>NZ_JAGGME010000001.1:1482500-6505988 GCF_017875165.1 Pseudomonas sp. PvP089
TCAAACCATGCACCGAAGCTACGGGTATCACCTTTTGGTGATGCGGTAGAGGAGCGTTCTGTAAGCCTGTGAAGGTGAGTTGAGAAGCTTGCTGGAGGTATCAGAAGTGCGAATGCTGACATGAGTAACGACAATGCGAGTGAAAAACTCGCACGCCGAAAGACCAAGGTTTCCTGCGCAACGTTAATCGACGCAGGGTTAGTCGGTCCCTAAGGCGAGGCTGAAAAGCGTAGTCGATGGAAAACAGGTTAATATTCCTGTACTTCCAGTTATTGCGATGGAGGGACGGAGAAGGTTAGGCCAGCCTGGCGTTGGTTGTCCAGGTTTAAGGTGGTAGGCTGGAATCTTAGGCAAATCCGGGATTTCAAGGCCGAGAGCTGATGACGAGTTGCCTTTAGGCGACGAAGTGGTTGATACCATGCTTCCAAGAAAAGCTCCTAAGCTTCAGATAACTGGGAACCGTACCCCAAACCGACACAGGTGGTTAGGTAGAGAATACCAAGGCGCTTGAGAGAACTCGGGTGAAGGAACTAGGCAAAATGGCACCGTAACTTCGGGAGAAGGTGCGCCGGCGAGGGTCAAGGACTTGCTCCGTAAGCCCATGCCGGTCGAAGATACCAGGCCGCTGCGACTGTTTATTAAAAACACAGCACTCTGCAAACACGAAAGTGGACGTATAGGGTGTGACGCCTGCCCGGTGCCGGAAGGTTAATTGATGGGGTTAGCGCAAGCGAAGCTCTTGATCGAAGCCCCGGTAAACGGCGGCCGTAACTATAACGGTCCTAAGGTAGCGAAATTCCTTGTCGGGTAAGTTCCGACCTGCACGAATGGCGTAACGATGGCGGCGCTGTCTCCACCCGAGACTCAGTGAAATTGAAATCGCTGTGAAGATGCAGTGTATCCGCGGCTAGACGGAAAGACCCCGTGAACCTTTACTATAGCTTTGCACTGGACTTTGAATTTGCTTGTGTAGGATAGGTGGGAGGCTTTGAAGTGGGGACGCCAGTTCTCATGGAGCCATCCTTGAAATACCACCCTGGCAACTTTGAGGTTCTAACTCAGGTCCGTTATCCGGATCGAGGACAGTGTATGGTGGGTAGTTTGACTGGGGCGGTCTCCTCCCAAAGAGTAACGGAGGAGTACGAAGGTGCGCTCAGACCGGTCGGAAATCGGTCGTAGAGTATAAAGGCAAAAGCGCGCTTGACTGCGAGACAAACACGTCGAGCAGGTACGAAAGTAGGTCTTAGTGATCCGGTGGTTCTGTATGGAAGGGCCATCGCTCAACGGATAAAAGGTACTCCGGGGATAACAGGCTGATACCGCCCAAGAGTTCATATCGACGGCGGTGTTTGGCACCTCGATGTCGGCTCATCACATCCTGGGGCTGAAGCCGGTCCCAAGGGTATGGCTGTTCGCCATTTAAAGTGGTACGCGAGCTGGGTTTAGAACGTCGTGAGACAGTTCGGTCCCTATCTGCCGTGGACGTTTGAGATTTGAGAGGGGCTGCTCCTAGTACGAGAGGACCGGAGTGGACGAACCTCTGGTGTTCCGGTTGTCACGCCAGTGGCATTGCCGGGTAGCTATGTTCGGAAGAGATAACCGCTGAAAGCATCTAAGCGGGAAACTTGCCTCAAGATGAGATCTCACTGGGATCTTGAATCCCCTAAAGGGCCGTCGAAGACTACGACGTTGATAGGTTGGGTGTGTAAGCGCTGTGAGGCGTTGAGCTAACCAATACTAATTGCCCGTGAGGCTTGACCATATAACACCCAAGCAATTTGCTGACGCAGATTGCGGTGGTGAAGATGATACGAACCGAAAGTTCGCAACAAACCACAAACATCACATATCCGAATTCGCTGGGCTGTCCATCTGGACATTCTGGCTACAGAATTTCTTGACGACCATAGAGCATTGGAACCACCTGATCCCATCCCGAACTCAGCAGTGAAACGATGCATCGCCGATGGTAGTGTGGGGTTTCCCCATGTGAGAGTAGGTCATCGTCAAGATTCATTTCGCAAAACCCCTATCTGCGCATGCAGGTAGGGGTTTTGTCTTTGTGGGCAAAAAATTCAGCCCAGCTCGAATCCCTGTGGGAGCGGGCTTGCCCCGCGAACACGGGCGAAGCCCGTGCCATTCACCTCGCTGCTTGTTTCGCGGGCACGCCCGCTCCCACAGCGACCGCGTATGCTTTCATAGTCGCTGCGACAATATTGCAGTCACATTAACGTGACTTTCCCGTACCAACCCTACGTCAAGACTTTGATTCAGGGCACTCCTGCCCCTGAACCTGGTGATGCCAGCGCACCGTGCTGCGCATTTCCGGACTTCCACCGTCCCATCACTTGAGGTAGCAAGCAAGATGGCCAAGGCCGCCGATGTCGTTGTGCAATGCCTGGAAAACGAAGGTGTCGAGTATGTGTTCGGCATTCCCGGTGAGGAAAACCTCGACCTGCTCGAATCCCTGCGCAAGTCGAAGATCAAGCTGGTACTGACCCGCCACGAGCAGTCTGCAGGCTTCATGGCTGCCACCTACGGCCGCCTGACCGGCAAGACCGGCGTCAGCCTGTCCACCCTCGGCCCCGGCGCCACCAACCTGGTCACCGCCAGCGCCTACGCCTACCTGGGCGGCATGCCGATGATGATGATCACCGGCCAGAAGCCGATCAAGAAGTCCAAGCAGGGCCGCTTCCAGATCATTGACGTGTGCGGCATGATGGACCCCATCACCAAGTACACCCACCAGTTCGCCTCGGCCGACAACATCCCGGCCCGCATGCGTGAAGCCTTCCGCCTGGCCGAAGAAGAAAAGCCGGGTGCGGTACACCTGGAACTGCCGGAAGACATCGCCGCCGAGCAGACCGACGCACTGCCGATCCCGCGTAGCCTGCACCGCCGCCCGCTGGCCGAACACAAGGCTGTCGAAGCGGCGGTGGAGAAATTGCAGAACGCCCGTAACCCGATCCTGGTGATCGGCGCCGGTGCCAACCGCAAGATGACCGCCAAGGTCCTCAAACAGCTGATCGACAAGACCGGTATCCCGTTCATCACCACCCAGATGGGTAAAGGCGTGGTCGACGAGCGCCACCCGCGCTTCCTGGGCAACGCTGCGCTGTCGTCGGGTGACTTTGTTCACCGCGCCGTCGAAGCCGCCGACCTGATCATCAACATCGGCCACGACGTGATCGAAAAGCCGCCGTTCTTCATGGTCCGTGGTGGTACCGAAGTCATCCACATCAACTTCCGCTCCGCCGAAGTCGATGCCGTGTACTTCCCGCAGGTCGAAGTGATTGGTGACATCGCCAACGCCGTGTGGCAGATCAGCGAAGCGCTGAACGACACGTCGCACTGGGACTTCACCCGCCTGCTGGCCATCCGTGAAGCCAACGAAGCGCAGATCGCCGAAGGGGCTGACGACAACCGCTTCCCGGTCTACCCGCAGCGCCTGGTGGCCGACATCCGTCGTGTACTGCCGTCCGAAGGCATCGTTGCCCTGGACAACGGCATCTACAAGATCTGGTTCGCCCGTAACTACAAGGCGCACAAGCCGAACACGGTGCTGCTGGACAACGCCCTGGCGACCATGGGCGCCGGCCTGCCATCGGCCATGGCGGCACACCTGGTGCACCCTGACCGCCCGGTGATCTCGGTGTGCGGGGACGGCGGCTTCATGATGAACAGCCAGGAACTGGAAACCGCAGTCCGCCTGGGCATGCACATCACCGTGGTGATCCTGCGTGACGATGGCTACGGCATGATCCGCTGGAAGCAGGCCAACATGGGCTTCACCGATTTTGGCCTGGACTACGGCAACCCGGACTTCGTCAAATACGCCGAAGCCTACGGTGCCAACGGTCACCGCGTGGAAAGTGCCGAAGGCCTGCTGCCACTGCTGGAACACTGCATCAAGACCCCGGGCGTGCACGTGATCGACTGCCCGGTCGATTACAGCGAGAACGACCGCATCCTCAACAGCGAGCTGCGTGAGCGTGCGCTGGCGGTGTAAGGCATAACGCCCGCATCGTAACTTCAAGCTGGCATCCACATGAGCCTTGCGGTTCTGTGGGTGTTGGCGGGTGGTGCATAACCACCCCTGAACTGATCTCGCAATTGGTCATTCTCAGGTTCTTCAACTCATGGAGAACACCAGAACATCACAGTTGGTTCTATAAGATTGCAGGGGATTGCCGTTTCAAGGACCTGCCTATCTGGGGCTTGCGGCCCTGGACGAAAGCTTCTTGTATCTGGACGTCGGCATGGGAGGGATCTCGCTTTATGACCACCTTCTGAAAAGAGCTGACGGGCTGCTGACAGATACGTCCGTGTGCGCGGTGCAGAGGCTGGAAAATGGCCGGGTCAGGGTCGGATATCGCCTTCTCAGTTGACGCCGGGTGGATCGAGCCGTGTTTGCGCACGGCAATTGATACGGTCATCAACCTCTGCAACAACACTTCAGCGCAATTCAATGGTGGCTTTACCCTTAAGCACTACCCACATTATCAGGTTGGGAAATAGCGGCGTACGGGGCATTTTGTAGGGGGAGTCCTACTGCGATCATGCGATTGCCCTACGGTCCCATAGGACCCTCCTGACTGTCCCTCCCAAGCCCAACATCGCTTTACTGGTGTCCTTCCAAAACAACCACAAAAAGGAAGCCGCCATGTCTGAGTCCTGTTCCCCCGTCAGCCCTGTACGTATCGCTGTCATCCAGTACGACCCCCAGGTCGGTCTTGAGCATTGTGAGCGCAACTTGGGTAATGGTCTGGCACTGGCCCGGCGCGCAGCACGCGAAGGCGCCAACCTGATAGTGCTGCCTGAGCTGGCCAATACCGGCTACACCTTCAACTCCCGCGCCGAAGCCTATGCCCATGCACAGACGCTGCAGGACGGCCCCAGTCTGAAAGCCTGGGCAGACTTCGCCAGGGAATACCAGGTTTACCTGGCCGCAGGTTTTTCCGAGCGCGACGGGCTGAAGCTCTACGACAGCGCCGTACTGTTTGGCCCTGAAGGCCGGCTCGGGCACTACCGTAAGGCGCACCTCTGGAACCAGGAAAAACTTTGGTTCACCCCCGGCGATCTGGGGTTCCCGGTATTCGAGACGCCGATTGGCCGTATCGGCCTGCTGATATGCTGGGACATATGGTTCCCGGAAGTCCCGCGTCTGATGGCGGGGCAAGGCGCCGACATCATCTGCAGCCTCAACAACTGGGTATGGACCCCGCCACCCTTGTTCGATAAAGCAGGGCGCTGCATGGCCTCGTACCTGACCATGACCGCAGCGCATGTCAACAACGTTTATATCGCCGCCGCGAACCGTGTCGGGAGCGAGCGGGGCGGGCGCTTCCTGGGGGGCTCGCTGATCGCCGGTACCAATGGCTGGCCGATCGGCGAAGTGGGCAGTGCAGAGGCCGAAGAAATTCTCTATGCCGATGTAGATCTGAGCAGTGCACGCTCGGCGCCGATCTGGAACAACCTCAACGACCTGCCGCGGGACCGGCGTATCGACCTCTACGATGCCAATCTTGGTTACCGCTTGCACGCGCCAATGCCACGTTGAGGAGTCGCAAATGAACACGCTACTCTTCTCAGGACAGCAGCGTTGGCCTGTGTTGATTTTTGCCTGTCTGCTGCTGGCGCTCGTTGCGAGCCTTGCCCATGGGCAATGGCCGGATTATGCAGTAATGGTGGCGACGCTCGATCAGCCCCTGAGCCGCTTGCGCTGGATCGTCGGTGATATCAGTGAGGTGGCATTCTACAAGCATGAGCTGCCCGCACTGGGCCTGCTGCTGGGCGCTTGCCTGGCGCACTGGGCCCACGTGCGAGGGTACCGCTGGCAGGGCTTTGCGATTTGCTATGGCAGCGGGTTATGGCCATGGGTGTTCACCAGTTCGTTCCTGGGCTTGCTGCTCAGCCACGCGTTGTGGGGGTGGACCTTGGCCAGTGGCAACTGGCAACCCACCTTCGTCGCCTTCGTGTCATTGCCGGCGGCCATGGTGATGCTGTTTGGTGCGGGCTGGCGGGTGACGATCACGGGGGCGGTACTGGGGGCTCTACTGGTCACACCGGCCAGCCTGCTGATAGTCAACTACCTGTGCTATCCCCTGCAATTGCCAGTGGTAGTTGGCAACGTGAGTGGCATGGCAGTGGCAAGTGTCGTGGCTTTCATCCTGTGCAAGCGCTTCCCTTCATGGGTACGCCAATGCCGTGAACCCACCCCAGTGGAACCGGTCGTCAACAAGCCAGACTACGGTGTGGTCTGGACGCTGCGGCGCGGGCTGGCCGATTTCAGCGAAGCGCCTTTTTTTGGCAATGAACTGGCCAGCCTCGGGCTGCTGCTGGGCGTGTTGCTGGCGTACCTGTTGGCCCCGGCTGCACCGTCATACGGTTCGATGCTGGTGATGCAGATAGTGGCTGGGCAGGCCCTGGCATCGCTGGTTGGGGTCGTAACCTGGCGAGGCCAGTGGCAAGCCCGCGGGTGGTACCCTACTTACATTCCGATCGTATCGGTCGTCCCGGCCGCATTGCTGACGCATGGCGGCGGCTGGCAAGTGGCGATGGCCAGCGCGGTGCTGGGTGCGCTGGTGGCTCCGCCGCTGGCGGTGGCGATCACGCAGCGCTTGCCTGCTTATGTGCATGGCTACATCGGAAACGTGGTATCGATGGCCATCAGCACCTTGGGGATCGTACCTCTGGTTGGGTTACTTGTGGGGGGAGAAGCATGAGTGAACATTCGAGCCTGCCCAGGCTGTCGATCGCCAGCCTGGGGGGCACAGTCAGTATGCAGGCGGGGGCTGTTGGGTGTGGTGTAACGCCAAGCCTCGACTGCGAGCAGCAATTGCTTAAAGTCCCCCAGTTGCGCGAGATGGCGCAGTTGAACGTAGCTTCACTGTGCCTGGTCCCGAGTGCATCGCTGGCCTTCGCGACGTTGCTGCAAGTGCGGGCATGGGCCCGGTGCGAGGTGGAGCGCGGAGCCCAGGCTGTGGTAGTGAGTCAAGGGACCGACACCCTTGAGGAAACGGCCTATTTTCTGGATCTGCTCTGGCCGTTCGATGCGCCATTGGTGATGACCGGTGCCATGCGCTCGGCCAGCCAGCCGGGCAACGATGGCCCGGCCAACCTGTTGGCTGCGGCTCAGGTTGCATTGGCACCGGGCAGCTGCGGGCGAGGTGTGCTTGTGGTGATGAATGACCAGGTCCACTGCGCGGCAAGGGTTCGCAAGACCGCCAGCATGGCGATAGCGGCATTCGAATCGCCGGGGTGTGGCCCATTGGGCGAAGTGGTGGAGGGGGCTGTGCTGTATCACCATGCGCCAGGACGCCGGGAAGTGCTGCCGTTACCGCATCGCACCGACCAGCGCGTTGCCCTGCTGGAAGCCTGCCTGGACGCAGACACGGCGCTGCTGCACGCGGTGGCCACATCGGGTTATGAAGGCTTGGTCATCGCCGGCTTCGGCGCTGGGCATGTCAGCGCGAGTTGGTCCGATGTGCTGGAACACGTGGCGCCCACCTTGCCGGTAGTGGTGGCCACACGCACAGGTAATGGGCCAACCGCCCGGGCAACCTATGGATTTGCCGGTGCAGAGATCGATCTGCAGAAAAAAGGCGTGCACATGGCCGGGCAACTCTGCCCGCGCAAGTGCCGCATCTTGCTGTGGCTGCTGATCGGCACCGACCGGCGACATGAGCTGCAGGACTGGTTGCACGCCTGACCGATCTGCCCGCGCCATGTATCACGCGGGCAGCCCTTGCGGCCTTGCTGTGCTAGGGTGCACACACTTTTGCTTCCCAGGATTCTGACCCATGCTCCCCGTACTCAGCGAAAAAGAACTCGACCGTCTCGAAGACCTGTTGATCACCTACGGCAACGACTATTCCGTGCTGAACCTGGCCGAGCTCAATGGCTTTTTCACAGCACTGGCCAGCTCGCCGGTGACCGTTTTCCCCGAGCAATGGCTGCCCGCAGTGGCCGGTGGCAAGGTACCGAAGTTCAAGAAGCCAGCGCACGAGGAAGCGTACACCGCGTTGATGTTGCGCTATGCCAATCAGGTGAATGAGGAACTGTCTGACAACGTCGACCATTTCGAGCCGCTGTTCGAGGAAACCGAGGGCGAGGCAGGCACGGTGATCGTTCTGGAGGAGTGGTGCTTCGGCTATATGCGCGGCACCCAGGTTGCCGGTTGGGGCGAGTTGCCGCCAGAGCAGGACCCATTGCTCAAGGCCATTTCCCTGCATGGGCTTGAAGATAACTTCGAGCTGCTAGACCAGATGAGCGAAGCCGATATCCAGGACTGTGTTCCGCAGGTGGTCGAGGCTGCACGTGGATTGTTCCGGCATTTCAAGAAGTTGCACTGACCTGATGTTTGTTTGCTAGCGCTGGCCTGCCCGTACTTGCGCAGAGGAAACCATTATTCCGCCCCGCGAAATTATGGTTTCCCTTGCGCGCTGATTCTGCTGCCAGCCGATCCAGTGCAGCATAGGCTCCACCAGCCCATCCCGGTGCTGACCAGGAGCAAAACCCATGTCGAACCCGATCAAGCTCTACAACTTCCCCAAGTCTGGCCATGCCCACCGCATCGAATTGATGCTCTCGCTGCTCAACCTGCCCACCGAGCTGGTGTTCGTCGACTTGGCCAAAGGCGCGCACAAGCAGCCGGATTTTCTGGCCCTCAACCCGTTCGGCCAAGTCCCGGTCATCGATGACAACGGCACGGTGATCGCCGATTCCAATGCCATCCTCGTCTACCTGGCCAAAAAGTACGACAACGGCACCTGGTTGCCCGAAGAACCCGCTGCCGCCGCCCGTGTGCAGCGCTGGTTGTCGGTGGCTGCCGGCCCGCTGGCCTTTGGCCCCGCTGCTGCGCGCCTGGTGACCGTGTTCGGCGCTGCGTTCAACACCGACGAAGTCATTGCCCGTGCCCATACCCTGCTCAAGGTGATCGACGCCGAGCTGGCCAAGGCGCCATTCCTGGCGGGCAGCACGCCCACCATCGCCGACATCGCCAACTACTCGTACATCGCCCACGCCCCCGAAGGCAACGTGTCGCTGGAGCCCTATGCCAACGTGCGCAGTTGGCTGGCACGGATCGAGTCGCTGCCGGGCTTCGTGCCCATGCCACGTACTGTGATCGGGCTGCAGACCAGCGCCTGATACCTCCCCTTCGAGAGGAACGCCACCATGCAACAGCCCCCGGACCACCGCCCCTCGCCCTGGCATGCGGGCGAGAAAACCCTGCAGGAAAAGGCCGGTGTAGCAGAGCGCATGGAGGCGTTCGGGCAAAAGGTCATTCGTGACTACATGCCCGACCAGCACCGTAGTTTCTATCACCAGTTGCCGTTCATGGTCGCCGCCAGTGTGGACGCCTTGGGTCGGCCTTGGGCCACCCTGCTGGAAGGGCCGGAAGGGTTCGTCAGTTCGCCCGACCCTCGCGTGCTGACGATCGACACCACGCTGCCAGCAGATGACCCCGCCACGCCGGGGCTGGTAGCCGGGCAGGCGGTCGGCCTGCTGGGTATCGAACTGCACACCCGTCGGCGCAATCGCATCAACGGGCAGATCCGCCAGGCTGCCGAAGGGCAACTGCAGGTGAGGGTGGAGCAGTCGTTCGGCAACTGCCCGCAGTACATCCAGTTGCGTGACTACACCCGTGTCGCCGAGCCCGCCCAGGCGCGTGTCGATGCGACAACGCTGGACGCCAAAAGCGTCAGCATGATCCAGGCCGCCGACACGTTCTTTGTCGCCAGCTATGTCGAGCAGGGTGACAGCCAGCGCTCTGTGGATGTCTCTCACCGTGGCGGCCGGCCAGGGTTCGTCAAGGTCGAGGGTAATCGGCTGATCATTCCCGACTACGCGGGCAACCTGCACTTCAACACCTTGGGCAACTTGTTGGTGAACCCGCGGGCCGGCTTGCTGTTCATCGACTTCAGCAACGGCAACGTGCTGCAGCTGTGCGGGCGTGCCGAGGTGCTGCTGGACAGCCCGGCCATCCAGGCCTTCGAAGGTGCCGAGCGGCTGTGGACGCTGGAAGTGGAGCAGGTAGTGTGGCGCCCGGCGGCGGTTTCCCTGCGTTGGGCGTTCAAGGAGTACGCACCGACCAGCCTGATGACGGGCACCTGGGCCGAGGCAGATGCACGCCTGCAGCAACGCCAGCGACAGCGTCAATGGCAGGCCTGGCGTGTGCTGCGGGTGGAGCAGGAGAGCCGCGATATCCGCTCGTTCTACCTTGAGCCGCCGAGTGATAGCAGTGTGGCCTTTGCGCCAGGGCAACACATTCCGGTGCACGTGCAGATCGACGGTGAGGCCGCGATGATCCGGACCTACAGCTTGTCGAGCGCACCGTCCGATGGCTACCTGCGTATCAGCGTAAAAGCGCAGGGGCCCGCCTCTCGGCACCTGCATGAGCGCGTCAAGCCAGGTGATGTGCTGGATGTGCGCGCGCCTATGGGCAGTTTCACACTGGATGAGCAGAGTACGCGCCCGCTTGTGCTGATTGGCGCGGGTGTGGGGATCACGCCGTTGCTGGCCATGCTGCGTGAGCAATTGCGCAAAGGTCATGCACGGCGAATTCATTTGTTCCATGGTGCTCGCAGCCTCGCCGACTTGCCATTCGGGCGGGAACTGGCGGGCCTGCGCCAACAGGCTGGGGGCTTGCTGCACGTTCATCGCGCCCTGAGTCAGCCAGAAGACCATGCCGTGGTCGGGCAGGATTATGAGTTTGTCGGCCGGCTGGGTATCGAGCAGGTCAAGGCGACGCTGGCGCTGGACGACTACGATTTCTACCTGTGCGGCCCGGGCAGTTTCACTCAGGACCTGTATGAAGGGCTGCGTTCGGTGCATGTGCCCGATGCGCGCATTCACGCTGAAGCCTTTGGGCCGTCGACGCTGCGGCGGCACACGGATGCAGGCCAACCTACCTTGCAACAGCCGCCCTCGGCAAGCGAGCCAGTACCCGTGTACTTCGCAGCGTCGGCCAAGGAAGCGCGATGGGTACCGGGCAGCGGCACCCTGCTGGAGCTGGCCGAGGCACGGGGGCTTGCGCCCGAGTTCAGTTGCCGGGGTGGGTCGTGCGGTACCTGCAAGACCAGGCTGGTAAGCGGCCAGGTGCATTATCCGAACCCGCCGGCAGAGCTGCCGGGGGCGGGATCGGTGCTGATCTGTTGTGCGGTGCCGGCGCAGGTGGAGGAGGGGGTACAGGCGCTGGTGCTGGATATCTGATATGCCTGTCCTGGCCTCATCGCCGGCAGGCAGCACAGAACAGCCGAATATCCGATAATCCCGGCACCCCAAATATTCAGGAGCCCGCATGGACCAGATCCACCTGATGAAGGTGTTCGTCGCGGTAGGTGAGCTGGAAAGCTTCGCCGCTGCCGCCCGGCGCCTGGACATTTCCCCGGCCGCCGTCACCCGCGCCGTCAGTGCCCTGGAAGACCAGCTTGGGGTCAAGTTGCTGCTGCGCACTACCCGTAGTGTGCGGTTGACCGAAGCTGGCGGCCGCTACCTGGAGGACACCCGGCATATTCTGGCCAGTATCCATGAGGCCAACGAAGCGGCCGCCGGCATTAACGCCACCCCCAAAGGCGACCTGGCAGTAACCGCCCCGATTCTGTTCGGCAAGAAGTTTGTCATGCCGTGTATCGTCCGCTACCTGCAGCAGTACCCGGACGTCGATGTTTCTGCCTACTTCCTCGACCGCGTGGTGAACATGGTCGAGGAGGGCATGGACGTGGCCGTGCGCATCGGCCCATTGCCCGACTCCGGGTTGAAGGCGTTGCGGGTCGGCAGGGTACGGCGCATGTTGTGTGCGTCCCCCGACTACCTGGCGCGCCATGGCGTGCCGAAGCATCCCTCCGACCTGGCCGGGCATGCCGTGATCGGCACCACCAACCTGTCGCCCCGTGCCGGCTGGCGCTTTGGCGTGACTGAAGAGCCAACCCTGGTGCGCATGAAGCCGCGCCTGACGGTGACCAGCAATGACGGGGCGATCGCTGCCGCCAGCGGCGGGCTGGGGATTGCCCGCCTGTTGTCGTACCAGGTGGCAGATGAGCTGGCCAGTGGGCAGTTGCAGGTGATCCTGGCGGAGTACGAGGAGGCGCCCTGGCCGATTCATGTGTTGCATCGCGAGAGCAAGTACGGCTCTGCCAAGGTCAGGGCCTTCATCGACATGCTAGCGCAGGCGCTGCGGGCCCAACAGCTGGACTGAGATCGTACAACACGGGGCGAAACATTAAGAAATAATAAGTGTTGTACGATGACCTATGACGTGGCACTCTTTCGCCTGAAACAATTTGTCGCAAATACCGCTGCCGGTGTTCGCGCCAATCGCTCGCCAGTCTAAAAACAAGAAATTCAGGTGAACCATGAAGATGAAAGGCATCCGTTGGTGGATGGTCAGCCTTGTCACGGCTGGGCTCGTCGTCAACTACCTCGCCCGCAACACCCTCTCGGTGGCCGCCCCCACCTTGATGACCGACCTCTCCATCAGTACCGAACAATACGCCAAGATCGTCGCCAGTTGGCAGGTGTGCTACGCCCTCATGCAGCCGGTAGCCGGCTGGTTCATTGATTTCATTGGCACCAAGCTGGGCTTTGCCGTGTTCGCCATGGCCTGGTCGCTGGCCTGTGCTGGCGCGGCCCTGGCCACCGGCTGGCAGAGCATGGCCTTCATGCGCGGGCTGCTGGGCATGACCGAAGCCGCCGGATTGCCGGCCGGGGTCAAGGCAACCACCGAGTGGTTCCCGGCCAAGGAGCGCTCGGTGGCGATCGGCTGGTTCAATATCGGCTCATCGCTGGGCGCCTTGCTGGCACCGCCGCTGGTGGTGTGGGCGATTCTGCACAGTGGCTGGCAGCTGGCATTCGTGATTGTTGGCGTCTCCGGCATCGTCTGGACCCTGCTGTGGATGCTGTTGTACAAGCACCCGCGCGACCAGAAACGCCTGAGTGATGAGGAGCGCGACTACATCCTGGCCGGGCAGGAAGCGCACTTCAAACAGGACAGCCGCGAGAAGGGCGCGTGGAAGCGCATCTTCAAGGCGCGCAACTTCTACGCCATCGCATCGGCGCGGATCCTCTCCGAGCCGGCCTGGCAAACCTTCAATGCCTGGATTCCACTGTACCTGATGACCGAGCGGCACATGAACATCAAGGAAGTGGCGATGTTCGCCTGGCTGCCGTTCCTGGCTGCCGATATCGGTTGTGTGCTGGGTGGGTATCTGAGCCCGCTGTTCCACCGCTACTTCAAGGTGTCGTTGTTCACCTCGCGCAAGATGGTCCTGGTGTTTGGGGCCAGTTGCATGATCGGCCCGGCCTGCATCGGCCTGGTGGAAAGCCCTTACACGGCGATCCTGTTGCTGTGCATTGGCGGGTTTGCCCACCAGACGCTGTCAGGGGCGCTGTACTCCATCACTTCCGACTCGTTCAGCAAGGACCAGGTGGCCACGGCGACCGGCATGGGCGGCATGTGCGGTTACCTGGGGGCAGCAGCGTTTACCCTGGTGTTCGGGGTGCTTGTCACGCAGATTGGCTACAGCCCGCTGTTCGTGGTGCTGGCGGCGTTCGATATTGTGGCGGCAGTGCTGGTGTGGAAGGTGGCGCGGGAGGTGCGGGGAGATGTATCCAGCAAGCCAATGGTGAGGGCTACCGAGGCATTGGCTTAAGGCGTGAGAATTTGGGGCCGCTTTGCGGCCCATCGCTGGCAAGCCAGGCTCCCACAGGTACTGCGCATCCGGTCGGGTGGGAGCTGGCTTGCCGGCGATGGGCTGCGCAGCAGCCCCCATCAAGGCAACACAATCAAAGGGGTCGATACTGCATCCTGAACCCCAGGCTCATTCCTTCCCCCCGCTGCAACAACCGCAACCCCGGCCGCCCTGGCAGGTGATGCGCATTGACCGGGTGGCTTACCGGTTCAAAGCAGAAAAAACCTTGCCCCTGCGGGCAAAACAGCAAGAATTGCTCAGCCCCGCTGGCACTGCACGCCAGTCGATAACCCGCGCTTGGCTGTTCGATCACACACTCTCCGGGCCAGCCACTGAAGGCATGATCGACCACCGTCTCGGGCAAACGGCCCAAGGCATTGAAGCACCACTGCTCGGGCACCTGGGCCTGGTACGACGGCAAACGCCCGGGCTCGGCCAGCCACACCTTGCGTGCCGTGGCATACAGCTGGGTATCGGGATACCGCGGAAAGTAAGGGTGCAACCCCAAGCCATACCAGGTTGCCGCCTCATCCAGATGGGTGACATGCAGGTCCAGGTTCAGGCACCCCTCGTGCAAGTGCACGTCCAGCGTGGCCAGGTAGGCAAACGGCACTTCACTGTGCAGCGTCAGGCGCGCGCGTCGCTCGCTGTGGTGCTCCACCTGCCAGGCCTGCTGCCAGGCACTGCCATGAATCGGATAAGGGTCATGCCCGGTATTCGGTGCCAGTGGCTGCCAACCCTCGGGCCGGGCAAAACCACCCTCCGCAATACGGTTGGACCAAGGCGCCAGCGGGTAGCAGGCGAGGCGTCGTGGCGTACCACTTTCCAATGCGGCCAGGTCGGAATGGCGCAGCAGCGCTTGCCCGCTCGCTTTCACTTCCCAGTTGACCAGGCTGGCGCCCAGCTCCGGAGCCAGGCTCAGGCGGGTCAGGCGGTCCTGCAGGTGCAGTTCGGTCACAGCCATTCAAGGCTCCTTTCAGATGAACAATCAACTGGCCCGACGGTAGGTGAGCAGCACGATGCCGCACACCACCACGGCGCCGCCGAGTAATTGCAGGGTGCCGAGCTGCTGGTCGAGCAAGGCCCAGCCCAGCAGCAGTGTGGCGATGGGCTCGACGTTCATCACCGGTGCGTTCTGCGCCATGTTCAGCTTTGGTACGCAGACGAACAGCAAGGTGAAGGCCAGGCCATACAGCACCACCAGGCAGGCCAGAGCCACCCAGCCACTGCTGCTGCCCGGCAGTGACAAGCCTGACGGCATCACGCCGCTTGCGCCTGCAACCAGCATGCTGGAGAACACGATCAGCAAGGTCAGCAGGCTGCGCACGGGGCCGCGCACGCTGGCCAGCTTGTGGTCGGTGATCCACAAGGCGCAGGCAAAGGCACAGGCGGCGCCAAAGGCCAGGCTGACCCCAGGCACCCAGTGCGGGTTGGCCACGCCGCTGTCGGCCAGGCGTGCCGGCACATCCAGCGCCAGCACCAGGCCGCACAGGATCAGGCCCATGAACAGCACGGTGCGGCCCGTGGGGCGAGCGCCGCCCAGCGCCCAGGTGAGCAGCGCCAGCAGCATCGGGAAGGTGTTGCCCACCAGCAGCGCCAGGGCTACCGGAATGCGCGCCACCGCCGAGTACAGGCACAGGCTTTGGGTGGCGATCAGCAGGCCGAGCAGCAGTTGCCAGTGCCGGGTGCCTGCGGGCAGGCCCAGCGCCTGGCGTTGCCACAACAGCAGGCAGGCCAGCACCAGCAAGGTGATGCCTGAGCGGCAGAGAATCGCCAGCAGCACGCCGGTGCCGTCATCGAAGGCAATGCGCGCGGCGATGTGGTTGCCGGCGAATGAACAGGCCAGCAGGGCGAGCAGGGCGATGGCCAGTTTGCGCGGGAATAGAGGTACAGCCGAGGAGGGAACAGCCATGTGCAGGATCCATTTGCAGAAAGAACCAGAGGGCTGCTTTGCAGCCCATCGCCGGCAAGCCAGCTCCCACAGGGGTTGCGCAGGGCTGGAAGGCTGCACAATCCTGTGGGAGCTGGCTTGCCGGCGATGGGGCGCAGAGCGGCCCCGATTGCAGTTACAGCACCACGCTAGGCAGCCACAGGGAGATGGCCGGTATGTAAGTCACCGCCATCAGCACCAGGAACAGCGCCAGGTAGAACGGCAGCAGCGCCTTCACCGTCGACTCGATGCTCACCTTGCCGATGGCCGAGCCCACGAACAGCACGGCGCCCACCGGTGGCGTTATCAGCCCGATCCCCAGGTTCACCAGCATGATCATGCCGAAGTGCACCGGGTCTACACCAATACCGGTAATCACCGGCAGCAGGATCGGCGTAAGGATCAGGATCAGCGGCGCCATGTCCATCACCGTGCCCAGCAGCAACAGCATGAAGTTGATGCACATCAGGATCACATAGCGGTTGTCCGACAGGGTCAGGAACGCCGTGGTGATCTTCGACGGGATCTGCATCAGGGTCATCACGTAGCCGAAGCTGGCGGCGAAGCCGATCAGGATCATCACGATGGAGATGGTCCGTACCGTGCGGTGCATCAGCTTGGGCAGGTCGCGCCACTTGTAGTCGCGGTAGATGAACATGGTCACGAAGAATGACCACACCACCGCCACGGCTGCCGATTCGGTCGCGGTGAACACGCCCGACAGGATGCCGCCGAGAATGATGACCATGGCCATCAGGCCCCACAGCGCCTCACCGGCAATCTTCAACGCCTGGCGCAGCGGGATCACTTCGCCCTTGGGGTAGTTGCGCTTCTTCGCGAAGATCAGGCACAGGCCCATCATCACCGCGCTCAGCAGCAAGCCGGGCATCACGCCCGCCATGAACAGCGAGGCAATGGATACCGTGCCGCCCGCCGCCAGCGAGTACAGCACTGAGTTGTGACTGGGCGGGGTCAGCAGCGCCTGCACCGAGCCACTGACGGTCACGGCGGTTGAGAATTCACGCGGGTAACCTTTGCGCTCCATCTCCGGGATAAGCACAGAGCCCACCGAGGCGGTGTCGGCCACCGACGAGCCGGAAATTGCGCCGAAGAAGGTCGAGGCCATGATGTTGACCAGCGACAGGCCGCCACGCACGAAGCCCACCAGCACCCCGGCAAAGGCCACCAGCCGTCGTGACATGCCGCCTTCGGCCATGATTGCGCCGGCCAGCACGAAGAACGGAATGGCCAGCAGCGAGAACTTGTTAACCCCACTGGCCACCTGGATCATCATCGCTTGCAGCGGGATGTCGATCCACCAGGCGCCGATCAGCGCCGACAGGCCCAGGGCGTAGGCCACCGGCATACCGATCAGAATCAGCACGATGAAACTGCCCAACAGAATGAACGCTTCCATTTATGCAGCTCCTTCGTTTTCTTCGACCAGGTCAAAGCGCACGACCTTGCGGTTGCTCTGATCGCCCAGCAGGAGTTTTTCCAGCACGAACACCAGCGTCAGCACGCCGCCGACCGGGATCGGCGCGTAGGTCATGCCCACCCGCACACCGGGCAGCGAGGCCAGCGACTGGTTCCAGGTGGTGATGCACAGCCGGGTGCCGTAATAGGTCATGAACACGCACACCACGATCATCAGCAGTTGTACCAGCAGGGCGACCAACTGGCGCTGCAGCGGCGGCAACCGGTCGGTGATCATCCCCACCGCCATGTGCGCCCCGGCGCGATAGCTGGCGGCGGCACCAACGAAGGTGAACACCACCATCAGCAGGATCGAGACTGGCTCTGGCCAGCTGGAGCCGGTGCCCAGCACGTAGCGGGCGAAGATGCCCCACGGGATGATCAGCGTCATGGCCAGGATCGACAGGCCCGCGATCCAGATGCAGCTGCGGTACAGCGTGTCGTTCACGCTCAGGAAAAGCGATTTCATAGGCATCACCAAAGCGGCAGGGCGGCGGGCGCCGCACTGCCGAGGTCGTCTTGGAAGGGGCTGGTATTACTGGACGGCGTCGATACGCTTCATCAGGTCGGCGTACGGCGCGCCGTACTTCTCGCGCACCGAAGCGGTGGCGTCATAGAACGGCTTTTTGTCCACGGTAATGAACTCGACACCTGCGGCCTTGAGCTTCTCTTCGCTGGCGGCGGACTTGGCATCCCACAGCGCGCGTTCTTCCATCTGCGCCTCACGTGCAACCTTTTTCACCAACGCCTGCTGCTCGGGGCTGAGCTTGTTCCAGGTGGTCTTGGACATCACCACGGGTTCCGGCAGGATCAGGTGGCCGGTCAGGGTGTAGTACTTGGCGCTCTGGAAGTGGTTGTGCTCAAGCAGGGTAGGCGGGTTGTTCTCGGCGCCATCGATCACGCCGGTTTGCAGGGCGCTGAAAATTTCCCCGGTGTCCATGGCGATGCCGTTGCCGCCCATGGCGTTCATCATGTCGATGAACAGCGGGTTGCCCTGTACGCGAATTTTCATGCCCTTGAGGTCTTCCAGGCTGCGTACCGGCTTCTTCGTATAGATGCTGCGCGAGCCGCCGTCCATCCAGGCCAGGGCTACCAGGTTGAAATCGGAGTTGGTGATCTTGTCGAGGATTTCCTGGCCGATCTCGCCGTCGATGATCTTGCGCATGTGATCATGGTCGCGGAACACGAACGGCATGTTGAACACGTTCACGTCCGGCACCACCGGGCCGACGATCCCCAGGCTGACGCGGGTCATCTGCACGGCACCGATCTGCGCCTGTTCGATCACTTCCTTTTCCGAACCCAGCACACCGCCGGCAAACATCTTGAAGGTGATGTCGCCATTACTGGCCTGCTCGAGCTTTTTGCCCATGTTCTGTTCGGCGACCACGGTCGGGTAGCCGGCCGGGTGAATTTCGGCGAACTTGATGTCCAGTGCCGAAGCAGGCATGGCCACGCTAAAGGCAAACGGGAGTACGGCAAGGAGTAGCTTGCGTTTGAACGTCATGATGAAACTCCGTGGTTTTTATTATCCGGTTTCGTGTGTGCAAGTGTGGGTGCGGCAAGGGGCGTCAGCCCCGGTAGGCAGGTTCCTCCAGGCCCTTGGTGCCAGGGTTGAGGGCAAATACCCCGCCAGCGAGGGGCTGGTCGCTGAGGTCTGTGCCTGCTGGGCGGATGGACGTGACGTACAGGGTGTCGAAGTTGGCGCCCCCAAAGGCGCACATTGCCGGCTTTTTCACCGGTACGCTCAGCGAGCGGTCGAGGCGCCCGTCTGGGGTGAAGCGGTGGATCTGCCCAGCATCGTTGCCGCAGATCCAGTAGCAGCCGTCCTGGTCGATGGCCGCGCCATCGGGGCGCCCTGGGTAGCCGCGCATGTCGACGAACAGCCGCTTGTTGTGCGGCGTGCCGCTGTCGATGTCGTAGTCGAAAGCCCAGACCTTCTGCACGTTTGGGTGCGAGTCGGACAGGTACATGCGCGTGCCGTCGGGGCTGAAAGCCAGGCCGTTGGGCACGATCATGCCGTCTTGGTGCAGGTGCAGCTGGCCTTCACCATCATGGCGGTACAGCGCACCCACATGGGCACCTTGCTGCATATCCAGCAGCATGGTGCCGGCCCAGAAGCGGCCTTGGCGGTCGCAGCGGCCATCGTTGAAGCGCATGCCGGCCTGGGCGTGCGGCACGCTGCTGAGCAGGCGGCTATCAAGGCTGCCGTCGGGCTTGGCCTGGAGCTGGAAGATGCCGCTTTCCATGCCGGCGACCCAACCCTGGCCGCTGCGGGCGATGCAGGCCAGCATCTCGTCACCCTGCCAGACCTGGTGTCTGCCATCGGCCGCTTGCCAGCAGTGCAGCTGGCGGGCGGGAATGTCGACCCAGTACAGGGCCTGCTCGCCTGGGTCCCACACGGGGCTTTCGCCTGTGCTGTTACGGGCGTCAACGATCAATTCACAGTTCATGGCCGTGCCTCCTGGCGTGCGTGGGTCAGTCGAACGGGCCGGCGACGGCGAAAGCGCCGCCCTGGTAGACCATGCTCGGGTCATCTGCGGCGGGCGCCGGCTGGGCTTCTACTGCGGCGCGGAAGGGCTCGGAGCTGTCCTTGGGCACATAGCCAAGGTGCTCGGCATGGCGGTTGTCCCACCACACGGTGCGGTTGTCGGAAGCGCCGTAGACGATGGTGTGGCCAACGTTGGGGGTGAAAAGCCCGCGCTCGATCAGCTGCACCAGGTCGTCATAGCTCAGCCACGTGCAGAGCATGCGTGGGTTCTGGGGCTGCGGGAACGACGAGCCTATGCGAATGCTGACAGTCTCGATGCCGTAGCGGTCGAAGTAGAAACTGGCGACATCCTCGCCGTAGCACTTGGACAGCCCGTAGTAACTGTCGGGGCGACGCGGGGAGTGGGCGTCGATACGCTCATCCTGGCGGTAGAAGCCGATGGTGTGGTTGGAGCTGGCGAAAATGATGCGCTTTACCCCGTGCTTGCGCGCCGCCTCGTAGACGTGGAACACGCCGCAGATGTTGGGGCCGAGAATGTCTTCGAAGGAATGTTCGGTGGACACGCCGCCGAAGTGGATGATGGCATCCACGCCTTCGACCAAGGCATGTACCGCAGCCTTGTCGGCAAGGTCACAGGTGATGACTTCTTCATGCGGGCCCGCAGCGGGGGCCATGGCGCTGATGTCGGAAAGGCGCAGGACCTCGGCGTAGCCTTGCAGGCGTTCGCGAAGGACCTTGCCCAGGCCGCCTGCGGCTCCGGTGAGCAGCAGGCGATTGAGGGGGGTAGTGGTCATGGCCGGCTCTTGTTGTTAATTGTTGTAGGTTGTCGTATGACTTTGCTGATTATTGGCGGTGGGTTCGGGTGTTGTCAATGAGGCCTGCGTCTCTTTATGGCCTGTCAGGCCCCTATCGCCGGCAAGCCAGCTCCCACAGCTACTCCACTTGGCTGGAAATTACTGCGGCCTGGTGGGAGCTGGCTTG
The DNA here is from genome assembly GCF_017875165.1 of Pseudomonas sp. PvP089. Lineage (NCBI taxonomy): Bacteria > Pseudomonadati > Pseudomonadota > Gammaproteobacteria > Pseudomonadales > Pseudomonadaceae > Pseudomonas > Pseudomonas sp. PvP089. Next base: position 1,503,070 of record NZ_JAGGME010000001.1, read on the forward strand.
TCGGCGATAGGGGCAAAGCGGCCCCAATTTCAATCAGTGCCGGTCTTCTCGGTTACAAGAGCGACAGCGGGTAGTTGAAGATCAGCCGGTTCTCATCGAACTCGTTATTGCTGTAATCCCGCCGAATCGACGAATTTCGCCATTTCACGCTCAAGTCCTTGAACGCTCCGCTCTGGATCACGTACGCCAGTTCGGTCTCACGCACCCACTCCTTGCCATCGGTCACGCCCCCGCTATGCACGTCGCGCCCGCTGATGTAGCGGTTCATCAGGGTCAACCCCGGTACTCCGACGGTCACAAAGTTGAAGTCATGACGCACCTGCCACGAGCGCTCGTTGGCATTGTCGAAGCTGGAGTTGTAACTGTCGTTGGCCAAGGTCCCACCGCTGGTGCCGTTTACCCGCATCCAGGTATCACCATCGACTTTCTGCAGCCCCACCCAGAACGTGCTGCCGCCGTACTTGGCCGAGAACATCCCCGAGTAGGTCTTGTTGTCCAGCTGCCCGGCGCGCTCGGAGCCGTCCTCGTCGCCATGGAAGTAACCCAGGTTCGCACCCAGGGTCCAGTCACCTACCGGCTGGCTGTGGCTCAGTTGCAGGTATTGCTGCTGGTACACGTCCTTGAGCACCGCATTCCACAGCCCCACCAGCGTGCGGTCCTGGTTGAACTTGTACTCGCCACCGACGAAGTTGAAACGGTCTGATACGCCGCCGCCGTAGCTCATGTCTTCCATACTGGCGTCGTTGCGCGGGCTGTTGCCGCGGAACTGGCCGCCGTACAGGGTCAGCCCTGCGATTTCATTGGAGGTCACCTGCCCGCCACGGAAGGTCTGCGGCAACGAGCGACCGTCGTCCGAGCGTAGAATCGGCAGCACCGGCATCCACTCACCGATCTTCAGCTCGGTCTTGGAAATACGCGCCTTGCCCGCCACCGCCAGGCGCCCGTAGTCGTCTGCTGGCTTGCCATCGTCATGGCGCGGCAGCAACGCCGTGCCGTAGGTGCCGCCACCGCCATCGAGCTTGACCGACCACAGCCCCAGCACATCCACGCCAAACCCGATCGGGCCCTCGGTGAACCCCGAACGGGCATCGAGAATGAAGCTTTGCGTCCACTCCTCGGCCTTGCTCTGCGGGTTGCTGGGGTTGGTGAAGTTGCGGTTGATGTAGAAGTTGCGCAGCCCGAGGGTGGCCTTGCTGTCCTCGACAAAGCCCGCGGCCAGGCTGGTGCCCGGCAGGCCGGCGATGACCCCGGCGCCAAGCAGGGCGAAGGGCAGGGTGTGGCAGATTTTCATTATTGTTGTGCTCCCGAAGGGTGTGGCAGCCCGTCCACCGGGCACGCGCAAGCGGCCTGCGGCAGGGGCGGGTAGTTAACGGGCCGGTCAGGGCCAGGGGTGAATGCGCAGTAACCGGGCGCTACGTACCGGCAGGTGTACGCGAGCTGGCCGGGCGAAGAGGGCTGTGCAACAGACGTGGGTAGAGCGGGATGGGTGTCGACATGGGATCGTCCACTGATTGTTGTTTTTGTTATGTGTTGTCGTACAACTGTGGGCGATTATTAGCAAGTGAGAGGTGAGCTGTCAACGGCTGATAGCTGAGCAGGTAGGGTCCTGGTTGCTGCGTTCCCCGCGCCGTACGCGGGATATGGTTTACAAATCAAATCCGATTGGCTGTGGACCCTGCCGTTAGCCCGCGCTATCTTCAGATCTGGCCTCGCCCTCGCCCACGTAGACTGGCATGTCCAGTCCCGGCATCCTCGTTGGTGCCGAACCCCTCCTGTCGGCGTGGGCGGGGCCTCTTCCTTTTTCGCAATGCTCCCCGACTGATATCGAGCGCTCCCTGGCGCCATGGCCGCCAGCTACCTTGGCAAATCTCCCCTGCTACGCGATTCCCTGTAGGAGCGGCCTTGTGTCGCGAAAGGGCCGCACAGCGGCCCCGGCAAACAATCCACCATTGCAGAATCACCAAGATCAGTGCATTGTAATGACAATCGTCTTTACATGAGGGCCAAGTCATGGCTTCCATCAACATCCGCGTCGACGATGATCTCAAAGCCCGCGCCTACAAAGAGCTCGAGCGCCTCGGTGTAACCCCCTCCGAACTCATGCGACAGGCTCTGCAATATGTCGCTGAGCGGGGCAAGCTACCCTTCAGGCCAGTCCTGATGACCGAGGAAGATGAAGACCTCATTGCTACCGTACAAGAGCGGCTTGCTTCTGCGCAGCGCGTGAGGGTCCAGCTGGATGACCTATAGCCTCGACTTCGATGCCCGCGCATTGAAAGAGTGGAAGAAGCTGGGCGATACCGTGCGTCAGCAGTTCAAGAAGAAACTGGCAGAGGTCCTGCTGAACCCTCGAATCGAGGCAAACCGCCTTCACTCGCTGCCGGATTGCTACAAGATAAAGCTTCGCAGCAGCGGGTTTAGGCTGGTCTATCAGGTCATTGACCAAGAGTCATTGACCAAGAGGTCGTGGTTTTTGTCGTCGCTGTCGATCGCCGTGAAAGAGACCAAGCTTACAAAAAGGCTGCTGAGCGACTTGAGTAGGCTTCAAGGATTTGGCGGGCCCAGATCGCAATCTCAAGGTAAATCACCGCCTCAAAGCTAGAGCTCTACTTCTGTGGGAGCGGGCATGCCCGCGAAGAATCCGACTCGGTGTATGGCACCGGCTTCGCCGGTGTTCGCGGCGGTTCCACGCCTCGATGAACCTGCTCCCACACGTCCCCCGTCAGCCCAGATTGCTCATGGCCAAGTCGGCTGGACCGGCTTGCCAAGTAACTTCAGCAAACCGCGGTCTCTGTGGGAGCGGGTTCACCCGCGAAGAGGCCTGCACAGGCAAAATTGCTCGCTAAACCCCATGCATCCGCAGCGCCCGCTGCGCACACTCCCGCCAACTCAATTTGCGCTTCTCCAGCGGCCCCGGTAGCTCCACTTCCCCGGCCAGCACCACCGGCATATCCCGCATCCTCACCCAAGGCTCACTCTGCCAATACAACAACGTCGCGCTTCGTCCACCAGGCCAGCACATATGCCCCAGCCGCGGCCCATCGTCCACCCCTTCAGCCTGAGCATCACGCAGTACCGCCACCACCTCATGTGTCAGCCACCGGCGCAAATGACGGTTCTCCGGCACATGGTGATGCGCCAGCAAGGTATAGGCCCCGGACTCGCTGACCATGGTGGTCTCCTGGTACTTGCCATAGCGGAGCAGTTGCACACTGCGATACTGGTCCGGGTCGAGCTTACGCATGCAGTGTTCGTCGAAGAAGTGCCCGCTCAGCCGGCCGAGTTCGTGAGCGCAGAACCAGGCTTGGGATTCGAGCCAGAGGGTGTGGAGAGGGCGGTTGTGGCGGGTGAAGAGTGTAGGTGTCTTGAGACTGTCCATGTTTGGCCATCCTGAATTGGAGAGCCGTTGCTAACGGGAACGGAATTCCGCTGCGTGTGCGTTCTTAAGCGCATGATTGGAAGCTAATGAAAAAAAGCCCAGCAGTCAATTGAGTGATGGATCTGGCGCCAATGATGGCTTTGTGATATTGCTTGGCTTCGCTGTTCGAGGTGAATTTTCTATCAGCAATGGAATTGACGAAGTTACAACGATTTCTATAGGTGAGTTAAGGACGGTTGGATGGTGAATTTGCGCGATGATATCTGGGTCAATGATGTAAGCTCCTATTTGAATGAGGTCTTTGGGCTCGGTTCTAAGCATCGGAACTCGGTTCGTTGTTATCGGGGTCAGGCTGATCTTAGTTGGGATCTGAAACCATCAGTCATGCGTGGGCTTCAGGGCGACGCAGAATATGCCATGTTTAGTGAGCTCATGCTGGAGGCGCCTTCAGAGTTTAATGGTGATAAAGCGATGTTTGATAAGTTGGTACGCGCTCAGCACTATGGGCTGCCAACTCGTCTGCTGGATGTTTCTCTAAATCCGCTTGTAAGCTTGTATTTCGCATGCTGCGAAGAGGAGCATCGAGATAAAAATGGTGTGGTCCTAATATTCGATTTTCGAAATGTTCGCGTGAAATTTTCAGATAGTGATTCCATCAGTTTGGTTTGTAATTTAGCTAGGCTCTCTGAGGTTGAGAAAAATTCTATTATCGATTTTGATGAGCGCTCAGATGATGTAGAGGGTTTTAGAGCGCTTGCTGCCATGAAGCGCCTCACCCAGTTTGTTAGAATCGAAAAGCCGTACTTTCTAGACTCGGCTAAGCCTGAGGATTTGTTCAAGTATTTTTTTGTATACCCTGCTAAAAATAATAGACGAGTAATAGCCCAGTCAGGTGCTTTTATAGCTGCTGGCTTATTGAAGTACAAGGGTCTGGAAAAGTCAGTTGGGTTTAATATTAGGAAAATAATTGTGCCGGCTGACAAGAAGTGGTCGATTGTTAAGCAGTTGGATGCGTTAAATATAAACTCTCGTACCATGTTTCCTGAGGTTGAGTTTGCGTCAAAGTATATCAAGGATAAATGGATTAAGCGGCGCGCCTGGTGAAGTGAGTTCTGGTGTTTTTCGAGTTTTCGGAAGTGCCAATAAAAAGGCTGCCAATTGGCAGCCTCCTTGATGCTCAGCCCGGATGATCAGTCCCAGCTCAACGCCCCACCCGTCTGATACTCAATCACACGCGTCTCAAAGAAGTTCTTCTCTTTCTTCAAGTCCATGATCTCGCTCATCCATGGGAACGGGTTGGTAGTCCCTGGATACTCTTCCTTCAGGCCAATCTGGGTCAAACGACGGTTGGCGATGAACTTGAGGTAGTCCTCCATCATCGCCGCGTTCATGCCCAGTACGCCGCGTGGCATGGTGTCACGGGCGTATTCGATCTCCAGCTGGGTCCCTTGCAGGATCATCTGGGTCGCTTCTTCCTTCATCGCCGCGTCCCACAGGTGCGGGTTTTCGATCTTGATCTGGTTGATCACGTCGATGCCGAAGTTCAGGTGCATCGACTCGTCACGCAGGATGTACTGGAACTGCTCGGCAACGCCGGTCATCTTGTTGCGGCGGCCCATGGACAGGATCTGGGTGAAGCCGCAGTAGAAGAAGATGCCTTCCAGTACGCAGTAGTAGGCGATCAGGTTGCGCAGCAGCTCTTTGTCGGTTTCGACGGTGCCGGTGTTGAATTCCGGGTCGGAGATGGCGCGGGTGTACTTCAGGCCCCAGGCGGCTTTTTTAGCGACCGACGGGATCTCGTGGTACATGTTGAAGATTTCGCCTTCATCCATGCCCAGCGACTCGATGCAGTACTGGTAGGCGTGGGTGTGGATCGCCTCTTCGAAGGCCTGGCGCAGGATGTACTGGCGGCACTCCGGGTTGGTGATCAGGCGGTACACGGCCAGGGCCAGGTTGTTGGCAACCAGCGAGTCGGCGGTGGAGAAGAAGCCCAGGTTACGCATGACGATGCGGCGCTCGTCTTCGGTCAGGCCATCCTGGCTCTTCCACAGGGCGATGTCGGCGGTCATGTTGACCTCTTGCGGCATCCAGTGGTTGGCGCAACCGTCCAGGTACTTCTGCCAGGCCCAGTCGTACTTGAACGGTACCAGCTGGTTGAGGTCGGCGCGGCAGTTGATCATGCGCTTTTCATCTACGGCAACGCGGGCCGAGGAGCCTTCCAGCTCGGCCAGGCCTTCGGCAACGTCGAGGGCGTCGAGGGCAGCCTTGGCACGTTTGACGGCTTCGGAGTCAGAAGCGGTGGCCGCACGGGCTTCCAGGGCGGCGGCACCACCGGCGCTGTCGAGCTTGTCGAGGGTGGCGGCGGCAGCGGCCTGCGCAGGGGTGTTGCCTTTGGCGGCTACTTCGCCGTCTTCTTTGTCGAATTCGTCCCAGCTCAGCATGGTTTGGCTCCTGCTTGAGGGTCGCCCTGGGGCAACCGGTTGGATTTAAAGAATGTGATGCCTGACGCAAGGCCGTAACGGCGAATGGACAGCTCGAGAGGCTGACTCTCGTTTACATCTGAATGTGTTCTGGCTTGTACCTGGCCAGGCCTCGGGGAGGGGCCAGGACAATGAATGGCGCTCTTTTCAGAGGGCGCAAAGTATACCGGAATTCGCCTTCGATCGGGGCGCATGTCTTGCGGGCGAGGGTAACTTTTTCGACCGGGTTTGCGTGCGTCCGTTCACGAAATGGCTGTGTTCTTCTACGGGGGGAGAGTGTAGCGCCAACCTATATCTTGTGCCAGTTTAAATTTACAGGCACACCATATAGTGTTTTATGGGTTTATGTTGTGTGTGCCGGCCTCATCGCCGGCAAGCCAGCGCCCACTGGCAGCGCGCCCGGCTGCAGGGCGATGCACTACCTGTGGGAGCTGGCTTGCCGGCGATGAGGCCCGGTCAGGCAACACTAGCTGCGGTGGGTGTGCAGCGTTTCGACAATGTGTGTCTTGGGCTGCTTGCGAGCTTCTTCGACCGAGGTAAAACGACCGGTTTCAGCATTACGACCAATCTTGCGAGTAGTTGCCACTTTTTTCCGCGCCATGGGCTTGCGTCCTTTTTAGAGAGGTCTTGTCCTTTTACCGAACCGCGTACGCAGCGGGAAAAGGGCAGGGCTTCTCAGTGACGCGGATACAAAAATGCCGCGCGGGGCGCCCGTAGGCACCCCGCGCGGCATTCAGGCCTTACTGGCAGGCTTCGCAGTCAGGCTCGTCGATCGCGCAGGCCTTCGGCACTGGCGCTGGGCCGGCTGCCTGGACCGGGGCGCTGTCGCCACCGCTGGAAACGGCGTTGAGCTTGCCGGTGTTGATGGTCGACTTCTCGGTGCTGGTTGCAGCCAGGGCACGAAGGTAGTAGGTGGTTTTCAGGCCACGGTACCAGGCCATGCGGTAGGTCACGTCCAGCTTCTTGCCCGAGGCGCCAGCGATGTACAGGTTCAGCGACTGAGCCTGATCGATCCACTTCTGGCGACGGGAAGCTGCGTCGACAATCCACTTGGTCTCGACTTCGAACGCGGTGGCGTACAGGTCTTTGAGCTCTTGCGGGATACGCTCGATCTGCTGCACCGAACCGTCGTAGTACTTCAGGTCGTTGATCATGACCGAGTCCCACAGGCCGCGGGCCTTCAGGTCGCGGACCAGGTACGGGTTGATCACGGTGAACTCGCCCGACAGGTTCGATTTCACGTACAGGTTCTGGTAGGTCGGCTCGATCGACTGCGACACGCCGGTGATGTTGGCGATGGTCGCGGTTGGCGCGATGGCCATGATGTTCGAGTTACGAATACCTTTTTGCACGCGGGCACGCACCGGCGCCCAGTCCAGGGTCTCGTTCAGGTCGACGTCGATGTACTTCTGGCCACGGGCTTCGATCAGGATCTGTTGCGAGTCCAGCGGCAGGATGCCTTTGGACCACAGCGAACCCTGGAAGGTCTCGTAGGCGCCACGCTCGTCGGCCAGGTCGCAGGATGCCTGGATCGCGTAGTAGCTGACCGCTTCCATCGACTTGTCGGCGAACTCGACGGCAGCGTCGGAGCCGTAGGCGATGTGCTGCAGGTACAGTGCGTCCTGGAAGCCCATGATGCCCAGGCCGACCGGGCGGTGCTTGAGGTTCGAGTTACGCGCCTGCGGCACCGAGTAGTAGTTGATGTCGATCACGTTGTCGAGCATGCGCACGGCGGTGTTCACGGTCCGTTGCAGCTTGGCAGTGTCCAGCTTGCCGTCAACGATGTGGTTCGGCAGGTTGATCGAGCCCAGGTTGCAGACCGCGATCTCGTCCTTGTTGGTGTTCAAGGTGATCTCGGTGCACAGGTTCGAGCTGTGGACCACGCCCACGTGCTGCTGCGGCGAACGCAGGTTGCACGGGTCCTTGAAGGTCAGCCACGGGTGGCCGGTCTCGAACAGCATCGACAGCATCTTGCGCCACAGGTCTTTGGCCTGGATGGTCTTGAACACCTTGATCTTGTTGTACTCGGTCAGGGCTTCGTAGTACTCGTAGCGCTCTTCGAAGGCCTTGCCGGTCAGGTCGTGCAGGTCTGGCACTTCCGAAGGCGAGAACAGGGTCCACTTGCCGTCATCGAAGACGCGCTTCATGAACAGGTCAGGGATCCAGTTGGCGGTGTTCATGTCGTGGGTACGACGGCGGTCATCACCGGTGTTCTTGCGCAGCTCGATGAACTCTTCGATGTCCAGGTGCCAGGTTTCCAGGTAGGCACACACGGCGCCCTTGCGCTTGCCACCCTGGTTGACGGCAACGGCGGTGTCGTTGACCACTTTCAGGAACGGTACAACGCCCTGCGACTTGCCGTTGGTGCCCTTGATGTAGGAGCCCAGTGCACGCACCGGGGTCCAGTCGTTGCCCAGGCCACCGGCGAATTTCGACAGCATGGCGTTGTCGTGGATCGCGTGGTAGATGCCCGACAGGTCGTCCGGCACGGTGGTCAGGTAGCAGCTGGACAGCTGCGGGCGCAGGGTACCGGCGTTGAACAAGGTCGGGGTCGAGGCCATGTAGTCGAAGGACGACAACAGGTTGTAGAACTCGATCGCACGGGCTTCCTTGTCTTTCTCTTCCAGCGCCAGGCCCATGGCCACGCGCATGAAGAATACCTGCGGCAGCTCGAAGCGTACGCCATCCTTGTGGATGAAGTAGCGGTCGTACAGGGTCTGCAGGCCCAGGTAGGTGAACTGCTGGTCGCGCTCGTGGTTGATCGCCTTGCCCAGTTTTTCCAGGTCGAAGTCGGCCAGGGCCGGGTTCAGCAGCTCGAACTCGATACCTTTGGCGATGTAGGCCGGCAGGGCCTTGGCGTACAGGTCAGCCATCTCGTGGTGGGTGGCGCTGTCGGCAACGCTGAGGAAGCCCAGGCCTTCGGCACGCAGGGTGTCCATCAGCAGACGGGCGGTCACGAACGAGTAGTTCGGCTCGCGCTCGACCAGGGTACGGGCGGTCATCACCAGGGCGGTGTTGACGTCCTTGATGGCGACGCCGTCGTACAGGTTCTTCAGGGTTTCGCGCTGGATCAGGTCGCCATCGACTTCGGCCAGGCCTTCACAGGCTTCGCTGATGATGGTGTTCAGTCGGGCCATGTCGAGCGGCGCCAGGCTACCGTCAGCCAGTGTAATGCGGATGCTTGGGTGCGGCTCGACCACGGCGTCGGTGTTGGCGCGGGTGGCGCGCTCCTTGGCGCGCTGGTCGCGGTAGATCACGTAGTCGCGGGCGACTTTCTGCTCGCCGGCGCGCATCAGGGCCAGTTCTACCTGGTCCTGGATTTCTTCGATGTGGATGGTACCACCCGATGGCATGCGACGTTTGAACGTGGCGGTGACCTGCTCGGTCAGGCGCGCAACGGTGTCGTGGATGCGCGACGAAGCGGCGGCGGTGCCGCCTTCAACTGCGAGGAACGCCTTGGTGATGGCAACGGTGATCTTGTCGTCGGTGTAAGGGACGACAGTGCCGTTACGCTTGATCACGCGCAGTTGGCCAGGGGCGGTGGCGGCCAGATCCTGGTTGGAATCGGCGGCCTGCGGCACCTTGGCCTGCGGGTTCTCGCGAGTTGTGTCGGTTTGCATGGGTGGGTGTCTCCACAGTTTCTATATTGTTCAGGCGCCTTTTGGGCGCCCACCGTTCCGTCCACTTGCTCGATGACCCGGCGGGGGATGCGCAATGCATGCGCATCCGCCCGCACGGGCGTACCGACTTCGGGACAGACTCAGGAATAAGGGGCAATAGCTTGCCGCTCCCTGGCCGAAGTCAAAGGTTTTGGGCAGGGCCCAAAAACTGTTGCTGATGGATGCCAGGGCTGGCCTGCAACACCCATACCCGAACAAGGCCCTGGAGGGGCTTGCCTCGGTCGCCTCCGCAGGAGCGGTTTGGCTGCTGAAATCACCTGAAGTTCAGCTCGTAAAATCGCTTGATTTTGCGGGTTGACTTTTGTGTGTGATTTTGCACGAAACCCTATATGTAGTGGTTCGCTGCGTTCGGGATACAAGATAATGCGGTATTGGGGGCTTTGCAAGGCGAGCGCCTGTGGATAACTTGTGCGTACTTTGTGTGTGAATGGTGGGTATTCGCTGTAGGCCTTGTGCCAAGTGGTTTGCAGTATTTTTCTGCGTGGTGACGCCCTTGGGCAGTTTTTTTCGGGCGGGATACCTGTCACAAAAAACGGTTCAGTTCAGGGGGGCGGTATTGCATGTCTGAAGATCTGGGGTGCCTGGGAGATCGAGCGCCGCCCGCGCGGCGCATCGCGAGCGGGCGGCGCTTGGTCTCGCAGGCGCCACCCATCTACAGCCATACTCTCAGCTGCCCTTACACGATCCCAAGAACAACAAGGCCAAAGCCATGGACCACCCCGTACCCCGCATCCTCATCGTCGAAGACGACCAGCGCCTGGCCGAGCTCACCGCCGAGTACCTGCAGGCCAACGGCTTCGAGGTCGTGGTGGAGGGCGATGGCGCCCGCGCCGCGCGGCGCATCGTCGACAGCCAGCCCGATCTGGTCATCCTCGACCTCATGCTGCCCGGTGAGGACGGCCTGAGCATCTGCCGCCGGGTGCGCAACCAGTACCCTGGCCCGATTCTCATGCTTACCGCACGCAGTGACGAACTCGACCAGGTCCAAGGCCTGGACCTTGGGGCCGACGACTACGTTTGCAAACCCGTACGCCCACGCCTGCTGCTGGCGCGTATCCAGGCTCTGCTGCGCCGCAGCGAAGCCGTGGACAGCAAGCGCCAGGGCCTGGCCTTTGGCGCCCTGCGTATAGACAACCGCCTGCGTGAAGCGCGCCTGGGTGACCAGCTGATCGAGCTGACCGGTGCCGAATTCGACCTGCTCTGGCTGCTGGCCAGCAACGCCGGGCGGGTACTGACCCGCGAACAGATCTTCACCGCGTTGCGTGGCGTCGGTTACGACGGCCAGGACCGCTCCATCGACATACGTATCTCGAAAATCCGCCCCAAGATCGGCGATGACCCGCTTCAGCCACGGCTGATCAAGACCCTGCGCAGCAAAGGCTACCTGTTTGTCGGCGAGGCACCATGAACAACTCGATCTTTTTGCGCATCTACGGCGGCATGCTGGCTGTGCTGGTGCTGGTTGCCCTGCTCGGCGTGCTCAGCCTGCACCTGGTGAATGAAGTGCGCGCTGCCCAGCACCGGGAGGGCCTGGCACAGGGCACCTTCAGCCTGATGGCTGACAACCTGGCACAGCAGAATGCAACCGAACGCAAGCGCTCGCTGCTGATCTGGGAGCGACTGCTCGGCGTGCCGCTGGCGCTGCAACCGATGACGGCGCGCAGCCTCGACGGTGGCCAGCGGGCGCGCCTGTACCGCGGCCTGGTGGTGGTCGAAAAGACTGGCCCGCATGCGGCGCAAGTGCTGCGCAAGGTTGGCCAGGAAGACCTGATGCTGGTGGCGCAGATCAAACAGATAAGCGAGCAACTGGCGCGGGCCACGCTGTACCTGTTGGCCGATGAACTGGTGCGCTACCCGATCACCGAGCAGCAGCAGCGGCTGGCACAGATCAAGCAGGAAAAGGGCTTCGGTTTTGGCGTCGCCCTGCAGCGCATCGAACGGGTAAGCCTGGACGATGACCAGCGGCGCCGGGTAGAGGAGGGCGACACGGTCATGGCGCTGGGCAAGGACGGCGACTCGATTCGTGTGTTTGCTGGGCTGGCGGGCTCGCCCTGGGTACTGGAAATCGGCCCGTTGTACCAGCTAAACCCGTATCCGCCGCAGTTGCTGGTCCTGATTACCTTTCTCGGCCTGTGCCTGATCGGTCTGGTGGTCTACCTGCTGGTACGCCAGTTGGAGCGCCGTGTGTCGGGCCTTGAGATTGCCGCCACACGCATCGCCCAAGGCAGCCTGGACACCCGTGTGCCCGCCGGTGACGCCGACTCGGTAGGGCGCCTGGCTGCCGCCTTCAATGGTATGGCCGAGCACCTTCAGCGCTCGCTGACCATGCAGCGCGAGCTGGTGCGGGCGGTATCCCACGAGTTGCGCACGCCCGTTGCGCGCCTGCGCTTTGGGCTGGAGATGATCGAAAGTGCCGCCACCGAACAGGCGCGGGCCAAGCACCTGGCGGGCATGGACGGAGATATTCAGGACCTCGACAAGCTCGTCGACGAAATGCTGACCTACGCCCGCCTGGAGCAAGGCGCGCCGGCCTTGAAGTTTCAGCGGGTCGACCTGGACGTCTTGCTCGCGCGGGTAGTCGAAGAGCTGGCGCCGTTGCGTGCCGAGGTACGGGTAGTGCGCGGCGATTGCCAGGGCGCGGATGCCGAAGGCGCCTGGGTCGAGGCCGAGCCGCGCTACTTGCACCGGGCGTTGCAGAACCTGGTCAGTAACGCCATGCGCCATGCGGCGTCTGAGGTGCGCGTGAGCTACCAGTTGGGGCAGCAGCGGTGCCGTATTGATGTCGAAGATGACGGCCCCGGGATCCCCGAGGGCTTCTGGGACCGCATCTTCACCCCGTTCACCCGACTGGACGACAGCCGCGCCCGTGCTTCGGGTGGGCACGGCCTGGGCCTGTCGATCGTGCGGCGAATCATCTACTGGCACACGGGCCGTGCGACGGTGGGGCGCAGCGAAGCGCTGGGTGGCGCCTGCTTCAGCCTTAACTGGCCACGGCAGCAGGCGCCACTGTGAAGGTCAGACGCTGACCAGGCTGAGCAGGTGGCCGTCCTGCAGGCAGAACTGGCCCTGCAACACTGTGCCATGGCGCCACTGCGGCGACAGGTCGGTGAGCAGGCGCAGCTGAGCCAGGCCTTCGGTGGACCAGTCGATCACTTCGGCATGCTCGAAATAGAAGCGCTGGCGGGTCAGCGGGTAGAGGGTCTTGAACAGGCTTTCCTTCAGCGAGAAGGTCAGGGTGACCGTCAGGCCGAGCTGGCGGCGGTCCAGGCGTTCGAGCTCGGGCGGGGTGAGGATTTCGGCCATCAGCCGCTCGGCGCGCTCGTCATCCAGCAAGGCCTCCTGATCCAGGCCCAAGCCCTGGCAGCTGCGCTCGGCGGCGACCACGGCGGCGGCCCAGCCCTTACCGTGGGTGATCGAGCCATGGATACCCGCCGGCCAGATCGGCGAGCGGTCCTCATGGGTGCCAGGCACGTAGTCGCGACCGTCCAGGCCCTGCAGCGCGGCGCGCGCGCATACGCGACCGGCCAGGTACTCAGCCTGGCGCTTGGCCACCGAGCGCTGCAGGCTGGCGCTGGGCACGAGCCCGGCGCGCTGGAAGTCGTCGGGTGCCAGGCGGGCAGGGTCGAAGGCGCAACTGACCAGCACCGCGCCGGGCAGCGGGCGGGGCAGGGGCCAGTGGTGCTGGAGCGGGGCGCAGCAGGCGGGGAGAATGTTCATGGGGCTATTGTGCCAGCCGCAGCGGCGGTGTGGGAGGTGGAACAGCAGGGGGCTGCTGCGCAGCCCATCGCCGGCAAGCCAGCTCCCACAGGTGTTGCGCAGCGCTTGAGGTTTGCGCTAATCCTTATTTGAACACCTGCTTGAAGAACGCCTGCATATCCGCCCAAGAGCTCTCGTCCGCAGCCTTGTTGTAGCCTATGTCCGGTCCGCCATGCTCACCATGGCTCAAGCGGTCGGCATCCGGGTTGGTGAAGCCATGCTTGGCCCCCGGAATGTTGACGAACTGGTAGTTGACCTTGGCGGCGTCCATTTCCGCTTTGAACGCATTGACCTGCTCTTGGGTGACCATGCTGTCTGCGGCGCCGTGCTCGACCAGTACATAGGCCTTCACCTTGCCAGCCTGGGCCGGCGTCTGTGTGGCCAGTGCACCGTGGAAGCTCACCACTGCATCGAGCTTGTCCACGCCGCGTCGTGCTGCATCGAGCACCACCTTGCCGCCGAAGCAGTAACCGACGGCACCTAAACTGCTCTTATCGGTGTAAGGCTGTAGTTCCAGCAGTTTCAGGCCGGCGTCGAAGCGCTTGGCGGCCGCCGCCGGGTCTTTCATCGCTTCGGCCATGAACGCTTGGGCATCCTGCGGATGTTCGGTCTGCTTGCCATCGCCATACATGTCGATGGCCAGCGCACTGTAACCCAAGGCCGCGAGGTCACGGGCGCGGCGCTTGGCATAGTCATTCAGCCCCCACCATTCATGCACCACGACGATGCCCGGACGCTTGCCTTGGACTGCATCATCATAGGCGTAGTAGCCGATCAAGCGCTTGCCCTCGGCGTCCTGATAGGGGATCTCGCGGGTCACTATTGCCGCCTGGGCGAGGGCGGCGCTGCACATCAGGGTCAGGGCCAGCAGGGCACGCATCTTTACTACTCCTTGTCTTGCAGACAGTTCGTTCAGCCGGTGTTCAGCCAGGGTTCAGTCACGGTTCAGGGTGCCTTCCTTACTCTAGCTTCCAGACCGAAACAGCGCACCCAACTGGAGTATCCAGCCATGAAAACCTTCAACACCCTGCTTGCCGCCATGGCCGTCTGTGCCGCTGGCATCACCACTGCCCAGGCCGCCGACGACAACTTCGCCAGCCTGACCTACGGCCAGACCAGCGACAAGGTTCGCAAATCCGGCCTGCTGCAGCGCAACACTGACCAGCTCAACGCCGATGGCATCATCGGCAAGGACGACACCTGGGGTGTACGTGTGGGCAAGATCAACGGCCAGGGCCGCTACTACATGACTTATGACAACGTTTCAGGCGACCACAGTGGCCTGAAGTTGCGCCAGGAAAACCTGCTGGGCAGCTACGACTTGTTCCTGCCGGTGGGCGATACCACCAAACTGTTCGGCGGTGGCAGCCTGGGCATGACCAAGCTCACCCAGGACTCGCCCGGGGCCAGCCGGGATACCGACTACGGTTATGCCTACGGCCTGCAGGCCGGCGTGATCCAGGACATCACCGACAAGGCTTCGGTGGAGCTGGGCTATCGTTACCTGCGCACCAATGCCGCGACGGAAGTGGGCGCGCATGGCGGGCCCAAGGACGGCACCCTGCGCCTGACCAGCAGTGCGCAGACTTATCTGGCCGCAAGCTACAAGTTCTGACGCGCGAGCCGCGTTATCCTGTACCGGCCCTTTTGCGGCTAAAGCCGCTCCCACAGGGATCGCACAGTTCCTGAGACGTGTGCAGCACCTGTGGGAGCGGCTTTAGCCGCGAAAGGGCCGGCACAGGCAATACACACAAGGAGCTGCACATGAAATTGCTGGTGGTCGAGGACGAAGCCCTGCTTCGCCATCACCTCTACACCCGCTTGGGCGAAAGCGGCCATGTGGTCGAGGCGGTCGCCGATGCCGAGGAGGCGCTGTTCCAGGCTGGGCAATACCACTTCGACCTGGCCATCATCGACCTGGGCCTGCCCGGTATCAGTGGCCTGGAGCTGATCACGCGCCTGCGTAACCAGGACAAGACCTTCCCCATTCTCATCCTCACCGCCCGCGGCAACTGGCAAGACAAGGTCGAGGGCCTGGCCGCCGGTGCCGACGACTATCTGGTCAAGCCGTTCCAGTTCGAAGAGCTCGAAGCGCGGCTGAATGCCCTGTTGCGCCGCTCCAGCGGCTTCACCCAGTCGACCATCGCTGCTGGCCCCTTGGTACTCGACCTCAACCGCAAGCAGGCTACCCTCGACGACCAGCCCTTGGCGCTGACTGCCTACGAGTACCGGATTCTCGAATACCTCATGCGCCATCATCAGCAGGTGGTGGCCAAGGACCGCCTGATGGAGCAGCTGTACCCGGGGGACGAGGAGCGCGACCCCAATGTGATCGAAGTACTGGTTGGCCGCCTGCGCCGTAAACTTGAGGGCGAGCATGGCTTCAAGCCCATCGACACCGTGCGCGGCCTGGGTTATCTGTTCACCGAGCGCTGCCGATGATCCGCTCGCTGCGGGTACGCCTGATGCTGGCCGCAGCCGTGCTGGCATTGCTGTTCATGTTGGCCCTGCTGCCGGCCTTGCAGAAGGCCTTCAGCCTCGCCCTGCAGGAATCGATCGAGCAGCGCCTGGCTTCGGATGTGACCACGTTGATTTCCGCCGCGCGTATCGAGCATGGCCAGCTGCAGATGCCGACGCTGCTGCCGGACGAGCGCTACAACCTGCCTTACACGGGCTTGCTCGGCTACATCTTTGACCGCGATGGCAACCTTGTCTGGCAGTCGCGTGCCACCGCCGATCGGCACATCAACTACCGCCCCCGATATGACGGGCGCGGCAACGAGTTTGCCCGCATTCACCAGGCAGATGGCGAAGAATTCTTCGTGTACGACGTTGAGATCAAGCTGCTGGGGGGGCAGAGCGCTGCTTACAGCATTGTCGCCCTGCAGCCGGTGAGCGAGTACAAGGCTACCCTCAATGGCCTGCGGGAAAAGCTCTATCTGGGCTTTGGTGCTGCCTTGCTGGCGCTGATGGTATTGCTATGGGCTGGCCTGACCTGGGGCCTGCGCTCGTTGCGCCGGCTGAGCCGCGAGCTGGATGAAGTGGAGTCGGGCACACGCGATGGCCTGAGCGGCGAGCACCCTCGTGAGTTGTTGCGCCTGACCCGCTCGCTCAACCGTCTGTTGCGCAGTGAGCGTGAGCAGCGCACGCGCTACCGCGATTCACTGGACGACCTGGCGCACAGCCTGAAGACGCCACTGGCGGTGTTGCAAGGTGTGGGCGAAAGCCTGCAGCAGCGTAGCGGTGAGCGCGAGCAGGCGCGGGTGCTACAAAGCCAGATCGAGCGCATGAGCCAGCAGATCGACTATCAGTTGCAACGTGCCAGCCTGCGCAAGAGCGGCCTGGTACGCCACAGCGTGAGGCTGCGGCCGTTGCTCGATAGCCTGTGCAGCACCTTGGCCAAGGTGTACCGGGACAAGCGGGTGAACGTGACGCTGGAACTGCCCGATGCGGCGCAGGTGCCGATGGAGCAGGGCGCCTTGCTGGAAATGCTGGGCAACCTGCTGGAAAACGCCTACCGCCTGAGCCTGGGCCAGGTGCGGGTTAGCCTTGAGCAGGCGCCCGGGCAGTTGACCTTGTGTATCGAAGACGATGGGCCCGGGGTGCCGGCCGACCAGCGTGAGCGCATTCTGGAGCGCGGTGAGCGGCTGGACAGCCAGCACCCGGGCCAGGGCATCGGGCTGGCGGTGGTCAAGGACATTGTCGACAGCTATGACGCCGAGCTGAGCCTGGGGGACTCGTCCTTGGGGGGCGCGGCGTTCAGAATCACTTTCCACCTCGATTGATTGGCCGGCACTTCTGATTCAGGAGGGCGGATTCCCGCCATACCCCGTGTACAAAAACCGCCACCGGGCGGAAATCCGCCAGCCTTCCTCAGGCAAATCGCCCTGTCGTTGGGCATTTATCCCCAGCAAATGCGGCCCTTGCACCCTTCATGGGCATTTTGGCACCACCCTTGCTATTGATCATGGCAGAGGCCTGCCCAGGCAGCTCGAACACAACGACAAATCCCTCCAAGTGCAGGAGGGTTAGCGATTCAGGTGCCGCATCACCCTGGGAAGGGTGAACCGGCACACTTGAGGAAAATGAGCCATGACGACACGTCAGCCGCTGTACAAATCCCTGTATGTCCAGGTGATCGTTGCCATCACCATCGGCATCCTGCTCGGCCACTACTACCCGGAAACGGGCGTTGCCCTCAAACCCTTGGGTGACGGCTTCGTCAAACTGATCAAGATGGTCATCGCCCCGATCATCTTCTGCACCGTGGTCAGCGGCATCGCCGGCATGCAGAGCATGAAGTCGGTTGGCAAGACTGGCGGCTACGCGCTGCTGTACTTTGAAATCGTCTCCACCATCGCCCTGATCATCGGCCTCGTCGTCGTCAACGTGGTCAAGCCAGGCGCTGGCATGCACATCGACGTCAGCACCCTGAACGCCAGCAGTGTGGCTGCCTACGCCGCCGCCGGCGCGCAGCAGACCACCGTCGGCTTCCTGCTCAACGTCATCCCTAACACCGTGGTCGGCGCCTTCGCCAATGGCGATATCCTGCAGGTGCTGATGTTCTCCGTGCTGTTCGGCTTCGCCCTGCATCGCCTGGGCAGCTACGGCAAGCCGTTGCTGGATATGATCGACCGCTTCGCCCATGTCATGTTCAACATCATCAACATGATCATGAAGCTGGCCCCGATCGGTGCTTTCGGCGCCATGGCCTTCACCATCGGCCAGTACGGCGTTGGTTCGTTGGTGCAACTGGGTTACCTGATGGCCTGCTTCTACATCACCTGCCTGCTGTTCGTGCTGGTGGTGCTGGGCGGTATCTGCCGCGCCCATGGCTTCAGCGTACTCAAGCTGATCCGCTACATCCGTGAAGAGCTGCTGATCGTGCTGGGTACTTCCTCCTCGGAATCGGCCCTGCCCCGCATGCTGGCCAAGATGGAGCGCCTGGGCGCCAAGAAGTCGGTCGTCGGCCTGGTCATTCCGACCGGTTACTCGTTCAACCTGGACGGCACCTCGATCTACCTGACCATGGCTGCGGTGTTCATCGCCCAGGCCACCGATACCACCATGGACATCACCCACCAGATCACCCTGCTGCTGGTGCTGCTGGTGGCTTCCAAAGGTGCTGCCGGCGTGACCGGTTCGGGCTTCATCGTGCTGGCCGCCACCCTGTCGGCTGTTGGCCACCTGCCGGTAGCTGGCCTGGCGCTGATCCTCGGCATCGACCGCTTCATGTCCGAAGCCCGCGCACTGACCAACCTGGTGGGCAACGCCGTTGCCACGGTGGTCGTGGCCAAGTGGGTCAAGGAAATGGACAACGACAAGCTGGCCTCCGAACTGGCCTCCGGTGGTGCACCGCTGGTCGATACCCGTCCGACCGATGACCTGGGCGTGGCAGAAGGCCCAGCGCGCTGATCGCGCGGCTGTAGTACGAAAAAGGCGACCTTCGGGTCGCCTTTTTAATGTGTGTGGTTCGCCTCGGTGCGCGGTCAGGCCGGCACCACCTCCAGCACCCGGATCACATCCGGCTGAGGGTAATGCCACCTCACCTGCACATCCCAGAACTTCACCCCGTAGACCCGTTCGGCCGGCGGTACCTGGTAAGCCGGTCTCGGGTCTTGCGCCAAGCATTGTTCAATCAGTTCTACCAGCGGTTCAGCCAGGCGCAGTGCATGCTCGCGGGCCTGGGGCAGGGCGTTGTCGCCCCACTGTACGGCAATTGCGGCGGGCGCTGCGTTGGCCATCTGGTTGCTGGCGTCTGCAATGCTGTCGGCATACGGCACATAGGGCTTGATGTCCAGTACCGGCGTGCCATCGAGCAGATCGATGCCGGACAGCAACAGGCGCCCCGGCTCCACACCCTCCAGGCGTACCACCGACTGGCCGATGCCGTTTGGCCGGTGGGTTGCACGGGTGGCGAACACCCCCATGCTCTTGTTGCCGCCCAGCCGCGGTGGCCGCACTTTCAGGCGCGGCTTGTCCTCCAGGGCCTGGTGGAACAGGAACAGCAGCCAGACATGGCTGACCTGCTCCAGGCCTTCGACCGCATCCCCTTGGTCGAACGGCGGCAGCAGTTCGAGCACGCCGCGCGCGGCAGGCGCCAGTTGGGGCTGGCGCGGGATGGCGAATTTTTCCTTGAAGCAGGAGCGGACGATGCCGACCGGAGCAACCGTATGCTGCATGGCCAATCAGCCGCGCACGCGCTGGGTCAGGCCTTTGAGGAAGTTGCGCAGCAACTGGTCGCCGCATGGGCGATAGTTTTCGTGGCCGGCTTTACGGAACAGCGCGCTAAGTTCAGGCTTGCTGACCGGGAAATTGACCGACTTGAGGATCGTGTGCAGGTCGTCTTCCTTCAGTTCGAAGGCCACCCGCAGCTTCTTGAGGATGAGGTTGTTGGTCACTGGCAGCTCTACCGGCTGCGGCGGGCGGCTGTCGTCCTTGCCGCGGCGGTGGATCACCAGGCCATCGAGAAAGTGTGCCATCACCCGATCAGGGCAACGCACGAAGCCTTCCTCTTCTTCCTTCTTCAGGTAGGTGGCCAATACCTGAGGGTGCACTTCGAGGCCGGAAAGGCCGATGATCTCGGCCATCTTGGCGTCGTTCACCTTGAGCATGTAGCGCAGGCTGCGCAGGACGTCGTTGTGGTTCATTGCTGCAGAATCCTGTTCAGGTGCCACGCTGGTGCGTGGCGTATTGCTTAGAAACGTTCGGTGGTCGCCATGTAGCGCCATTGGCCCAGGGGCAGCTTGCCCATCGACACCCCGCCCAGGCGAATGCGGCGCATGCTGACCAGTTCCAGGCGCAGGTAGGCGCACAGCTCGGCGATTTGCCCGGGCTGGGGGTTTTTCACGACCATGCGCAGGTGGGTCTCGTTCTGCCAGCTGGCCTTGGCCTTGGGCAGCTCGCGGTCATTGCGCGTAGCACCGCGCGCCAGGCGTTCCAGCGCCTGAGGTGTGGTCTCGCCGCGCACTTCGACAATAAACTCCTGCTCCAGGCGACGCAGGTCAGCCTCGATCTTGCGGCTGACCCGCCAGTCCTGGGTGAATACCTGCAGGCCGCTGGCGCCGCGCTCGAGCGGTGCCACGCAGGCCTGCCGGGTGAAATGCCCGTGCAGGGCGCGCACACCTTCGCGGTGCGCCTCGCTGAGGTTGCCCATGTTCATGCTGGCGCGGGCGCTTTCGCTGTCCACGCCGGCCGCCTGGTTGAGCAGCAGGGTTACCGGCTCCAGCGCTTCGACCCGGGCACCCGGGAGCAGCTCGACGTGCTGGTGTTCGACCTTGAACTGCGGCTGCTCGACCACCACGCCGTCGACTGTGACCCAGCCGCCTTCGATATAGAGCTCGGCATCGCGGCGGGAGCAGCCAAGTTGCTCGATAAGGCGTTTGGACAGGCGGACGGGTTCGGACATGACGGCAATTCGCAAAGGCAGGGAAAGGCCAGCATTGTACCTGCCTGAGCGGCAGAGGGGCTGGGAATCTGTGTCATTTACGCCATTTTGCAAAGGCGCATGTGCAGCAGCGGGTAGGGCTGGCCCAAGCCGTCGGTTTCCGATCGGCCGATCACCTCGAAGCCTTCATGCAGGTAAAAGCCCAAGGCCTGAGGGTTTTGCTCGTTGACGTCCAGGCGCTCGGCATTCAGCTCGTTGATCGCATAGTGCAGCAGGCGCTTGCCTACCCCTTTGCCACGGTACTCAGGCGCAACAAACAGCATGTCCACGCGCCCGTTGGCGACCCCGGCAAAGCCACAGATGCGTTGCCGGTCCTTGCAGCAGATCAGCATCACCGCGTCGAGGTAGCGGCGCAGCACCTGTTCGCGCAGTAACACGATGTACCCCTCTGGCAGAAAATCGTGAGTGGCACGCACCGAGTCCTCCCAGATCTGTACCAGCTCGCCGTAGTCGCGCAAGTGCGGGGTTTGCAGCGTCAGTAGCGATTGCATGCCGGTGGTCCTCCATGGCGATAGGGAAAACATAGCAGGCCAACCACCGGTCGGCTTGTCCGTGCTGTGCTTGAACGGTGGGGGGCAGGGGTCTATTAATTAAGCGTGGGAAAAAATCCCACAAAAAGAAAATTCGAAAAAGATTCGTACTGATCTGGCGTTCTCGTGGCGACTATCTGGAGACGGACCATGCAAATCCACCTGCTGTTCAAGAAGGCTTTAATCGCGGCTGCTGTAGCGGGCGTGCTGTCGACGGCCGTTGTTTTGATCCCTGACTCGATTTCTCATGGCTCCAGCGCCTACGCCAAAGATGGCGGTGGCGGTGGCGGTGGCGGACACGGAGGTGGAAGCGGTGGTGGTGGGGGTGGCCACGGAGGTGGAAGCGGCGGTGGAAGCGGCGGTGGAGGGGGTGGCCACGGTGGTGGCGGAAGCGGCGGTGGTGGTGGCCACGGTGGTGGGGGCGGAAGCGGCGGTGGAAGTGGCGGCGGTGGTGGCCACGGCAGTGGAGGAGACGGCGGTGGCCATGCCGGCAACAGTGGCAGCGGCCAGGGCCACGCCGGTGATTCAAACGCTGGGCGCAGCGGCAACCATGCTGAAGCGGGTGACGATCATGGCAATCATGTGGGGGGTGAGCCCGGTGACGATCACGGCAATCACGTGGGCGGCGAGCCCGGTGACGATCATGGCAACCATGTCGGCGGCGAGCCTGGCGATGATCACGGCAATCACGTTGGTGGTGAACCTGGTGATGATCACGGCAACCATGTGGGTGGCGAACCGGGTGATGACAACAGCAGGGGCTGACAGGCGTTGATCAGCCCAACTCTGCCCGCTTCGCTGTTAAGCGCACTGCGGCGTGTCATGCGCCCGCTGGTGCGCTTGATGTTGCGCAAAGGGGTTAGCTATACGATGTTCGCCGACCTGCTCAAGGAAGTGTTCGTCGACGTAGCCCATCGTGAGTTTGGCCTGGACGGCGCCCCGCCCACCGACAGTCGCATCAGCCTGCTCACGGGTGTGCATCGCAAGGATGTCCGGCGGCTGCGCAGCGAAGGTGGCACGGCACTCGAGGCCTTGCCGGCGAACATCACCCTGGGCGCACAGTTGGTCAATGCATGGACCACCCGCCCGCCGTTCTGCTCGGCACCTGGCCAGGCCCTGGCACTGCCGCGTTTGGCAAGTGTGGGTGGCGAGTGTTCATTCGATGCCTTGGTGGCCACGGTCAGCACTGATATCCGCGGGCGTGTGGTGCTGGATGAGTGGTTGCGCCTTGGCATCGTCCGGCTTGATGAGCAGGATCGTGTGCACCTGGAAGCCAAGGCGTTCGTGCCGCAGAAAGGTTTCGATGAAAAAGCCGCGTACTTCGGCCACAACCTGCATGACCATGCCTGCGCAGCGGTGCACAACCTCAGTGGCCAGGGCCTGCCGTTCTTCGAACGCAGTGTGCACTACGATGCTTTGAGCCCGGCCAGCGTCGAGCACGTGCGTGAAGTGGTTGCCAAAGATGGCATGCAGACGCTGCTGGCCTTCAGCCGGCTCGCAGCAGAGCTGGAAAGCGTTGATGTGCCCAGCGCGGAGCAACGTCAGCGCATCACTGTCGGGCTTTATTTCTACACTGAAGCTACCGACCCCGAATTGTCCAAGACGCCAGGCCCATGACGCCCCTCACGCGCTGCCTCCGTGTCGTTGCCTTTGCCCTGGTCCTGGGGTTGAACCTGGCGGCGCCTGCCGATGTGGTCGCAGCACCGGTTTGTGTCAGCCGCGACGAAGTGGGCATGGCCGGTGCCACAGGCCTGCAGTTTCCGGGGGGGACAGGCGGTACCGGTGCACGCAGTGGAAACGGTGGTGTCGGCGGCACTGGCGCGCCCTTCCCGCAACGTCCTGGCGGCACCGGCGGTACTGGCGCGGTGGCCGAAGGTGTGGACGGCACCTACTCTGATAACGGTAATGGCGGGGTAGGCGGTACCGGTGCGCCGATCCTGCGCCCAGGCGGTACCGGTGGTACCGGCATCGTCGGCACCATCACCGGGTTTGCTTCGATCTGCGTCAATGGCATGGAAGTGCACTATGGCAAAAACGTGCCGGTGAGTGAAAACGGTGCACCCGCCAGCAGTGCTCACTTGGCGATCGGGCAGGTTGTAGCGGTGGAGGCAATTGCCACCCAGCGCGGTCTCCAGGCAGGGCGTATCTCGATCCTCAACGTCTACGAAGGGCCGCTGACGGCGCTCCCCAATGCTTCGGCCCCCCTGCGGGTGATGGGCCAGCCTGTGCGGCTCGCCGAAGGCGCGCGGGTGGCTGAAGGGCTGCGTGCGGGCGAGCCGGTCCGGGTCAGCGGCTTGCGCGATGCCACGGGCGAAGTGGTGGCAACCCGTATCGAACGGGCGCCGGGCCTCAGGGAGGCCAGTGCCATTGGTGCAATCGACCGCCCAGGCAGCCTGCAAGGGTTGACGCTGGGCACCCGCGTAGCCCCCGCGCGGGAAGTGCTGGTGCGCGGCCAGTGGACCGGGCGCCAGCTGGAAGTGGCACAAACCCGCCCAGACCCGAGCCTGCCGTTTGCTGGCCGTGTACAGCAGGCGGTGGTCGAAGGGCTGGTGCAGCGCGTTCAGGCACGGCAACTGGTGGTCGCGGGCATTAATGTGACGCTGGGGCAGGGTACTGTGATTGTCGGCAGGCAGCCTGCAGGATTGGCGCTCGATCAACGCGTTCGGGTGAGCGGCGTGCTCAGTGGTACTCACGAGTTACGGGCCACCCGTGTGGAATTCCAGGATGACCGTGCTGACAACCCGGGCCGAGGCCATTCGGGGCATGGCGGCGAGCACGGCAGCAGTGACTCAGCCGGCTCCGACAACAGCGGCCATGGAACAAGCGAGGCGACCAGCGTTCGCAGCGAAAGCAGTGATGATCACAGAGGGCGCAGTACCGTTGAAGACGCCAGTGGTCACGGCAGGTCTGAAAGCGTGGACAAGTCTGGTAAGTCAGAGCATGTCGAAACCGTGGAGCAGCCCGAGAGCAGCAACAGTGGCAAGGGTGATCGGGTAGAGAAGGTTGAAGTCGAGAAAGTGGAAAAGGTTGAGAAAGTAGAAAAAGTTGAGAAGGTCGAGAAAGTGGAAAAGCCTGAAAAGGTCGAGAAAGTAGAAAAAGTTGAGAAGGTCGAGAAGGTGGAAAAGCCTGAAAAGGTAGAGAAAGTCGAAAAGCCTGAAAAGGTCGAGAAGGTGGAAAAAGTCGAGAAAATCGAAACCATCGAAAGGCCGCAAAAGGTAGAGACCGTCGAAAAAGTAGAGCATCCGGAGCGATCCGGGCGTTAGGCAACTAGGCTGGGGAAGTCCGACCACACTTCCCGAAGGGGTACTGAGGTGCAGATGAGACCCGCGCTCCCTCTTTTTGCCTGCCTGCTGTCATGTACCAGTGCGTCGACCGTGGCCGATACCTTCAGCACCGCCATCGGCATGGACTATTCAAGTGGCGACTATGGCACAGGTACCACTTCGGAAATCTGGTACGTCCCCGTGGTCGGCAAATATGAAACCGGCCCCATGACCTACAAGGTCACCGTGCCCTGGTTGCGCATCACCAACCCGGAAGTAGGCCCCAATGGTGACCCCTTGCCCGGAGGTTGCCGGGATGTGGAGAGCGGGCTGGGTGACACGGTCGCCAGCGCCGGGTATGCCCTGCTAGATGGCAGTGACGGGGGCCTGATGCTCGACCTGATCGGCAAGGTCAAATTCCCAACCGCCGATGAAGACCAGTGCCTTGGCACCGGTGAATATGACTACACCGCCCAGGTCGACATCACCAAGGGCTTTGGCCCGGTCACCGGTTTCGCGACATTGGGCTGGAAGAAGTTCGGCGACCCGCCCGACAGCGATTTCGACGACCCGGTATTTGTCAGCCTCGGCTTCGCCCTGCCAGTGGCTGCGGGTACTTCGGCGGGCGCCTCCTACGACTGGCGGCAGAAAGTGGTCTCGACCGGTTCGCAGATCAAGGAGCTCACCCTGTTCCTGACCCACAAGCTCAACCAGCAATGGAAAGTCCAGCTCTACGCGGTTAAAGGCTTCTCTGATGCGAGCCCGGATGCAGAGGGTGGCCTGATGCTGTTTCACACGTTCTGACGAAAAAAGCCCCTGCTCGCGTCATTCCTTGCGTGGAATGGCAGGGCAGGGGCTTTTCATGTTTCAGCCGCTTTAGATGGGCTCTGCCCACATGTCGTATTCGTCGGCATCCACTACACGGCAACGCACTTTGTCGCCCGGCTTGAAGCCATGGTCGCCATCAATGAAAACGCTGCCGTCGATTTCCGGGGCATCGAAGAAACTGCGGCCAACCGAACCTTGCTCCTCGACTTCGTCGATCAGCACGTCGATTTCCTTGCCGATGCGCAGTTGCAGGCGGGCGGTGCTGATGGCCTGCTGGTGGGCCATGAAGCGGTCCCAGCGCTGCTGCTTGATGTCGTCCGGCACTTCTTCCAGGCCCAGGTCGTTGGCCGGGGCGCCTTCTACCGGCGAGTACTGGAAGCAGCCCACACGGTCGAGCTGGGCTTCAGTCAGCCAGTCCAGCAGGTACTGGAAATCTTCCTCGGTCTCGCCCGGGAAGCCGACGATGAAGGTGGAGCGGATTACCAGCTCAGGGCACTGCTCGCGCCAGTTCTTGATACGCGCCAGGGTGCGGTCTTCGAAGGCAGGGCGCTTCATCGACTTGAGCACTTTCGGGCTGGCATGCTGGAACGGGATGTCCAGGTACGGCAGGATCTTGCCGGCGGCCATCAGCGGAATCACGTCGTCGACGTTCGGGTAGGGGTACACATAGTGCAGGCGTACCCAGGCGCCCAGGCTGCTCAGGGCCTCGCACAGCTCAAGCATGCGGGTCTTGACCGGGCGGCCGTTCCAGAAGTCGGTCTTGTACTTGACGTCTACGCCGTAGGCGCTGGTGTCCTGGGAAATCACCAGGATCTCCTTGACCCCGGCCTTGACCAGGCGCTCGGCCTCGCTCAGCACTTCACCTACCGGGCGGCTGACCAGCTTGCCGCGCATCGACGGGATGATGCAGAAGCTGCAGCTATGGTTGCAGCCTTCGGAAATCTTCAGGTACGCATAGTGGCGCGGGGTCAGCTTGATGCCCTGTGGTGGCACCAGGTCGATCAGCGGGTTGTGGTCCTGGCGCGGCGGCACGACTTCGTGCACTGCGTTAACCACCTGCTCGTACTGCTGTGGGCCGGTGACCGACAGTACACTCGGGTGCACGTCACGGATACTGCCTTCCTCGACACCCATGCAGCCGGTGACGATGACCTTGCCGTTTTCCTTGATCGCTTCGCCGATCACTTCAAGCGACTCGGCCTTGGCGCTGTCGATGAAGCCGCAGGTGTTGACCACCACCACGTCGGCGTCCTCGTAGGTGGGCACGACTTCATAGCCTTCCATGCGCAGCTGGGTGAGGATGCGCTCGGAATCGACCAGGGCTTTTGGGCAACCCAGGCTTACGAAACCTACCTTGGGGGTGGCGGGCGTGGTGGACATGACTAACCTCGGTATTGAATACAGGTCGCCCGGCCGGAATCGCGGGCGATCTTGACGGGCGCTTTTTAGCGCCTCTGATCAAAAAGTGCGCAATTCTAGCGAGCGCAAGGTCGCTTGACCAGCAGAAATACGACGAACGCTGCGCTATGCTTCGCGCCGTTGCGTGATGGTGCCTTCGAGGGCCTGGCGCGCGAGTGAATACTAAAGGCCGAGATGGCCGTCTGCGGGAGTGGTCGATGGTTCAGGCAAGCAGTCACGCCGAGGGCGGGCACGCGGCAAAGCAGGGCGCGGCTCGCTCGCTTGGCCTGCTCGTGGCGGCGGTCGGGGTGGTTTATGGCGATATCGGCACCAGCCCTTTGTATACCCTCAAGGAAGTCTTCACCGGCGGTTACGGAGTGCCGGTCAACCACGATGGCGTGCTGGGTATCCTGTCGCTGATCCTGTGGTCGCTGTTGTGGGTGGTGTCGTTCAAGTACGTGATGTTCATCCTGCGGGCCGACAACCAGGGCGAGGGCGGCACCATGGCGCTGACCGCGCTGGCGCGGCGGGCCACGGCTGCCTATCCGCGGTTGCGCACGCTGATGGTGATCTGCGGCTTGATCGGCGCGTCGCTGTTCTACGGCGACAGCATGATCACCCCGGCAGTATCGGTGCTGTCGGCCGTGGAGGGCATGGGCCTGGCGTTTGACGGTATCGACCACTGGGTGGTGCCGATTTCGCTGGTGGTGCTGGTGGCGCTGTTCCTGGTGCAGAAGCACGGCACCGACAAGATCGGCAAGCTGTTTGGCCCGATCATGGTCACCTGGTTCGTGGTGCTGGGCGCATTGGGCGTGCACGGTATCTCTCAGAGCCCGGAGGTGCTCAAGGCCTTCAACCCAGGCTGGGCAGTCAACTTTTTCGTGGTGCACCCGGGCATGGGCGTGGCCATTCTTGGCGCGGTGGTGCTGGCGCTGACCGGCGCCGAGGCGCTGTACGCCGACATGGGGCATTTTGGCCGTAAGCCGATCGCCCGGGCCTGGTTCATCCTGGTGCTACCCGCGTTGGTGCTCAACTATTTCGGCCAGGGTGCACTGCTGCTGCAAGACCCGGAGGCAGCGCGTAACCCCTTCTACTTGCTGGCGCCGAACTGGGCCCTGCTGCCGTTGGTCGGGTTGGCCACAATGGCCACTGTGATTGCCTCGCAGGCGGTCATTTCCGGGGCCTTTTCCCTGACCCGCCAGGCCATCCAGCTGGGTTACATTCCGCGTATGCATATCCAGCACACCTCCAGCGACGAACAGGGGCAGATCTACATTGGTGCCGTGAACTGGACGTTGATGGTGGGCGTGGTGCTGCTGGTGATCGGCTTCGAGTCGTCCGGCGCCCTGGCGGCGGCCTACGGTGTGGCGGTGACCGGCACCATGCTGATGACCACCGTTCTGGTATCGGCGGTGATGCTGCTGCTGTGGAAGTGGCCGCCGGTGCTGGCCGTGCCGATCCTGGTGGGCTTCCTGCTTGTCGATGGGCTGTTTTTCGCTGCCAACGTGCCGAAAATCGTCCAGGGCGGTGCCTTTCCGGTATTGGCCGGCGGGGTGTTGTTCCTGCTGATGAGCACCTGGAAACGCGGCAAGCAGATCCTGGTAGAACGCATCGACGAAGGTGCGCTGCCGTTGCCGTTGTTCATCAGCAGTATTCGCATTCAGCCGCCGCACCGGGTCGAAGGCACGGCGGTGTTCCTCACTGCACGGTCTGATGCCGTGCCCCACGCGCTGCTGCACAACATGCTGCATAACCAGGTGCTGCACAGCCAGGTGGTGTTGCTGACTGTGGTCAGTGAGGACCGGCCGCGGGTACCGGAACAGGAGCGCTTCGAGGTAGAGGCTTATGGTGACGGGTTCTTCCGTGTGGTGTTGCACTTTGGCTTCATGGACGAGCCGGACGTGCCGGCGGCATTGAAGCTGTGCCATCGGGACGATCTGGACTTCACCCCGATGCGCACTACCTACTTCCTGAGCCGCGAAACGGTCATCGCTTCACGTCTGGAAGGCATGTCGCGTTGGCGGGGCAACCTGTTTGCGTTCTTGCTGAAGAACGCCAACGGTAACCTGCGCTTCTTCAACCTGCCGCTGAACCGGGTGATCGAACTGGGGACCCAGGTCGAGATCTGACTGCCAGGAGGAGGCTTGCCCTGGGGACAAACCGGGGAAACGCGGTGCCTGGCACCGGCTTTGCCGGTGTTCGCGGGACAAGCCCGCTCCCACAGGTACGGCGCAGGCTCAGGGCTTATGTAATACCTGTGGGACTGGCTTGCACAATGCTTGAAAGCTGGCGCGATCACTGTGGGAGGAGGCTTGCCCTGGGTACAAACCGGGAAACGCGGTGCCTGGCACCGGCTTTGCCGGTGTTCGGGACAAGCCCGCTCCCACAGGTACAGCGCAGGCTTAGGGCTTATGTAATACCTGTGGAACTGGCTTGCACAATGCTTGAACGCTAGCGCGATCACTGCGGGAGGAGGCTTGCCCTGGGTACAACCGGGGAAACGCGGTGTCTGGCACCGGCTTTGCCGGTGTTCGCGGGACAAGCCCGCTCCCACAGGTACGGCGCAGGCTTAGGGCTTATGTAATACCTGTGGGACTGGCTTGCACAATGCTTGAACGCTGGCGCGATCACTGCGGGAGGAGGCTTGCCCTGGGTACAAACCGGGAAAACGCGGTGTCTGGCACCGGCTTTGCCGGTGTTCGCGGGACAAGCCCGCTCCCACAGGTACGGCGCAGGCTTAGGGCTTATGCAATACCTGTGGAACTGGCTTGCACAATGCTTGAAAGCTGGCGCGATCACTGTGGGAGGAGGCTTGCCCTGGGTACAAACCGGGAAACGCGGTGTCTGGCACCGGCTTTGCAGGTGTTCGCGGGACAAGCCCCACACAGGTACGGCGCAGGCTTAGGGCTCGTGTAATACCTGTGGAACTGGCTTGCACAATGCTTGAAAGCTAGCGCGATCACTGTGGGAGCGGGCTTGCCCCGCGAACACCGGCAAAGCCGGTGCCATCCCATGCGCAACCTGCTTCGCGGAGCTCAGGCACATTCAGTTCTGTTCGGCGACGCTGGATTTACCTTGGCGTGTCTCGATCTCACCAATCAAGCGCTTGGCCAGCGCCGGGTAGTTCTCATCAAAGTGGTGCCCGCCAGGCAGCTTCAGGCGTTCACCCACCGCGGTCTTTTCGGTGCAACCGCTCTCATCGCTCTCTTCCACGCCATACACGCACACCACCTTGGAGGCTGGCAGTTTGGCCATTTCCGGTCCGGTTGGTGCTTCCTGGCCTTCCTTGCCCAGCC
Source organism: Pseudomonas sp. PvP089 (assembly GCF_017875165.1). NCBI lineage: Bacteria > Pseudomonadati > Pseudomonadota > Gammaproteobacteria > Pseudomonadales > Pseudomonadaceae > Pseudomonas > Pseudomonas sp. PvP089. The sequence goes on from NZ_JAGGME010000001.1 coordinate 1,533,127, forward strand.
AGCCCTCGACCTCGATCTCGAAACTGCCGCTGCGGGCAAAGGCCAGCAGCATCACTGCGTCGATACGTTGCTGGTCTTCCACCGGCAGGCGGTTGTAGATTGCCGGCAGCACATCGGCACCGAACGAATAACCGGTGAGGACAAAGCGCTTGGTGCCCCACTTCTGTCGGTAGTGCTGCATCAGCTCGGACAGGTCGGCAGCGCTTTGCTCCGGGGTTTTGTGCTGCCAGTAATAGCGCAGCGTGTCGATACCCACCACCGGGTAGCCCAGCTTGGCCATTTCTCCGGCAACATCGCGGTCAAGGTCGCGCCAACCGCCGTCACCGGAGAGGAACAGGGTGACCGTGTCGGTGGTCTGCCCGGCCGGCACTTCCACCACAGGGATGGCCAGGGCGTTGCCGTCGTGACCTACCAGGGCCTGGGTCAGCTGGGCCTTGAGCACTTGGGGCAGATGGATGTCGTAATCGCTGATGCTGGTTTCGGCGTTGACCTGGTCGCGCACGAAGGCGGCGCTGGCGTCATCCGGGTTGTCGTTCCAGGCGACGTTCCAGTGGCCGTGGGCAGCCGCCTTGGGCAGGGGGGACTGGCAGCCAGGTTGCTCCAGGTTGAAGTCCACGGAAATGGCCCGGGCCTTGTCATTGTTCTGGTTGGCCAGCCAGCGCCAGGCCTGGGCGGCGCCAGGGCCGATACCGGCGACCAACGTCGGCTTTTCCGGCAGCTCGGCCAAGCCCTGGTCCATCGCCTGTTGCTGCTTGCTGCAATCGTTAGGCGGCAAAATCACCTGCACCATTTGGGCTTCAGCGGCCTGGCTCAGGTCGAGCAACTGCTTGTCCGTCAGCGCCTGATCCTGTGGCACACCGATGGCCACCCGGGCCTTGGGGTGCACACCTGGGGTCACGCGGGTGATGCTGGTGCCATTGATGCTCAATTGCTCCAGGCGCGCTTCGGGGGCGGGGCGCGTCCATAGCCAGAACGCCAGCGCACCCCCCAGGGCGGCCAGCAGCAGGGGAACCAGCAGGTACAGCCAAAAGCGTCGGGTCATCAACGTTTCACCAATCCAGTCAGGCCGCCTGCAATCAGGGCGGCAGTATCAGCCAGTGCCACCAGCGGGTCGAGCCCGGCCGGCACGGCCATGTAGCGGGGTTCCCAATCCGGTTGGAACTTGTCCTTGAAGCGTCGAAGCCCCTGGAAGTTGTAAAGCTGCTCGCCACGGCGGAACACCATCGAGCCCAGGCGCTGGGTCAGAGGCGCGCCACGCCGCGGCTGAAGGCCGGAAAGCGGCACCATGCCCAGGCTGAAGCGGGAATACTCATGGCTTTTGTAGTGCAGGATCAGGCCGATCATCATGAACTCCATGGTCAGCTTCGGTGCCTCGGGGTGCGCACGCATCAGGTCGAGGCTGGCCAGTTCGTTGCTGTGGGTCTCCAGCAGGTTGGCGAAGGCCACCGGCCGACCCTGGAAGCGGATCAGGGCAATGCGGAAGTGCTGCAGGTACTCCGGGCTGAAGCGCCCCAGCGAAAAGCCTTTCTCGCGCACGTTCTTGCCGCAGAGCCAGGCATCGGAAATTTCCTTCAGCTCTGCCAGCGGGGCCTGGCCGGGCTCGTGGATTTCCAGGCTCAGGCCGTCGCGGCCACCACGGTTCCAGGTGTAGCGCAGGTCCTTCATTTCCTTGCCCTTGGCTTCGAGATCGAAGCGGCGCAAGTCGACCCGGGCTTCCTCGCCCAGCTTCAGTGCAGTCAGGCCAATGTCCATATAGAACGGCAGGTTTTCCGCGCGTACCTGGTAGAACACGGGCCGGGCGTGGTGCAGGTCGCACAGGTCGCGGAACTGCCAGATCATTTCGGCGCGCTCCTGGGCCGGCCCGATCGGGTCGTACAGGGCCACCAGGCTGCGGCCGCGACGGGCATACATAAGGAAGGCATTGTCGCGGGGGTGGAACAGCAACGCCTTGTCGCCAGTCAGGGCCAGGCCGCCGTCGGGCTGGTCGGAAGCCAGCAGAATACGGTTGGCGCGCTGCAGTTCTTCCTCGTCGGGCAGGTGGATCACCGGCGGCGCGGTGCGCAGCAGCCAGGTCAGCGCCAAGGCGGCCAGCAGCAAGGCACTGCCCATGGCGGCGCGCAGGCCACGCGGGGCATCGGCATCAAGGGTGAACTGCCACCACAGCTGGTGGCTGTAGGGCACATCCTGGTAGGCGAACAGCAGCAGCCACACCGATGCGCCGACTGCACAGGCGCTGGCCACCAGGAACACCGGCGAAAACGGCAGCTCCAGCAGGCGGCTGGGCCGGTAGAAGGAGCGACGGAACAGGGCCAGCAGGGCGGCGGTGAAGGTCAGCAGGCAAGCCTCTTCCCAGTCAAAGCCCTTCAATAGCGACAACAGGGCGCCGACCAGCAACAGCACGGTGGTCAGCAGCCAGGCGGCGGACAGGCGCCGGCGCAGGCCCTGGGCCAGCAGCAGGCACAGCACGCCGATCAGGCTGGCGCCAAAGTGCGAGGCATCGATCAGCCGGTGCGGCACCAGAAAGCCCATGTGCTCCAGGCGCGTGTCGATTTCGGGGGTGACGCCAGAAAACAGCAGCACCATCCCGGACAGGAATACCAGTATCGACAGGATCGGTGCGGCCATCCCGGAGGCGGCTTTGATGGCCTGCTGTGCGAACAGCAGGCGCCGGGCTTCATTGGCCAGCAGCAGCACGCACGCCAGTAGCAGTGGCAGCACCACATAAATCAGCCGATACAGCAGCAACGCGGCCGCCAGTGGCGCGGCACCGAGCTGGTCGGCAAAGGCGGCGAGCAGGATAGCTTCGAACACCCCGACGCCGCCCGGTACGTGGCTAAGCACGCCTGCGGCCAAGGCCAGCAGGTACACCAGCACAAACGCGCCGAAGGGGGGGGCCTCGGGCAGCAACAGGTACAGCACGGTGGCAGCTGCTGCCACATCCAGCGCGGTGATCAGCAATTGCAGGGCGGCCAGGCGTGCGCCCGGCAGGCGCAGCGTACGGCGGCCCAGTTGCACCAGCAGGTTATTGGCCAGCGGCTGTTCGGCCAGGCGCCGGCGGTACAAGCCGAACACCAACAGGGCAGACGCCACAAGCACGGCGGCAGCGATACCTGCCAGCAGGCCTGGCGCCAACCCCAGTGCGGTCGAGGCTGCGGGCAGGTCGCTCAAGGTTGCCAGGGCGGCCAAGGGCGGCAACGCGCAGCCCAGTGAAAGGCTGGCAAATACTGTCATGCGTGCGACTTCGCCAGCCCCCAGCCCCTGACGTGCATACAGACGGTAGCGCACCGAGCCGCCCGAAAGCATCGACAGACCGATGGCGTTGCCGATGGCAAAGGCGCTGAAACCACCCAGCACCAGGCTGCGTGCCGGCAGTTTCACGCCCGCATAGCGGCTGGCCGACCACTCGTAACCCAGCAGGATCACAAAGCCGATCACGGTCGCCAGCAAGGCACCCAGCACCGACTGGGCCGGCACGCTGAGCATGGCATCGTGCAAGGCGTAGATATCCAGCTCGCTCAGCAGGTGGCGGCAGGCAATCAAGGCCATGGTGAACAGCACCAGGGTCACGACCAGGCCGATGGGCTGGCGGTAGCGGCTCACGCGTTCGAGCAAGGGCAGGCGCTGCACGGCACCGGGTAGCGCCGAGGCGAGCGGCACCGGAGGTTCGGGGTTGTGAGAGGTCATGGATTGCCCCGGCCATGCAGCGCGAGGTAGAGGAGAGGTACGGCCAAGTGAAAGTCCCTTAGGAAAACGTATCCAATATTACTCCGGGCTCAGGCGCTTTTAGCGGCCTGGCCGGGTTAAAGATAGTTCATCCTGGGCACAATGTCTCAAGCCTGCGGGTTGGCTGGAGGCCGGGGGAAAATCGAAGCAACGAAAAGCATCGAGCGCAAACGCAACAAACCCCGCGCTGCTGTTAGACAGGCGGGGTTTGTTCTGACGAATATGGTTGCGGGAGCCGGATTTGAACCGACGACCTTCGGGTTATGAGCCCGACGAGCTACCAGGCTGCTCCATCCCGCGTCAGTGGGGCGTATTCTACAGCGTGTGGCTTGTATGTCAAGCGCTAAGCTTTGATTTTTCGAGGTTTTTCCGATGATGCTTTTTCAGCGGACAAAGAAAAAGGCCACTGGGTTAACAGTGGCCTTTTCTTGAACTTGGTTGCGGGAGCCGGATTTGAACCGACGACCTTCGGGTTATGAGCCCGACGAGCTACCAGACTGCTCCATCCCGCGTCTGTGGGGCGGATTCTACAGTTTTCTGAAGGTGTGTCAAGCGCTAAGCTTTGATTTATCGAAGGTTTTTCGGCGTTACTTTTTTGAAGGCAAAGAAAGAGGCCACTGTATGAACAGTGGCCTTTTCTTGGATCTGGTTGCGGGAGCCGGATTTGAACCGACGACCTTCGGGTTATGAGCCCGACGAGCTACCAGGCTGCTCCATCCCGCGCCTGTGAGATCGAATTGTACGGATTTAAGCCCGGGTGTCAAGCAGTTTCGTTGGAAAAACCTTTTTTGTTCAATCCCTTAGCGCTTGCTGGCAGCAAGCAGGTCAGGCGCGACGGGGCTTTCAGGCAGTTTGTCGTGTGAGGGCGAGGGTGAGGTGTATCAGTGGGGCGCATGCGATACTATCTGTATGAATTTACAGTGCTGACGGCCATCCATGTCCTTGCGCAAGATCATCCATGTCGACTGCGATTGCTTCTACGCCGCGATCGAAATGCGTGACGACCCACGCCTGGCCGGGCGGCCCATGGCGGTTGGGGGCTCGCCCGAGCGTCGCGGGGTGATCGCCACCTGCAACTATGAGGCACGTGCCTATGGTGTGCGCTCGGCCATGTCGTCACGGCATGCGCTGAAGCTGTGCCCCGACCTGTTGATCGTCAAGCCGCGCTTCGAGGCCTATCGAGAGGCCTCGCGGGAAATCCACGCGATCTTCCGTGACTACACCGAGCTGATTGAGCCTTTGTCGCTGGACGAAGCCTATCTGGATGTGAGCGACAGCCAGTGGTATTCGGGCAGCGCCACGCGCATCGCCGAGGATATTCGCCGACGCGTCGCCCGCACCTTGCATATCACGGTGTCGGCGGGCGTGGCGCCAAACAAGTTCCTGGCCAAGATTGCCAGTGACTGGCGCAAGCCCAATGGGCTGTTCGTGATTACCCCGGGCGAGGTGGAGGCCTTTGTTGCCGCCCTGCCGGTGGCCAGGTTGCATGGGGTGGGCAAAGTGACGGCAGATAAACTGGCACGGCTGGGCATCGAAACCTGCCTTGACCTGCGGGAATGGTCACGCCTGGCATTGGTGCGTGAGTTTGGCAGCTTTGGCGAGCGTTTGTGGGGGCTGGCGCGGGGTATTGATGAGCGCGCCGTACACAATGACAGCCGCAGGCAGTCAGTCAGCGTTGAAAACACCTACGACACTGACCTGCCGGACCTGGCCAGTTGCCTGGCGCGGTTGCCTGAGCTGCTGGAAAGCCTTAACGAACGTATCGCCCGTATGGACAGCAGTTATCGGCCGGACAAGCCGTTCGTCAAGGTCAAGTTCCACGACTTCAGCCAGACCACCATGGAGCAGGCAGGGGCTGGGCGGGACCTTGAAAGTTATCGGCAACTGTTGGGGCAGGCGTTTGCCCGTGGTGGCAAACCGGTGCGCTTGTTGGGGGTAGGGGTAAGGCTGCGCGATATGCGCGGAGCGCATGAGCAGTTGGAGTTGTTTACGCCTGAATAAGAAGGGGCCGCATCGCGGCCCCTTCATTTACTGCGCGCCGGGGTCTGCCACCAACCGGCCAGTGGCCTTGGTCAGCGATTGCAGAAACTCCTGCTGCAGTTCCGGATCGTTGCGGGTCAGCTCGATCAGGCTTTGTTCCATTTCACTGGCTTCTTCTTCAAGGCCCAGCTCCGACAGACGCTTGACCCGGTGTACCCACTGGCCAACATCGTCATCCTCAAGGTCATCGAAGATCAGCTCATGGGCTTCGAGCAGCTTGTTGCGCAGGGTGGCGCTGACCAGCAGGCTGGCATCACCCCGTACGGCGTTGTCTTCATCGAGTACCTGAAGGTGCAGGGTGCCGACGTGGTTGAGGTTCTGCTCGGAGAACGGGCTGTCGAGCAGGTTCAAACGCAGTACGCCGTTCCTGTCGGTGGTCAGTTCGTGGGTCATCTTGCCGGCCTTGACCTCGACCAGGCGTTCGCTCCAGGGCACGCTGGTGGACTCCTCGCGTTTACCTTTCTGCACTTCGCTGATCCCTGCGAGGTTCTGCTGGGCACGCCCGTTGGACGGCACGTTCATGAACGGGTTGAGCCCGTCCACGCCGTAGCTGAGCCAGTCGTGGGTGATGCTTTGCGGCAGGTTGCCCAAGGTAAAGACGTTGACCACATTGGCGCCAACGCCCGCCACCACGGCCACTGCGCCCAGCGGGATCTCGTAGACCTCCCGCCAGGGCTGGTAGGGCGTGTAACGGTCGTAGCGACGGGTGACTTCGAACTCGGTGACTTCGAAGCGCTTTTGCTCATGCACGCGCACACGCCGTTGCGGAAGCTCCATCACCTTCGGCTCGCCGACATCGATCTGCAGGGTGTGCTCGAGCAATTTGCGCTCGACGCGCTCCTCATGGTCGCTGCGCTGGGACATCTGGTTGGCGCAGCCGCTGACGAGCAGGGCGCCGCACAGTGCGGCGCCCCCCAGGGTAAAGGTACTTCGCTTGAACATGATCACTCGTGCATTGGTTATCAGCGGCGAACGCGGGCCTGCAGGAAGCTCAGCACTTCATTGAGCGGCAACGCCTGGGCGTCCTGCTCGGTGCGGTGCTTGTACTCCAGGTTGCCTTCGGCCAGGCCGCGATCGCTGACGACGATGCGGTGTGGGATGCCGATCAGCTCCATGTCGGCAAACTTGATGCCTGGGCTGGTCTTCTTGTCGCGGTCGTCCAGCAGCACTTCGAAGCCGGCGGCGGTCAGTTCGGCGTACAGCTTGTCGGTTGCCTCGCGAACCACCTCGGTTTCGTAGCGCAGCGGTACCAGGGCGATCTGGAACGGCGCCAGGGCATCGTTCCAGATGATGCCCTTGTCGTCATAGCTCTGCTCGATGGCAGCGGCGACCACGCGGGACACACCGATACCGTAGCAGCCCATCGACAGAACCACCGGCTTGCCGTTCTCGCCCAGTACCTGGCACTTCAGCGCCTCGCTGTACTTGGTACCCAGCTGGAAGATGTGGCCCACTTCGATGCCGCGCTTGATCACCAGGGTGCCCTGGCCATCCGGGCTTGGGTCGCCTTCGACCACGTTACGCAGGTCGGCGACCTGTGGAACCGGCAGGTCGCGCTCCCAGTTGACGCCGAAGTAGTGCTTGTCATCGATGTTGGCGCCAATGCCAAAGTCGCTCATCAGGGCAACCGAACGGTCGATGATGCATTCCAGCGGCAGGTTCAGCGGGCCGAGCGAGCCGGCACCGGCGCCAATGGCGTCGCGCAGTTCGGCTTCGGTGGCCATGACCAGCGGGTCGGCAACCTGTTCCAGCTTGGTGGCCTTGATTTCGTTAAGTTCGTGGTCGCCACGGATGATCAGGGCAATCAGCTTGCCTTCTTCGGCTCCGCGCACGATCAGGGTCTTGACGGTTTTTTCGATCGCCAGGCCATGGTTTTCCACCAGCTGGGCGATGGTCTTGGCGTCCGGGGTGTCGACCAGGCGCAGCTCCTCGGTAGGGGCAGGGCGCACGGTTTCACGCGGGATGGCTTCGGCCTTCTCGATGTTGGCGGCGTAGTCGGAGCTGTCGCTGAAGATTACGTCGTCCTCGCCGGAGTCGGCCAGTACGTGGAACTCGTGCGAGTAGCTGCCACCGATCGAGCCGGTGTCGGCCTGCACTGGACGGAAGTCCAGGCCCAGGCGGGTGAATACGTTGCTGTACGCCTGGTGCATGCGGTCGTAGGTTTCCTGCAGGGAAGCCTGGTCGGCATGGAACGAATAGGCGTCCTTCATGATGAATTCGCGGCCACGCATCAGGCCGAAGCGCGGGCGGATCTCGTCACGGAACTTGGTCTGGATCTGGTACATGTTGAGTGGCAGCTGTTTATAGCTGGACAGCTCGTTACGGGCCAGGTCGGTGATGACTTCTTCGTGGGTCGGGCCAACGCAGAAGTCGCGCTGGTGGCGGTCCTTCAGGCGCAGCAGCTCCGGGCCGTACTGCTCCCAGCGGCCGGACTCCTGCCACAGCTCGGCAGGCTGGATGCTTGGCATCAGCACTTCCAGGGCGCCGGCGGCGTTCATTTCCTCACGCACCACGGCCTCGACCTTGCGCATTACCCGCAGGCCCATCGGCAGCCAGGTGTACAGGCCGGAGGCCAGTTTGCGGATCATGCCGGCACGCAGCATGAGCTGATGGCTGATGACCACTGCGTCGGCAGGGGTTTCTTTCTGGGTGGCGAGCAAATATTGACTGGTGCGCATGGTTAGCCGTGTCGATTGCCTAAGACGTTGAAATAGCCCCGCATTGTACGGGGGCGAAACGAAGGCGTACAGGATGCCCCAGGGCGGGGCGCTTGTCAGCCAAGAAAAAGCCCGGCGAGATCGCCGGGCTTTTCAAGTGCGGGGCACTGCAAGCCAGGCTTACAGGATGCTCAGCGGGTATTCCACGATCAGGCGCAGTTCGTCGATCGAGCTCGAACCGTAGTAAACGCCGTCGCTGGAGCGGTAGGTGGCCTGACGCACGCGCAAGCTCAGGTCTTTCGCCGGGCCGCTCTGCAGTACGTACTTGACGTCTACGTCGCGTTCCCATTCCTTGCCGTTGTTGGTGCTTTCGGTAGTGGCGCCCGAGCCGCGAACATAGCGGGTCATGAAGGTCAGGCCAGGTACGCCGTATTCGGCGAAGTTCAGGTCGTAGCGTGCCTGCCAGGACTTCTCGTCTTCGGCGTTGAAGTCGGAACGGGCAACGGAGTTGGCCAGGAAGATGGTGCCGCCACCGTCGACGCCGTAAGCGTAGTCGCCGTCGCCGCTGACCTTCTGGTAAGCCAGGGTGAAGGTGTGGGCGCCAATGTTGTAGGCGGCCGAGAGGCTGGCTGCAATGTTGTCCAGTTCGTTGCTGCCGTCAGCCTTGCTGACGAAGGCGCCGGTCAGGTTGTCGCCGATGGACTTGGTGTCATAGATGTTGAAGTCGAACACCAGGCCTTGCTTGTCGCTGATCGGCAGCGCCCAGTTGATGTTGCCGTACCACTTGCGGAAGTGGTCTTCAATGCGCGAGTAGTAGACGCTGGTGCTGAGGTTGTCGTTGATGGCGTAGGTGCCACCGAAGACGTTGGCCTCGGTCAGGCGCAGGCTATCGTGGTAGGTCTGGGCCTGGGCGTTCAGGGCGGTGAAGTGACCGGCGTGCAGGGTGAGGCCATCGATTTCGTTGCTGGTGATCAGGCCACCTTCAGCAACTTCTGGCAGCAGTCGGCTGTCGTCGGTGGCAAGTACCGGCAGGGCGGTGAACTGGTCGCCGAACTTCAGCACGGTATTGGACACGCGCAGTTTTACTGCACCGCCGCCTTCGGAGTAGTCATCTTGCGAACGGCCGTCGGAGGCAGTCGGGAACAGGCCGGTGCCGGCGCGGCCTTTGCCGCTGTCCAGTTTCAGGCCCAGCATGCCGATGGCGTCAACGCCGAAGCCTACGGTGCCCTGAGTGAAGCCCGATTCGAAGGTGCCCAGGAAGCCCAGGCCGGTTTCTTCGACGCGGCTCTTGCCGCTGTCGTTGTTACGGAAGTCACGGCTGAAGTACAGCATACGGGTTTTTACGTTCAGCTTGCTGTCTTCAAGGAAACCTTTGGACTCGTCTTGTGCCGAGGCCATTGCCAACTGCGAGGTCCCTGCCGCAACGGCCAGGGCGATCATGCTCCACTTCATCACGCGCATCGTGATTTGCTCCTTTGGTTTTTAGGAAGAGTACCGCCGCGCCCAAGTGTTTTAGTTATAGGGTGCAGCTCTTTCTTGTTATGTCGGCGAAAATGTATAGCACGCTGACTGTTGTTGGCGATATGGCTATAAAGACTCTTTACGGAACTTTTTTGCCGTGTCGCGTTTAAGTATTTCCATGTCGCAAATCACACCCCGGTTTTTAGGGCGTGTAAACGCCAGCGTTGTTCCTTTCGCCGTGGTGAACCTGCAAGTGCTGATTCCGGCTAGGGAAACTCCCTGGTAACCAATGCCGCTGTTGTTATTTGTCGCGTACACCTGCCATTGCAGATGCCGTGCCGACTTGGCGTGAAGGGAATGCAACAAGCGTGCTCAAAATTCGCAACAGTTCATGAATTTTTCACAAAACCTGCTACCGAGGGTCGGAAAGTGCCGTAAATACGGGTCGAAGGCACAATGAGGGGGTGGTGGAGTCGAGAATCATTAAAATTTAGAAACCTGCCATGAAAGTCAATGTGTTACCGCTATTTGTTAAACCAGAGTCATTTGTGGGGTGGCAAGTGTGGTGGTGGTGCGCAGGTGGCTTCATTTTGGTGCGAAAAGTAGCGCTGTGTTACCGGGAGTGTGCAAGGTATCCTTGCAGGCCTGTTTTCCGCTTGAAGCGGGTTCTGAAGGAGATATGCCGTGTTCGTCCTGGATTCGCGTTTGCAGCAGGATTCCCTGGTGCTTGGGGAGTTTGCGTTGTGCCAACTGCTGCTGAGCAAGGATGCCAACTACCCATGGTTCATTCTGGTACCCAAGCGCGCCGGGATCAGCGAGGTATTCGAGCTGGATGCGGCGGAGCAGCACCAGTTGTGGCAGGAAACCACCCTTATGGCTGAAGCGCTGAAGGCCAGTTACGGCGCCGCCAAGATGAACGTGGCCACGCTGGGCAATGTCGTCAGCCAGTTGCACATGCACGTGATCGTACGCCAGCGGGACGACGCGGCCTGGCCGGCACCGGTTTGGGGCAAGTGCCCTGCTGTGGCTTACAGCGAAGACCAGTTGCAGGCCATCCGCCAGCGCCTGCGTGGGCTGCAACTTGCTGGCTACCAGGAGGCCTGACATGTCACTGGAATTGCGTATTGTTGAACTGGAAACCCGGCAAGCGTTTCAGGATGACACTATCCAGGCGCTGAATGACGTGATGGTCGAGCAGGCGCGGGTGATCGAGCGGCTGCAATTGCAGGTGGCCGAGCTGATCAAGCGTCATGAAGAGATGGTCGGCCAGTACGGCAGCGAAGGGGAAGAGGCGCCGCCGCCTCATTACTGATGTCCTGAAGCAACAGAAACCCTGGCAGGAGCGGCGCCAGGCCGCTCCTGCACAGGTTAGCGGCGTGTTACCGCAACCACGTCTTCGGCCTGCAGGCCCTTGTCCCGGTGCATCACCGAAAACTCCACGCGCTGGCCTTCGACCAGGATACGGTGGCCTTCGCCGCGTATGGCACGAAAGTGCACAAAGATGTCATCGCCCGAATCGCGGGAGATGAAACCAAAGCCTTTCGAGGTGTTGAACCACTTCACCGTGCCGGTATCACGGTTGCCAGCATCCTGGGCGGCATGCTGGCTGCTGCGTGCCTTGCGCGGGCTGCGGGCAAAACCCACAGCCAGGTGCAGAGCCACAGCCAGTGCCGCACAGACCAGCGCAGCAAGGTTGCCCATTTCCGGGCGGGCCAGCAGCGTCAGGGTTTGCAGCACCACCGCCACCACCAGCAGGGCGCAGGCAAGGTGTTGCAACTGCTGGCGGGCGCCGCGGTAGTACAGCGGCACGACCGGCGCCAGGACCAGGTTGAGCAGGCCGAGCAGGGCAAGGTAAACCGCGTCGGGTTGTTGCAGGAAGGGTGTCGCATCGGTTTTCAGGCTGGGTATGAGCGATAGCAGCAAGGCTGCCACGCCCGTCACCAGATGGACGATCTTGAACATGGGGTTGGCTCACAGTTGATAAGGCCGATCACAGGAAGAGCGGGCAGTACGGTGCGCATGAGGTGTAAAGCGCGAACACGTGACAAGCCAGCCTATGCACCCGGCAATGACAGTCCGCACGGGTGGCACGGTGCCTATTTAACAGCAAAGCCGAAGCCTACTCAAACCGCAGGCCTCAGTGGGCGATGTGTTGCGCCATGTCACAGGCAGTGTGGGTAAAGTGTTGCTACAGTGGTCGGCGTCCGCTTGAGTCTCAAGCCTTATGGAAAGGGGAACTTCAATGGCAATCGATATCGGTATCAGTGAAGAAGATCGCAAGTCCATCGTCGATGGGCTGTCTCGCCTGTTGTCGGATACCTACGTGCTGTATCTGAAAACCCATAACTTTCACTGGAACGTTACCGGCCCGTCGTTCCGCACCCTGCACCTGATGTTCGAAGAGCAGTACAACGAGTTGGCGCTGGCAGTGGATTCGATTGCCGAGCGCATCCGTGCACTGGGTTTCCCTGCGCCAGGGTCGTATGCATTTTATGCGCGGCACTCCTCGATCAAGGAGGAGGAAGGCGTACCCCCGGCGGACGAGATGATCCGCCAGCTGGTCCAGGGCCAGGAGGCCGTGGTGCGAACTGCCCGTAGCATCTTCCCGGTAGTGGACAAAGTCAGTGATGAGCCAACCGCCGACTTGCTGACCCAGCGCATGCAGGTTCACGAAAAAACCGCGTGGATGCTGCGCGTGTTGCTCGACGGGAAATAAATACCCCAGCGCTGTGACAAAACCTGTGGGGGCGGGCTTGTCCCGCGAATGAGGCCACGCGGTGTATGGCACCGGCTTTGCCGGTGTTCGCGGGGCAAGCCCGCTCCCACAGTGTTTTCCTCGCGCTCAGGACTCGAGTGTTTGTGCGGGAAGACTTTGCTGCTGCTTTAAACCTGCCGCCCGGCGCTTCATTGGTCACCTGTTACCGGTGACGAGGAAGTAGGGCGCATGATGCAAGCGAGCAAGCGTGTGGCTGGTCAGGGAAGCTGGCCAGGAAAACAGTGCATTGATCCGTTCAAGGCAGATTTCGATATGTTGCAGACGCAGCCGGTGTCACGTTCGGTGCGGCTCAACGGTTTTTCCACCTGTCTGCGCCTGGAGGCCGTCTACTGGGGCATCCTGGAACGCATCGCCGCCGCCAACCGCTGTTCGGTCAGTGCGGTGTTGTCCTACGTGGACCGCGAAGTGCACCTGCGCCAGGGTGGAGTGCGCAACTTCAGTGGGCTGATTCGGGTAATCTGCGTTGCCTGGCTGCAAGACCCGCCAAGTGTGCGCTGATCGCCTGGCGGGCTGCGCAGTGCTTGGTAACCATATATAATCCCGCTTTTTGCTGCCCTGGCAGCCAGCGTTATGGTTGACGAGAGACACCCATGCCCCTTTATGACTATCAATGTGCGTCCTGCGAGCACCGCATGGAAGTGCTGCAAAAGATCAGCGCCGCGCCGCTGACCGATTGCCCGGCTTGCCAGGCGCCGGCGCTGAAGAAGCTGCTGTCGGTGCCAGGCTTCCGCCTGAGCGGTAATGGTTGGTACGAAACCGACTTCAAGACCGGGGCGAAAAAGAATCTGGCAGGCGGCGACAAAGCCGACTGAGTTGAATGCTGTGACCGGGTCTTGCAGTATTAGCCCTCTGGGCGGCCAAGGCCTCCACCGAATACACGAATCACGAGAAGCGAAACCACCATCATGATGCGCAGCCATTATTGCGGCCAACTGAACGAGAGCCTGGACGGCCAGGAAGTCACCCTTTGCGGCTGGGTCCATCGTCGCCGCGACCACGGCGGGGTGATCTTCCTCGACATCCGTGACCGCGAAGGCATGGCCCAGGTCGTGTTCGACCCGGATCGCGCCGAAACCTTCGCCGCCGCCGACCGCGTGCGCAGCGAGTATGTCGTACAGGTCACCGGCAAGGTCCGCAAGCGTCCAGAAGGTGCAGTGAATGCCAACATGGCTTCCGGTGCCATCGAGATCCTCGGCTACCAGCTCACCGTGCTCAACGAGGCGGAAACCCCGCCGTTCCCGTTGAACGAGTTCTCCGACGTCGGCGAGGAAACCCGCCTGCGCTACCGTTTCATCGACCTGCGTCGCCCGGAAATGGCTGAAAAGCTGCGCCTGCGTTCGCGCATCACCAGCAGCATCCGTCGCTTCATGGACGACAACGGCTTCCTCGACGTCGAAACGCCGATCCTTACCCGTGCCACTCCGGAAGGTGCGCGTGACTACCTGGTGCCAAGCCGTACCCACGCCGGTAGCTTCTTCGCGCTGCCGCAGTCGCCCCAGCTGTTCAAGCAGCTGCTGATGGTCGCCGGCTTTGACCGCTACTACCAGATCGCCAAGTGCTTCCGTGACGAAGACCTGCGTGCTGATCGCCAGCCGGAATTCACCCAGATCGACATCGAGACCAGCTTCCTCGATGAAAGCGAGATCATGGGCCTGACCGAGAGCATGATCCGCAAGCTGTTCAAGGAAGTGCTGGACCTGGAATTCGGCGAATTCCCGCACATGACCTTCGAAGAGGCCATGCGCCGCTACGGTTCCGACAAGCCAGACCTGCGTAACCCGCTGGAACTGGTCGACGTTGCCGACCAGCTGAAGGATGTCGACTTCAAGGTGTTCGCAGGCCCGGCCAACGATCCGAAGTGCCGCGTGACCGCTCTGCGCCTGCCAGGCGGTGCCAGCATGCCGCGCAGCAAGATCGACGAGTACACCAAGTTCGTCGGCATCTACGGTGCCAAGGGCCTGGCCTACATCAAGGTCAACGAGCGCGCCAAGGGTGTCGAAGGCCTGCAGTCGCCTATCGTCAAGAACATCCCTGAGGCCAACCTCAACAACATCCTCGACCGCGTTGGCGCTGTAGACGGCGACATCGTGTTCTTCGGTGCCGACAAGTTCAAGGTGGTCAGCGAAGCCCTGGGCGCCCTGCGTATCCGTCTGGGTCACGATTTCGAGCTGCTGACCTGCGAGTGGGCGCCGATGTGGGTCGTCGACTTCCCGATGTTCGAAGAGAACGAAGACGGCAGCTTTACCGCGCTGCACCACCCGTTCACCGCGCCGAAGTGCACGCCGGAAGAGCTCGAAGCCAACCCGGCCACCGCGCTGTCGCGTGCCTACGACATGGTCCTGAACGGCACCGAGCTGGGCGGCGGTTCGATCCGTATCCACCGTAAAGAGATGCAGCAGGCAGTATTCCGCCTGCTGGGCATCGAGGCAGCAGAACAGGAAGAGAAGTTCGGCTTCCTGCTCGACGCCCTGAAGTTCGGTGCGCCACCTCACGGTGGCCTGGCCTTCGGCCTGGACCGCTTGGTCATGTTGATGACCGGCGCCCAGTCGATCCGTGAAGTGATCGCCTTCCCGAAAACCCAGAGCGCCGCGTGCGTCATGACCCAGGCCCCTGGCCTGGTCGACGCCAAGGCCCTGCGCGAGCTGCACATTCGACTGCGCGAACAGACCAAGGTCGAGTAAGCGGTCCCGGGCGCATCCACATGGATGCGCCTTTGCGTTTCGGCGCAGGTATTTTCCCGTCCCGCCCCGTACAGGGGCGGGGCTGTTTGTGATTCAAAGGATTCGGAGTCGTTATGGCTGGTCATTCCAAGTGGGCGAACATCAAGCACCGCAAAGAGCGCCAGGATGCCAAGAGAGGCAAGGTCTTCACCAAGTGGATCCGCGAGCTCACGGTCGCTGCCAAGCAGGGCGGCCCTGACCCGGCATCCAACCCGCGCCTGCGCCTGGCACTGGACAAGGCCCTGGGCGCCAACATGAGCCGCGATATCATCGACCGAGCCGTGGCCCGTGGTGCTGGCACCAATGAAAGCGACAACGTCGAAGAGCTCAGCTACGAAGGTTATGGCCCGGGTGGCGTGGCGATCATGGTCGAAGCCATGACCGACAACCGCAACCGTACCGCCGCCGCCGTGCGTCATGCCTTCACCAAGTGTGGCGGCAACCTGGGCACTGACGGTTCGGTGGCCTATCTGTTCGAGCGCAAAGGCCAGCTCAGCTTTGCCCCGGGTGTGGAAGAAGACGCGTTGATGGAAGCGGCGATGGAAGCCGATGCCGACGATGTGGTGGCCAACGATGACGGCTCGTTCGACGTGTTCACTTCATTCAACAGCTTCTACGCCGTGCGCAATGCCCTGGAAGAGGCGGGCTTCAAGGCTGCGGACGCGGAAATCGTCATGCAGCCGACCACCAGCGCCGAGCTCGACCAGGACGGTGCTGAAAAGGTGCTCAAGCTGATCGACATGCTCGAAGACCTGGATGACGTGCAGAACGTCTACTCCAATGCCCAGATTTCCGACGAGATCATGGAAAACCTCGGCTAAGGTGACCTGGCGATCCACGCCGGCTCTTTGAGTTTTCAGTGCCTGTACCGGCCCTTTCGCGGGTAAACCCGCTCCCACAGGTACTGCACCGCGTTCGAATGCGGTGCAGTACCTGTGGGAGCGGGTTTACCCGCGAAAGGGCCGGTACAGTTTGCAAAGACGCATCATTTTTACGACAGGCACTATGACTCTGATTCTTGGTATCGACCCCGGTTCGCGCATCACCGGCTACGGCGTAGTACGCCAGACCGCCCGTGGTTGCGAGTACGTGGCGTCGGGCTGCATCCGCACCGGCAGCGGCGAGCTGCACGAGCGGCTGCAGATCGTTTTTCGTGGTGTCAGTGAAATCATCGCCCAGCATGAACCGGTGACCATGGGCATCGAGCGGGTGTTCATGGCCCGCAATGCCGATTCGGCGCTAAAGCTCGGCCAGGCCCGCGGCGCGGCTATCGTCGCTGCCGCCGAAGCCGGGCTCGAAATCGCTGAATACAGCGCCACCCAGGTCAAGCAAGCGGTGGCTGGGACCGGTGGGGCCAACAAGGAGCAGGTGATGATGATGGTCATGCACCTGCTGAAACTGACGCAAAAGCCGCAGATCGACGCCTCGGACGCCCTGGCTATCGCCCTGTGCCACGCCCACACCCGTTCCAGCCTGGTGCCCCATGGCCTGGCCACGGCGCGGCGGCGCGGCGGGCGCTTGCGTCTGTAGGCGCTTCATGCGCTGATACACATTTTGTGCGGGTGATGCGTTCACCCGTTGCATTTGCTGATAGGGTTGAGCGGTCTTTGACCGGCTCCCCGAGAGGAAGGATCGGAACGTGATTGGACGTTTGCGCGGCACCCTGGCGGAGAAACAGCCGCCGCACCTGATTATCGATGTCAACGGCGTGGGTTACGAACTGGAAGTTCCCATGACTACGCTGTACCGTCTGCCCAAGGTGGGCGAACCCGTCACCGTGCACACCCATCTGGTCGTGCGCGAAGACGCCCACTTGCTCTATGGGTTTGCCGAAAAGCGCGAGCGTGAGCTGTTCCGCGAGCTTATCCGGCTCAATGGCGTCGGTCCCAAGTTGGCATTGGCGCTGATGTCCGGCCTGGAAGTCGACGAGCTGGTCCGCTGCGTGCAGGCCCAGGACACGTCGGCCCTGGTGCGCGTGCCCGGCGTCGGCAAGAAAACCGCCGAACGCCTGCTGGTCGAGCTCAAGGACCGTTTCAAGGCCTGGGAAACCTCGCCGGCCATGTTCACCCTGGTGTCCGATGGCCCGTTGCCAGCCGCCAGCGAGTCCAGCGCCGAGGCAGATGCCGTCAGTGCTTTGGTATCGCTGGGTTACAAGCCGCAGGAAGCGAGCAAGGCAATCGCTGCGATCAAGGACAAGGCCGGCCTTGGCAGTGAAGAGCTGATCCGCCGCAGCCTGAAAGGGATGATTACCAAGTGATCGAAGCCGACCGCCTGATTGCCGCCAGTGGCCGCGACCGCGAAGAGGTCCAGGACCGTGCGATTCGCCCGCTGAGCCTGGACGATTACATCGGCCAGCCGGTGGTGCGCGAGCAGATGGCACTGTTCATCCAGGCCGCCCGTGGCCGCAGCGAGTCGCTTGACCACACGCTGATTTTTGGCCCGCCCGGGCTGGGCAAGACTACTCTTGCCAACATCATTGCCCATGAAATGGGCGTGTCGGTAAAAAGCACCTCGGGGCCGATCCTCGAGCGCCCGGGCGACCTGGCAGCCATGCTGACCAACCTCGAACCGCACGACGTGCTGTTCATCGACGAGATCCACCGCTTGTCACCGGTTGTCGAAGAGGTGCTCTACCCGGCCATGGAGGACTTCCAGCTCGACATCATGATCGGCGAAGGCCCGGCGGCCCGCTCGATCAAACTCGACCTGCCACCGTTCACCCTGGTAGGGGCTACCACCCGTGCCGGCATGCTCACCAACCCGTTGCGTGACCGCTTCGGTATTGTCCAGCGCCTGGAGTTCTACAGCGACAAGGACCTGGCCACCATCGTCAGCCGTTCGGCCAACATCCTTGGCCTGGTCATCGAAGACCAGGGCGCCTACGAGATTGCCCGACGTGCCCGTGGCACTCCGCGTATCGCCAACCGCCTGCTGCGCCGCGTGCGCGACTACGCCGAGGTACGCGGCAAGGGCCAGATCACCAAGGCCGTGGCCGACATGGCGCTGAACCTGCTGGATGTCGACGAACGTGGCTTCGACCATTCCGACCGCCGCCTGCTGCTGACCATGATCGAGAAGTTCGATGGCGGCCCGGTAGGGGTGGACAACCTGGCTGCGGCCATCAGCGAAGAGCGCCATACCATCGAAGATGTGCTGGAGCCGTACCTGATCCAGCAGGGCTACATCATGCGCACGCCGCGCGGTCGCGTGGTCACCCGGCATGCCTACCTGCACTTTGGCCTGAATATTCCCGGGCGTTTGGGGGAGGGCGGTGATTTTTCCGAGCCAGGCGATGAATGACAGATCAAAAGCGACTTTTCGTGGTCCTACCGCTGGCATACCAAGGGTGCGCTGGCAATAAGACATTAATGAAGAAAAAACAGTTGCCACAGCGGATTGGCAAGCTGAGGAGTAAGCACTAGAGTATGCGCGCGCAAAATCAGCTCGAACCGTTCGCACACCGTTGTCGCGTCTATTACGAAGATACCGATGCGGGCGGTGTGGTGTATTACGTCAACTACCTGAAATTCATGGAGCGCGCGCGCACCGAACGCTTGCGGCACCTGGGGTTTTCCCAGTCGCAGCTGGCTGAAGACAACCTGCTGTTCGTGGTCCATTCCAGCGAAGCGCGTTATCACGCGCCGGCGCGGCTGGATGACGAATTGCGGGTGACCGCGCACGTACTTGAACTCAATCGCGCCAGCCTGCGTTTTGTACAGCAGGTCTGGCGGGAAAAGGATGAAACGCTGCTTTGCGAAGGGCAGTTCCTGGTGGCCGCCGTGCGCGCCGACACTTTCAAACCCCGAGCCATACCCCCCCAGCTGCGCGACGCCTTTGCGGCGGACGGCTCGGGTAATCAACCGAATGCAGGAGAATAAGCGTGGAAGCTAACGTCGTCGACCATACCTCCATGTGGAGTCTGGTCAGCAATGCCAGCGTGGTGGTACAGCTGGTAATGCTGATTCTGGTGGCCGCCTCGGTCACCTCATGGATCATGATCTTTCAGCGCAGCACCATGCTGCGCGCTGGTCGTCGTGCGCTGGATGCCTTCGAGGAGCGCTTCTGGTCGGGCATCGACCTGTCCAAGCTGTACCGCCAGGCAGGCAGCAACCCCGACCCGGATTCTGGCGTGGAGCAGGTCTTCCGTGCCGGCTTCAAAGAGTTCTCGCGCCTGCGTCAGCAGCCGGGCGTTGACCCTGACGCGGTCATGGAAGGCGTTGGCCGTGCCATGCGCGTTGCCATCTCGCGCGAGGAAGAAAAACTCGAGCAGAGCCTGCCGTTCCTGGCCACCGTCGGTTCCACCAGCCCGTACATCGGCCTGTTTGGTACCGTATGGGGCATCATGAACTCCTTCCGCGGCCTGGCCAGTGCCCAGCAGGCCACCCTGGCAACCGTTGCCCCGGGGATCGCCGAAGCGCTGATCGCCACCGCCATTGGCCTGTTTGCAGCAATCCCGGCGGTAATCGCCTACAACCGTTTTGCCGCGCGCAGCGAAGTGCTGATCGGTCGTTACTACACCTTCGCCGACGAGTTCCAGGCGATCCTGCACCGCAAAGTGCACACCAGCGAAGAGTAATCAGGTAGAAGCCCATGGCCCGAGTTCGCCACAAACGCAAGCCCGTCGCCGAGATGAACGTGGTGCCCTACATCGACGTGATGCTGGTGCTGCTGGTCATCTTCATGGTGACGGCGCCCATGCTCAACCAGGGCGTGAAGGTCGACCTGCCCAAGGTTTCCAGTGAAGCCTTGCCGCAGGACAACAACGTCCAGATCCTCACCATTTCCATCAAGGCCGACAAAACCTACTACTGGAACCTTGGCAGCGAAGTCGATACCGACAAGCAGATGGACAAGGCCATGACCTTGCCTGACATGACCAATGCAGTGACCAAGATCATTGCTGCCGGCCGTGACCAGGGCAAGCAAACCCAGGTGTTCATTCGTGGCGACAAGGCTGTCGACTATGGCGCGGTCATGGGTGCCATGGGCGGGTTGCAGAAGGCCGGTGTCGGTAACGTTGGCCTGATTACCGAGGCGCCCTGATGCAACAGCGAGAGCCATCCGCCTCGGAAAGCTACTTCTGGCCCAGTGTCTGGGCCATCGGCCTGCATGTGCTGGTGTTCGCCATGCTGTTCGTCAGTTTTGCCATGACGCCAGAACTGCCGCCTTCCAAGCCGATTGTTCAGGCTACCCTGTACCAGCTCAAATCCAAGAGCCAGGCGACCACCCAGACCAATCAGAAGATTGCCGGGGAGGCGAAGAAAACCGCTTCGCGCCAGACCGAGGTCGAGCAACTGGAGCAGAAGAAGGTCGAACAGGAGGCCGTGAAGGCCGCGGAACAAAAGAAGGCCGACGCCGCTCAAAAGGCCGAAGAGGCTCGCGAAGCCGCCGAGGCGAAAAAAGCCGAGGACGCTGCCAAGGCTGCCGAAGCCGCCAAGGCTACCGAGGCCAAGAAAGCCGCAGAAGCCAAGAAGGCCGAAGAGGCTAAGAAGGCCGCCGAGAAGCAGCAGGCCGACATCGCCAAGAAAAAGGCCGAGGAAGAAGCCAAGAAAAAAGCCGAAGAAGAGGCCAAGAAAGAGGCCGCTGAAGAGGCGAAGAAGCAAGCCGCCGAGGACGCCAAGAAAAAGGCAGCCGAAGAGGCCAAGAAGAAAGCAGCCGAGGACGCCAAGAAGAAAGCGGCGGCCGAGGACGCCAAGAAAAAGGCAGCTGAAGAGGCCAAGAAAAAGGCCGCTGCAGACGCCCAGAAGAAAAAGGCACAGGAAGCGGCCCGCAAGGCGGCAGAAGACAAAAAAGCCCAGGCCTTGGCCGAGCTGTTGTCCGACACCACCGAGCGGCAGCAGGCGCTGGCCGACGAGCAGGGTGACCAGGTGGCCGGCGACTTCGACGACCTGATCCGCATGCGCGCGGCCGAGGGCTGGGCACGTCCGCCTTCCGCGCGCAAGGGCATGACGGTGGTCCTGCAGATCAACATGTTGCCGGACGGCACCATCACCAGTGTCAGCGTGGCCCGTTCCAGTGGTGACGGCCCGTATGACAGTTCGGCGGTGGCTGCGGTGAAGAACATTGGTCGTTTGACCGAGATGCAGGGTATGAAGCCGAGCGATTTCAACCAATATCGTTCGTTCAAGATGACATTTACACCTGAGGATCTAGCGTTGTGATTAAACGTCTGAGAGGACTGCTGGTCATGCTCTGCTGCGTGGCAGGCATGGCGGTGGCAGAGGAAAAGAACATCCTGGTCACCAGCGGCAGCGACCGGGCAACACCCATTGCGGTAGTGCCGTTCGGTCTGCAAGGCGGCAGCGTGCTGCCCGAAGACATTGCCGACATCATCGGCAACGACCTGCGCAACTCTGGCTACTACTCGCCGATTCCGCGGCAGAACATGATCAGCCAGCCGTCGCAGGCCAGCGAAGTCATCTTCCGTGACTGGAAAGCGCTGGGTGCCCAGTACGTGATGGTTGGCAGCATCGTGCCATCGGGCGGTCGCCTGCAGGTGCAGTACGCCCTGTTCAACGTCGCCACCGAGCAGCAAGTGCTGACCGGCAGCGTCGCGGGCAGCACCGACCAGTTGCGTGACATGGCGCACTACATCGCCGACCAGTCGTTCGAGAAGCTCACCGGCATCAAGGGCGCGTTCTCAACCCGTATGCTGTACGTGACCGCCGAGCGTTTCTCCACCAACAACACCCGCTACACGCTGCAGCGTTCGGACTACGACGGTGCGCGTGCGGTCACCCTGCTGCAATCGCGCGAGCCGATCCTGTCGCCTCGCTTTGCACCGGATGGCAAGCGTATCGCCTATGTGTCGTTCGAGCAGAAGCGTCCGCGCATCTTCATTCAGAACATCGACACTGGCCGCCGCGAGCAGGTGACCAACTTCGAAGGCCTGAACGGTGCGCCAGCCTGGTCGCCTGATGGTTCGCGCCTGGCGTTCGTGCTGTCGAAGGACGGCAACCCTGACATCTATGTGATGAACGTGGCGTCGCGCCAGATCAGCCGAGTTACCGCAGGCCCGGGTATCAACACCGAGCCGTTCTGGGGTAAAGACGGCAATACCCTTTACTTCACGTCCGACCGTGGCGGCAAGCCGCAGATCTACAAACAATCGGTCAGCGGTGGTGGTGCCGAGCGCGTCACCTTCGTGGGTAACTACAACGCCAACCCGAAACTGTCGGCTGACGAAAAGACCCTGGTGATGATCCATCGCCAACAGGGCTTTACCAACTTCAAAGTGGCGGCACAGGACTTGCAACGCGGAAGTGTAAAGATTCTCTCGGAAACAAGTCTTGATGAGTCTCCCACTGTTGCGCCAAACGGCACCATGCTAATCTACGCCACCCGCCAGCAGGGCCGGGGAGTCTTGATGCTCGTGTCGCTTAATGGCCGCGTGAGGCTCCCACTTCCTACCGCTCAAGGCGAAGTCAGAGAACCGTCCTGGTCCCCTTACCTGAACTGATTGCGGCGTAATACGTTTTGCTTAACACACTGGGGTTTCATTAGGAGTTTCACGATGGAAATGCTGAAGTTTGGTAAATTCGCTGCGCTGGCTCTGGCCATGGCTGTAGCTGTAGGTTGCTCCTCGAAGGGCGGTGACAACGCAGGCGAAGGCGCTGCTGTAGATCCGAACGCTGGCTACGGTGCCAACACTGGCGCTGTTGACGGCTCCCTGAGCGAAGAAGCCGCCCTGCGCGCAATCACCACCTTCTACTTCGAATACGACAGCTCGGACCTGAAGCCAGAAGCCATGCGCGCTCTGGACGTTCACGCCAAGGACCTGAAGTCCAACGGCAACCGCGTTGTCCTGGAAGGCAACACCGACGAGCGCGGCACCCGCGAGTACAACATGGCTCTGGGTGAGCGTCGTGCCAAGGCCGTTCAACGCTACCTGGTTCTGCAGGGTGTTTCCCCTGCTCAGCTGGAACTGGTCTCCTACGGTGAAGAGCGTCCTGTTGCCACTGGCAACGACGAGCAATCCTGGGCTCAGAACCGTCGCGTAGAACTGCGTAAGTAAGTTCTTATGCGTATGTGCCGCCGTGTAGTAACCGTCCTCGCACTCAGCCTGCCGCTCGCGGCCTGGGCTGAGGTCCCTGTAGTAGATGACAACGCAGGCAGCTATCCGCCTGTGGGTTATGGCACGAGCGGCGCCTATGCCGGGTCAGGGGCTTCGGCCCCTGCCTCTGCACAGGGCCAGCTGTTCATGCAGCTGCAACAGATGCAGGACCAGCTTTCCCGCCAGCAAGGCATCATCGAAGAGCTGCAGAACGATGTGTCGCGCATGAAGCAGGAAAACCTGGAGCGATACCAGGACCTGGACCGTCGCATCAACAGTGGCGCTGCACCTGCCGCGACCCCTGACAATTCCTCCGGTGGTGGTGCTTCAAATGCCGCCCCCGCTGCAGCAGCTGGTGCTGCTGCGCAACAACCGGCCGCCAGTAGCGAGCCTGGTGATCCCGCGAAAGAAAAGCTCTACTACGATGCTGCTTTCGACCTGATCAAGCAGAAAGACTTCGACAAGGCCAGCCAGGCCTTCAATGCCTTCCTGCGCAAGTACCCCAACAGCCAGTACGCCGGCAACGCCCAGTACTGGCTGGGTGAAGTGAACCTGGCCAAAGGCGACCTTCCGGCTGCCAGCCAGGCCTTCGCCCAGGTCAGCCAGAAGTATCCCAAGCACAGCAAGGTGCCGGATTCGCTGTACAAACTGGCCGATGTCGAGCGCCGCATGGGCCACACCGACAAGGTCAAGGGCATCCTGCAGCAGGTCATCACCCAGTACCCCGGCACCTCCGCCGCGCAGCTGGCCCAGCGTGACTTGCAGAAGCTCTGAGCCCTGCAGCTGTACCGCTCGAAAGAAACCCGCGCCAGTCGCGGGTTTTTTCGTTAGAATCACTGCCCTTTTTTCGTAAACACGCTGCTGCGGATAACGCCATGTCGAGTCCGCGACAGTGCCTGACGGAGGCGGACAGCCTGTTTAGCTGTCACGCCCGTGGCGAGCATGCAAGACACATTACGCATCACAGAAGTCTTTTACTCTTTGCAGGGTGAAACGCGAACGGCTGGCCTGCCCACCGTATTCGTGCGCCTTACCGGCTGCCCCCTGCGCTGCCAGTACTGCGACAGTGCCTATGCCTTCACTGGCGGCACTGTTCGTACCCTCGATTCGATCCTTGAGCAGGTTGCCGGCTTCAAGCCTCGCTACGTGTGCGTGACAGGTGGCGAGCCGCTGGCCCAGCCGAATGCCTTGCCGTTGCTGCAACGACTGTGCGACGCCGGCTATGAGGTCTCGCTGGAGACCAGTGGCGCCCTGGATATCTCGGGCACCGATGTGCGCGTCAGCCGTGTGGTCGACCTCAAGACCCCTGGGTCGGAAGAGTCCCACCGTAACCGCTACGAGAACATCGAGCAGCTCACCCGCAACGACCAGGTCAAGTTCGTCATCTGCTCGCGCGAGGACTATGACTGGGCTGTCTCCAAGTTGATCCAGTACAACCTGGCCGAGCGCGCCGGCGAGGTGCTGTTTTCGCCAAGCCACCACCAGGTGAGCGCAAGCGACCTGGCCGACTGGATCGTTGCCGACAACCTGCCCGTACGTTTCCAGCTGCAGTTGCACAAGCTGCTGTGGAACGACGAACCCGGACGTTGATTGAGAGTAAAAGCACATGACTGAGAAACGCGCAGTAATCCTGCTGTCTGGCGGCCTTGATTCCGCCACCGTCGTAGCCATGGCCAAGGCCGAAGGCTACAGCTGCTACACCATGAGCTTCGACTATGGCCAACGCCACCGTGCCGAGCTGAATGCAGCTGCCCGTGTCGCCCGGGACCTGGGCGTGGTCGAGCACAAGGTAATCGGCCTGAACCTCGACGGTATCGGTGGTTCGGCGTTGACCGACAGCAGCATCGACGTACCTGAAGCCCCAAGCGAAGGCATCCCGGTCACCTACGTGCCGGCGCGAAATACCGTGTTCCTGTCGCTGGCCCTGGGCTGGGCAGAAGTGCTGGAGGCGCGTGACATCTTCATCGGCGTCAATGCCGTGGATTACTCCGGTTATCCCGATTGCCGTCCCGAGTTTGTCGAAGCCTTCGAGCGCATGGCCAACCTGGCTACCAAGGCGGGCGTAGAAGGGCAGGGCTTCCGTATTCAGGCGCCGCTGCAAAACATGAGCAAGGCGCAGATCGTGCAGGCCGGCATGGCCCGTGGCGTGGATTACAGCCTGACCGTTTCCTGCTACCAGGCCGACGATGATGGCCGCGCCTGTGGCAAATGCGACAGCTGCCGCCTGCGCGCCGACGGCTTCAAGGCGGCTGAGGTACCAGACCCTACGCGGTATGTTTGAAAAAACTGTGATGGGGTATTGATTTCTCTTTAGAAATCAGTATTATACGCGCCATCAATCGGGTCGTTAGCTCAGTTGGTAGAGCAGTTGGCTTTTAACCAATTGGTCGTAGGTTCGAATCCTACACGACCCACCATACGCAGTACGTCAAAGCCCGCTACCAGAAATGGTCGCGGGCTTTTTCGTTTTCGCGATCTTGGGGCGCACAGCGCCCCCAGCTTACTCGGCCCACTCGGGGTCGCCTGTGAATACCACCGTCAGCCAGCGGTCCGGCCCTTCACCGCCTACTGCATCACCAATCTCGTTGCGCCACGTATCCCATTCATCGATGGTCTTTGCGGCCATTGTCTTTGGCACGATGAAATACAGCTCAATCTCTCGTGAGCGCCCAACCTTGGCGACATAGGCACGGTACGACTGCAGCCCGTGGCGGGCGACAAAGGCCTTGGCCACTTCATCGACGTGCAGCTTGAGGTCGCCGGGGGTAACCAGAAAGATTTCAGACAGCGCCTGGCGGACCACCGACAGCGGCAGCGGAATGATCACCAGGCACACCAGCGCCAGCACCGCCGGGTCGATGTACGGCGACACCCACTCCAGCGATGTGCCTTGCACCGCGTAACCAAAGCAGAAGGCGATCAGCAACGCGGCGGTGATGCTGGCCGACATCACCCAGCCCTTGACGTCCATGCGCACGAAGTCTGACTTCAGCTTGCGGTTGGCGCGGGCTTCGACGACGGCGATGGTCACGCAGGTGATTACGGTCAGCACGGCATAGACCATGGCAATACCGAACTCCAGGTGACGCCCGCCTTGCAACAGGCTGCTGACGGCGTTGATCAACGCGTAGATGGCCACGCCGCTAAGCAGGATGCCGTTGAGTGCCAGGACCATCGGTTCCAGGTGCCAGAAGCCCATGGTGAAACGCTCACGCAGCTTGCGTGACATCTGCACGCTGGTGGTGTGCGAGGTAATCAGCTTGACCACTACAAGTGAAAGGCCGCTCATGCTGGCGTCGACCAGCGAGTACACGCCGTCGAAGACGATGGAGAATGAGCCGGAGGCCAGGCCGAAGGCGATGCCGATGGTGGCGATGAACAGGGTGACGGCAATCGAGGTGCGTAACAGGCCCTGTTCGCTGGTGATGTCGAAGAAGGTGGATCGGGTTGCGGTTTGCATGACGTGTGCTCAGTAAAAACGATAATGCTGTGGTGGCTGTACGGGCTTCTTCGCGGGCACGCCCGCTCCCGCCGAGCCTGCGTTGGCCTGGAAGGCGACCACGCACCTGTGGGAGCGGGCGTGCCCGCGAAAGGGCCCTTGCAGGTTAGACGCGGAATTGCTCCATCAGCGCCTGTTGCTGGTTGGCCAGCCGGTTCAGCGCCTGGCTGATGCGCGCCGATTCGTCGGCCTGGCCAGCCAGTGATTCTGTCACATCCCGGATGCCTGCCACGTTACGGTTCACTTCCTCGGCCACCGCGCTCTGTTCTTCGGCCGCAGAGGCAATCTGCAGGTTCATGTCGCTGATCACAGTCACCGCCTCGCCAATGCGCTGCAGTGCAGGCAGCGCCTGTTCCATGCGTGCCGCGCTGGCCTGGGCCTGGCGCTGGCCTTCGTGCATGGCGCCCACGACATCTTGGGTGCCTTGCTGCAGGCCTTCGATGACCTGGCGAATTTCCTCCACCGACACCTGCGTGCGCTGGGCCAGGCCGCGCACCTCATCGGCGACCACGGCAAAACCACGCCCGGCTTCGCCCGCACGGGCGGCTTCGATGGCTGCATTGAGTGCCAGCAGGTTGGTCTGCTCGGCGATGGTGCGAATCACCTCCAGCACCGAGCCTATCTGGCCGCTGCGACCCTCCAGTGCGCGGGCCTCGTCCATGGCAGTGTTCATGCCGGCGGCCAGGCGATCGATGCCCTGGCGGGTGCTGTCGATCAGTTGCAGGCCTTCGCGGCTGGCCTGGTCGGCGGCCCGTGCGGCCTGGGCCGCCTGTGAGGCATTGTGTGCAACATCCAGGGCGGTGGCGCTCATCTCGTTGGCCGCCGTGGCCACTTGCTCGATTTCACGGTGCTGCTGCTGCATGCCGTTGCTGGTCTGGCTGGCGATGGCGGCAGACTGGTCGGCGGTGCCGCGGGCCTCCTGCAGCGAGCCCTTGACCTGAGCGATGACGGGTTGCAGTTTGTCGAGGAAGCGGTTGAACCAGTGGGTGAGCTGGCCCAGTTCGTCCTGGCGGGCGTAGTCCAGGCGGCGCGTGAGGTCGCCTTCGCCGCTGGCAATATCTTGCAGGCGTGCGGCCACGGCCAGTATTGGCCGGGTGACGCCGCGTGCGGTCAACCACACCAGCAGCAAGCCTGCGATGGCAGCGCCAAGGCCGATCAGCAGGCTGTTGAGGTTGGCATTCTGGCTATGGGCGTCCAGGCGCTGGTTGAGGGCTACGGCGGGTGCCTGCAGCACGCTTTCCGGCAGTTCCAGCAACACCTGCCAAGGGGCTGCGCCAGGGATCGGGGCGAAGGGGTGGGCCACGCGCAGCAGGCCGTCGGCTACTGCATTGTCCATGGGCTTACCGAGCACGCTGGCGTCACGACTGTTGCCAGCCAGCAGGCCGGCTGCGCTGGCAATACTCACATGGCCCTGGCCATCGAACAGCTCGCGGCGGCCGTCCAGGCTCAGTTGCTGCAGGTTGGCCAGGCCAATGTCCAGGCCGACCACGCCGACAACCTTGCCCTGTTCCAGCAGTGGCAGGGCGATGCTGGTCATCAGCACCTGACGGCCATTGACCTCGTCGAGGTACGGTTCGAGCATGCAGGTAGTGGCGGTGTCCTGCGGGCAGGTCAGCCAACGGTTCTTCGCTGCGCCGTTGCTGCCAATGCTGGCATCGCCAAGCATGGCTTCCGGCATGGCTTCAAGTTCCAGGGCGCCGGGGCGCGGTTGTGACCAGTACAACGAGAAACGCCCGCGTTCATTGCTACCCATCGCCTCCTGGCCAAGGTGCTGGCTGTCCTGCTGGTCCAGCGCATTGGGCTGGAACACCAGGTACAGGCCGATTACATCCGGGTTGCCGGCCAGGCTGGCACGGGCCTGGCGCGTCAGCTCGGTGCGCAGGTCACTGCCGCCTCGGGCCTTGAGTACCTGCACCAGGCGGGCAAAGCCATTGGCGTACTGATAGGCGTCCATGAAGTAGCGCTGCACCCGCAGGGCCTGGGTTTGCGCGTGGGCCTGCAGGCGCTGGCGCGCACTGTTGTCGAGCATGGCGGTGCTGGCCTGGCTGACCAAGGCAGCGCTGCGCTGCGCCTGGGTCAGCGAGGTGGCCACCAGCAAGGCGACGATGGCCAGCAGGCACAGGCCGGCGAGCAGGGTGATCTTCCACTGGATGGAGAGGCGACGCAGCGGCATGAGGCATTCCTTTTCGGGCAAGTACAACGCCCGCGGTCAGGCGCGGGCGTTGTCGGCAGCAGGGGTCATTCGGCGATGTAGTTGGGCGGTGCCGACCGGAAGGCTTTGGTCAGCCAGCCCAGGTAGATCAACCCGAGCGTTGCCCAGATGCCGCCAAACATCAGCGAGTGCACATTCAGGTCCAGCCACAGCGAGACGATGATGCAGAAGCCGATGGTAGGCAGCACCAGGTACTTCAGTTGGTTGGCCAGGCCTTTGCGGTTGCCTTCGCGCAGGTAGCAGTGGTTGATCACCGACAGGTTGACGAAGCTGAATGCGACCAGTGCGCCGAAGTTGATGATCGAGGTCGCGGTAACCAGGTCGAAGAAGATCGCTGACAGCGAAATCAGCCCCACCACCGCAATGTTCAGCACCGGCGTCTTGTAGCGCGAGTGCAGGCGGGCAAAGAGGCTGGCGGGGATCACGTTGTCGCGGCCCATCACGTACAGCAGGCGCGACACGCTGGTTTGCGAAGCCAGGCCAGACGCGATGGTGTTGATCACGGTGCAGGCGATGAATACCGACTGGAACAGCTTGCCGCCGACGTACAGGGCGATTTCCGGCAGGGCCGCTTCCTGGTCGTGGAAGCGCGCCATGGTCGGGAAGTAGGCCTGGATGAAGTACGACACGGTGATGAACACCACGCCACCGATCAGTGCGGTCAGGAAGATCGCCCGTGGGATCGTCTTGGCCGGGTCACGGGTTTCTTCGGACAGGCAGGTGACCGCGTCGAAGCCCAGGAACGAGAAGCACAGGATGGTGGCACCGGCAGCCAGCGCGCTGAGGTGGGTCTGGCTGTCGGCGAACGGCAGCAAGCTCCAGGTGGTGCCCAGCCCTTCACCCTGGCCCAGGCCGCGCACGCACAAGTAGATGAACACGGCGATGATCGCCACCTGAACGCCTACAAACAGCAGGTTGAAGTGCGCCACCAGGTTCACGCTGCGCATGTTGATCAGGCTGATCAAGGTGACGAAGCCGACGACCCACAGCCATTCTGGTACTTCAGGGAACATGGCCGAGAGGTACAGCTTGGCCAGCAGCGCGTTGACCATCGGCAGCAGCAGGTAATCCAGCAGCGACGACCAGCCGACCAGGAAGCCCACATGCGGGCTGATCGCACGTTGTGTGTAGGTATACGCCGAGCCCGACTGCGGAAAGCGTTTTACCAGGGTGCCGTAGCTTACGGCGGTGAACAGGATGCCCGCCAGCGCCAGGATGTAGGCGCTGGGCACATGGCCGGCGGTGATGCCGCTGACGATGCCGAAGGTGTCGAACACGGTCATTGGGGTCAGGTAGGCCAGGCCAATGATGATCACGTGCCAGAGGCGCAGGGTTTTGCGAAGTTGGCCGTTGCCGGAAGCGCTGTGATCAGGCTGCATGCTGACATGGCTCCTGGTGCTGGGCGTAAACGGCGGGCACGGTGTATTGCGCATGCGGCAAGGGCGAGCGGGTGGGCTCCATGTTGTTCACCTTTTTTGTAGGAGCAGCAGAAGGCGCGGGGGACGCGCTAAGTGGTGAAAATAAAAAACGATGGGTAGGTTGGTGTCAAGTTAAACATGACAAGATGTTACTGAATTGAAATATTTATCGATTTATAAGGGGTTTTGTTCGGTTTTTGCGCGTTTTTTTGCGGTTTTGATCAATTTGAATGTTCGTAAAAATTAACGAATGTGCCTCCCGTGGATGCGTGTCAGATGGTTCTGAAAAATGGATTTCTCGGTGAAGGCTGGCCCTCGTCTTCCATCGCAGTGTTAATCTTCGCCTCCTGCGTGGCCTTTGCTCGCCCAATGAAGCCCTTACGGACAATCGGTTCTATTCATGAAGAAATCAGTTGGCATTCTTTCCGGCCTGGCGATCGCCATTGCCGTCGCATCTACCGCTGGCGCCTGGTACACCGGCAAGCAACTGCCAGCCGAACTGGACAACGCCGTTGCCCGCAGCAACGCCGAACTCAAGAAGGCCCTGGTGACCACCGGCGGCAGCATGAGCATCGAACGGGTATCGCTGGAGCAGCATTTCTTCAGCACTACCGCCCAGTACCGGCTCAAGGCCCGCGACATAAACCTGGGTGAAGGCGAGGTGGTGAATTTCGACGTGGGCGTGACCGACCAGATTGAGCACGGCCCCTTTCCCTGGTCGCGGGTAAAGGCGTTGAAGCTGATGCCAGTGATGGCGGTCAGCAACAGCACCTTGCAGAAGGACGATGCCACTGCCGCGTGGTTCGCTGCCGCAGGCGAGCAGGCCCCGATCAGTGCACAGACCAGCCTGGGGTACGGCGGCAGTGTGGCCAGCCAGGTCCGGCTGGCGCCGGTCAAGCTTGACGAGGCGGACGGCAACAGCCTCGACTTCTCGGGTATGCAGCTGGAGGTCAGTGGCGACAAGGAGGGCAAGGCTTCGAAATTCCACGGGCAGGCCGACCGTTTCGTGATGAAACTTGTGCGCGATGATCAGCCGCCTGCCACGTTCGAACTCAAAGGCCTGAAGGTTGGCGGCAACTTGGCCGCCACCCCGCACGACACTGTCTATGTGGGTAACGTCGACCTGGCGCTGGCCGAAACCAAGGTCACCCTGGGGCCGAAACAGCAGGTGCTGCTGATCAAGGGCCTGGAGCAGAATGTCCTGCAAGCCCTCGATGGCCCGGATACCGTGGGCGGTCGCGTGGAGTACAAGGTCGGCGACATGACCTGGGATGGCCGTGCGGTGGGCAAGGCGCAGATGGTGGTGAGTGTCACCTCGGTCAACGCACCGGCATTGCAGGCGTTGTCGAAGTGGTACCAGGCGCACTTGCCGGAGTTCGAGGCAGCGTCTGCCGCTGGCCAGCCTGTACCGCAGATCCGCATGGACGACGCTGAGAAGGCCAAATTCCAGGGCGACCTGCGGCAACTGCTGGCCGCCAGGCCCAAGGTGGCGATAGAAAACCTGGCGTTCAAGACCGCCAATGGCGAGAGCCGTTTCAACCTGTCGATGGCCTTCGCCGCCCCAGCCAGCTTCGATCTGCCGCCAGACCAGTTGAGCAAGCAACTGATCACCGAGGTGAAGGGCAAGCTATCGCTCTCCAAGCCGATGATGGGTGACCTGGCGACCTTGCAGGCGCTGCTGGATGGCCAGACTGATGCCCAGGCGATTGCCATGCAATCTAGCCAGGCGGGGGAGATGGTCGGCATGATGGCGCTGCAAAGTGGCCTGGCCACCGTTGAAGGCAACGATGTGGTGAGCAGCCTGCACTATGCCGATGGCATGGTCGACTTCAACGGCAGGAAAATGACCGTGGAAGCGTTTGCCATGCTCATGGCAGCGCACCTGGCAGCACTGTCGCCGCAGGGTTGACACCCGCTTTGTCAGGCAACGCTGTTTTGTAGGAGCGGCCTTGAGTCGAAAGGGCTGCTCCTACACAACGCTCATTGCAGTCGCTCGGGTGACAACACAAAAACCACTTTAGTAATCGCTGGATTGTCTGTAGCCTTCGGCCTCCGATAATAATCCGCGCCCGCAGAGGGCCGTGGCGGCCTGCGTGCCGTCCGGCACCCTTAGCCGATCTGTCAGGGCCGGGTGATACACTCGATTTGATGCGCGCGCGCGCCTGCAGGTCCAGCGATCATGACCCAGATTTCCGAACGCCTGTTGGTTCAGGCTCACCTCGACGCCAAGCAGCCCAACCCGCTGACAGCCGAGCAGGAGGCCGAATACCGTGCGGCCATCGCTGCCGAGCTCAAGGCCCAGAACGCCGTGCTGGTTGCCCACTATTACTGCGACCCTGTCATCCAGGCCTTGGCTGAAGAAACCGGTGGCTGCGTGTCCGATTCGCTGGAGATGGCCCGCTTTGGCAAAAATCACCCGGCCGAAACGGTGATCGTGGCCGGTGTGCGCTTCATGGGCGAAACCGCAAAAATCCTCACCCCGGAAAAACGCGTGCTGATGCCCACCCTGGAGGCCACCTGCTCGCTCGACCTGGGCTGCCCGGTTGAAGAGTTCTCAGCCTTCTGCGACCAGCACCCCGAGCGCACTGTGGTGGTCTATGCCAACACTTCGGCTGCCGTGAAGGCCCGTGCCGACTGGGTGGTGACTTCAAGCTGCGCGCTCGAAATCGTCGAAAGCCTGATGGATAACGGCGAAACCATCATCTGGGGCCCAGACCAGCACCTGGGTCGTTACATCCAGAAGCAGACCGGTGCCGACATGCTGCTGTGGGACGGTGCCTGCATCGTTCACGAAGAGTTCAAGTCGCGCCAGCTGGCCGACATGAAGGCGCTGTACCCGGACGCAGCGATCCTGGTGCACCCCGAGTCGCCTGAAGCGGTGATCGAGTTGGCCGATGCGGTGGGGTCCACCAGCCAACTGATCAAGGCGGCGCAAACCCTGCCAAACAAGACCTTCATCGTCGCCACCGACCGCGGCATCTTCTACAAGATGCAGCAGTTGTGCCCGGACAAGGCGTTTGTCGAAGCCCCCACCGCTGGCAACGGTGCGGCATGCCGCAGCTGTGCGCACTGCCCGTGGATGGCGATGAACACCCTGGAGCGGGTGCTGGACTGCCTGCGTAATGGCAGCAACGAGATTTTTGTCGACCCGGCCCTGGTGCCCAAGGCGATCAAGCCGCTGAATCGCATGCTGGACTTCACCCAGGCGGCGCGCCTGAAGCTGTCCGGTAACGCCTGAGATCGCTGGGTCTTTGTGGGAGCGGGCTTGCCCCGCGAACACCGGCGAAGCCGGTGCCAGGCACCGCGTGCCCCCCTTCGCGGGGCAAGCCCGCTCCCACAATATTCAACCCCCTCAGCGCCCCATCATCTCCCGAACCATACGCTGTTGTTCCAGGATCTCGCGCTGGCGCTGGTCAATTTGCGACGCCAGCGGGAAGTTGCCGCCCGCCCGGCGCTTGGCGTAGTCCAGCTGCTGGATCGCCTGGTCAAAGTCCCCCGCCAGGGTGAAAAGCCGCTGAATCGCATGCTGGACTTCACCCAGGCGGCGCGCCTGAAGCTGTCCGGTAACGCCTGAGATCGCTGGGTCTTTGTGGGAGCGGGCTTGCCCCGCGAACACCGGCGAAGCCGGTGCCAGGCACCGCGTGCCCCCCCTTCGCGGGGCAAGCCCGCTCCCACAATATTCAACCCCCTCAGCGCCCCATCATCTCCCGAACCATACGCTGTTGTTCCAGGATCTCGCGCTGGCGCTGGTCAATTTGCGACGCCAGCGGGAAGTTGCCGCCCGCCCGGCGCTTGGCGTAGTCCAGCTGCTGGATCGCCTGGTCAAAGTCCCCCGCCAGGGTGAAAAGCCGCTGAATCGCATGCTGGACTTCACCCAGGCGGCGCGCCTGAAGCTGTCCGGTAACGCCTGAGATCGCTGGGTCTTTGTGGGAGCGGGCTTGCCCCGCGAACACCGGCGAAGCCGGTGCCAGGCACCGCGTGCCCCCCCTTCGCGGGGCAAGCCCGCTCCCACAATATTCAACCCCCTCAGCGCCCCATCATCTCCCGAACCATACGCTGTTGTTCCAGGATCTCGCGCTGGCGCTGGTCAATTTGCGACGCCAGCGGGAAGTTGCCGCCCGCCCGGCGCTTGGCGTAGTCCAGCTGCTGGATCGCCTGGTCAAAGTCCCCCACCAGGGTGAAGTATTCGGCACGCGCCCGGTGCAAGCCGATGGTATTGCCCGACAAACCCCGCACTTCGGCCATGTCGTACCACACGTCCGGGTCATCCGGACGGCTCTTGATCAACTCGTTCAACACCTTCTCCGCTTCGGCAGGCTTGTTCTGCTTCACCAGCAGGTCGGCACGCACTTGTTTGAGCGGGTAGTTGCCCGGATACAGCCCCTGCATCCGTTCGGCCCGCTGCTGCGCGTCGGCCAGGCGGTTGTTGGTGATGTCCAGGTCGATCTGCGCCAGGTTGTAGGTGATGTCGTTGGGCGCCTTGGCCAGTAGCGGCTTGAGCAGTTCACGTGCTTCGTTCAGCTGGCCACCCTTGATTTGCGCCAGGGCCAGGCCGTAACGCGCGGCGTCCATCTTGGGGTCTTCGTCCAGCTGGGCGCGGAAGCGCTTGGCGGCAAGCCCCGGGGTGCCTTCATAGGTCAGTGCCACCCGTGCGCGGATCAGCTGGTAGCGCATGCTGTCTTCCACGCCACCTTTGGGCGCCTGTTCGGCGCGGTTGCGGGTATCGGCGATACGTGATTCGGTCACCGGGTGAGTCAGCAGAAATTCCGGTGGCTTGGCGCCGTAGCGGTATTGCTGCGCCAGGCGTTCGAACATGGTGGGCATGTTGCGAGGGTCGTAACCGGCCTTTTCCAGGTTCTGGATGCCGATGCGGTCGGCTTCCTGTTCGTTCTGCCGCGAGAAGCGCCGTTGTTCCTGGATCGCCGCGGCCTGGGTGCCGGCAATCATGCCGATACCCGCATCGCCGGCGCCACCGGCAGCCAACACGATACCCGCGAGCAAAGCCGCCATCATCGGCAGTTGCATGCGTTGCTGGGCTTCGACGCCGCGGGCGAAGTGGCGTTGAGACAAGTGCGCCAGTTCGTGCGCCAGCACCGAGGCGTACTCGCCTTCGGTGCGGGCATTGAGAAACAGGCCGCCGTTGACCCCGACGATGCCGCCAGGGGCAGCGAAGGCGTTGAGCTCACGGCTGTCGATCAGGATGAATTCCAGGCGCCGGTCCTGCAACTGGCTGGTCTCGGCCAGGCGGTACACGGTAGTTTCGACATAGTCCTTGAGCTGCGGGTCGTTCAACTGGTTGACCTGGCCGCGCAGCAGGCTCAGCCAGGCACGGCCCAGCTGGTGCTCCTGTTGCGGCGAGACGATCGCGGAACTGGCGTCACCCAGTGATGGCAGGTCGTCAGCATGGCCGGGAAGGGCCATCAGGCAGGCCAGCGTCAGCAGGGTAGGGCGCAGTAGATTCATGCACGAAGCTCGCGTCGATCAAAGATACCTACTGTAGCGGGCTCACACGTTGGCGACCAGTGGCGCTATCCTAGCTGACCCTGTCAAGCAGCAACCTGGCAATGCCTTTGGAGAGCCCCGCGATGAGTGACACCCTGACCTGCGACGCCGAACTGGACGCCAGCGGGCTGAATTGCCCTTTGCCGCTGCTCAAGGCCAAGATGGAACTCAATCGCCTGGCCAGCGGCGCGGTGCTCAAAGTGATCGCCACTGACGCCGGTTCCCAGCGCGACTTCCGCACTTTCGCCAAGCTGGCCGGTCATACCCTGCTGCAGGAAACGGCTGACGCCGGCACCTATACCTACTGGCTGCGCAAGGCCTGAGTCTTTTCCAAGGATCGTCAATGTTCAAAGTGCTTCGCGACTGGATGCAGCGCTACTTCTCCGATGAAGAAGCGGTGGTGCTGGCGGTCCTGCTGTTCCTGGCTTTTACCGCCGTGCTCACCCTGGGCGGCATGCTCGCGCCGGTGCTGGCGGGCATGGTGCTGGCGTTCCTGATGCAGGGGCTGGTCAACGCCCTGGAGCGGCTGCGGGTACCGACCCGGCTGGCGGTGATGCTGGTCTTCGCCTTGTTCATGGGCGCGCTGGCGGTGTTCATGCTGGTGTTGGTGCCGCTGTTGTGGCACCAGCTGATTACCCTGTTCAACGAGCTGCCGGGCATGCTCGGCAAGTGGCAGTCGTTGCTGTTGCTGCTGCCCGAGCGTTACCCGCACCTGGTGTCGGACGAGCAGGTATTGCACGCGATCGAATCGGTGCGCGGGGAAATCGGCAAGTTTGGCCAGTGGGCGCTGACCTTCTCGCTGTCCAGCCTGCCGTTGCTGGTCAACGCCATGATCTACTTGGTGCTGGTGCCGATCCTGGTGTTCTTCTTCCTCAAGGACCGCGAACTGATCGGCCGTTGGGTCAGTGGTTACCTGCCCAGGCAGCGCGCCTTGCTGAACCGGGTAGGCAGTGAGATGAACCGGCAGATTGCCAACTACATTCGCGGCAAGGGCATCGAAATCCTGATCTGCGGCATTGCCACCTACATCGCGTTTATCAGCCTGGGGCTCAACTACGCCGCGCTGTTGGCGCTACTGGTGGGCCTGTCGGTGGTGGTGCCCTATGTGGGTGCAGTGGTGGTGACGGTACCGGTGACGCTGATTGCGCTGTTCCAGTGGGGCTGGGGCGACCAGTTCATATACCTGATGACGGTGTATGCGATCATCCAGGCGCTGGACGGCAACGTGCTGGTGCCGCTGCTGTTCTCGGAGGCCGTTAGCCTGCACCCGGTGGCGATCATTTGCGCGGTGTTGCTGTTTGGCGGGCTGTGGGGGTTCTGGGGGATCTTCTTCGCCATCCCGCTGGCGACGCTGATCAAGGCCGTGCTGGATGCCTGGCCGCGGCAGGAGCCTAGCGTGTCACCGATGCTTTGATGCAACTGGGGCTGCAAAGCAGCCCCCATCAATTTCAAGCCTTGTTCAAGGCCTGGGCAGCCGCCAGCACGGCATCCACATGCCCGGACACCTTCACCCCACGCCATTCCTGGCGCAGCACACCGTCCTTGTCGATCAGGAAGGTGCTGCGATCAACGCCCATGTATTCCTTGCCATACAGCTTTTTCAGCTTGATCACGTCGAACAGCTGGCACAGGGCCTCGTCTTTGTCGCTGATCAGCTCGAACGGGAAGCCTTGCTTGGCCTTGAAGTTCTCGTGCGACTTGAGGCCATCGCGCGATACCCCGAACACCACGGTGTTGGCTGCGGCAAAGGCATCATGCTGGTCGCGGAACCCCTGGCCTTGGGTGGTGCAGCCCGGCGTGCTGTCCTTCGGGTAGAAGTACAGCACCACTTGCCGGCCCTTGAGCTCGGCCAGGCTGACGGTTTGCCCGCTGGTGGCCTGGGCCTGGAAGTCGGCAACGGGTTGGTCGAGTGCTACGGCCATGGTCGGTTTCCTTACATTGGGTTCTGTGGGCGCCATGGCTCGATCAGCGCATCGAGGTTCAGGGCGTCGGCAAAGTCCAGGAACTGGTCACGCAGCCAGCTGATCTGGGTGCCGGCCGGCAGGATCACGGTGAACTGGGCGTTGAGCATGCTGCTGCCGGTCTGCGGTGCCAGGTAGGTGTCGCAAGTCATGGCTTCCAGCTCGACACGGTGATCGAGGAAGAACTGGCACAGCTCGTTGATGATGTCCGGGCGGTAAGCGGCGCTCACATAAGCCACGTAGGGCAGGGCCTGCGGGCGCACCTCCTGGTCGGCGCTGCGCACCACGTCCAGGGTCAGGCCGTGCTTCTTGCCCAGGCCCGGCAGGGTGGATTCGAGGCGCGCCAGGGCGTCCCAGCTGCCGCCCACCTGCAGCACCAGGGCGCTGGTCTCGCCGTGGCGGCTCAGGCGCGAGGTGACCACCGCGCAGCGGTTTTCGAAGGCA
This sequence comes from Pseudomonas sp. PvP089, assembly GCF_017875165.1. Classification (NCBI taxonomy): domain Bacteria; kingdom Pseudomonadati; phylum Pseudomonadota; class Gammaproteobacteria; order Pseudomonadales; family Pseudomonadaceae; genus Pseudomonas; species Pseudomonas sp. PvP089. Next base: position 1,571,593 of record NZ_JAGGME010000001.1, read on the forward strand.
GCGCGGCTGAGGACGTTGGCCAGTTCCATGGGATTCGGGCCCAAGGCACTGATGACAAGGAATTGTTCGCGAACAGTGGTGGGGGTGGACATGCAGCATTCCTAAAGCGATGAGCGGTCGGTGCAGGACGGTCTGAAGCCTCCTGTCGGCAGGGCCCGGGGCTCGCATGCGAGGTCTTGGACGCTGGCGGGGAGCAAGGTCGACGGCCCGGCGGGCCGCGCTGCACCGATCAAAGGGTCAAGGGTAGCGAAATAAGGCGCCGAGGGGAATGCTCCGCCCGCCTGCTTCGCTTGTGCAAGGTCGATGCCCCCAGTACCATTACCGCTCTCTTTTTCCGGCAGGAGCAGTTACATGATTGCGGGCAGTATGGTGGCATTGGTCACACCCATGGATGCACAAGGGCGTGTTGACTGGGGCAGCCTCGACAAACTTGTAGACTTCCACCTGGAAAACGGCACCCATGCGATCGTCGCTGTCGGCACCACCGGTGAGTCGGCCACGCTGGATGTCGAAGAACACATTCTGGTCATCAAGCACGTGGTCGAGCGCGTCAAGCGCAGCGCCAAGCCGATTCCGGTCATCGCCGGCACCGGTGCCAACTCCACCACCGAAGCGGTGCACCTGACGCAAAACGCCAAGAACGCCGGCGCCGATGCCTGCCTGCTGGTTGTGCCGTACTACAACAAGCCGACCCAGGAAGGCCTGTACCAGCACTTCAAGCACATCGCCGAAGCCGTCGACATCCCGCAAATCCTCTACAACGTACCCGGCCGCACCTCCTGCGACATGCAGGCCGAGACCGTGATCCGCCTGTCGACCGTGCCGAACATCATCGGCATCAAGGAAGCCACCGGCGACCTGGTGCGCGCCAAGGCCATCCTCGATGGCGTCAGCAAGGACTTCATCGTCCTGTCCGGCGACGACCCAACTGCCGTCGAGCTGATCCTGATGGGTGGCAAGGGCAACATCTCTGTTACGGCCAACGTCGCCCCGCGCGAAATGGCCGACCTGTGCGAGGCCGCCCTTGAGGGCAATGCCGAGAAGGCCCGCGCAATCAACGAAAAACTCATGCCGCTGCACAAAGACCTGTTCTGCGAAGCCAACCCGATCCCGGTGAAGTGGGCGCTCGTCGAAATGGGCCTGATGCAAAAAGGCATTCGCCTGCCACTGACCTGGCTGAGCGAAGGCTGCCACGAAAAAGTCCGTACTGCCTTGCGCCAGTCCGGCGTACTGGTTTAAGAGGAAGTGCACCGCATGAAGCGACTGGCTGGTCTTTCCGCCCTTGCCCTGATTATCTCCAGCACCAGTGGGTGTGGCTGGCTGTGGGGCGAGGATGGCTATTTCCGCGACCGCGGCAGCGATTACCTGCAGGCGCACCCGACAGCGCCGATGCAGCTGCCGCAGGACGTCAGCAACGTCAAGCGCCTTGACCCGTTGCTGCCCATTCCACGTAACGTCGCCGATGACAACGTCGCTGGCGAGTTCGAGGTGCCGCGCCCGCAACCGCTGACCGGTGGCGCCGCCCAGGTTACCGATTACAGCCTGCAACGCAGCGGCAGCAGCCGTTGGGTGCTGGCCCAGCATTCGCCTGCCGAGGTGTGGCCAGTGGCCCGCCAGTTCTTCGAGGACAACGGCTTCCGTATTGCCGAAGAGCGCCCGCAGACCGGTGAATTCAACACCACCTGGCAGCGTTTCGACGAGCTGTCGGCATCGCTTGGCCAGCGCCTGGCCAGCACTGCCAGCAGCGGTGACAGCGAAGTGCGGGTACGTGTGCGCATGGAGCCCGGCGTGCAGCGCAACACCTCCGAGGTGTACGTGGTGAGCGTCGAGCGCCCGGCCGGCAGCACTGCCGAGCCTGCATTTCCGTCCACGTCTGCCAACACCGGCGCCGATGCTCTGCTGGTCGACGAAATGCTTGCCAGCATGAACCGCAGCGCCGAGAAGGGCGGTTCGGTGTCGCTGCTGGCCGCGCGCGATTTCGACGCGCCAAGCCGCGTCAGCCTCAGCGAAGACGGCAGCGGCAACCCGGTGCTGTACCTGGGCTCCGACCTGGACCGCGCCTGGTCTGGCGTGGGCCGTGCCCTGGAGCAGGGTGGCGAGTGGCGTGTCGAAGACATCAACCGCAGCCTGGGCCTGTACTACATCAACCTGTCGGAAAAGCCTGACGACAAGCAGAACCAGCCTGGCTTCTTCAGCCGCATGTTCGGCAGCGAGCCGACCAAGGAAGAGCGTGAAGCCCGCGCCGAGCGCTACCAGGTTCGCCTGAGCAAGGTGGGTGAGAGCGTGCAGGTCACGGTCGAGAAAAACATCAACACCGTGGCTCCGGCCGATGTCGCCCGCCGCGTGCTGAGCGCCATTCAGGACCACCTGGGTTAAGTGCGCTTCGCGGTACTCGGAAGCGGTAGCCAAGGGAACGGCACGCTGATCGCCAGTGGTGACACGTTCATCCTGGTCGATTGCGGCTTTTCCCTGCGTGAAACCGAGCGGCGCCTGGCGCTGCTCGGCGTCTCGGCGGCCCAGCTCAGCGCAGTATTGGTCACCCATGAACATGCCGACCACGTGCATGGGGTCGGCTTGCTGTCACGGCGCTACAATGTACCGGTCTACCTCAGCCAAGGGACCTTGCGCGGCATGCGCAAGCCGGTGGAGGTGGCCGGTTTTCTCGCTTGTGGCCAAAGCCTGCGTATCGGCAGCCTGGAAGTGACCGCGGCGCGGGTAGAGCACGACGCCTACGAGCCGTTGCAGTACGTGATCAGCGACGGCCAGCGGCGCTTCGGCATGCTGACCGACCTGGGTTCGTACGACGCGCTGTTGCTGGAACGTTACCAAGGCCTGGATGCACTGCTGATCGAGGCCAACCACTGCCGCGACCTGCTGGCACGCGGCCACTACCCGGTCTTCCTGAAGCAGCGGGTAGGTGGCATGCAAGGGCATTTGAACAATCACCAGGCCGCGCGCCTGGTGCACGAGTTGGGCTGGAGCAACCTGCAACACCTGGTGCTGGCCCACCTCAGCAGCAAGAACAACCTGCCACACTTGGCCCGCCAGTGCTTTGTCGACACCTTAGGGTGCGACCCGGACTGGCTCCAGGTGGCGAATCAGGAACACGGGCTCGACTGGCGCGAAATCGCCTAGCCCAACACCTCAAGCAAGCGGAGCCCAATCATGGAAAAACGCGACGAACTCTACCGCGGCAAGGCCAAATCGGTTTACAAGACCGACGACGCCGACCGCTTGATCCTGCTGTTCCGTAACGACACTTCGGCGTTCGACGGCAAGCGCATCGAACAACTCGACCGCAAAGGCATGGTGAACAACAAGTTCAACGCCTTCATCATGCAGAAACTGGAAGAAGCCGGCGTGCCAACCCAGTTTGACAAGCTGCTGGGTGACAACGAGTGCCTGGTGAAGAAGCTGGACATGATCCCGGTCGAATGCGTAGTGCGCAACTACGCCGCCGGTAGCCTGGTCAAGCGCCTGGGCGTGGAGGAGGGCATCAAGCTGGAGCCGTCCACCTTCGAACTGTTCCTGAAAAACGACGAGAAGGGCGACCCCTTCATCAACGAATCCCACGTTGTCGCGTTCGGCTGGGGCACCGCCGAGCAGCTGGTCGAAATGAAAAAGCTGTCGCTGAAGGTTAACGAAGTGCTGAGCAAGCTGTTCGGTGACGCCGGCCTGCTGCTGGTCGACTTCAAGCTGGAGTTCGGCGTATTCCACGGCCAGATCGTGCTGGGCGACGAGTTCAGCCCGGACGGCTGCCGCCTGTGGGACAAAGAAACCCGCAAGAAGATGGACAAGGACCGCTTCCGTCAGGGCCTGGGCGACGTAATCGAAGCCTACGAAGAAGTTGCCAAGCGCCTGGGCGTGCCGCTGTAAGCGGCCCGTTCACGCAAGCGCCTGATACCACGCGATTTTTTTTAAAAAAAGGTTTGCGTTTTAAAAGAACGCTGGTATGATGCGCGGCATTGGAGAGATGCCGGAGTGGTCGAACGGGACGGATTCGAAATCCGTTGTACTGGCAACAGTACCTAGGGTTCAAATCCCTATCTCTCCGCCATATGCGAAGTAGTCGAAGCCCCCGAAAACGTTGATGTTTTCGGGGGCTTCGTCGTTTCAGGGGTATTGGTTAGGGCAAATTTAGGGCATTTTTTGATACGTTCGGGCCGGCGCAGGCCGCCTCAGGGCGCCAATCTTGTATGTGGATTTGTCTAAGCCTTTCTGATGGCGTGGCCTTTTGGCACCATAGGTGATCCTGCATCGATCTGAGCAGGGTGGGCCCCATGGAGGAAGGTATGAACCCAACGGTTACAGAGAAACTGATTCTTCAGATGCTTTGTGATATTCACAAGCGCTTGGATATTCAGGACAGCTATGATCCGACTTTAATTTCCAAGGCACTTGCTTCGGATGACTATTGGGTCTTGGATTGGGCCTATGACATTTCTGAGCCTGGCACGCCGACACCGCCGCATGTTACGGCTGTCGTAGATGCCTTGGATATGTACAGTTTCTTGAAGGAATCGTTTGAGGCTCTCAGCCCGCAACAAAGGCAAGCGTTGGAAGCCGCAGTTCCAAATGTAGCTGCTCGAATCGATTTCCCTGGTTTCGATGGTAACAATGAGGGCCGTTACCGCACTGCCGCACGTTACCTTACTAATGAGCTTGATCGCTTTGAGTCGATGAAGGCTGTTGCAGATCGCAACTCCCATACACGGATGGTTGATGTATACGGACGAATGGTGGCGGTTTTCGAGCCTATTCGGGACGGCTTGAGTGATCGCCTTATGAATGTCGATGAGATTGTGAAGGTATTGGATGCGCGGATTCATCCAGCCAATCGTTGAGTGAAGGCAGGCCCATAGGGCCTGCTCTTAATCAAAACCCATCATCTTCGAAACGATTTCCGCCATGCTTTTGGTGTCCTTGGAGATCCAGCGACCGTAGTGCTTGCGCACCATGGTCGTGTCACTGTGGCCGAGTTGGCGGGCGACCCATTCAATCGGCACGTAGCTCGACAGTGCTTGGCTCGCGAAAGTGTGGCGTGCCTGGTTGGCGCCTCGATGGCGAATGCTTGCTTTCTCCAGGTGGGCGGTAAACCAGTTGCTCACGGTCTTGCCGTTCCACAGCAGGCCGCTCGTGGAGCTGCGGAATAGGAAGCGGACCCGCTCGTGCTTCTTCGTGATGTTGTCTCGCTGCACTACCGTAATGTGCGTGGGCTCGGCATCCTTCGCTTCAGCCACGATCATGGTCAGCAACTCCAAGGCCGGCGCGATCAGCTCCACCGTGCGGATGCGCGAGCGTTCCTTCGGTACCTTGAATTCCCCTGCGACCAGAGCGCGTCGAATTGTCAGCGTGCCGGCCACCAGGTCGACGTCCTCTACGCCGGCCGCGATCAACTCGGACAGAGACAGCCCGGCCCAACAGTTGAAGACGATCATCCGGCTGTCTGGCATTCGCTCAGGGTCAGTGGTGGCTATCCGCTCGATCTCGCTCCGGGTGAACGGATCGGCGAATTCACTATCGCTATCAGACTGGATGTTCTCGATGCGCTCCAGGGGGTTGAGCTTGATGATCTCATCGCTAAACGCATCCCCCCACACCCCCCGTATAATCGTGAAGACGTCGTTTACGGTTTTCGGTTTGAGGCCGTTAGTGAGTAGCTCGGCTTGGAATAATTCAAGCTCGCTCTTGGGGATGCTTGCGATGGCTCTACCTGTGAATTTCTTCCTAACGTGTTCGGACTTGCTCTTGTAGTTGATGAACGTACTGTGAGCTTTTTTGACTTTGGCAACTTCAAGCCATTGAGCTATCCCTTCGTCCACAGTCCTTTTGGCGGGCTCATTGGGAAGCTCTTGTCGGGCTTTGAGCCAAACCGAATCAGGGAAGTGTGCCGCATAGTCGAAGCGGTTTTCCTTGATCTCCGCAAGTATCGTTCTGCGTTTGTTGTCTGCATAGGCAATGGCGGCCTTGTTGATTTTGGCAACGTTACGTAGAGGCTCGCGGCGGCGTTCGCCTTCATACATGAAGGCGATCCGCAGAAGATTGCCGTTGATGTCGACGCCCTTAGGCAAGGCGTCGACACCTGGTGGAAGCTTCACGCTCATGGACGGCCGGCCATCCAGTTTTCGATTTCAACGCGGTTGTAAACAATGACGTTGGCTGGATCGGTCCGCCATTGTTTCTCCTCAAGCCAGATTCCACGATCGCGGTATTTGCGAACGGCTTCGGTGCTGAGTCCGAAAATCGGGAACAGAAGTTCTTTTCGTATCCATGTAGACGGTGTTATTAGAAGTTGCACCGTTTCGCCTTGGTTGGCAGCTTCATGGATTGGCTTAATCTGTGGCTTGGCCATTAATGTGTTCTCCAACTTACCTAATAGGACGCAGGCGCTTGACCTGCTGGAGTTTCTTTGCGGCCACATTGGCCATGTAGGATTCCCATTCCACGCTTTTCTGCTGTTGCCGGAGTTGGCTGCAGCGGGCATGGTTTCGGGTTGAGCGTGCTTTGCCGCAGATGTCGCACATCGCCGGAAGGTCGAGGCTATGGGAGGCAATGCGCGGCCGCGTTCTTCTCGAATCAGTCATGGCGCTCCTCCAGCACGCGGCTGTAGTCGATCCGGTAGCGCTTCCCAGTTTTGATGTTCTGGACGGAGATCGTCCCTGGGTGGGCTACGTTGGGGTGGCAGACCACCTCGACGTGCGCGTGATGTGTGCCCCGGTCAACCATCAGCTTGCTTCCGATTGGGTAGGCATGCTCAACGGCGGAGTTCAAGTTGCGTCGGGCTGCCTCCAGCCAGGCGCAGGCAGCATTGAGGTCGTGGGAAGGATTGATGAGGTCGGGCATGTCGCCCTCCGCTTTGTCGAGGCTGCGGCAAGGCGTGGCATTGGTGCAGGGGACACCGCAGAGCAGGGTGTTGCTGTCGGGCTTGCAGCCCTCGGCATTTACCTGGCGGTGGCGCTCGATCTCTGCGATAAGCTCCAGAACATCTGTTGGCGGTACCATGATCCTGTACACGACGGACGTGGTTTCATTCGACGGCTTAGCAGCGGCCCATTCAGCCGCCCACTTGAGTTGTAGGATTTCCATGCGTGTAGTGGTCACAGCGAATACCTCTCATGGATTCGGCGAGCGTTTGGGCTCAAGGCCAGGTGCCCAAGGTTTGTGGCGCTGTTTACAGTCGTAAGCGTGCCTTTCGCAGCGTGGCTGGCAGTGCTGCTGCGGCTCAGCTCGGCCAGTGAGGCGATTAGCGCCATGGCGAGCGCGAAGCTGATCAGCTGCCAGATGCGTACTGGGTTAGGCATGGATGCCAGCCTCTCGAACGTGGTTACGGGCGAGTTGCGGATTCCACGCTGACTCGGACACCCATTCCACGCGCATCCGGACAGTGATTCCACGCTGATCCGGACACTCATTCCACGAGCATCCGGACACCGACTCCACGGTCATCCGGACACTTTTCTGGCAGGCAGCCACGCAGGATTTATTCACTACCATCGATCTCTTTTTCGAAGCAGAGAGGTCGTTGTGGAGCGTTTATCCATGCGTAAAATCCGAGAGGTGTTACGCCTCAAGTTCGACTGCGGCCTGTCCGTGCGCAAGATCGCCCGCAGCCTGGGCATTGGCCACAGCAGTGCCGGTGATTACCTCTGCCGTTTTGCCGCCAGCGGCCTCACCTGGCCCTGTTCGTTGTCCGATGCCGAGTTGGAGCAGCAACTGTTCCCGCCGGCCCCGGCGGTTGCCAGTGAGAAGCGGCCTTTACCCGATTGGGCATGGGTGCATGCCGAACTGCGCCGCCCCGGGGTGACCCTGGCGCTGCTCTGGCAGGAGTACCGCCTGAGCCAGCCTCAGGGCTTTCAGTACAGCTGGTTCTGTGAGCACTACCGAGCCTGGCAGGGCAAGTTGGACGTGGTGATGCGTCAGGAGCACCGCGTCGGCGAGAAGCTGTTCGTCGACTATGCCGGCCAGACGGTGCCGGTTATCGATCGCCACAGCGGCGAGATCCGCCAGGCGCAGGTGTTCGTCGCGGTGCTCGGCGCGTCCAGCTACACCTTCGCCGAAGCCACCTGGTCGCAGCAGCTGCCGGACTGGCTAGGCTCCCATGCCCGCTGCTTCGCCTTCCTCGGCGGCGTGCCGGAGATCGTGGTGCCGGACAACCTGCGCAGCGCGGTGAGCAAGAGTCACCGCTACGAGCCGGACATCAACCCGAGCTACCGCGATCTGGCCGAGCACTATGGCGTGGCGGTGGTGCCGGCGCGGGCACGCAAACCGCGCGACAAGGCCAAGGCCGAAGTCGGCGTGCAGGTGGTCGAGCGTTGGATCCTCGCCGCACTGAGGAATCGGCAGTTCTTCTCCCTGGATGAACTCAACACGGCCATCGCCGGGCTGCTGGAGCGGCTCAACCAACGCCCGTTCAAGAAGCTGCCGGGCTCCCGGCAGTCGGCCTTCGACAGCCTGGATCGTCCGGCGCTGCGCCCCCTGCCGGAGCAACCCTACGTCTACGCCGAGTGGAAGAAGGCGCGGGTGCACATCGACTACCACGTCGAGGTCGATGGGCATTACTACTCGGTGCCGTATCAACTGGTGAAGAAGCAGCTGGAGGTGCGCCTGACGGCGCGCACCGTCGAGTTTTTCCACGCCAACCAGCGAGTGGCCAGCCACCTGCGCTCAATGCACAAGGGCAGGCACAGCACGCAGGCCGAGCACATGCCCAAGAGCCATCGCGAGCATGCCGAGTGGACGCCGCAACGGCTGATCCGCTGGGCCGAGCAGACCGGGCCGAACACCGCCGGCGTGATCCGGCACATCCTCGAACGGCGCATCCATCCGCAGCAGGGCTACCGGGCCTGCCTGGGCATCCTGCGCCTGGGTAAAACCCACGGTGAGGCGCGTCTGGAGTTGGCCTGCCGTCGCGCCATCAGCCTCGGCACGTGCAGCTACAAGAGCCTCGAATCGATCCTGCGCCAGGGGCTGGAAAACCTGCCGCTAGCTCAAACCAACCTGCCGCTACTACCGGACGACCACGCCAACCTGCGCGGATCCGCCTACTACCACTGACCCCAAGGAATCCCACCATGCTGCCCCATCCGACCCTGGACAAGCTGCAAACCCTGCGCCTGCACGGCATGCTCAAGGCGCTGAATGAACAACTGAAAACCCCGGACATCGACAGCCTGAGCTTCGAAGAACGCCTCGGCCTGCTGGTCGACCGCGAGCTGACCGAACGCGATGACAAGCGCCTGAGCAGCCGCCTGCGCCAGGCCCGGCTCAAGCACAACGCCTGCCTCGAAGACATCGACTACCGCAGCCCGCGCGGACTGGATAAGGCGCTGATCCTGCAACTGAGCAGTGGTCAGTGGCTGCGCGACGGCCTCAACCTGATCATCGGCGGCCCCACCGGTGTCGGTAAAACCTGGCTGGCCTGCGCCCTGGCCCACCAGGCCTGCCGGGAGGGCTACAGCGTGCGCTACCTGCGCCTGCCACGTTTGCTGGAAGAACTGGGTCTGGCCCATGGCGACGGCCGCTTCGCCAAGCTGATGAGCAGCTACGCCAAGACCGACCTGCTGATCCTCGACGACTGGGGCCTGGCCCCGTTCACCGGCGAGCAACGGCGCGACATGCTGGAGCTACTGGACGACCGTTACGGCCAGCGCTCGACCATCGTCACCAGCCAGATGCCGGTGGACAACTGGCACGAACTGATCGGCGATCCGACCCTGGCCGATGCCATCCTCGACCGCCTGGTGCACAACGCTTATCGGATCAATCTGAAGGGTGAATCAATGCGCAAACGGACGCAGAAATTGACGACGCCAGCCAACCCGGACTAACAATGCCACCCCTGCGTCGCTGCGCTCCGACTGCCTGTCCGAATGAGCGTGGAACAGGTGTCCGGATCAGCGTGGGCTGAGTGTCCGAATGGCGTGGAATCCGCAGGCGAGTTGGAAAAGTTGCTCGGGGGACACTGGTTCCAAGTGCTGTTCGCCGTTCTGCACGGCTTCCAATCGAGTGCGGTACAGCCCGGCCCGGCCGAGCCAAGCGGCGGCGTGCTGCTCAGCGTCAGGCTTGATGCAGTTGTTTGCGCTCATGCTGCCTCCCGTTGAGCCACGCTCAGGCCGACGGCAACAGGGCGTACCCAAATCGGCATGCTGCTCAGCACAAAGGTTTCGCCCTGGGCCACCAGCAGAAGGGTGGTGCCCATGACGTCGGCAACTGCCTCCGCCGCAGCTGGCGGGACGGCGTTACCGATGCGCTCGCGCCAGGCTTGGTCGCTCAGGCCGTCCAGTTCAAGCTGTTCTTCCGGTTCGACCAGGCTCTGTATGGCTGCCAGCTCGAAGGTGGTGAAGGGGCGGTGCCATGTGCCGTCCAGCGATTCGATCACGCATGCCAGGCGGTCATTGGCATCGGGTAGGCGCGGGTCGGCCACGCTCCAGCGGCCGTTGTCGTGCATGGCACTGGCGGACACTGCGCCTGCCGCCCCATCCCACGGTACAACGCCGTAGTGCCCACCGGTGAGGTAGGCATCACCTTTGGTGCGGCGCATACCTGGGCGTGGGTCTTGCACAGCAAAGGCGCCCTGGCCGGTAGTGCTGCCGGCGATGACGGTTCCCGCTGGGCTGTTGTATGGCGTGACCTGGTACTTGCCGAAACCGGCGCCTGCTCGACGTGGATCGGCAACGCTGAAGGTTCCCTGCCCGGGGCTCTTCACGCCGATTACCGCGCCGCTGGTATCACCCCAGCGGCGCACACCGTACTGTTGGTACTGCAGAGCGCCGGCCTTGGCGCGTGGATCTGCTACCGAGAACTTGCCGTTGGTGGGGCCGCTACGCGCAGCGACCGTGCCAGCTGTCTCTTGCCAGTCGTGCACGCCTAAGAACCCGTCGCGAAATTGCGGAACGATGATTAGGTCGCGCAGGTAGCCTTCCTCGATCACCAAATCGTTCAGGCTGCGCCAATCCTTGCCGGCTTCGACCAAGGCGAGGCGTACCCATGTTTTCCACTGGAGCGAGGGTACCCGGTGCATCGGGCCGGCTGCTTGAATGTCGCCGGCCAGCGGCATGCGGCCGAGAATATCGCCTACCGCACGAAGCGACTTCTGCTCAGGTTCGTACAGGAACGGCGGTACTTTCTCGACGTGACGGCCAACCAGCAGGAAGCGCTTGCGGCTCTGTGCGAGATTCCCAATACGCCCGCAGTCGTGGGTGGTTTCGGCAACGGCGTAGCCAAAGCTGGAAAGCAGGCTGTTGATCTGGTCGAGCAGATGCCGCCCACGGCTGGCGAGACGAGGAACGTTCTCGAACACCAGTAGCGGAACCGGGTCGTCTGCCCATGCCTCACAGAACAACCAGATGCAGCGCAGGGTCAGCTCGTTGAGGGCTTGGTAGCGTGGCGTTTGGCTCATCGTTTCCGAGAGCAGCCCGCTTGCACCCTTGCACGGTGAGCTGATGAATACGGCGTCTGGGCGCTGGCCGCCAGCGGCCTTGCGAATGTCCTCCGGTGTGGCCTCGCGCCACCCCGGTGGCGGCTCTTTCCCATGGAAGCGAATGTATTGATCGCGTGTGAACAGGTCGATGAGCGTGCCTTTCACCCCTGATAGGCGCTCAAAGTCGGCGAGACCTGCAGGGTCTACGTCAACGCCACCGATGCACTGCCACTCCGCCTCTAGATTGCCGACGATGGGCTTGGAGCGGTTGAACCCCTTCGCACCGCCACCAAGGCCGCAGCACATGTGAAAGTGCTTAAGTACGTGCTTTCGCAGAGTCATGCTGCAGCCTCCGCAGTCGATGCCGTGGCTGGGGTGCTGCGCAGCTGGGCGTGAATGCGCTTGGCGAGCGAATCAACACAGAGCGCATGTGCTGCAGCCAGACTCGCCTGCTGATCCGACTTCAAGGCTTTCATGGTGCGATGGGTGAGCTGCAGTGTTTCGCTGGCCTTTGCCAGCAGCTCGTAATCGGCCCTGGTCACCGGCATGCCGGTGTAGGACATGATTCGCTCTTCAAGCTCGCTGATGGTGAGCTTGAGGTTTGCCACGGTCTTGAGGTGTTTGCGCTGGTCGGCTTCGCGTTGTACGGCGAGCTCTGCCAGTTCTTCGTTCAGCGTTCTGAGCCGCTGGGCATGTGTGGCGTTGCGTTCCGCCAAGCCAATTTCTTTGCCTTCTTCATGTGCCCGGCGACGGGCTGTAGCGAGCAAGTAGGGCATAATCGCCAAGACGACGAGTAGGACGATCCCAGCGCTGAGTGCGTATTGGTAGGGTTGCATGTGCTGTGCTCCGAACTGCCCGCCATCGGTATAAGTGAGAGGTCGACGGCGAGCTGGTTACCCCTGTAGACCGGGGCCGTCTGGTTTAAGCCGACTGCTTCGTCTCTTCCGCCTGGCGGTCGAGGTACTCGGCCAGGTCGTGGAGGTAGATCACGTGTTGTGCTTTTGCCGAGTTGTGCAGCTTCTTGAGCTTCAACTTGATCTGGCCTTTATTGATCAGCTCCCGGAAGCGGCGGTCAGTCCCGATGTGGGAGAAGTAGTGCTCCCTTACAGCCGTCAACGTGGGGCAGGGCGTGCTCCACTGGCTGCGCAATTGCTCCAGCGTGCTGCTCATGCGCGCTCCCCGAGCCCCTCTTGGGCGGGCCGGAGCTGGGTGCGGATGACTTGAGCGAGGTGCTCTTTGCAAGTGCCGGTGGCGGCTGCGCAGATCTCGCCCAGGTCATTGGTCACTACTGCGCCAACCGGTAGCTCAGGGTTGGTGGTGGCGGTGATGTAGGCGATCTGATCGGCGCGGATGACGGTGTTTACGCTGTCTAGCGCCTCCCTCAAGTCGATGTCTTCCTGCGAGAGTTGGCCAGATTCGGTCCGGCCGTTCGCCACGTCTTGGAGGAAGTCCCGCAGGGCCATGTACTTGGCAGAGTCGCCACGCTTGAGCGTGATCGAGCTGGTGAGCGGGCCAAAGCGAACGCTCAGGCGGTGGGCCTGGCTGTCGTTCTCGACTTCAATCTCCGCGTCCATCGTCGTTTCTGGTCGACGCAGCGGGCAGGTAGTAGTGCCGCCGTCTTCCAGCGTCTTTTGCAGCAGCATCACTCGCTTCAGGGAGAGGGTGTATTCGCTCATGCGGCACCCCCTGCGCATGGCGAGGGGACGGCTTGAACGGTACCGGCCTCGGTGATGACCAGCTGCATGCCGGTACGGCGCTGGAAGGCCAGGATTTTCTGCAAGCTGCTGCAGGCTGTGGGGTGGATCAGAACCGTTCCCGGTCCTTTGTGCTGTGCTGTTCTCATGGTCCGTGTCCTTTGCGTGAGAGGGTGACACGGGCCGAAATTAGCAAAAGCTAAAATGCTCGGCAATAGCAAATGCTAAATATTTTTGGCGTAGCAGTACCTGCCTGATGGCCGGTACCTGCTGAAAGAGGCGAGCGTTAAAGCTTTTTAGCGTTCCAGGCGAGCAGCACGCGGGCCTGAATATGCATGCGATCGATCATCGATAGGTCGATGGTGATGGGAGGATAGATCGGGTTGTCCGAGATCATTCGCAGCTGTCCGCCTGTAAGCCGCTGCAGGCGCTTGATGTACAGATCTCCGTCCAGTGTGAAGACGTAGATGGCGTCTGTTTTGACCTCGGTGATTCCTCGGTCAACCAGCAGCGCATCACCATCTGCAAACGTCCCAGTCATGCTGTCGCCGTTGCCAGAGATGATCGCCAGGTTGTCGACTTTAGAGAACGTAAGGCCCTGCAACCTCAGCCAGTCGAGGTGCACGGTCATGTCGCGGATCACTTCAATGTGCATATAGGGGGCTGCCTTGCCATGCCCCATCGATGCCGCAATGTCGAGGTACGGGATCAGGACGAAGTTCTTGTCTTTGGTGGCTCGCGCTGAGAGCTGAACGACGTTATCCGGGGCTTTGTGAATGGGACCCTCCGGTTGTGGAGAGGTTAGCGTCCCTGCAGTAAGCCCGATCTTGAGCTCTAGATTGAGCGCAGCCTTCTCCCCCAGCTTGCGATGGCCGTTCAACAGTTGCGACAGATACGACGCGTCCAGGTCATGAGCCTCGGCAAATTCCTTCTGGCTCATGGTCCCCATGATCTTGCGGAGGGAGGCGATACGCCTTTCGTTGATATCCATCCGGTGATGATTGCTTTCCGTTAGCAAACAGTAAATTACAAGATGCTATTGTTTTGCCGATTAGCAATTGCTAATCTCGCCGCCAATGGAGGTGTGTATGACGCTTAGCGACTACTTGAAAACGATGGACAAGGAAGGGCTTGCGGCCTTTGCACGCCGCTGCGGGACGTCTGCAGGCCAGCTGAAACAAGTGGCTTATGGGAATCGTCGTGCGAGCGCCGGCTTGGCTGTAAGCCTGGACCGGGAAACGAACGGAGTGATCCGTTGTGAAGTGATGCGGCCCGATATCGATTGGGCCTACTTGAGAAAAGCCAGAAATTAAGGTGCTGGACCGGGGCCTCTCACCTCCCCAGTCCAGCGACGACGACGCACAGCACAGCACATCGGTCGTGGTTGTAGGATAGGTCTTACCTGTTCCTGTGACTACACCGTAAATCGAGGTTTTACGGTTATGAGTCGCATCGATCTATTGCCGGGCACTGGCCCGGTCCTCACCTTGCGGCAGGCGCTTTATCGCGCAGGTCGTGATTATCGCGGTGGTATCACCAAGCTGGCCTTCGACATGGGGCTTGAGGTGGATACCCTACAGAAGAAGCTTCACCACAACGAAGAGCGCCGCTGGCCAACCCCTGATGAGCTGGAAGAGATCGTGCAGTGGACCGCGGATCCGCGTCTGCTTGACGCCTTGGTCCGTCCGGCAGGAGCTGTGTGGTATCGCCCTGAGCCGGTACCGGCAACGAATGATGCACTGAAGGGGGTCGCCAAGCTCCTTGAGGAGTCGGGTGAGTTCGTAGGTAGTCTGCACGATGGGGCCTCCGACAATGTCTGGACTCCGGCAGAGGTTCTGGACCTGGAGCAACGGGGGATGGATGTTATCCGCCAGGTGCTTTCCATCATGGCCGGTGCGCGCCAGGCGATGGAGGATCGTTGCAATGGCTAACATTCCCGATCCGTTGGACATGGCCAGCGAACAGGCCGAGTACTTGCTGCAGGCTGCACTTCGGCGGCATGCGAACCGCCCTGTTAAGCCAAGCGCCCAGTTCTGTGATGACTGTGGTGAAGCTATCCCTCTGAAGCGGCAGCAACTGGTACAGGGCTGCGAAACTTGCATCAGTTGCCAAGAGTTGCGGGAGCGCCGCAGATGAGCGAGCGCCCAACTCCTACCACAGCTGATTGGGCGCGGCGTTACATTGAAACCTTCGGTCTTGCCCTGGTCCCCATCGAGCCGGGCAAAAAGGGGCCGACGGGGGACGGCTGGAACAGGCCTGGTGGCTACTTCACTGATACCGCGAGTGCCGATCAGTTCTGGAAGGCTAACCCGAGCCACAACCTTGGTGTTGTGCTTGGGCCAAGTAACGTCTGCTCGCTGGATGTTGATGATGTCGAGTTTACGCGGTTGGTTTTGCAGCAGACGCATGGCCTCGACGTCGATGCGCTCGCTGCTGCCTACCCGACCTCGGTGGGCAATCCCGCGCGCTTCCGCATCATGTTTCGCGTCCCCGACGGCGTGGAACTGAAGAAACACGCATTGGTGTGGCCAAATCAAAATGACCCCGATGGCACTATCCATAAGGGGCTCATGGTTCAAGTAAGGGCCGCTATTGAACAGAAGGACGCGGCCCGTGAGGCCGCTTTCCGCTTGGCGGCTGAACCGTTCAAGAAGCTCACAGTGTTCGAGTTGCGCGCCGGCCTGGTGCAGGACGTGTTGCCGCCATCCATCCACCCTGGTACCGGTAAGCCGTACACGTGGCGTAGTGCACCAGATGCAAAGGGTCTCCCTGAGCTGCCGCCTGAGCTGCTGGCTATCTGGCAGGGGTGGGAAGATTTCAAGCCGACAGGAGAGGCGCTTTGCCCGTGGCGACCTAAGCAGGTCACGTCGGCTCGACCAGCCATCATGCCGAGGCCCGTAGTCGCCCGATCGGGCGACTCACTGCCAGAGGTGATCCCTGAGTTCAACCGCCGCCATGACATCGCCACGATCATTGAGGCGCATGGCTATAAGCGTGTGGGCGGGAAGTGGTTGTGCCCGCAAAGTAGCTCGGGGCTGCCGGGCGTGAGCATCACGGATGACAAACTCTACTCGCACCACACCTCGGACCCGCTGGCCAACGGGCACAAAAACGATGCATTCGACGTCTTCTGCATCTTGGTGCACAGCGGTGACCAGCGTGCAGCGACCAGGGCGGCTGCGCAGATTCTCGGCATCGACGCCAAGTCACGCCCGCCAGCGCCGCCGCCGCTGGGCGAACTTCCCCTTGCCCCATCGATGGTCGAGCAGGCCGGGCACGACGAAACCGCTGTTGATGCAGCTGTCCAGCCTGACACCAGCGTTCCGACCGTTGCCAGCTCGGCCGGCTCCTCGGCCGATGGGGGGGCAGGGGGAGAGGGCCTCGTACTGAAGAGTGCTATGCGCCGATTCGCCCTGGTTGAAGGCACCACGAACGTGTGGGACATGGACAAAGGGCAGTCGATGAAGCGAACAGGCTTTGAGGCGCTGGTCGGCAAGCCCCTTGCGAAGCAATGGATGGAGAGGACTGACAAGAAGTTGGTCTCCGCCGAGCAGGTCAAGGAACTCGAACAGGGTCGCAAGATGTCGAGCAAGAAGGGCGGGGCGCTGAATCTTGACCCGCTGGATCGCTATATCTACATCGACGGCACCAAAGAGGCTTGGGACCGGGAGAAGAAGCGTCGTCTACCTGAGGGGAGCGTCAAGATGGCGCTGGGCGATGCTTATCAACTCTGGCTGAACAGTCCGAATCGTCGAGTGGTTGATGTCGACCATATCGTGTTCGACCCGACGATGACCAAGGACCCAGCCATCTACATCAACACCTTCGAGGGCTTACCCCATCAGCCGGTGCGGGATGACGCCGCCTGTGAGAACTTGCGCTGGCTGATCTCGTTCCTCTGCAACCATGACCCTGAGGCGCTGGAGTGGCTGGTGAACTGGCTCGCCTATCCGCTGCAGAACATGGGGGCGAAGATGGATACCGCGATCCTGTTCCATTCCACCATGGAGGGATCGGGCAAGAGCCTGCTGTTCGCGGACATCATGGGGGAGCTCTACGGGCGTTACGGCGCCACGGTTGGGCAGACGCAGCTGGAAGGTAACTTCAACGCCTGGCAGAGCGGCAAGCTGTGGGCCGTCTTCGAAGAAGTCGTTAGCCGCGACCAACGATACAACCAGGTCGGCAAGATCAAGCACATGATCACCGGCAAGACGGTCCGAATGGAGTCGAAGTTCATCAACGGTTGGGAGGAGGCCAACCACATGAACTCGGCGTTTCTGAGTAACGAGATCATGCCGTGGCCGATCAGCGAAGATGATCGCCGAATGCTGGTGATGTGGCCGCTGGAGACCTTGCCTGCCGAGCGGCAGAAGGCGATTGCGAGAGAGCTGGCCAACGGCGGGGTAGCGGCCCTGTACGGCTGGCTGTTGGACGTGGACCTGGGTGACTTTAACCAGCGCACACGCCCGCCCAAAACAGAGGCCCGTCAGCGCTTGGTTGAGCTGAGTCGCACTGCCTGGCAAACCTTCTTCTATCTCTGGCGAGCGGGCGAGCTCGGGCACGGCCTATGGGGCTGCTGCCTGACTTCGGATGTGTACGCCATGTTCCTTGAGTGGTGCTCTCACAACAAAGAGAACGCAATGAGCCACACCAAGTTCTCGCTGATGCTCAGTGCGAAGGTGGAGAAGACACGCGCTATCCCCTGGACGGATGGCAGTGCGCGGCGTTTCGCGGCGTTCTTCTTTCCCAGTGACGGTGATCCTTCCCTGCCCCCATCCATGAAGTCGGCCGAGCTGGGCAAGAACGTCGTCGAGTGGCGTGCTCGAGCGAAGCTAGCGGGATGGAGCGTGGACGGTTGGGACCACATCAAGAGGCTTGCAGCATGACTACGCCGGTAAGTGTGTTGGGTGTGTTGGGTTGGTGTTGGGTTGATTCCTGCAAGCCAACACAATTCAAAGCCCCTGATTTCTTGACGTCGCGGGAGTGTGTGTTGGGTGTGTTGGGTTTTCGCACGCGCGCGCGCACGCGATTTTTTTCTAACAGCGTTATCGAGGGGGTAAGAAATCTCTATGTGAACCCTGAAAAACCCAACACACCCAACACACTCAACACGGATAGATCTAATTCATTGAATTTATTGGGTTTTGAGTGTGTTGGGTTTGTGTTGGGTTGGCTAAATCTGTGTTGGGTACTGCTTGGGGAGGGCGGGCAATGACGAAAGATCTGGAACTGCGCATACAAAGCCAGGTGCAGCTCATGCTTCACCAGGTCGAAATGGCGCAGCTCATCGATCAAGCCGAGCGCCTGCGCCTGATCGGAGAGCTGATGAAGCATTGGGGGGAGCGCCGAGCACAGCTTGGGCTGGAAGCCAGCCTTGGTAGCCAGATGGGCAGCATCATGGAATGGAAGGGCGCTGCACCGCGTGGTGGATCGTCAGGGTCGCGCATCTTGGTCGGTGGTGCTGGTCTTGATCACGCGGCAGCAGAAGTCGACGCAGCGGTAGTCCAGCTGGAGCGGCGTGATGGACGAGGGGCAACCCTGGCCAAGCTGGCACACCTTCGCTATCTACATGGGGCAACGGTGCGGGAGCAGATGCGCGAGGTTGGGCTGGCTGAGGACGCCGACCGAACCTACCGGAACTGGATCAAGGCCCTGCACTTGCAGGTCTTTGCCATCTTGGCAGCAAGGGCTGGACGGGTACGTGAGCAAACCGTTCGTCGGGTGACTATGCGACATGTGAGCAACATCGACGCTCCATAGCCACCACATTGCGACGAACCGAAAATAGGCCCTTTTCGGTTTTTCCGGTGACCTGTAAAAAGTCCCCACGATATCAAAAGTGCGCTTAGGCGCTTCCCCACAAGCACTGTGCTGTGCAACCCGCTCCGATCTGTCGGTGCACCGAGAACCCTGCCACCCGGCGGGGTTTTCTTTTTCCGGCGCCGTGCTTTGCCAATGAGGCTTACATGAACAGCGAGCAACAAACGTTAGCCGAACTGCCGATCTGGATGGTGATCGTGCTGTCCCTGGTCGGCGGTGTTTCGGGAGAGATGTGGCGGGCCGACATGGCGGGCGCTCGCGGTTGGGGGCTGATTCGCCGGCTGGCGTTGCGCTCTGGTGCCTGTGTGACCTGCGGGCTTTCGACCAACATGCTGCTGTACGCCCTCGGCGTTTCGGTATGGGCGGCCGCAGCGGTCGGTTGCTTGGCTGCAATGGCTGGAGCCGATGTCGCGATCAACCTGTACATGCGATGGGCTGCCAAGCGGCTGGGCCTCGGGCAGGTGACACCTGCAAGCAGTGACTCTGCTCAGTGAGAGGAGATTTAGATATGCAGGTACGTGTTATTGGCGAGGAGCAACAATTGTTGTGGGTGAGAACACAAAACGGCGGTGTGACGAGCCTGTCCCACCGCCGAGATGGCACTCTGTCGAAGATCATCGCGGCACTTGAGTCTGCTCTACAACAGGCGAGAGCAGAAGCTAAGCAAGTTAACGAGGACGATCAGGCAATGGTTGCCAGCTCCAAAGATATCGACGCTCTGTTAAAGCGTGATTTCTCGGTTGATGTTCGCGGCAACCATGTTCCAGATCCCAGGGGACTTGAATAAGGGATGCCACTTAGGCGGAGCGACGAATCCAACGCGGTTTCCGCTCTTCCAGATTGCAACTGCATGACCTGCCAGGCCGGCTGCATTAACAGCCGCTTCGAAGGCCGCAACGAACTCTTGCTGATCGGAGCTGGATCGGCTTCCGAATGAAGAGTCCACAGGAACAATGATCATGTCCTGTCCTTGCTCGCGTACGTGAGCGAATTTGTATCTAGCCATCATTCATCCTTTTGATTGTTGAGGTAGTCCTTCCTCGGCATGCCTTCTGCTAGGAAGGACCAGGCGATGCTAGCACTTTGACTTCATGCGTGAGGAGTTTCCGTGTCTATGAACCAAGGATCGGATGTCTTGTTGGCAGGACGAGCTAGGGCCATGACCCCGTCAGCAGCTCAGGTCTGGCGGGGGACCCTGGCGATATGGCCGGAGTACGGGGCAGGAAACCCGCGGTTCTTTGTTAGCGGAAGGTTCACCAGCTTAGTGAACTGCGGTGAACTGGTTAACCCCCTGAATTCATTGGGTGAACTGGACATTTCGACATGACCCACCTGACAAAATCGGAGTTCGCCGCCCGGCACGGATGGTCGAAATCCTACGTTTCAAAACTGGCCAAGCAGGATCGCCTGGTGTTAACCGCCGACGGTAAGGTCGATGTAGAAGCCACAGAACTGCTGCTGGCCGAATCTGCCGATCCGAGCAAGGCGGCTGTCGCCGCTCGGCACGAGGAGCACCGTGTCGAGCGGGATGTTCGAAGCCAGCTCCAGCCCGGCCCCGGCTCATTTACGACGCTTCAGCCAGATTCGCCGTCCGTTGGGGCTCACAACTTCCAGAAGGCGAAGGCGCACCGCGAGTACTACCTTGCCCAACTGGCTGAGGCAGAGTTCAACAAGGTCCAGGGCAACCTAGTCGAGCGGCAGGCTGTAGAAGATGCCGCGTACTCTGCGGGTCGTATGCTTCGCGATCAGTTTCTCGGCCTTGCGCCACAGCTGGCCGCCGAGCTAGTTGCGATGAGTGATCCGTGGGACATCGAGAAACACCTCATTGACGCCTTCCGCCGCGTCTTCACCGAGGTCGGCAAGATGAACAGCGCCGACCTTTCGCAAGCCATTACACAGAGCTGAGCCTATGCCCACCGGATACGCTGACGGTGCCGAGGTGTACCGCGAAGCGTATTGCAGAGGGCTGAAGCCTGACCCCGATCTGTGGGTCGACGAGTGGTCGGACGAGTACATGCGGATCCCGCGTGATACTGGCGCCGCAGAGCCTGGCAAGTACCGCACCGCGCGTACACCGTACGCCCGCGAACCCATGCGCTGCCTGTCTCCAGCCCACCCGTGCAAGCGGGTGGTGACCAAGGTCGCATCGCAGCTGATGAAAACGCAGATTGCCCTGAACTGGATCGGGGCGCTGATCCACATGGCACCGTCAAACATCTTGACGCTACTGCCCAGCCTGGGACTAGCCAAGCGGGTGTCCTCGCGGATCGGTAAGACGATCGATGCTACGCCCGAACTCAAGGCGCGTGTGGCGGCTAACCGCTCCAGAGATGCCCGCAACACCATGGACACCAAGGAGTTCGAGGGTGGCACGTTGTTCGCCACTACGGCTGGCTCGGCTGCCAACCTGTCCGAGCTGTCGGCGCGGTACATCTACGGCGATGAGGTTGATCGTTGGGATGTCGACGTTGACCAAGAGGGCGACCCCATCAAGCTGGCCGAGGCCAGGGGCAGTACCTTCGGCCGCAATGCCAAGTTCTATTTCTCCAGCTCACCGCTCATCAAGGGGGCGTCGCGGATCGACGACCTCTTCATGATGGGCGATCAGCGCCACTTCTACGTGCCGTGCCCGACCTGTGGGCACATGCAGGTGCTGAGCTGGGACCGCCTGCTGTACTCGCCTGACTTTAGCACCGTTCACTACCAGTGCGCAGGGTTGGATTGTGATGTGCTGATCGAGGAGCACCACAAGAGCGAGATGCTGGCAAAAGGCGAGTGGCGCGCGCATGCGAAAGGGGACGGCGAGACGGTGAGCTTCCAGCTCAACGCGCTGTATGCCCCGCTGGGCTGGCACTCGTGGACGATGTTGGCCCGCGAGTTCGAGGAAGCCAAGCGCGCCCAGGACCGCGGCGATCTGGAGCCCATGCAGGTGTTCTACAACACCCGCCTGGCTGAGGTCTGGGACAGTGCGATCGAGCAGACCAAGGCCGAAGTACTGCAGGCCCGCGCGTTGCAAGAAGACTACGTGCTCGGCACATTGCCAGTGGGAGCGCTTGCGTTGACGGCCTCCGTCGACGTTCAGGCCAACCGCCTGGAGCTGATGGTCATGGCCTGGGGCGCTGGCATGGAACGCTGGGTGGTCGATCACCAGGTGATCCCCGGTGACCCGGCCGACGAGCGTACCTGGGCGCTGCTCGATGACCGCCTCAAGATTCGCTACCGCCACCCTTGTGGGGTAAGCCTGGCGATCTTGGCCACTGGCATCGACTCCGGCGGCCACCACACCCACGAGGTCTACCAGTTCACCCGCGTACGCCGTTGGCGCAACGTGTTTGCGCTCAAGGGGGCGAGTAAGCCGGGTCGGCCTGTTATCGCCCAGCGGCCGTCGCAGGTGGACGTCACTTGGAAAGGCCAGACCGAACGAAACGGTGCTGAGTTGTGGATCGTTGGTACCGACACGGCCAAGGACTGGATCTATAACCGCTACAGCTTCGAGAAAGGCCCTGGTGCGCTGCACTTCGCGAAGGACCTGCCGGACGAGTTCTTCCAGCAGTGCGTGGCCGAACGCAAGATCGCCCGCTACGTGAAGGGCTATAAGCGGATCGAGTGGGTCAAGAGCAAGGCCGAGCGCAACGAGGCGCTGGACCTCATGGTGTACAACCTGGCCATGGCCAACTTCCTCGGCCTGCACCGGTACGGCGAACAAGACTGGGACAAGCTGCGGCAGGCGCTCGCGCAGGCCAGCCTGTTCGATCAAGGCGAGCAGCAGCCAGCCCGGCCTAAGGCCCGCGAGCCGGTGGCAGGTGACCAGGGTGAAGATGATCCGCCGCCACCGACTGCACCGGCGCCGTTCAGGCGAAGCGAGCCACCCCCACAGCCGGCCCCACGTGCCGCGCCCCAATCCATGCAACGCCGCAGCTCCAGCAGCGGCTACCTGAAGAGACGCTGACATGGCTTACACGAAGGCAGACCTCGCCACCGTCGAGCGTGCGATCGCGCGTGGTGAAAAGATCGTTCGGTACTCGGATCGTACCGTCGAATATCGAACGGTCGATGAGTTGATCAAGGCCCGCGACCTGATCCAGTCTGAACTGGTGAGGGCCGCCGGGCCGCGCTCGCGCGTGACTCGCCTCTACCATGGGGGCAAGGGACTGTGAGCGGACGTTATATGTCCCTCGGCCGTTCGGGCATCTTGGTGCCCGAGCGGATCAAGGCCAGCTACGAAGGCGCCGCCGAGGGACGGCGCTCATCGGGGTGGGATGCGCCGGACACCGGCGTGAACAGCTTGATCATGCCGGCTTTGCGCAACCTGCGTTCCCGCTCCCGCAGCGCGGTCCGCAATGACCCATACGCCGCCAACGTCATCGACAAGCGGGTCAGCAACCTGATCGGCACCGGCATCACACCGCATCCGCAGTTGGCGGATAAAGAGGTGCGCAGGACGATGCAGGTGCTGTGGGAGGATTGGGTCGATGAGGCTGACGCCGATCAGCTCACCGACTTCTACGGTCTCCAGGCCTTGGTGGCGCGCACTGTGGAGCAGTCAGGCGAATGCTTCATCCGTCTGCGCCCGCGCCGGCTGGAGGATGGCTATGCGGTGCCACTGCAACTGCAGTGCCTGGCGCCGGAGTTCGTCCCTCACGATAAGTTCGAGATGACCCGTTTTGGTAACGTCATCCGCGCCGGGATCGAATTCAACGGCATGGGCCGGCGGGTGGCGTACTGGTGTTACCGCGTCCACCCCAGCGACAAGTCCTCACTGAATGTTGGTTACAACCAGTTGGTACGGGTTCCGGCCGAGCAGATGCTGCACATCTTCGAGCCGTTGGAACCGGGGCAATTGCGCGGTGTGCCGCGCTTGGCGCCGGTCCTGAAGCGCTTGCGCAGCCTGGACAACTTCGACGATGCGGTGCTGTTCCGGCAGGAGGTGGCCAACCTGTTCGCAGGCTTCGTGCGCAAGCCTGCGCCGGACGGTCGGCCACAGCTTGATCCCCTCACCGGTGCGCCAGTCGACCTCGACCGGGATGGTTTTACCCCCATGGTGGGGCTGGAACCCGGCACCGTGCAGGAGCTGGGGGCCGGCGAGGAGATCGAGTTCTCCGACCCACCGGACGCCGGCAACAACTACCGCGACTTCATGCGGCAGCAGCTGATGGCTGCTGCTGCCGGCACCGGCTTGCCTTACGAGTTGATGACCGGCGACATGCAGGGCGTGAACGACCGCGCGATCCGCGTGGTGCTGACCGAGTTCCGGCGCCGGCTGGAGCAGCTGCAGTTCCAAGTCTACGTCCACCAGTTATGCCGCCCGGTTCGGCAAGCCTGGTTGGATATGGCGGTGCTGGCTGGGGCACTCGACCTGCCGGATTACTCGCAGCGGCGCCGCGAATACCAGCGCACCCGCTGGGTCCCGCAAGGCTGGGCCTACATCCACCCCGTTCAAGACGTCCAATCCCGGCAGATGGAAATCGCTGCCGGGTTCACCACGCGCAGCGAGACTTGTTTGCGCAACGGTACTGATGCCGAGGTGGTGGACGAAGAAAACGCCGCCGATCTCGCCCGGGCGCAGGGCCTGGGTATCAAGTACAGCACTTTGTCGGCGGTCGATGACGATCCCGACGAGAAGGAGAAAGCATGAACCCCCTGAAGCCCCTCCGTATTTTCAACAAGGCGCCAACGCCGCAGCCCGAAAACGAGCAGCACTGGTACCGCATCAGCGCTGCGACCGAGGCAGAAGGTGCTGCTGGCGCAGAGCCAACCCCGATTGAGATCTACATTTATGGCGAGATCGGTGGCTGGGGTATCACCGCCAACCAGTTCATTCGCGACCTTAAGGCGATCGATGACGGTGTCTCGCCGGTACAGGTGGCCTTCAACACCAACGGCGGCGACCTGTTCGAGGGTGTGGCCATCCATAACGCGCTGAGCCGCCTGGGCGAGCGCTGCACCGCTCGGATCGATGCCTTGGCGGCGAGCGCGGGTAGCGTTGCGGTTTGCGGCGCTCACCGAGTGGTGATGGCGTCGAACGCGATCCTGATGATTCACAACCCCTACACCTGGATCGAAGGTGACGCCGAAGAGCTGCGCCGGGTGGCCGATGTGCTCGACCAGGCTTTCGAGGTGATCATCGCGGCTTACAAGGCCAAGTCGCCTGACATCGATGAAGCCGAACTGCGCCGCCTGGTCAACGCCGAGAGCTGGCTCACCGCCGAGGAGGCGCTTGCGCTTGGGCTGGTTGATGAAATTGGCAGTGGCGTGCAGGTGCGGGCATGCCTGGGGAATGGCGCGGCCATGGCCCGGTACCAGAAAACCCCGCAGACGTTGCTCGATCAGTTGGCCAACAAGCCGCCGGCAGCCGACCCGGCAAAGCCGCCTGCGCCGACCAAGCCTAACATCGCCGACTCCACGGCGCTGGCGCTGATGATCACTCAGGGCTGTTCCAAGGCGGGTATCGGCAACCTGGCTGAGACGCTGATTGCGTCGACCAAGCTAACTGATGCGGCCACGGTGCAGGCAGCGCTTAAGCAGGCTAAAGGCGTACACGATCTGTGTGTCGCGGCGCGGTTGCCTGAGCTGACCAAAGAGTACGTCGCTGCCGGCCTGGATGCTGACGCGGTGCGGGCGCGACTGTTCGAGAAGATTGTCAGCTCCGGTAAGGGCTTCGAGATCAACAACGCCCTGCCGCCGGCTGACGACGATCAAGAGAAGGTCAAGGCGCAACTCCCCAATCCATCCAACATCTGGGCTGCCCGCCGGCAGGCCGCCAACAAAGGAGCACGACCATGAGCACCATCCACCAGGAACCGGTCCACGCCGGTGAATTTCTGCTTTCTGAAGGTGCCGGGAAAATCTCCCGCGAAGCCATCAACATCGTCGCTGGCCCGGCCATGGTTGCTGGCCAGTTGCTCGGCCTGGTCACCGCAAGTGGTGAGTTCGCTCCCTACAACCCCGAAGCTGAAGACGGCAGCGAGAACGCAGTCTGCATCCTCTTCGCACCGCTCGGCGAATCGGACGTCTCGCGACGTGGGCGCGCTGTGGTGCGACTGGCCGAGGTCACCGAGGCGCTGTTGACGGGCCTCGACGGCGATGCGGAAAAGTCCTTGGCGGCGCACTTCATCATCCTGCGTTGACCTGACCCCTTTTTTCCAACCCCGCCTTGAGCGGGGTTCTTACTTTCTGGAGTTCCCCATGGCTGAGATTGCCATTTTTCAAGATGATGCCTTCGGCGTAGCAGCCCTGACTGCGGCCATCAACGAGCAGGAGTACGTGCCGGGCCGCCTGGCGGCTCTTGGGCTTTTCCGCGAGGAGGGCGTCCCGACCCTGACCGTTCAGATCGAAAAGGATGGCGATACGCTCGCCCTCGTGCCAGCGGGTGAGCGCGGAACCTCCGGTTTGGTGGTCGGTGGCAGCAAGCGCAAGCTCATTCCCTTCAACACCATTCACCTGCCGCAACGGTTCTCGATCAAGGCTGACGAGATCCAGGGCATTCGTGCGTTCGGCTCTACCACCGAGCTGCAGGCCGTTCAGGCGGTTGTGAACAAGCGCCTGGGCAAGGCCCGGAGCCAGCTGGACGCCACCCACGAATATCACCGCATGGGCGCAGTCAATGGCCAGGTGCTAGACGCAGACGGCTCGTCGGTGCTGCTGGACATCTACAAAACCTTCGGTGTGTCCCGGCAGACGCTGTCGATGGGCCTCAACGACCCGAACGCCAACATCCAGGCTCAGTGTGTAGACGCGCTGGATATGCAGGAAGACGCGCTCGGCAATGTCACCACCACCGGCGCGCGTGCGTTCTGTGGCAAGACCTTTTGGAAAAAGTTGATCTCTCATCCGTCGGTGGTCGAGACCTACAAAGGCAGCCAGCAGGCCGCCGCTCTGCGGGGTGATGGGCGAGAGGGCTTCGAGTTCGGCGGCATCAGTTGGGAGCGCTATCGCGGCAAGGTCGGTGGCAAGGCCTACGTTTCCGATGACGAAGCCCGCCTGGTCCCAGAAGGTGTCTCGGATTTGTTCCTGTCGATCTACGCCCCTGCGGACTACATCGAGACAGTCAATACCGAGGGCCTACCGTACTACAGCAAGATCGAGGAAATGCCTTTCGGGAAGGGCATTGACGGCGAGGCGCAGTCCAACCCGCTGCACATCTGCACCCGCCCCCGTGCTGTCCTGCGCCTGACGCTCTGATCATGGCCTTCCGAGACCTGATCAACGACGTGGACGACGTGGTGTTCGACGTCTTAGGCGACTTGGCGCAGATCGACGGCCGCCCAGTTCTCGGGATGTTCTCGGCGCCCTGGCTGCAGCCCAAGCTCGGCCAAATCAGAACCGCTCTCCGTGAGCCGCATCTGGTCATCAGGGTTGGCGATAACGCCGGTGTCGAGGTGAAGCAACGGGTTGTGATCGATCTGCCGCCAGAGGACGGTGGCGGAACCTACACCATCGCCGGCAGCGAGCCTGGTGGCGATGGTCTTGTAACGCTGATCTTGAGGAAGGCGGTATGAGTGTTGGTAGCTATCACAAGCAGTCAGCCAGCAGCGGGTTGATCTCGTTGCAACTGGACCCGCAGGCGCTCAAGGGCTTTCAGGATTTCACCAGACGGGTCCCCAAAGCGGCCCATGCCGCGCAACGACGGGCAATCAACAAGACGTTGCGCTGGCTTCGAACGCACGTCGCCCGGGAGGTAGGCCGCCAGGAGCGGATCGCTATCGCGGCGGTGAGGCAGCGGCTAAGGGCGTTCCCGGTGTCCGGGAGCGGTCAGGGCAAACTCTGGTTCGGCATCAACCCCATCGAAGCCAGTCGAGCGGGTAGGCCCCGACAGAGCCGGACTGGTGTTTCTGTAGCGGGCCGCAAGTACCAGGGCGCGTTCTTCAAGACCGTGTACGGCGGCAATCCGGATATCTGGATCCGTACTGCAAGCAAGCACTTCGACGCGGACAGCTACCCGGATAGCGAGGTATCAGGGGGCGGTGGACGACGTTCTGGTTGGATCTCGGAGAACGACAGTCGCTTCCCGTTGGCCAAGGCGAAGATCTCCCTGGAGGACGTCCGGCCTCACTTCGAGGCTTGGACCAATCGCGCGCACGAGCGCCTGGTAGTCGTCATGGAGCAAGAGCTGAACTTTGAATTACAGAAGTACCTTCGGAGGTCAGGCAATGGATGAGGATTTCATTCCACTAGGCCAGGTGTACGCGGCCATTGAACAGCACATCAGGGAAGCCATTCCAGGCTTGCAGTATGTCGGGACCATGCCGAGCGGCATCGAGGTCGTTCCACCGCCTGCAGTGGTGCTCGAACTGGCAGGATTCGAAAGTGCCGAAGAGGACCCCGGGACGGGGCAGACTGCGGTCGATGCGCGTTTTGAAGCGCGCGTGCTTGTACCGGGGGAGGAAGACAACTGCTTGCACATTGCTGCATTTGTGGCTGCTCAGTTGACTGTGCTGCTCCGCATGCAGTCGTGGGGCTTGCCGGTGAGGTTCGCTGAGTTTGTACGGGCCGAGCGCGATTGGAGCAGGCCAGAGCTGGACGGCTTTGCGGTCTGGGTGGTCGAGTGGACTCAGATCATCTACCTGGGCGAGGAGGAGTGGCCGTGGCCCCGAGAGCCCGGCCCGGTGCTGTTCGCCGTCGACCCTGACAGCGGGGAGGGGAAGGAGCAGCACTACCACCATCCGGAGGCCATGGAATGAGCTACCCGACTGCGCAGCATGACCGGATGATTTCCGACCAGGTAATCAAGGGGTATGTGGTTGCCGTGGACTTGGTGGCCGGGAGGCTGCGCATGACGGACGGCAGCGACTGGGTCAGTGCATGGGTGAAGTGGCATGCCCTGGCAGCCGGCAAGGCCCGCCATTGGCGGTCGCCAAGCCTGGGCGAGCAGGGCGCGCTTATCAGCCCGAGCGGTGACCCTGCCCAGGGCACATTTGTGCCGGGGCTGTATGGCAATGCGGGCCCGCAGCCTGACAACCGCGACCATGTCGAGGTGTGGCGTTTCGATGATGGCGGCTCGCTGGTCTACGACTGGGAGGCTAATAGCTACACCATCAAGCTGCCCACGGGCACGGTCAGCATCGAGGTCGGCGGCAGCAAGGCGGTGATCACCGACGACACGATCAGCGCCAAGACCACGACGATGACGGCCGAGGCGCAGGCCGCCACCATCAAGGCGCCGTCGATCACCTTGGAAGGTGAGGTGCTGATCAAGGGCGCGTTACGCGTAACGGGCGATATCAATGGCGGTGGGATGATCATCGACACCGCCGGCAACACGGCAAATCACAAGCACTGACAGCCCGCTCATGCGGGCTTTGTCTTATCTGGAGAACGCCTTATGGCTGACAAGAAATCAGTTTCAACCGATGAGGCGCCTGCCTCCGAGGCAACCGGCGCGACCGCTGTGGCTCACCTGGCTGCAGCCAGGGCAGGGGCACAAGTCACCTTCGCCGACACCGTCTACACCTCGCGCTCGCTTTACCTGGCCAAGGGCGAGGACCTGCGCGAGTTCAAGGTGGTGGCCAAGCGCGTCAGCGTGCCGGCCGACGACGCCGAGGCGCTGGCCTTCCTGGCTGATCACCCTGAGCTGCAGCGGCTGGACGGCTGACCATGATCGGCCTGGATCGCCGCACCGGCGAAGCTATTTCGGGCCTTGACCACCTGCGCCAATCCATCGAAGACATCTTGACCACGCCACTCGGCAGTCGCCGCATGCGGCCGGAATACGGCAGCAAGCTGCGGCGTTACGTCGACATGCCGGTCAACGAGGGGTGGAAAAGCGCGGTGCAGGCCGAGGTGGCTCGCTCGTTGGGCCGCTGGGAGCCGCGGTTGAGGCTGGAGCGGGTGGTGGTTACCTCGGTGCTTGAGGGGCAGATCGGCATGACACTGACCGGCGAATACCTGGGCAGCACCGCCGTCATGGAGGTAACCGCATGATCGACCTTTCCCTGCTGCCCCCGCCCGATGTGGTGGAGAGCGTGGATTTCGAGGAGCTGTATCAGGAAACACTGGGCATCTTCCGCGAGTTCATGAAGGACCAATGGACAGCAGCGTTGGAGTCCGACCCGGTGGTCAAGCTGATGGAAGTCATGGCCTACCGGGAAATGCTCACGCGTGCGCGGGTCAACGCGGCGGCTAAGGCGAGCCTGCTGGCCTTCGCCAAGGGTAACGATCTGGTGAACCGCGCCGCTGATTACGGCGTGGAAAAGTTGGTCATTCGCCCGGCCGACCCGGATGCGGTGCCGCCGGTTGAGGCGGTGATGGAGGGCGACGAAGCGCTGCGCTATCGCACGCGACTGTCGCTTGAGGCCTTGTCTGTAGCCGGCAGCAGCGGCGCCTATGAGTATCACGGGCTAAGCGCATCGGCCGAACTGACCAACGTATCGGTCGACTCGCCCCGGTTTGTTGGGGCGGAGTTGACGCCCGAGGTACGGGCACAGCTGCCGGCGGGGGCCATTGTGGTGGTCTGTGATTACGACGCTGGACTGGCCAACCCGCTGCCTGGCGACGTGTCGCTGGCCATCCTGCCCAGCCTCACCAGCACCACCCCGGTGGCCCAGCTGGTGGCCAAAGTCAAAGCCGCCTTGTCGGCCGAGGAAGTGCGGCCGATCACCGACCGGCCCCGCGTGGCCGCCGGTTTGCCGACTGAGTTCAAGGTGGAGGCCGAACTGCAGATTGAGGAAGGGCCAGACCCGGACGTGGTTAAAGCCACCGCACGGGCTGGCCTGGATGCGGCCATTGCAGAAACCCGCCGCCTGCAGGGGCAGTTGCCCCTGTCGGCCATCTACGCCGCGTTACACGTAACGGGGATTCGTAGCGTGACCTTGAAGCAGCCAGCGGCCGGGGTGGTGTGTGACAAGCGGCATTACCCCAGCTGCACCTCAATCACGCTGACGTCGAAGGTGGTGACATGAGCCTGTTACCGCACAACGCCACCCAGCTGGAGCGCGCCCTGGAGGCGGCCGCCGACCTTGGCCTTGACCCGGACATTATCCGGGGCGTGGCCGACTCGGCGCGCTGCCCGCCGAACTTCCTGCCCTGGCTGGCCTGGGCGTGGAAGGTTGAGGGCTGGGAAGCGGCCTACACCGACGAGCAGCGCCGCGCGCTGATCCGCGAGGCGATCCCGATTCACAAGACCAAGGGCACGGTCGGCGCGATTCGGCGTGTGCTTAAGGCGGTTCGGGTCAACGCGGATTACAAGGAATGGCGCGAGATTCCCAACGCGGCGCCGTACACGTTTCAGATCACGGCCTGGGCCAACGATAACCGGCCGGGCGAAGGCTCGATCATTTCGCCGCAGCTGGAGGAGCGCTTGCGTGCCCTGGTCGATGCGACAAAGAACGAGCGCAGCCACTACACCTTTCGGCTCGGTGCCCGGTTCGACGGTGGCCTGGTGGCCGCCGGGGCCAGTCAGGGGCAACTGCTGCACCGCAAAACGGTGGAGCCTGCGCCCGTTCCGGTTGACCCCTCGGCGCAGGCCCTGCAGTTCGCTAACGCCACTCAGGCGCGGGGGCTACACCGGCAGACGATGGAAATGCCGGTGGTGCCGATTCCGCTTTCTGAGCAGTCGCTGTTGCTGGCCAACGTTACCCATGCGCGCGCTGTCACTCGGGGTTATGCCGAGGCGCAGCCCGTCCCGATCCATGCAGCGGCCACCGTATCGGTCGCCAATGCGCTGCGTACCCGTATCGTCGTGCGGGGCACGATGGAGGCTGTTTTATGAGTACCCCTTTACAACCGGTGATCACCAAGAAAGGTCTGGCGGCGGTCTGGAATGCCACCAGCACCGGCCTTTCTGCCGAGATCACCCACATTGCACTCGGCACGTCGGGCTACACCCCGACCAACGAGCAAACCGGCTTGCGTGCCCAGGTGGCCAAGTACCCCATTGCCGGTGGTGAGCGGTTGAGTGACAGCCTGATTCACATCACCGCCATCGCTGATGGCCCGGCCGCGTTCTGGGTGCGTGAAATCGGCTTTCTGTTAGCCGATGGCACGCTGTTGGCGGTCTGGTCGCATGCGACTGACGCGCTGACCTACAAACCGGCCAATACCGATCTGCTGCTGGCCTATGACCTGTCCTTGACGGCGCTGCCGGCGGATAGCGTCACCATCGTCAGCAGCCCGGCGGGCCTGAACCTGTCTTTGGCGGCGCCATTGGCGGCCATGGCCAGTGCCCTGGTCGGTGAGCAGCTGCGCAGCCTGCAGCAGCAAGATCAGATCACCGATCTGGCCCGGCAGCAGCAAAGCACCGCCGAGCAGATGGCACGCCAGGTTGCCAGCCTTGCCGAGCGTCAGGGCACGGCCGAGTACCGGCATGCGGTCGACCATGAGGGAGCGCTGGCTGTCGGCATTCGCGCGGTCGAGGCGGTGCTTAGCGAGCAACTGCGCAGCCTAGGCCTGCAAGATCAGATCGACTTGCTCACCCGACAGTTGCGGCTGGTGATCGAGCAAGCCGACTGGCGAGACGTGCGCCTGGCGACGGCTGAACGTCGGCATGAGGTCGACCACGAAGGCCTGCGCAGCATGGGTATCGCTGTCGCAGAAGCCACCCTTTCCACCCAAACCCAACTGACCCAACACATCAACGGAGCATAAGATCCTATGAGTCTCGAAACTGAAATCGCTGGCCTCACCAGCAAGGCCACCGCGCTGCTCGACTACTTCACCACCTTCAAAAGCGCGGCCGCCAAGGCTATTGCCGATGCGGTTACCGCTGCGCCGGCTATCTCGCGCACCTTCTACATCAACCCGCTGACCGGTGACGACAACGCCCTGGGCAACGCGGACACGCCACTCAAAACCCTCGGCCGCGCTGTTGCAGCAACACCGAGCGGCGGTATGGGTGATTACATCCTGCAGGGCGACTACACCCACACTGAGGCGCTCTCGGTAGGCAGCCGCCGCATCATCATTCGCGGTGACATTGCGGATAGCAAAGTCCGAAAGCTCATCTTGAACGAGTACCTGGGCACCAATGGCATGAAGCGGTTCGGTGGGGTCCAGATCAACATGGGCGGTTCGGTTGACTTCGCCGATATGACCGTCTCGCTGCCCGATTCCGCGGGTGGTCTGTCGGCGGCCCAGGATGCGTTCTACTCGATGTTCTATGCCGGCGGCAGCAAGCTGCCAGGTTTCATTCCGATCAAGCTGTACAACGTTGAGTTTGCCCTGCGTGGCACATTCACCGGCAAGATTGTTGGTTCTGGCCTCCCTTGCGTGTCGCTGAGTGCAGTGAACTGCACCATTCCTGCGGCGCTTGAGGGTTACCTGGTTCAAGGCGTGACGGCCGGCAAGGACCCGAACACCATTCCTTGGCTGACAACCAACATCACCAAGCTCTAACCCTTCTGAACCTGAGGTCATCATGCGTAAAGACAACCTGAACGTGACGTTCAACGGCAACAACTACAACGGCTTTGAATTCGCTTTGCTGCCGCTCGGTGCAGCACGACTGTGTGCGGCCCAGCAGATCGAAGACGCGGCCGACAATGCCCGTGTCGCGGTGGTCGGCAACTCGCTGCGTGTGGTCGAATACCAGCTTGCCGAGCAAGAAGCCCAAGCCTTCCAAGCAGCTGGCTTCGAGGGCGAGGTGCCCGCCACCGTCCAGGCGTGGGTCGACGCGGCCGGTCTTGAGCCGCAAGCCGCCGCCGAGAACATCTTGGCCGAGGCTGCCAAGTGGAAAGAGGCCCTTTATGCGATTCGCGCTGCCCGCTTGAAGGGCAAGCTGCAGGCGCTCAAGGCGGCCACTCACGACGAGGCCGAGGCCATTGCCGACGCGGCCATTGCCGCGATCAATGCCAGCGTGGTCGGTGTCGGCAACGCCTGACCCATAACCCGCCTTCCTTGAGCGCCCCGACTGTCGGGGCGTTTTCGTTTCTGCAGGGCCGCCAAGCGCGGCCCTTGTCTTATCTGGAGCCCACATGGCTGGATTCTTTCACGGCGTTACCGTAACGAACGTCGACACCGGCGCGCGTAGCATCGCGTTGCCTTCGTCCTCGATCATTGGCCTGGTCGACACCTTCACCGAGGGCGCGGGCGCGACGGCCAAGTACAACGACCTGGTGCTGATCACCAACGAGCGCGAGGCGGTCGCCGCGTTCGGCGAGGCCTCGGCCATCACCAAGGCCTGTCGGGCCATCTACACCCGCGCCAAGGCGGTGATCGTCTGCTGTGGCGTGGCCAAAGCGGTCGACGCGGCCGCACAAACCTCCTCGATCATTGGCGGCGTGTTGGCCAGCGGCAAGCGTACCGGCCTGCAGGCGCTGCTCGACGGCAAAAGCCGTTTCAACGCCCAGCCGCGCTTGATTGTCGCGCCCAAGCACAGCGCGACCCAGGCGGTGGCCACCGCGATGGATGCACTGGCCGGTAAGTTACGTGCTGTAGCCATCATCGACGGCCCCGGTACCACCGATGAGGCCGCCACGACCTACGCCAAAAGCTTCGGCTCCAAGCGTTTGTTCATGGTCGACCCTGGTGTGCAGGTGTGGGACACCACCAGTAACGGCACCGTCGATCAGCCCGGCTCGGCCTGGGTGGCGGGCTTGTTTGCTTGGACCGATACCGAATACGGCTTCTGGGCTTCGCCGTCCAACAAGGAGTTCGTCGGAATCACCGGCACCACCCGCTCGGTCGAGTTCCTGGACGGCGACGACACCTGCCGGGCCAACCTGCTGAACAACGCCAATATCGCGACCATCATCCGCGACGACGGCTATCGCCTGTGGGGCAACCGCACTCTGTCCAGTGATGTGAAATGGGCGTTCGTCACCCGCGTGCGGACCATGGATATCGTCATGGACGCGATCCTTTACGGCCACAAGTGGGCGGTTGACCGCTCGATCACCGCGACCTACGTCAAGGACGTGACCGAGGGCCTGCAGGCGTTCATGCGCGACCTGAAGAACCAGGGCGCAATCATCAACTTCGAGGTCTACGCCGACCCGGTGCTCAACACGGCCAGCCAGCTGGAGCAGGGCAAGGTGTACTGGAACATCCGTTTCACTGACGTGCCGCCGGCCGAAAACCCCAACTTCCGCGTCGAGGTCACCAATCAGTGGTTGACCGAAGTGCTCAACGCTGCCGCTTAAGGAGGCCCCGACATGGCATTCATTCCCCAAATTCTCGCCAACACCAACTTGTTCGTGGATGGCAAAAGCTTTCAGGGCGATGTGCCCAGCCTGACCCTACCCAAGCTAACCCTCAAGACGGAAGAGTATCGCCCCGGCGGCATGGATATGCCGATTGAAATGGACGTGGGTATGGAGAAGATGGAAGCCAACTTCACCACCACCGGCGTGCGCAAGGACTCGCTCAAGTTCTTCGGCCTGGCTGACGGCAACGCCTTCAACGGCGTATTCCGTGGTTCGTTCAAGATCCAGAAAGGCGAAACCCTCGCGGTCGTGGTCACCCTGCGCGGCACCCTGAAAGAGCTGGATATGGGCGACTGGAAGGCCGGCGACAAGGCCGAACTCAAGCACGGCATTGCTGTGACCTATTACAAGCTCGAGGTCGGCGGCGAGGTCATCTACGAGATTGACCCGGTCGGCATGAAGCGTGTCATCAACGGCACCGACCAACTGGCCAGCCAGCGCGCCGACCTCGGCCTGTAACCCACTTTCCCCTCACAACCTTTCCGAATCAAGGACACCCTTTCATGAGCAAGCCAGCCCCGAAGTTTCTGACCCTGACCGCTGAAAACGTCACCGTTCGCCTGTCCAAACCCACCACCCTCAATGGTGTTGATCAGGCCACCATCACCCTGCGCGCGCCGACCGTGAAGGATATCCGCAGCGCTGGGCAGACCTCGGACGGCGACGATGCGCAGCGCGAAATGAACCTGTTCGCGTCCCTGGCTGAGGTCGGCGTCAAGGACCTGGAAGGCCTCACCTACAAGGACTACAACCGCATCGCCACCGGTTACAACTTTCTGGTGCAAGACGACGAACTGTAATCCCCAGTCGCTTAAGCACGCTGCCAAGCGTCTCGCGGCCGAGCTGCATTTCTCGGCCGCTGAAATCATGACCATGTCGTATGCCGACATGGTCTGGTGGCTTACCGATTGAGCTTGCACAGGGGGTAACCGATGGCAGGCAAGGTAGCGTTATCGCTGGTAATCGGCGGCGCCGTCGCGTCTTCGCTTGGCGCCGCGTTCAAGACCGCCGAAAGCGGCATCCAGAAGCTGGAAGCCAAGGGCAACAAGGCCAAGGTGCTGAAAAGCACCATTGGTGAAACCATCAAGCTGCGCGAGGAATGGAAGCGCGCGCACGACAGTGGCGCGGCCGGTGCCGACAAGCTGCAGCGCAAACTGGACAGCAACCTGGATGCCTTGCGCAAGCAGGGTGTCGAGGTCGGCAGGCTTGGCCGCGAGTATCAGCGCCTCGGGCGTGAGGCCAAGGCCGCCGATCTGCAGCTCAAGGGTCACCAGCAGCTGCAGGCGGGCAAGGAATCGCTCAAGTCGAATATCGGCAGGGCAGTGGTGGCTACGGGCGCCGCTGCTGTACCGACGATGATCAGCGCGAACTATCAAGCGATCATCCGTGACATTGCGATCAAGGCTGATATTGCCAACAAGCCCGAAGAGCAGCAGCTTACCCGAACGGTGATCGGCACGGCCAAAGACACGGGTATGTCACGCAATGACGTGGCTGACCTGGTCAACCAGCTGGTCGGCGCCGGCATGGAGCTGGACAAGGCGCTGTCGTATGCGCCGGTCGCGGCCAAGTTCGCGGTCGGTCAAGGTGCCTCGGGCGTCGACACCGCGTCGATGATCCAGGCGCTGGAGCAGAACGCCAAAATCAGCGATCCGAAGGTGATGCAGCAGGCGCTGGAGGCTATCGCCTACCAAGGCCAGGCGGGCAGCTTCGAGGCCAGCGACATGGCCAAGTGGTTCCCCCAGCTGCTGGCCGGCATGGAGAAAAACGGCATCACCGGGCTGGATGCGGTGACCTCGCTGGGTTCCATGCTGCAGGTCCAGATGAAGGCCGCCGGCAGTTCCGACGAAGCGGCGAACAACTTCAAGAACTGGATGGAGAAGATTGGCGCCGGCGATATCAAGAAGGCTTACAGCGATGTCGGCATTGATTATCAGGCGTCACTGAATACCGGCCTGCAGAAGGGCATGAACGTCATTGAGGCGTCCATGGCCCTGGCCATGCGTTACGTCGAGAAGACCGACCCGGCCAAGGCCAAGCAGATCAAGGACGCCCAGGCCAAGATCGACAAGGAGGTCGACCCGGAGAAGGCCAAGGCGGCGCTGGAAGCCCTGGAGAAGACCCTGCGCACCGGCGATATCTTCGCCGACATGCAGGTCAAGGCCGCGCTCACTGCCTACGGGCAGAACCGGGGCCTGTACGAAGAACTCAAGGCCGACTCCAAGAAGGCCTCGGGCATCCTCGACAAGAACCTGGCTGAGCGCCGCGAGACATCGGCGCAGCAGTGGGCCGAGCTGGGCCAGGCGGTGGACGATTCAATGCGCAGCATTGGCGATGCCATCCGCCCGGCCACCGACATGGCGGCGCAGGGGCTGACGAAGGTCGCCCGTGGTATCACCTCGCTGTCGGATCAGTTCCCGTCGATCGCCATGGGGATTGGCGGCATTACGGCGGCGGTAATTGCATTCCTGAGTGCCCGCAGTGCGCTGCGTGTCGGGCGCGGGGTGTTCAACATCGCCATGGGGCGCGGCCTGGAAGGGCTCGCGGGCCGCGCCGGTAAGGCCGAGCGGGCGCCGATCAAATTGCCCAAGACCGGCAGCAAGGTAGTCGACACCGGCTTGGGGCTGCTGGGCAAGGTGTTTTCGCCGGGTTCGCAAGGGCCTGGCCAAGCCGATGATCCCGGCGGAGCTGCCAATGACCCGCAGCGCGTTTTCGTGGTCAACGCCGATGCAATAGGCGGGATTGGCAGTAGCGTTGCAAATAGCGGCCCTGCAGGGCCTGCAAAGGGTAGTCGCAGAAGTCGGCGCCGGGAGCGTCGGCGCGCTGCCCGGCAGGGCGCCCCGGTGCGGCCTGCGCCGGCCGTCGAGGCCCCCAAGCCGGCCAAGGCTGCCGTGGCCAAGGTTCGGGCGTTGCCTGCAGCGTCG
The DNA here is from genome assembly GCF_017875165.1 of Pseudomonas sp. PvP089. NCBI lineage: Bacteria > Pseudomonadati > Pseudomonadota > Gammaproteobacteria > Pseudomonadales > Pseudomonadaceae > Pseudomonas > Pseudomonas sp. PvP089. The sequence continues at coordinate 1,609,586 of NZ_JAGGME010000001.1, forward strand.
TCGGCCCTTACCGCCACCGATGACCTAGGCAAGGTAGCGCGCTCGGTGCGGGGCCTAACCCGCCTGACCAAGCGCCTGCCAGGTGGCAATATCATCGATGCCGGTACGGTTGCGATCGATGTCGCGCTAAACGCTGAGACCAAGGACGAAAAGGCTGAGGGTTATGGCGGGGCCGCCGGCAGTCTGGCGGGTACCCTTGCCGGTGCTGCAGCCGGGGCGGCCATTGGCTCCATGGTGCCGGTGATCGGTACCGCCGTGGGCGGCGCGGTCGGCGCCGTCCTGGGCGGCATGGGTGGCGAGTCCTTTGGGGGCTGGCTGGGCAAACGCTGGTTCGGTGACGAGCCGGCCGACGATCAAGCCGAGCCGGAATCGCCGCCGGCACTGGGTGAAGCGTTACGCGTAACAGTGATGCCAGCCAAGGAAGTCGAGCCTAAGCCCGCCACGGCTTCGGTCAAGGCTGATCCGGCAGTGTCGTATGACCCGCGCGACCCGGCATCGAAAGACCCGTTCGTGTTGCCGACACTCGCGGCCGACAAGGTGCGTTTCCCAGGTGCTGATCTGGTGCGGCCACCGGCCAACCCTGAGTCGCCGGTAGATCCTGCAGCACCGGAGGCACAACCCGAGCCGTCGGTGCCCAAGCTGGGCGATACGGTGGGGGAGGTGGCCAGCCCGGCGCCGGTGGAGCCAGCGGTGTCGTATGACCCGCGTGACCCAGCGTCGAAAGATCCGTTCCTGCTGCCGGCGTTGACGTCTGGCAAGATGCGGTTCCCCGGTGCTGGTCTGGTGCGGCCGCAGGCTCTACCCGAGGTCCCTGCAGCGCCCGAGGCGCAGCCCGAACCGCCTACGCCGAAGTTGGGCGATACGGTGCGGGACGCGACCGTGCCGGCGCCGGTAGAGCCGGCAGTTTCGTATGACCCGCGCGACCCCGCGTCGAAAGACCCGTTCCTGTTGCCGGCGCTGACCGCCAACAAGGTGCGGTTCCCTGGTGCTGGACTGGTACGGCCGCCGGCCGAGCCCGAGCCGCCGGCACCCAAACTGGGGGCTGCGGTGCGGGAAGCAGCACCGGTCCCGGTACCGGCCAAGCCCGAGGTGTCGTATGACCCGCGCGATCCGGCGTCGAAAGATCCGTTTCTGTTGCCCGCCCTGACGGCCAACAAGGTGCGCTTCCCAAGCGCCGACCTGGTGCGGCCGCAGCCTCAACCCGAGCCACAGGCCGTACTGGGTGATGTGGTGCGCGAGATGGCCAAGGCCGCGCCGCCTGCGGCCAAACTGCCCGAGGTGGCCCCGGCCGCCAAGGCAGCCGAACCGCCACCGGCGCCGAAGGTGGACAACACGTTCACATTCGCCCCGGTCATGCCGCTCACTGTCCACGGCGATGTTAAAGACCCAAACCAATTGCTGAGCGAAATGGCAAACGGTATGCGCGGGCTGTTTGACGCCTGGCAGCGCGAGGTGGCTGCGCGCACGTCCTCGGCGCAGCTGTTCGATCAACCCCACGTTTAAGGAGGGCCAATGGCTTACATGGAGCTGCTGGAGTCGTCACTGTCCAGCCTGGTTGCAGCGGGGGAGGCCGGACGAAAAAGCGCCGACGGCATGCTGGTACCGCTCAACGGCGCTATCAGCAGCATTACCGGTGCTGCGTCCGAACTGGAGAGCATCCCGTTTCTACCGCCTGAGATGGGCGCCAAGGCAGGCCGCTTGGTGCGGAGCATCGGCGTGGCGCAAGCCCGTGTCGGGCAAGTGACGTCGATGTACAGCCGCGCTGTATCGGGCGTCAGTCAGGTGCAAGAACGCCTCGGCACGTTCAAGCAGATGGCCAGCAAGGTGTCGTCGGAGGTCGGCAGAGTGGCTGGCAAAATCAGTCCCTCGCTGTCCAACATCCTGCCCAGTGGTGGGCTGTTGGCCTCGGCCACGCCGACACCGGAGGCTGTGGCACCGTTCCCGCACCTGCTGATCATCCAGCCGCATGAGCCCAACGAGCAGCCCTACTACTTCAACCTCGGCACGGCCGCGTTTGACGAGCTACGCCGGCAGGCGTCGTTTCGTTGGCAGGGCCAGGAGCGGTTGCGCCGGAGCACGGCGCAGCAGGCCGTGGGCCTGGGTGAGGAAAAGATCACGCTCAAGGGTGCGATCTTCCCGAACCAAAAGGCCGGGCTCAAGCAGCTCAACACCTTGCGTTCCATCGGCCGCAACCTGCGCGCGCTTAACCTGGTGACGGGCTACGGCGAGGTACTTGGCGACTGGTGCCTGGTCAGTGTCGAGGAAGAACAAAGCCACCTGCTGGCAGGCGGTATCCCCCGAAAACAAGGCTTCACCCTGGAGTTTGTGAGCTATGGCAACGACCTGCAGAACGTCTGACGGGGATCTGCTCGATGTGATCTGTCAGCACCATTACGGGCACCTCAACGCCACCGTCGAGGCTGTGCTCGATGCCAACCCGGATCTGGCCAGGCAGGCGCAGCCATACCGCGCCGGCCTGCTGATCCTGCTGCCGGATCTCCCGGCCCCGGCGGTCGAGCTGCTGCAGCTGTTCGGCTAAACCGCGTTACGCGTAACAAACCCCGCCCCGTGCGGGGTTTTGCATTTCTGGAGCCTGCATGAAACCCACGTATCAAATCGTCGCGGATGGCAACGACATCACCGCGCTGATCAATGACCGCCTGTTGCTGCTGCGCACCTCGGACAAGCCCGGCATGGAGTCGGACGAGTTCGAGTTGCGCATTGACGACCGCGACCAGGCCGTTGCGCTGCCGGCGCGCGGTAGCAACGTGGTGGTGATGATGGGCTACGAGGGACAAGGACTGACCCGCTTGGGGGCCTACACCGTCGACGAGGTGGAGCTGAGCGGGCCGCCCGACACCATCGTGATTCGCGGCAAGGCCAGCGACATGCGCGGCAGCGGCAAGACCGTGCGCAGCGGCAGCTGGGAGAACGTGCCGCTGTCGCAGATCGTCGGCGAAATCGCCAAGCGTAACGGCTGGGAGGTGTCTTGCCCGGTCGACACCAAGGTCGAGCGCGTCGACCAGCGCAACGAGTCGGATTACAACTTTGTCACCCGCCTAGCCAAGCAGTACGACTGCACCGCCAAGGTGGCCGAAAGCAAGCTGCTGGTGATGCCGCGCCAAGGCGGGCAAAGCACCACCGGTAAGGCGCTGGCGGTCATCACCATCAACAAGACGGACGTTTCCCGCTACCAGTTCCGTCTCGGTGATCGCAATTCACAGAAGGCGGTGAAGACCCAGCACCAAGACCCGAAGACCGGCAAGTTACAGGTGGTCGAGCTGGCCAACGACGAGTCGCCGGACGGCCTGCCGCCGGTGCACACCGACCGTCACGTCTACCCCAACAAAACCGCCGCCCAGCAGGCCGCTAAGGCGCGCCTGGCCGCGTTCAACCGCAGCACGGCCGGCGTGCGTCTGGAAATGCCCGGACGCACCGACCTGTTTGCCGAGCGCTCGATCAACGCCCAGGGCTTCAAGCCGGGGCTCGATGGCGAGTACCTGGTGGACGGCGTCGAGCAGGTATTCACCCAGTCCGGCTGGAGCACGACGGTGGAGTGCAACGGCGGCAAGAAGGGCAAGGCCAAGGCCTCGGGCAAGAAAAAGAAAGACACCAAGCCGCTCGCGGTTGAGCAGCTGTAACCCTACGGCCGCACGCGGCCATCACTGGAGCAAGCAATGGCACTATCCATTCAGCAACTGCAGCAGATCCTCCCGAACGCCGGCCCGAAAGCCGGCGTTTTTGCACCCGTCCTCAATGCCGCCATGGGCAAGTTCGGCATCGTCACGCCGGCACGGCAGGCGGCGTTTATCGCCCAGATCGGCCATGAGTCTGGCCAGCTGCGTTACGTGCGCGAGCTGGGCAACGACAAGTACCTGGCCAAGTACGACACCGGCCCGCTTGCGGCGCGCCTCGGCAACACCCCGGCGGCTGATGGCGATGGCCAGCGGTACCGTGGCCGTGGACTTATTCAGATCACCGGCCGCGACAACTACGAGGCCTGCAGCGAAGCGCTGTTCGGTGACAGCCGCTTGCTCAACACTCCAGACCTGCTCGAGCAGCCCGTCTACGCCTCACTGTCAGCCGGCTGGTACTGGCAGCGGGCAGGGCTTAATAGCCTGGCTGACAAGGTGCTGCAGGCCGATGACTCGGTGTTCGAGTCGATCACTCGCCGTATCAACGGCGGCCTGAATGGGTTGAGGGATCGCCAGGCGCTCTACAAGCGTGCGCTTGAGGTGCTGCAGCAATGCCGCTGAACTGGCGTATCGCGTTTCTGGGTGTTGCGGTGGGGCTCTATGTCGGCGGGCGAGGGGCCTGGTTGTGGCAGGCCAGCGAGTACGGAAAGCAGGTGGCTGAGCAGGCTGCCGGTTATGTCCAGCAATTGGCGGACAGTGATCGGGCTCACGGCCGAGAGCGTGAGGAGGCTGCAGCTGCGGCCCTGAAGCAGTTGGCGGAGCAGAAAAGTCAGCGACAAGCCCTGGAAGATCGCCTGCAGGAGCAGGGCAAAACACATTGGAAGGAAATGAACGATGCACAACAGACTCAAGATCGGCTGCGTGACAGGCTGGCTAATGCTGACTTGCGGCTGTCAGTCCTTGTCGACGCCGGAGCCTTTGCCGCCTCGGGTGGTGACGGTGGGATGCGAGAAGCCGCCGGCACCGGAGGCGTGGTTCATGGCGCCTTACGCGCCCGACTTGACCCAGCGCATGCTCAACGAATTATCGGCATTACCGACATCGGTGATCGAGGACTGATCGCACTGCAGGCCTGCCAGGCCTACGTCCGCGAAGTCACCAAATGAAAAGAGGCGAGCCGGGTAGATGCGTCAACATCCAGCCCGGCCCGCCGAACCCGCAGACCCTTCCTGCAAGTCCAGCCGTAGCCTCTGCCTTGTGCACAAAGCGCGGCGAGCCTAACACCTGTTTATTCATACAGTAAAGACTTGCATATATATGACCTCTCCTATCATTCCCTGGATGGGTGGCAAACGCCGCCTGGCCGACCGCCTGATCCCACTCTTTCCCCCTCATGAATGCTATGTCGAAGTCTTCGCCGGCGGTGCCGCGTTGTTCTTCATGCGTCCCCAGCCCGCACCGGTGGAGGTACTGAACGATCTCAACGGTGACCTGGTCACCCTCTACCGCGTTGTGCAGAACCACCTGGAGGAGTTCGTCCGCCAGTTCAAATGGGCGCTCAGCTCCCGCCAGATTTTCGAGTGGCAGAAGATGACGCGGCCTGAAACCCTTACCGATATTCAGCGTGCGGCGCGGTTCTTCTACCTGCAACAGCACGCGTTCGGCGGTAAGGTCACTGGACAGACGTTCGGTACCGCGACCACTGGGCCGGCCATTAACCTGCTGCGCATCGAGGAGAACCTCTCCGCAGCGTGGCAGCGCCTCGCCGGCACCTACGTTGAGAACCTATCGTGGCTCGCCTGCGCTGAGCGCTATGATCGAGCACACACGTTCTTCTACATGGACCCGCCTTACTGGCAGACCGTTGGCTACGGTGTGGACTTTCCGTTCGAAGAGTACGAACGCATGGCGGACTTCATGCGCCGCTGCAAGGGCAAGGTGATGGTCAGTATCAACGACCACCCGGACATCCGGCTCGCCTTCGAGGGCTTCCACTTCGAATGCTTAGACATCCGCTACAGCAACACAAACCAGCGACAGTGCAAGGCAGAGGTAACCGGCGAGTTAGTGATCATGAACTGGCAGCCAGCATCGCTTGGTAGCTTGTTCTGATTGCCAAACGCATCCTTGCCCAAGGGCAGTATCAAGAGCATCGCCGCGCAGCGGAACGACCTGAGTTGAGCAAGACCTACAAAACGCAGTCCCCTGATCTAAGAGCTGTCGAAGGAGGGCAGTTCATGATCAGTCCGTGTACGCTCGGGGTGCTTGCCAAAAATAATGTTCACCTATATAAAATGATGGTAATCATCTTAAATGCCAATTAGTGACATGGAGGTGGCAATGACAGATCTAATTTCGGTGCCGGTTTTGGTTCAGAAGACCGCCAAGCCATTAAGTTCAGGTGATGGAAAGTCCGATTTGGTCTGTCAGTGCGGGCAGGTATTAATAGTTGGGTATCAGTCTCGGCAGTATGTCGGTCTTGGATTCGAATGCTCTCAGTGTTCTGAGCTTACGCTAAGTGAGGAGTGGCCGGTAGGAGAGCCGTTGCCTAAGCTACTGCTTACTTTCCCCCTAGGACGATACCCTATGGGTGACACTGTAGATGTTCGCGGTGATTGGGGTATAGCGAGTGAGAGTGAAGTTAGTCGGATTAAAGCGTTGACGACAATTCGGCCGGATGATACAGGTTCACTAGATCTCGGGCAAGACGCTCTCAACGCTATAGAGCTGAGGATTAATGATCTTAGTTCAGGTGAGATGCTAAAAGCTTCCCGGCGCGCCAAGCAGGCAGTAGCTAGCGGTAACGAATTTTTCCTACGTTCTAACCTGGCTTGGGCAATTGAGCATATAAGAGGTTGTCACATAAAAGGTGAAATTGATTTGGGAAGTGAGAAAACTCAAGCAGCCCTAACCTTTTTACAGGTATCAAAACACCTCATGGCCCGCTGGGCGCATCATCCGTTGTTTGCTCTGATTTCGAAATCCATTGTATTGGAGTACCCCCATACCGTCGCGCAGCTTTTAGCTGCTTCCCACCTTCAGGACTCAGGAAACAGTATTGGTTTTAACGATCATGCTAAGTTCTCCGTGCAGTCGCCTGACTTGTTCATTAATGTTAACTTCGCGGAAACGATATCGCTTGAGGTCAAGGCCCCTGCGGAGCTACAGTGGCCTTCAAAGTGTCCCTCCCTCGCCGAGATGGAGCGATTGCTTATAAAGCAGATTCGCAACGCAAGCAAGCAAATTACCGGAGAATGGGGTGGGGTAGTAATCATTGGGGCTTCATGGGCAGGTAATGAAGGTCATTCGATTTTAGTCCAGGCGATGAAAAGATTAGACGCCCGAAAGAAAATATCCTCCAGAGTAGCAGGAGTGGCTGCCGTATCGACTAACGTTCTCGGGCATCAATGGCATCCAAAAGGAGGCGTTATTTGTTCTGAGCTTGTATGTAAGGTCGACATTCAACTTAACTCGGCATTCTTGGGTGAGCAATTTTTAATAGTGTAAATTTATCTGTAGGAGAGTCAGGTCGCAATAAGGTTTCGATCGATGCCAATCTAAGCCCATGCACACGCAGATGCCAGAATAAGAAAAGGCACCCAAACCCCTCTATTGTGGGCCTTGGGTGCCTTTTCCTGTTCCTACTGCAGCGCAATCGGTGTGTATAGTTTTACGGATCTGAAACCGGAGGTACAGTGTTGAGCTTGACGCTTTTGTTGTGTACAAGCCCAATGAAATCAAGGTAGCGCCAGTCCGTGTTTTTCTTTAAATGCTGTGCAGGCGTCTCTAACTGCGATTGCAGTGTCTCGTGCCGCTCTACTGTTTTGAATGTCGTCGGTGTATCTTTGAGCTGTCGGTATAACTGGGTGTACCAAGTTTCGGCTTTTTCGAAGATGGGATACGCGCTTGTTTAGGTTTTTATCTATGGCGCCGATTTGCGTGCTCTTCTCGATTAGCCATTTAAAGTCGAAACGGTATTTCATGATGGCAGGTTTATTTTTGATGGTTGAAAATAAACCGCCACTTTCCCAGTCAATAGGATTGTTTTTGACGTCTCTGCTGGGACGTGCGTCGATGGGCAAGTTATTGGCTCCAACCGACTGAATTAAATCCAGAAGAATAGCTTCGCATACGGCGCCATATTCAATTATTTGTGTTCTAACAATTCCTTTGCGTTCGTGCTCGCCAAGCAATGAGCCTTTGCCTAGTAAGTAAGCTATTCGTGCAGACTTTGCTGAGAACTTAGCTGACTCTCTGAGGTTCTGAGAAAATATAGAGGTGGTGAGTGATGATCCGTCATCTTGCTTCAAGTAAGTATCCAAATACTTTCTGGTTGAATTTAAGATGATCTGTCCTATGTCTGAATAACTTTCCTTAGCAAATTCAAAATCGGGCTTGTGAGTCTTGGCGTTTTTACCCAGTGCGCCTTGGATTTTTTTTATCACGTTCTGAATCCCTTCTTGTTCAACTGAAAATGACTGGCAGGCAATGGCAGTCTGAGATTCTACCAATTGCTGCCCTCTGCACCACTTATTCGTGGCACATGGCCAGCTATGATAGCGATGGTGCGGGTCGATGACAATCGAGGGGAGCAGGAACGCCGAATTATTGTTGTGTGCGGTAGGCCGTGTTCAGGGATGAGTATAGCTTCTCCCTTCCTTCCAGAATTCTCTTGCGCCAAGCCTCTAGCTCGGTCACCTTTATTTCATCGTTGTACACAGATGCGTACCGTTAGTGGTCAGAGATCACTTGTCCATACTCCCTCAGGGACTCCTGTTGATCTTTATACCCCATTAGCAAAAGCCTTCCCTCGCTGTTAGTCAACTCTTTGAAAAGGTGGAACAGCTCGCTGCGGTACTCAGCTATCAGTTTGACTTTTTCGGACGTAGTCTCATCCCCCCGTTCGGTGATCCTTGTCCAATCAACAGTATGTGCCCAGTGCTTGAGCAACGAGTGAGTTGCCTCTTCAGCACTGAGGGTGATGCTCTCAAGCATCTCTACGTTTTTAGCATAGCGTTCTTTCTCCAGGGTTCTGGTATGGCTATGGCGGTTGTTTACAAACGTTGCGATGCCTGTAACTGCGGCACCTAAGCCAATTTTCACCGCTGTATCGACTATCTCAAGCCAGGTTGTAGGCACCTAGGGATTCTCCGGTCAAGTCAGCACAGGTCAGATGGCCTGTGCTGACTTGATCGGAGAATCCCTAGGGCTCCGTCGGGGCGAGGGCCTATTCGATCATAGGTCCCGCACAATCGCCGAAGACGCGACGATTGCGCTAGCATAGACCTCGAGTTCACGCATGGAAGCCTTCAATGAAAGCTGGTCACGAAAAACCAATCGACGCGGTAGCGGCACGGGTTGTGGCAAAGGGTGAGCAGTTTGAGTACCGGGCAAACACTACCAGTCTGGATTCCGATCTGCCCCTGGCAATCAAATCAGTACCAGATGCGGCTAGATCAAACCCGTCTTTCACAAACCACACCGGAGACCGATTTGGACGCTTCACGGTGATGGGCCTCTCGGCCGACAGAAAAGGACGTTGGGTATGTCGGTGCGTCTGTGGTCGTTACTCAATGCGGAGCAGCTCGGCCATAGTCAGTTCTGCCGAGGATGCATGTTGCGATCAGTGTTACTTACAGGCGGTTTCAAAGCGTCAGGAGCATCTGCGCCGATCAACTAAAGACCGTCCAACCAAGGATTTTCTGGCTTGAGTGCTCCAGATGAATCTCAAGCTCCGCTTCGCCAGCTTAGGGCAATTTTAGGGCAAATCTGGGGCCGGATGGGGGCGTTTAAGGCCATTTGAATCTTCATTTCGCTCAGTAAAATAGGGTCTGAGGCGGCCTAATGAACATTGTGGGCGGGTTCAAATCCCTATCTCTCCGCCATACAAGATCAAGCCCCTGAAAGCGAAAGCTTCAGGGGCTTTTTCGTTGTGCGTCGCTAAAGTGGTTGAAGTCAGCAGCCCCAATTGCGCGGGGCGAGCCTATGAGGAAGCGGGGAGTTTCTTGAGCGGTCTGACCGTGAGCTCTACACCCAAGGCAAGCATGAGCTTCTGAATAGTAGTGAAACGGGTTTTATCGCCGCCCTTCAACGTTTTGTAAAGCGACTCACGATTCACGCCTGCGTCTTGCGCAAACTGATTCACGCCCTTGGCTTTTGCCACTTCCCCCAAGGCATGCATCAGGGTTTGCGCATCGTTAGCCTTCATTGCCTCTGCCAGGAAAGCCGCGATGGTTTCGGGACTGTTCAGAAACCGGGAGGCCTCGAAGCGTTTGGTACTGCTCAAATCGAGTTCAAGGATGGGCATGTCTTCGGCGGTGAATGTGTCGCTCATCGTTGTTTACCTCGTATAACATCAAGGATTTGCTTGGCGCGCTTAATGGCTCTGAGCTGGTCCGCTTTATCGCTACCGTAGAGCATCAGGTAGCGGGTCGAGCCCGTTATAACCGGGGCCGACAAACACTCGCATCTCACTGACGCCATCGCCAACAGACTCGATATCGCCAAAGTTGCCATTTTCCGCTCGTGCGAGTCTTGCGGTGACTGCACCTTTGCCGATCGGATCTTTCACGCCATCCAGCCAATCGTCAAATTCCGACGTAGTGTCGATCTGATTCGGCATGCATTAAATGTAGCCTAGTGGCTACTCCTTGTATATGAGAGATCGACGGAGTGGCGTTGCAGTCCTGTGTGGACGTGGTAACCGCCACGAAAAGGGGCGCATAGAAGTGATGGCCGCCTGTCATCGTCAGTCGTTGAATGGCCATGACGTGATGAGGCTGACGTGATGAGGCTAAGGCGCAAGTTGAGCACTGGCAACGGTTGGAGCGGGATTGGTCTGGGTTTGGGAAATGGGCTACATCGCCGTGGAAGATGTCGCAGCCCTGCCGTCGGCCGATGGCGCTTTTGGGGTCCTTTTGCGCTGAGACGCGATAAATGAAACCCCTGGGTGCATCGCGTCTCCAGGGGCTTTTCCGTTCCGGCCTTACTTTTTCATCATCCCCAATTCAGCATCATCCAGCAGCGCCTTGGCCATGGCACTCAGGTAGTGCGAGGCCCAGATCAGTTTCTGGTCGCCGTCCATCAGGCCGGTGATGATCAGGTCGCGCACGTAACCCATCAGTTCGGATGCTTGTTCGCGGGCGTTCTCGCAGGGGATGCCGGGTTCGATGCGGAACAGCGGGTGGGTGTTGTTTTCGCCTTGGTAGAAGCAGGTCTTGCCGACTGTGGTGGGTTCTTGTGTGTTGTCGGTGGGCATTGATTTGTTTCCCGGTTCTGGTTGCCTGGGCTGGCCTCTTCGCGGGTGAACCCGCTCCCACAGGTGGTGTGCAGTGCCTGAGGGCGGAGATAACCCTGTGGGAGCGGCTTTAGCCGCGAAGAGGCCCGGCCTGCTAGTGCAAGGTGTACGGCTCAGTGGGTAAGTGCGGCCGCATCTGCAATTGCATCAGTGCCGACTCGACCAGCCCCTGTACCGCCTCCATTTCATGGATGACGGCCTGCATCACAATCGAACTGTGGGCAGTAGGCTTGAGTTGCACGGACTGGCGGGCGACGGACAGGGCGCAGAGTACGTACTCTGAGGACTGGACCAGGGTGTCTTGCAGGACCTGGGTGGAATCGAGGGAGTAGGGTGGATCAGGGACCATCTTGCGCATACACATCTCCAGGATCATTGGAGCTGCCGCAAGCTTGCTGTCAAACAAGAGGGTGGCAGCTGTACATGGGTTGACAGACCGAGGATCCCGGAGTAACTCGGCGCACACGACGGTGCCCCACGTACAGCCGCCATAAACAGTGCACGTGTGCGGGAAATCGTCGGCCTGTCAAAGCCGGCCGTTGATTTTGCAACGACAAGCCGAGACTAGAGCGTGACCGAGTCCGTCGCAACAGTTAGAGCGGGTTGCCAGTATGTTTGGGAAACGCCCTACAAGGAAGGGAATAATTCTGAGTTCAAGTTGTAGAACATGGTCTGGCCACGCTCAGCGCATCGCCGCCAACTTGATACCAAACCCTACCAGACAAGCCCCCGCCAGCCGTTCGAACAGGTTGCTGATGCGCGGGTTTGCACGCATGCGTTCAGCCAACTGGTGCGTCAGCACCACGGCAATCAGCCCATACGCGAAGGTCACCACCGCCACCGTCGCAGCCATGAAACCGAACGTCACCAGCCCTTGGTGCTTCACCGGGTCGACGAACAGCGGGAAAAACGCCATGTAGAACATGATCGCCTTGGGGTTGAGCAGGGTGATCATCATGGTCTGGCGCAAGTACTGGCCGTTGTCCATGCGGCAGCTGTGTGCGGAGCCACCGGGTTTGCTCAGTAGCATGCGCAGGCCCAGGTACGCCAGGTACGCAGCACCGGCCCATTGCACCATATGGAAGGCCGTGGGGTAGGTGGCCAGCAAGGTGGCGACGCCGGCTACCGCCAGCCACAGCAGCACCTGGTCACCCACGATCACCCCAAGTGTCGCGGCCAGGCCAGCCTTGATACCGCCCTTGCCGGTGGCGGTGATCAGGGCGAAATTGCCCGGGCCGGGGATGGCCAGAAGAATAATGAAGGCGATGACGAATGCGCCGTAGTCGGTGACGCCGAGCATGGTGAGTTCCTGTTGGGCAATACGAAGGCAGTGCCCTGAACTATCGTCGGCAAAGGCTCGCTTTACAACCCAGTCGAGCAGCTTTGCTGGCCTCTTCGCGGGTGAACCCGCTCCCACAGGGACTGTGCAGTGCCTGATGGCGGCGAGGCCGGAGTGCAAACGCTGCCGGCTTGTACTCGTAGATCACACCGGCTTCTCGCAACATTTTGTCTTGAACTGTCAATGGCACCTTGCGCTACAATGCGCCCCCTACAAGCCCCTCACGCCCAGGCCAAACGCCGTAATGATTACGTGCGCTGGGCGGTGACCTCTTCCTGACATGGATTCGTTGGATGCTTCGCGCCGTACTGGTATGCCTCTGCGCCCTTCGCTCGACGGTTGAATTGCCGTTCGTGGCCAGTGCTGCTCTCTCACCCCAAAAACTGCACAACTCTGAATGCTGCCGCCAACTGTTGGCTGCGGTACGCGGCTGTGCGCCCCACCGAAAATGGAGTGCTCCACTTGCGTAAGAAATTCGTCGCGTCCCTTCTGGCGGTCGCCATCGCCTCTACCACGGCCTGTGCACAGCTCGGGATCAGCAAAGAGCAAGCGGGCACCGTGATCGGCGGCCTGGCCGGTGTGGCCATCGGCTCGACCATGGGCAGCGGCAACGGCAAGATCGCCGCAGCCCTGATTGCCGGCGGCATCGGTGCCTACGTGGGTAACCGCATCGGCCACATGCTGGACGAGAAGGACCAGCAGGCCCTGGCGCTGCGCACCCAGGAAGTACTGAGCCAGCAGCAGACCACTGCCAGTACCCAGCCAGTGACCTGGAAGTCTGACCACTCGGGCGCCACCGCCCAGATCGTGCCGGGCAAGGAATACACCCAGACCAAAAAGGTTGAGGTCAAGCGTGCGCCGAAGATTCAGGCGGTGCCGTCGATGAAGCTGATCAACGAGCCATACGTGACCATCAGCGACAACCTTAACGTGCGCGCCGCTCCGAACCAGACGGGTGAAAAAGTCGGCAGCCTGAAGAACCATACCGAGTTCACCGCCGTCGGCGCCACTGGCGACTGGATCCTGGTCGGGCGTAAGGGCGTGACCGTGGGTTACGTGCACAAGAACTACGTCGAGCCCAAGGCGCAGGCCTTGGCCAAGCGCGTGACGCCAGCGGTGAACCTGGACGAGCTGGACGTTGCCGCCAGCAAGGAAACCCAAGGCTTCGACCTGGATTCGGTGCAGTCGCTGCCGACCGAAACGGTCGCCGCCGAAGCTGCCTGCCGCCCGGTCACTGTCAGCCTGAAGTCGCAAAGCGGCAAGACCGAGCAAGAGCAGAACACCTTCTGCAAACAAGCCAACGGCACCTGGGAACTGATCTGAGGAACTCCATGAAAAAGCACGCGCTCGCGCTGGCTGTGGTCGGCGCTTGTGGTCTGGTACCGCAGGCGTTCGCCCACGAGCTGGCCTTCTCGAAGAAAGAAAACATCAAGGTCGAAGTGCCAGGGGATGCCACCACGTGGTGCAAACCCGAGGTTGAACTGACCATCACCCGCCCGGCGTGGGACAACCAGGAACTGCTGTCGGGGTTGCTGACCAAGCTGCCGTTCGTGTTTGCCAAGGACTGCTCGACTGCCAAGGTAAGCTGGAAGGCGGTTGATGCCAAGGGTAACCTCTACGCCAGCGGCTCGGGCAATGCCGGCAACCTGGGCCTGGTGACCTTGGCTGCCGCGCCTGCTGCACCTGCCGCCGCCGCCCCGGCGCCCGCCCAGGCAGCACCTGTTGCAACTGCCCCGGCACCTGCTGCTTCGGCACAAGCCCCGGCCGCCGCGGCCGCTGCGCCAGCCCCAACCGCTGAGCCGGCCCCCGCGGTCGTTGAAGCAGCGCCGGCGAAAGTAGAAGTTGCCCCAGCCCCTGAAGTTGCCGCAGCACCTGCGCCAGCACCGGCTGCCGAAGCCCCGGCAGCAGCCCCCGTCGTTCCGCCCGTGCCTGCACCTGCCGCTGCAGTAGCCGCTGCCCCCACGTCGGACTTCGGTCGCGCCGTGGTGCTGGAGAACCGCAACCTGATGCAGGTAACGGACGGCGCGGGCTGCAAATGGGTGCTCAGCCGCGAGATCATCGGCAATGGTGACACCCTGTCGTTCGGCACCACCCCGGCCATGCCCTGCCCGGCGTCCGGCTTTGGTGAAGGCAGCTTCGAAAAAATCACCTGGAAGGCCGTGGGTACCTACCGTGGCGATAACTGGAACCGCGTTTACGCCCACCCGAGCGGCTTGATCTTCAACAAGAACCTCGAGCCTGCGGTAAAGGACAAAGCCGTTTCCTACCTCACGGCGCAAGCCGACCAGGCCGCATTCCTGGTTGGCGAAATCCCCAGCCGGCAGATGAAGGTGTACCTGACGTTCACCCGTTCCAGCTACGGCGTGCTGCGCCCGTTTAGCAGCGACCCTTACTACGTGGCGGTCACCCCTGACGAGTCGTTCGCCCTGGACGCGGCCAAGTACAAGGAAGCCGCGCTGGAAATCTTCGACCTGATCAAGGCCACCTCGCCGACCACCACCGATGTGGCCAACCTGTTCATCGTCAAGGACCTGTCGGCGATTTCGAACAACATCTGGGGTAACGATGCCCAGAAGATCACCCGCAACCGCATCGGCATCAACCGCCAAGGCCTGTTCTTCGATGTGCGCGATGGTGCGAACTGGGCGGTTCAGCGAGAGCAGCAGCGTGTGCGTGAAGAGCGTCAGCGCCAGCAGGAACTGGCCCGCGTGCACACCCGGGTGCTGGAGCGTTACCAGCAGTTGCAAGACGGCATGAGCGACTTCAAGGGGCGCGAAACCGAGGCCCTCGCGCAGATGGCCGGCATCAAGGTGCGCTTCGCTTCGCCGCTGGCGCAGCAAGACCCTGCGACGTCGGCCCGGGTGGCGCCGATGATGGTGCACGTGACCGGCAAGAAGGGCGACTTCTACACCATCGACTTCCCGAGCACCGGCCGCCTGGTCGCCGACGAGGAATACAGCGAAGGCTGGTACGTGACCCAGGTGGCGAACGCCACGCCGTACTACCCGCTGGACGATGGCCGCGCCGTGCCAACCTACCGCGCCTACAGCGTGGGTGAGCCTGAGGCCTGCAAGCAGGACCACTGTGCCGACCGTGTGTCGTTCGGCGCCGTGCTGGCCAAGGAATTCCCCAACGCCGGTATCGATTTCAGCTGGACCCCCGAGGTCTCCCAAAAGTACGTGAACGACTGGAACAACGCTTCCGCGATGGTCCAGTGAGGCAAACACCATGATCAAACAGATGAACAAGAAGCAGCTGCTGATTGGCGGTGTTGCCGCGGCGGTGCTGGTGCTCGGCGGTGGCTATGCAATGGTTGCCAGCTCGGGCAAGAAGGCTGCGCTGGCCTATTACGAGGACTTCAAGGAGCGCTACTTCCTTGAGGATGTGCTGGCCGAGGGCGATATTTCCTACTCGGCGTTCTCTGGCAACCTGACTGTTGCCGACCCCGAGATCCGCAAGGCAGCCGCGCAGACCAATGGCGCGCAGCAGTTCATGCGCGGGCTGACCAGCCTGGTGGAGTCCGCTCGCGGTGGTTCGCCGGAAGAAGGCCTGGCGGGTTGGGCCAAGTACCAGCTCAACGTCAGCCGTAATGTTGCCGGCATTTACCTGAAGGCTGACGCGCTGAAGCTGTCCCACGACGGTGATAGCAAAGACGGTAGCATTCACATCCAGCTGGTGGGCATGCAGATGGGCAACCCCTTCGTTGCCAGCAAGGGCGCTGAGGTGGTGCTGGTGGCTGATGTCAGCGACGAGATCCAGCCCCGCGCAGAGCTGGCCGCCAATGGCCGCGCCACTGAGTCGAATTTCGACTGGGGTGCCAACATGGCGGTGCGCCAGCCCTTGACTGGCGCGTTCCTGGTCAGCAGCACGGGCGATTTTGGCACCACGGTTGACCTGGACTTCACCATCAAGCGTTCCAGTGACGGTGAAGGCTCGATGGAGTTTGTCGTGACCCACCGTAACGACGGCTCCAAGGTGGGTGAGATCGTGCGCAAGGCCGACTTCGAGTCGCTGCCGGAGCTGGACGATGTCGAAACCCAGCTCAAGAGCGCGCTTAGCGCCATGCTGATTGGTGCATACAGCCCGTACACCGGTCAGGCGGTATTGGCCGAAGCGGTGAGCGGTTTTGCCCGCAAAGCCAAGGTTGAGAACTACTCGGTGAGCTACAGCGGCTTCAAACCGCTGAAAGAGGCTTACAATGCCTTCCAGCAGCATGTACCGAAGGCGAAGTTCGCTGCCTTCTGTGAAGAGGTTGGCCTGTCGTCGTGGAGCAGCGATTTCGGCGCCAAGGGCAAGAACCACAGCGACTCGGAATGTGCCATCGGGCAGAAACTGGTCGAGGAAGGCAAGTTCGAAGAGCAGTACACTTTCAAGCAAGGCAAGAGCCTGTTTGCAGCGTTGTTCGTAAGCAAGGCGTATCAGCTGGAAACCAATTGACTGGGTGATCGCTGATTGAGGAAGCCCTCGGGAACCATGAGTTGCCGGGGGCTTTTTATTGTAACTAACTATTGGGCAGCCACCTGTCAGTTGCACGCTTGCAACGAAGTTGTGCCACGCACAGCTTGGATCCAAAGCTGGGAGTCTGTATGATCCCGCAGCCATCAGACGATGGTCGAAGATGATTCATTTAAAGGACTTAGTATGAAAAAGCTGTTCAAGGCCACCGTAGCCGTTGCCGTTGTTTCGGGTGTTGCCCTGCTGTCGGGTTGCACTGGCCAAGTTTACAACCAACCGAAAAACTGCACTTACGACTACCTGTTCCACCCTTCGGTTTCCATCTCCAAGATCATCGGTGGCTGCGGCCCGATCGATAAACTGCCTCAGCAGCAGTAATCTTGGCGGTACCCTGATCGCGACGCTTGCGGCGTGATCCAAAGCCCCCGGTCATGTAAATGTCCCGGGGGCTTTTGTTTGAGGGCGGTTTACCAGCGCAGCGACACGGTTCCCAGCAGTGTGCGCTCTTCACCCCAATAGCAGCGCCCGGCGTTGTTGCAGCCTGCCACGTACTCTTTGTCGAACAGGTTGCGGGCATTGACCTCCACCGACCAGTTTTCGTCGATCTCATACCCGACCTTGGCATCCACCAGCGTGACATCGCCGGTATCCAGCTTGCCGTACAGGCTCGCCGGGGTGTACGCGAATGTGCTGTCGAAATGGCGCACGCCGCCCCCGATCTGCAGGCCCTTGAACAGCCCGTCCCGGAAGCGGTAAGTGCTCCATACTGAAGCCTGGTTGCGTGGTACGCCGGTCATTTGGTGGTCTTCATACAGCGACCCGGCCACGTCCTTGGTAATACGCGAATCGGTGTAGGTGTAGGCGGCGGTGAGGTTGAGGTTTTCGCTCAGGTCGCTGTTCAATTCCAGCTCCACGCCCTTGGCCCGGCTGGCACCGATCTGGCGGTAGTCACCCACGGCGGAATCGAACAGTACATCGTCCTTCTTGCGCAGGTCGTACACCGACGCGGTGAAGGCGGTGTTCCAGCCTTTGGGTTCGTACTTGATGCCCACTTCGTACTGCTCGCTGGTGGTGGGGTCCAGCGGGCCGTTCCTGCTTTCGGTCTGCTGGGTCGGGGCAAAGGCCGTGGAGTAGCTGAAGTACGGCGACAGGCCGTTTTCGAACTGATACATCACCCCGGTCTGCCAGGTGAACTTGCTGTCCCAGCTGTCCATGTCGGCTTGCGCGTTAAGGGTACCGGCCTTGTTGCGGAACTGGCTGTTGACCCGGTCCAGGCGCCCGCCCAGCAGCAGTACCCAGTTGTCGACCTTGGTTTGCAGCTGGCTGTAGAGGCCGTACATGGTCTGTTCGAGCAAGGCGTTCTGCACATGCAGGGGCGTACTCGGCTTGCCGTTCCACACCGGGTCGAACACATTGATGGTGCCGCCGTTGCCTGCGTCCCAATCCTGGTTGAACGAGGTGCGGTCCAGGCTCGCACCGATCAGGAAGGTGTGGTCGAACGCGCCGCGGGTAAAGTGGCCTTCGAACTGGTTGTCCAGCGAGTAGGCGATGGACTTGTTGTAGCGGTCGTAGGCCGTGTTGCCCAGGGTGGTGCCGAAGCCGCCATTGTTCAGGTTACCTGGCCACATTTCCTGGCGGTCGATGCGCGACTGCATGTAGCGCGAGTTCTGGCGGAACTGCCAAGTGTCGTTGAAACGGTGGCTGAACGCGTAGCCCAGGCTCCAGGTTTCCCGTTCGAAGTTGTCCCAGTCCGGGTTGCCGGACAACTGGTCTTTGTCGATCTTGCCGTTGGGGTTGTGCAGCAGTGTGCCTGCGGCCGGGTAACCGAGCTCCATCAAGGTGCGGTCGCGCTGGTAGGTCGCCAGCACGGTCAGGCTGTTGAAGTCGTCGAAGTTCAACGTCAGCGACGGCGCGATGTACATGCGGTCGTCGGGTTGATGGTCGACCTGGGTGTCAGACTTGCGGCCCATCATCACCAGGCGGCCGAGCACATTCCCCTCATCGGTCAGCGGGCCGGAAACGTCGACGCCCAACTGGCGCCGGTTGTGCGAGCCGTAGCTCAGTTGCACTTCGCCGCGCGCGTCGGCAGTAGGCCGCTTGCTGACCAGGTTGACCACGCCACCTGGGGCGTTTTCGCCATACAGGATCGAAGTGGGGCCGCGGAACACTTCCACCCGCTCCAGGCCGTAGGGTTCGCTGCTGGTGTCGTAGCGGTTGCCCTGCACCCGCAGGCCATCGCGCAACAGGCCGTAGCCATAGTCGGTGGCATTGAAGCCGCGGATGAAGAACAGGTCACCCGCCTGGCCATCACCGCCGGCAAACGGCGGCGAGAAAATGCCTGGTACATAGCCCAGCACCTCGGTGAGGGTTTGCGATTGCTGGTCATCCATGCGCTGGCGGGTTACCACCGAAACCGAGCGCGGGGTGTCGGCCAGGGCGCTGCTGGTTTTGCTGGCAGTGGCACTGGCTACGGCGCGGTAACCGCTGTCGCCCTGGCCGTCGCTGGCGACCAGGGTAGCGGCGTTGATCGACGTGGCATCCAGTTGCAGGGCGGTGCCATCGGCAAGCGGTTGCAGCACATAGCCCGCGCTGCCTTGGGGCACGGCTTGCAGGCCGCTACCCTGCAGCAGCCGGGCCAGGCCTTGGGCGACGCTGTAGCGGCCCTGCAGCCCCTGGCTGGTCTTGCCGGCGGCCAGTTCGTTGCTGCCGGCCAGATAGATGCCGGCCTGGTTGCTGAACTGGTTGAGGGCGCTGGTGAGCGAGCCGGGGGCGATGTTGAAGCGGGTTTCGGCGCTGGCCGCCTGTTCGGCGTGGGCCAGGGTTGCCGGCAACATCAGTGGCGCGGCAGCAAATAGCGAAAGTGGCGCGGCAAGCGCCAGGCGGAACGCGGGGTGGAAGGGCGTCGGCATGCTGGTCTCTGGAATCGATAGGGTGAGTTGGAAGCGCTATGCCGGGTTAACCGAACGAGATTGGAAAAAGGGAACCGGGTTGGAAGATTTTTTGACCGGCTCCAACGAATTTGCCAGCACCGGCACAGCGGGATCCAACTACCGTGTCGCCTGCTTCGCGGGCTTGCCCGCTCCCACAGGTACTACGCAGGCTGCGGGTTCACACCGCATCTGTGGGAGCGGGCATGCCCGCGAAGAACCCAGCGCGATGTACCGGTATCAAACCGGCTCGACTGTGACCCACCAAGGCGTCAGCCGCTGCACCCGCACCGGTAATGCCGCTTGCAACAAGGCCAGTGCGCGATCGGTATCGTTGAGCGGGAAGGCACCCATCACCGACAGCTTGGCGACATCCGGGTGCCAACCCAGGTGCCCGTGGCGATAGCGTCCCAGCGTTTGCAGCAAATGCCCCAATGGCATGTCTTCGGCATTTAGACGGTGATAAATCCACGACTCGCCGGCGCTTTGGGCCGGGCGGGTGGTGCTGATTGCCTGAGCGCTAAAGTCCACCTGCTGGCCCGCTGGCACGATGCAGCGCTCGCCGCTTTGCGCCGTGCATACCTCAACAGCGCCGGCGTATACATCCAGCCGGGTATTTTCGCCCAGCTGGCACACTGCAAAGCGTGTTCCCAGGGCCTGCATGCGGCCTTGCGCAGTGTCGACGAAGAAAGGGCGGCGCGGGTCGTGGGCGGTTTCCACCAGCAGCTCGCCAAAGCGCAGCCGCAGTACCCGGCTGAATGTGGAGAACTGCGTGTCCACGGCACTCTGCGCCCCTAGCCACAACTGGCTGCCATCGGCCAGACGGGTTTCGCGCACTTCACCAATGCCGGTGGCCATGTCGGCACCCCAGCCCGACAACGGCGCGCCGTGCCACGCCCGCCAGCCAAGCAGGGAGCCTGCGCCAAGCACCAGCAGCGACTTGAGCCCGGTGCGCCGGGTGAAGCGACGCGCATCGTGCTCACGCAGTGCCCGGCCCGCAGCTGCACCTTCGGCCTGCAACGGGGCAAAACGCTGGCCGACCCGTTGCACATAGTGCCAGGCCGCCTGATGGTCGCCGTGCTGGTCAAACCAGTGTTGCCATTGCGTGCGCAACTGCGGTGCGGCGTTTTCGTCCTGCAACTGCACGTACCAGTGTGCGGCTTGCTGCAGGCTGGCGTGGCTGAGTTTGTGCACGGGCGAGGTCATGGCGTCACTCCACCAGCAAGCCGTCGAGTTCGGCTTCAAGAATCGCGCAATGCACAAACGCCTGGGCCAGGTACTTTTTGATCATGCGTTCGCTTACCCCGACGTGCGCGGCAATATCGCGGTAGGCCAGGCCATCGATCTGCGCCAGCAGGAATGCCTGGCGCACTTTGCCCGGCAAACGCTGCAACATTGCGTCCACCTCGTGCAGGGTCTCGACAATGATCGCGCGCTGTTCGGGGGAGGGCTGCAGGGCCTCGGGCTGCAAGGCCAACTGCTGCAACCAGGCTTGTTCCAGCTTCTGCCGGCGCCAGTGGTCCACGCACAGGCCGCGGGCGATGGTGGCCAGGTACGAGCGTTCACCACGTTCGCCGTCGAACTGCCGTGGGCGCTTGAGGATGCGCACGAAGGTGTCTTGCACCAGGTCGGCCGCATCGCAGCGGCTGCCCAGCCGGCGATACAGAAAGCCGAGCAACCAGCGTGAGTGGCTGTGGTACAGGCTATGGAGCGAGGTGTTCAACTCTGGGATCGAAACCACGGCGGCATCCGGCGCAAGCGCATACTGGTGCGAATGAGAAATGATCTCAATATTAGGGGCGCCAGAAAAATACTGCAATCACTGCAAAGCTTGCGGGCATCCCCTGGGACAACCCGTCACCTTGACGCGAGGACCGGCAATTTGTTTGCGCTGGCATTTCGGATACAATCAGAAAAACGATTCAGCCCTATCGGTCAATTCGACAAAAGGCCGAGTCGTTTTCTGGTTCTCTGGCTGCCGAACAATGATCAACAACAAGCCTGCGCTGAAGAACACGGAACACTTGGGCCAGCCACAGGCCCTCCCTCCGTTCTCCTGACTGGAATAGATCAATGTTCAAGAAAGCTGGCAAGACCTTGCTGGGTCTGGCTGTCGCTGCGAGCTTCATGCAAGCGCACGCCGCAGAAACCAAAAAAGTAGACGTGCTGCTGGTCGGCGGCGGCATTATGAGCTCCACCCTGGCCGTGTGGCTGCACGAGCTGGAGCCAAGCTGGTCGATGGAAATGGTCGAGCGCCTGGACGGCGTGGCTGAAGAAAGCTCCAACGGCTGGAACAACGCCGGTACCGGCCACTCCGCGTTGGCCGAGCTGAACTACACCCCGGAAGACAAAGACGGCAACGTCAACATCTCCAAGGCCATCGAAATCAACGAAGCCTTCCAGATTTCCCGTCAGTTCTGGGCCTGGCAGGTCCGTCAGGGCGTGCTGAAGAACCCGCACTCGTTCATCAACACCACACCGCACATGAGCTTTGTGTGGGGCGATGACAACATCAAGTTCCTGAAAAAGCGCTACGACGCGCTGCAGGCCAGCCCGCTGTTCCGCCCGATGCAGTACTCCGAGGACCACGCGCAGATCGCCAAGTGGGTCCCGCTGATGATGGAAGGCCGCGACCCGAACCAGAAGCTGGCCGTGACCTGGACGCCAATCGGCACCGACGTCAACTTTGGCGAGATCACCCGCCAGATGGTTGGCCACCTGAAGACCCAGGACAACTTTGACCTGAAGCTCTCCAGCGAAGTGCAAGACATCACCCGCAACAAGGACGGCTCCTGGCACGTCGAGTACAAGAACCTGAAGGACGGTACCGAATCGGCTACCGATGCCAAGTTCCTGTTCATCGGTGCCGGCGGTGGCGCACTGAAGCTGCTGCAGAAGTCGGGTATTCCTGAAGCCAAGGAATACGCAGGCTTCCCGGTGGGCGGCTCGTTCCTGGTGACCGAGAACCCGACCGTGGCCATGCAGCACATGGCCAAGGCTTACGGCATTGCCTCGACCGGCGCGCCACCCATGTCGGTACCGCACCTGGACACCCGCGTGCTGGACGGCAAGCGCGTGATCCTGTTTGGCCCATTCGCCACGTTCTCGACCAAGTTCCTGAAGAATGGCTCGTACCTGGACCTGCTGAGCAGCACCACCACCCACAACGTGTGGCCGATGACCAAGGTCGGGATCGACCAGTACCCGCTGGTGGAATACCTCGCTGGCCAGCTGATGCTGTCTGACGATGACCGTTTCGAAGCCCTGCGCACCTACTTCCCGAATGCCAAGAAGGAAGACTGGCGCCTGTGGCAGGCCGGCCAGCGTGTGCAGATCATCAAGCGTGATGCCGACAAGGGCGGCGTGCTGAAGCTGGGTACCGAAGTGGTTGCGTCCGAAGACCGTACCATTGCCGGCCTGCTGGGCGCCTCGCCCGGTGCTTCGACTGCTGCGCCGATCATGCTCACCGTGCTGGAAACCGTGTTCAAGGAGAAGGTCGCTACCCCAGAGTGGCAGGCCAAGATCAAACAGATCGTGCCGAGCTACGGCACCAAGCTGAACGACTCGGCAGCGGCCACCCAGAAAGAGTGGAACTACACCGCTGAAGTGTTGCAGCTGGAGAAACCGCCGGTGATCGACGCCAGCGTTGACTTCGGTGGCGCGGCAAGCCAGCCGGTTGAAAGCAAGCCTGAGAACGACATGGCGCTGTAATCGGCCATTGTTGTGAAAGAAGCCACGGGGGTGACCTCGTGGTTTTTTTTTGGCGCTTCACTAACCGCCAGGGCGTGCGGCAAACATCATCGCTGGCGCAGGATGCATTCCAGCAGCCCGGGAAACCGCTCGCCTAGCATTTCGCTGCGCAGCGAATTCATGTGGGTGGTCCCCACATTGCGGGTATGTACCAAACCCGCATCACGTAGCACGCGGAAATGGTGGGACATGCTCGACTTGGGCCGCCCCCCGTCCAGCTCGCCACAGCTGGCTTCGGCGACGCCGGCCAGATGGCGGACGATTTCCAGGCGCACGGGGTCGCTGAGCGCATAGAGCAGGCGTTCAAGAATCAGGTCTTCAGCGTTGGGATGTTTATAGGCTCGCATGGCCGACATGATAACGGGGGTTTCACTAATTGCCATAGTTCGATTATGATCGAACAACAGTATTCAGATGAACCCGGAGTTTCCCATGTCCGCACTGTTCGAACCCTATACCCTCAAAGACGTTACCCTGCGTAACCGCATCGCCATTCCGCCGATGTGCCAATACATGGCCGAAGACGGCATGATCAACGACTGGCACCACGTGCACCTGGCCGGCCTGGCCCGTGGGGGTGCCGGCCTGCTGGTGGTCGAGGCCACTGCGGTGGCACCAGAAGGGCGCATCACCCCCGGGTGTGCCGGTATCTGGAGCGATGCTCACGCCCAGGCGTTCGTACCCGTGGTGCAGGCCATCAAGGCTGCTGGTGCCGTGCCGGGCATCCAGATCGCCCACGCCGGGCGCAAGGCCAGCGCCAACCGCCCATGGGAAGGTGACGACCACATCGCTGCCGACGACGCCCGCGGCTGGGAGACCATTGCGCCGTCCGCCATCGCCTTTGGCGCGAACCTGCCGAAAGTGCCACGCGAAATGACGCTGGGCGACATCGCCCGGGTCAAGCAAGATTTCGTCGATGCCGCCCGCCGAGCGCGTGATGCCGGCTTCGAGTGGATCGAGCTGCATTTTGCCCACGGTTACCTGGGCCAGAGCTTCTTCTCCGAGCACTCCAACAAGCGTACCGACGCCTACGGTGGCAGCTTCGACAACCGCAGCCGCTTCCTGCTGGAAACCCTGGCTGCGGTGCGTGAAGTGTGGCCAGAGAACCTGCCTTTGACCGCGCGTTTTGGTGTGCTGGAATACGATGGCCGTGACGAGCAGACCCTGGAAGAGTCGATCGAACTGGCGCGCCGCTTCAAGGCCGGTGGCCTTGACCTGCTGAGCGTGAGTGTCGGTTTCACCATTCCCGAGACCAACATCCCGTGGGGCCCGGCGTTCATGGGGCCGATTGCCGAGCGTGTGCGCCGTGAGGCGAAGCTGCCGGTGACTTCGGCGTGGGGCTTTGGCACGCCGCAACTGGCGGAAGGGGCACTGCAGGCCAACCAGCTGGACCTGGTGTCAGTGGGGCGCGCACACCTGGCCGACCCGCACTGGGCGTACTTTGCGGCCAAGGAACTGGGGGTGGAGAAAGCTTCCTGGACCTTGCCGGCGCCGTATGCACACTGGCTTGAGCGTTATCGCTGAGGCTTGGAGGGGCTGCCATGCACCCCATTCGCGGCACAAGGCCGCTCCTACAGGATAACGCGTGCTCTTTGTAGGAGCGGCCTTGTGCCGCGAATGGGCCGCCCGGCGGCCCCCGAATCTAGAACCGATCCAACCGGTAGGCTCCCACCTTTGGCCCCGCGGCCCGCTCAGCCAACCGCCCCACCCATTCCGCCGTCACCGCCGCCTGGGTCAACCCCAGGTGCTGATGCCCAAACGCCAACAGCACCCGCCCATCGCACACCCTGTCGATCACCGGCAACGAGTCCGGCAACGAAGGCCTGAAACCCATCCACGGCGTTGCCCCGTCGATGCTCAAGTCGTGCCGGAACAACCCCTTGCTCAATCGGTGCAACTGCCACGCCCGCTGCATGCTCGGCGGTGCTTCCAGCCCGGCAAACTCCACCGTGCCAGCCAGGCGCAAGCCTTCGGCCATGGGCGTCATGATGAACTTGCGCTCCAGCGAGGTGACTGCAAACGGCAGGCGCTGGTGCTCACCCGGCAACATCAGGTGGTAGCCACGTTCTGTGTCCAGCGGCACCCGCTTGCCTGTCAGCGCAGCGGTCAGTTTCGCAGAATGGGCACCACAGCTGACAAGCACCTGGCGGGCATTGAGCGTGCCCTGGTCGCTGGCAAGGCTCACGCCGGCACTGTGCAACTGCCCGCCATCGACCTGCGCCTGGACAAAGCGCACGCCGCTGGCCTTGGCCGCCTCGAACAGTTCGCACACTACCCGGTAAGGGTCGATGAAGTGCCCGGTGCGCGGAAAGAACAGCCCGCCCAGCAGTGACGGGCTCAGTTGCGGCGCTGCTTCGCGCACGGTTTCAGCCGACCAGAAGTCCACCGGAACCGCCTGCTGTTGCATGCGGGTGCGCAACGCCTGCAGTGCCTGGCGTGACTCAGGCTTCTCGAACACCAGCAACGAACCATCCTCCTGGAACAGTTCGCTGCGCCCGATCGAGCCCAGCAGCCGCTGCCAGGCACCCAGGCTGCCTTCGTTCAGCGTGCGTATGCCGGCCACACTGCGCTGGAACGGCGCCGGGCGCAGGTTGAGCAGCAGGCGGGTGAACCAGGGCAAGGCCTTGGGCAGGTACTTCCAGTCCAGGCGCAGCGGGCCCATCGGGTCTAGCAACATGCGCGGCAGGCGCTTGAGGATCGACAGGTCGGCAATCGGGAACACCTGCTCGGTGGCCAGGTGCCCGGCGTTGCCCCAGGACGCGCCCTGGCCGGGTGCCTGACGGTCTACCAGCAGTACCCGGCGGCCCTGGCGGGCCAGTTGCAGGGCACAGGCGACGCCGACAATGCCGGCGCCAACCACGGCAATATCGGCTTCAGGGGTTTGGACCATGCTCAGCCTTCCCGTTTGCCGTCAAGCAGGCGCCGCAGCTGCAGCGGGTTGCCGTGCTTCAGCGCCTGCGGCAGCAGCGCATCGGGGAAGTCCTGGTAGCACACCGGGCGCAGGAAACGCAGGATCGCCGCCGTGCCCACCGAGGTGGTGCGGGCATCGGAGGTGGCCGGGAACGGCCCGCCGTGAACCATGGCATCGCACACCTCGACACCGGTCGGCCAGCCGTTGACCAGAATGCGCCCGGCCTTGCGTTCAAGGGTTGGTAGCAGCGCGCGGGCGCTGTCGATGTCGGCATCGTCCAGTTGCAAGGTCGCGGTCAACTGGCCCTCCAGATGCTCGGCCACTCGGCGTACCTGTTCATCGCTCGCGCAGGCCACCACCAGCGACGCTGCGCCGAACACTTCGGCCTGCAAGGTCGGGTCGGCCAGGAAGGCTTCGGCCTCGGTCACGAACAATTGCGCCTGGCATTGGTTGGGGCCTTGTCCGGCCTGGCCACTGGCCGCCACCCGGGCATTGGCGTTTTCCGCCAGGTCACCGACACCGGCCTGGTAAGCACTGAAGATGCCAGGGGTGAGCATGGTCTGCGCTGTAGCCTGGCGAACGTGCTTGCAGGCGGCGTCGATAAACCGCTGTAACGCCGGGCCTTGGCGGGCGATCACCAGGCCGGGGTTGGTGCAGAACTGGCCGGCACCTTGGGTCAGCGAGGCGACGAAGCCTTGTGCCAGCGCATCACCGCGGGCCTGCAGTGCGGCCTCGAACAGGAACACCGGGTTGATCGAGCTCATTTCGGCGTACACCGGGATCGGTTCCGGGCGTGCCTGGGCCGCCTGGCACAGCGCGATACCCCCGCTGCGTGAGCCGGTAAAACCAACGGCCTTGATGCGCGGGTCGCTGACCAGCGCAATGCCGACTTCACGGCCGGAGCCGTACAGCAGCGAGAATACCCCGGCCGGCAAGCCGCACAGCTTCACCGCTTGCGCCACCGCCTGGCCGACCAGTTCGCTGGTGCCCGGGTGGGCGCTGTGGGCCTTGACCACCACTGGGCAGCCAGCAGCCAATGCCGACGCGGTGTCGCCACCGGCCACCGAGAAGGCCAGCGGGAAATTGCTGGCGCCGAATACGGCTACCGGCCCCAGGGCAACCTGGCGCTGGCGCAGGTCGGCGCGCGGCAAGGGCTGGCGGTCTGGCTGGGCGTTGTCCACCCGCACATCCAGCCATTCACCGGCCCGCACTACCCGGGCGAAGGTACGCAGCTGGGTGCAGGTGCGGCCACGCTCACCCTGAATGCGAGCCTTGGGCAGGCCGCTTTCGGCCACGGCGCGGTCGATCAGGGTATCGCCCAGCGCTTCGACCTGCGTGGCGATGGTTTCGAGGAACTGGGCCCGTTGTTCGAGCGTGGTTTCGCGGTAGGCATCGAACGCCGCCCAGGCCAGGGCGCAGGCTTGCGCCACCTGTTCGCCAGTGCCGCCGAGGTAGGCGGGTTCCAGCGCCTGGCCGGTGGCCGGGTCGATGGCGTGGATGGCTTCGCGGCTGCCGGTTACCGGCGTCTGGCCAATCAGCAGGTTGCCTGTGAGGGTCATGTAGCCTCCTTGTGAATCAAATTCGGGTATCGAGGGCGTTGTGGGAGCAACTGTCTTGCTCAATAGCTGGAAGCTTGCGCGATCATTGGGGGAGCGGGCTTGTGCCGCGAACACCGGCAAAGCCGGTGCCAGGCACCGCGTCGCCCGCTTCGCGGGCCAAGCCCGCTCCCACAGAGAACGCGGCGGGGC
Source organism: Pseudomonas sp. PvP089 (assembly GCF_017875165.1). Lineage (NCBI taxonomy): Bacteria > Pseudomonadati > Pseudomonadota > Gammaproteobacteria > Pseudomonadales > Pseudomonadaceae > Pseudomonas > Pseudomonas sp. PvP089. The sequence goes on from NZ_JAGGME010000001.1 coordinate 1,637,648, forward strand.
CTTGGTAATCAGGCGATGTTCTGCTCGGCCGACCAGTTGGCGTACCAGCTGCGGAACAGCGCGTATTGCTGCTCGGCATAGTTGCGCTGGGCGTCGGTCAGCACGTCGGTTTCGTTGAAATGCAGGCTGTACTCGCTGTCGCCGTTCAGCACCATCAGGTGCTTGTAATACAGCACCAGGTCGCAGCCCTCATCGAACGACGACAGCACCGCCAGCGCCGCTTCCAGTTCGCGCGCCAGGCGACGGGCCTTGGCATCGCCTTTGGCCGCCTGCTTGCTCAGGCTCACCAGGTGCAGCACCTCACGGGGCAGGGCATTGCCGATGCCGGTGATGGCGCCGGTGGCGTTGCAGTTGACGAAGCCATGCACCACCTGGGTATCCACGCCCACCATCAGGGTCACGTCGTCATCCTTGGAGGTGATGTGCTCGGCGGCATAACGCAGGTCGGCACCACCGCCGAACTCCTTGAAGCCGATCAGGTTGGGGAATTCGCGACGCAGCTCGAAGAACAGATCGGCGCGGGTGGCGAAGCCGTAATAGGGGCTGTTGTAGATCACCGCTGGCAGCTTGGGCGCGGCGGCGAGGATGGCCGAGAAGTGATGCTTCTGGGCGATCAGCGAGGCACCGCGGCTGAGCACGCGGGGGATGACCATCAGGCCGGCGGCGCCGACCTTGGCCGCGTGGGTGGCATGAGATACCGCTTCACGGGTGTTCACCGCACCAGTGCCGACAATGGTCGGGATGCCGGCGGCCACCAGGCGCGCCACGCCTTCCTGGCGCTCGGCCTCGGTCAGCAGTGGCCAGTCGCCCATCGAACCGCAGTACACCACGGCGCTCATGCCGGCCTCGATCAGCTGGTGGCCCTTGCGCACCAGCGCGTCAAAGTCCGGCTTGCGCGCGGCGGTGCACGGGGTCATCAGGGCGGGCATGGTGCCGGTGAAGAGGTTGTCAGTCATTGTTGTTACTCCTGGCGAAATGGGGTTTTCGGAAAGCCGGGGCTCAGATGCCCCAGGCGAACGGGTCCTGTTCGTCGATCAGCAGGGTGCTGTCGGCGGTCATGTAGGCGCGGCCGGTGATGAACGGGCGAATGTGCTCGCCGTCGCGCTCGTAGCGGCCATGGAACTGGCTACCGGTGATACTGGCCTGTACCCAGGTCTGGCCCTCGGCAAGCTTGCCGTCGGCGGCCAGGCAGGCCAGCTTGGCGCTGGTGCCGGTGCCGCACGGGGAGCGGTCGTAGGCCTTGCCGGGGCACATCACGAAGTTGCGGCTGTCGGCGTTGGCGTCGTCGGCAAACAGCTCGACGTGGTCGATAGGCGCGCCGTTTTCGCCGGTGATGCCCTGGGTTTCGAGGGCTTTGAGCATGGCCCAGGTGTACTCTGTCAGCGCTTCACGGTTGGCCAACTCGATACGCTGGCCGTGTTCGGAAACGAGGAAGAACCAGTTGCCGCCCCAGGCGATGTCGCCGCGCACCACGCCATGGCCGGGCACGTCCACCGCAACCTGCTGGCGGTAGCGGTAGGAGGGCACGTTGCCGATGGTGATGGCACCGTCTTCATGCAGGGTGGCGCTGACCTGGCCAACCGGGGTGTCAATCTTGTGTACGCCCGGTGTGATCAGGCCCAGGTGCTGTAACGAGGCGACCAGGCCGATGGTGCCGTGGCCGCACATGTTCAGGTAGCCGGCGTTGTTGAAGAAGATCACCCCGCAGGTCGCATCAGCCGACACCGGCGGGCAGTACAGCGCGCCGACCAGCACATCGTTGCCGCGTGGCTCCAGCAGGCAGGCACGGCGCCATGGGTCGTGCAGCTCGCGCAGCTCGTCGCGCTGTTCGGCCATGCTGCGGCCGTGCAGTTGCGGGAAGCCCTTCATCACCAGGCGGGTTGGCTCGCCGCCAGTGTGAGAGTCGATGACGTGAATCTGTTTCATGGCTTGTCCCTTGCGTAAAAGATCAGGAAGCGACGGCAGCAGGGCGGCCGGTGTGGGTTTCAGCGCTGGCTTCGCTTTCGTCTTCACCTTCCAGGCGCACAAGGTGGGCAGGCACGCCCGTCGCGGCGCCCCAGTAGTAGATGCCCAGCGCGCAGGCGGCCACGGCCACGGTGTCGAGCGGGTGGCCGATTACCCCCAGGCCGCCAAAGCTGCCCAGCCACGACAGCAGGATGGTCACCGCGTAGAAACCGATCAGCCATGCCGAGGAGCGAACTTGCTGGGCCAGCGACAGGTGCTGGGTGGGTACGAAACGGCCACACAGCAGGTACAGCACGAACATCACGATTTGCAGGGCCAGCAGCCACGACACGGTGTTCCAGCCCGACCAGTACACGATCAGCGCGGCGATGATGAACGACAGCGGGCCGAGCACGGCCATGCCCTTGACCCGGAACGGGCGCGGCATCTGTGGCGCATTGCGGCGCAGGGCGGCGACGGTGACCGGGGCGACGGCGTAGCTCAGGACCAAGGCAGCGGAGACCACGTTGATCAGCGCTTCCCACGATGGGAACGGCAGGGTCCAGAACACCGACAGGCCAAACGTCAGCCACAGGGCCGGGCGCGGGATGCCGGATTCTGCATCGATGCGGGTGAAGTACTTGAAGAAGGTGCCGGTCTGCGCCCAGCCGTAGATCACCCGCGGGGTGGCGTTCATGTAGATGTTGCCGCAGCCGCTGGGCGAGATCACGGCGTCGGCCACCACCAGGTAAGCGAGCCAGCCGACGCCCAGGGCCAGGGCGATGTCACGGTAAGGCAGGGCCAGTTCCTTGGTCACGCTGGCCCAGCCGTTGGCCAGCATTTCGGTCGGCACGCTGCCGAGGAAGGCCAGTTGCAGCAGGGCGTATATCGCGGTGGACAGCAGCACCGACAAAATCAGTGCAATAGGGATGGTGCGCTGTGGGTTCTTCACCTCGCTGGCCACTGAAATGATCGGCGTCAGGCCCAGGTAGGCGAAAATGATGCCGCCGGCCGATACGGCCATTTCCACGCCGGACAGGCCGAACGGGGCAAAGCCCTGGACCTCGAAGTTTTCTGGCTTGAAGAAGGTGAACAGTACGCCGATCACCAGCAGCGGCACGATGAACTTGAACACGCTGACCAGGTTGTTGGCCTTGGCGAAGGTTTTCACGCTGCGGTAGTTGAGGAAGAAGAACAGCCCCAGCAAGGCAAACTGCACCAACCAGCCGAGCACGGTCGGGTCGCTGGAGCCGGCCTTGGTCAGCCCGGGGAACCAGGCAGCGGCGTATTGGCGTGAGGCGACCACTTCGATGGCGATCAGGCTGGAAAAGGCGATCAGGGTGATGAAACCCATAAGGTAGCCGAGCAGTGGGCCGTGTGAGTAAACGGGGTAGCGCACCACGCCACCGGCGCGGGGCAGGGCAGCGCCCAGCTCGCAGTAGATGATGCCCAGCAGCAGTACGGCAAAACCGCCGAGGAACCAGGAGAGGATGCCGGCCGGGCCTGCGATGGCCGACACGTGGCTGGCGGCAAACAGCCAGCCGGAGCCGAAGATGGCACCCAGGCCGATGAAGGTGAGGTCCAGCAGTGATAACTGTTTTTTGAATTTGCCTGACATGGGTTCGCCTTTTTGTTGGTTATTGGATAGGCAGGTCTGATGTCACGAGATGCGGCTTTTTGGGCCGCGCTCTTGTAGGACTTGGGCGGCTTGCGTGGGGCATAGAGTGAACCGGTCGGGGCGACGGTTCTTGATGGTTTTCTGCAGGGGGGATGACGAAATCGGCACAGTTGCAAAAAATGCTGGCGGCCAGGGTGTGCTGGTGGATAGGCTGTAGGCCATACCGGATAAGGGTTTGAGAGAGACATTGCCAGTGCTGGCCTCTTCGCAGCACAAGGCGACTCCTACAAGAACCGCATGGCTATCAAGCCTTCTGCGGTCGCTGCAGGAGCAGCCGTGCGCTGCGAAGAGGCGGGCCCAGCAAACCGAGATAGAGAAGATGACCAATACCCCCCTGGCAACCCTCTACCAGTCCCTCGACCAGCACCGCCCCGCCACCCTCGAGGCCCTGCTCGCCGGTGTATCGCTGCTGCTGCCGATCCTCGACGCCATCCCCAACGCTGCGATCTTCATCAAGGACCCGGCCGCCCGCTATGTGCTGGCCAACAACACCCTGGTCCAGCGTTGCGGCCTCAAGCGCCTGCAACCGCTACTGGGCAAGACCAGCGCCGAAGTGTTCCCGGCGCAGCTGGGGCCCGGCTACACCGAACAGGACCGCCGGGTGCTCAAGGAAGGCAGGGTGCTGGAGGACCAGCTGGAGCTGCACCTGTACGGCAGCCGCGAGCCTGGTTGGTGCCTGACCCACAAGCGCCCGCTGTACAACCAGGCGGGCGAGATCATCGGCCTGGTTGGCATTTCGGTCGACCTGCAATCAGCCGCCGACAGTCACCCTGCCTATCAACGCCTGGCCGCGGTGGACGAGCACATTCGCCAGCATTTTCACCAGCCGATCAGCATGGGCGAGCTCACCCGTATCGCCAATATTTCCGTGGCCCAGCTGGAGCGCTACTGCAAGCGGGTGTTCCACCTCACGCCCCGGCAGATGATCCACAAGGCGCGCCTGGAGCACGCCCACCGCCTGTTGCATTCGGACCTGCCCATCACCGAAGTGGCAATGTGCTGCGGCTATACCGACCACAGCGCCTTCAGCCGCCAGTTCAAGCAACTGACCGGCTTTACCCCGCGCCAGTACCGCCAGGCAACCAGCGATCAGGTGGCTTGAAACAGCACCCGGGCCTCGGCAAAGCACTGTTCGGCAATCGCCGAGCGCGGCTCGCTGCGGCGCAGCAGCAGGCCGACCGGGCTGTGAATGGCGGCGTCGGCCACCGGCAGGATGCGCAGGTGCTCGCTGAGGTCTTCCAGGCCGCAGTCCAGCGGCATGATCGCGCAGCACATGCCGGTATTGATGGCCTGGATCAGCTGGAAGGTCGAGTCGCTTTCCAGCACCGCATTCGGCTCCAGACCGCGGCTGCGGAAGCTCAGGTCCAGCGATTGACGGTAGTGCATGCCCTTGCTCAGCAAGCCCAGTGGTATGTCACTGAGGGCATCCCAGCGCAGCGGGGCGTCGGCGAATTGAAAGTGCCGGGTGTCGTGCAACAGGCCCATGGTGGTGGTGCCCAGTTCGATCACTTCGAAAAAGCTGGTGTTGACCTGGTCCAGGTAGCAGATACCCAGGTCGAGCTGGTTGCGGCTGAGCCCGTCGATGACTTGTTCCGAGCTCAGCGAGCTGAGCTGAAAGTGCAGTTCGGGGTATTTTTCGCGCAGTGGCAGCAGCAGGTGCATGGGGTTGAAGCTGGCCAGCGGCACCGTACCCAGGCGCAGGCTACCGACCACTTGGCCGCGGCAGCTGGCGGCCTCGGCTTGCAGGCCATCGTGGGCTGCGAGCAAGGTGCGGGCCCAGGCCAGGATGCGCTCGCCGGCCTCGGTAAAACCTTCGAAGCGCTGGCCGCGCTTGACCAGCACCAGCTCCAGTTCGTCCTCCAGGTTACGCAGGCGCATGGACAGCGTTGGCTGGGTGATATGGCACAGCGCCGCCGCCTGGCCGAAGTGGCGGGTCTGGTCGAGGGCGATGAGGAACTTGAGCTGCTTGATGTCCATGAAAGTGCCTGGCGTCTGGTTATGCAGACCTTAACCCACGTCTGCGATAGATGTCATTGATCGCCCGGTACGCCATATCGATTGGACGCCCTCGGGCCGTGCCTCTAGCGTGTCGACAATGCCATTCAAGGAGTTTTACCGTGCGCGTCCAACCCGATGCGGTCTTCGTACCGCTGAACATCGCCGTGCTGACCGTCAGCGACACCCGTACCTATGACAACGACACCTCCGGTGAACTGCTGGCCAGCCGTTCGGTAGAGGTCGGCCACCGGCTGGTGGCGCGGGCGTTGCTCAAGGACGACCTGTACAAGATTCGCGCGCAGGTGGCGACCTGGATTGCCGACGAGCAGGTGCAGGTGGTGCTGATTACCGGCGGCACCGGCTTTACCGGGCGAGACAGCACGCCGGAGGCAGTTGAGTGCCTGCTGGACAAGCGCATCGACGGTTTTGGCGAGCTGTTCCGGGCGTTGTCAATTCTGGATATCGGCACCTCGACCGTCCAGAGCCGGGCATTGGCCGGGTTGTCCAACCGCACGTTGGTGTGCTGCCTGCCGGGTTCGACCGGCGCCTGCCGCACGGGGTGGGAGGGGATTCTGGCCGAGCAGCTGGATGCCCGGCATCGGCCTTGTAATTTCGTGAAGCACCTGACCCCGGTAAGAGTGATGTCGGGGCGTAGTAACGACTGCCATCATCAGATATACATTTAAGGCGCTAAGCTTCAGTGAGCTGATAGACGGTCAGCGGCCGCTAGGGTTGAAGCGTGATAATATACCCCCTTGCCGAATTGAAATCATGTAGCTTTGGCTATCGACATTTGAGTCTAGCTTGTAAGTGCGACCATGGTATAGGGGCTCCATCCCGCCCTCCCGGTGTAAAAGGTCGGCCAGGGTTCTGAGTGTTTTATTTTGATCGCCATTGTAGTACTTGCTGGTTACCGAATCGAGAGGCAATGGTAATCTTGGGAGTTGCTCAAATCGTTCGGCGGCAGTTAGAAGAGGGCGATTGAGTCGTTTGCTTCCCGATATTTTTCCTTCGGCAAATCCCCAAACGGAGCCGAATTTCATGCCATCCTGCTTTCCGATTTCATGTCCTTTAATGAGTCCTTCTTCATACCCAGCCCTGCGGCCGGCATTGAGTCCTTCGTCATACCCAGTCTTGCGGCCGGCATTGAGTCCTTCGTCATACCCAGTCTTGCGGCCGGCATTGAATCCTTTGTGATATTCACTACTGGCGGCAGCGCTTCCCTCGTTGTAGCCTTGTTGTCGGCCATGCTCAAAAGCGACATCATATTTTTTTGTATTAGAGGTTCGGAGTATATGTTTCTTGAACCAACCCCATCGCGATCTCCCGGAAGGGTCAGTGTAATTTATAGGGTCGCACCCACAATAAGCATACCCATTGATATTACCTTCTGCAAAAGGGCTTCGGTCGTCATAACTGTTGAATCTCATTGTTATCGGGTTGAAGGCTCGGCGGCTGCCTAATAGATAGCATCCTGTCCCGGCTTGCCGCAGTTGGCCGGTAAAGCCCAGTAGTGATTTGATTAGAAGTGGATCGATATACCCGTATGGGGTGAATGCTAATTCGTGCTGCTCAGCGTTTATCGAGCTAACTATTGTAGAACCTAGGCGGTCAGTGCTTAGCATGCGGGTGTGGGCTATTGCGTCCCCGCCTGCTAGTACCTTTTCAGCAAGTGGCAATTTTCCGCCGTGCATGATAGCAGTGTGTTCTTTGCCTTGAATAAGTAAGCTTAATTTGTTTCCGTTGTAAAATACGCGTTGAGGACTTGGGCTTTTCATGGTGGCGCTTCCGTAGAAATAACCTCACCTTAACTCGTCTCTGGATACTGTAAACTGGTAAAAATGCTAGTGGCTTTAAGGCTGGATTCTATGCGAGCAGGCTTTTTAATTACTCAGCGCAATACATAGTCCACAGGTAGGAGCAACGGCGGCAGCGGCTCGACTCCAAGAGCCCCAAGCACATCGCGCTCAACAGTCCGCACCATGGCATCAGTAGGCAAGTCGTTCTCATCGCGCCCGAACGGGTCTTCCAGCTCGTTGCCAATCGCATCCAGCCCGAAGAACGTGTACCCCACGATGGTGGTGAACAGGGGTGCCAGCCAGCCCAGCGGCTCGGCCAGGGCAAACGGTAACAGCAGGCAGAAGATGTAGATGGTGCGGTGCAGCAGCAGCGTATAGGGGAACGGCAACGGGGTGCCCTTGATCCGCTCACAGGTGGCCTGTACTTCGGTCAGCCCCACCAGCCGTTGCTCCAGCAGGCTGTAGCGCCAGTCGCTGATCTGCTGTTGTGCGGCCAACTGCGAACAGTGTTCGCCAATCTCACGCAGGATGCCGTCGCACACGTTGTGCGGGCTGATCCTCTCAGGCCGGGCCAGCCACGGCCGAGCGGCTGCCAGATCATCCTCGTTACGAAGCCGTGCATTCAGTGCATGGGCAAAACCGCACAGGCTGCGCAGCAGCTCCGTACGCAGGTGGTCGTCAGCAATCACCACGCTTTCGCGCACGAACGAGCGGGTTTCGATGATCAGCTTGCCCCAGGCCTTGCGGCCCTCCCACCAGCGGTCATAGCAGGCGTTGTTGCGAAAGCTCATGAAGATCGACAGCGACAGGCCAAGCAAGGTGAACGGCGTGGCGCTCACCGGGTAGAAAAACGCCGGGTAATGGCGCTCGATCAGCACGATCAGCGCTGCCAGCAGGGTCACCATCAGGCAGCGCAGGGCAATGCGCTTGACGATCGAACCCTTGAGGGTGAACAGCACACGCAGTACATCAGGGGTTGGGTGGACGATCATGGATATCCAGAGACGGCCGCTTAGCCGCCGGTCATGTTCATGAAGCGCAGGATCTGCACGTCGCCACCGACTTCGAAGTGATGGCGGTACGGCTTGAGGTGCAGCGAATCGCGGATGGCCTTTTCCAGGCGTTCGGCGATGCCGGGGTGGGCGCGTAGCACGTGCTTGAGGTCCACCGAGTGTTCATTGCCCAGGCACAGCAGCAGCCGGCCTTCGACCGTCAGCCGTACGCGGTTGCAGGTGGCGCAGAAGTTGTGGCTGTGCGGCGAAATGAAGCCTACCCGGGTGTTCGCTTCTGCCAGACGCCAGTAACGGGCGGGGCCCTGGGACGACTCGGTGGATTCGATCAGGGTGAACTGCTCGGCCAGGCGCGCGCGTACTTCGTCGCTGGAGCAGAACGACTCGCCGCGCTCGTGTTCGCTGATCACCCCTAGCGGCATTTCTTCGATGAACGTGATATCCAGTTCGCGATCGATGGCAAAGCGCACCAGGTCGACCAGCTCGTGGTCGTTGCGCCCTTTGAGCACCACGCAGTTGAGCTTGGTGCGCTTGAAGCCGGCTTGGCGCGCGGCGTCGATGCCGGCGATGACCTGATGCAGGTCGCCGGTGCGGGTCAGTTGCTTGAAACGGTCGGCATCCAGGCTGTCGAGGCTGATGTTCAGGCGCGAGACCCCCGCGTCGAACAGTGGCTGTGCCAGGCGCCCGAGTTGCGAGCCGTTACTGGTCAGGCACAGTTCGCGCAGGCCGGGCAGGGCCGCGATGCGCCCGCACAGGTCGACGATGCCCTGGCGTACCAGTGGTTCGCCGCCGGTCAGGCGGATCTTGCGGGTGCCCAGGGCGACGAAGCGCTCGGCCACCTGGAACAGTTCTTCGAGGCTGAGGATCTGCTGGCGCGGCAGAAACTGCATGTCTTCGGCCATGCAGTAGACGCAACGGAAGTCACAGCGGTCGGTGACCGACATCCGCAGGTAGTCGATTTTCCGGTTGAAGCCGTCAATCAGGGCCCGGCTGTTCTGTTCCACGTTCGCGCTCGAATGGGTTGGGACACATCTCCAAGCTATAACCTGGCCGCAGGGGCGTCAAATTGCTTTGTCCGACTGCTTGATCGACGGCCTCTATCATGGCTGCAACCACATTCCCGGCCCATGATCGAAACCGCTTATCACACCGTAAGATCTTTCGATTGGACGCCTCTGCCTCACGCTCAATAGGCTGGAAAAAAGCATCGAAGCGTGAGGATTCATCGCATGAGCCAGGACGAACACATCAGGGACTACAAGGGTGCCGCCGCCGGCTGGGGGGCGCTCAAGAGCGTCACCAAAAGCTGGCTGGGCAGCGAAAATGCCTTCAAGAACCTGCGGGCCATGCTCAAGACCAACCAGAACGGCGGCTTCGACTGCCCCGGCTGTGCGTGGGGCGAGTCGCCGGAAAGCGACATGGTCAAGTTCTGCGAAAACGGCGCCAAGGCGGTTAACTGGGAGGCGACCGGTCGCTCGGTCGACCCGGCTTTCTTCGCCAAATACAGCGTCAGCGCGCTGAGGGAGCAGACCGACTACTGGCTCGAATACCAAGGCCGCCTCACACACCCGATGCGTTACGACGCTGCCACTGATCACTATGTCGAAACCACCTGGCAGGAGGCCTTCGAGCTGGTCGCCAGGCACCTGCGTGCGCTGCAGTCGCCAGATGAGGCCGAGTTCTACACCTCGGGCCGGGCCAGCAACGAGGCGGCGTTCCTCTACCAGCTGTTCGTGCGCGCTTACGGCACCAACAACTTCCCCGATTGCTCGAACATGTGCCACGAAGCCAGCGGCGCAGGCATGTCGGAAACCCTCGGGGTGGGCAAGGGCACCGTGGTGTTCCACGACCTGGAGCTGGCCGACGCCATCTTTGTCATCGGCCAGAACCCCGGCACCAACCACCCGCGCATGCTCGAACCGCTGCGTGAGGCGGTCAAGCGTGGGGCCCAGGTGGTCTGCTTCAACCCGCTAAAAGAGCGTGGCCTGGAGCGCTTCCAACATCCGCAGCACCCGTTCGAAATGCTCAGCAACGGCTCTGAGCCGACGTCCAGCGCCTACTTCCGCCCGGCCCTGGGTGGTGACATGGCGGCCATGCGCGGCATTGCCAAGTTCCTGTTGCAGTGGGAGCGTGAAGCCCAGGCCAAGGGCGAGCCGGCGGTGTTCGACCATGCCTTCATCGCCGAGCACACCAGCGGCGTCGATGACTACCTGGCAGCGGTGGACGCCACCTCTTGGGAACACATCGTCAAACAGTCGGGCCTGACCCTGGCCGAGATCGAGCTGGCCGCACGCATGTACCGCAAGGCCGAGCGGGTGATCATGTGCTGGGCCATGGGCGTCACCCAGCACCGCCATTCGGTGCCTACCGTGCAGGAAATCGTCAACCTGCAGTTGCTGCGCGGCAACGTTGGCAAGCCCGGGGCCGGCCTGTCGCCGGTGCGCGGCCACAGCAACGTGCAGGGCGACCGCACCATGGGCATTGACGAGAAGCCCAAGCCGGCGTTGCTCGACGCCATCGAAAAACGCTTCCAGTTCCGTGTGCCGCGTGCCCACGGGCACAACGCGGTGCTGGCCATCAAAGCCATGGAGGAGGGGCGGGCCAAGGTGTTCATCGCCCTGGGCGGCAACTTCGCCCAAGCCACCCCGGACACCCCGCGCACCCACGCGGCATTGCAGAACTGCGCGTTGACCGTGCAGATTTCCACCAAGCTCAACCGCTCGCACCTGGTCACCGGCCGCGATGCACTGATCCTGCCGTGCCTGGGCCGTACCGAAATCGACCTGCAGGCCGAAGGGCCGCAAGGCGTGACCGTGGAGGACACCTTCAGCATGGTGCACCTCTCCAACGGCCAGTTGCGCCCACGCTCGCCGCACATGCGCTCGGAGCCGTGGATCATCGCCGGCATGGCCAAGGCCACGCTGGGCAACCAGCCGATCGACTGGGAGTATGCGGTGGCCGACTACAACCGCATTCGTGACATGATCGCCGACGTGATCCCAGGTTTCACCGGCTTCAACGAACGCCTGCATAGCCCGGGCGGTTTCCACCTGGGCAACAATGCCGCCGATCGCAACTTCCGCACGACCACGGGCAAGGCTCGCTTCATGCCCCACGCACTGCCGGAAGAGTTGATCAACGCCAAGGTATTGGCCCGGGGTGACAAGCCCGACCTGATCCTGCAGACGCTGCGCTCGCATGACCAGTACAACACCACCCTGTATGGCCTGGATGACCGCTACCGCGGGGTGTTTGGCCTGCGTGAAGTGGTGTTCGTCAACGAGGCCGACATCCGCCGCATGGGCTTTGAGCCGGGTGAGCAGGTGGACCTGGTGTCGCTGTGGGAGGACGGCGTGGAACGGCGCGTTTCTGGGTTCCGCCTGGTGGCGTATGACGTGCCTGAGGGGCAGGCGGCGGCGTATTACCCGGAGACCAACCCACTGGTGCCGCTGGAAAGTTATGGCGAGGGGACCTACACCCCTACCTCGAAATTTGTGGCGATCAAGGTCGAGAAAGCCAAGGCAGGGAACCGCATTGCGGCGGTGTTGGCCGCGGATTGACGGGTTGCCTGCAAGGGCCCTATCGCCGGCAAGCCAGCTCCCACAGGGACTGCACAGCTTTCAGAACCTGTGATAAACCTGTGGGAGCTGGCCTGCCGGCGATAGGGCCGGTGCAGCCATGCAGAATCAGGAACGATGCACCGGGTAAGCCGTGGTGTACTTCATCTGCTCCATGGCAAAACTGGAGGTGATGTTCGACAGCCCATCGGTGCGGGTAATCAGCTTTTTGTAGAACCGGTCATACGCCGCAATATCCCCCACCACCACCCGCAGCATGTAGTCCCAGTCCCCCGACATGCGATAGAACTCCATCACTTCCTCAAACCCGGTCACGGTCGCGGCAAACTGCTCCAGCCAGGCGCTGTCATGGCGCTGGGTCTTGAGCTGGACGAACACCGTCAGCCCCAGCCCCAGGCGTTCGGGGTCCAGCAGGGCGACACGGCCGAGTATGTAGCCTTCTTCTTCCAGGCGCTTGACCCGCTTCCAGCACGGCGTGGTGGACAGGTTGACGGCCTCGGCCAGGTCCTTGAGCGCGATCGAGGCATCGCGCTGAAGCAGGGTAAGTATGTGCTGGTCGAAACTGTCCATATCGCGCGCGGGCCGTGTAGAAAAATTTTTCACAGATTACCCCAAGGCCAGACGATTTGGGTTGTGCGATAGTTGCAGCCTTCACTCTGCCAATGGGCCTGACCATGTCCGACAAGCCGCGCAATTTCGCCACCCGTACCATTCACGCCGGCGAGCAGTTCAGCGTTGCCGAAAACGCCATTTTCCCGGCTATCGTCACCGCCAGCTCGTTCACCAAGCGCAGCCTGGACGACAAGCCGGAATACTCCTACAGCCGCGTCGGCAACCCCACCCGGCATGCCTACGAAACCTGTGTCGCTGCCCTTGAAGAAGGCGTGGGCGCTGTGGCCTGTGCCTCGGGCGTCAATGCCACCGCAACCGTGCTTGAGCTGCTGCCCAAGGATGCCCACGTGGTGGTGATGAACGGCGTGTATGGCGGCACCTTCCGCATTCTGGAGGACTACCGCAGCCGTACCTCGGGCCTGACCACCACCTATGTCGACCTCAACGACCTTGAGGCTGTGGCCGCCGCCATCAAGCCGCAGACCCAGCTGATCTGGATCGAGTCGCCGACCAACCCGTTGCTGCACCTGGTCGACATCAAGGCGGTGTGCGACCTGGCCAAGGCGCGGGGCATCCTGACCTGTATCGATAACACCTTCTGCTCACCGTGGAACCAGCGCCCGATCACCTTGGGCGTGGACCTGGTGATGCACTCCGCCAGCAAATACATCGGCGGCCACTCCGACCTGACCGGTGGCGTGGTAGTGGCGGCCAATGATGCACTGCTGGCACGCCTGCGCCGCATCAGCATGGCGATTGGCGCGGTGCAGGGGCCATTTGACTGTTACCTCGCCCTGCGCGGCCTGAAGACCCTGGATGTGCGCATGGAGCGCCAGTGTGCCAACGCCCTGCAGGTGGCACGCTTTCTCGAAGGGCATGCGCAGATCGAGCAGGTGTATTACCCGGGGCTGGAAAGCCACCCCCAGCATGAACTGTGCAAACGCCAGATGCGCAGTGGCGGGGCGGTGGTGGCGATGAAGGTGAAGGGCGACCGCGCCGCGCTCAACCGCCTGGTGGAGGCGTTGCAGATCTTTGTGCTGGCCGACTCGCTGGGCGGGGTGGAGAGCATGATCAACCACTCGTGGACCATGTCGCATTGCTCGCTGAGCCCGGAGCAGAAAGGCGTAATGGGGATCAGCGAGAACCTGCTGCGGTTGTCGATGGGGATCGAGGATTACCGCGACCTGATCGAGGACCTGGATGGTGCTTTGAAGGCATCAGCGGCGGGCTGATATAAACGCGGTCTTGTGGGAGCGGCCTTGTGCCGCGAAAGGGCCGCAGCGCGGCCCCGGCAATCTATGCGTTATTGCTGAAACCTTGGGGCCGCTACGCAGCCCTTTCGCGGCGCAAGGCCGCTCCCACATGGCGCGTTCAGGCCTGTGAAATCAATCAGGATTTGGGCGGATGGATGATCCGTTCGATCTTGTCCTTGATCAGCAACCGTTCCTTGCGCAGCCGGTTGACGGCGTCGTCGTTGGTACCGTTGCCTTCGGCGGCGACCACCTCCTTGTCCTTGGCGTTGTATTCCTTGTGCAGCGCGTGCAGCGCCTGGTCCTTGTCAATGAGCGCCTGGAATGCATCAGCGGTAACGTGCAGGTCAGCGAGCAGATCATGCGGAACTGGCATTTCTTCACCTCTGTCAGGGTTGTCGGTAAGGTCCTGACCACTGAGGATAGCCGCGTTTGCGCAGGCTTGTGAGGGCGGCCACGCTGAATGGCAGCTGAATGACTTTCACGAAATTGATAAAAGACCACGCTTCACGAAATTGTTACCGTCTTTTTCACAAAAAATTGATGATGCGCTTTCTAGAGTTCGCCCAACTTTCCCACGGTGCCATCCGGCCTGGGGGCTGATAATCACTCTTGATTGCGAACGCTGATGCTCAACCTTAAATCCCTGCGGACTGAATGGGTCACGCTGCTGGCCAGCCTTTACCTGCTGATTGGCTTGAACATGTTTCTCTGGGAGCACTTGCAAGAGGTGGTGCCCGCCGGCCTGTCAGGGCTTTGGCTGAGCCTGGCGTTTGCGGTGCTGATGTTGTTCGCCTTCAACCTCATTCTCACCCTGGTTGCCTTCCGTTATGTATTGAAGCCGGTACTCATCGTGTTGTTCATGAGTGGCGCGGGCGCGGCTTACTTCATGAACCAGTACGGTGTACTGATTGATGCCGGCATGTTCCGCAATATGGCTGAGACCAATGTTGCAGAAGTGCGCGATCTGATGTCGCTGAAGTTTGCTGCCTATATCCTGTTATTGGGTGTCTTGCCGTCAGTGTTGTTGTGGAAGGTGCAGATCGCTTACCGCCCCTGGCACCGCGAGCTGCTGGGCAAGCTGGTGGTCAGTGGTGCCTGTGTCGTGGCCCTTGGCTCGGTAGCGCTGGTCAATTATCAAGGGTTGTCGTCGCTGTTTCGCAACCACCACGAACTGCGCCTGATGCTGACCCCGAGCAATATCGTTGGGGCCTCCATCGGTTATGTCAGCGAGCGGGTCGGTACTGCCTCGCGCCCATTCCAGTCTTATGGCGAAGATGCCAAGCGAGATGCCGCCTGGCAAAAACACGAGCGCAAGTCGCTGACGGTGCTGGTCGTCGGCGAAAGTGCCCGGGCAGACCATTTCGGCGTGCTGGGCTACGAGCGCGATACCACGCCGAACCTGGCCAAGGAACAAGGCCTGCTGGCGTTTTCCGATGTGCACTCGTGCGGCACGGAAACCGCAGTCTCGGTGCCGTGCATGTTCTCGGGCATGAAGCGCAAGGATTACGATGCCCGCGTGGCGAAGAACCGCGAAGGGTTGCTGGACGTTCTCCAGCGTGCCGGCCTGGCCGTGCAGTGGCGTGACAACCAGTCGGGCTGCAAGGGTACCTGCGACCGCGTGCAGTTCATTGATGTCAGCAACCTCAAGGACCCCCAACTGTGCGCCAATGGCGAATGCCATGACCAGATCCTGCTGCAAGGTCTGGACGAGCTGATCGACAACCTCGACAGGGACACCGTGCTGGTGCTGCACCAGATGGGCAGCCACGGGCCGGAATACTTCAAGCGCTACCCCAGTGGCGGCGAGCGCTTCACGCCGGTATGCCAGAGCAACGCACTTAACCAGTGCAGCGAGCAGGAGATCATCAACGGCTATGACAACACCCTGGCCTATACCGACAAGGTGCTGGCTTCGCTGATCGACACCTTGCGCAGCAAACAGGACAAGGTCGACACGGCCATGATCTACCTGTCCGACCACGGCGAGTCGCTGGGCGAGTACAACCTGTTCCTGCATGGCACGCCTTACCCCATCGCCCCTGAGCAGCAAAAGCACGTGCCGCTGCTGACCTGGTTCTCCGACAGCTACAAGGAGGACTTCGGCCTCGACACCGACTGCCTGGCCAAGCTCAGCGATGCCCCGCTGTCGCAGGACAACCTGTTCCACTCCATGCTCGGCCTGTTGCAGGTGCGCACCGAGGTCTACCAGCAGTCGCTGGACATGTTCGCCAGCTGCCGGCCTTGGCTGGCGGCCAAGCGCTGAAATGCCGTTCCTTCACTCACAAACAGCACCACTGATCGATATCAAGGATGGCCCGGGTTTCACCAGCAGTGCCCGCGCCGTATATACTGCGCGCCAATGTTAGTGGGAGAGCCTCGTGGCCATCGAAATTCACTGGATCCGTGACGACCAGAGCCTGGCCGAACACTGCCGCGACTGGCACCAACTGCCCTTCGTCGCCGTCGACACCGAATTCATGCGGGTCGACACCTTCTACCCGAAAGCCGGGCTGATTCAGATCGGTGACGGCCAGCGGGCCTTCCTGATCGACCCGCTGCTGATCGGCAACTGGCAACCCTTGGCCGATCTGCTGGAAGACTGCGGTGTGGTCAAGGTGCTGCACGCCTGCAGCGAAGACCTTGAAGTGCTGCTGCGCCTGACCGGTAAGCTGCCGCAGCCGCTGTTCGACACCCAGCTGGCTGCCGGTTACCTGAACCTGGGCTTCTCCATGGGCTATTCGCGCCTGGTGCAGGAGGTGCTGGGTATCGAGCTGCCCAAGGGTGAGACCCGCTCCGACTGGCTGCAGCGCCCGCTCTCTGAAACCCAGATCAGTTATGCGGCCGAGGATGCCGTGCACCTGGCCGAGCTGTTCACGGTGCTGCGCCCGCGTTTGTCCGACGACAAGTACGCCTGGGTGCTGGAAGACGGCGCCGAGCTGGTGGCCGCATTGCGCCGTGAAGTCGAGCCCGAAAGCCTGTATCGCGACGTCAAGCTCGCCTGGAAGCTGGCCCCCCAGCAACTGGCGGTGCTGCGCGAACTGTGCGCCTGGCGCGAGCGCGAAGCGCGCAACCGTGATGTGCCGCGCAACCGCATCCTCAAGGAACACTCGCTGTGGCCCATGGCCAAGAGCCAGCCGAACAACCTGTCGGCGCTGGCCAAGATCGACGAGATGCACCCGCGCACCATTCGTCAGGACGGTGAGTTTCTCGTGCAGCTGATCAAGCGCGCCGGCAGCCTGCCTGCCGAGCAGTGGCCAGCGCCGTTGCCTGAACCACTGCCGATCGAGGCTGCGGGCATTCTCAAGCAACTGCGTGCCATCGGCCAGGCCGAAGGCGAGCGCCTGGGCATTGCCCCCGAGCTGATGCTGCGCAAGAAAGCCCTGGAAGCGCTGCTCAAGACCGGCTACCCCCATGGCCCTTATCAACTGCCCGATTCGCTGCGCGGCTGGCGCCGTGAGCGCATGGGCCAGGCCCTGCTGGACAACCTGGCAGCTGCCGGAGAAACCCGATGAAACGCATTTGCTCGATCTACAAGAGCCCCCGCAAGAACGAAATGTACCTGTACGTGCTCAAGGCCGACGGCCTGGAGCGTGTGCCCGAAGGCCTGTTGCCGGCCTTTGGCACCCCCATGCACGCGTTTGATCTGGTGCTTAGCCCCGAGCGCAAGCTGGCCCGCGAGGACATCACCAAGGTGCTGGAAAACCTCGATAACCAGGGCTACCACCTGCAGATGCCGCCGCTGGAAGATGAGTACATCGAGCACCTGCCCGAAGAGCTGTTGCGCCGTAACGACCCGGTCTGACCATGCGTGTACTGATTGCTGAGCATGACCATGCTCGTTACGCCGGGCTTTTGCGCGAAACAGCGCCGAACGTGGAAATCCTGACCAGCGGTGACTCCGCCGAGCTGGCCCGTCAGGCAGCGCAGTGCACGGTGTGGCTGGGCCAGCCGGACTTGCTGGCGAGCTTGCTACGCCAGGGCCTCAAACCGGAATGGATGCAATCGACGTGGGCCGGTATCACGCCGTTGCTGGCCGATGGCCTGCCGCGTGACTATCGCCTGACCCGTGCGGTGGGCATATTCGGCCAGGTGATGGCCGAGTACATGCTGACCTACATGCTCGGCCATGAGCGCGAGGTGCTGTCGCGCCTGGTGAGCCAGGTCGAGCGGCGCTGGGATGACCGCCCGGGGCGCACGCTGGAAGGGCGCAAGGTGCTGATTGTCGGCACCGGCGACATTGGCCAGCGGGTGGCCGAGTTCCTGCAGCCGTTTGGTGTGGTGCTGTACGGCGTAGCCAGCAGCGCCCGGGAACAGGCACCGTTCGTCGAGGTGGCTGCGCTGGCCGACTTGCCACGCATGGTGGGCCAGGCCGACTACGTGCTCAACCTGCTGCCGGACACCCCTGCTACCCACGACCTGTATGACGCGGCGCTGTTCAAGTGCTTCCAGGCCACGGCGTTGTTCATCAATGCCGGGCGTGGCGCGGCCGTGGTCGATGCCGACCTGGTAGAGGCACTGAAGCAGGGCCATCTGGCCGGAGCGGTGATCGATGTCTGCCGGCAGGAGCCGTTGCCCCGGCAGCACCCGTTCTGGACCGCCTGGGGGCTATTGTTGACCGGGCACAGCTCGGCACCCACCTCGCCGGCAGCGATGGTGCGGTTGTTTGTCGAGAATGTGCGGGCTTATGAAGCGGGGCAGGGGTTGCGTGGGGAAGTGGACTTTGCCCGGGGCTACTGATTGATGTTGCCTGTGCCGGCCTCTTCGCGGGCTCGCCCGCTCCCACAGGTACAATACCGTGCCTGTGGGAGCGGGCGAGCCCCGCGAAGAGGCCAGTAAGGCCTCCACAAGGCTTACAGGCTGAAATCACCCTCGGCAGCCAGCTCGCTCAGCGGCTTGCGCGGGCTCGGTACTTCACGCGACTGCAGCGCTTCATCCAGGCTGGCCTTGTCACCCAGCTTGCCGATCGCCACCATGGCATGCAGCACGTAGCCCTCGGGAATCTTCAGTTCCTGACGCGCCAAGTCCTGGTCGAAACCAGCCATGCCATGGGTATGCCAGCCGCTGATGCTGGCCTGCAGGGCCAGGTGGCCCCAGGCGGAGCCGGTGTCGAAGGTGTGCCACAGCGCCGGTTTTTCTTCCGTGGCGCCCGGGGCTGCAAAGGTGGTCTTGGAAATGATCAGTACCAGCGCCGAGGCCTGTTGCGCCCAGCTGCGGTTGAACGGCACCAGCAGGTTCAGGTAGCGCTCCCAGTTTGGCGTGTCGCGGCGGGCATACAGGAAGCGCCAAGGTTGCGAGTTGTACGCCGACGGTGCCCAGCGTGCGGCTTCCAGGAAGCTCAGCAGGGTCTGTTCGCTGATCGGTTCGGCGGTGAAGGCGCGTGGCGACCAGCGGTTGATGAACTGTTCGTTGATGGCGTAATCGGCAATGCGGGGGTTGGCGCTCATGACAGCTCCTGCAAACGGACGGGAAACCCGCACGCTACTGCGTCCCGTCGCGACTGACAAGCGGTCTGGCTTTGCCGAAGGCCAGGCTCTAGACTGGCGCCGCCGCGCGCCGTGGCCCTAAAGATGAATGCAGGAAACCGTGTGATGATCGCTGAAAACGCGCCGTTCTGGCGGCGCAAGACCCTCGAGCAACTCAGCCCGCAAGAATGGGAGTCGCTGTGCGACGGCTGCGGCCTGTGCTGCCTGCAAAAGCTTGAGGACGAAGACGACAACAGCGTCTATTACACGCGTATCGCCTGCAAATTGCTGGACATGGATACCTGCCAGTGCAGCGACTACCCCAACCGCTTCGCGCATGTACCGGACTGCATCCAGCTCACCCCGGGCAAGGCCGACCAGTTCACGTGGCTGCCAAGCACCTGCGGTTATCGCCTGGTCAGCGAGGGCAAGGACCTGCCGGCCTGGCACCACCTTGTCTGTGGCGATCGCCAGCAGGTCCATGAACAGCGCATTTCCCAGTCGGGGCGTATGCTCAGGGAGCAGGATGTGCACGAAGACGACTGGGAAGACCACCTGATCTTCCGCGCCAGCTGACCGGCGCGGCCCGCTGCCACGGGGAAACAAGGAGTTTCTGTATGCGTTGCCAGCTGTTGTTGCTGTTGGGCCTGATGGCTAGTTCGCCAGCCTGGGCGAAAAAGGTCGACCTTGACTACCAGGTGCGCCTGTTGCCCGCCAGTGGCCAAGCGGAAGTCCGCCTGACCCTGGCTGAAGGCAGTGCCGTGCGCAGCCTCGACTTCGACCTGGGCAAGGCGGCGGCCTTCAGCGGCTTCCAGACCGATGGCCAATGGCAACTCAAGGGCCAGCGTGGCGTGTGGCAGCCGGCGGCCGGCAAGACCAGCCTCAGCTACCGCGTGCAGTTGGACCAGAAGCTCGCCAGCGGTGCCTATTCCTCGCGTGTTACCCCTCACTGGGCGTTGTTCCTCGGCGACCAGCTGGTACCGCCTGCGCGGCTTGACCAGCAAGATGGCACGGAGCTTGTGGCACGCCTGGCGTTCGACTTGCCCGAGGGCTGGAAGAGTATCGAGACGTCCTGGCCACGCATTGGCAAGGACAAGTTCCGCATCGACAATGTTTCGCGCCTGTTCGACCGCCCGACTGGCTGGATGCTGGCCGGCGACCTGGGTAGCCGCCGTGCCCGCCTGGGCGATACCGAGGTCACTGTGGCCGCACCGGTCGGGCAGGGCATGCGGCGCATGGACAGCCTGACCTTGCTGACCTATGTCTGGCCGCAGTTGCAGGCCGTGTTCCCGCGCAACCCGCCAAAGCTGCTGCTGGTCGGTGCCCGTGACGGCATGTGGCGCGGGGCAATGGCAGCGCAGGGTTCGCTGTACCTGCACAGCGCCCGGCCGATGATCAGCGAGAACGGCAGCAGCCCGTTGCTGCGCGAAATGGTGCAGCTGTTCGCGCAGATCCATGGGCGTGACGGCAGTGACTGGCTGGTGGAAAGCCTGACCGACTACTACGCCAGCGAGTTGCTGCGCCGTTCAGGCGGGGTGAGCGACGACCGCTACCAGGCCTGGCAGGCACGCCTGAGCAAGCAGGGCGCCAAGGTCACCCGGCTCAAGGGCGAACGCGCCAGCCCCGCTCAGGTGGCCCGTGGGGTGATCTTGCTGCAGGCACTGGACAAGGAAATCCGCATCCACACACAGGCCAAGCGTTCGCTGGACGATGTGGTACGCGGGCTGATGCGCTTGCCCAGCGTGAGCACTGAAGACTTTGTGCAAATCAGCGAGAACGTCATGGGGCGCAAGTCCGAGGTGCTGCAGAGCAAGGTGTTGCGCTAGACATCCCTGGGGCCTGTACCTCGAACCCTGTGCGGTACTTGTGGGATCGGGCTTGCCCCGCGAAGAGGCCAGCCCAGACGATACAAAGATCAGCTGTCTGCCAACGGATCCTTCCCGGTCACCGTCACTCCCCGTGTCGCCGCCTTGGCACTGGCCTTCAACGCCTCCAGCTCCACCGCACTGCGTTCTATATCCGAACGCAACCGGTGGTACTCCTGCCGATGTCGCTGCCACCACGCCTTGGTCGAGCAATGCCCGCTGACCCCGCGTGCCACCGCAATACCTCCGACCACGAGCTGCAGCAAGCCGATAAAGCCACCCTGGCGCAGCCCTTTGCTCACCATCAGTGCCCCTCCAGCCAGCGAACTGACCCGTTCCAGGCCATGGACATTGTGCTGCGAAGACGCAGAAGACGCAGCAGAATGGATATCGAACATGGCAAGACCTCCGTGTGAAATGTAAGCAGCTGACCAGCAGGGTGTCAGCCGCGTTCACTCGGGGCGCTCAGCGGCAACTTTATTTGAACTTGGGCCCAGAGCGGGTATTCAGCCCTTTGGCCAAACGGTCATACAGCACTACATTCACGGTCGCGGCCAGGTTCATGCAACCCTCGGTGGGGATGTAGATGGTCTCTTCACACCATGCCCGCACCTCGGGGCTGAGGCTGCCGTCTTCCGGCCCGAAGATGTAGATGGCCCGGTCCGGGTGGGTATATTCCGGCAGTGGCCGCGCACCTTCCACCAGCTCGACCGCCACCGGGGTACAGCCCAGCGGAACGATGCGCTGCAGGTCATCGATGCCGATCAGCGGAATGTCGTAGTGCACGCGCTTGGTGTCAGTGACAAAGTCACGCGCACGTTCGTAGCGTTTGCCGGTGTAGAACACCGAATTGACGCCATAGCAACCCGCAGCGCGCATCACCGAGCCCACGTTTTCTGGGGACTTGGGGTTGAACAGGCCGATGCAGCTGTATCGTTTGTTTGCCACGTACCGGGGCCCTTCGCGAAAAAAAGCGCAATTATACGGGCTGCCCGGTAGCAGTGGGGGCCGAATCGATGGTCAGTCTTTCTTCAACATGCCCGCCAGCGCGGCGAACGGATTGTGGGTGGCCTTGGCGATGCTCGGTGTGCTGGTGGAACCTTCGCTGAAGTACTGCTGGTCGGTGTAGCGCGAGTGCTCGTTGTCGTGGCAGTACAGGCACAGCAGCTCCCAGTTGGAGCCGTCCTGCGGGTTGTTGTCGTGATTGTGGTCACGGTGGTGCACAGTCAGCTCGCTCAGGCGCTTGCCAGCGAATTCGCGGGCGCAACGGCCGCAGACGTGCGGGTACATTCTCAGGGCCTTGTCGCGGTAGCCCATTTCCTTGTCACGCTTGGCATCGGCCAGGATGCGATCAAGCCGCGCGGTGGCGGCGGCGGAAGAGGTGGAGCTCATGGTGTTTCCTTTGTTCTGATCAGGCAAATGACGGTTATGGCATTGAGTCTAGCGCGCTTGCAGGGCAGGCGGACAGGCGAAAGCGGTGATTTAGGCGTAGCCTGTAGAAAGGTTCCCGACAGGAGGTTGCTGATGCTTCACGCGATCCTGACCGCGCTGCTGATGGCTGGCCTGCCCCTGGCCGAAGCTGCCAGCACGCCACCTCGCCTCACTACGCCAGTGCCGGGTGCACCGGGCACCCCTACACCCACGCCATACCCGCAGATCACCCCGAGTACACCGCCCAAAGCCTACGACAGCCAGCCGGGGGCGCCCTTGTTGCCGCCAATGCCAGTGCCCGGGCCGCCGAAGGACCAGCCATTGCCGGGGTTGCGCCAGGACCCACCGAAGCCGGCGGTGCAGGATGATTGAGCATGAGCGGCCTGCGCCGGTCCTGTGGGAGCGGGCATGCCCGCGAACACCGGCGTAGCCGGTGCCAGGCACCGCGTTGACTGCTTCGCGGGCATGCCCGCTCCCACAGGTATCGCGCAGGTGCTCAAACCTCCCTTCAGGCGATACCTAATTCGCCAAACACGAACGCATACTCCAGGGCCACATCTTTCAACCCCTGGTACCGCCCGCTCATCCCACCATGCCCAGCTCCCATCTCGGTCTTGAGCAGCAGCAGGTTGCTGTCGGTCTTGTGCGTGCGCAAGCGCGCCACCCATTTGGCTGCTTCCCAGTACTGCACGCGGCTGTCGTTGTAGCCCGCTACCACCAGCATCGCCGGGTAGGCCTGCGCTTTTACATTCTCGTACGGCGCATAAGCCTTGATCCGTTCATACACCTGCGGCTCCTCAGGGTTGCCCCATTCGTCGTACTCGGTCACGGTCAGCGGCAGCTCGGGGTCGAGCATGGTATTGAGCACGTCGACGAACGGTACTTCGGCAATCGCACAGCGGAACAGCTCGGGCCGCAGGTTGAGCACTGCACCGATCAGCAGGCCGCCAGCGCTGCCGCCGCTGATGGCCAGCTGCTCGGCAGTGGTCACACCCTCGGCGATCAGGTGTTCGGCGCAGGCGATGAAGTCGTTGAAGGTATTGGGTTTGTGCTCCTGCTTGCCGGCACGGTACCAGGCTTCGCCCAGTTCGCCACCGCCGCGCACATGGGCGATGGCAAAAGCCACGCCGCGTTCCAGCAGGCTCAGCCGCGCATGGGAGAACCAAGGGTCCAGGCTTTCGCCATAGGCGCCGTAACCGTACAGGTACAGCGGCACGGGTTGGCCCAGGTCCTGGCGGCGACGCACCAGGCTGATCGGCACCTGGGTGCCATCCGCTGCGGTTGCCCACCGGCGCTCGCTCACGTAGTCATCAGCATCGAACGCACCCAGCACCGGGGTTTGCTTGAGCACGGCCTGGGCGCCGCTGGCCAGCTCCAGCTGGCGCACCTGGGCTGGGCGGGTGAGCGCTTCGTAACGCAGGCGTACGCGTGTGCTGGCAAACTCCAGGCTGTCTTGCACGTACAGGCTGTAGGCGGCGTCGGGGAGTTCCACACGGTAGCATGGCAGGCCTTGCGGGCGTACTTCGATGATCGGCAAACCGCCTTCGCGCAGGCTCAGGGTCAGCGCGCCGGCATTCAGGCTGAGGCCTTCGAGCATGATCGCATCGCGGTGTGCCACCAGCACCTGCCAGTGTGCACGGCTGGGCACCGGTGTGGCCGGGGCCTGGTACAGCGCGAAGTTGATACCGTCCTGGTTGGTGCGGATGAACCAGCGCCACTCGCCATCGAGCTGGCCATGGTCGGGGAAGTACTCATGGCCTTCGACACGCGGCGCCAGGCAGGTGAACGGCGCCTGCGGCGTTTCGGCGTCCAGTACCCAGGCCTCGCTGGTGGTCTTGCTGTTCAGCAGCAGCACCAGTTGGCGCTCGGAGCTGGTGCGGTAGCAGTGCAGGAAGAAGCGCCCGTCGGGCTCTTCGAACACGGTCTGCGCAGCGTCGCTGCCGAGGGTATGACGGCGCAGGCGCCAAGGGCGGTGGGTGTCGTCCAGTTCAGCGAAGAACAGCGTCTGGCTGTCATTGGCCCAGGTCAGGCTGCCGTCGCAGTCGTCGAAGGGCAGGGCGGTGATGCTGCCGGTGGCCAGGTCCTTGACGTACAGGGTGTAGATTTCATCGCCGCTGGTGTCGAGGCTGTAGGCAAGCAGGCGGTGGTCGGGGCTGACGTTGAACGCCCCCAGCGACAAAAAGCCGCCATTGGCCAGGGCGTTGGGGTCGAGCAGCAGTTGCTCCTGGCTTTCATCGACGGTGTTCGAGTCGTCTGCCGGGCGCGGGCAGCGGTAGTGCCGTGGGTACTCGTCGCCTGCGGTGGTGCGGGTGTAGTACAGGTAGGGGCCCCAGGGGGCCGGCAGTGACAGGTCGGTTTCCAGGATGCGGCCCTTGATCTCTTCGAACAATTGCTCACGCAACGGTGCCTGGTCGGCCAGGCAGGCTTCCTGGTAGGCGTTTTCGGCTTGCAGGTAGGCGAGTACCTCGGGGGTGTCGCGCTGTTGCAGCCAGGCGTACGGGTCGGCGGCGTTACCGGCGTGGGCGATGGGAGGTTGGGGCTTGGTTTGCATTGAGGGTCTCTTGGTTGGGGTTGCCTGTACCGGCCTCTTCGCGGGCACGCCCGCGAAGAGGCCGGTACAGGCAAACACTGTCTGCGCCCGGAAAAGTGTTTATCATAGGCATCTCTTTGCCTGGCTTGCACGAACACCATGACCGAGAACGACTACACCTTTGCCTGGGGCCTGTACGCCGTGGCCGCCTTGGGCTGCCTGCTCGTGGCCTTCAAGCTTACCGGCTGGATGTGGCGCTGGCTGCGCGAACCGCTGCGGGTGGTGCTGGCAGTGCTGCTGCTGACCCCGACTGTCGTCGACCCGGTCAAGGACAGCTTCGCCCCGGCCATCGCCATCACTGCCCTGGACCTTGCCTTCAAGGTGGGCAACAACGCCTGGCGTGCGGTGTCCGACTTCGCCATGTACGGCATGATTGCCTTCGGCCTGTATTTTCTCTTCGTGCTGGTGCGCTGGCCGCTGGAAAAACGCGCCAGTGAGCGGCGTGTGCAAGCCGAGGCGGCCGCCAAGCGCCAGGCGGATGAAGATGACCAGGTCGCCGGGCAAGCCC
Organism: Pseudomonas sp. PvP089; assembly: GCF_017875165.1. Taxonomy (NCBI): domain Bacteria; kingdom Pseudomonadati; phylum Pseudomonadota; class Gammaproteobacteria; order Pseudomonadales; family Pseudomonadaceae; genus Pseudomonas; species Pseudomonas sp. PvP089. The sequence goes on from NZ_JAGGME010000001.1 coordinate 1,663,376, forward strand.
CCTTGGCCGCCGAGCGCGGCGACCGTTACCGCGACGACCCACGCCCTGCCGTTCCCCGCGGCAATGGCCGGGTCGAGCCCCGTCTGTAAGCGGAGGAGACACGCCTGTGTGCGAACTGCTGGGCATGAGTGCCAACGTCCCCACCGACATCGTTTTCAGCTTTACCGGCCTGATGCAGCGCGGGGGCCGTACCGGCCCGCACCGTGACGGCTGGGGTATCGGCTTCTATGAAGGCCGCGGGCTGCGCCTGTTCCAGGACCCGGCCGCGAGCAGCGAGTCGGAAGTGGCCAACCTGGTGCAGCGTTACCCGATCAAGAGCGAGGTGGTGATCGGGCATATCCGTCAGGCCAACGTCGGCCGGGTGTGCCTGTCCAACACCCACCCGTTCATGCGGGAAATGTGGGGCCGCAACTGGTGCTTTGCGCACAATGGGCAACTGGGCGATTTCAAAGGGCAGGCCAGCTTCTACCGGCCGGTGGGCGACACCGACAGCGAAGCGGCTTTTTGCGACTTGCTCAACCGCATCCGCAGTGCTTTCCCCGAGCCGGTGCCGGTAGAACAGCTGCTGCCGGTGCTGGTGGAAGCCTGTGCCGGCTACCGTGGCCGGGGTGTGTTCAACTGCATGCTCAGCGATGGCGACTGGCTGTTCTGCTTCTGTTCGACCAAGCTGGTGCACATTACCCGCCGTGCGCCGTTTGGTGCCGCGCGGTTGAAAGATGTCGACCTGATCGTCGATTTTCATACCGAAACCACCCCCAACGACGTGGTCACGGTGATTGCCACCGAGGCCCTGACCGAGAACGAGACCTGGCATCGCTACGAGCCCGGTCAATGGGCCCTGTGGCGGCACGGCGAGTGCGTGGCACACGGCCAGAGCTAAGGACGCTGCATGTTCAGAAGTTACCTGCGGTTGCTGCTGTTCACCTTCGGCCTGCTGGCCGGTATCCAGGTCCCTGGGCTGGTCAAGGACTATAGCCAGCGGGTCGAGGCGCACCTGTTCGAGTCGCGCGAGGCGCTGGATGGGTTCCGGCAAACGGCCGAGCGATTTTTCAAAGGCGATTTGCAGGCGCTGCTGCAGCATTACCGCAGCAGTGACGACCCGGTGTTCAACAGTGATGCCAACAGCATCGAAAGCCTGATGATCCGCAACGAACTGCTGGAAAAAGAATGGCAGGCGTTGCAAGGGCCGTGGGCCCAGCGTACCTGGCATGTGCTGGTGCAGGCCGACCCACAACTGCGCGAGGAAACCCTCAATGCCTACAGCTACCAGATTCTGCTGGTGCCCGAGGCAATTGGCTGGGGTGTTGGCGCAGGGTTTGTGCTGGCCTTTGTGGTCGAAAGCCTGTTGCTGGGGCTTGGCTGGGTGATCCTGGGCGGGCGGCGCAGGGCGGTGAAAGAAAGCTGGCGCTAGGCCGCTCCCACAAAGACCGCGTTAGCCGGTCAGATGAGTGCTATCCGCTGCCCACCCACATCCCGCGCATACCGCTCCAGCACCTGTCGGCACACCCCGACCACTTCATCGACCAACGCCACCCCTGTCTGCCACGCCACCACCAGTTCCAGGCTTGGTGGCGGTTGCAGGCCTTGCAGCAACACCAGCTCGCCCCGACCCAACTCGGCATCCACCAGCGCCGGCGGCAATGCGCCAATGCCAAAACCGTCGCGCAACAGCCGAGTGATCGCCGCCACCGAGTTCACGCAATTCAACCGCGGCGTCTGCGCCCCCGCAGCCTGCAGCAAGCTCAGCACCTCCTGGTGCGGCCGTGAATTCTTCGAGAAGGTGATGATGCGCTCGCGCCCAAGCTCGGCCAGCGACGCATAGTCCCGGTGCTGGTGCGAGCCAGCCGCCACCACCCAGCCCATGGGGTAGCGCGCCAGGTCGAGGCTGCGAATCGACTGCTCGCGCAGCAGGTCGGTCTGCAAAATCACGTCGAGAAAGCCTTTTTGCAGCTGCTCGCGCAAGTTCAGCGCGGTGTCGGCCACCAGCTCGATTTCGACCTGCGGGTAGCGCTCGGTCAGCTCTGCCACCAGCGCACTCATCCAGGTGTGGATCACCGTGTCCATCACGCCGATGCGAATGCGCCCGACCTTGGCCCGGTCGCTGTCCAGCGACTGCTTCATGGCTTTGGCGGTATCCAGCATGCGCTCGGCATACTCCAGCACCTTGCCGCCTTCCGGGGTCAGGCTGACCCCACGTGAGTCACGCAGCAACAGCTTCACGCCCAGGTCTGCCTCCAGCGCGGCAATGCGGCTGGATACCGAGGCTTGGGTGGTGAACAGCTTTTCTGCCGTCAGGCGGAAGCTTTTGAGCCGGGCGACCCAGACGAAGGTTTCGAGGAAGCGAAGGTTCATGATCAGTTTTTCTTGTTCCAGACCGGCGGTTTTTCTCGTTGGACGCAGGCGGCGTGGCCTTTGAACAATGGTGCCCAGGCCGCGACGCTTCATGTCGCCCATAAAACAATACCAACAAGCCGAGGCATCCATGAACCCCACCGGCGTGCAGCAGCAGGTCAGCTCACCTTCTTCGTCCGGGCCTTTCGCCTGGTACCGCGACATCGACAAACAGCAACGGCGCACCTTCTGGAGCTGCAAGATCGGCTATGGCCTGGACGGCATGGACACGCAGATGCTCAGTTTTGTCATCCCCACGCTGATCATGCTGTGGGGCATCACCACCACCGAAGCCGGATTGATCCATACCAGCACCTTGATCGCCTCGGCCGTGGGGGGCTGGGTCGCCGGTATCCTCTCCGACCGCATCGGCCGGGTGCGCACCTTGCAACTGACGGTATTGTGGTTCGCCTTTTTCACCTTCCTGTGCGGCTTCGCCCAGAACTACGAACAGCTGCTTATCGCCCGCACGCTGATGGGCTTTGGCTTCGGCGGTGAATGGACCGCTGGTGCAGTGCTGATTGGCGAGGTAATCCGCGCACAGGACCGCGGCAAGGCAGTGGGCATGGTGCAGTCCGGCTGGGCCATCGGCTGGGGCCTCACGGCGATTCTCTACGCACTGCTGTTCTCCTGGCTGCCGCCAGAGCAGGCCTGGCGTGCACTGTTCCTGTTGGGGCTGGTGCCGGCGATCTTCGTGATCTTCGTTCGGCGCCTGGTCAAAGACCCTGAAGTGTATCGCCAGGCCAAGGCAGTGGAGACCGCCGAGGCACCTTCGCACTTCTACGAAATCTTCGCTCCGGGCATGCTGTGGACCACTGTGCGTGCGTCCCTGTTGACCACTGGCGCATTGGGCGGTTACTACGCCATCACCTCGTGGCTGCCAACCTTCCTCAAGAACGAGCGCGGCCTCAGCGTGCTGGGCACGGGTGGCTACCTGGCCATGGTGATCGTGGGTTCGTACGTGGGCTATGTGGTCAGCGCGTACTTGTCCGACCTGCTGGGGCGCAAGAAGAACTTCATCCTGTTCGCCGTGGGCTCGTTCGTGATCGTGCTGCTGTACACGCAGCTGCCGGTCAGCGATGGCGTGATGCTGTGGCTGGGCCTCCCGTTGGGCTTCTTCGCCTCGGGCATCTTCAGCGGCATGGGCGCGTTTCTGACCGAGCTGTTTCCTACGCGCATTCGCGGTTCGGGGCAGGGCTTTTGCTACAACATCGGTAAGGTCATTGCGGCTCTGTTCCCGTTGCTGATCGGTATGCTCGGCCAGAACGTGCCACTGGGCCTGGGTATCGGCATGTTCGCTGCCGTGTCCTACGGAATTGTGATCGTGGCGGCCTTGAGCCTGCCGGAAACACGCGGCAAACAGCTGCAGGCGCGGTAAGGTAAGCCTGTGAACAACAACAAGGGAGACCGCGTGGTGGAACGCCTGCTACTCAATTGCGACATGGGTGAGAGTTTCGGCAGCTGGCGCATGGGCCTGGACGCCGAGGTAATGCCCTACATCGACTGCGCCAACATCGCCTGTGGCTACCACGCCGGCGACCCCGGCATCATGCGCCGCACCGTGGCGCTGGCGCTGGCGCATGGGGTGACCATTGGCGCGCACCCGGCCTACCCGGACCTGGTCGGCTTCGGCCGCCGCTCCATGGCCTGCAGCCCCGAGGAAATCCGCGACCTGCTGCATTACCAGATCGGCGCGCTGGACGGCATCTGCAAAGTGCTGGGTGGCCGCGTGGCCTATGTGAAGCCCCATGGCGCGCTGTACAACGACATGATGGCCGACCCGCTAAAGCTGCGTACCGTGCTGGAGGCCGTGGCGGCCTACGACAGCACCTTGCCATTGATGTTGATGGCCACCGCTGACAACCGCGCCGCCCAGGCCCTGGGCGATGAAATTGGCGTGCCGTTGTGGTTCGAGGCCTTCGCCGACCGCGCCTACACCGCCAGCGGCCACCTGGTGTCGCGCCGCTTGCCTGGGGCAGTGCATCACGACCCGGCGCGGGTGGTGGAGCAGGCAGTGCGCCTGGCCCGTGGCGACGCGCTGATGGCGGACGATGGCAGTGCCCTGCGCCTGCAGGCCAGCACGCTTTGCGTACATGGCGACAACGACAGTTCGGTGGCAGCGGTGAGGCAGATACGCCAAGCCCTCGATGCTCTGGAGTCGCAATGAAGGCGCGTATTGAAGTGGTCGCCATCGACAGCCTGATGGTGCGCCTGTTCGACCGTATCGACGAGGCCAACATGCCGTGGATGCTCGCCGCCAGCCAGCGCCTGAGCGCCGTGTTCGGCGAGCACCTGCTGGATCTGGTGCCGTCCTACACCACGCTGATGGTGCAGTTCGACCTGCCGCCAGGTGGGGCGAGGGCGCTGATCACGCAGGCGCTGGAGGGTTTGCAGCCGGACACCGGCAGAGGCGGCCGGCGCCACGAGATCCCGGTGTGGTACGACCCCAGCGTGGGCCCTGAACTGCCTGTGCTGGCGGCGCGCAGCGGCATGAGTGAAGCCGAGGTTGTGCGCTTGCATTGCGCACGTGATTATCCTGTGTTCGCCTTGGGCTTCGCCCCCGGTTTCGGCTTTATGGGCCTGGTCGACGAACGCCTGGCCAGTCCGCGTCTGAGCACCCCGCGCAAGCGGGTGGCGGCGGGTAGCGTGGGCATCGCCGAGCGCCAGACGGCGGCGTATCCGGCAGTATCCCCAGGTGGCTGGAACCTGATCGGGCGCACGCCGGTGCGCCTGTTCGACCGTGAGCGTGACGGCTACAGCCTGTTGCAACCCGGCGACCGGGTGCGTTTCGTGCCGGTTTCGCGCAGCGAGTTCCTGGCGTTGGGCGGCGATGTGGAGGCACAAGGATGAAGCAATTGAAGATCGAAGCCAGCACGCCGCTGTGCCAGTTGCAGGATGCTGGCCGTTTTGGCGTGCGTCACTTGGGCGTGACCCAGGGCGGGGCACTGGACTGGGTGGCGATGCGCTGGGCCAACTGGTTGCTGGGCAACCCGTTGGAGGCGCCGGTGGTCGAGGTGGCGTTGGGGGGCTTTAGCGTGGTGGCCGAACAGGATTGTGTGCTGGCCCTGGCCGGTGCCGACCTGGACGCGCGCGTCGATGATCAGCCCGTCGTGCCCTGGCGCAGCTTTGCCTTGAGCAAAGGGCAGCGCTTGACCCTGAAGCAGCCAAAGCAGGGTGTGCGGGCTTACCTGGCGGCACCGGGCGGGTTTCAGGGTGAGGATGTACTGGGCAGCTGTGCCACCGTGGTACGTGAAGCGCTGGGTGGCATCGATGGTCAGGGTACTGCGCTGGTTGAGGCCCAGGCACTGGCGTTCACCGGTAGCCATGCAACCCTGCGCGAGGTGCCACAAGCGCTGCGCCCGCAGTACGCAGAAAAGGCAGTGCTCGACCTGGTGATAGGCGCACAGATCGGTGATTTCAGTGGTACCAGCCTGTTCGAAGCCTTCAACCGGGAGTGGACGCTGGACAGCCGGGCTGACCGCATGGGCATCCGCCTGTTGGGGCCGCAGCTGGTTTACCAGGGGGCGCCGATGATTTCTGAAGGGATACCGCTGGGGGCGGTGCAGGTGCCGCCGGATGGGCAGCCGATTGTGTTGCTCAATGATCGGCAGACCATAGGCGGGTATCCGCGGCTTGGGGCGTTGACGCCGTTGGCGCTGGCGCAACTGGCGCAGTGCATGCCGGGGGCGGTGGTGCGCTTCAGGGCGGTGGTGCAGGATGAGGCCTGGCGGGAGCACCAGGTTTACCTGGGCCGTTGGTTGTAAGGCTGCCGGCCCTTTCGCGGGCAAGCCCGCGAAAGGGCCGGCACAGGCAAAATCACTTGGACAGGTACCGCATCCCTTCTTCCAGCCCCTGCAAGGTCAGCGGGTACATCTTGTCTTCGATCAGGTCCCGCACCAGGTGGGTCGAGGCGGTGTAGTCCCAGGCCTGCTTGGGGTACGGGTTGATCCAGATGATCTTCTTGAATTTCTCCATGAAGCGCTGCAGCCACACATACCCGGCCTCTTCGTTCCAGTGCTCCACGCTGCCACCCGGCTGGGTGATTTCATAGGGCGCCATGGCCGCATCGCCGACAAATACCACTTTGTAGTCGTCGCCATACTTGTGCAGCAGGTCGAAGGTGGAATAGCGCTCAGAGGTGCGACGCAGGTTGTTCTTCCACACCGACTCGTACACGCAGTTGTGGAAGTAGTAGTACTCCAGGTGCTTGAACTCGGTCTTGCAGGCCGAAAACAGCTCTTCGCAGACCTTGATGTGGGCGTCCATCGAGCCGCCGATGTCGAACAACAACAGCAGCTTTACCGTGTTGCGCCGTTCAGGGCGCATCTGGATGTTCAGCAAGCCGGCGTCCCGCGCGGTATGGTCGATGGTGCCGTCGATATCCAGCTCTTCGGCGGCGCCTTCGCGGGCAAACTTGCGCAGCCGGCGCAGGGCCAGCTTGATGTTGCGCGTGCCGAGCTCCACCTGGTCGTCGAGGTTCTTGTACTCGCGCTGGTCCCACACCTTTACCGCCTTGCCCTGGCGTTTACCGGCCTCACCCACGCGGATGCCTTCGGGGTTGAAACCGCCCGAGCCAAACGGGCTGGTACCGCCGGTACCGATCCACTTGTTGCCGCCGGCGTGGCGTTCCTTTTGCTCCTCAAGGCGTTTCTTGAATTCCTCGATCAGCTTGTCCAGGCCACCCAGGGACTGGATCTGCGCACGCTCTTCATCCGTGAGCGAACGCTCGAACTCCTTGCGCAGCCAGTCTTCGGGGATTAGCGCCTCGATGTGCCGGTCGAGGTTTTCCAGGCCCTTGAAGTAGGCGGCGAAGGCCCGGTCGAACTTGTCGAAATGGCGTTCGTCCTTCACCAGGATGGCGCGGGCGAGGTAGTAGAACGCGTCCATGTCGGCGAACACCACGTGCTTTTGCAGGGCCTGGTGCAGGTCCAGCAACTCACGTACCGACACCGGCACCTTGGCCGCGCGCATTTCATTGAACAGGTTGAGCAGCATGGCCCGGCTCCTGTCAGCGGTTGCCGCGCCGGCTCATGAAGGCCAGGCGTTCCAGCAGTTGCACGTCCTGCTCGTTTTTCACCAGCGCGCCGGCCAGCGGCGGGATGGCCTTGGTCGGGTCGCGTTCGCGCAGTACGGCTTCACCAATGTTGTCGGCCATCAGCAGCTTGAGCCAGTCGACCAGTTCGGAGGTGGACGGTTTTTTCTTCAGGCCCGGCACCTTGCGCACGTCGAAGAACACATCCAGCGCCTCGCTGACCAGCGACTGGCTGATGTTCGGGTAATGCACGTCGACAATCTGCTGCAGCGTGGTGCGGTCGGGGAAGGCGATGTAATGGAAGAAGCAGCGGCGCAGGAAGGCGTCCGGCAGCTCTTTTTCGTTGTTGGAGGTAATGATGATGATCGGGCGCTGCCTGGCCTTGATGGTCTCGTCGATTTCATAGACGTAGAACTCCATCTTGTCCAACTCTTGCAGCAGGTCGTTGGGGAATTCGATGTCGGCCTTGTCGATTTCGTCGATCAGCAGGATGACCCGCTCATCGGCCTCGAAAGCTTCCCAAAGCTTGCCTTTTTTCAGGTAGTTGCGCACATCGTGCACCTTGTCTACGCCCAGCTGCGAGTCACGCAGACGGCTGACCGCATCGTACTCGTATAGGCCCTGGTGGGCCTTGGTGGTGGACTTGATGTGCCAGGTGATCAGCCGCGCACCGAACGAGGCCGCCAGCTGCTCGGCGAGCATGGTCTTGCCGGTGCCGGGCTCGCCCTTGACCAGCAGTGGGCGTTCGAGGGTGATGGCCGCGTTTACCGCCAGTTTCAGGTCGTCTGTGGCGACGTAGTCGCGGGTGCCTTCGAACTTCATGGGTCTGTCCTCTGCCGTATGCCTGTCAGGGCCTCTTCGCGGGCACGCCCGCTCCCACAGGTATTGCATACATTCCTGGAGCTGTGGGTTACCTGTGGGAGCGGGCGTGCCCGCGAAAGGCCCAACACCTGTTTTCGATTTGTTACCGACTATAACGCGGGGCCACGCGGCTGGAAACGCAGACCGGGTATTCAGTCCCTGAATGCCCCGTCACGCAATCTCAGTCGGAATCCGGCGCGCCGCGCTCGTAGCGGGCATTGAACGCCTGGATAAACCCGTTACGCAGGATCTGCAGGAATGCCTCAAACGCGCTGACATCCTGCTTGCGCACGCTGCCACTGAGTTCCACCCGGGTAGCGAACTGGTTTTTTGGCTGGTTCTTCAGCACCGTTTCGGTCGCCCCCACCACTGCCTCCCACACCGAGCGGAAGAAGCCCTTGTCCTTTTCCTCGACGTCCTGTTGCCAGTCGAATACATCGACATCGCGCAGCAGCGGCTTTATGTAGCCGTTCAGCCGACCGTTTTCCGCCTGCGCCTCGATGACTACGTCCCCGTGCCCGGCGTTGAAGTCGAATTTGCCATAGGCGCTGGCGAAGTCGTTCAGCTTGCGCAGTTCGATGCCGGTAGCACGAAGCCTGAATTCGAAGTCATCGAAATCACTGAACGGGTCGAACGTCGCACGGCTTTCCACCTTGGCATCGCCTGCGATGAGTGCAGTACCTTCGAAACTCGCATCGCGACGGCCCTTGGGGTCACGAACATTGGTCAGGTTGCGGATGTTGGCGTTCAACTGAGTGGCCTTGAGGTCGACCGGTGGCTTGGAGTTGAAGTTGCGGAACGTCAGTACGCCGTTGTCGATGCGCACGTCATTGAGGGTGATGGGCAGCAGTTTTTCCAGTTGCTGGCGCCAGTCGGTACCCCGACCGGTCTGCGACGCCTGTTTGCTGCCACCGTCGACGAAGTTCAGTTCTGGGCGTACAAAGGTCACTTCGGCCACCACGGCCTTGTCGTACCACAGCGAATGCCAACTCACCGAAAGGTCGATCAGTGGCGCGTCGAGGAACGGTACCGGCACCTTGCCGCTGGTCTTGACGATCTTCAGGCCGTTGATCTGGTAAGCGCCGCGCCACCAGGCCAGGTCGACGTCGGCCACCTGGCCGCGGTAATCGCCCATGTCGGCCAGTTTTTCGTTCAGGTAGTTGCGCACCAGGTAGGGCAGGGCAAAGTGCAAGGCTGCCAGCAACACGACCAGGCAGCCCAGGCCGATCAGCGGCCAGCGATAACGGGCTCTCATCAGGGCGTCTCCAAGGCGGGATGTGCGGTTGACCGCAACACGCCCGGCCGAGTTCGAACAGGCTTTACGGGCCACCGGCCGGGGCTTACCCTTGAGGTCTTTCCGTGCTGTTTTTCATGCCAAGGACTCCTGCCATGAGCCGTATCTTTGCAGACAATGCCCATTCCATCGGTAACACGCCGCTGGTGCAGATCAACCGCATCGCCCCGCGTGGCGTGACTATTCTGGCCAAGATCGAAGGGCGCAACCCGGGTTATTCGGTCAAATGCCGCATTGGCGCGAACATGGTCTGGGACGCAGAGAGCAGCGGCAAGCTCAAGCCGGGCATGACCATCGTCGAGCCCACCTCGGGCAACACCGGTATCGGCCTGGCTTTCGTCGCCGCCGCCCGTGGCTACAAGCTGATGCTGACCATGCCTGCCTCCATGAGCCTGGAGCGCCGCAAGGTGTTGAAGGCGCTGGGTGCCGAACTGGTGCTGACCGACCCGGCCAAAGGCATGAAAGGCGCGATTGAGAAGGCCAACGAAATCGTCGCCTCCGACCCGGCCCAGTACTTCCTGCCGGGTCAGTTCGAAAACCCGGCCAACCCGGCCATCCACGAAAAAACCACCGGGCCGGAAATCTGGAACGACACCGATGGCGCCGTCGACGTGCTGGTGGCGGGCGTGGGGACGGGCGGCACCATTACCGGTGTGTCGCGCTACATCAAGCACACCCAGGGCAAGGCAATCCTGTCGGTGGCGGTCGAGCCCTTGGCATCGCCGTTGATCACCCAGACCCTGGCGGGCGAAGAACTCAAGCCCAGCCCGCACAAGATCCAGGGCATTGGCGCCGGCTTCGTGCCGAAAAATCTCGACCTGTCGATTGTCGATCAGGTGGCGACAGTGACCGATGAAGAGTCCAAGGCCATGGCCATCCGCCTGATGCAGGAAGAGGGCATTCTCTGCGGGATTTCCTGTGGTGCAGCCATGGCCGCCGCCGTACGCCTGGCCGAAAAACCGGAGATGCAGGGTAAGACCATCGTCGTAATCCTGCCTGATTCGGGCGAGCGTTACCTGTCGAGCATGTTGTTCAGCGACATGTTCAGCGAGCAGGAAAACCAGCAGTAATCGACCTTGCCGCTGACCCGGCGCAATAATCGCCGGAGTGGTTTATTGCACAATCTTCATGAATGCGATCCCGCCCGGGTTGTTTGTACCTCGGCGGGATCGGTTTATGATGGCAGGATGATTTTCAGAAGAGCAGGTGGTGCAGCCCTGGCTCTTCCCCAAGGAGTGAAAGCATGACCTTTTCCTTTGCAGCCAAGGCGGGTGTCTTGCTGGTGTTTTTCGGCAGCGTGTTGTTCGTGCACCTGCGCGGCAAGGCCCGCCTGCCGGTGTTGCGCCAGTTCGTCAACCATTCGGCGCTGTTCGCTCCCTACAACGCGTTGATGTACCTGTTCTCCGGCGTGCCGTCCAAGCCCTACCTGGACCGTCAGCGCTTCCCTGAACTGGACGTGCTGAAAGACAACTGGCAGGAAATCCGCGAAGAGGCCATGCGCCTGTTCGATGAAGGCTACATTCGCGCCGCCGAAAAGGACAACGATGCCGGCTTCGGTTCGTTCTTCAAGAAGGGTTGGAAGCGGTTTTACCTGAAGTGGTACGACAAGCCGTTGCCTTCGGCCGAAGCCCTGTGCCCGCGCACCGTCGAGCTGGTCAGCAGCATTCCCAACGTGAAGGGCGCAATGTTTGCCCTGTTGCCCGGCGGCAGCCACCTGAACCCGCACCGCGACCCGTTTGCAGGCTCGCTGCGCTACCACCTGGGCCTGTCCACGCCGAACTCCGATGCTTGCCGCATCTACGTCGATGGCCAGGAATACGCCTGGCGTGATGGCGAAGACGTGATGTTCGACGAAACCTACGTGCACTGGGTGAAGAACGAAACCGACTTCACCCGGGTGATCCTGTTCTGCGACATCGAGCGCCCGCTGAGCAGCCCGCTGATGACCCGCATCAACCGCAAGGTCAGTGCCTTCCTCGGCCGCGCCACCGCGCCGCAGAACACCGACGACGAGCGCGTGGGCGGGATCAACCAGGCGTATGCCTGGAGCAAGCGCTTCAGCAATAAAATCAGCACCCGTGTGAAGCAGTTCAAACGCGCCAACCCCAAGGCCTACCGCATCCTGCGGCCGGTGCTGGCAGTGGTGGTGGTGTACCTGCTGTATCACTGGTTGTTCTGATTTTTTGTTGTCTGACCCGTCCTCTTCGCGGGACAAGCCCGCTCCCACAGGTTCTCCTCATCCTTCGAGGACGATGGCGCTCTTGTGGGAGCGGGCTTGTCCCGCGAAGAATCCCACGCTATATTCCAGGCATTCACCTCCTCAAAGACCCCGTTCATGCCAGCCACCCCTTCCACCACAAGCTTTGCCTTCGCGCCAGTCGCGGGCAGGGTCGTGCGTGGCAGCCAGCAGCCGGTCATGATCAGTCATTACCCACCACCTGTCAGTGGCGTTGTAGGCGGCGTAGCTCCGCCTCCTTGCGTGGTCGTGCTGGGCTGATCGGCTTGTTGCCGAACCCCTACGCACACGCAACCTACTGAACACGGTCGGCTACTTCCCCGCTGAAGCGCACGCCGTCCGTTTGGCTTTTCTGCCTACTATCAGGTGGCAATACATGTCTGTCTTTACCAAAGCATCCGTGGCCTCGGCGGCCACGACCAGCCTGTTCGTCCTGCTGTGGAGCAGCGGGGCGATTGTCTCCAAGCTGGGCCTGGCGCACGCCAGCCCGTTCGCCTTCCTGCTGTTGCGCTCGTCGTTGGCCCTCGCGGGCCTGCTGCTGATCGGCCCGCTGCTGGGGCTGCGCTGGCCGCGCAGCCGAGGGGCGATTCTGCGCGCCTTGGGTACCGGGTGCGTGCTGCTCGGCGCCTACCAGATCTTCTACTTGTTGGCGCTCAACACCCATGTCACCCCTGGCGTCATGGCCACGGTCATGGGGGTACAACCAATCCTTACCGTGGTGCTGATGGAGCGTCAGCGCTCATGGAGCCGTTTGTTCGGCCTGGGGCTGGGGTTGGCTGGCCTGATCATGGTGGTGTACCAGGGTATCAACCTGGGAGGGGTCTCGCTGGCGGGGATGCTGTTTGCCCTGCTGGCGCTGGCCAGTATGACCCTGGGCTCGATCCTGCAAAAGCGCATCACCGATAACCCCATGGGCACGTTGCCGCTGCAGTACCTGGCCGGCTTTGCCATGTGCGCGCTGTTCGCACCGTTGCAACCACTGCATGTCGAGTGGGCCGGCGGCTTTGTCGGCGCGTTGCTGTGGATGGGCCTGGTGGTTTCATTGCTGGCGACGTTGCTGCTGTATCGGCTGATCGCCAAGGGTAACCTGGTCAATGTCACCAGCCTGTTCTACCTGGTGCCGGCGGTGACCGCAGTGATGGACTTCCTGATCTTCGGCAACCGACTGGCACCGCTCAGCCTGCTGGGCATGGGGTTGATCGTGGTGGGCCTGCTGTTCGTGTTTCGCAAGCCCGCCGCGCGCCTGGCCGAGGCGTAAGTCCTAGCGGAACTCTTCGGGGATGGCGTGGCGCAATACGCCTTCCTCGAAGTCCAGCAGGCCGGCCTCGCGCTGGGTGAGCAGGTAGTAGAGCAGGGTGTCGAGTGAACGCGCTGGCGGGACTTCGACGGCCAGCATTCTCACGGCCTGCTCGGTTTCGCACTTGCAGCCGAAGTCCTGCAAGGCCGTGCATACCTGGTCCAGGGTTTCCGGTGGCTTTACCAGCACCCGGAATACCGAGCTGCCGCTGCCGCAGCGCAGTGCGTCGAACCAGGTTTCGCCGTTTTCTTCACGGGTGGTTATCACATCACCCGGGGCAATGCCGTAGACATGGAAGGGGATGTTGTCGACGGCATAGCCGCCTTCCACGGCTTTAGCCCATAGGCCTTCGACCGAGGCCGGTGGGTAGCCGTTCTCGTCCTGTTCCAGGCGGAACAGGACCTTCTTGTACGCGCCGTTCATCATGTGCCCCACTTCAGCTGCGCGCCGGGCGCAGCACCAGCCACAGTGCCATGCCAATCAGCAAACCGCCATACAGGTGGCCCATCGACAGTGACTCATCCAGCAGCCAGGCGCCCCACAGTACACCGAACACCGGAATGAGGAAGGTCACGGTGCTGGCCTTTACCGGTCCGATTTCTTCCAGCAGGCGGAAGTAAAGGATGTAGGCGAACGCCGTGCACAACAGCCCCAGGCCCAGCAGCGACAGCCACACCTGCCAGCCGCCCCAGCTGGCGGGTGGCTGGCTCAGCGCGCTCCAGGCGAACACTGGGCTTAGCAGCAAGGTAGCGCCGAGCATGCTGCCCAGCGCCGAAAGGCGGCTGTCTAGGCCGCTGATCCAGCGGCGGGCAAGGAAGCCGGCAAAGCCGTAGCAGGTGGTGGCCGCCAGGCAAGCGAGGGCGCCTTGCAGCAGGGCCATGTCCAACGCGACCGGGCCGGCGCCGCTGAGGATGCCGACGCCAAACAGGCCCAGGAAGATGCCGCACAACTTGGGCAGGGTCATGGGCTCGCGGAAGAACAGCATGCCGATCAGCACGCCCATCAGTGGCGTGGTGGCGTTGAAGATCGCCGAGTAGCCGGCTGGCAATACCTGAGCGGCAACGGAATAGAAGGTGGCGGGGATACCGGAGTTGATCATGCCCAGCACCAGGCAGGCACCCAGCTTGCCCTGGAAGTCCCAACGCACGCGGGCGACCGCGACGATGCCGATCAAGCCCAGGCAGGCAATGGATACCCGGAAGAACGCGGTCGGCACCGTGCCCAGCTCGGGGGCGATGATGCGCATGAACAGGAAACTCGCCCCCCAGACGGCAGCAAGGGTCAGCAGGCGGGCTAGGGCGATGGGGCTCACGGCGGTCTCCGGGTACAGGGCAGGGCGCGAGTGTACGCCAGGGGGCGGGGGGATTCTTGTGCTTTCTTGCGGTGCAATCCATTGCGGCCTGCAAGGGCCATGCAGGCCTTCGAGGTGTGGCATTAACCCATGACCACAAGGGCGGCTAAGCTCAGTACTCAATCTTTGCACCGAGGCCCACCGCATGACCCAGCACTGGCCTGCCGGCGAGATCGCCCGGATGATCCTCGATGGCTTCGACGACTATCGCGAGCATTTTCGCCGCATCACCCTAGGCGCCCGCGAGCGCTTCGAGCAGGCGCGTTGGCAAGATAGCCAGCGGGCAGCCGCTGCCCGTATCAACCTGTACGAACAGAAGGTCGGTGAGGTCAACGGCTGGTTGCGTGATGCGTTCGATGACGAGGTGCTGCTGGAGGTCGAGCAGTGGCCTCTGGTTAAAAGTGCCTACATACGCCTGATCGACCCGCGCCTGGACGATGAGCTGTCAGAGACCTGGTACAACTCATTGTTCTGCAGCCTGTTCAGCCATGACCAGATCAGCGACGGCTGCATGTTCATCCACACCACCCGGCCGTCCATCCGCAGCCACCAGCGCGCCACGCAAACCTGCACCTATCGCCCCGATGGCAATCTGCAGGGCCTGCTACGGGCGATTCTTTCCGACTATGCATTCGCCTACGCCGACCTTGAAAGCGACGTGTCACGCCTTGAGGAGCAACTGCGCGAATGCCTGCCGGATTGGGTGTGCAAAGACCCGATGCTGGCAGTGGAGCTGTTTTCGCCGGTGCTGTACCGCAACAAGGGTGCCTACCTGGTCGGCCGGTTGTACAACAGCGATGAGCAGTGGCCGCTGGTGATACCGCTGCTGCACCGCGAAGGGCATGGTATCGAGGCCGATGGGCTGATCACCGACGAGGCCGAGGTGTCGATCATCTTTTCCTTCACCCGCTCCTATTTCATGGTCGATGTGCCGGTACCGGCAGAGTTCGTCAACTTCCTCAAGCGCATCTTGCCGGGCAAGCACATTGCCGAGCTGTACACCTCCATCGGTTTCTACAAGCACGGCAAGTCGGAGTTCTACCGGGCGCTGATCAACCACCTGGCCGGCAGCGAAGACCGCTTCGTCATGGCGCCTGGGGTGCGCGGCATGGTCATGAGCGTGTTTACCCTGCCGGGCTTCAACACCGTGTTCAAGATCATCAAGGACCGCTTCTCGCCGTCTAAAACCGTCGACCGCGCCACGGTGATCGACAAGTACCGGCTGGTGAAAAGCGTCGACCGCGTGGGGCGCCTGGCCGATACCCAGGAGTTTGCCGATTTTCGCTTCCCACGGGGCAAGTTCGCGCCCGAGTGCCTGGCCGAACTGCTGGAGGTAGCACCGTCGACGGTGGTTTTGGAGGGTGACACGGTACTGATCCGCCACTGCTGGACCGAGCGGCGCATGACGCCGTTGAACCTGTACCTGGAGCATGCCAGCGAAGGCCAGGTGCTGGAGGCGCTGGAGGATTACGGCCTGGCCATCAAGCAACTGGCGGCGGCTAACATTTTCCCCGGCGACATGTTGCTGAAGAACTTTGGCGTTACCCGCCATGGCCGGGTGGTGTTTTACGACTATGACGAGATCAGCTTCCTGACCGAAGTGAACTTCCGCCACATTCCGCCACCGCGTTACCCCGAAGACGAGATGTCGGGCGAGCCGTGGTACTCGATCGGGCCGCATGACGTGTTCCCCGAAGAGTTTCCGCCGTTCCTGTTTGCCGATATTGGCCAGCGGCGGTTGTTCAGCCGCTTGCACGGGGAGTTGTATGACGCGGATTACTGGAAGGGGCTGCAGGCAGCGATTCGTGAGGGGAAGGTGATTGATGTGTTTCCCTACCGGCGCAAGGCCCGGTAAATGCTTGGCCTGTCTTGGCCCTATCGCCGGCAAGCCAGCTCCCACAGGATTACCACAGGGCTGAGTGTTCTCGGGGACCTGTGGGCGCTGGCTTGCCGGCGATAGGGCCAGGGCAGGCAACCAGTGACTTCACCCCTTCAAACACTTCAATTCACCGAAATCAGTCCGCACCTTGCCCAGCTTTTCTTGCAAGAACCGCCGCTGTTGCGGGGTGCTCAGCTGCACCAGGTCCACCAGCAGGCTGCGCGCCTGTTGTTCGGTATTTTGAAACGCTGAGCGGTATTCAGGCGTCCACAGACTTTCCTTGCGCTGCAACAGTGTCGCCAGGCGTGGTTCAAAGCTGGCGTCATTGCGCTGGTTCATCGCCAGCAACAATTGCTGCTGCCAGTGGGCGCGGTTGGCGATCCATTCGCGGTTCTGGTCGCCCAACGCTGTGGACCAGGCCTGGACCCGTTGCTTCTGTGCTGCCGACAACTCGCCGAACCACGGGGTCAGGCGTTTCTCCATGCGTTCGCTACGGCGGGCGATCTGTTTGGGCAGCGGCGTATCCACGTACTTTTTCTGCCGTTCGCTGATGTCATCGCGGAACGCTTCGCGCATCTGCGCCACTTGGGTATCGCTCATGCCGCGCAACAGTTCAGTGGCCGATGGGGTGATTTCCTCTGCCACCCGGTCAATCGCCTCACGGGCCTCACGGGTACGTTGCTGCAGGGCCTGGTCGGTCACTTGGCCATCGGCGACCATGCCGCGTACCCGGTCCAGCCAGTCGAGGTAGCCGGGCAGCTGGGTCTTGCAATGCCAGGCCAGGTGCTCGCGCAAGCGGTCGTCGAGCAAGGCCTTCTGCTCGCTGTTCATGTCCAGGTAATCGCCCAGCGACCACGGCACCAGGCGGTCGAGGTTGCGGTAGGCCAGGTCGATGCGGCTGCAGGCGGCCAGGGCCAGTGCGAAGCCGACGGCGACAAGCAAGGCTTTGAGCAGGCGTAGCGGCATGTGCTGTTCCTTCCTCAGTCTGGCCAGAGGGTAGACGCAAGGGCGGGCTGGCGGTTCAACTGTATCAGTGGTCGGGCCATGCGGTGGCTTCAGGTGTAGAATAGCCGCCTTGTCTTGAGGATCATCGGAAATGGCTCTGCTTGGGCGTTACAACAGTTTGCAAATCGTGAAACACGTGGACTTCGGCCTGTACCTGGACGGCGGCGCCGATGGCGAAATCCTGCTGCCGGGGCGCTACATCCCGAAAAACGCCGAAACCGAGGTGGATGACTGGCTGAACGTGTTCATCTATCTGGACAGCGAAGACCAGCTGATCGCTACCACTGAAAAGCCCAAGGTTCAGGTGGGTGAGTTTGCCAGCCTCAAGGTCAAGGACATCAACGGGGCCGGTATCTTCCTGGACTGGGGCCTGCCCAAGGACCTGCTGATGCCGTACTCGGAAGAGGCTCGGCAGCTGAAGATCGGCGATTACTGCGTGGTGCACGTCTACCTCGACAAGCGCACCCGCCGCATCACCGCTACGTCGCGCCTGGACCGTTACCTCGACGTCACCCCGGCCGACTACAAAGTCGGGCAACCGGTCGAGTTGCTGGTGGCCGGCGAAACGCCGATGGGCTTCAAGGCCATCATCAATAACCGCCACTGGGGCCTGATCCACAAGAATGAGGTGTTCAAGTTCCTGCGTTCGGGCATGCACGAAAAGGGCTTCATCAAGGAAGTGCGCCACGACGGCAAGATCGCCCTGAGCCTGCAACCGGTGGGTGCGGCCCTGGCTGACAGCCTGCAAGAGCAGATCATGGCGCGTCTGGAGGCTGAAGGTGGGGTGTTGGGCGTGTGCGACAAGAGCGACCCGGCGCTGATCAGCAAGCTGTTCAACGTCAGCAAGGGCAACTTCAAGAAGGCCATCGGCGCGTTGTTCAAGCAGGGCCTGATCGTCATCCATGACGACCGTATCGAGAAGGTCTGACCGCCTTAAGCCTGCACGAAGTTGCGGAAGTCCAGCTGCTCGCCACCCGGGCGGGTGTCGCGCAGCAGCGAATCGCGGTCGGCGCTGAGCGCAAGGCTGATGGTGGAACGGCGCTTGCCGGGCTTGCGCACTTCCATCTGCTCCAGGTGAGCCTTGAGGAAGTTGGTGGGCACCTTCAGGTGCTGCAGCTCATCGCTTTCTGGCGTGTGCAGCAGCAGGTTGACCCAGTCGGCCTGGCCCTTGCCCAGCAGCGCCACAGGCACTTCGAACCACCACAGGTTGCGTTTGTTGTCCAGGATGGCGAACAGCGTATTGCTGCTGTTCAGCACCGGCTTGGCCAGTGCTTCGTTGCGCCGGGCGATGGCGGCGGGTTTGTCGAGTTTCATGCAGGTTCCTGCGGGTTGACGCTATGAAGGCCTGCATTGTGAGGGGTGGCACCGGGCGGGGCAAGCCCGCGAACAGGCCGGTAGCGTTAACGCCGAACCGGCAGGCTCAACTCGGATGTTGCCCCGTCAGCTGTCGTCACGGTCGCAGTAAAACTGCGCAGCCCGCCGATGCCCTCCAGCACCTGCGCAAACCGCGCCTGGCCCTGCTTGTCACTGTTCACCAGCACCTCCCCGAGGTACTGCTGCGCCTCGGTGCCATCCGCCTCGGCATTGCCAAACAACTCCACCCGCAGCAGGCTCGACGCCGGCCCCTGCACTTCACCACGCAACACATTGCCTTGCAGCGCAATCAGGTGTGGCGCTTGCTGGTTATGGTTGGGCAGCGGTTGGCAAGGCTTGGGCTCGCCGTTGGCATCGCAGATGATTGCCTGGTCTTTCTTCGGCAAGTCGGCCCCCACCCCGCGCGAGCCCACATACAGCGCATGCGCCTGGGCCGGTACGCCAAACACGATGGCGCCTGTGCGCTGGCCCGGCACGCACGAACCGCCAGCTTCGCAGCGGCGGATATCCTGGCTGTTACCCCAGATGCGATTCCCGCTCAGGCGTGTGGCGGTGGCCTCCGGCTCCGGGCGCAGTGCCACGCCGATGCGGTTGCCGTGGATCAGGTTGCCGTCGAGGATGTTGCCATCGCCGGTAACGCTGACGCCGATCGAGTTACCAGTGAACGTGTTGGCAGCCAGGTAGTTGCGCTTGCCCCAGTTGATCTGCAGGCCGTCGGAGTAGTTTTCGAAGCGGTTGCGCACCACGCTGTTGTCGTTGCCCAACAGAATCTCGATACCCTGCGATGGCTCGGGGTTGGCCGAGGTGGAGCGGAACAGGTTATCGGCCACCAGGTTGAATGCCGCGCCGCGGGTCAGCTCCAGGCCGTCGCCATTGTCGATCAGCTGGTTGCGCAGCACCTTGTTGTTGTTCGTGGTGGTAGCGGTGGGGTTACCCGCGCCGTCGTCACCGGTCAGCATGATGCCAGCGCCGCCCTTGTTGGCGATGATGCGGTTGTCTTCGATCACGTTGCCACTGGCGCGGTTGACCAGGATGCCGATGCAAAAGTTGCGCACTTCCAGGCCGCTCAGGTGCACGCCCTGGGTGTCGCGCAGCACCAGCCCGGGGTTGGTGGTGGTGCGCACGTTGGTGCCGAACTGGCCGGGCAGGGCGCCGGGGCAGGTGCGTACGCCCTGGTCCTTGATGTAGGCCGAACCGTCGATGGCGATGTACTGGCCATCGCGCGCCCAAGGCAGGCCGGTGATGCGCACTGGGCCCTTGATGTCTGGGAGCGCACGGCTGGGGCGAATGATGTAAGGCGGTTTGCCGACAGCGTCAATGTCGATGCTGTAGTGGCCGGGGTTCTGGTTGCTGGTTTCGATGGCCCAGCGCAGCGAACCGGGTTGGCTGTCGTCGGCGTAACGCTCGACACGCAAGGTTTCGGAGTTGGCCGGTGCAGCGGCCAGGGCGGGCAGGGGGAGCAGTGGCAGCAAGGCCACCAGTGCAGGCATCAGACGCATGGGTGCGGGTATCCGGAAAACATTGTTCTTATCGAGTGCCAGCCTGCTGTGGGCGGACGTTTGCGGGCATTCTAAGGCAGCTGTGCTGGCTGCGTAGGTGCGCCGGGGTGATTTGGTGCGGTATTCGCCCGCAGTTTTACCGTTCGGCTTGCGAATGGAAAATTCGTTGAAACTCCTGGCGAGGGTGTTGGGTCCACCTTCTGTCGACACGGTTCACGTGTCTCCATTTGCAGGAGTTTTGCCATGAGCGGTACTAAAGACAAAGCGAAAGGTCTGGCCAACGAAGCAATCGGCAACGTGAAACAGGGTGTTGGCAAGGTAACCGGCAACGACAAGCTGCGTGCAGAGGGCAAGGCGCAGGAAGTCAAAGGCGAGGCGCAGCAGATCAAGGGCGATGTAAAGGACGCGGTGAAAAAGCCTTGATTTGAGCAACCTGTACCGGCCTCTTCGCGGGCAGGCCCGCGAAGAGGCCTATAAGGGCTTGAACCTTTTCTGATGCATTGGCCGGGAGCAGCACAGCAGCGGTATGGTCTATTAGACTTGTCTGTTGAATCGATCGAGCGGCGAAAGGAGACGCTATGATTTTTTCCGCCCTGCAGGGCCTGCCCTTGCACCGCGTGCTGGTGCGCACCGTCAAGGAATTCCTTGATGACGAGATGTCCACCTATGCCTCTGCGCTGGCTTACCAAGCACTGTTTTCGCTGTTCCCTTTCTTGCTGTTCCTCATTGCCCTGATTGGTTTTCTGCATTTGCCGGACTTCTTTTCCTGGCTGCGGCTGCAGTCGGAACTGGTACTGCCACCGCAGGCGCTGGAACAGGTCAACCCGGTGATCGACCAGTTGCAGCAGTCCAAGGGCGGGCTGTTGTCGGTGGGTATCGTGATTGCCTTGTGGACCGCATCGGCCGGCGTACGCCTGATGATGAGCGCGATGAACGCTGCTTACGATGTGCCCGAAGGCCGCCCGGTTTGGAAGCGTATCCCGCTTTCCATTTTCTACACCATCGGCCTGGCCGGCATGTTGCTGGCGGCCGCAGCACTGATGGTACTGGGCCCGCAGGTGATGGAATGGATCGCCGCCCAGATTGGTATGCAGGAGTTCATCGTCACACTCTGGACCATCCTGCGCTGGCCAGTGATCATCATCTTGCTGATGGTGGCAGTGGCCCTGATCTACTACGTCATGCCTGACGTGAAACAAAAGTTTCGCTTCATTACACCCGGTTCGGTGCTGGCAGTGGTGGTGTGGATCGTGGCTTCCCTGGGCTTTGCTTATTACGTGAAAACCTTTGCCGACTACAACGCGATGTACGGCAGCATTGGTGCAATCATCGTGCTGTTGCTGTATTTCTATATTTCCGCTGCCGTATTGCTGCTAGGCGCGGAGATGAACGCGGTGATCGAGCACATGTCGAGCGAGGGTAAAAACCCTGGTGAGAAAGATTTCGAAGGGCACAAGGCTCCGCAAACCATCACCGTGCTGGGCCATGAGCACCCGCAACCCAGCGAGCACCAACCTTCCGAGCCGAACCCCAGATGATCCGTGACATTCTAAAGATGGGCGACGAACGCCTGCTGCGCATCGCCCCGCCCGTGCCCGAGCACATGCTCGGCACTGTCGAACTGCAGCAACTGATCGACGACATGTTCGAAACCATGCGCCATGTGGGCGGCGTAGGCTTGGCCGCGCCACAGATTGGTATCGACCTGCAGTTGGTGATTTTCGGCTTCGAGCGCAGCGAGCGCTACCCGGATGCCGAAGCGGTGCCGCAGACCATTTTGATCAACCCGGTCATCACGCCGCTGTCCACTGAAGTAGAGGACGGCTGGGAAGGGTGCCTGTCGGTACCGGGCCTGCGCGGTGTGGTGCCACGCTTCAAGCATATCTGCTACGAAGGGGTCGACCCCCAAGGCAACCCGATCAACCGCTTTGCCGACGGTTTCCATGCGCGGGTGGTGCAGCACGAGTGTGACCACCTGATCGGCCGGCTGTACCCATCGCGTATCCAGGACTTTGCCAAGTTCGGCTACACCGAGGTGCTATTCCCCGGGCTCGAGGTCAGCGACGACTGACCCCGCTGCAGGGCTACCAGGCGTTTGCTGCGCTGGTAGCGCTGCAAGCGACTGGCCAGGGTTTCGGGCAGTTGCCCGGCCATGTGGAAACCCAGGCGCTGATAGAAGGGCGCCAGGTCCGGGTGGCAGAACAGCCAGGTTGGTCCGCCAGCGTGTTGCAGCGCCGCGTCGATCAACCGCCCGGCCACCCCTTGGCCGCGCTGTTGCGGGTCGACGAACAGCCCCGTCAGCCATAATCCTTCGCCTACTGCACTGAGGCTCAAGCCCGCAATGATGCCTGGGGCGCGTGCCACCCACAGTTCAGCGTCGCTTGCAGCACGCATGCGCGAGCCGTGTTGGCGGTAAAAATGCTCCAGCAGCCGGCGTTCTGTGGCCGCAAGTGTCGAGCAGTGAATATTTTTTAATGAGATGACGAGTCCTTCCCTGAAAGCTGGCCAAAGGCTCTGGCCTGAGATGTTGCGGCCATTTTGACGCAGATTGTTGCAAATCGGGCAACGGTGAATATCCGAGTTCAGGGTTCAACTATTGGCAACCGGGAGTAGAATTTTACTCATCCCCCCTGGCAGTACGAAGCGGGATCGGTACTTCGTGCCATCTTCACCGTAGATGGCAACTTCTCCGCGCCGGGTACGGCAATAGAAGTCAATCGATCAGCTTGAATGCTCAAAAGGCACACTCACATGAAACCATTACTGATTCTTGCATTGGTCGGTATGTCCTCGTTCGCCCTTGCCGATGAGGTCAAACCCGTCTCCAGCGAGCCTGTGGCCCAGCAGTACGACTACTCCATGAACCTGGACATCAAGCGGGTGATCAACCTGTCGACCATCCCCAATGTCTGCGAAGTGGTACCTGCGACCATGACCTACGAAGACCACCAGGGCCAGGTGCATACCATCCAGTACCGGGCTATGGGTGAAGGTTGCCAGCAAGGTTGACCGACAGGTATCCAATGTAGTTGCTGATGGCCTCATCGCCGGCAAGCCAGCGCCCACAAGGTTGTCGCAGCATTTGCATGTTGTGCTACCCCTGTGGCAGCTGACTTGCCGGCGATGGGGCGATCAGCATTCAGAATATTTTCAAGCGTTGTCGATTACTCTGCTCTCCGTTCGACCATAGGTGAAGGCACGCCGCACTGCGTGTCAAAACCCTACGTACTGTCGGAGGCACCCCGATGAGCACCGCAGCCGAAACCGAGATCCGCCAACTGATCGAGCGCTGGATGCAGGCCGTGCGCGATCGCGACATCCCCAGCATCACCGCCCCCTATGCCGATGACATCGTTGCCTTCGATGCCATCCAGGCCCTGCAATTCAAAGGCAAGGCCGCCTACACGGCGCACTGGGAAATGTGCATGGGCATGTGCACCGGGCCCATGGTCTTCGAACTTGCCCAGCTTACCGTCCACGCCGATGGCGACCTGGCCCTGGCCCACTGGCTGAACCGCTGCGGCCCAGGCGACGACGAAAGCCAGTGCGGCTTCATGCGCGCGACCGTGGGCTATCGTCGTCAAGGTGGCCAGTGGCGGGTGATCCACGAACACTGGTCGGCACCCTTCGACATGGAGACGCAAAAAGCCCTGTTCGATCTCAAGCCCTGAGCCGTTATCGCCAAACGCACTTTGCCGATGCCCTGGAGGCGACCATGAAATACCTGTGCCTGGTCTATTGTGACGAGGGGCTGCTGCATAGCTTGCCCGACAGCCCGGAAGACGCCGAATGCCTGGCCTACGCCGAAGCCGTACTTGGCTCGGGGCGAATGCTGGCGGCCGAGGCGCTGAAGCCTGTGCAGACCGCCACCACGGTACGTGTGCGTAACGGGCACATGAGCCTGACCGACGGCCCGTATGCCGAAACCAAGGAGCAACTCGCCGGCTTTTACCTGGTGGAGGCCCGCGACCTGAACGAAGCGCTGAACATCGCCAAGGGCATCCCTGCGGCACGGGTCGGCAGTGTCGAGGTGCGACCGGTGCGTGAACTGCAACCCTGACAGCTACGGAGAACCATCAGCATGAGCCTTGCACACCCCGCGCAAGCGCAACACGAGTTGTCCATCAGCCGCCTGATCGACGCACCGCCGGCCAAGGTGTTTCGCGCCTGGAGCGAACCCCATTGGCTGATGCAGTGGTGGGGGCCGCATGGCATGACCACCCCGGAGTGCGAGATGCAGTTGTGGATCGGGGGGGTATTCCGCACCCTGATGCGAGCGCCGGATGGTAGCGAATACCCGACCCAGGGCGTGTTTCTTGACATTGCCGCGCCGCGACGGTTGGTGTTCACCGATGCCTTTGGCCCCGGTTGGGTGCCGTCAGAAAAGGCCTTCATGACCGCCGTGATCAGCTTTGACGAGGAGCAGGGCAAAACCCGCTACACCGCCCGCGCCTGGCACTGGAATGCTGCTGACTGCCGGGCCCATGAAGAAATGGGTTTTTATCAGGGCTGGGGAGAAAGCCTGGACCGCCTGGTGGAGGTGGTGACCCAGCGGATGCCCGACTGATGACAGCCCTGGCGCAGGTGCGCGCCGAAGTCGAGTCGGTGTACCGGCGGGAGTCGCGGCGCATCCTGGCGACATTGATCCGCCTGCTGGGTGATTTCGACCTGGCCGAGGAGGCCATGCATGATGCCTTCTTCATCGCCGTCGAGCGCTGGCAGCGTGATGGCATCCCCGATAACCCACGGGCGTGGCTGGTCTCCACCGGGCGCTTCAAGGCCATCGATGCACTGCGCCGACGCGCACGTTTCGATCGCTCCCAGGCAGACTTGAGCATGCTGCTCGACGGCCAGGGGCAGGACCCCAGCGAAGAAGAGTTGTTGGCGGATGACCGCCTGCGGCTGATTTTCACCTGTTGCCACCCGGCGCTGTCGGCCGATGCCCAGGTACCGCTGACCCTGCGCGCAGTCTGCGACTTGACCACCGAGCAGATTGCCCGCGCCTTCCTGCAAAGCCCGACTACCATCGCCCAGCGCATCGTGCGCGCCAAAGCCAAGATCCGCGATGCCGGCATCCCCTACCAGGTACCAGCGTTGAGCGAACTGCCCGAGCGCCTGGAGAGCGTGTTACGGGTGATCTACCTGGTGTTCAACGAAGGCTATTCGGCGTCGTCGGGCGAGTCACTGCTGCAGCAGGAGCTGAGCGATGAAGCCATTCGCCTGGCGCGGCTGCTGGTGCAATTGTTGCCTGATGCGGAGGCCAACGGCCTGCTGGCCTTGATGCTGCTTCAGGCATCGCGGCAGCAGGCGCGCACCGATGCCCAGGGCAACCTTGTGCTGCTGGAACAACAGGACCGCAGCCTGTGGGACCGGCAACGCATTGACGAGGGCTGCGAGCTGGTGCGCCAGGCCCTGCAAAGCCGGGCGTTCGGTGCCTACACGGTGCAGGCAGCGATCGCCGCTGTGCACGCTGAAGCGGCAACCGCAGAAGAAACGGACTGGGTGGAAATCGTCGGGCTGTATGATGTGTTGCAGCGGCATTGGCCGTCAGCGGTGGTGGAACTGAACCGGGCGGTGGCGCTGGCGAAGCGCGATGGGCCGCAAGTGGGCCTGCGGGAAGTCGAAGGGATTCTGGCGCGCGGTGATCTGCTGGACTATCACCTGGCGCACGCGGCGCGGGCCGAGCTGCATTACCAGTTGGGGCAGGTGGAGGAGGCGCGTGCGGCCTGGCGCCAGGCGCTGGCGCTGACCCGGCAGGCGCCGGAGCGGCGGCATATCGAGCAGCGGCTGAAAGTCATCGAGTGATGTTGGCTGCGCTGGCCTCTTCGCGGGTAAACCCGCTCCCAGCAGGATCACCACAGACTTGAGCATGGTGCTGTACCTGTGGGAGCGGGTTTACCCGCGAAGAGGCCGGTGCGGTCTACATCAATCTTCAGCTAGCCACGAAATTTGGCGGCGACACCAGCTCGACTGTCTGCTGCTTGCGCGGCGCCAGGATTTCGGCCTCACCCTGGACCACCAGCTCATCGTTCTGGTTGTACACGTTGGTGGCAATGCGCACCTTGAACTTGGGCAACTTCTCGAGAATCTCCAGGCGCACGGTCAGGGTGTCGCCAATCTTCACCGGCTTCTGGAAGCTCATCTGCTGGCCCAGGTAGATGGTGCC
This sequence comes from Pseudomonas sp. PvP089, assembly GCF_017875165.1. NCBI lineage: Bacteria > Pseudomonadati > Pseudomonadota > Gammaproteobacteria > Pseudomonadales > Pseudomonadaceae > Pseudomonas > Pseudomonas sp. PvP089. The sequence goes on from NZ_JAGGME010000001.1 coordinate 1,689,761, forward strand.
AGGGCCTGGCAGGGTGCAGGCCACCGCAGCACTGATCAGCGCGCCGCTGAACATGCCATGGGCAATACGCTCGCGGAACATGCTCTTGGCGGCGAACTCGGCATCCAGGTGAACCGGGTTGTGGTCACCGGACATGGCAGCGAACAGCTGGATGTCGCGTTCTTCAACGGACTTCTTGTACTCGGCCGTCTGGCCAACTTCGAGGGCTTCGTAAGGCGTGTTGGTGACCTGGGACATCGGTGCTTCCTTAAGCGTTAGGCGAGGGCGGCTATCATTCACTGCGCACGGGGCGGCCAAGGGCCAGCGCCTGCTCAAGCCAGCCGAGAATATCGGCGGTGACCTCGTCACGGTTGGTTTCGTTGAGTACTTCATGCCGCGCCTCAGGATAGACGCGCAGCTGTACATGTCGATTGCCGGTCGCGCGCAGGGCGTCGGCCAGATGGGTTAGACGCTTGCCGGCACTGACCGGATCACATTCGCCACCGATTACCAGCATGGGCAGGTTCGGATCGATCTGCGCGAGGTTACCCGGCTGGCTGATCTGCGCCAAGCCTTGCAGCAGGTCGAGCCACAGCTGGTTGCTGCAGCGAAAGCCGCACAACGGGTCGTTGACGTACAGGTCGACCTCGGCTGGGTCGCGGCTAAGCCAGTCGAACGCCGTGCGGTTGGGTTTGAACGCTTTATTGAACGACCCGAACGACAACCATTCGATCAGCGCACTCTTGCCTTGCGGCCCTTGGCGCCAGCTCTCCAGCCGGGCAATCAGCCGCGCCAGGCGGTACAGCGCCGCCGGTTGGTAGTTGGAGCCACTGAGAATCGCCCCGTGCAGGCTGGCGCTGTGGTGCAGCAGGTAAGCCTGGGCAATGTAGCTGCCCATGCTGTGGCCGAACAGAAACAGCGGCGTGCATGGGTACTGCTGGCCGATGTGCTGGGCCAGCAACCCAACGTCATTGACTACGGCATTCCAGCCATGATGGCGGGCGAACAGGCCGCGGCTGCCCAGCTCGGCGCTGCGCCCGTGGCCGCGCTGGTCGGCAGCGAACAGGGCAAAGCCGGCCTCGCTCAGGGCATGCCCCAGGCGCTGGTAGCGCCCGGCATGCTCGGCCATGCCATGGGCCAGCAGCACCACGGCCTTTACCGGTGTGGCCGGCAGCCATTGATGTACATACAGGCTGCAGTGCTCACTGGCGGGGAGCCAGAAGGCGTCGTGGGGCATGGCGGGTCCTTGTGCGCGCGGGTACCCGAACAGTGTATGCACAACCGGCCGGATTGCAGGAAGGGCACAAATAAGATTCACAATGTTAATGGCGGCACTTGGCGTATATGCCGCCTTGGGCTTACCTGCTAACGTCGGAGCAACGCCTTTTTGCCGGCAGGCAATCAGGTAAAGGACTAAAGGACGCAGTGCAGGTCCAGGCAGAGGAACAATAATAAATGCAAGCCGACTTCTGGAATGACAAGCGCCCGGCGGGCGTGCCTTCCACCATCGACATCAATGCCTACACCTCGGTCGTCGAGGTATTCGAGCGCTCCTGCAAGCGCTTTGCCGACCGCCCGGCGTTCAGCAACCTGGGCGTGACCCTGACCTACGGGGAGCTGGAGCGCCACTCGGCAGCCTTCGCCGCCTGGTTGCAGCAGCACACCGGCCTCAAGCCGGGTGACCGCATCGCGGTGCAGATGCCCAACGTGCTGCAATACCCGATCGCGGTCTTTGGTGCCATGCGTGCCGGCCTGATCGTGGTCAACACCAACCCGCTGTACACCGAGCGCGAAATGCGCCACCAGTTCAAGGACAGTGGCGCACGTGCGCTGGTGTACCTGAACATGTTCGGCAAGCGGGTGCAGGAAGTGCTGCCCGATACCGGCATCGAGTACCTGATCGAGGCGAAGATGGGCGACCTGTTACCTACCGCCAAAGGCTGGCTGGTCAACACGGTGGTCGACAAGCTGAAGAAGATGGTGCCCGCTTACCAGCTACCCCAGGCGATATCGTTCAAACAGGTGCTGCGCGAGGGCCGCGAGCACTCGCCCAAACCGGTACCGTTGAGCCTGGACGACATCGCCGTGCTGCAGTACACCGGCGGCACCACCGGCCTGGCCAAGGGCGCCATGCTCACCCACGGCAACCTGGTGGCCAACATGTTGCAGGTGCTGGCCTGCTTCTCGCAGCACGGCCCCGACGGGCAGAAGCTGCTCAAGGACGGCCAGGAGGTGATGATCGCACCCCTGCCGCTTTACCATATCTATGCCTTTACCGCGAATTGCATGTGCATGATGGTCACCGGCAACCACAACGTCCTGATCACCAACCCGCGTGACATCCCCGGCTTCATCAAGGAGCTGGGCAAGTGGCGTTTCTCGGCGCTGTTGGGGCTGAACACCCTGTTTGTCGCATTGATGGACCATCCCGGTTTCCGCCAGCTGGATTTCTCGGCGCTGAAGGTCACCAACTCTGGCGGCACGGCGCTGGTCAAGGCCACCGCCGAGCGCTGGGAGGCGCTTACCGGGTGCCGCATTGTCGAAGGCTACGGTCTGACAGAAACCTCGCCGGTGGCCAGCACCAATCCCTATGGCCAGCTGGCGCGTCTGGGTACGGTGGGCATCCCGGTAGCGGGTACCGCCTTCAAGGTAATTGACGACGATGGCAACGAATTGCCCCTGGGCGAGCGGGGCGAGTTGTGCATCAAGGGGCCACAGGTGATGAAGGGTTACTGGCAGCAGCCTGAGGCCACTGCCCAGGCCCTGGATGCGGACGGCTGGTTCAAGACGGGTGATATCGCGGTGATCGACCCGGACGGTTTCACCCGCATCGTCGACCGCAAGAAGGACATGATCATCGTCTCGGGCTTCAACGTGTACCCCAACGAGATCGAGGACGTGGTGATGGGCCACCCCAAGGTTGCCAACTGTGCCGCCATCGGCGTGCCGGACGAGCGTTCTGGCGAGGCAGTGAAGCTGTTCGTGGTGCCGCGCGAGGGCGGGCTGAGCGTGGAAGAGCTCAAGGCTTACTGCAAGGCCAACTTCACCGGCTACAAGGTACCCAAGCACATCGTGCTGCGCGAGTCGTTGCCGATGACGCCGGTGGGCAAGATCTTGCGGCGGGAGCTGCGCGACATAGCTTGAGTCTGTGTTGGCTGTTTCGCGGGTGAACCCGCTCCCACAGGTACTGCACAGCCTCCAAGCTTTGTGCGGTCCCCTGTGGCAGCGGGTGCACCCGCGAATGCGTTCAAGGTGGTCTAACAGGCCTGTTTCAGCCTGATCTGCGACATTTTGGTTAAAAACTCTAAAAATGACCTGTATTGTTCATTGAGTCATTTTTGTGACTGCAAGGCCTGTTTTGGCCTCTAGGCGACCCCAGGCAAAGCTGTTACTCTCGGCCCGCTTTCAGACGATCCGGTTTGCAACGAACCGCCGTCTCATATCAATAATAAGCGCATCGACGCGCCAATCGAACTTCGCTGTTGCTGAAGGAGTGGGCTTCCATGATCGAAAATTTTTGGAAGGATAAGTACCCAGCCGGGGTTACGGCGGAAATCAATCCTGACGAATTCCCCAATATCCAGGCAGTACTCAAGCAATCCTGCCAACGCTTTGCCGACAAACCGGCCTTTAGCAACCTGGGCAAGACTATCACTTATGGCGAGCTGTATGCGCTGTCGGGGGCGTTTGCCGCCTGGCTGCAGCAGCATACCGACCTCAAGCCGGGTGACCGCATTGCCGTGCAGCTCCCCAATGTCCTGCAATACCCGGTCGCGGTCTTCGGCGCCATGCGTGCCGGGCTGATCGTGGTCAACACCAACCCGCTGTACACCGCGCGGGAGATGGAACACCAGTTCAACGACTCCGGCGCCAAGGCTTTGGTGTGCCTGGCCAACATGGCCCACCTGGCCGAGAAGGTGGTACCCAAGACCCAGGTCAGGCACGTCATCGTCACCGAAGTGGCCGACCTGCTGCCCCCGCTCAAGCGCCTGCTGATCAACAGCGTGATCAAGTACGTGAAGAAGATGGTGCCGGCCTACAGCCTGCCGCAGGCCGTGCGCTTCAACGACGCGCTGGCGTTGGGCAAGGGCCAGCCGGTGACCGAGGCCAACCCGCAGGCCAACGACGTGGCCGTGCTGCAGTACACCGGTGGCACCACCGGTGTGGCCAAAGGCGCCATGCTGACCCACCGCAACCTGGTGGCCAACATGCTGCAGTGCCGAGCGCTGATGGGCGCGAACCTGCACGAAGGCTGCGAAATCCTCATCACCCCGCTGCCGCTGTACCACATCTACGCCTTTACCTTCCATTGCATGGCAATGATGCTCATCGGCAACCACAACGTGCTGATCAGCAACCCCCGTGACCTGCCTGCCATGGTCAAGGAACTGGGCAAGTGGAAGTTCAGCGGCTTTGTCGGCCTCAACACGCTGTTCGTTGCCCTGTGCAACAACGAGGCGTTCCGTGCACTGGACTTCTCGGCGCTGAAAATTACCCTGTCGGGCGGCATGGCCCTGCAACTGAGCGTGGCCGAGCGCTGGAAGGCCGTTACGGGTTGCGCCATCTGCGAAGGCTACGGCATGACCGAAACCAGCCCGGTGGCGGCGGTGAACCCGGCAGAAGCCAACCAGGTGGGTACTATCGGTATTCCGGTGCCGTCCACCCTGTGCAAGATCATCGATGACGCCGGCCACGAGCTACCGTTGGGCGAGGTGGGCGAGCTGTGCGTCAAGGGCCCGCAGGTGATGAAGGGCTATTGGCAGCGCGAAGACGCCACCGCCGAGATTTTGGACAGCGAAGGCTGGTTGAAGACCGGTGACATCGCCCTGATCCAGCCGGACGGTTACATGCGCATCGTCGACCGCAAGAAGGACATGATTCTGGTCTCGGGCTTCAACGTGTACCCCAACGAGCTGGAAGATGTGCTGGCGGCCTTGCCGGGCGTGCTGCAGTGTGCGGCCATTGGTGTGCCTGACGAGAAGTCAGGTGAAGTGATCAAGGTGTTCATCGTGGTCAAGCCGGGCATGACCGTGACCAAGGAGCAGGTGATGGAGCACATGCGTGCCAACGTTACCGGCTACAAGGTACCGCGCCTGATCGAGTTCCGTGATGCGCTGCCGACCACCAACGTGGGCAAGATCCTGCGCCGCGAGCTGCGCGATGAAGAACTCAAGAAGCAGGGCTTGAAGAAGATCGCCTGACGCCCCGCCAGCGCGGTCCCTGTAGGAGCAGCCGTGTGCTGCGAAAGGGCCGCAAAGCGGCCCCAGCAATTTCAGCATTACGGCTGAGAACCTGGGGCCGCTTTGCGGCCCTTTCGCGGCACAAGGCCGCTCCTGCCGAGGTTGCACCGCTTCAGTCTCAGCGCAGTTTTTCCAGCATCTGGTAGTACCACATCCCCGCCGCCAGCAGCGGGTTGCCCAGCAAATCCCCCATCGGCACCCGCACATGCTTGCACTGGGCAAAGGTGTCGAACTTCTCCAGCGTCCCGGTCAATGCCTCGGCCATGATTTCGCCCATGATGTGGCTGGTGGCAATGCCGTGCCCCGAATAACCCTGGCAGTACCACACGTTGTCCGACAGCTTGCCCAACTGCGGGATGCGGTTGACCACGATGCCCATGGCGCAGCTCCACTGGAACTCGATCGGCACGCCTTTCAATGCCGGGAAGGTGCGCTCGATGCACGGGCGCAGTTCACTTTCGATATCCCGTGAGTCACGGCCGGAATAGTTGGCGCCACCGCCGAACAGCAGGCGCTTGTCGGCGGTCAGGCGGTAATAGTCGAGCACGAAGCGGCAGTCGTACACCGCCAGGTCCTGCGGGTTGATCTGCTCGGCCAGTTCACCCAGCGGCGCGGTGGTGACGATACCGCCCATGGCCGGAAAGATCTTGCCCTTGAGTTGGCGCTTTTCCAGTTTGTGGTACACATCGCCGGCCAGCATCACCTGGCGTGCCTCGACCCGGCCGTGGGCGGTGACCACCGCCGGGCGCGGGCCGTGGACGATGTCCAGCACCTCGGAGTTTTCGAAGATCAATGCACCCAGGCTGTGGGCAGCGCGGGCCTCACCCAGGCACAGGTTGAGCGGGTGCAGGTGCAGGTTGCGCAGGTTCTTCAACGCGCCCAGGTACAGCGGGCTCTGCAGGTGCTCGGCCACTGCGGCGCGGTCGAGCAATTGCACCTGCTCGCCCATGCCCCGGCGCTGGGCCTCGGCCTCGAATGCGCGCAGCTCGTTCATGTGCGAGGGCTTCATCGCCGCATGCAGGTGGCCGTGCTTGAGGTCGCAGTCGATGCCATAGCGCGCCACGCGCTGTTCGATCACCTGGTGCCCGCGCCAACGCAGGTGCCAGATGAAATCGTCGACTTCGGCGCCCAGGTGGCTACGCATCTGCGTGCGCATGGCCTCGTCGCCCGACAGGCTGCCGGTGACCTGGCCGCCATTGCGCCCGCTGGCGCCCCAGCCGATGCGGTTGGTTTCGACGATGGCGACCTTCAGGCCACGCTCGGCCAGCTCCACCGCCGTGGCGACGCCGGTGAAGCCGCCACCGATGATGGCCACGTCCACCTGCACCGTGCCCTTGAGCTGCGGGTACTCGGTGTGGTCGTTGAGCGTGGCGCTGTAGTAGGACGGCGCACGTTGCGCCGGGCCTTTGTTCAATGCTGCGTTCATGGGTGTTCCTTGTTATGTAGGGGCTCAGGCCTGGTGCAGGTACCAGCGCCAGTCCTGCTCGCTGACTTCGGCCATGAACTGGCGGTACTCGGCGCGTTTGACCTTCAGGTACACGCCAAGGAAGTCTTCGCCCAATGCTTCGCTGGCCCAATGGGAATGTTGCAGGGCGTCGAGGGCAGTCAGCCAGTCGGTGGGCAGGTGTTCGGTGGCCTGCGCATAGCCGTTGCCTTCCACCGGTGCGCCCGGGTCCAGCTGTTCGCGGATGCCCCGGTGGCTGGCGGCGAGAATAGCCGCTGCGGCCAGGTAGGGGTTGGCGTCGGCGCCGCAAATGCGGTGTTCCACATGCCGGCTGTTGGCCGGGCCGCCGGGTACACGCAGGCTCACGGTGCGGTTGTCCACGCCCCAGGTCGGCGCCAGCGGCGCATAGCTGTTGGCCTGGAAGCGGCGGAACGAGTTGGCGTTGGGGCAGAACAGCAGCAGCGAATCGCGCAGGTGGCGCAGCATGCCGGCCACGGCCTGACGCAGCAGCGGGGTGCCGGCTTTGTCTTCACTGGCGAACAGGTTGTTGCCCGCGCTGTCCGCCAGGCTCAGGTGCATGTGCATGCCGGTACCGGCCAGGTTGGCAAACGGTTTGGCCATGAAGCAGGCCTGCATGCCGTGGGCGTGGGCCACGCCTTTCACCAGCCGCTTGTAGCGCACGGCCTGGTCCATCGCCTGCAGGGCGTCGCCGTGCTCCAGGGTGATTTCCACCTGGCCGGGTGCGTATTCCGAAATAGCGGTACGCGCCGGAATGCCCTGGGCCTTGCAGGCCGCGTACAGGTCGGCGAGGAACGGTTCGATCTGCTCCAGTTCACGCAGGCCATAGACCTGGGTGGTGCGCGGGCGGCCACCATCGTTGTCCAGCGCCGGTTGCGGGCGGCCCTGGGCGTCGCGTTGCTGGTCGAGCAGGTAGAACTCCAGCTCGCAGGCCATCACCGGGTGATAGCCGTCGGCTTTCAGCGCTTCGATGGTGCGCAGCAGCACATGACGCGGGTCGGCGACGCTGGCCGGCAGGCCTTCGCTCGGGTGCATGCTGACCTGCACCGCAGCAGTGGGCACCCGGCGCCAGGGCAAGCGCACCAGGCTGCCTTCGAGCGGGTAGGCGCGGCAGTCGATGTCGCCCACGTCCCAGACCAGGCCCGAGTTTTCTACGTCGTCGCCGTTCAGGGTCAGGCCGAGGATGGTGCTGGGCAGCGGCCGGCCCGTTTGGTACACGGCCAGCAGTTCCTCGCGGTGCAACAGCTTGCCGCGCGGCACGCCGTTGGCGTCAAGGATGAACAGTTCGAACAGCTCGATATCGGGGTTGTCGGCCAGAAAACGGGCAGCCTGCTCTGCGGGTGCAAAGTGCATGATTGATTCGCTCACGTACGCACAGGGCCACCGCACAAGCAGGCGGCCCAGTTGAGTCAAATGGCCAGACGCTGGCCGGTTTTGTTCACAATGGCGTGAGTGAAGTGTCCGGTGGGCGCGCGTGGCGGCAGTGCCACAGGGCCCAGAAGGCGAGGATGATGTGGACCAGCGGATTTTCCCCGGCACGGCTCCGGGCCTTCGGGAGCGAAGGGCGGGAAGACGGTGGCGCGATGGGCTGGACGGGAGTCATGCCTTTGATACTCACATGCGGCGTAAGGTTGATTAAAGCAGTGAATGGCAACCTTTACATATGCCCTTGCTAAACTTTCAGCCGCCATACGATCCCTGCAGGAGCGGCCTTGTGCCGCGATGGGCTGCGGCAGCAGCCCCGGCACTGTGTGCTGAGGCGCAGATCTTGGGGCTGCTGCCGCAGCCCATCGCGGCACAAGGCCGCTCCTACAGGGACCGTGCCAGCCTGGACAGCAAAGTAGGCTCAAATCTGCGACAATCGCGCATCCTTCGAATGCCGATCATGAAAAAGCAGGCTCACCTGCATCACTAAAAAGCCCCATGACTGACCACGCTATCGACAAACTGCTGCAAAACCTCGACCACGCCATGATCGCCGACCGCCATCGCCTGCGGCGGCAACTGCACGAACTGCGCAAGCGCCCCGACGAGGCGAAACTGGCGCAGTGGGTGGAAAAGGTCCAGGCCTCCTGCGCCCAGGTCACCGCGCGCCAGCAGAGTGTGCCGACCGTGCGTTACGACGACAACCTGCCGATCGCCGCCAAACGTGACGAAATAAAGAAGGCCCTGGCCGAGCACCAGGTGCTGGTGATCGCCGGCGAAACCGGTTCGGGCAAGACCACCCAGCTGCCGAAGATCTGCCTGGAGCTGGGCCGTGGCAGCCATGGCCTTATTGCCCACACCCAGCCGCGCCGGATCGCCGCGCGCAGCGTGGCGGCGCGGGTTGCCGAAGAGCTGGGCACGCCCCTGGGCGGGCTGGTTGGCTACCAGGTGCGTTTCGAAGACCAGAGCGACTCCAATACCCTGGTCAAGCTGATGACCGACGGTATCCTGCTGGCCGAAACCCAGCACGACCGCCTCCTGGAGCGTTACGACACCATCATTGTCGACGAAGCCCATGAGCGCAGCCTGAACATCGACTTCCTGCTCGGCTACCTGAAGACCCTGCTGCATCGCCGGCCGGACCTGAAGCTGATCATTACCTCGGCGACTATCGACCTGGAGCGTTTTTCCAAGCACTTCGACGACGCGCCCATCATCGAGGTGTCCGGGCGCACTTTCCCGGTGGAAACCTGGTACCGCCCGCTGACCAGCGAGCAGGACGAGGAAGGCAACCAGATCGAGGATGACCTCACCGTCGACCAGGCCATCCTCGCGACCCTGGATGAGCTTTCGCACCATGAGCGCAGTGAGGGCAAGGGGCCGGGCGATGTGCTGATCTTCCTGCCGGGCGAGCGGGAAATCCGCGATGCCGCCGAGATCCTGCGCAAGGCGCAACTGCGCCACACCGAGATTTTGCCGCTGTACGCGCGCCTGTCGCCAGCGGAGCAACAGCGCATCTTCCAGCCGCACACCGGGCGGCGCGTGGTGCTGGCCACCAACGTTGCCGAAACCTCGCTGACGGTACCTGGTATCCGCTACGTGATCGACACCGGCACGGCCCGCATCAGCCGCTACAGCTACCGCGCCAAGGTACAGCGCCTGCCTATCGAGGCGGTGTCCCAGGCCAGTGCCAACCAGCGTAAAGGCCGCTGCGGCCGGGTAGAGCCAGGCATCTGCGTACGGCTTTACAGCGAAGAAGATTTCAACAGCCGGCCCGCGTTCACCGACCCGGAGATCTTGCGCACCAACCTGGCGGCGGTGATTCTGCAGATGCTGCATTTGCGCCTGGGTGCGATCGATGCCTTCCCGTTCATCGAGCCACCGGATGGCAAGGCCATCAGCGACGGCTTCAACCTGCTGCAGGAGCTGTCGGCGGTCAACCGCGAGAACCAGCTGACCCCCATCGGCCGCCAACTGGCACGTCTGCCGGTCGACCCGCGGCTGGGCCGCATGCTGCTTGAAGGCGCACGCCAGGGCAGCCTGCAGGAAGTGCTGATCGTTGCCAGTGCGCTGTCGGTGCAAGACCCACGCGAGCGCCCGCCGGAGCGCCAGCAGGCTGCTGATCAGGCGCATGCGCAGTGGAAGGACGCTGATACCGACTTTGCCGCACTGGTCAATTTGTGGCGGGGTTTCGAAGAGCAACGCCAGGCCCTGACTGCCAGCCCGTTGCGCAACTGGTGCCGCAAGAATTTCCTCAACTACCTGCGCTTGCGCGAGTGGCGCGATGCCCATCGCCAGTTGTCGTTGATCTGCCGCGAGCTGCAGCTGGTGGTCAACAAGGAGCCGTCTGACTACCAGAAGGTGCATAAGGCCATCCTTAGCGGCCTGCTTAGCCAGATTGGCCAGAAAACCGAAGAGGGCGATTACCAGGGCGCCCGCCAGCGGCGCTTCTGGGTGCATCCGTCTTCCGGCATTGGCCGCAAGCGCCCGCAGTGGGTAATGGCCGCGGAACTGGTGGAAACCACCAAGCTGTATGCGCGTATGGTCGCCAAGATCGAGCCTGACTGGATCGAGCCGCTGGCGACCCACCTGATCAAGAAGAATCACTTCGAACCGCACTGGGAAAAGAAGCGTGGGCAGGTGGTGGCCTATGAGCAGATCACCCTCTATGGCCTGATCCTGGTCGGCCGCCGGCCGGTACACTTCGGCCCGATCGACCCGGTGACCTCGCGTGAGCTGTTCATTCGCGAGGGCCTGGTTGGCGGTGAAATCCAGTCGCGGGCCAAGTGCCTGGCGGCAAACAAACGCCTGCTCGAAGAACTCGACGAGCTGGAGGCCAAGGCTCGTCGGCGCGACATTCTCGCCGACGAAGAAACCCTCTACGCCTTTTACGAAGCGCGCTTGCCGGCGGAGATCCACCAGACCGCGACCTTCGATGCCTGGTACCGCATGACCAGCCAGAAGGACCCGAACCTGCTGATCATGCGCGAGGAAGACGTGTTGGCCCGTGAGGCCAGCGAAGTCACCGCTGCGCAGTACCCGGACAGCCTGCAAGTCGGTGAACTGCGCCTGCCGTTGACCTACCACTTCGAACCAGGCCACCCGCGTGACGGCGTGACCGTGCGGGTGCCGGCACCGCTGCTGCCAAGCCTGCCCGGCGAGCGCCTGGAATGGCTGGTGCCAGGCCTGCTGGAGGCCAAGTGCGTGGCGCTGGTGCGCAATCTGCCCAAGGCGCTGCGCAAGAACTTCGTGCCGGTGCCGGACTTCGTCAAGGCCTCGCTGGCGCGCATGACTTTCGGTCAAGGGGCGCTGCCGCAGGCCCTGGGCCAGGAGCTGTTGCGCATGACCGGTGCACGCGTGTCCGATGAGGCCTGGGACGAATCGGTCAAGCTGGTCGAAGGCCACCTGCGGATGAACATCGAAGTGGTCGATGGCCAAGGCAAGTTCCTTGGCGAAGGCCGCGACCTGGCCGAGCTGACTGCACGCTTTGCCGCTGCCAGTCAGGCAGCGCTGGCGGTGCCGCGTGATGCCAAAAGCGAACAGCCGGTGCAGGCCAAAGCCTTCAGCGAAGTGAAACAGACCGCCCAGCAGAAGATTGCCGGCCTGTCGATGACCGTGTACCCGGCACTGGTTGAAGACAACGGCACCGTGCGCGAAGGGCGTTTCTCGACCCAGGCCGAAGCCGAGTTCCAGCACCGCCGCGCGTTGCAACGGCTATTGCTGCAGCAACTGGCCGAGCCGGCCAAGTTCTTGCGCGGCAAGTTGCCGGGGCTGACCGAGTTGGGCCTGCTGTACCGTGAACTGGGTCGGGTCGAAGCGCTGGTCGAAGACATTCTGCTGGCCAGCCTGGACACCTGCATCCTCGAAGGCGAACAACCGCTGCCGCGTGATGGTGCGGCCTTGGCCGGGCTGGCAGAGCGCAAGCGCGGCAGCTGGGCTGAGCATGCCGAGCGCCTGGCGCGGCAAACCCTGGAAGTGCTGAAGCTGTGGCATGGGTTGCAGAAGCGCTTCAAGGGCAAGATCGACCTGAGCCAGGCGGTGGCGCTGAACGACATCAAGCAGCAGCTGGGTAACCTGGTGTACCCGGGCTTTGTGCGCGAAACACCCGCGGCCTGGTTCAAGGAGCTGCCACGTTACCTCAAGGCGGTGGAACTGCGCCTGGAGAAGCTGGGTTCGCAAGTGCAGAAAGACCGGGTCTGGTCCGGCGAGCTGGCCAACCTGTGGGCGCAGTACAAGGCCCGTGCCGACAAGCATGCCCAAGAAGGCAAGCGTGATGAGCAACTGGCGTTGTACCGTTGGTGGCTGGAGGAGTACCGGGTGTCGTTGTTTGCCCAGCAACTGGGAACCAAAGTGCCGATTTCCGACAAAAGATTGAGCAAACAATGGAGCCAGGTGGAAGGCTAACCTCCCTTATTTGTGGCAAACTTTGGGGAGTTTGGGGCCGCTTGCGGCCCTTCGCGGGCGCGCCCGCTTCCACAGGGGTGAGCGTACGCCCCAAAATTGGTACTAAAGTGCCATTAATCTGTCATGTTTCCAGCCAGCGCCCCGTGGCGATGGCCTTTGACCAGAGGAACGACCGTGCATAACGTCGTGATCAGCGGCACCGGCCTGTATACCCCGGCCCAGAGCATTTCCAACGAAGAACTGGTGGCCTCCTTCAACGCCTGGTCGCAGCAGTTCAACCAGGACAACGCCGCTGCCATCGAGCGCGGTGAGGTCGAAGCGGCGCCGCTGTCCGACGCGGCGTTCATCGAAAAGGCTTCGGGCATCAAGAGCCGCTTTGTCATGGACAAGGCCGGCATCCTCGACCCGCAGCGCATGAAGCCACGCCTGCCAGAGCGTTCCAACGACGAGCCGTCGGTGCTCTGCGAAATGGCCGTCGCCGCTGCCCGCCAGGCCCTGGAGCGCGCCGGCCGCACCGCTGCCGATGTCGATGGGGTAATCGTCGCATGCTCCAACTTGCAGCGCCCATACCCGGCCATTGCTATCGAAGTACAACAGGCGCTGGGCATCCAGGGCTTTGCCTTCGACATGAACGTGGCCTGCTCGTCGGCCACCTTCGGCATCCAGACCGCCGCCAACAGCGTGGCCCTGGGCCAGGCGCGCGCGGTACTGATGGTCAACCCGGAGGTGTGCACCGGCCACCTGAACTTCCGTGACCGTGACAGCCACTTCATTTTCGGTGATGCCGCCACGGCGGTGCTGATCGAGCGTGCCGACCAGGCCACCTCGGCGCACCAGTTCGACATCGTCAGCAGCAAGTTGTGGACCGAGTTTTCCAACAACATCCGCAACAACTTCGGCTTCCTTAACCGTGCGGCGGAAGAGGGTGAAGGTGCGGCAGACAAACTGTTCATCCAGGAAGGCCGCAAGGTGTTCCGCGAGGTGTGCCCGAAAGTGGCCGAGCTGATCGGTGAGCACCTGCAGGAAAACGGCCTGCAACCGAGTGACGTCAAGCGCTTCTGGCTGCACCAGGCGAACCTCAGCATGAACCACCTGATCGTCAAGAAGCTGCTGGGGCGTGAAGTGGCCGAGGAAGATGCACCGGTGATTCTCGACCGTTATGCCAACACCAGTTCGGCGGGTTCGGTGATTGCCTTCCACTTGTACCAGGATGACCTGGCCAAGGGCTCGCTGGGCGTGTTGAGCTCGTTTGGTGCGGGGTATTCGATTGGTAGCGTGATCTTGCGCAAGCGCTGATTGCCTGGTCTGATCCGAGATAGCCGGGGGCCGCTTTGCGGCCCATTCGCGGCACAAGGCCGCTCCTACAAGGGATCGCGTCCCATTGTAGGAGCGGCCTAGTGCCGCGAATGGGCTGCGAAGCAGCCCCCTACAATTTCACAGGCAAAAAAAACGGGAAACGCCGGATGGGGTCGGCGTTTCCCGCTTCAGCTTGAAGCAGAGAGGGTGATGCTTAGAATTTGGCTTCCAGGTCCACCTGCAGGGTGTCTACGTCAGCATCGCTGTTCGGCAGGTTGGAGTAGTCGGTCTTGGCCATCATGTAGGCCGCGCCCAGCGCAAAGTTCTTGTCGATTTCGTAACCCACCTTGAACTTGTGGCCACGGGAACCGGTGAAGCCGTTACCGAAGTCAGAGTCGGTGAACAGGCTCACTACACCGTTACGCTGTACGTCGCGGTAGTTGTAGTCCAGGCTCCAGGCGCCGATCTTGCTCTTCAGGCCGGCCAGCCAGGCCTTGTCCTTGCCGTCGGTGCTTTCGGTGTTCTTGACGAACTGGCCGTAAGCCGACAGTGGGATGGCGAAGCCGGTGAAGTCGACCTGGCCGAAACCTTCCACCAGCTGGAACTCGTTGGTGGTGTTGCCCAGCGAAGCCAGGGCAGCCGAGGCCTTGTCGTTGTCGTAGCCATAGATGCTGCCGCCCACGGTAACCTTGACGGTGTCAGCCGCGTTGAACTTGGTGCCCAACTGGGCCGCATACAGCTGTGCGTCGTGCTTGTACTGCACGCCGTCGCCGTCTACGTTGTCTTTCAGGTTGTAGTGGCCGATGCTGCCGAACACTTCGGCGGGGCCGAGGTTGGTCTTGTAGGTAGCCGCCACGCCTTCAGGGTTGATGTCGCTGTCCCAGATGATGTCGCCCATGCTCACCCATGGCTGCATCATCTTGCCGCCGATCAGGTGCAGGTTTGGCACGGCAGTCGGATGCCAGTCGAGGTAGGCCAGGTCGACCCACAGCGATTTCTTCTCGAAATAGTTGTCCAGGCTTTGGTTGGTCGAGCGAGCATCGGCGCTGCTACCGGTGGCCACACGCACGCCAGCGTCGACCTGCGGGTTGATCTCGCTGTAGAAACCGACACGGGCACGCACGCGCTCACGGTCCTGGTTGCCGCTACGGGAGATCGGGTTGTCAACGTTGACGTCTTCGTAACGCAGGCGCACATCACCCTTGATCTGGGTCTTGGCGGCCCATGCCACTTTTTGTTCAAAGGAGCTCATACGTTCGGACTGAGCTTTCTGGTCGGCCTTTTCCTTGGTTTCTTTTGCCAGGTCGCCCTGCAGTTCGTTGTACTGCGCCTGGTTGATCGAGCCATTGGCGCGGAGCATTTCGAGCAGCTTGGCGTCGACAGCAGCACTGGCCGGGGCGCTCAGAGCCAGCATCATGCCGGTGAGGCTCACTCCGGTAAGTGTAGAAACAAGACGCATAAGGTTCTCCCTACTGAAAAAAATGGGGGAGGCTCAAGCGCCTGCCCCTGCGTTGGCATGTCTTCGGAAAGGGCCTGAATAGACAGGTTCTGGGGTTCCGGAAAACAGGCGCAAGTATTGCGGGGGCCAATGACAGATTAATGTCTAATTAGTGGCACTGTTGTTAAGTAATTGAGAGTAAAAGGATCAGCCTGGCTTTCGTCATTTGAGTGCCGGGCCATCCTTGGGGATACTGAGGGCCTTCAGACAGCGAGCCGAAACCGTGACCAGCCTGTATAGCCTTGCCCATTTGCGTGATCTTCCGGCGGCCACCTGGGATGCCCTGGTGCCGGCGGGCCAACCGTTCCTGCGCCATGCCTTCCTCAGCGCGATGGAAGACAGCGGCAGCGTGCAGCGAAATACCGGCTGGGCCGCCGAGCACCTGGTGCTGGAGCGTGACGGGCAGGTACGGGCACTGTTGCCGGCATATCGCAAATGGCACTCGTTTGGCGAGTATGTGTTCGATCATGGTTGGGCGGAGGCCTGTGAGCGGGCTGGCATCGCCTACTACCCAAAACTGCTCGGCGCTGTGCCGTTCAGCCCGGTCAGCGGCCCACGGCTGCTGGCGGCCGATCCGGCTGACGGCTTGCTGATGCTGCAGGCCTTGCCGGAGTATCTGGGCAAGGGTGGGCTTTCAGGTGCGCACATCAACTTCACCGACCCGGCGCTGGACGCGCAGTTGGCGGGCCTGCCAGGGTGGATGGAGCGACTGGGCTGTCAGTTCCACTGGCAAAACCGGGGCTATCGCGACTTCCAGGATTTTCTCGACAGCCTGAGCTCGCGCAAGCGCAAGCAGATGCGCAAGGAGCGCGAGCAGGTGGCGGGGCAGGGTATCGACTTCCGCTGGTACCGCGGTGATGAACTGGACGAGGCACAGTGGGATTTCGTCTTTCAGTGTTATGCCAACACCTATGCGGTGCGCCGACGCGCGCCTTACCTGACCCGCGAGTTTTTCAGCCTGCTGGCCGAACGCATGCCCGAGGCGCTGCGTGTGGTGATGGCCCGTCAAGGTGGGCGCGATGTGGCGATGGCCTTGAGCCTGGTGGGGGGCGATAGCCTGTTTGGCCGCTACTGGGGTTGCCTGGATGAGTTCGACCGGCTGCATTTCGAAACGTGTTTCTACCAGGGCATGGACTTTGCCATTGCCGAGGGTTACCAGCGTTTCGATGCCGGGGCGCAGGGCGAGCACAAGCTGATACGTGGGTTTGAGCCGGTACTCACGCGGTCATGGCATTACCTGCTGCACCCGGGGTTGCGGCGGGCGGTGGAGGATTTTCTGCTGCAGGAGCGGGAAGGGGTCAAGGGGTATGCCGAGGAGGCGAGGGGGATGTTGCCCTACCGCCGGGACTGATGTGTCTTCGGCTGCTGCGCGATCCCTGTAGGAGCGGCCTTGTGCCGCGAAAGGGCCGCAAAGCTGCCCCGGCAATTATTGCTGCGAAGCTGAAACCTGGGGCTGCTGCGCAGCCCTTTCGCGGCACAAGGCCGCTCCTACAAGAAGCGCGCCGTAGCGCAGATCAGTCGGCCCCGACAAAGCCCCCGGTCTGGTGATGCCACAGCCGGGCATACAACCCTTGTTGCTCTAGCAACTGCGCATGGCTGCCACTTTCGACAATCCGGCCCTTGTCCAGCACCACCAGCCGGTCCATCCGGGCAATGGTCGACAGCCGGTGGGCAATTGCAATCACCGTCTTGCCCTGCATCAGCGTCTCCAGGCTCTCCTGAATGGCGGCCTCCACCTCCGAGTCCAGCGCCGAAGTGGCTTCGTCCATGATCAGGAACGGTGCATTCTTCAACAGCACCCGGGCGATGGCGATACGCTGGCGTTGGCCGCCCGACAACTTGACCCCGCGCTCACCCACATGGGCATCGAAACCGGTGCGCCCCTGGGCGTCCGACAGTTGCGGGATGAACTCGTCGGCGCGGGCGCGGCGAACCGCTTCGTGCAACTGCGCCTCGCTGGCATCGGGGCGGCCGTACAGCAGGTTGTCGCGGATCGAGCGGTGCAGCAACGAGGTGTCCTGGGTGATCATGCCGATTTGTGCGCGCAGGCTGGCCTGGCTCACCTTGGCAATGTCCTGGCCATCGATGAGGATGCGCCCGCCCTGCACGTCATACAGGCGCAACAGCAGGTTGACCAACGTCGACTTGCCCGCGCCGGACGGGCCGATCAGGCCGATTTTTTCGCCCGGGCGAATGTTCAGGTCGAGCCCTTCGATCACATTGGCAGCCTTGCCATAGTGGAAGTCGACATCATCGAAATGCACCGCGCCGCGGCTGACCTTGAGCGCCGGCGCGTTGGGCGGGTCGGTGACGGTAACCGGCTGGGCAATGGTCTGCAGGCCGTCCTGGACCATGCCGATGTTCTCGAAGATGCCGTTGACCACCCACATGATCCAGCCTGACATGTTGACGATGCGGATCACCAGGCCGGTGGCCAGGGCGATGGCGCCAACGGTGATCAGTGACTGGCTCCACAGCCACAGCGCCAGGCCTGTGGTGGCAACCACCAGCAGGCCGTTGAGTGTGGTGATGACCACGTCCATGCTGGTAATTACCCGCGAGGCCAGCTGGGTTTTTTCGGTTTGCTCGCGGATCGCCTCACGTGCGTACTGCTGCTCGTAGTCGGTGTGGGCGAACAGCTTCAGCGTCGCGATGTTGGTGTAGCCGTCGACGATCCGCCCCATCAGCTTGGAGCGGGCGTCGGAGGAGATCACCGAACGTTCCTTGACCCGTGGCACGAAGTAGAACAGCGCGGCGATGTAGCCAGCGATCCAGACCAGCAGCGGCAGCATCAGGCGCCAATCGGCTTCAGCAAACAGCACCAGCGAGGTGATCGCATAGATCAGCACATGCCACAACGCGTCCACCGCCTGCACGGCAGAATCACGCAGCGAGTTGCCGGTCTGCATGATGCGCTGGGCAATGCGCCCGGCGAAGTCGCTCTGGAAGAAATTCAGGCTCTGCTTGAGCACATAAGTGTGGTTTTGCCAGCGGATCAGGCTGGTCATGCCGGGGTTGATGGTCTGGTGTACCAGCAGGTCGTGCAGGCCAAAAAACAACGGCCGCAGCAGCAGGATCACCACCAGCATCCAGATCAGTTCACCGCTGTGCTCGCTGAAGAAGCTGACATTCGGCGTGCCCTGGGCCAGGTCGATGATGCGGCTGAGGTAGCTGAACATCGCCACCTCGATCAGCGAGGCGAACAGGCCGACCACCAGCAGGGCGAGGAAGCTGGGCCACACCTGGCGCAGGTAATACAGGTAGAACGGCCACACGCTGGTGGGTGGCGATTCACTGGGGGCTTCGCGAAAGATATCGATCAGTTGTTCAAAACGACGGTACAGCATGGGTAACGACACTCCTGTTCCATCCGGCCCTCAGGCGGTTGCACGTCCCTGTGCAGCCTGCGGTCAGTCGATGCGTTTGGCCGACTTGATGTAGACCGGGTCGGCCGGTACATCACGCATGCCTTTTTTGGTGGTGGTTTGCGAGTTGACGATCTGGTCGACCACGTCCATACCCTTGGTCACCTTGCCGAACACGGCGTACCCGGCGTCGCGCCCCGGGTTAAGGAAATCGTTGTCGGCTACGTTGATGAAGAACTGGCTGGTGGCGGAGTTCGGGTTGGAGGTGCGCGCCATCGACAGAGTGCCGCGGGTGTTCAGCAGGCCATTGCTGGCCTCGTTCTTGATCGGGTCCTTGGTGTTCTTCTGTACCATCTGGTCAGTAAAGCCGCCGCCCTGGACCATGAAGCCGGGGATCACTCGGTGGAAAATGGTGTTGTTGTAGAAGCCGCTGTCGACGTACTCGAGGAAGTTCTTGGTACTGATCGGCGCCTTCTCGGCGTTCAGCTCGATTTCGACCTGGCCGAAGCTGGTGTCCAGCATGACGTGCGGGGTCTTGTCGGAAGCCATGACGCTGGTGGCGAAGGCGACCGAGCAGGCGGTGAGCAGGAGTTTTTTCAGCATGGGCTCAAAGATCCTTGAGAGGTGGAAGCGGCTGCGAGGAACTGCAGCAGGGTCTGGTTGAAGACCTCGGGTTGATCGAGGGGCGTAGCGTGCCGCGAATCGTCGATGACCACCAGCCTGGCGTTGGGCATCAAGGCAACGTAACGCTGTTTCAGTTGTATCGGGGTGTAATCGTGGTCGGCAGCGATGACCAGACTGGGACAGTGAATACGGCCGATGCGTTCCTGCACGCCCCAGTCGACGATGGCGTCGAAGCTCTTGAGGTAGGCGCGCTTGTCGTTGCGCGCCCAGCGTTGGGCCATCTTCTGCCGCAGGGCAGCCTGGTGAGGCTTGGGGAACAGTCGTTCGGCCAGGCCCTTGCCGACGGTTTCGACACTGAGGATGCGTGCCAGGCCCCAGCGCTTGAGCCACCACAGCCAGTCGCTGCGGGTACGGCGCTTGACTTCGGGGGCGCTGTTGACGATGCACAGGCTGCGCAGCCATTGCGGGTGGTCGACGGCAAACTGGAAGCCGACCATACCCCCCATCGACAGGCCGACGAAGTGCACGGGCCCCGTGTGCAGGTGTTCGAGCAGGGCCAGCAGGTCGGCACTGAAGGTGGCTATGTGGTAGCCGTCGCGCGGTTTGTCGGAGCGACCGTGGCCGCGGATGTCCATGAGGATCACCCGGTAATGCCGGCTGAGCACCGGCACCTGCAACTCCCAGTCCTGGCAGCTGGAGCCCAGGCCGTGCAGCAACACCAACGGGTCGCCCTGGCCATATTCCTCATAATGCAGTGCGCATCCTTCGTGTTCGAAATAGGCCATGGGCGCGGTCCTCTCAGGCTTGCGGGGGGGCTGCGAAGGGCACGTCCAGTGGCGCGGTGTCGAAGTTGCGCAGCAGCTCGATGAGAATCTGCGTGGCCGGGCCCAGGGTCTTCTCTTTGCTCGAATAAAGGTAGAACAGTGGGTGGCGGCTGCCACCCTGATCCAGCGGCAATGGTTTGAGCACACCTTCGCGCAGTTCGCGCTCGATCATGTGTCGGGGCAGCCAGGCAAAGCCCAGGCCGCTGCTGACAAAGGTGGAGGCGGTGCCCAGGCTGCCGACCGTCCAGCGCTGCTCTGCACCCAGCCAGCCAACGTCGCGTGGCTGCGCGCGGCCGGAGTCGCGGATGACCACCTGTAGCTGGCTTTCCAGGTCCTGGAAGGTGAGTTCCCTGCCCAGCCGGTGAAGGCTGTGTTCAGGGTGGGCGACGGCGACGAACTCCACCGCGCTCAGCTCGGCGCCCAGGTAGCCGCCAATGCTGTAGCTGCTGATGGCCAGGTCGGCGATGCCTTCGTGCATCACTTCCTCTACGCCAGACAACACCTCTTCACGCAGGCGCACCCGGCAGCCGCGGCTTTGCGGCATGAACGCGGCCAGGGCACGTACCAGGCGGGCACTGGGGTAGGCGGCATCGACCACCAGGCGCACCTCGGCTTCCCAGCCTTGTTCCATATGGTGGGCGAGGTCTTCGAGCTGGCTGGCCTGCTTGACCAAGTGGCGAGAGCGACGCAGCAACACGTTGCCCGCCTCGGTGAGCACCGCCTTGCGGCCGTCGATGCGCAGCAGTGGCACACCCAGTTGTTCCTGCATGCGGGCCACGGTGTAGCTGACCGAGGACTGCGAGCGGTGCAGTGCCTCGGCGGCCTGGGCAAACCCGCCGTGATCGACCACTGCTTGCAGGGTTCGCCACTGGTCAAGGGTTACGCGCGGCGCTTTCATCTTTCGCTCCTGTTGTCCTAAGCTGCGCTCTTTCAAGGAGAGCGGCCCATGAAGAAATGTTGTGCGGCAATACTGATGTGCCTGCCCCTCGGGGCCATGGCCTATCCCATCGATGTGGAAAAGGAACTGACCGGGGTCAAGCTGGACTACACCGCCTATGACACGGCCTACGACATCGGCGCCATTACCCTCAACAACTATGGGCAAGTGCCGGCGGCGTGCAAGGTGACCTTCCGCAATGGCCCGGAGGCACCGCGGGTACGCCGGGTGAACGTGCCGGCCGGTAAAAGCGTGGATGTCACTGCCAAATTCAACAGGCAGATCATCAAACTACGGATCGCCGTGAACTGCAGCCCGGAATAAACTGATTAATCGATTGATTGAACCCACTTTTTACGCTTTTTTATCGATAGGTCAAGCCTTAATCTCACCTCCATCGAATCGTACCCTTTTCGCCGATGGAGGCACCCATGTCCCGCGTACTGATCATCGAAAGCAGCGCCCGCCAGCAGGATTCCGTTTCTCGTCAGCTGACCCGTGATTTCATCCAGCAATGGCAGGCCGCTCACCCGGCTGATCAGATTACTGTGCGTGACCTGGCCGTGAACCCGGTGCCGCACCTGGACGCCAACCTGCTGGGTGGGTGGATGAAGCCGGAAGAACAGCGCAGCGCCGCCGAACTTGAGGCCCTGGCCCGTTCCAATGAATTGACTGATGAATTGCTGGCCGCCGACGTGCTGGTGATGGCTGCGCCCATGTACAACTTCACCATCCCCAGCACCCTCAAGGCCTGGCTGGACCACGTGTTGCGTGCCGGCATCACCTTCAAGTACACCCCCACCGGCCCGCAGGGCCTGCTGACCGGCAAGCGCGCCGTGGTCCTGACTGCCCGTGGCGGTATCCATGCGGGCGCCACCAGCGACCATCAGGAACCGTACCTGCGCCAGGTGATGGCGTTCATCGGCATTCATGATGTCGACTTTATCCATGCCGAAGGCCTGAACATGAGTGGCGAATTCCACGAGAAAGGCGTCAACCAGGCCAAGGCCAGGCTGGCGGCAGTGGCCTGAGGTTTACTGAATTCCCAACCCTGACACCTGTTTTTGCTCCTTTGGGTGTACTGCCCGGCCAATGGCCGGGCTTTTTTTGTGACTCTACTGAGCTTTGTAGTGCTCGCGATGCGCCGCGCGGGCGGCGCTCGATTTATGCCCTAACAAAAAAACCATGACAGGCACCTGAATGGTTGAACTCATTCGGCGCAACCCGCTAAGGTCGCGGCCTTGATTACGAGAGGCAACCATGGGCTACCTGATAATCGTCGCGCTGATCCAGGCGTTTTCCTTCAGCCTGATCGGCGAGTACCTGGCCGGGCACGTCGACAGCTACTTCGCCGTGCTCGCACGGGTGCTGCTGGCCGGCCTGGTGTTCCTGCCGCTGACCCGCTGGCGCCAGGTCGAACCGCGCTTCATGCGCTCGATGCTGCTGATCGGCGCACTGCAGTACGGCATCACCTACGTCTGCCTGTACCTGAGCTTCCGCGTACTCACGGTGCCGGAGGTGCTGCTTTTCACCATCCTCACGCCGTTGCACGTGACGCTGATCGAAGACGCCATGAACCGGCGTTTCAACCCATGGGCACTGCTGGCGGCGCTGGTGGCGGTAGCCGGTGCCGCGGTGATCCGCTTCGACAGCATCAGCGGCGAGTTTTTCATCGGGTTCCTGCTGCTGCAACTGGCCAACTTCACCTATGCCGCCGGCCAGGTGCTGTACCGCCACCTGGTCGCGCGCAACCCCAGTGACCTGCCGCACTACGCGCGTTTTGGCTACTTCTACCTGGGCGCCTTGCTGGTGGTGCTGCCGGCCTTCCTGCTGTTCGGCAATGCCCAGCACCTGCCGAGTACCGATGTGCAATGGCTGGTGCTGTTGTTCCTGGGCCTGTGCCCGACGGCGCTGGGCCTGTACTGGTGGAACAAGGGCGCTTGCATGGTTTCTGGCGGCACGCTGGCGGTCATGAACAACCTGCATGTGCCGGTGGGGTTGCTGCTGAACTTGCTGATCTGGAACCAGCACGAGCCGCTGGGGCGGCTGTTCATCGGCGGTGCGATCATCCTGGCGTCCGTGTGGCTGAGCCGGTTGGGCGCACGCGCGCAGGCACCGCTGGCCGGCAAGGCCTGACATGCACACCATCTTCGTGATTGTTGCGCCGATCTTCGCCCTGATCCTCGTCGGCTATCTGTGCCGCAAGACCAACAAGCTGGGTGACAAGGCCGCCGCCGAAATCAACAAGATGGTGGTGTGGCTGTGCCTGCCGGCGTTGCTGTTCAAGGTGACGGCCACTGCCACCTGGAGCGAGATCTGGCATCCGGGGTTCATCGCGGCCTTTGGCACGGGCGCCCTGGCCATGTTCGTGGCCACGCTGTTGTGGCGCCTGAACAGCGGCCATGGCCTGGTGGCGTCGAGCATCGACGGGCTGAGTGCGGGGTATGCCAACACCGGTTACATAGGCATCCCGTTGTGCCTGCTGCTGTTCGGCCAGGCGGGCTTGCAGCCGGCGCTGATTTCATCGTTGATCGTGGTGTGCCTGGTGTTCGCCATTTCGCTGACGCTGATCGAGGTCGGGCTACAAGCGGAGCGGCATATCGGTCGCGCCGTGGTGGTCGTTGGCAAGGCATTGGCGAAGAACCCGCTGGTGATTTCGCCGCTGGCGGGGGCTGGCTGGGCCATGAGCGGGTTGGGGCTGGCCGAGCCGGTGCTGCATTTTCTGGACATGCTGGCGTTGGCCACCACGCCGTGCGCGTTGGTATCGCTGGGTGCATTCCTGGCAGAAAAGCGCGCGGGTGCGCAAGCCAGCCCGTGGCCATTGGTGGGCTTGAAGCTGGTGGGGCAGCCGGCGCTGACCTGGGTGCTGGCATACAAGGTATTCAGCCTGCCGAGCATGTGGGCGGCTTCGGCGGTGCTGCTGGCAGCGCTGCCGACCGGCACGGGGCCGTTCATGCTGGCGGAGTATTACAACCGCGAGGCGGGGCTGATTTCGCGGACGATCCTGTTGTCGACCGTGGCGTCGCTGGTGACCTTGACCGGGCTGTTGTACCTGCTAGGTTATGCGGGGTAGCTACTGGCCCATTCGCGGGTGAACCCGCTCCCACAGAATCAGCATTTACGCGGTCATTGTAGGAGCGGCCTTGTGTCGCGAAAGGGCTGCAAAGCAGCCCCGGCAATCTCAAGCCTCGCTCATCTCTTCCAGCCGACGCGACACAGGCTCTTGCGCCGCACGCCCACTCAATCCCACGCGCATGTCATTGCCACTGGGCTGCTGATACAGGCTCAAGCCAAACTCCGGCAACACCGCCAGCAGATAGTCGAAGATATCCCCCTGAATTCGCTCATAGTCCGCCCACACCGTGGTGGTGGTGAAGCAGTAGATCTCCAGCGGCACGCCTTCGGCCGTGGTCTGCATCTGCCGCACCATGCAGGTCATGTTCGGGTGCACGTTGGGGTGGTTTTTCAGGTAGGCCAGGGCAAAGGCGCGGAAGGTGCCGATGTTGGTCAGCTTGCGGCGGTTAGCCGCCAGCTCGGCGACAGGCCCCAGGGCCTCGTTCCAGTTCTGTAGCTCCTGGCGCTTGCCGGCCAGGTAGTCGCCCAGCAACTGCACCTGGCTCAGGCGCTGCTCCTCTTCGCGGGTGAGGAAACGCACCCCGGCCGCATCGATGAACAGGCTGCGCTTGATGCGCCGGCCACCGGACTGCTGCATGCCGCGGTATTATAACCGATGACCAAAAACATACTATCAACGCAAAACTACTCCCTGATACCCCCAAAAATCCCCCCTCCAATCAGCCTTCCCTGACCCGCTCACCTAAGCTAAAATTAGATATGTCCGCATACTATATACTATATAACAGGTGCGATTCTGATGGCCTACGTCCTGAAAATCAACACGCTTTACCAGAATGACAAGACTGGCCGTGAGGTCATGCTCCCCGCCCTGATCACTCAAGATGGCATCCTGATCTCTTTGCTGCGATTCCTTTCCCAAGCCAAAAAGAGTGCGTCTTGGATGGAGCGGTGCGTCTACGCGGTGCAGCATCTCATCCAGTTCATCAATGCCAACGAGGGCAAGTTCACGAAGGTGACAGAGCTTCTCCAGGCGTTCGTCAATGCTTTGGAGTTGGGCACCATTGACGTTGAGACCTCGACAGATCCCACGGGTTTGTACTGGGTACCGAGGAAGGTGAAGGACTCATCGTTCCTGTTGTATCTCATTACTGTCTACAGCGATTGGCTAGCCGAACAGGACGGTCATAGTGGCGCCCGGGCAAACCCGTTCCGCAAGGCAACCCGGGTTGAGGAGCGAATAAATTGGTGCGCTTACCACCATAAAGAACAGAACATATTCCTGCGCCATTTGATCAAGGATCGCAGTAAGGCAAGTAATGCACACTTTGTTCGTCAGGTTCGTGCTGGCAATGCACCGTCGGCTAATAGAAAAATAACAAAACGATTTCCGGAAAGCGAAATAGATAATCTGTTGGTTAATGGTTGGGTTCGAACTTGTAATGATCCTGGCGCAACAGAGCATGATTTCATTGACTACAAAGGGCGTGCTATCACTATATTGATGCATTACGGTGGCTTGCGTAAGTCTGAACCTTTCCATTGGTATTTGGGGGATTTAGTACTTGACAAGAAAAAGGGAGAGGGCATTGTTCGTATATGGCATCCATCGAATGGGCGATCCCCGGAAAAGGGCTACCGTAATCGTAGAGACTACCTGCAGCGGCGTTATCGTCTTCTTCCGAGAACAGATTATGTGGTTCAAAGAGCTCTCTATGCAGGTTGGAAAGCGCCTAAGCTTATCGATGGTGATGATGGTTATATTGAGATTTACTTCTCCCCGGTCGAAAAGGCGAAGGAGTTTTATGCGAACTACATGAACTATCTGAAATACCAACGGGTCGACCCACCGCCTGAGTTCGATCACCCGTATGCATTTACCAATAGCTCTGGGCATCCTGAAACGATCAAAAATTTCAGCCAGCAACATCGAGCTGCTGTCGAGCGTATCGGCCTTCCTCATAAGAAGGCATTCGGCACTACTGAGCATGGGCACCGCCACGCCTATGGCTTCAGGCTCGCTGCGTACGGTTTCTCCGGCGTGTTCATATCCAAAGCTATGCACCATAAAAATCTGAATTCGCACCTCGTGTACATCGAGCCAAGCAGTGAGGACATCCGGGATGAGATGGAGCGGGTAGAAGGAAAGCAAGTTGAGGTCTGATTCCTGTACATACGGGCCTTACAGAGACCATCGTATCGATCTTCCCGACCTGTTCGATACCGACCCTGTAAAGGCCTGATATGGGGGGCTGATAGAAGCGTGGATCGACTCCCCCCTCTCGCCCTATGGTTCAAGCGATCATCGCTGCAGGCCGCGCTTCCCCAGTCATTGTCGACCTGGGCAGTGCGGGCACGCTAAGCGCTCCTCGGCAGTGATTGCCTCACATGGCCTGCTTCTCAAGTCTTTCCATATAGCCCTACCTAGGCTTCGTACGAAAAGTGCCTGTGGCGATCATGCTGCATTGAAAACAGCCTCGGAATGCTCATTCAACCCGTAACCTTCGCTTCCTCTGCAGTTTTCGCCTCGCCTGACGCTCGTCTCAAGACCTTTGAAGCTGAAGCCTAGCTAACACCCCCTTAGCGCAAGCGCTTCCAGATGGCTCGGCATTGAAAAAAGATGCGACAAATTGTCGCATGACTGCTCAGAGAATCTCCTTCCTCTCCAATTCAGAATTGGAGCCGACTGGCTTCTCAATTTTAAAATGAGGTCGACCGTGCAGGTCTCGATGGTGGTCGAAAGCACGTCCTGTCAGGCGTTGTGCGCCGGCGCGACGCCCCCAGGGCGCGCGGTTTTTAATTCGAAATCATGCCTCAGCCAGCCCATTTAAAAATTGAAACTCCTCCCCTTCATGGAAACGACCAGGCTGAGAGCCCCAAGTTTTGCCATGTGCAGGGAAGTGGCTGCGCTTTGCCAAATAAAATTTTAAAATCATTTTTTAATTTTTCAGTCGTTTAGAAAATAATTAAATTCAATATACGGCTAATTCATTAGGCCGGCCTGGTGGCATCAGATCTACTGCTGAGGTCTCAATTCTAAAATTTGACAAGCGGTAGTTGGCCGGCCAGCTCTACGCATTTGAAGGCTTAGGGCCAGTCGTAAGTACTGCCTGCTAACTTTTGCGCTCTTGCAATGTGGTTTCAAAGATGGTTGCATCTATCCGGTGTTGACTTTCACTTGAGAAGTCAAATCAATTTATGGTTAATTCGTCGGGGTCTTTACGTGAATATTGAAGCAGGGCAAATCGAATTTTTGGGGTTCTATACTGACTATGAAGAGTGCCGTGCGGTGGTCTATCGCATGGGTATCTTGACAGCTAAGCAATATGAGTCTCGTCGTCATGCAGATCCGAGACTTCCCCCCGATCCATCTCTCATTTACAAAGAGTTCAAAGGTTGGAAATCTTTTTGCGAACAAAAGGAAAGATACAACACATTTGAAGAGTGTAAGGTGGCCGCTCGTGCCCTGAATATCACTACACAACGCGAATATTTGAGAAGACGGCGTGAAGACCCGAAACTTCCACAAAACCCTGAGCAGATCTTCAGCGAAGAGTTCCTAGGGTGGGAGGAGTTCCTGGGTATCGGTGGAGTGCCCTATGAAACATATGAAGAGGCATCAGCCGCTGCGGTGCGCCTTGGATGCACGAATAAAGCGTACTATCGCCAACGACGCAAGGAAGACCCTCGCCTAGTGGCAAGTCCAATGGCGCATTACTCCCAACATTGGAAGGGCTGGGATCACTTTCTCAAGCGTGGGGCTTATGCCGAAGTGAGGGTGCATGTCTCTGCTTTAGACGCAGTGACCGAATTCAATGACGTCCGTGCACCGATTGGAAAAGCTACCCGAACGCCAGTCCCACGGCTCAGACCAGGTCTGGTGGCAATCGAATTCATGAGTCTGAATGATGCAAAGAGGCTCATGAAAGAAAGAGGCGTAGTGCTGCAAAGAGAATATCGAGAGCTACTTGCTGAGTTCCCTAATCTCCCGCCTGACCCAATGACCCATTACGGCGATGCCTTTGTGAACTGGGACGTCTTCTTGGGTCGGCCAGAGATATATAAGACTTTCGAGGAATGCCAGAAAGCAGCGCAAGCGCTGGGGATTGTAGGTTGGCGAGATTATATGTTACGCCGGCACGAAGACCCACGGCTACCATCGGAGCCCCAGCAGTTTCCTGAATTTCTCACGTGGGAACATTTTTTGGGAAAGGCCGATATTCCCTATCCCACATATGAAGAGGCTTCGACGGCAGCTCGGAATTTGGGGATCACGAGTCGTGATATTTATACGCGCCGTCGAAAGGAAGATCCACGCTTGGTCGCTAGCCCGCAACGCCAATATCCCAATGAATGGAAAGGTTGGGGAGAGTTCTTGCAGGCGACTGTGAAGCGTAAACCAAAATCAGCTGCGCTTTTCGCACAATATTACGCAACCTATGAAGAGTTCGTTGTAGCGGCTAGGAAGCATGATTTTCGTAATCAAGCAGATTACAAAAAGCGATGCGTAATTGATCCTAAACTACCTAAAAACCCGGTATGCGTTTATGCAGATAAGTGGGTTGGTTGGGGGCTGGCATTAAAGGGGGAGGAGGGTTTCAAACCGCTTGATTGGAAGGTATGTAAAAAAATTGCGCTGGCATATAGGTTCACTGGCCCTACAGATTATGCAGAACGCTACAAGGTTGACCCTCGTCTGCCGGCCGATCCCGTCAAAAAATACCCTGGGTTTCCCGGATGGAAGGTATTTCTTTTGCCTGAAGAAATCGTCAGCCTAGATGATCTCAAGCATGCAGTGAAGGTGTTGAAGCTTAAAAGTCGCGATGAATACATTGAGGCTTGTAAAACTATTTCTATTCTACCAGGGGATCCCGAAGTTGTATTTGCGCTAGCGTGGGTCGATTGGTACGACCTACTGGGGAAAATCACCCCTTACAGCTACGACGAAGTCCAACAAATTTTTCAGGCGAGTGGATGTAAAACTTGGGATGACGTCTCAAAGCGGGTTCGCGAGTTGAATGATCCTCGGATCCCTAACGTTAACCATTTTCCCAAAATTTATAGCCAATGGTCGAACGTTTACGATTTTCTAGGAGGAGAACTCCCCTACACACTTGAGTATGTGACTAAAGCGACGGCTGGCTGGGTTGAGGACGTCAAGCGCTTTATTAAACACAAACAAAAAAAAGGAACTGTTGAATCCTCAATTTGTAGATTCCTTCGTCATTTCGTTGAGCCACATGGTCTGGGTAGCAATGTCATTGAGTTCATGCTGCTGGACAAGATTAATGTCCGTCAGTACGAAGAGTTTCTTTGCAGTATGCAAAGTCCAAATACGGCTCGCTTGGTTTGGAGCTATGTGCATGAATTTTTGGAGGATGCACTGCGCGTTCATTTCACTGAAGAGGACGAGGATACTGGGGATGTTTATCGAGTAGTGGGTGCTGCTAACCCCTTGGCAGCGGCGGAATTTGACGGGTATAAAAGCTCTCCTAGTGAAAGTGTTAAACCAGTACTTGCTTTCCATTTTGTAAATTCGATCCGTGACTGGATTGTACCAGAGGGCGCAAAGACGCTGGGAGATCTCAAGGCACTTCATGGCTTTGACAGTGATTATCATAAAGTGCCTGCGTCTGTAATCGACTTTGATGACCCTAATTGCGTGTGGCGCAAAACTGGCAATGATTATTACCTCTGGTATCCGGGGCATTGGATAGCGCTACTTGCTCTTGTTTCCGTGCCAGCCCGTGGTCGGCAGATCATGTACAACGACTCTGGGGAGGCGGATGAGTATATCGCTGAGCTTGTCGATGGGAAGTTGGTTTGGACGCTCAATACGAGACCCATGGCTACTCCAGGTGTCCAGCAGGCGTTTGTCACAAACACGGACGGTGGATGGGGAATGCATTTCACATCCAATAAGACCGATGCAAACGGTGAAGGGTATAGCGTCCCCTGGATTCCGGAGCAGTTGGCCTACTGGCTGGTTGTCTTAAGGCGTTGGCAGGAAAAGTACAACCCAGTAACGGCCCCTACAAAATGGACTGAGTGTCAGAGCCGATGCAATTTTTCGCATGCAGATTTGGCGAAAAAGGGACAGAACGTATTCCTATTCAGGGCTCTTAACGAAAATCAGCCACCCTTGTTCAACGATCATATGAAGAAGCGGCTCTGGGCCGCGCTTTATCACATTCAGCCTGACGATCTGGAGCTTGCTCAATACCGAGGGAATCCTGAGAATCCTCAGGAGCGTATTGTTCTGGGTCGATACAGTTCGAAATTTACGCCGCATAGCATGCGAGTGAGCCTGATCACCGCCTACATCATGGATGGTGGGATGGATCCAACGGTGTTGATGAAGGTTGTAGGCCACGCCTCGATAGTGATGACAATCTACTATGCGAAGCTCACGACTGCTCATGTCCGACACATTATGACGGAGGTTGAAAAGCGTGCCCAACTGAACGAGGCTCGTGATCTTCAAATCATGATCGAGCAACGTGAAGTGGAGAAGCTTCGTCCTTTGCTGGTTTCTAGTACCGCTGAAGCATTGGATATGTTGCTGTCGGAACGGGCTGGCACGCAGCTTGTGCGGGACTATGGAATTTGCCCCTATGCTGGTTCCCGCTGCCATGACGGCGGTGCAGCCCATAAAGGTAAATACTGGCTGCCTGTCGCAAGTGGTCATCTGGGTGAGCAGAATTGCCCACGCTGCAGGCATCTCGTCACTGGCCCAGTATTCCTCGGCGGGATGACAGCCTTGTGGAACGAACTGTCGTTGAACGTTCGGCTTCAATACGATCAGTATGCCGATTTGGAGCGCAGGATTGCGAAATACCGACAGCGGTTGGATGAGATTCGGTATGAGCGTTTTGATCAGATTGGGGTCAAGGACTTTGATGATACTGAGAAGAACCGCATAGGTGTGGCGATGCGTAAGCTTGCCTCCGAAGTCGAGACCGTCGCAAAAAAAATGGACATGTACCTGTGCGACATGCAGGCACTGACGAAGCTTATCGAAAAATCTCGTATCGTGCTGAACAGCCAAGCTGAGGCGGAAGGAGCCTCCGAGGGTCAGGGCCTCCAACTCATCGTCAGTGATAAAAGCGAGGTGCAGGTTGGGTTTGAGGAAACATCCTTGTTCCAACAGCTCCATGAGGTTTGTGTCAATGCCACTATTTACGATTCAGTATCGGCGGTCATGGCCACGCCTCGCCGCTCACAGATGATCGACCGCATGACCTTGAGCAACGGTATTCGACCAGTGATGTTTGAGCTCAGCGAGGATGAGCAACTGAAGCTAGGTAACCAGATCGTCGAGTTTTTCAAGCGCCGCTTGAGCAGCTCCGAACGTATAGATCAACTCATCAACGGTGACATCAAGCTGGAAGATCTGCATGGCTTGGAGGAGATCACCCACAGAGAGTACGCGGACTTGCTTTCATCTGAGCCATTGCTGGGATTGTCATACGCTGGGCCGACGGCTGTTCCAAGTGGGGCTTTCGATGTTGAAGTCCTGGTATGATCACAGGCATGCTTGACGAGTGGAAGAACTGTGGATTGAGATGATGTCACCCGAAGAAATGCTCGCACACTTGTGCAACAAATCGCCGAAGCAAAAGGACTACCTGCAGGCTGTATATGCGGTCTGCAAGGAGCACGCCGAATCGGGTAGCACTGACTTTTCTGTGGCCACGATCGCGCGCATTGGCGCCGAGCGTGGCGTTCCAAAAGCCCAGAGCATCAGGAATAAGACCGGCGAAAACTACCGCGCTTTGATTTCAACCTTCGCCACTTCCGATGAAGCGCGCAAGCGACCTCCCAGGCCGCGTAGATCCGACGCCTGGGCCGATGAGATCGAAGACGTCAAGCAGCGCCTGCTGACTCAGCAAGTCCTTGCGGAGCTTGCTCAAGCTCAGCGCACCATCAAAGAGTTTATCCCACCTGGTATGGTGATTCGTGTCGACGACCGAAAGCACACAGGTGCGCCGGAGTTCAAGCTGACGCCGTTTGAACGTGAGGCCCTGGAGCACTTGCTTTCGGATGAGTTTCTGCAGCGATGGCGGCTGCAGCGGGGCAAGCGCGGGGATGTCTTGGACGGTAAAGGTACCCCGTTGTTCATGCCAGGCACTCTCCAGGCGTTGGAGAAGGCTCTCAAGCATCTCTAGGCGATCGCCGATGCTCGGCCCTCATGTTCACCTAGGGTCGAGCTGTATCGTGGGGCTGAGAGCTTTCCGCTGCACCTACAGGTGTCCTCCATCGGTGGAGGAGGGATGATGTATTTGGCATCACCAGCTCTTCGATAAATCTTGTGTCCTCAAGCCTCATCATGCATCTGCAGGCTGTCTAAGGCCTGCAGGTCGCAGACCCCTTTGAGCTCAGTAAAATCAATGTAGATATCTTGTTCACCTTCAGCATACGAAGCGATGCGGTACTCTGGGAAGATGAATAGCATTCCATACGTGAGGATGGTGAAGAGGGAGAAGTTTTCTTCGGTCGGTTTTGTGCCCAAATTCAGCGAAAACTCTTCGTATCTACCCGTAGCGGCAAGACGGTTGCGAATGAAGTCTGCCAGTGTGGGTAACCGCTGCAGATCTCCCAGGAGGTACTCCAGAGTTACAGGGCGGAAGGGCGAAAGTGTGTAGTTAAGCACCCGGGTTTCGCGGGCCCCATGGGCGGCCCCGGGATGGTAGGTGTCGATTGCATACCGGATGCTTATGACCCGCTCATCACGTCGCACTATCTCATAGCTGCCCTTGAGACTTGCAGGCCAATTGCGGAGGTGTTCGGGGAGGCTCCCGGGATCTTTTTCCCATTCGGCTTGGCCAGACTGGAACTCTGCCAAAAGCTCAAGACCCCAGGCCTCAATGTTTCGAGACACAATGCGTTCAAGTGGATTTGGGAAATCCGGAAAATCGAACTGAAAACGGAAGCCTGGCGAAGATCGATTTATCTCTTTCAAGCGTCGTTTGATTTCAACGGCTTCTGCTTGAAAGGTGCCGTTATCATGACGCCCGAATTCCTTGGCCAGGTTTTCCTTGTAAATAAGCAGCGACTTCCGGTCGATGTCACCTTGGTGTGCCCGGCGGTGGCAGATAGGGCAGAGTGCGATCAGGTTGGAATATTCGTGCTTCTGGCAATCAGCCCAAGGAACAATGTGGTGGACGTCGAGCTCGGTTTGATTGCACCGAGGAATGGCGCAGCGGTGGCCAGCCTCCACCAGCACGGCTCGTCGGATGTCAGCAGGAATGTCTGGTCGGCTCAATGAATGATCTCCAAGCCTTGATACTTAACTGGTTAAGATTATGGGTGGCAGACGACAGGTTTGCGAGGTCAGAAGAGTGAGAGCGCGGCCCGCGGTGTGAAGGCCGGCCTGTTCTTTAGCCCACTTCCAGCTCCGAATAGGGAGGTAAGACAGGGTGTTTCCTTGTGGTGTGCTAATTTGATCGCTCATCTCCATACATCTCTGAAACTTTTTCAAGATTAGAGACGTAGATCTGTGATTTCAACCATAGTCCTGCCTTCACCATCGGATCATTCGATTCTTTGTATCCTTGAAATATATTATCAAAACCCCTTACCACCAAGTATACTCCAGCGGTTAATAAAACAACATATAAGTCAAAGTTCATGGAGCTAAACCAATTTTCTGCTCCGAAAGAGCGGTATGAGGCAATGCTTACCCCAGCCACTATTTCCGACAAACCGTAGGAGACGCGCCAAAATGTTCGGACTGCGAAAAATATCACTCCAACAATAAATGTTAATAGTCCGACAAGTAAAGAGGATTTATAGGTTTGGGCGATATGGCTGGACGCATACTCCCAGAGCTCAGTCAATGAAAAAATGCTACCCAAAATAATGCTAAAAAGTACTGTGCCAAATAAGATTGTTCCAGCTGCGGCCCGCACCCCCGATAGCAACCTTCGTCCCATGCTAAGTTTGGAGCCGGCAGCGATTGAGAGAAAAAATGAAAATATAGAAAAAATGAGTGATATAGTCAGCGGGAGTTTGAAGAACTGCCATCCGCGGACAGTGACAGCATAACCAAGGCACATGACTATCACTAAACTAAAAGCAACCCCCAAAGGCCCTTCTATTTTTAAGGCCCAATCCTTGCCTTTAGAAGTTATCAGGCTCACATCTCCCCCCATGAACAATTTCCCCTACAAATTATTGATTTATGTCAAGTGTAAGTTGGATTCGCCATGCGCACCTCTCGCACGCTACCACCCAGACTGCAAAGTTTGATGCCTCAGGATTTATTGTCAATCTGTAGATTAGGGTAAAAATTTGGCAGGTTTGTGTGGGACTCTACACCCCCTGCAGCAGTCAGATCGGGACGACGATCCGGCTTCGAGCCACGCATACGTTCTCTTTGACGGCATAGCACTCCACGTAGTGGTCGCCCTGGAAGGTAGAGTGTTCAGTGATCTGTCGGTAACCGCTGTCGATGCGAATCTGGCCGCGGATCATGTCGCGCTCAATAGCCTGAGGCCCGACGTTCTTCACCTTCCAGTAAATTTTGTATGGTGGTGGAACATCGATCTCGGAGACCCAGAACGTCAATTCACGCTGCCTGGGAATACGATACGCGATGACGCGTGACATGAGGTTGCGCAGCCGGTCGCCCTCATTTTTGACCGAGCAATCGATGCGCAGGGTGTACTGGATGTCGAGACTGAATTTTTGACCGATGAACTGCTCGGCGTTTTTGACGCGGTTCTCTGCGATTGCCTGTTTCTTTTCCTGCTCGACATATTCTGGGAAGTGCTCGCCGAACACAGTGCTCCACCGCTCATGGGCAACCTCGGCATCATCCAGCGCCTCCTGTAAGCGTCTCAGGGCCTTCTTGGCCTTGGGATGAAAGTTGCCTGATTTGGTGACGATGGAGCCACTGCCGGGTGCACGCCATTGCTCCTTCTCTTCATCGATATCAACCAGGTAGGCGAAGAAGTCACGGGTCATTTCGCTGTAGGCGGCATAGGACTTGGTGTCGTAGTCCGTCGTCTCCTTGAGGAACTGGTAGCAAAGGGTATCGATCAGCATTCCCTTCAATGGCACACCATGGTCGTTTTTCCAAGCTCGCACCATTTTGCATAGACGCTTGAGATTATGATTTTTGTCCTGGTTCAGCGCGTTGATCTCATCGATTTCAGCGACTGGGTTACAGGTTTTCCAGCTGCCTCCGTCATTGGCATCGGGGTAGGTATAGCTGCCATCTTCATGCTCGAATGCCGGAAGCACCTCGACCACGTAGTCCGAGAAATTTATCGATACTACCTGCTGCTGGGCCCTCACCTCATGGTTCGGGAAGCGTTCTTTCAGAGCCAGGCGAATCTCACCGAGCAGTGACGATTGCTTGTTGTTCTCGTAGCGCTGAAAACGGTCGTACACCGACCACGGGAGCACGAAGGCCATGTCCAGATCGCTCACGCCATGGACTGCGGTATGTCGACCGTACGATCCGACCTGGCGGCAGTGAAGTGTCTCTGAGGTGCTGTCGTAGTATTTTTCGTTGAGCTTCTCGGTAATCTGCCGGTAGCTTTTGGAGATCTCGTCGGCATTTTTGACCGCCAGGTTTCTACGAAACTGCTCGAAAAGCTCTTTACTCATGGGTGCAGGCTTCCTTCAGCGAGAGGAGAAGTTCCGGATGCGTGGCAAGCCATGACCCGCCGGCAAGAGCGATCAGAACCACTACGATCAGGGCGTATACGGAAAACGGGATCTTGTCCCTGAAAAACCTAAATTCACGGTGCTCAGCGATCCAATCGATCTGGTGATCCCAAAAGAATTTTTTGTGTGCCAGCCAGCCCGAGAACAGGATGTGTTTCCTCAGGCAGGCCGCCCCGAAATCAGCGGTGATTCGATCCAGTTCGGCTTGATCGGTGGCGGTGAATTGCTGGCTAGATTTACATCGCGCAGACATTACTCTCAGCTGATCAAGCAACTGCGTCAGCTTGTTTCCCGCTTGGAAATATTGCTCTTTGGTGTCCGCGTAGTAGGTGATGTAAAGGCTGCAAATGCCGATCACCGTAATGAGCGCTGAGACATGTTTTGCCGCCAAGAAATCGATGTAGAGCGCTAGTACGCCGATTACCAAGGAGATCAGACCGATCCGCCCAGGGGCATTCTCCACAATGTCGTAGGTGGAGAAGTGAAGCTTGGCGGAGTAACCGACGTCGTAGGCCTTTTCGGCGATCAACTTCAGCGCAACCTGCTGATCCATGTAGCGTACCTGCAGTAAGTCTCATGAGATCGCCTGACTGCCGCAGATGAGCGGTAGGCCGGCGTGTCTGGCTTCTGAGCAGGCGAGAGAGCGGCGTCACCTCCTCGCCTTGAAAGCCGCGGAAGAATCAGATCTGTGGCAAGTTTCTGAGGTTGTCTTTAGCGGTGCGGTTGGGGTTAGCCCTCAGGTAGATGCTTTCATAGACTTCAACATCCGCACCGGTATGCCAGTCCTTGCCGTCGTGATAGCGCGATTTGAATGACACCCCGGTTTGGATGAGTTGAGCAACGAATTTGCGCGGCACTATGAAGTTTTCCTTAGAGACCGATTTTCGAACTCGAACGTATTCGATGTGCTCTTCGGTTTCGTCAAGCTTAATACCATTGATGAAATAAACGTCTGCCATGGGGGGCTCCGATGTAGGGGTGGGTTATCCAGATCTCGGGGCGCAAGTTGCCAATTCAAGGCATGTTTTGGATTTATTTTTTTGGCAAAAAGTTGACGTGAGTTAAGTCAATAAAATGTCATTTATGACATTCGTTTGAATGTGCAGGTTTGTCTTCATGAATCTAGTTGGGGGCTTTTTCTCCAGGAACGGGGACTGGCCTCGCCAGGTGGCACGGCGGAGGCTATCAGGCGCTCAGTCGGAGGGGTAAGTTGGCGATCTGAATTTGTTCGCTGAGCTGCCCTGGCTGCCAATGATTGGTGAGTGTGATGTGAGAAATTTTCTGAGCCACTATTTGGCTACCACGTAACGATGGGCTGGGCTAGGATTGGCCAGCTGCAGCGTTATTCAATCAGAGTGCGGATTCCACGCTGACTCGGACACCCATTCCACGCGCATCCGGACAGTGATTCCACGCTGATCCGGACACTCATTCCACGAGCATCCGGACACCGACTCCACGGTCATCCGGACACTTTTCTGGCAGGCAGCCACGCAGGATTTATTCACTACCATCGATCTCTTTTTCGAAGCAGAGAGGTCGTTGTGGAGCGTTTATCCATGCGTAAAATCCGAGAGGTGTTACGCCTCAAGTTCGACTGCGGCCTGTCCGTGCGCAAGATCGCCCGCAGCCTGGGCATTGGCCACAGCAGTGCCGGTGATTACCTCTGCCGTTTTGCCGCCAGCGGCCTCACCTGGCCCTGTTCGTTGTCCGATGCCGAGTTGGAGCAGCAACTGTTCCCGCCGGCCCCGGCGGTTGCCAGTGAGAAGCGGCCTTTACCCGATTGGGCATGGGTGCATGCCGAACTGCGCCGCCCCGGGGTGACCCTGGCGCTGCTCTGGCAGGAGTACCGCCTGAGCCAGCCTCAGGGCTTTCAGTACAGCTGGTTCTGTGAGCACTACCGAGCCTGGCAGGGCAAGTTGGACGTGGTGATGCGTCAGGAGCACCGCGTCGGCGAGAAGCTGTTCGTCGACTATGCCGGCCAGACGGTGCCGGTTATCGATCGCCACAGCGGCGAGATCCGCCAGGCGCAGGTGTTCGTCGCGGTGCTCGGCGCGTCCAGCTACACCTTCGCCGAAGCCACCTGGTCGCAGCAGCTGCCGGACTGGCTAGGCTCCCATGCCCGCTGCTTCGCCTTCCTCGGCGGCGTGCCGGAGATCGTGGTGCCGGACAACCTGCGCAGCGCGGTGAGCAAGAGTCACCGCTACGAGCCGGACATCAACCCGAGCTACCGCGATCTGGCCGAGCACTATGGCGTGGCGGTGGTGCCGGCGCGGGCACGCAAACCGCGCGACAAGGCCAAGGCCGAAGTCGGCGTGCAGGTGGTCGAGCGTTGGATCCTCGCCGCACTGAGGAATCGGCAGTTCTTCTCCCTGGATGAACTCAACACGGCCATCGCCGGGCTGCTGGAGCGGCTCAACCAACGCCCGTTCAAGAAGCTGCCGGGCTCCCGGCAGTCGGCCTTCGACAGCCTGGATCGTCCGGCGCTGCGCCCCCTGCCGGAGCAACCCTACGTCTACGCCGAGTGGAAGAAGGCGCGGGTGCACATCGACTACCACGTCGAGGTCGATGGGCATTACTACTCGGTGCCGTATCAACTGGTGAAGAAGCAGCTGGAGGTGCGCCTGACGGCGCGCACCGTCGAGTTTTTCCACGCCAACCAGCGAGTGGCCAGCCACCTGCGCTCAATGCACAAGGGCAGGCACAGCACGCAGGCCGAGCACATGCCCAAGAGCCATCGCGAGCATGCCGAGTGGACGCCGCAACGGCTGATCCGCTGGGCCGAGCAGACCGGGCCGAACACCGCCGGCGTGATCCGGCACATCCTCGAACGGCGCATCCATCCGCAGCAGGGCTACCGGGCCTGCCTGGGCATCCTGCGCCTGGGTAAAACCCACGGTGAGGCGCGTCTGGAGTTGGCCTGCCGTCGCGCCATCAGCCTCGGCACGTGCAGCTACAAGAGCCTCGAATCGATCCTGCGCCAGGGGCTGGAAAACCTGCCGCTAGCTCAAACCAACCTGCCGCTACTACCGGACGACCACGCCAACCTGCGCGGATCCGCCTACTACCACTGACCCCAAGGAATCCCACCATGCTGCCCCATCCGACCCTGGACAAGCTGCAAACCCTGCGCCTGCACGGCATGCTCAAGGCGCTGAATGAACAACTGAAAACCCCGGACATCGACAGCCTGAGCTTCGAAGAACGCCTCGGCCTGCTGGTCGACCGCGAGCTGACCGAACGCGATGACAAGCGCCTGAGCAGCCGCCTGCGCCAGGCCCGGCTCAAGCACAACGCCTGCCTCGAAGACATCGACTACCGCAGCCCGCGCGGACTGGATAAGGCGCTGATCCTGCAACTGAGCAGTGGTCAGTGGCTGCGCGACGGCCTCAACCTGATCATCGGCGGCCCCACCGGTGTCGGTAAAACCTGGCTGGCCTGCGCCCTGGCCCACCAGGCCTGCCGGGAGGGCTACAGCGTGCGCTACCTGCGCCTGCCACGTTTGCTGGAAGAACTGGGTCTGGCCCATGGCGACGGCCGCTTCGCCAAGCTGATGAGCAGCTACGCCAAGACCGACCTGCTGATCCTCGACGACTGGGGCCTGGCCCCGTTCACCGGCGAGCAACGGCGCGACATGCTGGAGCTACTGGACGACCGTTACGGCCAGCGCTCGACCATCGTCACCAGCCAGATGCCGGTGGACAACTGGCACGAACTGATCGGCGATCCGACCCTGGCCGATGCCATCCTCGACCGCCTGGTGCACAACGCTTATCGGATCAATCTGAAGGGTGAATCAATGCGCAAACGGACGCAGAAATTGACGACGCCAGCCAACCCGGACTAACAATGCCACCCCTGCGTCGCTGCGCTCCGACTGCCTGTCCGAATGAGCGTGGAACAGGTGTCCGGATCAGCGTGGGCTGAGTGTCCGAATGGCGTGGAATCCGCAATCAGAGCGTGCCTGAGTGCGTGGGCCGCCGGTCATGGTTAGCCAGAAGGGATTCGAGCGTTGATACTCAAGCAGATGCGCGTGTGTGGTTTTCAATCGTTTGGTGCGAAACCGGTCACTGTCGATTTCAGAAAACTGACGTTCCTGATTGGCCCCAACGGTTCCGGTAAAACAGCAACGCTGCAGGCGCTCTGCCGACTGTTCTCGATTGATCCTAATCAGCGACGCCTGCGCAAGTCTGACTTCTTCGTTGCGCATGACGAAGAACATAGGCCGGATGAGCGCACGCTGTGGATCGAGGCGGATTTCTACTTCCCAGAGATCGCCGACGAGACCCAGGAACACCCGACCATCCCGTGCAACTTTGGGCATATGCGGTTGGATAACATCAACGGTGTGCCCCGTGTGCGTTACCGCCTGGATGCCTCGCTCGGGCTCGACGATGAGATCGAGCAGAGCCTGCGCTACGTGTCGGAAGTCGACGAAGACGGCAATCCAGTTGCTACGTCCCCGGTACCGCGCGATGAACGTAATCAGATCCAGGTGCACTACTTGCCCGCGCGACGTGATCCGGCTGAACACATCACCTACGGGACAAATGCGCTTCTTGGTCGCTTACTCCGGGCCGTGAACTGGGCGGAGCAGCGCGAAAAGATCAGCCAGCTGTCCGCCGATATCTCCGAGAGCCTCAGCACC
Source organism: Pseudomonas sp. PvP089 (assembly GCF_017875165.1). NCBI lineage: Bacteria > Pseudomonadati > Pseudomonadota > Gammaproteobacteria > Pseudomonadales > Pseudomonadaceae > Pseudomonas > Pseudomonas sp. PvP089. The sequence goes on from NZ_JAGGME010000001.1 coordinate 1,730,214, forward strand.
AACCCATCAGTGATCAACCTCGGTGATGGGATCGCCAATGCCTGGGGCAGGCTACACAAAGGTAAGTTTTTTAAAGACCCAAGCCTGACGTTCGTCACTCATGAAATCGAGGCATTGCTTAGGCATCTCTCGGTATCCTTTACCCCCGGCCACGGCGAGCAGCAAGTCGATTTCTCTCGTCTGAGCGATGGGCAAAAATCGATGCTCTATCTGACCTTGGTGCTCACCTCCCAGGCCATCGGAAGGGCAGTGCTTAAAGGCGATGATGACTCATTCGACATGGATAAGCTCAAGCCTGCCGTGTTCACCCTCATCGCTCTGGAAGAGCCCGAGAACAGCCTGTCCCCACATTATCTGGGCCGGATCGTATCGTCACTGAAGGATCTGGTGCTCGGTAGAGGAAATTCAGACGCTCAGGCAATGATCGCGACGCATGCTCCATCCATGTTGCGACGCGTCGAACCTGAGCAGATCCGTTACCTCAGACTTGATGAGTCACGCTGCACGGTCGTGACCAGGATCAAGATGCCACCGGACAAGCATGGCGAAGCCTACAAATTTGTCAGAGAAGCCGTTCAGGCGTTTCCTGAAATCTATTTCTCAAGGTTAGTGGTGCTAGGAGAGGGTGATAGCGAGGAGATTGTGTTGCCTCGTTTACTCGCTGCAGAGGGACTTATGGTGGATGAGGCCGCGGTGTGCATTGCACCGCTAGGTGGCCGCCACGTGAACCACTTCTGGCGTCTCCTGAGCGAGCTGAAGATTCCTTACGTGACATTGCTGGATCTCGATGTGGCGCGGCATGGCGGAGGGTGGGGGAGGATCAAATATGTGGCAACACAGCTCAATCTCCATCAGCCCAGTCGGAGCTACATCTCCGCGGAAAAGCTGGATGAAATTCCTGCATGGAACAGCAAGGACTACAAGATTCTCAAGGTTGAGAAGAGCCGTGAATACCCGTCATACATCGCAGGGCTGGAACCTTATGACGTGTTCTTCTCAAGTCCTATGGACTTGGATTTCGCCATGCTCTGCGCTTTTCCAGCAGCGTTCGGTATCGAGGCCAAGCACCTTGTGACACCGAAGGTAGGCCAACTCAGGTCTGTCTTGGGCGACAGCTTCTACGATGAGAAGCAGTACAGCGTTTCTGAGCGACAGTACTTCGCTGCCTACCACAAGCTCTTCAAGGTAGATAGCAAGCCTAAATCGCACATTGAGGCGCTCTCAAGGCTCACGGATGAAGACCTGCGGCAAGGCATGCCGTCATCTCTCAAACGGCTCGTCAAGCATGTGATCAAAATGGCTGGGGAGCTCCACGAATGATCAGGGTCGAGGAGTGGACGCCATCGGACGGAATCGTGCTTGAGCCTAATGCAGATACCGCAGCAAGGGAGCAGATACGCTGTGTAGCGTTGACGGCAGGCCCAGGCTCAGGGAAGTCCGAACTTCTCGCTCAGCGGGCCGACTTCCTGCTCACAACCGGTGTATGCCGTTACCCAAAGCGTATCTTGGCAATCGCCTTCAAAGTTGATGCCAGCAATAACCTGAAGGAACGTGTTTGGCGTCGGTGCGGCGCCGTTTATGCGGGTCGCTTCGACAGCTATACCTTCCATGGTTTGGCCAAGAGAATTGTCGAGCGGTTCCGACCTGTGTTGACAGGCACCGATGCGCTGAACCCGAGCTTCAAGGTTGTTGCCAAGGGCAAGGCTCATCCCGTGCAGACCGAGTTCAAAGAACTCATCCCACTCGCCATCAAGATTCTTGACGCCTATCCGCCGGCGATCAACGCGATACGCCAAACGTACAGCGATGTCTTCCTGGACGAATTCCAGGACTGCACGGATGAACAATACAAGCTCGTGACTAGGCTCTTCGTAGGGTCTGGTCGCCGCGTGACTGCGGTAGGGGATGTGAAGCAGAAGATCATGGGATGGGCGGGTGCCTTGGATGGTGTGTTCGCTAGGTTCGTCGAAGACTTCGATGCGCGACACCTCAATATCTACCGCAACTTCCGGTCACTGCCTCACCTGCTTAGGCTTCAGAACGACATCATCAAAGTGCTCGATCCTGCATCGGAAATGCCTGGGAGTTTGCTCACTGGCCAAGGGGGTGAGATTCATTTGCTGCGCTATGCCGATTGCGAAGATGAGGCCCGTGACCTCGCCGAGCGAATTTCGCATTGGGTCAACGTTGAGGGAATCGCACCCGCAAAGATCGCGATACTTACGCGTGCTCAGCCCGAGGCCTACTGCGTGCGTTTGACTTCCGAGCTGGAGAGCTGGGGTATCAGCTATCGGAACGAAAACAAGGCACAGGACATCTCCACTGAGCCTATTGCCCAGGTCATCGTGGATTACCTGCTTTGTATCTATGGCCTGCGAGAGCCCAAGGCTTGGACGCGTCTAACTCGCCGGATCATTCCTTCGGAGGACGACGCCGACGGTAAGCTCAAGAGCAATTGGAGTCGTTATGTCAAAGAGGCGCGCAAGTCGGCCGCGGCTGATATGGTTGGCAAGACGTATGCTCAGCGGTGGGAGCTCCTGGAAGAGTTTCTGACGATGGTGGGGCAGACGTTACTGGCCGGCCTGTCTCATGATTACCAGTCCCGAGAGCATCTACGCGAGCTCATCGAGAGCGTCAAAACCTACATTGACGAAGCCATGGTCAGAGAACCCGACCTTCTTCAAGCGCTGGCTCAGCTCTCAAATGACCAGTCGATACGAATACTCACCGTGCACAAGAGCAAAGGCTTGGAGTTCGACACAGTCGTATTGCTTGGCGTAGAAAGTCAGGCCTACTTCGGTGACCTCCATGAGAGCCGATGCACATTTTTTGTCGGCGTATCACGTGCAGAGCGACGACTTGTGGTGACAACGGCGGAGCATCGGGACAATCTCGGGCAGGTCAACCACTGGAAGGTATCCCGCACAGCCCAAGCTGAATTCCTAGGGTACGTGAGTCCTTGGATCACCCATTCTAACTGATCATGGAAAACGATCGGCAAACCGCGCAGCGCCATCCCAACCTACGCAGGTGTTGGTTGATCGTTGCCGTGAAACGGCTAGCTGCCTGAAAATTCCGCCTGAGAAAGATCCGGGGCTTTCAATTCCTACAAGCGCTTCTCAAGGTCTATGCCTCAACCCCCACATCCGGGCAGTGCTGGCACCTATGACGAGGTTCGGCAATCGCTGGAGGACTACCTCGCGCCGTTCAAAGGTGAGGCCTAATGTGGTGCTCCTGGGGTGATTACGATGCCAAGCAATTAGCCATGGATGCCGACCGGAAGATCTGCGAACCCATGCTTGCCGGCCTGGCACACACGAACGCCAAAAAGTGGCACTGGAAAGTGCTGAACTGCCGTGCAATGGCCCTCCGGCCTGCAGTTGAAGACTGGGGCATCGAGTGGTCAGGCCAGTATCACAGAGGTATCGATGCCGCTCGAAACTTGGGCGTGCTGGTAGGTGAGATCCTGCGAGCTGGCTGATCCGGCTGGGCTGGCAGTATCATGTCAGTTTGAGTGCAAATGGGCCCTGCGGGGCCCTTTTCTTTGGGTGAAGGAAGAAACGGCAATGCTGGATTGGTGGGACAAATATCGGGACAAGGCATTGCTGGTCGCATTCGGGGTGGCTTTTGTACTGCTTGTGTTGGTGAAGGTGAAGCTGGACGTCCCGGCTTTTATGAAAGGGCCGGGCTGGAAAACCTGGATCGATTTTTTCCAATCAGATGCCTTCGAAGATATAGCTGGCGATACCCTTACTGGCTTGATAAGCGGCTATATTTTTTATGTCTTGGTACAGTGGATGCCAAGGGTCAACGCTGAGCGAAAAGCCAAAAAACTGTTGAATTCGCTGGTTTCCGGACACGTTGAAAGCTTCCAAAAAGCAGAGATTTTCGGTCATTCACGATCTCTGGCAGAATTTGATGAGCTAAAAATTGGTGATATTGAGGGCAACCTCCAAACGCTCCAAGGGGAGACTGAGGTGTCTAGCTTGCTGGCGATTTCCTACATGAGCAAGTGGAGCCATCAAATGATGTCGGATTCGCTGCAGGTAGCTCTGATGCTAGGAATTCCACAAGCACAGCTTTGGATGGAGCTGACTTCCAGGGTGGCTAAGATCAAGTACCTGTCCGAGGAGGCTGATAAGGGTGGGGTTCTTGGGCGACAGCGCCAAGCAGTGGACACGATAGGCGCCGTAGTAATCGGGAAAGAGGCTTGTGAGGCGGATCAGAAATGGCACGAGGAAATAAAGTCTCAGTCCACGAAATTCTTCGAGTTGGCAAAGAAATGGGAGAAGATCAACAGCTAAGCAAGGTGGATTGAATAATTATACTCATGCAGCGCTGCACTTTACTATCGAGGTGCAGGATTGCTTCTAATTGAATTATTGAATAGAACGAAAAATCTATTGAGAGCTAACTTCCTTTCGGTGTGCTTCAGACCTAAACTCAGACCCAAATGGGCACACGTAAATGCCAGATGCTGGGCCCATCGTGTTTAAGAAGCCAGAGCATTGCGATAGTAGAGCAAATATTTGCTTTTCTCGACAGTTTGTTGTGGGGCTGCTAATCGCTTCTTGGTGTTGGCTGGAAAGCCTGATGAAACAAGTAGTGCAATTATCACCGATACCCCATCCAATACTATTCACCCAATATTCCTACTCTCCCCCTACCCAAACACCCCAAACCCCCTCAACCCGAGCCCCCATAAACCCCTTTTGTCCCCGTCAAATTACCAAATCACCGCATACTATCTACTCACTACTACTACCTCTTCGGGTGCTTTGCCCACGAGCTTTGCAAGCAAAGACACCCCAGCTAGCCCTCCTGGAGAGCCAAGAAAAACATACGCAGAGGGCAGCAGGGTAGGGTGCGATCACGCAGCAGGAGGCCTGACCAGAACCAGAGATTCGTCGTCCTGTTCGTACACTTCAGGTATGGCTTCCTCACCAGGAAACTCCATTGCCACCAGAGCTTTCGCTTGGTTGAACGCTCGGTGGATAGAGTGACCAAATCCGATAGCTGAGTAGAACTGTGCAGCGAAGAAGCGAGCGGGCAGATCGCCAACATCGCGGTTCATGCCTATCGCTGCTGGTACGTGCCGGATACATGCTGCGGCTTGGTTAAACGAAAAACAGGTGTTGAAGAAGACGAGCTTCAGGTTGTCGGAGCCGATTGCCATGGCGCTCACGATACCCTCCAGTGGGACATGCTTTGCGTTCCCCTGGTCATCCTGGAGTACCAGCGTGTCAGCACTTGTGCCGTGGCCGCTGAAGTGGACAATGGTCGGTTTAAGCTCGTTTATGGCTTGGAACACATCCATGGGCCTAACCGCCCAGCGGGTATGAAATTCAAGCACGTCCCGATGTGCGGATGCCCTGATCTTCTCGCCAATCAGACGCGCTTCCTCATCCAGCAGTAGCCTGTTGCTTTTATCGCTACCGGGGTCAGCTGCGAAGAACACCACCGTGATTTTCTCAGGCAGTGCTTTTAGCTTCTCGATCTCTCTGGCAGTTTGATCGTGCAGTTCTTCATGACGGGTCAATCCATCGTTGATCTCCCTCAAGCGCTGCTCCTGTGCAGCATCCAGGCGCTGCTGTTCACGCTTGAGCGCCTGGGCCAGACGCTGTTCACTCTGGGCTAGCCGCTTCTGAGCTTCGAGGATCTTCTTCTCTAGTTGGCTGACATCAGAAAGCGCTTTGGTCTGTTCGCTCTGGTAGCGTTGGGCATCACGTAGCTTAGATTTCACCGTACTAGCGGAAGAGGTCTTGCTGGCTGCGGCGCTTGCATCGGCGCTTTTCTTGCCGGCATTCGCCGCCGCCTTGACCTTCTTTACTTTGTCGCCCTGTAGCCTGGCGATGGTGCGTTGATGCTGCTCCACTTGGGTGCGATAGAGGCTGATGCTCACCGGTAGGATCCTTTCTGTAGGCGCAGGGTGCCCAGCAGGGCGCTGGAGGCGCTATCATAGTGCCACTCCCGCATGTGCGATCGCTACAGCTAGCCATCACAGCCAAGCCTTGCCGCACGACGCACTGCCAGCAATCTTTGGATGGTCTTATGGACGAAACCATTTCCTACCTGAAAGACAGGTTCAAGGATGAGCAAGACCGCTTCAATCACGTCGAGAACAAGAGCGCGCGATTCTTCACGGCGGTCTCGATTCTAATTGCAGGCCTCAGCGCAATCGCAGGCCTCAAGAACGGGGTCATTTTTCAGCTTGGATCGCCGCTGGCCATCCTGACCTTCATTGCCTTCATCGTGGCTGCGTTCGCCATTGCCTGTGCGTGGGGGCACGCCCTGAGCGCACTTCGCATCAAGGACTACCCGAACCTCCCGTCCTCCCGCGCCACTGGCGAGTATTTGATTGCCGTGGATGACGAAGGGCAGAAGAAGCACATCTACAACTGCTACATCGATACGCTTGAGGCGCTTAAGGTCACCGTAGCGGAGAAGACCAAGCCCCTGGATCTCGCATACCAGGAAATCACTATCGGAGCGGGTGCCTTCGCAGCGCTCGCTGTTCTAGTCACCTTGAGGGAGCTAATTGCGTGACCGACCAGAAGAAACCAAGCAATAGCGAGCAAACGCGTGTTCCGCCACCGCCGCCTACAACTGAATACCAACGGCGCGCTGAGGAGCCTCCTGTTAACCGTCAAGGCACAACAGACCGTCGTCGCTGAGCCGTCACTCCAGCCGAGGGGCAAGCCAACCAGGTCAGGTAGACCCACAAGCTATGTAGGTCAACCAGGCCTGGTAAGCTCATCAATATCATCAATCCCTCGACTCTCAAGGGGGAGCGATTGCCCTTCATCGAGAAGGGATTAGTACAGCTGCAAACAACAATGCGACGTAGGGCAATCAATGCTCGTGTCATCACAACAAACAATCTAGGCATTGTTTTGGGTAAACGTCAGCGAGTTAATTGCCAATTCGGCACACCTCGACCTGGTAGCCCATCGCACCAAGCCTTTGTGCAAATTGCCTGAAGTTCACCTTCGAGAAAAACGGCATGTGCAGTTCTGCATTGGGTTGCATGATGGCGAACACGATTTTGTTGCGCGGCTGTGTGCCTGGGTTGAAAGCGAATTGGAACCCTCCCAGATCTGCGAGGTGTGCGTTCACCTGGGTAACAACGTCCGGGGAGTTGATCAGAGCCTCAGCAGACACGTAAGCCTGAGAGAAGAGGTGGCTGAGCACGCTAGACGACGAGTACTTTTTGACGTGGATGATGTGGTGATCCGGTGTGAGCAAATCACAGAACTCGAACGGGCCGCCTGCGCCTGTAAGTCTTACCAGCTTCTGGTCGAGCAGATAGAAATTTACGTTATCGGCAATGCGCCTCAGGTAGGCGCCTTCGTGGTCAGTGCGATAGGAGGGGAACTCCAGGTTGCACGGAGTTGCAGCCTCAAAAAAGCGATTCACTTGCTCGGTATAGTCGCGATCGATCTGATACCAGTCACCTTCGCTGAGTAGGTAGATTTTGCCTTCGTGCTCAATTTCCGCCTCAAGACACATGTACAAAGGCCAGGTGGCAAGTCGTTGCTCGTCAGCCCCGTAGAGGTAGATGCGCTCAGAATCCAGCGCTGGGCGGGTGACGCCGCCCAGTAAGTGCTTGGCGAGCAGCGCTTGTCTAAGATCCAGGTCAAATGAGATCACTGGGCCATTGTGCGAACGCGCACTACGTTTGACATAGCTAAAGCCGCTGACATCATTTCCGAGCATTTCAGGTGCAGCTGCGCGGACGCAGTCAAACCGCTCGGCATTCATCGCTTCCACGAGCACACGATCTAAATGTCCTTCGAGTGCCGCATCTCGCACCGGGACGATGAAGTCCATCCAGGGATATTTTTCCTTGCAGTGATCATCTTCGTAAGCCGTCAACAAACGAAGCGCGATTTCTGGGAAGTCTTCAAGCTTGACGTCGGAATGTAAGGCCAATGAGTCCGAGCCGCTGACGTACTCGCCTTCATCTTGATCGTTCTCCACGATCCCGGTCAGCGACTTGAGGATCTCCGAATCGAACTTGAAGTCGAATTCGGTTATCGACAACAGCCTCGACGACTGCGCCTTTGAGCGTAACGGAGTGCGGTCAATGTTGGATTTCTCCACAGACTTGATCAGCAGTGGATCCGTAAGGCTGAGCGCGGTGCGTAGCCCGAAGTAGCGCTCAATCGCGAGAGGATCAATCAGGTGCCTGGCATGGCCAAAAGTGAAGCAAAAAACCCTGCCTCTAATTGCCAGGACGAGCAGCGCTTTGAGCGATCTGCCGGTCAGATCAAGGCCCGCTACTTCTGGAACAGCGCCGAAGAGCTGCGTCCACTTTGGATGGGAAGGGTTTTTCTGGTGATAGAAGAGGCATTCAACATCACCTAACGCGAACGCGATTGGTCGTAGGTTGACCTCGTCGGAAAGCGCGTCCTGGATGGTTCGCCCTTCCTTGAGCAAGAACACATTGATTGTGATCTTCACGCATCACTCCTTGACCCCTCGCCTTGATGTTAAATTGGCATCTGCCACTGCCCCCGTCAAGCCAGGTAAACGACGCGCTAGGCCACCTACTTTGGCCAAGGTGGGGATCATGAAATTAGGGTGTGCAGCACCCGTACGCGCTACCCTGTTGTATCACTCATGCAATGCACGAGGAGCGCAAATGAAGCGAAATCTGGATTCAATGCTTATGCCCGACTCTCCCGCTGTGCAAGAAGCCGTTGAGGCCATGAAGCGCTATCACCAAGCCCAAGACACAGGCGAGCCTGATTGCGAAGTCGAGCGGCTAAGATTGGCAGCAGAACAGCTGTTCCAGTCAATCAGCGACTACCAGCTCGCAGCCTTGGGGCATCAACCCCTTGTTCGCCACTGAGCATGGCTGAGCACCCTCAGACTCCCGATGGACGCTATTTCGTGGTGAGGGGGCGCCTATGGCGATGCAGCGATCCCACGCTCACCGTTGAGCACCGGCAGCAACTGGTCGACGCATTGATGGACGCTCGACGTGCAGTGAAGCTGGCAAAGGCAGCCAATGATCCTGACCAGCTTCTGAGAGCCAGGCAACAGGTTGACCAGGCGAAAGTTGCCTTGGGTGAGCGCGGGCCAGTTTGGTGGAGCGATGGTGCGCCCGATTACAACCGCAAGCTGGTCACCAACTCGCCTTACCATAGCTGGTACCAAGCTTTGAAATCTGGAGCCTAGCGGGCGCTATGCACCAGTGCACGCTCAGTCCTTACTCGATATATTGATGATCAGCCCGGTTATCGAGTAAGCACAGTTTGTCATTCTTTGAGTGGAATTACCCAGCGGCCCGGGACACTGAGCATCTCGTTTGGGAGGCCGCTGTGGCGGCCTATGGCGCGGATCTGCCTGCCATCCTCAGTGACCTTCTCAATCGCTACACTCGCAGTCCTGGGATGGATACTGTCGCTCGCGTAACTCCTGAATGCCTATAGATTTGGTTCGGATGCTGCTCAAGCTGAAGTTTCTGCAGATGTTACGAAGGCATGTTGAGCAGCCTGCAGCCGCTCTTGCAGCCGGGCAACATAGGCCTCAGCTTCAACTGCATTCGCGAACGAAACTGGATGGCCGTCAATGATCATTTTGCAGCCTGATCCGTGTTCGTCGACCTGGATATCGATCTTCATGCCCGCCATCTCCTTGGTGTTGTTTTGGCGGCGCGGAGGGTGTGCGGTTGTCGCGAACAGGCAGCACGCAAATTGTTCATAGGCGTGTATGCCGGCAGCGGTATGGCACTGCATGAAGAAGCCTTCGACACGCGTCCAGGAGAGTCGATGACGCGTGCCTTGGTCTGGGGGGACGTGCGAGGTGCCTCGCTACCGAGCGCAACCAGCCTTCGCAACGGCTTGCTTGAACAAGCAGCTGGAAGCCGTGGGTAGCAATTTCCTCTCAGCGATCCACGGCTTGATGAGTCCAGGTGACATAAGCCGCTTTGAGAGATTGAGGCAGTTGTGGGGAATCGGGTTTCAATTCGCCCGATTTCTTCACCCACTCGGTGAGCCAGGCGATGACCAAAGTTCGAGTGACAGGGCTGGGCCCAACCTGGCGCTCCAGTTCGGCAGCTACCTGATCTAGGAACGCGATCTTCAGCGTCCAACTGGGCTAGCTGATCAGCCATTGTCTCGTCCTCCTACCCCACGTGCTGCTTCGGTTCTTGGGCGGATAGAGCCAGGGCACGACCCCGGCCAGCGCCCCGCGCCATGGCCCTAGTTACGTATTCACCAGGCCTTTTTGCATAGGCTTCCTCAATCCTAGCCAAGCCCGAGCGCTCGTAGATCCCGATGAACAACTGGGTGTCCCCTGTGCGGGAAAGCCGAACCTGAACATCGAGCTTGGCTCCGTCATCTAGTTCCTCCACATGGGAATGGAGCTGCAGAGCTGGATCTGCACAAGCCCAAAATACCGCTCCACGATGTCGCATCCTTGCCTCATCAGGTCTTCCTCATTCGCTACATACAAGGACGCGAAATCATAGAGCAACGATGATTAGTACCACCGATCCGAGCTGCGACAGACTGTGGTGAACACCTGAGGCTCAGCGATTACCTGAAAAAGGTAGGGCGCATTTCCGTCGCCCCTGACTTTGGGAGTTCAGCATGAAAGCCATCGTGTACAACGGCCCACGTGACGTCGCGGTCAAGGATGTACCAGACGCAAAAATTGAAAAGCCTACGGACGTGCTGGTACGCATTACCACGACCAACATCTGCGGTTCTGATTTGCACATGTACGAGGGCCGCACCTCGTTTGAAGCCGGGAGAGTCTTTGGTCACGAAAATCTCGGTGAGGTGATCGAGGTGGGGGCAGGGGTCGACAGGGTCAAAGTCGGTGACCGTGTCTGCTTACCCTTCAATATTGGCTGTGGATTCTGTGAGAACTGTGAAAAAGGCCTCACTGGGTTCTGCCTTACAGCGAATCCTGGTGCTGCGGGCGCCGCTTACGGTTTTGCCGAGATGGGCCCGTATCAGGGCGGGCAGGCCGAATTGCTGCGCGTGCCCTATGCGGATTTCAACTGCCTGGTACTACCGGAAGATGCCCAAGAGCGTGAGGATGACTACGTCATGCTCTCGGATATCTTCCCTACAGGTTGGCATGCAACAGAGCTTGCCGGTTTGCTACCGGGTGAAAGCATTGCGATTTACGGCGCAGGGCCTGTCGGCCTGATGGCCGCCCATTCGGCAATCATCAAAGGTGCATCTCAGGTGTTCGTCATCGACAACCAACCGGATCGTCTGCAACTTGCCGCGCAGCTGGGGGCAACCCCAATCAACGCAGTCGAGCAGAAGGCCGTGGAAGAGATCATGAACCTGACCCATGGCAAAGGCACCGACCGGGGATGTGAGTGCGTGGGCTACCAGTGCTGCGACAAGCATGGCCATGAAGCGAACTACCTCACCATGAACAACCTGGTCGCTTCAACCAAGGCCACAGGCGGCATTGGCGTGGTTGGTGTGTTCGTGCCAGAAGATCCTGGAGCGAAAAACGAACTGGCGAAGGAAGGCAAGATGGCCTTCGACTTCGGTGCGTTCTGGTTCAAGGGCCAGCAGATCCGGACAGGCCAGGCGAATGTGAAGGCCTACAATCGCCGCCTGGCAGAGCTCATCCATCATGGGCGCGCCAAGCCCTCGCAGATCATTTCCCATCGTTTGAAATTGGCCGAAGGCCCAGATGCCTACAAGCATTTCGATGCGCGGGATGATGGTTGGACGAAAGTGGTGCTCAAGCCTGCTGCGTGATCCGCTCTCACTGCTTCCAGGGAAGGAAGCTTGGCGAGAAGGGAGATCTGCATGCTTTAGAAGCTAGCCTCACCGGCTTGTCAGGGCGTTATCACCCGGCAATTTCCAGTTGTGTGTTCTTCCGCCACCCTCGCAGATTCATGGCGCAAAGGCAAAACTGCAGGATGATCAGAGCCCAGGCTTGTGCTTGCCAGCCCCACACAGCCCACAGCACGTTGCTTGCGATGAAACAGCAGAATCCTATCTTCCTTCTACCCGGACGGCGCGAACCGATGCACCAGGCTGCCAGTACGGTCATCACCATGGCAGGCCATTCAAGTAACCCGATCCAATATTCCATGAAACTTTCCAACTGATGATGGGATATCTGAAACTAATCACCTGCCAGCGTTCTGAGCGCTGGCAGGTGATCGCTTGACTAAGCCGCTCGCTTCTCGCCCTTGAGCATCTTTTTCTGCATTTCCATGGTTCGCCCCAGCTCCTCAAGGATGTCCTTGCTGAGCAGCTTCTTCGCCGTGGGGAACAGCTCGCCTTCTTCTTCCTCGATGTGATGCTCCAACAACTCTTTCATGACCTTGACCCGCCCGGCGAATTCGACGGTGCCGGTTTCGGTATGCAGGAGGTCGGGTAGGACGAGGGAGTCAACAGTCCGGTGTTCTTCCTTGGCCTCGTAGTACATCTTCGCTTCTTCCTTGCCACCCGCTTCCTTGATGGCCGGATAGAGAATTTCTTCTTCGAGCGCGGTGTGAATCTGCAGCTCCTGCTCGATCCTGTGGAGTAGATCGGCCCGTTTTTTCACTGCTCGCTCGGTGGTGGTCGACAGCTCTTCGAGCAGCTTCTTTACCAACTTGTGGTCTTGAATCAGTAAGTCGATAGCGTTCATGGCGTTACCTCATCACGGATTGAAAGAATGGAAAACTTGCCTGTGGTTGAGTGGCCGCCAAGCGAGACGGTTCAACGCAGATGATGTCTGGCGTCATCGTTCGGGATGGCAGCCCCCGATGGCCATTGCGGCCTTGAGGGCTGCCAGGTGAGTCAGGCCCTGCGGAAGGTTTCCCAGATATTGTCCAGTCTGCGGATCGATCATCTCCGAGTAGATGCCTACACCGTGTGACAGCCCTTGCAAAGCGTCTGCATAGGCGGCTTCGGCGCGATCCTGGTTATCCAGAATGGCCCAGGCTTCGATAAGCCAGAATGTGCAGGCCAGGAAGCAACCTTCCTCTTCCTGTGCATCGGTGTAGCGATAATGGAAAGCGCCGGCCCCCAGATCATGATCAATGGCTTCCAGCGTGCTGCGTAGACGTTCCTGGCTGGGGTAACCGAACCTGACGGCCAGTGCCAGTGAAGCGTCCAGTCGGTCGCTGCCTGGATAGAACAGGTATGCCTGACGCTCTTCGCTCCAGCAGTGCGCCTCGATCCATTGCTGGATGCGCTGTCGCTCGCGATCCCAGCGTTCCCGGCATGTAGTGGGAAGGTGACCGCCATCGGCCAATTCGATGGCCCGGCTCAAGGCTTGCCAACAGCTGATTTTAGACATCGTGTAATGCTGTTTTTCCGGCAACTCCCAGATACCGGCGTCCTGCTGACGCCAACAGTCTGCGCATTGGTCGGCAAGGCCTGAGAGGAGCATGGCGCTCGGGGAATCAAGAATATTGCCGCTGTCAATGAAACAGCGCGCTGTTTCGAAGATATCGCCGAAGACGCCGTGTTGAAGTTGGTCGCGGGCATCATTGCCGACGACTGGAGGGGAGTTCTTGTAGCCAGGCAGGTCGACCGGGCGCACGCAATCACCGATTGCACCATCGAGGGTATAAAACACCCGTGGCCCATGTTCATCCAGCCGGCGCAGCAGCCAAGTGAATGCAGCTTTTGCTTCTGGCTGCGCGCCGATGCCCAGAAATGCTTCGATGGTGTAGCCAGCGTCGCGTATCCAGGCGAAGCGGTAATCGTAGTTTTTGCTGCCGCCAATCCGTTCGGGAAGGGATGAGGTCGCTGCCGCCATGATCGAGCCACTTGGAGAGGACAGCAGCAGCTTGAGGGCCAGCGCATTTCTGATGACCTGGGTCTGGTACGGGCCGTCGTAGACCAGCCCCTTCGACCATTGGCACCACTCCCGATGCGAGCCGTCGATGCGTTCATCGATCAAGGCCAATGGGGGCACCACCAGGGGCTCATCTCGTCCTGCGATGATTGCGACCACTGAGCGTTGTCCTGCTGCAAGGCTAAGGACAGCACGCACGCCCATGTCATCCTTGCGTTCGATGTGCACCTGATGGTCGTGCAGGAACATGCCGAGTATTCGGCCCGCATGAAAAACGCAGGCATTGTCATTCGGCGCCACGTAGGGGCTTACCGTGTCGGCTTGGGTTCCGAAGTCGATGGCGATGTCGAAGTCGACCTTACCCTCGATACCTTCGATGCGTCTGGCGAGTTCGGCCCAAGGCAGGCGTCCAGCAGGGCCACTGTTCAAGGATTCCGTCAGCCGGGCACGACCCTGACTGGTAATGAAGATTGTCTCAAGGACGTTGCTGTCTGCCAGGTAGCGGCGCTCAGCAACGAATGCCTCGCTAGGGGTAATGGAAAAGAAGCCTCCAGTCTGAGGGGCCAGCAGCTTGTCGAATAGGGGAGGTGAATCCATGTGCGGCACACACCACCAGTCGATGGAACCGTCCAGACCAATCAGTGCCACAGAGCGCCCATCGCCGAGCGCACCATACTGCTCCAGGGGCAACCATCCACCCTCATCACGCTGAGGTGCACCCTGTTGAGCTTCTACCGGTTCTCTTTCCATCGGTATGCCTTCGAGATCACGTGTTCTGATTCCGACAGGGCTATCTGGCGTCTGGTTCGTCTTGTGTGAGCGCCGCCCAAATAGAGGGAATTTAGGATTGGCATGGATATCTCATGTAAAGCGAGACAAAAGGGCGCTTCGTCCCCTCGCATTTACCCTGCAGGGAACAAGAACAAAAGGGGGCTTACATGAGTTGTCTGATTTGCGCGGGGCAAGCTGAGTCCGTCGAATGCACCAGTGGCTGGGAAGAGCGACACTGTTCTCAATGCGGCTGTTACCGAATGTCCCAGGCGCTCATTCTGGTGATGATGGAAGAGGGTCAGATTTTTGATACCGAGCGGATGCGGGCCTGGCTGGTATCTCGGCGCGAATTGATGCCCATCCCTACCATCGACCATAGCCAGGCGATATTGGCACTTTAATCGGGCCTGGGCTCTACCACTGGCTACCTGGTGTCTCACTCAGCAGGAATGATCGAAATCTTTCCATTGCGTTCGACGATGGCGAACTTGACATGCTCTATGTTCTCGATGCCTTGGCTGTCCCGCGCTGACTCAAGGATATCGTCCTCCGTGAGGCGTGCCCGACGCATGCGGTGATGCAGAAAACGTCCATTCTCAACAACCAGGGTAGCGTGCCCATCCAGAAACCTGGCCAAGGGCTTGGAGTTGAGCTTCGCGAGCGAAAGGCCGACGTCCAAAACGATCAGCGTGGCAATCACCAGCATGGCATTGGTGAATGAAAAATCCTCGCCCAGAAGTGCCTGCTGGGTGGCTTCCCCAATGATCAGTAGCAAGACGAAGTCGAAAGTCGTCAGGTCGGCCAGTGAGCGCCGCCCGGCTACGCGAAACAGCAGCATGAGGGCGACGTACATCCCGGCTGCGCGGAGGATCGAATCCATGACGCACTCCTAGGGGTAAAGAAATGTGGAAAAGTGAACGGCGCTTTGGGGGCCAGCCCTGACGCTACCCTCCAGAGTGCCCACGTGATCACTTCTAAGGGTCAGGTACAAGGTGGCCAAGCCATCTTGCCCAGTACCCAGTTGGAACAGCATGGCCTGGCCATGGGACATCGACAGTTGCGGCTGCGGTTGCAACGTCTCGATACTGGCGTTACGAAGCAACGATCCCTCAAGTTGCACCTCCACCGGCTGACCGGAGATACCCTGAACGGTGATGAAAAGGCTGTCTGTCGTGCCACTTCGGCTGAGGCGCTGGTACTCGACCCGTACCCGGCCATCCTGGCTCACCACCTCGGCATCGCTCAGCGGGCCATTACCGAAGAGGCCTGCCAAGGCAAGCAATACGATGGCCACGAGCACGTACCACCCCACGCGCTCGAAGCGCCAGACGCGCTGCTGCATCGGCATATTTTCTTGAACAGGGTGACGTCTGGATACCAATTCATCTTCCGACATGACCACAGCCCTCAGGCGCGCTCACCGCGTAACCAGCGCTGGTGATAGTAGGAAAGCCGGGTCAACCCGAACAGGGCACCTTGGCGCATGACCTCAGACCGCTCGCCGAAGAAACGTTGAGTGCGCGTGAAAACGGCATTTGGCTCGCCGGCGAAAGCCCACGCAAAGCACATCGTCCCCGGTGGTATCCCGGATTCGGGCGCCGGCCCGGCTACCCCGGTGGTGGCGATCACAACATTTGCATCGCTGTCTCTCAAGGCGCCCAAGGCCATTTCCCAAGCTACTGCTTCGCTGGTCAGGCCGTATCG
Source organism: Pseudomonas sp. PvP089 (assembly GCF_017875165.1). NCBI lineage: Bacteria > Pseudomonadati > Pseudomonadota > Gammaproteobacteria > Pseudomonadales > Pseudomonadaceae > Pseudomonas > Pseudomonas sp. PvP089. The sequence continues at coordinate 1,746,468 of NZ_JAGGME010000001.1, forward strand.
TTCGATGGTTTCGGCGCTGACCCCCAGCAGGCGTTTCTTGGCGCTGGGTGAGTAGACGACGTAGCCGCTTTCCAGCACCTCTCCTGTACCCGGTACCGCGGCCAACAAAGCCACCATGCAGCCCGCAGTGCACGATTCTGCGGTGGTCAAAATCAGTTTGTTGTTTTTGAGATAGCCGAGGGCGGCCAGTACAGGGTCGTTTTCCATTCCAGAATCGACTCGCTTGTTTTGCGGTGGACGCGAGCCTGGGGTAATTGGTTCATCGCCCCTGTTGCCCGCCCATCTCCTGAAGTGTCACTGACCTGAACTTTGCCCCGTGGATTGGCTTCCCTTGTTCAAAGGCAATGGGAGGAGAGCAACATGCAGAAAGTGAGCGACAGGCAAAAAGAAGGTGCGCAGACAAGGCCGCATGGGGAAGAGGAGCGAGACAACGATGCTCATCGTCCGGATGGATCCACCGGCACATCACATGACTCGACAGCGCAAAAAACGGCCCGTGATCACGATCAGCACAAACGCTGAAACTGCCACGCAAAACGGTTTGAGGCTCGCCAACTCGGCGAGCCTCTTTTCGCTAAAGGATCGGTTTGCCCCCAGTCACTGCGTAACGTGAGCCACTTATATAACTGGCCTCGTCGGAGCCCAGCAGCACGTAGATCGGCGCGACCTCCACCGGTTGACCAGGACGTCCCAGTGGTGTTTTCGAACCGAAGTTCTTGACCGCTTCATCTGGCATGGTGGAAGGAATTAGAGGCGTCCAGATAGGCCCTGGCGCAACGCTGTTGACCCGAATGCCTTTCTTGCCTAGCAGCTGAGCCAGGCCAGCAGTGAAGTTGGCAATGGCCCCCTTGGTCGTGGCGTAGGCCAGCAGGCTGGGGGATGGATCGTCGGAATTGACCGAGCTCGTATTGATGATCGAACTGCCCTTGGGCATGGAAGGCAGGGCCGCCTGGCAAATCCGGAAGATGGCGGTGATGTTGGTATCGAAGGTTTTCACCCATTCATCATCGTCGATCTCTTCCAAGGTCTCGTGGGACATCTGGAACGCCGCGTTGTTGACCAGGATGTCGATACGCCCGAACTGGCTGACGGTCTTTTCGACGATGTCGTAGCAGTGCTGTTTCTGCGCCAGGTCTCCGGGCAACAACAGGCATTGACGGCCTGCGGACTCAACCCAGCGCGCGGTTTCTTGCGCGTCGTCATGCTCATTCAGATAAGCGATAGCGACGTCGGCGCCTTCACGGGCATAGGCAATCGCCACTGCCCGCCCGATGCCGCTGTCTGCTCCGGTGATAAGGGCAATCTTGCCTTCGAGTCGATTGTGGCCGGTATACGACTGCTCACCACAATCCGGGTAAGGCTCCATCTTGCGTTGTGAGCCGGGGACATTTTGAGGCTGCGAAGGGAAGGGTGGGGTAGGGAAGTCGCGCATGGTAGAAGCTCCTGCAGTTGAGAACGTTCATACCGGTTCGAAAAGCCTGGCCTGCGCGTGTTGGTTTCAATCTGCGGTTGGTACGACGAGCGGTGCGGAATATCAATCCAATTGAATTCCATGCCCCATCGCCTGTTCTACCGGACTCAGCTCCAGTCTCATCTCTTCGCTCGGAGCCCAATTCCCGGAGTAGCGAGTGTCTCGAATCATTACCCCAGCGACCCCTGAGCACGAGATCAGCGAGCACAATGCCAGGATGTTTGGCTCTCCCAAGGAGCGTCTGGATTTTTACCGGCGTGAGATCCAGTACGAAACCAGCATCCTGGCCAACCGTACGGATGCCTACCTGGCGGCGCAGTCATTCCTGGTCATCGCTTTCGTCTCATCCATGGGAAACCTCAATCAAGGGTGGGGCGAGATGTTCACCCTCATCGTGCCCGCGTTCCTCGCCTTGCTCGGGGTACTGAGTTCGCTCAACGCCTGGCCTGGCATCCGGGCGGCGTACAACATCATCGATCACTGGCAGTTCAAGCAGAGCCACCTGCTGCGCAGCGAGCCATTGATGGGGTTGGCTTACGACGAGTCGCCGCTGTTCTGTGAGGCGGAAACCTCGCGTGCAGGGCATCGAAAGTCATTGCTGTTCTCGCTACGGACGCCGTGGATCTTTCTGGTGTTCTGGGTGTTATTGGGTAGCTACTCGGTTTACATCCAACTGGCCTGAACACGTTTGCGTGCAAACATGGAGGTAACGTTTTGACGACTGAGGCATTACTGACCGAGCTCCTCAACGCCCGAGGGCCGGGCGGACAAGAAGATGAAGTACGGGCCATTTGTCTGCGCGAGCTGCGCCTATTCTGTGATGACACGCACATCGACCCTGCTGGCAATGTGGTGGGGGTGATTCGTGGGGGCCGCACTGGTAGCCCAGAGGCAGCCATACGCGTTATGGCCCACCTCGATGAGATCGCGATGATCGTCAAAAATGTGCTGGAGAACGGCACCCTGGAGGTGCTCGCTCTAGGTGGTTCGCAACCGATAAGCTTCGGTGTCTGCCCTGTCGATATCCTGGGCGATGAACACATCCTGCCGGGTGTTTTGTCCTACGGTTCCATGCACAACAGCGGTCGTACTTCGAATGGAAGAGACGTGCTGGCAGGAAATGTTCAGTGGAAAGATGTCTATATCGTCACGCGCAAGAGCCAGTCGGATCTCCAGCAACTTGGCGTTCGGCCTGGTACTCGAGTCGTGCTCAGTCAGCACTGGCGTAAGCCCTTCAAGGTACATGACTGTATTGCCGCTCACTTCCTCGACGACCGAGCTCCGCTGAGCGCTGTCATTCTCTGTGCGAAGCTGCTGAGTGAACGGCGAGGAAAACTGAAGCAGGACGTTTGGTTCGTGCTTACGACGCTGGAGGAAGAGTCGAATGCCGGCGCCATGTACGCAGCTTCCCGACTGCCCGGCGACACTACAATCGCTGTCGAGGTCGGCCCTGTACTTGAGGAATATGGCACGGAGCTTTCGGCCAACCCGATCATCAATACCGGCGACCAGAAGGGATACTACAGCCGCACCGTGGTGCAGGGCCTGATCGCCGCTGGCCTAAAGGCCGGCTTTAAGCCCCAGTCGGCATTGCTCGTCGATTTTGCATCCGATGCAAGCGCGGTGATGAGCGCCGGGATCGATGCCCGGGCTGGTTGCATTGCTATACCGACCGAGAATACCCATGGCTTCGAAATGGTGCTTCTGGAGGGGATTACGGCCTGCGCCGCAACACTGGTCGAATTCATGCTGGATGCCCATCTGTCCGACATTTCAAGAACTGGCTGAACGCCATTGGAGTAGGGCGCCCTGAGCTTAAGACAGGCGAAGAAACCTTCGCCCTCGCCTTGGGAGTGTCCTATGCAAAAGTGCCATTGGGTGGCTGCGGTTTCGGTCTTGGGGGTCTCGATAGCGCTGGGCGGGTGCGCCCGCGATCCTGAAAAGCGCTCGGTCTCCGAGCTTGCTGTGAGTGGCACCAAAAGTCTTTTGCGCACGGATTCCGACATGCAGAAGCTGCTGAACAAGTTTGCCAGCTTCGATGCCAAGGCCATCGAGAAGACCACGCCTCAGGAGGCCCGTCAGCAGCCGACCATGGCCGATGCTGTGAAGGGCGTGCTGGAAGATCAGAAACGCAGTTCGAGCCCCGAGTCATTGGTGCCCGGCGTCACCACGCGGGAAATCTCGATACCCAGCCCGTCAGGCTCCATGCCGGCCACGGTGTATACGCCGCCAGGCAATGGCCCTCTCCCAGCGGTGCTGTTCTTCCACGGCGGCGGTTGGGTGATAGCAGATCGGAAAGTTTACGATGGCGGCGCACGCGGGTTGGCCAAGCAAGCCGATGCCGTGGTGGTATCGGTCGATTACCGCTTGGCTCCTGAGCACAAATTCCCCGCTGCGCATGACGATGCCCTGGCGGCTTACCGTTGGCTGGCAAGAAACGCCGCCTCCGTTGGCGGGGATCCAGAGCGCCTGGCATTGGCCGGCGAAAGCGCAGGCGGCAACCTCGCCGTCGCTACTGCAATGGGCGCCCGAGATGCTGGCCTGACAGCACCGAAACACGTCCTTTCGGTGTATCCGGTTGCGCAGTCGAGCACCGATACCGCTTCCTACCTCAAGTACGCCGATGCCATGCCGCTGAATCGTCCGATGATGCTGTGGTTCATCGGCCAAGTCACCAGTTCGCCTGCCGATGTCCAGGATCCACGTATCAACCTCGTCAAGGCTGACCTGCATGGCTTGCCTCCGGTGACCATCATCAACGCGGAAATCGATCCGCTGCGCGACGATGGCGCCCAGTTGGAGCAGGCGCTACGCACAGCAGGTGTGGCGGTAGATCGCAAAGTCTACGACGGCGTGACGCACGAGTTCTTCGGCACTGCCGCCGTCGTGAAGAAGGCTGAGGACGCACAGGCCTATGCGGGTCAGCGCCTGAAAACTGACCTCGCCAAATAGAGCGCAAGCATGCGTTAACGCCAATCAGTGCCCTTGAGGCAGCCGGAGAATCCTGATGAATAACCAACCGGATACACCCGTTGCAATTATGCCGCTGCGCTTCCAGCCCTCTTTCGAGCAAATTCCGGATGACGAAGCCGAGACGAGCAGGGAGCTGGCTGAAACCCTACGGCAGATCATGGAAACCACGTTCAAGGACAACGGCCACGCCAACCGCAGTGTCCATGCCAAGGGACACGGATTGCTGCGCGGGAAAGTGACCATCCTCGAAGGACTGCCAGCGGAACTGGCACAAGGTGCCTTTGCCAAGCCCGCTACGCTGCCGGCCTTTCTGCGGTTTTCCACCAACCCAGGGGATGTGCTCGATGACAAGGTATCGACCCCGAGGGGCTTGGCACTGAAGATCGTGGGTGTCGAAGGCTCCCGCCTACCTGGCAGTGAGGGGCAGGTGACCCAGGACTTCGTCACCGAGAATGCCAAAGCCTTCACCTCGGCAACGCCCAAGGCGTTCCTGAAAACGCTGAAGATGCTCGCGAAGACGACGGACAAGGCACCAGGCATGAAGAAGGCACTGTCAGCCGCACTGCGGGGAGTGGAATCGCTGGTCGAATCGGTGGGCGGCGAAAGCGCTACGCTGAAGAGCCTCGGTGGCCATCCCCAGACGCATATTCTGGGCGAGACCTTCACCACGGTGGTGCCGATCCTCTACGGCCCTTATTACGCCAAGCTGGCCATTGTTCCTGTGTCGCCCTCGCTAACCGAGTTGACTGATCTCAAAGTGGAGCTGAAGGGCGACCCGGACGGGCTTCGCCATGCCGTAGAGGCGTTTTTCAGGCAGAACGGCGGCATCTGGGAGCTGCGTGTGCAGCTGGCCACTGACATCGAGAAGATGGCCATCGAGGACGCATCAGTGAAATGGTCGGAAGCGTTGAGCCCCTACGTGACAGTTGCCAGGGTAGAGGTCGAACCGCAGGCCGCCTGGGATGATGAAAAGGTACGCGACATCGATGATGGCATGGCATTCAGCCCCTGGCATGGGTTGGCTGCGCATCGTCCCCTGGGAGGCATCATGCGGGTGCGCAGGCCCTCATACGAAATGTCAGCGCAGTTTCGCGCTACGCACAATGGGTGCCCGATTCACGAACCGCGTTGAATTTACGCAGTTGGCACATTTTCCATCCATGAGCGATGTGCATGCCCCCTGGCAATCCAATGGAATTATCTCTTCTACGGCTTGCTCAATAGCGTATGAACTAGGGAGCGGATCTTGTGCCAGCACTTCAATTGTACGTAATCGAGTATGACCTGCACGGTGACCATCGGACGTTCATCATCCGCTTGGAGAAAATGGACAACGCCGTGGCTTGGCACTGGGCCAGTTGCGATGCCGGCGTTGGCATCATCCCAAGATTCAGTCAGCAGAAAATCAAGTTGGTCAGTCGACCGATGGCCGAGCGCTATGGCATCGCTAAGGTGAAGTGGCGGCTCGCCGGCGATGGCCCTGAATTCGTAGCGCAACCTATCGAAGTCAAAAAATTCTCGGGGGTTGCTGAAGGTACTTGAAGCCCGGCGCCCCGATCCATCTGCTTTGAGGTATTGCCATGCAGCCGAAAACCGAAGGCTCCGAAGAAAAAGGGCCAAGCGACGTGCCCTTCATTAACGATCCGGAAAAGCCCACGTCGCCGCCACTCAATGACGCTGATGCAACGGAGGCAGCCGAGGCAGAGGAAGACATCCAGGATGACGGCGAAGCCATTTAACCAAGAGGAGCACACGATGGACAATTACCACCTCAGCCCGACATCAGAAGGATGGGAATTGAAGGAAGCCGGTGCTGAACGCGCCTCCAAACGAGCGTCGACGAAGCACGAGCTCGTCAGCGCCCTTGCGGATTTCTTTGATGGCAAGACGGCGTCGGTGAAGATCCATAAAGCGGATGGCACTATCGAAGAGGAACGCACCTACCCACGATCTGCTGATCCGCGCCGTAGTAAAGGTTGAAGACTATAACTGCCTGTGACCTCGGCATTGAGGTCACGGATGCCCTTGGCGTGTTCAGATGGTTGTTGGCCAGCTTTCTCATGGGGAAGCGCATCCGCGCCACCGTAGCAGTGCAGGCGTACCGGATGCTTGTCGATCAGCAGGGCCTGGGTACGCCGATTAAGCTTGCCCAGACTTCTCATTCCACACTGGTCAGACTGCTCGGGCAGGCCGGCTATGCGCGCTACGATGAATCCACTGCCCGACGACTGCATGATCTTGGCAACAAGGTAGAAGTGGAACTTGCTGCTCAACTTGAGGCACTGCAGGAAGAATCAAATGCTGAGGGATTCAAGCGCTGGCTACTGAGTTTCGAGGGCGTAGGCCCAAAGACCGTGGAGATTTTCATGCGTGAAGGCTTGGCCCATTTGACGAAGTTGGAAGGCCATTGAGCATGGGTGGCCTTTAGCCCCCATCGACGCATGTCCGGATGAGTGAAACACTCGAAAATCTAACCATGGACTGGAGCAGGTGATGAAGCTCGACATCGAGGGTTTGTCGCTGTCAGGTAAGACGGTAATTGTGGTAGAAGACGATCCAACGCTTCAGACCCTGTTGGTGGACATCCTGATCGAGTTGGGCGCCACCTGCGATGCGTTCGATAACTCAGAAGATGCCTTGATTCACTTGATGGGACTTAAGAGCGACTGCTCGTTGATCGTTGTCGACCATGGTGTTCCGGGAAGCATCAAAGGTATGGAGTTCATCTCCATGGCACACGAAAGGTGGCCTGGACTACCCGCCATTCTGACTTCTGGCTACCAGCTTGATGCTTCTCAGGTGACGCCACCCGTTACCTACCTCTTCAAACCGTGGTCGATAGACGAGCTCGCTCAAGCTATTAGCCAGGCGCTTCACCCTGCAAATTTACCTTCAACTCTCCCGCCGCTCGACCAACAAGGACTCTAGCGCTGCAGGTTATCCCGAGCACCATCGTCCGTGTGATGCTCAGCAGGCGCCTGATGGTGGGGATCACATTCGCTGCCCATCGCCTGATATTCCTTGCGAAGTTTATGGATTTCCCGGTTATCGAGCGCTTCGAGATCCAATACCGACTGCTCCGCAGATTTCGTAGCGCGGATCAGTTCGTCGAGCTTCACGTGGATGATGTCGTTATCCCGGTTCTGGGTGTTCTGAATCAGGAAAACCATCAGGAATGTGATGATGGTGGTCGACGTGTTGACGATAAGTTGCCAGGTATCGTTGTAGTGAAACCAGGGCCCAGATGCAGCCCACATGGCGATCAACACCACGGCGATCAAAAAGGTGCTCGGTTTACCGGCGTGGTTGGCGAGCCATTGGCAGAACTGGGCGAATTTCATGACGTCATCTCCATTGCGATCCATAGGGTTTGACCGCAGCGGAGCGCTGAAATCTTTTTTTACATTTACCTCAGGTATTGGGTGAACCCACTAAGCGCAGCGGAACGACGTGGCGTGCCGGAAAGTCAAAAAAATACTCGAAAACTTTCCCAAGGCTTCTGCGCAGATGACCTTCATCGTCTGGTTCGCCACGCTGGGCGCAGTCTTGCTGCTGCTCGCACTCTCATCCTCCTACCTGCGCTGGATCCCTGTGACCTCGTCTGTAGTGTGCCTTGCCCTGGGTATCGGCCTGGGTACATCGGGGCTAGGTTTTCTTCAGCTGGACGTGAGCAAGTCGAGCGGATGGATGGAGCACCTTACAGAAGTCGCGGTGTTGTTTTCGCTGTTCTTCAGTGGTTTGAAATTGCGCCTGCCCTTGCACAACCGCCGTTGGTGCAGCGCCTTTTTTCTAGCAGGGCCAGTGATGTTGATCTGCATCGGTGGGGTAACGCTGGTGCTGCATCACGGCCTGAACTTGGGGTGGGGAGTCTCGCTACTAATCGGGGCGATCCTCGCACCCACTGACCCCGTGCTCGCAACTCTGGTGCAGGTGGTTGATGCCCAAGACGATGATCTTGTCCGTTTCAGCTTGTCGGGTGAGGCAGGGCTTAACGACGGCGTGGCGTTTCCCTTCGTCATGCTTGGACTGTTCCTGCAACAGGACAATGGCCAGGCCTGGTTCAGTGACTGGTTGTTCAAGGACATGCTGTGGGCAGTAATCGCAGGCCTGTTGCTTGGCTACTGGATGGGGCGCGGCCTGGGCAAGCTCACGCTGTTCTTGCGTCTGCGCAACGACGACAGCACCGTCTCGCCCAATGACTATCTGGCCCTTGCCCTGATTGCGTTGGCATACGTGAGCGCCGAGTCGATACAGGCCTATGGGTTCCTCGCGGTGTTCGCTGCGGGCCTCGGTTTACGGCAGGCGGAGGTGCAGACCGCCAATAGCCCAGAAGAACCGGCTTCTGAACATCTGGTACAGCCTGTGGTGGGTCACCAGCACGTGGCGCCGGAGCTAGCCGTCAAAGGCGATTTGAAAGGGCTCGACGACTCGCAGGTAGCAGCGGGGATCATGTTGGGTGACATGCTGGCTTTCGGTAGCCTGATCGAACGGGCAATGGAAGTGTTTCTGGTGACCCTGCTCGGGGTAGTGCTCATTGAGCATTGGGACTGGCGGGCAGTGCTGGTGGCCGGCGCTTTGTTTTTTGTCATTCGCCCCATCAGTATCCTGCTGTTTCCGGCTCGGGGAGTGCTGGATATCCGCCAGCGTGGGCTTTTGGGGTGGTTTGGTATCCGAGGTATCGGTAGCTTCTACTACCTGTTCTATGCCCTCAATCATGGGCTGCTTCCCACGTTGGCCGCGCAGAGCATCAACCTGGTGCTGTCAGTGGTGGCGTTGAGTATTCTGCTGCATGGGTTGAGTGTCCAGCCGCTTCTTGCCAGATACGAAGCGTGGAAGGAAAGGGTTTCCTGATGGCCGTTCAGGAGAAAAGTGCCAGGGCAGCTATTGCCCTGGCACTGGATCACCGCCAGTTAGCGGTTTTCGCTACCGCGACCGCCGGCGTGGCTGTTTTGCCCGCCTTTACGGCCCGCTTCGGAGGCACGCTCACGGTCGTTGGCAAAATTGCCGCCTGAACTCTGCCCGCCTTTGCGACCTGCCTCCGACGCCTTCTCGTGATCATTTGCGGATTCCACGCTGACTCGGACACCCATTCCACGCGCATCCGGACAGTGATTCCACGCTGATCCGGACACTCATTCCACGAGCATCCGGACACCGACTCCACGGTCATCCGGACACTTTTCTGGCAGGCAGCCACGCAGGATTTATTCACTACCATCGATCTCTTTTTCGAAGCAGAGAGGTCGTTGTGGAGCGTTTATCCATGCGTAAAATCCGAGAGGTGTTACGCCTCAAGTTCGACTGCGGCCTGTCCGTGCGCAAGATCGCCCGCAGCCTGGGCATTGGCCACAGCAGTGCCGGTGATTACCTCTGCCGTTTTGCCGCCAGCGGCCTCACCTGGCCCTGTTCGTTGTCCGATGCCGAGTTGGAGCAGCAACTGTTCCCGCCGGCCCCGGCGGTTGCCAGTGAGAAGCGGCCTTTACCCGATTGGGCATGGGTGCATGCCGAACTGCGCCGCCCCGGGGTGACCCTGGCGCTGCTCTGGCAGGAGTACCGCCTGAGCCAGCCTCAGGGCTTTCAGTACAGCTGGTTCTGTGAGCACTACCGAGCCTGGCAGGGCAAGTTGGACGTGGTGATGCGTCAGGAGCACCGCGTCGGCGAGAAGCTGTTCGTCGACTATGCCGGCCAGACGGTGCCGGTTATCGATCGCCACAGCGGCGAGATCCGCCAGGCGCAGGTGTTCGTCGCGGTGCTCGGCGCGTCCAGCTACACCTTCGCCGAAGCCACCTGGTCGCAGCAGCTGCCGGACTGGCTAGGCTCCCATGCCCGCTGCTTCGCCTTCCTCGGCGGCGTGCCGGAGATCGTGGTGCCGGACAACCTGCGCAGCGCGGTGAGCAAGAGTCACCGCTACGAGCCGGACATCAACCCGAGCTACCGCGATCTGGCCGAGCACTATGGCGTGGCGGTGGTGCCGGCGCGGGCACGCAAACCGCGCGACAAGGCCAAGGCCGAAGTCGGCGTGCAGGTGGTCGAGCGTTGGATCCTCGCCGCACTGAGGAATCGGCAGTTCTTCTCCCTGGATGAACTCAACACGGCCATCGCCGGGCTGCTGGAGCGGCTCAACCAACGCCCGTTCAAGAAGCTGCCGGGCTCCCGGCAGTCGGCCTTCGACAGCCTGGATCGTCCGGCGCTGCGCCCCCTGCCGGAGCAACCCTACGTCTACGCCGAGTGGAAGAAGGCGCGGGTGCACATCGACTACCACGTCGAGGTCGATGGGCATTACTACTCGGTGCCGTATCAACTGGTGAAGAAGCAGCTGGAGGTGCGCCTGACGGCGCGCACCGTCGAGTTTTTCCACGCCAACCAGCGAGTGGCCAGCCACCTGCGCTCAATGCACAAGGGCAGGCACAGCACGCAGGCCGAGCACATGCCCAAGAGCCATCGCGAGCATGCCGAGTGGACGCCGCAACGGCTGATCCGCTGGGCCGAGCAGACCGGGCCGAACACCGCCGGCGTGATCCGGCACATCCTCGAACGGCGCATCCATCCGCAGCAGGGCTACCGGGCCTGCCTGGGCATCCTGCGCCTGGGTAAAACCCACGGTGAGGCGCGTCTGGAGTTGGCCTGCCGTCGCGCCATCAGCCTCGGCACGTGCAGCTACAAGAGCCTCGAATCGATCCTGCGCCAGGGGCTGGAAAACCTGCCGCTAGCTCAAACCAACCTGCCGCTACTACCGGACGACCACGCCAACCTGCGCGGATCCGCCTACTACCACTGACCCCAAGGAATCCCACCATGCTGCCCCATCCGACCCTGGACAAGCTGCAAACCCTGCGCCTGCACGGCATGCTCAAGGCGCTGAATGAACAACTGAAAACCCCGGACATCGACAGCCTGAGCTTCGAAGAACGCCTCGGCCTGCTGGTCGACCGCGAGCTGACCGAACGCGATGACAAGCGCCTGAGCAGCCGCCTGCGCCAGGCCCGGCTCAAGCACAACGCCTGCCTCGAAGACATCGACTACCGCAGCCCGCGCGGACTGGATAAGGCGCTGATCCTGCAACTGAGCAGTGGTCAGTGGCTGCGCGACGGCCTCAACCTGATCATCGGCGGCCCCACCGGTGTCGGTAAAACCTGGCTGGCCTGCGCCCTGGCCCACCAGGCCTGCCGGGAGGGCTACAGCGTGCGCTACCTGCGCCTGCCACGTTTGCTGGAAGAACTGGGTCTGGCCCATGGCGACGGCCGCTTCGCCAAGCTGATGAGCAGCTACGCCAAGACCGACCTGCTGATCCTCGACGACTGGGGCCTGGCCCCGTTCACCGGCGAGCAACGGCGCGACATGCTGGAGCTACTGGACGACCGTTACGGCCAGCGCTCGACCATCGTCACCAGCCAGATGCCGGTGGACAACTGGCACGAACTGATCGGCGATCCGACCCTGGCCGATGCCATCCTCGACCGCCTGGTGCACAACGCTTATCGGATCAATCTGAAGGGTGAATCAATGCGCAAACGGACGCAGAAATTGACGACGCCAGCCAACCCGGACTAACAATGCCACCCCTGCGTCGCTGCGCTCCGACTGCCTGTCCGAATGAGCGTGGAACAGGTGTCCGGATCAGCGTGGGCTGAGTGTCCGAATGGCGTGGAATCCGCAGATCATTGGCAAAATTGCCAGGATTGTTCTGAGCAGTGCCACCTTGATGGCCACGATTGGTTTGGTTGTTAGCCATGATCTTTCACCTCATGTCGTCACACAGGAAAGTCTGTGTTCAACTCGGACGTCGGGGCGCGGGGTGTTTACTCCGTGGGTTTTAGCCGAGGCCGACGGGTTGCGCGAAAGAACCGGTGCAGGCGTGTGTGGCGTCCTTAAGCTTTGTTCGCGAACGTTTGGAAAGGATCAAGCTTGGCAGACGTCGACCTTCCAGCCCCGTCGGCGTGGTTAAGCTGAGCGCAGAGCAGTTCCTGGAGCTGGGTTATTGGCCACGGCTTAGGAAGGAACTCCGCACCTGGCGGCAACACTCTCCCTGCAAATTCGTAGTATCCGCTCATGACAATGATGCGCGTCTGAGGTTTTTGCTGGCTTGCCATCCAGGCAAGATCAACCCCATTGAGTAAACCAGGCGTTTGTACATCCGTTATCAGCAGCGTCCAATCTTGCTTCCTCAACGCCTCATTGCCGTCATCGGCAGTCGCCAACGCTGTCACCATGGCCCCCCATTCTTCCAGGTACAGGGTCAAAAGCTCTCGAATCATGGGTTCGTCCTCAACGATGAGAACAGTTGGGCGAATTATCTTCGCAGCGGAAAGCAGCTCTTTCATACGGGTACTCGGACATGCGGCTGCAGGAAGGGAGGGACATCCAGGTCTGCTTGCTTTCTTCCAGCAAGACGTAGCAGCGCGCCATCACTACGACATCGCCAGCGTTCAAGAAATTCACTCCAACTTGAGTCAGTGCCGTCCATACCCATCCTTGAGCGGAACTATAACGGTGCGACCCTCTGGACACATCGACGCCGCTGACACCGCTTTACTGAACCTCTGGAATTTTCGTGACTCAACCCTCCATCAGCGTGTGAGGCCTCCTGATGCGAACGTTCGAGAAAAACCTCTCTGCCGCCCAATTGCTGAAGCTCAACTGTCTGGCAGACTGGTACCGCGTGCTGGAAAGCAGGGCCTTACGAATGGATTCGCCAGACGAATATCATGAGGAATTGCTTCGCCAGGCCGATGAGATGGATCGTCGAGGGATTATCTGCTGGCAGGAATGGCGCGATCTTCGTCTGGAGGCTGACGCTGCTTACTTGAGAGCGGTAGCAGGGGAGGACTATCGCTCGGTTAATCCCACAAGCTCGTCAGCAGAGTAGGATCGAACGTGATCTCGCAATCACGCTCATTCCTCGGTACGCAGACCGCCTCTAGTTATCCCTGCGTCGTGAATGTGTGAGGGTAAAACCCACAAGGATTCCCAGCGCCGCTGCGCCGATCAGCAGGAGCGTCTTATCTTTTGGCTTCCTCCAACCTCCGTCGATACCCCTCCTGCCACTCGGAGGCTCAAAGAGGTTGCCTGATGATGCTTCGGCTATGGGGCTGCGATTTATCCCCCAGCGCGTCAGCCTTCCTGACAACAGAGGCAGGCCTGGTATCAGGTAGCTGGCCAAATGCGCGAGGCGCGCCGCAGCGCCAACCGTGGTGTGAGCACGAGGCGAGATTGCGCAGGCCACCATAGCCTTCGCCACCATTTCGGGATCGTATACGGGGCCTGGCGGTGTCAGCGCATGCCCGGTGTAGTTACCGCCGTCTCGGAAGCCTGGTGTGTCCATGACGGCTGGATAGATATCGCACACATGGATGTTGGGAAACTCAGTCAATTCGCCCCGCAATGCCTCGGTCAGTCCGCGCAAGCCGAACTTGCTCGCCGAGTACGCGGCGGCGTAGGGCTGTGCCACCCAGCTGCCCAGCGACAGCGTGTTGATCAGAATGCCGCTGCCCTGTGCCTTGAAGAAGGGAAGGGCGACGTAGGCCCCTCGCAGGTAACCGATCAGGTCAGTCTGGATGACCTGCTCGTGCGCCTCCAACGGCGTTTCTTCGAAATTGCCGACCGCGCCGACCCCGGCATTGTTGACCCAGATATCGATCCGTCCCTGTCCAAAGTCTGCGGCCTGAGCGGCAAGCGCTTGAACCTGGTCGCTGTGGGTGACGTCGGTCGTGATCGCTATGGCATCCGTACCGCAATCGGTGCATTCATCCAGCACGTCGAACAACGCCTCTTCATCGCGTGCGGCGAGTACAAGGCGAGCACCTTTGCACGCAAAGGCATGCGCGGCGGCTCGGCCTATGCCGCTGGATGCGCCGGTGATGACCACGACCTTGCCGCGCAGAGGCCCTCTGAGCGGAGCGCCACGGTCAGGCGCTTCTCGTTTCGTAGCCGAGGCGCTGGGGTCAAGGGGTGCAATGGGGTCGCTGGCCTCGATCCGCGAGAGCTCAAGGGAGGTGCCATCGACCAGGGTCAACGTCAGCCCTTCGACCGTGCCTGCCGCTCGGTTTGGAAATACGGGCTCACCTTCAGCATCCAGGCTGTCGTAGATGAAGCGTGTACCTTCGAGCCAGCCCACGGCGGTGAGAAGTTCAGGGCCGAGATAATACTTCCCGTCTTGAAAGAAGCCTGGAAACTGATGAGCGCGCTCCACGTTTTCCACGCGATAGCGTTCGCCTGATTTCATCCCTGTCGCTTGATCGATCATATTGAAACCCCTGTAAGTGGAGCTCGGAAATGTCAGCCTTTGCTGTGCTCGTCGGAAGTGGGCCCGGTACCGCGCTTGATACCGCGCGGGCCAGCAACGCCCCAGATACCTAGGCCAATTAACGGTAGCGCGACGATCAGCAGGGCCCAGGCCGCTTTGACTGCATCTGACTTGTCGCTTCTGAACACGCTGACAATGGCCCACAGATCGATGAGTAAAAGGATTGCCGCGACGGCAATCCAGAAGTAGCTGGCGACCTCATTCATGATCTTGTCTCCTCTACACGTAGTCAGGGCCCAAGGTGCCCGGTGCAGCGCCCGGCACCAGGATGACTTTGCGACAGTTGTCCTGCTTCTGGTCGAACATCTTGTAGCCCATGGCCGCTTCTTCGAGTGCTAGGCGGTGGGTGACGATGAGTTCCGGTTGCAGGCGTCCCGCCTCGATGTGTTCAAGAAGTTCAGGCAAGTATTTCTGCACGTGGGTCTGGCCCATCTTGAACGTGAGGCCTTTGTCGAAGGCGTCGCCGAACATGAAGGCGTGGATGAAGCCGGCGTACACACCCGGCACACTGACAACGCCGCCGCGACGCACTGCAGCAATGCTCTGGCGCAGCGCCTTGCCACTGCTGCCTTCGATTTTCAGCGCCGTCATCACCGTTTCGGCAGTGCTGCCCTTTGCCTCGAAACCGACCGCATCAATCACTGCATCGACGCCGCGCATGCCTGGTGTCTGGCGGATGATGCTGTCGGCGGGATCGTCGTCTTGCTCGAAATTGATCGGTATGACGCCGTAAGCCTCGCGGGCGTAGGCCAGGCGGTAGTCGTTGTCATCGACCATGAAGATGGTCTGTGCCCCGAGCATTCGCGCACAGGCGGCGCTTAGCAAGCCCACCGGCCCGGCACCATAGATCGCCAGCGATGAACCCTGGCCAATCTCGGCATTGATGACCGCCTGCCAAGCGGTGGGCAGAATGTCCGAGAGGAACAGCACCTTGTCATCGGCCAGGTCGGTGGGCACTTTGAACGGGCCGACGTTACCTTTGGGCACCCTCACGTAATCCGCTTGGCCGCCAGGGATACCGCCATAGAGATGGCTGTATCCGAACAGCGCGGCGCCCGGGGGAATGCCCTTCTTGTTGATGATCGAGCCCCGCCCCGTATTGGTGGTTTCGCAGGCAGCGAACAGATCGTGCTGACAGAAGAAGCAGTTGCCGCAAGCGATCACAAAGGGAATCACCACGCGGTCGCCGATCTGGAGATTGGTGACGGCATTCCCGGTGTCCTCGACGATGCCCATGAACTCATGGCCGAAGATATCGCCGGCTTCGGTTTCTGGGATTTTGCCTCGGTAAAGGTGCAAGTCGGAACCGCAAATGGCTGTGGCGGTGACCCTGAGGATGATGTCGTCTTCTTGCTCGATGATCGGGTCAGGAACGTTATCGACCCTGACGTCGTGTGCTCCGTGGTAGGTCAGTGCTCTCATGAATGTCAGCTCCTGCAGCCGCGTAATTTCGTGATCGGTATGCAGGGGAAGCCATGGCGGACAGCAAAGTTCAGACCAACAAGGCAGGCGGTACTGATTCGCTGCCTATCCGAAAGTTGGCTGAACCAATCGGATCACATCGATATCAGAGCGATCTAAATGGAGCTGCTGGGACGAATCGGTGGCCATCCATCATAATCGGCTGTTCGAAAGGGCTAGCTGTGAGAATCCCAAGCTCGGGGGCTTCAACCGTTCCGCTTTAAAGCTAAAGGGGGCTGGCATGCGAATACGTGGTGATGTCTTCTGGAAATGGGCTGACCCCGCGCTTGCCCACCGCAGTTATGATGAAACGCTGGACGACGGAACCGCTATAGAAGTCCAGACGAGGTTGTCACGAACCGGAGCCACCCAGGTTTTTATCGGGGTTTATGCCGCGAGTGGAATGCCCCTTCACGAAGAGGCATTTGCTGCCATGCCGGGCGAATCGATGAATCGTGCGCTGGCTTGGGGGATAGGACGGGCCAAAAGCATTGCCAATGAGCCAAATAGGAAAGGCATTAAGCGACCGCCATTCAGTACGATGGGGGAGTAGGCAAGCCCAGCCAAAACCAGAAAATTTCTCCTCGTACCGATACTTTTCTTGGGACGGGCAAGTTTTCTGATCGATACTCATCAGTGCTGCTGCCTATTGAACATCAAGCTCCTTGGCTGATTCAGGCTATTCGTTAGCGGTGATTATTCCTTCTCGTCTTAGCAGATCTACGTTGGTTGGCTTGACTGAGGTTTTGGTGATTTCCTGGATCGAGAACCAGCGACACTCCACTATCTCGTGCGAAGGTCGAGGCATCATGCTGGCCGGAACGGCCATTCGGTACAGCCAGTGCTCTTCCGCTTGGAGCACGTGATGCCCCAAAAACTGAGCGTCAGTCAGTTCTAGGCACGTTTCTTCCCGTAGTTCACGACGTGCCGCTTCAAGCTGCGTTTCGCCAGGATCGATTTTCCCGCCAGGGAGTGACCACTGAGGTGCCTCCTTGCGTACAAGCAATACCTTCCCTGCCTGCAGGCAGATGACGGTGGAATGAAGTTCTCTCGATGGGCTCATCACTTGTCCTCCCTTTGACGGAAGGCTCTCATGATCTGGTGAAGTTCACTTGATGCGTCGAAAGGCGTTCGACTTACCTGAGCAGGGCATTACACGCTTCGGCGCCGATAACTTGAACGTTGCCCTCGTTACACCGGTCATCTAACCGACACACGGAAGATTTATTCTCGGCAAGGAACCTGCCGGATCTAGGCCAGCCAACGTTAAGGGCAGCGCATGAAGGCAATGGACACTGCAACAGCGAAACGCAAAGGCATCCAGCTGCGCGCCACCATCATCTATCGCAAGGATGGTGAAGTCTTGTTCGTTCGCAAGCGCAACGCCAAGTGGAACCTACCTGGTGGCCGAGTCGAGCGAGACGAGACGCCGCATGAGGCGGCTATGCGGGAGATGGCCGAAGAAACTGGTCTCGCATTCGACGAGCTCCGTTACCTCACGATGTACCGGGAAGACAAGGTGATCCATTACCTGTTCGAAGCCCGCAAGTCAGACGATAAACCACGCCCTCGAAACGAGATCGAAGCTTGTCGTTGGATCAAGGCTAGGGATGTACCGAAGCGTCGAGTAAGGCGCCCGATCAAAACCATCCTGAAACGCTGCGCCTGATCAGGCCACGTTAACCGTTTGTTTCAAATCCCGAGCGCTTGCGCGCTTCGGCGTCCGCTTCATTCTTCTGCGTCTGGGCCTTCTTCGAGATGGCCGGAAGCAGCTGCTTCAGCTTTTTCAGTTCGGCCTCAGCCTGCGCCAGTTCTTTCTCCGACGACTCTGCCCAGAGACTTTCGAGAGGTTGAAGATCAGGCTCTTCGTGGACACGCAGGCACCATTGGTGGTGGTCGTGCCATGAGCCCAAGGCACCCTGAACTTTCTTCAGCGATTTCGCAGCTTCAGGGGAGAGCGGCGACAACTCTTCAAATGCTTCGGTGAGATAGCGAGCCCGCTTGACCAGGATCCGCAACTCATGGCGGTCGTGATGCTTGTCATCTACCGCGATATGTACCTTGTCCAGCAGCTTGGTCAGTGACTTCATCACCGCCCCACGCAGCGCTTTATCGTCATGCCCAGCAGAAGAGGATCTGAAAGTTGCCGGCCAGAGATCGAGGGCGGTGAACAGTTCGTTGAGCTCCTGACTCTTCGCGATAGCTTTGTACTGATCAGGCAATCGACTTCTTCGGGCCTGGGCGGCTTCGGTCAGTCCACGTGTATCCAGCTCTCCCGCCATGACCTCAAGATCTCTGGTGGGAGTAGTAAGTCGACCTACCTCGGCGGCAGCTGCTTTCAAGCGCTCCACGCCTTCGAGCTTGCGGACGGGGATCAGTAAGCTTCGGATACGTCTGACGGCGATCCGCATGTCATGTAACGCCTCGTCATCGGTCGAAGCCAGAAGGCGTTCTCTGGCATTCATAAGCGTCACTTCGAGCTCTACAAACTCGCAACGTACAGGTCAACAAACGCCATCTCGTCCTCCCCCTTGATGAAGTACGGGTGCTGAACCACTCACCGTATCGCTTACACATCAGATGTGATGGGCGAGTATAGATTTTGGTTCGGTGGCTGCTCAGGCTGAAGCTTCTGCAGATGTTACGAAGGCATGTTGAGCGGCCTGCAGCCGCTCTTGCAGACGAGCAACATAGGCCTCAGCTTCAACTGCATTCGCGAACGAAACTGGATGGCCGTCAATGATTACTTTGCAGCCTGATCCGTGTTCGTCGACCTGGATATCGATCTTCATGCCCGCCATCTCCTTGGTGTTGTTTTGGCGGCGCGGAGGGTAACGTAAATAGATCAGCAGGAAAATCGCCAGGGCCGCTCTAGCATGCAGGTTTCATCGATTATCATCAGTTCGGCAAAACGCTGTAACAACTCCAACCGTCTGATTATGAATGGATTTGCCGGCCATTTGGATGCATGAGAGCCGCTGTGGGCTATGGTGGGATGACCATCTGTCTAATACTAAAGTCGTAGGAGAGCGGCATGCGCATACGCGGTGACATTTTTTGGAAATGGTCAGACCCGACGCTTCATCACCGAACTCACGATGAGACGCTGGACGACGGCACGACGATGGATATCCAAGTGCGGTTGTCGCGAACGGGCAGCACTCAAATGTTCATAGGCGTGTATGCCGGCAGTGGTATGGCACTGCATGAAGAAGCCTTCGACACGCGTCCAGGAGAGTCGATGACGCGTGCCTTGGCCTGGGGGGTTGGCCGTGCGAGGTGCCTCGCCACCGAGCGAAACCAGCCTTCGCAACGGCTTGCTTAAACAATGTGCTGGTAGCCGAGGGTCGCAATTTTTCTCAGTGATCCACTTCTTGATGAATCCAGGCGGTATAAGCCGCTTTGAGAGATTGAGGCAGGTGTGGTGAGTCGGGTTTCAATGCGCCCGGCTTTTTCACCCACTCGGTCAGCCAGGCGATGACCAGAGTGCGAGTGACAGGGCTAGGCCCAACCTGGCGCTCTAGCTCCGCAGCTATCTGATCCAAGAACGCGATCTCAGCGTCCAATTGGGCTAGCTGATCAGCCATTGTCTCGTCCTCCTACCCCATGTGCTGCTTTCGTTCCAGGGCGGATAGAGCCAGCGCACGACCCCTGCCCGCGCCCCACGCCATGGCCCGAGTTACCGATTCACCAGGCCGTTTTGCATAGGCTTCTTCAATCCTGGCCAAGCCCGAGCGCTCGTAGATCCCGATGAACAACTGCGTGTCGCCAGTACGGGAGAGCCGAACCTGAACATCGAGCTTGGCTCCATCATCTAGCTCTTCCTCGTGGGAATGGTGCTGTAGAGCTGGATCTGCCCAAGCCCAAAATACTGCTCCTCGATGTCGCATCCTTGCCTCCTGATTACCTCTCCTTCAAGCGAGCTTAGTCCGTTTCGTCTAGATCGGTGGTTTCAATCATTTCAGGACATTCCAGTGCATGTCTTTGACTCACTCATGATCATGTGACCGGTGGGAATTCAGAGACTTCATGCTTCTTCGCATGGAAAACCGTCAATTCGGAACTCTGCATTCAGCCATGGATCATCAGATCATGGATGATCATTTTCGCGTTAAGGATGTCGCCCATTCTCTAGGTGCGATCCCTTATGAGCGTCACTACGCATCGCCCAGTCAGAGCTAAGGCCACGATCATCTGCTTACGAAATGACAAGGTTCTGCTTGTCCGCAGGAAGGGGGCTAAATGGAAGTTTCCAAGCGGCGTGCTCGCGACCGGCGAAGCGCCAATCGTTGCCGCTGCCCGTGAGCTTTGGAAGGCGCTGGCGCTTCATTGCTCAGGCTTGAACGCTGTGGGCACCGTCGAGGTAGGCAATGTTCTCCACCATATTTTTACGACTGACGTACCCGACGGTTGCTGCGTCGCGCTTGGCAGAGGCATCGTTCATTGTAAGTGGATTTGTTGGGAGGAGCTGAGTTCAACCATGCTGAAACCCACAGCCGCTGCTTTGCTTTCACGAGACCTGCAGGAGCTCGTTCACCATGATGGGTGCCCGGAATCAGTCTCGTCTTTCAACACAAACTGAACGTCAAGATCAGCGTTCGGGTCGGATCGTTAACTGTCATGAAAAAAGGAAGTTAGTGATGAAAGCGATGACACGAGTGTTCACTGGCCTGGCGTTGGTTGGTGCTATGGGGGCTACTTCTGCATGGGCTGATACGCCCGGTGCTGACTGGAAGGTGAACAAGGATCAGGCTGAGGCCACCTTGAAAGGCGCAGGCTACACCCAGATTACCAAGATCGAAGCTGACGATGGTCACTGGGAAGGCGAGGGTATCAAGGCTGATGGCAAGCAATACGAGTTCCAGGTTGATCCGCACGACGGCAAGATTATCAAAGACGAGCTGGATAACTGATCAGGGCGGGTGTTGCTCTCTGAGCGGCCCGTGCCTAAGGCGCGGGCTTTTTTTCGTTAGTCATCCCAAACGGATTTCGGCGTTTCTGGGCCAGTCTCCTGGCAACGGAAGCAAGCGGCGGCTATCGACCCAGCTAACCTTGAGGTTTCTCCCCAAGGTCAAAGAGCAAGCTTTTCGCTCGTTCTAATAACAGGGATTATGTCGATGGCTGTCTCGGAAAGCTCACTCGAAAAGTCGTGCCTTGCTCAGGGCTAGATACGACTTGAATGCTGCCGGCATGGCTGGCCGTGATTTCCTTGGCTATGAACAACCCTAGCCCTAGACCTTGGCTCTGCTCACCGTCAGCACGACTTGCGCGTGTTAAGCGTGCTTCAGGATCAAATAGGTAGGTGATCTGGTCGGCAGAGATTGGTTTTCCCCAGTTGTGTACCTCAATTACGGCCATGTTCTCAACGCAGCTAGCACCTACTCGAATCGGCCGCTCAACATCCCCGTGTCGTATGGCATTTACCATCAGATTGGATATCACCTGGCTCATGCGTAGCGGATCGACGCTCGCCGGCAGTGCATCGGTACGTTCGAAAACAACGTTAATCTGTGGATGGGCGAAGCAGACCTCTTGTACAACCCTGGCACACAACGAAGTCAGATCGATATCCTGACGTTGCACCGTGATGCCCAGGCCCAGGTTGCATCTGGCGAGATCCAGTAGATCGTTTACCAACTGATTGGCACGTTCGGCACTCGTATCGATCTGCACCGCCAAGCTCTGTTCACGGTCTCCCCACTGCTTGGCTCTGGTAAGCAGCGCCGCTCCCATTTTAATGGCCGTTAGTGGTGATCGAAGATCGTGACCCAGTACCCCCAGCACCATTTTGCGTGTGGTATCGACAGCCTTGCCATAGGATGCGATGGACTCTACAAGAGCCTGATCGATAGCTTCGTTGAAACGGATTATTTCGGGTACACGATCCGCTTGATCGAGTGATGCTTCCTGTGAAAGCCAAAGCCTGAGCACGCTGGATCTGAGGGCTCTGTACTCGGATACCATCTGATCGAGGGTAAATCCATCCAGAAGGCGAAGTACGGCATGAGTCTCAGCAGCGCTTTCGCCCTCAATAGCTGGGCCTAAACCCTGCGATTTATCGATCTCCTGCTGCAAGCTCTGTGGTGTATCCATATCGCGAGCCACGGCTTGGAGGATGAAGGCGGCATGATTTCTTAAGCCCTTGTCACTAAGCGCTTCGCGAGGTAATTCAACGGTACGAGCGAAATCCTCCCAAGCCTGCAGGATGCTGCCCATGTGCTGAGTGATGAATGTCGACAACCGCATGCAGCCTGCCCTCCGTCCTAATCGCGTATCTTTTCCGTTGAGTCTGTAGAAGCGTAGCTCCCTGGCATCTGGTTGGTGACTTCCAGCGCAACGCGACTGATTTGATACTAAAGCAAGCGTCCGCTACGGGGCGACTGCTGTCACTCGCCAAAGGAATTGAGCACGCTGATAATCTCGGCAGTTCAGCTCTGGGTTGCCCAGAGGCATCCTCGTCGAACTGCTTTGTCCAACAGGCGATACGCTTTTGCTGACAAAGGCTGCGCATGAGGGGGCGGATTTACCGGGAGGGTTTCCGCTACAGCAAAGCGGAGGTGCTGTTGCTCGACCTCAGCCAGCGTAATGAGATTAGTGGTGACCTGTTCGGGCTGCTCAGCTAGTGGCGAGTGAGAAGCTGATGGGGGGGCAATCCATGGACGATGGGAACGATGCGTCTGGCGAGCGCCCCGGTCGACCTGTCATGGGGATGATGAGCCAAAGCTTCACGACACGAGTTAATGAGCTCTGTACTGTTTACTGCAAATAGAGCGGGGCCATGAGCAAGGCCAGGGCTTCCAGCTCCCCTGGCCCTAAACAACCTTACCGGTTGTCTTCAGTCATGCCGCTGTCTTCGTCCTGCACCGCTTGCGAAGCTTCGTCAATTTCGCTTTGGCCATTGTCCGATTTGGGCCCCGTGGTATGACCTCCCATGCCGCCTCTATGAGCTGTACCAACTGCGCCCTGGTGATCGCTTTGGTACCCACCGCCTAAATCCTGACCATCTTGATGCAAATCTCGTTGAAGGTCGGATTCGCTCTCCGACAACTGTCCACCTCTTTGATCAGGCTCAGATGGTCGGTGTGGATCATTCTCGAAGCCATCAGGATTGTTTTGAGTGGTGCCACCTTGCTGACCGGTTTTTTCTTGATCGTTTGCCATGATCTCGCACCTCGTGTGGTCACACAGAGAGCCTGTGTGTTCTGGTGAGATGCTTGGCGAATTAGGGACGCTCCCTTTACTTTCGTATTAGCTGACCGGGTGCGCGAAAGATCGTGAAGCGCAACGAATCGTGTAATAAAGGTTGCTGCATAGCTTGTGCAGTTGTCCGCGCTCGGTATGCCACTACCCGGCGTCCAAGAGAGGCAGGCGCTGCCTGATGTCGGCAATCAGCCGTCTACCTTCTGCCTCCATCAGATCGCCATAATTGGCAATGGCGGCACACCCTCGGCACGTGAGGATAGCCTTCTTGTTCAACCTCTGTGGTACTACAAGGTCTTGCCCACCGCATTTGAGACATCTCAAGGTGACGCTCACAGTTTTCCTCTCCATGGACGTTGATCAGAATCCTTCCCTCGCCGTGCTGATCACTAAACACGGTGCGGTACATGGAGTGTCGCGGTGTGCTGATCGTTCACTTTGAGACAAGGACTAGGCCGGGCATTTGAGTGTCGGCAACTAGCAAGCGGAGCGCGCAGCCCATGGAGGGGCGGAGGCGTGAGGATGGAAGCCCGGTAGGGCCGTGACCCTGGCAGCGCCAGGGTGCGGTACACGACAGCCGCTCCCCCGAAAGGGGGGACACGCCCGAGGCCCCATCCACACAAAGCTGATGCAGGCGGCTATTGGCTGGATCGGCTATTTGTAGTGGATGGTGTAGCTGTTGAAGGGCGATGTAAATGGGCACCGGTTGGATCGGTGATTTGAATGACGTTACCGTGCTGCCAGCCATTCGCCTGGGGATCAGCATCAGGAATACGAATGTCAGCCCGCTCAGCTTTGGTTTTTGCAGCATCCACACCCAGGCGCCGATTGCGCTGTTCGACCATCGCCGGGCTAGCCTGGCCATCAGCGGTAAAGCCCATCATCAATTGCGGCACACCTACAGGCAGCGATTTATCCTGATCGGTGTGCCAGGTGTGCCATGTCTTCCCATAAGTATGCGCCAGTCGCTCCATCAAGGCATGTTCAGCAGGAGCAGGGATGCCTGGGGCGATCAGCTGCCCAGACGCGACCTCGTAGCCATGACTGTGCCACATCGCCTTCTCCTTGATTGGTAATCCGGCAAACAGCTTCTCGTCGATGATGTACTCGACGCCCATGATCTTCGCACACTTGGTATTGCCGTCGAATATCACACACTGAATGACATCCTCGTTGAGGATGGAGCAGTAGTGATGCGCTTCCATTTGCACGTCCTGATGGCCGTTGTAGAAGTGAAATCCATCCAGGTAGGCGTTGATGGCCTCAATGGGCGGCTTGGACTGCAGCGTCGCGGCGCCGGTTTCCAGCAACTGGGTTTTTGCCGACTCTGGCCGGCCTGGTGCCTCCACAGGAGACTTCGTTTCGGGAGCGGCGCATGCCCACAGCAGAGTGCAGGCAAGGGGAAGAGTTATCGATTGGAATAGCTGTCGCATGAGGAAGCCTCTGGCTGATGTCCTTAGAGGACAGCTTTGGCCGATGAAGCGGACAGCCCAACGGACGAATGGCCCGAGTCGATGAGGAATGGCGGGCAAAAGAAAGCCCGCTGCTAGGCGGGCAAGGGAGCTTCTATCACACGTAGGGATAGCTAACGCTCCCACATAGCATGTGAAAAGGGCGTGAATAAATCCGTCAGTGAAGACGGTGCCTGTCCAACCCCCGCGCTATTAAGTGGATTAGGTCTAGCGGTTGCGCACGGTATCCAATGCAGGTGACCAGACGTTATGTCCGCAGCGTTCACACACGACTGAGTCTTGAGGTTCATGGAAGGTTGGGAAGCCGCAGCTGACGCAACAGTGAAGGCCCGCGTTCGGCGGTGCCAGGTACTCCGGACGATGTTCGACTGGGAGCACCGACAGCCCTGGCCGGGTGTCATCTTGCCCATAGAAATACAGACTGAGATCGCCATCGGTTTCCAATAGGCCGAGTCGAACTTGGCCGAGATGCTCCACGCCTTGTTGGCGCAGCTCCATGAAGAGCTCGTTGGACGAGATGTTCAAATTCCGCAGCTAATGGATCTCGTACATTCCGTCCTTTACGACCGTGATGGGCAGTCCATCGATCCAGGCCTCGCATGTTTTGCTGCGCCTCATCATGTAGACGGTTCCGCGATAGAGCAGCAAGAGCGTAAGGAAAACCAATGCGACCGGGAGGAGGGGTACATCTTCATAAAAAGTCACATCGCCTGCGGCTGAGCCCAAGGTGAGGATCACCACGAGCTCGAATCGGGACAGCTGCCTGATTCCGCGTCGACCACTGAATTTCAAAAAGAAGAACACGGCTAGAAACGCCGCTGAAACACGAAGGGCGACCTCCAAGAGGAAGGTCAGCGGGAACTCGCCAATGAGCATCCTTTGTAGATCAAATGAAACCATTCGCTGTACCCCGCCAGTTGCAATCTCCCGTTACAGACTGACCCGCAATTATCGATCTTGGTTCATGCGGCGGTGTCGGCGAGATCAGTAGACCTTTTGCCATACGTTGATTGGTGCAAGGCTTTGGATTCCATAGTAGCTGGGTGACGTGCGGTTAGATGGACGCGCGCTTCGGGACTGCGCCCATATCTATGTGGCAGCAGATCTTCGCCCTTGGACGAAGCTCCCAATTATTGGGGGGTGAGTTGCAGTTTGGGCAACTGAGCTGGGATTCACTGAAAGTAGCTATTTCATAAGTGCTCAACATGTCCGTAGACTCGCCGAGCTCAGATTGCGACGATGATGTCTTCGCGACCACACTTTTCTGAGCCGCCAATCATCAATACCTGGTTTTGTCCGAGGTCATTGTCACTATCTGCATCTGAGCAGTCTGCAAGTGGCTTGGCACAAGAATGGCTGGTGTTTCGGTACTCCAATGGCGAAGTTGAATCCGTAGGCATCCATTGGCATTGCTGTCGACACCTTGAATCTGGCGGCCCCCCTGGGGAGGAGAAGGCGATTAGCCTGCCGGGATGTCCCAAGGGCAGGCAACAGCGGATGGGCATGCCCGATTATCTCCAGGCATGCTGTGTGGACGCTTGATGTTAGGATGCTTGGGCATCATTAGACTTTAGCAAATCGGCGATCTCAGCAGCGATCTCATCAATGGTGTGCACCGCGGTGCTGCGCGCCACCTTGTCCGCGATCGAAGAACTGAAATCCATCACCTGCTGCTTGGTGATGTTGTGCCAAATCGGCAGCAATATCTGTTCGCCAGAAACCGAGCGGGTAACGATCCCGTCCAATTCGTAATTCGTCCATCCCTTCTTGATAAACGCTGGGGACAGAACCACAAGTCCAACGCGGCTATTAACCAAGCCTTTATCAATTTTTTGACGCAAGCTGTCCCCGATACGAAGTGTCATTTCGTCAAACCATACCTTGAGCCCAACTGCAATCAACGCATTGGCCAATGGCCTGACAAACTCGTCCTTGTCCTCAGATGCATGAGATATGAACACGTCATAGGTTTGCCCGTTCGACTGCGCCGGAGTTGGAACCTCGCTGCGGACTAGGCTTGGTACCTCAGATAGCGGACGACGATAGATTTCCGGAACTCCACTGGGCAAAGCACGTGACGTGCGCCCCCCACCCCCACCAGATGAAGAGGATGATGACGGAGAAGAGTATGAGGTGGAGGAATATGAGCGTGCTCCATAGCCCCCATAGCGATTTCTACACGCAGGACAATTTGCTGCCGCGCTTGCGGAGCGGTGACCCTTACTAGGTGCGGTGCATGTCGCCATATCGATTCTGACTCCCCAAACGCAATGTGCGCCTTGTACGTGCCCTGCCTCAGTCATGGCATTAGCGGGACAATCCCATAGGTTCAGCGCTAGAAAATCATGCCAGTTTGAAGCGCCTAAACTGAAGGATTACTGATATCAACGTGCCATGCAACCCTTTTGGGGTATAGCGAAACGTGGATCGCTGGCAAGCAGCGGAAACTATGGAAGGAACTTTCGAGTGCGCTTGTGTGGCTGAATTGAACTCGGTTTCGTAGATACCTCGAACGGCTGCAAAGAATCGATTGCGGTCGGTCACCACTGGCTGTTTTCGACCCAGGGGTGCCAGTGCAGTTGCCAGTAATTATGTGGGAGTGGGCTTGTCCCGCGAAGCGGCCGGCCCATGCATTGGAGGTAGCTGGCACGGGCTACGCCCGTGTTCGCTGGGCAAGCCCGCTCCCACAAAAATCAACTCTGAGTTCACCGCCAGCAACGCGTCGTAGGCTAGCGGTCATCATTTACCTCTTTCTATCCAAAGCTCCCAAACGGGAGCGATGGTCACGCTCAATTCCCAAAGCCTGTGGCCGTGGACGAAGACCGTGAGATACCCGCGTTGTGAGCTTCACTGGTACCCATCTCCCTGAGTAATAGATGATCAGGCCACATGCTGGATCAGGGCCCGATGTGTTGTATCTCGAAGTAGCACTCCACCTCGTCTTTGGCCTACCTCTTTCGGCTGAATAACCTGCAGTTCCGTGGAGAAATCATTGTCGCTAGGGGCGAGACGGGATCAAATGATGCAGCCAGTTCAAGCTGTGATAGCGGCTATGTTAATGTGCCATCACGAAGCCAGTAAGGAATATTGTGATGGGTTGGAAAGGGACAGTTCGATCTCTGCAAGCGTCTGCAAGGCGAGCAGAACGTAATGCGCATCGCCGCCAACGTGAGCTGGAGAAGCGGCAGAAAGAGTTCGCGAGAATGGAGGCCCTCGAACAGGCGGCCTACGAAGTCGAGGTGTATGAGAACCACATTGATATCCTGCTCTCGATGCATAAGGAATGCGCTGAGCCGGTCAAATGGAAGAAGATTCTGTCCAAGCCTGAGCCTAAGCCGCCCGTGAAAAGCGGGGCCCTTGAACAGGCCGCTATGCAGGCCTCGGCGACTTATCGTCCAAACTTCTGGGCCAAGCTGTTTAAGTTGGAAAGCCGTCAGCGTGCGGCCCTCATCGCGAAAATCGCCACTGCCGCAACTGAAGATGAACGGCTGTTCCAGGCGCAGTTTGAAGAATGGAAGACTCAGCATTCTGATTGGTCGGAGGAGCGGGACATTGCCCTGCGGATTCTTGATGGCGATCGCCAGGCAAAGCTCGACGCTATCGAGGCGTTCGAGTCGTTCGAGGAAATTTCGCACCTTGGCTCATCCATACAGATGATCGTTCATGAGGGAGGCGTGCTGGAAGCAAAGCTGGCTATTCACGGCTCGCACGTCATTCCCACCGAGATCAAATCGCTGCTCAAAAGCGGAAAACTGTCGACCAAGGCGATGCCTGCAGGCCGCTTCAACGAACTCCACCAGGATTACGTGTGCAGTTGCGCACTGCGGGTAGGCCGCGAGCTGCTGGCCATCTTGCCGGACGACCTCGTCATCGTTACGGCGATGGATAACGTGCTGAACAGCTCTACCGGGCACATGGAGGATCAGCCGATCCTCAGCGTTGCATTCTCCCGTGCCACTGTCGAAGGTCTTAACCTCGAAGCCATCGACCCTTCAGATGCGATGAAAAACTTTGTTCACAATATGAGCTTTAAAAAGGGTGCTGGCTTCTCGGCGGTAACGTCCTTAGACGCGCAGCGCTTTGCTCAGGTAGGTGTGTGAAGCAGCACAGGCCTAATTAGTGAGATGGATATAGTTTCCTTATATTGCTGCTGAGCCTGCAAGTGCTGTTGTGGTGAACTAACTCCACGTTGCAGCATCAAATTCATTAGGCCCAGCTCCACATTTGGGTTAACCTGTAAGCACTTTTTTAAATACCTGAGGACTACATATGTCTCGTTTGGCAGAATTCCGAAAGCTTGAGCAGACCCTGGCCGCGCAGCTCGCTGAGCTCGAGGCGATGAAGGGCAGCACCGAGCTGAAGAAAGAAATCGAATTTGAAGAAAAGCTTCGTGATTTGCTGAACAAGTACGGCTTCAGCCTGCGTGACATCATCAACCTGCTGGATCCTCAAGCGGGTCGTCGTAGCGCCCCGGCTGTGGCAGAGAAATCGCCGCGTCGTGCACGCCAAGTTAAGCAGTACAAGAACCCGCATAACGGGGAGATAATCGAGACAAAAGGCGGCAATCACAAGCTGCTGAAAGAGTGGAAGGCGCAGTACGGGGCCGAAGAAGTAGAAGCTTGGGTTTCCTGATTTATTGTTGCTGCACTCAAAACGGCCAATCTGGCCGTTTTTTTGTGTCAGGGAAATTGGTGAGGTAGCAGATCAGCCTTTCTTCCATATGTCGTTTACCGTCGACCATGGAATGCCAAGCTCATCTGAGATTTCTCGCTTGGATTTGCCAGCCGCTTTGGCTTTGAGCACCGCTTCAATCTTCGCTTGCCGTGCTGGCTGACCAGGCTTGTGGATTACAAGATGCCCACCTCAGGCTGACGACGAGGCTTTTGTTGGACGTGGCCAAGGCTGACCATGGGGCCGATGAAATCGCTGAACAGCTCACTCAGTGGTGGTCAGCAAAAGACGCGGCGCGTATTGCTCATGAGATCAAAGCTCACTTGATGCGTATCAACAGCGCCTCGCATGTCCCCAAAACGTCTGACGATCCGGACTTCATCCCCAGAATGATTGAGGCGGGAGAGCGGCGGATGACTGGGCCCTGATTGTGCGACAGGGGGAAGCTGACGCGGGATAGGTGGAGTACAAATGTATTCTTTCCTGTTTTCATGCCAGTGAATGGCTTAATGAGCGCCTGAATTTCTTCTGCTTTCAGCAATCCCAATGGTAGCGTCGCTCAAGTGCCCGTCTGAACGAGGCCGAGTCAACCCAGGAGATTACAAGCCTGCAAGTCGTACCGTTCGCGTCCTCTCGGATACTGATGTCTCCTAGGGAAGTCCCGCTATGATGCTGAAAATACATTGTGATCAAGTCCTGTGCACACTGGCGAACACACTCTAGGCGACGGGATTGACAGAAAAATGATGGATTGATGACGTCACTGAGAGGTACCAGCGGCAGTAAGCATGGCGGATCGTGCTGTCCGCAGTCCTAGTAGGAGTTGTCTGATCGCGGGTGGTCAGAAGCTAGGAATGAAGTGGCCCTGTTTACCAGGTACGAGATGAGAAGCCACAGCAGGGTTACGATGCTGTCCGGATGGATAAGATATGTGAGCTGCGAAAGGATGGAGGCGGGCGACCGACTGATCGCCCGCCGGAGGGTTAAATCAGGCCGCTCTTCTTCTGCGCGCGACGGATTCTGCGTTTGATTTTCTGAAGGGGAGGATCGGTGACGACCAGGTGCTCCTTCAGGAACAGTGAGGGGAAATTGGCTTTTGCTAGCGCCACTGGGACGGCTGCAAACGACCCCCAGTTCCACCGCCAGGCTGACAGCTCAGCGCCGGTCTCGATCACATAGAGCGGCTCTTCATAAAACGCGCGGAAGTCCATGATCGCCAATTGCTCGTAACCGGGCTTGGGCATACGAACCTCCCTCCCGTTTCTATCCCATCCAATGAAGTAAGAGTCATAGCCGATCGACTTGCCGTCAAAATGACTGAACCGCACATGCGCGATACCCTCTTCGGGAACACGCAAGGCGCAGATTTTCTTCATGAGCGTAGTGTAAAAGTCACCGAGGCGGTCGGATGGCGCCGTCTTCAGGCAGCCCTTGAAGTGCTCATAATCTTGGTAGCCCAGGCGCTGAGCCAGGTAACGAAGGTACTGGGTGTGTTTGAGCTTTGGGGCATCCGCAACCTTGGTGGTTTTAAAGGTTTCCAGGATGGTTTCGGCATTGAAACGCATGACATTGACTCCGGTGTCATGGCCGAAAAAGCACTCGTTAGACGAGATCTTTGCAGATCAGACGCGCTTTGCTGAGCTTGCTGCTAGCCGGGCTGGCCACGGGGAGTAATGTGGTAAGCAGGCACAACACCGTGCTTTCCCAACACAGCGGGGCGGTATACGGCAACCTGGGCACTTGGCCCTCGTCAGCAGGATAGCAAGGCTTCGAATTTGGGTGCAAGCGCTCTATCATCGTTCCTTGCTGCTTTAATACTTTGTGCTAGGGATGCGAAGTTTGGCTAGGTTGAGGGTGTGCTGATCACAGTGGCACGGGCCTGATCTTTGGCATCTGCTGCTGCAGAGGAGCTCGCCAGCAGGCTGGGCGTGGCTCTTTTGGGCATCAATACTTTAAGGGTCGCAGGCCCACTCCTCAGAGTGCATCCATACGGCTACTACGCTTGGCTGGCCGCGCTTGAAGCGGACAGGTCGAGAGAGGGTTAGCATTTTCTCCAGTAACGGCTCAGAGTGGATCTAGGTAAGTCCAGCAACGCCATGGCCTCTGATTGAGTCTTGCCCTCAGCCTTCAGCGCCTGCACCTTCAACAAAACTGCCTCAGCGCTCCTGGTGCGAGGATGTGCTTGCTTGACTGGCTCGGTGGGGAGTGGCGCATCGATCAGCTCCATGCGCTCCAACTGGTCGAGCGCCTGCTCCAGAATCTGCCTCGCGGTTTTCTGCTCATCAGCTGCGTGCACGAGCGCCAGGAAAGCGATCGGATGCAAGTTCAGCGCTTTCGCGAGCTCTTGGCTGGTTTCCAGAGTGGCATTGGATTTCAAGCCTTCCAGTCGACTGATGTGTGACTGAGTCACACCTCCAGCGACATCGTATTGCGAAAGCTGCTGCTGCTCTCGCAAAAGCTGGAGCACGGCCGCAAAGGCATCTCGAAGACTCATTTCATCCGCCCTGATAAAAGCGGAGGGTATGCCGCGTTTGCGTGCGCTCACTCAAATGTATATATTCATCGCTGTGGGAATCAGGTGGCTCTGTCAGCTTCGGCTGTAATTGGGGGTAGCCCTCTGACCGCAGGCCCTGGCCCGGAGGGGGCTCTTCAATATATCTCTAAATCGTAAATGAGTAGCGTCACCGTGTGGCAAGCCTCGGCCCGCACTCTGTGTGGCCCGTTAGCTATCCATCAACGATGAAAATTGATCTTTTCTTGTCCGAATCATCATGTCGAG
The DNA here is from genome assembly GCF_017875165.1 of Pseudomonas sp. PvP089. Lineage (NCBI taxonomy): Bacteria > Pseudomonadati > Pseudomonadota > Gammaproteobacteria > Pseudomonadales > Pseudomonadaceae > Pseudomonas > Pseudomonas sp. PvP089. Next base: position 1,778,798 of record NZ_JAGGME010000001.1, read on the forward strand.
GCGGTTTAGCTGTGCGTTGGAGTAAGCGAGGAAGGCGGTGGAATCAGTTCTAATTGCAGACATCCTGTACGGGGAGGCACGGAATCTTAATGGGTCGAGCCTCAGCGATGGCGACCTCATTAGCATCGTTCAAAAGGACTTTTCCGACCGTGCAGTTTGTGTGGTGAGGCAGTGGTTGTTGCTGGATGTTTTGCTGGCCGAGGGCATGCGCGCTGAGATCGAAGGGGAGGGGCGTCAGCCCACCATTCTCTACGCCCACAACGTGGTCTTTGATAACCGAGAATGCATTCCCGCGGGGGACGGTCTTGTGACCGATTACGAGCGAGAATTCTACGGCTGCCTGTTTGAAACCGGGGATGTCTTGGTGGTGCTTGCCGGCCGTGGTGGACGCAAATATGTGAGTCAGCCTGCGGTGGCCGCGCTGAAAAATCCCGACATTCGAAGTGCCGCAGGATTGCTGGTGCACGATCTTTAACGCCTGCAGGTGCCGCTTTCCTCCCTGGTCGTGCAATGGGGCCGCAAGCTCCAATATTCGTTTCTCTGCGCTGAGAAGCAGTGCTCAGTCGGGTGACCGGTTTTGACGTCGGGGCAGTAACTATTAAAGGAAATTTTCAGGGTGAGTAAGCTTAGAGTTCCGCCGTTTACCAATAAGCCGGCTTGGAGTGACTGCGCCGCGATACCGAGCGGTGTCGCAAAAGCCATGGACACGCAGTTCGACGTGACCGTAACGGCCTATCTTTCCTCTGTGCAGTACGGGGAGGGGGAGGCGTACATGATCGGCGTGATTTTTGGCGACGACCGTAAGCGGTTTACTGATGGCTCGACAATTTGCACATCAATAATTATGAAGACTGAAGAGCGGCGGGGCTACTTGATAGTCCACACCATGAACAGTTGTTATGTGATATGCGACTGGGCGGCAAGTAATGGGAAGGAAAATCTAGGCTTCGTTCATTGATGTTCCTGCCTGAGCTGGAGTTTGAAAGGAGTGAACTTCAGGATGTGGGTTTGCGCTGTCTCATTTTCTCAGAATTTACCAGTGAGGCGGTGCTGGTTTTCAGAAGGTGTTCAAGTGAGCGGGAAATGCAGGAATTTACTTAGGTCTGGCATCGTATGTCACGCCTAGCTAGCTCGGGTTGAGCGATTTTGGACGACCAACACCAAGGGCTGGGAGGGCATCTATGGATCGGATTGAGCGCCTCTGGCTGCGGGCTGAGCAGGTGTTTGGTGACAGAGCCAAAGCTGCCGTTTGGTTGTCGCAGCCTCGGGCCGCATTTGAAGGTTGCTCTGCGCTGGAGCTTGCACGTGAGGAGGCTGGCAATCGTCTGGTCGTCCAGACCCTGGAGCGGATTGCTCACGGCTACTGCTGCTGACAAGCATGACGTAACTACGCGTCATCGCGAAATCAACTGCGAGAATAGCAACGGATATTGAGCGCGGATCTTGCCCACAGGGGGAAGCGGAATGGGGCTCAAGGCGCGGGCTGGGCGGGAAAGGGGTTACGCAGGAGGGTGGCAGATAGTATATGAATTGGTAGTATGTGTACTATCTATGAGGCCAGGGTTTACGGGGTCTGTGGCGTAGGTAGTATATTATCCGCGGTTATAGACCACGGTTGCGGAACGACTCGCTCATCAGGCGCCAGGTGGGGATGGAGACAATCGTCTTGTCGAAGTTCTGCACCTTCACCGTGTGCAGGGTAATGTCCACCACGTCGCCATCGGCACCCACCTGCGGCATTTCGATCCAGTCACCCACGTGCAGCATGTCGTTGCTGGTGAGTTGCACGCTGGCGACGAACGACAGCAGGGTGTCCTTGTACACCAACAGCAGCACCGCCGACATGGCACCCAGGCCCGACAGCAGCAGCAACGGCGAGCGGTCGATCAAGGTGGCGACGATGACGATGGAGGCGAAGATCCACAGCATCATCTTGGCCAGTTGCACATAGCCCTTGATCGAGCGGGTGCGGGCGTGTTCGGTGCGGGCGTAGATGTCGAGCAGGGCATCCAGCAGGCACGACAGCGCCATGGTCATGAACAGCAGGGTAAAGGCCAGGGCCACGTTGCCCAGGAAGTGCTGGGCAGTGTCGGACAGCTCCGGCACCAGCTTCAGGCCGAACTGGATCACCAGCGACGGCGTGGTTTGCGCCAGGCGGTGGAACACTTTGTTGTGGCGCAGGTCATCCAGCCATTTCAGCGCGGGCTGGCGGGCCAGCAGGCGGGCGCCATGCAGCATCAGGAAGCGCGCCAGGCGGCCGAGGATGAGGGAAATCAGCAGCAGCACCGCCAGGCCAATGGCGGCGTGCAGCATCGGGTGTTGGTCGAGGGTGCCCCACAGGTCGAGGGAGTCACGCCAGATTCGTTGTATATCCATGGGCTTGCATACAGTCTTGTTGCGAAACGAAGGGCCATTAGAGCGCGGATGGCGACAAAGTTGCCAAAAGAAATTCGGCTAAGGCGGCAGAAAACGTTACCCTATGCAACTGAATTTCCCGCACTTGCCTGAGGTTACCTCCGTGTTCTCCCAATTCGCCCTGCATGAACGCCTGCTTAAAGCCGTGGCCGAGCTTAAATTTGTCGAGCCAACCCCGGTGCAGGCCGCGGCCATCCCCCTGGCCCTGCAAGGGCGCGACCTGCGCGTGACCGCGCAGACCGGCAGTGGCAAAACGGCGGCCTTCGTGCTGCCGCTGCTCAACCGCCTGGTTGACCTGAAAGGCGGGCGCGTCGAGATCCGTGCGCTGATCCTGCTGCCGACCCGCGAGCTGGCCCAGCAAACCTTGAAGCAGGTTGAGCTGTTCTCGCAGTTCACCTATATCAAGGCGGGCCTGGTTACCGGCGGCGAGGACTTCAAGGAACAGGCCGCCATGCTGCGCAAGGTGCCGGACGTGCTGATCGGCACCCCGGGTCGCCTGCTTGAGCAGCTCAACGCCGGCAACCTTGACCTGTCCCACGTGCAGGTGCTTATCCTCGACGAAGCCGACCGCATGCTGGACATGGGCTTTGCCGAAGACATGGAGCGACTGTGCAAGGAGTGCGAAAACCGCGAACAGACCCTGCTGTTCTCCGCCACCACCGGTGGCGCGGCCCTGCGCGACATCATCGGCAAGGTGCTGAAAGACCCTGAGCACCTGATGCTCAACAGCGTCTCGCAGCTGGCCGAGGGCACCCGCCAGCAGATCATCACCGCCGACCACGACCAGCACAAAGAGCACATCGTGCAGTGGCTGCTGGCCAACGAAACCTTCGACAAGGCGATCATCTTCACCAACACCCGCGCCATGGCCGACCGTATCTACGGTCACCTGGTGGCCAAGGACGTGAAGGCTTTCGTGCTGCACGGCGAAAAGGACCAGAAAGACCGCAAGCTGGCCATCGAGCGCTTCAAGCAGGGCAGCTCCAAGGTGCTGGTGGCTACCGACGTGGCGGCTCGCGGCCTGGACATCGACGGCTTGGACCTGGTGATCAACTTCGACATGCCTCGTAGCGGTGACGAGTACGTGCACCGCGTGGGCCGTACCGGCCGTGCCGGTGGCGAAGGCCTGGCGATCTCGTTGATTACCCACAACGACTGGAACCTGATGTCGAGCATCGAACGCTACCTCAAGCAGCAGTTCGAGCGCCGTGTCATCAAGGAAGTGAAAGGCACCTACAGCGGGCCGAAGAAGGTCAAGGCCTCGGGCAAGGCTGTTGGCGCCAAGAAGAAGAAAGTTGATAAGAAAACCGGCGATAAGAAAGCGGCCGCCAAGCGCAAACCAACCGCCAAACCGCGGGCCAACGCACCGCTGGCCAGCGCTGACGGCCTGGCGCCGCTGAAAAAGCGCAAGCCTGCTGCTGAATAAGTAGCGATCAAGGCCCTATTGCCGGCAAGCCAGCTCCCACAGGGAAACCACAGACGCTGAATTCAGCGGACCTGTGGGAGCTGGCTTGCCGGCGTTGGAGCTATCGAAGGCAACCCGTCAATCAATCGGCCTTCTTCTCCGCCGTTTTCAGTTCCTTGATCCGCTGGTCTATCAGCTGACACTTGTCGGGCAAGTCCTTGCTCGCCGTTCCTAGATCCATCCCTTGAAGCTCGTCGTTGATCTCCTTCGCCTTCTGCGGGTTCTGCTCGGTCAACTGGGTAACCAACCCGGCCAGCTCTTCACGTTTCTGCGTGGCTTCTTCCGGTGTGCAGGCCCAGGCGGGCAGGGCGCAGGACAGGACAATGACGCAGGTAATCGGCAGCAGCGGTTTCATCCTTTTTACCTCTAGCGGTGGCTATGCGCGGTGGAACGATGCGGCGGCAAGCAAGTTCAACCTTGGCGACCGATGGCGCAGATGCGTTGTCAGCCAGCGAGGTGAGGCCGCGCCGTCATGTCTATTCCCAATGCCTTCATCACGGTCAGAAACGACTTCAGCGTGGGGTTGCCATGCTCGCTGAATGACCTGTAAAGCTGCTCTCGGGACAGCCCCGTCTCTTTCGCCAGTTCGCTCATGCCCTTGGCACGTGCAACCACGCCGACAGCTTTAGCGACATAGCTGGCATCGCCGGTTTCAAGTGCATCGGTCATGAACTGCGCGATTGCTTCAGGTGTAGTGAGGTACGCGGCAGGATCGAATTCAGAGAAGGTTTCAGTCATTTTGCATCCTCCACGAACGCAGAATCTGGTGGGCAACCTTGATGTCTCGCTTTTGACTGCTTTTGTCGCCGCCACAGAGCAGAATGACGAAGGTGCTGCCCGTCTGATGGAAGTACACCCGATAGCCGGGACCATAGTGAATTTTGAGCTCACTCACGCCATGGCCTACCGGAGATACGTCGCCCGGCAGACCCTCCATCAACCGGTTGATCCGAGAAATGATTCGGGCTCTGGCGCTTAAGTCCCGTAGTCCGGTCACCCAATGCCTGAAACTGCTGGATTCGATTTTCTTCATCGAGTGAATGTAGTTTATAAACTACACCAGGCGAGGCAGCAAATGGTTTCTGTCTATTGCTACCTACGCGGCTTCAGACCGTGGCATCCATCCAGCCTTCATCTTTCGGAACACCGCTTGCGTCGGCAGGTCCCAACCTGTGTACCCCTTCCGTCCACAGCAGGAGCCCGTAGCCATGAGCATCGCTTACGATTGGGACCTGATCGAACGTTTGCTGCACGAAGTGCAGAACGGCGCCGGTCATAGCTTTACGCCACGCCCCTATGCCGAACAGCACGCCGCGGCCCAGGCCGCCAAGGGTGAGCCGGTGGGGGATCTGGATCACCTTAAAACCCACGCTTGTGAGTATGAAAAGCTGCTGTTCGAGCGTGGCTTCATCGAAAGCCGGCCTGAAGAAGAGGGCGGCAATGGCGAAAACTTTGTGCTGACCGAGCGTGGTTTACGCTTGCTGAGCCTGATCGACAGCAGCATCCCGGGCTTCGAACACCCGCGCCAGGTGCTGGACGAACAGGCGGATGCGCTGGATGAAGCCACCTTCGAACAGGTGTCTTCGAAGGCGCAGATCGCTTGAGGTCGTTTTGAGGCTGGCAACAGCGGGTAGGGAAGCCCGATAATCGGTAGCTTCTGAAGACTGCCGAGCCTATGCCCATGCCTGCGAACACCCCTGAGGCCCGCCTATGAGCGCGGTCCGCAAGAACCCAGACGCCTTTGCCTTTCAGGTGATGCTGGGGCTGTGCCTGATCTGGGGTTGCCAGCAGGTGCTGATCAAGACCGCCGCGGTCGACATTGCGCCGGTGATGCAGGCTGCGCTGCGCAATGGCATTGCCGCTGTGCTGGTGGCGCTGATGCTGTGCTGGCGCGGTGGCTGGGAGCAGGTTGGCATCACCTGGCGGGCCGGGTTGCTCGCGGGCGGGTTATTTGGCGTGGAATTCCTGTTCATTGCCGAGGGCCTGAAGCTGACGTCGGCGGCGCACATGTCCGTGTTCCTCTACACCGCGCCGGTTTTTACCGCGTTGGGCCTGCACTTTCGGCTGCCCAGCGAGCGCCTGCGGTTGTTGCAGTGGCTGGGCATTCTGTTGGCCTTCGGTGGCATTGCCATGGCGTTTGCTGGCGGCATGTCGTTCGAGGAAATGGATGGACGCATGCTGCTGGGTGATGCCTTTGGCGTGATCGCCGGGCTGGCCTGGGGCGCTACTACAGTCGTGGTGCGCTGCTCGCGGCTGTCGGAAGCACCGGCTACCTTGACCTTGTTCTATCAGCTGGCGGTGGGGTTTGCAGGCCTGTTGCTGATTGCCTTGCTTAGCGGGCAGATCGGCGCTGTATCGCTGACACCCTTGGCGATGGGCAGTGTGCTGTTCCAGGGCATTGTGGTGTCGTTCATCAGCTACCTGACCTGGTTCTGGTTGCTGCGCAAGTACCTGGCGTCCAACCTGGCGGTGTTTTCGTTCATTACACCGCTGTTCGGGGTGACCTTTGGGGTGCTGCTGCTGGACGAGCCGCTAAGCGTCAATTTCGTGATCGGCGCGCTGTTGGTGTTGCTGGGCGTGGTTCTGGTGAGTGCCGAGCCTTGGGTGAAGCAACAATTGCGCAAGCTGGTGGGTTGAAGGTTGCCTGTGCCGGCGATAGGGCCGGTACAGGCAAAACCAGTTAATCAGGCTGAGCGGGTTGCCGCCTGGCAACCTTGAATACGCTGCCCGCTGGAGATCACCAGCACGCCCGCCAGCCCCAGCCCCATCGCCGCCAGCATCAACGCCGGCTGCAGGCCGCCGCTGTAATGGCTGCTGACCGCCGCCAGCAACGGCCCGCTCAACTGCCCCAGGGCAAAGCACGCAGTCAGCAGCCCGGCATTGCGCTGTGTGGCATGCGGGGCCAGCTCCCGCGAGCGTTGCATCACCAATTGCATGCAGGCCAGGAACGGCCCGCCACACAGCACCACACCCAGCGCCAACCCGATCCCGCCGCCCACCAGGCAGGCCAGTACGCCCAGCCCTTGCAACCACAGGGTGGCGGTCAGCCAGGCCGAGGTGCGCCCGTTACGGCGCAAGCTCACCAGCACCACCCCCAGCGCTGCCGCCAGGCCAAACGCCGGCCAGAACAGGTCGGCCATCCACTGCCCGCGGAACTGCTGGTTGGCCATTTGCGACAGGAAAGTGGCCGGCAGGATGTAACCCACGCCGTACAGCGTATATACCAGCGCCAGGCGGCCAATGCCGGCGCTGCGGGCCGGGCCCGGGTGCGCTGGCGAGGGAGTGGGGGCAGCTTGCAGCGCGCGTGGCAGCCAAGGCCGTACGGCCAGCAGCATCACCAGCGCAGCCACGGCGTAGATCAACCACAGTGCTGCCGAACCCAGCCCCAGCAGATGCGCCAGCAGTGCCAACAGCCCGGTCAGGGCAATGCCCAGGCCGGGGCCTGCAAACACCAAGGCACCCAGCCGTTGGCGGTTGTGGGCGTTGGCTACCTGCTGGCTGAGGCTGGTGATCATCACCAGCACCCAGGCACTGGCCACGCCGGTGCCAAAGCGCAGCAGCAGGTGGCTCCAGAAACCGTCGGCGGCCCATGAGGCCAGGGTCAGCAGTACGCACAGCCACAGCCCGCCGTGCAGGCGCAGGCGCACCTGGCCGGGTGTGCGAGCGAACATGGCGTCCACCGCGCCAATGAAATAGCCCAGGTAGTTGGCGGCCGCGACCAGCCCGGCGACCGTCAGATCGAACTGGCCTTCGGCGATCAGGTGCGGCAGTTGCGGTGTGAGGGCGAAACGGCCGATGCCCATGGCCATCATCAACGCCACGGCGCTGGCCAACAGTTGAGTGAGTGGCGACATGACAGGTCTCCTGCGTGGAATTAAGCGATGACTGGCAGGTTAGGGTGGTTTAATTTTCAATAAAATTGAATAATGATGATCAAGTTGTTCTGTTTTGGAGAATGCTGTGGAATTCAGCCAGCTGCGTATCTTTCAGGCTGTGGCCGAGGAAGGCTCAGTCACCCGTGCTGCAGAGCGCCTGCATCGGGTGCCGTCCAACCTGTCCACGCGCCTTCGCCAGCTTGAGGAGCAACTGGGTGTCGAGTTGTTCCTGCGCGAGCGCCAACGGCTGCAGCTGTCGCCGGCGGGCAAGGTGCTGCTGGAGTACGCCAACCGCCTGTCGGCCTTGCGCGACGAGGCGCTGGCCGCTGTACGCGGCGGCGAGCCGGCCGGCGACTTCGTGCTGGGGACCATGTACAGCACGGCTGCCACCCACCTGCCAGCGTTGCTGGCGCGTTATCACCAGGCCTACCCCGCAGTAAACCTGCAGGTGCGCGCAGCGCCCAGCGGCGAGCTGCTGGAGGGCCTGCTTGGCCACACCCTGGACGCTGCCCTGGTGGATGGCCCGCCGAACCTGGCCGGGCTGGATGGCGTGCCGTTGTGCGAGGAACAACTGGTGCTGATCACCAGCCCCGAGCACCCGGCGGTGCAAACCGCCAGGGATGTGGCGGGCAAGGCGGTGTTCACTTTCCGCCAGGGCTGTTCTTACCGCATGCGTCTGGAGGCGTGGTATGCCCATGCCCACACGCCCATGGGCCGGGTGATGGAGATCGAGTCGTACCAGAGCATGCTGGCCTGCGTGATCGCGGGCGCAGGCGTGGCGATGATGGCCCAATCGATGCTCGACAGCCTGCCTGGGCGTGACCGGGTGAGGGTGCACCGGCTGCAGCAGCCGTTCGATCAGGCGGTCACCTGGCTGATGTGGCGTCAGGGCATGCGTGGGGCGAATCTGCAGGCATGGATCGACTTGCAACAAAGCGAAACGATTAACCAGTCGTCGGAATGCGGCGCCAGGGCTTGATCCGCGTCAAAATGGCCCTTATCTGTAAGAGCATAGGCATGCGTAATACAGGACATCAGGCTATGATCTGTATGAACCATCCCAGGATTGATTCGCCGTGAGGCTGACCCGTCAAGGGGGCATTATGAATAAACCACTGTCCAACTGGCTCCACGACCTGGCGGTCGCCCTGGGGCTGATTCCACCACCCTTGCAGCCGGTGCCGATCCCGACTGATGAAGAGCAGCGCAAACGCCAGCCGCGTCGCCGCTGATATAAGACAAAGGCCGCAGCACCTGGGTGGGTGCTGCGGCCTTTTTTGTGTCTTGGAGTTTAGTGTTATCCCTGCCGGCGATAGGGCTTGAGGCTAATGTCAGGCCAGATTCACCGCACCGACTGTTTTGCGAGACATCAGGCTAACCGCCACAAAGCTCACCAAGCCGATCGCCAGGCTGTAGTAGATCGGCGTATTGGCCTCCAGCCCGTCTTTGAACATGAACAGCAGCGCGGTGGCAAAGCCCAGCGACATGCTGGCAATCGCGCCAGCGGTGGTTGCACGCTTCCAGAAGATCGCCCCGATCAGCGGGATCAGCATGCCGCCGACCAGCAGGTTATAGGCCAGGGTCAGCGCGTTGATCACATCGTTGACCATCAGCGCGATGCCCAGCACCACCAGGCCGGTGAGCAGGGTGAACAGGCGGCTCATGCCCAGGCTCGACTGCTTGCCGCCACGCAGCTTGGGCAGCAGGTCCTCGGTCACAGTGGTCGAGGCCGCCAGCAGGCCGGCGCTGGCGGTGGACATCATGGCCGCCAGGGCCGCGGCCATCAGCAAGCCACGGATGCCATCGGGCAGGGTGCTCTTGATCATCTCGGCAAAGGCATTGTTCGGGTTGGCCAGGTCGGGCATCAGCACATGCGCGGCCATGCCGATGGCGGCGCAGGCCAGGCCGTACACCACACAGTACACACCGGCGACGGTACCGGCACGCTGGCAAACCTTTTCGTCACGCGCAGTGAACACCCGCTGCCAGATGTCCTGGCCAATGAGGATGCCGAAGAAGTAGATCAGGAAGTAGGTGATGATGGTGTCCCAGCCAATGGTGGTCAGCTGGAAGCTGGCCGCTGGCAACTTGGCCACCAAGGTGTCCCAGCCACCTGCCTTGTACAGGCACACGGGCAACAGGATGAACATCAGGCCGACTGTCTTGATCACGAACTGGACGATGTCGGTAAGGGTCAGCGACCACATGCCGCCAATGGTGGAGTACAGCACCACCACACCGCCGCCGAGCAGCAGCGAAGCCCAGAAGGGCAGGTCCAGCAGCACCTGCAATACGGTGGCCATGGCCAGTGTCGAGGTGACGCCGATCATCAGCGCATAGGCCAGCATGATCACGGCGCTGGCTTGGCGTGCGGTCGGGTTGTAGCGTTGCTCAAGCACCTGGGTCACGGTGAAGATGCGCAGGCGCAGCAGCGGTTTGGCCAGGAACAGGTTGATGGCGATGATGCCCAGGCCAAGGGCCGCGCATAGCCAGAAGCCGGAGATGCCATGGACGTAGCCCAGGCGCACGGTGCCCACGGTAGAAGCACCACCAAGCACGGTGGTGGCCATGGTGCCCATGTACAGCACAGGGCCCAGGTTGCGCCCGGCTACCAGGTAGTCTTCATGGGTTTTTGCACGTCGCATGCCGTACCAGCCAAGCCCGAGCATGCCGGCGGTGTAGATCATTACAACAATGATGTCCAAGGCCATTGGGGTTCTCCCGATTATCTTTATTATGGCGAGATCGACCACGCGGGCGGCCACGGCCGCCGGCGGTCTTGTCGTGTTGTTGGCGGGCCTCTGTGGCCCTCCCTCATGGCTCCTGCCGGGGTGTAGCGGTGTTAACGACGCACGACGCCCGGAAGCACGCAGAGCATCTCGAACAGCAGGTTGGCACCGAGCAGCGAGGTATTGCCGGTGGTGTCGTAAGGCGGGGAGACTTCGACGAGGTCACAACCGATCAGGTCCAGGCCGTGGCAGCCGCGAATGATCTCCATCGCCTGGATGGTGGTCAAGCCGCCGATTTCCGGGGTGCCGGTACCGGGCGCCCAGGCCGGGTCGATGCCGTCGATGTCGAACGACAGGTACACCGGGCCGCCGCCGACCTTTTCCCGCACTTCGGCCATCAGCGGTTCCAGCGACTTGTGCCAGCACTCTTCGGCCTGGACCACGCGGAAGCCCTGGCGGCGGCTCCAGTTGAAGTCATCGGCGGTGTAGCCCTGGGCGCGCAGGCCGATCTGTACCACACGGTCGCAATCGAGCAGGCCTTCTTCCACGGCGCGGCGGAAGGTGGTGCCGTGGGCGATCTTCTCGCCGAACATGTGGTCGTTGACGTCGGCGTGGGCGTCGATGTGCACGAGCCCGATCTTGCCGTGCTTCTTGTGCAGCGCCCGCAGGATCGGCAGGGTGATGGTGTGGTCGCCGCCCAGGGTCATCGGGATGACATTGTGCTCGACGATTTCGTCGTAGGCTTCTTCGATGATGCGTACGGCGTCCAGCAGGTTGAAGGTGTTGATCGCCACGTCACCGATGTCGGCCACCGATAGCGAGTCGAACGGTGCGGCCCCGGTGGCCATGTTGTAGGGGCGGATCATCACCGACTCGGCGCGGATCTGCCGCGGGCCGAAACGGGTGCCGGAACGCAGCGAGGTACCGATGTCCAGGGGCACGCCGATGAAGGCAGCATCCAGGCCTTGGGCACTTTGCAGGTGGGGGAGACGGAGCATGGTGGCGATGCCGCCGAAACGCGGCATTTCGTTGCCGCCCAGTGGTTGGTGGAGAGTCTTGTCCACGGTGGGCCTCATCAGTCGGTCGATTGTTGTGTTTGTTCGAACCTGTGCCGCCGCGCGCCTCTCACGTGTGGTTTTGCCGGCGGGCAGGGACATTTCGGCCAAGTCTGCTGAAGGTAGTGCCGGGGAAGAATCGCTACCGACAAATACTTAGTTCAGGAATTTCTGAACTAAAGACGGGCAGAGCGGTTAGACTGCGCGCAAATACACCTGCGGAACCGTTGCACCATGGCCTCGACCTTGCCCGACCTGAAACTGCTGCGCATCTTTGTCAGCGTGGTGCGCCACCAGGGCTTCGCCAACGCCCAGCGCGAGTTGAACCTGTCGACCTCGGCCATCAGCACCTACATGAGCCAGTTGGAGGGCGCGCTGGGCATCGTGCTGTGCCACCGCGGCCGTGGCGGTTTCAGCCTGACCAGCAAGGGCGAGCTGTTCCACCAGGAGACCCTGCGGCTACTGGCCGAACTGGATGGCTTCGAGCAGTATGCCGCTGCCCTCAAGGGCGAGTTGCGTGGCACCCTCAACCTCGGGGTTATCGACTCCACGGTCGGCGACCGGGCCTTGCCGTTGGCCGAAGCCATCGGCGCCTACAGCCAGGAGCACCCGGCGGTGCACCTGCACCTGTCGGTGTCCAGCCCTTACGAGCTGCAACTGGGCGTGCAGGACAACCGACTGGACCTGGCCATCGGTGCGTTCTCCTCGCGCATGAGCGGCCTGCTCTACCAGCCGTTGTACCGTGAACAGCACTGGCTGTATTGCAGCAGCCGCCACCCGTTGTATACCGAGCGGCGCATCCCCGAGCCGGTAGTGACGCAGCAGCGCATGGTCGGGCGCGGCTACTGGAGCCAGGCCGAGCTGGCCCGGCATGGCTTCAAGCACAGCGCGGCGACGGTGGAGAGTATGGAAGCGCAGTTGATCCTGATCCTGTCCGGCGCCTATATCGGGTACTTGCCCGAGCACTATGCCCAGGCTTGGGTCGACAAGGGGGATTTGCGCGTGTTGTCGCCGTCCACCTTTGGCTACCAGGCGCCGTTCTCGCTGATCATTCGCCGTGGGCGTAGCCGTGAACCGCTGATCCAGACCTTCCGTGATCTGTTGAAAAGCCAGTTGAACGTGGGCTGAGCAGCGACGCATTCATGCATTCCGTCGGGCGACGTTAAATTCCGGCAAAAGCTGACCGCTAACCTGATAGCGCTCTGCTACATATCAACTTGCGCTGATGATTTTCCCCTTATTTCATCCTGCAAGGATCGCCCCGATGCGCATGAATTTGCCCGTCACTGAGCACGAAAGAACCTTCTCAAGCGATCAACGCCTGATTTCCACGACTGACCTCAACAGCCGCATCACCTACTGCAACGAAGCCTTCGTGGCGATCAGCGGATTTACCTATGACGAGCTGGTCGGCCAACCGCACAACCTGGTGCGTCACCCTGACATGCCTGCATCGGTGTTCGGGCATATGTGGGACACGATCAAGCAGGGCAAGCCGTGGATGGGGGTGGTCAAGAACCGGGCGAAGAATGGTGATTACTACTGGGTCAGCGCTTACGTCACGGCCATCTACGAGCAGGGCCGCATCAGTGGTTACGAGTCGGTGCGCTCGGTGCCCACGCGTGAGCAGATCCGCCGCGCCGAGGCGCTGTATGCGCGCCTGCGGGCCGACCGCGCAGCTGTGCCCTGGGCGGCGCGGCTGGGGCACGGGTTAGCCCATGGCTGGCCGTTGATAGCCGCAGGTCTGGTATCGGCAGGCGGTTACTTGTGGCTGCCGGCCTATGCAGCGCTTGGGGTGCTGATGGCCAGCCTGCTGTTGGCCTGGTACCTCGTCGAGCACCGGCAGAACCAGGCCATCCGCCGCACGTTGGCCGAGCATCCCAAAGCCTTCACCAGCCCGCTGGTGGCGCTGACCTACAGCGACAACCCGGGCCTGCAGGGCCAGCTTGACCTGGCCATCATCAGCGAGGAAGCGCGCTTGCAAACAGCCCTGACCCGCCTGGTGGACGCTGGCGTCGGGGTAAAGTCGCGGGCTGCGCAGTCCTCAGATTTGTCCGATGCCCAGGCGCAGATGCTTGACCGCCAGCGCAGCGAGACCGACCAGTCGGCCACGGCCATTGCGCAAATGGCCGCAACCATCCAGCAGGTCACTCACAACGTGCAGAGCACGGCGCATGCGGCTGGCGATGCCGACCAACTGGCGCAGCATGGCAGCGAGCTCGCGCTGCAGAGCCTCAAGGCCATGGGCAGTATGAGCGATGCCGTCAACGACATCGGTCAGGCGGTCAATGCCCTGGCCGAGCAGACCCAGTCCATCGGCAGCGTGGTCGATGTGATTACCTCGATTGCCGAGCAGACCAACCTGTTGGCGCTCAACGCTGCCATCGAGGCGGCGCGCGCGGGTGAGCAGGGGCGGGGTTTTGCCGTGGTGGCCGATGAAGTGCGTTCGCTGGCACAACGTACCCGTGCATCGACCGACGAGATTCACCACATCATTGCTTCGTTGCGCGCGGGCGCGGAACGGGCGGTTAGCACCGCCAGCCGGGGTGAGCAGATCTCGCGGGACAGCGTGCACAGCGTCGAGGCGGTGCAGACGGCGTTGAGCGGGATTGCCCAGGCGGTCAGCCGCATCACCGGCATGAGCCAGCAGATGGCGACGGCGTCGGAGCAGCAAAGCCATGTGGCCGAGGACATCAACCAGCAGATCGTGAGAATTGCCCAGCTGTGTGACCAGAGTGCCGGGCAGGCCAGGCAGGGTGCAGAAATCAGCCAGGACCTGGAGCGCATGGCGGAGTACCTGCACAGCCTGGCAGAGCGCTTCAACCGCTGAGATCGCTGGGGCCGCAAAGCGGGCCCCGGTTCTGTGGCACACTGTTCCCGCCAAGGAGAACCCCATGCCCAGACCCCGCTGCGAGCGCTGCCAGCGCCCGCTCGACCATTGCCTCTGCCCACTGATCCCCGCGCTCGACAGCCGCACCCGCGTCATCCTGCTGCAGCACCCCAGTGAAACCGCCCATGCCCTGAACACTGCGCGCCTTGCTGCCCTTGGCCTGAACAACGCCGAGCTGCGGGTGGGCGAGGTATTCGATGATCTGGGTGAATTGCTGGCAACGCCTGGTTACCGGCCGGCCTTGCTGTTCCCGGGCGATGACGCTCAGGTGCTGACAGCCTATGGCAAGGTCGATGACACGCCGTTGCTGCTGATCGTGCCCGACGGCACCTGGCGCAAGGCGCGCAAGCTGCTGTACATGAACCCGCTGCTGGAAGGGTTGCCGCGGGTGACGCTGGGGGCAGTCGCGCCTTCGCGGTATCGGCTGCGCAAGGCGCCGGAGGCGGGGGCGCTATCGACCATAGAGGCAGTGGTGGGGGCTTTGAATGCGTTGGAGCAACCTGCCAGCTTCGATGCGCTGCTGGCGCCGTTCGAGGCGTTGATCGAGGGGCAGATCAGGGCCATGGGGGTGGAGACGTTCCAGCGTAACCATGGTGAGGGTTGAGGTGCCCGTGAGGGCCCTATCGCCGGCAAGCCAGCTCCCACAGTTACAGTGTCAAGGCTCATGCTTTTATTCCCACAGGCAACTGCACAAAGTTTGAAGCCTATGCAGTACCTGTGGGAGCTGGCTTGCCGGCGAAAGGGCCGCAAAGCGGCCCCCAGAACTTGAAGCCGATCAACGCATCTCAGGTAGACGCGCCTCGGTACGCACTTCCGTGGTAGCCAGCGCCTCTGGCGGCAGCGAAATACGCTGTTTGCTCAACAGCTCACCCATGGTCGCCAGCACGCGGTAGCGCGAGAATTCCTCGGTGTAGCGGACTTCGGTGTAACGGCGGTCGGCGTTGTACAGCTCGTTTTCACTGTCAAGCACGTCCAGCAGGGTACGCTGGCCCAGGCCGAACTGGTCCTGGTAAGCGGCGCGCACGCGCTTGGTGGTCTCGGCGTATTCACGCGCGGTAGGCAGCTGCTTGCTGGCATTGTTCATGGCGTTCCACGCCAGGCTCAGGTTTTCGGTCAGCTCACGCAGGGCGTTGTTGCGGATGTCCAGGGCCTGGTTGATCTTGTGCGCGTCAGACTGCAGGCGGGCCTTGTCGCTGCCGCCGCGGAACAGGTTGTAGTTCATCTCTACGCCGGCCTGCCAATCGTTGTTGTTGTGGCCTTTTTCGCCACCGGTGTTGTTGTTGGCACCGGTTGCAAGAATGGCGTCGAAGCGCGGGTAGAAGGTCGACTTGCCCACTTCGTATTGCTGCTCGGCGGCGTTGACGTCAGCCTGTGCCGATTTGATGTAGGGGTTGTTCTGGCGCATGCTGTCGCGCGCGCCGTCGAGGGTCTCAGGCACCTCGCCCTTGATGGTCGGCGGGCTTTCCAGTTCGTCCGGGGCACGGCCGATCACGCTGAAGAAGTTGGCCTCGGCATCGGCCAGGTCCACTTCGGCGGTATCCAGGTTGTTTTCCGCCAGGGCGCGACGGGCGCGGGACTGGTCGAGGTCGGCGGTGCTGCCAACGCCGCGCTCGTTACGCAGGCCGATCTGGTCGTTGACGCGCAGGTGGGCTTGCAGGTTGTTCTTGGCCAGGGTTACCAGCTCACGGCGCTTGAGCACTTCCAGGTATACCTCGATCGCACGCAGGGCGACATCCTGGGCAACTGCCTGGGTGTAGTAGGCGCGGGAGGTAGAAACCGCTTCGGTGCGGCCCACTTCGTTCGCGGTGTTGAAACCGTCGAAAATCATCTGCCGCAGGCGTAGCTCGGACTGGGTGTAGTTGAGGGTTTCCTTGTTGTGGTTACCCTCGGCACGGGTGGTGGCATTGTCCGAACGCTGGCGGCCATAGCCAGCAACCAAATCCACGGAAGGGTAGTAGCCACCACGCGCAAACTTGACGTCTTCATCGGCCGACAGCTTGCTGTTACGGTTGGAGCTTACCTGCGGGTGGTAGTCCACGGCGCTCTGGACGGCCTCGGTGATCGACATCGCCTGTACGTTGGCACTCGCCAGGGCCAACAGTAATGCACTGGTGATGGGGTTCAAAACGCGCATGGTACATCTCCCTGATCCTGGAATTGATCCTGCTGCTCGCCAAAAAAATGACGATAAAATTATCGCGTATAGTGTTGCAGGTTTTTAACAACACAGCTAAGTACATTCAACGCGATAGATAAGAAGATTTCTTCATATAAAATAGCAATATAAGACATATATTGTCTAACAAGGGCAGCGAAACTTTGTGCTGGCAAGCGCGCGAAAAGGCAAGAAAGCCAATGAATACAAGGCTTTTGTGTGGTTCCAGAACCATTTCGGATAAAGAAAACGACCGTTAGGCGAAAGTGATATTTGGCGACAAAAAAATGTCACTTCGGTGTGTGCAGGGTTTTCTGCCTGACGATATAGAGGCTTACCAATACAGCGCTGGTCAACATGAAGGCGCGTGCCCAGAACAGGGGCACCAGATAGCACGACAGGCCAATGCTGGCCCACATCAGGCCGATGGCGTAGACCTTGCCCTTGAGGGGGATGCCTTCACCACTGAGGTAGTCGCGGATCCATGGCCCGAGCTTCGGGTGATGGACCAGCCAGTGGTGAAAGCGCGGCGAACTGCGGGCAAAGCAGGCTGCCGCCAAAAGCAGGAAAGGGGTGGTGGGCAATACCGGAAGGAATATCCCCAACACCCCCAGCGCAACGCTGAGCCAGCCGATGGCCAGCAGCAGGTAGCGCACAGGCGACTCAGTGGTGGCGTGGCTTGAGCAGCGCCGGTTTTTCGTCAGGGGCGTGCAGCAGCAGGAACAATGCGCTCAGCGCCTCGGGGATCTGGACGATCATGTCATCCTGCAGGTTGGCGTTGCTGGCGATGTCGGCGAACTCTGGCTGTTCGTCGAACAGGCCCGAGCCCACCATGATCGGCAGCAACATTTCGCTGACTTCTTCTTCGGCGTTCTCGAACCAGGCCTCTTCACGCAGGAACACGCCTTCCATGAAGCCAATGCACCAGCCGCGCAGGTCGGAATCATCCGGCTCGTCGGTCAGGTCGAGGTCGCATGGCAGGTCGAATTCTTCGTCGCTGGCCAGCTGGCGGGCGATGTGCGCTTTCAACGCCACCAGGGTGGCTTCGATCTCGGTGCGCTGGGCCTCGCTGGCGTAGTGCGGCTCTTCGGCGAACAAGGCGTCGATCCATTCGCGCTCGGGCACGTCCTCGGCGTTGATCGACAGGGCGGTCAGGTAGCCGTGGGCGGCGACGTAGTCCAGCGCCTCTTCGTGCAGCTCGTCGGCGTCGAGGAAGGCTTGCAGGCGGGTCAGTTGCTCGGCGAAGGACATTACAGGGCTACCTTGGGGAATAAACGATACCGAATTCTAGCACCAAGCAAGGGTAGCGGGGTAAAGGGAACGTCTATCACCATGGTGCCCTGTGCAGTGCGGTGCTGCGGTATACTCCGCGATTTTTCATGCAGGGGCAGATTTTATCGGCCCCTGGCAAAAACCGCTTACGCATTTGGCGTGTGCGGAGCGGGTTTTTCGTCCAGCCTGTATGCAGGGTGGTACGGCGATTTGTGGAGTTGCACATGCTCGAACAGGCTCAGCGCGTTCTCAAGGACATCTTCGGCTACGACAGTTTCCGTGGGCGCCAGGCAGCAATCATCGAATGCGTGGCCAATGGCGGCGATGCCCTGGTGCTGATGCCCACTGGTGGCGGCAAGTCGCTGTGTTTCCAGGTGCCGGGGCTGCTGCGCCCGGGCCTGACGGTGGTGGTCTCACCGCTGATTGCGTTGATGGACGACCAGGTCGCCACGCTGGACGAACTGGGCGTGTCGGCTGCCGCGCTGAACTCTACCCTGACGGCGGAGCAGCAGCGTGAACTGGCCGGGCGCCTGCGCCGTGGCGAAGTGAAGATGCTGTACCTGGCGCCGGAGCGCCTGGTGCAGCCGCGCATGCTCGATTTCCTGCGCGATCTGGACATCTCGCTGTTTGCCATCGACGAGGCGCACTGCGTGTCGCAGTGGGGCCACGATTTCCGCCCCGAATACCTGCAACTGGGGCAATTGGCCGAGCTGTTCCCGCATGTGCCGCGCATTGCGCTGACCGCCACCGCCGATATGCGCACCCGCGAAGAGATTGTCCAGCGCCTGCACCTGCAAGGCGCCGAGCGCTTCCTGTCGAGCTTTGACCGGCCGAACATCTTCTATCGCATCGTACCCAAGGAAGCGCCGCGCAAGCAGCTGATGGCCTTCCTTGGCGAGCGCCGCGGCAACGCGGGCATTGTGTACTGCCTGTCGCGCAAGAAGGTCGACGAAACGGCAGCCTTCCTCTGTGATCAGGGTTTCCCGGCATTGCCTTATCATGCCGGCCTGGCTGCCGAGACCCGTTCTGCCAACCAGCACCGCTTCCTCAATGAGGAAGGGTTGATCATGGTCGCCACCATTGCCTTCGGCATGGGTATCGACAAACCCAACGTGCGCTTCGTTGCCCACCTCGACCTGCCCAAGTCGCTTGAGGCCTATTACCAGGAAACCGGCCGTGCCGGCCGGGACGGCTTGCCATCCGATGCCTGGATGGCCTACGGCCTGCAGGACATGGTCATGCTCAAGCAGATGCTGCAGAACTCCGAAGGAGACGAGCGCCACAAGCGCATCGAGCAGCACAAGCTCGACGCCATGCTGGCGTTGTGCGAAGAGACCCGCTGCCGCCGCCAGTCGTTGCTGGCCTATTTCGATGAAATCCTCGAGCAGCCGTGCGGGCACTGCGACAACTGTGTCGACAACATTCAGACCTGGGACGCCACCGAGCCGGCCCGTCAGGCGCTGTCGGCGGTTTTCCGCACTGGCCAGCGCTATGGTGTCGGCCACCTGGTCGATGTGCTGTTGGGCAAGGACAACGAGAAGGTGCGCAATTTCGGCCACGAGAAGCTGTCGGTGTTCGGCGTCGGCAAGGGCCTGGCCGAGGTCGAGTGGCGTTCGTTGTTCCGCCAGCTGGTGGCGCGTGGGCTGGTCGACATCGACCTGGAGGGCTATGGCGGCCTGCGCCTGTCCGACAGCTGCCGGCCACTGCTGCGCGGCGAGGTGACCTTGCAACTGCGTCGCGACCTCAAGCCGCAGACCACGGCCAAGACCTCATCGTCCAGCGGTGGCAGCCCGGCCAGCCAGTTGGTGCGTGCCGAGGAGCGCGAGCTGTGGGAAGCGCTGCGTACCCTGCGGCGCAAGCTGGCGGAGGAGCACAGTGTGCCGCCCTATGTCATCTTCCCCGACTCGACGCTGCTGGAAATGCTGCGCAGCCAGCCGGTCAGCCTCAGCGATATGGCCCAGGTCAGCGGTGTGGGGGCGCGCAAGCTGGAGCGTTATGGCCAGGCGTTCCTCGAGGTACTGAACAACAGCGGTGGCACCGAAGAGGCGCCGAAAGTGGTACTCGACCTGCGCCACGAACTGGTCAGCCTGGCCCGGGCCGGCATGACCCCGGCGCAGATCGCCGGGCAGCTCAACTGCAGCGAGAAGAACGTGTATAGCCTGCTGGCCGAGGCGTTGGGCCGCCAGGAGCTTAGCCTTGACCAGGCCCTCGACCTGCCGGAAGACCTGCTGATGGAAGTACAGGACGCCTTCCTGGATGGCGAGGGCGAACTGCCGCCGGTGTCGGCCATTGCGCCCCAGTTCGGGGCCCGGGTGCCGGAGGGTGTGCTGTATTGCGTGCGTGCGGCGCTGGCGGCCGAGTTCGAGATGTGACGGGCAGTCAGATCGAGGGCAGAACCGCCATCTGCTGACCTTTGTCATGCTTTTTGACGATTATCGAACGGCGGAGGGCGCGCGAGCCTTGCCTCGTCGGAAAGGGCATGGTTAGCTGCCTAATAATTAGATCTGTTCAATGAGTTGCTTATGCCCCTGACCGACAACCAACACCGCTTCGGCATGCAGCTGGCCCAGATGTCCCGGGGCTGGCGTGCCGAACTGGACCGCCGCCTGGCCGGGCTCAACCTGTCCCAGGCGCGCTGGCTGGTGTTGCTGCACCTGGCGCGTTTCGAAGAAGCCCCTACTCAGCGTGAGTTGGCCCAGAGCGTGGGCGTTGAAGGCCCGACCCTGGCGCGCCTGCTCGACAGCCTGGAAGCACAAGGGCTGGTGCGCCGGCAGGCGGTGGTGGAAGACCGGCGGGCCAAGAAGATCTTGCTGTGCCCGCCGGCCAAGCCGCTGATCGACCAGATCGAAACCATCGCCAACCAGCTGCGGTTGGAGCTTTTCACCGGGGTGGACGAGGCAGAGTTGCAGGTGTGCATGCGGGTGCATGCCACGATCCTGTCCAACCTCGAGAAGTCCTGAGGGCCCCAGGGGTCGCTTTGCGGCCCCCGGCGAATCAGAAGGTATGCCCCAGGTTCAGGTACACCGCCTGCTCATGCGCACTGTTGGTGCCGTAGCTGAAGTTCAGCGGCCCCAGAGGCGTTTCCAGCCCCAGGAAGATGCTCGCCGCATTGATGTAGCCGCTGTCGAACTCGTTGTCGTTGTTCCACGCGCGCCCACGTTCCAGCGACCCGCCAATGTACAGCGGGAAGTCCAGCGGTACGTAGGCCCGTGGCGTCAGCCGGCGGTAATAGACCATGCGCAGCAGGCTCACGTTCTGCCCCGACACCGAGTCCTGGCGAAAGCCAGACAGCTCTCGTGCCCCACCCATCACGAAGCTGGACGTCACCACCTCGGTAGCGTCCAGGGTGCGCCCGTAGCGTCCGCCCAGCACGAAGGTGTTCGGCCCGGTACTGATGGCCTTGTCCAGGTTGAACAGCCACTGCCGGTAATCCTGGTCGGAGTCCAGCGATTTGTCGTACTTGCGCAAGGTCAGGCCAATGTCCTCACCGCTGTGCGGGAAATACACGTTGTCGAGGGTGTCGAACGAATACTTCAGTTCATAGAAGCCCTCGTTGAAGCTGACCTTGGGCAGGTCCTGGTCGCCAATGCGTACCTCGGCCTCGCCCCAGGCCTTGCCCACGCCCAGGCGTACTTCACCGTTGGTGCCAATCTGGCGGCCGAGGTTCAGGCCAAAGCCGTAGCGTTCCAGGCGGTACTCTGCGACGGGGTCGTTGTCCAGGGTGGCTTCGATGTTCTGTGAGCTGAAATCCAGGTACGGCGCAATGAAATAGCGCGAGCCAACGTCCAGCGGCTGGTAGAACTCGCTGTACAGTTCTTGCTGGTCGCCGATCTGGCCACGGGTCAGCCACTCGGCACCCAGGCTGTTGATGCCATTGACCCGGTAGCTGGCGCCCAGGTTGAAGGCGCTGTCACCGCGCAGGTCGTCCGAAAGGTTCAGGCCCAGGCGCAGGTAGTCGGTGCCGCCGCGTCGACCGCGGGCGTTGATCACCAAGGTGTTGTCGTTGCCCTTGTGCACCACGCGGTACTGCACCCGGTCGAAGTAGTCCAGGCCGTAGAGCGTGCCCATGTCGGTCTGCAGGCGGTCCAGCTCAAGGGGGGCGTCGATCGGCTGACGGATGTAAGAGCGGATCACGTCGTCGCTGACCTTGGAGTCGTTCTCGATCCGGATCGCGGTGATCACCGGCGTGCGCTGGCGTGGCGAGCGGGCCACGGCCAGGTTGCTGTCACCCTCAGGCTCGCGCAGGGCAGCCAGGCGTTGGTCGAGCAGGCGGGTGGCGCGGTAACCGGCGTCGATCATGTCCCGGGCACGGCCGAAGTCGGTCACGCCGAAGGCAGCTAGCGATGGCTGGATGAGGATGTCATCGCGCTGCAGGCTGGCCAGTTGTTCTTCCGAATTGCGCCGTGTCATCAGGGTAATCGACTGGTTAAGCACGTCGACCACGGTCAGCAGTTGCTTGCGATCGCGCAGCGGGGTACCGATGTCGACCACGATGGCCAGGTCCACGCCCATTTCGCGGGCCACGTCGACGGGGATGTTGTCGACCATGCCGCCGTCCACCAGCAGGCGGCCGTCCAGTTCGACCGGGGCAAACACGGCGGGGATCGACATGCTGGCACGGATGACCTGGGGCAGATGGCCGTGGCGGAACACCACCTTTTCGCCACTGGCGATGTCAGTGGCTACAGCGCGAAAGGGGATGGGCAGCTTGTCGAAATCGCGGGTATCGGCGGTGTGCGCCAGTTTGCTTTCCAGCAGCAGTGACAGGTTCTGGCCCTGGATCACCCCCAGCGGCAGGCCCAGGCTGCCGTCGTCGCGAAAGCTGAGCTTTTGCTTGACCAGGAAATCGCGATCATCCTGCTTGCGCCGGAACGGCACGTCCTTGCGCGGCGGGGCATCGGACAGCGCCTGTTGCCAGTCCAGGGTGGTGGCGAGCTTTTCCAGTTCTGCGACACTGTAGCCCGAAGCGTAAAGCCCGCCGACCACTGCGCCCATGCTGGTGCCGGCGATGGCGTCGATGCGCACGCCCTGTTCCTCCAGTGCCTTGAGCACGCCGATGTGGGCCAAACCACGGGCCGCACCCCCCGACAACACCAAGCCGACCTTGGGCCTGGCAGGTTCCGCAGCGGCAGCCATGAAGGAGGTGAGGGCGAGCAGCAAACAGCACAGCAAACGGCGCATCGTGAGTCTCAAACCGTGGGCTAAAGACCGCTAGTATAAGCGGCCCCTTACCTGGAGATGCCTCAGCATGGCCGATAACAAGCCCGAAATCGTCATCACTTATTGCACCCAGTGCCAGTGGCTGCTGCGCGCTGCCTGGCTGGCCCAGGAACTGCTCAGCACGTTTGCCGACGACCTTGGCCAGGTCGCGCTGTCACCGGGCACCGGCGGGGTCTTCTGCATTACCTGCAATGGCGTGCAGATCTGGGAGCGCAAGGCCGACGGCGGCTTCCCCGAGGCCAAGGTGCTGAAACAGCGGGTACGCGACCAGATCGACCCGCAGCGTGACCTTGGCCACAACGACCGCTGATCAGGCGCCCTCGGCCAGTGGCCGCTGCTTGGGTGGTTGTTCGCGGGTCATGCGGCTGGACAGCACGATGGCGAAGATGATCAGCGCGCCGCCCAGCAGCATGCGCAAGGTCGGGGTTTCGGCGAACACCACCCAGGCCACGGCAATGCCATAGACCGGCTCCATGCCGAACACCACGGCGGCGGTGCGCGCCTTGATCACCGCCAGGCTGGCGACGAACAGGCTGTGCGCCACGCCGGTGCAGAAGATGCCGAGCAGGGCGATCCACAGCCAGTCCATGGCCGCCACGCCTGCCAGACCTGGTGCGGCGAACGGCAGCAGGCACAGGCCTACCACCAGGTTCTGCCACAGGGCAGCCTGTACTGCTGGCAAACGCCCGGAGCCGGCGCGGTTGGTGAGGGACAGCAGCGAGAACAGCAGCCCTGACAGCAGTGCCCAGAGCAGGCCGCCAGTGGCCTCGCTGGCCAGGTCGAAATCTGGCGTGACCAGTATCAGGCCGATGCTGACCAGCAGCACCAGCACGGCCTCGTTGCGGCGGATGCGCTCGCGGAACAGCAGGCCTTCGAGGATGACGGTGAAGGCCGGGAAACTGGCGAAACCGAGGGTGGCGATGGCCACGCCGCCAACTTTGACGGCAATGAAGAAACTGACCCAGTGGCCGGCCAGCAGCACACCGCCGAGCAGCAGGCGACGGATATCCTGGCTGCTCAGGCGCTGCCAGCCCGGGCCGGTCAGGCTGGCGAACAGGGCCAGGGCGAGTACGGCGAAGGCGGCGCGGCCGAAGACGATGATCGCCGGGCTGGCAGTGGCGGCCAGTTTGCCGAAGACGCCGGTCAGGCCGAAGAACAGCGCGCCAATGTGCAGGGCGCCGAGGGCGGTGCGGTGGTTCATGGTGGTCCTTGCTCAAGATCTTTATCGACGTTGCCGGCCTCTTCGCAGCACAAGGCTGCTCCTACAGGGACTGTGCGTATTCTGTGGGAGCAGCCTTGTGCTGCTAAGAGGCCGGCACTGGCAAAGTGTAAAACCACAGGCCAACGATTTCTGTCGCAAGACTGCTGTCAGTTGTCGCCAGGCTCTCGCCGCAAAGCCATTGGCGTACACCCGAACGCCCGCAACATCGCCGCTGAAAACGCACTCTGCGAGCAATACCCCACCTGCGCCGCAATTTCACTCATCGGTAGCACGGTCTGCACCACCAGCCGCCGCGCCTTGAGCAAGCGCCGCTGGCGAATGTAGTCCATCGGTGTCATGCCGCATTCGGCAGTAAACCGCGCATGCAGCCGGGCGCCGGACAGCCCGGCGATGCGCGCCAGGTCGGCGACCTGCAACGGGTAGGCAGCATGCTGCTCGATATGGGCATCGAAGGCTGCATAGGGTAGGCGCTGGCTGGGGCGCACGTTGGCTGCTGCCGTGCAGTTGAGGCTGGCCAGCAACAGCGCTGCGCCTTGCCGGGCAATCAGCGGGTCGTCCATGGGGCTGGCCGCCAGCCAGTCCACCAACTGTTGCTGACGGTCGTCCAGGCCCAGCGCGGCGGGGCGGTCGAGCAGGCGGCGGCTGGCATCGGCATGCTCGCCCAGCTGCTCGTGCAGCCACTGCTCGCCAGGCACATCAAGCACCAGGCAGTGGCTGCCGCCATCGCTGGCGCAGGTGTGATGCGCGCCTGCCGGGACCACGACCAGCCCTTGCCGGTCGATCCCGGCGCCTTGCCCCTGTACCTCGAACTCCAGGCGGCCACGCAGGCCGAACACCAGTTGCGGGTGTTCGTGGCTGTGGGCGATCAGGCTGTCGCGGTAATGGCGCAGCGAGAGTATCGGGCCGGCGGTCATGGGGCGTCCTCGCAGGGCAGATCCGCATTGTGCCTCATTCCCGGCAGGCGATCACCGGTAACCGTTTTGCCACGGCGCTGTCATGCGCGCCTGCCAGTCTCCAGCAAACTGCGCCGGAGCCTGTCCATGACCCATGCCGAACTCTCCCGTCCCTCGCGCAAGCAACGCGTGCGTACCCTGTGGATCTCCGATGTCCACCTGGGGACACGCGACTGCCAGGCCGAACACCTGTCGCAGTTCCTCAAGGGCTACCAGGCCGACCGCGTGTACCTGGTAGGCGACATCATCGATGGCTGGAAACTGCGCGGTGGCATTTACTGGCCACAAGCCCACACCAACGTGATCCGCCGCTTGCTGACCATGAGCAAGCGCGGTACCGAGGTGATCTACGTCACCGGCAACCATGACGAATTCCTGCGCCGCTACTCGAAGCTGATCCTGGGCAACATCCAGCTGGTGGATGAGGCCGAACACCTGACCGCCGATGGCCGCCGCCTGCTGGTGATCCATGGTGACCAGTTCGACGTGATTACCCGTTACCACCGCTGGCTGGCGTTTCTCGGTGATCGTGCCTACGGGTTCACGTTGGTGCTCAACCGTTGGCTCAACCACTGGCGTGCGCGGTATGGCTATGGTTACTGGTCGCTGTCGGCGTACCTGAAGCACAAGGTCAAGGGCGCGGTGAACTTCATTAGCGACTTCGAGGATGCCATTGCCCATGAGTGCACCCGGCGTGGTTTGCACGGGGTGGTGTGTGGGCATATCCACCATGCCGAGATCCGCAAGGTGGGCGAGGTGGACTACCTCAATTGCGGAGACTGGGTGGAGTCGTGCACGGCGCTGATCGAGCATTGGGATGGCCGTATCGAGCTGTATCGGTTGGCCGATGCCCAGGCGCGGGAAGCGCAGGCAGTGGCGGCGTCGCGTGAGCCGGCTTAGAGGCTGCAGAACCATGGGGCCGCAACCCGCCCTCAATGTCTACAGCCGGATCTTGCCCAGCAAGATATCCCGGAACATCACGAAATCCCCGGCCAGGCTGTACAGCGGGTAGGTGAAGGTCGCCGGCCGGTTCTTTTCGAAAAAGAAGTGCCCGACCCAGGCGAAGCCATAGCCGAACAGCGGCACTGCCAGCAAAAGCAACCACTTGCCACTGCCAATGGTGTAGGCCAGCAGCGCTATTACCAAGCTGGTGCCGACAAAGTGCAGGCGGCGGCAGGTGGGGTTGCTGTGCTCCCCCAGGTAGTAAGGATAGAACTCGGCAAAACTGCGATACTGCGCTGTGCGGTTCATGGCAGTGCTCCGGGATTAATACTTCTGGACAAGATGCACGGCGTGGAGCCTGATTCGAGTCTAGAGTGACTGACGGGGCCTACCAGTGACAATAGGCGCCAAATGAGTATCCTTGGGGTTCACCGCAGGAGCGGTCGGTAAAAAGAAGCCTGTCATGAGCGAAAGAACCACGTCAGCCAGCTGGGCATCAGGGATTGTGAAGGCGCTCGAACTGGAAGGGCTGGACTGCCCGTCCATGTTCAAGCAACTGGGGCTGGACTTCGCTGCCCTCGACGACCCCGATGCACGTTTTCCGCAAGATTCCATGACCCGGCTGTGGCAGCTGGCGGTGGAGCTGTCAGGCAATGAAGCCATTGGCCTGAACATGGCCCGCGTGGTACGGCCGGCTTCGTTCCATGTGGTGGGCTATGCATTGATGTCCAGCCGCACCCTGGCAGAAGGCTTCCAGCGCCTGGTGCGGTACCAGCGCATCATCGCCGAAAGCTCCGATCTCAGTTTTGTCCTTGGCGACGAGGGCTATTCGCTGATCCTGACGGTGCATGGCGACCATCTGCCCCCGACCCGGCACAGTGCCGAAGCATCGCTGGCCTGTGCGCTGGCGCTGAGCAAATGGCTCAGTGGGCGGCCGGTACAGCCGCGCCGGGTACTGGTGCAGGGGCCGCAGCCAAAGAATGTCGAGCCGTACAAAGTGGCGTTTCATTCGCCCCTGGTGTTCGGCGCGCCGCACGATGCGCTGGTGTTCGAACGGGCCGACATGGAGGCGCCGCTGCCGACTGCCAACGAGGCCATGGCGGTGCTGCACGACCGTTTTGCCGGGGAGTACCTGGCACGATTTTCCGAAAGCCGGGTTACCCACCGCGTGCGCCAGGTGTTGTGCCGCATCTTGCCGCAGGGGGAACCCAAGCGCGAAACCCTGGCCCAGGCCTTGCACTTGTCTCAGCGCACCTTGCAGCGGCGTCTGCAGGAGGAGGGCACCAGTTTCCAGAGCTTGCTTGATGACACCCGTCGCGAGCTGGCCGAGCAATACCTGGCCCAGCCGGGCATGACACTGCTGGAAACCGCCTACCTGCTGGGCTTTGCCGACCCCAGCAATTTCTACCGGGCGTTCCGCCGCTGGTTCGATGCCACCCCAAGCGAGTACCGCGCCCGCCTCGGCACGGACGCCGAGGGGGTCAGTGACGCCAGAACGCCGGCATACACAGCACCAGCACCGTAATGATTTCCAGGCGGCCAAGCAGCATGCCGGCCGCCAGGATCCACTTGGCCGCGTCCGGCAGCGTGGCATAGTTGCCCGACGGGCCGATCACTTCACCCAAGCCCGGGCCTACACCCGAAACTGTGCCGGCAGCGCCGGTCAATGCGGTCATCCAGTCCACGCCCAGCAACGACAGCAACAGGGCCATGACGCAGATGGTGATGGCGAAGAAGAACGAGAACGTCAGAATCGAGCGCACGATGTCTTCGTCGAGGCGGTGGCCGTTGTATTTCTGCTTGATCACCGCACGCGGGTGGATCAGTTGGTTGAGGCTGGCCTTGAGCAGGATGTAGGCCACCTGGAAGCGGAAAATCTTGATACCGCCTGCGGTCGAGCCGGAGCAGCCGCCGACGAAGCCCAGGTAGAAGAACAGCATCAGCGAAAAGTTGCCCCACAGGCTGTAGTCGCCCAGGGCGAAGCCGGTGGTAGTGACCACCGAGGTCACGTTCAAGGCTACGTGGCGCAGGGCATCGAGCCAGTGCAGGTTGGTGCTGTACCAGTACCAGGTGCCCAGGACCAACCAGGTAACCACCAGCATGCCCAGCAAACCTTGCACCTGCTGGTCACGGATCAGCGCCCTGCGGTTGCCACGCAGGGTCGCGACGTAAAGGGTGAACGGCAGGCTGCCCATGATCATGACCACTACCGCGACCCAGTGCACGGCCGGGATATCCCATTTTGCCAGCGACTGGTCGGAGGTGGAGAAGCCGCCGGTGGAGATTGCCGACATGGCGTGGTTGATTGCATCGAACGGGCTCATCCCCGCCCACCAGAAGGCCAGCGAGCCGAGGATAGAGAAGCCGACGTACACCCCCACGATCGACTTGGCCACCATGTGCGAGCGTGGCATGACCTTTTCCGAGCGGTCGGACGATTCGGTCTGGAACAGGCGCATGCCGCCGATGCGCAGCAATGGCAGGATCGCCACCGCCATGGCGATGAAGCCGATGCCGCCGAGCCAGTGAAGCATCGAGCGCCACATGAGAATACCCGGCGACATGTTATCGAGCCCGCTGAGTACGGTAGCGCCGGTAGCGGTGATGCCCGACATGCTCTCGAAGAAGGCGTCGGTGTAGCTGATGTGCTGGGTCAGCAGGAACGGCAGGGCGGCAAACACGCACACCACCAGCCAGCTGCTGACCGTGAGCAGGTACATGTCACGCGGGCGCAGGTGGACATGCTCGGGGCGGCCCTGTACCACCAGGGCCAGGCCGGCGATGAAGGTGATCAGGCTCGACCAGAGGAAGGAGGGCATGTCACCAGTGCGCTCGAAGATCACCAGGGTCGCCATGGGCACAGCCATGCCGACGGCGAGGGTAATCAGGAAGATGCCGATGATGAAACCAATGATCCTTAAGGTCGGCAACGCCATGTGATCTGCTCTGACTCGAAACGGAAGGGCGCCATTCTACCTATGGGTCTGGTGATGTAAACGCTAGAATGGCCGCACATTCAACTGCCAGGAGGGTAGCCGATGGAGGCTCTCGACGCATTGCTCAACCGTGTTTCCGTGCCACGCCTGACTGACCCGGCACCCAATGCCGCACAGCGCGAGGCGCTGTTCCAGGCTGCCTTGCGCGCCCCGGATCATGGCCAGCTGCGACCATGGCGCTTCCTGACCATCGAGGGCCAGGGCCGTGAAAAGCTGGGTGAGCTGTTCGCTGAAGCGGTGCAGAACAAGGGCGAAGCCAGCCAGGCTGCGCTGGACAAGGCCCGCGCCATGCCGCTGCGGGCGCCGCTGCTGATCGTGGTGATCGCCAAGCTGCAGGACCACTTCAAGGTGCCCAAGTCCGAGCAGCGTCTGGCAGCCGGCTGTGCGGCGCACGGCATTCTGATTGCCGCGCATGCGCAAGGCATCGGGGCGGTGTGGCGTACCGGGGACATGGCCTTCGATGCCCATGTGCACAAGGGCCTGGGTCTGGCCCAGAATGAAGAGTTGATCGGTTACCTGTATGTCGGCACGCCGCTGACCGAGCCGCGCACTGCGCCGGTGCTGGACACTGCCGAGTTCGTCAGCGCCTGGGGCGAGTAACGCAGCCTGGGGCTGATTTATTGCATCAGGGCCACTGGCCTCTTCGCGGGGCAAGCCCGCTCCCACAGGTACTGTGCGCTGCCTGATACCTGCACCGTACCTGTGGGAGCGGGCTTGCCCCGCGAAGAGGCCAGTGGCCCTTACATCACATCAACTGCCAGTAGCTTCAGCCAAGGGCAACTCCAGCCTGGCCACAAAGCCCCCCTGTGGGTGGTTATCCAGCACCAGTCTCCCGCCATGGCGCTCCGCCGCTTTGCGCGCAATCGCCAGCCCCAGGCCATGCCCTGGCGCGTCCTGCCCCGGCGCGCGGAAGAACGGCTCGCCCAGCTGCGCCAGATGCTCCGCTGCCGCCCCGGGCCCATGGTCACGCACGCTGATCACGATGTGGTCCTGCTCACGCACGGCGCTGACCTCGACCGGCTGCCCCACCGGGTTGAAGCGCAGGGCATTGCGCAGCAGGTTGTCGACGGCGCGCTCGATCAGCGTCGGCCAACCTTGCAGGGTCAA
This sequence comes from Pseudomonas sp. PvP089, assembly GCF_017875165.1. NCBI lineage: Bacteria > Pseudomonadati > Pseudomonadota > Gammaproteobacteria > Pseudomonadales > Pseudomonadaceae > Pseudomonas > Pseudomonas sp. PvP089. The sequence goes on from NZ_JAGGME010000001.1 coordinate 1,809,094, forward strand.
CCCCGGCTGCGCCTCCAGGCGCACGTCCTGGTCCGGTGCGCTGAGCAAGGCGTCTTTGCGCACGCTGCCGAGCAGGGCATTGAGGTCGACCGGCTCGGCATGAGCCTGCTCCGCATCGACCCGGGCCAAGGCAAGGATTTCGCTGATCAGGTCTTCCAGCCGGTCGCACTCGCGGGTCAGGCGCGGCCACAAGGTCTCCCGCTGCTCAGGCCCGGCGCGCTCGGCCAAAGCCAGGGCAATGCGCAGCCTGGCCAGCGGCGAGCGCAACTCATGGGACACATCGCGCAGCAACTGGCGCTGGCTGCCAATGGTGCTTTGCAGGCGCGCGCCCATCTTGTTGAAGTCCTTGGCCAGCACGCCAAACTCGTCACGCCGTGCAGCCAGCTGCGCCAGGCTGTTCTGCTGGTAAGTGGTCTGCCCCAGGTCATGCACCGCGCTGCGCAGGCGGCTTAGCGGGCGGGTAATGGACAGGGTGACCAGCAGGCTGAACAGGGTCAGTACCACCAGCGCAATGCCCAAGGCACTGAGCGGCCACATCAGGCTTTCGCGGTGCCAGGCGTCCAGTGCAGGGTGGGGGATGCGGTAGATCAGCAGGTAGGTTTCGCCGGTCTCCGGGCTGGTGTATTCCTCGGTCAGCCGACGCCATGGCAGGCGCCGCTCGTCATTGTGCTGGCGTGCCTCGAAGGCCGCCGCACGGCGTGGGAAGGTGCCGGGCACCACGGCCTCGCCACTGTCATCGAGTACCTGCACGTCGATCTTGTAGCGATCTTTGCGCCGTTCCAGAAAGTGCTGTGCCGCATCCAGGCCTTGCTGCTCGTAATGCTTGGCCCACTTGCTGGCCAGGGTATTCAGGCCCGGGTGGCGGCTAAGGATCCAGGCATCCTGGTTGAGCATGTGGCCCAGCAGGATAGACAGGCCTGCGACCAGGGTGATAGCCAGCCAGAAACTGGCCAGGATGCGCCAGAACAGTGAACGCAAGTGCACCTCCTGTAAACGGTAAAAGCCCGGCCCGCGGGGAGGCGGGCCGGGCATCGGGCGGACAGCTTACTGAGCCTTGGTGCCTTTTTCAGCTTTCCAGGCCTGGAACTCCTGCCACTCGGCTTTCTTGGCGGCGCGTTCCTTTTGCAGTTCGTCGAACTTTTTCTGCTGTTCAGGTTTGAGCAGGTTGCGCACCGCAGTGTCGGTCTTGTCGCGGCTGGCTTGCAGCTCGTCTTTCATGGCTTTCTGGTCGGCGGCTGGCAGCTTGGCCAGGTAGCGCTCGGTGATGTCACGGCGCTGCTGCATCTGCTCGCCCATCAGCTTGCCGATCTGCTGGCGCTGGTCGCGGCTCAGGTCCAGTTGATGGAAAGGCGCATCACCGCGATGATGCGGGCCGTCGTGTCGCGGGCCGCCTTCAGGCATGGCCATGGCCACGGTCGGCAGGGCGGCGGCGAACATCAGGGCGATAAGGGTCTTGCGCATGGTGTCTCTCCTTTCATAGGCCGGTGGTTACCGGATGAGCACAGTCTAGGGAGATCACCGTCAAGCGCAGTCAGGGGATGGTAAAGGCACTGTAAAGAACAGTTCCAAGCTCCAGGCTGCAAGTGAAGCCGATTGCGATCTTGCGCCTTCTTGTAGCTTGCAGCGAGTTACAGGCAGTAGTAATAGCCACGGCTACGCAGCGCCACGATACGTGGCCTGCCATCGGCATGCGGCCCGATCTTCTTGCGCAGGTTACTGACATGCATGTCCAGGCTGCGGTCGTACAGGGTCAGTTTGCGCCCCAGGCCGATTTGCGCCAGCTCCTGCTTGTCCAGCGGTTCGCCAGGCTGGCGCAGCAGGGCTTCAAGAATGCGGCTTTCGGACAGGGTCAGGGTCATTTCACGGCCGTCGATGCTGGCCACGCCGCGCGCAGGGCTGTACACCAGGTCGCCCAGTTCCACCTGGCTGGTGGTGGCGGTGGGGTGGCTGCGGCGCAACACTGCTCGCAGACGGGCCGTGAGCTCGCGCGGGTCGCAAGGTTTGGCCAGGTAGTCGTCGGCGCCCAGCTCCAGGCCAAGAATGCGGTCCAGCGGCTCGCCCCGTGCAGAGAGCATCAGCACCGGCAGCTCGGTGTGCTCGCTGCGCAATTGCTTGAGCAATTCCAGGCCGCTGCCATCGGGCAGCATCACATCCAGTACCACGGCCGCCGGAGCGTGCTCGGCCAGGGCCTGGCGTGCGCTCAGGCCATCATGGCACGCACGCACGGTGAACCCTTCCTGGGTCAGCCAGCTGCCGAGCAGCTCGCACAGTTCCTGGTCATCATCAATCAGTAACAGCTCGCTCATGACTCACTCAATTCAACCATTGACGGCGGCTATTCGGCCCGCCAGTGGCAAAGATACCGCAGACTGATGGCAGCCGTATAACTACTGGTGCCGCGTCAGCTTCTTCGCGGGCTTGCCCGCGAGGAAGCGACTCGGTCTCAGATCAAGGCAATACTTGCTTGAACGGCTTGACGACGACGTTGTCGTACACGCCCGCCGCAATGTAAGGATCGGCATCGGCCCAGGCCTGCGCCGCGGCCAGCGATTCGAATTCGGCAACGATCAGGCTACCGCTGAAACCGGCTTCGCCCGGGTCGTTGCTGTCGATGGCCGGGTGGGGGCCGGCCAGCACCACGCGGCCTTCGGCCTTGAGCTGCTGCAGGCGTTCGATGTGCGCCGGGCGGGCAGCCAGGCGCTTTTCCAGGGAGTTTGCGACGTCGCTGGCGATGATGGCGTAGAGCATGTCAATCCTTGGGTTTGGTAGTAGAAGGGTCGTCGTGCAGGTGGCGCGACAGGTACACGCCTTGCGCCACCAGGAAGATCACGGTCATGCCCAGGCTGCCGAACACCTTGAAGTCCACCCAGAAGTCCTGGAAGGTAAAGGCGACGAACAGGTTGGCCGCGCCGCAGAACAGGAAGAAACCGATCCAGGCAACGTTCAGGCGGGTCCAGATGGCATCTGGCAGGGTCAGGGCGTGGCCCATGATGCGCTTGATCAGCACCCGATCGCCGATGAAATGGCTGCCGGCAAAGCCCAGGGCGAACAGCCAGTTCACCACCGGCGCTTTCCACTTGAGGAAGGTTTCGCTATGGAAGGTCAGGGTCAGGCCGCCGAATACCAGGCAGGCCACCAGCGTCAGCCATTGGCCCTTTTCCAGCCTGCGTTGGCGCAGGAACAGCGCACCGTACACCACCAGCGAGCTGATGATCAGCATGGCCGTGGCACTGTAGATGCCGCCGAATTCGAAGCTGTGGCCGGCGACTTCCATGGGGCGCGGGTCAAGCTTGTAGACGATGAAGAACAGCAGCAGCGGGATGAAATCGATGAATTGTTTCACAATGGCAGCCAGAATCGGGATGTGACGGCATAATAACAAACATCGATTCCAGCGAAAGCGCTCTCCATGAATGTTGATCTGCACTGTCACAGCACGGCCTCCGACGGCGCCCTGTCGCCCTCGGTACTGGTTGCCCGGGCCCATGAGCACGGGGTGCAAACGCTGGCACTGACTGACCACGACACCCTCGAAGGCCTGCCCGAAGCCCGCCAGGCCTGCATTGAGCGGGGCATGCGCTGGGTCAGCGGGGTGGAATTGTCGTGCACCTGGGGTGGCGCGACCATCCATGTGCTGGGTTATGACTTCCCGCTGGACGCGCCGCCCTTGCTGGCGGCCATTGAAGCGCTGCACCGTGGCCGCTGGCTGCGCGCCGAAGAAATAGACAAACGGCTGGCAGCCAAGGGCATGCCCGGCACACTCGAGGGCGCCCGCGCCGTACAGCACGAGCTGGGCGACAGCGGCAACGCCCCGGCGCGCCCCCATTTTGCCGAGTACCTAGTGCGTGCCGGGCACGTCAAGGACCGCGGCGAGGCGTTTCGCAAGTGGCTGGGTGCCGGCAAGCTGGGCGACGTCAAGCAGCATTGGCCGACCCTCGACGAAACTGTCGCCACCCTGCGGCAGTCCAAAGCGTGGGTGAGCCTTGCACACCCCATGCACTACGACCTGACCCGCAGCAAGCGCAGAAGGCTGATTGCCGACTATATTCAGGCAGGCGGGCAGGCACTTGAGGTGGTCAACGGGATGATGCCGGCCGAGCAGGTGGGCACGATGTCCATCCTTACTCGTGAGTTCGGCCTGCTGGCAAGCGCTGGCAGTGACTTCCACGGCCCCGGCACCTGGGGAGAGATCGGTGCCTACCGGCCTTTGCCCGAGGATCTGCCACCTCTGTGGCGTCGATTCAGCCATGAACAGCCTTTGGCGCTATGAACAGGATGACTACGTGAGCCAATTTTTCCAGATTCATTCGGAGAACCCACAAGCGCGCCTGATAAAACAGGCCGTCGAGATCATCCGCAAGGGTGGCGTGGTGGTTTACCCGACCGACTCGGCCTACGCGCTGGGCTGCCAGATTGGCGATAAAAACGCCATCGAGCGGGTTCGGCGCTTGCGCCAGTTGGACAAGCAGCACAACTTCACGCTGCTGTGCTGCGACTTGTCGCAAATGGGGTTGTTCGCCAAGATCGATACGTCTACGTTCCGCCTGCTCAAAGCGCACATTCCGGGGCCTTATACCTTCATTCTCAATGCCACCCGCGAGGTACCGCGGTTGCTGATGCACGAGAAACGGCGGACCATTGGATTGCGCGTGCCATCCAACCCGATCGTGCTGGCTCTGCTAGAAGAGCTGGGCGAGCCGTTGATGAGCGTGAGCCTGATCTTGCCGCCCGAAACAGAGCCGATGACCGACCCCCACGAGATCCGTCAGCGCCTTGAGCACCATGTCGATCTGATCATCGATGGCGGTTTTGGCGACCTCAAGGCGTCGACCGTCATCGACCTCACTGGCGATGAGCCCGCGCTGATCCGCGAAGGCTGCGGCGACCCCACGCCGTTTATGGTCAACGCGTGAGCCAGATGGAAGCGCCCGAGGCACCGGCTGAGCAGGCCGAGTCGCCTCGGCAGTTGCAACTGGCCCTGGTCTACGGCGAAGCCCTGACCGAAATGCCGCTGGACCTGTACATTCCGCCGGATGCCCTGGAAGTCATCCTGGAAGCCTTCGAAGGGCCGCTCGACCTCTTGCTGTACCTGATCCGCAAGCAGAACATCGACATCCTTGACATCCCGGTGGCGGAAATCACCCGCCAGTACATGGGCTACGTGGAACTGATGAAAAGCGTGCGCCTGGAGTTGGCTGCCGAGTACCTGGTGATGGCCGCCATGCTTGCCGAGATCAAGTCGCGCATGCTGCTGCCGCGTTCGGCCGATGTCGAGGAGGAGGAGGGCGACCCGCGCGCCGAACTGATCCGCCGTCTGCAGGAGTACGAACGTTTCAAGGCCGCAGCCGAGGGCATTGACGACCTGCCAAGGGTGGGCCGCGAGGTCGTTGTGCCGCGCCTGGAAGCACCGCAGGCCAAGGTCCGCAAGCTGTTGCCGCAGGTCAGCCTGGAAGAGTTGCTGATGTCCATGGCCGAGGTCATGCGCCGCAACGACCTGTTCGAAAGCCATCAGATCAGCCGTGAGACCTTGTCCACCCGTGAGCGCATGAGCCAGGTGCTGGAGCGCCTCAAGGGCGGTGCTTTCGTGCCGTTCGGCGACCTGTTTGCCGCCGAAGAGGGCAAGCTGGGTGTGGTGGTGACCTTCATGGCGGTTCTCGAACTGGTGAAGGAATCGCTGATCGAACTGGTGCAGAATGAACCCTTCGCCGCTATCCATGTGCGGCTTCGCCCAGCGCTTGTTGAAGAACCTGATGAACCTGAATGACCCCCGCGACCTGGCGTCACTGATCGAAGCTTTTTTGCTGGCTTCGGGCAAGCCGCAATCCCTGGAGCGCCTGTACGAGCTGCTCGAAGAGGCCGAGCGCCCCGAGCCCCAGGTGTTCAAGCAGGCCCTTGAGGTGCTGGGCAAGTCGTGCAGCGGCCGTGCCTTCGAGCTCAAGGAAGTGGCCAGCGGCTACCGCCTGCAGATTCGCGAGGACTTTGCGCCCTGGGTCGGGCGCCTGTGGGAAGAGCGCCCGCAGCGTTATTCGCGCGCGCTGCTCGAAACCCTGGCCCTGATCGCCTACCGCCAGCCCATCACCCGTGGCGAGATCGAAGACGTGCGGGGCGTGGCGGTGAACAGCAATATCATCAGGACCATGGTCGAGCGCGAGTGGATTCGCGTGGTTGGCTACCGCGAAGTGCCCGGGCGGCCAGCGATGTTTGCCACCACCAAGGCGTTTCTCGACCATTTCAACCTCAAGAGCCTGGATGAGCTGCCGGCCCTGGCCGAGCTGCGCGAAATGGAGCCGGAGCCGCTGCTCGACCCGGATGATGCGCCAGTGCCCGCGCACCTGCAGGCGTTGGCAGATGCCAGCCTTGGGGAAGAAGACGTTTCTGAGCCAAAGGACGAAACCAGCTTCCGTAGTTTGCTGGTGGAGCTGGATGCCATGGAGGAGGGGTTGAAGATCGATTTTGATGACTTGCGCGAGGAGGAGCCTGAGGCTTCTCTGGGGGAAGAGGGCAAGTTACAGCCCTGATTCTTCTCTTGGCGACAGGGCCAGTGAGATCAACACAAGACCACTAGGCTGAAACCTCTCCCAATGCGTGCAAAACCCTCTAACCTCCAGTGCGTTCCATTGCCGAACCGCGTATGATGCGCGGCCTTTTGGCGCGTTCGTCGCCAAGAACCTGTTTTCATTCCTACACCGGGAGGTGCCCAGATGAGTGAGCAAGACCTGCAAGATACCGAGATCACCCCACCCGCTGGCGAAAAGCTGCAGAAAGTGCTGGCGCGCATTGGCGTGGGTTCGCGCCGTGACGTCGAGGCCTGGATCAGCCAGGGCCGCATCAAGGTCAACGGCGTCGCAGCCACCCTTGGCCAGCGCGTCGACCTGCACGACGCCATTGCCGTAGACGGCAAGCTGATCAAGCGCGAAGAGGCCGCCGAGGCCACTCGCCGGGTGATCATGTACAACAAGCCTGATGGTGAAATCTGCACCCGCGACGACCCTGAAGGCCGCCCGACCGTGTTCGACCGCCTGCCACGGCCAAAAGAGGGCCGCTGGATCAACATCGGCCGCCTCGACATCAACACCACCGGCTTGCTGCTGTTCACCACCGACGGTGAGTTGGCCAACCGCCTGATGCACCCGTCCTACGAGATGGACCGAGAGTACGCGGTACGGGTGCGTGGTGAAGTCGACGACGAGATGATCGAGCGCCTGAAAGCCGGCGTGATGCTGGAAGACGGCCCGGCGAAGTTCACCGACATCCAGAAGGCACCGGGTGGCGAAGGTTTCAACCACTGGTACCACTGCGTGGTGATGGAAGGCCGTAACCGTGAGGTGCGTCGCCTGTGGGAATCCCAGGGCATGGTGGTCAGCCGCCTGAAGCGCGTGCGTTTCGGCCCGGTGTTCCTCAACTCTGACCTGCCGATGGGCCGCTGGCGTGAAATGACCCAGGGCGAAATCGACATCCTGGCCGCCGAAGTGGGCCTGCAGCCAGTAGCGCTGCCTGCCATGAAGCTCAAGGCCAAGGACAAGATGGAGCGCCTGCAGCGCAAGTCGACCCGCCCGCTGGGCCGTGGCGAGCGCGTGCGCAACCTGCGCCCGGCTCACGAAGGTGCTGCTACCGGCGAGCGCCCGGCGCGTCAGCCGCGTGAAGAGGCCCCGCGTAAACCTAACCGAGGCAGCACGGTGGCCGAGCGCCCGAGCGAGATGCGCAAACGTACCGGCAAGCCTGAGGGTGACAAGCCGGCAGGCCGCGGTCGCGGTAAGCCGCGTGGCTGATAAGCCAGTGTGGTAATCAAGAAACCAGCCTTCGGGCTGGTTTTTTTATGCCTGTAGGGGCGCGGCCGCTTCGACAGCTACCGCGTCAATTTGAGGTCTTGCGCGGTCCTTGTAGCGGCCTTGACGGGGCACTGGACCGGTCGGAAAGGGCCGCATAGCGGCCCCAAGATATTGAACAAAAAAGATTTTTCGGACGACTGGCAAGTTTCTGAACCGCCGTGTAAAGAAATTTATACGAATGTAGCCGTTTTCAGTCCGCATTTCAGATCGCGCCCGGTCGTGTAAACAAACCTTGCCGGCGTCCATGTGCCAAAGCCGCGCCCCTGGCCCGACCCACCCTTGCCCAAACCCCCGTCCCCACGGTGTTATAGCCACCATTGCCGTGTGCAACAGCCCGTCCACAGCGCCGGGCTGACAAAACAACAAATGGAGGCGCCATGTACGCCGATCACTCCGCCTTTGAAGGCCCACACCACAGGATCGCTGCGTTTTTTCCGGATGGAAGGACGCAACGCGTTGACGCCTGCGCGTTTGCAGGGGTATACAGTGCGCCGCGTTTTACCTGTGACCCTCTTGCGTACCGCGCACTCTTGATCACGCCTGGTTGACCCGCTCCGGCGGCACCTGAGGTCAAGAAACCCAAGGTAACCACCTTGCTCATTCCGCTGCGCCACGAGCGCGGTGGGTCCGATTCCGTCACAGATAAAAACAATGCAGGTGACTTCGTTCATGAGTGGACAAAACATGCATTCAGGCGAGCTCAAGCGGGGCCTGAAGAACCGCCATATCCAGTTGATCGCCCTTGGTGGTGCGATTGGTACCGGCCTGTTCCTCGGCTCGGCAGGCGTGATGAAATCCGCCGGCCCGTCAATGATCCTTGGCTACGCCATTTGCGGCTTCATCGCTTTCATGATCATGCGCCAGCTTGGCGAAATGATTGTTGAAGAGCCGGTGGCCGGCTCGTTCAGCCATTTTGCCCACACCTACTGGGGTGGTTTCGCCGGCTTCCTGTCGGGCTGGAACTGCTGGGTGCTGTACATCCTGGTCGGCATGTCGGAGCTTTCGGCGGTCGGCAAGTATGTTCACTACTGGTGGCCGGAGATCCCGACCTGGGTCACGGCGGCGGCGTTCTTCGTGCTGATCAACGCCATCAACCTGATGAACGTGAAGTTCTTCGGTGAAGCCGAATTCTGGTTTGCCATCATCAAGGTCGTGGCCATCGTCAGCATGATCGGCCTGGGTGCCTACCTGCTCACCAGTGGCAGCGGTGGCCCGGACGCCACCATCGCCAACCTGTGGTCGCATGGCGGTTTCTTCCCGAACGGTGTCAGCGGGCTGGTAATGGCCCTGGCGTTCATCATGTTCTCCTTCGGTGGCCTGGAAATGCTCGGCTTCACCGCTGCCGAGGCCGACAAGCCGAAGACCGTGATCCCCAAGGCGATCAACCAGGTCATCTACCGCATCCTGATCTTCTATGTCGGTGCGCTGGTGGTGCTGCTGTCGTTGACCCCGTGGGACAACCTGGTTGCCAGCATCGATGCCTCGGGTGGCAGCTATGGCAGCAGCCCGTTCGTGCAGGTGTTCTCGCTGCTGGGCAGTGATGTGGCCGCCCACTTGCTGAACTTCGTGGTGCTGACCGCAGCGCTGTCGGTGTACAACAGCGGCACCTACTGCAACGCCCGCATGCTGCTGGGCATGGCCGAGCAGGGCGATGCCCCGGCGTCGCTGGCCAAGGTCGACAAGCGTGGCGTGCCAGTGCGTTCGATCCTGGTGTCGGCCGCGGTGACCTTTGTCGCCGTGCTGCTCAACTACCTGATGCCTCAGAACGCCCTGGAGCTGCTGATGTCGCTGGTAGTGGCCACCCTGGTGATCAACTGGGCGATGATCAGCTATTCGCACCTGAAGTTCCGTCAGCACATGGACCGTACCGGCCAGAAGCCGCTGTTCAAGGCGCTGTGGTACCCCTACGGCAACTATGTGGTACTGGCCTTCGTGGTGCTGATTCTGGGCATCATGCTGATGATCCCGGACATCCAGGTTTCGGTGTATGCGATCCCTGTGTGGCTGTTTGCGATGTTTGTTGTCTACATGGTCAAGCCGCGCCGCAGGATGAATGCCGGTGGGGTGGCGGGTACCGCAGCCAAGTAAGCAACCCAGCGTAGTAAGAAGAAACCCCAAGCCAGGTGACCGGCTTGGGGTTTTTTATTGCCTGTGCCGGCTTCTTCAGATCTGTTCCAGCAACCAGCCCCTGAATGCCCGTAACGACGGCAAGGCCTCATTCCTGGGCGGGTAGATCAGGTAGTAACTGCGCTGGCTGGCAAACGCCACCCCAGGGCTGTACAGCTCTGCCTTGGCCAATTCCTCCTCTACCAGAATGCGCGGCACCAGGCCAATGCCAATCCCGGCGCGCACTGCCTGAATCAGGTGCGAAGTCAGCTCAAAGCTCGGCCCCAGGCGCATCGAGCGGTGCGGCAGGCCATGGTGCGAGAACCACTCGCCCCAGGCGTGCGGGTTGTTCGCCACATTCAGCAGCACCTCTTCGCTTATCCTTGCCGGGCTCCAGGCCTGGCTGTCCGCGGCGGCCTCTGGCGGCAGGATCACCACCAGTTCCTCGGCATGCAGGCGATGGCAGATGAGCCCCGGCAGATCGTGGCTGGCCACACCGATGGCCGCATCGATTTCGCTGGTGTCGAAGTTGATGGCTTCGATGCGTGAATGAATGTGCACCAGCATGCCTGGGTGGGCGTTATAGAACGCATGCAACCTCGGCAGCAGCCATTTCGAGCCGAAGGTAGGCAGCGTGGCCAGGCGCAAGGTGCCTACCCCTGACTGGTAGGCCAGTGCCTGCAGGGTGGCGCTGCGGATGCGCCCCAGTGCCTCACTGAGCTCGCGCTGGTACAGGCGGCCGACATCGGTCAGTTGCACCTGGCGGCCCTCGCGGCGGAACAGGGTCAGGCCCAATTGCTGTTCCAGCGCCTGCACCTGGCGGCTGACCGCGCTCTGGGTCAGTGACAGCTCGGCAGCGGCGCGGGTGTAGCTTTCATGCCGGGCGGCGGCCTCGAATGCCAGCAGCAGCGACATGGAAGGTGTCAGGTGGCGGTAATTCATTCATGAAAGTCATTGATAGCGGCAGGATTATCCGTTTGCCCTTGAGGCGAAACTACAGGAACATTGGCCTATACGTCATCCCCGCATGGCAACACTTATGCTGCGGTGACAGGAATCCCGTGAATTAGCCAATATCAAGAGGCCATCCTTCGATGATCGCCCAGCTGCCGACCGTTGCACCGAGCGCCGACTACCCAGAATTCCTCGAAGCCTTGCGCAACAGCGGCTTCCGTGGCCAGATCAGTGCCGACTACGGCACCCGCACCGTACTGGCCACCGATAACTCGATCTACCAGCGGTTGCCCCAGGCGGCGGTGTTCCCGCTGGACGCCGATGATGTGGCGCGGGTTGCCACGCTGATGAGCGAGGCGCGCTTCCAGCAGGTCAAGCTGACCCCGCGCGGCGGTGGCACCGGCACCAACGGCCAGTCGCTGACCGATGGCGTCGTCGTCGACCTGTCGCGGCACATGAACAAGATCCTCGAAATCAATGTCGAGGAGCGCTGGGTACGGGTGCAGGCCGGTACGGTGAAGGACCAGCTCAATGCTGCGCTCAAACCGCACGGTCTGTTCTTCGCCCCCGAGCTGTCCACCTCCAACCGCGCCACCGTTGGCGGCATGATCAATACCGACGCCAGCGGGCAGGGCAGTTGCACCTATGGCAAGACCCGCGACCACGTGCTGGAGTTGCACAGCGTGCTGCTCGGTGGCGAGCGCCTGCACAGCCTGCCGATTGACGATGCCGCGCTGGAACAGGCCTGTGCCGCCCCCGGCCGGGTCGGCGAGGTCTACCGCATGGCCCGCGACATTCAGGAAACCCAGGCTGAGCTGATCGAAGCCACCTTCCCCAAGCTCAACCGTTGCCTGACGGGCTACGACTTGGCGCATCTGCGCGATGAGCAGGGCCGTTTCAACCTCAACAGCGTGCTGTGTGGCGCTGAGGGCTCGCTGGGCTATGTGGTTGAAGCCAAGCTCAACGTGCTGCCGATCCCCAAGTACGCGGTGCTGGTCAACGTGCGCTACACCAGTTTCATGGATGCCCTGCGCGATGCCAACGCGCTGATGGCGCACAAGCCGCTGTCGATCGAAACCGTCGACTCCAAGGTGTTGATGCTGGCGATGAAAGACATCGTCTGGCACAGCGTTGCCGAATACTTCCCGGCCGACCCCGAGCGCCCGACCTTGGGTATCAACCTGGTGGAGTTTTGTGGCGATGAGCCGGCCGAGGTCAACGCCAGGGTGCAGGCCTTTGTCGAACACTTGCAGGCGGACACCAGCGTCGAGCGGCTGGGGCATACCTTGGCCGAAGGCGCCGAGGCGGTCACCCGTGTCTACGTCATGCGCAAGCGCTCGGTGGGCCTGCTGGGTAACGTCGAGGGCGAGGTGCGCCCGCAGCCGTTTGTCGAAGACACCGCGGTGCCGCCGGAGCAGCTGGCCGACTACATCGCCGACTTCCGCGCGCTGCTCGATGGCTACGGCCTGGCCTACGGCATGTTCGGCCACGTCGATGCCGGCGTACTGCACGTGCGCCCGGCGCTGGACATGAAAGACCCCGCGCAGGCTGCGTTGGTCAAGCCGATTTCCGATGCAGTGGCGGCGCTGACCAAAAGTTACGGTGGCTTGCTGTGGGGCGAACACGGCAAAGGCCTGCGCTCCGAGTACGTGCCGGAGTACTTCGGCGAGCTGTACCCGGCGCTGCAGCGCCTGAAAGGTGCCTTCGACCCGCACAACCAGCTCAACCCGGGCAAGATCTGCACTCCGCCGGGCAGCACCGAGGGCCTGACCCCGGTCGATGGCGTGACCCTGCGCGGCGACCTCGACCGCACCATCGATGAGCGTGTGTGGCAGGATTTCCCCAGTGCCGTGCACTGCAACGGTAACGGCGCCTGCTACAACTACGACCCCAACGACGCCATGTGCCCGTCGTGGAAGGCCACCCGCGAACGCCAGCATTCGCCCAAGGGCCGTGCTTCGTTGATGCGCGAGTGGCTGCGCCTGCAGGGCGAGGCGAACATCGACGTGCTGGCCGCGGCGCGCAACAAGGTGTCGTGGCTCAAGGGCCTGCCAGCGCGGCTGCGCAACAACCGCGCACGCAGCCAGGGGCAGGAAGATTTCTCCCATGAAGTGTACGACGCCATGGCCGGTTGCCTGGCGTGCAAGTCGTGCGCCGGGCAGTGCCCGATCAAGGTCAACGTGCCGGATTTCCGTTCACGCTTCCTTGAGCTGTACCACGGCCGCTACCAGCGCCCGCTGCGTGACTACCTGATCGGCTCGCTGGAGTTCAGCATTCCGTACCTGGCCCACGCGCCAGGGCTTTACAACGCGGTGATGGGGTCGAAGTGGGTAACCCGGCTGCTGGCCGACAAGATCGGCATGGTCGACAGCCCGCTGATCAGCCGTTTCAACTTCCAGGCCACCCTGACCCGCTGCCGCGTTGGTGTGGCCAGCGTACCGGCCCTGCGTGAACTGACCCCGGCCCAGCGCGAGCGCAGCATCGTGCTGGTGCAGGACGCCTTTACCCGCTATTTCGAAACGCCGCTGCTGTCGGCCTTCATCGACCTGGCCCATCGCCTCGGTCATCGGGTGTTCCTGGCGCCGTACAGCGCCAACGGCAAGCCGCTGCACGTGCAGGGTTTCCTTGGCGCATTCGCCAAGGCGGCGATCCGCAACGCCACCCAGCTCAAGGCCCTGGCCGACTGTGGCGTGCCGCTGGTGGGCCTGGACCCGGCGATGACCCTGGTGTATCGCCAGGAATACCAGAAAGTGCCGGGGTTGGAAGATTGCCCTAAGGTGCTGTTGCCGCAGGAGTGGCTGATGGATGTGCTGCCCGAGCAGGCGCCGACCGCGCCGGGCAACTTCCGCCTGATGGCCCATTGCACCGAAAAGACCAACGTACCGGCCAGCACACGGCAGTGGGAGCAGGTGTTTGCCCGGTTGGGCCTGAAGCTGGTGACCGAGGCGACGGGTTGCTGCGGCATGTCCGGTACCTACGGGCATGAGGCGCGTAACCAGGAAACATCGCGGACCATCTTTGAGCAGAGCTGGGCCACCAAGCTGGACAAGGAGGGGGAGCCGCTTGCAACGGGCTACTCGTGCCGTAGCCAGGTCAAGCGCATGACCGAGCGCAAGATGCGCCACCCGCTGGAAGTGGTGTTGCAGTACGCCCAGCGTTAACCTTCAGGGGCTCGGGGCTGCTTTGCAGCCCATCGCCGGCAAGCCAGCCCCCACAGGATCACCACAGGCTTGAACTTTGTGGTGATCCTGTGGGGGCTGGCTTGTCGGCGATGGGGCCAGTGCAGGCAATGCAAGGGTCAGGCTTCTTGCTCCCGATCTCTAGGCCGCCGCGCCTGCCTGTACAAATACAGGCTCAACACCAGCCCGCAAGCCGCGGCAGCCGCCGCAAACAGAAACATCGAAGCAAACCCGAACCCCGCCGCCACCGCGCCCACCAGTGGCCCGGTCACCCCCAGCGACAAATCGATGAACAGCGAATACGCCCCCACCGCCGCGCCGCGGTTGGCCGCCGACACCTGGTTCACCGCCTCCACGCCCAATGCCGGGAACACCAGCGAGAAACCAAACCCGCTCAGTGCTGCACCCGCCAATGCCAGTTCGGCACTGGGGGCCAGCCACAGCATCAGCAGCCCGAGTGTTTCCACCGACAGGCAGGCAATCGCCACCCGGAACCCGCCAATCCGGTTGATCAGGTTGCCGAACAGCAATCGCGCGCTGATGAAGCTGGCGCCGAACAGGCTCAGGGTCAACGCCGCATCGGCCCAGCCACGGCTGGCGTAGTACAGGGTGATGAAGGTGGCGATGGTGCCAAAGCCGATTGAGCCCAGGGCCAGTCCCGAGCCATGCGGGAACACCTTGCCCAGCACCCGCAGGAACGGCAGGCGTACACCGCTGACAATAGGCGCGGCCCGCTTGGGCCAGGCCAGCAGCAGGCCGAGGGCGCACAGCAGGATGATGCTGACGCCCATGCTCCACAGCCCCAGGCTCTTGACCATCAGTACGCCCAGCGGAGCGCCGATGGCCAGGGCGCCATAGCTGGCGATGCCGTTCCAGGAGATGACCTTGGCGGTGTTTTCGGCGCCTACCCGGCCGATGCCCCAGCCAATAGCGCCCGAGCCCACCAGGCTTTCGGCGCTGCCCAGCACCAGGCGGCCAACCAGCAGGCAGGTCAGGCTCAGCCAAGGCAGGTGGGTAAGGAAGGCGCACGCCAGCATGAACACCCCGCTAAGCCCGCAGCCGACCAAGCCATAAATGACTGCTTTCTTGCTGCCATGGTTGTCGATGATGCGGCTGGCGGTAGGGCGGCTGAGCAGGGTGGCGAGGTACTGCACGCTGATCACCAGGCCGGCGACTACGGCGCTGAAACCCAGGTCGTTATGCACATAGCCGGGCAACACGGCCAGTGGAATGCCGATGTTCAGGTAGCCGATGAAGGTGAAGAGGACGATGGAGACGACTTGCAGGGTGACCGCAAGGGGGCGCGGTGAGTCGGGCATGGGGACCTACGTGTGTTCAGGACGGTGTGAAAACGTGATGACGGGGGTAGCCCGCAGGTCAGCCGTTTTCACACAGTCGGGGATGCGCAGTTATTCCTGGTCAGCGCTGGATTGATCGTCACCATCCTGCTCGACGGCAGCTGCCGGTTCGGCGTGAACGGTCACGGATGGCTCTTCTGGGTTCAGGCTTGGGAAGGGAAGATTCGGGATTTCGTGCATCTCGTCGTTCCTCGCAAGTGTGAGTGAAAAGTCTGCGCCAGGCGCGGTTGAAGCTTCGCAAAGCTGGGGCAGGATACACAAGTCTGGATGACAGTTTGGATTTTTTACCGGTCGCTTGTCGGTTTTGCGGGCGAACAGCGCACATTTTTCCTGCAAATAATTGGGGCCGCTTCGCGCCCCTTCGCGGGCTTGCCCGCTCCCACAGGGACCGCGAAAACCAGGGGCGCGCGCCGTCTTTGTGGGGGCGGGCAAGCCCGCGAAGGGGCGCGCAGCGGCCCCACTTCCTAAGCGATTACTTACGGCCTTCAGCCGTTTCAGCCACTTTGTCAGTGCGTGCGCACATGATGAAGTCGTTGCGGTGCAGGCCTTTGATCGAGTGGCTCCACCAGGTCACGGTAACTTTGCCCCACTCGGTCAGCAGCCCCGGGTGGTGGCCTTCGGCTTCGGCGATTTCGCCCACGGCGTTGGTGAACGCCAGGGCGTGCTTGAAGTTCTTGAACAGGAACACGCGCTCAAGCTCCATGTGGCCGTCACGCACTTCGATGTTCCAGTCCGGGATTTCGCGAATCAGTTCGGCCAGCTCGTCGTCGGAGACTTTCGGTGCGTCGGCGCGGCAGGCTTCGCAATGGGCTTGATTCAAGGCATTCATGAGATGTTTTCCGGTTCGAGTTGTTATCGGCAAGGTTGATCAGGCAGCGACCTTGGGTGGAAACTTCGGCGCGTGCAGGCCCAGCTGCATGGCTTTGTGGACCATGCCCATGATGTCTTCGTGGGCCAGGTCGAACAGGCGCTTCATGTTCGGCAGCACGAAATACACCGGCTGCAGGATGTCGATGCGGTATGGCGTACGCATGGCTTCGATCGGGTCGAAGGCCTGGTGCTCAGGCGCGTCAGACAGACTGTAGACGGTCTCTTTCGGCGACGAGAGAATGCCGCCGCCATAGATCTTGCGGCCTTGCGGGGTTTCCATCAGGCCAAACTCGATAGTCATCCAGTACAGGCGCGCAAGGTAGACGCGTTGTTCCTTGGTCGCGGCCAGGCCGAGCTTGCCGTAGGTATGGGTGAATTCGGCGAACCATGGGTTGGTCAGCAGCGGGCAGTGGCCGAAGATCTCGTGGAAGATATCGGGCTCTTGCAGGTAGTCCAGCTCCTCCGGGGTACGAATGAAGGTGGCAACCGGGAAGCGCTTGCTGGCCAGCAGTTCGAAGAAGGTCTGGAAGGGGATCAGTGCCGGTACCCGGGCAACTTGCCAGCCGGTGGTGGCGCCCAGCACCTTGTTGACCTCGCCCAGTTGCGGGATACGGTCATGGGGCAGCTTGAGCTGGTCGATGCCGTCCAGGTATTCCTGGCACGCGCGGCCCTCGATCACTTTCAGCTGGCGGGTGATCAGGGTGTTCCATACCGCGTGCTCTTGCTGCGGGTAATCGATAAAACCATGCGCATCGGGCTCGCGTGCCACGTATTGCGTCTGTTTCATGAGGCTCTCCTGGTGAGGGCTTTTCTTGTTATGTGCAGGACATGACTCAGTAATATCCCCGCCCGGATCGGTTTGCACGATGGACCGCACGCCCTATCGCGCGTTATCACCCTCATTTTCGTAACGATAATTTTACAAAATGCGGCAGGTGTCGGAAAATCCAAGGCATCTGGCTGATGGTTACACTGTTTTTGTCAGCTTATCTTTACAACTTTTCTGCGCGGTGTTGAAAAACATTGGCGTTTCGCGGGCCCCACATGCGTATCAAAGTCCATTGCCAGAACCGGATTGGCATTCTGCGCGACATCCTCAACCTGCTGGTGGAGTACGGCATCAACGTGCTGCGTGGCGAGGTGGGCGGTGACCATGGCAACGCCATCTACCTGCATTGCCCGAACCTGATCAATCTGCAGTTCCAGGCATTGCGGCCCAAGTTCGAGGCGATTGCCGGCGTGTTCGGCGTCAAGCGCGTAGGGCTGATGCCCAGCGAGCGCCGCCACATGGAGCTGAATGCGCTGCTGGGGGCGCTGGATTTCCCGGTGCTGTCGATCGACATGGGCGGCAGTATCGTCGCCGCCAACCGCACGGCGGCGCAGCTGCTGGGGGTGCGGGTGGATGAGGTGCCGGGCATGCCGCTGGCACGCTATGTGGAAGACTTTGACCTGCCGGAGTTGGTGCGGGCCAACAAGTCGCGCATCAATGGCATGCGTATCAAGGTCAAAGGTGATGTGTTTCTGGCCGATATCGCGCCGCTGCAGTCCGAGCACGATGACAGTGAGGCGTTGGCGGGTGCGGTACTCACCCTGCACCGTGCAGACCGCATCGGCGAGCGTATCTACAACGTGCGCAAGCAAGAGCTGCGCGGCTTCGACAGCATCTTCCAGAGCTCGCGGGTGATGGCCGCCGTGGTACGTGAGGCGCGGCGCATGGCACCGCTGGATGCACCCTTGCTGATTGAAGGCGAGACCGGCACTGGCAAGGAGCTGCTGGCGCGCGCCTGCCATTTGGCCAGCCCGCGCGGGCAGTCGCCGCTGATGGCGCTCAATTGCGCCGGGTTGCCCGAGTCGATGGCCGAGACTGAACTGTTCGGTTACGGTCCCGGCGCGTTCGAAGGGGCGCGGGCCGAGGGCAAGCTGGGGCTGCTGGAGCTGACCGCCGGCGGCACGCTGTTTCTTGACGGAGTAGGGGAGATGAGCCCGCGCCTGCAAGTGAAGCTGCTGCGCTTTCTGCAAGACGGCTGCTTCCGCCGGGTAGGCAGCGATGAAGAGGTGTACCTGGATGTGCGGGTGATTTGCGCGACCCAGGTGGATTTGTCGGAACTGTGTGCCCGTGGCGAGTTTCGCCAGGACCTGTATCACCGCCTGAACGTATTGTCGCTGCACATTCCGCCTTTGCGTGAATGCATGGATGGGTTGGAAGGGCTGGTACAGCACTTTCTCGATCAGGCCAGCCGGCAGATCGGCTGCGCCATGCCCCGCCTGGCGCCAGCAGCAATGGAAAAACTTGGGCAATACCATTGGCCGGGTAATGTAAGGCAGTTGGAAAACGTATTGTTTCAGGCGGTTTCTTTATGTGAGGGCGGCGTGGTCAAAAGCGAGCATATTCGCTTGCCGGATTATGGCGTGCGGCAACCGTTGGGGGAGTTTTCGCTGGAAGGGGATCTTTCGCAGATTGTCGGGCGCTTTGAAAAGGCGGTACTGGAAAGTTTGATGGGGGAGTTTTCGAGTAGTCGGGCTTTGGGGAAAAGATTGGGTGTTTCGCACACGACAATTGCCAACAAGTTGAGGGATTACTCGCTTAACAAGTCTGCGGATTAGTTGTCAGGCAAAGAACTTGGGACTGCTTCGCAGTCCTTTCGCGGCGCAAGGCCGCTCCTACAGGTACGGCGCGGGTTTGAGGATTGCGCAATACCTGCAGGAGCGGCCTTGTGTCGCGATAGGGGCCCGAAGGGCCCCGATTCACAAGGTATCAGCCGTTGGAGCAGCCGTTCCCCATCACGCGGTATTCGAGAATGTGCTTCTGGCCCTGGGAGTCCTCGTAGGTCATGCGGGCTGGCACGACTTCGCACACATTGGGCACTTCGCTCATGGAGATGACGCGGGCAATGTCCAGGTGTTGCGAGTAACTGTATTGTTCAACCGGAATCTGCTCGGCATCTTTGGCTTCGCCGGCCATCGCCGCGCCGCAAAGACTGCCAAGTACCAATACCAGTAAAGCTTTCATTTTCTATTTACCTGTCTAAGGTCGTGAGGGGGCACGCGGCGCTTATGGCGCCGCGAGTACAGCGAGTTTTAACTATCGGGATGAGATGGAGATTAACGCTTGCCTTCGTGGGGGCTGTTACCAGTTGTTAATCGCCTTGCCGTTGCTGGCGAGGTGAATTTTATGGCGGTGGCCAAGGCTGAAACAGTGGGTCTTTTGATAAAGTGTTTTGACAGAATCTGTAACAATCCCCTATTAACCGCCTCTTTTTTTTCGACGCAGGGTCTGTAATGCCCGGGCCAGAGCGCTTGGGCGGAACGGGCGTACCAAATTACTACCAACGTCGAATGGCTTTTGTCGCTCTGGTACAGTTACAAACGGTTCCATACAAAAACAACTATTACACCGAGGTAACACAGATGAGTGCGGCTCCACTGTATCCCGTTCGTCCCGAGGTTGCGGCCACTACCCTGACCGACGAGGCCACCTACAAGGCCATGTACCAGAAATCGGTGATCAACCCGGACGGCTTCTGGCGCGAGCAGGCCCAGCGTATCGACTGGATCAAACCGTTCACCAAGGTCAAGCAAACCTCCTTTGATGACCATCACGTCGATATCAAATGGTTCGCCGACGGCACTCTGAACGTTTCCTCCAACTGCCTGGACCGCCACCTTGAAGAGCGTGGCGACCAGCTGGCAATCATCTGGGAGGGCGACGACCCTTCCGAGCACCGCAACATCACTTACCGTGAGCTGCACGAGCAGGTCTGCAAGTTCGCCAACGCCCTGCGTGGCCAGGACGTGCACCGTGGTGATGTGGTCACCATCTATATGCCGATGATCCCCGAGGCCGTGGTCGCCATGCTGGCCTGTGCCCGTATCGGTGCGATCCACTCGGTGGTCTTCGGTGGCTTCTCCCCTGAGGCCTTGGCTGGCCGCATCATCGATTGCGAGTCCAAAGTGGTGATCACCGCCGACGAAGGCGTACGTGGCGGCCGTCGTACCCCGCTCAAGGCCAACGTCGACCTGGCGCTGACCAACCCTGAAACCAAAAGCGTACAGAAGATCATCGTGTGCAAGCGCACCGGTGGTGAGATTGCCTGGCACCAGCACCGCGACATCTGGTACGAAGACCTGATGAAAGTGGCCTCCAGCCACTGCGCGCCAAAAGAAATGGGTGCTGAAGAAGCGCTGTTCATCCTTTATACCTCCGGCTCTACGGGCAAGCCCAAGGGTGTGCTGCACACCACCGGTGGTTACCTGGTGTATGCCGCGCTGACCCACGAGCGCGTGTTCGACTACCGCCCGGGCGAGGTCTACTGGTGCACCGCCGACGTCGGCTGGGTCACTGGCCACAGCTATATCGTCTACGGCCCGCTGGCCAATGGCGCCACCACCTTGCTGTTCGAGGGCGTGCCAAACTATCCGGACATTACCCGCGTGTCGAAGATCGTCGACAAGCACAAGGTCAACATCCTCTACACCGCCCCAACCGCCATTCGCGCGATGATGGCCGAAGGGCAGGCCGCCGTTGAGGGGGCCGATGGTTCCAGCCTGCGCCTGCTTGGCTCGGTGGGCGAGCCGATCAACCCTGAGGCCTGGAACTGGTACTACAAGACCGTTGGCAAGGAGCGGTGCCCGATCGTCGACACCTGGTGGCAGACCGAGACCGGCGGCATCCTGATCAGCCCGCTGCCGGGCGCTACCGGCCTCAAGCCGGGCTCGGCAACCCGTCCGTTCTTTGGCGTGGTGCCTGCGCTGGTGGACAACCTGGGTAACCTGATCGAGGGCGCGGCCGAAGGCAACCTGGTGATCCTCGACTCCTGGCCGGGCCAGTCGCGTTCGCTGTACGGCGACCACGACCGCTTCGTCGACACCTACTTCAAGACGTTCCGTGGCATGTACTTCACCGGTGACGGTGCGCGCCGCGACGAAGATGGCTACTACTGGATCACTGGCCGTGTGGATGACGTGCTCAACGTGTCTGGCCACCGTATGGGTACTGCCGAAATCGAAAGCGCCATGGTGGCGCACTCGAAAGTTGCCGAGGCGGCAGTGGTTGGCGTGCCGCACGACATCAAGGGCCAGGGCATCTATGTGTATGTCACCCTGAATGCCGGTGTCGAGGCCAGCGAGCAACTGCGCCTGGAGCTGAAAAACTGGGTGCGCAAGGAAATCGGCCCGATTGCCTCGCCGGACGTGATCCAGTGGGCGCCGGGGTTGCCGAAGACGCGTTCGGGCAAGATCATGCGCCGTATCCTGCGCAAGATTGCCACCAGTGAGTATGATGCTTTGGGCGATATCTCCACCTTGGCCGACCCGGGTGTGGTGCAGCACCTGATCGATACCCACAAGGCCATGAGCCTGGCTTCGGCCTGATAGCCTCGCCGCTTACGCGGTGGGAGCGCCACGACCAGACTAAACCCCGCCCGGGCAACCGGCGGGGTTTTTGCTTTACTGTTACCCGACATTCATCGGTAACTGTTCTGTCACCGGTCCCGCACAGGTTCGGGGCGCGAAGAAACACATCTGGCCCGTTTTGGTGCATTTGCGTAGCCAATTTGTGCAACACAGCACGCTCCACTTGCCGTAGTACAAGGCTTTGCCAATAATAGGCCCAGGAATTGCTAGGTCTATAGGTTCTATTTCTTGCGCTTCTGCATATTTTGCATTGGCTGTCAACATCGCCCGCAGCGGTTTCAGGCGCTTCTGTAAGTAGTTGTCGCTTTGAAGAAATATCGACTACCGGGCTGTCGCTAAAATGCCACTCACTCGCTCGTGGTCTGCGACCTTGGTCGAACCCTGCGCGGCTCGCGTTGTACCCATTCGCATATCGGGCAGTTGTTACCTGCCTTGTATTGCCCCGTACCGATGGAGTTACCTGATGAAGAAGCTCGCACTGCTTGGCGCCCTGGCGCTGTCTGTGTTTTCCCTGGTGTCGCAGGCCGATGAAAAACCACTGAAAATCGGCATTGAAGCCGCCTACCCACCCTTCGCCTTCAAGCAGCCTGACGGCAGCATCGCCGGCTTCGACTACGACATCGGCAACGCCCTGTGCGAAGAGATGAAGGCCAAGTGCACCTGGGTCGAGCAGGAGTTCGACGGCCTGATCCCTGCGCTTAAGGTGCGTAAGATCGACGCCATTCTGTCCTCCATGTCGATCACTGAAGACCGTAAGAAGTCGGTCGACTTCACCAAGCGCTACTACCTCACCCCGGCGCGCCTGGTCATGAAGGACGGCACCGCTGTCAGCGACAGCCTGGATGAGCTCAAAGGCAAGAAGATCGGTGTGCAGCGTGGCTCGATCCATGACCGCTTCGCCAAGGAGGTGCTGGGCGCCAAAGGGGCCACCGTGGTGCCTTACGGCACCCAGAACGAAATCTATCTGGACGTGGCGGCCGGTCGCCTCGACGGCACCGTGGCTGACGCCACCCTGCTGGAAGACGGGTTCCTCAAGACCGACGCCGGCAAGGGCTTCGCCTTCGTAGGCCCGGCTTTCACCGACGCCAAGTACTTCGGTGACGGCATCGGCATTGCCGTACGCAAGGGCGACAAGGCCAACGTCGACCGCATCAACGCGGCTATCGACGCCATCCGTGCCAACGGCAAGTACAAGGAAATCGAGAAGAAGTACTTCAACTTCGATATCTACGGTCCAGACTCGAACTAAGACGTCGGGTTTCACCTGTGCAATGGTGCAAACAGCAGAAGCTCTGAGGTTTGCACCATTTTTCATTCTCTAGGTCGAGGACCTCATCATGTTGAAAGGCTACGGGGCAGTCATCCTCGACGGGGCGTGGCTGACGCTGCAGCTCGCCCTGTCGTCGATGGCCCTGGCCATCGTGCTCGGCCTGATCGGTGTGGCGCTGCGCTTGTCGCCGGTGCGCTGGCTGGCCTGGCTGGGCGATCTGTATTCCACGGTGATCCGTGGTATTCCGGACTTGGTCCTGATCCTGCTGATCTTCTACGGCGGGCAAGACATCATCAACCGGGTGGCGCCGCTGCTCGGCTACGAAGACTACATCGACCTCAACCCGCTGGTTGCGGGTATTGGCACGTTGGGCTTCATCTTTGGCGCGTACCTGTCGGAAACCTTCCGCGGTGCCTTCCTCGGCATTCCCAAAGGCCAGGCCGAAGCGGGCGTGGCGTATGGCATGAGCAACCGCCAGGTGTTCTTCCGCATCCAGGTGCCGCAAATGATTCGCCTGGCGATCCCGGGCTTCACCAACAACTGGCTGGTGCTGACCAAGGCCACCGCGCTGATCTCGGTAGTCGGCCTGCAGGACATGATGTTCAAGGCCAAGCAGGCGGCCGACGCCACCCGCGAGCCTTTCACCTTCTTCCTGGCGGTGGCGGCCCTGTACCTGGTGCTGACCAGTGTCTCGCTGCTGGCCCTGAAGTATCTCGAGCGCCGCTACTCGGTGGGCGTCAAGGTGGCTGAACTATGATCTTCGACTACAACGTCGTCTGGGAGGCATTGCCGATGTACTTCGGCGGCCTGCTGACCACCCTCAAGCTGCTGGCGATTTCGCTGTTCTTCGGCCTGCTGGCGGCCATTCCGCTGGGCCTGATGCGCGTGTCCAAACAGCCTGCGATCAACCTCGTGGCATGGCTCTACACCTACGTGATTCGCGGCACGCCAATGCTGGTGCAGCTGTTTCTGATCTACTACGGCCTGGCGCAGTTCGAGGCGGTACGCGAAAGCTTCCTGTGGCCGCTGTTGTCCAGCGCCACGTTCTGCGCCTGCCTGGCGTTCGGTATCAATACCAGTGCCTATACCGCCGAAATCATCGCCGGCAGCCTCAAGGCCACGCCGCACGGCGAGATCGAGGCGGCCAAGGCCATGGGCATGTCACGCATGAAGATGTACCGGCGCATCCTGCTGCCGTCGGCCCTGCGCCGCGCGCTGCCGCAGTACAGCAACGAAGTGATCATGATGCTGCAGACCACCAGCCTGGCGTCGATCGTCACCCTGATCGACATCACCGGTGCCGCACGCACGGTCAATGCCCAGTACTACCTGCCTTTCGAGGCCTATATCACGGCGGGCGTGTTCTACCTGTGCCTGACCTTCATCCTGGTGCGCCTGTTCAAGATGGCCGAACGCCGCTGGCTCGGCTACCTGGCGCCGCGCAAGCACTGACCGCTTTGTGAGAATCGACAGCATGTACAAACTCGAAGTCCAAGACCTGCACAAGCGCTACGGCAGCCATGAAGTGCTAAAGGGCGTGTCCCTGGCGGCCAAGGCCGGCGACGTCATCAGCATTATCGGCTCCAGCGGTTCGGGCAAGTCGACCTTCCTGCGCTGCATCAACCTGCTGGAGCAGCCGCACGCTGGCAAGATCCTGCTCAACAACGAAGAACTCAAGCTGGTCGCCGCCAAGGACGGTGCGCTGAAGGCCGCCGACCCGCGCCAGCTGCAGCGCATGCGCTCGCGCCTGTCGATGGTGTTCCAGCACTTCAACCTGTGGTCGCACATGACGGCGCTGGAGAACGTGATCGAAGCGCCGGTCCATGTACTGGGTGTGAACAAGAAAGAAGCCCTTGAAAAGGCCGAGCACTACCTGGCCAAGGTGGGGGTGGCCCACCGCAAGGACGCTTTCCCCGGGCATATGTCGGGCGGTGAGCAACAACGTGTGGCAATTGCCCGGGCCCTGGCCATGGAGCCGGAGGTCATGCTGTTCGATGAGCCGACTTCGGCGCTCGACCCGGAGCTGGTGGGGGATGTGCTCAAGGTCATGCAGGCGCTGGCTCAGGAGGGCCGGACCATGGTGGTGGTGACTCACGAAATGGGCT
Source organism: Pseudomonas sp. PvP089 (assembly GCF_017875165.1). NCBI lineage: Bacteria > Pseudomonadati > Pseudomonadota > Gammaproteobacteria > Pseudomonadales > Pseudomonadaceae > Pseudomonas > Pseudomonas sp. PvP089. Next base: position 1,834,177 of record NZ_JAGGME010000001.1, read on the forward strand.
TTGCTCGTGAGGTGTCCAACCAGCTGGTGTTCTTGCACAAAGGCCTGGTGGAAGAGACCGGCTGCCCTCGCGAAGTACTGGCCAACCCGCGGTCGGAGCGCCTGAAGCAGTTCCTCTCGGGCAGCCTGAAGTAAAAGCTGCATTTTTGCACCAGAATAGGGCATGCTGCGCTGCGAGCGCAGCCTGACCCGGCGCACAGACTCGAACGACCTCAGGTTTCGGACCGCACCCTATGACCACCCAGCGAATCGGTTTTCTCATCTGGCCCAGCACCAAGCCCTTGACCCTGGCGCTGGCCGAGGAAGTGTTGCAGGTGGCGCAGCGGGTGCATCCGGATGTGGTTTACGAACTGGCCTTTCTACAGGCGGAGCCAGCGCAAGAAGGCGGTTGGCGCCTGCCCGGCGAGCCGTGGGCCGGCCGCCTGGAGGGGTGCCACAAACTGTTCCTGGTTGCTGATGAGCCGCCTGCGGCGGTAGGGGCGTCCCTGTCGACTGCGCTCAAGCAGCTGGCGCGCAGTGGCTGCATGATCGCCGGCTTGTCTGCAGGGGTTTATCCGCTGGCGATGCTGGGCCTGCTCGACGGTTACCGGGCTGCGGTGCACTGGCGCTGGCAGGACGATTTTGCCGAACGCTTCCCCAAGGTCATCGCCACCAGCCACCTGTTCGACTGGGACCGTGATCGCCTGACGGCCTGTGGCGGCATCGCCGTGGCCGACCTGCTGCTGGCAGTGCTGGCCCGTGACCACGGGGCGGAGCTGGCGGGTGCGGTGTCGGAAGAACTGGTGGTGGAGCGCATCCGTGAGGGTGGCGAGCGTCAGCGCATTCCGCTGCAAAACCGCCTGGGTTCGAGTCATCCCAAACTGACCCAGGCGGTGCTGTTGATGGAAGCCAACATCGAAGAACCGCTGACCACCGACGAGATTGCTCAGCATGTGTGCGTGTCGCGTCGCCAGCTGGAGCGTATCTTCAAACAGTACCTGAACCGCGTGCCTAGCCAGTACTACCTGGAGCTGCGGCTCAACAAGGCGCGGCAGATGCTGATGCAGACCAGTAAGTCGATCATCCAGATCGGCTTGTCCTGTGGCTTCTCCTCGGGGCCGCATTTTTCCAGTGCCTATCGCAACTTCTTTGGCGCCACGCCACGGGAAGACCGCAACCAGCGACGCAGCAGCAGCCCGTTCGAACTGAGCTCGGCGCCTGCCGAAAAGGGCTGAAACGTTGCTGTCAGTGCTGGCCCTTTCGCGGGGCAAGCCCGCTCCCACAGATGCTCGTTGCCATCTGATTCAGTAGTGAATCTGTGGGAGCGGGCTTGTCCCGCGAAAGGGCCGGTGCAGGCAGCGTTCAATCCCAATGTGAACACCCGTTCACCCAGCATCCTCTCTCCCGTACACTGCGCGATTGCGACAGTGTTTGTCGCATTGCCGAAAGCCTTGTCAAAACTGGGTTTTGCGCTGTAACAAGTTGTCGCTTGGCCGCAAGGACAGGCGCGGATCAGTCCTTACAATCCCCCCATCGCTCGCCCACTTCCAGGCCAGCGTTCCTCTTCAGGAGACTCAGATGTCCGTTGAGCAAGCCCCGGTGCAACGTGCCGATTTCGACCAGGTCATGGTCCCCAACTATTCTCCGGCGGCCTTCATTCCTGTGCGAGGCGAGGGTTCCCGTGTGTGGGACCAGTCGGGTCGCGAGCTGATCGATTTTGCCGGTGGCATCGCGGTAAACGCCCTGGGCCACTGCCACCCGGCACTGGTCAAGGCCCTGACCGACCAGGCCAACACGCTCTGGCACGTATCCAACGTGTTCACCAACGAGCCGGCCCTGCGCCTGGCTCACAAGCTGGTGGACGCTACCTTTGCCGACCGGGCGTTCTTCTGCAACTCCGGCGCCGAGGCCAACGAGGCCGCTTTCAAGCTGGCCCGTCGCGTCGCCCATGACCGCTTCGGCCCGGAAAAGCACGAAATCATCGCCACGGTGAACAGCTTCCACGGCCGCACCTTGTTCACCGTCAGCGTTGGTGGGCAGCCGAAGTACTCCGACGGTTTCGGTCCGAAGATCACTGGCATCAGCCACGTGCCGTACAACGACCTGGAAGCGTTGAAGGCAAAGATTTCCGACAAGACCTGCGCCGTGGTGATCGAGCCGATACAGGGCGAGAGCGGCGTGGTGCCGGCCGACAAGGCCTACCTGGAAGGCGCGCGCAAGCTGTGCGACGAGCACAACGCCCTGCTGATCTTCGACGAAGTGCAGACTGGCGTGGGCCGTACCGGTTCGCTGTATGCCTACCAGCACTACGGCGTGACGCCCGACATCCTGACCAGCGCCAAGAGCCTGGGCGGGGGCTTCCCGATCGGCGCCATGCTGACCACCACCGAACTGGCCAAGCACCTGGCGGTCGGCACACACGGCACCACCTACGGCGGTAACCCGCTGGGCTGCGCCGTCGCCTGCGCGGTGCTGGATGTGGTCAATACCCCTGAAACCCTGGCCGGCATCAAGGCCAAGCACGCACGCTTCAAAACCCGCCTGGAACAGATCGGCCAGAAGTACAACCTGTTCACCCAGGTACGTGGTGTTGGTCTGCTGATCGGCTGCGTACTTGCCGAGGCTTGGCAGGGCAAGGCCAAGGACGTGCTCAACGCTGCCGAGAAAGAAGGCGTAATGGTGCTGCAGGCCGGCCCGGACGTGGTCCGTTTTGCGCCAAGCCTGGTGGTTGAAGACGCCGACATCGATGAAGGCCTGGACCGCTTCGAGCGCGCTGTGGCTGCCTTGACCAAAGGCTGATCCGCCTGCGGTCCCGTCGCCGGCCCAGGCCATTAGCGGGCCTGGCCGGCGATAACCGATTCCACTGCAGGTGCCTGTGTACCTGCCGTTTTTCCGTGCCGCGGTGAGCGGCCCGTATTCCAAAGGAGTGACACCATGCTGGTGATGCGCCCCGCGCAAATGGCTGATCTGAACGAAGTGCAGCGCATGGCTGCAGACAGCCCCATTGGTGTCACCTCGCTGCCGGACGACGCTGCTCGCCTGGGCGACAAGATCGCCGCTTCCGAGACTTCCTTCGCCGCCGAGGTCAGCTTCAACGGCGAGGAAAGCTACTTTTTCGTGCTTGAAGACAGCGAGACTGGCAAGCTGGCCGGCTGCTCGGCCATTGTCGCTTCGGCTGGCTACTCCGAGCCGTTCTACAGTTTTCGTAACGAAACCTTCGTGCATGCCTCGCGCGAACTGAAGATCCACAACAAGATCCACGTGCTGTCGCTGTGTCATGACCTGACCGGCAACAGCCTGCTGACCAGCTTCTATGTATTGCCGGAGCTGGTGAACAGCGGCTGGGCCGAGCTCAATTCGCGCGGTCGCCTGCTGTTCATGGCCGCGCACCCGGAGCGTTTCGCCGACTCGGTAGTGACCGAAATCGTCGGTTACAGCGACGAGAATGGCGAATCGCCGTTCTGGGATGCCATCGGCCGCAATTTCTTCGACCTTAACTACTCCGACGCCGAGCGCCTGTGTGGCCTGAAGAGCCGCACTTTCCTCGCCGAACTGATGCCGCATTACCCTATCTACGTGCCGCTGCTGCCCGATGAGGCGCAGGAAGCCATGGGGCAGGTGCACCCGCGCGCGCAGATCACCTTCGACATCCTCATGCGCGAAGGCTTCGAGACCGAGCATTACATCGACATTTTCGACGGCGGCCCGACTCTGCATGCGCGCACTTCGGGCATTCGCTCGATTGCCCAGAGCCGCTCGGCGCCGGTGAAAATCGAGGACGCGCCGGGCAAGGGGGGGCGCCCGTACCTGGTGTGCAACGGCCAGTTGCAGGACTACCGCGCAGTGCTGCTGGACCTGGACTGGGTGCCCGGCAAGCCGGTGTGCCTGAGCCTGGCTGCGGCCGATGCGCTGGGTGTGGGCGAGGGTGGCAGTGTGCGCCTGGTCGCAGTCTGAGGTCTGGTAACAGACGTTTCGGGATTGATGCGTTAGAAGAGTTTTGCGCCGGCCGCCGCCGCCGCACAAGGAGATAGCATGATCGTTCGTCCTGTACGCAGCAGCGATTTGCCTGCGTTGATCGAATTGGCACGCAGCACCGGCACCACCGGGCTGACCACGCTGCCGGCCAACGAAGAACGCTTGGGGCATCGCGTTGGCTGGGCGGAAAAGAGCTTCCGTGGCGAAGCCGAGCGTGGCGACACCGACTACCTGTTCGTGCTGGAAAACGACGAAGGCTTGGTGGTGGGCATCAGTGCCATCGCGGGTGCCGTCGGCCTGCGCGAGCCGTGGTACAACTACCGGGTCGGCTTGACCGTCAGCGCCTCGCAGGAGCTGAAGATCTATCGCGAAATCCCCACCCTGTTCCTCGCCAACGACCTGACCGGCAACTCTGAACTGTGCTCGCTGTTTCTGCGCAGCGACTACCGCTCCGGGCTCAATGGCCGCCTGCTGTCGCGCGCGCGCATGCTGTTCATTGCCGAGTTCCCGGAGCTGTTCGGCAAAAAGATCATCGCCGAAATGCGTGGCATGTCCGACGAGAATGGCCGTTCGCCTTTCTGGGAAAGCCTTGGCCGGCATTTCTTCAAGATGGAGTTCAGCCAGGCGGACTACCTGACCGGCGTAGGCAACAAGTCGTTCATCGCCGAGCTGATGCCCAAGTTCCCGCTGTACACCTGCTTCCTGTCCGAGGCGGCGCGCGAGGTGATCGGCCGCGTGCACGTCGACACCGAGCCGGCGCTGGCCATGCTCAAGCAGGAAGGTTTCAACTATCAGGGCTATGTCGACATCTTCGACGCAGGCCCCGCCATCGAGTGTGATACCGCCAAGATCCGCGCCGTGCGCGAGAGCCAGACCTTGGTGCTGGCAGTCGGCACGCCGGGCGATGACGCTACCCCTTACATCATCCACAACCGCAAACGCGACGATTGCCGCATCACTGCCGCTCCGGCGCGGCTGGCCGCCGGTACCCTGGTGGTCGACCCGTTGACCGCCAAGCGTCTGCGCATGGGGGCTGGCGACAACGTGCGTGCCGTGCCGCTGTCGGCCAGCCGGGAGGCCCAATAAATGACCACGCATTACATCGCAGGCAATTGGCTGGCGGGGCAGGGCGAAGCCCTGCAGTCGCTGAACCCGGTAACCCAGGCTGTCATCTGGCAAGGGCAGGGCGCTGACGCCAGCCAAGTGGAGGCCGCTGTGCAGGCAGCGCGCCGGACCTTCCCAGCGTGGGCACAACTGAGCCTGGAAGCGCGCATCGATGTGCTGGAGAAGTTCGCCGAACAGCTGAAAAAGCATGCCGAAGCGTTGGCACAGTGCATCGGTGAGGAAACCGGAAAGCCCCTGTGGGAGTCGGCGACCGAAGTCACCAGCATGATCAACAAGGTGGCGATCTCGGTACAAAGCTACCGCGAGCGCACCGGGGAAAAGAGCGGCCCGCTGGCCGACGCCACGGCCGTGCTGCGGCACAAGCCCCATGGCGTGGTGGCGGTGTTCGGCCCCTACAACTTCCCCGGTCACTTGCCCAATGGCCATATTGTGCCGGCGCTGCTGGCGGGTAACTGCGTGGTGTTCAAGCCCAGCGAGCTGACGCCCAAGGTCGCCGAGCTGACCGTCAACTGCTGGATCGCCGCCGGCCTGCCGGCGGGCGTGCTGAACCTGGTGCAAGGCGCGCGTGAAACCGGTGTGGCACTGGCCGCCAACCCGGGGATCGATGGCCTGTTCTTCACAGGTTCCAGCCGCACCGGCAACTTGCTGCACCAGCAGTTCGCCGGTCGCCCGGACAAGATTCTGGCCCTGGAAATGGGGGGCAACAACCCGCTGGTGGTAGACGAGGTCAAGGACCTCGACGCTGCGGTGTACACCATTATCCAGTCGGCGTTCATTTCTGCCGGGCAGCGTTGCACCTGCGCGCGGCGCCTGCTGGTGCCGCTAGGCGCCTGGGGTGATGCGCTGATCGCACGCCTGGTCGAGGTGTGCAAAACCATCACGGTGGGTGCATTTGACGATCAGCCAGCGCCGTTCATGGGCTCGGTCATTTCGCTGCAGGCGGCGCGGGCGCTGATTGCGGCCCAGGCCGAACTGGCCGCCAAGGGTGGCGTGAAGCTGCTGGAAATGACCCAGCCGCAGGCCGATGCCGCGCTGCTGACCCCGGGCATTGTCGATGTCACAGGCGTGGCCGAGCGCCCGGACGAGGAGTTCTTTGGCCCGCTGTTGCAGGTGATCCGTTACGCCGACTTCGATGCCGCCATCGATGAAGCCAACAACACCCAGTTCGGTCTGGCCGCCGGCTTGCTGTCCGACTCGCGTGCCCGCTACCAGTACTTCTGGCTGCGAAGCCGCGCCGGCATCGTCAACTGGAACAAGCAACTGACCGGCGCCGCCAGCAGCGCGCCGTTCGGTGGCGTGGGTGCCAGTGGCAACCACCGCGCCAGTGCCTACTACGCGGCTGACTACTGTGCTTACCCCGTGGCTTCGCTGGAGACCGCCAGCCTTGCCTTGCCGGCGACACTCACGCCGGGCGTCACCCTATAACAACAGGTCACGGAGCCTAGCCGATGAAATCCTATGAAGTGAATTTTGATGGCCTGGTGGGGCCTACCCACAACTATGGCGGCCTGTCTTACGGCAACGTGGCTTCGCAGAGCAACAGCCAGCAGGGTTCCAGCCCGCGCGAAGCCGCGCGTCAAGGTCTGGCAAAAATGAAAGCGCTGGCCGACATGGGCTTCAAGCAGGGCGTGCTGGCGCCGCAAGAGCGCCCGGATGTGGCCGCGCTGCGCCGCCTGGGGTTTAGCGGCAGCGATGCCGAGGTCATCCAGCGTGCTGCGAAAGACGCCATGCCGTTGCTGGTGGCCAGCTGCTCGGCCTCGAGCATGTGGGTGGCCAATGCGGCCACGGTCAGCCCCAGTGCCGACACGGCGGATGGCCGCGTGCACTTCACCGCCGCCAACCTGAACTGCAAGTACCACCGCAGCATCGAGCACCCGACCACCAGCCGTGTGCTGGGCGCCATGTTCAACAACGAGAAACACTTTGCCCACCACGCAGCATTGCCGGCCGTGGCACAGTTCGGTGACGAGGGCGCGGCCAACCACACGCGCTTCTGCCGTGCTTATGGTGACCCCGGCGTGGAGTTTTTCGTTTACGGCCGCAGTGCCTTCGACAGCCGTTACCCGGCGCCGCAGAAGTACCCGGCCCGGCAAACCCTGGAGGCTTCGCAGGCCGTGGCCCGGTTGCATGGGTTGAGCGATGGCGGTGTGGTCTACGCTCAACAGAACCCCGCCGTGATCGATCAGGGCGTGTTCCATAACGACGTGATTTCGGTGGGCAACGGCGAAGTGCTGTTCTATCACGAGGACGCGTTCCTCGAGACTGACGCGGTGCTTGGTCAGCTGCGCGCTAAACTGGCCAACAAGGGCGGCCACTTCCAGGCCATCTGTGTGCCACGTGCGGCGGTGGCGGTAGAGGATGCCGTGCGCTCTTACCTGTTCAACAGCCAGTTGCTCAGCCGCGATGACGGCTCCATGCTGCTGGTGGTGCCGGAGGAGTGCCGCAACAACGAGCGGGTCTGGGCCTACCTGGGCCAGCTGACCAGCCAAGGTGGCCCGGTCAGGGAGGTCAAGGTATTCGACCTCAAGCAAAGCATGCAGAACGGCGGTGGCCCGGCTTGCCTGCGTCTGCGCGTGGCGTTGAAGGAATCGGAACTGGCGGCGGTGAACCAAGGCGTTATCATGACCGCCCCGCTGTACGACACCCTGGTGCAGTGGGTCGACAAGCATTACCGCGATCGCCTGGGCGAAGCGGACCTGGCCGACCCGCAGTTGCTGGTGGAATGCCGTACGGCACTGGACGAATTGACCCAGATCCTGAAGTTGGGCTCGGTATACCCGTTCCAACGCCAACCTTGAAGAGAGACTTTGCAATGACCGATGCCCTGCGCCTGATCCTTGAAGATGAAGACGGCACCCAGCTGGAAACCTCCTGCACCCGTTTTGCCGTGGTCTGGCAAGGCAAGGAAGTGTGGATTCAGCAGGACGGCCGTGGCCAGCTGCTGATCGGTGTAGATGTCGATGAAGATGACACCGAGTACGCCAACCTGCTGCTGCGCCCGATGGCCACCAACCTGGTCAGCCTGCAGCTGGAAATGGAGCCGGCCGAGGTTGGCGAAGACGACGATCACGTCCATGGCCCTGACTGCGGCCACCACCACTAAGGAAGCCCCTATGCTCGCCCTTGGCAAATTGCTTGAGCTGACACTCACCGATCACGAACCGGCCGAGAAGACCCAAGTGACACCCAAGGGCGCGCGTTTGCGCTGGCTGGGGGAGGGCGCGCTCGAAGTGCGCCCCGCCGAAAGCGATGATTGCGGGCTGGACTTGTTATTGTCTGCGGGCATTCATGGCAACGAAACGGCGCCGATCGAATTGCTCGAACGGCTGTTGCACGGTGTGGCCAACGGCAAGATCAAACCCAAGGCACGGCTGCTGTTCCTGTTTGGCAACCCGGCGGCGATCCGCAAGGGCGAACGGTTCATCGAGCAGGACATCAATCGGCTGTTCAACGGCCGCCATGAGCTTTCCAGTGGCTTCGAGGCATTACGTGCCGCCGAGCTGGAACAGTTCGCCCGGGTGTTCTTCAGCAAGCCGGAGCGCAGCCGCCTGCACTACGACCTGCATACCGCCATCCGCGGTTCGAAGATCGAGCAATTTGCCTTGTACCCCTATAAAGAAGGGCGCAAGCACTCCCGTCGTGAACTGGCGCGCCTGGCAGCGGCAGGCATGGAAGCGGTGCTGCTGCAGAGCAAATCCTCCATCACCTTCAGTGCCTTTACCTACGAACAGCTGGATGCCGAAGCTTTCACTCTGGAACTGGGCAAGGCCCGCCCGTTTGGCCAGAACGAGCAGGTCAACCTCGACCGGCTCGAAGAGCGCCTGATCCAGATCATCGAAGGCACCGAGCCAGAGGGTGAAGGCTCGCTGGATGGCCTGCAACTGTTCAGCGTTTCGCGTGAGATCATCAAGCACAGCGACAGCTTCCACCTGCACCTGCCGGCGGACATCGAAAACTTCTCAGAGCTGAGCAAGGGTTACCTGCTGGCCGAAGACCTGGCCGAAATGCGCTGGGTGGTCGAGGAGGAGGGGGCGCGCATCATTTTTCCCAATCCCAAGGTCAGGAACGGCTTGCGGGCCGGCATCCTGATCGTGCCGGATTCGGGGCAGCGGCTGGGCTGATTACCTGTCTTCCTGCCCCGGCCCTATCGCCGGCAAGCCAGCTCCCACAGGGACTGCATGACAGCCAGACATATGGTTATCCTGTGGGAACTGGCTGGCCGGCGATAGGGCCCTGACAGGATGAATTGGATCCTTCATTCCCCATGAAACTCTTTTAATTCACCGCCTGTTCCATTTTCCCTTCCCATCGGCGGTAATTGGCTTGCCAGTGGCGAAAGACAGGATTTAGCATCCGGTCATGTCATTTTCGTTTGCATAGCCCGAAAAACCGTCCAAACGATGGTTTCTATCGTATAAACACACTGCATCGAGATTGCAGGACCGATATAATGCGGCCCTTTGCCGTCGTTTCGTCGACGCGTTTGCCCGACAGGGCCGCCGTTTCCGTGGAAGAACCTATGAAAAGCGCAGAAATCCGTGAAGCCTTCCTTCGCTTCTTCGAAGAGCAGGGACACACCCGAGTCGCCTCCAGTTCGCTGATCCCGAACAACGACCCAACCCTGCTGTTCACCAATGCCGGCATGAACCAGTTCAAAGACTGTTTCCTCGGCGCGGAGAAGCGTGCCTACACCCGGGCTGTCAGCAGCCAGAAGTGCGTGCGCGCCGGTGGTAAGCACAACGACCTGGAAAACGTCGGTTACACCGCGCGTCACCATACGTTCTTCGAAATGCTGGGCAACTTCAGCTTCGGCGATTATTTCAAGCGTGATGCCATCACCTACGCCTGGAACTTCCTGACCTCGGACAAGTGGCTTAACCTGCCCAAGGAAAAGCTCTGGGTCACCGTCTACGCCACTGACGACGAAGCCTACGACATCTGGACCAAGGAAATCGGCGTGCCGGCCGAGCGCATGGTGCGCATCGGCGACAACAAGGGCGCCCCTTACGCCTCCGACAACTTCTGGACCATGGGTGACACTGGCCCGTGCGGCCCGTGCACCGAAATCTTCTACGACCACGGCGCTGACATCTGGGGCGGCCCGCCCGGCTCGCCAGAAGAAGACGGCGACCGCTACATCGAGATCTGGAACAACGTCTTCATGCAGTTCAACCGCACCGCCGACGGCGTACTGCACCCGCTGCCAGCCCCGTCGGTGGACACCGGCATGGGCCTGGAGCGCGTCAGCGCCGTGCTGCAGCACGTGCACTCGAACTACGAGATCGACCTGTTCCAGAACCTGCTGGCGGCTGCGGCCAAGGCTATCGGTTGCAGCAATGACGGCCAGGCGTCGCTGAAGGTGGTCGCCGACCATATTCGCTCGTGCGGCTTCCTGATCGCCGACGGTGTGCTGCCGTCCAACGAAGGCCGTGGCTATGTGCTGCGGCGCATCATTCGTCGCGCCTGCCGCCACGGCAACAAGCTGGGCGCCAAAGGCAGCTTCTTCTACCAGATCGTTGCCGCACTGGCCGCCGAAATGGGCGAGGCCTTCCCTGAGCTGAATAGCCAGCAAGCGCACATCGAGCGTGTGCTGAAGGCTGAAGAAGAGCAGTTCGCCAAGACCCTGGAGCAAGGCCTGCGCATCCTCGAGCAGGACCTGGCCCAGCTGAAAGGCGACGTGGTACCGGGCGATGTGGTGTTCAAGCTGTATGACACCTACGGGTTCCCGATGGACCTGACGGCCGACATTGCCCGTGAGCGCGAGCTGACCATCGACGAAGCCGGCTTCGAGCGCGAGATGGACGCCCAGCGTGAGCGTGCGCGTTCCGCCAGCGCCTTCGGTATGGACTACAACAGCGTGGTCAAGGTCGACAGCGCCACCGAGTTCCTCGGTTACGACGCCACCGAAGGCCAAGGCAAGATCATCGCCCTGTACAAAGACGGCCAGGCCGTCGACCAATTAGGTGAAGGCGAGCAGGGCGTGGTCGTGCTCGACCGCACGCCGTTCTATGCCGAATCCGGTGGTCAGGTGGGTGACACCGGCTTCCTGCAGGCCGGCGCTGCGCGCTTCGATGTGCGCGACACCACCAAAACCGGCGGTGCCTTCCTGCACCACGGCGTGGTCGCCAGCGGTGCATTGGTGATCGGTTCGCCGGTCGTGGCCAAGGTCGATGCCGAGGTGCAGCACGCCACTTCGCTCAACCACTCTGCTACCCACCTGCTGCACGAAGCGCTGCGCCAGGTGCTGGGCGAACATGTACAGCAGAAGGGCTCTCTGGTGGATAGCCAGCGCCTGCGTTTCGACTTCAGCCACTTCGAGGCGCTGAAGCCAGAGCAGATCAAGGCCCTGGAAGACATCGTCAACCGCGAAGTGCGCAAGAACACTCCGGTGCAAACCGAACTGACCGACATCGAAACCGCCAAGGCCAAAGGTGCCATGGCGCTGTTCGGCGAGAAGTACGGCGACACCGTGCGTGTGCTGAGCATGGGCGGTGATTTCTCGGTAGAGCTGTGCGGCGGTATCCACGCCAAGCGCACCGGTGACATCAGCCTGTTCAAGATCATCAGCGAAGGCGGCGTAGCCTCTGGTGTGCGCCGTATCGAAGCCGTGACCGGCGCTGCTGCGCTGGCCTACCTGAATGCTGCCGAAGAGCAGGTCAAGGAAGCCGCGCAACTGGTCAAGGGCAACCGCGACAACCTGATCGACAAGCTGTCGGCTGTGCTCGAGCGCAACCGTCAGCTGGAGAAGCAGCTGGAACAGTTGCAGGCCAAGGCTGCCAGCGCCGCCGGGGACGATCTCTCCAACGCGGCTGTTGAGGTCAAGGGTGCCAAGGTTCTCGCCGCCCGCCTGGATGGGCAGGACGGCAAGGCCTTGCTGGCCCTGGTCGATCAGTTGAAAAACAAGCTCGGCCACGCAGTGATCCTGCTGGGCAGCGAGCATGAGGGCAAGGTTGTGCTGGTGGCCGGCGTGACCAAGGACCTCTCCAGCCAACTCAAGGCTGGCGATCTGATGAAACAAGCCGCTGCGGCGGTGGGTGGCAAGGGCGGTGGTCGTCCGGACATGGCCCAGGGTGGTGGCGTCGACGTCGCTGCACTGGACCAGGCCCTGGCGCTGGCCGTGCCATTCGCAGAGCAGGGACTTTGAGATGAAGGGGTGGGTGGTCTGGTGGCCTGTACGGCTAATTCGTGCGCTCAGTTTCGGGTGCAAGGCTTAGCCACACAGGCCACTCCCGTCCACTCCTTCATGTTGGATTGTTTTTTGAGGCCCTGTATGGGCTGAGGCACCATTGAAATGGCGTTGATCGTACAGAAATTTGGCGGCACCTCTGTCGGTTCCATCGAGCGGATCGAGCAGGTTGCCGAAAAGGTCAAGAAACACCGTGAGGCAGGCGACGACCTGGTGGTTGTGCTGTCGGCCATGAGCGGTGAAACCAATCGCCTGATCGACCTGGCCAAGCAGATCACCGATCATCCGGTTCCGCGTGAACTGGACGTGATCGTGTCGACCGGTGAGCAGGTCACCATTGCCCTGCTGACCATGGCCTTGATCAAGCGTGGTGTGCCAGCCGTGTCCTACACCGGCAACCAGGTGCGCATCCTCACCGACAGCTCGCATAACAAGGCGCGCATCCTGCAGATCGACGACCAGAAGATTCGTGCCGACCTCAAGGAAGGCCGCGTGGTCGTGGTAGCAGGCTTCCAGGGCGTCGACGAGCACGGCAGCATCACCACCCTGGGCCGTGGCGGCTCCGACACCACGGGTGTGGCCCTGGCGGCAGCGCTGAAAGCTGACGAGTGCCAGATCTACACCGACGTCGATGGCGTCTACACCACTGACCCGCGCGTCGTGCCACAGGCCCGACGCCTGGAGAAGATCACCTTCGAAGAGATGCTGGAAATGGCCAGCCTCGGTTCCAAGGTGCTGCAGATCCGTTCGGTGGAGTTCGCCGGCAAGTACAACGTTCCGCTGCGCGTGCTGCACAGCTTCAAGGAGGGTCCGGGTACCCTCATTACCATTGATGAAGAGGAATCCATGGAACAGCCGATCATTTCCGGTATCGCCTTCAACCGTGATGAAGCCAAGCTGACCATTCGCGGCGTGCCGGACACCCCGGGCGTGGCCTTCAAGATCCTCGGCCCGATCAGCGCTTCGAACATCGAAGTCGACATGATCGTGCAAAACGTTGCCCACGATAACACCACCGACTTCACCTTCACCGTACACCGCAACGAGTACGAGAAGGCGCAAAGCGTGCTGGAAAACACTGCCCGCGAAATCGGTGCCCGTGAAGTGATCGGCGATACCAAGATCGCCAAGGTCTCGATCGTTGGCGTCGGCATGCGTTCGCACGCCGGTGTTGCCAGCCGCATGTTCGAAGCCCTGGCCAAGGAGAGCATCAACATCCAGATGATCTCCACCTCCGAGATCAAGGTTTCGGTCGTGATCGAAGAGAAGTACCTGGAGCTGGCCGTGCGTGCGCTGCACACCGCGTTCGAGCTCGACGCACCTGTCCGACAGGGCGAGTAAGGCGCTGCCAGGAAGGGCGCGGCTTGCCGCGCCCTTCGCGTTTCTGCTCGCCACGCATGGCCTGTCCTGCCCTGTGTGGCGAGTAACCGGGGCCTGGTCGTCGTCCACGACCAGGCCCTGATACCAAAGACTGTTACCCCTGAATGTTTTGCGTAAGGAGAAAGCTATGTTGATTCTGACTCGTCGGTGCGCCGAGAGCCTGATCATTGGAGACGGCGAGATCACCGTGACGGTGCTTGGCGTCAAAGGCAACCAGGTGCGTATTGGCGTCAGCGCCCCTAAAGAAGTGGCCGTTCACCGCGAGGAAATCTACCTGCGGATCAAGAAAGAGAAGGATGAAGAGCCAAGCCTTTAATTTTTTTGAAGTTTTTTTCAAAAAAAGGGTTGCAAAGGTGAAAGAGGTTCTTTAATATTCGCCTCGTGTTGCGGTGAGGTGGCCGAGTGGCCGAAGGCGCTCCCCTGCTAAGGGAGTATACCTCATAAGGGTATCGGGGGTTCGAATCCCCCCTTCACCGCCATTATTCGCTTAGGGCGCTGTAAACGGTAAGAACGCTAAGTAGTTGATTTTAAACGAAAAAGTTCTTGCAAAAATGTTTCAGCGACCTATAATGCGCGGCAAGACACGGACTCATAGCTCAGCTGGATAGAGTACTCGGCTACGAACCGAGCGGTCACAGGTTCGAATCCTGTTGAGTCCGCCACTTTTTGAAGTGGCTTTGTTTGCAAGGCTGCTTCAAGAAACCAGTGGTAATCTGGTCTAAAACTACCAATGCGGACTCATAGCTCAGCTGGATAGAGTACTCGGCTACGAACCGAGCGGTCGCAGGTTCGAATCCTGCTGAGTCCGCCACTTTTTGAAGTGGCTCTGCTTGCAAAGCTGCTTCAGTCAACCAGTGGTAATCTGGTCTAAAACTACCACCACGGACTCATAGCTCAGCTGGATAGAGTACTCGGCTACGAACCGAGCGGTCGCAGGTTCGAATCCTGCTGAGTCCGCCATACCCCATCAAGAAGCCCGCTCAATTGAGCGGGCTTTTTGTTTTTTGCGCCACTGAATTGTTGGCGATGTCGATCTAAGCTCTTCTGTAATGAGCAGGGTGTAGCGTGTGGCTGTAAGGCAGCCCCAAATTGATCAGGCGCAGCGTACCTGAACTTCAATGTGCTTCCCCATCCACAACAATCGTCGCACTCATAGCTTCGAGCGTTGTCCCACCTTTATCACGCAAACGATTGTTCTGACCAAAATTTTAAGCGATCTGACAGCTTGAGCAGTGTATGATTGCGCCCGTCAGCCCCGCCGGGGCTTGTGGAAAACCACCATGGACTTACCCAGTAGTTACTCGCTAACAAGATTCATACAGAAAGATCTGACCGATTGATTCTCCCGGCGTGCTCCGCTGCTGGGAGTGGAGTTCGCCTATGACTGAAGTAGAAGTAAAAAAAGCGCAAGAAAGCCTGCAGGATCGCCTGGCCCAGGTGGTCGAACTGCTGCAACGCCAGCGTGTGGTCGAGGACCTGACGCACCGCCAGGAAGGCGCGCACAATGACCTGGTAGAAAACCTGGTCCACCGCCAGAACCTCGTCGAGCTGCAGCGCAAGCTTGATGACCTGCATCCCGCCGACATCGCCTATATCCTCGAAGCCTTGCCCCTGGAAGACCGCCTGACGGTCTGGCAGCTGGTGCGCTCGGATCGCGATGGCGACATCCTGCTGGAAGTTTCCGACTCGGTTCGTCAATCGTTGATCGCCGACATGGACGATCACGAGCTGCTGGCCGCCGCCAAGGAAATGGACGCCGACGAGCTGGCCGACCTGGCCCCTGAGCTGCCGCGTGACGTTGTTCACGAGCTGATGGAAACCCTCGATGCCCAGCAACGCGAGCGTGTGCGCTCGGCGCTGAGCTACGACGAGGAGCAGGTCGGTGCGCTGATGGACTTCGAGATGGTCACCATCCGCGAAGACGTCAGCCTGGAGGTGGTACTGCGCTACCTGCGCCGCCTGAAAGAACTGCCCAACCACACCGACAAACTGTTCGTGGTCGATTATGACGGCATCCTGAAAGGGGTATTGCCGATCAAGCGCCTGCTGGTCAACGACCCAGAGAAGAAGGTAGCGGAGGTCATGGCGACCGACCCGGTGTCCTTCCAGCCTGAGGAAGATGCCTATGATGCGGCGCAGGCTTTCGAGCGTTATGACCTGGTATCGGCACCTGTAGTGGACAAGAGCGGTCGTCTGATTGGCCGTTTGACCATTGACGAGATGGTCGACCTGATCCGTGAGGAGAGCGAGAGCGAAGTCCTCAACATGGCGGGTCTGCGTGAAGAGGAAGATATCTTTGCCTCGGTCTGGCGCTCGTTCCGCAACCGTTGGGCATGGCTGGCGATCAACCTGATCACCGCCTTTGTTGCCTCGCGCGTGATCGGGCTGTTCGAAGGCTCGATCGAAAAGCTGGTGGCGTTGGCGGCGTTGATGCCGATCGTTGCGGGTATTGGTGGCAACTCGGGTAACCAGACCATCACCATGATCGTCCGCGCCATGGCGCTGGACCAGGTGTCGCCGGGCAACACCAGTCGCCTGATGCGCAAGGAGCTGGCGGTGTCGCTGATCAACGGCCTGGTTTGGGGGGGCGTGATTGGTGCGGTGGCTTTCTGGTTGTATGGCAGCTGGTCACTGGGTGTGGTGATGACCGCAGCGATGACCTTGAACCTGTTACTGGCGGCGCTGATGGGTGTGCTCATCCCGATGACGTTGGCCCGCCTGGGGCGCGACCCGGCGATGGGGGCGAGTGTGATGATCACTGCCGTGACGGACAGTGGCGGCTTCTTCATCTTCCTTGGCCTGGCTACGCTGTTCCTGCTGTAAACCCCTTTTCTTGCAGTTGCGCGGCCCTGTGGGAGCGGCCTTGTGTCGCGAAAGGGCTGCGAAGCAGCCCCAGAAATCTGTGCATTGCTGCTGATGCCCCGGGGCTGCTTTGCAGCCCTTTCGCGACACAAGGCCGCTCCCACAGGGGCTGCAGCGCGGCTAGTCAGGCGCCCACAAAAAAGCCAGCTTACGCTGGCTTTTTCATGTTCGCTGCACGCCTCAGGAAGCGTCGGCGGCCATTTCCACATCGTGAGCGATGAGGGCAACCAGGGCGTTCTGCTGTCGGTGGGACAGTTGGCGGAAGCGCTGCAGCAACTCGCGCTCATGCAGGGACAGCTCAGGGCTGTCCAGGCGCATGCTCAGCTCGTCACCCAACGCACCTTCCTGGATAAGGCTCTGTTCCAGGCGCGCGATAATTTCAGAGTTCATGCTGCGGTGATGGTTGCGCGCTACCTCGGCAATGCGCTCACGCATCCCGTCTGGCAGGCGGACGACAAATTTGTCAGCGGTGCGGCTTGAATAAATAGCCTGTTTCATTGGGCGCATATAAATTGACCAGATTTTGGTTCAGGGGAAGCGGTTCTCAAATTGGCCGCACGGGGTGGAAATACGACCGTGGCGACGACAAAATGTTCAACCGTCAGTAAAAATGGATGCTCATCTTGCCTTATGGTCGCCGTTTCCTTGGCGTCAATTCTGTGACAAATAGTGAGCCGGATAAAGGCTTTATGCCAGTACCAATTATCAGAAATGAGCACTGGTTTGAAAAGTTTTACATGCTCCGGCTTGCCCAACCGTCAGACTTTTGCCGTCAAAAACAGGTAAAACGCAGCAAAAGGCCAGGAAAACACCTAGAATGCGGCGGTTTCCCTTCATAGAGCATAGTGGCTATGCAACATGACGCAAGCGACCGTCGATCAGGGACAGGCCGGTTGATATTTCTGGTAGGACCGTCGGGTTCGGGGAAAGATTCCCTGATCGACGCTGCACGTGAGCGGCTGGCGGCTGCCGGGGTAGAAATTGCCCGGCGTGTCATTACCCGTTCGGCCGAAGCCAAGGGCGAAGCCGCCCATGGTGTCACGCCTGAACAGTTCGAGACCCTGCGCGTGCAGGGTGCTTTTGCCATGCACTGGCACGCCAACGGCCTGGACTACGGGATTCCCCGGCAGGTGGACGACTGGCTGGCGGAGGGCCGGGCAGTGCTGGTGAACGGCTCGCGCGCTTACCTGGCCGAAGCGCGTCAGCGTTATCCGGGCCTGTTGGCGGTGCTTGTGCAGGTCAGGCCGCAGGTGTTGCGCCAGCGCCTGGTGGCCCGTGGCCGCGAAACCGCCGAGGAAGTCGAGCAGCGCCTGGCTCGCAGCGCCCGCTTGCAGGCACTGCCTGATCCGTCGGTGCACCTGCTGGACAACTCTACAACCCTGGAGGCTGCGGTATCAGCCCTGTTCGGGGTGCTTCGCGATGAAGGTGTGCTGCCGCAGGTGTAGCAGTGCCAGAAAAGGATTACGCGAAAAAGCCCGGTAGGTGCATGACAAATGCCAGCATGCTGGTTAACATGCTGGCCGTCCCGCTGTGCAGCGCTCGCTGCCGGTCGTAGCGTCTCAGTAGCTCAATTGGATAGAGCATCCCCCTCCTAAGGGGAAGGTTGCAGGTTCAATTCCTGCCTGGGACGCCATTTCTTGTCTCTCCTGTCTTGACCTCCGCCTCCTTTGCAGCGGCCGCCGTTCGCTGGCGCATCAGGAAGTACCCCGCCACAACCAGCAGTAGCGTCAGCACCGTGAACCAGAACTGGAAACGCGACGCCGGGTCGAACGCCTGGGTGCCGATCACTGCCAGCAGGGCGAACAGCGCAACGATGTTGGCGTACGGGAACAACCAGGCGCGAAAGGCCTTGGGGTCGACCGCTTCGTGACGGGTTCTCCAGCGCATGGCCACGTGGGCGATGATGATGAAGATCCATACGACCATCACCAGGCTGCCGGTACTCTTGGCCAGGGTCATGAACAGGTCACCGGCGCTGATAAAGTGCACGGTCAGGATCATCGTGCAGATCGACAGGCTCAGCAGCAGTGCATTGATCGGCACGCCCTTGGCGCTGGTGCGCGAGAACAGCTTGGGCGCGTGCCCGCGCTGGCTAAGCGAGAACAGCATGCGCGAGTTGGAGAACATGAACGAGTTCATCACCGACATGAACGAGACGAACAGCACCAGTTTCATGGCCACCGCAGCACCGCCGAACCCGGCCAGGGTGAAGAGCGAAACATAGGGCGAGGCCAGGTTGGCCTTGTCGGTCCATGGCAGGCACAGGATCAGGATCGACACGGAGCCAACGTAGAACAACATCACTCGCAGGATCACGCTCTTGATCGCGCGAATCACGTTCTGCCGCGGGTTCTCCGATTCACCTGCGGCCACCGCGGCAATTTCGCTGCCGCCCAGGGAGAATATCACCACGATGACACCCGCCATGACGGGCGACAGGCCATTGGGCATGAACCCGTCGTGGGCGGTGAGGTTGACCAGGCCAGGCGAAGGAATGTCGTTGTGCAGGCCCAGCAGGATCGAGATGCCCAGCAGCATGAAGATGAGGATGGTGGCGACCTTCATGGCCGCCAGCCAATACTCCACTTCGGCAAACGAACGCACCGAGTAGGCGTTGCTGGCCATCAGTGTCACCAACATCAGGAAGGCGCCTGCCCAGATCGGCAGCCAGGGTAGAAAGTCATGCAGGATGGCGCCCAGCAGTACCGCTTCGAGGGTGATGGTCATCATCGACTTGAACCAGTACAGCCAGCCGACTGAAAACCCTGCCCAGTCGCCGAGCCAGGTGTTGGCATAGGTCGAGAACGACCCCGCATCCGGGTTGCGACAGGCCATTTCGCCCAGCATGAACATCACCAGAGTGACCACCAGGCCACCAATGAAATACGACAGGATGGCCGCAGGCCCTGCCGATGCGATCAGTGCGCCCGAGCCCATGAACAGCCCTGCACCGATCACCCCGCCCAGTGCGATCATGGTGATGTGCCGCTGCTTGAGGCTTTGCTTCAAACCGTTGGATTGCATTTCCTTGTCCTCTCTTATTGTTGGGGGGATCCGACAACGTCCCCCAACGCAGGCATCGTCATGCGCCTGCGTCCACGCGTGGCAAATAGCTACCAGCCTGCCACCATGGACAATAAGGCCAAGGACCTCAAACGAATTCTCTGCACAACATCCTGCCGATTTTTCCTGAGGCGTGTTGCCTCAGGCGCTGCTGCACCGCCATCCCTGTGGGAGCGGGCGTGCCCGCGAACACCGGCAAAGCCGGTGCCAGGCACCGCGTCGCCTGCTTCGCGGGCCAAGCCCGCTCCCACAGAGAACGCGGCGGGGCCTTGGTAATCAGGCGATGTTCTGCTCGGCCGACCAGTTGGCGTACCAGCTGCGGAACAGCGCGTATTGCTGCTCGGCATAGTTGCGCTGGGCGTCGCTCAGCACGTCGGTTTCGTTGAAATGCAGGCTGTACTCGCTGTCGCCGTTCAGCACCATCAGGTGCTTGTAATACAGCACCAGGTCGCAGCCCTCATCGAACGACGACAGCACCGCCAGCGCCGCTTCCAGTTCGCGCGCCAGGCGACGGGCCTTGGCATCGCCTTTGGCCGCCTGCTTGCTCAGGCTCACCAGGTGCAGCACCTCACGGGGCAGGGCATTGCCGATGCCGGTGATGGCGCCGGTGGCGTTGCAGTTGACGAAGCCATGCACCACCTGGGTATCCACGCCCACCATCAGGGTCACGTCGTCATCCTTGGAGGTGATGTGCTCGGCGGCATAACGCAGGTCGGCACCACCGCCGAACTCCTTGAAGCCGATCAGGTTGGGGAATTCGCGGCGCAGCTCGAAGAACAGATCGGCGCGGGTGGCGAAGCCGTAATAGGGGCTGTTGTAGATCACCGCTGGCAGCTTGGGCGCGGCGGCGAGGATGGCCGAGAAGTGGTGCTTCTGGGCGATCAGCGAGGCACCGCGGCTGAGCACGCGAGGGATGACCATCAGGCCGGCGGCGCCGACCTTGGCGGCGTGGGCGGCATGGGATACCGCTTCACGGGTGTTCACCGCGCCAGTGCCGACAATGGTCGGGATGCCGGCGGCCACCAGGCGCGCCACGCCTTCCTGGCGCTCGGCCTCGGTCAGCAGTGGCCAGTCGCCCATCGAACCGCAGTACACCACGGCGCTCATGCCGGCCTCGATCAGCTGGTGGCCCATGCGCACCAGGGCGTCGAAGTCCGGTTTGCGCTCGGCGGTGCACGGGGTCATCAGGGCGGGCATGGTGCCGTTGAAGATATTGCTCATGGTGGTTACCTATTGTTGTGTGATTTTTATGGGTTGCTTAACGGCCGGCGTTGCGGGCCGCGGATTCTTCGTCAACGGCGCGCAGCGACTTGCCGCGGGTTTCCTTGGCTGCCGCCACGGCAACAATCGAGATCGCTGCCGCGCCCACCAGGTACCAGGCAATAGGCGTGGAGCTGTTGTATTCCTTCAGCAAGGTGACGGCGATCAGCGGGGCCAGCGAGCCAGCCAGGATTGGCGCCACCTGGTAGCACAACGACAGGGCGGTGTAGCGCACGTGGGTGGGGAACAGTTCGGCCATCAAGGCCGAGTACGGCGCATAGGTCATCGACTCGATGGCCAGGCCCAGCGTGATGGCCGCCATGATCAGCCAGTCGTTGCCGGTGTCCATCATCGGGAAACCGACAAAGCCCCAGAACGCGGTGAGCACGGCGCCGATCAGGTACACCGGCTTGCGGCCGATGATGTCTGAGAGGTAGCCCATGGCCGGGATCATGAAGAAGTGCAGCAGGTGAGCGCCGAACATCAGCAGCAGAATTTGCGAAGTGTCTTTGTGCACCACCAGTTTCAGGTAGGTGATGGAGAACGTGACCACGGTGTAGTAGAGGATGTTTTCCGCAAAGCGCGCGCCAATGCCGATCAGCACTTCGCGCCAGTATTTGGTGACCACCTCCACTACGCCCAGTTGCTGGCTTTCCAGCTTCTGCTGCTTGGCCTGGGCTTCCTTGAAGATGGGGGCATCATCGACTCGGGTGCGGATCCAGTAACCGATCAGCACCACCACTGCCGAGAACCAGAAGGCCACCCGCCAGCCCCAGTCCAGGAACTGCGCCTCGCTAAGGTTGGACGACAACAACAGCAGGATGATAGTGGCGATCAGGTTGCCGGCCGGCACGCCCGCTTGCGGCCAGCTGGCCCAGAAGCCGCGGCGGTTGTCCGGGCTGTGCTCGGACACCAGTAGCACCGCGCCGCCCCATTCGCCGCCGAAGGCGAAGCCCTGGATCAGCCGCAACACCACCAGGAGGATGGGCGCGGCATAGCCGATGCGCTCGAAGGTGGGCAGGCAGCCCATCAGGAAGGTGGTTATCCCGACCACGATCAGGCTGATCTGCAGCAAATGCTTGCGGCCGACCTTGTCGCCGTAATGGCCAAACACCAGGCCACCGATGGGGCGGGCGAGAAAGCCCACTGCGTAGAGGGCAAAGGCGGCAATGATGCCGTCCATGGCGCTGCCCGTCTGGCGAAAGAACAGCTGGCCGAACACCAGCGCCGAGGCGGTGCCGTAGAGGAAGAATTCGTACCACTCGGCGACTGCGCCGGCCATGGCCGCAGCTACCACACGCTTGATGCCCGCAGGGGCCTTGTCTGCTGTGTTTGCGACATTCGCTGATGCCGCCGAATAGGGTGTGGCCATGGTTTTGCACTCCGATACGTAATTATTGGAAGAAGGAGTAGGCAGGGTGGCGCCGGGGAAATCGGAGCCGCCGATTCCTTATATGGTATTTCGTATACGATATCTAGATAAGCAAAAACGAAGCCAGAAAGGGAGATTTCCAATCGAGCCATTGGCAGGATAGAACGGGGTCATTGTGGGAGCGGGCTGGTCCCGCGAAGGGGGCCACGGGGTGTATGGCACCGGCTTTGCCGGTGTTCGCGGGGCAAGCCCGCTCCCACAGCGTCCCCGTTAAATCAATACGTCATGGTTTTTCTGTAAGGGCCGCAGGAGGCTGCTCCTGCACGGGGCGGTGATAGCCTGTCGGGTCAGTTATGGGGCAGGTGCTCGTACAGGCTCTGGCACACGCCATTGATGTGTTCTTCTATCAGCCGCGCCGCCAGTTCTACATCCCGCGCCCGGCAGGCGGCAACGATATCCCGGTGCTCGTGATCCGCGCGCAGCTTGCCCGCTGACAGGCTCATTTGCATGCGCAGGTAGCGTTCCACCTTGTCATGGATCGAGCGGATAAGGCCGACCAGGTAAGGCCGCCGCGCCGGTTCGTACAGGCAGGCGTGCAGCGCCCAGTTCAGGTCGGCCCAGCGGCCCACATCGTCCTCGCCGATGAACTCCGCGCAGATGGCTTCGGCCTGGGCAAAATGTGCTTCGGTCATGTTCGGAATCGCCAGGCGAATCGCTTGCACTTCCAGCAACACACGTACCTCGAACATCTGCGCCAGTTCAGGTTCCGAGATGCGGGTAACCAGCGCGCCACGGTTGCGCTGAAAATCCACCAGGCCTTCGGCTTCCAGGCGCTTCAGGGCTTCGCGCACCGGGATCTTGCTGACGTTGAACGCCTGCGCCACTTCGTCCTGACGCACCGGTTCGCCTTCGGCCAGCTGCCCCGAGATAATTGCCTCGCGCAGGTGTTTGGCGATGATTTCCGACATCGAGGGCGTTGCACCCAGGTCGGTAGCTTTGAAAGACGGCAACGGCACGGGAAATTCCAGAATCAGGCGGTGCGGATATCTTATACGAAACACTTCGGCAGCCATACCGCCTGCAGCGGTGGGCGAAAATAGCGCGTTGCGACTATTTCCGGTGGCAGCACGGGGGGCATATGCTTGCCGGTTCAAGCATCCTCTTGCCGCCTGCGGCAATTACCACCACTGTCGGCAGCCCCGTGAACGGGGCGCAGTTGCTGGGCATCAGGGAGAGCGTCCATGAATCAGGAAACCGGGCCGGCACCCGCCGGCTTCAGTGAACAGCAATTGCACACCTTGTTCGAGTTGATCAGCGATGGCATCTGGGACTGGAATGCCAATACCGGCTACGTCTATCGCAACCCGGGCTGGTACGCCATGCTCGGCTACACCAGCCATTCAATGGCCAATTCAGTCCTCACCTGGGAAAGCGTGATCCATCCGGAGGACTACCCGCGGGTAATGGCGCATTTCGAGGCGTATATCAACCAGCGCAACGAGCGCTACCTCATCGAATACCGCTGTCGTTGCCAGGATGGCAGCTATCTGTGGATCGAAGACAGCGGCTACATCATTGCCCATAACCAGGACGGTTCGGTGGCGCGCATGCTTGGGGCGCACCGTAATATCGATGCCGGCAAACGCCGGGTGGCCCAGTTGGAACAGAAGAACCAGTCGCTGGAGTGCCTAGTGGCCGAGCGCACTCGCGAGCTGTCCTGGGTGAACCAGCAGTTGCAGCGGCAACTGGACGAAAACCGCGAGTTGGCCGAGCGCGATGCATTGACCCGCATTGCCAACCGCTATCGGTTGGACAAGACCCTGCAACTGGAGTGCGAGCGGGCCAAGCGCTTCCGCCAGCCGTTGTCGCTGATCGCCATGGACATGGATGACTTCAAGCCGATCAACGACCGCTACGGCCATGCTAGGGGCGATGCGGCGCTGGTGCGGGTGGCCGAAAACCTGCGCACCTGCCAGCGTGAACTGGACCTGTTGGCCCGCTGGGGCGGGGATGAGTTTGTCCTTGTACTGCCGCAGACCACGCTGAGGGATGCACTTGAGGTGGCGGTACGCTTGCGTCAGGTGATTGAGCAGCTGGAGCCTGTGGGCGATTGCCGGCTGACCCTGAGCTATGGCGTGGTCCAATGGCAGGAAGGAGAGGACCAGCCTGCGCTGCTGGCGCGCGCCGACAAGGCGCTGTACCGGGCCAAGGCGGCAGGCAAGAACGCCATAGCCGAGTAGCGCGCGGTGATTGTGG
Organism: Pseudomonas sp. PvP089; assembly: GCF_017875165.1. Taxonomy (NCBI): domain Bacteria; kingdom Pseudomonadati; phylum Pseudomonadota; class Gammaproteobacteria; order Pseudomonadales; family Pseudomonadaceae; genus Pseudomonas; species Pseudomonas sp. PvP089. The sequence continues at coordinate 1,858,634 of NZ_JAGGME010000001.1, forward strand.
GAGCGGTGCCTGTTACTGGATCGTCCTGTGGCCTGAATGAAAAAAGACCCGCGGCGCCTCTCGGCGCAGCGGGCCAAATCGGCCTCGGCCGCTTCAGTGTCAGATATGCAGGGCGTGGCCCAGGGCGCGCAATGCCGCTTCCTGTACCGCCTCACCCAGCGTCGGGTGGGCATGGATGGTGCCGGCCACATCCTCCAGGCACGCGCCCATCTCCAGCGACTGGGCAAACGCCGTAGACAGTTCGGAAACCGCCACGCCAACCGCTTGCCAGCCCAGGATCAGGTGATTGTCCCGGCGCGCCACCACGCGCACGAAACCGCTCTTCGATTCCAGGCTCATTGCCCGGCCGTTGGCGGCAAACGGGAAGTGCGCGACGATGCAGTCCAGCCCTTGCTGGTTGGCCTGCTCCGGGGTTTTGCCGACCACTACCACTTCCGGGTCGGTGAAGCACACAGCAGCAATCGCGGCAGGCTCGAAGCGGCGTGCCTTGCCGGCGACGATTTCGGCCACCATCTCGCCCTGGGCCATGGCCCGGTGCGCCAGCATCGGTTCGCCGGCCACGTCGCCGATGGCCCACACGTTGTGCATGCTGGTCTGGCAGCGTTCGTCGATGGCAATGGCGGCGCCGTTCATTTTCAGGTCCAGGCATTCCAGGTTGAAGCCTTGGGTGCGTGGCCGGCGGCCCACGGCCACCAGCACCTGGTCGGCTTCCAGGCGCAGTTGCCCGCCCTTGCCGTCGTTGGCGAGCAGGCAACCATTTTCGTAACCTTCGACGCTGTGGCCAAGGTGCAGGGCGATGCCCAGCTTCTTCAACGACTCGGCCACCGGGGCGGTCAATTCGCTGTCGTAGGTCGGCAGGATGCGCTCACGCGCCTCCACTACGCTGACCTGCGCGCCCAGTTTGCGGTAGGCAATGCCCAGCTCAAGGCCGATATAGCCCCCGCCCACCACCACCAGGTGTTGCGGCAGTGCCGTCGGTGCCAGCGCTTCGGTTGAGGAAATCACTGGCCCACCCAGCGGCAGCATCGGCAGTTCGACGCTGCTGGAACCGGTGGCCAGCAACAGGTGTTCGCACTGGATGCGCTGGCCATCAACCTCGACCTGCTTGCCATCAAGCACCTTCGCCCAGCCGTGAATCACTTTGACCCCGTGCTTCTTCAGCAGGGCAGCTACCCCGCTGGTCAGGCGGTCGACGATGCCGTCCTTCCAGGCCACGCTCTGGCCGATGTCCAGGCGCGGCGAAGCAACGCTGATGCCCAGGTCCGACGGCCCGGCAAAGCGTGAAGTCTGGTGGAACTGCTCGGCCACATGGATCAGCGCCTTGGACGGAATGCAGCCGATGTTCAGGCAGGTACCGCCCAGTGCCTGGCCTTCCACCAGCACGGTAGGGATGCCCAGTTGCCCGGCGCGGATGGCGGCCACGTAGCCACCAGGGCCACCGCCGATGATCAACAGGGTAGTCTGGATAGTCTGTTGCATGCTCACTCCACGAACAGGCAGGCGGGTTGTTCGAGCAGGCCACGCACGGCCTGGATGAACAGCGCGGCGTCCATGCCGTCGACCACGCGGTGGTCGAACGAGCTGGACAGGTTCATCATCTTGCGTACGACGATCTGGCCGTCGATCACCACCGGCCGCTCAACCATGCGGTTGACGCCGACAATTGCCACTTCCGGGGTGTTGACCACCGGAGTGCTGACGATGCCGCCGAGGGCGCCCAGGCTGGTCAGGGTGATGGTTGAACCCGACAGCTCCTCGCGGTTGGCCTTGTTGGTGCGCGCAGCGTTGGCCAGGCGCGAAATCTCGCCGGCATTGGCCCACAGGCTGCCCGCTTCGGCATGGCGCAGCACTGGCACCATCAGGCCGTTGTCACCCTGGGTAGCAATGCCTACATGCACCGCGCCATGGCGGGTGATGACCTGCGCTTCGTCGTCGTAGGTGGCGTTGATCTGCGGGAAGTCACGCAGCGCCACGACCAAGGCACGCACCAGGAACGGCAGCAGGGTCAGCTTGCCGCGGCTGTCGCCGTACTTGCTGTTGAGCTGCTGGCGCAGGGCTTCCAGGGCGGTGACGTCGATTTCTTCCACATAGCTGAAGTGCGCGACCCGGCGCTTGGCATCCTGCATGCGCTGGGCGATCTTGCGGCGCAGGCCGATCACCGGCACCTGCTCGCTGTCGGTGCGCTTGGTATAGCCATTGGGGGCTTGCCCGGCGGCGCTCTGCGGCTTGCTCATGAAGGCGTCAAGGTCTTCGTGCAGGATGCGCCCGGCCGGGCCGCTGCCGTGCACATAGCGCAGTTCGATACCGGTATCCAGCGCACGCTTGCGCACCGCCGGTGAGGCCAGCGGCTTGTCGCCCGGCTGACGCGGCACGATGGGCGCAGCTTCGTGGTTGACGGGTGCCTGGTACGCAACGGGTTTTACGTCTTTCTGCAGTTCTGGCTTGGCTGCCACAGGGGCGGCGGGCGTTTCTATCTGTTTGGCCTGAGGCACATCCACATGGTTGCCGCTGCCTTCCACTTCGATGCGGATCAGTTCGCTACCGACCGCCATCACTTCACCGGGCTGGCCGCCCAGTGCCAGCACCTTGCCGCTGACCGGCGAAGGGATTTCCACGGTAGCCTTGTCGGTCATGACGTCGGCCACCACCTGGTCTTCGGCGATCATGTCGCCGACCTTGACGAACCATTCCACCAACTCGACCTGTGCGATGCCTTCGCCAATGTCCGGCATCTTGATGACGTGCGTGCCCATTCAGACCTCCATGACCTTTTTCAATGCCGCACCTACCCGCGAAGGCCCTGGGAAATACGCCCATTCCTGCGCGTGAGGGTAGGGGGTGTCCCAGCCGGTGACGCGCTCGATGGGCGCCTCCAGGTGGTGGAAGCAGTGCTCTTGCACCAACGACACCAGCTCGGCACCGAAGCCGCAGGTACGGGTGGCCTCGTGCACCACCACGCAGCGGCCGGTCTTTTTAACCGACTCGACGATGGTGTCCAGGTCCAGCGGCCACAGGCTGCGCAGGTCGATCACTTCAGCATCGACGCCGCTTTCCTCGGCGGCCACCTGGGCCACGTACACCGTGGTGCCGTAGGTGAGCACGGTCACGTCATTGCCGGGGCGGGTAATGGCGGCCTTGTCCAGCGGTACGGTGTAGTAGCCGTCTGGCACAGCACTGTGTGGGTGCTTCGACCACGGCGTTACCGGGCGGTCGTGGTGGCCGTCGAACGGGCCGTTGTACAGGCGCTTGGGCTCCAGGAAGATCACCGGGTCGTCGCATTCGATCGAGGCAATCAGCAGGCCTTTGGCGTCATACGGGTTGGATGGCATGACAGTGCGCAGGCCGCACACCTGGGTGAACATCGCTTCCGGGCTCTGGCTGTGGGTCTGGCCGCCATAGATGCCACCGCCGCACGGCATGCGCAGGGTCAGCGGGGCGATGAACTCGCCGGCTGAGCGGTAACGCAGGCGCGCCATTTCCGAGACGATCTGGTCGGAGGCCGGGTAGAAGTAGTCGGCGAACTGGATTTCCACGACCGGGCGCAGGCCGTAGGCGCCCATGCCCACGGCGGTACCGACGATACCGCTTTCGGAGATTGGCGCGTCGAACACGCGGGACTTGCCGTACTTGTTCTGCAGGCCTTCGGTGCAGCGGAACACGCCACCGAAGTAGCCGACGTCCTGGCCGTAGACAACCACATTGTCGTCGCGCTCAAGCATGACATCCATGGCCGAGCGCAGGGCCTGGATCATGGTCATGGTAGTGGTGGCCATGGCGGTTTCCGGGTTGATGCTGTTGTTGTGATCGTTCATCTCAAACCCCCAGTTCCTGGCGTTGACGGCGCAGGTGGTCGGGCATCTCCTTGTACACGTCCTCGAACATCGAGGCGGCGCTTGGGATGTGACCGTTGGCCAGGGTGCCGTACTGCTCGGCTTCTTTTTGTGCGGCAATGACCGCAGCCTCGAATTCGGCCGTGGTGGCCTGGTGCTCTTCCTCGGACCAGTGGCCGATCTTGATCAGGTGCTGCTTCAGGCGGGCGATCGGGTCGCCCAACGGGAAGTGGCTCCAGTCATCGGCAGGGCGGTACTTGGAGGGGTCGTCCGAGGTCGAGTGCGGGCCGGCACGGTAGGTGACCCACTCGATCAGACTTGGGCCTAGGCCGCGGCGGGCGCGTTCGGCTGCCCAGCGCGAGGCGGCGTAGACAGCGACAAAGTCGTTGCCGTCCACCCGCAGCGAGGCAATGCCGCAGCCCACGCCACGGCCGGCGAAGGTGGTCGATTCACCACCGGCGATGGCCTGGAAGGTAGAAATGGCCCACTGGTTGTTGACCACGTTGAGGATTACCGGGGCGCGGTACACGTGGGCAAAGGTGAGGGCGGTGTGAAAGTCTGACTCGGCCGTGGCACCGTCGCCGATCCACGCCGAGGCGATCTTGGTATCGCCCTTGATCGCCGAGGCCATGGCCCAGCCGACCGCCTGCACGAACTGGGTCGCCAGGTTACCGCTGATGGTGAAGAAGCCAGCCTCGCGTACCGAGTACATGATTGGTAGCTGGCGGCCCTTGAGCGGGTCGCGTTCGTTGGACAACAGCTGGCAGATCATTTCGACCAGCGACACGTCTCGCGCCATCAGGATGCTTTGCTGGCGGTAGGTAGGGAAGCACATGTCGGTGCGGTTCAGCGCCAGCGCCTGGCCGCTGCCGATGGCTTCTTCGCCCAGGCTCTGCATGTAGAAGGACATCTTCTTCTGGCGCTGGGCAACCACCATGCGGCTGTCGAAAATCCGCGTCTTGAGCATGGCACGCATGCCTTGGCGCAGGACTTGCGGGTCGATGTCTTCAGCCCAAGGGCCTTGGGCGTCGCCCTGCTCATCGAGCACGCGGACCAGGCTGTGAGCCAGGTCGGCAGTGTCGGCAGCCTCGACATCGACGGGGGGTTTACGGGCTTGACCTGCGTCGTTGAGGCGCAGGTAGGAAAAATCGGTCTGGCAGCCTGGCCGGCCGGTGGGCTCGGGCACATGCAAACGCAGGGGGGCGTACTCGTTCATGCTTTTTACGCTCGCTCGGGTATTTGTTTTTGTGAGCTCTGAAGCGGCCGCCGCTGAACACCGGCTTGTGACTGGTAGGTCAGCGTCATCTACATCTTAGTGGTCCGGCAGGAGAATTTTTCTCTCAAGTTGATTGCCTTTGCCGAGCGGTGCAGATAAACATTCCGCATAAACACAAAAAACCGGTGATTTTGTCTCATGCGCAAACTCGATCGTACCGATATCGGCATTCTCAACAGCCTGCAGGAAAACGCCCGCATTACCAACGCCGAGCTGGCCCGCTCGGTCAACCTGTCGCCCACGCCCTGTTTCAACCGCGTGCGGGCCATGGAGGAACTTGGGGTAATCCGCCAACAGGTGACGTTGCTGTCACCCGAAGCGCTGGGGCTGGATGTAAACGTGTTCATCCATGTCAGCCTGGAAAAGCAGGTGGAGCAGTCGTTGCACCGCTTCGAGGAGGAAATTGCCGAACGGCCCGAGGTGATGGAGTGCTACTTGATGACCGGGGACCCGGATTACCTGTTGCGGGTACTGCTGCCGAGCATTCAGGCGCTGGAGCGGTTTCTTGACTACCTGACGCGGTTGCCGGGGGTGGCGAATATCCGCTCGAGTTTTGCCTTGAAGCAGGTGCGGTACAAGACGGCTTTGCCGCTGCCGGCCAACGGCATGACCTTGCGGGAATAGAGGTTGCCAGTGCTGGCCTCTTCGCGGGCGCGCCCGCTCCCACACGGATCTCGCTAACTTCAAGGGCGGCGCCGTACCTGTGGGAGCGGGCATGCCCGCGAAGGGGAGCACGCGGTGTTGAAAGCGGGTGCTTGATATTTTAAACACCCCCAGCCTATGTTGTTGTCAGCGTACAACAACAAGGACAAGCGTCATGAGCACTGCTCAGCTTCACGGCATCGATGAAATCGAATGCGTCACCCCCGACCTCAACGGCGTCCCGCGCGGCAAGGTGATGACTGCCGAAGGCTTTTTGGAGGGCCGCCGCCTGCAGATGGCCCGGGGAGTGTTGCTGCAATGCATCATGGGCGGTTACCCACCGGCGAAATTCTACGGCAGCGACGACGGTGACCTGGCGCTGGTGGCCGAACCCAGCCAGGTGCATCGCCTGCCCTGGAGCAGCGACGGCCGCGCCCTGGCCATCTGCGATGCCAATGAACTGGATGGCCGGCCCTCGGCACTGTCCACCCGGGGCCAGCTCAAGGCGGTGATCGCCCGCTATGCCGCGCTGGGGTTGGCGCCTGTGGTGGCGACCGAGCTCGAATTCTTCGTGTTTGCCCCCAACAGCGACCCGCAGCAGCCGTTCCAGCCTCCCGTTGGCAGCGATGGCCGCCGCGAGCTAGGCCATTCGGCGTTCAGTGTCAGCTCCAACAACGGCCTGCGACCGTTCTTCAAAGAGGTGTACCACTGCATGGCTGCGCTCGGCCTGCCGCGCGACACGTTCATGCACGAAATGGGCGTCAGCCAGTTCGAGATCAACCTGTTGCACGGCGACCCGCTGGTGCTGGCTGACCAGACCTTCCTGTTCAAGCACCTGCTCAAGGAAGTGGCGCTCAAGCATGGGCTGACCGTGGTGTGCATGGCCAAGCCGTTGGCGCGCACGCCCGGCAGCTCCATGCACATTCACCAGAGCCTGGTCGAAACCGGCAGCGGGCGTAACGTGTTTAATGACGAGCAAGGCCGGCCGACCGACACCTTCCACCATTTCATCGGTGGCCTGCAGGCGTGCATGGCCGACTTCACCGCGCTGTTCGCGCCCAACGTCAATTCCTATCAGCGCCTGTGCCACCCCTATGCCTCGCCAAACAATGCCTGCTGGTCCGAGGACAACCGTGCCGCCGGCCTGCGCATTCCGGCCAGTGCACCGGCAGCGCGGCGGGTCGAAAACCGCCTGCCCGGCGCCGACGCCAACCCCTATCTGGCCATCGCCGCCAGCCTGGCCGCCGGGTTGCACGGCATCGAGCAGCGCCTGCAGCCATCGCCGGCCATCCAGGGCGAGTTTGAAGTGCCCGAGCACCTGAGCCTGCCATGTACCCTGCATGCCGCCCTCGAACGGCTCAAGCGCAGCGCGCTGGCACGGGAACTGTTCGGCAGCGAGTTCATCGAAGGCTACATCGCCAGCAAAACCCTGGAGCTGACTGATTTCTTCGACGAGATCACCCCGTGGGAGCGCCGGGTGCTGGCGGCGCAGGCCTGATCGCGACATCACCTGCACCGGACACGCCCTGGCAGCGCTATTTCGCTGCCGGGGCCTGCGCGACACAATTTTTGCCCGTATGCTTCTAGCACCCAACCGTCACCTGATCAGGGAGCTTCTCGGTACGTATGCGAAATGTATGGAAGCCGTTTCAGTCGTTGTATTTCGCCGCGCTGATGATGTTGATCGGTTCTGGCCTGCTCAGTACCTACCTGGCCCTGCGCCTGGCGGCCGACCATGTCGACAGCCTGTGGGTGGGTGCGTTGATGGCGGCCAACTACTTTGGCCTGGCCGTCGGCGGCAAGGTCGGCCACCGGCTGATTGGCCGGGTAGGGCACATTCGCGCTTATGCCACCTGCGCCGGTATCGTCGGTGCGGCGGTACTTGGCCATGGCATGACCAGTTGGCTACCGGCCTGGGTCGGGCTGCGGATGATCGTCGGCCTGGGGATGATGTGCCAGTACATGGTCATTGAAAGCTGGCTCAACGAGCAGGCCGATGTGAAGCACCGCGGCGCGGTGTTCAGCGGCTACATGATCGCCTCGTACCTGGGGCTGGTGCTCGGTCAGCTGATTCTGGTGGTGCATCCTGAGCTTGGCCCGGAGCTGCTGATGCTGGTGGCGATGTGCTTTGCCCTGTGCCTGGTGCCGGTGGCAATGACCCGGCGCATTCACCCGGCACCCTTGCGCCCGGCACCGATGGAGCCGAAGTTCTTCATCAAGCGCGTGCCGCAGTCGCTCAGTACGGTATTGGGCTCGGGGTTGATCGTTGGCTCGTTCTACGGCCTGGCGCCTTTGTATGCCTCAAGCCAAGGGATGACGACCGAGCAGATCGGTCTGTTCATGGGTAGCTGCATTTTTGCCGGCCTGCTGGTGCAGTGGCCGCTGGGCTGGTTGTCTGACCGTTACGACCGGGCGGTGCTGATCCGCAGCGTGGCAGTAGGCCTGGCGCTGGCCGCTGCGCCATTGGCGATACTGCCCAGTGTGCCGCTGGAGTTGCTGTTCGGGTTCGGCTTCCTGATTTCGTTGCTGCAGTTCTGCCTGTACCCGCTGGCGGTGGCGTTTTCCAACGACCACGTGGAAAGCGAGCGGCGGGTGTCGCTGACGGCCATGTTGCTGGTCACCTACGGCGTAGGCGCGTGCATCGGGCCACTGGCGGCGGGCGTGCTGATGAAGGTGCTGGGCGCGCAGATGCTGTATGCGTTCTTTGTATTTTTCGCCTTGGTGCTGGTGTGGCGCATTCGGCCGAAGGCGGTTACCGGGCTGCACCAGGTGCAGGATGCGCCGCTGGGCCACGTGGCGATGCCGGCAGCCGGTTCGCCCTTGTCGGCAGCGCTGGACCCTCGGGTGGATGAGCAGACCGTGCAGGACGTGATGCAGGCGCCGGTGGCGGCTGAGGATACCGAGGAAGAAGATAAAGGTGCTGAGCAACAGGCTGCTGAGCCGGAGGAGGTCAGCAAGTCGGTATAAGCCTGCACTGGCCTCTTCGCACAGGTACTGTATAGCCTCAGGTTTGACGCTACCACTGTGGGAGCGGGCTTGCCCCGCGAAGAGGCCGGGGCAGGAAGAACGCAAATGAAAACGCCACCTCAGCAGGTGGCGTTTTCGCATTCAGGCGACGATCAATAGTCGTCTTTGTCAAACCGCCGCGCCTCACGCTGCAGCTGATACACAAAGCTCTCGATCTTGCGCTGTGCCTGCCCGCTCAGGTTGTGGAAGCGCACGCCGGCAAAGGTGGTATTGATGCGCTCTTCATAGTGCAGGTGCCGCAGTTCGACCATGGTGTCCACCAGGCCCAGCGGGTTACCCGCCTTGAAACGTTCGTACACCTGGCCCAGCTGCAGGCGATCTTCGACATTGCCTTCGAAGCGCAGTTTGCACCCGGTGGCCGAGATGTCCAGCAGCTTGCCACGCAGGGCGCCGTTACCCTTCAGGTGGGTGCCATCGAGAATGATGTCGACCAGTTGCGACAGCTTCAGCGCGGCGCGGAAGGCGTTGCGGCGCTGGTGGTAGGTCATCTCCTGCGGCATGGCACCGCTGTAGCAGCGGTGGCCGTTGACTTCGGTGATCTTCAGCGCGTGGTCGCATTCCCAGGCGATGCGTACGCCATCGTGAAAGCCCTCAACGCGGAAGTGCTCGCCGTTTTCGATGAATTTTTCACCGTCGCGCGGGATCATCTCGTCCAGTGCCAGGGTGTTGCTTTCACGGTCCACGTGCACCACATAGCTCTGGAAGCGCTGGCTGCGGTCATGGAAGGTGATGATCAGGGGGTCGTGGCTTTCCTGCAGCTGCCGCAAGTTGGCCGCAATCTCCAAGGGGGTGTTCAGCACCTTTGGCGGTTGCGGGGCTTCGGTTTCATTGAACACGGCTTATCGTTCTCCAGGCAAAAGCGACACACGCAAGTAACGGCATTTTGCCAGTATGTTCCGTGCCTTGATAGAAAAATCACACTTGGCTGAGGGCCCGTGGCTTGGCCAGCGGCGAGGTGCTGCCTCGGCTATCGTAGAGCGACGGTGAGTCGCCGCCCATGAGGATTCTGATCTGGTTGTTGGTGACGTGTTGCTGTACCTGGATGATCCGGCCGTTGGTCTGGTTGACCTGCTGGCAGTCGTCCATCAGTTTCGACAGCATGTCGAGCCGCTGCAGCATCGCGTCGCCATGGGGCGATTGTGCGGCTACCGCCTGCACGCCAGTGCGATCGGCACTCAGGCCCAGGCTGCCGAGCAACTGGCTGCGGCGCTGGCCATGCTGCTCGAGCAAGATGATCAGCGACTGCTTGCGCGCCAGGATCTGTTCCAGCAGCGGCATGTCGCGGCCATGCAGGGCGATCGCTTCTTTATTCAGAAGGTCGAGCAGTTCCTGCATCGGGGCAATGTCATCTTCGATCAGTTGCAGCAAGGTGGTGTCGTGCATGGCTAACTCTTGGCTTTTCTAGCGTCCGTGAAGTCAGCGCGCCGAAGGGTCAGCGCTGGGCTTCGAAATCGAGCAGTTTGCTGGCGACCCGGCCGGCATCGACCTGGTAGCTGCCGTCGGCGATCGCCTGTTTCAACTGGGCCACACGGGCACTGTTGACAACCGGCTCGTCGCGCAGCTTGTCGCTGACCTTTTGCAACTGCTGTGCCTCTTGGCTGAGGTGTACCGCTTCTCCGCTGGCGCTGGTGTCTTTCACCGCTTCCTGGCTGGCTGCCGGTTTTTCGGCATTGCCCGCCGCGGTGTTGCCGCGCACGCCGCCCGTGACGGACGGAGAGTTATTCAAACGACTGAAGTCGATGACCATGATCAGGAACCTCTGGGTATTTGGACGCTTGCCTTGTTTTCGGCCAGCCCGAAAGAAACTTTAGGCACAAATGCTTGGCCGCCTGTCAGCAAGCTCGCCAACCCGTTCTCTGACACAGTTTAGGAAAAGCGGTTCCTCCCTGCCAGCGCAATCTGTGGCGGGCTACATGCTCACCTCGACCTGGCCCGGGCCCGTCACCCTGGCCTTGACCACCCGTTTGGAATTCAGGTTGCGTACCCGTATCTGTTCGCTCAGGCCGCCTTTGCTCAGGGCCTCGCCCGGCATGCGCACGCTCAGGCTGCCGCTGCGGGCGATGATCACCACCTGGTCGCCCTTGCGCACCACCTCGGCCTGCTCCAGATGTTGCGGGGTAAGTACCTGGTCGATCACCGTGGGGCGCAGCATCTTCATGCCCACTGCCTGGTCCAGTTCGGTCAGAAAACCCTGGCCAAGGGTGCCGACATCGCGCTCGCGCAGGGCCACGTCGCCTTCGCCCACTGTGTTGTCGCGCTTGAGCGGGCGGGTGACCACCACCACGTCGCGGAACAGCCGTACCGTGGCCGGGACAAACACCGTCCACGGGGCCGCACTGTCGCAGCGCACCCGTACCGTTACCCGGCCAAGTGGCAGGGAAGGGCTTTCCAGCGAGGCGTCCAGCTGCTGGCTGCACAACGGCATGCGCAGGCGTGGGTCCAGCGGGTTGACCTGGATTTCATAGCGGCCGGGGGTCTGGGTGGTAGCCAGGTAATCTTCGACGGTGAATTCAAGAAACCCTTGGGTGACACCGATAAGCTGTTCAGGCAAGGTGAGCGCGTCCGCTACCGTGCGAACGCCGGGCACCAGCAGGCACAACGTGGCCAGCGAGCCCGTCAGCAGGCGCGTCAATCGTCGGAAAAATGTCGTTTTCGTATGCATGACGCTCAAAAAAGCAAAGCCCGTGCCGACTCGTAACCTGAGTTGCAACGAAAGGCTGAAAGATAAGGAGTCTGGCATGGCGGGTGTTATGGATTCGGTCAACCAGCGCACGCAGCTGGTGGGGCAGAATCGCCTGGAATTGCTGCTGTTCCGCCTCAACGGCGAACAGCTTTACGGCATCAACGTGTTCAAGGTCAGGGAAGTGCTGCAATGCCCTGCGCTGACCCTGCTGCCCAAGGCGCACCCGGTGGTGCGTGGCGTTGCCAACATTCGCGGGGCGACCATCCCGATCCTCGACTTGTCGATGGCCACCGGGTTGCGGCCGCTGCAGGAAGAGACGCGCAACAGCTTCGTGATCATCACCGAGTACAACACCAAGACCCAGGGCTTTCTGGTGCACTCGGTGGAGCGCATCGTCAACATGAACTGGGAAGAGATCCATCCGCCACCCAAGGGCACCGGCCGTGACCACTACCTGACGGCGGTCACCCGGGTGGACAACCGCATGGTCGAGATCATCGATGTGGAGAAGGTGCTGGCCGAAGTGTCGCCGTCGTCCGAGTCGGTCTCGGCCGGGGTGATCGATGCCGAGACGCAGGACAAGGCCGTGCTGATGCGGGTGCTGACCGTGGACGATTCGTCGGTGGCACGCAAGCAGGTCAGCCGCTGCCTGCAGACCGTGGGGGTGGAGGTGGTGGCGCTCAATGATGGCCGTCAGGCCCTGAACTACCTGCGCCAGCTGGTGGAGGAGGGCAAAAAGCCGGAAGAAGAGTTCCTGATGATGATCTCGGACATTGAAATGCCGGAAATGGACGGCTATACGCTAACGGCGGAGATCCGCAGCGACCCGCGCATGCAAAAATTGCACATCTGCCTGCATACTTCGCTTTCCGGGGTGTTCAACCAGGCAATGGTCAAGAAGGTCGGTGCCGATGACTTCCTGGCCAAGTTCAAGCCGGACGACCTGGCCCAGCGGGTGGTCGACCGGATCAAGGCAGCGCATTGAAGCAGCTGGGGGCACGCCCCCGGCACCAGTGATTGAAAAGAGGCGGCAAGAGTGTCTACGGGTAATTTGGATTTCGAACAGTTCCGGGTATTCCTGGAGAAAGCCTGTGGCATCCTGCTGGGCGAGAATAAGCAGTACCTGGTTTCCAGCCGTCTCAACAAGCTGATGGAGCAACAGGGCATCAAAAGCCTGGGCGAACTGGTGCAACGCATCCAGGCCCAGCCGCGCGGTGGTTTGCGTGAGCAGGTGGTGGATGCGATGACCACCAACGAAACCCTGTGGTTTCGCGATACCTACCCGTTCGAAGTGCTGAAGAACAAGGTGATTCCCGAGTTCATCCGCAACAACCCCGGCCAGCGCCTGCGCATGTGGTCGGCGGCCTGTTCGTCGGGCCAGGAGCCGTATTCCATTTCGATGGCCATCGACGAGTTCGAGCGCAGCAACCTTGGCCAATTGAAGATGGGCGCGCAGATCGTTGCCACCGACCTGTCCGGCACCATGCTGACCAACTGCAAGACCGGTGAGTATGACAGCCTGGCCATCGCCCGCGGCTTGTCCCAGGAGCGCCTGCAGCGCTACTTCGACCCCAAGGGGCCGGGGCGCTGGGCGGTCAAGCCGGCGATTCGCAGCCGCGTCGAGTTCCGCTCGTTCAACCTGCTCGACAGCTATGCCGCCCTGGGCAAGTTCGACATCGTGTTCTGCCGCAACGTGCTGATCTACTTCTCGGCGCAGGTGAAACGGGACATCCTGCTGCGCATTCACAGCACACTGAAGCCAGGTGGCTACCTGTTCCTTGGTGCTTCGGAAGCGCTGAACGGGTTGCCGGACCATTACCAGATGGTCCAGTGCAGCCCGGGGATCATCTACCAGGCCAAGTAATCCAGAAGGCCGGCAGCGAACGTTGCCGGCCTTTTTGCTGCCTGTGTCGGCCTCTTCGCGGGCTTGCCCGCTCCCACAGGTATTGTGCTGGCTTTGGGCTGCGTAGGGATTTCTGTGGGAGCGGGCAAGCCCGCGAAGAGGCCGGCACAGGAAAATCCCTGACGTCAATTTTTTGATTTGCCGCATTTGCCGCCCGGCAATTGCCGCTTTCGCCGCCGTGGGCGGAAGGCCTTTGCCGCTTTTCTGGCATCACCCTGACAGCACTGCGCCTCGTAGCCCCGTATTTGCGGGCTTTGCATGGGTTGGCACAGCCCTTGCTATACCTTGCTCAACGATATTCCGGTCAACCTCCGAAGGTTTCCCCGACATGAGCATCAGCTTCGACAGGGCGCTTGGTATTCACGAAAAGGCTCTGGGCTTCCGCGCCCAGCGCGCCGAAGTGCTGGCCAACAACATCGCCAACGCCGACACGCCCAACTACAAGGCGCGTGACATGGACTTCGCCTCTGTGCTGGCCGCCGAAAGCGACAAGCAGCAAAGCGGCCGTTTCGCCATGGATCGCACCAATAGCCGCCACATCGAAGCCGAAGGCCTCGCCATCGCAGCCGACGATACCCTCAAGTACCGCACGCCGCTGCAGCCGTCGATCGACCAGAACACCGTGGACGCGCAGATCGAGCAATCGAACTACACCGAAAACGCCATTGGCTTCCAGGCCAGCTTCACCTTGCTCAACAGCAAATTCAAAGGGCTGGTATCGGCCCTGCGGGGAGAATGACCATGTCCCTTTCCAGTGTCTTCAATATTGCCGGTAGCGGCATGAGCGCGCAGAACACGCGCCTTAACACCGTCGCTTCCAACATTGCCAACGCCGAAACCGTTTCTTCGAGCATCGACCAGACGTACCGCGCCCGCCACCCCGTGTTCGCCACCACCTTCCAGGATGCGCAAGCCGGCAGCAGCCAGTCGCTGTTCGAAGACCAGGGCGAAGCAGGGCAGGGCGTGCAGGTAAAAGGCATCGTCGAGGATCAGAGCACCCTGGAAGCACGCTACGAGCCCAATCATCCGGCGGCGAACAAGGACGGCTACGTCTATTACCCGAACGTCAATGTGGTCGAGGAGATGGCAGACATGATCTCCGCTAGCCGTGCGTTTCAGACCAACGCCGAGCTGATGAACACGGCCAAGAGCATGATGCAGAAAGTCCTGACCCTGGGGCAGTGATAGGAAGCCGACATGACCACCACCAATTCCACCTCTGACGTCAGCAGCGCGTACCTGACCTCGCTGCAGAAGCAGACGTCCAAGACCGACAGCAGCACCGGCGCTGCCGGCAGCGCGCTGGGCAAAGATGCTTTTCTGCAGTTGCTGGTTACCCAGATGAAGAACCAGAACCCGCTCGATCCACAGGAAAACGGCGAGTTCGTGGCGCAGCTGGCGCAGTTCAGCAGCCTCGAGAGCATGCAGTCGCTGAACGATTCTGTGACCTATATCGCGGCAGGGTTGCAGTCTTCCCAGGCGTTGCAGGCCTCGTCACTGGTCGGGCGCAATGTAATTGTCCAGACCGACAAGGCTGTGGTCGACACCAGCAAGGATATGAAAGGCACGGTCAACCTGACGTCGTCCAGCACCGCCACCTCGGTGGGCATCTACGACAAGGATGACAAGCTGGTACGCACCCTCGACCTGGGTACCCAGAAAGCCGGCAAGGTCGACTTTACCTGGAATGGCCTGAACGACGACGGCGAAGCGGCGCCAGCCGGTACCTACACCTTCAAGGCCACCGCTTCGATCGACGGCAAGGCCACGGCCATGACCACCAACCTGCCGGCCTCCGTTACCAGTGTGACCATGGGCACCAACGGTTCTGAGATGACGCTCAACCTGGCTGGGCTGGGCAGTGTTGCGCTTTCCAAAATCCAAAGCATCGGCATCTAGGGCCTGAGCAAAACGACAGGAGTTACACATGTCTTTCAATACCGGCCTTAGCGGCCTCTATGCAGCGAACAAGGCCCTGAACGTTACCGGCAACAACATTGCCAACGTTGCCACTACTGGCTTCAAGTCCTCGCGCGCCGAGTTCGCCGACCAGTATTCCAACTCCATCCGCGGCACCAGTGCCGGCAAGAACGTAGTCGGCACGGGTGTGAAGACTGCCGCTGTGTCGCAATTGTTCACGCCGGGCAACATCAATGGCACCGGCCAGGCGCTGGACATGGCTATCGATGGCAACGGCT
This sequence comes from Pseudomonas sp. PvP089, assembly GCF_017875165.1. Lineage (NCBI taxonomy): Bacteria > Pseudomonadati > Pseudomonadota > Gammaproteobacteria > Pseudomonadales > Pseudomonadaceae > Pseudomonas > Pseudomonas sp. PvP089. The sequence continues at coordinate 1,874,193 of NZ_JAGGME010000001.1, forward strand.
TCTTCGTGATGAACGACAACGGCTCGAAGATCTACACCCGTGCCGGTGCTTTCTACAGCGACAAGGACGGCTACGTGGTCAACTCGTCGGGCGCCAACCTGCAAGGTTATGCAGTGGATGCCAACGGTAAGATCGTCCAGGGCGTGCTGACCAACCTGCAGATCGACACCTCGAACCTGACGCCCAACCCGACCGGGCGCATCTCCGAGAACGTCAACCTCAACTCCACTGCGACTGCGCCCAGCCAGACGCCGTTCGATCCGACCAATACCAGCACCTATAACTACACGTTCAATACCGACGTGTATGACAGCCAGGGTAACGCGCACCAGCTGAACCAGTACTTCGTCAAGGACGCCACCAGCAACTCCTGGACCATGTACACCACCATCGACGGGCGCAACCCGGCCAACCCGGCCTCGACCACGCCGCTGGCCAACAATCTGCCGTTCAAGTCTGACGGCACCCTGGATTCTGCCTCGATGACGGCAGGCCCGGTGGCCGGTGGCATGACCATCGCGGCCAACAAGACCTTCACCCTCGACAACTGGATCCCGGCACAGAAGAACGCCGCCGGTGTGTGGAGCGCCAACGGCGCTACCGCCAACGTCGCCGGGGTGAACCTGGACATGCTCGGTACCACCCAGTACAACGCAGCCTCCGCCACCACTGCCAAGAGCCAGGATGGCTTTGCCACGGGTGAGCTCTCGGGCCTGACCATCGACGAAAGCGGCAATATGTTCGCCAACTTCACCAATGGCCAGGACAAGGTGATCGGCCAGGTGGCGATCGCCAACTTTGCCAACCTGCAGGGCCTGACCCCGGTGGGTGGCACCAGCTGGAAAGAATCCTATGGCTCGGGTGTGCCGGTGATCGGCGCCCCGGATACTGGTACCTTGGGCCAGATTACTGGCGGTGCGCTGGAAGACTCCAACGTCGACCTTACCGGTGAGCTGGTCAACCTGATCAAGGCGCAGAGCAACTACCAGGCCAACGCCAAGACCATTTCCACCGAAAGCACCATCATGCAGACCATCATCCAGATGACCTGATGGCCGCCTGCTAGGGTGGTTTTGTCTGTAATTGGGGCCGCAAAGCGGCCCCAGGTTCTTCAAGGTTCACGCCCATGAAACGGCTAATGCTCACCGCCCTCCTGGCCACGGCCTTGCCGCTCTCGGCCGCTCCCGCCCCGTTCTACCAATGGCAAAGCCTGGCCACCGGCCGCTACCTGTGCTCTGCCAACAACCCGGGCGAGGGCTGGGTACGCCATTCCGGCCCTTACAACAACGCCGCTTGCCGCACCTTCTGAGCACGCCCTTGCCGCAGGCGGCAAACTTCCGCCGACAAACTGACGTTTGTTGCCCCTTGCTGCGCTGGAGCCCCTGTAAACAGGCGGTTTCAGACTTGGTTCGATTATTGCTTCGGACCTGGCCAGTGACAGCGCGGCAGCGACGCGCAGAGGAGATACTGTGGACAAGTTGCTTTATGTGGCCATGACCGGCGCCAGCCAGAACGCGCTGGCGCAAAAGGCCCACGCCAACAACCTGGCGAACATTTCCACCAACGGTTTTCAGCGTGACCTGGAGCAGGCCCGTTCGATGCCGGTGTTCGGCGACAGCTTTCCGGCGCGCGCCTTTGCCATGACCGAACGCCCGGCCACCGACTTCAGCGAGGGCCCGTTGGTCGAGACGGGGCGTGACCTGGATGTCGCCGTGACCGGCAAGGGCTTCATTGCCGTGCAGGCCCCGGACGGCAGCGAAGCCTACGTGCGTACCGGTAGCCTGAACATCGACGCCCTCGGCGTGCTGCGTGCCGGCAACGGCATGCCGGTGATCGGCAACGGTGGCCCGATTGCCATCCCGCCAGAGCAGAAGGTTGAGGTGGGTGCCGACGGCACCCTCAGCATTCGCTCCATGGGTGAAGACCCCCGCGTAATGGCCGAGGTCGACCGGATCAAGCTGGTCAACCCAGACACCAAAGGCCTGCAAAAAGGGCTGGATGGCTTGATCCATACCGCTTCTGGCCAACCGGCCGATGCCGACGTCAACGTTCGGGTGGTGTCGGGCTTCCTGGAAGGCAGCAACGTCAATGCTGTCGAGGAAATGACCTCGGTGCTGGCGCTGTCTCGCCAGTTCGAACTGCACGTCAAGATGATGAATACGGCCAAGGAAGGCGACGAAGCCATGGCTCGGGTTTTGCAAATCGGCTAATCACTTTTGAACGGGTGCCGTAAAACAGGCGCACGAGGAGAAACTACATGCTTCCGGCTCTTTGGGTCGCTAAAACCGGCCTGTCCGCCCAGGACACCAACCTGACGGTCATTTCCAACAACCTGGCCAACGTCTCCACCACCGGCTTCAAGCGTGATCGCGCCGAATTCGCAGACCTGCTCTACCAGATCAAGCGTCAGCCTGGCGCGCAGTCGACCCAGGACAGCGAGCTGCCTTCGGGCCTACAGGTCGGTACCGGTGTGCGCATTGTCGGCACGCAAAAAAGCTTCGTCGCTGGCAGCCTGCAAACCACCGAGAACCCGCTGGACATGGCGGTCAACGGCCGTGGCTTCTTCCAGATTCTGCAGCCGGACGGCACCGTGTCGTACACCCGTGACGGCACCTTCCACCTGAACTCCGACGGCCAGATCGTCACCGCCAATGGCTACGCCCTCGAGCCTGCCGTTGTGGTGCCGAACGACGCGCAAACCTTCACCGTCGGCCAGGACGGCACCGTATCGATCACCACCGCCGGCAACCCGGCTGCGCAGGTGATCGGCAACATCCAGACCGCCGACTTCATCAACCCGGCTGGCCTGCAGGCCATCGGCGACAACCTGTTCCTGGAAACTGCCGCCAGTGGTGCGCCGCAAGTCGGCACACCGGGCTTGAACGGCTTCGGTACCACCCAGCAGCAGACCCTGGAAAACTCCAACGTCAGCACCGTGGAAGAGCTGGTGAACATGATCACCACCCAGCGCGCTTACGAGATGAACTCCAAGGTCATTTCCACCGCCGACCAGATGCTGTCGTTCGTGACTCAACAGCTCTAAGCCCTGTCGCTTCGTTACACCCGTGAGGTATGCACCATGAATCGTCTGTTGTCCGTGTTCGCCCTGGGGGGGGCGGTGTTGCTGGCAGGTTGCGTCGGCCCGACGCCCAAGCCCAACGACCCGTACTACGCGCCGGTACTGCCGCGCACCCCGTTACCGGCAGCGGCCAACAACGGTTCCATCTACCAGGCCGGTTTCGAGCAGAACCTGTACAGCGACCGCAAGGCGTTCCGGGTGGGTGACATCATCACCATCACCCTGAACGAGAAAACCTCGGCCAGCAAGAACGCAGGTTCGCAGATCCAGAAAAACAGCAAGGCCGATATCGGCCTGACCTCGCTGTTTGGCAGCACACCGAACACCAACAACCCGTTCGGCGGTGGTGATCTGTCGCTGGAGGCCGGCTACAACGGCGAGCGTGCCACCAAGGGCGACAGCAAGGCCACCCAGGGCAACACCCTGACCGGTTCGATTACCGTGACCGTGGCCGAAGTGCTACCCAACGGCATTATCGCCGTGCGCGGCGAGAAGTGGCTGACCCTGAACACCGGCGAAGAGCTGGTGCGCATTGCCGGCATGATCCGCGCCGATGACATCGCCACCGACAACACCGTGCCGTCCACCCGGGTGGCCGACGCGCGCATCACTTATTCCGGTACCGGCTCGTTCGCCGATGCCAGCCAGCCCGGGTGGCTGGACCGCTTCTTCATCAGCCCGCTTTGGCCTTTCTGAGTACGGATGACCATGTTCAACGTGAGGCAGCTGATTGCCGCAACCCTGCTCCTGTCCTGTGCCTTCGGTGCCCAGGCAGAGCGCCTGAAGGACATCGCCAGCATTTCTGGCGTGCGTTCCAACCAGTTGATCGGTTACGGCCTGGTGGTGGGCCTGAACGGCACGGGTGACCAGACCACCCAGACGCCGTTCACCCTGCAAACCTTCAACAACATGCTGTCGCAGTTCGGCATCAAGGTGCCGGCCGGCTCCGGCAACGTGCAGTTGAAGAACGTCGCGGCGGTGTCGGTGCATGCCGACCTGCCAGCGTTCGCCAAGCCCGGCCAGGTGGTGGACATTACCGTGTCGTCGATCGGTAACTCCAAGAGCCTGCGTGGCGGCAGCCTGCTGATGACCCCGCTCAAGGGTATCGACGGCAACGTCTACGCCATCGCCCAGGGCAACCTGGTGGTGGGTGGCTTTGACGCCGAAGGCCGTGACGGCTCGAAGATCACCGTCAACGTTCCGTCGGCGGGTCGTATTCCGGGCGGTGCCAGCGTTGAACGGGCTGTGCCGAGCGGCTTCAATCAGGGCAACAGCCTGACCCTGAACCTGAATCGGCCGGACTTCACCACGGCCAAGCGTATCGTCGACAAGGTCAACGAGCTGCTTGGCCCGGGTGTGGCCCAGGCCGTGGACGGTGGTTCGGTGCGGGTCAGTGCGCCTATGGACCCCAGCCAGCGCGTGGATTACCTGTCGATCCTCGAGAACCTCGAAATCGACCCGGGCCAGGCGGTGGCCAAGGTCATCATCAACTCGCGTACCGGCACCATTGTCATCGGCCAGAACGTCAAGGTGTCGCCCGCGGCGGTGACCCACGGCAGCTTGACCGTGACCATTACCGAAGACCCGATCGTCAGCCAGCCGGGGGCCTTCTCCAATGGCCAGACGGCCGTGGTGCCCCGCTCGCGGGTCAACGCCGAGCAGGAAGCCAAGCCGATGTTCAAGTTCGGCCCGGGCACCACGCTGGATGAGATCGTCCGCGCGGTGAACCAGGTGGGCGCGGCGCCCGGCGACCTGATGGCCATTCTCGAAGCCCTGAAACAGGCCGGCGCCTTGCAGGCCGACCTGATCGTGATCTGAGGACGGCGCGGATGAATATCAAAAGCCAGGTCTCCGGCAGTGCCGACAGCGGTGCCTATACCGACCTCAACCGCCTGAGTGCTCTGAAGCACGGTGATCGCGACAGCGAAGCCAACGTGCGCAAGGTGGCCCAGGAGTTCGAGTCGCTGTTCATCAGCGAAATGCTCAAGGCCTCGCGCAAGGCCAGCGACGTGCTGGCCGATGACAACCCGATGAACACCGAAACGGTCAAGCAGTACCGCGACATGTACGACCAGCAGCTGGCCGTGAGCATGTCCCGCGAAGGTGGCGGTATCGGCCTGCAGGATGTGCTGGTGCGCCAGCTGACCAAGGGCCGCAGTGCGTCGATCAACACCAGCCCGTTCCCGCGTGCCGACGCCAGTGGCCCGGCGCTGTGGGGCAACAAGGTGGCGGAGCCGGTGCATGCCACGGACTCGGTCAGCACCCGCAACGACGTCGCTGCGCTCAACTCGCGGCGCCTGGCCTTGCCGAGCAAACTCACCGATCGCCTGCTGGCCGGTATCGTGCCATCGGCCGCCAGTGCCAATGCCGCCGCCGTGCCTGCCCGTGACGGCCAGCAGGTGGCCAAGGCTTTCGCTGTGCCGGACAACGGCCTGCGCATTGTCGGCCGCGCCGTGGCCCAGCCCCCGCTGGCGCCGAACAAGGCCTTCGACAGTGACGAATTCGTTGCCACCATGCTGCCGATGGCCGAGCAGGCCGCCAAGCGCATTGGCATCGACCCGCGTTACCTGGTGGCCCAGGCCGCACTGGAAACCGGCTGGGGCAAATCGGTGATGCGCAATACCGATGGCAGCAGCAGCCACAACCTGTTCGGCATCAAGGCCACCGGCAACTGGCAGGGTGAGCAGGCACGGGCGATCACCAGCGAGTTCCGTGATGGCCAGTTCGTCAAGGAAACCGCAGCCTTCCGCAGCTATGACTCGTACCAGGACAGCTTCCACGACCTGGTAAACCTGCTGCAGGGCAATTCTCGCTATCAAGATGCGTTGGCCTCGGCCGATAACCCTGAGCAGTTTGCAAGAGAGCTGCAAAAGGCAGGTTATGCGACCGACCCGGGCTATGCGAAGAAGATCATCAGCATCGCCCAGCAAATGCAGACAACCCCGCAATACGCCATGGCTGGCAGAACCACGAATCTATAAAAGGACTAAATCATGTCGAGCCTGATTTCCATCGGCCTGAGTGGCCTGAGTGCCAGCCAGGCGGCCTTGTCGGTAACCAGTAACAACATCGCCAACGCCGCGACCAGTGGCTATTCGCGCCAGCAGACGATTCAGGCGGCGGGGCCTTCGCACAACATCGGCGCGGGGTTCCTGGGTACCGGTACCACGCTGTCGGACGTGCGTCGCATCTACAGCTCCTACCTGGACAACCAACTGCAGACCGCGACTTCGCTGCAGGCGGACTCGGTTGCCTTCCAGGACCAGATCACCAGCATCGACAAACTGCTGGCCGATCGCGATACCGGCATCAGCTCGGTCCTCACGGCGTTCTTTTCGGCCCTGCAGACGGCAGCGGCCAAGCCCGGTGACGTTGCCTCCCGGCAGCTGTTGCTGACCCAGGCACAAACCCTGAGCAACCGTTTCAACGCGGTGAGTACCCAGCTGACCCAGCAAAACGAAACGATCAACTCCCAGCTCGACACCATGGCTGGCCAGGTCAACAAGCTCACGGCCAGCATTGCCGAGTACAACAAGCAGATCGCGGCGGCCTCGGGCACTGGCAACACGCCGAACAGCCTGCTGGATGCGCGCAGCGAAGCGGTACGCCAGCTCAACGAGCTGGTTGGCGTGACCGTGCAGGAGCGAGACGGCAACTACGACGTGTACCTGGGCAGCGGCCAGTCGCTGGTCACCGGCAATAAGGCCAACACCTTGTCGGTGCAACCGGGTACTGCCGACAAGAGCCAGGCCAGCCTGCGTATCAACTACGAGTCGTTCAGCTCCGACGTGACCTCGGTCGTGACCGGTGGCGCGATCGGCGGCCTGGTGCGCTACCGCCAGGACGTGCTGACACCGTCCATGAACGAATTGGGCCGTGTAGCCCTGGTGGTTTCGGACAGCATCAACAGCCAGCTGGGGCAGGGCCTGGATGCCAATGGCCAGTTCGGCAGCTCGCTGTTCTCCAGCATCAACAGCGCCACTGCCGTTGCCCAGCGCAGCCTGGCCTCGTCGAGCAACAGCACCGGCTCCGGCAACCTGGACGTGACCATTGCCAACAGCGGCGCGCTGACCACCTACGACTACGAGGTGAAGTTCACCAGCGCCAACCAGTACAGCGTACGCCGCTCCGACGGCACCGACATGGGTAGCTTTGACCTCAGCACCGACCCGGCGCCGGTCATCGACGGCTTCAGCCTGTCGCTGAAAGGCGGTGGCCTGGCGGCAGGCGACAGCTTCAAGGTCATCCCCACTCGTGCCGCAGCAGGCAGCATCACCACAACCCTGACCGATGCCAACAAGCTGGCCTTTGCCGGGCCGATCAGCGCCGCCTCGGGTAGCGGCAACAGCGGCACCGGCACCATTACCCAGCCTACCTTGAGCCAGTCGCTGGATATCTATGGCGGTGCCGACACCGCACTGATCCAGCAGTCTATTCGCGACTCGATGCCGGTGCGCGTGGTGTTCGACGCTGCCAGTGGTGGCTCACAAGGCTACAAGCTGTTCGATGCCAAGGGCACCCAGATCGGCACCGGCAGCGTGGTGCCGGGTACGGACAACAAACTGTCGGTGGCCGTGCCAATGCTCGATGCGGCTGGGCAGCCGATTCTCGATGGCAGCGGCAACCCGCGCACGTTCAGCGTCGAGACCACCATTGGCGGCAGCCCGGCGGCCAACGACAGCTTTACCCTGTCGTTCAATGCCGACGGCAAGGCCGACAACCGCAACGCAACGGCGCTGCTGGGCCTGCAGACCAAGTCGACGGTGAACACTGGGTCCGGCGGTGGCACCAGCTTCACGTCGGCCTATGCCTCGCTGGTGGAGCGCGTGGGTGCCAAGGCCAACCAGGCGACCATCGACACCACGGCGACCGAGGCGGTACTCAAGTCCGCCAGCGAAAGCCGCAGCGCGGTGTCTGGCGTCAACCTCGATGACGAGGCGGCCAGCCTGGTGAAATTCCAGCACTACTACACGGCTTCGTCGCAAATCATCAAGGCGGCGCAAGAAACCTTCAGCACCCTGATCAATGCCTTGTAAGGAGTAGACTCTCGTGCGTATTTCCACTGCTCAGTTCTATGAGGCCAGCGCCAGTAGCTACTCCAAGAACTTCTCCACCATGAACAAGACCAACGATCAGGTCACGTCGGGTATCCGTATCCAGACGGCCGCCGATGACCCGGTCGGCGCGGCGCGACTGCTGCTGCTGCAACAGCAGCAGTCGCTGCTGGACCAGTACAGCGGCAACATCAACACGGTGAGCAACGCCCTGCTGCAGGAGGAGAGCGTGCTCTCCACCATCAACGACACCATGCAGCGCGCCAGCGAGCTGGCGATCCGTGCTGGTGGCCCTGGGGTTACCGACTCTGACCGTGTGGCCATCAGTACCGAGCTGAAAGAGATCGAGGCCAACATCTTTGGCCTGCTCAACTCGCGCGATGCCAACGGCGACTACATGTTCGGCGGCTCCAAGAGCACCACGCCACCCTATGTGCGCAACTCCGATCGCACCTACAGCTATCACGGTGACCAGACCCAGCTGAGTCTGCAGGTCTCCGACACGCTGAATCTGGCCACCAACGACACCGGCTTCACCATCTTTGATTCCGCCAGCAACAAGAGCCGCACGCAGTCGGCCCTGGTGGTACCGGCAACTGACGATGGCGTTGTCGGGGTATCGTCTGGCCTGATGACCTCAAGTACCACCTACAACAACAGCTTTACTGCCGGCCAGCCGTACAAGCTGACCTTCACCAGCGCGACCCAGTACACCATCACCGATGCAAGTGGCAGGGACATCACGTCTGAAACCGCCACCAACGGTACCTTCGACAGCAAGACCGAGGGCGCCAACAGCATTGCCCTGCGTGGCGTCGAGTTTGAAATCACCGTTACCGTGGAGGAGGGCGCCGACGCCGACGCCGCGGTGGCAGGGCGCGAGTTTTCCCTGGCGGCGCGCCCGGACTCGTTCAACGCTACCCGCAACGCCAGCAATACCTCCAGCGCCCAGATCACCAGCAGCACCGTGACCGACCAAGCGGCGTATCGCAGCACCTTCCCCAGTAACGGGGCTGTGATCAAGTTCACCGGGCCCGGCGCCTACGAACTCTACGCCCAGCCGCTGACGGCTGACAGCAAGGCCGTGGCCACGGGTACCTACACCGCGCCAGCCTTGACGGTTGCAGGTGTGACCTACCAGGTAACCGGTTCGCCGGAGGCGGGTGACCAGTTTGCGGTCACCGCCAATACGCACCAGAACCAGAATGTTCTGGAAACCCTCAGCCAGCTGCGTGCTGCGCTGGATACGCCGGTAACGGGAGTAGGCCAGGCCAATGCGCTGAAGGATGCAGCGGCCTCGGCGATCGCCAACCTGGCCAGTGCCCGTGAGCAGGTCGATATCACCCGTGGTTCGATCGGCGCCCGTGGCAACTCGCTGGAGATCCAGCGCCAGGAGAACACCAGCCTGGGCCTGGCCAACAAGACCACCCAGAACGCCATCGGCAACACCGACATGTCGCAGGCGGCCATTACCCTGACCTTGCAGCAGGCCATGCTGGAGGCGTCACAACTGGCCTTCTCGCGCATTTCGCAACTGAGCCTGTTCAACAAGCTCTGATCTGTCTTGCTGCTCCATCAGGCTGGGAATGCCCTGTGGGAGCGGCCTTGTGCCGCGAAAGGGCTGCGAAAGCAGCCTTGGCATTCTGCATTAACGCTGAGATCGCCGGGGCCGCTTTGCGGCCCTTTCGCGGCACAAGGCCGCTCCTGCAGGGATTTGTGCCCGCCTGGTCATTCCCCGAATTCCCCAGTCTCCACGCCCTCGCCACGGCTTTCGTAGCATTTCAATGTGACCAATGAGTCAAAACGATCATCTTCCCTGTATTCTATGCAGCAGCTGTTGCAGCATTTTGTTACCGGTGCGCAGGTGAGCTCTGCCTTCAACCCCTGGCGGTGACGCCCCGGTATTTGGCGCCCTCAATTCATCGAGTGGTGGTCTTTGGCTGTTTTCATTGGGAAGCCAGAATGATTGGCATCAAAAGCATCGCGAGTTACGTGCCTACCGCTGGCCTGGACAACTACGTCCAGGGTGCGAAGTTTGGCAAGGACGAAGAGTTCATGTTCGGCAAGATCGGCGCGTCGTTCCTGCCGCGCAAGGCCGAAGAGCAAGAAACCTCCGATCTGTGCGTAGAAGCCGCCCGGGCCCTGTTCGCCAGCAACCCTGATCTGGATCCGCAGTCGATCGATGCGCTGATCGTGGTCACCCAGAACGGTGACGAAGAAGGCCTGCCGCACACCGCAGCCATCGTCCAGAGCAAGCTCGGTCTCTCTACCCGCGTGGCGGCGTTCGACGTGTCGCTGGGCTGTTCCGGCTATGTGTATGGCCTGTATGCGATCAAAGGCTTCATGGAAGCTGCAGGGCTGAAAAACGGCCTGCTGATCACCGCCGACCCGTATTCGAAGATCGTCGACCCGGAAGACCGCAACACCACCATGTTGTTCGGCGATGCCGCCACAGCCACCTGGATGGGTGAAGGCGCCGTATGGAACCTGGGTCAGGCGCGCTTCGGCACTGACGGCTCCGGTGCCGAGCACCTGAAAGTGACCGACGGCAAATTCTTCATGAACGGCCGCCAGGTGTTCAACTTCGCGCTGGTCAAGGTGCCGGCGCACCTGCACGAGCTGCTGGATGCCAGCGGCCTGAAGTCGTCGGATATCGATGCGTTCTGCATCCACCAGGGCAGTGCGGCGATTGTCGACGCCGTGGCGCGGCGCTTCGAAGAGCAACACCCGGAGAAGTTCGTCAAGGACATGCTGGAAACCGGCAATACCGTGTCCTCCAGCGTGCCGCTGCTGTTGCAGAAGCACATGCTCGACGGCAGCTGGAAGCGTGTGGCGATCAGCGGCTTTGGCGTGGGCCTGTCGTGGGGCTCGGCCATCCTGTACCGCGACTGATCCCTCAGCAGTCCCCCGAAGCGCCCGGCGGCCACCGCCTGGCGCTTTTTTTTGCCTGCAAAATGCTGTGGCATGGCGCAGCTTCTGTGGGAGCGGGCATGCCCGCGAAGCAGGCGACTCGGTGTATGGCACCGGCTTTGCCGGTGTTCGCGGGCGCGCCCGCTCCCACAGGTGGAGGCTGGTAGGTGATGCTCAGTGTGCTTGAGAGTGGAATTTGACGCCAATAAAATGCCCTTAACCCCTTGATTTCTCGGGGCTGGCCCCATGCCAGCATTTTTTTTTCGAAAAACCCCTCAAGCATCCCGCGCACCCGACGATAACTATTACGAAGGTTCTCTAGGCCAGTCCGGCGGTTGCCAAGGCCGGAAGCCGCAGTACCCATCCAACGAGGATTTCGTCATGGCTTTAACTGTAAACACCAACATTGCGTCGATCACCACTCAGGGCAACCTGACCAAGGCTAGCAACGCTCAGACTACTTCGATGCAGCGTCTGTCCTCGGGTCTGCGTATCAACAGCGCTAAAGACGACGCTGCAGGCCTGCAGATCGCCAACCGTCTGACCAGCCAGATCAATGGCCTGGGCCAGGCTGTCAAGAACGCCAACGACGGTATCTCGATCGCCCAGACCGCTGAAGGTGCAATGCAGGCTTCGACCGACATCCTGCAGAAAATGCGTACCCTGGCCCTGTCCTCGGCTACTGGCTCCCTGAGCGCCGACGACCGTAAGTCGAACAACGACGAATACCAGGCTCTGACCGCTGAGCTGAACCGTATCTCGGAAACCACCACCTTCGGTGGCCAGAAGCTGCTGGACGGCTCCTACGGCACCAAGGCCATCCAGGTCGGCGCCAACGCCAACGAAACCATCAACCTGGCGCTGGACAACGTTTCGGCCAAGAGCATCGGCTCGCAGCAGATCAAGTCGGGCACTATCGCGCCGAGCGCTAGCGGCGTGGCAGCAGCAGATCTGGTTGTAACCGGCAACGGCCAATCCAAGACTGTCAGCTATGATGAAGGCGCTTCGGCCAAAGATATTGCTGCCAAACTCAATGGCGCAATCGGTGGCCTGACTGCCTCTGCCAGCACCGAAGTGAAAATGACCGTTGCAAGTGGTGCCGCAGCCACCCCTGCCAACTTCGAGCTGACCGTTGGTGGCAGCACCGTAAGCTTCATTGGTGTTACTGACACTGCGAGCCTGGCTGATCAATTGAAGTCCAACGCCGCCAAGCTGGGTATCAGCGTCAACTACGATGAATCGACCAAGAGCTTGTCGGTGAAGTCGGACACTGGTGAGAACCTGAAATTCACCTCCAAGGCTGGCGCTGATGCCATTTCTGTCGGTGCGCGGGATGGTAATGGTGATTTCCCGAACTCTCTGACCACGCTTTCCGCTACTGCTGATGACACATCGGTTGTAACTGGCCAGATTTCCCTGGACTCTGCCAAAGGTTACTCGGTAGCCGATGGTACAGTCGGTACTGGTGCTACCGACCTGTTCGGTTCAGCTTCCAAGTCTTCGGCCAAGACCACCATCGCCGACACCGATGTGACCGACGCCGTCAACGCCCAGAACGCCCTGGCCGTTATCGACAAGGCCATCGGTTCGATCGACAGCGTCCGTTCGGGCCTGGGTGCTACCCAGAACCGTCTGCAAACCACCGTCGACAACCTGCAGAACATCCAGAAGAACTCCACCGCTGCCCGCTCCACCGTGCAGGACGTGGACTTCGCTTCGGAAACTGCCGAGCTGACCAAGCAGCAGACTCTGCAGCAGGCTTCGACTGCGATCCTGTCGCAGGCTAACCAGCTGCCATCTTCGGTCCTGAAACTGCTCCAGTAATTCAGGCGCCTGAGTAAAGGGTGAAAGGGCGCGTTTACGTGCCCTTTCACCCTTTTTGACATGAGGAGTTCGAAACATGGACATGAGTGTCAAGCTGAGCCAGGTGTATCCGTCTGTGTTACCCCAGGCGCCAGTCGCTGACCGGGACCCGGTAGTGCCTGCCAAGGTGCAGGAGGCTGCTGCCCCCGATAGCCAGCCGCACTCGCGCGAAGACCTGGAGAAGGCGGTTGGCGAGATTCGTGATTTCGTCCAGTCGAGCCAGCGTCAGCTGGACTTTTCCATTGATGATTCCACGGGGCAGGTTGTGGTCAAGGTGATCGCCACCCAATCAGGTGAAGTGATTCGCCAGCTCCCGTCGGAAACGGCGCTGAAGCTTGCACAAAGCCTCAGTGAGGCCAGTAGCCTGCTGTTCGATGATCAGGCATAGGCTGGCATGATTTTTGTTGCTGCTGGCCCATTGATGGATTTATCCGCCAAGGATCCGGCAGCTACTGAACAAGGAGAGCAATGATGGCAGGTACAACAGTCAGCGGTATTGGCTCGGGCATTGATACCCAGGCGATCGTCGATTCCCTGGTGGCCGCGCAGAAGGCGCCCAAACAGGCGCAGATCAATACCCAAACGCTGAAGGCAACCACCACGTTGTCCTCTATCGGCAAGATTCAGTCGGCGCTGGATGCCTTCCGTGGCGCCTTGACCAACATGACCGACACCAACAGTTTCGGTGGCCTTAGCCTGAAGTCTTCGGATGAGAAGGTGGCGACCGTCACCATGGGTACCGGGGCTGCCAACGGTTCGTTCAAGTTGATTGTCGACAAGCTGGCGACTGCGTCGAAGGTGTCAACGAAGTTCTACGCAAATGGCGCGGGCTCTGTAGTCAACGCCACTGGCAGTCCGACCACGTTGACCATGACCCAGAATGGCAAGGCCTACGATCTGAGTGTTCCTGCTGGCGCAACGCTGCAGCAGGTGCGCGATAGCATCAACAGTCAGTTCAGTACGGCAGGCCTGAGCGCCAACGTACTGACCGACGCCACGGGTTCGCGTCTGATCATCACCTCGACCAAGATGGGTGACGGCTCCGACATCACCCTTTCGGGCAATTCGGGCATTGATACTGGCTATACCGTGGTCGACGAGCCGGCGGACGCCGAGTACACGCTTGACGGTATTGCCATGAAGTCCAAGACCAACGACATCACCGATGCCGTGAGTGGTCTGAACATCAAGTTGCTGGGTACTTCACCGAAAAACGCTACCAGTGGCGAGGTTACAGCCACTGTTCTCTCGCTGACTACCAGCTCCACTACTTTGAAGTCGGGCCTCAAGGGTTTCATCGATACCTACAACGCCCTGCTCAAAGTCATGAATGCCGAAACCAAGGTCACCAAAAACGCTGATGGCACAATGACGTCGGCGGCGCTGACCGGTGATGCCACGATGCGCACGTTGATGTCCTCCATTCGTGAAGAGCTCAATGCGGTGTCGGGCAACGGTACCTTGAAATCGCTCGCTGCCTTTGGCGTCACTTCTGCCCAGGATGGCGGTACGCTGAGCCTGGATGACAAGAAATGGGACAAGGTCGCCTCCACCAATGCGGCGGACCTGACCAGTATCTTCAATGGCAAGGATGGACTGTTGGCACGCCTGCAAAAGGTGACCGAACCGTTTGCCAAGGCCAGTACCGGTACTTTGGCCGAGCGCTCCAAGGTGCTGAGCGAAAGCCTGACCAAGCTCAAGAGCGAGCAAGATACCCTGGACACCCGCATGGAAGCCCTGCAGAAGAGCCTGCAGGACAAGTACAACAACATGGATACCCTGGTCACCCAGCTGCGCCAGCAGCAGAGTTCCGTGCTGAGTACGCTCAACGCGCTGAACAAGTCGAGCAGTGACGATTAAACCGTGAACATTGCATGAAGTGCGGGCATGATGCCCGGCTTCATGTCATCGGCCGGTAAAGTTTTTCACCGTCTGCCCGATACAAGGAATATCTCTCCCTTAAGCCTGCCCGTCACGAGGTCGCAAGATGAATCCCATGAGAGCCCTTCGTCAGTACCAGAAGGTCAATTCCCATGCCCAGATTTCCGAAGCCACGCCGCACCGCCTGGTGCAGATGCTGATGGAAGGCGGCCTTGATCGCATGGCCCAGGCCAAGGGTGCCTTGGCGCGTGGCGACATCGCGGAAAAGGGCCTGATGCTCGGCAAGGCGATCGACATCATCATCGGCCTGCGCGATGGCTTGCAGCCTGAAAAGAGCGAAAACCCGGAATACGTCGAAAAACTAGACGCCCTTTATGTCTACATGACCAACCGCCTGATGCAGGCCAATGTCGATAACGATGCCGGCATTATCGACGAAGTTGCTCAGTTGCTGATTACCGTTAAAAGCGGTTGGGACGGCATTGCCGACGCCCAGCCTGCCAGCTGACGGCAAGGAGATTACCGTGACCGCACTGCAACGCCTCGATGACACCTGCGATGCCTTGGTTGGTGCCTTGGGTGAGCGTGACTGGGATGCCATTGCCAAGTTGGATGTGGCCTGCCGCGCGTGCATCGACGAGGTGCTGGAAACCCATGCGATGGACCAGGCGTTGCTGCGCGAGAAGCTGGAAGGGGTGCTGCTGGTCTACCGCAACCTGATCGAAGTGACAACCGGTGAGCGCCAGGCAATTGCCGAAGAGATGATGCAGATCAACCAAGCGAAAAATGCTTCGAAGGTTTACCATCTGTTCAGTTAAGATGCACACAACTTGACAAAAGGCGCCATAAATTTGACTGTGCGGGCCTTTTTGACTTTACTAGTGGCTGTTCTCGAATTTCAGACGTCCGAACACTGACCATTCAGTCGGAATGATGTCGAGCATGCCCCTGCAGGGCGCCGATATGACTAGGGAAGTTGCTATTGCATGTGGCGTGAAACCAAGATTCTGCTGATCGATGACGACAGCGCGCGCCGCCGCGACCTTGCGGTGGTGCTGAATTTTCTCGGCGAAGAGAACCTCGCTTGCTCGAGCCAGGATTGGCAGCAAGTGGTCGAGCCGTTGTCCTCGAGTCGTGAAGTGCTGTGCGTACTTGTCGGCGCTGTAGACGCTCCGGGTAATCTCCTGGGGCTCATTAAGACACTGGCTGGGTGGGATGAGTTCCTTCCAGTGATGCTTTTAGGTGAAATTTCTTCTGCGGAGTTCCCGGAAGACCTTCGTCGTCGTGTGCTGTCCAACCTGGAAATGCCGGCAAGCTACAGCCAGTTGCTGGACTCGCTGCACCGTGCCCAGGTCTATCGCGAGATGTACGACCAGGCGCGCGAGCGCGGCCGCCAGCGTGAGCCCAACCTGTTCCGCAGCCTGGTCGGCACCAGCCGTGCCATCCAGCACGTGCGGCAGATGATGCAGCAAGTGGCCGATACCGACGCCAGCGTGCTGATCCTGGGTGAGTCGGGCACCGGCAAGGAAGTGGTGGCGCGCAACCTGCATTACCACTCCAAGCGCCGTGAAGCGCCGTTCGTGCCGGTCAACTGTGGCGCGATCCCGGCCGAGCTGCTGGAAAGCGAACTGTTCGGGCACGAGAAGGGCGCCTTTACCGGGGCGATCACCAGCCGTGCCGGGCGTTTCGAGCTGGCCAATGGCGGTACCCTGTTCCTCGACGAAATCGGCGACATGCCATTGCCGATGCAGGTCAAGCTGCTGCGCGTGCTGCAGGAGCGTACCTTCGAGCGTGTGGGTAGCAATAAAACCCAGAGCATTGACGTGCGCATCATTGCTGCAACGCACAAAAACCTCGAGACCATGATCGAGGACGGCACCTTCCGTGAAGACCTGTACTACCGCCTGAACGTGTTCCCCATCGAGATGGCGCCGCTGCGTGAGCGGGTGGAAGACATCCCGTTGCTGATGAATGAACTGATTTCACGCATGGAGCACGAGAAGCGCGGTTCCATCCGCTTCAACTCCGCCTCGATCATGTCGCTGTGCCGCCACGGCTGGCCGGGGAACGTGCGTGAGCTGGCCAACCTGGTAGAGCGCATGGCGATCATGCACCCGTACGGGGTGATTGGCGTGTCCGAGCTGCCGAAAAAATTCCGCTACGTCGATGACGAAGACGAGCAGATGGTCGACAGCCTGCGCAGCGATCTGGAAGAGCGCGTGGCCATCAACGGTCACACGCCAAACTTCAGCAACCCTGCGATGCTGCCACCTGAAGGCCTGGACTTGAAGGACTACCTCGGTAGCCTGGAACAAGGCTTGATCCAGCAGGCGCTGGACGATGCCAGCGGTGTCGTTGCACGCGCGGCTGAACGTTTGCGTATTCGCCGTACCACTCTGGTCGAGAAGATGCGCAAGTACGGCATGAGCCGACAGGGCGGCGAGGACCAGGCGGAGGATTGACGCCGAGGTCTGGGTGTTCGCCTCGGCCTTTCTGGTGTCTGTGAGATCGAGCGCCGCCCGCGCGGCGCATCGCGAGCTGCGCTCGCTCCTACGTTTTTTTTCGGGCCAGTTATGCCTGTGACAGGCGCGCGCGGCCGCCTGGTGAGTACGACGCTATCTCGCGCCCTGTGCCAAGGCATTCGCGCGCAAATCCCCCAGGAATAATTGGCCCGAAACAAACGTAGGAGCGAGCGCAGCTCGCGATGCGCCGCGCGGGCGGCGCTCGATTTGCGCCCCCTATAAATCTCCAGTCATGCATTGCGATTGCCACCCTAAAGCAGGCATGCGTTTTGCTTTGCCTAGCATAAAGGGCCCGGGGCCAGTTTTTTGTCGCCGCCCCCTCCGACCAATGCGGACCAACAGTACAATGAAAGCAGTCATTCTGGCCGGTGGGCTGGGCACACGCATCAGCGAAGAATCTCACCTGCGCCCCAAGCCGATGATCGAGATAGGCGGCAAGCCGATCATCTGGCACATCATGAAGATCTACTCGCACTACGGCATCAACGACTTCGTCATTTGCCTTGGCTACAAGGGCTACGTGATCAAGGAGTACTTCGCCAACTATTTCCTGCACATGTCGGACGTGACCTTCGATATGGCGGAAAACCGTATGGATATCCACAATCGCCACGCGGAGCCGTGGCGGGTGACGTTGGTGGACACCGGGGAAAACACCGCCACAGGTGGTCGTCTAAAGCGTGTTCGCGATTATGTCGGCAATGAAACCTTCTGCCTGACTTACGGCGATGGTGTGTCCGACGTCGATATCCCGCGCCTGGTCGAATTCCACCGCCAGCACGGCAAGATGGCCACGGTTACCGCCGTACAACCGCCGGGCCGTTATGGCGCCCTGGATGTGCAGGGCGAGCAGGTGCGCGGCTTTCAGGAAAAGCCGGCGGGCGACGGTGGCTGGATCAACGGTGGCTTCTTCGTGCTTGAACCGGCTGCGCTCGAGTACATCGAAGGCGATGCTACCACCTGGGAAGACGAGCCCATGCGTCGCCTGGCCGAAGACGGCCAGCTCATGAGCCACCTGCACCGTGGCTTCTGGCAGCCGATGGATACCCTGCGTGATCGCACGTTGCTCGAAACACACTGGAAGAACGGCGAAGCAGCATGGCAGCTATGGCGTTGAGCCCGGCATTCTGGGCGGGCCGCCGAGTCCTGCTGACCGGGCACACTGGCTTCAAGGGTGGCTGGCTGGCTGTATGGTTGCGCCAGCTTGGCGCTGAGCTGCGTGGCTTGGCCTTGCCTGCCGCGACCACGCCATCGCTGTGGCAGGTTGCACACTTGCAACAGCAGGTGCCCGGCGAGTTTGCCGATATTCGTGACGCCTCGGCCGTGGCCCGTGCCGTGCAGGCGTTCCAGCCCGAACTGGTGCTGCACCTGGCGGCTCAGCCACTGGTGCGCGAATCCTACCGGGCGCCGGCCGACACCTACGCCACCAACGTCATGGGCACGCTGAACCTGCTGGAGGCCGTGCGTGCCACGCCCTCGGTACGTGCGGTGCTGGTGGTGACCACTGACAAGTGCTACGACAACCGCGAGTGGCCCTGGCCCTACCGCGAGCAGGATGCCCTGGGCGGCTTCGACCCCTATAGCAGTAGCAAGGCCTGTGTCGAACTGCTGTGCGCAAGCTACCGCGACGCTTTCCTGCGTTCCGCCGGCGTGGCCCTGGCCACGGCGCGCGCAGGCAACGTATTGGGTGGCGGGGACTGGTCTGCCGAGCGCCTGCTGCCGGATATCTTGCGCGCCTGGCAGGACGGTGAAGAAGTGGTCTTGCGCTATCCCCATGCCACGCGCCCCTGGCAGCACGTGCTAGACCCGCTGATGGGCTACCTGCAGCTGGCGCAGGGCTTGCTCACGGACGCCGAGCGGTACGCTACAGCCTGGAACTTCGGCCCGGACAGCGCAGGGCTGGCCACCGTCGGTGAAATCGTCCGGCGTCTTGCCCAGCGCTGGCCAGGCGAGGCGCGCTGGTCGGTTGCCGCCGATGCCCAGCCGCACGAAGCCGGTTTGCTGGCACTGGATTCCAGCAAGGCACGGCAAGTGCTTGGCTGGTCGCCGCGCTGGTCGCTGGATGACACCCTGAACCACACCCTGGACTGGCACCTGGCCTGGCGCGCAGGGCGTGACATGAACATCGTTACCCGCGAGCAGATCGCGGCTCACCAAGGCGGAACCCATGAGTGACAGTACGGCGCAGCAGTTGCGCCAACAGATTGCCGAACTGGTCGGGCGCTATGCCGAGCTGCAGATGGCACCCAAACCTTTCGTGGCGGGGCAGAGCAACGTGCCGCCTTCCGGCAAGGTGATTGGCGCCGGCGAGCTGCAGTCCATGACCGAAGCCGTGCTGGATGGCTGGTTGACCACCGGCCGCTTCAACGAGGCGTTCGAGAAGCGCCTGGCCAAGTACCTGGGGCGTCGCTGCGTACTCACCACCAACTCCGGCTCGTCGGCCAACCTGCTGGCGTTTTCCGCGCTGACCTCGCCGCGTCTCGGCGACCGTGCGATCAAGCCAGGTGACGAGGTGATCGGGGTTGCCGCCGGTTTCCCCACCACCGTCAACCCGATCCTGCAGTTTGGTGCGGTACCGGTGTTCGTCGATGTCGAGATGGGCACCTACAATATCGACCCCGCGCTGATCGAAGCGGCCATCGGCCCGAAGACCAAGGCCATCATGCTGGCCCATACGCTGGGCAACCCCTTCGACCTCAGCGTTGTGCGCGCCCTGTGCGACAAGTACGGCCTGTGGCTGATCGAAGACTGCTGCGATGCGCTGGGTTCCACCTACCAGGGCCGCATGGTTGGCGGCTTCGGCGATATCGGCACCCTCAGCTTCTACCCGGCGCACCACATCACCATGGGCGAGGGCGGTGCGGTGTTCACCGACTCGCCGTTGCTCAAGCGCATCATCGAGTCGTACCGCGACTGGGGCCGCGATTGCTACTGCGCACCGGGCGAGGACAACACTTGCAGCAAGCGCTTCTGCTGGCAAATGGGTGACCTGCCGCAAGGCTACGACCACAAGTACACCTACTCGCACCTGGGCTACAACCTGAAGATCACCGACATGCAGGCCGCCTGCGCGCTGGCGCAGATGGACCGGGTTGAAGATTTCGTTGCCGCGCGCAAGCGCAACTTCGCCTGGCTCAGCGACCGGCTGGCCGGTTGTGCGGACAAACTGATCCTGCCGCAGGCCACCCGCGAAAGCGACCCTTCCTGGTTCGGCTATCCGATCACCCTGCGCGATGGCTGCGGCATCAATCGCGTCGAGCTGGTGCGCTACCTGGATGAACAGGGCGTGGGCACGCGCTTGCTGTTTGCCGGCAACCTGACGCGCCAGCCCTACATGCAAGGGCTGAATTACCGTGTTTCCGGCGAGCTGTCGGTGACTGACAAGATCATGAGCGACACGTTCTGGATCGGCCTCTGGCCGGGCTTGAGCGACGACCATCTGGAACATGCGGCCAGTCACATCGAAGCCTGGCTCAACCGAGGATCCCACTGATGAGCACAGCCCCTACCGCCAACGCGGGAACGTTGTTCGACAAACCGCTGTTCATTCTGGAAATGGCGAACAACCACATGGGCGATGTGGCGCATGGCGTGGCGCTGATTCGCGCTTTTGCCGAGGTGTGCAAGGCATTCCCGTTCCGCTTCGCTTTCAAGCTGCAATACCGTGATCTGGACACCTTCATTCATCCGGCCATGCGCGGCCGTGACGATGTCAAGTACATCAAGCGCTTCAGCGAGACGCGCCTGTCCCGTGAGCAGTTCGATAGCCTGGTGGCGGAAATCCGTGCCAACGGTTTCCTCTGCCTGTCCACGCCGTTCGATGAGGCATCGGTGGAGGTGATCGAGCAGCAGCAGCTGGATGCGATCAAGATCGCCAGTTGCTCGATGAGCGACTGGCCATTGCTGGAGCGTGTGGTGCAGACTCAGCATCCGCTGATCGTTTCCACTGCCGGTTCGACCCTGGAAGAGCTCGATCGCCTGGTCAGCTTCCTTGCCCACCGGGAAAAGAATTTCGCCATTCTGCATTGTGTTGGCGAGTACCCGACCGCCGATGCCAACATGCATCTGTCGCAGGTGGATTTTCTGCGTCGGCGTTATCCGGGCGTGCGCGTGGGCTTTTCAA
Organism: Pseudomonas sp. PvP089; assembly: GCF_017875165.1. Lineage (NCBI taxonomy): Bacteria > Pseudomonadati > Pseudomonadota > Gammaproteobacteria > Pseudomonadales > Pseudomonadaceae > Pseudomonas > Pseudomonas sp. PvP089. The sequence continues at coordinate 1,895,625 of NZ_JAGGME010000001.1, forward strand.
CGCATGAGAACCCGGACAATACCGATATCGTCAAGATTGCACTGGCCAAGGGCGCGCGCATCTTCGAAAAGCACGTTGGTTTGCCCACCGAGCAGTTCCCTCTCAACGCCTATTCGGCAAGCCCTGAGCAGGTTCGACGCTGGCTGGAAGCCGCGCAGTATGCCTTGCTGCTCTGCGGTGAAGGCGAGCAGCGCTTGCCGGTAAACGAGAGTGAAGTCGCCAGCCTGCGCTCCCTGCGTCGTGGTGTATTTGCGCGCAGGGCCATTGCCGCAGGCGAGGTAGTACAGGCTGACGATGTGTATTTCGCTTTCCCGCCGCAGGACGGGCAGATCACTGCCAACGACTGGTCGAAATACGCCACCTTTACTGCCCAGGCGGACATTCCCGAGCATGCAGCGCTGAGCACACAGAACAGCACGCGGCGCGATGTGCGTGACAAGGTCTGGGAGATCGTCCAGCGCGTTCGCGCCCAGCTGAGCAGCAGCCACGTGGTGGTGCCGGGCCGGGTCGATCTGGAAATATCCCACCACTATGGTCTGGACCATTTCGACGAGATCGGTTTGACCATGCTCACCGTGGTCAACCGGGGTTACTGCAAGAAACTGCTGATGCTCCTGCCGGGTCAGCAGCACCCGGAGCAATATCACCAGCGCAAGGAAGAAACCTTCCACGTCCTGCATGGCGAGCTGACGCTGCAGCTGGACGGTGTGAATCGTGCCTGCCGTCCGGGGGATGTGGTCACCGTCGAGCCGGGTGTTCGCCATGCCTTCCACAGTCAGGAAGGGGCAATCATCGAAGAGCTGTCTTCCACGCATTTCAGCAATGATTCGTTCTATACCGACGAAGCGATCAATGCCAATCGCGACCGTAAAACCCTCTTGAGCTATTGGATGGACTGACGTGCCAAGCCCTTATCGTGTTGCCGACTACATTGCTGACTTCATCGCCGATCTGGGCGTGGAGCATGTCTTCCTGTTGCCAGGCGGAGGTGCCATGCACCTCAACGACGCAGTCGGCAAGCACCCCGGCCTGGAGGTAGTGGCCTGCCACCATGAGCAGGCTGCCGCGATTGCTGCCGAAGCCTACTGCCGCATCAACGAGAATATCGGTGTGGCCATGGTCACAACCGGGCCGGGTGCGACCAATGCCGTGACTGCCGTCGCTGGCGCCTGGATCGAGTCGGTGCCGTTGCTGGTTATCTCCGGCCAGGTCAAGCGTGCCGACCTGTTGCGTGGTGCGCCACTGCGGCAGAAGGGCGTGCAGGAAGTGGATATCGTCAGCGTGGTCGAGCCGATCACCAAGTACGCGGTAACCATCCAGCAGCCAGAAGACATTCGCCGAGCGTTGGAGCGGGCTGTCTTTGTGGCACGAGATGGCCGTGCCGGCCCGGTATGGATTGATGTACCGCTGGACGTGCAGGGCGCGCCGATTGATCCCGACAACCTGGTGGGTTGGGACGAGGCCGCTGCACCTGTTGCAGCGCTGGAGGCGCAAACGCTGACGCAGATCCGCAGCTTGCTTGAGGGGGCCCAGAGACCGCTGATCCTCGCCGGCCATGGCGTTCGCTTGAGCGGAGCGGCAGCAGCTTTTCGTGATCTGATCGAATCCATGGGCGTGCCGCTGGTGACGACCTGGAATGCAATGGACCTGCTGCCTCATGAGCACCCGTTGTATGTGGGGCGGCCAGGTGTGGTTGCACTGCGTGCGCCGAACTTCGCGGTACAGAATGCCGACCTGCTGATCACCCTCGGCTGTCGTCTGGACAACATCATCACTGCCTATGCTCCACGCGACTTTGCCCGCAATGCACGCAAGGTCGTCGTGGATGTGGATGCCAACGAGATCGCCAAGCTCGACATGGATATCGATGTCGCCGTTACCAGCGACGCCGCCAGCTTTGTCGACACACTGGCTGCCTCTCTGAAAGGCGCTTCGTTCAGCCGTCCACAATGGTTGGAGCGTTGCCGCGACTGGAAGTCACGCTATGGCGTCAACGACGGCAAGCCCTTCGCCGCCAGCGGGCCGATCAGCCACTTCCAGTTTGCTGACTCGCTTTCCAATGCGGTGCCGGAAAATACCTTGGTCAGCACCGGCAGCTCCGGGCTGGCGGTCGAAGTGTTTTACACCGTATTCCGCAATCGTCCAGGCCAGCGTGTGTTCCTGACCTCGGGTCTGGGTGCGATGGGTTACGGCCTGCCAGCTGCGATTGGTGCTTGCTTCGCCAACGGCTGCAAGCCGATGGTGGCGGTGGAGAGCGATGGCAGCCTGCAATTGAATATCCAGGAGCTGGCCACGCTACGCGGTTTCAACCTGCCGATCTGCCTGGTGGTGATGAACAACGGCGGTTATGCCTCGATCCGCAATACCCAGCGCAACTACTTCGAAAGCCGCTATGTGGGCACAGGCCCTGAAGCTGGCTTGTGGATGCCGGACCTGGAAGAACTGGCGCGTGCCTACCATTTGCCGTTCAAGCGTATCAGCGATGCCGCCGAATTGGATCAGGGCCTGGCCGAGGCGATGCAAATGCCGCGGCCGATGATTCTGGAAGTCCTGTTGATGAAAGATGAGGCATTGAGCCCGAAAGTCGCCGCGATTCCGCAGGCCGATGGTTCGATGACCTCCATGCCGCTTGAGGATATGTCGCCCTTGCTGCCGCTGGCAGTACTGGAGGAAGAAATGGCTGGCAACATCGCCCCGGTATCGCGCCAGGTTCGGCAGCAGGTCAAGTGATGAAGCGCCACGTCCTGTTCGACTTCGACGGCACCTTGGTTGACTCCGCGCCGGCCATTCTGGCCTGCTTTGCCCGTGTGCTGAAGGCACACGGCCTGCACGCCATGTGCCCGATAGACGCCAGCCTGATCGGGCCGCCTTTGCGCCAAACGCTGGCGACACTCAGCGGTAGTAGCGACGCAGCATTGCTGGATGCCCTGAGCGCTTCGTTCAAGGACATCTACGACGCGGAAGCCTGCCTGGAAACGGCCGCTTATGAAGGGTGTCAGGCGGCCTTGGAACAGCTGCGCGCGCAGGGCTTCAATCTGTCGATCGCGACCAATAAACGGCTGCTGCCAACCCAGCGCATCATTGCGGCATTGGGGTGGCAAGGGCTGTTCAGCGAAGTGTATGCCAGTGACTCCTACCCTGGTCGCTATTCAGACAAGAGCGGCATGATCGCTGCCTTGCTGGAAGACGGCGGCATTGCAGCGCAATCGGCCATCTACATTGGCGATACTGTAGCGGATGGTCGCGCAGCGGCTGCCAATGGTGTCGAGTTCTGGCCAGTCGTTTGGGGCTATGGCCAGTTTGCCAGCGATGAGCAGCCGTTGCCTTCGCCGCAACAACTGTTGGAACGCCTGGTACGCGCATGATGACAACCACTACAGCCAGTGCATGCCCCTGCTGCGGATCCATCGAGATGCTGTTGCCCAGCCCGGAGTACACACCTTGCCGGCTGTGTGGCCATCGCTGGCGGATGCCGTTGGACCAGGCGGGCTACTATGAGACGTTGGTTGCACGTAACGATCTGAACACACCCTGGTTCAAGCGCAAGATGCGTGAACGCGTCGCTGCGGTATCTGACCTGCTGAAGACGGGTAAGGAGCGCGTGCTCGAAGTCGGCTGTGCGGAGGGTGAGCTTGGGCGCGAGATCAAGGCGCGCTTTGCCGTCACCTATGAGGGTGTGGAGTTGTCGCAAGACAGGGTGCTGGCCGAGCAAAAGCTTGACCGTGTCTTCCATACGCCGACCAGTCAGATCGAGGCAGCGCCGTACCAGTTGATCGTGTCCTTTCATGTGCTGGAGCACATCGCCCGACCCGAGCAGGAGCTTGTGGCCTGGTCGAGTCTTCTTGGTGCGGACGGGCGTGTGCTGATCGAGGTACCGAACCAGGCCGGGCATCCACTGCTGGCCAGTGATCGCAATCTTGAGCACTTGCACCAGTTCACCCCGGCTTCGCTGACCCTGCTACTTGCACGTTGCGGGTTTAGCTGTGATGGGGTGTCCGTGGGGCATTACGAATCACCGGTCTACTCGGACTCGATCCGCATCGTCGCCCGCCTGCAACTTGGGGCAGAGCGCCGCGAGCAGCTGCTGCTGCAGCGTTTTCGTGAAAGAACCGGTGGCCCGTTCCTGGTGTACGGAATTGGCGGCGACTACCTCAATTACCTGGCACCGTTAGCCGAGTCGCTGGATATTCACGCCTTGCTGGACTCATCCGAAGCGAAATGGGGGCAACGCCTGGGTAAACACGTGGTGTGTGCCTACGACCCGCAAGCGCATGCGGAATTACCCATCGTCATCTGCTCCATCCGCTTCGCCGCAGAAATCCGTCAGCACCTGCTCAACCTCGGGATTGCAGCGCAGCGTATCATCGGTCTGGACAGCATTTATGAAGACGCCTGATTCCATTCTTGCGGGGGATTTGAGCGGTATGCTCGCCGCCCCGTTGCCTTGGGAGGCCCTGTACGGTCGTCACATCCTGGTCACTGGGGCCTCGGGTTTTATCGGTGGGCACGTAGTCGAGGCCCTGGCCTGGCTCAATCGCCTTCAGCCCCAGGCGAACCTGCAGGTGTATGCCTTGGCTCGGGACCTGGAAAAACTGCGTCAACGCATGCCCTGGCTGGATATGCCTGGTGAAGTGACGCCCCTGATCCAGGATGTCACCCAGCCCTGTGGCCTTGCTGCACCACTGGATTTCATCATCCATGCCGCCAGCCCTGCCAGCCCCAAGGACTATCTGCAGCGGCCGGTCGATACGATTCGCGCCAATACCGATGGCACCCGGGCACTGCTTGAGCTGGCCCGGGACAAGCAGGCACGTGTTCTGTTTCTCAGCAGCGGTGCGGTGTACGGCGATAATCCCTGGCAAACCGATGCAATCGCGGAAGGTGATTTTGGCCGTGAAGACCCGTTGGCTCCTCGGGCCTGCTATGGCGAGAGCAAGCGCCTGGCCGAAACCCTGTGCCGGGCCTACCACACCCAGTACGGCGTGGATGCCAGGATTGCGAGGATTTCCCATTGCTATGGGCCGGGTATGCGTCTGGACGATGGCCGGGCGATTTCCGATCTGCTTGCCGATGTACTTCACAACCGGGATATCCAGCTGGATTCCGATGGAAGCGCCTCGCGTCCGTTCTGCTATGTCTCCGATACCGTGCTCGGGCTGTTCCACATCCTGTTCCGGGGCCAAGCGGGCCATGCCTACAACGTCGGTGAAACGCAGGAAACCAGTATCCTGGAATTGGCCGAAAAGTTGATTGCCTCAGCCGGTAAGGCTGGGCAGCTCAAAGTCAGGCCGAAGGCGCGCAGTGGTCCGGCGCCCGCCGTGCGAAGCGCCGGGCATTTCAATATCGACAAGATCCGCGCTTTGGGGTGGGTGCCACTCACATCTCTGGATGTGGGTCTAACCAGACTCTTGCAGGCCAATACATGAACGCTCCCGATTCGCGTCCGACTCTGATTGGTTACCTTCCCCCGCCTGAGGGGATTAAAAAGACAGGGGCCAATTACCAGTATCATTCCCAATTTATCAACATTGGGGATATTGTTTACGCCCATGCCGGCGCGCTGTTGACTTCGGGGCGCAATTTTGAGGCCTGGAACTTTCGGATGACCGCAGAAGAGGTCAATGAACGATTCTCCAAGGTGATATTTTTCATCCCTTGCAGGATTGCGCCGCCTCCGTATGACCAGGATGGTTATCCTTACGCCTACGTTACGGACTTTATCGAAAAACTGAAGATTCCTTTTTTCAGCCTTGGCGAATCCATTCAAGCCAGGGAGTACGATTATCAGCCTGGGTTCCACAAGCAGCTTTCGCCTGCGGTGGTCCGCTATCTGAATGTGATCGCTGATAGGTCGCCGGTGGTGGGGACGCGCGGTTATTATTCAGCGGATGTGCTGAATAGCCTCGGGATCAAGAATGCCGTTCCCTTAGGCTGCCCATCCCTCTACTTGAATGGCCCTGCGCTGCGCACGTCCTTGCTGGAGGTGCCGAGCAACCCTGAAAAGGTTGCGGTGTGCTACTCGAATTATCAGGGCAATCGGCATAGCCGGATCGACGACTTTCTTCGCCTTGCGAGTGAGCAGAATTATTACTATGTCGAGCAGGTCTTTGGCCTGCTTACGCAGGCACTCTATTACCCCGGGAAGGTCAGCGGGGCCGATATCCATGCGGCGCGGCGGTTCTATAAAGACTTGGCGCCTGTGCTTGCCTTGTTGAAACAAAAGCGCGTTCGCTACTTTACAAACTACAGCCTGTGGAAGGAATTCCTCGGGTCGATGGATTTTGTGTTCGGGGCCAGAATGCACGGTTTGACGCCGGCGATCCATGCCGGAAAACCTGCCGTTTTCATTGCGCACGATTCAAGGGTGCGGGAAATGTGCGAGTTCTTTTCACTGCCGTTTGTGGCGGAACATGAACTGCCCGCATCAATGGATATCAACTTCTTCTTGTCACGCTGTGACTACACCGCAACGCTTTCGCAGTATCAGGACACGTATGCGCGATTCGTTCAGACGCTGCGCGCGCTTGGGCTGGACGGCAATATCGATGCAGCGGGTTCGATTATTGACTGCTGGGAGCCCGCGCCTGACGTGCAGGTGGCCGGCGAGGAGCGAATCCCCCGTTACTCACCCGAAGAAATGTTTAACCTGGAGCAGCAACTTGCCATTTGCGCCGGGATTCCGGACGAGGCCTTTGTGAGGCTTGCCCAGATCCGTGATATTTCTCAAAGTTGGTACCGTTCTCGCCTCAATACACAGGCGGGCTAAGACCGCTTTTTTGGCCAGTTATTGTTGCGTCTTCTGTTTTGGCAAGGCCGTTCGTAAAGTTCAGGGTAGGCGATATGAGAGCGTGTGAAATTTGTGGCGCAAGCCATCCGGAGCAATTGCACCGTCAGCATTTTCTGTTCCCGGGGCTTCCCCAGGCAGTCCATTACGATGTGGTGGCCTGTCGGAACTGCGGTTTTGCCTACGCCAGCGACATTCCGGATCAGTCGGCGCTCGATCAGTTCTATCAGAACGTCGAGCATCACCTGCATACTGACCTGCCGCCCGGATTGGCGCGGATTCATGGGGATTTTTTCCACTTCGTCGAGCAGTATGCAGACTTGGCAAGCGACGCTCGCATCCTCGATATCGGTTCGGGCATGGGGCATTTCCTTGCACATTTCCAGCAGGCCGGCTTCCAGCGGCTACTCGGTATGGAACCTAGCCCGGCTGCTGCCAAGCTGGCGCGCGAAATCTACGGGGTGGAGATCAGAAGCGCGACCGTGGATGCTTTCGTCACTGAAGAGCGCTTCCAGTTGATCAGTCTTTGCGGCGTGCTGGAGCATATTGCCGACCTGCGCAACAGCCTGGCGAAGATTGCGGCGCTGCTGGCGGATGACGGCTATCTGTTCATCGCTGTTCCCGATGCCGAAGCCTTCGGCAAGACGCCGCCGGCTGAGCCCTTCCTCGAGTTTGCACTGGAACACATCAACTTCTTCAGTGCTGCCAGCCTCGACAACCTGCTGGCGGCTAACGGCTTCGAGAAAGTGACGGTGATCTCCCAGCACAACGATTTCTACGACAACCATTACCTGCTGGCCATGTACCGCAAGACCAGCCCGGCCGCGAAGCGTTTCACGGTTGATGCTGTGGCGGCTGCCAGCCTGCTCAGTTATGTCGAGCTTTCACGGCAGGTATTGCGCCCGGTGGAAGCGCTGGCCCAGCAACTGGAGGCCAGTGCTGAGCCGGTGCTGATCTGGGGTGCTGGCGCGCTTACCAGCCGGTTGCTCTGCGATACCCGGCTGGGCAAGGCCAATATCTGCGGCATCGTCGACCGGAACAGGAACCTGCAGGGCAAATCCCTGCTCGGTTTGACCATTACCGGCCCCGATGAGCTGGCGCAGCACCAGGGGGCCACGGTCTTCATTGCCAGTACCACTTACGCTGCAGAGATCCGCGACACACTGACCCAGCAACATCACTGGCGCGGCAGAATCCTCAGCCTCGCAACCGGAGCCCGGTAATGCCGATGAACACGCTCAACCACATCCGTACGGCCTATGAGGCCGGGGGCTCTGCCAAGCAGGATTACATCGAAGCCATTCACGCGCGGCACACCAGCCTGTTCGAGTACCCTGAGTTTATCGCCGGTACCGATGTGGAGTCTTTGCGCATTCTGCCAGAGGGCATCTTCGTGCGTTCCCGCTCGCAGCAGATCGAGTTGTTTGTGGACCCCCAGGACCAGCATCTGGTGCCCTGCACCCTGATGAACTTCCGTGCCTATGAAACACAGGAAACCGAGTTCCTCAAAGCCATAACCCAGGAAAACGCGGTGATTCTGGACATCGGCGCCAATTGCGGCTGGTATGCCCTGGCGCTGGCTCGGCATTGCCCGTCGGCGCGGATTTACGCCTTCGAACCGATCCCCCATACCCATGAGATTCTCGAGCGCAACATCCGCCACAACGGCTTGTTCAACATAGAGGCGCACCGGCTGGCCTTTTCCAACCAGCAGGCGACGCTGGAGTTTCTTTACACGCCCAACTGCTCCGGCGCCACTTCCCAGGTACTGGCCGGGCAACCCGGCCGCCAGGAAAGTCTTCAGAAGGTATGCTGCCCGGCCACGACGCTGGATAGCTTTTGCGCCCAGCATGAGCTGGCGCCCCAGCTCATCAAGTGCGATGTGGAAGGGGCGGAGTTGATGGTGATCCAGGGCGGCGAGGCGATGCTCGCCCAACACAAGCCTGTGATTCTGATCGAACTGTTGAGGAAGTGGGCCAGGAAGTTTGACTACCACCCCAATGAGGTCGTGGAACGGCTTGGTCGTCTTGGCTATCAGGCCTATACCCTGAGCAACGAGGGACTACGTCCATGCCCGGGCATTGACGAGCAAACCCAGGAAACCAATTTCGTCTTTCTACACGGGCAGAAGCACCGTGATATTCCTGACCTGGTGCGCGCCTTACCATGAAACCCGCCATTCCGCCGCTGACTGTTGCCCTGCTGACTTACAATCGGGTGCACTACTTGGAGCAGTCCATTGCTGCCGTGCTCGGGCAGAGCTATGAGCATTTTGAACTGCTGGTTCTCGACAATAACAGCAGTGACGGGACTGCGCAGTTCATCCTCGGCTTGCAGGACCCGCGAATCCGTTATGTCAGGAACGCCAGCAATGTTTCCACCGTGGAGTTCAACTGCCTTTCGGCTTATCACCTTGCCTTGGGGCATCGGGTGATTGTGACCCACGACGATGACATCATGGAGCGCGATATGCTGGAGCGGCAGATGCGTTTCATGGACTGCCACCCTGAGGTGCGGATGGTATGGACGCGCGTCAGCGACATCGATCAGGATGGCCATGCGCTGGTCGACGGCAGCGCCATGCTCGGCTCGGAGCGGGTTTTCGCGCCCGGGGAATACGTCAGCAGTTTCCTCAAGGAGCGGCTGTGGCCGATGCCCAGCGGCGTGATGCTGGAGCGGGCCGTACTGCCCAAGTCCTATGCGGTACACCGCTACCTCGGCGACGCTCCTCGCAAGCAGACAAAGGACGCGGCGGGCATCGAGGACGTGCTGTTACCGGCGCGCATCAACCGCCGGCATGCCATAGGCTACCTTGACCAACCATTGCTGCGCCGTCGCGTGCATACCAAGCAGTTCTCCCATGTGGCAAGCCTGTCGCTGCCAGGCGTCGCCCTCTATCAAGGGCTCAAACGCATCGCCAAGGGTGTGCCCGGTATGCAGGCAGAGGCTCTGCATTTCGATGCCTGCACAGCGCGCTTCGAAATTCAGGAGGCGATTACCACCCAGCCGGGCAGGGCAATCAGCAAGGGCGTTCTGAGCAAAACCGGCAAAGCTGCCGCGAACCTGCAGCGCAATATGCAGCAAGCACCCGACGCCTTTCTGGCGGGCTTGCCTGTGGTTCTGCTTGCCCAGTTTCTATCGTTGACTGAACAAACAAGCCAGCTGGAGAAACTGTCGGTCTGCGGACATGCCGGCGCAACCCAGAAACTCCTGAGCTGGGCGCGCAGAGCTAGTGAGAGTCCATCGGCGAGCATTCTCGCCAGCCTGGAGGGGCGCCGAATCATCATCTTTGGCAGCGCCTTCATCGCTGCGCTGCTGATTCTTGAAGCCGAGAAGAGCAGCAGCCAGGTCGTTGCCTGCATCGATTCCAACCTCAACCGCCAGGGCAATCAAATGCTTGGCGTACCCATTCAGCCGCTGGCCTGGATAAGCGAACAGGTCGGGGCGGACGATGTCGTGATCATCAGTTCCGAGCGCGACCATGAACATTACATCGAAGCGATCATTCGCCAACATCTCAGGACGCAGGCGCGCATCGTGTCCTGGAAAGAACTGGCTGAATCCGCGTGATTCAGGGCATACCGGCTGCGTGCCGACAGGCGCCGCATTGCCTGCAGCAAGCGAGCAACAATTTAGGGGAGTGACAGCATGACGAATTGGGCTTTGATCGCGGGTGGTCGTTGTATCGGGCAACCTTGGCGGGTACGGGTTGCCGGCTATTGCCTGGGCGATCAGCAGGCATTCCTGCTGTCCGATGCTGATTGGCAAGCACTGAAGGGGCAATTGCCGCTGGAGCCCCTGGCGGTCTATGGCGTCAGCAACGGAATCTGGTTCGAACGGGCTACCAGTGCCGAAGATGAGGCCGATGCTGTCCTGCTGATTGCCCATCCGCGCCAGGCTCAGTTGCCGTTGCAGTTGCCAGCGCAGGCGCAACGGTATCTGCTCCTGCGTAATGCCGAGCAGTCGGAGGCGCTGCAAGAAGACGCGTCTTTCAGTAAAGTGTTGGTCCAGGCATGGTCAGGGCGTACGGCTCATTCGCGGACCTACATCGGCAGTTTGAGGCTTGCTGATGGCGATGGGCTCGAATTGCAAGCGTGGCCAATTACGCGGGAAGCGCAAGACCGTGATCACTCCCGCAATTACCACTGCTCGGCAGACTACTGGCTTTATCAGGTAACCTGCGCCATCGCCGATGATGCGGCCGCCGTACGCCACGTCGAGCCGCTGCTGAGCGTAGTCATCCCCACCTACAACTACGGGCGTTATCTGGCCCAGTGTGTTCAGTCGGTGCTCGATCAGGGTGTGGACAATATCGAGATCCTGGTCCTGGACAACGCTTCCACGGACGATACCGCTGAGGTAATGGCGGCATTCGCGAGCAACCCGAAAGTGCGTTACATCCGTAACCGATACAATTACGGCCCGGGTTACAACTGGCGAAATGGCTTGCGTATCGCACAGGGGCGTTATTTCACGTTCCTTTCCGCCGATGACTATTTCAACCCGGGGCACCTGACGCGTTTGCTGCCCACGCTGGAAAACAATCCCAACGTTGCAGTGGGCTATACCGGCATTCGCTGGGTCGATGGTGCCGGGCAGCCCTTGAACCGGTCTCGCCATCCGGGATACCGCAATGGCGATTACGTAGGCGAGCGCAATGAAGTCGCTGATCTGTTGATCCACGACCTTTACATGACGCCCTCGGCGGTAATCTACCGGCGTGAAGCGTTTTGCAGTGTCTGGAAGCCGGGGAACACCTACGGTGCTGGTGACTGGGAAATGGTCGTGCAGATGGCGGAGCGTTACCCCGATTTCGCCTACGTCGACATGCCGGGTGTCAGCTATCGCTGGCATGGTGCGCAGTATTCGAGCGGGTTTTATGCCTCCAGCGAGCCATTGATGGGGCACCTGGCCATTGTCGAAGGCGTATTCGAGCGCAATGCGCAGCATCACCTTCACGGGCGTGAGCGCGAGGTGGCGGGGCACCTCAAGCGGCGTCTGGATCTGTATCCTGACGAGCAGGGTTCCGAGCTGGGGGCCCGGGCGCGCCGGCTTTGCGAGCGCCTGGAAGAACAGGCGCGGCAGCAAGATGAGACGTTGTTCTCTGTTATCCTGACCACCTACAACCGCCCGCAATTGCTCAAGGATGCGCTGGACAGCATTGCTCATCAGTCCTTCAAGGACCTTGACGTCATCCTGGTCAATGACAACGGTGACCCGGTCGAGTCGCTGCTGGCTGAGTACGATTTCCCTGTCACGTACATCCGCCAAGGCCGTAATCGCGGCCCTGCCGCAGCCCGTAATACCGCGTTGCACGTGGCCCGGGGTCGGTACGTCGTGTATCTGGACGACGACGACCTGTACCTGCCTGACCATCTTGAAACATTGGCCAAAGCGCTGGATACCCACCCCGACAGTGTGGTGTACACGGATGCAGTCTTCATTCAGGAAACCATTGCGGCAGGCAAGCGGACCGAGGTGTCGCGTGAACAACGCTATCCACACGAGGCCTACTCGCGAGAGCGTTTGCTTGTAAACAACTACATCCCGATCAACACCTTTGCCTGCCCACGCGCGCTTGCCCTCGCCGTGGGGGACTTCGACGAGTCGCTGGCAGGGCTGGAGGATTGGGATTTCCTCATGCGCCTGAGTGCGCGAAGCGCTTTCCATCATGTGCGCAGCGAGACGGTGGAAGTCCGTATGCGCCGGGACGACAATGCACCTGCACGACGCTCCGAGCAGGCACTGAAAGATTACCCAGCGCTTTATCGCGAGTTGTATGCGCGCCATGGCGACCTTGGCAGTGAAGAAGTACAGCGTGGGCGCCAGCAAATGCTGGAGCATCTGGGTGGCAAGCCCAAGGCGTTGACACTGCAAACCTGGCTGGCCGAACGCGTTCCGGATGCCATGCAAAGCCGCCTGATCCAACAGCGTCTGCTCGGTAACCAGGGCGGCCCTGTGATCGGCATTATCGTAGTGGACGCTGATGGGCGCGCAGATTCATTAAAGGCCTCTCTGCAAAGCCTGAATAGTGATCACTGCCTTTATCACTCGTTGAAAATTGTGGCGCTGACGCCGGGCGAGGCACCCGCGACTTCGGCGCAGGACAAGCTGCATTTCATGCGTTTGACCGATGCCAGTCTGGGCGATCAGCTGAACCAGGCAGTTCAGGCGGGTGAGTTCGACTGGTTCATGCTGGTAGAGGCGGGGAGTGAGTTCACTGCGAGCGGCTTGCTGATTGCCGCGCTTGATCTGTTGGCGGCGCCAGGCTGTCGTGCCGTATATGGCGATGAAGGGTTGCGTTTCGATGGGGCGGAAATGGGCGCCGCGCTGCGCCCTGATCTCAACCTTGATCTGCTGCTCAGTTTGCCGGCAAGCCTGTCACGCCATTGGCTGTTCAACCGTCAGGTGTGGCTGGAGATGGGGGGCTTCCGCCAGGAGGCCGGCCAGGCATTCGAGCTGGATTACATTCTGCGCCTTATCGAGTCTGCCGGTTTCGAGGGGTTGGGGCATATCAGCGAGCCGTTGTTGGTCTGTGATGCCCCGTCGCTGCGCGACTGCCCGGACGAGCGTGGTGTCATTCAGCGCCATCTGCAGACCCGCGGCTTTGCCCACGCCCGCGTCGGGTCTCGTCTGCCCGGTCGTTATGATCTCGACTATGGCGCCCCCGGTGACGCACCGGTCAGCATCCTGATTCTGCTCCAGGGCAACAGCACCGAGCGGGTGCAGCGTTGCATGGAAACCATTCTGGAGAAGACAACCTATCGAAACTACGAGGTGCTGCTGCTGGCGCGTGATAATGCCAGCCCGGCAGTAAACAGCTGGCTCGACAACGTTGCCCGGCTTGGCACCGATGCCATTCGTTGCATGCGATTCCCGGCAGGCATGGCGCCTGTGCAAATGCGCAACCAGGCTGCCGGGCAGGCCCGTGGTGATTTCTTGCTGTGGCTGGACGAAGGCGCAGCGGTGCTCGATAACGATTGGTTGCAGCAGATGCTCAACCACGGCATGCGCCAGGAAGTCGGCGTAGTGGGGGCCAAACTGGTGGCGGGGGACGCCACCATCAGCCATGCCGGTTACGTGCTTGGCCTGAATGGCCCTGTTGGCGAAGCCTTTGCTGGTCAGCCGATGGACGCGTCCGGCTATCTGCAGCGCCTGCAAATCGATCAGAACTATGTCGCAGTCAGCGGCAAGTGCTTGCTGGTGAGCAAAAGCCTGTTCCTGGAGGCAGGCGGTTTCGACGAGGCGCCCGAGTTGCAGCGCTGGACGGATGTTGATCTGTGCCTGCGCCTGCACCGTGGCGGCTACCTGAACGTGTGGACGCCGCGTGTGCAGTTGCTGCTCAGTGAGGATGCTGTAACGCCGGCCACCGCCGCAGAAGAAGATGCGTTGTATGACCGCTGGCTGCCTGTATTGGCACGCGACCCGCTCCACAACCCGAATTTCTCGCTGTCTTCCAACAATGGCCTCGGCCTGGCGCCCTCCGGTCTGAGCTGGCGACCGTTGTCGTCCTGGAAACCGCTGCCGACTGTCCTTGCCCATGCGGCGGACAGAGGGGGGTGTGGCAACTACCGGGTCATTCAGCCGCTGGATACGCTCAACCGCGAGGGGCTGGCCGAGGGGGTGGTGGCGTGGAATTATCTGGCGCCAGCGGAGCTTGAGCGCTATCAGCCGGACAGCATCATCCTGCAGCGCCAGGTGGGCGACGAGCAGATTGAGCACATGCGCCGGATGCACGCATTTTCGCGGGCCTTCAAGGTCTTCGAGCTGGACGACTATCTGCCCAACCTGCCACTCAAGAGCGTGCACAGGGCGCACATGCCCAAGGACATTCTGCGCTCTCTGCGTCGCGGCCTGGCCTATGTGGACCGCTTTGTCGTCTCCACCCAGCCGCTGGCCGAGGCCTTCGCAGGCCTGCATGGCGATATCCGGGTGGTGCACAACACGCTGGACACCCGCTACTGGAAAGACCTCAAAGCCCTGCGCCGGCAGTCGCGCAAACCGCGTGTCGGCTGGGCGGGTGGGGCGAGCCACACGGGCGACCTGGAAGTGATCGCGGACGTGGTCAAGGAATTGGCCAATGAGGTGGAGTGGGTGTTCTTCGGCATGTGCCCGGACAAGCTGCGGCCTTATGTTCATGAGTTCCACCCGAGTGTCTCGATTGAGCAATACCCCGCGACGCTGGCCAGGATGAACCTGGACCTGGCCCTGGCGCCCGTCGAACAGAACCTGTTCAACGAGTGCAAGAGCAACCTGCGCCTGCTGGAGTACGGCGCCTGTGGTTTCCCGGTGATCGCCAGCGACCTGCGTTGCTACCAGGGCTACAGCGATTTGCCGGTCACACTGGTGAAAAACCGTTTCCGAGGCTGGGTAGATGCCATTCGCATGCACATCTCGGATCTGGACGCCACGGCCAAGGCCGGTGATGCGCTGCGCGATGCAGTGCTGGGCGGCTGGATGCTCGAAGGTGACAACCTGAGCAACTGGCGCAAGGCCTGGCTGCCGGACTGATACATCGCCGTAGGCTTGGGCCGGCCTCTTCGCGGGCTTGCCCGCTCCCATAGGTACAGTACAGGGCTTAAACCCATGCTGGCCCCGTGGGAGCGGGCAAGCCCGCGAAGAGGCCGGCACAGGCAACTCAAATCCCCATCTCCGGCACGGCTATTGCTACACCGCTGGCAACACACCGTTTTTATGACGGTCAGCCACGCGAGAGAGCACGATGCCCCAGGCCGCCCACGTAACCCGAGCCCCCAATCAGCAGGGGCATGCCCCGATCGAGCAGGACAGCCACCAGGGTATCGAGCACGCCTTCGCCCTGTTCAACCAGGTGTCCAGCCAACTCAGCCAGTCCTACAGCCTGCTCGAAGCCCGGGTCAGTGAGCTGAAAGGCGAGCTGGCGGTGGTCAGTGCGCAGCGCATCGAAGAACTCAGCGAAAAGGAACGCCTGGCCAACCGCCTGCAGAACCTGCTGGACCTGCTGCCTGGCGGGGTAATCGTGATCGATGGTCATGGCCTTGTACGTGAAGCCAACCCGGCTGCCTGCGAACTGCTCGGCGAGCCGCTGATCGGCGAATTGTGGCGCCAGGTAATCGCCCGCAGCTTTGCGCCGCGCAAGGACGACGGCCATGAAATCTCGCTGCGCGATGGCCGCCGCCTGTCGATCTCCACCCGCTCGCTGGATGCCGAACCCGGCCAACTCGTGCTGCTCAACGACCTGACTGAAACCCGTCGCCTGCAAGACCAACTGGCCCGCCACGAGCGCCTGTCATCGCTGGGGCGGATGGTCGCCTCGCTGGCCCACCAGATTCGCACGCCGCTGTCGGCAGCCATGCTCTATGCCAGCCACCTGGCCGATAGCGAGCAAGCGTTGAGCGCGGAAACCCGCCAGCGTTTCGCCGGTACCTTGAAGGAGCGCCTGCACGAGCTGGAGCATCAGGTGCGCGACATGCTGGTGTTCGCCCGTGGCGAGTTGCCGCTGGGTGACCGGGTTACCCCAAAAGCCCTTTTCCAGGCCCTGCAGCAGGCGGCCCAGGCCCATGTGCAGGGGCACGCTGTGCGCTGGCAGTGCGACAGCCATCTGGGTGAGCTGTTGTGCAATCGCGATACCTTGGTCGGTGCCTTGCTCAACCTGATCGAGAATGCCCTGCAGGCCAGCGACAGCCCGGCGCGGTTGAAGGTGCACCTGTTCCGCCGCGAGCGCACCTTGCAGCTGTGCGTAAGTGATGCGGGCAGTGGTATCGACGCCGGGTTGTTGGCGCGTCTGGGTGAGCCGTTCCTGACTACCAAAGCCACTGGCACCGGCCTTGGCCTGGCGGTGGTCCAGGCTGTGGTGCGTGCCCATCAGGGCCGTTTGCATCTGCGCTCGAAAGTGGGCCGTGGCACCTGCGTGCGGGTAGAGCTGCCGTTGATCGACGGGCAATTGGCGGAGGGGGTGTAATGGCAATCAAGGTGCTGCTGGTCGAGGACGACCGCGTATTGCGCCAGGCGCTGGGCGATACCCTGGAAATCGGCGGTTTCGCCTACCAGGCGGTGGGCAGTGCTGAGGAAGCGCTGGAGGCGGTGCTGGATGATGCTTTCAGCCTGGTGGTCAGCGATGTGAACATGCCCGGTATGGACGGGCACCAGTTGCTGAGCCAGTTGCGCCGTCAGCAGCCCCAGTTGCCGGTGCTGTTGATGACGGCGCACGCCGCCGTCGAGCGTGCCGTCGAGGCCATGCGCCAGGGGGCTGCCGACTATCTGGTCAAGCCGTTCGAGCCCAAGGCGCTGCTCAGCCTGGTCGAGCGGCATGCCGCGGGGCGGGTGGTCGCCGAAGAAGGCCCGGTGGCCTGCGAGCCGGCCAGCCGCCAGTTGCTGGAGCTGGCCGCGCGCGTGGCGCGCAGTGATTCGACTGTGCTGATTTCCGGGGAATCCGGCACCGGCAAGGAAGTGCTTGCACGTTACATCCACCAGCAATCGCCGCGGGCAGCGCAGCCCTTCGTGGCAATCAACTGCGCGGCCATCCCCGACAACATGCTCGAAGCCACCTTGTTTGGCCATGAAAAGGGTGCCTTCACCGGTGCTATCGCTGCCCAGGCCGGCAAGTTCGAGCAGGCCGAAGGGGGCACCTTGTTGCTCGACGAAATTTCGGAAATGCCAATGGCCTTGCAGGCCAAGCTGCTGCGCGTGTTGCAGGAGCGCGAGGTGGAGCGGGTCGGCGGGCGCAAGCCGATCAGCCTGGACATCCGTGTGCTGGCCACGACCAACCGCGACCTTGCTGGCGAAGTGGCCGCCGGGCGCTTCCGTGAAGACCTGTACTACCGCCTGTCAGTGTTCCCCCTGGCCTGGTGCCCATTGCGTGAGCGCCCGGGCGATATCTTGCAACTGGCCGAGCGCCTGCTGGCGCGCCACGCGGCCAAGATGAAACACGCCCCGGTGCGCCTGTCGCCGCAGGCCCGGGCTTGCCTGCAGGCCTATGCCTGGCCGGGCAACGTGCGCGAACTCGACAACGCGCTTCAGCGGGCGCTGATCCTGCAGCAGGGCGGGGTGATCGAGGCGGCGGATTTCTGTCTGGCAGGCGCCATTCCATTGTCAGCTGGCACAGAGCCATCACCTGGAGTGTCAGTCGAGGCCAGCGGGCTGGGCGATGACATGCGTCGCCATGAGTACCAGATGATCATCGACACCCTGCGCGCCGAGCGCGGTCGGCGCAAAGAGGCGGCCGAACGGCTGGGCATCAGCCCACGCACCTTGCGCTACAAGCTGGCGCAGATGCGCGATGCCGGGTTCGACGTCGAGGCCAGCCTGTTCGGCTGACACTGCGCCCCGCTGTGAATGGATACCACCCTGTGGGAGCGGGCATGCCCGCGAAGAACCCCACGCGGTGGCTGGCACCGGCTGCGCCGGTGTTCGCGGGCTCGCCCGCTCCCACAGGGGCCGCACCAACCCGTGAAGGTGATTGCCAAGGCTGGCACCTTTGTTGCTTTACGTAGGCTATTCGCCGCATGAGTGTCAAAAAAATGCGGCCGCAGGAGAGAGAAGGGTCATGAGCCAAGGTGTTGAATTCAATCGTCTGATGCTGGACATGCGGGCCATGCAGGCCGATGCCATGTCGCTGCCTAAGGTCACCGCAGCCCCCGAGCTGGCACCGGGGCAGAGTACCTTTGCCGACATGCTTGGCCAGGCCATCGGCAAGGTGCATGAGACGCAGCAGGCATCGACCCAACTGGCCAATGCCTTCGAGATCGGCAAGAGCGGCGTCGACCTGACTGACGTGATGATCGCTTCGCAAAAGGCCAGCGTGTCGATGCAGGCCATGACCCAGGTACGCAACAAGCTGGTCCAGGCGTATCAGGACATCATGCAGATGCCGGTTTGAGGACGGACGTAAACCATGGCTGAAGCAGTCGTCGACAACGCCCCCGCCAAGACGGGCCCGGCAGCGGCCAAGCGCCCGCTGCCAGGTATGTCGTTCCTGGAAAACATCGCGCAGATGCCCATGCTGCGCCAGGTCGGCCTCATGGTCGGCCTGGCGGCCAGCGTGGCGATCGGCTTTGCCGTGGTGCTGTGGTCGCAACAACCCGATTACCGTCCGCTGTACGGCAGCCTGTCGGGCATGGACACCAAGCAGGTCATGGACACCCTGGGTGCCGCTGATATCCCTTATAACGTTGAGCCCAACTCCGGTGCTCTGCTGGTCAAGGCCGACGACCTCTCCCGTGCGCGCCTGAAACTGGCGGCTGCCGGCGTAGCGCCCAGCGATGGCAATGTTGGCTTCGAACTGCTCGACAAGGAGCAAGGCCTGGGCACCAGCCAGTTCATGGAGGCCACGCGCTACCGCCGCAGCCTGGAAGGCGAGCTGGCGCGTACCGTTTCCAGCCTGAACAACGTGAAGGCCGCGCGCGTGCACCTGGCCATCCCGAAAAGCTCGGTGTTCGTGCGTGACGATCGAAAGCCCAGCGCCTCGGTGCTGGTCGAGCTGTACCCGGGCCGTGCCCTGGAGGCCGGTCAGGTGTTGGCCATCGTCAACCTGGTGGCGACCAGTGTGCCGGAGCTGGATAAATCCCAGGTCACCGTGGTCGACCAGAAGGGTAACTTGCTGTCCGAGCAGTTGCAGGACTCTGCCCTGACCGAAGCCGGCAAGCAGTACGACTACAGCCGCCGCATGGAAAGCATGCTCACCCAGCGCGTGCGCAACATCCTGCAGCCCGTGCTGGGCAATGACCGCTACAAGGCCGAAGTGTCTGCCGACCTGGACTTCAGTGCCGTCGAGTCGACCGCCGAGCAGTTCAACCCCGATCAGCCAGCATTGCGCAGCGAGCAGTCGGTTGAAGAGCAACGTGCCAGCAGCCAAGGCCCGCAAGGCGTGCCTGGTGCGCTGAGCAACCAGCCGCCAGGCGCCGCTTCGGCACCGCAAACCACCGGTGGCGCCGCTACCCCGGCCGCCGCCATTCAGCCTGGCCAGCCGCTGGTGGATGCCAACGGCCAGCAGGTCATGGACCCGGCCACCGGTCAGCCGATGCTCGCGCCGTACCCGTCGGACAAACGCCAGCAAAGCACCAAGAACTTCGAGCTGGACCGCTCCATCAGCCACACCCGTCAGCAGCAGGGGCGCATGACCCGCCTGTCGGTGGCGGTGGTCGTGGACGACCAGGTCAAGATCGACCCGGCCACCGGCACCACCAGCCGTGCGCCGTGGGCTGCCGAAGACCTGGCGCGCTTCACTCGCCTGGTGCAGGACGCGGTCGGCTTCGACGCCAGCCGTGGTGACAGCGTGACGGTGATCAACGTGCCATTTGCCGCCGACCGTGGCGAAGAAATCGCCGATATCGCCTTCTACCAGCAGCCGTGGTTCTGGGACATCGTCAAGCAAGTGCTGGGCGTGGTGTTCATTCTGGTGCTGGTGTTCGGCGTGCTGCGGCCGGTGCTTAACAACATCACAGGGGGCGGCAAGCAGGCGGCTTCCGATAGCGACATGGAGCTGGGCGGCATGGTGGGGTTGGATGGCGAACTGGCCAACGACCGCGTCAGCCTGGGTGGCCCGACAAGCATTCTGCTGCCTAGCCCGAGCGAGGGTTACGAGGCACAGCTCAACGCAATCAAAGGCCTGGTGGCCGAAGACCCGGGCCGTGTAGCCCAGGTCGTCAAAGACTGGATCAACGCCGATGAGTGATAACAGAGCCGTTACCGCCAAGCTGAGCCGCGTCGACAAAGCGGCAATCCTGTTGCTCTCGCTGGGCGAGACCGATGCGGCCCAGGTACTGCGGCACATGGGCCCCAAGGAAGTGCAGCGGGTGGGTGTGGCCATGGCGCAGATGGGTAATGTGCACCGTGACCAGGTGGAGCAGGTGATGAGCGAGTTCGTCGACATTGTCGGCGACCAGACCAGCCTGGGCGTGGGGTCCGATGCCTATATCCGCAAGATGCTCAACCAGGCGCTGGGCGAGGACAAGGCCAACGGCCTGGTCGACCGCATCCTGCTGGGTGGCAACACCAGCGGCCTGGACAGCCTGAAGTGGATGGAGCCGCGCGCCGTCGCCGACGTGATCCGCTACGAGCACCCGCAGATCCAGGCCATCGTGGTCGCTTACCTCGACCCTGACCAGGCGGGTGAAGTGCTGAGCAACTTCGACCACAAGGTGCGCCTGGACATCGTCCTGCGCGTGTCGTCGCTGAACACCGTGCAGCCGGCGGCGCTCAAAGAGCTGAACCAGATTCTGGAGAAGCAGTTCTCGGGCAACTCCAACGCCGCGCGCACCACCTTGGGCGGTATCAAGCGCGCTGCCGACATCATGAACTTCCTCGACAGCTCCGTGGAAGGTGCACTGATGGATGCGATCCGCGAAGTCGACAGCGACCTGTCGGAGCAGATCGAAGACCTGATGTTCGTCTTCAACAACCTGGCCGACGTCGACGACCGGGGTATCCAGGCGCTGCTGCGCGAAGTGTCGTCCGACGTGTTGGTGGTGTCGCTCAAGGGCGCCGACGAGCGGGTCAAGGACAAGATTTTCAAGAACATGTCCAAACGTGCCTCGGAACTGCTGCGCGACGACCTGGAGGCCAAAGGGCCGGTGCGGGTCAGCGACGTGGAAACGGCGCAGAAGGAAATCCTCACCATCGCCCGCCGCATGGCCGAGGCCGGCGAGATCGTGCTCGGCGGCAAGGGTGCCGAGGAAATGATCTGAGTCACTAGCGGCGGGCCTTGAGGGTTCTGTGTAGGAGCGGGCTTGCCCCGCGAACACCGGCAACGCCGGTGCCATGCACCGCGGCGCCTGCTTCGCGGGACAAGCCCGCTCCCACAGGGGCCAGACCTGTATCCCTTTGAACAGGGTTGTGAGTACCTGAAAACATGTCCAGCAAAGAACATCACCCCAGCGACCTGATCCGCGCCCGCGACCTCGAGGGCGTGGACGTGTGGACGCTGCCCAGCTTCGACCCGGAGCCAGAGCCCGTACCCGAGCCTGAGCCGGAACCCGAGGCGGTCGAGGAAGAAATCGAGGAAGTGCCGCTGGAAGAAGTCCAGCCACTCACCCTGGAAGAGCTCGAGGCGATCCGCCAGGAAGCCTACAACGAAGGTTTCGCCACCGGCGAGCGAGAGGGCTTTCACAGCACCCAGCTCAAGGTCCGCCAAGAGGCCGAAGCGGCCCTGAAGGCCAAGCTCGACAGCCTCGAGCAACTGATGACCCACCTGATGGACCCGATCGCCGAGCAAGACACGCAGATCGAGAAAACCCTCGTTCACCTGGTGGCGCACATGACCCGCCAGGTGATTGGCCGCGAATTGCGCAACGACTCCAGCCAGATCACCCAGGTGCTGCGCGAAGCACTGAAGCTGCTGCCCATGGGGGCGGACAATATCCGCATTCACCTCAACCCGCAGGACTTCGAGCTGGTCAAGGCCCTGCGCGAACGCCATGAGGAAAACTGGCGGTTGCTGGAAGACAGCGCACTGCTACCGGGGGGCTGCCGTATCGAGACTGCCCATAGCCGCATTGATGCAACCATGGAAACGCGCATCGAGAAAACCGTGGCGCAGCTGTTCGACCAGTTGCACGATCATTCTCTGCACCCGGCGGCGCCAGACATGTCGGTAGACCTGGACGCCCCCGTCGAGCGTTCGGTGGAAAGCCCTGATGCACCTTAAGCGCACCAGCTTCGGCAAGCGCCTGGGCAGTTATGCCGAGGCCATCGCGCTGCCGACCCAACCCATCGTCGAAGGCCGCCTGCTGCGCATGGTCGGGCTCACCCTGGAGGCCGAAGGCCTGCGCGCCGCCGTGGGTAGCCGCTGCCTGGTAATCAACGACGACAGCTACCACCCGGTCCAGGTGGAAGCCGAAGTCATGGGGTTTGCCGGGCCCAAGGTGTTCCTCATGCCGGTCGGCAGCATTGTCGGTATCGCCCCCGGCGCCCGGGTGGTGCCGCTGGACGACGGCGGCCGATTGCCCATGGGCATGAGCATGCTCGGTCGGGTGCTGGATGGCGCCGGCCGTGCGCTGGATGGCAAGGGCGGGATGAAGGCTGAGGACTGGGTGCCGATGGATGGGCCGGTGATCAACCCGCTCAACCGTGACCCTATCAGCAAGCCGCTGGACGTGGGCATCCGCAGTATCAATGGCCTGCTGACCGTTGGTCGCGGCCAGCGCCTGGGCCTGTTCGCCGGTACCGGCGTGGGTAAGTCGGTGTTGCTGGGCATGATGACCCGCTTTACCGAAGCCGAAATCATCGTGGTTGGCCTGATCGGCGAACGGGGCCGCGAGGTGAAGGAATTCATCGAGCACATCCTGGGTGAGGAGGGCCTCAAGCGCTCGGTGGTGGTGGCTTCACCTGCCGATGATGCGCCGCTGATGCGCCTGCGTGCTGCCATGTATTGCACGCGCATTGCCGAGTATTTCCGTGACAAAGGCAAGAACGTGCTGTTGTTGATGGACTCGCTCACCCGTTTCGCCCAGGCCCAGCGGGAAATTGCCCTGGCCATCGGTGAGCCGCCGGCCACCCGTGGTTACCCGCCGTCGGTATTTGCCAAGCTGCCCAAGCTGGTGGAGCGGGCGGGCAATGGCGAGCCGGGCGGTGGCTCGATTACCGCGTTCTACACCGTATTGTCCGAAGGTGATGACCAGCAAGACCCCATCGCCGACTCGGCGCGCGGTGTACTCGACGGCCACTTCGTGCTGTCGCGCCGGTTGGCCGAAGAGGGCCATTACCCAGCGATCGACATCGAAGCCTCGATCAGCCGGGTCATGCCCCAGGTGGTCGACGCCGACCACTTGCGCCAGGCGCAAAAGTTCAAGCAACTGTGGTCGCGGCTGTCGCAAAGCCGCGACCTGATCAGCGTGGGCGCCTACGTGGCCGGCGGCGACCCGGAAACCGACCTGGCCATTGCCTTGCAATCCAGGCTTGTGGATTTTCTGCGCCAAGGCCTGCAGGAGAATGTGGGCATGGCGCAGAGCCGCGAACAGTTGGGGGCGATCTTCACGCCCCCGGCAGGCTGATAGGGCATGGCCCTGCCTGGGCGCGCGGCGCGCCTGACGCCGGTGGTGGGCATGGCCGAAGAGGCCGAGCGCAAGGCCGCCCAGCGCCTGGGGCATTTCCAGCAGCAAGTGGCCACGGCTCAGGCCAAGCTGGCCGAACTGGAGCGTTTTCGTGAGGATTACCAGCTGCAGTGGATCAACCGTGGCGGGCAGGGGGTAAATGGCAGCTGGCTGGTCAACTACCAGCGTTTTCTGGGGCAGCTGGAAACGGCCATGACCCAGCAGCGTCAGAGCCTGGTCTGGCACCAGAACAACCTCAACAATGCCCGTGGCATTTGGCAGCAGGCCTATGCCCGGGTAGAGGGGTTGCGCAAGCTGGTGCAGCGCTACATGGACGAAGCCCGGCGCGCCGAAGACAAGCGTGAGCAGCGGTTGCTGGATGAGTTGTCGCAGCGCTTGCCCCGCCAAATCCTTTAGCCAAAGCCTTGCGCTGTGCCTTGTAGGAGCGGCCTTGTGCCGCGAAAGGGCCGCAGAGCGGCCCCGGCGATATCTGCTGCGAAGCTGAAAATCTGGGGCCGCTACGCGCCCCTTTCGCGGCACAAGGCCGCTCCTACAGGGGGCGCGTTCTTGCGACCCATGCCATCGCCTGCTAAACCTTACTGGAGTTGCATTCGCCATCATCGAAGGAATCGCTAGCATGGCAGTCGAGACTGATTTTTCGCAGGAAGGGAAAAAGCTGACAATCAAGATCAAGGGGCGCTTCGATTTCGGCAAGCATCAAGAATTTCGTGACGCCTACGAACGCCAGCCCGACCGGCCCGACTCGGTGATCGTTGACCTGAAAGACACCACCTACCTCGACAGTTCCGCGCTCGGCATGCTGCTGTTGCTCAGGGACCACGCGGGCGGCGATGAGTCGGACGTGCGCGTGGTGCATGCCAGCTCTGATGTGCGCAAGATCCTTGCGATCTCCAATTTCGAAAAACTCTTCGACATCAGTTGAGCGTCGACATGCCCGCCGAACAGGCGTTGACAGTGCTGGTCGCCGAAGACGGAGCCGCCGACCGACTGCTGTTGGCGCAGATCGTGCGGCGCCAGGGCCATCAGGTGGTCACCGCAGAAAATGGCGAGCAGGCGGTGGCGCTGTTCGTCGAGCGGCGCCCGCAGCTGGTGCTGCTGGATGCACTGATGCCGGTGATGGATGGCTTTGAGGCGGCGCGGCAGATCAAGGCCCTGGCCGGCGAGGCGCTGGTGCCGATCATTTTCCTGACGTCGCTGAATGAAGAAGAGGGCCTGGTGCGTTGCCTGGAGGCCGGGGGCGATGATTTCATGGCCAAGCCTTACAGTGCGGTGATCCTCGGCGCCAAGATTCGCGCCATGGACCGCCTGCGCCGGCTGCAGGCTACCGTGCTGGAGCAGCGCGACCAGATCTCCCGGCACCACCACCACCTGCTCAACGAGCAGCGGGTGGCCAAGGCGGTGTTCGACAAGGTGGCTCACTCCGGATGCCTGTCTGCCCCCAACATCCGCTACCTGCAATCGCCCTATGCGCTGTTCAATGGCGACCTGATGCTGGCCGCGTTCACGCCGGCCGGTGACATGCGCGTGCTGCTCGGCGATTTCACCGGCCACGGCCTGCCGGCGGCGGTGGGGGCCATGCCACTGGCAGAGGTGTTCTACGGCATGACTGCCAAGGGCTACGGCATGGCGCAGATCCTGCGCGAGATGAACGCCAAGCTCAAACGCATCCTGCCAGTGGACATGTTCTGCTGTGCGCTGCTGCTCGACCTCAGCTTGCAGCGTGGCGCAGTAGAGGTGTGGAATGGGGGCATGCCCGATGGTTATCACTTGTCGATTGATGGCCAGGTGCTATCATCGCTGAGGTCGCGGCACCTCCCACTGGGCATCCTGGCTGCGGAGCGTTTCGATGACAGCACCGAAGTGTTGCCATTGGCGCCGGGTGAGCGGCTGTTATTATTGTCGGACGGCGTGCTGGATACCGCCGATGACCAGGAGCGGTTATTCGGCGTGCGGCGCCTGCGTACGGTGCTGGCCGACAATCGCGACCCGGAGCGGCTGTTCGATGAGGTGATGCAGGCATTGAAGCGCTTTGGCGGGCGCCCGCGGGACGATATCAGCCTGTGCGACATTCGCATGTTCAGCGCTGAGGAGCGGGTGCCGGCGCCGATCATCTACTCTGATAGCGGCCGCTCCAGCCCGCTGGACTGGTCGCTGGGGTTCGAGGTGCGGGGCGAAAGCCTCAAGCGCTTCAATCCGGTGCCGTACCTGGTGCAGTTGTTGCAGGAAATTCACGGCCTGCGCGCACGCACCGGCAGCCTGCACGCAGTGCTCAGCGAACTGTATTCCAATGCGCTGGAACATGGGGTGCTGGGCCTGGATTCGCGGCTCAAGCGCGATGGGCAGGGGTTTGCCGACTATTACCAGGAGCGCGCCCGGCGTCTGGGTGCGTTGACCGACGGGTTCGTGCGCATCGACTTTACGGTTGAACCGCACGCCGATGGCGGGCGTCTGATAGTTGAGGTGCTCGACAGCGGGGCCGGGTTCGACGTGCAGCGTGTGCTGTCGCGGCCTTCGCTGGCGCAAGGCCTGAGCGGGCGTGGCCTGAACCTGGTCCAGCGGCTGGCCAGCAACGCCCGCTGGAGCGAGGACGGGCGTCGCGCGCATGTGGAGTTCATATGGTGAGCCACAGGTTGGCTCGGGCATAATCTGGCTTGATCAAGGAGTGAGCAAGTGACTGACATGCATATTGACCACAAGGTCCTCAGTGACCTGCGTGAAGTCATGGAAGATGGCTTCCTGCAGTTGGTGAAGACCTTTCTCGACGATTCCGAGCGGCGCTTGAGCCAGTTGCACGCGGCCAAAAGCGCCGAAGAGCTCGGTGCTGCCGCCCACAGTTTCAAGGGCAGCAGCAGCAACATGGGCGCAGTGGCCCTGGCTCGCTTGTGTCAGCAACTGGAAGACCGCGCCCGGCAGCGTCCACTGTATGGTATCGAAGACCTGATCAACCGTATCGATCTGGAATATGGCGTGGTGCAGCGCTTCTACCGTGATGAGCAGCAGCGTATTTCTGCAGGCTGATGCGTGAGTTGGCGCGAGTCTTGCTTTTCTCTGGCTGGATGATTTTACTGTTCCTGGCGCGGAGACCGCTCAATGCCTGTCGCACCCAACCCTTTGTTGCAAGCCAACGCCATTAAAAGCACCTCGCGTTCGGCCACCGCGCAGGCGGATAAACCGCTGCAGGCGTTGGGTGACAAGGGTGACGGCTTTGGCCAGGTGATGGCCAGGCAGGGGCGTGACAAGGCCGCTGGGCAAAATGACAAGGTGGCCCCGGCCCAACCCAAGGACAAACCTGAGGCGGCAGCGGGGGGCAAGAAAGAGCCCGCCGAGAAAACTGCGGTTGCCGATGACGGCAACAAGTTGCCAGCTGATGACGCTGCCCAGGCCGATACCGCGCTGCGTGATGCCAGCCTGGTGGCCGGCCAGGTCACCGACGCCCAGCCTGGCGCCCAGCTGATCCAGGCGCAGGCCGAGGCTGTCGCGCCGGTGCTGCAGGCGGCCACGGCGCAGGCTGCGGCACTGCCCGAAGCGCCATCTGCCGAAGAAGCCTTCGACCCCGATGCCGACCCGTTGGCCAACCTGCCAACCTTGCGCCTGGCGCTGGAGCACAGCGCCCAGGCCAAAGGCGCTACCTCGGCGCATGCCCTGGACCCGTCCCGCGCCCAGGGCGAAGATGGGCAGGCAACCGTCAATACCTTGGCGAACCTGGTGGAGCATGCCGAGGGTGAAGCGGGTGAGTCGGGTGACAAGGCTTTTGGTGCCCTGCTTGAAGATGGCCTGAAAGACACCAAGAGCGCCGATAGCGACACTCGCATCGATGATTTTGCCAACCGCCTGGCCAGCCTGACCCAGGCTGCCACGGCCAAGACCGCCAACGCCGTACCGGCCAATGCCGGCCCGCTGCACCAGCCATTGCCGATGAACCAGGGCGCCTGGGCCGAGGGCTTGGTCAACCGGGTCATGTACTTGTCCAGCCAGAACCTCAAGTCGGCGGATATCCAGCTGGAGCCGGCCGAGCTGGGCCGTTTGGATATTCGCGTCAATGTTGCGACGGACCAATCGACCCAAGTCACCTTCATCAGCGGCCACGCCGGTGTGCGTGATGCACTCGACAGCCAGGTGCACCGCTTGCGCGAACTGTTCGCCCAGCAGGGGCTGGCGCAGCCAGATGTCAACGTGGCCGACCAGTCGCGCGGGCAGCAACAGCAGCAGGGGCAGGCGCAGGGCAGCAACCTGTCCGGGGTGGCGGCACGGCAGGCGGAGCAGGGTGGGGCCGAGCCAGTCGAAAGCGCCCGACCTGTGGAACAGCAAGTGGTTATCGGCGACAGTGCGGTTGATTACTACGCGTGATGCATGGCTGGGGGGGGGTGGCGCCTACTTAGATCGAGCGCCGCCCGCGCGGCGCTCGATCTCACCGCCGTAAAATCCCTGAAGCCGAATTCTGGCATAACACTTGCTCAAGCCAAGCCATCCACCTTTGAACCCCCGATGGACGACGGATTATTGGCATGGCGAAGAGCGAAGCAGTCAAAGACCCCGCCACTAAAGGCAAACTCAAGCTGATCCTGCTGGCGGTCGTAGGCCTGTTGCTGGCGATCGGCCTTTCGGTGGGCGCTACCTGGTTCATCATGCACAAGAGCGAGTCGGCCCCGGCCGCCGAGCCTGCCGCCGGCAACGTCAAGCCTGCGGCGATCTACGAGGCGCTGACCCCGGCATTCGTGGTGAATTTCAACCAGAACGGCCGCCAGCGCTACATGCAACTGAGCATCACGATGCAGGCGCGTAACCAGGCTGACCTGGATGCCCTGAAGGTGCACATGCCGGTGATCCGCAACAACCTGGTGATGATGTTCTCCGGGCAGGGTTTCGACACCCTGGCCAGCAGCCCGGTCGGGCAGGAGATGTTGCGCCAGAAGGCTACCGCAGTGGTCCAGGAAGTGGCGCAGAAGGAAGTCGGCAAGCCGGTCATCGACCAGTTGCTGTTCACCAATTTCGTATTGCAGTAGGAGTCCGCAATGGCCGTACAGGACCTGCTGTCCCAGGATGAAATCGATGCCCTGTTGCACGGCGTCGACGACGGGCTGGTGCAGACCGAAAGCGCATCCGAGCCTGGCAGTATCAAAAGCTACGACCTGACCAGCCAAGACCGTATCGTACGGGGTCGCATGCCGACCCTTGAAATGATCAACGAGCGCTTCGCCCGTTACACCCGTATCAGCATGTTCAACCTGCTGCGCCGTTCTGCCGACGTGGCCGTGGGCGGTGTGCAGGTGATGAAGTTCGGCGAATACGTGCACTCGCTGTACGTGCCGACCAGCCTCAACCTGGTGAAGATCAAGCCGCTGCGCGGCACCTCGCTGTTCATCCTCGATGCCAAGCTGGTGTTCAAGCTGGTAGACAACTTCTTCGGTGGCGATGGCCGCCACGCCAAGATCGAAGGCCGCGAATTCACCCCTACCGAACTGCGCGTGGTGCGCATGGTGCTGGACCAGTGCTTCGTCGACCTCAAGGAAGCCTGGCAGGCGATCATGCCGGTCACCTTCGAGTACATGAACTCCGAAGTCAACCCGGCCATGGCCAACATTGTCGGGCCCAGCGAGGCAGTGGTGGTGTCCACCTTCCACATCGAACTGGACGGCGGTGGCGGCGACCTGCACGTGACCATGCCGTACTCGATGATCGAGCCGGTGCGGGAAATGCTCGATGCCGGTTTCCAGTCCGACCTGGACGACCAGGACGAGCGCTGGGTCAAGGCCCTGCGCGAGGACGTGCTGGATGTGGCCGTGCCCCTGACTGCCACGGTCGCCCGCCGCCAGCTGAAGCTGCGCGACATTCTGCACATGCAGCCTGGCGACGTGATCCCGGTGGAGCTGCCCGAGCACCTGGTGCTGCGTGCCAACGGCGTGCCGTCGTTCAAGGCGCGCCTGGGTTCGCACAAGGGCAACCTGGCCCTGCAGATCATCGACCCGATCGAACGCCGCTGACGGCGTGCCGGTCGCTCATAACGAATTGAATGCCTGTAGAGGAAACCATGGCTAACGAAAACGAGATCACCTCCGCAGAGGACCAGGCGCTGGCCGATGAGTGGGCTGCGGCCCTTGAAGAGACCGGCTCGGCGGGGCAGGCCGACATCGATGCGCTGCTGGGCGGTGACACCGGCAGCAGCGGCGGCCCCGGCCGCATGCCGATGGAAGAGTTCGCCAGCTCGCCGAAGCCGAACGAAAACGTCAGCCTCGAAGGCCCGAACCTGGATGTGATCCTGGACATTCCGGTGAACATTTCCATGGAAGTGGGCAGCACCGAGATCAACATCCGCAACCTGCTGCAGCTCAACCAGGGCTCGGTGATCGAGCTTGACCGCCTGGCCGGCGAGCCGCTGGACGTGCTGGTCAACGGCACACTGATTGCCCATGGCGAAGTGGTGGTGGTCAACGAGAAGTTCGGCATTCGCCTGACCGACGTGATCAGCCCCAGCGAACGTATCAAGAAGCTGCGCTGAGTGAAGGGCACGATGCGCGCCTTTGCGGCGTTCGCTGCGCTGCTGGCCAGCCAGGCCTGTCTGGCTGCAGCCACGCCGGCGGCAACCCCGGCGACGGCGCCTGGCAGCCTTGGCGGTCAGTTGGCGCAGATGGTCTTCGGTCTGCTGCTGGTGGTGGGCCTGATCTTCTTTCTGGCCTGGGTGCTGCGGCGCATGCAGAGCACGGCGGTGAAGGGCGGGCAGGTGATCGAGATCGTCGGCAGCCGGGCCATCGGCCCGCGTGACCGCCTGCTGCTGGTGCAGGTGGGCAAGGAGCAGATCCTGATTGGCCACACCCCCGGTAGCATCGAGGCGCTGCATGTGCTGGCCGAACCCGTGGAAGTGCCGGCTGGCGCACGTCAGGCTACGCCGGAATTTGCCCAGCGGTTGATGGAGCTGATGGGCAAGGACCCTAAGGACAAGAAGTGATGAGCGGCCCGCTGCGTATGTTGTTGACTTTGGCGCTGCTGCTGGCTGCGCCGCTGGCCCTGGCCGCCGACCCGTTGTCGATCCCGGCCATTACCCTGTCCAACGGGGCGGACGGGCAGCAGGAGTATTCGGTCAGCCTGCAGATTCTGCTGATCATGACGGCGCTCAGCTTCATCCCGGCGTTCGTCATCCTGATGACCAGTTTCACCCGCATCATCATCGTGTTCTCGATCCTGCGTCAGGCCCTGGGCCTGCAGCAGACGCCGTCCAACCAGATCCTGACCGGCATGGCGCTGTTTCTGACCATGTTCATCATGGCGCCGGTGTTCGACCGGGTGAACCAGGACGCCCTGCAGCCATACCTCAAGGAGCAGATGACTGCCCAGCAGGCCATCGACAAGGCCCAGGTGCCGCTCAAGGACTTCATGCTGGCGCAAACCCGGCAAAGCGACCTGGACCTGTTCATGCGCCTGTCCAAGCGCACCGACATCGCCGGCCCCGATCAGGTCCCACTGACGATTCTGGTGCCGGCATTCGTTACCTCCGAGCTGAAAACCGCGTTTCAGATCGGCTTCATGATCTTCATCCCGTTCCTGATCATCGACATGGTCGTGGCCAGTGTGCTGATGGCCATGGGTATGATGATGTTGTCGCCGCTGATCATCTCGCTGCCGTTCAAGATCATGTTGTTCGTGCTGGTGGATGGCTGGGCGCTGATCATGGGCACCCTGGCCAGCAGTTTCGGCGGCGTCTGACGCCGTCAAGGAGAGCCGCCGATGACACCCGAAGTAGCCGTCGACCTGTTCCGTGACGCCCTGTGGCTGACCACCCTGATGGTCGCTGTGCTGGTGGTGCCGAGCCTGCTGGTGGGCCTGGTGGTGGCGATGTTCCAGGCCGCCACGCAGATCAACGAACAGACCCTGAGCTTTTTGCCGCGCCTGCTGGTAATGCTGGTTACGCTGATCGTTGCCGGGCCATGGCTGGTACAGAAGTTCATGGAGTACATCACCACCCTCTACACCAACATCCCGCAGCTCATCGGTTGACGCTGACATGCTGGAGCTGACCGACGCGCAGATCGGCACCTGGGTCGCCACCTTCATCCTGCCGTTGTTCAGGGTGACTGCGGTGCTGATGACCATGCCGATCTTTGGCACTCGCATGCTGCCGGCGCGGGTGCGCCTGTACGTGGCGGTGGCCATTACCGTGGTGATCGTGCCGGCGCTGCCGCCGCTGCCCGAATTCGACCCGCTGAGCCTGCGAGGCCTGTTGCTGTGTGGCGAACAGATCATCGTCGGCACGCTGTTCGGCCTGGCCCTGCAGTTGCTGTTCCAGGCTTTCGTGATTGCCGGGCAGATCGTCGCGGTGCAGATGGGTATGGCCTTCGCCTCGATGGTCGACCCCGCCAACGGCGTGAACGTCACGGTGATCAGCCAGTTCATGACCATGCTGGTAAGCGTGCTGTTCCTGTTGATGAACGGCCACCTGGTGGTGTTCGAAGTACTGACCGAAAGCTTTACCACCTTGCCGGTGGGCAATGCGCTGGTGGTCAACCAGTTCTGGGAACTGGTCGGGCGAGTGGGTTGGATGTTTGCGGCCGGCCTGCTGCTGATCCTGCCGGTCGTCGCCGCCTTGCTGGTGGTGAACATCGCCTTTGGCGTGATGACCCGAGCCGCGCCACAGTTGAACATCTTCTCCATTGGCCTCCCGTTGACCCTGGTCCTGGGCATGCTCATTTTCTGGGTGGGTCTGGCCGATGTGCTGTCCCACTATCAGGCATTGGCCAGCGAAGCGCTGCAATGGCTGCGTGAGCTGGCGAGGGCGCGCTGAGCATGGCAGAAAGCGAGAGCGGTCAGGACAAGACAGAAGACCCCACCGAGAAACGCAAGCGCGATGCCCGCGAGAAAGGCGAGATCGCGCGCTCCAAGGAGCTGAACACGGTGGCGGTGACCTTGGCTGGCGCTGGAGGCCTGCTGGCGTTCGGCGGTCACATGGCCGAGACGTTGCTGAGCATCATGCGCATGAACTTCAGCCTCACGCGCGACATCATTGTCGACGAGCGGGCAATGGGCGCCTTCCTGCTGGCCTCGGGCAAGATGGCGATATGGGCGGTGCAGCCGGTGCTTATCCTGCTGTTCGTGATTTCCTTCGTTGCGCCCATTGCCCTTAGCGGTTTCCTGTTCTCGGGCAGCTTGCTGCAGCCAAAATTCAGCCGCATGAACCCTCTGGCGGGGATCAAGCGGATGTTCTCGGTGAATGGCTTGACCGAGCTGCTCAAGGCGCTGGCCAAGTTCTTCGTGATTCTGGCGGTGGCGGTGGTGGTGTTGGTCAGCGACCGCCAGGCGTTGTTGTCGATCGCCAACGAACCGCTTGAGCAGGCGATCATTCACAGCCTGCAGGCGGTGGGCTGGAGTGCGTTGTGGATGTCG
This sequence comes from Pseudomonas sp. PvP089, assembly GCF_017875165.1. Lineage (NCBI taxonomy): Bacteria > Pseudomonadati > Pseudomonadota > Gammaproteobacteria > Pseudomonadales > Pseudomonadaceae > Pseudomonas > Pseudomonas sp. PvP089. The sequence goes on from NZ_JAGGME010000001.1 coordinate 1,928,808, forward strand.
GCCGGGCTGCTGCTGATTGCGGCGGCGGACGTGCCCATCCAGCTGTACCAGACGCACAAGAAAATGAAGATGACCAAGCAGGAAGTGCGCGACGAGTACAAGGACAGCGAGGGCAAGCCCGAGGTCAAGCAACGTATTCGCCAACTGCAGCGCGAGATGTCGCAGCGGCGCATGATGGCGGCGGTGCCGCAGGCCGATGTGATCATCACCAACCCGACGCACTATGCGGTGGCCCTGCAGTACGACCCGGAGAAGGGCGGGGCAGCACCCTTGCTGCTGGCCAAGGGCACCGACTTCATGGCCCTGAAGATTCGTGAGATTGGTGTGGAGCACAAGATCCAGATCCTCGAATCGCCGGCCCTGGCGCGGGCGATCTACTACTCCACCGAGCCTGAGCAGGAAATCCCTGCCGGCTTGTACCTGGCCGTGGCGCAGGTACTGGCCTATGTGTTCCAGATCCGCCAGTACCGCGCTGGCAGGGGCAAGCGGCCAGAGCCGTTGAAAGAAGACCTGCCGATCCCGCCGGACCTGCGCCGCGACAGTTGACCTTGTGTCAGGGCTTCTGGCCCTTTCGCGGGCACGCCCGCTCCCACAGGTATTGCGGGGGCCTGTGGGAGCGGGCATGCCCGCGAAGAGGCCAGCACAGGAAACATAAATCTCCCACCGAGCAAAGTTGGAAGGCTTCTTGCAAAGCCACGCCCAGGCGCCCCCTGGGCGTCAAAGTTTTGCATCAAGAGGACTCGCGGTGGATCGCACTCAGTTAATCAGCAACGCCCGCAACAACCTGGCCGGCCTCGGCCGGGGCAATCTGGGTGTGCCGTTGCTGCTGCTGGTGATGTTGGCAATGATGATGTTGCCGATACCGCCGTTCCTGCTCGACGTGTTCTTCACCTTCAACATCGCCCTGTCGATCGTGGTGCTGCTGGTCTGCGTGTACGCCCTGCGCCCACTGGACTTTGCCGCCTTCCCCACCATCCTGCTGGTGGCCACGCTGTTGCGCCTGGCCCTGAACGTGGCGTCCACCCGTGTGGTCATGCTGCACGGCCAGGAGGGCCATGGTGCTGCCGGTAAGGTAATCCAGGCCTTCGGTGAGGTGGTGATCGGCGGCAACTACGTGGTCGGTGCCGTGGTGTTTGCCATCCTCATGATCATCAACTTCGTGGTGGTGACCAAGGGTGCCGGGCGTATTTCGGAGGTGAGCGCGCGTTTCACCCTCGACGCCATGCCCGGCAAGCAGATGGCCATCGACGCCGACCTCAACGCCGGCCTGATCGACCAGGCCCAGGCCAAGCACCGCCGTGCCGAGGTGGCGCAGGAGGCGGAGTTCTACGGCTCGATGGACGGTGCCAGCAAGTTCGTGCGCGGTGACGCCATTGCCGGCCTGCTTATCCTGTTCATCAACCTGATTGGCGGCATGCTGATCGGCATGCTGCAGCACGGCATGAGTTTCGGTGATGCCGGCAAGGTGTACGCCTTGCTGACCATCGGTGACGGTTTGGTGGCGCAATTGCCATCCCTGCTGCTGTCCACTGCCGCCGCAATCATGGTTACCCGTGCCTCGGGCTCCGAGGACATGGGCAAGCTGATCAACCGGCAGATGTTCGATTCGCCCAAGGCGCTGGCGGTGTCCGGCGCGCTGATGATCGTCATGGGGCTGGTGCCTGGCATGCCCCACGTGGCCTTCCTCGGCCTTGGCCTGCTGGCCTGTGGCGGTGCCTACCTGGTGTGGAAGAAGCAGCACAAGGCCAAGCTGGACGCGCAGCAGGAGGCGCAGCGGCAGCAAGACCTGCTGCCCTCGCCGCAGCGCGCGCTTGATACCAAGGAACTGGGCTGGGACGACGTGACGCCCATCGACATGATCGGCCTGGAAGTCGGCTACCGGCTGATCCCGCTGGTCGACCGCAACCAGGGCGGCCAGTTGCTGGCGCGGATCAAGGGTGTGCGCAAGAAGCTGTCCCAGGACCTGGGTTTCCTCATGCCCACCGTGCATATTCGCGACAACCTCGACCTGCAGCCCAGCGCCTATCGCCTGACCCTGATGGGGGTAATCCTGGCCGAAGCGGAGATTTACCCGGACCGGGAGCTGGCGATCAACCCTGGGCAAGTGTTCGGCACCCTCAACGGCATTGCCGCACGCGACCCGGCGTTTGGCCTGGAGGCGGTGTGGATCGATGTCGGCCAGCGTTCACAGGCGCAGTCGCTGGGCTACACCGTGGTCGACGCAAGCACCGTGGTGGCCACCCACCTCAACCAGATCTTGCAGAAGCACTGTCACGAGCTGATCGGCCACGAAGAGGTTCAGCAACTGCTGCAGGTACTGTCCAAGGCATCGCCTAAACTTGCAGAAGAGCTGGTGCCCGGTGTCATTTCCTTGTCGGGCCTGCTCAAGGTGCTGCAAGCGCTGTTGTCGGAACAGGTGCCGGTGCGCGATATTCGCAGTATTGCCGAAGCCATCGCGAACAACGCCGGCAAGAGTCAAGATACCGCCGCGCTGGTGGCGGTGGTGCGCGTCGGATTGTGTCGCGCCATCGTGCAAAGCATTGTCGGCGTTGAGTCGGAGCTGCCAGTGATTACCCTGGAGCCAAGGTTGGAACAGATTTTGCTCAATAGTCTGCAAAGGGCCGGGCAGGGTCAGGAAGATGGTGTTCTTCTGGAGCCGAGCATGGCCGAGAAGCTGCAACGTTCGCTGATCGAAGCGGCCCAGCGTCAGGAGATGCAGGGCCAGCCGGCCATCCTGCTGGTCGCCGGCCCGATCCGCGCCATGCTGTCGCGTTTCGGTCGCCTGGCTGTACCGAATTTGCATGTGCTGGCGTATCAGGAAATACCGGACAACAAGCAAGTCACCATCGTTGCCACCGTGGGCCCTAACGGCTGAGGTAGTGGATAATGCAAGTTAAGCGATTTTTCGCCGCCGATATGCGTCAGGCCATGAAACTGGTCCGTGACGAGCTGGGCGCCGATGCCGCGATCATTGGCAATCGCCGCATTGCCGGTGGTGTCGAACTGACGGCCGCGCTGGACTACAAGCTGTCCGCCCTGGCCCCGCGCGTGCCTAACGCCGAGCTGGAACAAGAGCTGCGCAAGACCCACACGCGCATCGCTACCGCCCAGGCCGAGCTGGACCACCGCCAGGACAGCAGCGACAACAACCGCCAATTGTTTGCCGGGCAGTCGCTGACGGCCGCCGAGCCGTTGATCGAGCCGCACGTCGATGCCCCTGAGCCCGCCGCTGCCCCGGCTGCCGCGCCGGTCGACCCGCGCCTGTTCGATGCGATGCGCTCCGAGCTGTCGGGCCTGCGCGAGTTGCTGGAAGTGCAGCTCGGTTCGCTGGCCTGGAACCAGCTGCAAGGCAGCAAGCCACAGCAGGCCAATCTCTGGCGCCGTCTGCAGCGTATCGGCCTGTCCGGGCCGATCGCCCGTGAGCTGCTGGACCTCACCACCGAGATCGAAGAGCCTCGCCAGGCTTGGCGCATGCTGCTGGCGCACCTGGCGCGGATGATCGAAATGCCGGAAATCGAGCCGATCGAAGAGGGCGGGGTGATTGCCATGGTCGGCCCTGCCGGCATGGGCAAGACCACTACCCTGGCCAAGCTGGCTGCCCGCTACGTGCTCAAGTACGGCGCGCAGAACCTGGCGCTGGTGAGCATGGACAGCTTTCGTATCGGCGCGCAGGAGCAGCTCAAGACCCTGGGCCGCATCCTCAACGTGCCAGTGACCTACGTCGACCCGGGCCAGTCCCTGGCCGCGGCGCTGGAACCGCTGTTGCGCAAGCGCGTTGTGCTGATTGATACCGCCGGCCTGCAGGCCAGCGACCCGGCACTGCGCATGCAGCTGGAAACCTTGGCCGGGCGTGGCATTGCCGCGAAGAATTACCTGGTGCTGGCCACCACCAGCCAGAAACAGGTGCTGACCGCCGCCTACCACAGCTACAAACGTTGTGGTCTGGCCGGTTGCATCCTGACCAAGCTGGATGAAACGGCAAGCCTTGGCGATGTGCTGAGCCTTGCCATCAGTCATGAACTGCCCGTGGCCTACCTGACCGATGGCCCGCGCATTCCTGACGACCTGCACCTGCCGCGCGGCCACCAGCTGGTCTCCCGTGCGGTCAATGTGCAGCAGCAGGACGAGCCCAGCGAAGAGGCCATGGCCGACATGTTCGCTGATCTCTATCACAACCCCCGGCGAGCGGGTTGACCATGAAGCGTGTGCAAAGTAGCTATGCCAAGGGGTACGCAGAATTGCCCCACGTGTGGCCTGAGTCCCAGCGAGACAAGGTAAAGAACAGACATGGGTAGCATGCATCCCGTACAGGTGATCGCCGTGACCGGTGGCAAAGGTGGCGTCGGCAAGACTAACGTTTCAGTGAACTTGTCCCTGGCGCTGGCCGAGCTTGGCCGCAGGGTCATGCTGCTGGACGCCGACCTGGGCCTGGCCAACGTCGACGTGTTGCTGGGCCTTACCCCCAAACGTACCCTGGCCGATGTCATCGAAGGGCGCTGTGAGCTGCGTGACGTGATGTTGCAGGGCCCTGGCGGCGTGCGCATCGTCCCCGCAGCCTCGGGCACCCAGAGCATGGTGCACCTGGCCCCGGCCCAGCATGCCGGTCTTATCCAGGCGTTCAGTGAAGTCGGCGACAACCTCGACGTGCTGGTGATCGACACTGCAGCGGGGATTGGTGAGTCGGTGGTCAGCTTCGTTCGCGCCGCCCAGGAAGTGCTGCTGGTAGTGTGTGACGAGCCCACCTCGATCACCGATGCCTACGCCCTGATCAAACTGCTCAACCGCGACTACGGGATGAATCGTTTCCGTGTGCTGGCCAACATGGCGCAGAGCCCGCAGGAAGGGCGCAACCTGTTCGCCAAGCTGACCAAGGTCACCGACCGCTTCCTCGATGTGGCCCTGCAGTACGTGGGTGCCGTGCCGTACGACGAGTGCGTGCGCAAGGCGGTGCAGAAGCAGCGCGCCGTCTACGAAGCGTTCCCACGCTCCAAGTGCGCGCTGGCCTTCAAGGCGATTGCCCAGAAGGTTGACAGTTGGCCGCTGCCGGCCAATCCGCGCGGTCACCTGGAGTTCTTTGTCGAGCGTCTGGTGCAGCCCACCAGCGCGGGACCCGTGCTATGAATGCCAGCGGCTTCAAGATGTACAGCCGGGCAGCGAAAGACGGCCAGTACGAGCTGATCGAACGCTACGCCCCGCTGGTGAAGCGCATTGCCTACCACCTGTTGGCGCGGTTGCCGGCCAACGTGCAGGTCGAGGACCTGATCCAGGCCGGCATGATCGGCCTGCTTGAAGTGGCCAACAAGTATGACGCCAGCAAAGGCGCCAGCTTTGAAACCTATGCCGGCATCCGCATCCGCGGGGCCATGCTGGACGAGGTGCGCAAGGGCGACTGGGCACCGCGTTCAGTGTACCGCAATACCCGCATGGTCAGTGACGCGATGCGTGCCGTTGAAGCCAGAACCGGTCGAGACGCTAAAGATCATGAAGTTGCTGCCGAACTCCAGTTGAGTCTCGATGATTACTACGGGATCTTGAACGATACCTTGGGCAGCCGCCTGTTCAGCTTTGACGACCTGTTGCAGGACGGCGAGCACGAAGGGCTGCATGAGGATGGCGCCAGTGGCCACGTCGAACCTGCACGTGGCCTTGAGGACGAACGCTTCCAGGCTGCCCTGACCGAGGCCATTGCCAACCTGCCGGAGCGTGAGCGCCTGGTATTGGCGCTGTACTACGACGAAGAGCTGAACCTCAAGGAAATCGGCGAGGTGCTTGGGGTCAGCGAATCGCGGGTCAGCCAGTTGCACAGCCAATGTGCCGCGCGCCTGCGTAGCCGCCTGGGGGAATGGCGGGCACGTTGAGCCCGGGGTCGTTGCAGTCGTTTTCCACGTGCGTTTTCCACGTTGTACCGAATTGAATGAGTGCGTGCCCGGTCGGCCGGGCGCGTTTGAGACTGCTTGGAGGTCTAATTGGACAAGAACATGAAAATCCTCATCGTTGACGACTTTTCGACGATGCGGCGGATCATCAAGAACCTGTTGCGTGACCTGGGCTTCACCAACACCGAAGAAGCCGACGATGGCACCACGGCGCTGCCGATGCTGGAAAACGGCCACTACGACTTCCTGGTGACCGACTGGAACATGCCCGGCATGTCCGGTATCGACCTGCTGCGTAAAGTGCGTGCCAGTGAAAAGCTGAAAACCATGCCGGTACTGATGGTGACTGCCGAGGCCAAGCGCGACCAGATCATCGAAGCGGCCCAGGCCGGCGTCAATGGCTATGTGGTCAAGCCGTTCACCGCCCAGGTGCTCAAAGAAAAGATCGAGAAGATCTTCGAACGCGTCAACGGCTGAGTCACGTCAGGGGGCGCGCCATGGATTCATCACAAACGTCTTTGGGGGAGTTCGAATCGACCCTGAAGAAACATGCCCAGGAGTTGGTCGAAAGCCTGGAGCGGGGCCGTTTCGGCGAGGCGGTACAGCTGATTCATGAGCTGAACCAGACTCGCGACCGTGGCCTGTACCAGGAGGTCGGCAAGCTGACCCGCGAGTTGCACAGCGCTATCGTCAGCTTCCAGATCGACCCGACCATGCCACAGGCCGAGGAGGTGTCGCAGATAACCGACGCTACCGAGCGCCTGTCGTACGTGGTCAAGCTGACCGAGGGTGCGGCCAACCGCACCATGGACCTGGTCGAGGAAAGCACCCCGGTGCTCAACGACCTGGCCAGCGAAGCGAAGGCCCTGAGTACCGACTGGCAGCGCTTCATGCGCCGCGAAGTGGCAGCGCCGGAGTTCCGTGACCTGGTCAAACGCGTCGACAGTTTCCTCACGCACAGCGCTGAAGGTAACCGCAAGGTTGCCGGCCACCTCAACGACATTCTGCTGGCTCAGGACTATCAGGACCTGACCGGGCAGGTGATCAAACGCGTCACCACGCTGGTGACCGAGGTGGAAAGCAACCTGCTCAAACTGGTGCTGATGGCCAGCCAGGTCGACCGCTTTGCCGGTATCCAGCATGACCACGATCAACTGCGCGCAGAAAAAGATCTAGAAAAACATCCGACTCGGGGTGAAGGTCCGCAGATTCATGCCGATAAGCGTGAAGACGTTGTGTCCGGTCAGGACGATGTCGATGATTTGCTGTCCAGCCTGGGTTTTTAAGGAGCACGTTTGATGAGCTTCGGCGCCGATGAAGAAATCCTCCAGGATTTCCTGGTAGAAGCCGGCGAAATTCTTGAGCAACTGTCCGAGCAACTGGTCGAGCTGGAAAGCCGACCCGACGATGCCGACTTGCTCAATGCGATCTTTCGCGGTTTCCACACTGTAAAAGGGGGCGCCGGCTTCCTTCAGCTGAACGAGCTGGTGGAGTGCTGCCATATCGCCGAGAACGTGTTCGACATCCTGCGCAAAGGTGAGCGCCGGGTCGATGCGGAACTGATGGATGTGGTGCTTGAGGCACTCGACACGGTCAACAGCATGTTCGGGCAGGTGCGCGAGCGTGCCGAGGTTACCCCGGCCACGCCCGAGCTGCTGGCGGCCCTGTCGCGGCTGGCCGAACCCGGTGGCGCCGAGGTTGCCCAAGCGCCTGTTGCAGCGGCACCGTCAGCCGAGGCGCCGGTTGCGGCCACGGCCCCTGCCGATGAACAGGACATCACCGACAGCGAGTTTGAGCAGTTGCTCGACTCGCTCGATGCGGTCAAGGCGCAAGCCGCGGTCGACGAGCAGATGCAGGGCGAGGCTGGCAGTGGCGAAGGTGACGAAATCACTGACGCCGAATTCGAGTCGCTGCTCGACCAGTTGCACGGCAAAGGCCAGTTCAGTGTCGAAGTCGCGGTACAGCCGGTCGCCGTGCCTGCAGACGCGGCAAGCGACGAAATTACCGACGAAGAATTCGAATCGTTACTCGACCAGTTGCATGGCAAGGGCACATTCCAGGCCGATGCCTTGCCTGCCGCCAGCGCGCCGGCGCCGGTCGCGGTTGACAACAGCGCCGCCAGCGACGAAATCAGCGAGCACGAGTTCGAGGCCCTGCTGGACCAGTTGCACGGCAAGGGCAAGTTTGGTGGTGACGTTGCTGCGGTCGAGGCCCCGGCTGTTGCCAAGGTGCAAGCGCCTGCTCAAGCCAAGGCCGACAGCCAGCCGGTCGCCAAGCCAGCCCCTGCTGCCCCCGCACCCGCGGCCACCAGCAAGCCTGCGCCGGCCCCTCGTGCACCGGCTCCGGCAGCAGAGAAGCATGCCGTCAGCGAAGCGGAAACCACTGTCCGCGTTGACACCGCGCGCCTGGACGAAATCATGAACATGGTCGGCGAACTGGTGCTGGTGCGTAACCGCCTGGTACGCCTGGGCCTGAACAGCGGCGACGAGGCCATGTCCAAGGCCGTGTCCAACCTCGACGTGGTCACTGCCGACCTGCAGACGGCGGTGATGAAAACCCGCATGCAGCCGATCAAGAAAGTGTTCGGCCGCTTCCCGCGTCTGGTGCGCGACCTTGCCCGCCAGTTGAAGAAAGAGATCAACCTGGAGCTGGTCGGCGAAGAGACTGACCTGGACAAGAACCTGGTCGAGGCCCTGGCCGACCCGTTGGTGCACCTGGTGCGTAACGCCGTCGACCATGGTGTCGAGATGCCCGATGAGCGTGAAGCCTCTGGCAAGGCCCGCACCGGCCGTGTGGTGCTGTCGGCCGAACAGGAAGGTGATCACATCCTGCTGTCGATCTCTGACGACGGCAAGGGCATGGACCCGAACATCCTGCGTGCCAAGGCCGTGGAAAAAGGCCTGATGGACAAGGATGCCGCTGAGCGCCTGAGTGAATCGGACTGCTACAACCTGATCTTCGCCCCGGGCTTCTCGACCAAGACCGAGATTTCCGACGTGTCTGGCCGTGGCGTGGGCATGGACGTGGTGAAAACCAAGATTTCCCAGCTCAACGGATCGATCAATATCTACTCGGCCAAGGGCCAGGGCTCGAAGATCGTCATCAAGGTGCCGCTGACCTTGGCGATCATGCCCACCCTGATGGTGATGCTGGGCAACCAGGCGTTTGCCTTCCCGCTGGTCAACGTCAACGAAATCTTCCACCTCGACCTGTCGCGCACCAACGTGGTCGACGGCCAGGAAGTGGTGATCGTGCGCGACAAGGCGCTGCCGCTGTTCTACCTCAAGCGCTGGCTGGTACAGGGCCAGGTGCACGAAGAGCAGCACGAGGGCCACGTAGTGATCCTGTCGGTTGGCACGCAGCGCATCGGCTTTGTCGTCGATCAACTGGTGGGCCAGGAAGAAGTGGTAATCAAGCCGCTGGGCAAGATGTTGCAGGGCACCCCGGGCATGTCCGGGGCCACCATCACCGGTGACGGTCGTATCGCGTTGATTCTCGATGTCCCGAGCATGCTCAAGCGTTACGCCGCACGGCGTATTTGATTTCGGTGGCGCACCCTGGCGGGTTGCGCCGCCTAATGGAGTGTTTATGGCAGTCAAGGTCCTGGTGGTGGATGATTCCGGTTTCTTCCGCCGCCGCGTCTCGGAAATCCTCTCGGCGGATCCGACGATCCAGGTAGTGGGTACCGCGACCAATGGCAAGGAAGCAATCGACCAGGCGCTGGCGCTCAAGCCCGATGTCATCACCATGGACTACGAGATGCCCATGATGGACGGCATCACCGCGGTGCGGCATATCATGCAGCGCTGCCCGACGCCGGTGTTGATGTTTTCCTCGCTGACCCACGAAGGCGCTCGCGTCACCCTCGACGCGCTGGATGCTGGCGCGGTGGATTACCTGCCGAAAAACTTCGAGGACATTTCGCGCAACCCCGACAAGGTCAGGCAAATGCTGTGCGAGAAGGTGCATACCCTTTCGCGCAGCAACCGCCGCCTGGGCAGCTATGCCAGGACGGCACCGGCCGCCGCGCCGGTGCCGGCCAGCAGCCCTGCGCCCGCCAGCAGTTTCGCCAACCCCGCGCCAGCCCGTCCTGCGGCGCCGGCCCGTGCAGCTGCCCCGGCGGCGTCGCACTCGCCAGCCCCCAAGCGCAAACCCTACAAGCTGGTGGCCATTGGCACCTCCACGGGCGGCCCCGTGGCCCTGCAGCGGGTATTGACCCAGCTGCCTGCCAACTTCCCGGCGCCGATCGTGTTGATCCAGCACATGCCGGCGGCGTTCACCAAGGCCTTTGCCGAACGCCTGGACAAGCTGTGTCGCATCAACGTGAAGGAAGCCGAGGACGGCGACGTGCTGCGCCCAGGCCTGGCCCTGCTGGCCCCCGGCGGCAAGCAGATGATGATCGACGGCCGTGGCACCGTGAAGATCCTGCCCGGTGACGAGCGCCTGAACTACAAGCCGTGCGTGGACATCACCTTTGGTTCGGCAGCAAAGTCTTACGGCGACAAGGTGCTGTCGGTGGTGCTCACCGGCATGGGCGCCGATGGCCGTGAAGGTGCACGCCTGCTCAAGCAGGGCGGCAGTACCGTGTGGGCCCAGGATGAAGCCAGCTGCGTGATCTATGGCATGCCCATGGCCATCGTCAAGGCCAACCTGGCCGATGCGGTCTACAGCCTGGACGAAATCGGCAAGCACTTGGTGGAGGCCTGCGTCTGATGGACGTCCTCAGCCTGATCGGCCTGATTCTCGCCTTTGTCGCCATCGTCGGTGGCAACTTTCTGGAAGGTGGCCATGTCGGCGCGCTGGTCAATGGCCCGGCGGCGCTGATCGTGCTGGGTGGCACCCTGGCGGCAGCCTTGTTGCAGTCGCCGCTGTCTTCCTTCAAGCGCGCCTTGCAGATCTTGCGCTGGATACTGTTCCCGCCGCGGGTAGACTTGGCGGGTGGTATCGACCGTGTGGTGAACTGGAGCCTGACCGCGCGCAAGGAAGGCCTGCTGGGCCTTGAGGGCGTGGCCGATGCAGAGCCCGACCCGTATGCGCGCAAAGGCCTGCAATTGCTGGTGGACGGCGCTGAGCCAGAAGCCATCCGCAGCATCCTTGAAGTCGACTTTCTGACCCAGGAGAGCCGTGACATCCAGGCTGCCAAGGTATTCGAGAGCATGGGCGGCTACGCGCCGACCATCGGCATCATCGGTGCGGTGATGGGCCTGATCCACGTGATGGGCAACCTCGCTGACCCTTCGCAGCTGGGCAACGGCATTGCCGTGGCCTTTGTCGCCACCATCTACGGCGTGGCCAGCGCCAACCTGATCCTGCTGCCGATCGCCAACAAGCTCAAGGCCAACGTCATGCGCCAGTCGCGCTACCGCGAGATGCTGCTCGAAGGCCTGTTGTCGATTGCCGAGGGTGAAAACCCGCGCTCGATCGAGTTGAAGCTGCAAGGCTTCATGGAGTAACCCATGCGTCGCCGTCGTCATACCGAGGAACACGAAAACCACGAACGCTGGCTGGTGTCGTACGCTGACTTCATCACCTTGCTGTTCGCCTTTTTCGTGGTGATGTACTCGATTTCCTCGATCAACGAGGGCAAGTACAAGGTCATTTCCCAGGCCTTGCTCGGGGTGTTCAACGACCCTGAGCGCAGCATGAAACCGATCCCTATTGGCGATGAGCAGCCGTTGAGCGTGCGCCCGGCAGAGCCGCTGGTCAAAGACAGCGAGCAGACCGAAGCGGGCTTGGCGGCGACCCAGGTCGACCCGTTGAAAACCATCAGCGATGACGTGCGCGATGCCTTTGGCGACCTGATCAACAGCAACCAGATGACCGTGCGCGGCAACGAGCTGTGGATCGAGATCGAGCTGAATTCATCGCTGTTGTTCGGCAGTGGCGATGCCATGCCCAGCGACAAGGCGTTTGCCATCATCGAGAAGGTGGCAAACATCCTCAAGCCATTCGCCAACCCGGTGCATGTCGAAGGCTTCACCGACAACCTGCCGATCCGCACGGCACAGTACCCGACCAACTGGGAGCTGTCGTCGGCACGGGCGGCGAGCATCGTGCGCCTGCTGGCCATGGAAGGGGTCAACCCGGCACGCATGGCATCGGTGGGTTATGGCGAGTACCAGCCGGTGGCGGGCAATGACACCGCCGACGGTCGCGCGCGTAATCGCCGGGTGGTGCTGGTGATTTCCCGTAACCTCGAAGTGCGCCGCAGCCTGACGGGCTCGGGCAGTGCCAATGCAACGCCGGATGCCGCATTGCGCCGGGCTGGCACACAAAGTGCACCGGCAACGTCAGCAACGGTGGCGGGGCAGTGATCCGTCAATTCCCCGTCGCGCCATTGTATTGAAAGCGACTCCGTCCCCTGTGGGAGCGGGCATGCCCGCGAAGCAGGCGACGCGGTGAACGGCACCGGCTGCGCCGGTGTTCGCGGGCTCGCCCGCTCCCACAGGGGTCGTGCCGGCTCTTGGATAGTTGTTTCTACAGTGTCCCTGCCAAATCAATAGATAGAGTTTGCTTGATGAGAGTCTGGGCAGTAGCCAATCAAAAAGGTGGCGTCGGCAAGACCACCACAACCATCGCCCTGGCTGGCCTGCTGGCTGAGGCTGGCAAGCGCGTGGTCGTCGTCGACCTCGATCCGCACGGGTCGATGACCAGCTATTTCGGGCACAACCCCGATGCGCTGGAGCACAGCTGCTACGACCTGTTCCTGCACAAGGGCGCAGTGCCAGACGGCCTGCCCGGGCAGTTGTTGCTGCCTACCAGCGACGAGCGCATTTCGCTGTTGCCGTCGAGCACCGCTTTGGCAGTGCTGGAGCGCCAGTCACCCGGGCAAAATGGCCTGGGCCTGGTGATCGCCAAGAGTCTGGCGCAGCTGTGGCAGGATTTCGACTATGCCGTGATCGACAGCCCCCCCTTGCTGGGTGTGCTGATGGTCAATGCCCTGGCCGCCAGCCAGCAGTTGGTGATACCGGTGCAGACCGAATTTCTGGCAGTGAAGGGCCTGGAACGCATGGTTGGCACCTTGGCCATGATCAACCGTTCGCGCAAGCAGGCGCTGCCGTACCAGATCGTACCCACCCTGTTCGACCGCCGTACCCAGGCCTCCCTGGGCACACTCAAGCTGCTGCGTGATACCTACGGCCAACAGGTGTGGCAGGGCTACATCCCAGTCGATACGCGCCTGCGCGATGCCAGCCGCAAGGGCGTCACGCCCTCGCAGTTCGACAGCAAGAGCCGCGGTCTGATTGCCTATCGGGCGCTGCTCAAGCACCTGCTGACTTACAAGACCGCAGTGCAGGTGGCCTGATGACCCAGACCCGACACACCAGCACCCGGCCGCAGATGGCCCTGCAGTCGTACCTCGACGGCCTGTTGCAGGAGGCCACCGAAGCCCAAGAGCTGTTTGAGCCGCCAGCGGCGCCAGACGAGTTCGCCGAGGCGGTGCGCGAGGAGCAGGCACGTGATGCGCGTCAGCCCGCCGGGCCGATGCCAGCCCAAGCCCCTGCCAGCCTTGCCCAACGGCCGTTTGCCGAACCCAAGGTGGCGGTATTGCCCAGCGTCATGCCGATAGAAGCGCCGGTGGTCACGGTGGTCGAGCAGCAGGTGATCGCCGAGGCCGCCATCCCGGTGCTGGTCGAAGAACAAACCGTGGAACCCGCAGTGCCGCTGGTCGACGTGCACCTCCCGGCGCCGAACCTGCCGGTGCCGCCGGCCACCGTGGACGGCCGCCCGGTGTGGGCGGCCGAGCCATTCGAATGCCTGTTGTTCGATGTCGCCGGCCTGACCCTGGCGGTGCCGCTGGTGTGCCTGGGCTCGATCTACAACCTGGCCGGCCAGGAGCTGACCCCGCTGTTCGGCCAGCCGGACTGGTTCCTCGGCATCCTGACCTGCCAGGCCGGCAACCTGAAGGTGCTGGACACGGCGCGTTGGGTAATGCCCGACCGCTACCGCGACGATTTTCGCCAAGGCCTGAATTATGTGATTTCCGTGCAGGGCTACGAATGGGGGCTGGCCGTACATCAGGTCAGCCGTTCGCTGCGCCTGGACCCGTCCGAAATCAAGTGGCGCAGCCAGCGGGGCCAGCGCCCGTGGCTGGCTGGCACGGTGATTGAACACATGTGTGCATTGCTCGACGTCGCCGCACTGGCCGAGCTGATCGCCAGCGGCGCGGTCAAGCAGATGCACGCCAAACAGAAATGACACAGAACACAACCGCCAAACAGCGGATTTTGAGGGTAGGGGAATGAAAAAGTCGTCTGCACAAGGTTCCGAAGATCCGATCCTGCAGTGGGTTACCTTCCGTCTGGACAACGAGTCCTACGGCATCAACGTGATGCAGGTGCAGGAAGTGCTGCGCTACACCGAGATCGCCCCGGTGCCGGGTGCGCCAAGCTACGTGCTGGGTATCATCAACCTGCGCGGCAACGTGGTGACAGTGATCGACACCCGTCAGCGTTTTGGCCTGATGCCGACCGAGGTCACCGACAACACCCGTATCGTCATCATCGAAGCCGATAAGCAAGTGGTCGGCATTCTGGTCGACAGCGTGGCCGAGGTGGTTTACCTGCGCCAGTCCGAAATCGAGACCGCGCCGAATGTGGGTAACGAAGAGTCCGCCAAATTCATTCAGGGCGTGTGCAACAAGAACGGTGAACTGCTGATCCTCGTCGAACTGGACAAGATGATGACCGAGGAAGAGTGGTCCGAGCTGGAGAACATCTGAGTTGATCCTAGAGGTTGCTGTCATCTTCCTGGCGCTGGTCTGGGCGCTGAGCCTGTGGTTCTTCCTCAACTACAGCAAGCGCCAGCGCGAGCTGGCTGCGCAGCAGGCCGAGGGCGATGCCCTGCGTGACCAGCGCATCAAGGACCTGGCCAAGCGCCTGGACGACTACCAGAACGGTACCGTGCGCATGGGCGAGGCCCTTCACGAGCTGCGTGTGTCGGTGGCCAGTGTGCCTGACCGGCTGGAGCGGCTGGAGCAACGCGACCCCAGTAGTGTCACGTTCAGCCAGGCGGCCAAGTTGGTGGGGATGGGCGCGAGCGTGTCGGAGTTGACCGAAACCTGCGGGCTGACGCGGGCCGAGGCAGAGTTGATGAGCAAGTTGCATCGCAGCGAATAACGTGAAAAGGCGACCTGAGGTCGCCTTTTTCTATTGCCGCGATTGCTTGCTCAAGCCTGTCGGGCCCTAGCTGGACGTGCCGCTCAGGGCCTGGCCCAGGAGTTGTATCCCCCTATCCTGGCAATGCGGTTGAGTGGCAGCAGTTGCCGTTGCACCGCCTGAAACTCAGGAAGGCTGACGAACTGCCAGGAGTTAGTGCGGGGGAACGCATACAGGTTGATGATCTGACGCATCATGCGGAGCTCAGGCAACAGACGGTCGACCACGTCGGTGAGCAACTTCGGCCCGGTGAGGTGGCTAAGGGCCTGGGCATAACCATAGAACGCTTGCGGGTCGGTTTGTAGGGATGGCTTGCTTTGATAGAAGTTTGGCGCTTGTTCGTAGCGCGCCTGCATTTCTTCCAGGATTGCCTTGAGCGTCGGATTACTCGCGTGGCTGCCTACCAGGCTGCCGTTGTACAGGCAGTTCATGCCCAATTTTTCGTTGGACACCGCCGAGTGCAGCAGCAGGCCGTTTTCAGAGGTGGCAAGTGCTACGTCATCAAGGCGCTCTCCCGGCGTGCCTCTGGGGGCGCCATCGATGAACACAGGGTACTCACCAGGCGCCAGCAGCGTGTCGTCGACATCCATGTACAGGCCACCTTCCTGTTCAAGCAGGGCATAGCGCAAAACGTCCGACGCCGACGAAAAGTTGCTGGCCACCCCACCGTTACCGTGGATCGCTGCCTGGTATTGGGGGAAGTTGGCACTCTCCTTGAAACGCGCATAGAACGGCTGGTCCTCAAGTGGCAATACTTCTACCCCGGGCGCATGCTCCGCCAAAAGCTGCAGGTTGGCCTGGAACGCAGCCGGCTCGGCCCTGGAGAGATACAGGCGATGAACATACTGAGTCTCCTGCAGCGTGCGGGCGTTGCGGGCGATATTGTCGATCAGGGTTTGCTCAATGACCTTGTCGCCTACCCAGATATTCAGGACGTGTTTAGGGATTGGTCGCAGTCCTTCGGTAGGTACGACCGGTAGCGCAATGGGCAGGTTCAGATCAACGCCCAATGCACGCAAGGTCGCCATGCGCATGTCATCGGTCACCTGACGCGCTCGGGCATCCACCTCGACCAGATTGAGCGAGCCTGGCGTTGCGATGTAGCAGCTTGGCTCAACCTCATTGAGGTCGCTTTCCAGGCGAAAGGCATCGAGTTCCATGTCGTAGAGCACATGCTCTTGATAACCGCCGATCATCGTCGTGAGCAGGTCGGGCGAACCGTCGTAGCGAGGCGTCCTGACAACGGCACCGGCCACACCGTCGTCGGCACCTGGCAGAGGCGCGATGGGGTCTGGAGTATGGAAATAATCTGCCACGTCGGCCAGCGGCAGCTCAGGGGGGGTGATGGGGCTCAAGGGGTAGCCGATTTGTTCGTTGACCCGGCTGGGGATCACAAAACCTTCATGCTTGAAGCGCAGCAGCACAGGTGCCTTGGACACCCCGGCAGCCACCAGCGGTAGTGCATTGAGCACCCCAAACACCGACGTGCCGATGCCTTCGGCGCTTTGCTGGGCGTTTTTGGCGTGGATGGCCTGGTCCAGGCCCAGGCCGAACTGGGCGATGCCGCCCAGGGCGAACAGCGGGGCCAGCTCGGGCACTACCAGGGCCAAAGGGCCCAGCACGTTGATTGCCGAGTTCAAGTAGCCGCGCCATTTGGCCTTGGTCACTTCGCTGTCGCTGGTGATGATGAAATGAGCGTCCTGGTAACTGCGCTGTTTCTGGCGGCGGGCCAGGGAAAGGAACAGGTCGCCTTCTATCAGGGGGCTGTAGTCCTTGACCTTGTAGTTGATGTAGTCCTGTGGGGGCCAGATGCCCTGCGCCGTGAAGCCGGGGCGGTTGCTGTCGAGGTGGTAGGGAGCTGGGTAGCTGCCCAGGCCGCACAGGGCAGTGTGAAGGCCGCTGTAGCTCAAACCGTCTTCGCGATCGGCCAGGGCGAAGTGGCCCTGCAGGGCGTCGCGCGTGCGCGGGGTACGGCACTGGTTGGCGAACCAGTCCAGCATGGCCTTTTTGTCGCTGAACTCGTGCAGGGGCGAGGCATTACCCGGAATGTAGAGTAAAACCAGGCCGCTGACGCCGTCGTGCAGGCACAGCAGGTCAGTGGCGGTGTAGCCGTACACATTTAGCCACCTGGCGCGCAGCCTCGGTTTGCTGCCCGGCTTTTCGTCACCGGGCGTTACCGACGTTGAGGCTTGCAGGCCGCATGCCTGCCAGGCCAGCTTTCTGCCGGCATCACTGAGGCTGCCCTCGGTGACTTGCTTGTTGCAGGCGGCGATGAAGTTGATCTTTGCGCTGATACGGTAGCGTTCCAGGTTGGCATCCCAGTAGCTGTCGAGCATCGACTTGTACTGCACCTGCAAGTCCAGGCCCCAGATAAACGACTGGAACTCCTCAGCTGCCAGCGGGACGTGCGTGTCTGCGTTGTATAGCGGGTGGTCGCTGTGCCTGAACAACCCGTTGTAGACGCTATAGGGTGCGTGATGGTCAAACAGGTTTTGCTCGCGCAGTGTCTGGACAATGGTCAGTGGCCCTTCGGGTAACTCGCCGGCCCAAGGAGCATCGATCGCCGCGCCTAACCAGTTGTTGGCCGACTCACCCTGCCAGTTCGAGAGCACGGCCTGGGTCAGTGTCATCTTCTGCGCGACGAGCGCAATCCAGCCGAGCTTGGGGCTGAACTGGTAATGCAGGGTGACCGCGTCGACGCGGTCTGGGTCCAGGTCGATGGAGCGTTCCTGGGCCCACTGATGGATGGCACTGGCTGCCGCACGGTCCGGGCGCGGAAAACCGGCGAGGCTGTCACGCACAAATTGCACGCCCTTGGCATTGACGTATTGGGTTGTCATGGCGGTCACCTTTGAGTCTGTATGGGCTGGCAAAGGTGACCTGCATACGGGGGGCGGTGGCACTACATATGTAGGTGGGTGTCGCAGGCGTTGCGCATCCTTGGTAAACCAAGCCGTGCGCGACGACGAAACCCGTCGATTGCCCCCAGCTTGTACCTGGCCCGCCGCGACCGTTTCAGGTATAGGCCCAGCTGTGCTCGTGGCCCATGCGGGCCACCCTGTCGAGCGGTACGTGTTGTTGCAGCACGGCATGGAACATATCGAAGTTCAGCGTTGCATGGATGTCGTAAACCGGTGACACCAGCAAATGACAGATTTCACGCAGTTGTTTGAGGAGCGGCAGTCGTTGGTCTACTACGGCATTGAGCACACCTGGGCCGGTCAACAGGCTCAGACGCCGGGCGTACGCCTGGAACGGCAACGGCGCCAGGCGAGGGTCCGGGCGGCTGTTGTAGAACTCGGGTTCCATGCCGTAGCGACGCAGGATCTCATCGGACACCGCGTCCAGCGTCGGGTTACCGGGGAGGCTGCCGATCATGCTGTTGTTGAACTTGACGTACATGCCCAACTGGTCGTTAGACACCGGCGGCGAGAACAGCAGGCCATCATCCGTGGCCTGGAGCATCACGGTGGCCAAGGGTGGGTTGAGCTCACCTCTGGTGGTGTCCAGCAGCCGATCGTCGGCATCCAGATAAAGCCCGCCATAGTGCTTGAGCAAGCGGTAGCGCAAGATGTCGCACGCAGAGGCAAGGTTGCGGCCGAGCCCGCCGTTGCCTGCGATGGCGGCCTGGTATTGCGGGTAATAAGCTGATTGGGTGAACGCCTGAAAGAAACCTTGAGTCTCCAGAGGGAGCAGCTGCGCGCCTTCAGCCCTGGTGCGGAGCAGACGCATATTGCGTTCAAAAACCAGTGGGTCTTGCTGCGATAGCAAAATCTGGTAGCGATACCCGCTGAGGCGGGCGATGCGCGTGTTGTGGGCCAATGCTTCGAGGAATTCACCTTGCAGCACGCTGTCACCCACCCAGACGCTGCTGATCAGTCTGGGAATCGGTGTGCGCACCAATTGCCCGTAAAGGGCGTAGTCGATGGGCATCTCCACGTCGATCCCCAATGCCCGAAGCGTCGTGTTGCGCTGCTCATCGGTGGCGTTGAATCGCCTTCTGGACAGCGTCAGCGAGGTGTCGCTGGTATTGGCGAGCCGCCAGCGCGGTGGCACGATCATGTGTGTGTCACGGGAGCGGACGAAGCTGTCGCTGGCAAACTCGTACTCGACCCATTCGCTGACCACGCCCTCGGGTGTTTGCAGCCATGCCATGAAGCGGTGCTCGAGGTTTTCGTCGACACGCGTCACCACAGCCGCGAGGCTGTCGGAGGACAGGGTCGCTTGCTCACGGAATGCCAACTCTACCGAGTCGCTCGCCTGGGCGATGGGGGCGGCGCCAACCGGCATACCCAGCACATTGGAGAGGCGTGACGGGGTGAAGAACCCGGGGCGGCTGCAACGAAACACCGACGCCTCCCTGGCAAAGCCCTGGCCGGCCAGGGGGAGCGCGTTGAACAAGCCGAATGTCTGGTCGGCGACGCCTGCGCTTCGGCTCTCCAGGCTCTTGCCATTGATGGCCTGATCAAGGCCAAGGGTGAATTGGCTCAGGCCACCGATCACCAGCAACGGAGCCAGTTCGGGCAAAAGGAGGGCAAACGGGGCAAGCAGCGCAGTGGCCACAGAGAGGTAGTTGCCCCAGCGGGACTTGTCGATGTCATGATTGCTGGTGATCAGGCTGTCGGTATCGGCATAGGTGCGGCGCTTGCGCTGCAAGCTCAGGTGCTCGAACAGGTCGCCGATGATCGGGGGGGAGTAGGTGTCGGGGCGATAGTCGATGATCTCTTGCGGGTCCCAATGCCCGCTGGTCGCAAAACCCGGGTGCTGGGGGTTGAAATGATGCGCAGCAGGGTACAAGCCCAAGCCGATCAAGGCCGTACGCAAGCCGCTGAAGTCCAGGCCGTCGGGCCAGTCGGCACGGGCGAAGTGGACCAGCATTGCATTGCGCTTGTTGGGGACCTTGCATTGTTCTGCGAACCAATCCTTCATGGCGGACGCATCGGTGAACGCATGAAGCGGCGAAGCATTGCCTGGAATGTACAGGACAACCCCTGGGTCGCTGGTTTGTTTGATGTACAGAATATCGGTCGCGGTATAACCGTAGACGTTCAGCATCGAAATACTGAGGTCGCCCTGAGGTAACAACCCGCAAACTCGCCAGACCAGCTGGCGCTGAGGCTCGGACAGGCTGCCCTCTATTACCTGACGGTTGCAGGCGGCAATCAAGGCAAGGTGAATGGCCTGCCGATAATCGTCATTGTGTTGAGCCCAGTAGTTGTCGAGTTGTTGTTTGAACAGGGTGTGAAAATTCAGCCTCCAGTTAGCGGCCTGAAAGTCTTCTGCGCGTATCGGCAGGCGCGTATCCGGAGCGTAGCGGGGAGGCTCTGTGCGTTTGTACAGGCCGTTGAACACCTGATAGGGCGAAGCATTGGATAACGGGCTCAGTGGCGCAAGCCGTTCAACGATGGTCAATGGGTCCTGTGGCGGCAGGCCTGCCCAGTCGCCATAGTGGAAACCGTCATAGCCTGCGGCCGGTTCGCCCTGCCAGTTGGCAAGCAATGCTTCGACCAGGTTCATCTTCTGGGTGATGACGGCCTTCGTACTGCCCTGTGAACGCCCTTCTCCCGCCGGTTCTATCCGGTAGTGGAAGGTGACCACGTCGTTCAGCAAAGGCGACTGCGCCACCCCCTTCGAGGTAAGCCATTCGGAAAGTGTCTGTTGTGCCAGCAGGTCGGGGCGGGGAAAGTCCTGCAGTGCCTGGCGGATACGGGCCAGGCTGTGGTGCGGAATGGGGCGCATTGAGTAACCCTTCTATCGATGAAGGGCATCAGGGTAGTGTGAGGGTGCAACTCACGGCGTCAGGTAACGCTGCCGGGAGGGGGCAGCCCCAGCAGCGCTGGCGTGATGTCACGGGGCGTGGCGGTGTCGTCGGCGAAGCCCGCCGGGACGCGGCCGCGCAGTTGCCAGGCGAAAGCAATGATCTCGGCGATGGTCAGGTACAGTGCTTCGGGAATCTGTTCGCCCAGCTCCAGGCGCGCCAGCAGGCGCACCAGCTCGGCATTTTCGTAGATCGGCACCTCGTGCTCGCGGGCCAGGGCCAGGATGGCCTCGGCCAGCGCATCGTCACCCTTGGCGCTGAGGGTAGGGGCCTGCTGGCCGTCGTAGGTCAGGGCGATGGCCTGGCGTGTTGGTTGCTGTGTCATGCGTTTTCGTCTACCCAGCGTTGCTCCACCCGTGTGCGCGGGCCTTGAGGGGGGATGCCCGGGTGGCATTCCAGGTCGCCAACGTCCAGGCCGCGGTCCAGCAGGCGCTGGCGCAAGGCACCGAGCTGGCTGTCGATCAGCCTTGCGGTGGGTTCACGTTCTGCCCACAGATGCCCGCTCAGGCGGCCTTGGCTCAACTGCGCCTGGACTTGCAGCGGGCCAAGGGGTGACAGGTCGAAGGCCAGCTCGATGCGCCACAGGGCTTGCAGCGGGTCTTGCGCTTCATGTTGGCGGTCGGCCTGCTGTTGCGGTGTTTCCTCGCGCTGGATTTTGACTTGCAGCGGGATGAACTCCTGACCGTGGCGGATCGGCACTTCGGTTTGCCAGGTGGTCTGCAGGTTGCCGTTTTCCAGTGTGCCGGTTTGTTGCAGGCTGCTCATGGCATGGTTTTGCAAGCGTGAAACGGCAGCTGCGGCCAGGCGCAGCAGCTGTTGCAGGTCGCCTTCGTCTTCCAGGGCCTTGAGCAGGCGCGACGGCAGGGGGAACGCCCCTGGCTGCGGCTTGGGGCTGACCCGTTCGAGCATGCCCAGTGCGCTGCGGGCCAGCGCCGGCATGGTCACGGCCAGGCTGGCGGGCGCCAGGTTGGGCATGCCTGGTGTGCTGACCGGGGCCTGGGTGATCAGGCGCAGCAGGTGTGCCTTAAGGTCAGTGGCCACGCTGGCAGGAAAACCGCCCAGCAGTTTCGCTTCAAGGAAGGCGCCGCTGTTGTTCAGCGCCTGGGCCACGCCTTTGGCGTCGCCCAGTTGCCGCGCGTCCGGCAGGCCGGCCAACAGGCGTTCGGCACTGGCGCGCAGGTCGCCATCGGCGCTCGGGTCGCGGGCGAGCTGTTGCAGCGCGTTGAGCACACCGGGCAGGGAGGCTTGGCGGTTTTGCTGGGTCAGCAGTTGCTGGGCAATGCTCAGTTGGTCCTGTCTGCCACTAAGCGGCACGAAACGCAGCGACTGGTCGCCTTGCACCAACGCGCTGAGCAGGCTGCCAATGGCCAGGGGGCGTGGGCTGTCGACGCTCAAGGTGGCGCCGGCCTGTGCACTGTTGAGCAGGCTGACCAGCGCCCGGTAGATCGGCGGTTGGCCGGGCGCCTGGGCCAATGCCTGGTTGGTCAGGACCTTGCCTTGCAGCAGGGTGCCGACGGGCACTTTGCTGGTGTCCAGGCGGGTGAGGGTGGCGATCTGGCTGGTATTGGCCTGCTGCAGCATGATTGCCAGTCGGTTGCTTTCGGTTTGGCTGACGGTGACCTGGCTGCCTTGGGGCAGTGGCTGGCTGGCGCTGGCTTGCAGCTGGGTCTGCACGCCGTTGGCCTGTATCAGGCGCAGTACCAACTGGAACTCCTGGCCCGTCTGGCGCAACGACACGACTTCGGCCTGCGCGGTCTCGCCGGGGGCCAGCAGACCCGGCTGCGCCTGGATCAGGCGCAGCAGTTCACCGGTCATGCCTGCCTTCATGGCTTGGCTGTTGATCGCGGTTTGTGCGCCGAGACTATTGATTTCAGTCATGATTGTATACAACCTGTCGAGCCCGGCCTCTTGGCAGCGCGGCGGCGCGTGTAATAATGCCGGGCGCCCGTGGTTGCCAGTATAACGGCAGCGCGCGGGGCGACTTGAGACACAAGGGTTCTGGAGCGGCGTCGCCTGCTTCGCGGGCAAGCCCGCGAAACAGGCGACGCCGGCCCGAAGCCCTACAAAGATAAGGCGAAACCGTGACCCTTCACCTCCAAGCCGCAGGCCTGGCCTGCGAGCGCGACTGGCGCTTGCTGTTCGAGCAGCTCGATTTCGAGCTGGGCGCCGGCGACATGCTGCAAATCAGCGGCCCTAATGGCAGCGGCAAGACCAGCTTGCTGCGCCTGCTGGCCGGCTTGATGCAGCCGACCGCCGGGCAGATTCTGCTGGGCGGCAAGCCACTGGCCGAGCAGCGCCATGCGCTGGAAAGCATCCTGCTGTGGATTGGCCACGCCGCAGGTATCAAGGACCTGCTCACCGCCGAGGAAAATCTCACCTGGCTGTGCGCCTTGCACCAGCCGGCCAGCCGCGAGGCGATCTGGGCGGCGCTGGAGGCGGTCGGCCTGCGCGGTTTCGAAGACGTACCCTGCCATACCCTGTCAGCTGGTCAACAGCGCCGCGTGGCCCTGGCCCGGCTGCACCTGGCTTGCCCGCCGTTATGGATTCTCGACGAACCGTTCACCGCGCTCGACAAGCAAGGCGTGGCCCAGCTGGAAGCGCACCTGGCGGCACACTGCGAACAGGGCGGCACGGTGGTGCTGACCACCCACCACACGCTGGAACGCAAGCCCTCCGGTTACCGTGAACTGAACCTGGGGCAATGGGCGGCATGAGCGTATTCATTTTGTTGTTGCGTCGCGAAGCGCGGCTGCTGTTCCGTCGCCCTGCCGAGCTGGCCAACCCGCTGGTGTTCTTTGCCATCGTCGTGGCGCTGTTCCCTTTGGCGGTCGGCCCAGAAAGCCAATTGTTGCAAACCTTGTCGCCGGGCCTGGTCTGGGTGGCGGCACTGCTGGCAGTGCTGCTGTCGCTGGACGGCTTGTTCCGCAGCGATTTCGAGGACGGCTCGCTGGAGCAGTGGGTGCTGTCACCGCACCCACTGGCGTTGCTGGTGCTGGCCAAGGTGTTGGCGCACTGGATCTTTTCCGGGCTGGCACTGGTATTGTTGGCGCCGCTGCTGGCGCTGATGCTGGGGCTGCCGAGCCATTGCCTGCCGGTGCTGCTTGGCTCCTTGCTGCTGGGCACGCCGGTATTGAGCCTGCTGGGTGCGGTGGGCGCCGCCCTGACGGTCGGTCTGAAGCGCGGTGGTTTGTTACTGGCGTTGCTGATTCTGCCGTTGTATATCCCTGTATTGATCCTGGGCAGTGGTGCGTTGCAAGCGGCATTGCAAAATATGCCCGCAACCGGCCACCTGCTCTGGCTCGCCAGCCTGACGGCCCTGGCCGTGACCCTGGCACCCTTTGCGATAGCGGCCGGCCTGAAGATCAGCGTCGGCGAATAACGAGTCCCGGGCTCTCAAGCCCGGCAAATACCCTGGATGTACCCTGATGAAAATAAGCTGGACGTGGTTCCACAAGCTGGGCTCCCCGAAATGGTTCTATGCCATCAGCGGCCGCATGCTGCCATGGCTGGCCGGCGCTGCCGTGCTCCTGCTGCTGGTCGGTATCACCTGGGGCCTGGCGTTTGCCCCCCAGGACTACCAGCAAGGCAACAGCTTCCGCATCATCTACATTCATGTGCCGGCGGCGATGCTGGCGCAATCCTGCTACGTGCTGCTGGCCGTCGCCGGTGTGGTGGGGCTGGTGTGGAAGATGAAACTGGCCGACGTCGCCCTGCAATGTGCCGCGCCCATCGGCGCCTGGATGACCGCCGTGGCGCTGGTTACCGGCGCTATCTGGGGCAAGCCGACCTGGGGCAGCTGGTGGGTGTGGGACGCCCGCCTTACGTCCATGCTCATTCTGCTGTTCCTGTACTTCGGCATTATTGCGCTGGGCCAGGCGATCAGTAATCGTGACAGTGCGGCCAAGGCCTGCGCGGTGCTGGCGATTGTCGGCGTAGTCAACATCCCGATCATCAAGTACTCGGTGGAGTGGTGGAACACCCTGCACCAGGGCGCCACCTTCACCCTCACCGAAAAGCCGGCGATGCCCGCCGAAATGTGGCTGCCGTTGCTGTGCACGGCGTTGGGTTTCTACTGTTTCTTCGGCGCCGTGCTGTTGCTACGCATGCGCCTTGAAGTGCTCAAGCGCGAGGCGCGCGCCAGTTGGGTCAAGGATGAAGTGTTGAACAGCCTGGGGCGGAGGGCCGCACAATGAGCTTTGCCACCTTCGGTGATTTTCTCGCCATGGGCCACCATGGCCTGTACGTGTGGTCGGCCTATGGCATCTGCCTGGCAGTGCTGGCGCTGAATGTCGCCGCGCCGCTGCTGGCCCGTCGTCGCTACCTGCAAGAAGAGGCGCGCCGTTTGCGCCGGGAGAACAACCAGTGAATCCGCAGCGCAAGAAACGCCTGTTGCTCATCGTCGGCCTGCTGGTCGGTGTCGGGGTTGCCGTCGGCTTTGCCTTGAGCGCATTGCAGCAGAACATCAACCTGTTCTATACGCCCACCCAGATCGCCAATGGCGAAGCGCCGCTGGACACCCGCATCCGTGCTGGCGGCATGGTCGAGAAAGGCTCGGTGCAGCGCTCGTCCGACTCGCTGGACGTGCGCTTTGTGGTCACCGACTTCAACAAGTCGGTGCCGATCACCTACCGCGGCATCCTGCCTGACCTGTTCCGCGAAGGGCAGGGCATTGTTGCCCTGGGCAAAGTCAACGCCGACGGCGTGGTGGTGGCCGATGAAGTACTGGCCAAGCACGACGAGAAGTACATGCCGCCCGAGGTCACCAAGGCCCTGAAGGAAAGCGGCCAGGCCGCCACAGGAACGGAGGCCAGGCCATGAATGCGGCGCTGGTTATACCCGAACTCGGCCAGTTGGCGATGATCCTGGCCATGTGCTTTGCCACCGTGCAGGCCAGTGTGCCGCTGCTTGGCGCGTGGCGTGGCGACAGCCTGTGGATGAGCCTGGCACGGCCGGCGGCCTGGGGGCAATTCGCCTTCCTGGCTTTTGCCTTCGCCTGTTTGACCCATGCCTTCATGACCGACAACTTCTCGGTCGCCTATGTGGCCAGCAACTCCAACAGCGCCTTGCCCTGGTACTACAAATTCAGCGCCGTGTGGGGCGCCCACGAGGGTTCGCTGCTGCTGTGGGCGCTGATCCTGGGCGGCTGGACCTTTGCCGTGTCGGTGTTTTCGCGGCAGTTGCCGCAGGTGATGCTGGCCCGCGTGCTGGCAGTGATGGGCATGATCAGCGTCGGCTTCCTGAGCTTTTTGATCATCACCTCCAACCCATTCCAGCGCCTGCTGCCGCAAGTGCCCACCGACGGTCGCGATCTAAACCCGTTGCTGCAGGACTTCGGCCTGATCGTTCACCCGCCGATGCTGTACATGGGCTACGTGGGCTTCTCGGTGGCCTTTGCCTTCGCCATTGCCGCCTTGCTCGGCGGCCGTCTGGACGCTGCCTGGGCGCGCTGGTCGCGGCCCTGGACCATCGTCGCCTGGGCTTTCCTGGGGGTCGGCATCACCCTGGGCTCCTGGTGGGCCTACTATGAGCTGGGCTGGGGTGGCTGGTGGTTCTGGGACCCGGTGGAAAACGCCTCGTTCATGCCTTGGCTGGTGGGCACGGCGCTGATCCACTCGCTGGCGGTGACTGAAAAGCGCGGGGTGTTCAAGAGCTGGACCGTGCTGTTGGCAATTGCCGCATTCTCGCTGAGCCTGCTGGGTACTTTCCTGGTGCGTTCCGGCGTGCTGACCTCGGTGCACGCATTTGCTGCCGACCCATCGCGGGGCATTTTCATCCTGTTCTTCCTGTTGTTCGTGGTCGGTGGTTCGCTGACCCTGTTCGCCCTGCGCGCACCGGTGGTCAAGAGCCAGGTCGGTTTCGCCCTGTGGTCGCGCGAGACGCTGCTGCTGGCCAACAACCTGGTGCTGGTGGTGGCCGCATCGATGATTCTGCTCGGCACCCTGTACCCGCTGGTGCTTGATGCCCTGACCGGGGCCAAGCTGTCGGTGGGGCCGCCCTATTTCGATGCCTTGTTCCTGCCGCTGATGGCACTGCTGATGGTGGTAATGAGCGTGGGCGTGGTGGTGCGCTGGAAGGACACCCCGGGCAAATGGCTGGTCAGCATGATGACCCCGGTGCTGATCGGCAGTGCCATTCTTGCTCCGGTTGCCGGTTTTATCGTTGACGACTTCGACTGGCCGACCCTGACCGCCTTCGCCCTGGCTGCCTGGGTGGTACTTGGCGGGCTGCGCGACATCCTCGACAAGACCCGTCACAAAGGCCTGCTCAAGGGCCTGCCGGGCCTGGGCCGCAGCTACTGGGGCATGCAACTGGCACACCTGGGCCTGGCGGTGTGTGCGCTGGGTGTGGTGCTGTCGAGCAACAACAGCGCCGAACGCGACCTGCGCATGGCCCCGGGCGAAAGCGTGGAGCTGGGTGGCTACCAGTTCCTGTTCCAGGGCGCCAAGCACTTCGAAGGGCCGAACTTCATCTCCGACAAGGGTACGGTGGTCGTCAGCCGTGGTGGCCGTGAAGTGACGACCCTGCACCCGGAAAAGCGCCTGTACACCGTGCAGCAATCGATGATGACGGAAGCCGGCATCGACGCCGGCTTTACCCGCGACCTTTACGTTGCCCTTGGCGAGCCGCTTGAGAACGGCGCCTGGGCCGTGCGTGTGCACATCAAGCCTTATGTCCGCTGGATCTGGCTGGGCGGTCTGCTGACCGGCCTGGGCGGGTTGCTGGCGGCACTCGACCGGCGCTACCGCGTCAAGGTCAAGACCCGGGTGCGTGAGGCCCTGGGCGTGTCTGGAGCAGCTGCATGAAGCGTTGGATCATGGTAGTCCCCCTGGCAGTGTTCCTGCTGGTGGCGGTGTTTCTCTACAAGGGGCTGTTTCTCAAGCCCGACGAGCTGCCTTCGGCAATGATCGGCAAACCGTTCCCGGTGTTTTCCCTGGCTTCGACCCAGGGCGACCGGACCCTGACCCAGGCCGACTTGCAGGGCCGCCCGGCATTGGTCAACGTGTGGGCCACCTGGTGCCCGTCGTGCAAGGTCGAGCACCCCTACCTGAACCAGCTGGCGCAGCAGGGCGTGGTGATCCACGGCGTCAATTACAAGGACGACAACGCCGCTGCGCAGAAATGGCTGGCCGAATTCCACAACCCTTACCAGCTGGACATCCGTGACGAGCAGGGCAGCCTTGGCCTGGATCTCGGGGTGTACGGCGCGCCGGAAACTTTCCTGATCGACGCCAAGGGCATCATCCGCTACAAGCATGTGGGCATTGTCGATGCCACGGTGTGGCGTGAGCAGCTGGCACCGCTGTACCAGGGCCTGGTCGATGAGGCCAGGCAATGAGGCGCTGGCTGGCAGCTGCCGTGCTGGGCATGAGCCTGGGCAGTGTGGCCAAGGCGGCCATCGACACTTACCAGTTCCGCGATGAAGCCGAGCGCGAGCGCTACCAGCAGTTGACCAAGGAACTGCGTTGCCCCAAGTGCCAGAACCAGGACATCGCCGATTCCAACGCACCGATTGCTGCCGACCTGCGCCGAGAGATCTTCCGCATGCTTGGCGAAGGCAAGAGCAACCAGCAGATCGTCGACTTCATGGTGGACCGCTACGGTGACTTCGTGCGCTACAAACCGGCGCTCAGCGGGCGTACCTGGCTGTTGTGGTTCGGCCCGGGCATCCTGTTGGCCGGTGGTTTCGTGGTGCTGGCGGTGATCGTGCGCCGACGCCGTGGTACGGCTTTGCCGGGCAACAACGAGCTTTCTGTCGAAGAACGCGAGCGACTCGCCAAACTGCTGGAAAAAGAACAGACCCATGATTGAATTCTGGCTTAGCGCGGGCCTGCTGCTGCTCGCCGCCCTCAGCTTTTTGCTGATCCCGATCCTGCGTGGCCGCCGTCGCCAGCAGGAAGAAGACCGCACTGCCCTGAACGTGGCCCTGTATCAGGAACGCGTTGCCGAACTGGCTGCCCAGCAGGCTGCCGGTGTGCTCGATGAGGCACAGTTGGCCAAGGGCCGTGACGAGGCTGCCCGCGAATTACTGGCTGATACCGAAGGCGCCGATGCCCCACGCCAGGGGCATTTGGGCAAAGCCCTGCCGCTACTGGCTGCCGTGCTGGTACCGCTGATGGCGCTGGGGCTGTACCTGCATTTTGGTGCGGCCGACAAGGTGGCGCTGACCCAGGAATTCGCCGAAGCACCCAAGTCGATGGAAGAAATGACCACGCGCCTGGAGCGTGTGGTGCAGGCCCAGCCTGAGTCGGCCGAGGCCGTGTATTTCCTGGGCCGTGCCTACATGGCCGAGCAGCGCCCGGCCGATGCTGCGCGTACTTTCGAGCGGGCGGTGGCCTTGGCTGGCCGCCAGCCCGAGCTGCTGGGCCAGTGGGCCCAGGCCCTGTACTTTGCCGCCGACAAGCGGTGGAGCCCGCAGTTGCAGGCACTGACGGATGAAGCGCTGAAGGCCGACCCCAACGAGGTGACCAGCCTGGGCCTGCGCGGTATCGCGGCCTTTGAAGGCGAGCGTTACCAGGAAGCCATCGACTACTGGAAGCGCCTGTTGGCGCAGTTGCCGGAAGGCGATGCATCGCGCGATGCCCTGCAAGGCGGCATCGACCGCGCTGCCGAACGCCTGGGTGGCCCGGCAGGGCAGGCTGCAGAGCCCGCGCCGGTGGCTGCGCGGATGAAAGTGCGGGTGGAACTGGCGGCGGCACTGAAGGACAAGGTAAAACCTGACGATACGGTGTTCATCTTCGCTCGCGCCAGCAATGGTCCGCCGATGCCCCTGGCAGCCAAGCGGGTGACGGTGGCGCAGTTGCCGATCGAAGTGGAGTTGTCCGATGCTGACGCGATGATGCCGCAGATGAAACTGTCGCAATTTGCCGAAGTCCAACTGGTTGCACGGGTTTCCCGCGCTGGTCAGCCTACCCGCGGCGAGTGGATTGGCCAGGGCGCGCCGTTGCCCAGCACCACCCAGGCTACCCAGCACCTGACCATCGACAGCCCAGACCTGTAAGAGAGCAAAGCCATGCACAGCACCGTCCGCCTGACCCTGATCACCCTGGCCCTGGGTTTGTCTGCGTGTACGGTGCATCAGCCGTATGAACAGCCGGCACCCCCGATCGAGCGCGTGCCGCCGCAAGGGCCGGTGGTCAAGCCGTTGCCGGGTGGGCAACCGTCCACCCAGCCGAGCAAACCGGCGGCGATTCCCAAGCCGATGCCGCGTACCTCGGCCAGCTTTGCGCCACCGCCTGGCGGTGCCAGCCACTGGGACCCCAAGCTGGGTGTATATGTATTGGAAAAGCAGCCCAATACGTTCTACCGGCAGCGTACGTACTACCGGTTTGATAACGGCTGGAGCTGGTCGCTGAGCCCGAATGGGCCTTGGCAGGACACTGACAGCAGTGGCGTGCCGGGTGGGTTAGGGCGAGCGTTCGCCCAGTAACCCTGCTTCGGCTTTTGCTTTCGCTTTCGCTTTTGCTTTTGCTTTTGCTTTTGCTTTTGCTTTTGCTTTTAAGCGCGCGGTAGCTCAGGCGACGCAGATTGCGACTTCAGGAGGCCGAGCGCAGGGCTTGCGGAGGGAGGTGACGGGCATGGATGCCCGTCAAGCGCTGGGCCCCAGGATGGGGCCTGCAGCGCGGTCCTCCCGGGAGCAAGCCCGGAGCGAGGGGACCCCGGAGCGCAGCGTAGGGGCCGGATGATGGGAGCCAGCGTTTTTTGGTTACTTTTTGTCGCGTTTGACAAAAAGTGACCCGCCGTAAGGGCGGAAAGGTGACTTGACGCCACCTTCGAAAATGAATGTTAGCCTCCTCATCGATGCCCACGCCTCCAAGCGACAAGCGACAAGCGACAAGCGACAAGCGACAAGCGAAACGGTGCTGGTTTTTAGCTCGCGCATAGGCCATTTGCGATGGCGACGCACACTCACCTTTTCGCCCTTACGGCGAGTCACTTTTTGTCAAACGCGACAAAAAGTAACCAAAAAACGCTGCGCTCCCATCATCCGGCCCCTGCGCTGCGCTCCGGGGTCCCCTCACTCCGGCCTCGCTCCCGGGAGGACCGCGCTGCAGGCCCCATCCTGGGGCCCAGCGCTTGACGGGCATCCATGCCCGTCACCTCCCTCCGCAAGGCCTGCGTTCGGCCTCCTGAAGTCGCGAAGAGCAAGATCAAGATCAAGAGCAAGAGCAAGAGCAAGAGCAAGAGCAAGAGCAAGAGCAAGAGCAAGAGCAAGAGCAAGAGCAAGAGCAAGAGCAAGAGCAAGAGCAAGAGCAAGAGCAAGAGCAAGAGCAAGAGCAAGAGCAAGAGCAAGAGCAAGAGCAAGAGCAACGGCTACAGCGGAGCAGCACAGTACAGTTTTGCCTTGTTATTTCAATTGACTGTACTGGCTGGTGACTCCGCATAATGACGCCTCGAATTGACCCGGAGGTGGCATGCGCAAGACAGTCCTGGTACTGGTAGAAACCGTCGACGATTACCTGCCCATGCTGGAGCAGGCCGGTTACCGCCTTATCCGTGCCCCCTCACCGCAACTGCGCGCCGAGGCCATTCAGCGCCACGCCAGTGAAATCGATGCCGTGCTCACTCGCGGCCCGCTGGGGCTGACTGCCGCCGAAATCGACGCATTGCCCAAGTTGCAGATCATCTGCGTGATCGGCGCCGGCTACGAGCAAGTCGACCTGGTTGCCGCCGCCGCCCGCGGCATCACCGTAACCAATGGCGCTGGTGCCAATGCCAGCGCAGTCGCCGACCACACCCTGGCCCTGTTGCTGGCACTACTGCGCGACATTCCCCGTGCTGATGCCAGCACCCGGCGCGGTGAATGGAACCGGGTGATCAGCCCCTCGGTGAGCGGCAAACGCCTGGGTATTCTTGGCCTCGGGGCGGTGGGCCAGGCCATTGCCAAGCGCGCCAATCTGGGCTTCGACATGTCCATCAGCTATCACAGCCGCACGCCGCGCGAAGATGTACCTTACACCTGGTACGACAGCCCGCTGCACCTGGCCGCTGCTGTCGACATCCTGGTCGTGGCCACTCCCGGTGGCGCCAATACCCAGCACCTGGTCGATGCTCAGGTACTGCAGGCGCTGGGCGCAAATGGCTATCTGGTGAATATTGCCCGGGCCAGCGTGGTCGACACGCAGGCTCTGATTACCGCATTGCAGCAGGGTCAGCTGGCGGGCGCCGCGCTGGACGTGTTCGACGACGAACCGGCAGTACCCCAAGGCCTCAAGGCTTTGGCCAATACCGTGCTCACGCCCCACGTTGCCGGCCAGTCACCGGAGGCTGCGCGCGATACCGTGACCCTGGTGCTGCGCAACCTGCAGGCCTTCTTTGCCGGCGAGCCAGTATTGACCCCGGTACGCCCGTAACCCCTTTTCAGACATCTGCCTGGCAAGGCCCGGGCAACAAGGAGTGTGTGCATGCAACTCGAAATCTTCCAGGTCGATGCCTTTTCCGCTGAACCGTTCGGTGGCAACCCGGCGGCGGTGATCCCGCTTGAGGCCTGGCTGCCGGACGATGTGCTGCAGCGCATCGCCGAAGAAAACAACTTGTCGGAAACGGCCTATTTCGTGCGCAACGGCGAAACCTTTGACCTGCGCTGGTTCACCCCGACCGTTGAAGTTGACCTATGCGGCCACGCGACTCTCGCGTCGGCCTATGTGCTGTTCGAGCAACTGGGTGAGCAGGCGCAGGTGCTGCGTTTCAATACCCGCAGTGGCGAATTGCGTGTCAGCCGTGGCGCTGACGGGTTGCTGGCCATGGATTTCCCGGCCAAACAACCGGGCATCGTGGAAACCCCGGCGGGCCTGTTGCAAGCGCTGGGCCTGAGCCAGGCACAGGCGGTGTACCGTAGCGATGACTACGTCGTCGTGATTGATGACGCCCTGTTGCTCGATACGTTAAAGCCTGACTTTGTGGCACTTTCGGCCTTCGACGTGCGCGGCATTGCCGTGACGGCTGCAGGGCGTGGCTTTGATTTTGTCACCCGCTGGTTCGGCCCGCGGGTCGGCGTGAATGAAGACCCGGTCACTGGCTCGGCACACACCTCGCTGGCGCCGGTGTGGGCTGAGCGCCTGGGCAAGCAGGTGCTCAGCTGCGAGCAGGGCGGTGCACGTAAAGGGCAGCTGCGGTGCGAAGTACCGGGCAATGGCCGGGTGATCATCAGCGGGCGGGCGGCGTTGTACCTGCGCGGCACTGTGTACATCTGACGCTTCACGCGATCCTTTGTGGGCGCGGCCTTGTGTCGCGAGCGGCGCAACGCGCGCCCCTCGGCTTTCGCGTAGATGCATCACCCAAGGGGCTGCTTTGCAGCCCGATCGCGACACAAGGCCGCTCCTACACCGACCGCGTTGCAGCTGGCATCTATAATTGCTGGCCCATCTTCCGCTCAAGGAGCCAGCCATGGCCCTGGAAAAACAAGGCACCTGCCTGTGCGGCGCCACCACGCTCAAGGTCACCGTCGACAACACCCATATCAGCGCCTGCCATTGCAGCATGTGCCGCAAGTGGACCGGCGGCCCGTTGCTGGTGGTGCATTGCAGCCAGCCGCCGGTCATCGAAGGGCATACCCCCAATGTCTACGATTCGTCCGACTGGGCGCAGCGAGGGTTTTGCGGCCAATGCGGCACGCACCTGTATTACCGGCTGAAGTCCAATGACTTCCATGCGGTGCCGGTCGGCCTGCTGGATGGGGATCAGGAGTGGGATTTCGATCTGCAGATTTTTGTCGAGCAGAAGCCCGCCTGGTACTGCTTTGCCAACCAGACCAAAGAGCTGACCGGTCAAGAAGTGTTTGAGCAGAGCAGTTAAAAGTGGCCTGTCGATCCTTCTTGCCAAACCCGTGCATTCCTGAGAAAAGGGCGGCTTTGTTTTTCAGCGTTGGAGTGTGCCTGTGAGCCAAGAACTGCAGATCATCGACCTGGTCGAGGGTGAAGGCAAAGCCGCCGTCAAGGGCGCCCTGATCACCACCCAGTACACCGGCTGGCTGGCTGATGGCAGCGAGTTCGACTCGTCCTGGTCACGCGGCAAGCCGTTCCAGTGCGTTATTGGTACCGGTCGAGTGATCAAAGGTTGGGATCAGGGCCTGATGGGGATGCGCGTTGGCGGCAAGCGCAAACTGCAGGTTCCAGCACACTTGGGCTATGGCGAGCGCAGCGTTGGGGCGATACCGCCTGGCTCGGACCTGACCTTTGAGATCGAATTGCTGGAAGTGCTGACGCGGGATGATTGAAGCACCGGACATAATTTAGCAACACCCATCCCCTAATCTAGGCTTGCCTAGGGAACGGCATCCACCTCCAGGGAGGAACCAAACGGGTTCAGGGCACTCTGACGCTCACTCGTTGCCAAGGATGGCATTTACTGCAAGGGCGCCCTGCAACCGATGGGGCGATGTGGCGGGTCAACCCGATTTTCTCTGCCACACGAGCCTGCCTTGATGAAGTTGCCCACATTCTTCCGTCGTCGTCGCCATCTGGTACTGAGCCTGGCACTCACGGTCGTCGGCGTACCGCTGGCGCTGGAGGCTGTCGACAGCCGGGCTCAACCGGTGGATGGCACACAGACCCTGGTGTTCCTGCGCCATGCGGAGAAGCCGGGTGAGGGGCTTGGCCAGTTGAACTGCCAGGGCCTCAATCGCGCACTGGACCTGGCAACCTTGCTGCCAGAGCGCTTCGGTAATGCCGACTACGTGTTTGCCGCCAACCCTTCGCGGCAGGTCGAGGAAGGCAGCAAGGACGAAAGCTACAGCTACATCCGCCCGCTGATGACCATCACCCCTAGCGCCATCCGCCTCGGCTTGCCGGTGAATATCGACTACGGCGCCAACGATACCGATGAACTGGCCGATGAATTACTGAGCGACAAATACCGCAACGCGACCATCTACACCGCCTGGTCCCACGGCTACCTGCCTGAACTGATCAACACGGTGGCCGGCAAGGCCTTGGGTGAAGAGCGGGTGATCACCCAGGACTGGAACGGCGATGACTTCGACACCCTCTATGTACTGACCCTGACCTGGCACGACGGCAAGGCTAGCCTGCTCAGCCGCAACGTGCGCCAGGGCCTGAATGACGGTGCGCATAGCTGCCCGACCTGATCCGCTGGTACTGTTTGGCCAGGAAGCCACCACAGGGAAGCGCGATGAAGCAGCGGGTAACGGTAATCGGGGGCGGGGTGGTTGGCCTGGCGACGGCTTACGCGCTTGTTCGTGAAGGGCGGTCGGTTGATTTGATCGAGGCCCGCGACAGCTTGGCGTCGGCGACCAGCTTCGCCAATGGCGGGCAATTGTCCTATCGCTATGTGGCGCCGCTGGCTGATGCCGGGGTGCCGTGGCAGGCATTGGGTTGGCTGTTGCAGGGCGAGTCGCCGCTGCGCCTGCGCTTGCGCCTGGACCCGGCGCAGTGGCGCTGGTTGTTGGCATTCACCCTGGCTTGCCGGCGCAGCGTCAATCGCCGAAATGCCGAGCAGCTGCTGGAGCTGGCGCTGCGCAGCCAGGCCGTGCTGGGGCAATGGCGCGAGGACCAGAACCTGGGTGATTTCAACTGGCGGCGCAATGGCAAGCTGGTGGCTTTTCGCAGCGAGCGGGCCTTTGCCCATGGCCGGGCTCAGTTGACGGACCCGGCCAGCCAGCGGGTGTTGGCAGCAGCCGAGTTGCGCGCGCTGGAACCCGCCCTGGAGGGCGCACCGTTTGTGGGTGGCGTGTTCACAGCGGATGAAGAGGTGGGCGATTGCCACTTGTTCTGCCAGCGCCTGGAGGCACTGTTGCGCGCTTCGGGGCAATGCCGTTTCCTGCTTGGGCGGCCAGTGACGCAGCTGGTACGGCGCCAGGACCAGGTCGTAGCGCTGCAACTGGGCAACGAGCAACTGGACGTGGAACAGTTGGTGCTGTGTGCCGGGCATCGTGGCCCAAGCTTGGCATTACCGGGGGTGCAGATACCGGTCTACCCGCTGAAGGGCTACAGCCTGACGGCACCGATCAGCACTGGGCATCGGGCACCGGAAGTGAGCCTTACCGACTATGAACGCAAGATCGTCTATGCCCGCCTGGGGCAGCAGCTGCGGGTAGCGGCGATGGTGGACATTGTCGGGTTCGACGAATCGGTGGAAAAGCGCAGGTTGCAGAGCATGCGACGGCTGGCGCTGGAGACATTACCGATGGCTGCGGATTATGGGCAGGCGGTGGAGTGGGCGGGCATGCGACCGGCGACACCGACCGGGGTGCCGATCATAGGGGGGACGGTGTATCGCAACCTGTGGCTGAACCTGGGGCATGGGGCGTTGGGGTTTACACTGGCCTGTGGCAGTGCGCAGCGCTTGGTCGAGATGATGGGTTGATAGTACCGGCCTCTTCGCGGGCAAGCCCGCGAAGAGGCCGGTACAGGCCAATGCAGGATCAGCGGCCTAGGCGCATCGGCCAACCCACCACTTTCTTCACCCGCGGTGTGGCATAGGTGCGCACCTTGGAGGTGCTCAAGCCCATGCGCACCAGCGATTCGGCAATGGTCACCGCTGCGCTCACCCCATCCACCACCGGCACGCCGGTGCGCTGGCGGATCTGCTCGTCCAGCCCGGCCATGCCGCCGCAACCCAGGCAAATCACTTCGGCCTTGTCGTCATGCACGGCGCGTTCGGCCTGCTCGACAATCGCCTCCACAGCCCGCTGCGGGTCGGCTTCCAGCTCCAGCACCGCCAGCCCGCTGGCCCGCACCGAGGCACAGCGGTCATAAAGGCCAGACAGCTTCAGACGGTCTTCGATCAGTGGCACGGTACGGTCCAGGGTGGTTACCACGGAGTAAGCATGCCCCAGGTACATCGCGGTGCTGGCGGCCGCATCGGTAATGTCCACCACCGGCACGTTCAGCAGTTCCTGCAGGCCTTCGCGGCCGTGTTCGCCGTAACCGGCCTGGATCACGGCGTCGTAAGGACCTTCGTAGGCGAGCACCCGGTCCATCACCGCAATGGCAGCCAGGTAGCTTTCGAAGTTGCCTTCCACCGACTCGGCGCCGAACCAAGGGGTAAGCCCCACGATTTCGGTACCGGGTGCGGCTACTGCACGGGCCTGTTGGGCAATGGCTTCGGTGATGGCTTCGGTGGTGTTGACGTTGACGATCAGAATACGCATGGGCAGTCCTCCCTGATCAATGGCTGCTGTGGTCGACGGCGATGCATTCGCCGCTGACGTCGTGGTAGTGGCGGTTGCGTGGTGCGATCAGCAGGTACAGGACGGCGGCGATGCCGGCACCGATCAGCCAGGAGAACGGGGCCACGCTGTGGAAATGGGGTACCAGGGCCAGCACGATGGCCAGCAACGCAGCAGGCACGAAGGCGGCCACGGCGCGCAGGTTGATGCCCTTGCTGTAGTGGTAGGCGCCGGTCGGGTGCTCGGTGTACAGCTCCGGCACGTTGATGCAGCCTTTGCGCAGCAACCAGTAGTCGGACATGATCACCCCGTACAGCGGGCCGAGCAGGGCGCCCAGGCCGGACAGGAAGTACACGATCACCAGCGGACTGTTGTAGAGGTTCCACGGCAGGATCAGCACCGCCAGCGTGGCGCTGATTAGCCCCGCGCGGCGGAAGTTCAGGTGGCGTGGCGCCAGGTTGCTGAGCACGAAAGCCGGGGCGACGAAGTTGGCCATGATGTTCACCGCCACGGTGACAATCAGGAAGGCTACGCAGCCCAGTACCAGGAACAGCGTGCTGGGGATGGCGGCGACGATCTGGGTCGGGCTGTCGATGATCTGGCCGTTGATCTGGAACTGCGCGCCGCACAGCACCACGGTGATCACGGCAAACACCAGTATGTTCACCGGCAGGCCCCAGAAGTTGCCGACGCGGATGGTCTTGCGGCACGGCGAGGAGCGGGCGAAATCACAGAAGTTCAGTACCAGGGTGCCGTAGATCGCCAGCCACAATGCGCCGCCAGCGAAGATGTTGCGCCACATATCAACGCCGGTCAGTGGCTCGGCGACCGACCAGGCGATGCGCGCGTCGGCCTTGACGTACATGAACACCGCCAGGGCGGCAACGGTCAGCAGGATCACCGGGCCGGCGAAGGCCTCGTAGCGGCGCACCATCTCCATGCCGTAGGCCAGGATCACCAGCTGCACCAGCCAGATCGACACGAAGCACGCCCAGCCCAGGCTCGACAGGCCGAGGATGCTGTCGTGGTCGTAGGCCGCCACTTGCGGCCACACGGCTGTAAGCAGCACACGCAGCACCACCGAGGCCAGGTAGGTCTGGATGCCGAACCAGGCAATGGCAATGACTGCGCGGATCAGCGCCGGTATCTGTGCGCCGTGGATGCCGAAGGCAATGCGGCTGATGACCGGGAACGGCACCCCGGTTTTCTGCCCCATATAGCCGGACAGGTTCATGAAGAAGTACACCAGCGCTGCGCCAATGGCCAGCGACAGCAAAATCTGCCAGCCACCCAGGCCGAGGGCGAACAAGCCCATGGCGAAGGAGTAGTTGGCAATATTGTGCACATCGTTTGTCCACAACGCGAAGATGCTGTAGCCACCCCAGCGCCGCCCTTCGGTGCGTGTTGGGGCAAGGTCGCGGTTGTGCAGGCGCGGGCTCAGCGCCAGTTGCGGCACCTCGCCAACAAGGTTGGAAGCGGGGTGGGTGCTGGCGACGGATAGTTCAGGGGCAAGGTCGAGGCTGCTACTCATTCCGGCGGGCTCCTGATGCACTTTGACTGCGATGAGCGGGCATGCGCACGGGCTCGCCACCTCGTCGGTGCAGCTTGGCATCACAGGGTTCTGGGCGCGGCGGCCGGCTTTGGACCGGCGTGGCGGGTTCTTGTGTGTTTATGTTTTGTTTAAGTTGTATACAAAACACGAGCACACAAAAGCGAGTTCCATGCCAGGGGAAAGCAAGTTGTAACAGATGGACATTTCGAACTTATCTTTTTGAAAGATAAGTTAATGAAATAAGTGAGGTATAAATTGACCGAATGAACAGGTTTAAATTTTCTGTCGACTATTTAGTTGATCGAATGGTCAAAATTAGTTGCGGGTAGTGTGTAACGCAATGGGGCGTTTCTGAAGAAAGTGCACACAAAAATGGCACTTATGGTGACATTTATGTGTACAAAAAATAGTCAGGTTTTTCTGCGCTGGCCTCTTCGCGGGTAAACCCGTTCCCACAGGGTTCATCACAAGCCCAAATCTGGTGCAGTACTTGTGGGAGCGGGTTTACCCGCGAAGAGGCCGGAACAGGCGAATTCATTCCATTGGCGGCAATCGCCGCTTCACCGGGCTTTTCTTGATGATGGCGGTGTTGGTCTCGGCCAGCACATTGATGCGGTCGAGCAGGGTGTCCAGTTGCTCCATCGAGCGCACATGCAACCGGGCAATGAAACAGTCCTCCCCGGTGACCTTGTCGCACTCGGTGAACTCGGGGATGGCGATGATTTGCCGTTCTACCTCCTGCAGCTGGCCCGGCAGTGGGCGGATGCGCACGATGGCCTGTAACTGGTAACCAAAGGCGCGCGGATCGACCTCCACGGTGTAACCGCGCAGCACACCGCGCTCTTCCAGGCGGCGCAGGCGCTCGCTGACGCTGGGCGCGGACAGCCCGCTGACTTGCGCCAGGGCTTTCAGCGAGCGGCGCGAGTCTTCCATCAGTGCATTGATCAACAGTTGGTCGATGGCATCGGTCATGGTCACCTCGTCAGGTAATTCGCGTAATTTGCCTTGATAGTAAAGGCAAGGATGCAAATCTGCCTTGGTTATCCGCTGGAAGGCTGAGCTGTAACCTTTGCATACTGTTGCCATCAACAACGGGAGGTGTGAGATGGACAGTTCGTTGCGCCGTGGCTCGCTGGAAATGGTCGCCGCCATGCTGATTTCCGGGACCATCGGCTGGTTCGTGCTGGTGTCGGGGCAGCCGGTGCTCGAGGTGGTGTTCTGGCGCTGCGTGTTCGGTGCCGTGACCCTGCTGGTGATTTGCGCCGCTTTCGGCTTTTTGCGGGCCGGAGTCATCAGCCGCACGGCGTTCCTGTTGGCGATCGCCAGCGGCGTGGCCATTGTCGGCAACTGGCTGCTGCTGTTTGCCTCGTATTCCCGTGCGTCGATCGCCATCGGGACCGCGGTGTACAACGTGCAGCCGTTCATGCTGGTGGGGCTGGCAGCGCTGTTTCTGGGCGAAAAGATCACACTGGCCAAGCTTACATGGCTTAGCGTGGCGTTCCTCGGCATGTTGGCCATCGTCAGCGCCCATGGTGCGGGGCAGGGCGGCGGTGAGGAATACTTGCTGGGCATTGCCCTGGCACTGGGTGCGGCGTTTTTGTATGCCATTGCGGCGTTGATCATCAAGCGGCTGAAAGGCACGCCACCTCACCTGATCGCGTTGATTCAGGTAACGACGGGTGTACTGGTGCTGGCGCCGTGGGTCAAGCTCGGCGGATTGCCGGGTGAAGTGCCAGCGCTGGCCAGCCTGTTGACGCTGGGCATCGTCCACACCGGCCTCATGTATGTGCTGCTGTACAGTGCCATTCAGCGTTTGCCCACGGCGTTGACGGGGGCGCTGTCATTCATTTACCCGATTGCTGCGATTCTGGTGGACTGGGTGGCCTTCGGGCACCGCCTTGCTCCGCTGCAATGGCTGGGGGTAGGGCTGATTCTGCTGTCAGCGGCGGGGATGCAGCAGGGATGGTGGTTCCGGCCAGCGCGGCTTGCAGTCAAGAATTGAAGTGACCTTGCCCGGCCTCTTCGCGGGTAAACCCGCTCCCACAGGATCACCTTAGCTCTGAATACTGTGGGGTCCCTGTGGGAGCGGGTTTACCCGCGAAGAGGCCCACAAGGTAGAATGCCGCTTTTGCCAGCCTGCGACCCACCATGACTTCCCCGATTCACACCTTGGAGCAGCACCTGCTCGCCGCCCTCGACCCTGCCCCGCAGGAAACCCGCCGCCTGTTCCATGGCCGTGGCCGCTGCTGGGCAGGCCTGGAGCAGGTCACTGTCGACTGGCTGCAAGGCGTGCTCTCGGTAGCCCTCTTCCGCGAGCTGCCCGAGGGCCAACTGGCCGAACTGGAAGCCATGCTGCGCAACCTGGCCCAGTGCCCGCAATGGGCCGGCCAAGCCATCCTCATCCAGCACCGCTACTTGCCCGACAGCCCTGGTCAGTGGCTGCTGGGCGAGCCGTGTCAGCAACGTGAGGTGGTCGAGGACGGCCTGTCCTACTTGCTGGACCTGGGCGTGCGGCAAAATATCGGCCTGTTTCTCGACATGCGCTACGGCCGCCGCTGGGTGCGCGAGCAGGCGGCGGGCAAGCGCGTGCTGAACCTGTTCGCCTACACCTGCGGCTTCTCGGTAGCAGCGATTGCCGGGGGCGCCGAGCAGGTGGTGAACCTGGACATGGCCAAGTCGGCGCTGGCACGGGGTCGGGACAACCACCGCCTCAATGGCCATGACGCATCGCGGGTGGCGTATCTGGGGCATGAGCTGTTCAAGTCGTGGGGCAAGGTGCGCAAGTACGGGCCTTACGACCTGATCATCATTGACCCGCCAACCTTCCAGCGTGGCAGCTTCGTGCTGACCCAGGATTACGCGAAGATCCTGCGGCGTTTGCCAGAGTTGCTGAGCGCCGGTGGAACGGTGCTGGCGTGTGTCAACGACCCGGCGATCGGGCCGGAGTTTCTGATCGAGGGGATGGCTGAGCAGGCGCCATCGCTGGCGTTTGTCGAGCGGCTGGAAAACCCGCCGGAGTTTCCGGATGTGGACCCGGCCGGGGGGCTCAAGGCCTTGGTATTCCGCCAGACCTGAAGTTGCCAGTACCGGCCCTATCGCCGGCAAGCCAGCTCCCACAAGGGGCAGCACAACCCTGAATGTGGTGGGGGCCTGTGGGAGCTGACTTGCCGGCGATAGGGCCAGTGCTGGCAGCATCAAGCCCCCAGGGCCTGCAGCGGCAGCGGGTACACCTGGGCAAAGCTGACGTTGTCGGTCTGGTCCACCCGCTTCTTCAGCCGCTCGTTGAACGCTCGGCTCACCGCATATTGCCCGCCGGAAATGGTGCGGAACTGCGCCGTCAGCACAAACCCGTTCAGGTCCATGCGGTCCACCCCGAACACCTGCAGCGGCCCTTGCAGGTTGATGCGTAGCAGCGGGTCTTCGCTGATCGACTTGCCCACTTCATGGATAAGTGCCAGTGACGCATCCACATCACTGTCGTAGGTGAACTGCACCGAGAAAAACGCATAGGCGAACTGCCGCGACTGGTTGGTAACCGCCTTGATCTGACCGAACGGCACCGAGTGCACAAAGCCTTTGCCATCGCGCAGGCGCAACGTACGGATCGTCAGGCTCTCGACGGTACCGGCATGGCCGGAGTCAAGCACGACCCAATCGCCGATGGAAATGGTGTCCTCGATCAGAATGAACAACCCGGTAATCACATCCTGCACCAGTTGCTGCGAGCCGAAGCCGATGGCCAGGCCGATCACCCCCGCACCGGCGAGCAGAGGCGCGACGTTGATCCCCAGGTTGGCCATGGTGGTGATGGTGCAGATGACGATGAGGATGACCTTGATGGCGTTGCGCAGCATCGGCAGGATGGTCCGTACCCGGGTACTCGGCTGGCGCGATGCGCGCCGCCCCACCGCAGGCTTGAGCGCTTCCTGAATGGCAGTATCGAGCACCACCCACAGCAGCCAGGTGACCAGCAGGATCAGGCCGATACTCGACAGCGAATTGCTGATGGCCTGACCGAGGCTGTTGCTTAGCGCAAAGCCGATCACCGAAACGCCCCAGATGCGCCCCAGCAGTTCGATGAAGGCCACTGCCATGGCGATGCGCAGCAGCGCGTGGGCCAGGCTGCGCAGCAGTTCCCTGTAGGGCCGTACCCGTTGCCCGGCATCTGCGTCGCGCGGTGCCAGCAGGTGTTGCAATAGTGTGCTGACAAACACCGTGGAGACCAGTAGCACTGTGGTCAGCAAGGCCTTCTGCAATGCTTTCTGGCTTTCTTCGCCGGCGCCGATCAGGTGAATGGCCGACACCAGGATCATCAGCAG
This sequence comes from Pseudomonas sp. PvP089, assembly GCF_017875165.1. Classification (NCBI taxonomy): domain Bacteria; kingdom Pseudomonadati; phylum Pseudomonadota; class Gammaproteobacteria; order Pseudomonadales; family Pseudomonadaceae; genus Pseudomonas; species Pseudomonas sp. PvP089. The sequence goes on from NZ_JAGGME010000001.1 coordinate 1,971,657, forward strand.
GATCGGCAAATACCACAGCACCGAAAAGATCCGCAGGGTTTCCTGCACCGCGCGATGTTGCACGCGGTCCTTGAAGGCGCGGTTGCGGATCAGGTGCGCGACCGGGCGGCGCAGGCGGACCACCAGGCTGGCGAAGATGAAGGTGGCAATCAGGCCGGTGGCCACGGCGACGCTGGCGGTGATGTTGCCGCCAAGCTGGCGGGCAATCTGTGGGCTGGTCAGGGCATCGCTCCAGGCAGCGAGAAAGCCGATCATGAACAGCGGGCGGGGGGCCAGGCGTTTGATTACCGCCACAGCGGCGCGTTTGTGGCCGGCGTCGAACAGGGTCACCAGGCACAGGATGATCGAGGTCGAGAACAGGCCGCTGCTGGTGGCGTAGGCCAGGCTCAGGCCCAGTGCGCGCGCTACCGACGGGTCGAGAAAGCGGCTGGCGTACAGTGTCAGCGGTAAGCTGGCCAATGCCGGCAGGGTATAGGGCAGCAAGTAGCCGAGCAGGCTGCTGGCGCGCTTGCGTTCGCGTAGCCAGGGCTTGCCTGAAGCGCGGTTGGCGACCCACCGGCCGAGGCTTGTGAATGCGGCGAAGCTGGCGGCCCAAGTCAGGGTAAGCAGGATGAAGTTGCCGATCAGATGGAGCGAGTCGTCGGCCGAGTGCCGGTCAACCAGGCGCTCGACCTCCTTGGCGGCGCGGTCGGTGCGCAGGCGCCAGGCATCAACCAGATGGGCATCAAGGTCGAGTTCCTGTGCGGCGCTGTCCAGGCCGTCGGCCAGGGCGCCCAGCAGGCCGCCTTGCAAGACCGGTGCGGGTTCGGCGGGTTGTTCTTCGGTGGGGGCGGGGTCAGCGGCAAGCAGGTGGGTGCTCAGCAGGCAGCCGAGCAGCAGGGTTGAGAGAAAGCGCAGCACTGGAGTACTCCTTGGGCCGGGGTGAGCGGGGCAGGGTTACTCAAGGAACTGATTGTCGGTTGATGAAGAAAGTTCGAAGAAGTGTGTCAAAGCAACTGGCCCTATCGCCGGCAAGCCAGCTCCTACAGGCACTGCACACGCTGCGGGCATTGTGCAGTGCCTGCCTGCATCAATTACTGGCCGGTATAGATCTGGTCGAACACGCCACCATCGTTGAAGTGGGTCTTCTGCACGGTGCGCCAGTCACCGAAGGTCTTCTCCACCGACAGGAATTCCACTTTGGGGAAGCGGTCGGTGTACTTGGCCAGTACCGTCGCATCACGCGGGCGCAGGTAGTTGGTGGCGGCGATCTCCTGGGCTGCTGGCGACCACAGGTACTTCAGGTATTCCTCGGCCACAGCCTGGGTACCTTTCTTCGCCACGACCTTGTCGACCACAGTGACAGGTGGCTCGGCTTCGGCCGACACGCTTGGGTAGACCACTTCGAACTGGTCGCGGCCAAACTCGCGGGCGATCATTTCGGCTTCGTTCTCGAAGGTGACCAGCACATCACCAATCTGGTTGGTCATGAAGGTGGTGGTGGCGGCACGGCCACCGGTGTCCAGCACTGGCGCTTGTTTGAACAACTTGCCAACGAAATCACGGGCTTTGGCCTCGTCGCCGCCTTGCTTGAGCACATAGCCCCAGGCCGACAAGTAGGTGTAGCGGCCGTTACCCGACGTTTTCGGGTTGGGCACGATCACCTGCACGCCGTCCTTGAGCAGGTCGGGCCAGTCTTTCAGGGCTTTTGGGTTGCCCTTGCGCACGATGAACACAGTGGCCGAGGTGAACGGCGCGCTGTTGTTCGGCAGGCGGGTGACCCAGTTATCCGGCACCAGCTTGCCATTGTCGACCAAGGCGTTGATATCGGTGGCCATGTTCATGGTGATGACATCGGCTGGCAGGCCATCGATTACCGCACGCGCCTGTTTGCTCGAGCCGCCGAAGGACATTTGCACGTTGACCTTCTCTTTGTGCTCGGCTTCCCAGTGCTTCTGGAAGGCCGGGTTGTAGTCCTTGTAGAAGTCGCGCATCACGTCGTAGGAAACGTTCAGCAGGGTGGGGGCGGCCTGGGCGAGGTTGCCCAGGGCCAGGCCTGCGGCGAGCAGCGAGGCGGTGAAGAGTTTTTTCACGTTGCTTCCTTGTTCTTGAAGGGTTTTGGGGCAGAGTGCCAGCGACTATAGCGGGTGGCTTGAAGCGGGATAAAGAACAAAAAACACTTTGGTTATGCCGTTGCCAGTCCCGGCCTCTTCGCGGGCTCGCCCGCTCCCACAGGACCACCACAAACCTGAAAATTGCATGGTATCTGTGGGAGCGGGCGTGCCCGCGAAAGGGCCAGTACAGGCAGCATCATTGTTTAGGAAACAGCCCATTCCCACACCGGGAACAGAACGCCGCCCCATGCTCATGCGTCTTCTTGTGACACGTCGGGCAATCATGCTGCAACTGCTCCCCGCGCATGGCATTGGCCAGTTCGGCGGTAAAGATGCCGGTCGGCACAGCAATGATCGAGTAACCGGTAATCATCACCAGCGACGACAGCACCTGCCCAAGCGGCGTCTTTGGCACGATATCGCCAAAGCCCACGGTGGTGAGGGTGACGATGGCCCAGTAGATGCCTTTGGGGATGCTGGTAAACCCATGTTCCGGGCCTTCGATCACATACATCAGCGTGCCGAACACCGTTACCAGGGTCGATACGCTGACCAGGAACACGATGATCTTCTGCTTGCTACCGCGCAGCGCCTCCATCAGGTAGTTGGCCTGCTTGAGGTACGGGCTGAGCTTGAGCACGCGGAAGATCCGCAGCATGCGGATGACCCGGATGATCAGCAGGTACTGGGCGTCGCTGTAGTACAGGGCGATGATCCCGGGGACGATCGCCAGCAGGTCGACCAGGCCATAAAAACTGAAGGCATAGCGCAAGGGCTTGGGCGAGCAGTACAGGCGGGTGATGTACTCGGCCAGGAAAACGGCAGTAAAGCCCCATTCGATGGCCGCCAGCACGCCGGAGTAGCCCTGGTGCACTTCGTCAATGCTGTCGAGGATGACAGTGACCAAGCTGGCCAGGATGATCAACAAGAGGATTTTGTCGAAGCGGCGACCGGCTACGGTGTCGGTCTGGAAGACCATGATGTAGAGGCGTTCGCGCAGGGATAGCGGAGGGGGCATGGGTTGTGTTCCGAAAACGAAGCAGCAAGCCTAGAGGGTCTTTGCCCAAGGCTGCAACGAATGAGCTGTTAAAATTGCTAGTTTTCCGGATCGGATTGGCTGGACCAGAATAGCTTAGGGTCAGGGGGCATGAGGCGAGTATGAAATGAACAATGGACAGTTACCCGAGCAAATCGCTGTCGAGGGTGGTCAGGCGAAGTGGATACGGTCATACACAGCTTATGGGTATTCACTGAATTGGCCGATTCCTTCAGTAGGTTTCAATGGCGAAAGGCACGATGGTACCTTGCAAGCCTATGCGCTGGGCAATGGCCACCGATTTTATAGCCCCATTTTTATGCGCTTTCACAGCCCGGATGGTTTAAGCCCTTTTGGGCAGGGTGGGCTGAATGCTTACTGTTATTGTGAGGGTGATCCGATAAACAGCTCTGACCCGTCAGGTCAGATGAAAAGTATGAAAACTGGGCTAACTGCTGAGTTTAAGCGCTTAGGCATACCGAGCACTTTCAAACCAGGAGTGAAGAAATATTTCGAGAACAGCTCTGAAGCTTACAGCTTGGGTATTGGTAATGCTGGATACGAGATTTCCAAAGGGAAGGATGGACGGTTTACGGTGGCGAAGGTTGCTGGTCTGGGCGCTACTCGGAAACAGTTGGAGCGATCTCAAGCGGACAATGCTCGCCTTCAAGAACAGAATCTAGCGCTGCAGAGGAAGATCGATGAGCAGCTAGCGCTACGCCGTCTTCCGAAGCCTCTTCATCCTCTACCTCCGCCCTCGCCACCGCCCCCACTTCCGCCCCGGGGCCTACCAAAGAGGATGTCCTCGGCACCCGATCCAGCCCCCATTAGGCAGCCGTCAGAGACGGAGTGGATATCTGCAGCCCCCAGTCAGTTCGGTAATTGATGTGAGCTGTCTTTCTGTGTCCTGTGACCTAGGTGACCCGCTACATGCATCAGCCAACAGGCGGCGACAAAGGGCGCGGTCAGGCCAGGAACCGGCAGCAGCTTGAATAGCGGTTGCAGCAGCAAGGCCAGGGCAATCGCCAGCAGCGTCACCCACGGCTTTTCACCTTGTCTGCTGAAGGCCAGTGCCGCCAAGGCTGCGTTGAAACCGTATAGCCCCAACCAGGCACCTTGCGCCTGATCGGCGAGCAGCGCCACACCGCCACCGATGGCCGAGCCGATCACAGCCCACATTGCCGCATAGGGGTTGGCAATGAACATGCCGACAATGATCAGCAAGCCGGCCCAGGGCTGGTCGAGCAGGAAGATCTGACCCACACCACGCGCCAGGGCCTGCAGCGGGTCGGCTTCGACGAAGCCGCTGGGGGCGGGGCTGGTGATCAGCAGGGTGGCCCAGCCCAGCAGCACAAACGGCGCGGTGTAGGCGATCAGCAGTTTGCCGCCGCGCTTGCGCCACTGGTGGGTAATGATGCTGGACAGCCCGCCGGCAGCGATGATCAGCGGCGGCAGCATGACCGACCAGGGCAACACGGCGCTGATCAGGATGCCGATCAGCACGCCGTTGTAGCAGTACAGCCCGGCCTGGCGGTCGGCGCGGTCGTAGCCGCGGGCCTGGGCGGTGAGCAGGCCGGCCAGGGCGCCGAGCAGGGCGCCGCCGACCAGGTCGGGCGCGGTCAGCAGGATGGCCAGCAGGCAGCACAGGCCGCACAGGGGGTTGCGCAGCAGCAGCACCTGGCTGAAGCCGTTGAGTAACGCCGTGGCCCAGTCAGGGCACGGGTTGACGAAATTTTTGGTGTACATGGGGCAGTCAGTGAGGTTGATGGGGGAGCGGTGGGCCTCTTTGGGCCTCGTTTTTCCGCAGGTTTGTTGTCGTGGTGCAAGGGGAGGGCTTTGCCCTCCATTCGCGGGGCAGGCCCGCTCCCACAGGTAAAGCGCTTTCCTTGGGACAGCGGCGTACTTGTGGGAGCGGGCTTGCCCCGCGAAAGGGCCTTTGGATCAGATCAAAGTCTCGATCCGCAGCGTGTTAGTCGAGCCTGGCTTGCCGAAAGGCACACCGGCAGTGATCAGCAGCGTGTCGCCACGGCTGGCCATGCCTTGCGCCTGGGCAATCTCCAGGGCGGTGGAAACCACTTCGTCCACCTGACGCAGGCGGTCGTTGACCACCGAATGCACGCCCCAGGCCACGCTGAGGCGGCGCGCGGTGTTCAGGTTCGGTGTCAGGTTGAGGATCGGTGCCCGTGGCCGCTCGCGTGCAGCGCGCAGGGTCGAGGCGCCTGACTCGCTGTAGTTGACCAGCACCGCCACCGGCAGGATGCCGCTGATGCGGCGGATGGCGCAGCTGATGGCGTCCGACACGGTGGCCTCGGCTTTTGGCCGGCCAACGTCGAGCTGGGCCTGGTAGTCCGGGCCGTTTTCCACCTGGCGTATGATCTTGCTCATCATCTGCACGGCCTCCAACGGGTAGTCACCCGAGGCAGTCTCAGCCGACAACATGACCGCATCGGCACCTTCGGCCACGGCGTTGGCCACGTCGGTGACTTCGGCCCGGGTCGGCGCTGGGGAGAAACGCATGGACTCGAGCATCTGCGTGGCCACCACCACCGGTTTGCCCAGCTGGCGGCAGGTGCTGATGATGCGCTTCTGGATTTGCGGCACGCTTTCGGCCGGCACTTCCACGCCAAGGTCACCGCGGGCCACCATGATTGCGTCTGACAGTTCGGCGATGGCTTGCAGTTGTTCGACTGCCGACGGCTTCTCGATCTTGGCCATCAGGTAGGCACGGTCGCCAATCAGCTGGCGGGCTTCAACGATGTCCTCAGGGCGCTGTACAAACGACAGGGCCACCCAGTCCACGCCCAGTTCCAGGCCAAAGGCCAGGTCGCGGCGGTCCTTTTCGGTGAGCGGGGACAGGTCGAGTACTGCTTGCGGTACGTTGACGCCCTTGCGGTCGGACAACTCGCCACCGTTCAGCACTTCAGTGTCGATGGCGTCGTTGTGCTTGGCGGTGACGCGCAGGCGCAGCTTGCCGTCGTCCAGCAAAAGGTCCATGCCGGGCTCAAGGGCTGCGATGATTTCAGGGTGTGGCAGGTTGACCCGACGGCTGTCGCCCGGGGTCTTGTCCAGGTCCAGGCGCAGGGCCTGGCCGCGTTGCAGCTGCACCTTGCCTTCAGCGAAGCGGCCCACGCGCAGCTTCGGCCCCTGCAGGTCCATGAGGATACCCAGCGGGTAGTTCAGTTGCTGCTCCACTTCGCGGATCCACTGGTAACGCAGGGCGTGGTCAGCGTGTTCGCCGTGGCTGAAGTTGAGGCGGAAGATGTTCACCCCGGCTTCGACCAGTTGGCGGATGTCGTCGATGCCGTTGATCGCAGGGCCGAGGGTGGCGAGGATCTTTACTTTTTTATCAGGCGTCATGATTGGGCAGTCTCGAGGATCAGGATGGCGCGGAAGTCGTTGACGTTGGTGCGGGTCGGTTCGGTGACGATCAGCGCATCCAGCGCGGCGAAATAGCCATAGCCGTTGTTGTTGTCCAGCTCGTCGCTGGCCGACAGGCCCAGGGCCTCGGCGCGGGCGTAGCTGCCTGGGGTCATGAAGGCACCGGCGTTTTCTTCCGAGCCATCGATGCCGTCGGTGTCGCCGGCCAAGGCGTATACGCCCGCGAGGCCTTTCAGGCTTTCAGTGAGGCTGAGCAGGAACTCGGCGTTGCGCCCGCCACGGCCATTGCCGCGTACGGTCACAGTGGTTTCGCCGCCTGACAGGATCACGCAGGGTGCCTTCAGTGGCTGGCCATGCTGGACGATCTGCCGGGCGATACCGGCGTGCACCTTGGCCACCTCGCGTGATTCGCCTTCCAGGTCGCCGAGGATCAGCGGGCTGAAACCTGCCTGTCGGGCTTTTACCGCAGCGGCTTCGAGCGATTGCTGGGGTTTGGCAATCAGCTGGAAGTGGCTGCGAGCCAGGGCCGGGTCATCGGCCTTGACGGTTTCCGAAGCCGGGTTGTTCAGCCAGTCGATGACTGCTTTGGGCGCTTCGATGTTGTAGCGTTTCAAAATAGCCAGGGCGTCAGCCGACGTGCTCGGGTCGGCCACGGTGGGGCCAGAGGCGATCACGGTGGCAAGGTCGCCCGGTACATCGGAAATGGCATAGGTGTAGACCGTGGCCGGCCAGCAGGCCTTGGCCAGGCGGCCGCCCTTGATCGCCGAGAGGTGCTTGCGCACGCAGTTCATCTCGCCGATGGTGGCGCCGGATTTGAGCAGTGCCTTGTTGATCTGTTGCTTGTCGGCCAGGGTAAGGCCCTCGGCCGGCAGTGCCAGCAGGGCGGAACCACCGCCAGACAGCAGGAAGATGACGCGGTCGTCTTCATTGAGGTTGCTGACCAGCTCCAGCACGCGCTTGGCTACCGCCAGGCCGGCGGCGTCGGGGACCGGGTGGGCGGCTTCGACCACCTCGATCTTCTGGCAGTTGGCGCCGTGGCCGTAACGGGTCACGACCAGGCCGGAAACTTCGCCCTGCCAGCTTTTCTCGACCACTTCGGCCATGGCGGCTGCGGCCTTGCCGGCGCCGATGACGATGACCCGGCCGCTACGGTCGGCGGGCAGGTAGGGTTCGAGGACTTGGCGGGGGTGGGCGGCAGCGATGGCTGTGTCGAACAGCTCGCGGAGAATTTTTTGCGGATCGACCGACATGGCAGGCTCCCAGTTATTGTTGTTCTGCAAAACCAAAAACGCCCCTGGAACTGCCTCCGTGCAGGCCGAACCAGGGGCGGGTGTTGCTCGGTGCTCCCGCTGAACCTGTGGTCGCAGGTTCAGCGGTGTTGGCTTCTTCGCGCCGAACCGCCGCGAAGAGGCCGGTACGGTCTACAACTTACTTGTCGCCGCGGATCGAGAAGTTGGCCATGTGCTCCAGGCCTTTGATCAGCGCCGAGTGGTCCCAGTTACCGCCACCCAGGGCCTGGCAGGTGTTGAACACTTGCTGGGCATTGGAGGTGTTGGGCAGGTTGATGCCCAGTTCCTTGGCACCTTGCAGGGCAAGGTTCAGGTCTTTCTGGTGCAGGTTGATGCGGAAGCCTGGGTCGAAGGTGCCTTTGATCATGCGCTCTGCGTGCACTTCGAGGATTTTCGACGAAGCAAAGCCGCCCATCAGTGCTTCACGCACCTTGGCCGGGTCGGCGCCGTTCTTGGCGGCAAACAGCAGGGCTTCGGCCACGGCCTGGATGTTCAGGGCGACGATGATCTGGTTGGCAACCTTGGCGGTCTGGCCGTCACCGTTACCACCCACGCGGGTGATGTTCTTGCCCATGGCTTCGAACAGCGGCAGGGTGCGCTCGAAGGCTTTCGGGCAGCCACCGACCATGATGCTCAGGGTCGCGGCCTTGGCGCCGACTTCACCACCGGACACCGGGGCGTCCAGGTAGGCTGCGCCGGTTGCCTTGATTTTTTCGGCGAACGCTTTGGTGGCGGTAGGCGAGATCGAGCTCATGTCGATCACGACCTTGTTCGGGCCCACGCCTTCGGCAACGCCGTTTTCACCGAACAGTACGGCTTCCACCTGCGGGGTGTCCGGCACCATGACGATGATGAATTCGGCTTCCTGGGCAACTTCTTTCGGGTTGGCCAGGGCCACTGCACCGGCGGCGATCAGGTCGGCTGGCGCGGCGTCGTGGTGGGTGGAAACGAACAGGCTGTGACCTGCTTTTTGCAGGTTTTGGGCCATGGGCTTGCCCATGATGCCGGTGCCGATGAAACCGATTTTAGCCATGATAATGTGCCTCTTATATTTGTTGATACCTGACTGCGGGGCTGCCACAAAACCCTGTGGGAGCGGGCTTGCCCCGCGAATGCGATCGGTCAGGCAATGGAGGTGTCTTTGCGGGCGCTTTCGCGGGACAAGCCCGCTCCCACATGGGTTTTCAGCCAGCCCAGGCCCGCTTCGGTGGTGGTCTTGGGCTTGTACTCCGCGCCCACCCAGCCCTGGTAGCCAATGCGGTCCAGGTGCTCGAACAAGAAGCGGTAGTTGATTTCGCCAGTACCAGGCTCGTGACGGCCCGGGTTGTCGGCCAGCTGAATGTGGTTGATCAGCTGGAGGTTGGTTTCCATGGTGCGAGCCAGGTCACCTTCCATGATCTGCATGTGGTAGATGTCGTACTGCAGGAACAGGTTGTCACTGCCCACTTCAGCCTGGATTTCCAGCGCTTGCTGGGTGGTGTTCAGGTAGAAGCCCGGGATGTCGCGGGTGTTGATCATTTCCATGACCAGACGAATACCGGCAGCCTTGAGCTTGTCGGCGGCGTAGCGCAGGTTCTCCACGAAGGTCTTGCGCACGGTGGCGCAGTCCGGGCCTTGTGGGCGAATGCCGGCCAGGGCGTTGACCTGGGTATTGCCCAGCACCTTGGCGTACTCGATGGCCTTGTCGACACCGGCACGGAATTCTTCGATGCGGTCGGGGTGGCAGGTGATACCGCGCTCACCCTTGGCCCAGTCGCCAGCAGGCAGGTTGAAAAGCACCTGGGTCAGGCCGTTGGCTTCTAGCTGCTGCTTGATGTCGGCAGCGCTGAAGTCATACGGGAACAGGTATTCGACGCCGCTGAAACCAGCATCGGCGGCAGCCTTGAAGCGGGCCAGGAAGTCCTGTTCGGTGAACAGCATGGACAGGTTGGCAGCGAAGCGAGGCATGAGTTGTCTCCTTGCGTTGAAGGCCCCCAGGGCGTGCCTGGGGGCGTCAGGCGATCAGTCCAGCATCGAGATGGCGGTTGGCGCGTCGTTGCCGACCAGCGCCAGGTCTTCGAACTCGTTGACCGCGTTGATCTCGGTGCCCATGGAAATGTTGGTCACGCGCTCGAGGATCACTTCGACCACGACCGGCACGCGGAACTCTTCGGCCATCTTCTGTGCCTTGAGCAGGGCAGGGGCGATCTCAGCCGGCTCGAATACGCGAATGGCCTTGCAGCCCAGACCTTCGACCACTGCAACGTGGTCGACACCGTAGGTGGCGGCGTCGGTCGAGTTGATGTTCTCGAACGCCAGTTGTACACAGTAATCCATGTCGAAGCCACGCTGCGCCTGACGGATCAGACCCAGGTAGGCGTTGTTCACCAGTACGTGGACGTACGGCAGGTTGAACTGCGCGCCAACTGCCAGTTCTTCGATCATGAACTGGAAGTCGTAGTCACCCGACAGCGCGACCACCTTGCGTTTCGGGTCTGCTTTCACTACACCCAGTGCGGCAGGAATGGTCCAGCCCAGCGGGCCGGCCTGGCCGCAGTTGATCCAGTGGCGTGGCTTGTAAACGTGCAGGAACTGCGCGCCGGCAATCTGCGACAGACCGATGGTGCTGACGTAGGTGGTGTCCTTGCCGAATACCTGGTTCATCTCTTCGTACACGCGCTGCGGCTTGACCGGCACGTTGTCGAAGTGGGTCTTGCGTTGCAGGCTGGCTTTGCGCTGCTGGCAGTCTTCCAGCCAGGCAGCACGGTCTTTCAGTTTGCCAGCGGCTTTCCACTCGCGGGCCACTTCCAGAAACACGTCCAGGGCCTTGCCGGCGTCGGACACGATACCCAGGTCCGGGGTGAATACGCGGCCGATCTGGGTCGGTTCGATGTCGACGTGCACGAACTTGCGGCCTTCGGTGTAGACATCGACGGAGCCGGTGTGGCGGTTGGCCCAGCGGTTACCGATACCGAACACCAGGTCGGATTTGAGCAGGGTGGCGTTGCCGTAGCGGTGCGAAGTTTGCAGCCCGACCATGCCGACCATTTGTGCGTGGTCGTCCGGGATGGTGCCCCAGCCCATCAGGGTCGGGATTACCGGTACGCCGGTCAGTTCGGCGAACTCGACCAGCTTGTCGCTGGCATCGGCGTTGATGATGCCGCCACCGGCTACCAGCAGCGGACGCTCGGCGTCGTTGAGCAGGGCCAGGGCTTTTTCAGCCTGTACGCGAGTGGCGGACGGCTTGTTGACGGCCAGCGGCTCGTAGGCGTCGATGTCGAATTCGATTTCGGCCATCTGCACGTCGAACGGCAGGTCGATCAGTACCGGGCCTGGGCGGCCGGTGCGCATTTCATAGAAGGCCTTCTGGAAGGCGTAAGGCACCTGGCCTGGCTCCAGAACGGTGGTTGCCCACTTGGTCACCGGCTTGACGATGCTGGTGATGTCGACGGCCTGGAAGTCTTCTTTGTGCAGGCGTGCACGCGGGGCCTGGCCGGTGATGCAGAGGATCGGGATGGAGTCGGCCGAGGCGCTGTACAGGCCGGTGACCATGTCGGTGCCGGCTGGCCCGGAAGTGCCGATGCACACGCCGATGTTGCCCGGGTTGGCACGGGTGTAGCCTTCGGCCATGTGCGAGGCACCTTCGACGTGGCGAGCGAGGACGTGATCGATGCCACCGACTTTCTTCAGGGCCGAGTACAACGGGTTGATGGCAGCCCCTGGGATGCCGAACGCGGTATCTACACCTTCACGGCGCATGACCAGAACGGCTGCATCGATTGCTCTCATTTTGCTCATGGGTTGTGCCTCATCGATTTTGTAATTGTATACAACTTGCTTTGCGATAGAGTGTATTCACGGCTGGCGGCTCAGGTCAATGGGTTTTCATCGGGTGGGCCAGGATTCGTCAGAGCGGCCGTGAAAACGGCTATTTGCGCCATCGCATACGATCGTTTCAAAATATTGTATACAAAAATGCCTTTCGTTGTGTTCTATTTGCCCTATCGGTTTTCAACTGCCCTCAGGGCTTCTCACAACAAGAAGAGGACCTTTCCATGAACGTCTTGAACCTGAAAGTCGCTGTCAGCCTGGTGAACGCCGCACTGGCGGCGGGCCGCAAGATCAATGCCGCGCCACTGACCGTGGCGGTGCTGGATGCCGGCGGGCACCTGCTGGCGCTTCAGCGTGAGGACGGCGCCAGCCTGATCCGGCCTGAGGTGGCCACTGGCAAAGCCTGGGGGGCGATTGCCCTGGGCAAGGGATCGCGCTTGCTGGCGCTGGATGCGCAGCAACGGCCGGCGTTTTTTGCCGCATTGAACGGGATGGGCGAGCGGCCGGTGGTGCCGGCGCCGGGGGGCGTGCTGATCCGTGATCAGGACGGCAAGGTGCTGGGTGCGGTAGGGATCAGCGGCGATACGTCGGATATCGACGAGCAGTGTGCAATCAGTGCAATCGAGGAGGTGGGTATGAAGGCGGATGCGGGTGTAGCAGCCTAAATCGCTGTGGCCTGATCTGGCCACAGCGCCGGCAAGCCAGCTCCCACAGGTACACCACAGTGATCAGGAACTGTGGAAATCCTGTGGGAGCTGGCTTGCCGGCGATTGGGCTGCAAAGCAGCCCCACTGGCCCTGTCAGGCTGCTTCAGGCTCACAGCCTTTCAAGACCATGCGGATGATGGTCTCGGCTGCCGCGTCATAATCGCTGTCGGCCAGCTTGGCCTTGCCGGTCACCGCAGAAATCTGCCAGTCAAAATCTGCATAGGTCTGTGTCGCCGCCCAGATGCTGAACATCAGGTGGTGCGCATCCACGTGGGCGATCTGCCCGCGGTCGATCCAGCGCTGGATGCACTCGATGTTGTGCCGGGCCTGTTCGTTCAGCTGCTCTACCTGGTTCGGCGACAGGTGCGGGGCGCCGTGCATGATCTCGCTGGCAAAAACCTTGGAGGCGTGTGGCAGGTCGCGCGAAATGCGGATCTTCGAACGAATGTACGCACTCAATACTTCCTTCGGGTCGCCGTCGGCATTGAACGGCGTCGACGCCTGCATGATTGGCGCGATGATGCTTTCCAGGACCTCGCGGTAGAGGTTGTCCTTGGACTTGAAGTAGTAATACACGTTCGGCTTGGGCAGGCCGGCCTTGGCCGCGATATCGCTGGTCTTGGTGGCGGCGAAGCCCTTGTCGGCGAATTCCTCGCTGGCCGCGCGCAGGATCAGTTCCTTGTTGCGCTCGCGAATGGTGCTCATGGTCAGGGATCTTCCTCGTGTCTGGCCACCTCTAAGAGGGATCGGGCATGGTAGCACCGGGCTCGACGGGCGCTCAAGGCAGCGGCTTTGGGCTAGAATCCGTGGCACACACTTATCGGGATACAGGCAAACATGGCAGGAAGCAGTCTACTGGTACTGATCGACGACATCGCCACGGTGCTTGATGACGTCTCGCTAATGACCAAGGTGGCGGCAAAAAAAACTGCAGGTGTGCTGGGCGATGACCTGGCGCTGAACGCTCAGCAGGTTACCGGTGTGCGTGCCGAGCGGGAGGTCCCGGTGGTGTGGGCGGTGGCCAAGGGGTCATTCGTCAACAAGGCAATCCTGGTGCCGGCGGCGCTGCTGATCAGCGCGTTCATTCCGTGGGCAGTGACGCCGCTGTTGATGATCGGTGGTGCCTACCTGTGCTTCGAAGGCTTCGAGAAGCTGGCGCACAAGTTCTTGCACAGCAAGGAAGAGGACGACGCGCAGCACAAGGCGCGAAAGGAAGCCGTGGCTGATGCCAATGTCGACCTGGTGGCCTTCGAGAAGGCCAAGATCAAGGGCGCGGTGCGCACCGACTTCATCCTGTCGGCCGAGATCATTGCCATTACCCTGGGTACCGTGGCCGATGCGCCGCTGAGCCAGCAGATCATCGTGCTGTCGGGCATCGCCATCGTCATGACCATCGGCGTATACGGGCTGGTGGCGGGTATCGTCAAGCTCGATGACCTGGGGTTGTGGATGACCCAAAAGGCGTCTAGCGTGACCCAGGCCGTCGGCAACGGCATCCTGCGGGCTGCGCCCTACATGATGAAGAGCCTGTCGGTGATCGGCACGGCGGCGATGTTTTTGGTCGGCGGTGGGATTCTGGTGCATGGCATCGAGCCGCTGCATCACGCCATCGAAGCGTTCAGCGAGGGGCGCGGTGGCGCCCTGACCGGGGCGCTGCTAAACGGTCTTGTCGGGGTGGTGGCCGGTGCCGTGGTACTGGCGGTGGTAGCGATTGCCGGCAAATTGTGGCGGGCGATCCGGCCGGGCACATGAGGCTGCAGGGCCGGGGCTTTGCCCACAAGTACACTGCAAACCTCAGAAACAGCTTTAACCCTGTGGCAGCGGGCAAGCCCGCGAACACCGGCAAAGCCGGTGCCATATACCGCGTTGTTGGCTCACGGGTTTATTGTTCTACCACCGCACCTTGATCCTGTGGTTTCCAGGCCAGCAGCCCTTTGCTGAAGTCGTTTGCCGCACTCTGGTAGTACGCGATAGCCCGGCGGATCAGCGGGTTGTCGCTGGTGGCTGCCATTTCCCGGCTGTTGCCCAAGGCATCCTGGTGCACCCGCATGCCGCCGCGTGGGCTGAGGATCGCCAGGTCCTTGCCGTCGAACAGCCCCAAGTGCTGGTAGTTGCCGATCAAGACCCGTGGCGGCAAGGCATCCTCACCCAGCAGGTCGCGGCCAAAGAAGGTTGAGGTGTAGCTGAGGTTGAGCAGGCCGAGCAAGGTCGGTGCAAGGTCGATCTGGCTGGCCAGTTGTGCGTCTTCGCGCGGGGCGATCAGTTTGGGTGCATAGATCCACAGCGGAATCTGGTAATTGCTCACCGGCAAGTCTTCCACGCCGGCGCTACCGGCGGTGTGGTCGGCGACGAAGACGAACAACGTATTGTCAAACCACGGCTTGCCCTTGGCCTCGCGCAGGAACTGGGCGATGGCATGGTCGGTGTACTTCACGGCACCTTCGCGGCCGTCGCCCGAGGGGATGTCGATGCGGCCGTCCGGGTAGGTATAAGGGCGGTGGTTGGAGGTGGTCATCAGTTGTAGCAAGAACGGCTGCTGCTTGGCATGGTCGGCATCGGCCAGTTTCAGCGCCTGCCGATACAGGTCTTCATCGGCCATGCCCCAGGCATTCTTGAAGCCGATTTCGCTTTCATCCACGCTGCTTTGGTCGACGATGCGGTAACCGTTGCCGCTGAAGAAGGCGTTCATGTTGTCGAAGTATCCGCGCCCACCATAGACGAACACGGGGTCATAGCCGACTGCAGCCAGTTGCTGGCCGAGGCTGCCGTAGCCGCTTTCACGGCCGATGCGTTTGACAATGGAGCGCCCCGGCGTTGGCGGAATCGACAGGGTAATGGCCTCCAGGCCGCGATCGGTACGGGTGCCGGTGGCATAGAAGTTGTTGAAGTACAGGCTCTCGCGGCGCAAGGCATCCAGGTTGGGCGTGAGGTTGCGCGGGTCGCCGTTGCTGCCCATGTACTTGGCGCTGAAACTCTCGATGGTGACCAGGATGATGTTGGGCTTGCGTGGCTCGCCGCTGGCGCTGATGTGGCGGCGAATGTCCTCGGGCTCGCTGGCCTGGAACCGTGCGTTGGGCTCGGCCAGTTCCTGGTGCATCTGCGCACCGGCTTGTGCTGCGTCGAGGCTGGCATAGAACTGGGTGTAGTCGAGTTCGTTGTTACGGAACGCGGCAAAGAACTGATACGGTCCGTTACTGGCCAACTCGCGCTGGTAGGCATTGCCGCCCTGGCCGCGGGGGAACTGCTGGTCGACCAGCAGCGCGCTCAACCCGCCTAGCACTGCCAGCAGCGCAATACCGCCCAGGCGCTGGCGCAGGTTGGCGCTGGGCGCTGCCAGCGCCCGGGCCAGTGGTTTGTGCAGGATCAGGGCAAGCAGCACCGCAACCACGGCAATACAGCCCAACAGGGTCGGTAGCGGGTAGGACTCGCGGATGTTGTCCAGCACCTCCTTGGAGTACACCAGGTAGTCGACGGCGATGAAGTTGAAGCGTACCCCGAACTCGTCCCAGAACAGCCACTCGGCCACGGCGACGAACAGCATCACGAACAGGCTGACAACCAGCACCCCGCTCATCAGCCGGTGGTGCCAGCGTGTGCGCCACAAGGCGGCCGGGCACACTGCCAGGTACAACCCCAGCGGCAGTGCGGCGTAGGTGAGGAAGCTCAGGTCGTAAAGGGCCCCACTGAAGAGCAGTGAGAGGTAGTCGCCATGGACTTCATCCAGATGGGTAGCCAGCAATATCAGGCGGGTCAGCAGGAAAATGCCAAACCACAGTGAGCAAACTAACAGAAGATACCGCCAGGGGGCGGTGAGGGAGGTGCGCATTAAGTAGGCCTGTTTTCTTTTTTTGAATGCAGAAGACAAGCATGCTAAAGGGCGGAGTGCAAAAAAATTGTCAAAACAGAGGGGGCTATGGTGCTATTTGATGTGTTGTTGATTGTCTTGATGCTGTGTTTTTTTAAGGCGAGACTTAATGCAATTAAGAACTATCTGAATCCGCTGTAGGAAATTACTTACATGATGCGCATGGAATTGCACGTGACAACGCGTTAAAAATACAACGCGCTGTCACGTTTCAGCGCATCAGAAGTGCACTTTTACCAGGAAACTCATGGTGTTCTGGTCGGTGGTAAAGGCATCGCTGTCCTTGATGCCATATTTGTTTTTCCAGTAGTCGTATTCCACACCCACATACAGTTGTTTCTCGCCCAGGTGCAGCGCCTTGCCCAGGTCATACTTGATCTGCGGGTTGAAATGCAGGTTGGCGTGGTAGGTACCGCGGCGGTTTTCGTCGTTGTCCACCACCCAGTCCATGAAGCCATCAATCAGCACATCGGAATCGCCCACCGGGATGGTGTACGACCATACCGGGGTGATCTGCCATACGTTGTCGCCCGCGCGGCTGCCGTCGGTGGTGCGGTTGTAGAAGTTCAGCTGGAAGTAGTCGAAGCCGGGAATGGCCAGGTCGAAACCTGGGCCGATCAGGTACGACTCGGTGTCACCCTCGCCAAACTCGTAGGTCATCGCCAGCAGCACATCCTTGACCGGGCCGAACTCGACCTTCTGGTCGAAGATCTTGTTGAACGACAGGCGTGGGCTGATCTCACCGTAATAGGTGTTCGGGCCGTTGCCGGCATCTTTCTGGCCTTGGTAGAAGATCTTGTCGACAAAGATGAAGTTGTCGCCGTACTTCCAGCCATCGGCGTGTTCGAACGTGACGGTTTGCTGAATGGCCGGGTTGACCTTGAAGTTCTTGCCCCACAGGTAAGTCAGGCTGTTGTTCTGCCATTGCAGCAGGTCGCCGCCGAAGGTGGTGCCGCAGGCCAGCAGGCCGCCGGCGAGGATCAGGCTGTTGATGGTACGCATTGCGAGTGTCGCTCCCTTGATTGATCTGTTGTCAGCGCTCGTTGATGGCGCTTTTGTTGTCTTGCGAGTCAGCTTTTTTCGATAGGCCACAGCTGTTTGGCAAGGGTTGGGCCAACTTTTCCGGGTTGGCAAAACCTTCCTGCTCGACTTCGTTCTGAACGGATGAAAAGGGTCTTTCAGGCTGGCAACACGTTGGCCAACCGCCCGTATTCATTGACTGAGCGGTCAGTAAACGCAGGCAGAATCCGTTCTGCCCTGATCGAGGGGGCGCGCAGATTACTGGCTTGCGCGCCGCGCCTCAAGTGCTCCGTCCTGGAGCGTGCTGTATCAAACTTGTGCGTTTGGTCAGCTTCTTAGAAGTGTACTTTGATTAGCGCACTGGCGACACTCTGGTTGCTCTCCAGGTTGCCGCGGCTATCGATGCCATATTTGTCCTTCCAGTAGCTGTACTCAAAGCCCACGTACAGCTGCTTGGCGCCCAGGTTCAGCGCCTTGCCCAGGTCGTATTTGACCTGCGGGTTGAAGTGCAGGTTGGCGTGGTAGGTGCCCCGACGTGTCTGGTCGTTGTCGGGGACCCAGTCCATGTAACCGTCGATCAGAATGTCCGACCTGCCCACCGGGATGGTGTAGGACCAGCCGGGGGTGATCTGCCAGACGTTGTCGCCTGGGCGGCTGCCTTCGGTGTTGCGCACGTAGAAGTTGAGGGTGAAATAGTTGAAGCCGGGGATGTTCAGGTCAAAGCCGGGGCCGATCAGGTAGGCTTCGTTGTCGCCTTCGCCCCGCTCGTAGGTCATGGCCAGCAGCACGTCCTTGATCGGGCCGAAGGCCAGCTTCTGGTCGAAGATCTTG
This sequence comes from Pseudomonas sp. PvP089, assembly GCF_017875165.1. Lineage (NCBI taxonomy): Bacteria > Pseudomonadati > Pseudomonadota > Gammaproteobacteria > Pseudomonadales > Pseudomonadaceae > Pseudomonas > Pseudomonas sp. PvP089. Next base: position 1,989,686 of record NZ_JAGGME010000001.1, read on the forward strand.
CCGAACGACAGGCGCGGGCTGAACTCGCCGTAGTAGGTGGTCACGCCTTTGCTGGCGTCGGCTTTGCCGTTGTAGAAGATCTTGTCGACGAACATGAAGGTGTCGCCGTACTTCCATTTGTTGGCGTGCTCGAACGTGATGGTCTGTTGGATATCAGGGTTGACCTTGAAGTCCTTGCCATACAGGTATGTCAGGCTTTCGCCATGCCATTGCAGCCATTCGCCTGCATGCGAGGGTAGGGTGGCCAGCAGGCTGCTGCCCAACAACAGGGACGTGGTGATGCGCTTCATGTTGTGATTCCCGGACTTATTGTTTTTGTTGGCGGTTTTTTTGGCGCAAAAGCACCCCGGGCGACCCATTCCGGCGGGTCGACGGCGTAGCGGTTACTGCAGGTGTAGGTGAGGGGCGGCAATGCGCCGCCCCTGCAGGCTCAATGCTGGTGACAGACGTCGTTGTGCACCGCGCGGTCGGCGCCACCGAGGATGTTGAACAGAACGTTCAACACCAGGGCACTGACCGTGGCCATGGCGATACCACTGTGGGTGATGGGTTCCATCCACTGCGGCATCTGGGCAAAGAACTCAGGACGCACCACGGGAATCAACCCGAAGCCGACGCTCACCGCCACCAGCAACTGGTTGCGGCGGTCGCCGATGTCCGCCTCCTGAAGAATCTTGATCCCGGTGGCGGTGACCATGCCGAACATGGCAATGGAGGCACCGCCCAGTACCGCAGGCGGGATCGAGGCAATCAGGAAGGCCGCCTTGGGCAGCAGGCTGAGCAGGATCAGCAATGCACCGGCCACGATGGTGACAAAGCGGCAGCGCACCCCGGTCATCTGCACCAGGCCGATGTTCTGGGCGAACGAGGAGTGGGTGAAGGTGTTGAAGAAGCCGGCAATGAACGATGCACCGGCATCGCACAGCAGGCCGCGACGCAGCATCCCTGGCGTGACTTCGCGATCAGTCACCTTGCCCAGGGCCAGGAACATGCCGGTGGACTCGACGAAGATGATCACCACCACCAGGCACATCGACAGGATCGGCGCCAGGCTGAAGGTCGGCATGCCGAAGTGCAGTGGAGTTACCACCTGCAACCACGGAGCGTCTTTCAGGCCAGACAGGTCGACCATGCCGATGGAGCCGGCCAGGATGTAGCCAAGGCCCATGCCTACCAGTACCGACACGTTGACCCAGAAGCCGCGCATGAAGCGGTTGATCAGCAATATCACCGCCAGCACCAGACCGGCCACCAGCAGGTAGATGGGCGAGCCGAAGGTTTCGGCTTCATGGCCGCCACCGGCCCAGTTGACCGCCACCGGGAACAGCGACAGGCCAATCGAGGTGATCACCGTACCGGTGACCAGCGGCGGGAAGAAGCGCACGACTTTGGACATGAACGGCGCGATCAGCATGCCGAAGAACCCGGCGGCGATGGTCGCGCCGAAGATCCCCTGCAGGCCTACGCCGGGCATGCCGGCCATGGCCACCATGCTGCCGACGGCAGCGAAACTGGCACCCATCATCACCGGCATGCGGATGCCCACCGGGCCGATACCGAACGACTGGATAATGGTGGCGACGCCAGCGACCAGCAGGTCGGCGTTGATCAGGAATGCGACTTCTTCACGGGACAACCCGGCGGCTTGGCCGATGATCAACGGCACGGCAATCGCGCCACCGTACATCAGCAGAACGTGTTGCAGGCCAACCAGGAACAGTTGGAACAGGGGCAAGGGTTCGCGCGGCGGCGCAATGGGAATATACGCCTTGCGTGACTCGGACATGCAGCACCTCGAGTTTTGTTTTTATTCTCGGATCCAAGCGACAAGCTCCAAGCGGCAAGCTTCAGGAAGAAGCTTGGATTTCCCGCTGTGAATGCTGACGCTCGATGCTTGCTTGTTGCGTAACACATGAAGCTTTGAGGCCGGGGCTACCGGCCTGTTCGCGGGCAAGCCCGCTCCCACAGGGGAGGTGATCCCCCTGGGAGCGGGTTGGCTGGCGAGGTGCTATCAGTTGACCTGGGCGCCTTTGGCGATCCAGTCGCCGACGAGCTTGCGCTCTTCGGTGGTCATCTGGGTGATGTTGCCCAGCGGCATGATCTGGCTGGCGACCGCTTGCGCCTGGATGCGCGCGGCCTGGGCCTGGATCTGCTGCGGGGTGTCGAACATCACGCCGGCAGGGGCGGCGCTGAACAGTGGGCTGGTCGGCTTGGACGAGTGGCACACGGTGCAGCGTTCCTGGATGACATTGTGGATCTTGTCGAAGTCGCCACCGCCGGCCTGGGCAGCGGCCTGGGCCGGTGCTTGCGCAGGTGCAGCCGGCGCTTCGGCAGCCTTGGCGGCGTCTTCGGCGCGCTGCTCGGCAGCGGTCTTGCCACCGACGGCAGTCGCAGGCAGCGGCTGGTACTCCACTTTCGCTGCGGCTTGCTCAGGGCTTACGGCCATCGGTTTCGGACCGGTGACGTAGGCCAGGCAGATCATCGCCAGGGCGCCGACCGGCAGGGTCCAGGCGTACTTGTTGCTGTCGTGGCGGGTGTTGAAGTAGTGGCGGATCAGAACCGCAGCTACCGCAATACCGGCCAGGATCAGCCAGTTGTACTGGCTACCGTAGGTGCTCGGGAAATGGTTGCTGATCATGATGAACAGCACCGGCAGGGTGAAGTAGTTGTTGTGACGCGAGCGCAGCAGGCCCTTGGCCGGCAGTACCGGGTCGGGTGTCTGGTTGTTCTCGATCGCCGCCACCAGCTGGCGCTGGGCCGGCATGATGATGCGGAACACGTTACCGACCATGATGGTGCCGATGATCGCGCCGGTGTGCAGGTATGCACCACGGCCGCTGAACACCAGGCTGAAGCCCCAGCAGGCGGCGATGATCAGCACGAACAGCACACCGCCGAGCAGCGCTGGCTTCTTGCCCAGGGGCGAGTCGCACAGGAAGTCGTAGATGAACCAGCCAGCGATCAGCGAGCCGATACCGATGGCCACGCCTTCGGCACCGCTCAGGGTGCTGCCAGGTGCCAGCAGGTACAAGGCTGGGTTCCAGTAGAACACCACGCACAGCAGGGCGATACCGGACATCCAGGTAAAGTAGGCTTCCCATTTGAACCAGTGCAGGTTCTCGGGCATTTTCGGGGGCGCGAGTTTGTATTTCTCCAGGTGGTAGATACCACCGCCGTGAATCGCCCAGAGATCACCCGACAACCCATCGCGCGGGTTGCTTCGGTTCAGGTGGTTCTCCAGCCAGACGAAGTAGAACGATGCACCGATCCAGGCGACACCGGTGATCATGTGAACCCAGCGAATGCTCAGGTTCAGCCATTCGTGAAGGTGTGCTTCCACAGTATGTACCTCTGCCGATCACCTTGCGATGATCGACCTTTTCTTATTGGTGGGGATTGAGGATCAGCATCTGTTCCTCGGTGAAGTAATGCTCATCGCAGTTGTTGCCAGAACCACTGCGATCAACCACCAGGAAATCATCCCGCTTTTCGATCGTGAGCACCGGGTGGTGCCAAACGCCGCGATGGTAATTGATGCCCTGCCTGCCATTACTGCGGAAGGCGCGGACCAAGCCTGATACAGGTGCATCGCCAACGGGCGCGACCACGATCAGAAAGGGGTTGCCGAGCAGCGGGATGAAAGCCTGGCTGCCCAGCGGATGGCGTTCCAGCATGCGCACGGTCAGCGGCATGTCCAGCGCGTCGGCGCGGAAGATGCTGATGATCGCCTTGTCTTCGGGCTCGGCGGTCTCGACCGTGGCGAGCTTGTGGAAGCGCATGGTCGAGCCGTTGTTGATCATGAAGTGGTCGCTGCCGTCGGTTTCGATCACGTCTCCGAACTGGGCGAAGGCTTCTTTGGTCAGGGGCTCGATCATCAGGGTGCGCATGCGGGTCTCTCTTATATATTCGTTGTACTGAAAAGGTTCGGCTGCCGTTTACAACTGCAGCAGGCGGAACAGGGCGATCAGGTTGATCTGCGCCAGGGCTTCCTTGAATTCGGCATCGGCATCGTTGTGAATGCGCTTTTCAAAGGCGGCGAGGATCTGGTGCCGGTTGCTGCCCTTCACCGCCATGATGAACGGGAACTGGAACTTGGCCTTGTAGGCATCGTTCAGCTCGGTGAAGCGGGCGAACTCTTCGGCGGTGCACTGGTGGATACCGGCGCCGGCCTGTTCGTTAGTGCTCGATTCGGTCAGCTCGCCCTGGATGGCGGCCTTGCCGGCCAGGTCCGGGTGAGCATTGATCAGCGCCAGCTGGTCGGCGTGGTTGGCGCTGAGCAGGATGTCGCTCATGCGCTGGTGCAGCGCTTCGATCTCGTCCAGCTCGCTCAGCTGACCCAGGTCGTAGGCTTTTTCGGCAACCCAAGGCGAGTGCTCGTAGATGTCGGCGAAGGCCTCGACGAAGGCGTCACGGCTCAGGGCGGAGGGCTTGAGGGTGTTGAAGGCGGTCATCAGGCGTTCTCTTTCTTGTACGGGTGGGTGGCGTGCCAGTGGCGGGCGATATCCACGCGACGGGCGAACCAGACCTGGTCATGGCTTTTTGCGTAATCGACGAAGCGCTTGAGTGCAGCCAGGCGTGCCGGGCGGCCGACCAGGCGGCAGTGCAGGCCGATGGACAGCATTTTCGGTGCTTCGGCGCCTTCGGCGTACAGCACATCAAAGGCGTCTTTCAGGTACTGGAAGAACTGCTCGCCGCAGTTGAAACCCTGTACCTGGGTGAAGCGCATGTCGTTGGTGTCCAGGGTGTAGGGGATCACCAGGTGCGGCTTGCCGGTGGGGTTGTTCGGCTCCCAGTAGGGCAGGTCGTCGTCGTAGGTGTCGCTGTCGTACAAGAAACCACCTTCTTCCATCACCAGGCGGCGGGTGTTCGGGCCGGTGCGGCCGGTGTACCAGCCTACCGGGCGCTCGCCGGTGAGTTCGGTGAGGATGCGGATGGCTTCGAGCATGTGCTCGCGCTCCTGGGCCTCGTCCATGTTCTGGTAGTCGATCCAGCGGTAGCCGTGGCTGCAGATCTCGTGGCCGGCTTCGGCCATGGCGCGGATCACGTCGGGGTGGCGCTGGGCGGCCATGGCCACGGCGAAGACGGTCAGTGGCACGCCGCTGTCCTTGAACAGCTTCAGCAGACGCCACACGCCAGCACGGCTGCCGTATTCGTACAGCGACTCCATGCTCATGTTGCGCTGGCCCTGCAGCGGCTGGGCAGCGACCATCTCGGACAGGAAGGCTTCGGACTCTTTGTCACCGTGCAGGATGTTGCGTTCGCCACCTTCCTCGTAATTGAGGACGAAAGACAGCGCGATGCGAGCGTTGCCCGGCCATTGCGGGTGAGGAGGGTTGTTGCCGTAACCGATCAGGTCGCGAGGGTAGTCAGCGCTCACTGCAGTCTTCCTTCTTGTGCGTTAGTGCGGGTGGTGGGCGGGCCGCGTCGGTATGTCGCACCACCGGATGGGCTGATTGTATACAACTTCTGAAATCTTTTGTAAGCCTGTTTTTCCGCATTTCTTTCCTTTTGTCGCCGCGCAGCGACCTTGCAACACAGTGCAAGAAACCTGCCTGATTGGTCAGCTAATGACGTTTGCCTCGTTACGGTGCCTGTATTTGCGACCGGTGGGTCGTTTAAGGGCACGAAACGCTGGGGGCGACAGATGGGTTCAAAAAATTGTGTACAATTTAGCGATGGAATGTCTTAATGGCGTCATTCCCGCCTGCCGCAGGCGCTATGCTGGTGCGATGGCTGAGTATTTTTTGCCCACAGATTGAACAAGAGGCGACACGCAATGGGACGTTTGACCACACACGTACTGGATGCCGCGCATGGCTGCCCGGGCAGCTCGATCAAGGTCGAGCTGTACCGCGTCGAAGGCCAGCAGCTGGAGCTGGTGAACACCGCCCTGACCAACAGCGATGGCCGCGTCGACGCGCCGCTGCTGCAGGGTGACGACTACCGCACCGGTGTTTACCAGTTGCAGTTCAGCGCGGGTGATTACTACCGCGCCCGTGGCGTGCAGTTGCCGGCCCAGGCGTTTCTGGATGTTGTTGTGCTGCGCTTTGGCATCGACGAGTCGCAGGAGCACTACCACGTGCCGCTGCTGATCTCGCCGTACAGCTATTCGACCTATCGTGGAAGCTAGTTGGTCGCTAGAAGAATCTTCGTAGGTCCTTTGGCCCGCTCTCACACTGGCGGGCTTTTTTTCGTCTGCTGTATTTACATAGTGAAGTGAAACAACCCTTCGACTCACATTTTTGTCAGTAGTCGCATTTGGCGGTGTCTGTAATGATCAAGTGCACAACTCGTACTTGAGGACCACGCTTGGTGAACGCAAAAAATGTATATTCGCCTTATGGCTATCACTTGCCTAGCCAGGGTGTGCTCGGTTTCGAGGGTGATCGACGGGATCCAGTCACCGGACATTACCATTTGGGTAACGGTTATCGAGCATTCAACCCCTCTTTGATGCGGTTCAATAGCCCGGACAATCTGAGTCCGTTCGATCGAGGTGGCTTCAACGCCTATGCCTATTGCCAAGGGGACCCGGTGAATTACCAGGACCCAAGCGGTCATAGCATTTGGAGAATGCTGGCGAGCGCTCTACAGACGCCTAAGCGAGTGGAAACGATGACTGCGGTTTCCCGCGAGGTGAAATTTACACAATTACTGGGGTGGCATGGGACGAGTCGCAAAGAGCTGCCCTCGCTGCTCAAAGGTCTATCGTCAGGGCATTCAGAGGTTCATAGACAAGCTCAAGGGCCGGGGTTCTATGTTGCGCCAAGCCGTGATCATGCCCAAAAATACGCTGACGTCCACCCCGACGGTATCGTCTTGGCGGTAGTTGCAAGCGACGATATGAGCTTGGTTCCCGGCATTGGTTATAAAAAGGATGTGTTTGATGTAGTGGTTGTGAGAGAGCCCGCATTTGACGTTGTCAGGGTGCGTGAAGAGGTTCCGGAAGGAGCGACACGGGCTCGACTTCCTCGAACCGGTATCTTCGCGAAAATACCCGCACCGATTAGATAAAAATGAACGGGCGCCGAAACGCCCTTTTTAATGAACGCCTGCTCAGAGGAACACGAACTTTGCAATAAAGATCGCGCACAGCACCCACAGGCTGGCTGAGATTTCCTTGTACTTACCGGTACCCGCCTTCAGCGCCACGTAGCTAATAAAGCCCAGGGCAATGCCGTCGGCGACCGAGAAAGTCAGCGGCATCATGATCACCGTGACAATCGCCGGAATGCTGTCGGTAGCCTCATCCCAGTGTATGTGCGCCATGCTGCCCATCATCAGCATCGCTACATAGATCAGCGCCCCCGCCGTTGCATAGGGCGGAATCATCCCGGCCAGTGGGGCGAAGAACATCGCGGCGATGAACAGCAGGCCGACCACCACTGCCGTAAGGCCCGTACGGCCACCTGCGGCGACACCTGCGGCACTTTCCACATAGCTGGTGACCGGCGGCACGCCGACCACGGCCCCGAACACACTCGAAGCACTATCGGCCTTCAGTGCCTTCGACAGGTTTTCGATACGCCCGTCCGGCGCCACCAGGTTGGCCCGTTGCGCCACCCCCATCAAAGTGCCAGCCGTGTCGAACATGTGCACGAACAGAAACGCCAGCACCACGCTGATCATGCTGACGTTGAACACCCCGGCCACGTCCATGGCCATCCAGGTCGGTGCCAGGCTTGGCGGCATCGACATCACCCCGCCAAACGTGACCAGGCCCAGGCCCCAGCCTGCCAGGGTGACGCCAATGATGCTGATCAGGATCGCGCCGAATACCCGCTTGTAGCTGAGGATGGCAATCAGCAGAAAGCACACGGCCGCCAGCAGCGGCCCCGGCTCATGCAGCGAGCCCAGCTTGATCAGTGTGGCGGGGCTGTCGACGATGATGCCTGCCGTCTTCAGGCCGATCAGCCCGAGAAACAATCCGACGCCGGCCCCCATGGCATGGCGCAGGCTGACCGGGATGCTGTTGAGCAACCATTCGCGCACTTTCGACAAGGTCAGGAACATGAACAGCACGCCCGAGACAAACACTGCCCCCAGTGCCGTTTCCCAGTTGTAGCCCATGGTGCCGACCACGGTGTAGGTGAAGAAGGCGTTAAGCCCCATGCCCGGTGCCAGGCCCACCGGCCAGTTGGCGTACAGGCCCATCAGCAGGCAGCCCAGCGCGGCGGCGATGCAGGTGGCGACGAAGGCGGCACCATGGTCGATGCCGGCGTCGGCCATGATGTTGGGGTTGACGAAGATGATGTAGGCCATGGTGATGAAGGTGGTCACCCCGGCGATCATTTCGGTTTTGACGGTGCTGCCGTGTTGCTTGAGTTTGAAAATCCGCTCCAGCCAGCTCGTTTCGAGTGGTGGGGCGAGATCCAGCGTAGGGGCTTCGGATTTGCGGCTTTCCACAGCAGGTACTCCTCAAGTCTTTCTTGTTGTTATGGAGCCAGTTTCCTGCGCAATGCACTTGGCGGCTCCGCGAGGGAAGGCAGACGTCTGACCGTTTTGTTGACTCATGGGTCAAGAAGTTGCTCGGTGGATTATGCTTTTGTGTACAAAGAATGCAAATAATGTTTTATGTTTTGTGTGCGCAATGCGTCGTACAACGGCTATATAGGTAAAACGCCCCCTGCGGAATCGCCTCAGCCTGTGTACAATGGCGCCATACTTTCTCTTCGTGCCTCGAGAGCCCATGAACGAACAGCTGCAACCTCTGAAGAAACCTGCACGTGTCGGCAAGGCCGGCCGCAGCGGTACCCAGGACGATATCGTCTACGCGCACATTTTCGAGGCGATCCTCGAGCAGCGCCTGGCGCCGGGCACCAAGTTGAGCGAGGAAGCGCTGGGCGAAATCTTCGGCGTCAGCCGCACCATCATCCGCCGCGCCCTGTCGCGCCTGGCCCACGAAAGCGTGGTGCTGCTGCGGCCGAACCGCGGTGCAGTGGTGGCCAGCCCGACGGTGGAAGAGGCGCGCCAGGTGTTCTTCTCGCGACGCATGGTGGAGCGGGCCATCACCGAACTGGCCGTGCAGCACGCCACCCTGGATCAACTCAACGAGCTGCGGCAGATGGTGCGTGAGGAGCGCGACAGTTTCTCGCGCGGTGACCGCGGTGCCGGTATTCGTCTTTCCGGCGAGTTCCACCTCAAGCTGGCCGAAGCGGCGGGCAATGCACCCCTGGTGAGCTTCCAGCGCAGCCTGGTGTCGCAAACCTCACTGATCATTGCCCAGTACGAAAGCGGCAACCGCTCGCATTGTTCGTACGATGAGCACATGCAGCTGATCGATGCCATCGAGGCGCGTGATGCCGAGCAGGCCGTAAGCTTGATGATGCACCACATGGACCACATTGACAGCAAGCTGAACCTGGACGAGGAGAGTGCCTCGGACGATCTGCATGCGGTGTTCTCGCATTTGCTGAAAAAGCCCAAGGTTTCAGCGAAGGGTTGATCGTTTGCAAGGTGATTGAAGGGGGCTGCTTTGCAGCCCCCAGTCATTTCTGGCCATCAGCCAAAGGTCTGCTAAATTCTTGTGAGCAAACCTTCATCAAGCAGTTGGGCTTGCGCATTCGTTGCGTTCAACTTCTTGAGGAATGGGTTCATGAGCATGTCTTTGGGTAAACGTATGGGTGCCGAGCTGATCGGCACCTTCTGGTTAGTGCTTGGCGGCTGTGGCAGTGCAGTACTCGCAGCCAGTTCCCCTCTCGGCATCGGTGTGCTCGGTGTCGCCTTCGCCTTCGGCCTCACAGTGCTGACCATGGCCTTCGCCATCGGCCATATCTCTGGCTGTCACCTCAACCCTGCCGTGTCGTTCGGGCTGGTGGTGGGTGGGCGCTTTCCGGCCAAAGAGCTGCTGCCCTACGTGATCGCGCAGGTGATTGGCGCCATCCTGGCGGCCGGGGTGATCTACCTCATCGCCAGCGGCAAGGCCGGTTTCGAGTTGTCTTCGGGATTGGCTTCAAACGGCTACGCCGACCACTCGCCCGGCGGTTATACGCTGGGGGCGGGGTTCATCAGTGAAGTGGTGATGACGGCGATGTTCCTGGTGGTGATCATGGGCGCGACCGATTCGCGGGCGCCGGCAGGTTTTGCACCGATTGCCATCGGCCTGGCCCTGACCCTGATCCACCTGATCTCCATTCCGGTGACCAATACCTCGGTCAACCCCGCGCGTAGCACGGGGCCGGCCTTGTTCGTCGGCAGCTGGGCCCTGCAACAGCTGTGGCTGTTCTGGGTGGCGCCGCTTATTGGTGCTGCTATCGGCGGCGCGCTTTACCGGGGGCTTGCCAAAGAACCTTAGCGCTGGTGCACGCAACGCCCTGCAGCGTAGGTTTCACGCACAGTGCGGTCGTCGCCCAGGGTGGTGAGCACAAACAGGGTCTCTTCGATGCTGTTGGACTGCTGAATGCGGTAGTCCAGCAGCGGCGTGGCCTTGTAGTCCAGCACCACGAAGTCGGCATCGTTGCCCGGGCGCAGGCTGCCGATGCGGTCGTCCAGGCGCAGGGCGCGGGCGCCGCCGAGGGTGGCCAGGTACAGCGACTTGTACGGGTGCAGGCGCGCGCCCTGCAGCTGCATCACCTTGTACGCTTCGTTCAGGGTGTTGAGCAGCGAGAAGCTGGTGCCGGCGCCGACGTCGGTACCCAGGCCCACGTTGACTTTGAAGCGCTCGGCCTGGGGCAGGTTGAACAAGCCGCTGCCCAGGAACAGGTTGGAAGTGGGGCAGAAGGCCACGGCCGAGCCGGTTTCGGCCAGGCGCTGGCATTCGTCGTCGCACAGGTGCACGCCGTGGGCAAACACCGAGCGCTCGCCCAGCAGCTCGAAGTGGTCGTACACGTCCAGGTAACCCTTCTGCTCGGGGAACAGCGACTTGACCCAGTCGATTTCCTTGAGGTTTTCCGACAGGTGCGTGTGCATGTACACGCCGGGGTGTTCCTTCAGCAACTGACCAGCCAGTGCCAGCTGTTCAGGCGTGCTGGTCGGGGCGAAACGCGGGGTAACCGCGTAGTGCAGGCGGCCCTTGCCATGCCAGCGCTCGATCAGCGCTTTGCTGTCGGCGTAACCGGATTCGGCGGTGTCGGTCAGGTAGTCCGGCGCGTTGCGGTCCATCATCACCTTGCCGGCGATCAGGCGCAGGTCCAGGCGCTCGGCCTCTTCGAACAGGGCGTTGACCGATTCCGGGTGCACGCTGCCGAACACCAATGCAGTGGTGGTGCCGTTGCGCAGCAGTTCCTTGAGGAAGATTTTCGCCACCTGGTCGGCGTGCGCTTTGTCGGCGAACTGCTTTTCGCAGGGGAAGGTGTAAGTGTTCAACCAGTCCAGTAATTGCTCGCCGTAGGAGCCGATCATGCCGGTTTGCGGGAAATGGATATGGGTGTCGATAAAGCCTGGGGTGATCAGCGCGTCCTGGTAGTGCTCCACCGGGATGCCTGCGTCCAGGGTCGGCAGCAGTTCGCTGGCGTGGCCAATGGCGCTGATGCGCCCATCGTCGACCACCAGCAGGCCGTCTTCGAAGTACTCATGGGAAGCCTCCAGGCCCACCTCGGCCGGGTCGGCGATGCTGTGCAGGATGGCGGCGCGGTAGGCTTTACGGGTAACGGTCATAACACACTCGTCAAATAGCTTGGCTGCGCCGGGAGGGCGGCAGCAACTGGGCAATGGGGCCGGCATTGGCCGCAGCGTCGTGCTGGCCGAAGCAGGCGTTGTAGGTGGCGATGATTTCGCCGGCGATGGACACGGCGATCTCGATGGGCAGCTTGCCCTTTACCTCGGGCAGGCCCATCGGGCAGCGCATACGCGCCAGCACGGCCTCGTCGTAGCCGCGCTCGCGCAAGCGGTGCTCGAACTTGACCCGTTTGGTCTTCGAGCCGATCAGGCCGAACCAGGTGAAATCGTTGCGCTTGAGAATGGCGGCGGTCAGCTCCAGGTCGAGCTGGTGGTTGTGGGTCATGACGATGCAGTAGCAGCCTGGTGGCAGGCCTGCGACTTCGTCGACCGGTTCCTCACTGACGACCTTGGTCACCCCGTTGGGGATGAGCTCGGGGAATTCCTGTTCGCGCGAATCGATCCAGCGCACCCGGCAGGGCAGCGCGGCGAGCAAGGGTACCAGAGCCCGGCCGACATGGCCCGCGCCGAACACGGCGATCTGCGCCTGCACGGCGGCCATCGGCTCGAACAGCAGCACGGTCACGCCGCCGCAGCACTGGCCCAGGCTGGCGCCGAGGCTGAAGCGCTCCAGGTGCGGCGTGGTGCGCTGCTCTTCGAGCATTTGCCGGGCGATGTGCAGCGCCTTGTATTCCAGGTGGCCGCCGCCGATGGTGTCGAACAGGCCGCTGGCGCTGACCACCATCTTCGAGCCTGCGTTGCGCGGGGTCGAGCCGCGCTCCTCGATGATGGTCACCAGCACGCACGCTTCGCCACGGGACTGGTGGTCGGCGAGGGCGTTGATCCATTGGTGCATGATGCAGATCCTCTTCAGTGCAACGCGGTCGGCTTTGTGTAGGAGCGGCGTTACTGAGTCACAGTTTCCAACTCTGGGGCTTCAGGTTGCGCTGCAGCCACTGCCTTGCGCATCTGTTCACAGCCCCACAGCACCCGTTCCGGTGTCGCCGGCGCGTCAATGTTCGGCTGCACGCGGTAGTCAGCCAGGCTGGCCACGGCATCCTTGATCGCACACCAGGCCGCAATGCCGAGCATGAACGGCGGCTCGCCCACGGCCTTGGAGTGGAACACGGTGTCTTCCGGGTTCTTGCGGTTTTCCACCAGCTTCACCCGCAGGTCCAGCGGCATGTCGGCGACTGCCGGGATCTTGTAGCTGGCCGGGCCGTTGGTCATCAGTTTGCCCTTGGCGTTCCACACCAGCTCTTCGGTGGTGAGCCAGCCCATACCCTGGATGAAGCCGCCTTCCACCTGGCCGATGTCGATGGCCGGGTTCAGCGAATCGCCCACGTCGTGCAGGATGTCGGCGCGCAGCATCTTGTATTCGCCGGTCAGGGTATCGACGATCACCTCCACGCAGGCGGCGCCAAAGGCGAAGTAGTAGAACGGCCGGCCGCGTGCCTGGCTGCGGTCGTAGAAGATTTTCGGCGTGCGGTAGAACCCGGTGCTGGACAGCGACACCTGGGCGAAGTACGCCTGCTGCACCAGTTGCTCGAAGCTGACGATCTGGTCGCGCACGCGTACATGGCCGTTGCGGAATTCGACATCTTCCTCGGTCACCTGATAGTGCCGTGCGGCGAACTCGGTAAGGCGCCGCTTGAGGATTTCGGCAGCGTTTTGCGCTGCCTTGCCGTTCAGGTCGGCACCACTGGAGGCGGCGGTCGGCGAGGTATTGGGAACCTTGTCGGTATTGGTGGCGGTGATCTGGATGCGGCTGAAATCCACCTGGAAGATCTGCGCCACCACCTGTGCCACCTTGGTGTTCAGGCCCTGGCCCATCTCGGTGCCGCCGTGGTTAAGGTGAATGCTGCCATCGGTGTAGATGTGGATCAGCGCACCGGCCTGGTTGAGGAAGGTGGCGGTGAACGAGATGCCGAACTTGACCGGCGTCAGCGCCAGGCCTTTCTTCAGGATCGGGCTGTTGGCGTTGAAGCGCCGGATCGACTCGCGTCGCTCGGCGTAGTCGCTGCTGGCCTCCAGCTCGGCGGTCATCTCCTCGAGCATGTTGTGCTCGACGGTCTGGTAGTAGTGGGTAACGTTGCGTTCGGTCTTGCCGTAGTAGTTGGCCTTGCGCACGGCCAGGGGGTCACGGCCCAGGTGGCGGGCGATATGGTCCATCACCTGCTCGATGGCGACCATGCCCTGCGGGCCGCCAAAGCCGCGGTAGGCGGTGTTGGAGGCGGTGTTGGTCTTGCAGCGGTGGCCATGCACGGTGGCATCGCCCAGGTAGTAGGCATTGTCGGAGTGGAACATGGCGCGGTCGACGATCGAGCCGGAGAGGTCGGGCGAGTATCCGCAGTTGCCGGCCAGGTCGAAATTGATGCCGTGCAGGCGGCCGTTGTCGTCGAAGCCCACATCGTATTCGACATAGAACGGGTGGCGTTTGCCGGTCATGGTCATGTCTTCGACCCGTGGCAGGCGCATCTTGGTCGGCTGCCCGGTCAGGCGCGCCACCACCGCGCACAGGCAGGCAGGGCTGGCGGCCTGGGTTTCCTTGCCGCCAAACCCGCCACCCATGCGGCGCATGTCCAGCACCACCTTGTTCATCGGCACGTCGAGCACTTCGGCGACCAGTTTCTGCACTTCGGTGGGGTTTTGCGTGGAGCAGTAGACGATCATGCCGCCGTCTTCGGTGGGCATTACCGAGGAAATCTGGGTTTCCAGGTAGAAGTGTTCCTGGCCGCCGATGTGCAGGGTGCCCTGAATGCGGTGCGGGGCGCTGGCCAGGGCGGTAGCTGAATCACCGCGCTGGTGGGTGTGGCTGTCGAGCACGAAGTGCTTCTTGCGCAGCGCATCGACCACATCCAGCACCGGCTCCAGGTCTTCGTATTCGACGATGGCGGCCATGGCCGCGCGGCGCGCGGTTTCAAGGTCACGGGCCGCAACGGCAAGCACCGGCTGGCCGAAGAACTCGACCTTGTCGATGGCCAGCAGCGGGTCACCGGCCACCACCGGGCCGATGTCTTTCAGGCCGGGGATGTCCTCGTGGGTGATGGCGATGCGCACACCCTCGAAGGCATAGCACGGCGTGGTGTCGATGCGCAGGATACGCGCATGGGCGCGGTCGGCGGTGCGCGCATAGACGTGCAGCTGGTTGGGGAATTCCAGGCGGTCGTCAATGTACAGCGCCTCGCCAGATACATGCTTGTCGGCGCTGTCGTGCTTGACGCTGCGGCCAACCCCGGTGGTCAGGTCCTGGCTGAACAGCTCGGCCATCTCGGCCTGGCTCTTGGCTACGTGATGGTTAGACATAAGCGGTCACCCGGGTTTCGATGTGCGGCGTTTGCTGTTCGATGAAGTACTTGCGCAGCAGGTTTTGTGCGGTCAGCAGGCGGTATTCCTTGCTGGCGCGGAAGTCGCTGAGCGGGGTGAAATCCTCGGCCAGCGCCTGGCAGGCCCGCTCGATGGCGGCCTGGTTCCACGGCTTGCCGCGCAGCGCTGCTTCGCAGGCGCGGGCCCGTTTAGGGATGGCCGCCATGCCGCCGAAGGCGATGCGCACACCGCTGACCACGCCGTTTTCGATGCTGAGGTTGAAGGCCGCGCACACGGCAGAAATGTCGTCGTCCAGGCGCTTGGATACTTTGTAGGCGCGGAACGCCCAGTCATTGGTGGCGCGAGGCACGATGATCTTCTCGATGAACTCGCTGTCCTGGCGGGCGGTGATGCGGTAATCGATGAAGTAGTCTTCCAGCGCCATGGTGCGCTGGCGCTCGCCTTGGCGCAGTACGATCTGCGCGTCCAGGGCAATCAGCAGGGGAGGCGAGTCGCCGATGGGCGAGGCGTTGCCAATATTGCCGCCCAGCGTGCCCTGGTTGCGGATCTGCAGCGAGGCGAAGCGGTGCAGCAGGTCGCTGAAGTCCGGGTATTCCTCGTGGAGTGCGCCGTAGCAGTCGGTGAGCGGGGTGGCAGCGCCGATTTCCAGGTGGCTGGCAGTTTTTTCGATGCGTTTGAGCTCGGCCACGTGGCCGACATAGATCATCACCGGCAACGTCCTGTGGAACTGGGTCACTTCCAGGGCCAGGTCGGTACCG
Source organism: Pseudomonas sp. PvP089 (assembly GCF_017875165.1). Lineage (NCBI taxonomy): Bacteria > Pseudomonadati > Pseudomonadota > Gammaproteobacteria > Pseudomonadales > Pseudomonadaceae > Pseudomonas > Pseudomonas sp. PvP089. The sequence goes on from NZ_JAGGME010000001.1 coordinate 2,005,366, forward strand.
CCGGCCAGCAAGCGGGCTTCGGGGTGTGAACTGTACAGGTCGGCCAGGTCGGCCACGGTCAGCGGCACCAGGCAACGCTTGTCGCCGCTGTTCAGTTCGCCGGTCTGGGTTGGTGCAATGGCCTTGAGGCGGCTGATGGTTTGCGCCTGCTGGGCATCGAACTGGTCGCGACAGGGCTGGCGGCAGCTCTGCTCGGCGGCTTCGAGGATGGGGCGGTAGCCGGTGCAACGGCACAGGTTACCGGCCAGGGCTTCCTGGGCCTGGTGCAGGTCCGGGCCGCTGCTGTTTTTTTGCAAGGCGAACAGCGACATGACAAAGCCAGGGGTGCAGAAGCCGCATTGTGAACCGTGGCAATCGGCCATGGCCTGTTGCACGCTGTGCAGTTGGCCCTGATGCTTGAGGCCTTCGACGCTGATCAGTTGCTTGCCGTGCAGCGACGAGACAAAGGTGAGGCACGAGTTGAGGCTGCGGTAGCGCAGGCTGTCGTTGCCTTGCTCGTCCTGGCTCAGTTCGCCGACGACCACGGTGCAGGCGCCGCAGTCACCACTGGCGCAGCCCTCTTTGGTGCCGGGTTTGCCCAGGTGCTCGCGCAGGTACTGCAGCACCGTCATGTTCGGGTCCAGGGCGTGCTCACTATGCAGCTCCTGGTTGACGAGAAACTGGATCACGGGGATAGCCTCGCAATGGTTTTATTGTTGTTGGGCGGACTCTAAGCAACACCTGTCCAGCAGGTCAATATTTTTCTGACTCAAAGGTCAAGAAATTACGCATGTAGCCGCCCGGCCGAACACGTTGCCCATACAACAAGCATAGATCGCGCCGGGCGCGCGGCTGTCTGGCGGGTCAAATAAACCGCCTGGCCCCTCTGCGCGATTACCGCCCAAGTACGCTACAATCCGCCCCTTGTGCCCAGTTCAATGATTTTGAAGGAAAACCATGACGTTCAAGGCCCCGGACAGCCTCTCCGAGCAGATTGCCGATTACCTGGCCGAACGCATCATCCGCGGCGAGCTGGCGCCAGGCGAGCGTATCCAGGAGCAGAAGGTGACCTTGGCCCTCAACGTCAGTCGTGGCTCGGTCCGTGAAGCGCTGCTGATCCTCGAGCGCCGGCACCTGGTGGCGATTTTGCCGCGCCGGGGTGCCCACGTGACCGTGCTGGACGAGCGCAGCGTGCGTAGCCTGTGTTCCTTGATGGGCGAGTTCTACATCCTGCTGGGCAACGCGGTTGCGCAAAAATGGCGCACTGATGCCGACCTGCGCCCGTTTCTGGATATTCAGCAGCGTTTGCAGCGCGCCCATGACCAGCTCGACATCAAGACGTTTGTCGCCGAGAGCTTCGCGGTGATGCGCGCGGCCTATCCGTTCGCCGACAACCCGTTCCTGCAGGAAACCGTGGAAAACCTGCAACCGGCGATGAGCCGTGCCTACTATTTGTCGCTGGACCAGCGCCAGGCCAACATGATCGATTACCTGGACCTGTTCGCCCGCCTGCTCGACGCCGTGGTCGCCCGCGACCTGCCACGTATCCGAGAGGTGCTAACTGCCTACGGCCAGCGCAGCTGCGAACTGGTGCTGGCGGCGCTGGCCCGAGGCTGACCGATGCGCCTGAAGTGCATTCGCCTGGCCGGGTTCAAGTCGTTCGTCGACCCGACCACGGTCAATTTCCCCAGTAACATGGCGGCCGTGGTCGGCCCCAACGGCTGTGGCAAGTCCAACATCATCGACGCGGTGCGCTGGGTGATGGGCGAGAGTTCGGCAAAGAACCTGCGCGGCGAGTCGATGACCGACGTCATCTTCAACGGCTCCAGTGGCCGCAAGCCGGTCAGCCAGGCCAGCATCGAACTGGTGTTCGACAACAGCGAAACCACCCTGGTCGGCGAGTATGCCGCCTATGCCGAAATCTCGATCCGCCGCAAGGTTACCCGCGACGGGCAGAACAGCTATTACCTCAACGGCACCAAGTGTCGGCGGCGTGACATCACCGATATTTTCCTCGGTACCGGCCTTGGACCACGCAGCTATTCGATCATCGAACAGGGCATGATCTCCAAGCTGATCGAGGCCAAGCCCGAGGAACTGCGCAACTTCATCGAAGAAGCGGCCGGCATCTCCAAGTACAAGGAGCGGCGCCGCGAAACCGAGAACCGCATCCGCCGCACCCAGGAAAACCTCGCGCGCCTGACCGACCTGCGCGAAGAGCTGGAGCGCCAGCTGGAGCGCCTGCACCGTCAGGCCCAGGCCGCCGAGAAGTACCGCGAGTACAAAGCGCAGGAACGCCAGTTGAAGGCGCGCCTTTCGGCCTTGCGCTGGCGCGGCCTGGACGAACAGGTACGCCAGCGCGAGTCGGTGATTGGCGACCAGGGTGTGTCCCATGAAGCACTGGTGGCCGAGCAGCGCAATGCCGATGCCAGTATCGAGCGCCTGCGCGATGGCCATCATGAATTATCCGAGCGCTTCAACCAGGTGCAGGGCCGCTTCTACTCGGTAGCCGGTGATATTGCCCGGGTCGAGCAGAGTATCCAGCATGGCCAGCAGCGCCTGCGGCAGTTGCAGGACGACTTCAAGGAAGCCGAGCGCACGCGCCTGGAGACCGAATCGCACCTGGGCCACGACCGCACCTTGCTGGCCACCCTGGGCGAAGAGCTGGCCATGCTCGAGCCCGAGCAGGAAATGACCCTGGCCGCCGCCGAAGAGGCCGCTGCGGCCCTTGAGGAAGCCGAGGCGGGCATGCACGGCTGGCAGGAACAGTGGGACAGTTTCAACAGCCGCTCCGCCGAACCACGTCGCCAGGCCGAAGTGCAGCAGGCGCGCCTGCAACAGCTGGAAGCCAGCCTGGAGCGTTTGGCCGAGCGCCAGCGCAAGCTGGGCGAGGAGCGCGAGCAACTGGGGAGCGACCCGCAGGATGCCGCCATGCTCGAACTGGCCGAGCAACTGGCCAGCAGTGAAATGCTGCTGGAAGAATTGCAGCTGTCCGAAGAACAGGTGGTCGAGCGCCTGGAAGGCGCGCGCGAGCAACTGCAACAGGCCACCCAGGCCCAGCAGCAGGCGCAGGGCGACCTGCAGCGCCTGGGTGGTCGTCTGGCCTCGCTCGAAGCCTTGCAGCAGGCCGCCCTGGAACCGGGCGCGGGTGCTGCAGGCTGGCTGCAAGGCCAAGGTCTGGAGCAACAGCCACGCCTGGCTGAAGGCTTGCGCGTAGAGCCGGGTTGGGAGTTGGCAGTAGAAACGGTGCTTGGCGCCGATCTGCAGGCGGTGCTGGTGGATGATTTCGATACGCTCGATTTCACAGGCCTTGAGCAAGGTGAGCTGCGTTTGCTGCAGGCCAGCGTCAAGGGTTCATCGTTGCCTGGCAGCCTGCTGGAAAAGGTCGCAGGTCGCATCGACCTGGCGCCCTGGCTGGGCCAGGTCAAGCCTGTGGAGGACTTGGCCCAGGCACTGGCGCAGCGCGTGTCGCTTGGCGAAGGCCAGAGCCTGGTCAGCCGCGATGGCTACTGGGTTGGCCGGCACTTCCTGCGGGTGCGCCGTGGTGGTGAAGCTGAAGGCGGCGTGCTGGCGCGTGGCCAGGAAATCGAGCGCCTGGGGCAGGAGCAACAGGAGCAGGAAGCGGCACTGGAGCAGCTTGAGCAACAGTTGCAGGCCCTGCGCGAGCAGCAGCTGGACCAGGAAGAGCAGCGCGAACAGCTTCGCCGCCGTACCCAGGAAGAAAACCGTCTGCATGGCGAACTGAATGCCAGGCTCTCGGCCAGCCGCGCCCGAGCCGAGCAGGTCGCGTTGCGCCGTCGGCGCCTGCTTGAAGAACTGGCCGAGCTTGAAGAGCAGCGCGCCGTGGAGCACGAACAGCTAGGCGAAGCGCGCCTGCTGCTGCAGGAGGCCCTGGAGCTGATGGCCCAGGACACCGAGCAGCGCGAGCAACTGATGGCCCGCCGCGACACCCTGCGCGAAGCCCTCGACCGGGTGCGCCAAGAGGCCCGCCAGCACAAGGACCACGCCCACCAGTTGGCCGTGCGCTGGGGCTCGCTGCGCGCCCAGCACGACTCCACCCGTCAGGCCCTGGAGCGCCTGGAGCAGCAGGCAGCGCGCCTGACCGAGCGCCAGGAGCAACTGAGCCTGAACCTGGAGGAGGGCGAGGCCCCGCAGGAAGAACTGCGCCTGAAGCTCGAAGAGCTGCTGGAGCGGCGTATGAGCGTCGACGAGGAAATGCGCTTGGCCCGCCTGCACATGGACGAAGCCGACCGTGAACTGCGTGATGCCGAAAAGCGCCGCACCCAGGCCGAGCAGCAAGCTCAGTTGCTGCGCGGCCAACTGGAGCTATTGCGCCTGGAGTGCCAGGGGCTGGATGTACGACGCAAGACCTTGCAAGAACAGCTGCTGGCCGATGGCTACGACCTGCAAGGCGTGCTCACCACGCTGGAGGCCGAGGCCAGCGAGCAGGGTACCGAACAGGAGCTGGAGCAGCTTGAAGCACGCATCCAGCGCCTGGGTGCGATCAACCTGGCTGCCATCGAGGAATACCAGCAGCAGTCCGAGCGCAAGCGTTACCTGGACGCGCAGGACGCCGACCTGGTCGAAGCCCTCGAGACCCTGGAAAACGTCATTCGCAAGATCGACAAGGAAACCCGCAACCGCTTCAAGGATACCTTTGATCAGATAAATGCCGGATTACAGGCACTTTTCCCAAAAGTTTTCGGTGGTGGCAGCGCTTATCTGGAACTGACGGGCGAAGATTTACTCGATACAGGGGTGACGATCATGGCGCGACCCCCGGGCAAGAAGAACAGCACCATTCATTTGCTGTCCGGCGGCGAGAAGGCACTGACCGCTTTGGCGCTGGTGTTTGCCATCTTCAAGTTGAACCCCGCACCGTTCTGCATGCTCGACGAGGTCGATGCACCGCTGGACGATGCCAACGTCGGGCGCTATGCGCGCCTGGTCAAGGAAATGAGTGAAAGCGTGCAGTTCATCTACATCACGCACAACAAGATTGCCATGGAGATGGCGGACCAATTGATGGGGGTGACCATGCATGAACCCGGTTGCTCACGCCTTGTTGCAGTTGATGTGGAGGCGGCCATGGCCATGGTCGACGCTTGATGCGCGACGATGCGGGCACATTCTGTAGCGAAATGCCCCCGTCATGTGCGACAGACGGTGTAAAGTTGTCTTTGGTCGTGCTAGCTTAATGTCACTCGTTTTTTGCGTGGGTAAAACGCCTGTCAGAACATAGAGTTGGCGCCACGTGTTAAAGGGCTTTGAACCCTTTGTTTTCAAGCATATTTTTATAGAGGCACGGGATTACATGGAAATCGGTCTGCGCGAGTGGCTGATCGTCATCGGCATCATTGTCATTGCCGGGATTCTTTTCGACGGCTGGCGCCGCATGCGCGGCGGGAAAGGCAAGTTGAAATTCCGTCTGGATCGCAGTTATTCCAACCTGCCGGAAGAAGAGGGTGGCGGCGCCGAAGTGCTCGGCCCGTCGCGCGTGCTGGACGCCCACAAGGAGCCTGAGCTGGACGAAAGCGACTTGCCGTCGCTCAGCGCCTCTTCGCGTGACCGCGAACGCGAGCCCAAGCCGGCCAAGGCCAGCAAGCGCAACAAGCGCGCCACCGTAGCGGCTGATGTACAGCAGGGTGACCTGAACCTGAGTGCCGACACGCGCGAGCCCGACCTTTTTGCTGACAGCAATGACGACTTTGCCGCCGACAACACCCGCAGCAGCACGGGTACAGCGCCTGCCAGTAGCGTCAAGGAGCTGCCACCGGCCGAGGAAGTGCTGGTGATCAGTGTTATCTCCCGTGACGAAGGCGGCTTCAAGGGCCCGGCGTTGCTGCAGAACATTCTGGAAAGCGGCCTGCGCTTCGGCGAAATGGACATTTTCCACCGCCACGAGAGCATGGCCGGCCACGGCGAAGTGCTGTTCTCCATGGCCAATGCGGTCAAGCCAGGCGTGTTCGACCTGGACGATATCGACCACTTCAGCACCCGCGCTGTGAGCTTCTTCCTTGGTCTGCCGGGCCCGCGTCATCCGAAGCAGGCGTTCGACGTGATGGTCGCTGCGGCACGCAAACTGGCCCACGAACTCAACGGCGAGCTCAAGGACGACCAGCGCAGCGTGCTGACTGCCCAGACCATCGAGCACTACCGCCAGCGCATCGTCGAGTTCGAGCGCCGCGCGCTGACCCAGAAGCGCTGACAGATCCAGACGAAAGAGCAGCCTGAGGGCGTGCTGGTCGGTTCGGGAGTTACTGCCCGACCCGGCCCTATCGCCGGCAAGCCAGCTCCCACAGGAGTACCACTGCCCTCCAGGCTTGTGGTGTACCTGTGGGAGCTGGCTTGCCGGCGATAGGGCCCGGTCAGGCAATTACCAATCCAGGCCCCAGACACCACCCCAGGCTGCTCTTTTTGCTTTGCAAGAGACCCTGAAAATGACCGCCGAAACCCGTATCCACGAACTGCGTGCCGAACTCGACCAGCACAACTACCGCTACTACGTGCTCGACGAGCCCAGTGTGCCCGATGCCGAATACGACCGCCTGTTCAACGAGCTCAAGGCGCTTGAGGCTGAACACCCCCACCTGGTAACCCCTGATTCGCCCACCCAGCGCGTCGGCGGCCAGGCGTTGTCCGCATTCAGCCAGGTGCGCCATGAAGTGCCCATGCTCAGCCTGGGCAACGCTTTCGAAGAAACCGACCTGCGTGAGTTCGGCCGCCGCGTGGTAGACGGCCTCGACCAGCCCGGTGCGGTCGACTTCAGCTGCGAACCCAAGCTCGACGGCCTGGCGGTGAGCCTGCTGTATCGCGACGGTCAGCTGGTGCAGGGCGCCACCCGTGGTGACGGCACCACTGGCGAGGATATCAGCGCCAACGTGCGCACCGTGCGTAACATCCCGCTCAAACTGCAGGGCGAAGGCTGGCCAGCGGTGCTGGAAGTGCGCGGTGAGGTGTACATGAGCAAGGCCGGTTTCGACCGGCTCAATGCCGCCCAGGCCGAAGCCGGCGGCAAGACCTTCGCCAACCCGCGCAACGCCGCTGCCGGCAGCCTGCGTCAGCTGGATTCAAAGATTACCGCCAGCCGCCCGCTGGAGTTCTGCTGCTATGGCGTTGGCCAGGTGTCCGAGAGCATCGCCGACAGCCACATCGGCACCCTCGAGCAGCTCAAGGCCTGGGGCCTGCCGATCAGTCGCGAGCTCAAGCACGCGGCAGGCATCGATGAGTGCCTGGCCTACTACCGCGATATCGGCGAACGGCGCAACAGCCTGCCCTATGAAATCGATGGCGTGGTGTTCAAGGTCAACAGCCTGGCCGCCCAGCGCGAGCTGGGCTTCCGTGCCCGCGAGCCACGCTGGGCGATCGCCCACAAGTTCCCGGCCATGGAAGAGCTGACCGAGGTGCTGGACGTCGAGTTCCAGGTTGGCCGTACAGGGGCAGTAACGCCTGTGGCGCGCCTGAAACCGGTCAAGGTTGCCGGTGTGACCGTGTCCAATGCCACCTTGCACAACATGGACGAAATCGCCCGCCTGGGCCTGCGCATCGGCGACACGGTAATCATCCGCCGTGCCGGTGATGTGATCCCGCAGGTGATGCAAGTCGTGCTGGAGCGCCGCCCGGAAGATGCCCGCCCGGTCGAAGTGCCGAGCGTGTGCCCGGTCTGTGGTTCGCAGGTCGAGCGTACCCAGCTGGTCAAACGCAGCAAAGGCAAGGCAACCACCAGCGAAGGCGCGGTGTACCGCTGTGTGGGTCGCTTGGCCTGTGGCGCCCAGCTCAAACAGGCGATCATTCACTACGTGTCCCGCCGTGCGATGGACATCGACGGCCTGGGCGAGAAGAGCGTCGAGCAATTGGTGGATGAAGGCCTGATCGGCTCGCCGGCTGATCTGTACAAACTGGAGTTCGAGCAGGTTGTCGGGCTTGAAGGCTTTGCCGAGGTCTCCAGCAAGAAGTTGCTCGATGCCATCGAAGCCAGCAAGCGCCCGAGCCTGGCGCGCTTCATCTATGCCCTGGGCATTCCCGACGTGGGCGAAGAAACCGCCAAGGTACTGGCCCGCTCGCTGGGCAGCCTGGCCCGTGTGCAGCAGGCGTTGCCACAAGTGCTGACCTACCTGCCGGATATCGGCCTGGAGGTGGCCTACGAAATCCACAACTTCTTCGAAGACGAGCACAACCAGAAAGTCATTGAACAGCTTCTGGCCAGCGGCATGAAAATACAGGACGAGGGCGAACTGGCTGCCGAATTTGCTGCCAGCACCACCTTGGCCGGGATGATCGCCAAGCTCGACATCCCCTCCGTTGGCCCGACCGGTGCCGAGAAGCTGGTGGCCAGGCTCGACAGCCTGGACAAGATCATCGCCGCCGACGGCATCGACCTGCGCCAAGCCCTGGCGGCCAAGCAGGCTGACGCAGTGCGTGAGTTCTTCAAGGATGAAGCGAATCAGAAGCTGGCGCGGGACATCGAAGCCCAGTTGCTGGCGTTCGGCATGCATTGGAGCAGCGAGAAGAAGGTAGCCGAAGGCTTGCCGCTGGCCGGGCAGACCTGGGTGCTGACCGGTACGCTGGAGCGCATGAGCCGCGACATCGCCAAAGACAAGCTGGAAAGCCTGGGGGCCAAGGTGGCCGGCTCGGTGTCTGGCAAGACCCACTGCGTGGTGGCAGGGCCGGGGGCAGGGTCCAAGCTGGCCAAGGCCGCTGAGCTGGGCGTTAAGGTGCTGGACGAAGATGCCTTTGTCACATTCCTGGCCGAACAGGGCATCGCTATCTGAAGCCCTGCGCTATCCCCGACCCCAACATTCTGGCTCGATACCCAGATTCAGAAGCTTGTACGGTCCCTGTAGGAGCTGGCTTGCCGGCGATCACCGGCAAAGCCGGTGCCATCCACTGCGGCGCCTTCTTCGCGGGCGCGCCCGCTCCCACAGGTTTGCGCGCCAGTTCAGCGCCCATGCGCCTGACAAGTCATTGAGAAATGATGACTTTTTCTACCTCAGAGGTTGTATCTGCCCTCAAGACCGGTACAATGGCGCCACTCGCTGCTCAGCGAGGCATGTAGTGGTGGCCCCATCGGTCCCCCCGCATTGATTACCCGTTAACCTGGTCAGGCCCGGAAGGGAGCAGCCATAGCGGGAACATCGAGTGCCGGGGTGTGGCTGGTGGGGCCGCCTCCATTTCTGGGGTCGGAAAACCTCAGTCTGCAACGAACGCCTTCCTTCTTGCCTGCTTTCCGCCCAATGCTCCGGCCGCCGACAGCTTCATCAGCCGCTGGAATTTCGGGCATGCCAGATGATCCTCCTCCGGGCACTGCGCCGCATGCCGCAATCCCTTGCTCATCGCTTGCAACCGCCTGATTCGCGCATCCAGCTCGTCCGCCTTGGCGATCAGCATCTGCCGGTCGACCTGCAGGTCCACCAGCATCGCCCCTACTTCATCCAGCGAAAACCCCGCAGCCTGCCCCAGGGCGATCAGTGCCAGCCGGTCTGCCACATCAGCCGCAAACTGCCGCCGCTGGCCGCGCCAGATGCCCCGGTTACAGCGAACCCCCGATCAGAGTGCGCACTTTTAAGAACTTTGTGGGAGCGGGCATGCCTGCGAAGAACATTACTCGGTGGATGGCACCGGCTATGCCGGTGTTCGCGGGCATGCCCGCTCCCACAGGGTTTGCACAAGCTTTCACAAATTGAGCAGGGCAGTAAGTTGTGCCGGCATTTTGCTGGGCATTTCAGGGGCGGGCCACAGACATATTGTCCGGGTCGCCCGCTCCCCCATACCGCTGCACAATCCGCTCGATCTCACCCGACTGCTTCATTCTTACCAGCGCCCGCAACAGCGCTTGTGTCGGTATCGCCGGATCGTTGCGCACCATGCACCCCAAATCCTGTTCTTCCAGCACCGCCAGCGCCTGCAATTGCTGTTCAGCTGGCAACCCCTGGTTGAACCACTGCAACGACAACTGGTTGCTCACCGCATGCCGATACCGCCCGGCCTGCAGCTTTTGCAGCACCAGCAACTGGCTGCGGCTGTCCTCACGGTGCAGCTGGCCCTTGTCCAGCAGCGGTTGCAGGGTTGAATAGGTGTAGCCCAGCACCGTGCCGATAGCCTGGGGTGGCAGCTGCTCCAAGAGCATCGGGGTGTCGTCGCTGGCGCGGCCAACCAGCACGTCGCGCTGGTGAATCAGCGGGATACTCCACACAAAATCCCCCGGCCGGTCATTGAGCCATCGGGTACTGACGTAGCAACGCACATCTATGTCGCCGCTGCTCATGGCCTCCTCCAGGCGCAGGCGGGCCATGACGTGGTAGTTGGGGCGAGCCCCCACTTCCTTGGCCATGGCCTGCATCAGGTCGTAAAGCAATCCCTCCACTGGCTGATCGCCTTCGATGCGTACCAGCGGCATGCCCCAGCTCTCCGCTACAGAGAAGCGCAGTGCCGGCTGTTCAGCCAGGCTGTGGGTGGTCCAGAGCAACAGCAGGGCCAGCAATCTTCGCAAAGGCGTATCCTCCCTGAACAGCGCGCCTGCCTCAAAGCTTAGACGACGCGCGCAGGGTGCAATTTTGCCCCCGCTCCGCTAGCATTAGCGATCTTCCGCTCTATCAGGCTACGATGGTTTTTCGATGAGTTATCAGGTTCTTGCACGTAAATGGCGTCCGCGCTCGTTTCGCGAAATGGTCGGCCAGGCCCATGTGCTGAAGGCCTTGATCAATGCCTTGGACAATCAGCGCCTGCACCACGCCTACCTGTTCACCGGTACCCGGGGCGTGGGCAAGACGACCATCGCCCGTATTATCGCCAAGTGCCTGAACTGCGAAACCGGCATCACCTCCACGCCCTGTGGCACCTGTTCGGTGTGCCGTGAAATCGACGAAGGCCGTTTCGTCGACCTGATCGAGATCGACGCCGCCAGCCGCACCAAGGTCGAAGACACCCGCGAGCTGCTGGACAACGTGCAGTACGCCCCAAGCCGTGGGCGCTTCAAGGTCTACCTGATCGACGAAGTGCACATGCTGTCGACCCACTCGTTCAACGCCTTGCTCAAGACGCTGGAAGAGCCGCCGCCCTACGTCAAATTCATCCTCGCCACCACCGACCCGCAGAAGCTGCCGGCCACCATCCTGTCGCGCTGCCTGCAGTTCTCGCTGAAGAACATGAGCCCGGAGCGGGTGGTTGAACACCTCAGCCACGTACTGGCTGCCGAGAACGTGCCGTTCGAGCCGGATGCCCTGTGGCTGCTGGGCCGCGCGGCCGATGGCTCGATGCGTGACGCCATGAGCCTCACCGACCAGGCCATCGCCTTTGGCGAAGGCAAGGTGCTGGCCGCTGATGTGCGGGCCATGCTTGGCAGCCTGGATCACGGCCAGGTCTACGGCGTGTTGCAGGCGTTGCTCGAAGGCGATGCCCGGGCATTGCTGGAGGCCGTGCGCAGCTTGGCCGAGCAGGGCCCGGACTGGGCGGGCGTGCTGGCCGAAATGCTTAACGTGCTGCACCGTGTGGCCATTGCTCAGGCGCTGCCAGAGGCCGTGGACAACGGCCAGGGTGACCGCGACCGAGTACTGGCGCTGGCTTCGGCATTGCCGGCCGAGGACGTGCAGTTCTATTACCAGATGGGCCTGATCGGCCGCCGAGACCTGCCGTTGGCGCCGGACCCGCGTGGTGGTTTCGAGATGGTCCTGCTGCGCATGTTGGCGTTCCGCCCGGCTGATACCGACGACGCGCCGAGACCGGTGCTAAAGCCAGTGGGGATCAGCCAAGCCACAGCTGATCCTGCAGCGCCGGTGGCAGCCTCGGCCTTGGCCGTGCCGTCATCGCCTGTTGCGGCCGTGCCGGCAGAACCCGCGGCCGCCGCCCCACAGCTGGAGGTGCCTGCACCTGCGACAGCCGACCATGAGCCGGAGGCCGAGCCAGACGCCGAGCTGCAGGCCGAGATCGAGGCCATTTCGGTACCTGAGCCTGTCGCGGAGGTGGTCGACCTGCCGTGGGAAGAGCCGGCAGTTGCACCTGCGCCGGTAGCGGCTGAACCTGTGCCCGCACCTGCGCCCGAGCCTGTTGCCCCTGCACCGGCGCCACAGCCCACAGCGGCAAGCGACGAGCCGCCTTTCGACCCCTCCGCCTACGCTGCCGTAGGCATGGATCGCGATGATGAGCCGCCGCTGGACGAAGACTATTACAGCGGTGAAAGCGACCCGGTCGGTTTCAGCTATCTGGACGAGTTGGCTGAACATGTGCAGGAAGAGGTATCGAAGCCGGCTGCCGAGCCGCTGCCAGCAGCTAAACCGGCCACCGGGCTGGCCCTGCAATGGCTGGAATTATTCCCACAGTTGCCTGTGTCCGGGATGACAGGCAACATCGCGGCAAACTGTACGCTGATTGCCGCCGATGGCGACGACTGGCTGCTGCACCTGGACCCTGGCCAAGGCGCACTGTTCAACACGACCCAGCAGCGTCGCGTGAACGAAGCGCTCAACCAGCACCTGGGGCGCACCCTGAACCTGCGTATCGAGCTGATCCTGCCTGAGCAGGAAACCCCGGCCCAGGCGGCATCGCGCAAGCGTGCAGAGCGCCAGCAGGACGCGGTCACCTCTATCGAACAGGATCCGTTGATCCAGCAGATGATCAAGTTGTTCGGTGCCAAGGTGCGGCACGATACTATTGAGCCTGTAGAGGCCCTGGCCAAACAGGGCCAGTAACGGATAACCATGCGGCTGGCCCTGCGCCGGGCCGCATCACATGACCCAATCGAGGTATACCCCCATGATGAAAGGTGGCATGGCCGGCCTGATGAAGCAGGCCCAGCAGATGCAGGAAAAGATGCAGAAAATGCAGGAAGAGCTGGCCAACGCCGAAGTCACCGGCCAGTCCGGCGGTGGCCTGGTGAGCGTGGTGATGACGGGGCGTCACGACGTCAAGCGCGTCAGCATCGACCAAAGCCTGATGTCGACCGACGAGGACGACAAGGAAGTGCTGGAAGACCTGATCGCCGCCGCGCTGAACGATGCCGTGCGCAAGATCGAGCAAAGCAGCCAGGAAAAGATGGGCGGCATGACCGCCGGCATGCAACTGCCGCCGGGCTTCAAGATGCCGTTCTAAGCGCATTGCGATACCGAAAACCGCCGCTGATATCAGCGGCGGTTTTTTTTGAGCGATTTCAACCCAGGCGCGGTCTGCTTTTTATGTGATAGCAACAGCAGGCCGGGTAGGCTTGGGGTGACCTTATTTGACGCCGCCGCCCCCGCTGGGTATAAACCGCCTCTTATTGATTTGTCAGGCCATTCCCATGAGCTTCAGCCCCCTTATCCGCCAACTGATCGACGGCCTGCGCATCCTGCCAGGCGTTGGCCAGAAGACCGCACAGCGCATGGCCCTGCAATTGCTGGAGCGCGACCGCAGTGGCGGGCTGCGCCTGGCTCAGGCCTTGACCCAGGCCATGGAAGGGGTAGGGCATTGCCGCCAGTGTCGCACCCTCACCGAGCAGGAACTGTGCCCGCAGTGCGCCGACCCGCGCCGCGACGACACCCAGCTGTGCGTGGTGGAGGGGCCGACCGATGTGTATGCGGTGGAGCAGACGGGCTACCGTGGCCGCTACTTTGTGCTCAAGGGGCACCTGTCGCCGCTGGACGGCCTGGGCCCGGAGGCCATTGGCATTCCTCAGCTTATGGCACGCATCGAGGAGCAGGGCACCTTCACCGAGGTGATTCTGGCGACCAACCCGACGGTGGAAGGGGAGGCGACGGCGCATTACATCGCGCAATTGTTGAGCGAGAAGGGGTTGGTGGCGTCTCGCATTGCCCATGGTGTACCGCTGGGCGGCGAGCTGGAGATGGTGGATGGCGGCACCTTGGCCCATGCCTTTGCAGGGCGCCGGCCAATTTCGCTCTGATTCAAAAATGCTGGGGCCGCTTTGCGGCCCATTCGCGGGACAAGCCCGCTCCCACAGAGATATAGCGATGCTTCACTGTGTGGGAGCGGGCTTGTCCCGCGAATGGGCTGCAAAGCAGCCCCAAAAGCCAACTCAGTACTCGCTGAGGGAAAACTCGGTCAGGCAGAAGGTAGGCACCCCGGCCGCCTGCAACCGACGCGACCCGTCCAATTCCGGCAGGTCGATAATCGCCGCCGCCTCGAACACCTGCGCCCCGGTACGGCGTACCAGGTTGGCTGCAGCCAGCAGCGTACCGCCGGTGGCAATCAGGTCATCGAAGATCAACACCGAATCCCCCTCGCACAGGCTGTCGGCATGCACTTCCAGGAAGGCTTCGCCGTATTCGGTCTGGTAACCCTCGCTCAGCACGTCAGCCGGCAGCTTGCCTTGCTTGCGGAACAGGATCAGCGGCTTGTTCAACTGGTGGGCGATGATTGAGCCAATCAGGAAGCCCCGCGCGTCCATGGCACCAATGTGGCTGAACTCAGCCTCGACATAACGCTCGATGAACTGGTCAGCTACATAGCGCAGCCCGCGCGGCGATTGGAACAGCGGGGTGATGTCGCGAAAGATCACGCCCGGTTTGGGGAAGTCCACTACCGGGCGGATCAGGGCTTTGAGGTCGAAAGCGTCGCTGTGCATTGTTGCGGGTATCCTGGGAAAACGAATGCCAAAGTATACCCGCTAAACGCCGGCCTCAGGCCTCGATTGCACCACCGGCCAGCGCACACAGCTGGATCGGGTCGAGGATGTGCACTTCCTTGCCCTCGGCGCGCAGCAGGCCGTTCTGCTGGAAGCGCGTGAACACCCGCGACACGGTTTCTACTGCCAGGCCCAGGTAGTTGCCGATTTCGTTGCGCGACATGCTCAGGCGGAACTGGTTGGCCGAATAGCCGCGGGCGCGGAAGCGTGCCGACAGGTTGACCAGGAAGGTGGCAATACGCTCGTCGGCGGTCTTTTTCGACAGCAGCAGCATCATTTGCTGGTCGTCGCGGATTTCCCGGCTCATGACCCGCATCAGCTGGCGACGCAGCTGCGGCAGTTGCACCGACAGCTCGTCAAGCCGCTCGAAGGGGATTTCGCACACCGAAGTGGTTTCCTGCGCCTGGGCCGACACCGGGTAGGCTTCGGTGTCCATGCCTGACAGGCCGACCAGCTCGCTGGGCAGGTGGAAGCCGGTGATCTGTTCTTCGCCGCTGTCGCTGAGGCTGAAAGTTTTCAGGGCACCGGAACGTACGGCGTAGACCGAGCCGAAATTGTCACCCTGGCGGAACAGGAACTCGCCTTTCTTCAGCGGGCGGCCGCGTTTGACGATTTCATCCAGTGCATCCATGTCTTCCAGGTTCAGCGAAAGAGGCAGGCACAGGGGGGCCAGGCTGCAATCCTTGCAATGGGCCTGGTTGTGTGGGCGCAGTTTGACTGGCTCGGACATTTGAATCGATCCTTGTGGGAAAGCACACATAAGTCGTAAGGGTAACCCACGACACAGGGTGTAGGCCAGCGTGCGCGTTGATGGTGCGCCCTGGCGAAACCCCGGCAGCCGTCCTGCCGGGAGTCCTTGTGTGCCCATAGTGTGCCTGGCAAGGAGGCTTGTCCATGCGGTTGAACGACTCGGTTTTCAGATAACCCGCGAGAAACGCTGGCGGTTGTGCATCGCCAGGTAGGCGTCGAACACCATGCACACCGAGCGCGCCAGCAGGCGGCCAGCCGGCAGGATGCGAATGCCCTTGGCGTCCAGGCTGATCAGGCCGTCGCGCTGCAAGGTCAGCAGTTCGGGCCAGAGCTCGTTGAAATAACCGCGAAAATCGATGGTGAAGGCCTGTTCGATCGGCTCGAAGTCCAGCTCGAAATGGCAGATCAGTTGCTGGATCACCGCCCGCCGTATGCGGTCGTCGTGGTTGCATACCAGGCCGCGCTGGGTGGCCAGCTGGGCGTTGGACAGGCTGTCCTGGTAGGTGTTGAGGTCGCTGCTGTTCTGGCAGTACAGGTCGCCGATCTGGCTGATGGCCGACACGCCCAGGCCGATCAGGTCGCAGTGCCCGTGGGTGGTGTAGCCTTGGAAGTTGCGCTGCAGGGTGCCTTCTTCCTGGGCGATGGCCAGTTCGTCGTCCGGCAGGGCGAAGTGATCCATGCCGATGTAGCGGTAGCCGGCGGCGGTCAACTGGTCAATGGTGGTGTGCAGCATCTCCAGCTTGGCGGCCGGGCTGGGCAGGTCGTTGTTGTCGATGCGCCGTTGGGGCATGAAGCGCTCGGGCAGGTGGGCATAGTTGAACACCGACAGGCGGTCTGGCTGCAGGCGGATCACTTCTTCGACCGTGCGGGCAAAACCTTCGGGTGTTTGTTTGGGCAGGCCGTAGATCAGGTCCAGGTTGACCGAGCGGAACTGCAGGGTGCGCGCAGCCTCGATCAGGGTGCGGGTCTGCTCCAGGCTCTGCAGGCGGTTGATCGCGCGCTGCACGGCCGGGTCGAGGTCTTGTACGCCCAGGCTGACGCGGTTGAAGCCCAGTTCGCGGAGCAGGCCCATGGTCGACCAGTCGGCCTCGCGCGGGTCGATCTCGATGCCGTAGTCGCCGGAATCGTCGTCCAGCAGGTGGAAGTGCTGACGCAGGGTGGCCATCAGTTGGCGCAGTTCCACATGGCTGAGGAACGTCGGCGTGCCGCCGCCAAAATGCAGCTGTTCAACACGCTGCTGCGGGCCCAGGTGGCAGGCGATCAGCTGGATTTCCTGCTCCAGGCGCTGCAGGTAGGGTGCGGCGCGCGCGCGGTCCTTGGTGATGACCTTGTTGCAGGCGCAGTAGTAGCAGATGTTGGCGCAAAACGGCACATGCACGTACAGCGACAGGGGGCGCACGGCTCGACGGCTCTCGCGCAGGGCGTGGAGCAGGTCGAACGAGCCCACCTCGCTGTGCAGTTGCACGGCGGTCGGGTAGGAGGTGTAGCGTGGCCCGGCCAGATCGTAGCGGCGGATCAGGTCGGTATCCCAACGTAGGTCGTCGAGCATGAGGGCGGTCCCCGGAAAGAGCAGCAGTGCACCGGACTATATGGCTGTCTGTAGGGGTGTGTGTTGATTTGTATCAAGGGCGTTGGGGCTGCACAGCAGCCCCCGTCAATGCCCCATCAGCCAGTGCTGGTGTGGGCCCGGCAGGGTCCAGACCCCAAACAGCATCACCAGCACACCGCCCGCCACACGCACGCTGCGGCGCCTCAACAAGGCGTTTACCCGTTCGGCAGCCAGCCCGGTGGCCAGCAACACCGGCCAGGTTCCCAGGCCGAACGCGAGCATCAACGCCGCGCTGTACCCGGCGTTGCCCTGGCTGGCGGCCCACAGCAGGGTGCTGTAGACCAACCCGCACGGCAGCCACCCCCACAAGGCACCCAGCAGCAACGCCCGGGGCAGGCTGGACACCGGCAACAAGCGCGACGCCACCGGCTGGATATGCCGCCACAGCCCGCGCCCCAGGGCTTCGATGCGGGTCAGCCCGCTCCACCAGCCGGCCAGGTACAGCCCCATGGCAATCAACAACAGCGCTGCCACTACCCGCAGCCCCAGGGCGGCGGGGCTGTTGGCCACCGCCCAGCCGGCCAGGCCGAGCAGCAGGCCGGCGCTGGCATAACTGAAAATGCGCCCAAGGTTGTACGCCAGCAGCAGGCGCAAGCGCCGGCTACGTTGTTCCGGTGGGATGGCCAGGGTCAGCGCGCCCATCAGGCCGCCGCACATGCCCAGGCAGTGGCCGCCGCCAAGCAGGCCCAGGACCAGTGCCGAGCCCAGCAGGGGAAGCAGGTCAGGCACGGGGTGGTGGTTCCTTGTCGGTATCGCCCGGTGTGTCGTCAGGCTTCACCGCGGCCTGGTGGCGCGGGTCCTGGTCGTCGAACAGGATGCTGTGGGCAGGGCCTTCGAGGTCGTCGTACTGGCCGCTGTCCACTGCCCAGAAGAAGATGTACACGGCCACGCCGACCAGCAGCAAGGCTGCGGGGATCATGACATAGAGGGCGGGCATGGTGTCTTCCTCCCGGGCAGGGGTGCTTCGGTTTTCGGCAGGTTCGATGCCAACGGCATGCGGGTCAGGCGCAGGGCATTGAGCACCACGATCAGCGAGCTGACCGACATGCCGATGGCGGCCCACACCGGGGTGATCCAGCCAAGCGCGGCAAACGGCAACATCAGGCCATTATACAGGGTGGCCCACAGCAGGTTCTCGAGGATGTTGCGACGTGTGCGGCGGGCCAGGTCCAAGGCCTGCACCAGTGCCTGCAGGCGGTTGGACAGTAGCACGGCGTCGGCGCTGGTCTTGGCAAGGTCGGTGGCGCTGCCCATGGCAATGCTGATGTCGGCGGCGGCCAGCACCGGCACGTCGTTGACCCCGTCGCCGAGCATCAGCACCTTGCGCCCGGCCGCCTGCAGCGCCTTCAGCCGATCCAGCTTGTCGTCCGGGCGCAGGCCACCAATGGCCTGGTCGATGCCCAGTTGCGCGGCCACCTCGGCGACCATCGGCGAACTGTCGCCCGACAGCAGCAGCGTGCGCCAGCCTCGGGCCTTGCAGGCGGCGAGCAGCGCCGGTGCGTCGTCGCGCAGCCGGTCGTCCAGGCCAAACCACGCCAGAGGCCCGTGGCGGTCACCCAGCAGCAGCCACTGGCCGCGTGGTTCCGGCACGGCGGGGATTTGCGCAGCGCTCAGGGCGCAGACGAAGGTGGCCTGGCCGATACGCAGGCGTTGGCCGTCTACTTGCCCTTCCAGGCCCAGACCTGGCACGGTCTGCACGTTTTCGGCCGGTATGGCGGTGCGGCCGAAGGCGCGGGCGATCGGGTGTTCGGAGCGGTTTTCCAGGGCGGCGGCCAGGGCCAGGCAGCGGTCAGCGGGCAGGTTGCCGAGCGGGCGAATGCTGCGCAACGTGAGGCGGCCTTCGGTCAGGGTGCCGGTCTTGTCGAAAATCACCGTGTCGATCTGGTTCAGGCCCTCCAGTACATGGCCGCGGGTTACCAGCAGGCCCAGCTTGTGCAAGCTGCCGGTGGCGGCGGTCAGCGCCGTTGGCGTGGCCAGCGACAGTGCACAAGGGCAGGTGGCCACCAGCATGGCCAGCACGATCCAGAAGGCCCGTGCAGGGTCCAGGTACCACCACCACAGGCCGATGGCCACGGCAGCCAGCAGCGACAACAGCAGGAACCATTGCGAAGCCCGGTCGGCGATTTCGGCCAGGCGCGGCTTTTCGGTCTGAGCGCGTTCCAGCAGGCGGACGATGGCCGAGAGCCGCGAATCGTGGCCGAGTGCTTCGACTTCCACGTTCAAGGTGCTTTCGACATTCAGCGTACCGCCGGTGACCCGTTCGCCCACCCGGCGTGGTTGCGGCAGGTATTCGCCGGTGAGCAGTGATTCGTCCACGCTGGAGCGGCCTTCGACAATGCGCCCGTCGGCGGGGATCACCGCGCCGGGCAGCACTTGCACCGTGTCACCGCAGTGCAATTCGCTGAGCAGGATGCGCTCGCTGCGGCCGATGGCGTCCAGGCGCAGGCACGAGGCCGGCAGCAGGTTGACCAGCTGAGCGGTGGCCGCAGCCGTGCGTTCGCGGGCGCGGCGCTCCAGGTAGCGGCCGGTGAGCAGGAACAGGGCGAACATGCCCACTGTGTCGAAATACAGCTCGCCGCTGCCGGTGATGGCCGTCCAGATGCCGGCGCCGAAGGCCAGGGCGATGGCCAGCGACACCGAAACGTCCATGGTCAGGTGGCGGGTGCGCAGGTCGCGCGCCGCGCCCTTGAAAAAGGGCGCGCAGCTATAGAACACAATGGGAATGGTCAGGAACAGCGCCACCCAGCGCAGGATGGTGTGCAACTCGGGGGACAGGTCGATGTTGAATTCTGGCCAGGTGGCCATGGTCGCCATCATTGCCTGGAACCACAGCAGCCCTGCCACGCCCAGGCGGCGCAGGGCGCTGCGGTTCTCGCGGGCCAGCTGCTCGGCGGCCTGGTCGGGCTGGTAGGGGTGGGCGGCATAGCCGATCTGGCGCAACTCGGCGAGCAGGCGTGAAAGTGGCAGTTGCTTGTCGTCCCAGCTCAGCAGCAGGCGGTGGTTGGAGAGGTTCAGGCGCGCCTCGGCGACACCGGGCAGGTTGCGCAGGTGCTTTTCGATCAGCCAGCCGCAGGCGGCGCAGCTGATGCCTTCGACCAGCAAGGTGGTTTCGGCCAGCTGGCCCAGGTGGCGCACGAAGCTCTGCTGCACGTCGCTGCGGTCGTACAGGGCCAGTTCGTCTTGCAACTGCCTGGGCAGGGCCTCGGGGTTGGCGCTGTTGTCACTGCGGTGCTGGTAGTAGTGCTCCAGGCCACCGGCGACGATCGACTCGGCCACCGCCTGGCAGCCGGGGCAGCAGAACTGCCGCGGCTGGCCGAGGACCACGGCGGTGAAGCGGCTGCCGGGGGGGACGGGCAGGGCGCAGTGGTAGCAGGGGGTGGGCTGGGTCATAAGGTAAGCACGACTGCTCAGGCAGATATGAAACCCTGTGGGAGCGGGCGTGCCCGCGAAAGCGTCAGGCCTGAAAACACCTTTGCCTGAGCTACCGCATTCGCGGGCATGCCCGCTCCCACAGGGATTTGCGATGATGCTACTGTTGGTGCTCGGCACCTTGCAGGGCTTCGTCACCCAGCTGCAAGGTCACACCATGTTCCACTTTTTCCTCTTCGAACAAGCGCCACACCTGGCCCCCTTCGCTGCCCAGCAGTTCCACAAAGCGCCGCCCGTCGACCTTGTCCTCCAACTGCCCCACATAGCGCCCCGCGTCGACCCTGCTCAGCAGTACCCTGCGGTCCTTCTCCGGCTGCGTGGGCGAAATCAGGTTCAGCTCCAGGTTTTGCGGGCCGCTGCTGCCGGTCAGGCGCAGGTCCACTTCGCCGGTCAGCTCGTCCAGGTGCACGCTGGCTTTCAGGCCCAGCTGCTGCGCCAGCAGTTCGCGGTCCAGCGAGCGGTTGATGCCTTTGCCTGCCTCGTAGTAGTTGTCGTTCACCAGATTGTCCGGGTTGCGTACGGCAATGCTGACCATGGTCAGGCTCAGGCACACCGAGGTGGTGAGGATACCAATGATGATCCAGGGCCAGAGGTGCTTGTACCAGGGGCTGGCGGCAGTGGCGGCAGGCATTGTGCGTTATCTCTCTTAGCGGATCTGTGGGCCGATGAAGCGGCTCTTGGCTTCAACCTGGGCGTCGCTGTCGTCGGCGCTCTTGAGGGTGAAGGTGATTTCATTGGTGGTCGATGGCAGTTTCTCGGGTGCGACCGACAGCTGCACCGGCAGGCTGACGATATCACCGGCAGCCACGCGGATTTCGCGCTGGCCTTCGAGCTTGAGGTCCGGCAGGCCGACGGCATCCAGCACGTACACATGGTCGCGCTGGTCCTTGTTCATTACCTTCAGGCTATACACGTTCTCGATCCGGCCCTGGGCGTTCTCGCGGTACAGCACGCGGTCCTTGCTGACGTCGAAGCCAACCAGCGAACGGGTGGCAAAGGCGGTCGCCAGGCCGACAATCATCACCAGCAGCACCGCGGCATAGCCGATCAGGCGCGGGCGCAGCATGTGGGTTTTCTGCCCGGACAGGTTGTGCTCGGTGGTGTAGCTGATCAGCCCTTTGGGGTAGTTCATCTTGTCCATGATGCTGTCGCAGGCGTCGATGCACGCCGCGCAGCCGATGCACTCGATCTGCAGGCCGTCACGGATGTCGATGCCGGTAGGGCAGACCTGCACGCACATGGTGCAGTCGATGCAGTCGCCCAGGCCCTGGGCCTTGTAGTCGGCGTCTTTTTTACGTGGCCCGCGGGTTTCGCCACGGCGCGGGTCGTAGGACACGATCAGCGTGTCCTTGTCGAACATCACGCTCTGGAAGCGGGCGTAGGGGCACATGTACACGCACACTTGTTCGCGCAGCCAGCCGGCGTTGCCGTAGGTGGCGAGGGTGAAGAAACCGACCCAGAAGTAGGCCCAGCCATCGGCCTGGCCTGTAAAGAATTCGATGACCAGCTCGCGGATGGGCGAGAAGTAGCCGACAAAGGTCATGCCGGTGACAAAGCCGATTAGCAGCCACAGGCTGTGCTTGGCGAACTTGCGCAGGAACTTGTTGCCGCTCATGGGGGCTTTGTCGAGCTTCATGCGCTGGTTGCGGTCGCCTTCGGTGACCTTTTCGCACCACATGAAAATCCACGTCCACACGCTTTGCGGGCAGGTGTAGCCGCACCACACACGGCCTGCGTAAACGGTGACGAAGAACAGGCCGAAAGCGGCGACGATCAAAATGCCCGACAGCAGGATGAAGTCCTGCGGCCAGATGGTGGCGCCGAAGATGTAGAACTTGCGTTCGGGCAGGTTCCACCACACGGCCTGGTGGCCGCCCCAGTTCAGCCACACGGTGCCGAAGTACAGCAGAAACAGCACTGCACCGCCGACCATGCGCAGGCGGCGGAACAGGCCAGTGAAGGCGCGGGTGTAGATCTTTTCCCGGGAGGCGTAGAGGTCGACGGAATCCTTCCCTTTGCTGGCAGGCGGGGTCACATCATGTACCGGAATTTGCTTGCTCATCATCAAGTCCCACGGCAGTGGAGAAACGCCGCAGCCAGTGCGTGCCGGCCGCAGTCTCGCGCAATCTGCTAGCGCTCTGCGGTCCATGATACGCCGCTGATGGCAGTATGGGGCCGCACTGCGACCTTTAGTCGCGTTGGGTTCGTGGTATGAATCGTGTTATGGCGGGTGTCAATTGATCCAGGTCATCCTGGGTGGCATTTGCCGGCCCTTTCGCGGGGCAAGCCCGTTCCCACAAGTCACCCGTTGTTCCGGATTCGGTGGTGTACCTGTGGGAGCGGGCTTGCCCCGCGAAGAGGCCAGGCCTGCTTACTCGGCCTTGGCCTGCGCCTGATCCCGTTGCGACAGGCTGTAGACATAAGCGGCCAGCAAATGCACCTTGTCGTTACCCTGCAGCTGTTCTTGCGCCGGCATCTGCCCTTGGCGACCATAGCGAATGGTCTGCTGCAACTGGGCAAAGCTCGAACCGTAGATGAACGCCTGTGGGTGGGTCAGGTTTGGGGCACCCATGGCTGGGGTACCTTTGCCTTCCGGCCCGTGGCAGGCCACGCAGTTGGCGGCGAAGATCTTCTGCCCGTTCTCGGCATCGGCCTTCGCGCCCTCAGGCAGTGTGCGGCCATCGAGTTTGCTGATCACGAATGCAGCTACGTCGGCCACGCCCTGATCACCGATCACTTCAGCCCAGGCTGGCATTACGCCGTGGCGGCCGCCCATGATGGTGGTCTTGATGGTTTCCGGCTCGCCGCCCCAGCGCCAGTCGTTGTCGGTCAGGTTAGGGAAGCCGAAGGCACCCTTGGCATCGGAGCCGTGGCACACGGAGCAGTTGGAGGCGAACAGCCGCGCGCCCATTTTCAGCGCCTGAGGGTCCTTTGCCACCTCCTCGATGGGCATGGCGGCGAACTTGGCGAAGATCGGCCCGAAGCGAGCGTCGGCCTTGGCCATTTCCTTTTCCCACTCGTGCACGCCGGTCCAGCCCGCCTGGCCGTTGGAAAACTCGGTCTGCTTGTCGTTATCCAGGTACGAGTAGCCCGGCAGGATGCCTTTCCAGTTGCCCAGGCCCGGGTACAGCACCAGGTAGCCGAGGGCAAAGATGATGGTGCCGACGAACAGCCAGAACCACCATTTTGGCAGCGGGTTGTCATATTCCTCGATGCCATCGAAGGCATGCCCGACGGTTTCGTCGGTCACCTCTTCGCGCTGGCCCTTGCGGGTCGACAGCAACAGCCAGGTCAACGAGAAGATGGTGCCCAGGGTCAGGACGGTAACGTACAGACTCCAGAAGGTTGTCATTGTTTTTTGCTCCCAGAAGCTTTTGCTTGCTCGACGTGCCGGGTGGCCTCGGGGTCATCCGCGAAGGGCAGTTGGGTCGCTTCGTCGAAGTCCTTTTTACGCCGTGGGTTGAACACCCACAGCGCCAGGCCCACGAAGGCCACCATCACCACGACGGTGCCCAGGCCGCGAATCATCCCGATATCCATCAGCGTCACCGTTTGCTCTTGATGATGGTGCCAAGACCCTGCAGGTACGCGACGATGGCGTCCATTTCGGTCTTGCCCTTGACCGCGTCACGCGCGCCGGCGATGTCGGCATCGGTGTACGGGGTACCGAGTGTGCGCAGCACTTCCAGCTTCTTCGCGGTGTCCTTGCCGTCGAGCTTGTTCTCGACCAGCCACGGGTAGGACGGCATCTTCGACTCCGGTACCACGTTGCGCGGGTTGTACAGGTGCGCGCGGTGCCAGTCATCGGAGTAGCGGCCACCCACCCGGGCCAGGTCCGGCCCGGTGCGCTTGGAGCCCCACAGGAACGGGTGGTCCCACACACTCTCGCCGGCCACCGAGTAGTGGCCGTAGCGCTCGGTTTCGGCGCGGAACGGGCGGATCATCTGCGAATGGCAGCCTACGCAGCCCTCGCGGATGTAGATGTCGCGGCCTTCTACCTCCAGCGCGGTGCGCGGCTTCATGCCTTCAACCGGTTTGTTGGTGACGTCCTGGAAAAACAGCGGGACGATCTGGGTCAGGCCACCGACGCTGACGGCGATGACCATGAAGAAGGCCAGCAGGCCTATGTTCTTCTCGACGGCTTCATGCTTCATCAGTGCGCTCCCACAACGACGATCTTGGCGGCTTCTTCAGCCTGTGCCGGGTTGGCGGCACGTACGGTACGGAACACGTTGTAGGCCATCAGCAGCATGCCGCTGGCGAAGAACGCACCGCCCAGGGCGCGGACGATATAGCCAGGGTGGCTGGCCTGCAGGGCTTCGACGAACGAGTAGGTGAGCGTGCCGTCATCGTTGATGGCGCGCCACATCAGGCCTTGGGTGATGCCGTTGACCCACATCGAGGCGATGTACAGCACGGTGCCGATGGTGGCCAGCCAGAAGTGCGCGTTGATCAGGCCGATGCTGTGCATCTGCTCGCGACCGTAAAGTTTCGGGATCATGTGGTACACGGCACCGATCGAGATCATTGCCACCCAGCCCAGGGCGCCGGCGTGGACGTGGCCGATGGTCCAGTCGGTGTAGTGCGACAGGGAGTTCACGGTCTTGATGGCCATCATCGGGCCTTCGAAGGTGGACATGCCGTAGAACGCCAGGGACACGACCAGGAAGCGCAGGATCGGGTCGGTGCGCAATTTGTGCCAGGCACCGGATAGGGTCATCATGCCGTTGATCATGCCGCCCCAGCTTGGCGCCAGCAGGATGATCGACATCACCATGCCCAGCGACTGCGCCCAATCGGGCAGCGCGGTGTAGTGCAAGTGGTGCGGGCCGGCCCAGATGTACAGGGTGATCAGCGCCCAGAAGTGCACGATCGACAGGCGATACGAGTAGATCGGCCGCTCGGCCTGCTTGGGCACGAAGTAGTACATCATCCCCAGGAAGCCGGTGGTGAGGAAGAAGCCCACGGCGTTGTGGCCGTACCACCACTGGATCATTGCGTCGGTGGCACCGGCGTAGGCCGAGTACGACTTGAACAGGCTCACCGGCAGCGAGATGTGGTTGACGATGTGCAGCATCGCGGTGACCACGATGAAGGCACCGTAGAACCAGTTGCCGACATAGATGTGCTTGGTCTTGCGCTTGACGATGGTGCCGAAGAACACCAGCCCGTAGGTGACCCAGACAATGGCCAGCAGGATCGCCAGCGGCCACTCGAGCTCGGCGTATTCCTTGGTGGTGGTGTAGCCCATCGGCAGGGTGATCAGCGCGCCGACGATCACCGCCTGCCAACCCCAGAAAGTGAAGGCGGCCATGCTGTCGGAGATCAGCCGGGTCTGGCAGGTGCGCTGGACCACGTAGTAGCTGGTGCCGAACAGCGCACAGCCCCCGAAGGCGAAGATCACCAGGTTGGTGTGCAGCGGGCGCAGGCGGCCGAAGCTGGTCCAGGGCAGGTCCAGGTTCAGTTGCGGCCATACCAGCTGCGAGGCGATGAAGACGCCGAGGCCCATGCCAAGGATCCCCCAGACCACCGTCATGATGGCGAACTGGCGGACGACCTTATAGTTATAAGCAGTCGGACTGATTGCTGTGCTCATTCTAAGGTTCCACGGTTTTGATGTTCTTGTTGGTCGAAAAATCGGCGCCAGTATTGATAACCAGCAAGGCTACTGCAACGCAACTTTGGTACGCCGACCCGTGTCCGGGCCCGTTCACTGATGTCCCGCAGCGAATGGGTCCGGACGATTGTACACAAATAAATATTTGTAATGTGTACCGTTTTTCACCTTTTTCTGATCGATCGGTCAAGCTTTTTCAGGGGCGGCGACAGGCTATGCGCCGCGTCTGCTTCAGTCCTTTCGGAGCGAAGCCCACTGAGGCAACAAGCTTAGTTGTGTTCGGAGGGGGTGCAAGGGAGGGGGAAAGGCGGTGGGGGTATGGTTTGAGGGGGATGGTGGGCGGGGGTGTAAGGTTTGATGGTTATGGTGGGGCGGATAGCGAGCGCCGCCCGCGCGGCGCATCGCGACGCAAGGCCGCTCCCACATTTGTTTCGGGCCAGTCCCTCCTGTGTCAGGGGCGCGCGACCGCCTTGTTGGTACGACGCGATATCGAGTCATGCGCCAAGGCGCTCGCGCGCAAACGCCACAGGAATAATTGGCCTGAAACAAATGTGGGAGCAACTGTCTTGCTCAACTTCTAAAAGCTGGCGCGATCCCTGTGGGAGCGGGCTTGCCCCGCGAACACGGGCGAAGCCCGTGCCATCCACACGGTGTCTTCTTCGCGGGTAAACCTGCTCCCACCCTGATTTGAGCTGCGCTATGTTTTCATGGCTGCGGTAAGTCATCCCGCCACGGCGTGCCCGATCTGAGCATCGCGTTGAGGCGCACGATGAAGATTCTCATGCAGGCCACAATCGCAACCTTGGCAAGTTTCCCCCGCCCACGCAGCGCTTCATATCGGGCTTTGAGCGTTGGATTATGTTTCACCGCCACCAGGCACGCCATGTACAGCGCACGCCTGACCTCAAATCGGCCTCCTGAAATAAAGCGCTTGCCCACGGACTTTCCGCTGTCGTGATTGAAGGGGGCCACGCCGACCAAAGAGGCTATTTCCCTGGACTCCACATGCCCCAGTTCCGGCAAGAGCGCTACCAGCTTGGTCGCGGTTACCATCCCGATGCCTTTGACTTCGTCCAATTTGGCAATCCGTTCATCGTTGAGCACTGTGGCCTGCTGCTTGATCGCTTGCTCCACCAACTTTATCTGCGAGGCAAAGTGCTGGAGATTGGTGTTCAGGAAAATGGCGACCATCGCTGACTGAGCCTGCTTCAGGCGCCGCCGGTCGTCATCTCGCTGTTGGACTAGGCGATCACGCTGCTGAAGGAGTTCCCGTAACAGGGCCCTTTCAGGGCTTGTCTTCAGGGTTGGCTTATCTGGAATGACCTCAGCGAAATGGGCCAGCACTGCGGCGTCGATGGCATCGGTCTTGGCCTTGATACCCAAGGAATCCGCGAATGATCTGGCTCGTGTGGGGTTTACGCGTATGACCTTGTAGCTGGCGTCTTGGAGAAAGCGCATGACATCACGCTCGTAGCCGCCTGTAGCTTCCAGCAAGACGCGCTTGATGCTGAGCCCTCGAAGGCTCTTCACCAGTTCCTCAAAGCCCGCTGGATCATTGCGCACGCTGATCTTGATGCCCTGGGGCCGCACCAGTGCATCAAGGGAAAGACTGGATACATCGATACCCAAGAAGGAAGCCATCACCAAAACCTCCTAGACTTAACAGTGTGAGAGAGCTTTGGCTTGGCCCACGCTTGTGGTTCGAGATTAGGCCCTCATCCAACTGTTCGGGCTCTCGCCAAAGTGGAACGGTGAATGGCAGCTTGTGCTCCCACACGTGCTCAAGGCACCTTCGGCATTCAGCTTGCCATTCACCGCTCTCACTCCAAATTCTAATCCCCTCTCAAGACACAAGCGGCCTTGCGTCGCGATGCGCCGCGCGGGCGGCGCTCGATCTCACAGACGCCGAATTTCTCCCGGCGAACTCACTGGGCAGTCACAGATTCAGCAGCACTCTCCTGCGACAGGCTATACACATAAGCCGCCAGCAGGTGCACCTTGTCATTGCCCTGGATATCGGCCTGCGCCGGCATCTGCCCTTGGCGACCATAGCGAATGGTCTGTTGCAGCTGGGCAAAGCTCGAACCGTAGATGAACGCCTGCGGGTGGGTCAGGTCGGGTGCGCCCATGGCAGGGGTACCCTTGCCTTCGGGCCCGTGGCAAGCCACGCAGTTGGCCGCGAAGATTTCCTTGCCCTTGGCAACGTCAGCCTTGCTCCCTTCAGGCAGGCTGCGACCGTCCAGGTTGGTCAGCACGAATGCGGCCACATCGGCCACGCCCTGCTGGCCGATCACCTCAGCCCAGGCCGGCATCACGCCGTGACGGCCATTCATGATCGAAGCCTTGATGGTTTCTGCTTCGCCGCCCCAGCGCCAATCCTTGTCGGTGAGGTTGGGGAAGCCGAAGGCACCCTTGGCGTCAGAGCCGTGGCACACCGAGCAGTTGGAGGCAAACAGGCGGCTGCCCATTTTCAGCGCCTGCGGGTCCTTGGCGACTTCCTCCACCGGCATGGCGGCGTACTTGGCAAAGATCGGCCCGAACCTGGCGTCAGCCTTGTCCATCTCTTTTTGCCATTCGTTGGCGCCGGTCCAGCCATTTTCATAGCCCGGCAAAATGCCTTTCCAGTTGCCCAGGCCCGGGTAGAGGATCAGGTAGCCGACCGAGAACACCAGGGTGCCGACGAACAGCCAGAACCACCACTTGGGCAGCGGGTTGTCGTACTCCTCGATGCCGTCGAAGCTGTGGCCCATGGTCTGGTCGGTGGTGTTTTTGCTCTCGCCCTTGCGGGTGGCGAGCAGCAGCCAGGTCAGGCCGATCAGGCTACCGATGGTCAGCACGCTGATGTACGTACTCCAGAAGGTGGTCATTGCCCGTTACTCCTTGCAGCAGTCGTGGCAGCAGGTTCCTGCCCGCTAGTGGGCAGGTGGTCGTCGACGAAGGGCAGCAGGCGCGCTTCGGCGAAATCACGGTCGCGGCGGCGGTTGAATACCCACAGGGAGAGGCCGATGAAGGCGATCATCACCACCAGGGTGCCCAGGCCGCGGATCATGCCGATGTCCAGTTCCATCGCATTTACCTCTTGTTCTTGATCGCGGTGCCGAGCACCTGCAGGTAGGCGACCAGTGCATCCATCTCGGTCTTGCCTTTGACTGCGTCACGGGCGCTGGCAATGTCGTCGTCGCTATACGGCACGCCCAGGGTGCGCAAGGTGCGCATCTTGACGTCGGTGTGGCTGTTGTCGACCTGCTGGGCGACCAGCCACGGGTACGACGGCATCTTCGATTCCGGCACCACGTTGCGCGGGTTGTACAGGTGCGCGCGGTGCCAGTCGTCCGAGTAGCGGCCACCGACCCGGGCCAGGTCCGGCCCGGTGCGCTTGGAGCCCCACAGGAACGGGTGGTCCCACACGCTCTCGCCGGCCACCGAGTAGTGGCCGTAGCGCTCGGTTTCGGCGCGGAACGGGCGGATCATCTGCGAGTGGCAGCCCACGCAGCCTTCGCGGATGTAGATGTCGCGGCCTTCCAGTTGCAGCGCGGTGTAGGGCTTCATGCCTTCCACCGGCTTGTTGGTGACGTCCTGAAAGAACAGCGGGACGATCTGGGTAAGGCCGCCGATACTGACGGCGAATACCATCAGCAGGGCCATCAGGCCGACGTTTTTCTCGATGACTTCATGTTTCATCAGGCGTTTCTCCTCAAGCCAACTGGGCGTTCGCAGGGGCGACGTCAAGCGCTGGCGAACGCACGGTGCGCCAGGTGTTCCAGGCCATCAGGAACATGCCGCTGAGGAAGATCGCGCCGCCGACGAAGCGCACGACAAAGCCTGGGTGGCTGGCCACCAGGGTTTCCACGAACGAATAGGTGAGCGTGCCGTCGCTGTTGACTGCGCGCCACATCAGGCCCTGGGCGATGCCGTTGACCCACATCGAGGCGATGTACAGCACGGTGCCGATGGTGGCGAGCCAGAAGTGCGCGTTGATCAGGCCAAGGCTGTACATGCGTTCCTTGCCGAACACTTTCGGGATGGTGTGATACAGCGCACCAATCGAGATCATTGCCACCCAGCCGAGGGCGCCGGCATGCACGTGGCCGATGGTCCAGTCGGTGTAGTGGGACAGGGCGTTGACTGTCTTGATGGCCATCATCGGGCCTTCGAACGTGGACATGCCGTAGAACGCCAGCGATACCACCAAAAAACGCAGGATCGGGTCGCTGCGCAGTTTGTGCCAGGCGCCCGACAGGGTCATCATGCCGTTGATCATGCCGCCCCAGCTCGGTGCCAGCAGGATCAGCGACATCACCATGCCCAGCGACTGCGCCCAGTCAGGCAGGGCGGTGTAGTGCAGGTGGTGCGGGCCGGCCCAGATGTACAGGGTGATCAGTGCCCAGAAGTGCACGATCGACAGGCGATAGGAATACACCGGGCGCTCGGCCTGCTTGGGCACGTAGTAGTACATCATCCCCAGGAACCCGGCAGTCAGGAAGAAGCCTACGGCGTTGTGACCGTACCACCACTGCACCATCGCGTCGGTGGCACCGGCGTACACCGAGTACGACTTGGTCAGGCTGACCGGCAATTCCAGGTTGTTGACGATGTGCAGAAGCGCCACGGTGAGGATGAAGGCACCGAAGAACCAGTTACCCACGTAGATATGCTTGGTGTTGCGCTTCATCAGCGTGCCGAAGAACACGATGGCGTAAGCCACCCAGACGATGGTGATCAGGATATCGATCGGCCATTCCAGTTCGGCGTATTCCTTGGAGCTGGTATAGCCCAGCGGCAGGCTGATGGCCGCCAGCAGGATCACCAGTTGCCAGCCCCAGAAGGTGAACGCGGCCAGGCCCGGTGCGAACAGGGTGGTCTGGCAGGTGCGTTGCACCGAATAATAGGAGGTGGCAAACAGCGCGCAGCCGCCGAAAGCGAAGATCACCGCATTGGTATGCAGGGGGCGCAGGCGGCCGAAGCTGGTCCAGGGGAGGTCGAAGTTGAGGGAAGGCCAGGCAAGCTGGGCGGCGATGAAGACGCCGAGCCCCATCCCGACGATTCCCCACACCACCGTCATGATGGCGAATTGGCGGACCACCTTGTAGTTATAGGCGGTACTGCTGGTTGTGTTCATGTATGGGTTCCCATCCACGGTTATTTGGCAGGCTTTACAGCGAGGCAAGCATGATTAATGGGCAAAGTGCCGGTATTGACGGGGATCAATGGGCGAAGGTCGGAAATGTCCCAGGCTTGCGCTGCGATCTTCCACAGGTTCAGGGCAAGGACGGCTACAGGGGCTGCCTGATCCTGGCCCATGGTGCAGGTGCGCCGATGGACAGCGGGTTCATGGACGAAATGGCGCAAAGGCTTGCGGCGCTTGGGGTAGCGGTGGTGCGCTTCGAGTTTCCGTACATGGCCGAACGCAGGGTTACCGGCGGCAAACGGCCGCCGAACCCACAGAAGGTGCTGCTTGAATGCTGGCGCGAGGTGTACCGGCAGGTGCGACCTTTGGTCGCGGGCAAGCTGGCCGTGGGTGGCAAGTCCATGGGCGGTCGCATGGCGAGCCTGCTGGCTGACGAATTGGGCGCGGATGCGCTGGTGTGCCTGGGCTATCCGTTCTACGCGGTGGGTAAACCCGAGAAGCCACGGGTGGAACACCTGGCCGGGCTGAAAACACCGACGTTGATCGTGCAGGGCGAACGGGATGCGCTGGGTAACCGCGAGGCGGTGGCGGGGTATGCGTTGTCGCCGGCAATCGAGGTGAGCTGGCTAGTGGCGGGTGACCATGACCTGAAGCCGTTGAAGGCCTCGGGGTTCAGCCATGAGCAGCATATGCAGACGGCGGCGGAACGCGTTGCTGATTTCCTGAAGGATTAGTGCCGGCCTCTTCGCGGGCATGCCCGCGAAGAGGCCGGCACAGGCTGACGCTTAGTCGCGGTACTCGCACAGGTAAGCGGTATCCACCTTCACCTGCAGCTGGAACTTGCTGTCGGCGGCAACATTGAACTTGTCGCCCGCATTGAAGGTTTCCCAGTTGTCGCTACCTGGCAGCTTGACGGTCAGGGCGCCCGATACCACGTGCATGATCTCGCGCTTGGCAGTGCCGAACTCGTATTCGCCCGGGGCCATGACGCCGACAGTGGCCGGGCCTTCTTCGCCCGCGAATGCGATCGACTTGACGGTGCCGTTGAAGTACTCGTTGACCTGGAACATGGGCGACTCCTGAAAAGGGGGGATGAAAAAGGGCTGGCCAGTATGCCCAAGCCCACAGGCCTCGTCATCTGCTTTCAGGGGCTGTTGGCGGGCAGGGTCAACGGTAGTAGCCGCGCCGTGTTGCGCGCATCTTCAAGGGCCCGGTGCTGCTGCCCGCAAAAGTGCATGCCGGCCAGGTGCAGGGCACCGTTCAGGCCGGTGGGGCGCTGCAGGTGGCGGGCCTTGGCAAAGCGTTGCTTGAGGTTGATGTGCGGCAACGTCCGTAGCAGGCTGTCGAGCCCGTGCAGCTGCCACTCCTGGTGCAGTTGCTGGCGGTCGTAGTCGCCCCAGCTGACCCAGGCCTGAAGCTGCTCACGGTGGTGCTCCAGCCAGCGCTCGAAGCTTGCCCACACCTCGCGAAACGGTGCAGCGCGATCCACATCATGTTGGCTTATGTGCGTCAGTTCGCGGCAAAACGGGGTCAGCTGTGGCCGCCGGCGTGGCCGCACGAAACACTGAAAGTGGTCGACCTCGCGGCCATCGCGGGTGACCAGGCTAGCGCCGATTTCAATGACTTCCATCTCTGTAACCGGCCATCCACCCTCGTCGGTGGTGGCTTCCAGGTCGATTACCAACCAATGGCCCATACCAGGCTCCCTTGCAGATCCTGCTAGAGCGTAGCCAAAGTCCGCGCATACGGCATCCCGTGGCATATTGCCGCCTGCTTTGGCACAACGAGCGCGCTCCAGCAGTTGTGCCGCTTCCGGAAAACGCCTAGCTTAAGCGGACCCAGGCATGAACCGTGATGAGCGTCCGTCTTGACTCCAGCACCCGGCCTCAAGGCTTTGTCCACCCTGATGTTGCTGGCCGTGTATTGGCTAGCGGTGCCGGCATGGGCTGCCGATGCCGTCGAAGTGAAGATTGGTGCGGCCCATTTCCCGCCCTACACGGTGCGCCCTGAACAGGGGGCTGACACCGGCCTGTTGCCGCAATTGGTCGATGCGCTCAACCGCTTGCAGCAGGGTTACCACTTCGTCCTGGTGCCCACCTCCATCCAGCGGCGTTTCGGCGACTTCCAGCAAGGCCGTACCGACATGGCGATTTTCGAAAACCCGCAATGGGGCTGGGAGCAGATTGCCCACCAGACCGTGGACATGGGCCTGGAGGACGCCGAAGTGTTCGTTGCCCGCCAGGCCAATGGCAGCGACCCGTCGTACTTCGATGACCTGCGCGGCAAACGTTTGGCATTGTTCAACGGCTATCACTACGCGTTCGCCCGCTTCAATTCCGACCCGGACTACCTGCGCACAACCTATAACGCGACCCTGACCTACTCCCACGACAGCAACCTGCTGATGGTGCAGGCTGGGCGCGCCGACATCGCCCTGGTCACCCGCTCGTACCTCAGCGATTTCCTGGCGCGCAACCCGGCCAGCAGGGCGCAGCTGCTGCCTTCGCAACGCATCGACCAAATCTATCACCACTACGCCCTGCTGCGCCCGGGGGCGCCTATCGACGAGCAGTCGTTTGCCGGCTTGCTGCGCGACCTGCGTGCCAGCGGTGAACTGGCCCGAATCTTCGAGCCCTACCGCATCACGGTCTCGGTGCCCAAGGACTAAATTCACGCACTTTCGCAACGTTCTCAGCAGTGAGCCTTTTCTTCATTTTTCGTGAGACAAGCCATGCCGTTCGATGCCGCTTCGCAGCCCCTGTCACCGCCACGCTGGCGCAGCCTCAGTGCCGAGGAGGGTGACAGCTGGCTAGGCCTCTCCCTCGAAGGTCGCCCACTGATCCAGGTGCGCCTGGAGGCGGGCGCTACCCTGCACGTTCACCTTGAGCGCCTGTGTCCCGAGCGCCCTTATCAAGCCTTGTGGTCGGCCTGCTATTGGTTGTTGTCCCGTGATACCACCTGTCAGCGCCTGGTCTGGCACTTGCCCGAAGTGCAGCCGCAGGCGCTGGCCAGTGGCTTGCTGCGAGTGGCTGAGCAGCCGGGCCAGTATCTGTGCGAGCGTGCGCTGTTCTGGCAGCTGCCACAGCCTTGGCTGGGCGATGCGCAGGCTGCGGTGTACCCACAGCAGATGCAGATCAGCAACGGCAAGCGCCACCCATGCCGCGCGCCCAAGCCCCGTGGTGAGGTATACCGGCGCTTCGATGCGCGGCTGGGTAGCTGGGTGTCGCTGCGCACGCTGGAGATCGAACATGACCTGGAGCGCTTCAACCGCTGGCAGAACAACCCGCGGGTGGAGGCGTTCTGGCAGGAGGGGGGCACGCTGGCCCAGCACCGCGAGTACCTGGACAAGCTCGAGGCCGACCCGCACACCCTGACGCTGATCGGTTGCTTTGACGATGAGCCGTTTGCCTACTTCGAGGCTTACTGGGCCAAGGAAGACCGCATTGCGCCGTTCTACCCGGCCGATGATTACGACCGCGGCATACACATGCTGGTGGGGGAGGAGAACCACCGAGGGCCGCACAAGGTGGCCAGCTGGCTCTCGGCGCTGGTGCACTACCTGTTCCTGGATGACCCGCGTACCCAGCGGGTGGTGGCCGAGCCGCGTGCCGACAACGGCAAGATGATCGGCTACATGCACGACCAGTGCTTCCACTGCGACAAGGAGTTCGACTTCCCGCACAAGCGTGCGGCGCTGATGATTCTGGGGCGAGAGCGGTTTTTCGAGCGCTGCAAGCTGGCTTGATACCGAGTTGGCTTCTTCGCGGGCATGCCCGCTCCCACAGGATCACCACAGGCTTCAAGAGCAGTGGGGTACCTGTGGGAGCGGGCATGCCCGCGAAGAAGCAAACCCTGTGTGGTCAGGCCTGCCGGTTGGCCGTCTTGCGGCAATGCACCAGCGCATCGCGGATCATGAAGTTGACCAGTGTCGGCGATACCCCCAGCTCTTTGGCAATGTCTTTCTGCGGCACGCCATGCAGGCGGTACATCTCGAACGCATAGCGGGTGCGCTGCGGCAGTTCGTTCAGCGCCTGGGCAATGTCATCCAGCGCGGCAAGGTTGATGTGAGTGGCTTCGGGCGAGGCGTTCTGGATGACCACGTTCAGCCCTTCCTCCTCGCTGCCGGAGTATTTCAGCTCCATTGCCTGCTTGCGGTAGTGGTCGATCGCAAGGTTGCGCACGATCTGAAACAGGTAGCTGAGCTGCGCCTTGAACGACGAGGTTATCTGCGGGGCGGCGTTGAGCCGGAAGAAGGCATCCTGCACCACATCTTCGGCGCGCGAGCGGCAGCCGGTGATGCGTGCAGCGATCTTGACCAGGATGCTGCGGTTGTCGACGAAGGCCTGCAGTAATGGTGAATCGCACTTACTTGTGGATAGTTGTTCCGCCATGGAAATCACCTTGTCACAGAGGGGAAAGGAGGCCCCCAAGGCTGG
The DNA here is from genome assembly GCF_017875165.1 of Pseudomonas sp. PvP089. Lineage (NCBI taxonomy): Bacteria > Pseudomonadati > Pseudomonadota > Gammaproteobacteria > Pseudomonadales > Pseudomonadaceae > Pseudomonas > Pseudomonas sp. PvP089. The sequence continues at coordinate 2,040,928 of NZ_JAGGME010000001.1, forward strand.
GAAGCTTCCTACGACGTGCGACAAGCTATTCAGAATGATAATGATTGTCAAATACGAAACGTAATTAGTATCTATATCTTTCAGGTCTAAGGTCATCGTGTGACAGCGTTCACCTTTGGCCCCGCCTGCCACTGCGTAATCCCCGCTAATTTCTGCCTGCGCCCATCCGTTCCCCTGTGTACATCTTCGATCGCCCTTTGCTGTCCGCACACGTTCGCGGTGCAGCCGGCGCGCCCCAACAGACACTGGCAGGAACCCCCATGACGGACGCCTTCGAACTCCCGCTCTCGCTGGTCCAGGCACTTGCGCAACGCGCCACGCAGACCCCGGACAAGATCGCCCTGCGCTTTCTGGCCGACGCCCCCGGCGAGCAGGCTGTGCTCAGCTACCGGGACCTCGACCAGCGTGCACGCACCATCGCCACTGCGTTACAGGCCCGTGCCAGCTTCGGCGACCGTGCGGTGCTGTTGTTCCCCAGTGGTCCTGACTACGTGGCGGCGTTCTTCGGTTGCCTGTATGCCGGAGTGATCGCGGTACCGGCTTACCCGCCAGAATCCGCGCGCCAGCACCATCAGGAGCGTTTGCTGTCGATCATCGACGATGCCGAGCCGCGCCTGCTGCTGACCGTCGCGGCGTTGCATGACGGCCTGCAAGGCTTGCCAGCGCTGTCGGCGCACAACGGGCCTGAGCTGCTGGCAGTGGACAGCCTGGACCCGGCGCTGGCCGCAAACTGGCGCGAGCCCGTGCTCAAAGGTGATGACATCGCCTTCCTGCAATACACCTCGGGCTCCACCGCGCTGCCCAAGGGTGTACAAGTCAGCCACAGCAACCTGGTGGCCAACGAGCAGTTGATCCGCTGTGGTTTCGGCATCGACCTCAACCCCGACGACGTGATCGTCAGCTGGCTGCCGCTGTACCACGACATGGGGCTGATTGGCGGTCTGCTGCAGCCGATCTTCAGCGGCGTGCCGTGCGTGCTGATGTCGCCGGGTTACTTCCTGGCCCGGCCGCAGCGCTGGTTGCAGGCCATGAGCGAATATGGCGGCACCATCAGCGGTGGCCCCGACTTTGCCTACCGTCTGTGCAGCGAGCGGGTCAGCGAGGCCTCGCTGGCCGGGCTCGACCTGAGCCGCTGGCGCGTGGCCTATTCTGGCTCCGAGCCGATTCGCCAGGACAGCCTGGCAACCTTCGCCGACAAGTTCCAGGCCAGCGGCTTCGACCCGCAGAGCTTCTTCGCCAGCTACGGCCTGGCCGAAGCCACCCTGTTCGTCAGTGGCAGCCGCCGTGGCCAGGGCATCGACGCGCTGGAGCTGGACGCCGAAGCCTTCGCCGCTAACCGCGCCGAGCCGGGCAAAGGCAGCGTGCTGATGAGCTGCGGCTACCCGCAGCCCGGTCACGCGGTACGTGTCGTGGAGCCGCAGCACTTGCAGGTGCTGGGCGACAACCAGGTCGGCGAAATCTGGGCGGCTGGCCCGAGCATCGCCCGGGGTTACTGGCGCAACCCCGAAGCCAGCGCACGCACCTTCGTTGAAATGGACGGCCAGACCTGGCTGCGCACCGGCGACCTGGGCTTCATGCGCAACGGTGAAGTGTTCGTCACCGGGCGCCTGAAAGACATGCTGATCGTGCGCGGGCAGAACCTGTACCCGCAGGACCTGGAAAAAACCCTCGAACGTGAAGTTCAAGTGCTGCGCAAAGGCCGTGTGGCCGTGTTTGCCGTCGAGCAGCAGGGCGAGGAGGGCATCGGCGTGGCGGTGGAGATCAGCCGCCACGTGCAAAAGGCAATCGAACCCCAGGCGCTGGTCAAGACCCTGCGCCAGGTGATCGCCGACGCTTGCCGCCAGGCGCCGGCCGTGGTCCTGCTGCTGAACCCGGGCGCGTTGCCCAAGACCTCCAGTGGCAAGCTGCAACGTTCGGCCTGTCGCCTGCGTATGGACGATGGCAGCCTGGACTGCTACGCCCGCTTCCCAGATGTGAGCGAAACGGCTGCAAGCGCGGCTGCCGGCAATGAGCTCCAGGCACAGATCGCCGCAGTGTGGCGGGACATTCTCAAAGTAGAGGCGGTTGCGGCAGACGACCACTTCCTGCTGCTGGGCGGCAACTCCATCGCCGCCACCCAGGCCACCGCACGGCTGGCCGATGAGCTGGGTATCAACCTGGGCCTGCGCACCCTGTTCGAAGCGCCGGTACTGGCCGATTACAGCAGCGCTGTGGCGTTGATCATGGCCGACGGCGCTGCTGGCACTGCCACCATTGCACCGCTGGAGCGCACCCAGGCCTTGGCCCAGTCGTTGGCGCAAAACCGCTTGTGGTTGATGTGGCAGTTGCAGCCACAATCGGCTGCCTACAACATCCCCGCCGGCCTGCAGCTGCGCGGTGAGCTGGACGAAAGCGCCCTGCAAGCCGCCTTCCAGGCGCTGGTGGCGCGCCACGAATCCCTGCGCACCGTATTCAGCGAAGAAAACGGCCAGCCCCTGCAACGCATTGTGGCGCAACAGCCGTTCAGCCTGCGCCGCCTGGACCTCGAAGGCCAAACGCTGGAGCAGGTCAGCGCCCAGCGGGAAGCCGAGGCCCGTCAGCCGTTCGACCTCACTCAGGGCCCCTTGCTGCGGGTGACCCTGGCACGCCTGGACGACGAAGACCATCAGTTATGGGTGACCCTGCACCACATCGTCGCGGATGGCTGGTCGCTGAATATCCTGCTGGATGAATTCGCCAAACTTTACGCAGCCCGCTGTCAGGGCCTGGAGGCCAACCTGGCGCCGCTGGGCCTGGGTTATGCCGACTACGGCACCTGGCAGCGTCAATGGCTGGCCGCCGGTGAAGCCGAACGCCAACTGCAGTACTGGAAGGCGCAGTTGGGCGGTGACCTGCCGGTGCTGGACCTGTGCACCGACCACCCCCGCGCCAGCCAGCGCGAGCACAGTGCTGCCCGGTTCAACCTCAAGGTACCGGCCACGCTTGCCGAAGCACTCAAGGGCCTGGCCCGCGAACAGCAGGCCAGCCTGTTCATGGTCCTGCTGGCCGGCTGGCAGGCGCTGCTGCACCGCTACAGCGGCCAGGCCGACATCCGTGTCGGTGTGCCCAACGCCAACCGCCCGCGCCTGGAAGCCCAAGGCATGGTCGGCTTTTTCATCAATACCCAGGTACTGCGTGCACAGCTCGATGGTCGCCTGCCATTCACGCAGTTGCTGGCCCAGGTGCGCCAGGCCACCCTTGCGGCGCAGGCTAACCAGGACTTGCCGTTCGAACAGCTGGTCGAAGCCCTGCCGCAAGCCCGTGAGCAAGGCTTGTTCCAGGTCATGTTCAACCACCAGCAACGCGACCTGTCGGCCCTGCGCCGCCTGCCGGGGCTGCTGGCCGAGGAGTTGCCATGGCACAGCCGCGAAGCCAAGTTCGACCTGCAGCTGCACAGTGAAGAAGACCACCAGGGCCGCCTGAGCCTGGCCTTCGACTATGCTGCGGAGCTGTTCGAAGCCAGCACCGTCAAACGCCTGGCTCATCACCTGCTGGCGCTGCTGGAACAGGTGTGCGCCGCGCCGCAGCGGGCGCTGGGCGAGGTGCAATTGCTGGACGAGCCTGCCCGTGCGCAATTGCTGGGCTGGGGCCGGGCACCGGCTACCGCGCCGCCAGGCCTGCTGGTCGAACAGCTCAACGAACAGGCCCGCCTGACCCCGCAACGCACCGCGCTGGCCTGGGACGGCGGCAGCCTCGACTACGCCGAACTGCACCAGCAGGCCAACCGCCTGGCCCACTACCTGCGCGACAAAGGCGTCGGCCCCGACACCTGCGTCGCCATCGCCATCGAGCGTTCGCCACAGTTGCTGGTCGGCCTGCTGGCCATCCTCAAGGCCGGCGGCGCTTACGTGCCGCTGGACGTCGACTACCCGGCCGAACGCCTTGCCTACATGCTGGCCGACTGCAATGCCGGGCTGCTGCTGAGCCACAGCAGCCTGCTGGGCAAGCTGCCACAGGTCGACGGCGTCAGCGCCATTGCCCTCGACCAGTTGCACCTGGACAGCTGGCCCAGCCACGCGCCTGGCCTGCACCTGCACGGCGATAACCTGGCCTACGTGATCTACACCTCCGGCTCCACCGGCCAGCCCAAGGGCGTGGGCAATACCCATGCGGCGCTGGCCGAGCGCTTGCAGTGGATGCAGGCGACCTATGCGCTGGATGACAGCGACGTGCTGATGCAGAAGGCGCCGATCAGCTTCGACGTGTCGGTGTGGGAATGCTTCTGGCCGCTGGTCACCGGCTGCAAGCTGGTGCTCGCCGGCCCCGGCGAACACCGCGACCCGCAGCGCATCGCCGCGCTGGTGCAGGCCCATGGCGTGACTACGCTGCACTTCGTGCCGCCGCTGTTGCAGGTGTTCGTCCAGGAGCCGCAGGCGGGTGCCTGCAGCAGCCTGCGCCGGGTGTTCTCCGGTGGCGAAGCATTGCCCGCCGCGCTGCGTGACCGCGTGCTGCAGGTGCTGCCGCAGGTGCAGCTGCACAACCGCTACGGCCCGACCGAAACCGCCATCAACGTCACCCACTGGCACTGCCAGGTGGCGGACGGCGAGCGCTCGCCAATCGGTCGCCCGCTGGGCAATGTGCTGTGCCGCGTGCTGGACGATGAGCTTGAACTGACTGCCCCCGGCGTGTCGGGCGAGCTGTACCTCGGTGGCGCTGGCCTGGCCCGTGGCTACCTGGGCCGTCCGGGTCTTACCGCCGAGCGCTTCGTGCCCCAGGCCGACGGCCACGGCGAGCGCTTGTACCGCAGTGGTGACCGCGCGCGCTGGCAGGTGCAGCTACAGGCCCTGGAATACCTCGGTCGCCTCGACCAACAGGTAAAGGTGCGTGGTTTCCGCGTCGAGCCTGAGGAAGTACAGGCCTGCCTGTTGGCACAGCCGGGTGTGGAACAGGCGCTGGTGCTGATCCATAAGGACGCCGTTGGTGCGCAACTGGTGGGTTACTACAGTGGCAGTGCGCACCCAGCCGAACTCCTGGCCGTGCTGGCTGAGCAACTGCCCGCGTACATGGTGCCGGCGCAGCTCATCCCGTTGGCACAGCTGCCGCTGGGCCCCAGCGGCAAGGTCGACCGCAAGGCGCTGCCGGCCCCGGTGTGGCAGCAACGCGAACATGTCGAGCCCCACACCGAGTTGCAACAACAGGTCGCCGCCATCTGGCGTGAGGTGCTGAACCTGCCGCGCGTCGGCCTGCAGGACGACTTCTTCGCCTTGGGCGGGCACTCGCTGCTGGCCACTCAGATCGTCTCGCGCAGCCGCCAGGCCTGCGATGTCGAGCTGCCGCTCAAGGCGCTGTTCGAAGCCAGCGAACTGGGCGCCTTCTGTGCCGAGATTGCACGTATCCGCGCGGCCGGCGAGCGCAACCTGCAAGGCGCAATCGCCCGCGTCGACCGGCGTCAGGCGGTGCCGCTATCGTATTCGCAGCAGCGCATGTGGTTCCTCTGGCAAATGGAGCCGGACAGCCCGGCGTATAACGTCGGCGGCATGGCACGCCTGCGCGGCACCCTGCATGTGGACGCTTTCGAGCGTGCGCTGCAGGCGTTGATCGTGCGCCATGAAACCTTGCGCACCACCTTCCCCAGCGTCGACGGGGTGCCGTACCAGTGCGTTGCCGAAGACAGTGGCCTGCACCTCGACTGGCAGGACTTCAGTGCCTTGCCCATCGATGCCCGCCAGCAACACCTGCAACAACTTGCCGACGACCAGGCGCACCAGCCGTTCGACCTGGAGCGCGGCCCGCTGCTGCGCGCCTGCCTGGTCAAGGCTGACGAGCGCGAGCATTTCTTCGTGCTCACCCTGCACCACATCGTCACCGAAGGCTGGGCCATGGACATTTTCGCCCGCGAGCTAGGCGAACTGTACGAAGCCTTTGTCGATGACCGCGAGTCGCCGCTGGCGCCGCTGCCGGTGCAATACCTGGACTACAGCGTATGGCAACGGCAATGGCTGGAAAGCGGCGAGGGCGCTCGTCAACTGGCCTACTGGAAGGACCGCCTGGGCGATGAGCACCCGGTGCTGGCGCTGCCTGCCGACCGCCCGCGCCCGGCAGTGCAGAGCCACCGCGGCGAGCTGTACCGCTTTGAACTCGACCCGGCGCTGGTCGCCCGCGTGCATGCCTTCAACAGCCAGCGCGGCCTGACCCTGTTCATGACCATGACCGCCACCCTGGCTGCCTTGCTGCACCGTTATAGTGGCCAGCGTGACCTGCGCATCGGCGCGCCGGTGGCGAACCGCATCCGCCCGGAAAGCGAAGGCCTGATCGGCGCCTTCCTCAATACCCAGGTGCTACGTTGCGAGCTGGACGGCCAGATGACCGCCAACGCGCTGCTGGAGCAGATGCGCCAGGCCGCCATCGAAGGCCAGTCGCACCAGGACCTGCCGTTCGATCAGTTGGTCGAAGCGTTGCAACCGCCGCGCAGCAGCGCGTATAACCCGCTGTTCCAGGTGATGTGCAACGTGCAGCGCTGGGCTTTCCAGCAAAGCCGCACACTGGCCGGCATGCAGGTGGATTACCTGCTCAATGACGCCAGTGCCACCAAGTTCGACCTGTACCTGGAGGTCACCGACCTCGACGGCCGCCTGGGTTGCTGCCTGACTTACAGCCGCGACCTGTTCGACGAACCGCGCATAGCGCGCATGGCCGAGCACTGGCAGCACCTGCTGGTCGGCTTGCTGGACAACCCGCAGCAGCGCCTGTGCGAGCTGCCGATGCTGAGCGGTGCGGAGCAGCAGGTGCTGGCGGGTCAGTTGCAGGGCGAGTACGACTTCGACCTCGACCAGACCCTGCACGGCCTGTTCGCCGCCCAGGCGGCGCGCACACCACAGGCTGGCGCGCTGACCTTCGCTGGCCAGCACATGACTTACGCTGAACTCGATCAGCGGGCCAACCGCCTGGCCCGCGCCCTGCGCGAGCGTGGCGTCGGCCCGCAGGTGCGTGTGGGCCTGGCGCTGGAGCGCTCGCTGGAAATGGTCGTCGGCCTGCTGGCCATCCTCAAGGCCGGCGGCGCCTACGTGCCGCTCGACCCCGAGTACCCGCTCGACCGCTTGCGCTACATGATCGAAGACAGCCGCATCGGCCTGCTGCTCAGCCAGCGTGAGCTGTTGCAAACCCTGGGCGAGCTGCCTGAGGGCGTGGCCCGCTGGAGCCTGGAGGACGATGCCGCCAGCCTGTCGGCCTACAGCGATGCGCCGCTGGACAACCTCAGCCTGCCGCAGCATCAGGCGTACCTGATCTACACCTCCGGCTCCACCGGCAAGCCCAAGGGCGTGGTGGTCAGCCATGGCGAATTTGCCATGCACTGCCAAGCGGTCATCGCTGCGTTCGGCATGCGCAGCGATGATTGCGAGCTGCATTTCTATTCGATCAACTTCGACGCTGCCAGCGAGCGCCTGTGGGTGCCGTTGCTGTGCGGTGCCCGCGTGGTGCTGCGCGCCCAGGGGCAGTGGGGCGCCGAGGACATCTGCCAGCTGGTGCGCGAGCAGCAGGTGAGCATTTTGGGCTTTACCCCCAGCTACGGTAGCCAGCTGGCGCAATACCTGGGCGGGCAGGGCGAGCAACTGCCGGTGCGCCTGGTGATCACCGGCGGCGAAGCGCTGACCGGCGAGCACCTGCAGCGTATTCGCCAGGCCTTTGCGCCACAGCAGTGCTTCAACGCCTACGGCCCGACCGAAACCGTGGTCATGCCGCTGGCCTGCCTGGCGCCAGACGAGTTGCCAGCGGACCTTGGCAGTGTACCGATCGGCCGCGTCATCGGTAGCCGCACGGCCTATATCCTCGACGACGACCTTGCCCTGTTGCCGCAAGGCGGCATTGGCGAACTGTACGTTGGCGGCGCCGGCCTGGCTCAGGGGTATCACGACCGCCCGGGCCTCAGCGCCGAGCGCTTCGTCGCCGACCCGTTCAGCATCGAAGGTGGCCGCTTGTATCGCACTGGCGACCTGGTGCGCCTGGGCACTGACGGCCTGGTCGAGTACGTCGGCCGTGCCGACCAGCAGGTGAAGGTTCGCGGCTTCCGTATTGAACTGGGTGAAATCGAGAGCCGCTTGCAGGCGCACGCCGATGTCGACGAGGCCGTGGTGCTGGCCCTCGACCTGCCGGGCGGCAAGCAGTTGGTGGGTTACCTGGTGTGCAAGCAGGCCAACGCGGGTAGCGAGGCGCAAAACCTGCTGCGTGAAGCGGTGAAAGCCGATGCCCGCCAGCACCTGCCGGACTACATGGTGCCTGCGCACCTGGTACTGCTCGACAGCCTGCCGCTGATGGGTAACGGCAAGCTCGACCGCCGTGCGCTGCCGCTGCCGGACCTGGAACAAGCGCGTCAGCACTACCAGGCACCTGGCAACGAGGTGGAAAGGCAGTTGGCGCAGATCTGGCGCGATGTGCTCAACGTTGCCCAGGTCGGTGTACAGGACAACTTCTTCGAACTGGGCGGCGATTCGATCCTGTCCATCCAGGTGGTCAGCCGGGCCCGTCAGGCCGGGTTGCAATTCACCCCGCGCGACCTGTTCCAGCACCAGACCATCCAGACCCTGGCGGCTGTCGTTCAGCACAGCGAAACCGCGAGCACGGTGGAACAGGGGCTGCGCCAGGGCCAGGCCGGGCTGACACCGATTCAGCATTGGTTCTTCGACAGTGAAGTACCCCAGCCACAGCACTGGAACCAGGCCGTGTTGCTGGAGGCGCGCCAACCGCTGGATGAGGCGGTACTGGCGCAGGCCTTGGCGCTGCTGGTGCAGCACCACGACAGCCTGCGCCTGCGCTTCAGCCAGGCCCATGGCCGCTGGCAGGCCGAATACGCCCAGCCTGATGCCAGGCCATTGCTGTGGACCGCCACCGTTGCCGATTTCGCTGATTGTCAGGCGCTGTACACCGACCTGCAGCGCAGCCTCGACCTGCAACAGGGCCCACTGCTGCGCGCCTTGCTGGTGGGTGACGGGCAGGGCAGCCAGCGCCTGTTGCTGGCGATCCATCACCTGGTGGTCGATGGCGTGTCCTGGCGGGTGCTGCTGGAGGACCTGCAGGCGCTTTACCGCGGCCAGCCACTGCCGGCCAAGACCCATGCCATGGGCGATTGGGCTGCGCGTCTGGCCAGCTACGCCGGCAGCGATTCGTTGCGTGACGAGCTGAGCTGGTGGCAAGGCCAGCTGGGCGGCGTGCGTCGCGAGCTACCGTGTGATCACCCGCAGGGCGGCAACCTGCACCGCCATGCGCAGACCCTGGCCATCGGCCTGGACGTGGAGCAGACCCGGCAACTGCTGCAACAGGCCCCGGCGGCTTACCACACCCAGGTCAACGACCTGCTGCTGACTGCACTGGCGCGTGCGTTGAGCCGGTGGAGCGGCGATGAAGAAGTGCTGGTACAGCTTGAAGGCCATGGCCGTGACGGGTTGTTCGAAGACATGGACCTGACCCGCAGCGTTGGCTGGTTCACCAACGCCTATCCCCTCAGCTTGCGCCCGCTGGCAGGCGAAGGCGACGTGGCGCTGGCCGGCTCGATCAAGCGTATCAAGGAGCAACTGCGCCAGGTGCCGCACAAGGGGCTGGGCTATGGCGTCCTGCGCTACCTGGCCGACACGGCCGGGCGCGAGCAGATGGCGGCCTTGCCGCAGGCGCGTATCACCTTCAACTACCTGGGCCAGTTCGACCAGCAGTTCGACAGCGCGGCGCTGTTCCAGCCCCTGGAAGCACCGGCCGGCCTGGCGCATGACCTCGATGCACCACTGCCTAACTGGCTGAGCGTCGATGGCCAGGTATATGGGGGGGCCTTGCAGCTGCGCTGGACCTTCAGCGCCGAGCGCTATGACCCGCAAACCATCGCCCGCCTGGCCGAGGCCTATCGCCAGGAACTGCTGGCGCTGGTCGCGCATTGCCTGGCCGATGGCAACACCAGCTTCACCCCGTCGGACTTCCCGCTGGCACATCTCACTCAGGAGCAGATCGACGCGTTGCCGGTACCCGCTGCGCAGATCGAGGACGTCTACCCACTGACGCCGATGCAGGAAGGCATGCTGCTGCACACCCTGCTGGAGCCAGGCACCGGCCTCTACTACATGCAGGACCGCTACCGCATCAACAGCGCGCTGGACCCTGAACGTTTTGCCCAGGCCTGGCATGCCGTGGTGGCACGTCACGAAGCGTTGCGGGCATCGTTCAGCTGGAACAGCGGCGAGGCGATGCTGCAGATCATCCACAAACCGGGCAACCTGGCGGTGGACTACCAGGACTGGCGCGGCCTTGCTGACGAGGCCCAGGAGCAGCGCCTGCAGGCCCTGCACAAGCAGGAGCGCGAGGCCGGTTTTGCCCTGCTCAGCGAAGCACCGTTCCACTTGCGCCTGGTGCGTGTGGCCGACGAGCGCTACTGGTTCATGATGAGCAACCACCACATCCTTATCGATGCCTGGTGCCGCTCGCTGCTGATGAACGACTTCTTTGAGGTTTACCAGGCCCTCGGCGAAGGCCGCCAGGCCCAGTTGCCGGTGCCGCCGCGTTACCGCGATTACATCGGCTGGTTGCAGCGCCAGGGCCTGGAGGATGCGCGCGCCTGGTGGCAGGCCAACCTGGCCGGCTTCGAACGCGCCACCGCCATCCCCAGCGACCGCCCGCTGCGGCATGACCACGCTGGCAGCGGCATGGTCGTCGGCGACTGCTACACCCGCCTGGCGGTGAGTGACGGCGTGCGCCTGCGCGAACTGGCCCAGGCCCACCAGCTTACCGTCAACACCTTCGCCCAGGCGGCCTGGGCCTTGGTGCTGGCACGCTACAGCGGCGACCGCGACGTCGCCTTTGGCGTGACCGTGGCCGGGCGCCCGGTCAGCATGCCGCAGATGCAGCGCACCGTCGGCCTGTTCATCAACAGCGTTGCCTTGCGTGTGCAGTTGCCCGCATCCGCTGAGCGTTGCAGTGTGCGCCAGTGGTTGCAGGGCCTGCTGCAAAGCAACATGGAACTGCGCGAGTACGAATACCTGCCGCTGGTGGCGATCCAGGAGTGCAGCGACCTGCCCAAGGGCCAGCCGCTGTTCGACAGCCTGTTCGTGTTCGAGAACGCGCCGGTGGAAACCGCCGTGCTCGACCACGCCCAGCACCTGAACGCCAGCTCCGACTCGGGCCGTACCCATACCAATTTCCCGTTGACGGCGGTGTGCTACCCGGGCGACGACTTGGGCCTGCACCTGTCGTTCGACCAACGGTACTTCGACTACCCGACCGTCGAGCGCCTGTTGGCCGAGTTCAAGCGCCTGCTACTGGCGCTGGTACAAGGCTTTGAAGGGGAGGTGAGCGAGCTACCGTTGTTGGGTGCCGAGGAGCAGCGTTTCCTGCTGGACGACTGCAACCGGACCGAGCGGTCCTATCCGCTGGAGCAGAGCTACATCGCACAGTTCGAAGCACAAGTGGCCGCACATCCGCAGCGCACTGTGGCCCGCTGCCTGGAGGCGTCCTATGACTACGCCGGGCTGAACCTGGCAGCCAACCGCCTGGGCCATGCCCTGGTGGCTGCCGGGGTCGGCGTGGATCAGCCGGTGGCGCTGCTGGCCGAGCGCGGGTTGCCGCTGCTGGGCATGATCGTTGGCAGCTTCAAGGCCGGCGCGGGCTACCTGCCGCTGGACCCGGGCCTGCCGGCGGCGCGCCTGCAAAGCATCATCCAGCTCAGCCGTACGCCAGTGCTGGTGTGCAGCGCCGCCTGCGCCGAGCAGGGGCGGCAGTTGCTGGGCGAGCTGGCGGTTGCACTGCGGCCGCAACTGCTGGTCTGGGAAGACATCCAGGCCAGCCAGATCGCAAGCCACAACCCGGGCATCCACAGTGGCCCGGACAACCTCGCCTATGTGATCTACACCTCAGGGTCGACCGGCCTGCCGAAAGGGGTGATGGTCGAGCAGCGCGGCATGCTCAACAACCAACTGAGCAAGGTGCCGTACCTGGCCCTGAGCGAGCATGACGTGATCGCCCAGACCGCATCGCAAAGCTTCGATATTTCGGTGTGGCAGTTTCTTGCCGCGCCGCTGTTCGGCGCCAAGGTCGAGGTCGTGCCGAACGCCATCGCCCATGATCCGCAGGGCCTGCTGGCGCATGTGCAGGCCACCGGCATCACCGTGCTGGAAAGCGTGCCGTCGCTGATCCAGGGTATGCTGGCCAACGACCATCAGGCCCTCGACGGCCTGCGCTGGATGCTGCCGACCGGCGAGGCCATGCCACCGGAACTGGCGGCGCAGTGGCTGCAGCGTTACCCGCAGATCGGCCTGGTCAACGCCTACGGGCCGGCAGAGTGCTCGGATGACGTGGCGTTCTTCCGCGTCGATGCCGCGTCGACCCAAGGCAGCTACTTGCCGATCGGCACTCCGACCGACAACAACCGCCTGTACCTGTTCGGCGAAGAGCAGGCACTGGTGCCGCTGGGCGCGGTGGGCGAGCTGTGCGTGGCTGGCACGGGTGTTGGTCGTGGCTATGTCGGTGACCCGGCGCGCACGGCAATGGCGTTCATGCCTCACCCTTACGGGCTACCTGGAGAGCGGCTGTACCGGACCGGTGACCTCGCACGGCAGCGCCCGGACGGTGTGCTGGAGTACGTCGGGCGCATCGACCACCAGGTCAAGATCCGTGGTTACCGCATCGAGCTTGGCGAGATCGAAGCCCGCCTGCACGAACAGGCCGAGATTCGCGATGCTGCAGTGGGCGTGCAGGAAGGCGTCAACGGCAAACATCTGGTCGGTTACCTGGTGGTACACCAGGGTATCGCCGCCGATGGCGCATTGCTGGAGCAGATCAAGCAGCGCCTGCGGGCTGGGTTGCCAGAGTACATGGTGCCGCTGCACTGGGGTTGGTTCGACAGCCTGCCGCACAACGCCAACGGCAAACTCGACCGCAAGGCCCTGCCGGCCATCGACATCGGCGGCCAGCACAGCCAGGCCTATCAGGCGCCGCGCAACGAGCTGGAGGAAGTGCTGGCGGGCATTTGGGCCGATGTGCTCAAGGCCGAGCGGGTGGGGGTACACGACAACTTCTTCGAGCTGGGCGGGCATTCGCTGCTGGCCACGCAGATCGCTTCGCGGGTGCAGAAGCAATTGCAGTTGAACGTGCCGTTGAGGGCGATGTTCGAGTGCAGCACGGTGGAGGAGCTGGCCGAGTATGTGCAGGGGTTGCAGGGCAGTGCGCTGGATGACGACAAGGTTGACCGGCTTAGTGACCTGATGGCCGAGCTTGAGGGGCTGTAACTAGATCGGCGCAGCCTGCGCCTGCCTCCTCGCGGGGTTGCTCGTTCCCACAGGAATTTCGCCATTCCTGTGGGACGGGTGTGTCTTGGCGACGAACCCCTGCGATGGGCTGCGTTTCAGTACCGGTAATTTGTGGTGACCCTTGAGAACTTTAGACTGCAAAGCGGTTAAGGTGTCAGCGTTGCTAGGCAGCCCCAGATTGCTCCAGCAGGGTGGAAGCATTAATGAAGGCTTCATCGAAAGAAGTCGCATGATAGCGAGTCAGAAATTGGTCTGCACTATTGAACGCTTCGAGTTGACGATGGGCAAGCATGTAAAACCGATCGCAGTGTGTCGCGATTTCCGGCGTATAGTGTGATGAAACCAAAACACTGGCCCCTTCGTTGCAGGCGTGTTTGATCCCAAGCCAGATGAAGTGCCGGAATTCCGGATCCACTCCAGCCGTGGGTTCGTCAAGTATTATCAGATCGCTGCCCATGAGCAACAGTGTCAACGTGAAAAAACTTCGTATCTCGCCATAGCTACAAGTCGACGCTTTCTTTTTTGAAATATCCGCATATCGTTTGCAGAGCGCAGGCGACCATGCGTCAAGCCGACCCAGTGCCTCAGAAAGGCAGGGTTTGGGCGACGCATTCAAGTTGTTGATGAGCTGGTAAATTTCAATCATCCGTAGCTGGGGGGGGAGGTGTCAAAATTTGTGTAAGATAAGCCAGGTTTTTGGCGCGGTTGATGATGTTCCCCCGGTCGGGCTGTCTAAGTTTACAAATCAGGTCGAAGAGCGTCGTTTTTCCTGCGCCATTGCTCCCCAATATACCTGCTACTTCACCTGGCGAAAGATGCAGGTTGAGGTTGTGCAGCAGCGGGTTGCCTTCGTACGAGAAAGTCAGGTTGTCAAGGGTAAGGATGCTCATTCAGTAACGACTCCAGATGGGCTGTATTCTGAAATGATTCGCCGTCACACAAAAGCCGACCAGTGTGAGGGTGAACGCCACTGGGAAAACTGCCAGTAATGAAAGTTCGCCACGAAAAATGCGGGTGCTCACGTACAGGGGATTGACCAGAGAGATCAATTGTTCGTGCGTTTCACTGGTGATGGCGCCCAAGTAGCTGGACATCAGCATGAGGAATGACAGCAGTGAGAATAGAGTGCCGGCTGTTCCAAATGTTATAGGCAGAGCGGCTATAGCGAAACCAATACAGGAAAACCCCAGGTAACTGGTAAAGAAACACGCCATGATGTACAAATATTCATGGCCTGAATAAGCTCCATGCATGGGCTTGGTGACCAGGTAGAAGAAGGAGGCGTACGCGACGCTTAGAATCGAATAGCTGATCATGTGGGATGCAAGAAAAAGGCGAATGGATTCTTTCTGGTAGATGAATGAACGGATAAAGCCGCTTTCCCTTCTGCCAATCAGGTAAAAGCTGAATCCAAAAAAAGCGACGTTTGCTGAAATGTAGGCGTAGAACCAGCCGGCGTAGAATAAATAGGGTTGGGTGTTCTTGTCTGTATTCAGAAAACTCGGGGTCATGATAAAGAACAGCATGCACGGCGCGAAAGCAGTCCACAATAAACTGGAAGGCTCTCGGAGGTGCTCCTTTATCAAGATGTTTGAGATGTTATAGAGCCTTCCTGTATTAGAAGGCGCGCGTGGGCTGCTGCTGGTCATGGGAAGGGCCCTTCTGTTGATTGCCTTCATTTATGTCATGAAGTGCTTTTTATTCTTGGTCGAGGCGATGGCCAATTGAGCCTCTGCTGACGTCTGCCTCGCAGTTGCTGTCGCCGGAGTGCTCTCTGTTTAGATTTATATTTGCGTTGCGTCAAGTTTGGCGTGAATGGCCGCTGGCTGAGCGCGGTATCCGCTGTTTGAAGTGAGGCTGGACCTGTGAGGTTTTTCTGCGGGATGTTTCTGATGAGAGTCCAATGACTGAATGAAGTTTTAGGAAACTTCCTGTTCTTGTATAGGATTCGCCCGTGTTTTTCGTAGGGTAGAAAGGTGATTCAGTGGGGAATGTGCTGTTTACGATGGGCGGTGTTTATTGGATGAGACACTGAATTCATTGTTTCGAGATGTAAAAATAGAGTGTGACGGCGCCGTTGGACCATCGACCTAGGCGGCCAGCGGAGTCGTGCCGGCGGTGGGCTAGGCCGATGTGCTCAACGGCAGGTGTAGGGTTGGTGCTCACCTTGAGCTTTAGAGGGCGGCCCACGATCTATGCCGCACCTCAAAACTCAAGACATGCACTAGCGCTTGCCAAGAATCTTCCCAAGCATTTCTGGCCGCGGTGCCCCTTGCTGGCTTTGCAGATTGCCCTGTTCATCCTGATAGAAAATCGCCGGAGTCGCCTGCAACCCCATCTCTTCCATCAATGCCATGTTGGCTGCCAGCTTCTGCTGCACCGCCTCAGGCACCTGCTCCAGTGCCTTCAGCGTGCTGGCCTTGCCGGCTTTTTCATGCTGTTGCAGTGCCTTGGCCGGGTCTTTCGCAGCCAGCAGCGCCGCCGATTTACCCGGGCTGTCCTCGCGGATGATGCCGACCATGATATGGCGCAATTGCACCTTGCCCGACTCCACCCACGGCCGCGCCTGTTCCCAGAACATGTTGCAATAAGGGCAGTTCGGGTCGCTGAACAGGTACACCTTGCGCGGTGCATCGGCCTTGCCGTCGGCGATCCAGGCGGTTTTCTCCAGCTTCGCCCAGATTGCTTTGCTCATCGGTGCATACACCAGCTTTTCCAACGGCTCGGCGCTAAGGTCCTTGCCTTGTTCGTCGAACAGGCTGCCGACCACTACGTGCTTGCCGTCAGGGGTCAGGTACAGGGCCAGGGCGTTGTTCTGGTACTCG
Source organism: Pseudomonas sp. PvP089 (assembly GCF_017875165.1). NCBI lineage: Bacteria > Pseudomonadati > Pseudomonadota > Gammaproteobacteria > Pseudomonadales > Pseudomonadaceae > Pseudomonas > Pseudomonas sp. PvP089. Next base: position 2,056,988 of record NZ_JAGGME010000001.1, read on the forward strand.
GCGGCGTAGCCGCGCAGGCCGTCAGGCGCGTTGAAGCTGCCTTTGATCACGGCGCCCTTGGCTTGCAGTTGCTGAACCGCCTTGGGCAGCTCTTCGGCCTGCAGGGGCGGGGCGGCCAGCAGGGCCAGGGACAGGGGCAGCAGTGCAGTCAGTCGCATGTCAGTTTCCTTGTGCGGCAGGGGCGGGCGCAGTGGCCCGGTCGAAAGGTTCCAGGGCGTGGCGCAGGCTGGCCCGGGACAGCTCGCCCAGGTGGCTGCCGATCAGCCGCCCGTCGGCGTCATAGAACAAGGTCGTGGGCAGGGCCATGGAACCGACCCGTTGGGCCAGCAGGCCGGTGCCGTCGAACAGCACGTGGGTCAGGCTCAGGCCGGTAGTGGCGAGGAAGGTGCTGACGTTTTCCGGGGTCTCGCCCTGATTGACGAACAGGAAGGTCACATGCGGGTATTCGCCTTGCGCCTGTTGCAGCACCGGCATCTCGCGCCGGCAAGGCGGGCACCAGGTGGCCCAGATGTTGATTACCAATGGCTTGCCGCGGTAGCTGTGCAGCGCCACCGGCTGGCCGCCAGCGTTGCGCAGGCTCAGTTCGGGCAGCTCGGTACCTTTGCTGTACAAATGTCCGCCGAAGCTGGCCAGGCCCCAGAACAGCGCGCCGCTGAACAGCGCCCAGCCCAGCGGGCGGCGCAGGCCTGGGTGGCGCCAGCCCTGCCACAGGGCACCAAAGACGATGCCGACAAGGCCCGTCCAGAGCAGGAACCCGCCATCGCGGATGTCGATCATTTGCAACGGCTCATCGCGGTACATCGGCCAGTAGGCCAGCACGAAGCCGGCACGGGCGCACAGCAGGCCGATCAGGAACAGGTTGAACAGCGCCGATTCCGGGCTTTCGCCGCCACGCCGGGCGACCCACCAGCCGACCACGCTGGCGATCACCAGGGCGGTGAGCATCAACAGGTGGTTGAGGGCCATCGTCAGTGGCCCGAGGGTTACGGTCAGCATCAGCCTTGGCTCCTGGTCTGGGCCCAGTGTTGCTGGAACGCGGCGGCATCCACCTCACCGGTAATGCGCCGCGCGCGGCGTTCGTCGCCTTCCGGGCCGATCCAGATGATGCTGGGCGGGCCGGGTACCTGGTAGCGCTGCAGCAAGGCTTTGCTGGCTGGGCTGTCGGCGGTCACGTCCAGGCGCAGCAGGTGCACCCCGGCCAGGCCGGCCTGCACGTCGCTGCGGGCGAACACCTGTTTTTCCATGACCTTGCACGACACGCACCAGTCGGCATAGTAGTCGAGCATCACCCACTGGCCACGAGCCTTGGCCGCATCCAGTTCACGTTGCAGGTCTTCGGGGCGGCTGACCGTGACGAAGCTGTCTTCGGCATGCTGGCCAGCGACTGGCGCGCCACCACCACCGGTGAACGGGCGCAGCGGCTGCCACAGGTCATCGCCACCGGCTGCGGCGCCTACCAGCAACAGGCCGCCCCACAGGGCGCCCAGCAACGGTACGGCGCGCAACGCTGGCAGGCGCTGCAGGGCCGGCCAAGTAGCCCAGGCCAGGGCGATCAGCCAGGCGCCGCTCAGGGCCAGCAGCAGCGTGGCGGGCAACAGGCTGCGCACGGTATACAGCGCCATGGCCAGGAACACGAAGCCGAACACGCCCTTGACCCGGTCCATCCAGGCGCCTGGGCGCGGCAGGTAACGGTTGCCCAGGGTTACCAGCAACAGCAGCGGTACGCCCATGCCCAGGCCGAGGCTGAACAGCACCAGCGCGCCCTGCAGCACGTCGCCGCTCTGGGCGATGTACAGCAGCGCGCCGGCCAATGGCGCAGTCATGCACGGGCCCAGCAGCAGGCCGGACAACGCCCCGAGCAGCGCCGCGCCATACAGGTTGCCGCCACGGGTGCCTTGCCCGGCGCGGTCAAGGCGGTCCCGCACGGCGGCGGGCAGTTGCAGCTCGAAGGCGCCAAACATGGGCAGGGCCAGCAGCACGAACAGCCCCGCGAGGCTGCCCAGCAGCCAGGGTTGCTGCAGCCAGGCCTGCAGGCTGGCACCCAGCAGCGCGGCAACCACGCCCAGGGCGGCGTACACCAGTGCCATGCTCAGCACATACACCCCGGCCAGCAGCCAGCCGCGTCGGGCGCTGGCGCCATTGCCCAGTACCAGCCCGGCAAGGATCGGCAGCATCGGGAGCGAGCAGGGGGTAAACGCCAGCAGCAGGCCCAGGCCGAAGAACGCCAGCAGGCTCCAGGCCAGGTGGCCCTGTTGCAGGCCACTGGCCAGGGCCTGGTCGCTGGCTTGCTCGGCGGTTGGGGCCACACTGCCGCCCAGCTCGATCAGGGTGGTTTGCGGTGGATAGCACAGGCCGGCGTCGGCGCAGCCTTGCCAGCCCAGGCGCAACTGGCCTTGGGCATTGGCCGGCAGCAGCAGTTCGAGCTGGTCGCGGTACACCGCGCTGTCACCAAAGAATTCGTCATGGTGGTTGAGCGCCGGCGGCAACTGCGGGTGCTGCTCGGCAGGCAGGCCGTCGAATTTCAAGCGCTTCTGGTACAGGTAGTAGCCCGGCTTGATCTGGAAATACAGGCGCATCTGGCCATCGGCCTGGCGGTCGTGGGTGAGCACGAAGGCCTGGTCGACCGGCAGGAAGTCCGGTTTTACATCGAACGGGCTGGCCTGCAACGGCCCGGCCAGAAGCAGTGTGAGGAAGAGCAGGAGGACGCGCATGTCTTCGCCTTGGCAGATCTAGGAATGGGGCCATGCTGGCTGGGGTTGATTAAAGGAAGGTTAACTCTGGTTTTTGGGCAGATGCTTGTCGGGGGATTTTTAGCGCCTGGGAGATCGAGCGCCGCCCGCGCGGCGCATCGCGAGCTGCGCTCGCTCCTACGTTTGTTTCCGGCCAGTTACGCCTGTGACGGGCGCGCGCGACCGCCTTGTTTGTCCGACGCGATATGGCGCCATGCACCAAGGCGTTCGCGCGCAAATCCCCCAGAAATAACTGGCCCGAAACAAACGTAGGAGCGAGCGCAGCTCGCGATGCGCCGCGCGGGCGGCGCTCGATCTCCCAGGCGCCAAGAATCCCCCGGCAAACACCTGACAGCCCACCCCCAATCCCCCATCACCCCAGACACACCGCGACATATTGTCGGCTTGACTTTGCCTATCCCCACTCACTTGCTGTAAAGTTGACGCACAAGTCAGCTTTCCCCGCTAGCACTAGAATCAAAAATAGGGCAGGCCCCCCACTGCCCAGAGGATCAAGCATGTCCAACCGTGATATTTCCAGGCGCGCCTTCTTGCAAGGCGGGCTGATAGCTGGTGTCGGTGTGACCATGGCGCCACTCGGCAGCCAGGCGTTCGCCGCACTGATGGAGGACCGCGTCACCACCTCGCCGCAGAAGTGGATGAACCATGACGGCAAGGCGCGTTTCCGTAACGATGCCTTGTCCAAGGTGTGTGGCGACAAGGTGTTCGCCCGCGATATCCGCGCCAAGGACATGCCTGGCTGGCCAACGCAGCAAGGCCACGCGCTGCTGCTCAAGGCCACCAAGGCCGACCGTATCTATGCCGGGCATGACCTTAGCCTGCTCGGAAGCGAGTTGCAGCCGGACCGCATCGTTACCGCTGCCGACCTTGAGAAAGACGGTCTCGCCTGGCCCGAGGCCCATTCGCCCGACCCGCTGCTGCCGCCCGGCAAGGTGCCGATGTTCATTGGCCACCCGGTGGCAATCCTGATCTGGCACGACTTCGAGCGCTTCCGCCAGGCCAAACGCAAGCTGCAGTTCAACGAACAGGCGATCCGCTACGGCGCCCAGGCACCGCTGTACCAGCGCGACCCTTACGGCAGCTTCCGCTTCGTGCGCGTCGGCGGTGCCACGCCGTTCGACGACGATGAATTCTCGAGCCTGAAGAATTCCATGCTGTTCCCGACCATTCTCAACCGCAAGCCGGTGTGGTCGAAACAGCCCAACCAGCATGGCGACCTGACCGAGCAGGGGCTGTTCTACGCCAAGCGCATGGCCGAGCAACTGGACAACCCGCCCGAGGACTGGCTGGTGTTCGACGAGCGCTACAAAACGCCGTCCATCGAACCCGCCGCGCTGGAGCCGGACAACGGCAATGGCTGGTACGACCCGGCCAGCGGCACGCTGCACTTCGTGGTCGCCACCCAGTGCCCGTTCGAAGTGGCGCAGGAATGCGTGCACATGATCAAGCCGTCGCGTTTCGCCCTGAACACGCTGAACATGCACCCGGGTTACACCGTGGGCTATGGCTCCAAAGACAACAACATCTTCGTCTTCTACGCCGCCGTGGCTGCGCTGTATGGCGCCGGCGTGCCGATCCGCCTGGCCAACGACCGTTACGAGCAGTTCCAGAGTGGCATCAAGCGCCATGCCTTCGATATCCGCTACCAGTTGGCCGTGGACAAAAAGGACAACAGCTTCAAGATCTTCCGCGCCGACATGAGCTGCGACGGCGGCGGGCGCATCAACTACAGCCCGTCGGTAGCTGCGGTGGGGGCTACGGCAGCGCAGTCGATCTATTACATGCCGCAGAACGACCTGTCGGTCACCGCCTACCATTCTCGCGGTGTCGAGGCCGGCTCCATGCGCGGCTACGGCACCTTGCAGAGCATGGCGGCCACCGAGATGATGGTCGATGAAATTGCCGGCCGCCTGGGCGTCGATGCCATCGACCTGCGCCGTGCCAACGCGCTGAAATCGGGCATGAAAAACACCCAGGGCGCGGTGCCGGCGGGCGCGCTGCGTCTGTACGAGATTCTCGACAAGGCCGCCGTGCATGAAGGGTGGCGCAACCGCGATACGCGCAAGCAGCAGATGGACGCGCAGGACCAGGACCACTGGTACGGCGTGGGCTTTGCAATTTGCCAGAAGGACTTCGGCACCGGCTCCGAGGCGCCGATGGCCAGCATTGAGTTCAGCCGCGAGGGCCGCATCAGCCTGCGCCACATCGGCACCGAGCTGGGCACCGGCATGTCTACCTCGCAGGCCCTGGTGGTCAGCGATTTCCTTGGCCGCTCGGCTGACGAGGTCAGGACTGCGGTCACCGAATGGCCAGAGCTGCAACTGAGCACCAGTGGCAACCCGTACCTGATCAGCCAGCCCGAGCAGGATGCCGCGCTGCGCAACCCGCGCTGGGTGGGCAAGCTGGCGTCGCCATCGTCGGCGACCAACTCGGCCTTCTACTTCAGCCATGCCACCCGCGAAGCGGCGCGCGTGCTGTTCAACCACGGCCTGTGGCCGGCGGCCATGGCCATCTGGAGCCAGGGCCCGCATGGCGGCCAGGCCAACCCGCTGGTGGTGCGCCGCGAGAACGCGGTGTGGGTCAATGGTGAGCTGACCGGTAACGGCCTGCAGCCGATCCCGTTCGCCCAGCTGGCACAGAAGGCCCACGACATGGGCCTGGTCACCGGCGCCAGTGTGCACGGTTTCAACCGTTGGAGCTGGGCCGAGGCTGACTTCGTCATCGACGGCGTGCGCGAGCGCTTCCCGCTCGACGCCGTGGCGGTGAAGTACGGCGATGGCGCAGTGAGCGCCAAGAAGGCGCAGATGAGCAGCCACGGTTACCACCTGCTCGACCGGCAGAACGCAGCCTACCCCGATACCCAGCTGAACAACGCCATGGTCACCTACTACAGCCCGGTGGCAACCCTCGTTGAAGTCAAGGTCAACAAGGGCACCCATGAAGTGCAAGTGCTCAACCATCACAGCTGGGTCGAGTGCGGCCGGGTGCTGGTACCGGAGCTGGTCAAGGGCCAGCTAGAAGGCGGTATCGCCATGGGCATCGGCCACGCGCTGACAGAAGAAATGCCGTTGTACGAGGGTGGGCCCGGGGAGGGCGACTGGAACTTCAACCGCTACCGCCTGCCGCATGCGCGCGACGTGGCGGTGTGGCAGCAGACCAGCGAAATTCTCCCGCCGCTGTCACCGACCGACCCGTCCAAGGGCATCGCCGAAGTGGTGATGATCCCGGTCGTGGGGGCCATCGGCAATGCCGTTGCCCATGCCATCGGCAAGCGCGTGCGCGATCTCCCTATCACCCCAGCCCGTATCAAGGAGGCCCTCAATGGCTAACCGTCCACTGCAACTGACCCTCAACGGTCAACCGGTCGGCCCGGTCGAGGTCCCCGCTGACCTGGCGATGATCGACTACCTGCACGAACACCAGAACCTCACCGGCTCGCGCCTGGGCTGTGGCCAGGGCATCTGCCACGCCTGCGTGGTGATCGTCGACAACCCCGACGGCACCAGCGAGGAAGTGCGCACCTGCATCACCGGCGCCCACTATTTCGAGGGCAAGAAGGTGCGCACCATCGAGGGCCACGCCAAACCGGACGAGGCCGGCAACCTGACGCTGAACCCGATCCAGCAGAAGTTCGTTGACCTGTTCGCCTTCCAGTGCAGCTACTGCGCGCCGGGGTTCGTCAACGCTGCTACCGTGCTGGTGGAAACGGCCCAGCGCCAGCCGTTGAAGAAGAGCGAAGTGGAAGACCGCATCGAGGCCAGCCTCGGGCACCACATCTGCCGCTGCACCGGCTACGTGCGTTATTACGACGCTACCCGCAAGGTGCTCAACGATCTCGGCCTGGTCAAGGAGGGTTGAGCATGGGCTTTGTACGTAGCGCATGGGCGTTGGCACTGGGTCTGGCCGTCAGTTCGTTTGCCCTGGCGGCCGACGAGGCCCAGGTCAAGCGCGGTGAATACCTGGCACGCGCGGCCGACTGCATGGCCTGCCATACTGCCGAAGGCGGCGCGCCGTATGCTGGCGGGCTGCCGATTCATTCGCCGTTTGGCACCATTTACGGCAGCAACATCACCCCGGACAAGCAATACGGCATCGGCAACTACAGCGCCGACGAGTTCTTCGCCGCAGTCACCGAGGGCAAGCGCAAGGACGGCGCCAATCTGTATCCGGCGATGCCTTACACCTCGTACCACCTGATCAAGCGTGAAGATTCGGACGCGATCCTCGCCTACCTGATGACCATCCCGCCGATCAACCGCCCGGCACCGCAGACCGCGTTGCGCTTCCCGTTCAATGTGCGGATGGGCCTGAGTGGCTGGAACATGCTGTATGGCAAGAGCGTGCAGTTGCAGCCAACCGAAGGCAAAAGCCCGGCCTGGCAGCGTGGCCAGTACATGGTCGAGGTCATGGGCCATTGCGGCGAATGCCATACCCCGCGCAATCCCATCGGCGCGCTGCAGCAGGACCAGCGCCTGACCGGTGGCTTGCTTGGCGGCTACCTGGCGCCGAGCCTGCTGGCCCAGGACCTGGCCGAACGCGGCTGGACCCAGCCAGACCTGACCACCTTCCTCAAGCACGGCATCAGTGCCCAGGGCAGCATGTTCAACGAGATGTTCCCGGTGGTGCACCACAGCACCCAACACCTGGAAGACGCAGACCTGGCGGCCATGGCCACTTACCTGCTGGGCGACCAGCCACCGCCGGCCAAGGCCATCCAGGCAGTTGCCCTGGAGCAGATGAGCGACAGCGCCAAGCGCGGCCACCAGCAGTACCTGAACGTCTGCGCCGGCTGCCATGGTGTCGACGGCGAGGGCAAGCCGCACATCGCCGTGGCCATGCAGGGCAACACCGTGCTGCGCCAGGGTGACTCGCGCAACCTGGTCAAGGTCATCCTCGAAGGTATTCGTGAACAGCAGTTCACCGGCTTTGAACGCATGCAGCCAATGCCAGGCTTTGCCGACAAGCTGGATGACCAGCAGGTGACGGATATGGTCAACTACCTGCGCCAGGCGTGGGGTGGACTGCCCGGTGACCTGAAGGTACAGCAGCTCGCCGAGCTGAAGGCGGAGTAAACGTGCAACATCTCGATCTACAGGTGATTCGTCAGGCCTTGCAGTGGTCGTGCAACGGGCAACGTGTGTGGTTGTGCACGGTGCTGGCCACCTATGGCTCGGCGCCGCGTGCGCCGGGCTCGCTGCTGGCTGTCAATGCCAGTGGCCAGTGGCTGGGGTCGCTGTCCGGTGGCTGTGTCGAAGACGACTTTCTCGAACGCGTGGCCCTGGGTGAATTCCCGGAGCCGGTTGCCATCGTGCGTTACGGCGATGGCAGCGACCCGCGTTCGAGTGTCCGCTTGCCGTGTGGCGGTGTGCTTGAAGTGCTGGTGGAGAACCTGCCGGCCGAGTGCGAGGTGCAGGCGCACCTGCGTGAGATGGAAAGCGCGCTGCAGGGCCAGCGCCGGGTGCTGCGTGAAGTGAGCTTGCCCGAAGGTACCCGCCATCTGGCCGATGACCCTTCCCAGGGACCACGCGTCGAGCGGGAAGCAGCCTGTGTTCGCTTGCGTGTCGGCGCGGCCCAGCGCCTGCTGCTGGCCGGCTATTCCAGCGTGGCGCATTTTTGTGCCGAGTTCGGCAAAGGCATGGGGTTTGAAGTCATCCTTTGCGAGCCGCGGGACGAAGTGCTGGATGGCGTGCGGCTGGACGGCGTTGAAGTGCGCCGCGAGTTGCCTTCGGAGTTTATCCACCATGGCGGTTGCCATGCCGACACGGCGGTGGTGGCTTTGACCCACGACCCGAAGATCGACGACCTGGCGATGCTTGAAGCGGTGCGTACCGAGGCTTTCTACATTGGCGTGATGGGCTCCCGGGTGACCTCCGACAAGCGCCGTGAGCGCTTGCAGCGCATCGGCGGCCTGGGTGAAGTGGAATTGGGCCGCATCCATGCCCCGATCGGCCTCAACCTGGGCAGCAAGACCCCGGCCGAGATCGCACTGGCGGTGTTGGCCGATATCCTGCGGGTGCGCAACGGCATTGCGCGGGTGGCGCTGTGAGCGTGGTGGCCCTGGTGCTGGCGGCAGGGCGCGGTACGCGTTTCGGTTCCGACAAGCGCCGGGCCACCCTGGCCGATGGCCGCAGCTTGCTGGCGCATAGCGTGGAGCGAGCCCGGGCGGTGTTCGATGATGTGCGCGTGGTATTGCGCGCAGGTGAGCGGGCCGAGGATTTTGGCTTGCCCCCCGATTGCCAGGTAGTCATCAGCCATCAAGCGGCCGCGGGCATGGGGCACAGCCTGGCGGCCGGCGCTCGGTCTTTGCTCGACAGCCATGCCCAGGCAGTGGCCATTTTGCTGGGTGACATGCCGTGGATCGAGTCGGCAACCTTGCGCCAACTGGCCGCAGCGGCCGCGGCTTCGACCATCGTGTTGCCACGCCATGCGGGGCAGCAGGGGCATCCGGTGATGTTCGGGCGTGATTTCTGGCCTGCGCTGGGGCAATTGTCCGGCGATGAAGGGGCGCGCTCGGTGGTGCAGGCCAATCGGGGCAGTTGTGTGGTGATCGAACTGGCAGATGCCGGGGTGTTGCTGGATGTCGATACGCCACAGGGGTTGATGTAGGGCCCTGGTGCTCACCACTGCACCCAAGACGAACACCCTGACCCACCCACAAAGGTCCATAATGCCCCCTTAATCCGCCCAAGGTGCAATGCCAGCCACACCACTCCGGGAGCCCCACCATGCACGTTCTGCTCTGCGAGGACGACGACCTGATCGCCGCCGGCATCTGCGCCGGCCTCACCGCCCAGGGCCTGACCGTGGACCGGGTGGGCAACGCCGCCGCTGCGCGGGCGATGTTGCAGGCCGCGCAGTTCGACGTGATGATCCTCGACCTCGGCCTGCCCGACGAAGACGGCCTCAAGCTGCTGCGCCGCCTGCGCCAGCAGGGTGTGGACCTGCCAGTGCTGGTACTCACGGCCCGCGATGCCGTCACCGACCGCGTCGATGGCCTGCAGGCCGGCGCCGATGACTACCTGCTCAAGCCGTTCGACCTGCGCGAGCTGGCCGCTCGCCTGCATACCCTGCTGCGGCGGGTGGCCGGGCGGGCGGTGAATGTGATCGAGCACGGGCCGTTGCGCTATGACCCGAGCAGCTGCGAGGCGACCCTGGCCGGCCAATCGGTCGACCTGTCCCGCCGTGAGCAGGCCTTGCTCCAGGCGTTGCTGCAAAACCCCGGGCGGGTGCTGTCCAGTGAACAGCTTAAAGATTGCGTATACGGCTTCAGCGATGAAGTCGAAAGCAACGCCCTGAACGTGCATATCCACCACCTGCGGCGCAAGCTGGGCAACGGCATTGTCGAGACCGTGCGTGGCCTGGGTTATCGGCTGGGCCCTGCGCAGGCCCCGGAGGAGGCCGCCTCATGAGCCTGCGGGTACGCCTGAGCCTGATTCTGGGCAGCGCTTTCGTGATCATCTGGGCGCTGGCCGCGGCGTGGATGCTGCGTGACCTGCGCCAGCAGATGATGTTTTCCCTCGACCAGCGCCTGGTAGCCTCGGCGCGCATGGTCGCCGGCCTGATCGACCAGTTGCCGCAACCCCTGACTGCCAAGGGCGGGGAGGCGCACTTTTCCGCCGACCAGTTCAGTGTGCCGGACGGCATGGCCTGCCAGGTCAGTTCGCTGCGTGGCGAGATCCTTGCCAGCAACCATAAGCACGATGGCGCCATGGACGACGAGCGCAGTGGCTTCCGTGACCAGACCATCGACGATGCCCTGTGGCGCACCTTCACCTACAACCACGGTGATGTGCGCATCACCACTGCCGACCGGCACATGGAGCGCGAGGCGCTGAACCAGTCGATCCTGCTGGCCGCTTCGGCGCCCGTGCTGATGGCCCTGCTCGGCAGCCTGGGGCTGTTGTGGATTGGCCTGGGCAAGGGCCTGGAGCCGCTCAACCGCATGCGCGACGCGTTGCGCCGTAGGCGCGCGGACAGTGTCGAACCCTTGCAGGTGGCGGGCATGCCCAGCGAGTTGCAGCCCTTGCTGGAAACCCAGAACCAGCTGTTCCTGCGTATAGCCCAGACCCTTGAGCGCGAGCGGCGCCTGACCGACGATGCGGCCCATGAATTGCGCAGCCCGCTGACCGCCATCAAGACCCACCTGCAGGTGGCACGCATGACCGATGGCGCGGTGCGCGAGCAGGCGCTGGAGCATGCCGAGCAGGGCACCGACCGCATGCACCGCACGCTGGAGCAGTTGCTGATGCTGGCGCGGGTGGAAGGCAGCCTGTCGTTCGAGGATGGGGTGCAGTGCAGCGCCGAGCAGGTGGCCCGCCAGGCGGTGCAGGACGCCGGTGGGGGTGACAACCGCCGCATCGTGCTGCGTCTGCCTGAAGAAGCCACGCAAATCTACCTGGGCATGCCCGCACCGTTGGCGGTGGCCGCGCTGCGCAACCTGCTGGACAACGCATTGCGCCATGGCGGCGATGAGGCGGTGGAGCTGGAGGTGCAGATGGCCGACGGCCAGGTGGGCTTCATGGTGCGCGACCACGGGCCAGGGATTGCCGAAGGCGACCTTGAGCACCTGACCGAGCGCTTCTGGCGCAATGGGCAGAGTGGCGGCTGCGGGTTGGGTTTGGCGATTGTCCAGGCGATCGTGCAGCGGTGTGCGGGTAGCCTGCGCTTTGACAGCCGTAGCGATGGGTTGCGGGTGCTCTTGCAAGTACCGGCGCGATCCGGGCATTGATGTTTATCGGCTGGGCGGGCCTCTTCGCGGGTGAACCCGCTCCCACAGGTACTGCACAGGCTTCAAGAGCGGTGCGATTCCTGTGGGAGCGGGTTCACCCGCGAAGAGGCCGGTGCAGGCAAAGTAAAATCCAGTAACAACCGCTAAATCCTCCCGGCACTCAAGCGTTTTTCAAGCGATAACTGCCCATTCGCTTGCTTGCGAGGATTTACCCATGTCCACCGCTTCCAGCCTTGCCCAGGTTGCACCGGTCAACGCGTCGCAACCTTTGTACGAGTTTACCGAATCCCCCCTGCTGCAACGCCAGCAACAGCAGGAGTCCAATGCCCGCAGCTACCCACGGCGTATTCCGCTGGCGCTCAAGCGCGCCCGTGGCATCTATGTGGAGGATGTTGAAGGCCGCCAGTTCATCGACTGCCTGGCGGGCGCCGGCACGCTTGCGTTGGGCCACAACCACCCGGTGGTGGTCGAGGCGATCCAGCGTGTGCTGGCCGATGAGCTGCCCTTGCATACCCTGGACCTGACCACGCCGGTGAAGGACCGCTTCGTCCAGGACCTGTTCGGCATTCTGCCCGAGGCGCTGCGCCGCGAGGCCAAGGTACAGTTCTGCGGCCCGACCGGCACTGATGCCGTGGAGGCGGCGCTCAAGCTGGTGCGCACGGCCACCGGCCGGAGCACTGTGCTGGCCTTCCATGGCGCCTACCACGGCATGAGCCAGGGCGCGTTGAACCTGATGGGCAGCAACGGGCCGAAGCAGCCGCTGGGCGCCTTGCTCGGCAACGGCGTGCAGTTCATGCCGTACCCCTACGACTACCGCTGCCCCTTCGGCCTGGGCGGTGAAGCAGGGGTCAGGGCCAACCTGCATTACCTGGAAAACCTGCTGCTCGACCCGGAAAGCGGCGTGCCTCTGCCGGCGGCAGTGATCCTTGAGGTGGTGCAGGGCGAGGGTGGTGTGATCCCGGCCGATATCGAATGGCTCAAAGGGGTCCGCCGTATTACCGAGCAGGCCGGCGTTGCGCTGATCATCGACGAGATCCAGAGCGGCTTTGCCCGCACCGGGCGCATGTTCGCCTTCGAACATGCCGGCATCGTGCCGGACGTGGTCACCTTGTCCAAGGCCATTGGCGGCAGCCTGCCGCTGGCGGTGGTGGTGTACCGCGACTGGCTGGATACCTGGAAGCCGGGTGCGCATGCCGGTACCTTCCGTGGCAACCAGATGGCCATGGCCGCGGGGTCGGCGGTCATCAACTACCTGATCGAGCATCGCCTGGCCGAGCATGCCGAGGCCATGGGGCAGCGTTTGCGCCAGCACCTGCTGCAGTTGCAGCGCGATTATCCGCAACTGGGTGATGTTCGCGGGCGTGGCTTGATGCTGGGGGTCGAGTTGGTGGACCCGCAGGGCAGAACGGATGCCTTGGGTCATCCGCTGGCCAACCGAGAGCTGGCGGCCAAGGTGCAGCGTGAGTGCCTGAAGCGCGGGCTGATCCTGGAACTGGGCGGGCGGCATGGCGCAGTGGTGCGCTTCCTGCCGCCACTGATCATCAGCGCCGAGCAGGTTGATGAAGTGGCGCAGCGTTTTGCCGAGGCGCTTGTGGGAGCGGGCTTGCCCCGCGAAGCAGACAACGCTGTGCATGGCTCCGGCTGCGCCGGGGTTCGTGGGACAAGCCCGCTTTCATAGAACAACGTATTGATTTGGCGTCAACCTGTGGGAGCGGGCTTGCCCCGCGAACACCGGCAAAGCCGGTGCCATGCACAGCGTTGCCTGCTTCGCGGGACAAGCCCGCTCCCACACCAGGCACTGTTCTTCGCGTGACAGCGCAGCCTATAGGGGATGAGTGGCCTCCCACAAAGTCACCGCTAAATCAGTCAATCAAAGGTCCGCCCGGCCCGCCAATAGCCCATCAAGGTCAGGCACTCGCGCGGCAGCCCGCGCTCCTTGATCAGGTAGCGGCGAATATCCATGACGGTCGCCGATTCCCCCGCCACCCAGGCATGAAACGCACTGTTGGCGCTACTGGCCTGCTCCCACAGTATCCGTGTATCGATATCCACCTCTTCCAGCTTCACTCGCGGTGCGGCTTGCCCCTGCGGCAGGCTGGCCAGTTCGCGCACGGCATGCTGCATGGCCTGGCCATGCTCGCAATTGAGCAACTCGCGGGGCAACCAGTGAAGGTCGGTGGCGCTGCCATGGTGCAAAGGCAGGCAGTCAGCCTCCAGCGGTACCTCGATGAATGCCTGCACCGCCAATCCGGGCTGGTCGTCGGCCAGTTGCTCAAGAATGCCGGCAATTGCCGGCAGCGCGGTTTCGTCACCGACCAACAGTATGTGGCGCACACCCTGTGGCGGTTTCCATTCATAGCCACCGGTGTCGCCCTCGTAGGCCAGGTTGGGCGCCACCATCTGCAAGCTGTCACCCACCTGCGCGTGGGTAGCCCAGGCCGAAGCGGGGCCGTTGACGCCATGCAGCACGAAATCGATATCCACTTCCAGCGCCTCGCGGCGCAGGGCGCGGATGGTGTAGGTGCGCATGGGCGGGCGCTGGTCTGCCGGCAAGGCGCTGTGGGCAGCCTTCCAGTGCCGCTCGTTGCTCAGGTTTGGCCGTGAGCCGTCGGGCGCGGGAAACAGCAGCTTGACCCGCTGGTCCGGCGCCAATGTGGTCATTTCGGCAACATCCGGGCCGCTGAACACCAGGCGGGTCAGCGAAGGGCTGAGCGCGATCCGCCGCTTCAGTTGCACATCGAAAATCCGGTAGCTGGGCTGTTTGCCGGGCAGCGCTTGAGTGACCCGCTTGCGCAGGGTGTTGGCCAGGGTGGAGAGCATCGCGAGGGCCGCCTTCTGGAGAATGGGTATGACGTTCAGACGAGTCGCCCACCCGGCGATTTAATCGGGCAGCCCGGGCGGTCGTCGGTGGCCGGGGCTTTGGCTAAATCAGCTCGCGGTTGTTTCGTCTTTGAGGGATGACTGGGCCCTGTGGTCCCGCTTCCTATCGCTAAGGACGCATCGCATGAATGCCGAAAACTCGTTGAAACTCGCTCGCCGCTTTATCGAACTGCCGCCGGAAAAACGCCGTTTGTTCCTGGCTGGGCTACAGGCAGAGGGCGTCGACTTTTCCGTGTTTCCGATCCCTGCCGATGTCGCCTGCGATGACCGCGACGGGTTGTCCTACGCCCAGCGACGCATGTCGTTTCTCTGGCAGCTGGACCCGCAGGGCGCGGCCTACAACCTGCCCATGGCCGTGCGCCTGAAGGGCGAGCTCGACCGCGCAGCCCTGCAGCAGGCGTTCGATCGCCTGGTCGCGCGCCACGAGAGCCTGCGTACGCGCCTGCGCACCCAGGGCGAGCACCTGTACCAGGAAGTTGTCGCCGCACAGGCCGTCGCCATCGTCGAGCATGACCTCACCGCCCTGGCGGTGGCGCAGCGCGAGGCCCGTGTCGCGGCTCTGGCTGAAGCCGAAGCGCAGGCACCTTTCAACCTGCTGCAGGGGCCACTGCTGCGCGTGACCCTGCTGCAACTGGCCACCGACGAGCACGTGCTGCTGCTCACCCTGCACCACATCGTTGCCGACGGCTGGTCGCTGAACGTGCTGATCGACGAGTTCGTGCGCTTGTACGATGCGGCCTGTCAGCGCAGCGAAGCGACCCTGCCGGCTCTGCCCATCCAGTACCGAGACTACGCGCTGTGGCAACGCAGCTGGCTGGAAGCCGGTGAACAGGAGCGTCAGCTGAACTACTGGCGCGACAAGCTGGGCGATGATCATGCCGTACTGGAACTGCCGTTCGACCATCCACGTGTCGGGGCACCGAGCCACCGCGGTGCGCGGCGCGAGTTGCAGGTCGATCCGGCGCTTGCCGGGCGCCTCAGGGCGCTGGCCAGTGCCCAGGGCGTCACCCTGTTCATGGTGCTTCTGGCGTCGTTCAAGCTGCTGCTGCAACGCTACAGTGGCCAGCGCGCAATCCGCGTCGGTGTTCCGGTCGCCAACCGTCACCGTACAGAAGTCGAGGGCTTGATCGGCTGCTTCATCAACACCCAGGTGCTGCATACCGATATCGACCCGCTCATGAGCGTGAGCCAGCTGCTCGGCCGGGTCAAGGACACCGCCCTGGGAGCCCAGGCGCACCAGGACCTGCCGTTCGAGCGCCTGGTCGAGGCGCTTGAACTCGATCGCAGCAGCGCGCAAAGCCCGTTGTTCCAGGTGCTGTTCAACCATCAGGCGGCTATCGCCGACGCCGGTCAGGTCCGCCTGGGTAACGGGCTGACGCTGGAAAAAGTCGCCTTGGACAAGCACAGCGCTCGCTTCGACCTTGCCCTCGACACCTACGAAAGCGCCGGGCGTCTGCATGCTGTGTTCACCTATGCGCTGGATGTCTTCGAGGAAGCCACCATCATTGGTTTCGGCGAGGATTGGCTGCGACTGCTCGACGGGCTGAGCCAACCGTCCGCCACCCCGGTTGGCGAGCTGCCCTTGGCGACTCAGGCGTCGCACGGGGAGCAGCAGCAAGCTGCCGGAGCGCCAGAGCCTGAGTTGTGCATCCATCACCTGATTGAAACGGCCGCCAGCCACAACCTGCAGGGCCTGGCAGCGAGCGGCGACGCCGGTCGGCTAAGCTATGCCACCTTGCAGGCACGCTCGGATGCCCTGGCTCAGGTACTGCTGGCGCGTGGCATACAGGTGGACCAGCGGGTCGGCGTGGTGGCCGACCGGTCCTGCGAAATGCTCATCGCCATGCTGGCCGTGCTCAAGGCTGGGGCGGCCTACCTGCCGCTGGACCCTGAGCAGCCCCAGTCGCGCATCGACTTCATGCTTGCCGATAGCGCGGTCAGCTGGGTACTTGGCCGAGCCGGGCAGATCAGCCTGCCGCAAGGCGTTGCGGCAATCGACGTGGAAGGTGACTACCCCTCGGTTTCGGCGCCCAAGGTGGCGGTGGGTGCAGACAACCTTGCCTATGTCATCTACACCTCCGGCACCACTGGCAAGCCCAAGGGCGTCGCGGTCAGCCATGGCGCCTTGGTCAACTATGTGCGCGGCGTGAGTCAACGCCTGCCAATGGACGAGATCGGTAGCCTGGCGATGGTCACCACGCCGGCGGCCGACCTTGGCCACACCATGCTGTTCGGTGCGCTGTGCTACGGCAAGACCCTGCACATGCTGCCCAAGGAGACGGTGCTCGATGCCGAGGTCTTCGCCGCCTACCTGCAGACGCATGCCATCGATGCACTGAAGATCGTCCCCTCGCACTTGCAGGCCATGCTCGCTGCGGGTGCCCAGGCTTTGCCGCGGCGTTGTCTGGTGGTTGGGGGTGAAGCCTGTAGCCCAGCACTTCTGAGCCGGATCAAGGCATTGGCGCCCGGCCTCGAGGTGATCAACCACTACGGCCCCACCGAAACCACGGTCGGTGTGCTTACTCATGCCCTGCAGGAGCGGCCGCTGCTCGGCCAACCCCTGCAAAACCTGCGCGCCCATGCGCTGGACAGTTGCCTTAACCCCGTGCCCGGCAAGGCCAGGGGGGAGCTCTATATCGCCGGTGCAGGGCTTGCTCGTGGTTACCTGGGCCAGGCGGCGCTCACGGCCGAGCGCTTCGTGCCCGACCCCAGTGGCTGCAAGGGTGCGAGGATGTACCGTACCGGCGACTGGGTACGCCTGAACGCTGACGGCGAACGGGTTTTCGCCGGACGTATCGATGGCCAGGTGAAAATCCGCGGCTATCGCGTCGAGCTGGCCGAGATCGATACCTGCCTGCGGCAGTTGCCGGGCATCGAAAGCGCCGTTGTGCGAGTCGTTGGCGAAGACGCCGATCGGCAGCTGGCCGCCTACCTGGTCCCGCAGCACTGGGCTGCACAGGACGAAGCCCGTCAAGCCGTGGTCGACAGCATTCGGGCAGCGCTGAAGCGGGCCTTGCCCGAGCATCTGGTGCCGCATTACCTGATGCTGCTGGAGCGTCTGCCAGTGACCCTCAACGGCAAGGTCGACGTCAGGGCGCTGCCTGAACCGGTCGCTGTCACGGCCGTTTACCGGGCGCCCGAAACACCCCTGCAAATGCAGGTCGCGGCCATCTGGGCCGACGTGCTGCAACAGACCCAGGTCGGCCTCGACGACAATTTCTTCGCCTTGGGTGGGCATTCGTTGCTGGCTACCCAGGTGGTCTCGCGGATCAGGCAGCAACTGGGCCTGGACGTGGCTTTGCGGGTGCTGTTCGACACTGCCGACCTGTCCAGTTTTGCCGAAGCTTTGCAAGGCCTGGAGCAGGTCGCCGGGGGCGATATCCAGGTCCTGGACCGGGCGCTGCCGCTGCAGGTTTCGCATGCTCAGTATCGCCAGTGGATGTTCTGGAAGCTGCACCCGCAAAGCACCGCCTACAACACCCCCCTGGCCATACGCTTGCACGGCGAGGTGGACCGGGCCGCCATGCAGGCCGCATTCGATGCACTGGTCATGCGCCATGAATCCCTGCGCACGGTCTTCGAGGAGCATGACGGCATTCCCCGCCAGCGCATACTGCCCGCAGCGTCGGCAATCATTGAATTCCATGACCTCAGTTCGGCGGATGGCCGGGCGCTGCAGCAGCGCATACAGGAAGAAGCGCTCACGCCCTTTGACCTCGAGCAGGGTCCGCTGATCCGGGTCAAGGTGTTCCAGGGGGGGCCGCAGGAGCAGGTGCTGACCGTGCTGTTGCACCACATTGTCTCGGACGGCTGGTCCATGAGCGTCATGGTCCGCGAGCTGGCGGGCGTCTACAACGCCCACACCACCGGGCAGCCGCTTGAACGCCAGGCGCTGGCGGTGCAATACGCCGATTACGCCGCCTGGCAGCGTGAACGCCTGGCCTCGGGGGAGCTGCAGGCCCAGCTGGCATTCTGGAAAGCCACGCTGGCAGACGATTTCGCAGTACTCGAGCTACCCGCCGACCGTATTCGGCCTCAGGCCCAAAGCTATCGTGGCGGGCGCGTGGATGTGCTGCTGCCTGCCGCACTCACGGCCGATCTGCAACGCTTGGCGGTTGCCGCCAATGCCACGCTGTTCCATGTGTTCCTGGCTTCGTTCGCACTGCTGCTGTCGCGCTACAGCGGGCGCGAAACGCTCAACATCGGCATCCCGGTGACCAACCGCAATCGCCTTGAGCTGGAAGGGCTGATCGGTTTCTTCGTCAACACGCTGGTCGCGCGCGTGGCGGTCGACCCGTTGCAGTCTTTCAGCCACTTGTTGCTGGCGGTCAAAGAGACCACCCTGCAGGCTCAGGCGAACAAGGACATCCCCTTCGATGTACTGGTGGAAGCGCTCAAGCCCGAGCGGGGGTTGGGCCACAACCCGCTGTTCCAGGTCATGTACAACCACCTGAGCATTCTTGGCGAGCGGGTCTCCGGCGACAGCGTGCAAGGGCTGAGCGTCGAGGAGGTCGAGCTGGTCGAGCACACCACGCAGTTCGATCTGTCGCTGGACACCCTCGAACGCAGCGATGGCGTGATCGCCTCCTTCGGCTATGCATCGGACCTGTTCGACGTCGAGCGTATCGAGCGCCTGGCATCGGTCTGGGTCAACCTGCTGGGTGCACTGGCCAGTGAGGCGGCATTGCCGGTCGCCGAGCTGCCTCTGCTCACAGCCGCACAGCACAAGCTGGCGGCCCAGGCCGTCGACCCGGCCCCCTTGCGTTTCGCCGAAGACCTTGGCGTGCACCAGCTGTTCGAGGCGCAGGCCCAGCGCGCGCCGCAGGCCACAGCGCTGGTCCTTGATGATCAGGCGCTGACTTACCAGGCACTCAACCGCCGCGCCAACCAGCTGGCCCACAAGTTGCGCGAACTGGGCGTGGGGCCGGATGTGCGTGTTGGCATCGCCGTGGAACGCAGCCTGGACATGGTGGTGGGCCTGCTGGGCATCCTCAAGGCCGGTGCTGCCTATGTGCCGCTCGACCCGCAATACCCGCAGGAACGCTTGCGTTTCATGATGCAGGACAGCGGCATTCACTTGCTCCTGACCCAGCCTCACCTGACACCGACGCTACCGATTCCCCCGGCAGTGACCTGCCTGCAGATGCAGGCGGATGAGCAATGGCTGGCCCAGTACAGCGCAGCCAACCCGGTGAACCTCACCGTCGCCGACAACCTTGCCTATGTGATCTACACCTCCGGGTCCACCGGCAAGCCCAAAGGTGTGGCCGTCGCTCATCGGGAACTGTCAGTGTTCTGCAGCGTGGCGGCCGATTATTCGCGGCTCGACGCCAGTGATCGGGTGCTGCAGTTCGCCACGGTCAACTTCGATGGCTTCGTCGAGCAGCTGTACCCGGCCCTGTGTTGCGGTGCGCGGGTTGTCATGCGCGGACCGCAGCTGTGGGACATTGAAACCCTCCAGCAGGCCATCGTTACCCACGGCATCACCGTGGCGGACCTGACAACCGCCTACTGGCGCATGCTGGCTGCGCAAAAGCTGCCCGCCGGCGCCTGCGCGTCGCTGCGCCAGGTGCAT
Source organism: Pseudomonas sp. PvP089 (assembly GCF_017875165.1). Classification (NCBI taxonomy): domain Bacteria; kingdom Pseudomonadati; phylum Pseudomonadota; class Gammaproteobacteria; order Pseudomonadales; family Pseudomonadaceae; genus Pseudomonas; species Pseudomonas sp. PvP089. The sequence goes on from NZ_JAGGME010000001.1 coordinate 2,076,921, forward strand.
GTGGGCGGTGAAGCCATGCCGATGGAAAGCATGGGCGACTGGTACGCCAGTGGCCTGCAGCAGGCTCGTCTGCTCAATACCTATGGGCCTACCGAAGCGACCGTGGTAACCACGGTGCAGGACTGCGCAGGCTTGCAGCCCGGTGCCGGTGGCAAGGCCATTGTGCCCATCGGCCGAGCGGTGGGGGGGAGGGTGACGTACGTCTGTGACGATGGCCTGGCCTTGGCCCCGGTCGGTTGGGTGAACGAATTGCTGATCGGTGGCCGGGGCTGCCTAGCCCGCGGCTATTTCAACCGCCCGGGGTTGACCGCCGAGCGGTTCATTCCCGACCCGTTCGACCCGGTCGGCGGCGGGCGCCTGTACCGTACCGGCGATCTGGCGAGCTACCGCGTCGATGGTGTTCTCGACTATGTGGGGCGCATCGACCATCAAGTCAAGATTCGCGGCCTGCGCATCGAAATGGGCGAGATCGAAGCGCGGCTGCAAGAGCACGCCATGGTGCGCGAAGCGCAGGTGATCGACATCGACGGGCCCACCGGCAAGCAACTGGTCGCCTACCTGGTGATAGAGGGCGGTCTCGAGCAGCAGGATGCGTTGCGCGAAAACCTGGCAAGCCACCTCAAGGCCGCATTGCCGGACTACATGGTGCCGGCGCACCTGATGTTCCTCAGCGAGTTGCCGCTGACGCCTAACGGCAAGCTTGACCGCAAGGCGCTGCCAAAGCCCGACCTGGGCCGCGACCAGCCTGCCTACGTGCCCGCGCGCAGCGAACGCGAAAGACAGATCGCGGCTATCTGGGCGCAGGTGCTCAAGGTTGAGCGCATCGGTCTGACCGATCATTTCTTCGAACTGGGCGGGCATTCGTTGCTGGCCACCCAGGTCACCTCGCGTATCCGCCAGGTACTGGGCCTGGAAATCCCCCTGCGCACGCTGTTCGAAGCCCCGGTGCTGGCTGATTTCGTGGCGCTGACCGGGCAAGGGACGGACGCGCCGGCCCCGGCGTTGCAGCCGGTCGACCGCGCGCAGCCGTTAGCCTTGTCCTACGCCCAGCAGCGGCAGTGGTTCTTCTGGCAGATGGCACCCGAAAGCACCGCCTACAACATGGCCACGGTTCTGCGCCTGCGTGGCGATCTGGATGTAGAAGCACTGCGCCTGAGCTTTGAAGCGTTGATCGCGCGACACGAGACCCTGCGTACGACCTTCCGCCAGGCGGGTGACCATGCCCTGCAAGTGATCCATCCGCCGCAGCCGTTCCACCTGCCAAGCGAAGAGGTCGAACTGTGCCAGGGGGATGAGCAGGCGGCGCTGCTCAAGCGCCTGGTCGAGGCAGAGACGCAATGCCCCTTCGACCTGGAGCACGGGCCGTTGCTGCGGGTAAAACTGTTGCGCGTGGCGGAGGATGACCATGTCCTCGTACTGACCTTGCACCATATCGTCTCTGACGGCTGGTCGATGCCGGTGATGGTCGATGAGCTGGTGCAGTTGTACCAAGGGCTGTGCAGTGGGCAAACAGTCGAGCTGCCTGAGCTGCCCATCCAGTACGCCGACTACGCCGTATGGCAGCGGCAGTGGATGGAGGCGGGTGAGCGGGAGCGCCAGCTGGCCTACTGGAAAGGCCAGCTGGGAGACCGGCAACCGGTGCTTGAACTGCCTGGCGATCGCCCACGCCCGGTGACCCAGGACTTTGCCGGTGCCAGCGTCGCCATCGACCTGGATCGCGACCTCGTGCACGCGCTCAAGGCATTGGCCCAGCAGCAGGGCGTCAGCCTGTTCATGCTGCTGTTGGCCAGTTTCCAGACCCTGTTGCACCGCTATTCGGGCCAGGACGATATTCGCGTGGGGGTACCGATCGCTAACCGCAATCGCCTGGAAACCGAGCGCCTGATCGGCTTCTTCGTCAATACCCAGGTGCTCAAGGCCGACTTCGACCTGCACACCACCTTCAGCCAGCTGCTCGAACAGACGCGCCAGACCGCCCTGGCGGCCCAGGCTCATCAGGATTTGCCGTTCGAGCAGTTGGTCGAGGCGCTGCACCCCGAACGCAGCCTGAGCCACAGCCCGCTGTTCCAGGCGCTCTACAATCACCAGACCGAACCCCAGGGGCAAGCGCGCAGCTTGCCTGGGCTGGAAGTTGAAGGCCTGGCCTGGGAGCGCTATACCGCACAGTTCGACCTGACCCTTGACACCTTCGAGCACGCCGACGGCCTGGGCGCCTCGCTGGTCTACGCCACGTCGCTGTTCGACCGTGCGCGCATCGAGGCGCTGGCGCAGCACTGGTGCAACCTGCTGGCCGACATCGTGCGTCAACCCCAGCAGCGCGTCGCCGAGCTGGCGATGCTGGGCAGCGAGGAGCGCGAGCAGCTGTTGGCGGCATGGGACCAGACCGGCGACGACTATCCGGACGACCGTTTCGTCCATCAACTGTTCGCCGACCAGGTCGCCCGCACGCCGGACGCCGTCGCCATCCGCTTCGACGATCAACGCCTGAGCTACCGCCAGCTCGATGCACAGGCCAATCGCCTGGCGCACCGCCTGATCGAGCAAGGTGTCGGCCCCGAGGTCAGGGTCGTCATCGCCATGCGCCGTTCTACCGACATCATGGTGGCGTTCATGGCGGTACTCAAGGCAGGTGGCGTGTATGTACCGCTGGACATCGCCTATCCCCAGGACCGCCTGCGCTACATGATGCAGGACTGCGCCGCCGCCTTGGTGCTGACCCAGAGCGATGTGCTGGGCACGCTGCCGATCCCCGAGGGTTTGCCAACGTTGGCGGTGGACCTGCCGGCTGCCTGGCAGCAAGGCCCGGACACGCCACCCGAGGTGGCGCTGTCCAGGCACAACCTTGCCTATGTGATCTACACCTCCGGCTCGACCGGCATGCCCAAGGGTGTTGCAGTGGCGCATGGGCCTTTGGCCTCGCACATCCTGGCCAACGGTGAGCGCTATGAAACCGGTCCGCAGGATTGCGAGCTGCACTTCATGTCATTCGCCTTCGACGGTGCCCATGAGGCCTGGATGCACCTGCTGATCAACGGCGCCAGTGTGCTGGTGCGCGATGACAGCCTGTGGCTGCCCGAGCAGGCCTACGCCGAAATGCACCGGCATGGCGTGACCATTGCGGTGTTCCCGCCGGTGTATCTGCAACAGCTGGCCGAGCATGCTCTGCGCGTGGGCAACCCGCCACCGGTGCGCATCTACTGCTTTGGCGGTGATGCCGTACCGCAAGCCGGTTATGAGCTGGCCTGGCAGGCCCTGCGCCCGCAATACATCTTCAACGGCTACGGGCCGACCGAAACCGTGGTCACACCGCTGCTCTGGAACGCGTCGCCAGGCGATGCCTGCGGTGCGGCCTATGCCCCTATCGGCCGACTGGTCGGGCGCCGCCGCAGTTATGTCCTCGACGCCAGCCTCAACCTGGTGCCGTTGGGCCACAGTGGCGAGTTGTTCCTTGGCGGGCTGTGCCTGGCGCGTGGCTATCTCGACCGCCCAGGGCTGACCGCCGAACGCTTCGTCCCCGACCCGTTCGCTGCGAACGGCGAGCGCGTGTACCGCAGCGGTGACCTGACCCGCACCCGGGCCGACGGTTTGGTCGACTATCTGGGCCGTATCGACCATCAGGTGAAGATCCGTGGTTTTCGCATCGAGCTTGGCGAGATCGAGGCGCGGTTGCAGGATCACCCGGCAGTGCGCGAAAGCGTGGTCATCGACATCCAGGGCCCAGGGGGCAAGCAGTTGGCCGCGTATCTGGTCTGCGCGGATGTGCAACTTCACGACCTGCAGGGGCAAAGCCTGCTGCGCAGCGCGCTGCGCGATCACCTCAAGGGGACCTTGCCGGACTACATGGTGCCCACCCACCTGGTATTTCTCGACACGTTGCCGCTCACGCCCAATGGCAAGCTGGACCGCAAGGGCCTGCCCAAGCCTGACGTCAGCCAGCTGCAGCAGGTGTACGTCGCACCTCGAAACGCGCTGGAACAGACCATTGCCGGGATCTGGGCGGATGTGCTGAAAGTCGACAAGGTGGGGCTGTCGGACAACTTCTTCGAACTGGGTGGTGATTCCATCATTTCGATCCAGGTGGTCAGCCGCGCCCGTCAGGCGGGCATTCGCTTCACCCCCAAAGAGCTGTTCCAGCACCAGACCGTTCAAGGGCTGGCCTCAGTCGCCCGGCAAGGGGACGAAGGTGGGTTGATGATCGAACAGACGGCTGCAACTGGCCAGACGCTGCTGCTGCCGATCCAGCAATCGTTCTTCGAGCAGGACATTGCCCAGCGCCACCACTGGAACCAGGCGCTGTTGCTCAAGGCAGGCCAGGCGCTCGACAGCCAGGTGCTGGAACGGGCCCTTCAGGCCCTGGTGATCCACCATGATGCGCTGCGCCTGCGCTTCGATTGTGCAGCGGGCGAGTGGGCGGCACATTACGGCTCGCCCGACCCACAGCAAGGTCTGCTCTGGCAGGCTACGGTGGCCGATGCCCAAGCCCTCGAAGCGTTGTGCGATGAAGTCCAAGGCAGCCTCGACCTGCAGCGTGGCCCTTTGCTGCGGGCATTGCTGGCAACCCTCGAAGATGGCAGCCAGCGCTTGTTGCTGGCAATTCATCACTTGGTGGTGGACGGGGTCTCCTGGCGTGTGCTGCTCGAAGACCTGCAAACCGCCTACAGCCAGTTGCACGCCGGCCAGCCACTCGACCTGCCCGCCAAGACCAGCTCGACCCAAGCGTGGGCCGGCCACCTGCAGACCTACGCACGTAGCGAATCGCTGCAGGCGCAGCTGCCTTACTGGCAGGCGCAACTCGACCAGACTGATGCCGAACTGCCTTGCGACAACCCGGGTGGCTCGTTGCATGGCATGCATGTCGGCACCGCCCGCACCCGTCTCGGCGCGGTCAGTACCCGGCAACTGCTGCAACAGGCGCCTGCTGCCTACCGGACGCAGGTCAACGACTTGCTGCTGACCGCGCTGGCCCGCGTCATCGCACGCTGGACCCAGCGCAGCGACGTGCTCGTGCAGTTGGAGGGGCATGGTCGTGAAGACTTGTTCGATACCCTGGACCTCACGCGGACCGTGGGTTGGTTCACCAGCGTGTTCCCGGTACGGCTGAGCCCGGAGCAGACACTGGGTGCATCGATCAAGCGGATCAAGGAGCAGCTGCGGGCGATCCCGGACAAAGGCATCGGCTACGGTGCCTTGCGCTACCTGGGTGATGACCAGGCTCGAGCGGCGCTTGCGCAGTTGCCGCCCCCACGCATCACCTTCAACTACCTGGGGCAGTTCGACGGCAGCTTCACGCCGGCCTCCGGCGCCGAGGCCCCGGCATTCCTGGTGCCAGCCGACGAAAGCGCCGGGGCCAGCCAGAGCCACGAGGCGCCGCTGGACAACTGGTTGTCGATCAATGGTCAGGTCTATGCCGGTGAGCTGAGCCTTGAGTGGACCTACAGCCGCGACATGTTCGACGTCGGTACGGTGCAACACCTGGCCGACCAGTTTGCCGCCGAGCTCGAGGCGATCGTCGCCCATTGCCTGGAGGATGCCCAGGCGGGTCTGACCCCTTCGGACGTTCCGCTGGCCGGGCTTACCCAGGCCCAGCTGGACAGCCTGCCGATCCCGGCGGCGCAAATCGAAGACCTCTATCCCCTGGCACCCATGCAGCAGGGCATGCTGTTCCACAGCCTGTTCGAGCAAGGCGGCGGCCATTACATCAACCAGATGCGCGTCGACGTCAAAGGGCTCGATGTGCCACGCTTCAGGCTCGCATGGCAGGCCGCCGTCGACCGCCATGAAGTGCTACGGGCCAACTTCGTGACCTGCTTCGAGCACCCTCTGCAGGTGGTCCGCAAGCAGCTCGAGCTGCCGTTCACGTACCTGGACTGGGTGGGCGTCGCCGAGCAGGGCGCGGCCCTGGACCGTTGGGCCGATGCAGACCTGCGCAAGGGCTTCGACCTGCAGCATGACCCCCTGCTGCGTCTGGCGGTGATCCGCACCTGCGAAGCATCCTGCCATCTGGTCTTCACCAGCCATCACATTCTGATGGATGGCTGGAGCAATGCGCAGTTGCTCGGTGAGGTGCTCCAGGCCTACGCCGGGCTGCCGAACAGCGGGCTGACGGGCCGCTATCGCGACTACATCCAATGGCTGCACCGCCAGGACCCCGTGCAGGCCCAAGCCTTCTGGCAGCAGCAGCTGCATGAGCTGAGTGAGCCTACGCGCCTGGCGCTGGCCATGCGTCAGGACAAAGCCGGGCTGGGCGCAGGCTACGGCGAACACCAGCAGCGCTTGAGCGAACGGCAGACGCAGGCGCTGGGTGCCTTTGCCCGGCAGCAGCGAGTGACCGTCAATACCCTGGTGCAGGCGGCATGGCTACTGCTTCTGCAGCGTTACACCGGGCAATCGTGCGTGAGCTTCGGCGCGACGGTGTCCGGTCGCCCGGCAGAGCTGCGTGGTGTGGAGCAACAGCTGGGGCTGTTCATCAACACTTTGCCGGTGGCCGCCAGCCCGCGCCCGCAGCAGCGTGTGGCGCAGTGGGTGCAGCAACTGCAGGCGCAGAACCTGGCGCTGCGCGAGTACGAGCACAGCCCCTTGTACGAGATTCAACGCTGGGCCGGATCGGGTGGTGAAGGGCTGTTCGATACCCTGCTGGTGTTCGAGAACTACCCGGTCGGCGATGCGCTGCAGCAGAGTGCACCCGCCGGGCTCGCGTTCGGCAACGTGCACGGCCATGAGCAGTCGAGCGTGCCGCTGACCCTGGCGATTAGCGCAGGTGCGCAGCTGTCGGTGCACTACAGCTATGACCGGCAGTGTTTCACCCAGGAAAGCATCGCGCAGATCGCCCGCCACTTCGGTACGTTGTTGCAGGCGCTGGTCGAGGACCCGCGACAGGTGATCGCTCAACTGCCTTTGTTCGACGCACAGGAGCGCCAGGCAATCATCCACGACTGGAATCGGGCGCCTGCCAATCATCGCCCCGATCAATGCCTGCACCAGCTGATCGAAGCCCAGGCCGCGCGGACGCCGGAGGCCATCGCGGTGGTGTCGGGTGAGCGGACACTCAGCTACACACAGCTCAATCGGCGCGCCAATCAGCTGGCGCACAAGCTGCGCGAGCAGGGCGTGGGGCCAGATGTAATGGTAGGGATCGCTGTGGATCGTGGTCTGGAAATGGTCATCGGCCTTCTGGGCATCCTCAAGGCGGGAGGCGCCTATGTGCCGCTGGACCCTGAGTATCCAGAGGATCGCCTGGCCTACATGATGAGCGATAGCGGTATCAACCTGTTGCTGACCCAGTCACATCTGCTCGCCCGCTTACCGCTGCCCGAGGGTGTCGAGCCGCTGCTCCTGGAGCCATTCCCGGGCTACAGCGAAGCTAACCCGGTCAACTTCACGCAACCGGCAAACCTGGCTTACGTGATCTACACCTCGGGGTCTACCGGCAAGCCTAAAGGCACCTTGTTGCCCCATCACAACGTCGTGCGCCTGTTCCAGGCAACCCGGCACTGGTTCTGCTTCGACAGCCAGGATGTCTGGAGCGTGTTCCATTCCTATGCGTTCGATTTTTCTGTCTGGGAACTGTTCGGTGCGCTGGTGCATGGGGCCAAGGCAGTGATCGTGGCCAAGGGCGTGGCCCGATCGCCCGCCGACTTCCATGCCTTGTTGGTGCGTGAGCAGGTCACGGTACTCAACCAGACACCCTCGGCGTTCAAGCAACTGATCTCGCACGCCTGCGCACAGCCACAGGGTCAGGCCGAGCTTGCCCTGCGCTATATCGTGTTTGGCGGCGAAGCACTGGACGTCGGGAGCCTGGCACCGTGGTTCAACCACTTCGGCGACAGCCAGCCGACCTTGATCAACATGTACGGCATTACAGAAACCACGGTGCACGTCACCTATCGGCCAGTGTGTCGCGAGGATCTGCAGCGCGATGGCGTCAGCCCCATCGGTGAGGTGATTCCGGATCAGTCGCTGTACCTGCTCGATGCTGACTTCAACATCGCCGCGCCCGGTTGTCATGGCGAACTGCACGTTGGCCAGGCCGGTCTCGCCCGTGGCTATCACCGGCGTGCGTCGCTCACCGCGGAGCGCTTCGTACCCGACCCATTCGATGGCAGCGAGCAGGGCGGTGGTCGGCTCTACCGCACCAGCGATCTGGCACGCTATCGCATGCAGGGTGCGATCGAGTATGCGGGGCGCATCGATCATCAGGTGAAGGTCCGAGGTTTCCGTATCGAGCTGGGCGAGATCGAGGCCAGGCTGCAGGAGCATTCGCAAGTCCGCGAAGCGGTGGTGCTCGCCCTGGATGGCCCAAGCGGTACGCAACTGGTTGCCTATCTGATCCCTGCCCAGGCACCCACGGCAGCGTTGCGCGACAGCCTGCGCGAGCACCTTAAAGCGACATTGCCCGAGCACATGGTGCCCGCCCACCAGGTGTTTCTGGAGTCGCTGCCCCTTACGGCAAACGGCAAGCTCGATCGGCGGGCCTTGCCCAGCCCTGATGCCACGCAGCTGCAGCAGCTGTTCGTCGCACCGCAAACCCCGCTGGAGCAGGACGTTGCGGCGATCTGGGCCGATGTACTGAAGCTTGAAAGGGTCGGCCTCAACGACAACTTCTTCGAGCTGGGCGGGCATTCGCTGCTGGCTGTTCAGGCCACCCAGCGCGTGCAGTTGCTGCTGGGGCTGGAGGTACCGCTTTCGGCCCTGTTCGCTGCCGGACGACTGGCGGACTACGTGGCGACGATGGCTGGCCTGGCGCCTGCCAGTGCAGCAGACGTCGATGAGTTGAGTGATTTCCTGGCAGAACTGGAGAGTGTTTGAAATGACGGCCCAGAACATCGAGCTGGTTAAACGGTTCCTGCATCTGCCATTGGAGCAGCGCAAGCAATTTTTTGAAAAAATGCAGTCCAAAGGCATGAGCTTCGCTCGGCTGCCGATCCCGCAGATACGCGACGAATGGGGCCCCATCGGCCTGTCGTACGCCCAGCGGCGACAGTGGTTTCTCTGGCAGTTCGAGCCGCAGAGCGCGGCCTACAACATCAGCATGGCCGTGCGTTTCAAGGGGGCGCTGGATGGCGACCTGCTGCAGCGCAGCCTTGAAGACCTGGTTCAACGCCATGAAAGCCTGCGTACTGCTTTTGCCCAGGACGCTGACCAGCCTGTTCAGGTCGTTGATCCACGCGTGCGGGTGGAAATAGTTCGGGAGCCTTTTGCAGAGGCGGGGGATTTCGCCGAGCGCCTGAAACGGCGTATCGAAGCAGAGGCCGGCCAACCCTTCGACCTGGGGCAGGCGCCCCTGTGGCGGGTGAGGCTGCTGCAGGTGGACGAGGCCGATCACGTACTGATCCTGGTCATGCACCATATCGTCTCCGATGGCTGGTCGATGCCGATACTGCTGGACGAGTGGATCCGCAGCTACGAGGGGCTTCGCCTCGGTCAGCCAGCATCGTTGCCGGCCCTGCCGATCCAGTATGCCGACTATGCCATCTGGCAGCGCCAATGCCTGGAAGCGGGCGAGCTGGAGCGTCAGCTGGCGTACTGGGAGGCCGAGCTGGGGGGTGAACAGCCGGTCCTGGAACTGCCGACCGACCATCCCCGGCCGGCCTTGCAGAGCCGGGCAGGGGCAAGCTTGGATATCCCCCTGGACGATGCACTGTGCGCCGCCCTCAAACAGCTGGCGCAGGATCAGGGCGTGACATTGTTCATGCTCCTGCTGGCCAGCTACCAGACCCTGCTGCATCGCTACAGCGGGCAGAACGACATCCGGGTCGGCATACCCACGGCCAATCGCAATCGTATGGAAACCGAAGGCCTGATCGGCTTTTTCGTCAACACCCAGGTACTCAAGGCCGAATTCGACCTGGGCACGACCTTCACTGACCTGCTCGAGCAGGTTCAGCGACGCGTCGCTGGCGCCCAGGCCCATCAGGACCTGCCGTTCGAGCAACTGGTCGAAGCCTTGCAACCCGAGCGCAGCCTCAGCCATAGCCCGTTGTTCCAGGTCATGTACAACCACCAGACCGAAGCACGCGGGCAGGCTCGGCAACTGCCTGGGCTGACTGTCGAGACCCTGGACTGGGAGCGCAGGACCGCGCAGTTTGATCTGACCCTGGAAACCGTGGAGCACGCGGCGGGGATCGCGGTAACGCTGACCTACGCCACCGCGCTGTTCGACGAAGCCACCATCGCCCAGCTCGCCGGACACTGGCAGGGCCTGCTGGCCGCCATCGTCGCGCAGCCGCAGCAGCGCATCGCCGAGCTGCCACTGCTGAATGCCACCCAGCAACAACAGGTGCTCCACGACTGGAACCGCACCCAGGCCGATTACCCGGTCGAGCAGTGCCTGCAGCAACTGATCGAAGCCCAGGTCACCGCCACCCCGGATGCCCCGGCGCTGGTATTTGCCGATCAGGCCCTGAGCTATGGCCAGCTGAACCGGCGCGCCAACCAGCTGGCGCACAAGCTGCGCGAGCAGGGCGTGGGGCCGGACGTGCTGGTGGGCATTGCCGCCGAGCGCAGCGTGGACATGGTCATCGGCCTGCTGGGCATTCTCAAGGCCGGTGGCGCCTATGTGCCGCTGGACCCGGAATACCCCGCCGAGCGCCTGGCCTACATGATGCAGGACAGCGGCATCGGCCTGCTGTTGACGCAAGCCCACCTGCTGGCGCAGTTGCCGGTGCCCGAGGGTGTGCAGCCGCTGCTGCTTGAGCCGCTGGCGGGCTACAGTGAGGCCGACCTGGTTCACCAAACCTGCCCGGACAACCTGGCCTACGTGATCTACACCTCCGGCTCCACCGGCCGCCCCAAGGGCGCGGGCAACAGCCATCGGGCGCTGGTCAACCGCCTGTGCTGGATGCAGAAGGCCTATGGCCTGGACGCCGGCGATACCGTGTTGCAGAAGACCCCGTTCAGTTTCGACGTCTCGGTCTGGGAGTTCTTCTGGCCACTGCTTGTCGGCGCTCGCCTGGCGGTGGCACAACCGGGCGAACACCGTGATCCGCAGCGCCTGGTCGAGGTGATCAGGCAGCACGCGGTGACCACGCTGCACTTCGTGCCTTCGATGCTGCAGGCCTTCATGGGCAGCGCCGAGGTCGAGCGCTGCAGCGGCCTCAAGCGCGTGGTGTGCAGCGGCGAAGCCTTGCCCGCAGAGCTGGCGCAACAGACCCTGGCAAGGTTGCCCGGCGCCCAGTTGTACAACCTCTACGGCCCGACCGAAGCGGCCATCGACGTCACCCACTGGACCTGCCGCCCAGGCAGCGACAGCGGCGTGCCGATCGGCCGCCCGATCGACAACCTGAAGACGCACATCCTCGGCGCCGGTTTGCAGAGTGTCGCCCCACGAGCTGCCGGTGAGCTGTACCTGGGCGGCGTCGGCCTGGCCCGCGGTTATCACCGGCGCCCGGCGCTGACGGCGGAACGCTTCGTCCCGGACCCTTTCGACAGCACGGCCCAGGGCGGCGGTCGCCTGTACCGCACCGGTGACCTGGCGCGTTATCGGGCGGACGGGGTGATCGAGTACAAGGGCCGTCTCGACCACCAGGTGAAAATCCGCGGCCTGCGCATCGAACTGGGCGAGATCGAGACACGTCTGCTCGAGCACCCGAGTGTGCGCGAGGCGGTGGTGCTGGACATCGACGGGCCGGGTGGCAAGCAGCTGGCGGGGTATCTGGTGGTCGGCGAAGCACCGGCCGACCCGCAGCAGCAGAACGCACTGCGCAGCGAACTGCGCGAGCACCTCAGGCACGGGCTGGCCGACTACATGGTCCCGACCCACCTGCTGTTCCTTGAGCGCCTGCCGGTAACGGCCAACGGCAAGCTGGACCGCAAGGCCCTGCCCAAACCCGACGCAAGCGTGCTGCAGGACAGCTACGTGGCCCCGCGCAGCGAGCTGGAACAACAGATTGCGACGATCTGGGCCGAGGTCCTGAAACTCGACCAGGTGGGCGTGACGGATAACTTCTTCGCCCTGGGCGGCCATTCGCTGTCTGCCACCCAGGTGATCGTACGCGTTCGTGAGGCGACGGGCATCGACGCCACCTTGAAGGCACTGTTCGAACAGCCCCGGCTGGAGGATTTCTCACGCTGCCTCGAAGAGAAAAATCAGCAAATCGATCCGATTCAGGCAGAACTGGCTAAATCGCTAGAGGCGCTCAAACGTCTAACCACGGAGGAAATTGATGAACTGATTTCATAGGGGATACATCAGTGCAAGCGTTGCTCGACTCCGTCAAATCGTTGTCCACCAAAGAGCGTCACGCTCTGGCCATGCTCCTGAAGCGTCAGGGAATCAACTTGTACGGAGTCGCGCCGATCCCTGCGAGGGCGCCGGAGGAGGTCCTGGCACTGTCCTACGCCCAGCAGCGGCAGTGGTTTCTCTGGCAGATGGACCCCCAGGGCAGCGCTTACAACATTCCGGTCGCCCTGCGCCTGAAGGGCGATCTCGACCTCAAGGCGTTGCAGGCCAGCTTCGACGGCCTGATCGCTCGACACGAAACCCTGCGCACTACCATTCACCTCGACGGTGACCAACCGGTGCAGGTGATTCACCCCGAGGCACCCTTCGCGCTGGTGATCGAAACGCTCAAGGGCATCGGTGCCGATGCCACTGCGGCACTCAAGGCTTGGGTGGAGCAGGAAGTTCAACAGCCATTCGACCTGGAGCAAGGCCCCTTGCTGCGGGTCAAGCTGCTGCGCCTGGCGGCGGATGACCATGTGCTGGTCCTGACCTTGCACCACATCGTCTCCGATGGCTGGTCGACACCGATCATGGTCGACGAGCTGGTGCGTTTCTACGAAGCTGCCAGATCCGGGCAGGCACTGCGACTGCCGGCGCTCCCGGTGCAGTATGCCGACTACGCGTTGTGGCAACGGCAATGGATGGAAGCGGGCGAGCGCGAAAAGCCGCTGGGCTACTGGACGGCGCGGCTGGGGGACGAACAACCTGTGCTCGAATTGCCGCTGGACCGCCCGCGTGGCTCGGTGCAGAGCCCGGCAGGCGCGCGCTTCGACGTCACCCTCGCCGATGCGCTGGCGGACGCGCTGAAGCTGTTGGCCAAGCGCCAGGGCGTGACCCTCTTCACGTTGCTGCTGGCAAGCTTCCAGGCCCTGCTGCACCGCTACAGCGGGCAGAACGACATCCGGGTCGGCGTCCCGATCGCCAACCGCAATCGCAGCGAAGTCGAGGGCCTCATCGGCTTCTTCGTCAACACCCAGGTGCTCAAGGCCGAATTCGACCTGACCACCACCTTCGATGCGCTGGTCGAGCAGGTGCACCAGGCCGGGCTCGGCGCACAGGCGCATCAGGACCTGCCGTTCGAGCAACTGGTCGAAGCCCTGCAGCCAGAGCGCAGCCTCAGTCATAGCCCGTTGTTCCAGGTGATGCACAACCACGCCAGCGAGGGGCGTGGCCAAGCACGGCATCTGCCAGGCCTGACCCTGGAGGCGCTCGACTGGGAAATCCATACCACCCAGTTCGACCTGGCCTTGAACACGCTCGAGCATGAGCACGGCATCGGTGCGTTCCTGACCTACGCCACCGCGCTGTTCGACGAAGCCACCATCGCCCAGCTCGCCGGGCACTGGCAGGGCCTGCTGGCCGCCATCGTCGCCCAGCCGCAGCAGCGCATTGCCGAGCTGCCACTGCTGAATGCCACCCAGCAACAACAGGTGCTCCACGACTGGAACCGCACCCAGGCCGATTACCCGGTCGAGCAGTGCCTGCAGCAACTGATCGAAGCCCAGGTCACCGCCACCCCGGATGCCCCGGCGCTGGTATTTGCCGATCAGGCCCTGAGCTATGGCCAGCTGAACCGGCGCGCCAACCAGCTGGCGCACAAGCTGCGCGAGCAGGGCGTGGGGCCGGACGTGCTGGTGGGCATTGCCGCCGAGCGCAGCGTGGACATGGTCATCGGCCTGCTGGGCATTCTCAAGGCCGGTGGCGCCTATGTGCCGCTGGACCCGGAATACCCCGCCGAGCGCCTGGCCTACATGATGCAGGACAGCGGCATCGGCCTGTTGTTGACGCAAGCCCACCTGCTGGCGCAGTTGCCGGTGCCCGAGGGTGTGCAGCCGCTGCTGCTTGAGCCGCTGGCGGGCTACAGTGAGGCCAACCTGGTTCACCACACCTGCCCGGACAACCTGGCCTACGTGATCTACACCTCCGGCTCCACCGGCCGCCCCAAGGGCGCGGGCAACAGCCATCGGGCGCTGGTCAACCGCCTGTGCTGGATGCAGAAGGCCTATGGCCTGGACGCCGGCGATACCGTGTTGCAGAAGACCCCGTTCAGTTTCGACGTCTCGGTCTGGGAGTTCTTCTGGCCACTGCTTGTCGGCGCTCGCCTGGCGGTGGCACAACCGGGCGAACACCGTGATCCGCAGCGCCTGGTCGAGGTGATCAGGCAGCACGCGGTGACCACGCTGCACTTCGTGCCTTCGATGCTGCAGGCCTTCATGGGCAGCGCCGAGGTCGAGCGCTGCAGCGGCCTCAAGCGCGTGGTGTGCAGCGGCGAAGCCTTGCCCGCAGAGCTGGCGCAACAGACCCTGGCAAGGTTGCCCGGCGCCCAGTTGTACAACCTCTACGGCCCGACCGAAGCGGCCATCGACGTCACCCACTGGACCTGCCGCCCAGGCAGCGACAGCGGCGTGCCGATCGGCCGCCCGATCGACAACCTGAAGACGCACATCCTCGGCGCCGGTTTGCAGAGTGTCGCCCCACGAGCTGCCGGTGAGCTGTACCTGGGCGGCGTCGGCCTGGCCCGCGGTTATCACCGGCGCCCGGCGCTGACGGCGGAACGCTTCGTCCCGGACCCTTTCGACAGTACGGCCCAGGGCGGCGGTCGCCTGTACCGCACCGGTGACCTCGCGCGTTATCGGGCTGACGGGGTGATCGAGTACAAGGGCCGTCTCGACCACCAGGTGAAAATCCGCGGCCTGCGCATCGAACTGGGCGAGATCGAGACACGCCTGCTCGAGCACCCGAGCGTGCGCGAGGCGGTGGTGCTGGACATCGACGGGCCGGGTGGCAAGCAACTGGCCGGCTACCTGGTGGTGGTCGGCGAAGCACCGGCCGACCCGCAGCAGCAGAACGCACTGCGCAGCGAACTGCGCGAGCACCTCAGGCACGGGCTGGCCGACTACATGGTCCCGACCTACCTGCTGTTCCTTGAGCGCCTGCCGGTAACGGCCAACGGCAAGCTGGACCGCAAGGCCCTGCCCAAACCCGACGCAAGCGTGCTGCAGGACAGCTACGTGGCCCCGCGCAGCGAGCTGGAGCAACAGATCGCGGCAATCTGGGCCGAGGTCCTGAAGCTCGATCGGGTCGGCGTGACGGACAACTTCTTCGAACTGGGCGGGGATTCGATCATCTCGATTCAGGTGGTCAGCCGGGCGAGACAGGCCGGGATCCACTTCACACCCAAAGCGCTGTTCCAGCATCAGACCGTACAAGACCTGGCCTCGGTGGCCACGCGCATGGAAGGCAGCGGCCCGCAGATCGACCAGGCCCCGGTGGTCGGCGAGACACGCTTGCTGCCTATCCAGCAGGCGTTTTTCGAACAGTCGATCGCCGAGCCTCATCACTGGAACCAGGCGGTCCTGCTTGCTTCGACGAGGCTCATCGATGGCGCCGCGCTGGAAAAGGCCTTGCACACGCTGGTCGAGCATCACGATGCGTTGCGCCTGCGCTTCACGCCACAACAGGACGCAGGCGCATGGCTCGCCGCCCATTGCGCCCCGGGCGACGTTGAGGCCGGGCTGCTGTGGGCAGAGACCCTGACCGACGCGAACGCGCTACAAGCCCTGTGCGAGCGAGCGCAGCGCAGCCTGAACCTGCAACAGGGTCCGCTGTTGCGCGCTGTACTGGCGACCTTGCCCGATGGCAGCCAGCGCCTGCTCCTGGTGATTCATCACCTGGCGGTGGACGGGGTGTCCTGGCGCATTCTCCTGGAGGACCTGCAGAACGCCTATGACCGCCACGTGGCAGGCCAACCTGCCGTGCTGCCCGCCAGGACCACCTCGACCAAAGCCTGGGCCGAACGGCTGCAGGCCTACGCGCAGAGCGATGCAGTGCAGGCAGAGCTCGGTTACTGGCAGTCGCAGTTGCAAGGGGTCGACGCGCAACTGCCCCAGGACAGGGCTGATGGATCGCTGCATGGCCGCCACACCGCGACGGTGCATGCGCGCCTGGACCGGCAGCAAACGTCGCGGCTGTTACAACAGGCGCCAGCCGCCTACCGCACCCAGGTCAACGACTTGCTGCTGACCGCCCTGGCCCGTGTGATCGCCCGTTGGACGCAGCGCGATGAGGTGCTGGTGCAACTGGAAGGGCATGGCCGTGAAGACCTGTTCGATGCGGTCGACCTGACCCGTACTGTCGGCTGGTTGACCAGCCTGTTCCCGGTGAAGCTGACAGCGGCGCCGACCCTCGATGCCTCGATCAAGCAGATCAAGGAACAACTCCGCGCGATCCCCGACAAGGGCATCGGTTATGGCGCGCTGCGTTATCTGGGGGATTCGCACGCACGGGATGTGCTGGCTCGCCTGCCAGTGCCCCCCATCACGTTCAATTACCTGGGGCAGCTTGACAGCACCTTTGCCGAAAGCCCAGGCACAGCCACGGAGCGATTCCTGCAGCCGGCCAGCGAGAGCAGCGGGGCTAGCCAGTCTGCCGAGGCCTTGCTGGAAAACCTGCTGTCCATCAACGGGCAGGTCTACGCTGGCGAGCTGAGCCTGGCCTGGACGTTCAGCCAGGACATGTTCGACCGCGCCACGGTACAGGCCGTGGCCGACGACTATGTCAGCGAGCTTCAGGCGCTGATCGACCATTGCGTCGATCAGGACGTAGTCGCCCTGACACCGTCCGATGTCCCGCTGGCTGCGCTGGATCAGGCCCAGCTGGATGCCTTGCCGCTTCCGGCAGGTGCCATCGAGGACATCTATCCGCTTTCGCCCATGCAGCAGGGCATGCTGTTTCACACGGTCTTCGAGCAAGGCCAGGGCGAGTATGTCAATCAGATGCGCGTCAACGTTTCGGGCCTGGATATCGAGCGGTTCAAGCGTGCCTGGCAGGCAATGCTGGACCGACACGACGTGTTGCGCGCCGCATTCGTCGCCAACCTTGAACGCCCGGTGCAGGTGATCCGCAAACACGTCGAGCTGCCGTTCGACGTGCTGGACTGGACCGCGCAGGAGGACATCGAGGGGCGGCTGGATGCCTGGGCCGAGGCCGATCGTCGGCGTGGCTTCGACCTGCAGGCGGCACCCTTGTTGCGACTGACAGTCATCCAGACAGACAGTGCGCAGCATCACCTGGTCTTCACCAGTCACCATATCCTGATGGATGGCTGGAGCAATGCGCAGCTGCTGGGCGAGGTGTTGCAGCACTACGCGGGCGTTGCTTTGGCGCGACCGGCCGGGCGCTACCGCGACTATATCGAATGGCTGCAGCGCCAGGATGCCGAGCAGAGCGAGACGTTCTGGCGCCAGCAATTGCTGCACCTCAGCGAGCCCACGCGACTGGCCCAGGCGCTGCGCCTGGATAGAAGCCGCGCGGACACCGGCCATGGCGAACATCATCAGACGCTCGACGCAGCCTGCGCCCAGGCGTTGAGCGCGTTTGCAAGGCAACGACGGGTGACGGTCAATACCTTGCTGCAGGCAGCCTGGCTGCTGCTGTTGCACCGCTATACCGGCCAGGAAGGCGTGGCATTCGGTGCCACGGTTGCCGGCCGGCCGGCGGACCTGCGTGGCGTCGAGCACCAGCTGGGCCTGTTCATCAACACGCTACCAGTGGCAGCCAGGCTGCAGCCTGACCTGCGGGTGGGGGAGTGGGTCGAACGTCTGCAGGCACAGAACCTGAGCATGCGCGAACATGAACACACGCCGCTCTACGACATTCAGCGTTGGGCGGGCTCGGCCGGTGAGCCGTTGTTCGACACGCTGCTGGTGTTCGAGAACTACCCGGTCGGGGAAGTCCTGCAGCAGGGCTCCAGCGCAGGCCTGGCGTTTTCAGGCACGCAGAATCGCGAGCGGACCAACTATCCGCTGACGCTGATGATCGAGTCGGGCAATGCCCTGACGATCCACTACCACTACGACCGCAGTCACCTCGGCGACACCGGCGTCGAGCAGATCGCCCGGCACTTTGCCAATCTGCTGAACGCCCTGGTGCAGCACGCCGATACCCCGGTCGGTGAACTGCAGATGCTCGATGACGAAGAGCGACAGCGCATCGTCCACGACTGGAACCGTACCCAGATGCAGTACCCGCATGAGCGCAGCCTGCCCGAGCTGTTCGAAATGCAGGTCGCGCGCACCCCTGAGGCCCCGGCACTGTTGTTTGCCGAGCAGACCTTGAGCTATGGCGAGCTCAATCAGCGCGCCAACCGCCTGGCGGGCAAGCTGCGCACAATGGGCGTCGGGCCGGATGTGCTGGTCGCGATTGCCGTCGAGCGATCGGTGGAAATGGTCGTTGGCCTGCTGGCGATCCTCAAGGCCGGTGGCGCCTATGTGCCATTGGACCCGGAGTATCCGCGCGAGCGCCTGGGGTACATGATGGAGCAGAGCGGGGCGCATCTGCTGCTGACCCTCAGCCATCTGCTGCCGCAGCTGCCCACCCACAGCGTGCAGACCTGGTGCCTGGACAGCGACTGGCATCAGGTGGCGGCCTTCGATGGCGAGAACCTCGGTATCGAGCAGCATCCCGAGCACCTTGCCTATTGCATCTACACCTCCGGTTCCACCGGTCGGCCCAAGGGGGTCGAGGTGCGCCACCAGGCACTGGTCAACTTCCTTGCCAGCATGGCGGTCGAGCCTGGGATCGACGCCGGCGATCGGGTCCTGGCGCTGACCTCGCTGTCGTTCGACATTGCCGGCCTGGAGCTGTACCTGCCGTTGCTGGCCGGGGCTTCGGTGGTGCTGATCGGCGAGCGCCAGAACAAAGATCCGTCGGCGCTGCAGGCTGTGATCGAGCGCCACGCCATCACCACCGTCCAGGCCACACCTTCGACCTGGCGCATGCTGCTGCAGGCGCTGCCTGCGCAGACCCTGCGCGGTTGCAAGGTCATCAGTGGCGGTGAGGCGCTGCCTGTCGACCTCGCCGAGCAGTTGCTGGCGCTGTGCGGGCGCATCTGGAACCTGTACGGGCCAACCGAGACGACGATCTGGTCGGCGGCGTACTGCCTGGACAACCAACATCCCTTGCCGTTGCTGGGCAAGCCGATCGCCAACACGACCTTGCAGGTCATGGCGCACGATCTGTCGACTGCCGCGATCGGCATGGCCGGGGAACTGATGATCGGTGGCGATGGCCTGGCGCGGGGTTATCAGCGCCGCGCGGCATTGACGGCCGAGCGCTTCGTCCCGGACCCATACGATCGCAGCGGGCAGGGTGGTGGCCGGCTTTACCGTACCGGTGACCTGGCCAGCTATCGCAGCGATGGGGTGCTCGAGTACGTGGGCCGCATCGACCACCAGGTAAAGGTGCGTGGCTATCGCATCGAACTGGGCGAGATCGAGGCAAGGCTGATCGATGATCCTGCTGTGCGCGAGGCGGTGGTCATCGACATCGATGGCCCTGGTGGCAAGCAACTGGCCGGCTACCTGGTCTCGAGCGGCGAAGCAGCGGTCGCGACGGAGGAACAGCGCAGCGCCCTGCGTCGCCATCTGCGCGAACAGCTGCGCGCGACCTTGCCGGATTACATGGTCCCCGCGTACCTCACCTGGCTCGATGCACTGCCGCTGACACCCAACGGCAAGCTCGACCGCAAAGCGTTGCCCCAGCCTGATCCTGGCGTATCGCAGCAAGGCCATGTCGCGCCGCAGAGCGAGGTGGAGCAGCAGATCGCTGCCGTCTGGGCGCAGCTGCTGAATGTCGAGAAGGTCGGCCTCAATGACAATTTCTTCGAGTTGGGAGGGCACTCGCTGTTGGCGCTATCAGTGCTCTCGCGCTTGCAACTTTCGCTGGGATTGACCGTGGAACCGGCCGTTCTCTTCCAGCACCCGGTCCTTGGCGATTTTGCCAGATACATCGAATCCATCGGCGATGCGTCGGCTTTCGACGAAAAACTGCAGCGTCTGGATAGGCTTTTTGAAGAGTTCGAGGTGAATGAATGAGTAACGATGCCGCGCTGAATATCGCCACGCGTTTTGTCACGCTGCCGCTGGCCAAGCGCAAGCTGTATCTGCAGAAGATGCACGCCGAGAACATTTCTCCGGCTAACTTGCCAGTGCCTTGCACCCAGTCGCTGTTCGACCGCGTTCCGGTATCGTTCGCCCAGCAGCGTCAATGGTTCCTGTGGCAGATGGATCCGCAGAGCACGGCCTACAACCTGGCTATTGCGCTGAGACTGCAGGGCGCACTGGATATCGACGCCCTGCGTGGCGCCTTCCAGGCCTTGATCGTACGGCACCAGACCTTGCGCACCACGTTCTCGCTCGATGACGAACAGCTCGTTCAGGTCATTCACCCGCCAGAATCGTTCGAAATCGACGCGCAACCCGTCGACGTCGGGGCGGCGCCGGAAACCGACTTGCAGATCAAGGCATGGGTCGAATCTGAGGCTCGCACGCCCTTTGACCTGGAGCGCCAGTGGCCGACCAGGGTCAGGTTGCTGCGTTTGCACGCGCATGACCATGTGTTGATCATCACCCTGCACCATATCGCTACCGATGGCTGGTCAATGCAGGTGCTGGTCGACGAGCTCATCGGGCATTACGCCCACGCATGTACCGGCGAGGCCGTGGACCTTGCTCCGCTGCCCATTCAGTATGCCGACTATGCCATCTGGCAGCGGCACTGGATGGAGGCAGGCGAGCAGGAGCGTCAGCTGGCGTATTGGCGGGCCCACCTGGGGGATGAACATCCGGTGCTGGAACTGCCCAGCGACCGGCCGCGTCCGGCGACGCAGCGCTTCGAAGGCGCGAGCCTGAAGTTCGAGCTCGAATCAGCACTGGCCGACGCGCTCAAGCAACAGGCGCAACAGCAGGGGGTGACGCTTTTCACACTGCTGCTGGCCAGCTTCCAGACCTTGCTGCACCGGTATTCTGGTCAGGATGAAGTGCGTGTCGGGATTCCCATCGCCAATCGTAACCGGGTCGAAACCGAGCGGCTGATCGGTTTCTTCGTCAACACCCAGGTACTCAAGGCGCAGTTCGATAGCTCGCTGACATTCACGGGCTTGCTCAGCCAGATGCACAAGACCACGCTGGCCGCCCAGGCGCATCAGGACCTGCCTTTCGAGCAACTGGTAGAAGCGCTGCACCCGGAACGAAGCCTGAGTCACAGCCCGTTGTTCCAGGTCATGTACAACCACCAGGCGCAAGCCAGGGGAAATGCCCGGCGCCTGCAGGGTCTGCAGGTCGAAGGCATCGCCTGGGAGCGACAGACCGCGCAGTTCGACCTCACGCTGAACACGGTCGAGCATGAGCATGGGATTGCGGTAGAGCTCAACTACGCGACTGCGCTGTTTGAAGCATCGACGGTCGCGCGCATGGCTTCGCATTTGACCCACTTGTTGGAGGCAATCGCCGAGCGGCCTTGGCAGCTTGTCGCCGAGTTGCCGATGCTCGGGCAGCAAGAGCATCGCCAGATTGTGGAGCAGTGGAACAGCACTCAAGCGTCCTACCCTGCCGACCAGGGCATGCATCAGCTGATCGAAGCGCAAGCCCGTGCGACGCCCCAGGCCCCTGCGGTGCTGTTCGGCGAGGATGTGTTGACCTACCGTCAACTGAACCAGCGCGCCAACCGGCTCGCTCACGCGTTGCGCGACAAAGGCGTGGGCCCGGACGTGCTGGTAGGGATCGCGGTGGAGCGTTCGCTCGAGATGGTGGTCGGGCTGCTCGCCGTTCTGAAGGCCGGGGGCGCCTATGTGCCGTTCGATCCCGACTACCCGGCCGAGCGCCTGGCCTACATGATGGAGGACAGCGGCATTCGTCTGCTGCTGACCCAGACTACCCTGCGCGACCAGTTGCCAATCGCCCCCAGCATGGCCTGCATTGTGCTTGATGGCGCAGATGAATGGCTGGCTGCCTATAGCGACGTCGACCCTGTCAACCTCAACGTGCCGGCCGATCTGGCCTACGTGATCTACACGTCGGGCTCGACCGGCAGGCCCAAGGGCGCCGGCAACACGCACCAGGCGCTGGTCAACCGGCTCTGGTGGATGCAGAAGGCCTACGGTCTGGATCACGGCGATACCGTGCTGCAGAAGACGCCCTTCAGCTTTGACGTATCGGTGTGGGAATTCTTCTGGCCACTGTTCACCGGTGCGCGGCTGGCAGTGGCTCGCCCTGGCGATCACCGGGACCCCGAACGCCTGGTGGAGGCGATCAGGCAACACAGGGTCACGACCCTGCATTTTGTTCCGTCCATGCTTCAGGCCTTCATGACCAGCGAGCACGTGGAGCGGTGCGAAACCCTCAAGCGCGTGGTGTGCAGTGGCGAAGCATTGCCTGCTGACCTTTCAGAGCAGGTCCTGGCCAGGCTCAAGCACGTCGGGCTTTTCAACCTTTACGGCCCGACGGAAGCGGCGATCGACGTTACCCACTGGACCTGCCAGGCGCAAGCCAATGGCAGTGTGCCGATCGGCACACCTATCGACAACCTCAAGACCCATGTCCTCAGCAGTGCCTTGCTGCCGGTGCCGCAAGGTGTGGCAGGCGAGCTCTACCTGGGTGGTGTGGGTCTGGCGCGTGGATATCATCGTCGTCCGGGGCTTACGGCGGAGCGGTTCGTGCCCGACCCGCTTGATCGGAGCGAGCAGGGTGGTGCGCGCCTTTACCGCACCGGGGACCTGGCGCGGTACCGCTCGGGCGGCGTAATCGAATACGCTGGCCGCCTCGACCATCAGGTGAAGATTCGCGGCCTGCGCATCGAGCTTGGCGAGATCGAGTCCAAGCTCCTGGAGCACGACAGCGTGCGCGAGGCCGTGGTAATCGATATCGATGGGCCGGGTGGCAAGCAGTTGGCCGCCTATCTGGTGGTCGATGTACACGCTGGCGAGCTGGAAGAACACCTGCGCCGGCACCTCAAGGCCACACTGCCGGACTACATGGTTCCCAGCCATCTGCTGTTCGTCGACGCGCTGCCGCTGACCCCAAACGGCAAGCTGGATCGCAAGGCATTGCCACGCCCGGATGTACGTCAGCGGCAGAAACACCATGTGGCGCCGCGCACCCCTCTCGAGGCGCGAATCGCCGCGATCTGGGCTGACGTCCTCAAGCTTGAACGGGTAGGGGCCACCGACAACTTCTTCGAACTGGGCGGCGACTCGATCATCTCGATCCAGGTGGTCAGCAGGGCCCGCCGCGAGGGCATGACGTTCACGCCCAAACAGCTATTCCAGCTCCAGACAGTCGAGGGGCTGGCGGCCGTGGTCGCCAAGGGGCACGCCCCGGCCATGCAGATTGATCAGGGCGCGGTGCAGGGGCGCATGCAGCTCTTGCCGATTCACCAGGCATTCTTCAACGAAGACATCGCCGATCGTCACCACTGGAACCAGGCCCTTCTGCTCAAGCCCGGAAAGGCCTTGGACAGCAACGTGCTCGACCGCGCGCTGCAAGCGCTGCTGGCCCATCACGATGCGTTGCGCGTGAGCTTCCAGCAGGAAGACGGCAGCACTTGGTCGGCCTGCTATCGCCAGATCGGCGAGCCAGCCCAGGCGACTTGCCTGTGGCAAGCGCAACTTCAGCACCCGTCCGAACTGCAGGCGCTGTGCGACAAGGCGCAACGCAGCCTCGATCTGCAGCAAGGGCCACTGCTGCGAGCCGTGCTGGCAGACCTGCCCGACGGTAACCAGCGGCTACTGCTGGTGATCCACCACCTGGCGGTGGATGGCGTTTCATGGCGAATTCTGCTCGAAGACCTGCAGGCCGCCTACCGTCAGGAGGCGCTGGGTCAGACCATTTCCCTGCCAGCCAAGACCAGTTCCGTCAAGGCATGGGCCGAGGCGCTGCAGACGTACGCCAACAGCGAGGTATTGCGCAATGAACTGCCGTATTGGCAGGCACTGTCAGCGGTCGATGCCACTCTCCCTTGCGACAACGTTGACGGTTCACTGCAGGCCAGGCATGCAGCTGTCGCCCGGACACGGCTCGATGAGCGCTACACCCGCCAGCTCCTGCAGGACGCTCCTGGGGCTTATCGCACTCAGGTCAACGACCTGTTGTTGACGGCCCTGGCCCGCGTGATCGCCCGCTGGACGAAGCAGGAAGAGGTGCTCGTGCAACTGGAAGGGCACGGTCGTGAGGAACTGTGCGATAACGTCGATCTCAGCCGTACCGTTGGTTGGTTCACGAGCATGTTCCCGGTCAGGCTCAGCACCGCCGAGGCGATGGACACCTCGATCAAGACCATCAAGGAGCAGCTGCGTGCGGTTCCCAACAAGGGGCTTGGGTTCGGAGCGCTGCGCTATCTGGGCGACCAAGAGGCCAGCCAGGCCTTGGCGGAACTGGCACCACCCAGGATCACCTTCAATTACCTCGGGCAGTTCGATGCCAGCTTCGACGAGCCTGCCGGCGAACTCGGCCAGGCAGCCTTCCTCATGCCTGCTGTCGAGCACAGTGGCGCAAGCCGGGGCGAGACAGCGCCGCTGGGCAACTGGTTATCGATCGATGGGCAGATATTCAAAGGCGAGCTGAGCCTGAACTGGACCTTCAGCCAGGCCATGTTCGAGGTCACGACGGTCGAACGCCTGGCAGCCGAATACGCTCGGGAATTGCAGGATCTGATTGATCACTGCGTATCCGAAAGTGCCTTCGGCAGGACGCCTTCGGATTTCCCCCTGTGCAACTTGAACCAGGCGCAACTCGACGCCTTGCCTGTGCCCCTCGTCGAAGTCGAGGACATCTACCCGTTGTCGCCGATGCAGCAGGGGATGCTGTTTCACAGCGCCTATGAGCAGACCGGAGATTACATCAACCAGATGCGTGTCGACGTTCAGGGCCTGGACGCTGCGCGCTTCGATCAAGCCTGGCAGGCGATGGCGGCGCAGCATGATGTGCTGCGTGCCAATTTCATCACCTTGTTCGATCAGCCCTTGCAGATCATTCGTGAGCAGGTGCAGATCCCTTGCACCGAACTGGACTGGTCGGCGTCCAAGGATCTGCAACGCGAGCTCTGCGTCTGGGCCGAGCACGATCGTCGCAAGGGCTTCGACCTGCAGCATGATCCGTTGCTCAGGATAACCGCGATCCGTACAGGCCCCGATAGCCATCACCTGATCTATACCAGCCACCACATCCTCATGGATGGCTGGAGCAATTCGCAGTTGCTTGGCGAGGTGCTGCAGCACTACGCGGGGCAGCCGGCCGAGCGTAAGCCTGGACGTTACCGTGACTACATCCAGTGGCTGCAGGGACAGGGCAAGGATCGCAGCGAAGCCTTCTGGCGAGAGCAGCTTCAGGATCTGCAGGAGCCGACACATCTGGCGCAAGTGTTCCGACAAGGCAAGTCGAACAAGGACAGCGGTTATGCCGATCATTATCAGGTGCTGGACTGGCAGCCCACGCTGAGTGAGTTCGCCCGTGAACGACGGGTTACCGTCAATACGCTGGTGCAAGCGGCCTGGCTGTTGCTGCTACAACGTTATACTGGCCAGGAATGCGTCGCCGTGGGCGCCACGGTCGCTGGCCGACCGGCGGAAGTGGCCGGTGCGGAGCATCAGCTGGGTCTGTTCATCAATACGTTGCCGGTGATCAACCGGCTGCAGCCGACGATCACCGTGGAGCAATGGGTCACCGAACTGCAGGGGCGGAACCTGGCACTGCGCGAGCATGAACACACCGCGCTGTATGACGTCCAGCGCCTGGCTGGCGTAGCGGCGGATGGGCTGTTCGATACCTTGCTGGTGTTCGAGAACTACCCTGTCTCCGAGGCGCTGCGCGAGGGTGCTCCTGCAGGCTTGAGGTTCATCGACACGCATATTCACGAGCAGACCAACTACCCCTTGACCTTGGCCATTGGCCTGGGTGCGCAGTTGTCCGTTCACTACAGCTATGACCGTTCGAGCTTCAGTGACCGGGACATCGAGCAAATCGCCGGGCACTTCGCCAACCTGCTGCATGCCATCATCCAGAAGCCGCAGCGCCTTATTTCCGAGCTGCCGATGTTGGGTGTGGATGAATGCCGTCGCATCGTGGAGGAATGGAACCACACGACGGTCGATTACCCTGGCGCTCACTGCGTGCACCAGTTGTTCGAGGCCCAGGTACTGCAACGACCCGAGGCCGTCGCCCTGGTATTTGCTGGGCAGCAGCTCACGTACCGGCAGCTCAATGTCCGCGCCAATGGCCTGGCGCACCGCTTGCGCGAGCGCGGCGTGGGCCCGGACGTATTGGTCGGTATTGCCCTGGAACGTTCGGTGGACATGGTTGTGGGATTGCTGGCAATCCTGAAAGCAGGGGGGGCCTATGTCCCTCTCGACCCTGAATATCCCCAGGACCGTCTGGCGTACATGATCGAAGACAGTCGAATCCAGCTGCTGTTGACCCATCGAAATGTCCAGCTACCTGCCTGTCCACACATCCACACCCTGATGCTTGATGAGCTGGATGACTGCCTGACGTGGCCGGCTGACAACCTGGCGTTTGCAGGGCACCCTGGCAACCTGGCCTATGTGATCTACACCTCCGGCTCGACGGGCAAGCCCAAAGGTGCCGCCAATACCCACGAAGCGCTGCTGAACAGGCTGTTCTGGATGCAGGACGCCTACGCGTTGCGCACCGATGACAAGGTCCTGCAGAAAACCCCTTTCAGCTTCGATGTATCGGTCTGGGAGTTTTTCTGGCCGTTGATGACGGGAGCCCGACTGGTGCTCGCCCAACCGGGCGAACATCGCGACCCGGCGCTGCTCATGCGGCTGATCAAGACCGAAGCCATCACCACATTGCACTTCGTGCCATCGATGCTGCAGGCCTTCATCAGTGGTGACAGCCCGCAGGCGGCCTGTACTTCGCTACGGCAGGTGATGTGTTCCGGCGAGGCGCTGCCGCTTGAGCTGCAACGCAGCGCGATGGCATTGCTGCCGGGTACCCAGTTCTACAACCTGTACGGGCCTACCGAAGCGGCTATCGACGTCACCCATTGGCACTGTGTGGACGAGCAAAGTCACAGCGTTCCGATCGGCCGGCCGATTGCCAACCTGCATACCTACATTCTTGACGATGAGCTCAACCCGGTGCCTGCGCCGGTCACGGGCGAACTGTATCTGGGCGGTATCGGCCTGGCCCGCGGTTACCATGAGCGCGCGATGCTGACGGCCGAGCGTTTCTGTGTCAGCCCCTTCGGTGACGGGGAGCGTCTCTACCGCACAGGTGACCTGGCGCGCCAGCGTGAAGACGGGGTGATCGAGTACGCTGGGCGGATCGACCACCAGGTGAAGATCCGTGGCCTGCGTATCGAGCTTGGCGAGATCGAGGCGAGCCTGCTGGAGCACCCGGCCGTGAAGGAAGCCGCTGTCCTGGCAATCGACCTGGCGACCGGCAAGCAACTGGTGGCGTTTGTCGTCATCGACCGTGAAGAACACCTGAACGATGTAAAGGCCGTACTGGCGCGCCGGCTGCCTGATTACATGGTGCCTTACCATTACGTTCTGCTCGACAGCATGCCGCTGTCACCCAACGGCAAGCTGGACCGCAAGCGCCTGCCGATGCCCGAGCTCAAGGCCAACGTGCAGCAATACAGCGCCCCGAGCAACGAAGTCGAAAGTGCCCTGGCGCTGATCTGGCAGGAAGTCTTGCAGCGGGAACAGGTAGGTATTCACGACAACTTCTTCGAGCTTGGTGGCGACTCGATCGTGTCGATCCGCATCGCCAGCAAGGCGCGGCTTGCAGGTTACGACGTCTCTCCGAAACGGGTATTCGAGCACCAGACCATCGCTCAGCTCGCCGCGACGTTGGAGCGCCATGCGCCTGTATCCGAAGCGCCAGTCATTGCCCGAGTCGCCGTCAGTGAAGAACAGCGAGCGTTGTTGCCCCTGTCCGCCGACGTCATTGAAGATGTCTACCCGCTCTCGCCGATGCAGCAGGGCATGCTGTTCCATTCCATCGAGGAGAAGGGTGAAGGGCTGTATATCCATCAGGTCAGCCTGCCGGTGACCGGCCTGAAGACCGCACCTTTCATTCAGGCATGGGCAGCGGTGACCGCGCGTCACGAGGTGCTGCGTACCAGTTTCCACTGGGCCGGCCTGGCCGAACCGCTGCAGGTTGTCCATACACAGGCGCAGATGCCCGTAAGGGAAATCGATCTGCAGGGCAGCGAGGCGCCTGACGCGACCGTGCAGGCGCTTGCCCATGAAGAGTGGCTGAACGGTTTCGACCTGACCCAGGCACCTCTGCATAGGCTATTGCTGGTGAAGCTGGACTCGAACACCTATCACATGACCTGGACCAGCCACCACATCTTGATGGACGGCTGGAGCACCTCCCGGCTGTTTGCCGAGGTCATGCAGCACTACGCCGGCAAACCAGTGTCCGGTAGTGTCGGTCGTTATGGTGATTTCATCGCGTGGCTGCAGGCCCAGGACAAGGGGCGGCAGGAGGCCTTCTGGCGTGAAAGTCTGGCAGGTGTCGAGCCTACCTTGTTGGCCCAGACGATTCACCCGCGACACAGCGCCAACGAAACCGGGCACAACGCACTCTATTCACGCTGGGACAAAGCGTGGACGACGCGCCTGCAGGATTACTGCCGAAACCTGAGAGTCACGCCCAACACCGTAATCCAGGGCGCCTGGCTGTTGTTGCTGCAGCGCTACACGGCCAAATCTGCAGTCACCTTCGGGGCGACCGTCGCTGGTCGGCCGGAGTCGCTGCCGGGCGCCGACAGCACCTTGGGGCTGTTCATCAACACATTGCCGGTATCGCAGGAACTTGACCCGACCGCCTGCCTGGAGGACTGGCTCCGTGACCTGCAGGCTTACAACCTGGAGCTGCGCAACTGGTCACATACCCCACTGAACGATGTCCAGAGGTGGTCCGGTACCCCAGGTCAGACGCTGTTCGACAGCATTATCGTGTTCGAGAACTACCCGATCGACGAGAGCATGCGCGAGTCGTCCGATGCCGAAGTGGGCTTTGGCGAATCCAGTGGCGTGGGTGTGACCAACGTTCCCATGGACTTGGCCGTGCATCTCAACGACACCTTGTCGATTGAATACCTGTACCTGCGCAACAGCTTCAGTGAAGCGGCGGTACAAGGCATCCGGCAGACCATGGAAGCCACACTGGACGCCATGTTGAGCCAGCCTCGGGCGAGGCTTGGCAATCTGCAGTGCTTGCTGCCTGCCCAACTGGAGCAGGCAGCGCAATGGGGCGCCGAGCCTGCGACGGTCTATGGTACGCAGACACTGGCGCAGTCGATTGCAGCGCAAGCTCAGCGCCAACCGGATGCCGTCGCGCTGGTGTGTGCCGAGCGAAGCCTCACCTACGCGGAGCTGGAGCGGCAGGCCGAGCATCTGTGCACCGTGCTGCGGCTCAAGGGTGCCGCGCCCGAAGTGATCGTCGGCGTGGCCCTGGAGCGGTCGCTGGAGCTGGTCGTGACGTTGCTGGCGATCATGAAGACGGGGGCTGCCTATGTACCTCTGGATCTCGAGTACCCGGCAGATCGCCTGGCCTGGATGATCGAGGACTCGGGCATGCAGCTGCTGGTGACGCGCCACTCGCTGCTGCAGCGCCTGCCGTCACTGGAACGTGTACACGTCATCGAGCCTGTTGCTGATCAGCGGGTCCCCCAGCCGACGCTGCCTCCTGCGGCCATCGAAGACGGCAACCTGGCCTACCTGATCTACACCTCGGGCTCGACCGGCAAGCCAAAAGGCGTAGCTGTCGCCCAGGGCCCATTGAGCCGGCATTGTCAGGCTATCGTGGAGCGATACGAAATGGGGCCCTCGACGCGAGAACTGCATTTCATGTCGTTCGCCTTCGATGGTGCTCAGGAGCGCTGGCTGAGTACCCTGCTCTGCGGTGGCACGCTGGTCATACGCGACGGTGACGTGTGGACAGTGGAGCAGACCCTGCAGGCTTTGTGGCGCCAGCGCATCACCATCGCCTGTTTCCCGCCGGCCTACCTCAAGCAGTTGGCAGAGTCGGTGCAGGCCAGCGGCGATCAGCCGCCACCGGTGCAGATCTACTGCTTTGGTGGCGATGCGGTGCCCGAACAGACGTTCGAGCAGGTCAGGAAGACCCTCAAGCCCACCTGGATGACCAATGGCTACGGCCCTACCGAAACGGTGGTGACGCCGCTTTTGTGGAAGGTGCCTGGAGACGGTCATTGTGCGGCTGCCTATGCGCCTATCGGCCATGCGGTCGGTCGGCGCTCCCTTCGTGTACTCGATGACGAGCTCAACCCGCTGCCTCCGGGCTTCGCGGGCGAATTGATGATCGGCGGCGACGGCGTCGCTCGCGGCTATCATGGCCGCCCGGCCCTGACTGCGGAGCGCTTCGTGCCTGACCCATTGGGTAAGGAGGGTGCCCGTCTGTACCGCAGCGGTGACCTGGTACGTAGACGGGATGACGGTGTGGTCGACTACGTGGGCCGTATCGACAACCAAGTCAAGATCAGGGGGTTCCGGATCGAGCTCGGTGAAGTCGAAGCCGCTCTGCGTACCCAGGACGGGGTGCGGGACGCCGTCGTTGTCGTGCACGAAACGTCGGTGGGCAAGCAACTGATCGGGTATGTGGTAGGCGAAGACACGAGCATGGCGAAGGCTTTGAGAGCCGTACTGGCTGCCCAATTGCCGGAGTACATGGTGCCGTCGCAGATCATCGTGTTGCCTTCATTCCCGGTCACGCCGAACGGCAAGCTCGACCGCAAGCGCCTGCCGGATCCGGTATTCGAGTCGTCAGGGCATGTCGCTCCTCGCAATGAACAGGAGCGATTGCTGGCGCAGATCTGGGAAGAGGTACTGCAGGTCGATCCCATTGGCATTACGGACAACTTCTTCGAGCTTGGCGGCGACTCCATCCTCAGCCTGCAGGTGGTGTCTCGGGTGAGGAATCACCCGACCTTGGACATGGAACTCAAACTCCGTGATGTGCTGCGTTATCAGACGATCGAGGCGATCGTCGGCAAACAGGAGCAGGCCGACCATGCACCCGTGCAGGTGGCCGACACCGGGGCGGTCGACGGCCTGTTCAATCTGCTGCCCATCCAGGAGTGGATGTTCGCCGAGGCGCTTGCGGACCCCGCGCACTTCAACCAGGCCCTGATGCTCAAACCGCGCATCGCGCTGGACCTGGATGCGCTCGACCAAGCGCTTGCCTGCATCGAAGCGCACCATGACGCCCTGCGGCTGCGCTTCGTTCAGGAGAACGGTCGTTGGCTGCAACGCTACCTGACACCTGATGAGGCCAGGCAACCGCTGCTGCAGCGGGAACAGGCTTGTGACGAGCAGGCGCTGATGACGCTGGCGAATCAGGCTCAACGTAGCCTGAGGCTTGTCGATGGACCTGTCTGGCGAGCTGTGCACGTACAGCTTGCCGATGGGCAGGCGCGACTGTTGCTGGTCATCCATCACCTGGTCATGGACGGTGTGTCATGGCGGGTACTGCTCGAAGACCTGCAGCGGGCTTACCAGGCCTGTACCCAGGGTGACACGCCGGCATTGCCTGCTCGCACCACGAGCTACAGGGCCTGGGCAGAGCTTCTGCGAAAAGAGGCTGCATCGATTGGCGCGCAGCAGGGTGACTGGTGGCTTGCTCAACTCGAACCGCTGTCGAACGAGTTTCCTTGCGACAACCCGCGCGGGCGCAATGAGGTCAGCGAGCAGGCGGCCGCCCATCTGTACCTGACACGGGAAAAGACTGCGCAGTTACTCAAACAGGCGCCTGCCGCCTATCGCACGCAGGTGAACGACATCCTACTGGCGGCGCTGGCACGTGTGCTGTGCCGTTGGAGTGGCGAAGAGGCCGCATTGATCCAGCTGGAAGGCCATGGTCGCGAAGACCTTTACGAAGGCGTGGATCTGTCCCGGACAGTGGGCTGGTTTACCAGCATGTTCCCGGTACGTCTCGCCCCTGGCGAGGCTGCGGCGGTCGGTGAGTCGATCCTGGCCACGCAACGGCAATTGGCGGCGGTACCTGACAAGGGGGTCGGTTATGGCGTGTTGCGTTACCTGGGCGAACCTCGGATGCGCGAGCGCCTGGCGGCAGTAGCTCAACCGCGGGTGACGTTCAACTATTTCGGTCAGTTCGACCAAAGCTTTGACAAGCACGCTTTGCTTGAGCCTGCGCCGGAAGGGTCAGGCGATTGCTATAGCCCGAGGGCGCGCCTGGCCAACTGGCTGGAGATCGTCGGCCAGGTCTACGACGGCTCGCTTTCATTGCGATGCGTCTACAGCAAACGTCGTTATCGGGCGCAGACCATCGACGCCCTGATGGAAAGCTATCGCGAAGAACTTGAACTGCTGATTGATCACTGCCTCTCCGTGACTGGCGCTGCCTGAGTGCAAGCGCCAGGCGGTTTTTTCAAGGAATATCAAGTTGAATAACGATCTGGAAGCGTTTCTCGATATGGTTGCAATGAACCCACAGGATCAGGCCTTGCATCGGCTGGGTCCGGTGCAGGCACGCACCCGTTTCGAGTTGGCCACGCAGCGTCTTCGCTGGCAAGCGCCGCAGGACCTGGCGCTAGGTTCGCTGACCTGCACCGCACGCGATGGTACGGCTTTGCCGTTGCGTGTTTACAAACCCGCGCAGGCCGATGGCCGGCCCCTGCCGGTGCTGGTTTATTACCATGGCGGTGGCTTTGTCGTCGGCAGCCTGGATTCACATGATGGCGTATGCCGTGAGCTGTGCGCACGGTCAGGCTGCGCGGTGGTTTCGGTAGGCTATCGCCTGGCCCCTGAGCACCGGTTCCCAACGGCTTTCGAGGACGGTTGGGATGTGCTCGAAGCGCTGCCCTCCATCGCCCAGGCACAGGGGCTGGACCTGCAACGCGTCGTCCTTGCGGGCGACAGCGTGGGCGCGACCCTGGCCACCACCTTGGCCTTGCATGCCGCCAGGCAAGGCCTGGCGGCCGCGGTACGGCCGATCGGGCAACTGTTGTGTTACCCGGTCACGGATGCGGGGGGCGAATACGCCTCGCGCACCCTGTTTGGGGAGGGGTACCTGCTGGAAGACGAAACGCTCGAATGGTTCTATGACCTTTATGCACGCGAACACCTGGATCGTCACGACTGGCGTTTCTCTCCCTTGCGCGCAGAAAGCCTGAGCGGTGTCGCTCCAGCCATCGTCCTGCTGGCCGGCCTGGATCCGCTGCTGGATGAAGGGCAAGCCTACGCTGAGCGATTGCAAGCATCCGGGGTGGATGTGGAAATCATCCTGGCGCAGGACATGACCCACGACCTGCTGCGCATGATGTCAGTGACTGCAGAAGTTTCGACAGTGTACAAGCGATTGGTCGACAGTCTGCTTGCGCTTATCGCCAAGGCACGATAGACCTCCAGCCCCAAGGGCATTGTGGTCGCGCTGAGCGCAATGCCCTGGCGAGCCCCGCGTCAGGGCCCTGCTGAATCAAGCAGACAGGTGGTGTAGGAACAGAGGAGGGAAAGGCGCCAGCCACCTTCGGCGGTGGCTGGCGCAGGGGGGGGATCAGTTTTCGTAACGCAGGGTAAGCGCGAAATTGCGTGGGGCGCCGTAGTAGTTGCCGGTGTCTTCGCTGAAGATGGCAGTGTAGTATTTCTCGTCAAACACGTTGTTGAGGTTCAACTGCACGCTAACGTTCTGGTTGACCCGAAAGTTGGCATTGAGATCGACCAGGTTGTAAGCGCTCTGGGTGATGTTGTTCAGGTAGAGCTTGCTCTGGTGATAGACGCTGGTACCCACTCGCCACTGGTCCAGCGCACCCGGCAGCTGGTAGGTGGTAGCCGCCTTGAACAGTCGCTGGGGCGAGTTTTCCGTACCGTAGGTGTCGCCCTTGTTGGCCCCGGCAACGTACTTGGGATGGCTGTAGGTGTAGCCCATCGAAGCATTCCACCCAGGCATCAGCTCGCCTGACACTTCGGCATCGAAACCGCGATTGCGCACCTTGGCACCTTCGGTATAGCAACGTGCATCGCGGTTCGGTCCGCACACACGACCGGCTTCTGGCACGACCTGGGGCAGGCCAGTCTGATCGACCTGGAACAGCGCCAGAGAGGTGTTGAGCCTGCCGTCGAACAGCTCGTTCTTGAGGCCGATCTCGTAGTTGCTGCCCGTGGTGGGGGCCAGCAGCTTGTTGTCGACACTGTAGTTGCTTTGCAGTTTGTAGATTTCAGTGTAACTGGCGTAGACCGAGGTCTGATCGGTGAT
Organism: Pseudomonas sp. PvP089; assembly: GCF_017875165.1. Classification (NCBI taxonomy): domain Bacteria; kingdom Pseudomonadati; phylum Pseudomonadota; class Gammaproteobacteria; order Pseudomonadales; family Pseudomonadaceae; genus Pseudomonas; species Pseudomonas sp. PvP089. Next base: position 2,111,184 of record NZ_JAGGME010000001.1, read on the forward strand.
GTCATAAACGATGCCCCCATACGGAATGACCTTGCGGTCTTCCTTGAAGCGATCGGTTTCCCAAGGCCCTTGGGTATCGTAATCGACCCAGCTCAAGCGGCTGCCGAGGATTACGTGGAGGTCGTCGGTAGGATTAAGACGGGTAGCCGCGTAGATCCCTTTGTCCTTGCGCACGTGGCGGCTTGGCGTAAGGTTGCCGACTATTTCCGGTTTGGGGAATTGCGAAGCATTGAAGTCGAGGACGTCTACCTTGGGGTAGAAGCTCGGCGAGCCGGTCACGTACTGCAGGCGATCGCGGCGCATGCTTGTGCCCACGACCACTTCATGCTTCTGGCCCATCAGGTTGAACGCGCCATTCAGCGCTGCATCCAGGTTGACCTGCTCGTCATCGTATCTGGCGCTGTTGGGGTAGTACTGCATCGACGAGTCGGTCTCGCCGGTGTGATAACCGACCTGTGCCAAAAAGTCCGCATTGGACCAGATGAGGTTGGTCGCGACGGTCAGGTTCCAGTCTTCGTTGAACGAATGCTTGATATCGGCGAAGACGTTGCGGTTCAGCTTGTCCAGATAGGCCCATTTGCCGGCCAGGGAGGTCGAGCGGGAGAAGTCGTAGAAACTGCCGTCCTGGTGTGTTGGCAGGCCACCCCAGTCGTAACCATTGTTGTTGTCCTGCTGCAGCGAGCCACCGAGGGTCAAGGTGGTCGAGTCACTCAGGTCAGCTTCGCCGATGGCATAGAACAGCTGGTTTTCCTTGCCGGCGTAATCCTGGTAGCTATTGCGGTTGTTGTACATCAGTACCGTTCGACCGCGCAGTGTCCCTTCGGCATTCAACGGACCGCCGACATCCAGCTGGGTGCGGTAGTTATCCCATGAACCTGCGCCGATCTCGGCCTTGAGCTGATAGCTCCGGGTAGGCCGCTTGCGCACCATGTTGATGGCTGCCGACGGGCTGCCCGCCCCCTGCAGCAGGCCATTGGCGCCGCGCACGATCTCGACCCGATCATACATGGCCATGTTATTGACCGACATGACGTCCATCGAGAAGCTTTCAGTCACGCTGGTCGGCAGGCCATCGACCTGCAGGTCGTCCACCTGGAACCCTCGCGAGTAATACAGTGGGCGCTCGGTGCCGAAACCCTTGACGGTATTGATCCCTGTCGCGGCCATGGCCACGTCTTCCAGGGACTGCATGTTCTGGTCGTCCATCTGTTGGCGGGTGACGACGCTGACCGATTGGGGCGTCTCCCGGGGTGACAGCCCCAGCCTGGTGGCCGTGCTGGTCACACCCGTGGTGTATGAGCCTGTGTTTTCGGTAGTTGCACCCAAGGCAGCGGACTGGATGCTCGTGGCATCGAGGAGCATTGCGCTGTCACCCTCGTTGCTCGCCTGCAAGGTCAATGTGTTGTCGCGCAGCTGATAGCGCAGCCCACTCTCCCCGAGCAAGATACGCACCGATTGATCCAGGCTGTGACGACCGCTTAACGCACCCGAGCGAAGGTTCTGCACGGCACCGGGCTCGTACAGCACCTGCACGTCGGTCAGTTCTGCAAACTTCTGCAGCGCCGAGCTCAGTGGCTGTGCCGGGATATTCAAAGTCAGTTGCTGATCTTGCGCCTGGGCCGCCAGGGGCAGCGCCAGGGTGAGGGCCAGCGCTGGCAGTTGTGCATTGAAAGCGCGTCGAAGGCCAAGCGCCCTGGTCAAGTGATTCAATCGAAGGTGGGTGGGCATTTCGGTGCTCGTTGTAGATGTTGAGTGGGCAGGCTGGGCAGATCTGTTTTTATGTCGACTACGGGTATGACGCACGATGGGTGACAAACCGGAATGCAAATGTTTCGCTTTTGTTGCATCAGGCGACGCACGTTTCGACCAGCACCCTACCGGCCTCCATGCGCACCAGTTGGTCGGCGACATCGAAATAGCGGTCATCATGGCTGATGACGATGATGGTCTTGCCCAGGCGCTTCAGTTCGGGGAGCAGCTCGGTATAGAAGATGCGCCGGAATGTCGGGTCCTGGTCCGCTGCCCATTCGTCGAACACCAGCACCGGGCGCTCCTCGAGCCAGGCGTTGATCAGTGCCAGCCGCTTGCGTTGCCCGGTCGAGAGGTCGGTGGTGGTGAAACTGCCGTCGCGGATGCTGACCTTGTGTGCAATTTCCAGCCGCTTGAGATAGACCTCGGCGCTCTCCGGCACCTGCTGCGCGCCCAGGAAGGGGTCGTCGAACAGGTAGTAATCAGAAAAGACAGTGGTGAAGAGCTGGCGGTAATCGTCGCGATTGAGCGCGGTGATGGGTTGGTCGTTGATGCGTATCTCGCCTTTTTGCGGCGGATACAGACCTAGCAGCAGCTTGATCAGGGTGGTCTTGCCACAGCCGTTTTCACCGACGATGAACACGATATCGCCCTGGCTGACCTGCAGGTTCACCGGCCCAAGGGTAAACGGCGCATTGCCGTCGACCGGAGGGAAGGCAAAACGCACGTCATGCAACTCGAGAGTACGCAAGACGGGCAGCTGGCTGGCCTTGTCTTCGAGCAGCAGGTGCGGCTCGGGGGAGGAGAACTGTTCGGACAACTCGGCAATCCGGCGGAAGGCGATCTGAGCCCGGCTGACGATGGGCAACGTGCCTACCAGATATTCCAGCGGGCCTTTCATGTACAGCAGTACCAGCACGAAGCCGCTCATTACTGCCTTGTCGCCGCTAGGCCACAAGGATTGCAGGGCAAGGGCCAGGCCGATAACCACGAAGAACAGCATCGAGCCGAAGGTCTTGGCGATGACGAAGGTATTGATGGAGCGGATCTGGATATCGCGTATCTGGTCAGCTGTGCCTTGGATATTGCGGCTGAACATGCGTTGGCGGCGCGCGCGGTGGATGCGCAGCTCCTTGGCACCGGCGGCAATCGCATTGTAATGCCGTTGCAGTTCATCTTCGGCGTCCCGTGCCGCAACAAACCCTCGAATGCCCTTGGATCGGGCGATGTACTGCACGACGGTACCGAGTGCGATCGCTGCCAGCATCAGCAGGAACATCGGCCAGGAAAGCAATGCCAGATAGCCAAGGCAGCCCAAGGTAACGGTCAGGGCGATCGCCAATGGCGCGAAAGCGAAAGCGAAATCGCTGATGGTGTCCACGTCGTGCGTCAGCACGGGGATCAGTCGATGGCTGCGATAGCGCTCGATCTGTTCGATGGGGGCAGACAGAACCTTCTCGCCCAGTTCCTTGCGCAAGGCGGCGATGATGTTCTGGCCCACCCGGTTGCTACCGATGTCGGAAAACACCGAGCTGGCCAGGGCCACCAGGCAAAGCCCGGCGAAACCCCAGACAACGCCTTGGGTCAGGCCGCTGTCGTCGTGCAGGGCGCGGTTGATGGTGGCCAGCAGGAAGGTGATGCTGAGGCCGCCGACCATGCCCAGGATGACGGACAGCGCGACGGTATATTTGAACGGCTTGAGCAGGGCGAAGAGATCCTGCACGGCGCCGCGGGAGGACTGGGACATGATGGGCTCCTGAGTTGATCAGCCGACGCTGGCAAGGGGTTTGGTTTGCGCCTGGTGTGCGCTGCTGGAAAGGTTCAGGGCGCCATAGAGCGCTTTTCCGATCTCTTCGCTGCGCATCGGCAGCACTGAAAGCAAGGTGTCGCTCAAGCCGTGGGTGGCCTCGCAGAAGCCTTGCAGGAAGACTGGCGCCTGGAGCTGCGGGGTGGCCAGGGCGCGATAGGTACGGTCCACTTCCAGGCCATGCAGGTAAGGCAGAAGCGGTTCGAGCAGGTGCTGATGGCTGTTGCGCTCGTAGCCGGTGGCCAGTATCACGGCATCGTAGCGGTGGGTCTGCTGTTGCCCGGTGGCGAGGTCGCGCAGGGTCAGTTCGATGCCCCCTTCGACATCGACTGCCGCTTCCAGGTGTTGACGGCAGAGCACCGCGTGGCGGGGCTGACAGGTGATCTTCTGCCGGTACAGCACGGCATAAATGCGCTCGATCAGCCCCAGGTCGACGACCGAGTAGTTGGTGTTATGGTATTCGCCGATCAACTTTTCGCGGTCTTGCGGTGCTTGCTGGAAAACCAGGTCGGTGTACGCAGGGGCGAAAATTTCGTTGACGAAAGGCGAGTCGTCGGCGGGCTTGAGGGCTGAGCTGCGCAGGATCATTTCAGCCCGCACCGAAGGAAAGCTGTCGTTGAGGTCGATGAACGCTTCGGCGGCACTCTGCCCGGAACCGATGATCGCGATACGCATCGGCTTGCCTTCGCTGCAGGCCAGGTGCTGCATGCCGGTGAGGTAGCGGGAATGATGAAAAACCCGGGCATTGTTGCGTAGCGGGGCGAACATGGCTGGAATCTTCGGTGAGCCACCGGTGCTGATCACCACCGAACGCGTGCGACGGGTGCGCTGCATGCCTTGTGCATTGCGCGAGATCAGCCGGAGGTGATGAATGACCCCATTATCGAGCTCGGGCTCGATGCGCAACACTTCTTCGCCATACAGTGCCTGCTCGGCGAACTGCTCGGCGACCCAGCCCAGATAGTGGTTGTACTCCAGCCGGCACGGGTAAAAGGTGCCGAGGTTGACGAAGTCGACCAGGCGGCCCTGCTGCTTGAGGTAGTTGACGAAGCTGTAGGGGCTGGTGGGGTTGCGCAGCGAAACCAGGTCCTTGAGGAACGAGATCTGCAGTTCGCTCTGCGAGGACAAGGTATCCCCATGCCAGCGATAGTGCTCCTGCTTGTCCATGAACAAGGCGTCAATGGGCTTGCCATTGCTCTGGGAAAGCTCCTGCAGGGCGATGGCCAGGGCCAGGTTGGACGGGCCGAAGCCTACGCCGATCAGGTCGTGGAGAGTTGAGGCGCTCATGTCGTTGACTCCTGCTGTTGCTGGTGAGCGGTGAGTAGGTGTTAAACGAAGCCGCAGAGGCTGGATTTAGCCGGTCACGACCAGCCGGGCATGCACCCCACGCAGGTGTTCGCAGAGACGCAGAAGTTGTGATCCGAGGAGGGGCATACGTTGCGCGCTGGCGCACGAAAACCCCGCAGGCATGCTGCGCCAGGCGCCCGCCGGGGTTCGTGGCTCAGGGTAGATGCGGGTAGGCGCAGCGCAGCCTAGCGTTGCATGACGTCGAAGAACGCCTTCAGAAAGGCTTGCATCTGCTCCGCCGTGCCGACACTGACGCGCATCCACTGCGGCCACGCCTCGAATACCCGTCCAACCCGGACCCGGCGTTGTGCAAGTGCTTCGATCACGGGTTTGGCAGGTCGGCCAAGGGCCACCATGAAACAGTTGGCGTGTGCGTCGGTGCAGCGGTAACCGGCCTTTTGCAGGGCGTCGGTAGTGGTCAGAAGAATGTGGCGATTGATGCGTTTGCGTTCGCTGACCAGGTCGCCTTGTTGCAGGCTGGCGATACCGCCCATGGCGGCGGCAAGCGGCACGAAGTTGTAGCCGTTCAGGCGTTGCAGGTCGTGCAGCAACGCCGGTTTGCCGATCGCCAGCCCCAGGCGGGCACCGGCCATGCCATAGAGCTTGGAGAATGTCCTCAACACCAGGACATCGTCATGGCTGACCGCCAGATCCAGGCAGGAAGGGGCGTCGCAAAAGTGGATGTACGCCTCATCGATGATGGCCAGGCTGCCTGCCGGCTTGTGGCTGACCAGGTGCTCGATGTCGGCGCGTGGCGTCAGCGTGCCGGTGGGGTTGTTCGGATTGCACAGGTACAACACCCCGGGCTGGGGGTTGGCGGCAAGCATGCCGCGCACGTCATGGGCGTGGCGGGCATCGAGCGGCACTTCATGCACGGTCGCGCCGACGGCTCTGGCGCCATTGGCCACGGAGTCATAGGTCGGCGCGGCGGTGACCACGGCCCGCTTGTCGGCGTGGCGAGCCAGGGCATATTGCAACGGTGAGCGGGAGCCGCAGAAGACTGCCACATGGTCTTCGGGCACGTTGTGCTGCCGCGCGAACAGCTCAATCAGGCGATATTCATGCTCCGGAAAGTAATGCCCGCTCTGGCGTATCCCCAGGCTCATTGCCTGGAGCGCCGAGGGGCAGGGGCCGTAAGGGCTCTCGTTGTAGTCCAGGCGGATGATGTCATCGTCCACCGTCGGATCGCCCGCTGCGCCCGCCGCCCAGGCGGGCATGGCGGGTACGAGGCCGGTCAAGGTGGCTGCCGCTACGAAACGGCGTCTGCTCAAAGCGGACATGGTCACTCTCCCTGTAGGTTGTCAGTTGTGCTCGCCGTCCTTGAGGTCGCGGGCTACCCGAAAGCCCAGCCAGTCACCGCGCACTTCGGGTTCGCGCTCGTTGCGGTTGCCCGAGCGGGAGAAGATGGGCGGTTCCAGGTAGTCGTTGCCGCGGATCTGCCGGTGCGTGCAGGTGCCACCTGTGGTCCAGGCGCTGCCATCGGTGGGCGCACCGACATAATCGGTGTGCCAGCAGTCTTCGACCCACTCGTAGATATTGCCATGCATGTCATACATGCCGAACGCATTGGCCGGGAAGCTGCCGACCGGCGCCGTGTAGGTGAAGCCATCGCGTGGCCCGTAGGTGTTGGCATGCTTGCTGATCTGATACTCGCCTTCCTCATCGAAGGGGAACGGGAAAGGACCGGTGGAGCCAGCGCGACCTGCGTATTCGCGTTCGGCCTCGCTGACCATGCGGTAAGGCTTGCCGGTTTTCTTCGCCAGCCAGCCAATATAGCCGCGCGCTTCCTCCCAGGTCATGCAGACCGCTGGCTGGGTAGGCCCTTGCGGGTAACTGGGCTTGCCGTTCTTGCACAGACGGCCCGGGCGATCGTCGCCGTCGGGCAGCACGGTGTGGGTGTCCCTGGCATAGGCTTGCCATTGGCTGGCCGTCACGTGGAAGCGACTCATGGCGAAGGCCTTGGCGAATGTTACGGTATGCAGCGGACCTTCATCGTCCTGTTTGCCCAGTTCGTCATCGGGGGTGCCCATCACATAGCTGCCGGCGGGCAGCACGACCATTTCCGGGCAATCCTTGCAGTCCTTGAAGACCTTGCCCGGTGCACTCGGGGCGCCAGCGAGGGCATCGAGCGACAGCGAGAGACAACCGAGGGCAATCAGTGAGGTCAGCCGTTTCATGGGGTTCCTTGCGGGTAGTGGGCAATGGGAGGTGGGGTGGGCATGGCAGCTTTCTGGGCGGCTTCCCAAACACGCAGGAAGTTGGCCCCCCAGAGCTTGGCGATGTCTTCATCGGAATAGCCACGCTGCATCAGTTCGGCGGTGACATTGCGGCTCTGGCTGACATTTTCCCAGCCGACCACACCGCCGCCGTCGTTGAAATCGGAACTGATGCCTACATGGTCGATACCGATCTTCTTCACCGCGTAATCGATCGAGTCGACATAGTCGGCCAGGGTGGCCTCTGGCTCGGCGCCGAGGATTTCGTAGAACGGTGTGAGGTATTCACCGAACTTCTTCTCTGACCAGATCGAGAACACCGGGTCGGTGGTGGTGCCCATCTGGGTCTGGTTTTGTACGTCGGGCAAGCCATGCCTGGCACGCAAAGCGTTCATCTTCTCGATGGTCGGGCGCGAGAACGGCTTGAGGTAGTGGGAGTAGGCCACGATATTGACCAGCCCATCGGTGGCCTTGATGTGTGCCAGGTCGGCATCGCTGAGGTTGCGGCGAATGTCCATCAGGCCTTGTACGCCGGTGTGCGAGGCCATGACCGGCGCTCGGCTAAGCTGGGTGACCTGGGTCAGCGCCTGGCTGGACATCTGCGACACGTCGATGACCACGCCGAGGTCGTTGAGCCGGGTGATGGCGCGCCGACCAATCGCGGAAAGCCCGCCCAGCGGGTCGACCGAATCGCCCAGGAAAGGCAGGGGCCGTGCCGAGTCTACCCAGCTGTTGTTACCGACGTAGCCTGGTCCGAATACCCGCATGCCGCGTGCGGCCCAGTGGTCCAGTTTGTCAATGTCGTCGCCCAACGGCGCGGCATTGAGCATGCTGATGATGATGGCGAACTTGCCTTCACTGACCAGTCGGCGGAAGTCAGCGGGGGTGTAGGCGATGCCGGCCTGTGCAGGGAAATCCTTGGCGATGCTGGTGATGATCCGGTAGCGCACTTCCAGTTCGTTGGCCATTGCGGCCTCGAAGCCTGGGGTGGGGCGGTGTGGCCAGTTGGGCCCACTCCAGAATTCCGGCCATGACCAGATCGCGATCGAAGCGCCGCTCAGGCGGCCTTTGGCGGCTTTCACCAGATCGAACTGTGTCGGGCCATCGCGGTTTGCTTCCTCGCCATCGGTGCCATAGCTCAGCGGCACATCGAGGTGCGCATCCAGGGCCGGGATGCGCGCCTGCAGGGCGTTGGCTCGCTGTTCGATTTCCCGGCTGTAGGGGTGCTTGGCAAGGTAAACCCAGTACCACCAGGCGCCTGCGGCCATCAGGAGCAGGAGCAGAAGTGCCAATGCCCATGGCCATCTGCGCGAAAACAAAGCCGGTTTCTTCATTGCGTACTCGATCGCCTGCACGACGGCCCCATGCCGTTCGAACTTGCTGGGTGAAACGAGCCGGGGCAAAGAGAATTTAGCAACCCTCTAAATCGCTTCCTCAACCATTCGTTTTTGCAGCAGTAGTCACGTCATGAGTACAGTGGATGAAAGTGTCACGTCGAAAGATCCTGGCAGGCCTGGTGGCTGCCGGTGTAGCTCTGCCTGCCGGCTATTACGCACAGCAGGAGTGGCAGCGGGCCCAGGAAGCGGAGCTGAGCAGTGACGAACCTGCGGTGCCGGTCGACGACCTGCCCAATGCGCTGCTGGGGGAACGCCTGGTCGGGATCTGGGACTGGCGCCTGACAGGCAATCACCCGGCGCTGGCTGTGCTGGCCGGGCCGCAGCAGCTGTTGCTCGACGTCGGGCAGGGTGCCCGTGCCTTGCGTGGCTACCTGGGTACCGCGCCGTATGGCGACCGGGGTTTGCAGGTTTACGGGCCGCTGGCTGCCGACCGATTGCCAGCGGTGCGCCTGAAGATAATTGCCGGCTCTGGCGAAGCCTATGACTGCGACGCCGTGCTGGATGAGATATGGGGCGACTGGAGCGAGGGCGGAGGCAGCGCCACCCTGAGTGGGCAAGTGCGTCTGGCAGGGACGCAGGCGGGGCATTCCGGTGTGCAAGCGGGTTTTGTCGCGGTCCGTCGACCGTTTGTGCTGGCGCGTGAGCGGCTGCCATTTGTGGCGGCCCTGCACGAGGACCTGATTTCGCCGCAGCGCCGCTACTATCATCAGCTGTGGCATGCCAGCCGCGATCGTTGGCACCGCATCGATGATTCCCGACGGCAGATGGTGCGTGCGCTGGGCTGGCAGGTCGGCCCGTTGGGCAAGGAGCGCAACGCCCGCGGGCATGATCGCCATCGCAACGGCTCCGGCGAGGATTTTCTGTTTATGCATCGGCATATGCTGCACGGGGTACGTAAGGTCCAGGACCTGCGTTCCTGGGCCAGCCTGCCCGCGGCACGTCCTTCGATCGGGCATGGCGCCCAGGCGTTTTTCGATTACCTCGACAACCGCGACGGCTACAGCGTCCCGCCCAATTGGCAGGCGGCCGGCGATGATGCCTTCAGCCAGTGGCTGTACTACGTGAAGAGCACTCAGGGCCTGCACGCCAACTTCCAGCTGTGGGAAGCCCAGCTGCATGACCCGGAATATCTCAGCACCTTGTGCCTGGGAGAGTTGGGGTCGCGTATCGAGTTGGGGGTCCACGATTGGTTGCACATGCGCTGGGCATCCCTGGGGCGCGATCCGAACTCGGATTACCCGATGCCCTACGGGCGTCGCAACTATGATTTTTCCGAACGTTGGTTTCGCGCCGAGAACGACTTCCTTGGCGATCCGTTTTCATCCCACGTGAACCCGGTGTTCTGGGCGTTTCATGGCTGGATCGACGACCGTCTGAACGACTGGTACCTGGCCCACCAGCAGGCGCACCCGGGGGAAGTGAAGCCGCGAATGATCGAGGGTGTTCCGTGGTTTGCGCCGGGGCGCTGGGTGCGTGTGGCCGAGCCTTGGCTAGGGCCCACCCGTGACGGTTGCGGTGCCTGGGGGCTGGGCAATGGAGGCGGCACCGGGAAACTGGACATCGAGACCATGAAGCTGGCCTTGCAGGTCATTTTCAGCCCGGAAGAAGACGCCGATCGCCTGTCTGGCAGGGTGCCACAGCGGCCCTGGTATGCTCGCCATCTTGCACCTGGCCCGCGGCGTGACGGGTTGTAGCGCGGGTGCCCGGCATCGGATCTTCAGTGCCTGTGAGCGCGGGCTCACAGGCACTGAAGACAGCGTGACAAACTACCTCACCGTCATCAGCGCATCCGTGCCTGTCCACCCCCCGCCCAATGCCTTGTAAAGCGCAACACTGGCCTGCAGCCGCGCCTCACGCAGGCGTACCCGCTCGGCCTGTGCTGCAAACAGGCTGCGTTGCGCCTCCAGCACGCTGAGCAGGTCTTCGGCCCCGGCCCGATAGCGGTTTTCGGCCAGGTCGAACGCGCGCTGTGCCTGGCTAAGCGCCTCATTCTGCCAGCGAGTCTGGCGGTCCAGGCCGTCCACGCTGTTCAGTGCCTTCTCGACTTCGCCGAAGCTGGTTATCAGTACGCTGCGATACGCATCGAGCAACTCGTCCTGGCGAGCGATGGCGCGATCACGCGCAGCGCGCAAGGCGCCATTGTTGAAAATGGGGGCCGTCAGACCGGCACCGAGGTTGAACGCCGGGTTGTGCAGCAGGTCGATGGCCTTTCTGTCGCCGGTGGCCAGGCTGGCCGTCAGGCTTACCGTGGGGAACAGGGCTGCCCGTGCAACGCTGACATCCGCCTGAGCCGCTGCCAGGCGCGCCTCTGCGCTGGCAATGTCCGGGCGACGGGTCAACAGCTGGCTGGGAATGCCGGCGGCAATGCTCGGGCCGCGCAGTTGATCGAAAGGCTGATCGGCAAGCTCAAGTGCCTGCACCGGCACACCGAGCAGGGTTGCCAGGGTGATCTGCGCATCGCGGGCTTCTTGCTGGTAGAGCGGCAACTGTCGTTGCTGATTGGCCACCAGGCTCTCTTGTTGGGCCAGCTCCAGGGCAGTTGACGAGCCAGCCTGGAACCGCGTGCGCACCACATTGAGGATCTTGTCGGCGTTTTCCAGGTTGAGCGTGGCGATGTGGGCCTGCTCGCGAGCGGCGAGGGCTCGCAGATAGGTGTCGGCAACACTGCTCGTCAGGCTCAGCTCGAGGGTGTCACGGTCAAATGCAGTGGCTTGCAGGCCAAGCCGGGCACTGTCCCGTGCAGCGGCATTTGCGCCCCAGAAGTCCAGCTCGTAGCTGGCCGTCAGGGCCGTGTCGAAGTAGCGGTAAGTCCGTTTGCTGCTCGAGGTGTCCTGTTCGCTGTACCCTTGGCCTCGCAGCAGGCGCTGCTGATAGGCGTCGGCGCTGGCGTCCAGGCTCGGCAGCAGAGGGCCACCGGCAATGCGAATGTCGGCCCGAGCCTGCCTGACCCTGGCCATGGCGGCGCGCAGGTCATGGCTGCCGTGGCGCGCCTGCTCGATGAGCTGGCTCAATTGAGCGCTGTTGAAGGTTGTCCACCACTGCGCCGAGGCAGCCGTGACCCCAGTCGGACCTTGCCAGCTGGCGGGCGCAACAATACCGCTGTCCAAGGGGGCGGGTGGGTGGCTGCAAGCGCCAAGCAGGGTCAGCAGCGGCAGCAGAAAAAGCGGGGTTCTGGTCATGGTCATTCACTGGTCAGAGCGGCGACAGGGTCGAGGGCGGCAGCCTTGCGCGCGGGCATGAAGCCGAAGATGACGCCGGTGGCTACCGAGCAGGCGAAAGCACCCACCATCGCCAGGGCGGAAAACGCCACGGCCACCTGGGCCAGGCTGAGTACCACACCGATCAGCAGTGCCAGGCACACGCCGATAAGGCCACCGGTGAGCGAAAGCACAACGGCCTCGGTCAGAAACTGGCGCAGGATGTCGCGCTGCCGGGCACCGGTGGCGATCCGTATACCGATCTCGCGGGTGCGTTCGCGCACGGTCATGAGCATCACGTTCATCACGCCGATTCCGCCCACCAGCAGCGAAATGGCGGCAATGGCCCCCAGCATCAGGGACAACCCGTTGCGCGTCGCGGCTTCGGCCTGGATCATCGCCGCGCTGTTGTCGATCTCAAAATCTTCGATGCCATTGTGCAGTCTCAGCATCAACTGGCGTATCGCCCGTTCGGCTTCATGCACCTGGGTGCTGTCGGCGGCGCCGATGATCACGTATTCCGGGTGCTGTGTGCCGGACAGCCGTATGGCAGTCGCTGAGTACGGCACTGCGATGCGCAGGTCGTTTCGCTGATTGGCGCCGCTGGAGCCTTTGCTGGCCAGCACGCCGATCACCTGGAAAGGCACGTTCTCGATGAGGATGTATTGGCCGATCGGGTCTTGGCCGTCCACGAACAGCTTTCTGCGCACTTCAGAGCCGATCACGGCCACGGCGGCAGCCGTAGCCAGGTCGTTGTCGGTAAAGAAACTGCCCTCGCTGACGGGCCAGCTCATCAGGGTCGGGAACACCGGCGTATAGCCGCCTATGGTCGATTCGAGATCGCGGTTGCCGAAGCGCACCTGCGCTTCCAGCGTCATGGCCGGCATGATGGATTTCACCTGGGGCAGCTCGGCCAGCGCCTGTACGTCGCTGAGGCGAACGTCGCCGGGTGGGGCGCGCGGAGCGGGAGAGGCGCCGTTCATGAACATGATGTTCGAGCCGAACGCGCCCATCTGGGCCATGACCTGGCGCTTGCTGCCTTCGCCCACCGCCAGCATCACGACCACTGACGCGACGCCGATGATGATCCCCAGCAGGGTCAGCGCGGTGCGTGTACGGTTGCTCCACATGACCCGCCAGGCGGCCTGCAGCGCGTCGCGGGTTTCGCCCAGCCAAGGGCTGCGCTGGGTGTCGGCCCGGGCCAGGCGATGGGCCAGATCATCTGCCTGCAGTGCGCCCTGGCGATCCTGTGGCGGCGCCTGACCGGCGCCACTGTCGCTGATCACTTCGCCGTCGCGGATCTCTATGATGCGCTGCGCACGAGCGGCCACATCGCGGTCATGGGTGATCAGAATCACCACATGGCCCTGCTCGGCCAGCTCATCCAGCAGGCGCATGACCTCGGTGCCACTGTGGCTGTCCAGCGCACCGGTGGGCTCGTCCGCGAGGATGATGTGGCCGCCGTTCATCAATGCCCGGGCGATGGATACCCGTTGTTGCTGGCCACCTGAAAGCTGGCGCGGGCGATTGCCGGTGCGCTCACCCAGGCCCAGGCGTTGCAGCAGGGCCCGGGCCCTTTCGGCGCGCGTGGCAGCGGTGGTCCCGGCGTAGATTGCCGGCATCTCCACGTTCTCTTGCGCCGAGGCGGAGGGGATCAGGTGGTAGCCCTGAAACACGAACCCGAACGCCTCGCGGCGCAACCAGGCCAGCTCGTCATTGTTCAGCCCGGCAACATCCTGGCCGGCGAAGCGATAGCTTCCGGCGCTCGGGCGATCGAGGCAACCCAGGATGTTCATCAGGGTCGACTTGCCGGAACCCGAGGTGCCGACGATGGCGATGAATTCTCCGGCATGGATCTTCAGGTCAATGCCGCGCAACACATCGACCTGAGGGCTGTCACCGCCACCGTAGGATTTACGGATGCCGACCAGTTCTATCAGCGGAGTGTTCATGTCAACCCTCGCTGCCGACAGGGCCGATCAGCAACTTGTCACCTTCATCAAGGCCCTCGAGTACCTGCACGCGCAGGCGGTCGCTGAGCCCGGTGCGTACCTGGCGCGTCTGGACTTCGCCCTTGCCGGTCAGCACGTGGGCAGTCTGCAGCCCCTCGCGCTGGCCGCGTCCCTGCAGTGCGGCGATGGGCACGGTCAATACGTCCTTGGCGGCTCCGGCGACGAAGAACACCTGTGCGGTCATGTCGGCCATCAGCGCATTGTCATCGTTGTCGACGTCCAGCAGCACGGTGTAGAGCACCACGCGCCCGGTCCCGTTGGCACTTGTACCGCTGGCGGCAACCGGGCTGCCCCCGCCTTGACTGAGCTGATCCAGCGGCTTGGGCGGGATTGGCAAAATTTGCCTGACGGTGCCGGTCCAGCGCCTGCCGCCACTGCCCAAGGTGGTGAAGTAGGCCTGCATGCCGGTCTTGACCTGGCCGATATCGGCTTCCGAGACTTCGGCCCAAACCGTCATCGGCGACAGTTTGGCGATCCGCAGGATCAGCGGGGTGCGCTGCTGTGCGTTCAAGGTCTGCCCCTCGCGTGCATCGACCGCCACCACCGTGCCGCCAATCGGGGCATAGATGCGCGTATAGCCAAGCTCGGCTTCTGCGCTGCGTAACGTGGCCTGTGCCTGGAGAATCTGTGCCTGGTACATGTCAATCCGCGCCTGGGTTGTCAGCACTTTCGCCTGGGCGGTTTGCACATCTTCCTCGCGCGTGGCGCCGTCGTTGGCCATCCGCTGCTGACGCCGCAACTGCTGCTCGGCCAGGACATGCTCGGCGCGTTGCTCCTTGACCTGCGCTTTCAGGGTTTCGATGGCATAGCGCTCGGCATCCAGCCGGGCCTGTTGCGTTGCGGGGTCGATTTCCACCAGCAACTGCCCTTGCTTGACGGTGTCCCCTACCTCGACATGCAAGGTACGGATCTGGCCGGAGGCCTGCGCGCCGACATCGACGTACTGGCGGGGTTGCAAGGTGCCCAGAGCGGTGACGCTGGCTTCGATGTTGCCACGGCTGACGCTGACGAAAGGCCGCTTATCGGCTTCGCCGGGCAACAATTGCCAGGCTGCGAGTGCGGCCAGCGGGATCAGGCAAAGCACGAGTGTGACGGCGCGACGAGTAAGGCGTTGAGGGATCATGCAGTATTCCGACCATGAGAGGGCCGCTGTCACCAAGGAGCAGCTAGGGAGGCTGCCGATTAAACGAAAGCGCCAAGGACGGATTTAGCGGGAAGCGCCCGTTGCGGGCGGGGGAAATGTAACAGCGTCTTTAAACTTGATGAGAATTATTATAGTTTAAGCGCCGGCAATGCCATTACTTGGCCTGCACTGCAGTCATATCATCATCGGAAAACAGGGAAAGCGCTTCGATGCCGTCTTCGGGTGTACTGCTCGAGCAATACTATCGTGAACTGGTCGGGTACCTTCGTTCGCGTCTCGGCAGCCGCCATGCTGCCGAGGATATCGCTCAGGAGGCCTATCTGCGGATACTCGAGCGGTGTGACGACACGCAGATCTCCCATCCGCGCGCTTTCCTTTATCGCACGGCCCTGAACCTGGTCACCGATGGCCATCGGCGCAGCAAGGTCCGCCGCGCCGAGCCTTTGGAAGTACTGGAGACCGACGAGCGGTTCTTTGTCGCGCCCGTGCACGGTGTCTGTCGGCAGGAAGAGCGCCTGGCGTTGCTGCAACGTGCGGTGGCCGAATTGAGCGAAACCTGCCGGCAGTGCTTTTTGCTCCGCAAGCTCGAAGGCCTGTCGCATGGCGAGATCGCCACGCGGCTGGGTTTGTCCAGGGCCACGGTGGAAAAACACATCGTCAACGCCATGAAACATTGCCGCCTGCGCATGCGCGAGTGGGCCGAGGCCTGAGCGCACGCGCGGCTGCGCGGCGCGGGTTGCGTTCGCATCAGTTGCCTGACGGTGCACCGAATGTCAGGGCGCCCTTCATCATGGTCGAATGGAAAGGGTAGGAGCAGAAGAACGCGTACGCCTGGCCGGCCTGCAGCACGCGGGTGTCGAAGGTGACCGAATCCTTTTCGCCGCCACCGATTAACCGGGTATGGGCGAGCACGCGCTGGTCGCCCGGCTGGATATAGTCATCGGCTTCACCGGCTGCAGCGCCATCGGTGGTCACGCCTTTTATGTCTTCCTTTTTGGCTAGCACCCAGTTGTGGCCCATGATGTTCCTGGGCATCGTGCCGGTGTGCTGCAGGTTCACCGTGAAGCGTTGGCAGGACTGCGGCACGGTGATCGTCTTCAGGTCGTAGGTCATCTGGTCGGTACTGCGAATGTCCACGGAGCAGGGCTCGGCGGACCATGCGACGCTGGAAAGGCTCAGGGCGAAAAAGGCGAGGGCAGGGCGAAACATCTGGGTACTCCGAAAATGTAAGAGGCAATGCCTTGGGGCATGCGCCTTTTTTATACGAAGCCCGGACGTCAGGGTTTAGGGCGGGCGCTAGCCGCTCGCTTTGCCGGGGGGAGCACGGGTGGTAATCCTGCTTGCCGGGTTAAAGGCAAATGCAAATTCCGTCAGTCAATCACTTGATTTATGCGGGTTTACCGACTTCTATCAAAGAAGACCGCTGCCAGGCGTGACCTTGGCAGTAGCCGTTACTGGCGCAGTACGGTCATGGAGCGTACCCATTACCCAACTGCCCAGGTCCCACCATGGCAAACAAGACCCTGCGCATCCTCATCGCCGACGCCCACCCATGCCAGCGGCTGCAGCTGGAACGGTTGCTCAATGGCCTGGGCTATTACCGGATAGCCCCCGTGGAGAGCTTCGAGGAGCTGCAGCGCCTGGTGCATTGCGCCTTGCAGCCCTTTCATCTGTTGCTGGGCAATATCGAGCTGGCAAACCATGCAGGGGTTGACCTTGAGCGCTTCTGCCGGGTCAGCACGCAAATCCAGCACGCCCTGCTTTACCACTCCAGTCAATTGAGGGTGCCTTCAGTACCGGCGACCGAACGCCAGGCGGTCAGCCTGAGCCTGCCGCACGTGCCAGATAACGAGGCGCTGGAGTCGTTCATGGCGATCATCGACGCGCCACTGCTGGTCGGCAAATTGCCGCTGCCGAGTGGCATGCCGGCTGCTACGGTGCGGCCACGGCCGCGGGCCAACTTCGCGCACACGGTGTTCAACCGCTAGCGGCGCAGCGGGCAGGGCAACGGGGCCGCTATTTGTTATCCTCTTGCCCTTTGCCGATTTGCGGACCCTGCCATGACTGCCATCGATACCGCTCGCCCGCCCCGGTTCAGCCGCGGCGATCACCGGACCTTGGGCCTGGCTGCGTTGGGCGGCGCGCTGGAAATCTACGACTTCATCATTTTCGTGTTCTTTGCGCTTACCCTCAGCCAGTTGTTCTTCCCGCCCGAAATGCCGGAGTGGCTGCGCCTGCTGCAAAGCTTCGGCATCTTCGTCACCGGGTACCTGGCGCGGCCGCTGGGCGGCATCCTGATGGCGCACTTCGCGGACCACCTGGGGCGCAAGCGGGTCTTCAGCCTGAGTATTCTGATGATGGCCTTGCCATGCCTGTTGATCGGGGTAATGCCGACCTATGCCGACATCGGTTATGCCGCGCCGCTGATCCTGCTGGCCTTGCGCATCCTGCAGGGCGCGGCGGTGGGGGGCGAAGTGCCGAGTGCCTGGACCTTCGTCGCCGAACATGCGCCCATCGGGCGGCGCGGTTACGCCTTGGGCTTCCTGCAGGCCGGGCTGACCTTCGGCTACCTGCTGGGGGCGCTGACCGCGACCTTGCTGGCGCAAGTATTCACACCGCAGGAGATCCTCGACTACGCCTGGCGCTACCCGTTCCTGCTCGGTGGGGTGTTTGGTGTGATTGGCGTGTGGCTGCGCCGCTGGCTCAGCGAAACGCCGGTGTTCCTGGCCCTGCGCGCGCGCCAGGAGCAACCGGTGAAGTTCCCGCTGCGAAGGGTACTGGGCGAACACCGCCGGGCGCTGATCCCGGCGGCGTTGCTGACCTGTGTGCTGACTTCTGCCGTGGTGGTGCTGGTGGTAATCACCCCAACGGTGATGCAGCAGCGCTTCGGCATGAGCGCCGGGCACACCTTTGCCCTCAGCAGCGTGGGGATTGTCTTCCTCAATATCGGCTGCGTGCTGGCCGGCTTGCTGGTTGACCGCGTGGGCGCCTGGCGCGCGCTGATGCTCTACAGCGTGCTGCTGCCGCTGGGCATTGGCACGTTGTACGCCAGCCTGAATGGGCAGTGGGGCATGACCTGGCTGGCCTACGCGTTGGCGGGTTTGAGTTGCGGTGTGGTGGGGGTGGTGCCGTCGGTGATGGTCGGGCTGTTCCCGGCCGAGATCCGGGTGTCGGGCATTTCCTTCACCTACAACGTGGCCTACGCACTGTGGGCCAGTACCACGCCGCTGGCGCTGATCGCGCTGATGCCGTGGAGCCCGTGGGTGTGTGTCGGGTTTTGTCTGATCATGGGTATGGTTGGGTTGCTGACGGCCCTGTATTTCGGGCGCCGTGAGCCATTGGCGTTTGCGGCAGAGCCGATGGCGATCATGTGTGGTGACAAATGATCGGGTAACGCGCGTGGGGCCTTGAGTCATCCTTCCGGGCGGGGGTTATTGGAATAACCTATTGGCCAAATTTAACCTGGAAGGTTAATTTCTCATGGAAAAGAGAACGCCTCACTGTCCGTTGGAAAGGGTAAAAGTCTTGGCTGCTGCCAGGCGCATCAGCCCTACAGGCGCTGCACTGAGAGGCGCCAGAGCCCTGGGAATGGATTATCCGGGCATGCTTGAAGTGATCTCCTGTTTGGAGCGTACTGATTTCTACAAGAGCATGACCAGCCATATGGATCACCGCGTTTGGCAGGACGTCTATCGTCCGCTTACAGCATTTGGGTACGTTTATCTGAAAGTGTCCGTGGTAGACGACGTGCTCATCGTGTCTTTCAAGGAGTTGTAACCATGAGATGTCCAGTATGCGGCGGTGCGGAGCTTGCACCTGATGTTCAGGGGATGCCCTATAGCTATAAAGGAGAGGCGACCGTCATCCCTGACGTAAGTGGCGATTACTGTTGCGCCTGTGGTGAATGTGTACTTAGCCACGATGAAGCCATGCGTGTCAGTAACCTGATGACGGCATTCGAGCGTCAAGTCAACGCAACTGTTGTGGATCCTTCCTTCATTGCTTCAATCCGCCGTAAGTTCGACCTCGACCAGCGTGAAGCGGGGGAAATTTTCGGGGGTGGCGTCAACGCGTTCTCCCGTTATGAAAACGGCAAGACCACACCACCCGTGGCGTTGGTGAAACTGCTCAAGCTGCTGGATCGCCATCCAGAACTCTTCGAGGAAGTGCGTACTGCCTGATTTTGGCACGTAACAAAAAGCCCCCGGCTCATGAGAACCGGGGGCTTTTTGTTACGGCAAGGGCAGGGCCTTACATGTTCGGGTAGTTCGGCCCGCCAGCGCCTTCAGGGGTAACCCAGGTGATGTTCTGGGCCGGGTCCTTGATGTCGCAGGTCTTGCAGTGCACGCAGTTCTGCGCGTTGATCTGGAAGCGCTTGTTGCCGTCTTCCTGGGTGACCACTTCGTACACGCCCGCCGGGCAGTAGCGCTGGGCCGGCTCGTCGTACAGCGGCAGGTTGCTGGCGATCGGGATGCTCGGGTCGGTCAGCTTCAGGTGGCAGGGCTGTTCCTCTTCGTGGTTGGTGCTGGAGAGGAATACCGAGCTGAGCTTGTCGAAGCTGAGCTTGCCGTCCGGTTTCGGGTAGTCGATCTTTTTCGAGTCGGCGGCCAGCTTGAGGCAGGCGTAGTCCGGCTTGGTATCGTGCAGGGTGAACGGCAGCTTGCCGCCGAACCAGTTCTGGTCCACATAGTTGAACGCGGCGCCCAGCAGCGGGCCGAACTTGTGCATGGCAGGGCCGAAGTTGCGGCTGGCGAACAGTTCTTCGTGCAGCCAGCTGGCCTTGAAGGCGCTGACGTAGCTGTTCAGCTGGTCACCGCCTTCGCTGCCGGCGATCAGGGCGTCGGCCACCGCTTCGGCGGCGAGCATGCCGGACTTCATGGCGGTGTGGCTGCCCTTGATCTTGGCCACGTTCATGGTGCCCAGGTCGCAACCGATCAGTGCGCCGCCCTTGAAGACCATTTTCGGCAGCGAGTTGATACCGCCCTTGGCCAGGGCACGGGCACCGTAGCTGATGCGCTTGCCGCCTTCGAGGTACTGGCTGATCACCGGGTGGTGCTTGAGGCGCTGAAATTCGTCGAATGGCGACAGGTACGGGTTGGCGTAGGACAGGTCGACGATCAGGCCAACCACCACCTGGTTGTTTTCCAGGTGATAGAGGAACGATCCACCGGTGTTGTCCTTGGCGACCACATCCAGCGGCCAGCCGGCGGTGTGAACCACCAGGCCCTGCTCGTGTTTGGCCGGGTCGATCTCCCAGATTTCCTTCAGGCCGATGCCGTAGTGCTGGACGTCGGACTCGCTGTCGAGGTTGAAGCGCTTGATCAGCTGCTTGCCGATATGGCCGCGGCAGCCTTCGGCAAACAGGGTGTACTTGGCGCGCAGTTCCATGCCCGGGGTGTACAGGCCGTCCTTCGGGTTGCCTTCGCGGTCGACACCCAGGTCGCCGGTGACGATGCCGCGGACTACGCCGTTGTCGTCGAACAGCGCTTCCTGGGCGGCGAAGCCCGGGTAGATTTCCACGCCCAGGTTCTCGGCCTGCTGGGCCAGCCAGCGGCACAGGTTGCCCAGCGAGATGATGTAGTTGCCATGGTTGTGCATGGTTTTGGGCACGAACAGGTCAGGCACCTTGGTGGCGCTGCCGGCATCCTTGAGCACATAGATGTCGTCGCGCTTCACTTCGGTATTGAGCGGTGCGCCGAGTACTTTCCAGTCCGGGAACAGTTCGTTCAGGGCGCGGGGTTCGAACACCGCGCCAGAGAGGATGTGGGCGCCGACTTCAGAGCCTTTTTCCACCACGCAGACGCTGATTTCGCTACCGGCTTCGGCGGCCTTCTGCTTCAGGCGGCAGGCGGCGGACAGGCCTGCCGGGCCGGCGCCGACGATGACCACGTCGAATTCCATGTATTCGCGTTCCACTGGTTCTCTCCTACTCATCAAGGCTCGTGCTGTTGCTTTGTCTTATTGGGTGCTTGCGCGCAGTGGCTCATCACGGGAGCGGAACTGTAGCTGCGCAAATGACGGACTACACCGTTTTGTCTTGGCCGCGCATTATATCTACACCACTTGGCAGGTCCAATACAAACGTTTGTTTGAATTTGCCGCAGGCCAGTAAAATCACAGGAACGCGGCTGGAGGGTGACCGATTTGCCGTATTGACCGGATGGGGTGTTACGGTCAAGATACGAGCGGTTTTACGTTCGCCGTAGGCTTGCAGCCGGGCGCAGGTACACCTCTAAAGACCAGGTGTGGAGCAGGGTTTTGCGGCCTTTGGCCGGTTTGTAGTGGAGTTTACACGCCACGACAGAAAATGACCCGTGAGTATTTGTCTCAGGAGTCCGGACAAGACTGTTCGGTCACTGTGAAGTTTGCTCGCTCCGGTACGTTTTTAGAGGTGCCCTTGTACCCACGCGCATCGCCGGGCTCAGCCCCAGGCGACTATCTATTCACCGGAGAGTAACGAGGAATCCATGAAGGTTCTTGTAGCTGTCAAACGAGTGGTCGACTACAACGTCAAGGTTCGCGTCAAGGCGGACAACTCCGGCGTCGACCTTGCTAACGTCAAGATGTCCATGAACCCCTTCTGCGAAATCGCCGTGGAAGAGGCCGTACGCCTGAAGGAAAAAGGCGTTGCGACCGAGATCGTCGTCGTTTCCGTCGGCCCGACCACCGCCCAGGAGCAGCTGCGTACTGCGCTGGCCCTGGGTGCCGACCGTGCCATCCTGGTCGAAGCCGCCGATGAGCTGAATTCGCTGGCCGTGGCCAAGGCGCTGAAAGCCGTTGTCGACAAAGAGCAGCCGCAGCTGGTCATCCTTGGCAAGCAGGCCATCGACAGCGACAACAACCAGACTGGCCAGATGCTGGCTGCGCTGACCGGCTACGCCCAGGGCACCTTCGCCTCCAAGGTCGAAGTCGCTGGCGACAAGCTGAACGTCACCCGTGAAATCGATGGCGGCCTGCAGACCGTATCGCTGAACCTGCCAGCCATCGTCACCACCGACCTGCGCTTGAACGAGCCACGCTATGCGTCGCTGCCGAACATCATGAAGGCCAAGAAGAAACCGCTGGAGACCGTCAACCCTGGCGATCTGGGCGTTTCGCTCGCCTCCACCAACAAGACCCTGAAAGTCGAAGCGCCGGCTGCCCGCAGCGCGGGTATCAAGGTCAAGTCGGTGGCCGAACTGGTCGAGAAGCTGAAGAACGAAGCGAAGGTAATCTAAATGACTATCCTGGTTGTCGCTGAATACGAGAACGGTGCAGTCGCACCGTCTACCCTGAACACTGTTGCCGCAGCTGCCAAGATCGGTGGTGATGTGCACGTGCTGGTCGCTGGCCAGAACGTCGGTGGCATTGCCGAGTCTGCTGCCAAGATCGCGGGTGTGGCGAAAGTGCTGGTTGCCGACAACGCAGCTTACGCACACGTCCTGCCGGAGAACGTGGCGCCGCTGATCGTCGAGTTGGCCAACGGTTACAGCCACGTGCTGGCCCCGGCCACCACCAACGGCAAGAACATCCTGCCACGCGTTGCCGCACTGCTGGATGTGGACCAGATCTCCGAGATCATCTCGGTCGAGTCCGCCGACACCTTCAAGCGCCCGATCTATGCCGGTAACGCCATTGCCACCGTGCAATCGAGCGCTTCGGTCAAGGTCATCACCGTGCGTACCACCGGCTTCGACCCAGTCGCCGCCGAAGGTGGCTCGGCCGCTGTTGAAGCGGTGAGTGCCGCGCACAACGCCGGTATCTCGGCCTTTGTCGGTGAAGAGCTGGCCAAGTCCGACCGCCCGGAACTGACCGCTGCCAAGATCGTCGTTTCCGGCGGCCGCGGCATGGGCAACGGTGACAACTTCAAACACTTGTACAGCCTGGCCGACAAGCTGGGCGCTGCCGTTGGTGCTTCGCGCGCTGCGGTCGACGCAGGCTTCGTGCCGAACGACATGCAGGTCGGCCAGACCGGCAAGATCGTTGCGCCACAGCTGTACATCGCCGTCGGTATCTCCGGCGCGATCCAGCACCTGGCCGGCATGAAAGACTCCAAAGTGATCGTTGCGATCAACAAGGACGAAGAAGCGCCGATCTTCCAGGTGGCCGATTACGGCTTGGTCGCTGACTTGTTCGAAGCGGTTCCGGAGCTGGAAAAGCTGGTCTGATCCGCCTGCTTCACTTATAAAGAACCCGGCCCTCGCATTGAGGGTCGGGTTTTTTTATGGGTTGAGGAGTGAGGGATGACGTTGCGCGGAACGGGCAGGGCGCTGGTATGCATGGCGGCGTTGGCGTCGCCGCTGGCCATGGCAGCAGGCAAGTGTGAGCGCCTGGTGGCAACCGGCAGCCCCGATGCGCCGCCCTACTCTTGGCAGGACCCGAAAGACCCGAAACATTTGATCGGTGCCAACGTGGACCTGTTGCGCCAGGTGGCTGGCGAGCTGGGCGTGAAGGTGGAGGTGCTGAATGCCGGCCGTCGCGACCAGGCCCTGGAAGAGGTGCGCAGCGGGCGTATGGACCTGCTGCTCGATACACCCATGCAGGTCGAACAGCTCACCGCGCTGGACTACATCCACCCACCCCTTCAGCTCAACGAATACCTGGTGTGGACACGCCATGACGCCGAGTTGACGTTCGATGGCCCGGCGGACCTGGCCAAATACCAGGGCAGCTTGTCCGAACGCGCGCGCCTGACCCCGGCCTTTACCGCGTTTGCCAAGGCCCAGCTGAAGCTGGTGCCGGCGCAGAACCTGACCCAGGCATTCCAGAAGCTGGTGCTTGGCCAAGTGGATTATGTGCTCGCCGGCCGCTATTCGGGCATGGCCATGGCCCAGAGCCTGGGCATGAACAATGACCTGATCGCCCGCGGCCTGCCGGTGGACCGGCCAGGTCTGTATTTGGCCCTTTCCCACAACTCGGCATGCAATGACAGCTGGTTGCGTGGGCAATTGGCAAAAAAACTGACAGAATTGCCGATCTCCGGTGCGTCCGAGGCCGTCCTGCAACGAAATGTCGAGCGCTGGAAAGCGCAATTGCAGGTGCCGGCGGACGCCCCCAAACACTAGGAAGATTGCGTGAGAACCCAACCACTAATCCTTGCCTTGGCCGTGCTCGGCCTGGCTGGCTGCGCCAATGATCCGGCCCCTGACGAGCAGATGCGCATTTCCGAACAGGCACTGGAGCAGGCCAGGGCCGTAGGTGCCACCGAGCAGGTCGAGACGCTGAAGATGGCTGAAGACAAGCTGGCCCGGGCCAAGACCAACATGCTGACCGAAGATTACCGCGATGCGCGCATGCGCGCCGAGCAGGCCGAACTGGATGCTCGCCTGGCCGAGGCCCAGGTGCTGAACCAGAAGAGCGAAGAGCAGTTGCAGCTGCTGCAGTCGCGGGTCAAGCGCTTGCGCAAGCAGCTGGAGGTGCAGCCATGATCCGCCGTACGCCATTGGCCGCGTTGGCGTTGCTGGCGCTGGCAGCAGCCTTGCAAGGTTGCGCCAGCCAACGCAGCTCTGCAGCGCTGGAGGAAGCCAGTGCCACTTTCGCCAAGGTCAAAGATGATTCCGATGTGCTGCGCAGTGCGCCGCGTGACGTGATCCGCGCGGGCGAGTCGCTGGCCCGTGCCGAGCGCCTGTCCAGCTACATCGGCACCGGTTCCGATGTGCGTCATTACGCTTACCTGAGCCAGCGTTACAGCGAGATTGCCAGTGAGCATGCCAAGCTGGCGCTGAACCAGGAGCGCCAGGCCAAGCTTGACCTCGAGCGTCAGCGCCTGCAGCTGGCTTTGCGCGAGGCCAAGCTGGCCAGCGTGCAGCAGCAGGGCAAGTGGGTCGAGTCGCAGATCGCGGCGCTGGCTTCGGAGCAAGCCGACCGTGGCCTGGTGATGACCCTGGGTGACGTGCTGTTCGATACTGGGCGTGCCGACCTGAAAAACTCGGCCAGCCGTACCGTACTCAAACTGGTGCAGTTCCTTCAGCTGAACCCGCGACGGGTGGTGCGTATCGAGGGTTATACCGACAGCACTGGCGCCGCCGAGGACAACCTGAACCTGTCCCGCGACCGGGCGCAGGCCGTGGCCGACATGCTGGTGGACCTTGGCATCGACGAAAAGCGCCTGCAGGTCGAGGGCTATGGCGACCAGTACCCGATCGAGGCCAATGCCTCTGAGCGGGGCAGGGCGCAGAACCGCCGGGTGGAGATCGTCTTCTCCGACGACAAAGGCAAGCTCGCACCGGCGCGCTGAGTTACAGCTCCCACTGGGAATGCGTGTCAGGCGTCATTGTGGGAGCGGGCTTGTCCCGCGAAGGGGGCCGCGCGGTGCATGGCACCGGCTTTTCCGGTGTTCGCGGGGCAAGCCCGCTCCCACAAGGTCCCTGCCAGATCAAAAGCCATGTTTTTGTTGAAAGGAGGCTGGATTGCCGGGGGGGCGCCAGGCAGCCCCGCTTTTTGTCGGCTTAGTCGTTTCGATAGCTGTCACGCTGTTGTATTGTCGACTATGTTGCATTCTGTCCCAGTACACTTTGCAACTGTTACGGTATCCTCTACCGTCACTGAGCCGCACAAGAACAACGAGCCTGCCGCCATGACCAACCTGCTGCTGTACCAGCGTATCGCCCAGCAACTGGCCGATGACATCCGTCGCGGTGTCTACCAGCCAGGCGAGCGTGTACCCTCCGTGCGCAAGATGAGTGCCCAGCTCAATGTCAGCCATGCCACGGTGCTGCAGGCTTATGCCAACCTCGAAGACCAAGGGCTGATCCGCGCGCGGCCGCAGTCGGGCTACTACGTGCACCAGACGCCGGCCCTGACTGCGCAAACGCCGGACATTGCCCGGGTGGAGCGCCCCGGTCTGGTCACCCGCGCCAGCATCATCCAGCAAGTGCTGACCGAGGCGCGCCGTGATGGCGTGTTCCCGTTTGGTGCTGCGGTGCCGCATGTCGACTACCTGCCGGTCCGTGCCCTGCATCAGCAAATTGCCAAGGTCACCCGCTTTCACAGCCCGCGCGCGTTCAGCTACATGTTCAGCCCCGGCTTTGAGCCGTTGCGCCGGCAGATCGCCATTCGCATGCGCGATGCTGGCGTGCTGGTCGACCCCCGTGAAGTGATCGTGACCCATGGCTGCGTCGATGCCCTGCAAATGTCATTGCGCGTGCTGACCCGCCCGGGCGATCTGATTGCCGCCGAGTCGCCGACGTATTACGGCTTGCTGCAACTGGCCGACCTGCTGGGCCTGAAAGTGATCGAAATCCCCAGTGACCCGTCCACCGGTATCAGCCTTGAAGCCTTGCAGCTGGCGGCCAACCAGTGGTCGATCAAGGCCCTGGTGCTGACCGCCCGCCTGAGCAACCCGTTGGGCGGCACTGTTCCTGAAGAGCGGCAGAAGCAGTTGCTGCGCCTGGCGTCGGACTTCGACATCCAGATCGTCGAGGATGACATCTATGGCGAGTTGATGTTCGAGCAAGGCAAGACCAAGGCGCTGAAGGCATTCGACCGGCTGGACCGGGTGATCTACTGTTCAAGTTTCTCCAAAACCTTGTCCCCTGGTGTGCGCGTTGGCTGGATGATCGCCGGGCGCTATCAGGACGAGATACAGCGCCTGCAGACCTTCACCACTCATTCGGCCTGCAGCGTGACGCAGATGGGCGTGGCGGCCTACCTGGAAAATGGCGGCTACGACCGGCACCTGCGCTACATACGCCAGGAGTATCGCAAGAACCTCAGCGCCTACCAGTTGGCGGTGCAGCAGCACTTCCCGGAGGGTACCCAGATGACTCGGCCGACGGGCGGTTTCATCCTCTGGATAAGCTTGCCCGGGCGGGTCAATACCCAGGAACTGCATGTGCGGGCGCTGGAGCAGGGCATCAGCATTGCGCCGGGGTTAATATTCAGTAACACAGAACAGTTCAATCACTGCATCCGCCTTAATTGCGGCATCCCGTGGAACAAGGAGGCCGAGCGGGCAGTGATGACGCTGGGTTTGCTGGCTCAGCAGTTGTGCAGGGAGCCTGCGCTCACACTTTTGTAAGGCTTGCCAGGCGCTTGTGGAACATGGAACATACGCACCTTTCTTGCCAATCTGTCCATTTGCCATGAATGCTTTGCGCCGTTTTGCCCTGATCTTGTGTCTTGCACCGCTCTGCTACCCGGGCGGTCCAACCTTGGCTGCGCAGCCGGCGCAACAGGCGCAGGCAGCCCAGAGCAAGCCCGTGCAAAAAAAAGTGGCAGCCAAGCCCGCGCCGAAGCAGGTGGTGAAAAAAACCGGCAACAGCAAGACCAAGGCGCACAAACCCGTCAGTAAAGCGGTTGCCAAACCACTGCCCAAGGCAAAGCTGGACCTCAGCCTGCCAGTCGATATGGTCAATACCCTTGAGCCGGATGTGGGTACCCCGTCGCCCATCCAGCGGCGCAAACCTTTGCTGCCGCCGATGTTCACCGAAAAGCCCGAAACCAATGACAGCCCGTTCCAGCTCAATGGCCGGCTTATCAATAACGAAATGCAGCTGCAGTTGCGTAATGACAGCCGTCATGACGTGGAGGGGGCGGCGATCGATTTCGAGTATCGGCAGTAGCCGGGAACTGACTGCCGGGTCACGGCAGATTTCATCGTGCCAGCAATTTCAAACGCCTGTTTGAGCGGTTACTATCCAGGGACGTTCGTCCCGTTTTGTTCCAGGGAGTCCTGATTTTGGTGAATAGCCATGAACTGCCGTGAAGGCTGTGGTGCTTGCTGCATCGCCCCGTCCATCACGTCTGCGATGCCGCGCATGCCCAATGGCAAGCCGGCTGGTGAGCGCTGCCTGCACCTGACGGCTGCCAACCTGTGCGACCTGTTCGGCAAGCCCGAGCGGCCGGCGGTATGTGGCGGCTTCAAGGCAGATGTCGAGGTGTGCGGCAGTGACCGTGACGAGGCAATCAGGATTCTTGGCTGGTGGGAGCAGATGACGGCGGCGTGACAGGCTGGATCTTCGACAACAAGGATAAACATGATGAGATCGTTCAAGCGAATTGCACTGCTGTGTGGCGTGGGTGTTCTGCTGTCGCCTGCGGCCTGGGCCGAAAACTGGCAGGTGGCCAAGGACGAGGAGGGCATCAAGGTATCCCTCAGTGAAGTGGCCGGGTCCAAGTACAAGGCTTATCAGGGCGTCACCGTAATCAAGGCGCCGCTGGCCAAGGTGCAGGCGTTGCAGGAAGACGTGGCCGGGGCCTGCGCATGGATTCATGAGTGCAAGTCGCAGAAGCTGCTCAAGCACGAAGGTGATCAGAGCTGGACCTACACCCAGTTCAATACCCCTTGGCCGGTAACGCCGCGAGATTCGATTCTGCACGTGACCACTGTCAAGGGAGCGGACGGCAGCCTGGTGCGTAACCTGAAGGAAGAGCCGACCTATCTGCCGGAAGAGAAGGGCTATGTGCGGGTGGCCAAGGTTGAGGGCTTCTGGAAGCTGGTACCCAAGGGCGACAGCACGGAAGTGACCTACCAGGTGCACACCGAGCCGGGGGGTAGCGTGCCGGCGATGGTGGCCAACAAGTTCGTGGTGGACGCGCCGTTCAATACCCTGAAAGGGCTGCGGGAGCGGGCTGAGAAAAACTGAGGTTTAACGCAAGGCCGCTCCCGCAAGGGTCGAAACGCGGCCACCAGGACCTGGAAGAAAAAAGGCTGCCCGAGGGCAGCCTTTTGCGTTCGGCTAAAAAAGCTTACTTGCGGTCTTTCAGTGCAGTGATATCGCGTTTTTGCTCGCCGGTGTACAGCTGGCGCGGACGGCCGATCTTGTACGGGCTGGAGAGCATTTCTTTCCAGTGCGAGATCCAGCCGACAGTACGTGCCAGGGCGAAGATCACGGTGAACATGCTGGTCGGAATGCCGATCGCCTTGAGGATGATCCCCGAGTAGAAGTCGACGTTCGGGTACAGCGAGCGCTCGATGAAGTACGGATCGGTCAGGGCGATCTCTTCGAGGCGCATGGCCAGTTCCAGCTGCGGGTCGTTCTTGATGCCCAGCTCGCGCAGGACTTCGTCGCAGGTCTGCTTCATGACGGTAGCACGCGGGTCGCGGTTCTTGTACACGCGGTGACCGAAGCCCATCAGCTTGAACGGGTCGTTCTTGTCCTTGGCCTTGGCGATGAAGGTGTCGATGTTCGAGACATCGCCGATTTCATCGAGCATGGTCAGTACGGCTTCGTTCGCACCGCCATGGGCCGGGCCCCACAGTGCGGCGATACCGGCGGCGATACAGGCGAACGGGTTGGCACCCGACGAGCCGGCCAGGCGAACGGTAGAGGTGGAGGCATTTTGCTCGTGGTCGGCGTGGAGGATGAAGATCCGGTCCATTGCCTTGGCCAGCACCGGGCTGATCGGTTTGATCTCGCACGGGGTGTTGAACATCATGTGCAGGAAGTTTTCCGCGTACGACAGGTCGTTGCGCGGGTACATCATCGGCTGGCCCATGGAGTACTTGTAAACCATCGCGGCCAGGGTCGGCATCTTGGCGACCAGGCGCACCGCGGAAATTTCGCGGTGTTGCGGGTTATTGATGTCCAGGGAGTCGTGATAGAACGCCGACAGGGCGCCGACTACGCCACACATCACCGCCATCGGGTGAGCGTCGCGGCGGAAGCCGTTGAAGAAGGACTTCAGCTGCTCGTGAACCATGGTGTGGTTCTTGACGGTGCTGACGAACTGGGCCTTCTGCTCGGCATTCGGCAGTTCGCCGTTGAGCAGCAGGTAGCACGTTTCGAGGTAGTCGGACTGTTCGGCGAGTTGCTCGATCGGGTAGCCGCGGTGCAGCAGGATACCTTTGTCGCCGTCAATATAGGTGATCTTCGACTCGCACGAGGCGGTCGCCATGAAACCGGGGTCGAAGGTGAAGTGACCAGTGGCCCCTAACCCGCGGACGTCGATTACATCAGGACCAACGGTGCCGGTTAAAATGGGCAGCTCGACGGGGGCAGCGCCCTCGATGACCAACTGCGCTTTTTTGTCAGCCATGTGGCCTCCTATTAATGCTTGAAATCATCAGACAGACCCCCCACGCAGGGCCCGCACCACTATAGAGGGATAAATTCAGATGTCAATTTGCCTAAAGGCTTGTTGAATCAGGCATTCAAGCCTGATTTTTCCCGAAATTCTCGCCCATTTACGCCTTTTGTTCGTTAAAGGCAATGCGCTATTTGGGCTACCCCGTCACGTTGTCATAAGCAGCCTAACTGTCTATACTCGGCACCCGACCGCCAGGGGCTTGCAAGCCCGAACTGCTGGGGGTCGCCGTTCCCTGGGTGGTGGGTACCTGACCAGTACACTTACCAACAACTTTGCCCTGATTCGCTAGGGGCTCTTCAGTGTGAAAAAAGCCGTGAAAAGCCAACGACCTGTAAACCTAGACCTAAGGACCATCAAGCTCCCTGTCACTGCATACACGTCCATTCTGCACCGTATCTCCGGCGTCATCCTGTTCATCGGCCTTGCCATCATGCTTTATGCACTGGGCAAATCGTTGGGCTCCGAGGAAGGCTTCGGTGAGGTGAAGGCGTGTCTGACCAGCCCGCTGGCCAAATTCGTGACCTGGGGCCTGTTGTCCGCCCTGCTTTATCACCTCGTGGCAGGTGTACGCCACCTGATCATGGACATGGGCATCGGTGAGACGCTGGAAGGCGGCAAGCTGGGCTCGAAAATCGTGATTGTCATCTCCGTGGTGCTGATCGTTCTGGTGGGAGTTTGGGTATGGTAACCAATGTCACGAACCTGTCGCGTTCGGGCCTCTATGACTGGATGGCGCAACGCGTCTCCGCGGTCGTTCTCGCGGCTTACTTCCTCTTCCTGATCGGCTACGTGGTCGCCCACCCAGGCATCGACTACACCCAGTGGCATGGTCTGTTCTCCAACAACGCGATGCGGATCTTCAGTCTGCTGGCCCTCGTTGCCCTGGGCGCTCACGCCTGGGTCGGCATGTGGACCATTGCAACCGACTACCTGACGCCTATGTCGTTCGGCAAGTCGGCAACTGCGATTCGTTTCCTGTTCCAGGCGGTATGCGGCGTTGCGATGTTCGCTTACTTCGTCTGGGGTGTGCAGATTCTCTGGGGTATCTGATCCATGGCTAGCATTCCAACCATCTCATTCGACGCCATCATCATCGGTGGCGGCGGCGCCGGCATGCGTGCTGCGCTGCAACTGGCTCAAGGCGGCCACAAGACTGCCGTAGTCACCAAGGTCTTCCCGACCCGCTCGCACACTGTATCCGCCCAGGGCGGCATCACCTGCGCCATCGCTTCGGCTGACCCGAACGACGACTGGCGCTGGCACATGTACGATACCGTCAAAGGTTCCGACTACATCGGTGACCAGGACGCTATCGAATACATGTGTCAGGAAGGCCCGGCTGCGGTCTTCGAACTGGACCACATGGGCCTGCCGTTCTCGCGTACCGAAACCGGCCGTATCTACCAGCGTCCGTTCGGTGGCCAGTCCAAGGACTTCGGTAAAGGTGGCCAGGCCGCCCGTACTTGTGCCGCTTCCGACCGTACCGGTCACGCGCTGCTGCACACCCTGTACCAGGGCAACCTGAAAGCCGGTACCACCTTCCTCAACGAGTACTACGCCGTTGATCTGGTAAAGAACCAGGAAGGCGCTTTTGTCGGTGTGATCGCGATCTGCATCGAAACCGGCGAAACCATGTACATCAAGTCCAAGGCCACCGTTCTGGCCACTGGCGGTGCAGGCCGTATCTACGCCTCCACCACCAACGCCCTGATCAATACCGGTGACGGTATCGGTATGGCCCTGCGTGCCGGTGTACCGGTGCAGGACATCGAGATGTGGCAGTTCCACCCGACCGGCATCGCCGGCGCCGGTGTACTGGTCACCGAAGGCTGCCGCGGTGAGGGTGGCTACCTGATCAACGCCCACGGCGAGCGCTTCATGGAGCGTTACGCGCCGAACGCGAAAGACCTGGCCGGCCGCGACGTGGTTGCCCGTTCCATGGTCAAGGAAATCATCGCCGGCAACGGCGTGGGCCCGAACAAGGACCACGTACTGCTGAAGCTGGACCACTTGGGCGAGGAAGTGCTGCACAGCCGCCTGCCAGGTATCTGCGAGCTGTCCAAGACCTTCGCCCACGTCGACCCGGTCGTCGCGCCGGTGCCGGTCGTTCCGACCTGCCACTACATGATGGGTGGCGTTGCCACCAACATCCATGGCCAGGCCATCACCATGGACGAAGAAGGCAAGGATCACATCATCCCTGGCCTGTTCGCCGTAGGTGAAGTGGCGTGCGTATCGGTTCACGGTGCCAACCGCCTGGGCGGCAACTCGCTGCTCGACCTGGTGGTGTTCGGCCGTGCAGCCGGTCTGCACCTGGAGAAGGCGCTGAGCGATGGTATCGAGCACCTCGACGCCAGCGACACCGACATCGAAGTTGCCCTGAACCGCCTGAACAAGCTCAACGAGCGCTCCACTGGCGAAGACGTTGCCAGCCTCAAGCGCGAGCTGCAGAGCTGCATGCAGAACTACTTCGGTGTATTCCGTACTGGCGAATACATGCTGAAGGGTATCGAGCAGCTGGCCGGCCTGCGTGACCGCATCGCCAACGTCAAGATCAACGACAAGTCCCAGGCCTTCAACACCGCGCGTATCGAAGCGCTGGAGCTGCAGAACCTGCTGGAAGTCGCCGAAGCTACCGCCATCGCGGCCGAAGCCCGTAAAGAGTCCCGCGGCGCTCACGCCCGTGAAGACTTCGAAGACCGTGACGACGAAAACTGGCTGTGCCACACCCTGTACTACCCGGGTGAGAAGCGCGTTGCCAAGCGTGGCGTCAACTTTGCGCCGAAGACCGTACCGGCCTTCGAGCCAAAAATCCGGACTTACTAAGGGTGGCTGCTATGTTGAAAGTCGAAGTTTATCGTTACAACCCCGACACCGACTCGGCGCCCAAGATGGAGTCGTTCGACGTCGATACCGGTGGCAAGGACCTGAT
This sequence comes from Pseudomonas sp. PvP089, assembly GCF_017875165.1. Classification (NCBI taxonomy): domain Bacteria; kingdom Pseudomonadati; phylum Pseudomonadota; class Gammaproteobacteria; order Pseudomonadales; family Pseudomonadaceae; genus Pseudomonas; species Pseudomonas sp. PvP089. The sequence continues at coordinate 2,143,994 of NZ_JAGGME010000001.1, forward strand.
GGTTCTCGATGTATTGGCGCTGATCAAGGAAAAGGACGAGGGTTTCTCGTACCGTCGCTCCTGCCGTGAAGGCGTGTGCGGTTCCGATGGCATGAACATGAACGGCAAGAACGGCCTGGCCTGCATCACCCCGCTGTCGGGTGTGGTCAAAGGCAACAAGCTGGTTCTGCGCCCGCTGCCAGGTCTGCCGGTCATTCGTGACCTGGTGGTCGATATGAGCATCTTCTACAAGCAGTACGAGAAGGTGAAGCCATTCCTGCAGAACGACACGCCGGCCCCGGCCATCGAGCGCCTGCAGTCGCCTGAAGAGCGTGACAAGCTGGACGGTCTGTACGAGTGCATCCTGTGCGCTTGCTGCTCGACCTCCTGCCCGTCGTTCTGGTGGAACCCGGACAAGTTCCTGGGCCCCGCCGCACTGTTGCAGGCCTACCGCTTCCTGGCCGACAGCCGTGACACCAAGACTCAGGAGCGCCTGGCGTCCCTGGATGACCCGTTCAGCGTATTCCGCTGCCGCGGGATCATGAACTGCGTAAACGTTTGCCCGAAAGGTCTGAACCCGACCAAGGCAATCGGTCACGTACGTAACATGCTGCTGCAAAGCGGCACCTGATACAACCTGTTGTACCTGCAGTAAGCCGAGGTGCGGGTGTTGAGCCCGCACTGAGGTAAAACCCGAACAAGGGCCCACAAAGCCCGCGTTCATACCTATGAAGATATGAGACCAGCAGGGGCTTTCCGGGCTGGTACCCGGAAAATCAGCAGGATCCAAGTGGCGTGGTTCAGTCGCTTTATTCGGACTTTTCCAGGTTTGCTGTGGCTCTCGCCGATCAGTCCCCTAATCGAGGGTGACCAAGCATGCAAGAAAGCGTGATGCAGCGCATGTGGGATAGCGCCCACCTTTCAGGTGGTAACGCTGCATATGTGGAAGAGCTCTACGAACTCTACCTGCACGACCCTAACGCTGTGCCAGAAGAGTGGCGCACTTACTTCCAGAAGTTGCCAGCCGACGGCAGCACCGCTACTGATGTATCGCACTCGACAATCCGCGACCATTTCGTACTGCTGGCAAAGAACCAGCGCCGCGCCCAACCGGTATCCGCCGGGAGCGTGAGCAGTGAACACGAGAAGAAGCAGGTTGAAGTTCTGCGACTGATCCAGGCCTATCGTATGCGCGGCCATCAGGCTGCCAAGCTCGACCCGTTGGGGTTGTGGCAGCGCCCTGCGCCCGTAGACCTGTCGATCAATCACTACGGCTTGACCAATGCCGATCTTGATACGACCTTCCGTGCCGGCGACCTGTTCATCGGCAAAGAGGAGGCGAGCCTACGCGACATCTTCGATGCACTCCAGAAGACATATTGTCGCACCATTGGCGCCGAATTCACCCACATCGTCGATTCCGAGCAGCGCAGCTGGTTCCAGCAGCGCCTGGAAAGCGTACGCGGCCGTCCGGAGTTTTCCGCTGACGTGCAGGCGCACCTGCTGGAGCGCGTGACCGCCGGTGAGGGCCTGGAAAAGTACCTGGGTACCAAGTATCCGGGCACCAAGCGTTTCGGCCTTGAAGGTGGCGAGAGCCTGATCCCGATGCTGGATGAAATGATCCAGCGTTCCGGCTCGTACGGCACCAAGGAAGTCGTCATCGGCATGGCCCACCGTGGCCGCCTGAACGTGCTGGTGAACACCTTCGGCAAGAACCCGCGCGAGCTGTTCGACGAGTTCGAAGGCAAGAAGATGAACGAGCTGGGCTCCGGTGACGTGAAGTATCACCAGGGCTTCTCCTCGAACGTGATGACCACCGGTGGTGAAGTTCACCTGGCCATGGCGTTCAACCCGTCCCACCTGGAAATCGTTTCGCCTGTGGTCGAGGGTTCGGTGCGCGCCCGTCAGGACCGCCGCAACGATACCGCTGGCGACAAGGTGCTGCCGATCTCGATCCACGGCGACGCCGCATTCGCCGGCCAGGGCGTGGTCATGGAAACCTTCCAGATGTCGCAGACCCGCGGTTTCAAGACCGGCGGTACCGTGCACATCGTGATCAACAACCAGGTGGGTTTCACCATCAGCAACCCGCTGGACGCGCGCTCCACCGAGTACGCCACCGACGTTGCCAAGATGATCCAGGCGCCGATCCTGCACGTCAACGGCGATGACCCGGAAGCCGTGCTGTTCGTTACCCAGCTGGCCATCGACTACCGCATGCAGTTCAAGCGTGACGTGGTGATCGACCTGGTCTGCTACCGTCGTCGTGGCCACAACGAGGCTGACGAGCCGAACGGCACCCAGCCGCTGATGTACCAGCAGATCAGCAAGCAGCGCACTACCCGTGAGCTGTATGCCGAGGCGCTGATCCAGGCCGGTCGTATCGACGCCGAGCGTGCTCAGGCCAAGGTCGACGAGTACCGCAACGCGCTGGACAATGGCCTGCACGTGGTAAAAAGCCTGGTCAAGGAGCCGAACCGCGAGCTGTTCGTCGACTGGCGTCCGTACCTGGGTCACGCCTGGACCGCGCGTCACGACACCCGTTTCGACCTCAAGACCCTGCAGGACCTGTCGGCCAAGCTGCTCGAGCTGCCGGAAGGTTTCGTGGTCCAGCGTCAGGTGTCGAAGATCTACGAAGACCGTCAGAAGATGCAGGCCGGCGGCTTGCCGATCAACTGGGGTTATGCAGAGACCATGGCCTACGCCACCCTGCAGTTCGAAGGTCACCCGATCCGCATGACCGGCCAGGATATCGGCCGTGGCACCTTCTCGCACCGTCACGCGGTGCTGCACAACCAGAAGGACGCCAGCACCTACATTCCGCTGCAGAACCTGTTCCCGGGCCAGCCACGTTTCGACCTGTACGATTCGTTCCTGTCCGAGGAAGCGGTACTGGCCTTCGAATACGGCTACTCCACCACCACGCCAAACGCGCTGGTGATCTGGGAAGCCCAGTTCGGCGACTTCGCCAACGGTGCGCAAGTGGTGATCGACCAGTTCATCACCAGCGGTGAGCACAAGTGGGGCCGCCTGTGCGGTCTGACCATGCTGCTGCCACACGGGTACGAAGGGCAGGGCCCGGAGCACTCCTCCGCGCGTCTGGAGCGTTACCTGCAACTGTGCGCCGAGCACAACATCCAGGTCTGCGTACCCACTACCCCGGCACAGATCTACCACCTGCTGCGTCGCCAGGTCATCCGCCCGCTGCGCAAGCCGCTGGTGGTCCTGACGCCGAAGTCGCTGCTGCGCCACAAACTGGCCGTTTCGACGCTGGAAGACCTGGCAGAAGGCTCGTTCCAGACCGTGATCCCGGAAATCGACGCAATCGATCCGGCCAAGGTCGAGCGCCTGGTGCTGTGCAGCGGCAAGGTCTACTACGACCTGCTGGAAAAACGCCGTGCCGAAGGCCGCGAAGACATCGCCATCCTGCGTCTCGAGCAGCTGTACCCGTTCCCGGAGGACGACCTGGTCGAAATCCTGGCCCAATACAGCAACCTCAAGCACGCCGTATGGTGCCAGGAAGAGCCGATGAACCAGGGCGCCTGGTACAGCAGTCAGCACCACATGCGCCGTATCCTGGGCCGCCACAACAAGGCTCTGACCCTGGAATATGCCGGTCGCGACGCTTCTGCCGCACCCGCCTGTGGTTACGCTTCGAAGCACGCCGAACAGCAGGAAAAACTGCTGCAAGACGCCTTCACTGTCTAACGCCTTCGCGCACCTGAAACCGAATTTAAGGAAACACAGATAATGGCTATCGAGATCAAAGCCCCAACCTTCCCGGAATCGGTTGCCGATGGCACCGTTGCCACCTGGCACAAGAAGCCGGGCGAAGCCGTCAAGCGTGACGAGCTGATCGTCGACATCGAGACCGACAAGGTTGTCCTGGAAGTACTGGCGACTGCCGATGGCGTGCTGGGCGACATCGTCAAGGGCGAGGGCGACACTGTCCTGTCCGACGAATTGCTGGGTTCGATCGTTGAAGGCGGTGCTGCCGCTGCTCCTGCCGCAGCAGCCGCGCCTGCTGCAGCTCCGGCTGCTGCCGCTGACGCTGGCGAGGATGACCCGGTTGCTGCACCGGCCGCGCGTAAGCTGGCTGAAGAAAACGGCATCGACCTGGCCTCTGTTGCCGGTACCGGTAAAGGCGGTCGTATCACCAAGGAAGACGTGGTTGCTGCTGTTGCCAACAAGAAGTCGGCCCCTGCCGCTGCCCCGGCTGCCAAGCCTGCTGCTGCCGCTGCTGCCCCGGTTGTCGTCGCTGCTGGCGACCGCACCGAGAAGCGCGTGCCGATGACCCGTCTGCGTGCCAAGATCGCCGAGCGTCTGGTCGAAGCCCAGTCCAACATGGCGATGCTGACCACCTTCAACGAAGTGGACATGACCGAAGTCATGGCCCTGCGTTCGAAGTACAAGGACCTGTTCGAGAAGACCCACAACGGCGTGCGCCTGGGCTTCATGTCGTTCTTCGTCAAGGCAGCTACCGAAGCGCTGAAACGCTTCCCGGCTGTCAACGCCTCGATCGACGGCAACGACATCGTCTACCACGGCTTCGCCGACGTCGGGGTTGCCGTGTCCAGCGACCGTGGCCTGGTGGTACCGGTGCTGCGTAACGCCGAGTCGATGAGCCTGGCTGAAATCGAGAACGGCATCGCCACCTTCGGCAAGAAGGCCCGTGACGGCAAACTGTCCATCGAAGAGATGACCGGTGGCACCTTCACCATCACCAACGGTGGTACCTTCGGTTCGATGATGTCGACCCCGATCGTCAACCCGCCGCAGGCCGCCATCCTGGGCATGCACAACATTATCCAGCGCCCGATGGCCATCAATGGCCAGGTCGTGATTCGCCCGATGATGTACCTGGCGCTGTCGTACGATCACCGCCTGATCGACGGCAAGGAAGCGGTAACCTTCCTGGTCACTATCAAGAACCTGCTGGAAGATCCGTCCCGCCTGCTGCTGGACATCTAATCGCGCAGCTGTAAGCTGCAAGCCGCGAGCTTCAAGCCGAAGCCTGCTGGTCTTGCGGCTTGCGGCTTGCCGCTTGAAGCTAAAAAGGAATCTTTTATGACCCAGAAATTCGACGTAGTGGTGATTGGTGCAGGTCCTGGCGGCTATGTAGCTGCCATCAAGGCTGCCCAACTTGGTCTGAAGACTGCCTGTATCGAGAAATACACCGACGCCGAGGGCAAACTGGCCCTGGGCGGCACCTGCCTGAACGTAGGTTGCATTCCGTCCAAGGCGCTGCTGGACAGCTCCTGGAAGTACAAGGAAGCCAAAGAGAGCTTCAACGTCCACGGTATCTCCACTGGCGAAGTGAAGATGGACGTCGCCGCGATGGTTGGCCGCAAGGCTGGCATCGTCAAGAACCTGACCGGTGGCGTTGCCACCCTGTTCAAGGCCAACGGCGTTACTTCGATCCAGGGCCACGGCAAGCTGCTGGCTGGCAAGAAAGTCGAAGTCACCAAGGCTGACGGCACCACCGAAGTCATCGAAGCCGAGAACGTCATCCTGGCTTCCGGCTCGCGCCCGATCGACATTCCCCCGGCTCCGGTTGACCAGAACGTCATCGTCGACTCCACCGGCGCCCTGGAATTCCAGACCGTACCGAAGCGCCTGGGCGTTATCGGTGCCGGCGTGATCGGCCTGGAGCTGGGCTCGGTATGGGCTCGCCTGGGTGCTGAAGTCACCGTGCTGGAAGCCCTGGACACCTTCCTGATGGCTGCTGACACTGCCGTGTCGAAAGAAGCCCAGAAGACCCTGACCAAGCAAGGCCTGGACATCAAGCTGGGCGCTCGCGTCACCGGCTCGAAAGTCAATGGCAACGAAGTTGAAGTGACCTACACCAACGCCGAAGGCGAGCAGAAGATCACCTTCGACAAGCTGATCGTTGCGGTCGGCCGTCGCCCTGTAACCACCGACCTGCTGGCTTCCGACAGCGGCGTGACCATCGACGAGCGCGGCTACATCTTCGTCGACGATCATTGCGCCACCAGCGTGCCGGGCGTGTTCGCCATCGGTGACGTGGTGCGCGGCATGATGCTGGCCCACAAGGCTTCGGAAGAGGGCATCATGGTCGTCGAGCGCATCAAGGGCCACAAGGCCCAGATGAACTACGACCTGATCCCGTCGGTTATCTACACCCACCCGGAAATTGCATGGGTCGGCAAGACCGAACAGTCCTTGAAGGCCGAGGGTGTTGAGGTTAACGTAGGCACCTTCCCGTTCGCGGCCAGCGGCCGTGCGATGGCCGCCAACGATACCGGTGGTTTCGTCAAGGTCATCGCCGATGCCAAGACCGACCGCGTGCTGGGTGTACACGTGATTGGCCCGTCGGCTGCCGAACTGGTGCAGCAGGGTGCAATCGCAATGGAATTCGGCACCAGTGCCGAGGATCTGGGCATGATGGTCTTCAGCCATCCAACCCTGTCCGAAGCGTTGCATGAAGCAGCGCTGGCGGTGAATGGCGGCGCCATTCACGTGGCCAACCGTAAGAAGCGTTAATTATAAGAAACCACGGCGGGCAGCCCGTCGTGAGTCTTGCGTGCATGACTCACCGCGGAACGTCCGCCGGACCGGATCACACGGGAAAACCCGGGGTCAACGGTCACAGGTGGTGCGGCGCCAGTAATGGCGCAGCGCCGAAGCGCAGTACCTAACGAAGACGGTAAAAAGCATGAATCTTCACGAGTATCAGGGTAAGCAGCTGTTCGCTGAATACGGCCTGCCAGTTTCCAAGGGTTTCGCAGTCGATACCCCTGAAGCTGCAGCAGAAGCTTGCGACAAGATCGGCGGTTCCGAGTGGGTTGTAAAAGCCCAGGTTCACGCAGGTGGTCGCGGTAAAGCGGGCGGCGTCAAGCTGGTTCGCAGCAAAGAAGACGCCAAGGCGTTCGCTGCGCAATGGTTGGGCAAGCGCCTGGTAACCTACCAGACCGACGCCAACGGTCAGCCAGTGACCAAGATCCTGGTCGAATCCTGCACTGACATCGCCAAAGAGCTGTACCTGGGCGCTGTAGTCGATCGCTCGAGCCGCCGTATCGTGTTCATGGCCTCCACCGAAGGTGGCGTGGACATCGAGAAAGTCGCTCACGAAACTCCTGAGAAGATCATCAAGGCTACTATCGATCCACTGGTCGGCGCTCAGCCGTTCCAGGGTCGTGAACTGGCATTCCAGCTGGGTCTGGAAGGCAAGCAAGTTGCACAGTTCGCCAAGATTTTCGTAGGCCTGGCCAAGCTGTTCAAAGAACACGACCTGGCCCTGCTGGAAGTCAACCCGCTGGTCATCAAGGCCGACGGCGACCTGCACTGCCTGGACGCGAAGATCAACATCGACGCGAACGCCATGTACCGTCAGCCTAAGCTGAAAACCTTCCACGACCCGTCGCAGGACGATCCTCGTGAAGCCCACGCTGCCAGCTTCGAGCTGAACTACGTGGCCCTGGAAGGCAACATCGGCTGCATGGTCAACGGTGCCGGCCTGGCCATGGGTACCATGGACATCGTCAACCTGCATGGCGGCAAGCCAGCCAACTTCCTCGACGTTGGCGGCGGTGCTACCAAAGAGCGCGTTACCGAAGCCTTCAAGATCATTCTGTCCGACAGCAATGTCGCGGCCGTTCTGGTCAACATCTTCGGCGGCATCGTTCGCTGCGACATGATTGCCGAAGGCATCATCGGCGCGGTGAAAGAAGTCGGCGTTAAAGTTCCGGTTGTAGTTCGCCTCGAAGGCAACAACGCCGAACTGGGCGCTAAAGTACTGGCAGAAAGCGGTTTGAACATCATTGCGGCAACCAGCCTGACCGACGCTGCTCAACAAGTTGTCAAAGCTGCGGAGGGCAAGTAATGAGCGTCCTGATCAATAAAGACACCAAAGTCATCTGCCAGGGCTTCACCGGCTCGCAGGGTACTTTCCACTCCGAACAAGCCATCGCCTACGGCACCAAGATGGTCGGCGGCGTAACCCCAGGCAAGGGTGGCACCACTCACCTGGGCCTGCCGGTGTTCAACACCGTCAAGGAAGCCGTGGAAGCTACCGGCGCTGACGCTTCGGTCATCTACGTACCGGCTCCGTTCTGCAAAGACTCGATCCTGGAAGCGGCCTTCGGCGGCATCAAGCTGATCGTCTGCATCACCGAAGGCATTCCTACCCTGGACATGCTCGATGCCAAGGTCAAGTGCGACGAGCTGGGCGTGACCCTGATCGGTCCTAACTGCCCAGGTGTGATCACCCCGGGCGAGTGCAAGATCGGCATCATGCCAGGCCACATTCACCTGCCAGGCAAGGTCGGTATCGTTTCGCGTTCCGGCACCCTGACCTACGAAGCTGTGAAGCAGACCACCGACGCCGGCTTCGGCCAGTCGACCTGCGTCGGCATCGGCGGTGACCCGATCCCGGGTTCCAACTTCATCGACATCCTGAAGCTGTTCCAGGAAGACCCGAAGACCGAAGCGATCGTCATGATCGGTGAGATCGGCGGTTCGGCTGAAGAAGAAGCTGCGGCCTACATCAAGGCCCACGTGACCAAGCCAGTCGTTTCCTACATCGCCGGTGTTACTGCACCTGCGGGCAAGCGCATGGGCCACGCTGGCGCCATCATCTCCGGCGGCAAGGGCACTGCGGACGAGAAGTTCGCCGCCCTGCAGGACGCTGGTGTGAAGACCGTGCGTTCGCTGGCTGACATCGGCAAGGCCCTGGCCGAGCTGACTGGCTGGGAAGCCAAGAAGTAATACTGCTACACCCCCCACGCGCACAGAGGCCACCTTCGGGTGGCCTTTGTCGTTAATGCGCCTGGGTTCCCGTTTGGGGCTCTTCGCAGGCTAAAAAGATTTTTCGATGGGTTTGATAGGATTTTTCACACAGACCAATGTTTCAATCCGAGGATAATTCCTACTGTCCTCGGTCGCACAGACGACAAACATGTACGCACATCGGACAAGCAGCACTGTGCCAGTGCGTTTGACTGACAAAACAGTTACATTACGCGTTCACTCTGTGCCCGTACCCCAAAAGGGAACGACACGCTAAACGGGTCTGGCCTATCAAGCCGGGCAGCATTTCCCCTCATCCAAAGGGAAATCCCCTCTCGAATCCCGATTTCAGCAGTGTGGTACTACCTTAAATGAAAGTTCTCAAAGGCCAGGATATCCTGGCGCTTGGCTTTATGACGTTTGCGCTTTTCGTTGGCGCGGGCAATATCATCTTCCCGCCTATCGTCGGTCTGCAGTCTGGCCCGCACGTATGGATGGCAGCACTGGGCTTCCTGGTGACCGCCGTGGGCCTGCCGGTCATTACCGTGGTCGCTCTGGCCAAGGTCGGTGGCGGCATGGATGCACTTAGCAGCCCGATCGGCAAGTTCTTCGGCGGCCTGCTGGCGGCGGTGTGTTACCTGTCGGTCGGCCCGCTGTTCGCCACCCCGCGTACGGCGACCGTGTCGTTCGAAGTGGGCGTTGCACCGCTGACCGGTGAAAGCCCGCTGGCACTGTTCATCTACAGCCTCGTGTACTTCGTCGTGGTGCTGGCCGTGTCCATGTACCCGGGCAAGCTGCTCGACACCGTCGGCCGCTTCCTGGCACCGCTGAAGATCATCGCCCTGGCCGTGCTGGGGATTGCTGCCTTCGCGCTGCCAGCGGGCACCATTGGTGAGGCACAGCCGGCCTATGCCGCTGCCGCGTTCTCCAAGGGCTTCTCCGATGGCTACCTGACCATGGATACCCTGGGTGCCCTGGTGTTCGGTATTGTCATCGTCAACGCCATCCGCTCGCGCGGCGTCGAGTCGCCGAAGTTGATCACCCGCTATGCCATCATCGCCGGCCTGATCGCGGGTGTCGGCCTGGCCCTGGTGTACATCAGCCTGTTCCGTCTGGGTGCCGGCAGCCACGACATCGCGGCTGACGCCACCAACGGTGCGGCGGTACTGCATGCCTACGTGCAGCACACCTTTGGTTCGCTGGGCAGCGGCTTCCTCGCTGTACTCATCGCGCTGGCTTGCCTGGTGACGGCAGTTGGCCTGACCTGCGCCTGTGCCGAGTACTTCAGCCAGGTTCTGCCGCTGTCTTACCGTGCGCTGGTGGTGATCCTTGCGGGCTTCTCGCTGCTGATCTCCAACCTGGGCCTGACCAAGCTGATCATGTTCTCGATCCCGGTGCTCACCGCCATCTACCCACCCTGCATCGTGGTGGTGGGCCTGAGCTTCGTGAAAGACTTGTGGAACTCGCCGACCCGCATCCTCGCACCGGTGATGCTGGTTTCGTTGCTGTTCGGCATGGTCGATGCAATCAAGGGCAGCAGCATCGCCCACGTGCTGCCGGACTTCATGGCGCACTTACCGTTGAGCGACCAAGGCCTTGCCTGGCTGGTGCCTTCGGTGGTGACCCTGGTTGGCGCCGTGGCCTGCGACCGCATGCTCGGCAAGCCACGCGAGGCGTTGGCCTGATGGTTGAAGCCTGAGGGCGGCACCGGCCACAAGCCGAAGGGTGCTCGCCAGAGGTCTAGACTCGAAAGCCCCGTATCCGGAAGGATGCGGGGCTTTTTTTGTGCGGTCCCTTTGCCCGGTGCGCTCTTTGTGGGAACCACGCCTATTTCTCTGCACAGCTGTGTCTTTTGCCGCTTGCCAGCGTCGAAACCTGGTCCCTATCCTCTAGGCCTCTGGCGCTTTCGGGAACCCTGCATGAACTTCATCCAAAGCAACTTCAATAACCTGCTGGCCATCGCATGGTTTGCCCTGTGCTGGGGTGGTTATACCCGCTATGCCATCTGGAAGGGCCGCGACACTGCGTGCCTGGCCAGCGTGTTGCACCTTTACCGTGAAGACTGGATGCGCCGCATGCTGCTGCGCGACAACCGCATTGCTGATGCCAGCGTGATCGGCAACCTTGAACGCAACGCGTCGTTCTTTGCCTCCAGCACCCTGATCATCCTTGCTGGCATTCTTACCGTGCTCGGTGCCTCCGACCGTGCGCTCTCGCTGCTGGCAGACCTGCCGCTGGTGCAACAGACCTCCCAGGGCATGTCGGAGATCAAGCTGCTGTGCCTGGCCACGGTCTTCGTCTACGCTTTTTTCACGTTCAGCTGGTGCATGCGCCAGTACAACTTTGCCGCGGTGCTGGTGGGTTCGGCGCCCATGATCGGGGAACGGCTGGTCAATGAGCTGGAGCGCAAGGCGTTCGCGTCGCGGGCGGCACGGGTATTGTCGCTTGCCGCCAACCAGTTCAACCTGGGCTTGCGTTCCTATTACTTCGGCATGGCCATGTTGAGCTGGTTTATCAGCCCGTGGTTGTTCATGGCGATGAGTGTGGGTGTCGTGTTTATTCTGTACCGTCGTGAGTTCCACTCGGATGTGCTGGATGTGATGGTGTTCACACCCACCGAAAGTGTACCGGCAGAGCCTGCCAAGGAAAGCCCCGTGGTCGGCAACTGAAACGTTTAATCGAAAACTTTCAGGCACAAAAAAACCCGACAATGTCGGGTTTTTTTGTTTTAAACAATTACTGTTTGGCAGGTTCAGCCGGAGTAGCTGGCGCGGCTTGCGGAGCCGGAGTAGCCGGTGCGGCTTCTTCGGCAGCCTTCTGCTCGGTTTCGGCCTGATCTTTGGCGGCTTCGGCGTTTTCCTTGGCAGCGTCGTTCATTTTATCCTGAGCTTCGCCCATTTTTTCCTGGGCTTGCTCGGCGTGTTCCTGTGCGTCTTGGGCTTTGTCTTCGCTCGCTTTATCGCAAGCGGCCAGGCCCATGGCAGCAGCCAGCATCAGAGCAAAAGCAAAAGGTTTACGCATGGGTGTGTTTCTCCTTGGTGGAATAAGTGACTTGTTCCTTCGAGTGCAACTATGCGGAATAAGTTCCACGCAGATTACAGATATATAACGCCGTGTTCTACATGGACTTTTTAACGAACTCATGCCGCCGCGTGGCGGCGGGCGGGAACAGCCTATGAGCGATTCAACCTTGATGGCAATGGCCGAGCGGTTTCTCTCGGCGTTAAAACATTGCCAGCTGTTGCAGATGCGTGTGGCGCAGGCTGATGGCGATGGCATGACCTTGGTCCTGCCCTGGTCAGCAGGCATCGTCGGCAACCCCCAGACCGGCGCCGTGCATGGCGGTGCGCTGACTACGCTGATGGACACCACTTGTGGCATGGCCACGCTGTGCGTGCTGCCCCGCTTCGAAGTGTGCCCCACGCTGGACCTGCGCATCGACTACATGCACCCGGCCGAAGCTGGCAAGGACATCTACGGTCACGCCCAATGCTACCGGGTTACCCGCGACGTGATCTTCACCCGGGGCACAGCCTATCAGGACAACCCCGACCAGCCCATCTGCCAGGTGGTGGGGACGTTCATGCGCCTGGGGCAGGAGATCAAGGGCGGTATCCGTTTCGGCAATGGCCTGAAGGAGGGCGGCGCATGATTCCGCATGCGGTTCGCCAGCAACTCAACGCTGCCCACGCGGTCGGTGATTACCGGCCATTGCTGGCGCTGATTCCCTACGCAGGGCTTATCGGCATCGAATGCGAGCGCCAGGGCGATGACCTTCTGTTCCGCCTGCCGGCGAGTGCGGACAACATCGGCAACCCGTTGCTGCCCGCTATCCATGGTGGCGTGATAGCGGGGTTCATGGAGTTGTCCGCCGCGCTGTACCTGCTGATCTACAGCGAAAGCGCGAGTATTCCGAAGATCATCGATTTTTCCATCGACTACCTGCGCGCCGGGCATTTTCGCGATACCTATGCCCAGTGCCAGCTGTGGCGCCAGGGCCGCCGGGTGACCAACGTCGCCATTACCGCCTGGCAAGGCGACAGGCAGGCACCCATTGCCACCGCCCGTGCGCATTTCAAGATCGAGCCGGAAAAGCCCTTGAAATCATCCGCTCAGCCCCCATCTGAATGACATCCGCCATTAACGCAGGCCAAATCGCTTGCCAGGCGCCACTGCCATCAGATCGGAGTTTCGAAGACCATGACTGTGGAAACACAAAAGGAAACGTTGGGCTTCCAGACCGAGGTAAAGCAACTGCTGCACCTCATGATTCATTCGCTGTACTCGAACAAGGAAATCTTCCTGCGGGAACTGATTTCCAACGCTTCCGATGCCGTGGACAAACTGCGCTTCGAAGCCCTGGCCAAGCCAGAGTTGCTTGAGGGTGGCGATGAACTGAAAATTCGCCTGAGCTTCGACAAGGACGCCGGTACCGTGACCCTCGAGGACAACGGCATCGGCATGAGCCGCGAAGACGTCATCGCCCACCTGGGCACCATCGCCAAGTCTGGCACCGCCGACTTCATGAAGAACCTCACCGGTGACCAGAAAAAGGACTCGCACCTGATCGGTCAGTTCGGCGTGGGCTTCTACTCCGCGTTCATCGTGGCCGACAAGGTCGACGTTTACAGCCGTCGCGCCGGTCAGCCTGCTGCCGAGGGCGTGCATTGGTCGTCGAAAGGCGAGGGCGAGTTCGAGGTCGCCACCATCGACAAGCCACAGCGCGGTACCCGCATCGTCCTGCACCTGAAGCAGGAAGAGAAAGAGTTCGCCGATGGCTGGCGCCTGCGCAATGTGGTCAAGAAATACTCCGACCACATCGCCCTGCCTATCCAGCTGCCGAAGGAGCAGGCTGCCGCCGAAGGCGAAGAGCAGCCGGCCGAAGAGTGGGAAACCGTCAACCGCGCCAGTGCCCTGTGGACCCGTCCGCGTACCGAGATCAAGGACGAGGAATACCAGGAGTTCTACAAGCACATTGGCCATGACTTTGAAAACCCGCTGACCTGGAGCCACAACAAGGTCGAAGGCAAGCTCGAGTACAACTCGCTGCTGTATGTGCCGGCCCGCGCACCGTTCGACCTGTATCAGCGCGAAGCGTCGCGCGGCTTGAAGCTGTACGTGCAGCGCGTGTTCATCATGGAGCAGGCCGAATCGTTCTTGCCGCTGTACCTGCGCTTCATCAAAGGTGTGGTCGACTCCAACGACCTGTCGCTGAACGTGTCTCGGGAAATCCTGCAGAAAGACCCGATCATCGAGTCGATGAAGACCGCGCTGACCAAGCGCGTGCTGGACATGCTGGAGAAGCTCGCGAAAAACGAACCCGAGCAGTACAAGGGCTTCTGGAAGAACTTCGGCCAGGTGCTGAAGGAAGGCCCGGCCGAAGATTTCGCCAACAAGGAGAAGATCGCCGGCCTGTTGCGCTTTGCTTCCACCCACGACGACAGCGGCGAGCAGAGCGTTGCCCTGGCCGACTACCTGGCCCGTGCCAAAGAGGGCCAGGACAAGATCTACTACCTCACCGGCGAGTCGTACGCGCAGGTCAAGAACAGCCCGCACCTGGAAGTCTTCCGCAAGAAAGGCATCGAAGTGCTGCTGCTGACCGACCGTATCGATGAGTGGCTGATGAGCTACCTCAACGAGTTCGACGGCAAGGCTTTCGTCGACGTCGCCCGTGGCGACCTGGACCTGGGCAACCTGGATTCGGAAGAGGACAAGAAAGCCCAGGAAGCAGTCGCCAAGGACAAGGAAGGCCTGGTCGAGCGCCTGAAAGGCGCGCTGGGTGACAGTGTTGCCGAAGTGCGCGTGTCGCACCGCCTGACCGACTCGCCGGCGATCCTGGCGATTGGCGAGCAGGACCTGGGCTTGCAAATGCGCCAGATTCTGGAGGCCAGTGGGCAGAAGGTACCGGAGTCCAAGCCGATCTTCGAGTTCAACCCGAGCCACCCGCTGATCGAGAAGCTGGACAACGAACAGAGCGAAGACCGCTTCGCCGAGCTCTCGCATATTCTGTTCGATCAGGCGGCCCTGGCGGCCGGTGACAGCTTGAAGGACCCGGCGGCCTACGTTCGTCGCCTGAACAAGCTGTTGGTCGAGCTGTCTGCTTGAGTTGATGCAAAGGAAAGCCCGCTTCGGCGGGCTTTTTTCATGGCGCGCTTTTTATAGAAAGTGCCTAAGGAGTGCTTGATGAGCAAGGTAATCGTCGAATCGCTGGTTTATCACCTGTCCGGCAAGGCTTACGAAAGCCGGCTGGTCTTTGAGCCAGGTGCGCTGGGCCGCCCAGGCCTGGTGATGGCGCCGAACTGGATGGGTATTGGCGAAGGTGCCGAACGCATCGCCAAGGAAGTGGCCGAGAAGGGTTATGTGGTGCTGATTGCCGACCTGTACGGCCAATCTGTACGCCCGTCCAATGCCGACGAGGCCGGTGCGGCGATGATGCCGTTGAAGAACGACCGTGGCGAGCTGCGCAAGCGTATGCAAGAAGCCCTGGCGCAACTGCTGGGGCAGTCGAAGGCGCTGCTGGAGCCTGGCAAAGTTGCCACGTTCGGCTTCTGCTTCGGTGGCTGCTGTGCCCTGGAACTGGCCCGTTCTGGCGCCGACCTGCGTGCGGCGGTGTCGTTCCACGGCACGCTGGACACGCCGAACCCTGAAGATGCCAAGCACATCAAGGGATCGGTGCTGGTGTTGCATGGCGCCTCCGACCCGTTGGTGCCGAAAGAGCAGTTGCCAGCATTCGAGGACGAGATGAACGCGGCCAAGGTCGACTGGCAGTTGCTGAGCTATGGCGGGGCGGTGCACTCGTTTACCGACCCGAATGCCAACGTACCAGGCAAGATGCAGTATGACCGCCGCACTTCCGAGCGGGCGTTCCGCTCAATGCACAACCTGCTGACTGAAGTGTTCCAGCGCTGATATAGCAGGGGGCGCTGTGCGCCCCATCGCCGGCAAGCCAGCTCCCACAGTACAGCGTACGCCGCTCTTTGTGGGAGCTGGCTTGCCGGCGATGGGCTGCAGAGCAGCCCCAGATTTACCGGGGCAACTCGATCCTTGAGGTTTCCCCCGGCACCACCGGCCAATCCCCCGCAGCCCACCGCGCCCTGGCTTGTTCGATCAGTTCCGGGTCACTGGCCACGAAATTCCAGTTCATCCGCCGCGGCCCATCCAGTGGTGCCCCGCCAATCAGCACCAGCTGGCACTCCCCCTCTGCATACAGCGTCATGTCCTCGCCCTCTGGCAGCACCACCAGGCTGCAAGGCTCCACGTCCTCATCGTTCAGCAACAGCTCGCCATCCAGCAGGTAAAGCGCCCGCTGGACGTGCTCACTCGGTATCAGCAGCGTCGTCGCTGGTTGCAGCTGGACATGCGCATAAAGAGTGGGGGAGAGCACCGGCACCGGTGACGCCAGGCAGAACCCGGTGCCGGCAATCATGCAAATGCGCACCCCCAGGTTGTCACTCACCGGCAGGCTCGCCGCCGGGTAGTGGCTGTAGCTCGCCGGGCCTTGCTCGTGCTCCTGTGGCGAGGCTAGCCACACTTGCAAGCCGTGCAGGCACGAGCCATGGGCCAGGGCATCTGCGGGTGTGCGCTCGACATGGGCCACGCCGCTGCCAGCCGTCATCCAGCTGACATCGCCGGGGAGTACCCGCTGCTCCGAGCCGAGGCTGTCCTTGTGCAGGATCGCTCCCTCGAACAGGTAGGTCAGGGTCGACAGGCCGATGTGCGGGTGCTGGCGGATGTCCATGCCATGCCCTGGGGCATAGTCGGTTTCGAGCATGTGGTCGAAAAACACGAATGGGCCGACGCTACGGCACTGGGCTGCCGGCAGCGGGCGCAGGATCGGCTGGCCCTCGACCGATTCGGCACGTGGGCGGATGATCAGGGGGCTGCTCATGCGGTGGGCTCCAGGCGCGGTGGAAATGCCTCAAGCATAGCGGTTTGCCCGCTGTGGCTGAACCGTCTGGATCGCCGGCGGGTCTACTGTTTTCATCACCGGAGAAGGAAGCTGCCCATGATTGCCCGAGCGCTGGCCTGCGTGTTGTTGTCTGGCAGTTTGTGCCACGCGGCACTGGCGCGCGACTACCGCTACAGCGATGCTCACCTGCACTACGTCGACTTCTTCCAGGAAAGCGAAGGCATGCCGGCGTTGCTTAAGGCGATGGATGCTGCGGGCGTCGAGCAGTCGATGATTTCCGGCATCCCGGTGGCCAAGAAATGGCATGAAGACGAGCCCAAGCGCCCGCGCTATTACGCGGGTGACGACGCCGATGCCTACTGGTACAGCGCCACCGACACTTACGTGGCCGCAGCCCTGCAGCAGTTGCCGGTCGAGCAGCGCAAGCGCTTTCATCCGTTCCTGACCGGTTTCAACCCGGTGGACAAGAATGCTGTCAGCCATATTGAGCGCATGCTCGATCTTTACCCAGGGCTGTGGCAGGGCATTGGCGAGGTCTTCACCCGCCACGATGACCTCACGGCGCTGACCAGTGGGGACACGCCACGGGCCAACAACGAAGCCATGACGCGTATCTACCACCTGGCGGCGGAGCGTGACCTGCCGGTGCTCCTGCATTCCAACATCACCTCCAAGCGCGAGCGCAATCCACTGTACCTGGCGGAAATCGAAGAGCCGCTGCGCAATCACCCGCATACGCGCTTTATCTGGGCGCACGCCGGCAGCAGCATGGAGATCCACCGGCACCAGACACAGATGGACTTTTTACTGCCGGTGGCGACGCGGTTGCTGGAGGATTACCCGAACCTCTATGTCGACCTGTCGTGGAGTGTGTTGCAGCCTTACCTGCTGGACAACAAGGGTGTGCCGCGCAAGGAATGGCTGGCGTTGGTCGAGCGGTTCCCGGAGCGGTTCATGCTGGGGTCGGATGTGGTGGGGCGGTTTGGCAGCCTGGGGGAGCAGATGCACGGGTTCAGGCCGTTTCTGGATGCTTTGCCTGAGCATGTAGCGAACAAAGTAGCCCGCGATAACTTTCTGGCTGTGCTGCCCAGGCAAAAATAGGGGTTGCCCGTACGGGCTACACATGAAAACGCCCCGAACCAGTCGGGGCGTTTTCGATTACCGCATCAGCGTCTTACTTGCCTTCCCAGCGCTTGAGCACCAGGGTGGCGTTGGTGCCGCCGAAGCCGAAGCTGTTGCTCATGACCGTGTCGATCTTGGCGTTTTCTTCGGTTTTGCGCAGGATCGGCAGGTCAGCGACCTCCGGGTCCAGCTCGTCGATGTTGGCAGAGCCGGCGATGAAGTTGTTTTCCATCATCAGCAGGCAGTAGATCGCCTCGTGCACGCCAGCAGCGCCCAGCGAGTGACCCGACAGGCTCTTGGTCGAGCTGATCTTCGGTGCCTTGTCGCCGAATACTGCGCGAACGCCCTTGATCTCGGCAACGTCACCGACCGGGGTCGAGGTGCCGTGGGTGTTCAGGTAGTCGATCGGGGTGTCGACGGTGGACAATGCCTGCTGCATGCAGCGGATGGCACCTTCGCCACTCGGGGCAACCATGTCGTAGCCGTCGGAAGTGGCGCCGTAGCCAACGATTTCGGCGTAGATCTTGGCGCCACGGGCCAGGGCGTGTTCCAGCTCCTCGACCACCACCATGCCGCCACCGCCAGCGATGACGAAGCCATCACGGTCAGCGTCGTAGGCGCGAGAGGCCAGTTCCGGGGTTTCGTTGCGCTTGGTCGACAGGGCGCCCATGGCATCGAACAGGAACGACTGGCTCCAGTGCTCTTCTTCACCGCCACCGGCGAAGACGATGTCCTGCTTGCCCCACTGGATCTGCTCCAGGGCGGTACCGATGCAGTGTGCCGAGGTGGCGCAAGCCGACGAGATCGAGTAGTTGATGCCCTTGATCTTGAACGGGGTGGCCAGGCATGCCGAAACGGTGCTGCCCATGGTGCGGGTAACGCGGTATGGGCCGACGCGTTTGACGCCTTTCTCGCGCAGGGTGTCCAGCGCTTCCATCTGGTTCAGGGTCGAGGCGCCGCCGGAGCCAGCCACCAGGCCGGTACGCGGGCTGGAAACCTGCTCTTCGGTCAGGCCGGCGTCCTTGATCGCGTCCTGCATTGCCAGGTAGGCGTAGGCAGCGGCATGGCCGACGAAGCGGTAGACCTTGCGGTCGATCAGTTCTTCGAGGTTGAGGTCGATCGACCCGGAAACCTGGCTACGCAGCCCCATTTCCTTGTAATCCGGGTTGAAACGGATACCCGGACGGCTGTTGCGCAGGTTTTCGGTGACGGTAGCTTTGTCATTGCCCAGGCACGATACGATGCCCAGACCAGTGATAACGACGCGGCGCATGCGAATAACCCTTAGAAATTGTCAGTGGAAGTGAACACGCCGACCCGCAGGCCTTCGGCAGTGTAGATCTCACGGCCGTCGACGCTGACCGAGCCATCGGCGATGGCCATGTTCAGCTTGCCCTTCAGGACACGCTTGATCTGAATGTTGTAGGTGACTTTCTTGGCTTCGGGCAGTACCTGACCGAAGAACTTCACCTCGCCCGAGCCCAGGGCGCGGCCGCGGCCCGGCAGGCCTTGCCAACCGAGGAAGAAGCCAACCAGCTGCCACATGGCGTCGAGGCCCAGGCAGCCCGGCATGACCGGATCGCCTTCGAAGTGGCAGGCGAAGAACCACAGGTCCGGGGTGATATCCAGCTCGGCGACCAATTCACCTTTGCCGTACTTGCCGCCTTCTTCGCTGATATGGGTGATGCGATCGACCATCAGCATGTTCGGCGCGGGCAGTTGCGCATTACCTGGGCCGAACAGCTCACCGCGACTGCAGCGCAGCAGGTCTTCCCGAGTAAAGGCGTGTTGTTTGGTCATGCGAGCTCCTCAATAACCCCCTGTGGCAGGGGATGAATCTTCCCGGCCGGCCCGAAAACCAACGGCTTCGAGACGGCAGCCTACAGGTAGACTATTGCGTTGTGGTGAAAGTCACAGCGCACCTGCCGAAAGAAGTACAGGTGTGCACTGAAACGTCTATTTTCAGGTCCGATGAAGGTCCTGTCCAGTGTTTAAGACTGCCGCACTTTAGCATTTATCGCCAGTCGCGGTTGTCTGACCGGGCAACCAGCGTTGCAGCACCCGCTGCAGTTCGGTGCGACGCAAGGGTTTGCTCAGGTAGTCGTCCATGCCGGCGGCCATGCAACGCTCGCGGTCGCCCTGCAAGGCATTGGCGGTCAAGGCGATGATCGGTAGGCCGGCGCCGTTGGGCAGCTGGCGTATGCGCCGGGTAGCTTCGTAGCCATCCAGGTGCGGCAGGCGGCAGTCCATCAGCACAGCGGCAAAGCGCTGCCGGCCAACCAGGTCGACCGCCTCCAGGCCGTCTTCGGCCGTGCATACCGCCAGGCCCAGACTGCGCAGCATGGCTTCGATGACACTTTGGTTGACCGGATTGTCCTCTACCAGCAGTACCTGATCGTTGTCAGACACCGTGGTTGGCGCAGCTGCTGGCGTCGTCAGCGCGACGGGGGCAGGGCTGGCGAGGGCCAGCGGCATCTCCAGGGTAAAGGTGGAACCCAGGCCTTCACGGCTTTCACCGCGCAGCTTGCCGCCCATGCGCTCGGCAAGGGTGCGGGCGATGGACAGCCCTAGCCCGGTACCGCCATACCGGCGGGAAATCGAGCTGTCAGCCTGCTGGAACGCAACGAACATCATCTCCAGGCGGGCGCTGTCAATGCCGATACCGGTGTCGCGCACGCTGCAGGTCAGCCAGATCAGCTGCCGGTCGAGTACCTGCCAGCGCGCCTCCACCTGCACTTGCCCGCGTTCGGTGAATTTCAGGGCGTTGCCGATCAGGTTCAGCAGGATCTGGCGGATGCGCGTGGGGTCGCCGTTCACCTGCAGTTGCCCGATACCGGGCGGCAGTTGCAGGTGCAGGCCCAGGCCGCGCTGCTGGGCGCTGTGCTGGAACGACTGGACGCTGCTGGTGATCAGCTCGGCGAGGTTGAAGTCGATGTGTTCCAGTTGCAGCGCGGCGCGCTCGATGCGCGAGAAGTCGAGGATGTCATTGATGACTTTCAGCAAATGCCCGGTGGATTCGCTGGCCACTGCGGTGTAGTCGGCCTGTTCGTTGCTCAGTGGCGTGGTTTCCAGCAATTGCAGCATGCCCAGCACGCCATTCATCGGGGTGCGCAGCTCATGGCTCATCATCGCCAGGAAGTCCGATTTGGCACGGTTGGCCTGTTCGGCCTCCTCACGGGCCTGGATCAGCTCGGCAATGGCCTGCTTCTGTTCGTCACTGGCCTGCTCCAAGGCGCTGGCCAGGTTGTTGATGTGGCGCGCCAGGTGGCCCAGTTCGCTGTCGTCGACCACTGGCAAGGGGGTGTTGTACTCGCCTTGCTGGATTGCCTTGACCGCATGCCCCATGTCGCTGATCGGCTTGGCCAGGCTCAAGGCCAGGCGACGCGCCAATATAAAGGTGAACAGCAGGGCGAACAGCGCCAGGATGCCGGCCTTGATCACGATTTCCTGTTGGCGTTGGCTGAAGGCGTCATCAGACATGCCGACGATCACCCGGCCCAGATAATCATCGCCAATGGCGGGTGAGGCGGCCTTGCCCTGCTGCAGGAAGTCGCTGTCCAGGCGGATTTGCTGCAGGCGTATGGGCGCCTGGAACACCTCGACACGTTGCGCGCGGTTAGCGCTCTCGTCGGACTGCTCGACGTACACAAGGATGTGGTTGCGGCTGTCCTGCACCTCGAGAAAGCGCACGTGCGGGATACTGAGGGTGGCACGCATCAGGCCTTCGAGCACTTCGTTGTTGCCTGAGATCACCCCGTACTCCGAGGCTGGGGCCAGCTGGTTGGCGATCAGTTGCCCGGTGTGGTTAAGCTCCTGGCGCAGGTCCTGGATCCGCACGAAGGTGAAGAAGCTGATCAGCAGCAAGGTCAGCAGCAGGGCAGGGCCCAGGCTGATGATTTGCGTGCGGGTGTGGATGTCCCAGCTCAGGCCTTTGCTCATGGGGTGGGCTCTCCTTCTGCCAGGGCCTTGGCGGCGGCGTTCGGATCGATCGGTTGCAGGCCCAGGGCGCGCGCCACCTGCTGGTTGCCGCTGACGCCGAAGCGTGCCGGGTACAGGCTGCGCGGCCAGCGCCCTGGCGGCTGGTCGAGCAACTGGTCAAGTACTGCCAGCCAGTCCTCCTGGTCGCTGTAGGTGCTGGCCAAGGCGCCGGCGCGAACAAAGCCGGCGTTCGGGCCGATCAGCGCCATCTGACGGCCATAACTGCTCAACAGCAGGTTCTTTGCAGTCTTGGAGTTGTACAGGTCCGGGTCATCCAGGCCCAGCAATACATCACTGTTACCCAGCAGGTGCTGCAGGGGGCGGCTGTCACGCAGGTCGGGCCAGGCCTGGGCAATGATCTCCAGGCCTAACGGTCGAGCCGCATGGCGCAGCTCTTCAAGCAGGAACCCACTGTGCTCGCCGTACAGCACTCCAATGCGCTGTGCCTGCGGCAGCAGGTAGCGCGCAAGGCGCAGTTGCCGGCCCAACGGCGGGTCACTCCACAGCAGGGTGAGGAACGCTGGGCGCGACTTTCCCAGGCGCTGCTCAGCCTGTACCCGGCTTATGCGCATGGCCAGCGCTGGCGGGCCGGCGTTTTCACCCAGCCGCCATTCCAGGGCGGCATTGTCCATCAGAATCAGGCGCTGGCCAGTTTTGAGCTTGCCAGGGCTTGGCAGGTCGGCTGTGGTCTGGAAATGCACATGATCGCCCGGCCGACGGCTTTCGAGTGCGGCGACGAAACTGCGGATGCCAGGCTGATCTTGCGCGCCTACCAGCAGAATTTCGCTGGCGGACAACGGCCCCAAGGGCCACAGGCACAGCAGCAACAGGCGCAGCACCAAGGCCATCAGAACGCCAGCTCCGCGCTGAAGCTGAGGCGGTGGCGGCTGTCGTAGCGGTTCTGCACGGTCGTGGTCGGTTCGTCGTCCAGGCGCTGCTGCCATAGCGCCGCCAGTTCCAGGTTGCTGCCCTGCACCCGAAAGCGTTTGGCCACGCGCAGGTCCAGGCGCTCGTAGCGGTACTGGTTGAGCGCATCGTCACCGTAGTAGAACAGCGCACTCGACCAGCCATCGCCCCATTCGCGCATCCAGCCGACCGAGCCGCTGTTGCGGGCGGTGAGGCGGCGGTCGTCGGGGTTGCTGGCCCAGGCATCGACATAGGCATAGGTCAGGCGCAGGCGGTCACGCAGGGTGGGGCGCCAGTCCAGTTGCGTCTCGCTGCCGCTGAACCGGGCCTTGTTGGCGTTGCTGGCGATGTACTGGTTGTTCTTCAGGGGCTCGCTGATCATGCCGGTGATCTCGTCATAGAACAGCTTCACATCCATGCTCAGGTCGATGTCGCTGAAGTAGCCGTTGTAGCCCAGTTCGCGCGAGCGCATGCGCTCCTGGTCGAGGTCGCCCGGGCCGCGGGTCTTGACGAAATACTCGCCGTGCTGCTGGCCGAACACGTCGCGGCTGAGGTTTTTGACCGTGTAGCTCCAGTTGATGTTGTTCTCGAACATGTCGGGCGAGCGCACCGCCTCGGAATACACTGCGCGCAGGCCGTGGCGCGGGGTGATCAGGTAGTTGACCGCTACGCGCGGCGTCAGCGAACTGCCCGACAGACGCGAATCTTCGAGCATGGCCCCGCCCTGCAAGATCCAGTGCTCGTCGGCGCGCCATTCCAGCTGGCCGAACAGGCGCCAGGTCTGGTCATCGATGCTGCCGTTGAAGTAAGTCTGCGAGTCGGCACGATCATAGCGGTAATTCACCCCACTGAGCAGGCGCAGGCTGTCGGTGAGGCTGAGGGTGTCCTGGATTTCCAGGTCATAGCGGGTTTCGCGCGTGCTCTGGTCGACATCGCCGCACACCGCACTGCTGCCGCCCTGGTTGTTCCACTGATCCTTGATGGCATCGACCAGCGCTTGTTCAGCAGGGTTGTTGCTGGGCGGCGGGTTGTTGGCACCGCGTGCCACCAGCTCGGCGTAGTTGGGGTTCATCTGCCACAGCCGGGTCAGTTCGGGGCTGAACGACAACGCGGCATCACAGGCCCGCCAGACCTGTTGGCGGTCAAAGTGTTGGGCAGAACCCTGCACATACAGGCTGTGATCGGGGTTGAAATCGATGTTCCAGCGTACCGACCCTGCGTAGTCCTTGGCATTGACGTCGGCATTGTCGCCGCGCTGGGTGACGTAGGGGAAGACAGGTTGGTAGGTGTAAGGCCGCTGGTTGCTGCCTTCTTTTGCCGCCAGTTGCCATTCCAGGGTCTGGTTCAGCGACAGATTGTGGCTGGCACTGAGGTTGAAACGGGTCAGCCGGCGGCTGTCCCGGTAATCCTGGCCGAACGGGTCGTGGTCGAAACCGTCGTCCTGCTGGCCCGACAGTGACAGGCGCATGTCGCCGCCCTCCCAGCCGAAGCCGTGGCTGGCATAGAAGTCATTGATGCCGTCCTCACCTCGGGTCACCTTCAGCCGTGTGCCGTGGCTGTCGGCAGGGTTGCGGGTGAGAATGTTGACCACCGCCATCAGCGCGTTGGCGCCGTAGCTGACCGTGTTGGGGCCGCGGAACACCTCGATGCGCTCGATGTCTTCCATGGCCAGGGGGATGTCGCTCCAGTCCACCGTGGCCAGGCCTGCACGGTACACCGAGCGGCCATCGATCAGCACCTGCATGCGCCGTGCTTCGCTGGCGTTGCTGCCGTGGTAGTTGACCGTCGGCTGGTTGCCGGCACCGTAGCCGATCATCATGCCCGGTACCAGGCGCAGCAGTTCGGGGATGTCACGTGCGCCGCTGGCGCGGATCAGTTCGCTGTCGAGCACGGTCATGCTGCCCGGGACTGCCGCCGGGGATTGTTTCAGGCGCGTGGCGGTCAGAACCTGCGGCAGGTCACTGTTGTCGATGAACAGGTCGTCGCCCATGGCCGGGCCACCGAGCAAGGCAGTCAGTATCAGCAGGCGCGGGAACGGGGGCGTGCCAGGGAACACGGGGGGGCCTTGTATCAGGAATGGAACAGGCATGGTAACTGACCTTGGCGTATTTTCCAGTGATCTGCGGCGGTTTTGCAGCGTGTCTGTCCTGACGCTTTTATGGGGGCGAAAATCGAGCGCCGCCCGGGCGGCGCATCGTGAGCCAGCTCGCGCCTACAGGGGTTGCAACGTGGCCATGACAGTGTCATCTGCGTTGCTGGCCTTGGCGCAAGGCAGGCGAGCCGTATAATGACGGGGTCGCCACTTAACTTTTGGCTTTAACGGATTGGATATGACTGAACAGCAACCTGTTGCAGTTCTGGGAGGCGGCAGCTTCGGCACCGCCGTGGCGAACCTGCTGGCGCAAAACGGTGTGCCGGTGCGCCAATGGATGCGCGACCCGGCGCAGGCCGAGGCCATGCGCGTCAACCGCGAAAACCCGCGCTACCTCAAGGGCATCCGCCTGCATGATGGCGTGGAGCCGGTCAACGACCTGCTGGGCACCTTGCAGGCCAGCGCGTTGATTTTTGTCGCCCTGCCATCCAGCGCCTTGCGCAGTGTGCTGGCGCCCCACGCCGAGCTGTTGCGGGGCAAGGGCCTGGTCAGCCTGACCAAGGGGATCGAGGCGCAAAGCTTCAAACTGATGAGCCAGATCCTTGAAGAGATCGCCCCCGATGCCCGCATCGGCGTGCTGTCGGGCCCCAACCTGGCCCGCGAGATCGCCGAACATGCGCTGACTGCCACGGTGGTCGCCAGTGAGGACGAACAGCTCTGCCAGCAAGTGCAGGCCGTACTGCATGGGCGCACCTTCCGTGTCTACGCCAGCGCCGACCGCTTCGGCGTCGAGCTGGGCGGGGCGCTGAAAAACGTCTATGCCATTATCGCGGGCATGGCCGTGGCCTTGGGCATGGGCGAGAACACCAAGAGCATGCTGATTACCCGGGCCTTGGCCGAGATGACCCGCTTTGCCGTCAGCCAGGGTGCCAACCCCATGACCTTCCTTGGCCTGGCCGGTGTGGGTGACCTGATCGTCACCTGCTCCTCGCCCAAGAGCCGCAACTACCAGGTGGGCCATGCGCTGGGTCAGGGCCTGAGCCTGGAGCAGGCGGTCAACCGCCTGGGCGAAGTGGCCGAAGGCGTCAACACCCTCAAGGTGCTCAAGGCCAAGGCGCAGGAGGTGCAGGTGTACATGCCGCTGGTGGCCGGCCTGCATGCCATCCTGTTCGAAGGCCGCACGTTGAACCAGGTGATCGAGCACCTGATGCGCGCCGAGCCCAAGACCGATGTCGATTTCATTTCCATCAGCGGTTTCAACTGAGCCCTTGGCGGCTCTGACACGAGCAAGGAGCAACACATGAACGATACGCCCGAACGCGCCCAGCGTGAGTCGATCATCCTGCGGGTCCTGTGGATGCTGGTGTTCCTGGTAGTCTGGCAACTGGCCGAATTGCTGCTCGGCGGCCTGGTGCTGGTGCAACTGATCTACCGCCTGGTGTATGGCGCGCCCAGCGCCAGCCTGATGAACTTCGGCGACAGCCTGAGCCAATACCTGGCGCAGATCGGCCGCTATGGCAGCTTCCACACTGAGCAGAAGCCCTGGCCGTTTGCCGACTGGCCAGCACCGCGTGCTCCGGAAGGCGAGGCGCCGCATGCCGTGGCCCCGGCCCCGCACCCGGTGCGGGACGAGGAACCCAAGCTGTGAAGCTGTGGGTGCTGCGCCACGGTGAGGCAGAGCCGCGGGCCAATACCGATGCCGAGCGCCGCCTGACCGCCCATGGCCGCGAGCAGGTGCTGCACAGCGCTGCTCGCCTGTTGGGGCAGCCGTTGCAGGCGATCATCGCCAGCCCCTACGTGCGCGCCCAGCAAACGGCCGCGCTGGTGCATGACACGCTGGGTTTCAGGGAGCCGGTGCGCACCGTGCCCTGGCTGACGCCAGAGCATGATGTGCAGCAGGTGATCGGCGAAATCGAACGGCTGGGCCTGGAGCATGTACTGCTGGTCAGCCACCAGCCGCTGGTAGGCACCTTGGTTGGCGCGCTGGAGCATGGTCATCAGCAGCAACCGGCGGCCATGAGCACTGCCAGCCTGGCGGAGCTGGAAGGGGATTGGCCACTGGCCGGGCTGATGACCCTCCGGGCGATCAACCCACCGGTGTGATGCCCCCGCAGATCGACAAGGCAACTGGCATTTTTGTCAGTTGTCGCACTTGATGGCCTCTTGCTAGCGTTGCCTCAAAGCAATCAGGCAGGGAGCAACGGATGAGCGGTGACATGCGGGAGCTGTTGAGTTCCCTTGACCTGCAACCCACCGTAGACAAAGTGGGGCAAGGTATTGCGCTGGACTTTGCCCAGTACAGCCTGCTGCGCGATTCGGCCGACGCCAAGCTCTACCAACTGCTGCACAAGGTCAACGGCAACGGCAAGCTGGAACCTGCTACCAGGCAGCAAAGCGAGCAAGACCTGCGCACGCTTCAGGACGCCTGCCTGCGAGTCTCCCACCTGCTGCAAACCAGTTGTCTGGCGTTGCGCCGCCTGCAGCTGGACTTTCAGGACCAGCGCCTGGCCCGTGAGGCGTTGGAAAGCCAGTTGGCCTACATGCAGGCCTGCTTGCGCCGGTCTCTGGCCAGCTTTGACCGCTCGGCGTGACCTGATAGCCCTCGTCGATGACCTTTCCGGATGTTGCTCAATGGCGTCCCGATGCCGACAATGAGCCATCATCTTCCGTCTGGACCAGGCGCCATGTCGCAGCAGATCTTCTTCGCTCATGCCAACGGTTTCCCTTCGGCCACGTATGGCAAGCTGTTCGCTGCCCTGGCGCCGGACTACCAGGTGCAGCACCTGGCCCAGCATGGGCACGATCCGCGCTTTCCGGTAGACGACAACTGGCAGAGCCTGGTCGATGAACTGCTGCATCACCTGGCACAGCAGGACCAGCCCATCTGGGGGGTCGGGCACTCGCTGGGCGGGGTGTTGCACCTGCACGCTGCATTGCGTCGTCCTGAGTACTACCGCGGGGTGGTAATGCTCGACTCGCCGGTGCTTACCCGTGCTGACCAGTGGCTGCTGCGCACCGCCAAGCGTTTTGGCTTCATTGACCGCATCACGCCCGCCGGGCGCACGCTGGGGCGACGCGAAGTCTTTAGTGACCGCGACAGTGCCCGGGACTACTTTGCCGGCAAATCACTGTTTCGCCATTTTGACCCAGACTGCCTTGAAGCCTATGTCGAACATGGCTTGCAGGCGATGGAGCAGGGACTGCAATTGCGCTTCGATCCCGCCACCGAAATCAGTATCTACCGCAGCATCCCGCACACCAGCCCCGCGCCTGCCCGGCAGTTGCAGGTGCCGCTGGCCATGGTGCGCGGCCAGCGCAGCAACGTCATTCGCCGTCACCACACCCTGGCGGTGCGCGGCATGCCCAAAGGCGAATATCACAGTGTGCCCGGCGGGCACATGTTCCCGTTGGAGCGCCCGACCGACACCGCCAGCCTGATCAAGGGCCTGTTCGACCGCTGGAGCCAGGTATGAGCGCGCAGGTGGAGGAAGTCCGTCTGAGCCTGGGCCATATCGAACTGGCGGCTCACCTGTTCGGCCCCGAAGACGGGCTGCCGGTGATTGCCCTGCATGGCTGGCTGGATAACGCCAATAGCTTCGCCCGCCTGGCGCCGCAACTGAAGGGCCTGCGGATCGTCGCCCTGGACCTGGCCGGGCACGGTTACTCGGAACATCGCCCGCCTGGCGCCGGCTATGCCTTGGCCGACTATGCCCACGACGTGCTGCGGGTTGCCGAGCAGCTGGGTTGGCAGCGTTTCGGCCTGCTAGGCCATTCGCTGGGCGCAATCATTTCGGTACAACTGGCCGGCGCCTTGCCCGACCGGGTCAGCCAGCTGGCGCTGATCGACGGGGTCATCCCGCCAACCGGTGCCGAGCAGGACGCTGGCGAACGGTTAGGGATGGCCCTGCAAGCCCAGCTGCGGCTGGATGGCAAACGCAAGTCGGTGTACGCCACCCTGGAAGAAGGCGTGCATGCCCGGATGAAAGGCATGGTCGCGGTCAGCCGTGAGGCTGCCGAATTGCTGGCGCAACGTGGCCTGATGCCAGTGCCCGGGGGTTACAGCTGGCGCAGTGACAGCCGCCTCACCCTGCCATCGCCGGTGCGCCTGAGTGAAGCCCAGGCCATGGCCCATGTGCGCCGGGTGTGTTGCCCGGCGCTGTTGGTGGTGGCCGCCGAAGGTATGCTGGCGCGCCACGCCGCGTTGCTGGAGCAGCTACCCTTTGAGCAGGCGACGCTGCCCGGTGGCCATCACCTGCACCTGAATGACGAGCAGGGCGCGGCCCTTGTCGCAGACTGTATCAATCGCTTCTTTGGCTTTGCTTGACTTGCACCGGACAAGTGTCGAGGCTTGGCGGGTTGAACAGGGAGACAACCATGCAACTGCCAGACATCCTGGAGCTTCATTTCGGCGCCGCGCGCCGCCTGGTTCGCCAATGAGCGCGCCTGTTGCCATCCGTAATGCTGTCGTCGCCTGCCTGGCGCTTGCCAGCCCGGTATTGTGGGCCGGCAGCCTGCCGGTGCCGGTGGACGCAAAGGTTGTTGACCAGCGCCCGGCCGTGGAGCAGGAACGCGTCTACCCCATGGGCCCGCTGCGCAAGATCAGCGGTCGTCTGCGGGTCGATAACAAAGTCGAGAGCCGGGGGCAGGTCAGCTCGGTCACCTACGAACTGCCGGTCGAACGCACAGCCCGTGAAGCCTTCACCAGTGCCCGCGAAGCACTGCAGCGTGATGGGGGTTACCCATTGTTCTGGTGCCAGGGTCGCGATTGCGGCGAGGCCAGCCTGTGGGGCAACGATGTGTTCGCCAATGCCCGCCTCAACGGTGGTGACGAGCAGCAGGCGTTCATCCTGCTACGCCGCTCGGCAGCCGAGGCCGACACGCTGGTCGCGCTGTACAGCGTTACCCGCGGCAACCGCCGCGCCTACCTGCATGTGGAGGAGTTCGTCGCCGCCAGCCCGCTGGGCGAGCTTCTGCCAACCGCCGCCACGGTGCTGCGCGAAATGCGCGACACCGGCAAACTCGACTACCCTGACCTTGCGGCGCCGCAAGACGCCTGGGTGAACCTGCTGGCCCGCAGCCTGAACCTCGACAGCACCTTGCGCGCCAGCCTCAGCGGCGCCCAGGCTGAAGCCTGGCGTGAGGCGCTGGTCAAGGCAGGCGTACGCAATGGCCGCCTTGAAGTCGGCAGCGCACCCACCGATGGCCTGCACCTTGAATTGATCCGTTGAACGAGCGCCACCATGGTTAACAATGACCGCCTGCTGATCCAGATTCTGCTGCTGGCCTTGCTGGGTGCCGGCCTTTGGGTGATGGCACCGTTCATTTCTGCATTGCTGTGGGGGGCTATCCTGGCTTTTGCCAGCTGGCCGTTGATGCGCTTGCTGACGCGTGTGCTGGGCGGCCGTGAAACCCTGGCGGCCAGCCTGCTGACCACGGCCTGGATACTGATCGTGGCACTGCCGCTGGTGTGGCTGGGGTTCAACCTGGCCGATCATATTCGCGATGCTACGGCGTTTGTGCGTGACGTGCAGGTCGACGGGCTGCCCGATGCGCCGGCCTGGCTGGGTGGCATTCCATTTGTGGGCGAGCGCCTGGTCAACGGGTGGCAATCCCTGGACCAGCAGGGCGCAGCCCTGCTGGCCTCGGCCAAGCCCTACTTCGGGCAAGTGGGCAACTGGTTGCTGGCGCGCAGTGCGCAGATTGGCAGCGGCGTGCTGGAACTGACCCTGAGCCTGGTGTTCGTGTTCTTCTTCTACCGCGACGGGCCGCGCCTGGCAGCATTCGTGCTGCGCTTGCTGCACCGCCTGGTGGGCGAGCGCGCCGAGTATTACCTGGAACTGGTAGCCGGTACCGTTCAGCGGGTGGTCAACGGGGTAATCGGCACGGCGGCTGCGCAGGCCGCGCTGGCGCTGATCGGCTTTCTGATCGCGGGGGTACCCGGCGCGATCGTGCTGGGCCTGGTGACCTTCATGCTCAGCCTGATCCCCATGGGCCCGCCACTGGCCTGGATCCCGGCCACTGCCTGGCTGGTGTGGAAGGGCGAATACGGCATGGCGGTGTTCCTGGGTATCTGGGGCACCTTCGTCATCAGCGGCGTGGACAACGTGCTCAAGCCCTACCTGATCAGCCGTGGCGGCAACCTGCCGCTGGTGATCGTGCTGCTGGGCGTATTCGGAGGCTTGCTTGCCTTTGGTTTCATTGGCCTGTTCATCGGCCCGACCTTGCTGGCGGTAGGTTACAGCCTGCTGCTGGACTGGAGCCGTAACGCGGCGCAACAGCCGCCACAACAGTAAGTCCGCGCCGGCCTCTTTGCGAGCGTGCCCGCGAAGAGGCCGTTACAGGCAGACCCAGCGCTGATCTTTACGCATTCTTTATCCCCACGCCCATCCCCCGATCTCGCCCCTTTACGCCCCTCCCTCGGACAATTTCCCCAAAGCGGCCCAAGCCGTACCACGGGGAGATCCACACATGAACATGCTCGACGGGCTGTCACTGCTGCTGGCAGTGGCCTTGGCGTTTTATCTGCTGGTGGCGCTGCTGCGCGCCGATCGCAGCTAGGGAGCGGCCATGCACAGTTACGATTTCGCCTTGCTCCTGGCGTTCTTTGCCATCGTGCTGCTACCCGCACCCTGGCTTGGGCGGTTCTACTTCAAGGTCATGGAAGGCCAGCGCACCTGGCTGTCGCCGCTACTCGGCCCGGTCGAGCAAGCCTGCTACCGGCTGGCGGGCGTGAACGCCATCCAGGAGCAGAACTGGCGGCAGTACACCCTGGCCCTGCTGGCCTTCAACCTGGTCGGGTTCCTGCTGCTGTTCGCCGTGCTGCTGTTGCAGGGGTACCTGCCGCTCAACCCGCAGCACCTGCCAGGCCAGGAATGGTCGCTGGCGTTCAACACCGCCGTCAGTTTCGTGACCAACACCAACTGGCAGGCCTACAGCGGTGAAGCGTCGGTCAGCTACCTGAGCCAGATGCTCGGCCTGACCGTGCAGAACTTTGTCAGTGCTGCCACCGGCCTGGCCGTGCTGGTGGCGCTGTGCCGTGGCATTGCCCGGCGCAGCGCGTCGACGCTGGGCAACTTCTGGGTCGACATGACCCGTGCCACCCTCTACGGCTTGCTGCCGCTGTGCGTGCTGCTGGCGCTGTTGCTGGTCTGGCAGGGCGTACCGCAGACCTTTGCCGACTATGCCCATGCGCTGACCTTGCAAGGTACTGACCAGACCATTCCACTGGGCCCGGCCGCCAGCCAGATCGCTATCAAGCAATTGGGTACCAATGGCGGCGGCTTCTTCGGCGTCAACTCGGCGCATCCGTTCGAAAACCCTACGGCCTGGAGCAACCTGTTCGAGGTGGCTTCGATCATTCTCATTCCGGTGGCCCTGGTGTTCACCTTCGGCCACTACGTGAAGGACTTGCGCCAGAGCCGCGCCATCCTGGCCTGCATGCTTGCCCTGTTCCTGATCGGTGGCAGCACGGCGTTGTGGTCCGAGCATCAACCCAACCCGGCGCTGCAGAGCCCACAGGTGCAGCAGACTGCACCCCTGGAGGGCAAGGAAAGCCGCTTCGGCACCACCGGTTCGGTGCTGTGGACGGTCACTACCACCGCGGCCTCCAACGGTTCGGTCAATGCCATGCACGACAGCCTGAACCCGCTGACCGGCATGGTGGCGATGGTCAACATGATGGTCGGCGAGGTGATATTCGGCGGCGTCGGCGCGGGTCTCTACGGGATGCTGCTGTTCGTCCTGATCGCGGTATTCCTGGCCGGGCTGATGATTGGCCGCACCCCGGAGTACCTGGGTAAAAAGCTGCAGGCCCGTGAGGTGCAGTTGCTGGTGGCGACCCTGCTGGTGATGCCGGTCGGCGTCCTGATACTCGGCGCCATTGCCGCCAGCCTGCCAGGCCCGGCGGCGGCGGTCAGCAACCCGGGGGCGCACGGTTTCAGCCAACTGCTGTACGCCTACACCTCGGGCACTGCCAACAATGGCTCGGCCTTCGCCGGTTTCGGTGCCAACACGGTGTACCACAACCTGATGATCGGCCTGGCCATGCTCATTGGCCGCTTCGGCTACATCCTGCCAATCCTGGCCCTGGCCGGCAGCCTGGCGGCCAAGAAGAGTGCGCCACAGGGGCAAAACAGCTTCCCCACCCACGGCCCGCTGTTCACCGGCCTGCTGCTGGTGACCATCTTGCTGGTCGGCGGCCTGACCTTCCTGCCGACCCTGGCCCTTGGGCCAATCGCCGAACACCTGAGCCTGGGTTTTTGAGGACCGATCATGAACATGCCCATTCCTGAAGTGAATACCCGGCACACTGCCAAGGACCAGACGCGCTTTGCCGCGCTGTGGCGCCCGGCGCTGGTGCAGGCGTTTGTCAAACTCGACCCGCGCCAGCTCAAGCGCTCGCCGGTGATGCTGGTGGTGGCCCTGACCGCAGTGCTCACCACCGTACTGTGCTTCGCCCCTGGCAATGGCGTGAGCACGGGTGTTGCCGTGCAGATCGCACTGTGGCTGTGGTTTACCGTGCTGTTCGCCAACTTCGCCGAGGCCCTGGCCGAAGGCCGTGGCAAGGCCCGCGCCGACAGCCTCAAGGCCGGTAGCCAAGGCCTGACTGCCCAGCGTCGCCAGCGGGATGGCAGTTACGAGACGGTTGCTGCCAGCGCGCTGCGCAAGGACGACGTTGTGCGCGTGGTCGCCGGCGAGATGATCCCCGGTGACGGCGAGGTGCTTGAAGGCATCGCGGCCGTCAACGAGGCCGCCATTACCGGCGAGTCCGCCCCCGTGATCCGCGAGTCCGGCGGCGACCGCTCGGCGGTGACCGGCAATACGCGGCTGGTCTCCGACTGGCTGCTGATCCGCATTACCAGCAACCCGGGCGAGTCGACCCTGGACCGCATGATTGCCCTGGTCGAAGGTGCCAAGCGGCAAAAGACCCCCAACGAGATCGCCCTCGACATCCTGCTGATCGGCCTGACGCTGATCTTCCTGATCGTGGTGGTGACTTTGCAGCCGTTCGCCCACTTTGCGGGTGGCAGCCTGCCGTTGATCTTCCTGGCCGCGCTGCTGGTGACGCTGATTCCCACCACCATCGGCGGCCTGCTGTCGGCCATCGGCATTGCCGGTATGGACCGGCTGGTGCGGCTGAACGTCATCGCCCGCTCGGGTCGCGCGGTCGAGGCCGCCGGTGACGTGCATACACTGATGCTCGACAAGACCGGCACCATCACCTTCGGCAACCGCCGCTGCAGCGCGCTGCATGCTGCGCCAGGTATCACCGCTCGCGAATTGGGTGAGGGCGCCTTGCTGGCCTCTCTGGCCGACGACACCGCCGAAGGCAAGTCGATTGTCGAATACCTGCGCCAGCTCCATGAGTTTGTCGAACCGGCGGCCGGGCAGTTCGACGCTGTGGCCTTCAGTGCCGAGACACGCCTGTCAGGCATCGACTATCAGCAGCACCGCTACCGCAAGGGTGCCGTCGATGCCGTGCTGGCATTTGTCGGCATGCAACGCCTGGAAATGCCCCCGGCGTTGGCCCGCGAAGTGGAGCGGATTGCCCAGAGCGGTGGTACGCCGCTGCTGGTGTGTATCGACAAGCGCCTGCTTGGCGTGATCCACCTCAAGGATGTGGTAAAGCCCGGCATCCGCGAGCGCTTCGCCGAGCTGCGCAAGCTGGGCATCCGCACGGTGATGGTGACCGGCGACAACCCGTTGACTGCCGCCGCCATCGCCGCAGAAGCGGGCGTGGATGACGTATTGGCAGAGGCCACCCCCGAGAAGAAGCTGGCGCGTATCCGCCAGGAGCAGAACGACGGCCGCCTGGTGGCCATGTGCGGCGACGGCGCCAACGACGCCCCGGCACTGGCCCAGGCCGATGTGGGTATGGCCATGAACGACGGCACCCAGGCCGCGCGCGAGGCGGCCAACATGGTCGACCTGGACAGCGACCCGACCAAACTGCTGGATGTGGTGCAGGTGGGCAAGGAATTGCTGGTGACCCGTGGTGCGCTGACCACGTTCTCCATTGCCAACGACGTGGCCAAGTACTTCGCCATCCTGCCAGCGCTGTTCGCCGCCATCTACCCACAGTTGGGCGTGCTCAACCTGATGCAGCTG
The DNA here is from genome assembly GCF_017875165.1 of Pseudomonas sp. PvP089. Lineage (NCBI taxonomy): Bacteria > Pseudomonadati > Pseudomonadota > Gammaproteobacteria > Pseudomonadales > Pseudomonadaceae > Pseudomonas > Pseudomonas sp. PvP089. The sequence continues at coordinate 2,178,835 of NZ_JAGGME010000001.1, forward strand.
GCCAGTCCGCAGAGCGCGATCCTGTCGGCCATCGTGTTCAATGCACTGATCATCATCGTGCTGATCCCGCTGGCGTTGCGTGGCGTACGCGTGCAGGCGGCCAGTGCCGCGCACCTGTTGCGGCGCAACCTGCTGATCTACGGGCTGGGCGGCATTGTGGTGCCGTTTGCCGGGATCAAGCTGATCGACCTGCTGCTCAATGCCCTGAACCTGGTCTGAGGAGGCCGCCATGAATGCTTATGTACGCCCGGCTTTAAGCCTGGCCCTGTTGATGACGCTGGTGACCGGCGCACTGTATCCGCTGGCAGTAACCGGCATCGCCCAGGTTGTTTTTCCGGAACAGGCCAATGGCAGCCTGGTGCGGGATGACCAGGGCCAGGTGCGCGGTTCGGCGTTGATCGCGCAGGATTTCAAGGGGGATGGCTGGTTCCATGCGCGGCCTTCGGCAGGCGCTTTTGCCACGGTGGCCAGCAGTGCCAGCAACCTTTCGCCTAGCAACCCGGCGCTGGCCGAGCGGGTCAAAGGGGAGGCGGCTAGCCTGTACCAGGCGCAGCAGGGGCCGGTGCCGCAGGCGTTGTTGACCACCTCGGGCAGCGGCCTCGACCCGCACCTGCCACCGGAGGCCGTGGCCTATCAGATCCCACGGGTGGCGGCGGCGCGTCAACTGCCGGTGGAACGCTTGCAAGCCTTGCAGGAAGAGGCCACCCTCCACCCATTGATCGGCCCACCGGTGGTCAATGTGCTGGCGTTGAACCAGGCCTTGGAAAAGCTCGCAATTACCAAATGAATTGAAGCGGTAGCAGGGACCCTGTGGGAGCGGGTTCACCCGCGAATGCGATGGTGCTGCCAGCAACGCATTCGCGGGTGAACCCGCTCCCACAGGTACGGTGCTTGCCCCTGAAATAGCAAAGGATGAAACATGAGTGATTCCGCCCGCGCAGATGCGCTGTTGGCTAACCTCCCGCGCACCGGCCGGGGCCGGCTGAAGGTGTTTCTTGGCGCCGCGCCCGGCGTGGGCAAGACCTTCGCCATGCTCCAGGCCGCCCACGCCCAGCAACGCCAGGGCGTGCAGGTACTGGCAGGCGTTGTCGAAACCCACGGCCGCGCGGAAACCGAAGCGCTGCTTGCAGGTCTCCAGCAGCAACCTCTGCTGCGCAGCCAGTACCGCGACGTCACCCTTGAAGAAATGGACCTCGACGGCCTGCTCAAGGCCGCGCCAAAACTGGCCCTGGTGGACGAACTGGCCCACACCAATGCCCCCGGCAGCCGCCACGCCAAGCGCTGGCAGGACGTACAGGAACTGCTGGCCGCTGGCATCGACGTGTACACCACGGTCAACGTCCAGCATCTGGAAAGCCTCAACGACAAGGTGCGTGACATCACTGGCGTACAGGTGCGTGAAACCCTGCCGGACTGGGTGCTGCAGGAAGCCTTCGAACTGGTGCTGATCGACCTGCCACCCCGCGAACTGCTCGAACGCCTGCGTGAAGGCAAGGTTTACGTGCCCGAGCAAGCGCGGGCGGCCATCGATGCGTACTTCTCGCAAACCAACCTCACCGCCTTGCGCGAACTGGCCATGCAAACTGCCGCCGCACAGGTCGATGCCGACCTCGCCGACGGCTATCGCCAGCGTGGCCAAGAGGCCCCGGCCTTGCGCGGGCGGCTTCTGGTAGGCGTGGACGGCGACGACCAGGCCGAACGCCTGGTGCGACATGCCAGCCGCGTGGCGCAACGCCGTCACCTGCCCTGGAGCCTGGTGCATGTGGACAACGGCCGCTTGCGCGACGAAACCGCGCGTCACCGCTTGCAGGCCGCGCAGCAGCTGGCCGAGCGCCTGGGCGGCGAGGTGGTGCTGCTAAGGGCTGGCGAAGTGGCGCGCACGTTGATCCAGCATGCCGCCGAACGGCGGGCCAGCCTGGTGCTGGTGGGGCAGTCCCGTGACCGCCTGCGTCGTCGCCTGTTCGGTGCCGGTGTGGCTGCGCGGCTGCTGCGCGAAAGCCATGGGCTGGAAATCAACGTGCTGGACCGCGACGTGCAGCCGCAAGCACCGCGGTCGGCGGTGCGGCGGGTGTGGGTGTGGCGCCACTACCTGCTGGCGCTGCTGGCCACGGTCATGGCGGCGGGGCTGGCCTGGGCGGTGTCGAGTGTGTTGGCGCTGCCCAACATCTCGCTGGTGTTTCTGGCTGCGGTGTTGCTGGTGGCGGTGCGCAGCAGCCTGGGGCCTGCGCTGGCGTGCGCCGCGCTATCGTTCCTGACATACGATTTTTTGTTCATTCCACCCAATTTCTCGTTCAGCATCCAGCGCGAAGAAGACGTGCTGACCCTGGTGTTCTTCCTGCTGATGGCCGCGCTTACCGGCAATCTGGCTGCACGCCAGCGCCGCCAGTTGCAGGCGCTACGCGAAACCCAGGCGCAGACCAGCCAGCTGCTCGACTTGTCGCGCCGACTGACCGTGGCCACCGACCGCCAGGCCGTGTTCAGCGCTGCGGGCCAGCACCTGGACGGCTGGCAGGACATGCAGGTGTGCCTGCTGGAGCGCAACCCCGAAGGCCAGCTGCAGGTGGCCAGCGGCGAAGCCCACGCCTTCAGCGACACCGAACGGGCTGCCGCCGATTGGGCCTGGCAGCACGGCCAGGCCGCTGGCCATGGCAGCGACACCTTACCCAATGGCCGCTGGTGGTGGTGGCCGCTGGCGGTGGACGAACAGCCTTTGGCACTGCTGGGGGTGCGCCCGCGCAACGGGCAGCCGCTCAACGACCCACGCCGGCGCCTGCTGACGGCCCTTGGCCAGCCACTGGCTCAGGCCCTGGCCCGCGCCCGCCTGGCCGAGCAGTTGGAGGCTGCGCGCCTGCATGGCGAAACCGAGCAGCTGCGCAGCGCCTTGCTGGCGTCTGTCTCCCACGACCTGCGCACGCCGTTGACCGCCATGCGCGGCAGTATCGACAGCCTGCTGGCGTTGGGCGAAGCGATCCCGCCTGAAGACCGCCGCGAGCTGTTGGAGGGCACACGCAACGAGGCCGAACGCCTCGACCGCTATATCCAGAACCTGCTGGACATGACCCGCCTGGGCCATGGTGGCCTCAAGCTTGCACGCGACTGGGTAGCCCCGGCCGACATCGTTGGCAGTGCGCTCAACCGCTTGCGCGTGGTGCTGGCGCCGCTGCGGGTGCACACCGACGTGCCGGCCGAGCTGCCCTTGCTGTTCGTGCATGCGGCGCTGATCGAACAGGCGCTGGTCAACGTGCTGGAAAACGCCGCACGCTTCTCCCCGGGCAATGGTCGGCTTGAGCTGCAAGTGGCCGTGCATGAAGACCAGTTGCGCTTTACCGTCAGCGACCAGGGCCCTGGCATTCCGGTCGCCGACCGCGAGAAGATCTTCGACATGTTCTATACCGCTGCCCGTGGTGACCGCGGCGGGCAGGGCACAGGCCTGGGCCTGGCAATCTGCCAGGGCATGATCGGCGCCCATGGCGGGCAGATTCTGGTGGGCGAAGGCATCGATGGCCAGGGCACCGGCATCACTTTATGCTTGCCGCTACCCCCTCAACCTGAAGCTGAAAGCGAAACCCCATGAGCCAGTCCGCCACGCTGTTGGTCATCGACGATGAACCGCAGATCCGCAAGTTCCTGCGCATCAGCCTGGCCTCGCAGGGCTACAAGGTGCTCGAAGCTGCTACCGGCCAGGAAGGGCTGGCCCAGGCTGCTCTGGGCAAGCCGGACCTGGTGGTGCTCGACCTGGGCCTGCCGGACATGGACGGCCAGCAGGTGCTGCGAGAGCTGCGCGAATGGAGCGCGGTGCCGGTGATGGTGCTGTCGGTGCGCGCCAGTGAGGTGCAGAAGGTGGATGCGCTGGACGGCGGGGCCAACGATTACGTGACCAAGCCGTTTGGCATCCAGGAATTTTTGGCGCGGGTGCGGGCCTTGCTACGCCAGGTGCCACAGGCCGGGGGCTCGGAAGTGGCAGCCAGCTTTGGGCCGTTGACCGTGGATTTTGCCTTTCGCCGGGTAACCCTCGACGGTGTGGAGGTGGCGTTGACGCGCAAGGAGTATGCCTTGCTGGCGCTATTGGCCGGGCACCCAGGGCGGGTGATTACCCAGCAGCAACTGCTCAAGGATGTCTGGGGGCCTACGCATGTGGAGAATACCCACTACCTTCGGATCGTGGTCGGGCATCTGCGGCAGAAGCTGGGCGATGACCCCACGGCGCCACGGTTTATCATCACCGAGGCAGGGGTGGGGTACAGGTTGGTGGCGCCGCCCATCTAACTCCCCCTTGCGGCAGCATACTGGCTGTGCCGTTGATCGCGGGCAGTTACGTCCGCAAGGGGCGTCAGGCTCTGGGTGGCTCCTTCTCGAAGAGCTGGCGCGTGACCTCCAGGTAACGCCTGGCACCGAGGCCCAGCGGCCGTGACTTGATCCAGATGATGTCCACCCATAAGCGCAGGCGGCTGGCCATGTTGTCGAACCTCACTTCTGCCAGTGCACCCGAAGCAATCAGCGGTTCAACCAACGGCTGCGGCAGGTAGGCCCAGCCCAGCCCGGACTGCACCAGGTCCAGCGTGGCCAGGTAGCTGTCGGTCAGCCAGATGCGCCGCGACAGCACCATGCGTGGGTCCGAGCCGGTGGCCTTGCCTGAGGCCACGATGATCTGCCGTTGTTCGGCAAAGGCCTCCTCAGGCAATGGCGTGCCGCTGTTCTGCCCGGCCGGATGGCGTGGTGAAGCGACGGCCACCAGCAGTTGGCTACCGGCTTCGAGGAACGACTCACGTTCGTCGATGCCAGGCCGCTCGAACACCAGTGCCAGTTGCACACTGCCGTCATGCAAAAGGCGAATGGCTTCGGTCTGGGTGGCCGAACGTACCTCGATTTCCAGGCTGGGAAACGCTTGGGCGAGGGTCTCCAGTGGCTGGCTCCAGCGGCCGGTCTGCAGCTCGGGCGCCATGGCGATGGTCAGGCGCTTTTCCAGGCCTTGGTGCAATTGCAGGGCTTGGGCATCCAGCAGGTTGAGCTGGCAGATCACCTGCCTGGCCTGGGGCTCCAGCGCCAGGGCGGCGCTGGTGGGCAAGGCTTTGCGTGTGGCCCGGTCGAACAGCGGCAGGTCCAGCTCGGCTTCCAGTTGGGCGATTGCCATGCTCACGGCCGAAGGCACACGGCCCAGCTTGCGCGCTGCGGCGGAGAACGAGCCGGCATCCAGCACCGCGAGGAAAGTTGCCAGGGAGTCGCTGGTAAAGGCCATTGTCAGTAAACCTGATGATGATCAGCTTTTGTTGCTGAAAATTATGAACATTAATGCGCGTACAGGACAGCCCTCAATGGAGATGAGCATGCAGAGACCAACCGCGTGGCATGTCACTCACTGGCGTACAGACCCGTTCAGCCTCGGTGCCTACAGCGCGCTGCTGGCAGGAGGAACGCCGCAGCATCGAAGTGCCCTGGGCCACGTACTGCAAGAGCGCCTGGTCATTGCCGGAGAAGCCTGTAACACCCGCGCGCCAGCCATGGCACATGGTGCCTGGAATGATGGCCTGCGTGCCGCCGAGGCAGCCTTGAGTGCTGGCGCGCGCAAGGTGATCGTGATCGGGGCGGGATGTGCAGGCCTGGCTGCCGCACAACGCCTACGGGCGCAGGCCATCGATTGCACTGTGCTGGAGGCACGGGGGCGAACAGGTGGGCGTACGCATTCTGTCGATCTGGGTGGTGTGAAGGCGGATGAAGGTGCTGCATGGCTTCAGCATTTCGCTGAAAACCCGTTGGCCGCTTTTGCGCAGCAACATGGGTTGGCTTGTGTCGAGACCGACTTCAGCCGCCCGCTTGCAGCCGCAAGAGGCGGGGTACTGCCCGATGTCGACGCTGCCTGGATTGCCTTGACCCAAAGTATTGATCGGCGGCTGCCCTTGTCTGAAGCGATCACCGGCTACATGGCCACACTCGACCCTGCGCGCACGCGCGCCACGCAGTTCGCCATCGACGCCAACCTTGTACTGGAGGCGTGTTTGCCAGTGGAGCAGCTGTCGGTCAGTGCGCTGGACGAAGAGGGGGTCGGGCATGGCGATCGCATGCTGCCAGGTGGTTACAGCGAGCTTGTCGACTTGCTGGCAAAAAATCTGGATATCCGCCTGAACACGCCGGTAACCCACATCGACTGGTCGAGCGCGCGCGTCAAAGTGAATGGAGAGGTGTGCGACTTCTGCATTTGCACAGTCCCTGTGGGGGTGTTGAAAGCATTGCACTTCACCCCTGCATTACCTGAAACACAGCAGCAAGCCCTGGTACATCTGGGCATGGGCAAGCTGGAGAAGGTGATTCTGCAGTTCGATGAGCGTTGGTGGCCTTGTTCACCCTCTGGCTACCTGCGCTGGTATGACGTACCTGCCAGTTGGGGGGAGTGGCTGGACCTGACCGATGCCGTAGGCAAGCCCACCATTGCCGGGCTGATCGCCGCCGACGCGATCGAGCGGCAGTTCAGCGGGCGCACGGACGAACAGATCGCCATGGCAGCCACTGAGGCATTGCAGGCGTGGGCCGCAGCCATCGGGCCCACGCCGTGATAGTTACAGGCCTTCGCCCAGCACCCGGTCAATGCTGTCGACAAAGTAGTCCACGCTCGCCCGGGTGGTGCACATTGGTGGCTTGATCTTGAGGATGTTCAGGTAGTCGCCGGTCGGCTGCATGAAGATGCCCAGGTCACGCAGGCGATTGCACAGCGTCATGGTTTCTGCGGTGGCCGGCTCCAGGGTTGTGCGATCGCGCACCAGCTCCAGCCCCAGGTAGAAGCCCGAGCCATGTGCCGCGCCAGCCAGCGGGTGCTTGTCGACCAGCGCCTGCAGGCGGGCCTTGAAGTAGCGGCCGGTGTCGCGGGCGTTGTCCCACAGGCCTTCTTCCTGCATCACATCCAGCACCGCCATGCCAATGCGGCAGCTGACGGGGCTGCCACCGGCCGAGGAGAAGAAGTAGCCCTCGGCTTCCAGCGCCTCGGCGATTTCACGGCGGGTGATGACCACGCCCAGTGGCTGGCCGTTGCCCATGCCCTTGGCCATGGTGATGATGTCGGGCACCACACCCTGTTCCTCGAAACCCCAGAAGTATTCGCCCAGGCGACCATAACCCACCTGTACTTCGTCGGCGATGCATACCCCGCCACGGGCGCGGACCTTGGCGTAGGCATCGCGCAAGTAGCCGGCCGGTAACGAGATGCCCCCGGCATTGCCGTACACCGGCTCGCAGATGATACCCGCCAGCTGGCGGTTACGGGCATCGAGGTCAGCCAGTTTGGCGTCGACGTCCTGCAGGTAGTCGGCGGCGCTATCGGGCCCGCGGAAGCGGCCGCGGAAGGTGTTCGGCGCTTCGACCGGGTGTACCCAGTCCGGGCGGGTTTCCAGGGCTTGCGGGTTGTCGGCGATCGACGTGGAGATGGCATCGGTGGCCACCGACCAGCCGTGGTAGGCCTCCAGCACACTGAGCAGGTCACGCCCGCCGCTGTAGGCCCAGGCCAGGCGGATGGCCAGGTCGTTGGCTTCGGTACCGCTGTTGACCATGAACACCCGGTCGAAACCTTCGGGGGCCAAGTCCAGCAGCCGTTCGGAGAACTCGGTGATGGCTGCGTAGTGAAACCGCGAGTTGGTGTTCAGCAGTGACCACTGTCGTGCCGACTCGGCGACCATGCGGGGGTGGCCATGGCCCAGTACCGCGACGTTGTTCAGCATGTCGAGGTAAGAGCGGCCCTGCATGTCGATGAGGTAGTTGCGCCAGCCGCGTTCGATGTGGGGTGGCTGCGCGTAGTAGTGCTTCTGCGAACGGGCGAAGCTGGCATCGCGGCGTGCCAGCAGGGCCTGCGGATCAGGCAGCGGATCGGCATCGCAATCGAAGCCCAGCAGTGCGGCTGGTGACGGGCACAGCGCCAGCCAGGCGGCAGCCTGGGACGGGGTGGCGAAGAATGGCGGCTGAATGCAGTTGTCCAGGCACAGCTGCACGCTGAGGAAACCGCAGCTGATGCCCAGCGACTGGCCTTGTTCAACGGCCAGGCCATTTGCCGGGGCATTTTCCAGACCCTGCAGCCACAAGGCCCAGTGCGCGGTGCGCAGGCAGCCACGGCCATCCCCATGGCGATGCCAGGTGCCCGCTGCCGGCGCTTGCACCGCGCTACCGTTGGCTACATGCAGCTCTACGCCAAGGGCGCAGGTGGCTGGCTCCTCGGGGCGGTCGATATGGGTTTGCGACAGGCGATACTGCCCGTGCAGGCTGCAGGCCGGGGCAGGGTGCAGGGTTAGCAGGCGTTGGTCGAAGCCGGGTTGCTCCCAGTTGCCCGCTTCACAATGCTTGCTGAGCACACCGAGGTCAATGCGCGTCACAGGGTGCCCCGCCAGTTCGGGCAGCAGGGGCGTGCAGCCGTTCAGGTCTGGCGTGGCGGGTTGCACGCCGGCAGCCTGCAGGATGGCCGCTTGCATGAGTGCGAAAGGCACGGCGGTAGCGGTGTCGAAAATTTCCCACTCATGGGCCACGTTGTCGCGGGTGTACTGGTTACCCGGGTCCACGGCCAGTTGCTGCGCGCTACTCAGCACCAACACTGCCGCGCGGTTTAGTACCAGAGGCCACAGGGCACGCAGCTCGGCGTCGGTCAGCGGGTTGAGCGCCTGGTAGGCGCTGACCGCCGGCAGGACCCGCAGCGGGTCGCCTTCGGCGTGGTGCAGCAGTGCTGCACAGGTCACTGACAGGTCGGCGATGCGCCAGGTGCGCAGCAGGTCGCCGAAGTCGATCACCCCTTGCAACTGCCACTGGCGCTCGCCGTCAAGGGCCCACACGGTGTTGTCGTCGGTGATGTCCAGATGCACGGCCTGGCTTGGCAGTTGCTCGGCAAGCGGGGCGAGGTGTTGGGCGGCGACGCCGGTGGCGTGTTCGATGCGGGCGCGTTGCTCGCTGTTGTCCAGTACGGGCAGCAGGTGCTGGATCAACGCCTGGGCGTGTTGCGGGTCCCATTGCAGGGTGCGCGCAAGGCCGGGGTGGTCGAAGTCGGCCAGGGTGCTGTCGAGCCGCGCACACAGCCTGCCCATTTCGGCCATCAGCTGCGCCGGCATGTGCTTGAGGCGCGTCAACGGTTGACCTTCGATGTAGTCGAGCAGGCGCACGCGCAGTGGTTGGCCATCAATCTCCACGGCCAGCAAGTTTTCGCCGCTGTGCGCCGCACGTACGGCAGGCACCGACAGGCCGTGCTCACGCAAATAGGCGAGGGCGGCATGCTGCGCCTCCAGCTCCAGCTTTGCGTAGCTGCCATGGCAGGCCTTGAGTACGAACTGCCCTTGGGCCGTATCGACCCGGAAGTTCAGGTCCTGCTGGCTGCCCAGTGCCGACAACCCACCGGCAACGCCGTAGTGCATCTGCAACAAGGCATGTGCCTGGGTTTCGCTGAGCGTGGGGCCGGGCAGGCTGGCGCGCTGGATCATCTGCTCAAGGGCAGGGGAGACGTTCTTTTGTGGATAACTGGGCATGGGCTCTACCGTTGAAGCAGGAGTGACAGCAGCGACTGTATGCCCGATCTGACTGATGATGAAAGACGATCGTGATCAGAAATCCTGATAAGTGGCGGCCCTTTGCCACAGCCGCAGGTTGATGTTTGTGTTTGGTAAGCATTACCATTTGCGTTCTGTTTCACATCCTCCGCGCTGTCAGGAATTATCCCATGCCTTCCCGTGTCCCCTCGCGTCCCGCATTACTGGCGATCTGCTGTTCCGTAACCCTGATGGCGCAGGCTGCAGAACCGATCCAGCTGGAGGCGACCGATGTCAGCGCCGATGCCCTGAAAGCGCGCCCCGACGCATTGCCCGACGAGTTTGCCGGCGGCCAGGTGGCCCGTGGCGGGCGAATGGGCGTGCTGGGTAACCAGGACTACATGGATGTGCCCTTTACCATGACCAGCTATACCGCCAAGGTGATCGAAGACCAGCAGGCGGAAGACATCGGTGACGTCCTGGCCAACGACCCCTCGGTGCGTGAATCATTCGGCTTCGGTAACCAGTCCAAGGTCTTCGTGATCCGGGGGTTGCCGCTGGCCGGCGATGATATTTCCTTCAATGGCCTGTACGGCATCTTGCCGCGGCAGATCATGTCCACCGACGGCGTCGAGCGGGTCGAAGTGTTCAAGGGGCCCAATGCTTTCCTCAATGGCGTGAGCCCGACCGGCACGGGCCTGGGCGGCAACGTCAACCTGCAGCCCAAGCGCGCCGGTGATGAGCCGACCCGCCGCTACACCCAGGACATCAGCGCCGATGGCCGTATTGGCGAGCACCTGGATATCGGCCAACGCTTCGGTGAGGACAACCGTTTCGGCGCGCGCCTGAACCTCAGCCAACGCGAAGGTGAAACTGCCGTGGATGACCAGGACCAGCGCACCAAGCTGTTCACCGCTGGCCTGGACTACCGTGGCGACAACTTCCGCGTGGCGACTGACATCGGCTACCAGAAACAGCGCATCAACCATTTGCGCAATTCCGTGCGCCTGGGCAGTACCACGACCAAGGCCCCGACCGCGCCGGACGCCAGCCACAACTATGGCCAGAGCTGGAGCTACAGCGAGTCGGAAGATACCTTCGGCATGGTCCGTGGCGAATGGGACCTGAGCGACAACTGGACCGCCTACCTCGCCGGCGGCGCCCGGCACACGCGCGAGCAGGGCACCTACGGTACCCCGGTACTGGTCGGCAACAGCGGTGCAGCGACGATGACCCCTTCGGACATCGTGCACGGTGAAGACAACACCAGCTTCAGTACTGGCCTGAATGGGCGCCTGCAGACCGGGCCGATCAGCCACCAGATCGCCTTGGGGGCCAATACCATGTGGACCCAGGCGGAAAACGCCTACACCTTCTATTCGCCGGTCAGCACCAACATCTACGACGGCGTGCAAAAGGCCAAGCCGGGCACTGTCACCAGCACGGGTGGCGAAATGGGTGACCCCGGTGTTACCGGCAAGACCCGCGCGCGGAGCATCGCCATTTCCGACACCATTGGCGTCTTCGATGATCGCCTGTTGCTGACTTACGGCTTGCGACGGCAGCAGCTGCGGGTGGAAAGCTATACTTACGATGGCACGACCTCTCAAGGGCAGGCCAACCTGGCGAATGACGGCAGCCGCAAAGGCGACCCGTATGAGGAGTCGATCACCACACCGGTGTATGGCATCGTGTTCAAGGCCACCGACAGCATTTCCTTGTATGCCAACCGCATCGAAGGCCTGGCTCAGGGGCCAACGGCGCCAGCCAATGTGTCCAATGCCAACGAGATGTTCCCGCCAGGCCGCACCAAGCAGCTTGAGGCTGGTATCAAGTTCGACCGACAGACCTTTGGTGCGAACCTGGGCGTATTCCGTATCGAGAAGCCTTCAGACGGCTATACGTTGAACAATGTCTTCATTCGCGACGGTGAACAGGTCAACAAAGGCCTGGAGTTGAGCCTGTTCGGCGAGCCGGTCCAGGGTCTGCGCCTGATGGCTGGCGGCACGCGCATGACCTCGGAGCAGAAAAAAACTGCCAACGGCAGCAACGATGGCAACCATGCCATTGGCGTGCCGACGTTCCAACTCAATGCCAGCGTCGACTGGGACGTGCCTGGTGTACCTGGGCTGGCGCTGAATGCGAGGATGCTGCGCACCGGTGGCCAGTTCGTCGATGCGGCGAACAACGTCAGTTTGCCGACCTGGAACCGTTTCGATGCCGGTGCCCGTTACAAGTTGAAGGTAGCGGAGAAAGACCTGACCCTGCGGGTGAATGTGGAAAACCTGACAGACAAGAACTACTGGGCCTCGGCTAACGGTGGTTACCTGACCCAGGGCGATCCGCGACTGCTGAAGTTCTCCGGCACCATTGACTTCTGATAATCCGGGCGGTGGTGGTGCGGTGTCGCGTAAATCGAGCGCCGCCCGCGCGGCGCTGGATCTGCAACGTGCAACAAGGAGCGAGGCAAACACGCACCCCTACGAAACTTCAACCTCTAAAAACGCCGCCTCCAACAACTGTCGCGTGTACGGGTGCTGCGGCGCATGGAAGATCGCCTGCGCATCCCCTTGTTCAACCACCTGCCCATGCTTGATCACCATCAACTGGTGGCTCAGCGCCTTGACCACCGCCAGGTCATGGCTGATGAACAGGTAGGTCAGGTTGTACTTCTGCTGCAGACTGCGCAGCAACTCGACCACCTGCCGCTGCACGGTACGGTCCAGCGCTGACGTGGGTTCATCCAGCAGAATCAGTGCTGGTTTCAACACCAGCGCCCGGGCAATGGCGATGCGCTGGCGCTGGCCGCCGGAAAACTCATGGGGGTAGCGGTGGCGTGTGCGGGGGTCCAGGCCTACCTCCTCCAGGGCCGCGATAATCGCTGCTTCCTGTTCCTGCGCGGTGCCAATGCCGTGAATGCGCAGCCCTTCGCCCACAATGTCCGCCACGCACATACGCGGGCTCAGGCTGCCAAACGGATCCTGGAACACCACCTGCATTTCCCGCCGCAGCGGCCGCACGGCCTTCTGGTTCAGCCCTTGCAAGTCCTGCCCATGGAAACGGATGCCTCCCTGGCTGGAAATCAGCCGCAGGATCGCCAGACCGAGCGTTGACTTGCCCGACCCGGACTCCCCGACAATCCCCAGCGTTTGCCCTTGGGGCAAGCTGAAGTTGACCCCGTCCACGGCCTTTACATGGTCAACCGTGCGCCGCAGCAGCCCCTTCTTGATCGGGAACCACACCTTGAGATCATCCACCTCCAGCAGTGGCGCGCCGACCGGGTTGTGGGCCGGCAGCCCGCTGGGCTCAGCATTGATCAGCATCTGTGTGTAGTGGTGCTGTGGCGCGCTGAACAGCGTGGCACATTCGGCTTGCTCGACAATTTGCCCGCGCTGCATCACGCACACGCGGTGGGCGATGCGACGCACCAGGTTCAGGTCATGGCTGATCAGCAGCAGCGCCATGCCCAGGCGCGCCTGCAGTTCCTTGAGCAGGTCGAGAATTTTCAACTGCACGGTCACGTCGAGCGCCGTGGTCGGCTCATCTGCAATCAGCAGTTCCGGCTCGTTGGCCAGTGCCATGGCGATCATCACCCGTTGGCGTTGCCCGCCCGACAGCTCATGGGGCAGGGCCTTCAAGCGCTTGTGCGGCTCGGGAATGCCGACCAGATCCAGTAGCTCCAGGGTGCGAGCGGTCGCTTCCTTGCCGCTCAGGCCCTTGTGCAGCAAAAGGATTTCGTTGATCTGCTTCTCGATGCAGTGCAGCGGGTTGAGCGAGGTCATCGGCTCCTGGAAGATCATCGCGATGCGGTTGCCTCGGATTCGCTGCAAGGTCTTCTCGTTCTGCTGCAGCAGGTCCTTGTCCTGGTAACGGATGCTGCCGCTGGGGTGGCGGGCCAAGGGGTAGGGCAGCAGGCGCAGGATCGAGTGCGCGGTGACCGATTTGCCCGAGCCGCTTTCGCCCACCAGCGCCAGTGTCTCGCCTTTGCGGATATCGAAGCTGATGCCGTCTACCACCCGGTTGATCTGGTCCCCGGTCACGAACTCCACTGCCAGGTCCCGCACTTCGATCAGGTTCTGTTCACTCATGTCACTTCCTCGGGTCGAAGGCATCGCGGGCGGATTCGCCGATGAACACCAGCAGGCTCAGCATCAGCGCCAGCACCGCAAAGGCGCTGATGCCCAGCCATGGCGCTTGCAGGTTGGACTTGCCCTGGGCTACCAGTTCGCCCAGCGATGGCGAACCGGCGGGCAGGCCGAAGCCGAGGAAGTCCAGGGCAGTGAGGGTGCCGATAGCGCCGGTGAGAATGAACGGCATGAAGGTCATCGTCGAGATCATGGCGTTGGGCAGGATATGGCGGTACATGATTGCGCCGTTGCGCATGCCCAGGGCACGGGCGGCGCGCACGTATTCCAGGTTGCGCCCGCGCAGGAACTCGGCGCGGACCACATCCACCAGGCTCATCCACGAGAACAGCAGCATGATACCCAGCAGCCACCAGAAGTTAGGCTGCACGAAGCTGGCCAGGATGATCAGCAGGTACAGCACCGGCAGGCCCGACCAGATTTCCAGGAAGCGCTGCCCGGCCAGGTCGACCCAGCCGCCATAGAAGCCCTGCAAGGCGCCGGCGATGACGCCGACGATGGAGCTGGCCACCGTCAAGGTGAGGGCGAACAGTACCGAAATGCGAAAGCCGTAGATTACCCGCGCCAGCACGTCTCGGCCCTGGTCGTCGGTACCCAGCCAGTTATCGGTCGAGGGCGGAGCGGGGGCGGGCACGCGCAGGTCGTAGTTGATGCTTTGATAGCTGAACGGGATTGGCGCCCACAGCACGAAGCTGTCTTTCTTCGCCAGCAGTTCGCGGATGTACGGGCTTTTGTAGTTGGCCTCCAGCGGGAATTCGCCGCCGAAGGTGGTTTCCGGGTAGCGCTTGAACGCCGGGAAGTACCATTCACCGTCGTAACGCACGGCAACGGGCTTGTCATTGGCGATCAGCTCAGCGCCCAGGCTCAGGCCGAACAGGATCAGGAACAGCCACAGCGACCACCAGCCACGGCGGTTTGCCTTGAAACGCTCGAAGCGCCGGCGGTTGAGGGGGGACAAGGCCATGTCAGTGCTCCCGGCTGGCGAAGTCGATGCGTGGATCGACCAGGGTGTAGGTCAGGTCGCCGATCAGTTTCACCACCAGCCCTAACAGGGTGAAGATGAACAGGGTGCCGAAGACCACCGGGTAGTCGCGGTTGATGGCCGCTTCGAAACTCATCAGGCCCAGGCCGTCGAGGCTGAAGATGACCTCGATCAGCAACGACCCGGTGAAGAAGATGCCGATGAACGCCGACGGGAACCCGGCAATCACCAGCAGCATGGCGTTACGGAATACGTGGCCGTACAGCACCCTTGGCCGGCTGAGGCCCTTGGCCTTGGCGGTGACCACATATTGCTTGTTGATCTCGTCGAGGAAGCTGTTTTTGGTCAGCAGGGTCATGGTGGCGAAGTTGCCGATGACCAGTGCGGTGATCGGCAGCACCAGGTGCCAGAAGTAGTCCAGCACCTTGCCGGTGGTGCTCAGTTCGTCGAAGTTGTTGGAGGTGAGGCCACGCAGCGGGAACCAGTCGAAGTAGCTGCCACCGGCGAACAGCACGATCAGCAGGATGGCGAACAGGAACGCCGGGATGGCATAGCCGACGATGATCGCCGAGCTGGTCCACACGTCGAAGTGGCTGCCGTGGCGCACGGCTTTGGCGATGCCCAGCGGGATTGACACCAGGTACATGATCAGCGTGCTCCACAGCCCCAGCGAGATCGACACCGGCATCTTCTCCACGATCAGGTCGATTACCTTGGCATCGCGGAAGAAACTGTCGCCGAAGTCCAGCCGGGCGTAGTTCTTGATCATGATCCACAGGCGCTCGGGCGGCGACTTGTCGAAGCCGTACATGCGCTCGATTTCGGCGATCAGCGCCGGGTCCAGGCCCTGGGCGCCACGGTAGTTGGAGCCGGCCACGGAAACCTCGGCGCCACCACCGGCAATGCGGCTGGTGGCGCCTTCGAAGCCTTCGAGCTTGGCGATCATCTGCTCGACCGGGCCACCGGGGGCGGCCTGGACGATGATGAAGTTGATGATGAGGATACCGAACAGGGTCGGGATGATCAGCAGCAGGCGGCGCAGGATGTAGGCCAGCATCTTAGTTGGCCTCGTCCGCAGGGGCTTCGCTGACCGCCGGGGTTACCCCGGGCTTGATCCACCAGGTGTCGATGCCGATGTCGTATTTGGGCGACACTTTCGGGTGGCCGATGTGGTTCCAGTAGGCCACGCGCCAGGTCTTGATGTGCCAGTTGGGGATCACGTAGTAGCCCCATAGCAACACGCGGTCGAGGGCACGGCAGTGGTCGATCAGGCTCTGGCGAGAGTCGGCGTTGATCAGTTGTTCCACCAACTGGTCGATGGCCGGATCGCGCAGGCCGATGAAGTTGCGGCTGCCGGGGTTGTCGGCGGCGGCACTGGACCAGAACTCGCGCTGTTCGTTACCCGGCGAGTTGGACTGTGGGTAGCCGCCGACGATCATGTCGTAGTCACGTGAACGCAGGCGGGTGATGTACTGGGAAACGTCGACCCGGCGGATGCTCAGGTCAATGCCGAGGTCGGCGAGGTTCCGCTTGAACGGCAGCAGAATGCGTTCGAACTCGGTCTGCGCCAGCAAGAACTCGATGGTTACCGGCTTGCCTTGGGCGTCGACCATCTTGTCATCGACGATTTTCCAGCCGGCGTCCTGCAGCAGCTTGTAGGCCTGGCGCTGCTGCTCGCGGATCATGCCGCTGCCGTCGCTGACCGGGTTCTTGTAAGCCTCGGTGAATACCTGATCGGGGATTTTGCCCCGCAGCGGCTCGAGGATGTTCAGCTCGTTGGGGCCAGGCAAGCCATGGGCGGCCATTTCCGAATTCTCGAAGTAGCTGCCGGTGCGGGTGTAGGCGCCGTTGAACAGCTGCTTGTTGGTCCACTCGTAGTCCAGCAGAAGGCTCAGTGCCTTTCGCACGCGAATGTCCTGGAACACCGGGCGGCGGATGTTGAAGACGAAACCTTGCATGCCGGTGGGGTTGCCATTGGGCAGCTCTTCCTTGATCAGGCGGCCTTCGCGCACGGCGGGCACGTTGTAGGCGGTGGCCCAGTTCTTCGCGCTGACTTCCAGTGCATAGTCGAACGCCCCGGCCTTGAGCGCTTCCAGGGCGACGGTGGTGTCGCGGTAGGAATCGAAGGTCATGACGTCGAAGTTGTAGAAGCCACGGTTGATCGGCAGGTCCTTCGCCCAGTAGTCCTTGACCCGCTCGTAGCGCACCGAGCGGCCGGCCTTGACCTCGGCGACCTTGTACGGGCCGCTGCCCAGAGGGATTTCCAGGTTGCCACGGTTGAAGTCGCGGTTTTCATACCAGTGCTTGGGCAGCACGGGCAGTTGGCCGAGAATCAGCGGCAGCTCGCGGTTGCCCTTGTGCTTGAACCTGAACAGCACCTTCAGCGGGTCTTCGGCGACCACCTCAGCGACGTCGGCGTAGTACTGGCGGTACAGCGGTGCACCGTCCTTGATCAGGGCGTTGAAAGTGAACACCACGTCCTCGGCGCGCATCGGGTGGCCGTCGTGGAAGCGGGCTTCGGGGCGCAGGTAGAAGCGCACCCAGCTGTTGTCCGGGGCTTTCTCGATTTTGCCGGCCACCAGGCCGTATTCGGTGAACGGCTCGTCCTGGCTCTGGCGCATCAGCGTGTCGTAGATGCTGGCGATGTTCTCGGCCGATACGCCTTTGTTGATGAACGGGTTGAGGCTGTCGAAGCCGCCGAAGCTGGACTGGCGGAAGGTGCCGCCCTTGGGCGCGTCGGGGTTGACGTAGTCGAAGTGCTTGAAGTCGGCAGGGTACTTGGGTGGCTCGTCGTACAGGGTGAGCGCGTGCTGCGGTGCGGCCAGGGTGGGAAGGCTCAGGCAGGCGAGCAACAGGCTGCATGCCAGCCGGCGCAGGCGGTGCGTTGGCGTCATTGGGCTTTCTCCGAAGTCTTGATCCACCAGCTGTTCAGCCCGAGGGTATAGGGCGGCGTGGTGACGAAGGCGAACCGGTTGCGGTAGGCCAGGCGATGGTTGTCGAGGTACCAGTTGGGGATCATGTAGTACTGCCATGAGAGCACGCGGTCCAGGGCGCGGGCGGCGGCGACCTGGTCGTCGCGGGTGCGTGCGGCCAGCAGGGTGTCGAGCAGGTGATCGACCACCGGGTCCTTGACCCCAGCATAGTTCTTGCTGCCCTTGGTCGCGGCCTGGCTGGAATGAAAGTACAGCCACTGCTCCAGGCCGGGGCTCAGGGTCTGGTTCAAGGTCATCAGAATCATGTCGAAATCGAACTGGTCCAGACGTTGTTTGTACTGGGCACGGTCCACGGTGCGCAAGCGTGCATCGATGCCGATGCTGGCCAGGTTTTCGACATAAGGTTGCAGGATGCGTTCAAGGTTGGGGTTAACCAGCAGCAGTTCCATGCGCAGTTGCTGGCCCTTGCTGTCGAGCAGGCGCTGGCCGTTCAGCTTCCAGCCAGCCTCGGCAAGCAGGCCCAAGGCCTGGCGCAGGGTCTGGCGGTTGATGCCGCGGCCATCGGTCTGGCTGACCTTGTAGGGTTCGCTGAACAGCTTGGCCGGCAACTGGTCGCGGAACGGCGCCAGCAACAGCCATTCCTTACCGGTAGGCACGCCGCTGGCGGCGAACTCGCTGTTGGGGTAGTAACTGGTCGAGCGGCGGTAGGCGCTGCTGAACAGGGCGCGGTTGGTCCACTCGAAGTCCAGCATCAGGCCCAGCGCCTGGCGTACCCGTGGGTCGCTGAAGGTGGCCCGACGGCTGTTCATGAACAGGCCCTGGGTTTGCGTGGGGATGCGGTGCGGGATCTGCGCCTTGATCACCTCGCCGCGGCGCACGGCCGGGAAGTTGTAGCCGTTGGCCCAGTTCTTCGCCTGGTGCTCGATGTAGATGTCGAATTCGCCAGCCTTGAACGCTTCGAACGCGACCGTGGCGTCGCGGTAGAACTCGTATTCCACGCGCTTGAAGTTGTACTTGCCACGGTTGACCGCGAGGTCCTTGCCCCAATAGTTCTTCACCCGTTCGAACACCAGCCGGCGCCCGGGTTGTACCTGGGTGATGCGGTAGGGGCCGCTGCCCAAGGGTGGCTCGAAGGTAGTGGCTTTGAAGTCGCGCTTTTGCCAGTAGTGCTTGGGCAGCACCGGCATTTCGCCCAGGCGCAGGATCAGCAGCGGGTTGCCGGCGCGCTTGAACACGAAACGGATGCGCAGCGGGCCGAGGATGTCTACCCGCTGCACTTCCTGCAGGTTGGTGCGGTAGATCGGGTGGCCGTCCTTGAGCAACGTGCGGTAGGAAAAGGCCACGTCTGCCGAAGTGATCGGCTGGCCGTCATGCCAGCGGGCTTCCGGGCGCAGGTTGAACACCACCCAGCTGCGGTCCTCGCTGTATTCGACCGAACGGGCGATCAGGCCGTAGCTGGAGGTCGGCTCGTCACCCGACGGGTCGTACTGGCCGGTGCCGACCATCAGCGGCTCGTTCAGCTCGCTGATGCCGTACTGCTGGAAATTGGGCGTGGTGATCGGGCTCGACCCCTTGAAGGTGTAGGGGTTGAGGGTATCGAAGGTGCCAAAAGCCATGGCGCGCAAGGTACCGCCCTTGGGCGCTTGCGGGTTGACCCAGTCGAAATGGGTGAATGTGGCTGGGTACTTGAGCGTGCCGAACTGCGCGTATCCGTGGCTTTCGCTCACCATCGCGGCTACGGGAAAGCTCAAGGCCAGGCTGAGTGACAGCAGGAGGGGACGTATCAAGTCGGCATCCGATCCAGAGGCGTTGGGCTTTGATCGGGTACAGTAACAGCTTGGTGAGATTGGAAAAAGAGCGTCCGAATGGACGCTCCATCTTGATCTCAACCTGGATAACGGGCGATGCCGATCAAGTTGGCGTTATCTTCTGAAGTGAATTGGATTTTGTATTCGGTGCCGTGCTGGTCGGTCAGAACCCAGTACGTGTTCGCAACCCAATTGTCCGGCACATCCCGCTCTTGGCGAAAGCGCAGCGCGTTCATCTGCCCAGGTACCTGATTGACGGTTATGTCGGTGTTGAGCACTTTGTGCGTCAGCTGCTTTCCAGCAGGATATACAAAATGAAGATACGAAATGTGAGAGGAGAAAGTACCCCTCATGAAATGGTCTGAATAGGCTACCAGGATAGGCGCCACGGCCGGCTTCAAGCGCCTATGGTCGCCTCTGTCATGTTGCGCAGATTTGGTGATCTGGTACTGGGGATCGATAAAACGCAAGGTATAGAGGTCGAAGTCGCCATCATCGTTGATCAGGTACTCCGCCCGGGTAAAGCTGAAGACATCATGAATGTTGGCTTCGAAGCGTTGGAGCTGGCTGTTTTGAGACGGTGCCATGGGTGCAGCCTCTTTGATGGAGTGGAGGCTGCAGCTTCAGCTGTTGGAGGTTGCGCGAGGTATTAGCCGATTACCACACCATGGCAGGTGTACCCGGAGCTTCAGATCAATGCGACAAGTAAACGGTCAGTGTCTGCCCGGGCTTCAATGCATGCCCGCTGCGCGGGTTCCAGCGCTTGAGGTGCTGCATCTCAACGTTGAAACGCTTGGCCACCAGGTACAGCGAGTCGCCCTTGCGTACTTTGTACTGGGTAGAGCGCTTGCCGGAAGCAGCAACCCGATTGCCGGCGGCGCTCGGCCCATTGCCACCGCGCAGGGCCAGCACCTGGCCGGCACGCAGGCTGTTGCCGGACAGGCGGTTCCAGCGCTTGATGTCACTGACCGAAACGCGGTTGGCCTTGGCGATGGCGCCCAGGTTGTCGCCACGCTTGACCCGGTAGCTGCGTGCCGCTACCGGCGCCTTGGCTTCGGCCACAGCGCGGGCGAACACGGCCTTGTTTGGTTGCAGGCTGACCAGTTGCTCGGGCTTGAGGTTGGACAGGCTGTCGCTCAGCAACTGCGCTTTGGCGGTTGGTACCAACAGCTGCTGCGGGCCGTCCACGGTCATGCGCTTCTTGAAGGCCGGGTTGAGCTGGATCAGCTCGTCTTCGTCGATATTGGCAAAGGCCGCTACCCGCGACAGGTCCAGGCGATCATTGATGGCTACCGCTTCAAAGTAAGGCTCGTTGGCGATCGGGTTCAGGTTGACGCCATAGGCTTCAGGCGTGAGTACCACCTGCGACAAGGCCAGCAGCTTGGGCACATAGTCGCGGGTTTCCTGCGGCAGCGGCAGGTTCCAGTAGTCGGTTGGCAGGCCGAGCCTTTCGTTGCGTTCCATGGCGCGGCTGACCGTGCCTTCTCCGGCGTTGTAAGCGGCCAGGGCCAGCAGCCAGTCGCCGTTGAACATGTCGTGCAGGCGGGTCAGGTAATCCAGTGCTGCGTTGGTCGACGCGGTGATATCGCGGCGGCCATCGTAGAAGTTGGTCTGGCGCAGGTTGAAGTGGCGACCTGTCGCTGGCATGAACTGCCACATGCCGGCAGCGCTGGCACGTGAATAGGCCATCGGGTTGTAGGCGCTCTCGATGGCGGGCAGCAGCGCCAGCTCCAGCGGCATGTCGCGCTCTTCAAGACGCTCGACAATGTAGTGCAGGTAGAGGCTGCCGCGCTCACCGGCGCTTTCGATGAAGGTGGGGTTGCTGGCGAACCACAGGCGCTGCTGCTCGATGCGCGGGTTGACGTCGATGCTGTCCTGCAGGGCGAAGCCCTGGCGCATGCGCTCCCAAACGTCCTGCGGCGTTTTCTCAACCGGCTTGACCAGCAGCGGTGCAGGCTTGTGCTTGATCCGCGCCTGGTAATTGTGCGCGCGAACGCTTTCGGAGTCGTCAAGCTGACGGGTGCTCTGGCAGCCCACCAGGGTGGCGGCCAGCGCCAGCGCACTGATTTGGGCCAGGCGCGTCAAGGCGACTGAATGAGCGGTTCTGCGGCTACGGGAAGACATCGGCTGGGACAGGTATCCGGGCAAAAAATTTCGGCGATTCTAGAAACCGCTCCCGGCCGGGTCAACCGTTGTCAGCGCTTTGCGATATATCTTGAGGTTATCAGAAGGTGTCCTTCCAAGACCTCAAGGCAGCAAAAACAGTGACCTGCGAGTCGTTTGAATGTCCCTTCCATTCGTCTGCTTTTTGTTTAACTAATGTTTCAGAGGTGCGCAGGAAGGGGTTGGTGAGGCGTTCCAGGCCAATCGTTGATGGCAAGGTGATGCGATTGTCGGCGCGCAAACGGGTAACGTCCTCGAACCGCTCAAGAACGTGCGGGTTGGTGGGTTCCACCGCCTTGGCAAAGCGCAGGTTGCTGAGGGTGTATTCGTGGGCGCAGTACACTTCAGTTTGTGGCGGCAGCGCCGCCAGGCGGGCGAGGGCCGGTTGCATCTGTTCGGGTGTACCCTCGAACATTCGCCCGCACCCGGCGGCGAACAGGGTGTCGCCACTGAACAATACTGGCGTCGGCGGCTGATCGCTGAAGAACGCGATATGCCCCAAGGTGTGGCCAGGCACCGCCAGGACCTGAAACGTCACGCCAAGCACCGTCACTGGGTCGCCGTCGTCCAGCGCCAGGTCGCGGCAGGGAATGTGCTCGTTGGCCGGGCCGCAGACCCGTGCGTCGGTCAGTTGCTTGAGCCGTTGCACGCCGCCGACATGGTCGTTGTGGTGGTGGGTAATCAGGATGTCGCTGAGCACCCAGTCTGGGTTGGCCGACAGCCAGCGTTCCACTGGGCCGGCATCTCCGGGGTCGACCACCGCGCAGCGGCGTTTGGCAGTATCCTGTAACAACCAGATGTAGTTGTCGGAGAAAGCGGGGAGAGCATCGATCTGTATCATGGTGCGGATCCGATTCGCCAAGCGTGGCACATGAAGGCATCTTAGCCGCGATGGCGCGGTGGGAGAACCTTCGAGGGAGAGCGCAATGACCGACCAAGCCTTTGCCCAGGCCGACCCGGACTGGGTCAAGCTGATCAGCCTGGCCCGTGAGTGGTTCAATGGCCCGCTCGGCCAGCTGATGCTCAAGGAAGAGGAAAAACTGCTGGAAGAAGAGCTCGGGCGCTTCTTCGGGGGTTACCTCGTGCACTACGGCCCCTGCGCGGAGCCGCCGCCCAGCGCTCCCCAGGTGCAGCGCAACGTGCGCCTTGGGGCGCCGCTACCGGGGGTGGAGATTGCCTGTGAAGAACAGGCCTGGCCATTGAGCGAGCACGCCGCCGATGTGGTGGTGCTGCAACATGGCCTGGATTTCAGCCTGTCGCCTCACGGTTTGCTGCGCGAGGCCGCCAGCGCCGTACGCCCGGGCGGGCACCTGCTGATCGTCGGGATCAACCCGTGGAGCAGTTGGGGCATGCGCCACTTCTTCAGCCATGATGCCCTGCGCAAGGCCCGCTGTATCTCGCCGTCGCGGGTAGGCGACTGGCTCAACCTGCTGGGCTTCGCGCTGGAGAAACGCCGCTTCGGGTGCTATCGTCCGCCGCTTGCCTCACCGGTCTGGCAGCAGCGCCTGGCGGGCTGGGAACGGGTGGCTGGCGGCTGGCAGACCTCTGGTGGCGGGGTGTACCTGCTGGTGGCGCGCAAGATGGTGGTGGGCCTGCGGCCGTTGCGCCCGGAGCGCCGCGAGCCGATGGGCAAGTTGCTGCCGCTGCCGCTGGCCAAGGTGAACCGCACGGCGGCCAACCCTGAAACTGACAAGCACTGAATTCAAGAGTGGTACATGAGCGATAGCGTCGAAATGTTTACCGATGGTGCCTGCAAAGGCAATCCTGGCCCGGGTGGCTGGGGCGTCCTGATGATCTACAAGGGCGTCGAGAAGGAACTGTGGGGCGGCGAACGTGAAACCACCAACAATCGCATGGAATTGATGGCGGCCATCCAGGGGCTGATGTCGCTCAAGCGTGAGTGCGACGTGGTGCTGACCACTGACTCGCAGTACGTGATGAAGGGTATCAACGAGTGGATGGTCAACTGGAAGAAGCGCGGCTGGAAAACCGCAGCCAAAGAGCCGGTGAAAAATGCCGACCTGTGGCAGCAGCTCGATGAACAGGTCAACCGCCACAAGGTGAGCTGGAAGTGGGTGCGCGGCCACATTGGTCACCCCGGGAACGAGCGCGCCGACCAACTGGCCAACCGTGGGGTCGATGAGGTGCGCGCCCAGCGTTGAGCTGGGGTACAATTGCGGCCTTTGTAACTGATGCAAGTTGGAGCGCCCCGCGTGGAGCAGCAGCAAGATAAACGCTTCGTCATTCTCGATACCGAAACCACGGGTATGCCGGTCAGCGAAGGCCACCGCATCATCGAGATTGGCTGTGTCGAGGTCATCGGCCGGCGCCTCACCGGGCGGCACTTCCACGTCTACCTGCAGCCGGACCGCGAGAGTGACGAGGGCGCTATCAACGTCCACGGCATCACCGATACCTTCCTGGTCGGCAAGCCACGCTTTGGCGATGTAGCCGAGGAATTCTTCGAATTCATCCAGGGCGCCACGCTGGTCATCCATAACGCGGCGTTTGACGTTGGCTTCATCAACAACGAATTCGCCTTGCTGGGCCAGCAGCATCGCGCTGACATTTCGCAACATTGCACCATCCTCGACACCCTGTTGCTGGCGCGCTCGCGCCACCCGGGGCAGCGCAACAGCCTCGATGCGCTCTGTAAACGCTACGACATCGACAACTCGGGCCGTGAGTTGCACGGCGCATTGCTCGACTCGGAACTGCTGGCTGACGTCTACCTGGCGATGACCGGTGGCCAGACCAGCCTGTCGCTGGCTGGCCATGGGGCGGATGCCGAAGATGACGGGCAGGGCGCTGGCGGCAGCGAGATCCGCCGCATTGTCGGGCGTACGCCGGGGCGGGTGATCATGGCCAGTACCGAGGAACTGGAGGCGCATGCCGAGCGGCTGGCCGCCGTTGCCAAGTCGGCGGGTGGGCCCTCCATGTGGCAGGTCCTTACCGAGACGCCAACAGGGTAATTTTTTCTGCTTGCCGTGGGTTGTGTGGCGCCTTTGAGATCGAGCGCCGCCCGCGCGGCGCTCGATCTACGCGTCACCTCAACGCTCAAGACCGGCCCGTCAACTACCCTGAAGTGGACGCCATGTCCTTCGGAGGTAGCCACCTGATGTACAAGGACCTCAAGTTCCCGATCCTCATCGTCCACCGCGCCATCAAGGCCGACAGTGTCGCTGGCGAGCGCGTGCGGGGTATCGCCGAGGAACTGCGCCAGGATGGCTTCGCCATTCTCGCCGCCGCTGACCACGCCGAAGCCCGTCTGGTCGCCGCCACTCACCACGGCCTGGCCTGCATGCTGATCGCTGCCGAAGGCGTTGGGGAGAATACCCACCTGCTGCAGAACATGGCCGAACTGATCCGCCTGGCCCGCCTGCGCGCACCCGATCTGCCGATTTTCGCCCTGGGTGAGCAGGTAACCCTGGAAAACGCCCCCGCCGAAGCCATGAGCGAGCTTAACCAGCTGCGTGGCATTCTTTACCTGTTCGAAGACACCGTGCCGTTCCTCGCCCGCCAGGTGGCGCGTGCCGCACATACCTACCTTGACGGCTTGCTGCCGCCGTTTTTCAAAGCCTTGGTGCAGCATACCGCGCAGTCCAACTATTCCTGGCACACCCCGGGCCACGGCGGTGGCGTGGCCTACCACAAAAGCCCGGTGGGCCAGGCGTTTCATCAGTTCTTCGGGGAAAACACCCTGCGCTCGGACCTCTCCGTATCCGTGCCGGAACTCGGCTCGCTGCTCGACCACACCGGCCCCTTGGCCGAGGCTGAAGCCAGGGCGGCGCGTAACTTCGGTGCTGACCACACCTTCTTCGTCATCAATGGTACTTCCACGGCCAACAAGATCGTCTGGCACGCCATGGTCGGCCGTGACGACCTGGTGCTGGTGGACCGCAACTGCCACAAGTCGGTGGTTCACGCAATTATCATGACTGGCGCCGTTCCGCTGTACCTGTGCCCGGAGCGCAACGAGCTGGGTATCATCGGCCCGATCCCGCTCAGCGAATTCAGCCCCGAGGCTATCGAGGCGAAGATCCAGGCCAACCCCCTTGCCCGTGATCGCGGGCGGCGCATCAAGCTGGCGGTGGTGACCAACTCCACCTACGACGGGCTGTGTTACCACGCCGGGATGATCAAGCAGTGCTTGGGTGCGAGTGTGGAGGTGCTGCATTTCGACGAAGCCTGGTTTGCCTATGCGGCGTTTCATGATTTCTTTACCGGGCGCTATGCCATGGGCACGGCCTGCACGGCGGGCAGCCCGCTGGTGTTCAGTACCCATTCCACCCACAAATTGCTGGCCGCGTTCAGCCAGGCCTCGATGATCCATGTGCAGGACGGGGCCAGGCGGCAACTGGACCGAGACCGCTTCAACGAAGCGTTCATGATGCATATCTCGACCTCGCCGCAGTACAGCATCCTTGCCTCGCTGGATGTGGCCTCGAGCATGATGGAAGGGCCGGCGGGGCATTCACTGCTGCAAGAGATGTTCGACGAAGCGTTGAGTTTTCGTCGTGCCCTGGCCAACTTGCGGGAGCACATTGCTGCGGATGACTGGTGGTTCAGTATCTGGCAACCGCCGGGCACCGAAGGTATCCAGCGCCTGGCCGCGCAGGACTGGTTGCTGCAACCGGGTGCCGAGTGGCATGGCTTTGGCGAAGTGGTGGACGACTACGTGCTGCTCGACCCGCTCAAGGTCACATTGGTAATGCCGGGCCTGAGTGCGGGTGGTGTGCTGGGCGAGCATGGCATCCCGGCGGCGGTGGTCAGCAAATTTCTCTGGGAGCGGGGGCTGGTGGTGGAGAAAACCGGCCTGTACAGCTTCCTGGTGCTGTTTTCCATGGGCATTACCAAAGGCAAGTGGAGCACTTTGCTGACGGAGTTGCTGGAATTCAAACGCCACTATGATGGCAACACAGCCCTGAGCAGTTGCCTGCCGAGCGTGGTGGCAGCTGATGCTTCACGCTACCAGAGGATGGGGTTGCGCGACCTGTGTGACCAGTTGCATGACTGCTACCGCGCCAATGCCACGGCCAAGCAACTGAAGCGGCTGTTCACGCGTTTGCCGGAGGTGGCCGTGAGCCCGGCCCGTGCCTATGACCAGATGGTGCGTGGGGACGTGGAGGCGGTGCCGATCGAGGCGCTGCTGGGGCGTGTGGCAGCGGTGATGCTGGTGCCGTATCCGCCCGGTATTCCATTGATCATGCCGGGCGAGCGGTTCACCGAGGCGACCCGCTCGATACTCGACTACCTGGCCTTCGCCCGGGCATTCAACCAGGGCTTCCCCGGTTTTGTCGCCGACGTGCATGGCCTGCAGAACGAGAGCGGCCGTTACACCGTGGACTGCATCACGGAATGCGAATGATCTCGACGCCGCTGCGCGCCAGTTCGAAGCGGTTTTCACCGAGGTGGTTGACCTTGTCGCCGATGGCCAGGCGGTAAGTGGTGATGGGGGCGCCCAGCGTGCTGCCGTCAAGTTGCAAGGTGGACTCCTGGAACTCGTGCACGGGGTAGATACGGCCTTCGGCGTCACGGGCGTGGAATTGGCCGACCATTACTGCTGCCATTTGGGTGGAAACCTCTGAATTACGTAGAAAATGTCTGAAGGCATAGACCGTGCAACAGCCTCGGAAGTTTTCACCCTGAGGAAAAAAAACCAAAGCGCCGAGCAACGGTCATCTATAACTACAACGTCCCTTTACCCAGCAAAGGTTGGAAATTGCCATGAGCCAGGTGTATTCGGTAGCGGTTGTCGTGGGTAGCTTGCGCAAGGAGTCGTACAACCGCAAGGTCGCCCGCGCACTTTCGGAGCTGGCGCCGTCCAGCCTTGCCCTGAAGATCGTCGAAATTGGCGATTTGCCGTTGTACAACGAGGACGTCGAGGCCGAAGCGCCGCCAGAGGCGTGGAAGCGTTTTCGCGAGGAGATCCGCCGCAGTGATGCGGTGCTGTTCGTTACCCCGGAATACAACCGCTCGGTGCCTGGTTGCCTGAAAAATGCCATCGACGTGGGTTCGCGGCCCTACGGGCAAAGTGCCTGGGGTGGCAAGCCGACGGCGGTGGTGAGTGTATCGCCCGGGGCCATTGGAGGCTTTGGCGCCAACCATGCCGTGCGCCAGTCGCTGGTGTTTCTGGACATGCCATGCATGCAAATGCCCGAGGCCTACATTGGCGGGGCAGCAAGCCTGTTCGAGGACTCGGGCAAGCTCAACGACAAGACCCGGCCATTCTTGCAGGCGTTTGTCGACAAGTTTGCTTCGTGGGTGAAGTTGAACAGGGCGGTTTGATCCGCAATCATTGGGTGAGCGCGGTCTTTGCAGGAGCAGCACAAGGCTGCTCCTGCAGAAACACTGCGCTGCATGTTCTAGCGGAAGCTGTAGGAAACACCGGCGTAAACGCCAAACCCTTCGCCCGGCGTCGAACGGGCGTTGTCCTGGCCGGCATCGTTGTAGGTGGGTGTCACTGTCGCCGCATAGCGCTTGTTGGTCAGGTTGCGCAGGTCCAGCCACGTCTGCCAGTCCTGTTTGGGTGAATTCCAGCCCAGGCGCGCGCCTAGCAAGGCATATGCATCGGCGTGATAGCTGTTGGCATAGTCCACCTGCACTTTCGACGCCATTTGCGTGTTGACCCCGGCGTAGAAGCCGCTCGGCCAGTCATAGCGCAGTTCGGCCTGGTAGTAGTGCATGGGGATGCCGGGCAGGCGGTTGTCGCCAAACTTGTCGTCATCACGGTAGTGGAAGTCGCTGAAGGTGTAGGCTTGGCGTACGCTCAGCTTGCCGGTACCGGCGCGTTCCCACAGGGTGCTGTCGAGGCCGGCTTCCACGCCTTGATGCACGGTGGCGCTGGCGTTGAACTCCGAGGTGAAGTTCGGCACCACTTCCACGGCCAGCAGTTCGTGGCGCACTTGCGAGTAGTACCAGGCAAGGTCCCAGTGGCCAAACGCCGAGTCGCCACGCGCCCCCAGCTCAAGGGTAGTGGCGGTCTGGTTCTGCATCTCGATCGGCTGGATCTGCTTGCCGCCTGTGCTGGGGGCGCTCCAGATCAGCGACCACGGGTGTGGCGGCTCTACCGAGCGGCTGAGATTGCCATACACCTGCAGGTCCGGGCGGATGTCGTAGCGCAACCCCAGGCGCGGTGCAAAGTCCCAGTCATGCATGCTCACCTTGCCGCCTTCGGCCGGGTAGGTCACGTCACTTTCGCGGCGCGTGTAGATCATGGCCAGGCCGGTGGTCAGCCAGAGGTTGGGCACCAGCTCCAGGTCATTACCTGCATGCACAACGGTGTCCGACCCCTGGTAAGTGAAATCGCGGGTACGTGCGCCGAACACATCGCCATTGCGCGCGAACTGCGAGGCTCCGCTGTTGGGCAGGTGCTTGGTGGTGCGCCAGCCGATGGTGGTCTTGCTCTCATGACCGAACAGGGTGTCGCGGCGGAAATAGTTCAGCGTACCGCTGACATCGGTGTAGGCCACTTTCAGGCGCATCGGGCCTTCGCGCAGGTCCATCGGGTAGTCGTGGTAGACCAGGCCGGCTTCCAGGCGCGTATCGTCGTCGAGGTAGAAGGTGGTCTTGTTGCCCACCCAGGTGCTGCCTGGCTGCGGGCGGCTGTCGTCGCGCGCCAGATAGGCGGGGTTGGCCGCGCGGGGGTGGTGCTTGATCTGGTCTTTGGTCAGGCGCCCGGCCAGTTCGTTTTCGGTCTCCCGGTAACGCAGGTAGAAGCGGGTTTCAAGGTTCGGGTTGAAGCGGTAGCCGACATTGGCGGCAATGCCCTTGGCGCTGCCGCTGCTGTGAGCCTGATAACCGTCATATTCCGAATCGGTCAGGGCCACGTAGTAGTCGAGATTGCCCAGCACTTGACCTGAGCTGATGTGCCGGTGCTGGTAACCGCGGCTGCCGACCTCGTAGCGCACCTGTAGCGGTGCGGCGTCGTAGCCGGTGTGGGTGACATAGTTGATCGCACCGCCCAGCGCAAGGGCTCCCTGGTCGAAACCGTTGGCGCCGCGCAGCACTTCGGCACGGCTCAGCCACAGCGGCTCGAACAGCTCGTAGGGGGTACCGCCCGGGCCCGTCAGGGGCAGGCCGTCGAACATCGTGTAAACCCCGGAGCCGTGGGCCCCTGGAGCGCGGTTGATGCCCGAGCCGCGGATCGACAGTTTGATGCCATCGTTGCCCGCCGATTGGGCATAAACGCCGGGCTGGTAGGCCAGCACATCCTGGTTGCTGGCAACCCGGCCTTGCCCTGCGCGTTGCATGTCTACCAGATTACTGGCGCCTGGCACCTCGCGCAGGCGTTCGCTGGCAGCTGACAGGTCGTTCTGCTCCTCATCGGTGATCAGCACCTGGCCTAATTCGACCGAGGTTGCTGCCAGGGCCGGCTGGGTGGCAGCAAAGGCAGCCAGCAGGCCAAGGCAGTGCGATGGGGGGAAAACGGAACGCATTGTACGACTCCAGGCGAAAAACGGATGGATAACGGCGTTGAGACGAGCGAAATGCCGCTTGGAGCACGCAGGAACTCAGCAAATTTCGTGAAGCCTTCATCAGATGGTTTTGTACGAAAGTTCTTTACAAGCCGCATCGGTGGAGAGGGGTGGCGTGCGCTTCGTAAGGTGGCTGCAAATTGGCAGCGATGCCTCGCTCAACCAGCTGCGGAGTTCAAACATGACTGACAATGCCCGACATTTGCTGCAACACCCCGCTGACGCTCCGGTTCGCTTGACGCCACGTGAACAGCAGGTGCTGTTGTGGTGTGCCTATGGCAAAAGTTCCTGGGAGATAGGCCAGATCCTGGCGTGCAAGGAGTCGACCGTGAACTTTCATGTGTCCAACATCCTGCGCAAGTTCGATGTGCCTACACGGGTGGCGGCAGTGATCAAAGCCATCCGCTACGGCATGCTGGCCGGGCAGTGAGGGGGTGATGCATGGATAACGATCCTCGGCTGCCGCGCTTTGCCGATAGCCACGACCCGTTCTGGCCGCGGGTGGACCTGGGCAGGCTGCGTGAGCGCCTGCAACTGCAAGCGCCTGTCAGTGAGGTTGCACTTGAAGTAGCTGCCCGCTGTGCGGCCATCGACGCGGCACGCGAATTCGCTCGCTGGCGGGCAGTATTGCGAGAGCGCGGCTACAAGCGCCTCGAAGATGTCGCCGGGCATGACCATGGGTGTGCCTTGCGGGTGTGCTACATCCGGTTCGTCGAAGCGGCCGTCATGTACAGCCTGCGTTCGACGGCCTGCCTTTCTGTGCCGCGACGAGGGCAGTCCCATGCCTGAGCAATCTGTGCTGGATAACCTGGCATCGGCCTTCTTGGCGCTGCTCGGTGTGGATGGCAATGTACTGTTCGCTGCGCTGCTGGGGGCATTGCTGGTCAGTGCGGCGCGCGATCGGTTGATTACCAATACAGCCAGGCGCCTGACGCTGAGCAAGAAATTGCTGTTGGTATTCATCACCGTGGGTGTGGGCCATTTATTCGAACCACTGGTTTCGTCACTGGTGCCACTGTTGACCCGTGGCATGGCGGCATTCGTGGCTGCCGTGGTGGTGATCCCCATCAGCCTCAAGGTCATGGTGCTGGTGGACACGCTTGACCCGCGTGAGCTGATCCAGCGCTGGCGCCGGCGGGGTTAGCCACCAAGCTCACTCAACTGCCGCTCCAGTTGCTGGATACGCTGCTTGTCCTTGATGAACAGCAGGATGGCCTGGCGATCACTGGGCGATAGCGTACGCAGGCGCTCAAGCATGTCGCATTCCCAGCCTGCTTCATCAGGGCCTGCGGGGTGCTGATCGGCCTGGCCCAGCAACAGCCAGTCCAGTGAGCAGTCATACTGCCTGGCGATATCTATGCAAAGTGAGTATGGAATGCTGTCGCGCGTCTTCCAGCTGCTCAGCGTTTGTGGGCTCACCGAAAGTGCCCGGGACAGCTCGGCATCGGACTCTGAGCCGGTCAGCAGTTTAAGGCGCGTGAGCACCGCAGCAAGTACGTGAGTACTCATAACAAATATCCATGACTGGTTTAATGATATTCCATGGGCTTAAACTACTCGTTATGAATACAGCCCTGCGTTTTAAGGAGCACTTCTGCAATGAGAACCACCCAATTGAAGAATACACCCACAGTTGCAGCCAATACTTACACACAGGCTGGCTTGGGCAATGCTAGCAGGTACTTGCCGTGAGTACTTACAAGCTGGTTTGCCCGCATTGCCACAGCCGGATGCGCATTCGTACTAGCGAGGGGCGCCATATTTTCCTGCGTATCGCTTATTTGCAATGCACCACCGAGGTGTGTGGCTGGTCAGTACGTGCCGAATTCGAAATGACCCATGAACTGTCCCCTAGCGGGATGCCCAATCCGGAAGTGTACCTGCCTTCGGCCAATGGTGATTTGCGCCAGGCCGCCCTGCCTGGAGCAGGCCAGCCCAGCCGGGTTGAGTGAGGCGTCACTGGGGGCAGGCCAAAAATACGCCGATAAAAAAACACCCCGCATAGGCGGGGTGTTTTGTGTTGCCGGGGCAATCAGCCTATCAGTTGCAGGCCGGCTTGCTGGACCAGCTCCAGCAGCGGTTGCGGGTAGACGCCGAGTACGAAGGCAAGAATGGCGATGGCCAGCAGCATGACGCCACCGGTGCGCTGTTCCCACTTCAGCGGGGCGTCGTGGCGACGCAGGTTCGGCTCGACCAGGTACAGGGTGACCATGACGCGCAAGTAGTAGTAAACGCCGATGGCGCTACCGATCACCAGGGCACCGACCAGCCACCACAGGTGCGACTCTACGCCAGTGGCGATGATGTAGAACTTGCCGATGAAGCCAGCGGTCAGCGGGATGCCCGCCAGCGACAGCATCATCACGGTCAGTACGGCCGTCAGGTACGGACGGCGCCAGAACAGGCCGCGGTACTCATACAGTGCATCGGCGTCACGGCCGCCGTAAGGCGAGGACATCAGGGTGATGACACCGAAGGCACCCAGGCTGGTGATCACGTAGGTGACCAGATAAACGCCCATGGCTTCCAGGGCCAGGCCCTTGCTGGCAACCAGGGCAATGACCAGGTAGCCGAAGTGGGCGATGGACGAGTAACCCAGCAGGCGCTTGAGGTTGCTCTGGGTCAGCGCCAGCAGGTTGCCAATAAGGATCGAGGCCACGGCAATCACCGCCAGTACGGTGCTCAGCGCGCCGCTGCTGGCAGCAGGGGAGAGCATGAACAGGCGCACGACCACGGCGAACACCGCGACCTTGCTGGCGGTGGCCAGGAACGCGGCGACCGGCGCCGGGGCGCCTTCGTACACGTCCGGGGTCCACAGGTGGAACGGTACCAGCGACAGCTTGAAGGCCAGGCCGACCAGCATCATGCCCAGGCCCAGTTGGGCCACCAGGCTTGGCATGCTGGTGGTCGCCAGGGCTTTGCCGATCTGGTCAAAGCTCAGGCTACCTGCATCCGCGTACAGCAGGGCCATGCCGAACAGCAGGAAAGCCGAGCCTGCAGCCGACAGCACCATGTACTTGATGCCGGCTTCCAGTGAACGCTTGTTGAAGAACGCATACGCCACCAGGCCGTAGACCGGTACCGACAGCAGCTCCAGGCCAATGAACAGGCCGGCCAGGTGGTTGGCGCTGACCAGTACCAGGCCACCGAGTGCCGACATCAGCAGCAGCAGGTACAGTTCTTCACGGTTGCCCGGGAAGCCCTTGGAGCCTTCGCCAAGGTAGGCGTGGGCCAAGGTGACGCACGCCAGCGTCGCCACCAGGATGATCGCCATGTACAGGCAGGCGAACTTGTCGATGGTGATCAGCGCGGTGACGGCCAGCGGCGCTACCTTCAGCGCCGGCAGGATCGACAGCAGGGCCAGGTTCAGGCCCACGGTGGACAGCAGGAAGGTCTGCGAGTGGTTGCGCTTCCAGGCGATCGCCAGCATCACCACCACCGTGGTGATGGTGGTGATCAGCATCGGCGCCAATGCGATGAAGTGTTGAGTGGTGAATTCCATAGCGCTCTTACCGGGCCGAAGCGAGTTGAGTGAAAGCGGAACCGAGCCACTGCTGCACACCACTCATGGTGGCGGCAGAGGTGTCGAGGAACGGCTGCGGATACACGCCCAGCAGAATCAGCAGTCCCGCCAGGCCCAGCACCATGATCAGCTCGCGACCATCCATGCCAGCCAGCACGGTGTCGGCCTTGGCCGGGCCGAAGTAGGCGCGGTGGATCATGATCAGCGAGTAGACCGAACCGAATACCAGGCCGGTGGTGGCGATCACGGTGAT
This sequence comes from Pseudomonas sp. PvP089, assembly GCF_017875165.1. Classification (NCBI taxonomy): domain Bacteria; kingdom Pseudomonadati; phylum Pseudomonadota; class Gammaproteobacteria; order Pseudomonadales; family Pseudomonadaceae; genus Pseudomonas; species Pseudomonas sp. PvP089. The sequence continues at coordinate 2,212,601 of NZ_JAGGME010000001.1, forward strand.
CCATGGTACATGCGCGAAGCTGCCGATCAGGATCAGGAACTCGCCGACGAAGTTGCCGGTACCTGGCAGGCCCAGGGAGGCAGCGGCGAAGAACAGGCTGATCGCCGGGAGGTAGGCGATGCGGTGCCACAGGCCACCCATCTGACGCATGTCACGGGTGTGCAGGCGCTCGTACAGCTGGCCGGACAGGATGAACAGCGCCGCAGCCGACAGGCCGTGGGCCAGCATCTGGATCACCGCGCCTTGCAGGGCCTGCTGGCTGCCGGAGTAGATGCCGATCAGCACGAAGCCCATGTGCGAGACGCTGGAGAAGGCGATCAGGCGTTTGATGTCGGTTTGCGCAAAGGCCAGGAAGGCACCGTAGAAGATACCGATCAGGCCCAGGGTCATGGCGATGGGCGCGAACTCGGCCGAGGCGTTCGGGAACAGCGGCAGGGCGAAGCGCAGCAGGCCGTAGGCCGCGGTCTTCAGCAAGATACCCGCCAGGTCCACGGAACCTGCGGTCGGTGCCTGGGCGTGGGCATCAGGCAGCCAGGAGTGGAACGGTACCACTGGCAGCTTCACCGCGAAGGCGATGAAGAAGCCCAGCATCAGCAGGTACTCGACACCGGCTGGCAGCTCGGCCTTGAGCAGGTCGCTGTAGTTGAAGGTGAGCACGCCGGTGGTGTTGTAGTTGACCAGCACCAGGCCCAGGATCGCCACCAGCATGATCAGGCCGCTGGCCTGGGTGAAGATGAAGAACTTGGTCGCCGCGTAGATCCGGGTCTTCTTGCCGTCTGCCGAGCTATGACCCCAGAGCGCGATGAGGAAGTACATCGGCACCAGCATCATTTCCCAGAAGAAGAAGAACAGGAACAGGTCCAGGGCCAGGAACACACCGACCACGCCGCCGAGAATCCACATCAGGTTGAGGTGGAAGAAGCCGACGTGGCGCTGGATCTCTTTCCAGGAGCACAGTACCGACAGCACACCGAGCAGGCCGGTGAGCAGGATCATCAGCAGCGACAGGCCGTCGAGGGCCAGGTGGATGCTGATGCCGAAGCGCTGGATCCACTGGAGTTTGTATTCCAGGGCCCAGGCAGGTTCGGCGCCCGGAGCGGGGGCGAGGGTGTAGTCGCCGGTCGCCCACAGCCACAGGCCGATGCCGAGCAGCAGGGACATGGTCAGCAGCGCGATCCAGCGCGGCAAGGTGGCGCCGAAGCGCTCACCCAGCCAGCACAGGAAGCCGCCGATGAAGGGGATCAGGATCAGCCAAGGCAAAATCATGACGGGTTGGTTTCCTTTGGCAAAGTCGCAAGATTCATTGTCATACCGCAGCCACTAACACGGCACCGAGCACCAGCACGGCACCCACGGCGATAGAGGCGGTGTACCAGCGCAGTTGGCCAGTCTCGGTCTTGCTCATGGCGACATGACCGCCACGCGCCATCCGAGGAATCAGGCCGATGCTGCGGTCTACCGGGTCCTTGCGCAGGATGTGGCAGATCAACAGGTACGGTTTGACGAAAAGCTTGTCGTAGATCCAGTCGAAGCCCCAGGCGGCGAACCACCAGGCCGAGAGGACGCGGCCGATGCCGCTGTTGGCGACTGCGCTGACGAAGCTGCGCTTGCCCAGGAACAGCAGGGCCGACAGCAGGATACCAGCGATGGCGATGGCACCCGAGGTGATCTCCAGCGCATGCTTGGCTTCACCACCGGCGTGGCCGGCGCTCTCAGGCAGCACGCCTGCCAGCGGCGGGGTGATCCAGGCACCCACGAAGGTCGACAGCACGATCAGCACACCCAGCGGCAGCCAGTGGCTGATGCCGTGACCCGCGTGAGCTTCGGTCTTGGCTTCGCCGTGGAAGGCGATGAAGATCAGGCGGAAGGTGTACAGCGAGGTCATGAACGCACCGACCAGGCCGGCGTACAGCAGGCCGGTGTTACCGCTGGCAAACGCTTCCCAGAGGATTTCGTCCTTGGAGTAGAAGCCCACGGTCACGATCGGCAGGGCGGCCAGGGCAGCACCACCGACCACGAAGCTGGCGTAGGCCAGGGGCAGTTTCTTCCACAGGCCGCCCATCTTGAAGATGTTCTGCTCGTGGTGGCAGGCAACGATCACCGCACCGGAGGCAAGGAACAGCAGGGCCTTGAAGAAGGCGTGGGTCATCAGGTGGAAGATCGCCGCATCCCAGGCGCCAACGCCCAAGGCCAGGAACATGTAGCCGATCTGGCTCATGGTCGAGTAGGCGAGGATACGCTTGATGTCGGTCTGTACCAGCGCGGCGAAGCCGGCCAGTACCAGGGTCACGCCACCGACAACACCTACCAGGTGCAGGATGTCCGGTGCCAGCAGGAACAGGCCGTTGGTACGGGCGATCAGGTACACGCCCGCAGTCACCATGGTTGCCGCGTGGATCAGTGCCGAAACCGGGGTTGGGCCCGCCATTGCGTCGGCCAGCCAGGTCTGCAGTGGCAGCTGGGCCGATTTACCGACCGCACCGCCCAGCAGCATCAGCGTTGCCAGCACCATCCAGGTGTCGCCCGCCTGGAACTTCTGCGGTGCCAGCACCAGCAGTTCCTGCACGTTCAGGGTACCCAGCTGGGCGAACAGGATGAACAGGCCGATGGCCAGGAACACGTCGCCGATGCGGGTGACGATGAACGCCTTGAGTGCCGCGTTACCGTTGTTGCGGTTGCTGTAGTAGAAACCGATCAGCAGGTACGAGCACAGGCCTACACCTTCCCAGCCGAAGTAGATGAACAGCAGGTTATCGCCGAGGATCAGGAACAGCATGCTGGCGATGAACAGGTTGGTGTACGAGAAGAAACGCGAGTAGCCGGCTTCGCCACGCATGTACCAGGACGCGAACAGGTGGATCAGGAAGCCGACACCGGTGACCACGCCGAGCATGGTGACCGACAGGCCGTCCAGATACAGGGTGAAGTTCGGCGCAAAGCCGTCCACCGACATCCACTGCCACAGCAGTTGGCTGTACGCGCCACCTTCAGGTGGTGCGACATTGAACTGCCAGATGACATAGGCGGCGGTGGCGGCCGAAAGGCCCACCGAGCCGACGCCGATCAGGGCGGACAGGTTCTCCGAGAACCGCCCGCGCGAGAACGACAGCAGCAGGAAGCCGACGAGGGGGAAGACGAAAGTCAGGAAGAGAAGGTTCATCCGCGCATCTCACTGGCAGCATCGATGTCGAGAGTGTGGAAGCGGCGATACAGCTGCAGCAGGATGGCCAGGCCAATACTGGCCTCGGCGGCTGCCAGGCTGATCACCAGAATGAACATCACCTGGCCGTCGGGCTGGACCCAACGGGCCCCGGCGACGACGAACGCCAGGGCAGAGGCGTTCATCATGACTTCCAGGCTCATGAGCACGAAGAGGATGTTGCGGCGGACCATCAGGCCAACCAGACCTAAGCAGAACAGGATACCGGCGACCGCCAGGCCATGCTCGAGAGGGATAGCACCCATGATTTACTCCTTCGCCTCGTTGCGGCCCAGGTGGAAGGCGGTGACGGCTGCAGCCAGCAGCAGCATCGAGGCCAGTTCGACCACCAGCAGGTACGGCCCGAACAGGCTGATGCCCACTTCTTTCGGGCCCACGGTGGTGCCGCTGATGCCAGCGCCGCTCGGGGCGACGAACAGCACGTACAGCAGTTCCAGCAGCAGCAGGGTGCCGAGGATCACCGGCCCTGCCCAGATGCCGGGCTTGAGCCAGCCCCGTTCCTGGGCGACCGAAGCCGGCCCCAGGTTGAGCATCATCACCACGAACACGAACAGCACCATGATGGCGCCGGCGTAGGCGATCACTTCCAGGGCGCCGGCGAACGGCGCACCCAGTGAGAAGAAGATCATGGCCACGGAGATCAGTGAAATGATCAGGTAAAGCAAGGCGTGCACGGGGTTTGTGCCGGTCACCACCCGAAGGGTGGAGACCACGGCGATCCCGGATGCGAAGTAGAAAGCGAATTCCATCTTTCTGTCCTTATGGGAGCAAGCTCTTCACGTTGATCGGCTCGGCTTCGTTCTGCGCAGCGCCTTTCGGCTTGCCAGCGATCGCCATACCCGCAACACGGTAGAAGTTGTAGTCAGGGTTTTTGCCGGGGCCGGAGATCAGCAGATCTTCTTTCTCGTACACCAGGTACTGACGCTTGAACTCGGCCATTTCGAAATCCGGGGTCAGCTGGATTGCGGTGGTCGGGCACGCTTCTTCACACAGGCCGCAGAAAATGCAACGCGAGAAGTTGATGCGGAAGAACTCCGGGTACCAGCGACCATCCTCGGTCTCGGCCTTCTGCAACGAGATGCAGCCAACCGGGCAGGCCACCGCGCAGAGGTTGCACGCTACGCAGCGCTCCTCGCCATCGGGGTCGCGGGTGAGGACGATGCGGCCGCGGTAGCGCGGCGGCAGGTACACGGGTTCTTCGGGGTATTGCAGGGTGTCGCGCTTGCGGAACCCGTGGGAGAACACCATGGCCAGGCTGCGCAGCTGTGTGCCGGTGCCCTTAACGATGTCGCCGATATACTTGAACATGGGTCAAATCCTCACTGGGCCGCGACGGCTGGCGTGTTGTAGAGCACGATCGCAGCGGTCACCAGCAAATTGATCAGGGTCAGCGGCAGGCAGAACTTCCAGCTGAAGTCCATCACCTGGTCATAACGTGGGCGCGGAATCGAGGCGCGCAGCAGAATGAACAGCATGATGAAGAACGCGGTCTTCAGGGCGAACCACAGGAACGGCAGTTGCGGCAGGATGCCGAACGGGCCGTGCCAGCCACCGAAGAACAGGGTTACCAGCAGCGCCGAGATGAGGATGATGCCGATGTACTCACCGACAAAGAACATGCCCCATTTCATGCCGGCATACTCGATGTGGTAGCCGTCGGCCAGTTCCTGTTCTGCTTCTGGCTGGTCGAACGGGTGACGGTGAGTCACGGCGACGCCAGCGATGAAGAAGGTGCAGAAGCCGAAGAACTGCGGAATGATGAACCACAGGTTCTGCGCCTGGTACTCAACGATGTCGCGCATGTTGAACGAGCCCACCTGCACCACAACGCCCATCAGCGCCAAGCCCAGGAACACTTCGTACGACACCGTCTGTGCCGAAGCACGCAAGCTGCCCAGCAGGGCGTACTTGTTGTTCGACGACCAGCCGGCGAACAGCACCGCGTAGACTGACAGGCCAGCCATGGCGAAGAAGAACAGCAGACCGATGTTCAGGTCGGCAACGCCCCAGCCCGGTGTGATCGGGATGATCGAGAAGCCGATCAGCAGGGCGCTCATGGCCACGACCGGCGCCAGGGTGAAGATCATCTTGTCGACGAAGGGTGGGTTCCAGTCTTCCTTGAAGAACATCTTCAGCATGTCGGCGGCGATCTGGAACATGCCGAACGGGCCGACACGGTTAGGACCGTAGCGGTCCTGCCACCAGCCCAGCAGGCGGCGCTCGACGAAGCTGAGCAGGGCGCCGCAGACCACTACGGCCAGCAGCACCACGATAGCCTTGACGACCTGGATGATCACATCGATCACTTCGGGGGTGAACCAGCTCATTGTGCTGCCTCCTGCAGACCTTCGACGGATGCACCGAAGATGGCAGGCGGGATGCCGGCCAGGCCTTTCGGCAGCGCGACCAGGCCAGCGCCCAGCTCTTCATTGATGCGCAGCGGCAGGCGCAGGGCCACACCGGCCACGTTCAGGCTCAGCAGGGCGCCCTCGTTGACACCCAGGCGGTCGGCTTCGGACTTGGCCAGGGCCACGTAGGCAGCCGGGATACGTTCTTGTACCGGCGCGGCCCGCGAGGAGCTTTCTTCGCTGCCGAAGAGGTGGAAGAACGGTACCGCGGTCCAGGTGCCACGGGCCGGGTTGAAGGCGCCCGGAATGGCGTTGAACCAGTTCAGGCGATCGCCTTGCGACTCGATCAGGCGTACGCCAGGGTCACCGGCACGCAGGTGGCCACCGACCTCGTCCTGGAACTTGTTCCAGGCTTGCGGCGAGTTCCAGCCCGGCGACCAGGCGAACGGCACCTGCTGGCGCGGTTCGGCGGAGCCCGAGTAACCTTCCATGGAGAAGGCGAACGCGGTGTCCTTGTCTTGCGGGGTGCGCGGTTCGTGCACGCTGATGTTGGCGCGCATGGCAGTACGGCCAGAGTAGCGCAGCGGCTCACGGGCCAGCTTCATGCCCTTGATGCGGAAGGCGGCGCTTGGTGCAGCGTTGACGATGCCGGCCAGTTGCGGGGCGGCTTCGGCGCAGGCGCTGGTAACGTGGTCCAGCTGGGTCCAGTCGACCGGCTTGTTCAGCAGGGTGGCACGCAGGGCGTGCATCCAGCGCCAGCCTTCGTGGATCTGGATGCTGCTGTCCAGGTACTGCGGGTCGAACACCTGGAAGAAGCGCTGGGCGCGGCCTTCCTGGCTGACGAGGGTTCCGTCGCCTTCGGCGAACGAGGCGGCCGGCAGTACCAGGTGGGCGCGGTCGACCGTCGGCGTTTTCGAGTGGTCGGCAACGATCACCACCTTGGCCGCAGCCAGGGCGGCGTCGACCTTGGCGGCCGGCACGCGGGCGTACAGGTCGTTTTCCAGCACGACGATGGCGTCGGCCTTGCCGCTGATGACCGCGTCCAGCGCGGCATCCACGGACTCGCCGCCGAGCATGGCCAGGCCGATGCTGTTGGCCTCAGGTACCACCAGGCTCAGCGAACCGTCCTTCTCGCGCAGCTTCAGGGCCTTGGCGATGTTGGCGGCGGCTTCGATCAGTGCCGGGTCGGCCAGCGAAGTACCGGCGACAACCAGTGGGCGCTTGGCGGCAACCAGCGCGTCGGCGATGCGTTGGGCCAGGGCCTTGGCTTCGTCGTCCAGGCCGGCGACGGCTGGTGCGCTCGGGTCGATGGCGTGAGCCACTGCGAAACCGATGCGGGCCAGGTCGGCAGGCGCGGCGTGCACGCATTCTTCGGCAACGTCGTCCAGCTTGGTTTCAGCCAGCGAGGCAATGAACAGCGGGTACAGCGCGTGCTGGCCGATGTTCTTCACGGCGGCGTCGAGCCATGGCTGCACTTTCATCGCTTCGGCCATGGCCTCGGCCTTGCCCTTGGTGGCCTGGCGCACGGCGAGGGCCACGCGGGCAGCGGTCTGGGTCAGGTCTTCACCGAGCACGAACACGGCGTCGTGGTCTTCGATGTCGCGCAGGGTCGGCACCGGCAGCGGGCTGTTGTTCAGCACGTTCAGGGCCAGGCGCACGCGGGCCAGTTCGCCCGCTTCCATGCCGGAGTAGAAGTACTCGGCACCGACCAGCTCACGCAGGCCGTAGTTGCTTTCAAGGCTGGCGCGTGGCGAGCCGATACCGACGATGGTACGGCCGCGCAGCAGGTCGGCAGCCTTGTCCAGGGCGGCGTCCAGGCCCAGCTTGGTGCCATCGGCCAGGTGTGGCTGGCGTGGGCGATCCTTGCGGTTGACGTAGCCGTAACCGAAGCGGCCGCGGTCGCACAGGAAGTACTGGTTGACCGAGCCGTTGAAGCGGTTTTCGATCCGGCGCAGTTCACCGTAGCGCTCGCCCGGGCTGATGTTGCAGCCGCTGGAGCAGCCATGGCAGATGCTTGGGGCAAACTGCATGTCCCACTTGCGGTTGTAGCGCTCGGAGTGGGTCTTGTCGGTGAACACACCGGTCGGGCAGACCTCGGTCAGGTTGCCGGAGAACTCGCTTTCCAGCACGCCGTCTTCGACACGGCCGAAGTACACGTTATCGTGGGCGCCGTAGACGCCCAGGTCGGTACCACCGGCGTAGTCCTTGTAGTAGCGCACGCAGCGATAGCAGGCGATGCAGCGGTTCATCTCATGGGCAATGAACGGGCCGAGGTCCTGGTTCTGGTGGGTACGCTTGGTGAAACGGTAGCGGCGCTCGTTGTGGCCGGTCATCACCGTCATGTCTTGCAGGTGGCAGTGACCGCCTTCCTCGCACACCGGGCAGTCGTGCGGGTGGTTGGTCATCAGCCATTCGACGACGCTGGCGCGAAACGCCTTGGACTCGTCATCTTCGATGGAAATCCAGGTGCCGTCGGAGGCTGGGGTCATGCAGGACATGACGATACGACCACGGGTGTCGTTCTCGTCGGTGTACTGCTTGACCGCGCACTGCCGGCAGGCACCAACGCTACCAAGCGCCGGGTGCCAGCAGAAATAAGGGATGTCGAGGCCTAGCGACAGACACGCCTGTAACAGGTTATCTGCACCGTTGACTTCGAGCGCTTTGCCGTCTACGTGGATAGTGGCCATTGTTCAAAGTTCTTCGTTGGCCCGCGTGAGCGGGCGTGGCTAATGGAAATCTGTATGCCTGCGGCACGCCACACTTCATGCGGGCCGGCCGACAGGCTGGCGGGTGGCACGGACCACCCGCGTTCTATCTTGTTATGCGCCTACCACAATGGGCTTCGCCAGGTTCGGGCGCAGGGTGCCAGCGCTTTCCGGTGCTACACCGGCCTCGAACTCCGAGCGGAAGTATTTGATGGCACTGCCCAACGGCTCCACCGCCCCCGGTGCGTGAGCACAGAAGGTACGGCCGGGGCCGAGGAAGTTGACCAGGCCCAGCAGCGTCTCGATGTCTTCGGCGCGGCCCTGGCCGTTTTCCAGTGCGCGCAGCATCTTCACGCTCCACGGCAGGCCGTCACGGCATGGGGTGCACCAGCCGCAAGACTCGCGGGCGAAGAACTCTTCCATGTTGCGCAGCAGCGACACCATGTTGATGCTGTCGTCCACCGCCATGGCCAGGCCAGTACCCATACGGGTACCGACCTTGGCGATGCCTCCGGCGTACATCTGCGCGTCGAGGTGCTCGGGCAGCAGGAAGCCGGTACCGGCGCCGCCTGGCTGCCAGCACTTGAGCTTGAAGCCATCACGCATGCCACCGGCATAGTCTTCGAACAGCTCGCGGGCGGTGACGCCAAACGGCAGCTCCCACAGGCCTGGGTTCTTCACCTTGCCGGAGAAGCCCATCAGCTTGGTGCCGTGGTCTTCGCTGCCTTCGCGGGCCAGCGACTTGTACCAGTCGTTGCCGTTGGCCACGATGGCTGGCACGTTGCACAGGGTTTCGACGTTGTTCACGCACGTCGGCTTGCCCCACACGCCGACGGCGGCAGGGAAGGGCGGCTTGGAGCGCGGGTTGGCGCGGCGGCCTTCCAGCGAGTTGATCAGTGCAGTTTCTTCACCGCAGATGTAACGGCCGGCACCGGTGTGCACGAACAGCTCGAAATCGAAACCGGAGCCCAGGATGTTCTTGCCCAGCAGGCCGGCGGCCTTGGCTTCATCAATGGCGCGGTTGAGGTTTTTCGCCGCCGTGGTGTATTCGCCACGCAGGAAGATGTAGCCACGGTAGGCCTTCAGGGCGCGGGCGCTGATCAGCATGCCCTCGACCAGCAGATGGGGCTGTTGCTCCATCAGCATGCGGTCCTTCCAGGTGTTGGGCTCCATTTCGTCCGCGTTGCACAGCAGGTAGCGGATGTTCATGGATTCGTCTTTGGGCATCAGGCCCCACTTCACGCCAGTGGGGAAGCCTGCGCCACCACGGCCCTTGAGGCCGGAGTCCTTGACGCTCTGCACGATATCGTCTTGCGACATCTCGCCCAGCGCCTTGCGGGCAGCAGCGTAGCCGTTCTTGGCCTGGTATTCGGCCAGCCAAACAGGCTCGCCGTCGTCACGCAGGCGCCAGGTCAGCGGGTGGGTTTCGGCCGAGCGCGCAATGCGGTTGGCCGGGCCGAAGGAAGTAATGGTCATACGTAACCCTCCAGCAATTGGGTGACGCCAGCGGGCTGCACGTCGCCAAAGGTGTCGTCGTCGATCATCAGCGCCGGGGCCTTGTCGCAGTTGCCCAGGCAGCACACCGGCAGCAGGGTGAAGCGGCCGTCGGCGGTGGTCTGGCCGAGGCCGATGCCCAGCTCGCTCTGGATCTGGCTGACGACCGATTCATGGCCGCCGATGTAGCAGACCATGCTGTCGCACACGCGGATGATGTGGCGGCCAACGGGCTGGCGGAAGATCTGGCTGTAGAAGGTGGCTACACCCTCCACGTCGCTGGCCGGGATGCCCAGCACCTCGCCGATGGCGTGGATGGCGCCGTCCGGCACCCAGCCACGTTCCTTCTGGACGATCTTCAGGGCTTCGATGGACGCCGCGCGCGGGTCTTCGTAGTGATGCATTTCGTGCTCGATGGCCGAGCGCTCTGTTTCGCTCAGGGCGAAACGGTCTGTCTGGATAAGCGTGCTGTTCATGCTTAGCGGTCCACGTCAGCCATAACGAAGTCGATACTGCCCAGGTACGCAATGAGGTCGGCGACCATGCTGCCTTTGATCACCGAAGGGATCTGCTGCAGGTGCGGGTAGCTCGGGGTACGGATCCGGGTGCGGTAGCTCATGGTGCCGCCATCGCTCGTCAGGTAGTAACTGTTGATGCCCTTGGTCGCCTCGATCATCTGGAACGACTCGTTGGCCGGCATGACCGGGCCCCACGAGACTTGCAGGAAGTGCGTGATCAGGGTCTCGATGTGCTGCAGGGTGCGCTCTTTCGGTGGCGGCGTGGTCAGCGGGTGATCCGCCTTGTACGGGCCTTCCGGCATGTTGCGCAGGCACTGGTCGATGATGCGGATACTCTGACGCATCTCCTCGACACGGACCATGCAGCGATCGTAGGCATCGCCGTTGTGGGCCAGCGGTACTTCGAACTCGAAGTTCTCGTAGCCGGAGTAGGGGCGGGCTTTGCGCAGGTCGAAATCGCAACCGGTGGAGCGCAGGCCGGCACCGGTGGTGCCCCATTCCAGGGCTTCCTTGGTGTTGTATGCAGCAACGCCAATGGTACGGCCCTTGAGGATGCTGTTCTGCAGGGCAGCCTTGGTGTACTCGTCGAGGCGCTTGGGCAGCCATTCAACGAAGTCCTTGACCAGTTTCTCCCAGCCGCGCGGCAGGTCGTGGGCGACGCCGCCGATGCGGTACCAGGCCGGGTGCAGGCGGAAACCGGTGATCGCTTCGATCACGGTGTAGGCGCGCTGGCGGTCGGTGAAGGTGAAGAATACCGGGGTCATGGCGCCAACGTCCTGGATGTAGGTACCCAGGAACAGCAGGTGGCTTGTGATGCGGAAGAACTCGGCCAGCATCACGCGGATAACGTCGACCTTCTGCGGCACCTTGATGCCCGCCAGCTTTTCCACCGCCAGTACGTACGGCAGGTTGTTCATCACCCCGCCGAGGTAGTCGATACGGTCGGTGTAGGGGATGAAGCTGTGCCAGGACTGGCGCTCGGCCATTTTTTCGGCACCACGGTGGTGGTAGCCGATGTCCGGTACGCAGTCGACGATTTCTTCACCGTCCAGCTGCAGAACGATACGGAACGCACCGTGCGCCGAAGGGTGGTTAGGGCCGAGGTTGAGGAACATGTAGTCCTCGTTGGCGCCCTGACGCTTCATGCCCCAGGCTTCCGGGTTGAAGCGCGCCGACTCTTCTTCAAGCTGTTGCTTGGCCAGGGTCAGGCTGTAGGGGTCGAACTCGGTGGCACGGGCCGGGTAGTCCTTGCGCAGCGGGTGACCTTCCCAGGTGGGCGGCATCATGATGCGGCTGAGGTGCGGGTGGCCGGCAAAGTCGATGCCGAACATGTCCCACACTTCGCGCTCGTACCAGTTGGCGTTTGGCCAGATACCGGTCACGGTCGGCAGGTTCAGGTCGCCTTCGCTCAGCGACACCTTGATCATCACGTCACTGTTACGCTCGATCGACAGCAGGTGGTAGAACACACTGAAGTCGGCGGCCGGCAGGCCACGGCGCTGGGTGCGCAGGCGTTCGTCCACGCCGTGCAGGTCGTACAGCATGCTGTAAGGCTTGGCGACACCGCGCAGGAAGCTGAGCACCTCTTTGAGCTGGGCGCGCTTGACCCACAGCACGGGCATGCCGGTGCGGGTTTCCTGGGCGACGAATGCTTCGGCGCCAAAACGGTTGTTCAGTTCGACGACCACATCCTGGTCGTCAGCCTTGTAGGGCGGAATATAAATAGCGTTGTCCGCTGTCATGGTCTCGGTCGCTTTGGGTCAACGTTAAGAATGAAGCCAGGCCGCCGGCTCCAGGGGGAGCGGGCGGCAGGTCGCTGGATCAGACTTCGTCGGGGCTGCGCAGGTTGGTTACTGCAATGCGCTGCTCACGACGCAGGTCTTTCTGGGCTGGCATCTCGGCACGGTAAATACCTTGATCACCAACAACCCAGGAAAGCGGGCGTCGTTCTTGGCCGATCGACTCCTGCAACAGCATCAAGCCTTGCAGGAAAGCCTCAGGGCGTGGCGGGCAGCCAGGCACATAGACGTCCACAGGGAGGAACTTGTCGACCCCCTGAACGACCGAGTAGATGTCGTACATGCCACCGGAGTTGGCGCACGAACCCATGGAAATGACCCATTTCGGTTCGAGCATCTGCTCATACAGGCGCTGGATGATCGGCGCCATCTTGATGAAGCAGGTGCCGGCGATGACCATGAAGTCGGCCTGACGCGGCGAGGCCCGGATGACTTCGGCGCCGAAGCGGGCGATGTCGTGGGGTGCCGTGAATGCCGTGGTCATTTCCACGTAGCAGCAGGACAGGCCGAAGTTGTACGGCCAGAGGGAGTTCTTGCGACCCCAGTTGACCGCGCCACGCAGCACATCTTCGAGTTTCCCCATGTAGATGTTCTTGTGGACCTGGTCCTCCAGCAGTTGGTCGGTGACGGTTTCCCGTTCACCTACCGGGTACTGCTCGTTAGGCGCATCCGGATCGATTCTGGTGAGATTGTATTGCATTGCCAAAGCCTCATTGTTTCAGCTTCGCTTGCCGCTTGCGGCGACCTTCGGGAGCCCAATCAAGAGCACCGACGCGCCATAGGTAGACAAGACCTGCCAACAGAATTGCTATGAAAACGAGTGCTTCGACGAACCCGGTCCAGCCGCTTTCGCGGACGGACACAGACCATGCAAAGAGAAAGAGGGCTTCGATATCGAAGATCACGAACAGCATCGCGACCAGATAGAATTTGGCGGACAGGCGCAGGCGGGCGCTGCCGACGGGCAGCATGCCGGATTCGAAGGGTTCGTTCTTGGCGCGGCCCCAGGCCTTGCTACCGAGCAGGCTGGACAGGCCGAGCATGAAGGCACACAGGCCGACGACACCCAGGAGGAAGATGGCAAAGCCCCAGTTGTGGGCGATGAGTCCTGCCGAATCGGACATGCTAGAGATCCTTATACAGAGACCCAGCTCTGCAGTCTGAAATAAGTAGAGCGGCGACGTGGTGTCGCAGGTGCAGTGACCAAATGTCGCAGCTGAATCAATCGCGCTGATTTTATGGGTAAACCCGGTGCAAGTAAAATTTCTGTCGCAAATTTATTCGTAGGATTAAGAACAAAAGGCAGTCGTAAATGGCTGAAAGCCTTGATATTCGGGCATTGCGTGCGGTTTTGTTAATTATGTTTCTTGCGACTGGTAACGAATTACAAGTTTCGTAATGATAATTAATATCATTTGACCTGGTGCCATGTAATTTGGCTGTTCTGTGCCTTGTAAAGTTCATCCGGCGATGCCCCTACTTGCAAATGCGAAAGACTCCTGTTCTAGCAGCTTTCGACGCGGCGCGTACCGCTCTGGATCAATACTTTATCGGTTGAGCGTTGATTGGCTGATGCCGCAATCGCCCACTGGCCAAGCCAGTAGATGAGGATGATCAGATAGGGCGCGGCGGCGAACGGGCTGACGAAGCGGTCGATGCCGATCAGGCTGTCCGAGATCACGAACAGGCCGGCGCCGATTGCGGCCAGCCCGCCACAGGCCAGGGCGCGCCAGAGCATGGCGCTGATGACCAGGGCGTACAGCGCGACCGGGATCAGCAACGGGCCGAGGCCGTGGCTGGCCAGTACGCCGAGCAGCGCGATGCCGGTGATGGCGCTGAAGATCAGTGCGGGCAGGGTGGGGCGCAGGGTAATGCCGCAATAGCCGCGCAGGTAAGCCAGGTGGGCACAGAGGAAGGCGGCCAGGCCGAACACGAACAGGTCGGCGGGGATGGCCAGCAGTATGTCGCCCAGTACCGAGAAGCCCAGGCCGATCGAGATCCACTTGCGATAAGGTGTGGCCGGGACGCCGCGCAGCCAGGCGACAAGCGCCAGGACGGGAACGGGTTTGGCCAGCAGGGCGAGCAGGGTATTGTCGCTGGCCAGTGCATATATATAGAGGGCGGCGGCGGCCAGGGCCAGAATCATCAGGTGGCTTGGACGAGGCATGGGCGGTCCTTGCTGCTGTGCTGCCTCAAGCATAGACGTGATTGTGGGGTTTGCTGGTGACGCCATTGGATTGTGTTAGGGCTGGCATGGGCCTGGCGAAAGGAATGCGACGCCTGTGAGATCGAGCGCCGCCCGCCTTGTCTGTCCCCTTCGATATTGAAGGTTGCATCACTGCTCTTAATTATTCTCCAGCCATGCACCCAGGGTGCGCGCGCCTATGGCTCAGGAATAATTGGCCCGAAACAAATGTGGGAGCGGCCTTGTGCCGCGAAGCGCCGCGCGGGCGGCGCTCGATTTGAGGAGCGCCGCAACAATCAAGCCGGGCGCTTCGCCGCCCTGACGCAATCGGGCGCAGAACACCTGACAGGCAGCGGGCGGATGGCAGCCAAACAGGAAAGAAAGGAGCGAGTCATGCTGAAAGTTGTCCCCGACCCACCCCACAACCCCCACTCCCTCGAAGACACCCCGATCCAGGCCAGCGACTACGCACTATACGCAGCCACCGTGGTGCATCAGGCGTTGCTGCTTCAGCCCAAGTCCCCAGTTTCGATCCTGATGATGACCTCCATGCACGAGCTGGAGGCGCTACGGGCTTTGCCTGAATCCGCTTTGGTTCAGGTGCAGGCGCCCAGTGAGCGCAGGACTTCGCACTAAGGCTGCTTAATGTGTTGTCAGGTCCGGCCCCTTCGCGGGCACGCCCGCTCCCACAGGATCACCACAGGCTGCAAGACTTGCACAGTACCTGTGAGAGCGGGCGTGCCCGCGAAGGGGCCGGCCCAGGCATTAGAGAATTTTCAGGGAATTGAACAAAGACAACAGAAGACACCCAATTCACCGTCGGCCAGACCACTTTCTATCAAGGCGAAAACGGCACCCATCCACTGTTCCGCATCGAACCCGGCATCCCCTGTCGGGACGCCCGCGAGCAATCTTCGGAATTGATGGGCTATGTCCGTGAACTGACCATCACTGGCCTGAAGGAGGAGAAGCCCATGATGATCTGGGCTGCTCACTACCTGAGTGCAATGGCCAAGGCGCTGAGGATGATGCAGAGCTGGGCATGAAGCACTGACATACCGCAGCCCTTTCGCGACACGGGGCCGCCCCTACAGGTTTCGTGCATTTCTGGTCGGTCTGGTATCGACAAAAAGAAAGGCCCAGGGCTTCCGCAGCTCTGGGCCTTTCTTCAGTGGCAACCCACCATCAGTGGAACTGCTCTTCCTCGGTCGAGCCGGTCAGGGCAGTCACCGACGATGCGCCACCCTGAATCACAGTGGTCATGTCGTCGAAGTAGCCAGTGCCCACTTCTTGCTGGTGCGCCACGAAGGTGTAGCCTTTGCTGGCGTCAGCGAATTCCTGCTCTTGCAGCTTCACGTAGGCGGTCATGTCGTTGCGGGCGTAGTCGTGCGCCAGGTTGAACATGCCGTGCCACATGTTGTGGATACCCGCCAGGGTGATGAACTGGTGCTTGTAGCCCATGGCCGACAGTTCGCGCTGGAACTTGGCGATGGTGGCGTCGTCCAGGTTCTTCTTCCAGTTGAAGGACGGCGAGCAGTTGTACGACAGGATCTGGTCCGGGTACTCCTTCTTGATGGCCTCGGCGAAGCGACGGGCTTCGTCCAGGTCTGGCTTGGCGGTTTCGCACCAGATCAGGTCGGCATATGGCGCATAAGCCAGGCCGCGAGAGATGGCCTGGTCGAGGCCGGCGCGGACCTTGTAGAAGCCCTCACGGGTACGCTCGCCAATCACGAACGGCTGATCGTACGGGTCGCAGTCGCTGGTCAGCAGGTCAGCGGCGTTGGCGTCTGTACGGGCCAGAATGATAGTCGGCACGCCGGAAACGTCAGCTGCCAGGCGCGCGGCCACCAGCTTCTGTACGGCTTCCTGCGTCGGTACCAGTACCTTGCCGCCCATGTGGCCGCATTTTTTGACCGAGGCCAGCTGGTCTTCGAAGTGCACGCCGGCGGCGCCTGCTTCGATCATGTTCTTCATCAGCTCATAGGCGTTCAACACGCCACCGAAACCGGCTTCGGCGTCAGCCACGATTGGGGCGAAGTAGTCGATGTAGCCTTCGTCGCCCGGGTTCTTGCCGGCTTTCCACTGGATCTGGTCGGCGCGGCGGAACGAGTTGTTGATGCGCTTGACCACGGTCGGTACCGAGTCAACCGGGTACAGCGACTGGTCAGGGTACATCGACTCGGCCGAGTTGTTGTCGGCGGCAACCTGCCAGCCGGACAGGTAAATGGCCTGGATGCCGGCCTTGACCTGTTGCACTGCCTGGCCACCGGTCAGGGCGCCCATGCAGTTGACGAAATCTTTGTCTGGGCGGAAGGACGGGTGGGCACCTTGGGTGACCAGCTTCCACAGTTTTTCTGCACCCTGGCGGGCCAGGGTGTGCTCTGGCTGCAGGGAGCCACGCAGGCGAACGACATCAGCGGCGGTGTAGGTACGGGTCACGCCTTTCCAGCGCGGGTTCTCGGCCCAGTCTTTCTCGAGGGCTGCAATTTGCTGTTCGCGTGTCAGTGCCATGGAAATAAACCTCGTCGCATCGATCTTGGGTTAATTGTGCTGATGCTCGGGTGCAGATCAGGGCGCTTGGCGGCTGTCCTGTTCGCAGGAGTGCGGCGGCGAACGCGAAGGCTCGAAGGGGGAAGGGTGGGCAGGCCGGGCGAAGGTGTGCTCCGGCAGGTCGGCTCGTGGTTGCCTTGCTGCGGTGCTACGCGATTGCCAGTACTGCGGTGATGCGCTTCCGTCCCTCGGGACAACTTCTTCGTTGCAGTCGCAATCCCGTCGAACCGCCTTGTGGGCCGTATAGACACGAGGCGCCTCCGGGGGTGGGAGGAGCACGCCTCGAAGGCCCTTGCCAGGGCCCCTGATTAGCGGGAGCGAGGCCATCATGCCCTTGGGAAAAAGACCCTGTCAAATGTTTTGTAGTGGATTTTTTCACTTACTACATCTTTGGTCTAATGCGACTTGTCAGTCAGTTTCAAGGCCTTTGGTCGAGGCCTTGAATTGCCTGGGATCAGTCGAGAAGGTCGACTTTCACCCGCAAAGTCATGTTTTCACCGCGCTGGGTGCTGTAACTGCGGCTTGACGCGCTGCGCTCGGCTTGGCTCTGCTGGTTGTAGCCTGCCAGGGTGATCCACTCGCCGAGCTTGCCGGTCACGGTCGTGTCGGTGCTTTGCACTTTCACTACATCTGCACGTTCCTGGCTGATGCGATCATTATTAGTGCTGATTTGCAGACGAACCGTGTCACCGCTCAAACTGGGCGTGACATAAAAGCCCTGGGTCACATTGCGGTATTCGGTGTTGCTCTGGATGCGCCCATAACCGTCGGTGCTGGTGCTGGTAATCGGGATGCTCTGGCCAACCTGAATGAGTGCAGGCTGGCCTTCGCTGGCCTGAACCTGCTGCATGCCGCCGTCACGGTTGCTGGTGCCGTAGTGGATGACGCGTGCGTTACCGCGGTTGTCCTGGAAGTTGCTGTCGTTGTTGTCAACGCTGATCAGCAGGCGTTTGGGAGCGGTGTCCAGTTGCTGCAGCAAAGTGCGCAGGTCGCTGATGCGCTCGGGGCTGGCGTTGACGATCAGCTTGTTTTCGAAAGCGCTGACCGTGCCGTCCTTGCCAATGAATGCCTGTGCGGCAGGCAGCAGTTCGGCGCTGGCGCGGTGCTGCAGCGGCACCACCTCGGTGGCCGCCTGGGCGGCGAGGCTGGCAACGAGCAGCAGGGAGGCGAAAAAGGGGCGTAGCGGCATGTCCATGATCTCCGCAGGTGGAATCAACATGATGGCAAATTTGCGGATGTCCTGCTGGATCTGGATCACGCTCCGGGGTGGGCAGATGAACCTTTAAGCTGCGCCGTCAGTCGCACTCACAGGGAACGCGTGGGGTGATTACATGAAGGGTAGTCTGATCCTGCTGTTATGGCTTTGCAGCCTTGGTGCACAGGCTGCAGCGGATACGCTGCGGATCAAGCAGCTGCAGCGATGCGGCGACTTGTTCGGCGATAGCCAGCAGCAATGGTGCCTGCGTGCCGAGGGGCTCGGGGCAGATGTGCCAAAGGTATGGCTGGGCGGTGTGCGGCTGCCAACGGCGGATATCGAGCGTCAAGGTGACCGGCTCACGCTGAAGCTGGCGAAGCAAGCCCAGCGCAGCGCGCCGCTTTGGCTGGAGTCTGGCAGCAGTACCAGCAACCCTGTATGGCTGACCCGCCAGCGCAGTCATGTGGTCGCCGCAAGGCCTGATGAGGTGGCGAAGAACATGGATGGCCTGACCACCTATGTCGACCTGGTCAGCCTGTTGATTGAGGAGAAACACGAAGGCCTTGGAGAGGCCCGGCGTATCGCCGATAAATACGGCGCCCAGGTTGTCGGTGCGATACCGCCGCTGAATGTCTACCAGTTGCGCTTGCCGGTGGCTGACCTGGTGCAGCGTGACGCGATGATCCTGCGCATGGGCAGTGAACTCAGCGTGGATGCCGTGGTTGTCGAGGAGTCTGCACCGGAGCGCGGTGAAGAAGGCAGCGGCCGCGATGCTCGGGCCATCGACCAGGCGGACGAATGGGCCGCCAACCGGTTCATGGATGCGCTGTATTTCTACCAGCGACGGATTGGCGCTTCGCACTTGCCGGTGCACCCCGTGCGGGTTGGGGTAGTCGAGCGTGAAGTGGATTTTGATGCCCCCGCGTTCAGCCAATACCGAGGCGGCTGCGAACAGGGCCAGACCTGCCTGTACGCGCGCGACGGGGATCGCGCGACCAGCCACGGCAGCCATGTCGCAGGCATTCTCGCCGCACAGGGTGAGGGTTTTTTGCCGGGGCTGGGCAAGCACAGCCCTGGCTTCGAGGTGATTGTAGAGCGCAACTCCGATGCAGGCATCACCGCCAACATCGCTGCATCGGTAAACCTGGTCGAGGATGGCGTGCGGGTGCTGAACTGGAGCTGGGGCATCCACCGGGTAGGCGCACGCGATGTCAACGGTGATGAGGTCGATTCGCTGGTGCGTTCCGGGCTGGCGATGAGTGGTTACGAGGAATTGCTTGAGGAGTTCTTTCTCTGGCTGCGCAAAGAGCATCCAGATGTGATGGTGGTGAATTCGGCGGGTAACGGTGCGTCGTGGTCAGGTACCGACGAATACCGCCTGCCGTCGTCGTTCATCACCGAACAACTGCTGGTGGTGGGCGGGCACCAGCGCAGCGACAAGGCGACGGCGGTCGAAGCCCCCGAGCATGTGCGCAAGCGCCACAGTTCCAACATCGACATGCGCGTGGATGTCAGTGCCGCTGCCTGCATTCGCCCAGCGGCTGCCGCTGCTGCGCATTGCGGCACGTCGTACGCAACACCCTTGGTGACTGCCACCGTTGCAACGATGCTGTCGATCAACCCGGCCCTGACCCCGGAACAGGTGCGCATGCTGTTGCGGCGCAGTGCCCTGACCCTGGGCACCGAGCAGGATTTCGAGGCGATGGATGCCGAAGACCTGACGGCGCCGATCCTGCCTTCGGAACGTGGAGGGCGCCTGAACCACCCTGACCTGGGGCGTTCAGCGCGGCTGGACATGCAGCGTGCGCTGGACCTGGCAGTGCAGAGCCGGGAGCGGGTGCGCTGAACGGTGGCCGCTGTCAGACAAATTCCGTAACATCGCGCCCTCGTTTTTGTAATGTCCCGCACCACAGGAAACCCATGAAGCCCGCCCGAATACACGCCGACCTGCTCGCCGGCCTGACCACCTCGTTCGCCCTGGTGCCCGAGTGCATCGCCTTTGCCCTGGTGGCGCACCTCAACCCGCTGATGGGCCTGTATGGCGCGTTTATCATTTGTACGCTGACGGCGCTCTTTGGCGGTCGACCGGGGATGATTTCCGGCGCTGCCGGGTCCATGGCGGTGGTGATCGTCGCGCTGGTGGTGCAGCACGGCGCGCAGTATCTGCTGGCCACGGTGCTGCTGGGTGGCGTGGTGATGATCCTGTTCGGCCTGCTACGGCTGGGCAAGCTGGTACGCCTGGTGCCGTACCCGGTCATGCTCGGCTTCGTCAATGGCCTGGCCATCGTCATCGCCATGGCGCAGCTTGAGCACTTCAAGGCGGGTGAGCACTGGCTCAGCGGCGCGCCGCTGTACCTGATGATCGGCTTGGTGGCACTGACCATGGCGGTGGTCTACGTGCTGCCGAAATTGACCCGTGCGGTACCGCCGGCGCTGGTGGCGATCCTGGGCGTTGGCTTGCTGGTGTACCTGCTCGACCTGCCCACCCGCACCTTGGGCGACATGGCGCACATCGCAGGCGGTCTGCCGGGGCTGGCGCTGCCGGATGTACCCTGGAATCTGGACACCCTGAAGATCATCGCCCCCTACGCGGTGCTGATGGCGATGGTCGGCCTGCTGGAGACCTTGCTCACCCTCAACCTGACCGATGAAGTGACCGAGAGCCGTGGTTTCCCGGACCGCGAATGCGTGGCGCTGGGTGCGGCGAACATGGTTTCGGGCCTGTGCGGTGGCATGGGCGGTTGCGCAATGATTGGCCAGACGGTGATCAACCTCAGTTCCAACGGGCGCGGCCGGCTGTCCGGGGTAGTGGCCGGGGTGATGATCTTGCTGTTCGTGTTGTTCCTGTCGCCGCTGATCGAGCGTATTCCGCTGGCAGCGCTGGTCGGGGTGATGTTCGTGGTGGCCCAGCAGACCTTCGCCTGGGCGTCGCTGCGGGTGCTGCACAAGGTGCCGGTGAACGATGTGCTGGCGATCATTGCGGTGACCGTGGTGACGGTATTTACCGACCTGGCCATGGCGGTGCTGTTCGGCATCGTCATCGCGGCGCTCAACTTTGCCTGGCAGCATGCGCGGGAGCTGTACGCCGACAGCCATGAGGACGCTGAAGGTGGCAAGCGTTATCAGGTACATGGCACCCTGTTCTTTGCCTCGACCGCCTCGTTCCTCAACCAGTTCGACCCGGCCCAGGACCCGGCCCAGGTCACGCTGGATTGCCAGCATTTGAGCTTTGTCGATTATTCGGCAATTGCGGCGCTCAAGACCCTGCGCGAGCGCTATGCCAAGGCGGGCAAGCATTTGCGCGTTGTGCATTTGTCGGAGCGGTGCAAGAAGCTGTTGAAGCGGGCTGGCGAACAGCATTGAAAAAATTGTGGCTGCCTGTTCCGGCCCCTTCGGCTAAAGCCGCTCCCACAGGGGTATGCGATCCCTTGTGTGAGCGGCTTTAGCCGCGAAGGGGCCGGAACAGGAGAGCCACTTACTCCCCGCGATTTTTCTTGACGATGCCATCGGCAATGCTCGCCGGGGCCTCGGCATAGCGGGTGAACTCCATCGAGAAGCTGGCCCGGCCCTGGGTCATCGACCGCATCGAGGTGGCGTAGCCGAACATCTCGCCCAACGGCACCTCGGCGCGGATCACCTTGCCAGCCGGTGTTTCGTCACCGTCCTGGATCATCCCGCGGCGCCGGCTGAGGTCGCCCAGAATGTCGCCCTGGTATTCCTCCGGCGTCACCACCTCCACCTTCATCACCGGTTCCAGCAACACCGCGCCGCCTTTCTGCGACAGCTGCTTGGTGGCCATTGAAGCAGCGATCTTGTAGGCCATCTCGTTGGAGTCGACATCGTGGTACGAACCGTCGAACACGGCAGCCTTGAGGCTGATCAGCGGGTAGCCTGCAAGCACGCCGTTCTTCATCTGCTCTTCGATGCCCTTCTGGATCGCGGGTATGTACTCGCGCGGTACCACGCCGCCGACGATCTCGTTGATGAACTCCAGGCCTTCCTTGCCCTCGTCGCCGGGGGCGAAACGGATCCAGCAATGGCCGTATTGGCCACGGCCGCCGGACTGGCGCACAAAACGGCCCTCGATCTCGCAGGTATTGCGGATTTTTTCCCGGTAAGCCACCTGCGGCTTGCCGATGTTGGCCTCGACGTTGAACTCGCGGCGCATGCGGTCGACGATGATGTCCAGGTGCAACTCGCCCATGCCCGAGATGATGGTCTGGCCGGTCTCTTCGTCGGTACGTACGCGGAATGACGGGTCCTCCTGGGCCAGCTTGCCCAGGGCGATGCCCATTTTTTCCTGGTCGGCCTTGGTCTTCGGCTCCACGGCCACGGAAATCACCGGGTCAGGGAAATCCATGCGTTCGAGGATGATCGGTTTGTCCAGGTCGCACAGGGTGTCGCCGGTGGTCACGTCCTTCATGCCGATCAGCGCGGCGATGTCGCCTGCGCACACGTCCTTGATTTCGGCACGCTGATTGGCATGCATCTGCACCATGCGGCCGATGCGTTCCTTCTTGCCTTTGACCGAGTTGAGTACCGCGTTGCCGGAACTGAGCACGCCGGAATACACGCGGGCGAAGGTGAGGGTGCCGACGAACGGGTCGGTGGCAATCTTGAAAGCCAAGGCTGAAAACGGCTCTTTGTCGTCGGCGTGCCGTTCCAGGTGCTTTTCTTCGTCGTCCGGGTCGGTGCCGCGGATGGCAGGAATTTCCGAGGGGGCGGGCAGGTAGTCGATTACCGCATCCAGCATCAGCGGTACGCCCTTGTTCTTGAACGATGAGCCGAGAATGGTCGGGACGATTTCGTTGGCAATGGTCCGTTGGCGCAGGGCAGCCTTGATTTCTTCGACGCTCAGCTCCTCACCATCGAGAAACTTCAGGGTCAGCTCATCGTTGGCTTCGGCAGCGGCTTCCACCAGGTGAGCGCGCCATTCGTCAGCGAGCGCGCGCAGGTCATCCGGAATTTCTTCTTCGCGGTAGCTGGTGCCATTGTCGGCGTCGTTCCAGTAGATGGCCTTCATCTTCACCAGGTCGATCTGGCCAATGAAGTTTTCTTCGCTGCCGATGGCCAGCTGGATCGGCACCGGGTGGTGCCCCAGGCGCTGGTCGATCTGCTTGACCACCCGCAGGAAGTCGGCGCCCTGGCGATCCATCTTGTTGATGTAGGCCAGGCGAGGCACATGGTATTTGTTGGCCTGGCGCCAGACCGTCTCGGACTGAGGCTCTACCCCGTCAGCGCCGCTGAACACCACCACCGCGCCATCGAGCACGCGCAATGAACGTTCCACCTCGATGGTGAAGTCGACGTGGCCGGGGGTATCGATGATGTTGAAGCGGTATTTGTGCGCGAACTGTTTGGTCGAGCCTTGCCAGAATGCCGTGGTGGCCGCCGACGTGATGGTGATGCCGCGTTCCTGCTCCTGGGCCATCCAGTCCATGGTCGCGGCGCCATCGTGCACCTCACCCATCTTGTGGTTGACCCCGGTGTAGAACAGGATCCGCTCGGTAGTGGTCGTCTTGCCGGCGTCCACGTGGGCGACGATGCCGATATTGCGGTATAGCTCGATGGGGGTTGTGCGGGCCATGGCGGACTACCTGCGGATGGGCGGATTCCACCACGTTAGCAGACCGGTGGATTCCTGCCCTGCCGCCGGGCCGTCAGTCGGCCTGGGCTTGCAGCATCCATTGGCCATCCACTTCACGGGCCAGGCCACTGGCCGTGAGCAGCGCCAGCAGGCGCGGGTGCAGGTCCGCTTCGGTGAAGGTCTTGAGGGTGGCCAGGTCCAGTGGGCCGACCAGGTTGAGGTCGGCCTTGGTGTACGACAGCCAGGCCTTTTTCAATACCTGGGCGACATCGCTGCCTGATGTACTGGCGAAGCGGCGATGGCACTGGCGGCTTGCAAAAGTGAAGGTGTGGGCGTGGCTGTAGGTGCTTTCGTCACCCCCTTCAGTGCAGCGGTGGCAGCGGCACGGGCCTTCGCCGAAGGCGTTGCGCAGGTAGCTGTTGAAGTCCACGACGGGTTTGAGGGACAGGCGTTTATCGACATCGAACAGGTCGGCGATCAGGGGTTCTTCGGCGCTCACTCGGGATCCTCGTGTGGTGTGGCGTGCATCGGCGGGCACCCTAACAGATCGGGGCATTCAGATCACCTGTAGAGACAACAGAGACCACCTGCCGTACTCTACGCGCCCTTACGCCTACACACCCACTGAGGTAACCCCGTTTGAGCACCAAGTACCCGTACACCGCCACCGTGACCATCAGCGCCGAAGACCGTGGCGGAGATACCGAAGCTTCGGAAAACCCCAGCATGCGCGTGGGCCTGGAAGCGGTGACCGAAACCCTGAAGAAGGTGCATTTCGTCGGTACGCTCGCGGCACCTGAAAAACAGGCCACGCACATCTGCGTGACCCTGGAGAACGGCCTGACCTACTACGGCCCGATCGTCAACGGCCACGCCGAACTCGAAGGCGGCTGGATCGCCTTCGAATCCGACATGCTGACCCCCGAAGAACTGGGCCTGTAAGCCTCAGTTCAGCTCCACCAGGCACTGCTCGAGGATATCCAGCCCTTCCTCGAGCACCTCGGCTTCGATGGTCAAGGGGGCCAGCAGGCGGATGATGTGTCGCGCCTTGCCGCTGGGCATCAGCAGCAAGCCCTTGGCCCGTGCCGACTCCATTACCTTGGCCAGTTGCGCCGGCGCCGGGCTGCCGTCGGCATTGACGAATTCGATGCCGCGCATGGCGCCCACGCCGGTCAGTCGGCCGATGTACGGGCTCAGGCCCGAAGCCTTCCAGCGCTGGTGGCGGCTGACGATGGCCTGCTCCTGGCGCTCACCCCAGGTGGCGATGTTTTCGTCGGTCATCTGCGCCAGGCTGGCCAACGCCGCCGCACAGGCAATCGGGTTGCCCGAATAGGTGCCACCGAGGCCGCCCTTGGGCAGTGCTGCCATCAATTCCTTGCGCCCGACCACCGCCCCCAGCGGCATGCCGCCGGCGATGCTCTTGGCCAGCAGCAGCAGGTCGGGCTCGATGCCGAGGCGCGGGAAAGCGAAGCGCTGGCCGGTGCGGCCGAAGCCGGACTGGATCTCGTCGATGATGATCAGGATGCCGTGTTGGTCGCAGAAGCGGCGCAAGGCCTGGGCGAAGGCCGGGTCGAGGGCGAGGAAACCGCCTTCGCCCTGAACCGGTTCGAGGATGAACGCTGCCACGTCTTCCACGGCCAGCTCCACGCTGAACAGGCGCTCCATGGCCTTGAGCGCCTGCTCGCAGGTAACCCCGGTATCCACGCTGGGGTAGGGCAGGTGGTACACCGGTCCGGGCAGCTCGCCGACCCGTTGCTTGTAAGGGGCTACCTTGCCATTGAGGTTCAGGGTGGCCAGGGTACGGCCGTGGAAGCCGCCGTCGAAGGCAATGATGGCGCGTTTGCCTGTAGCACCGCGGGCGACTTTAAGGGCGTTTTCTGCCGCTTCCGCACCGCTATTGGTGAGCATGCCGGCCAACGGGTAGCTGACCGGTACGAACTGGCTCAGCTGTTCCATCAGCGCCAGGTATGGACCGTGGGGTGCGGCGTTGAAGGCATAGTGGGTCAGACGGGTGGCTTGCGCCTGGATGGCTTCGACCACGGCGGGGTTGCAGTGGCCCAGGTTGAGCACGCCGATACCGCCGACAAAGTCGATGTAACGTTTGCCGTCGGTGTCCCAGACTTCGGCATTACGGCCATGGGAAAGTGTGATCGGGTGAACGATGGCGATGGATGGGCTGATACTTTCCTGGTTCATGGGCACGCGGGACCTTTGTTCAAGTTTCTTATTATCCAAGCGTGTTGGGGGGTTATTCCGCAAACGAATTATTCGATTGCGGTCATTCCCTGAATTCGTGAACTGGCCGGTATTTGTGTTGCCTGTGCCGGCCTCTTCGCGGGCTTGCCCGCTCCCACAGGTTATGCACAGTGTTCGAACCTGTGGTGATCCTGTGGGAGCGGGCAAGCCCGCGAAGAGGCCGGTATAGGTTAAGTCAGTCCCCCTCAGCCACCCGCTCCCGAATCCACTGCACAAAGGCCCTGATCTTGGGCACTTCGGCCGCATGCTCGGCATGCGCGATAAAGTGCTTGCCGTTGCTCGCCACCGGGTGGTCCCAGGCCACCACCAGCTTGCCCTCGCTCAGCTCCTCGGCCACCAGGTAGCGCGGAATCAGGGCTATGCCGCAACCGGAGATCGCTGCGCGGATGCACAGGTAGAACGTGTCGAAACGCGGCCCGTGGTAGCTGTTCTGGCTGTGTAGCCCCAACCCCAGGAACCATTCATGCCAGGCCTCCGGGCGCGACACGCATTGCAGCAGGCGGTGCTCGGTAAGCGCCTGGGCGCTTTCAAAGGGGTGGTTGGCCAGCAGCTGCGGGCTGCATACCGGTACCACTTCTTCGCTGAACAGCTCGATGCAAGTGGCCCCAGGCCAGGTGCCCTGGCCGAAGAAAAAAGCCACGTCGGCCTTGGCCTGCACCAGGTCGAATGGCTCCAGCTCGTTGCGCACGTCCAGGTGAATGCGGGGGTAGCGGTCGCCGAAACCCTTGAGCTTGGGCACTAGCCAGCGCGCGCCGAAGCTAGGCTGGGTAGCAATACGCAGCACTTCGGTTTCGTCGCCGTAGCTGAGGATGTAGCGGCTGGAAATATCGATCTGGGTGAGGATCTTGTTCACTTCGGTGAGGTACAGCGCACCCGCCGGGGTCAGGTGCAGGCGCCGACGAATGCGCTGGAACAGGGAGTGCGAGAGCATGTCTTCGAGCTGCGCCACCTGCTTGCTGACGGCGCTTTGCGTCAGGTGCAGTTCCTGGGCCGCGCGGGTGAAGCTGAGGTGGCGGGCAGCCGCTTCGAAGCACTGAAGGGCGGTGGTCGAAGGCATCAGGCGTTTGGACATGACGGGCAAATACCGAGCAAAAAAAGGAAGGAGTTCATTCCAAAGCGGAATCATGTGGTTCGAAAAGGTCGTTTGTTGACCCCGGCCTATAGATTAATACTGACCTGGATCAACGATTACAACCGGTCATGTGAAGAGGAGGTCAGTACCCGCTTCCGGCATCTGCAAAACAACAAAAACGACTATCAGAAATTTACAAGAATTCTGCTCCGACCTTCAGCCGCTTTGTCGCGGCCGACCCATTCGAGGGTTCTTCATGGCTTCGCAAGACAACAAGAAACAGCGTTCCCTGCAGCACGGCCTGACTTCCCGTCAGGTGTCCATGATCTCCATTGCCGGCATCATCGGCGCCGGCCTGTTCATCGGCTCGTCGAACGCCATCGCCACCGCCGGCCCGGCCATCCTCATTTCCTACGCCATGACCGGCCTGCTGGTATTGCTGGTGATGCGCATGCTGGGCGAAATGGCCATCGCCAACCCTAACAGCGGCTCGTTCTCCACCTATGCCTCAGAAGCCATCGGCCCTTGGGCGGGCTTTACCATCGGCTGGTTGTACTGGTGGTTCTGGGTGCTGATCATTCCGGTGGAGGCCATCGCTGGCGCCGACATCCTGCATGCTTACTTCCCCGGCGTACCGTCCTGGTTGTTTGCCTTCCTGATCATGCTGGTGCTGTCGTGCACAAACCTGATCAGCGTGAAGAACTTTGGTGCCTTCGAGTACTGGTTCGCACTGGTCAAGGTGGTGGCGATCATTGCCTTCATTGTGGTCTGCAGCCTGGCGGTATTCGGCTTCTGGCCGCTGGCCGAGGTGTCCGGAGTCAGCCGGCTGTGGGACAACGGCGGCTTCATGCCCAACGGGTTCGGCACGGTGCTCGGTGGTGTGCTGATCACCATCTTCTCGTTCTTCGGCGCCGAAATCGTCACCATTGCCGCTGACGAAACCGCAAACCCGAAAGACAAGATCCGCCGTGCCACCAACCTGGTGGTGTACCGCATTGCCATCTTCTACCTGGCGTCGATCTTCCTGGTGGTGTCGCTGGTAGCCTGGAATGACCCTGCGCTGAAAGCAGTCGGTTCGTTCCAGCGCGTGCTGGAAGTGCTGAACGTGCCAGGCGCCAAGCTGTTGGTCGACCTGGTGGTGCTGGTTGCAGTGACCAGTTGCATGAACTCGGGCCTGTACACCGCGTCGCGCATGCTGTATTCGCTGGGCGCCCGTGGCCAGGCACTGAGCATGACCAAGCGTATCTCCGGCTCGGGCGTGCCGACCGTGGCGGTCATCTTCTCGACGCTGGCCGGTTTTGCCGGGTGCCTGGTCAACTATGTGTTCCCGGGTAAGGTGTTCGGCTTCTTGCTGTCCACCACCGGCGCCATCGCCTTGCTGGTGTACCTGGTGATTGCCGTGTCGCAGCTGCGCATGCGTGCGCGTGCGGACCGCGAAGGGCGCCCGCTGGAGCTGAAGATGTGGCTGTTCCCCTGGCTGACCTGGCTGGTGATCGGCACCATCGTCATGGTGCTGGGCTACATGCTGTTCAGCGATGCCTACCGCTATGAAACCCTGATGACCGCTGGGGTGACAGCATTCATCCTGCTGGTTTCGCTGACCCAACGGCGTGCCCAGGGGGTTGCCCAAGCCGCCTGATGTTTCTGCTTTAATGGGGGCGTTGCGCGCCCCCATTCCAACAAGCACAGGAAGCGTATGACTGACCACCCACTCTCCCTTCAGGCCCTTGCGGCGCCTGAAGGCACCTGCTACGGCTGCGGCTGCGCCCACCCCAGTGGGCTGCACCTGCAAAGCCACTGGGACACCGACGGCATCCACCTGATATGCCGGCACGCACCCGACAGCACCTTTATCGGCTGGCCCGGCCTGGTTTACGGCGGCCTGCTGGCGATGCTGGTCGACTGCCATTCCAACTGGGCGGCCATGGCCTACCACTACCGCAACGAAGGCCGCGAGCCAGGCAGCCTGCCGCGTATCGATTGCGTGACTGGCACACTCAACCTGACTTACCTGAAACCTACCCCGATGGGTGGGGAGCTTTTGCTCAAAGCCCGAGTCGAAGGGGAGGTGGGGCGCAAAAGCCGGGTGATTTGCGAGGTCTGGGCCGAGGATGTGCTGACGGTGACGGCCGACTCGGTGTTTGTCCGTGTCGATACCGAAAAGCTCAAACTCAAGGCCCATGGCCAGGCTTGAGTTGCCGGCCCGGATGAGTGGTCGGTGATGGTCAGCGGCCGGGGATGTCTCTAGAGTGACAGGTTCATTCCCCAGGCAAGGTTGATCATGACCGATCTCAGTGCTTTCCCCATCACTCGCAAGTGGCCCGCCAAACACCCTGAACGCCTGCAGCTGTATTCGCTGCCGACGCCCAATGGCGTCAAGGTGTCGATCATGCTCGAAGAAATCGGCCTGGCCTACGAGGCGCACAAGGTCAGCTTCGATAACGATGACCAGTTGAGCCCCGAATTCATTTCGCTCAGCGCCAACAACAAGATCCCCGCCATCCTTGACCCGGACGGGCCTGGCGGCCAGCCATTGCCGCTGTTCGAATCCGGGGCGATCTTGCAGTACCTGGCGGAAAAAAGTGGACAACTGCTCAGCCAGGACCCTGCCCAGCGTTACCAGACGCTGCAGTGGCTGATGTTCCAGATGGGCGGCATCGGGCCGATGTTCGGCCAGGTCGGGTTCTTCCATTTCTTCGCTGGCAAGGAATATGAAGACAAGCGCCCGCGTGACCGCTACGTCAACGAGTCCAAGCGGCTGCTGGGTGTGCTGGATCGGCATTTGAAAGGTCGGGAGTGGATGGCTGACGAGTACAGCATCGCCGACATCGCCATCTTCCCTTGGGTGCGTAACCTGGTGGATCGCTACAACGCGCGTGAGTTGGTGGGCTTCGACCAGTTCAAGGAAGTGCAGCGGGTACTGGCGAATTTCCTCGAACGGCCGGCGGTGCAACGCGGCCTGAAAATCCCGGGCTGATAACGCAGAACCCGTCACGTACACCGGTCCCTGCAGGAGTGGCACAAGGCCGCTCCTGCAAAGGGCGCAGTTCAGGTTTAGAAAATGTGGTTCAGCAGCCAGTACAGGCTGCCAGCCAACAGCATCGCCGCCGGCAAGGTCAGCACCCAGGCCATCAGCAAGTTGAACAGCGTGCGCTTCTGAATCCCCGACCCATTCGCGACCATGGTCCCCGCCACCCCCGAGCTCAGCACATGGGTGGTCGAAACCGGCAACCCGAACATGTCCGCTGCGCCAATGGTGCACATGGCAACGACCTCCGCCGAGGCACCTTGGGCATAGCTCAGGTGGGTCTTGCCGATCTTCTCGCCCACTGTCACCACGATGCGCCGCCAGCCAACCATCGTCCCCAGCCCCAGCGCGATGGCCACAGCCACCTTGACCCATAGCGGAATGTAGCGGGTGGCGTCGTCCAGTTGAGTCTTGAACAGTTGCACCTGGCTGCGGGTATCGGCATTGAATGCCACCAGGCGGTTTTTCTCGATCAGGCGGATGGCTTCGCTGGTCAGGTACATATCATTGCGCACGTTGGCCATAGCCTCGGCAGGTATGCGCTTGAGCGAGCCGTAGCTTTTGACCTCTTCGCCGATCATCCCGGTCAACGCCGCCAGTGCCGGTACCAGTTGCGCGCTGGCCTTGGGCTCGCCAATGAACGCGGTCAGGGTCTGGCGCGGATCGGCCGGGGCCGCATGTGGGGCGCTGCGCACCAGTGCCTGGCGGGTCACTTCGGCGACGGTGGAAAACTGCAAGGCCTGCTCATTGGGCATGGTTTTGTTCAGCGCATACGCCATTGGCAGGGTGCCGACAAGGATCAACATGATCAGGCCCATGCCTTTCTGGCCATCGTTGGAGCCGTGGGCGAAGGACACCCCGGTACACGTCAGGATCAGTACACCGCGAATCCACCAAGGCGGCGGTGTCTGGCCTTGTGGCGCCTGATACAAAGCTTGACGCTTGACCAGTGCACGCAAGGCGAGCAACAACAGGGCGGCGCAGGCAAAGCCGATCAGGGGGGAGAACAGCAGGGCGTAACCCACCTTGCTGGCCTGGGCCCAGTCCACGCCGCTGGTGCCGTCACGCCCATGCATCAGCGCATTGGCCACCCCCACACCGATGATCGAGCCGATCAGGGTGTGCGAGGATGACGCCGGCAGCCCCAGCCACCAGGTGCCGAGGTTCCAGATGATCGCCGCCAACAGCAAGGCAAAAACCATCGCGAAGCCGGCCGAGGAGCCTACCTGTAGAATCAGTTCCACGGGCAGCAGGGCGATGATGCCGAATGCCACTGCGCCACTGGAAAGCAGCACGCCCAGAAAGTTGCACAGCCCGGACCATACCACTGCGACCGGTGCCGGCAGCGCATGGGTATAGATCACGGTGGCTACCGCGTTGGCGGTGTCGTGGAAGCCATTGACGAATTCGAAGCCCAGGGCAACCAGCAGTGCCAGGCCCAGCAGCAGAAACGGCGTGAACGTGGTGATGACCGTGCCGCTGGCGCTGACATCCTGTTTCAGGCTCCAGGCGGTGTAGGCGATACCCGCCAGCAGCAGGCCGAAGAACAACACGAGGGTGGCGCGCCCAGGCTTGTGGGCAAGTGGCGGGCGGGCGTCGCGTTGGGCCAGGTGCGGCTGGCTGGCCAGTAGCGGGGTTGCCATGATGGCTCCGGTTGGCATTGGGCAAGTTGCCGAAGGCCTTGAGCATAGAAACAATTCGCAACCCGGCCGTGACCTCGATCAATGAATTATCTAGGCTCAAGACGGACGGTAAATGCCGGAGACAGCCATGATCCGCTGCAAGCGTGTCTACGATGCGGTCGCGAGCGACGATGGCCAGCGAGTGCTGGTCGACCGCCTGTGGCCGCGCCACCTGCGCAAGGAAAACCTGCACGGGCAGTGGTTGCGCGAAGTGGCACCCTCCAATGAATTGCGCAAGGCGTTTCACCAGGGGGCGGTCGACTTTACCGGTTTTACCCAGTGCTACCAGGAAGAATTGGCTGCCCATCCAGAGCATTGGTACCCCCTGCTGGACTTGGCCGGAAAGGGGTTGCTAACCCTGCTTTATGCAGGCAAGGACACCGAGCACAATAACGCCCGGGTGCTGGCCGAATGGCTGGAAAGCGAACTGGACCGGCATGGGCCTGGCAGTTCACCCGTATGCTATGCCCAGTGAGTGACATTTGCTGCACCGGCCTCATCGCCGGCCCTGCCAATCTCCAGAGCCCATTGTGCGATGCCGCTACATTTGATTCCCGCCAACGACAGTCACCGTACGTTCGCCCGCGACCTCACGCGGCGCGCCATGCTGCGGTATTACCGTGAATTTGACCTGCTCTGGATCGAGGACGCGTTCGACCAGGCCTGGGGTTGGCGCGAGCAGTGGTTGATCAGCGAAGGCGACAGCCTGTTGGGTTTCTGCAGCCTCAGCCAGGACCGCCAGGCGCTGTTTATCCGCGAGTTGCACCTGTTGCCCGAGCATCGCGGGCGCGGTGTCGGCAGCTGGGTATTGGAAGAGCTGGCGCTGTGGGCCGGGCAGCGGCGCCTGCCGTTGCTCAGGCTGATGGTGTTTCGCAGCAACCCGGCGCGCCTGTTGTACCAACGCCATGGTTTTGTCGAAATGGGTGAGGATGAGTGCTTTGTGCGCATGCAACGTACGATTGGCTAGTAGCGTAATGATGGCTTGTCGCGACCGAAGCGCAGCGGCATAGTGAGCCCAGACGCTCACGGTCGCCCGTAGACGGGGCGGCAGAGGATGAGCGTGATCAGGGATAAGGAGAAGCCCACAATGAACGGGATTGGTCCGCGGCTGCGGGAAGAACGTGAGCGCTTGGGCATGACCCAGCGCGTGTTTGGCGATATCGGTGGGGTCGAACCCAATGCCCAGGGCAAGTACGAAAGTGGCGAGCGTACGCCGCGGGTCGATTACCTGGCAGCACTGGCGGCCAGGGGGGTGGATGCACTGTACGTGCTTAGTGGCATGCGCACGCCGGCCCCGCTAGAAGGGTTGAGTACGGATGAGTCAGGGCTGCTGGGCGCCTTCCGGCAATTGCCGATCGACGACCAGGCGGCCATCTGGCACCTGCTTGGCCGCTTGAGCAGCGATATCAAGCCCAGGCAAACAGTGAGGCCTGTCACTGTTGTGCGTCAGGCGTTTCTTACAGAAGCAATGCGTTAGACCCGCCTGGAAAAATTTTGTTAAGGTGGCGGGATCCAATCGCCCTGCTGACGAGGTGTGTGCTTGATTAGGGTCTTAGTGGTCGACGATCACGATCTGGTACGAACCGGTATTACCCGCATGCTGGCCGACATCGACGGCTTGCAGGTGGTGGGTGAGGGGGACTCGGGTGAATCCGCGCTCAAACTGGCCCGCGAGCTGAAGCCGGACGTGGTGCTGATGGACGTGAAAATGCCCGGCATCGGCGGCCTTGAGGCCACCCGCAAACTGCTGCGCAGCCACCCGGATATCAAGGTAGTGGCCGTGACCGTGTGCGAGGAAGACCCGTTCCCCACCCGCCTGTTGCAAGCCGGTGCCGCCGGTTACTTGACCAAGGGCGCAGGCCTTGACGAGATGGTTCAGGCCATCCGTCTGGCTTTTGCCGGCCAGCGCTACATCAGCCCGCAAATCGCCCAGCAGTTGGCGCTGAAACCTTTCCAGCCACAGGGCTCACCGTTCGATACACTGTCGGAGCGGGAAATCCAGATTGCCCTGATGATCGTTGGCTGTCAGAAAGTGCAGATCATCTCTGACAAGTTGTGCCTCTCGCCCAAGACCGTCAATACTTACCGTTATCGGATCTTTGAAAAACTCTCGGTCACCAGCGACGTCGAACTGACCTTGCTGGCCGTTCGCCACGGCATGGTCGACGCAAGCCTGTAGAACCTCATGTCCCAAGTGTTTGATGCCAGCGCATTCCTGGCCACCTGCAGTGGTCGCCCGGGCGTTTACCGGATGTTCGACGGCGAAGCCCGCCTGCTTTACGTGGGCAAGGCCAAGAACCTCAAGAAACGCCTGGCCAGCTATTTCCGCAAGACCGGCCTGGCGCCCAAGACCGCCGCGCTGGTCGCGCGCATCGCCCAGGTCGAAACCACCATCACCGCCAACGAAACCGAGGCGTTGCTGCTGGAGCAGAACCTGATCAAGGAATGGCGGCCGCCGTACAACATCCTGCTGCGCGACGACAAATCCTACCCCTACGTGTTCCTGTCCGACGGTGAGTTCCCGCGGCTGGGCATTCACCGTGGGGCGAAGAAGGCCAAGGGCCGCTACTTTGGCCCGTACCCCAGTGCTGGCGCCATCCGCGAAAGCCTAAGCTTGCTGCAAAAGGCTTTTTCGGTGCGCCAGTGTGAAGACAGTTACTACGCCAACCGCACCCGGCCGTGCCTGCAGTACCAGATCAAACGCTGCAAAGGGCCCTGCACCGACCTGGTCACCCCCGAAGAATACGCCGAGGATGTGCGCCACTCGGTGATGTTTCTGGAAGGCCGCAGCCAGCAACTGGGCAACGAGCTCAATGCCGAGATGGAGAAGGCCGCCATGGCCCTCGACTTCGAGAAGGCCGCTGAGTTGCGCGACCAGATCGCCTTGCTGCGCCGCGTGCAGGACCAGCAGTACATCGAAGGCGGCAGTGGCGACGTCGATGTCATCGCCGCTTTCGTCAACCCCGGTGGCGCCTGCGTGCACCTGATCAGCGTGCGCGGCGGCCGGGTGCTGGGCAGCAAGAACTTCTTCCCGCAGGTGGGCATCGAGGAGGAGGTGGCCGAGGTCATGGCCGCATTCCTTTCCCAGTACTACCTGGGCAACGCAGAACGGGAATTGCCCAGCGAGTTGATCGTCAACGTTGTTCACGAAGACTTCGATGCCATCACCGCAGCGCTGCACACGCTGCGTGGCCGCGAGCTGACCATCAGCCACCGGGTACGCGGCACGCGCGCCCGCTGGCAGCAGCTGGCAGTGACCAACGCCGAGCAGGCGCTGAACGCTCGCCTGGCCAACCGACAGCACATGGCCGCACGTTTCGAGGCCTTGGCCGAAGTGCTGGGCCTGGACGAAGTACCGCAGCGGCTGGAATGCTACGACATCAGCCATTCCAGTGGTGAAGCCACCGTGGCCAGTTGCGTGGTGTTCGGCCCCGAAGGTGCGCTGAAGTCCGACTATCGCCGCTTCAACATCGAAGGCGTCACAGCCGGCGATGACTACGCCGCCATGCACCAGGCCCTGACCCGCCGTTACGGGCGTATCAAGGATGGTGAGGGCAAGCTGCCCGACGTGTTGCTGGTGGATGGCGGCAAGGGGCAGTTGAACATGGCCCGGGATGTGATGCAGGAATTGGGCTTCACCGACCTGACCCTGCTGGGTGTGGCCAAGGGCGTCACCCGCAAGGCCGGTTTCGAAACCCTGTACCTGAACGACGTGCACCACGAGTTCACCCTAAAGGGTGATTCGCCGGCCCTGCACCTGATCCAGCAGATCCGCGACGAAGCCCACCGTTTTGCCATTACCGGCCACCGCGCTCGCCGCGGCAAGGCCCGCCGGGTGTCGAGCCTGGAGGATGTGGCCGGGGTAGGGCCCAAGCGCCGGCGCGACCTGCTGAAACATTTCGGCGGCCTGCAGGAGCTCAACCGCGCCAGTATCGATGAAATCGCCAAAGCCCCCGGCATCAGTAAAAAGCTTGCCGAGTCGATTTATGCCAGCCTGCATAGCGAGTAGAATGCCGGGCTCAACTTGCAGCCAGTCGTACCGATGAATATTCCAAACCTGCTCACCGTTCTACGCGTCCTGCTCATTCCGTGCTTCATTCTGCTGTTCTATATGCCTTATCAGTGGAGCTACATGGCCGCCAGCAGCGTGTTTGCCGTTGCCGCCGCCACTGACTGGCTGGACGGCTACCTGGCGCGTCGCCTGCAGCAGAGCACGCCGTTCGGTGCCTTTCTGGACCCGGTGGCCGACAAGCTGATGGTGGCGGTGGCCCTGGTACTGCTGGTGCAGACCCACGCCAACTTCTGGCTGACCCTGCCGGCGGCGGTCATCATCGGCCGCGAAATCGTGGTGTCGGCGCTGCGCGAGTGGATGGCTGAGCTGGGCGCGCGGGCGCACGTGGCGGTGTCCAACCTTGGCAAGTGGAAGACCGCCGCGCAGATGCTGGCGCTGGTGATCCTGCTGGGCAACCCGCCAGCGGTAACGTTCTGGGTGATCCTGGGCTACGGGCTGCTGCTGGTGGCGGCGGGGCTGACCCTGTGGTCGATGGTGCATTACCTGCTGGCCGCCTGGCCGCACCTGCGCGAAGGTTCTGAACAGAAATAAACTTTTTTTGAATCAAGGGGTTGACGCTGTTTTAGAAATCGCTAGAATGGCACCCATCACGACGCGGGAATAGCTCAGTTGGTAGAGCACGACCTTGCCAAGGTCGGGGTCGCGAGTTCGAGTCTCGTTTCCCGCTCCAAATTTTGATCCACAGACTTCTACTGGGGTCTGTAGGTCATTGAAAAAAGGAGCTTCGGCTCCTTTTTTCATTCCAGCGAGTGCCACGGAAATCCACCCACAGCTACCGTTTTTGAGTGACCAAATAAGGCACAAGAATACGGGTGGGTCGGCTACCGGATAGTTGCTGGGGCTGAGCGGGGACCATGACGAGCATAGGGCCTAAGTCATTACTTAGGAGTCTCGAAATGGCGCTCTCTGATCTGACCGTCCGGCAGGCGAAGACCACCGGAAAACGCTACACCCTCTCCGACAACGACTGCCTGGGCCTGATGGTCTCAGCCGCAGGCGGCAAGTCATGGCAATTCCGCTACTACTGGCTGGGCAAGCAAAAGCGCCTGTGCCTGGGCGGCTATCCTGCTCTCAGCCTGCGCGAGGCCCGGATCGAGCGAGACAAGGCCCAGGCCCTGCTCGCCAGGGGGATCGATCCTCAGGTCGAGCGCGACCAGAAACGGCACGCGGCCAAGCTGGCGGGCGAATACACCTTCAAGACCGTCTTCGATGCCTGGGTCGAGCATCGCCGCAAGGAACTCAAGGAAGGCCGTCAAAGCACGCTGTCGCAGATCCTGCGCATCTTCAACAAGGACGTGTTGCCCACCCTGGGAAGAATGTCGATCTACGACATTCGCCGCCCCCAACTCCTGGGCGTCTTGGCGGCGATCGAGAAACGCAAGGCGTTCACCACCGCCGAGAAGGTCCGCACCTGGTTCAACCAGTTGTTCCGCTATGCCCTGGTCATTGCCGAGGGGTTGGAAGTCAACCCGGCCGCCGACCTGGACGTGGTGGCAGAGCCCAAGCCCCCCGTAGCCCACAATCCCTACCTGCACCTGCCCGAGATGCCCGAGTTCCTCCAGAAGCTCCGGCTCTACAACCCCCGTGGCTGGCAGACCCAGCTTGGCGTCCGGCTGCTGTTCCTGACCGGGGTGCGCACCGGCGAACTGCGATTGGCCGAACCCGAACAGTTCGACCTCGACAGGGGCTTGTGGATCATCCCACCGCAGATCGTCAAGCAGCTCCAGGATGAAATGCGCAAGGCAGGGAAGCGGCCGCAGGATGTGCCCCCCTATATCGTGCCGCTATCCCTGCAGGCCATCGAGATCGTGCGCTATCTCCTGGGGGTGATGCGGCCGGCGCAGAAGTACTTGCTGTCACACCGCAGCGAACTCAAGAAGCGCATCAGCGAGAACACCCTCAACAAGGCCGTGCAGCTCATGGGCTATGAGGGGCGCCTGACCGGCCACGGCATCCGCGGCACTATCTCGACGGCGCTCAACGAGATTGGCTACCCGAAGATTTGGGTGGACGCGCAGCTTTCCCATTCCGACCCCAACAAGGTGAGTTCGTCCTACAACCACGCCAAGTACGTTGAGCCGCGCCGTCGGATGATGCAGGACTGGGCCGATCGGCTCGACCTGCTCGAACAGGGCGAAGTGGAAGCCGCGAGCGCGCATCTGACCATCCGTATCGACGGGGCGCCGGCGATGGCAGAAGTGGAGGAAGCGGTGGATGCGACCCTCGCGATGGCCGAGCCCACTCCTCCCGGCGTCCCGCCCGTCGTGGCCACGCCTATTGTCGTAACCCCGAGCAGCGGCGGCATCACGTTCCAGCGGCTGTCTCAGGTACCGCCGCCTCCGACGCATGCCCCAGAGCCGGAAGTGTCCGCGATCCAGCGCGAGCGCGAGGAAATGCTGACCATCTACGAGTCTCCAAGCAGCTTGCCGGTCCCGCTGTTCGGCAAGCTGGCCGGAAAGTCCAAGGACCAGATCAACCGCGAACTGAAAGCGGGCAAGTTGCTGTCCATCAGTTTGGGCAATCGGGGGCAGCGTGTTCCCGATTGGCAACTGGTGCCGCTCAAGCACAAGCTGGCCCAGGTGCTCATGAACCAGTGCCCGCACGCGGATTCGTGGGATCTGTACCGCATGCTGACCCAGCCGCACCCTGACCTGGGGGACCGCGCGGCCATTGATGCGGTCACGCCGACCAACGTACCGGCGATCATCCAGGTCATCATGGGCGACTACCAGCACTATGCGGATATGCCCGAGGCCATTGCCCCGTACCCCATCCCCGAGGATGTGCGGCAAAGCGTTCGTCGGCTGGTGGATAGCGCAGTAGTTCTAGACGGAGCATAGGGCTCTCAAACCTTGCAGGGGCCTTGCGGCCCCTGCATTACGCTTGCACCGCCTCCACGAGTTCGCTCAGCGTGCGCGGTGCGGGAGCGAAGAACACGGCGCCGGTGTGCGCCGTCGAGAAATCGAGCAGGCGGTCGTGCATGCCTGGCGGATCGCCGAGGAACATGCGCTCCAGCATCTTCTGCGTCACCCACAGATGCCTGGAGTAGCCGATGAAGTAGGTGCCATATTCGCCCTGGCCGGGGCGGCCGAAGGGCATGTTGTCGCGCAGGATGTCGTGCTCGGTGCCGTCGTCGTCCACGATCGTGGCGAGGGTCTTGTGCGATTTCTGGCCGCTCGTCGCGTCGGGCAATTCGACATTGCTGACGATCTCCCGGCCGATGATCCGCTCTTGCTCGTCCTTGGCGAGCCGAGCCCACGGCTGCATTTGGTGCAGATACTTCTGCACCACCAAGTAGCTGCCGCCGGCGAACGCCTGATCTTCACTGCCGACCAGCGTCGAGGCGCCGATGTCGTGCCCGGTCGGGTTGGCCGTGCCATCGACAAAGCCAAGCAGGTCGCGGGAGTCGAAGTAGCGAAAACCGACCACCTCGTCGGCCACCGTCACGCTGCTGCCCAGTTGGTCCAGCAGCAGGCGCTCGAATTCAAAACAGAGGTCCTCGCGTTCGGCACGGATGTGAAAGAACAGGTCGCCGGGCGTGGCAGGCGCGGTGTGCTTGGCACCCTCGATGGGCACGAAGGGCCGTAGTTCCTTCGGGCGCTTCCCGGTCTGGAAACGGTCCCATAGCGCCGATCCCAGTGCAGTGATGCACGACAGCCGGCCGTTGAGATCGCGGAAGCCCACCGTTTTGATCAGGTCGTCCAGCCCGTCCAAGACGCCGGCGACCGCCTGAAGGGCCTCGTGGCCCTCGGCGACCGTCAACGTGAGAAACACCGCCGCGCGCGACAGCGGCGCATCGATGCTTTGCGAGTCAATTGGTACTCGATCCCAACCACTTCCAACCATTCGTGCCTCCAAAGACCATGTTAATTCATCATATTGCCAGAGATGGAAGCGCTATCACTGGCGCGCTAACAGGCGCGTGCCGCTGCAATTACCCGCACGCAGCCTCGGCGAGAGCGGGCTATGGGGTATTCGAGCAAGCCGCCCTGTCCCTGGCAACCAGCATTGCCCTGTGCTCGAACCGCTCAGAAACAACATTGGCTCGTCCGTGGGGTCGCTGCAGGTATGTCACGATCTCGTAGGGGCCGTCTGAAAGCGGTCGCATAGTGATCCCCCACGCATGGGCACGCTCAATGCGCGATTGCGCGGAGAGCCCCACTCCGTAGCCAGCGGTCACCCAAAGCGCCATCATCTCGAACGAAGTCACGTGCTGAATGCTCTGCTGGCTCAACGGAAGAAAGGACAGTCGCTGATCCAGCAGTAGGCAAGCCTCCGCCGGCCAGCGAAACACCGGATAGTCCAGAAGCTCGGCAAGCGTGATCTTCGCCTGGGCAACTAAGGGGGACCCCAGCGGCACTGCAACAGCCACGTTCTCCACCCAGAGCGGTTGGCTTTTCACAGCCGGAGCACCAGCGTTCCGAAGCGTCATTCCAGCGTCGTAGCGGCCTTCCTCAAGGCCCGTCAACAGATCATCGGCTGAGGTCTCAAAGAACGTGATGGTGACTTCTGGTTCCTCCGCGCGCTGTAGGGCAAGAAGCGTTGTGAGGCAAGAGGATGGCACTCCGGGCGCGATAGCAAGCCTGAAATGGGAAAACTGGCTGGTGGCGTCATGCATGAGGGCCCCCAATAAGCGATCTGTCCAGAAAGGCAAACCAGCGTTTCAGGAAAGAGTGAAGTTTAACGTCGTTATCTTTAACGTGGTTAATTGTGGCAGATTGTTTGACGCTTCTGCTAATGCAGAAATCAACAATTCAGCCAGGCCGTCCTTCTGGCACATCGACGTATGAATCCGAGTCGGCGTTAGCCTTCGGACAGGCCGTGCGCGCTGCGCGCGTCGCTCAAGGAGTCGCGCAAGACGAGTTCGCATCTCGGGCAAGCATTTCGCGTTCTCACATGGGTAAGATCGAGCGTGGTGAGCACGTGCCCACGCTTCCGCTCATACTGAAAATTTCTACGGCACTTGGAATAAGCGCGGCTGACCTGATGACGGCGACCGAACGCAATCTGCGTGCCGACACTGATCCCTGAGTGTCTAGCCTGCCAGGCTCCGTCAACCGTCCGAAGAGTCGCGAAGGCGAACGATAAATCGCTCCACCGAAGCCGATAAATTGCCGCCGTCCGGCCGAAGCAGGTAGGTGGTGATCACGGCAGAATCCATCGCCAAGGGGCGGATCACCACATCCGGCCGTTGGGAGATGGGAATCTTGGTCGCCGTCATGAAGCCGATGCCGTAGCCGGCGCCGACCAACGTGAGCATCATGTCCAGCGAGGACACTTCCTCGACAACATTCAGCTTGTGCTCCAACGTGTTGAGCAGCCGCTTGAGTTCGCGGCAATAGCCCTCGCATACCTGCGGGTCGCACAGGACAAGTGGATGGCCTTGAAGTTCTTGAAGTGGCACCTCCTTGTAGGTGAGCAATGAGTGACGAGCTGGCACCGCAATCACCAGCGGGTCGTGCCAGATTGGTTCGGCAGCGATACCGTCGCCGACATCGCCCGTGTGCGCGAACCCGATCATGAAGTCGCCCGAACGCAAGCCACGCACTTGCTCTGCCAGAGGCACTTCTGACAAGCGTATTTCGATCTCCGGCTCCTCGGCGCGGCAACGAGCCAGAAATGCCGACAGCCGTGGATCGATAGCCCCATCTGATACAGCGATGCGCAGGCTACCGCGCAAGCCCGATGCCACAGCCTTGGCATTTTCACGAGCCTGTTCCAGCACTGTGAATAGACGGCGAACATCTTGCAAGAAGACCGCGCCCGCCGCCGTTAGAACTGTTCCTCGTCGGTTTCGGTCGAAGAGCACTACGCCCAACTCGTCCTCAAGTTCCTTGATGGCTCGTGATAGCGGTGGTTGTTCGATATGCAGGCGCTCAGCCGCCCGCGTGAAATGTAGCTCCTCAGCAAGAACTACGAAGCAGCGAAGATGGCGCAGCTCCATAGGCCACCCTCCCGTTCCGACTTATCCAACACTGTGCTATCTCCCTATAGAAGTGACTGCCATTCTGGCGGC
Source organism: Pseudomonas sp. PvP089 (assembly GCF_017875165.1). NCBI lineage: Bacteria > Pseudomonadati > Pseudomonadota > Gammaproteobacteria > Pseudomonadales > Pseudomonadaceae > Pseudomonas > Pseudomonas sp. PvP089. Next base: position 2,254,331 of record NZ_JAGGME010000001.1, read on the forward strand.
GGCGAGTTCGGCCACATCATTGGAAACTTCTGGCTGAATGAGCCAGGGCTGGGTTGACCGTGCGATGGCCCGAGGCAGGCACAACACTAGGCGAGCCTGATCAAGTCCGTGGGGTGATAAGGATCAGACGAAGGCTATCTCCAGCCACGCACGTCAATGGATGCCGTGCATCGTCCCCGTCTGACCCTTGGCCGATTGCGAACCAAGCGCTTGAACACGCTTGCGGTTGATCATCACCTGCGGATTGCTGAGGCTCTGCTCCTGGTCCGAGCCAAGGCAAGTACCCTGGGGCAGACGGCAAATGCCGGCGAAAATATTCGCCGGCTCCAGTTGCTGCCCGGAGACTGGCGGGACCAGAATGCCTCTCACCAGAAAGTGTGAGACATCCTGATGCTTAGCCCGCGCCGGATGCTTAATGCCGCACTGAACCATGCGGGTCGATGACGTACTTGTATGCAGAACCCGCGTCGAACTCTTTGTACGCGGCGGGCGCGTCTTCGAGCTTGATGAACTTAGTGTTCATCATCGGCGAAAGGTAAGGCATGCGATCGTTCAGTATCGCCCGCATTAACGCGTGGTTGTAGTTGGCCGTCGGAGATTGACCAGCCGACATTCGCGGCGACTTGATCCAGGCGTTGGACCATTCCAGATCCATATGGCCTTTCTTGGCTTTCGGGTCTTTCGAGATCGGGTTTGCGCAGTACACACCGACCGTACTGGTCATTCCGCCGAAGCGGACATATTTGAGCATTGCGTTGGTAACAGCGCTCTCCACGATCTTGTCAGCCTCCGCGCCAAACCCGCGGCAGTCCACACCAACATAGTCGATGACGCGATCCACCTGCGGATTCCACGCTGACTCGGACACCCATTCCACGCGCATCCGGACAGTGATTCCACGCTGATCCGGACACTCATTCCACGAGCATCCGGACACCGACTCCACGGTCATCCGGACACTTTTCTGGCAGGCAGCCACGCAGGATTTATTCACTACCATCGATCTCTTTTTCGAAGCAGAGAGGTCGTTGTGGAGCGTTTATCCATGCGTAAAATCCGAGAGGTGTTACGCCTCAAGTTCGACTGCGGCCTGTCCGTGCGCAAGATCGCCCGCAGCCTGGGCATTGGCCACAGCAGTGCCGGTGATTACCTCTGCCGTTTTGCCGCCAGCGGCCTCACCTGGCCCTGTTCGTTGTCCGATGCCGAGTTGGAGCAGCAACTGTTCCCGCCGGCCCCGGCGGTTGCCAGTGAGAAGCGGCCTTTACCCGATTGGGCATGGGTGCATGCCGAACTGCGCCGCCCCGGGGTGACCCTGGCGCTGCTCTGGCAGGAGTACCGCCTGAGCCAGCCTCAGGGCTTTCAGTACAGCTGGTTCTGTGAGCACTACCGAGCCTGGCAGGGCAAGTTGGACGTGGTGATGCGTCAGGAGCACCGCGTCGGCGAGAAGCTGTTCGTCGACTATGCCGGCCAGACGGTGCCGGTTATCGATCGCCACAGCGGCGAGATCCGCCAGGCGCAGGTGTTCGTCGCGGTGCTCGGCGCGTCCAGCTACACCTTCGCCGAAGCCACCTGGTCGCAGCAGCTGCCGGACTGGCTAGGCTCCCATGCCCGCTGCTTCGCCTTCCTCGGCGGCGTGCCGGAGATCGTGGTGCCGGACAACCTGCGCAGCGCGGTGAGCAAGAGTCACCGCTACGAGCCGGACATCAACCCGAGCTACCGCGATCTGGCCGAGCACTATGGCGTGGCGGTGGTGCCGGCGCGGGCACGCAAACCGCGCGACAAGGCCAAGGCCGAAGTCGGCGTGCAGGTGGTCGAGCGTTGGATCCTCGCCGCACTGAGGAATCGGCAGTTCTTCTCCCTGGATGAACTCAACACGGCCATCGCCGGGCTGCTGGAGCGGCTCAACCAACGCCCGTTCAAGAAGCTGCCGGGCTCCCGGCAGTCGGCCTTCGACAGCCTGGATCGTCCGGCGCTGCGCCCCCTGCCGGAGCAACCCTACGTCTACGCCGAGTGGAAGAAGGCGCGGGTGCACATCGACTACCACGTCGAGGTCGATGGGCATTACTACTCGGTGCCGTATCAACTGGTGAAGAAGCAGCTGGAGGTGCGCCTGACGGCGCGCACCGTCGAGTTTTTCCACGCCAACCAGCGAGTGGCCAGCCACCTGCGCTCAATGCACAAGGGCAGGCACAGCACGCAGGCCGAGCACATGCCCAAGAGCCATCGCGAGCATGCCGAGTGGACGCCGCAACGGCTGATCCGCTGGGCCGAGCAGACCGGGCCGAACACCGCCGGCGTGATCCGGCACATCCTCGAACGGCGCATCCATCCGCAGCAGGGCTACCGGGCCTGCCTGGGCATCCTGCGCCTGGGTAAAACCCACGGTGAGGCGCGTCTGGAGTTGGCCTGCCGTCGCGCCATCAGCCTCGGCACGTGCAGCTACAAGAGCCTCGAATCGATCCTGCGCCAGGGGCTGGAAAACCTGCCGCTAGCTCAAACCAACCTGCCGCTACTACCGGACGACCACGCCAACCTGCGCGGATCCGCCTACTACCACTGACCCCAAGGAATCCCACCATGCTGCCCCATCCGACCCTGGACAAGCTGCAAACCCTGCGCCTGCACGGCATGCTCAAGGCGCTGAATGAACAACTGAAAACCCCGGACATCGACAGCCTGAGCTTCGAAGAACGCCTCGGCCTGCTGGTCGACCGCGAGCTGACCGAACGCGATGACAAGCGCCTGAGCAGCCGCCTGCGCCAGGCCCGGCTCAAGCACAACGCCTGCCTCGAAGACATCGACTACCGCAGCCCGCGCGGACTGGATAAGGCGCTGATCCTGCAACTGAGCAGTGGTCAGTGGCTGCGCGACGGCCTCAACCTGATCATCGGCGGCCCCACCGGTGTCGGTAAAACCTGGCTGGCCTGCGCCCTGGCCCACCAGGCCTGCCGGGAGGGCTACAGCGTGCGCTACCTGCGCCTGCCACGTTTGCTGGAAGAACTGGGTCTGGCCCATGGCGACGGCCGCTTCGCCAAGCTGATGAGCAGCTACGCCAAGACCGACCTGCTGATCCTCGACGACTGGGGCCTGGCCCCGTTCACCGGCGAGCAACGGCGCGACATGCTGGAGCTACTGGACGACCGTTACGGCCAGCGCTCGACCATCGTCACCAGCCAGATGCCGGTGGACAACTGGCACGAACTGATCGGCGATCCGACCCTGGCCGATGCCATCCTCGACCGCCTGGTGCACAACGCTTATCGGATCAATCTGAAGGGTGAATCAATGCGCAAACGGACGCAGAAATTGACGACGCCAGCCAACCCGGACTAACAATGCCACCCCTGCGTCGCTGCGCTCCGACTGCCTGTCCGAATGAGCGTGGAACAGGTGTCCGGATCAGCGTGGGCTGAGTGTCCGAATGGCGTGGAATCCGCAATCCACCTCCCTGTGCCCGGTAATGCGTTCGAGATGCTCCTCGATCGGCACGCCGTCGGAAAGGTTGATGGTTTCCACGCCGTGTGGCTTGAGAAGGTCCAGCCGCTCTTGAATGTAATCGGCAACGATGATGGCGCCTGCACCCAGAAGTCTGGCGCAGGCGGCACCCGCTCTGCCGACCGGCCCGGCACCGAAGATCAGGATGTTTTCGCCGACGACGTAGGCCGGCGCGGCTGGCCAGTCTGGGCCAGCGAACCCATGGAAAGCTGTGGGTAATACGTCAGAGAGAAGGGTCAGGTCGCGGATTTTTTCCATGGCGGCATCCTTGTCAGGGAAGCGAAGGAGATTGAAATCCGCATACGGTACGAAGAGATAATCACCTTGCCCCCCCGTCCAGCCACCGAGGTTGAACCCGTAGGCTCCGCAGTCGATTTCGGGGTTGGTGTTCTCGCATACATCGGAGCGCATATGCTTGCAGTTGTAGCAACGCCCACACCCCACATTGAAGGGAACGGAAACGATGTCGCCCTTCTTCACGACTTCGACGTCTGATCCCACTTCGATCACTTCGCCGGTCATTTCATGGCCCATGGTCATTCCCTTGGGAACAGCAAACGAACCGCGATAAATGTGAAGGTCGCTGCCACAGATATTTGTGGTAACTATTTTGAGGATAGCGCCATGGGGTGCGCTTTTCCCTTGAGGGGTTATCAGCTCTGGAAATTTGAAGGTGTTGACCTTCATTTCCAAGGGCTTCTCGAAAGTCACGATTCGGTTACCGGTCGGAGTCATTTCGTCACCTCTGTGCGTTAATGTTTCCATCTTCTAAATCGAAGTGGGAAACGAAATTTACCGCTGTCAAGAAGAACGATCGTGGTACTGCCTAGCCGTTGGCCGCGTCTCCTTCTGCGGTCTTGACAGCATCGGATCAAGCTCAGAAGTGGTCAAACTGGAATAATCTATGTACAGATAGGCACGATCTATCTACGCGGGATCGTCGAGCCGTGCTCGTCTCCTAGCCGGGAGAGGGCAACGATCATCGCTACATCGCGCCTCCTAGCTTGATCTAGGAACAGTCAGCTCGACCCAGCGAGACATGAGGAGGCCGCATGCAGCAGGTACTCCTGTCCCCCGAGTTGCCCCTGGACCTAGTGGCCTTCGATGGGTTGCTCAGCACGTGGCGCCTGTTAGCGGCGCACACGGCATGCCTGCAATCTTCGCCTGGTTGAAGCAATACAGAGTTGCTCTTCAAGACTCGCTATTTCAGGGGGCTTTGAGATGAGTCTGCTTTGGGCTGGAACCGACGATGGATCGATATAACGGATTGAAGAGTGGCGGCGAGTTCGGGGGTGTGCACCATTTCGAGCAATGCACGCGATGACGGTGCCTCGAACGCATTTTTCCCAGCAACGAATCCGACATTTGAGTGCGACATTGGTCCATTGATTGCGATTGCGTGGAGATTTGGAATGTGCGCGAGTTGGCCGGCGAGAGATTGCGGAAGAACTGCCGAATATTTTCCTGTCGCCACGTGTGCCGATAGCACGTCAATTGAATCAGTGCGAATAGTCTGCGCGGTACATTGCATCAGCCTATCTTGAATGGGTTCAGGTACTGCCGAGTTCAGCACGCAGAGTTGTCTATTGAGAACATGGTCCCACGTTGTGCTTCGGGGTTGCTGTGTTCTCGCGGCGTGAAAAAGGAAAATGCGTTCACGGTACAGAAGGTGAGTATCGAAGTCTTCCCCTGGGATATCCTCCAAATGCATGAGTGCGATATCCAAATTGTTTTCTCGAATCGCCTGTAGCAGGGAAGAAGCGCCGGAAACCAGAACTGATTGTTGAAGTAAGGGTGTTTTTTCAGCAAGGGCGATGCTTAATGTGGGCGCTACACCGGCAGTTCCTGGGAGTATCCCTAGCCGGAATTGCCCCTCTATACCTCGCCGTAGTGCGGAGAGTTCTCGCTCCAGCCCTTTGCAGTCGTCATACATCTGCTGAGCCCAAGACAGTACGCGCATCCCTTCAGAAGTGAGGCCGTCATAGCGTCGGCCATGACGCACGATCTCGACACCCATGTCTTCCTCCAATTGCTTAATGCCCGCGGAGAGTGTCGGCTGAGAAACATTGCAGCTTTTGGCCGCGTTGCCAAAATGGCCTTCACGGTGCAAAGCAAGCAAGTATTCAAAGTTTCTTACGATCATATATTTTCTTCTGATAAAGTTGATTAGATTTTATACTTTCACGAAAAACCCTGCGCACGCTTCGATCCGCGTCCAACCTTGGGCACGTAGCTGGCACGCATGAAAGGCTGCCGCGCGCAGTGCCCATACAGTAGGTTCGACTCGTCATCGACGGTCAGCACCACAACGCACGGGACAGCCAATAGCGCGAACACAGGTGCTTTGCGCTGTGGGCGAGTCGTCCTCATGTAGCTTAGCAGTTGGCGCGTTCTGGAAGGGAGTAAGCGTGAGTGGTGAGGCACGCAACCGCAAAAGGCGGTGCTAAGCTCTTGAGCTGTTCGGGTCGTGGCCGTTGAAGCGGGGAGAGAATGGAGCCTGCCATGGCCGTTGTGGCGCAGCTGGGGAAATCCTGAAAAAGACTTCCTGATTTGGCAAAATCCCCGGACACCAATCGCCGAGCTTTTCGATGATGAAACAAATGACCTTCGCCGATGCCGAGTACGCCGGTAAGCGCAAGCAGACCCGCAAGGAGCTGTTCCTGATAGAGATGGATCGGGTCGTACCCTGGGAGGGTTTGATTGCTCTGATCAAACCTCATTACCCAAAGGGCGAAGGGGGCCGTCCAGCCTATCCGCTGATGGCGATGCTGCGGATTCATCTAATGCAGAACTGGTTCGGTTACAGCGATCCGGCGATGGAAGAGGCGCTGTACGAGACGACGATCCTGCGCCAGTTTTCCGGTCTGAGCCTGGAGCGAATCCCGGATGAAACCACCATCCTCAACTTCCGTCGCCTGCTGGAAAAGCATGAGTTGGCCACCGGTATTCTCGGCGTGATCAATGGCTATTTGGGCGACCGTGGCTTGTCACTGCGACAAGGCACCATCGTCGATGCCACTCTGATTCATGCGCCCAGTTCGACCAAGAACAAGGACGGCAAACGCGACCCGGAAATGCATCAGACCAAGAAGGGCAACCAGTATTACTTCGGTGCCAAAGCTCACATTGGTGTCGACGATGAGTCCGGGCTTGTGCACAGCGTGGTGGTCACTGCGGCCAACGTCGCGGACGTAACCCAAGTCGACAAACTGCTGCACGGTGGTGAGAACGTGGTCTGCGCTGATGCGGGCTATACCGGTGTAGAGAAGCGTGAAGAGCATGAGGGGCGCCAAGTCATCTGGCAGATTGCAGCCCGGCGCAGCACTTACAAAAAGCACGGTAACCGCAGCGCGTTATACAAAGCGATACGTAAGATCGAAAGAGCCAAGGCCCAGGTTCGCTCCAAGGTTGAGCATCCATTTCGGGTGATCAAGCGCCAGTTTGGTTATACGAAAGTGCGCTTCCGAGGCTTGGTGAAAAACACTGCTCAGATGGTGACGCTGTTCGCCCTGTCGAACATTTGGATGGCGCGTCGACATTTGCTCTCCAATGCAGGAGAGGTGCGTCCGTGAAGAGTGAAGTGACTGCTGCGAGGTGCTTGCAGCGGCAAAAAAGGCTGAAATAGACGGCAGGTTTGACCGGGATTTGAGCGGCTACCGTTTTTTGAAAGTGTCGATGGCGAAGTAGCCGGAAAACAGGGGCTACTTCAGACCATCCCTAGTACACCATGCCCCCAGCGTTTCCTTAGCTGCGATTGACGGGCATGCCTGGCGGTAGCTCAATAACAGCCATTTATGGATGAAGGAACGAGGGGAATAAGGCAGATGAAGATATTCACGATTGGATTCACTAAGACCTCCGCGCGGTCCTTCTTCACCAAGTTAAGTGCTTCTGGTGCCAAGCGCCTTGTCGATGTTCGCCTGAATAATGTTTCGCAATTGGCCGGGTTCGCTAAACGCGAGGATCTTCGATATTTTTCCGAGGCGTTGTGTGGGATGGAATATGAACATCTACCAGCACTTGCTCCAACCAAAGACATGTTCGAGGAATATAAAATAAAAGGGGGAGATTGGGATATCTACGCCAGTAAATTTCTGGATTTAATGTCGTCCCGAAAGATTGAGTCAATCGATAAAGAAAAGATTGATAACAGTTGCCTGCTTTGCAGCGAAGACAAGCCCCATCACTGCCATCGGAGGCTAGTGGCCGAGTACCTTGCAGGCAAATGGCCGAATGTTGAGATCGTGCATCTTTAGAGGGGCGACGTAGCTCCACGTTTCCAACGCCTCGTCTGGAGGGCTGAGAGAGACAAAGGCGCGTATCGGCGGGAGCCGGCGCCACACATTGGGCGTACAGAGCAACCTCGCCCGCCACGGCTCGATGTCAGCGCTCAACGAGGCGAGTGGCTCCAGGTGCATTGGCAGACGGGCCGCTGGCTGACGTCGTGGCGATCGGCGGATATGCACTGGGAAGCCCGCCCATGTGTTGGGCTATCATGTTGGCGACGCCTACGCCCAGGTGGGGCGCGGCAGGATCGCCGTCATTTACACCCCAGTTTGGTACTGCTATAGGTCTTCTGGAATAGCCGATACATCAGGACAAATTGAAGTAGCTCAATTAGGAGATATCTAATGTCAACCGGTATGTTTATTCTGCACTCCAACTATACGCCGGCGGGGGACCAGCCAGAGGCGATCGCGCGGCTGCTGTCGGACATAGAAGAAGGTGCGACGCACCAGACGCTGAAAGGTATCACCGGCTCAGGTAAGACCTTCACCATGGCCAATGTGATTCATCGTCTGAAGCGGCCCACGTTGATCTTGGCTCCCAACAAGACGTTGACCGCGCAGCTCTATAGTGAAATGAAGCACTTCTTTCCTGAGAATGCGGTCGAGTACTTCGTTTCGTATTACGACTATTTTCAGCCCGAGATCTATATGCCGGGCACCGATCGTTTCATACCGAAGGACTCGGCCATCAATGACCACCTTGAGCGCCTGCGCCTGTCCACGACCAAATCCTTGATTGAGCGTCGTGACGTGATCGTCGTCGCTTCGGTGTCTTCAATCTACGGCCTGGGTGATCCAGATGCATATCGAGCGCTACAGATCGCTCTGTCCCCTGGGGTCAAACTAAACCAGAGAGAGCTAATTCGTCGCTTGGCTTTGCTGCAATATGATCGCACGGAGCGTACGCTCAAGCGTGCAACGTTCCGCGTCCAAGGTGATGTGATTGACATTTTCCCCGCTGATTCCGAGTACAGGGCGGTTCGGGTGGAACTGTTGGATGACACTGTTGCGTCTGTCCAATGGATGGACCCTGTTACTGGCAAGACGTTGGGAGAGATAGACCATTATTTGGTTTCGCCAAAAACGCTTTTCGCACCGCCCACGAACAAAATAGATTCTGCATCCAAAAAGATACTCGCTGATATGGAAGAGCGGGTTGCCGAGCTGAACAGGAATAATCGCTTGGTCGAGGCAAACAGACTGTACGAGCGGATCACGCATGACGTGGAAATGATGCGCGAGGTCGGCTATTGCTCGGGGATGGAGAATTATTCCTGCTACTTCAGCGACCGAGACGCAGCTTCTCCTCCGATCACGTTGCTGGATTATTTGCCGAAAGACGGGCTGCTGTTCGTCGATGAATCTCATGTCATGGTGCCACAGATATCCGCAATGTACCGGGGGGATCAGGCGCGCAAGGACACGCTGATCGATTACGGGTTCCGTTTGCCTTCATCGAAGAACAACCGGCCATTGAACTTTGACGAGTTCGAGAAGGTCAAGCCTCAGACCATCTTTGTTTCCGCTACTCCGGGCGACTACGAGCTGAGGGTGTCGAAAGGCAGGGTTGTCGAACAGGTTATCAGGCCAACGGGACTGCTTGACCCCAAGGTTGAAGTGCGGAAAGCGGATGGATACATAGATGACCTGCTTGCCGAAATATCGAAGTGCGTGAAGAGAAAGAATCGAGTGCTTGTGACTACGCTGACGAAGGTCAGTGCAGAAGAGCTAACGGATTTCTTGACGGACAACGGGATTCGAGCGCGCTACATGCATTCGGACATAAAAGCGGAGGATCGTGTTGAGATCATCAATGGCCTGCGCGCAGGAGAGTTCGATGTTTTGATTGGGATTAGTCTTTTGCGCGAAGGGCTGGATATTCCAGAGGCATCATTGGTTGCCATTCTCGATGCAGACCGTGCAGGGTTCTTGCGTTCGGCCCATGCGCTCATTCAGATGATCGGTCGAGTCGCTCGGAATGAAAACGGCAAGGCGATCTTGTACGCCGACGCGGTGACGCCGGCGATGAAGCAGGCGATCGATGAGACCAATAGGCGCAGGCAGCTTCAAATTGCCTTTAACGAGGAAAATGGGATTTCTCCAGCCTCGTCTGTGCGAAAACTAGCAGGGGAAGAGACGAATACGGAGGAGCCCACCGTTCATTCCGAGGCTTTCTGCGAGAACTTGTCCGACCTTTGCGATCAGATCACTGCCAAGGAACAGCAGCTACTCGAATTTACCGATACCGGTGACGAGCAGCGCGTCGAAGACATTCGTCATCAGTTGGATGGGTTGTACCGGCAATTCATTTACATCTAATCGTTCGCCGGCATTGAGTTGCATGGCCGACCGATCTGCACCTGGGGCAAGCGGGCAGACGGTCGGCTCATCATTCAACCGGAGGGGTGAGCCGCCGAGGCTCAGTGCCCCGCTTTCCAAGGTGTGTGCCCTACAGCGTCTTGCGACGTGTCAGCGCAAAGCTGGCAACGATCCAACGGCGACCAGCATTTCATCAAATACCGCTCGAACCCTTCCCGGAATGGGGCCACGCTGAGGCCGATAGACGTACAACCCCCATGCCGGAGGTTCTTCGTTCTCCAGCACTCGCACGAGCTTCCCGCTGGCAATGTAGGGGGCGGCCATGTAGTCCGCCAGTTGCGCGAACGCGATCCCGGCCAGCGCCGCTCCCATTTCCATGTCGGCATTGTCTGCGACGAGAGTGGGTGCGGTAGGTGTCCACTGGCGTCCCGCCTTGAAGTGCCAAGGCCAGGGACGGCCGGTATTGATATCCAAGGCCACGGTAACTGGCAGGCTGCTTAGCGCATCGATGTTTGCAGGTACGCCCACTTTCTTGATCAGGCGCGGAGCGGCAACGATGGGGAGTCTCATGTCGGCGGCCTTGCGTGCGACGAAGCGGCTATCGCGCATGAATCCGACCCTGATCCCGACGTCAATCCCTTCGTCAACCGTATTGCTGATGCGATCGGACAGGCGCACATCCAGCGTGATGCCGGGATGGCGCGCGGCCACGCGCTCCAGTGCCGGTAGCACCGCTCTGGTGCCCAAGCTGTGCGGTGCGGTGATGCGAACCGTACCGGACAGAGAGGCCTGCTGGTCGGAGCCAGGCGTTCGCCACAGATCCTCGAACCGCTCCAATGCGGGGCGCACTTGGTCTAGCAGCCCTTCGCCGAAGGCGGTGATGCGCACCTGGCGCGTGCTTCGATGAAACAACACCTCGCCGTAGTGTTGCTCCAGTTGCTGGATGGCACGGGTTACACCTTGCGGAGAAGTCCCCAGCCGGACGGCCGCATCGCGAAAACTGCTGCTTTCGGCCGCCACCCGAAAGATGCGCAGTAGTTCCATTTCCTTGTTCATGACGCACGCCTTATGGCCGATTTCGCTGCTCGTTGATTGTTCCAGATTGTGGAATTATAAAATCGCAACAATTCCATATACAAGGGAGGCGCGGTTGCCCAGACTGACAACACCCCGGAATGCTCCGCTCCGAACAACCCAATAAGGAACGCGAATGAACGCTGCGACTCTCATCACTGCCTACTACGACGCCTTCAACCGCGGTGACCGCGAGGCCATGCTGTCAATGTTGACCGATGACGTCGCGCACGACTTGAACCAGGGCGCTCGTGAGGTCGGTCGCGAAGCCTTCCGCGCCTTCCTGCAGCGCATGGACCGCTGCTATGGCGAGCAACTGCGCGGGATCGTGGTGATGGTCAGCGCCGACGGCCTGTGTGCAGGCGCGGAGTACGTGGTGCATGGCGAATACAAGGTCACGGACGACGGGCTGCCGGAAGCCCAGGGCCAGCGCTACGTGCTGCCGGGCGGCGCGTTCTTCGAGATCCGCGATGGCAAGATCGCTCGTGTCACCAACTACTACAACCTCGGCGACTGGATCGCACAGGTTGGAGGGGACGCCTGAAATGACCAGCGACGTGCAGGTGCTGGTTCATCGTGGTCCGGACATTGCCGAATGGTTCGATGCCGTGGCAGGCCTGCGGGCGAGCGTCTTCCGCAGCTTTCCTTACCTGTACGAGGGCGACACCGAATACGAGAAGCACTACCTCGCTATGTACGCCCGTTCGGCAGACAGCCTGCTGGTACTCGCGCTCGCTGATGACGTGGTCGTGGGTGCGTCCACGGGATTGCCGCTCGGCGATGCGGAGCCGGCCTTCCAGGTGCCGTTCGCCGATCGAGGAATCCCGATGGAGGCAGTGTTTTACTGCGGCGAATCAGTCCTGCTCCCGGCCTTCCGGGGCCTTGGCCTGGGCCATCGCTTCTTTGACGAACGCGAAGCGCATGCCCGTTCGTTGGGCGGCATGCAGTGGACATCGTTCGCGTCGGTGGATCGAGCAGACGACGATCCCCGGCGTCCTTCCAACTACCGCAGTAATGATCCCTTCTGGATCCGTCGTGGCTACGTGCGGCAGTCGGACATGAAGGTTACGCTGCCCTGGAAACAGGTGGGTGAGCCGAGCGAAACCGAGCAGACGCTCACGATGTGGCTGCGCTCCCTGGAGAACGCGAAATGAAAGTAGCAGTTGCGAAATACGCAGTGGGTCAGCCCACGGGCTTCGAGGCATTCGCAGCGCGGCAGCGGCGGGTTCTGGAGGAGGCGAGCCGTGCCGGAGCGGAACTGGCCGTGTTGCCAGAATATCTGTCCCTCGAACTGGCTGCGATGTTCGAGCCTGGCATCCGCCAGGATTTCAACGCCTCGCTGGCCGCGCTGCAGGCCTTGCAGCCTGCGTGGCTGGCCCTGTACACCGACCTGGCGCGCGAGCTGCGCATGACCATTCAGGCCGGTACGTTCTTGACCCGGGTTGGACCGGATCGCTATCGCAACCGGGCGTGGTGGTTTGCGCCGGACGGCACGCGTGACTACCAGGACAAATTGCAGTTGACGGGGTTCGAGAAAGACACTGGCGTCATCGAGGGGGGCGACGAACTCAAAGTGTTCGACCTGAATGGCGTGCGTGCCGGCATCGCTGTCTGCTACGACAGTGAGTTTCCATTGCCCGTGCGAGCCCAGCGAGAGGCGGGTGCACGCCTGCTGTTGGTCCCGAGCTGTACGGACACGAGGGCAGGTGCAACCCGGGTTCGTGTGGGCTGCATGGCGCGGGCACTGGAGAACCGGATGTTCGTCGCACAGGCCGTGACGACCGGAGCTGCTGACTGGAGTCCGGCGCTGGACACGAACACTGGCGAGGCCACGATCTATGCACCCATGGATCGTGGATTCCCCGAGGATGGCATTCTCGCGACTACTTGCGGCACGCAGACATGGGCGATCGGTGATCTTGACGTTGAAGCACTCGAACGAAACCAAGAACAGGCCCAGGTTGCGGTCGATCGTGACTGGGACGGACAGATGTTGCCTGCACTGCGGAAAGCTCGACACTCGGGTCATCAGGTCGCCTAGCCGGTCTCATCTTGATAGCTTCAACTCGATGAGTCGGCTTAGATAGGTCATATCTATCTGCGCATAGATTTTTCCAGTTTGACCAGTTTTGAACTTGCCCCGATGCTGTCGATACATGCAAGAAATATTCATTGATTTGAATGTTTTGCGCTTCTTGGGAACAAACCTGTACTAGCCTGTAAGAGTGCTCGAAGAGCACAGAATTTGTGGCAAAGTTCGGCCGCATATACTATGGGGGAGTATTGTATAATGCGGCGGTGTACCCAAGTAGAGAGGTGTTCGATGCCACACAGTCCGGAAGAAAAGAAGCAAGCACTGACGCGCATCCGGCGCATCAAAGGTCAGGTAGCGACTCTTGAGCAAGCGCTTGATGCAGGTGCGGAATGCCCTGCAATTCTTCAGCAGCTTGCGGCCGTTCGTGGGGCAGTCAACGGATTGATGGCAACCGTTCTGGAGAGCTATCTGCGGGAAGAATTTCCCAGTAGCGAAATCAGGAGCGATTCGCAGAACAAGTCCATTGACGAGACCATCTCTATCGTCCGCTCCTATCTGCGATAGAGGCACCAGGGTGCCCTCGGTGAGGGCAAATTTAGTTAGCTAGTAAAGGAAGCGACATCATGAAATCACGTGCAGCAGTTGCCTTCGGGCCAGGAAAGCCGCTGGAAATCGTCGAGATCGACGTCGAGCCGCCGCGCAAGGGCGAGGTGCTCATCAAGATCACGAATACCGGCGTTTGCCATACCGACGCCTTCACCCTGTCGGGCGACGACCCCGAAGGTCTCTTCCCGGTCGTGCTGGGTCATGAAGGTGCGGGTATCGTCGTGGAGGTGGGTGAAGGTGTGACCAGCGTGAAGCCTGGCGATCACGTCATTCCGCTCTACACCGCCGAATGCGGCGAGTGCCTGTTCTGCAAGTCCGGCAAGACCAACCTGTGTGTCGCGGTTCGCGCAACCCAGGGCAAGGGGCTGATGCCCGATGGTACGACTCGCTTCTCGTACAACGGTCAGCCGCTTTACCACTACATGGGCTGCTCGACCTTCAGCGAATACACGGTCGTCGCCGAAGTCTCGCTGGCCAAGATCAACCCGGACGCCAACCCCGAGCACGTCTGCCTGCTGGGCTGCGGCGTGACCACCGGCATCGGCGCCGTGCACAACACGGCCAAGGTACAGCCCGGCGACTCGGTGGCCATCTTCGGCCTCGGCGGCATCGGTCTCGCTGCGATTCAAGGTGCACGCCAGGCCAAAGCGGGCCGCATCATCGCCATCGATACCAATCCGGCGAAGTTCGAACTGGCTCGTACCTTCGGCGCGACCGAATGTCTCAACCCGAAGGACTTCGACAAGCCGATTCACGAGGTTCTGATCGAGATGACTGGCTGGGGTGTCGATCACACCTTCGAGTGCATCGGCAACGTCAACGTGATGCGTTCGGCTCTGGAAGCTGCCCACCGCGGCTGGGGCCAGTCGATCGTCATCGGCGTCGCCGGGGCCGGCAAGGAAATCTCGACCCGTCCGTTCCAGTTGGTCACCGGCCGGACCTGGAAGGGGTCGGCTTTCGGCGGGGTCAAGGGGCGCACCCAACTCCCGGGCATGGTGGAAGACGCAATGAAAGGCGAGATCGATCTCGCCCCGTTCGTCACTCACACCATGGGTCTCGACGAGATCAACCACGCCTTCGACCTGATGCATGAAGGCAAGTCGATTCGCACGGTGATCCACTACTGATCACTCACTATCCATTCAACACCAACCACCAAGGAAATTAACCATGTCCAATCCTGTCATTTCCGGCGACGGCATCTTCTCGCACGTCTTCATCGGCGCCGCCGACGTCCAGAAGTCGGCCGCGTTCTATGACGCCGCTCTGGGTGCTCTCGGCATCAAGAACCTCGGTCCTTTCGGCAACGGATGGGTGCTTTTCGGTCGCGAAAAGCCGGCTTTCATCATCGCCCGTCCGGGCAATGGTGAAGCGCCTTCCAGCAACGGCGTGACGGTCGGCTTTGCGGCCGCCACTCCCGCCGAAGTGGATGCCTTCCACGCCGCCGGCCTTGCCGCAGGCGGCACCGACGAGGGCCAGCCTGGCCCGCGTGGCCACCTGCCGGGTGCCTATGCGGCCTACCTGCGTGATCCGGCGGGCAACAAGGTTTGCTCGTACACCTTCGTCTGAAAGCTAGGAAGCTGAGGGCGTTCTGAAAGGGCCAGCACAAGCCTCTACACGGCGAGCCTATTAGACGGACCGTGTAGAGCGGTGCCCGCTCATGAAGATCGGCCCGCAGCCATGTGCGAAACGCATGGCTGCGGGCATTTGCTTTGAAGCGTGTTTTTCAACCAAGAAGAAATGAGGTCGTTATGAAAGAGCCGGCCAACATCAATACGACGACCGTACAACCCACCCCGACCGCCACCGTGTACGGCATGCCGGCCTATACCGATCGTGCTGCCGCCGTGGGTGAAGTGCACGCGCGCCCGCATCTCTTGATTCAGGCCCCCCGCGGCATATTGCAGCTCGCTTTCATGACCGAAGGCGACCAGGCCAGGGATCAGATGGCGATGAGCGAGTTGTCTCATCGCTTCGGCGTTGCCGAACCCGACCATACTACGCCGCTCCACGGCGTGACATGGGATGAAGGAGACCTGCACTGCGAAAAGCACACCGAGTTCTCGACGTATCTCTGGTGCGCTTCGCTGGATTCCGAGACGGGAGAGCCGTGCGGCGAAAATCCGTTCAAGCATGGATTTGTTCCTCCCGGCCCGGTCGTATCCGGCATCCGTTTGAGACTTCTTCCGTGGACGCCGGAAACGGAGAAGGAGGTCGATCGCTTCGATCCTGCCAGCCTGTGCTACTCGCTGGTGGAGAACGGCTCTGCCGCCATCCTGACCGACTTTCGACAGGATGAGGATGGCCTGACGCAGATCCTCGTCCTGGCCCGCGATTTGACCCCGGCGCGGGCGGGTGCGCTGGCTCAACGTCTGCTGGAGATCGAGACTTACCGCACCTTGGCGTTGCTGTCCCTGCCGTTGACACGATCGATGACGTCGGAACTGCGACGCATGGAGTCGCGCCTTGCGGCGATCACCGACGAGATGTGTACGAGCTTGGTGGAACGGCGCGACAGCGACGTGCTGCTGTCCGAATTGACCGGCCTGGCTGCCGAGCTGGAAGCTGGCGTTGCGGCGAATCTCTATCGCTTCGGCGCCAGCCGTGCCTACTACGAGATCGTCGAGGAAAGGCTGGCAGCGCTTTCGGAAGAGGCCGTATCCGGGTACTGCACCTGGGCGGATTTCCTGCAGCGTCGCATCGCTCCCGCCATGCGGACATGCCAATCCGTAAAGGAGCGCCAGACCAAGCTCTCCGACAAGCTGACCCGGGCCATCGCGTTGCTGCGTTCCTGGATCGACGTCGAGCTTGAACGCCAGAACCGCGATCTGCTTGCGTCGATGAACAACCGGGCCAAGATGCAATTGCGCCTTCAGCAAACCGTCGAAGGCCTGTCGGTCGCGGCAATTTCTTATTACGTCGTGAGTCTTCTCGGCTATTTGCTCAAGGGCATTCCGATGGTTCACGACAGCGTGGCGCCGGTGATGGCGGTTCTGGTGCCTGCGGTGATGCTGACGATCTGGTGGATCGTGCGCAGGATCAGACACGCCCACGGCGACACGGCAGCGGAAGAGAAATCTTCCTGACGAGCTGCCGTCCTGGCGCGCGAGAGCTGCGCCGTTCCTTTGAACATAGGAGAACACCATGGAACGCATCGAACATCACGCCAGCTTTGATGGTTGGCAGGACGTTTATCAGCATGAATCCACGACGCTCGGTTGCACGATGAAAGTCGGCGTCTATCTGCCTCCGCAGGCACAGCACGGCAAGGTGCCGGTGCTGTACTGGCTTTCAGGCCTCACCTGCACCGAGCAGAACTTCATCACCAAGTCCGCCGTCCAGCGCTACGCAGCCGAACATGGCATTGCCGTCGTCGCGCCCGATAGCAGCGCTCGCGGCGAAGGCGTTGCCGACGATCCCGCCTATGACCTCGGACAGGGGGCAGGTTTCTACGTCAACGCCACGCAGGAACCCTGGGCTGCGAATCATCGGATGTATGACTACGTGGTGCAGGAACTACCGGCGCTGATCGAGGCCCACTTTCCCGTGACAGCGGAGCGGAGCATCAGCGGCCATTCCATGGGGGGACACGGTGCTCTGGTCATCGCCCTGCGCAACCCGGGCCGTTATCGAAGCGTCTCGGCCTTCTCGCCCATCGTCGCGCCCACCCAGGTTCCCTGGGGACACAAGGCCTTCGAGGCGTACCTGGGCAGCGACCGGGAGGCGTGGAAGCAGTACGACACCGTGGAGCTGATTCGCACCGTGCAGGAGCGTCTGCCGCTGCTGGTGGATCAGGGTTTGGGCGACGAGTTCCTGGAGAGTCAGCTTCAGCCCGATCTGCTGCGCAAGGCCTGCGACGAGACGGGGCACCCGCTCACGTTGAATCTGCGCCCAGGCTACGACCACAGCTACTACTTCATTGCCAGTTTCATTGGCGAGCATATGGCACACCACGCATCGGCGCTGAAACGCTGAGAGAGAGGAGATCAGGTCATGACAAAGACCTCCAAAAACCGACATCACGTCGTCATTATCGGAGCGGGCTTCGGCGGGATCGAGGTTGCCAACCAGCTTGCTGGTGCCGAGGTCGATGTGACGATCATCGACCGGCGCAATCATCACCTGTTCCAGCCGCTGCTTTACCAGGTCGCAGGGGCATCTCTCTCGACATCCGAGATCGCCTGGCCTATTCGCTATCTATTCCGAAATCGCCCGGAAGTGAACACCTTGATGGCGGAAGTGGAAGGTATCGACCAGGACGCGCGTCAGGTCATTCTCAACAATGGCTCGCGCCAAACCTACGACACGCTCGTACTCGCGACAGGTGCTACCCATGCCTATTTCGGACACGACGAATGGGGGGCTTTCGCGCCGGGGTTGAAGACGCTGGAAGATGCCACGACCATTCGAGGCCGAATCCTCGCGGCTTTCGAGGAGGCCGAGCGCACGAGCGATCCTCAGCAGCGTGCCGCGCTGCAGACGTTCGTCATCATCGGTGGTGGTCCCACCGGGGTTGAATTGGCCGGGACCATCGCCGAGCTTGCACGAGACACGCTGGCGCGTGACTTCCGCTCGATCGACCCGAGCACGTCCCGGGTTGTACTGATCGAGGCGGGCCCGCGTCTGTTGTCCGTCTTTCCAGAGGATCTTTCGGCCTATACGCGCCAGGCACTCGAAAAGCTCGGGGTCGAGGTCGTGCTGGGTACGCCGGTCACCGAATGCTCGGCCGACGGCGTGGTGTATGGCGGCAAGCCTCTTTCGGCCAAGACCATCGTTTGGGCCGCCGGCGTCCAGGCGTCTCCCGCGGCTCGCTGGTTGGGTGCTGCGTCTGATCGTGCGGGTCGAGTGGTCGTTGGTCCCGACCTGACGGTGGCCGGTCGCCCGGAGGTCTTCGCCATCGGCGATACCGCCTCGTGCACCATGGCTGATGGGAAGCCCGTACCGGGCATCGCCCCCGCCGCCAAACAGCAAGGCAAGTACGTCGCCAACCTCATTGGACGGCGTTTGAAAGGCAAGCCCGCTGACGGGCCTTTCAAATACCGGCATCAGGGGAACCTGGCCACCATCGGCCGCAGCCTGGCCGTAATTGACATGGGGCGGGTTAAGCTGCGTGGAGCCTTTGCGTGGTGGATCTGGAAGCTCGCGCATATCTACTTTCTGATCGGTACGCGAAATCGTCTCAGCGTCGCGTTGAGCTGGGTATGGAACCATAGCATCGGCTACCGCGGCTCTCGCATCATCATGCATGCGATTAGCGACAAAGAGCCCACGGCGTTGGATAAATCCGGCTCTCTGGATTGAGGTGCACACCTTATCGGAACGTCAACTATCAGAAATACCAGGGAGAGGAACTTGACCGATCTATTCACGACAAAGCCCAAGCCTCCCTTGGCCGAACTCCTGCGGCCCAAGACGCTGGATGAATTCGTCGGGCAACGGCACTTGCTCGGCCCCGGCAAGCCGCTTCGTCTCGCGTTCGAGGCGGGCAAGTTGCACTCGTTCATCCTCTGGGGGCCGCCAGGCGTGGGCAAGACCACCCTGGGGCGCCTGGCCGCCAGTGCGACCGACAGCCGATTCATCGCCATCTCGGCCGTGCTTGCCGGGGTGAAGGACATCCGGCAAGCCATCGACGAGGCCCAGGCAGAACTGGGCAACCATGGTCGATCGACGGTGCTTTTCGTCGATGAGATCCATCGCTTCAACAAGGCGCAGCAGGATGCCCTACTGCCCCATGTCGAGTCGGGGCTCCTGACCCTGGTGGGGGGAACGACCGAGCATCCGGGGCTGGCGGTCAATTCCGCTCTGCTCTCACGCGCGCAGGTCTATACCCTCGAACCGCTGTCCGGCGACGAACTGAACCAGCTCTACGAACGCGCACTGCCGCATCTCCAGGGCGTCACGTTGGACGCGGACGCGCTGGATCTGCTCAAGGGCTTTGCCGATGGCGATGGCAGGCGCTTCCTCAATCTGCTTGAGCAGGTGACGAATGCTGCGTCGGGCGCGGGCAAGGCCGTGGTCGATGGCGAGTTTGCCAAACTGTCCACCAGCCCATCACTGCGCAGGTTCGACAAGGGCGGCGACGAGTTCTACTGGCAGCTCTCCGCCTTCCACAAGTCGCTGCGGGGCTCCGACCCCGACGCGGCCCTGTACTGGCTGGCCCGCATCCTCGACGGCAGCGGCGACGTCAGCCAGGTGACGCGCCGCATGATCGTGGTGGCCAGCGAAGACATCGGCAATGCCGACCCGCAGGCGCTGCAACTGGCGCTCAATGCCGCGCTGGCTTATGAGAGGCTGGGTTCCCCCGAAGGCGAAATACCGATTGCCCACGCGGCGACCTACCTTGCTGCCGCCCCCAAGTCGAACGCTGCCTATGCCGCCTGGAACAAGGCGAAGGCCTTCGTCAAGAACAGCGGCTCCCTGCCTGTGCCTCTCCATCTTCGCAATGCGCCGACGAAGCTGATGCAGCAGATGGGGTATCACGAAGGCTACCGCTATGCCCATGACGAGCCCAACGGCTATGCCGCTGGGCAAAGCTACTTTCCCGAGGGCGTGGCGCGGCCGGGCTGGTATCAGCCAACGGACAGAGGTGTTGAGCGCAGGCTGGGAGAAAGGCTTACTTGGCTGCGCTCGCTGGATGATGGGACGCTGCCAGAGGCGGACGCCTGACCGGTCGCCTCCGAAACCGGCTCATCGCGACTTCACGAACTACAGGAACAGGATAAGAACATGTCAGCCACTTCTTTCGGTGCATCCTCGGCGAATATCAGCCGGGGACGCGTTGCCCGCTATCTGCGCACGGAGTCTGGTGCTGCGGTGCTGCTGGTGATCGTCACGGTCGTGGCGCTGGCGTGGGCGAACTCGCCGCTATCCGATGCCTATTTCGCGTTGTGGCACCTGGACGTCGGGTTTGACTTCGGGCCGCTGGGCATGCACATGGATCTGCATCACTGGGTCAACGACGGCCTGATGGTGGTCTTCTTCTTCCTGATCGGCCTGGAGGTGCGTCAGGAGTTCGCCCACGGATCGCTCAGGGACCGCAGCCGTGCCCGTCTCGCTCTGATCGCGGGTGTCGCAGGTGTCGTGCTTCCCGCGCTGGTGTATGTCCTGATCGTGGGGCTGGCCGGAAGTGAAGGCCTGCACGGGTGGGGGGCGGTGGTCGGCACCGATACGGCATTCATGCTGGGCACCCTGGCGATCGTCGGCCCGCGGCTATCCGGTCAGTTGCGCGTGTTCCTGCTCACCCTGACCGTGGTCGATGACTTCCTCGCCGTGTCCATCATCGGCATCGTCTATAGCGAGGAGATTCGGATCGTCCCGTTGTTGATCGCCCTCGCCAGTCTCGTTGCGTTGTGGTGGCTAGGGCGCACCCGCCAGTGGCGGGCAATGCCGTATGTGCTGATCGTGATCGTGCTGTGGCTCGCAACCGTGTACTCCGGCATCCATGCCTCTCTCGCCGGGATGGCCGCGGGGCTGCTGATCCCCGCCTACGCGACGCAACGTCACAAGGTCGTCGCGGCAAAACAACTGTTCCGCGACTTCTGGCAGTCTCCGAGTGCCGCATCGGCCCGCGCGGTGGACTGCGGGCTGTCCCGGGGTATCTCGGTGAACGAGCGATTGCACGAGTTCCTGCGGCTGCCGACGGCGCTGCTGATCGTGCCGGTGTTCGCCTTGGCGAACGCCGGAGTGGACGTGCGTGGCGGGCTGCTCGCCGAGGCCTTCGGCTCGCCAGTCACGTGGGGCGTCATCGCAGGGCTCGTGCTCGGCAAGCTCGTGGGCATCGGGCTCATCACGCTCGTCGCCGTCCGTCTCGGCCTGGGCCGGCTGCCCGAGGGCGTCGGGGTGGGGAGCGTGTTCGGTGGTGCGGCACTGTCCGGGATCGGCTTCACCGTGTCGCTGCTGATCATCGGGCTCGCGTTCGGCACGACCTCCGACCTGGGCCGCCAGGCGACGGTCGGCGTGCTCGTGTCGATGGTGTTCGCCACGTTGCTCGGGTGGCTGATCTTCAAGGTCGCCGCCAAGCGGTGGGGTGAGAAGACCGCTGACCTGCCGATGGTGCTTGAGCCACCGGTCGATCCGGAGATCGATCACATCCGCGGGCCGGAGGACGCCCAGCTCACACTCGTCGAGTACGTGGACTTCGAGTGCGCGTACTGTGCGCACGCGACCGGTTCTTGGGACGATCTGCGTGCCCACTTCGGGGACGACCTGCGGTATGTGGTGCGCCATCTGCCGCACCACCCGCACGGGCCGATCGCCGCGCGGGCGTCCGAGGCAGCGGCGAACCAGGGGATGTTCTGGCCGTGGCTGGACTTCGTGTTCACCCGTCAGCATGCGCTGGAGCGCGAGCATCTGATCGGCTACGCCGCCGAGCTTGGGCTCGACGTCGAACGGTTCATCGCGGATCTCGACAGCACCGCGGTGATCGAGCGTGTCGAGCGCGACCTCGCCAGTGCGGTCGCCAGCGGTGCGCACGCCACGCCGACGTTCTTCGTCGAGGGTCGTCGTCTGCGCGGCAGCTACGACGCCCGCACTGTCACCGCGGCGCTCGAAGCCAGTCGCCGCGGCCCACGAACTCAGGAAGTCCCGTCCTGAGCGGGACGAACTACAGGATAAGAACATGCCAAACAATTCTTTCGGTGAATCCTCTTGTACCGCTGCGGCCAGCGGCCTCGTGCAGGTGCGCGGGGCGCGCGAGAACAACCTCAAAGAGGTGGACGTTTCCATCCCGCGTAACGCGCTCGTGGTGTTCTCGGGAGTCTCCGGCTCCGGGAAGTCCTCGCTGGCCTTCGGCACCATCTATGCCGAGGCTCAGCGACGTTACTTCGAGTCGGTGGCCCCCTATGCGCGGCGATTGATCGACCAGGCCGGCGTGCCCGACGTCGATGCGATCGACGGCCTCCCGCCGGCGGTGGCGCTGCAGCAGCAGCGTGGCTCCAGCAACGCGCGTTCCTCCGTGGGCAGTGTGACCACCCTGTCCAGCCTGGTGCGGATGATGTATTCGCGCGCCGGCGCCTACCCAGCCAACCAGCCGATGCTGTACGCCGAGGATTTTTCGCCCAACACGCCGCAGGGAGCGTGCCCGACCTGCCACGGCCTGGGCCATGTGTACGAGGTGACCGAGGCCATCATGGTGCCCGATCCCTCCCTGAGCATCCGCGAGCGGGCGATCGCCTCCTGGCCCCCCGCCTGGCAAGGCCAGAACCTGCGCGACATCCTGGTCAGCATGGGCTACGACGTTGACCGACCGTGGAAGGACCTGCCGAAGAAGGATCGCGACTGGATTCTGTTCACCGAGGAAACACCGACGGTGCCGGTGTACGCCGGCTTCACGCCCGCCGAGACCCGCGCCGCGCTCAAGCGCAAGATGGAGCCGAGCTACATGGGCACCTTCACCGGTGCTCGCCGGTATGTGCTGCACACCTTTGCCAACACCCAGAGCGCGCTGATGAGAAAGCGCGTGTCCCGGTTCATGGAGGGCAAGCCGTGCCCCACCTGCCACGGCAAGCGGCTCAAGCCCGAGGCGTTGTCGGTCACCTTCGCCGGCGTGGACATCGGCGCGTTCATGCAGATGCCGCTGGACCAGTTGGCGGCCTTGCTCGAACCCATTGCCCAGGGTGATTTCCGCGCCCATGCAGCGGGGGCGGCTACGGACAAGGAAGCGACCCGGCGCGACCGTGCCCAACGCGCGGCCTCCGGTCGTGCCGTACACGCGGTATCGCCCGACGTGCGCCGCACCTCCGCGCTGTCGGAAGAAAAGCGCCTCGCCGCGCAGCGCCTGGCCGGTGGCGTGATGGCACGCCTGCGCCAACTGCGCGGGCTGGGCTTGGGCTACCTGACGCTGGACCGGGCCACGCCGACGCTTTCGGCTGGCGAGTTGCAACGCCTGCGGCTGGCTACGCAATTGAGTTCCCTGCTGTTCGGCGTCGTGTACGTGCTCGACGAGCCCTCGGCGGGGCTGCACCCCTCCGACAGCCAGGCCCTGTACGACGCACTCGATCGGCTGCGCGACGCAGGCAACTCGGTGTTCGTGGTGGAGCACGACCTGGAACTGATGCGCCGCGCGCAATGGCTAGTGGATGTCGGGCCGGATGCCGGGGAGCGTGGCGGCCGCGTGCTCTACAGTGGCGAGCCGGATGGCCTGCGCAAGATTGCCGAATCGCGCACCGCCCGTTACCTGTTCGACGAGATCCCCGCGCCGGGGAGCCGGGCACGCGAAGCGATCGGCTGGCTGGAGCTGCAGGGCGTCCACCGCCACAACCTGCATGGCGTGGACGCACGCATTCCGCTGGGCGTGCTGACGGCCGTCACCGGCATCTCCGGCTCGGGCAAGTCCAGCCTCGTCGCGCAGGCCCTGCCGGAGCTGGTGCTGCTGCACCTGGGCCACGAGCCGGAAGACGATGTAGCCGAAAGCGCCACCAGCGAAGGGCCGGCAGTGATCGAAGCGACCGGCGGCCATCTGGCGGGCGACGTGGACGCCGTACAGCGTCTGGTGCAGGTGGACCAGAAACCGATCGGGCGCACGCCGCGGTCGAACCTAGCCACCTACACGGGCCTGTTCGACCATGTGCGCAAGCTGTTCGCTGCCACGCCCGATGCGCGACGCCGCCGCTACGATGCCGGACGGTTCTCGTTCAACGTCGCCAAGGGGCGCTGCGAGACCTGCGAGGGCGAGGGCTTCGTCAGCGTGGAACTGCTGTTCATGCCCAGCGTGTACGCGCCGTGCCCGACGTGCCATGGCGCACGCTACAACGAGGCCACGCTGAAGGTGCAATGGAACGGGCGCAACATCGCCGAGGTGCTGCAGATGACCGTGGACGAAGCCAGCGAATTCTTCGCGGGTGAAGACGCTGTGGCAAGGCCACTGCAACTGCTGCGCGATATCGGACTGGGCTACCTGCGCCTGGGGCAACCGGCCACCGAGCTTTCCGGTGGCGAGGCGCAGCGTATCAAGCTGGCGACCGAGCTTCAGCGCAGCCAGCGCGGCCGAAGCCTGTACGTGCTCGACGAGCCGACTACCGGGCTGCATGCGTCGGACGCCGACCGGCTGCTGGTGCAGTTGCAGCGCCTGGTCGATGCCGGCAATACCGTAGTGATGATCGAACACGATATGCGCGCGGTGGCCCAGGCCGATTGGGTGATCGACGTGGGGCCTGGTGCAGGCGCTGCCGGCGGCAGCATCGTGGTGGCGGGCTCCCCTCAGCAGGTGGCCCGAACGTCTGGCAGCAGAACCGCTCCGTTCCTTGCACAGGAGTTGGCGCGGGCCGAGTAGCTCAGTTCGCCAAATGTTGCCAGTTTTCGCGGGGCATTGATCGTCGCCACACGACGGTGGCGATCAATGCCCGAATCGCGTCATCCTTCCTGAGTCAGAGCAAGATAGGGATTGTTGGGCGGTATTTCGGCGAGTGCCAAGGACCCATCTTCGAGGAGGTAGCCATGCAGTCGGCGGGACTTCCTCGGGCCCGTGACTTCACAGGTCCAAATGTTCAGGCCATTGGGCTGCTTTCGATGTAGCTGCAGCTTCTCGAAGCGCTTCTGCACCCACTGCCAATCCTGTTGACTCTCCTGCTTGGCGAGTGCGGCCACTTCGGGATGCTCCTGCGCATAGCGTTGGAACACACCCGGGCTGACCAGGTAGGCCGTGTCATTCACCGTATGCACGAGTGCCTTCGCGTCGTTGATGATGAGCCGTCGTGAGGCGATTCCCTGCTTCAGCCAAACCATGAACTGTTCCCCGGATGGCTTCGTTGCCGATGACCCAGGCGTAGGCGCGGGTGCAGGTGCAGGCGATGGAATGGACGTCGCGGCTGTTGCTGGCGCGGGGGTGTGGAGGAACTCCTCGGCATCCTGGCCAACGCCGGCCGACTCACCCAAGCCCACCATCGCGAGCAAATCCTCCATGACGTCGGGCACGGGCTGGGCTGCGGGCGGTGAAACGATGGTGGTGCTGTCGCCCTCCCAAATCGGAGGCTCTTGACCTCCCTGCGCTGGGTTCACCGAGACGGTAGGCGCGGGAGCCGACATGCTGGCGTCGTTTTCCGCGGGCGTCGCGTCGATCTCTACCGTGCCCGCGAAAGGTGCTGGTCGCTCGCCAGACTCCCAGATCAGCGCGGGAGCGAGACGCAACAGGGTGAACGAATGGGACCAGCCGGTCGTGCTGGTCACGGTCGCGCGCCAGACCGCCTTGCCGTCCGGTGTGGGCTGCAGCATGCCGTGGTCCTGCAGCACATTGAACACGGCGGTGTTGTTCGCAGGAATGCCATCGATCCCCTGAGACAGGAGGTGTGCGCGCAGTTTGTCCGAAACCGTCTTGCTCACCAGCCACAAACCATCCTCGGTGAGCCAGCCATCGGAGGCTTCCGGCTGGTTCAGCTTCAACTGTTCCTTGAGCAGGTAGCGCAACCCGTCCAGCAGCTTGCGTTGCAGTGCGTGCTTGGGCGCGGCCATGGCGCGCGCCGGATCGCCGCCCAGCTCCTGGGCCACCGACGCCCGGTCTGCTTGCACGACGAGTTCCCCCAGTACACCGGCATGTTCGTACTGACCGGCCAGCACATAGAGCAGCGGTGCCCAGAGAGCCGGATAGTCGCTGAGCCAGTCCAGGACGTGGCGGTCGAGCAGTTGGCGATAGAGCAAGCCTGTTGCGGCGCTGTGCAGGCGGTATTCGCGGTCGTCACGGTAGCGAAATCGGTACGCCTGGTGCAGCGGGCCATGCCACGGATGCCAAGTACTGCCGTCGGCCAGTTCGACGTGTAGATCGACGGCGATCTTGCCAATATCGTGGAGCAGCGCAGCATAGGCAACGGCGGCGGTCCAGGCTTCGGACTGGGCCGCCTGGTCTTCGGGACTGGCACCGATGGGCAGCAGATGGGACTGCCGCAGTTTCAGGCTGTAGGCGACGATCTCCAGGCCGTGGTCGAGCATGCCGCCCGGGTAGGCATGGTGATGCGCCTCGGAGGCCGGGAAGGCCTGGACCAGTTCGGCATAGCGTTCCAGGGGCGTGCGATACAGGGTGGCGAATTGCCTACGCGAGAGCGAGGTACGCTGCCAGATGTGCTCCAGCAGCTTCTGCCGGCGTGGGGTGGCCAGCAGCGATGCGGCCGACTCAGGACGCAGCAGCCCTTTCGGGAGGGCGGTGACGGGTGGTGGCGTCGGTGCGGCAGCGACCGGGGGCCGTTTTCGCTGGAACAGGGAAAGCATGTGGGTGTCCTGATGACGGGCCGACCGGGAGGCCTTTTGGCCTTTTCGAGGTAGGGCCTTTCCCCTTGCACCCCATTCCCTTGCCATTTCGGCCCTTTGGCCTTTAACCGTTTCGGTATAGCGAGGCCTGGGTTGCGGCTCCAGCGTCAATGTGGAACCCGCTCGAATGCATTGGACGGCGACCCGGCGCTGGCCTCTGCCTATGCTGTGGGAACGCTGCTTCCGCCAGGTAGGTTGTTCTCACTCAGGCGACTAAGTTGACAGACGCGACAAAGGCGACTAGAGTGAATCCTGTCCCAAACCTACTCGGGAGATGACCATGCCCACTGCCATTGAATTCATTGCCGACCGTCTGCCGCGCGTCACGGTGGAAGATGTACGCCGCTTCGCGGATACCGTCGAAATCCGGGATGCCACGGCTTTCGCGGCCGAGTTGCAGGCGTTCGTCCACGAGCGTGTGGAAGCGGTGACACTGCCCGCCAACTTGGAGGGGGAGACCGTTGGGCAGGCCCTTGCACGCAAGGCGGCCGCGCTGCGCGCCGACACGCGCTGGGCACCGAATGAAACCGACGTCCAGCGAGGCCGCGCCGTGCTGCTGGAAACCTTCAACCAGCCGCACAACCTGCCGCCCGCGGAGTTCGCCAAGCTGGCGGACAAGTCGCGCCAGCAGATCTACAAGGACATCCTCGCGCGTCGGCTGCTGGCGCTGAACGTGGGGCCGCGCGGTCAGAAGCTGCCCGACTGGCAGCTCGACCCGGTGAAACAGCAGTTGACCCAAACCGTGCTTCAGGAGGTCGAGGGTATCGATCACTGGACGATCTACCGCGCACTGTCCGAACCGCTCGAAGGCTTGGGTGGGCGCTCGCCGGTGGATGCGGTGACGCATGGCACGATCGATGACGTGGCCGAGGCCGTGTTCAACGTGCTGGGCGTCCAGGTGCATTGAAGCGAGATCGCCATGAGCCACGAGCTGCCTTCGTTCCTGATCGATGCCGGTGAACTGCTCCAGCATGTGAGCCGCGTCGTCTATCGGGGCAGCCCGCTGTACTATGGTCGCAGCAGCACGAATCGCTACGATGACCCGGCGGGGGCCTACGGCGTGCTCTACCTGGGGCGCGACCTGCCCACGGCGCTGATGGAGTCGGTGTTTCACAAGCACCAGTGGCTTGAAGACACGAAGCGCTCCATCGCCCTGAAGGAGGTCCACGCCCGGATGGTCCGCGCCGTGGGCGTGCTGGACGACGTGCTCCTGGCCGACCTCACGGCGCCGGGCGTCATGGCGGGCTACTTCGGCCTGAATCTGGAGCAGTTGGCGAGCCGCGACTACACGCACACGCAGCAGGTGTCCGCTCAGGTGCATGCGATGGTCGGCGACGACGGCCAGCCGCTGTTCGACGGGGTGCTCTATCCGTCGCGCAACAACTATCCCGCCGCGAGCATCGCCCTGTTCGAGCGTGCGGGAACGAAGGTCAGCGTTGTCGAGGACATCGACCTGGTTGACCATGTGGACTGGCCGCGTTTCGTTGCCACCTACCGCATCGGCGTGGAGCCCGACCCCGGCCCGGTGGAACCGGATGACGAAGCGTCCTGAAGCAGCAAGAAAACACATTGAAGCCCGAAACGGAATGAAGTGGAGCAAACAGGAATAGGCATTCCTCAGTAGCAGGAGACGACCATGAACACGACGACCCGCACCAGTACCGCAGAACGCCTCGGCCGTACCTTTGGCCGCGGATGGCGCGTCTATGCGCGTGGCGAACGGCGGGTATCGAATTGGTTGGTGGCCAAAGGGGTGCCTTCGGTTGGTGCCACAGTGCTGCTGTGGGTGGTCAAGCTGGCTGTGCTGGGCGCGCTGCTCTACGCCGCCTTCTGGTTCGCACTCGTGTTGCTGGGAGTCGTGGTGGCGGGATGGGCGGCGGCTGCCAATACATCGGAAGAAGACGAGTGGCCGTTCACCGACCTCACCGAACTGCGCAAGACACCCGGCTACGATCCCAATCTGTACAACGATACGTCGCACGAGTTGTACACCGACGACTGATCGGCACCGCGCTACTTCAGCTTACCTCCGGTAAGGGCCCCAGCGCCCTTACCGCCTGCTTGGCCGGCGCTCTTGCTGCCATCTGAAAGCCCCTGGATGACGTGCCCGGCCCGAATCCCAACCCAGGTAAGGCTCGCAAGCCAAAAGCCCGGCAAGACCAGGAACATCGTGCCCATGACGAACATCAGGAGCAGGTCGCCAAAGGCATTGTTCAACCCCACCAGCGGATCGAAGTTAGTGTGTGGCCGGTTCCAGCCGAAGCCCCACCCATAGAGCGCATCGAGGATGGTGCTGTCGATCCAGCGTGCGAGTTGGAACCAGAAATCGGTGAAGAACAGCGCGAATTGCACGACGCTGACGGTGACGACCGTCTTCAGGTCATAGGTTCCGACGACCAGTACGAGCGGGATGCAGATGACCAGTGCCATCTTGAGCAAGGCAAGCACCATGGGCAGCGCCTGGCGCACCACGTCCATGGCGGGAAATGCGGCAAGTGCCCCGACCGCCATTCCTACATCCCCCGTGGCCCGCGTCACGATGTTCGGCAGGGTCTTGTCGATCTGGCCGCCGTAGTCGGTATAGACCGAACCCTGGTTGAGCTTCTGCTGTCGCGGTGACGCGATGGTACGGACCACCGAATCGTCCACCTCGGTACGGCTCAGGAACCCGGCCCAGCCCGCCAAGCGATTCAACAGGCTGGGGTCCACCTGGCCCAGCAGCCGTGCCCGCAGGCCGTTGCTGCCATCGGCCCACCACTGCCTGCAGGTCGGGTAGCCGCCGCCACTGGCCACCTGCGCAAGCCCTGCGTCGCGGGTGTCGTCATAGGGCCATGACTCGCGCGCCGTGCTGGAACGGTAGCTGTCGTAGTAGCCGCCGGTATCCGTGAAAAACCTCGAACCGATCCAGGTCACGTCGTTCATTTGAGCGTCGTCCAGCTCCGGCCGCGCCATGAACAATTTAGCGCGTGCAGGTCCGTAGCAGTCGTGTGTGAAATCGGCCACTTCCTGAGCCAGAACCGGGTCATTGATGCGGGTAGCGTCGATCTCCATGCGCATCTGTCGCAGGTCTGTCCCGCACGGGATTGCCGCCACCGAGGCGCTGGTGACGGCGCGCGAGAGCGCGTGCATGAAGGCCCACCAGACCGGCACCTTGGCACTCTGGTTGTTGATGGTGCTGAAGGACTGGGACCAGCCGGTATCCGTGGGCTGCGGCACGTTGACCTGGCACTGGGCCGAGCGCGAGCTGTCGTACTGAATTGTGTTGAGGTCCACGTCGATGAAGGGGATGCCGGCGAACATCACCACCACGATGGCGACGAACACCCGGTTCTCGATGCGTGCGGCCGAGAGCACGCCCTTGTTGCCTTCGTCGGCACCTTCCGCACGGGCCTTAAGCCATTCCTGCACGATGATCGCCACGAAGGGCAGTGCGAATACCCCGCTGGATACCAGTACCGCCCAGATGCCGTTGTTGACGATCCAGGACACCAAGGTCAGGTAGTACTCCAGGTAGTCGGTTGTGAAAAGCGTCATGGCTCGGACCTCCCCTCAGCCCTGCATCAACAGGCTGGCTTCAAGCGCCACGATGGCAACGACGCCGGCGATCTCGCTGCGTACCAGGCGGCGCCGCGCTTGCGCGTCGTCCTCACGCGCAAGCAGCCGGCGACGCATCCAGACCCAGCCGTAGGCCGTCGCGCCATACAGGCACAGCCGCCAGACCAGGAAGTAGCCCGCTGCTGCCGCCAGCCAACGCTCCCAGCCCGCGACACTTCCGACGAGGTAGATGCCAACGATGTTGGCACCCACGGCGACGGCCGCGAGTACCATCGTCCACAGCAGCGCCTTCGCTGCGCGCCGGTTGAACAGCCAGCGCGGGCGCAGCCAGGCCGCACGCATCAGGCTCATGGCCGGCCTCCCGGATTGCCCTTCTGCAACTGATCGAGGCGGTCAGGCACCGGATCGCCTTCGTAGATGCCACGCGAGCCCGCCGCGCGCGTGCCGTGGCGCTGGATGATCGCCATGGGCGAGTTGTTCGCCAGCTCCCGGCGCAGCTCCAGCTCGGTCTTGAGGTTGCGAATCTCGCGATCGAGCGTGTCGCTCTCGTGGTTCACCGCCTCCACGGCGAGCTGGTTGGCCGCCACGTTGGGCTCCTTCTTGCCGGTCAGCAGCGTGCGTTGCAGCAGTAGCGCCTTCTCCAGCACCGACGCCAGCGCAACCTCGGACGCCAGGCGCTGCGACAGCAGGTGCTGGTCCGGTTCGTCGCGCAGTGCCTCGACCACGCCGCGCGTGATGGGCAGCGACGCGCTGCCGGCCTCCCGCAGGTTTTCGGGCGTCGTGTTCTTCGCCTTGGAGACCAGGTCCTGGAGCGCCTGCAGCTTGGCGTCGTACTCCTCCTGGATCAGGGGCGTCAGCCCGACGCCGGGCACCGTCTCCGTCTTGGTGCAGGCGTCGCAGGTGCGCTGCTCCTTCTCGCCGAGCACCCGTGTTGCCCACTCGATGGCCGCCTGCGGCGTGGTCCAGGTTTGGCACGACAGGCTCGTGCAACTGGCCGGAGCGATTGCCGACGTGTCGGTCACCCCGCGGCCATTGACCAGGTTGTAGCCCGCGCGGGTGACGTCACCGACCACCTTGATCGCGGGCTGACCGGAGCCGCCGGCATTGCTTCCCCCGACCCAGGGCACGCCATCGTTGCCACGGCGCGTCTCGGCCTGCTCGATGGCCGAGACGGCATCCGTGCTCGAAACAGCGTCACGCAGCGCCAACCCCTCTGCCATCTGGCTCCAGCCGAGTTGGCCGCCAGCCGTTTCGGCCATCTTTTCGGCCATGGCGCGGCACGTCAGCTTCGAGCGGTCGAAATCCAGCCGCGCTTGCAGAACGCCGTTGGTGAGCAGGTTGTAGAGGCCTGGATCTGCACGCTGGATGATCAACGCCGGCAGGGACGCCACAGCACTCGTAGCACTCTGGATCACCGAGGACATGATCTGCTGAAAGCCATTGGTGACACCGTTGAGTTGATTCTTCAACGTGGTCTGGATGCTCATGTCGCCGCAGATCAGATTGCTGTTCCAGCCGACACCCACGCCGAGCGAGCGCATGCCGGCTGCGCGGCCCATCGAAACGGCGCTGCCGCCGCCGATGGAGTACATGACGTCATCGCCGATGACGTTGCCGCTGGTCTGGTAGCCCAGTTGGCCCCAGGCCACGCCGCTTGCCAGAACCAACGCGCCGGTAAGCGCCAAACAGATCCTCTTGCCACGAGCCGGTGGGGAGAACTGCATAGAGTCGGAACGCTTCATCGCGGCACCTCAAAGGAAATCAACGCTGCCAAGGAACACCTGTCCACGGCGTTCGCAGCAGGCATACGGCCGCCACAGCGCCCAGGCGTAGTCGCCTTGCTGGGCCTGAGTCAGGAAGCCGGTGCGTGGGAAAACCGTGCAGGACGAGGACAGGACGGGCGTGAGTTCCTGCCACTTGCCAGTCGAGGCATCACCCTCCATCAGCGCGCTGGCGGGCCAGTAGCCATCGCGGGCATTGGCAAGCAGCGGCTGGTACACGTGCAACTGCCCGCGGCGCGTGACGACATCGCCCGCACGCTGGGCCACCACGGCTCCCGATTTGTGGTCGTCGGTCTGGTGCAGGAAGCCGCCGCGGGGATACACGTTGCCCCAAAGGTTCATCGTGGTGCGTGCGCCGACCTCGCGCATGCCGGGAATCAATGCCTCCGGGTAGGCCATCTCGGGCACGTTGTAGCGCCAGGCAAGCGTGTCCAAGGTGCTGAGCAGATACGGCATGAATGCCGTTCCCGCGCCCTCGCAGAAGTAGCCCGAGGACGAAACAAACTGGTTGAACACCTCGACGCCGGGATGGCCGATCACGTCGGCGTTCTTGAATTTCGCGAGATTGTTTTCGTGATCCTCGTTCGTCGTTCCATCGCCGCCCGCTTGGGCGGACGGGTTGGCCGTACTCATCGCCCGGACTTCGACCCACGGGTTCTCGCCCGTGTTGCTGTAGCTGGAGACGACCGCATCGGGGATGTAGTGGCGCACCTTGACAGAGGTGCGCACCGTGCAGCCTCCCCAGGTGCAGTAGAGCCAGTAGCAGATACCCACCACCCGGTACTCCAAGCAATCGGGCGAGGCCACCGAGGCAACGATGGCGGTGGTGTTCAAGGCGTAGCTACCCGTGGCGCTGAGCAGCAGCAAGGAAGCCACGCCAGCCCGCATGCGGCGCATAAGGTCGAATGGCCTCGTCATGGCTGGGTCCTCCGACGCTGCTCGATGCGCGCGACAGCGCGGGCCACATCCGGCTCGCCATAGACCACGTAGCGCTGATCCACCACGACAGCCGGGATGCTGGTGATGCCCAGGCTCCATGCGTCGGTGACGCCCTGGTATGCGGAAGCGATGCGGCGCTGTAGGTCGGCGCCGCCTTGGTTCAGCCGACGCTTGACGGTGGCCGCCGCCTGTTCGGGGGCGGCGGGCAGTTCCGCAGAAAGCTCCGCTTCAATCCGGCGGGCTTCGTCCAGCTCGATCAGCCGCTCGCCGCCCATGGTCTTGACCGGGTGGTGGCTGTCGGTGACGACCAGTACGTCGGCTGCGAAGGTGACGGGGCTGAACACGGCCAGGGACGCCGGCAGCGCCACGACGAGACCAAGGGTTCGCCAGCCCGACGCGAACGTGGAAAAGGATGCCGGCATGTCGCGTGCCCCGAAAGTTGATCAGGGCCATAGTCAAACGCGAACCCGATGCCACCCCAACAAACAATGCGCATCGCGGGCTGCCCGCATACCTGCTTGTCCCGGGCCATAAAAAAACGGAGGCCGAAGCCTCCGCGAGGATCAATGAAGCAATGCGACCGTTACAGCAGGCCTGACTCCGCAAAGGAGAACGGGGAACCTTGGCCTACGATGATGTGATCCAGTACCCGTACATCGATGAGCGCCAGCGCGGCCTGCAGTTGCTGGGTCAGCACACGATCCGCGCTCGACGGCTCGGAGATGCCCGAGGGGTGCTGGTGCGCGAAGATCACCGCGGCGGCGTTCAACTCCAGCACACGCTGTACGACGACACGTGGATAAACAGAAGTCGAGTTGATCGTGCCCCTGAACAATGGCTCGTAGGCCAGCACCTGGTGCATGCTATCCAGGAACACAGCGGCGAATATCTCGTTGGGTTCAGCGACCAGTTTCACGCGCAGATAGTCCCGCACGGCGGCCGGCTGGCTGAGGCATGGTCCAGCTTTGAAGATCCGTTTTTCCAGCAGCACGATGGCCTGCTGGATGATCCAGTCTTCGTGCTGGGCAGCTACGGCGGAAAGCGACTCCACACAGGAGTCATTGATGGCGAAAGACATGGCGAACCTCCAGACGGTGAGATCGGAGGGCGCGCGCCCCCGAGGGCAAGCCCTCCTGGGGATGAGAATGAAAAGATGCATCCATCACCGCGATTGCGGTGACCGTTCGCGGCCAGGATGCAAGGCGAACGAGTCGCGGTCAGCGCAGAGGACTGCGCCGTAGCCTTGAAGACCGGGGCTACCTGGGCATGTCGCCGACGACGTCGGCAGGCATTTCGGATGTGGGTGTGCTGGTCGGACCCTCAGCCGCCAGCATGTCCATGGCTGACAGCAAGGCATCGCCCTCGATCGGCCCCTGCAGCAGGATGGCCTGGCCCGTTTGGCGATCGAGCAGGCGCAGCGACGGCGTGGCGGTTACGCCGCTCTTGGTGGCTTCCGCAGCCTGGGCGCGGATAGCCGCACTGGGCCTTTCGCTTGCCATGCACTGCTCGCTGGCTGGCGTCGATTCGGGGTACCGCAAGCCATCGGGCAAGCCCTGGCCGCCGCTGCGCGTGTGGGCATAGACCCATTCGATCGCCTGCCAGAACGCGACATGCCCACCTGCTTCGGCAGCGCATTCCACTAGGCGTGCCTCGGCTGACGCGGCCGGCTCGTGCTCGGCCAGCGGCTGGTGGTGCCATTGCAGCGCCACGTCGGTGTTGTTGCCGATCCACCGCTTGAGCTGCGGGAAATACTCCCGGCAGAACGGGCACTCCAGGTCGGCATAGAGCGTCAGCGTGAAACGGCCTTTGGGGTTGCCCATTAGCCAGGGCGGCCCGGCCACCGGTGCCATGCTGACCGGCGTGGGCGGCTGCGGCGGGGATTCGCCGGGCGACCTTGACACAAGCCAGATCAGCAGCAGCGCGACCAGCACAGCAGCCAATGCCCAGGGCCAGCGGGGCCGC
Organism: Pseudomonas sp. PvP089; assembly: GCF_017875165.1. Taxonomy (NCBI): domain Bacteria; kingdom Pseudomonadati; phylum Pseudomonadota; class Gammaproteobacteria; order Pseudomonadales; family Pseudomonadaceae; genus Pseudomonas; species Pseudomonas sp. PvP089. Next base: position 2,289,619 of record NZ_JAGGME010000001.1, read on the forward strand.
CCGTTGCGGCGGCGGAACGCCTGGACCTGCATCGGAATGGAAGGACGTTTCTGTTCCATGGCGTTCTCCGTCTTACGACAGTTCCAAGGCCGGCGACTCGATGCCGCGCGCCTGGTCGATCTTCTCGGCCACCTTGAAGGCCGCTTCCAGTTCGGTGCAGCCGTAGTGCTGCATGAGCTGGTAGCGCTCGGCCTTCTCTTCGGGTTCGGTCTGCGCCAACGCCAAGTACAGGCTGGGCGGCACGGCGCGGAACAGCACTTCCATGCTCTTGGAAAGGATGACGCCCTCGGTGAACTTGCCCGCTTCTTTGCGCGCCGAGAGCATCAGCGCTTTCTGCGCGGGCGAGAGTTCGCGGAAGCGTGCAATCTTCTCGACCTCATCGGGCGGCATCGACAGGCAGATCCACCACTCAATCATGTTGAGCATGGGCTCCGCGGCACGCGGCAGATCGTCGATATTTTGTGTAGCCAGCCAGAACCAGGCCCCTAGCTTGCGCCACATTTTTGTAATTTTTACAACGTAGGGCGCAAGCAGCGGGTTCTTCGTGATGATGTGGCCTTCGTCGGTCACATTGATGATCGGACGGCCCAGGTACTGGTCGCGCTCGGCGATGTTGTTCACCGTGCTGATCAGGCTGATGTAGGCGATGGAGAGCTGCGCGTTGTAGCCCTCCCGGGCATAGGTCGCGAGATCCACCAGCGTGATGTCGGCCTCGGGCCACGGCGTGCCATCGCGATCGAACATCTCGCCGTCCGTGCCTTGGCAGAACATGTCCATCGCGTCCGCCATCTCCAGCAGCCGCACGCGCCGCATCTCGGGCAGCGTCGGGTCCTGGCCGCGCGTGCGCAGCGCGTTGCGCACGTCGCGCGTGAGCACCGTGCGTTTCTCGGCCACGCAGTGCTCGGCGGCATCGAGGATGCACTGGCGGATCAGCGAGCGATCGGCCCGCGTCATCCGGGCTTCTTCCTTGTCCTCGCCGCCTGTGATCATCAGCCGTGCCGTGATCTCCAGTTCACCCAGCACGTCGCGCTGCTCGTCCTCCTCCATGACCGAGGAATCGGCTGGCAATTCTTCATCCAGTGCATCGGCATCAAGCGTCTGCACGTTGCTGGGCGTTTCGATCAGCCGGCGAGCGTCGGCGAACGGCGCCAGGCTGATGCCCGAGCCAGGAGCCAGCTTGACCCGGTTCACGGTCAGACCCAGGCGCTTTGCGAAGTCGCTGAACAAGCCAAAGCTGTTGCCGGCTTCCACGATGAACAGCCGCGGCCGGTAGATGGCCGTGACCTGGTTCAAGAGGTTGTTGAGCGTTGCGCTCTTGCCCGAGCCGGTGGGGCCGAACAGGAACAGATGGGCGTTCATCTGCCTGTCCAAGCGGTTCAGTGGATCAAACGTGATCGGCCCGCCGCCGCGGTTGAAGAACGTGTTGCCCGGATGACCCGTACCCTGGCTGCGACCCCACGCCGGCGAGAGATTCGCCACATGCTGGGCGAACATCAGTTGGGTGAACCAGTTCCGTCGATCTTGCGCAGGGTTGTAGCAGCACGGTAGCCAGCGCAGGTAGCTGTTGAGCGGCGCGACTTCATCGTCCTCGCGCACAGGCTGCAACCCCGCGTTGAGCATCACGTTGGCGAGGTCCAGACCGCGCCTGTCAAGTTCGGCTTCATCGCGTCCGCGCAGATAGAAGGCCAGCGTGCCGCGGTAGAGCTTGTGCGCGCTGCCGATGAGCGAGCGTGCCTCCTGCACATCCTTGAGCGTTTGTTCCGATGCCAGTGTTTCGCCGACAGCCTTCTTCGCCAGGTGATTCAGGTGCGATTCGAGGATGTCCTGGGGCGTCGCCACCATGGTCAGACACATCGTGGTGTCTTCGGGCATCTGATCGAAAAGCGTGTTGATAGCGTCCCCCTTGCGGGTTTCGCCGGTCAGGTGCCCCGTACCGGGCGGCATGCGTAGCCGGTCGGTGACCAGTACGCGATGCGGCATACCGTCAAAGTACCAGGTGCCGTGCTCGGCATCGGAGCGAGGCTGACCGAAGAACAGCCGTTGACTGAAGTCCCGACCACTCGCCAGCTCAATCTCACCTTCCTCCACCTCGTCGGGATAGCGGGCCAGCGCATAGAAGCGCTCTCGCTCCTCAGCGCCGGGCCCGAGCATCGTGGGGCGTGGGTTGAACCAACGCAGCAGCCAGTCGTGAACATCGGCCGCGACCATGCGCCGGGCCTGGATGCCGGCGTTCGCCAAGCCGCCGCAGAGGCGATCGCAGACGATGTTCAGCATTTGCTCGGGTGTCTGGCCGCGGCGGTTCGCCTGCCCGGCGGCCCGGCGATAGACCACCATGCGCACGCGCCGCGTCTGGCCGCGCCAGCGCAACCGCGTGACCACCGTATCCTCGAACAGTCCGCCGGGCTTGGCCACCGCGCGCAGGTGGTGGCCAAAGAAGCGGAGGTAGAACTCGGTGAAGGCCGTGCTGCGGGCGCGCGGCTGCACGTAGTCGCGTAGCGTCTGCATGTACTGGTCGAAGCTGGGCTCGTCCTGTGCATAGAGCTGGAGCACCCACGGGTTCTCATCCAGCTCATCGAACGAGTCCTGGAGCGCGTTTTCGAGCGCATCGCGGGCATGAGCGAGCCAGCCCGGTTCCCGACCTTCGGTGCCTAGCGGGACCAGTTCGTAGAAGGCCGCGACCGATTGCCCGTCCTCCAGCAGCATGGACTTCGACGGCGGCAGGAACTCCACCCACGGCAGCAGCTCCGCGAATGACTGCGCAACGTCGTACATCGCCTGCTCGTCCGCCACGGTCGCCGGCCTGCGGCCCTGGACCGTCGCTCCGGGTTCGGCAATGCCGGCCTGGCGCAACGCCTCGACGTGGCGCTGCCAGCCGTCCGGCTGCTCGTCATTGCCACCATCGGATGCAGCCAGCTTCGGCCAGGGGAGTTTCCAGCGCATCAGTAGTCCTCCACGCGCTCGCCCGGCATGGCGTACTGCACACGCTGGTACAGGGGAAAGACCGTCGTGTAGCCCGGAACCGGCACGGGATCGGTGCCCGCCAGGTGCGGGTACACATACATGACAAGATCGGGGTTCGGCAGGCGGTGGAACTGGCGATAGACCTCGTTGCGCGCCGTGCGCGTGTAGCGCATCTGCTCGGTGGGCGCGGCCTCCACGTCGGCCTCGGTCAGCGTCCGGCGCAGGCTCTGGCGTGCATCGAGCAATTGCCTGCGCGCCACCTGGCCGGCGCCACCACCCCCGTCACCGGCGTTCTGCTGCCAGATGTCCATCATCGTGCTGTCGCCGTGGGGGAGCAGCTTTTCCTTGCTGGTGGCACAGCCGCCGAGCACCGCGACGGCGAGGGCCAGCGCCAGGGCCTTATTCAAGTTCGAGAGCATGGCTTTCTCCTGCGCGGTGATCGACCTTGCGGCCTTCGGGATCGAAGTCGATGGCGAGCGGCTTTTCGAGGTGGACGGCGACCTTCGCGCCGGGCTGGACATAGACAGCGGCGAACGCCTGGCCGTACAGCTTGTTCACCCAGTCGGCCATGTCGCGCACGCCACCGGCCAGGATGCGGCCCACGGCTTCATTGCCCGAGATACCGACGCTGCCGATGGAGCCGTCGGCGCCGACGTAGGACATCTGGCCGCTGTCGCTGTCGATCAGCGAGGCGACGCCGGCACCGGCGGCGGTAATCAGGGCTTGCGAGCCAAGGTACTGCTGGGCGTTGCTGCGCCGCTCCCCGCTGACGCAGGGAATGCCGTATGGGTCGCTGATCCAGCCCAGGCCTCCACTTTGAGAGTTCTGCTGCTGGTTGTTTTGCTGGTTGCCGTCGCGGTCTTCGGGGATGGTGCGGATCGTGCCGTCGTGGAAGACGAAGGTGATGCTGCGTACCTGGCCGCGCACGCACGAGAGCGTCCAGTCGCCCGATGCGGTGCCGCTGAACACGGCACCGGCCACGTCGGGAATGTCGATGCCATTGGCGGTCAGGTTGTCCGATCCGACCAACACCTTGAAGGGGTACGGATCGTTGACGGTTCCGTCGATCGGCACGCGGCCGATCAGCGCCGTCATCGCCACCGACCCCATCAGCGTCGAATTGGTCGGTACGGTATAGACCGCCTTGGCGCTCTTCACGCCTGCGGCGCGTGCGCCCGCGTTCGCCACGGTTTCCGCCGTGGTTTCCAACGTGCTCTGCGCGGGGCCGAAGCTCGTCGGGAAGCTCATGCCGCTACCCGTGCCACGACTGCTGTTGCGCCCCTCGGCTTTCCTCGCATCGTCGGGTTCGACCCAGCGCACGCCGCCTTCCATGCCGGCCTCGTCGCCGTCACGCAGCCCCAGACCCACCGGCAGGTCGGCATGGCCGCCGCCACGTCCGCCGATACTGTCCAGGCGCCGTTGCAGGTCGGCCAGCAGCCCTTCGGTCTGCTGACGCGCGCTGGCTGCCTGCTCTTGGTCGCGACGCAGGTTGGTGCGCTCGGAGTCGAGGGCCGAATTGATGCGCTGGTCAATGGAGTTCTCGCGCTGGCGCAGTCGCTGGTTTTCTTCGCGCTGGGATTTGTTGTCCGAGAGCGCGGTCTGAAGCTCGGTGCGCAACTGCTTCACTTGGGCAACGAGCGTCGCCACGGTGTCGCGCGGGGTATCGCCCTCGATGCCCAGCGCCTTCATTTCCGCTGGCGTGAGCTTGGCGCCGGCATCCGCGGTCGGTGGTGCCGAAGTGCTGCCTCCCGAGAACAGCCGGATGGCGACGAACAGCACCAGCACGGCAACCGGGATCATCAGCCACTTCAGGAGTCCATTACTGCGCATGGCGGACCTCCTTGCGGTCGGTGCCATCCTGGGAACCGGCTTCCGGTTGCGGGAGATGCACGGCCGGGTCGAAGCGGTTGACCGCTGGTAGCAGCGATTGCGCAAGGCCACGCCCGCGCGTCACCAGGTACAGAACGGTCGTGTCCTCGGGCGTCCCGCGCGGGCCAAGCGCCTCGTGTTGGAAGGTGGCGGTGAGGAAATCGCCTTGCAGCACGCGCGGGTCCAGGGTGATCCAGCCGCTGCTGCTGTTGGTCAGGCGCACGGCGGTCACCCACTGGTCTTCCAGACGCCATGACGCGAGCGCGACCGCGCGCACGGGCAGCGTCGGCATCAGCGTGCCGAGGTCGAGGTCACGGCGCAGGTTCACCCGCATGACGCTCGGCAGCGGCTCCACGGTGCGTAGCGGCGCGTAGAGGTTCTGTGCGGCAAAGCGCGTCAGGACAACCGACACCGGGGTCTCGCGTCGCGCCGCTCGCGCGCCGGCCTGGTCCTGGGCGCGCGCCGGAGCTTCGTTGTCATCGCCGGGCTGATCGCCATAGCGCGCCGGGGTGCTGTTGCCCTCGACGATGCGCACTGGTTCCAGCTCGGCTTCGCCGTCCTTGGCTGGCTCCGCCGCAATGTCCAGCAGGATCAGCGCGCCCGTGTCGGCGTCCTGCAATTGCAGCCGCGTGGGCTCGATCGGCTCGCTGGCGCGCAGGTACACCGCGCCGCCCGCGCTCTGCACCCGTAGGCGCTCGCCGACGCCCGCAGGTACGCCCACGCGGACGTTGCGGTCGATGAACACGATGCGCTCGTGGCCGACCTTCAGCGGCACCGCCAACGGCATACGTTCCCAGCGCAGGATCTCCACTGCCTGGACAGCAGGAGCGGCGGCCACGGCCAACAGCCCCAGCAGCGTGAGTACAGGATGCTTCATGGGGTTTCTCCTTGGGGCGCTTGCGGAGACAGGCCGCCAGACGCCGGGCGCGTTGGCTCCGGCGTGCTGATGCGCTGGGGCGCGCCCTCATAGCAGTCGAGCGCCAGGCCGAACGGGTTGCGGGCAGGATCGACGTCCACCCGCGTGACCTTCACTGGATAGCGCACCAGAGCGCGCTTGACTTGCTCGGCGCCGTAGTACTCGTCGGCGGTGATGTCCAGCGTCACCACCCAGTCGCGGTCGGAGACCACGCGCACGCGCGCCGTAGGGTCGTCGCCGTAGCCGCGGCCGGGGATTTCATAAATCCCGCGCACGCGCTGGCGCAGCTCGCCCGTGCTGCGGCGGTAGTCGTAGTCCGCGCGAAGGAAGGCCTGGCAGGACGGGGTGAGATACGGCGAGAGCGTGTGGAGGTTGCGCGCGTAGTCCTCTTCGCCATTCGTCGGCCAGCGGTTGAGCGTCTGGAACACGTAGAACGTGAACGCATAGACCGATTCGGGCGGCACTTCCCACCACTTCCTGGTACTGCCGGAGCGCAGGTCAGGCGGAACGTGGATGGTCAGATCGCGCGGAGCGCTCCACCAGCCGCCGCCCATGACCAGGGCGACGATGACCAGGGCGCCAGCCCCCAGGCGAAGCGTCTTGATGTGCGCCTGCAGGTGGGTGATCTCGTTCTTGAAGCGGCTCATCGCGCGCTCCTTCGGGTGGTCCAGAAGCCGGAACGCGAGATCAGCACATGGCCGCCCACCCAACCCGCCATCAGTGGATGACGTGTCGCAATGCGCCATTGCAGTTGCCGATACAGCCAGGTGTCGGGACGCCCGCGTTTGAGGCGGCGAAGAATGCCGCCGCCGATGAACACGCCCAAGGCCACGCCCAGGACGACGAACGTGGGAGCTAGCGCGATCGTGCGGAACACCCACGACAGCGGCGCGCCGACCAGCAGGCCGGCGGCGCCGGACAAGCCGCAGCAGATCCACAGCTCGTCGGCGGTGAGGCCGCGCACGACAACGGGGTGGCGGTTGAGCCGGTGCGGAAGGAACGTCACGGTCCCGTCCGCACGGACGTGCTGCTGCTCAGACATACCGGCCTCGCCTTACAGGATGCCGGTGGCTTCGGTGAGCAGCCAGATGCCGATCACGAGCAGGACGGCGCCGATGGCGACCGTGAGGCCGAACTGGCCCCACGTCTTGCGGCCTGTGTGGATTTCCGCGTAGGTCCCGTAAGCGTGGTAGCACACGCCGATGAACATCGACGCCACCACCAGCAGGGCTACGAGCATGATGATGTCGTAGCCGTAGTTGCGGATCGTTTCCATGATGCCGTTGCCCGTGCCGCGGGTCGGGTTCTCCAATTGCGGCAGACCCTGCGCGAACGACAGCACGGGCAGCGCAGCGGCGCCCAGGGCCACGGCGGCGCGCTGGGCAAGACGGGAATTGAGGATGCGGTTTTGCATGGTCATGCCTTTCAGGTCAGGAGAGGAGGAAGAAAGTCAGGACGAGGTACATCGCGACGAATCGGATGCAGACGCCGAGGAACTGGCGCTGGTTGAGGCGGCTCTCGGACCACCCCACGTAGGCCGTTCGCATGGCCCAGACGCCCCAGACGAGCAGGACCGCGAACACGACGCCGACCAGGACGGTCGCCATCGCTGAAGGTGCGATGCCGCTGTTGGCTTGAAATGCCGAGACCTGGGCGCCGTTCATGGCTTGCCCTCCGCGGTCGTCGGCGGTGATGGCGGGACGACCCGCTCCGTGCGGTAGTCGCCGGCCAATTCGGACGGGTCGCGCGGCTGGGCGCGCGACGGTGTGAGATGGGCCTGGATGCCGGCGCGCACGCGCGCCAGGTCAGCCAGCAGCCTCGGGTAGTCGAAGTGGTAGCGCTCGCCCGGCTGGATGGGGGCATGCGCGGCGCTGTCGGCGACCGTGCGCTCCAGCGCGTCGAGTTGGCGCAGCGCTGCGACCAGCTCCTGACGCTGCGCTGGGGACTCGGCCAAGGCCATCGAGGACTGGCCCAACACAAGGGCCGTCACGAGAAAAGTGGGCACGCCGCGATGCGCGGCGCGCAGCCAGATCGGAGCCAACATCGCGCCATTCCTGTGTGATCAGCAATGGCTAGATCGTGGAGATCAGGGCTGTTTCAGGCCGCAAACAATAGGAACCTGCGGATGACCGGATTGATCGGCTAGAGGTACTTCTTGAAGCTGCCCGCAGTCAGGCTCACGGCCAGTCCCAGCAAGGCGGCGCTCGGCAACAGGATCAGCAATGGATGCACCGAGATCGGCAGTGCCAGGTACGTGATCCACGGCAGCACGGCCAGGGGCATAAGGCTGGCTTTCGCGCGGTGGTAGATGAACCCGGATTCGCGGCCCGCGCCGAACCTGCGCACGTCACGTCGCACCAGACCGTCAATCAGACCGACGAAAGCAGCCGTGAAGATCAGTGGCAGCGTGAGCACCAGGACCAGCAGGCGCACTAGGAAGGTCAGCGTCGTGAAGGCCGCGGCGATCAGGTAGCTCTCGGCCCAGACATAGGCTTGGCTGATGTAGTAGCGGAAGTTGCGCGCCTGCTCGTGGCTGGGCGCGCGGACGCGCTCGGCGGTCTGGCTCATGCGCGCCAGCAGCCCGGAGCGAACAAACACCCATTCGTAGCCTGTATCCACCAACTCGTGCGCCGTGCGCCCCGGCTCCTGCACGACCACGCTGCGCGTGAAGTGGTTGGACAGATGCCCAAGCTCGTACTGCAACATCTGCTGGGAATGGCGCCAGCCCTGGTCCTTCCAGAACAGGTGCATGCCGACGCACTCCACCACGATCGAGAACAGCAGCGAGCCGATCAGCACTCCAAGCAAGCGAAACGGCAAGGTGATGGTGCCGACGATCAGGCCCTGGCGCTGATTCTGCTCCCGCTGCGCGGTCGAGGCGGCGTCCTTCACGGCGCGGCCTCGTCGCCACTGTGGTCGGTGTCGGTGGCCACCGCAGCAGGCTCGGCTGGAGCAGCATCATCCAGCAGGTCATCGGGCAAGGCCGCATCCTGCAAGGCCGGGGAACTGGTGAACTCCCACCACTGCGTAGCCTCGCTGTAGCTCTGGCGCATGTACCCTGCCAGTTGTTGCAGGTCCGTCGGCATCACTTCATCCGGGTCTGGTAGCGGCAGCGGCATGCGAACCTTCCAAAGCTGGCCGCCCTGCAGCAGCGCGAAGCATTGGCCTTTTGGCAGGCCGACTACGTGCGATGGCTCGATCATCGGCACGCTGGACATGCTGATGCGGTCCTGGGTGTTCGACGTGAAATCCGTCGCGCCGCGGATGTCCGAACTGTCGGTTGCCCCGGAGACGATGGTAGTGGTATAGACCTCGACCTTCGGCAACTGCCGCGTCAGCAGTTCGGCAGTGGCAGTCTCGCGCACGCGCAGCATGAACAGGTTGTTGAAGTTGCCGATCACCTGGCCAGCTTTCGCGCGATTGCCGATGCGGGCCTCGATGTCCGAGAGGGTCTGCGTGTACGCGGTGACTTGCAGCCCGGCGCCGCCGCCTTTGTTGATAAGCGGCACGAATTCGTCACCCATGAGTTCATTGAATTCATCCGCATGGACGTTGATCGGTACGCGCGCGCCAGCCGAGGCGTCTGGCAGGCCATCGTCGATTCCGTGCTTGTAGATATGGCCCGCGACCGAAACCAGGTCGGAGAACATGGAGTTGCCGACCGCTGCGGCAACCTCGGCGTCGGACAGCGCGTCCAGTCCCACATAGACGATGGCGCGCTTCCTGATGACTTGCATCCAATCGAAGATCGGGCGCGGGTCGGCCAGGTCGGAATAGTTCGGTGCCAGGAGCTGCGCGATCTTGCCGCTGGTTAGCTTTTCCAACAACGGCAGCAATGACGCGACGATCTTGTCGAAGTAGGTCTTGTCGTACCGAACTGCCGAGCGCAGTCCGTCGAGCACCGGGTCGTAGTTGCGCGCCTGGGAGAGATACTGCTCCAGCGCAACCACGCGCTTCTCTCGCCCGATCATGTTGCGCGGGATGTTCTTCTCGTTGAGCTTGGCCTCGATCTGGACGATCACCTCCCAGGCCTTGGGCTCGGTCTTGGCGAAGTAGTGCTGGGCGTACTCGATAAACAGCGCGTCGATGTTGATGACGTGCCGCTGGATCAGCATGTAGTCCGGGCGCTGTCCCAGTTCCACCAGGGCACGAGCAATGATGTTGACGAAGCGCCACGCGAACTCCCTGAAGGCCGCGCTATTGCCTTCACCGGAGAGTTGCCCTGCGATACGGGTGGCGACTTCCGAGATGCGACCGAATCGGCCCACCGCGTTGTAGCGGGCGCTGATCTCCGGCCAGCCCAAGTGGAAGATGTAAAACTCGCCTTCACGGCCGGCGCGCTTGGCCTCGACATACATGCGCTTCAAGAGGTCCGCATCCCCTTTGGGGTCGATGACGATCACGACTTCGTGCTCGCCGGCAGCGCTCTTGCGGCGGATGTCCTGGGTCACGAACAACTCGGCCAGTCGCGTCTTGCCCACGCGCGTGGTGCCCAGCACCAGCGAGTGCCCGACACGCTCGCCGAGCGGAAGGCTGACGTCCACCTCGTCCGGTTCGATGCCGTGCAGGCGTGGCAGGCCGCCCACAGGCGGCAGCGGACGCACCGGGTTGAAAGGAGCATCCCAGCCCGTGAGCGCGGACAGCCGGGATAGCGGGAACGGCGCGAACTCCAGCCGCTCCTCCAGTCGCCGTGCCAGCCGGTAGGCAGGCGTCGGCTCGACGTATCGGCGGAACTCCGGCCGGTACGTCTGCATCAGCCTATGGGTGTGTTTTTGTTCCCACAGGAACCCGCGCCCGATGAAAAGCCGCTGCTGGCTGACGGGCACGTCCTTGCTCGTCATCACGTAGCGCGACAGGCGGCGGATGTTGCGTCGGTAGCGCAGGATCACGCGGGCATCGCGATAGCGGATCGCGCCGTAAGCGCCGAAAGCCAGCGCGCTGCCGACGCCCATCGACGGGCTCAGCGCGAGCGACCATGGGGCCACCAGGCACAGAAACGCGGCGCCTGCACACGCCGCGACGGTGTATAGCTCCACCGCTGGGCGTAGCAGAACCTCGACCGGCTGTTTCCCCGACATGGCTTCATTGCTCGATGCCGGTGGCCGTGATCAGCGCCGGGTAGTGCCGCAGCCCCAGGCGATCGGCCAGGTCGTCTCCGGCTACGGGCGCGAGCGGCACGCCCGGCACCAGGGCACGCAACCGTGCCAGGCCCTGCGCGGTCTCGACATTGACCACGAGGCCGACCGCGCCGCGTTCGCGCAAAGCGACGCCGCGGCGCTGCAGCCAGGCCCGGGAGGCGTCGTCGTCGCCGATGACCACGAACGGCCGCAGGCCGGGCGCTTCGATCACGCGCCGCGCGACGGTGCCGGGCGTGAGCTTGGCGCTACGCACCGGCAGCATCGCTGCCTCGTCCGCGGGTGTGGCGGGAACCTGTGGCGTCGGAATGGGCGGCCGGCCCGGGACATCGGCGCGCGCCTGGAGGTTGAGGGCCTCGTAGTACGGCAGCGCCGACGTGCCACCGCGATCTTCGACCACGATCAGCGGATCGCCGGCACGCGATGCCAGCGGCAGACCTGCCAGCAGCACAAGCAGGCCCCGCAGGGCCAGATGGGATTTTGTCATGGGGAAGTCTCCTGGCGCGCGGCGAGCACCGCGGCGTTTGGATGTGCGCCCTGCACACGCGCGAGATGGCGCGACACGCTGCGCCGGTAGCGGGCGGCGGGCTCGCCGCCCGCAGGACGGTGGTAGCGGCCGATCGCGAGCAGCCAGTCTTCGCCGGACGTGTGCTGCTCGTTCAGGATTTCAGCGGCGATGGCGAGGTTTCGATACGGGTCCAGCAGGTCGCACGCGCTGGTGAAGCGATGCTTGTGGTAGCCGAGGTTGATCTGGACCAGGCCTGCATCGATGCGCGTGTGGGGCGTGGTACGCATTGCCTGTTGCAAGCCCGAGCAGGCGTCGGCGCGCGTGGCGAAGCGGCGCGACTGGCCGGCGACATTGAGGGACCACGGCCACGGCACGATGCGCCCGTTGCGTCGAACGCCGCTCTCCTGCAAGGCCACGGCGTAGAGCACGGTCGAGGGGATGCCCGCCTGCTGGGCGGCGAGCTGGTAGGCAGGTGGCGGAATCTCCTGGGCATGGACGGCGCAGGCGCACAGGCCGGTAGCGAGCACCAGTGCGCACAAGAGCTGCGAGAAGGAGGTGGCCGCTACGGCTGGCGCTGCCATTGGCCGTTCACCTCGCGCACAGCCGCGGGCAAGTCACCGGGCAGGCCCAGCGACAGCCAGCGGCCGCCGTCGTGGTTGAGGGTAATGCTGCCGCTGCGCACGCGCGCCGGGTCGATCTGCGCGCGCTTGGCCCAGTCGCGGATGCGTGCGTCGTCCTGGCGGCTGCCCACCATATACAGGTCGAACTCGGCACCCGAGGATTGCAGCCGCTGCACGAGCTGCCCACAGGCCGCGCAGCCGTCCTTGACGAACACCGCCATGCGACCGCTGCCGCGCGCGGTGCCGGTGCCCGGCCCGTCGTCGGGCAGGTTCACGCGCTGCATGCCGGGGTTCAGGCGCTGCCAGGCTTCGTCGTAGGCACGTTGGTAGGCGAGCAGCTTCTCGACGCGGCGAGCCTCGACTTGCACCTGCAGCTCTGCATAGCGCCGCCGTTCTTCGTCGGTGCGTGCCTCGATGCCTAGGGCAGACAGCGGGTCCAGGTTTGGCGAGTAGATGCCCAGCGGCCCATCCATCAGCTCGCGGTAACGCGCCCATTCCTGGGGTTGGAGCCCCCAGTTGCTTGCTACTCGGTCGTCCAGGACGCGGGCGGCCAGCGGGCGCTCCTGGCTCTGCGCATTGCGGGCTGGAGCTGTGGCTGGCTGTTGCGCCCACGCGGGCCACTGGACTGAAGCCAGTAGGAGTGCGGAAAGGATGATCGACGGCTTCATGTCGTGTGCTCCGATCAGGGAATCGCCACGCGACGGATCTGTTCGCCGGCTTGGAACACCGCAGCGCTGCCATCGATTGCCTGCAAGCGCCATGGACCGACCGCATCACCGGGCAACAGCACCTGAAGCTGGTCGGGCGTGAAGTCCCCGCTGCTCGGCGCGACGGACACACTGAGCTGGCCGGCGCGCAGTTCGGCGCCGACGATGCGGAACGGCAGTGGCGGCGGTTCAGGCTTGGCGGCGGGCTTGCTCGATGTGCGCGGCTGGGCGGGTGTTGCTGCACGCGCGGCGGTCTGACGCGTCTTGATCTGCTCGATCTCCGCGCGCAGCGCCTGAAGGTCGTCGGCTGCTGCGTAGCTGCTCAATGTCTTCTCAACTTGGGAAGCGCGTGCTTCCAGGATTTGGCGGGTGTCTTTGAGGTCCGCCGCCGTTGCGACCTGCGGACGCTGCTGGATGGTTCCGATGGTCTCGGCCAAGGCCACCGCCTGCGCTTCGAGGCGTTGCAAACGGGAGTCGAGCCGTTCCTCGTCGGCCTGGTCGCTCATCGCCTGGTAGCCGAGGGCCACGATGACGCTGAGACCGAGCAGCCAGAGCCAGAGCAGGCTTTGCGCCACCACGGCGGCAGCCGGGCGCCGCGAGGATTGGGGAGTGTTCATGGCTGGCCGCCTGGAATGGAGGGCATCAGTGGGAAGGTCTGCACCGCATCGGCGGCGGCCGGTTCAGGCATGGATTCGACGGCCATGCTGTCGCCGGGCCGCTCGAAGCAAATTTGTCGTGCGCGGTCATCCGCGTGCAGTTCCCAGGCCGGACCAGCTAGGGTGATCAGCGCGTCGCGCAAGGTCATGGGACCGAGATGCAGGTGCGCCGCCGGCAGCGGCAGCGCATACAACTCGATCACGGCATGTGCCGTTTGACACAGGCTGTAGCCGCTGCGCTTGAGCACGTGCCGCAGCCCATCGCCGACCGTGACGCGGGCATCCGCCGGCATCGAAACATCGATGGTCTGCAACAGCAGGTCGCGCTGCGCCGCCGTGGGGGCCAGCTCGACCAACGTGTAGCGCCCATAGCGCACAACGGGGATGTACTCGGGCGCTTCGGGTTCGGGCGCGGTCGAGACTTCCTCGAAGGCATCGGGTGCGTGCGGCGCAGTCGTTGTCGCGCAGCCGCCAGCCAGTACCGACCAAAGCAGGCCGAGAAATCCCGTCAGCAGGCGGCGTTCGGGATGGTGAAACCAGGGTGGAGAGGGGCACATAGCTCGGCGTCCTGAAACATCGAGCCCTCACCATCGCCGCTGGGGTCGTGCGCGGCAGCAAACAATGCGAATCACGCCCCGTCCGATTTTCCGACAGCCTCCCTCCAAAGAAAAAGGCCCCCGAAGGGGCCAATGAGAGCGCAGGTCGGACCCTGCCGAATCAACCCCGAGCCAGCTTCAGGCCAGGATCGACCTGTGCCAGTTGGGCATGCGCCCAGCAGCGCACGAGTTGGCCGTTCTCGCCGAGCGGCCGGTCCGCCATCGCCACCGAGTACTCGTCGGTATCGCTGGTGTCGTAGCAGACGACTTTGATCTCGCCGGTGTCGCAGCGGATGGAGTGGATCTGGCCGTCGGTCATATCGACCACGACGACCTGCGGGACAAGACCCAGTTCGCGGGCGGCCGACAGGATGGGGCCATATTCGGCAGCGTCGAAGCAGACGAACGGCCCTTCGTACCGGGCTTCTTCGGCCAGATCCTTGGCTTTGTGGTAGTGGGCACCCTGGTCGTATTCCTCCTGGGTGGTTCTGACCTTGAAGACCGGCATGTTGGGGGTGCCGGAAGCATCGACGCAGGCGACAGCGACTTGCATCTCGATCTCGCCGCCTTCAGCAGGCTCGGTCGGAGGGATGACAGCCTGACTCTCGGGTTCTTCGTCGGCCATACCCATGCGCTCGCGCATCTCGTCGGCGAATGCCTCGGGAGCCATCAGGCCGTAGCGCGCCAGGCGCACGGGGATGTCTTCAGCGTTCAGATTGCCGTCTTCGATGCGCTGCCGCATGAAGGAGGCGATCTCGGTTACCAGGGTGTCACTCTCAGCTTCCGAGGGCTGCTCGGACACATCGATCGACCACTTATCCACTTCCGCGGCGGTCTCGCCGGTCAGCAGACCCTCATCGATGGCGTATTCGCACATGCTGCGCAGCCGTGCCAGCATTTCCGATTCGGCCTCGCCGTTGAGCAGGTAAGTCACGTCCAGCGTGAGGCGAGCACTGACGACTTTGGTCGTTGCTTGGGTATTGGTGTTCATGGAAATCTCCTTGGGATCGAAAAAGCGCAGCCACGCCCACGGAGACCGTGGACGTGGCTGCAAGGTG
This sequence comes from Pseudomonas sp. PvP089, assembly GCF_017875165.1. Taxonomy (NCBI): domain Bacteria; kingdom Pseudomonadati; phylum Pseudomonadota; class Gammaproteobacteria; order Pseudomonadales; family Pseudomonadaceae; genus Pseudomonas; species Pseudomonas sp. PvP089. The sequence continues at coordinate 2,304,645 of NZ_JAGGME010000001.1, forward strand.
GGAACAGCGGAAAGCCGGCGGCGTTAGGCCAGCGTTGGCGTGGGGATCAGGCGGCGACCAGTTGCCGGGCCAGTGCGACCTCGACCGAATCACCATCCTGGTTCAGGACGTCCAACCCTGATTCGGGCACGTCGCCCGAGGTGGACTGCGAGACCATGATCTTCTTGGCCATCAGTTCGAGGCAGGTCATCTGCGAGGAGCCGGCGTAGCCAAGGTAGATCACGCGCACGGGTTGCTTCTGCCCGATGCGCCAGGAGCGGCGTGCCGCCTGCTGCAGCGAGTACACGTTGTAGCCCGACTGCATGAACACGATCGTCGGAAACTCCAACAGGTCCAGTCCCGTTTTAACCAGCTCGGGGTTGGTGATGAGCACATCGATGCCACGGTCCAGTTGTTCGGCGATCCAGTCCTCGCGGCGGCTGGCATCCACGCTTGCGCGCAGCACCGCCACCTTGAAGCCTTCCTGCTCCAGCAGCACCTTCAACCGGCTGGTCGTGTCGCGCGTGCCGGTATAGACCGTGTAGGCCAGCACCTTGCGGCCCTGCGCCTTCTCCTCTTTGCAGATGTCGATCAGCTCACGCTCCTTGGGGCTGATCTCGAACTCGTTGAACTGAGCCGGGACGAACGCCAAGGTGTTGCGCGTGCGCGGATGCACCACGGTCTCCGACCGGAAGCAGCAATCTGGCCAGGCCAGTAGCACGTTGAGCACCACACCCAGCAAGGTCGTATCGCGTCGTGCAAGAGCCTGTTTCAGCTCCGCGGTCAGCCGACCCGCCAGATCGCGGTAGGCCGCGGCTTGCGCCGTGTCCATCGCGACTTCGCGGAACTCCTCGTCATACGGCGGCAGGATGTTGCCGCCGATGTCCTTGAGCTTGAGGAAGATCGTGAACGGCAGGATGCAGCGCAAGACGCCCTTGGGGCCGAAGCCCGGGGCCTTGACCGTGCGCACCGATACCTTGGTGCCCTTGGCCGTCTTGTGCGCCGTGCCGGTGCTCTCGGAGTAGATGTCCTTCAAGACCCCGTGATCGCGCATGAACGCCATCGCGGCCGAGGTCATGCTGCCGCTCGTGGTCGGGCGGTAGCCGTCTTCGATCATCCGCCCCGGAAGGGCTCGGAACAGCAGGTAGAACAGGTCGTCCCCGTAGCCGCCCATCAGCGTGCCAGTCAGCAGCAAGGTCTTGCGAGCCTTCGCTGCCAGCACGCCCATGGCCTGGCCTTGGGCACTGCCGCCGTTCTTGTACTCGTGCGCCTCATCGGCGATGAGCAGGTCGAACGTGCCTTGCGGCAGGTAGCGTTTGATGAACTCGGACGGCTGGTAGCCGCCTTCGCCAAAGCCGAACTCCATGTTGGCCATCGCACGTTCCATGCGGGTGGCCTGACGGTCGGAAAACACCAGCTCGCCGTTGCCGTCCATGAGGTTGATGAACTCATGGATGTTGTCGCCGAGCATCGAGGCCAGGAAGCCGTCTCCGAACTTCTGCATCAGCTTCTGCGCGGTGACTGCCCCGATGGTCGGGATGCGCTTCAAGGCTTTCAGCACGGCCGAGGACTGGTCGCTGCCGGACAGGCTGCGTGGGCGGATCAGCGTCCACAGGGGCGCTGCGCAATGGCTGCACTTCCTGCGGTACTCCTCGGCTTCGAGCGCGACCGGGTTGACCGGCTCGCCGTCGAGGTCGGTGATGACCGTGCCGCAGTCCGGGCAGGCCGCCACGTCGCCGTGGCGGGTGCGCCGCTGGGTGAAGACAGGCTTCCAGTGGAACCCCATCCGCATCCTGACGCGCCCCAGGACAAAGAACTCCTGGCCGGTCGGCTGCACACCCAACTGCTCGCGCAGCTTGATGAGCTTGACCAAGGTATCGGGGCCGTTGAGCACCCAGACCTTCGCGCCCGCTACTGTCTCCTGGATCTCGCGCCGCCACTTGTAAACAAGGTGCGGGGGCGAGAGAACCAAGGTCCGGCGGTAGCCTTCGGCGTTGAGCACAGCGGCCGTGGCGATGCCGACGGTCGTCTTGCCGCAGCCCATCTCGCCATTGACGATCGCGGCGCGCTCGCCACGGTCAATCAGCAGCTCCGCGGCGGCGTGGACGACTTCGGCCTGGGCCTGGAACAGCTTGCGCTTGAGGCTGGCGACGATGAGCTGGCGATGTGCTTGCGGTTGGCCGGTATAGACCGGCGGGTTGGCGCTGTTGAGGGCGTCGAGCAGTTCGTCGCCGAACTCGCCGACGAAATCCTGAAGGCTCAGGGTCAGAGGGGAAGATTCCGCGTCGAGCAGTTCGCCCTGTACGGGCGCGGCTTCAGCGGCATTGGTTTCGAGATCGAGGGACATGGTGATGCTCCAAAGAAAAAGGGGCATGCACCACCCCCAGCGGGGCAGTGGCATGCCCCGTGGTGGGAAGTAAATCGACGCGTGGCCGACGGTGGTTGAAGGTGCTGGCCTGGGTGGCCAGCGGCTGAACCGTGCTCAGTCCTCGGACGGCAGAACGATGACGGTGGCGTGGCGCTCCGCGTCGGTAACGATGCGAATGGCCAGCCCCGGATGGATCACGTAGTGCGATGCCAGCGATGCGCCTGATTGAAGCGCGGTGCTGTTGGCCTGCCATTGCTGGACGTTGACGTCGCCCCAGTCGCCACGGGTGTGGCGCCTGAAGTACGGGATCGGGTCGAGGCGACCCGAGCGGACCAGGCGGTCAATGCCTTTGCTGAAGATAAGCGCCCCGATGGGGAACGCCAGGTTCTGACAGTAGGTTTCGATGCGATGTGATGCCATGGGCTCCTCCTTGATGAGTCATTGAGCCACGACACCCCTGCCGGAGTGAAGTGGCTCCGTCAGGAGAATGAGGATGACGATGTGGGGACGTCAGATCAGGTCCCGCTCTTCGGGAAGCTGGATCACCGTGGTCTGGTGGTCCTCGCTGGTCTTGACGATTAGCGCCAGGTCCGGCGTGATCCTGAACTGCGAGATCATCAGGTTGTCCTGTTGGATCGCCACGTCGTTGGCTTGGCGTGTGGCCTCATCGATCTCGCCCCAGTCCCCGCGCACATGGCGCTGGACATAGGCTAAGGGGTCGATCAGGCCTCTTCGGGCCAGCCAATGCACCTTCTCGCTCAACTTCAACGTACTCGGTGCGAACAACGGTTGCTTGTGCGGCGCTGGCCGCTTGAACGGATTCGGGAACATGGTGTTTCTCCTTCGATGTGGTACAGCAGGACGGCAGCGCGTCCGGTGGATCAGCGGATGGTCAACACCTCGCCCCGTGTCGCGGAGCCAGGCGTCATGTCCCACGCGCGGATGACGGGCACAAACTTGTCGGTGAGGATGCGGGTCTCGGCGATGGAGCCGTCTTCGCGTTCGGTGAATTCCCGCTGGAGCGTTTTGTCCTTGTGGGTGTCACCTTTGACGACGAGCACGCGCCCCGTCTGGGAGCGCACAACGCCGGAGATCGCGCCCGCTGCCAAGGCCAGGGCGAGATGCCAGTGGGACAAGGCTCGCGCCGGTGGACGCAGCGACTGCTGCGCGGCCCCCAGGTGCGTGTCCAGCGACGGCCAGAGGCCTTGCAGCCGACCGACCTCATCGGCGAACTGCTCCGGCTCCATCGTCACGCGGAAGAAATGCTCCGGCTCGACCGGACTGGCGGGGACGATGTACGGCAGGAACGGCCATTCGCTCGGCAGTTCCTCGGCTTCGACTTCGCCAAGCCCAACCTGCAGCAGCAGGTTGCGCACGGCCTTGACGCCATCGGGGGCCTGCTCGCGCTGGCGCACCCTTCGGCCAAAGATCACCACCTGCTTGAACTGCGTTTCCACCGCTCGGTAGATCCGCAGATCGGTGTAGTGGCGTGTCAGCCAACCAACCAGCTCCGCGTCGAGCACGTAGCCGGGGACGATGAAGACCAGCATGCCGCCGTACTGCAGCAGCGACAGCGAACGCTGATAGAACAGCTTTTCGAGGCGGGCACGTCCCTGACCTTGATAGCCGATGTTGCCGTTGACGTCCTTGGACAGGTCGCCATACGGCGGGTTGAGCCAGAGCAACCCGAAGGACTGTTTGGAGACCATCGTGTCCATCAGGTCCGCGTGCAGGCAGTGATCGACCAAGCCTCGGGCATGGCGTGCCCGCTCCGCGTCGAACTCGACCGCGAATGCCTTGGCCTGGTCACGCCCGAGGGCATAGGCGGCTTCGGCGATCGCCACGCCTTCGCCGGCGCAGGGATCAAGGATGCACATCGGCCCGTCGCTGGGCATCAGTGCGTTGAGGGCTCTTTCGAGCGTGGGTTCGTCGGTCGGGTAGTACCCGTTCTTGGCGAAATTGCGGGCGAGCCGCGGGAACATGAGGGCCATGGAAGTCTCCTGGTTGGCGGGGATGAAAGACGGAAGCACGCCGAGACGTGCCTCCGAGGGGGTCAAGCCGCTACCGCTTCCGGCGTCCAAATCTTGGTCGGATAGGGATAGGCGGTGAGCGCGTCACTGCGGATCAGGGAGCCCAGCGCCAGGGTCAGCGCCGGCACGTCGATGGCGAGCCGATGGCCTTCCAGCGGCCCGAGGGCGAACGGAAGGCGGGCCAGCATCTCGCGGCTTTGCAGCAGTTCCAGCACGGTCTCGCGCCAGTGGTCGAGTAGCGGCAACGGGCAGGTGTCCCGCACCAGCATCCACAGGCGGTCAAGCCGGTGGGCGCTGTCGCGCGGCAGCAGTGCCAATGCGCTGGCGTTGGCCTTGTCGGGCTTGACGCAGCGCCGGTCGAACAGCCACACGTTGGACAGCGAACCGAACAGCGTTCGCCGGTAGGCGCGGGTCATGCGCTTTTCCAGGCGATCGACGTTGCCGATGAACACCGGGACGCTGCCGCCCTGGTCGGTGATGACGTGGAACTGGTCCAGTCCCTGCTCGTCGCGCCCGAGGGTCAGGCGAGCGAGGAATTGCTGGACGGCGGTGTCGCGTGCCCAGATGGACAGGAAGATCAGGTTGCCCTGGTCATCGCCAACGCAGGCGTCGGCCATCACGTCCGGGCATTCGTCGATGCGGTACAGCGTGGAAGAAGTGTTTGCGGGCATGGTGGTGTCCTCGGATGAGCGGGAACAGCACCGCCCGTCGGGGCAGGTACTGCCCCGGGGGGGGTGGAAGAAAACCGCTCAGTCCGGCTCGAACTGCCGGGTGTGCGGGTTGAAGTGAAGCGCCTCGTCCACCGCGGTGATCGGCGTGAAGCCGTCCAGGTAGATGTTGTTGAGGTACTGGTCGCGATAGGTCAGCGCCTGCCGTGCCTGCTCCTCGGTGAGGCCGTTGTCGATGAAGTACGCCAGCATTTCCTCGTCGGAGGAAACTTCGTCGTTGGACAAACTGCCTTCAACGAGCTTTAACAGCGAGGCGGGGAGCGCAGCCAGGATCGGGTCCATGTTGGTTCCTCCTGGCTCAGGCCAATAGTGCCGCGGCGGGTGCCGTGGCAACCGTGGGTGTACGACGCCGCGCGTGGTAGGCGCGAACGCCTGCACGCCAGTCGGCGGACTGCTCCGGTGCGAGGTCCAGATAGGACAGCGGGCACGAGTAGTAGTACGGGTGCATGGACTCGTCCAGCGGCTTGTAGCCCCACTGGTTGCCGCTGCGCTCCAGAAGATCGCAGCGGATGTAGCGCAGGGACTGGCCCGGCGCGAGATCACGATGCACGCCTTCGGCCCTGGCCGTCACTTCCGCGACGGACCAGAGGACGTTGCCGCGCAGCGTGTGGGCGATGACCTTCACGCTGGCGCGCTCGGTCTCCTGCGGTGCGATCAGTTCGGCGATCAGTTCAGACCGCGATTGGGGAGAGAAATACCAGCCCATGAGAGGCCTCCTGAAGAAGTAGAGCCAGAGGCCTCCCCGTGGGGAAGAACCCCCAGCGGGTGATGGAATGCCGCGTGTGCGGCGATGGAATGCAGTGCGGGCTAGGAACCGCAACCGGCCGGGCAGCAACCCAGCGTGATCCCATGCGAACAGCAGCCGTTTTCAGCGAGCCAGTCCTGGGTTTCCTGCCGTTCGGCAGGTGTTGCGTAGTCCCATTCCTGGGTCGCGATTTCCAGCGCATGAACGCGCTGGCTTTCCGGCAATCGACTGGCTTGCGCGTCGATCTCCGAGCTGAAAAGCGTGACCCAGTGATCCCAGGACAGGCCGCAACCACGTTGGGCATGCTCGGCGGCCGTCTTGCAAACGGCGCGCCACGCGGTTTCGTCCAGCGCGGAACGGGGTGTATCGCAAGTGATGGTGGACATGATGGAGACCTCCAGAAGAAAGCCGAGGCCACCCCCGCATGGGGAAGGAACCCCAGCGGGTGGATGAAGAACACCGCGGATGCGGTGTCTGCAATCACGCAGGTTGCAGTTCGGCCTGGCGGCTCCACTCCTGCGTCTTGAAGTCCAGCGCGTAGCCCAGTTCGCCCAGGCGGGCGATCTGGGCGCGCAGGGCGCGGCGGTCGATGGTCGAATCCAGCTTCACAGACTCGCCCAGCGGCCACAACAGGCCGAACAGCGCGGCGTCGCCATCCTCGGTGCTGCCGGGGGCAGCAGCCGCAGCAGGCGGCGCGTCCACGCCGAAGGGCGTGGTATCGACCAGCGGGTCCGCGGACGTCTGCACGGGTGCAGGTTTGGCGGACCTGGATGCCTTGGCGGGTTTGGCCGGCGTTGTCGCAGGCTGTGTCCCTTGATCTTCATCGAGCGGATCGACTTCCTGCGGGGCGAAGCTATGTGCTTCGGCCTTGCTCAGCTTGTCGATGCCGAAAAGTGTCATACCGTCCAGGTTGGCGCGCATCTCGAAACGCATGCTGCCGTCGCTGATCGGATAGCCTTTGAGGAAGATGTAGCGAAGGACGAACTCCCCTTGATACTTGCCCTCGGGGTATTGCTCCAACTCCGCGTCTTTAATCGTGAATTTTCCGAGTTGGCATTCGAGCTTGCCAACATTGAACTTTCCGTTGCGGCCATGAATGGTGCGCAGCGCGAGCTGGCCCGGGACGATGATGGGAGTGGCCGATTTCTCGGGTGCCGATGTGACTGCCATGATGCTTCTCCTTGAGGAATAGGAAAAAGGCAAGGCCCCGTGAGGGGCCATGCCGGATCAGAACGAAGCAGCCAATGCCGGCTCCTGCTCTTCGACTTCACCTGCGGGCTCGCGCTCGGCGGGCTCGATAGGCTGGTCGGCAGCGGTGTCGGCGGCGTCCTCGGCTTCGGGCGCGGGTGCGTCCTCGGCCTGCGACGCCTCGGCTTGCGCCTGGCTCGTCGGATAGACCTGGGTGCCGTCGATCTTGATCAGACCGATGTGGATCAGCGTCGATTCCAGGCTCGCTCCCGGCTCCCCGGCGCGCTCACCCTTGGTGCGGATGTACGGATCGATCTTCATGTCGTTCAACTTGAAGGCGATCAGCACCTTGCGGTCCCCTTCGATGGCCTGCACGCACCGGCGAACCAGGTGCTCGGCTTCAGGGGTGGCGACGATGGTGTCGAAGTACCGATAGTCCGGTTCACCGACAGGCCCGGCCAGAGCCGCGACGCAGCACGACAGGAACGGATCGCCATCCTTGGGGGTGACGTCCTTCGGACGGCTGAGGTAGCCGATGCCGCGGGTGATCAGCTCGTGCTGCTTGATGGAAGCCAGTTCGGCCCGGTCAAGCGGCTCGGCCTTGAGCAGTCGCGCCTTGAGGGACGCGGCGGCTTCACCCTTGCGCTCGCCCTTGTCGCGGATGTACGCATCGCCCCACAGGTCGCCGAGGCGGAAGCGCACCAGCGGGCGCTGCTTGGGATCGTCAACGCCGATGTAGCGCTGGACGAGGTTCTTGGCCTCGGCACCCGAGACCTTGACGTCGAAGTAGCGGTAGCTGGGGTCCCTGGCGGGGCCGACCAGCGCGGCAACGGTGCATGCCAGGAAAGGCTGCGCACGGCGGCCGCCCCGGACAGGCACTTCACGGACACGCTGGATGTAGCCGATGCCCGAGGTGTGGAGGTCGAAATACGATTTCTCGTTGGACGTGGTGTTCATGGTGAATCTCCATAGGGAAGAAGCGGAGACACACCAGCCCCACGCATGCGGGGAAAGGTGCGTAACCCCGCGGTGGGTCGATAAGGCGAAAGCATCCGCCACCAGAGACTGGTGGCCGCTCGCGGATGGATGCGGTGCGAGCTGGCTCGGTCACGCAGTGGGAACTGCGACGCAACCTTGAAGACCGATGGTTGCTTGGCATGTCGCTGACAACGTCAGCAGGCATGGGGTCAGCATGGCCGGGCCTCGCGCGCGCGACAGCAATCAATCGGCATCCGGGCGCTTCCCATTTTTTCCAGGCTGCCCAGTTCCGCCCAAAAGAAAGCCCCCGAAATGGGGGCTTCAAGGGGTATGCGGACATTTTTGGACTACGCCGATTCCACCGCCGCCAGCGACAGATACGTAGCGGTGGCGGACAGCTCCAGATCATCTGAGCTTTGCAGAATGCGAGTGAAAACGCTGTCTTTCGGGTCGAAGAACTCGCCGAAGTCGTCGCCGCCAAGCTCGGCGCGTGCCAGTTCCCACCAGTCATCGAACGGGTCGGTATCCGGGTTGCAGCCGACGGCATAGGCCAGCAGCTTCACGCGGCCATCGGGGCGGCGCTCTCCGCGCTCGGCGAGGAAGTACACGCCCTGGTCCTTGGCCAGGGCGACGCGGCATTGGTTGGCGATGGCTTCGGCAAGCACGGGGCGCAGGTCGGAGCCTCTGAATCGCAGTGACATGGTTGAAATCTCCTGTATGGATGAAGAAAAAAGCCCTCCACCGAAACGGATGGAAGGCTTGTGGGGCAGTCGCCGGTAGGCTGTGGACTGATCAGTCGTGCCGCTAGGCTTCCTGTCTGGCACGTCAGGCTGGAACCGCCTGACGTTGCCGAAAGGCTTTGGCGTCGATCACGCTCACGTCGATCAGGCGCCAGCGCCCGTCGTCGATGAGCCGCTCCAGCACTTCACCGAGCATGTCGAAATACACCTCGTCGTGCCTATCGACCAACTCACCGTCGCGGTGCAGCTCCACCACGTAGGTGTCGCCGCCACGGTCGTAGAGGATCGTCACCTGACCCTCGAACTTGGTGGTTGAGACCGTGAAGCTGATCGCCGGCGGGGTCTCGATGATCCTGGAGGGCTTGGGATCGACCCAGGCGAAGTCGCGGGCACCTGCATCGACCAGCATGTGGGTGATGCACCGGAACCCGTCGGGCGCGGGCATCTCCTCCAACTGCTCGATGAGTTGGCCCAGCTCCATGCACTGCGGCTCGGGAATGGGCAGCTTGGCGGGTGCTTTGCCAAGGATATGCCTCGTGATGGTGTAAGGCGTGCCATCCGAAGTCTTCTCGGTGACGACTTCCGGGGTGTCCGCGCGAAGCCCGTCGAAACGTCGCCGGGCGTAGGGTTGGACATGGACCTTGGCGCCCTCGCTGGGAACGGTGGTCACCAGGTTGGGATCGAGCACGGCGAACTCGGAAGGCTTGAGCTTGACGACGATGGCATCGTCGGTCGCGGAGACTACCTTGCCGTTGAAGGGCTGAGGGTCAATGGCGAAGCCCAACGTCGAGGACTGCGGCTGATCATCGAATACGCGGTATTTGAACGAACGCACGTTGCGAGGGACATGGCCCGCGACAAGCGAAGGCATCATGGATTTGATGAGGGAACGGTCCATGGGAATCTCCTTGAGGAAGAACAAGGGATTCCCCGCCCGCAAGGGAGAGGTCCCTTGTGGGTGGCGTGAACGGACGGGGTACGTCCATAGGAAGAAACGACCAGCACGGTTTCCCGCACTTGCAGCCTTGAAGGTCTCGGCTGCCAGGGCATGTGTCGGCAACGCCGACGAACATGGAGCAAGGATGGCTCTGGAATGGGCGGCCTGCCTGCAAGAAATCGCACAGCGTCGCACCCGCTTTCCTGCGCTGCGGACAAGAAAAAGCCCCTCGAAAAGGGGCTTGGTTGGGTCAGGCTTCGTACACGAAGTAGTGCTCGCGCTGACGTGGGAAGAAGACATGCTTCCATGTATCGCCGCTGGTGTTGCCACCGTCGAAGACGACCATTTCGTAGTCGTCAATGTCGGTGTCCACCAGGTCGGCGCTGGCGATATGGCGCATGTGCAGCGTGCCGCTCATGCGCTCGAATACCAGGATCTGGCCGATGGCGTCGTCCTGGCCCATGGCATTGACGCAGGCGCCGAGCTGGTGCTCGAAGTCTGGCGTGCGCGAGATGAGGTCGGGGAACATGAGGTTGCTCCTATGAAAATGGACCAGCCCGGCTCCGGGAGGGAGACGGGCCGGTATGGGGGAGAACAAAGAGGAAGGATGTTGCGTCGAGCGGCTGCTAGGATTCGGCCAACGGCAGGCCCAACAGCACGGGTGCGTCGGCGTCGAGAATCAGGATGCGCACGTCGGCCTGGCCAGCCAGTTCAATGACGTTCGCCAGGTCATCCGGCATACCCTTGCTTCGGTGCTCCTGGCGAAGCTGCTCCGCACTGATGCCCTCGGCGTGGTCCAGGTTCTTGTCCGTCCAGGGAGTGGAGATCAGCTTGATGCCGATCGCCGGGCTGTACGGAACCCGGAACGCGATGAACAGGAATGCCTCCGGCGTAGCGAGGTCTGCCAGGTTGGCGAGGTATTGGCCGGTTTCTTGGCTGATGTGTGCGCTGCTGATTTCCCAGCACCGGCTGTAGTAGCCGGTCTCGAAACTCAGGCGCTGTACGACTTCCCGCGCTGCCTCTGCCGAATAGGCGTCGCCGACGTGGATGGGGCGACCGTCGAAGTCGTCGCCATGGATGGCATAGACCACGGCACCGATTACACCTTCGCCGCTGACACCTTCTGCGGTATCGCATTCGGCCAGCACCTCGGCACTCACGGGTTCGGGACCATTCCTGACCACGGCGAAATCGCTGGTGACGATGCACGAGGATGAAATCAGTTCCTCGTCGGAAAAGTGCTTTTGACTCGCGTGGATGATTCGCCAGACATGCGGGCTTCCGTCGTCGTAGCCGATGCACAGCGTGCGGACGATTTTCAGATTCCAGTAGCCGCGGAGAAAGGGATTGGGTTTCTGGGACATGGGAACTCTCCAGATTTGAATATTGGGGCCAATCTCCGCCACCGGGAATTGGACCCGGTTGGTTGAAAGTGGAAAATGCGTCAGTCGGCGCTGATCGTTGGCGTCTGAACCAGCCGTTCGGCGATGCGATGGCGCACATTTAGGCGAAATTGCTCATCGGTGATGCCGGCAAGCAGGTTGGCGGCCTCCAGCGCGATCAACGCTGAGGCCTCTTCGATGTCGGCGGCCAGGATGGTGTTGCGCAGTTGATCGCCGAGTTGAAGCGCCTGCGAGGACGTTCTGAAGACCTGGACCTCACGGCTCAGGTAGCAGCCGTTGCCGCCGAACTCGAATAGCCTTGGCTTGCTGCAATACCAGCAGCCCTCAAACTGGATGGCGGTCAGGTTATGGCCGTCATCGAAGCGGGTAGCGATCAGAAGCAGGGCTTCCAGGTCGGCGCCGTCCTCGAATTGGTGGTGCTCGATCAGGTTCTCCAGCTCCCCGTCCTGGTCAGCACCGAAGTGCGCGGCCAGCCGTTCAAGCAGAGGCGGAATCGACAACTCTTCGTCGTCGGGCATGGGGATGCCGAGTTGTGTGGCCAGGTTTTCCAGACCGTCCAGCACATCTGTCCAGCGTGGATCATTGGTTTCGGCGATCTGGGCGATGTAGGCCTGCCCATTGCCGGGATGGTTTTCGTCGAGCGCGAAAGCACCGAACAGTGCCTTGATGACGGGAGTAACGCGGTTGAGCACGAGAACGCCCGTGCCTTCGTAGTAGTTGTTTGCCATGCTGGCTCCTTTCGAGAAGAGCGGAGCCAGCCCATGCGGACGATGGCGTCCGCAGGGAATAGCCCAAGGCCGTTGGCGTCGGGCGATGGGGAAGAAAAATTGAGGGACATGGCCTTATGGGCGCATGTCCCTCACGGGGGGATCGAGAGGACAGTGGCGTGCCGGAGACCGGCTCACCAACCGCTGTAGTTCACCAGCAGGTCGGCGATGACCTTGCGGCGTTCCAGATCGAGACCGTCGAAGTCCGACAGCCCGTGGAAGCGGCAGCGCTTGAGCATGGCACCGCCCTCGCGCGCGTTGTAGAAGCTGACCATGGCGGACAGGAACATGCGTTCGCCGCTGCTCAGGACGCCGAGGGCATCGTTGAGCCGCAGCATGTCGGGACGCAAATCCCACTTGGTCTTGGCCTGGTTCAGGCCTTCACGGGTGCCGTCGCCGAACCACTCGGGACCAGCAATCTCGACACCGCGCTTCCAGGCCTCGAAGAAGGCTTGGGGCGCGGCAGCGAAATGCTGCTCTTCCCGCATGATCTGATCGACGACTTCCCGCGGCAGTAGCTGGTTCATGACGTGATTTCTCCAGTTGGATCAGGGAATGGCGAGCTGGGACCAGCCGCCTCTTTCGAGGGCGCGTTGAGCCGCGGCATAGCTGCGGAAGTACTCGCGGGATTCCCGCGAAACGGGACCTTCGGTATCGCGCGTGCCGATGTAGTGGCCGGCGGCGCTTTGCAAGACTTCGAGCGGCAGGAACTTGCCGCAGTAGGTCAGGGCCAACTGGCCGAAAGAGGCTTGCTGGGACATGGACGGGCTCCTTGGAAAAGCGGGGCCTTGTCCCTCACGGGATGGCAGCTCCCGCACGCGGTTGATAAAAAGCATCAGCGTCACGGGGACGCTCATCCGCAGAATTGATGCGATGCGGACTGGTGGGTGACGCGGGAGAGACCCGCGGCAGCCTGGAACCCTGGCTGCTGGCATGTGCTGACGAATCAGCGAACATGCAGGCAGCTTCGTGCGAGGGCTGCGCCGCGTCAGTTGGAAAACGGCATTCGGCCCAGCCCCGATTGATGAGCACAGGAAAAGAAAAGCCCCGCATCGAGTACGGGGCTGTCAGGAGGGTGCGGTGGCGCTGGGTCAATCGGGCTTGTCGCCCAGGACATGCTGCTTCCACAGGTCGAATGCCCGCTCGGGCGGAAGCTCGGCGAGGATGACGATGGGCTGGGCCTGCCTGGTGCGCAGCGAAGCGAAGTACGCCTTGCGGTCGGCGATAGCCTTGAGCTTGATGCCTTTGATGAACAGCAGTTTGCCGTCCTTGATGAACAGCACCTTGTTGCCGATGTCGCGGTTGAAGGCGGCTCGCACCTTGCGCTCCGCGTGCATGGCATCGGCCAGTTCATCGACCAGGAAGTCGAGCGTCATGTCGATGTAATGAGGGTCTTCACCCTCCTGGCCTAGATCGAGCGGCGCAGGCGGCAAGCCCTTGGCAAAGGCTTCGGCCTGAGCCAGCAGCGTCGTCTTGCCGTTGAGCGCGCGGAGGAATGTCGAGCCGCCATGCCCGTCGTTGCGGGCCTCGGCGATGGGAGTGCCGTCGAACACGATGGTCGCGGTGAAGCACAGCGTTTCCTCGCTGGCGAAGTCGGCGACCTTGAGGTTCTTCAGCGTGATGCGGTCTTGCTTGGTGATGGTGTCCATGGGAAGTCCTGAAATCGACCGGGTGGCGACATGCCCCTGACGGGACGTGGCGACCATCCCGTGGGTTGGAGAAAGGAGGCATCGATGCCCCGGTGGGCAGCGTTCGCCGGTGAGATGCCGAAGCGAACTGGTGGGTGGCGTGGGCGGAACCCACGGCAGCCTTGACACCCTGGCTGCGGGCTGCTGCCGATACATCGGCAATGCAGGGGGAGAATGGCGCGGCCGGCAGGCTGCGTCGTCGATCAATCCGAAGCGGTCGAGTCCGTCTTGTGCAGGCACTGCACCAGCCGGTTGCCCAGCCAAGCCATGCACGGGACGGCCATGGAGTTGCCAATCGCCTTGTAGCGCGGAGCGTCTGCGGCAGGCTTGCCGCGATACGGGATCAGCGTGTAGTCGTCGGGCATGCCCTGCAGCCGCTCGCACTCCATGGGCATCAGCCGCCGCACCCGCCATTGCGACCAGTCCGCTGCACCGGATTCATTCCAGTCGTAGCGGAAATGTGCCTCGAAGTCGGGGGCCAGGACATGGGGCTTGTCTGCGCCGCCGCCGCTGGTACGCAACGCCGCCGCAACGCTTCCGCCCAGTTCGGCAGCAAGACCCTGCGTCCGTCCCCGCAGGGCAACGCAGGCCACCATCGGCACACCGTAGCCCGGCTTGCCGTTGGACAGGACGGTGCAAGACACCTGTCCATGGCCCGACTCGAAGCGCACTTCGCCGCGGTTGTTCTGCGCGAAGGCGATGGCGGGCACGACGCCTGCGTTCGCATGGCTGTTGCGATGCCCGCCGGCACGCAGCGTCGGCGTCAGGTCGATCGTGGCGTCCGCGCCGCTGCCCTGGGCGGTGAAGGCGATGATCGGCACGCCCTTTCCCGTACCGTCCTCGCTGCTGCCCTTGCCGTTGTTGGCGGTGTCGAGGGTGTGGGCGATGCTGCCGGCGATGGACTGCACCATGAACGTCTCGGTGCGGATGTCGTGCTTGGGACCCGCGGCCATCAGGCATGCCGCAACATCGACGGGGCCAATGCCGCCGCTGAATCCGAACGTCGTCGTGACCTTGCCGTAGGGCTGGTTCAGTCCAGCGAATCCTGCGTATCCGCCTGCTGCTGCAGCACCCGGTCCAGCAGCGCGGGCAGCTTCTTGCCACGGCGCGCGGCCCGCAGAAGAATCCCCGCGCAGGCCTGTGCGCTCAAAAAGTACTTCGGAGGGATCGAGGTCATCACCACCACATGCCACAAGAAACACGCGCTTGCGGCGTTGGGCGACACCGAAATATTGAGCGTCGAGCACGCGCCAGGCGATGCGGCGGCGGGGTCCAGACACACAACCAGCGTGCGCCCATTTTTCCCCTGGCGGCTGGAGCGCACGGCTTTCTCCGGCCAGTGCGCCCAGGAAATGCCCGAAGGCATTGCTGCGGTCGTTGAGGACGCCGGGGACGTTTTCCCAGACGAGCGTTGCCGGCGGGCGGCGGTCTTGGTGGCGGGTTTGGTCGATGGCATTTGCAAGCTCCACATAGGCAAGGGTCAAGGCGCCGCGCGGGTCGTTCAACCCCTGGCGCGCGCCGGCAACGCTGAACGACTGGCACGGCGTGCCGCCGACCAGGATGTCGGGCGCCGGCACGGTGCCGGCGCGCACCTGACGGGCGATCGCGGTCATGTCGCCCAGGTTGGGCACATGGGGGTAACGGTGGGCGAGCACGGCGCTCGGGAACGGCTCGATCTCGGCGAACCACGCGGCTTTGAGGCCGAGGGGTTGCCATGCGAGGCTCACGGCCTCGATGCCGCTGCACACGCTGCCGTACAGCAGTGGCGCGGCCTGGGGCGCACCGCGAAGGGTGCAAGGTTGCGGGTTCATGTCGGGTCTCCTGTTCGTGTGGCCCGGGGCGGGCCGGGACGTTGATAGGCAGGAGAAAGGCGCCGAAGGCCCTGCGGCCTTCGGCTCGGGAGGACAGAACCACCCGTGGGCTGGTGCAGGCCCGGTCGTCGCTAGAACCGTCTGCTCATCAGCAATCACACCCGGCGCATGTCGTGGTTCGCGCCGGCATCGTCTGGCGCACATCCGCGCACAAAGGGAGCCCGTTTTTGCGCCGGCGGGCACCGGCACCGAATACCGCTGACCACGAAGGGTCTCCGGGTGGCTCGCGCAGCTTGGCAAGCCACCGGGGGACCCTTCGCAGAGGCGGGAGAAATGCAGATCAGCAGAACGCGCAGGAGGCGGTTCGCGGAGAAGCTACCTTCAGGTCCCGCGGCCGGGGATGACCAAGCGGGACGCGCACACGGACAAGAAGGCGTTGCGCGCTGGGCGTCCCGCAGGGCGTGCGGAACACAGGCCGCGCCGCCGATGGCGGGCACGGTTCACGGGGAACGGGGTCGGTCAGGAGCCTTTGCGGCCGCTGCGGCGCGGGCGCGAGGCACCACGCTTGGACGTGCCGGATTCGACCGGCAGCGTGCCTTTGCAGTCGGGGTAGCGACTGCACGACCAGAATGGGCCGCTCTTGCCGGTGCGCTGGCGCGTCGGTGCGCCGCACTGTGGGCAAGGCGGTCCGTGGGGAACCTTGATGGACAGGGACGTGCTGCCGTACTGCGCGATCAACTGTGAGATCCATGCAGCCTGCTTGCCGATGAATACGTCCAGCGTGAGCTGTCCAGCTTCGATCATGTCCAGCGCCTGTTCCCAGACGGCGGTTGTCCCTGGGTCGGCAATCGCTGTGGGCACCGCGTCGATCAGGGTGAAGGCCGCATCCGAGGCACGGATGGCGCGGCCCTTCTTCACGAGGTAGCCCCGCGTCAGCAGGCCACTGATGATGTTGGCCCGCGTCGCTTCGGTGCCGATGCCGACCGTATCCTTGAGCTTCTGTTTCAGGCGCGGGTCCGAGACCAGTTTGGCGACGCCCTTCATGGACTTGACCAACTCGCCCTGCGTATAGGGCCGAGGGGGCAGCGTCTTGAGCGCCTTCAGATCGACGTCGGCCACCTGACATGCCAGGCCCTCGCGCAGCGCGGGCAGTACCTGGCTGCGCGCCGCAGGGTCGCCATCCTCCTCGGATTGCGGTTCGGCCAGCACCAGGCGCCACCCCTTGACGACGACCTGCTTGCCGGTGGCCGCCAGCGTCTGCTGGCCGCAGGAGAGGTTCGCCACATTGCGGTCGAACTCGTGGTGAGGAAGGAATTGCGCCAGGTAATGCGCCCGGATCAGCCGATACACTGCCAGTTCCTTCTCACTCATGGTCGAGAGGTTCGCCGGTTCGAGCGTCGGGATGATGCCGTGGTGAGCAGACACCTTCGCGTCGTTCCAGGCGCGTGAGCGTTGAGTGCGGTTGAGCTGGTCCATGATCGGTCGCAGCAAGGGATCGGTCTTGACCAGGCTGTCGAGGACCGTTGGCACCTCGGCGAACATGCTTTCGGGCAGGTAGCCCGAATCGGAGCGCGGGTACGTCGTGGCCTTGTGCGTCTCGTATAGGGCCTGAGCAATGTCTAAGGTCTCCTGCACATCGAGCCCAAGCTGCCTGGAACACACCTCCTGCAAGGTCCCCAGGTCGAACGGCAGCGGCGGGCCTTCCCGCACGCGCTCGGTTTCGACCGCCACCACCTGGGCGCTGTCCGCGGCGCGGATCTGCTGCGCGGCGTGCTGCGCGATGGGCTGCTGCAGGCAGCGGCCGGCGTCGTCGGTGCATGCTTTCGGGGGAACCCACTGCGCGGCGAAAGTCTGGCCACCGGCGGACAGGGACACGTCGATGGCCCAGTACGGCACGGACACGAAGGCGGTGATCTCGCGGTCGCGGTCCACGACCAGTTTGAGCGTGGGGGTCTGGACGCGGCCTACCGACAGCACGCCGTCGTAGCCGGCCTGCCGTCCCAGCACCGTGAACAAGCGGCTGAGGTTCATGCCGACGAGCCAATCCGCCCGAGAGCGCGCCAGCGCCGAGTAGTACATCGGCAGCGTCTCGGCCGATGGCCGGAGCTTGCCGAGTGCCGCGCGGATGGACGCATCGTTGAGCGCCGACAACCACAGCCGTTCGATGGGACCGCGGTAGCCGCACAGGTCGATGATCTCGCGGGCGATCAACTCGCCCTCGCGGTCGGCATCTGTGGCGATGACAAGCTGGGTCGCCTTAGCCAGAAGCGCCTTGACGACTTTGAACTGCGTGGCGGTTTTAGGTTTGACCTCGACCCGCCAGTGCTGAGGAATGATGGGCAACTGCTCCAGCGACCAGCGCTTGAGCGCCGCGTCATAGACCTCGGGGGCTGCCGCTTCGACGAGATGGCCGATGCACCAGGTGACGGTGACGCCGGAACCGTTGAGGCAGCCTTCACCGCGCTGCGTGGCACCGAGAATTCGGCCAATGTCTTTGCCCTGGGAGGGCTTCTCGCACAAGAACAGCCGCATGTCCGTCCATCCCGATTCCCGTTGTTCATGGAGTTGCTGGAATCGAGGATGCCGAGCGCCACCTGGGGTAGCAGCAAACAAGCCGCATGCGCCGGCGACCGCTTTCACGCCGATGGAATGGCTCGGGCGGGGATGGCGCGTGGCCGCAGGTGTGCGGACCAGTAGCCGCGATTTGCGGGAGCGCGTGGAAGTCGATGGACGTTGATGGAGCTATCCCCAGGGGATAGCTTGCGGGGTGCATGGAGGGCGGCGAAGCACTACGGCGGCCGCCCTCCATGCCGGTTCACTTCCTGCGCTTCGCCTCCTTCGGCGCGGTCGATTCCTGGGCAGCCTGTGGCTTCGGTTCTGCCTCCTGCGGCTTCGGACTGAGGGCCACGGACTCGATGCGGTACGGCAGGATGCCGACGCTGCGCGCGTTGATCTGCCAGGTCTCGCGCGGCTGATCTTCGTTGTCCGTCCAAGGCTCGCGCTCCATGCGGCCGATGACCAGCACGCGCATACCTTTCTGGTACAGGTCCTTCCAGTGCTCGGCGTCGCGGTGCCAGATTTCCACCGGCGCCCAGAAGCCGCCGCGGTCCTCGAAGGTGCCATCCTTCTTGGGTACGGGGTTGTCGAAATAGACGTTCAGGCGCAGCAAGCGGCTGGGTTCGTCATTGCCGTTGGGGAATTCGCGGTACTCCGGTGGCGAGCCGATGTTGCCTTCGCCAGAAAAATGCGTGCTCATGGTGTGATCTCCGTGGTGGTTGAAATACCCGTGCCTCGTCGGCGCCGGGCGCGTGCTGGGATGCCCGGCGCAATCACCGATCGCGCATTGCGGCAGGAACGGACGTGAGCCGGTGCAGGTAGGCGTCGTCCGCCTCGGCGGCCTTGCTGGCGCATTCCTGCGCCTGCCTGCCCAAGGTGTGCAGCAGGCTGATCTGCATGTTCAACGTGATGCGCTGCAGCTCGATCGCGTGCAGGTCGGCCAGCAGGTTGACGGGTGTGCTGCTGCTGGCGATCAGCTCCCGCCACAGCGCCACGCCCATGGCCGACCTGTCGTGCCTGCGCCAGCGCAAGAAGACGGTTCCTGCGCCAGTGGTCTGTTGGGCCAGTTCGATGGGCAGAAGGTGGAAGGGGTGCCCGCATGCTTGCTCCAGCACCTGTCGCTGTGCCAGGGCAATCAACTCGTCGCGCATGGCGAAGCACTGGCTGGCCCAGGCCTCGAAGTCCCCTTTACCCTTAAAAGGCTTTAAAAGGCCTTTTAGAGAGGCCGCGTGTTCCAGCCGCATGAAGGCACCCTGTTGCAGGCCCCGGAAGTAGCGGGTCGGTTGGTTCAGATCGTTCATGCGGGCTCGTCCTCGCCGGCTGACGCTTCGGGCGGCTCTGCGGTGGCGGCTTCGTCGCTGGGCGGAGGCGCTGTGGCAGGACCGTCGCCGCGCTGTTGCAGGCCACGGCGCACGACGGGTGGCGCAAACTTCGAGCGGCGTGTCCCCTCCAGCACCTCCTGCGGCAGTTCGCCGTACTTCTCCAGCGCGACTCGCGCAGCGGCGTTCTTCGCCGCGAAATCGTCGCGGGTGCAGCCCGAGTAGCGATACTGCTGGGCCAGCGAGAACAGGCTGCGCAGCGCGTGCGCGCCCTCGTTGAGCCAGCGTTCCAAGGTGCTGCGGTCGATGAGCGCGGTGTGGTGGGCGAGGATCAGCTTGCGGGCGATGTCGTCGTAGTCGGCCAGGAGATAGACCGCGGCAAAGCCGAGCTGCGCGTTGACGAAGAGCGGGAGCTTGACCGGCTGCACGTTGAGGTTTTCGCCCAGGCTGAGCGCCGGTGGCACGCTCGCCAGCGCCTGGTCCACCTGCTCGCGCAGCGATTGCAGCGTGACCTTGGTTTGGTCGAGCTTGTCCTCGATGCGCAGCATCCACCAGTCCGAGTACGGGTCGTCCTGCTCCGAGCCCCGCCGCATCTTGTTCATCTGGGCGATGTAGCCGTTCAGGCCGACGATGCCCGGTCGCCCCTCGGCGGCGGCGCGGCCGTGCCAGATGCGGGAAGCGTGATGGGTGTGCAGGGTCAGCGACATCGCGCTGCGCAGGGAGCCGAGATTCAGTTGCAGAGGTTCATTGGTTGCCATGGTGTCCGCTCGTTGTTGGAAAAGGAGCGGCCAGCTTCGGCAGGAAGCGGAAGGCAGTCAGTCAAGAATCCGAATCCCGGCGGGCCCCGGTTTAGGGCGCGGCGGTTGCATGCGGCGCGAGCTATCCCCAGGGGATAGCTCCATGGAGCGTCAACGAACGCTGCACGCCGGGATCAGGGTAGGCAACACCGATGCTGCGGCAGATGGTCGATCCCAGGCCTGCGACAACTTGGCGTTGTGCCCAGCAGCGGAACTATCCCCAGGGGATAGCTCTATTGGCGGCCATGGGCATCTACTTTCACCGACTTGCATGCCGGCTCACTTGCTGGCGAGCAGATTGCGTAGCCGCTCGATGTGCTGCTTGGCGACTTCCGGCGGCACTGGCTTACCCTGCGGCTGAGGTGGCGGTGCTGCTGGTGGCCGCTCGTTTGGCGGGACGGGTGCCGATGGCGCGTCTTTCTTGGCCCAGGCATTGAACTCGCCATGGATGGCGCGCTGGATGATGCCGAACAGATACCCCGCAGGATTGCGGATGCCATGACTGCTGCATCGTGCGGCCCAGTCGTCCAGCACGGCCTGTCTCAGCGCGGCATCGACCTGCTGCAATGCCACCCTGGCACCTGTCTGCTGCTCTGCCTTCAGTTCCGTGAAGCGCTTGGGCCATTGCAGATCGCCCAGCGCGCGCGCCTGCGCGGTAGTACGTACTTCATTAATACGACTACTACGTACTGTACGGGCCTGCTTCGGATTCCGAAGAGAGGCGTCTGGCGCGGGTTTCGCCCCTGCTTCGGATTCCGAAGACGGGTCGTCCGCATTCCGAAGAAGGCTCGATGCTCCTTCTTCGGAATCGTGGGCGGCATCCTCCTGTGGATAACTTTCGGCGGCCGTGATGCCTTGGCTGGCGAGGCGTTCGGCCAGGACCTGTAGCCGCGACGGCAGTGTGCGTCCGGAGAGCATCGGATCTTCCGCGATCTCCTTGAGGGTGTTCAGACCGACCATCTGGACAGCCTTGGCCGAATGGCCGAGGGACTGGCTGACCAGTGCCAGGTAGTCGGCGTCGAGCTGCATGGCCTCGAAGGGCGTCAGTGGTTCATCGTGCAGAACGTAGAGGTTGCCGAGGATGCGGCCGGTCTTGGGGTCACGCCGTCGCCGTACCAGGCTCAACCATCGGGTGAGGCGCAACAGCGTCAACGCTCGGGCCACGGTTTCATGCGAGGCCTGCCCGGCGCAGGGCATCGACGCCAGCCAGGGTCGAAGCTGCTCATACGTCGGGAAGGCTGTCATGCCGTCGTCGTTGAGCATCAGCCGGAACACCTGCCAGGCGTTGCGCTCCAGCGGCGTCAGGCGACGGTCGAGGAACAGCCGCCGCGGCACGGTCTCGTGCCGGTTGCCGCTGAAGAGGAAGGCATCGCCTGACGTGGCGGGCGTCGGCGTAGGCACGGGTGCTGGCGCACTGGGGCTGGGCTTGGGCGCGAGGTCTTTCAGGGCAGCATCGAACAGATCCGCGAGTGCGACGGGGCCACGGCGTGGTGCGGTGTCGTCCACGGCCATGGCTCAACCCAATCCCTGATCGACCCAGCTCTTGATCGAGGCCCAGACCACCGACAGAGGCAGCGACATGCCTTCGGCCAAGTCCATGGTAGCGTCGAGGATGGAGGTTTCGTCTTCGAGATCGACATTCCTGCTGCCGGTCACGGCCTTCCATTGCCGCCACAGCTCCGTGTCCTGTTTCTCGTCCAGCACGGGGTGGCGGCCCTTGCGCTTCGGCAGGCCGAGGATTTCGCGGCGAAGCGCCACCTCCTGGTGGGTCAGGCCATAGAACCGACTGACCATCTCGGTGCTCGCGCCCAGCCTGAGCATGCGATCGACCGTGGCGATTTCCTTCTCCACGTCCTGCGCCTGCTTGAGCAGTCGCCGGAGCACTTCGCGGTTGACCGTCACCGAGCACCAGGAGACGTTAGCGTTGGCGAGCACGCTGATCAGCGCGGGATGCTTGAGGGCGTCCAGTTCTTCCTCGCCAAACCCCATCAGTTTGCACCGGCGCAGTTGCCCATTGCGCAGGTCATAGAGGGCCTGGGCGATGACGGCCTGGTTGAGTGGGTGTGGTGCGGACATGCTGGCCTCCCTCGCTCACATTCCAACGCCTTCAGCGCCGGCTTCAAGGTCGAGCAGGCGCCGGGCCAGCCGCAGCAGCCGGAACAGCTTGACCAGCGAGGTATCGCTCAATCGCTGGGCCGCATCACCCTGGCCGTGCAGCAGCGCCGGCAGTTCGATGACGATTTGCCCGTCGTGCAGGCCGACGTCGGCGGGCCGCTGACCGGCCAGGCACGCTAACAGCGCGAGGACGGCACGGCCCAGCGGTGCCGAGCTTTGGGTGCGGGCCCGGCAGACGAAACCGATACCCTCTGCACGGTCATCAATGCACTCGTCCAGGTCTGCCTCGCCCGCGATTTCGCGGGCGAACTGTGCGATGTGGATGCGCAGGCGCTCGGCTGTGTCCACGCCGGGATCGATGTACCAGACATCGGAGATCGGATAGAGCCCGCCAGCCTGCACAGGGATGGACTGCAAGACACTCGCCGAGAAGTCGAGCGGCAGCGCATCACCCAACTGGTCGGCGACCATGCGCTGAATGGACTGGAGCCGTTCGGTCGTCGGTGCCGGCGAGACGATGTGCTCCCGAAGCAGATCGCCACCCACCGCAGGGTTGGCCGGACTTGCCTGGCTGGCATCCGTGTCGCTCTCGCGCGTCGAAGGCGTTGCCGCAGGTCGGCCTGCAGGCGGCGCTGCGGATGCAGCCCCTGCGATGGGTGGCGCAGTGTTGGCAGGTGGGCGCGCGATGGTTCCCGGCTCCGGCAACGCAGGCGGCGTCGATGGCGGCGTTGGGTCGCTGACCAAGGCGCGCTGCCGGCTCTCGGATTCGGTCATGTCCAGGGCGAGCACGTCGTAATCGACACCCAGCATCTCGGCCATCTGGCCGATCAGCTCGTCCTGTACACGCTGCGCGGAGAACTCGTCGGCCTGGACGTCGAATTGCGACAGCACTTCCTGGAAAAATTCGTCGAAGTCCTGAACCAGTGGGCGACCCTTGGCGTAGCGCTCCCACGCGAGCATGCAGGCTTTGCGCATGACCGACAGGCGTTCGACCTGATGGCGACCGAGACCGCCATAGAGCACGGTGGGGATCGCGGGCAGGAGATACTGCACCGCGTCGTTCATGCGGCTGATGTGCGACTGTTGTACCGGGAAGCCATCGGCGGCGAGGCGGCGGGCCAGCTCGGACTGGCTCAAGGTGGTGCCGCTTTCTTGCTCGTAGAACTCGCGCGCCTTCTCGACGCCGAGGGCGCGCTCGATGAACGTGAGGCCCCCGCGCAATTCGTTCTCGGCCAAGTGGCCGGTCAACATGACGACTTCGCCGCGGCTGGGCCACGGCCGGAACAGGCACGATACACGGAAAAACCGCTCGTCCTTGGTCTCTGACCATAGTTCGCGCAGGATCGCCAGCCGAGTATTTCCACCGTTGCGGATGATGTAGTGGGACTCACCTGGTCGGCGAGTGATGGCCGGCGCTGCGTCCAGACCGCGCTCGCGGATGGACGCCTTGATTTCCTCGTAGGCCGGGTTGCGTTTTTTCCTGGGATCGTGGTCGTAGGGGCGCAACTGATCTAGGGTCACGACCATGGGGGTGTCGGCGATCGGGTCGCTCAAGGTCGAGGCTGACGGGCCGCTGCGCTCGAACCCGGCCGCGAGCAGCTTGCCAGCCATCTGCTGGGAGGTGATCTCAGCCATGGCCGCCTCCCTGCGCTTGGTATCGGGCCTCGCGCTCGGCGCGGCGGATTTGCGCACGGGCATTCAGGGTCGCCCGGTGGTCGCTTGCCGTCGAGCTGGTGTAGATCGCGGCGCAGCCAGGCTTGGTGAACTTGAGGTGGCCGCCAGGCGTGCGTTTGACGTGCCAACCTTCGCCAACCGCGAACTCGATCAGGGCGCGAAGCCGCTTGTGGCCTCGGGCTAGCTCATGTGCGTTCGCCATGGGACCTCCCGGCATCAAGAGGGTGTGGCGGACGGCCGGACACCATGGCAAATCGGTGCCGCCATTGCGGAAATAGTTCGTCTGCGAGGCCGCGCATGGTGTCGAGCGCGGCGAGGGCGACTCTGCCCGGCGGCTGGCGGTATTCGACCCGATGCACTGGCAATCCGCGCGTAGCTGCACGCGGATACGCCTCGATGGCCGGCACGTCGGTGGCCAGCACGCGGATGCCGGCGTGGTCCTGGAAAAGATCGCGCAGGGCCTGCTGGATCAGCCGTGCATTGGCTGACACAGGGTGGACGCGATTGATGAGCAGATGCAGAGGTGGAGGCTCGATGCCCAGGTGCCGGTAGGGCGCAATGTCTTCGAGCAACTGCATGGTGCCGCGCCGCAGCTCGCGCGCCGCGAGAATTTCCGGGGTCACGGGCGACAGCGCGAGGTTGGAGGCGAGCACCGCCATCTCCAGCAGCACCGAGCGCGCACCTTGGGTGTCGATCAGCACCAGGTCATAGAGAGGCGCCAGGACCGGCAAGAGATGGCGCAACCGTAGGCGCCCATCCGGCGTGTGCAGCAGCAAAGTGTTCAGCTCGCCTCGGTGGTCGTTGGAGAGCACCAAGTCCAGGCCCTCGATGTTCGTGCGGGACACAAGCAGCCCGAGGTCGCGCTCGTTGAAGGCCAGCAACTCGTAGATGCCACCAGGTGCGCGGTGGCCTAGCTCGTAGTACGAGGACAAGGTGGGCTGCACGTCGAGGTCGAGCAGCAGTACACGCAGCCCCGCGTCCGCGGCAAGCCCGCCGAGGTTCGCGGCCGTGGTGGTCTTGCCGACGCCACCTTTGGTTGAAATGATGGATACGACCTGCATGGCGTTCTCCGTGTGAGGATGGGAAGTCCGCTGGAGAACGGGTCAGGCCCGGTTGTTGACGCGCTCGGCGATCCACTGATCGATCTCGATGGAGTCCCAACCGACCGCGCGCACGCCCAGGCGCAGCGCCTTCGGGAACAGGCCTTTGCGCATCAGGTTGTAGATGTGGGCGCGTTTGAAACCCGACTTGGTTTCGACTTCATCAAGCCGCAGGATGCGGCGCTCGCTTGCGGGCAGTGCAGGTGTTTGCGACATGGCGGTCACTCCTGAACGCTCAGTGGCGTTTGTTGGCGTGACCTCCATTCAATAGACATGGATGGGAAAAGACATTGCAAATGCAATCTCCGCGATTGCACATACAAGATGGAAAACCTCAGACTGTTGCGCTACGCAGCCGGCGTCTGGCCGTGGCGAACTTGCCGTTTAGCGTCCGCTCCGCGATCCCCATTGCGCCGCTGTGATGGGCGACCAACGCGCTGACCACCGCCTCCTGCGTCTTGAAGCTGGAGTACGGAACGCCGGAAGGCGACTGGCCGAGCATCAGGTCCAGCATGCTGCCGATGATGTTCAGGTAGGTGGCTTCGGCGCGATCACTGATCAGGCACTGTGCGCCAGCAGAGGGCGCCATCTGCTTGAGAAGCGCTCCGTGCTTTTCCTGCAGCTCATGCAGTTGGCGTTTGTACTGGTCCAAGGTGGACTTCAGGGCCAGGCGCTCGACTAGCATCGCCTGCCCAGTTTCCACCGAGATGAAGGGATGGGCGATGCGCTCGCTCCGGGAGAAAAGGAAGCACGGTCGTTGCTCGGGATAGTGCTGGCGCATCCAGCGCTTCAGATCGACGTGGCGCACCGTCAGATCAGGGGAGTCGATCAGCGCGGAATCGCGCGTCGTGATGCCGTTCCGTCCGAAGGGCAGTTCTCCATTGAGGATGCCGTCGAAGATGCGTTCGGTGCAAAGCCGCAGCTCGTCACAACGTGGACAGTCCAACGACTGCGGCAGGCGCCTTGGCGACGAAATCGAAGCCAGGATCACCTGCTCGTATCGCAGCAGCCCGGCCCAGCGGATGGACGCTTCGATCGGGCGATAGAACACCTTTGATGTTGGTGCATCATTCTTGTTCTCGTGCATGCTCCGTCTCCTTCCAGGAGAAGAACTACATGACCGACTCCTTTGTCGCCGACCTCATGGTCGGCCTGTCGCTTGTGTAGGAAGTGGGTCCCGAAGGCCGCTTCGTCATGTGGTTTGAATACTTCTCACCAGTTCGCGCAACTGGTAGTCGTCGTGTGTTCGATGTGCAAAAATCATCGATCAGAAGGTCGAGCATCGGGACGTAGGCTCGACAGCGACGCTCACGCTATCAGGGTCGTGAGAAGTTACGGTTTCTGCAAAACCGTCTAGGTATGACCTGATATGCCAGCGGTCTCAGGAAGCGTGAGGGGGCCGCAATCGTCCTCGAATGTCCAGTCGGACGCAGCAAACCGGCGCCTGTCATGCTTGCCCCGTCATCCTGATATATCGACAAAGAATCGTGTGCGGAAACGCGGTGGCCAGCATGCGCGTTCTTTCAAAGGAGCTTGACCAGAAGGTCGCCTGTGAGTTGTGGTGCAGGCGTTCCTAGGTGGCATCCGAGCTGTGCCATCACCAGAACCATCTGCCTGATCGTCTTCGCGGTGATGGATGCGGGGCAGACGACCGGGCGTGGATGATGAGTTCGAGGGAGTTGCCTACGACGATGTACCGATCGTGGGTCTGGTGTGCTGAGTGCAGCTCTTTGGACGTCTGTGGAACTCTTTGGACGAATTTGTTGCCGAGGACGAAAAACAAGGCTACAATTGAGGTCTTCGCTGGCCAGCCCAACGAAGAAAGTGATTGGGAAACAACGACTTACTGTCCTAGTACACGTCTCGTTTCCCGCTCCAAATAAAGATATACAGGTTTAATCAGAATCGGTATATCGTCGAAAAGGCCCTTAGGGGCCTTTTTTCGTTTCTGCAGTCTTCACCGAAAATCAGCGTTATCCCGGCATTTCAAAGGCAGCAACTAGTCCAGAATTGAAATCGCCCAATTCGTTTCTGCGGGGAGAGCTGCTCATGAATCCTCACATTCGCTAAAAGCCGCGCCCCCGCATTCGTAAAATGCCCTTTGAGCCCGCCAGGCTGTGAGTCTGGCCTGAATCCATTCAACATGGAGCTCAATCTGCTGCCGTGGCTAGGATTTCGAGCTTGGTCGGCCCGGGATATGGCTAAGTATCGACTTGGAGAAGCCGCCATCGACACAAATATCCTGCCCGGTAACAAAGCCGGCTAGCGGGCTAACGAGAAACTCGATCACGTTCGCGATATCCATTGGCTCACCAATTCTCCCCAGCGGAATAATCCCTTCCCGTGCTCTCTTGATCTGTGGGTCTGCGTACATTTTTTCAGACATGGGTGTATGCGTCATACCTGGCGACACGACATTCACTCGGATGCCATCAGGTGCCCACTCCAGCGCCAGCGTTTGCGCCAACATGGTTAATGCTGCCTTGGTGGGGCTGTAGGCGCCAGAGCCGGCATGCGGAAGCTGGCCAGACATCGACGAGGTGAAGCACGCTGAGCCTCGGCTCTCGCGAAGGTGCGGGTAGGCCGCTTTGGCTAGCAGCCAGGCGCCGCGAAGATTCACGGCGAACATGTCGTCCCAATCCTTGATGGACAAGCTACAGATCGCGCCCGGGCTGGCGATGCCAGCATTCGCAACAAGCGCGTCAAGCCCCCCAAATTCGGCTACTGCAGCTGCTACAAGTTGGTCAGGTACTGCAGGGTCGCCGAGATCACCCGACAGCGAGATCGCGATGCCACCCATCGACTCTATCGTTCGAACGACGTCGTCCTGCGTCGCGTTTGACGTCTGCCCGCACACGGCAATTTTCGGCTGCGAGCCCCGGGCAAGTGCAGCCTCCGCCATCCTCAGGCATGTAGAAGCACCGATGCCGCTGCTACCGCCACTCACCAAAGCTCTCATTCAATTGCCCTCACACGTAGATTTTGTTTTAGGTGGAAGGCTCAAACTACAAAACTGGAAGGTACTTTGCAATCAAATTGACAATGGAATCCAGTTCCGTTATCGTTTTTTTCGTCATCAGGATGTCCTTGACAGCGCAGTGGCTGTCGCTCTCCAGGTGCATCCATCATCGCGTCTTCCTGCAGGCGATAGTGGTCACCATACAAAATTCATAATATGAATGGCCCGTTTCACTTCGGTGAGTCCTCAACTGAAAGGATGTTTCGATATGATCATCAGCACGTTTTCTTATCTGTGGTCATCCACGGCAATCGATGCAATTGCGCAGTTGTCAGAGCATGGACACCGCGTGTTCGAGGTGCCCGTAAGCTCGCCCCATTGCTGGCCGGTGGAAATGTCTATCGCAGAGCGTTCTGCTGCAAGCGTGCGTCTGCGTCAGTACGACGCAAAGATCAGGTCGCTCAATGCCGGCGGCTATGACGTCAACCTGGCCAGTCCCGCCGCCAATATGCGTCAGAAGAGCATCGATCACATCAAGGCAGTGATTGACCTGGCAGTCGCTTGGGATACCCAAGAGGTGGTGATATCCCCGGGTACCCGGCGCCCGATGATTTCTCCACCGCTTGAAAAGACTTATGACTGGATGTACGAGAGCCTGGCGGTTTTAACGCCGCTTGCGAAACAGGCGGGTGTTCGCTTGCTGCTGGAAAATACCCCGTATTGCTTCACGCCTACGATGGGGGAGCTGGCAGAGGTTGTTGCCACTATCAATGATGATGTCGTCAGGGTCGTATATGACATCGCCAACGCTGCTTACATAGGTGAGGATCCGGTAGCCAGTCTGCTGACCTATCGCAGCGCTATCGACTTTGTGCATGTGTCCGACACCGGCATGGATGTTTGGGGCCATGATCCAGTGGGCACCGGAGTCGTGGATTTCGTCGGACTGGGTGAGGCCGTTCAGGCGACCTGCGGTATTGAAAACTGCGTGCTCGAAATCATCCGCGAAGAAAACGCCTTGTACGAGCTGAACAAAGGTGTGCAGGATCTGCGGGAGAAGGGTTGGAACATTCCGTAATTGCGTTTCAATCGCTCGTCATCACAGTAGCCCTGAGGCCCGCAATGGGCCCAGGTCCAAGTCAGAGCGTCAGCGTGCAGGTAGCGGGCTTTCACCGTTGACCGAAGTCCACAGCGACCAGCACTCGCCAACCTTGATGGCGGACTGTTTCAGATGTTCGATATGAGCATTCAGGGTTTCCTCTCGCATGCGGGCGATAGGGCCGGCGATGCTGAGGGTTGCCACCGGGGCTGAGTTGGCCGGGCGTGTTTTATCGAATACAGGCACTGCCACAACGCACACACCCACTTCACCTTCTTCTCTGACTACAGCATGCCCCTCTTTGCGGATCAGGGCGATGTCATCGAAAATATCGCGTATCGAAACGCGAGCGTTGGGCCCTGCGTACTCTCGGCTTTTCTCGATATCCCAGGCGGCGAGAATGCGCATGGCGCGCTCATCAGGCATGGTGGAGAGCCATGCTTTACCAGCCGCGGTGGTATGGGGGATGATTTTTTCGTCCAGGGCGCGGCGGTATTGAAGGCCCCTGGTGTTATTCGTGGCCTGCAGCACCCAACTCAGATGATCCTCAGCAACTTCCGCCAGGCGAACATGCTCGCCGGTTTCGCTGGCGAGTTCGTCGAGCAAAGGTTGCATTATTCTGGCAAAGCCGGTTTCACTGATGTAGTTCACGCCCATGCTGGGAATTTTAAGCGTCAGGCAGTAGTGGTCCTGCTCGTCTTGGTAAACGTAGCCTCTTTCCCGCAGGGCGCTCAATATACGGTGAGCTGTGGCCATAGCCACTTGAGTCTGTTCACTGATGTCAGACAGGGCGAGGCCGCCTGGATGGGAAAGGAGCAGTTCCAAAGTATTGAAGTAGCGGCCTATATGTGACAATTTTCTAATCCTTAATTTCGTGCCAGCGTTTTAGACCTTGATGGGAACACCACCCAGGCGATCTGACTCATAGGCCGCCTCGATGATACGCATGACGCGGTGCATGGTGGCGAGCCCGGCACCTGCATAAGCACTATCACGGTCAGGCGCGAGTATGTCGATTACGAAGTTGTCGTAATACACGTCAGAGTTCAAGCTCATGTGCAGGTCACTTGCCTGCCCGGACGCGTCCACCAGCCGCATGCCATCTGCGGTGGAGCGTGCGTAGAACTGATCCGTTGACATTGAAAATGAATACTCCCGTTGCTCGGGCGTATTGGCGGGATAATTGTACCCCGTTTCGATAGTGCAGATGCACCCACTCTCGGTCACCAGGGTCATCAACGAGCCGATCTCTACGGCTGTCAGTAGCGGGTCGCGATAAATCACGGCTGACACGCTTCGAATCGCCTCGCCGGAAATTTCCTGAACCAGATCGACGAAATGAGGGGCGAGATTGATCGTGCATCCGCCACCCGAGCGTTTCGGCTCAAGCATCCAGGAGCAACTGTTGGTCAGGTAGCGTCCAGGCGGGCCAGCGTTGAATCGAAACGCCAGGGTTCTCCACTTGGCATCACTCTGCCTGGCTTGCTGTTTCAGGCGGTTCAATAACTCGCTGTGCCTCCATATCAACGGCACCGCCACGAACAGGCCGCTGGCCTGTGTGCGTTGGTAAAGATCCAGCACTTCGTGTTGGGTTAGCCCGCAAGGCTTTTCCATCGCGAAGGGGACCTTTTGCTCGATCAATGCCTCGCCCATGGCATGCAGCTCATCGTGCGGGCCAAAGGCGAAGGCAAAATCAGCTTCCTCGTTTTCCAGCAGGGTTTCCCAGTGATCGTAAAGTTTTGCTCCGAAACGCTGGGCGAGAGCAGGCCCCCGCGACCCCGTTGCGTCGGATACCGCCGTGACCGTTACATCAGGCAGACGCTCCAGAGCATCAAGATAGAGCGGGGTGTGCCAGTGGCTGACTTCCAGGAGAACGACTTTCAAACATCCACCCTTTATTAATAAGTATGTTTGACAAACTTGGCGACGCTAACGGGGTTTCGGATCGGACCACCGACGAATAGCGCGCAAGCGACACTGCAGAGGTTGCCAGCAGGCTAGCATGACCCTGTTACGAACGGAAGTAAGTTACGTTCTACTGGGGTGCCAAGCGCTGGGAAGGCATGGCGGCCAGCATCACGGAGGTGAGCGGGCCGAGAGCATGCGCATCGTGGAGGTTTTGATTGACGCAATGAAGAACCCTCGTGCTGGCTGCCGAGGGGAGGAGGGGTACTAAAGTCCCGTTGAGTAGCGACGCTCGATGTTTTTGAAGCCCAGAAAATCAAGTGCCAGCAAGGCCTGTCCTAAATGCATGGGCTCGCCATCAAGGGTTTTGCATCCGCGCGCTTGTGCCGCCAGTAACAACGCGGTTGGCTCGGATCGAGTGATGATGTCGACCACCACCATGGCGGGGGTTAAACGCTCTGCTTCTACTGGCATCGGATCATCGGGGTTCATGCCGAGAGGCGTCGCATTGATAACGATGTCATGACCTTCCGGGTCTGGTGGACCTGCATGCACATTGCACGAACCCTCTTTGCCAGCGCTTTGCGCCAGGTCAGCGGCGCGGTGCGGGTCCAGATCAGAAATGGTCAGTGAGTAGGCGCCAGCAGCGGCCACGGCAAAAGCGATAGCCCTTCCCGAGCCACCGGCTCCGACCAGCAGGACAGATTTCCCAAGCACAGAAACACCCTGACGCTGCATCCCCAGTACGCAGCCGAGCCCGTCGAACACAGCGCCCTCCCAGCGACCGTCCTTATCGCAGCGAACCACATTTATTGCCCCTACCTGGCGCGCGGAGGGGTGAAGGATGTCCACGACTTCAAGCATGGTCTGCTTGTGCGGCATGGTGACCAGAAGCCCGTCTAGGTTGCGCAAAGCGCGCGCGCCTTTGACGAACTCGGCCAGGGCCTGCGTACCGACCTCCAATGGAATGCACACGGCGTCAGTCTGTGCTTCGGCGAATAGCCTGTTCAGCAGCATCGGCGACCTGGCGCTCTTGAGCGGGTCACCTATCAGTCCATAGATGCGTGTTTTGCCGGTGATGTGGGGATGCATGTGAACCTACTGTAGGTGGCGAGTGCACGCAATTGCCAGCTCGCGGGTTGGATGCTTGCTGGCGGCGCACACGTTCATCGCCTTGGGGCTCAACGTGCTGCGCAGGGCAATTGCGCAACACGTTGAGCGTGATGGGTCTGGTTGTCAGGTGTGCGTCACAGCAGTTGATTTTTCAGCGCTTGATTGGGGGCGCTACTGCTCGATCTGGGATTGGACTTTTCCTGCAGCAGTTCGTACTCCTCCTTCGACATCGGCACCGCGTTGGGGTCGCCAAGTTCGCTCAGACGAATACGGAACGTTTCGCGGGTCGTGAACGCCGCAATTGCGCAGATCGCACAGATACCAAACGTCAGGGCGCCAATTTTCAGCGGGATATTTTCGGTGCCAGGCGGCGCAACCGATACGAACAGCGCTGGCAGAAACGCTGTGCATGCCACGCCGATGTTTTGACCGATAGCCATACCGGTGACGCGTACCCGGGTGCGGAACAACTCTGGGAACATGCTTGGGAAAACACCATTGAAGCCTTGGTAGGCCACGCCCCACATGAGAAGCGACAGGATCAGAGACAGCCAGAGATTGTGGATGCTGATGGCATAGAGGTACCCAAACGACAACAGGCCGCCGCAGAGCACGCCCACGATCACTGGGGGGCGACGCCCAATTCTGTCAGAGAGTCTACCGACGAATGGGATAAGTATCACCGCGCACAAATTGCCCAGGACAGGAATCCACATGAACAAGCCTGAGGGGAAGCCAATACCGTAAGCAGGCTGGACTGCATAGGTGGCGCCGAACACGGAGGCGAGGATTGCAAGGACTGCAGAGAGTGCCATGCAGACGACGCGCAACACATCCTTCCAGCTTTCGGTGAGCACTTCGACCACTGGCAATTTGCGAGGCTTGTCCCCTGCTTGCGCCTCAGCGAAGACCGGGGCCTCATGGACTTCACGGCGGATGATCCAGCCGACCACAAGCACCACAGCGCTCAGCAGGAACGGAATTCGCCAGCCCCAGGACGCAAAAGCATCTGCGGGCATGAATTGGGCCAGTGGCAGGAACACCGCCGCCGCTAGCAGTTGCCCGGCTTGCACGCCTTGAAGGGTAAAGCTGGCGAAGTAACCACGGCGCCCGTCAGGTGCATGCTCCATGGTCATGGAGCTTGCGCAAGACACCTCGCCGGCAACCGCGAACCCTTGGATCAGACGCAAGGTAATCAGTATCGCGGGAGCCCACACGCCGATCTGGTCGTAGGTCGGGAGCAAGCCAATGCACATGGTCGAAAAGCCCATCAAGAACATGCAGTAGACCAGGACTGTCTTGCGCCCATGGCGGTCACCCAGGTGCCCCAGCACCACCGCGCCTATAGGTCGTGCGATGTACCCAACCCCGAAGCTGGCAAGTGAAACGATGATGCCGACGGTGGGATTGTCCGTTGGAAAAAACAGCTGCGGGAAAAGCAAGGCTGCGGCAGTGGCATAAATGAAAAAGTCGTAGTACTCCAACGCCGAGCCGATCCAGCCGCTAGCGGCGGCCTTCCTCGACTGACGCTTGGAGTGTGGATCGCTCGGGATGCCATGGCTCATGAAGTGTCTCCGGTACCGTGATTTTGTTATTGTAACGTCGTTCCATTTGTAATGTTGTTCCGGAGCATTGCCTTTGTCAAGGCTGCTGGCAGGTCTCACGCCCCGGTCGTCGACCTGCAACAGGCTGGCAGCTCAAGCCCGGTTCAGTGTTGATGGCAGGCGTGCATTTGCGTTGACTTGACGAGGACACGGTGCTTACTATTGTAACTGTGTTCCAAATAGAACAGCGTGACATTTTGGTTGGCGCTGCTCATAACCAGCTGAGAAGAATTCCATGAGAGTCGTTAAAGGTGCTGTTGATCGCTGCCTTGAGGCTATCGAGCTGCTGGCTCGTGAGGCCCGCTGGATGCGAATGTCTGATATTGCAGGTGAACTGGGGATGGAAAAGGGGCCGGCCCACCGTGTGCTTGCGCAGTTGGTAGAACAAGGCTGGGCCGAGCAGGATGAGGCGACCTCCCAATACCGGCTGACACTCAAGCTGGCGCTTTTAGGGCAGCGTTACCTGAACGGCATCGGGCTGCCGGAGCTTGTGCAGCCGATTATCGAAAACGTAGCGTCTTTATCCCATGAGCTGGTACGCCTGACTGTCGTCTGCGAGGGCGGTTTGTCCTGGCTCGCCTCGGCTCAAGGCGCTGCACCTGGGTTGATGTACTCGCCAGCCATGGATCAGCCAATCAATCTGTACACCACTGCAAACGGCAAAGCCTGGCTTGCATCCATGCCTGACGAGCAAGCTGTCGAAATTGCTATCCGCGACGGTCTGGGCAAAGACCTGGGTGTAGGCAAAGGCCCTAAGGCTATCAATACCGTTGAACGCTTGCTTTCCGATTTGGCGGCGACCAGGTCACGAGGTTATGGCCTCGTTGTGGAAGAGGCTGAGGCCGGTGTGTGGGCTATCGCGGTGCCGGTGAAGATGATCCCGTCGGGAGTTGTGGTCGGGACCATGAGTATTGCCGGCCCGGTGTTACGGATGCATCCAGACCGCTATGACGAATTGCATGCACTGCTCGAGGATGCTGCGAACAAGCTCGGGACGGTATGGCCTCGGCAACCCAGCGTGCAGGGGTGAAGCTCATGGATCAGTGCAGTCAATCAGCTGATGCGCGTGAACCAACCCTTATGCAAGCCGCCGCGTACCTCGCGAAAGCACGCCAAACGGGTAATCGACTAGATGCTCTGCCCTGCAATGAGGCGTCACTGAGCCTGGAGCAAGGCTTCCAGATACAGCAGCATGTCGGTGTGCTGGCCGGGAAAAAAGTGGGCGGATGGAAATGCGCATTGCCCAAACCTGGCAAGTGGATAGTCGCGCCCATCTACACCGATAGCATCGTGAGTTGCGACCGATACCCCCTGGGCTTCGCAACTTCCACAGTGCGAATCGAACCCGAGCTTGCTTGCGTGTTGGGCGCCAGTCTTCCTGCCCGCGCGGCGCCGTACACGGCCGATGACATTGCGCGGGCCATCGGCCAGGTACACCTGGCACTTGAGGTAATCGACTGTCGGTACACCGATCCGCAGAAAGTCCCGTTCGAGCAGTTGCTGGCTGACGGGTTGTTCAACCATGGGTTAGTGCTGGGGCCACGTGCCATTTCGCTGAACGCGAACAATTTGCCCACTCACCTCGATGTAACCCTGAGTCATCCAGGTGTAGAGCCTGTGAGCATTGCCGGCACTCACCCGGATCAAGACCCCGTCTCACCGATTGTCTGGCTGGCAAATTTTCTTTCTGCACATGGCATCGATCTGCAAGCGGGTCAGGTCGTTATCACCGGGTCCTATGCAGGGCTGCTCGAAGTTCCCACCCACCAGCCGCTGGACATCCAGTTCGGCGAGGCAGGATCTCTGTCTGTCTTTTTTTCAACGCTTGAGGAGTAACGTATGCGCTTGGTTCGTTTCGGTTTGCCAGGACAAGAACTGCCTGGGATTTTGGATGCTCGAGGACAGGTCAGGGATCTTTCTGGCATCGTCGATGATATCGATGCCGCAGCGCTGGCACCGTCCAGTCTCGAAAAACTACGAGGCATCGACATTGAGCGCCTGCCACTGGTACCGGCCGGGACACGTTTGGGCCCGTGCGTGGGCAGCGTGCCGAACCTGATCTGTATCGGCCTCAATTATTCTGACCACGCCGCCGAAACCAACACGCCCATTCCGAGCCAACCTGTGGTGTTCAACAAGCACACCGGGGCCATCAGTGGTGCAAATGACCCTGTGATCCTGCCGGGTGATGCAAAGAAGCTCGACTGGGAGGTCGAACTGGCCATCGTGATTGGTTCACCTGCCTGGCACGTAGAGGAAAGCAAGGCGCTGGATCATATCGCCGGTTACTGCCTGGCAAACGATGTCTCCGAGCGCGCCTATCAGCTTGAGTACGAAGGGCAATGGACAAAGGGCAAGAGCAGCTTTTCCTTCGCGCCACTTGGCCCTTGGCTGGTGACTCGTGATGAAATCGCCGACCCGCAGAACCTCGACCTCTGGCTGGAAGTGAACGGCAAGCGTTATCAGAACGGTAACACTCGGACGATGATTTTCAGCGTGGCTCACATCGTGTCCTACCTCAGTCGTTTCATGCCCCTGCTGCCGGGTGACGTCATCATCACCGGCACACCGCCCGGCGTAGGCCTGGGCCAGAAGCCGCATGTGTTTCTCAAGGCCGGGGACGTCATGCGTGTAGGTGGAACGGGGTTGGGCGAGCAGTGCCAGACTGTAGTTCCCTATGTTTCGGAGATGGGCGCAGCCTGGGTTGACGGTCGCTACCCTAACGTTGATTGACCCCGGAGTAAAAGATATGAGTTTTGCAGGAACAGGCGTAGTCGCAATTTGGCATGATCTTTTGCCCGAGGCGCGGGATGAGTTCTACGAGTGGCATAACCGTGAGCACATGCCAGAGCGCGCGGCGATCCCTGGTTTTCAGCGGGGACGGCGATACATCGCGCTCGATGCGGGGCCTCTCTATTTCAATCTGTACGAGGCCGATACCGTCGGGGTGTTAGGGGGGGCAGATTACCTGGCTCGCCTCAATGCGCCGACACCCTGGACACAGAAAGTCGTGCAGTCGTATCGCAATGTTGCTCGATCGATCTGTGACGTGCACTACACCGCCGGCGTAGGAAATGGCGCCTACCTGGTCACCCTGCGCTTCAATGTAACCGCCGAACGCCACGCAGACGTTCTCCAGGCGTTGCGTGATCAGGTGCTGCCTCCACTGGCCGATGCTCAGGGGATCACGGGGATCCACCTTTGCACCGCCGATGAGGCCGTCAGCAAGGTTGAGACTGCGGAGAAAAAGGCCCGATCGGAGGGTACTGAAATCCCATCCTGGATCATCATCATCGAAGGCTGTGCCGCAGACTATGTCGGGCATGCCAGAGCGCAACTGGTCGAGGCCGTTGGCAACGTGCTGGACGAACCTGAACCGCAACTTGCCACGACGCTTTATCAACTGGAATACACCCGCTGCAAGACCCCTTCCAGCGCCGGGTGATAATTGCCGAGCTGCACTAAGCAAACAACGTTCCGCGTTTTGCTCCTTTGGGTGCGCCGCGCGTGCAGATAAGCACGCTGCGGGCGCGCTCTTTTTCAGCCAGCGTCTCGGCGCTGCAGTGCGTGCGAAAAAAAACGCTATTCAAGGGTGATGCGTCAAACGACAACAAGAATTAAAACCTCGTTGAATGAATGTTCGGCGTGAAGGGCTGCGTTTCAATTAACTATCTGTTGTGGAAAAAATAAAAATGAAAATCCGCGCATCCGGCTCTATTTTCAGTCACGCAAACGTGTTTATCGCCGTGCCGCTGCTGAGTACTGCAATCAGCGCACAGGCAGTCGAAACCGGGTTTGTAGAGGATTCAACGGCAGGATTGAACCTGCGTAATTATTATATTAACCGCAACTATGTCAGCGACTCTGCGACTCAAAGTAAGGCCGAGGCGTGGAGCCAGGCGTTCATCTTGAACTACAAGTCCGGCTTCACCCAAGGCTTGGTAGGTTTTGGACTGGACGCCATGGGTCTTTACGCTGTGAAACTGGACGGTGGCCGTGGCACGCCGGGGACCCAATTGCTGCCGATTCATGACGATGGCCAAGCGGCAGATGATTATGGGCGGCTGGCCATTGCAGGCAAAGTCAGGATCTCCGCTACGGAGCTCAAGGTCGGCGAATGGATGCCTACACTACCGATCTTGCGTTCCGATGACGGGCGTTCGTTGCCGCAGACATTCAGAGGTGCGCAGGTCACTTCTCGAGAGATCGAAAATCTCACTTTGTATGGCGGCCAATTCCGAGCCAACAGCCCACGAAACGATGCCAGCATGGACGATATGTTCCTTGCCCAGAAGCCGGGCGTCTTTTCGGATCGGTTCAACTTTGTGGGTGGTGAGTACACGTTCAACGACAAGCGGACGTTGCTCGGTGGTTGGGGCGCTGAGTTGAAGGATATCTACCGCCAGCAGATGATCCAGATCACTCACAGCCAGCCCATTGGCACATGGACACTGGCTGCCAACGTCCAATGGTTCACGGGGAAGGATGACGGGCGATCATTGGCGGGTGGTCTCGACAACCGGACCTGGTCTGGATTGTTTTCCGCGATGCACGGTGCGAACACCTTTTACATAGGCCTGCAGAAGGTTTCCGGCCAGGACGGCTGGATGAAAGTCAACGGCACTTCAGGTGGCTCATTGGCCAACGACAGCTTCAGCTCCAGCTACGAAAATGCCAATGAGCGTTCCTGGCAGGTGCGCCACGATTATAATTTTGTGGCGTTGGGCGTTCCGGGCCTGGTGCTTATGAACCGCTATATCAAAGGTAGCGGTATTCATGTTGGGGGAGAGACCGGTGTCAAGGAGTGGGGGCGGGAGACCGAACTGGCCTATGTGTTCCAGGCTGGCGCGCTCAAAGACTTGAATATCAAATGGCGGAATTCGACGTTACGTCGGGGTTGGGGCACCCATACAAGCTTCAATGAAAACCGATTGGTCCTCAACTATCCGTTTTCGCTGTTTTGATGCGTAGGGATGGGCGGCAGTCTGTATCAGGCCACGCAGCGTCCAGCCCGTAGGCAGGTAGCCCTGAATTTTAGGTACAAAGACCGCGACGCGTTGCTGAGCGCCGTAACGAACGTGGCTTACCTGGGCATATCGCTTATCATGTCCGCAGGCATTTCGGAAAGTTCGGGTGCGCTCAACAGGTCCACTGCGGACAGCAGCGCATCGGGTTCGATGGGGCTTTCCAGGATCACGGTGTGTTGGGTGTGATTGTCGATCAGGCGCAGAGTCGGTGTGGCGTTCAATCCGTTCTGCGAGGCTTCCGTGTTTTGGCGGGCCGCGGTTTGAGCCACCTCTTCACCCGCCAGGCAGCGTTGCAGGCCAGGCGTCCCACCGGAAGAGGTGCTGACGGTGGCCAACCCCTGGCCGTTGCTTTGCGAGTGCAGGTAGACCCAGACACCTGCCCCCCACAGGCCCTCTGGGCCTTCGGGCTGGCCTACGCATTCGAGCAGCCGCGCTTCGCGACTGGATGCAGGCTCGTTTTGTGGCAACGGCAGATCGGGCCAGGCCAGGTTGACGTGATCGTTGGTGACGATCCAGCGCTGCAGTTGGGGCAGGTAGAACCGGCAATGGGGGCATTCAAGGTTGGTATAGAGCGTGACCGTAAAGCGTGCTTCGGGGTTGCCATAGATCCACGGTGGGCCGCTATCGGCAGCGGGGTGTAAGGGTAGCGGTAGCCACCAGCACAGAGCCAGACCCGCGACAGCGAGCCAACCGCAGGTCCATTTCAGGTTTTGCGCCGTTATCCGTTTGCGCATGGTGTCGCTCCTGACAGTTCCTGGTTAACCCGCTTTAAAGGCTCGTTGCCACGTGCACGGTCGATGTCATGAGCCGAGTTCGGTGATGCCGTGTCCCTGCATGAGGGTATGACGCGCGGTTTTTCCCCCCAGTTCCGTCATTGCCAACGGCAGGCACCGGCTGGCTCGCACGGCGCGAAACAGCAGGTCTATCGACTTGGACAGAAACCCACCCTCACAGGCTATTTCCCTCGGCCATTTAGCTATCCGACCGCCGAACGACCGGTTTCGGCCATATAAGCCAGTCTGGCTTCATCTCAAGGTACCGCCTAAAAAATATCAGATCTTTGCCTGATATTTTCGCCAGTAGTCAATTTGATGAAAGCGGATTCAAATGATCAAGGGCAACGGGCTGGGTGAGTGTGATGAAGCCTATAGATAACGACGCCGGACCAAGGCTGCCAGATTTTTTCAGTACCAGAGTGAAGTCGTTTGTACAAGAGCGTTTGAATGCAGTGTGGGGCGGGCGCCATCTGTTGCCGCGTTGGTTCGGCTTTCGATGAATAGTAGTATTTCAGATGATCAAGCGGAACGTATTGTCAAAGGATGCATTGCTGCCATTAGAACAATCCGCGGCTGAACGCGCTATACAAGGTCGCCGCCGTGAAGACCGGAAAACCACTACCTGTCAAAATTGCCAGTTTTTCATAGGTCCAATTCTATGTATGTTGTTCCTTCACACGGAATGTCGCATACAAGGAGTGGGACCTATGAACAGACTTGTCAAATCACTCGCAGTCGCGGGCCTGATGCTTCACCTGCAGAGCCCAAGCGCTGCTCCAGTTGGTGTACCTGCTAAAGCTGTGCAGAATTATCTGGCCCCCTGTTTCACGGCCGGTAACGGTGTGAACTGTGAAGTTTCGGGTGTGGCGCGAGTCGGCGAAAATCTCATCCTTGCTAATGACAAGAAAATGCCTAGGCCTGGCGGTCCTGCAATTTTTACAATGGCACTTGATGATCATCGTATCGTCGGCACGCCCTCCTATCTAGAGGGAACGGTGCTGCTCAAGGCAGACAAGTTTGAAGGCCTTACAACCACGCTGGATGGGAAGTATGTCATCGCCATCACTGCGTTCAACAATCCTTCCAATGACGCCCTCAATACGTTGCTCTACTGGCCAGTGAGCGAACCAAAAAATGCTACGGTCATCTCTGTATCAACGGGAAATCAGGTGACAAACTCGCAAGATTTGCGGGCGAAAATTAGGGAAGCCGTAGGCTCGTCTTATTATCAGATTGAGGCGATTTCTACTTCGCCTGGCGACCGTTTGCTGATAGGTATTCGTAAGCATGGTAAAGAGAGCAAACAAGCAAAATTCTCGTTTTTATTGCTGTCAATTTCTTGCTCCATCAATGAGCAGGGCGTTCAGCTTGGCGACCAATTTGAGATTGTTTTGAGCCTGACGCCTGACCAACTGGTCGAAAAACTGGGTATGCAGGCAGGGGCGTATCCTGAGTTGGGGCTTTCTGGGCTCGAGTTTGACCGCTACAACCAAGACCGCCTTTACGCAGTTACCAGTTACGAGCGAGACGGTAAGGAGGTCGGCCAGAAAGAGATTGGCGGCTTCTTGTGGGTGTTGCCGTTTGAAGGCTCTAAGCTTGGTGAGCCTCAGCCTGTCAGGCTTGAAGAAGGGGCTGTGGTGGCCTTCAACCACAAGCCCGAGGGTGTGGAGGTACTTGACGACAGCCATGTGCTGATCGTGCATGACGACGACCGGGTAAGGGTGGAAGATCCCGAGACGCACACCAGGCGTCAAGAGCACGAATTTGGCTACAGTGTCGTAACCTTCGGCGCAGAGTAAGTTGGAACCTAGGTGCTGATCGGTCTCATTCGGGTAGCCAGCGATCACCGGCCACGGAAATCATCGGGCTGATTTACGCCAGCAGGCGGTAGTGAAGATCTATTTCTCCACTTTAAAGCCATTCAGTTGGACGGCTTCGGAGCTTGAAGCCGCTGGCGCAGGACTGACATTTTTACCAGTAGGCAGGCCTCGCCAAGCGATTTAGGGTCATGGTCAGCGAGGAGGCTGAGCTGCGCGAGTCACAAGAACAACCGTCGGGCACTTCCTCACAGCAACAGGGAAGTGGCAGAAATGAACGGACGAATGTTGTTAACGGCTTGGGCGGCGATCCTCCTGACCTGCGGCGCTGAAGCTTCCGACACGTTACGAATAGATGACCTCGCGCCTTATGGTCGTGGCGACACGGCCGGCTTTCAAAAATGGTGCGCGCAAGTGCGGGGTGTGAATCAGGCACCTCCAGCTGTGGTGGTCGATGGAGTTACTTTGCCCATATCGCGTGTCAAGCAGCAGCGGGATTCCCTGTGCTTCAACTTAGCTGAGGGGGTAAACAGTGGCCCGGTTTGGCTAAGTGCTGGCGGGTTTACGAGCAACGCGGTCTGGCTCAGCACAAGGCAAAGCTGGGTGCAATCTCCCAGCCAAGACCGTCTCGTGACTATCAATGACCGGGTGGTGACTGCTCTGGATTTGGTCAGTTTGATCTTGCGTGAAAATACTAACGGCCTGCTGGAGACGCGAAGGATTGCGCTTCAGTACGACGTGGACATCGTTGGGGTGATACCGCCTTTGAATGTTGTTCAAGTGCGTCTGCGCGCTCGCACATTGGCAGCGCGTCACAGCATCGTGAGCAGCATGAAAAGCGACCCTGCCGTGCAGGGGATCGTAGTGGAGGATGACAACCCAGAGCGACCGGAAGATCCTGAACGAATCATCGAGCCGCCTGACCAGGCGGGGTGGATCGCCAACAAACTCGAGCAGGCAGTGGAGGCCTTTAAGCACAATGTTCGTGAGCAAGGGCGGAGTTTTCAGCCAACTAACGTGGTAGTCGGCGTGGTAGAGAAGGGTGTCAATTTTGAATCGACTGATTTCTCGGCGTTTGCAGCGCCGTGCAAAGGCGTCGGCACGTGCCTTTACGCCCGCCACAGTTCTGCGATAAACGGGCACGGCTCAGTGGTTGCCGGAATACTTGCGGCTCGCCTGTATCCGCGCGGCAATGTGGCTTTTCTAAGTCGGTTGGGTGCCGTGGGCGGGCGCTTCGACATCATTGTGGATCGCGGCGCAGCGTCAGGTGTTACGGCTCGCATCGCTGCTTCGGTGAACCTTGTTGAAGACGGTGTGCGGGTGCTCAATTGGAGCTGGGGGGTTCACCGGATAGGAACGCTCAACCTGAGGGGCGAACCTGTAGATATCAACGTCCGCACCGACGAGGCAATGGCCGGGTACGAATTGTTATTGAGGCGTTTCTTTGATTGGTTAGAACACCGGCATTCGAGCGTTGTGGTGGTCAATTCAGCGGGTAATAGCGCCTCCACTACCGATGATCATCTGCCTGCATCATTGTCATCAGCTCAGCTTGTAGTAGTGGGTGGGCATCAGCGAAGTCGCCAGGTTGTGGATGTGGCTGACCCTCGTTTCGCAGTGCCTCGTAGCAGTTCAAACGTTGGCCCTCGTATCGACATCAGTGCTGCCGCGTGTCCGAATCCCTCTCGATCGACTGCGGTGAGGGCCGGGCGGGGTGGAGGGTGTGGCACTTCGTATGCCGCAGCCCTGGTCACTGGCGTGGTCGCTGCGATGATTTCCATCAACCCTGATCTCACCCCACGACAAATCAAGCACTTGTTACGCGAGAGTGCATTGCCGATGATTGCCAGACCTGATCAGGCACGCCGCATTGGGCCGACGCGACCGATCAGAGCTGCCGCTTGCTCGAACAATGTTGCTTGCGCAGTTGAGCAGTTTGCACGGCTGGATATGCATCAAGCCTTGGCGCTTGCGGTCAAGACAAAGCGTCACCCGTCCATGGCTGAAGATGGTGGTGGTGAGTTACTTGAATAGCAGGAGTGGATGAGCACCAGCACGCGGGACGGCTGTTACATGTCGAGCCTCATCGAAACGCCGCTCATTGACACCTTCGCCCTTGTGGGGCCAGCGGGCGCTTCAACACGTTGTTCTGACTATCCCAGTCCCAGGGAAATTGACTTTGACCTGACAGCTGCATCGCGTCCGGCGGCAAGGTGCAGTCGTTCGGTCAACCACATGACGCCGGCAGCTTTCTCATAAAGCTCTGTAATAGACATGCTGACGTGGGGGCGTAGCAGGGCCAGGCAGCTGCGGATAACCCCTTGATGCACAGGCTGTAACCACCCATGACAAAGGCCCAGTTCCCGAGCCTGCGACCACAGAGCCGGGCCCTTGGCGAATGTTTTGGGTTCCCATAACAATGGGATGTCCGAGCTTTGAAGATAAGGGGGTCGAAAATCCAATGCCGCCTGGACGATCCTGCGTCCGCCGGGCAAGAGGTTTTCTGAGTGGAGCTCGTAGGGGGGGCTGGTGTATCTGAAGCTGTAGAAGGTAAATCCCAACCCTGC
The DNA here is from genome assembly GCF_017875165.1 of Pseudomonas sp. PvP089. NCBI lineage: Bacteria > Pseudomonadati > Pseudomonadota > Gammaproteobacteria > Pseudomonadales > Pseudomonadaceae > Pseudomonas > Pseudomonas sp. PvP089. The sequence continues at coordinate 2,348,435 of NZ_JAGGME010000001.1, forward strand.
AGCGAGATGAGGGAGCTCCTTGAGCAATGCCGGTAACTCTCGCAATCGCTCCCAATCGTCTGTGGTCCTGTTGAGCATCTAACCTCCGTGTAGGAATACACGTAGCGGGACCTGCCACGTTCAACAAACTATAGGATTACAGTAAACCCCAGCTTGATAGTCAACTTTATCGTTGCGCCTGCTTGGCATAAATGAGCAAAATGTGTTGTCAGTCACTGCATATAGGGGAGGCAGTTCCCAGGTCAAACACGCTGGACTACAGTGCCTGGCAATTGATTTTTTCTTATCTACGCCCTCAGTCGCCTTGCTTTGGTTTTACCTTGAGTCTCATCCTCGATCTCGATCGTGCTTATAAACACCAGCCGCGCTTCACGGCTGGGTCGTGCTTGCCGAGGTTCTGCCTTTTTCGTAAACCAAGCAGGTTGGCGCAATGCCAATGCTGCCCGGCACGAGTTTGAACTGACCTGTCATTTTTGCTAGTGGACACAAAGCGTCACGCGATTCAAAGTCATTGCTCGAGAGGCGCGTAAGCGAGCGATGTTGATGAGTTAAAAAACTTCGTCAGGGCGTGCGCTGACCCGCAGAGGTAATGTGTGAACCTGATGTGCCTTCATCAGTAGCCTACCCCCTATGCGGATCTACGGAGGGATTCCATGAGGGTGTCCATCTATCAACCTATACTGCTGGCGCTGCTGATACTTGTACTGCCGGGTAATGTTTGGGCAGGGCTGCCCGAATCGTTGAAGGTCATGTCATTCAATGTGCGCACACCGGTCGACGCTGCGCCTGGTAAGCGGTGGGAAGACCGTCGGGCCGCGATGGTCACGATGATTCTGGATGTCCAGCCCGCTGTTATCGGTACTCAGGAGCTCGTGCAGGAGCAGGCTGATTATCTGGCAGCTCACCTTCCCGGCTACCGTTGGTTCGGGGAGGGGCGACGCGGCGGCGACGGCGATGAACATATGGGTGTGTTCTACGACAGCACGCAGATGACGGCGGAACAATGGGGTGACTTTTGGCTGTCGGACACGCCTGACGTTGCAGGGAGCGTCAGCTGGGGCAATCTCTTTCCTCGCATGGTCAGTTGGGCGTTATTCCGTCGGATCGAGGACGGCCGCCGTTTCTATTTCCTGAATACTCATCTGCCTTATCGCGCAGAGGATGAGACGGCGCGGGTCAAGGGGGCAGAGCTGATCGCCGCTCGCGTCGACAAATTACCCATTGGCGTGCCCGTGGTGCTAACAGGTGATTTCAATGCTGAACCCGGCAGTTCGGCTTACCTGGCGCTTTCCCGCGTATTGCAGGATACCCGTCCTGTAGTGAAAACCCCGCGGGGGCCAAGCAATACCTTCCATGGTTTCACCGGCAAGGCCACAGTGCGCGTGGACTGGGTGCTGGAGCGCGGCTTCCATGCGCGCAGCTTCGTTACCGACGATCGCCTCATCAACGGCGTGCTTCCCTCGGATCACTTCCCAGTGGTGGTTGAGCTGGAGTGGACCAGCCCGTAGTCGATTATTGCTGCACAAGCTCGCGTGTCGCTCAGGTTCGGCGCCGCACGGGTGTTGCCTTAGGCAGCCATCCCGGCAAAAAAGCGCGAGGCATTTTCATCGAGGGTCGCAATGTCGTAGCCACCCTCCTGGATCACCACGCAAGGCAGGCCCAGCGCCTTGATCCGCTGCCCCAGAAGGTAAAACCCTTCATGGCTGACGTGGACCTTGGATTGGGGGTCGTTTTCGTAGATATCAAAGCCCAGCGACAGCACCAGCACGTCGGGAGCGAAGGCGTGCAGCGCTGTTGCCGCCTGGTCCATGCAGGCTAAGAAATCCGCTTCGCTGGCGCCGTGTGCCATGGGCAGGTTCAGGTTGAAGCCTGCTCCTGCACCCGCTCCGGTCTCATCATCGAACCCGGCGACCACGGGGTAGAAGTTGGTCGGGTCGCCATGAATCGACACGTACAATACATCGTTGCGCTCGTAGAAAATTTCCTGGATGCCCTGGCCGTGGTGCATGTCGGTGTCGAGCATGGCCACTTTGTCGAACTTGCCACGCAGCACCTGGGCGGCGATTGCGGCATTGTTCAGATAGCAGAACCCACCCGCCGCTTCGGCGCGGGCATGGTGCCCTGGCGGCCGGCACAGCGCATAAGCGGCCTGGTCGCCTTCGATCACCGCATGTGCTGCGGCCACTGCGCTCTGCGCCGACCAGTAGGCGGCCTGCCAGGTGTGCTCGCCGATCGGGCAACTGCCATCGGCCAGGTAGCGGGCGGTCTTGCCGAGGATGCCGCGCAACGGGTTGCCTTCACGGATGTAGATGTTGGACATCACCTCATCGCCCCAGTCTTCCGGCACTTCATGCCACTGCTGGTAGGCGCTGCCCAGGTAGTCCAGATACGCCTGGCCATGCACCGCCGCCAGCGGCGCCAGGCCGTGGTCAGCGGGCTCGAACAGCGGGTAGCCTAGCTTATTGACCACTGCCAGCAGCGGTTCGATGCGTGCCGGCACTTCCTGTGGTTGGCGCATCTGCCCACGTGACAGATAGGAGCGGGGGTGGTGCAGGCGTTGAGCTGGATGGAAAAACGCTTTCATGGATCACCTCTTGGTAACGCGTGCGATCAATCGCCCAGTTCGGGGAGAACCCTCAGCACGGGTATGACAAAGGCACCCTGGTGGTGCGTTGCCAGATATTGGGCCAAGTCCTATGCTAGGAAAAGCTTCTAATTCGAATACTCCAGTATAAGATCAACAAATAATGATGCCGACGACAACGCCCTTCACCAGGGACCCCGAAGCCAAGCGTTTCCTCAACGATCGCCTCGACTGGAACCTGTTGCGAACATTTCTGGTGATCGGCCAGGAGGGCAGTATCAGCCGCGCTGCGGCACGGCTGCACTTGAGCCAGCCGGCGGTAAGCCAGGCGCTGAGGCGTCTTGAGGAGCAGTTGGGCAGTGCCTTGGTGGTACGCCGCGGGCCACGCATCAACCTGTCGCAGGCGGGGGAAGAGGTAATGCAGATCGCTGCCGAGCTATACGGCACGGTCTCGCGGCTGGGGCCTGCGCTGGACCGCCCTGCCGAAACAGTGACGGGCAAGATCCGCCTGCTGAGCATCAGCCGTATCCAGTCCCGCGTGTATGATGAGTTTCTTGCACAATTCCACAGTGACTACCCCCAGGTGGAGGTGGAGATCGATGTGCTGCGTAGTTCGGATGTGGCCAGTGGCTTGTTGCAGAAGACCGCCTCGTTCGGCCTGAGCCTGTGCCGCACGCCCCAGCCCCGGCTTGAACAACGGGTGCTGTTAGAACAACGCTACGCGTTTTTCTGTGGCAAGCGCCATCGCTTGTTCGGTCGCAAGAACCTCACCCTGGCGGATCTGCAGGGCGAGAACTTTGTGAGCTTCACCAGTGACCAGATGGGCGGCAACCTGTCGCCGCTGACGGTGTTTCGTGATCAGCAGGGGTTTACCGGGCGTATTGTTGCATCGTCACCGAGCCTGGATGAAATTCTGCGGCTGGTGGGGGCCGGTTACGGCATCGGCTGCCTGCCGGAGCACATCGTCGCGGCGGATGTCCAGGCCAATGAGCTGTGGCGACTGCCGCCGTGGGACGGGGTGATCGATGTGAACGTGTACCTGCTGTGGAACCGGGAACAGAAGTTTACCCAAGCCGAGTCGATCTTTCTGGAGCGCTTCCAGCAGATGCTCATGACCACAGACCCGGCCGAGCGCTTTTGACCGACGTACGGGTGCGTAATCAGGCCCAGAGACCAAACACTACCAACGCCGCCACGCCAAGCCCGACCGCAATCGAGCACCCACCCAGCGACAGCGCCGCCCTGCCTTGCCGGTACCAGCCGTCATGGCCCAGTTGCCGTGCCGGGGCCAACAGGCTGCGCCAGCGCAGTTCGGTTTCGTGAAACGCTTGCAGGTTTGCCGTATCCGCATCCAGCCAGCGACGAAAGTCGATCCGTTCGCAAGCGGTCACCTGTGGGCTTTGCAAGCGCACATACCATTGCCCGGCAACACTCGACAGCACATCACGGCGTGAGCGCCCGGCCTGCAGCGCCTGGTCCATGTTTTGCTCGATGCTCGCCAGGGGCAAGTCGAGGCGGGCAGCGATGCTGGCAAAGTCCAGTTGGTCGAGGCGGTTGAGCAGGAACACTTGCTGCACACGCCGTGGCAGCCGCTTGAGCGCATGCAGCAAGGCGCGATCGGGATCGTGTTCGGTAACAGGCGTTGGGTGCTCAAGGGGCAGTAACAGACGGGTCATGGACAGCTCCTTGCATGAAAGGGGGAGGGGTGGGGGCATCTTCCTTGATGCGGAACCAGCGTAGGCGAAACGAGATTGATTCTCAAGTGCTGATTCCGCAAAGTTTTGTAATGAGCGTTCACGCCCTGAAACACCTTTGCTATCATGCGCGCCATTACGATCTTCATTAGCCTGAAGAGCCAAAAAAAAGACCCGGCAAAAAGCCGGGTCAAAAACCGTGATTAGCCTGATGAGGAGATAATCTGAGAGCGACCTAAGCTCCAGGTTATCCAGCTGGTCTCGCGATCAGCTGAGTGCAATAATAATCGTTATCATTTGCCAGTCAAATGATTTTTATCCATTTCGGTAAAAAAGTTTTACCGATGCGCTTCCTTGTCCCGGCAATCGGGGCATTTGCCGTTCCAGGCCATCACGTTCTCTCCCTTTCTTTTTTCTTCAGAATTCCGGATCTGCGGCGCGATTGTGCTCCAGCAGGGCGCGGGCCATGTCCATCATGTGCATCAACGCGTAGGTCAGTTCGCGCTGGCTGCCATGCTGGTGGCTGGCAGTTTCCTGCGCGGTGGCGGCGGCGCAGCGCAGCAGGGCGATGGCATGTTCCTGGGCCTGGTCGCTCGTGACGCTCTCGTGCAGGGTCCAGATCTTGTTGTCCAGGGTAGGGCGCTGTGGCTTGGGATTGAGGTAGTAGTCGAGGGCGCGGCGGGCGGCTTCGCTGTCGAGATCTGTTTCGTCGTTTTTCGGTGGTTTCATCGCGATACCTTGTGATTTCCCTTTAAACACAATGGAATCAGAGGATAGGTCAATCTGTACTGATTATGATCAAATAAATAATTCAGATTGTGTATTGCTGCGGATAATACAGTCCGTATTGTTTCCGCTCATGGAAAACTGGAACGCATTTCTCAAGCGCTACAAGCGCGAACACAACCTCAGCCAGCTGAAGCTGGCCGAACGGCTGGGCATGACTCAGGGTGGCGTGGGTCATTGGCTACGTGGCACGCGGCGGCCGACGCTGGAAACCATAAACGAAAAGCTCGAGAAACTTGGCCTGGTGTTTCTGGAAGCACAAGTCATGGTGGTAGAGCGTGACATCTTGCGCGAAGCCCCTGGGCGCTATGCGGTCGAGCCCCCGGTATCAACCCAAGCGCTGCTTTATGCAAGCTTCCGCTTCCCGGTTCTGACCTGGGCTGACTTGCAGGGGCCTTTGCCTGAAGCGGGCAAATGCCACGAACAGACGGATTACATGCCCGCAGGCAATGCGTTCTGGCTAGTGGTGGAAAACGACTCGATGAATGCAGCCAGTGGCAAGAGCGTGCCTGAGGGCATGCGAGTGCTGGTGGACACGGGCCTGCAGGCAGAACCCGGCAGGTTGGTGATTGCGCGGCAGCCGGGGCGGCCTGCAGTGTTGCGGCAGTTGGTCGAGGAGGGTGGCGACAAGATGCTCAAACCGTTGAATACGCGCTATCCGACAATCCTGTGTGAAGAGGGCTGCGAGTTCCTGGGGGTGGTCGTGCGGGTGCATGGGGCCTTCTAGATAGCCGGCGCTGCTGCGCGGCCCATCGCCAAGCGGGGCTCCCACAAGTACGGTGCCGATCTCAAGCATTGCGCTGGCCCTGTGGGAGCGGGTTCACCCGCGAAGAATCCAACGCGGTTTATGGCACCGGCTTTGCCGGTGTTCGCGGGCATGCCCGCTCCCACAGTGATCGCGCAAACTTTCGCCGTCCGAGCTAGGCGGTGGACCCCGCTTACCTCACTCAGCCAGTTCGACCAGCACCGTCCCTTCGCTGACCATATCCCCTTCATGGCAGAACAACGCCTTCACGGTCCCACCATGCGGCGCACGAATGCTGTGTTCCATCTTCATGGCCTCCAGCACCACTAGTGCCGTACCGGCTTCAACCACCTGCCCCGGCTCTACCAGCACCCGTACGATGCTGCCGTTCATGGGCGCACCCAGGCCGCCTTGATGGCCATGGCTGGCCTCGGCTTCGGCAATCGGGTCGAAGGCCTGAATGGCGTGCATCTCGCCATCCCAGTGCAGGTACAGCGTGCCGTCGCGGCGAATCGCCAAATGCTGGCGGCGCACACCTGCCTCATCGTGCACTAGTTGCTCGCCCACTAACTGCCAGGTGGACGCAGCGCTGCGTTCCAGTGCAACCGCCTGGTCCTGCCCGCCGCTCACCAGGTGCAGGCTGCTGCGTGCCGGCAGGCCCAGGCGCAGGCCGTTGTGCGCACCCCATGGCGAACTGCGGTCGTCATCGCGCTGATGCCCGGGCTGGCTTTGCAGCCAGGCTTCGGCTGCCGCCTCCCAGAAGCCCGCCGGCAGCGCACCTGGCGCTGGCAGCAGCACGTCCTGGTGGCGTGGAATGAATCCGGTGTCCAGCTCTGTCGCCGCAAACGCAGGGTGGGCCAAAATGCGGCGCAGGAAGGCAATGTTGGTCTTCAACCCGCCAATCGCAAACTCGTCTAGCATGGCCAGCAAGCGCAGGCGTGCCTGTTCGCGGTTTTCACCCCAGGCAATCAGCTTGCCCAGCATCGGGTCATAGAACGGCGACACCACGTCGCCTTCGCTGACCCCGCTGTCCACCCGCCGACCTTCGCCAGGCGCCGATTCCCGGTACAGCGCCAGTTTGCCGGTAGCGGGCAGGAACTCGTTGGCCGGGTCTTCGGCGTACAACCGCACTTCGATGGCATGGCCGATCAGCGGCACTTGCTCTTGGGTGATCGGCAGGGGCTCGCCGCAGGCCACGCGAATCTGCCAGGCCACCAGGTCCAGGCCGGTGATGGCCTCGGTGACCGGGTGTTCCACCTGCAGGCGGGTGTTCATCTCCATGAAGAAGAACTCGCCACGGGCATCGAGCAGGAACTCCACGGTGCCGGCACCCACGTAACCGATCGCCTGGGCCGCACGCACCGCCGCTTCGCCCATGGCCCGGCGCAGTTCGGGCGACAGGCCGGGGGCAGGGGCTTCTTCGACCACTTTCTGGTGGCGGCGCTGAATCGAGCAGTCGCGCTCGTTGAGGTACAGGCAGTTGCCGTGCTGGTCGGCAAACACCTGAATTTCCACATGGCGCGGCTTGAGCACGTATTTTTCCACCAGCATGCGCGCATCGCCGAACGATGACTGCGCTTCACGCTGGGCTGAGGCCAGGGCGTCGGCCAGTTGGCTTTCTTCCTCGACCACTTTCATGCCCTTGCCGCCGCCGCCAGCGCTGGCCTTGAGCAGCACTGGGTAGCCGATGCGTTCGGCGGCGGCGCGGAAGGTGTCCAGGTCCTGGGCTTCGCCGTGGTAGCCCGGCACCAGCGGTACACCTGCGGCTTCCATCAGCGCTTTGGCCGCCGACTTGCTGCCCATGGCGTCGATGGCGCTGGCCGGTGGGCCGAGAAAGATCAGCCCGGCCTGTTCAATTGCCCGGGCGAAGCCTGCGTTCTCGGAAAGGAAACCATAGCCCGGGTGAATGGCCTGGGCACCGCTGGCCTTGGCAGCGGCCAGCAGCTTGTCGACCAGCAGGTAGCTTTCGGCGGCCTTGGTACCGCCCAGGTCAACGCGGATATCCGCTTCGCGGCTGTGCCGGGCGTCGCGGTCGGTTGCGCTGTGCACGGCGACAGTGGTCAGGCCCATGGCCTTGGCGGTGCGCATGATGCGGCAGGCGATTTCGCCACGGTTGGCGACCAGCAGGGTGGTCAAAGCGGGGCGGCTCATGGGCGCGGTTCCTTCTTGTCATCGGTTTGCCAGGCGGGGCGGCGTTTTTCCAGGAAAGCGCGCAGGCCCTCCTGGCCTTCGGCGCTGACGCGGATGCGGGCAATGGTGTTTTCGCAGTAGCGACGCAGGGCTGGGCTGAGTTCGCCGTCGTCCACTTCGCGCAGCAAGTCCTTGGTGGCGCGCAAGGCTTGCGGGCTGTTCTGCAGCAGGTTGTTCACCCACGCTTCGACCTGGGCGTCCAGCTCACTGGCCGGATACACCTCGGCCAGCAGCCCCAGCTCGCGGGCCCGTACGCCACTGAAACGCTCGGCGGTAAGGGCGTAGCGGCGCGCGGCACGCTCGCCAATGGCCTTGACCACAAACGGGCTGATGACTGCCGGGGCCAAGCCGATGCGAACTTCCGACAGGCACAATTGGGCATCTTCGGCGCCGATGGCCATGTCGCAGCAGCTGATCAGGCCCAGCGCGCCGCCAAAGGCGGCACCTTGCACCACGGCAAGGGTAGGGGCCTTGAGGCGGTGCAGGGCGTACATCAGTTCGCCCAGTTCGTGGGCGTCATCCAGGTTGGTGTTGAAGTCCAGCTGCGCCGACTGCTGCATCCAGGCCAGGTCGGCACCGGCGCTGAAGTGCCGGCCACGGCCGCGCAGCAGCACAAAGCGCAGGCTTGCGTCTTCGGCCAGTCGGTCGATGGCGACGATCAGCTCGCGGATCATCTGCGCGTTGAAGGCGTTGTTCTTGTCCTCGCGGCTCAGCCACAGGGTGGCGAAGCCGCGTGGGTCGCGGGTTACTTCAAGGGTGCTGAAATCGCTCATGGGTCACATCCGGAAAATGCCGAAGCGGCTCTGTTCGATCGGAGCGTTCAGTGCGGCAGACAATGCCAGGCCGAGCACATCGCGCGTTTGTGCCGGGTCGATAACGCCGTCGTCCCACAGGCGGGCGCTGGAGTAGTAGGGGTGGCCCTGGTGCTCGTACTGGTCGAGGATCGGTTGCTTGAGCCTGGCTTCGTCTTCGGCACTGAAGGGCTGGCCGCTGCGCTCGCTTTGCTCGCGCTTGACCTGCGCCAGCACGCCAGCGGCCTGTTCGGCGCCCATCACGCCAATGCGCGCGTTGGGCCACATCCACAAAAAGCGCGGATCATAGGCGCGGCCGCACATGCCGTAGTTACCGGCGCCAAAGCTGCCGCCGATGATCACCGTGAACTTCGGCACCTGGGCGCAGGCCACGGCGGTGACCAGCTTGGCACCGTGCTTGGCGATGCCGCCTTCTTCGTACTTTTTGCCGACCATGAAGCCGGTGATGTTCTGCAGGAACAGCAGCGGAATACCACGCTGGCAGGCCAGCTCGATGAAGTGCGCGCCTTTTTGCGCAGCTTCGGCGAACAGGATGCCGTTATTGGCCAGGATCGCCACCGGGTAGCCCTGCAGGTGGGCGAAGCCGCACACCAGGGTGGTGCCGAACAGCGCCTTGAACTCATCGAACACCGAGCCATCGACCAGCCGCGCGATGACCTCGCGCACGTCGAACGGTTGCTTGGCATCCGCCGGGACCACGCCATACAACTCGTCGGCGGCATACAGGGGGGCCACCGGGGCCAGGCGCTGCAGCTTGCCCAGCTTGTGCCAGTTGAGGTTGGCCACGCTGCGCCGGGCGATGGCCAGGGCGTGTTCGTCATTGTCGGCATAATGGTCGGCGACGCCGCTGATGCGGCAATGCACATCGGCGCCGCCCAGGTCCTCGGCGCTGACCACTTCACCGGTCGCGGCCTTTACCAACGGTGGGCCCGCCAGGAAAATGGTCGCCTGCTGGCGCACCATGATCGCTTCGTCGGCCATGGCGGGTACGTAGGCGCCGCCAGCCGTGCACGAGCCCATCACCACGGCAATCTGCGGGATGCCCTGCGCGCTCATGGTTGCCTGGTTGAAAAAGATCCGCCCGAAATGCTCGCGGTCGGGGAACACTTCATCCTGGCGCGGCAGGTTGGCACCGCCCGAGTCCACCAGATAGATGCACGGCAGGCGGTTCTGCTGGGCGATGGTTTGCGCACGCAGGTGCTTCTTCACTGTCAGCGGGTAGTAGGAACCGCCTTTGACCGTGGCATCGTTGGCCACGATCATGCATTCGACGCCTTCGACCCGGCCAATACCGGCGATCACGCCGGCGGCGGGCACGTCTTCGCCGTATACCTCATGGGCAGCCAGTTGGCCGATTTCGAGGAATGGCGAGCCCGGGTCCAGCAGGCGGTCGATGCGCTCGCGCGGCAGCAGCTTGCCACGCGAGGTGTGCCGCTCCTGGGCTTTGGGCCCGCCGCCCTGGGCCACCTGGGCGAGCAGGCCACGCAGGGCCTGAACCTGTTCGAGCATGGCCGCGCTGTTGCCGGCGAATTCCGCCGAACGCGGGTTGATCTGGGTGTGCAAGGTAGCCATGTGCGCCCGTCCTTTATGCTCAGCGGGTTTCGTTGAACAGCTCGCGGCCAATCAGCATCCGGCGGATTTCGCTGGTGCCGGCACCGATTTCGTACAGCTTGGCATCGCGCAGCAGGCGGCCCGCCGGGAATTCATTGATATAGCCGTTGCCACCGAGAATCTGGATCGCTTCCAGGGCCATTTGCGTGGCGCGTTCGGCGGTGTACAGGATGACCCCGGCAGCGTCCTTGCGCGTGGTCTCGCCACGGTCGCAGGCCTGGGCCACGGCGTACAGGTAGGCGCGGCTGGCGTTCAGTTGGGTGTACATGTCGGCGATCTTGCCCTGAATCAGCTGGAACTCGCCGATGCTCTGGCCGAACTGCTTGCGGTCGTGAATGTAGGGCACCACCAGGTCCATGCAGCTTTGCATGATGCCGGTCGGGCCACCGGACAGCACGACGCGCTCGTAATCCAGGCCGCTCATCAGCACGCGCACGCCGCCGTTGAGCTGGCCAAGGATGTTTTCTGCCGGCACTTGCACGTCATCGAAGAACAGTTCGCAGGTGTTGGACCCGCGCATGCCCAGCTTGTCGAACTTGTTGCTGCGGCTGAAACCTTTCCAGTCCCGTTCGACGATGAACGCGGTAATGCCGTGGGCGCCCTTGTCCAGGTCGGTCTTGGCGTAGATCACGTAGGTGTTGGCGTCGGGGCCGTTGGTGATCCAGGTCTTGCTGCCGTTGAGCACGTAGTGATCGCCGCGCTTTTCGGCGCGCAGCTTCATCGAGACCACGTCGGAGCCGGCGTTCGGCTCGCTCATGGCCAGCGCACCGATGTGCTCGCCGCTGATCAGCTTGGGCAGGTACTTGAGCTTCTGCTCATGGGTGCCGTTGCGGTTGATCTGGTTGACGCACAGGTTGGAGTGGGCGCCGTACGACAGTGCCACCGAGGCCGAGGCACGGCTGATTTCTTCCATCGACACTACATGGGCCAGGTAGCCCAGGCCGGCGCCGCCGTACTCTTCCGACACCGTGATGCCCAGCAGGCCCATGTCGCCAAACTTGCGCCACATATCGGCGGGGAACAGGTTGTCGTGGTCGATTTGCGCAGCGCGTGGGGCCAGTTCGGCGGCGACGAAGGTGCGCACCTGGTCGCGGAGCATGTCGATGGTTTCGCCCAGGGCGAAGTTCAGGGAGGGGTAATGCATGCTGGGGCACCTTCTTGTTCTTGAAATTGGGTTACATCGGCGCTTATGGACTCACCGCCCGCTCCCACAAGGGTCGACGTCAAGCCATAGGTCAGATGTCGTTCATCACCTTTACGTTAACGTAAACCTGCCTGGTGTGACTGTCAATCTACTCATCACCTTTACGTAAACGTAAATCTGCGCCAGAGTATTCCCGCTTGCTTCAGTCGTGCCCAGAACAACCACAAGAAGGGACACCCATGAGTCAACCGAGCTATACCCGCGGTCGCCAGGACCAACCCTTGCTGACCCAGACCATCGGCCAGGCCTTCGATGCCACGGTGGCTCGCTGTGCCGATGGCGAGGCGCTGGTGTCGCGCCACCAGGGCTTGCGCTACAGCTGGCGGCAGTTGGCCGAACAGGTCGAAGTGCATGCCCGTGCGCTGATGGCCCTGGGCGTGAACACCGGCGACCGTGTCGGCATCTGGTCGCCCAACTGCGCCCAGTGGTGCATTCTGCAGTTGGCCAGTGCCAAGGTCGGCGCCATCCTGGTCAACATCAACCCGGCCTATCGCGTGGGCGAACTGGACTATGTGTTGCGTCAGTCCGGCTGCCGCTGGCTGGTGTGCGCCGATGCCTTCAAGGCATCTGATTATCACGCCATGGTCCAGGAGCTGGTGCCAGAATTGGCCAGTACCACGCCCGGTGAACTGGCCAGTCCGCGCCTGCCTGAGTTGCGCGGCGTGATCAGCCTGGCCGCCAACCCGCCTGCCGGCTTCCTGCCTTGGCACGCATTGGCCGAGCGGGCAGGGCAGACATCGACCGATGCCTGTACTGCCCGCCAGCAAAGCCTGCAATTCGACCAGCCGGTGAATATCCAGTACACCTCCGGCACTACCGGTGCGCCCAAGGGCGCCACGCTCAGCCACTACAACATCCTCAACAACGGCTTCATGGTCGGCGAGAGCCTGGGCCTGACGGCCTGCGATCGCATGGTAATCCCGGTGCCGCTTTACCACTGCTTCGGCATGGTCATGGCCAACCTCGGCTGCATCACCCACGGCAGCACCATGATCTACCCCAACGACGCCTTCGACGCCGAGCTCACCCTGCGCGCCGTGGCCGAGGAGCGTGCCAGCATCCTGTACGGCGTGCCGACCATGTTCATCGCGATGCTCGATCACCCCTCGCGTGCGCAGATGGACCTGTCAAGCCTGCGCAGCGGCATCATGGCCGGTGCCACCTGCCCGATCGAGGTGATGCGTAGGGTCATCGACCAGATGCACATGGCAGAAGTGCAGATCGCCTACGGCATGACCGAAACCAGCCCGGTGTCGCTGCAGACCGGCCCGGACGATGACCTGGAGCTGCGCGTGACCACCGTCGGCCGTACCCAGCCGCAGCTGGAAAACAAGTTGGTAGCCGCCGATGGCTGCATCGTCGCGCGCGGTGAGATCGGCGAGTTGTGCACCCGCGGCTACAGTGTGATGCTTGGTTACTGGGACAACCCGCAAGCCACGGCGGACGCCATCGACCCGGCCGGGTGGATGCACTCGGGCGACCTGGCGGTGATGGATGAGCACGGTTATGTGCGTATCGTCGGGCGCAACAAGGACATGATCATTCGCGGCGGCGAGAATATTTACCCGCGTGAGCTGGAGGAGTTCTTCTACACCCACCCGGCAGTGGCTGATGCGCAGGTGATCGGCATTCCGTGCAGCCGCTATGGCGAGGAGATTGTGGCCTGGATCAAGCTGCATCCCGGGCACCACGCCACGGTCGAGGAACTGCAGGGTTGGTGCAAGGGACGCATCGCACATTTCAAAGTGCCGCGGCATATCCGCTTTGTTGACGAATACCCGATGACGGTGACGGGCAAGGTGCAAAAATTCCGCATGCGGGAGATCAGCGTGGCGGAGATTTCGGCGCTATCTGCAGGTTGATGCGTTGGCTTGGCTGGCCTCTCGGCAGATTTACCCGCCCACAGACCAGCCAATGCTGCATAAAAACCTTGTCTATCCTTAAGCCTTCACCGGTGGCTCCTGGCTCGGCGGGTCGCCCACCGTCGGCGGCATGGTTGGCTTGATCGGCAGCTCGTCCGGCTCTTTTTCCGGCACGGGCGGTGGCAAGCTGGGGTCGTCAATGTTGGGATCGGGGGTTTCCGGTGGAATGGGAATGTTCATGGCCTGACCTCGCGTGGGTGGAATGAAGAGGTGCTGCAGGCTCTGACCGCTGGTAGCTGCCGTTCGCTCAATTTTTTTGAACCCCACGCCTGTGCCCGGCTCTGAACCCTTACCGCCACCAGCCTGAGGGAGCAAGGTCGATGTCACGTAACGAGCCCTTTGAAAGCGTGCCCATGGCGAACGATCACCCCGAACAGGCCATCAGCCTGTCCCAGGCGCTGTTGGCGCCGCGTGTCGTGATCGAAGACACCCAACCGGTGCTCGACGCCGGCACCTTTGCCGCCAAGGCCATCAGCGGCCAGGCTGTGGCGGTCAGCACCAAGGTGTACAGCGACGGCCACGACCGCCTGGCCGTGATGCTCAACTGGCGTCAGGCCAACAGCCGCCGCTGGCATTGCGTGCCCATGCACTCGCCGGGCAACGACCTGTGGCTGGCAGAATTCACCCCCACCGAGCTTGGCCCACACCTGTTCAGCATCGAGGCCTGGGTCGACCCGTTCGCCACTTATAGCCACGATCTGGAGAAAAAGTACAACGCCGGAGTCGAGGTACAGCTCGAACTGGAAGAGGGCCGCTTGATGCTGGGCAAAGGCATCGAACTGTGCAGCGGCGCCGTGCGTGAGGAGCTCGAAGCGGTGCAGCAGCGCCTCGCGGAGCTGGATAGCGACGGGCAGGTGGCGCTGTTCCTGGGCCCTGATGTTGCACACCTGATGAGCGAAGCCGGGCACCGCAGCTACCTGGCCCGCAGCTGTGAATTCCCCATTGATGTCGACCGCCCGGCTGCGCAGTTCGCCAGTTGGTACGAGCTGTTCCCCCGCTCGATCACTGACGACCCACAGCGCCACGGCACCTTCAACGACGTGCACCAACGCCTGCCAATGATCCGTGACATGGGCTTCGACGTGCTGTACTTCCCGCCCATCCACCCCATCGGCATGCAGCACCGCAAGGGCCGCAACAACGCCCTCAAGGCCGAGCCCGGCGACCCTGGCAGCCCGTATGCGATTGGCAGTGCCGAAGGCGGCCATGACGCCATCCATCCGCAACTGGGCACCCGCGAAGACTTCCGTCGACTGGTGGCTGCCGCTGCCGAGCATGGCCTGGAAATCGCGCTGGATTTCGCCATTCAGTGCTCGCAGGACCACCCATGGCTCAAAGAGCACCCCGGCTGGTTCAGCTGGCGCCCCGACGGCACCATTCGCTACGCCGAGAACCCGCCGAAAAAGTACCAGGACATCGTCAACGTCGATTTCTACGCCCCGGACGCCGTCCCTTCGCTGTGGCTGGCGCTGCGCGACGTGGTGGTCGGCTGGGTAGAGGAGGGCGTGAAAACCTTCCGCGTCGACAACCCGCACACTAAACCACTGCCATTCTGGCAATGGCTGATTGCCAATGTGCGCAGCCAGCACCCCGACGTCATCTTCCTTGCCGAAGCGTTCACCCGGCCGGCGATGATGGCGCGCCTGGGTAAGGTTGGCTACGCGCAAAGCTATACCTACTTCACTTGGCGCAACCACAAGCAGGAACTGCGCGAGTATTTCGAGCAGCTAAACCAGCCGCCATGGAGCCAGTGCTACCGGCCGAACTTTTTCGTCAATACGCCGGATATCAACCCGTTCTTCCTGCACACGTCTGGTCGCGCCGGCTTCCTTATCCGCGCCGCGCTGGCAACCATGGGCTCGGGCCTGTGGGGCATGTACTCAGGCTTCGAACTGTGCGAAAGCGCGCCTTTGCCGGGCAAGGAGGAGTACCTGGATTCGGAGAAATACCAGATCCGCCCGCGCGATTTCACCCAGCCTGGCAACATCATTGCCGAGATCGCCCAGCTCAACCGTATTCGCCGGCAGAACCGCGCCTTGCAAACGCACCTGGGCGTGGCGTTTTTCAACTGCTGGAACGACAACATCCTGTATTTCGCCAAGCGTACGCCTGAGCGCGACAACTACATCCTGGTGGCTATCTGCCTCGACCCGCACAACGCCCAAGAGGCGCATTTCGAGCTGCCGCTTTGGGAGCTAGGCCTGGATGACGACGCCGACACCCAGGGCGAAGACCTGATGAACGGCCACCGCTGGACCTGGCATGGCAAGACCCAATGGATGCGTATCGAGCCCTGGCATCAGCCTTTCGGGATCTGGCGTATCGAAAAAGCCCGGTAGAGCAAGGCACACATCTCCTTGTGGGAGCGGGCGTGCCCGCGAGCACCGGCGCTGCGGGTGCCAAACACCGCGGTGTCTGGTTCGCGGTCATACCCGCTCTTACGGGGATGGGGTCAAGTCAGTTGCTGGCAGAGCAACCCGGAAAATGAAAGGAGTCACCCATGGCCAAGCGTTCACGCCCGGCAGCCTTCATCGATGACCCGCTGTGGTACAAGGACGCCGTCATCTACCAGTTGCACATCAAGTCGTTCTTCGACTCGAACAACGACGGCATCGGCGATTTTGCAGGCCTGATCAGCAAGCTGGACTACATCGCCGAGCTGGGCGTCAATACCCTGTGGCTGCTGCCGTTCTACCCTTCGCCGCGGCGCGACGACGGCTATGACATCGCCGAATACAAGGCCGTGCATCCCGACTACGGCAGCATGGCCGATGCCCGGCGCTTTATCAGCGAGGCACACAAGCGCGGCTTGCGGGTAATTACCGAACTGGTGATCAACCACACCAGCGATCAGCACCCCTGGTTCCAGCGTGCCCGCCACGCCAAGCGCGGTAGCAAGACGCGCGACTTCTACGTGTGGTCGGACGACGACCAGAAATACGACGGCACGCGGATCATCTTCCTCGACACCGAAAAGTCCAACTGGACCTGGGATCCGGTCGCCGGCCAGTATTTCTGGCACCGCTTCTACTCGCACCAGCCAGACCTCAACTTCGACAACCCGCTGGTGCTCAAGGCGGTGATCGGGGTGATGCGCTTCTGGCTGGACCTGGGTGTCGATGGCTTGCGCCTGGATGCCATCCCTTACCTGATCGAACGCGACGGCACCAACAACGAGAACCTCGCCGAAACCCACGCTGTGCTCAAGGCAATCCGCGCTGAAATCGACGCCAATTACCCCGACCGCATGTTGCTTGCCGAGGCCAACCAGTGGCCGGAAGATACCCGGCCTTACTTTGGCGAAGGTGATGGCGACGAGTGCCACATGGCCTTCCATTTTCCGCTGATGCCGCGCATGTACATGGCCCTGGCCATGGAAGACCGTTTCCCGATCACCGACATCCTGCGCCAGACGCCGGAGATCCCGGCCAACTGCCAATGGGCAATTTTTCTGCGCAACCACGATGAGCTGACCCTGGAAATGGTCACCGACCGAGAGCGCGACTACCTGTGGAACTACTACGCCGAAGACCGCCGCGCGCGCATCAACCTGGGCATTCGGCGGCGCCTGGCGCCGCTGCTGCAGCGTGACCGTCGGCGTATAGAGCTGCTCACCAGCCTGTTGCTGTCGATGCCGGGCACGCCAACCCTGTACTACGGTGACGAGCTGGGCATGGGCGACAACATCTACCTCGGGGACCGCGACGGCGTGCGTACGCCCATGCAGTGGTCGCCCGACCGCAACGGTGGTTTCTCCCGCGCCGACCCGCAGCGCCTGGTGCTGCCGCCGATCATGGACCCGCTGTACGGCTACCAGACGGTAAACGTCGAGGCCCAGAGCCATGACCCGCACTCGCTGCTGAACTGGACCCGGCGCATGCTGGCCGTGCGCAAGCAGCAGAAGGCCTTTGGCCGCGGCAGCCTGCGAACCCTTACGCCCAGCAACCGGCGCATTCTTGCGTACATCCGCGAGTACACCGATGCCGATGGCAACACCGAGGTCATCCTGTGCGTGGCCAACGTGTCCCGCGCCGCCCAGGCTGCCGAACTGGAATTGTCACAATACGCCGACAAAGTACCGGTGGAGATGCTCGGCGGCAGCGCCTTCCCGCCCATTGGGCAACTGCCGTTCCTGTTGACGCTGCCACCCTATGCCTTTTACTGGTTCCTGCTGGCCTCCCACGACCGCATGCCCAGTTGGCACATCCAGGCCACCGAGGGGTTACCCGAATTGACTACACTGGTATTGCGCAAGCGCATGGAAGAACTGCTGGAAGCACCCGCCCGCGAAACCCTGCAAACCACCATCCTGCCGCAATACCTGCCCAAGCGGCGCTGGTTCGCCGGCAAGGAAGGGCCCATCGACCAGGTGCGCCTGTGCTACGGCGTGCGCTTCGCTACCGCCACCACGCCCGTACTGCTCAGCGAAATCGAGGTGCTTGGCGGGGGGACGGCCAACCACTACCAGCTGCCGTTTGGCCTGCTGCCCGAAGACCAGATCAACACAGCGCTGCCGCAGCAGCTGGCCTTGTCGCGGGTGCGCCGTGCCCATCAGGTTGGCCTGATTACCGATGCCTTCGTGCTCGAACCGTTTATCCGCGCGGTGCTGCACGCCTGCCAGAATGGCCTGCGCCTGCCCTGTGGCAGCGGCGCGGGCGAACTGCGTTTCGAGTGCACCGACCTGCTGGCGGCCCTTGGGTTGAACGATGAAAGTGCAGTGCGCTACCTCAGCGCCGAGCAGTCCAACAGCTCGGTGGTGATCGGTGACAGCGTGGTGCTCAAGCTGATCCGCCGGGTCAACCCGGGCATTCACCCAGAACTGGAAATGAGTGCCTACCTGACCGCCGCCGGCTTTGCCAATATCTCGCCATTGCTTGCCTGGGTCAGCCGGGTGGACGAGCAGAATGCCCCCCACCTGCTGATGATCGCCCAGGGCTACCTGAGCAACCAGGGCGATGCCTGGGCCTGGACCCAGAACACCCTGGAGCGGGCCATCCGCGACCAGATGGCGCCGGCTGGCGGCGATGCCGAGGTACACACCGATGCGTTGGAGGAACTCACCGGCTTTGCCGCCTTGTTCGGCCAACGCCTGGGCGAGATGCACCTGTTGCTGGCCGCGCCGACCGATGATGAGGCCTTCCGCCCACGCCCCAGCGATGCTGACGACAGCCAGCGCTGGGGTGCGCAGATCAGCGCCGAACTGACCCACGCCCTCGAACTGTTGGCCCAGCACCGTGACGCTCTCGACAGCGACAGCCAGGCCTTGATCGACGACCTGCAGCAACAGCGCGATGGCCTGGCCCAGCACATCGCTAGCCTGGCGGACCAGGCTGAGGGCGGCCTGCTGATGCGGGTGCACGGCGACCTGCACCTGGGCCAGGTGCTGGTGGTGCAGGGTGACGCCTACCTGATCGATTTCGAGGGTGAACCGTCACGTCCACTGCAAGAGCGCCGGGCAAAACACAGCCCGTACAAGGATGTCAGCGGCGTGTTGCGTTCCTTCGACTATGCTGCTGCGATGATCCTGCGCAGCGCGTCTGCGGTCGACCTTTCCGGCCCAGCGCAGCAGGCGCGTCAGCGGGTCGCCCGGCAGTACCTGCACCAGTCGCGCCACGCCTTCGTCGAAGCCTACGGCCTGGCCACCGCCGCCATGCCCCATGCCTGGAAAATGGCCGACGGCGAGCGCGCGGCACTGGAATTGTTCTGCCTGGAAAAGGCCGCCTACGAGATCACATATGAAGCCGAAAACCGTCCGACCTGGCTGGCCGTGCCTTTGCATGGCCTGCATGGACTGATCAGTACCTGGGGAGAGTCATAGATGAATGCAACCACGCGTGAAAACGGCGGCCTTCGGCAACGGGACCTGGATGCCCTGGCCCGCGCCGAACACGCCGATCCTTTTGCAGTACTCGGCCCCCATGGCGATGGCAAGGGCGGTGTGTTTATCCGCGCCTTCCTGCCCAATGCCCTGAATGCACGGGTGCTGGCGCGCGATGATGGGCGCGTGCTGGCTGAAATGGTGCAAGGTGCAGTTCCGGGATTGTTCACGGCGCACCTGGATGATGCGCAGGCCTATCTGCTGCACATCGGCTGGGCCGGCGGCGAGCAAATCACCGAAGACCCTTACAGCTTTGGCCCGCAATTGGGCGACATGGACTTGCACCTGTTCGCCGAGGGCAACCACCGCGACTTGTCCGGGCGCTTTGGTGCCCAGCCGATCCAGGTCGATGGCATCGATGGCGTGTGTTTCTCGGTGTGGGCGCCGAATGCCCGGCGGGTATCGGTGGTGGGTGATTTCAACAACTGGGACGGCCGTCGCCACCCCATGCGCCTGCGCCACGGCGCGGGGGTGTGGGAGCTGTTCGTGCCGCGCCTGGGCGTGGGCGAAACCTACAAGTTCGAGGTGCTGGGCAAGGACGGGATACTGCCACTCAAAGCAGACCCGCTGGCCCGCGCTACCGAATTGCCGCCCAGCACCGCGTCCAAGGTGGCCGGTGAGCTCAGCCATGCGTGGCAGGACCACGACTGGATGGCACAACGCGCCCAGCGCCATGGTTACAATGCCCCCCTGTCGATTTACGAACTGCACCCGGGATCATGGCGCTGCGAGCTGGACGAGGCAGGCGAAGTCGGGCGCTACTACAACTGGCGCGAGCTGGCCGAGCGGCTGGTGCCCTACGTGCAGGAGCTGGGCTTTACCCATATCGAGTTGCTACCGATCATGGAGCACCCGTTTGGCGGCTCGTGGGGCTATCAGCCACTGTCGATGTTCGCGCCCACCTCGCGCTACGGCAGTGCCGAGGACTTTGCCGCGTTCATCGATGCCTGCCACCAAGGCGGCATAGGCGTGCTCCTGGACTGGGTGCCGGCGCATTTCCCCACCGACGAACACGGCCTGGCCCGCTTCGACGGCACCGCGCTGTACGAATACGACAACCCCCTGGAGGGGTACCACCAGGACTGGAACACGCTGATCTACAACCTGGGCCGCAACGAAGTGCGCGGCTTCATGATGGCCTCGGCGCTGCACTGGTTGAAGCACTTCCACATTGACGGCCTGCGGGTCGATGCGGTGGCCTCGATGCTGTACCGCGACTACTCGCGCAAGGCTGGCGAATGGGTGCCTAACCGCTACGGCGGGCGCGAGAACCTGGAGGCTATCGACTTCATTCGCCACCTCAACGGCGTGGCTGCCGTCGAGGCCCCTGGTGCCCTGATCATTGCCGAAGAATCCACCGCCTGGCCCGGCGTCAGCCAGCCGACCCAGCAGGGCGGCCTGGGCTTTGCCTACAAGTGGAACATGGGCTGGATGCACGACACCCTGCATTACATCCAGAACGACCCGGTGCATCGCGCCCACCACCACAACGAGATGAGTTTCGGGCTGATCTATGCCTATTCCGAGCATTTCATCCTGCCCATCTCCCATGACGAAGTGGTGCATGGCAAGCACTCGCTGATCGACAAGATGCCCGGCGACCGCTGGCAGAAATTTGCCAACTTGCGTGCCTACCTCACCTTCATGTGGGCGCACCCTGGCAAGAAGTTGCTGTTCATGGGTTGCGAGTTCGGCCAGTGGCGTGAGTGGGACCATGACAGCGAACTGGACTGGTACCTGTTGCAGTACCCCGAGCACCAAGGTGTGCAACGCCTGGTGGGCGACCTCAATCGCCTGTACCGTGAGGTGCCGGCGCTGCACGAGCAGGATTGCCAGCCGCAGGGCTTCCAGTGGCTGATCGGGGACGACGCGCAAAACAGCGTGTACGCCTGGCTGCGCTGGAACAGCAGTGGCGAGCCGGTGCTGGTGGTGGCCAACTTCACCCCGGTGCCGCGTGAGGGCTACCGCATTGGCGTGCCGTTTGGCGAGCGCTGGCAGGAGCTGCTGAACAGCGATGCCGAGCTGTATGCAGGGTCCAACGTGGGCAACTTGGGGGCAGTGGCCAGTGAGGCAGTCGCCAGCCATGGGCAGCCATTGTCGCTGGCCCTAAATTTGCCGCCGCTTGGCGTGTTGATAATGAAACCGGCCTGACGTTTTGCCTGCACTGGCCTCTTCGCGGGCATGCCCGCTCCCACAGGGATTGCACAATGTTCGTCCCTGTGCTGTCGCTGTGGGAGCGGGCGTGCCCGCGAAAGGGCCGGGCCTGGCTACCAGCGCATCCGCACCCCAAGGCTGCCAATCAGCCCGTTCAGGTCATTGTCATCCACATCACTGCTGTAATCGGCGCTGACAAACAGGGCCACAGAAGGCGTGACACGCGCCACCAGCCCCAAGCCCAGCTCTACCGTGGTCGAGTAGCGCGAGCTGGAGATCTTGTCGACCTGGTCCAGCTTCACTTCATCGGCATTGCTGAAGTCGTACCACACGTTCGTCCGCACATAGGGTTCGATGGGCATGCCGCGCACTTCGTAGCGCCCGGACAATTTTGCACCCACCCGGCCGCTCCAGCTCGGCTGGCTGTCTAAGGCTTGCAGGGTTTCTTCCTGCACCTGGTTGCCGGGGAAGAACTGCTGGTTGATCAACTGTGCCTGGGGTTCGATTACCCAGTTGCCACTCAGGCGGATCGGGTAGCCGCCTTCCACCGAAAAGGTCATCGCATGGCCGCTTTCGTCAAGGCGTTGGCCGTTTTCGCCCCGGCCCAGGACATCGATCCGCGAACCCATGGCCACGGCATCCAGGTGCCAGCCCTGTTCATGGGTCATGCTCCAGTACACGCCCAGGCTTTCCCCGCTCAGGTTCACCGCATTGCGCTGCTTGTCGCCCAGCAGTGGGCGTATGCCGTTGAAGCTGCTCTGCAGGTTGTTGTGCCCTACGAAAACCCCTGCACGGTGCACATTGCCCGCTGCAGTTTCACGCACGAACAGGTCCGGGCCGATCACCAGTTGCTGGCTGGGTGCCTCCAGCTGGTCTGGGGGTTGTGTACCCATGCGGGCGTTGGTCGGGAAAAACTGCGCCCACTGGCTGGCGATCATGTCCGGCGCCGCCTGCCCGTGCCGCGCGCTCATCGTTTGCGAAAACGCATTCAGGGTACCGATACTCAAACCACTGGCGCTGGCCGGGTCTAGCGACAGCTGCGGCATCGCTGGCTGTTGCAGAAAACCGGGCGAGGTGGGGTCACCCTGCAGTTCGTACGCGAAAGTTTCCACCGGGGTTGCCAGAAGCAGCGACGTGGAAACCGCGTAGAAAATGCTGTCGAAACGCACGGGGTTCGAGGTGCTTTTCATGGCGGATCTCCTTTGTTTTTGTGGTTTTACAGCCCAAGGACCTGGCCTGTTGTCACGAGCTGTACGGCAAAAACAGTGGGCGACCCAAACCAGCACGCCAGCCTTCTGAAGCGCGCACGAAGGCGCGAGCTAGAGGCCCGGCGCGAGATCTTTACTGCTAGATAATGTTCAGCTAAGGAGAGGACACCGCTTGCGTCAAGAAAGCGTGAAAGATCTGTTCAGGTTGTGTAACTCACCTTAAGCACCTGATTTCCCGAGACAATCACCCGGGTATGGCGGGCTTCGCTATTTCCCCCTGCGTGGCTATGACGAATGATTGCTAGAGCCTGACCTCCACCGCCAATGGCAGGTGAGCAGCGCATTGCCGTGGTGGCCGTCGGGATACACCGCGTTGCGGCCGTAGTCAAAGTCGCTCCACGTGTTGGCGGCAAGGAATTCGTACTGCGAGGTCTGCGGCCAGCCGGGATAGCGCGCGGCGTGGCGGTCGTGGCTACCAACTACTTCCTGGAGGAAGACGATGTCGCCCTGGGTGCTGCGTACCGCCTCGCGCAGTTTCGGCAGAATGAAGCGCCGGTTGAAGGCGGTGACGCCCTTGTGGGTTTTCACCGTCAGTACCCGCAGCCGCTTCACGGCCGGGGCCTGGTTGACGCTAGCGAAACCTGTGCTGCCGGCTTCGGGGTTCACAATTCCTCCTCGATCGCAGGTGCCTGTGTGTTGCATCTACCGGCCCTATCGCCGGCAAGCCAGCTCCCACAGGTTGGTGCAGGCCTTCAGGCGGTGCAGAACGTGTGGGAGGTGGCTTGCTGGCGGTAGGACCACCCCGGGTTCACTCCTCCTCGTGCTGCAACACCATCAGCAGCATCGACCGCCCTTTGACCTCGAACGTGCTGTCGAACTGCAGATGTTGGCCCTTGCGCAACTCCGGCCGGTCGGTATCGATCAGGCAGCTCCAGTAATCGCCTTCGGGTACCGCTGGCAACTTGAATGGCACAACGTCATGGTGGGCATTGACGATCAATAGCACTGTGGCCTCGGACCCTGGCCGGGCGATGCCGCTGACCTGCGCGCGGCCGTCGATCAGCATGCCCAGGCAGCGCCCGTGCGGGTCTTCCCACTGCGCCACGCTCATTTCGTTGCCATCCGGTGCCAGCCAGGTCACGTCCTTGACCCCGATTGCTTCATTGTAATCACCCACCAGGAAGCGTGAGCGGCGCAGCACCGGGTAGGCCAGGCGCAGGCGGGTCAAGCGTTTGACGAAGGCCAGCAGCTCTTTGCCCTCCTGGTCCAGGTCCCAGTTCACCCAACCGATTTCGCTGTCCTGGCAGTAGGCGTTGTTGTTGCCATGCTGGGTGCGGCTGAACTCGTCGCCGGCGACGATCATCGGCGTGCCTTGGGCCAACAGCAGGGTGGCGAAGTAGTTGCGCATCTGGCGCATGCGCAGCGCATTGATGTCCGGATCGTCGGTTGGCCCTTCGGCACCGCAGTTCCATGACAGGTTGTTGTCAGTGCCGTCCTGGTTGTTCTCGTCGTTGTCTTCGTTGTGCTTGTGGTTGTACGACACAAGGTCGCGCAGGGTGAAACCATCATGGGCGGTGATGAAGTTGACCGAGGAATACGGCCTGCGCCCGCGGTTGTTGAACATGTCGCCCGAGGCGGTCAAGCGTGCGGCGAAGTCGGCCAGCTGGCCCTCGTCACCTTTCCAGAAGGCGCGGGCGGTATCGCGGAAGCGGTCGTTCCATTCCGCCCAGCCCGGCGCGAAGTTGCCCACTTGATAGCCACCGGGGCCGCAGTCCCAGGGTTCGGCAATCAGCTTGACCTGGCTGAGCATCGGGTCCTGGCGGCAGGCGACGAGGAAGCCGTGGCGCTCGCTGTAGCCATCGTGGTAGCGGCCAAGGATGGTCGCCAGGTCGAAGCGGAAGCCGTCCACGTGCATCTCGCCGGCCCAGTAGCGCAGCGAGTCGGTGACCAGCTGCAGTACGCAGGGGTGGCTCAGGTCCAGGGTGTTGCCGGTGCCGGAATCGTTGATGTAGTAGCGTTTGTCATCCGGCATCAGGCGGTAGTACGAGGCGTTGTCGATGCCGCGCATGGACAGGGTCGGGCCGCGTTCGTTGCCTTCGGCGGTGTGGTTGTAGACCACGTCGAGGATCACCTCCAGCCCGGCGTCGTGCAGGTGCGCGACCATTTCCTTGAACTCGGCAATCTTGCCGCTGGCCAGGTAGCGCGGGTGCGGCGCAAAAAAAGCGATGCTGTTGTAGCCCCAGTAGTTGTTCAGCCCCTTGTCCAGCAGGTGCTGGTCGTTGACGAAGGCGTGAATGGGTAACAGCTCGATGCTGGAGACGCCCAGGTCTTTGATGTGCTTGAGCAGCTCGTCGTTGGCAAGGCCGGCAAAGGTGCCCCGCAGTTCTTCCGGTACTGCCGGGTGGCGCATGCTGATGCCGCGCGTGTGCGCTTCATAGATGATCGTACGTTCCCAAGGAACAGACACGCGCTGGTCACGGCCCCAGGTGAACGCCGGGTCGATCACCTTGCACTTGGGCACGAAGGGCGCACTGTCGCGCTCATCGAACGACAAGTCGCCGTCGGGGTGGCCAATGGTGTAGCCGAACAGTGCCTCGGACCACTCCAGGCTGCCGACCAGTTGCTTGGCATAGGGGTCGATCAGCAATTTGTTGGGGTTGAAACGGTGGCCGTTTTCCGGCTCGTAGGGACCGTATACACGGTAGCCATAAACCAGGCCAGGATGAGCGTCGGGCAGGTAGCCGTGGTAGATCTCATCGGTGTATTCGGGCAGCTCAATGCGCTCGAGCTCCTGCTCGCCGGTGGAGTCGAACAGGCACAGCTCGACTTTGGTTGCGTTGGCCGAGAAGAGCGCGAAGTTGACCCCAAGGCCATCCCAGGTGGCGCCGAGGGGGAAGGGCATGCCTTCGCGGATACGCGATGGTGCGACCGAGCGGGTTTTCTTAGGGGTGCGGGGGCTCATGACGATCCTCAAATGGCCGTGATAGAAGGGGAATTGTGCTGTCCTGCATTGGCCTCTTCGCGGGTAAACCCGCTTCCACAGGTCCTGCACTGCGCTGAGCACCAGTGATGAACCTGTGGGAGCGGGTTTACCCGCGAAGAGGCCGGGACAGGCTTAACCGGCAGTAGGCTTTTTCACCGCCCGAGGCTTTTTCGCCGCAGCGGGTTTGACGCCTGGCAGCGCAGCCGCCTTGGGCTCGGCAGGGGCCTTCGGCTCAGTGGCTGCCTTGGGCTTGGCCGGCGCGCGCTTGCGCGGTTGCGCCTTGGGGGCCAAAGCCTCGGCCTCGGCCAGCTTGCGGGCCATATCCCAGTGCCGTTCTTCCTCCCCTACAGGCTTACCTTCAGACTCCCAGATCTGATAGGCAAATTCGCGAATACGTTTTTCATCGACACTCATCATGACGCTCCTGATGCTCAAGATTGTTGTATCAACACGTTGACCGGGAACTCCGCGAGCACGGTGCTCAACATCAACTCCTTGGAAGAGCTGACCGCCGCGCCACGGAAAAGTCCCGTCGAGTTGGCAGGCGACAAGGCAAACGGCAGTACCACCCGGGTGTCGTCCCAGTTCTGTGCCGGGATCAACGGTGTAGCAGCGCCACCGAGCAAGCCGCTGGCCAGGCGCGGGGCGACGACGACGGCGTGTTCACCTTCACCCACGCGCGCAAAGGCAATCACCTTGTCCGCATGCCTGCCCTGTACGGTCAGTGGCAGGTAGGCGCCACGGCGAAACAGTTCGGCGTGGGCCTGGCGGCAGTCCAGCACCCGTGCGATCAAGGCCTGCTTGATGCGGCCGTCGCGCCAGTGCGCCAGCAGCTCGGCTAGCGGCGTGGCGTCGTCCAGGGTGCGACGCCTCGAAGCGTAGTCCACGGGGCGGCGGTTGTCGGGGTCGACCAGGCTGAAGTCCCAGTATTCGTTACCCTGGTACAGGTCGGGCACACCGGGGGTAGTCATGCGCAGCAGGGCTTGGACCAAGCCATTGAGGGCGCCGGGGCAAGCCAGCAGTTGCGCGGCATCGGCCACGGATTTGCGCAGTTGCTGGTGTTCGCTGCCTAGCAGCAGGCTATCGATGTAGCGGGCACAGGCACTTTCGTAAGCCTCGTTCGGCGCGCTCCAGCTGCTGCGTAACTTGGCTTCGCGCAGTGCCTTCTGCTGCCACTGACGGATACGCTCGGCGTATTGGTGCAGGGCGGTTTCGTCGTGCAGGTCGAGCTCCAGCGGCCAACTGCCGAGCAGGGTTTGCAGCAGCATCAGCTCGTCGCCGGGGCTGGGTGCCAAGCCATCGTTCAGCTGCGCGCGCAGCGGTTCTGCCAGTTCACGCCAATGTTCCACTCGGCTGGCCAGCCACGGGGCGCGTTCGCTAAGCACGGCCAAGCGTGCGCGAGTGTCTTCGCCGCGCTTGTGATCATGGGTGGCGGTGGCCAGCAGGTTGTCGGGGAAGTCGCGCAGGCGCCGCTGGGCTTCGTTATGGAAGTGCATGGGCGGGGCGCTGAAGTGCTCGGCCTCGAAGCCTACGTCGTTGCGCGACAGCAGCCGGGCGCTGCGGTAGAAGGCAGTGTCTTCCACGGCTTTGGCCGCGCTCGGCGCGGTCAGCTGCTGGAAGCGCACGCAGGCGTGGCGCAGTTGCTTGCGGGCGCGGCCCGGTGGCAGCCGCTTCCAGGCTTGGCCCCCCAGCCATTGTTCAAGGTGGTCCAGTAGCGGCCAGTCGGCTTCGCCGAGGTCGTGCCGGGCGTTGGCCAGCGCCTGCTGGAAAAACCCTTCGTCTTCAGCGGGGCGCCCGCAGGCGTTGAAGTAGGTACGGTACACGGGGTAATGCGCTACCACTGCCTGCAAGGCCCGGCGAATGCCGCCCAAGGTCAGGTCGCGGGTCATCAGGTCGTTGCGCGCGACCTGCAGCAGCGCCTGGGCGACCGATTCGCAGTCACCGGCGAGGCTGGCATTGAGCACAAGGTAACGCGCCTGACGCACTTCTTCAGGGAAGTCGGGCCGTTCGGTGACGTTCGCCCATAGCTCGGTGAGTGGCGTTTCGCCGGACGGGTCGTGCTGCAGCAGCGAGACCTGGTTCATGAATTCGTAGCCAGTGGTGCCGTCGGTGAGCCAGTCGCGGTGCAGGTGCTCGCCTGCACCGAGGATTTTTTCCACGTAGATCGGGAAGTGCTCCAACGCAGCCTGCAAAGGCCTTTGCGCCAACAGGCTATCGACCCGACGGCGCAGCTTGCGGCAATAGCCGCGCGGGTCGGCCAGGCCGTCGATATGGTCGATGCGCAGGCCATCCACCAGGCCGCGCTCGATCAGCTCGAACAGCTTGGCGTGGGTGGCCTCGAACACCACCGCGCGCTCCACGCGCAGGCCGCCCAGCTCGTTGATGTCGAAGAATCGCCGCCAGTTGATGTCATCGGCGGCGGTGCGCCAGCTGGCAAGGCGGTAGGTCTGGCGCTCCAGCAGCAGGTGCAAGCGTTTGAAGCCGGCCTCGCTGCGGCTGTCGAAGGCCACCAGGGCCGATTCAAGGTCAGCCCCTTCACGCACCAGGCGTGCCAGTTCGGTTTGTAGCGGGAGCGCTGCGGCCAGTGGTGTGGGTGACTCGTTCAACGCAGTGAAATGTTCGGCCAGGGCCTTGAGCGCAGGCTCCGGGCTGAGTGCGAGAATCCAGCCGTAATCGACTGGGCAGATCGGGAAACTATGCTCGTAATGGACCACGTGCAGCAGCCCCTGCTGCTGGTCGAACTGCAGTGGGATTTCGCCGTTCTTGAGTGCCACGCCATAGTCACTGCCAAGGAACGGCAACAACAGTTGCCCGGCCAGTAGCGGGTCGCTGGAGTGCCACTGGATATCGAAGAACTCGGCATACGGGCTACGCCGGCCCCAGGCCAGCAGGCTTTGCCACCAGGGGTTATCGGCACCGCCCACGGCCATGTGGTTGGATACGGTGTCGAGAATCAGCCCCATGCCATGCTGGCGCAGGGCCGCCACTAGCCGCTCCAGCGCCGCTTCGCCGCCCAGTTCGGGGTTGACGCAGGTCGGGTCGACCACATCGTAGCCGTGGCGGGAGCCGGCGCGGGCCTTGAGGATGGGCGAGGCATACAGGTGGCTGATACCCAGCTGGGCGAAGTACGGCACCAGCGGCACGGCGTGATCGAGGGTGAAATCACTGTGAAACTGTAGGCGCAGGGTCGCAGTCAGCGGCTTCATCGGTCACGCTCCCAGGCCTGTTCGCGGGCCTGGGCCAGCAGCTCCAGGCGCCGTGCGGCATCTTCGTCATCGAGCAGTTCTGCCACCGGTTGGGTGAAGCGCCGCCTCCAGTTAGGGTGCCCGGCTGTAGTGCCTGGCAGGTTCGGCTGCTCTTCGCAGCCCAACAGGTCTTCGAGCGGTACCAGCACCAGGGGCGCACGGGTGTGGCCAACGAAGCGGATGGCCGCGTCGATCACGGCGTCGTTGTCCTTCAGTTCGCCGTAGTTGGCCTCCAGGGTGCGGCGCAGGCCGTCGTGTTCTTTCTGGCGGTCTTGGCGCCAATGCAGTTCGGTGGCAGCGTCGATCAGTTGCAAGCGGTGGCTCCAGTCGATGTCGCGGTTTTCCAGCCAGCCGGCCAGCGGGGCCAGGTCGTGGGTGCCGGTTGTGGCAAGGGCGCTGTCTGGCCAGTCCAGAATGGGCTTGAACTGGCCTGGCTGGGTCTGTTCGAAGGGCAGCACGCGCATGCCCAACACTGCTTTCTCGGCAAGTGTTTCGCGCAGGCCGTCGGGCACGGTGCCCAGGTCTTCGCCAAGGATGACTGCCTGGTGGCGCACCGACTCCAGCGCCAGCAGGCGCAACAGGTCGTCCAGCGGGTAATTGAGGTAGGCGCCTTCGCTGGGCTTGGCCCCCTGCGGGATCAGCCACAGCCGGCGCAGGCCCATCACATGATCGATGCGCAGGCCGCCGGCATGTGCCAGGTTCGCCCGCAGCATCTCGATAAAGGCGCGGTAGCCATTACGCTTGAGGCCCTCGGGCGAGAAGGCGCAGATGCCCCAATCCTGGCCGGCGCGGTTGAGGATGTCGGGCGGCGCACCCACGGTCAGGCCGGCCAGCAATTCATCCTGGCGGCTCCATGCCTGGCTGCCGGCACCGTCGGCACCCACCGCCAGGTCGGCGATCAAGCCCACAGCCATACCGTTGCCGCGGGCTGCCTCCTGAGCACGTTGCAGGCCGCGTTCGGTCAGCCATTGGCAAAAGGCATGGAACTCGACCTTGGCCGGGTAAGCATTGGCGAAGGCCGCCACTTCCGGGTGATAGGGGTCGTGCCAGGCCTTTGGCCAGTTGCGCCAGTCGGCGCCCAGGCCGTGCTCTACAGCCTGTGCCTGCAACACCTCGAAGCGGCAGTGGTGCTCCAGGGCCTGGCCACCGGCCTCGCGGAAGCTATCGAAATCCCTGCGCAGCGGATGGTCGCCATGGCTGAACCCGTGGTACAGCGCTTCAAGCAAGCGCAGGCGGGCACTGGCGGCGCGTGGCCAATCAACCAGTGGGCGTTGCTCCAGCTCTTCCAGTTGTTGCTCCAGTCCGCAGGCTTCAATGGCCATGCGCACCTCCCGCTCACCCAGCAGGGCTGCGGGGCTGGCATACAGGGTGTTGAGCAGCAGGCGGCTGGAGGGTGAGTAGGGGCTGTAGTGCTCTTGGTCGATGGCCGACAGTGCATGAATGGGGCTGATGGCCAAGGCATCGGCACCGCGCTCGGCGGCCAGGCGGGCCAGCTGCTCCAGCGCCAGGCAGTCGCCGTAACCGCCATCGCCGGGCCTGCGCAGGCTGTACAGCTGCACTGCCAGGCCCCAGCAGCGTGGGGGGGGCTGCACGTTGTCTGCAAGGCTGTAGCAGCGCGGCGGGGCCACGGCCACGGTGAAGCGGCGGCTGTCTATTTCCACCTGGTGGTAGCCAATGGGCAGGTCACCTGGCAGGCGTGCCTGCTCGTCCAGGCTGAGGGTAACCGAGGTTTGGTCTTCCAAGGTGCAGCGGGCGACGCTGGCAGCGCTGAAATAGCGTGACAGCGCCAATGGCTGGCCTTGGTCGGCGGTCAGCAAGGGCGGCAAATGTTCGCTGTCTTCGGCGGCTTCTACCGCGCGCAGGCTGGCGGCAATGGCCGTGTCATCGCTGGCCGGGTGGCCAAGGCCTGCGAGTAGCTTGCACAGCACCTCGTCGCTGACGCGCTGGGGCCGGGCGTTGGCGTCGATCCAGTCGCGGCTTAACCCGACGCGGTTTGCCAAGCGGTGCAGGGCGGTTTCGCTCATGGGCGCTCCTGGTCAGAGGGAAGCAGGCTGACCACGCAACTGTACGGGGCCAGTTGGCTATCAGGGTGTTGGGTGTCGCTGGTGTCGAACAGCCGGGTGGCGGCAGCGGGCAGTTCGACGGCCTGCGCAGTTGCCGCCAGGTTCAGGTCGATGCGCAGGGTATTGCCATCGCCCAGCCGCCAGCGTGCGGTCAGCGCTTTGTCGCCATGCACCTCGGCCCCCAGTGAGCGGCTACCGGGCAGGTGCGGGATGACGTGGCGGCGGCGCAGGGCCAGCAGTTGCTGATAAAGGCCGTGCCAGCCGGCGACCACTTCCTTGTTTTGCGGGCGGGAAGACTCGAAGGTCTGTTCGGCGTTGGGGTCGGGAATGTGCTCTCGCTGCTCGGGGTCGGCGAACGCGGTGAAATGGGCGAACTCGCCACGGCGGCCTTCGCGCACAGCGTCTGCCAACGCGTCATGGAAGTCGGTAAAGAACAGGAACGGCCGGCAACTGCCCTCGTCGTCGCCCATGAACAGCAGCGGGATCATTGGCGCCAGCAGCAACAGGCCAGTGGCTGCGCGCAGGGCCGGTGGCGGGCACAGGCGGGTCAGGCGTTCGCCCAAGGCACGGTTGCCGACCTGGTCATGGTTCTGCAAGAACAACACAAAAGCGCTGGGCGGCAGGTGCCCGCTGGGTTCGCCGCGTGGCGTGCCATGGCGGTTTGCCTGGCCCTGGAACACGAAGCCCTCGGCCAGGCAGCGCGCCAGCTGGTCGATGGGGCGTTGCTTGTAGTCGGCGTAGTAGCCTTCTGTTTCGCCGGTCAGCAGCACATGCAGGGCATTGTGGCCGTCGTCGTTCCATTGCGCATCGAAACCCTGTTCCAGCAGGGCGGCCTGGTTGTGCTCGTTCTCCAGCACTAGCCACACGTGCCGCCCCGGTTCTACGGCGGCGCGTACACGCTGGGCCAGCTCAATCAGGAAATCGGGCTGGTCGATGGCATGCACGGCATCCAGGCGCAGGCCGTCGCAGCGGTAGTCGCACAGCCACATGAGCGCGTTCTGGATGAAGTACTCGCGCACCTGCGGGCGGCGGAAGTCGATGGCCGCGCCCCAGGGTGTCTGCCGGTCTTCGCGGAAGAACGCGCTGGCGTACTGGTGCAGATAATTGCCATCGGGGCCAAAGTGGTTGTACACCACATCCACCAGCACCATCAGCCCTTCGCCGTGGGCCTGATCGACCAGTGCGCATAACTGCTCGGGGCTGCCGTAGGTATTTTGAGGCGCGTAGGGCAGCACGCCGTCGTAGCCCCAGTTGCGCTCGCCTGGGAACTGCCCCAGCGGCATCAGCTCGACAGCACTGATGCCCACCTCGGCCAGGCGCTGCAGGTGCCGGGCAACCCCGGCGTAGCCGTCGAGCAAACCGACATGCAGTTCCTGAATCACCGCTTCGTGCCACGGCCGGCCTTGCCACGGGTGTTGCCAGGGGTAACCGGCCACATCCACCACCTGGCTTGGGCCTTGTACGCCTTGGGGCTGATAACGCGAAGCCGGGTCAGCCACCTGGAGTTCGCCGTCGATACGGTAATGATAAAGGTCGCCAGCCTTGCACGGGGCAACGCCGGTGAACCAGCCATCGTCATCGGCCAGCAGCGCCACGGGCGGCTGCTGCTCCAGTTCCACGCTCACGCTGCGCGCATCCGGCGCCCAGAGGGCGAAGCGCGCCGACGTGGCGTCCATTAAGTGTGCGCCATGCCTGTGCATCTTCTGACCCTCGCTCAGTAATGGCTCAGCTGTGCCTGCTTGACCAGGTCCTCGTAAAGGCGGGCGTAGGGCTCAACCGCCTGGCACCAGTTGAAGGGTTGGGTCATCGACAGGCAGCGCATGGCGTTCAGCAAGTCCTTCTTGCCGTACACATAGAAGGCGCGGCTGAGTGCCTCGCGGTAGCTCTCCACGGTCGACTCGTTGAACAGAAAGCCCGTGACGCCGCACTCGATGGTGTCGGCCAGGCCACCGGTATTGCGCGCCACCGGCAGCGAGCCGAAGCGTTGCGCGTACATCTGGCTGAGGCCACAAGGTTCATAGCGTGACGGCATCAGCAAGAAGTCGCTGCCGGCGAACATGCGCCGGGCGTCGGTCTCGTTGAAGCCAATACGCACGCCGATGCGGCCCGGGTGGCGCAGCGCCAGCTCGCGCATGGCCTGTTCTTCTTCCGGCTCGCCACGGCCGATGATCGCGATCTGCCCACCTTGTTCGACGATGTAGTCGGCCACACCCAAGGTCAGGTCCAGGCCTTTCTGATAGACCAGCCGTGACACCACGGCGAACAACGGGCCTTCTGATTCCTCCAGGCCGAACAGCTCGCGTACCTCATGAGTGTTGCGCGCCTTGCCTTCCCAGTCGTTGATGCTGAAGTTGTGTTGCAGGTGTTTGTCGGTGGCCGAGTCCCAGCTTTCGTCGATGCCGTTGGGGATGCCGCCAAGCAGGCCTTGCTGGGCTTTGCTGGCGAGAAAACCGTCCAGGCCGCAGCCGAATTCCGGCGTGGTGATTTCCCGGGCATAGGTGGCGCTGACGGTGGTGATGTGGCTGGAGTAAGCCAGACCAGCCTTGAGGAACGACAGCTTGCCGTAGAACTCCATGCCTTCCTGCTGCATGGCGTGATCGGGAATCGCCAGCTCCGGGCTGCAACCTCGGCTGTACACACCCTGGTAGGCCAGGTTGTGGATGGTGAACAGGGTGGGCGTGTTCAGCCCGCGCCAATGCATGTAGGCCGGGGCCAGGCCCGCGGGCCAGTCATGCGCGTGCACCACTTCTGGCGTCCAGTGGATCTTGCCTTCGCCAGCTGCGATTTCGGCAGCAGCCAGGCCCAGGCGTGCGAAGCGGATGTGGTTGTCGGGCCAGTCGCGACCATTGTTGGCACCATAGGGTGTGCCGTCGCGCTGGTACAGCTCGGGGCAGATCAGCACATAGATGACCAGGCCGTCGGCCATGTCCATACGCCCGATCTTGCACGGCGGCAGGGCCGCGTGGCCGCCTAGCTCACCCACGATGTGGATCGGGTTGTCACTTTCCATCACCTGCCGGTAGCCAGGGATCAGCACCCGCACATCGTGCAGGTGGGCCAGGGCACGGGGCAGGGCGGAGGACACGTCGCCCAGGCCGCCGGTCTTCACCAGGTCTGCGATTTCCGAGGTCACGAACAGAATCTTGCGCATGTTCGGGTTGTGCTGGCGCTGGGCGCCGGGTGCCTTGCCTGTCGTGGCGAAATCCGGGGTGAGCGGCTCGCGGTTGTCCGGTTTGAATGAATCTACGTGAGGCTCGACAGCGGCACTGATCATACTTCTCTCCGTCCCTATGCTTGGCCGGGTGCTGGCACCCGTGACGATATTGCGTGTTGGTTCTCTCTGTTTCTGGATTCTGCGTAGTGCGTTCCATGCCCCAGGTTCGTGCGCGCAGGCACAACGCGATCAGCACTCCGGCCGAAGGCGATTGGACTGGTTGGGATGGGTGGGCCGAGCCAGGGAATGTCCCTTGCGTTTGGCCTACTTAGTTCCTGACCTGCCGGCGTTTGCGAAAGTTCGACTTTTTTTCGTCGCTCTTCCGTTGAGCAAATGGCGGGCCGAAACCCGAGTGTAGGAGAGAAAAAGATAAAAAGGTGACCCATTGGTCACTATTGCTATGCGCGGAATAGACGCAAACGTTGGCGTATGTGACCGGATGTGAAAAGAGGTGGGCGAAGGCAGTGCGGGGTGTTTGGAGGATGCGCCAAATTGTGGCTAGGGTGGGGTAACGCACCATGATGGTGCTAGCAGCAAGTCACTTCTTCATCGTGGACAACCCGGTCATCATGGCATTGGATTCTCTACGCGCAGTGAATCCCTTGGCTGGCATTTCTGACAGTTGTGTCATTCAGGGCTAGGGCACCACCATTGTGCCGATCTCCCTAGGACGAAGGTCATGGAAAAAATTGATCAGCTGACCTCAGTGCATAAGCACTCTTCAGGCATCCCTTATGCACCCTATGGATACTCTGTGTGGCTCGACTCATCTCTGAGCTTCAACGCTCAACACAGGGATTTGCACTCAAAATTTTACCTGCTCGGTAACGGGTATCGGGGATATAAGCCCGAACTTATGCGGTTTAACTCACCCGATACGCTCAGTCCGTTCGGCAAAGGGGGGGCGAACGCATACGCCTACTGCGCTAACGACCCGGTGAATCGCCTGGACCCCTCAGGCCATTTCTTCAAATGGTTGAAACGGGGTGTAGCCAGCATTTTTGGCAACTCCGGCAGGTCGCCAGGACGCCGAACAGATTCAATCACCGCTACTACCCTAAGCGAACCCGGTTCAGTTAAGCGGAGTTCAGATCTCTCTTTTGGGGCGCCTTCGGGAGGTAGCGGTGCGAGTCACGTTCAAACAACGTTCGAGGAAATTCAGCGTCTTGAACGCGACATTATGGATGTGAGGGTTTTTTCGCCGCAAAATCCTCGTGAGGTCAATGCTCAGCTCGAAACCCTATCTGTTTTGCAGCATCGACTTGCTGATGCCCACAAGCGGATTAAACCGAGCGATCAGGTATGGCTAGCCTTGCATGTACGGGAAAGGATTCGTGAAACAAAAAATCACGGATTATCCGTCTCAGATTCAGCCAGCTGGCACAGCCATAGTGAGTTGCGATTGCGCATTACCAGAAACCTGATTTGAAGAAATCGATCAGAGGCTTACAGCCTTTTCGCCATCACGTTGTTGCGCCAGCAACAGGTTCAACTGGGCGACCTGTTGGCGCAACTGGTCACGTTCGTCTTTCAGTTTACGCAGCTCATCACGGCGCACGGAGACATAAAGTGTCTGGGTTGGGGTTGCAGGCATCAAGGTACCCATGAGCACACCTCGCGGTTTTGGCTGGTGACAAGTCAAAGCGTAGACGCTTCACGCGGGGCGCATTCTGAATTCTTTTGCAGTTGGTGGGAACTTTTTTGTTTATCGTGGTCTTGCCGTTCGTCGCTGAACCCTCGGGCGGCAGGCTGGACTAATCTGAAACGCTGGACTGTGTTGTCATCCATTTCGTAAGGGAGCATCGGCTCATGCAATTGGGAATCGTCGGGCTGGGCCGCATGGGCGGCAATATCGCAAGGCGCCTGATGCGCGCCGGCCACCGCACCGTGGTGCACGACCGCAACCGCGAGGCCATTACCGGGCTGGAGGGCGAGGGTGCCCAAGGCGCGCACGACCTTGGTGCGCTGGTACAAAAGCTGAAAGCCCCACGCGCAGTGTGGGTGATGCTGCCGGCCGGCGAGCCCACCGAGCAGACCATCGCGCAGTTGGCTGACCTGCTGGAACCGGGCGATGCGATCATCGACGGCGGCAATACCTTCTACAAGGACGACATGCGCCGTGCTGCCGAGCTGGCAAAACGCGGCCTGCATTACCTGGACGTCGGCACTTCTGGCGGCGTATGGGGCCTGGACCGTGGCTACTGCATGATGATCGGCGGCGAAAAGGACGTGTTCGAGCGCCTGGAGCCACTGTTCAAGGCGCTGGCCCCGGGCGTGGGTGACATCCCGCGTACTCATGGCCGCAGCGGCGAGCATCAGCGCGCCGAGCACGGCTATATCCACGCGGGCCCACCCGGCGCCGGGCACTACGTGAAAATGGTGCATAACGGTATCGAGTACGGCCTCATGCAGGCCTATGCCGAAGGCTTCGACCTGCTGCGCAGCAAAGGCGGCAACGAGCTGCCGCAAGACCAGCGCTTTGACCTGAACGTGGCCGAGATCGCCGAGGTGTGGCGGCGTGGCAGCGTGGTAACCTCATGGCTGCTCGACCTCACCGCCGATGCCTTGGTGGCCGACCCGCAGCTGTCGCAGTTCAGTGGCTCGGTATCCGACAGTGGCGAAGGCCGCTGGACCATCGATGCCGCCGTTGAGCAGGCGGTGCCGGTGCCGGTGCTGTCCAGCGCACTGTTTGCGCGCTTCCGCTCGCGCCAGCAGCAGGGCACGTATGGTGACAAGATCCTTTCGGCCATGCGCCTGGGCTTCGGTGGCCACGTCGAGAAGAAAGGCGAATGACCAAACAGACCATTCCAGCCGCGCCTCCCTGTACCCTGTTCCTGTTTGGCGCCAATGGCGACCTGGTCAAGCGCCTGCTGATGCCGGCGCTATACAACCTCAGCCGCGACGGTTTGCTGGACCGCAACTTGCGCATCGTTGGCGTGGACCACAACCCGGCCAGCGCCGAGGAATTTGCAGAGCGCCTGCATGCGTTCATGCTCGAGCGGGATAAAGGCGGCGAGGGCAGCGCCAAGTGCCTGGACGAAAAGCTCTGGGCACGCCTGGCCAAGCGCCTGGATTACCAGACGGGCGATTTCCTCGACCCGGCCACTTACCAGGCCCTCGCCAAGCGCATCGACAAAACCAGCCACGGCAATGCCATCTTCTACCTGGCCACCTCGCCGCGTTTCTTCCCCGAGGTGGCGCAGCGCCTGGGGCAGGCCGGCTTGCTCGACGAGTCTGGCGGCGGCTTTCGCCGCGTCGTGGTCGAGAAGCCATTCGGCACCGACCTGGCCAGCGCCGAGGCGCTCAACGCCTGCCTGTTGAAAGTGATGGGCGAACGGCAGATCTACCGTATCGACCATTACCTGGGCAAAGAGACGGTGCAGAACATTCTGGTGAGCCGCTTCTCCAACGGCCTGTTCGAATCGTTCTGGAACAACCACTACATCGACCACGTGCAGATCACCGCTGCGGAAACGGTCGGCGTCGAAACCCGTGGTGCGTTCTACGACAGCACCGGGGCCCTGCGCGACATGGTTCCCAACCACCTGTTCCAGTTGCTGGCGATGGTGGCCATGGAGCCGCCGGCTGCGTTCGGGGCTGACGCGGTGCGCGGCGAAAAGGCCAAGGTGGTCGGTGCTATTCGCCCATGGTCGGCGAAAATGGCCCTGAAGAACTCGGTACGCGGCCAGTACAGTGCCGGCAAGCAGGGGCGCAAGCCGCTGCCCGGTTATCGGCAGGAGCCCAATGTCGCGCCTGACAGCCAGACCGAAACCTACGTGGCGCTGAAGGTGATGATCGACAACTGGCGCTGGGCCGGCGTGCCGTTCTACTTGCGCACCGGCAAGCGCATGAGCGTGCGCGACACCGAAATTGCCATTTGCTTCAAGCCCGCGCCGTATGCGCAGTTCCGCGAGTCGGAGCTGGAGCGGCCCAAGCCCAACTACCTGAAAATCCAGATTCAGCCCAACGAAGGCATGTGGTTCGACCTGCAGGCCAAACGGCCAGGGCCGGAGCTGGTGATGGAGAATGTGGAGCTGGGCTTTGCCTATAAAGACTTCTTCAAGATGACCCCGGCGACCGGCTACGAGACGCTGATTTACGACTGCCTGACCGGTGACCAGACCCTGTTCCAGCGGGCTGACAACATCGAGAACGGCTGGCGAGCGGTGCAGCCGTTTCTCGATGCCTGGGCCCAGGATGGCGAGGTGCATCAGTACCCGGCCGGTGAAGACGGGCCTGACGCTGGCAATGAATTGCTGACCCGCGACAAGCGCGAGTGGCACCGCTTGGGCTGACCTGATCAAGCTGGGTTGCCTGTGCCGGCCGCTTCGCGGGGCAAGCCCGCTCCCACAGGTACTGCACACGGCTTAAGTGCAGTAGGGTTCCCTGTGGGAGCGGGCTTGCCCCGCGAAGCGGCCGGCACAGGCAACAAACCGGTTCAACCGAAAGGAGACTCAATGCCTGCCCACATCGAAGACTATGCCCTGCTGGGCAACTGCCGCAGCGCCGCCCTGGTCAGCCGCGATGGCTCGCTCGACTGGCTCTGCCTGCCACGCTTCGACGCCCCCGCCGTGTTTGCGGCCCTGCTGGGCAACGAAGAAAACGGCCGCTGGCGCGTGGCCCCCTGCGACCCCGTCGAGCACAGCAGCCGCCAATACCTGGACGACACCCTCGTGCTGGAAACCACCTGGGTCACTGCCACCGGCCGTGCCCGGGTGCTCGACTTCATGCCGCTGGGCGACGTCAATTCGGTGGTGCGGATCGTCGAGGGTCTCAGTGGCGAAACCAATTTTGAAATGGACCTGGTCATGCGCTTCGACTACGGTCGCAGTGTGCCATGGGTGGAACGGCTCGCCCCACTGACCCTCAGCGCCGTTGCCGGCCCTGACCGGCTGATCCTGTGCAGCACCGTCCCCCCGCATGCACTCGACCACCATACCGTCGCGCGCTTTCGTGTTGGCACGGGCGAGCGCCAAATCTTCAGCCTGCGTCACCAACCCTCGCACCTGCCCGTGCAGCCCGACTGCGATATCGACCAGGCTTTTGCCCAAACCGTCGAGCAGTGGCAGGCCTTCGCCACCCGCTGCCCGCAGGTAGGGCCATACACCGCCCTGGTGCGCCGCTCGTTGCTCACCCTCAAGGCCATGACCTACGCCCCCACGGGTGGCATCGTCGCCGCCGTCACCACCTCGCTGCCCGAGCGTGTGGGTGGGGAGCGCAACTGGGACTACCGCTTCTGCTGGCTGCGCGATGCCACCATGACACTGCTGGCCTTCATGAACCTCGGCTACTTTGACGAAGCCCAGGCCTGGCGCGAATGGCTGCTGCGCTCGGTGGCCGGCAACCCTGAGCAGATGCAGATCATGTATGGCCTGGCCGGCGAGCGTGACCTACAGGAATACACCTTGCCGTGGCTGGCCGGTTACGAGCATTCGCAACCCGTGCGGGTAGGCAATGCCGCGTCGCAGCAGATGCAGCTGGACATCTATGGCGAACTGGCCGATGCCATGTCCCAGGCGATCAAGGGCGGCTTGCCGCGCCATCCGCGCAGCGCCGCCATCTCCCGCCTGATCATGCCTTACGTCGAAGGCATCTGGCGCGAGCCGGACGAAGGCATCTGGGAAGTGCGCGGCGGCCGGCAACAGTTCGTGCACTCCAAGGTGATGGCCTGGGTCGCCTTCGACCGTGCCGCAGGGTTGGCCGACACCACTGAAGAAGGCCGCGAGCGCGGGGACCATTACCGCCAGGTGGCTGACGACATTCACCGCGAAGTTTGCGAGAAAGGCCTGGACCCCAGTGGCCGGTTTTTTGTTCAGGCGTACGGCTCGTCCGAAATGGATGCCAGCCTGTTGCAGATCGCCCTGACTGGCTTCTTGCCCGCAGATGACCCACGCTTTTTGCGCACGCTGGAGCAGGTCGAACAGCGCCTGCTGAAGAACGGCCTGCTGATGCGCTACGACAGTGACAGCTGCAGCGACGGCCTGACGCCGGGGGAAGGCACCTTCCTAGTGTGCTCGTTCTGGCTGGCAGACGTTTATGTATTGTTGGGGCGCCAGGCTGAAGCCGAAGCGCTGTACCAGCACCTCACCGGCTTGAGCAACGACCTTGGCTTGCTGGCGGAACAGTACGACCCGGCCGGTCAGCGCATGCTCGGCAACTTCCCCCAGGCGTTCAGCCATATCGGCATCATCAACACCGCACTTAATCTTCATCGCGCACAGTGCCCGGTGCGGGACCGGGCGAGTTGCGGATAGACGTGCTTCTGATCGCAACCAATGGGTGACGCATCAAGCCATCGCCATCAGCCTGTAATCACACGGATGTTTCAGGCCGCCTGATATAAAAGTGTGAAACGACCGGAGTAGACTAGGCCAAACCCCCTACGGCACGGAGCACACATGGGCATTCGCGGTACTGACCGGCAGATCGACAACATCGAGTTCAATGTCAGCGACATCGCAAGCAGCAAAGCCTTCTATGGCAGCGTGTTCGGCTGGGCGTTCACCGACTATGGGCCTGCCTATACCGAGTTCAGTGACGGCCGGCTGACCGGTGGCTTCACCACCGGCGAGCCAGTACGCCCGGGCGGGCCATTGGTCATCTTGTACGCCGACGACCTCGATGCCACACAGCAGCGGGTCGAGGCCGCCGGGGCGACAATCAGCCGGGCGACCTTTGCCTTTCCGGGCGGGCGTCGCTTCCATTTCATCGACCCGGACGGCTATGAACTGGCGGTGTGGACGGCCCAAGCCTGATGGCCAACCACAAGATCGAAATCCGCCGACGCAATATCGAGAAAATTTTGCAGGCGGCGGAAAAGGTGTTCGCCGACAAAGGTTATGGCGCCACGTCCATGGGCGATATCGCCGAGCAGGCCGAATTGCCGCGCTCCAACCTGCATTATTACTTCAGCACCAAGGACGAGCTGTTCCGCGCGGTGCTGCAGGACCTGCTGGATGTGTGGAAGCAGGACGCACTGTGCTTCGAGAACTTCGACGACCCGCGTGTGGTGCTGACCAGCTACATCAGGGCCAAGATGGGCCATTCGCGCTCGCGGCCACTGGGCTCGAAGATCTGGGCCGAAGAGATGCTGCACGGGGCGCCTGTGCTTGGGGTGAACCTGGATGACAGCCTGGTGCCCTGGGCGAAATTGAAAGAAGCCAAGATCCGCCGTTGGATGGAGGAGGGGCGTATTCTGCCGGTTGAGCCGTCGGCATTGCTGTACATGATCTGGGCGTCCACCCAGCACTATGCCGACTTCGGTTACCAGGTGCAGTTGCTCAATGGCGGCGAGATGCTGTCGGACATGGCGTTCGAGAGTGCGGTGCAAACGGTGACCAGCGTGATCTTGCGGGGGATCGGGCTGGAGCCCTGACCCGAGACTCCAGCCTGACGCGGTCCATTGTAGGAGCGGCCTTGTGCCGCGATGGGGCGCGAAGCGGCCCCGTCAATTTCGGCGGCGAAGCTCAAACCCCAGGGCCGCTTCGCGCCCCATCGCGGCACAAGGCCGCTCCTACACCGATCGCGTTGCGGGTTCAGGCAGTGATCTACCTCAACTGGCCTCGCGGTAGGGGTTACGCGGGTCCTGTGTCCAGTTCAGGTACGGTTTGCCGGTATCCTGCGCCTGCATCTCGATGCAGTTTTCAACCGGGCAGGTGATCTGGCACAGGTTGCAGCCCACGCATTCCTCCTCGATCACGCTGTAGGCATGGGTGCCATCTGCCTTCAGCGTGCTGGCAATGGCCTGGTGTGAGGTGTCCTCACAGGCAATGTGGCAGCGCCCACAGCCAATGCAGGCGTCCTGGTCGATGTGCGCCACCGATTTGTAGTTGATGTCCAGGTACTTCCAGTCGGTGGTGTGCCCTACCGCCTGGCCACGGAACGCCTCGAGGGTGCGATGCCCATGCTGGTCCATCCAGCGCGCCAGGCCGTCCTTCATGTCCTCGACAATGCGAAAGCCATGCAGCATCGCTGCCGTGCACACCTGGACGGCGCCACTGCCCAGGGCCATGAACTCCGCCGCATCACGCCAGTTGCCGATGCCGCCAATGCCGCAGATCGGTAGGCCACGCGTCTGCGGGTCGCGGGCAATTTCTGCCACCATGTTCAGGGCAATCGGCTTTACGGCCGAGCCGCAGTAACCGCCATGGGTGCTTTGGTCGCCGACGATGGGGTGGGCCACCATACGGTCCAGGTCGACGCTGGTGATGGAGTTGATGGTGTTGATCAACGACACCGCATCGGCCCCGCCACGGTGGGCGGCGCGGGCCGACTGACGGATGTCGGTGATGTTGGGCGTAAGCTTCACGATCACCGGCAGCGAGCAGTAGGTCTTGCACCAGCGGGTGACCAGCTCCACATACTCAGGCACCTGGCCGACCGCCGCACCCATGCCGCGCTCCGGCATGCCGTGCGGGCAGCCGAAGTTCAGCTCGATGCCATCGGCACCGGTGGCCTCTACCAGCGGCAGGATGAACTTCCACGAGTCCTCGACGCACGGCACCATCAGCGACACGATCAATGCCCGGTCGGGCCAGTCCTTCTTTACCTGGGTGATTTCACGCAGGTTGATTTCCAGCGAACGGTCGGTAATCAGCTCGATGTTGTTGATGCCCTGCACCAGGCGGTTGGCGCCGTAGTGCGCCGAGTAGCGCGACGACACGTTGACCGCTGCCGGGTCCTCGCCCAGGGTTTTCCAGACCACGCCGCCCCAGCCAGCCTCAAAGGCGCGGACCACGTTGTAGGCCTTGTCGGTTGGCGGTGCGGAAGCCAGCCAGAAAGGGTTGGGTGCCTTGATGCCGGCAAATACGATAGACAAGTCGGCCATTTACGCTGCCTCCACGTTGAGCATGAGTTGGGCATGGATGGCTTCGGCGGCCAGCTTGCCGTGCTGCACAGCCTGGACAGTGAGGTCCTGGCCCAGGGCCGTGCAGTCGCCGCCGGCATATACGCCCGGCAAGCTGGTCTGCAGGGTGTGGTCAACGCGGATGCGCTCACCGTCCCGGGCCAGTTGTGCAGCCACCGGGTCGACGAGGCAGGCATCGTCGAAGCGCTGGCCGATGGCCTTGAAGATGGCATCGGCCTGCAGCTCGAAGGTTTCGCCAGTGTCGCGCAGTCGGCCGTCCGTTAGTTCGGTGCGGGCAAAGCGCATGCCGCGCACCTTGCCGGCGTCATCCAGCAGCACGGCGTCGGGGCGCGCCCAGGTGTGCAGGCGCACCTGGTTAGCCTTGGCGATGTCCTGCTCGTGGCCGGTGGCGCCCATGTCGGCGTGGCCACGGCGGTACACCAGGTTGACGTCGCGGGCGCCCAGGCGGCTCATCTGCACCGCCATGTCGATGGCCGTGTTGCCGGCGCCGATGACCAGGCAGCGGTCG
Source organism: Pseudomonas sp. PvP089 (assembly GCF_017875165.1). Lineage (NCBI taxonomy): Bacteria > Pseudomonadati > Pseudomonadota > Gammaproteobacteria > Pseudomonadales > Pseudomonadaceae > Pseudomonas > Pseudomonas sp. PvP089. The sequence goes on from NZ_JAGGME010000001.1 coordinate 2,392,102, forward strand.
GCCAGCGGCAGCTGGCTCAGGTCGGCTGCCTGGCGCAGTTCACGGATGTACTCGGTGGCGGCGAGCAGGCCGGGTGCTTCCTCGTCTGGCAGGCCTAGCTGGCGCACGGCATTCAGGCCGAGGCCGAGGAACACCGCATCGTACTGGTCGCGCAGTTCGCCCAGGCTGAGGTTGCCGCCCAGGCGCTGGCCATGGCGTATTTCGATGCCGCCAATGCCCAGCAGGAACTCCACTTCCCGCTGGACGTAGTCGTCGACCAGCTTGTAGCGGGCAATGCCGTACTCGTTGAGGCCGCCCGCCTTGTCGCGGGCCTCGAACACCACCACGTCATGCCCGTGCATGGCCAGGCGATGGGCGCAGGACAACCCGGCAGGCCCGGCGCCGACCACGGCGATGCGCTTGCCGGTAGCCGGTGAGCGCGTGAACGGGTGCTCGGTGAAATGCGCGTTGTCCAAGGCGTAGCGCTGCAACTGCCCGATCAATACGGGTGCACATTCCTGGGCGTTGTTGCGCACGCAGGCCTGCTGGCAGAGGATTTCGGTGGGGCACACGCGGGCGCAGCTGCCACCCAGGATGTTGGCCGAAAGGATGCGCTCGGCGGCGCCTTGCAGGTTTTCATCGCTGATGCGGTGGATGAACGACGGGATGTCGATGTCGCTTGGGCACGCATTGACGCAGGGGGCGTCATAGCAGTACAGGCAGCGCGCGCTTTCGACGGCGGCCTGGCGAGCGGTGAGGGGTGGGGCCAGGTCGCTGAAGCGCTCGGCCAGCTGGTCGGCGCCGGCCCGGGGGCGCGGCAAGTGGTTCAGGGCGTCGATCACGGTTGTAGCCTCTCTCTTTATTATATTTGGCTTGCCGGCGATGGGCTGCGCAGCAGCCCCAATGGCCTCAGCGCTGAACGGGCGTCGGGCGCTGCTGTTCGGCGCGTCGCCCCAGCACCTCGTACACCGACGGATACGCCGGCCGTTCCACATACCGCCCCGCCCCGGCCTCGGCGCGCAGGTCGCCATCGGCCCAGAGCACCTTGCCCTGGCTGATGGTGTGGCTGGGGACCCCGCGCACAGTGCGGCCTTCAAAGATATTGAAGTCCACCCGCTGGTGGTGGGTCTGGGCCGATAGAGTGCGAGTGCCCTGCGGGTCCCACAGCACCAGGTCGGCGTCGGCACCCACGCGGATGGCGCCCTTGCGTGGGAAAAGGTTGAAGATTTTTGCCGTGTTGGTGGAGGTCAGCGCAACGAACTCATGCATCGACAGGCGCCCGCTGTTGACACCGGCATCCCACAGCACCGCCATGCGGTCTTCGATGCCGGCGGTGCCGTTGGGGATGCGACTGAAGTCGTCGCGGCCCATGGCTTTCTGTTCGGCGCAGAAACAGCAGTGGTCGGTGGCCGTGGTGTGCAGGTTGCCCGACTGCAAGCCGCGCCACAGCGCCTCCTGGTGCTCGCGCGGGCGGAACGGCGGGCTCATCACGTAGCCAGCGGCAGTGGCCCAGTCCGGGTCACGGTAGACGCTGTCGTCCAGCAGCAGGTGGCCGGGCAAGACTTCGCCGTAAACCGGCTGGCCCTTGGCGCGTGCATAGGTGATTTCATCCAGTGCTTCACGGCTGGAAATGTGCACCACATACAGCGGCGTACCAATGGTTTCGGCAATACGGATGGCGCGGCTGGCCGCTTCACCTTCCACTTGTGAAGGGCGCGAAAGGGGGTGAGCCTCTGGTCCGGTCATGCCCTGGGCAAGCAGTTTTTTCTGCAGGTGGTACACCAGTTCGCCGTTCTCGGCATGCACGGTGGGCACCGCACCCAGTTGCAGGCAGCGCTCGAAGCTGGCCACCAGGGTGTCGTCGGCGGCCATGATTGCATTCTTGTAAGCCATGAAGTGCTTGAAGCTGTTCACCCCATGCTTGGCTACCAGTTCGCCCATTTCTTCAGCCACCTGTTCGCTCCACCAGGTGATGGCAACGTGGAAGCCGTAGTCGCTGGCGCTCTTCTGCGCCCAGCCGCGCCAGGTGTGGAAGGCCTCCAGCAATGACTGCTGCGGGTTGGGGATGACGAAGTCGATGATCGACGTGGTGCCGCCGGCAAGGCCCGCTGCGGTGCCGCTGAAGAAATCCTCGCTGGCCACGGTGCCCATGAATGGCAACTGCATGTGGGTATGCGGGTCGATGCCGCCGGGCATCAGGTACTGGCCGCTGCCGTCGAGGATTTCACAGTCGGTGGGCGGTTCGAGGTTTGGCCCGATGGCACGGATCAGGCCATCGACACACAGGACATCGGCGGGGTAACTCTCTTCGTGGGTGACCACGGTGGCGCCACGGATCAACAGGGACATGCCGTTTTTCCTCGCAGGCTGACCGGTCTGGGCCGGTTCTTGGAATTGTCTCGGGTGTAGGGCAGGCAGGGCGGTTAATCCTGTCAGACCTGACAAGATTCGAGGCTAGATGCTGATTTGGGAATCTTCAAGAAAATTTTCCTATTATTTTTGTGGTTTTTAACTGTTTGAAATTTAACACTTAATTTTTATTGACCTGCTGACTTCGGGGGTTTCAGGGGTTATTGACTGACTTGACAAGATGGAATTCTGGTCAAGATTTCTAAGCACCAATACGCGTGTGTACTCCGGCCATCGAATTAGCCCGATGAGCAAACAACTACAAGAAAATCTGGAGAAGGGCCCATGCAACAGAGCAGATCGGAAGTGGTCGAGCAGGATGGCCTGTTTGAGCTGTCCGAGGGCAGTGATGTCCTCGACAGCCCGCGCTACAACCACGACATCGCGCCGACCAAGGTGCACCAGCGCACCTGGAACAAATGGCACATCACTGCCCTGTGGGTGGGCATGTCCATTTGCGTACCCACCTACACCCTGGGTGGCGTGCTCACCGCCTACTTCGGCCTGAGCGTTGGCGAAGCGCTGCTGGCGATCCTGCTGGCCAACGTGATCGTGCTGATCCCGCTTACCCTCAACGCCTTCCCAGGCACCAAGTACGGCATCCCGTTCCCGGTGCTGCTGCGTTCGTCGTTCGGCATCCTGGGCTCCAACGTACCGTGCCTGATCCGCGCCGTGGTTGCCTGTGGCTGGTTTGGCATCCAGACCTTGTTCGGCGGCTTGGCCATTCACCTGTTCCTGGGTTCGGTGTTCGATGGCTGGAAGGCCTTGGCCGGTACTGGCGAGGTGATCGGCTTCATGATCTTCTGGTGCCTGAACCTGTGGGTGGTGCTGCGCGGCGCCGAGTCGATCAAGTGGCTGGAAACGCTCTCGGCACCGCTGCTGGTGGCGGTGGGTGTCGGGCTGCTGTTCTGGGCCCTGCCGCACATGTCGATGACCGAGCTGCTGGCGCAACCGCCCAAGCGGCCGGAAGGGGCGAGCGTGGTCAGTTACTTCTGCGCCGGGCTTACGGCCATGGTCGGCTTCTGGGCCACTTTGTCGCTGAATATTCCCGACTTCAGCCGTTACGCACGTAGCCAGAAAGACCAGATTCTTGGGCAGATCTTCGGCCTGCCGCTGACCATGTTCCTGTTCGCTTCGCTGGGTGTGGTGCTGACCGCCGCGTCGGCGTCTTTGGTGGGCGAGACGGTGTCCGACCCGGTCAGCCTGATCGGCAAAATCCACAGCCCGTTCTGGGTGGCCCTGGCCATGGCGCTGATCGTGATTGCCACACTGTCGACCAATACGGCGGCGAACATCGTGTCGCCGACCAACGACTTCCAGAACATTGCCCCACGCCTGATCGGGCGCAGCCGTGCGGTATGGCTGACCGGCTTTATCGGCCTGGCGCTGATGGGCCATGAACTGCTTAAGAAACTGGGCCTGATTGTCTCGGACCTGAGCCTGGAGAGCGTGTACTCCAACTGGCTGCTCGGTTACTCCAGCCTGCTCGGGCCGATTGCCGGGATCATGGTGGTGGACTACTTCCTGATCCGCCGGCAGCAACTGGACCTGGCCGGGTTGTACCGCGACGACGTGTACCCGGCGTGGAACTGGCCCGGGTTTGCGGCCTTTGCCTTGCCGGTGGCGCTGACGGTAATGGCGATTGGCAACAGCAGTTTCAGCTGGTTCTACGACTACGGCTGGTTTACCGGCTCGCTGCTGGGCGGCGCGCTGTACTACGTCTTCGCCAGTTTGGCTGTGGGCGCGGGTTCGCCCGCGAAGCGGCCCGCAGCGACAACAAAAAAAGCCTGAAGGAGAAACCCGTGACCCCAGTCAAAGAGATCCTCAAGACCACCGCCCGGCATGTCGACAGCAACCGCCTGTGGCAATCGCTGATGGACCTGGCCCGCCTCGGTGCCACCGCCAAGGGCGGCGTCTGCCGCCTGGCCCTGACCGACCTCGACCGCCAGGCCCGCGACCTGTTCGTGCAGTGGTGCGAGGCGGCCGGTTGTTCGGTCAGCATTGACGCTGTCGGCAACATTTTCGCCCGCCGCCCGGGGCGTAACCCCAAGCTGCCCCCGGTAATGACCGGCAGCCATATCGACACCCAGCCCACGGGCGGCAAGTTCGATGGCTGCTTCGGGGTGATGGCCGGGCTGGAGGTGATCCGTACGCTGAACGATTTGGGCGTGGAAACCGAAGCACCGCTGGAAGTGGTGGTGTGGACCAACGAAGAAGGCTCGCGCTTTGCCCCGTGCATGATGGGTTCAGGGGTGTTCGCCGGCAAGTTCACCCTGGAGGAAACCCTGGCCAAGCGTGATGCCCAGGGCGTCAGCGTTGGCGAAGCCTTGAACGCTATCGGCTATGCCGGCACCCGCGCGGTGCTGGGCCATCCGGTTGGGGCTTATTTCGAAGCCCATATCGAACAGGGCCCGATCCTTGAGGACCAGGCCAAGACCATCGGCGTGGTGCTCGGAGCGCTGGGGCAGAAGTGGTTCGACCTGACCCTGCGCGGCGTCGAAGCCCACGCGGGCCCGACACCCATGCACCTGCGCAAGGACACCCTGGTCGGCGCTGCCGCCGTGGTGGAGGCGGTCAACCATACCGCCCTCGGCCACCAGCCCCATGCCTGTGGCACTGTGGGTTGCCTGCAGGCGTATCCAGGCTCGCGTAACGTGATCCCGGGTGAGGTGCGCATGACCCTGGACTTCCGCCACCTGGAGGGCGAGCAACTGAGTGCGATGATCGCCGAGGTGCGCGGGGTGATCGAGGCAACCTGTACCAAGCATGGCTTGAGCCACGAACTGGTGCCTACGGCCGACTTCCCGGCATTGTACTTCGACAAAGGCTGTGTCGATGCCGTGCGCGCCTCGGCGCAGGCGCTGGGGTTGCCGCACATGGACATTGTCAGTGGCGCGGGGCATGACGCGATCTTCCTGGCCGAACTAGGGCCAGCGGGGATGATTTTCGTGCCCTGCGAAAACGGCATCAGCCACAACGAAATCGAGAACGCCACGCCCGATGACCTGGCGGCGGGCTGCGCAGTGTTGCTGCGGGCGATGCTGGCGGCGTCGGAGGCGATTGCCAGCGGGCGCTTGGCGGCCTAGCACCTCGGGCATCAGGCGACCGCGCTTTTTGTGGGAGCGGCCTTGTGTCGCGATCGGGCTGCGCAGCAGCCCCAGGGTTTGGAAGTAAACGCTGATATCGCTGGGGCTGCTGTGCAGCCCGATCGCGACACAAGGCCGCTCCTACAGGGACCGCGCTGCTGGTGCTGGTTGTATGAGGCCTTCCACAAACGCCGCAATCTGCCGGTCACCACGCAGATGCACAACCGGCACCTGCGGGCCGATTGCCTGGCGGTTGGCTTCGATACCTGGCCGATAGCCCCGGTCGAACGTCCACACAAACTTCAGGAAGGTCAGAAACGCCCGGTCCAGCCGCTCGGTACACCCAGCCGGCAGGTCTGGCCGTGGCTTGTTCAGCACACTGCGCAGGATGACCCGCTTCAGGCATGTCAACCGTGGTGTATCCAGCCAGATAACCAGGTCGGCCCGTGGCAAGCGCAGGTCGAAGGTGCGGCGGCTGTAGTTGCCCTCGCATACCCACGCTTGCCCGCTAACCGCATCGCGTACCCGGCTGCGAAAGGTCTCGGCATCCGGCTCTACCCAGCCGGCCTCCCAGAACAACGTGTCAAGGTGTACCACCGACGCCCCCAGGCGGGCGCCGATCTGCCGGGCCAGGGTCGATTTGCCACTGCCGGCGTTGCCCAGAATCACGATGCGTTGCATGACCAAGTCCTTTTGGAAAAACCGGCCATGTTAATTCATCCGGTCAGCTCAAGACAGCCATCCCGGCCAAGGTGATAGCGCTGCAGGTCCTGCGCCAGGGTCAGGTGCCCGCTGTAGTGGACGAGGGCTTCGTCACGCACGTTGTCGATATTCGGGCTGCGCCTTGGGTCGCTCTGGTAGCGGGCGCTGAAATGCGTCAGCACCAGGTTGCGCACGCCCGCCGCTTCGGCAAAGCGCGCCACCGCCGCTGCAGTACTATGGCCGAAGGTGACCCCGGTGCGTTCGACCACGGCCTGGGTGAACGTGGCTTCGTGCACCAGCACATCCGCGCCTTGGGCAGCGTCGGCCAGCAGCTCGGGGGTATCGTTGTCGCCGCACACGATCACCCGCCGCGGTGGCCGTGAAGGGCGCAGGTAGTCGTTACCGTTCAGCAACTGCTCGCCATGCTGCACCGCCAAACCCTTGGCCAGCTCGCCCCACAGCGGGCCACGCGGTATGCCTTCGGCTTCCAGGCGCGGGATGTCCAGGCGCGGTTCGGGGTTGATTTCGGTGAAGACGAAGCCCACGCTCGGCACCCGGTGTGAGAGCTGCACGGTGGTCACCTGCACGGTATCGTTGTGCCATTCGACCAGCTCCTCCACGGCCAGAAGGCGCAGTTCGAACGGCAAGAAGGTATCGCTGGCGGCCAGGCCCTGGCGCACCCAGTCATGCAGCGCGGCGGGCAGGATCAGCTCCAGCGGTTGGGTACGCCCGCTCATGCCGGCACTGGCCAGCAGGCCGGGCAGGCCGAAGCAATGATCGCCGTGCACGTGAGTGATGAAAATGGCGCGCAGGTCGCGGATCGACAGCGGGGTACGCAGCAGCTGATGCTGGGTGCCCTCGCCGCAATCGACCAGGTACCAGCCGCTGCCACTGGCCTCGATCACCGCCGTGGCGCTGACATTGCGTGCCTTGGTGGGGACCCCGGCGCAGGTGCCCAGGAACAGCAGGTCCATGTGCAGCCTCCTTGTATCAGCCCAGCAGCGGTTTCAGGAAGCTACGCTCATAACTGAGGATGAAGCGTTGCTCGGTGGCTGTGGCTACTGCAGCGATGCATTCCGGGTCGGTCTCGGCCTGCCTGCGGTACTGCTCGTAGGCCGCCAGGCTGGGGAAGCTGAACAGGCAATACGCGATGTTGTTAGCCCCTTCAGCAGGCAGGAAGTAGCCGTGATGCTGGCCGCCCATGCGCGTGACGAGGCCAATCCACTGGCGTGAATAGGCCTCGAAAGCAGGCAACTGGAAAGGGTCGACGATGTATTTGACATGGCAGGTGATCAACGCACTCGCTCCTTCGAGGTATGACGGCCGCACACCTTAGCCGCATTGCTGCCAGCCGTCGACGGCCTGCTAGTCTCCCTGCCGCCAGATGAGCTTGCTGGTGTCATAGCCTTGCTCCCGGGCGATCGTCAGCAGTTGCTCGCGCTGCTGGTCGGTCACCGCAGGCGTGCGCGAAAGCATCCACAGGTACTCGCGATTGGGGTGGCCGACCAACGCCACGCGGTAGTCCTTGTCGTGGTACAGCACCCAGTACTCGCCCTTGGTCAGGCCCGGTGCCAGGCGGCTGAACCAGTTGTCGAAGCGCACCCACAGCTTGTCGGTGTTGCCCGGCTGCTGGGCCTCGGCGATGCCCTTGGCTTCGTTCCACTGGCCGTCCTTTTCCTTACAGCGGTTGGTTACATCGATCCGGCCATCCGTGCGCAAGCCATAGTGCGCTTCGGACTGCACGCAATTGCGCTGGAAGAACATCGGCAACCGCGCCAGTTCGTACCAGGTGCCCTGGTAGCGTTGCAGGTCGACCTGCTGGGTGCGCGGCGGCGCCGGTTGATCGGTGCCGGCGCAGCCGAGCAGCGCCAGGGTCATGCAGGAAAGCAGCAGCGTGGTACGCAGCGCCATGGTTGACCTCCTTGAGCGGATAGGGGCTTACCTGTGTTTCGATGCCTGCGCGGGGCAAAAGTTGTGTGGGCGTGGCGCATGTCTTGAAATTGCATTATGGCTGCGGGGTGCATGTCTCAAGAGTCATTTCGACCGTGAGATCGAGCGCCGCGCGGGCGGCGCTCGATCTCAAAAGCGACATCACCATAAAGGCATACACCCTCAGGCCCTGATGCAACCTCGCGCCGACCAGACGATCTCACAGCCAGTAGGTCACCGCCCACCAACCCAGCCCACCCATCACCACGGTATAGGGCAAGGCCATCCACACCATCCGCCCATACGACAGCCGGATCAGCGGCGCAATCGCCGAGGTCAGCAGGAACAGGAACGCTGCCTGCCCATTCGGCGTTGCCACGCTGGGCAGGTTGGTGCCGGTGTTGATCGCCACCGCCAGCGTTTCGAAATGCTCGCGGCTCATGCTGCCATTGAGAAACGCCTGCTTCACTTCGGTTATGTAGATGGTGGCGACAAACACGTTGTCGCTGATTGCCGACAGCAAACCGTTGGCCAGGTAGAGCATGCCCGGTTGCTGCTCGGCCGGCAGTGTCAGCACCCAGCTGATCAATGGGCTGAACAGCTGCTGCTGGTGAATCACCGCGACCACGGCGAAGAACACCACCAGCAACGAGGTAAATGGCATGGCGTCCTGGAAGGCGCGGCCCAGGCGGTGCTCGTCGGTGATGCCGGTAAAGGCGGTGATCAGCACGATCACCATCAGGCCGATCAGGCCAACCTCGGCCACATGCAGGCCCAGGCAGACAATCAGGATCAGCGCCGCGAGCCCTTGTACCCACAGCGCGACGCGCTGTGCCTGGGTGCGTGCGGCGTCATCCTCTGCCGCATAGGCGGCCAGCACCTGACGCACTGGCTCGGGCATCAACGTGCCGTAGCCGAACAGGCGCAGTTTTTCCAGCAGTACGCAGGTCAGCAGGCCGGCACCCAGCACTGGCAGCGACACAGGTGCCACCTTGAAGAAGAATTCGGCGAAGTGCCAACCCATCTCGTGGCCGATCAGCAGGTTCTGTGGCTCGCCCACCAACGTGCACACGCCACCCAGGGCGGTACCCACTGCGCCGTGCATCAGCAGGCTACGCAGGAAGTCGCGGAACTGGTCGAGGTCTTGGCGGTGCAGGTGGGCGATCTGCTGGTCGCTGTCCAGCGCGCTTTCCTCGCGTGGGTTGGCGCCAGACGCGACGCGGTGGTACACGGCGTAGAAGCCGACCGCAGCGCTGATGATCACCGCCGTCACGGTCAGCGCATCGAGAAACGCCGACAGAAACGCCGACAGCACGCAGAACAGCAACGCCAGAATTGCCTTCGAGCGCACCCCGAGCAAAATGCGCGAGAACAGGAACAGCAGCAGCTCCTTCATGAAATGGATGCCGGCGACCATGAACATCAGCAGCAGGATCACCGGGAAGTTGTGTTGCAGTTCCTCATACAGCGCCTGTGGCGTGGTCATCTGCAACAGCAAGGCTTCGATCAGCAGCAGGCCGCCCGGCATCAGCGGGTAACACTTCAGCGCCATGCCCAAAGTGAAAATGAACTCGAGCACCAGCGCCCAGCCGGCTGCAACCGGGCCAACGGTAACCAGCAGCAGCGGGTTGAGCACCAGGAACAGGCAGATGACCACCTTGTACCAAAGCGGCGACTGGCCCAGAAAACCATGGGCGAGGGCGCCGGACAGGGAGCGTGGCATGAATATGTATCCTTATGATTCGGCGATGGCGCACGGTGCCGGATTGGCGCGTCTTAGGCAAGGCGTGGAGTCCCGTTTTTGGCACAAGTACGGCCATCGGGCTGGGTTACCATCCACGCCATGAATCCTTCACCCGCAGGAGTGCCGCCCGTGACCGAGTACAGTGCGTTCAAGGTTGAACTGACCGACAACATCGCCCACGTTCAGATCAATCGCCCGGAAAAGGTCAACGCGATGAACGCGGCCTTCTGGGAAGAGATCATCGCTATCTTCCAGTGGATCGACGACACCGATGCCGTGCGGGCGGTAGTGATCAGTGGTGCCGGCAAGCATTTTTCCGCAGGCATCGACCTCATGATGCTGGCCTCGCTGGCTGGGCAAATGGGCAAGGACGTGGGGCGCAATGCGCGCTTTCTGCGTAGCACCATCCAGCGCCTGCAAGCCTCGTTCACCGCCGTGGACAAATGCCGCAAGCCAGTGCTGGCGGCCGTGCAGGGCTACTGCATCGGCGGCGCCATCGACCTCATCTCGGCGTGCGACATGCGTTACTGCAGCAGCGACGCGCAGTTCTCGATCAAGGAAATCGACATGGGCATGGCCGCCGACGTCGGCACACTGCAACGTTTGCCACGTATCATTGGCGACGGCATCATGCGTGAGCTGGCCTTCACCGGTCGCAACGTTGCGGCCGACGAGGCCCTGCGCATCGGCCTGGTCAACCGGGTCTATGATGATCAGGCCGCACTGATGGACGGTGTCTTTGCCATCGCCCGCGAGATTGCTGCAAAATCACCGATCGCCGTGGCCGGCACCAAGGAAATGCTCAGCTACATGCGTGACCATCGCATTGACGATGGCCTGGACTACATCGCCACCTGGAACGCCGCGATGCTGCAGTCCGAAGACCTGCGCGTGGCCGTGGCGGCGCACATGAGCAAACAGAAACCGACGTTCGCCGACTGATCGGGCCGGGGGACGCGCAGTCAAGGAATCTCCCGACATGTCAGCACGCTGGACTACTGCAGTACTCGACCCGCAGATCACCGGGGGTGTGGCCGTGGCCCGCAGCCCGGAAGGGTTTCTGGTGGACGACAACGGCGCGCTGTTCCCCCGCGACTGGCTGAAGCGCCAGGACCTCGATGTGCTGTGCGAGCATGGCATCGGCCACTTTGACGGCCAGCCGGTATTTTTGCTGGAACTGCGCAGCGCCACCGATGTGCCCGGCTGCAGCTGGCGTGGGCTGCGTGCGTTCATGCTCGAAGGCGACTTCGACACCTACAAAGTACTGGGTTACGCCGCGCAGATCGGCACCTGGGCCCGCGAGCACCGTTTCTGCGGCAGCTGTGGCCAGGCGATGACACAAATTCACTGGGAGCGGGCGATGTACTGCCAGCCGTGCGACCTGCGCAGCTACCCGCGTATTTCGCCGAGCATGATCGTGCTGGTGACCCGTGGTGATGAAATCTTGCTGGCGCGCTCGCCGCGCTTCGTCACCGGTGTGTACAGCACCCTGGCGGGTTTTGCCGAGCCGGGTGAGTCGGCCGAAGACTGCCTGGTGCGCGAAGTGCGCGAGGAAGTGGCCGTGGACGTGCAGAATATCCAGTACGTCGGCAGCCAGTGCTGGCCGTTCCCGCATTCCATGATGCTGGGTTTCCATGCCGAATATGCCGGGGGCGAGATAGTCATGCAGCCGGACGAGATCGAGGATGCCCAGTGGTTCAGCGTCCACGACCTGCCGCCGCTGCCGGCCGGGCGGTCCATTGCCCGGTACCTGATCGATCTGTATGTGGCCAGGCGTTTAGGCTTGCCCGAACCAGTGCTGCCACGCTAGGCGCACAGTCAGTGCCAGCACCACGGTGATGAACACCGGGCGGATGAATTTGCTGCCGCCGCTGATCGCCGTGCGTGCGCCGAAGAAGGCGCCCACCATGACCGACAGGCCCATGCACAGGCCGACGATGTAATCCACCTGCCCGGAAATGACGAACACCGTCAGCGCCGCGATGTTGCTGACGAAGTTCATGCTGCGCGCCACCCCGCTGGCGCGGACCAGGTCGATGGGGTACAGCAGCAGGGTGCTGACCGTCCAGAACGCTCCGGTGCCTGGCCCTGCGACGCCGTCGTAGAAGCCCAGGGTGAAGCCTTGCGGTACCTGCCACTTCTTCTTGATGGGTGCATCGGCATCCAGCGGGGCCTTGGGTGTGCCGCCGAACAGCAGGTAGATGCCACAGGCGAACACGATTACCGGCAGCATCTTGTTCAGCCATTCGGCTGGCATGTAGTGGGCGATGACCGCGCCGAGCAACGCCCCGGTCAAGGTGGCGAACAACGCCGGGCGCCACTGCGCCGGGTGGAACAGTTTGCGCTTGTAGTAGGTGAAACCTGCGGTGGCCGAACCGAAGGTGGAACTGAGTTTGTTGGTGCCCAGCACCAGGTGCGGTGGCATGCCGGCGGTGAGCAGGGCCGGGGTGGTGAGCAGGCCCCCGCCACCGGCGATGGCATCGATGAAACCGGCGACGAAGGCGACCAGGGCCAGAATCAGCAGGGTTAAGGGTTCTACGGTGAGTTCGAAGGGCATGGGGGTCTTGGCAGGCAGGGAGGCAAGGTGCGGCAAAAGGCCGCGCTAGAAGGGTGACATGGTAATCCTGGGAGGGGTGTGTTGCCAGTGGCGGCCTCTTCGCGGGTAAACCCGCTCCCACAGGTTCAGCGTCGAACCTGTGGAAGCGCTGTACCTGTGGGAGCGGGTTTACCCGCGAAAGGGCCGTTACAGGTGATCACATCAGCTACGGATAAACGCCAGCAAATCCGCATTGATCACATCGGCATGGGTAGTCGGCATGCCATGCGGGTAACCTTCGTAGGTTTTCAACGTGCCATTGGGCAGCAGCTTCGCCGAAAGCACCCCAGAGTTTTCATACGGCACGATCTGGTCATCGTCCCCATGCATCACCAGTACCGGCTGGTTTATGCCTTTGAGGTCTTCGGTGAAATCGGTCTGGGAAAACGCCACGATGCCATCGTAATGGGCCTTGGCGCTGCCGATCATGCCCTGGCGCCACCAGTTGGCGATGATGCCCTCGCTGGCTTCGACACCGGGGCGGTTGTAGCCGTAGAACGGCCCGGCCGGTACATCCCGGTAAAACTGCGCACGGTTGTTGGCGACCTGGGCCTGGAAGTCATCGAACACCGACTTGGGCAGGCCGCCAGGGTTGTCGGGCGTTTGCACCATCAGTGGCGGCACGGCGGCGATCAGCACCGCTTTGGCCACCTTGTCCTGAGGGTAGCGGGCCATGTAACGCACCACCTCGCCACCGCCGGTGGAGTGGCCGACATGCACGGCGCCCTGGACACCCAGGTGGGCAACCACGGCTGCCACATCATCGGCGTAGTGGTCCATGTCGTGGCCGTCCCATACCTGGCTGGAACGGCCATGACCACGCCGGTCATGGGCTACCACGCGGTAGCCCTGGGCGAGAAAGAACAGCATCTGGGCATCCCAGTCATCTGCGCTCAGCGGCCAGCCGTGGTGGAAGTGAATGACCGGGGCGTCGCGTGGGCCCCAGTCCTTGTAGAAAATCTGCACGCCGTCCTTCGTGGTTACATGGCTCATGATCGTGTCTCCTGTCTGCAGGAACCGAAGGGAGCTATTGAGAATAGGAGAGATTCCGGCGCAGCAAGCGCCGGTCGTCTTCAGACAGTGTCGCGCAGTCTGTACCAGGCTTTGGCGGCGGCTTCCAGCGGTGCTGCGAGCAGGTCCCCGCCGGGGAACCGGCCATTGTCGATGCCTTGGTACAACGCCAACAGGTCGTCGTCACCGAGGATGGCATCGCTGACCGCCCGCGCCGCGGCCAGGGTAGGCAGTATGCCGTGGCCGGAGAAACCCTGCAGCCAATAGCGCTGGTCTTCGCGGCCGACGTCAGGGGTGCGCCGGGTGCTGCAATCGATATGGCCGCCCCAGGCATAGTCAATGGCTACCCCGGCCAGTTGCGGGAACACCCGCTCCAGGTAAGGGCGCGTGGCGCTGGCGACGTCCTTGGGAATGCCGCCCAGGTAAGTGCAGCCGCCACCGAACAGCAGGCGGTGGTCCGGGGTGAGGCGCAAGTAGTCGGGTACGAACTGGTTGTCGATCACGCAGCTGTTGCGCGGCAGCAGTGAGCGGGCGACGTCGGCGTCCAGTGGTGCGGTGGCGACCTGGTAGGAACCGACTGGCAACAGGCGCCGCGACAGGCCGGGGTCGAGGCGGTCGATGTAGGCGTTGCAGGCCAGCACCAACACCTGGCAGCGCACTTCGCCGTTGTCTGTGCGGGCAACATAGCCGTTGCCGGCTTTTTGATAACTGAGTACCCGGCTTTGTTCGTAGATGTGCCCACCACCCGCTTCGAGGGTGCTGGCCAGACCTTGGGCCAGCTTCAGCGGGTTGAGGTGGGCGCCTTTGGCGTCGTAGAGCGCAGCCTGGTAACGCGGGCTGTCGATCCATTGCGGCAGCTCGTCGCGGCTGATCAGGCGCAGGGCGTCGGAGCCCCATTTGCTTTCGGCATCGTGCAGGGCTTCTTCAAGCATTTTCACCCGGCGCGGCAGCACGGCGGTCCATAGGCTGCCCAGCCTGTAGTCGATATCGAAACCATGGCGCTGGGGCAGCTCGCGCAGTTCGTCGGCGGCCCAGCACATGCTCGCCCACAGGCGCTGGGTACGTTCCAGGCCCAGGGCTTTTTCCAGTGGCGGCATGTCGCAGGACCAGCCCAGCAGCGCCTGGCCGCCATTGCGCCCGGAGGCAGCCCAGGCCACGCGGCTGGCCTCCAGCAATGTGACGCGCTTGCCGGCCTGGGTCAGGCGCAGGGCGGTATGCAGGCCACTGAAGCCGGCGCCGATGATCAGCACATCAGTGTCGTGGAGGCCTTGCAGGGTAGGACGCAGCGGAATGTTGGCGGGGTAGGTCTGGGCGTAGTAGCTGGCGACGTGCTGGGCGGATTGTTTGAACATGCAGAAGCCTCGTGAAAATTATTGTGATTATTTTCATGAAAACTTAGCAGGGAAATTTCATAGCGCCAATGTGTCAGGCAGGGTTTAGTCGTTTGCCTGTTATTAATGTGCTGCCTGAGCAGGCCCTATCGCTGGCAAGCCAGTGCAGAAGTTTCAGGTTGTCGCCTTTTTCCGGGGCTGGCGCGGCTTGCCCGCTGCCGACTTGCTTCCGGCCGCTTTGCTTTTTCCACTGCCACCGCGACGCTTCTTCTTCCAGGGCGGTGCTGCCCCGGCTGCCGGCCCGCTGATGGTCATGCGCATGCCGCTGCAACGTTCCACCAGTTTGCCCATCCACGCCGACTGCCGGGCCACGAATTCTTCCAGGCTCATCTCGCCGCTTTGCACCATGTCCAGCGCCTGCTCCCAGATCGCCGTGGTGCCAGGGTCGGCGATGGCGCGGGGTACGGCATCAATCAGGCTGAAGGCCGCGGGTGTGGCCGCGAGCGCCTTGCCGTTCTTCACCAGGTAGCCGCGGTCGAGCAAGCCCTGGATGATGCTGGCGCGGGTGGCCTCGGTGCCGATGCCGGTGGTTTCCTTGAGCTTCTGCTTAAGGCGCGGGTCGTCCACCAGCTTGGCCACGTTTTTCATGGCCTTGATCAGGTCGCCTTCAGTGAACGGCTTGGGCGGCTGGGTCCACAGGTCTTTCAGTTGCAGGCCTTGCACGGTGCAGTCCTGGCCTTCGCGCAGCACGGGCAGCACCTGGGCCGGCGGTGCTTCGCGGCCTTTTGCCGGGGTCAGCGCCTCGGGCAGGGCGCGGCGCCAACCCGGTTCGACGATCTGCTTGCCCACTGCGC
This sequence comes from Pseudomonas sp. PvP089, assembly GCF_017875165.1. Classification (NCBI taxonomy): domain Bacteria; kingdom Pseudomonadati; phylum Pseudomonadota; class Gammaproteobacteria; order Pseudomonadales; family Pseudomonadaceae; genus Pseudomonas; species Pseudomonas sp. PvP089. Next base: position 2,407,743 of record NZ_JAGGME010000001.1, read on the forward strand.
GCAAGGCATGGCCGGCACAGTCGAAGTCGGCCTGGGTGCGGTCGTACTCATGATTGGGCAGGAACTGGGCCAGGTAGCGGGCGCGGATAAGCGTGTACACCGCCTTGTGCTTGGCCGGCAGGCGTGAGGGGTCGCTGGCGGCGGCGGTGGGGATGATGCCGTGGTGGGCGCTGACCTTGGCGTCGTTCCATGCCCGCGAGCGGCGTTGGGGCTCCAGGTAGGGCTGTAGCGGCGCCAGGCTGGCATCGGCCCGTTGCAGGGCAGCCAGGATGGCGGGGGCCTCGGCGTGCTGGCTTTGTGGCAGGTAGCCGCAATCGCTGCGCGGGTAGGTGATCAGCTTGTGGGTCTCGTACAGGGCCTGAGCGATGTCGAGGGCTTCCTGGGCGCCCAGGCCGAACTTTTTCGAGCACAGCTCCTGCAGGGTGCCGAGGTCGAAGGGCAGGGGCGCGGCTTCACGCATGCGCTCGGTGGTCACCTTGACGGCCCGGGCCGTACCGGCATTACCGATGGCGGTGGCAGCCTGTTGCGCCAAACCCTGGTTCAGGCAGCGGCCCTGATCGTCGCAGGCATCTTCGGGTGCACGCCATTGGGCGTTGAAACGTTGGCCTGCGTGTTCAAGCTGTACGTCGATGGCCCAGAACGGCACCGGCACGAAGTCGGCAATGCTGCGGTCGCGGTCGACCACCAGGCGCAAGGTGGGTGTTTGCACCCGCCCCACCGGCAGCACGCCCTGGTAGCCGGATTGGCGGCCAAGCAGGGTGAACAGCCGGCTCATGTTCATGCCGATGAGCCAGTCGGCGCGGGAGCGGCCCAGCGCCGAGTGGTACAGGTTGAACGTTTCGTGGCCTGGCAGCAGGCGCGCCAGGGCCTTGCGGATGGAGGTGTCATCCAGCGCCGACAGCCAAAGGCGCTGCACCGGGCCGCGGTAGCGGCAATGCTCGACCAGCTCGCGGGCGATCATTTCGCCTTCGCGGTCGGCATCGGTGGCAATTATCAGCTCCCGGGCTTCGCCGAGCAGGCGCTTCACCGCCTTGAACTGGCTGGCGGTTTTGGGCTTGACCAGCATCTTCCACGTGTCCGGGATGATCGGCAGGTCGGCCAGGTTCCAGCGCTTGTAGCGTTCGTCGTAGCTGTCGGGCGGGGCGGTTTCCAGCAGATGGCCGATGCACCAGGTTACGCAGACATCGGTACCTTGCCAGCAGCCGTCGCCCTTGCGAGTGGCGCCAAGCACTTTGGCGATGTCTTTTGCCTGTGAGGGTTTTTCGCAGAGGAACAGGCGCATGGCCGGGAACGCTTCATCGGGGGTGATGGGTACTAGGATGCGCAAGCGGGGGCGCGGAGGCAAGTTTTATCTGGATGGATGTACAGGTTTTTGTCAGGGGAAGTATCTTGAGCCTGTTCCGGCCCTTTCCCGGTTGAACCCGCTGCCACAAGGGCCCCCACAATTTGCAGATGTATGGGGCCCCTGTGGGCTGGTCATGGATCAGGCGTGCGAGTCGCGCACCATGTCCACGTGCGGGATGCCGGCTTCGAGGAATTCCTCGCTGACCACGCGAAAGCCCAGCCGCTCGTAGAACGGGGTGGCGTGCACCTGGGCGCTGAGCGTCTGCTGCTTCAGGTCGCGGTTCTGTGCTTCGGCGATGACCGCATTGACCAACGCATCGCCAACCTTCAGGCCCCGCCAGTCCTTGAGCACGGAGATGCGACCGATGGTGCCGTCAGCCAGCAGGCGCGCGGTACCAATCGGATAGTCGCCTTCCTGGGCCAGGAAGTGGACGGCGTCCTGATCTTCCGAATCGAACTCCAGCTCTGGTGGAATGTGCTGCTCGGCGACGAACACCGCTTCACGGATACGGCGGATGTCGGCGTTGTCTTTGTGCCAGTCGGCAAGGCGAACGCTGATCTTATTCATTGGCGAATCCCAGGCTTCCTTGTTTGACCAGCTGCTGTACAAGCATAAGGCCATCTTCATCCTGCAGCCACTCGGCGAGGTTGTCGACATGCAGGGCATCGGCCGCGCACACCAGCTTCAGCAGCTCGCGCAGTTTGCCTGGCAGTGGGCAGCTACGGCCGCTGGCGAACAGCAGCAAGTCGTCTTCGAACTCTGACCAGGCCATGCGGGCGCTCGGGTTGCGGATCAGGATGGCGCCTTGCTCGAGGGCGTCGACCAGCTCCTGCTCGCTCAGCTCTTCGCCAACGATCTGTTCGGGGTAACGCGGCTCGGTCATGAACTGGCCGAACCAGGTCAGCAGCAGGTCCTTGTCGCCCATGTGCTTGTCGAGCAGGGCCTTGAGGCGGTCGAGGGCGTCGTGCTGGATCTGGTGTGGGTCGCTGACCGGCTGGGCGTCGGCGTCACTGTAGCGTTCTTCGTCCGGCAGGAACTGGCCCAGGAAATCGGTGAAGTGGGTCAGTACTTCGGCGGCGCTTGGCGCGCGGAAGCCGACCGAGTAGGTCAGGCAGTCGTCCACGGCTACACCGTAGTGGGCCAGGCGTGGCGGCAGGTAGAGCATGTCACCTGGTTCCAGGGTCCATTCGCCGCTCTGCTCGAAGTCGGCAAGGATACGCAGGTCGGCGTGCTCCAGCAGCGGGCTGTCGCTGCTGCACATCTGGCCGATCTTCCAGTTGCGCTGGCCGTGGCCCTGCAGCAGGAACACGTCGTAATTGTCGAAGTGCGGGCCAACGCTGCCACCGGGGGCGGCGAAGCTGATCATCACATCGTCGATACGCCAGCTGGGCAGGAAGCGGAAGTTTTCCAGCAGTTCGGCCACTTCCGGGACGAACTGGTCCACGGCCTGTACCAGCAGGGTCCAGTCCTTTTCCGGCAGCTCGGCGAAGGTGTCTTCGTTGAACGGGCCGCGGCGCAGCTCCCACGGGTGTGCACCGTGTTCAAGCACGATACGCGACTCGACTTCCTCTTCCAGGGCCAGGCCAGCCAGTTCGTCGGGGTCGATCGGGCTGATGAAGTCCGGGAAGGCCTGGCGCACCAGCAGGGGCTTCTTCTGCCAGTAGTCGCGCATGAATTCGCGGGCCGAGATGCCGCCGAGCAGCTGCAGTGGAGTATCAGGATTCATGTTCAACCTATTGAAAAAACGTAGTTTTCGTCCGGGAATAAAAACGCCCGGCCAGGCCGGGCGTTGTATGCGACGGTCAGCTTAGATGCGTTTGGCCTGGGCTGCCGCGTTACCGATGTAGGTAGCGGGGGTCAGCTGCTTGAGCTCGGCCTTGGCTTCGGCTGGCATGTCGAGGCCGTCGATGAAGGTGAGCAGCGCGTCCGGGGTGATGCCCTTGCCACGGGTCAGCTCTTTGAGCTTCTCGTAGGGGTTTTCGATGTTGAAGCGGCGCATCACGGTCTGGATCGGCTCGGCCAGCACTTCCCAGCAGGCGTCCAGGTCGGCGGCGATGCGGGCTTCGTTGACTTCCAGCTTGCCGATGCCTTTCAGGCTGGCTTCGTAGGCAATGACGCTGTGGGCAAAGCCCACGCCCAGGTTGCGCAGCACGGTGGAGTCGGTCAGGTCGCGCTGCCAGCGCGAGATCGGCAGCTTGCTGGCCAGGTGCTGGAACAACGCATTGGCGATACCCAGGTTGCCTTCGGAGTTTTCGAAGTCGATCGGGTTGACCTTGTGCGGCATGGTCGAGGAGCCGATTTCGCCGGCAACGGTCTTCTGCTTGAAGTAGCCCAGCGAGATGTAGCCCCACACATCACGGTCGAAGTCGATCAGGATGGTGTTGAAGCGGGCGATGGCGTCGAACAGCTCGGCGATGTAGTCGTGCGGCTCGATCTGGGTGGTGTACGGGTTGAACTGCAGGCCCAGCTCGTCTTCGATGAAGGCGCGGGCGTTCTCTTCCCAGTCGATCTGCGAGTAGGCCGACAGGTGGGCGTTGTAGTTGCCCACGGCGCCGTTGATCTTGCCCAGCAGTGGTACGGCAGCGACCTGGGCGATCTGGCGCTCCAGGCGATACACGACGTTGGCCAGCTCTTTACCCAGGGTAGTCGGCGAAGCCGGCTGGCCGTGGGTGCGCGACAGCATTGGCACGGCGGCGTGTGTGTGGGCCAGGGTGCGGATGGCGTCGGCGATCTGGCGCATCAGTGGCAGCAGCACGTCGTCACGGCCGGCGCGCAGCATCAGCGCGTGGGACAGGTTGTTGATGTCTTCGCTGGTGCAGGCGAAGTGGATGAACTCGCTGACCTTGGCCAGCTCAGGCAGCTTGGCAGCCTGCTCCTTGAGGAGGTATTCGATCGCCTTGACGTCGTGGTTGGTGGTGCGCTCGATTTCCTTGACGCGCTCGGCGTGCTCAAGTTTGAAATCGGTGGCCAGGTTGTCCAGCAGGGCATTGGCTTCGGCGGTGAACGCCGGCACTTCGCCGATCTGCGGGTGGGCGGCCAGGCGCTGCAGCCAGCGCACTTCGACCAGGGCGCGGAAACGGATCAGGCCGAATTCGCTGAAAATGGGGCGCAAGGCCTGGGTTTTGCCGGCATAACGGCCGTCTACAGGGGAAACCGCAGTGAGCGAAGAGAGCTGCATGGGGTGTTCTCGGACAGTCAGGCTTTTGGAGGGCGCATATCATACATGAAAAATACGCCGAGGTCGGGTGGCTGACCAAAGGTCGGCCCAATTTGGATCTGGTGGCAGACCCTGTGGGAGCGGGCATGCCCGCGAGCACCGGCGTAGCCGGTGCCATACACCGAGTCGCCTGCTTCGCGGGCACGCCCGCTCCCACAAAGGGCAGCTCAGCCCGTCAGCTGGGGCTGCGCATCATGTCGTACAGTTCGTTCAGCAGCTTGCGCCGGCTGAACACCAGCTGCCAGCGGTGACCGCCCAGCTGGCGCCACAGGCGTGCGGCGCGGATACCGGCCAGCAGCAGGGCGCGGATTTTCGAGGCGTTGCTGGCCTGCTGCAGGAAGCGCATGTCGCCATGCACCTGAATACGCTGGCGCAGGGTGCTCAGGGTGTCCTGGTACAAGGCTCCACTGGAAGCAATGACGTTTTCGTGAACCAGGCCAAAATGGTCAGCCTGGGACTGGATTTGTGGCAGGCGGTTGCCAATGGTGTCGAGCAGGTCGCCACGTTTGTTCAGCTGGCGCTCCAGGCCCAGCATCGACAGGGCATAGCGCAGTGGCTCGCGCTGCAGGCTGCTGGGGTCGCGCTCCAGGGCACCGGCCAGCGCACGGTAGCCGTCACGCAGGTTCAGGTCGTCACCGCCGAACACCTCCAGGGTGTTCTTGGGGTCGCGGACCAGCAGGCTGCCGAGCATGCAGCCGATGTTGGCCTCACTGGCCTGGCCGGTGCGGGCGATGCGGTCTACCAATACGGCGGCCTGAAACACACCGCCCAATGCAATCAGCTGCTCCTGCAGGTTGCTCATGCGCGCGGGCTCCAGGGCTCGGCGGCTTCGATCACGCCGCCGCCCAGGCATACTTCACCGTCATAGAACACTACCGACTGGCCTGGGGTAACGGCGCGTTGCGGTTCGTCGAACACAGCGCGGTAGCCGCTGGCCGTAAGCGCCAGGGTGCACTGCTGGTCGCTCTGGCGGTAGCGGACCTTGGCGGTGAGCTGGCGCGGGCTGCTGAGGTCGATGGGGTTGACCCAGAAGATGTCCGAGGCGAGCAGGGCGCGGGAGAACAGCCAAGGGTGTTCGTTACCCTGGCCGACCACCAGCACGTTGCGGGTCAGGTCCTTGTGCAGCACGTACCACGGCTCGTCACCGGCATCCTTCAGGCCGCCAATGCCAAGGCCCTGGCGCTGGCCGATGGTGTGGTACATCAGGCCATGGTGGCGGCCGATCACTTCACCTTCGGTGGTTTCGATGTTGCCCGGCTGGGCTGGCAGGTACTGCTTGAGGAAGTCGCTGAAGCGGCGCTCGCCAATGAAGCAGATGCCGGTGGAATCTTTTTTCTTGGCGGTGGCCAGGCCGTGTTTCTCGGCGATGGCGCGCACTGCCGGTTTTTCCAGCTCACCGACCGGGAACAGGGTGCGGGCAATTTCCTTGCCGCCGACGGCGTGCAGGAAGTAGCTCTGGTCCTTGTTCGGGTCCAGGCCCTTGAGCAGTTCGGTGAGCGCGCCAGTGTCACGACGGCGCACGTAGTGGCCGGTGGCGATCAGGTCGGCACCCAGTGACAGGGCGTAGTCGAGGAACGCCTTGAACTTGATTTCGCGGTTGCAGAGGATGTCCGGGTTGGGCGTGCGGCCGGCCTTGTATTCTTCAAGGAAGTGCTCGAACACGTTGTCCCAGTATTCGGCGGCGAAGTTGGCGGTGTGCAGCTTGATGCCGATGCGGTCGCAGACGGCCTGGGCGTCGGCCAGGTCTTCACGGGCGGTGCAGTATTCGGTGCCGTCGTCTTCTTCCCAGTTCTTCATGAACAGCCCTTCCACCTGGTAGCCCTGCTCGATGAGCAGAAGGGCGGAGACGGAAGAGTCCACGCCGCCGGACATGCCGACGATGACGCGGGTCTTGGCGGGGTCTTTGAGTGCTGGGCTGGTCATGGTTACCGGTGTGTATCAAGGGAAAAACGTCGATTCTATCAAACCCGTGGCGACGCGTCAGTCGCGTAGCAGGGTAAGGCTGTGCAAGGGGCCTTTGAGGTAGTCGTCAAGGCAACGTGGCACCAGCTCGCTGCGCCAGCGGGCCGGGTCGGCCAGCAGCTCGTCGCGGGTCAGCCACACGGCGCGGACGATGTCGCTGTCCAGCGCCAGGTCGGCGTGATGGCACACCGGGCGGGCAGCAAAGCAGATGCGCTGGTAGGTCACGCCGTTGCTGGGGGCAGTGTAGAGATAGATACCGACCACGCCGGTGAGCTCGACTTCCCAGGCGGTTTCTTCCAGGGTTTCGCGCAGCGCGGCCTGGGGCAAGGTTTCGTTGGGCTCCAGGTGGCCGGCGGGCTGATTGAAGACGTGCAGGCCGGCTTTGAATTCTTCGACGAAGAGGAACTTGCCCTCGTGCTCGACGATGGTGGCGACGGTGATGTGGGGTTGCCAGGTCATTTACGGTGTCCTTTCAGAGGGTCGGGACCGCTTTGCCGGCGATGGCCCGCAAAGCAGCCCCAATGTCCAGAACGCAAAAACCCCGGTGCGTGGCCGGGGTTTTTGCTGTTACTTCAAGCGAACCTTACAGGGCAGCAATGGCGCTGTTCAGGGTCTGGCTTGGGCGCATCACCTTGGCGGTCAGCTCGGCATCAGGGGCATAGTAGCCACCGATATCGGCCGGCTTGCCCTGAACGGCGTTGAGCTCGGCGACGATGGTCGCTTCGTTCTCGGCCAGGGTTTTTGCCAGCGGTGCGAAGCGCGCTTGCAGCGCAGCGTCGTCGGTTTGAGCGGCCAGGGCTTCAGCCCAGTACAGGGTCAGGTAGAAGTGGCTGCCGCGGTTGTCGATACCGCCAACTTTGCGCGAAGGCGACTTGTTGGTGTCGAGAAACTTGCCGGTGGCCTGGTCCAGGGTGCTGGCCAGAACCTTGGCGCGCGGGTTGTCGTAGGTGTTGCCCAGGTGCTCCAGGGAAGCGGCCAGGGCCAGGAATTCACCCAGCGAGTCCCAACGCAGGAAGTTCTCTTCAACCAGCTGCTGCACGTGCTTGGGCGCCGAACCGCCGGCGCCGGTCTCGAACAGGCCACCACCGTTCATCAGCGGCACGATCGACAGCATCTTGGCGCTGGTGCCCAGTTCCATGATCGGGAACAGGTCGGTCAGGTAGTCGCGCAGCACGTTGCCGGTCACCGAAATGGTGTCCTTGCCTTCGCGGATGCGGGCCAGGGAGAACTTGATGGCGTCGACCGGAGCCAGAACACGGATGTCCAGGCCAGTGGTGTCGTGATCCTTCAGGTATTGCTGCACCTTCTCGATCATCACGCCGTCGTGGGCGCGGGCCGGGTCCAGCCAGAACACCGCAGGGGTGTTGCTCAGGCGGGCACGGTTGACGGCCAGCTTGACCCAGTCCTGGATCGGCGCGTCTTTGGTCTGGCACATGCGGAAGATGTCACCGGCTTCGACGTTCTGCTCCAGCACAACGTTGCCTTTGCCATCGACCACGCGCACGACGCCGTCGGCCTTGATCTGGAAGGTCTTGTCGTGGGAACCGTACTCTTCGGCTTTTTGCGCCATCAGGCCAACGTTCGGCACGCTGCCCATGGTGGTCGGGTCGAAGGCGCCGTGCTGCTTGCAGTCTTCGATGGTGGCCTGGTAGATACCGGCGTAGCAACGGTCCGGGATCACGGCCTTGGCGTCTTGCAGTTCACCGGCGGTGTTCCACATCTTGCCCGAGTCACGGATCATGGCCGGCATCGAGGCGTCGACGATCACGTCGCTCGGCACGTGCAGGTTGGTGATGCCTTTGTCGGAGTTGACCATGGCCAGGGCCGGGCGCTGGGCGTACAGGGCCTGGATGTCAGCCTCGATCTCGGCCTGCTTGTCGGCTGGCAGGTCCTTGATGCGGGCGTACAGGTCGCCGATACCGTTGTTGGCGTTGAAGCCTACTTCGGCCAGGGCTGCGGCGTGCTTGGTCAGCACGTCGTTGTAGAACTCTTCGACGATGACGCCGAACATGATCGGGTCGGAAACCTTCATCATGGTGGCTTTCAGGTGCACCGACAGCAGCACGCCGGCGGCCTTGGCATCAGCGATCTGCTCGGCGATGAAGGCTTTCAGGGCCTTGCGGCTCATGGTGGCGCAGTCGATGATTTCGGCGGCCTTGACGGCGGTTTTCTCTTTCAGGACGGTGGTGCTGCCGTCTTTGCCAACCAGCTCGATGCGCAGGCTGTCGTCAGCTTCGATCAGTGCGGCTTTTTCGCTGCCGTAGAAGTCGCCCTGGGTCATGTGGGCAACGTGCGACTTGGAGTCGGCGGCCCAGGCGCCCATCTTGTGCGGGTGCTTGCGGGCGTAGTTCTTCACCGACAGCGGCGCGCGGCGGTCAGAGTTGCCTTCGCGCAGCACCGGGTTCACGGCGGAGCCCTTGATGCGGTCGTAGCGGGCACGGGACTCTTTCTCGTCCGCGGTGGCCGGCTCGTCGGCGTAGTCAGGGATGTTGAAGCCCTTGCCTTGCAGTTCCTTGATCGCGGCCTTGAGCTGCGGTACCGAGGCGCTGATGTTTGGCAGCTTGATGATGTTGGCTTCAGGGGTGGTAGCCAGCTGGCCCAGTTCCGCCAGGTGATCGCCTACTTGCTTCTCTGCGCCCAGTTGCTCCGGGAAGGCGGCAAGGATACGGCCGGCCAGGGAGATGTCGCGAGTTTCGACGGCGATGTCAGCCGAAGCGGTGAAGGCTTCGACGATCGGCAGCAGCGAGTAGGTGGCGAGGGCGGGGGCTTCGTCGGTGAAGGTATAGATGATCTTGGAACGGGTGGGCATGCGGGTTAACTCTCTGTGTGCTGAGCGTGCTCGAGTCTCGTGGTGCGCAGGGTAGGCGCATCGCCCTGGCAGCGCCATGAGCGGAAAGTCGAGAGGCTGCGAGCGGTGATGGTGGATGCATCAGTCGAGCGTCAATGCTGAGCTGCGGTAACAACCCAGGCTTTTCGGCCATTCATGGCCAAGGGCGGTCCGCATTTTCCTGGGATTCGCCCCGATGACCCTACGGTCGCGGCGGAGTATACCAAACCATTCGGGCTAATCAGCAAGGCCAAGTGATATCGGCCCATTTATAAGACCAAAGACGTAGCGGCAATGTGGCGGGTTGTCGCATGCCTTGCAGGTCGGCAGATGTGGTTTAGGCTCAGTGGATCGCACGATGTCCAATCACACCCGACAGCGGAGTAGTGCAAGCATGGGATACCAGAAAATCAAGGTTCCGACCGACGGCACCAAGATCACCGTCAATGCAGACCATTCGCTCAACGTTCCTGACAACCCCATCATTCCTTATATCGAAGGCGACGGGATTGGCGTCGATGTCTCGCCGGTAATGATCAAAGTAGTGGATGCGGCGGTGCAGAAGGCCTACGGCGGCAAGCGCAAGATCGCCTGGATGGAGGTGTATGCTGGCGAAAAAGCCACCCAGGTGTACGACCAGGACACCTGGTTGCCGCAGGAAACCCTCGACGCCGTGCGTGATTACGTGGTGTCGATCAAGGGCCCCCTGACCACCCCGGTGGGGGGTGGCATCCGTTCGCTCAACGTGGCCCTGCGCCAGCAACTGGACTTGTACGTGTGCCTGCGCCCGGTACTGTGGTTCCAGGGTGTGCCGAGCCCGGTGAAAAAGCCCGGTGATGTCGACATGGTGATCTTCCGGGAAAACTCCGAGGACATCTATGCCGGTATCGAGTGGAAGGCCGGTTCGCCTGAGGCGAACAAGGTGATCAAGTTCCTCAAGGAGGAAATGGGCGTCACCAAGATCCGCTTCGACCAGGACTGCGGCATCGGCGTCAAGCCGGTATCCCGCGAGGGCACCAAGCGCCTGGTGCGCAAGGCCCTGCAGTACGTGGTGGACAACGACCGCGAATCGCTGACCCTGGTGCACAAGGGCAACATCATGAAGTTCACCGAGGGGGCCTTCAAGGACTGGGGCTACGAGGTGGCCAGGGACGAGTTTGGTGCCGAATTGCTCGATGGCGGCCCGTGGATGAAGTTCAAGAACCCCAAGACCGGCCGCGAGGTCATCGTCAAGGACGCCATCGCCGACGCCATGCTGCAGCAGATCCTGCTGCGCCCGGCGGAGTACGACGTGATCGCCACCCTCAACCTCAACGGTGACTACCTGTCCGACGCCCTGGCGGCGGAAGTGGGCGGTATCGGCATCGCGCCGGGTGCCAACCTGTCCGACACCGTGGCCATGTTCGAGGCTACCCACGGCACCGCGCCCAAGTATGCCGGGCAGGACAAAGTGAACCCTGGCTCGGTGATTCTCTCGGCAGAGATGATGCTGCGGCACATGGGCTGGGCCGAGGCGGCCGACCTGATCATCAAAGGCACCAACGGTGCGATCGGTGCCAAGACCGTGACCTACGACTTTGAGCGCCTGATGGACGGCGCCACGCTGGTGAGCAGTTCAGGCTTTGGCGATGAAATGATCAAGCATATGTAGGCAATGCAAAACCGGCCGCTTCCCGGTAAAGAAGCGGCCGGTTGTTTCGTATACCGGCACAGCGCAGGCAGTCAGGCTTTGGCAGTTTCGCTCTGCGGCTCGCCCAGGGTTCTGGCACCCTCTGCCGCGGCCACCGCAGCGTCTTTGATGTCGACGGCGTGCAGACCTTTGGGGCCCTGTACGATGTCGAACACTACGCACTGGCCTGCCTTGAGGGTCTTGTATCCGTCCATTCGGATGGCCGAATAATGGGCGAACAGGTCATCGGATTTACCTTCTTCATTGATGAACCCATAGCCCTTGGCATTGTTGAACCACTTGACTTTACCGCTTGCCATCCCTATGTCCCTCTGCAAAGGACTCCATCACTGGAGTATCATCCACTTCATCCGCATACGAACCTTGCGAAAAATCTGGTTGACTGCGCGGATCTTTATCGACCACGGTGGGTTCTTATTGGTTGTAACACCGTTTTGCCGATAGTCAAGGTCGCCCGGCGCCTGCGCTGGATGCGGCCTGTGCCGTCAACCCACAACCTTAACCTGACGCTCATGATGAAATTCTTTCCATGCATGCACCTAGTGAGATTCGACTAACATTCAATCAGGATCGCCCGCAATCGAATGAGGACGACGGCTCGGGTCTTGCAGTCCAGGAAGCCAAGCCGATCCTGCAGGCGCCACCGATGTACAAGGTGGTTTTGTTCAACGATGACTACACGCCAATGGATTTCGTCGTCGAAGTGCTCGAGACGTTCTTCAGTCTGAACCGCGAGCTGGCGACCAAGATCATGCTGACCGTCCATACAGAAGGGCGGGCAGTGTGCGGATTGTTTACCCGTGACATCGCCGAAACAAAGGCTATGCAGGTCAACCAATACGCCAGGGAAAGCCAGCATCCGCTACTCTGTGAAATCGAGAAGGACGGTTAATCGCCGACCACTTGGGTATGAGGTGAAGCTATGTTAAACCGCGAGCTCGAAGTCACCCTCAATCTGGCCTTCAAGGAGGCCCGTTCGAAACGTCATGAGTTCATGACCGTCGAACATCTGCTGCTGGCACTCCTTGACAATGAGGCTGCCGCGACCGTTCTGCGCGCCTGTGGCGCCAATCTCGACAAGCTCAAGCACGACCTGCAAGAGTTCATCGATTCCACCACCCCGTTGATCCCTGTCAACGATGAAGACCGTGAAACCCAGCCGACCCTGGGCTTCCAGCGCGTGCTGCAGCGTGCCGTGTTCCACGTGCAAAGCTCTGGCAAGCGCGAAGTGACCGGCGCCAACGTGCTGGTGGCGATCTTCAGCGAACAGGAAAGCCAGGCCGTATTCCTGCTCAAGCAACAGAGCGTGGCCCGCATCGACGTCGTGAACTACATCGCCCATGGCATCTCCAAGGTGCCTGGCCATGGTTCGCACGCTGACAGCGATCAGGAAATGCAGGACGAAGAGGGCGGCGAAACGTCCTCGTCGAGCAACCCGCTGGACGCTTATGCCAGCAACCTGAACGAGCTGGCCCGTGCCGGCCGTATCGACCCGCTGGTAGGTCGCGAGCAGGAAGTTGAGCGCGTGGCGCAAATCCTTGCCCGCCGGCGCAAGAACAACCCGCTGCTGGTGGGTGAGGCGGGCGTGGGCAAAACCGCCATCGCCGAAGGCCTGGCCAAGCGCATTGTCGATGGCCAGGTGCCCGACCTGCTGGCGCAGAGCGTGGTGTACTCCCTCGACCTTGGCGCACTGCTGGCCGGTACCAAGTACCGCGGTGACTTCGAGAAACGCTTCAAGGCGCTGCTCGGCGAGCTGCGCAAGCGCCCGCAGGCGATCCTGTTCATCGACGAAATCCACACCATCATCGGTGCCGGTGCGGCGTCGGGCGGGGTGATGGATGCCTCCAACCTGCTCAAACCGTTGCTGTCGTCGGGTGAGATCCGTTGCATTGGCTCCACCACCTTCCAGGAGTTTCGCGGCATCTTCGAGAAGGATCGTGCCTTGGCACGGCGCTTCCAGAAGGTGGATGTCAGCGAGCCGTCGGTCGAAGACACCGTGGGCATTCTGCGCGGCCTTAAAGGGCGCTTCGAGAGCCACCACAACATCGAGTACAGCGACGAAGCCCTGCGCGCCGCCGCCGAACTGGCCTCGCGCTACATCAATGACCGGCACATGCCGGACAAGGCCATCGACGTGATCGACGAAGCGGGTGCCTACCAGCGCCTGCAGCCGGAAGCCAACCGCGTCAAACGCATCGACGTGCCGCAGGTCGAGGACATCGTTGCCAAGATTGCGCGCATTCCGCCGAAGCATGTCAGCAGTTCCGACAAAGAGCTGCTGCGTAATCTCGAGCGTGACCTGAAACTGACCGTGTTTGGCCAGGACCAGGCGATCGATTCGCTGTCGACTGCCATCAAGCTGTCCCGTGCCGGCCTCAAGGCGCCAGACAAGCCTGTCGGTTCGTTCCTGTTCGCCGGCCCAACCGGCGTCGGCAAGACCGAAGCGGCGCGGCAGCTGGCCAAGGCGCTGGGTGTGGAGCTGGTTCGTTTCGACATGTCCGAGTACATGGAGCGCCACACGGTGTCCCGCCTGATCGGTGCGCCTCCTGGTTACGTTGGCTTTGACCAGGGTGGCTTGTTGACCGAGGCGATCACCAAGCAACCGCACTGCGTCTTGCTGCTCGATGAAATCGAGAAGGCCCACCCGGAAGTCTTCAACCTGCTGCTGCAGGTGATGGACCACGGTACCCTGACCGACAACAACGGGCGCAAGGCCGACTTCCGTAACGTGATTTTGATCATGACCACCAACGCTGGCGCGGAAACCGCGGCACGGGCCTCGATCGGCTTCACCCATCAGGACCATGCGTCCGATGCCATGGAAGTCATCCGCAAGAGCTTCACGCCAGAGTTCCGCAACCGCCTGGACACCATCATCCAGTTCGGCCGCCTGAGCCACGAGACGATCAAGAGCATCGTCGACAAGTTCCTTATCGAACTGCAGGCGCAGCTGGAAGACAAGCGTGTGCTGCTGGAAGTCAGTGATGACGCCCGCGGCTGGCTGGCGGCGTCGGGCTACGATGTGCAGATGGGCGCGCGGCCGATGGCGCGGCTGATCCAGGACAAGATCAAACGGCCGTTGGCCGAGGAGATCCTGTTTGGCGAACTGGCCGAGCATGGCGGTGTGGTGCACATCGACCTGCGCGATGGCGAACTGGTGTTCGACTTCGAGACCACGGCTGAGGTTGCCTGACAAGCGAGGCCCTGTGGGAGCGGGCTTGCCCCGCGAACACCGGCGAAGCCGGTGCCATGCGCCGCGGGGCCTGCTTCGCGGGGCAAGCCCGCTCCCACAGAGAGGGTTGCAACCGTACAATTTCACAGGCACAAAAAAGCCCGGCACATGGCCGGGCTTTTTCATGGCTGGAGCTTAGCGCGCACGGTAGGTGATGCGGCCCTTGCTCAGGTCGTAGGGCGTCAGCTCGACGCGGACCTTGTCGCCAGTGAGAATACGGATGTAGTTTTTGCGCATCTTTCCGGAGATGTGCGCGGTTACGACGTGCCCGTTTTCCAACTCCACGCGGAACATGGTGTTGGGCAGGGTGTCGACGACAGTACCTTCCATTTCGAAGCTGTCTTCTTTCGACATGCAGTTGAGCCCTCGGATCCAGTGTTAGCCCGACGCATATCCGCACCGGGCAAAAAAGTGGCGCCGATTATGCCGGAAATCTGCGTGTCAAGCCAATGCTTTCAGTTAAGGGTGACCCAGCGCTGGTTTATCAGCAGCTCGATAGGCCGATACTGCGTCTTGTAGTTCATTTTCTTGCAGTTCTTGATCCAGTAGCCCAGGTAAACCGCCTCCAGGTCCTGGCGCACGGCTTCGGTGATCTGCCAGAGGATGGCGAAGCGGCCAAGGCTGCGTCGCTCCTCGTCCGGCTCGTAGAAGGTGTACACCGCCGACAGGCCGTTGGGCAGCAGGTCGCACACGGCCACCGCCATCAACCGGCCTTCCAGGCGGAACTCGTAGAACCAGCAGAACGGCAGGTCGCGTACCAGAAAGGTGGAAAACTGATCACGGCTGGGCGGGTACATGTCACCGTCGGCGTGGCGCGTTTCGATATAGCGCCGGTACAGCTCGAAGTACTCCTCCTTGAACGTGGGGCGCGCCGCGCTCACGGTCAGGTCGGCATTGCGCTTGAGAATGCGCCGTTGCTGGCGGTTGGGAATAAAGCGCGCCGCCGGGATGCGCGCCGGCACGCAGGCGTTGCAGTTCTGGCAGTGGGGGCGGTACAGGTGGTCGCCACTGCGCCGAAAGCCCATTTCCGACAGGTCGGCGTACACCTTTACGTCCATCGGCTGGCTGGGGTCGAGGAACAGTGTGGTCGCCTGCTCGTCAGGCAGGTAGCTGCAGGAGTGGGGCTGAGTGGCATAAAACTTCAACCGCGCCAACTCTGTCATGATCAACCCCTTCGGTGAGACTTTGTTTTAAGTGTAAGCCAGCTATGGCAACTCGCCTAGGCAACCCACGTTGCGCTGTTGGGCTGGTCGAGGTGGCGTGCCAGGTAGCCGGCGAACTCGGCGCGGCTGATGGCATGGGCGCCCAGGCTGTGCAGGTGGTTGGTGGGCATCTGGCAGTCGATCAGCACGAAGCCGGCTTCGCGCAGGTGGTTGACCAGGGTCACGAAGCCAACCTTGGAGGCGTTGTCGGCGCGGCTGAACATCGATTCGCCGAAGAACAGCTGGCCCATGGCCAGGCCGTACAGGCCGCCGACCAGCTCGCCGTCCTGGCGTACCTCCACCGAATGCGCGATGCCACGGCGGTACAGTTCGCAGTAGGCGTTGCGCATGGTGTCGGTGATCCAGGTGCCGTCGGCGTAGTCGCGTGGTGCGGCGCAGGCAGCGATGACGGCGGCAAAGTCGGTGTCGAAGCTGACCTGGTAGCGGCCTTGGCGTATCAGCTTGGCCAGCGAGCGGGAAACGTGCAGTTGGTCGGGCAGCAGCACCGTGCGCGGATCGGGTGACCACCACAGGATCGGCTGGCCGTCCTGGTACCACGGGAAGCAGCCATGGCGGTAGGCCTGCACCAGGCGCTCGGGGCTCAGGTCGCCGCCAGCGGCCAACAGGCCGTTGGGGTCGTGCAGGGCCTTTTCCAGGGGTGGGAAGGTCAGCGAGTCGCGGGTCAGCCAGGTGAGCATGGTCTATCGTGCGGTGGGGGAGGGGAGAGGGCAGCATGGCGCGGGTGAAAAGCAGGGTCAATCTCTTTGGCTGCTTCGCGGGCACGCCCGCTCCCACAGAAACACCACGGTCTTCAGGCTTGCGCAGGCCTGTGGGAGCGGGCGAGCCCGCGAAGAGGCCGGCACAGGCCAGGAAATCAGGCAATTTCCTGCACATTTATCAAGCCGCAGGCACCATCCGCTATATTTGCGGTCACACCTGTGCAAAAACACAGCATAAGCCTTTGTCACAAAAGAAAATGCATGCTCAAATTGCAGCCATGTGAAAGTCGCCCCCGGGCAAACCCCCATGCGGCGTGCCGCCATGGCGGCTGGCGGGCAGTAATGTTAAAAGTAGTGGTTCATTGGCCGCACAGCCGGCCGATCACTATTGGACGCGCACCACGCGCAGGAATAGACGCGTTTTGAAGAAATCCACCGCAACCCCAGCTCCTTTGCCTGTGCCCCTGTGGCGGCAGCAGCTGCATTATCGCCTCAAGGAAGGTGCGTTGATCGCGATCGGCGCCTTGTGCCTGTACCTGTGGATGGCGCTGCTGACCTACGACACTTCCGACCCGGGCTTCAGCCACACCAGCAACGTCGAGCAGGTGCAGAACGCCGCCGGGCGCGCCGGCGCCTACTTCGCCGACATCCTGTTCATGGTGCTGGGTTACTTTGCCTACATCTTCCCGCTGTTGCTGGGGGTCAAGACCTGGCAGATCTTCCGTGAGCGCCATCAGCCCTGGGACTGGAGCGGCTGGCTGTTCTCCTGGCGGCTGATCGGCCTGGTGTTCCTGGTGCTATCCGGCGCAGCGCTGGCACATATTCACTTCCATCCGCCGGCGAGCATGCCGTTTTCCGCGGGCGGCGCGCTGGGCGAAAGCCTGGGCGAGCTGGCGCGCAACCTGCTGAACGTGCAGGGCAGCACGCTGATGTTCATAGCCCTGTTCCTGTTCGGCCTGACCGTGTTCACCGATTTGTCGTGGTTCAAGGTGATGGACCTGACCGGCAAGATCACCCTTGACCTGTTCGAGTTGGTGCAGGGTGCCGCCAACCGCTGGTGGGAAGCGCGTAATGAGCGTAAACGCCTGGAGGCCCAGCTGCGTGAGGACGAGCCGGTGTTCAAGGCGCCGCCGATGGCCGCCGACAAGCGCGAGCCTGCCAAGCCGGCGTTGCGCGAGCGTCTCTTCAAGCGCGAAGAAGCGCCTGCTCAACCTGCCGCGCCACGCGAACCGACCTTGGCGCGTGAGCCCGTTGTGCCGCGCGAGCCGGTTGTGCCGCGTGAAACCGTGCTGCCCCGCGAGCAGCCTGCAGCCCCGACGATCGTGCCTCCGGCAGCGGCCAGGGCGCCGGAGCCGAGCAAGCGGGTGATGAAGGAGAAGCAGGCGCCGCTGTTCGTCGACAGCGCCGTTGAAGGCACCCTGCCGTCGATTTCCATCCTCGACCCGGCCGAGCAGAAAAAGATCGAGTACTCGCCAGAGTCCCTGGCCAGTGTCGGCCAGTTGCTGGAAATCAAACTCAAGGAATTCGGCGTTGAAGTCTCGGTGGACTCGATCCACCCAGGCCCGGTGATTACCCGTTACGAAATCCAGCCGGCCGCTGGCGTCAAGGTCAGCCGTATCGCCAACCTGGCCAAGGACCTGGCGCGCTCGCTGGCCGTGACCAGCGTGCGGGTGGTCGAGGTCATCCCTGGCAAGACCACCGTGGGTATCGAGATCCCCAACGAAAACCGGCAGATGGTGCGGTTTTCCGAAGTGCTGGCCACGCCGCAGTTCGAGGAGCAGAAGTCCCCGGTCACCCTGGCCCTGGGCCACGACATCGGCGGCAAGCCGGTGATCACCGACCTGGCCAAGATGCCACACCTGCTGGTGGCCGGTACCACCGGCTCCGGTAAGTCGGTGGGTGTGAACGCGATGATCCTGTCGATCCTGTTCAAATCCGGCCCGGAAGACGCGCGGTTGATCATGATTGACCCGAAAATGCTCGAACTGTCGATCTACGAAGGCATCCCGCATTTGCTGTGCCCAGTGGTCACCGACATGAAGGATGCTGCCAACGCCCTGCGCTGGAGCGTGGCCGAGATGGAGCGCCGCTACAAGCTGATGGCGGCCATGGGCGTGCGTAACCTTGGCGGCTTCAACCGCAAGATCAAGGATGCCCAGGAGGCCGGCGAGATCATCCATGACCCGCTGTACCGCCGCGAGAGCATGGACGACGAGCCGCCTGCGCTGAAAACCCTGCCGACCATCGTGGTGGTGGTCGACGAATTCGCCGACATGATGATGATCGTCGGCAAGAAGGTCGAAGAGCTGATCGCCCGTATCGCCCAGAAGGCGCGGGCGGCCGGTATCCACCTGATTCTTGCCACCCAGCGCCCGTCGGTGGACGTGATCACCGGCCTGATCAAGGCCAACATCCCGACCCGCATGGCGTTCCAGGTATCGAGCAAGATCGACTCGCGCACCATCATCGACCAAGGTGGTGCCGAGCAGCTGCTGGGCCACGGTGACATGCTGTACATGCCGCCGGGTACCAGCCTGCCGATCCGGGTGCACGGTGCGTTCGTCTCCGACGACGAAGTGCACCGCGTGGTGGAAGCGTGGAAGCTGCGCGGCGCGCCGGACTACAACGACGACATCCTCAACGGCGTGGAAGAGGCCGGCAGCGGCTTCGAAGGCGGCGGTGGCGGTGGGGATGGCGAAGATTCGGAAAGCGACGCCCTGTATGATGAGGCCGTGCAGTTCGTGCTGGAAAGCCGCCGTGCGTCGATCTCGGCCGTGCAGCGCAAGCTGAAGATCGGCTACAACCGCGCCGCCCGCATGATCGAAGCCATGGAAATGGCTGGCGTGGTCACCCCGATGAACAGCAACGGCTCGCGGGAAGTGATTGCCCCGGGCGGCCCGCGCGACTGATGAACACCTTGCCGGGCGCCAACGGTGGCGCCCGGTCTTTTCAATGCTCAATGAGGATTACCATGCGCGCGATTCGCATGCTGTTGGTTTCTGCCCTTGCTCTGGGCAGCGTTTCGGCTTTTGCCGGTGAGCAAGATGTACAACGCCTGACCCAGCTGCTGGAAAAGTCGCAGACCATCGAGGCCAATTTCTCTCAATTGACCTTGGGTGCCGACGGCGCCAGCCTGCAGGAAACCGCTGGCCAGATGACAGTCAAGCGCCCGGGCCTGTTCTACTGGCACACCGATGCGCCGCAGGAGCAGGTGGTGGTGTCTGATGGCAAGATGGTTACCCTGTGGGACCCGGACCTGGAACAGGCCACCATCAAGAAGCTCGACGTGCGCCTGAACCAGACCCCGGCACTGCTGCTGTCCGGTGACGTGTCGAAGATCAGCCAGAGCTTCGATATCACCTCCAAGGAGCAGGGCGAAGTCATGGACTTCACCCTCAAGCCGAAGACCAAGGACACCCTGTTCGACTCGCTGCGCGTGTCGTTCCGCAAAGGCCTGATCAATGACATGCAGTTGGTCGACAGCGTCGGCCAACGCACCAACATCCTGTTCAATGGCGTCAAGGCCAACCAGGCGGTGCCGGACAGCAGGTTCAAGTTCGACATCCCCAAAGGTGCGGACGTGATCAAGGAGTAAGCGGAGCTCGTCATGGACCTGTTTCGAAGCGAACCCGTCGCCCAGCCCCTGGCTGCTCGCCTGCGCCCGTCCAACCTGGACGAGTACGTGGGCCAGGAGCACCTGCTGGCGCGCGGCAAACCGCTGCGTGAGGCGCTGGAGCAGGGGGCGCTGCACTCGATGATCTTCTGGGGGCCGCCTGGGGTGGGCAAGACCACTCTGGCGCGGCTGCTGGCGCAGTTTTGCGATGCGCACTTCGAAACCGTGTCGGCGGTGCTGGCCGGGGTGAAAGAGATTCGCCAGGCGGTCGAGGTGGCCAAGCAGCAGGCTGGGCAGTATGGCCGGCGCACCATCCTGTTCGTTGACGAGGTGCACCGCTTCAACAAGTCGCAGCAGGACGCCTTTTTGCCCTACGTCGAAGACGGCACCCTGCTGTTCATCGGCGCTACCACCGAAAACCCGTCGTTCGAGCTGAACAACGCGCTGTTGTCGCGGGCGCGGGTGTATGTGCTCAAGAGCCTGGACGAGGCGGCCCTGCGCAAGCTGGTCAACCGTGCGCTGACCGAAGAGCGTGGCCTGGGCAAGCGCAACCTGCAGGTGGGCGACGAGGCCTTCAAGATGCTCATGGCCGCTGCCGACGGGGATGGCCGGCGCATGCTCAACTTCCTCGAGAACGCCTCGGACCTGGCGGAAGACGGCAGCGAGATCGACGTCGAGATGCTGCAGAGCCTGCTGGGTGACAGCCGCCGCCGCTTCGACAAGGGCGGCGAGGCGTTCTACGACCAGATTTCCGCGCTGCACAAGTCGGTGCGCGGCTCCAACCCCGATGGCGCCCTGTACTGGTTTGCCCGCATGCTCGACGGCGGCTGCGACCCGCTGTACATCGCCCGCCGTGTGGTGCGCATGGCCAGCGAGGACATCGGCAACGCCGACCCGCGCGCGCTCAGCCTGTGCCTGGCAGCCTGGGACGTGCAGGAGCGCCTGGGCAGCCCCGAGGGCGAACTGGCGGTGGCGCAGGCCATCACGTACCTGGCCTGTGCGCCGAAAAGCAACGCGGTGTACATGGGCTTCAAGACTGCCCTGCGTGAAGCGGCCGAGCATGGCTCGCTGGAGGTGCCGTTGCACCTGCGCAACGCCCCGACCAAGCTGATGAAGCAACTGGGTTATGGCGACGAGTATCGCTATGCCCACGATGAACCTGATGCCTACGCCGCCGGTGAGGATTACTTCCCCGATGCGCTGGAGCCGCGCCAGTACTACCAGCCGGTGCCCCGTGGCCTGGAGCTGAAGATTGGCGAGAAGCTGCGCCACCTGGCCGACCTGGACCGTAACAGCCCCCGCCAGCGGAGAAAACCGTGATTGCACTCATTGCCGCGGTCAGCGCGGGCGGTGTTGCCGGCACCCTGTTGCGCTTCGCTACCGCCAACTGGGTAGCGGCCCACTGGCCACGGCACTTTTATGCCGGTACGCTGGCGGTCAACCTGGTTGGCTGCCTGCTGATCGGCTTGCTCTATGGCTTGTTCTTGCACAAGCCGCTGGCGCCGGTCGAATTACGCGCCGGCCTGATTGTCGGCTTCCTCGGTGGCCTGACGACCTTTTCCTCTTTCTCGCTCGATACCGTGCGCCTGATGGAAAGCGGGCAAGTGCCCCTTGCCTTGGGCTATACCAGTATCAGCGTGGTGGGCGGGCTGCTCGCAACCTGGGCCGGCCTGTCCCTGACCCGATTCTGAACCAACACCTACCTATAACGAGAGAACGATATGCTCGATTCCAAACTGTTACGCGGCCAACTTCAGGAAGTGGCGCAACGCCTGGCCTCCCGTGGCTTCAGCCTGGATGTCGCGCGCATCGAATCACTGGAAGAGCGCCGCAAGGCGGTGCAGACCCGCACCGAGCAATTGCAGGCCGAGCGTAACGCCCGTTCCAAGTCCATCGGCCAGGCCAAGGCCAAGGGCGAAGACATCGCGCCACTGATGGCCGACGTCGAGCGCATGGCCAACGAACTGGCTGCCGGCAAGACCGAGCTGGACGGCATTCAGGCCGAACTGGACGGTATCCTGCTGACCATCCCCAACCTGCCGGACGCCAGCGTACCGGTCGGTGCCAGCGAAGACGACAACGTCGAAGTGCGCCGTTGGGGTACGCCGACCGCCTTTGACTTCGAAATCAAGGACCACGTCGCCCTCGGCGAAGTCAGCGGTGGCCTGGATTTCGAGGCCGCAGCCAAGCTGTCTGGTGCCCGTTTTGCTGTACTGCGCGGCCCGATCGCCCGCCTGCACCGCGCCCTGGCGCAGTTCATGATCAACCTGCACACCGGCGAGCACGGCTACGAGGAGCACTACACCCCGTATCTGGTGCAGGCGCCTGCCTTGCAGGGCACTGGCCAGCTGCCAAAGTTCGAGGAAGACCTGTTCAAGATCACCCGCGAAGGTGAAGCTGACTTCTACCTGATCCCGACTGCTGAAGTGTCGTTGACCAACCTGGTTGCCGGTGAAATCCTCGACGCCAAGCAGCTGCCGCTGAAACTGGTTGCCCACACCCCGTGCTTCCGCAGTGAAGCCGGTGCTTCCGGCCGTGACACCCGCGGCATGATCCGTCAGCACCAGTTCGACAAAGTCGAGATGGTGCAGGTGGTAGAGCCGGCCAAGTCGATGGAAGCGCTGGAAGGCCTGACCGCCAACGCCGAGCGCGTGCTGCAGCTGCTGGAGCTGCCGTACCGCGTGCTGGCCTTGTGCACCGGTGACATGGGCTTTGGTGCAGTGAAAACCTACGACCTGGAAGTGTGGGTGCCGAGCCAGGACAAGTACCGCGAAATCAGCTCGTGCTCCAACTGTGGCGACTTCCAGGCGCGCCGCATGCAGGCCCGCTGGCGCAACCCGGAAACCGGCAAGCCAGAGCTGGTGCACACCCTCAACGGCTCCGGCCTGGCCGTAGGCCGTACCCTGGTTGCCGTGCTGGAAAACTACCAGCAGGCCGACGGTTCCATCCGTGTACCGGACGTGCTCAAGCCGTACATGGGCGGCGTCGAGGTCATCCGCTAAATGGATTACCTGCCACTGTTCCACAAGCTGCAGGGCGGCCGCGTGCTGGTCGTCGGCGGTGGGGAGATCGCCTTGCGCAAGGCGCGCCTGCTGGCGGATGCCGGTAGCGTGCTGCGCGTGGTAGCGCCGGACGTCGACGGCCAGTTGGCCGCGTTGGCCCGCGAAGGTGGCGGTGAGGTGCTGGTGCGTGGCTATCAGGCAGCCGACCTGGTCGGTTGCCGGCTGGTGATCGCGGCTACCGACGACCCTGGGCTGAACGCCCAGGTGTCGGCCGATGCCCAGGCCCTCAGCCTGCCGGTCAACGTGGTGGATGCGCCGGCCCTGTGCACGGTGATCTTCCCGGCGATCGTCGACCGCTCACCGCTGGTGATTGCGGTATCCAGTGGCGGTGACGCCCCGGTTCTGGCGCGTCTGATTCGCGCCAAGCTGGAGGCGTGGATCCCCGCAGCCTATGGTGAGCTGGCCGGGCTGGCTGCGCGTTTCCGGCACAAGGTGAAAGCCTTGTACCCGGACGTCAACCAGCGTCGCGGCTTCTGGGAAACGGTGTTCCAGGGGCCGATTGCCGAGCGCCAGCTGGCCGGGCAGGGCGCTGAAGCCGAGCGCCTGTTGCAGGCGATGGTAGAAGGCGCGCCACTGCAGCAGGGCGGTGAGGTGTACCTGGTAGGGGCGGGCCCGGGTGATCCGGACTTGCTCACCTTCCGCGCTTTGCGCCTGATGCAGCAGGCCGACGTGGTGCTGTACGACCGCCTGGTGGCGCCTGCCATTATCGAGATGTGCCGGCGTGATGCCGAGCGGATCTACGTGGGCAAGCGCCGTGCTGACCACTCCGTGCCTCAGGACCAGATCAACCGCCTGCTGGTCGACCTGGCCCAGCAGGGCAAGCGCGTGTTGCGCTTGAAGGGTGGTGATCCGTTCATCTTCGGCCGGGGTGGCGAAGAGATCGAAGAGCTTGCCGAGCATGGTATCCCGTTCCAGGTGGTGCCGGGCATTACCGCGGCCAGTGGCTGCTCCGCGTATGGCGGGATTCCGCTGACTCACCGCGACTACGCCCAGTCGGTGCGCTTCGTCACCGGGCACCTGAAGGATGGCACCAGCAACCTGCCGTGGAATGACCTGGTGGCGCCGTCCCAGACCCTGGTGTTCTACATGGGATTGGTTGGTTTGCCGACCATCTGCGCCGAGCTGATTCGCCATGGGCGGGCGGCAAGTACCCCGGCGGCGTTGGTGCAGCAGGGGACTACGCGTAACCAGCGAGTGTTTACCGGTACCCTGGCGGACTTGCCAGACTTGGTGGCCCGGCATGAAGTGCATGCGCCGACCCTGGTGATTGTGGGGGAAGTGGTGCAGTTGCGTGACAAGCTGGCCTGGTTCGAAGGTTCGCAAAACAGCTGACATTGTTGGGGCCGCTTTGCGGCCCATTCGCAGCACAAGGCTGCTCCCACAGGGATCGCGTGAAGCCGACGTGATTCCTGTAGGAGCAGCCTTGTGCTGCGAATGGGCTGCAAAGCAGCCCCGGCTATCTCAAGCCTGCCAGATCCCTTTCCCTACCAACTTCTCCCGATCATGCGGCAAGCCAAAGCCCTGCAAAGGCCCTTTAGGCACGATCCCGGTCGGGTTGATGGTCTTGTGGCTCATGTAATAGTGCTTCTGGATATGCTCCATATCCACCGTGCCCGCCACCCCTGGCCACTGGTACAGCTCACGCAGCCAGTTTGACAGGTTGTGGTAGTCGCTGAGGCGGCGCAGGTTGCACTTGAAGTGCCCGTGGTACACCGCGTCGAAGCGCACCAGCGTGGTAAACAGGCGTACATCGGCCTCGGTCAGGTACTCACCGGCCAGGTAACGGTTGCGGCTCAGCACGTCCTCCAGAGAATCCAGCTCGTTGAACACGTCGTCGAACGCAGCCTCGTAGGCGTCCTGCGTGGTGGCAAAGCCTGCGCGGTATACGCCGTTGTTCACCGCTGGGTAGATGCGCTCGTTCAGTGCTTCGATGGTCGGGCGCAGTGCCTCGGGGTAGAGGTCCAGGGTATTGCCGGTCAATTCGTTGAACGCGCTGTTGAAGATGCGGATGATCTCCGACGATTCATTGTTGACGATGCGTTTCTCTTTCTTGTCCCACAGTACCGGCACAGTCACGCGGCCGGTGTAGTGTGGGTCATCCTGGGTATAGCGCTGGTGCAGGTACTGCAGGCCATCGAGGTGGTCACCGCTGGAGCCTTGCTGCTGGTCAAAGGTCCAGCCATGGTCTTGCATCAGCCAGCTGACCACCGACACATCGATCAATGGCTCAAGGCCTTTGAGGGCGCGCAAGATCAGGGTGCGGTGGGCCCATGGGCAGGCCAGCGAGACGTACAGGTGGTACCGGCCGGCTTCGGGAGCCGGCAGTTGATTGCGGCGTTGGGCATTTTCGCGTTTGAACGTGCCGTCCTTGCCGTTTTCATACCACTGGTCGTGCCAGCGGCCGTCGATCAAAAGGCCCATGATGAGCTCCTGAAACAAAGTGATTTGTCGTTGGAGCCCAGTCTAGGCCAAATCGTTCGAACAAATAGCGCAAAGATCCGGGTGCTATTATCGGTTAAATCGATCTATCTCGCGTATTCCAATAGCCTTGGGCTGTCGCAAATGCCTGCTCGCGGTTCTGTCCCAGGCCACGCAGGGCCAGGGCCATGGTTGCGATCAGGGCTTTTTCGCCATAACTGTCTTCCACTTCACCGCGCCAGAACGCCCGCAAGTGCTCGGCCTGCAGGCTGGCCGGTTTGACATGGCGGCGCTCGCTCAGCGCTGGCCATTCTTCGTCCCATGCTTCGCCCGCCGTCGTCCCGTAGAGGTGGCTGATGACATCGGGGTTGACTTCGATCTCACCGCCATCGCCCTTGATCACCACGGCATGGTCGCCCAGCAGGCGGCTGGCCTCACGGTGCACGGCCTGGTAACCCGGGTGGAAGATGCTTTGCAGGCCACAGCGTGCGCCCAGCGGGTTGAGCACCCGGGCCAGTGAGTGGATGGGCGAGCGCAGGCCCAAGGTGTTGCGCAGGTCGATCATGCGCTGCAACTGCGGCGCCCAGTCGTGCAGCGGGAAAAACGCCAGGTGATGCTGGTCCAGTGTATTGCCCACAGCAGCCCAGTCGCGGCACAGCGGGATCTGCAACAGGTCGAGCAGTTGCTCTGTATACATCCGCCCGGCGGTATGCGCGCCACCGCCGTGCATCAGGATGCGCACGCCATTGCCGGCCAGGCACTTGGCCGCCAGCAGGTACCAGGGCAGGTGGCGCTTCTTGCCGGCGTAAGTGGGCCAGTCCAGGTCCACCGCAATGCTCGGCGCCTGCAGGTGGGCGCGCAGGGCCTCGGTGAAGCCGGCCAGCTCTTCGGCGCTTTCTTCCTTGTGGCGCAGCAGCATGAGGAAGGCGCCCAGCTGGGTGTCCTCGACCTTGCCTTCCAGCAGCAGGGTCATGGCCGCGCGGGCCTCTTCACGGGTCAGGCCGCGCGCGCCGCGCTTGCCTTTGCCGAGAATGCGCACGAATTCGGCGAACGGGTGCTCGGCAGGGGTTTCAAGCGTGAGCGGGCGAACTTCTTTCAAGAGGGGCTGGGTCATATGCAGTTGGTCGGCTTGGGCAGGCCCGCCAGCTTGGCGGCAAGTTTGGCGGGGGTGCCATTGAACAGGCGGTTCAGGTGCGGGCTGTTGCCCTTTTCCGGGCCCAGCTTCAGGGCCGTGTACTTGATCAGTGGGCGCGTGGCCGGGGACAGCTGGTATTCCTGGTAGAACTGGCGCAGCAGTTCGAGGATTTCCCAATGGTCCGCCGTCAACGGGATACCCTCGCGCTCGGCTAAAGCCTCGGCGGCGGCGCGGGACCAGTCTTGCAGGTCGACCAGAAAGCCGTCCTTGTCCAGGGCGATCGCCTGATCGCCAACGTTGAGCGTACTCATAGCCAGCTGTTGACCTTGTCGTAAAGCAGCGACAGTTCGACGAACCCGGCGTAGTCCACGGCTTTGGCCAAGTCGTTGCCGACCGCGCGAGCTTGCACATCCTCATCCAGGGCGAACAGGCGCCGGGCCAGGCCGGCAGCTTGCAGTTGGCGATGCGGCTCGCTGCCGCTGCGCAGGGCATACACCGCATCGCCGCACAGCAGCAACGCGTCGTCGGTGCCGAGCAGGCGCAGGCAGCTGGCCAGGCGCTCGTCGCCAAACGGGGAGTGGGCAATTACATGCAGGGTTGTCATCAGAGCGTTACCACCTGGTCGAAACGGGCGATCAGCGCGGCCAGTGCCGCGTCGTCGAGCACTTGCACCGGCAGTGCCAGGGCATCGGCTGTCAGGCCGCGGCGGTTGAGGCTGTGGCTGCAGGCAAACAGTTCTTCGACACCGAACATTGGCAGTGCCTGCAGGTTGGCGGCCAGGTTCTTCTGTTGCACAGCGGTAGGTTGCTGCGCCGGGGCGAGCTGGAACACGCCGTCGTCCAGGAACAGCATGCCCAGCGGCAGGTCGAACGCGCCGCCGGCCAGGGCAATGTCCAGTGCTTCGCGGGCTGATGGGCCGTTCCACGGGGCCTGACGGCTGATGATCAACAAGGATTTGGCCATTTCAGTCGCCTCCGAAGCAGACAAGGCGGTCGGCAACCTGCGCCGCTTCATGCAGCTGGCCAAGCCCCGACAGTTCCCACGGTTTGGGCAGGTTCACGGCCGGGCGCTGGTAACGGTTGGCTTCAGCCTCGTCGAGCACGCCACGGCGCAGGGCCGCGGCGATACACACCACCGCGTCCAGCTGGTGGGTCTGGATAAAGGTACGCCATTGGCCTGCCACGTCCAGTTCGTCCTGGGGCGCGACCACGTTGGCCGAGGCACTGTGCACCCCGTCCTGATAAAAGAACAGCCGGGCAATCTCATGCCCGCCGGCCAGTACCGCCTCGGCGTAGCGCAAGGCACGCCGCGAGGAGGGCGCATGGGCCGGGGAGAACACCGCGATAGCGAATTTCATGGATAACTCATGCAAAGGAATGCTGCCATGATAAAGCAAAAAAGCCCGCGCCCGCTTGTGCAAGCGGCGCGGGCTTTCTATGTATCCGTGTGCCCTACGCGACCCCTGTAGGAGCGGCCTTGTGTCGCGATGGGCTGCAAAGCAGCCCCATGGCCCTGTCAGAAGGACACAAGACTCAACCCTGCTCCTTGCTCTCCGGCAAGAACCAGTTCAGCACCAGCGCACAGATCCCCCCGGTAGCCACACCCGACTCCAGCACATTGCGAATCGCCGCCGGCATATGCGCCAGGAACTCCGGCACCTGCGCCACGCCCAGGCCCAGCGCCAACGACACGGCAATGATCAGCAGTGCACGACGGTCCAGCCGGGTGCTGGCCAGAATGTTGATACCCGAAGCCGCAACCGCCCCGAACATCACCATGGCCGCACCACCCAGCACCGGCTCCGGCACCGCCTGGATCACCCCGGCAACGCTTGGGAACAGCCCCAGCAGCACCAGCATCACGGCAATCCACATGCCGATGTGGCGGCTGGCAATACCGGTCAGCTGAATCACCCCGTTGTTCTGGGCAAAGATCGAGCTGGGGAAGGTGTTGAACACACCGGCCAGCAGCGAGTTGGCACCGTTGACCAGCACGCCACCTTTGATCCGCTGCATCCACACCGGCCCTTCGACCGGCTGGCGCGACACCTTGCTGGTGGCGGTAACGTCACCGATGGCTTCCAGCGAAGTCACCAGGTAAATCACCAGCATCGGAATGAACAGCGCCCACGAGAAGCCCAGGCCAAAGTGCAGCGGGGTCGGCACCTGGAACAGCGCGGCTTCATGCATGCCGGTGAAGTCCAGGCGGCCCATGTAGCCGGCCAGCGCGTAACCGACCGCCAGGGCGATGACGATGGCGCAACTGCGCATCCACACTACGGGTACGCGGTTGAGGATCACGATGATCGCCAGCACCACGCCCGACAGCAGCAGGTTATCGCCATTGGCAAAGGTGCCGTTGGCCATGGCGCCAAAGCCACCGCCCATGCTGATCAGGCCGACCTTGATCAAGGTCAGGCCGATCATCAGCACCACGATACCGGTCACCAGCGGGGTGATCAGGCGTTTGACGAACGGCAGGATGCGCGACACGCCCATTTCCACGAACGAGCCCGCAATCACCACGCCGAAGATGGCTGCCATCACACCTTCTACCGGCGTGCCTTGCTTGACCATCAGCGCGCCGCCCGCAATCAGTGGGCCAACGAAGTTGAAGCTGGTGCCCTGCACGATCAGCAGCCCGGCGCCGAACGGGCCAAAGCGCTTGCACTGGACGAAGGTGGCGATACCCGAGATAACCAGCGACATGGAAACGATCAGGTTGGTATCACGCGCAGAAACGCCCAGCGCCTGGCAGATCAGCAGGCCAGGGGTGACGATCGGCACGATGATCGCCAGCAGGTGCTGCAGGGCAGCCAGCAGGCCGATCAGCAGCCGTGGCTTGTCCTCCAGGCCAAGCACCAGTTCATTGGCAGGCGCCGCTGCGCCTGGGCTGTGTTCGTGTGAGCTCATTGCTGAAAGCCGCCCCGGAAGAAAAAAGGAGCGCATTCTACGGGGTGATGAGCGATTGCGGTAGAGAAAAGCACGATGTCTGCATGATCGGCGAGCATCTGCCTGATTATCTGACTTTTTAGTCAGCAATTGCGGTTGGCAGGGTTTTGAGGGGCAGGTGTCCTCCCTGAGTTATAGGGAGGGGCAGAAATCGAGCGCCGCCCGCGCGGCGCTCGATTTATCAGGCGCTGAACCTCTATCGACGTACACCCCGGCCCCCAGTCCCCTTTCGAAAACCCACAAAAAAGCCCGCCGAAGCAGGCTTTCTCACACAGCAATCAATCAGTCATCACGACCCATGATGCCAAACAGCTGCAGCAGGCTGACAAACAGGTTGTAGATCGACACATACAGGCTGATGGTCGCCATGATGTAGTTACGCTCGCCGCCATGAATGATCGCGCTGGTCTGGAACAGGATGCAGACCGACGAGAACAGCACGAAGCCAGCGCTGATCGCCAGTTGCAGGCCGCTGATCTGGAAGAAGAAGCTGGCAACGACAGCACCCAGCAACACGAAGAAGCCTGCGGTGATGAAACCGCTGAGGAAGCTCATGTCTTTGCGGGTGATCAGCACATAGGCCGACAGACCACCAAACACCAGCGCAGTCATGGCAAACGCAGAGCTCACCACTTCAGCGCCACCGGCCATGCCCAGGTAACGGTTCAGGATAGGGCCGAGGATGAAGCCCATGAAACCGGTGAGGGCGAAGGTAGACACCAGGCCCCAGGCCGAATCACGCAGCTTGTTGGTCAGGAAGAACAGCCCGTAGAAGCCGATCAGCACCACGAACACGTTCGGGTAGCCGACGCGCATCTGCTGGGCAACGAATGCCATGACACCGCTGAAGGCGAGGGTAAGCGCCAGCAGGCTGTACGTGTTGCGCAGGACCTTGCTGATCTCCTGCTGCTCGACCTGCTGGCCGTGGTGGACGGCGTAATCCTGTTCGCGCATGGCGACACTCCTTGGTAAAACCTGTGGTTTCAGACGTTCAGATGCTAGGAGTCTAACAGAGCTCCTGCAACCCGCGACACAGAGAGTTTGACAGCGTGTTTCATTACGGTATTATGGCGGCCGCAAAACGAGCTGGAAGCGTGGCCGAGTGGTTTAAGGCAACGGTCTTGAAAACCGTCGATGGGCAACTATCCTAGAGTTCGAATCTCTACGCTTCCGCCATATTTAAAGCCCTGATTATTCAGGGCTTTTTGCGTTTCTGGGGCATAGAAAAACTACCCATGGGAACACCCTTGGGAATGGTTTATATCGGAAGCGCTTCCGATACTTTCCTACTTGGTGGGTTTCGCCAAGGCTCCAACTCGGCGATAAACCCGCTCGGTAATGTCGCCCTTAGTGTGGCCCAGCAGCAGGCTGGCGTGGTCGACATCGACGATTTCGGACGCTGCTTTGGGGCGGATGTCTCGGAATTGGAACTGGCTGATACGGCCAGCCAGAACCTGGTCGCCAGCGGCTACTGCTTCCTTCACTGCTTCCTCCCGGGCATCGTCCCAGCGATGTCGGAGCATGGCGGCGGTTACGCGTTTTCCTGACTCGGTCAGAAGCAGGTATGGCGATCCATGCGGCGCGTTCCGCGCCAACATTTTCCTGATCAACGCACCCAAGCCGTTTTCAACCCCGTCCACCTCAAGCATGATCCTCAGCTTCTTGTGGGTCTTCTTCTGTTTTACGCCGAGGGCTTTATCCTCGATGTCATCCCTCCTCATCACCAGCACGTCCGCCGGACGCTGGCCGGTCAAATACGCCAGGTCCATGGCATCCTTTAGCTCACCCACTGCTTTCGCGTAAACCGCGCTCCAGATCGCATCGTTCGCATAGAAGTCCCGTGGAGCCTCCTTGTTCTTGCGAACACCCTGACAGGGGTTCTCTTTCATCGTCAGGCCCCATTCCCGCGCCATGTTGTAAAAGTGGGAGAGCAGGGCGATTTCCCTGTTTGCGCGTACCGGCGCCGACCGGGCGTCTCGATACTGAGCTACAAGCGCTGGCGAAATTGCTTCAATCGGGGCCTTCTCAAAGAACGGCCGCAACTGGCGGAGCTCCGCCAGGTTGTCTTTCTGCGTGCGCTCGCCCTTCTTGGGGATAATGTCTCGCTCATAGCGATCAAAGATCGCCCCCATCAGAAGCAAGTCACGCGGTTTTTCACGGGCTTCCAGCTCTGCCCATTTCATTCTGGCCAGGCTCAGGTCTGTGCCCAGGGGGATTTCCTTTCCGTCCTTGTCGCGGTAGTAGTAGCTGATCCACGCCTTGTCGGGGTTCTTCTTGCTTTTACTGGTGCGCTTGCGCCGGTACACGCCCGGCGGCAAATCCCTGTTCTCTGTGCTCCGGGGGCGCATATCACCTCACCTTCGAAAAATCTGGCGTCCACGCTGGTACGGGAGGCGGGGGTGGTGGTGCCAGTGGCACCACCTCAAGGGTTACGCCTAGCTTCATGCGGGCGTATTGGCGGCCTACCAGGGGGCGGCCGCCGCGGCTCTCGACAAAGTGCCAGCCGCGTTCGTTGAGCCAGCGGCGCTGCCAGCCCCTGGCTTTGTAGCCGGTCAAGTCGGCCAGCTCTTCGTCCGAAAGAATCTCGGTTTCCATGGGATGGTCTCCACGCCGCCGGTGGCGGCAGGTTGGTGTCAGGCGGGAATCTTGTCGAGGACCGCGTCGGCTACCGTGAGCGCCGCCTGGGCATTGTTGACGTAGGCCGGGTCGAATCCGCCGGCGTAGTGGATCACCCGCTGGCAGGCGTCCAGCTCTTTGCAGGCGAGGCGGAGTGCCTGAATCAGTTCTTCCTGCAGTGCGCCCTCGGCCCGGCCGATATCCCAGAACCGCTGGCCCCAGTGCCCTCCGGGCGGCTGGTTATTGTTCTGTTTCCCGGCCGCCATTGCCCCTACGGCTACATCGCATACCCCGCGCTTATAGGCGTTGTCGCCATCAAGGCTCAGGGCGGCACGCCGGCGCAGGGTGTTCACGACCTCATCAGCAGCAACACCAGGGCCCATCAGGACGATGTCTTGCTCAGGTTCGCCTGGTACGTAGATCGCCAAGGTGAGCTTGGCTCCTGGCACCAGATGGTCGCTGATCTGAACCAGGGCATCGTTGGCTACTTCGTGGAA
Source organism: Pseudomonas sp. PvP089 (assembly GCF_017875165.1). Classification (NCBI taxonomy): domain Bacteria; kingdom Pseudomonadati; phylum Pseudomonadota; class Gammaproteobacteria; order Pseudomonadales; family Pseudomonadaceae; genus Pseudomonas; species Pseudomonas sp. PvP089. The sequence continues at coordinate 2,440,229 of NZ_JAGGME010000001.1, forward strand.
ACGGTTTATTGCGGACATAGGTGATCCTCGACCGGCAGCCATTGCCGCCGGCCTTGAGTGGAAGAAGAGAATTATTTGGTCAGTTCGTGGCCGAACGGCACGCGGAAGCCGGAAGCGTTGCGGTGGCCACCGCCGCCGTACTGCTTGGCGATCTCCGACGCATCCATGCCCTCGTCGGTGGTGCGCAGGCTGAATACGCGGCCATCAGGGGTGTCCCAGTAGCAGGCGGCGAAAGGTTCGCCCTGGGCCATGAGGTGACCCGCATCGCTGGTGAGCGTGTACGGCAGGCTGGCCACCGGCACATCGTGACCTCCGATGACCAGGCGGCGCTTGGTCACGGCCACCAGTTCGGCAACGTCCTTCTGGTGCTTTCGCTCAATCGCGGCGCCGTCCGAGCGGAGGGTCTGCACATCAGTCGCCATGAGCGTGTCCCAGACTTCGAAGTCATAGGGGTAGCTGAAGAGATTGTCCTGAATCTCGCGGGTGCCGTCCAGCTGGAACAGCCACAGGTCTCGGTCCTCGATGTGGCGCAGCAGCATGGGAGGTTCTTGCCCGGGGAAGAAGTGGTCCCAGGCAAGCATGGCGCCGCTGCGGTTCATGTCGAAGCAGCAGGCGATAGCCGGGGAATTCTGCGAACTCATGAAGATGTGCGCGCTTTCCCAGCCCAGCGCGACCGTGCCGTCGGCGTGCCGGCCATCGAGCCGAACGCCGGCATGGAAGGGCGGGAACTTGCCAAGGTCCTCGGCCGCCGACTTGTGATGATCGAGGATTATGATGCTGTGAGCCTTCCAACTCAGCCTGGCCATGACTTCGTACTTGTAACTGAAGTCGACGATGATCACGTCTTTGTCGGTGACATCAGGTGGCTCCTGACCGTGCACGCCGGCAACGAACTCAACCTGCTCGCCTAAGGCCTTGCGGACGACCCAGGCGCCGCCGAAGCCGTCAGCGCAGTTGCCATGGTAGATGCACATCGTTTTGCGTTCAGACATAGAGGTTCCTCGCCCGCGCACAGCGGCGGGCACGCATGTTTAAATAGTGCCCCCAAAACAAGGAGCATTGAAATGGCAAAGGAAGCCAGGAAGCCGTTTGGCTACGTAGCGGTCACGCTCATACCCACGGGCATCGGGTTCGTTATGGGCGGGCTGCTGTCAGACCAGCCTGCATTCATCTACAGCGGCCTGGGCATGGCTATACCTGGGGTGTTGCTAGCCGCGACGCACTTCTGGACGACCCGTGGACGGGTTTGAGTTGTATGGGAGGGGGTTAGGCGTTTGGATAACCGCTGGCTATGCGATCGGCGATGGACTCAAGCTTTTCGGCCATGTACCACATATCGTTGTTGTCGCGACGTGACACGACTGCCGAGCGGGGCACGTTGCGGCCCATCAGGATGGCAGCGGCCAGTCGAATCAGGCCTGCCTCGATCTTGCGCCGGAGCAAGCCTTTGCGCGGGATCACGGCATCAGCTCCTTCGGCACCTGGACGGTATCGCCGAGCTTGGCGGTCACGACGGCGCGGCATGCGGCGATAAGGTGAGTCGATCCGTCAGCATCCCCCGGCATCTCATCCAGCCCAGTGACGGCAAAGAACGAATCCGAATAGAGGCCGAAGCCGACGCGATACTTCTGGATCAGCAGCCCGCCCGGCGCCCAGTCTTCCCACGGGTTGTAGCGTTTGGTGTGCTCGAGGGCCTGGCCCTGATACCGTGCAAACACCCGCCAGGGGTTGCCGTACTGCGGCGGGACCAGTTCAAGGTTCAGCCCTTCGGCCTTGCCAACGGCCCAGCCCAGCGCCTCGCCGGCTAGGTCTGCCGTCTTCACTTCGATCAGGTCGGTCATGGCGCCACCTTCAGGCCTAGGGCGTTGATCGCAGCAGTGAGGTGCCCGAGGTATTTCGGGAAGATGAACGACTCACCCTCCACATCCTCGAATTGCTCCCAGTACTGCTCGCTCTTCATGTCTGGCATTTTGATGACCACGGCTTCGCGGGAGGCTTGCCATGACACCCATCGGGTTTGGGTTTCGCTGTAGTAGTAAACGTCTTCGGCATTCACGCACTTCCTCAGGCGCTTGACACCGCCGCAGTAGCGGTCAAGGTGCCACGCCTCGAACTGCTCACGCATCTTTTCGCTCACAGCTGATACCTCTCATCAATCCAGCGCCCAGGCGCCAGTGCGGGTGTAGGTTCGGGTTGTGTTTCGTGCGGGGAGAGCTGGCGCTCGTTGCCGGCCTGCAGCTGGCTGTCGGGGATGCAGCTGATGCCGCCTGGCGAGCTGAAACCATAGAGCCAACAGGTCGCTCCGCGCTCGTCGTCATGGAACACGCGAACCCCATGCGGCAATGGGTCAGCGCTGGCGCCGGCGGCCAGCAGGAGGAGGCAGAGTGCGAGGCGGGTCATGACTGCACCTGCTTAAACTCGACAGCCCAGACCCATGGATTTGCCTCCCATGCTCCAGGCCCGTTGATCGAGTCCCACACCTCGGCGAAAGCGTCAAAGGCCGTCGTCACAGGGATGAACTCGTAAATCGAGCGCGCCAGGCCTTCCTTGCAGATCTGGCCGATGGAAATGGCCTGCAGCTGCTCGACGCCCACGTCGGTGACTTCCAGCAAGATGCGGCTGGCCCAGCGGGGCATATGGATGCTGGGTTTCCAAGCGGGCTGATCGGCTTCGAACGGTGTTAGCCCATCAGCGGCGTAGACCAGCGTCCCGTCGCTGCGAGCCTCGGTAACGTCCAGATCAGCCGGCTTGAGATAGGGGCCGCGCATCACTTCGAAATGATCGCAGTACCAGGTCTCGCGCACCCACAGGCGGTCGCCAGGCTTGCCGTAGGGGCAGATCACCGGATGCTCCGTACCCTGATCATCCATGCAGCTCTCGTCGAACGTGTGCATGGGTCGCCAAGAACCGTCCTCCTGCTGGTGAAGCTCGAACGAGACGTCGAAGCCTCGCATGCTTGGTTTGATTGGCCGGCGGGTGACCGTCTTCCGGCCGTCCAAGATGGCGCTGACCATCGAGCCGCTGAACAGGATCGGTCGTTCCTTTGCTTGAGACATAGCTTCGCCTTGGCCGCCATATCGCGGCAGTGAATAGAGGGGAGAGGGGTTAGCAAGAATGGTGATGGCCAATAGTCTGATTCAGATCACGAATCAGGCAGATGCGGTTGCGAACCGCTTTGGTTTGGCTATGGTGGATTGATGCATACAACTAACGTCGGAGGAGGACGGCATGAGAATTCGCGGTGATGTTTTTTGGTCTTGGGCTGACCCGACGCTTCACCATAGGACTCATGACGAAACACTCGACGATGGAACGTTCATAGATGTCCAAGTGCGACTGTCGCGCACGGGCAACACGCAGATGTTCCTCGGCGTTTATGCGGCGGGTGGAGCTCCCCTCCACGAAGAGGCGTTCGACTCTCGTCCAGGCGAGTCGATGACCAGGGCATTAGCGTGGGGCGTGGGGCGTGCTCGTCGAATCGCCACCGAGGGCCTGGCTGCAACGAATAAGCTTTCGGCCTGCTCGAAATAGAGGGGCGAGGGGTTACAGCTGGGTGGAGTACAAATGTGCTCCTGTAGTCATTCGCCCTGGTTGGCGAGTGCATTCAGGCGCTGGAAGGAAGTGCCCGGTATGCCGTGGGCTCGCTCATCTGGCGGCACGTCTTCGTCGCGCAGGTCGTAGCGCTTGAGGAGTTCGATCAGTTGGCGCTGGTCGTGGAGGGGCTGGATGCATGGATGGCCCGGTAGGTCGGTGGGCTCCTCGAAGCAGATCCGGTCGTAGCCGTTCCCGCCGACGTGCCAGGCTATCGGCGCCCTCGGCTCTGCGCTGGCGGATAGGGCTGTCTCGATCTTGGAAGCCAACCGCAGCGGAACATCATCGGCCAGCAGTTCGCGCAGCAGCGCATCCCGCTCGGCCAGCTGGGCGCCCATGGCGTAGTTCTCGGCTTCCAGCTCGGTGACATGATTCCAGTCGATGTCAGCAGGGGAATTATCTCTCCCGGCCTCTGTTTGCGCTGGGCGGGGGTAGAGCGGGCCAAGTTTGGCGATTACGTCCAGGCACTGGTTCCAACCAGCAGCAATTACTTTGCATCCAGGCAGATTTTCGGGGAGCGCCACCGGCTCGACCTGGTGCTGCTCGTCTGGACTGCAGGTGACTGTCATCGGTCCGAACGGAACCACTCGCTTTCCAGTCGCCGCAGCATCCCGCTCCGCCTCTTCTTTGGTCCACCAGAAGGCAGTACCAACCATCCACGCTATGGGCTCGGCGTGGGGCTGCGGGATTGGCAGTAGGTCGGTGAGAGCGATATCCGGCGCAGTGCACTGGGCAGCATCAATCGCTGCCATGGCTAGGGCGCGGTCAGTCATGGCAGGAACGCCCTTCAGGCGAGTGATGCACGCTGTAGCAGCGTCGACCTGCTTTTCAGTCCAGATGCTGCGCTCTACCAGCATGTAGCCTTCGGGCACGCTGACCATATCGATGATCCCCTCGATATGGTCATGCTGCTCAATGTTGCTGGATCGGTTTTCTGTGGGCATGGGTGTCTCCTGCTGGCGGCGTCAGGCCGCCAGGCGCTGGTAGAGTTCGATGAGGTCGGCTGCGTTGGCCGCGACAAGGGCCCGAGCTTCGTCCTTGCAGACGCTGTTGCCCAGCAGCTTCACCTGGTCAGTCTTGCTGATGGCTTTCCAGTACAGCTGGCCGGTCACTTCATCGAGGAACAGGCCTCGGTCGATGATGTAGTCGGGTCGGAAGCCTTGGGCGCGTTTCAACTCGTGCGGCTGCAGCATGCGCAGGGTAATGTCGATCAGCACGTAGTCGCCGACCATGACGATATCGGCGTGCTCGGTGAAGTGCTGCGGCAGGTATTTGCGGAGGAACTCCGCACACTTGCGGGCACCGGCCAGTTGCTCATCTGTCAGCGTGTGGCTGTGCAACTGGACGACTTCGACCACAGCCATGCGATCCTTCGACGGGATCGTGTGGACCGGCTCACGAAGTGAGATCCCGTCCTTCTCGGCGCCGTAGTACTTCACCATGTAGGCAGTGACCAGGCGCTGGTTTGAGCCTTTGCCCAGGACGGTCGAAAACGGATCGTCAGCTGCGCGGCCGTCGCCCTTATAGAAGCCACCATTGGCCTGCTCCAGGTGGGCGGACGCAATAGCGTGGTGACCGCTGTTCTGCGTTATGCAACTGAGAGGGCCGCTTGCGGCACTACCCACGCAGCCCTTGCGTAACGTCACTAGGGAGGCAGAAACCAGCGCCTGCTCGCCGCGATTCGCGCCTGTCACCGTCATGGCCGGGTCCGTGGCAGGGTAGCCTGATCGATTTCCATGGTGCGTCAGGTGCGTCAGATGTGCGCCGACCAGCGCAAAGTGCCCTCCCTTGACTTGAGCGACTTGGGTTCGTAGTGGCTCAAGAGTGTCAAAGGTGCGCTGGTTCGACCCATTCGCATGCTCAGTAAGGCATCCAGCCATCGCCATCGTCGGCTGTACTAGGGCGTGATGGGTACCGCCACCGCTGATGGTCGAGGCCGGCTCAGCGACGCTGTGGGTGCTGGTGTGCGACTTCGAGGTTCCGCGTAGCGGGACTATGAACGGATCGTTGCAGGCCAGGGTGTGGCGCCACAGGCCTTTGGCGATCCGGTTCATGGTGTTCTCCACCAGAGCATCGTCGCGGAAGATCGTGCGGCCCTGCAGCTCCCAGTCAATGCACTCGGCGGCGGATCGCCAGGCCTGCTGACCCTTGCCGGGGGTCCTGTGATGCGTCGGCGCGGGCCAGACGATTGGCTTGCCGTCGCGCCGGGCGATGCCGTACAAGCGCTTGCGAATCGTAGGCGCGCCTTGGTCGGCTGCGACGCGCACCTGGTGCTCGAAGTTGTAGCGAAGGCCTCGCACCAGTGCTTCCTTGGGTACGTGGTCGCCGATCTCGGCCAAGATCTCAGGCAGGTCTGGGTGATCCTCTGGAATCCCCTTGCCCAGGACGTTCACGAACGCTTGGAATGTCCGGCCCTTTTCGGCTTTGACCGGCTTACCCTCATCGTCGAGCGGCCCCCAGTCGGCAAACTCCTCCACGTTTTCGAGGAAGATCAGTCGCGGGCGCGTCTGGTATGCCCAACGGATGATTACCCATGCCAGGCCGCGAATTTTACGGTCGCGTGGCTTCCCGCCTTTGGCCTTGCTGTGGTGCCGGCAGTCCGGCGATGCCCACAAGATGCCGACCGGCTGACCTTTGGTAGCTAGGACCGGGTCGACTTCGAAAACGTCTGCAACGTAGTGCTCGGTCTGCTGGTGGTTGGCGCGGTGCACAGCCAGGGCGATTGGGTTGTGGTTCACCGCCACATCCGGTTCGCGGTACGCCTCGGCAATGCCGCTGCTGGCGCCGCCGCCGCCGGCGAAGAGATCGACAACCAGCTCCTTTTCGAAGGGCAGGGCGAGGGAGGTCATACAGGTCATGTTGTGGTCCTTGCGTGCAGGCGCCGCCCTCGCCGGGGAGGCGTTTATTAGTGGCAATTTGATGTCGTTTGGTCTATTAGTGTGATTCCAGACCAGCGAGTTGAATCCCCGATGGACCGCGAGCCAACAAACCAGGAAGTCGCAGCAGTTCTCGGAATTGATGAGGATCAGGTTGATAAGTACCGTCGGGAGGCTGTGCTATTGGGCGACGGTTCCTGGCTGATCCACTTCTCATACGACATGCCGCGAGAGCTGCGGCACAGCTTCACTGGTAGCTTCACGGCGATCGTCGAATGCGTGGCATCTTGTGTTGACGCTCGCTCAGTCGACTGAGCCTCGCGGGTAGCGCCGGAGGGTCAGGCAGCTTTCGCTTCGGCCTGCTGAGCGATGATCGCCTTCGCGGCGTGGTTGATCAGGTACAGCCGATTGATCAGGCTGTCACGAGGCTTATCGATGGTGATCTCCCAGTAGTCACAGCCCAGGCCCAGCTCCTCGTGGTGCTCGCTCATGAACATGCTGGCTTGCTCGACGTAGCTGATATCGTCGGCCTCGCTCAGGCGGTCATTCAGCGAGTCCCAGAAGTCGCGGCCATCCCCGCCATATTCAATGGCTGCGAGATGCTCTTTAACCAACTTCCGGAGCTCGTCCCAGCGACCAGCCTCGTGGCATCCGCCGTCGTTGCGCATCCACTCGGGCAGGGCGGCGTACAGCTCGTCGTCATGGGTGTTTTCACAGATCTGGCTGCAGACGCCGGTTACCAGTGCTGCGCGGAAAGCTTCCTCATCGAACTCGCGCTCACGGCAATGCTCTTCGAGCTTCGAATGGATGTAGTAGCCGATGTCGTCCCCGGCCAGGAACTCGATTCCGTATGAGAGACCTACGTTGAAGGTCAGGCCGTCGATGTCGCCGACAGTGGCGATGCCGAAGCGGGTGATCAGGATGTCGAAGGCGTAGCAGGTGGTGCGCGGGGCTTTGCAGCGCCATGCCTTCAGCTGATCGGTGTCAGCCAGGACGGTGTATTCGTGGTCCTTCAAGCACTCGGCGGCACGCTCGCGGCGCTTGGCCTCTTCGGCTTTACGCTGGGCGATCCATTCTTGGTGGCGTTGTTCGTCGTTCATGGCTTTCTCCATGCATGCGCCGCCCTCCGTGGCCGGATGCGGTGCGAGTTGAATAAGAAATGGTGGCCGCGTAATATCGCCGCTAATTACGACATCGCTTTGCAGTGATGCTCAAAGAGCACGGACTAACAGCTCGCATGAAACACAAGCTCTTCAGCGGTTTGTCTGTCGCATCGGGCCTAGTGACATTGGTGGGAACTCCATTACTTGGTGGTGAACCCCTTATCAACCATATTGACCTAGGAGCGGCGTTGATGGTTATGACAGCAGGATTTGGGTGGGGCGGGGCGGCGCTGGGAGCGATCGATATCCAAATTGCGAAGGGTGAGGAGAGTAGTGCAGCTGCCGGACAGTTCCGCAGGGGGTTAAACTCCTCCCGCTCCCACCAATTTCAATCTGGGGCGACAACCTCGTCCCCCGGATCTTGCTGAATCATCAGCATGCTCTTCCGGTTGAACCCAGCGCCACAGGTGTTACTTGCAGGCGGTGGCGCTGGCTCTTGTCACTTAGCGTCGAAGGTACCCAGGGACAGCTTCGCGGCGTTACCGACCTTGGCGTCGAGCACGGCCTTGAAATCTTGGGCGATGGCTTCGCGCTGGGCCTCTTCGCCGATCCAGCGCAGTTTGAGCACTGGTTGCGCGCCGCCGGTGATGACCGAAACGCGCAGGCGGATCACTTGCTCGGCCAAGCCTTCAAACGGAATTACCTTGAAGTCCAGCCAAGCCGGCAGGGTCTCTTTGCTGCTGGCCTCAATCTGGTCCATGGTGCTGCGGCTGGCGCGGGTCTCGCCGACTGCGTGATCGCTTTCCGACGAGGCCTTCACGGTGATAGTGCGAACTGCGGCGATCGCTTTGGCGATGGTCATGGTCTGGCCATTCTCATCGGTCGCCGACAGGTGCTGGTTCCAGTCTTCGATCCAGTCGCTCATGGCCTTCTGCACCAGGCTCTGGCCGCACACCGCCTGAACGGCGGCGAACGCAGCAGAAGCCTTCAGGCGGAGCACGGCGCGGTCATCGGCATGGCCCGGCTCTTCGGCGGTGCCGATGTTGAACAGCACGATGCAGCTCATGTTGTCCTGGTCGATGAAGCCGCGGGCTGCTGGGGCGGAGCGCTCAACAACGTAGGCGCTGTAGTCAGCCAGCGAGTGGGTGGAGTAGGTGCCACGGAAGCGGTTGCGGCCTTCCTGATAACGCTCGAGATCAACCACGTTGAAGTTTTGCGGCACGACGACCACCGGGCCCAAGGCCGGCAGATCGCGGCCTACTGCGGCAATGGTGTTTTCCTGGATCAGTTCGAGAGCTTCTTTGCTGAGGGACATGCGCTATTCCTTGTAGGTGCTGTGAGTTAGGAGCGTGGGTGTACTGGTGCTTCGTCCCGGTTGAAGAGCTGGTCATGCTTTTCGGGGAAAAGGGAGATGTTCCCGCCGGTGCCGACGTACATCGGCGTGTCGAGGCTGGTGTTCTCGCTACGCGTCCCGCGCTTGGTTGGCACTTTGTAGTCGAGCTTGTGCTTGATCTTTACCTGGTGGGAGTCGCCGATCTGGCTGAAGTCCAGGGTGATGGTGAGCTTGCCGGCCTTGCCGTGGTCGACAACCCCCGCGGCTACTTCCGAGAGGGCGTGACCGATTTGGCTGGCGAAGGCGCCGCCGTTGAGTTCCTGCAGAAACTCTGTGGTATCAGTGGGCTTGGACATTGCTGCGTCTCCTGGTGAACGATGCCGCTGGGCGGCAGATTGATGTGCTGCTGGCGCCGGCCGTGGCGGACGCGCGCGGTGATGCGTTTCAAGCGGAAAGCTCCATGTCTCGGTCATGCCAGCCGGCAAGCCACCAGCCGCAGTTCACTGTCATCCAGCCGTATGGCTGGGCATCGCGTGACTGGCTGTTGTCGCGGCAGGCGTGGCCGAGGTAGTACGCGGGTGGATGAACACGCTGCCGGCGCTTCATCTCTACGCACCGGCGAGGTAGTGGAGCGGGGCGAACGGGATGTCGTCGTCAAAGCTGTCGTGATCCGGCGGCGCGGCCTGCTGGTTTTGCTGCTGAGGCGGTGGCCGGCGCTGCTGCGGCTGCCGATCTGGCACTTGCCCGGGCTGCTGACCCTGCGGCCGGCTGCCGAGCAGCTGCATCGTTCCGCGCATGTCGACGTGCACCTCAGTGGTGTAGCGCTTGATGCCGTCCTTCTCCCACTCGCGAGTTTGCAGCTTGCCTTCGATGTAGCACTGCGAGCCCTTGCGCAGGTATTCGCCGGCGATCTCCGCGACCTTGCCGAACAGCACCACGCGGTGCCATTCGGTGCGCTCGACCTTCTGCCCCGACTGCTTGTCAGTCCATTGCTCGCTGGTGGCCAGGCTCAGGTTGGTAACGGCGTTGCCGTTCGGCAGGTAGCGCACTTCCGGGTCCTGGCCACAGGTGCCGACCAGGAACACCTTGTTTACCCCGCGGCTCATGACGAAAACGCTCCGGCCATGACGATCAGCACCAGCGCCCACAAGGCCGCCCAGCGGGTGCGGGCGTCATCAGGCGGGCTGACCTTCAGCACCGGTACCGACTTTGCGTTTACCGCGCGCTCGAGGCTTTCGGCGTATGTCACCGCATCAACGTGCCGACGGCGCAGGCCATACAAGCGGTTGTCGTCGGCGCCCACGATGGCCCAACTGTTGTTCTCGCCCTGCTGGACGAAGAACCGGGAGTTGCTGCGGAACTCGGCGGCTGCGGCTTCGGCCTGCTGCTGCACCTGGGCGTATTGCACACGGCTATTGCGGATGGCTGCGTTCATGGGTTGGTCCTTGTTGGTCAGGCATGGAGTTCCAAGGCTTCGGCCTTGCGAACGATTCGAACTTGGGCGGTGCGGCGCTCCGGCGCGCGTCGGTCGCGGCGCATCGGGTCTCCGTCGTTTATGGCTGCGTGCATGGTCATGAGGCCAACCAGCAAGATGCAGAGGGGGCTGATGATGTTGGCCCTCCATGCTTTGTTCACCGCCTCGATCCGGCGACCGGCTTCGAGCTTGAACAGCACAATCTTGATGCGGTTCGCTGCGGTTCCAGGGCTGACCGCCATCTTTCGGGCGACCTCCTTCGTCGTGAGTCCTTCGGCAACCCACAGCAGGGCTTCCAGCTCACGGGGAGCCAGTGCCTTGCCGAGCTGGCCAATCCATGAGCCGCAAGTGATCGTTTCCATGACTGGTCCTCGGTGGGCTGCATTGGTCGTGACGCTCGCTGCCGCTTACCTCCCGGACCAGAGGAGGGCGAACGTCACGACCAATGCAGTCGTTTTAAGGTTGATGGTGGTGAGTGTTAGGGGCTGTAAAGCGCACGATGGTGAGCCTTAATGGGTGCATGGGTGTGTGATCTGGCCGGTGCTGCTTTCTTCCGGCTTGCCGCATCAAAGGGCAGTGGTAGATGAGTAGCCCTGCGGACTGTCGATGCACGAGCAGCGTGTTAGGCAGGTCGTGCAAAGCCCGTTGGGTCTTTCCTTGCGCATCAGCCTGCGCACTCAGATCACACACCGATGCAACCTGGTGATGGGGACCAGGTAGATCGGGCCGGTTACGTGTCCGGCGTCGTTGCCAACGACCGTCGCTGTGCAGCACTCACGGCTGGCTATCGGGGCTGGTGGCAACCAGCGCGCTCCGGGCGACTATTCTCTCGGCCTGCCAGCGACCGGCTCTGTAGCGTCCGGTTAGGCTGCCATTTCCCATGGCTGGGTTAGGCGTTTCGCTTACTACTTCATGATGGCGTTCCTCCTATGGTTGTTTGGTCCGCGCCATGCTCGTCGCCGGGTTTCCCCACCTCTGCCTGCTGCAGCAACTGGCTACGCATCAGGTGGCTCGCATGGTTTGGCGTCCTCCCATGGGGGAGTCCGGCAGCTATCCAGAGGCTGCGTGGTCGACGACTTAGCTTGTCCCGACCCAGGTGATGGCCTGGGTGCGTCGAGGTGGTCACGTCTGGTTGTGTAAAGAGCGGCGGCCGGTGAGGACCTCTGCAGTCCTTGGTGAGTGACTGCGCGTTGATGCAAATATCACGCAGCGTGTTTTTTATGTCAACACAATATGTGATTTATTTTTCCTGATGGTGTGTTGAGGATTTTTCCTATGAGGCGGGTTCACGTTTCACGAGGTGTGATGTATGCTCATCGAAATAACTGGATGGATATACAGTAAAGGGGATGGCTTATGTCCAAGCAGAAGAAGACGGCACAACAAGGACGCCAAGAGATGACCGGGGTAGAGCGGCTCGGGCTGCGGGTCTCGTCGATGATCAATCACCCGATTGCGCAGTCGCAGCGTTGGGTGACGATTCATCGCCTGGACACGGATGGAGACATGGAGTGGGAGGAGGTGATGGGGCTGCTGGCTGAAACGCCTGAGCTGGACCTGACGTTCAATGACGACGAGAGCGTGACGGTGCGGTGGGAGGCGCAGAGCGCTGAAGATCGGGACGACTTGGTCGTGGAGCGTGATTGGGAGGATGAGAAGGCGGAGGAAGAGGCGCCGTTCTAACTGCGCAGGGCAAGGCGAGCGGGAGGATCCACAAATGATAATGATTTGTATTATCTTGTGTTGTAGAATCCCTCCTTCCACGGAGGAGCAGCTCAATGAATAGCACCCAAACCCGCTCTGCAGCATTTATCACATGGCTGTCCCGGCACATGCGTAGGCCCGTTCTCGATGAAGCTGCGTACGATCGGGCGCCGCTTGAGGCTGCGAACCTGGAGCATCGCCGTCAGGTATCGCACGGCGAGTGGCTCGAGATGGTTCGTACGGCCAACAGGGCTTTGATCCAGTGGTCTGTATAATCCGGCGCGAGCATCAAGCAAAGAGAAGCCCGCACTGCTATGCGGGCTAAACGTAGGGAAGCGGATGAGCCGTCACAATGCAGGGTCGGGCGTGAAAAAAGCGTGAAAGGCCGAACCTCAGCGCTGAGGGTTAGTCGGTGCTGATCTGTGCTCTTGCATACATGAAGATTGAACCGTGATCGGGAATCTTGCAGGTGATCACTCCAGGGGCGCCTGGCACCTTTTCATCATCGAGTGTGATGACGTTCGCAAGATGGAAATACTCTTCGTCTTGAAGATTTTTGGCTGAGGCGGCCGAGAAAACCAGCCGGCCGAGCACGGCGGTAAAAGCCTCGTAGCACTGATCTTCTTCGCTCAGGTTCATCTCGGCCAGCTTGCGCTCATGCATCGCAGCCATTTCCACAACCACAGGCTCGGCCGGCGTTGATATGGGTGACGCTTCGACCTTATCCATCGCATAGCTGATTTTCATCTTGCGCGGCCTAATGTGATAGCGCTGAAACTTGGGGTCTTTCAACGCATAGGCCAAGCCTTTCTCGGGATCCAGGTACAGGGTCACGTCATAGTTGTTCTGGACGCGTTTACCTATTAGGTCCGATCCGGCCTGCGCAACTTGAGGTCCGGCGGCACAAGCGACGGCGACGGCAGCAAGAAGAAACGTATGGATGTTGCGAAGCATGGCGACCTCCCTGTGACTTGAGCTGCCATCCTACCACTCTGGCCATCAGCCATCACGCATGCAAAGAAAAGCCCGCTGGGGAGGGCGGGCTAAGGGAGTCTCACAAGGAGCGCCGTAACTGTGCAGGGTAGGGCGTGAAAAAAGCGTGAAGGCATGAAAAAGCCCGCCAAGACGGTCAGGGCAGAAACAACAATCCTGATGCTGGGTTAAGCACAAGAATCAGTGGGCACCAGCTTGCAGATTGGTGAGCAACTCAACCTTGGACTCCTCTAACACATCGCGCTGACTCTGGAGTGTGTTGAGTAAATAATGATTCGACAAACGAAACTCTTCGACGATGGACTGCCACGTCTTCACATACTTTTTGATTAAACCAGCTCCAACCAGTCCGGGGTCGTTTCTGTCTGCTAGCTGCTCAAGTCTTTCTCCAATGTCGTAATCAACTGCCGAGATTTTACGGCCGAGCAGGATTATTTCGTATCTGGTTTGAATCCCCTGGTAGCTCGGATGCTTAGCCAATATTCCGGCGTAATCATCAATTTGTCGCAGGTGGTTTTTATTGAGCGCAATGCTGGGGCGCTTGATTTCAATGATCACACATTTGAAATAAGGCTGATTGTTTATTGAGTCATGCTGCATGCTGCGCCTAACCAGAAAAAGATCTGTTTGTCGATTTGCTCCGGCTACAGTTGCACCATCTTCAACATCATCTTCGGAGACGTGGTCGATTCCTTTTACTTTATCTCGTAAATTCTGAGCAATTTTAGTAAAGGTAGTCTCTTCTGCGCCAATGGTTTCGTATTGGCTTCCAAAGAGCCACGTGTTCGCCTCAATTACACCCTGTAGGTCAGGGGTTTCAAGAACGTCCTTGTAGTGGTGTAGCATGATTTCAGAAATTCTAGATATAGCGTCTTCACGGCGCTGAAGTTTTTCGATGGTGCTAACGATGTTGTTCAGTTTCGCTGTTCTAATTTGATCAGAGAAAACGCGCATAGAGGAGTCATCCAAATCGAGTACGCTTTCGAGAACCTCGAATATGGCATCATTCTCATTGGAGATGGCGAGCCTGTCCAATAATCTTATTACAAGTTTTCTCTGTTTTTTATTACTGTCTTTAAATACTTTTGGGTCGGATATTAGAATGACTCGAAGTATATTTTTGAGGTGGCCTAATCGCCATTCTGCATATCCTTTGCTTGCACCTTCAAAGCTGGGCAGCTCGCCATCTATCTCGAGTTGTTCTAGCTGCTCGTCGGCTTTGCTAACAAGAAATTTCTTATAGTGTTCTTGACCGAAGTCACTAATTTGCTTTTGCAGGGATTTCCATATCTTGGTCTGTGTCAATGTGTCAAACGACAGGTTTAGGCTATCATTATCGACTTCGGATGCGTCAAACCAAGCTGAGCGTGCTGCGAGAGTTGTGTGATAACCCGGTTTTTGGTTGAGGCTACTGAGGGCGTAGTCTACGACTTTGTCTTTGGAGGAGGTGTAGTAAATGTATGACTTTCCCGAAGTAGGCTTGTCTGCCCAATGAATCAGCTTTACCTCAAAAAGCTGACCATCAATGTTTAGTGAGATTGTTGCTGATCTATGATCTGGAGGTAGGATCTTTTCTCCATTCAAAGTTATGGTTTTGCTAGGGTTAATTGCTAAGTACCAGCCAAATTCAAGAGACAGGCATTTGACAATATTTTCGTGACTAAGGTATGGCTCAGAGAATCTAGTCAGCTCTACGCAAGTTCCCGAGACTAAATTTGAAAGTAATGCATGTTGGCTGCCTGACGGAATTGTGGAGGCTTCAACCTTGTCCAGTGCGGCGCTATGAACAGTAAGTTTTGCATCTATCCCGGAAGATTTTGTGTACCAATCAGCGCGGTTGCATATTTTATGAAAATATAGGCGCCCGATACCTTTTTCACCATGAACGTCATGTGATCTCTTTTTTTTAGAGTCACGGAAGTTAAAGAAGCTAGAGTCGCTACCGTCGACATCAATTCCGTGACCATCATCTAGAACAGTGATGGACTCAACACCGCCAAGATTGTTTGTATCAATGTTGACGGTCACATGTTTAGCTTTCGCATCGAACCCGTTCCAAATTAGCTCAGCCAGGGGCCTCCAAGGGGATACTGACTTGCTAAAGTGATTTCGTATGCCTCTGTCAGTGATTTTGGTTGTACCAGAAAACTCCCTTGGAACAAACCCTGTGGATCCATCCATTGTTATGCGCTCAGTAAAAACTTAATTATTTATTGATTTATGATGTATTCATTGAGGGCGGCATGCCAGTGCCGCCACAATATACACCATGCCCTATCCGCAGCCCCCATAGCTTGCGGGGTCACTTTTCATACACGAAATCCGCCCCACCTTCACCTCTTCCCCATACCCCGCCAAGCGATCCTCGCCAGCCTGCATCACTTGGCAGATTCTGATCACTGCCTGCGCGTCATGCTCGTTTCCGGCCTGGCTCAGTCGTTCGGCAATCCGCATCAGTTCGACCGCTGACCATTTGAGGTCTGAGGCTAGGCCCTGAAGATCGCGCCGTAGGTCTTGATTGGATTTGGTTAGGGTCATGGCTACACCAGATGGGCATTCCAAACCAGCAACACCCGGGCCTGGATATAGGTCTCATCAACCCGAATGTCTTCAGGTGGATGATTCGTGTTGTCAGAGATCATCTTGAAATAGTCGCGCCCTTTCTTCTGCAGGCGCTTGATGTACTGATGACCTTGGTGTGAGAAGTAATAGATCCCGTCGCCCACGAATTCACGGATGCTGATGTCAACGACCAGCGGGTCGCGGCTTTTGATGGTCGGCGCCATGGACTGACCGACACCTGTTATGAGCTTCAGATGGAAATGCTCCTTGAACTCGACCCCCATCTCTCGCAGGTGAGTAGGGCTGACGCGGATGTCCTGCAGCATTTCAGGGAAGTCGTGAGCTACTTCACCATCGCCCATCGCTCCGCGCACGTCGTAGTGAGCAATCCACACCTCATCGCCCACGAGGCCAGGGCGAACAAAGTCAGCCGCGACGACACGGCTGGCGCTCGGCTCTTCAGCCGCAGCAAGGAGGCGCTGACGGGCCTCTTCCGGAATGCCTTTGCCGCTCTTTGCGAGCATCTGCCTGACAAGATCAGTCGTGCTCCGGGCGGGCGCCGATACCTCGGTCACTGCCGCAGAGTTCAGGAGCAGCTCGGATTGGTCGACTCCAAGGGCGGCTGCCATAGCGGCAATATCCGCCAGCGTTGGCTCTCGCGTACCGGCTTCATAGTTTCCGACGCGTGACTGCGATTTCCAGCCGCAAGCATCTGCCAGCTGGGCCTGGGACATTCCCGTCGCTTTTCTCAAGCGCTTAATGCGCTGGCTCAGTGATTCATTCATGCGCGGGATTTCATCACGAAATGAAATACTCGGCTTTCACTTATTGTGATTGATATTAACACGATGCGTGTTTATCCTGAGTGCTAGTCATTGAGGAACCCCGAATGAACAACGTTCGCAAGATCCGGGTAGCGGCGGGGATAAGCCAAGCCCGTCTTTGCCGGGAGCTCAGCTGGAACCAGTCGCGCCTGGCCAATTACGAGGCGGGTCGACGGTGCGTCGGCTTGGATGCGGCTCGAAAGATTGTCGCTGCGCTGAACGGCTTAGGCGCCAAGTGCAGCCTTGACGATGCCTTTCCGCCAGCGGCTCGAAATCCCGAAGCCGCCTGATAGCTGAATCATCCCCTATCTGGCATTGGGCCAGTAGATATCTGAAGTAACTGTGAATCCGTCCAGTACAGGAATCGCAGACGAAAAAAAACCGCCTGGCAGGGCGGCTTTCTCTACAGCATTTCAACGGGTTTAAGCATGACAAACATCGTCCCACTTGACAAGTCCAGGGGGTTCACCCGTATGGACAACCAGCTCATGGATGGCCTGCTGGCTATCGATCTCCCTGCTCGGGAGATGAAGATTGTGCTGTACGTGGCCAAGGCCACCATCAACTTCGGCGCGGGCGCTCAACGCATCCCGGCTACCGACATCGCGAAAGCTATCCACGCTCACCCAGACACCGTGTCCAAGGCGGTTTCCAGCCTGCTGCGTCGTCGCGTCCTATTCCGTGAGGGTGGAGCCCGGGGTGACATCGGCGTGAATGATCCAAAAGACTGGATCTACGTTGATCCGAAACAGACCAAAACAGCCGACTCGGCTGAAGTGGTCCGAATCGGCTCGGAGTCGAAACAGACCAAAACCTCCGACTCCCTTCTTTATTCTAAGAAAGAAACCCCCTATGAAAATCTTCCTTCGGAAGATGTTTCATGCCCCCCCATAGGGGCTGTCGGGGGCGATCTCGATCCTGAGCCAAAACCTGACCGCAAGACGCCATTCGGCCTGACCCAACTGATGGCCGACAACCCGCATCAGATCCCGAGGCAGCTCCTGGTCGACTGGCTTGCTCTGCGCAAAGCCAAGCGCGCCGCTGTCAGCGAAACAGTATGGGCGACCGTGAACGACGAGTTGGGCAAGTGCGCTGAGGCTGGGATCACGGCGGTTACCGCTATCACCGAGGCCCTATCCGCCGGCTGGCAGGGATTCAAGGCCGACTGGGTGATCAACCGTGTGAACGACAACCGCCGCAAGGCTCCCCCTGCCAAATCTAACCACCACGGCTTCGCTGGCCGCGATTACACCGACGGCTTGATCCCTCGTGAGGATGGTTCCTATGCGTTCTGAGAAGGTTGTTCATTTGTCCAGCATGGCTACGCCGCAATCCACTTCGATGGCTATGTGCGAGGATCACGGCGAGTATCTGGCGACCGTTACCCATGTCCTTAGCCGCACATTTCGGTCGCCATGCCCAGAGTGCAAGCGGCTGCAAACGGAGAAGGAAACTGCGCTGGCGGTCGAGCGTGAGCGCCATGAGCTGGCCTGGAAGCTTGGTGACGCCTTGATCCCGAAGCGTTTCAAGGGCAAGACGTTCGCGGCCTACCAGGCCAACAACCCCGGTCAGATCAAGGCCAAGGCCCGCTGCCACCTGTACGCCGAAGAGTTTGAGCAGAACCTGGAGGCTGGGCGATGCATGATCCTGGTCGGCAATCCCGGCACTGGTAAGACTCACCTCGGCGTCTCCATTGCCCAGGCGGTCATGGCTTCAACCGGCCACACAGCGGTGTACCGCACCCTTGGTGGCATCCTGCAGTCCATCCGCGCGACTTTCGACGGAAGCTCCGGCCAATCCGAGGGCAGCATTCTCGATGGTCTGATCAAGCCAACGCTTCTTGTGCTGGACGAGGTTGGGGCGAGCAGAGAGACCCCCAGCGAATTCGAGCTGAGCCGCCTGTTTTCGATCATCAATGGCCGCTACGAGAAGATGCTGCCGACCATCGTGATCTCCAACTTGGGCGTTAAGGAACTGCCCGCGGCGATGGGTGAGCGCTCTGCCGATCGACTCCGCGAGGGTGGGGTGATCGTGTTGCCGTTCACTTGGGAGTCGCAGCGCGGCAAGGAGGATCTGTGAAGATGCGGCAGACCAAATTGACCAAGGCCGCCCGCGGCCGCGAGTGCCAGGTGCGAATTCCGGGCGTGTGCAACGGCAACCCAGAGACCACCGTCTTGGCGCACTACCGCCTGGCGGGCACCTGCGGCTTGGGTATCAAACCGAACGACCTGCAGGCCGCCTGGTCTTGCAGCGCCTGCCATGACGCTGTCGATTCGCGCAGGAAGACCACTTTCAGCCACGAAGAGCTGCGGTTGATGCACCTGGAAGGCGTGGTGCGAATGCTCGACATCCTCGTGAGCGAAGGGAAGGTGGCCGCATGATCAGCCCAGCCATGGTGTTCAGCGGCATTCCGATCTATGTCAGCGAGCACCTGCCCAAGACGAAGACCATTCGCTGGCAGACAGAACGGAAGTGGAGCCACTGGAAGAACGCTCCGGCCCTTCGTTACCGCCAGCGTGCGAAGGAAGTCGCTTGCGACACGATGATCATGCTGGGCGGCCGGGCGTTCGTCTCCCCTGAAGCCCTGGCGAAGATCCAATCCCAGCTTGGGAGGGCTGAACAGTGAAGCCGGCGATCATGAAGCCGGTGAGGGCCAAGAAGCCTCGGTCGAAGCCCGTAGACCGGGAAGGCCCAGAACAGGCCGCGCTGATGGAAGAAATCGCGCTGCGCTACCCGGACGTTTTCGAGTTGATCTACCACGTACCGAACGGCGGCCACCGGTACAAGAAGGTTGCTGAAAAGCTGAAAGACCAGGGCGTTAAGGCCGGTATACCTGATCTGGTCCTGCCGATGGCTCGGGGCGGCTACTTCGGCATGTACATCGAATTCAAGGCGACGGTTGACCCGGCGCCCGTCTCGCCCAGTCAACAGGCGTGTATCCGGCGCCTGAATGATCAGGGCTATCTCGCCATCGTGTGCCGAGGGCACTTCGACGCCATGGAGCAGCTGCGGGCCTACCTGCTTCTGCCAAAAACGGAGGTTGCAGCATGACCAATACCGCCGCTGTGAAAATCAGCGATGCAGAGATCCGCCGGCAGGCCGCCGGCCAGGTGCGTGACCTGCGCGCCTTGGGCAACCACGGCCTGTACTTCCGGTTCCACCGCTCCCGCGAGCGCGGGTCTTGGTACCTGATCCACAAGGGCAAGTGGAACTTGATCGGCTCATACCCGGATCTGAGCGCTGCCAAGGTGGCCGCTGCGCTTCCGGATATCCGCCTGCGCTTGGAGGCCGGGGAGGGTTCGAGCCTGTCGAGCTGGGTGCTGACTGGTGAGCTGCTGGCCTGGTTCGCGGAGCGCATGTCCCGTGACCGCAACCTCTCGGCCAAGCGCAAGAGCACGGCGGCGTCGGCGATCAAACAGCACCTGATGCCGCGCCTGGGCGAAACGCCGCTGGCTCAGATCGACAAGGCGCTGCTCGACCGAGAGTTGATGTGGCCGCTGCAGGAGTCGCTGTCGATCGACTACGTGCGCCTGGTGTATCAGCTCCTGGCTCTGGCTTTCCGCCAGGCCTTCAAGCTCGAAAAGATCAGTACCAACCCTATGGCAGGTATCCGCTTCGGGGACTTCTCCAAGGCCAAGGTCACAGTCAAACCATCCCGACTGCGGGGTGTGCACCTGGAGCAGCTGGTAGCGCGCCTGCTCAGCACGCTAGCCCAAAACCCGCAACATGGCGTGCTGGCGTTGATGATGCTGTTCCATGGAACGCGTCTGGCCGAGACCCGCATGGCTCGATGGAGCCATATCAGCCTGGCTGAGCGGGAGTGGTTCATTCCGGCCGAGCACACCAAAACCCGCGTCCAACATCGCCTGCCACTGACCGCCCCGGTATGCGCCGTGCTTATGGCCTATCGCGAGATTCAGCGCAGCGAGGATTATGACGGCCAGTTCCTGTTCCCGGGCAGGAAGGGCAAGCCGCTGGGAGAGGTTCAAGCGTGGACGGTGTTCGAAGCCATCAGTGAAGGCGAGTGGACCAGCCACGACCTGCGCAAGCTGGCTCGCACTTGCTGGGCTGACCTGGGCGTTGACCACCTGGTGGGCGAACTGCTGGTCAACCATGCCATGGGGCACAACGTGAAGGTGTACATCCAGTCCGACATGATGGCCCGCAAGCGCGAGGCGCTGGAGAAGTGGCATGCACACCTTGATCATAAAGGCTTCACCATGATTCGCGGCTTGACCCACTTTAGATCCGTGTATTCAGGTAACTCCGCCGAGGCCTTGCAGGGCGCGGGCTGCGCCGACATTTCGGAATCAACCATAAGCGAGGATTCGAAATGAGAAATCCGGCACGACAGCCCTACCTCCCAGGCATGGCAACCAAGGAGTTCATCGAGCAGATAAGCGCGGTCTTCATCTTCACTGTGAATTACTCGCCAGTCCTCGAGGTGCGGATGCGCAACGGTGACGTCTTCGAGGAGGCCGGCAGCTGGGATCACGTTTCAACCGTGCACAAGGATCTGCTCAGGTGCTCCAGCTTGGTGCTGATCCTTCCTCGTACACGGCTGGCAGTTAACCCGGCAGACATTGAGTCGCTGACTTTGGAGCTTGCCGGAGGCCTCCCGGTGCTCGTGGTGGCCATGGCTGCCGATGCCCGATACCGGGTACGGGCCGATTACGAGCCGGAAGGGGCAAAAGGCGTTTACCACTCCATGGGCGCACTGCTGGAGGCGCTGCAGTGAGAAATGACCGCGGGCCGTCGTTCAAGCGGCCCGGGTTCGCAGTATCAGGAAGGCAACCGGCCGGCGCCGGGGGCAGCAACTACACCGGGAATTAGGGGGAAGGACATGATCTACAGCAGCGCATCAGGTGCAGTGGTTGCCGCTTTGGCAGCGGGCGAGAAGGGATCAGCGAAGGCCCAGGCCTGGCAGAAGCTGTACAAAGCGGCAGAGGAAGAGGGTGGATGCTTGGCGTCGCTGGCCGTCGGTTCGGGAGGCTTCGACCAAGCCCAGATCGACTTTTGGGTGTCTGCGCGACTTCACCACATGCTCAAGCCGCAGCACTGGGATGCATTGGTGGCGAAGTACAGCACGAACAAGGCGAAAAAGGTCCAGGCCATCACCCTGGTGCGTCCTCGCATTGCCAGCCCCGCATCGCAGTTGTTCATCTACAAGGCGGTCACGGCCTGGGCGATCCCGAAGCTCAAAGGGGCTCGACGCAAGCCGCCGCGGTCCGTGTCGGTTGAGATTCCTTTGGATGCCTCCGCATGGCGTCGTGACGCAACCGTCAATGCTGCGGTTGCAGCAGGACAGGCTGAGAAGAAGCGCATCGAGGCGCTGCTAGAGGGTGTGATCATCCTGCCGGATAGCTTCTACGACATGAACACTTGGGACCTCGACGCCACGCCAGAGTCAACACGCCGCCGTTGGAGGGCTGAAATCAACGAGAAGCTCGACGGCCTGGTCGATGATGCCCTTGCTGACGTGAAGGTGATTCTGGAGGCTGAAGGGTTGCTGATGAAAGAGGCCGCATGATTGCCTGTTGACATCAGTGAGCGACTGAGCGAAATTATCCCCATCCTGTCATTCCTGCGCGTTGCTGAGGAGTGGCACACAAAGCCCGGCCATTGCGCTGGGCTTTTTCGTTTATGCAGATGAATGCCATGGCTGAATGGCAGATTACGGAGCTCGATCCCAATAGGCCCGCTGAAATAGTACGAGAGGGAGTCAGCCGGGTACGCACCGGCCATCTGCACCAACTACAAGGCTCGCCGATCTGGTGGGCCTTTTTCGTTTTCGGCTCCACCACGCCCATCGCTCCGAGCTGGGAGTGCTGTTGGGGCTGATCTATCTGAAGGCTCGCCATGGCGGCGGGCCTTTTTCGTTTCTGGAGCGGCCAGCGTGAACGTCATTCGAGAGTACTACCGGCGCCATGTGTATCTCTCGAACTTGATCGACGAGACGCATTACCTGCTTACCCGTATGGAGCCCCAAGAGGATTCGAAGGTCCGGCCCTCTCGGACCACCCACCTTCGCAAGCTGCTGCGGTACAAGCGCCGCGCCAAGGGCTGCACTAACCAACCCAAATGGAGCAACTGATGGATCCGACCGATCTCGGCCCAGGCACAGCCACCTGGCTGGGCGGTAGTGGCATCGTTGTAACGGGTGCACTGCTTTGGGTGCGCCGCTTCCTGTCCAAAGATGCAGCTGATCGCGCCATGGATACTGCCGACATCGGCACTGTGCGCAGACTGAATGAGCTGCTCGACTCCGAGCGCGAGGCGCGCAAGCTTGCCGAGGCCAGAGCTGATCAGTTCGCCAAGGAGCGAAATGACCTCGCCGCGACCGTCGGACGCCTGGAAGGCAAGATCGAGGCGCTGACCGGCCAGGTCGGCCAACTCACCAAGCAAGTCACCGCGCAAAGCGAAGAGATTGCTCGCTTGCGGGAAGCCCGGAGGTAAATCGTGATGGACACGTGCGCGCTGCAATTCATTGCCCGACGCTGGTGGCGAAGGGCTGAGGTCTGGTTCATCGCTGTGCTTCTGGTTGCTGGTGGAGCAGCACTGGGTTGGCAGTCCGCCTACTGGGCGATGACCACCATCCAGGCCAATCAGGTGAAGCAGATCCGGGATGCCTATGACGCAGCGATGGCTGAGCGCGACAAGCGCTTGGCCGAACTGACAATCAAGGCCGAGAGCGCCGCAACCAAGGCATCCAGGGCGGCAACCACTGCAACCCAGGCGGTAGACAAGGCTGACGAGGCTCTGAGCCGCACCCAATCGGAGGCTTGGCCATGATCCAGCTTACCGGCATCAACCGCAACGCGATTCACTTGGCCCCAGCTGCCATCGCTTCGGTTACTGAAGCGGGGTCCAGCAGCCAATGGCACGGCATCTGCGCAATCGTCCGTACGTTTGACGGCCAGGTGCTTGAGGTGCGTGATCGTGCTGATGACATTGTGCGGCAGATCAAGGAGGCGCGATGAAGAGCGCAGCTCAATCGAAGCTTAAGTACCTGTTGTCGTCCCGGCCCCTGATCGTGAAGCGCGATGGCCCATATCTGTGCCTTCATGACGCCTTCAGTGGTGAGGTTCTAGCAGGCCAGTCAAAGGTTCAGATCATTCAGGAGGCCGGAGAGGTTATTCGGATCCTCGTTGAGTTCAATTGCGACGGTTCCTATGTCCGTCTTGCAGATGAGTAGTGATTCACAAATCGAGAGGAGGGCGCCATGAGCCAACAAAATAACGACCACATTGTTAGCCGCGACTGGCGCGGCCGCGCAGTGGAGTTCAGCGAGGATGCTCGCCGAGCCATGCTGCTGCTGGAGCCACTGCTTAATTCCGGGGATCTTGTTCTTCGGCCGGACCGGTATATGGGCGGCCGGTTGATGTTCCATCCTTCTCGCAAAGCTGCGGAAGTTGATCATCCAGAAGTTGCGCCGGCCGAGTTAGTTTGCTCCGGTCTAAACCCCCTGGAGTCCGCAATTCGGGATGTGGTGGGCCTGCTAAACGACCAGGCGATATTCCTATCTGAGAGCAACTTTACCGACGCTCAGCGTACAGGCCATCGGTTTCTCAGTGAGAAACTAAATAGCCATTTGAATCAGCTGCTTAGCATCCAGCTTGACGCCGTTCGGCCAGGGTGATGGCTAAGGCGCCATACACTCCCTGCAAGCTATACATTGACGGCGCTGATGGCATAGCGGTTGGCGACTTCATCAGCACCGCAGCCGGGTCTGCATACTTGGTGCAGACGCTTCGAGTAAGCCGCGCCAAGCCTGAGCGCAAGCACATGCAGTGCCTGCGCTGGCCTATTGCTGAGGTGCCGCCTGATGCGCGGCGCTACCAGCTGACTTGGTACAAGAGATGAGGAGCACCGGTCATGGACAAGGTGTATGTCACGATCGTCTACCGCCATAGCTGGTGGTTGAAGTACTACATGGCCGGCGTTCTCGTCGTGTCCCGTATCACCGGCCGTGAGCCGGACATGGGTCGCGTCTCTCGATGGATAGAGCGCGGCATTAAGGTCGAGTTGCGCTGATGGGAAGGCTCAAGACTTTGGGGGCGCGCATCAAGGAGAGCGCAAGTTCGCGGGTCAAGGTGGTCACGCCTGGTAGCTGGCGTAGCGGCATGACCAGCTCCCAGCGTGGCTACGACTACCGATGGCAGAAGGCGCGAGAGCATTACCTCAATGAGCACCCGCTCTGCGTGTTTTGCGAGCGGGACGGCCGAACTTCTGCCGCAAAGGTGGTTGACCACATCGTGGCGCACCGCGGTGACATGGTTCTCTTCTGGGATCAGACCAACTGGCAGAGCCTCTGCAAGCTCTGCCACGACTCTGTCAAGCAGTCTGAGGAAGCGGCTGGAATCTTATAGCGCTATAAAAATCTTATTTTTATAAGAAAAATTGGATGAAGAGGGCTGTAGAAATCCGCATTTCGTCCCGGATTGGTGCGACCGGCCCTCGAAAGGGCCGCTGAAGCGTCCGAGTCGCCACTAATGAGACGAATTCTCATCAAAAAGGGGTAGGGGGGTCAAAAGCTAAGGATTCTCATCTAGCTAGACCGCCTCCGACCCCACGTACACATTTTTTCCCGTTTCAGGAAAAGTTAACTATGGCTTTAACCGACAAGAAGCGGCGGTTTGTTGACGCTTTGCTGTCGGGTGCCACAAATCGCGAGGCGGCGATCGCCGCAGGATATTCGGAGAAGACCGCGTCGCAAGCGGGCTCCAAGCTTGCGAAGGACCCCGATGTCCTTGCCGAAGTCGGGCGCCGCTTGAAGCAAAAGCAGGCCTCCAGTTCTGAGGTTAAACCCTCTCGAAAAGTTAAAGCCGAACAACCTCAGGAGCAGCACGCCGATGAGCTGTCGTTAACCGAGACCGACGACCCGCGAGCCTTTCTCACTGAGCTGATGAACGCAGAAGGCGCCGACATGCGCATGCGGCTGGAAGCGGCCAAGACGTTAATGCCTTATGTGCACGGCAAGGTCGCCGACCAGGGCAAGAAAGAGCAGAAGGCCGAGGCCGCCAAGCAGGTCGGTAAAGGCAAGTACTCCCAGGGCAAGCCGCCTCTCTCCGTAGTGAAGAACTGACCTATGCAATGGACAACAGCCTGCCCGGATTGGTGGAGGTGCCTTGCTGCGGGCGAATCAATCATCCCCGAGCCGCTGTTTCCAGACGAGGCTGAAGCCGGCCTTGATGTGTTCAAGGGGCTGAAGATCGTCGATGCCCCGGGCAGCCCCACCATTGAGGCTGCCTGCGCACCCTGGGTCTTGGCGTTCGCCGGGGCCATCTTCGGCAGCTACAACAGCGAGACTGGCGAGCGTCTGATCCGCGAAGTGATGCTCTGCATCCCGAAGAAAAACAGTAAATCTACGATCGCTGCAGGGATCATGCTGACCGCACTGATCCGCAACTGGCGTCTTTCGGCTGAGTTCATCATCCTGGCGCCGACCAAGGAGATTGCCGACAACTCGTTCATCCCGGCCAAAGACATGGTCAACAATGACGACGAGCTGAAAGCGTTGCTGCATGTTCAGCCGCACCTGCGGTTGATCACCCATCGCGAGACCGGTGCCACCTTGAAGGTGGTGGCTGCGGATAGCGATGTGGTGGGCGGCAAGAAAGCCGTCGGTGTCCTCATCGACGAAGCTTGGCTATTCGGCAAAAACCCGAAAGCCGCTGACATGATCCGCGAGGCCACTGGCGGTCTGCTGTCGCGACCCGAAGGCTTCATCATCTGGCTGACGACCCAGTCGAATGAGCCGCCGGCGGGTGTGTTCCGCTCCAAGCTCAACTATGCACGCGGCGTGCGTGATGGCCGGATCGACGACAACCGCTTCCTGCCGATCATCTATGAGTTCTCTCAAGAGATGATCAAGAGCGGCGAGGCGCGGAAGCCTGAGAACTTCCACGTGGTCAATCCGAACATCGACTACTCCGTTGACCGGCCTACGCTTGAGCGGCTGTTTATGCAGGCTGAGCTGGACGGTGAGGCTGAATTACGTGGGTTCCTGGCCAAGCACCTCAACATCGAGATCGGCCTGGCGCTGATGTCCGACGCGTGGGTCGGGGCGGAATTTTGGGAGGCGCAGGCTGCAGCGTGGCTCAGCCTCGAAGAAATCCTCACGCGATGCGAGGTCATTGATGTTGGCGGTGACGGCGGCGGGCTTGATGACTTGCTCGGTCTTGCCGTGATGGGCCGGGAGGCGGGAACTCGCAAGTGGTTCCACTGGGCTCACGCCTGGGCCCACCCTTCGGTTCTGGAGCGCCGCAAGTCAGAAGCACCACGCTTGAGGGACCTAGAAAAGGCTGGCGACATCACCATTGTGGAACGCATCGGTGATGACGTTGAGCAATTTGCGGCCATCGTAGCTCGCGTCAATGGCACCGGACTACTCGACAAAGTTGGCCTCGACCCGGCCGGCATCGGCGCAGTGCTCGACGCGCTTGCGGATGCCGGCGTCGAGGAAGACAAGATCGTGGGCATCTCTCAAGGCTGGAAACTCACCGGCGCAATCAAAACGACGGAACGCAAGCTTGCCGAGGGTTCGCTGCTCCATTGTGGTCAGCCGCTCATGGCCTGGTCCTGCGGAAATGCCAAGGGAGTGCCTTCGGCTAACGCCTTCTTGATAACCAAGCAAGCATCGGGCACCGCAAAGATTGACCCGCTGATGGCTACATTCAACGCCGTTTCGCTGCTGAGCCTTAATCCAGAGGGCAGGGGCGGGATGGACAATTTCATGGCAGGCATTCGGGATCCACTGATCGCATGAACGCATTTCATATTTTCATCGCCTGCGCAGTAGTCGCTTTTTGCTTGGCATGCGGCGGGGTCTGGATGCTGGCTGGTACCGGCTGGGCCTTGCTGGCTGGATCGCTGAGCTTCTTCTGCATCGCCGGCTTCATCCGCAGAGGGCTTGTCAGTGATTAAAACCCTATCCCAGGCATTGGGGGCTGCTGCCACCAAGCCTTCAGCCAGTATGAGTGAATGGCTGGGCAAGACCATCAAGCTGTCGGATGGAGGTTTCTGGAGTGCTTTCAACGGAGCCCAGTCCAGTAGTGGTAAGTCAGTCAGCGTCGATAAGGCCATGCGATTGTCCACCGTGTGGGCATGCGTTCGGATTATCTCGACTTCGGTAGCTGGCTTGCCGTTGAGCATCTACCGGCGGATGCCCGATGGTAGTCGAGAGAGCGCCCGCGATTTCCCGCTGTACGACGTTGTGCACAACAGCCCCAACGAAGACATGGCTGCCTTCCATTTCTGGCAGGCAGTCGTCGCCTCGATGCTGTTGTGGGGCAACGCCTACTGCGAGATCCATCGCTCTGCTGGGCGCGTCATCGCCTTGGACTTCCTGATGCCGTCGAGAGTCGACCTTGAGTTCGATGACGATGGACGGCTCAGGTATTTCTTCAGGCCCCGAAAGGGAGCCCGTCGAGAGATCCAGCGGCAGGACATGCTGCACATCCCAGCCTTCACCCTGGACGGCCGAGTCGGCCTTTCTGCTATTCGGTACGGTGCAGATGTTTTCGGTTCTGCGATGTCTGCTGACGACGCCGCCAACAGCACCTTCCGGAACGGCATGATGCCGACGGTCGCATTTTCGGTAGACAAGACGCTGAATCCAGCCCAGCGCGTCGAGTTTCGTGAGTACGTGAAGACGATCTCCGGGGCGTTGAATGCTGGCAAGAGTCCCGTGCTCGAGCAAGGTGTGAAGCCGGAAATGATCGGCATCAACCCTGCTGATGCGCAGTTGCTGGAGTCGAGAGGACACAGCATCGAGGAAATCTGCCGCTGGTTCGGCGTCCCACCCTGGATGGTGATGAAGACCGACAAGGGCAGCAACTGGGGCACGGGCCTGGAACAGCAGCAGATCGCGTTTCTCACCTACTGCATCATGTCCTTCACGGCGCCTATCGAGCAGTGCGTAAACAAGTGGTGCATGACGGCTGTTGACCGGATCAAGTTCTACGCAGAGTACTCACTTGAAGCGTTCCTGCGTGCGGACAGCGCTGGTCGCGCGGCCTATCTCAGCACGATGGGGCAGAACGGCTACATGACCCGAAACGAGGGCCGGCGGAAAGAAAACCTTCCGAGCATGCCGGGTGGCGATCTACTGACCGTGCAATCCAACCTGGTGCCACTTGACCAGCTGGGCAAGCAAAACGATAGCCAGGCCGCAAGGGCCGCATTGATGAACTGGCTCCAACAGCCGGAAAAGTAAATCACGGGAGCAATCCATGAAGCACAAGATCCAGTCTCGCGGCCTGCGCAGCGAGATGAGCCCGCGCGCGCTCGAAAAATGGAATCCCGCGATCCAGGCGGCCGTCGAGAACACCTCGGACACCATCACTGTTTACGGAGTGATCGGCGAAGACTGGTATGGCGAAGGCGTCACACTGAAGCGAATCGATGCCGCTCTGCGGGCCATCGGCGAGCGAGATGTCACCGTCTACATCAACTCGCCAGGCGGCGACATGTTCGAAGGCATCGCCATTTACAACCGTCTGCAAGAGCACAGCCATGAGGTCACCACCAAGGTGCTCGGCATGGCCGCCAGCGCTGCTTCGATTGTCTTTCTGGCTGGCAAGAAGCGTGAGGTGGCCAGCAGCGCCTTCCTCATGATCCACAACTGCTGGACCTGGCTCGCTGGCAATCGCAATTACCTGCGTGATATCGCCGACGACATGCAGGAGTTCGACGCCGCGATGGCCGACCTCTATGCCGAGACCAGTGGGCAGTCGGCAGAGGACATGGCTGAGCTGATGGACGACGAGACCTACATCCGTGGCAAGCGCGCCGTGGAGCTGGGCCTGGCCACCGGGCTGTTGTCGTCGACAGAGGTCACCGAGCGCGAAACCGAAGACGCCGCCCAGGCCAATGCACTCAAGGCCATGGATGTAGCCCTGGCCAAGGGCGGCATGCCTCGTTCCGAGCGCCGTGAACTATTCGCCAGTTTCAAGTCCGGCATGCCTCGCGCTGCCGGCGGGGGTACGCATAACGCTGCCCTGCCCGATAAGCCTCGCGCTGTCGCGCCAGACCTCTCCGCCTCTCTGAGCGCGGCAACCAACCTCCTCAATTCTCTGAAAGGAAAGTGACCATGGACTTTGAAGCCCAAGTCAAGGAACTCAACGCCAGCCTCAAGGGTATTGGCGATCAGATCAAAAGCCAGGCCGAGGCGACCGAGAAGCAGATCAAGGCCTCCGGCGAAATGAATACCGAAACCCGCGCCAAGGTTGATGAACTGCTGACCAAGCAGGGCGAGCTTCAGGCGCGATTGGGCGAGGCCGAGCAAAAGCTCGTGAACGCAAGCCGGGATCGCAACCATCAGGAGGAGCCGCAGAAATCTGTAGGCGCCCTCGTGATCGAAAGCGAAGAAATGAAGGACATGAACTCATCCTTCCGCGGCTCTCGTCGTGTCTCCGTGCCGCGTGCAGCCATCACCACCGCAACCGGCGGTGACCTGGTGCAGACTCAGCGCCTGCCGGGGATTATTGCCCCAGCTCAACGCCGACTGACCGTTCGCGACCTGGTCGCGCCGGGTACCACCGAATCGAACTCGATCGAGTACGTCCGTGAGACAGGCTTCACCAACAACGCCCGCACCGTGGCGGAGACCACTGCCAAGCCATACTCCGATCTCACTTTCGGCCTGACCACTGCGAATGTGCGAACCATCGCCCATTTGTTCAAAGCCAGCCGCCAGATGCTGGACGATGCCAAGGCCCTGCAGAGCTACATCGACGGTCGTGCACGCTACGGCCTGAATATGGCTGAAGAGGCTCAGCTGCTTTACGGCAACGGTACCGGTGTGAACCTGCAGGGCCTCATGACCGTTGCTCAACTGTACGCCGCCCCGGCTGGCGTTGCAGTAGTGGGCGAGCAGCGCATTGACCGCCTGCGCCTGGCACTGCTGCAGGCCGAACTGGCCGAGTTTCCATCGGACGGCATCGTGCTCAACCCGATCGACTGGGCGGCCATTGAGCTGACCAAGGACGGGGAAGGCCGCTACATCATCGGTCAACCGCAAGAAGGCACCAACGCGAAGCTGTGGAATCGTCCGGTGGTTTCCACCCAGGCCATGACCCAGAACGACTTCCTGGTTGGTGCCTTCAAGCTCGGCGCTCAGATCTTCGACCGCATGGAAATCGAAGTGTTGATCTCGACCGAGAACAGTGATGACTTCGAGAAAAACATGGCAACGATTCGTGCTGAAGAGCGCCTGGCCTTTGCCATCTATCGCGACGAAGCGTTCGTTACTGGCCCGCTGGTCACTCCTTAAACCTTCCGCAACGTGGCGCCAGAAATGGCGCCCCAATGGAGTAATCCAATGGCACGTAAACAGGAAACACCAGCATCCACGGCTGATGTGAAGGATCCGGCCTCTACCGTTGACTCCAGCGGCGGCTCTTCTGAAACAGCCGGCTCGCCTCTTTCGCCTGGCGCCGCGCCCCTTCCAGCGAGCGTTGACCCTGGCGGGTCGGGCGATTCGGGGGCTCCTGCAACTGCTCCAGGGTCAGCGGAAAGCTCGGGAGTGGTTTCGGCAGAAGGACAGGCAGTTGCCGGCACTGGCTCGGATGTCGTCACGGGCGATCAGGGTGCTAGCTCCGGCATCGCCGCTACTGACGCTGCGTTATCCGAAGACGCCAGTCAGGCCGCTTCAACCTTGGCTGATAGCAGCACCAGCGCTGATCAGTTGGCACAAGAGGGCCAGGCCAACCCTAACCCTGCGACTCTTCAGATTTATCCGCTGCGCTCTTACATGGATGAAGGCGAGCTTCGTCGTCGTGGCGGGCCTGCTTATACGGTCCCGCGCCGGCATGCGGATGAACTGGTGCAGCGGAATCTGGCATCGCTCGAACCGCTGAAGGAGTGAGGGTATGTCGGTCATCAGCTTGACCATTGCCCGGCATCATCTCCGAGATCCCGACGATGATGACGAATACCTGGAGCTCCTGATCGAGGCGGCAGAAGGGCAGGCTATGGACTATCTGAACCGTCGCTTCTACGCAGATCAGCAAGCGCTGGACGAAGCTGTCGCTGCCGACGATGCCGGCGAGTCCCCCATGGTCTGCAATAAGCAGATCAAGGCTGCCTGCTTGCTGATTCTCGGCCAGCTATACGCCAACCGCGAGGACGTTGTGATTGGGACCATCGCCACCGAACTGCCGCAAGGTTCGAAGGCGCTCCTGACGCCGCATCGTATCGGGTGGGGCATATGAGGGCTGGGCCGCTGCGTCATCGGCTGCAGGTGGCTCATCGACACGAGGAGAGGAATAAATCCGGGGGCGCCACAGTGACGTGGCTGCCAGCTGCTCGCCCTGAAATGTGGGGTGAGATTCGTACCCCAAGCGGTCGGGTCATTGCGGTTGCTGAAAAGCTGAGTGCTGTTGTAACCGCCGAAATCATCGGCAGGCCGCGCCCAGATATCGTCGCAGGATCGCGCCTGACACGCCGGGGGATCACCTACCAGGTTGAGGCCGTTTTGCCGGACAACGAAAACTCCTTGATGAGGCTTCTCTGCTCATCGGTACCTAACCCATGAGGTGAATGATGAAAATTCGAGCACTAGGCCCGCTGACGGGCGCATCTGGTGAGCGTGAGAAGGGCGAAGAGTTCGAGGTCGACAAGGCCTATGGCGAAGGCCTGATTGCCCGGGGGTACGCCGAAGCGGTCACCGACAAGGCCGCGAAGCCCGCAAAGGCTGATCCGGCCAAGGAGTAGGGTATGGCGCGCCGGTCGAGCCTTCGCGGTGACATCCGGCTACGCCGGACGCTGCGCAACATCCACAAGACGATGGACAACGAGTTGCAGCCTGCCATGGCCAAAGCAGCCGCGCGGGTACTCGAAACCCAGCGACAGCTGATCCCCAAGGATACCGGCGCTGCTGCAGCCGCCCTGCGTGTCTACGTCACCCCCAGCGGGCTGGATGCTCAGGTGGGCATACGGGGCAAGCGAGACAATCGCCGATTCTTTTACCTGCGGTTCCTTGAGTACGGCACCAAGGGCTATTCCGGCAGCATGTACCAGCGAGCTGACCGGAGCGCGATCGGCGGCGTGCACACCAACAACCGCGACAAGTCGCAACTGAAAGGGCGGCGCAACTCGATACGCCAGCGCGACACGAAGAACAAGTCCGATGGGCAGCACTTCTTCGGCAAGTACCCGGACATACCAGCGAGGCCGGCGCACCCATGGTTGCGGCCGTCTTTGGATGTAAACCGCGAGTTTGTGATGGCCGATTTGCAGGAAGCAGTCCGCCGAACGCTGCGTAAAGCAAGCCAGGGGGTAGGCAATGGCTGATCCATCTGTGGCACTGCAGGAGGCCATCTTCGCCAGGCTTCAGGCCGAGGTCAGCTGCCCGATATACGACGGCGCGCCCTTGAATGCTGAAATGCCCTACGTATCCATCGACCGGGAGGTATCGGTCAACAGCAGCCCAATCGCTGGCCGCAAGCGCGAAACGCGCCTGTTGTACCTGTCCGTCTGGTCCGATGCCGTGGGTCAGGCCGAGGTTAAGCGCATCAACGGCGAAGTCATCGCCGCTTTGGACGAGCGTCGCCTCCCATTGGAGGTGGGTCGCGCGGTATCCATCCGGGTCGAGCAGGTCGACGCTCAGCGCGACGCCGACGGCATTACTTACCAGGGCTCGATCACCGTCCGCGTGATCACTACCCACTGAACTACCCATCTGCCGCGCCGCGGCTTTTATCCAATGTGCCTTTGGAGGAACCCTCATGGCCGACGACAACCTCAACACAGCCGCGGGCTGCCGCCTTGCCATCGGCGGAAAGACCGGTGCCGATAGCGAAACCAAGTACAAGGCCGACACGTACGTACAGGTGGGCGAGATCGAAGACCTGGGCGAATTTGGCGACACCTTCAGTGCCGTAAACTTCACTTCCCTGAGCGATGGCCGCGTGCGCAAGTACAAGGGCACCGCCGACGCGGGGAACATGACCATGACCGTGGGTCTGGACAGTGGCGATGCTGGTCAAAAAGCCGTGTCGGCGGCGCACAAGGACCGCTCCAAGGGCAACTACAACGTCAAGGTCACGCTCAACGACGGTGACCCAGATGCAAGCCCTGTCATCCTGCCCACCACCTTCTACTTCGGGGTGAAGGTGATGAACAACACCGTGGCTCCAGGTGCGGCCGATAACGTGGTGCGTCGCAATATGACGTTCGCGATCAACACCGACATCATTGAAATCCCTGCCGGCCCGGCAGTCCCTTGACCGAAGGGGCTGAGCCCCTTCCTTCGTTGCGAGAACCCCAATGAGCGAAGCCTTGCATGGCACCGTCACGCTGGTGATCGGTGCGCGCAGTTACACCCTCAAGCCTACGTTGGATGCGGCCCTGCGCATTGAGGCCCGCTTTGGCGGGTTGCGCGCAGCCCTGGAGTCCATGCGCCTGATGAGCATTGCTGCTTGCGCAGACATCGTCATCGCCGGCGCCGACCTAAAGCCCGATCAGCACCCGGCCATCGCCGGTGAAGTATTCCACTCCGGTGTAGCCAAAGTGTCCGGTCAGCTGACCGAGTTCATCACTGTCCTACTCAACCCTGTGCCGCCGAGCGTTGCCGCCCGGGGAAAGGACGAGGCGGCCAGCACAGCGCAGTGAAGAACGGCAGCTACGTCGATTACCTATTCGGCGTAGCCACCGGCTGGCTTGGCTGGCCGCCTGACACCGCGTGGCAGACCCCCATCCCGCAGATCATGCTTGCGCTCGATGCCCACCTCGACTGGACAGGGCGCGGGCAGGCTGACCAAGGAAAAGCCCAAGCTGCGCCCCAGAAGCGGGAGAGCGTCGCCGAAAAGCTCAAAAACTTCCTGCGGGGGAGGCCTAAACAGTAGATAGCGTGCCGCCTCCGGGCGGTTTTTTTGTGCTTGGAGATTTGCATGGCCGACCAACAAGTCCAGGGGATGCTGGTCCAGATCGAGGCCACAACGGCTCAGCTGCGCCGGGAGCTGGCCAGTGCTGACCAGGTGGTGGCCCGCACCACTGATTCGATCGACCGCAATCTGGCCCAAGTCGACTCCGCGTTTGATAGCGCAGGTGGCGCGGCCCAGCAGGCTGGCGTGCTCATCCGCGGCGCCTTTGCCGCCGTGGCCGGTGCTGGCATCATCGGCAGCATCATCAAGCAGGTCGACGCCTACGGGCAGATGTCGGATCGGATGAAGGCTGCCGCCGGCAGTGCTGGCGAATACCAGATGGTGCAGGAACACCTGCTGCGCACGGCCCAGGAAACCTACCGCCCCCTGGCCGAGGCCCAAGAGCTGTACATTCGCACTGCCGATGTCATGCGCAGCCTGGGCTTCAACACCCAGCAGACGCTCGACATCACCGACAGCTTCAGCTTCCTGCTGGTGACCAACGCCGCCGCCGCCGACAAGGCAGGCTCAGCGCTGGATGCTTACTCGAAAGCGCTGCAAACCGGCAAAGTCGAGGCCGACGGCTGGGTGTCCATTCAGGAGGCCATGCCGACGATCGTCACGGCTATCGCCAACGCCACCGGCAAGAGCGCTGAAGAGATCCGCAAGCTGGGGGTGCAGGGCAAGCTATCGCTTGACGACATCAATACCGGGCTGCTGCGCACCGTTGAGGCCAACCGTAAGGCTGCGGCTGATATGTCCACTAGCGTACAGGACGCCTTGGTGAACATCGGCAACGCCGTGCAGACCTTCCTCGGAGGGATGGAAGAGCAGACCGGCGCCGTAGCAGGCCTGTCGAATGTGCTGATTGCGCTGGCCGACAACGTCGACCTGGTGGCCGTGGCCATGGGGGGAGCTGGCGTCGCCGCGTTGACCAACTACGTCGCTAAGTCTGGATTGGCCGTAAAAGCGGCGCTGGCCGACCGCGCCGCGCGTATCGCTCAGGCCGAAGCGGTGTTGCAGGCTGCCTTAGCCGATCAGCGCAAAGCCGAAACCGCTACCATCCTGGCAGCTCGCGAAGCAGTGGCGGCGCGTGGCACTGCTGTACAGACCCAAATGTCCATCCAACTGGCGCAGGCGCGGCAGCGCGAAGCAGCTGCTACCACCGCGGTAGCAACTGCCCAGGCCGGCCTTCGGACAGTCAGTGCAGGCCTGCTCAGCGTTCTGGGCGGCCCGATGGGGCTTGCCCTGTTGGCCGGCACGGCGGCTGCCAGCTTCCTGCTACTGAGCAACAACGTCGATCAGGCAGGCGTTAGCCTGGAGGATCTGGGCAAGCCGGTCGCCCAGCTTCGGGAGGAATTCGCAAAGCTCAACAAGGACCAGCGCGAAGCATCGCTGGTCAAGTGGCAGCAGGAACAGATCTCCTCGGCGGACAAGGTCAAGGATGCGTATGGCGACCTGGCCCAGTCCATCCGCTCTGCCGTGGTCACTGCGCCGGCGCGTGACTCCGGTGGTCAGTACAACCGGCAGTTGGCTGAGTACCAAGGCCTGGTTGATCGGCTCAACGAAGCGCGCACGGCGGGCCAAGGGCTTTCGCCGATCCTGCAAGAGGTCGGCAACCGTCTTCAGCTGCCGTCCAGCACGGTGCAGCAGTGGATTACCCAGGCCGGTGCGGTCAGCGACGCCGACCAACGCTCGAACCTGATCGCCGAAACGCTGCGGGTGCTCACCGGCCTCACCCAAGAAAACACCTCGGCCACCCAGGCGAACAACGCCGCGAAGGTTGGCATGAGCTCGGCGGGGCAGACCTACCTGGAGACGCTGCAGAAGCAGCTAGCCGGCCTCCAGGACAACGGCGATGCGACGAAAATCGCCAACCGCTACATCGCGGAAAACGCTGACCTCACCGAAACAGATCGCCAGGCGATTCTTTCGGCGGCCAGCGCGATCGAGTCGCAGAAGAAGGCCAACAAGGATGCTACTGAGGGCAGCAAGGGCCGCACGAAGGCGCTGAAGGATGAGATCAAGGCCCTCGACGCGATCATCGACCGCGCGTTGCCGGAGAAAAAGCGGCTGGAGGATCTGGCGGAGGGTGTGCAGGGGCTGCGCAAGGCGCAAGCTGCGGGCAAGATCACCGCCGCCGAGATGGAACTTGGCATCAAGAATCTGAACACGGCCTACGCCGACCCGGTTTTGCAGAAGCGTGCCGAGGAGGAGAAGAAGCTTGCAGAGATCCGCCGCAACAGCGCTGAGGCCTATCGCAAGGCTATGGAAGTGGTGCTGCAGACCCGGCAAGACGCCATCGACGCAGACGTGTCCGGCGTCGGCATGGGCGACGACCAGCGCGAGGAGGCCGATCGGCTGAACGCGGTCCGGCAAAAGTATGCCGAGTCACGCCGCCAGTTGGAGGAACAGCAGGAGGATGTCTCGCGTCGGCTCAGCCAGGACGCCTATCAGCAGCGGCTGGCCGACCTCGCCGACTACCAGGCACGGGAACTGCAAATGGAGGTCGACGGCTTCGAGGCCCGCCTTGAAGCTCAGCGCGACTATCGCAACGGCGCCAAACGCGCCTGGGCGAACATCCAGTCGGACGCCGCGAACGTGGCGGGGGCAACCGACGACATGCTTACCACCGGCTTCAACTCGGCTCGCGATGCTGTGGCCGAGTTCGCCATGACGGGTAAGGCCAACTTCAAGAGCTTCGCCGTAAGTGTGATCTCTGACATGGCCAGGATTGCAAGCCAGCAGGCAGCTAGCTCGCTGCTAAGTGGGTTGGTCGGGCTGGGCGTATCTGCGGTGGGGAGCTACTTCGGCGGTGGTGGGGGTAACGGCATGGCTCCCGGGTCTGCAGGCGCCGTCTCGTCGAATCTTGGTGCGTCACAAGCTGGCTATGGCAGTGCGTATTTTCCGCAGGCATTGGGCGGCGCTTGGTCTGGCGGTGTGCAGCTTTTCGCCAAGGGCGCAGGGTTCGCTACCAATTCCGTCCTGAACACCCCGACGATGTTCGGCATGGGCAACGGTGGACTTGGCGTCGCTGGTGAAGATGGGCCCGAGGCAATCATGCCACTGGCGCGGGGTCCCGATGGGTCTCTTGGTGTGCAGATGGTCGGCGGCGCCAGCGGTGGTTCGACAGTGCTTCAACTCAGTATTCCGGTTGCCGTGACTTTGGAAGATCGGAGCGGGGATGGCATGGAGTTGGACAGCGCCGCGCTGCAGCAGAACATGGAACGGCAAATGAGAGGAGTAGCGGAACGGGCTATTTCTGATTCCTGGCGAGCCGGGGGTTTGAGCCATCGAAACAGTAATGGGAGGCACTGATGGCGATCGAAACTTTCACCTGGACACCTGACGATGAGGCCGGTGGCGACAGCACCCTCCGGACCCGGAAGTCGCAGTTTGGCGACAACTATGCACAGGTGTCCACCGATGGCCTGAACGCCGAATCAGATAGCTGGTCGCTGTCGTTCGGCGGCTTGGCTGACGAGATCGCGCCCATCCTGGCTTTCATCCGTCGCCATCGCGGTGCCAAGTCATTCTTATGGACCAATCCCGAAGGCGTGCTCGGTTTGTACCGGTGCGAATCCTTCCGTCAGCAGCGTAAGCCGGGCGCCGTGATCCTGCTCACCGCAACCTTTGGAAGGGCGTATCACCCATGAGCTTGATCACACAGCTGCAGAAGCTTGAACCGGGCGCTGAGATCCTGCTGTTCGAGCTGGATGGCTCGGATTTTGGCGCCGATATGTTGCGGTTCCATGGGCATGCAATACCGCACAGCGCACAGGAACTGGCCGCCGCTGGCGCGAACGCCGACCAGCTGCCGGCCAAGTCGATCTGGTGGCAGGGCAACGAATATGGTGCCTGGCCCATGCAGATCGACGGCATCGAGGCGAACTCGGACGGCACCGCCGTTCGGCCCACGCTGACTGTTGGTAACGTCAACGGCAGGATCACTGCCCTGTGTCTCGCATACGAAGACCTGCTCGAGTTCAAGCTGACGATTCGCCATACCTTGGGTGAGTATTTGGATGCAGCGAATTTCCCGGCCGGCAACCCGACTGCGGACCCGGCCGAGGAAGCCATCGAAGTCTGGTATATCGACCAGAAGGTTTTGGAGAGCGGCACCACTGTTGGTTGGGAGCTGGCCAGTCCTGGCGATGTCGGTGGGGAAACGATTGGCCGGCAGATGACCCAGTTGTGCCACTGGGCAATGACCGCCGGCTACCGTGGCCCGAACTGCGGCTACACCGGTCCCTACTTCGACCTTGACGGCAATCCCACCGACGACCCGGTCAAGGACCAGTGCAATGGCTGCCTCGACACGGGGTGCACCGTTCGCCACGGGCAGGGCAACCAACTGCCGTTTGGCGGCTTCCCGGCTGTATCCTTGATCGCACGGAGTTGATCATGCGCAAACACATCCTCGCCGCCGTGCAAGCGCACGCTGCGGCAGAATACCCACGCGAGTGCTGCGGGCTGATCATCGCCGTTGGCCGCTCCCACCGCTACATCCCATGCGATAACACCGCGACCGATCCCGCCGAGGAGTTCCGTATCTCGCCGGAAGACTACGCGGCGGCCGAGGACAAGGGCGAGGTGATCGGCATCGTGCACTCACATCCGGACGCCACCAGCAGACCGTCGCCGCGGGATCTGGCCATGTGTGAGGCCACCGGTTTGCCCTGGCACATCCTGTCGTGGCCTGAAGGTGATCTGCGCACTATCACGCCAACCGGTCACACGCCGCTGCTGGGCCGTCCTTTCGTGCACGGCGCCTGGGATTGCTGGCAGGTCTGCGCGGACTGGTACAACCGCGAGTGGGGGCTGGAATTCCCAGCCTATGCCCGGGAAGAAGGGTGGTGGGAACAGACGGACGGCCCGAGCCTCTATGAGCAGGCATACGGAGCGGCCGGCTTTTACCAGGTGAGCCGGCCGCAGCGAGGCGACATGGTCGTCATGGCTGTGGGGCGCACCGCCCATCCCAATCACGCCGGTATTTATCTGGGCGCGCATGCGCAACTGCCTGAGGAACATGCCCAGGTCTTCGGTCATGGGCCTTTCATGCTGCACCACCTGCTGGGGCGGCCATCAGAAATCATCGTGTTCGGCGGCCCTTGGCTAGACCGGGCTCGCCTTGTGCTGCGTCACCGAGACGCCAAGTGATACATTCAGCGCTTTTCAGGGAGGGATCACATGCGAATTCTGATCGGTACGGTGGCGCTTGCGCTGCTGGCAGGGTGCGTGACAACCGCAGATTTGGAAGGCAACGAGCCTTCGATTAGCGCTGAGACGCACAAAGACCCAAAGCAATATGCCCTATGCGTATTTCCGAAATGGCAGGCTGCCAGAACTGAGTCCTCCATGGTGGAGACCGAAAATGGCTACCGACTCTGGGTAGCGAATAGCAGCATGGCAGATGAGTTGCTTGATATCACGAGATTACCGACCGGTAGTTCAATAGCCCTTCGGCAGCGCATGCCTTGGTCAGCGATGCCTGGTCGCTCTGCGGTGGAGCGCGCCGTTAGGTCATGTCTTTAATCGCTCATCACAAACCGCCTTAGTGCGGTTTTTTTATGACTGGAGGAACCATGGCAGCCACAGCGGCTTACTATCAGCCGATGACTATTATCAAACTATCGGGATCCTTGGCTCGAAAGTTTGGGCGAACGCATCGTCGTCAGCTTGAGAGCGGCGCTACTTGGGAAGCTTTCAAAGCTCTCCAATCCACCCTGCAAGGTTTCGAAGAGGAAATTCGGCGACTCGATGGGCTGGGATTGCGCTTTGCCATCTTTCGTAATCGAAAGAACATTGGCCCGGACCAAATGAGCCTTCGAGGCACACAGGAAGTTCGAATCGTGCCGGTTGTTCATGGCAGCAAACGCGGTGGGATTCTTCAAACCATCATTGGCATAGCCTTGATGGTGTCCTC
Organism: Pseudomonas sp. PvP089; assembly: GCF_017875165.1. Taxonomy (NCBI): domain Bacteria; kingdom Pseudomonadati; phylum Pseudomonadota; class Gammaproteobacteria; order Pseudomonadales; family Pseudomonadaceae; genus Pseudomonas; species Pseudomonas sp. PvP089. The sequence continues at coordinate 2,480,482 of NZ_JAGGME010000001.1, forward strand.
CATATGGCTAGGCCCGTCTGCATTTTATGCTGGCCTTTCTATGACGCTGGGCGGAGTTGTGCAGATGCTCAGCCCCCAGGCCAAGGGACTATCCCAGAGCGCCGCCCCTGAAAACCTGCCGTCGTACGCCTTCGGCAGCGCCAAGAACACCACAGCCAGCGGTAACCCCGTCCCGATTTGCATCGGCGAACGCCGCTGGGGTGGGGCAATCATCTCTGCCTCGATCGAGGCGCAAGACAAGGCCTAGGGCCGATTCAGCAAGCAGACCGCCTCCGGGCGGTTTTTTATTGCCCGGAGGAAAGCATGGGCCCAGCAGATCACGTGGATATCACTGGCGCCAAGGGCGGCAGCAGCAAGCCGAAATCGCCTGTAGAGGCGCCCGATAGCCTGCAGTCGACCAACATCGGCAAGATTCTGATTGCGGTGGGGGAGGGTGAGTTCGACGGTGAGCCGACGGATCGTGACATCTACCTTGATAACACCCCGATCATGGATGCCAGCGGCAGCGTGAATTTCCCTGGGGTGCAGTGGGAGTGGCGCTCGGGCGCGGTCGAGCAGGACTACATCCAGGGGATCCCTGCGATCGAGAACGAGACCACCGTTAATGTGGAGCTGCGCAGCGACAATCCATTTGCCCGTGCTCTAAGCAACACCCAGCTCTCGGCTGTGCGCGTGCGAATGGTCTGGCCGCGCCTGGCGCAGCAGGACAGCAGTGGCAATACCAATGGCTACCGCATTGAATACGCCATCGATATCGCTACCGATGGTGGCGCCTATGTCGAGGCGCACCTGGGGGCAGTGGACGGCAAGACCACCAACGGCTACCAGCGCTCGGTACGCGTCAACCTACCCAAGGCAACCTCCGGCTGGATGCTGCGCGTGCGCCGTATCACTCCGAACGCCAACAGCGGAACCGTGGCCGATACGATGACCATCGCTGGCTACACCGAGATCATCGACCAGAAGCTGCGTTACCCGAACACCGCGCTGCTGTACATCGAGTTCGACGCCCAGCAGTTCCAGAACATCCCTGCGGTAACCGTGAAGTGCAAGGCCAAGCGCTGGCCGGTGCCGACCAACTACGATCCCGTTGCGCGCACCTATGCCGGCGTATGGGACGGCACCTTCAAGCAGGCGTGGACCAACAACCCGGCGTTTGTGACCTACGGTCTGTGCGTCGAGGACCGTTTTGGCTTGGGCAAACGCATCAAGTCGTGGATGGTCGATAAGTGGGAGATGTACCGCATCGCCCAGTACTGCGACCAGCAGGTGCCGAATGGGCAGGGCGGTCAGGAGGCGCGTTTCCTGTGCGACATGAACCTTCAGGGCCGCGCCGAAGCCTGGACCTTGCTGCGCGACCTCTCCGCGATTTACCGGGGCATGGTGTACTGGGCCCATGGATCGCTGTTCATGCAGGCAGACATGCCGCGCGCCCAGGATATCGACTACGTGTTCACCCGGGCCAACGTCATCGACGGTGAGTTCGTATACGGCGGTGCCGAGCGTAACACGCACTACAGCCGGGCTCTGGTCAGCTACGACAACCCGGCCAACAACTACGACACAGATGTCATCCCGGTCACCGACAACGCTCTCCAGCGCCGGTACCGAGACCGTCCGGTGGAGATTTCGGCCATCGGCTGCACCCGTGCATCCGAGGCACAGCGCCGTGGCAAGTGGGCGCTGCTGAGTAACAGCCAGGACCGCACCGTCACTTTCAAAACCGGCATGGAAGGGCGCATTCCGCTGCCTGGCTACGTCATTCCCGTCGCAGACGAGCTGGTTGCGGGCCGTCCAAACGGCGGCCGGATCTCGGCGGCTGCCGGCCGCATTGTGACCTTGGACCGTGACACGCCGATCAAGTCTGGCGACCGGCTGATCTTGAACCTGCCGAACGGCACCGCCCAGGCACGCACGGTGCAGTCGGTGGCCGGCCGCGCGGTGACGGTAACGACCGCGTATGGCGTGCAGCCCGAGCCGGAACTGCAGTGGGCAATCGATTACCATGACCTGGCGGTACAGCTGTTCCGGGTGCTGAAGACAACCCGCACCCAAGAGGGGGAGTACGAGATCACCGCGCTCGAGTTCAACCCGAGCAAGTTCGCTGCGATCGACACCGGCGCCAAGTTGGACGAGCGCCCGATCAGCGTTATCCCGGTGACCACTGTGCAGCCCCCCGCGAGCGTGACCTTGTCTTCCGCCCACATGATCGACCAGGGTATCGCGGTCAGCACGATGACCATCGCCTGGCCGGCGGTGGAGGGCGCTGTCGCCTATGACGTGGAGTGGCGCAAGGACAACGGCAACTGGGTTCGCCTGCAGCGCACCGGCGCAACATCGGCAGACGTGGTCGGCATTTACGCGGGTTCCTACCTTGCACGCGTACGCGCTGTGAGCTCCTTCGACATTACGTCGATCTGGAAAAGCTCGACCCTCACTCAGCTGAATGGCAAGGAAGGCCTGCCGCCGGCTGTTTCCTTCCTGGATACGGAAAGCCTGCTGTTCGGCATCGGCATCAAGTGGGGCTTTCCTGCTGGCTCCAGCGACACCCAGCGTACCGAGTTGTGGTACAGCGAAGGTACAGACTTGGGCAATGCCACCAAGCTGGCAGACCTGGCCTACCCGCAGAACGAGTACGTGATGCAGGGCTTGCGCGCGGGCCAACAGTTCTACTTCTGGGCTCGCCTGGTCGATCGTTCCAGTAACCTTGGCCCATTCTTCCCTGTAGCCCCGGCAGTGGTTGCCGGAATGGCCAGCGCAGATGCTGGCGCGATCCTCGAGCAGATCAAGGATCAGATCACCGAAAGCGAACTGGGGAAGGAACTGCTCAGCCGTATTGATCTGATCGATAAGAATGGCCCCGGGTCGGTGAACGAGCGTGTGGACGAGGCGCGTAATCAGCTGAGTGAGCAGGTTTCCGAGGTCAATAACGCGGTCGAGACGGTCAAATCGTCGGTATTGACGGCTCGTGATGAATTGCAACAGCAGCTTGCGGCAGTTGATCAGGAAGTCGATGCGGCCCGGTCCGAGCTGCAGCAGCAGATCAATACCGTGTCCGCGTTGGCCGGCTCGTTGCCTTACAACAAGGACAAGGCCTATACGCTCAATCAGGGCGTACTGGGCGCCGATGGCAAGCTGTATCAGGCGCTAAAAGCGGTACCGAAGAACAACCCGCCGCCGAACGCGACCTACTGGACCGATGTTGGGCAGGCCATCGTGACGGCGGCCGGCACCGCCACGCGCGTGGGCAAGGTCGAAACGGACGTTTCTACCCTCAACGGTACGAGCACGGCGCAAGCCTCCAAGATTGAGGGCCTGCAGTCTGGCTTGACCACCACCAATGGCAACGTAACGGCCGCCCAGCAGGCCGCGCAGGCGGCCGCCACGGCAGCCGGCGCCAAGGGTGAGGTGATCTATGGCGCCACGGCGCCGGCGGCCGACAAGCGCTTGGCGCAAAACCTGTGGATCGACACCACCGGCAATGCGAATACGCCGAAGCGCTGGAACGGCAACACCTGGGTGGCGGTTACGGACAAGGTGGCCACCGACGCCGCTGCGGCCGCCGCCAATGCCCTGGCTGTGGCACAGACCAAGGCGGATGCCCAGGCCGTTCAGAGCGTGACCACCCGGGTAACCGATGTGGAAGGCGCTGTGAGTGCGCAGGGGCAGGCCATGACCGGCCTGCAGTCGAGCCTCACAACCACCAAGCAGGATGTGACGGCCGCTCAGCAAGCCGCGCAGGCAGCCGCCACGGCGGCCGGCGCCAAAGGGGAAGTGATCTATGGCGCTACGGCGCCGGCCGCTGACAAGCGCCTGACGCAAAACTTGTGGATCGACACCACGGGCAATGCCAACACGCCGAAGCGCTGGAACGGCAGCACCTGGGTGGCGGTGAGCGACAAGGTGGCCACCGATGCCGCCGCCGCTGCCGCCGCCGCCAATGCGCTGGCCGCGACCAAAGCCGACGCGTCGGCGGTCAATCTGCTGACCAACCGCGTCAGCAATGCCGAGGGTGTGCTGACCAGCTACAGCAGCGACATCACCCAGCTCAAGAACAGCCTGAGTGCCGCGCAGTCGTTCGTGGCCGGCAAGGCTTGGGAGTTCACCGGTTCGACGCGGGGTTGGTTCGGTACCCTCAGCGGTTCGACCTTTGTTGCCGGCCCACTGTTCGCCACGTCTGGCAACTGCCCTAACCTGCAGTGCAACTTCACCCCGACGTTCCCGGGCGCCGAGAACCCTTTCCTGCGCATCCGGCTGCGTCGGCGTAACACGGCCCGCGCCGGCGCGCAGATGTACTGGGCGAACGAAGATGGCGGGCTGGCCGAAGCCCGGCGCATGCCCTGGACGATCAATACCACCACGACCGACTGGCAGGATATTGAGATTGACTTGTCTGGCCACGCAGGCTGGAACGGCAAGAACATTCTGGCGATTCGTCTGGACATGATGAGTGCGTCGGATACCACCGGCGAAATCGACATTGCCTATATCGCGGTGGGACGCCGTTCGATTGCGGCCTCGGCGGAAGCCGTATCCAACCTGAGCAGTGCTGTCAGTGACGCCGATGGCAAGCTGGTCACGCAGGGCCAGTCGATCGTCAGCTTGCAGAACGGTCTGACCACGACCAATCAGGGCGTGACTGCTGCCCAGCAAGCCGCGCAGGCGGCAGCGACAGCCGCAGGTGCCAAAGGCGAGGTGATCTATGGATCGTCCGCGCCTGCAGCGGATAAGCGTTTGGCGCAAAACCTGTGGATCGACACCACCGGCAACGCCAATACGCCGAAACGCTGGAGCGGTAGCGCCTGGGTCGCAGTGAGCGACAAGGTTGCCACCGATGCAGCTGCAGCAGCCCAATCGGCGCTGGCCGAGGTGGCAAAGAAGGCCGATGCGTCGACGGTGCAAAACCTGTCCAACACGGTCGCCCAGCATGGCCAGGACATTACCGCCCAAGGTCAGGCGATGACGGCGATTGACGCCGCGATCGCCGAGGTGGGCGGGGAGAACCTGCTGTACAACCCCACGTTCAATCGTGCCAGCGCGGCCGATGCCAACGTGCCAGATGGTTGGGTGCTGGAGGGTAGTGCACCCCGAAACCCAAGCATGGTGCCGTCCTGGTTGAACGCGGGAGAGCGGGCGTTTCGGGTCGCGGTCACCGGCGTCACGAACGCGAGTCCTTATTTTTCGCTGGTCACCCAGTCGACCCAGCGGCCAAGGGTAGCGGGCGGGCAGAGCGTCACCACATCGGTCAACGCCCGCCGCATGGCGGAGGCGGGCTTGCTGGCCCTGCGCATCATCTACCAGTGGATAAACGAAGCCGGCACGGTAATCTCGGCGCCGGCCAACGGGTTCATGCCGATCACGGTTGAAGGTAGCCGGCACTCGTTCACGGCGGTGGCCCCTGAGGGGGCTGTTCGATTCAACGTCTATTTCCGTGTTCACAGCCAGACGGCAGCGGCTGTAAACGGCACTTTGGAGCTGGCCAGGCCGCAGGCTGAGTACGGTTCCCGCGCAACGGGATGGCGTGACAATGGGCAGGTTGCGGCAGGTGAAATCGCCGCGAACGTCTCGGCCACCAACCTGCTGACCGGCCGAGTTGGCCAGACCGAGCAGGGACTGGTGTCGCAAGGGCAGTCGATCGTCTCGCTTGAAGGTGGGTTGACCACCACCAAGCAAGGCGTGACCGCCGCCCAGCAGGCCGCGCAGGAAGCCGCTACGGCGGCCGGCGCCAAGGGTGAGGTCATCTATGGACCGACCGCACCTGCAGCGGATAAGCGCCTGGCGCAGAACTTGTGGATCGATACCACCGGTAATGCCAACACGCCGAAACGCTGGAACGGCAGCGCGTGGGTTACGGTAACGGACAAGATCGCCACGGACGCGGCGGCCGCTGCGGCCAATGCCTTGACGGTTGCCCAAAGCAAAGCCGATGCCTCGGTGGTGCAGACCCTGAGCAGCAAGGTCAGCGATAACGAAGGCAAGCTGACCACGCAGGGCCAGTCGATTACGGGCCTGCAGGGCAGTCTTGCCACGACCAACCAGAACGTCACCGCTGCCCAGCAGGCCGCGCAGGCGGCCGCCACGGCAGCCGGCGCCAAAGGTGAAGTGATCTACGGGGCGACCGCGCCGGCGGCTGACAAGCGGCTGGCACAGAACCTGTGGATCGACACCACCGGCAACGCCAACACGCCCAAGCGCTGGAGCGGCAGCGCCTGGGTGGCTGTGACCGACAAGGTGGCCACCGATGCGGCTGCAGCAGCGCAGTCGGCCTTGACGGAAGTGGCCAAGAAAGCCGATGCCTCGACCGTTCAGAGCCTGACCAACACGGTAACCCAGCAGGGTCAGGACCTGATCGCCAAAGGCCAGGCGCTCACGGCAATAGATGCTTCTATTGGTGATGCAGGCGGGGAAAACCTGCTCTACAACCCGGCTTTCACCAAGGTCAACGCTGTCGATCCGAATGTGCCTGACGGTTGGACCAGAGATGGTGCAGCGCAGAACAATTCCAGCATGGTCGAGTCCTGGCTGAATGCTGGAGAGCGCGCTTTCAGGTCGGCCCTGACGGGGGTTACCAGTGGCTCGCCGTACCTGTCGCTTATCCCTGCTACGACGCGAAGGGTAAAGGTCGGTGGTTCACAGTCCGTTACGTCGTCGATTTACGCCCGGCGCGCAGCCACCTCTGGCCTGCTTTCCCTGCGTCTGTACATCCAGTGGTTGAATGCTTCGGGAGGGGTGATTTCAGCCCCGTTCTCGACGCTCAACCCAGTCAGCGTTGACGGTAGTCGCCACACCCTGACTGCGGCCGCACCCGCCGATGCAGTTGCCGCCGTTGTGTATTACCGGGTGCATGGGGCGACCTCGACCGCAACCAACGGTACGGTTGAGCTGGCCCGACCGCAGGTCGAGTACGGTTCTCGTGCATCTGGCTGGCGGGACAGTGGCCAGGTGAACGCGGCGGACAACGCGGCCACCTCGGCCGCCGTCGATAATCTGACCTCGACGGTGAACCAGCAAGGCAGCAACCTGAGCAGTGTGGCCGGGAGGACCACAAGCCTGGAGAACAGCCTTGCCACCACCAATGGCAACGTGACCACGGCCCAGCAGGCCGCGCAGGCGGCCGCGACAGCGGCGGGCGCCAAGGGGGAGGTGATCTATGGCAGCACCGCGCCGGCCGCTGACAAGCGCCTGACGCAAAACTTGTGGATCGATACCACCGGCAACGCTAACACGCCCAAGCGCTGGAACGGCAGCGCCTGGGTGGCGGTGAGCGACAAGGTAGCCACGGACGCGGCCGCCGCAGCCGCCAGTGCGCTCAGTCAGGTCGCCACCAAGGCCGAGGCATCGGCCGTGAACTCGCTGACCAACCGGGTGAACAGCGCCGAAGGTACGCTCAGCAGCAACAGCAGCGATATCACCCAGCTGAAAAACAGCATCGGCACGGCCCAGCCCTTCGTGGCAGGCAAGTCCTGGGAGTTCATCGGTTCTACCTTGGGATGGGCAAGCACCACCGCCGGTTCGACCTTCACCGCTGGCCCGCTGTTCGCCACGATAAGCAAGTGGACGAACCTGCAGTGCAACTTCACCCCGGCGATTGCCGGCGCTGAGAACCCTTACCTGCGTATCCGGCTGCGTCGACGCAACACCACCCGCGCGGGCGCCCAGATGTATTGGGCAAACGAGGACGGTGGCCTGGCCGAGGCCCGCCGCATGGCGTGGACCATCAGTCTGACCACCAACGATTGGCAAGATATTGAGTTTGATCTGTCTGGCCACGCCGGGTGGAACGGGAAAAACATCATCGCCATTCGCCTGGACATGATGAACTCGGTGGACTCGTCGGGCGAAATCGACATTGCCTACATCGCGGTTGGCCGTCGCTCGGCGGCTGCTTCGGCGCAGGCGGTGGCTAGCTTGGAGAGCAACGTTACCGAGCAGGGCGGCAAGCTCACCGCCGAGGGGCAGCGGATCGATGGGTTGTACACCGCCGTAGGCGATGCCAACGCGGCGATTCAGAATGAAGCCAAGGCCCGGGCCGATGGAGAGGGCGCGCTAAGCAAGCAGATCCAGAACACCCAAGCATCGCTGGGCACGACCAATGCGTCGGTGCAGCAGGTGGCGACCGCCCAGGCCGACATGAAAACGATGCTGAATGCCCAATACACCCTGCGGGTGCAGGTCAACAACCAATATGGCGCGCACGTCTTCGCCGGATTCGGTATTGGCATCAACTCGCAGAACGGCATTGTCCAGTCTGCGTTTGTGATCAATGCGGACAAGTTTGTCTTGCTGAATTCGAGTAGCGGGCTTTCGTCGCCATTCTCCATCGTAGGCGGTCAGACCTTTGTCGATGACGCGTACATTCGGGCTGCGAGTATCAGTAACGCGAAGATCGCAGACGGGGCGATCAGTAACGCCAAGATCGCGAACGGTGCCATAACGGCCGCCAAGATCGGCGTGGCCGAAATCGACACGCTGCGTATCCGTGGCAACGCCGTCACGGTCCCGGTATCGGCGAGCAACCCCGCAAACTTGCTTGGGGCCGGTGTAGGGCAATGGCAAAACCTGATCGCCGTCGGTGTGCAAATGGACGAGGGCGGTTTCATCACGGCCCAGTACAGCTGCTACCAAGGGTTTGGCAGTGGTATCCGTAAGTACCAGTTCCAGATGGATATCAACGGCCTGGTGATCGCGGAAGGTGGTGGCGACTGGGCGGATAGCTTCCCCAACCTGATGGGATCAATCGGCGTAGCGCCTGGTTACTTCGTTATCACAGTGAAGTGGTGGGGGGAGAACTCGGGTGTTGGCGTTAAAAACCACACCCTCTATGCAATGGGAACCAAACGATGAGCAAAATTGGGCACTTTGCCGCCCATGAGACTGACGGCCGGATCGTGTTTGTCGTCAGCTGCCCGCCAGAACACGGGAAGAAGATCATCAGGCTCAACACCGACCGGCCTTTCATCCAGGTGGCCACACCGGCACGGCCGGCCGAACACTTCGTCATTGGCCAGATGCTCAAGGAGCGCCCCCAGATGGGGGCGGTTCTCCAAGGGCACTGGTTGAAGGGGGTCCACGAAGGTGCCACCGTCAACATCGAGAGCGAAACCTACACCGCTGACGGCAGTGACATCGAGCTGGAATTCTCGGCGCCGGGCACCTACCACGTCACGGTCAGCCTTTGGCCCTACCGCGATCAGGAGTTCACCTTTGAAAATTCAGCATAAGTGCGACCACTCCAAGCGTCGTGCGGCCGAGTATCCGCCGGTGGAGGAACAACTGGACATGCTGTGGCATGCCATGAATCAAGGGCATATGCCCAAGGCAGAGCCGTTTTTCTCGACCCTGCAGCAGATCAAGCAGCAATACCCCAAGGCTTGAACCCAAGCCAACTACCCAATGCCCGCCATCGAGCGGGCTTCTTTTTGGTGCGCCCGGCAGGGCGCGCTCACTCAGGGGTGGAAGTCCCCCGCACACCCGGCAAGGGGAAGTGCTAGCTAGAGGCAAGGGTTTCGCGGGCGACTGCGAGTCTGAAGGAAGCCCGAGGCAAATCGCTGGCCTGACGAACAGGAAGCGGATACGAGGCGGCATGGCGGGGTAAGCAGTCCGAAATCTGCGAAACCCAATACTTGCACAGAACGCCATGACGTAGATCCGACAGGCATAAGCGTGAAAGTGGGTGCGCAATACCCGGGGAGATCTGCACGGTTGCCCGTCAGGGCTACCGGCACCGCGAGGTGCTGGAATGACTGTGCAGAAGTCAGCAGAGGGCATAGTAGGTCGCGAGACTGAAGGCCTGAACGATTAATACCGAGAGTAGAACAGCTGATCTCGACAACCCACGATGACGCAGAAGCTCCCGACACGGGAGGCCTGCCTGCCATGGCCGGACGGAATCCGGAAAGAAGCCCGCAAGGTGCTGAGGGGGTTGCGGCGACGGCTGGGCGAACGAAATCGGAGGACTACCGGCTCATGGAGCAGGTGGTCGAACCCAGCAACATGCGACGAGCGTACAAGCGCGTCCTGAAGAACCGAGGCGCGCCAGGCGTTGATCGCTTGACGGTTGAGGAACTGAAGGACTGGCTGTTGGTGCACTGGCCAAGTGTGAAGGCGGCACTGCTGGAGGATCGGTACCTGCCACGGGCGGTGCGCCGAGTGGACATTCCCAAGCCTAATGGCGGGGTTAGAACACTCGGCGTACCCACGGTGGTGGATCGGCTTATCCAGCAGGCGCTCCATCAAGTACTGCAACCGATCTTCGAGCCAACCTTCTCCGATGGCAGCTACGGCTTTCGTCCGCAGAGAAGTGCGCTCGATGCGGTCGTCAAGGCGAAAGAGTATGTGGCCGAAGGAAAGCACTGGGTAGTGGACATCGACCTGGAGAAATTCTTCGACCGGGTCAACCACGACGTGTTGATGGCTCGACTCGCCTATCGAGTGAGGGATGGTCGCGTACTCAAGCTGATCCGGCGCTTCTTAGAGGCGGGGATGATGGCTAATGGCGTGATTCAACCCCGCAGCGAGGGTACGCCTCAGGGTGGGCCGCTGTCCCCATTACTGTCGAATATCCTGCTGACCGATCTTGATCGAGAGCTGGAAAGGCGGCAGTTGAAGTTCTGCCGATATGCTGACGACTGCAATATCTACATCGGCAGTGAAGGCGCAGGGCAACGGGCGATGGCGAACATCAGAGCCTTCCTGGAGGGTCATCTGAAGCTACGTATCAACGAGCAGAAAAGCGCAGTAGCACGGCCTTGGAAGCGAAAGTTTCTGGGCTACGCGATTACGATCTATCGCCAAGAGACACGGGTGCGACCTGCCCCCGAAAGCCTGCGAAGACTGATGGATCGAGTTCGTGAGTTGCTGCGCAAGGGGCGAGGACGGTCCTTGTCTCACACTATAGAGATGCTAAATCCCGTGTTGCGGGGTTGGGCAAACTACTTTCGGCTTACCGCGAACATGCGGATGCTGGAGGAACTCGATTGGTGGCTGCGTCGAAAACTACGTTGCCTGCTCTGGCGACAGTGGAAAACCCCGAAGACCCGCGAACGACGACTCATCTTGCTTGGGCTTAGGCCTGAGCGGGCGTGGAAGTCGAGTGTAAACGGGCGAGGGCCTTGGTGGAACTCGGCATCCAAACACATGAATCAGGCAGTACCGACGTTGTACTTCGCCAAAATGGGGCTGGTCTCGCTGCGCAGCACTGTGCAGGGACTCCAGCGTATTAGTTGAACCGCCGTATGCGGAACCGCACGTACGGTGGTGTGAGAGGGCTGAGGGAAAAAAAATCCCTCACCCTACTCGATTCTGGAGAAAACCCAAATGCGAACATCGCAACGCGGCTTGAGCCTCATCAAGTCGTTCGAGGGACTGCGCCTGCAGGCCTATCAGGATTCAGTCGGCGTCTGGACCATTGGCTACGGTGCTACCCGCGGCGTGAAGGCCGGCATGAAGATCAGCAAGGAGCAGGCCGAGCGCATGCTGCTGAACGACGTACAGCGGTTCGAGCCAGAAGTGCAGCGCTTGATCACTGTTCCGCTGAGCCAAAACCAGTGGGACGCCCTGATGAGCTTCACCTACAACCTGGGTGCTGCGAATCTCGAATCGTCCACGCTCCGCCGGTTGCTGAATGCTGGCAACTACGCATCTGCTGCAGAGCAGTTCCCGCGCTGGAACAAGGCTGGCGGGCAGGTGCTGGCCGGCCTGGTCCGCCGGCGGGCCGCTGAGCGAGATCTGTTCCTGGGGGCAGCGTGAACGGCTGGGTGCTGTCTGGAGTGTTGGCGCTGTTGCTGGTGACCCACTGGGCGGCGTACGAACACGGTCGATCGGTTGAACTTGCCCAGGCTGGCCAGAAATCAGCGAAACGGGATAGCGGCGACCGACTCGCCGAAGTGATTGGCGAGCGTGCGGCGCGTCTGGAAGAACACCGCAGCACAGATGCGCAACAAGAGGCGAGGGTAAAAGGCTATGAAGAAAGAAAGGTTGCTGATGCTGGCGCTGCTGGCGCCGATGCTGCTGGCCAGCGGTTGCGCCACGAAGCCGGAAAGCTCGCTTCCGCCGTCAGTTGCTCCGGCACGGATACCGCCGCTATCGCCCGAGGCCAGGCAGCCATCCGCGCCGCCATGGTGCTCTCCGAGCTGCTCTCACGGGCTGATGAACGAGCGGGAGAGTTGGCGCGGGCTTTTGACCGGGCACGAATAGCCGGTCATCAGTGCGAAGCGTCCTATGACGCACTCGCGCGAAGATAGCCATCTCAGACTTCAGCCTCTCAAGACATTGAGAAATGCCACGTACCTAGCGATAATGGCGAATTAATCTCACAAATTTGCAATGGACTGTACGCGTGGAAAAATTCTACGGAATACAATACTTGAGAGGCATCGCAGCTGGCCTAGTTATCATCTACCACTCCATGGTGATGATTGCTGTAGCGCCATACTTCGATAATCCGGTGGGTGATTTTGGTGTAGATATATTCTTTGTAATATCCGGGTTCGTAATGTGGGTCACCACAGAGGGTAAGAATAAAAGTATAAGAGAGTTCTGGGCCTCACGGATATTGAGAGTGGCGCCTTTATACTGGTTGTTCACCTTTGTGCTTGTCGCTGCTGCGTTATTAATGCCAAGCTTGTTTTTCAACTCCCGCGGACTCGATCCAGTATTCCTTCTTAAGTCGCTGTTTTTTATTCCCGCCCAAAACCCAGATGTTGGTGATATCACGCCTGTATACACCATTGGGTGGACCCTCACATATGAGATGTTCTTTTACGCGATATTCGGTCTCTCCTTGGCATTGCAAAACCTAAGAATGAGGCTTATGTTCATAGCTGCAGTTATAGTTACGCTTGCTATTGTTGGGTCTGCTTTGGCTCCAGAAGGTCCACTGGGCAAAACCTACACAAGCCCGATCATCATTGAATTTCTGCTTGGCGTCTTGCTAGGGGTCACCAGGCAGCGCTGGGTGAGTATCGGGTTGTTGCCGACAAGCATAATGGTTGGCGCCAGCAGTGTGGCGCTGGTATTGGCTGATTTCACTATATTCACTCGGTCTTTAGTATATGGCGTCCCGGCATTTTTCTTAGTCGCAGGATTCATTTCGATTGAGAAGTACATTCGGTCAAATGCTAATAGAGTCGCTCTGTTATTTGGTGAGGCATCTTATTCACTGTATTTGTCGCATCCAATTTCTCAACGAATCTGGTATGTGTTATTTGTAACGGCTTTTGGGCAGATATCCAGCCTAGTGATGGCAGTGTGGTACGCGGTAGGCGCCGTGACTGCTGGGTTGCTAGGTGGAATTGTATGCTACCTTCTTGTGGAGAAATATCTGCTGAAGCTTGCAAAAAAAATTTCACGCTCATCCCTTAAGGCCGGCACAGCTATTGAAGTGCAGCGCTAGAGTGATCACGCAATAGGCTGCTTGCTGGTTTTTTCTTTGAAGCAGCCTAATCTTAGCTCTGGAGGTTTCACATTTGAATGGGGCTTCAACGTGGGCTACTTACCAAACCCTGCAATATCCTGCTAGGAGCTTAGGAATGGATGAGCGGACTTTCATCGGGATGGTTGAGGCCGGCGAGCCGCTGATTCAGCAGGCGATCGACGCCATGCGCCTTTATCACCAAGCGCAGGATAATGGCGCGCCTACGGAGGAAATCGAGCGCCTGCGCTTGCTAGCCGAGTCGCTTTTCCAAGCGGTCTCCGACTACCAGCTTCGCGCTGTTGCCAAGGCTCGAGGCAAGGAGCTGCCGCCTCTTCACTGATCCGCTGATCGGCAATTGCCCACGATCAGGTCCGCCTATACGATACTGTTTTTTTATACAGTATCGGTGCCCCTATGTATTTCCTTCTCGTTCGACGCCGCGAGCATGGTGCAGCCATACCCTCTGATCATCTCCGCAAAATTCAGCCCCTCCGCGCAGATGTGCACATCGGTGACCACCACAGTGAGCCGTTGGGCCGGGTATCGACACAGGCCTGGGTGTTTAACCCCACGCCAGGGCCTGATGTGATCCCCCGGCTGCATGACGCGAAGGTCAATGGGATGGCCCAGCTAGGCATCAACATAAACGGGGTGGAAGAGGTCGACGGCGTGCTGTATGCGCAGTCCTGGTGGTGCAGGGCAGAATGATGGCCGGGATACCGCAGGCTTGGCTGTATGAACTGAATGACCATTTTGCCTTGGTCACCGATCCCGAAGGCCGCTCCGCGGTGCTGGATGAGATGGCGTATGCCGCCCATCGCAGGGGCGAGGTCAGTGCAGAGCACCTGGTCGACATGTTGGAGCTGTCCGAGGCCGCAAAGGGTTGGGCCTTGGTGGAGGTCGATGAGGCGTATCACATCGGCCTGTTCAGTTATGAGATTTCAGGTAAATGGGATGGCGACGAGCCAGGACGGATCATCGTAGGCAGAACGCCGGGGTGGGGGTGCTGAGACTGTCTAAAACTGCTCGAAAGCTTCTCGGTTTTACTGGGCGAAAGTCGCTGAAACTGGCCAAACCGTATTAGACAGTTGCGATTCGCAGGCCGCTAGCGGCGCGGCCTGAGGTTCGATTCTCACGCTACTGCTGCATTACTGGAAGATTCCGCGTCGGCTACGCGAGCTGACGCGGACAACGGTTACGAGTTCCAGTTATCCTGGAGCCATTTCAGAATCTCAGCACGGCCTTGGACACTGCCAGGAAGCTTCATTTTGATGAGCCGTTCGGCTTTAAGAGCCTGGTCCTTTTCTTTGCAGACGGAATTTAGGAAGTACAGTACCTCGTAGCCCTCATCCCGATCGACCTTGTCTCGGTCCAGCTTTCCTACGTATTGGGGGTTGTCGCCTTTGTCGGCGCTCCAACGGTATTGATACTTCAAGTCACCCCGGGTGATCACTGCCATTTCCATCTCCATTGGTAAAGCAATTGGGCACGATGCCACTACAGAGCGTGCCCCGGATCGGCATGACCCGCAACAGGCAAATCATTTCAATTTTCGATTCCAAAACTGAAAGGACGACCCTTGCAGTATGCGGCCTGTAGCCGTGCCGTTTCGTCTTTGTTTTGGAATCGATTTCGCCGCTGACGCTGCATGGATCGGGCGCTTATACCACGGTCTTGAAAACCGTCGATGGGCAACTATCCTAGAGTTCGAATCTCTACGCTTCCGCCATATTCAAAGCCCTGATTATTCAGGGCTTTTTGCGTTTTTGGGGCCTGTAAAACGGGCTTCTGAAGCGGGTTCATTCAAAGGAGTGAGTGAATGCCCAGTGTGCCTTTTGCACGTCTGGTTGCAGCGCGTGGCGTTGCCGTGAGCGTTACAGCCATTGCCGAAGACAGGGTGCCTGAACCCAACGAAGCGAATTGCTCGGGTGAAACCTATGAGCAAATCCTGGCGAGCCTCTCCAAGGAGTGGGACCGCAATGAGTTCATCGCCAACTGCAAGAGCTTCCATGCTGCCAAAAAGATGACCAAGTGGAAGTTCGAAAAGAGCCCACCTGACAGCTTCTGAGCCCAGCCCAAGCCCCGGCAGTGATGCTGGGTTTTTTTTTGCATTAGATCGGGGCATTCGCGCTGCCTCGATGGCATACGAGGCCAGTGTCGATGACACCTCGATTGGCATAGGGGGCTGTGCGTTCCTCGGAGCACACGGAAGATGGTTTCAACCGCATTTACTTCGAAAAATCCCTCACATAACTGAGCGCGGTTCGCCTCAGGCCGGCCTTGCAGGCAATTTTGCGTGATGTGGGTTGGTGAGACGCACTGGACGGTATCTGCCGATAGTTGGAGGAGAGCTAGCGCCGCTCCCCCCGTGTAGGCTCAGTCTTGAACAAAGACGCTGATCAGCGCTTTGCCGCAGATACCAATCACTCCTTCACGTCAGTGCTGTGATTGCGGTTGCAGGCTGTAAGTTGGAGCTGAAGTGGCAAGGCTGGCAGGCCTTGACGACAAGGCTGCGATCGCCGCTATCAAGGCGAGGCCGCCAATGAAGCATGCGACCGGAATCCAATCGCTGCCGTTGGACATCAGCGCGTAGCACAGACTTGGCGAGAAGCCGGCAACGATGAAGTGCGGATTCCACGCCATTCGGACACTCAGCCCACGCTGATCCGGACACCTGTTCCACGCTCATTCGGACAGGCAGTCGGAGCGCAGCGACGCAGGGGTGGCATTGTTAGTCCGGGTTGGCTGGCGTCGTCAATTTCTGCGTCCGTTTGCGCATTGATTCACCCTTCAGATTGATCCGATAAGCGTTGTGCACCAGGCGGTCGAGGATGGCATCGGCCAGGGTCGGATCGCCGATCAGTTCGTGCCAGTTGTCCACCGGCATCTGGCTGGTGACGATGGTCGAGCGCTGGCCGTAACGGTCGTCCAGTAGCTCCAGCATGTCGCGCCGTTGCTCGCCGGTGAACGGGGCCAGGCCCCAGTCGTCGAGGATCAGCAGGTCGGTCTTGGCGTAGCTGCTCATCAGCTTGGCGAAGCGGCCGTCGCCATGGGCCAGACCCAGTTCTTCCAGCAAACGTGGCAGGCGCAGGTAGCGCACGCTGTAGCCCTCCCGGCAGGCCTGGTGGGCCAGGGCGCAGGCCAGCCAGGTTTTACCGACACCGGTGGGGCCGCCGATGATCAGGTTGAGGCCGTCGCGCAGCCACTGACCACTGCTCAGTTGCAGGATCAGCGCCTTATCCAGTCCGCGCGGGCTGCGGTAGTCGATGTCTTCGAGGCAGGCGTTGTGCTTGAGCCGGGCCTGGCGCAGGCGGCTGCTCAGGCGCTTGTCATCGCGTTCGGTCAGCTCGCGGTCGACCAGCAGGCCGAGGCGTTCTTCGAAGCTCAGGCTGTCGATGTCCGGGGTTTTCAGTTGTTCATTCAGCGCCTTGAGCATGCCGTGCAGGCGCAGGGTTTGCAGCTTGTCCAGGGTCGGATGGGGCAGCATGGTGGGATTCCTTGGGGTCAGTGGTAGTAGGCGGATCCGCGCAGGTTGGCGTGGTCGTCCGGTAGTAGCGGCAGGTTGGTTTGAGCTAGCGGCAGGTTTTCCAGCCCCTGGCGCAGGATCGATTCGAGGCTCTTGTAGCTGCACGTGCCGAGGCTGATGGCGCGACGGCAGGCCAACTCCAGACGCGCCTCACCGTGGGTTTTACCCAGGCGCAGGATGCCCAGGCAGGCCCGGTAGCCCTGCTGCGGATGGATGCGCCGTTCGAGGATGTGCCGGATCACGCCGGCGGTGTTCGGCCCGGTCTGCTCGGCCCAGCGGATCAGCCGTTGCGGCGTCCACTCGGCATGCTCGCGATGGCTCTTGGGCATGTGCTCGGCCTGCGTGCTGTGCCTGCCCTTGTGCATTGAGCGCAGGTGGCTGGCCACTCGCTGGTTGGCGTGGAAAAACTCGACGGTGCGCGCCGTCAGGCGCACCTCCAGCTGCTTCTTCACCAGTTGATACGGCACCGAGTAGTAATGCCCATCGACCTCGACGTGGTAGTCGATGTGCACCCGCGCCTTCTTCCACTCGGCGTAGACGTAGGGTTGCTCCGGCAGGGGGCGCAGCGCCGGACGATCCAGGCTGTCGAAGGCCGACTGCCGGGAGCCCGGCAGCTTCTTGAACGGGCGTTGGTTGAGCCGCTCCAGCAGCCCGGCGATGGCCGTGTTGAGTTCATCCAGGGAGAAGAACTGCCGATTCCTCAGTGCGGCGAGGATCCAACGCTCGACCACCTGCACGCCGACTTCGGCCTTGGCCTTGTCGCGCGGTTTGCGTGCCCGCGCCGGCACCACCGCCACGCCATAGTGCTCGGCCAGATCGCGGTAGCTCGGGTTGATGTCCGGCTCGTAGCGGTGACTCTTGCTCACCGCGCTGCGCAGGTTGTCCGGCACCACGATCTCCGGCACGCCGCCGAGGAAGGCGAAGCAGCGGGCATGGGAGCCTAGCCAGTCCGGCAGCTGCTGCGACCAGGTGGCTTCGGCGAAGGTGTAGCTGGACGCGCCGAGCACCGCGACGAACACCTGCGCCTGGCGGATCTCGCCGCTGTGGCGATCGATAACCGGCACCGTCTGGCCGGCATAGTCGACGAACAGCTTCTCGCCGACGCGGTGCTCCTGACGCATCACCACGTCCAACTTGCCCTGCCAGGCTCGGTAGTGCTCACAGAACCAGCTGTACTGAAAGCCCTGAGGCTGGCTCAGGCGGTACTCCTGCCAGAGCAGCGCCAGGGTCACCCCGGGGCGGCGCAGTTCGGCATGCACCCATGCCCAATCGGGTAAAGGCCGCTTCTCACTGGCAACCGCCGGGGCCGGCGGGAACAGTTGCTGCTCCAACTCGGCATCGGACAACGAACAGGGCCAGGTGAGGCCGCTGGCGGCAAAACGGCAGAGGTAATCACCGGCACTGCTGTGGCCAATGCCCAGGCTGCGGGCGATCTTGCGCACGGACAGGCCGCAGTCGAACTTGAGGCGTAACACCTCTCGGATTTTACGCATGGATAAACGCTCCACAACGACCTCTCTGCTTCGAAAAAGAGATCGATGGTAGTGAATAAATCCTGCGTGGCTGCCTGCCAGAAAAGTGTCCGGATGACCGTGGAGTCGGTGTCCGGATGCTCGTGGAATGAGTGTCCGGATCAGCGTGGAATCACTGTCCGGATGCGCGTGGAATGGGTGTCCGAGTCAGCGTGGAATCCGCAGATGAAGCTCAGCTGAGTCGCCAGACCGACACCGGTGTAGCGCACGCGGATGCTGAACATCTCGGCGTAGAACGATGGCCACAGCGCATTGGGGGCGCTGTAAAGCACAGATTTGAGTACAACAGTGCTGAAGATGATCAGGCCGATGCTCCCGGTGGTGATTGACCACAGGAAGAAGAACACCCCCGCACTACAAGCGAATGCGCCAACCGTGAAAATTGTCTTGCGCCCGATTCGGTCTCCCAGCAAGCCGAACAAAGGCTGACAGACCAAGGCTACTGCCTGACTCGCTGCAATCGCAGTGAGCATGGATGGGCGATCGATCCCTTGGTTGTTGGTGGCCCAGGACAGCCCGAAAATCATCACAAGGGAGGAAACTGAACAGATCAATGCGCAGCAAAATACCGTAAAGAAAGCGCGACGTTCGTTGCGCATGAGTTCGACGACAGGCGGAAGGTCATTTGCTGGTTGGCTTGCTTTGAACTCGGGGCTTTCTTCCACGCCCCGACGGATGATCCAAGTGATCACGACCATTACTGCACTGAGCAAGAACGGAATGCGCCACCCCCAGCTTAGAAGCTGCTCTTCACTCAACATCGATAGAGGGATGAACACTGAGGTGGCGAGGATAGACCCCATCGAGGCGCCATTGATCAACCAGCTGGTGTAGAACCCCTTACTCTTACCCGGAGCATGCTCCATCGTCAGCAAGCTTGCCCCCACCTGCTCGCCACCTGCAGAGAACCCTTGGAGCAATCGACAAAACACCAACAGAGCGGGTGCCCACGCGCCGACAGTTGCATAGGTGGGCAGAAGGCCAATGGTAAACGTCGCTAAACCCATCAATAGCAGCGTCATCATCAGCACTTGTTTGCGGCCCCATTTATCACCCAGGTGCCCGCAAACCAATGCGCCGATTGGGCGCGCTATGTAGCCAACGCCGAAGGTGGCAAGCGCAGCAAGCGTTCCCGCCATAGGGTCGTTCGAGGGGAAGAACAGGGTGCTGAAAACCAGGGCCGCGGCTGAGCCGTAAATGAAGAAGTCGTAATACTCGACAACGCTACCCAGGAAGCTGCCGAAGGCAGCCCTGCGGGCCATGCGCCGTTGGTTCGTGGCATCTGAATGCATGATGGGACCTTTATTGTAATTGTCTTTTTCAGGAGAACTCAGCGACTGCCAAATGGCGCGAGCTGGCTGCCGCCGCAGACATGGATGACTTCGGCAGTTACGAATGCGGCGTCCTCAGATGCCAGATATGAAGTTGTTCCAGCGATGTCTTCTGGCTTGGCCAGGCGCTTGAGCGGTGTATTGCTGATTGATCCCTGCGCCATACGCTCGAAGCTCTCTGCATCACGCCCATCCAGTGTGAATGCGGAGGGTAAAAGGCCTGGCGCGATGGCATTCACCGTGACGTTGTGTGCGGCTAATTCTCTGGCCATCGATCGTGTCAGGCCTACCAAACCAGCCTTGCATGCCACATAAGCTGGAGGGCCGCCCGCGACCCAGCACCGCGAAACCATGTTGATCACTCGACCACTGGCCTGGCGCTGCCAGTAAGGTGCGACGTGCTGGCAGATCAGGGCTGGAGCGCGCAGGTTCACGGCCATCATGTGATCCCATTTCGCCACGTCGAAATCGTAGATAGAGCCTCGGTGATTGACCGCAGCGTTGTTGACCACGACGTCGATGCGACCGAACCGCTGCCCCACCTGCTCGACCATTTCACTGATCGATGAGGGGAGGCCGAGATCAGCCTGGACTGCCACCGCACTTTGGCCGGGCGCCAGTTGAAGCTGCTGGAGAAAGGCCTGAGTTGTGTCCAGGTCGATATCAACTGCGGCAATGTGCAACCCGTCTCTGGCCAAGCGAACGCAGATTGCGCGCCCCAGTTCTCCAGCGGCGCCGGTGACGAGTGCAACGCGGCGATTTTCATGTGTTGTATTCATTGGCACGGTACCTCAAGGCTTGTATCGGAAGCGACGGTGGTCATTTTCATGTAGCGACGCACGAGATCCCGGTTCCGGGACAGCTTCGTTACGTCCGGATGGCTCGAGTCAAAATCCTCAATCGAGATCCAATCGTCGAAACCGTTTTTTTGGAGCGTTTTCAGCATGGATTGAAGTGGCAGCACCCCCTCATCTGGCGGACACCATTCCCAGGTCCAGCCCTCGCCCGGGGCCTGCGGGACATACGCGACATTTTTAACCTGTACGTGAGCGAGGTGATCGCCCATCAGGTCGAGGGATAACTGCACGTCCTCTCGGCCCTCGATTGCGAGGTTGCCAAGGTCGTAAATGATGCCTAGCTGCTGCGTGGGATAGTGCTCAGCGACACGCATCGCAAGCGAAGGGCTTGAGCAGATGGTTCGCTGGTGGACTTCAAGGGCGAGCTGGATGCCCGATTTTTCGGCCAGCGGGACGATGTCATCCAGGAATCGGCGCATTCTGGAGTAGCCCACGGCGTAACGCTGATGCTGGTAGCCAGGCGCCCAGAGTCGAAGCCGTGCTTGACCCGCTTGAGCTGCAAGGTCGATCAGGAGGCGAGCATTTTCAATGTCGCCGACCTCCAGGTAAGGACTAAGCCCGAAGATCTCGAGACCATGCGCCTGGCAGTG
Source organism: Pseudomonas sp. PvP089 (assembly GCF_017875165.1). Lineage (NCBI taxonomy): Bacteria > Pseudomonadati > Pseudomonadota > Gammaproteobacteria > Pseudomonadales > Pseudomonadaceae > Pseudomonas > Pseudomonas sp. PvP089. The sequence continues at coordinate 2,501,732 of NZ_JAGGME010000001.1, forward strand.
CCGGTAGATACGATCGACTGCCTGAGGGGTAGGCGCCACGGTGCAGCGATTATTGCTTCGCGCGTCCCATGGGCGTCTGTTATCCAGGCCATCGATATTCGCCACCCGCCATTCCACGCCTTGGTAGCCTTCTCGCGCCAAGTGCTCCACGAGATGCTCTGGGGAAAGGGAAGGTAGCGAAGCGCTAGAGACGCCTAGGCGCGGCGTTTTTTGTTGTGTCATTGATTGGCACCTTAATCACACCCCGAGTTGGTGGGGTGGCTCGATGCTAAATCAAACTGTTGGTTCATTAAATTGATATAAAAGCCACCGTTGATTAACCTGTAGGTTGATCAAAGGATTCGTTGCATGAAACCATCCCCCATCAGCCTTCGTCACTTCAAGGTGTTCCTCGCTGTCGTCAGCTCTGGCAGCCTGGTGACGGCTTCCAAACTTCTTCACATCACGTTGTCGGCAGTATCCAAGAGCGTCAAGGAGCTTGAGCAGGAACTGGATGCCCAGTTGCTGGTGCGTGGGCGAAAAGGCATACAACTGACGCAAGCGGGGGAGGCGTTCAGCAAGCACGCTTCTCAGGCCATGGCCAGCTTCAGGCTGGCCATGGAGGACGTAAAAGACGCGCCCCAAGCGCCTCAGGTTCTGAAAGTTGGTGCATTACCGACTGCTGCTGGTTACATGCTTGCACCTGTCGTGGAGCAGATGCGTCAGCGATACCCGCATATCCAGGTGCAGGTCGCTTCCGGTATTTACGATTACCTGGTGGGCAAGCTGCGCACGCGTGAGCTTGATTTGATCGTTGGGCGCCTGATCGGACGGGACATGGTGGGTGTAGTGTTCGAGGCACTCTACGAAGAAGATCTGGTGCTAGTGGTGCGCAGCGGCCATCCGCTTGCCCAGCATCGGCATCTTGAGCTGGATGATCTGCGCCCCTACACGCTCGTCGTATCGCCGCATGGAACCTTGGTGCGGATCAGCGTAGACAACTTTCTACTCTCCAAGGGCGGGCTAGAGGGGTTTCAAATACAGGAATCCCTGAGTGAGACGTTCTCGCGGGTATACGTGCAGGATTACGATGGGGTCTGGTTTGTTCAGCGGGGGGTGGTTGACCTTGATATGCGCATGGGGCTGGTTAAACGACTGCCCTTCAGCAGCACGCTGCTTCGAGCTCCGATCGGATTAACATCTCCGACAGACCGGCCCCTATCAGAGGCGGCCACCGTTTTTGCCGAACTGCTGAGGCAATGGTGCGCACAAACACAATCTCAGAGTTGATTCTGAGCCCCGCCAAAGCCCCGGCAGAGATGCTGGGGCTTTTTTGCATTGGGTTGGGGCATTAGGCGCTTTTCGAGCCAATGCTGGAGGCCAGGCAAATCAGCGCATCATGCCCAGCTCGGCATCATCCATCAGTGCCTTGGCCAGCGCACTCAGATAATGAGCAGCCCAGATCATCATCGGTTTCTCATCCATCAACCCGATAATCGTCAGCTCCCGCACGTACCCCATCAGCTCCGAGGATTGCTCCCGAGCGCTTTTGCAGGGAATCCCGGCTTCGATGCGAAACAGTGGGTGTGTCTGGTTTTCACCCTGGTAGAACGTGGTCTTGCCTACTGTGGTTTGTTCGGTCGATTCGTCAGTAGTCATGTGTCCATCTCCCGGATCGGCTCAGTGCTGCATTCGCGGCTCGTTCGGCGTCTGTGCCTGAATCAATGCGGACTCAAGTAACGAGCGCAGGGACTCAAGCTCATGGGTCGTCGCCATCATCAGCACCGCTGCAGGTGACTTGGGCTGCATCAGCATCGCTTGTTGCGAAATGGCTAGCGCGCAGACGGCATATTCCGCGGCTTGGATGAGAGTGTCTTCGAGGGAGTGGAGGGTGTGGGGTGGGTCGGGGACCATCTTTAACATTTGCTTATTACCTCTATGGATGCCACTACCTGACTGCTGTCAAACAGAAGGGTGGTAGCTGTACGTGGGTTGACAGACCGGCGGAATAAGCAAGTTCCGGCGCACGCAAGCGTGCCCCACGCACAGCCACCATAGAAGGAAAGCCGTAATGCTTAAACCGTTACGGCCTGTCAAAGCCGTGTCGCTGATGAGCAACGACCGGCCCAGACTAGAGCCCCAACAGGGCACCCGCAACGGAAAATAGGCGGCAACAGTATCTTTGGGAAATGCCCTACAAGAAAGCGAAAAATTCTGATTTTTCGACACAGATAGACATCATCTTGGGTGGGGATAGCAAGGAATCGTGCATTGTTCTATGGGAGCGCTGCCAAGGCTGTGATAATGGCGGCAATGACAAGGGCCATACCATGCTGACCATCTCCAATAACGTGCATCTGCCGGATGCCGAAATCGAACTGACCTATATCCGCGCGCAAGGCGCGGGTGGGCAGAATGTCAACAAGGTGTCCAGCGCCGTGCACCTGCGCTTCGACATCCCGGCCTCATCGTTGCCCGAGTTCTACAAGGAGCGGCTGCTGGCGCTGCGTGACAGTCGCATCACCGGCGACGGTGTGTTGATCATCAAGGCCCAACAATATCGCACCCAGGAGCAGAACCGTGCTGACGCACTGGCGCGTCTTGGCGAGTTGATCATCGCTGCCGGCAAGACCGAAAAGAAACGCCGCCCCACCAAACCGACCCTCGGCTCGAAGACCCGCCGGCTTGAAGGGAAAGCCAGGCGGAGCACTGTCAAGGCGGGTCGGGGCAAGGTGGATTTCTAGGGCGGTGTCGGACCGTCGCTGGCAAGTCTGGGCTCTGCGATGCCAGCGTGGCTAGTCCGGCTGCAAAGCGGCCCCCGGGTTTTGGCGTAACATCAACTATTGCTGGGGCTGCTTTGCAGCCCCTTCGCGGCACAAGGCCGCTCCTACAAAGGTCCGCGTAAGCCAACACGCAAGATCACTTGATCAGCGGCACACCGCTCAGCTTCTGCAACTCGTCAAAGTCGATATCTGCACAAATCTCGACCACTTTCAGCCCTTCAGGCGTTACTTCCAGTACGGCCAGGTCGGTGTAGATGCGGCTGACGCACGCAATGCCGGTCAGCGGGTAGGTGCACTCGGGCACCAGCTTGCTTTCGCCGGTCTTGGTCAGGTGGTCCATCATCACGAACACCTGGCGGGCGCCGGTGGCCAGGTCCATCGCGCCGCCTACAGCCGGGATCGAGCCTTCGGCGCCGGTGTGCCAGTTGGCCAGGTCGCCCTTGACCGACACCTGGAAGGCGCCCAGTACGGCGATGTCCAGGTGGCCGCCACGCATCATCGAGAACGAGTCGGCATGGTGGAAGAAGGCGCCACCGGTCAGCAGAGTCACGTGCTGCTTGCCGGCGTTGATCAGGTCATCGTCTTCCTCGCCCGGCGCAGGGCTTGGGCCCATGCCCAGCAGGCCGTTCTCGCTGTGCAGGAAGACTTCCTTGTCGCCCAGGTAGTTGGCCACCAGGGTGGGGGCGCCGATGCCCAGGTTTACGTACGCGCCTTCCTGGATGTCTGCGGCCACGCGCTGGGCCATCTCGGTGCGGGAGAGCTTTTTGGTGATGGTCATGGCAGGCCTCAGACAGCGTTGGCAATCGAAGAAGCGGCAGCACCGGAAACGGCAACCACGCGCTGGACGAAGATACCCGGGGTGATGATGTGTTCCGGGTCCAGTTCACCGAGTTCGACAACCTGGTCGACCTGGGCGATGGCGGTCTTGGCAGCCATGGCCATGATCGGGCCGAAGTTACGGGCGGCCTTGCGGTAGGTCAGGTTGCCCCAACGGTCACCCTTGTGCGCCTTGATCAGCGCAAAGTCGGCGTGCAGCGGCATTTCCAGCACGTACATGCGGCCGTCGATTTCACGGGTTTCCTTGCCTTCGGCCAGCAGGGTGCCGTAGCCGGTCGGCGAGAAGAACGCACCAATGCCCGAACCCGCTGCGCGGATGCGCTCGGCCAGGTTGCCTTGCGGGACCACTTCCAGCTCGATCTTGCCGGCCCGGTACAGTTCGTCGAACACGTAGGAGTCGGACTGGCGCGGGAACGAGCAGACCACCTTGCGCACGCTGCCCGCCATGAGCAGGGCGGCCAGGCCGATCTCGCCGTTACCGGCGTTGTTGCTGATAATGGTCAGGTCGCGGGCACCGGTTGCGATCAGGCCATCGATCAGCTCGGACGGCATGCCGGCTGTGCCGAAGCCACCGACCATGATGGTCGAACCGTCGGTGATCCCTTCCACCGCGCTGGCGATGGACTCGTACGTTTTGTTGATCAAGGCGAGCTCCTGGTTGTTCCTGGAGTAGGGTTGTCGGGCTGGCCGGCGCGTTGAAGCGATCAGGCCTGTCAGCGCTTGAAATGGGTTGCTGACTTTCGCTATAGCGTGCCGCAAGATAGGGCAACAGTAGAGGGGGTTTAGCGGAATTTGTGCGATTATCGAACTGTTGTGCGATGTGCGAGCAGTTCTGGTGGCTATTTGTCACATTTCGGACAAGGGCCTGATTTCATCTGGTTTGCGCCTCGTTGGTGCATGCAGGGCCTGGCATAACCTTTCTTGCACAAGTGCTGTGCATTCAATGACTTGAATTCCCCATTTATCACCGCTCCCGCCGTTGGCGTGCGAATTGCTATCAGATTGCCATCCGATGTCGCGTATGGTGAAGATAATGTCGCTTTCCAGTGGTTCGATGGCGTTGTCATCGAGTGAGAAGGGCTGGTTGCCCTGGTTCGGTAAAACCGGAAAGCTCAGCATGGGCTGGGCATGTCGCCTGAACCGGGCGAGCTATCCGCAGATCGAACAAACCTTCGAAGCCATTGCCCAGACCCGCATGCGTTTGTTGCATGACTGGGCGAACGAGCACTGGGAGCATTTGGCTGAACTTGCAGAACAACTCGCGCAAGGGTTCGCTCAACCCGATAGCACGCTGCTGCGGGACAAACTGGCGCAGGCCGAAGACTTTTCCGAGTTGTTTGTCGTCGATGCTGCGGGCAGCATCATCACCTCGACCTGGCCACAACGTGGTACGCCACGTATCGAGCAGACTGCAGCGCTGGCCCAAGGGCTGAAGGCGCCCTTTCTGCATGGCCCTTACAGCGACCCGCTGACCCTGCGCATCGGCCCGTCGTCTTCACGCTTCCACGACGAAGTGACGCTGATGTTCTACCAGCCGGTGAAGGCTGGCGGTAAAGTCCTTGGCTGCCTGTGCGGTCGGGTACCCAACGATGTTCTGGGTGACCTGATCCAGCGCGAGGCCGGGCATATTTTCGCCGAGTCGGGCGACAACTACCTGTTCATGGCGCAGTCGCGCTTCGACCCGGCGATCCAGCCCGGCACGGCCCTGTCGCGCTCGCGCTTCGAGGACGGCACCTTCACCCACGGCGAAAACCTCAAAAGTGGAGTGCACACGCCTTGGTCCACCGTACAGGTCCAGCGCCATACCGAACTGGAACTGCGCTTCACCGACCCCTCCACGCGCGAACTGCACCCTGGGGTAAGGGAAACCATCAGGCGTGGTGCCAACCTGTTCGTGACCTACCCGGGTTACTCGGATTACCGCCACGTACCAGTGGTCGGCAAGGGCGTAACGTTCCAGTTGCCGGGCTCGCCTGACCGCTGGGGCATGATGTGCGAAGCCGACCTGGAGGAGGTCTACCGCCGCCGCTCGCTGAGTCATGGGTTGATGAAACCCTATGTGGCGACCATGGCCGGGTTGTTCGGCTGCAACTACCTGGTGCAGCACTATGCCGGCCTGGCGCAAGGGCTGAACGATGTTGTTCTGGGCTTGAGCATGCTCGGCGCCACGCTGTTGTTCGGCGTATTTGGGCCCAAGCGCCTGGCTGCCAGGCTTAATGGCATGAGCGGCGTGCTGCGTACCATCGCCGAGGGTGAAGGCAACCTGCGTCAGCGCCTGGACACCAGCACCCTGGGCAATGACGAGAGCGGCGATATGGCGCGCTGGATCAACAGTTTCATCGACCGCCTGGACGCGGTGGTGGGCCAGGTGGTCAAGGCCAGCCGCACGGTCGGCAGTACCAACCAGATGATGCTCGGGCGCAGCCAGGCGGCCAGCGTGAGCTCCGCCGATGTGGCTGATGCGGTGCATCAGATGATGATCATCATGGAGGAGCAGCTTGGCGAACTGCAGCAGGCGTCGGTCAGCGCCGAACAGATGAAGCAGGCCATGGACGAGGTGGTCAGCCGTGCCCGCGAGCAGTTTCTGGCGGTGCAGGCAGGCACCCAGTCCATTCGCGATGTGGTGGCGCGCTCGTCATCCAGCGTGCAGCGGCTTGACAGCCGCATGGTCGAGATCGACAACATCACCGGGCTGATCAGCGACATCACCAACCAGACCAACCTGCTGGCGCTCAATGCCGCCATCGAGGCGGCGCGCGCCGGCGAGCATGGTCGTGGTTTTGCGGTGGTGGCCGACGAGGTGCGCAGCCTGGCCGCGCGAACCGCGCGCGCGGCCGAAGACATTCGCCACATGGTCGAGAGCCTACAGGGCGAAACCCGCCAGGCCGTCAGTTTCATGGAGCAGGGCGTACAGGACGTGGACAACAGCCTGCGCCTTGCCGAAGACGCTTCGTCCGAGAACGTCCAACTGCACCAGGCCGTGGAAAGCATGTTCGCCATCATCCAGCAGCTCAACCGGCGAAGCGTGGAATATGGCAAGACCATCGAGCAGGTCAACCAGTCCTCCAGCGAGATGCAGCAGACCGCGGTGGTGCTGCAGAGCAGCGCGCAGAAGGTGCGGGTGGATGCTGGCAAGCTGCAGAAGCTGGTAGGGCAGTTCGAGGTCAGCGGTGAGGGTAAGGGGGCCGCTGCAGCTTGAGCACAAGATCGGGTGCGCGAAACGGTTCGTGCATGCGTACAAGGCATGCCGTGCCCTCGGGCAATGCATCATGCATTCCAGCTTCAGGCATCATGTACCCAGCCCCATCCAGAAAGCTGAACCCGTCAAATGCCAGACTCCATCAAACCCAACCGCGCCATCTATGACCTGGACATGCTCCGCACCGTGGTCATGGTGGCCGACTGCGGCAGTTTCACCACCGCTGCCGCGCGCCTGCACTCCACCCAGTCCACGGTCAGCCAGAAGGTGCGCCGGCTGGAGGAAATGGTCGGCCAGCAGCTGCTCGACCGCAGCAACCGCGAGGTGCACCCGACCGATGCGGGGGAAACCCTGCTGGGGTATGCGCGGCACTTGCTGGCGGTGAGCAGCCAGTTGACCGAAGCCATGTCGGGCGGGGTGACGGTGACCGTGCGCATCGGCCTGCCGGACGATTTTGTCGCGGGCAAGACGATGCAGGCGCTGGCGGCGTTCAACCGCCGCAACCCGACGGTAAAGCTGGAAATTACCGGAGGGCTTAGCCGGGACTTGATGAGCACCTATGACCGTGGCGAGCTGGACCTGGTGCTGATCAAGCAGCGGCGCCACAGCCGTGAGGCCAATGCGTGCCAGCCGGAGCGCATCGAATGGATCGACAGTGCGCAGTACCCGTGTTTTGCCCAGGACCCGATTCCGCTGGTGACCTTTCCGCCACGCGGGTTGTACCGGGATGACATGATCGGTGCCGTCGAGGCAATGGGGCGCAGTTGGCGGATCGCTTTTACCAGTTCGAGCCTGGCGGGGATTCAGGAGGCGGTGGCTAACGGGTTAGGGGTTAGCCTCTTGCCGTCGCGGGTAGTGACGGGTGGGCATCGAGTGCTCGGGGCGGAGCAGGGGTTCAAGCCTATCAAGGTGTTCGAGGCGGCGATTTTTCATCGGCCTACCGCAGACCCTATGGTCGTGGCGCTGGCCGAAATCCTGATCGGGATCTTGCGGGCTGAGGCGGAGTAAGAATGCGCCTTCGCTCAGAGTGCAAAGTCTGAAACCGAGTCGCGTACTTTGTGGGAGCAACTGTCTTGCTCAAATCTGAAAGCTTTCGCGATCACTGTGGGAGCGGGCATGCCCGCGAACACGGGCGAAGCCCGTGCCATCCACCGCGCCGCCTGCTTCGCGGGCTTGCCCGCTCCCACAAGGGGGCGCGCAGGGCTTAAAATCTGTGCTCTGCCAGGGGTTTTAACGGTGGATTTCCGTGGCGAACTGCGCAGCCTTCAACTGCAACTGTGCAGGCCTGCCCCAGAACGCGCCGTGGCGCACGATCACCCGTTCATGAATGGCCGCTGCCACCGCCGCAGCAGCATTCGGTGCCCTGAACAGAACGAAGCTGGCCTCGTTACCAACCTTCAACCCATAGTCCTGCTTGCCCATCACCCCGGCACTGGCTTCGGTCGCCATTTCCAGCGCAACCCGCAGCTCCTCATCGGTATTGAAGCCCGAGCGGTAGCTGACCAGCATGGCCCTTTGCAGCATGTCGCCATTGCCGTAGGGCCACCAGGCGTCCTGGATGTTGTCGTTGCCGGTAAATACCCGCACGCCGCCGTCACGCAGGCGCAGTACGGGGGGAAACGCATGTTCGCCGGGGGCGTTGGTCATGATGGAGATGCCTGCGCCGGCCAGCACTTCGGCCGTGCGGTCGACAACAGCATCGGATACGTCGCCCAGGCCATAGGCGTGGCTGACCGCCACCAGGCCTTGCATGCCCAGTGCCTGGGTGCGCGCAGCGATGCGTTGGAGCTGAGCGATGCAGATGTCGCCGGGTTCGTGCAGGTGGATATCAACCTTCACGCCATGGCGCTCGGCGATACCGAACACGATGTCCAGTTGGGCGTCGGCGTCGCCATCCAGTGTGGTGGGGTCGATGCCGCCGACCACCTGCACGCCTTCGCGGATGGCCGCTTCCATCACTTCAGCCGTACCGGGGCAGGTCACCACACCGGCCTGAGGGAAGGCCACCAGCTCGATGTCGAGCAGGTCTTTCCACTTGTCCCGGGCTTGGAGCATGGCGTGCAGGTTGGTCAGGCCGGTGGTGGCGTCTACGTCCACGTGGCAGCGCATCGCCAGGGTGCCGAACGAGGCAGCTTGGCACATCAGCGCATCGGCGCGCTCGACGATGGGTGGGGCACTGGCCAGTTCGCGTTTTTCCACGGCCAGGCGCTCGCGCAGGCTGGCCACGGGTTGGTGCGGTCGCCAGCGGTCGCCGACAAAGCTCTTGTCCAGGTGAATGTGGCCATCGACAAAGCCTGGCAGCACCAGCAGGCCTTCGAGGTCGATGGTTTCACGGGCTGGGGTGCTGGCGCGTTGCGGGCCGATGTGGGTGATGCGGCCGTTGGTTACGGCAATGTGCAGGGGCTTGCCATCGGCATCGATAGCGTTGATGAACTCACGGTCGTTCATGATCGGGCCTTTTTTACGGAGGCTTGGGTGACGTACCACGGTAGGGGGGATGTGGGCCTGTCTCCAATTAATTATCAGGATCGGGTGCAGTGCATTTCTGGATGCAGGCAGGGGATGCTGACCTGTATTAAAAAGCCCACTGACGTGGATGCCGATAATTAACTTTCAAAGCCCGCAATGTCGGCCCACGATTGCCACCGAGACCCGCCTCGCCGCCAGCTACGGCGCCCTTCGGGCAGGTCGCCACACACAATAAAAACAAATGCCGTGTCGGGGTCCCCATGACGCAAGATTCCAAGCTGCTGCGTGCCGCGCTGATTTTCATCGCCTGTACTTCCTTCATCGTCTGTGGCGTACAACCCATCTTCATGGGTTTGGTCACAGAGCAGCTGAGCCTGTCACTCGATCAGCAGGGCTGGGTGGTGTCGGTCGAGATGATCGGCATGACCCTGGGCACCTTGCTTTGCCCGGTGCTGATGAAGCGCCATGGCGGGCGCAGCCTGTGCCTGTTCGTTGGCGCGCTGTGCGTGGCATTGAGCATCGCGACCGCCTTTGCCACCACCAACACCGTGCTGCTGATCGTGCGCCTGGCGGCCGGCACCTGTGCGGGGCTGGTGTATGCCTATGCGGTGTCCACGCTGGGCCGCTTGCCCAACCAGGACCGTTCGTTCGGGTTGATGCTGTTGCTGCAAACGCCCGAGTACTCGTTGTTTTCCGCAGCGCTGCCGCTGCTGGCCGCGCAAAGTGGCACGGTGACCGCCTTGTGCGCGTTCGGCCTGTGGTACTTGCTCATCTGCGGCGCCAGCCTGGTGCTACCGCGTCGCCCGGCGGCGTTGCTGGCCAGTGGCGAAGCCTCACCTGCCCAGAGTGGTTCGGCGCGCACGGGGCGCACTGCGCTGGTGGGCATGCTGTTCATGCAGATCGCCATCTACTGCGTATGGGGCTTCATCGACCAGTTGGCGCGAGACCAGGGCATCAGCGGCGTCGATATCGGCTGGGCATTCGGCCTGTCGGCCCTGGGTGGTTTGCCCGGGGCGGGGCTGCCTAGCCTGCTGGGGGCGCGGGTCAATCGCCAATTGATGATCGCCGTAGGGCTGGTGGCGGTGTTCATTTCCATCGCCATGCTTACGGGGCATACCCGCACGCCAATGCAGCTGCTCGTTGCGTTGTTGCTGATCAACTTTGGTTGGGTGCTGTCGTTGTCGTACTACATGGCGCTGATTACCACCAACGACCCGACTGGCAAGCTCACACCGCTGGTCAGCATCACGTTGATGGGGGCGGCAGCGGTGACGCCGGCGCTGATCGCCATGCTGGTGGAGGGCTCCAACCAGCAGCTGATTTTCCTGTTGGGTACCGGGGCGTTGGCGATTGCCTTCGCGGTCACTTGCCTTGGGGCAGGTCGCAGGGGGATGTCCAGCAAGGCCGCTTACTGAGCATACCCCTGGTGGCAGCCAATACCGGCCCAGGCTTCAGCCCCCGGCAATCGGCTCCGGCAAGCCCTTTACGCCGGGGTTGAGCGCGAACACGCCGCCGGCCAGGGGCTGGTCGCTCAGGTCGATGCCTTGTGGGCGAATCGACGTCACGAACAGCGTATCCAGCTGCGGGCCGCCGAATGCGCACATGGTCGGTTTCTTTATCGGTAGCGGCAGGGCGCGATCCAGCTTCCCTTCGGGGGTAAAGCGCAGTACCTGACCGGCATCGATCGCGCAAATCCAGTAGCAACCCTCGGCATCTACCGCAGCCCCGTCCGGTCGGCCGGGGTGCTGGTTCATGTCGACGAATATTCGGCGGTTGTGCGGTGTGCCGCTGTCGATGTCGTAGTCGAAGGCCCAGATCAGCTGAACGCTGGGGTGCGAGTCGGAGACATACAGTGTTTTGCCGTCCGGGCTGAACGCCATGCCGTTGGGCACGATCAGCTCGTCCAGTCGTGCTTGCATTGGCTTTACCGTTGCGTCCGCCGTTGCGTCATATCGGTAAAGCGCACCCACCGGCTCGGCGCCCATGTTTGTTTGCATCGTACCGGCCCAAAAGCGCCCCTGGCGGTCACAACGTCCGTCATTGAAACGCATGCCGGGCCTCGCGTGTTCGACGCTGGTGCGCTTGTCGACAACCAGGCGACCGTCAGCCTGGGGGGTGAGGTGAAAGATCCCGCTCTCCATGGCCCCAAGCCAGTGGCCTTGCTGGCTACGGACGATGCAGCCGAGCATTTCGTCTGCGGCCCAGTGATGTGTCTGGCCGTCTGGTTGCCAGCGGTGCAGGCGGCCTGCCGATATATCTACCCAGTACAAGGCATTTTCCTGCGGGTGCCAGACCGGGCTTTCGCCTGTGGCATTGCGTGCATCGGTAATCAGTTCGGCTGTCATGGAAGAATTACGCGCTCCATCAGGGTTTAGTCGTCAAAAGGGCCGGCAGCGGTGAAGGCGCCACCTTGCAGGTGGGCCGTCGGGTCATCTGTAGCGGGCTTTGGCTGCTGCTCCAGGGCCGGGCGGAAGCGCTCGGCACTGTCCTTCGGATTGAAGTCCAGGTGTGCGGCGTGGCGGTTGCTCCACCAGAGGTCGCGGTTGGCTGAGACACCGTACACCACGGTATGGCCGACGTTTTCGGCGAGCAATGCGCGATCTACCAGATGCGCCAGGTCGCCGTAGCTCAGCCAGGTGGACAGCATGCGCACATTGCGTGGTTCGGGGAATGAAGAGCCGATGCGCAGGCTGACGGTTTCGATGCCGTAGCGGTGGAAGTAGAACGTGGCCAGGTCTTCGCCGTAGGCCTTCGACAACCCGTAGTAGCAGTCTGGTCGGCGCGGCGAATGCGCATCTACCTGTTCGCCTTGAGGGTAAAAGCCGGTGACATGGTTCGAGCTGGCGAACACCACGCGCTTGATGCCGTGCTTTCGGGCGGCCTCATAGATGTGGAAGGTGCCGACGATGTTGGCTTGCAGAATCTCTTCGAAGGCACGCTCGGTGGAGATGCCGCCCAGGTGCACGATGGCGTCCACATCCTCGGCCAGGGCCAATACGCCGGCCTTGTCGGCCAGGTCGCAGTTGATGACTTGCTCATGCTCGCCCGCAGCCGCTGCCATGGGGCTGATGTCTGATACGCGCACGAGGTTGGCGTGTGCTTGCAGTGCTTGGCGAAGCACTTGCCCGAGCCCGCCGGCGGCGCCGGTGAGCAGCAGGCGGTTGAAGGGTTTGCGGTTGGTCGTGGTCATTGTCGGATGCCTTTTGCTGAAACTGCATGAGGGTGCCGTGGTGCAACGACACCGGCATGGTCGGGCGGTTGCCCTTACAGGAAGTTGTACTGGATACCCAGGCGCCAACGGGCCTGGCGATCGTCCGTGTAGCTGTTGACCTTGATGTCACCCACTTCCATGAATGGCGCCCACTGTTTGTTGAGCTTGTACTTGATGATCAGGTTCTGCTCGTAGTCCTGCTTCTTGTTGTCGTAACGGATGTAGTCGGTGGTGAAGTGGATGTACTGGTATTCGAATGCCCACGGGCCGCTGGGGGTGTAGCCGAGCCAGCCTTCAAGGCGGGTGGTGTTCTGGTTGTCCTTGGCGCGGTCCGCTTTGCTGTGGTCGACCTGATCCCGGTCGAGGCTGCGTGCGTCGTGGCGTACGCGGGTGGCGACGTACCAGGTGTCGCTGAGCTTGTAGTTGTACTTCAAGCCGAACTTGTAGGTGGTTGCGTCCTTGGAACTGTCCATCTGGAAGGCGGGGGTCCAGGTCGACCGGGGGCTCATCTTGTAGTTGTAGTCCACGGTGAACTCATGGCCGTTGTTGACCATGTTGTCGTAGGCGACGTCTTCGCGGTCGCCGGCAGTTTTGTATTTGATTTCTGCGGCAAACCCCAGGCCGCTGTCCTTGCGGTAGCTCAGCTTTATCCGGTCGGAGTGAATGCTGTCGTCTTCGGTGTACCCATGCCGGTAGTTGATGCTGGCGGAGTCCGCGCAGGCGTAGAACGACAAGCCGAGGGTACTGGCGGCGATAAGGCGGCGAAGTGTGTTGTTCATGCGATCTCTTTTTTTGTTTTTGTTGAGGACGTGATGAGGCGTGTGATCGGGATGAGGTGGGTGGGGCGCTCCGTGATTTTTCAAATAAGTTATCGTACGACCAGGGGGCTGTCTACGAAATATTGAAATGTTGTCTGATCACTCTGATAGAAGGCTCTAAATCAGTAGTTGTGGCTTTTGTTGAGCTTTGTGATGGGGATCACATGGTGGGGTTTAGCAGACTATTCACGACTATTTCGTCGGTTTGAAGTGGTGCTTTTCAAATGTTGTATGATGACGTAGGATTGCCCCCAGAGCGTGACTCACCCGCCACAAATCCAATAAGAAGGCTCAGACGTCCATGATCATTACTGCTGTAAACGTCCAGGTGTTTTCCTACCCCACGCGCCGCGCTGTAGACAGCGCCGGCCATGCCCATCCGGGCGACGTGACCCAGGCCAAGATGGCCTTGCTGCGAATCAAGACTGAGTGCGGCAACGAAGGCTTCGCCTTCGGCGCTCCCGAGCTGATCCGCCCGTACGTGCTGGATGGCTTCGTGCGCAAGGTGCTGGTCGGCGCCAATGCCTTCGACCGCGAAAAAATCTGGCACGACCTGGCGCACTGGCAACGCGGCAGCGCAAGCCAGCTCACCGACCGCGCCCTGGCACTGGTCGAACAGGCCCTGTGGGACTGGGCCGGGCGCAAGCTCAAGGTGCCGGTGCACAAGCTCATCGGTGGCTACCGCGACAAGGTCCCGGCTTACGGTTCGACCATGTGCGGTGACGAGCTGCCGGGCGGCCTGTCGACCCCTGAAGAATACGGCCGCTTCGCCGAGACCCTGGTCAAGCGCGGCTACAAGGCGATCAAGCTGCACACCTGGATGCCGCCGGTGTCGTTCGCCCCGAGCGTGAGCATGGACATCAAGGCCTGCGCCGCCGTACGTGAAGCGGTCGGCCCCGACATCGCGCTGATGATCGACGGCTATCACTGGTACAGCCGCACCGAAGCGCTGACCGTCGGCCGTGCGCTGGAGAAGCTGAATTTCGCCTGGTTCGAAGAGCCGATGATGGAAGACTCGGCCGAGTCCTACGCGTGGCTGGCCGCCCAGTTGGACATCCCCGTGCTGGGCCCGGAAAGCCTCGGTGGCAAACACCTGAGCCGCGCCAGTTGGGTCAAGAACGATGTCTGTGACATCCTGCGCGCCGGCGTTGCCGGGGTCGGCGGTATCGCCCCGTGCCTGAAGGTCGCGCACATGGCCGAAGCGTTTGGCATGGATTGCGAGATCCACGGCAACGGCGCGGCCAACCTGGCGGTGGTCGGCGCGATCAAGAACTGCACCTGGTACGAGCGCGGCCTGCTGCACCCGTTCCTCAACTATGACGAAGTACCGGCCTACCTCAAGCGCCTGGTCGACCCGATGGATGAAGACGGCTTCGTGCACCTCTCCGACCTGCCTGGCCTGGGGGAGGAGATCGACTTCGACTACGTCGAGACCAACACGCTGCAGAGCTTCTGATTCGTGCATGGCGGCACGCCTTGGTGCGTGCCGCCCGAGAGTCCAATAACTATAAAAAGGCTATCTCACATGAGCGTTCTCCCCAAATTCTGGGCGGGGGTCCTGGCCGCATCGCTGGCGATGACGTCGGTACCTGCCGCTTTCGCCAAGACCCCCGCCGACCAGTTGATCGTCGGCATGAGCATGATCAACCTGCTGTCGCTCGACCCGGCCGCCGCCACCGGCCTGGATGTCTCCGAGGTCAATGCCAACCTCTACGACATGCTGCTGGTGCAGGACGTCAAGCAGCCGGACCAACTGGTACCGGCTCTGGCGCAAAGCTGGCAGGTTAGCGACGACCGCAAGACCCTGACCTTCACGCTGCGCCCCGGCGTGACCTTCCAGTCGGGCAACCCGCTGACTGCCGAAGACGTCGCCTGGTCGTTGCAGCGCGTGCTCAAGCTCAATCTGGCCCTGGCCTCGACATGGAAGGCTTACGGCTTCACCGCCGGCAACGCCGCCCAGTACCTGCGCGCCGCCGACGAGCACACCTTTGTCCTCGAGCTGCCGCGGCCAACCGACCCGATGTTGGTGCTCAACACCCTGGCGACCTCGCCCAGTGCCTTCATCCTCGACCGCAAAGTGGTTCAGCAACACCAGAAGGGCGACGACATGGGCGGCGCTTGGCTGACTACACACGCCGCCGGAAGCGGCCCGTTCATCCTCAATGACTGGCGCGCCAACGATGTGATCCTGATGAGCCGCTACGACGGTTACTGGGGTGGCCCGGCCAAGCTCAAGCGCATCGTCATGCGCAACATGACTGAGTCGCAGTCGCTGCGCCTGATGGTCGAGCGCGGTGACCTGGACCTGGCCAAGGGCATGTCCGCACCCGACATCGAAGCCCTGGAGAAGTCCGACAAGGTGCGCACACAGACCGTGCAGCGCGGGACCCTCTACTACGTTGCCCTGAGCGTCAAGAACAAGCCCTACGATGACGCCCGTGTGCGCCGCGCGGTGCGTTCGCTGATCGACTACCAAGGCATCAACCAGACCGTCATGCCGCACTACGGCCAGCTCAACCAGCGCCCATTGCCGCTCGGCCTGCCGGCACGGCTGGACGATCCGGGCTACACCCTGAACGTCGCCGAGGCGAAAAAACTGCTGACCGAAGCCGGTTACCCGAATGGCTTCAAAACCACCATCCGCGTGCTCACTGAGCCGCCATTCATCAACATCGCCTCCAGCCTGCAGGCGACCCTGGCTCAGGCCGGCATCCAGGCGACCATCGTCACCGGCACCGGCAACCAGATCTACGGCGCCATGCGCGAACGCAGCTTCGACATCCTGGTCGGCCGCGGCGGTGGCGGGGCCGAGCGTCATCCGCATTCGAGCCTGCGGACCCTGGTGTACAACCCGGACAACCGCGACGAAGCCAAGCTGAGCAACTTCCAGGGCTGGCGCACGTCGTTCTACAGCCCCGAATTGAACGCGCTGATCGAGCAGGCCGAAGTCGAGCCTGACAAGACCAGGCAACTGGCCCAGTACCAGCAGATCCAGAAGACCCTGGACGCGCAGGTCGGGGCGATCCTGCCGGTGTCGCAGATGACCGACACCGTGGTGGTCTACCACGATGTTCAGGATTACCAGACCCACAGTGCGGCCACCACCCGCTACAAAGACGTCTACAAGTCGCGATGAGCGGGAGCGGGGCGTGCGCGCCCCGAACGCCTCGGTGTTGGCTGAACGCATTTTCAGGAGCCTGTTATGTTAGTTTCGACTGCCTCTGTGCTGGGCACGCGCGTGTCTGGCACTGCCCGCCGGGCCAGCACGGTCCTGGTGACCCTGCTCGGTCTTTTGGCGCTGACCTTCTTCATTGGCCGGGTGATGCCGCTGGACCCGGTGCTGGCCGTGGTCGGTCCGGACGCCGACAGCTCCACCTACGACCAGGTGTACCGGGCGATGGGCCTGGACCAGCCGATCTGGGTGCAGTTCGGGCTGTACCTCAGCGACCTGCTCCACGGTGATTTCGGCAACGCCCTGCTGACCGGCCACCCGGTGCTGGACGACATCAAGCGGGTGTTCCCGGCGACCATCGAGTTGGCCACCCTGGCAATCCTCTTCGGCATCGTCATCGGCTTGCCACTGGGCGTGGTCGCGGCCAGTAACCAGGGCCGCCTTGGCGACCATGTGGCACGGGTGATCACCCTGTTTGGTTACTCCACGCCGATCTTCTGGGTCGGCATGATGGGGCTGCTGGTGTTCTACGCCTGGCTCGGCTGGGCCGGCGGGGCAGGGCGCATCGACCTCGCCTACGACGGCATGGTGCCGGACATCACCGGCCTGCTGCTGATCGACACGGCCCTGGCCGGCGACTGGGAAGCCTTCACCAGCGCGCTGCGGCACATCGTCCTGCCGGGGCTGATCCTGGGCCTCAACTCGGTCGCCTACATCAGCCGCATGACCCGCAGCTTCATGCTCGAACAGCTGTCCCAGGAATACATCATCACCGCCCGGGTCAAGGGCCTGTCGCGCCGCCAGGTGGTCTGGGGCCATGCGTTTCGCAACATCCTCGTGCAGCTGCTGACGGTGGTCGCTTTGGCCTACGGCTCGCTGCTCGAAGGCGCGGTACTGATCGAAACGGTGTTTGCCTGGCCCGGTTTTGGTCAGTACCTGACCAGCAGCCTGATGCTCGGTGACATGAACGCGGTGATGGGCTGTGTGCTGGTGATCGGGCTGATCTTCGTCGCCCTGAACCTGATCAGCGACGCCCTGTACAAGGTGTTCGACCCAAGGACCCGTTAAGCCCCGCGCGGCCAGCGCGAACACAGTGCATGACTATAAAAACAAGGACAGCCACATGAAAACTGTACTTCCGATCCTGCGCCTGAGCCTGCTGGGTGCGATGCTGGCACTGGGGCCGATGGCCGCCGTGCAGGCCAAGACCCCCGCCGACCAGTTGATCGTCGGCATGAGCATGGTCAACCTGTTTTCCATCGACCCGGCCAACGCCCCGGGCCTGGATGCCTCCGGGGTCAACGCCAACCTGTATGACACGCTGGTCAAGCGCGACCAGGGCAACCCGGAAAAACACCTGCCACAGTTGGCCGAACGCTGGGAGATCAGCGAAGACGGCAAGCAGGTCACCTTCCACCTGCGCAGCGACGTCAAGTTCCATTCCGGCAACCCGCTCACCGCCGAAGACGTGGCCTGGTCGCTGTACCGCGTGATGAAACTCAACTTCGGCCTGGCCACCACCTGGAAGGCCTACGGCTACAGCGTCGACAACATTCAGGGGCTGATCCGCGCCACTGACCCGCACACCCTGGTGGTCGAGCTGCCACAGCCCGCCGACCCGCTGCTGCTGATCGACTCGCTGGCAATCTCGCCCAGCGCGGTCATCGTCGACCGCCAGGAAGCCTTGAAGCACGAGAAGGACGGCGACCTGGGCGCCGCCTGGCTAGTCACCAACGAGGCCGGCAGCGGCCCGTTCACCCTGACCAAGTGGAGCGCCAACGACGCCTTGGTGATGACCCGCTTCGACGGCTACTGGGCGGGCCCTGCAAAAATGAAGCGGGTGCTGGTGCGGCACATGACCGAGTCGCAATCACTCAGGCTGATGCTCGAGCGCGGTGACCTCGACCTGGTCTACGGCATGGCCGCGCCAGACATCAAGGCCATCGAGCGCTCGCCCAAGCTGCAGGTGCAACCGCTGCAGCGCGGCACCATGTACTACGTGGCGATGAGCATGAAGCAGCCCGAATTCGCCAACCAGAAAGTCCGCGAAGCAGTGCGCAACCTGATCGACTACAAAGGCATCGACGAGCAAGTCATGCCGCACTACGGCATGCTCAACCAGCAGCCGATGCAGCTTGGCCTCGACGCCCGCCTGCCGGACCCAGGCTACAAGATGGATGTCGCCAAGGCCAAGGCGTTGCTGGCCGAAGCCGGCTACCCGCAAGGCTTCACCACCACCATCCGGACCTTGTCCGAGCCGCCGTTCATCGACATCGCCGCGCGCATGCAGTCGACGCTCGCCGAAGGCGGGATCAAGGCCAGCATCGTCACCGGCACCGGCAACCAGGTGTATGGCGCGATGCGCGCGCGCAACTTCGAGATGATCGTCGCGCGCGGTGCCGAGCGCTACCCGCACCCGTACTTCAGCCTGCGCACCTTTGTCTACAACCCGGACAACAGCGACAGTGCGGGCCTGCCCAACTTTCAGGGCTGGCGCGCGTCGTTCTTCGATCAACAGCTCAATGCGCTGATCGACCAGGCGGGCGTCGAGCGTGACGCCGCCAAGCGCGTGAGCCTGTACCACCAGGCCCAGCAGCGCTACGACCAGCAGGTCGGGCCGATCATGATGCTCTCGCAGATGACCGACACCGCGGTGAGCGCGGTGGACGTCAAGGGCTTTACCGGCGATGACGCCGAGGCGACCCGTTACCTGGGCGTCTACAAGCAACGCTGAACCTGTCCGGGGGCGCCAGCGGGCGCTCCGGGCGGCCATGATTTCACACCGAGAACATGCCGATGATTGCCAACATGTCTTCTACCCAAGCAAGCGCCAAGCCGTAGGCCGACACCACGCCGGCTTCCAGCCTCGACGCCTTTTACAAAAGCAGCCTGCGGGTGCTGCGCCACCTGTTGCGCAACCCCATGACCCTGGCCGGGCTGCTGGTGGCCGTGCTGCTGATCGTGGTCGCCACCTTTGCCCCGTGGATCGCCACCCATGACCCGGTGGTGCAGAACCTCGCCAATGCCCTGCAGGCTCCCGGTGCCGCGCACTGGTTCGGCACCGACGAATACGGCCGCGACATCTTCAGCCGGTTGGTCTACGGCTCACGCATCACCCTCTACATCATTACCCTGGTGACCGTTATCGTCGGACCGATCGGGCTGTTCATCGGCACTGTGTCGGGCTACTACGGCGGCATCGTCGACACGGTGTTCATGCGCATCACCGACATCTTCATCTCGTTCCCCAGCCTGGTCCTGGCACTGGCGTTCATCGCTGCCCTTGGCCCTGGCCTGGAGCATGCCGTGGTCGCTATCGCGCTGACCTCGTGGCCACCGATCGCACGGCTGGCAAGGGCTGAAACCCTGTCGCTGCGCAAGGCCGACTTCGTTGTCGCGGTCGAGCTGCAGGGCGCCTCGTCGACGCGCATCATCCTGCGTCACATTGTGCCGATGTGCCTGTCGTCGGTGATCATCCGCCTGACCATGAACATGGCCGGGATCATCCTCACCGCCGCGGCGCTGGGCTTCCTCGGCCTTGGCGCACAGGCGCCGCTGCCGGAGTGGGGCGCGATGATCTCCACCGGTCGACGCTACATGCTCGAATGTTGGTGGCTGGTGGCGGTACCGGGTGCGGCGATCATGCTGGTGAGCCTGGCGTTCAACCTGCTGGGCGATGGCCTGCGGGACATTCTCGACCCGCGTAGCGAGTAACTGGAGGCTTTATGTCGTCGCTCAAACTCAACGTCGAAGCGCTCAACGTACGCTTCGTCAACGGCAAGAAAGAAATGCACGCGGTGCGCGATGTGTCGTTCACCCTTGGCCGGGAAAAACTGGCCATCGTCGGCGAGTCCGGCTCGGGCAAGTCGACGGTCGGGCGCAGCTTGCTCAAGCTGCACCCCGGCAGCACGCAGATCACCGCCAAGGCCCTGCAGTTCGGCGATGTCGACCTGCTCAGCGCCAGCGAAAAGGCCATGCAGAAGATCCGTGGCCAGCGCATCTCGATGATCATGCAAGACCCCAAGTACTCGCTCAACCCGGTGGTCAAGGTTGGCGACCAGATCGCCGAGGCGTACCTGGCGCACCACAAGGCCAGCCGCAGCGAGGCACGCGAGCGGGTCATGCTGATGCTGGAAAAGGTCCATATCCGCGACCCGAAACGCGTTTACAACCTGTACCCGCATGAAGTCAGCGGCGGCATGGGCCAGCGCATCATGATCGCCATGATGGTCATCACCAACCCGGAGGTGATCATCGCCGACGAGCCGACCTCGGCACTCGACGTGTCGGTGCGCCAGCAGGTGCTCAACGTGCTCGAAGCGCTGGTGGTCGAGCAGCAGATGGGGCTGATCTTCGTCAGCCACGACCTCAACCTGGTGCGCAACTACTGTGACCGGGTGTTGGTGATGTACGCCGGGCGGGTGGTCGAGTCGCTCGCCGCGTGCGACCTGCAATATGCCGAACACCCGTATACCCGTGGCCTGCTGGCGGCCTTGCCGAGCATGGACAACCGCCGCCCGCGCTTGCCGGTGCTGCAACGCGACCCGCTCTGGCTCACCTGCTGAGGTAACTGACATGTCCATGATCCAAGCACAATCGCTGAACCTGAGCTTCGGCGTTGGCGCCACACTCAACCAGGTGCTGCACGACGTCGACCTGACCGTCGAGGACGGCGAGTCCTTCGGCCTGGTCGGCGAGTCGGGCTCCGGCAAGACCACCGTGCTGCGCTGCCTGGCCGGCCAGTACCGGCACTGGAGCGGGGCGCTGAGCATTGCCGGCGGTGCGTTGCAGCACAAGCTGCCCAAGGAGCATTTTCGCAAGGTGCAGATGGTCTTCCAGGACCCCTACGGCTCGTTGCACCCGCGGCACACCATCGACACAGCCTTGCGCGAGCCGCTGACCATTCACGGCATGGCTGATCGCGACGACCGGATCAACGACATCCTGGTCAAGGTCGGCCTCAATGACAGCTTCCGCTACCGCTATCCGCACCAGTTGTCGGGTGGGCAGCGCCAGCGTGTGGCGATTGCCCGTGCGCTGATCCTCGAGCCGCGTGTGTTACTGCTGGATGAGCCGACCTCGGCGCTGGATGTCTCGGTGCAGGCGGAAATCCTCAACCTGCTGGCAGACCTGCGCCAGCGCGAGAAGCTCACCTACCTGATGGTGACCCACGACCTGGGGGTGGTCAGCCACCTGTGCGACAAGGTCGCGGTGATGCAGCAAGGGCGCATCGTCGAGCGCCTCGACAGCCAAGCGTTGAGCCAGGACCTCGCCCGTCATGACTACACCCGCATGCTGGTCCAGGCCAGCCGCGACTTCAGCGCCGAATCGCCGCGCGCCGCCTCTGCCTGAACCCCTCCCAAGCCTTGCGCCTGAGCCAGCGGGGCAGGGCGCACTGGGCTGCCGATCAAGGAATCCACCATGCCTCATTGCATTATCGATTGCCCGGCCAGCTTGGCTGAGCGGGTTGGCGAGCAGACGCTGCTGGCCGCCGTGCACGACGCCATCGATGCCAGCGGGCTGTTCAAGCCCGGCGACATCAAGGCGCGGCTGAACACCTTCAGCCATTACCGCTGCGGCGCCGGGCAGGATGATTTCGTGCATGTTGCACTGTACCTGTTCGCCGGGCGCAGCGCCGAGCAGCGGCGCAGCCTCGCCTCGGCGGGGGTGGCGGCGCTGGTCGGCCTGCTGCCCGAGGTCGAGGCGCTATCAATGGATGTGAGGGAAATGACCCGGGAGACCTTCGTCAACCGCAGCCAGTACCTCGAGCAAGCCGCGTTGACGGCCTGAGCCACGCGGCTCGGCCGCGCAAGCGTGGCGTTATCAATGGCAAAAACAAGGAAGATAAAAACCATGCCGTATGCACACCCTGCTGTCGCTGCACGCAAACACCCACTGGCGCGTGCACTGCTAAGTGCCCTGGCCATGGGCTGCAGCCTGCCGCTCTTGGCGCTGGACGCGCCCGCCAAACTCCTGGTGCCGACGCTGGCCTACGATGAGCAACAGATCATCCTGGTCTGGGAGAAGCCGGCCGACCACGCCGAGATCGTCGATTACCATGTCTATGCCAATGGCAAGCTGCTCGGTGGCAGCAACGCCAACAATGACCAGGTCTCACCGGCCAAGCCTTACATCGACCACTTCTACCAGCAGGACACGCAGAACTTCCATCACCGCATCGCCATTCACAGCTTCACCGCCCAGGGGCTTGCGCCCGATACCGAGTATCGCTTCACCGTGCGCTCGGTCGATAGCAAAGGCAAGGAGTCTGCTGATAGCCCCGTGGTTGTGCAGCGAACCACGGCCGTACCGGCACTGTTCAATGTGCAGCGCTACGGTGCCAAGGGCGATGGCAAGGCGCTCGACACGGCCGCCATCCAGCGTGCCATCGACGCTTGCAGCAAGGACTGCAAGGTGCTGCTGCCTGCCGGCACGTACAGGAGCGGGGCGCTCTACCTCAAGAGCAACATGACCCTGGAAATCGCCGAGGGCGCTACCCTGCTGGGCTCCGAGCGTGCCGAGGACTACCCGCGCGAAGGCTATATCCAGTACCCGTATTCCACCACCGTGCGCCCGGCCTCGCTGATCAACGCGTTGCCGCGCGACCCGCAGGCGCATCAGGCCTTCGAGAACATCCGCATCGTTGGCAAGGGCACGATCGACGGCAATGGCTGGAAGCGTAACCCGGATGTGCTCGACGAGCGCGGGCGAGCCTTGCCCTTCTACCTAGCCAGCGACAACACCCGCTACATGCACGATGGCGTGCTGGCCAAGGCCCAGGTGGAGCGGGCGGTGGCCGAGGGCATGAACGTCAAGGACGCTTACGGCCAGATGCGCTCCTCGCTGATCACCCTGCGCAATGTGACAAACGTGTTCTATGGCGGCTTCACGGTGGTCAACCCGGCCTATCACGGCATCATGAACCTGGAGACGCAGAATGTGGTGCTGACCAACACCACGCACCGTACGTACGACGCCAACAACGGCGACGGTATCGAGTTTGCCAACAGCCGCGGCGCCCTGGTGTTCAACAACTTCTTCGACACTGGTGACGACTGCGTCAACTTCGCCGCCGGCACCGGGGCTGATGCGATCCACCAAAAGGCGCAGGAAGATGCCTGGATCTTCAACAACTATTTTCGCAAAGGCCATGGAATGATCGTGGCGGGCAGCCATACCGGCGCGTGGATTCAGAACATCCTGGCCGAAGACAACGTCTCGGATGGCACCGATGCCGGGCTGCGCATGAAAAGCACCAACTTCATGGGCGGTGGCGCACGCCACGTGACCTTCCGTGATTCGGCCATCCGCAATACGGCGAAACAGGCCTTCATCTTCACCCTGGATTACAACGACCCGAATGCCAAGCTCGATTACAAACGCTCGACGGTGGCGGGGCAGTTTCGGGATATCACGGTCAGCGACGTAAGCGTGGAAAATGCCCGCACCGCTGCCATCGAGGTGAAGGGCGATAGCAGCCATGACGCCTGGCATCAGGGGCTGGTGTTCGAGCGTGTACGTTTCAGCGGGCCGGCCCCGGTCAAGATCGATGGCCTGAAAGATTCGCGCTTCGTCGGGCTTCGCTTCACCCACACCGGGGGCGCCAACCCTTGGCAGGTACAGGGCAGCCAAGGGCTGGCCTTCACGGATGTGGAGCCTGCGCCTTAGCTTCAGGCCTCGCTGTAAAAAGCCTGTAGCCGTTGCGCCTCACGCAGGCGCGTACGGCTGTTGCTCAGGTGCAGGTACATGGCAGCGCGCGCCGCATCAACCTGGCGGCTGGCGATGGCATCGTAGATCTGCTGATGTTCGGCGTTGATACCGGCCAGGTAGGTGCTGCGGTTGCTCTGGCCGGTGTAGGCAGAGTTCATGCGCGTGCGGGGGATCATCTTGGTGCCCAGATGCTTCATGATATCGATCAGGTACTGGTTGCCTGCGGCCTTGGCAATTTTCAGGTGGAACTGGAAATCAGCGTTGGTGGTGCTGCCGGATTTTTCCGGGCCCTGCATCAAGGCTTCAAGTGCTTGATGCAGTTCTTCCAGCGCTTGCGGCGTGGCCCGTTCGGCGGCCATGCCGGCGGCTTGCACTTCAAGGCTCAGGCGGTATTCCAGCAGATCGAGCACATCGGACAGCAGGCTGATGGTTGCCGGCCCCACGTTGAAGCTCTCCGGTGCCGGCATGTCCAGCACGAAGGTGCCGACACCATGGCGAGTCTCGACCAGGCCCGCGGCCTGCATGCGTGATAAAGCCTCGCGTATCACCGAGCGGCTGACACCTTCGGTTGCGATTAGCGTGGCTTCGGTGGGCAGCTTGTCGCCACGCTTGAGTGTGCCTTCGCGCATGCGCTCGGCGAAGCGTTCGACCAGCGCTTCGGCCAGGCGGCGGGGCGGTTGAGAGGGGCTGGCGGTGTGGTCTGGCATTGCTGTGCTCGCGTCTGAACAGCGGCCAGTATAGTGCGTTTTGGCACCAGGCTGCGGGTATACTCCGGGGTCTTCCGCTTATCAAGGGTTCACACAATGGCATCCGCCACCCCGGAAAAACGCCTGAATCTCGCCCAGCAACTGGTGCATGACCTGTCGCAGCAGATTCGCTCGGGTGAATTGCCAGCGGGTAGCAAATTGCCCACCGAAGAAGCTGTGACCAAAGCGCGAGGCGTAAGCCGTACCGTGGTGCGTGAAGCCATTTCTCGGTTGCAGGCCGAAGGCCTGGTCGAAACCCGTCGTGGTATCGGTACCTTCGTTGTAGACGCCATCCCGGCAGGTGACTTCCAGAGTACCAGCCCTGGAATGGGCGATGCTTACAACGAGGTGGCGATCATCGAGCTGCGGCTTTGCCTGGAGGTCGAGGCGGCTGCCATTGCTGCCCAGCGTGCTACCGCAGGGCAACTGGCTGCCATGCGGGCGGCGCTGGATGAGGCTGTTGATACGCAGTCAGCGCCCTGCATGCGAACCGACTTCGAGTTTCACCTGCGCATAGCCCAATGCACGGGCAACAGTTTTTTCATCGACACCATGACCCACCTTGGGCATACCTTGTTGGCGGTGGCGCAGCAGGCCATGCCGGCGTGCGATGCCCAGCAGCGGGCACTGGAGGCGCTGGAGCGCGAGCAAGTGCATGCCGCGGTCACCCGCAAGGATGCCGGTGCTGCCCGTGCTGCCATGCGGCTGCACCTGGTCAACTGCCTGACACGCGCCCAGCGAAGCATCGCCCAAGACGAACGGGGTGCCGAGCCGTAGGTGGCAGCACGGTGCACAGCCACACCGTATCCCCGGCCCTGGCCCGTTGCCGTGCCCTGTCGCATGTTCAGCTCCCCCGCGTTTATCGTGTCAGCCCAGCCGAAAAAGCCGCGCAATGGCCCAACGTCTGTGGCAGTGTTGGGTATCTGGCCAGCCCCCTCAGGGACCGACATGCAAACTCGCAAAACCGGTGTTCGCGCCCAACAGGCCGACCGCACCCGGGACAACATTCTCAAGGCTGCGGTGAAGGTCTTCAGCAAGGAAGGCTTCACCGGTGGGCGCATCGAGCAGATCTCCACACTGGCCAAGTCCAACGACCGGATGATCTATTACTACTTCGGCAGCAAGGAAAAGCTGTTCATCAGCGTGCTGGAGCACATCTATGCCAGCTTCAACCAGGCCGAAGCCAAGCTGCGCATCGACCTCGGCGACCCGGAACAGGCCCTGCGTGAGCTGGTGGCGTTCATTTGGGACTACTACGTGCGGCACCCCGAATTCGTCACCATTCTCGCCACCGAAAACCTGCATCAGGGCCAGCACGCGCGCAAGTCGCAGAACCTCAAGGCGCTGTCCGGCGAAGCGGTGGGCGTGCTGCGGCCGATCATTGAAGCAGGCCAGGCCAAGGGCCTGTTCCGCGACGACATCGACATCACCCACGCCTACCTGATGATTGCCTCGCTCTGCTATTTCTATAATTCCAACCGCCATACCCTCAGCTCGTTTCTGGCCGTGGACCTGGCCGACAAACAGGCCAAGGCCGACTGGCTGGCGTTTATCAGCGACCTTGCCCTGCGCGGCCTGCGCCGCTGACGCTCAGTGGCTGCCGGGGTTGGCGCGCACCTGCGCGGCCTTGGCCGCCAGCCCTTGCCAGGCCGGCTTGTCGGCAGCGAAGCGCTGGCGCAGATAAGCTGCCAGGTCGGCGACCTGGCGGTCCGACAGGCTGTCCTTGAAGCCGGGCATGTAGCCCAGGTCACGGGTGGCCGGGGTGGCAATGCCGTGCAGCACCACGCGCAGCAGGTTGTCCGGCAGAGCGCTGTGGACGTTGCTGTTGACCGCCATCGACGGGCTGACGCCAAACAGCTTCGGCCCCAGCCCATCGCTGTGGCAGGCCATGCACGCGCCTTTGAATACCCGCTCGCCGTTGCTCAGCGACACCTGCGTGTCCACCTGGGGCGCGGCCTTGGTGGCCACTGCCTGCGGCTCGCCGTCGAGTGAGCCGAGGTAGTGGGCAATGGCACGCACGTCACGCTTTGGCAGGGTGGCCAGTTCGCTGACCACCGGGCCCATGGGGCCGGCCGCCACACCGTGCTTTTCGGAGAAGCCGGTGCTCAGGTAGCTGAACAGCTCGTCTTCGCTCCACGGCGTGGATGATTTGCCCAGCGCATTCAGGGCCGGGGCTTCCCAGCCATCGACCATGCCGCCGGCCAGGTAGCTGCTGCCGCCTTTTTCCGCCCCCATCAGGTTGCGCGGCGAGTGGCAGGCTGTGCAGTGGCCCAGGCCGTCGACCAGGTAGGCGCCGCGGTTCCACTGCGCACTGCGCTGCGGGTCGGGCTGGTATTCGCCGCGTTGCAGAAACAGCGCATTCCAGCCGGCCATGAGCGGCCGCTGGTTGAACGGGAAGCGCATCTGGTTGGCGGGTGCTTCCTGGCGTACCGGGGTCTGCGACATCAGGTAGGCATACAGCGCCTGCATGTCGGCATCGTTGATGTTGCGAAACGAGGTGTAGGGAAAGGCCGGGTACAGGTGCCGACCGTCGCGGCTGATACCTTCGCGCATGGCCCGCTCGAAGGCGCCGAACGACCAGCGGCCGATGCCGGTTTGCGGGTCGGGCGTGATGTTGGTGCTGTACAGGGTGCCGAACGGCGTTTCCATCGCCAGCCCACCTGCATTGACGTTGCCACCGTTGACCGTATGGCACACGGCGCAGTCACCGGCCGCGGCCACCTGGCGCCCGCGCTCGAGCATCGCGGCGCTCCAGCTGCCAGCGCCTGGCGGGGTTACCGGGGCGATTTCGGCGCGCCAGGGCAAGGCGGTGGCGAGCACACCCAATGCAGCGCCGAATACCCCGGCCAGCGAGCCGAACCACCACTTTGAACGTTTGGGCGTGGGCTGCGCTGGTGCATCAGGGCCCTGACGTTGGCCATCGAGGGCGGCACGCACCCGTTCTGCCGTGATCGGCAGCTCGCGAAAGCGAATGCCGGTGGCGTCAAAAATGGCGTTGGCGATGGCCGCCGCGCTGGGTACCGAGGCCGACTCGCCACTGCCCATTGGCGGCTCGTGCTGGCGGGGCAGCATCATCACGTCGATGGCCGGCAGTTCGGGGAAGGTCAGGATCGGGTAGCCGCCCCATTCCTTGCTGGCCACCGTCGACGCTTCGAAGCTGACCTGTTCCTTGAGCACCCGGCTGGTGGACTGGATGACGTTGCCGTGGATCTGATGCCGCACGCCTTCAGGGTTGACCATCATCCCGGCATCGTGGCCGATCACCACGCGGGTGACGGCCACTTCACCGGTGCGCCGGTCCACCGCGACATCGGCCACCCATGCCGCCCAGGCCGCGCCAAACCCTGGGAACTTGCTATGGATATAGCGCGCGTAGGCAAAGCCCCTGCCGCGCAGCACGTCACCTTCGGCCTGCGCCTGCATGGGGCGGGTATGCGGCTGCCATTCGGCGCGTTCGGCGGTGGCCTTGACCAAGTCGATGGCGCGCGGGTCGGACAGGTGCCTGAGGCGGTATTCGACCGGGTCGACGCCAGCGGCAAAGGCCAGCTCATCGATGTACGACTCGTGGGCGAAGCTGTTGGGCATGGCCGACACGCCACGCATCCACGAGGCACGTACCAGTGGCGTCATGTCGTTTATGGTGACGCGCATGTGTTCGTAGTCATAAGGCGGGATCGAGGTGCGGTCGCCCATTTCGAACAGGGCCGGCACCGGCTCCACGGCGCCGGTCAGCAGCAGGGCCAGGGTGGGGGCGCCATTGGACGGGTAGCTGGTCTGGAAGTCATAGGCGGCCACGCTGCCATCGGCGTTCAGGCCGCCGTCGATTTCCATCAACTGCGCAGTGCCCTTGGGCTCCCACACGTGCTCCTGCTCGCGGGTCAGCTGCACCCGCACCGGGCGCTGTACCGCGCGCGACAGCAGCACCGCATCGGCGCACACGTCATCGGCGCAGTTGCGACCATAGCAACCGGCGGCCTCCATGCGAATGATCTCGATGCGGGCTTCGTCGCACGCCAGCAGCCAGGCCAGGTCGGCGCGCAGCAGGTGCGGGTTCTGCGTGCCGGACCACACGCGGATCGGCCCGTCGGTGAAATCGGCCAGCGCGCACGACGGGCCGATCGATGCGTGCAACTGGTACGGCCATAGGTAGCTGCGGCTCAGGCGCTGGCTGGCATTGGCGAGGCCACCGTCAACATCGCCCTGGTCCAGCACGGTACGTTGTACGCGCGGGTTGTCGCGGATGGCCTGGGCGACATCGCTGAGGTCGGGCAGTTTGCCTGTGAATGGCTTCCAGCTGATTTTCAGCGCCTGGGCTGCGCGGATCGCTTGCTCTTCGCGCTCGGCCACCACGCCGACAAAGTCGCGGATGACGACCACGGCCACCACGCCGGGCAAATGGGCGATGGACGATTCATCCACCGCCAGCAGGCTGTTGCCGACAAAGTCGCCACTGTCGTGGCCGGCGTAGGGCGGGCGGATCACCCGGCCGTGAAGCATGCCGGGCAGGCGCATGTCATGCACATAGGCCAGCTCGCCGGTGGCCTTGCCGGGGATGTCTACCCGTGCGGTGCTACGCCCGACCAGGCGGTAGTCCTCGATGGCTTTTAGCGGGGCATCGTCGGCAATGGGCAACTGGTGGTTTTCGCCTTGCACCAGTTCGGCAAAGCTCAGGGTGCTGCCGTTGCTGGCAATGACTGCGCCGTTTTCAATGCGCAGCGCTTCGGCCGCGCAGCCAAGCCGTTGCGCGGCCTGTTGCAACAGAAAGCGCCGCGCCGTGGCGGCCGCCTTGCGCAGTGGCACGGCAGAAATCTGCAGGGTGGCGCTGGCAATGGTCGCGCCCTGGTTGGGGGCCCGCTCGGTGTCGCCCAGCACCATGTGCACCTGGTCCATGCGCAGGTCCAGCTCCTCGGCGACGATTTGCGCCAGCGAGGTACGGATGCCAGTGCCCAGGTCGACGTGGCCGTTGAAGGCGTAGACCATGCCGTCGTCGCTGACAGCGATAAACAACGCCAGCTCGCGCGCCTTGACCACAGGGGTAACACCCTTGGCCACGGGGCCCGAGGGAGGGGTGATCTGGTCGACGATCAGCAACACACCCGTCTTGGCCAGCAACTGGTCGCGGCTGGGCACCTGTTGTGAGTGGTTCATGCTTTCCTCCGGGGGGCGGCGGCGCGGCGCACGGCGCGCAGGATTTCGACGTGGGTGCCGCAGCGGCACAGGTTGCCGGACAGTTCGTTGCGAATCTGTTCGTCGCTGGGGGCGGGAATGCGGTCGAGCAGGGCCTTGGCGGTCATGATCATGCCGTTCATGCAGTAGCCACACTGGGCGGCCTGTTCGTCGATAAACGCCTGTTGCACCGGGTGTGGGGCGGCCTTGCTGCCCAGCCCTTCGAGGGTGGTGATATCGCGGCCCGCAGCACCGGCCAGGGGGATGACGCACGAGCGCGCGGCCACGCCGTCGATGATCACCGTGCACGCCCCGCATTCACCCAGGCCGCAGCCATATTTGGGCCCATTCAGGCACAGGTCGTTGCGCAGGATCAGCAGCAGCGGGGTGTCGGGCATGGCGCTGACTTCGACAGGCTGGCCGTTGATCCGCAGGGAGATGGTTGTTTGCATTGTTGGCTCATCTCTGGAGGTTGCTTGCGCTACCAAAGGACTCACATGGCGCGAGATTTTCGGTAAGTACTCACTACATGAAATGAGTGAGCAAGAAGCAGGCCAGAGAGGAATTTGCAGAGCGCTGTGATGGGGGGTATGGCGGAACATCATCGGCGCCTGGGAAATCGAGCGCCGCCCGCGCGGCGCTCGATCTCGAAGCCCGCGTATCTGTGACGGCAAGCGCGGCAGTTACAACCAATTTCAGCCCAGGTTCTCGTCGCTGTCGATCATCTTGCGCAGCAGGTACAAAATGGCCACGCGTTCGCCGGCATTCAGGCTGCCCATGCTCAATTCGCTGATCTGCCGGGCGCAGGGGATCATTGCGTCGAGCAAGGCCGCGCCGCTGTCGGTGAGTTCGACAATGACCTTGCGCCGGTCGCCCGGGTCTGGCGACAGCTGCACCAGTTCGCGGGTTTTCAGGCGCTCGACGATGCCGCGGATGGTGGCCTGGTCCACTGCGGTGGCCTTGATCAGTTCGGCCTGGGAGCTGGGGCCGTGGTCACGCAGGGCGCACAGGGTGACGAACTGGATCGAGGTAAGCTGCGGGTCGCAGGCCTGCTGCTGGAAGATCGCCGTGTGCCGCTGGTAGGCCTTGCGGAGCAAATGGCCGACCTGTTCGGTGACGTCATAGGGGGTGGTGTCGAGCGGGGCGCTGCTGGGTGTGGTTTTCTTTGGCATAGGATGGCTTGGGCTGGTGGAAAGGTGCTGGCCGGCCGCCAATAGCGGAGCGCCCGGCCAGTATAACCACTATCGCGCCCGCGACTCCTCTGGTGCGACCACGTCGCCGGCCAGCACCACGGCCTTGTCATCCAGATAGATATCGCAGTTGCGCAGCGGGATATCCAGGTGGCATGGGGTCTTGCGCTTGCCGCCGACCTCGGTATTGGGGCCGGTGGAGAACAGGAAGTTGCCGTAGAACGCACGGGCGTCCATGCACATGCCGTCGTTGCGGTCGTGCAGGCCCATGGCCGTCCACTGCGCGCGCGGCTGCAGGCCCCAGCCGATGTGTGAGATGCCGTATACCTCGGGGTCGTTGAAGTACCTCATGTATTCGCGCAGGTATTCGGCCTCGAAGCCGCCGTGGATACCGGTGATAAAGCCTTTTTCGATCTCCAGGGTGATGCGCTCGCGGCAGTAGTTCTTGAATGGCAGGATGATGTCGCCCACGTCCAGCACCAGCGTGCCCTCGGCGCTGTCCTCGTTGGGCCAGGTGAACAGGAAGCCGCTGGGCCAGTGATCCCAGCGCCCCGGTTCGTCAGCATAGCCGTACTCGGTCACGGCCGGGTACTGGCCGAGCGGGGCGTGAAAGTCGCTGCCAGCCTTGGACCGCACATGCATGCTACGGGCCTGCTTTAGCAGGGTTTCGGCGGCCAGCACCCGGTGTTTGTCGGCTTCGGTTGGCAGCATGCGTGCCAGCACCTCGGGTGGCTCTACGGCCAGCAGGATGCGCGTGCCAGTCTTGAGGATCTGCTCCTGCTCGGGCGAGTGCAGCAGCATCATGGTGTCGACGACCAGGTCGGCCGCTTCCAGCGCCCGCTGCGCCGCCAGGTTGCCGGTCAGCGCGGTATCGCCACAGTAGGCCGTCATGTCGTTGCCCATGGCGGTGGGGTGGTTGAACGCTGGCAACTCTACGGCATACACCTTGGCCTTCAAGCGCTGGGCGGCTTCCATGGCGGCGTTGACCGTGCGCGGGTCTGAGTAGTGGCTCTTGAGCACGGCCACGCTCTGCGTTTCATCCACACGAGACAGCTTCAGTACGTGCTCGAACATCTGGGTCAGTTGTGCATTGCTCACCGGCATCGGGGTTCTCCTGGGTGACGTTGACAGGGGTGCACCATGGCAGTGCCAGGTGCGTCATCTCGGTGCAAAACAACAGTGTGTACACCCTACTTTTGCCGATGTAAGCGCATCCGGTCAGCAAGCGCAAGTTATCTGTCACAACGTTACCTATCCACACAGTGCTCAATATTTCCGGTAACAAGGCGCCGAATGTACTTTCGCCTGGCTGCTTTAAAAATATTTTCACAGGCCTCTTTCCAAAAGTGATTTGTAGCGTATACGCTCTAAATCGTCAGGCGGTCGAACCGCTGGCCACACATCAGAACAAGAGGAGACATACCCATGCGGGGTAGGCAGAAAATCGCAATCGTCGGTGCAGGTCTGGGTGGGGCAGCCGCCGCCACGTTGCTGCAGCAGGCCGGGTTCGATGTCGAAGTGTTCGAGCAGGCGCCGGCGTTCACCCGCCTTGGGGCAGGCATTCATATCGGCCCTAATGTGATGAAGATCTTCCGCCGCATGGGGCTGGAGCAGAAGCTGGAGCTGATGGGCTCACACCCGGACTTCTGGTTCAGCCGCGATGGCAACAGCGGTGATTACCTGGCGCGTATCCCGCTGGGCGAGTTTGCCCGGCGCGAGTACGGCGCTGCCTATATCACCATCCACCGTGGCGACCTGCATGCCCTGCAGATCGAGGCAATCAAGCCGGGCACCGTGCACTTCGGCAAGCGCCTGGAAACGATTGTCGACGAAGGCGACCAGGTACGCCTGACCTTTGCTGACGGTACCCACACCGTGGCCGACATCGTCATTGGGGCCGACGGCATTCACTCGAAGATCCGTGAAGAGCTGCTGGGGGCTGAAGCGCCGATCTACAGCGGCTGGGTGGCGCACCGGGCGCTGATCCGTGGCGTGAACCTGGCGCAACATGCCGATGTGTTCGAGCCTTGCGTCAAATGGTGGTCCGAGGACCGCCACATGATGGTCTATTACACCACCGGCAAACGCGACGAGTACTACTTCGTCACCGGTGTGCCACATGAGGCGTGGGACTTCCAGGGTGCGTTCGTCGACAGCAGCCAGGAAGAAATGCGCGCGGCCTTCGAAGGCTACCACCCAACCGTGCAGAAGCTGATCGACGCTACCGAGTCGATTACCAAGTGGCCGCTGCGCAACCGCAACCCGTTGCCGTTGTGGAGCCGTGGCCGCCTGGTGTTGCTGGGCGATGCCTGCCACCCGATGAAGCCACACATGGCCCAGGGGGCGTGCATGGCCATCGAGGACGCGGCCATGCTGACTCGCTGCCTGCAAGAGACCGGGCTGTCCGACCACCGCACGGCGTTTGCGCTTTATGAGGCCAACCGCAAGGAGCGGGCATCGCAGGTGCAGGCAGTGTCGAACGCCAACACCTTCCTCTACAGCCAGGAAGACCCGGCCTGGGTCTACGGTTACGACCTGTACGGGCAGGCGCTGAAAAGCGGGGAGGCAGCATGAGCACCTTCGTCGCTGGCGGTAACGTCAGCGCCAATGGCATCCGCCAGCACTACCTGCGCTATGGCGGCAAGGGCCACGCGTTGATCCTGGTGCCGGGCATCACCAGCCCGGCGATTACCTGGGGCTTCGTCGCCCAGCGCCTTGGGGTGTACTTCGACACCTACGTGCTGGATGTGCGCGGGCGCGGCTTGTCTTCAAGCGGCCCCGAACTGGACTACGGCACCGACGCCTGTGCTGCGGACATTCCGGCTTTTGCCGCAGCGCTGGGCCTGGACAGTTACCACCTGGTCGGGCACTCGATGGGCGCGCGCTTTGCGATTCGCGCGGCGGCCCAGGGAGCACCGGGGCTGCAGCGGCTGGTGCTGGTAGACCCGCCAGTGTCCGGGCCGGGCCGGCGTGCCTACCCGAGCAAGCTGCCGTGGTATGTGGATTCGATCCGCCAGGCCACTGTGGGCATGAGCGGCGACGACATGCGCACCTTCTGCGCTACCTGGAGCGACGAGCAGCTGGCGCTGCGCGCCGAATGGCTGCACACCTGTTACGAGCCAGCGATCGTGCGGGCCTTCGATGATTTCCACGACGTGGATATCCACCAGTACTTGCCCGCAGTGCGCCAGCCGGCATTGCTGATGGTGGCCGGGCGGGGCGGGGTGATCGAGCCCCGTGACATCGCCGAAATTCGCGAGCTCAAGCCGGATATCCAGGTCGCGCACGTGGACAACGCCGGCCACATGATCCCCTGGGATGACCTGGACGGTTTCTTTGCCGCCTTTGGCGACTTCCTCGACCAACCCCTCGTCTGACGGAGCACGAGACATGACCAAGCTATACCGCATCGGCCAGATCGTGCCGAGCTCGAACACCACGATGGAAACCGAAATCCCGGCGATGCTCAATGCCCGCCAGGCGATCCGACCCGAGCGCTTCACCTTCCATTCCAGCCGCATGCGCATGAAGCAGGTGAAGAAGGAAGAGCTGGCCGCCATGGACGCCGAGTCCGACCGCTGCGCCGTGGAGCTGTCCGACGCCAAGGTCGATGTGCTGGGCTACGCGTGCCTGGTGGCGATCATGGCCATGGGCCTGGGCTATCACCGCCAATCGGAAAAGCGCTTGCGGCAGGCTACCGCCGACAATGACGCACTGGCACCGGTGATCACCAGCGCCGGGGCGCTGGTGGAGGCCTTGCATGTGATGAAGGCCAAGCGCATTGCCATCGTCGCGCCGTACATGAAGCCGTTGACCGAGCTGGTGGTGAACTATATCCGCGAGGAAGGCTTCGAGGTGCAGGACTGGCGCGCGCTGGAAATCCCCGACAACCTCGCCGTGGCCCGCCACGACCCGGCCAACCTGCCAGGCATCGTCGCCGGCATGAACCTTGAGGGCGTCGATGTGGTGGTGCTCTCGGCCTGCGTGCAGATGCAATCGCTGCCGGCCGTGGCCAAGGTTGAGGCGCAAACCGGCAAGCCGGTGGTGACCGCTGCCATCGCCACCACCTACGCCATGCTCAAGGCGCTGGACCTGGAGCCGGTCGTGCCGGGCGCCGGTGCCCTGCTGTCGGGCGCCTACTGAAATTGGGGACGGACATGAGCGACGCACAAAGCGCACGTGACAACTACCAGGGCGTGTGGGGCCAGCGCATCGGCTTTGGCCGCAAGCCGGCCCTGCTGATGATCGACTTCATGCAGGGCTACACCACCCCCGGCGCACCGCTGTACGCCCCGGGCGTGGTCGCGGCGGTCGAGCAGGCCGCCGGCCTGCTGGCGCTGGCCCGCGACTGCGGTACCCTGGTGGTGCATACCAACATCCGCTACCAGCCGCCGCATTTTGCTGACGGCGGCGTGTGGGTGCGCAAGGCGCCGGTGATGAAGGACATGGTCGAAGGCAACCCGCTGGCGGCGTTCTGCGAGGCCGTTGCGCCACAGGCAGGGGAGGTGGTGCTGAGCAAGCAGTACGCCAGTGCCTTCTTCGCCACCAGCCTGGCCCCGCTGCTGCATGCTCAAGGCGTGGATACCGTGGTGCTGGCCGGCTGCTCGACCAGCGGCTGCATCCGCGCAAGTGCGGTGGATGCCATGCAGCACGGGTTTCGAACCATCGTGGTGCGCGAGTGCGTCGGTGATCGCCACAACGACCCGCATGAAGCCAACCTGTTCGATATCGACAGCAAGTACGGCGATGTCGTCACCCGGCAGGACGCCATGCAGCAACTCAGGCACCTGGCCGGCTGAGTGCCGGGCAGCCCTTACCCATAACAATCAAGGAACGGTGCGGGAAGCCCGTCCATGACCGCCTGCTGTCCGGGCGGTCGCCCCGCAGGAGCACTCGGGGTCTTCAGGCGCTGCCCAGGCACGCCGCGTATAGTGCGCGGGGTGCCCGGCGCGTCGAACACTGCTGGCCTTAAAACAACCACAAAGTCGCCCGCCAGGAGACAGGAAATGCCAATTGCGAATGCAACCACGGTCCACAGTGACATCGACCATGGCACGAAAGCGCTGTACAGCAAGATCACCTGGAGGCTCATCCCCTTCCTGTGCTTCTGCTACCTCGCAGCTTATCTGGACCGCATCAATGTCGGCTTCGCCAAGCTGCAGATGCTCGAAGACCTGCAGTTCAGCACAGCGGCCTATGGCCTGGGTGCCGGGCTGTTCTTCGTCGGCTATATCATTTTCGAAGTGCCGAGCAACCTGATCCTGCAGCGCGTTGGCGCCAAGCTGTGGATCGCCCGCATCATGATCACCTGGGGCCTGCTGTCGGCGTGCACCATGTTCGTCAGCACCACCACGCAGTTCTACATCCTGCGTTTCCTGCTCGGCGCGGCTGAGGCCGGCTTCCTGCCGGGCGTGCTGTTCTACCTGACCATGTGGTACCCCACCTACCGGCGCGGGCGCATCATTGCCCTGTTCATGATCGGGCTGCCATTGTCGAGCGTGATCGGCGGGCCGATTTCTGGCTGGATCATGGGCAATTTCGACCAGGTGCATGGCCTGCACGGCTGGCAGTGGCTGTTTTTGCTGGAGGCGATCCCCAGCGTGCTGCTGGGCATCCTCACATTCTGGGCATTGCCCAACCACTTCCAGCAGGCCAAGTGGCTGTCGGCTGAAGACAAGGCCCAACTGGCGGCAGACCTGGCCGCCGACGATGCCGAGGGCAAGGACAGCAAGCACAGCTTCCGTGACGGCTTTTTCAACCTGAAGGTATGGATGCTGGGGGGCATCGACTTTTCGATTTTGCTCAGTGCCTACGCCATGGGGTTCTGGATGCCGACCTTCATCCGCGATGCGGGCGTCAGCGACACCTTCCACATCGGCTTGCTCACGGCCATTCCGAGCCTGGCCGCCCTGGCCGGCATGCTGATGATCGGGGCCAGCTCCGACCGCCATCGTGAGCGCCGTTGGCACATCATCGTGCCGTTCATCATTGGTGCAATTGCCATGGCCAGCAGCACCTTGTTCAGCCAGAACCTGGTGATGACTGTGGTGCTGTTCGCCATTGCCTCGGCAGCGATCATCGGCGCGGTGCCGGT
Source organism: Pseudomonas sp. PvP089 (assembly GCF_017875165.1). Classification (NCBI taxonomy): domain Bacteria; kingdom Pseudomonadati; phylum Pseudomonadota; class Gammaproteobacteria; order Pseudomonadales; family Pseudomonadaceae; genus Pseudomonas; species Pseudomonas sp. PvP089. The sequence continues at coordinate 2,539,106 of NZ_JAGGME010000001.1, forward strand.
GTTCTTCAGCCTGCCGGCCACCTTCCTTAAAGGTACTGCAGCCGCCACCGGCTTTGCCCTGGCCTGTTCGGTCGCCAACATCGCAGGCCTGGTGAGCAACTCACTGATGGGCGTGGTCACCGACCTTACCGGGACCTCGCACGCTGCCCTGTGGGTATTTGCCGGGTGCCTGATCCTCAGCTGCTTCCTGGTCATCGCCTTGCCGGCGAAGCTGGTCAACCGCTAGCGGCCCAGCGTTTCAAGCAACGGCAGGGCAGGCGGGCCGGGCGCCCGCCTGCCGACCCCCCCTCTCGCTGCAACCCCACGTGGGTGGCCATACATGGCCGCCGCGCAGGGTTGCTGTTGCCCGAATCCAGGAGTAGCCCCATGCAAGGTTTCACTGCACCGCGTTTTTCTTCGTCTGCGCGTCTGGCCGGCGGTTGTATTGCCGCCGCATTGTGTGCAGAGGCCTCGGCAGAAGAGGCCGGTTTTATCGAAGGTGCTCGCGCCACGCTGCAGGCGCGCAATTATTTCTTCAGCCGCGACTATGCCGATATCAAGGGTGCCAGCACCCAGTCGCGTACTCAGGAATGGGCGCAGGGTTTCATCCTCAATGCCAGTTCCGGTTATACCCAGGGCACCGTTGGCATCGGTGTGGATGTTATCGGCCTGCTCGGTTTCAAGCTCGACAGCAGCCCGGCGCATGCCAGGTCCGGGTTGCTGCCCAGCCTGGACAGCGGCAAGTCGGCGGACGAATACAGCCGGCTTGGGGCGGCGATCAAGTTCAAGGTGTCGCAAACCGAGCTGAAAGTGGGCGAGTTGATGCCCAACCTGCCTGTGCTGCTGTTCAGCGACTTGCGTCTGCTGCCGCCCACCTACCAGGGCGCGATGCTGGAGTCGCGCGAGTTTGCCGGGTTGACACTGAGTGCCGGCCAGTTCCGCTCCACCAGCCTGCGCGACTCCTCCAACAGCCAGAAGATGTACGCGCTGGTCAACGACCCGATCAACCCGGCGCGGCTGGCGCGTTTTACCAGTGATCGCTTCAACTACGTTGGCGCCGACTATGCCTTCAACGATAACCGCACCAGCGTTGGCCTGTGGCAGGCGCAGTTGGAGGATGTCTACCAGCAGCGGTTTTATAGCTTCAAGCACGCCGAGCCGGTCGGGGACTGGACGCTGGGGGTGAACGCCGGCTACTTCGATGCCCGCGAGGACGGGCGCAAGATCGCCGGCGATTATGACAACCATGCGTTGTTCAGCCTGTTCTCGGCCAAGACCGGCGGGCATACCTTTTACGCGGGCTACCAGCAGATCGGCGGCGAGGACGGTTTTATCCAGGTGGGAGCCAACACCAACCCGATGGGTAATACGCTGCCGACTTATGAGTTTTCCGCGCCGGGCGAACGCTCGTGGCAGGTGCGGCATGATTACAACTTTGTCGCCTTGGGGCTTCCGGGCCTGACGTCCACCCTGCGTTATGTGAAGGGGCGGGATGTAGACACCGGGCTGGGCTATGAAGGGCGTGACCGCGAGCGCGATCTGGACTTGGCCTACGTGGTACAGAGTGGGCCGCTGGCCGGCCTTGGGGTACGGGTGCGCAACGTGATGGCGCGCTCCAATTACCGGACCGACATCGACGAGAACCGGTTGATCCTCAGTTACACAGTCAAACTGTTCTGAAGTGATTGCCCGAGCTGCGCGCTTTTGCAGGAGCCGCGTTGTATCGCGACAGGGCTGCTCCTGCAAGGCTGGGCATACTTTGTGGGAGCAGCAGCGGTCACTGCAAGGTCACGGGCCTCAAGCTATCCGGCAACTGCCTGATAGCCGCCTCAATCCCTGCAATAGAGCCAGCGAGGCGGTCCGCTTCCTGGTCTTTGCCCTCACTTCTCAGGCGGTCACACTCAAGACGCAGGTCGAGCAATTTTTTCTGTAGCTTCAGGGCCGAAGTGTTGAACGGGTCCATGCTTTTCTCACGCTGTAGGCTTCCGTGCCGTTGTAGGAAAAATAGACCGTAGCAGCTCGGATTTGCTGGAGAAACTGATGTTTCATACAGGTGATTCCCAGTGCCGCGATTCTTCCTACAGCGCAGAGTAAACAATCCTACAAACTACGTTTCAATTCATGTGCTCCCGATTGCGCTCAACTTCCCGCCCCAGCTGGGTGCATTCACCCTTCGAGGGGCAGGCCACCCGGCGTGGTTGCAATCGGGGCCTTTAGTCCTTTTTGAAATCTCATGTAGCAATTGTCGCCCTGCAGGTCAGTGACCATCGGCGCAAAAGCTTCAGCAACTGACCTGATAAGCGCTGCCCGCCCCGGACGTTGAAAGTTTAAGCAATAAGCACCATGAAGAATCTGCACAGCCCATCTGATCCGCTTTTTTTCCACAAACCTGAATCTGTAACCGTATCAGCTCAAGCCTGACAATAAGCCCATTCCCGCATCAAAACTGTAGAGGTTCCAATGGGCAAGCTGGCGCTGTTCCTGGGTGGTTTTCTGCTGCTGACCATTCTGATTGGTATTCTTGGCACCATTCCGCCAAGCTGACTGCAACTGCGTTTTCCCCCCGCGGCCCGTCTATTTCAAGTGGCGGGCCCAATCCCTGACCAATTGGCCAGTATTCTCCCTTCCTGCACTGCTGGACCAGCGGTAGGTGCAAGTCATTCTCAAGTGCAAAAGCCTCGTGTAGTCTCCCGCCGCCGCTCATTCGGGCCGGTCATTTTGCCTTGGAGTCGATACATCAATGGAATACAAGAAAGGCACTTCAGCCGTGCTGGAGTGGCGTAGCCGTTTTCTTGCTGAAGGCACACTTGATGAGCAGGTTTATGACCAGGCACTGCGCGATGCCTTGCTGTTGGAGCAGGCTGGAGTGATCAGTACGTCGGAGTGGATCGAGCTGGTCAAGCTGGCAAACACCGCGTTGCTGGTTGTGCGATAAGTCGTTCTTTGCGTTGGGAAATCTGTCCACAAAAAACGTGGGTAGGTCTGTGGATAAAGTGCTGAAAGCCAAGCCCGCTGCGGTCTCTGTTAAATTGAGCAGAAATTGAACAGTCATTTCAGGGGGCTGTTTCAGCAGGCGAGGCCGGCGCGGCGCAACGCCGTCAGCAAGTCGCGCACCCGCGCTGGCAGCTCGCCGGCAGGGTACACGGCATGCATTTGCGGGTCCTGGCCGCTGCTGGAAGTCAGGCGGTAGTGCGGGCACACGCGCACCAGCCGTCCGGCCCTGACCTGCGCTTCGCCAACCCAGGCAGCCAGGCGGGCGATGCCTGCGCCGGCCAGGGTGCTGTGGTACACCGCGTCACCTGAGTCCAGGCGCAACCTGGGCCTTGGGCGCAGGCTGGTGATCTGGCCGTCGCGGTAAAAATGCCAGGCCTTGAGGATGCGCGGCGCGGTGTGCAGGATCAATGCATGCCCTTCGAGGTCTTCCGGTTGCTGTGGCGTGCCGGCCACGGCCAGGTACGCCGGGCTGGCATACAGATGGCGCTGGTAGGCCCACAGCGGGTAGCCGATCAGCTCGCTTGATTGCGGGAAGGCCCCACGCACCACGAAATCGAACTTGCCTTGCAGCGGGTCGAGGGTTTCGTCGCAGTACGTTATGTCCAGTGTCACCCCGGGGTGGCAGCGGGAGAACTCGGCAAGCACCTGTGGCAATACATGTTCACCCAGCAGTTGCGGTACGGCAAAGCGTATCCAGCCTTGGGCGCTGCCGCTGAGCGCGGCCAACGCGTCGGCAGCATCACGTTGCACATCCAGCAAACGTTCGGCATGGGGCAACAGGCGCTCGCCGGCTTCGGTGAGGGTTACGGCGTTGGCGTTGCGGTTGAGCAGCTTGCTGGCGGCGTTGTCTTCCAGGGTTTGTACCGCGCGGGTTACCGCACTGGGCGAGCGCCCCAGTGCACGTGCGGCGGCCACGAAGCTGCGCTTGTGGGCCACGCTGACGAACGCCTGGATTTCCCGCAACATGTCCAATGCCATTGCCTGCTCCTTGTTGCAGTTTTTGCAATATGGCATTTCAACACATGCGCGGCACTTTGATTAGCCTTGCAGGCGTCTTCACTGCCTGGAACCGCGTCATGATGGATATTGCTGTGCTTTCTGTGTTCGCCTTTGCCGCTGGGCTGATCGACGCCGCAGTGGGGGGCGGGGGGCTGATCCAGATCCCGGCCTTGTTCAACGTGCTGCCTACCGCGCAACCAGCGGCCTTGCTCGGCACCAACAAGCTGGCGTCGGTCTGCGGGACGGCCTTCGCGGCGCGCTCGTTCATTCGCAAGGTGACGCTGGATTGGGGGCTTATCGTGCCAGCGGCGCTCAGCGCCTTTGTCATGTCGTTCGCTGGGGCTGCCACGGTGTCACTGGTACCGCCCAGTGTGATGCGCCCGGCAGTGCTGGTGCTGATCGTGCTGATGGCCATCTATACCTTCTGCAAGAAGGATTTCGGCACCCTGCACAAGCCCGCGCAGATCGGCCGCAAGGAGCAATGCCTGGCGGTGCTGATCGGCGGTGCGATCGGCTTTTACGATGGCCTGTTCGGTCCAGGCACCGGCAGCTTCCTGATCTTTCTGTTCATCCGCTTCTTTGCGTTGGACTTCCTGCACGCTTCGGCCTCGGCCAAGGTGGTGAACATTGCCACCAACCTGGCGGCGCTGGTGTTCTTCGTGCCCTCGGGCAACGTGCTGTATGCCATTGCCCTGCCCATGGCTGCGTGCAATGTGCTGGGGGCCCTTACCGGCACCTGGCTGGCGGTACGCAAGGGCGCAGGCTTTGTGCGCGGGCTGTTCCTGATACTGCTGTGCGTGTTGATCGCCAAGCTATCGTGGGACTTGCTGGTTGCGTGACTCAGCCTCCTGGCGCTGTGCTTCGGCCTGCTCGACGCGGTTGCGGCCATGGGCCTTGGCCCGGTACAGCGCCTGGTCGGCACTTGCCAGCAACGCGTCCAGGCTGGGGGCCGGGATATTGGCGTCGCAGCCGGCCAGGCCGATACTCACGGTGATCTGCAGGCGCTGGTCGGCCTGCACCACGTGCAGGTCCTGTATGGCACGGCGCAGGCGTTCGGCGGTGAACTTGGCACGTTCAGGCGCAAGCCCCGGGAGGATGACGACGAACTCCTCGCCGCCCAGCCGCGCGAGCAGTTCATCGTTGTGCAACTGGTCCTGCAGGGTGCTGGCAAACTGGCGCAGCACCTGGTCCCCGACCCCGTGGCCATGGGCATCGTTGATCGACTTGAAGTGGTCGATATCCAGCATCATCAGGGTTAGCGGCAGCGCCTGGGCATGCTGCTGGCGGCTGTCCAGCAATGCGTTGGCGCGGCGGGTGAAGGCACTGCGGGTGAGCACGCCGGTAAGGTGGTCGATGGTGGCCTGATGCGCCAGGCGCGCCATCAGGCTGCGGTTGGCCTGGCTGACACAGGCCACCACCAGCGGGCCGAGCACCAGCATCGCAATGCCCAGCCGCGCCGACATCAGCGTGGTCACACCGGGCTCGCTTTGCGGCACGCTGAAGTGCATGAGGTTTTGCGCCACCGCCACAATCAAGGTACTGCCAGCGGTAAGTGTCAGCAGCGAAACCATGAACGGCGAGTAGGTCCACGCACACCACAGCAAGGCGGCAATCGGGAAGGCAATGGCACCGGGGCCGCCAAAGGCAATGCTGACCGCCAGCGAGGCCAGCAGCATCAGCAGTGGCGCCAGGCGGATGGCTTGGGCGCCACCCCGCACCAAAGCCCGCGCCGAGGGTGCTGTAAGCAGCACCGGCAGTACCAGCACGCTGGTCGAAAACTGTTCGCTGAACCAGGCGAGCCAGGTGGCACGCAGGGATTGCTCGAACCAAGGTGCGGCCATGACCGCTGCCATGCTGGCCGCCACCATGGCGGCGGCGGCACAGGCGGCAAACACGCTGAGTACGCCGTGCGGGGTGCGCATGCGCCGGTGCAGCCGCGGCAAACGCGATAGCAACTGCCAGAGGGTAACCACCACGCCAAGATTGCACAGGTTGAACCACAGGGCCGGCACCCAGGCACTGCCACACAGCAGGTCGGCACCGACCATGGCCAGCCAGACCAGGCTGAAGCCGGTCAGCGTGGCCTGGCGCGGGTAGCGCAGCAGCACGCCGGCCAACACAGCATTTACTGGCCAGAACAGCGACAGCGATTCGATCGGGCGTGCCAGGATACCGCCCAGGGTGAGGGCAAAGGTCAGGCAAAACAGAACGACATAAGGCAACAAGCGCGATTGGGCTGGAAAAACCATGAACTCGACCGGCAAGCGGAAACGAAATCCAGGACAACGCCTTGAAGCACCTGGGGCAATAGCCCGCAGTGTGTTTCGTCAGGCCACTTGATGTCAATCTGCCGCGATCGGTCGAGATAATGTCAAATTGCCTTTAGTCTATAGCGCTTTTCTCATAGCCCGAAGAACCACGGCACCATCACGACGGTGACCAACATCACCAGCACGGTGAAGGGCACGCCAATTTTGACGAAATCAGCGAAGCGGTATTGCCCCGGGCCCAGCACCAGTGTGTTGACCGGCGATGACACCGGCGTCATGAACGCCGCCGATGCGGCCAGCGCCACGGTCATGGCAAACGGGTAGGGCGACATGCCCAGCTGCGCTGCGGTGCTGACAGCCACGGGTGCCATCAGTACCGCAGTGGCCGTGTTGGAAATGAACAGGCCGATCACCGCTGTAACGGCGAACAGGCAGGCAAGAATGGCACTGGGGCCGGCACCACCCAGTACGCTTACCAGCCCACCCACCGCCAAATCGATGCCACCGGTTTTCTGCAGTGCCTGGGCGAATGGCAGCATGCCGACGATCAGCACCAGGCTTTGCCAATGAATGGCTTTATAAGCGCTGTTCATGTCGATACAGCGGCCGGCCCCCATCAGCAGGCAACCGATCAGCGCCGCGATGACATTGGGCACGGCACCGCTGACCATCAGCCCGACCATTACCGCCAGGCTAAGCAATGCCTGCGGCGCGCGGGTGCGGGCTGGCGCGACCTGATCGATCTCGGCGGGCAGGCTCAATACCAGAAAGTCTTTGGGCTGGCTTTGCAACTGGCGTACCGCCTTCCACGGGCCGACCACCAGCAGGGTATCGCCAAGGCGCAGTTTTTCGTCTACCAGTTGCTCTTCGATTGCCGCCTGTTCGCGGCGCAGGCCGACCACGTTGAGGCCGAAGCGGGTGCGGAAGGCCAGTTCGAGAACGCTCTTGCCGATCAACTGCGAGCCCGGCGGCAGCGAGACCTCGGCCATGCCCAGCTCCTGGGACTGGTCGATGAAATAGGCCGCCTTGAAGTGCAGGGGCTCCAGTTGCATGGTCTGGCACAGGCTGCGCAGGTTGTCGCGGTTGGCGAACAGGTCGAGCAGCAGCACATCGCCCTGGTGCAGTACGGTGTTGGAGTCGGCGCCGATCACCCGTGTGGTGAACTTGTGCTGGCGCTCGATGCCGATCACGTTGGCGCCGTGCCGGGTGCGCAACTCCAGCTCGCCGAGGGTATGGCCGATCAGCGGTGAATCAGGGCGTATGCGCAGGCGCCGTTCACGGCCGTTGAGCTTGTAGTCCAGCACCAGGTCCAGCAGTGTCCGGCGGGTTTCCACGCGGCCGTCCTTGCGCACTTCGCCGCTCAGCCAGTGCCGGGTCAGCAGCATATAGCCGATCCCCAGCACCAGCACCACCAGGCCGAAAGGGGTAAAGCTGAAGAAACTGAAGCCCGCTTCGCCATTGCGCACCAGCTCGCTGTGCACCACCACGTTGGGCGGTGTGGCCACCAGGCTGAGCATGCCACTGATCAGCCCGGCAAATGCCAGTGGCATCATCAGACGGCTGGGCGACAGCTGCAGGCGCGCGGCAATGCTCAGCACTACCGGGATGAAAATGGCCACCACACCGGTGGAGCTCATCATCGACCCCAGCCCGGCCACGGCCACCATCAGCAGCACCAGCAGACGTGTTTCGCTATTGCCGGCCCGCTCGCTCATCCATTCGCCGATGCGGTAGGCAATGCCGGTGCGCACCAGGCCTTCGCCGATCACGAACAGGGCGGCGATCAGTACCACGTTGGGGTCGCTGAAGCCGGCCAGGGCCTGCTCAACGGTGAGGATGCCGAGTAGGGGCAGGGCGAGGATCACCATCAGCGCGACCACGTCCATGCGTGGGCGATTGATGATGAACAGGGTAACGACGATGGCCAGCAGGCCGAGGACCCAGAGCAGATCTTGGTTCATGGGGAGGGGGTGTTCCTTCACACGGGGCACGATAGACAGTAGCAGCCAGTGTGCCAGTTCGTGATGAAGGGGGTGTTGATGTGCTGCAACAAAAAGGGCCGCTATACGGCCCTTGAGTCAGGTAATCAGTGACGGTGACGGCGGTGCTTTTTGCTGCCGCGGTTGTCGTCACCCAGGTGGTTGCCGAGGGCCCCACCGGCTGCGCCGCCCAGGCCTGCACCGACCGTGGAGCCGGTCTTGCCGCCCACCGCGCCGCCTAGCAGCGAGCCGCCAGCCGAGCCCAGGCCACCGCCGATGGCGGCTTCGGTACGATTGCCCTTGCGTGCACCTACCGCGCTGCCAGCTGCGCCGCCCACGCCGGCACCGATGGCCGCGCCAGTCTTGCCGCCGAGTTGTTGACCAACAACGTTACCCAGCACACCACCCAGGCCACCGCCAATGGCGGCAGTACCGTCGCCGGCGAAAGCGCCCTGGCACAGCAGCAGGCCGAGGGCAATGGAAGGCAGAGTCAGACGCATGATACGAACCTCAAAGGAATCATCAGGTTAAGGTGCCGCGCAACGGGCGGCAGGTCAGGGGTGCAAAGACGCTTCAGCGGTAGTCGCGGTCACCGCGGTACTGACGATTGTCATCGTCATCGCGGTCATGCCGATGGTGGTGGCGATGGCCACGGTCGCGGTCACGCCAGCCATCGTCGTCATCATGGTAGCGATGGCTGTGACAGCCTGCGGTCAGCAGGACTGCAGCAATCAGCGAAAGGCTTGCAAGGCGGGTCATCACGATATAGGTCCTTGATCCGCAAAGGTTTACGGGGCACTTGCTGAGACTGGGAATGATCCATTTGGTTTCCCGGGCAGGCAAAAATTTGTCGCGCCAGTGATGGGCGGCGTGCTTGCAGGCTGTTGTTCTGTCCCATTCGGTCATGGTCGAGTGCGCCATGGCCCTCTAGACTGTGGGGTAAGCCGCAGCGAAGACGGCAATCTGCCACTCGGTGAATCACGATGATCGCCCACACCCCCACGTTGTTTGCCGCCGTTGCCTTGGTCGCAACTATTCTAGCTTTCTGCCTGTTGCTGGTGGGGCGTAGCAACCGCCGTGACAACCTGCTGCTAACGGGTTGCGGGCTGCTGGTGCATGCCCTGGCTTATGTCTGCTACACCGTCTATGCCCAGGCCCCGCTGTGGGTCAGCTATGGTCTGGGCAACAGCTTGCTGTCGCTGGCCCTGGCGTTCTACACCGCCAGCTTGTTCCGGGTGCGTGAGCAGGTGGTGCCCTGGCGTGTCATCTTCGTCATTCCTGCCTGCATGCTGGGGGGGCTGGTGCTGCTGCTCGATACGCTGGAGCCGCGCATGCTGCTGGCGACGCTGGTATTGATGCTGCAGTGCTCGATGATCCTTTACTGGGCGTGGCGCCATGCCGAACGGCCGGGCAGGGCCCACCTGCTGCTGCAGATCGGTGCGCTGATCAGCCTGGTCGGCCTGGGTATGCGTGTGGTGGCGGTGGCCAATGGCACGGCAGTGGAAATGCGTTATGACACCAGCAACCTCAAGCAGAGCATTTCCGTGGCAATCGGCACGGCGACGGTAATGATGTATTCGATCGGGCTGGTGCTGATGGCCAAGGAGCGTAGCGAGTCCCGCTTGCAGCACCTGGCCCTGCACGATGTGCTGACCGGCACATTCAACCGCAGGGCGATCCTGGACCGGTTTGCGGTGGAACTGGACCGTGCTCGCCAGCAACAGGCCAGCCTGGCCGTGGCAATGATCGACATCGACCATTTCAAACGCATCAACGACCTGTATGGGCACCTGGCTGGCGACGAAGTGCTGTGCCATTGCGTGCGCCAGTTGCAGCAGCGGCTGCGTCAGGGTGACAGCCTGGGCCGTTATGGTGGTGAGGAATTCCTGCTGTTGTTGCCGGGCACTGACCGCAGCGGGGCGATGGCTGCGCTGCAAGGCCTGCGCGAGGCTATTGCGCGCAGCCCGGCCCGTTTTGCCGATGACCAGATCGAACTGCGCTTCAGCGTGGGCCTGTGGTGTGGCGTACCAGGTCCCAAAGATAGCACCGCCAACCTGCTGGCCCAGGCGGATGCCGCGCTGTACCAGGCCAAGGCCGCCGGGCGCAACACGGTGCACATGGCGGCATTGATCCAGGCGGGTTGAATCAGGACGCCGGCTGGATCGCCAGTACTACACCGTTGGTGATCTGCACCAGCACGTAGTGCTCGCCCATGCGTACCCAATGGCTTTCTTTCTCGGGGGCGGGCAGGCCTTTGGCTTTCCAGTCCTTGATGGCCTGCTCGTCACGTTTGTACTGGTCCGGTGCCTTGTCGCCCACTTCAAGCGTGCGGTTGTGGGTTTCCGGGGCGGTGATGCTTTCTTCGCTGGAGGGCGCGGCGCTGACGGCCAGGGGCAGGCAGGGCAGGGCGGCAAGTAGCAGATAGTGAAGCTTCATGTGGTGCTCCTTATGGCGGCGTACCTTATCTGCGACAGCGGCATGTGCGTGACAATTCACTCGCAATGCCCGCGAGTGCTAGAGTCGCATCTTTTTCGATACCCTGAGGATGGAACATGCGTGCGATTTTGCCGATGGCCGCGGCGCTGATGCTGGTCGGTTGTGCTTCTGCGACCATGGAGACGGCCCGCGGCGGCAAGCCGACTGCGCAGCTCGATTCAAGCAAGGCGCCGGAGCTGGTGGCGCAGTGTATCCAGTTCAGCTGGCAGGAAGAGAAGGTGTTCGGCGATGATGCCAGTGGCTACCTGCAACCGCGCAAGCAGGGCGGGTTCACCGTGTATACCCGTGAGGCAGAGGCGTTTGTGGATGTCTATCCACAGGCAGGCGGGGCTCGGGTGGATTACTACGCGCAGAAAAACGACGGCGTGGCGCTGCAGCGCCGGGCAGCGGCGGCGACCTGTTTGTAAAGGCCGCAGCCTGTATTGGCTTCATCGCCGGCCTGTAGGGGCGGCCAGTGCAGTCCAGTTATTGCTCAGTGGGTGCTTTGCGGGCTTTACAATTTTTAGCAAGGCAGTGGTGTCTTAGAGGGGCAGGTGGCGGCTAGCATGAACCGTTACCACTCAAGGAAGACACCATGGACCGTTCACTGCAACTCAACCGCAGCAGTTGGGACGAACGCGCCCCGCTGCACGCTGCCTCGAAGGACTACGAAGTCGAGACTCTCGTCCAGCGCCCTGGGCACCTGTCCGAAACCGTGCGCTTCGATTTGCCTTTGCTCGGCGACACTGAAGACCGTCCACCTGCAGTGCCACATTGGCACCGACACCCTATCGCTGGCGCGCCTTGGCGCCAAGGTCTGCGGCCTGGACTATTCCGCGGCTTCGCTGGCCGAGGCACGGGTACTGGCCGAGCGTTGTGCGGTGGCCATCGAGTATGTCGAGTCTGACGTCTATGCCGCCGACACGGTACTGCCGGCAGGCACGTTCGACCTGGTCTACACCGGTATCGGCGCGCTGTGCTGGTTACCCCGCATCGAGCCGTGGGCGCGTGCGGTCGCGGCGCTGCTGAAACCGGGCGGGCGGTTATTCCTGCGCGATGGGCACCCGATGCTGATGGCCGTCAATGAAGACCACCAGGACCGCCTGCAGCTCGAATACCCGTACTTCGAGCACGAAGCCCCGACGGTGTGGCACAACGACCAGACCTATGTCGAGACTGAAGAGCGCCTTGCCCACACTGAAACCCACGAATGGAACCACGGCTTGGGTGAAGTGGTTACTGCCTTGCTGGCGCATGGGCTGCAACTGACGGTGCTGGTCGAGCACCAGAGCATCCCTTGGGAGGCCCTACCGGGGCAGATGGTCAAGGGCAGCGATGGCGAGTATCGCTTGCGCGAGCAGCCTGCACGCCTGCCCCTGAGCTACAGCTTGGTGGCGGTCAAGGCCTGATCAGGAAAGGAACCCGCCGTCGACGTTGAGTGCCGTGCCAGTGGTGTAGCTGGACGCATCGCTGGCCAGGTACAACACCGCGCCGGCCATTTCCTTGGGGTCGGCTACGCGCTTGAGTGGGATCTGCTGCAGTGCGGCGTTCAGGATGGCATCGTTTTTCACCAGTGCAGAGGCAAACTTGGTGTCGGTCAGGCCCGGCAGCAGGGCGTTGCAGCGAATGCCGAACTGGGCGCACTCCTTGGCGAAGACTTTGGTCATGTTGATGACTGCCGCCTTGGTCACCGAATAGATGCCCTGGAAGTGGCCGGGGGACACACCGTTGATGGATGCCACGTTGATGATGCTGCCACCGCCATGCTCGCGCATCAGCTTGCCGGCTTCTACCGACATGAAGAAGTAACCGCGGATGTTCACGTCCACGGTCTTCTGGAAGGCATGCGGATCGGTGTCCAGCACGTTGCAGAACTGCGGGTTGGTGGCGGCGTTGTTGACCAGGATGTCCAGGCGCCCGAATTGTTCGCGGATGCCGGCGAACACCTGCTGGATCTGTTCCAGCTCTCCAATGTGGCAGGCCACCGCCGTCGCCTTGCCACCCGCCGCGATGATCGCCTCGGCCACCTGCTGGCAACCGTCGAGCTTGCGGCTGGAAACGATCACATGTGCACCTTGCTGGGCCAACAGGTGGGCGATGGCTTCGCCAATGCCGCGGCTGGCGCCGGAAACGAAGGCAATCTTGCCGTCGAGGTCGAACAGGTGGGTCTTGGACATGCTGTTTTCCTTGTTATCCGTCGTCGTGGGCGTTGCTCAGAGGCTGGACCTGGCAATGACCTGCAAGGTCATCTGCTCGAGCAAGCGGTTCATGTGGATGAACTGGGCGAAACGCTTGTCCTGGGTCTGGCCGTGGTAGTAGCGGTAGTAGATCTGCTGGACGATGCCGGCCAGGCGGAACAGGCCATAGCAATAGTAGTAATCGAAGTTGTCCAACGTGATGCCTGCGCGTGCCGCGTAGTAATCCACGAACTGGCGGCGGGTGAGCATGCCCGGCGCGTTGCTCGGCTGGCGGCGCATCAGTTGCACCGGCGCCGGGTCGTCGGCTTCGATCCAGTAGGCCAGGCTGTTGCCCAGGTCCATCAGCGGGTCGCCCAGGGTGGCCATTTCCCAGTCCAGCACACCGATGATGCGCATAGGGTTGTCGGCGTCGAGGATGACGTTGTCGAAGCGGTAATCGTTGTGCACGATGGCGGGCTTCGGGTGGTCGGCAGGCATTTTTTCGTGCAACCAGGTGGTCACCTTTTCCCAGCGCGGGGCATCCGGGGTCAGGGCTTTTTGGTAGCGGCTGGTCCAGCCCTTGATCTGGCGCTGTACATAGCCTTCCGGCTTGCCCAGGTCGGCCAGGCCACAGGCGTTGTAGTCCACCTGGTGCAACTCGACCAGGCGGTCGATAAAGCTTTTGCACAGGGCCTCGGTGCGGCTGGCGTCAAGGTTCAGCCCGGCAGGGATGTCCGAGCGCAGGATGATGCCCTTGACCCGTTCCATGACGTAGAACTCACCGCCAATCAGGCTGCTGTCGGTGCAGTGCACATACGCCTTGGGGCAGAAGGGGAAGCCGCTGTTCAACTGGTTGAGTATGCGGAACTCGCGGCCCATGTCGTGGGCCGACTTGGCCTTTTGCCCGAATGGCGGGCGGCGCAGCACAAAGTCCCGGCCCGGGTAGCTGACCAGGTAGGTGAGGTTGGAGGCCCCTCCTGGAAACTGGCTGATGCGCGGCAGGCCGTCCAGGTCGGGGATGTTGGCCTTGAGGTAAGGGTCGATGACGGCCGCGTCGAGTTCTTCGCCGGGGCGTACCTGGGTGGACTGGTCGGTGAGCGTCATGCGTTTTCCTTATTTTCGATCCCAAGGACTATTGGCTAATCTAATGGCCTGCCGGCGCTGGAACAAGCGTGCCAGATGCCATATAGGTGAGGGTGTTGCTGGTTGATCAACTGCCCTTATGTCAACGACCAACGTGCCAGCGCAGGCTTTGGGGCAGGCAAAAAAAAACCGAAGCCGCCAAGGCTTCGGTCTTTCGATCATCCGGTGTACCCAGCCCTCAGGACGGGAACAGCTCGCTGAGCTTCATCGACAGCATCATGTCGCCTTCAACGCGCAGCTTGCCGCCCATGAAGGCCTGCATGCCATCGGTTTCACCGCTGACGATGCCCTTCAGGGTTTCGCTGTCCATCACCAGTGTGCAGTTGGCGTCCGGGTTTTCGCCTTCCTGCAGGTCGCAGGTGCCGTCTTTGACGATCAGCGCGTATTGCTTGCCTTCGTCGGTGATGTTGAAGCCGAACACCAGGTCCAGGCCGGCGGCAGCGGATGGGTTGAACTTCTCTTGCATCTTTTTGACGGCATCAGCTACGGAGGTCATGGCGCATTCCTTATAGAGTTATTTACACGTCCCCGCAGGGACACAACAAGCCGGGCTCATCGATAGGTGACAAGCTCCGGTACCTTCAACAGCTGCACATGGGCCTGGCTGTTGAAGGAGGCCAGTGCCACGTCGCGGCCGCGGAACTTCAGCTGGCTGAGCGACGTGTTGATGATTTGCCAGTTCAGCGCGAACGCCTGGCTGGGGGTAATACGGGTAACCAGGTGCAGCAGGGCGGCAATGGTGCCGCCCGAAGTGAAGATGGCGACATTGTCACCGCTGCCGGCGGTATCGAGCACGCGCTCCAGGCCACCTTGTACACGACGAGTGAAAGCCTGCCAGCTTTCCAGGCCATCGTCCGCCTGTTCGCCCGCGTGCCAGCGCTGCACCATCAATGCGAACAGGCGCTGGAATTCGCTGCGATGCTGCGCAGCATTGCGCAGTACATGCAGGGCATCGGGCTCTTCTGGCAGCAGCCCAGGCAACAGGGCGCGGATGACGCCATCGGCATCGAACTCATTGAACGCCGCGTCGGTCTCAACAGCCGGCACCGGGCAGCCGCTGGCATGCAAGGCCTGCAGGGCCAGGCGCGCGGTATCCTGCTGGCGGCGCAGGTCGCCTGCCACGCAACGGTCCAGCCGTACACCCAACTGGGCCAGGTGCTCACCCAGCGCGTGGCTCTGGCGCACGCCCACGGGCGAGAGGACGTCGTAGTCATCAGCACCGAAAGAGGCTTGGCCATGTCGGATCAGGTAGAGGTTGCCCACGAAAGGTTCCGGCCTGTTTGGAGGTTGCTGCGAGGTTAGGATGCAGCACACGGGCTGTCAACGAAAAAACATACAAGCGTTTGAAAAGGTTGTTTGAAAGGTGTTGCCAGCGTTTACACCGGCTGGCAGCACCTTTGGCGCAGCGGTATGCTTGCAACAGTTAACGCGCCGCCTTGGCGCAGGTATTTAAGGAGTCAACGTGGAGTTTCTTGCCAACTGTCCTTGATCTCGGGTAAAGCCAAGCAGCACGGGGCTTCCACCCAAAATGACCATCCTCACCCCTGAATCCAGTGTCACAAATCGTCCCAACGTGTCACAAATCGCTGTGCCCTACGTCTACCGTAGAGCCTCGGGTCGGTATCACCTTCGAGTCCGCCTAAAGGGCTGCCACACCTCGTGTACGCTTTCGCTCAAGACCACCAATCGACCTGCTGCCATGACCACTGCTAAGCACCTGCTTCAGACCCTCAAAGCGTTCCACCTCGACAACCCAGAGGCATCTTGGGAGGAACTACGGGATAACCTTCGGGACATCGCTGAGGAAGCCTTGGGCAACCCACAAGGGGAAGCCTATGGGCTGGTACTGTCGGATGTCTCCGAGAACCTCGCTGAGATCGCCGAAACGATGCCCATGAGCTTGCCTCAAGCGCAGGCCGTTTTGATGGCTCAGAGGGTTCTGACGGCTGCTCAAGGGCGGCACAGCGGGGACCTGAGAGGGCTGGTCGAGCTGCTCAATGGGGACCTGAAGGGATCTATAGGCAGTGTTAATCAAATAGCAGATGTCGATAGTCGTGAGCTTGTGCCTGTCCCTATCTGTAAGTCGCTCTCCACGGACACCTCTACGACTACATTCCAGTCCCTCTACGAAGCCTTCAAGGCTGAGCGTGGCGGGGACAAGTCGGCCAACACCTTGAAGAACTGGAAGAGCAGCACCAGCACCATCGTTGCGCACCTCAAGGACACCGATATGGCGAAGCATACTCGGGCAACCTTCGTCGGCCTACGCGAGGCTCTATTGGCCACTGGTGGTAAGGTTGCCTCTGTCAACAAGGTCATGACTCACGCTTCCTCGGTCATTGGCTGGGCAGTGGCCACGGGTCTCATTGAGCGTGATTACTCCAAGAAGCTCACCATCACCAAAGGGGCTGAGAGCGACCGCACAGCCTTCTCGCAGGACCACCTGAAGGCTCTCCGTGACTGGGCAATGGGCAACCTCGGGGAAGACTGGAAGGCATCTGTCATTGCCCTCGGGGTTGCCACTGGGGCACGCATTGGGGAGATTCACCAGCTCACCGGCAGCGATCTCTATAAGGTCGAGGGTCAATGGGTCGTGGACATCAATGACAAGGACGGGAAAACCCTGAAGAACTCCTTCAGTCGTCGCACAGTGCCCTTGCTGGGCATCCCCGAGGACCACCTTGGAATGCTCTCACAGACACAAGGGCGGTTGTTCACTCAGTCCAAGAGTGGCTTCGATCAACTCACCAATCAGATGATCCGAGACCTGCTGGGCACTAAGACCGGGGAAGGGCTGTCGTTCCACTCGTTGAGGCACTCTATGGCGTCCGATCTGAAGGCCGCTGGCGTGTCTGTGGGGATCGTCCAGGCCATCTTGGGGCACAGCTCCGGGTCTCTTGCTTTCGATGTATACGGGGGCAATGCGGCAGCCTCATTGAGGCTCATGGTGGACGCCTTGAAGCTGGCACGGGGCGACGGTAGATAAAGCGTTTCATGGCCTCTCGCCACAATGATGTCTTAATGATACTGTTCGACCGTTTTCAAGGAGATTGCAGATGCGTAACGGTTCAATTGGATTGGTGAGTGCTATCGCACTTTTCCTCAGTTTTTCGGCTTCTGCGGGGGGAGATTGGATAAGCCTTGATGAATCCAAGGAAGGTTTTAAATGGGAAGCAAAGCCCGGCTCATTTGAGTTTTCTACGAATAGAAATAAAGTTTCTATTGCGGTCATCGCAGGGAGAGTGGTTGACTCAAAGTCTTCTAATATCAACTTGTATAAGTGGTATGTTTCGGCTGCGGATTGCAGCAAGAAAATGGGTAAGCTTGTAAGCTTGAGTGTTGACGGCGAATATCAATTTGATAATGATTTCATGTATGGGAGTGGAAATGTGGCTTCCAGTATTGCTGAATTTATTTGCGCTGTGGCTGATCACAATCTTAAGAAAGCCGAAGGTAAAAGCCTGTAAGTTGGATGTCCTCGTGGGCCACCCTGAGCATGACCTGCTGTTCGTGGCGACTCAGGTAGGCAAAGCTGCTGGGCTGAAGTCCCCAAGTGCATCGCTGTCGCTCTACCTGAGCACGAATAAGATCACCGAGGGCGTGATGCGTGCCTACGATGTCTTTAAGGTGGTTAAAGACGTGCCGAACAAGCGCGTCATTCAGGCCACCACTTGGCTTGCCACTGAGTCAGTGGTTTATAAGATGCTACTGGCGAGCACGGCACCTCAGACCGAACCGTTCCGCAAGTGGGTCACTGAGGAAGTCCTCCCGACCATCCGCAAGACCGGTCAATACAACGCTGCTGAGTCCACCAACCCGATTGCCGTGGGCATCATGGATGAGCTGAAGCTGCTCCGTGGGGAACTGGTGGAGCTGAAGGAGATCGTTAAGGCTCTGGGGCGGGTCGATTGACGTTTAAAACCCTCACTATGGCTGCACTCCCGCAGCGGCCACAGGAGGACCATATTCATGACCAGCTACGATCCAGCACAACACGAGGCAATCACTACCGCTGCACTCTCCACTCCCAAGCGTGGCCGGGGTCGGCCCACCAAGATCATCGCCAATTTGTTCTACGGCTTCATCGGGCCGACCACCGACTACGGTCAATATCCCCACTTCGCAATGGACATCCTTGAGGGCATCGCAAGGCTTGACTGGCATGACCGCCCAATCGGCTCTGGTGGCTCATCCAAACCTCTGTCCGTGAAGCGCCTTGTCGCCATCCTTGCAGAACTCGAAGTCGTCTCAGCGGCCAGCGTCATGGCTCAGTATCGGCTGGGTCTCCGACAAGCGCAGCGGTATGTGAAGGCCATCGAATTAGCGATGCCGTACCTGCTCAAGAGTCGCCCCGATGAGCTAACCCATGAGATGCGCTATGGCTTCCTGAAGACCAACCGTGTCAACGAGTGGGAAGACCCAGGCGAACCGCCAAGTCCTGAAGTCCTCGCCAAGCTGCACCACGACCTGAGAACGCTGGGCGCTGAGGCTGCCTGATTAAATGCCGCATACTTTAAAGAAACTCAACGAGACCCAAGCGGCCAACGGAATCGACCAGCTCATCGAGTAGACCCAGAGGGAGAGGGGTAATTGTAATTACACCCCTCATCTTTCATTCATCGAAAAGGGCATCTCTTAGAACATCGCAAAGGAGACCTCACACCATGACCAGCATTGTCTGTCCAGCTAACTCACGACTCACCGATCAGGACTTGTCTATCTTGTCCATGGTCTTCCCTCGACCTGCTCGAATCCAGCTCATCGAGTTACGTCGAGTCCTCAGCGACCACCGTTTCAACTTCAGGACCTACAAGGCTGGACAGGTCACCTTTGACATGGATGGTCTGGCCCAACGGGTCCTCGCTAAGTGTCCCCAAAAGACTCTCGACCGTTTGAACCAACTACTTGAACAAGGGTTGTGTCTTCAGGCCATCGCCTCGACTCACTTGAGGATTCCATTGAGTGGCTCTGAGGAATCTCACTCACAACTTAAAGATGTCCGTCAAGACTGTCGTTAAAAACCCTCACTATGGGTAAGACAGGAAGACCAACAACAAAATAATTTCCTCGACCCTGCACAACAGCCGTCGCCACGGTTGAACCCTTCGCAATACCGATGCCCTTCAGGCCCGCCATGTCCTGATCCGTCATCAACACCACTCAAATCAAGAACTCATTCGTCAGCCTTGGAAGGTGCCCACGCGGCTCACTCCTTGCCGTCTTGTCGTGCGCGTCTATGGCACCAAGGCTGAGCGAATGGGTCACCTCACAGGAGAACCCAACCATGAAAATCACCATCACCAAAGTCCTGAAGAACGAAGTCACCGTGTCGGGCCAGACCCTTAACCGTGAGTACGTCGAGAACATCATGTTGCCCATGCTGGTCGCCCAATGCGGGACCGTTAAGGGCCAGCAATTCGAGATCGTTAAGGCGTTCGATGAGGCCGGTCTGTCGCTCCAAGCGATTCCTGTAGTTGCCCGAGAGTACCGCCAAGACCAATACCAGAAGGCCCAAGAGAAAGCTCAGAGAGAGGCTGAGGCCCGTTGGCATCAAGAGCGCTGCCGTGAGTACACACCTCGTGAGATCGCCCAAGCGAAGGCCGATAAGGAAGCCCGAGCCGCTGCCATTCGTGAGCATGGTGCCCGTATCCGTGCTGCCTCCCGTGCCAATAGCGCTGGCTGGTAACAGCACCTCGACACACAACCACTTCATTCATCTATTCAGGAGAAACAACCATGACTAAGCCATTCCAGTACACCAAACCTTCGACCTACACCACCGCCATCACCGATGAGCACACTGGGTCGATTCGATTCAACACCGCCGATGTTCGACCTGAGACCCAAGCGGCCACCGATGTGTCCGTCTATGTGGAAGCCCTTGTGGAAGCCGCTGAGGACTACTTGAACGGCGATGAGTGGCGAGAGGCTGCCATGGAGGCAACCCCTTGCGAGTTCCGTCCGGCTGGGTCTGAGGCCACTGGGCAACAAATCATCACCATGGCCGACCGCTCTGTCACCTTCGATCCCCGCAAGAACTGGGATAACGAGACCATCGACAAGGGTGAAGTCCTGGCCGGGTCGATCATCTTCACCGAGGCCACCGACACGGCATTGGTCATCAGCCACCGTGCCACCATCCTCGACCACAATCTGATGGCAGGCTTCACCGTGCAGTCTATGGAGCAAACCGCTGACAAGATGCTCCGTGACATCGAGCACAGCGCAGCCGGTAAGGTCGCTGCCATCTTGGCAACCGCCCCAAGCACCGAGAGCGTATCTGAGGCCAAACCAACGGGTAAGCCTGCTGAGATCGCTGAGGACCTCATCGACATCCTCACGACCCACGTTAACCAGACTGTAGGGACCTCGCTGAGTGACTTCGTGATCCTGCTCCCAGTGTCTCTGGTGGCTGTCCTTGAGCGTGCTGCTCAACGTGCTGGTCAGGACTCTATCGAGGAACTCATTGGCGCAGGCGTACAGCCGTACACCGGGACCGACCACGGTATCTTCATGTTGCCCAAGCTGTTCACCTCGCTGAGCTACCGTGAGCGCCAAGACGGCAGCGTGTGGCGCATCGAAGCGACCCGCAACCCGAACGCCCAAGGCTGGGACCTTGAGATCATGGCTGTGGTGGACATCATCGCCAATGGCATGGTCAAGGTGAAACTCACCACCGATGGCCTTCAGACCGTCCAAGTGCCGTTCCCGCTGGTCACTCGCATTGCCCTGAGCTGATCTAAGGGAAACCCTGAGCTGATCTAAGGGAAACCCTGAGCTGATCTAAGGGAAACCCTGATAGCCCCGTAAGGCCGGACCTAAAGAGGGACCGGCAGGGGCACAGCTTCACCTATCCGCATCATCGCCCGTCGCTGGGCATCTATCTAACCGAAAGTCTTTCTGTTTGTTCCTTCATGCCACCGGCAGAACCCTTGGTCGGGTCTTTCGGCTGCCGGTGGGAGCGAACTTGAGGGAGCAAACAAGAGGAAAACAGACTATGACCATGACCACCAATACAGCGACCATCTTCGAGAACATCTCCAAGGCCGGAGCGGTATCCTCAACGACTCTCAACGGCTTACCCGGTATGTCGTCCTTGGAGATCGCTGAGATCACCGGTAAGCGCCATGACCATGTACTCAGAGACATCCGAAAGATGCTCAACGAGCTGGAAAGGGAGACCCCAAATCTGGGGGCACCTCAATGGGTCGAGGCCAGCTACCAGTCCAGTCAAAGCAAGTTATTACCGCTGACCATCCTCGACAAAGAGCTGACCTTTACGCTGCTCTCCCGGTATTCCTTCAAGCTGTCCAACATGATCGTCAAGCGCTGGCTTGAACTGGAAGGCTCAGGGTTTGAACGTGTGTCGATACAGGCTGCTGTGGTTCACCTGCTCGAACGAGAGAAGGACAACTATCGAATCGCAATGAGGGACATCAAGGCCGCTGCAAGGCGTCTCAAGGCCCGCTGAGGTCGTTGATTGATACTTCCTCAAACGAAGCGTGACGGGCTATGCTCAATAGCTAAGTTGCCCACAAAAAGGTCCCGCGATGAGTGTCACACTGTGCTACACCTACAAGGGCAAACGGGTAGTCACTAAGGTGCCTGTCCAGTCTCTGACACCACATGCGGCGCTATGCTATGCCTTGCTTCAATCAGGCGCTTCTAATGACCAATCTCAAGGGAGTTGGCCGCATACCTATGAGCGCCTCCTTGAGGTAGCCCTGCAACACGAACTCACAGACGTTCGCTTTCACAAGTCACTCTAACCCTTCAAGGAGAACCCCATGGACCACCTACAGGCCCTCTACTGGGTCTGTCTGGCCGTTCAACTGGGGTTCTGGTTGTGGTCGCATAGGCCCCCTTGAGAATCTGACAGAAAAATCTGAAAGGTCACCATTACAAGACTTCCCGCGCAGGTTCCCCCGTAGGCCCTCGCATGGGTGCCCGTGGGCGCGTTAAGGACCCTCGCGGGCAGGTGATAAGGACCCAGAAGAAAGCCCGAAAGGTGCGCCGCTGAGCCTGCCTCAAGTGCTTCGGAATGTCACAAGACCGTACCAAAGTGTCACAAGCCATGGTAGCGTAGCCCTTTAATTCCGGGCATTGAGGACTACTGTGGAGTTTCTTGCCGAATACGCAAGCTTTCTCGCCAAAACCGCCACCCTGGTCATCGCCATCCTCGTGGTGCTGTCGGCTATCGCCGGGTTGCGCAGCAAGGGGCGGCGCAAACCGGGTGGGCAACTGCAGGTCACCCGCCTGAACGAATTCTACAAGGACCTGCGCGAGCGCCTGGAGTCCGGCCTGCTCGACAAGGCTCAGCTCAAGGCTTTGCGCAAGCAGCAGGCCAAGGCGGAAAAACAGCAGAAGAAAGGCAAGGCCGAGGAAAAGGGCCGGGTTTTCGTGCTGGACTTCGATGGCGATATCAAAGCCTCTGCCACCGAAAGCCTGCGCAACGAAATCACCGCGCTGCTAACCCTCGCCACCCCGCGTGACGAAGTGGTGCTACGCCTGGAAAGCGGTGGTGGCCTGGTACACAGCTACGGTTTGGCGGCGTCGCAACTGGCGCGCATTCGTCAAGCGGGCATACCGCTGACCGTATGCATCGACAAAGTGGCCGCCAGCGGTGGTTACATGATGGCCTGTATCGGCGAGAAAATCATCAGTGCGCCATTTGCCGTACTGGGTTCGATCGGGGTGGTGGCGCAGCTGCCCAACGTCAACCGCCTGCTGAAAAAACACGATATCGACTTCGAAGTGCTGACCGCCGGCGAGTACAAGCGCACCCTGACCGTGTTTGGCGAGAACACTGACAAGGGCCGGGAGAAGTTCCAGGAAGACCTGGACGTTACCCACCAGTTGTTCAAGGACTTTGTTGCCCGCTATCGCCCGCAACTGCACATTGACGAAGTGGCCACAGGCGAAGTCTGGCTCGGCGTGGCAGCACTCAACCGCCATCTGGTGGACGAACTGCAGACCAGCGACGAGTACCTTAGCGCCCGCGCGCGCAACGCCAACCTGTTCCACCTGCACTATGCCGAACGCAAGAGCCTGCAAGAGCGAATCGGCATGGCGGCGAGTGGTGCGGTGGAGAACACAGTGGTGGGCTTGTGGAGTAAACTCGGCCGCCTGCGCTAACACCTTGAACCCGTTGAAATTTTTTTTCGTTCAGGGGGTTGCAAGGTTAAAAGAATGAAGACATAATGGCGCCCATCGAAACGCAGCAAACTTTGAAAAAGGTTCAGCGTTTCAAGGAGATAGCAAAGCGCAAGCAGCTAGATCCGACCTTTGAGGCCGAGTAGCAAAGTGGTTATGCTCCGGATTGCAAATCCGTCTACGCCGGTTCGATTCCGACCTCGGCCTCCACCATTCGAAAACCCCGCAGATTAACGTCTGCGGGGTTTTTATTTGCGCCTAAAAAAGCCGCACCGTTTCCGGATCCTGTGCCCGCTGCGCTGCGCGGTGATTGATCCGGGACTGACCCCCCCCCCCGCTGAACATCTCCATCAATCCCGCGAGCGCGTCGAAAGGCTCGACCTCTGAGATCCGCGCGACCTTGGCGCTGTTCATCCAGTGGCCGCGCTTAATCCAGATGCCGCAATTCTGGATCGTCCCGTAGCGTCGTCGATGACTTGGCCAGCCCCAGTGATCGCCTTATAAATCTGTAAACACGCCTGCGGCATCCGCAACCGGAACCCTGGCAATATCGATTTCAGATCGCGTTGGCATGAAATCCTGAACCATCAGAGCGGTGCTGCTGCTGGAGGGGGCAGCGGAAAAAATGAGCTTTTGTTCGCGGTCGGTGGTCAAGCTAGTTGGATAGGCCTAATTACAAATGAAGGGGTCTGCCAGTCCTGGTTACATCAACCACCCACCGGCGATGACGGAGAGCTATATGCGAATGAGGGGCCACGTGTACTGGGCTTGGGCTGACCCGGCGTTGCACCACCAAAGTCATGAAGAAACACTGAGTGACGGCACTCGCATTGACGTTCAGGTGAGGCGTTGCCGACCTGGCGGGACGCAGATTTTCTTGGGGGTTTATGCTTGGTCAGGGATGGCGTTGTACGAAGAGGCATTCAACTCTCGGCCTGGCGAGTCGATGCCCAGGGCGCTGGCATGGGGCGTGGGCCTGGCTCGCCGCGTGGCGATTGAAGGGGTGGCAATGGGCGCCATCACCGGTTCAACCGAAAAGCAGTTGTAAAAAAATGTAACGCAGAGCTTCTGCAGTGGATTCGGTGGAACAGCTGTGTATGCTGTCCCGCCAGTCAAGAATTTGAGCTCAAGGTCCTTTCCATGCGCAATCGCGGCAAAGTCTACTGGCAGTGGGCGAATCCTGAGATGTATTTTCGGAACTACGATGAGCGCCTGACCTGCGGCACTTTAATCAACATCCAGGCGCGGCTCTCGCCTGAAAACGCTACTCAACTTTTCTTGGGTATCTATGGAGAAAAAGGCGTGCTCTTGCTTGAAGAGCTTCACCCAAACTGCTGTGGCCAAAAACCGTCTGTAGCGATTGCTTGGGCGATCGAGCGTGCTCACGGCTGGGTCGCACAGGCGTTTCCGGCGCCAAAAGCACCAGGGCCTGAACCCCTTCCCCGCAGAGGTTCGCGTCTTCACAGATAACGATGCCGGGAAAACGGAACGCTCCTCAGATCGCATCAGTCGTATCTCTATCAGACGCGCATCGAGGCGCCCAGTTGGAGAAAGTGATGAGCCTTCAGTCCACCAGTCATGACCTTTACGTGCATTCCTATCTCGGTTACCAGGCATCGATTTACGTGCTGTGGGAGTCGAGCGTTGAATTTCCAACCGGGATGTTGGTTGAAGTAGGGAAGCCAGGTGCAACGGCGCGAACCCTGCGTGTGAGCCGCCCATTCTCCTCTTCGACAGAAGCCATTCTCGAAGGGAAGGTTATGGCGGAACAGTACGTGGAAAGTCAGAAAAGTTGAGTTTGGCCTGGCAGGCGCGTTCGCCGAGGTCGGTGATCGGGTGGCGCAGCGCGGTACATGCTGCACAACCCGGCTGTCCCCCAGCTAGCCGCGCCTGCGTCGCGCAGGCCCTGAGCGATTACAGCCCCGAGATCACTATCAGTTCGACGGCCCAGGCTGTTCCTATGGCTGACTCATCTGTGGGCTGAAGCTTGGTATCACCATATTGCCGAGCTTGTATTGCTGATAGCTGGTGTAGGGCAGAACAAGCGTATCAGCCACGCCCGACGCAGCCATATCTACCAGAATTTGATAGGGGTCTGAATGTACTCCCGTTCTTTCAGGTCCAGTCAAGTTGCAAAACTGGTAGGCGACCCCGCTATACATCCGGGGGATAGCGGGGCAATAAGAATTCCATTCAGCCAGGTCGCCCATGGCCTTTGATTCACTGGAAACGGTGCGTACCGTCCCACAACCGCCAAGCATCATGAGCAGCGCCAATCCCGTCCACAGCTGTTTCATCAGACCATCTCCTTGGTGATGGCCGGATAATGGCGCATTAATGAATGCCCCCGCGTCGTGCGGGTTTGGCCAAGACTCGCGGTAGCGATTGCCCCCTGCTTCACCGAATCGCACAGCTCACTCTGCAGGGGGCACAGGCTTGCGCCAGACAACCTTGGTGACGCCTAGAGCTTGTATTGAATGGTGTAGGACGCATCGGTTCTGGGCTCTATCAGAATAGGTATGCCGAAGAGCTTCCCTTGGCAATCACTGACAATACCGCGATACACCGCCCCCTGCCGGAGCTGGGCCCACAAGCCTTCGTCATGTATCGCGATACGCAATACATGATTGTTCGGGTCTTCTCTAACCTGAGCAACATGGTAATCCAGGTCGCATCCGAACTCAGCACTGGTAAATTCTGGATCGTAGCCGATCAGCACTCCGTGCCTTTTCAGATCGTCACGGATACGCTCAATCACGTCGTCTGCTTCTTGTTTTAGCATGATCGTTCTCTCGCGGTGTTTCACCTTGTCAAAACTCTAGCTGACCCTGATGGTTTTCGCTGTCTATTGCCGCAATCAACGATTCCCCCTCATTCCTGACATTGCCCACCGCCTTGCCTACCGGATACCAACGAAAATCCTCAGCCGGCCTGCAACCCGCTGTAACAATCGCTGCCGCGCGCGCCGGAGATGTTGCCGGGTCCAGCCATTCTTTGGCGGTCTCCGGTTTGAGTACCAAAGGCTTTCTGTCATGTATGTCGATGAGCCCCTGGTCCGCCGCTGCGGTTATGATGACAAAGCCATCGCTCTCATTGGGCTCCATGCCCTGGTGCACTTCAGCGAGCGCTGCGAAGTAGAGCGGCCCTCCATCAGCGCTTGTGATGTAGTAAGGCTGCTTGCGCTTCGGGTCCGCGGGGTCGGCTACCCACTCGAACCATCCGTTTGCCGGCGCCAGCGCTCTGCCACCTGGCCACAGGCCTTTGAAAAATTTCCCCGTTACCACCGTTTCCGCCCGAGCATTGATCGGGTCGGGCCTTTTTCCCTTTGCCCAGAATGGCGACCATCCCCACTTGACCCGATCCACGCTGAGCGCGCCTTCTATCTGACGTATCACCTCCACCCGGGTCGACGGCGCCACGTTGTAGCGACTGATGGACGCGTGGTCGTAGCCATTGATTACCACCAGATCCAGCGATAGCTGGCGCAGGTAGTGGTCCATCGACTCGTACATCGAATACCGTCCGCACATTTTCCACCTCTCGCCCGTCAGAAATTTCGCTGGCCAGGATTGACCATGCACCTGATGCCAGATTTACTGTATATACATACAGTCTGTACTGGGCCTTTCATCATGACCATCACGTTATTGGGTGCGCCAGCTGGCGGCACCGAACCACTACCGCTCTATTCATTCCACGTTCCGGCCGGCTTCCCGTCGCCTGCTGCAGACCATCTGGAAGGCCATATTTCCCTCGATGAGTTATTCGACCTCCGTGCACCCCATGTGTATCTGGTGAAAGTGGAGGGGGACAGCATGCAAGGGGCGGGGATCTATTCAGGTGACATCGTCATCGTAGACCGCGGCCGTGAAGCCGGGCACGGCGATGTGGTGATTGCCGCCGTCAATAGTGAACCGGTCTGCAAGCGCCTTTACCGTCGCGACGGCGTGGTGATCCTGAAGTCAGAAAACCCCGCCTATCCGCCACGCTATGTCATGGAAGGCGACGAGCTCGTCATCTGGGGCGTGGTTCGATACAGCGTTCGCGATCATGCGCAGTGACCCGGTATTTGCACTGATCGATTGCAACTCGTTTTACGCGAGCTGCGAGCGGGTATTTCGGCCGGATCTGACCAAGACCCCTATCGTGGTGCTGAGCAACAACGATGGCTGCGTGATCGCCAGGTCATACGACGCCAAGCCATACGTGAAGATGGGTGAACCGTACTTCCAGGCGAGGGACAAGCTGCGTCGGCACGGCATCATGGCCTTCAGCAGTAATTACGCGCTGTACGGCGACATGAGCGAGCGTGTCATGTCCCTGATCGAATCGATGGTGCCTGACACTGAGGTCTACAGCATCGATGAATGCTTCGCCGATCTGTCGGGTATTCAGGAAAACCTGACCCAGTTCGGACGCAAACTGCGGGCCAGGATCTTCCAGTGCACCAGTATCCCCGTGGGGGTCGGCATCGCTGGCACAAAGACGCTCGCCAAGCTGGCCAATCATACGGCGAAGCGCCTGCATGCGCAGACGGGCGGGGTGGTCGACATTACCGATCCGTTCAAGCGCGATTGGGTGCTGCGCAACACCGACGTGAAGGAGGTGTGGGGCATTGGCCGGCGAATGACCGCCCACCTCGAGGCAATGGGCATTCATACGGCGATGGACCTGGCCAAGGCTGACGCCCGCACGCTTCGGCAGACATTCAGTGTGATCGTGGAGAAGACTGCCCGCGAGCTGGCGGGCACGCCGTGCCTGGAGCTGGACGAGGCCGAACCCCCTAAACAGGAAATCTGCTGTAGCCGGATGTTCGGCAAGCGGCTGACAGAGCTTGCGCCCATCCAGCAGGCAGTGGCCACTTACGTTGGCCGAGCAGCGGAGAAGCTCCGGGTTCAGGGCTCAGTGTGCAAGCGCATGCGTGTGAGCATTCGCACCGGCATGTTCAACCCGGATGAGGCGCACCACGCACAAGGCGCGCTGGTGGAGCTGCCATACCCAACCTGCGACACGCTGCTGATGACCCGACTGGCTACCGACGCGGTCGGGCAGGTCTTCAGGCCAGGGTTTCGCTACAGCAAGGCAGAGGTGCTGCTGATGGACCTGCGGCAACCAGATGAATTTTCAGGGGACTTGTTTGCGCCCAGGCAATCGGTGGCATGTCACCGATTGATGCAGATGATGGATGACATCAACCAGCGCTGGGGGCGAGGGACAATGCGAGCCGCCAGCGTGCCGGCAACACCGGACTGGGGCATGAGGAGAGAGATGATGAGCCAATCCTATACCACGCGGATTGATCAGCTGTGGACGGTCAAATGTTGAACCTGTCATCGGCTTGGCCCCGTCTGCTTCCCCTTCCATAGGCGTGTGGTGTACAGAAGAGGGGGACCGGCGGAGGAGTCTCGCTCCAAGCCGCCGGCCATAAAGGTCATTGCTCTACGATGCAGATCCAGCGGTGGTTGTATCTGTAAGGCGCTCTGGTAAATGCAACCTCTGATACCAGGTTCATGCCGTGCTGCTTAAGCGCCTCGGTCAGTTGAGCGAGTGTCTCTGCTTGGATAGTCATTGCTGTCACCTCGTCAGATTTACTGCGTTCATTATTCTTGACCGAACAGGCAGCTACCGAATTCATTTTTTTGAGTGACGGTTTCGAGCCTTTACGCGCAGCCAGTGCCCATGTCATGCGCAAGCGCTATCGCTTTCTGTGTATTGGGTTACATCGGTGGGGTAAGGGCGACGAGCCGCGAAAAGCAGTGAACTTCTGAGAGGGGTAATCGCTCTGAGGTTGGCCGTTACGTTAGATGCGTGGCGCCCCCCTCTCTCAACGCTTATCTGCGGAATGACTGACATGTTTTCGGAAGACTTTTACGGCGTGTTTCTGGTAGCTGAGGCCGTGCTGGCATTCACTGTGCTGGCCGTTGCTTTTCACTGGAATCGAAGCGCATAACCCCTCAAGGATGGCGTCCTGCGTGCCCTCTCCCAGGCACTTATCTTGAACCTCTGCTCTGAAACGCTGGTCTTCAGCATGAGAGGCATCCTTCTTCGGCTTCCTCATCAAAGATTGAAATGTTCTGAAGCTAGGGTTGTACCGAAGCCAATTCCATTATTGACGGAGTCAGGAAATGGATTATTCCAGCATGGTTGAATCGTTGGACAAAATGCTGAAAGACGCGGCTGGCGCGCAGTCCGGGTTGCAGGGGGCAGGTGCCGGTTGTCATCGATGGAGTCGCTGCCATTCGTCCGCGACTTCGCCCATCGTCGACGGTGCCCCGGTTTTGATCCATGCCATAAAGGAGCGGTCGAACCGGAATGACGGGCCGCACTCACTGAGCAGAAACTGACGCACTTTGTGCGTGTTGCGGTAATGCTTGTCTAGCGCGGTGGTGCGGGTAATCGGCCCGGCGTGCCAGTCGACGCTCATGGTCTGCTCCTTGACTGCGAAAAGGCACAAAGCCCGTAGACCAAAAATCTACAGGCCTTGTCGGCGTATGAAAATAGTCAGTCTTCGAACTGGATCACCATGCGGCCTTTGATCTTGCCCTCCAGCATCTCGTCAAAGATCTGGTTGATATCTTCGATCGGTCGCAGCGTCACCTTGGGCACGACTTTGCCTTCTGCGGCAAACTGGAAGGCTTCCTGCAGGTCCTGGCGTGTACCGACCAATGAGCCCACTACTTCAATCCCATCCAGCACCAGGCGGGGAATGTTCAGGTCCATGGACTCCGACGGAAGCCCGACAGCAACCAGTCGCCCGCCAGCGCGCAAGGCATCGACGGCCGAGTTGAATGCGCCTTTGGCGACGGCAGTCACTACGGCAGCGTGGGCGCCACCGGTCTTGGCCTGGATAACCTTCGCGGCGTCTTCGTTGAGCGGGTTGACCACCAAATCTGCGCCCATTTCGCTGGCGAAGCGCAGTTGCTGTTCATTGACGTCGATGGCGATCACTTTCGCGTTGAAGACGTTCTTGGCGTATTGCAGGGCCAGGTTGCCCAGCCCGCCGAGGCCGTAGATGGCGATCCACTGGCCGGGGCGGATGTTGGAGATTTTCACCGCCTTGTAGGTCGTGACGCCAGCGCAGGTAATGCTGCTGGCGGCAGCGGAATCGAGGCCGTCGGGTACTTTGACCGAGTAATCGGCGTTGACGATGCAGGCCTCTGCCATGCCGCCGTCCACGGTGTACCCGGAGTTCTTCACCTCGCGGCACAGGGTTTCGTTGCCGCTGTTGCAGTACTCGCAATGCCCGCAACCCTGATAGAACCAGGCAACACTGGCACGGTCGCCCGGTTTGAGCGAGGTAACCCCCGGCCCGACTGCCTGGACCACGCCGATACCTTCATGGCCCAGCACGACGCCGGTCTTGTCACCGAAGTCGCCATTCTTTACGTGCAGGTCGGTGTGGCACACACCGCAGCATTGCATCTTCAGCAGCGCTTCGCCGTGTTCGAGGGGGCGCAGGGCTTTCTCTACTATGTCCACGCGACGGCCTGGTGCAACGACAGCAGCTTTCATAAGAGCCTCCGTGTCTATCTGAGTGAGCTTGGGTTATCGCCGGGTTAGCATAGCCCTTGGCGGGCCGGGCAAAACTGCTACAGGTCATGCGCGGCTGGATTAGCAGGTGTAGCAGCGGCCCTGCGTATGCTTCATGAACACGTCGCAAAAAGAAAAGCCCGCGGCAATGATGCGGCGGGCTTCAAGAACGTACGGAGCAGGGTCAGTGTGCCGGTCTGGTTGTGAGTATTTCGTGAAGCTCAGGTCATGAGGCTGTCATGTTCCCTGGGCCATAAAAAAGCCCGCCATGAAAGGCGGGCAAAAGACGTTTGAAGGGAGAGCCTGCAGGCTGCACCCGGCCGGTTAACCCAGGATTAAGCGGAACACATTGACCTTGGCACCTGATCAGCCTATACAGGCCTGCCATCACCCCAGGAGCCAGCATGCACGACCAAGACGACCTGCACGAACCCGAGCATGATCACTTGCTTGACCATGAATTTCTCTACGAAGACATGGAGCCCGAGGCGGATGCCCAAGGCGCCGAGGATGAAGTGGAAGAAGATGAGGAAACGCTGGATGACCTTGATGATGAAGAGCGTGATCACCCAGCCTGGTTCGATGACTGCGAAGACGACTGACTCAGCGCCCGTCCACCGAGAAACGCCCAGGGCCGCTCACTGCCAGCAACAGCAAGCCACCCATGATGGCAAGGTTTTTCAGGAACTGGGTCATGTTGGCGCTGCGTTCGGGGTCGACCATGTTCCAGAACGGGTGGCCCAGCAGTGCCGTACCCAGCACGAACAGTGCGAATAGAAATGCCAGCGGGCGGGTGTAAAAGCCCAGGATGAGCAGGATGCCGACGACGAACTCCATGAGCACGGCAATCGCTGCCGCCAGCATGGGGGCAGGGGCGCCGAGCGACGTCATGTAGCCAACCGTGCCATCAAAGCCGGTCAGCTTGGCCCAGCCAGACAAGACAAACAAAATCATCAGCAGTACGCGGGCAATCAGGATAATGATGTCGCGTTGGCCATCGAGCAGCGAGTAGCGCATGGCGGCGTTCCAGTGGAAGAGGACACGCTCCACTTTAGCAGCTGTGCCAAGGATTGCTGGCAGGCAGCAAAAAGGCGCCCCAAGGGCGCCTTTTCGAGGAAGTTTGGTGCGAGTGGCGGGACTCGAACCCGCAAGGCTCACGCCGACAGATTTTAAGTCTGCTGTGTATACCAATTCCACCACACTCGCACGCTTGAAAGGGTCGTGACGACCAGCCCACTTCTAGGCAGAAGGGCTTTGCAATCAAGCGCGCTTTATAACCCATTGTTATATTTGAGTCAACTGCAGCACCTATGATCAACAGAAGGGTTGGACCACCGGGCAATTGACACCTTGGTGTCATTACGCCACTGTTGCCGCCTTTATTGGATCCAAGAGTATGCCGCGATGACTCGGTCTGACCCTTGCACGCAAGTGGCGCGCCCACGGCTGTTCTGGCGGCTGCTATTTGCCCAGGTGATGGTGTTGGGCGCGTTTCTGTTCCTCAGCCTGATAAGCCTGGGTGGCTACCTGTTGATGCTCGGTTTCGATGCTGAGCACCCACAGCCGCAGCGGTGGATGGCTTTGGTGGGCGGAGGGGTTATCATGCTGGTTGGCCTGTGGCTGTTGAGGGTGGCGATGCCACGGCGCATCAGCCCCGTGCTGGTCGAGCCTGAACGCTGACCATCGCTAGCCGCTGGCGGGCACCCTCGGCTAACGTTTATGTCCCTTGCGCTGTGCCAGTGGAGTCTTCATGGTTTCAGCTGACTGCCTCGACAACCCCGTCATGCCTGAACACCGCTATGAGCAGCTGGTTCAGTCTGTGGTGGATTACGCCATCTACATGCTGAATACGTCTGGCCATGTGGTGTCGTGGAATGCCGGGGCGCAACGGATCAAAGGCTACCGCGCCGATGAAGTGATCGGCCAGCATTTCTCGCTGTTTTTCACCCCCCAGGACTGCGCCGACGGCCGCCCTGAGCGCTTGCTGCGCCAGGCGCTGGAGGAAGGAGTGGCGCAGGATGAGGGCTGGCGCGTGCGCAAGGATGGCACACAGTTCTGGGCCCTGGCGGCGCTGGATGTGATCCGCGATGACCAAGGGCAGATCATCGGCCTGGCCAAGGTCACGCGGGACATCACCGACCGCCGCGAGTCGGCGATGCAACTGGATGCAGTGCGCGCCCAGCTGTTCCAGGCGCAGAAGCTGGAAGCCCTCGGCCAGCTGACCGGGGGGCTGGCGCATGATTTCAACAACATGCTCACCATCATCATCAGTTCCGCGCGACTGGCGCTCGCCAGCAAAGACCCGGCGCGCATCGAGCGCATGTTGCAGCACATTCTCGTCGCCGGGCAGCGGGGCACTGAACTGACCCAGCAGCTGCTCAGCTTTGCTCGCCACCGTCAGCTCGATGTAGCGCGTGTCGCACCGGCAGACCTGGTCGCTACTACCCGCGGCCTGTTGGAGCACGCACTGCCCAGCTCGATAGAGCTACAGGTGCAGTTGGAAGCGGACTTGCCGTTGATTGAAGTGGATGCCGGGCAGTTGCAGATGGTGCTGCTGAACCTGCTGTTCAACGCCCGCGATGCTATCGCAGAGGAGGGCCGGATAGGTCTGACAGTCGATGTGGTTGAGCTGGCTGGCGAGGTGGGAGGGCTGCACGGCAGCTTTGTGCGCTTCGTGGTGGAAGACAGTGGTGGAGGGATTGCACCAGAAATTCTGCCGCGCATCTTCGAGCCATTCTTCACGACCAAGGCGTTCGGCAAGGGTACTGGCCTGGGCCTTAGCCAGGTATATGGCTTTGCCAGGCAGAGCGGTGGCGCTATCCACGTCGACAGTGAGCCCGGCCATGGAACTTTCATGCAGCTTTACTTGCCAACGTATCAGGACAAGACCAACAGCCCACTCGACAGGTAAGCATCATGGCGCAGGCACTCAGGCGGTTGGTGACAGGTATCGAAGGGCTCGATGCGCTGCTCAAGGGGGGGCTGGTAGCCGGAGCCTCCTACATCATTCAAGGCCCGCCGGGTGCCGGCAAGACTATCCTGGCCAATCAGCTGGCCTACGGGCACGTGCGCTCGGGCGGCCGCGTGCTGGTCGCTACCTTGTTGAGCGAGTCGCATGAGCGGCTGTTCCAGTACCTGTCCACCCTGGACTTTTTTGACCCGACGCTGGTTGGCGATCAGATACAGTTTGTCAGTGCCTTCGATACCCTTGAGCAGGAAGGTCTGGATGCTGTGGTGCGGCTGCTGCGCCAGGAAATCGCCCGGCAGCAGGCCAGCCTGCTGATTGTCGACGGTGTGCTTAATGCCCGGGTGCGTGCCGAAACCACGCTGGACACCAAGAAATTCGTCTCCGAGCTGCAGGGCCATGCGGCCTTTGCCGGCTGCACCGTCCTGCTGCTCACCAGTGCGCGGCTGGACGAGGGCAGCCCGGAGCACACCATGGTCGACGGGGTAATCGAGTTGGGTGAGCAACTGGTGGGCAGCCGCGCCGTGCGCCATATCCAGTTGCGCAAGACCCGCGGCAGTGCGGCGTTGTCGGGGCGCCATGAATGCCTTATCAATGAAAGCGGCATGCAGGTCTATCCGCGCCTGGAAGCGTTGTTCAGCCACCCGAGCCAGATGGGCAGCGCCACCCCGGCGCGCATCAGCAGTGGTGTGTCATCCCTGGATGAGATGCTCGAAGGCGGCCTGGCGATGGGTTCGGTCAGCCTGTTGATCGGGCCCTCTGGTATTGGCAAGACATCATTGGGGCTAGCCTTTCTTGGCGCCAGCACCGTGCAGGCGCCGGGGCTGCATTTCGGCTTTTATGAAACGCCCGAACGCCTGCGCAACAAGGCTGCGTCGCTGGGTTATGACTTTGCAGCGATGGAGCAGGACGGTAGCCTGCAGTTGTGTTGGCAGCCGACTACCGAGGGCCTGCTAGACCAGATCGGCGCGCGCCTGCTCGAACGTGTCGAGGCGCAGGGCAGCAAGCGCGTGCTGATTGACAGCCTTGGGGCATTCAGTCGCCTGGCCGTCGATCCGGCGCGGCTCAATGGGTTTTTCCGCGCCATCGCCGGCGAGCTGCGTGCGCGTGATGTGAGCGTGATGTTGACTTGGGAAATGCGCGACATCTTCGGCGCGGAAATCAGCGCGCCGGCCCCGGACCTGTCGAGCATTGTCGACAACCTGATGCTGATGCGCTTCGTCGAGCTGGATTCTCAACTACGGCGCATGCTGTCGATCCTCAAGGTGCGTGACAGTCACCATGACCCGGCCTTGCACGAACTGTTGATCGGGCCGCAGGGCATTAGCTTGCGCAAGGCGTTCGAAGGCGCCAGTGGTGTGCTCTCGGGAACGCCCGTGCCGCAGGGGAGCGGGTGACGGAGCAAACCGATGAACACCATCCTGATCGTCGATGACGAATACCTGATTGCCGATATCCTTGGTTTTGCCCTGGAGGACGAAGGCTATCTGGTAGAAAAGGCGAGCAACGGCTGCAAGGCACTGGAGGCCTTGAAGGAAAAGCGTGTTGAGCTGGTGATCACCGACTACATGATGCCGCTGCTCAATGGTGAGGAGCTGGTTCGTGCCATGCGCCAAGACCCATTGCTGTGCGAATTGCCGGTCATTCTGATGAGCGGCGCACAGGCCAGCCAAGGATGTCCGGCCCTGTTCGCCGCCATATTCGACAAGCCTTTCGACATGGACGAGATGATCGCCAAGGTGCGCCAGTTGTTGGGCACCTGAGCCTGGCGATCAAGCGCAGCCATGTTCCCTGGGGGCTCAGTGTGAGTCTTCGTGTTTCTCCGGGGCCGGGCTGCCAGCCTGAATACGCTTGAAGATCTCTTCGCGATGGACCTGAACATCTTTCGGTGCATCGATACCGATCCTCACCTGCATCCCTTTGACGCCCAGAATGGTGACTTTGATGTCATCGTTGATGACGATGCTTTCGCCAACCTTACGGGTGAGTATCAGCATGTAGTTCTCCTTGGTAATGTAAGAGTCCGCCGGCCTATTTGCCGCAGCGGTGGGAGCTTGTCCCTCTTCCTTCTCATTAAAGACGCTTTCGGCGGATAAGAATTCCCAGACAGACAAATTCTGTTGCGTGTCTTCACTTGCAGGGGCCGGTGCAAACCGTCAACGGTTTGTCGGCCAAGGTGCTCGATGGCAAGGATAGGGGGCTTGGACGCTAATGGGAAATTTCTTCGTATCATGGGCTAGATAGACAGGCTTAATGGTCATCCTGTTCCTCAAGCGCCTGAAGAAACAGCAATAAGGCCACTTCTTCTGGGTCCAGGCCTTTGCGTACACGGTTTTTTGGCAAACTGGCCAAACGCCCCAGTGCATAGTGCTCCAGTACTGCCGGGTGGATATAGCAGCGCCTGCAGACTGCCGGCGTATTACCCAAGCGCGTTGCGACCTGGCGGACTATCGCCGCGACCTGGCGTTTGGCTTCGCTTTCCGGCTCCCAGGCCAGCGGTTTAAGTAAGTCCAGCGCCAGGCTGCTGCCGGCCCAGGTGCGGTAATCCTTGGCGGTAAAGTCCGCGCCGGTCAGTTGCTGCAGAAACTGGTTCACCTCACCCGAGCCTACGCTGTGGCGCTGGCCGTCTTCATCCAGGTACTGGAACAGCGCTTGCCCAGGTAACTCCATGCAGCGTTTGAGCAGGCTGGCCAGGCGCCGGTCGTTGAGGGTGACATTGTGTTCGACGCCGCGCTTGCCGCGAAACTGGAAGCGGATGGTGCTGCCTTTGACTTGTACGTGGCGGTTGCGCAGGGTGGTCAGGCCGTACGACTGGTTATCGCGCAGGTAGCGCTGGTTGCCGATGCGGATCAGGGTGTGGTCCAGCAGGCTCACCACCAGCGCCATGACTTTTTCCCGGTCCAGCCCTGGGCGAGCCAAGTGGGCCTCCAGTTGCGCGCGCAGCTTGGGCAGCGCTTTGGCGAAGGCCAGCATGCGCCCGTACTTGTGCTGGTCGCGCAGTTCGCGCCACTGCGCGTGATAACGGTACTGCTTGCGGCCACGGGCATCACGGCCGGTTGCCTGCAGGTGGCCCTGCGGGTCGGTGCAGATCCACACATCGGTATAGGCCGGGGGGATTACCAGGGCGGCGATGCGCGCAAGGGTTTCGCTGTCGCGTACCCGTTGGCCATCGGGATCCAGGTAAATGAAACGGTCGCGCCAGCGTCGCCGGGTCAGGCCCGGCTGGCTGTCGTCAACGTAATGCAGCGTGCGCGGCAGGGGGCAGTCGAGCATAGGGTGCGGGCCTTGATCGGGTCACTGATCAATGGACAACACCTGAGCGCAGGATGCTCAGCCTAAAAGGGCCACCGACTTGATCTGGGCGAACAGTACCTGGCCCGGGTGCAAGCCGAGCTGGTCTGCCGAGAAGCGGGTGATGCGCGCAAGCAGGGCATTGCCACCGGCATCCAGGCTGACCAGCACATGCGCCGGGTTGTCCGCCGGGCGGCTATCACGCACACGCACTGGCAGGCGGTTGAGGATGCTTGACGTACTGTCTGCCGCCAGTGCCAGGCTTACGTCCCGGGCCTGCACCTTGACCCGCAGCGTACTGCCCATCGTATGCGCCGGGTGGGCGATGCGCAGCAGCGGCCCGCTACTGCCGGGCAGGCGCAAGTCGAGCAGGTCGTAGTGCGGATCGTGCCCCACCACCATGCCCTCGAACACCACGCCAGCATCGTCGCCCTGGGCCAGCGACAGGTCCAGACGGGCCAGGGTTTCGCCGATCGGGCCGCTGGCGACCGCCCTGCCTTGTTCAAGCAAGACCAGATGGTCGGCCAGTCGCGCCACTTCATCCTGGGCATGGCTGACGTACACCAACGGGATGTCCAGTTCGTCGTGCAGGCGCTCCAGGTAGGGCAGGATCTCGCGCTTGCGAGGCCCGTCCAGCGCCGCCAGCGGTTCATCCATCAACAACAGCCGTGGGCTGCTGAGCAAGGCGCGGGCAATGCCCACCCGCTGCGCCTCGCCGCCAGACAAGGTTGCCGGGCGGCGCTCCAGCAAGTGGCCGATACCCAATAGCTGGCAAGCCTGGTCGAGGCTGACCTTGCGTTCAGCAGCCGCTACCCGGCGCCAGCCGAATTCCAGGTTACCGCGTACCGACAGGTGCGGGAACAGGCTGGCCTCCTGGAACACGTAGCCCACCGGGCGCAGGTGCGGCGCCTGGAAGTAGCCGCGGGCGCTGTCTTCCCAGACTTCGCCATTAACCTCGATGTAGGCACTGGCGGCCCGTTCCAGGCCGGCCAGGCAGCGAAGGCAGCTGGTCTTGCCGGAGCCCGAGTGGCCGAACAGCGCGCTGATGCCGCGCCCGGGCAGGTGCAGGTCAACGTCCAGGGTGAAGTCGTCGCGCGCCAGGTTCAGGCGCGCCACTATCGATGCGGTCATGTCAGCTCCAGCCAGCTTTGCCGCGGCGTCCGGCGTACAGCAAGAGCAGCACCAGGAAAGAGAACACCAGCATGGCACCGGCCAGCCAGTGGGCTTGCGAATACTCCATGGCCTCGACGTGATCGAAGATTTGCACCGACACCACTCGGGTCTTGTCGGGAATGTTGCCGCCGATCATCAGCACCACGCCAAATTCGCCCACGGTATGGGCGAAGCCGAGGATGCTGGCCGTGACGAAGCCGGGGCGGGCGAGCGGCAGCACCACATGAACGAAGGTGTCCCATGGGCTGGCGCGCAGGGTAGCGGCGACTTCCAGCGGTCGCTGGCCGATGGCGCCAAAGGCATTCTGCAGCGGCTGCACGACGAACGGCATGGAGTACACCGTCGAACCGATCACCAAGCCTGTGAAGCTGAACACTACGCTGCCCAGGCCCAGTGCCTGGGTAGCCTGGCCTAGCCAGCCGTGTGGCCCCAGGGCGATCAGCAGGTAAAAGCCGATCACCGTCGGAGGCAGTACCAGCGGCAGTGCCACTACCGCACCCACCGGGCCGCGTAGCCATGAGCGCGTGCGCGCCAGCCACCAGGCGATGGGGGTGCCGATGACCAGCAGGATCAGCGTGGTCAGGCTGGCCAGCTTGACGGTCAGCCAGATGGCACCCAGGTCACTGGCGTCCAGGGGCATCAGCGTTCATAGCCGTAGGACTTGATCACCGCTGCGGCTTTCGGACCTTTCAGGTATTCGACCAGCGCCTTGGCGGCAGCATTGTCCTTGCCTTTGTTAAGGATCACGGCGTCCTGGCGGATCGGGTCGTGCAGGTTGGCCGGTACGATCCAGGCCGAGCCGTTGGTTACCTTGCCGTCCTTGTAGATCTGCGACAGCGCAACGAAGCCCAGCTCGGCATTGCCGGTGGAGACGAACTGGAAGGCCTGGGTGATGTTCTGGCCTTCGACAATCTTGCCCTTGGTGGCTTCGGTGAGCTCCAGCTTGTCCAGCACCTGGGTGGCGGCCAGGCCGTAAGGTGCCGCTTTCGGGTTGGCGATGGACAGGTGTTTGTAGTCGTTCTTCTTCAGCACGTCACCCTTGGCGTCCACGTAGCCTTCTTTCGCCGACCACAGGGCCAGGGTGCCGATGGCGTAGGTGAAGCGCGACCCGGGGACAATTTCCTTTTCTTCTTCAAGCTTCTTCGGGGTGCTGTCGTCAGCGGCGAGGAACACTTCGAACGGTGCGCCGTTCTTGATCTGTGCGTAGAACTGCCCAGTGGCGCCGTAGGCCGCGACCAGTTTGTGGCCAGTGTCTTTTTCGAAGTCCTTGGCGATGGCCTGGATGGGGGCAGTGAAGTTGGCTGCGACCGCGACCTGGACTTCGTCGGCCCAGGCAGTGTTGAAGGCGAACAGGGTGGCCAGGGCGGTGGCGGCCAGGTGGGAGGGGCGGATACGCATCAAGACAGCTCCTTGGGGTTATCGTTATGTCCTGAACTATATAGCGATAGGCCATTTGCCGGGAAGGGGCTGGGTGATGCATTTGCAGGCTCGGCCTCTTCGCAGCACAAGGCTGCTCCTACAGGCGCCGCACCTTTTTAGGAGCAGCCTTGTGCTGCGAAGAGGCCGAGCCTGTATATGAAGATGCCTAACGATTAACCAAGGCCAGTGCCTTTTCGGCAATCTCCCGGGTCAGCTCCCCCGCAGGCATGTGCCTACCCAACCTCAGAGCCTGCCCTGCCCAGAGGTTGCTGAAGTCACTGTTACCCTGCGGATCGGTGATCGCCCGCAAAGGCATCAGTGCCCCACCCGCCAGCGGGAAGCGCGGTGCCAGTTCGCTCATCGGCCCTAGCTCGCGCATGATGCGGTTGTTGATGCCACGCGCCGGTCGGCCGGTAAACAGGTTGGTCAACGCCGTGTCGCTGGCGGGCGCGCTGTCCAGCGCCTGGCGGTGCGCCGGCGAAACCTTGGCCTCGGGGCAGAACAGGTAAGCCGTGCCGATCTGCACTGCCGAAGCGCCCAAGGCCAGTGCCGCCACCAGGCCGCGGTGGTCACCGATACCGCCTGCGGCAATCACCGGCACGCTGACCGCGTCCACCACCTGCGGCACCAGGGCAAAGGTGCCGATCTGGCTGGTAATGTCGTTGCTGAGGAACATGCCCCGATGGCCACCGGCTTCATAACCCATGGCGATGATCGCGTCACACCCATTGCGTTCCAGCCAGACTGCTTCTTCCACCGTCGTCGCGCTGGACAGGACCTTGGCACCACTGGCCTTCACCCGATGCAGCAGGTCAGCCTGGGGCAGGCCGAAGTGGAAGCTCACCACCTCCGGGCGCAGTTGCTCGATCAGCTGGCAGCTTTGTTCGTCGAACGGCGCACGGTTGGACACTGGCGTGGGGGCCGTGAAATCGGCACCCGTTTCGCTGTAATAAGGCTCAAGCGCCTGCTTCCAGCGTGCATCACGCTCGGCATCGGGCGCTGGCGGCTGATGGCAGAAGAAGTTCAGGTTCAGCGGGCGGCCCGGGCAAGCCTTTCGAAAGGCTGCGATCTCGCCACGCACCTGTTCGCCTGTGAGCATGGCGCAGGGCAGGGCGCCAAGCCCCCCGGCGTCGGCCACGGCAATGGCCATGGCCGAACCGCTGGCACCGGCCATGGGCGCCTGCAGAATGGGCAACTCGATGCCCAGCAGATCGAGGATACGACGGTCGGGCCAGTTGCTCATGCAGTTCTCCTTGGCGCGCAGCCTTACAGTGCCTTGCTCACCTGAATGTCGCTGATCTTGTCGGCGTCGTCGCCGTGGATCTTGCGCAGGGCATCGAGGGCCTGCTCCTGCGAGGCGTCGGGCATGACGGCGAAATCCCAGCGGCGCTCGCCGTCGAGCTTGTATTTGATGACGTATTTGATGTTCTGGGTCATGGCAGTCTTATCTGAGTTTCGACGAAGAGCGACGGATGATCTTGATCTTGTGGCTCAAGGTTGGCTTGCGCGTCACCGAGATCGGGCGGGTGGTCACGGTGTCGATGGTGATGTTCCAGAAACCGGTGCTGGGTACCGTAATTTTGGCCGGGAAGTCGACAAACTGACCGCCGTGGTAGGTGTGACGGCCGCCGTTCTTGAAGCTGCGGAAGTTGGCGTCGTTCATCAGGCGGATATTGCAGCGCTGGGAGCATTCGATGACGACGATGTCGTCCTCGTTGAGGTGCTCGCGCTGGTGGACGAATTTCATGTGATGCTCCGCAAGGGTTGGATCTGTAAAGGCAAAAGATACCACGATGTGTCGCTACACTGGCGCGCTCGATGGTCAGGCCCCGCTAAATCTGCCAATGCAGGGAGCAAAACGACCTGGTTGTGGTCGAACTGGATTCTTGAAGGCTGAGGTGCTCTAAATGAAGTGGATGGTGGCGGTGGTGTCTTTGGCTCTGGGCGGTTGTGTGAGTGTTTCGGAACTGGAGCAATCCCACGAGACGCTGGATGTGATTTCCGGCAAGACCCCGCGTGAATATGCCGACTGCATCAAGCTAAAGCTGGCTGATACGCGCGATCCGTTGGTAGAGGAGCCACGTGGCGACGGCCTGCGCCTGATCGTGCCGCAGAAAATCAGCTCCGGGGCAGGCCCTGCGGCGCTGGTGGACATCGACAAGCGTGGCGGCGGCAGCAGCATCAAGCTGCATGAGCGGCTGAACAACTTCCCCCTGCGCCTGGGCGATGTGCGCACGGCGGCCACCCAGTGCATCTCCGGACATTGATCTGAGGCAACGGACCTTCCTGTCTTTGCTTATATGTTTTAAGCCTAAACATATAACAAAAGAAAAGGAGATTCGTGATGACACCGTTCAGACGCGCCCTGGTCGGCGGCTTGCTGGTCCTGGCCTGGCCCATGGCACATGCCGTGGAGGGCCAGAAAATCTTCACCCAGGGTGGGGCCAACCCCGCCGCCATGGCGTGCCTCGGGTGCCATGGCCCGGACGGCAAAGGTATCGCCGCTGCCGGCTTTCCACGTCTGGCCGGGTTACCGGCCGGTTACCTCAGCAAGCAATTGCACGATTGGCGCAGCGGCAGCCGCAAGCAGCCGGTGATGGAGCCATTGGCCAAGGCCTTGACCGAGGATGAAATCGAGGCGGTGAGTGCCTATCTGGCCAGCCTGCCGGCCGACCCCGCCAGCAAGTTGTGGCGCCAGCAAATCGCCGTTGACCCTACCACCCGAATGGCCCTTTACGGCGACTGGAGTCGTCAGATCCCGGGGTGTGTGCAGTGCCATGGTCCTGGCGGCGGTGGCGTTGGCGAACACTTTCCGCCTTTGGCCGGCCAGCCTGCCAGTTACCTGGTGGCCCAGCTCAATGCCTGGCGTGACGGCAGCCGCAGCAATGACCCCAACCAGCTGATGGTTGGCGTGGCCAAGGCCATGACCGATGAGGAGATCAAGGCTGTTGCCGAGTTCTTCGCCCGCGCCGTCAGCCAGGAGGTCAAGCCATGAAACCGATGATTCCAACGCTGTTGCTGTTGGCCATGGGCAGCGCCCAGGCGGCCGTGCCGATCGCCATGGAAGATCAGTCGCAGTTGAACGTGCCTGGCCTGCAGGCTGCGCCGCAGTTCGTGCCGCCCGCTGAAAACGCGTTGCCCGACAACGCCTTTGGCAAGATGGTGCGCGAGGGCCATGCCCTGTTCGTCGATACACGCCGGCTGATGCCCGAGGCCGTGGGCAACGGCATGAACTGCAGTAACTGCCACCTCGACCAGGGGCGGCTGGCGCATTCGGCGCCGATGTGGGGCGCTTATCCGATGTACCCCGCATACCGCAAGAAAAACGACAAGGTGAATACCTACGCCGAGCGGATCCAGGGGTGCTTCCAGTTCAGCATGAATGGCAAGCCACCTGCCGCTGACAGCCCGCAAATGACGGCATTGGCGACCTATGCCTACTGGCTTTCGACCAAGGCGCCAACGGGGGTGGAAATTGCCGGGCGGGGTTACCCGGAAGTGCCGCAGCCCCAGGGCGGCTATGACTTCAAACGTGGCCAGCAGGTGTACCGCGAGCAATGCGCGATCTGCCATGGCGACAACGGTGAAGGGCAGAAGGTGGCCGGTGAGTACGTGATGCCGCCGTTGTGGGGCAAGGAGTCCTACAACTGGGGCGCCGGTATGCACCGTATCA
This sequence comes from Pseudomonas sp. PvP089, assembly GCF_017875165.1. Classification (NCBI taxonomy): domain Bacteria; kingdom Pseudomonadati; phylum Pseudomonadota; class Gammaproteobacteria; order Pseudomonadales; family Pseudomonadaceae; genus Pseudomonas; species Pseudomonas sp. PvP089. The sequence continues at coordinate 2,582,326 of NZ_JAGGME010000001.1, forward strand.
ACACAGCGGCGTCGTTCATCAAGTCCAACATGCCGCTGGGCAAGCCGGGCAGCCTCAGCGATCAGCAGGCCTGGGACGTGGCGGCGTGGATCAACCGCCACGAACGGCCGCAGGACCCGCGGTTGGTCGAGGGCTCCATCGAGAAGACGCGGGTGAAGTTCCATGCCAATGACGGCGTGAACCTGTATGGTCAGAAGGTAGATGGGGTGCTGATCGGGCAGGGCACCGGTAGCTGATGCAGCACCTGTGCCGGCCTCTTCGCGGGTGAACCCGCTCCCACAAAATCTGTGCAGAGCTCAGGCCTGATGCGGTACCTGTGGGAGCGGGTTTGCCCGCGAAAGGGCCGGTACAGGCACCCTTGTTTTGCTGTCATCCGCCCGTCATGTGTGACGTTATTATTTACGATCCCCCGGAACTATCTACACTGGGTTATCTCTATGATGGCATCGGTCGCTATCGGGGGGCATTGTAAGGTGAGTGCCGCCTGATTAGACTGCGGCGAATTCCACAGGCCTAGCCTTTGTTAAGGACGTATATGATCAAAAAATGCTTGTTCCCGGCGGCCGGCTACGGCACTCGCTTCCTGCCCGCAACCAAAGCCATGCCCAAGGAAATGTTGCCGGTGGTCAACAAGCCACTGATCCAGTATGGCGTTGAAGAAGCATTGGATGCTGGTCTGAACGAAATCTCCATCGTGACCGGCCGCGGCAAGCGCGCCCTGGAAGACCACTTCGACATCAGCTACGAGCTGGAAAACCAGATCAAGGGCACCGACAAGGAAAAATACCTGGTGGGCATCCGTCGCCTGCTCGACGAGTGCTCGTTCTCCTACACCCGTCAGACCGAAATGAAAGGCCTGGGCCACGCGATCCTCACCGGCCGCCCGCTGATTGGCGACGAGCCGTTTGCAGTGGTGCTGGCGGACGACCTGTGCGTCAACCTTGACGGTGACGGTGTGCTGGCGCAGATGGTCAAGCTGTTCAAGCAATACCGCTGCTCGATCGTCGCGATCCAGGAAGTCGATCCGCAGGAAACCAACAAGTATGGCGTCATTGCCGGCGAGGAAATCCGTGACGGTATCTTCCGTGTGGACTCGATGGTCGAGAAGCCCAAGCCTGAAGATGCGCCATCGAACCTGGCCATCATCGGCCGCTACATCCTGACCCCGGATATCTTCGAGAAGATCGAGCAGACCGAGCCGGGCAAGGGTGGCGAGATCCAGATCACCGACGCGCTGATGAAGCAAGCGGCTGAAGGTAACGTGATCGCCTACAAGTTCAAGGGCAAGCGTTTCGACTGCGGTGGTGCCGAAGGCTACATCGAGGCGACCAACTTCTGCTTCGAGAACTTCTACAAGGCTGGCAAGGCTTACTGATAAGCCCCGCAGGTCATAGAGAGCCACCCTTCAGGGTGGCTTTTTTGTGTGCGCCAGGCATGGCGCGTTGCGCGTAAGCGCAACCCGCTTGGCTGTGGTGGCCAGGCGGGTGACTTGGAGGTGAAAGTCCTCTACACACCCGGCAAGGGGAAGTGTTAGCCAGAGGCAAGGGTGTCGCAGGTGACTGCGAATCTGAAGGAAGCCCGAGGCAAAATGCTGGCCTGACGAACAGGAAGCGGATAGAGGCGGCACAGCGGGGTGAGGTGGCACAAATCGCCAAAGCCCGATACTTGCACGGAACGCTGTGACGTAGATCCGACAGGCATAAGCAGGAAGGTCGCGCGAATTACCCTGGGAGATCTGCACGTTTGCCACTGTGCTACCGAACGTCGAGAGGCGGCGGGATGAGCATGCAGAAGTCAGCCGAGGCCGTAGTAAGTGGCGGTTAACCGCGCCACCAAGGGCCGAACAGGTTATGCCGCCAGTAGGCGTCACTGTCTCGTTGGTAACCGTAATGCAGAAAATTCCCACACAGGAATGTGTCAGTCGAGGTCCCGGCCAGAAGCCGAGGATGAGGGCTGGCAGTGTAGAGGTATTGACGGCGTCAGTGGCGGGGACGAACGCGGAGCCGGACACGTTGATGGAGCGGGTGCTTGCACCGGCGAACCTCAGGCGTGCGTATCAACGTGTGGTCAGCAACAAGGGAGCGCCGGGTGCCGATGGCATGACGGTGGCCGAGTTGGCGGGCCACGTGAATCAGTACTGGCCGATCCTCAAAGCCAGGTTGCTGGCCGGTGAGTACCGTCCTCAGGCAGTGCGAGCGGTTGAGATTCCCAAACCGCAGGGCGACACACGACAACTAGGTATCCCTAGCGTCGTGGATCGCCTGATCCAGCAAGCACTGCAGCAACAGCTCACGCCAATCTTCGACCCGTTGTTTTCGGACTACAGCTACGGCTTTCGTCCGGGCAGAAGCGCTCATCAAGCCGTTGAAGCGGCCCGTTCCCATGTGGAGGCGGGCCGTCGCTGGTGCGTGGAGCTTGATCTGGAGAAATTCTTTGATCGGGTTAACCACGACATCCTCATGGCCTGTATCGAGCGACGTGTCGAAGACAAATGCGTTCTCAAGCTCATCCGCCGGTACCTCGAAGCTGGGATCATGTCGGGTGGGGTCGCCAGTCCACGGCAGGAAGGGACGCCGCAAGGCGGCCCGCTCTCGCCGTTGCTGTCGAACATCCTGCTCGACGAACTTGATCGTGAGCTGGAGCGGCGGGACCACCGGTTCGTGCGCTACGCCGATGACGCGAACATTTATGTACGTAGTCACCGGGCAGGCGAACGGGTGCTGGCTAGCGTCGAACGCTTCCTGAGAGAACGTCTGAAACTGACGGTGAACAGGAAGAAAAGCCAAGTGGCAAGGGCGTGGAAATGCGACTACCTGGGCTATGGGATGAGCTGGCATCAACAGCCAAGGCTGCGCGTGGCAACGATGAGCCTGGGCCGTGTACGCGACCGGCTCCGAGCGCTACTGCGCAGCGTACGGGCTCGCAAAATGGCGACTGTCATCGAGCGGATCAACCCCGTCCTGCGGGGCTGGGCTGGCTACTTCAAGCTCAGTCAGAGCAAAGGGCCTGTTGTGGAGCTGGACGGCTGGGTCAGACACAAACTTCGCTGCGTCATCTGGCGCCAATGGAAGCGGCCCTCTACGAGGGCCCGCAACCTGATGCGCTTGGGGCTGGGCGAAGAGCGTGCCTGCAAATCGGCCTTCAACGGTCGCGGCCCATGGTGGAACTCTGGAGCGCCACATATGAATCAGGCGCTGCCGAAGAAGCTCTGGGATCGACTCGGGCTTGTCTCGATACTGGATACGATCAACCGGCTTAGCCGCATGACCTGAACCGCCGTGTACGGAACCGTACGCACGGTGGTGTGAGAGGACGGCGGGTGTGAACCCGCCTCCTACTCGATTTGCAGTGGCCAACGGCGTTATGCTGTGCGCCTGCCTAGGAGAGTGAATACATGGCCTACGATTTTGATCTGTTCGTGATTGGTGCCGGGTCTGGCGGTGTGCGCGCAGCGCGCTTTGCGGCGAGCTTCGGCGCAAAAGTGGCAGTGGCCGAAAGCCGCTACCTGGGTGGCACCTGCGTCAACGTCGGCTGCGTGCCAAAAAAACTGCTGGTGTACGGCGCGCATGTCGCGGACGAACTGGAGCAGGCCGCGGGTTACGGCTGGACCCTGGAAGAAGGGCATTTCGACTGGGGCACCCTGATTGCCAACAAGAACCGCGAGATCGAGCGCCTCAACGGCATCTACCGCAACCTGCTGGTCAACAGCGGCGTCACCCTGCTGCAGGGCCATGCACGCCTGACCGGTGCCAATGAAGTGGAGGTGGAAGGCCAGCGCTACACCGCCGAGCACATCCTTATCGCTACCGGTGGCTGGCCGCAGATCCCGGACATCCCGGGCAAGGAACTGGCGATCACCTCCAACGAAGCGTTCTACCTCAAGGCGCTGCCAAGGCGGGTGCTGGTGGTCGGCGGTGGCTACATTGCCGTCGAGTTCGCCGGTATCTTCCAGGGCCTGGGGGCCGACACCACGCTGCTGTACCGTGGCGACCTGTTCCTGCGCGGCTTCGATGGCTCGGTGCGCACGCACCTGAAGGAAGAACTGGAAAAGCGTGGCCTCGATCTGCAATTCAATGCCGACATCCAGCGTATCGACAAGCTTGAAGATGGCAGCCTCAAGGCCACCCTGAAGGACGGCCGCGAGCTGGTTGCAGACTGTGTTTTCTACGCTACAGGCCGGCGCCCGATGCTGGACAACCTGGGCCTGGAAAACACCGGTGTCGAGCTGGATGCGCGTGGTTACATTCGTGTCGACGAGCAGTACCAGACGACTGCGCCTTCGATCCTGGCCATTGGCGATGTGATCGGCCGTGTGCAGCTTACCCCGGTGGCCCTGGCCGAAGGCATGGCCGTGGCGCGGCGCCTGTTCAAGCCGGAGCAGTACCGCCCGGTGGACTACCAGAACATCCCGACGGCGGTGTTCAGCCAGCCGCCTATCGGTACGGTTGGCCTGACCGAGGAGCAGGCGCTGGAGGCCGGGCACAAGGTGCAGGTGTTCGAAAGCCGTTTTCGCGCCATGAAGCTGACCCTGACCGACATTCAGGAAAAGACCCTGATGAAGTTGGTGGTGGATGCCGAGACTGACAAGGTGCTGGGTTGCCACATGGTTGGCCCTGACGCTGGCGAGATCATCCAGGGCTTGGGCATTGCCCTGAAGGCCGGTGCGACCAAGCAGCAATTCGACGAAACCATCGGCGTGCACCCGACGGCGGCCGAAGAGTTCGTGACCATGCGTACAGTCACTCGTTAATGCCACTGGCCTCATCGCCGGCAAGCCAGCTCCCACAGGTATTGCAAGTCCATGGGCCTGCGCGGTACCTGTGGGAGCTGGCTTGCCGGCGATGGGGCCAATGAATGCAGCGCAATCCTTTGCTCAGCCCATTCCCTTCTATTAATTAACCCCGGTTATAGCCAAAACCAATCACAAGCATGAGCTTTGCCAATGAGCCTTCAGCGGGATGATTAGTTAGGATTCTATCCATCAACTGATTCCAACCCCATGAAGGAGCGTCTCTCATGCCAATCATCAACAGCCAAGTCAAACCGTTCAACGCCACCGCCTACCACAAGGGCGAGTTCGTCCAGGTCAGCGAAGCCGACCTGAAAGGCAAGTGGTCTGTCGTGTTCTTCTACCCGGCTGACTTCACCTTCGTCTGCCCGACCGAGCTGGGTGACCTTGCCGACAACTACGCCGAGTTCCAGAAACTGGGTGTGGAAATCTACGGCGTGTCCACCGACACCCACTTCACCCACAAAGCCTGGCACGACACCTCGGACACCATCGGCAAGATCCAATACCCGCTGATCGGTGACCCGACCCACGTCATTTCGCGCAACTTCGACGTACTGATCGAAGAAGCCGGCCTGGCGGATCGCGGTACCTTCGTGATCAACCCGGAAGGCCAGATCAAGATCGTCGAACTGAACGACGGCGGTGTAGGCCGCGATGCTGCCGAACTGCTGCGTAAAGTGAAGGCTGCCCAGTACGTTGCCGCCCACCCAGGCGAAGTGTGCCCGGCCAAGTGGAAAGAAGGCGAAGCCACTCTGGCGCCATCGCTGGACCTGGTAGGCAAGATCTAAGGTCATGCCCATAACGCGGGCGGTAAGCAGCCGCCAAAGCTGAAATACCTACCGCCCCGTCAAACGCCCGGGCGACATCGCCTGGGCGTTTTTGTATCCGAGTTTTGAAAAAAAGGAATCGCCCGTATGTTGGACGCCACGCTTAAATCGCAACTGAAAACCTACCTGGAGCGGGTCACCCAGCCGATCGAGATCGTAGCCTCCCTCGACGACGGCGCGAAGTCCCGCGAATTGCACGACCTGCTGGTGGAAATTGCCGGTTTGTCGAACCTCATTACCTTCAGCGCAGACGGTACCGATGCCCGTCGCCCGTCGTTCTCGCTGAACCGCCCGGGTAGCGATATCAGCCTGCGCTTCGCCGGTATACCCATGGGCCACGAATTCACCTCGCTGGTGCTGGCGCTGCTGCAAGTGGGCGGTCACCCGTCCAAGGCCAGTGCCGAAGTGATCGAGCAGATCCAGGCGCTGGAGGGCGAGTTCACCTTCGAAACCTACTTCTCGCTGTCGTGCCAGAACTGCCCGGACGTGGTCCAGGCACTTAACCTGATGGCGGTGCTCAACCCCAATGTGCGCCACGTGGCCATTGATGGTGCGCTGTTCCAGGATGAAGTGGAAGCGCGCAAGATCATGGCGGTGCCCAGCGTGTACCTGAACGGCGAAGTGTTCGGCCAGGGCCGCATGGGGCTGGAAGAAATCCTAGGCAAGATCGACACCAATGCCGGCGCTCGCCAGGCCGAAAAGATCAACGCCAAGGATGCCTTTGACGTGCTGGTGGTCGGGGGTGGCCCAGCCGGGGCTGCAGCGGCCATCTACGCCGCACGCAAAGGCATCCGCACCGGTATCGCCGCCGAGCGTTTCGGTGGCCAGGTGCTCGATACGCTGGCCATCGAGAACTTCATCTCGGTGCAGGAAACCGAAGGGCCGAAGCTTGCCACTGCACTGGAAGAACACGTCAAGCAATACGATGTGGACATCATGAACCTGCAGCGCGGCGAGGCGCTGATTCCGGCCACCGATGGCGGCCTGCATGAAGTACGCCTGGCCGGCGGCGCCTCGCTCAAGGCCAAGACCGTGATCCTGGCCACGGGCGCCCGCTGGCGCGAAATGAACGTGCCGGGCGAGCAGGAATACCGCGGTCGCGGCGTGGCCTACTGCCCGCACTGTGACGGCCCGCTGTTCAAAGGCAAGCGCGTGGCGGTGATTGGCGGCGGTAACTCAGGCGTGGAAGCGGCCATCGACCTGGCCGGTATCGTTGCCCAGGTGACGCTGATCGAGTTCGACAGCCAACTGCGTGCCGATGCGGTATTGCAACGCAAGCTGCACAGCCTGCCGAACGTGAAAGTGATCACCAGCGCGCTGACCACCGAAGTACTAGGCAATGGTGAGAAAGTGACCGGCCTGCGCTACAAGGACCGCACGACCGATCAGCAGCACGAGGTGGCGCTGGAAGGCATCTTCGTGCAGATCGGCCTGCTGCCGAATTCCGATTGGCTGAAAGGCACCGTCGAGCTGTCGCCGCGCGGCGAGATCATCGTCGATGCCAAGGGCCAGACCAGCATCCCAGGTGTGTTTGCCGCAGGTGACGTGACCACCGTGCCGTACAAGCAGATCGTGATTGCAGTGGGTGAAGGGGCCAAGGCTTCGCTGGCAGCCTTCGACCACCTGATTCGTACTTCGGCACCGGCATAAGCCTGCGCTGGCCCTATCGCCGGCAAGCCAGCTCCCACAGGTGATCACAGCATTCGAAACTGTGGTGCACCTGGGGGAGCTGGCTTGCCGGCGGTAGGGCCTTCGAAGGCTGAGGGTGTCTATGATTAGTGCAGATCCCCTCAGGAATCACGCCTATGACCCTGATCAGCCGCGAACCCTGGTGGCTAGTACCCCCAAAGCCCGGCCAGCAAGAACAGGACCTGCACTGGGGCTACCTGGAAATCTACGCCGACGGCCGCGCCGTGTTTGTCGACCAGCGCCCCAGTGACCGGGAGCTGGCCGAACGCAAGAGCTGCCGCAACTTCCCCGAACGCGAGCCGTGACGGCTTAGCCTTCCAGCTCGGCCAGCCGCGCTTCCAGCGCCGCGATGCGGGCCTCGAGTGCTTCGATGCGGTCTTCCGAAACGCTGCCGCCACTGCTGCGCGCGCCACCTTCGTGTTGACGTGCAGCGAGGATGGTCTCGATCTCTGCCGGGTCGCCCAATGCATGGGTGTAGCGGTCTTCACGCTGGCCGGCCTGGCGTGGCAGGTGCAAGGCCAGGCCGCGCGAGATCAGGCGCTCCAGCTGGTGCTGGATCTGCTCGGTGTCGTCAAAGTCGTGCAGGCGGTTGCTGCGGGTGAGCAGTTCGTTGAGGGTTTGCGGGCCGCGCAGGAACATCAGGCCCATCAAAATCAGCTGTGCCGGCACCAGCTCCAGGGCCTTGTCCACCCGTTGTTCCCAGCGGTCGGCACGGCTGCCCATCTGCAGGCGGGTCATCCCTTGCCCTTCGAGTGTGCGAAGGGCCTGCCCAACCTGGCCTTGGGTAAGGTTCATCACCGGCTCGCGGCTGGTCTTCTGGTTGCAGGCCAGGACCAGGGCATTAAGGGTCAGCGGGTAGCTTTCCGGGCTGGTGGCCTGCTTCTCGATCAGCGAACCGAGAATACGGATCTCAACGCTGCTGAAGCGGCCTTCATCGGCGGTTTCTTGTTCTGACATGGCCCTGTCTCAATTGCTGGGGAAAGGCCACTAGCCTAGGTAATGCGCCTGGCTTAAGCAATCATTGGCATCATCGCTAGCAGGCGCAGGCTTGCCTTCGATGGGCCGCAAAGCGGCCCTTTGGTCTGCTCAGGCGCTACGCCCCTCTTCGGCTTGGCACGCCGCCGCTGTGAACAGCACATCGGTCGACGAATTCAGCGCTGTCTCGGCCGAATCCTGCAGCACGCCGATAATGAAGCCCACCGCCACTACCTGCATGGCAATTTCGCTGGGGATGCCAAACAGGCTGCACGCCAGTGGAATCAGCAGCAGCGAGCCCCCGGCCACACCCGAGGCGCCACAGGCGCACACCGCCGCCACCACGCTGAGCAGCACGGCCGTTGGCAGGTCCACCGGGATACCCAGGGTATGCACCGCGGCCAGGGTCAGTACGGTAATGGTGATTGCCGCACCGGCCATGTTGATGGTTGCGCCCAACGGGATCGACACCGAGTAGGTGTCTTCATGCAGGCCAAGGCGCTCTGACAGTGCCAGGTTCACCGGGATGTTGGCCGCCGAGCTGCGAGTGAAGAACGCGGTAATGCCGCTTTCGCGCAGGCACAGCAGGGTCAACGGGTAGGGGTTGCGGCGGATTTTCCAGAACACGATCAGCGGGTTCATCACCAGCGCCACGAACAGCATGCAGCCGATCAGCACAGCCAGCAAGTGCAGGTAGCCGAGCAGGGCCTGCAGGCCCGACTGGGCGAGGGTGGAGCTGACCAGGCCAAAGATGCCCAGCGGGGCGAAGCGAATAACCACGCGCACGATAAGGGTCACGCCATTGGACAGGTCTTCGACCACGGTGCGGGTGGTTTCACCCGCATGGCGCAGGGCCACGCCCAGGCCGATAGCCCAGGTCAGCACGCCGATGAAGTTGGCGTTGAGCAGGGCATTGATCGGGTTGTCGACCGCGCTCAGCAGCAAGTTCTGCATCACCTCGGAGATGCCACCCGGGGCGCTCAACGTTGCCTCACCGCTGCTCAGCACCAGGTCGGAGGGGAACAGCATGCTGGCGACCACGGCTACGACCGCTGCGGCGAAGGTACCTAGCAGGTACAGCCAGAGGATCGGCCGGATATGGGTTTCCTGGCCGTGACGGTGGTTGGCGATCGAGGCCATGACCAGGATGAACACCAACACGGGCGCCACGGCCTTGAGGGCGCTGACGAACACCTTGCCCAGGAAGGCCAGGTCGCGGGCGATGGCAGGCGCGAGCAGGGCAACGGCGATGCCCGCGAGCAGGCCGATGACGATCTGTGTCACCAGGCTGGTGCGGTTGAGGAGGCGGAAGACAGGGGTCATGTGCAGCGGCATCTCGGAATCTGGAAAGGGCGAGACTTTACCATAGACCACGTGTACGGCTGTTCTGGCGTCTTCGCCGTGTACCGAGACGTGTGCAGTACCGGTGGGAGCGGTTTCACGGACAAAGACGCCACCACGATCACCAATGAAACAATTCCCGCCGCGCCCCCTCGGTAATCGCGACAATCCCCGGGTGCTTGACCTTGCGCTCTACCGAAATGGCATAGAACGATTCGTGCACGGCCTCGGTCTGGCCGATCAGCGCCACACCATATTGGCGGCACACCTCGTCGGCGATCACGCTGGGGGCGACGAAAATGCCGCTGCCCGACTGGCCGAACGCCTGCATCAGGGCACTGTCATCGAACTCGCCCACGATGCGGGGCTGCAGCTGTTGCTCGCCCAGCCACCGCAGCAAACGGCTGCGCACCACGGTTTCCTGCCCGGGCACCAGCAGCGGAGCATCCTGCAGGCAGGCGGGGAAGGGGCCGTTCAGGCGTTGTGCCAGTGCCGGCGTGGCGAAAAAGCTCAGCCCGCACTCGCCCAGCTTCTGGCTGTAGCCCTTGATGTCCAGATTGCTGGGCATGGGGCTGTCGGAAATCACCAGGTCCAGGCGCTGGATGGCCAGGTCTGCCAGCAACCGCTCAAGTTTGTCTTCGCGGCAGTTGATGCGCAGCACCTCATCCAGCTCCATGGTCGGTGCCAGCAGGCGGTAGACGATGGATTTGGGCACCACATCGGCCACCCCCACACGGAACAGGATCTGCTCCTGCGGGCCGGCGCGCAGCATGGCCTCCAGTTCGCCGCCAATCTGGAACATCTGTTCTGCGTACACCAGCGCCTGGCGGCCGGTCTCGGTCAGCTCCAGTTGGCGGCCGACGCGCTGGAACAGTTCCAGGCCGTAGGTTTGCTCGAACAGGCTGATTTGCCCGCTGATGGTCTGTGGTGTGAGGTTCAGCTGTTCGCTGGCGCGGGTGATGCTGCCCGTCTTGGCCACGGCCCAGAAGTAATGCAGCTGGCGATAGTTGAGCACCGTCGGTCGTCCCGATTCGTAAAACCCGAAGTATACGCCATGAAAATACGAATTTTCCTGAACTGTCGGCATCTCTAGAATGCACCGCATCAGGCGCCATGCGCCGCCGGGATATTTCAAGCGAGGACACCATGCTGCAATTCAAATCCATCGGTACCCCATTGGTGCTGGCGTTGGCCCTGTTCACCCTGGCAGGCTGCGACCAAGCCGAGAAATCCGCCCAGCAGATGCTCGACCAGGCCGCCCAGTCGGCCAAGCAGGCCATTGACGACACCAACAAGGCCGCCCAGCAGGCGTTGAACGAGGCTATCGGCGGCGAAGCGCAACAGCCTGAAGATGCCGACAAGAAAAAAGACACCCAGGAAATCTGACCCTAAACCGCCGCTGCAGGATTTGAACAATGGAATACTTGCTGGAACTCGCCGCTAGCCCTACTGCCTGGGTTGCCCTGGCTACATTGGTGGCCATGGAAGTTGTGCTGGGCATCGACAACCTGATCTTCATCTCCATCCTGACCAATAAACTGCCGGTGGAGTACCGCTCCAAGGCACGGCGGATCGGGATCAGCATGGCCTTGGTCATGCGCCTGGCCTTGCTCAGCACGGTGGCCTGGATCGTACAGCTCACCGACCCTGTGGTCGAAGTGTTCGGTAACGCCTTCTCGTGGAAGGACATGATCCTGATTGCCGGTGGCCTGTTCCTGCTGTGGAAGGCGACCAAGGAAATTCACGAAAGCGTTGACCCGCACGGTGCCAAGGAAGAAGCCAAGGTCGGTTCGACTGTAACCCTGGGCTTTGCTGCGGCAATCTTCCAGATCCTGCTGCTGGACATCGTCTTCTCGGTCGACAGCATCATCACCGCTGTGGGCATGACCGAGCACTTGCCGATCATGATCATTGCCGTGATCACGGCAGTCATCGTGATGATGGTGGCCGCTGACCCGCTGGCCAACTTCATCAATGACAACCCGACCGTGGTCATGCTGGCCTTGGGCTTCCTGATCATGATCGGCATGACACTGATCGCCGAAGGCTTTGGCGCTCATGTGCCGAAGGGGTATGTGTATGCGGCCATGGCGTTCTCGACCGCGATCGAGATCCTCAACATTCTGGCTCGCCGGGCGCGTTTGAAGCGTGAGGCTGCTGAAGGTTGATGAAAAAAAGACGGGGCGCATTGCGCCCCGTTCGCGGGTTCTGAAATCTTAGTGCACCCCGGCTGGCCGTCGTGGCCGTCGCACAGGTTGCGGCTTGGCAGGTACCAGCGGTGGCCGGTGGTGGTGGGAATGGCGCCGCACGATACGCAGCACACCCCACAGCATGGCGGCTGCAACGCTCAGCCACATGCCCACCAGCATGAGGATTGCCATAGTCAGGCTCATCTGTGCCTCCCTCTCCAAGGGCAGCGCTCGGTCAGCCAGCGCTTGCCTTCCAGACACTGCTTTAGTCTAGCCCTTCGCCTGTGACGTTCCATCGAACAAAGGTCTATCCCTGAGTCCGATTCGCTCCAAGCCGCTGTCGGACTATACCCGCGCCGCTGTCGGACCTATGATCGGTGCCAGAGCCGGGCGCTGCCTGCCTGGCGTTGGAACAAGCGAGTGTCCATGCAGCAACATTCCGTCAAAACTGCCCCCCGGCGGCTGCTGGCCGTCTGTCTGATGGCAGCCACCCTGGCTGGCTGTGCCAGCGCACCGCCCGCCAATCTCAAAGGCCTGGCGCAGCGGGTCGAGATCAGCAGCGTGCCGTTCTACCGTGGCAACGCCAACCACAGCGGTGCCATGGCGCTGGCAGCGGTGCTGTCGCAACAGGGCGCGCCGATTACGCCTGGTTTGCTGGACAAGCCGCTGAACCTGCCCCAAGGCGCAGATGCGCTGGACACGGCTATCCCTCGCGTGGCACGTGACTACGGCATGGTGGTATACCCACTGGACAAGCAACTGGACGCGCTATTGACCCAGGTGGCGGCGGGCAACCCGGTGCTGCTGCGTTACGAAGAGGGTTCGGCCTGGTGGGGTGAGCCACGTTATGCGGTGCTGATCGGCTATGACCGCTACAAGCAGCGTGTGCTGCTGCGCTCGGGCATGCACCGGCGGCAGGTGATGGCGTTTGATGACTTTGCCTCGGCGTGGGCAAAGCAGGGGAGTTGGGCGGTGCTGGTGCAGCCACCGCGGCAACTGCCGGCCCAGGTGGATCGCCAGCGCTGGTTGCAGGCTGCGGATGAGCTGGCGCGGGCGGGGCAGGAAATTGCGGCGAAGCAGGCCATCAGCAGCCTGAACAAATAGCGGTGCCAGCTCCCACAGGTAGCGCACTGGGTTCGACGCCTGTGCGGTACCTGTGGGAGCTGGCTTGCCGGCGATAGCGCCAGGCCTGCTTACATCAGAAGCCCAGGCGATCGCGCAGGCTGTAGTACCAGGCGCCAATGGCGCTGAACGGCACGCGCAGCATCTGGCCACCCGGGAACGGGTAGTGCGGCAGGCCGGCGAAGGCGTCGAAACGCTCAGCCTGGCCGCGCAAGGCCTCGGCCAGCACTTTGCCCGCCAAGTGGGTGTAGGTCACGCCGTGGCCCGAGCAACCCTGCGAGTAATAGATGTTGTCGCCGATCCGGCCAACCTGGGGCAGGCGCGACAGGGTCAGCAGGAAGTTGCCGGTCCAGGCGTAGTCGATCTTCACGTTTTTCAGCTGCGGGAAGGCCTTGAGCATTTTCGGACGGATGATCGCTTCGATGTTGGCCGGGTCACGTGCGCCGTACACCACGCCACCGCCGAAGATCAGGCGCTTGTCGCTGGTCAGGCGGTAGTAGTCGAGCAGGTAGTTGCAGTCCTCGACGCAGTAATCCTGCGGCAGCAGGGTGCGCGCCAGTTCTTCGCCCAGGGGTTCGGTGGTGATCACCTGGGTACCGCATGGCATGGACTTGGCGGCCAGTTCCGGCACCAGGTTGCCCAGGTAGGCGTTGCCGGCGACGATGATGAACTTGGCGCGCACTTTGCCTTGCGGGGTGTGCACCACTGGGTTGGCACCGCGCTCGATACCCACGGCCGGGGTTTGCTCATAGATGATGCCCCCCAGCGACTCGACCGCAGCTGCTTCGCCCAAGGCCAGGTTCAGCGGGTGGATATGGCCGCCGCTCATGTCGAGCATGCCACCGATATAGCTGTCGCACGCAACCACTTCACGGATGCGCTTCTGGTCCATCAGCTCGAGCTGGTTGTGGCCGAAGCGTTCCCACAGGCGCTTTTGCGACTCCAGGTGGCCCATCTGCTTGCTGGTGAGGGCGGCGAACACGCCACCGTCTTTCAGGTCGCACTGGATGTTGTATTTGGCCACGCGCTCACGAATGATGCGCCCGCCTTCGAAAGCCATGTGGCCCAGCAGTTGTGCCTGCTTGGGGCCGACGGTGCGTTCGATGACGTCAATGTCGCGGCTGTAGCTGTTGACGATCTGGCCGCCGTTGCGGCCCGATGCGCCGAAACCGACCTTGGCCGCTTCGACGATGCTCACCTTGAAGCCGTTCTCCAGCAGGAACAGGGCGCTGGACAGGCCGGTGTAGCCGGCACCGATGATGCACACATCGGTTTCCACCTCACCCTGCAGCGCCGGACGTGGCGGCACCGGGTTGGCCGAGGCGGCGTAGTAGGACTGGGGGTAGGGGGTGTTAGCCATGCTGCAGGAACCTCGTGTTTTATATTTTTAACGAATGTACCGATGCTATCAATAATAATAAACACCCGCTAGTCGTCTGGTGAAAATCCTTTACGGGGGACCCGCCAGCAGCCTTTATACAAAGGGGTTAAGATTCAGTAGGTTAGCGCAAAAAAAAGTGTTGACAGGGTTTTTGGAATGCGTAGAATGCGCACCACACGACAGGCACATAGCTCAGTTGGTTAGAGCACCACCTTGACATGGTGGGGGTCGTTGGTTCGAGTCCAATTGTGCCTACCAAACAAAAGCCCCGGTTTTCGGGCACTTGAAGGGCGATCCGAGAGGGTCGCCCTTTTTGTTTTTGCAAAACTTTTGCAAAACCACCCACCTCTATCCTCTCTAGGCCCTAGAAACCTACAACGCCTTTGAGCCAAGTGATTACTTGAGTCCCTTCTGGGCTCGTTGCAAGCAATGCGAGACCTTCTACCACTGTTGCAGCATTGGCTGAGTGTTGAAGATACGGCCCGATCTTCGAGGTTTTTAGGGCCTGTGTTTTCTCTTCAAGTGGCGCTTCTGGCCTGTCCCGCAGGGTCATCAGAGCTATCAGCAGGGCATCAAAAGGCGTATCCGCTGGAAGGCCAAGCATTTCAAGAAAAGAAGGCGGATCACGCTCAATAATGCCGTTCTCCGAACCAATAATCTTTCCTCTGGTGTACTCCACGTCCGTTCCATGCGAAACAGAAATGGCGGTCTTGAAACCTATTATGTCCACATCTGAAAGCTTCAGTATCATTCCACCAGGCCTCTTTCCTGTGACTGATGGTTTCTTGATATCACAGCCTGACTGGTTCCAGTAGGCGAATGATATCTCGCACTGGATTGGGATAGGACAAACCTCCGTGAAATTTTTGGCCGCAGACCGGCAGTTGCCCCGGCACGGACACCGCTGCTGTCGCCAGAGGCGAGACAGCCACCCGCGCCACCTTGGTGCTCTCCGACCTGCTCGCACGGGCTGATGCTCGAGCCGGACAGTTGGCGAAGGCGTATGACCGAGCCAAGATAGCGGGAGACCAGTGCGCCAAGGAGTACGACTATGTGAGCGGGCGACAGTCGCGGAACCAGTCTGATTAAGCGGTGCCATAGAAGTACTACAACCTGTGCTACGTCTTCATCAGCTTCCTAGCGCCAGTTTCCGCATGCGTATTAGGCAGCAGGGTGATGTTACGTACTATCTTGGAAATACTCGGATCCTAGGAAGAGGAAGAAACTGATGGACGGACTGCCTATCACTCAGGTGTCGAAAGCGGTATCGGAATCATCAGCTGTTATCGTGGGTGATAAGGAGCTTGCGCGATTCGATACCGAGCTCAGCCACTGGGTGTTGAATGTGGAGCCTCGAAAAAACGCAGATGTTTTCGAAGGGGCTATAGGTCGTCCAGACCATCGGAATACCCCCGATGTCCATAGCTCGCCTGCCAACGGGAGCGCTCCATTGTATTTAGCGAAAAATGACCCGCTTGCGCCGGGAGGGGATAGGGCCAAGCGTCAGGGCACGACAAAATCCGATATCGTTTCCAGCTTCGATCAGCGGCCGGCACGCGTCTTTGTGGATTCCCCGGCGCGTATCGAGCGAGACACCGACGACCCTTCCTACCGTCTGGCCAATCGTGCGTACCAGGCCACGGCCACAATCGCCAGAACCGGTCCAATCCGATACTGGACCGCATGGCGTGCTGACAATACCCATGCAGCCGAAGGACCAGGAAACTTCGCGGTGCTGGCCTACTCGGATAACGGCGGCGAGAGCGTTAAAGAGTACGGATACCTGACGTACTCACCTAGCCATCCAGGAAACCAGATTGTAGATCCAATGCTCTGGACAGATCCCAAGGGCCGTCTCTGGCTTTTCTATGGCGTCCTGGGAGACAACAAGCTCTACGATGGTATTGGTGGAGCATGGGCAGTTATTTGTGACGATCCCAATGCTGAGGACCCCAAATGGGGCGAGCCATTCCGTTTGTCTTACTACGGTGATCCGCGACGTCCAGTCAAGATCGAAGATAAGTGGTATCTAGCAGTAGATGGCTGGCGCTTCTCTGCTGAATATCCTCCAGCATACATGGATCATGTAGGGCCGCATATTTACGAGCTGGATTGGGAAAGCCAGAAAATTAAACATGTTTCTCAGCTTCCACCTAACAATAACGGCCAGTACAGTGGTTTCTTTGAAACTGAGTTCGTGCAGCGGTCCGATGGAAGTGTTTTAGCTCTGCTAAGATCGTTGGGTTCCAACTCACAAATGCAGTATTCCGTCAGTCGCGACCTAATGAGGACCTGGACGCCTTGGCAGGCTTACACGGTTACCGCTCCGAGCTCTTCGTCGCGTGCGTGGCTAGGCAGGACTCCTTCCGGACTCCTTCTACTTTGCTGGAACAATGATCTTGTGCGAGGAACACTGACAGTTGGTCTCTCCGATGACGACGGAGCTACATACCGGTATAAAAAAATTATCGAGCCAGATTCTTCTATTCAGGTTTCGTATCCGGTAGTCAGTTTCGGTGATGATGGTGAGATACTTATCATCTACGATAACGGTCGTGATTCTCACAAACAGATTCGCATCGCCAAGTTCAATGAGCATGAGATCATCTCTGGAAAAAGCACGCCTTCTGTCAGAGTTATCAGCGATCCAGCAAATCTCTAAGGATCAGCAGTAAATTTATGCGGCCTGGATGAACTGGGCAAACAAAAAACGAAGCCCTGGATGCTGGTGTCCAGGGCTTCTAGCTACCTTGGTCCCTATGAATGGCAAGCCAGCGTGGCCAAATGGTATCAGCGAGAGGCTTTAGAGTCATCAGCTGTTCCCGTTCTGGGTGCCACCAATCCGCCCTATACTCTGCTGGTCAATTGGGCAGGGCATCGCATTTTGGACAAGCGCACCTTTATCGGAATGGTCGAGGCCGGCGAGCCGCTGATTCAGCAGGCTGTCGACGCCGTCCGTGAGTATCACCAGGCGCAGGGTCGCGGCGCGCCGGCGGAGGAGGTCGAGCGCCTGCTGGCCGAGTCGTTATTTCAGGCGGTATCCGACTACCAATTGCGGGTCGTTGCGAGAGCCAGGGGCAAGAACCTGCCACCTACCCATTGAACATTTAGACGCTAACACCGACCGACAGAATGCTCTGGCCAGCTCCACACTCATGACTGATAGTCATCTACCAATCTGCAGCGAGCGCCTCTGTGATGAGCAAAGAGCATCAGGTTCTCCCTCGTATTTTGAGGTATCGATCTGCACCTGGTTACCTAGGGATGTGCAGGACAGAGTTCGATAAGGCAGTACGGCCACTCGTAAAGGAGTTCCCGATTGGCGCGCGAGGCGTAGGATTTGATCGGTATGAACTCGATGAGTGGGCAGACACTTACATAGCTGAGCACGCAGTAGACAAGACTCCCGGTCGGATGCTTTTGTCAGGTAGTTCTGTTATTCGAGCTGAAGGAAAACGATCTGAGCAGTCAGGGATGGATCTTGAGCCGGCACTGGAGTTGGTGCGGCGCAAGAGGTGAATGTCATGAGAACAGAATTTCTCCTGCTAGCTCAGTACGATGGACTGGCAGTAATTCCGCTGGACTAGGTGTGCGCCGACTACTTTTCTCACCGGAGCCCAGAAAAACAGAGGCTCAATATCGCCAAGGGCGAGATACGCCTTCCACTCATTGCGATGGAGCGCAGCTAAAGTGAGCTCGCGGTATTCATTTGGCTGATCTGGCCGCGTACATGGATGCTAGCCGTGCAGAGGCCACGTACACTATGTAGTGGAGGTCGCCGCGAGGCCGTTACGTTCGTGCAGCGAGCGCGTCCGGTTCGATTGAGTATTCTCGCGGCGACCAGATTAAGCATACCCTAGCTCTGCTGATCATTTTGTGGACCGACGAGGTGCTTTCTACGACGGATGTCATCCATTCCGAGATGGTCGACTGAAGCCATGCAACGGAATTGGGACCCAGTCGAACCTGCCGTGGAAATGTGCCTTCGCGCATCCGTCGATAGATAGTGTTCCTTCCCGGCCCGTCACGGATATTACCTCATCAATTCGTATGAACCGATCAGTCGCGGCTGAAATCATACTGACCTCCGGGCCCCAATTGGCTATCTCAACTTGGTAAGCGTTGGGGGTGGTTTCCGCTTGCGTCCAGGCTTCGATTACCGCCCGCCGCGTTGCTCCCAATCTTTGAGACACGCCCTAACAGATTCCAGCCGCCAACAGATCCGCTGTCCCTGCCTGAAGAACGGGGGTAGCCATGATGCACGGGTTTGCATGGCGCGTCGTATGGCGGATTAGGATCGGCCGAGTAGTTTTGCCAGCTCAGGGATGTGGATAATCTCAGGTTCCATAACAATCAATAAGTTAGCATGCGGTTTTGCAAATTGACCGGCGTAAAAAATATTCCACGCGGCACCCGCGCCACGAACGTCAGATTTGCCATTCTGTAGCGCGCGTCTTCACAAGACCACCTTGACATGGTGGGGGTCGTTGGTTCGAGCCCAATTGTGCCTACCAAATCGAAGAAGGGGTGATCCGAAAGGGTCACCCCTTTTTTCATTAGCCATTGCTGTGGGTACCGCAAACTGCGGTAAGGGCACCCAGTGCTGACATTCGAAAGTTTTTGATTTTTCTCAAAAAAAAGCTTTACAGGTACGCATCGGATCACTAATATGCGCACCACACGACAGGCACATAGCTCAGTTGGTTAGAGCACCACCTTGACATGGTGGGGGTCGTTGGTTCGAGTCCAATTGTGCCTACCAAATCCCAAAAAGGGCGATCAGAGATGATCGCCCTTTTTGCATTCTGCCGCTAGAACGCCTTTGGCAGCCACAGCGCCAGTTGTGGGAAGGCAATCAGCAAACCGATCAGCGCGAGCAAAGCCAGGCAGAACGGCAGGGCGCCGTACACCACGTCCATGAAGTTGCCGCGACCACGGATGCTCTGCACCACGAAAAGGTTCATGCCGAACGGCGGGGTGATCTGGCCCATCTCGCACAGCACGATCAGCACCACCCCGAACCACAGCGGGTCAAAGCCCAGGTTGACGACGATTGGCACGATCAGCGGCGCCGTGGTGATGAGCATCGCCAGGGTGTCCATGAAACAGCCGAGCACGATATAGAACACGATGATCGCCAGCAGCGCGGTCGTGGGTGGCAGGTTCAGGTCGGTGACGAAGCTGACCAGGGTGGCGGTCAGCCCGATGGACGCCAGCACGAAGTTGAGGAAGAACGCCGACAAGGTGATGAAGATGATCATGCCGGTGGTGCGCAACGTGGCTTCGAAGGCCTGGCCCAGGCTTTGCCAGGTGAAAGCCCGACGCCACAGGCCCAAGCCCAAGGCGCTGAGTACCCCAAGTGCCGCCGACTCGCTGGCCGTTGCAAAGCCGCTGTAGATCGAGCCGATCACCAGAACGAAGATGGCCAGTGGCGGCAGCAGGTCGGGGATGCAGGCCAGGCGTTCTGCCCAGCGGGTGTGTTCTATGCGCCCACCCAATGGTGGGCGCACCAGGCAGGCCAGCACGATCAGTGCGACGAACAACAGGCTGAGGATGATGCTGGGGATGGTCGCGGCCAGGTATAGCTTGGGCACCGACACGTTGGCAATCAGGGCGAACAGGATCATGTTGATCGATGGCGGAATCAGGATACCCAGCGTGCCGCCAGCGGCGATGGAGCCAAGGAACAGCGGTGCGTTGTAACCTTTGCGTTCCTGCTCTGCGATGGCCAGGGTGGAAATGGTAGCGGCGGTTGCCACGCTGGAGCCGCTGGTGGTGGCAAACAGCGCGCTGGCGCCGATGTTGGCGTTCATCAGCCCGCCCGGCAGCCAGGATAGCCATTTCTCGACCGCCTGGTACATGCGCCCGGCCACTCCCGAACACACCAGCAGTTCACCCATTAGTACGTAGAGGGGGATGGCCACCAGCAGGAACTCGGCGCTGATGTTCCAGGCGATTTCGCCCATGGCATTGCTCAGCGGCAGGGTCGAGAACAACTGCGACAGCGACATCCCCAGCAAGCCGACACTGACGGCCGCGGCCACGCTCAGCGCCAACAGGGTCAGCAGCAGCAACAAGGTGATGCTCAGCATGGCGGGTGCTCCTGGGGAGGGGTGGCGGCGGGGTGTAGCGCTTGCTCGATTTCCTGCTCGACCGTGTTGATACCGATCAGTGCACTGACTGCCCCCCAGCGCCCGCGCAATAAATGCCCCAGGCTCACCAGCGCCAGGTTGAGGAGGGTCAGGGCGAAGAACAGGTAGCCGGCAAACCAGAGGGATTGCGGTATCCATTGCGGTACTTGCAAGGGGGTGTTGGACACTGAACGGTATTCGATGGAGTCCCACAATACATGCCAGGCGTGAAAGACCAAGGTGCTGGCCAGCGCGGCCATGCAAGCCAGGGCGAACAGGTCGAGCGCCACCCGTGGTTTCAAGCCAAGGCGAGCGTAGAGGATGTCGACGCGGATGTGCGAACGCTTGAGCAAAGTGACCGGTAACGCCCAGGCGCTGGTGACTGCCAGAACATAGCCGGCAATTTCATCAGCGCCGCCCATGGAGATGCCCACGGTCTTGCGCAAGATCAGGTCGATGCCAATCAGCAGGGCGCAGCCGAGCAGGGCAAAGCCACCCACCCAGGTGCTGGCCTTGGCGATGGCGGTGATGGCCGCCAGGCTGGAACGGGCCGTCTTCATCACTGTATGCTCCGAGGGAAAGGGTTTATGGGGCCAGGCGCATGCCGATGGCGCGGCCTGCGCTGGCATTCCATTGTTCGACACAACTGGGGCCACAACGCCTGCCCCAGTCGTTGGCGATTTCCAGCGCCATTTGGCGCACGCGCTGCTGTTCTTGCGGGTCGGGTGCCGACGCACTCATGTGCGCCAGATGGTGGATCTGGCAGTCAGGGCTGCCGACATTGCATGCCTTGGCGTACCGGTTTTCCCTGGCCGTCTCCTGCCAAAGGGCATCTTCCAGCACCTTCGACTGCGCCTGCAGCAGTTGCTGCACCTCAGGCGGCAACTGTTGCCAGCGCTTGAGGCCGATACCATAGAAGCCAACCGACCAGTCCACCGGCAGGTCGTACAGGTACCCGGCCACGTCGTACCATTTGGCCGCGTTACCCGAGCCGATACCGGTAATGGCGCAGTCGATGACGCCGGTCTGCATGGCGGTCACCACTTCGGCAAAGGGCAGGGTGACCGGCGCAGCGCCAATCGCTTTGACCAGCTCGGCCATGTTGCGCCCGCGGGTGCGGATTTTTCGGCCTTTGAGGTCGGCCAGCGATTGCACGGGCGCGCGGCAGAAAAACACCTGCGCAGTGTACGGCACGGTGGCCAGCAGCTTTATGCCATGGCGCTCGGCCATACGCTGTTCCAGCACCGGCTTGTAGGCGTCGGCGATGCGGCGGGCCCTGCCGATGTCGGCGGCCATGCCCGGCAGGTCGATGCCTTCGAAGGTAGCATCGTCACCGGCGACGAATGCGAACACGCCCATGCCAATGTCAACCGCGCCAAAGCGCATCAGGCGAATGATTTCCGGGCCCTTGAGGCCGCTCTCCGACAGCCCCAGCAGCTGGGCGGTGACCTTGCCGTGGGAGGCGCTGGGCAAGGAGCCGTTCCAGAACGGCTGTTCAACGGCGCGGAACGTGTAGTTGTGGCTACCACCACCGATCACGTTGAAACGGATTTGCGGGTAGTCCTGCGCCTGGGCGGCCGGGCTGCCCATCAGCACGCCAAGCGCCAGCGGTATGAGCAGGGAGATGAGCTTCACGGTAGGCCTCTTGTTGTTGTTCGGGGGCTACTTCGGGTGCGGTGTGACGCTATCCGCGAGGGCGGGTCGCCGCCTCGATGGTCGACCGCGACCCGACGATGTCGGGAAACTTCTCGCCCTTGGCCAGCCGTGCGAGGGTGTGCTTTTCGTTGTGCTGGAAGTCGATTGCCCGTTGCGCCAGTTCTACCACCCTGCCTGGGCGCAGGAACACGATGCCGTTCTCGTCTGCCACCACGGCGTCGCCCGGGTACACGATGACCCCGCCGCACTGGATGGCAGTGCAGAACTCGCCTTCGTGGCCGATCACTCGCGTGGTGATGGCACTGGCACCGCGCGACCATACCGGCACGCCGTGCTCGCGCAATTCGCCAAGGTCGGTGACATAGCCGTCGACAATGATCCCGGCTACCCCGGCCTGCTTGGCGGCGTAGGCCATGGCCCCACCGAGCGCGGCGGTGATGCGCTCGCCGCAGCGGTCCACGATCAGGAAATCGCCGGGGCGTGCGCAGCCCATGGCGTAGTGCAGGATGCCACCGTCATTGCCGGGCATGCGTACGGTTACGGCAGTGCCCACCGCGCGTACATTCTGCAAGTGTGCCTTGATGTCTGGGTGGGGTATGCCGTGGGTAATGAAATGACCGATAGTTGCCGGTTCGGCATTGATCAGTATTTCAAGTTCGTGGGCGTTAACCGGGGTAGGTAGAGCTTCGATGATATACATAGGGAGTTGTTGTTATGCCGGATGCTTTTTCGAAGGGTTTCGGTCATCCTAACAAGCGCCCTGAACGGTCGATAATAAAAATCCGTAAGCAGTAGCCGGAGCAGTTTTTATCATGCGTATCACGCTGATGCAGATCGAGGCATTCTACTGGACCGCTCGCCTGGGCGGTGTGCACGCGGCCTCACGGCATCTTCACCTGACGCAACCTGCGGTATCGGCGCGCATCAAGGAAATGGAGTCGTTGCTCAGCGTCAAGCTGTTCGACCGCAGCAAGCAGCGCATGAGCCTCACCGCCGACGGCCACACGGCGCTGCGCCATGCCGAACTGGTACTGAACAACAGCACGCAGCTGGAGCAGTTCGCGGCCCAGCAGAAGCAACACCGGCGCCTGCGCCTGGGGGCAGACGAGTGCTCGGCCATGGTCGGGCTGACTGCGGTGATAAGCGAAATCAAGGCGCACTTCCCGGAAATCACCCTGGAAATCACCATCGATGTGGGCGCCGCGCTCAACCGCAAACTGAACGATCACGAACTGGACATCGCCCTGCTGACCAACCCGGCCACACGCGAGGATGTGACCGATGTGTTCCTTGGCTGGATGACGTTTCAGTGGGTGGCGGCGCGGCACCTGGAGATTGCCGACGGGCCGTTTCTGCCGCAGCAGGCGCGGCAGTATTCGATCGTTACCCACAGCGCGCCGTCGACACTGTATTCGGTGGTGGACCGCTGGTTGCAGGAAAGCGGCTCGGCGAGCCACGCTTTTCATTCCAGCAACTCGCTGGCGTTTATTGCCAAGATGGTATCGGCGGGGCATGCCATTGGCATATTGCCGGTGCCACTGATTCGCGACATGTTGGCGGTGGACATGCTGAAGACATTACCGTGCGACCCGGCGATTCCTGCGGCAAAGTTCTGCCTTTCCTATTTGACTGAACGGCCAGACATGCAACTGGGTGAACTGGTATCGATCATTCGGGCGACACTGGTAAAGCAGAACTTTCTGGTAGATTGATTAGTCCCGAGCCCGCAGGCACCGTAGCAGCCCGAAAACTGCGCGGTGCCTGCAGGCGCCGGTTGTGTGGCGTGTCAGCCGGTCAGGTGAGCGCCTGTTTTACTGCAGCGATATGTTGCCCGGCCTGGTTGAGCCATGACAGATCACTGCCCATCAGCAGCATGTCGCTGCCCATGTCCAGCAAACGCCCGGCGGTGACTCGGTCGGCCGGAAAGCACGGCACCATCACCTTGATCGAGCGGGCGTGGCATTTTTCGATCAGCACCTGCAGGCGTTGCCGCACCTCGGGGTTGCCCAGGCGGTAGTCGACCGGTAGCCCGCGTGAAAGTGAGTAGTCCGCCGGCCCGAAGTGCACTGCATCGATCCCTTCCACATCGAGAATCTCATCGATGTTGTCAAAAAACTCATAGCTTTCGGCCATGGGCACGATCACGCTGCGGTCGTTTTCTGCCTGCGTATAGCGCGCCCAGTCGAAACCTGGCCCGGCGAACCCGGCCGAGCGCACCGAGCTGTCGCCACCGCGGCGTCCCAAGGGCGGGAACTTGCTGTAATGGATGATCTGGCGCATCTGCGCGGCGTTGTGCACTTGCGGCACGATCACCCCGGCAGCGCCCATTTCCAGGGCCTTGCGTATATCCCACTCCAGCGTGCCCCGCACCCGTACCAGGCTGGGGATTGCAGCGCTGCTGGCGGCCAGCAGCAGTTTTTCCATGTCGCGGTCCACGCCCAGCGCGGTGTGCTCGGCGTCAATGAAGACGAAGTCCAGGCCCCAGTTGCCGGCCACTTCGATGGCCATGCAGGCGGTGCTGTAGATGTTCATGCCGAACGTGGCACCGCGCGCCATGCGGGCCTTCAGCAAGGTGTGTGTAGTGCTTTGGTTCATGTTCGAGGCCGCCTTGGGTCAGATGCGGTAGGTTTCAGGCAGCCGGTCGCGGAACGGGTGCACTTCGAATATGCCCGGGTCACGGATCAGCGATTTGTTGCGGGCCTTGGCCAGGTCGATCTCGGCGGTGTACACGCCGTCTTCCAGGCCGGCGCGCACCAGGGTCTTGCCGGACGGTTCGATGATATGGCTGGTGCCGATGAACTGCATGCCCTCGTCCATGTCGTTGCGGTTGGGAGCAACGAAGTACACCATGTTTTCAGCGGCGCGCACGGTGCTGAAAATGTCCGGCAGCATGCGTGCCTGTTCTGGCCAGGCAGCAGGCAGTACGACGATGTCGGCACCTTCCAGGGCCAGGGTGCGTACCACTTCGGGGAAGCGGATTTCGTAGCAGATGGCCAGGCCGATGCGGCCGATGTTGGTATCGAACACAGGTGTTGCCCAATCGCTGGGGCGGTCGGTGAAGCGGTCGCCGATCATGAATGGCAAGTGGCGCTTGCGGTGCAGGCCGATGATGCCTTGCGCGCCGATCAGCACGGCGGTGTTGTACACCGAGCTGGCGTGCCGCTCGTAGAAGCCGACCACGATCAGGATGCCGGTCTGCGCCGATACCTCCAGCAGCGGCGCCAGGGCGTCGAGGCTGATGGCGCCGCGCTCGAGGTCTTCACGGCTGTCGAACGCGCCGCCGGTGAGCAGGCATTCGGCAAAGGCGATCAGCCGCGAGCCTTCTGCAGCGGTCTGGCGTGCCAGCGTGGCAACCTTGTCGACGGTCAGGGCCGGGTTGCCGGCCACCGGGTGAATCTGGGCTACGGAGATTTTCATGCTGTTCCTTGATGGCAGTTGAAAGGCGCCGCAATGCGCGGCGCGAGGGCGTCACTGTGGCTGGTAGCCCATGGCCTGGTAGACCTTGCTGACCAGTTGGGGATTGATCTGTGCGGCGTACTTGTCGACCACGGGGCGAATCTTGGCCTGGATGCGCGCCACCTCGTCGGGCGGCAGTTGGTTGACTTGCATGCCCGCGCCCTGCAGGTCGGCGATGGCCTTGCTGTCCGCCTCCCGGGAGATGCGCCGTTGTTCCAGCCGCACTTCCTGGGCAACCTCGGTCAGCAGTTGCTGCTCATCCTTGTTGAGGCTGTCCCAGAACGTCTTGCCGATCAGCACAATCTGTGGGTTGTAGTTGTGCCGGGTCAGGCTCAGGTACTTCTGCACCTCGTTGAAGCGTGAGGCGAGGATCAGCGCCGCCGGGTTTTCCTGGCCGTCCACGGTGCCGGTCTCCAGTGCCGTGTGCACCTCGGTGAAAGGCAGCGGCGTCGGGTTGGCACCGAGTGCCGCCCACACGTCCAGGAACAGCGGCGATTGCTGGGCGCGAATCTTCAGCCCGGCAATGTCTTCAAGCTTTTGCACCGGCCGCACATTGTTGGTCAGGTTGCGCTCGCCCAGCTCCCAGAACGCCAGGCCTACCAGATTTTTCGCTGGCAACTGGTCGGTGAGCATCTTGCCTACCTCGCCGTCGAGCATGGCATCGACCTTGGCGGTGTCGGTGTACAGGAACGGGAAGTCGAGGATGCCGAAGTCGGTGATGTGGTTAAGCATCAGCCCGGCGTTCCAGGTCATCATTTCCACCACGCCACCCTGCAAGGAAGACAGCACCTGTACGTCGCCGCCCAGGACACCGTTGGGGAAGGTGCGCACCTTGATCTTGCCTTCGCTGCGCTCCTGAACCTTCTTGGCGAACAGTTCCATGCCGATGGCCGGTGGCGTGCCTTTGGGGCTGGTGGCGGCGAACTTGATGACGCGGGCGTTGTAGTCGGCGGCCATGCTCAAGCTGCTGGACAGCAACAGGGCGGCGATGAGGGCGAGTTTCTTCATGGACAGTACCTTTATTGTTATAGGGGGGATCAATGCCCGAACCACTGGGCGGGAACGGTGACCAGTTCGGGGAAGATGACCAGCAGGAACAGCACGATGATTTCCGCGATCAGGAAGGGGAACGTGCCTTTGAGCAGTGCCTCGTAACGCATGCGACCGATGCCGCAGACCACGTTGAGCACCGTGCCCACCGGCGGGGTGATCAGGCCGATCGAGCAATTGATCATGAACAGCACCCCGAAATAGATTGGGTCGATGTTCGCAGCGGTCACCACCGGTACCAGGATTGGTGCGAGCAGCAAAATGGTGGGGGTGAGGTCCATGACCATGGAAATCACCAGGATCAGCAGCATCAGCACTACGATCAGCAGCCGCGGGTTGTCCATCACTGGCTGGATCAGGTCGATGATTTGCCCGGGGATGTCGGCGATGGTAATCATCCAGGCCGGGATCGAAGCGGCAGCTACCAGGAACATCACGGCAGCGGTGGTCTTGCCGGCGCGCAGCAGCAGTTGGTTGAGCGACTTGAGGCTGAGCTCGCGGTAGATCAGCGACGACACCAGCAGGGCATAGACACTGGCCACCGCACCGGCCTCGGTCGGGGTGACCACGCCAAAACGCAGGCCGACGACGATGATCACCGGCAGCATCAGCGCCCAGAAGCTGTCCACCAGGGCCTTGAGGCGCTCCTTGCCGCTGGCCTTGGGGCTCAGTTGCACATCGTTGTTACGCCGCGACATCAGCCACCAGGCCACCACCAGTGCGGCGGCGATCATCAGCCCCGGGGCGATGCCGGCGAGGAACAGCTTGGTGATCGACAGCCCCGAAGCCACGCCAAGCACAACGAAACCGATGCTGGGTGGAATGATTGAACCCAGCACCGACACCGATGCGATCAGGCCCCCGGAGCGGTTACGGTTGTAGCCGGCGATGACCATCATCGGCAGCAACAGGGCGGTCAGCGAGGCGGCGTCGGCCAAGGCCGAACCGGACAGGCTCGACAGCAGCACGCCGGCAAAAATGGTGACGTAGCCAAGCCCGCCGCGCAGATGGCCGACCAGGGTGATGGCCAGCTTGATGATGCGCTTGGACAAGCCGCCGCTGTTCATTACCTCGCCAGCGATGATGAACAGCGGAATTGCCAGCAGCGGGAAGCTGCCGGCCGAGTTGATGATGTTCTGCGCGATGATCTGGCCATCGAACAGGCCCAGCAGCCACATCAACGCCACGCCGCAAAGGATCAGGGCATAGGCGATGGGGGCGCCGATCAGGATGGCGGCCATCAGCACGCCGACGAAAACAGACAGGGCCATTATTCGACTGCTCCATCTTTGAGCGAAGTTTCGGTCTGGGCGGGCGCCGGGAGGGTGCCCGTCAGGTTCCTGACCAGCTGGGTGCAGATCAGCAGCGCGCTGAGGATGCAGAACACCAGGCCCGCGCCGTAGAACAGCGCCATGGAAATACCCGTGGAGGGAGCACCGACATGCAGGTTGATCAGGGTCTGCTTCCAGCTGCCGTCGAGAAACAGCCAGGTCACATACAGCATCAGCAGTTGTGTCAGTGCCAGCAGCCAGCGGGCCACGCCAGGCGAGACGCGGCGGGTGACGATGTCGACGCCGATGTGGCCGTGTTCGTGCAGCATCAGCTGCGCGCCAGCAAACACCAGCCATACAAACGCCAGGCGGGAAATCTCTTCGCTGAAGAACAACCCTGAGTTGAAGCCATAGCGCAGCACGACGTTGGTGAAGATCAGGCAGGTGATGCCGACCAGACAACCTACCACCAGCGTCTTGAGGATGATGAAGTAACCATCGACCAGGGTTTTCATGGCGCCTCCTGAGGCAGAGCTGCCCAGGAAGCGCCAAAAGCGCCCGGTGCGATCATGCGGACGCGAGCATCCACCTGTATGTATGAGCGGGACATGGGTTCACCTTTATTATTATTCGACATACGTCGTCGTATGACTGCCCCGATTCTTCTACGAAACGCCCGGCTTGCGCTGCCTCAAGTTTTTTATCAGCGGGATAAGAAATGGCGATCAGCGCAGACGCCACGGGTAGTTGTCCTATGACTTGGTTGCAAGGTGTAACGTATGGTCGCGGTTCTTGCGCATGGCCCTCGTGCTAGAATCCGCCCCTTCGAATCTGGAGGTACACGCGTGCGCAAACTGGCTGTGGTAATGGCAGTGCTTGCCCTGGCGGGCTGTGAAAACGAGGTCGAAGGCGTGCACAAGCAGGTGGCCGAACACCTGCATAACCCCAAAACCGCCAAGTTCGGCAACGTGCGGATCGACACACAGGGCACCATCTGCGGCCAGGTTCGCGGCAAGGACGATGCCGGGCAGTACGAAGCCTACCGCAGCTATGTGGCGATCAAGCGTGACGGCCAGTACGACATCATCGTCGACGACACCGGCAACAACCTGCGCATCCGCGAGGTGTGCGGCGGCGCCGATCTGCAGCGCCGTGCCGATGCACTGGCTGGCCAGCCGGCACCCGAGGGCTGGGACGTGGAAGTGATCCAGGGTGCCAACATGGGCGCGCTGAGCGACATGACCGCGCGGCTCATCGAGAAGGGTATCCCGTCTTCGGTGGAATACCGCAACGGCAAGCCGGTGGTGCTGATGGGGCCGTTCCCAACCCGTGAAGAAGCTCAAGCGCGCAAGGACGAAGTGATGGCCAAGCTGGGCACCGATTCGGTGGTCATCCAGCATGGCGCAACCCGCTAGAACTGCAGCAGTGGGTGGGAGCCCGGTGCCTTCGCGGCAGTTGTGGGAGCGGGCATGCCCGCTCCCACAACTGTTGCCGTCATAAGGCCCCGCCAACTGGGTGTGTGCAGCTTTGTGAGGCGTGTGTTAGACATTGTTCACACAAGTTTGGCTATGCTTGGGTGGAAGATGCCGAACGGGGGAGGGGCCTCATGTCTACACTGGAGCGGGCCATTGCCGTGGCCGCCAGGGCGCATGAAGGGCAATACGACAAGGGCGGGGTGGCGTATATTCTCCACCCGCTACGCGTGATGATGCGGGTGTCCACACCCGAGCAACGTATTGTCGCAGTCCTTCACGATGTGATCGAGGACACCCCGCTGACCGTGTCCGACCTGGCCCGCGAGGGTTTTACCCTGAAAATCCTTGCCGCCTTGCTGGCACTCAGTCGCCGTGAGGGCGAGCCGTACCAGGATTTCGTGGTACGCCTGGGCGATGACCCGTTGGCGCGAACCGTCAAGCTGGCCGACCTGGCCGATAACAGTGACCTTTCACGCATTCCTTGCCCTGGCCCCGCCGACCTGGCGCGGCTGGCCCGTTACCGGGAAGCCAGCGCCTATCTCCAGGCACTGGCCTGAGGCTCAACCGCACGCCTTGAGGTTGACTGGCCCGACAAACTCGTTTCCCCGCCCCATCACGCAGGCGACCTGTTGGTTGCGTTGCTGCTCCCAAACCTGCGGCGGGTAGGTCTTGTTCCAGGCCTCGAACAACTGGCGGTCCTGTTTGGACAGGCGCAGGTTGTACTGCTTGCTCATGTAGAAGTAGGTGCGGGCGATCATGCCGCGAATCGACGGGCGCGGCATCACCTTCCTGGCCTTGAAGTCGACCTGGGTCAGGCAGCTACCGTACTGGCCGCGTTGTTCCGGCAACCAGCCGAAACTGAAGTTGCTGCGGTCGCCGTTGACCTCACCGATGCTGGGCACCAGGTTGTGCAGGTCGGCTTCGGCGCGTTTGTACACTTCGTCATGCTGCGCGCACTGCTTGCGACCGCCGCTCTGCCAGCATTGGCGCTGATGGCCAATTTGCCAGGCAGGCACGATGTGTTCCCACTCGATGCGCGACGCGCGCTGGGCATTCTTGCGTGGGGCATAGCCGCAGGACGCCAGGTCGACCTTGTTGCCCTTGTATTTGCACCCGCAATAAAACTCGGTCGATTGCGGGGCATAGAGCTTCCAGGCGACCTTCTTGGCC
This sequence comes from Pseudomonas sp. PvP089, assembly GCF_017875165.1. Lineage (NCBI taxonomy): Bacteria > Pseudomonadati > Pseudomonadota > Gammaproteobacteria > Pseudomonadales > Pseudomonadaceae > Pseudomonas > Pseudomonas sp. PvP089. The sequence continues at coordinate 2,612,851 of NZ_JAGGME010000001.1, forward strand.
TCCTGGAAGGTGCGTGGGGCATCGGCTTGAACAAGCGGCGTGGTCAGTAACAGGCAGGCTGCCGCGAAAAGCGAAACTCTCATGCGCGGTCAGTCTTCCTTCGGCACAGTCCAGAAAATCTGCACACCGCCATCGTCGCGGTGGGCGAGGGTCACGTTGTCGTTTTCTGCGATCTCCTCCAGCAAGCTTTCCCAGTCTTCCGGGCTTTCCTGTTCCAGGCGGAAGATCAGCGCCGCACGGCTGCGCTGGGCGGTGGGGCTGTTGATGATCTTCTGGATGCGTACACCCAGCTGTTCATAGCTGCTCGGAGTGGCGGAGGCGGTGCTGGACACAGGAAATTCCTTATTTTTGCTGTATGTGCATACAGTATTTCAGCGTAAGTAAATTCGCAACAGCTTGTCAGGAAAAAAACCACCGTTCGCGCTGGCGCTGCCGGTCTGGTGTAATACCGGCAATTTCCGGAAGCTGCGCATGTATCGATTTCTTTCTCGTTTTCCTTCATCTACAAGTCTGGTCCTGCTGTTTGCAGGTGGCATGAGCGTTAATGGCAGTGCCAAGGCCAGTTCACCCGATGTCGTCGTCATGGCACCGCTGGTGGTGACCGGTGCCTATGCCCCCACCAGCACATTCGACCTGCCGTTTTCGGTGGATACCGTTGACCTGTCCCACGGCACCGATGGCCAACTTGGCGTCAACCTGTCAGAAGTGCTGAGCAAAGTCCCTGGGCTGGTGGTGCAGAACCGTCAGAACTATGCGCAAGACCTGCAGATTTCGTCGCGGGGCTACGGTGCACGCTCGGCCTTCGGCGTGCGTGGCATCAAGCTGCTAAGCGACGGCATACCGGCCAGCACGCCCGACGGGCAAGGGCAGGCCGCCACGCTGAACCTGGATGTGGCCGACCGTATTGAAGTGCTGCGCGGCCCGGCAGCGACACTGTATGGCAGCAACGCCGGTGGTGTGATCCAGATGTTTACCCGGGACGGGCAGGGGCCTGCGCGCGTGGGGGCCGAAACCACCTTCGGCAGCGACGGCTTCAACAAGAATCACCTGTCGGCAGAGGGCGGGAACGACACCGCAGGGTTCGTGCTGGATGCCTCGCGCCTGGATACCGATGGCTATCGCGACCACAGTGCCGCGCGCCGTGACCAGACTTTCGCCAAGGTCAACTTCAAGCCCGACGACGACTCGCGCATGGCGCTGATCTACAGCAGCCTGGAGCAGAACAACACGCAGGACCCGCTGGGGCAGACCTGGGATGCCTACAAGCATGACCCACGTTCCACGGCAGCAGTGGCCGAAACCTACAACACCCGCAAAAGCATCGACCACCAGCAACTGGGCATGAACTACGAACGCTACTTTGGCGATGCCACGCTGCAGTTCAACCTGTACGCGGGGCGACGCAGCGTGGTGCAGTATTTGTCCATCCCCAAATCGGTGGCCTCCAACAGCCAGCGTGGCGGCGGGGTCGTTGACTTCGACCGCGAGTTCCACGGCGGCACCCTGCGCTGGATACAGCCGGTTGCGAATGTGCCCGGCAACCTAACCTTCACGGTCGGCGCCGATTACGACCAGAGCAAGGACGACCGACGCGGTTATCAGAATTTCAGCGGTGACCAACTGGGGCTTAAAGGTGAGTTGCGCCGCGACGAGAAAGACACCGCTACCAGCCTGGACCCTTACCTTCAGGCGCATTGGGAAATCGGCAACTGGACCAGTGAGCTGGGGCTGCGCTACAGCACCATGGAAATGCGTGTCGACGACCACTACTTGGCCAACGGTGACTCCAGCGGCTCGAAGAAGTATCAGCAGGCCACGCCATCGCTGTCGGTGATGTACGCGTTCACGCCAGATCTGCGCGGTTACGTGAGCGTCGGCAAAGGCTTCGAAACCCCCACGCAGGCCGAAATGGCCTATGCGCCGGGTGTGCTCGAAAGCTTTAACTTCGGCCTCAAGCCCGCCACCAGCATGCAGTACGAATTGGGTGTGAAGTACCGGCTTGGCGAGCGCACGCGCCTGAATGCAGCGGTGTACGAGATTCATACCGATGACGAAATCGTCGTCGCCAGCGCTACGGATGGTCGAACCAGCTATCGCAATGCGGGGCGTACTGTACGACGCGGCTTTGAGGCGAGCCTGCAAAGTGACTTGAGCCAGCAGTGGCAGACCACCTTGGTGTATACCCGCACTGATGCCCGCTATGCCGATGACATCAGCCAGACCATCCAAAGTGGCAACCGCCTGCCAGGTGTGCCGCTGGACAACCTGTATGGCGAGCTGGTCTGGAAGCCAGTGTCGTCCATCAGCATGGGGGTTGAAGGGCAGTACCGCAGTAAGGTGTATGTGGACGACAGCAACAACGCCAAGGCCGCACCTGCGTATGCGGTATTCAACTGGCGGACCCGGTTCGAGCAACATGTGGGGCCTTGGACGTTCCACCAGCTGGTGCGGCTGGACAACCTGTTTGACCGGCAGTATGTAGGCTCGGTCATTGTCGGCGACGGCAACGGGCGTTACTACGAAGCAGCGCCCGGGCGGTCGTGGTATGCGGGGGCGGGGTTGGAGTACCGGTTCAGGTAGCTGGCAACATCCTGACGAAGCATGCAGTGCGGTGAATGGCGGGGTGAACCCGATCTCATGGAATAAACGCTAACTCGGTGCCTTAGCAGGGGGTTTGTGGGAGCAGGCTTGCCCGACGCAAGGCCGCTCCCACAGTGGGGCGCGAGGTACTCAGTATTCCCAGAAGATCCGCTGCAGCTCTTTGCTGTCCTGGGTCTTGGTCATGGCGACCATCGCCAGAATACGAGCCTTCTGCGGGTTCAGGTCGTGGGCCACCACCCAGTCGTTCTTGTCATCCGGCTGTTCGGCATTGCGCAGCACAAAGCCACCCTGGTTGACGTGCGACGAACGGATGATCTGCACGCCGTTCTTGCGCAGCTCCTGCAACGCCGGCACCACCCGCGACGACACCGAACCGTTGCCGGTACCGGCGTGGATCAGCGCCTTGGCACCGTTCTGCGCCAGTGCCTTGTAAGCGGTGTCGGTCACGTTGCCATAGCCATAGGCAATGTCCACCTGTGGCAGGCTGCTGATCTGCTTGATGTCGAACTCGGAATTGACCGTGTGGCGCTTGGCTGGCAGGCGGAACCAGTAGGACTTGCCTTCTACCACCATGCCCATTGGGCCCCAGGCGCTCTTGAAGGCTTCGGTCTTGATGTTGACCGACTTGCTCACGTCACGCCCAGACTGGATCTCGTCGTTCATGGTCACCAGCACGCCCTTGCCGCGCGACTGCTTGTCGCCGGCCACGGCCACGGCGTTGTACAGGTTGAGCATGCCGTCGGCAGACATGGCGGTGCCCGGGCGCATCGAGCCGACCACCACGATTGGCTTGTCGGTCTTTTCCACCAGGTTGAGGAAGTAGGCGGTTTCTTCGAGGGTGTCGGTGCCGTGGGTAATGACGATACCGTCGACGTCCTTGCTCTCGGCCAGTTCGGCAACCCGCTTGCCAAGCTTGAGCAAGTCCTCGTTGGTGATGCTTTCAGAGGCGATCTGCATCACCTGCTCGCCGCGTACGTTGGCGATGTCGGCCAGTTCCGGCACGCCGGCAATCAGCTTGTCGATGCCCAGCTTGGCAGCCTGGTAGGTGGCGCTGTTGGCCGCGCTGGCGCCGGCGCCGGCAATGGTGCCGCCCGTGGCGAGGATGACGACGTTGGCCAGTTTCTGCTGTGTTTCGGCTTCTTTGGCAGAGGCGGTGGCTGGCAGGATCAGCAGCAGGGCGAGTGCGCTGGGGGCGAAGGTTTTGAGTGCGGCGTTCATCATTATTGTTCTCTCTTCCTAATGAGATTGTTGTTATTTCGCACAGAGCGGTAGGCATATTTCGTACCAAGCCATCGTGCGCCCCTTGTAGGGGCGGCTTTGCGTCGCGATGGGCTGCGTAGCAGCCCCGACAATGTAGGGTGTTGCACCTAAAACGGAGCGGCTACGCGACCCTTTCGCGACACAAGGACGTTCCTGCAAGAGACAATGTTCCATTCGTAATTCCGAACAAGCATAGGAAAGGCTGTTCGGTTTTCCGGAAAAAACTGCATAATCGGCTCCAGCAGCATCTGCCTCCGACAGCCAAACGGATTTGACAAACGCCGGTCTTGTTTCCATAGTTAGCCAACGCAAACGTTTGCGATCCGATAAAAAAACAAGATTCGGAGTCATCGTCCATGAAACTGCCGTTCCCCGGTCGTCTGCTGGCCCTCGCTGTCGTTTCCTCCCTTTCACTCGCACTTCCCCTGGCTGCCGCTCACGCCGAAGACAAACCCAAAGTCGCTCTGGTGATGAAGTCACTGGCCAACGAATTTTTCCGCACCATGGAAGACGGCGCCAAGGACTACCAAAAAAGTCACGCCGACGAATTTGAGCTGATTGCCAACGGCATCAAGAACGAGACCGACACCGGCGAGCAGATTCGCATTGTCGAACAAATGGTCAATGCCGGCGCCAAGGCGCTGGTGATTGCCCCGGCTGATTCCAAGGCGCTGGTGTCGGCGGTGAAGAAGGCCATGGACCAGGGTGTGGTGGTGATCAACATCGACAACCGCCTGGACCCTGATCTGCTCAAGAGCAAAGGCATCAGCGTGCCGTTCGTGGGCCCCGACAACCGCAAAGGCGCGCGCCTGGTCGGCGACTACCTGGCCAGCCAGAAGCTCAAGGCAGGCGACCAGGTGGGCATCATCGAAGGGGTCCCGACCACCACCAACGCCCAGCAGCGCACCGCCGGTTTCAAGGACGCCATGGACGCCGCAAAGATGGAAATCGTCTCGGTACAAAGCGGCAATTGGGAAATCGACAAAGGCAATGCCGTCGCCGCCTCCATGCTTAACGAATACCCCGACCTGAAAGCCTTGCTGGCCGGCAACGACAGTATGGCCCTGGGCGCCGTATCGGCCGTGCGCGCCGCCGGCAAGGCCGGCCAGGTGCAAGTGGTGGGCTACGACAACATCAACGCCATCAAGCCGATGCTTGCCGATGGTCGCGTGCTGGCCACCCTCGACCAGGCCGCCAGCCAGCAGGCGGTGTACGGCATCCAGGCTGCGCTGAAAATGGTCAAGGGCGAGAAACCGGATGTGGATGCCGACAACGTCATCCAGACCCCGGTCCAACTCATCACCAAGAAGCCCTGATGCTGCCAGGAGACACGGCCATGCCTGCATCGGCCAATGAAGTGGTGCTCGCCGGCAACGGCCTGGGCAAGACGTACGCCCAGCCGGTGCTGGGCGAAGTCAGCCTGAACCTGCGGGCTGGCGAAGTACTGGCCCTGACTGGCGAGAACGGCGCGGGCAAGAGTACGCTTTCTAAGCTCATCAGCGGCCTGGAGGCGCCCACCACCGGGCACATGACCTACCGCGGCCAGGCATACGCGCCCGGCAGCCGCAGCGAGGCCGAGCGCCTTGGCGTGCGTATGGTCATGCAGGAGTTGAACCTGCTGCCCACGCTGACCGTGGCGGAAAACCTGTTTCTCGACAACCTGCCCAGCCGCTTTGGCTGGATCAGCCAAAAGCGCCTGCGCCAGCTGGCTACGGCCGCCATGGCCCAGGTCGGGCTTGACGCCATCAACCCGGACACCCCGGTCGGCGAACTGGGCATAGGCCATCAGCAGATGGTCGAAATTGCCCGCAACCTGATCGGTGACTGCCATGTGCTGATCTTCGATGAACCTACCGCCATGCTCACCGCGCGCGAGGTGGAGTTGCTGTTCACCCAGATCGAGCGCCTGCGCGCGCGGGGCGTGGCCATCGTGTATATCTCGCATCGCCTCGAAGAGTTGCAGCGCGTGGCCCAACGCATCGTTGTGCTGCGCGATGGCAAGCTGGTGTGCGACGAGCCGATCCAACGCTACAGCAGCACCGAGCTGGTCAACCTGATGGTCGGCCGCGAGCTGGGCGAGCATATCGACCTGGGCCGCCGGCAGATCGGTGCACCGCTGCTCAAGGTCGACAAGCTCAGCCGTGCGGACAAGGTGCGCGAAGTGTCATTCGAGGTGAGGGCAGGGGAGATCTTCGGCATATCCGGCCTGATCGGCGCCGGCCGTACCGAGCTGTTGCGCCTGATCTACGGTGCCGATCGCGCCGACAGCGGCTGCATCGCGCTGGGCCTGCCGCCGCAGCCGGTAAGTATCGACTCGCCCAAAGCCGCGGTGCGCGCTGGTATCGCGCTGATCACCGAAGACCGCAAAGGCGAGGGCCTGCTGCTGACGCAGTCGATCAGCGCCAACATCGCCCTGGGCAACCTGGGTGCGGTATCGCGGGCCGGCGTGCTCGACGGCGAGGCGGAACAGGCTTTGGCCGAACGCCAGATCCAGGCCATGCGCATTCGCAGTGCCGGCGCGCAACAAGTGGTGGGCGAGCTGTCTGGCGGCAATCAGCAGAAAGTGGTGATTGGCCGCTGGCTGGAACGCGACTGCCAGGTGCTGCTGTTCGACGAGCCCACCCGTGGCATCGATGTGGGTGCCAAATTCGATATCTATGGCCTGTTGGCCGAGCTGGCGCGCCAGGGTAAGGCCCTGGTGGTGGTGTCCAGCGACCTGCGCGAGCTGATGTTGATCTGCGATCGCATCGCGGTGCTGTCCGCCGGCCGCCTGATCGACACCTTCGAACGTGACCATTGGAGCCAGGATCAGCTGCTTGCGGCCGCCTTTGCCGGCTATCAGAAACGTGACGGAATGCTGCACGGTGCAGCCCCCAGGATGGACGCATGAAAACCACCCCGCTCGATAGCCAAGGCGCCGCCCCTGTGCGCCGCAGTGGCACGTACTTTGGCCTGGGCACCTACCTGGGCCTGGCTGCCGCCTTGCTGGCCATGATTGTGCTGTTTTCGTTTCTTAGCAGCCACTTCTGGTCGTACAACACCTTCAGTACCCTGGCCAACCAGATCCCCGACCTGATGGTGCTGGCCGTGGGCATGACCTTGGTGCTGATCATCGGTGGCATTGACCTGTCGGTGGGCTCGGTGCTGGCGTTGGCGGCTTCTGCAGTGAGTGTGGCAATCCTCGGCTGGGGCTGGGGCGTGCTGCCCTCGGCGCTGCTGGGCATGGCCGTGGCCGCGCTGGCCGGCAGCATCACCGGCGGCGTTACCGTGGCCTGGCGCATCCCGTCGTTCATCGTCTCGCTCGGGGTGCTGGAAATGGCCCGCGGCCTGGCCTACCAGTTCACCGACTCGCGCACCGCCTACATCGGCGATGCCTATGCCTGGTTCTCCAACCCGGTTGCCTTTGGTATTTCGCCAGCGTTCATCATCGCCTTGCTGGTGATTGTGCTGGCCCACCTGGTGCTGACCCGCACGGTGTTCGGCCGTTACCTGATCGGCATTGGGACCAACGAAGAAGCCGTACGCCTGGCAGGCATCGACCCACGCCCGTACAAAGTGCTGGTATTCGCCCTGATGGGGCTGCTGGCAGGCCTGGCCGCGCTGTTCCAGATATCGCGCCTGGAAGCAGCCGACCCCAACGCCGGCTCCGGCCTGGAGCTGCAGGTGATCGCCGCCGTGGTGATTGGCGGTACCAGCCTGATGGGTGGGCGCGGCTCGGTCATCAGCACCTTCTTTGGCGTACTGATCATTTCCGTGCTGGCCGCCGGGCTGGCGCAGATTGGCGCCAGCGAGCCGACCAAACGCATCATTACCGGGGCGGTCATCGTCATCGCCGTGGTACTCGACACTTACCGCAGCCGGCGTGCAGGCCGGCGGAACTGACTATATGGCAACCATCAAAGACGTCGCGGCATTGGCGGGCATTTCCTACACCACCGTGTCCCATGTATTGAACAAGACCCGGCCGGTCAGCGAACACGTGCGGCAGAAGGTTGAAGCCGCCATTATCGAGCTGGACTACGTGCCCAGCGCGGTGGCGCGTTCACTCAAGGCGCGCAGCACAGCCACCATCGGCCTGCTGGTGCCCAACAGCGTCAACCCGTACTTCGCCGAGCTGGCACGGGGCATTGAAGATGCCTGCGAACGCAACGGCTACTGTGTGATTTTGTGCAACTCCGACGATAACCCACAGAAGCAGCGCAGTTACCTGCGCGTGCTGCTGGAAAAGCGCATCGATGGCCTGGTGGTGGCCTCGGTGGGCCAGGACAGCGACCTGCTGCAAAGCCTGGCATGCGTGCGCACGCCCATGGTGATCGTCGACCGTGAGCTGGAAGGCGTGGATGCCGACCTGGTGCGCATCGACCACGAGCACGGCGCCTACCTGGCTACCCAGCATCTGCTAGAGCTTGGCCACCGCGACGTCGCCTATATTGGCGGCCCCGCCGAAACCGGGGTTACCCAGCTGCGCCTGAACGGCTTCCGCCGTGCCATGGCCGAAGCCGGCGTGCCGGTACTGGGCAGCCGTGTGCTGCACTGCGACTTCACCAGCCCGGGTGGGCATGCGGCAGCGGCGCAGGTACTGGAGGGCAAACGGCCCACGGCGATTTTTGCCGGCAATGACATGATCGGGTTTGGCGTGCTGCGTGCGGCAGCCGAACGCAATATCAGCGTGCCGGGCGAGCTGTCGGTGATCGGTTTCGACGACATCGAGCTCAGCCGCTATGTGTACCCGCCGCTGACCACGGTAGGCCAGTCGATTCGCGAGCTGGGCGAGAGCGCCGCCTCTTTGCTGCTGTCGCGTATCGGCACACCGCGCCAAGGTGCGGCGGAGCAACGCATCGTTGCGCCGCGCATCGTACTGCGTGAGTCCACCGGGCCGCGCCCGGACCTGTTCAACGATTACCGCTAACGCTAAGGAAATGTCATGAATGCCAAGGTTGTGGTGGTCGGCAGCCTCAATATGGACCTGGTGGCTCGCGCCCAGCGCCTGCCCCGGGCCGGCGAAACACTCCCCGGCGATAGCTTTTTCACCGTGCCGGGCGGCAAGGGCGCCAACCAGGCCGTGGCGGTGGCACGGCTGGGCGGTAGCGTGGCAATGATCGGCAATGTGGGTGACGATGACTATGGCCGGCAACTGCATCGGGCCCTTTATGTCGAGGGCATCGACTGCCAGGGCGTCAGCACGTGCCCAGGGGTATCCAGCGGTGTGGCACTGATTACCGTGGATGCTGCCAGCCAGAACTGCATTGTCATCATTCCTGGCGGCAACGGCCTGCTGACGCCGCACTCGGTACAGCGCTTCGATGCGCTGCTGCAGGCAGCCGAGGTGGTCATCTGCCAACTGGAAGTGCCGGCCGACACCGTGGCCTGGACCCTGGCCAGGGCCCGTGAACTGGGCAAGCAGGTGATCCTGAACCCGGCGCCGGCCACCGGGCCCTTGCCGGCGGGCTGGTTTGCCTGCATCGATTACCTCACACCTAACGAAAGCGAGGCCGAAGCCCTGACCGGCGTGGCTGTTACGGACCAGGACAGTGCGCGGCGTGCTGGCGAGCGCTTGCTGCAACTGGGGGCGGGTAAAGTGATCATCACCCTGGGCGCGCAAGGGGCCTTGCTGGTGACTGCCCAAGGTCATCAGCACTACCCGGCGCCGGTGGTGCAGCCGCTGGACACCACCGCTGCTGGTGATACTTTCATCGGTGGCTTTGCTGCCGGGCTGGTGCGGGGGCTGGAGGAGGGCGAAGCCATTGCCTTTGGCCAGCGTGCCGCAGCCTTGTCGGTTACCCGTGCTGGCGCCCAGCCGTCGATCCCTTACCTGGCGGAGCTGACACCATGAAGAAAACCCCCTTGCTGAACGTTGCCCTGTCGCGGGTCATTGCCGGCATGGGGCATGGCGATATCCTGGTGATCGGCGATGCCGGGCTGCCGGTGCCACCAGGCGTGGAACTGATCGACCTGGCCATCACGCCCGGTCTGCCGGATTTCGCCAGCGTGTTGCGGGCGGTGTTGAGCGAGCTGCAGGTAGAGCGGCATGTGCTGGCTGAAGAAATGCAGAAAGTGGTGCCGCCAGCGCTGATCGAAATCGAGCGGCTGAAGGGCAAGCTGGGCAAGCGCGAATGGCTGAGCCATGAGGATTTCAAGGTGTTGTCGCGCAGTGCCCGTGCAGTGGTGCGTACCGGTGAGTGCCAGCCCTACAGCAACATCGCCCTCATCTCCGGCGTCACTTTCTGATAGCCACCGCGCTTTTTGTAGGAGCGGCCTTGTGCCGCGATGGGGCGCCAAGCGGCCCCAGATTTTCAGCTTCGCAGCAAAACTTTCCGGCGCCGCTTCGCGCCCCATCGCGGCACAAGGCCGCTCCTACAGGGGGCTGCGGTGTGTTTGTGTCCTGTGTTCTGGCAACAAGGAGTGCCCCATGCTCAAACCCCTGCTACAAGGACTCGCCTTCATGGCCACAGCCACCACCCTTCAGGCCGCCCCCATCGACCTGATCATCGACACCGACCCTGGCGCCGACGACGTGGTCGCGCTGTTTCTGGCCATGGCCTCGCCCGACGAGCTCAATATCCGCGCCATCACCACCGTGGCAGGCAACGTGCGCCTGGATAAAACCTCGCGAAACGCCCGCCTGGCCCGCGAATGGGCGGGTCGCGAAGACATCCCCGTGTACGCCGGCGCCGGCCGCCCACTGGTGCGCGCGCCGATATACGCCGCCGATGTTCATGGTGAAGAAGGCCTTACCGGGGTACAGGTGCACGAGCCCAAAGCGCCTCTGGCCCAAGGCAATGCCGTGCAATACCTGATCGACACCCTCGGCACAGCCAAACCGCACAGCATCACCGTGGCCATGCTCGGCCCGCAGACCAACCTGGCCTTGGCGCTGATCCAGCGCCCGGACATCGTCAAGGCCATCAAGGAGGTGGTGGTCATGGGCGGTGCCCATTTCAACGGAGGCAACATCACCCCTGTGGCGGAATTCAACCTCTATGCCGACCCGCATGCCGCCGAAGTGGTGCTGGCCAGCGGTGTGCAGCTCACCTACCTGCCGCTGGACGTCACTCACAAGCTGCTGACCAGCGACGCACGCCTGAAACAACTGGCAACCGTGAACAACCAGGCCAGCAAGCGCGTGGTGGATATCCTGAATGCCTACATCACCCACGACATGGACCTGTACGGCATGCCCGGCGGCCCGGTGCACGACGCCAGTGTCATTGCCTACCTGCTAAAGCCCGAGCTGTTCAGTGGCCGGCGTATCCACATGAGCATCGACAGCCGCGAAGGCCCGACTTTCGGCCAGACGGTTGCCGACTGGTACGGCGTGCTCAAGCAGCCGGCGAATGTGTTGTGGGTGGAGCAGGGCGATGCTCAGGGGCTGTTTGACCTGCTCAGCGCCCGTCTGGCGCGATTGGAATAGCCGCGTGCGGCGCGTAGCGCTCGAACACCTGGTCGATGAAGCTGCGGGCCGCCTCGGCACCGTTGTCGCGTACCAACAGGTCGATGGCGATCAACAGCAATTCTTCCGGTGTGCCAGGGCTGTACGCGCTCTGGCCCTCCGCCCATTTGACCTTGATGTCGGCATCGATGCTGTGGGTACTCATGAAAAGCTCTCGCTGGGGCCCGGGACGAAGGGGTGAACACCTGACCCTGGTGTTCGATGGAGGCGGGATGCGCTCCACTTCTTGCAGTAAATCATGGCTTTGCGCCAGTGACTGTGCGCGCTAAGCATATGGCAAACGCAGTGGGTTGTGCAAAATCCGGTCACGATTGCTTTTCGCCTCGCTGCCAGAGTTCAGGCAGACTTGACCGGTTTTGCAACGAATACCCAGCGGAGCTGTCGGAACAGACAGTTCCCGGACCTATTTAGGAGGCTTCATGTTCCGTACCCGTGCTTACCTGGCAACCCTGGCGGTGGCTGCTGTCCTGGCTGGTTGCAGCACTGGTGGCAACGCCGATGGTGGTGCTGTGCCAGCTTCGCCTGTAGCCAATGACGGCCGCTGCGATGCCAGTGGCGCCGATTTTGCCATTGGCAAGCCTGCCAGCGCCGAGCTGCTGGAGCAGGCACGCAAGGCCAGTGGCTCGCAGATGGCACGCATTCTCAAGCCGCACGACGTGGTAACCCTGGAGTACCGCTCCGAACGCCTGAACCTGAACGTGGACGAGCAGGGCAAGGTAACCCGCGTCAACTGCGGTTGATGCAGCTCCAAAGGCCCATGCGGTCCCTGTAGGAGCGGCCTTGCCGGGGCGCCGGACCGGCCGGAAAGGGCCGCAAAGCGGCCCCAGGTTTTTAGCTTCACCGCCTGAAGCAAAGAGCAGCGTGTGCCGCCTGGTCTGCGCCCATAAAAAAACCCGCCACAAGGGCGGGTTTTTTCACAGCTTCCGAATTACTCCGGACGAACCTGAGCAGCCTGCATGCCCTTCTGACCGCGCTCGGCGACGAAGGAAACAGTCTGACCTTCTTTCAGGCTCTTGAAGCCGTCGGATTCGATGGCTTTGAAGTGAACGAACAGGTCGTCGCCGCCGCCTTGTGGGGTGATGAAGCCGAAGCCTTTCTCATCATTGAACCATTTGACGGTGCCGGTTTGGCGATTGGACATGGGATGAATCTCCAGAAACTTGAAATTTTTCGAAGTGCCTAGACGCCTGAGCTGTCTGGCACAGAGGACATCATAGTCTAATTCTGCAGAACTAGCGCCTTTTACCTTCACCAGATGTTGATCTAACGCAAAATAGTTACCGGCGGTCACCGGCTTTAAGGGTTCAGCGCTTCGGTGCGCAGGCCTGTTGCACCACAGTCTGGGCCTTCTGCATCAGCTTGGCGTCAACGCCATCGTTGCTGTTAAGGTCGGCAATCTCGGCGTCGGTGAAATTCTTTTCGATGGCTCGTGCGCCGCAGTCGCAGTGTTTTTTCGCGGTGGCAGCGTCAACGCCCTGGCTGCCGGCCACTTGCGTGCACTGGGCGGTGTAGGCGGCCTCCTTCCCGGCGGGGAAGTTGCCAGCGTTCGCAGCCACGGGCAGCAGCAGGGCGCCAGCGGCCGCCAGGGCCAGAAGAGACGGAACTCGCATAACCAGTTACTCCTTGGGTCAAGGTCTCATCAAGAGTAGGTTGCTTCCTAAGGTCTGAGCCGTATTTTTCCGCGATAGTTCACCGCTGCGGTGCAATTTCCAAATATTTCTGCCTGGGGCGCAACCCGCGTGCTAGCATGCCCGGCTTGTAGTCGCGCTGTGCCGGCTGCAGCTATCTTTTTTCTTTCCAGTCACTCTGGTTCGTCCCTTGCAAGCCGAAAGGCTTCTGCCACTGTGAGGCAGGCTTCCTTATGAAGGAAGGCAGGTCGGATCTTGTACTGGCTCATCCCAACCCACGTGACCTTTGGTAGGGGTCACCACTAGGAGAGGAGGCGCCATGCCCATTATTACTCTTCCCGATGGCAGTCAACGTTCGTTTGACCACGCCGTATCCGTCGCCGACGTAGCCGCATCCATCGGTGCCGGCCTGGCCAAGGCCACGGTCGCCGGCAAGGTCGATGGCAAACTGGTCGACGCGTGCGACCTGATCAGCCACGACGCCACCCTGCAGATCATCACCCCTAAAGATGAAGAGGGACTGGAGATCATCCGTCACTCGTGCGCCCACTTGGTCGGCCACGCAGTGAAGCAGCTGTACCCGACCGCCAAGATGGTCATCGGCCCGGTTATCGATGAAGGCTTCTATTACGACATCGCCTACGAGCGCCCCTTCACCCCTGAAGACATGGCTGCCATCGAAAAGCGCATGATGGAGCTGATCGAGAAAGACTACGACGTGGTCAAGAAAGTGACCCCGCGCGCCGAAGTCATCGATGTGTTCAAGGCCCGTGGCGAAGACTACAAGCTGCGCCTGGTCGAGGACATGCCGGATGAGCAGGCCATGGGCCTGTATTATCACGAAGAATATGTCGACATGTGCCGTGGCCCGCACGTGCCGAACACCCGCTTCCTCAAGGCATTCAAGCTGACCAAGCTGTCCGGTGCCTACTGGCGCGGTGATGCCAAGAACGAGCAGCTGCAGCGCGTGTACGGCACCGCCTGGGCCGACAAAAAGCAGCTGGCTGCCTACGTTCAGCGCATCGAAGAAGCCGAAAAACGCGACCATCGCAAGATCGGCAAGCAGCTCGACTTGTTCCACCTGCAGGAAGAAGCCCCGGGCATGGTGTTCTGGCATGCCAACGGCTGGACTGTATACCAGGTGCTTGAGCAGTACATGCGCCAGGTTCAGCGCGCCAACGGCTACCTGGAAATCAAGACCCCGCAGGTTGTTGACCGTATTCTCTGGGAGCGTTCCGGGCATTGGTCCAACTACGCCGAGAACATGTTCACCACGTCGTCGGAAAGCCGTGACTACGCGGTAAAACCGATGAACTGCCCGTGCCACGTGCAGGTGTTCAACCAGGGCCTGAAAAGCTACCGCGACCTGCCGCTGCGCCTGGCCGAGTTTGGTGCCTGCCACCGTAACGAGCCGTCCGGCGCCCTGCACGGCATCATGCGCGTGCGTGGCTTCGTGCAGGACGACGCGCACATCTTCTGCACCGAAGACCAGGTGAAGAAAGAAGCCGCCGACTTCATCAAGCTGACCCTGGACGTGTACAAAGACTTCGGCTTCAGCGATATCGCCATGAAGTTGTCTACCCGTCCGGCCAAGCGTGTCGGTTCTGAAGAGCTGTGGGACCGTGCCGAATCGGCACTGGCCGACGCCCTGAACGAATCGGGCCTGGAGTGGGAATACCAGCCAGGCGAGGGCGCTTTCTATGGCCCGAAAATCGAGTTTACCCTGCGCGACTGCCTCGGCCGTAACTGGCAGTGTGGTACCCTGCAGTACGACCCGAACCTGCCAGAGCGTCTGGATGCCAGCTATATCGCCGAAGATAACAGCCGTGTTCGCCCGGTCATGCTGCACCGCGCCATCCTCGGTTCGTTCGAGCGCTTTATCGGCATGCTGATCGAGCACTACGCGGGTGTGTTCCCGGCGTGGCTGGCACCGACCCAGGCGGTGATCATGAATATCACCGACAAACAGGCCGATTTCGCCCTCGAGGTTGAGAAATCTCTGAACGGTAGCGGTTTCCGTGCCAAGTCGGACTTGAGAAATGAGAAGATCGGCTTTAAAATCCGCGAGCATACTTTGCTCAAGGTCCCGTACCTTTTGGTTATAGGGGATCGCGAAGTCGAAACGCAGACCGTTGCAGTGCGTACTCGCGAAGGCGCAGACCTGGGCTCCATGCCCGTCGCCCAATTCGCTGAGCTTCTGACACAAGCGGTTTCCCGGCGTGGTCGCCAAGAATCGGAGTAATGACTATTAAGCGTGAAATGAGAAACGATAAGCGTGCTGTACCGAAGGCCCCGATCAACGAGAATATCTCGGCCCGCGAGGTTCGGTTAATTGGCGCAGACGGCGAGCAGGTTGGCATCGTCTCGATTGATGAAGCGCTGCGTATCGCTGATGAAGCGAAGCTGGACCTGGTAGAAATCTCTGCAGACGCGGTACCGCCCGTCTGCAAGGTCATGGACTACGGCAAGCACCTCTTCGAGAAGAAGAAGCAGGCCAACGAAGCCAAGAAAAACCAGAAGCAGATCCAGATCAAAGAAATCAAGTTTCGTCCAGGGACGGAGGATGGGGATTACCAGGTAAAACTACGCAACCTGGTACGTTTCCTTACCGATGGGGACAAGGCCAAGATCTCTCTGAGATTCCGTGGTCGTGAGATGGCCCACCAGGAGCTGGGCATGGAGCTGTTGAAGCGGGTTGAAAATGACCTGCTTGAATACGGCACCGTTGAGCAGCATCCGAAGATGGAAGGACGCCAGCTTATGATGGTCATCGCCCCCAAGAAAAAGAAGTAATCTCCCGGGCACGGCAGGCCTGATGATTATGTGTAATTTTATCGAATGCGGAGTTCCAACATGCCAAAAATGAAAACCAAAAGCGGTGCTGCGAAGCGCTTCCTGAAGACAGCTTCGGGCTTCAAGCACAAGCACGCTTTCAAGAGCCACATCCTGACCAAAATGTCGACCAAGCGTAAGCGTCAACTGCGCGGTGCCAGCTTGCTGCACCCGTCTGACGTGGCAAAAGTCGAGCGCATGCTGCGCGTTCGTTAATTCTGGTTAAGATAGAGGAAGTTACTCATGGCTCGTGTTAAGCGTGGCGTCATCGCTCGTAAGCGTCACAAGAAAATTCTGAAACTGGCTAAAGGTTACTACGGTGCACGCTCGCGCGTATTCCGCGTAGCCAAGCAAGCGGTCATCAAGGCAGGCCAATACGCCTACCGCGACCGTCGCCAGAAGAAGCGTCAGTTCCGCGCACTGTGGATCGCTCGTATCAACGCCGGTGCCCGCAATAACGGTCTGTCCTACAGCCGTCTGATTGCTGGCCTGAAAAAGGCTTCGATCGAAATCGACCGTAAGGTTCTGGCCGATCTGGCAGTGAACGAAAAAGCGGCGTTTGCTGCGATTGTCGAGAAAGCTAAAGCCGTTCTGGCTTAAGTACCCGCGACAATCACCCGGCGGCGCTAGCGCCGTCGGGCATTGAACGTCATCGATAGGGGAAGAGCCTTCAAAGCTCTTCCCCTATTTTCGTATCTGGAGTCTGTACATGGAAAACCTGGATGCGCTGGTCTCCCAAGCCCTAGAGGCCGTGGAGCGCGCTGAAGACATCAATGCCCTGGAACAGATCCGGGTTAATTATCTCGGCAAGAAGGGCGAACTGACCCAGGTGATGAAGACCCTGGGCAACCTGCCAGCCGAAGAGCGGCCGAAAGTCGGCGCGCTGATCAACGACGCCAAAGAGCGCGTCACCGTTGTGCTCAATGCCCGCAAGGCTGCCTTTGAAGAAGCCGAGCTCAGCGCTCGCCTGGCTGCCGAATGCATTGACGTCACCCTGCCAGGCCGCGGCCAGGCCACCGGTGGCCTGCACCCGATCACCCGTACACTCGAGCGCATCGAGCAGTTCTTCACCCACATCGGCTACGGCATTGCCGAAGGCCCAGAGGTCGAAGACGACTACCACAACTTCGAAGCGCTCAACATCCCTGGCCACCACCCGGCGCGGGCGATGCACGATACCTTCTACTTCAATGCCAACATGCTGCTGCGCACCCACACCTCGCCGGTGCAGGTGCGGACCATGGAGTCCACCCAGCCGCCCATCCGCATTGTATGCCCGGGCCGCGTATACCGCTGTGACTCGGATATCACCCACTCGCCGATGTTCCACCAGGTCGAAGGCCTGCTGATCGATCGCGATATCAACTTCGCCGACCTCAAGGGCACTATCGAAGAATTCCTGCGGGTGTTCTTCGAAAAAGAACTGGCGGTGCGTTTCCGCCCGTCGTTCTTCCCCTTCACCGAGCCTTCCGCCGAAGTCGACATCCAGTGCGTGATGTGTTCCGGCAACGGCTGCCGCGTGTGCAAGCAAACCGGCTGGCTGGAAGTAATGGGCTGCGGCATGGTGCACCCGAGCGTGCTGCGCATGTCCGGCATCGACCCTGAAGAGTTCCAGGGCTTCGCCTTCGGCATGGGCGCCGAGCGCCTGGCCATGCTGCGCTATGGCGTCAACGATTTGCGTCTGTTCTTCGACAACGACCTGCGGTTCCTTGCCCAATTCCGCTAGGCCCAATCGACGCACATTCTAGGAGAACAGCATGAAATTCAGTGAACAGTGGCTGCGCGGTTGGGTAAACCCGCAAGTCTCCCGTGACGAACTGGTCGCCCGCCTGTCCATGGCCGGCCTCGAAGTCGACAGCGTTACCCCCGCTGCCGGCCAGTTCAGCGGCATTGTCGTGGGCGAAATCCTCGCCACCGAACAGCACCCGGACGCCGACAAGCTGCGCGTGTGCCAGGTGAGCAACGGCCAGGAAACTTTCCAGGTCGTGTGCGGCGCCCCTAACGCCCGCCCAGGCATCAAGGTGCCGTTCGCCATGATCGGCGCCGAGCTGTCTGGCGACTTCAAGATCAAGAAGGCCAAGCTGCGCGGCGTCGAGTCCTTCGGCATGCTGTGCTCGGCGGCCGAGCTGGAAATCAGCGAAGAGAACGACGGCCTGCTGGAGCTGGCGGCTGATGCCCCGGTTGGCGAAAACATTCGCACCTACCTGAGCTTGGACGACGCCAGCATCGAGATCGGCCTGACGCCCAACCGCGGTGACTGCCTGTCCATCGCCGGCCTGGCCCGCGACGTCAGCGCGTTGTATGACACCCCGGTCACCCGCCCGGTGGTGCCTGCCGTAGCGCCTGCCCACGACGAAGTGCGCCCGGTCGAGGTCAGCGCCCCGGCTGCCTGCCCACGCTACCTGGGCCGCGTTATCCGTAACGTCGACCTGAGCAAGCCGACCCCACTGTGGATGGTCGAACGCCTGCGCCGCAGCGATGTGCGCAGCATCGACGCCGCCGTCGACATCACCAACTACGTGATGCTCGAACTCGGCCAGCCGATGCACGCCTTCGACCTGGCAGAAATCAACGGCGGCATCCGCGTACGCATGGCCGAAGAGGGCGAAAAACTCGTCCTGCTCGACGGCCAGGAAGTTGCCCTGCGCGCAGACACCCTGGTAATCGCCGACCACACCCGCGCCCTGGCCATCGCCGGCGTCATGGGTGGCGAGCACAGCGGTGTGAACACCGAAAAAACCCGCGACCTGTTCCTGGAAAGCGCCTTCTTCGAGCCGATTTCCGTTGCCGGTAAAGCCCGTTCCTACGGCCTGCACACCGATGCCTCGCACCGCTACGAGCGCGGCGTCGACTCGCAGCTGGCCCGCGAAGCTATCGAGCGCGCCACCCAGCTGCTGCTGGACATCGTTGGCGGCGAAGCCGGCCCGGTCGTTGAAGCTGTCAGCGAGCAACACCTGCCAAAAGTGGCCCCCGTCACCCTGCGCGCCGAACGCATCACCCAGATGCTCGGCATGGAAATGGACCCAGCCCAGGTCGAGCAACTGCTCAACGCTCTGGAGCTGACCACCACCAAGAGTGGCGGCTCTGAAGGTGTAGCGCAGTGGACCGTCAACGTCCCGAGCCACCGCTTCGACATCAGCCTGGAAGTGGACCTGATCGAAGAGCTGGCCCGCCTGTACGGCTACAACAACCTGCCGGTTCGCTACCCGCAAGCCCGCCTGGCGCCAAAAGGCAAGCCGGAAACCCGCGGTGACCTGCCGACCCTGCGCCGCCTGCTGGTTGCCCGCGGCTACCAGGAAGCCATCACCTACAGTTTCATCGACCCGAAACTGTTCGAACTGTTCAGCCCGGGCGTAGAGCCGCTGTTGCTGGCCAACCCCATTTCCAGCGACATGGCCGCCATGCGCGCCTCGCTGTGGCCGGGCCTGGTCAAGGCACTGCAGCACAACCTGAACCGCCAGCAAGACCGCGTGCGCCTGTTCGAAAGCGGCCTGCGCTTCGTCGGCCAACTGGGTGACCTGCAACAGCAGCCAATGATTGCCGGCGTAATCACCGGCAGCCGCCTGCCAGAAGGCTGGGCCAACGGCCGCGACGGCGTCGACTTCTTCGACGTAAAAGCCGACGTCGAAGCCCTGCTGGGCTACTCCGGCGCCCTGAGCGACTTCACCTTCAGCGCCGGCAAACACCCAGCCCTGCACCCAGGCCAGACCGCCGCTATCGAGCGCGACGGCAAACTGGTCGGCTACCTTGGCGCCATCCACCCAGAGCTGGCCAAAGCCCTGGGCCTGGATCGCCCGGTGTTCCTGTTCGAGCTGGTGCTGGGCGACGTGGTCGAAGGCCGCCTGCCGAAATTCAGCGAGCTGTCCAAGTTCCCGGAAACCCGTCGCGACCTGGCTTTGATTGCAGGACGTGATGTAGCTTCTAGCGCGGTGCTTGAATTAATTCGTGACAATGCAGGCGAATGGCTCACAGACCTCAGGCTGTTTGATGTCTACCAAGGTAAAGGCATTGATCCTGATAGAAAAAGCCTTGCCGTTGGCTTGACCTGGCAGCATCCATCGCGCACTCTTAACGACGATGAGGTGAACACTACCCTGCAAAACATCCTCACCTCGCTCGAACAAAGGTTGAACACCACGTTAAGGAAATAACGGCATGGGTGCTCTGACGAAAGCTGAGATGGCCGAAAGGCTGTACGAGGAGCTGGGGCTTAACAAGCGTGAGGCCAAGGAGCTGGTCGAGCTGTTTTTCGAAGAAATTCGGCACGCACTTGAAGAGAACGAGCAGGTGAAGCTGTCCGGTTTCGGCAACTTCGACCTTCGCGACAAACGCCAGCGGCCGGGCCGCAACCCTAAAACAGGGGAAGAGATCCCGATCACTGCACGGCGCGTCGTCACCTTTCGTCCAGGGCAGAAGTTGAAGGCCCGGGTTGAGGCCTATGCTGGAACCAAGCCATAACGACGAACTGCCCCCCATACCGGGCAAACGCTACTTCACCATTGGTGAAGTCAGCGAGCTGTGTGCTGTAAAGCCACACGTGCTGCGGTATTGGGAGCAGGAGTTCGACCAGCTTAACCCTGTGAAGCGGCGGGGGAACCGGCGGTATTACCAGCGGCAGGATGTGCTGATGATCCGACAGATTCGTGCGCTGCTTTATGACCAGGGGTTCACCATTGGCGGGGCCCGGTTACGGCTCTCCAGTGATGAGGCTAAGGATGAATCCAGCCAGTACAAGCAGCTGATTCGGCAGATGATTGTTGAGTTGGAGGATGTGTTGGTGGTTTTGAAGAAGTGAGATCTTTCGCATAGGTGGAATTTTTTTAAGAAAAAGCTTCCACTTATCAGATGGTTAGGGTACATTCTTCAACGTCCTCAGCAACATTGAGGACATGCTTCAAAGCCCAGTCGGGGCGTAGCGCAGCCCGGTAGCGCACTTGCATGGGGTGCAAGGGGTCGAGTGTTCGAATCACTCCGTCCCGACCATATATTTCAATGACTTAGGCCATTTCCGAAAGGGATGGCCTTTTTCATATGCGTGATTTTTGCGTGACCTCTCAGGGTTTTACGCCTGCCTCCTCTTCAAAATTGTCAGCGTCGGTCCACGCGAGTCCGTCGCTGAAACTTTGGTTGCCGCCTCTATCAATGCTCCCTCACCCAAGCGGCATCAGTGAATCTCGTGGCTCGCCGGGACCCGCTGAGTTCCAGCGCCGCTCAATGCCGAAGCTCAGGGCGCTACCTCAATACTGTCTTATCCCAAGCTCCGGTCGCTCACGCCTTCCTTTTCGGAAAAGAATAGCCCCGACGAGCACGGCCCTAGCAGGGTGGATAATCGGTAGAACGGGCGGAAGCTACCGAGGCTTCTGCGGAGAGAGAAAGTGGCGAATGCCTTGCTGAAGTACTTGGTGATCGATACGCCCGACAGGAAGAACAACGGCGCGTAACAGCGCAGGAGGAGGCACGAGCCCATGCCCCAAGTTGCATGACGCGAACGACTGCGCCTTTCGACCATCGAACGTTCGTTTAGCGAGCGCCTGTCCAGATGAGGCGATCTCGTATAGGGGATCATCGCTCCATGTTACCGAGTCTTAACTTCCTCAGGATAACGCTGGCACATAGACAACTTGGTCACGCCCCCCATGTTTGGCCGCATAGAGACCGCCGTGAGCGAGCTTTATTGCATCATCAATCTGCTCACCAGAGGGTAGGAGACAAGATGGCATTTCTGTTACTCCACTCCTTGGTTCGTTTTTTCACAAAAGCGGATAGAAAATTCTCAAGCATCTTGGCCAATGCCGCACACGCTCGGCGCCTTCAGGCCAGCCTAAGTAGAAAGCATAGCAAACAGGTTGGCTCTATCCCGGATCTTCCAGTGGGTAATACCTGGCGTTGATCGGCGCGGCTCAATCGGTCGCTCAAGACCTCGACAAACTTCTCAGACCTACAGGTGGCTTGAACAAACGGTTGAGGTTGTCGCCCCTGGCAGCCTTATTGGAAAACCGGTATTGACCTCAAGTTAAGTCGGGGTTTTAGAGTGGCGTCCGGATGCTCTCGCTGCTTTCGGAAACGAACTCACAAAGGACCAGCAATGGACACTCCGACGTCACTGCTGATTTTTCAGATCACCTGCTGCATTGGCTTTAGCCTGTGGCTGAGTATAAGCCTGATCAACAACCTGCAGGCCTTTGCCAGCTCAGCCGGGGCGATCGGGGAGACCATGTCGATGGCGCCGCTGGCCCAACCTCCCGGAATCAGCCTCCCTCTGCTGGTGCGAGCGATGACCCCTCACGCCATCCATCGCTTGGCCTTGTCGATCATAGTGCTGACACAGGCAGCCGCCGTTCTCGCGGCCTGGATCGGGTGCTACGAACTGCTGCTTGGCGCCGGCTTGGAGGTGGCGCGGCCCTGGTTGAACTTGGCCTCGAGCGCAACGCTCAGGTTCCTGCTTGCGATGCTGCTGGGCGGGATATGGTTCGGGTACTGGATGCGCCAGGAAGTGTTGCAACTGACCCATCTGCTGATGATGGTCTGGATCCTGCTGCACTCAGTCGTACTGAATGTGCGGTGGAGTTGAACGGCCCAGTGAACCTCGGAGCATTTCAGCTAAAAGGAGCAACAGATGAAGATGATGATCGTAGGCGCCGGCAGAGGGTTGGGCCGGGCTTTGCTCGAAGGGCTCGGCAAGCCAGGGGACACGCTGATCGGCGTATCACGCAAACAGCCGTCAGACTTGGCCCTTGCCCCGGGCATCGATCTGCACTGGATCGATGCCGACCTTGCCAAGCCAACGGCGGCTGTGGCACAGATCGCGGATCGGACTCCTGCCGATCTGGATGTCCTGATCTACAACGTTGGCATCTGGGAAGAACACGCCTTCAGCGATCACTATGCATTCCTTGACGACAGCGACGAATCGATCACCAGGCTGGTCGAGGTGAATATCACGGCCACGCTGCTTCTGCTCAGGCGGCTAGTGCCCAAGTTGCTTGGTGCGCTCCGGCCGCAGTTGATCCTCACCGGTTCGACCTCAGCTCTTCGTCAGAGTGGGCGCCCGGAGGTAGCGTTCGGCGCCTCAAAGTTCGCCCTCAACGGCATGGCTGATGCACTGCGCGAAGGTTTCAGGGATGACAACCTGGCGGTGACCGTGCTTCACCTGGGTTATCTGAATACCGACGACTCCCTGAACACGCCATTGGCGCAAGCCGCAGCACGTGGCGAGCGGCGCCAGGTACCGGTGCATGATGTGGTCACCATGGTCGACGCGCTGTTGCGCTTGTCCGGGGCTTCGTTCGTACGGGAGCTGATCTTGCCGGCTATCGGCGATGAGCGCTTCTGACGCCAAAGCTGCCATCAGCCCTCAAGTTTGGTGGCTGTGCTGCCGTCGGTACTCGCCCGGTGTCATGCCTCTTCAGGCTCGAAGCGCGCAGGAAAGAAATGGAATTCATAAACTCAACCAGAAACGCGATTTCCCCTGGGTGCGGATTCCACGCCATCCGGCCACCCAGTCCACGCTCATCTGGCCAGGCATTCCACGGCCATCTGGCCACCTGTTCCACGGCCATCCGGCCGGGCAGTCGGAGCGCAGCGACGCAGGGGTGGCATTGTTAGTCTGAGGTGCCCGGCGTCGTCAATTTCTGCGTCCGTTTGCGCATTGATTCACCCTTCAGATTGATCCGATAAGCGTTGTGCACCAGGCGGTCGAGGATGGCGTCGGCCAGGGTCGGGTCGCCGATCAGCTCGTGCCAGTTGTCCACCGGCATCTGGCTGGTGACGATGGTCGAGCGCTGGCCGTAGCGGTCGTCCAGTAGCTCCAGCATGTCGCGCCGCTGTTCGGCGGTGAACGGGGCCAGGCCCCAGTCATCGAGGATCAGCAGGTCGGTCTTGGCGTAGCTGCTCATCAGCTTGGCGAAGCGCCCGTCGCCATGGGCCAGGCCCAGCTCTTCCAACAGGCGCGGCAAGCGCAGGTAACGCACGCTGTAGCCCTCTCGGCAGGCCTGGTGGGCCAGGGCGCAGGCCAGCCAGGTTTTACCGACACCGGTGGGGCCGCCGATGATCAGGTTGAGGCCGTCGCGCAGCCACTGGCCACTGCTCAGTTGCAGGATCAGCGCCTTATCCAGTCCGCGCGGGCTACGGTAGTCGATGTCTTCGAGGCAGGCGTTGTGCTTGAGCCGGGCCTGGCGCAGGCGGCTGCTCAGGCGCTTGTCATCGCGTTCGGTCAGCTCGCGGTCGACCAGCAGGCCGAGGCGTTCCTCGAAGCTCAGGCTGTCGATGTCTGGGGTTTTCAGTTGTTCGTTCAGCGCCTTGAGCATGCCGTGCAGGCGCAGGGTTTGCAGCTTGTCCAGGGTCGGATGGGGCAGCATGGTGAGTTTCCTTGTGTTCAGTGGTAGTAGCCGGGGCCGCGCAGGTTGGCGTGGTCGTCCGGCAGCAGCGGCAGGTTGGCTTGAGCCAGCGGCAGGCTTTCCAGGCCCTGGCGCAGGATCGATTCGAGGCTCTTGTAGCTGCACGCGCCGAGGCTGAGGGCGCGTCGGCAGGCCAGCTCCAAGCGCACTTCGCCATGAGTCTTGCCCAGGCGCAGGATGCCCAGGCAGGCCCGGTAACCCTGCTGCGGATGGATGCACCGCTCGAGGATGTGGCTGATCACGCCGGCGGTGTTCGGCCCGGTCTGCTCGGCCCAGCGGATCAGCCGCTGCGGCGTCCACTCGGCATGCTCGCGATGGCTCTTGGGCATGTGCTCGGCCTGCGTGCTGTGCCGGCCCTTGTGCATTGAGCGCAGGTGGCTGGCCACTCGCTGGTTGGCGTGGAAAAACTCGACGGTGCGCGCCGTCAGGCGCACCTCCAGCTGCTTCTTCACCAGTTGATACGGCACCGAGTAGTAATGCCCATCGACCTCGACGTGGTAGTCGATGTGCACCCGCGCCTTCTTCCACTCGGCGTAGACGTAGGGTTGCTCCGGCAGGGGGCGCAGCGCCGGACGATCCAGAGCTTCGAAGGCCGACTGCCGGGAGCCCGGCAGCTTGCGAAACGGTCGTCGGTTGAGCCTGTCCAGCAGCGCCGCGATGGCTGTGTTGAGTTCGTCCAGGGAGAAGAACTGGCGGTTCCTCAGCGCGGCGAGGATCCAGCGCTCGACCACCTGCACGCCGACCTCGGCCTTAGCCTTGTCGCGCGGCTTACGCGCCCGCGCCGGCACCACCGCCACGCCATAATGCTCGGCCAGATCGCGGTAGCTCGGGTTGATGTCCGGCTCGTAGCGATGGCTCTTGCTCACCGCGCTGCGCAGGTTGTCCGGCACCACGATCTCCGGCACGCCGCCGAGGAAGGCGAAGCAACGGGTATGCGAGCCTAGCCAGTCCGGCAGCTGCTGCGACCAGGTGGCTTCGGCGAAGGTGTAGCTGGACGCGCCAAGCACCGCGACGAACACCTGCGCCTGGCGGATCTCGCCGCTGTGGCGGTCGATAACCGGCACCGTCTGGCCGGCATAGTCGACGAACAGCTTCTCGCCGACGCGGTGCTCCTGACGCATCACCACGTCCAGCTTGCCCTGCCAGGCTCGGTAGTGCTCACAGAACCAGCTGTACTGAAAGCCCTGAGGCTGGCTCAGGCGGTACTCCTGCCAGAGCAGCGCCAGGGTTACGCCGGGGCGGCGCAGTTCGGCATGCACCCATGCCCAATCGGGTAAAGGCCGCTTCTCACTGGCAACCGCCGGGGCCGGCGGGAACAGTTGCTGCTCCAACTCGGCATCGGACAACGAACAGGGCCAACTGAGACCGCTGGCGGCAAAACGATTGAGGTAGTCGCCGACGGTGACACGACCGACCTGCACGCTGACCGCAATCTGGCGAGCCGATAGTCCGACCTCGAACTTGAGACGTAGTACTTCGCGAATCTTACGCATGGATAAACGCTCCACGACGACCTCTCTGCTTCGAAAAAGAGGTCGATGGTAGTGAAGAAATCCTGCGTTACTGCCTGCCCGGTTGAGTGGCCGGATGGCCGTGGAATCAGTGGCCGGATGCGCGTGGAATGGGTGGCCGGATCACCGTGGAATCGGTGGTCAGATGCTCATGGAATGGGTGGCCAGATGACCGTGGAATCCGCACTGGGGACAGGTTTGAGCGAAACGGCCTGTAGCCGTGCCGTTTCGTCTTCTTTTGAATCGAGAGCTACGCAAAACCACCCCTGCAGAGAGTTCGCTTGAGCGGTTAGGGCGACTGTGATCACGCCGGAATGGTGTCCTTTTTCCACTGCGCTGTAGGAAAATCCCTCTTTTTTGATAGGCTTCTGCCGTCAGTCGAGAGGAAAATGGAATGCCCGTCGTCATCGTTGAAAACGATACATCACAGTGGGAAGACCAGACAGGCGCTGTCTATCACTTCCCCAAGCGTTACCAAACCTTGCTCGCTCAGGGAACCGAGGTTGTTTACTACAAAGGGCGTATCAAAGATAAAGCCTTTGCCTCGGTCCGTCTGAGTGCCAATCCGCACTATTTTGGCAAGGCACGTATAGGCAAGGTCTACGCAGATAGCAGTAGTAATAAGGGTGATCTTTTTGCTTTGATTGAAAATTTCACTCCATTTGAAAGCGCTGTTCCCGCCAAAATCGACGGCGCGTACATGGAGACTATCCCCGGCAGCCGCGCGAGTAACTACTGGCGTGACGGGGTTCGGCTCATTTCTCAGTCTGATTACGACGCTATCTTAAGCCACGCGAAGCTTTTAGATCCGCGGTTGGATACTGCTCTACCGCAGTCAGAAGACGATCCGATTACATTTGAATCGTCTAATGAAGGCAGCAAGACAAGCTACTTTGGAAGCCGATACGAACGCCGGAAAGATCTTAGGATTAAGGCCATCGCTATTCACGGGCTTGACTGCAAAGCATGCGGTTTTGATTTCGAGCAGGCTTACGGCGAATATGCAAAGGGCTTCATTCACGTTCATCACGTAGTACCTATCTCGAAATTTGGTGGAGAACAGGCTGTGAATCCTGAGACAGACCTCGTAACGTTATGTGCCAACTGTCATGCGGTAGTCCACCGCAAGCGCGACATGACCCTCAGTGTCGATGAGCTGAAAGGCATGTTACGCGGACGATGGGTCATCGAACCTCAGTAGGCATACACATCCAAGCGTACCCGGGATATAGCCTAGCTACAGCGTTCAATCCAATAATATGAGTATCTTCTGACACGGCAATAGCTCTCGCTGAAGCAATGCACAATGGAGGTGGTATGCTCTTTGTTCGCCCTGTAGCAGCATCTGATTGGCGATCTTATCGGGATCTACGTCTGCGGGCCCTACGTGACTCTCATGAGGCGTTCGCGAGTACTCACGAGCGCGAATCAGTCCGGGCCGACGATGATTGGCGAGCCCGCGTATCAGCCGTCGCTAGCTCCAGCACTGCTCAAGCTTTCTTCGCTCATTGGAATAATGAGGCGTGTGGCTTGGTGTGGTGCAAGGCATCCGACGTTGAGTCAAGCGTTGTCGAGATTTTCCAGATGTGGGTTGCGCCTGATGCACGTGGGCTCGGAGCCGGGAGTGCCTTGCTTGAGAGGGCTATCACATGGGCTGAAGATCGCGGTGCGGCATGTGTCCGTCTTGGTGTGACGATTGCAGATCGCCCGGCGATGCACTTGTACAAAGCGAGCGGATTTCATGCAGCCGGTGCACCGGAGCCTTTGCGTGAAGGTTCGGCTTTGATGTCGCAATCGATGGAGCTGAATCTTGGATCACGTCTAGCAAGAAAGGGGCAGGGGCTAGGTCGTTGAGTCGCCTTCAAAACCGGAAGTCCCATAGGTCTTGAAGGCACCCAGTCAATGATGAGTCATTCAGCGCATCATCCCCAGCTCCGCATCATCCATCAGCGCTTTGGCCAAAGCGCAAAGGTAGTGGGAGGCCCAAATCAGCTGTGGCTTGTCTTCCATCAAGCCATCCAAGGTCATATCCCTTGCGTAGCCCATCAGCTCTGATGCTTGTTCCCGCGCGCTCTGGCAAGGGATACCGGCTTCAATGCGAAACAGCGGATGGGTCTGGTTTTCACCCTGATAGAAGGTGGTTTTGCCGACGGTGAATGTGGTTTCTTCTGTGGACATTGTTCAATCTCCCCGAAATCTCTAGTGCCTGGGCTGGCCTCTCGCCGGCAAGCCAGCTCCCACAAGTGCTGCATAGGCTTCACGGTCTGCGGCCTTGCACACATCAATGTCGGGGCTCGGCTTGCAGGCGTTTGGTTTCTGAGCGACACATCATTTAGGCTTCAGTGCAAAGTACTAGGCTCGGTGGGCATCTGCACCTGGATCAGTGCGGACTCAAGCAAAGCTCGCAGCGTCTCCAGTTCATGCATCGAGGCCATCATCAGAATCGACGCTGGTGACTTGGGCTGTAGCAGCATTGC
This sequence comes from Pseudomonas sp. PvP089, assembly GCF_017875165.1. NCBI lineage: Bacteria > Pseudomonadati > Pseudomonadota > Gammaproteobacteria > Pseudomonadales > Pseudomonadaceae > Pseudomonas > Pseudomonas sp. PvP089. The sequence continues at coordinate 2,641,006 of NZ_JAGGME010000001.1, forward strand.
CTGATGCACAACGGTCGCCGCGCATAGCGCGTAGTCCGTGGCTTGGATGAGGGTGTCTTCAAGGCAGAGAGTATTTTGGGGTGGATCTGGGACTATCTTCAGCATGCTTACGCTCCAACAATGGTTGAGCTGCTATCCACTTCGCTGTCAAACGGGAGGGTGGCAGCTGTACGCGGGTTGACAGACCGAGATTGTTGGCACTCGGCGCACACGAGGGTGCCCGCACGTACAGCCGCCATAAGCGTTTGCACACGGACAACAATCGACGGTCTGTCAAAACCGGTCGCTGAATTGGCAGCGACCGGTCGAGACTAGGGCTGACTATTTCCATGTGCAACGAAAAACAGGCGCGAGGAGTATCTTTGGGAAATGGCCTACAAGGAAGGGGTTATTTCTGATTTTTCGACCCGCTGCCGTTCCTCAAGACGTCGACAGGAAACAGGCGGGCAAAAGAAAGCCCGCCGAGGCGGGCTAAGTACTATCACGTAGGGATAGCTTGATACTGCCCAAGCCACTGTGAAAATGGGGTGAAAGAAAAGTCCCCAGAATGTGATCAGCCAGCGACGTTAGCGGGGCCTTGCGCCCTTTACAGCTGGGCTTTGTGCCGCTGGTAGCGCTGAAAACGGGTAACAGCGATCTGGACGGCAGCTGCCACGAGGCACAGCAGGCCGATTTTCCAGCTGCCCTCCAGGCCGTAATGCTCGGCGATTTTTCCAGTGAGTAGGACGCTAACGAAGATGGCGAAAGGCAGGATCAATTTGTTCATCGGGTCTTCCAGCAGGCTGCAAATGGCTTGGGTGAGGATGCGGTCACCCAGCGGAAATGCCGCGATCTTAGCAAATCTGCTACCGGCTTTGTGGTCACATCCCCAGCGGCTGCAAGGTCTGCTGTCTGTAGCGCGATAATAGCAAAGGGGCAGCATGGACTTCCGCCGTTCGGCGCTCGAAACTGATCCACTCTCATCTCGACCAGGGCAGGTCATGAATAACCTGAAACGGACCACCTCTCTCATCCTACTGCTGGCAGTGGCTTCGTTAACCGCTTGCGTCCCTTGGAAACGCGAGCGTGCCGCCTACGCGGACCTCTGCGAATCCCAGTTCCAGTTCAAGGTGCCAGGGCCGCAGGGTGAGACCACGCTTTACCTGGAAACCTACCTCTACGACCACGCCGCCCTATGGGGCGAAAAGCCCTACAAGCAAGCCCTGTACGTGCAGTACCCGGGCGAGAAGTACTCGCGGCAGGAATTTTATGTGCAAATGGTCGCCTACAACAAAGACCGTCAGCGCCCGTCGACTGGTTCCAAGCGTGGCGAGCCGCCGATACCGGTGCTGTACGACAGCCGTCAGGCTTACATTACCTTTGAAGACGGTTCGCGGCTGAATGCACGGCCCGAGGTGTACGTGGGCGTTAACGAGACCTACGACTTTCCGTTGGTAAATGAGAAGACCGCCCGGCCATCGCCGTACGACATCAACAGCGATGAAGTGCACCGGATGATTCCCAAGATGACCAACAACAAGCGCTATGGCTCGGCGTATGTGATTTTCCAGACGGACAAGTTCGATGCGGACTCCAAATGGACGATTCATCTGGGGGCACTGGATGTGCAGGGCCGCAAGGTGGAGATTCCGCCGCTGAAGCTCTGCTATCACCCGGTGAAGAAATGGATTGGGATTGAGCCGCTGATGAGGCCTTAAGGGTATTTCCGAAATGGGCCGGGGTGGGGCCGGGCCTGAGGTCGGCCAGCTATGGCCAATGGGGCCGCTTCGCGGCCCATCGCAGGCAAGCCAGCTCCTACAGCTGGCGGGGTGGGGCAGGGCTTGATGTTGGTCAGTTATGGCCAATGGGGCCGCTTTGCGGCCCATCGCAGGCAAGCCAGCTCCTACAGGTGCGGTGCATGGCTTGCTTTTGGGGCTTGAGGCTTGGGCAGCCGTGGTCAGTCAACCCACCGCCACAGGGGCTCGTCCAGCAAACCCACCCCTCGCAACTGCGTTTGCCCGTGGTGCTTCTCAAGCTCCAGCACATTGCACCCGTCGCACGCGGTCAATGCGTCGATCAGCGGCTTGCTGTGCGACACCACCCACACCTGGCTACGTTGGGAAGCGCGGATGATCAGGCGGGCAAGCGCAGGGAGCAGGTCGGCATGCAGGCTGGTTTCCGGTTCGTTCAGCACCATCAGTGACGGCGGGCGTGGTGTCAGCAGCGCCGCCATCAGCAACAGGTACCTCAAGGTGCCATCCGATAATTCAGCAGCCCCTAACGGGCGCAGCAGCCCATGCTGGTGTAGCCGCACGCTGAACAGCCCGCCCGGCGGTGCATCGATCGCCAGGCGGCTGCCGGGAAACGCGTCGTCCAGCGCCGCTACCAGGTCTTCGACATCACCTATCTCGATAATGGTCTGCAGCGCCGAAGCGAGGTTGCGGCCGTCGTGATGCAACACTGGCGACCGGGTACCCAGCTGTGGCTGTCGGCAAGGCGCGTCGCGGTCGATGCGAAAGTGGTCGTAGAACCGCCAGCTGTTGATGAACGCGCGCAGCTCACCAATCTCTGGCGCCTGGCGGGGCCGGCCGACGATGTTGAAAAAGCTTTCGCCGCTGTCGGCATGCTGATCGAGCACCGCCCAGCTGCGGCCCTCGCGGGCGCGCACCAGGGCGTTCTTGCGCTCGACCAGCAATGAAGCGGGCCGGTAGGCGCCAGCGCCCCAGATGGCCTCGCACTTTATCTCAGGGTCGAGCATGAACGCGGTTGGATACGGCAGGGGAATCGGCAGGCCGAGGGAGATGGCAAAACCGAAATGCTCGGTGGCAAAGCCCAGGCGCAGGCGCCTGGCTTCGCTCGGGTGCTGGCCTTGGATGGGCACTTCGCCGCGCCTCATCCGTGCGCTGGTTTCCGGGCCAGCCCACCAGGTCGAATCCAGCCCGCCTTCACGGGCCAGGGCTTCGATCACGCCGCCCTGGGCGGTTTCGGCCAGCAGGCGCAGGGCTTTGTACAGGTTGGATTTGCCGCTGCCGTTGGCACCGGTCACCAGGTTGAGTTGGCCTAACGGCAACACCAGGTGGTTGATCGAGCGGTAGTTGCCGATGGCGAGGGTGGTGAGCATGCGGTGCGTCCCAGCTTGACTGAGGGAGCGATTGTGGCCGAACTGCACCTGGCTTACTACCGCTCAACACGGCTGCGGGGGAGGGGCATGCACCCATCAAAAGCCGTTCCGCTTGGCTGCCGTCACCGAAAGTTGTCACGGCCATTGCGAAATTCCTGGTTTCGGCTAACTTGTACAAAAACCTGTACAAGCATGAGAGGTTGTACATGTCTTGCAAGTGGCCCTTCACGCTGTACTTTGACGGCGCCTGCCCATTGTGCGCTCGGGAGATAGCCTTTCTGCGCAGGCAATCGACCGGGGCAAAGCTCATCCTGATGGACATCAGTGATGACGATTTCGATCCGGCAGCATTGGGCTTGACGGTTGAGCAACTGAGGTCGTGCCTGCATGGAAGGTTCGCGAGCGGGCACTGGGTTACAGGCTTGGACGCCACCTTGTGGAGTTGGCGTGCTGCCGATGTGGGGATGTGGGTCGCGCCACTGGCCTGGCGTCCGCTACGTCCCCTGTTTTCGGTGCTTTACAGACTGTTCTGCCGTTTGAGGCCACACTTGGCCTGGCTACCACATCCCGCTGGCGGGCACCGCTGTAGCGGTGAGGAGTCCAAATGTCACATTCGTTAGCCGAGCACTATCATGAAATCCTGGTCGGTATTGGTGAAAACCCCCAGCGCGAAGGGCTCCTGGACACACCCCAGCGTGCGGCCAAAGCGATGCAGTACCTGTGCAACGGGTATGCGCAGAATCTTCACGAGGTCGTTAACGGTGCTTTGTTCGAGAGTGAAAACGATGAAATGATTGTGGTGCGCGACATCGAACTCTACTCCTTGTGCGAACACCACCTGTTGCCATTCATTGGCAAGGCGCATGTCGCGTACCTGCCAACAGGGCGCGTGTTAGGGCTTTCCAAGGTTGCACGCGTGGTGGACATGTTCGCCCGTCGTTTACAGATACAGGAAAACCTCACGCGGCAAATTGCGTATGCCGTGCAGGAGGTCACAGATGCCGCAGGGGTAGCGGTCGTGATCGAAGCCAAGCATATGTGCATGATGATGCGCGGTGTAGAGAAGCAGAACTCGGTGATGATGACATCCGTGATGTTAGGTGAATTTCGCGACGCCCCGTCGACGCGGCACGAATTCCTTAACCTCATTGGACGACACAATTGACACCCGGTCCTGAACCGCTGCGAAGGGGCGCCCAGATGAATACCGATGCTACTGCTTTATCTCCAAGCCGCTTCGCTGTCCTGGGGTACGGCGGTGTGCTGCCGTTTATTGGTTTGACGTTGCTCATCTTTTTTGGGGCTGAATATCGAGCGTTTTTCTCGATGATGCTGGTGGGCTATGGCGCGGTGATATTGAGCTTCGTCGGTGCCCTGCACTGGGGGTTCGCCATGACGTTGCAGGGGTTGCCCGCAAAGCAGCGTCAAGACCGACTGGTGTGGAGTGTCATACCGGCCCTGATCGGTTGGGTTGGCACGTTGCTGCCTGTGCCATTGGGGTGTCTGGTGTTGACCTTTGGTTTTATCGGCCATCTTTGGCAGGACCACAAACTGGCGCAAGCGGTGCCTGGGTGGTATCTGCCGATGCGCGTGCAGCTCACTGCTGTAGCGAGCCTCTGTTTGCTGATCAGTGGACTTGCGGTATCCCTTCATTTTTGAAACCCCAAGCCACCCTTGATGAGTCACTTCTCCGGCCCACCCCAAATATCTGTCCCGATGCACACAACCCCGTCAAATAACAAACGCGCCGTTCTCACCAACCCGCACCCTTTGATCACGCCATGTTCCAGGCTGATTTCCACCGTAAATTCCCCACTCGGATGCTCCACCGCCAAACGCTGACGATCACCGCCTGGCGTGCGGGCAAGGCCCTGTGCAACCGACCGTTCAATCAAGCAGGCCGTAGCGACACTCACCGCACCAAACACCCCGATGGACGCATGGCAACGGTGCGGGATGAACGAGCGCGTATTGACCGTGCCGCCGTTGCGCGGTGCCGACAGCAGGCACATTTTCGGCACATTGCGCTGGCTCACATCACCCAGGTTCATGCGTGGGCCCAGGTGCAGGCGGATAGCCTCCAGGCGTGTTTTCAGGGCGCTGTCGGCCTCCAGCGTTTCGCAAGGCTCGTAGCCCGTCACGCCAAGGTCTTCGGCACGCAGCAGCACTACCGGCATGCCGTTGTCGATGCAGGTGACTTCCAGCCCATCGACACGGTCGCGGCTGTTGCCGGTGGGCAGCAGGGCTCCGCAGCTGGCGCCGGCCACGTCGGCAAACGTCACCACCAGCGCCGCCGCCCGGCCCGGCACCCCATCAATGTGGGTATCGCCGGCGTACTCCACTTGGCCATCGGTGGTCGGCACCTGGGCGATGGCGATCTGCCCGGTGTTTTCCATGAAGATGCGCACCGGTGTGCTCGCGCCGCTGGCGGTCACCAGGCCGCGCTCGAGGGCGAACGGCCCTACGCCGGCCAGGATGTTGCCGCAGTTCTGCCCATAGTCCACCCGTGCCTCGTCCACCACCACCTGAGCGAACAGGTAGTCGACGTCGGCGTCATCGCGCTGCGAGGCGCGGATGATGGCGACTTTGCTGGTGAGCGAGTCGGCGCCGCCGATGCCGTCAATCTGCCGGGCATCGGGCGAGCCCATCACCGCCAGCAGCACCCGGTCACGCAGCGGGCCAGGGGCGGGCAGGTCGTCATACAGAAAATAGGCGCCCTTGGAGGTGCCGCCGCGCATCAGCAGGCAGGGGATGCGGGTCTGGCCCATGTTCAGCCTTCCAGGTCTGTGAGGTGGTCGACATAATGCAAACCCTTCGCCGCCAGGCGCGGTCGCATCTCATAAATATCCAGGCCAAGCTCGCCGGCGGCCAGGCGCTGGCGTTTGCGTTCTTCCAGGTCGGCGCGCTGGGTGGCGGCATCGAGTACCGCCTGGGCTTCGCCATGGCGCACCACCACGACACCGTCGTCATCGGCCACCACGATGTCACCGGCCTTTACCAGCTGCCCGGCACACAGCAGTGGCAGGTTCACCGAGCCCAGCACTTCCTTCACGGTGCCCTGGGCGTTGATGGCGCGGGACCACACGGCAAAGCCCATGTCGCGCAGTGTCTGGCTGTCGCGCACGCCCGCATCGATCACCAGGCCGCGCACGCCGCGGGCCTGGAGCGAGGTCGCCAGCAGGTCGCCGAAATAGCCATCGCTGCACGGCGAACTGGGCGCCACCACCAGCACGTCGCCCGGGCGGCACTGCTCCACGGCAACATGGAACATCCAGTTGTCGCCAGGGGCCACCAGCACGGTTACCGCGCTGCCGGCCACGGTCACACCCTGCTGGATGGGGCGCACGGCAGTGTTGAGCAGCCCCTTGCGACCTTGGGCCTCATGCACCGTGGCGACACCCAGCCGGCCCAGGGCATCAATCATGTGTGGCTCAACGCGCGGGATATTACGCACCACGATGCCGGTCTTGCCGATCAGCCCGCTCATGCCAGGTTCTCCGTCACACGCGGGAACACGCTCTGCAGGCCTTCGGCGTAGACGATGTTGCGTGCACTGGCGATGCCCACGTTGCGCTTGGCCTGCACGCCGCGCTGCAGGGCCACGCGGGTGTAGTACTCCCAGAGGTGTTCCTGGCCGGCCATGCACTGGATGGCGGCATACTTTTTGTCCCACACCGAGGTGATGTCCAGGAAGGTGTCCGGGCGCCATTCACACTGTTCGGGCTGGTGCGGCTCAAAGGCGTACACCGGCGGTGCGCCCACGATCTTCTCGCCCGGCTTGTAGCCTTCAGCCTGCGCGATAATGCGGGCTTCCTGGGCCAGGTGCATGGCCAGCGGGTGGTCGTAGTTGTAGGGGTCTTTAAGGGAGTGGCTGAGCACGAACTCCGGTTGGACCCGGCGATACACATCGGCCAGGCGGAACAGGGTGTCCTTGTCGGCGCGCATCGGGTAGTCGCCGATGTCAAAGAACTCCACGCTGGCACCGAGGATTTCGGCCGCCGCCATGGCCTCTTCACGGCGGGCGTCCTTGACCTTGGCTTCGTTCATTTCACCCTTGCGCCACAGCTTGGCAGACTCACCACGCTCACCGAAAGACAGGCAAACCACGTGCATGGCATAGCCTTGCTCGGCGTGCAGCGCAATGGCGCCACCGGCACGCCAGACAAAGTCGGCCGAATGTGCGCTGACCACCAGGGCGGATTTTTGTGGGGTATTCATTGCTTGTTGGCTCCTGCAGTGGGGGTTGGCGCAGGATGTCATTGGCCTGTGCAGGGCACTAATGCATTCATTTGCAACGGCTATGCGTTTTATTTATTGCCGGGCAAGCGGGGTAGAGGCATAGTCGCCGCAGTCACGAGCCGAGCGCCGGGGAACCTTCATGATCGACGTCGAACTGCCCAACCTGATGCAAGTACGCGCGTTCATCCGGGTAGCCGAGCTGGGCAGCGTGTCGCGGGCGACGCAGGTGTTGTTCCGTGCTCAGTCCGTGGTCACCCGCGCCATTGCCGAGTTGGAGGCGCGCTTTGCCGTGCCCCTGTTCGAGCGCCATGCCAATGGCATGCGCCTGACCGACTACGGCGAGTGCCTGCTGCCGCGTGCACAGCGGGTGTTGGCTGAACTGGACGGCGTGCCGAGTTTGCTGGGCACCGCGCAGGGCGAGCCCCTCTACCTGTTTCAGGCGCGGCGCCTGCAGGTGTTCGTGAAACTGTGTGAAACACGGCACATGCAAACCGTGGCGCGGCACTTCGGCCTTAGCCAGCCGGCCGTCAGTGCTGCTTTGAAGGTGCTCGAAGGCGGGTGCGGGCAGCCCTTGTTCGTGCGTACGTCGCGCGGCCTGCAGCCCACTGTGGCCAGCCGGGACATTCTGTTCCCCATACGCCGGGCGCTGAACGAGTTGCGCCTGCTGGACAGTGACCTCAGCGCGATGCAAGGCACCCTGCGTGGGGTGGTGCACGTGGGCGCGTTACCATTGGGCCGCTCGCGCATTCTGCCGGATGCCATTTTACGCTTCACTGCCCAGCATCCCCAGGTTCGGGTGGTGACCAACGAAAGCCCGTTCGACCTGCTGGCAACCGAGCTGCGGGTAGGGGATGTGGATTTTGTGCTGGGCGCCTTGCGGCCTTACGACTATGCCAGCGACCTGGTGGGCGAGCCGCTCATCAACGAGGAAATGGTGCTGCTGGCCCGTCGGGGGCATCCGCTGTTGCACACCCACCTGACGCTCCAGGGCGTGCACCAGGCGCGCTGGGTGTTGCCGCGGGCCGGCTCGCCTGCGCGCCAGCTGCTGGACAACTGCTTTGCCGCCGCCGGCCTGGCAGCGCCGTGGCCGGTGGTGGAAAGCGCTGATCTGGCGGTTATCCGTGGCCTGTTGGTGCGTTCGGACATGCTGGCAGCGGTGTCTGCGCACCAGCTGGCCTACGAGATTGCCAGCGGCGAACTGCAACGCCTGCCGCTGGCCCTGCCCGGTACCGCCCGCGCCATCGGCCTGATTCAGCGCAGCGGCTGCCTGCAATCGCCGGCGGCGGTTGCGCTAATGGCTTGTATCCGCCAGGTCATCACTGAGCAGGCGTAAGCCCAGGAGGGTGCCTTGTAGCAGGCTCAGCGGGCTGCATTAGTCAGTTGGGCGCTTTGCCGGCCACCGAGTAGCGAACCTGCTGGTTACGGGTTTTCATGAAGTCTTCGATGCTCTGCCCGCGCATGGCGGCGTAAATATCCAGGTTGGACACACCCAGCACGGCACCCAGCTTCTCCAGCACGAAGAAGATCACCCCGTAGTGGATCAGCCCACGCCAGTCGCGGCGGCGCAGCAAGTCGCTTTCTTCTTCGCTCAGGCCTGCCTCGCTGTACAGCGCTTCGGGCTCGCTGAGGAAGCGCTGGCGCCAGTGAGGCTCGATCATGCGATGCAAGAACTTGTTCAGGCGGTAGCCTTTGGCACTGCGCTCCAGGGTGTAGGGGTAGGTGCCTTCAAGCTGCTGCGCCCCAGCCAGCTGATGCTGCATGTGCTGGCGGTGGCGTTCGTTGACCGGCGCCGGCAGCGCCTGGTCGCGGTTTTCCAGCAGCAGGGTGGCGATGCCGGTCATCGACGGCAGGTAGTAGCTTTGGTGCTTGCGCTCAACATTGGCAGACAACGCGCCGCGCATGATCAGCCAGGTGATCACCTCGGCGCCTTCCATGCCCCCGAGCGTGGCGTACTCGGCCAGCGTCATCTCGGTAAGGCGCTGCGGGTCATTTACCAGCAGGTCAAGGAACTGCGCGTCCCACTCCGGGTTGTTGAAGCCGCAACGCTCGCCATGCACCTGGTGCGACACCCCGCCGGTGGCGACGATCGCCACCTTGAGGTCCTCGGGGTAGCTCTCGATGGCGCGGCGCAGCGCCTGGCCCAGTTTGTAGCAGCGCCGCGCCGTGGGTATCGGCAGTTGGAGTACGCCGACCTGCAGCGGCACGATCTGTACGGGCCAGCTTTCATCACAGGGCAGTAGCGCCGACATGGGCGAGAAGAAGCCGTGGTCCAGCGGCTTGTCGCGGAAAAAGCTCATGTCGAACTCATCGGCCATCAGGCTCTGGCCGATGTGCCGTGATAGCGCCGCATGGCCGCCTACTGGCGGCAGGTCCCGTGGGTTGCCCCCTTCATCGGCCACGCCGTATTGCTCGTCTACACCCAGGGTGAAGGCACTGTAATGATCAAAGAAGAACGAGGTGACGTGGTCGTTGAAGATGTAGAAGAGTACGTCCGGCTGGCGCTGCTGCAACCACGTGCGAATCGGCTCGAAGCTTTCGAAGATCGGCGCCCAGGCGGCTTCTTCCTGTTTGTCGTGGTCGACTGCGAAGCCGATGGTTGGGGTGTGGGAGACGGCCAGGCCACCAATGATACGAGCCATGTGAAGGTCCTCTTTTACAGGTTACGGCGCGGTTACTGCGGGTGTCGCGCGCAGCCGGGCGTGGCCGTTGGCCAGGATCGCCAGGGCGGCGGCGAATGCCGGCAGGCCGAGGAGGGTGAACAGCAGCGGCAGGCCCAGCCCCAGGCTGAGCACGGCACCACCGATGAGGGAGCCGAAAATGGCCCCGAAGCGCCCGATACCGAGCATCCAGCTTACACCTGTGGCGCGGAACTCGGTCGGGTAGTAGCCAGGGGCGAAGGCGTTAAGGCCGGTCTGCGCGCCGCTCATGCAGAACCCGGCAGCCGCCACGCCCACCACCAGCAGGCTCGACTCCAGGCTCAGGGCGCCCAGTGAGACGATGCAAAGGCCGCCCAAGGCGTACGCGATGGCGATGGCCCGGTTGGGGTTGTGTCGGTCCATGATCCAGCCGACCACGATTGCACCCACTGCACCGCCGATCTGGAACAGGCCGGTGATGGTGGCGGCGCGCTCGATGGACAGCCCGCCATCACGCAGCAGGGTCGGCAACCAGCCCATGGTCAGGTAGATCACCAGCAGGCCCATGAAGTAGGTCAGCCACAGGGCCAGGGTGCCAAACCGGTAGCGCTCGCTGAACAGCTGCCGGGCCGGCGCCTTGTGCTGCGTGGTTGGCTCACTGACGGTAAAGCGGGTGCCGGCAGCGAAGCGGCCGCCGAGTTTGGCCAAGGCTGCCGCAATCTGGCTGGCCGGTGCCTGGCGTGCAGCAAGGAAGCGGGCGGACTCTGGCAGCAGCCACCACAGCAAGGGCAGCAAGGCCAGTGGCAGCAGGCCGCCGGCCAGCAGTACCGATTTCCAGCCGTGATGAGGGATCAGCCAGGCGGACAAAAAACCGCCCAGGCCCGAGCCCATGTTGAAGCCGGTGAACATGATGGTGATCATCAGCGAGCGGTTGCGTGTGGGCAGGTATTCGGCGAGCAGGGTAGTGCAGTTGGGCATGGCCGCACCCAGGGCAATGCCGGTCAGCAGCCGCAGCACGGCCAGCTCATACGGGTTGCGGGCGAAGGCGCAGGCCAGGCTCAACAGGCTGAAACCGCTGACCGCAACCAGCAGCACTTTCTTGCGGCCCAACCGGTCGGCGTACGGGCCGGCGGTCAGTGCGCCGATGGCAAGGCCGACCATGCCGGCACTCATCACCGGGCCAAAGGCGGCGCGTGACAGGCCCCAGTCCTGCATCAGCGAAGGCGCGATAAACCCCATGACGGCGACGTCGAAGCCATCGAACAGCACGATCAGGAAGCACAGCGACAGGAGCAGCCACTGGTAGGCAGCAAGGGGGCGGTTATCGATCCAGTCTTTGACATCGATAGGGGCATCGACAGGCGGCTTGGGCATGCGTGGTCACCTTTGTTCTTGTATTGGTGTGAATTGCGCCGGGTTGCGGTAGGGCTTCCAGAGCGCTACGGCCCAGCAGCAATCACCCCGCCGGACTACGGCGTGAGGGCGACTCTAATCCCATGGCCCAGCCAGCGCCTGCGGGATTTCTTTAATGAGATATCTAATTTTTTTATCGCGGGCGTCGTAGCATTAAGGCGTACGTTAGCTTTATTGTCTGCATCTTTAGCCGCGTCCTAGCCTGTAAAGGTCTGGACAGGTTGGAAGTGAACTGGCGCGTAGCGGTGGCCTGGCAGTTGGCAGTACTCTTGAAGAACACACCACTTCTGCATGGTCCGAACAGATGACTCAACCACCGGATGGGCTGCCGATTTACCGAGTGCTGACTGGCCCCGATGACGCTTCCTTTTACCATAGGGTCAGTGATGCCTTGAAGCTGGGGTATCAACTTCATGGCTCGCCTGCACTCACGTTCAATGGCAAAAATGCGATCGTGGCGCAGGCTGTTATCTGGCCTGAGGCACGGAATGGGGCCGGCGACTAACCACTCAGGGCCCGTTTCAACACGTCGTAGATTCTGGCATCACCCGATTGAGCAACGTTAAAGCGGAGAAAGTCACCCGCAGTCATGGACTGGCTAAAAGCATTTCCGGGCGCCAGCACTACCCCGTCATTCAGACAGGTTCTGGCCAGGGTTGCTGCATCCTTGCCTTGAGGCAGTTGGCACCAGACGTACAGGCCTGCCTTGGGAATTATCCAGGGTTTGATCCCAATGGCCTGAAGCCTCGCTACTGTCTTGTCCATTGCCTCGGCCAACCGAAGGCGCACACTCTCCATGTGTTTTCGGTAGCCGCTATCGGTAATAGCGTGATGGATGATGTCCGCGGCCAACCGTCCTCCTCCGAATGTAGTCGCAATCTTGAGGTCGACCAGGCTCTCGATCCATTCACCACGCGCAGCAATGTAGCCGCATCGAACCGAAGCGGAGATGGTCTTGGAAAAGCTGCCTATCTGGATGACACGAGAGAGGCCATCGAAGGCAGACAGCCGTGGCGCGGGATTGGTCTCGAAATCCCCGAAGATGTCGTCCTCGACAATCACGAGGCTAGAGGTATCGGCCAGTTTTAGCAGCCTGTGCGCGGTGACCGGCGACAGGGTGGCTCCGCTGGGGTTGTGGATGCCGGAATTTGTTATGTACAGCCGGGGCGCGTGCGCGAGCAGGGCGGCGCCGAACGCATCGATGTCCGGGCCCGTGGCTGTGTAGGGGACGCCAACAATCTTCACCCTGTGCGCTTTCAATAATGCGTGAAAGTTGAAATAGCAGGGGTCGTCCACCAGCACAGTGTCGCCCGGTTCCAGCAGAAAACGGCACACCAGGTCAATGGCGTGAGTGCCGGACTCCGTGAGCATGATCTGTTCCAGAGGGGCTTCGATCCCGGCGGCTGCCAGTCGTCGCGACAAGAATTGCCTGAGGGGCGGATGCCCAAGGGGAGAAGCGTACTCAGTCAACTTCGCAGTATCAGAGCGGGCAACCGTTCGAAGGGCTTTTCGCATGCCAGCTTCGTACATCCAGGAGGGAGGTAGCCACCCGCACCCTGGCTTCAATGCATCGCTGGAGGTTTCAAGGGCCTGGCGCGAGATCCACAGCGGGTCTACCTCCCGATCAAGCTTGGGGCCAAGGTCGGTCAGTGCCAATGGCGCCACTGGCCCGGCTACGTAAAAGCCTGAACCAGGACGGGAGCTGAGTACACCCTGTGCCATCAATCGCTCATAGGCTTCAAGCACGGTGGATACCGATACCTGCATGGTCTGGGCCATGGCGCGGACCGAGGGGATTCTCGCACCTGGCGTGTAGGTGCGAGCGGCGATCCTGGACTGGATCTGACCCATGACAGTTTGAATACGCGTGCCGTTACGTTTCATCGCACCCTCAACTGTGCTGGATTAACATGCATAACAGTTCGGTTTAACTGTATTGGATTGTACGTGGCCCTGGTGAGCCTGTCAGTGATGTACTCAACCCTCGTTTATCGAGGGGTTACCGATGGAAAAATCAACAAGCGGGTGGATCAACGGCTTTATAGGCGTTGCAATCTTTGCGGGCTCGTTGCCGGCAACCCGTGTGGCAGTGGGGGCCTTCGAACCCACGTTTCTGACCTGTGCCAGGGCAACCATTGCCGCCCTGTTGGGGGCGCTTTTTCTGCTCGTGCTTCGGCAGCCGAGACCTGAACGTGCAGATTTGTCGTCATTGGCTATAACAGCGCTCGGCGTTGTCATCGGTTTCCCGCTACTGACTGCACTGGCGCTGCAGCACGTCACCTCTGCTCATTCCATTGTTTTTGTCGGGCTCCTGCCGCTCTGCACGGCAGGGTTTGCCGTTTTACGGGGCGGTGAGCGACCTCGGCCAGGTTTCTGGTTGTTCTCGATCGCAGGTGCCGGGCTGGTCGTTGGCTACGCGTTGATGAATGGGGGAGAGGCGTCGGCGGTGGGCGATCTGCTGATGATGGCGGCGGTGGTTGTGTGTGGGTTGGGTTATGCGGGAGGGGCGCGGCTGTCGAGAACACTGGGGGGGTGGCAGGTGATCAGTTGGGCATTGATTGTGGCATTGCCATTCATGCTGCTGCTGACAATCGCCAATTTCCCAGCGCTAGATGCCTTCGCCAAGGTAAGCGCCCCAGCATGGTTCAGCTTCGGCTACGTTTCATTGTTCAGCATGCTGATCGGCTTTGTGTTCTGGTACCGAGGGCTCGTCCAGGGTGGCATTGCAGCAGTGGGCCAACTGCAACTCTTCCAGCCGTTCATGGGGCTTGGCCTGGCTGCATTGCTGCTGCATGAACACGTCAGCTGGATGATGCTTGTGGTGACGCTCGGCGCTGTCGTCTGTGTTGCCGGGGCCAAGAAATACGCCCGGTAGATGAAGCGTCTTCGTAATACCTAAGTACAAAGACCGCGACCATACCGTTTGATGCCCAGCTTGTGCCGGGTGTAGCCACAGTCTGCGCTCAGGCGCAGGGCATCGCGTTGGGCGCCGGTGCACAGGCCCAGGTGGTAGTAGTCGCTGTGGCCTTTGGCATCGCGGTCGTCGGCATGTGCTTGCCGAATGTGTGATCTAAGCCGCTCAGTCTTCGTCAAGCATGCGACCCCTTACCTACCTCTGAAGGGGATTGAGCCAGGGCCTTTCATGCAAACGCTGTTGAACGAGATTCTTGAAGAAGTACGCCACTTGATCGGCAAGGGCAAAGTGGCTGATTACATCCCTGCGCTGGCCGACGTACCGGCGCAGCAGTTGGGCATCGCGGTCTATAGCAACGATGGCAGCCATTCCTGCGCAGGCGACGCAAGGGTGCCTTTTTCGGTCCAGAGTATTTCCAAGGTGTTCAGCCTGGTCCAGGCAATAGGCCACTCAGGTGAAGCCATTTGGGAGCGGCTTGGCCATGAGCCTTCAGGCCAGCCGTTCAACTCGCTGGTGCAGCTGGAGTTCGAGCGCGGGCGCCCGCGCAACCCGTTTATCAATGCGGGGGCGTTGGTGATCTGCGATATCAACCAGTCACGCTTCGCAGCACCCACGTTGTCGATGCGTGATTTTGTTCGACGGCTTTCGGGCAACCCTCACATTTCAATCGATGCCCGTGTCGCCGATTCGGAATATCAGTTCCGTGCGCGCAACGCTGCCATGGCTTACCTGATGCAGTCTTTTGGTAACTTCCATAACGAGGTCGAGCCGGTGCTGCGCAGTTACTTCAGTTACTGCGCGCTGCAAATGAACTGTCTGGACCTGGCCCGGGCATTCTGCTTCCTGGCCAACGACGGGTTCTGCAAGCACAGCGAAGAGCAAATCCTCACCCGGCGCCAGGCCCAGCAGGTGAACTCGATCATGGCCACCAGCGGGCTGTATGACGAAGCCGGTAATTTCGCCTATCGAGTGGGGTTGCCAGGCAAGAGTGGCGTGGGTGGCGGCATTGTGGCAATCGTGCCGGGGCAATTTACCGTATGCGTTTGGTCCCCCGGGTTGAATGCTGCGGGCAACTCCCTCGCGGGCATGGCGGCGCTGGAGTTGCTGAGTTCACGGATCGGGTGGTCGGTGTTTTGATCAGGGGGCGGGCTCGCCGGTAACGGAGCCTGCTATCTCCTGAGTCAGCCAACCCTTGAACGCCTCCGCGACCGGCGACGGGTGCATGGCGCCTGACTGGGCCAGCACCACTTTTTGGGGTGACACCTCTTCCAGTAATGGCCGGCACAGCAGCGGTGTACCGTCATAACAGTGGTCCCCGGCGGGGCGGGTGCATGACAAGGCAACCCCGTAGCCATGCGCGACCAGGCCGCGTTGCATCTCGAAGGTCTGGGTGTATTGCTGAGTGCGCGGTTGCAGGTTGTGCGCCCAAAACAGTGAAAGGAAATACTCACGCGTTTGCGCGATGTCCTCAAGAATAAGGCATTCCTGGGCCAGTTCATGCAGCGGTATCGCTGCCAGGTGGGCCAGGCGATGGTCCGTAGCGATGAGCGCGTACGGTTTCAACTCAGCCAGTACCTGGCGCGGCAGCGAGGGATCAAGGCCTATGTCGTAAGTAAGCGCAAGCTCTGCTTTACCGGCGCTCAGGTGGCGGTGCACGCCTGCCAGGTCCGTTTCGAACAGCGTTACCTCGACACCGGGGTACTGCTTGCGAAAGCTCGATAGCAGCCGGGGTGCGAAGTAAGGGCCTAAGTCTTGAAAGCAGATAAGCGACAGATTGCCGCGCAGCAAGCCTTGCGCCGAATCGGCGTTCTGATTCATGGCGATGGCCATGCCAATGATATCGCGGGCCTGTGCGAGCAATCGCGTGCCCGCTGACGTCAGCTCCAGGCCACGGCTGACCTGGCGGCGGAAAAGCCGCTCATTCAGTGCCTCTTCAAGTTGGGCAATGGCAACTGACACCGAGGGCTGTGAAACGTGGCGGGCTCTCGCCGCAGCGCTGATGCTGCCGTGTTCGGCCACGGCGACGAAATATTCGAGTTGCCTGAATGAGAACCCTATCATCTTTTCCTATACTCAGGATTAGGAAATATATTCTTTTCCTATTGGTGCCGAAAAGCAATACTCGCCGTGCACCTTGCAGAGTCCGCTTAACATCTGGCAGTGGTGCTGTTGCCCAATAAAAAGACCAAAGGGTGCTTTATGAAACAGTCCGCCGAATTTCAACTCAGCGAAGAAACCATCGAAGCTTTCCAGCGTGAGGGTGCTGTCTGCGTACGTAATCTGTTCACGCCGGAAGAAGTTGCACTGCTCGAAACGGGTATCGAACAGAACCTGAAAACCCCAAGCGAGCGCGCCAAAGTGGCGAGCCGCCCCGACGACCCGGGTTGGTTCTTCGAGGACTTTTGCAACTGGGGCGATATCGCAGCCTATCGCCAGTTCATCTTCGAAAGCCGGGTGGGTAGCGTTGCTGCTCAACTCATGAACAGCGAGACTGCCCGGCTTTATCACGATCACCTGCTGGTCAAAGAGCCGAACACGCGCCAGCGCACGCCTTGGCACCAGGACCAGCCGTACTACAACATCGATGGGCGCCAGAACTGCAGCATGTGGATGCCTATCGATCCCGTCGCCAGGGAGTCCACCCTTGAATTTGTAGCGGGCTCGCACCTCGGACCGTGGCTGATGCCACGCAGCTTCCTCAACAGCCAGGCGCAATGGTTCCCGGAGGGGAGCCTTGCTGACTTGCCGGATATCGAGGCCGATCGCAGTGCCTGGCATATCCTTGGCTGGGAACTCTCCCCAGGCGACGCGGTGTTCTTCCACATGCTGACCTTGCACGCTTCTGGAGGTGTCGGGGGCAACCGCCGGCGCCGTGCCTTCTCGGTGCGTTTCCTGGGCGACGACATCACTCACGCACCGCGCCAGTGGAAAACTTCACCCCAGTTTCCCGGGCTCGAAACACAATTGGCCAGCGGTGCCCAAATGAACCATGAGTTGTTCCCGGTGCTGTGGCCAAGAGCTTGATGATTGAATAAATGCGTGCCTGATTAAAACGCACAGCATCTGCGCTGTGCGGACCTGATAATAAGATCAAGAAGGTATCTATGAGCGCTCAATCTTCACAACAGCTGAAGCGGGGTCTCTCTACCCGGCATATTCGCTTCATGGCATTAGGTTCTGCTATCGGTACGGGGCTGTTCTATGGCTCGGCATCGGCAATAAAACTGGCAGGGCCATCAGTGTTGCTCGCCTATTTGATAGGGGGTGCAGCCATTTACATGATGATGCGCGCCCTTGGCGAAATGGCAGTTCATAACCCGGTGTCAGGCTCGTTCGGCCACTATGCCAGCCAATACCTGGGCCGCTATTTTGGCTTTCTGACTGGTTGGAGCTACGCGTTCTCCATGTTGGTGGTGTGCCTGGCAGACGTGACGGCGTTTGGCGTCTACATGGGGCTGTGGTTCCCCGAGGCACCCGCCTGGATCTGGGTGCTTGGAATAGTGCTCTTCATCGGGGCGCTGAACCTGTGTAGCGTGAAAGTGTTCGGCGAGATGGAGTTCTGGCTGTCGTTGCTCAAGGTGACCGCTATCGTTGCCATGATTGTGGCAGGCGGGGCCGTGCTGCTGTTGGGCATCCAGCTGAACGACGGGGCAGGCACCGTTGCCGGCATCTCGAACCTGTGGAGCCACGGCGGGTTCTTCCCTAATGGCATCGGTGGGATGATTGCTTCGTTCACCGTTGTGATGTTCGCTTTTGGCGGGGTGGAAATGATCGGCATCACTGCAGGCGAGGCAAAGGACCCGAAGCGCGTGCTGCCGAAGGCGATCAACTCGGTGCCTCTGCGTATTCTGCTGTTCTATATCCTGACCCTGTTCGTGCTCATGGCCATTTACCCCTGGACCGGCATTGGCAGCCACGGTAGCCCATTCGTTCAGATATTCAGTGGCCTTGGCATAAGCTCAGCGGCAACTGTGTTGAACATCGTTGTAATTTCCGCTGCGGTATCAGCCATCAATAGCGACATCTTCAGCGCCGGGCGAATGATGTACGGCATGGCTCAAAACGGCCAAGCCCCTGCCGGCTTCGCATCATTGTCGCGTTTCGGTGTGCCGTGGATGACGGTTGCGGTGATGGGCGTCGCTCTGCTGTTGGGCGTGGTATTGAATTACCTGGTACCAGAAGGCTTGTTTCTGGTGCTTGCCGCGGTTGTCACTTTCTCTATTGTCTGGGTCTGGTTGATGATCCTGCTGTCGCAAGTGGCCATGCGGCGGGGCATGAGCAAGGAGGAGGCTGCGGCACTGGATTATCGGGTGCCGCTGTGGCCGGTAGGGCCAGCGTGCGCGATTGCGTTCATGGTGTTCATCTTTGGCGTGCTCGGTTGGTTCCCGGCCAGCCGCACAGCCCTGTATGTCGGGGTTGGCTGGTTGGTCCTTCTGTCTTTGGGCTACTGGCTGTGGGGCTTGCGTACACCGCGACCAGTGTCAGCGAGTGCTTGAAGCATTGAAGCGTTCGCGTCCGCATGGCGAGGTGTTGTCTGGGCAGCTGCTCTTGCAGAAATATCCACGTCATGTGCTGTACCTGTGGGAGCGGGTTCACCCGCGAACACCGGCAAAGCCGGTGCCATCCAGCGCGCTGTCTGGTCCCGCAGGCATGATCTTGGCCGAATCGCCAGTACCGAGTGCGGTAGTTTTCAGCAGACCTCATCCGTTGCTGGCGCAGTGCGAGACTCAAGGTCGATTTCCGTTGGCCACTGGACTTTCGGGGCCAAGCAATGCATGTGGCTCAGGCCATCGTCATCGTTCCAGTCGCGGGGTGGGTGCACGAACTTGGGCAGGGCTTCAGGGCCTTGCTGCATGAAGAGCCGGGCGATGGCCCAGTACGCCTCGCCCTCATTCAGGGTATGAGTGAAGAAGACACGATCTATGACTTCGTCAGTCTCAGGATTACGGACTGACAGCATGACGTTTTCGATCAGGCCACCATGGCCAGGGGCGTAGATTCGGTAGACCTCGGCGGTGACGTCGTCCCAGTTGTAGGCGACGGGTTGGACACCCCAGCGCTTGCGGCTGAAGATGAAGACGCGGTCGAAGCGGTATTCGTAGATGTAGATTTTTCGACGCAGGCGATTGAAGCGAATGGGTTCGTCTCTGGGCAAGACAAGATCCTCCTTTATGTAAGGGATAAGGGCCCAAAGAGCTGCTGGTGGACCGAGCACTATCAATACATTAGTTAACCAGTCGCGCGTCCAGCCGTAGACAAATAAATCCCAGTATAATAAAAGTATTATTCCGGCGCAAAAGCACAAGCCAGGAATGCCGACGAGCGCTGCAAACCCTCGCAAACTTACTGTTTTTCTCGGCAGTTCTAGATATACGTCATTAAAATAGTTGGGTGAGGGGTTTACAGTCTCTGCCCAATAGTGGCTGTCTGGTGCCTCTCCCGTTGGAGGCAGGTCATGGCTCCAACCTATCGCGCGCTCCCATAACACCTTGGGCTTAAATGTCATTCATTCATTCCTCGAGAACAAACTTCAATATAGGCGTCCGGCAAATTGCGGTCAGGCCAATACATAACCAGCAGGGTGGCGGCGCTTAAGCTGTGGCTCCCAATCGTAGGTGCTAGCGGCACAACTCCTGAAATCTCAAGCTGAAAAACACCGCCATCTTCACCGGGATAAGGTCTTTGATATTCATCAGTGGAAAAATCACTCACATAGTCTGGATGTCGCGGGGGTGTAAACTTAGAAAAAGAGGATGACGGGGAAAGTGGCCTTATTGGGTGCGAAAAGTAATCACCCGAAGCAATACTTTCTCCGCCAACATAATCTGGAAACGCTCCATCACCGACACGATGTGCTATCAATTTCCAGCGATATGCGGATTTCGCTTTATTGAACTTGGGTAATGCAACGAGAAACTTGAGCTGTTGCACCGTGTTCAAGCTGACCAACCCTCCTATTCTTGGGAGTGTAGGATCCGTAGCCATACTTGACTCAAAATTTAGCCTTGCCTGCACACCCAACGTCGCAGCATTGAGCTCAGCGAATGCTATGTCTGAAAATTCCGGAGCATTCCAGTGTATGGAAGGTGTTTCATTAGCAAGCCCAAAATAGCAACGACGCGCCCAGCGTTCGAGAGCAGTTGATTCGTTGTTTTCTGCTCGCTTGCTAAACTCGTAGGCGACTAGCGTTAATGTGACTGCTAGCCCCAACGGTCCAAATACTAAAGGCCTGAAAACTGCAAACGCAAACGCCACTGTGCCCAAGCCGTACGCTGAAACTGCAATTCTATATTGCCGTGCAGCTGTACTGTCGCCAGTGGCCAAAGTGCGTTGTCTTGCCAGAATCGCTTGTGCCGTGTCAAAGACCCCTGCGACTGTGCTCAGTACAGCACCGATTTTTATTATTGCCTGTCCAGTGACAGCAGCTCCCTTAGCCCATGGCCTATGTATGTTGCCGGCGCCGGACCGCGTTATGAGTCCGATCAACTCAATCTGCCCGCCCAATATCCCCAATAGCGAACCCTGCAACGCCAGTTTGGCCTCATGCGCCTTGGACCCAATCTCCACTTCCGCTTTTTCCTGATTTCTGGCGAGGCTGTCGGATTGCAAGTACAGCCCTCCAATCGCCAGCAGTACTTCCCAGCTTCCCGCCACACCCCGCAAGCCGCGAAACGCGGTTCGCACCAACTGCGCCGCCTGCTGCGAAGTAATACGCATGCCCTGCAACACCTTTCGCGCATTCGACTCGAGCGTCCCCGCCGCGACCGAGACCTCCACCAAGGTACGCTGCGCCAAGCTGCTTGCCTGAGTTACCTGCATGTTGGCTTCCTCAAACAACCGACCATGCACGTCCGCCGCGGTACCCTCGACCCACACCGAGACACGAATCATGGTGTTGGTAAACCGCGGGTCCAGCACGGCCAGGCTCATCAACCCGTGCTGGATGATCGGCCGCACCTTGTTCCAGGCCTTGGTCGAATGAATGTCGATGTCAGCGATGTTGCGATGCATCCGGTCCCTGGCCTCGGCAATCGAGGCATTGGCCTTGTGCTGCAATTCGCGTAAATGGGCACTCTGCAGGGCGTAGTACTCGCCCAGCTTCATCTTCACTTCCAGCTCGATGAGGTGCACGCCGTTGTACAGGAACTGGGTTGCACTGTTCAGGTGCCGCACGGCGGTCTGAATGCCAGGTGGCAAATTGGGCGACAAGCGTTGGCTGGCGGCGTTGAGCGCGCCTTGGGTTTCGGCAATGGCCTGCTTGAGGGTGTTGCGCATGCGCAAGCCGGCGTCGTCGCTCGCAATGATCTTGCTCAGCATGCCGTAGAGCTTGTCGCTGTCATTCCAGTTGGTGACGTCGGAAAAGCTGGGAAGCAGCCCGGCCAACAACGCACGGTCACGCATCAACAACGCGCGATAGGGAGGGCTATCAGGATCCTGTAGCCATTTCTGCCAGAGCGTTTCGCTGGTGCCGGCAGCGGGACTCACATCGGACGCCACCGCCTCGGTAATACCGCCACCTAGGCATAAGGCCATGGTCTTGGCATACGCCACGCCAGACTCACGATGATCACCGTCGTAATCGTACTGCTCGGCCACCTTGAACATGGGCGTGTCGAACAGCGCGGCGTAAGCACGGGCGTCCTTGTCGATGAAGCGCTGGAACTCGGCTTCCTGCTGGTCATACCCGGCCTGGAACGCCGCCCGTTGCGGTTCGTGGTAGCGCTGTTCGAGTTTATCGTCGCTGTCCTTCATCGCTTGCTCGACCATGCGCAGCCGCTCTACCGTCGGATCAACCGGTACAAACGGCCCTCTACCCGCCATCGGCTCCAGCGAAGGCACCTTCTGCGCCGCCCACTCTCGCTGCGTGGCACGAATGACTTGCAGGATCTGCGAGGTCTGCAGCTGGTAGGCACGCATGGGGTCCTCACGCCAGACCTGGCGCTTCACCACCCAGGTCAACCGCTGATGGTTGAATTCCTGAATCAGGCCAACGGTATCGTCGAGCACCACTGCCAGCACGCCGTTCTCCAGCGTGTGCCGGTTCATCGCGTTGACCAGGTATCCCTTCAAGGCAAACCTGCGCAGCTTGCGAGTGTGAAAGCCATGCGCACTGTCAAACGGCGAGCACCCATGCTGGGCGTACTCGAACACATCCTTGTCGACCTGCAGGTTATCCGGCGTCATTGCAATGCCCAGTAATTCTGGGTTGTTACGCGCCTGGGTCAGGTCAATCCCCTCGAAGCGATGTGCAGGTGCCTGGCCCTTCTTGTAGGCATTCAGCACGCTGACCGGCCAGGCATCGCTGGAGAAGGCCAGCCAGGCTGTGCCATACCGGTCGGTATCGATGTTCAGGAAGGATGAAGGAATGTCGTGGTTTTCATTCACGCACTTTTCGGGCAGCGATGCGGGCAGGCCCTCTGACGGTTCGTAGGGGTTGAAGCGGCGCAGATGGCCCTGTTCGCTGACTTCGTAGGCATGCCAGACCTGCTGGTCGAGCAGTACATACAGGTAACCCATGCGCAAAGTACGCAGGCCCATCTTCCCCGAGATATGTTGGCTACCTGCCACAGTCGTGATGCACTCCTGTCGGGTATCCGGTACCAGGGCGCGGCGCAGCGGCAGGATCGGCAGGCCCTGGCGTTCGCAAGACATGCACTGGTCATGCGGCAGCCCGGCTTCGGCTGCCGCAATGGCGATACGTTGGCTGATTGTCAAAAACGACCTCGCATTGAAAGGACCGTGATGGTCCCTGAACACTAACGAGGAATCGCTTGCCGGAGGTTTATGGGCGTCTTAAAACCGTGTAGGAAACGTCTCTAAATCAACCATTGGACATTTTTTCCACTGACGGGCTCTCGAGTCAGGCGCAGACGTGTAGGGGGGGCGCGCCCGCAAACACCGCAAAGCCGGTGCCTGCACGGCGTCACCTGCTTCGCGGGACAAGCCCGCTCCCACAACTCAGGTGCATGCAGCTTCGCCGGCTGATCAGATTGAACGTTTCAGCTCCCAGCACCGTCGGTACTTCCATGTCTTGCGCAAAAGAGGTTGTCCATGAAGTATCGTGCACTCGGTAACACCGGCCTGTTGGTCTCAGAATTGGTGGTTGGCACTGTCCCCTTCGGCGGGCGTGGCGCGTTCGAAAAAACGGGTAGCGTGGATGTCGACCAGGCGCGGCGTATGTTCGACATGGCCTTCGATGCCGGGGTTAACCTGGTGGATACCGCCGAC
Source organism: Pseudomonas sp. PvP089 (assembly GCF_017875165.1). Classification (NCBI taxonomy): domain Bacteria; kingdom Pseudomonadati; phylum Pseudomonadota; class Gammaproteobacteria; order Pseudomonadales; family Pseudomonadaceae; genus Pseudomonas; species Pseudomonas sp. PvP089. Next base: position 2,664,536 of record NZ_JAGGME010000001.1, read on the forward strand.
CTGTACTCCCACGGCCTGGCAGAAGAAATCGTTGGCACTGCGCTGGGGCAGCGACGCCATTCCATCATCCTCGCCACCAAGGCCCGCAGCCCGATGGGCGACAACCCCAACGACAGCGGGGCGTCGCGTTATCACCTGATTCGCGCCTGCGAGGCCAGCCTCAAGCGGCTTGGTACCGACCATATCGACCTGTACCAGATCCACAACTGGGACGGTGTCACGCCGGTCGAGGAAACCTTGGCGGCCTTGGACCACCTGGTGCAAAGCGGCAAGATCCGTTACTTCGGCACCTCCAACTACACCGCCTGGCAAATGATGAAAACCCTCGGCTGCGCCCGCCTCAACGGCTGGCAGCAGCCGGTGTCCCAGCAGATCTATTACACCCCTGAGGCCCGCGAGGCAGAGTACGAGTTGCTGCCGATGGCCATCGACCAGGGTTTCGCGACGCTGGTGTGGGGGCCGCTGGGGGAGGGTTTGCTGACCGGCAAGGTGCGGCGCGGGCAGCCGACCCCAGAGGGTACCCGCCAGGGTAATGATTGGCCGGAGCCTTACGTGCACGACCGCGAGCGGGCCTACGACATCATCGAGGCACTGATTGAAATCGCCCAGCGCCACGCGTGCTCACCGGCACGGGTGTGCTTGGCCTGGCTCAAAGACCGGCCTGGGATAACCAGCGTCATCACCGCAGGGCGTACCTTCGAGCAGTTGCACGACAACCTGCAGGCGGTGGAGCTGGTGCTCACGGCAGACGACCTGGAGCAGCTCGAGCAAGTAACGCGCATTGCACCGCAGTATCCGTACTGGCACCGCATTGCGGCAGGCATGGACCGCATCGATCCGGCGGAGGCGCCGTTCATCGAACTGCACCGCAAGACGATGAAGCTGCAGCAGCCATGATCGGCGTATGACGCGGCGGTGCGCTGAAGCGCCTGCTGCGTCAGCATCGAGGCATTATGAATTAATTCCTGCCCGGTTGGTCAGGTAATGAGCCCCTTATCTGCTTTTGAGGTTCTCATGCACGCGTACACAGTTCGCTATCTGATCAACGGCCAATCGGCCACTCATACCTTCGAACTTAAGCAGCCCAAGCTCGCCCTGCACGAAGCGGCGCTTCACCTGATGGTGCTGCACTTTGGTGATGGCGAGAACAGCTTGGTCATGCCGCCCGCCGACGCCACCCCTCAGCAGGTTCTCGCGCAGGCCCAGGTACTGGGTTTATCGCAAATCCACCTGGCTTGACGGATACCGGTGCAACACGCCTGCAACCTGGCCAGCAAAAGCCGCGAGCCCGGCCTTTTGCACCACCGGTCGAACACAAGGCACTCTCGCCAGCCGATTGCTCTCTGAACAACAGGCGCACCCTTGCTGCGCTGCAACCAGGAGAACGCCCATGGCAATCGACCACAATGGCCCCGACTCGCCGTACCCGGGGCCACCGCAAAACACCCCTGACGCAGGCGCGGGCCATGGCTCGGGCCTTGAACAGGCTGAGTCCGAGCCTAAGCAAGGCGTCGGTGAGGCTTGGTCCGAGAATCGCCCCGTAGACTGGGACCCACCTCCCGGCAATCCCGGTTCAGACCAGGACGGGCAGCTTGACCGGGACAACGGCACCGCAAGAACCAACGATGAGCAGGCTGGTGCAGGTGACGCAGAGGTGCCATTACCCGCAGATGATGACGGCCCGATTGAAGAGGAAATGAAAGACGTGGAGGCCAATAACTCGGTGTCTGCCGAGCATCCTCAACCGCGTTGATGGCGTTTGCATTTCAGGGCCGATGCCAACTCAGTGCGGCGTCCTGGGTCTGCCAGCCTGGCTTCATCGGCCGCTTTTCCATCAGGTATGGCACCGGCTGCGCCGGTGTTCGCGAGGCAAGCCCGCTCCCACAGACAGGGTGCTAAGCCCAGGATTTACGCGGTCCCTGTAGGGGCGGCCTTGTGCCGCGATGGGCTGCCCAGCAGCCCCAAATGGCGCATCAACGCCGCCGCAACACAGTGGCGAGCCCAACGGTCAGCAGCACGGCACAAGCCATGGCCAGCCCGATGGTAACGCCAACGCCCCACGTTTCGAGCAGCCCCGCCAATACAAGATAAAATGCGATCACCCCAACCGCCCCGATCGCATTGCCCCGCACCATTGCTACCATCCCGGGGCGCCCCCCTTGCACATGGGCGAACACCACCAGCGGCCAGGCAATCACCGGTATCGGCGCGAGCATCCCGCTGGTCGCCGGGCCCAGCCAGCTGGCCAGGCTGGTGGTGATCATCAGCAGGGATGTGGCAGACACCATGCGTAGCGGGATTTCCCAGTACCGGTGCCTGGGGCGGGCCAAGGTATCTGGTTCTGGTTCACGGCCGCTGGCGCGTATCAGCACGCCGATCAGCACCAGTGCCACGGCAATCGACAGGTTAAGGTTGCCCCAGTGGGTAAACGCATAGGCGGCCATACCATAGAAAAGCAACGCCAGCAGGGCTGCCAAGGCAACGCCGAGCCTGCGCGTGGCCAACAGATAGAAGGTGTAGGTGGCCTGCACTGCCGCCAGGCCGCCCAGTGCACCGGTTATTGCACCCAAGGCGAAGGCATTGCCCTGTTCCAGGCACAGGAAAGTCATCACCAGTGCCGAGGTGATCGGCAGGCCGGATAGCAAGCCCCCCAGCAAACCGCCCCAGCGCCGCGAGGCGAGGGAGATGGCCCACATCAGCAGGGGCGTGACGATAAGTTTCAGGTAGAGCAGGGTCATTGCGGGTGTATCCAGGCTAAATGAAGGTGCGCCCGCCGTCGGCATTGGGTGGGGCGCGGATGCATCACCCGCGGCTGGCCTCCAGGGCCTGGGCCAGGTCGGCGATGATGTCGTCGCTGTGCTCTATGCCAATCGACAGGCGCACCATGTCGCGCGGCACGCCGGCTTTTTCCAGCTCCTCGTCGTTGAGCTGGCGGTGAGTGGTGGAGGCGGGGTGGCAAGCCAGTGACTTGGCGTCGCCGATGTTCACCAGGCGCACTACCAACTGCAGCGCATCGATGAAGCGCGCCCCGGCAACCTGGCCGCCCTTGATGCCAAACGACAGGATCGACGCTGGCTTGCCGCCCGTGTAGCGCTGTGCCAGTTCATGCTCGGGATGGTCGGGCAGCCCGGCGTACTTCACCCAGGCCACCTGTTCGTGGGCTTGCAGGTAATGGGCAACTTTCAGCGCGTTTTCAGTGTGGCGCTCCATGCGCAGGGCCAGAGTTTCCAGGCCTTGCAGGATCAGGAAGGCGTTGAACGGTGACAGCGCGGCGCCCGTGTTGCGCAGCGGCACCACACGGCATCGGCCAATGAAGGCGGCGGGGCCGAAAGCTTCGGTGTAGGTAACACCGTGGTAGGACGGGTCGGGGGTGTTGAGCAGGGCGAAACGCTCCTTGTTGTCGGCCCAGGGGAACGTGCCGGCGTCGATGACGATACCGCCGATGCTGGTACCGTGGCCGCCGATGTACTTGGTCAGCGAGTGCACGACGATGTCCGCGCCATGCTCGAACGGTCGGCACAGCACCGGGGTGGCCACGGTGTTGTCGACGATCAGTGGTACACCGTGGCGGTGGGCGGCCTCGGCCAGTGCGGCGATGTCGACGATATTGCCGGCGGGGTTGCCGATAGACTCGCAGAACACCGCCTTGGTGCGCGCGTCGATCAACGCTTCGAGGGCGGCGACGTCGTCATGAGCGGCGAAGCGGGTCTGGATGCCCATGCGCGGCAGGGTGTGGGCCAGCAGGTTATAGGTGCCGCCGTACAGCTTGGCCACCGAGACAATGTTGTCGCCGGCCTCGGCGACGGTCTGGATGGCGTAGGTGATGGCCGCCATGCCCGAGGCCACCGCCAGCGCGCCCACCCCGCCTTCGAGGGCGGCCATGCGCTGCTCGAGCACATCGTTGGTAGGGGTCATGATGCGCGAGTAGATGTTGCCTGCCACTTTCAGGTCGAACAGGTCCGCGCCGTGCTGGGTGTCGTCGAAGGCGAAGGAGGTGGTCTGGTAGATCGGTACGGCCACGGCCTTGGTGGTCGGGTCGGGGCTGAAGCCCGCGTGGAGGGCGAGTGTTTCCAGCTTCATGCAATCGTTCCTTGAGCGTGGGGTGGAAGCGTTCGAGCATGCGGCGGTGGAAGGGCGTGGGTCAAGGACGCTTTAGAGCGTCAGTCACTCCATCCGACTGTAAAGATATGCAAAGTTTCCCTGTGCCATCACCCTGCAGTTCTAGAATCCGCTCGCTGCCAGACTGCTACTGGCAGGCAGCAGATCTAACCCTGTGGAGCGTTCCAATGAAGTCGAAACATCTTTTCCGTGCAGCCCTGGTTGCAGTCCTGGTATCCAGCCTGTCGGGTTGCTGGATGTTCATGCCGCCAGGTGGTGGCGGGGGGCACGGTGGTGGTCATGGTGGCGGTGGCTTCGGCGGTCATCAGGGTGGTGGCCCTCGCTGAGCTGATCTCGCGATGGAACGCATTGCCTCGGCCGGGCTGCAACCGCTACCCGGCGCGAGCGCACTCACCACGCTATCCGCTCGCCATCCCACCCCCAAAAACTGCCACTCTCCGATGGCCCAAGCCGCCCCACCTGCTCCATCACGCACTGTGCCGCAAACGCCGGTTCAAACAGCTTCCCCTCCGGCACATTCCCTTGAAACGGCCGCGACAGCCCGGTATCGGTAGTGCCCGGATGCAGCGCCAGCACCGTGGCGTTCGGGTTCAGGCGTTTCAGTTCGATGCTTGCCGTGTGCAGCAGCTGGTTCAGCGCCGCTTTGCTCGCGCGATAGCTGTACCAGCCGCCCAGTCGGTTGTCACCGATCGAGCCTACCCTGGCCGACAGCGCCGCAAAGGTGGCGGGCTGGTTGCGCAGCAGCGGCAACAGATGCTTGAGCAGCAGGATCGGTGCGAATGCGTTGGTGGCGAAGCTGGCCTGCAGGCTGGAGAGGTCCAGTTGGGCCAGCGATTTCTCGGCTTTGCTGCCCTCCTGGTGGAGGATACCGAGTGTGCTGATAACCAGGTGAAGGTGTGGGCAGGCATGGCCCACCTCGGATGCAAGCGCAGCCAGCGCCAGCTCGTCGCGAGCATCGCAATTGAGCAGTACCAAGCGTTCGCCATGTGCCTGGGCAAGTGCAAGCAGTCCCTCAGCGGTGCGGGCGTGCCGCGACACAGCGCAGACGCGGCTTACATCATCGCGGGCCAGCATCGCCTTACACAATGCCAGGCCGATACCTCGGCTTGCACCGCATATCAGCACGCGAGCATTGTCAGATAATCCGGGGATCAGGCTCATGGGGTGCGCCTCGTCTTTCGAATGAATCTAGCCCACCGGCATGGTCTTTTGTTTTAAATATGCGTTCTAGTTTGGGTTTTCGGGGCTGCGCAGCAGCCCCAGTCTGCCAACGGTGCATATCAGAAGTTGTAAGTCAGCCGGGTGAAGTAGTAACCCCCGGTAAAACCATAAGGCGAATAGGCCCCATACCCCTTGGTCATGGTCTTGCTGCTGGGGTTCTGCCGCTCGGGGTAAACATCAAACAGGTTCTGTGCTCCCACCGCCAGGTTGAGGTCTTTGCTCAGCTGGTACCCCACGTCGATATCGGTGATCCAGCGCGCCTTGTATTCACGGTCGAGGCTGCGGTCAGTCGCCGAGTTCACTTCACGCCATGAACCATAGCGGGTCAGGGTCAGGTTGCTGGTCCAGCGGTCGCGCTGCCAGTTGGCGCCCAGAATCAACTTGGTGTGCGGCTGCACCTCGGTCAGGAAGTTGCGCGCCTGGCGGTCCATCAGGCTGTAGTCCGTGCCCTGGATATTGACGTTCTCCTTGTAGCTCAGGATCTGCGTCTGGTTCCAGTTGAAGGCGGCGGTCCATTTCAGTTGCCCCCAGTTGCCCAGGTTCTGGTCGAAATTGCCCACCAGGTCCAGGCCCTTGGTGCGGGTATTGGCGCCGTTGGTGAAATAGCGCCCGCCAGAGGTGGAATCGATACCGTTGTCCAGCAGCGTCTGGGTCACTTCGTCGCCCAGCAGGGTACCGGTGAGGGTGATGCGGTCGCGCACGTTGATCACGTAAGCATCTGCGGTGAACGACAGCTGCGGTGCAGGCTGGTAGGTCAGGCCCAGGCTGTAGTTGGTCGAGCGCTCGGGCTTGAGTGCGGTGGCGCCCAATGCCTTGGCTGCCGCCGAGTCCACAGGCAGTACGCCGTAGTTGATCGATTGGTACACGCCATTGACCACACCGTAGGTGGTCGAGCGGGCGCTGAACAGGCTGTTGGCCAGCGACGGTGCGCGAAAGCCGTTGCTGACCGTGGCGCGCACGGCCAGCGCGGGGGTGAAGTCATAGCGGGTGGTCAGTTTGCCGCTGCGGGTGGCGCCCACCCCGCGGTTGTAGTGTTCGTAGCGCAGCGCGCTGCCCAGGTACCACTGCGGCAGCGGGTTGAAGCCGACGTCGATGTAGCTGGCCACGCTGTTGCGGCTGGTGCTGGTGGCTTCTTCCGGTGAGATACCGTTGGTGACCTGTGCACCGGAGGCGGCGCAGTCCCCGGGCGCACGGCAGTAGCCGCCGTTGGCCCACGAGGCCCAGTCGCCATCGCGCACCTGGTAGGTGTCACGGCGGTGCTCCAGGCCCCAGGACAGGTCAAGCGGCTTGCCCAGGCCAATGTCGAAGCTGCGCTGCAGGTCCAGGTTGCTGGTCAGCTGTGTGGCGACCCAGGTGCCCGATTCGAAATGGTTGGGCGTGGCCTCGCCCAGCGAGGCGTTCTGGTTGTGCGTGGTGCCTTGCAGCGCCTCGTTGCGCCCGTAGGTGCTGGACAGGTCCCAGGCCCATTCCCCGACATTGCCCTTGGCGCCGAAGGCGCCCTGCACATCCTCTTCCTCGATGTACCAGGTGGGTGTGTAACCGCTGGGGTAACCGTTAGGCCCGGTGGTGATGGTGTTGGTGATGGTCGGCAGGCGGAAGTTCTGCCCCTGCTCGGCCTTGCGGTGTGAATAGGTGGTGAACGAATACAGGGCCAGGTCGTCGCTTAGCGGCAGCTCGGCGTTGTAGCCCAAGGTCAGCAGGTTGATCTTCGGTGTGCCGTAGCCGCCGTAGGTTGACTTGCCAGCCTTGTCGAAGGCTTCGGCATAGCTGTAGCCGTTAGCACTGGCCTTGTTGTCGTCGTTCTGGCTGCGCGCATCCAGGGCCAGCTGCACGATGCCGCTGTCGCCGATCTCGAAGCCCTTGTTCAAGCCTTGCTGCACGGTCTGCTTTTTGCCGTCGTAACCCTGGCCTGCGTTGGTCACCGAGGTGCCGGAAGCGTCGGCCTTGAGGATCACGTTGATCACCCCGGCGATGGCGTCGGAGCCGTACTGGGCGGCTGCGCCATCGCGCAGCACCTCGACGTGGTCGATGAGGCTGATGGGGATCAGGTCGAGGTCGGTGGGCGCTGCGCCCGCATGGATGCCGCTGATGTTCAGGGTGGCGCTGGTATGGCGGCGTTTGCCGTTCACCAGCACCAGCACCTGGGCCGCATTTAACCCGCGCAAGCTGGGCGCACGGGCCATGCCGCTGGCGTCCCAGCCGGTTTTCTCCGGCAGGGTGAAAGACGGCACGCTGGCACTGAGGGCTTCCATCAGGCCGGGTTTACCGGTTTGCTGCAGCTGCTTGGCGCTGATCACATCGATCGGCACCGGGCTTGTGGTGACCGTGCGTTTTTCCGAGCCGCGGTTACCTGTGACGATCACGGTGCCCAGCTGTGCCGGGTCGTTGGCCTGGGCAGTGGTTTCGGCAAATGCAGCAGGCGTGGCCAGGCCGGTGGTGCCAAGGGCCATGGTCAGCAGTGCGGGTTGCAGGCGCGGGCTGGGCAGTTTCAGGGCGTGAAGCATGTTCGCTCTCCATGAGCGCTGTTGAACAGCGGGTGCACAGGGGCCGCCCGCCGGGTGGTCCCGGCAGGCAAGCAATAGGGGTGGGTTAGCGGCGTTTCAGGGCGCTTTTGCAGCGACCGCTTCGATTTCGACCAGGGCGCCCGGCAGGGGCAGGGCCACCACTTGCAAGGCGGTGCGGGTTGGCTTTCTCGGTTGCTCGGCAGTGGCGAAAAACTCGGTGTAGGCGGCTTGCAGCCCGGCAAAATCCAGCTTGCCCTCAGTGGCCGGGTCGCCTACCAGAAACACCCTCAGCTGTACTACGTCACCCAGGCCCAGACCCTGGCTTTGCAGCGCAGCCTGGATCTTGTTCAGCACTGAGCGGGTCTGGGTTTCGGTGTTGCCATAGGCGGCAATGGTCTGTGGTGGTGCCTTGGGGTCGGCAACGTCGGGCAAGGTGCCGCTGACGAAGGTCAGCGAGGTGCCGGCGGGTACGGTGACCAGTTGCGAAATGGGGAACTTCGAGCCTGGCGGGTCGACACGCTTGATGGTGTCGGCCTGGGCGGTCAGTGCGGACAGTGACATGAAGGCTCCAAGCAGCAGGGCAGTTGTGTTCATCAAAGGGCTTCCTTGTTCAGGCGGCGACGCCGCGTTGCTGTTGCAGGGCGTGCCGGGCGATCTGCCCGACCACATGGCGGGCCGAGTCCGCAGCACTGTTCTGCCAGATACCCACCCCGCCATGGGCCAGTGCATCGCTGGCCAGCCAGGTGCGGCCTTGGGGCTGGTTGAGGTGCGAATAACCGGGCTCGGCAAGCACGTCATGGACAATCCACGGGCTTTCGCTGAACGGTACCTTGGACCAGTTGACCGCCACCCCACGCTGCAACTTGCCGGCGTGGCCCGGGTGCAGCGACTCCACGGCCTGGCGCGACGCTGCCAGTTGCTGCTCTGTCGAGCGCGTGGCAAATGTGCGCGCCACTTCGCCGGTGTTGTAGGTGCCCACCAGGATGCCCTGGGCACTGTTCAGGTGGTCGCTGGGGTACCACAGCAGCCGCGCTTCGTGGTTGATATAGGAGAGCCCGCCATAGATCTGGAACTCGCTTTCCCAAAACCGGGGTGCCTGCCAGGCCACCTTGTTGGCCAGGTCCGGCTTGGCCTGGGCGATGGCCGCCTGGGTGGTTTTGCCAAAGTTGTGGTCAACCCGGGCCAGCAGTGGCAGGGGGATGGTGACGATGGCGTAGTCGGCGGTTTCCACTTGGGACTTGCCGCTGCGCCGGTCACGCCAGGTAACCTGGCTACCGTTGTCTCCGGTGCGGATCGCCTGCACTTCGGCATGCAGTTGCACCTTGTCCTGCACCTTGGCGTACAGGGCCTTGGCAATCTGGTCCATGCCGCCGACCGGCTGGAACATGGTGGCGGAAAACTCCGGGATCTCGTCGAACACCAGCGGCAGCATCAGGTTAGGGTTGAGCAGCTGCTTGAGTGCCACTGGCTGGCGCTGGATCGGTGTCTGGTCGCCCGCCCCGGCGAAGCGGGTGTAGCCGGCACGAACCGAGCCCTTGTAATGACGCTGCTCGTCGAGGTCACCGTACACCTTGAGAAAGTCCAGCAAGGCCTTCTGATCGCCCGTGTCCAGCTCCTTGTCCAGCGCTTTGCCGCTGATGCTGCGCGACAGCAGTTCGCTGAGGTGTCCACGGGTGTCATTCACCGCCTGGCGCAGCAGTAACGGTGGCTGCGCAAGGTCCGGTTGGGCGAGGGCGTTGCGGCTGCTGTTGACCAGCACTTCCAGCGGCACGCCCAGCTCGCGGCAGTAGCCGAGGATGGTCAGGTGATGGCTGGGCAGGCGTGCGGGCCCTGCATTGAAATAGTGGCCGTTGTCGAACCGCACCTGCTGGCGGCTGCCGTCATTGTGCAGGACCTCGTCACCGTTGCGCAGCGTCCAGGCGCGGCCGCCGATTCGCTCGCGGGCTTCCAGCACGCGCACGTCAAAACCGGCTTTGCCAAGTTCATAGGCTGCCACCAGGCCGCTGATGCCAGCCCCCACCACCAGCACGCGCTTGCCGTTGCCGGACGTGGTCGGCAGGCCCAGCGGCTGGAAGGTGCTGGCCGTGGCTGCTGCGGGCAACAGGCCCAGCGCGGACAGGCTGCCAAGCGCGGCGCCGTAGCTGCCAGCGGCCATCAGGTGGGCAATAAGGTCTCTACGGGTCAAGCCCATGGTGTGTTCTCCTTGCAAGTGGAAAGTGAGTCCGTTCAGCGCGGCGCTACAGCTCGTAGCGCACACTCAGCAGCACGGTGCGTGGGTCGTTGACCGAGTAGTAGGCGGTGCGGCTGGCGGCCGAGTAGGCGATGCTTTGCGGGTAGGCGCGGTCGAGCAGGTTCTTGACCGACAGGGTGGTGGTCCAGTGGCCGTCCGCGCTGGCATAGCTGGTGCTGGCATTCCAGAAGCCCTGGGCAGGTACTTCGTAGATGTCGGCGTTCAGCGGGTTGGCGTAGGAGCGGGTCTGGTACTGGTAGTCGGTGTTGGCCACCAGCTCACCCGGCAGGTTGACGGGCAGCGTCCAGTTCAGGCCAAGGCTGGCGTTCCATTGCGGTGCAAAGATCATTTCCTTGCCGTCGGCACTCACGCCTGGGCCACTGGCGTTCTGGAAGTCGTCGTACTGGCTTTTCAGGTAGCCCAGGTTGGCGGTCAGGCGCAGGTCGCGCGCCAGCAGCACGGTGTTTTCCAGTTCCACGCCGTAGGTGTGGGCACTGCCTACGTTGGTGCGCAGGTTGGCGCTGATGGCTGGGTCCCAGGCATTGGTCTGCAGGTCGTCGTAGTCGTTATAGAAGAAGGCGATGTTGCTGCGCAGGCGGCCATCGGCAAAGTCGCCCTTGAAGCCCACCTCATAGGTGGTGACGTTTTCCGGCTCAAAGCCCTGCTCGGCAGCGGCGCGGGTTGGCGCGCGGTTGTCGAAGCCGCCGGCCTTGAAGCCCCGGGCCACATAGCCGTACTGCACCAGGTTGTCGCTCCAGGCGTACTCCAGGCCGATCTTGGGGCTGAGTGATGCCCAGGAGTCGCTGGTTTCGGCAGCGAAGTTGGTGCCAGTAATTGCTCTGTCGGTGGTGATGGCGTAGTTGGTGTAATCGAAGTGCTTGTGCTCGTGGGTAAAGCGCAGGCCGGTGGTCAGCGACAGGCGTGGGGTGAGCTTGTAATTGCTCTGCCCGTACAACGCGTAGCTTTCGGTATCGGTGGTGCTGTATTGGCCGCTGGCGTTGACCCGGTTCTGCGCCACCGAGAAGGTCAGGCTGTCGCGCTCGGCGCGGAAGCGCTCCTTGTACAGGTACACGCCGAGGGTGTAGCTGAACCTGTCGTATTCGCCGTTGAGCTGGAATTCCTGGGTGGCGTAGCGCTGCTTGTAGGTGATCAGGTTGTTCTGGATCGGTGACGCGGTGCCGCTGTTGGCCTGGCCGGAGTTGTCGTAGTCCACCGGCTGGTCGAATTCCGACCAGGCCGTGACCGACTTGAAATTCAGGTGGTCATCGATGCTGTAGATCGCGCGCAGCACCGCGCTGCCCTGATCCAGCTGGTTCTTGGGGTCGAGGCTACTGTAGGTCTTGAATTTGTCGAAATGGCCGTTGGCCGGGTTGAAGGGCGTATAGCTGGTGGTATCGCCACGGTCGAAGGTGCCGGCCAGGGTCAGTTGCACGTCCCAGGGCGAATCCTGCGGGGCCAGGCGCAGCTTGCCGCGGTAGGACTGGATGTCGATGTTGTTGACATCCTTGTCACGGGTGCGGTTGTACACGGTGCCGTCGCGGGTCAGGCGGATCGCTGAAAAGCTGCCGAACAGGGTGTTGTCCACCAATGGCCCGCTGACCAGCAGGCGCCCGTTCTGTGCATTGAAGTTGCCGGCACCCAGCTCGACGAAGGCGCGGGCCTGCTGGGTCGGGTCGCGGGTGATTACCCGTATCGCGCCGGCTGCACTGTTGCGCCCGTACAGGGTGCCTTGTGGGCCGCGCAGCACCTCAACGCGCTCCACGTCGTTGAAGTCCAGCATCGAAGAAATCGCCCGCGGGATGTATAGGTCGTCGGCGTAGACCGCAACAGCCGCTTCCTGGATTGGGTCGGTCTCGCCAATGCCGCGTATGCCGTAGGTTTGTGCGCTGTAGGAAATGGATTGGCGGTTAAGCGTCAGGTTGGGCACCCAGCCAGACAGGTCGCGGATGTTGTTGATCTGCGCGTCCTGCAGGGTGCGCTCGTCGAAGGCGCTGATCGCCAGCGGGGTTTTCTGCAGGTTTTCTTCCCGGTGCTCCGCCGTGACGGTGACGGTTGGCAGCTTGTCGCCAGGCTTTTCGACAGGCTCGGCGAAGGCTGTGGGCGTGAACAGGGCGAACGCAACGGCGGCGGACAGGTGATGGCGAACAGGGTAGGGCAAGGGCTTCATGCTGCAGCTTCCAGATAACCAGCATCGAATGGGATTTCGGATACCTGGATACCGGAGCCGGGTGAGGTGACCTGAGGCTGAAGGAGGTATTAGGTTCCTTTGCCTCCGCCAGTCAGGGGTCGGTCTGGTGAGAACATATCTCTATGAAAAACGCTTTTGAAATACTTTTTCAACCTAAGCTAATATTCTCAAAAATGATTAAATCAAATTTGTAAAATCGAAAAAATGCATTTTTTGTGATGCCCAGGCGGGTGTTCTCCTTACGCCTGGTAGATCTTCGTCAGCAACCGCAACAACTGCCCGCGTTCCTCATCATCCAGCGCCGAGGTCGCCTCGCGGTCACTGTCATGGGCAATTTGCTTCAGTTCCTTCAACAGCGCTTCACCCGCTTTGCTCAGAAAAATCCCATAAGAGCGCTTGTCGGGCTTGCACCGCACGCGCACGGCCAGGGCTCGTTCCTCCAGCTTGTTCAGCAGGGGCACCACCTGCGGTGGCTCGATCGCCAGCGACCGCGCCAGGTCCGCCTGCATCAACCCAGGGTTCTGCTCGATCACCGCCAGCGCCGAGAACTGCGCCGGGCGCAGGTCGTGTGCCGAGAGCCGGCCAATAAGGTTCTGAAACAGCTTCAATTGGGCGCGGCGCAGGGCGTAACCGATCAAGTCTTCAAGCACTCCATCCGCAGCTGCAGCGGGCATGGAAGCGGTTTCGGTAGTGCGGGCAGACCTTGCCATGGGGGTACAGGCTCCTGGCTCATGGATAAGAAAGTTACCCAGTCTGCCTGCCTTGGCGTAATCCGGCTAGAGGAGTGTCTGGGAAATCACCGTCCAACAGGCAGTGCAGGAAAGATAATTTTCATAATAGTTAATTGACATAACTAATTAGCTCGCTTAGCTTGGTGTTCACCACCTCGAACAACAAGAGTGCAGAACCATGAGCAAATACGAAGGCCGCTGGGCTACCGTGAAGGTCGAACTGGAGTCGGGCATTGCCTGGGTCACCCTCAACCGCCCGGAAAAGCGCAATGCCATGAGCCCCACGCTGAACCGGGAAATGGTCGACGTGCTGGAAACCCTGGAGCAGGACAGCGACGCCGGGGTGCTGGTGCTGACTGGGGCAGGTGAGTCGTGGACCGCAGGCATGGACCTGAAGGAATACTTCCGTGAAGTGGACGCCGGCCCGGAAATCCTCCAGGAAAAAATCCGCCGCGAAGCCTCGCAATGGCAATGGAAGCTGTTGCGCATGTACGCCAAGCCGACTATCGCCATGGTCAACGGCTGGTGCTTTGGCGGCGGCTTCAGCCCGCTGGTGGCCTGCGACCTGGCCATCTGTGCCGACGAGGCCACCTTTGGCCTGTCGGAAATCAACTGGGGCATCCCGCCGGGCAACCTGGTCAGCAAAGCCATGGCCGATACCGTTGGCCACCGCCAGTCGCTGTACTACATCATGACCGGCAAGACGTTCGGCGGGCCTAAAGCCGCCGAGATGGGGCTGGTTAACGAAAGCGTGCCGCTGGCGCAATTGCGCGACGTCACCCGCGAACTGGCGCTCAACCTGCTTGAAAAGAACCCGGTGGTGCTGCGTGCGGCCAAGCACGGCTTCAAGCGCTGCCGCGAACTGACCTGGGAGCAGAACGAAGACTACCTGTACGCCAAGCTTGACCAGTCCCGCCTGCTGGACACCGAAGGCGGGCGCGAGCAGGGCATGAAGCAGTTCCTGGACGACAAGAGCATCAAGCCAGGCCTGCAGGCCTACAAGCGCTGAGTTCAAGCGGGCTGGGCCATTACCGGTCACAGCCTGCAGATATTCCCGACAAGTACAAAAAGAGGAATAAGCATGTTGCAGGTGCCTTTGCTGATCGGCGGGCGGGCGTGCCCCGCCAGTGACGGACGTACTTTCGAACGCTGCAATCCGGTCACCGGCGAAGGGGTGTCGCAAGCCGCCGCCGCCACGCTGGCCGATGCTGATGCGGCGGTAGCCGCTGCCAGTGCTGCGTTCCCGGCCTGGGCCGCCTTGGCGCCCGGCGAGCGCCGCAGCCGGTTGTTGGCCGGTGCAGACTTGCTGCAGGCGCGGGCAAACGAGTTCATCGCGCTGGCGGGTGAAACCGGGGCCATGGCCAACTGGTATGGCTTCAACGTGAAACTGGCCGCCAACATGCTGCGCGAAGCTGCAGCCATGACCACGCAGATAACCGGCGAAGTCATCCCATCGGATGTACCCGGCAGTTTCGCCATGGCCTTGCGCGCACCCTGTGGCGTGGTGCTGGGCATCGCGCCCTGGAACGCGCCGGTCATCCTTGCCACCCGGGCCATCGCCATGCCGCTGGCGTGCGGCAACACGGTGGTGCTCAAGGCATCGGAGCTGAGCCCGGCAGTGCATCGGCTGATCGGCCAGGTGTTGCACGATGCAGGCCTGGGTGACGGCGTTGTCAACGTGATCAGCAATGCCCCGCAAGACGCCCCGGCCATCGTCGAACGGCTGATCGCCAACCCGGCCGTGCGCCGCGTGAATTTTACCGGTTCTACCCACGTCGGGCGCATTGTCGGTGAGCTGGCCGCTCGGCACCTCAAGCCAGCCTTGCTGGAGCTGGGCGGCAAAGCCCCGTTGCTGGTACTGGACGACGCCGACCTGGACGCCACAGTCGAAGCCGCGGCGTTTGGTGCCTACTTCAACCAAGGGCAGATCTGCATGTCCACGGAGCGGCTGGTGGTGGACAGTCGCATCGCCGATGCCTTCGTCGAGAAGCTGGCGGCGAAGGTGACCGGGCTGCGCGCCGGCGACCCGCAGGCCAGTACGTCAGTGCTCGGCTCACTGGTCAGCGGGGCGGCTGGTGAGCGCATCAAGGCCTTGATCGACGATGCCGTGGCCAAGGGCGCACGCCTGGTATGCGGCGGCCAGCTGCAGGGCAGCATCCTGCAGCCGACCCTGCTCGATCACGTCGACAACAGCATGCGCCTGTACCGCGAGGAGTCCTTCGGGCCGGTGGCGGTGGTGTTGCGCGGTGAGGGTGACGAGGCCCTGCTGAAGCTGGCCAACGACTCCGAGTTCGGCCTGTCGTCAGCCATCTTCAGCCGCGACACCAGCCGTGCGCTGGCCTTGGCCCAGCGGGTGGAGTCGGGCATTTGCCACATCAATGGCCCGACCGTGCACGACGAGGCGCAGATGCCGTTTGGCGGGGTCAAGTCGAGTGGCTACGGCAGTTTCGGCAGCCGCACGGCCATCGACCAGTTCACCCAGCTGCGCTGGGTCACCCTGCAGCATGGCCCGCGGCATTATCCCATCTGAGCAACACGCGATTGGCCGCCACCGGCAGCGCCGGGCGGCGGCAGGATGTACAACAAGAACAAGGAGCAACCTGCGTGAATACCGAAGCCCGCTTACGGTCGTCCGACCCTGGCCAATGCACGCCCTACCGGCAGGTGTCCATCGGGCACCCTCAGGTGCAGGTCAGTGAAGCCGACGGCATCCTGCGCATGCAGCCGGTCGAGCCGCTGGCGCCGCTGCCTGCGCGCTTGCTCGACCGGCTGCTGCACTGGGCGCAGATGCGCCCCGATACAGTTTTTATTGCCGCGCGTGAGCCTGACGGCGCCTGGCGCGAGATCACCTATGCGCAAATGCTCAGCCAGGTGCGCACCATCGCCACCCACCTGCTGGGCTTTGGCCTGAGCGCCGAGCGGCCGTTGGCGCTGTTTTCCGGCAATGACATCGAGCATCTGCAGATTGCGCTGGGCGCCATGTATGCCGGCATCCCGTATTGCCCGGTGTCGCCGGCCTATGCGCTGCTGTCGCAGGACTTTGCCAAGCTGCGGCATGTGTGCCAGGTGTTGACCCCCGGCCTGGTGTTCACCACCGATACTCAGCCGTTTTTGCGCGCCTTCGATGCCGTGCTTGATGCGTCGGTACCCGTGGTCAGCATGCGCGGCGAAGCGCCGGGGCGTGGGCACTTGAGCTTCGACAGCCTGCTGCAACCGTGCGACACCGCTGCTGGCGATGCAGCGTTTGCCGCCACCGGGCCCGACACCATCGCCAAGTTCCTCTTCACGTCGGGCTCCACCAAACTGCCCAAGGCAGTGATCACCACCCAGCGCATGCTCTGCGCCAATCAGCAGATGTTGCTGCAGACCTTTCCGGTGTTTGCTGAAGAGCCGCCGGTGCTGGTGGACTGGCTACCCTGGAACCACACCTTTGGCGGCAGCCACAACCTTGGCATCGTACTGTACAACGGTGGCAGTTTTTACCTGGACGCGGGCAAACCCACCCCGCAAGGCTTCGGCGAAACCTTGCGCAACCTGCGCGAAATCTCGCCAACAGCCTACCTGACCGTACCCAAGGGCTGGGAAGAGCTGGCCAAGGCACTGGAACAGGACGCCCAGTTGCGTGACGTGTTCTTCGCCCGCATCAAGCTGTTCTTCTTCGCCGCCGCGGGCCTGTCGCAAAGCGTATGGGACCGCCTGGACCGCATCGCCGAGCAGCACTGTGGCGAGCGCATCCGCATGATGGCTGGCCTGGGCATGACCGAAGCGGCGCCGTCCTGCACCTTCACCACCGGGCCGTTATCGATGGCCGGTTATGTGGGGCTGCCGGCGCCGGGTTGCGAAGTGAAGCTGGTACCCCAGGCCGACAAGCTGGAGGCGCGCTTCCGTGGCCCGCACATCATGCCGGGGTACTGGCGTTCGCCGCAGCAAACCGCCGAAGCCTTTGACGAGGAGGGCTTCTACTGCTCTGGCGATGCGCTGAAACTGGCCGACCTGCAGCAGCCCGAGCAGGGGCTGATGTTCGATGGCCGTATCGCCGAGGACTTCAAGTTATCGTCCGGGGTATTCGTCAGTGTCGGCCCGCTGCGTAACCGAGCGGTACTGGAAGGCTCGCCCTATGTGCAGGACATCGTGGTAACCGCGCCGGACCGCGAGTGCCTGGGGTTGCTGGTGTTCCCGCGTTTGCCCGAGTGCCGGGCACTTGCTGGCCTGGCGGCCGATGCCAGTGATGCCGAGGTGCTGGGCTGCGAAACGGTACGCCACTGGTTTGCCGCGTGGCTGGCGCGCCTGAACCGTGACGCCCAGGGCAACGCCAGCCGCATCGAGTGGCTGGCGCTGCTCGAAGAGCCGCCGTCGATCGACGCGGGCGAAATCACCGACAAGGGTTCGATCAACCAGCGTGCGGTGCTGCAGCGGCGGGCCGTGCAGGTAGATGCGTTGTACCGCGGTGAAGGCCCGACCCAGCTGCACGCACAGGGTCGGTCATGAGCAGTGCCGGCCTGTGTACAGCGTTCGATGACGCAGCCATTGTGGGCATGGTGCGTACCCCCTGGGTAGACCTGGGCGGCGCACTGTCCGCTGTGTCGCCCATCGACCTGGGGATCAAGGCCGGGCGTGCGGTGCTGGCTCGGGCAGGTATTGCCCCGCAGGCGGTGGACAGCGTGCTCGCCGGCAGCATGGCCCAGGCCAGTTTCGATGCCTACTTCCTGCCGCGCCATGTGGGCTTGTACTGCGGCGTGCCTCAGGCCGTCCCGGCGCTGGCGGTGCAACGTATCTGCGGCACCGGCCTTGAACTGTTGCGCCAGGCCGGCGAGCAGCTGCGCAGTGGCGCCCAGCAGGTGCTGTGCGTGGGCGCCGAGTCGATGTCGCGCAACCCGGTTGCGGCCTACGAACATCGAAACGGTTTTCGGCTGGGTGCGCCGGTCGGCTTCAAGGACTTCCTCTGGGAAGCGCTGTACGACCCCGCTGCCGGGGTGGATATGATCGGTACTGCTGACAACCTGGCGCGTGAGTACGGCTTGCACCGTGAATGCGTGGATGCCTGGGCCTTGCGCAGCCACCAGCGCGCCTTGCGCGCCCAGCAGCAGGGCTGGTTCGATGAGGAGATCGTCGGTGTCACGGCTGAGGCATTCGATATTGAAGGCTGCTTGCCACGCGGGATCGAGCTGCCCCGTGGGGTAAGCGAAATCAGCCGGGACAGCCACCCACGCACGACGGATGCTGCAGCGTTGGCCCGGCTGCGTGCGGTGCACCGTGACGGCGTACAAACGGCGGGCAACAGTTGTGCAGTAGTCGATGGCGCTGCCGCAGCTGTGGTGGCGCGCTACTCAGCCTGTACCCGGCTGCCGTTGGCGCGCTTGCTGATGGCCACGGCGGTTGGTGTGTCGCCGCACACCATGGGCATCGGGCCTGCCCCAGCCATCGCGCTGCTGCTGGAACGCAGCGGCCTGCGCCTGGCGCAGATCGACCGTTTCGAAATCAACGAGGCCCAGGCTGCCCAGGTGCTGGCCGTGGCCCGGGCGCTGCAGCTCGATGTGGAAAAGCTCAACGTTCATGGTGGTGCCATCGCCCTGGGCCACCCTTTGGCCGCCACCGGCCTGCGGCTGGTGCACACCCTGGCTCGGCAACTGCGCCGGGACGGCCTGCGCTACGGGATCGCAGCCGCCTGCATCGGTGGCGGCCAAGGCATGGCGCTGCTGATCGAAAACCCCCAATTCACGGCTTGAACGCGAGGTAGCCCATGCCCTGGAAGGCGCCATTGGCGGACATGCAATTCGTGCTGCAACACTGGCTGCGGGCCGAGCAGGCCTGGCAGGCAATGCCTCCCTATGCAGATATCGATCTCGACCTGGCCACTCAGGTGCTGGAAGAGGCCGCCCGCTTCAGTGAACAGGTGCTGGCCCCGCTGAATGCACCGGGCGATCGCCAAGGCTGCCGCCTGGACGACGGTGATGTACGCACGCCGGAGGGTTTTGCGGCGGCCTATCGAGCCTATGTCGAGGGTGGTTGGCCGGCGCTGGCCTGTGCCCCGGAACTCGGCGGGCAAGGGCTGCCCCAGGTGCTGGATGCTGCCTTGCAGGAGATGCTGTTCGCCAGCAATCACGCCTGGGCCATGTACACCGGCATCGCCCATGGCGCCTACCTGTGCCTGAAAACCCATGCGTCTGACGAACTGCAGGCGCGCTATCTGCCGGGCATCGTCAGCGGCGAGACACTGCCGACCATGTGCCTGACCGAGCCTCAGGCCGGCAGTGACCTCGGCTTGCTACGTTGTCGCGCTGAACCCATGGGCGACGGCCGCTACGCCGTCACCGGCAACAAGTTGTTCATTTCTGGCGGCGACCACGACCTGACACACGACATCGTGCATCTGGTGCTGGCGCGGCTAACGGATGCGCCAGCGGGCAGCCGTGGTTTGTCGCTGCTGCTGGTGCCGAAATGGCTGGACGATGGCCAGCGCAATGCCGTGTACTGCGATGGCCTTGAGCACAAGCTGGGCATTCGCGGCAGCGCCACCTGCGCGCTGCGTTTCGAAGGGGCCAGCGGCTGGCTGGTGGGGCAGGCGCACGGTGGCCTGGCCGCCATGTTCGTGATGATGAACTCGGCCAGGCTGCATGTCGGCCTGCAGGGGCTGGCGCATGCCCAGGCGGCTTGGCAGTACGCCAGCGCGTACGCCTGGGAGCGCCGGCAGATGAATGCACCGGGGCAGGTCAAGGGCGCTGCCGACCCCATTCACCTGCACCCTGCCATGCGCCGCATCTTGCTGGAGCTGCGTGTGCGCACCGAAGGCATGCGGGCCCTGGGCTACTGGGCAGCGCACTGGCTGGATATTGCCGATGCATCAGCTGACCTCGCACAACGGGCGAAGGCCTCGAAGCTGGCAGCGCTGTTGACGCCCATCATCAAGGCCGTGTTCACCGACCTCGGTTTCAACCTGGCCAGCAAGGCGCTGCAGGTGTTCGGCGGCTATGGCTACACCTGCGAGTTCGCCATCGAGCAAACGCTGCGCGACAGCCGCATTGCGATGATCTACGAAGGCACCAATGAAGTGCAGGCCAACGATTTGCTGCTGCGAAAGGTGCTGGGGGATGGGGGCGAAGGCTTTGCGCTGCTGCTGGTCGAGCTGCGGCAGGAAACGGGTGCGGGCGAGGAGGGCGATGCGTTGCGCAGGGTTTGCGACACGCTGGAAATGGTGCTTGCCAAGGTGCAGCTCAGCGCAGCAGACGACCCCGAGTACCCGTACCGGGCTGCGGGCGATTTTCTGCAACTTTGCGGTACAGCCTTGCAGGCCTATGCCTGGGCCCGCACGTGCCGCTGCATCCAGGCGCTGCCTGTCGACGCGCCGCAGCGCCTGGAAAAGCAGGAAAGTGCCCGTTACTTCTTCGACTACCTGTTGCCCGATTTCGACCGGCAGGTGGCGGCCATCGACGCGGCCGCAGCACCTTTGCCGTTTATTCACCAACCGTTCTGAACCCTACGTGTGAGGTCGCCATGAACACCGGCTGCGGTTGCCGCGCCGAGGGCCGGTAGCGCATGCACCGGTCTGCCGAGCACAGGTGCGAACCGCCCTTGATCACGGCCACTTTCACCCCAGGTTCGGCGGGGTCGAAGCTTTGGTCCAGGGTGGGGCCTGGCGGGTCGAGGGCGGCGTCACGCTGTGGGTCGTGGCCAGGACGATAGCCCGTTCGGGTCAGTTCCCACACATTGCCCCCGGCATCGAACAGGCCAAAGCGGTTGGCCGGAAAGCAGCCCACCGGTGAAGTACCGGTGAAGCCGTCGGCTGCCGCGTTGTGATAAGGAAACTGGCCCTGCCAGGTATTGGCCATGATCCGGCCTTTGGGCAGTTCCGTTTTGCCCCAGCTGAAGTCGGCATCCTGCAAGCCTCCGCGCATGGCGTATTCCAGCTGGGCCTCGGTGGGTAGCGTGCGCCCGGCCCAGTGGGCATACGCCTGGGCATCTTCAAGCGCCACCTGCACCACCGGGTGGTTTTCCAGCCCCGCCAAGCTGCTGCCCGGGCCTTGCGGGTGACGCCAGCTCGCCCCAGGCATGAATTGCCAGCCAGGGCTGAGCACGTCCGGCCCTTGCTGGAATACCATCGCGCCAGGCACCCGCAGGTGCTCGGGCAGGGTGGGGTCGTCCTTGAAGCTGATGCCCCGCTCGGCATGGGTGAGGTAACCGGTAGCGGCTACGAAGCGTTCGAACTGGGCGTTGGTGACCGGATGCACATCGATCCAGAAATCCGCCACGCTAGCCGTATGGGGCGGGCCTTCTTCGTCGTAGAAGCGGTCCGAGCCAAAGCTGAACGTGCCGCCTGGCACGCGCACCAGGCCGTCACGCCAGGCGCCCTGGCGTGCTGCGGGCAGGCCACTGTAGCCGTTGCACAGCAGCACCGGCGCCGGGGCTTCTGGCCAGGCGCTGTAGCCCACGGCGAGCAGGCCGGCGGCGACCAGTGCGCAGCCGGCTACTCGGGCAATCATGGCTTGCTGGCCACGGTCGGGGTGGCCGGTTTGGCGGGGCTTGCGGGGTGGCCATCGGCGTCGATAGCGATATTGCTGCGCTGCGCATACGCTTTCCAGTCGCGCAGCATGCTGGCGACCTGCTCGGGGTGATCGGCAGCGATGTCGTGGTGCTCACCGGGGTCTTTGCCCAGGTCGTACAGGTGCCAGGCCGGCTTGCCATCGGTGGCATCCCACAGCAGTTTCATCGGGCCTTTGCGCAACGAGGCGCTGCCGTTGATTTCCCAGCCCAGGGCTTCGTCCTCGGCATGAATTCGCGTGTCCTGGCCCTGCAGGTAGGCCAACGCCGAGGTGCCTTGCGGCGGCACGATATCGCGTTCCCGGTATTTGATGCCGGGCATGGGCGCACCCGCCAGTTGCAGCAGGGTGGGCATGATGTCTCTGACGCTGGCCAGTTCTTCGCTGCGCCCAGGCTTGATCGTTGCCGGGTAATAGACAAAGGCGGGCACGCGGATGCCGCCTTGGTAGGTCGTCATCTTGTAGCGACGGCTGGGCAGGGCGCTGACCTGGGCCCAGGCCGGGCCGATCATCAGGAACGAGGCAGGTTTGCCGTAGTTGTCCAGGTTGTTGTCAAAATGCTGCTTGATCCAGTTCGGGTCGACGCGGGTAGCGTTTTCCGGCCCGTTGTCGGACATGAACAGGATCAGCGTGTTATCCAGCTCGCCGGCCTTGCGCAGGTGATCTACCAGCCGACCGACTTCGGCATCCAGTGCGGCGACCATGGCTGCGTACACCTCCATGGTGCGCGCTGACTGGCGTTGCTGCTCAACGGTCAGTGATGCCCAGCTCGGCACGCCCTCCAGTTGCGCTTGGCGCGGGAAGTCCGCCGGCACCAGCCCGGCTTTGCGCTGGCGCTCCAGGCGTGCGTGGGCAATGGCCTCGTAACCCTGATCGTAGCGGCCGCGGTACTGCGCCAGGTATTTGTCTGGCGCCTGCAAGGGCCAGTGTGGCGCGGTGTAGGCGGCGAAGGCGAAGAAGGGTTTTTGGCTGGCCTTGCCTTCGTCGATGGCGGAAATCAGGCGGTCAGTGAACCAGGTGCTTGAGTAGAAGTCGTCGGGCAGTTCGATGGGTTTGCCGTTGTGCTGGAACGTTGCGCTGTAGTTCGACTGCAAGTCCATGTTGGCTTGCTTGAAGTGCGCAGCGCCCCCTTCCAGCAGCACGTAGGCCTGGTCGAAACCGCGATTTTGCGGCTGCTGAGCGGGCTGCATGCCCAGGTGCCATTTGCCAGATATGTAGGTGCGGTACCCGGCATCGTGCAGCAGTTCGGCCAAGGTGGCGACGTTGGCCCCGAGCACGCCTTCGTAGCCTGCGCGCACTTCGGAACCCGAGGGCAGCCGTTTGCGTGCTTCGGCCATCATGCCCAGCCCGGCAATGTGCGGGTCGTTGCCCGACATCAGCATTGCGCGGGTGGGGGAGCAACTGGGCGCGGCATGAAAGTCCAGCATCAGGCGGCCGTCGGCCAGTAGCTGGTCCAGATGCGGGGTCTGGATTTCGCTTCCAAGCGCAGACAAGTCGGAAAAGCCGAGGTCATCGGCAACAATCAGCAGAATGTTTGGTTGCTTAACGGTTGGCGCAGCCAGGCTTTGGCTTGCGCCAAGCATCAGCAGGCCGAGGGCAGCAAGGGGTTTGAGGCAGTTCATGTAGGTGCTCTTGTTGTTTTAATGAGTGTTTAGACGCGTATGACCGCGTAGCAGACAGCGCGCAAGGCCAATAGTAGCCATCAATGGCGCCATATCGCAGCACCTGCGTGCATAAGCGTTCGATCAGCGAACGCTCAATGCCGCCTGCCTCTTGCGGGCAGTCGATTGGCTATTGACGGCAAGATGATTAACAAAAATAATCGTTAACAGAGTTATCCAATTTTATAAAAACAAGTAAAGGGAAATTCTGATGACGAGGTCGTTGAACCGGGCGTTGGTGCCCGTTGTGCTGCTTTCGCTGTGCCAGTGCGTGCAAGCGGCCAGTCCGCTTGAAGACAGCCGGCCAGGCAGGCCTGGCGCCCCGCGCTGGGTCGAGGACTACCGTTTTCTGGATGACCCCGCCAAGGCCGGCGACCCGTTCGATGGGCTGCGCTACCATCGTTTGTCCGAGTCGGCCTGGCTGCAACTGGGGGCTGAGGCGCGTTATCGCGCCGACGTACTGAACAAGCCCTTCTTCGGCTTGCGTGGCCTGAACGACGATTCCTATTTGTTGCAGCGCTTGCAAGCGCATGCTGACCTGCACCTGTTTGATGACGCCCTGCGCACCTTCGTGCAGGTCGAGAACACCCGTGCATTCGGCAAAGACCTGTACTCACCTAATGACGAAGGTCGAAATGAAATCCGCCAGGCATTCATCGACTTCAATCACGATTTTGCTGCGGGGCGCTATACGACGCGGGTCGGACGCCAGGAGATGGCCTTCGGCGACCAGGTGTTCGTCACCTACCGTGATGTGCCCAACCTGCGCTTGAGCTTCTATGGCGTGCGTGCCAGCCTCAACCTCAAGGACGGGCGCAAGCTCGATGCCTTTGCCGTCAGGCCGTTGAAAACAGGTGAAGACAGCTGGGACGATGGCAGTAACAACGCGGTGAAGTTTTACGGTCTGTACGGCACCCTGCCGCTGACGGCCGTATGGAACATGGATTTGTTCGCGTTCGGCCTGCAAACCGATGACCGCAGCCTGGCCGGCGAGGCTGGGGACGAACAGCGCTACACCTACGGCACGCGCCTGTTTGGCCGCTATCAGGCCTTGGACTGGAGCTGGAACCTGGCCGGGCAGGGCGGCCACCTGGGCGGCGCCTCGATCCGTGCCTGGGCAGTGTCGAGCGACAGTGGTTACACCTTCGACCACCCCTGGCAGCCGCGCCTGGGCATGCGTGCCGACGCCGCCAGCGGTGATAGCGACCCCGGCGACGGCAAGGTCGGCACCTTCGACCCGCTGTTCCCGCGAAACGGCGTTTACGGTGAGGCCAGCCTGACCACCTTGAGCAACGTGATCGTGGTCGGGCCTACGTTCGGCTTCTCGCCCTGGCGCACGGTGCGCTTCGAACAAGGCGTGCTCGAAGTCTGGAAGCAGCGCGAAGAGGATGGCGTGTACATGCCTGGCATGAGCATGCTGGCCAACACCCGCGGCACCGGCCGGCATGTGGGCACCATCTACCGCGCCAACACCCGATGGCTGGCGACGCCCAACCTCACGCTGGATCTCGACATGAAGTACTACGACGTAGGTTCCGCCATCAAGGAAGCCGGTGGCGAAGACTCGTCGTTCGTTTCCTTGCGTGCCACGTTCAGGCTTTGACTTCCCGACCCATAACAACAAAAGGGGCCATACATGAGTGATTCATCCTCATCTTCAAGCAAGCCGGTGCTTACCATCGGCCTGTGTTTTCTGGTGGCGCTGCTGGAAGGGCTGGACCTTCAGGCCACCGGGGTTGCTGCACCGCACATGGCCAAGGCATTCGCGCTGACGCCCGCCATGCTTGGCTGGGTATTCAGTGCCGGGCTGCTGGGGCTGTTGCCGGGGGCGTTCATTGGCGGCTGGCTGGCCGACCGCCTGGGCCGCAAGGCAATCCTGATCGTGGCGGTGCTGCTGTTCGGCGGCTTCTCGCTGGGTACCGCCCACGCTGATACATACACCTCGTTGCTGATCGCGCGCCTGATGACCGGGTTGGGATTGGGGGCAGCCTTGCCGATCCTGATTGCCCTGGCCAGCGAGGCCGCGCCGCAGCGCCTGCGCAGCACGGCGGTGAGCGTCACCTATTGCGGCGTGCCCTTGGGAGGGGCGATCGCGTCGGTCATCGGCATGGCCGGCCTGGGCGAGGACTGGAGGGCGGTGTTCTACGTGGGCGGTATCGCCCCCATTGCGATTGCCTTTGTGCTGATGGTGTGGCTGAAGGAGTCCCAGGCGTTCCGTGGCCAGCCTGCTGCCAGCACCGGCGGCAACGGCATGCTGGCCCAGCTGTTCGGCCCGGGGCAGGTAAGCCGTACCCTGTTGCTGTGGGTGGCGTGCTTTTTCACGCTAACCGTGCTGTACATGCTGCTCAACTGGTTGCCGTCGCTACTGATCGGGCAGGGCTACAGCCGTCCTCAGGCAGGTGCGGTGCAGATACTGTTCAACCTGGGGGGCGCAGCAGGCTCGTTCCTCACCGGGCGAATGATGGACCGAGGCTTGGCGGGGCGGGCCGTTTTCATTGCGTATGCTGGCATGCTCGCTTCGTTGGCAGGCCTTGGGTTGTCGACCAGCTTCGGCCTGATGCTGCTGGCAGGATTTACCGCAGGCTATTGCGCCATCGGTGGCCAGCTGGTGCTGTATGCACTTGCGCCGACGTTGTATTCGACCCACGTGCGTGCGACCGGCGTGGGGGCTTCGGTGGCTGTAGGGCGCCTGGGGTCGATGGCCGGGCCATTGGCTGCAGGGCAGATTTTGGCGGCCGGGGCCGGTGTAGGTGGTCTGCTGCTGGCAGCGTCACCTGGCCTTGTAGTAGCGGCATTGGCGGCGCGTGCGTTGCTGGGGCAGCGTAGCCGCCCGGCCGTCAATACCCCGGTCGAGGAAGTTGCTCGCTAGACAGGCTGGATGGCACCGGCAACGCCGGTGTCGTCCTGCTCCTGCACAGGCGTGTCGAGCGGGGAGCGCGTCGTTGAACGCTCCCTGTTCGCCACCCCGAACGGCACATGCACCATCGGCAAATCACCTGCCGGCGACTGCAGGTGACTGCGCTGGTCGTCAAAGAAGACATGCGGCTTGAGAATCGACAGCACCCTGGGTTTCTCCATCCCACCGAGAAAGAAGCACTCATCCGGCGACACCCCCCAATCCTTCAACGTCGTCACCACCCGCTCATGTGAGGGCGCATTGCGCGCTGTCACAATGGCAATCCGCAAGATCCGCTTGTACGCCGGGTCCTCGGCCAGCTTGCGGTCCTCCAGCATGCGTATCAGCGACAGCTTGCGGTACAAGTCCGCCAACGGCCCGGGCGAATGTGGAATGCCCTTGTGCACGCGCTCGTGCTCTTGAAAATCGTCCAGGTTGTCGTTGCGCTTGTACACGCTTTCCGCCTCGTCGTCGGCAATCACACCATCGAAGTCGAAGGCCACCCGCAATTCAGTGTCGATCTCGTCATCGTAGATGCGCGTCGGCAGCACCCGCCCGGCCGGGTAGTTGGCATCGATGGCTTTCTGCACGTCTTCCTCGTTGGCACTGAGAAACAGCGAGGCATTGAATGCCGGGATGTACTCGTAGGGCGAGCGACCCGACATGAACGCTGCGCGGGTGATGTCCAGCTGATAGTGGTTGATCGAACGAAACACCCGCAGGCCGGTTTCCGGGGAGTTGCGCGAAAGCAGCACCACTTCTACCGGCAGTTGATGGGGAAAGGCCTGGTTGATGCTCAGGAAGCGGCGGATGAACGGGAACGCCACGCCTTTGGGGAATGGCTCGTCCAGGTTCTGCTGCTGGTGATGGCGGTACGCCTCGACCCCCTGGGTCTTGTAGATGTCGTCCGAGACGGTGAGGTCGAACAGCGCACTCGAGGCAACGCCAATGACCAGTTTCTGTTCGATGGGGTAGGGCATTGAGCAACTCCTGAACCTGTGCTGAAGGGAAGTGTACGCCTGCGCAGCGACGAAAGCCCCCAGGCCTGCGGTGCCCTCGTTACCTGATCAACTGCTCAATTCTCTCGTTGGCCGGTGGATTCAGTGATGCCAATTTGATAGCTTTCCGCCCTTTACCGCTGTATCCGGACAGAAATTGATGAACCAGCCATACGAACCCAAGCAACAGCTCGACGACCTGCCGGCGCCGGCCGAGGGCCATGCTTTCTGCAGGCAAGAGGTGGAGCGCCTTGAAAGTGTGCAGGCCCAGCATGCACTCGAACTGGCTGCGCTGCAGGCCAGTGGCGAGGCGCAGAACCGGAAACTGGTGGCAAGTACCCTGGCCCGCGTGCAGAAGGAAGGGGCGATTCGCAAGAGCCTTGAGCAGTACCAGGAGCAACTGGCCGCGAGCAACCTGGCACGGGACGCGTTGTCCACCACTGTGACTACGGCGTTGAAGCGGCTAGCGCTGGCCACCAGCACCCAGGCTCAGCGAGTTGACAGCGTCGAGGCGCGTCTGGCCAGCCTGGCTGAGCGCCAGCGTGAATGCGAGCTGCAATTGCAGCAGCTGGCCGGCCCTGGCTGGGCGGCGTACCTGGAGCGCAATGCTGTGCCATTGGTAGCGCTGGCGGTGGCCGTTTTTGCGCTGGGGCTGAACCTGTTCGGTTGAACGCAACTTGAAGGCACATGCCCAATGGGCGCGTGCAGTCCATACGTAATGACTGGGGCTGCTATGCGGCCCATCGCGGGCATGCCCGCGCCCACAGGGCTCAGCGCCGAGCCGCCAGCACCTCGGGGTTGGCAACGTTCTTTGGCGTTCCTTCGAAAAACGCCAGCACATTGTCGAAGGCGTCGCCAAAGTACAGCTCGTAACCGTTCTTCTCCACATACCCCAGGTGCGGTGTACTGAGTACACGAGGGTGGCGCAGCAGCGGATGGGCGGGGTCGAGCACCGGCTCCTCTTCGAAAACATCCACTGCCGCGTAACCCGGCCGCCCGGCATCCAGTGCCTGCAGCAATGCCCCTGGGGCAATCAGTTCTGCGCGGCTGACGTTGACCAGCAGGGCATCGGGCTTCATGCTGGACAAGTCGCGGAAGGTGACCCCGTGGCGCGACTGTGCCGACAGGCGCAGGTTCAGGCTGACAATGTCCGCTTCAGCAAAAAATGCCTCACGCGAGGCGGCTGCGCGGTGGCCATCAGCCTGGGCTGCGGCGCGGCTGCTGTCGCTGCCCCACACCAGCACGTGCATGTCGAATGCCTGTGCGTAACGCGCCAGGCGCTGGCCGATCTTGCCGTAACCCCAAATGCCCAGCAGCTGGCCGGCCAGCGCCTGCCCCAGGTTGACCTGCCAATGGCCTTGGCGCAAGGCATCGATGGCCGGTACCAGCTGCCGACGGGCATTCAGGATAAGCGCCCAGGCAAGTTCCGCAGGCGCCACCGGCGAGCCACGCCCCTCGGTTACGGCTATGCCCCGCGCCGTGCACGCTGCCAGGTCCAGGTGGCTGGACACCTTGCCGGTCTGGCTGATCAGCTTGAGGTCAGGCAGGTGGTCGAGCAAGGCGGCGTCGATGCGGGTACGTTCGCGGGTGAGTACCAGTGCGTCGGCGTCGGCAAAGCGTGCTGCAAGTTGCTCTGGCGTGGCGGGTTGGCATTCATGAAGCACGCTGACAGCGTGCCCGCTCAGTTTGGCGAAGCAGTCGAGCGTGCGGATCACATCCTGGTAGTCGTCGGGAATGACAATGCGCATGGTGGTCTGGCCCTGGCCGTACAGTGAAGCGTCGAAGATAACCCAACTGTAGATATCAACGTCAGGTCAGACTGTGGTCGCAGCGCACCACGACCGGCTCATGCACCCTGTCGTGACACCAGGCCGCTCCCAACGCGTAGCCCGGAAGACGTTCTACAAGGGGGTGCGCAGGCCGCCCGACAAGTGCTCTATCAGAAAATCCACGAACACCCGGACCCGCGCCGGCATGGCCGGCCCGCCAACGAACACCGCATGGATCGGCTCGCGGTCGTCAGGGTTGTACGCCTCCAGCAATGGCACCAGCCGCCCGCTGGCCAAGTCATCGACCACCGTGAAGGTACCGATGCGTGCCACGCCGGCACCAAGCCTGGCCAGTTGCGCCAAGGCTTCGCCGCTGCTGCATTCGATATTCCCCGTCACCTTCAACGAGAACGCCTGCCCGTCGCGGCGGAACGGCCAGTCGGGCGCCGCGCGGCGGAAATTGAAGCGCAGGCAGTTGTGCCGGGCCAAGTCTTCAGGCTCAAGCGGGGTACCGCAGCGTTGCAGGTATTCGGGTGAGGCGACCACCACCTGGCCGGTTTCGCCAATGGCGCGGGCGCTCAACGAGCTGTCCGGCAGGTGCCCGAAGCGTAATGCCACGTCGGCCTGGCCACCGAGAATGTCGGCCACTTCGTCACTGAGGGTAAGGTCAACCAGCACTTGCGGATAGCGGGCGCTGAAGGCCGCCAGCAGCGGCACTACGGTCAACCGGGCGTGGCCCAGTGCGGCGCTCACCCGCAAGCGCCCGCGCGGCACCCCCTGGTCGGTGATGGCTTCTTCCACTTCGAGCATGTCGGCCAGCACCCGCCGTGCACCGCGCAGGTACGCCTCACCCTCGGGAGTGAGGGTGATTGCCCGTGTGGTGCGCAGCAGCAGGCGGGTGCCCAGGCGCTGTTCGGTGCGGGCGAGGATACGGCTGACCGCAGAAGGCGTCAGGTTCAGTGCCCGCGCGGCAGCCGACAAGCTGCCTTCTTGCGCCACCCTGGCAAATATCTCCATCTCGCCGGATCTTCCACTGAAGTCCATTTGTGCCTCGTGCGCAAAGGTGGTTAGCAAAAAAGCAGTCTAGTGCGCTTTTGAAACAGATCGTAGCATTTGCGGCATAGATAAGGAGCTTGCCATGCGTATCAATCCACCTCTTGTCGCACTCGCCATCGGTGCCTTTGGCATCGGTGTCACCGAGTTCGCCCCCATGGGCATGTTGCCCAGTATCGCCACTGACCTTGGCGTTTCCATCCCTGCTGCCGGGCTGCTGGTCAGCGCCTATGCCATCGGCGTGCTGATCGGCGCACCGCTGATGACCCTGGCCACGGTGAAGATCCCGCGGCGTTATCTGCTGATCGGGCTGATGGCCATTTTCACACTGGGCAACCTGATGTCGGCCCTGGCCAGCGACTACGCCAGCCTGTTGGTGGCCCGCGTTGTCACCTCACTGAACCACGGTGCTTTCTTCGGCATCGGCTCGATTGTCGCAGCCAGCGTGGTACCACCCGAGAAGCGTGCCGGGGCGGTGGCGGCGATGTTCATGGGCTTGACCCTGGCCACCATCGGCGGCGTGCCGCTGGCGACCTGGTTCGGTGAAATGCTGGGCTGGCGCACAGCCTTCTGGGGTATCGCCGGGCTTGGCCTGGTGGCGATGACCACCCTCTGGTACGCGCTGCCCAATGTGCCGTCGCCCAAAGGCGACGGGGCCATGGCTGAAATCCGTGTGCTGGGCCGCGGCCCGGTGCCGTCGCCCAAAGGCGACGGGGCCATGGCTGAAATCCGTGTGCTGGGCCGCGGCCCGGTGCTGGCAGCTTTGCTGCTGACGGTGGTGGGTTCCAGTGCGATGTTTACGGTGTTCACCTACATTGCGCCGATCCTGCAGAGTGAGGCGGCCGCATCCACCACGTTCGTGACAGCCATGCTGGTGTTGTTCGGTGTTGGCCTGACCTTGGGCAATGTGTGGGGGGGCAAGGCGGCAGACCGCTCGATCGACCGTACCCTGATCCTGTCGTTGGCGTTGTTGATTGCCGTGCTGCTGGTGTTCCCGCTGGTGCTCGACTGGCCGCTGCCGACAGCCGTGGCGATTCTGCTCTGGGGCGCGGCCAGTTTTGCCTTGGTGCCGCCGTTGCAGATGCGCGTGATGGAGGCAGCCAAGGATGCGCCCAACCTGGCCTCGGCGGTGAACATCGGTGCGTTCAACCTGGGCAATGCGATTGGCGCCGCGCTGGGTGGCGCAGTGATCAACGCAGGGCTGGGCTACCCGGCGATTTCCCTGGCGGGCGCCGCGATGGCGGCACTGGGGTTGGTGATGGTGTTGCTGTTTGCCTGGCGTGGGCGGGTGGTGGCAGCGGGGGGGCAGGTTGCGGCGTAACAAACTGAGATCGCCGGGGGCGCTGTGCGCCCCTTTCGCGACACAAGGCCGCGCCTACAGGGAAAATGGGATCTCTTGTAGGCGCGGCCTTGTGTCGCGATGGGCTGCAAAGCAGCCCCAGAATCCAGCAGTGCCGTTGCCGCCACCACGGTGATGCCGTTTTCGGTCTGCTCGCCGAGGCTGGCAGTGCCGGTCACGTTGGTCGGGTCCAGTGCCACAGCACCCAATGGCAGCGGTTGGCCGGGATCAGGCGGTAACCGCCGTCCTGCGGCATGGCTTGCAGGCCGCAGGACCAGTAACTGCTGCAGGGCTTGCTGGCTGAAGCTGCCACGCAGCCCGGCGCTGTATTTGCCGGCCAGGTCACCCGGGGGTAAAGGACTAGTGGTAATGACTCGCAGTATTACCCAATGCCCGGCAGTGAAACCCGTGTTGTACGTTTACGGTGTACCGTTACGGCCGTGCAGGTGATAGGCCGGGCGTTCGCTGAGGCGTTCGTAATAATCGCGCACCGCTGGCAGGTGCGGGTGTTCGAACGGCGTTTCGAACCAGCGGTTGACCGACAGGCCGATAGGGATATCGGCCAGGGTGAACTGGCTGCCGGCCACATACGCACCGGTGCTGGCCAGCTGGTGGTCGAGGATGTGCATGTAGCGAGACCAGTCCGCGCAACCGGCGGCAAGTGCTTGCGGGTCCTGGTGCGCGGGGGAGTGCCTGACCAGTGACATGAATGCGTAGCTCCACGAGCGGTTCAGGTCTGAGGCCTGCCAGTCGATCCACTGGTCGATCCTGGCCCGCGCCTGGGCATCGTCGGGGTAGAACGCGGTGGCACCATAGCGGTTGGCCAGGTAGCGGATGATGCTGTTGGATTCCCACAAGGTGAAGTCGCCATCCTGGATCACCGGGATCATGGCATTGGGGTTCAACGCCAGGAACTCGGCGCTGTCAGTGGCCTTGAAGCCAGAGCCCCAGTCTTCGCGCTCGAATGCAACCTCGAATTCAGCGCAGGCCCACAGCACTTTTCGCACATTGATGGAGGAGGCTCTGCCGAGTATCCGTAGCATGGTGTTCGTCCTGGGGTGGGGGAGGTTGATCGTCCGACACTGCCAGGTGGCGGTCAAGGGCTGATCGGTGGCGGAGGGCACACTTCATGGAGTGCTTGTAGTCCATTTCCGAAAGTGATTGTTACCACCCTGCTGGTCATTGTGGGGGGCAAAGCAGCGTCCTAGTCTGGGCATGCCCGCAACCGCCCGAGGAATGGACATGGACAACGACAACCCGAAAAGCAGCAAGCTCAATGTTGTGCGTGCAGCGAGCCGGTTTGGCAACGCCGATGCCGAACTGGTGCAGATGAAACCGCAGCTGCCGATGAGGACCGCACTGATGGAGGCATCTAGCATCATGGGCTGCATGACTGAAATCACTCGCAAGGCCATCGACAGGCCTGGCGACCGCAAGGTGATGATGCAGGCCACGGTTTACCTGGCGGGCATGGCCAAAGCACTGATCGATGGCCAGCTGCTGCAGATGCGTCAGGCGCGGGAAGGTGAACGCGAACGCTAGTCAAGCTTGCCTGGGGGGCCTTAACTTGGCACCCTTGGGCGGTTTGAATCGTCTGTATCACCACAAAAGGAAGTTCGCATTGAGCTGGGACAAGGTGGGGAAATTCCTCGTAGCCGTGCTTGCGGGCCTGATGGTCCTTTTGGCCGCCTACGTGTTGCTCAGGGGAAACCCGCGTCTGGAGGCGTCACTGACTTATGCCTACCTCACCTATCCCACCCAGTTCAGCGAGCGCATAAGCAAAGCCAGCGGGCAACTCAAGTATGAGCAGTTGCAGGGGCGCATCAACAGCATTGGCCAAGGCGAGCTAAGCCACGATCAGGTCGAGCGGTTGATAGAAATGGCCCAGGCACCCTATGCCCAGCTGTTCGCCAAGCCTTTCGAGGCCGGGCTGGTCGATCACCGTACTGGCTTGCTCATCGAACTACGCAACAGGGGTGATGCGCCAGTACGGGAGGTCAAGGTCCGTCTGCCAGCCAAGGGCCTGGTGCAGGTGCGTGATGCTGCCGGCAACGACACCCTGCTGGAAACCGCCACCGCGCAGGTGGACATCCCGGCCATCGAGCCGGGTGGCACGTGCAAGGTCTGGGTCTATTTCGATGCAGACTATTTGCAGATCCGCCAAGGCGGGGTCAGCATCAGCCACGCCGACGGCGTGGCCAATGTGCAGGTGTACCACGAAGTCATCGGTTTTCCGGCCATGGTGGCGCGCTACAGCCGCGAGTTGATGGTGTTGCTGAGCGTACTGGCGATCAGTGTGCTGGGCCTGGGTTACGCCTGCCTGGCACGGCGTAGACTGCGGTAAGCGCGTTACTCGAACATAAATACCTGATTGGGCGGGGCCCCTGGGGGAGCGGGCAAGCCCGCGAACACCGGCGCAGCCGGTGCCATGCAGCGCGTCGCACTCTTCGCGGGCGCGCCCGCTCCCACAGGATAAAGCGGCGTTTGCCGAAGCCTTGTTCCACGGGCGACAGCGCAGCATAACGGGCTGGTATGCGTGTTCTGCGATCAAGGGTCATTTGCTTGAAACTCAATACTCCCCCGTTGACGACCCTCTATAGTGCTCGGCATTACAAGACCCATGTCGAGCCTGCCTGATGATCCCTTCCCTGGATTCCATTTTTTCTCGCCTGCGCCTGCGCCAGTTGCGCCTGCTGATCGAGCTGGATCGCTGTGGTTCGCTGCACAAGGCTGCCGAAGCCATGGCCATTTCCCAGCCTGGGGCTACCAAGGCGCTGCGCGAGGTGGAGGAGGTGCTGGGGGTACCGTTGTTCCAGCGCCTGCCCAGCGGGCTGGTAGCCAACGACGTGGGCCGTTGCGTGGTGCGCTATGCGCGGCTGATCCACAGCGACCTGGGGCATCTGCGCGAAGAGGTGTTAGGCATCGTCCAGGGCCAGGGCGGGCGCCTGGCGGTGGGCAGCATCATGGGGGCCATGCCGACCCTAATCAGCGCCCTGGGGCGCTTGCGCCGCAAGCAGCCGCAGCTGGCAGTGGAAATTGCCGAGAATACCAGCGCCAACCTGCTCGCCCAGCTGGACGAGGGGCGCCTGGACCTGGCGATCTGCCGGCCGGGGCTGGGCCGCAACGCCACAGACTATGCCTTTGTCGAACTGGCCCAGGAGCCATTGGTAGTGGTCGCGCACCCGCAACACCCGCTTGCCGGGGCAGCGTCACTGCATATCAGCGACTTGAGCCATTACCGCTGGGTGGTCTACCCGGCGAACATGCCCATGCGCCAGGCGCTGGAGCGCGAGTTGAGCGAGGCAGGGGTGGAGGTGCCCCGTTATCCGCTGGAAACCTTTTCAACCTTCGCTACTTTCATGCTGCTGGAAGATGACCCGACGCTGGTGGCGGTCATTCCCAGTGCTGTGGCGACTTTTGCCGAGCAGCGCGGGTTACTGGTGTCGCTGGCGGTGCAGCTACGGGCCTTGAGCGAGCCGTTCGGCATCGTGCACCGTGTGGCGACGCCGCTAGCGCCAGCGGCGCGGTTGCTGGTAGAGGAATTGACGGCCGATTGAAACTTGTTGACGCCAGCCCTTCAGCCTGTTGCTGGCGGGGATAAATGCCGGTTATTGGTGGATCAGCTCTTTTCATTATCGGCGGCCCTGTCCTGTGCTCTAGATTACCCCCCTGAAACCCTACTGCATCAAGGACCAACACAATGGATCTAGGCATTACCGGCCGCTGGGCCATCGTCTGCGCGGCCAGCCAAGGCTTGGGCAAAGGCTGCGCCGAGGCGCTTGGCAAAGAAGGCGTGAACCTGGTCATCAATGCCCGCACCCAAGCCACCCTGGTACAGACCGCCAGCGAGTTGCGTGCGGCCTGCCCGGGCATCGAGGTGCTTACCGTGGCCGGCGATGTTGCTGATGCCCAGGTGCGCCAGGCGCTGTTGGCGGCCTGCCCGCAGGTCGACATCCTGGTCAACAACGCCGGTGGCCCGCCACCGGGGGACTTCCGTGACTGGGGGCGTGACGACTGGCTGAAGGCGCTGGACGCCAACATGCTCACCCCCATCGAGCTGATCAAGGCAGTTGTCGACGGCATGGCCGAGCGGGGCTTCGGGCGGGTAGTGAATATCACCTCAGGCGCGGTGAAGGCGCCGATCGACATGCTTGGTCTGTCCAACGGCGCCCGCAGTGGCCTGACCGGTTTCATTGCCGGCCTGGCCCGGCAGCAGCGCCTGGCGGGCAGCAATGTGACACTGAACAACCTGCTGCCTGGGGCGTTCGACACCGCGCGCTTGCAAAAAACGTTGCAGGCGGCGGGTGGCGATGTGCAAGCCACTGCCCAGGCCAGGCGCAAGGCCATCCCGGCGGCGCGCTTTGGCGATGCCGGGGAGTTTGGCGCGTACTGTGCGTTCCTGTGCAGTGCGCATGCCGGCTATATCACCGGGCAGAACCTGCTGATCGATGGCGGGGCTTATCCGGGTACCTTCTGAAAGGTGCGGGGGCGCAGTGCCCCTACAACCAAGGGGCCAGTCAAACTGGCAATGATCCGGTGAATACCGCATACTTGTCGGCAAACGCCGAAACAGGAGTATGCCATGCTTGCCGAAGTGCTTCGTGACAACGGTTACCACGAGTACCGGGCGCGCCTGCAGGCGCTGCTGGAAATACCCGAACTTGCCAGTGACTTCGAAATCCACACCCGGATCACCCACGGTTTTGCCGCTACCTGGCTGGTGAAGCTGACCGAGCGCGGTGTGTTCACGCCGGTGGAGCGGGACCAGATCATTCCCCTGCGCACCCTGAAAACCCGTATCGAGCGGGACCAGCCGCTGACCGTGGAAGAGAGTGATCGGCTGTTCCGTTCGGCCCACATCACCGCCATGGCCGAAGCCGTGTTTGGCGAGGCGGACAAGGCCAAGCGCTGGCTGTCCAAGCCCAAGGAACGTTTTTCGGGGCTGACGCCGATGCAGATGCTCACAACCCAGCAAGGCACCACTCAGGTCGAAGAGATGCTGCTGCAGATTGCCGAGGGTTTTGGCCTGTGATTTTGTGGCGTATCAGCGCCTATGCAGATTTGAGCGGCACTGGGGGGCTGCGTGTTAGCGGACGCTGGCACCAGGCGGGCCGGCCCGTGGTGTATGCCGCCACCAGCCCTTCCGGGGCGATGCTCGAGGTGCTTGTGCACCTGGAGATCGACCCAGAGGATTTTCCTACCACCATGCGCCTGATCCGTATCGAATTGCCTGATACGGTTTCACAGGCGCAGTTGCCCGCCTTGCAGCCCGGCTGGTCCGCTCAGCCTGAGTTGACCCGGGCGCTGGGCAATCGCTTTCTGGATGACTGCTCGGCTCTACTGCTGCCCGTGCCGAGCGCGATCATGCCCAGCACCATCAACTACCTGTTCAACCCACGGCACGCGCAGGCACAGCGTGCGAAAATCCAGGTCGAGGATTTTACCCCGGACAGCCGCTTGTTCTAGCGTGTGTTCACCACAGTGCAGCCGATGCCGTCGTCAGCACCCGGCCAAACACTGCGAGCGCCTGGTCCACTTGCGCCTCGGTCGTGAATCGGCCGATGCTCAAGCGCACACTGTTGCGCGCCTGACGCTCGTCCAGCCCCAGTGCCAGCAGCACATGGGAGGCGGCGTTACTCGCCGAGTTGCAGGCCGAAGTGGTCGACAAGGCCAGCTCGCTGGCCAGGGCCGCGCTGTTGAAGCCCTTGCTGTCGATGCACAGGTTCAGGGTGTGGGGGATGCGTTGGCTGGCGCTGCCGTTGAGGGTGACGCCGGGTAAAGCCAGCAGGCCCTCGCGCAGGCGCGTGGCCAGTTGCTCAAGGCGCTGGTGCTCGCTGTCACCTGGTTCGCCGGCCAAGGCAAAGGCGCTGCCCATGCCCGCGATCTGATGGGTTGCCAGGGTGCCGGAACGCAGGCCCTGCTCATGGCCGCCGCCATGCATCTGCGCGCGCATCAGCGTACGGGCGCGTGGGCCGACATAGAGCGCGCCGATCCCTTTTGGCCCGTAAACCTTGTGCGCCGAAAATGACATCATGTCCACGGCCACCGCCTTCAGGTCGATGGCCAGCTTGCCTACGGCCTGTGCGGCGTCCACGTGCAGGAGGGCACCGTGGTCACGCACCTGTTGGCCGATGGCGGCAAAATCGGTAACCGTGCCCAGCTCGTTGTTGACCGCCATCAGCGACACCAGGCGGGTATCGGCGCGCAACGCTGCCTGCACGCTTGCAGGCTGGATCAGGCCGGCAGCATCCGGCGCCAGGCGGGTGACGGCCCAGCCTTGGCGTTCAAGTTCGGCCGCGGTGTCGAGCACGGCTTTGTGCTCTAGCTGACTGGTGATCAGGTGCCCGGGCTGGTCGATGCCTTGGGCAATGCCTTTGAGTGCCAGGTTGTTGGACTCGGTCGCGCCCGAGGTCCAGACCAGGTTGTCGGCTTGCGCGCCGACGCGCTCGGCCACCTGCTGGCGAGCGTGCTCCACGGCCTGTCGCGCGGCCTGGCCGTAGGCATGGCCACTGGACGCCGGGTTGCCGAAGTTGGCCTCGCTGCCAAGGCAGGCAAGCATGGTTTCGATGACCCGGTCGTCGACGGGGGTGGTGGCGGCGTAATCGAAATAAAGAGGGGCGCTAGGCATTCGGGCGGGTCCATATCTGTCGCCGTGAAATCGGCGATTGTTGGGATAAGCGTACCCGCCATGAAGAAGATAGTTTTCGCTTCCCGCCAATTTTTTCTGAATCTCTGTAATATAAATTTCTCCCCTGTGAACTTTTTGGAGAATATTTTTCTACAGTCGAGCAGAGCTGAGGCGCCGCCGCTCGCAGGCGTCTTCAGGCGGGCTGTGGGGCTTTCTCTTCCTCGGCTACCACGCGTTCGCACAATTCGGTGATCTGCTCGCGCATCCAGCGGTTGGCCGGGTCCTGGTCGGTGCTTTCATGCCAGTACAGGTGCGTTTCCAGTGCCGGCACCTCCACTGGCAGTGGCTGGTAACGCAACTGGTGGCGACGGGCGAAGCGCTCGGGGACGGTCATCGCCATGTCGGTCTGCTGCAACACCTGCGAGGCCATCAGGTAGTGCTGCGAACGCAGGGCGACCTTGCGTTGTACACCCATCTTGCCCAGCGCCAGGTCGACGTAACCCAGGCCGTTGCGGCGGCTGGAAATATGGATGTGGGTCATGCTCAGGTAGCTGTCGAGGGTCAGCTTGCTGTCAGCCAGCGGGTGGCCTTGGCGCAGGGCGCACACATAGCGGTCTTGCATCAGTTTGATGTGGCGCACCTGCGGGTCGGTGTTCAGGGGCGCGTCAATGGCGAAGTCCAGGCGGCCGGCGGCGAGCTCCTTGGTGGTCTCGCGGCGCTTGCACAGGAAGCTTTCGATCAGCACCGCAGGCGCCAGACGGCGCAGGCGCTGGAACAGCGGCGGCAGGATGACCGCTTCGGTCAGGTCGGTCATGCTGATGCGGAAGGTCTTGTTGGCCTGCTGCGGGTTGAAGATGCGGCTTTCCTGCACCGAGGTACGCAGCAGTGCCAAAGCGTTGCGCACCGGGCCGATGATGTTCTGCGCCATCGGCGTGGGCACCATGCCTTGTGCAGTGCGCACAAACAGCGGGTCGTTGAAGGTTTCGCGCAGCCGCGAAAGGGCATTGGACACCGCTGGCTGGGTAATGCCGACAATCTGCCCGGCGCGGGTCAGGTTGGCTTCGGTGTAGATCGCATCGAACACGATGAACAGGTTGAGGTCGACCTTGCTGAGGTTCATGGGCGCCGCTCTTTGTTGGAATTATTGGCCGATCATATATCGGTTATGAATGTTTATACACGCGGAAAATAGACTAGGTGGATGGGGCTGCGCTGCTCTAGGCTCTGCCCATGTACTCCGAACCGTGAAGGTAGCCCCGATGGATTTCGCCTATTCGCCCAAGGTCCAGGCACTGCGCGAGCGCGTTACTGCGTTCATGGACGCCTACGTGTACCCCGCCGAAGCCGTGTTCGAGCGCCAGGTTGCCGAGGGCGACCGCTGGCAGCCCACGGCAATCATGGAAGAACTCAAGGCCAAGGCCCGCGCCGAAGGGCTGTGGAACCTGTTCTTGCCCGAATCGGAATACGGCGCCGGCCTGAGCAACCTGGAATACGCCCCACTGGCGGAAATCATGGGCCGCTCGCTGCTCGGGCCAGAACCGTTCAACTGCTCGGCGCCGGACACCGGCAACATGGAAGTGCTGGTGCGTTATGGCAGCGAAGCGCAGAAACGCCAGTGGCTGGAGCCGCTGTTACGCGGCGAGATCCGCTCGGCGTTTGCCATGACTGAGCCGGACGTGGCCTCCTCGGACGCGACCAACATGGCAGCCACTGCCGTGCGTGACGGTGACGAATGGGTCATCAATGGCCGCAAGTGGTGGACCTCCGGCGCCTGCGACCCGCGCTGCAAGGTCATGATTTACATGGGCCTGTCCGACCCTGAAGGGCCACGCCACCAGCAGCATTCGATGGTGCTGGTGCCCACCGATGCGCCGGGCGTGAAGATCGTCCGCCCGTTACCGGTGTTCGGCTATGACGATGCCCCTCATGGCCATGCCGAAGTGCTTTTCGAGAACGTGCGGGTGCCTTATGAAAACGTGCTGCTCGGTGAGGGGCGCGGCTTTGAGATTGCCCAAGGGCGCCTTGGCCCTGGCCGTATCCACCACTGCATGCGCTCGATCGGCATGGCCGAGCGTGCGCTGGAGCTGATGTGTAAACGTTCGGTGGAACGTACTGCATTTGGTCGGCCACTGGCACGGCTGGGCGGCAACGTCGACAAGATCGCCGACTCACGCATGGAAATCGACATGGCCCGGCTGCTGACGCTGAAAGCGGCATACATGATGGACACCGTGGGCAACAAGGTGGCCCGCAGCGAGATCGCGCAGATCAAGGTGGTGGCGCCGAACGTGGCGTTGAAGGTGATCGACCGGGCGATTCAGATTCACGGTGGGGCAGGGGTGAGTGGCGATTTCCCGCTGGCTTACATGTACGCCATGCAGCGCACCCTGCGCCTGGCCGACGGGCCGGATGAAGTGCACCGGGCGGCGATTGGCAAATATGAAATTGGCAAGTATGTGCCGGTGGAGCTGTTGCGTAGCGGGCGCTGAGTCAGCGGCCTGCACCGGCCTCTTCGCGGGTGAACCCGCTCCCACAGTGATCGCGCAAACTCCCGCAATGTGTAGGAAGTATCTGACCATGGGCGTCGGCAAGGACATGCTCGATCAAGGTTTGAAACAGGTCAGTCATACATTGACCAGTATCGAGCAGTTGCACCAGCGAGAGTTCATGCGCCATGGCCACTTGAACAGCCCAGCGTTTTTCGCTGAACGGCGCCGACTTTTGCAGCAGCTAGATGGACAGTTGAAAACGGCATTTCTGAACAAGCAGTTGAACCTTGGGAACTATGAGCGCTTGAGGAGGAGCTTGAATATTTCGACCAAGAGTCTTGTGCATCATTGGTCCAAGGCCGGTGGTCCGGGGCAGATTCCGGGGTACGCGACGCATCTGGATAAGGTTGCCAAGCTTAGCAAGCATCTCTCCTGCGGTGGATACGCTGCGGTTGGGCTAGGAGGGACTTCGTCCTACTTGAAAGTACGTGAGGTATGTCAAGCTGGAGAAACCGAAGCTTGTAAAAAGGTCAGACTGACCGAGACAGGAGGTTTTGCTGTTGGAACCGCCGGAGCTATGCTTGGCTC
This sequence comes from Pseudomonas sp. PvP089, assembly GCF_017875165.1. Taxonomy (NCBI): domain Bacteria; kingdom Pseudomonadati; phylum Pseudomonadota; class Gammaproteobacteria; order Pseudomonadales; family Pseudomonadaceae; genus Pseudomonas; species Pseudomonas sp. PvP089. Next base: position 2,705,484 of record NZ_JAGGME010000001.1, read on the forward strand.
CTCAGGAGCAGTCCTCGTATCCGGAACAGTATGTGCCGTTGTTACTATGGGCTCTGCAGGTCTGGCCGGGCCAGTGTGCGGCATAGTGCTGGTGGGTGCCAGCGGTATGGCTGGGGGAGTGCTGGGCGGCAAGCTCGGTGAGTCGGTAGGCGAGGTTATCTACGAGGCGACCAGTGATTGATATTACTGGCTGGCAACCACTTGCCAAATTGGTAATTCTACTAAGTCCTTTTGTTATCGGTATACCTGGGCTAGCTCTTAGTGTTGTCGCGACGTTGACGAAAGATTATGGCGTCGCCTGCTCGGCCATCACGAGCAATCCCTACTTCGAAAGCATTAAGCGTGTATGGGGTTCTGGATCATTTGAGTGGCGCTGGCTGACCCTTTGTACGGTAAGTGGACTAGTTGCATTTCCGTGGTTAGCGCTGCGTATGGGGCAACTGGATGCTGGCGAGTTGAATGCCTTTCCGCAGAAGCTGAAGCGTAAGTTGAAGGTTGCTGCGTGGCTAAGCATGACTGGATTCATCTGGATGGTAGTTGTATGGGCATTATTTAAAATCAAGTAGCCGTATCAGATCCGCATCTGCGGGTCTTCGTCTTTCGGGCTGACTGGACAATCGGCATTTGAAGACTGCTCAGGCGAATGATCCGCGATCGCCGGGTTCTCCCCCCGCGTCTTGACCAACGAAACCACCACCCCACCCAGCAACAACCCGAACGTCACCCCCAACGACAGCAGTGCTGGCACCTTGCCCACCATGCCGTGATAGAAAATCTTGCAACCAATAAAGATAAGCACCAGCGCCAACGCATACTTGAGGTATACAAACCGGTGCATCAACGCCGACAGCGCGAAGTACAACGATCGCAGCCCAAGAATGGCGAAGATGTTCGAGGTGTAGACAATGAATGGATCCTGGGTGATGGCGAAAATCGCGGGCACGCTGTCGACTGCAAACACCAGGTCGGCCAGTTCGATCAGCACCAGCGCCAGAAACAACGGGGTGGCGTAGCGCAGCGCCTTGCTGTGCCCGGGCGGGGTCTGGCGCACGAAGAAGTGCGAGCCGTGGATCTGGTCGGTGACCCGCATGTGCCGGCGCACGAACTTGAGTATCGGGTTGTTGGCCAGGTCAGGGTGGCTGTCTTCTTTCGAAAGCGCCATCTTCACCCCGGTAAACAACAGGAAAGCACCGAAGAGATACAGCACCCAGGCAAAGTTCTGCACCAGCGCGGCGCCTACACCAATCATGATCGCCCGCAGGAATACCACCCCCAGGATGCCCCAGAACAGCACGCGATGCTGGTAACGGCGGGGAATGGCGAAGTAGCTGAAAATCATCGCCATGACAAAGACATTGTCCATCGACAGCGATTGCTCGACCAGGAAACCGGTGTAGAACTCCAGCGCCGATTGCGCGCCCAGCTGGTACCAGACCCCGACGCCGAACAAGACGCCAACGCTGAAGTAGCCCGAGTACAGCAGCAGGCTTTCGCGCATTTCGATTTCCCGGTCGTGGCGGTGCAGCACGCCCAGGTCGAGCACCAGCAAACCGATGACGATGGCAATGAACACCAGCCACAACCAGGTGCTGGTACCGAGTACGGGGGTGGTGAGGAATGCTTGCAGAGCTGTCATGAGCCCCTCCTTGAATGTCGACGTTGCATGGCAACAGTGATCCGACATGGCGGCTTGGCAGCCGTCAGAGGGGCCCGGTATCACATGACTTTGAGCCTAGACCCGATTGCAGGAGATACCGAATGGGGAGCTGTTACATTTCTTTGCCAGGGCCCCTGCATCAATTCAGTACACCCACACCTCAACCCGCCGATTGCGCAGTCGCCCTTGCTCCAGCTCATTGCCGGCCACCGGCAGTTCATCGCCCATGCCCGTCACCTCCAGCAACTCCACGCCATCGCGCGCCAGCTCCCGGCGCACTGCCTGGGCCCGAAGGCGCGAGAGCAGGGCGGCGCGGCCAGGCGTTTCCTTGGGGTCGCCAAACCCTACCAGCACCGCTTTGCTCTGCAGCTTGCCAGCCTGGCGCAGGTACTCGGCCACCCGCTGCACATCACGCAGGGCCTTGTTATCGAGGCTGGCGCTGCCTTCCTGAAAGCGGAAGTTCACACTCAGCCGCTGCGCCTGTTGGGCCAAGGTACGGTAGCGCGGCGGCATGTCTGCCTGGGGCACGACTGGCTGGGCCTTGATCTGCTGCGAAACAAAGCCCTGCTGGGCGACGATGGCCTGGCCGGCCGGGCTCTGGGCAAAGTCGGCCAGGGCTCTGGCCTGTGGCTTGGGGTTGGCCGGCAGGTAGAAGTACAGGCGCCGTGACAGCGGGTAATCTTCGCTGGCCACCAGGGCGCGCTCCGGCAGCATGGCCGGTGCGTCGCCTTCGGCTACCGCCAGCACCTTGGCCCCGTGCACCGCAGCCAGGCTGCTGAAGCCGATGGCCTGGCGGTCGGTGGCCACCTGCGCGGCCAGTTCGTCACTGGACTCGTAACGCAGAGCCTTGGCTGACAGCTCGTTGTGCTGGGGCTCCAGCACCAGCGCCTTGAACGTCTCGAAGGTGCCGGAGCGGTCGTCGCGGGCGTACAGGTGAATGGCGCCGCCAGGAATGCCCAATTGCTCCCAGCGTTGGATCTGCCCAGAGAAAATCTGCGCCAGCTGCTGCGTGTTCAATTGTGGTAGCGGGTTGTCGGGGTGGACGATGACCGCGACACCGTCCAGGCCGATCACTTGTTCGGCGCTGGCAGTGCGCAGGTCGCCAAGGGCCCGTAGTAGGCGCACTTCACTGTCGTTGATCGGCCGCGAGGCAGCTGCCAGGTCGGCATCGCCACGGCCGAGGGCGACGAAGCCGGTGCTGGACCCATGAGCGGCGATGTCGATGCGTACGGTTTGCCCCTGTGCGTCGCGCGCGGTTATCACCAACTCGTTGGCGACCTTGCCCGGCTGCTGCTCGACGACTGTGGCCTGCTGCGCGCGCAGTTGCCCTTTTACCAGGGCAGGGAGCAGCGCTGCGCCGATGGTGTTGGAGCCTTGAACGCGCAGGTGTACAGGCTCGGCCAGGGTGGCCAGCGGTAGCAAAGTGAGCAGCAAGACAAACAGGCGGGGCATGCCGGGTGGCCTATGGCATAGAGATGGCCGGCAGATTACGACAGTGGCGTGATGATAATGTGACAGCCGCTAGGGGAGGGCCTTGCCCTCCCTGTGCGGCGAGTGATGGACTCAATGCGCCCCGGCGGATTTGCTCAGGTCACTCTCGGCCCACTCGGTATAGATGCACGCATCGGCTACCGCCCAACGCACCTTCACGCTGTCACCCGGCTGCATCGGCATGCCCGCAGCCGACAGTGCTTTCACCGTCAGCTCGGTGCCCCCTGCAGTCACCACATGGCAGGTCTGGCTTTCACCCAGGAACAGCACTTCGCCCACCTTGGCACTCACCTCGTTCCAGCCCGCCGGCAGTGGTTCGCGGGCGGCCTGTTCGACGGTCAGGGCCAGGGCTTTTTCCGGGCGCACCATGATCAGCGCATCCTGCGCAGCGGCCACGCCCGGGGTCAGGCGGATGGCCACCGACTGGCCTTCGAAGCTGCCTGCGCCGTTGCTGCTGGCTTTGATGCGCAAGAAGTTGGAGTTGCCCAGGAACGAGGCGACAAAGGCATTCGGCGGGTTTTGGTACAGGTCGTAACCGGTGCCCAGGCCGACGATCTTGCCATGGCTGAAGATGGCGATGCGCTGGGACAGGCGCATGGCTTCCTCTTGGTCATGGGTGACGTAGACGATGGTGATACCCAGCCGACGGTGCAACTGGCGCAGCTCGTCCTGCAGGTCTTCGCGCAGCTTCTTGTCCAGTGCGCCGAGCGGTTCGTCCATCAGCAGAATGCGTGGCTCGTACACCAGTGCCCGGGCAATCGCCACGCGCTGCTGTTGCCCGCCGGACATCTGCGACGGCTTGCGGTGGGCGAACTGCTCCAGCTGTACCAGCTTGAGCATGGCGTCGACCCGTTTTTGGGTCTCGCTGGTGCTGAGCTTGCGGATGGCCAGGGGGAACGCGATGTTGTCGCGCACGTTGAGGTGCGGGAACAGCGAGTAACGCTGGAACACCATGCCGATGTCACGTTTGTGCGGCGGTACATTCACCAGCGACTGGCCATCCACCAGAATCTCGCCACTGCTGGGTGTTTCGAAGCCGGCCAGCATCGACAGGGTCGTGGATTTGCCCGAGCCGCTGGACCCGAGGAAGGTCAGGAACTCGCCGTCCTGGATTTCCAGGTCAAGGTTGTCCACGGCGGTGAAGTCACCGTAGTGCTTGTTCAGGCCGCGCAGGCTGACCAGGGTCTTGCCTGGCGCGTTGTCTTTGATCACTGCACTCATTGTTGTTTTCTCCGCGCGCTCAGGCGTTTGTTTCGGTGCGCCGGCGCAAGGCGGCGGCAATGAACATGACAAGCAGCGACAGGCCGATCAGCAGGGTCGATGCCACGGCGATGACCGGGCTGAGGTCCTGGCGCAGAGTGGTCCACATTTTCACCGGCAGGGTCTGCAGGTCGGGGCTGGCCATCATCACGCTCAGCACCACCTCATCCCACGACACCAGGAAGGCGAACAGGCCACCGGCGATCATCCCCGGGCGAATGGCCGGGAAGGTGACCTTGAAAATAGCCTGCAGGCGCGAGGCACCGCAGATCACCGCGGCATCTTCGATCGACTGGTCGAACAGCTTCAGCGAGTTGATGATCGAGATGATGGTGAAGGGCAGGGCGACGATCACGTGGCTGACCACGAAGGCGAACAGCGTGCCGGTGTAGCCGAGCTTGAGAAACAGTGCGTACACCGCCACGGCGATGATCACCAGCGGCACGATCATCGGCATGGTGAACAGGCCGTACAGCAGCTCACGGCCCGGGAAGCGGCCACGCACCAGGGCGAATGCGCTGGGCAGGCCCAGCAGCACGGCGGCGACGGTGGTCAGCACGGCCACCTTGAGGCTGGCCAGCGCGGCGTCCATCCACTCCGGGTTGGAGAAGAACTGGCCGTACCACTTGAAGGTCCAGCCCGGGGGCGGAAATACCAGCCACTGGGACGAGCCGAACGACAGCAACACGATGAACACCACCGGTAGCAGCAGGAAGGCCGCGATGACCCCGGTGGTCAGGTACAGGCCCGTACGCAGCGGGCGGCCCATGGCATTGGGAGACAGGAGCATGGCGGTTTACCTCGCGTTGCCGACCGGGGATTCCGGCTGCAGCTTCAGGTACAGGTAGAAGAGCACCAGGGTGATCGCCACCAGCAATGCCGCAGCGGCGCTGGCCAAGCCCCAGTTGAGGAACGACTGCACCTGCTGGATGATGAATTCGGGCAGCATCATGTTCTGCGCCCCGCCCAGCAGCGCAGGAGTAACGTAGTAGCCCAGCGACATCACGAACACCATCAGCGCCCCGGAGAACAGCCCCGAACGGCACAGCGGCAGGAACACCTTCCAGAAGTTGGTCCACGGGCTGGCGCCGCAGATGGAACCGGCCTGCAGCACCATCGGGTCGATGGCGTGCATGGTGGCCTGCAGCGGCAGCACGATGAACGGGATCATGATGTAGCTCATGCCGATTACCACGCCCGTGAGGTTATGCACCATTTCCAGCGGGGTATCGATGATACCCATGGCCATCAACGCCTTGTTGATCACCCCCGAGCTTTGCAGCAACACCAGCCACGAGTAGGTGCGCGCCAGCAGGCTGGTCCACATCGACAGCAGCACGATGTTCAGCAGCCAGCGGCCCCAGCCCTTGGGCACCAGGGTGATCGCCCAAGCCAGTGGGAAGCCCAGCAGCACGCTGATCAGGGTGACTACGCCAGCTACCGAGAAGGTGTTGAACAGCACCCGTGCGTAGGCTGAGTTGGCAAACAGCTGCTCGTAGTTGCCCAGCCCCGGCGTTGGCTCCAGCACGCCACGCAGCAACAGGCCGACCAGCGGTGCGAAGAAGAACAAGCCAAGGAACAGCAGGGCCGGCAGTAGGTTGCGGCTGCCTTTCCAGCGTTGGCTCAGGCTGGTGCGGCGAGGGGCCGTCCCAGGGGCGCCGGTGCCCGTGGGGGCACCTTGCGCGTTATGCAGGGCGTTGATGGCGACTTTCATTTGACCAACCACTCATTCCAGCGGGCCGCGATGGCCTGACCGTTTTTAGCCCAGTAGGCGAAGTCGAGTGTGACCTGGTCCTGGGCGTAGGCAGTGGGCAGGTTTGGCGCAAGGTCTTTGTCCAGCTTGGCCACGCTGTCGACGTTCACCGGGGCGTAGGCGGTCTTGTTGGCGAACTCGGCCTGGCCTTCGGCGCTGCTGGCGTTGGCCAGGAACTTCATGGCCGCCTCCTTGTTCTTGGCACCTTTGGGGATGACCAGGAAATCGGCCATGACCAGATTCTGCTTCCAGCTCACGCCCACGGGAGCGCCGTCTTGCTGCAGGGCGTAGACACGGCCGTTCCAGAACTGCCCGAGGGAAGCTTCACCCGAAGCCAGCAGCTGCTGCGACTGGGCTCCACCGCCCCACCAGACGATGTCTTTCTTGATGGTGTCGAGCTTCTTGAAGGCGCGGTCCAGGTCCAACGGGTACAGCTTGTCCGGCGCTACGCCGTCGGCCAGCAGGGCCAGTTCAAGCACGCCGGGGCTGGGCCATTTGTACAGGGCGCGTTTGCCAGGGTAGGTCTTGGTGTCGAACAGTGCGGTCCAGTCCACCGGCTTGTTGGCACCGAGCTTGCCTTCGTTGTAGCCCAGTACGAAGGAGAAGAAGAACGAGCCGACGCCGTGGTCGGACACGAAGCGCGGGTCGATCTTGTCGCGCTTGATCTGGTTGAAGTCGAGGGGTTCGAGCAGGCCTTCGCTGGCGGCGCGCAGGGCAAAGTCGGCTTCGACATCCACCACGTCCCATTGCACGTTGCCGCTTTCGACCATGGCCTTGAGCTTGCCGTAGTCGGTGGGGCCGTCCTGCACGACCTTGATGTCGGTGGCTTTGGTGAAGGGTACGGCCCACGCTTCTTTCTGGGCGTCCTGGGTGGTCCCGCCCCAGCTGACGAAGTTGAGGCTGTCAGCGGCTTGGGCGGCTTGACATGCCAGGGTCAGCAGGCTGGCGGACAGCACTGCGGTTACACGTTTGCTCAACAGCATGGTTACGCCCTCGTTGCTTTTGTTATTCGAGGCGGGGCTTGTGGTGCGCCCGCCAACAGTGTTCGGGGAGCAGCTAAAACAAAGTGTCTGGGTGGCCGTTTTTAATTGTAGGTGCCGGCCTGCAGATTTAAGGTCTACGGGATATCATATTATGGTATTCCAAACTTTTGGCAAGGGGTATGAGGCGACCGGCCATCACCCTGCCCTCAGGTTTGGTTGCCGGGGGCGTTGTGGGAGCGGCCTTGTGTCGCGAATGGGCCGCAAAGCGGCCCCAGGATTTCAGAGCTGACCGAAAGATTGCAGGGGCCGCTCTGCGGCCCATTCGCGACACAAGGCCGCTCCCACAAGGCCGGCGTCGCAGGGAGGGCGGAGGTCAGCCCGGCATTACGGGCTCGAACGCAATGCTCTGCACCACCTCCAGCTCATATCCCGCCAGGCCGGCGTACTTCAGCGGTGGCCCCAGGTGACGCAGCTTGCCCACGCCCAGGTCCTGCAGAATCTGCGCCCCGGTGCCCACTTCGGAGTACACCTTCGACTGCCCACGCTGATAAGGCCTTACCGGCTGGGTCAGCTGCGGTACACGCTCCAGCAGCGCCTGGGAGGATTCATGGTTGGCCAGGATCACCACCACGCCAGTACCTTCATCGGCCACCTTCTGCAGCGCTGCCCACAGCGTCCAATTGGGCGGGCCTGCGTATTCGGCACCGACCAGGTCGCGCAGCGGGTCGATCACGTGCACCCGCACCAGCGTCGGTTGCTCGCGACGGATGTCGCCCATGACCATGGCCATGTGCACACCGCCTTCAATGCGGTCCTCATAGGTGACCAGGCGGAAGGTGCCGTGCACGGTCGGCAGCTCGCGCTCGCCGATGCGCTTGATGGTCTGCTCGGTGCTCAGGCGGTAGTGAATGAGGTCGGCGATGGTGCCGATCTTGATGCCATGCCGGGCGGCGAACACTTCAAGGTCAGGGCGGCGGGCCATGGTGCCGTCGTCATTCAGCACTTCAACAATGACCGACGCCGGGCTGAAGCCAGCCAGGCGCGCCAGGTCGCAGCCGGCCTCGGTGTGGCCGGCGCGGGTCAGCACGCCGCCTTCGCGTGCGCGCAGGGGGAAGATGTGGCCGGGTTGTACCAGGTCTTCGGGGCGGGCGGTGGGGGCCATGGCCGCTGCCACGGTGCGCGCCCGGTCGGCGGCGGAAATGCCGGTGGTGACGCCGGTGGCCGCCTCGATCGACACGGTGAACGCCGTGCTGAAAGCGCTGCCGTTGGCCGGTACCATCTGCTCCAGGCCCAGGCGCTGGCAGTGTTCGTCGGTCAGGGTCAGGCAGATCAGGCCACGCGCTTCGCGGGCCATGAAGTTGATGGCCTGGGCGTCGCAACGCTCGGCAGCGATCAGCAGGTCGCCTTCGTTCTCTCGGTCCTCGTCATCCACCAGCAGGACCATCTTGCCTTGCCGGTAGTCCGCTAGAAGTTCCTCGATGGTGTTGAATGCCATGTTGCACGCTCACTGTGGTGGGGTGATTATTATGGTATACCATCATACACAAATATCGTCGTTTCAGGAGAGCAGCGCATGAAGGCCTATTGGATCGCCCACGTGGACGTAACCAACCCCGAGCAATACCAGCAGTACACCCAACGCGCTCCGGCAGCCTTCAAGGCATTCGGCGGCCGCTTCCTGGCACGTGGCGGGCGCAGTGAAGCGATGGAAGGGCGGCTAACCCCGCAGCGTAGCGTGGTGATCGAGTTTGATTCGTACGAGCAGGCCGTGGCGTGTTACCGGTCCGCGCTGTACCAGGAGGCGTGCAGCCATCGCCAGGGGGTGGCGAAGGCTGAAGTGATCATTGTCGAAGGGTTTGAACCCTGATGTTGGGCTGATGGCACTTTCGCGGGTAAACCCGCTTGTGTCTTGGAGAAGGAATAGAATCTGAAGTGAGAGCGGTGAATGGCAAGCTGATAGCCCGAGGTGCCCAGAGCACGTGTGGGAGCAAAAGCTGCCATTCACCGTTCCACTTTGGCGAGAGCCCGAACAGTTGGATGAGGGCCGTAATCTCGAATCACAAGCGTGGGCCAAACGCCGAAAATCGTGCGGCGAACACGCTGCAGGCCTCACCGCGTATCAACCCACCAACGCACCCAGCTCAATCAAACCGCCATCGAATTCATCCATGGCATCCAGCATCGCTGCCCGCATGTACACCCGTGACGCCCGATCAAACAGCAACTGTAATGTTGGACGCTCATCGCTGCCCACATTCACCACAATCACATTGATGCGTGCCACCGAAGTCTGCGCCACCGCCCCGGCCGGAAACGCCTCGGCACGCAAGTCCACTGCGCACAACTTGGCCATCACCGCACTGCCAAGGGCTCCAGACAACTGCAGCCAGGCATGGCTGTCCTGGCGCGGCAGCAAGTAGTTACGCTGGGCATCCTGCACCCACTCGGCCTCTGCGCCAGCCACCCGTGCGCCTTTGTCGGCCAGGCTGCCCAGCAGCAGGTACTCGGTCTGCGACAACCGCGCTACCCAGCCGCCGTCGTCCTGGCGCACGGCCTGGTTCGGCTGCGGCGGCAAACGGTAGCCGCGCTGCTGCAGGTAGGCGGCGGTGTCACCCCCGCGAAACCCGACCCGTGCCACATCGGTCAGGTCGGTCAACGCGCAGGTGTGCCGCCACTCGGCCCGCGGGCTGTGAGGGAGAAACGCTTCGGCTTGCAAACGGGTCATGGCTCAGAGCTCCTGGCGCTGGTTGTCGGGATCGTGGAACGGCAGTTGCACCACCTTGGCCTGCACCATCGCGCCGCCCTGCACGCGGATCGGGATGTGCATGCCTGGGGTGGCCTGGTGGGCACCGGCATAGGCCAGGCCGATGATCTGCCCTACGGTTTGCGAGTATTCGCAGGAAGTGACGTTGCCGCTGATGTCCGGCCCGTCCAGCACCAGGTGCCCCTCCAGTGGTTGCGGGCTGCCCTTCGGCAGGGTGAAACCGACCAGCTTGCGCTTGAGCGGCTGCGCCTCAAGGATTTCGATGGAGCGCTTGCCGACGAAGAACGGCTTCTTGCGGCCGATGGCCCATTGCATGTCGATCTCTGCCGGGTGGGTCATGCCGTCGGTATCCTGGCTGATGATCACATGGCCTTTTTCCAGGCGTAGCAGGCGCTGGGTCTCGACGCCGAAAGGGCGAATATCCAGGCCTGCACCGGCTTGCATCAGTTCGTCCCACAGGCGCTCGGCATGGCGCGCCGGCACATGCACTTCGTAGCCCAGCTCACCGACGAAGCCCACCCGCAGGATGCGTGCGGGGATGCCCGCTACATTGCCCAGGCGTACGCCGAGGTAGGGGAAGGCTTCGGCCGACAGGTCCACGTCAGCGCACACCTTGGCCAGCACCTGGCGTGACAGTGGCCCGGCCAGGTTTACCGCGGCCAGGGCGGCGGTGACGTTGGTGATGTCCACGTCCAGGCGCCACTGCGCGTTCCACTTCAGCATCTGTTGATAGATGCGGTCCACGCCGCTGGTGGTGGCGGTGACATAGAAGTGTTGCTCGCCCAGGCGTGCGCAGACGCCGTCGTCGATCACCACGCCCTGTTCGTTGGTCATCAGCGCGTAGCGGGTGCGGCCGACAGGCAGCTTGGCAAAGCCGAAGGTGTAGACGCGCTCCAGCAGTTCTGCGGCGTCTGGGCCGCGCACGTCCAGGCCGCCCAATGTAGACACGTCGATCAGGCCGACTTTTTCGCGCACATGGCGGGCTTCTTCCTGCATGCAGCGCTCACGTTCCTCGGGCTTGCCGTAGTAGGCCGGGCGTTGCCAGGTGCCGGCAGGCATCATTTTCGCCCCGGCTTGCAAGTGGCGGCGGTGCATTGGCGTTTGCCGGTAAGGGTCGAAGGCACGGCCGGCGACATGCGCCAGCTTTTCTGCCTGGAACGGTGGGCGGGCAGTAGTCACCCCGGTCTCGCTGATGCTGCGGCCGGTCGCCTGCGCTACCAGGCGTGCGGTGGGCAGCGCCGAGTGGCGGCCTTGGGACGGGCCCATGCCGACCGTGGAAAAGCGCTTAACCAACTGCACGTCGCGATAGCCGCTGCGGGTGGCGTTGACGATGTCGCGCACCTGCAGGTCTTCGTCGAAGTCGACGAAATCCTTGCCCTTGGGGTGCGCAAAGATTGGCCAAGGGAAATTGACCTTGGCTTCGGCGCTGAACACCGATTGTGGTGGCGCTTGCAGGCCCAGCGCTGCCACTGCATCGGCAGCCCCGCGCGTGGCATCGGCCAGCACGTTGGTCAGCGCGTGACGGCCGTTCACCGAGCCGGCGATGCCCAACCCGGCTGGCAGGTCGCTGATGGTGAACTCGTCGCGGTTGACGTCATAGGCCAACTTGCCACCGGCCTGGCACAGCAGCTGGTATACCGGCATGTAGCCCGCCGACATGCACAGCAGGTCGCAAGCCAGGCGCAGGCCATGAGGGCCGACCTTGCCCTGGCCGGTGATCGGGCGAATGTCCACGCCGTTCACATGACGCATACCCGCTTCGTGCAGTGCTTCGTACACCGTGCTGCCCAGGTACACGGGGATATCGCGGCGCTTCAGTTCGGCGGCCAGTGCGGCATCGGCCGGCGCAGCGCGCATATCGACCACTGCGGCCACGGCCACGCCTTGCTCCTGCAAGTCGAGGGCGGCCAGATAGCCGTCATCGTGGCCGGTGAGGATCACCGCGCGCTGGCCGGGCTTGACCGCATACAGCTTCATCAGCCGCTGGGCAGCGCTGGTCAGCATCACGCCCGGCAGGTCGTTATTGCGAAACACCACCGGCTGGTCGAACGAACCGGCTGCCACCAGGCAACGGCTGGCACGCACCTTGTACAAGCGTGTGTGCTGGATCACTGGCAAGTAGTTGTCGGTGAACCAGCCGTTGCAGGTGGCATCCAGCAGTACCTGGATGTTCGGGTGGACCTCGATGGCGGCCAACAGCGCCTGGCGCAGGCTGGCGGCGCGGGTGCCGGCGATGTCGAAGCGGGCGTAGGTGAGCGAGCCGCCCAGTACCGGCTGTTGTTCGATGAGCAGCACCTTGGCCCCGGCATTGGCCGCGTCCAGCGCGGCGCGCAGGCCGGCAGGGCCGCCGCCGATGACCGCCACATCGACGAACAGATAGGCTTTGTCGTAGTACTGCGGCTTGAAGCCAAGGTCGAGCACGCCCAGGCCGGCCTTTTTGCGAATCAGCGGTTCCCACACTTTCCACATGCCCTTGGGCTTGTAGAACGAGCGGTAGTAGAAGCCCACCGGCATGAAGCGTGAAAACTTCCCCAGACAGGCGTCGCGGTCATGCTCCAGGCTGCCGTTGAAGTTCTGCCCTGTGACCACCTGGCCCTCGCATGCGGCCTCCAGGTCGGCCAGCACGTTGGGTTCGTCAGGCAACTGCACCAGGGTGTTGGCATCCTGCCCGGCCATGCTCAGCGGGCCGCGTGGGCGATGGTATTTGAACGAACGCGACAGCAGCCAGCGGCCGTTACCGAGCAGGGCGCTGGCAATGGTGTCACCGGCAAAGCCCTGGCAGGCCTGGCCATCGAACTGGAAGCGCAGGGGCCGCTCGCGGTCGATCAGCAGGCCCATGGGCGCAGGGAGGCGGGTGTGGCTGTTCATCCGGCGATCTCCGGTGTGGCAACGGGGGTGAAATCGACACGGCGGTCGAACAGTGCTTTCGGGTCGAAGGTGCGCAGCACCTGGTCACTCACCGTGTGGCGCTCGGCCAGAAACCAGTAGCTGGAGGCGTTGTGCAGCCACCACTCGGTCACCACCCCGGCCAGGTTGTCGCTGTTGAACACGTAGTCTGCCCACTCGGCATCGCTGCAGCGGGCCGGGTCGGGCATGTGCTTGAATTCGCCGCCGTAGGTGAACTCGCTGATGTTGCGCGGGCCGTTCAAGGGGCAGGTCAGGATCTTCATTGGCGTTGCTCCTAGTGGCTGGCCGCAGTGGCGCCCATTTCGTTGACTTGCTGGAAGCGGCTGAAGCGCTCCAGGGCGAAGGGGGCGATCATTTCGGGCACTTTGCCGCCGCTGGCCACCAGCTCGGCCATGGTCTTGCCGCAAATTGGCGTGGCCTTGAAGCCCCAGGTGCCCCAGCCGGCGTCCAGGTAGTAGTTGTGCACCGGCGACAGGCCCATGATCGGGCTGTAGTCCGGGGTCATGTCGGTCATCCCGGCCCACTGGCGCATCAGCTTGGCGTTGGCCATGAACGGGAACATCTCGATGGCGTGGGCCAGCAGGCTTTCCTTGAGATCCAGTGTGGAGCGCGTGTTGTACAGCGGGTAGGGGTCGGAGCCGCCGCCAAAGACGATCTCGCCACGGCTGGTCTGCTGCACATAACAGTGCAGTGCCGACGAACTGACCAGCGGATCGAGGAACGGCTTGAACGGCTGCGTGACCATGGCCTGGAGCGGGTAGGTGTGAATCGGCGCACGTATGCCAGCCTTGGCCATCAGCAGCGAACTGGCGCCGGCCACGGCCTGGACCACGCAGCCGCACTGTACGGTGCCACGGTTGGTCTTGACCGCTTCGATGCGGCCATTGCGAATCAGCAGGTCCTGCACTTCGGTCAGCGGGTGGATTTCCACGCCACGCTTGGCTGCCTGCTTGGCGTAGCCCCAGGCGACTGCGTCATGGCGCGCGGTGGCGCCGTCGATGTGCCAAAGGCCCGCCAGCACCGGCAGGTGGCCGGGGTCGAGGTTAAGGCTGGGCACCAGTTCACGAATCTGCTGGCGGTCGATCATTTCGGTGCGCCCGCCGAAGTGCTTGTTGACTTCGGCCCGCTGGCGGAAGGCGCGCACGGTGGCATCGGTGTGCGCCAGGGTGAGCTGGCCGCGCTCGGAATACATGATGTTGAAGTCGAACTCGTTCGACAGGTTCTGGAACATGCGCACCGATTCTGCGTAAAAGCGCACACCTTCGCTGGTGAGGTAGTTGGAGCGGATAACCGCGGTGTTGCGTGCGGTATTGCCACCGCCCAGGTAGGCCTTTTCCAGCACAGCGACGTTGGTCACGCCATGGTACCTGGCGAGGTAGTAGGCGATGGCCAGGCCATGGCCGCCGGCGCCAATGATCACCACGTCATAGCGTGGCTTGAGTTCGCACGGTGGCGGCAGGTCGACCTCCACCGGGTAGTCGGCACTCAGGCCGTATTTCAGCAGGGCGAAAGGCATCAGGTGCGCTCCTGGTGGGCGGCCTGTTGTTGCAGGTCGAGGGCGAGCAGGGTGTTTTTCATCAGGTAGGCGATGGTCATCGGGCCGACGCCGCCGGGCACCGGAGTAATGCCGGCGACCTGGGGCAGGGCAGCGGCGAAGTCGACATCACCGACCAGGCGGCTGTGGCCGCCGTCATCGACGCGGTTGATGCCGACGTCGATCACCATCGCGCCGGGCTTGAGCCAGTCGGCACCGATCAGCCGTGGCTGGCCCACTGCCGCCACCAGGATGTCGGCCTGGCGGCAAAGCGCTGGCAGGTCGCGGCTGTGCGAGTGCACCACGGTCACCGTACAGTCGGCCTGCAGCAGCAGGGCAGCCATGGGTTTGCCGACAATGTTCGAGCGGCCGACCACCACCGCATGCTTGCCGCGCAGCTCGCCACAGGCGTCGCGCAGCAGGCGCATGCAAGCGCTGGGGGTGCACGGGGTGAGCACATCGCGGCCTTGGGCCAGGCCACCAACGTTCTCGCTGTGGAAGCCGTCCACGTCCTTGAACGGGCTGATGGCTTGCAATACACGGTGCTCGTCGATGTGCCCGGGCAACGGCAGTTGCACGAGGATGCCGTTTACCTCCGGGTCGCGGTTCAGGCGGTCGATCAAGGTCAGCAGGTGGGCCTGGGTGGTGTCGGCGTGCAGGCGATGTTCCAGCGAGCGGATGCCCACCTCTTCGGCGCGCAGCACTTTGTTGCGTACGTACACGTGGCTGGCGGCATCGGCGCCCACCAGCACCACGGCCAGGCCGGGTTGCACGCCGCCCTGGCGCAGTTCCAGCACCTGCTCGCGCACTTCGGCCAGCACCCGCGCGGCGGTGGCCTTGCCGTCGATCAGCTTGACGCTGAGAAGGGCGCTCATTTGAAGATCACCGTGCGGTCGTGGTTAAGGAACACCCGGTGTTCCAGGTGGTATTTCACGGCGCGGGACAGGGCGATGGTCTCGGTGTCGCGGCCGATGGCCACCAGATCGTCCGGTGCGTAGGCGTGGTCCACGCGCTGCACTTCCTGCTCGATGATCGGGCCCTCGTCCAGGTCGCTGGTCACGTAGTGGGCGGTGGCGCCGATCAGTTTGACCCCGCGCTGATAGGCCTGGTGGTAGGGCTTGGCACCTTTGAAACCGGGCAGGAACGAGTGATGGATGTTGATCGCCCGCCCCGACAGCTGCCGGCACAGGTCATCGGAGAGGATTTGCATGTAGCGCGCCAGCACCACCAGTTCGGTGCCAGTGTCCTCGACGATGCGCAGCAGCGCGGCTTCCTGTTCGGCCTTGGTGTCTTTGGTCACCGGCAGGTAGACGAAGCGGATGCCCTGGCGCTCGGCCATCGGGCGCAGGTCCAGGTGGTTGGAGACCACAGCGGTAATGTGCATGTCCAGCTCGCCCTTGGCGTGGCGGTACAGCAGGTCGGACAGGCAGTGGTCGAACTTGCTCACCATCAGCAGCACGCGCATCGGCCGGGCGCTACTGTGCAGGCTCCACTGCATGCCGAAGCGCTGGGCCACGTCGGTAAAGCCTGCCTCCAGTTGCGGCGTATCACCACGGATACCGGTGTTGAAGCGAAACACCGCGCGCATGAAGAAGCGCCCATTGTCCTCGTCGTCGAACTGCGCCATCTCGCTGATGTAGCAACCGTGCTCGGCCAGGTAGGTGGTCACTGCGGCGACGATGCCGGACACGGCCGGGCAACTGACGCGCAGGATGAAGTGATCGGGAGCGGGGTGCATGTCGGGTAGGCCTCGTGATGGAGTGGGGCAGGTCGGGCACAAGGGCAAAAAAGCTTCGCGAGGGGCAAAGTGGTGTTTCTTAGTGGGAATATAAATTTCCTTTTGGAGATTTATAGGCGAAATGAGGGGTGGGGGTCTAGCGGTTTGTGAAATTTTTTATCCTGACAGGAAAGTTTTTTTTCGAGGCCTTTGCCGGGCTATGCTTGCTCCATGACACCACCCCCTCTGCGCCAACCTTGCCCTCCTGGTGCCTGCGACTGCGGCCGTGAACACTTGGTCGATCACCCGCAGGCGGCCCAGCGCATCCTCCTGCTGACCCGACAGGAAGAAAAGCGCCTGCTTGAACGCCTGGAAAACCTCAAGGACTTCGAGGACCTGCAACGCCTGCAGCAACGCCTGTACGAAAACCTCGGCATCCGCGTGCACATTGCCCCCGGCTACAACGAAGTGCGGACCATGCGCGGTATCGTCATTGAACTGGATGACCAGCCGGGTCTGTGCCGCAAGACCCGGCAGTCGATCCCGGCGGCAATTCGCCGCGGGCTGGAGCGCAACCCGCAGGTAGCCTTCCGTCTGCTCGATACCCACGACCTGCTGCGTGATGCCTGACCTTTGATTTCTGCACCGCTCCCACATGGGGCGCGCCAGTTGCTCTAATTTTTTCACCGCGTGCTACGTCTACTTGAAAGCCCCCCTGCACCAGGCGTGCAGCGGCACTCATCATTCAAGGAGACAGGCAATGACTTCCGTTTTCGACCGCGACGATATTCAGTTCCAGGTAGTGGTCAACCACGAAGAGCAATACTCGATCTGGCCAGATTACAAAGCCATCCCCAACGGCTGGCGTGCCGTCGGCAAGAGCGGCTTGAAGAAGGAATGCCTGGCCTACATCGACGAGGTGTGGACCGACATGCGCCCGCTGAGCCTGCGTCAGAAAATGGCCGAAGCCGCCCAGTGACCGCGCTGAACCTGCTGTGCCTGCCGTACTCCGGGGCCAGCGCCATGGTCTACAACCGCTGGCGGCGCAAACTGCCCGCCTGGTTGCAAGTGCGCCCGGTGGAGCTGCCCGGGCGCGGCGCACGCATGGCCGAGCCGCTGCACACCGACATGCAAGTGCTGGCCCGGCAACTGGCCAGCGAGCAGCGCCTGGCGACGAGCGCCCCTTATGCGTTGCTCGGCCACAGCCTGGGTGCATTGCTGGCCTTCGAGCTGGCGCATGAGCTGCAGGCGCTGGGCTGCCCCGCGCCATTGGCCCTGTTTGCCTGCGGTACGGCGGCACCCTCCCGGCGCGAAGACTACGACGGCAAGAACTGGCGCGAGCCCAAGAGCGACGCCGAGCTGATCCGCGAGTTGCGTGAACTCCAGGGTACCCCTGAGGAAGTGCTGGCCAACGCCGAGTTGATGAGCCTGACCCTGCCTACCCTGCGCGCCGATTTTCTGCTTTGCGGCACTTACGCCTACCGCCAGCGGGCGGCGTTGCAGTGCCCGCTGCACGTGCTGGGCGGGGCGGATGACCGGGCCAGCGACGAGCAATTGCAGGCCTGGCGCCAGGAAACCCAAGCCGAGTTCTCGCTGCAGATGTTTCCCGGTGGCCACTTCTTCATCCATGAGCAGGAGGACCACGTGCTTGGCGCGCTCACGGCTTCACTGGAACCGCTTCGGCTTTCTGCCTGATTGACGTCACCGCTTGCCTGGGGGAGGCTAGGCCTTTTCCCAGGCAAGGGGCGGACAATGCTGATCGATCCACACAAGGCCACGCTGCTGGTCGTCGACATCCAGGAAAAACTCATCGACGCCATGAGCGACCCTGAGGGTACTCGGGCACGGGCACGCTGGTTGTTGGCGGCGACCGCCGAGCTGGAGCTTCCGACGGTGATTTCCGAACAGTATCCCAAGGGCCTGGGGCATACCTTGGCGCCACTGCTGGCCGCAGCACCGGCAGCCGAAGTGGTGGAGAAAAGCCATTTTTCCTGTGTGGCTGCCGGTTGCCTGCCAGCGAGCCTGATGGCGCGTGAGCAGGTGATCGTGTGTGGTATGGAAACCCATGTCTGCGTGCTACAGACGGTGCTTGGCCTGCTGGCCTTGGGCAAGCAAGTGTTCGTGGTCGAGGATGCCTGCGACAGCCGTACCGCTGCCAGCAAGGCGGCGGGCCTGGCGCGCATGCGTGAGGCCGGGGCGCAGGTGGTGACCCGCGAGATGGTGTTGTTCGAATTGATGGGCAGCGCCGGCCACCCGCTGTTTCGCCACATCAGCAAAACCTACCTGGTCGGTGAACAGCCCTGAACGGCCGGTTACTGGCTGCCGGGTTGATGGCGCTGGCGCTGCTGCAAGGCTGTGCCGGGCGCCGTGAAGAAGCGCCCGAGGCGGACCCGGTCAAAGTCCGCGCCCAGCTGTTGCGGTTGCTGCCTGCGCAGGCCAAGGACCGCGAAGGCTGGGCCAAGGACATCCAAGTGGCGTTCGAGGCCCAGCGTATTACGCCGAGCAAAAGCAATTTGTGCGCTGTATTGGCGGTGACCGAGCAGGAATCCACTTTCACTGCCGACCCGCAGGTGCCCAACCTGGGGCGTATCGCCCGCGAGGAAATCGACCGCCGTGCCGGGCGCTTGCATATCCCCAGGCTACTGGTTGACGGTGCGCTCAAGGCGCCCTCCGGTAACGGCCAGAGCTACCAGCAGCGTTTGCAGGCGGTTCGCAGCGAGAAGCAACTGAGCGAGCTTTACGACGAGGTCATCGCCCGTGTACCGCTGGGCAAGACCTTGCTGGACGGGCTGAACCCGGTGCGCACCGGCGGGCCGATGCAGGTCAGCATCGACTTCGCCGAAAAGCATGCGCAGGCGTATCCCTACAGCCATGACGGCACGATTCGCCAGGAGGTGTTCACGCGGCGCGGCGGCATGTACTTCGGCATCGCCCACCTGTTGGGCTACCCCGCCAGTTACGAACGCCAGCTCTACCGTTTTGCCGATTTCAACGCGGGCTGGTACGCCAGCCGCAACGCGGCGTTCCAGGCCGCATTGGGCAAGGCGACCGGCGTGCCGCTTGCCTTGGACGGCGACCTGATTGCACCGGGGGCGATCATGCCAGGTGCCACCGAGCAAGCCGCAAGAAAGCTGGGGGCGAAGCTGGGGCTGCGTAACCCGCAGATTCGCAGCCAGCTGGAAGAGGGCGACAGCCTGGCGTTCGAGGACAGCAAGTTGTACAGCGGGGTGTTTGCCCTGGCAGATGCCAAGGCCGGTAAACCTGTGCCGCGGGCGGTATTGCCGGGGATCGAACTGAAGAGCCCCAAGATCACCCGCAAGTTGACCACGGCGTGGTTTGCCGGGCGGGTGGACGAGCTCTATCAGCGGTGCATGAAGCGTTAACTTTTCAGCTGACGCGATCCATTGTGGGAGCGGCCTTGCGTCGCGAAAGGGCCGCATAGCGGCCCCAGGGTTTCTGCGTTGATACAAAAATTGCGGGGCTGCTGTGCAGCCCTTTCGCGACGCAAGGCCGCTCCCACATTGACCACATCGGCCTGCTCGATCAGCTTTCGCCCAATGCCCCAACCACCTGGTCGACACTGGTCTTGAGCCCTGCAAACGCATCGTCAGGGTCACTCTCCACCACCACCAGCTTCGCCCCGGCGGCCTTGATCGCTTCGGCTACTGCGGCCTCCGGCTGGCGGTGGTCCAGCACCAGTGCTACATCCTGCGCTTTCAGGTTCTCCTCCAGCGCCTTGAGCGCGGCAGCATCCCATTCGGTCGGCAGCGGTTGCTCCACCACATCCAGGTTCAACCCGCTGGCCAGGTAACCCAACCGCTCGGACAGGCTCACCACCGTCAGGTTGTCGACCTTGGCCAGGCGTGTCTGGCTGCTGGCAGAAAGCTCCAGCAGCTGGCGCTTGAGCCCCGCCAGGTTGCCCTGGATCTTCGCTTTGTCACCCGGGGCCAGGCGCTCCAGGTCATTGGCCACCACATCGGCCATACGCCCGAGGTTGGTCGGGTTGAGCCAAGGGTAGGCGCCATAGGCATCATCACCGGAGACTGCAATCCCTGGCAGCGCACCATCCACCGGCCGTGCGGCATCGATTTCGACGATGCGGATGTTGCTGCGCCGGGCCATCGGGTACAGCGGGTCGTCACGCCAGATCGAACGCACACCGATTACCGCGTCGGCCTGTTGTGCGGCTTTTTCCAGGCTGGCGCCACCGCGCCCGCTGAAGTACGACGGCTGCCGGCTGGCCGGCAGGTTGGCCGGCGCCGCACGTTTTAGCTGTACCGCAGTGCCGTCGAGCAGGGCGCTGGCCAGGCTGTGGGTGACGGGCAGGGTGGTCAGCACTTGTGTGGCAAAAGACAGCGACGGCAGGCCGGCCAGGGCCAGCGCCAGGGTCAGGCGTTTCAGGTTCATGCCGGGTTTCCTTGCAGGCGAGGGACAAGGGCGCGGGCCAGGGCGGCCAGGGCAAAGCAGATGCCCGCGACCAGGATGATGGCGGCGCCTGACGGTACTGGCAGGTCGAACACGATCGGAAGCAGGATGCCAAACAGGGTGCTGACAGTGGCAATCACCACCGACAGGAAGAAAAAGCCCTTGAGCGACTGGCTGACAAGGCGAGCGGCGGCAGCGGGAATGACCAGCAGCGCGCCGACCAGGATGGCCCCGATCACCTTCACGGCGGCCACGGTCACCAAAGTCACCAGCACCACGAACAGGTAGTCCAGGGTTTTCACCGCTACCCCGCGCACAGCTGCCAGCTGTGGGTTGAAGCTGGCCAGCATGATGCGGTTGTACAGCGGCAGCGCCAAAGCCAGCACCAGGACCGCGACGATGCCCAACACCACCAGGTCCTGGCCGCTGACGGTCAGCACCGAGCCGAACAGCACGTTCTCGAGGATGTGCACGTTGATCTTGCCCGCCAGCATCAACAGCAGGCTGGCGCCCAGCGCCAGCGACACCGACAGGAACACGCCAATCAGGGTGTCCGGCGACAGCCCGGTACGGTTGCGCAGGAAGTTGAGCAGGATGCCGAACAGCAGGCAGTAGCCGAACAGGCTGCCGTAAGGGCCGGTGTAGGGCTCGCCCAGCAGGATACCGATGGCCACCCCGGTCAGCGCGGCATGGCCCACTGCCTCGGAGAAGAAAGCGAAGCGCTTGACCACCACCAGGGTGCCCAGGCCGCCCAGCACCGGGCCGATCATCAGGCCGGCCAACAGGGCGTTGACCACGAAACCGTAGGCCAGCGCCTCGGGCAGGTAACCAGCGGTGGCCCAGTCCTGGACCAGTTGGCGAAATGCTTCAAAACTCATGGGGCAAGGCTCTCGCTACGCGGGTGAACAGAGAACAGGCCGAGCAGGCGCTCCGGGGTCAGGGCCTGGGCGGGGGGGGCGTCGAACAGCACCTTGCGGCTCAGGCCGGTTACCCGGTCAGCAAGGCGCAGCACCGCTTCCAGGTCGTGCTCGATCCACAGCACGGTGGTGCCCGCCTGGCGCCAGCCCTTGAGCAACTGCTCGAACACCTGGATACCGGCTTCATCGAGTGCCGACATGGGTTCGTCCAGCACCAGCAACTGCGGCTCGGGGATCAAGCCCTGGGCCAGCAGCACGCGCTGGCGCTCGCCCCCGGACAGCGCACCCATGCGCCGCTTGCGTTTGTCTAGCATGCCGACCTGCGCCAAGGCGGCGTCTATGGCCGGTTGCACCCGCCGCGACAGGCCGAGAAAGGCGGGGCGGCGCTGGCACATGGCGGCCATGAAGTCGTCCACGGTCATCGGCAGGCCGCGGTCGAACTCCAGGGCCTGCGGCACATAGCCGATCACCTCGCGTACGCTTGGCCAATGCAGGGTCAACTGGCCCTGATGCGGCATCTGCCCGAGCAGGGTCTTGATCAGCGAGCTCTTGCCGCCGCCATTGGGGCCGACGATGGCATGCACGCTGCCGGCGGCCACAGTGAAAGCGACCTGTTCAAGGATGCGTGTGCGGCCTAGCGTCAGGTCGATGCCAGCGAACTCGATGCGTGGCCCGCAGGCCGTCAGCAGGTTGGCGGCGGCGGTCACGCGCGGTTCTCCTGAATGGCGCGGACCACGGTGTCGAGGTTGCGCTTCATTTCCACTTCGTACTTGTCCTTGGTGTATTCGCCATAGGAGATGTGCGTCAGCGGGTACAGGCGCACACCAGATTCACGCTGGATGGTTTCGACATAGGCCGACGGGAAGTCCATTTCCGAGAAGATCACCTTCACGTCCAGGGCTTTGAGCTGGTCGATGGTCTTTTTCAACTGGGCCGGGCTGGGTTCGATGCCGTGGGCCGGTTCGACCACGGCGGTCACCTCCAGGCCGAAGTCGCGGACCAGGTAATCGTAGGCGGCGTGGATGGTGGCCACCCGGAAGGTGGCGCTGGGGGCCTCGGTGACCTTGGCCAGGGCATCGGCACGCAGGGCGCGCAGGCGCTTGGCGTAGGCGCGGGCGTTTTGCGTGTAGAGCTTGGCGTTGTCCGGGTCGAGCTTGCCCAGTTCGCGGGCGATGTTGTTGACCTGGGCGATGGTGGTGCTGATCGACAGGAAGGTGTGTGGGTTGACCACCTTGCCGGCGCCGCGGGCGGCAATACCGGTGGCCGCCAGCAACGGAACGTTCTGGTTGGCCTCGATGGTATTGATGCCGGGCTTTTCGCTGGCGGCGATCATGCGGTCGGCGAAGTCGTCGTGGCCCACGCCGTTGAGCACCACCACGTCCAGGGTGCCGATGCGCCTGATGTCCTCGGCCCGTGGCTCGTAGGCGTGGGGGTTGAAGCCCGCTGGAATCAGCGGCACCACTTCGGCCTTGTCGCCGACGATGTTGGTCACGTAGCTGTAGTAGGGGTGCAGGGTGATGCCGATGCGCAGCGGCTTGCCGTTATCGGCCAGGGCCGTTGCCGGCAGGGCAAGCGCCAGGAGCAGGGCGAGGGCGGAGCGGAACATGGGGAAGTCCTTGGGTTCAGTGACGGTGTTCGCGGGTAACCCCGGCGTCGTAGTGGCTGACCACCTGCTGCCAGCCAGCGGCAATCAGTGCCGCCTGGCCGAGGTCGTCCGGGGGCGTGGCGGCGCTGTCGCGGCGCAGCCAGACATCGGCCTGGCCAGTGCTCTCGGCCGGCAGGATCAGCAGCAGGCTGCCGGCGATTTCAGGGGCCTGGCTGCGGCCCAGGTAGGCGCCGGGCTCCAGCCATGACCAGTGGTGGCCGCCACGGCTCTGGCTGCCTGCGTCGACCACGAAGGGCGGCAGGCCTTCTTCGGCCAGGGCCTGCACGCTAGGCACGGCAGCGTTTTCTTCACGCAGCAGCTGGATCTCGTCGAAGGCCACCCGCAGGTCGGTGTACAGGCCTTGCTCGGCGGCGGTGAGGTCGCGACGGGCGTCGATCTGGTGGCTGGCGATGGTCTGTTCGTCTTCGCGCTCGCCACGCAGCAGCACCACGCTGGCGGCGAGCAGCACGATCAGCAGGCTGATCAGCAGCACGTACAGGGTTTCGTGCCCGGCGCCGGCCGGGCGAATCACTTGGGCGCGGCTCATGGCTGGCCAATATCGGCGTAGTCGACTTCCACGACATGCCCTGGGCCGGCATCAAACAGCACGTAGAACTCGCCGTCCGGGCGCTTGAAGGTGAGTGTCGAGTCGTCGCCAAGCTTGCCGCCGACCAGCACCTGTTCGTCATAACCGATCACATCCAGGGTCACCCCGGGGGCACCGCTGCCGTCCGAAAAACCGCCGGTGCACTTGACCTGGCCGCCGGCCGTCTCTTCGCATTCGCACATCGGGTTATGCGCCAGGGCGGGGCCGGCGGCCAGTACCAGCAAGGGCAGGGCGAGGGTTCGCATCAGCTGTTTCATTTCTTGCCTCCTTGTTTTTCGAGCCAGGCCACGGTGGCTGGCGATGCTTTGGCCAGGGGGACCGACGCCTGGTGCATGCTGCCGTCCCAGCCTTCCAGGGTGATCCAGATCTGTGCGTCAGGCTTGGTGCGGGGCGGGATGGGCAGGTTGGTGCCCATGCGATAAGGCGCACCAAAGAAGATCGTGCCGGCAGCACGCAGGCTGCGCGGTTTGCCAATGCGCAGGTAAACGGCCTTGACGTCATTGATGCAGGCCTTGCACAGCGCTGCGTTGAAGGATTTGAAATCGCCAGCGGGGCCGTCCGGGCGTGGTGCTTCGTCACGCAGTTCAGCCAAATCCAGGGTGTAGGGGCCTGCCTGGATACCGGTGATCACGTTGGCACCCAGCCCGGCGTCGCCACGGAACAGCTTTGCGTCGTTGAAATACTTGGGCATGAAGCCCAGCGGTACCAGGATCAGCAGGATGTTCAGGTGAAAACGCCACTTCAGCCACCACTGCTTCAGTGGGCTGGCGGGTACGGCCTGGGCGTGGCTCATGATTGGGTCTCCAGGGAGGTCTGGGCGCGTTCGGTACGGGGTGCGCGTTCGCTGCGCTTGAGGGCGGCGGCGGTGGCCTGCGCGGTGCGCTTGGTCCAGATCAGCAAACCGCTGAAAACCATCAGGGTGAGTATCAGCCCGAAGAAGAACCAGATCAGCTTGATCGGCAGGCCGCCGAAGTCGCCGGTGTGCAAGGGGCGCATGGACTCGGTGACGAACTCCAGCGTGGAGCGGTCGCTGAGCAGGAACTGGCTGTCGACTTTGCGCGTGTAAGGATTGACTTCGGCGCTTTGGAACATCAGCGGATACCAGCCGCGCCCGCCCATTGAAACATGGCTGTAAGCGGTAGACGGCAACGAAACGAAGGTGATATCCAGGCCGGGAATGGCCAGGCCGGCGATGCGTGCCGCCTCATCGAGGTCAATGCGCGGGGCAGGGCTGCCATCTGGTGTTTGCGGCACTTCTTCGCGGGCGATCACCGGCACGATGGGCCGGCTGGAAATGGTGATGTGGTTGTCGAACAGGATTGCCTGGATCAGGAACCAGGTACCGGTGATGGAAATGACCGCGATGAACCAGATCGACCAGACGCCCGCCAGGCGATGCAGGTCGCCCCAGAAGATGCGCGAACCATGCCCCGTGCGTACCGGTTTGAAGAAGCCCTTCCAGAACTTCTTGTACACCACCAGCCCGGTTACCAGCGATGCCAGCATGGGCAAGCCAAGGATCGACACCAGGTACCAGCCCCAGCTGAAGCCGTTGGTGAACGGCACCAGCCACCAGCCGTGCAGGGCGCGGGTGAAGGCTTCGAAGTTGAAGTCGGGGGACTTGCCCTGGATGGCACCGGTGTACGGGTTGACGTACAGCGTCGGGCTGGTGCCGTCGGGGAAGGTGACATCGGCCGTGAGGGCAAAGTGCGAGCCGTCGGGCTGTATGAGCGAGTCCACGACCATGTCCGGTTCGGCTTTGTGCAGGGCGTCCAGCACTTGCTGGAAGCTAAGGCGCTCGGCGTCGGCATCGGGTTTGCTGGCGCGCACATCGGGGTTGGCGAGCCAGACGATTTCCTGGCTGACCACGGCGAGCATGCCGGTAAAGCAGACAATCAGCACAAAGAACCAGATCGGCAGGGCGAGCCAGCTATGGACCAGGAACCACAGCCTGGATTTGGATTTTTTCGGTGATTTGGCCATCAGACGGTCTTCTGCATTGGGTGGTCGAGCGTGTGCCCAACCAAAGAGGGCTGTACTGATAAGGACGAATGAGAATTGAAAACCTGCCGTTTTAAATGCAAGCAAATGTTTCTAAGCGCAAAGCCGGCCTGTGCGCGAGGCGTCAGGCCGGCTTTGAAGGCATGCAGCAGCGGGGTCAGGCGTGGGTCATGGCCACGGCCGGTTGCGGTTTGCCGTGCAACTGCGCCAGGTCCTGGTACAGCGCCCGGCCAATTTCCGCAGCGCGGGCCGGCAGCACCGAGAGCAGGGTGTCGCTCAGGCCGTGGCTGTTCTCGCAGAACCCTTGCAAGTAAACCGACGCCTGCAGGTCGGGGCTTGCCAGTACGCGGTAGTTGCGGTCAACGCTGAAATCGTCCAGGTAACCGGCAAGCGGTGCCAGCAGGTCACGGTGCGAGCGGCGCTCGTAGCCGGTGGCGAGGATCACGGCGTCGTAGCGGTGGGTTTGCTGCTGGCCGGTGGCAAGGTCGCGCAGGGTCAGTTCCAGGCCGTCGCGGGTGGCCACCACGGCTTCGACCTGGCGGCGGCACAGCACGTTGTGACGGTGCTGGTGGGCGACCTTCTGCCGGTACAGGATGCCGTAGATGCGCTCGATCAGGTTAAGGTCGACCACCGAGTAGTTGGTGTTGTGGTATTCGCCCAGCAGTTTGCTGCGCTGGTCGGCCGGTTCGTTGTAGACCAGGTCGGTGTAGTCCGGTGAGAAGATTTCGTTGACGAACGGGCTGTCGTCGGCGGGTTTGAGGGCCGACCCACGCAGGATCATGTCGACCTTGACCGACGGGTAGCTGTCGTTCAGATCAATGAACGCCTCGGCGGCGCTTTGCCCCGACCCGATCACCGCGATGCGCATGGGTTTGCCGGCGGTGCACGGCAGCTTGTTGAGGCTGCTCAGGTATTGGGAGTGATGGAAAACCCGCGGGTCGTCCTTGAAGGCACCAAACTTTTCCGGGATTTTTGGTGTGCCGCCGCTGCCGACCACCACCGAGCGGGTGCGGCGGCTGTATTCGCGGCCTTGGGCGTCGCGCGAGACCAGGCGCAGGTGCTCGACCCGGCCGGCATTCACCTCTGGTTCGATGCGCAGCACTTCCTGGCCATATACCGCCTGGGTGGCGAAATGGTCGGCGGCCCAGCGCAGGTAGTCGTTGTACTCCAGGCGGCAGGGGTAGAAGGTGCCGAGGTTGATGAAGTCGGCCAGGCGCTGCTTCTGGTGCAGGTAGTTGACGAAGCTGTAGGGGCTGGTGGGGTTGCGCAACGACACCAGGTCCTTGAGGAACGAAATCTGCAGCTCGCTCTGGGTGGCAAGGGTTTCGCCGTGCCAGCGGTAGTCCTGCTGCTTGTCGATGAACAGCGCGTCGAGGGCATGGCCCTGGGACTCGGCGAGTTCTTCCAGGGCAATGGCCAAGGCCAGGTTGGAAGGGCCGAAGCCCACGCCGATCAGATCTTTGATGGTTTCCTGCTGTGAGGACTGGCTCATGGCTGCGATTCCCTGAATGGTCGAAATTGGACGCCCGCCGGCGCTCCGGCTCCTGCGCAAGTACATGTGTTGGAACGAGCCAGTCGCGGGGGAATTTAAGCGGGCTAAAGAACTGCCAGGGATGGCCGATAGGGTGGTTACGGCAAGGACCTATCTTTCAGCCAGGGAATCGAGATGAGCGCAATTACGGCTAGCAACCTCATGATCAATGGCGTTTCAGCGCAGACGCTGAGCGCCAACGCAGCCAACGAACGCGAACAGGCAAAGCAGGCCGGTGAGGCGCTGGGCCCCTTGAGCATCAGTAGCGACAGCATGAAAGTTTCAGCGGGTAGCCAGGCGCAACCTGCGGACAGTGAAGACAGTGGTGAGTCAGAGGCCGTATCCGAGCTGCGTCAGCTGATCAAGGATCTGCAGAAGCAACTGGTCGAGGAGCAGAAGCAGTTGGCTGCGCTGCAGAACAGCAAGATGGATGAAGCGGCCAAGGCCGCTGCGGTGGGCGCCAAGCAGGCAAGCATTGCCACTATCAACGGCCAGATCATGGCAGCCACGGCACAGCTGCTGGAGCTGTTGCAGCAAGAGGGTGGCAGCAGCTCGGGCGGGATGGTCAGCGCCACGGCCTGACTGCCTGGTGCAACGCCTGCAGGAGCGGCCTTGCGTCGCGATGGGCCGCTCCTGCACAGGTTCTGTGCAGCCCCAGGGGCATGCGGTTATTCGGCCGCTACACGCCCCTTGTTCTGCCGCTCGGTCTTGTACTGCATGGCCACTGCCGGTGCCGGCTTGGCGGCCCCGGTCTCCAGCCACTGACGCATGCGGCTGGCATCGGCAAAGTGGGTGTACTTGCCGAAGGCGTCGAGGATGACCATGGCCACCGGACGGTTATCCATGCGGGTCAGCAGCACCAGGCAGTGCCCTGCTTCGTTGGTGAAGCCGGTCTTGGTCAGCTTGATGTCCCAGTTGCTCTTGTTCACCAGGTGGTCGGTGTTACGGAAGCCCAGGGTGTAGTTGGGCTTGCGGAAGGCCACAGTCTTCTCACGCGTGGTCGACAGCTCGCTCAGCATCGGGTATTTGCGCGAGGCCATCAGCAGTTTGGCCAGGTCGCGTGCGGTGGACACGTTCTGCGTCGACAAGCCGGTCGGCTCAACGTAGCGGGTATGCGCCATGCCCAGGCTGCGGGCCTTGGCATTCATCGCCTTGATGAACGCCGGGTAGCCGCCGGGGTAGGCGTTGGCCAGGCTGTTGGCCGCACGGTTTTCCGACGACATGAGGGTGATCAGCAGGGTCTCGCGGCGATCGAGTTGGCTGCCCAGGCGTACGCGGGAATACACGCCTTTCATTTCCGGGTTGTTGGCAATGGTCATGGTGAGCATTTCATCCATGGGCAGCTTGGCATCCAGTACCACCATCGCCGTCATCAGCTTGGTGACCGAGGCGATCGGCACCACGCGGTCGGCGTGGCTCGAATACAACTCCTGGTTGGTATTCAGGTCGATCAGCAAGGCGCTGCCTGAAGCCAGATGCAACTTGGACGGATCTCGTTGGGCTTGGGCCGGGGGTTGTGCAGCAGCAGTCGACGGAAGGGTCGCGGTACCTGTGAGCAACAGCAGCAGGCTGAGGATGGACAGGGATTTTTTCACGTTGAGGCTCACTAAAAGTTGGTATGTCGTTGGCTGTGCAAGGGTTTTCCCCCTAAAACCGATGCATTCTGGAGTATGGCTGAATTGCTGTCGAATGCCTTATGACTAAAGGGCGCAAGGTGAACGAAATTTAATCCTGCGCCGATGCTGTACCCATTACGTTCTTTTCCAGTTTCGCCAGTTCCGCCCAATCGTTGGCAGAATTCAACCACTTAGCGTAGGTCGAGAGAAGCACCTGCACCGAGTGCCCAAGCTGCCCAGCAATAAACGCTGGATTCATCCCCGACATGAGGCACATCGTGGCATATGTGTGCCGGCAATTGTACTGAGGCCTGTGCCTGAGCCCCTTTGCCTCTAGCGCCTGGTTGAAGTGCCTGCCGCCGGTTTCGGGCACGGTGATGTGTGGTGATGAGCCAGAAGGCTGGAAGATGAATGGCGACTTCGTCGAGACGCGAATATCGCCGCTGTCGCCCGAGGCGAGGTAGCCACCCGCGCCGCCATTGTGCTCTCCGAGCTGCTCTCACGGGCTGATGAACGAGCGGGAGAGTTGGCGCAGGCTTATGACCGGGCACGCATAGCCGGTCATCAGTGCGAAGCGTCCTATGACGCACTCGGGCGAAAATAACCATCTGAGACTTCAGCCTCTCAAGATATTGAGAAATGCGACGTACCTGGCGATAATGGCGAATTAATCTCATACACTTGCAATGGACTGCGCGCGTGGAAAAATTCTACGGAATACAATATTTGAGAGGCATTGCAGCTGGGCTGGTTATCATCTACCATTCCATGGTGATGATTGCTGTAGCACCATACTTCGATAACCCGGTGGGTGATTTTGGTGTAGATATATTCTTTGTTATATCCGGGTTCGTAATGTGGGTAACCACAGAGGGTAAGAATAAAGGTATAAGAGAGTTTTGGGTTTCGCGGATATTGAGAGTGGCGCCGTTATACTGGGTGTTCACCTGTGTGCTTGTCGCTGCCGCGCTATTAATGCCAAGCTTGTTTTTCAACTCCCGCGCAGTCGATCCAGTATTCCTGCTTAAGTCACTGTTTTTCATTCCCGCCCTAAACCCAGATGTGGGTGATGTCACGCCTGTATACACCATTGGGTGGACCCTCACATATGAGATGTTCTTTTACGCGATATTCGGTCTCTCCTTAGCATTGCAAAACCTAAGAATGAGACTTCTGTTCTTGGCTGCAGTTATAGTTGCACTTGCTATTGTTGGGTCTGCTTTGGCTCCAGAAGGGCCATTGGGCAAAACCTACACAAGCCCGATCATCATTGAATTTCTGCTTGGCGTCTTGCTAGGGGTCACCAGGCAGCGCTGGGTGGGTATCGGTTTTTTGCCGACAAGTCTATTGGTTGGGGCTAGTAGTGTGGCGCTGGTATTAGCTGATTTCACCCTATTCACTCGGCCTTTAGTATATGGCGTCCCGGCGTTTTTCTTAGTCGCAGGATTTATCTCGATTGAGAAGTACATTCGGTCAAATATCAATAGGGTCGCTCTGTTGTTTGGGGAGGCATCTTATTCACTGTATTTGTCGCATCCAATTTCTCAACGAATCTGGTATGTGCTATTTGTAACGACGTTTGGGCAGATAACCAGCCTTGCGATGGCAGTCTGGTACGCGGTAGGCGCTGTGACTGCTGGGCTGCTAGGTGGAATTGTATGCTACCTTCTTGTAGAGAAATATCTGCTGACGCTGGCAAAAATTATTTCACGCTCGTCCCTTAAGGCCGGCACGGCTATTGAAGTGCAGCGCTAGCGTGATCACACCATTAGGCTGCTTGCTGGTTTTTTCTTTGAAGCAGCCTAATCTTGGCTCTGGAGGTTTCACGCTTGAATGGGCTTCAACGTTGGTTACTGACCAAACCTTTCCATATCATTCCTGCTTGGAGCTTAGGCATGGATGAGCGGACTTTCATCGGGATGGTTGAGGCCGGCGAGCCGCTGATTCAGAAGGCGATCGACGCCATGCGCTGTTACCACCAGACGCAGGATCATGGCGCGCCTGCAGAGGAGATCGAGCGCCTGCGCCTGCTGGCTGAGTCGCTCTTCCAGGCGGTCTCCGATTACAAGCTCCACGTCGTGGCCAAGGCCCGGGGCAAGGATCTGCCGCCGCTCCACTCAGCTGGCTTTATCAACTCAGCTCCCTGTTTGCGTACATTCCTCACGACTGAGCCCAACCGATACCACTCGAACCCGTCGGATAGCCCCTCGTCCAAAGTTGAGGGTTATTTGCTCGGCATGTGTGTTCGATGTAGTCAGGTTAGGCACGCTCTAGCAAGACTGGGAAAAGTACGCCGGATGTCGACCATGCTGTTGGAAATATTGGCTGTAAAGACCCCACCCTACGGAGGGGTGGGGCTCTACCTTTACGATAAATACAGCTTTTTAGCTGAGGCGCGCAGTTCTGGTGAGGCGGATTTAAGATATTTCTCCAAATTGAGAGGTCGTTTTGCTTCGCGCTCTTTCTGAATCTGTTCAATAATGGCGTTGCGATATTCTTGTGGGATTCCGATCAACTTAAGAGATTGATCGATTTGGAGATTGCTTGGGATGTTGCTGTAGTCAAGCAGGGACGTCTGTGCGTAATAGGCAATAGCATTTGTTGCTATATCTGAGATGCCTGAGCTTTCGAAATTGTAGGTCCACAGGCAATAGTCAATGCGTACGGGAACGTATGTTTCTTCGATGCCTTTATCTGGATCTGCTGCATGTCCATCGAGTGCGATTAAATAGAGCTTTTTGTTGCTTGATGCACCTGATGAGTTACCAATTAATGTGTCTAGTGCAGTACCTATCAAGCCGGTTAAGGCATCGCGCCATTTAGCTTCCGGACTATGTAATAGACTGTCGACAGCATTCTTGATGCCTGCCGACGGTCCAGAAGATGACATTACATGAGTCCCCTCGTCCTGCATAATGTAGAGGCCTGGAGGGATCTGGGTGGGCGATCCAGACTTAGCGTCAGACTTAGATTTGGCAATGTCGTCTTCAACGAGTCGTTTTATTTCTGAAAGTTTTGTTTGAGCGAGTACATCTAACATCTGCAAAGAAGCTTTCACTTCTTTAGCTTTTTCGTCAGCGTGATTCTCTAAAGCCCTAATAGCGTTTTGAACAATTCCCACTGTTAGCTCCTTGCTTACGTTATCCCTGGGGAGAGCTCTTGAAAAAAATCAAGAATCAAAATATCTAGCACAAAACTGGAAATCTGCCAGCTGCAGCCCGAAAGCACTTTCGAAAAATGTGGGCTAAGGGTCCTAACCTTGTGCTTGGAACGTAGCCGCCTGGTGACGAGAGGGGCTGGAAGGCCCGTAAATACGGGCCTCCGTAACTTTCTAGAACCCGCCAAAATCCAAAAAACACCTCTGGAGTATGGCTGAATTGCTGTCGAATGCCTTATGACTAAAGGGCGCAAGTTGAACGAAATTTATCCTGCGCCGCGTGAAAGGCGTATCAGGATGCGATCAGATAGGCCGCCAGGCCCTTGGCAATTCGCCACGGCTTCCAGATTGAAAGGTGATCGAACAGTCGGCTGTAGTTGCCCGCCAGCCCTGCAACCGCAAGGTAGACAAACCACTTTCGCAGCACCCTGGAGAACTTTCTTTTGATGAGTCGCAACAATCGGCACACCTTGAACCATGGCCCTGTCGCAAAAACGAAAAAGCCCAACATGGTGTTGGGCCTCAGCGCCACTCCTCAACGCAGGAATGACAGGAGGGGGAAATTTACGGCACGGCCATATGATACCGCAAGCCTTTTAGAGCCCCTGTTTCATGGGCGGGGCTGCTCTCTAGCCTTCGGGAAGCGTAATGCCGCACACGAACTCACTCGAGCCAAGGCGATGTGAACCGTACTCCACAACATAACCAGCGCCGAGGCGCGCTGCCTCCACCTGGGCTGTCTTCTGGTCGGCATAGACGTCGACAAAATGCCATGGATGCTTGTCCCGAAGCACACCCCAGCCGAGCACCCAGCCCTCCTTGTCGGGGTCTGGAGGCAGGTTTTTCGCCAGGCTGCGTATAACCATCAATCTGCTCGCAATATGGGGAACTGCTCTGCGGGATTGCGTGACTCGGCGTTCATCAACCCGCACGCAGTCGCAGCCTCGGATTTGTTGATATAGCCGCGCTTGAGTCGTTGTTTCTCCTGGTTGTCATAGATATCGAAGCCGCCCGAAGCGGTCGCGGCGTAGAACCGGTTGCCGATGCGGAAGGATTCACCTTCCACTGGCACAGCAGGAACGATAACGAATCTTGGTTGCATGTTTCGCGCCTCCCCAGGCAGAGAGGTAATTATTAGTCTGAGAGCGGGCAGGCAACAATATGACTCATCGAGACTAATCACTGGCGTGGCGTGTCACGCGCGTCAACCATGCGCTTTTGGTCAGTTGGCATCCCGATGCAATCTGTGATGGGGCGGGGCATCGGGATGCTTTGCCGGCTAATGTCGCTCAGCGATGAATCAGCGAGAGTTCGCTGATGATGCAGACCGAGCCGTCGTCGGCCGGTGTTGCGTCGGTATAGTCAACCTGGTTGTAGATGCCGCCGTGGAACTCGAACAGCTGCGAAGACCAGGTGCTGTCGAGCTGTAGATCGCCGGACGTGCCGGATACCCCGTAGCATTTGGCTGTTACATTGACCACGCCTGCAGACGTGGTGTGGAGGCTCACGTCGAACCTGCCCCCCAGCGGCACACCTTTGAGTACTGTCGAGTTTACCGGGTCGGTCTGGTTGTAGGTCCGCCGAAACCCCAGGGTAATGTTGCCTTTGTTCCAGAACACCTTCACCGGCGGGCTGTCATCCCCGCGCACGTGCATCTGGGCGATCACCACCTTTTGCGCCGCGTTGACCTTGGTCAGCGTCATGGTCTGGCGATTCCAGTGGTCCTGGGCGCTTCCCAGTGTCCAGTCTTCTGTTTCTGTCCATTCGCAGCGGGTCCTGTGGGTACTTTTGCTCGAAGCGCCCTTGGTGGGGGCTGAAAGCTGGATTGACCCATCGCTGAGGACCTTCACCACACTCGGGAACCGGGCGATCGCTTCAGCACCGCTGAGTTCGAGTGCTACAGGGTTGCTTGGGGAGACCGCCACCGGGGTGGCGATGGTGAGATCGTTGATGTCTACGGTCATGGTAACTCCTGACGAAAAGGGCCTGAATGACGAAGCGTTCCAGCAGCTTTGCGGTGGCTGGCGCAACGAAATTAGCCTTGGGCTAAATTCAAGTCAATAGCCATTGGCTAAATAAATTTCGCTATAGGCAAAATTGCCTGGAGGCGAAATTTTCCGGTTGCAGGGGTTTACGGTGGATTTGGCGGTGAGATAAGCTTTCCCTGAATACTGTACAAACATACAGATATCAGGATGAGAATATGTTCAAGCACGTGAACGCAGCCCCCCGGCAGTGCCAGGGAATGACCGGAGTAGAGCGGCTTAGCCTGCGGGTGTCGTCGATGATCAACCACCCGCTGGCGCAGACGCAGCGCTGGGTGGTTGTGCACCGGCTGGATACCGACGGTGATGCGGAATGGGACGAGGTGATGGGCCTGCTGCTGGAGACGCCCGAGTTGAACCTTACCTTCAACGATGACCAGAGCGTGACGGTGCGCTGGGCGCGCACCAGCGTGCAAGCACGTGACGACTTCAGCGTCGAGCAGTACAACGAGGAGGTGATGGAGGAGGCGCCGCCATTTTGAGCCTCAGCAAACGCCCGCCTTAAGAGGCGGGCTTCGTTTTACACAAGGTGGGCATTCCACACCAGTAGGACCCTGGCCTGGATGTAGGTCTCTTCTCGGCGGATCATGCGGTCCTTGTGCCGCGAATTGTCGGAGATCATCTCGAAATGGTCCTCATCAGCAATCTGCAGTCGCTTGATGTAAATATGGTCGCCCCAGGAGAAAAAGTAGATGCCATCGCCGACGAACTCGCGGATGCTGACATCGACGATCAGCGGGTCGCGGTGCTTGATGGTCGGCTCCATCGACTGGCCCCAGCCCGTTACCATCTTCAGGTGATGGTGCTCCGTGAACGTCACACCCAGTTCGCGCAGATGGCTGGGGCTGACGCGGACGTCTGTGAACATCTCGGGGTAGTCGTGAGGGATCTGGCCACCGCCCATGGCAGCCCGCACATCGTAGTGAGCAATCCACACTTCGTCGCCGACCAAGCCAGGGCGAACACGGTCAGCCTTTAGCAGCGTGGCATTCTGCGGTTCTTCTGCAGCGGCCAGCAACCTTTGGCGGGTTTCTTCAGGGATGCCTCTGCCGCTTCTGGCAAGCATCTGCTTGACCAGGTCGGCTGCCGAAAGTTTACCGTCGCCGGCTTCGACCGAAGGCTGCCCAGGGTCGCCTGCCGACAGTGCGTCGAACCAACCCCGAGGCAAACCTTCGATGCCCTCGATTCGGCGGGCCACGTCATCGCCCAGGTTTTTCACGGTCTTGTCGGAAAGGATCTGGCTGAGGTGTGCAGGCGCCATCCCCCAGCGTTCTGCGCAGGATCCCTTTCTCTGGCTGCCGATGAGCTTGACCAGGTTGTGCTTGCGAATGTCGTAGATGTCCATAGGGCGAAGCATGCCAGTGTTTAGCTTGCTGCTAAATGTTCGCATAGCTAAATTTCTCTTGTGGCAAAGTTAGCTGTAGGCTAAATTAAATTCACCAGCAAGGGAAGCCAGCGAGACATTTTTCTCCGGGGCTCATGGCATCATCATCTGTAATGAGGTTCACATGGATCCGACCGACTTCGGCCCGGGCACAGTCACTTGGCTGAGCGGCACGGGCACTGTGTTACTGGGTGCAGGTCTGTGGCTGCGCAAGTGGTTATCCAGGGATGCAACCGAGCGTGCGATGGACAGTGCAGATATTGCAGTCATCCGCCGACTGACCGACCTGCTGGACATTGAGCGCGATGCCCGCAGAGAGGCAGAGGCCAAAGCCGACCAGTTCGCCAGGGAACGCAACGAGCTGGTGATAAGCGTCGGCCGGCTACAGGGCAAAGTCCTGGCACTGACCAGCCAGTTGGCTATGGCTACAAAAAACACTGGCCCGAAAAAATTGTAGGAGCGAGCTTGCTCGCGATGCGCCCCCCACACAGTAACGGCCAGGCGTTTCGGCAAAAAAAAGCCCGCCAGATCGGCGGGCCATAAAGGGCGTAGGGAGCAACGCACAACAAATTCGGGTCAGGCGACCAGGGTGCCTGGTTGCAACTGTTCAACCAGGGCCTGCGCCGCAGCAAGGGTCGGCATCGGGCCGCTTACGGCTTCGCCGTTGCGCACCAGGTACCAGCATGCCAGCCGGCCCTGTTCACGCAGTGAAGTGGGAACGGCGCTGCCGACAACGGACATGATCTGGATAGTGGCCATGTGGACCTCCTGTGAAACATGGCCCTACCATACGCAGCAGCCTGGGCACTTTGAAATCAACTTCCTCGATAGTGGTCATTAGTTCTATCAACCATTACCAGCGTGGCGGTCCGTAATACACCGGTGGCGGGCCGTAGTAGGTGCGGTAGCCCGGGGGCGGTGGTGCCGGTGCGTAGTACGGCTGGTAGTACACCGGTTGCGGCGGCGGTTGCACGTACACCGGCGGCGGCCCGTAATAGACCGGCTGGCGTTCAACGTACACAGTACGGTCACGCCCGCCATAAACCGTTGCCCCGACCACGGCGCCGACCACTGCCGCACCCAGGACCGGGCCCGGTCCATACCAGCCACCGCCGCCATGGCCACCGTGAGCAGCAGCGGGCCCGCTGATGGCCAAGGCACCGACCAGCAGGGCGATTCCGGGAATGTGACGGATCATGGAGCACCTCGCAGAGAAAGCCCACGTTCGGGGGGCCTTGATAATATGACTCCAGTCTCTGTCAGCTGAGCACAGGGGAACGGTAAAGGTTGTGTAAGGGACGACCAGTGGTCGCCTCTGTTACGCTGCACAAACGTTTCAGTTCTGACACAGGAGCAGGTTATGTCGACAACTCCCAGCAGGGATACCGTGCTGTGCATCTCCTTGGCCGGCCGCCCCGGCACCTTTGGCGTGCGTTTTCACAACCACCTGTACCAGCAGCTGGGCCTGGACTTTTACTACAAGGCCATGCGTACCGATGACCTGCCGGCGGCGGTGGCGGGTATCCGCGCCTTGGGTATCCGCGGCTGCGGCGTGTCCATGCCGTACAAGGAGGCCTGTATGGCGCTGGTCGATGAAATCGACCCGTCGGCGGCGGCCATCGAGTCGGTCAATACCTTGGTCAATACCGGTGGCCACCTGAAGGCCTACAACACCGATTACCTGGCCGTGCGCCAGTTGCTGGCGCAGCATCAGGTCGATCCGGGCACCGCCTTTGCCCTGCGTGGCAGTGGTGGCATGGCCAAGGCCGTGGCCAGTGCCCTGCGTGATGCAGGCTTTGCCGAAGGCATCATCGTTGCGCGCAACGAGCAGGCCGGTCGGCAACTGGCAGATGTGTGTGGTTATCGCTGGCTGGCTGAGTTGGGCGACATCTGCCCGCCGATGCTGGTGAACGTGACGCCGATCGGTATGGCTGGCGGGCCGGAGGCAGAGGTGCTGGCGTTTTCTGAGCATGCCATAGCGGCGGCCGAGCGGGTGTTCGATGTGGTGGCGATGCCGGCGCAGACGCCGTTGATTCGCCGGGCGCAGGCGTTGGGCAAGCCGGTGATTACCGGGCTGGAGGTCATTGCGCTGCAAGCGCTGGAGCAGTTTGTGCTGTACACGGGTATCAGGCCGACGCGGGCGCAGGTGGATGCCGCAGTGGCTTACGCCCGGGAGGGCTAGTTACTCCTGTGCTGGCCCCTTCGCGGCTAAAGCCGCTCCCACAGGTACAGCAAAGCATCTGAAATCTGTGGATTACCTGTGGGAGCGGCTTTAGCCGCGAAGGGGCCAGTACAAACCTTGGAAGGGTCAGAACAGCTTGTGCCCGTCATCCAGCTGCTGGTCGACCAGTGCGCGGCCGTGGGCCAGCGACACATGCTGCGCGTTCTCCAGGTCGGAGACAAACTTCATCGGCATCGACATGCGCTTGCTGGTGTGCCCGTCGGGCGCGGTAATCAGGCAGCCGGCGGCGTAGGGCAGGGGGGAGTCGGGGTGGGGCATCACGCTGGCGGTGATGGTGTGCTCGCGGTATTCACAGTGAAGAGATTGCATCGTCCTTACCTCGCTGTGGCATGTGAAGCCGTTACCTTCATATACCACAGCAAGGGGCCGGGAGTTCCCGGCCCGACGAGCGAACAGCGATGAATGCTTAGCCTTTGAGCTCGGTCGGCTGGATCACTTCTACCCAGTAACCGTCCGGGTCCTTGACGAAGGCCAGGTGGTTCATGCGCCCGTCCTGCAGGCGTTTCTGGAACGGCACATCCAGTGCTTCAAAGCGCGCACAGGCGGCGCGCACGTCCGGCACCGAAATGCAGATGTGGCCAAACCCGCGCGGGTCGGTATTGCCGTTGTGGTAGGCAAACTCAGCATCGTTTTCGGTGCCGTGGTTGTGGGTCAGCTCCAGTACGCCAGGGATCGACTTCATCCACTGGTGGCGTGCAGCGTCATCAGCGGGAATCTGCGCCGGGTCGACCAGGGCAAGGAAGTACAGGCTGAAGGCGGCTTCAGGGAAGTCACGCTTGTCCACCACGCGGAAACCCAGTACCCGGGTGTAGAAGTCCAGCGACTTCTCGATATCCTTGACGCGCAACATGGTGTGGTTGAAGACGAAGTGGGCGGTAGCGGCATCCGGTTGGGCGGTGACGCCAGGCAGGGTGTGCAGATCGTGCAGGCTCATGGGAACTCCTGAGACGGGGCCGGGCGCAGGGCACCGGCAAAACAGACAGGCTGGCCATGATACGGAAGTGCGCCGATTGCGCAAATGAAAGCGCCCTGCACGGGGCAGGGCGCTGGAATTAGAGGCCCGCATGTGCGGGCGCGTGGGGTCGCTAGTCCTTTAGCTGTCTCGATATTGAGCCAGCCCTTGTGAAAAAAGTGTGAAGTGTGCGTTGACGTTTCATCAGCGTACCCAACTTTCCACCGTGGCGCCCCCATACTGTTCTTTCCAGGCCTTGAGGCCGCGGTGGTTGCCGCCCTTGGTCTCGATCCGCTCGCCGGTGTGCGGGTTTTGATAAACCTTTACCACGCGTGGGCGGCGCTGTTGCTTGGGCGCTGGGCCGCTAGTCTTGGCTACCGCCTTGGGATCGAGGATGGCGATGATATCGCGCAGGCTCTTGTCATAGCTTTTCATCAGGCCGACTAGTTTCTGCTCGAATTCGATTTCGCGTTTGAGGCCGGCATCCTTTTTCAATGCCTCCAGTTGCGCCATCTGCTCCTGGAGCGCTTTTTCGGCAGCACGAAACTCTGCAAGTCTGGACACTGTAATCACTCCTGTACGTCGGTCGTGGCAGGGCGTGACGAACATTAAAACTACATAAAACGCCAGCCACGCAGGTGGGGTCTGCTGTTCGCTGATAGTGAGTGTAGACATTCATCGGGACTGGGTAAACAGCAAACTTTTGTAAGTAAGGCGGGAACTTTCCTAGTTTTGCGCGCGCTATTTCACGGTTTTTTTGCCGTTCCCCAGCGGTTCGTCTAGACCATGGTCCAATGGCGCGCGCCAGCGCCGTTGCGCGATCATTTCAGATGATGGCCGTTGATTGTTCGGCCTTGTCGCAGTGCCGTGGCCAGTTCGTGCCGCAGTGTGTATCCCGCCTTTGATTCTGGATGTGTCTTCGCATGTTTGCCCCTTTCCCCCTCGCCCCTGGGCGCCGTGTTGCCGGCCTGTTCCTCTTGTGTGCCGGCGTCAACGCCCAGGCCACCGGATTTCTTGAAGACAGCAGTGCCAAGGTCGAAGCACGCAATGTTTATTTCAACCGGGATTTTCGTGATGGCCAAAGCGGTTCCAGCCAAGGCGCTTCCAAGCGGGAAGAATGGGCGCAAGGTTTCATCCTTAATGTGCAGTCGGGTTATACCCAAGGGCCGGTCGGTTTTGGCGTAGATGCGCTGGGCATGTTCGGCTTCAAACTGGACTCGAGTCCGGCAGACAGTAACAGTGGCCTGCTTCCTTCTTCCGGTCATGACCCGCGGCACTCGGTTGACCAATATGCAAAGATGGGGCTGGCGGCCAAGGTCAAGGTGTCCAAGAGCGTGCTCAAATACGGCTCGATGATGCCTGATGTGCCATTGCTCAAATACAACGACGGCCGCTTGCTGCCCACCCTGTTCCATGGCGCCATGCTCACTTCTGAAGAAGTGCGCGACTTGAAGTTCACCCTGGCCCGCCTGGACAAATACACCGCGCGGGATTCCACTGACCGCCAGGACATCCGCGTGCACTGCAAGAACAAGCGCTATGCCTGCGATATCGAAGCTGACCACTTTGACCTGGCCGGTGTCGACTACCGCTTCAACGAGCGAATCAGCGCCCAGTACCAGGTGGCCAAGCTGGAAAATATTTACCGCCAGCACTTCCTCGGCCTGGTGGCCAGCCAGCCGTTGGCGTTGGGCAGCCTGTCGGCCGACCTGCGCCTGATCAAGAGTGATGACATTGGCAATGCCCGCGCCGGTGCAATCGACCATCGCGCCTTCAGCGGCATGCTCGGCTACAGCCTGGGTGGCCACAAGATCAGTGCCGGCTGGCAGCGGATGTATGGCGACAGCGCCATGCCGTACCTGGATGGCAGCAACCCGTATCTGGTCAACTATGCTCAGGTCAACGATTTCGCCGCCGCTCAGGAGCGTTCCTGGCAGGTGCGTTATGACTATGACTTCAAGGCGCTGGGTGTGCCCGGCCTGACCTTCTTCACCCGCTACATCAATGGCGACAATATCAAGGTGCCGGGCAGCAGGGCCGAAGGCAAGGAATGGGAACGCGACACCGAGTTCAAGTACCAGGTGCAAAGTGGCACTTTCAAGGATGTCAGCGTGCGCCTGCGTAATTCCACTTACCGTAGCAATTATGAAAAGTGGGCGCGTGACATGGATGAAACACGGGTGATTGTCAGCTACAACTTCTCGGTTTTCTAAGCGGGCGTTTTGCCAAATACCGGTAGCCGCCTGACAATGGCGGCTGGTTCCCGCAAAGGGCAAAGCAATGAAAGACCTGTTGTTGATCGGGATCGGTGCGGGTGACCCGCGCCAGGTCACTTATGAAGCAGTCGATGCACTGCGCCGCGCCTGCGTGTTTTTCGTGCTCGACAAGGGCAGCGACAAGGATGAGCTGGTACGCCTGCGCAAGGCCATTGTGCAGCGCTACCGCCCCGAGGGTGGCTATCGCCTGGTGCAGGTCGCCGACCCCCTGCGCGATGGCCAGGCAGATGACTACCTGGGTGCGGTGCAGGACTGGCACCGGCAGCGTGCTGCGCTGTATGCCCAACTGATCGAGCAGGAGATTGGCGACGGCGAAACCGGCGCCTTTCTGCTGTGGGGCGAGCCGACCCTTTACGACAGTACCCTGCGGATTCTCGATCTGGTCCGCGAGCGCGGCGTGGCGCTGCGCTTGCAGATCATTCCAGGCATCAGCAGTGTACAGGCGCTGGCGGCGCGTCATCAGGTGCCCCTCAACCGCATCGGCGAGCCGCTGACCGTGCTGCCAGGGCGGCGCCTGGCCGCGCATGGGCCTATCGACAACGTGGTGGTGATGCTCGACGGGCAGTGCGCGTTTGCTCAGCTCGATGATCCGGGGTTGGTGATCTACTGGGGCGCTTGCCTGGGTACCGAGGATGAAGTGCTGATTGCCGGGCCGTTGCAGGAGGTGAAGGCGCGGATACTGGAAGTGCGTGAACAGGAGAGGCGGCGTAAGGGGTGGATCATGGATACTTATTTGTTGCGCAGGGAGCTGTGAGTTGTGTGCCCTGTGCCGGCCTCTTCGCGGGTCAACCCGCTCCCACAGGACCGTCACAGCGTTCGAAACCATGCGGTCTTTGTGCGAGTGGGCAAGCCCGCGAAGCAGGCTACACCGATTTCACGGGTGACCCAGAATGGCCACCACCTTGTCCCGCAACTGGTCGATGCTGAACGGCTTGCCGATCAGGTGCATGCCCTCGGGCACATTGATGCTGTCGGCATAACCACTGGCGAACAGCACGGGCAGCAGTGGCCGCAACTCGCGCGCTTTGCCTGCCAGCACATCGCCACGCATGTCCGGCAAACCCACATCGGTCATCATCAGTTCCAGCGGCTGGCTTGGGTTTGCGAGCACCTGCAGGGCGGCTTCGCCGTCTTCAGCCTCAATGACCGTGTAGCCCAACTCGTCGAGCACTTCGACCATCAGCATGCGTACGATGTCGTCGTCTTCGACTACAAGAAGATGCATGGTTCGGATCCTGTACAAATGAATGTCTTTTATCTGTGCGCCAAGTGACAACAGAAGTTCCCGAGGATACCGATCCCTGCAATCAGATGGAACGATTGGCGCACACCGCCTTCAAATACTGGCTAAATGCCCTGCCAGACCCGTCAAAGCTGGTTAGACTCGCTTATCAGGACGGCGCAGTGGCAGATAACAACAACGGTTGATCCGCCACTCTTTCCAATGGACTTTTTTTGCTCGGGCGTTTTCTCATGATTCAAGCAGCCTCGATAGACCAGCGAAGCTTTCGCAAGCTGTTGAGCCGCAACATCGGCCTCCCCCTGGGGGTGGGCCTGCTGGGGGCCGTAGCCTTCGTTGCGGTGATCAACTACCTGCTTTCGGCCATGCAGTGGGTCGAACACACCGATCGGGTCATCGGCAATGCCAACGAAGCGGTCAAGCTGTCGATCGACATGGAAACCGGCATGCGCGGTTTCCTGATCACCGGTGACGAGCGTTTCCTTGACCCCTACGAGGTGGCCAAGCCACGTATTCTCGGCAGCCTGCAAAGCCTGCGGGGCATGGTGGAGGACAACCCGCAGCAGGTCGACCGTATCGACCGGTTGATTGCTTTGCAGCAGGCCTGGAACGACTTCGGCAACGAGATGATTAACCTGCGCCGTAGCCAGGGCGATTACCAGGCCTCGATCGGCA
The DNA here is from genome assembly GCF_017875165.1 of Pseudomonas sp. PvP089. Classification (NCBI taxonomy): domain Bacteria; kingdom Pseudomonadati; phylum Pseudomonadota; class Gammaproteobacteria; order Pseudomonadales; family Pseudomonadaceae; genus Pseudomonas; species Pseudomonas sp. PvP089. The sequence continues at coordinate 2,748,263 of NZ_JAGGME010000001.1, forward strand.
ACGGCCGGGGCAAGCGCATCACCGATGAAATCCGCAAGGAATTCGATGGCCTGATCAGCACCGAACAGCAACTGCGCATGGCCCGTAACGAAAAGGTCAGCTCTGTCACTGTGACGGCGATCTCGGCCTTCGTGCTGTTCATCGTCGGCCTCAGCGCCTTGCTGGCTTACCTGGGTCGTCGAGACCTGGTGGCGCTGTCGACCAGCTATGATGAGAACCTTCAGGCCCAGCAACGCTCGGCTCAGCGCCTGGAGCAGCAGGCCTGGTTGCGCAACGGCCAGACCCAGCTGGCTCAGCAGGTGCTCGGGCAACTGACCTTGCCCATGCTTGGTGACAACATCCTGCGCTTCTTTGCTTCTTATCTGGGCAGTGTAGTGGGCGCCGTGTATGTGCGCGATGAGCATGGCCGCCTGGTCCGGGTGGCCTGTTATGGCCTGGGCGCCGAAGAGCAGGCGCGCGAGCAGATCAGGCTGGACCACGACGGCCTGTTGGCTCAGGCCGTGCGTGAAGGCCGCCTGTTGCGCCTGGACAACCTGCCGGAAGACTTCTATCGCCTCAGTTCCGGCCTGGGCAGCGGCTTGCCGCGCAGTGCGCTGCTGATGCCGGCCACCGAGGACGGTCAGATCAACGGGGTGATCGAGCTGGGCTTCCTGCGCCCCCTGCAGGAGCGCGATGAAGAGCTGCTGGAACGGGTCGGCGGCAACCTGGGCATGTCGATCGAGAGTGCCCGTTATCGTCAGCGGCTGCAGGAAGTGCTGGCCGAAACCCAGCAGCTGAATGAAGAGCTGCAGGTGCAGCAGGAAGAGCTCAAGACTGCCAACGAAGAGCTCGAAGAGCAGTCACGGGTGCTCAAGGAGTCCCAGGCCCACCTGGAGACCCAACAGGCTGAGCTTGAGCAGACCAACGAGCAGTTGTCGGAACGCACCGATGCGCTGGACCGCAAGAACGAAGAGCTGGGCCGGGCACAGCTGGAGCTGCAGGCCCGCGCCGACGACTTGCAGCGATCGAGCAAGTACAAGTCCGAATTCCTCGCCAACATGTCCCATGAGCTGCGCACGCCGCTCAACAGCTCGTTGATCCTGGCCAAACTGCTGGCAGAAAACGGTGAGGGCAACCTCAGCGAGGAGCAAGTCAAGTTCGCCGAATCCATCTACTCGGCAGGCAACGACCTGCTCAACCTGATCAACGACATTCTCGACATTGCCAAGGTTGAGGCCGGCAAGCTTGAAGTGCGCCCCGAGACCACCCAGGTCGAGCGCCTGGCCGAAGGCTTGCGCGGCATGTTCCAGCCGCTTGCCGGCCACAAAGGCCTGGCCTTCGACGTCAAGCTCGAGCCGCAGGTGCCGGCCACGCTGTTCACGGATCGTCAGCGCCTGGAGCAGATCCTCAAGAATCTGCTGTCCAACGCCATCAAGTTCACTGAGCGTGGCCAGGTCAGCATGAACGTCAGCTACCAGCCTGGCAGCGGTATTGTGTTCGCCGTGCGTGACAGCGGTATCGGTATTGCTGCCGATCAGCACCAGGCGATCTTTGGCGCCTTCCACCAGGTCGATGGCACCAGCAACCGCCGCTATGGTGGCACTGGCCTGGGTCTGTCGATCTCCCGGGACCTGGCGCATCTGCTCGGTGGCCAGATCAATGTCGAGAGCAGCCCAGGCCAAGGCAGTGTGTTCAGCCTGATTTTGCCGGAACGCTATGCCGCCGATGCCGAAGACATCGAGCCGCAAAGCCTGCGCCCCGCCGTCGACGCGTTGCCGCCAGCACCGCAAGTGCCTGTGGCCGCTGCCGCCATGCGCCTGGTACCGACCTTTGCCGACGACCGCGAGCATGCCCCCTTCGATTCCCGTTGCATTCTGGTGATCGAAGACGAGCCAAACTTTGCCCGCATTCTGTTCGACCTTGCGCACGAACTGGGCTACAGCTGCCTGGTGGCCCATGGCGCCGACGAAGGCTTCGAGCTGGCGGCCCAATACATACCGGATGCGATCTTGCTGGACATGCGCCTGCCCGACCACTCGGGGTTGACCGTGCTGCAGCGGCTCAAGGAGCAGGCCGGCACCCGCCATATCCCGGTGCACATCATTTCGGTGGAAGACCGCGTCGAGGCAGCCATGCACATGGGGGCGGTGGGGTATGCGGTAAAACCCACCAGTCGTGAGGAGCTCAAGGAAGTCTTCGCGCGCCTGGAAGCCAAGCTGACGCAAAAGCTCAAGCATATCCTGCTGGTGGAGGACGACGACCTGCAGCGCGAGAGCATCGCCCGGCTGATTGGCGACGACGACGTCGAGATCACTGCCGTGGCCATGGCTCAGGATGCCTTGGCGCTGTTGCGCGAGAACATCTACGACTGCATGATCATCGACCTCAAGCTGCCGGACATGCTCGGCAACGAGCTGCTCAAGCGCATGACCGCCGAGGATATCCGTTCCTTCCCGCCGGTGATCGTGTACACCGGGCGCAACCTGACCCGCGAAGAAGAAGCCGATCTACTCAAGTACTCGCGGTCGATCATCATCAAGGGCGCGCGTTCGCCGGAGCGCCTGCTCGATGAAGTGACGTTGTTCCTGCACAAGGTAGAATCGCAGCTGTCCAACGAACGCCAGCGCATGCTCAAGACCGCCCGCAGCCGCGACAAGGTGTTCGAGGGGCGCAAGGTGCTGCTGGTGGACGACGATGTGCGTAATATCTTTGCCCTGACCAGTGCCCTGGAGCACAAGGGCGCCATCGTCGAGATTGGCCGTAACGGCCGCGAGGCCATCGAGCGCCTGGAGCAGCATGATGACATCGACCTGGTGCTGATGGACGTGATGATGCCTGAAATGGACGGCTTCGAGGCCACCCGGTTGATCCGCCAGCAAGCGCGCTGGCGCAAACTGCCGATCATCGCCGTGACCGCCAAGGCCATGAAGGATGACCAGCAGCGTTGCCTGCAGGCCGGCGCCAATGATTACCTGGCCAAACCGATTGACCTGGACCGTTTGTTCTCGTTGATTCGTGTATGGCTGCCGCAACTGGAGCGAATTTGACTAGCGAACGTAACACCGACATCGAAATCCGCTTGCTGATCGAGGCCATCTATCTCAAGTACAGCTACGATTTCCGCAACTATTCCGGCGCCTCGATCAAGCGCCGGATCCTGCATGCGCTGCGCCAGTTTGATTGCCTCACGGTGTCGGCGCTGCAGGAGCGCGTGCTGCACGACCCCGGCATGTTCATGCAGTTGCTGCAGTACCTGACGATCCCCGTCAGCGAGATGTTCCGCGACCCTGACCACTTCCTTGCCGTGCGCAACGAAGTGGTGCCGCTGCTGCGTACCTGGCCTTCGATCAAGGTATGGATCGCGGGCTGCAGCACGGGGGAGGAGGTGTATTCCATGGCCATCCTGTTGCGTGAGGAAGGGCTGCTTGAGCGCACCATCATCTACGCCACCGACATCAACCCGCATTCGCTAGACAGGGCCAAGCAGGGGATCTACTCGATGCAAAGCATGCGCGAGTACGAAGAAAACTACCGGCTGGCCGGCGGCCGTCGTGACTTTAGCGAGTACTACACAGCGGCCTATGGCAACGCCATCATGGACAGCAGCCTGCGCGATAACGTGACCTTCGCCGACCACAGCCTGGCCACCGACAGCGTGTTCTCCGAGACCCAACTGGTGTCGTGCCGCAATGTGCTGATCTACTTCAACAAAGAGCTGCAGGACCGCGCCCTCGGGCTGTTCCATGAGTCGCTCTGCCATCGGGGTTTCCTGGTGCTGGGCAGCAAGGAGTCGGTGGATTTTTCGGCCTACAGCGATCGTTTCGAGCCGCTGGTCAAGCCCGAACGGATCTTCCGTAAATCATGAACGGCGTACGCGCAGTGGTGATCGGCGCCTCGGCGGGCGGTGTGGCGGCATTGTTCGAGGTGCTTGGCGCGCTGCCGCCAGCGTTCGCCATACCTGTGCTTTGCGTGCTGCACCTGCCGGACGACCGCCACAGCCAACTGGCCGAAGTGCTGCAGCGTCGCTTGCATCGCCCGGTATGCGAGGCCGCTGACAAGGCGCAGATCAGCAGCGGGCGGATCTACGTGGCGGGGCCGGGTTACCACCTGTCGGTGGAGCACGACCTCACGCTGTCGCTGAGCCAGGAAGACCCCGTGCATTTCTCCCGTCCAGCGATCGATTTCCTGTTCATCTCGGCGGCCGATGCCTATGGCGAGGGCCTGCTTGGCGTGCTGCTCACCGGTGCCAACGAAGACGGCGCCAGAGGGCTTTCCTATATCAAGAACAACGGGGGCCGCACGATCGTCCAGGACCCTCGCGACGCACAGGTCTCCCTGATGCCGGAGGCCGCCCTGGTCCTGCATCAGCCCGACCATATCCTTACTCTGAGTGGTATCGGGCAGCTGCTCGCGACCTTGGAATACAGCGCATGCTAAGCCACACCATCGCCAAACTGCTGATCGTCGACGACCTGCCGGAAAACCTTCTGGCGCTCGATGCCCTTATCCAGGGCGAAGACCGCGAAGTGCACCAGGCCCAGTCTGCCGAAGCTGCGTTGTCGTTGCTGCTTGAGCACGAGTTCGCGCTGGCCATCCTCGATGTGCAGATGCCGGGCATGAACGGTTTCGAATTTGCCGAGCTGATGCGCGGCACCGACAAGACCAAGAATATCCCGATCGTTTTCGTCAGCGCGGCGGGCCGCGAGATGAATTATGCCTTCAAAGGCTACGAGAGCGGGGCCGTGGACTTTCTGCACAAACCGCTCGACACCCTGGCAGTGAAAAGCAAAGTCTCGGTGTTTGTTGACCTGTTCCGCCAGCGCAAGGTGCTTGGCCGGCAATTGGAAGCCCTGGAGCACAGCCGCCAGGAGCAGGAACTGCTGCTCAGCCAGTTACAGGTGGCGCGAGGTGAGCTTGAGCATGCAGTGCGCATGCGTGACGACTTCATGTCGATCGTCTCACATGAGGTGCGCACACCGCTCAATGGCCTGATCCTGGAAACCCAGTTGCGCAAGATGCACCTGGCGCGGGGCAACCTGGAAGCCTTCAGCGCCGACAAGCTGCAAGCCATGGTCGAACGCGACGAGCGGCAGATCAACAGCCTGATCCGGTTGGTCGAGGACATGCTTGATGTGTCACGCATCCGCACCGGTAAATTGTCGCTACGCCCCAGGCTGTTCGATCTCGGTCAACTGGTGCGTGGGTTGGTGGAAAACTTCACCGCGCAAGCCATGGCGCTGGACACCCACATCGAACTGCAGCGCTGTGAAGCATTGAAGGGTGAGTGGGACGAATTCCGGATTGAACAAGTAGTGGCCAACCTGTTGTCCAATGCAATGCGTTACGGCGAGCGCAAGCCGGTGGAGGTACGGGTGTTCGAGCAAGCGGGGATGGCCTGGGTGCAGGTTCAGGATCACGGCATTGGGATAAGCGCGGCCAACCAGCAGCGCATTTTCCAGCAGTTCGAACGGGTCGCTGCCCTGCAAGCCAGCGGGGGCTTGGGGCTGGGGTTGTACATATCCGAGCAGATCGTGCAAGCGCATGGTGGACGGATTCACGTTGAAAGCGAGGAAGGCAAGGGCGCCACATTCACCCTGCAATTGCCGCTGGCAACATTCAAAGAACAAAACGACCAGGCGCGGGCAACCTCTGCGTAAGCTTGGGGTCTGATGGCCAACTGTAAGAATTTCAAGGCGTTAACATGAGTGAAGATGCACAAGATGTGGTGTTGGTCGTCGAGGACGAACCGGCGATTCGCATGATTTTGCGCGATTACCTGGCGGGTGAGGGGTACCACGTGCTGGTTGCCGAAGATGGCGAGCAGGCGTTTGCGATCCTGGCCAGCAAACCGCACCTGGACCTGATGGTGACGGACTTCCGTTTGCCGGGTGGTATCTCCGGCGTGGAGATTGCCGAGCCCGCGGTGAAATTGCGACCAGACCTGAAGGTGATCTTCATCAGTGGCTACCCGGCCGAGATCCTCGAGTCTGGCAGCCCGATCACCCGCAAGGCACCGATCCTGGCCAAGCCGTTTGACCTGGATACCCTGCACGAGCAGATCCAGAGACTTTTGCGTTAAAGCGGGTGGCCCAAATCGTCGGCAAGCCAGCGCCCACAGGTACGCTACAGATCTCAAGGCCTGTGCAGTCCTTGTGGGCGCTGGCTTGCCGGCGATAGCGCCAGTACAGGCTATCGCAGGGTCCGCTCTATACCGCCTGCCAACATGCTCTCCATCAGCCCCAGCCCCTGTTCCTCGGGCAATGCCTTCAACATCCCCGGCAACTGGTTCAGCAGCGTCGCCACCACATGCGCCGTCGCCACCAAGGCTTGCCCCTGCAACGTTGCCTGTGGCGCGATCAACCTCAGCAACCCCGCCTCGTAACGTTTGCGCAACAAGGCCAGGCGCGCCTGCTGGTCATCGCTCAAACAGCACAAGTCGCGCTCCGCCAGCCGAAACTGCATCGGCCGCTCGGCATGCAATTGCCAGTGCGCTGCAATCAGGCAGCCCAGTGCCGAGGCCCCGCGCGCCATGGCTCGACGCCCCTGATCCAGAGTGGCCTGCAGTTCTTCGTACAACTCCTCGATCAAGTCGTACAACAGGTCCTGCTTGCTGGGAAAGTGATGGTACAGCGAGCCCGCAGTCAGCCCCACATGGGCCGCCAGTTCGCGCATGCTGACCTGGCCAAAGCCCTTTTCGGCAAACAGCGCCATGGCCCGGTCACGTCGCTCTTCAAAATTGGCACAGCGCATTGCGGCATTGACCGGAGGCATGGCGACTCGTCCTCAGTAGGTGAAGAAACCGCGACCGCTCTTGCGCCCCAGCCAGCCGGCCGCGACCATTTCCTTCAGCAGCGGGGCAGGGCGGTATTTGCTGTCGTTGAAGCCCTCATGGAAGGCTTCCATGATCGCCAGCAGGGTATCCAGGCCGATCAGGTCGGCCAGTGCCAGCGGGCCGATTGGCTGGTTGCAGCCCAGGCGCATGCCGGTGTCGATGTCCTCGGCACTGGCCAGGCCTTCCTGGCGCACGAAGATGGCCTCGTTGATCATTGGCACCAGAATGCGGTTGACCACAAAGCCTGGGCGGTTGCCCGCGGTGATCGGGGTCTTGCCGACCTTTTCGGTCACCACCAGCGCCTGGGCGTAGGTGCTGTCGCTGGTCTGCAGGCCGCGAATGATCTCCACCAGCGCCATCATTGGTACCGGGTTGAAGAAGTGCACACCAATGAAGCGCTCGGGGTGCTCGATGCTGGCGGCCAGCTGAGTCACCGACAGCGACGAAGTGTTGGTGGCGATGAGGCAGTCGGCAGCGACGTTGGCGGCCACTTGCTGCAGGATGCGCTGCTTGAGCTGCAGGCTTTCGGTGGCGGCCTCGATCACCAGCTGCGCGCCGCTGAGCTGGGCGTAGTCGGTGCTGGTGCGGATGCGCGTTTTCGCCGCCGCGGCCTTGTCCGCATCCAGGGTGCCTTTGCTGACCTGGCGTTCGAGGTTTTTGCTCAAGGTGGCCACGCCGCGCTCCAGCGCCGCGTCGGAAACATCCACCAGCAGCACCTGGTAGCCGGCGACGGCGCACACCTGGGCAATGCCGTTGCCCATGGTGCCGGCGCCGATCACGGCGATCTGTTCAATGCTCATGTGTCAGGCTCTCTCAGACGCGCTCGAAGACTACGGCGATGCCTTGGCCGCCACCGATGCACATGGTCGCCAGGGCGTAGCGGCCCTGGATGCGCTGCAGCTCATGGATGGCCTTGGTGGCGATGATCGCGCCAGTGGCACCCACCGGGTGGCCCAGGGAAATGCCCGAACCATTGGGGTTGACCTTCTCCGGGTCGAAGCCCAGTTCGCGGGCCACGGCGCAGGCTTGGGCGGCGAAGGCTTCGTTGGACTCGATCACGTCCAGGTCCTGTAGCTTCAGGCCGGTCTTTTCCAGCACCTTGCGGGTGGCCGGGATCGGGCCCAGGCCCATCAGTTCGGGCTCGACACCGGCGTGGGCATAGCCCACCAGACGCGCCAGCGGCTTCAGGCCCAGGCGACGCACGGCGTCACCGCTGGCCAGCACCAGGCCGGCTGCGCCATCGTTGATGCCGCTGGCGTTGCCGGCAGTCACGGTGCCGTCCTTCTTGAACACGGTCTTCATGCCGGCCAGTTGCTCGGCGGTGACGTCGCCCCGTACGTGCTCGTCCACGGCGAACTGTACGGTGCCTTTGCGGGTTTTCAGCTCCACCGGGACGATCTGGCTGTCGAAACGGCCTTCGGCGATGGCGCGGGCGGCGCGGCGCTGGCTGGTCAGGGCCAGCTCATCCTGCATCTCGCGGGTAATGCCGTGTTTGGCGGCGACGTTTTCTGCGGTGATGCCCATGTGGAAGTGTTCGAAGGGGTCCTGCAGCACGCCTACGGTGTAGTCGATGCCTTGCAGGTCGCCCATGCGCGCGCCCCAGCGTGCCTGCGGCAGCAGGTACGGGCCACGGCTCATGGATTCGGCACCGGCGGCCACGGCTACATCGGCATCGCCGAGCAGCAGGCACTGGGTGGCAGAGACGATGGCCTGCAGGCCCGAGCCACACAGTCGGTTGACGTTGAAGGCAGGGGTTTCCTTGGGAATGCCGGCGTTCATTGCGGCAACCCGCGACAGGTAGGCATCGCGCGGTTCGGTGGGGATCACGGTGCCCATGACCACATGGCCAACCTGCTCGGCGGCCACGCCCGAGCGCTCGATGGCGGCGCGGGTAATGGTAGTGGCCAGGTCGGCCAGGGGCAGGTCCTTGAGCGAGCCTCCAAAACCACCGATGGCGGAACGCACGGCACTGACGACATAGATTTCTGGGCTGCTCATAGAGGCTCCGTAAGCTTAGGCATGGCGGGAGCGGGCCAGGCTCTGCGAGAATGGCCGGCGGTCCCGGAGTGGGATCGAGTCTAGGCAAAGGCTCTGTTGCAGCCTATGCCGGATCTGTTCAAACAACCTGGCACTTTTTGCCACTCAGCATAGACAGCGAAAACCACCATGCGCGATAGCGATTCGGTCGCCGTGTACTTTCTCAATGCCATGCTCCACGCCCTGCGCAATAGCCCGGCCGAGCGCGATGCACAGCTGCGCGCGGTGGGCATCGACCCCCAGCTGCTTGAGCAGTCACAGGCCCGCGTACCGGCCAAGGCCTTCGCCGAGCTGTGGCTGACACAGATACAGCGCCTGGACGACGAGTTCTTCCGCCTCGACAGCCATGGCATGCCGCTGGGCAGCTTCGCCCTGATTTGCCGGGGCCTGATCCTTGAGCCGAACCTGGAAAAGGCCTTGCGCCAGTGCATGGCTGGCTTCGGCCTGTTCCTGCGCGACCTGCGCGGCAGCCTGACCGTACGCGGTGGGCGCGCGCTGATCAGCGTGCAGTCGAGCATTGCCGACCCGTTGACCCAGGTGTACGCCGAGGAAACCTACCTGGTGCTGATGATCGGCATGTTGTGCTGGCTGGCCGGGCGGCGGATCGCCATCGACCGCACCGAGCTGGCCGTCTCGCGCCCGGCCCAGGAAGACGACCTGCTGTTGTGGGGGCCGGACCTGCGCCTGGGCAGCGGCCGTACCGAAGTGGAGTTCGACAGCGCCTACCTGCGTCTGCCAGTGGTGCAGGACCTGGCGACCCTGAAAACCTTTCTGCGCAGTGCACCGCAGGGGTTGGTGATCCGCTTTCGCAACCAGAACGGGCTGGTGGCGGAGGTGTACCGCCATTTGCGCGCCCGGCACTATGGGCAGTGGCCGACCTTGGCGGCGCTGGCGCAGCTGCAGGGGATCAGTGCCAGTACGTTCCGCCGGCAGCTGGAGCGGGAAGGGCGGTCGTACCAGCAGATCAAGGATGAGGTGCGCCGGGCGATGGCCTTCGAGCGGTTGCGCGAGGGGGTGTTGAGCATTGCCGAGATAGCCGAGCAGGCCGGGTTCCAGGAGCCGAGTGCGTTTCACCGGGCGTTCAAGAAGTGGACCGGGCAGAGCCCCGGCAGCTATAGGGCGCGGTTGGCCGGGCGTTAGTTGTTCCCTGTACCGGCGATAGGGCCGGTACGGCGATCATTGAATGATCAGGCCGGCACCATGGCAAACCCGACCCCGAAGCGGTTCCAGGCGTTGATGGTGGCAATCGCCAGGGTCAGGTTGACCACCTCGGCCGGCTCGAAGTGTTCCTGCAGGGCTTCATATTGCCCCTGTGGCGCGCCCTGCTCAGGCAGGCGGGTAAGGCTTTCGACCCAGGCCAGCGCCGCACGTTCGCGCGGGGTGAAGTAGGCGGTTTCGCGCCACACGCTCAAGGTCTGCAAGCGTGCTTCGGTCTCACCTGCCTTGCGTGCATCGTTGGCGTGCAGGTTGACGCAGTAGGCGCAGCCGTTGACCTGCGAAGCCCGCAGGCGTACCAGCTCCAACAGGGAACTCTCCAGGCCGCTCTTGGCCAGGGCCTGCTCCAGGCCGACCATGGCTTTGTAGGCTTCCGGGGCGTGCTTGGCCCATTCGATACGGTTGTGCATGGCTGTCTCCAAAGGGTGCTGGATGGGAATGGCACTACTGTAGCGCTGCCGATTGGCCTCCCCGATAGCCAATTGCGCACATAAGCGGGAGGCCAATCGCCCATTCAGGTGGCCACTGACAAGCATCCAATCTCTTCATTTCTGCCAGCCCTGCCAAGCCGGGATAATGCCTGGGTCCTGTTACCCGAGAACCGATGCGCAATGAGAGCTGCTTTGAACCTGTTGCTGGTGATCCTGCTGGCGCTGAACCTGCGGCCGATCCTGACCAGTATCGGCCCGTTACTCGAACCCATGCGCGCCAGCACCGGGCTGGGCTACCAGCAGGCTGCCTTGCTGACGGCGTTGCCGGTACTGTGCATGGGCCTGGTGCCGTTGCTGCAGCCATGGTTGCGACGCTGGATCAGCGAGCATGGCGGCATGCTCGGTGGCCTGGCTGCAATCGCCCTGGCCTGCCTGTGGCGCCTGCAACTGGACAGCGCCTGGGCGCTGATTGCCAGTGCCGTGGTCGCCGGTCTGGGGGTGGCGGTGGTGCAGGGCATGATGCCTGGCCTGGTCAACCGCTGGTTCCCCAGCCGCCTGGCGGGGGCGATGGGGCTGTACTCGGCAGCGTTGATGAGCGGTGGCGGCATGGCTGCCGTGCTTGGCCCCCATATCAGCGACCATTTCGGCCACTGGCAGGTCGGCCTGGGCCTTTGGGCGATCCCGGCGCTGTTGGCGCTGGTGGCATGGGCGATATGGCGGCCACGGCAGGGGGCGCCAACGCTGGCCGGCACTGCTGGCGGGCACTGGTTCGGCACGCGCCGGGCCTGGTTGCTGGCCCTGTATTTCGGCCTGATCAACGGCGGCTACACCAGCATGGTGGCGTGGCTGCCGGCGTACCATCTCGAGCACGGCGGCAGTGCTCAGGGCGGTGCAGACCTGGTGGGCCTGATGACGGTCTTCCAGGTGGCCGGTGCACTGGGGTTGCCGCTGTTGCTGCGGCGTTGGACTGACCGCCGTCCAGGCTTGTGGTTGGCTCTGGCGATCCAGCTGGCCGGTTTTCTCGGCCTGCTGCTGGCACCCACGCAGGCGGCGGGGCTGTGGGTCGCGATGATCGGTTTTGGCCTGGGCGCCTGCTTCAGCCAATGCCTGACCCTGACCCTGGAGCACTTGAAGACGCCCGCCGAGGCCGGCAGCCTGGCCGCTTTCGTGCAGGGCATCGGTTTCATCATCACCGGTACAGTGCCGTATATCACCGGCTGGCTGCGTGACGTGAGTGGTGACTTCCAGGCGTCGTGGACGCTGCTCACTGTGACCGTGATGGCCATGTTGCTGGTAACCCGCTGGTTCAGTCCGCGTGGCTATGCCGCAGCCATCGCGCGCCCCGCCGCGCCAGGCAAGGCTGCGCCGGTCAGCTGAGGCGTTGCAGGGTATCGCGCACCCGGTCCAGCGCCGGGTCAATGTCCAGCAGCTCGATGGCGCCGAAGCCCAGCAATAACCCCGGGCGTACCGGCGCTTCGCTGAAGAATGGCGCCAGCGAGTACAGGCCGACCTCTACCTTGCGCGCGAGGTTGGCCAGCAGTTCGACATCGACCCCGGGATTGGCCAGTGCACTGAGGTGGAAGCCGGCGCTGGCAGGGATGGCGCTGAGCCACGGCGACAGGTCGCCCCCCAGGCGCGCCAGGATGCGCTCGCGACGGGCGCTGTAGACCTCGTGGCAGCGGCGGATATGCTTGTTCAGGTGGCCTTCGCCCAAAAAACGCGCCAGCGCCCACTGCAGCAAAGTCGGGCTGTGCCAGTCGCTGAGGTGCTTGGCCACGCAAGCGGCCTGCAGTACGGCAGGCGGCAGTACGGCATAGCCCAGCCGCAGTTCTTGCAGCAAGGTCTTGGAAAAGGTCCCGACATAGGCCACCAGCCCATGCCGGTCCAGGCGCTGGAGTGCGTCCGAGGCTGGCCCGTGGTAGCGGAACTCGCAGTCGTAGTCGTCTTCGATGATCAGTGCACCCAGTTCCGCGGCCCTTGCCAGCAGGGCGTGTCGGCGTGGCTCGCTCATCGGCATACCCAGCGGGAACTGGTGCGAGGGCGTTACGTAGATCAGCCGGGTGCCATCGGCGATCTGCTCCACGCACAGGCCTTCATCATCCACCGGCACGGACTGCAGGCGTGCGCCAAGGGCCAGGAACAGTTGCCGTGCCGGCGGGTAGCCGGGGTCTTCCATGGCCACCTGACAGCCTGGCTCGACCAGTACCCGGGCGATCAGGTCCAGCGCTTGCTGGGCACCGTTGCACACCAGCAGATCGGCTGCGCTGCAGTGCACGCCGCGGGCGTAGGCGATGTGGTGGGCAATGGCCTCGCGCAGCTCTGGCAGGCCCTGGGCCTGGAACTGCCGCTCGGGGTGGCGCTGGCTGCGGCGCAGCGCGTAATTCAGGCAGCTGCGCCATTGGTCGAACGGGAACTGCGACTTGCTCGATGCACCGCCGACAAAGTCATAGCGCGAGGGCGTTTGCAGCTGGCGTTGAGCGAGCACGGTGGCGCGCTGCTGCCAGCGTTCAAGGGATGCAGCGCCGGCCAGGGGAATGCTGGCTGATTCATTGCTGCGCAGTGGTTGGCGCGGGGTGATGAACGTGCCGCGGCCGACCACGCCGCTGAGCAGGTTGTCGTAGGTCAGCCGTGAGTAAGCCTCGGCCACGGTCTTGCGCGATACGCCCAGTTGTGCTGCCAGCAGGCGGGTGGGTGGCAGTTGGGTGCCGGCGGCCAGGTGGCCGCTGTCGATACCGGCGCGCAATTGCTGGTAAAGCTGCTCGGCCAGGCCTTTGCGGCCCTCCAGGCGAATGTGCAGTTCCATGGGCGGGTCCGGAGCGGGGGAGTGCTCAGGATAGCGGATTGGGCAGGAAGGCTCCCACAGGTATCGCGTGCCCCACAGGCTTGACGCGACCCCTATGAGAGCTGGCTTGCCGGCGATGGGCTGCAAAGCAGCCCCAAAAAGCTCAGAACCGGGCGGCGCTGACAGTGATGTAGCCTTTTTCCGCCAGCGCGATGCGTATTACTGTCTCATCCTCTGCCGCGTTGCGGTTGCGCCTGATGCGCACGCCTTCTACCGTCGAAGCCTTCATATACTCTGAAATGGCCCGCCCGTTCGCGTCGAAGAACACCTCGCTGGCCAGCAACTCGATGCGTTCGATCAATTGCCGGGAATGCTCATCGGTGGCGCAGAAGAACATGACCCCCGACAGGTGTGGGTCTTCATCGGGGTTACTCATGTCATGGGCCAGCATTTCGCGCAGGCTGCTGCGCAGTTCGGCGATGGGGCGGGCGTACAGGTGCATGCGGAGCCTCCTCTGGAGCGCAGCGTTGCTTGATCCAGCCCCGATCTTGTTTTCTGCGGGCGGCGGTAGCAAGTAAGACACTTCCGAGAACCCTGTGGGAAATGTCTGAAGCTGCCGGAATGCCACCCTTGACTGGCAGCAGGCGGGTGTCTGCGGCACAATTCGTCCCCACCCGATCGCGCCACAAGGCCGCTCCTGGAGTGACCGCGCAGCCTGGGCTAGCGTTGAACTTCCTGCTTGAAGCGCAACCGCCAGCCATGTAGCAACGGCTCGGTATAGCCGCTGGGCTGCTCGCGCCCTTTGAACACCAGGTCCCGCGCAGCTCGGAAGGCATACGATGTTTCGAAACCGGTGGCCATCGGCCGGTATGCCGGGTCCCCGGCATTCTGCTGGTCGACCACCTGGGCCATGCGTTGCAACGTCGCCTCGACCTGCTCGGCCCCGACTACCCCATGGTGCAGCCAGTTGGCAATGTGCTGCGCTGAAATGCGCAAGGTGGCGCGGTCCTCCATCAGGCCCACATCGTGAATGTCCGGCACCTTGGAGCAGCCGACCCCTTGCTCGACCCAGCGCGCCACGTAACCGAGGATGCCTTGGCAGTTGTTGTCCAGCTCAGCCTGGATATCAGCGGCGCTCCACGGCCGTTCGGGGCTGACCGGAATGCTCAGCAGGTCATGCAGCAATGCGCCACGCAGGGCCCCCAGGTCTACCTGTTCCAGCGTCTGCTGCACGGCAGCTACGTCTACCTGGTGGTAGTGCAGCGCATGCAGGGTGGCGGCAGTGGGCGACGGCACCCAGGCGGTGTTGGCACCGGCCTTTGGCTGGGCAACTTTCTGTTCCAGCATGGCCGCCATCAGGTCGGGCATGGCCCACATGCCCTTGCCGATCTGTGCCTTGCCGCGCAGGCCACAAGCCAGCCCGACCAGCACGTTGCTGCGTTCGTAGGCCTGGATCCAGGCGCTGCCTTTCATGTCGCCCTTGCGCAGCATGGCGCCGGCTTCCATGGCGCTGTGCATTTCGTCACCGGTGCGGTCGAGGAAGCCGGTATTGATGAACACCACCCGGGATGCCGCGCTGGCGATACAGGCCTTGAGGTTGACGCTGGTGCGCCGCTCCTCGTCCATGATGCCCATCTTCAGGGTCTGTGCCGGCAGGCCCAGCAGGGCTTCGACGCGGCCGAACAACTGGTCGGCGAAGGCCACTTCGGCCGGCCCGTGCATCTTCGGTTTGACGATGTACAGGCTGCCTTCGCGGGAATTGCCGCGGTGCTTGAGGTCGTGCAGACCGATCAGGCTGGTAATCACGGCATCGAGGATACCTTCGGGAATTTCACGGCCATCACGGTCGTGGATGGCCGGGTTGGTCATCAGGTGGCCGACGTTGCGGATGAACAGCAGCGAGCGGCCCGGTAGTGTCAGGGGGAGGCCGTCTATACCGTGGTAATGGCGGTCTGCAGCCAGGGTGCGGTTGAAGGTTTTGCTGCCTTTGCTCACCTGTTCGCTCAGGTCACCCTTCATCAGGCCGAGCCAGTTGCGGTAGACGTGGACTTTGTCGTTGGCATCCACGGCCGCTACCGAGTCTTCGCAGTCGATGATGGTGGTCAGTGCGGCTTCCAGGGTGATGTCCTTGACCCCGGCCAGGTCCTGCTGGCCGATCGCACTGGTCGGGTCGATCTGGATTTCGAAATGCAGCTGGTGGTGCTGCAACAGGATCGCCGTGGGTGTGTTCGGCTCTCCCTGGTAACCCCGCAGTTGTGCGCGATTGTGCAACACGGCCTGGCGGCCGTCGGCCAGGGTGACCCGTAGCGTGCCCTGGTCGATCACGTAGGCAGTGGCGTCGCTGTGTGAAGCGCCGTCGAGTGGGGCGCTAGCGTCGAGGAACTGCCGGCCATAGGCAATTACCTTGGCGCCGCGCGCCGGGTTGTAGCCTTGGCCGCGTTCGGCGCCAGCGGTTTCGGCGATGGCATCGGTGCCGTACAGCGCATCGTACAGCGAACCCCAGCGGGCGTTGGCGGCGTTGAGGGCGTAGCGGGCGTTGCTCAGCGGCACGACCAGCTGCGGGCCGGCTTGCAAGGCGATTTCGCGGTCAACGTTGGCGGTGCTGATCTGCACGTTTTCGGGAGCGTCGACCAGGTAGCCGATGCCTTGCAGAAAGTGCTGGTAGGCGGCCATGTCGCGGATCGGGCCAGGGTGTTGGCGGTGCCAGTTGTCCAGCTCGGTTTGCAGGCGCTGGCGTTCGGCGAGCAAGGCGCGGTTTTGCGGGGCGAGGTCGTGGACCAAGGTGCTGAAGCCTTGCCAGAAAGTGTTGGCTTCGATGCCGGTGCCGGGGAGGACTTCGTCTTCGATGAAGTGCTGGAGGGTGGGGGCGATCTGGAGTTCGTTTGGCATTGTCTGTTCGCTCGATGTTCTGTCTTCGGGAATTCAGTCACCTGTTCTGGCCTCTTCGCGGGCAAGCCCGCGAAGAAGCCAGCACAGGATCTACAGGGCTGCAGCTCCAGCCTTGGCCACCTGGGCATCCTGTTCGGATTTGACCCCGGACACACCAATGGCACCCACCACCTGGCCATCCACCCGCAGTGGCACGCCACCTTCCAGGCTGGTCAGCAGCGGTGCGGTGACGAATGCAGTGCGGCCCCCATTGACCATTTCCTCGTAATCCCGGGTTTCCTTGCGCCCCAGCGCGGAGGTGCGGGCTTTCTCCACGGCTATGTAGGCACTGGCTGGCGCACAGCCATCCAGGCGCTCCAGGGCCAAGGGGTGGCCACCGTCGTCGACCACGGCGATGGTCACGTTCCAATGCTGGGCCAGGGCTTCCTGGCGGGCGGCGGCCAGCACACGGGCGACGTCGGCCTGGCCGATCACGAACTTGCTATGCATGGGGGTTCTCCGGGTTCAAGGCGGCTTCGACGATTTCGATCCAGTGCCGTACCGGCGTGCGCCCGGCCCCGTCGAGGTGGGCCTGGCAGCCGATGTTGGCGGTAGCGATGACTTGCGGTTTGCCGCTTTCCAGTGCGTTGAGGCGGTTGTCACGCAGTTGCAGTGACAGCGCAGGCTGGGTCAGCGAATAGGTGCCAGCCGAGCCGCAACACAGGTGGCCGTCCGGTACCGAGGTCAGGGTAAAGCCCAGGCGCGTCAGCAGCGCCTCTACCGCCCCCCCCAGTTTCAGGGCGTGTTGCAGCGTGCAGGGGCAGTGGAAGGCCAGGCGTTGCTCGGCGCACAGGCCCAGTTGCTCGACCGGCTCATCGCGCAGTACTTCTACCAGGTCGCGGGACAGGGCGCTGACCCTGGCCGCTTTGGCTGCGTAGCGGGTGTCGTGTTCCAGCAGGTGACCATAGTCGCGCACGAACGCGCCGCAGCCGCTGGCGGTTTGCACGATGGCCTGGGCACCTGCTTCGATGGCCGGCCACCAGGCGTCGATATTGCGCCGCGCACGTTGCAGGCCTTGCTCCTGGGCATTGAGGTGGTAGTCCACCGCGCCACAGCAGCCGGCCTGGTGGATGGGTTGCACGCTAATCCCCAGGCGATCGAGCAGGCGCGTCGCAGCGGCATTGGTATTGGGTGACAAGGCCGGCTGCACGCAGCCTTCCAGCATCAGCACCTGGCGTGCGTGGCGCGGCGCGGGGCGCTCGCCGGGTGCCGTGATGTGCGCCGGCAGTTTGCGCTTGAGCGTGGCCGGCAACAGTGGGCGCAGGGCCTGGCCGCTGCGGGTCAGGGCCTTGAACAGCGCCGGGCGCGGCACTACCGCACGCAGGCCCTGGCGCAGCAGGCGCTGACCGAGCGCGCGCGGTACTTGTTGGTCGACGACGGCGCGACCGATGTCCAGCAGGTCGTGGTATCTGACCCCGGATGGGCAGGTGGTTTCGCAGTTGCGGCAACTCAGGCAGCGGTCCAGGTGCTGTTGGGTGCTGGCGGTGACCGGCTCGCCTTCGAGTACCTGCTTGATCAGGTAGATGCGCCCGCGCGGGCCGTCCAGTTCATCGCCCAGCAACTGGTAGGTAGGGCAGGTGGCGGTGCAAAACCCACAATGCACGCAGGAACGCAGGATGCTTTCGGCCTCGTCGGCGCGGGCCAGCCGGCGGCTTGTTTCGCTCAGGTTGGTTTGCATGGTCTGGCCTCACAGGTCCGGGTACAGGCGGCCAGGGTTGAACACCCCCTGGGGGTCGAGTTGCTGCTTGAGGGCACGGTGGTAACGCATCAGTGCGGCGGGCAGGGGCGGGCTGCTGGCTGCCCCGGGGGCGTA
The DNA here is from genome assembly GCF_017875165.1 of Pseudomonas sp. PvP089. Lineage (NCBI taxonomy): Bacteria > Pseudomonadati > Pseudomonadota > Gammaproteobacteria > Pseudomonadales > Pseudomonadaceae > Pseudomonas > Pseudomonas sp. PvP089. Next base: position 2,766,280 of record NZ_JAGGME010000001.1, read on the forward strand.
GCAGGTGGCGTGGCCGCCCACCTTGGCGACATGGTCGCGAATCGCCTGCGCCGGTGCACTGGACTTCAGCCAGCGCTGGGCACCCCCCCAGTCGATCAACTGCTGGCCGGGCAGTTGCAGCTCGCCGGTGGCGTTGGGCAGCGACAAACGCCATAGCGGCGCAGGGTCACTGAAGAACGCCAGGCGCTGTTCGCGCAGGTCGCTCCAGAAACCGCTGTCGAGCATTTCGCCGCCCAGCCGCTGGCGGGCCGACTGCACCGAGCCTTCACCGCCTTCCAGGCGCAGGAACAGGGCGTCACCGTCATGGCAGGCCGCGCTGATCGGCAGCGGCTGCTGGCCCCATTCGGCCAGCTCGGCCAGTGCCTGGTGGCAGCCCATCGGCAGGCGCAGGCTCAGGCATTCGCGCGGCCGAGGCAGCACTTTCAAGGAAATTTCAGTCAACAGCCCCAGGCAACCGAAGCTACCCGCCATCAGCCGTGATACATCGTAACCGGCCACATTCTTCATCACCTCGCCACCAAAGCGCAGCAGCTTGCCGTGGCCGGTGATTACCCGCGTGCCGAGCACGTAGTCACGTACCGACCCGGCCCACGGCCGCCTGGGGCCGGACAGGCCTGCCGCGACCATGCCGCCCAGGGTGGCCTCGGGGCCCAGGTGCGGCGGTTCGCAGGGCAGCATCTGGCCGGCCTCGTGCAGGGCCGCTTCGATCTCGCGCAGCGGTGTGCCCGCACGGGCGGTGAGCACCAGTTCGGTGGGGTCGTAGCTGACGATGCCACGGTGGCTGCGGGTGTCGACAACTTCGCCGGCCACCGGGCTGCCGAGCATGGCCTTGCTGTTGCTGCCCTGGATACGTAGTGGCGTGCCGTGGTTCAAGGCCTGGGTGACCTGCTGTAGCAGGGCCTGGCTGATGTCGCGGTCCATGCTCATCAGAAACGCTCCAGGTCAGGGAAGGGCAGTTGCCCGTGGTGCACATGCATGGCGCCGAACTCGGCGCAGCGGTGCAGGGTGGGGATGTTCTTGCCGGGGTTCAGCAGGCCCTGCGGGTCGAAGGCGGCCTTGACCGCGTGGAACAGGGTGATTTCGTCGCTGTTGAACTGGGCGCACATCTGGTTGATTTTTTCGCGGCCTACGCCGTGCTCGCCGGTAATGCTGCCGCCCACCGCCACGCACAGTTCGAGGATCTTGCCGCCGATGGCTTCGGCCCGCTCCAGCTCCCCGGGCAGGTTGGCATCGAACAGGATCAGCGGGTGCATGTTGCCGTCGCCGGCGTGGAACACGTTGGCCACGCGCAGGCCGTATTCGCGGGACAGGTCACTGATGCCCTTGAGTACCCGCGGCAGTTCGCGGCGCGGGATGGTGCCGTCCATGCAGTAGTAGTCCGGGGAAATGCGCCCCACCGCCGGGAAGGCGTTCTTGCGCCCGGCCCAGAAGCGCACGCGTTCGGCCTCATCGCAGGCCAGCCGCACCTCGCGGGCGCCGGCTTGCGTCAGCACCGCGGCCACCCGTTCGCAGTCGTCGTGCACATCGGCCTCCACGCCGTCCAGTTCGCATAACAGGATGGCCGCCGCGTCCACCGGGTAGCCGGCGTGGATGAAGTCTTCGGCGGCGCGGATTGCCAGGTTGTCCATCATCTCCAGGCCGCCTGGAATGATGCCGGCGGCGATGATGTCGGCCACTGCCCGGCCAGCGTCCTCGACGCTGTCGAAACTGGCCAGCAGCACCCGTGCCACCTGAGGCTTGGGCAGCAGTTTCACGGTCACTTCGGTGACAATGCCGAGCATGCCTTCAGAGCCGGTGAACAGTGCCAGCAGGTCGAAGCCGGGGCTGTCCAGGGCATCGCTACCCAAGGTCAGGTGTTCACCTTCGACCGTGAGAATGTCCACCTTCAGCAGGTTATGCACGGTCAGGCCGTATTTGAGGCAGTGCACGCCACCTGCGTTCTCGGCGACGTTGCCACCAATGGAGCAGGCGATTTGCGAGGACGGGTCTGGCGCGTAGTACATACCATGAGGTGCGGCGGCCTGGGAGATGGCCAGGTTGCGTACGCCGGGTTGCACACGGGCGTAGCGGCCCTGTGGGTTGACCTCAAGGATGCGGTTGAAACGTGCCATTACCAGCAGGATCCCCTTGGTCAGCGGCAGGGCACCCCCCGACAGGCCGGTACCGGCGCCACGCGCTACCACCGGTACGCCGCGTTGGTGGCAGAGCTTGAGCAGCGTCTGCACCTGCTCCAGGCGCTCGGGCAGCACCACCAGCAGCGGCACCGTGCGATAGGCCGACAGGCCATCGCATTCGTAGGGTTTCAGGTCTTCTTCGCGGTGCAGGATATCGAGGTCCGGCAGGGCGCTGTGCAGTGCCTGCAGCAGGGCTGCCTGGTCCACGGCGGGTAGCGCGCCATCGACGCGTTCGTCGTACAGGATATTCATCGGCTCACTCGGCAACGGTTTTTGTTGTTGTTGGCAAAGCGGTCACGGTTGCAGCCTGCGCGTGCCAGCGCCTGGGGTCGAGCATGGCGGGCACTGGTCCTACCAGTTTTTCGCCGTGGTACTGGTTATTGGTGGGTTTACCCGGCTAGATTTGGATAGATGGGCTAACTGGTCCTACCAGGAGGAGGGGGCACAATGGTTACTGACGGCAAAGCCAAGGTCGCCGACCAGGTGGCCGAGCGGGTCGAGCGGCTGATCGTCGACGGCGTGTTGAAGGTGGGCCAGGCCCTGCCATCGGAGCGGCGGCTGGTAGAGAAGCTGGGTTGTTCACGCTCGGCCCTGCGTGAAGGGCTACGCATTTTGCGCGGGCGCGGCATCATCGACACCGAGCAGGGGCGAGGCTCGTTCGTTGCGGACCTGACGGGGCAGGTGGGTGCCACCCCATTGATGCACCTGTTTAGTTCGCAGCCACGCACGCTGTTCGACTTGCTGGAGGTACGGGCTTTGCTGGAGGCCGAGTCGGCGCGGCTGGCAGCGTTGCGTGCCACCGAGGTCGACCGCTTGCTGATTCGCCGGCGTTATGAAGAAATGCTGGCTGCCCACGAGTCGGCCCAGGCGCTGGACGCCCGTGAGCATGCCCGCCGTGACCATTCCTTCCATCGGGCGATCAGCGAAGCGTCACATAACCCGGTGCTGGTGCATACCCTGCAATCGCTCAGTGATCTGACCTTGAGCACCGTGTTCGCTTCGGTCAACAACCTGTACTGCCGGCCGGCTCAGAAACGCCAGATTGATCGGCAGCATGCGCGGTTGTATCAGGCGGTGATGGAGCAATTGCCGGAGCAGGCGCAGCGGGCTGCGCGTGAGCATATCAACGGGATACGCGACAGTTTGCGGGAGATCGAGCAGGAAGAGCAGCGCCTGGTCAGGGCGACCATGCGCATGGATGGTTGGGGGTGATGCTGCCTGTGCCGGCCCTTTCGCTGGCTTGCCCGCGAAAGGGCCGGCACAGGATTGCCTCAATGATCGGCTATGCGGTCATCCTGAGAAAGAATAGCCCTGGCCAGTTCTTCATCATTGGCCTGTAGCCCTGGGTGGTCCTTGCGCGCCTGTTCCAGCGCCGACTCTACATAGGCGCCACGGATTGCACCGCCGCTGGCGACGAAGGCAGAAAGCTCGTCACGGGCCGGGATGATCCGTTTGTCGTCCTTGAAGGTCGAATACAGCGAAGCGGAAACACCGGCTGAGGTGGCGACGTCGCCCGCATCGACGCGGGCCAGGGCAGCACCGGCAGGCAGCAGGAGCAGCAGCGCAGGGGCGAGGAGTAGGTGGCGCATGTCGAGTTCTCCAATACGTGAAGCACAGGGAAATAAACCACTCAGTGTTTAAGAGGGCCAGGGGGGCGGGTAGTTCCCTTTGCAGGCTGGAGATTGTCGGGGCCGCCGCGCGGCCCCCGAGGCAGGGGCAGGCCAACTGGTTGGTGGTCTTCCCCCGGGCAAAGCACACGAAAACGGCTGGTCCGTTTACCGGGGCTGATACGTTCGATCATCCCTTAGTGCCCGGCCCGCCCTGACCGCGTCAACAGCCCGTCTAGCACCACCTCGCATGCCGCGCCCCAGGTGGCGCTTACCGGCTGATGCATCAGCACCGCGAGGCCATCGGCAGTAAAGGTGCCCGGCGTGGCAATGGCCTCGCCCAAGGCCTTGAGCGTACACGCTGGCTGCTGCCCGGCACTGGCCACGCAGTCTTGCAGGTTGCCCAGCACCAGCGCACGCGCTTCGGTTGCGGGCAGGCCTTTGTCCATCAGCCACTGCTGCAGGTCGTGTAGCAAGAAGTAGAACCAGCCATTCATGCACGCCGCCACGGTGGCCAGCTCGAATTCCGGCTCGCCCTGCAGCACCACCAGTTTGCCCAGTGGCTCCAGGTACTGCGTAGTGAGCGCATCGGGTGGGCACACCACTACCGTGGACTGGTTGTACTGCGCCGCATACGACAGCATCGCACGCACACAGAGGGCACCAGGGAACGCGGTGGACAGTTGCGCAAGGTTGACCCCGGCGGCGAGCGAGACCAGGCGCTGGCCTGAGCGCAGCTGTACGTCATTTGCCAGTTCGGCGAGCGATTGCGGGCGCACGCCAAGGATCACAAGTTCTGCCTGGTCGACCACTGCCTGGTTGCTTGCCATCACCTGGCAACCATGCTCCTGGGCCAGCACGGCTGCCCGTTGCGCATTGCGCGGTGACAACAGGATGGGGCCTTCGAAACCGCTGCGACGCAGGCCGATGACTGTTTTTTCGGTGAGCTCGCCCACCCCGAGAATGCCAAGGCTATGCATGGTGCCTCCTGATCAGCTTTGCAGGCCGGCGCGGCGCTGGCCCCGGTGCAGGTTGAGGTTGACGCCGGCGCTCAGCAGCGGCTCCGGCGGGTTGCGGTTGGGGCCTGCGGAGCCCAGAAGGACGTCGATCAGCGCGTCGCGTTCGCCGCTCACCCAGTCGGCCAGCAGGGTAACGGTAGCTGTGCCACGGGTGATGGCAAGGCCGTTGCAGCACAGTGCCGCATGCACGTTGGGAGCGAGGGTACCGAAGTGCGACAGGTGGTTGCGCGACAGGCCCATCGAGGCACCCACGTCTATTCAAACGCCATGCCAGACAGCATCGGGAAGCGCCGCTCGAACGAATCGCGATGCTGGCGTCCGGCACGGGCGATGTGGCGTGGGTTGGCGCCGAAACCGCCGCAACCGTTGTCGTGCGCGGGGGTAGAGGTGTTTCTGTACATGGTTTTTATCCGTGTTTTTTTGTCCACTATGGCATTGGCGGTTGGGCGGGGACTATGACGGGAGGGACGGGGAACGGGATGTTATGGCTGCAGGATTGCCTGCGGACGGATTGACCGCGCCGGGCCGAGCGTGATTTGCTCGGCGCTACGGCTTCTTCGCGGGTGAACCCGTGAATGACTCGATACGATCATTCAAAGGAAACTGAAGGTCCCACCATGCCCGACTACAAGCTGCATTGCTTCGCCGAATCCGGCAACGCCTACAAGGCTGCGCTGATGCTCGAACTCACGGGTCAGGACTGGCAGCCGGTGTTCGTCGACTTCTTCCATGGCCAGACCCGTGAGCAAACCTGGCGCGATGAGGTGAACGAGCAGGGCGAGGTGCCGGTGATGGAGCACGCTGGCAAGCGTTTCACCCAGTCTGCGCTGATTCTGGACTACCTCGCCGAACAGACCGGCCAGTTCGGGCCCCGTGACGATGACGAAAAGCGCGAGATCTGGCGCTGGATGCTGTTCGACAACCACAAGTTCACCAGCTATTACGCCGCGCTGCGCTTTCTGTTCTGCCTGAAGAATACCGGCGAAACGGACGTGACCCGGTTCCTGCGTGAGCGTGCCACGGCGGCTTACCGCATTGTCGACGCGCACCTGGCGAAGACGCCGTTCATGGTTGGCGGCCGGCTGACCATCGCCGACCTGTCGTTGGCTGGGTATGTATTCATGCCGGAAGACACCGGTATTCCATTGGCGGAGTTCACCCATATCGAGGCGTGGAAGGCGCGGATCCAGGCGCTGCCAGGCTGGAAGCACCCGTATGAACTGATGCCGCGCACGGCATCCTGACCCATTCGCGGGCACGCCCGCTCCCACAGGTACTGCATAAGCTTCAAGCTTGCGCTGTCCCTGTGGGAGCGGCTTTAGCCGCGAAAGGGCCGGCTCAGGCATTACAAAACTCAGATCGACAACCGCACCTCCCGGTTATCCAGCGCCTGCTGTTCCTGCCCGCGCCGCTTGTTCACCACCAGCTCGCCAATCGCAATCAGTCGCGTGCGGGTGATGTTGCGCGATAACCCCAGCAATTGCGCGGTATGCACCTGATTGTAATGGCAGAACCGATAGGCCGAGCGCAGCAGGGCGTTTTCCACTTTCTCGTACAGGTCGCCCGACTGCTCCTCGTACAGCCGGCTGAACGCCCGCTGTAGCAGGTCCTCCACACCATTGCCTGCCGGCTCCTCTTCTTGCCGCTCGATGCGCAGGTTGGACAAACGCAGGTCCTGTGCCTGTATCGTACCGTCGCCACAGGTCAGCAAGCTGTGGTGAATCACGTTTTCCAGCTCACGGATATTGCCCGGCCAACTGTATTCCACCAGCTTGGCCTGTGCCTTGGGGCTCAGTTCCATCGGTCCGTAGCCAAGCCGGTCGCTGTAAGTGCGGATGAAGTGCCGGGCCAGCGGCAGGATGTCACCCGGGCGGTCGCGCAACGGGTGCAACTGCAAGGTCACCACGTTCAGGCGGTAATACAGGTCTTCGCGGAAATGCCCGGCATTGATGGCCTTTTCCAGCTGTACGTTGGTCGCAGCCAGTACCCGCACGTTGATCGGGATGCTCTTGCGCGACCCAAGCCGTACCACCTCGCGCTCCTGCAGCACGCGCAGCAGCTTGACCTGGATCGGCAGTGGCAAGTCGCCGATCTCGTCGAGGAACAGGGTGCCGCCGTTGGCCTCCTCGAACCAGCCGGCCTTGGCCGACAGGGCGCCGGTGAAGGCGCCTTTTTCATGGCCGAACAGTTCGGCTTCCACCAGCGATTCGGAGAATGCGCCGCAGTTGACCGCAACGAACGGCCCGTTGCGCCGGCCGCTGAGGTTGTGGATGTGGCGCGCGACCAGCTCCTTGCCCGTGCCGGTTTCGCCAATGATCAGGACGCTGGCCTCGCTGGGGGCGACCTGTTGCAAGTGAGCGAGCAGCGCCTGCGATCTGGGGTCTTCGAAGACCTGTGCGGTCGCCCTGATCGAGGTGGCCAGTGTCGGTGACGGGGGGAGGGTCAGCAGTTGCATGGGCAGTCCTCAGGAGTAGAAGGATGGGGCAGGACGTTTGTCGTTGAGGGCCCACTCGCCGAGTTCGTGGATGCGATAGTCCACCGGGTCGTGCAGGGTTTGTGTGCGCAGGTTGCGCCAGTGCCGGTCGAAGCGCAGCGAGGCATGGGTGGCACGGGCACCGGTGACTTCGAACAGGCGGTTGCAGATGTCCAGGCCGTGGCGGCTGGCGGCGACCTTGGCGGTGCCGATGGCCAGCGCCAGGTCGCCGCGCTCCTCGGCGGTGAGGGCATGTTCCTTGGCCCAGGCGGCGTCCAGTTGGCGCGCGGCCCGTTCGATCAGCAGGCGCACGCTTTCCAGGCCGACCCAGAACTCGCCGTAATGACGCAGCACGTAAGGGTCTTCGGCACTGCTGGCGGCGCTGGAGCGGAACCACGGCCGGCTTTCCTTGAGCGTGTACTGACGGGCTTCGTCGAAGGCGCCCTCGGCAATGCCGAGGAACAGGTTGGCGAAGTGCAACTGGGCAATCAGCGGCCGCAGGGCGGCAAACGGCGTGCTCAGGGGGCCTGGGTCGAGCAGCAGTTCATTGTGCTCGACCCGCACACGTTCGAATGTGGCGCTGCCACTGTCGGTCTGGCGCTGGCCGATGTTGTTCCAGTCGCGGTGCAGGCTGATGCCGGTGCGGCCGCTGGGAATGGCGGCGATCAGCAGTTTGCCGCCGGCACGTTCGTCCACCGCCGAGGCGATGAGCATTTCTGAGTCGCTGGCGCCGGAGCAGAAGCTTTTCTTGCCAGAGAACTCGCACCAGCCGTCGAAGTGCTTGACCACCGTGCGCGTGTCCAGCGGGTTCAGGGCATTACCCCAGAACCACTGTTTGCGGGCGGTCTGTTCAAACCACGGCTGCCACTGGTCCGGGCGTGAGAACAGGCGAACGGTGGCCAGCATCAGGTGGTGAAAGCCGAATACATGGGCGATGGAGCTGTCGACCCGGGCGAATTCGCGCACCACCGCGAAGGTGTCGTGCCAGTTGGCGCCCTGGCCGCCGAAGGCCTGCGGGATCGCCAGCGACAGCAGGCCGCTGCCACGCAGCGCATCGCGCTCGGCTTTTGGCGTGCCGCCGCGCTCGTCGCGCTCGACGGCGGTCTGGGCAAACTGCCCGGCCAGTTCTCGGGCGATTGCCAACGCCGGGCGCAGGGGGGCATTTACAGGTGCATTCATGGCCGCTCCTCAGGCGCTTTTACGCAATGCGTGGTGGGCGCCGAACAGCGGCACGGCACGCTCGGCGGCCAGGCGGATGCGGGCGGCGAGGGCATCGCTGGACACCCGATAGTCGGCCAGTTCCGCCTGGCTGGCGAACACGCCGATGGGCAGGGTCAGGGCCTGCAGGAAGCTGAACAGCGGGCGCAGCTGGTGGTCGAGCACCAGTGCATGGCGTTCGCTGCCACCGGTGGCAGCGAGCAGTACCGGGGTGTCGACCAGGGCGTCCTGGCCGATCAGGTCGAACAGGTGCTTGAAGTGGCCGGTGAAACTGCCACGGTACACGGGTGTGGTCACCACCAGCAGGTCGGCCTTTTCCACCAGGCGCAGCTGCTGTTCGACGGTTTCGGGCAGTTCGCTGCGCCACAGGGCACTGCCCAGCGGACGGGCGATGTCGCCCAGTTCGATCAGGTGCGGCTTGATGTGCAGGTGTTCGGCCAGTTCGGCCAGGATTGCCTCGGTCAGGGCCAAGGTGCGCGAAGGGCGGGAAGTACCGCCGGACAGGGCTACGACGTTCAGTGGGGTGCTCATGGGCAGGTCTCCGGTTCTGGTGAGCGGGACTTTGCTTGAGCAATCGTCGTGCCGAATAAAAAAATCCCTATAAATCAACAAGTCAGCAACTTTTCAAAGGCGAGCTGCTGTTGCCGGACGGGCGTTTCGTGTTGATCGGGTGTTGCGCTGCCAACAGTTGGCCAAGTGTTGGCGGCTGTGCAGTGGCGAGAGTTATAGAGGATTATTTTTCATTAAAAAAAGAATAAGAATTTATATTGTTATTCTATTTTATCGATGTACGGCTGTTTTGCCGGTACCGACGATGCCCTGCACGAAGGTCACCAGTTGCTCCTTGGCGGTCATTACAGTCCCCCATTGCGCCTGCCCGCACAGCAAGCCCAGCACTGCATGGGCAATCGACCGCGCGCGCGGAGTCGTCAGGCCGCACTCGGCGGCGACGATGTCGCTGAGTAGCCCGCTGTATTCAGCTTTCAACTGTTCAACTTGCAACAGTTGCTCCTCGTTCAGATTCATGGCCTCCCGCGTCAGCAACACCAGCTTGTCCGGGTTGGCTTGGCTGTAGGTCACAAAGGCCTGTACAAAACAGGGCAAGCGTTCACTGGTGGCTCGGGCGCCTTTGAGGCATTGTCGGGTTTCATACAGCAGGTCGGTCAGGCTCGACTCGATCAGCTCGAACAGCAGGCCCTGTTTGGTATCGATATGGTGATACAGCGAGCCGGCGCGCAGGCCCAGGTGACTGGCCAGGTCACGCAGGCCGATGGCCTGGTAGCCATGGCTGGCAAACAGCGCGGTGGCCGCCTCCAGCAAGCGGTCCCGGGCGTGTGGGGTAGGTACGGGCGAGAGGCTGGAAGCGGGCATGGCAGCACCTGTCGGCGAATTGATGTTTGACCAAATGTAAGACAACAGGCATCTTACGTAAAGACTCAATCGCGGAGGTGTCTTGTGGATAATCAAACGGTGGTGATCGTAGGTGGTGCCTCGGGTCTGGGCCTGGAAACAGCCCGGCTGATGGTCAAGCGTGGCGCTGGCAAAATCGGCCTGATCGACCGCAACGAGCAATTGTTGGTACAAGCTGCAGAAGAGCTGCGCGGGCAGGGTGTGGAGGTGGCAATCGCAGTCGGTGACATTGCCCGCAAGGACACCGCCCACGCAGCCTTCGCACAGATCGTTGAAGGCCTGGGACGGGTGCATTGCCTGGTCAACAGCGCGGCCATCTACCCGCGCCAGGACATCTTCGAGATCACCGACGAAGAGTGGGACCTGGAAAACGCCGTGAACATCAAGGGCACCTACCACATGATGGTCGCGGCGGTGCGCCACATGCAGCAGTACGTGGCAGCCCCGGCGGTGACCGGGCGCATCGTCAACGTCACCTCGGTGGATGCCTTCAAGGCCCACCCGCAAAACGCCCACTATGCGGCGACCAAGGCTGCGGTGGTAAGCCTGACCAAGTCGTTCGCCCAGGCCTGTGCCAAGGACCAGATCCTGGTCAACTCGGTGGCGCCGGCCGGTTTTGCCACCGAGCGCGCCAAGCAGTTGGGCTTCCTTGGCGAACTGGCCGCCGCCAACCCGCTGGGCCGCGCGGCGGAGCCGGCAGAAATCGCCGAGTGGATCGTGATGATGGGCAGTAGCCGCAACAGCTATGCCACGGGTGAAAACGTGATTGTCAGCGGGGGTTACATCTATGCCTGAAGTCGCATTCCCCGAGGGCTACCAGCGCGCGCTGGTGACCGGGGCTACCAGCGGTATCGGCAAGGCCATCGTGCTGGCGCTGCGTGACGCCGGCCTGCAGGTGATTGCCGTGGGGCGCAGCCCGCAGGCGCTGGCGGAGCTTGCTGGCGAGCCAGGTGTGACCACCTTGCAGGCGGATGTGCGCGACTACCGGTCGCTGGCTGCCGCGCTGGAAGGGCAGGCGGTGGATGTGCTGGTCAACAACGCGGGCATTCTGTCTACCCGTGCGGCGTTCCAGGACATCGACGAAGCCGAAATCGACAATATGCTCGACATCAACCTCAAGGCGCCGCTGCACCTGGCGCGCCAGGTGTTGCCGGGCATGGTCGGGCGGGGCAGGGGGCATCTGTTTTTCATCGGCTCCAGTGCCGGCCGCGCGCCGCACCCTGGTGCGGCGGTGTACGGGGCGTCCAAGGCCGGCGTCAGCCTGTTCTGCGATGCCTTGCGCTGTGATCTGCTGGGCAGCGGGGTGCGGGTGACCGAAATTGCCCCGGGCAGGGTGCAGACCGAGCTGTACAAGGCAGCGATGGGCATGCAGGCAGCGGGTAGCGAGCTGTATGACGGCTACGAGTCGATCCAGCCGGAAGACATCGCACAGCTGCTGCTGGCGGCGCTGAAGATGCCCCGGCAGGTGGATGTGTCGCGGCTGGAAGTGTTCCCCACGGCGCAGGCGGTGGGTGGCGGGCGGATGGTCAAGACTGCGGGTTGATCTAGCAGTTGTGTTGCCTGTGCCAGCCTCTTCGCGGCGGTTCGGCGCCTCGATGAACCGCTCCGGCAGAAGCCGGCACAGGAAGGCGAGATTTGGGAAAATAGGTGCTTGACCACCTGTAAGACAACATATAACTTACATGAAGACCGTTTCAGCCGGTCGAGACAACTACAAAGCACTGCAGGGGATATGACGATGACTGCGACATCATGCCGGGTCGGCGTGGACATAGGCGGGACCTTCACCGATATCGCGCTGGACGTGAACGGCGTGCTGCATTCGACCAAGATCCTGACCGACTACGAGCTGCCCGAACGGGCCATCCTCACTGGCGTGCGCCAGGTGGTGGAGCAGGCAGGCCTGGCGCTGTCGGACATTGATCAGTTGATCCACGGTACCACCCTGGCCACCAACGCCCTGATCGAGCGCCGTGGCGCACGCACAGCCTTCATCACCACCGAAGGCTTCCGCGACACCTTGGAAATGCGCACCGAGAACCGCTTCGAGCAGTACGACATCAACATCGTCCTGCCGCCGCCGCTGATCGACCGCGAACACCGCTACACCCTGCGTGAACGCCTGAATGTCAAAGGCCAAGTGCTGATTGCCCCTGCGCAGGCCGAAATCGATGCCCTGGTCGAGCGCATCGCCGAAGGCAACTACCAGAGCGTCGCCATCGGCTTCATTCACAGCTACGTCAACGGCGCCCACGAGCGCCAGCTGCGCGATGCCCTGCAGGCGCGCCTGCCGCAGCTGTCGATTTCCATCTCCAGTGAAGTCTCGCCGCAGATGCGCGAGTTCGAGCGCTTCAATACCGTGTGCGCCAATGCCTACGTCAAGCCGCTGATCAAATCCTACCTGGACCGCCTGGTGGTTACCCTCAAGCAAGAGGGCGCCGATTGCCCGGTGTTCATGATTCACTCCGGCGGCGGCATCATCTCGGTGCAGAGCGCAGCAGAGTTTCCGGTGCGCCTGGTGGAGTCCGGCCCGGCCGGTGGTGCCATCTTTGCTGCCGACATCGCCCGCCGTTACCAGCTGGAGAACGTGCTGTCGTTCGACATGGGCGGCACCACGGCAAAAATCTGCCTGATCGAAGACCAGGTGCCGAAAACCGCGAAAACCTTCGAAGTTGCACGTACCTACCGCTTCAAGAAGGGCAGCGGCATGCCGATTTCCATCCCGGTGGTGGAAATGGTCGAGATCGGCGCGGGTGGTGGTTCCATCGCCAGCATCGACAGCATGCGCCAGATTCGCGTGGGCCCGCACAGCGCGGCGTCCGAGCCTGGCCCGGCCTGCTATGGCCGTGGCGGCCTGGAGCCGACCATCACCGACGCCAACCTGCTGCTTGGTCGCCTGGATGCCGACAACTTCGCCGGTGGCGCGCTACGCCTGTCCCGAGACAACGCCGCCAACGCCATGGCCCGGGTGATCGGCCAGCCGCTGGGCATGCAGGCCGACACAGCAGCGTTCGGCGTGTGCGAAGTGGTCGACGAGAATATGGCCAACGCCGGCCGTGTGCACGCGGTGGAAAGCGGCAAAGACATCGCCGACTACACCATGATCACCTTTGGTGGTGGAGGCCCGCTACACGCTGCGCGGCTGTGCGAAAAAATGGGCGTGGCGCGTTTCATCGTCCCGGCCGGTGCCGGGGTGGGCTCGGCCATTGGCTTCCTGCGTGCGCCGTTCGGCTATGAGGCCGTACGCAGCGCCTTCGTGCGCCTGTCCGAGTTCGAGGCCGCGCAAGTCAACGGCCTGATCGACGAGATGAAAGCCGAGTCGCTGGGCTTCCTGCGCCAGGGCATGCCGCAAGGCGAGCCGGAAATGGACTGCACCGCATTCATGCGCTATGTCGGCCAGGGCTGGGAAATCCCCGTCGCGCTGCCTTTCAAAGCCTTCAGCGCTGCCGACACGGTAGAGTTCAAGGCGCGCTTCGAAGAAGCCTACACCCGCTTCTTCGGCCGCCCCATCGAAGGACCGGACATCGAGATCGTCAGCTGGTCGGTCCGGGCCAGTTCGCCGCTGCCGCCGGTGGCACGCATCGAAGAAGTGGGCGCTGCCTACCGCGCCCACGAAGTCACGCGGCGCCAGGTGTTCGACGTGGCCGCTGGCGGTTTCGTCGAAGCCGGCATCTACCCACGCGAAGAGCTGCAGGTCGGTGCCCGTGTGGACGGCCCGGCGATCATCGTCGAGCGCGAAACTTCGACCTTCGTCACCTCCAACTTCACCGCCACGGTCCAGCCAGACGGCTGCCTGCTGGTCGTGCGCCGCTAACGCCTGATTCGGAAGCCAGAACCATGAGCGATACTTTGATCGACATTCAAATGCAGGTGATGTGGAACCGCCTGGTCTCGGTGGTCGAAGAGCAGGCGCTGACCCTGATCCGCACCGCGTTTTCCACCAGCGTACGTGAAGCCGGCGACCTGTCTGCGGGGGTGTTCGACCGTGCCGGCAACATGCTGGCCCAGGCAGTCACCGGTACCCCGGGCCACGTCAATACCATGGCCGAGGCGGTGGTGCACTTCATCAACGACATCGGCGAAGACAACATCTTCGAAGGCGATGTGTACGTGACCAACGACCCGTGGAAGGGTACCGGCCACCTGCACGACATCACCATCGTTTCGCCGTCGTTCTACAAAGGCAGGCTGATCGGCTACTTCGCCAGTACCGCCCACGTGGTGGACATCGGTGGCCGCGGTTTTGGCCCCGATGCCCGCGAGGTGTACGAGGAAGGGCTTTTCATCCCGATCATGAAGCTGTTCGAGCGCGGCAAGGTCAACCGTGACCTGATCAACATCCTGCGCAACAACGTGCGCGAGAACGACCGCGTAGTGGGCGACTTCTATGCGCTGTCGGCGTGCAACGAGACCGGTCACAAACGCCTGCTGGACATGCTCGAAGAGTTCAAGCTGGACGACCTGGAACACATCGGTGGCTTCATCCTGGAGCACAGCCGCCGCGCTACCCTTGAATGCTTCAAGTCGTTGCCCCACGGTACCTACACCAACAGCATGACCCTGGATGGCTACGACGTGCCGGTGACCCTGGTGGTGACCCTCACTGTTGGCTCCGACGGCATCAAGAGCGATTTCACCGGCACTTCGGGCATGAGCCAGTTCGGCATCAACGTGCCGCTGGGCTACGCCAAGGCCTATGCTTGCTATGGCCTCAAATGCATCGTCGCGCCGGAAATCCCGAACAACACTGCATCGTTGGCGCCGTTCGAGGTCACTGCGCCGGAAGGCTGCATCCTCAACGCCAAGCACCCGGCGCCGGTGTCGGTGCGCCATGTGCTGGGCCATTTCGTGCCCGACCTGGTGCTTGGCGCACTGCACAAGTGCCTGCCCGGCAAAGTGCCGGCCGAGGGCGCCAGTGCCTTGTGGAACCTGCACCTGAGCGTGCGCCCGCTGGAAAGCAACCCGACTGGCCGGAATGCCGAGATGCTGATGTTCAACAGTGGCGGCATGGGTGCCCGTTCGGCCATGGATGGCCTCAGTGCCACGGCGTTCCCCAGCGGCGTGCACACCATGCCGGTGGAAGCCACCGAGCATGCTGGCCCGGTGGTGGTGTGGCGCAAGGAGCTGCGTGAAGGCTCTGGTGGCGCCGGCCAGTTGCGCGGCGGCCTGGGCCAGGAGATCGAAGTGTCGGCGGCCGAGGGTTACAGCTTCCGCTTCAGTGCCATGTTCGACCGTATCCAGTACGCGGCACGCGGCCTGGAGGGTGGCAAAGCGGGCGCCGAAGGTTTTGTCGGCCTGGACGATGGCAGCCTGCTGCGCGGCAAGGGCCAGCAGTTCGTGCCTGCCGAGCGTCGCCTGGTGCTGCGCCTGCCCGGTGGTGGTGGCTACGGTGACCCGCGCCAGCGCGACCCCAGACAGGTTGAACGCGATGTGCGTGCGGGCTACATCAGCGCCGAACAGGCACGCAACGACTACGGCTTCGACGCCGCCCAGGAGCGCTAGAAAATGGACGTGCAAAGCAGCCGCGTGCGTGCGGTAAAAAGCTCGCCAAGCATGGCGGTGTCGGTACTGGCCAAGCAGATGCTGGCCCAGGGCGAACCGGTCATCAACCTGGCCCTTGGCGAGCCAGACTACAACGTGCCGGCTCACGTTATCGAGGCCGCGTACCAGGCAATGCGCGCGGGCAACAACCACTACACCGGGCCCAATGGCCTTGAAGTGTTGCGCCAGGCCATCGTCGACAAGTTTGCCCGGGAAAACGATCTGGTCTATGGCCTGGACGAAATCTGCGTGGGCAATGGTGCCAAGCAACTGTTGTTCAATGCCTTCCTCGCTACGCTCGAGTCGGGTGACGAGGTAATCACCCCGGCGCCGTACTGGGTGTCTTATACCGACATGGCCCTGCTCAATGGTGGCGTGCCAAAGGTCATCCCGTGCAGCGCGCAGCAGGGCTTCAAGCTCAAGCCCGAACAGCTGGAAGCTGCCATCACCCCACGCACCCGTTGGGTGATGCTCAACTCGCCGAACAACCCGAGCGGTGCGATTTTCACCCAAGAAGAGTTTGCTGCGTTGGGCAAGGTGCTGGAGCGGCACCCGAACGTGCTGATCATCTCTGACGAGATCTACGAGCACATCGTGCTGGGCGATCAGCCGTTCGTGTCCTTCGTCACGGCTTGCCCGCAGTTGCGTGAGCGCACCTTGCTGATCAACGGTGTGTCCAAGGCCTATGCCATGACCGGCTACCGGCTTGGCTACGCCGCCGGGCCAAAAGACCTGGTGGTGGCGATGAACAAGACCCAATCGCAGACCACCACCTGCCCGTCGAGCATTTCGCAGCTGGCGGCCGTGGCGGCGCTGAACGGGCCGCAGAACTTCGTGCGCGAAGCCAACCGCGAGTACCAGGCGCGTGGCGCGCTGGTGGTACAGGGGTTGGCGCAGATCCCGGGCCTGCAATTGCAGATGCCACAGGGCGCGTTTTATGCCTTCCCTGACGTCAGTGCCTTCATTGGCAAGCGCACCCCCGATGGCCAGGTCATTTGTAACGATGCCGACCTTTCGGCCTACCTGCTGCGCGTTGGCAAGGTCGCGACCGTCCCGGGTTCGGCGTTTGGCCTTGAGCCCTACATTCGTCTGTCGTTCGCCACGTCGCGGCAGGAACTGGAACAAGCCCTGGGGCAGTTGCGCGATGCGTTCGCGGCGCTGTCCTGACCCCACCAAGCATTCGAGGTAAGACATGAGCAAGCCTTTCAAACGACTGCTGATCACCGGCGCCGCCGGACGCCTTGGCAGCGTGCTGCGCAAGCACCTGGCCGCTTTCGCCGACGAGCTGCGCCTGACCGACATCGCCGAGATGGGCCACGCTGCGCCGCATGAACAGCTGGTGCGTTGCGACCTGGCCAATTTCAACGATGTGCTGCCGCTGACTGAAGGCGTCGACGCCATCGTGCATGCGGGTGGCGTACCCGTGGAGGACACCTTCGACAAGATCCTCAACGGTAACATCGTTGGCACCTACAACATCTACGAAGCGGCACGGCGCAATGGCGTCAAGCGTGTGGTGTACACCAGCTCCAACCACGCCATCGGTTTCTACGACCGCACCGAAACCATCGACGCAACCGCCGCGCACCGCCCCGACAGCCTGTATGGCGTCAGCAAGTGCTTCGCCGAGGACCTGGGCCGCTATTACTGGGACAAGTTCGCCATCGAGTCGGTCAACCTGCGCATCGGCTCGTCGTTCCCTGAGCCACTGGACCGGCGGATGCTCGCTACCTGGCTGTCGTTCGACGACTTCGCCCAGCTCACCGAGCGCTCGCTGCTGGCGCCGCGGGTCGGGCACATGATCGTCTACGGCATGTCGGCCAACCGCGAAAGCCTGTGGGACAACCGCCTGGCTTCGTCCATCGGTTACGTGCCCAAGGACAGCGCCGACGACTACCGTGACAAGGTGCTGGCCGAGCACCCGCCACTGGATCCGAACGAACCGGCCGCGCGCTACCACGGCGGCAACTTCGCCGGCGCCGGGCACTTCGAAGACCCGAAATAATCGCCTCGTCTGCCACAGGGACAGCGCGGCCCATTGTGGGAGCGGGTTTACCCGCGAAGAGGCCGGTGCGGGTAAAAGAAGCCCGCGTGGCGAGTGTGAATCTTGTATATCGCAACATCAGAAGAGAGCTAATTCCATGGCTTCCACCGCTAAACAACAGAATTACGATGTGGTGATCGTCGGTGGCGCGGTCAACGGCAGCGCCACCGCCTACTTCCTGGCCAACAACCCGGACTTCAACGGTTCGGTACTGGTCATCGAGCGCGACTGGACCTACAACAAGTCGGCCACCGCGCTGTCGAGCAGCTCGATCCGCCAGCAGTTCTCCAACCCGATCAACATCGAAATTTCCAGATTCGGTGCCGAGTTCGTGCGCAGCTTCCCCGAAGTGATGGAGGTAGATGGCGATCGCCCGGACCTGGCCTTCCACGAGAACGGCTACCTGTTTCTGGGTGATGACAAAGGCTACGAAGTGCTGCGCCGCCTGCACGATACCCAGGTATCCCACGGCGCTGACGTGCACTTGCTCGACCCCGAGCAGCTGCAGCGCACATTCCCTTGGGTGAACATCGACAGCCTCGCCGGTGCCAGCTACGGGCGTAGCGGTGAAGGCTGGTTCGACAGCCTGGGCATGCTCAACGGCTTCCGCCGCAAGGCGCGCTCGATGGGCATCGAGTACATCGAGAACGAAGTGGTGAGTGTCCAGCGTGAAGGCGACCGGATTACCGGCGTGCAACTGGCCAGCGGAGAGCGCATCGGCTGCGGCCTGCTGGTCAACTGTGCCGGTACCCGCGGTACCAAGGTGGCGCGCATGGCCGGCCTGGATATCCCGGTCGAGCCGCGCCGCCGCTCGCTGTTCGTGTTCGATTGCCGTACCCCGCTGGAAGGCACCGTGCCCCTGACCATCGACCCGACCGGGGTGTTCTTCCGCCCCGAAGGCAAGTTCTACCTGGGCGGTACCTACCCGAAAAACGACCCGGAAGTGGACTTCGAAGATTTCGATGTGCTGCACGAAGAGTTCGACGAAGAGGTGTGGCCGATCCTCGCTGAGCGGGTGCCGGCGTTCGAAGGCATCAAGGTGGTCAACTTCTGGGCCGGGCACTACGACTTCTGCGTGCTGGACCACAACGCCATCGTTGGCCCGCATAACGAGGTGAACAACTTCCTGTTCTGCAATGGCTTCAGCGGGCATGGGCTGCAGCAGGCACCGGCCATTGGTCGGGGGCTGTCCGAATTGATCACCTATGGCGGCTACCGCTCGCTCGACCTGAGCGCGCTGAGTTACCAGCGGGTGATCGACAACAAGCCGTTCCTGGAAGATTCGGTCATCTGACCGCAGCGCATGAGGGAGAACAACAATGAGCAACTCCGAAGTGAAGCGCAGTGGCGGTCAGGTACTGGTCGATGCCCTGCGGGTGAATGGTGTCGAGCGTGCGTTCTGCGTGCCAGGTGAAAGCTACCTGGCAGTGCTCGATGCGCTACACGATGTGCAGGATGAGATCGACCTGATCGTCTGCCGCCAGGAGGGCGGTGCTGCCTACATGGCCGAGGCCTACGGCAAGCTGACAGGCCAGCCAGGCATCTGCTTCGTCACCCGCGGCCCAGGTGCCACCAACGCCTCGGTGGGCGTGCACACCGCGTTCCAGGACTCCACGCCGATGCTGCTGTTCATCGGCCAGGTGGCACGTGACCAGATCGAACGCGAAGCCTTCCAGGAAGTGGACTACCGGCGCATGTTCGGCCAGATGGCCAAGTGGGTGGTGCAGATCGACGATGCCGCGCGCATTCCCGAACTGGTCAACCAGGCTTTCCAGCGCGCCATCAGTGGCCGCCCTGGTCCGGTGGTAATCGCGCTGCCAGAAGACATGCTCACCGACCTGGTGCAGGTCGCCGATGCGCGCCCGGCCCAGCGTGTCGAGGCTGCTCCGGCGCCCCAGGCACTGGGCGAGTTGCAGGCGCTGCTGGCCAAGGCCCAGCGGCCACTGGTGATTGCCGGTGGCGGTGGCTGGAATGACCAGGCGGTGGCCGACCTGAAGCGCTTCGTGCAGGCGCAGAACGTGCCACTGGCGGCGTCGTTCCGCTGCCAGGACCTGTTCGACAACACCGACCCGCACTATGCCGGTGACCTGGGCCTGGCTGCCGGCCCGTTGTTGGTCGATGCGGTAAAGCAGTCTGACCTGTTGATTGTGGTGGGTGCCCGCCTGGGTGAGATGACCACGGGCGGATATGCGCTGGTCGACATTCCAACGCCAAAGCAGGCGCTGGTGCATGTACATGCCAGCGCCGAGGAGATCGGCCGCGTTTACCAGCCGACCCTGGGCATCAATGCCGGCCCCGGCAGCTTCCTGGCCCAGGCCGCTGCCTTGCAGGCGGTGCGTCCGGCGGAATTCGCCGACTGGGTCGCCAGCCTGAACAGCGGCTACCGCGGCAACTTCGAAACACCGCGCTCGCCGGGTGATGTGCAGATGAGCGAAGTGATCGCCTGGCTGAACAAGACCCTGCCGGCCGACAGCATCCTCACCTGTGGTGCCGGCAACTACACCGGCTGGGTGCACCGTGGCTACCAGCACCGTGTATTCCGCACGCTGCTCGGGCCTACCAACGGCTCGATGGGCTACGGCGTGCCGGCGGCAGTGGCGGCCAAGCTGACCTACCCGCAGCGCACGGTGGTGGCGTTTGCCGGTGACGGTTGTTTCCTGATGAATGGCCAGGAACTGGCCACTGCGGCGCACTACGACGCACGGGTGATCACCGTGGTGGTCAACAACGGCATGTACGGCACCATCCGCATGCACCAGGAGCGCACCTATCCTGGGCGGGTGTCCGGCACCGAACTGCACAACCCGGACTTTGCCGCCCTGGCGCGCGCCTATGGGCTGCACGGTGAAACCGTTACCCGTACCGAGGACTTCGCTGCCGCTTTCGAGCGTTGCCAAGTATCCGGCAAGCCGGCGCTGATCGAAGTGCAGGTCGACCCCGAAGCCCTGACCCCGCGCATGACCCTCAGCCAGATTCGCGACAAGGCCCTGCAAGCCAAGCGCTGATTCACCTCGGGTGGGGCGCGGTCCGGCCCCACCTTTTTTCATTATCCGAACGAGCCAATCGACATGAAACTTGCCGATCGTGATCTGCTGCGTGAAGTTTGCTATATCGATGGAAAATGGCTGGCGGCTGACAGCGGCCAGCGCATTGCCGTGACCAACCCGGCCACCGGCCAAGTGCTGGGCCACGTGCCGCGGATGGGGGCAGAAGAAACCCGCCGTGCCATCGCGGCTGCCGAGTGCGCCTTGCCAGCGTGGCGGGCGCTGACTGCCAAGGAGCGTGCCGCCCGGCTGCAGGCCTGGTTCCGCGAAATCCTCGCTCATCAGGAAGACCTGGCGCGCATCATGACCGCCGAGCAGGGCAAGCCCCTGGCCGAATCCCGTGGCGAGATTGCCTTTGCCGCCGCTTATGTGGAGTTCTATGCCGAGGAAGGCAAACGCATCTATGGCGATGTGATTCCTTCGCCGAACGCTGATCGGCGCTTGATCGTGACCAAGGAACCGATTGGTGTGTGTGCGGCGATTACACCTTGGAACTTCCCGGCGGCGATGATCACCCGCAAGGCGGCGCCGGCTTTGGCGGCGGGCTGCACGTTGGTGCTCAAGCCCGCTTCGCAAACCCCGTTCAGCGCGCTGGCACTGTGCGTGCTGGCCGAGCGTGCCGGTATCCCGGTGGGTGTGCTTAGCGTGGTGACCGGCGATTCGGCGGCCATTGGCGGCGAGCTGACGGCCAGCCCGGTGGTGCGCAAGTTGTCGTTCACCGGCTCGACCCCCATCGGCATCCAGTTGCTGCGGCAGTCGGCGGCAACGGTGAAGAAGGTGACCATGGAGCTGGGCGGCAACGCTCCGTTCATCGTGTTCGACGATGCCGACCTGGAAAAAGCGGTGGAAGGCGCGCTGATCGCCAAGTTCCGCAACAGCGGGCAGACCTGCGTGTGCGCCAACCGCTTCTATATCCAGGACGGCATCTACGAGCGCTTCGTGGCGCGCTTTGCCGAGCGCGTGGGTGAGCTGGTCGTCGGGCAGGGCGATGCACCAGGTACACAGGTCGGCCCGATGATCGACGGGCGTGCGGCCAATGGTGTCGAACGGCTGGTCGGCGAAGCTGTGGAGGCCGGTGCGCGGGTGGTGGCGGGAGGGCGTCGGCACGCCATGGGCGAGGCCTTCTTCGAGCCGACCTTGCTGGCGGATGTGACGCCGGACATGCGCGTGGCGCGCGAGGAAATTTTCGGGCCGGTGGCGCCGATCTTCCGCTTCGGCAGTGAGGAGGAAGTGATTGCCCAGGCCAACGACACCGAGTTCGGCCTGGCCTGCTACCTGTATGCCCGGGATGTCGGGCGCATCTGGCGGGTGACGGAAGCGCTGGAGTACGGCATGGTCGGGGTCAACGTCGGCGTGGTGGCGACTGAAGTGGCGCCGTTTGGCGGGGTGAAGGCCTCGGGGTTGGGCAGGGAGGGGTCACGCTACGGGATCGAGGATTACCTGGAACTCAAGTATGTGTGCCTTGGGCTTTAAGGCATTCCTGAGGCTCTGAGGTTGCCTGTACCGGCCTCTTTGCGGGCAAACCCGCTCCCACAGGTACTGCACAGCTCTCAAGATCTGCATGGCACCTGTGGAAATTTCCCACAGGTACGGCGCATGATTTGAAGGCCGTGCGGTCACTGTGGGAGCGGGTTTACCCGCGAAGAGGCCGACACAGGGTTACGATCAGGCCTTGCTGTCGAGCAGCCGCTGGTAGCGCGACAGGCTTTCTTCCAGGTGCTTGCGCAGCGCCGTACGTGCGCTGGCCACATCGCCCATGCTGATCGCTGACAGGATTGCCCCGTGCTCGCGGGCAATTTTCTTGATGTGTGCCTGGCGGTTCTTGCCGGTTACTTGGCCATGTTTGAGGTTCAGGTCAAGGATGATGTCCGGCCCCAGCGCTTCCAGCAATTGCGTGAAATGCGGGTTGTTGGTGGCCCGTGCAATCGCCAGGTGGAATTCGAAGTCGGCCTTGGCTTCCTCTTCCTGCGTGGCACCGTCCAGCGAGTTGAAGCGGTCGAACGCCTCGGTGATCGCCGCCATGCTGGCCGGGCTGCGGCGCTCGGCGGCGCGGGCCACCGATTCCGCCTCGATCCCCAGGCGCAATTCAAGGATCTGCGCCGCAGCGCGTACGTCATCGACCACGCTGTCGATGGCAAAGCCGATGCGTTTCACATCCTGCTCGACCACGAATACGCCCACACCTTGACGGGCAACCAGGCGCCCGCCCAGGCGCAGCGAGGCCACCGCTTCGCGGATGACCGGGCGGCTGACGTTGAACTCTTTGCACAGCGCTTGTTCGGACGGCAGCTTGTCGCCCGGGCCGTAGGTGCCAGTGTCGATCCGGCTGGAAAGCTCCTGGATCACGATTTCCGCCAGATTGGCGCGACGCGTGCCTAACGACGCATTCATAGAAGGGTTGCTCCTGAAACTGATTGGCTCATCACGGTTGATTCTCCGGCAGGTTGCGCGCAGCCCTCATGCCCCTTGCGGCGGGATCCGTAGCCAACCAGCGGTGATGTTGTCGGCATATGTTATCAAACATCTTACTAGCTCGTCTGATGCCCCACTTCTTGACCACGCAGATCTCGTCGCCGGGAAAATTATTTTACCTGCTCGCGTAGCATACACCCATTGACAGTTGCCTGCTGACTGTTATCTTACAAGTGCGATGGCGTTCCGGCCATTTCGCATGCGGTAAGCGATGTCGAGGTTCGTCCAATCACTACTGGGAGCTGAGCATGAATAACAACAAGGGAGGGCGTACAGCCCTCGCGACCGCGGTAACATTGCTGATGGCCATGGGGACGGCAAACGCAGCAGACAGTGAAGTTGTCAGGATCGGCTTCGCCGGCCCCCTGACCGGCCCTTCGGCGCACCAGGGACAGGACGTCGAGCATGGCATTCAGATTGCCGTAGAAGAGGCCAACCAGCAGCAACTGAAAATCGGTGACAAGGTGGCCCAGTTCAAACTGGTCTCCGAGGACGATGTCGCCGACCCACGCACGGGCACGGCGGTGGCGCAACGCCTGGTGGACTCGAAAGTGGCGGTGGTGATCGGCCACTACAACTCCGGCACCAGCATCCCGGCTTCGAAGATCTACGCCGCCGCCGGCATCCCGCAGATCTCGCCCTCGGCCACCAACCCCACCTTGACCCAGCAGGGCATCCCTTCGGTGTTTCGCACGGTCAACGACGACGCCACCCTGGGCCGCTACGCCGGCAACTACCTGGTCAGCCAGCTCAAGGCCCAGCGCATCGCCATCTTCGATGACCGCACCGCCTATGGCCAAGGCCTGGCCGACGAGGTGACCAGGGCGGTCAAGGCGGCTGGCGGCAATGTGGTGGTGCGTGAGTACACCAACGACAAGTCCACCGATTTCAACGCCATCCTCACCACTGCCAAGGCGCAAAAGGCCGACGCGGTGTTCTTCGCGGCACTCGACTACCAGGCCGCACCCATGGCCAAGCAGATGAAAAACCTGGGCCTCAAGGCGCGCTTCATGAACATCGGCAACCTGCCCAATGACTCGTTCAAGCAGATGGCTGGCAGCGCCGCCGAAGGTACCTATGCCTGGAACTATGGCACGCCGCTGCTGGACATGCCCAAAGGGGCAGCCTTCGAACAGAAGCTCAAGGACAAGTTCGGCGTGGGTGTGGTGCAGTCGTCGCCCGCTGCGTATGACGCCACCTGGGCCGCGATCAACGCCATGGTCAAGGCCGGCTCCGACGACCCCAAAGTGTATCTGCCAGTGCTCAAGAGCCAGAGCTATGACGGCGTCACCGGCACCATCGCCTTCGATGACAAGGGCAACCTGAAGAACCCGGCTGCCACCGTGTTCCAGTTCGCCGAAGGTGGCTGGAAAACCTTGTCGGTCGAGCGCGACTGAGTTTCACCCCATAACAAGCGGGCGCACGCCTGCGACATAACAAGAAGACTTTTCCCACCTGCCAGGCCAGTCGGCGTGTGGCGCTGAGCCGCCGCGCGCCGACGACAACGCAGTTTCGAGGATTCAGCGCGTGGACGGTAATTTCGATATCTTGTTGCAACAGGTCCTTAACGGCCTGGTGCTGGGCAGCATCTATGCCCTGGTAGCCTTGGGCTACACCATGGTCTACGGCATCATCGGCCTGATCAACTTCGCCCACGGCGAGGTGGTGATGATCGGCGCCATGGTCACCATTTCGGTACTGACAATGCTCGCTGGCGCCGGCTTTGCCCCTGGCGTCATCACGTTGCTGCTGGCAATCATGGCTGCTGCGGTGGTGTGCATGCTGCTGGCCCAGGGCATGGAAAAGTACGCCTATCGGCCCTTGCGCAAAGCCCCGCGGCTGACCCCGCTGATCCTTGCCATCGGCATCTCCATCGCCTTGCAGAACCTGGCGATGATGATCTGGGGGCGCGGCTACAAGACCTTCCCTGAAGTGGTAGAGACGCGGCCCGTGGACGTGTTCGGCGCCACTGTCACCAACGTGCAGCTCTCGATCATGCTGGTTGCCGTGGTGATCATGCTTGGCTTGTGGCTATTGGTGGACAAGACTCGCCTGGGCAAAGCCATGCGCGCCACCGCGCAGAATCAGGAAGTGGCCGGGCTGATGGGCATCAACATCAATCGGGTGATCAGCGCCACCTTCCTGATTGGCGCCAGCCTGGGTGCCATCGCCGGGGTAATGCGCGCCATCAACTACGGCCAGGCCGATGCCTACATGGGCCTGCTGCTGGGCCTGAAAGCATTCTCCGCAGCGGTGCTTGGTGGTATCGGCAACCTGTTCGGGGCCATGGCCGGTGGCCTGTTGCTGGGGCTGATCGAATCGCTGGCGGCAGGCTACACCGGACAGTTGACGGGAGGCTTCCTGGGGGCCAACTACCAGGACATCTTCGCCTTTGCGGTGCTGATCCTGGTGTTGCTGTTCCGGCCCAATGGGCTGCTTGGCGAACGCCAGGCTGACCGGGCGTGAGGAGGCTGTCATGAAAAACCTCAAGACCCAGTACCTGTTGTTGATTCTCGGCTTCATCGCCTTGCCGTTCCTGGTCGAGGCCATTCCCATGCTGGGCGCTACCTGGGTGCGCATTCTTGGCTTTGCCATGCTCTACGTGCTGCTGGCGTTGGGACTGAACATTGTCATCGGTTATGCCGGCCTGCTCGACATGGGCTACATCGGCTTCTACGCCATTGGTGCCTACCTGTATGCACTGCTGGCTTCGCCCCACCTGCAAATGGCCGGCCTGCTTGAGGCTGTGCTGGACTGGCCGGTGTGGGTGATCATCCCGTTGGCTGCCGTGGCTGCGGCCATTTGCGGGGTGCTGATCGGTGCGCCGGTACTCAAGTTGCGCGGCGATTACCTGGCCATCGTCACCCTGGGCTTCGGCGAGATCATTCGCATCTTCATGAACAACCTGGACCAGCCGGTGAACCTCACCAACGGTCCCCAGGGCATCAGCAACATTGCCCCGCTGCACGTCGACTTCGGGGCATGGGCGCACGCGCCAGGTGCCGGGGCAACGCCGGTGCTGTCGCTGCAGCAAAGCTGGAGCCTGTTCGGCCTGCCCGTGTCGCCGGTGATCAGCTACTACCTGTTCTTCCTGTTCGTCGTCATCCTCTGCATCGTGCTGTCCAAGCGCCTGGAAGTGTCGCGTATCGGCCGCGCCTGGATGGCCCTGCGCGAAGACGAAGTGGCGGCCGAGGCCATGGGCCTGAACAAGCGCAACCTCAAGCTGCTGGCCTTTGCCATGGGGGCGACCTTTGGCGGGGTGTCCGGTGTGCTGTTCTCCAGCTACCAGGGTTTCGTCAGCCCCGAATCGTTCACCCTGATGGAGTCGATCATGGTCCTGGCCATGGTGGTGCTCGGCGGCATGGGCTCGATCCGGGGCGTGGTGCTGGGGGCGCTGATCCTGTCGGTGATGCCCGAACTGTTCCGCGACCTGGTCAACTGGGTCCAGCCGTGGGTGATGGACAACGTCACCTTCATCAGTCGCGATATCCTGCGCAACGTGCTGGATGCCTCAACCCTGCGCATGCTGGTATTCGGCCTGGCGCTGATCCTGGTGATGCGTTTTCGCCCCGAAGGACTCTGGCCGTCCAGTCGCCGCCGTGCCGAACTGCACGATGACGACCCTGAAGCCGAGCCGGCGCCTGCGGTGCTCAGCACTGCAATCAATGGACCGGCCAGCGAAGCCTCCTTCGAACTCCCGATCAAACAGGCGGACAAGGCATGAGCGATTTCCTTCTCGAGCTGCATCAGGTGAGCAAGTTCTTCGGTGGCCTGCAGGCCCTGCATGGCATTGACCTGAGCATCCGTCGCGGCGAGATCCGCGGCCTGCTGGGCCCCAATGGCGCCGGCAAGACCACGCTGTTCAACGTGCTCACTGGGCTGTATCGGGCCGAGCAGGGCAGGGTGATGTTCGACGGCAAGCCACTGCGCATCAGCAAACCGCACAAGGTGGTGGAGGCAGGCATCTCCCGCACCTTCCAGAACATCCGCCTGTTCCACAACATGACCGCCCTGGAAAACGTGATGATCGGCCGCCACGTACGCACCCGCAGTGGTGTGTTCGGCGCAATTCTGCGTACCCCGGCCTGTGTGCGTGAAGAGCGGGAAATCCGCCAGGCCGCGCGTTACTGGCTGAACTACGTCGGCATCGGCCACTTGGCCGGTGAACTGGCAAAGAGCCTGTCCTACGGCGACCAGCGCCGCCTGGAAATCGCTCGGGCGCTGGCCACCGAGCCAAAGCTGATTGCGCTCGACGAACCGGCGGCGGGGATGAACGCTTCGGAAACCGAAGGCTTGCGCCAGCTGATGTGCAAGATGAAGGCGGATGGCAAGACAGTGTTGTTGATCGAGCACGACGTGAAGCTGGTGATGGGCCTTTGCGACCACATCACCGTACTGGAATTCGGCCGCAAGATCGCCGACGGCCTGCCGGCCGACGTGCGCAAGGATCCACGCGTGATCGAGGCCTACCTGGGTGCAGAGGCAGTGGCATGAAAAACATCCTGCAAGTGAGTGACCTGAAGGTCAGCTACGGGGCTATCCAGGCCATCAAGGGCATCGACCTGACGGTGGGCGAGGGTGAGATGGTGGCGCTGATCGGCGCCAATGGCGCCGGCAAGACCACCACCCTGAAAACCTTGGCCGGCTTGCTGAAGCCCAGCGCCGGCAGCATCACCTTCGATGGCAAGGCGCACGCGGCGATCAAGGGCCATGACCTGATCCGCGAGGGGCTGGCGCTGGTGCCGGAAGGGCGGGGCATTTTCCCCAAGCTGACGGTGCACGAAAACCTCGAGATGGGGGCCTTCAGTCGGCGCGACGGCAAGGACGCCATCGGTGCTGACATCGAACGCATGTACGGTATCTTTCCGCGTTTGAAAGAACGTGCCTTTCAGCTGGCCGGCACCATGTCGGGTGGCGAGCAGCAGATGCTGGCCATTTCACGGGCACTGATGGGGCGGCCCAAGCTATTGTTGCTGGACGAGCCCTCCATGGGGTTGGCGCCGATCATCGTGCAGAAGATTTTCGAAACTATCGTCGAAGTGGTCAAGGGCGGGGTAACGCTACTGCTGGTGGAGCAGAACGCCCGCCTGGCGCTGCAGACCTGTCAGCGCGCCTACGTGATCGATGGCGGCCGTATCAGCCTGGAAGGCTGTGCCAAGACCTTGTTGCATGACGACCAGGTGAAGAAGGCCTACCTGGGCGAATGATCCAATCACAATGACAAGAGGATTTGCCCTGGGGTTGAGTGTTTGTCTTGCTGGCCTCTTCGCGGGCACGCCCGCTCCCACAGGAATCTCACAGGCCTCAGGATCTGTGCAGTACTTGTGGGCGCGGGCGTGCCCGCGAAGAGGCTAGTAGGCCCATGGCCGATTTCCTCCCAGGCAGGTTCCCCGAGCCCAGCACCGCACCGCAGCCATTGGGCGCGAAGCAGCCCCGAATTCTCAGATGTGTGGCACGTTACGGCCACTTGCACCGCCCGCATACTCAGGCTTCAGGTGCCCTTGCTCATCCAGCAGGTAAGCATCCATCACCTCGCGCACCACCGGCCCCGCCACCCGGCCCCCAGCCTCACCGTTCTCGATCATCACCGCCACCACCACACTCGGGTGGTCGGCCGGTGCAAAGCCGACAAACAGGGCGTTGTCGCGGTGGCGCTCCAGGGTCTTGTTGCGGTTGTAACGCTCACCCTGCTTGATCGCCACCACCTGCGCGGTACCACTCTTGCCGGCGATCCGGTATTGCGCGCCCGCCGCAGCGGCGCGGGCAATACCGCGCGGGTCGTGCATGACCATCTGCATGCCCTGGCTGACCTGATCCCAGGCATGCTTGTCGTGCAGCACGATGTTGGGCATCGGGTTGGGGTCCACCGGCGCATCGCCACCCACGGTCATGGCCAGGTGCGGGCGATGCCACACGCCCTTGCTCGCCAGCAGGCTGGTGGCCTGGGCCAGCTGCAGCGGGGTGACCTGCATGTAACCTTGACCAATGCCAAGAATCAGCGTTTCGCCCGGGAACCAGGCCTGGCGCCGGGTGGCACGCTTCCACTGGGCCGACGGCATCAGCCCGGAGGCCTCTTCGAACATGTCCAGCGACACCTTCTGGCCCAGGCCGAATTCGGCCATGTAGTCATGCAGGCGGTCGATGCCCAGCTTGTGCGCCAGGTCGTAGAAATAGGTGTCGTTGGACCGCATGATGGCGGTGTACATGTCCACCCAGCCGTCGCCGCTGCGGTTCCAGTTGCGGTACTTGTGGTCATAGTTGGGCAGCTCGTAATAGCCCGGGTCGAACACCCGGCTGCCTGGGGTGATCACGCCGCTGTCGAGGCCGGCGATGGCCACTTCCGGTTTCACCGTCGAGCCTGGGGCATACAGGCCGCGCAGCACACGGTTGAACAGCGGTCGGTCGATGGAATCGCGCAGTTCGGCGTACTGCTTGAAGCTGATGCCCTTGACGAACAGGTTGGGGTCGAAGCTGGGGTTGCTGACCATTGCCAGCACGTCGCCATTGGCCGGGTCCAGTACCACCACCGAGCCACGGCGGTCGCCCAAGGCCTTTTCTGCGGCCACCTGCAAGTGGGCGTCCAGGGTCAGGACGATGTCTTGTCCCGGGGTCGGGGCCTTGTGGTTGAGCACGCGCATCACCCGGCCCTGGGCGTTGGTCTCGACCTCCTCGTAGCCCACATGCCCGTGCAGCTGGCTTTCGTAGAAGTGTTCGATACCGGTCTTGCCGATTGACTGGGTGCCACGGTACTCGGTGCTGTCGAGAACCTTGGCCTCTTTCTCGTTGATGCGCCCCACATAACCCACCGAGTGGGCGAAATGTTCGGCCAAGGGGTATTCGCGGATGAACTGTGGCTCTACTTCCAGGCCCGGCAGGCGGAACTGGTTCACCGCCACCAGGGCGATCTGCTCTTCGCTCAGGCCCACCATCAGGGTTACCGGTTCGAACGGCTTGCGGCCACGGCGCAGGTCTTTGTCGAACTGCTTGCGGTCGTCTTCGGTCAGGCCTAGCACCTGGGTGAGGGTGTCGAGCACCTTGGCCGAGTCGCCGCCGGCCCGCTCGCGGGTCATGGTCAGGTCGAAGCTGGGTTTGTTGTCGGCCAGCACCACGCCGTTGCGGTCGTAGATCAGCCCGCGTTCGGGGGCGATGGGCAGCACGTGCACACGGTTGTTTTCCGACACGGCGGTCTGCTGGTCGTGCTGCAGCACCTGCAAGACATACAGCCGCCCCACCAGCACGGCGACCAGGCTGAAGACCAGGATGGCGCAGGCCAGGAGCCGGCGATTGACCAGGTGCTTTTCCTTTTCGTGGTCCTTGAGGGGGATGGGTTGTGGCATCAGTAGCTCTTGTCTGCAGGTATCGCGGTGGCTGTACGGGCGCGCGATCGGGCCGGGGATGCTACGCAACACCCACCGCGCCCTCAAGGCGAGTGGCGACTGACGGTGGGCGGTTAATGTCTGCCCACCCCGGAATCAGGGCGCTGGCGGGGAACATGAAGATTTGTTCATCGCTGCTGCCTCTTGAGCGCTCAGGCATGGATTTGGGCTTCTTTTATGGATCCACAAAATTGTAGCGTTCGATAAACGAACAAAATTTTTATCCAGCATTAAATCTGTAAATACCTGATTAATATAGATAAATACAATTTTGTTTGATGATTTTATCTTTTTCATGAACGGTTTAACTGGGGGGACTAAGCCTTGCTCATTGTTTGTGGATCCATTATCTGGTTGATTGAGCGCCTGACAGCGGCAGGAGCCCTCCTGCCGTATGCGATAACAATTACAAAAAGGGTCCAAGTCATGAATGGCTTCTCACGGCCACGGAACCGTCATGGTTCCTACCGCTTCGCCTGCGTCTGCACATCTGTCCTCTCACTTGTGGCCAACCCAGGCCGGCAGGTGACCCTATGAATGCCGATCTCAAGCAACGGCTGGACAACGACCCGATGGGCCGCTTTCAGTACCTGGCCATCGGTATTTGTATCGTCCTCAACATGGTCGATGGCTTCGACGTCCTGGTGATGGCCTTCACCGCTGCCTCGGTGTCCGCCGAATGGGGCCTTAACGGGGCGCAGGTGGGGCTGCTGCTCAGTGCCGGCCTGTTCGGCATGGCGGCCGGTTCGTTGTTCATCGCGCCTTGGGCCGACCGCTTTGGCCGCCGCCCGCTGATCCTGCTGTGCCTGGCGCTTTCCGGTATTGGCATGTTGCTCTCGGCAATGAGCCAGAGCCCGTTGCAACTGGCGCTGCTGCGTGGCCTGACCGGGCTGGGCATTGGCGGCATCCTGGCCAGCAGCAATGTGATTGCCAGTGAGTACGCCAGCAAACGCTGGCGCGGCCTGGCGGTGAGCCTGCAGTCAACCGGCTACGCCCTGGGCGCGACGCTGGGCGGTTTGCTGGCGGTATGGCTGCTGGGGCATTGGGGTTGGCGCTCGGTGTTTTTGTTTGGCGGCATTGTCACCGTGCTGGTAATCCCGCTGGTGCTGTTGTGGCTGCCGGAGTCGCTGGATTTTCTGCTGGCGCGTCGACCGGCCAATGCGCTGGCACGGGTCAACCGCCTGGCCATGCGCCTTGGCCAGCCGGCGCTGGCACACCTGCCAACACCCGTAGCAAGGGAGCCGGGCGCCGCCCGCGGCTTCCGGCAACTACTGGCGCCGTCCATGCGCCGCACCACGCTGGTGATCTGGTTACTGTTCTTCCTGGTCATGTTCGGGTTCTACTTCGTCATGAGCTGGACGCCGAAACTGCTGGTCGCCGCCGGCCTGTCGGCACAGCAGGGCATCACCGGCGGGGTGCTGTTGAGTGTCGGCGGCATCCTCGGCGCGGCGCTGATCGGTGGCCTGGCGTCGCGCTGGCCACTCACCCGCGTGCTGGTGCTGTTCATGCTGATCACGGCGGCGCTGCTGGTGCTGTTCGTGGTCAATGGCGCGTCGGTCAGTGCAGCCTTGGCCTTGGGGCTGCTGATCGGGCTGTTCTCCAACGGCTGCGTAGCCGGCCTGTATGCCCTGTCGCCGGTGGTCTATGACGCCTCGGTGCGCGCTACCGGCGTGGGTTGGGGTATTGGCATCGGCCGCATGGGCGCCATCTTGTCGCCGACCGTGGCCGGCGTGTTGCTCGATGGCGGCTGGCAGCCACTGCACCTGTACGGGGTGTTTGCCAGCGTATTCGTGCTTGCCGCGGGTTGCCTGCTGTTGCTGCGCCCAATGACCAAGCCGGCGCCTGCGCAGCCGGCAGATGCACTGAGCCACTGAGCGCAACCCGGCCTGGCCGGGTACCTGAATGCAGCGTGCTGCCCTGGGCCAAGTTGGCCTGGGGCGTTCGGCTGCGCCTATTGAAAGCGGAGAACAATAATAATGATGCACACAACCTGCACCCTGGCCCGTTCGGCCTCGGTGGTTTCGCTGGCGCTTGGCCTTGGTATGCCGGCTTGGGCCGAGGAGGGGGGCTTTTTTGAAGATGCCAAGGCCGGGCTGACACTGCGCAACTACTACTTCAACCGCGATTTCCGCGACCCAGGAGCGGCCAAGAGCAACGTCGAAGAATGGGCCCAGGGCTTCATCTTCAAGTTCAGCTCTGGCTACACCCCGGGGCTGATCGGTGTTGGCCTGGACGGCATCGCAATGTTCGGCATGAAGCTGGACAGTGGCCGCGGTACCAGCGGCTCCGAACTGCTGCCAGTGCACGATGACGTGCGTGCGGCCGACGAGTATGGCCGCGCCGGGCTGGCGGCCAAGCTGCGTATTTCATCGACCGAGCTGAAGGTGGGTGAGTTGCTGCCGGATATTCCGCTGCTGCGCTACGACGATGGCCGCCTGCTGCCGCAGACCTTCCGTGGCGCCATGCTCGACTCGCGGGAAATCGAAGGCCTGAGCCTGCAAGCCGGCCAGTACCGCGAGGTCAGCCTGCGCAACTCGTCCGATATGCAGGACCTTTCTGCCTGGGCCGCCCCCGGGGTTACCTCGGACGGCTTCAACTACGCCGGCACAGAATACCGTTTCAACCAGCAGCGTACGCTGATTGGCGCCTGGCATTCGCAGCTGGAGGATATCTACCAGCAAAGCTACTTCAACCTGCTGCATAGCCAGCGAGTGGGCGAGTGGACGCTGGGGGCCAACCTGGGTTACTTCATCGACCGGGATGACGGCCAGGCGCGCATTGGCGATATCAAGAGCCGCACTGGTTACGCTCTGCTGTCAGCTTCGCACAGTGGCCACACGCTGTACCTGGGGTTGCAGAAAGTCAGTGGCGACAGCCAGTGGATGTCGGTGTACGGCAGCAGCGGCCGCACCTTGGGTAACGACATGTTCAACGGCAACTTCAGTAACGCCGACGAGCGCTCGTGGCAAGTGCGCTACGACTACAACTTTGCCGCGCTGGGTGTGCCGGGACTGTTGGCCATGGTGCGTTACGGGCATGGCGAAAATGCCACCACGGCGGCGGGCAGCAATGGCAAGGAGTGGGAGCGTGATACCGAGGTGAACTACACGTTCCAGAGCGGAGCGCTGAAGAACCTCAACATCCGCCTGAACAACGCCACCAACCGGCGCAGCTTCAACAGCGATTTCGACCAGACGCGACTGATCGTCAGCTACCCGCTGACGCTGTAAGCGGCAATATGCCCAGTGAGCACGCTCCTTGTATCGCGCAGGGTTCAGGCTAATGCAGTACCTGTAGGGGCAACTGTCTTGCACCACACCTGAAAGCTGGCGCGAAAACCGCGGGGGCCATTGTGTTGCTCAATATCCGGAATCTAGCGCGGTATCTGTGGGAGCGGGCTTGTCCCGCGAACACCGGCAAAGCCGGTGCCAGGTACCGCGTTGCCTGCTTCGCGGGTGAACCCACACGCACACACCTGTCTCGAGCCTTGTGTGGTGCGCTCCGAACAGGCCTGCAGCATCCCCTCGGCTTGCGCTAAGATGCCCGCTCATGTCCCTGGAAGTAGCCTGGATGAGCAAACCCGGTCAAATGGTGCTGGTTGCGCTGCGCAAGATGATCGCCTCGGGCGAGCTGGCGGCCGGCGAGCGCTTGATGGAAGTCCCCACTGCCGAACTGTTCGGCGTCTCCCGCATGCCGGTGCGCATGGCGTTTCGTACCCTCGAGCAGGAAGGCCTGCTGGTGCGTTTTGGCGGCCGGGGTTTTCAGGTGCGCTCGGTCAGCGCCGATGACATCGCAGGTGCGGTGGAGGTCCGCGGCGTGCTGGAGGGGTTGGCCGCTCGCCAGGCTGCAGAGCGTGGCTTGTCGGCGCAAGCGCGCGCGGCGCTGCAACAGTGCCTGGTCGAGGGCGATCAGTTGTTCGACAAGGGCTTCGTCACCGAAGAGGACCTGCAGGCCTATCACGACCTGAACATGCGCTTTCACCAGGTGATCATCGAAGCCAGCCACAACCCGGCCATCGCCGATGCCCTGGCACGCAACGACCACCTGCCGTTCGCCTCCGTCACCGCACTGGCCGTGGACCGCCATGACCTGGCCCGCGAGTACCGGCGCTTCAACTTCGCCCATATGCAGCACCACGCGGTGTTCGACGCCCTGACCAACCGTCAGGGTGCCCGCGCCGAAGCGATCATGCGCGAGCACGCCAATGCCACTTTGCGCTACGCCGAGACCTTTGGCGGGGCAACGGCGGACGCGAGCATGAAAGTCATCCTGCCCTTGTCGTAAAACTGGTTCAGATATCCAGCACCAGCAGCGGCGACTTCGAGCGCGAGCAGCAGGGCGTGAACTGATCGTTCAGCGCCTGCTCCTCTTCGGTGAGGAACATGTCGCGATGGTCCGGCGTGCCTTGCAGCACCCGCGTCAGGCAGGTGCCGCAAATACCCTGCTCGCATGACATGGCGATCTCGATACCGTGCTCTTCCAGCACCTGCACCACGGTCTGGTCGGCTGGCACCTCGAACACTTGCCCCGTGCTGCTCACCTGCACCGAAAAACTACCGTCGTTGCTGGCATCCACGGGCGCTGCGGCAAAGTACTCGCGGTGCAGGTTGGCCTCCTGCCAGCCCAGCCCCTTGGCGCTGGCCAGCACATGCTGCATGAACCCGCCGGGCCCGCATACATACAGGTGCACATCGTCTTGCGGGTTGCCCAGCACCTGAGCGATATCCAGTGCGGTTTCCGGTTGCTCGTCAAAGTGCACGACCAGGCGATCAGCGAATGGCGCGTTGCGAATGCGCTCGACAAAGGCCGCACGCTCGCTGGAGCGGGCGCAGTAGTGCAGCTCGAACGGTTGGCCGCTGTGGGACAACTGCTCGGCCATGCACAGGATCGGGGTAATGCCGATGCCACCGGCAAACAAAAGGCTGCGCCGCGCACCCTCGGCCAGCGGGAACAGGTTGCGCGGCGCGCTGATGCGCAGCCGGGCGCCGGCCTGCACCTGCTCATGCAAGCTGCGTGAGCCGCCCCGCGAAGCCGGGTCGTTGAGGACGCCAATCAGATAACGGTGGCGTTCTTCGGGGTGGTTGCACAGCGAATACTGGCGCACGAGCCCATCAGGCAAATGCACGTCGATATGCGCGCCGGCGCTGAACGCCGGCAGCAGGCTGCCATCCGCCGCCGCCAACTCGAAACTGCAGATACCCTGCGCTTCATCGTTACGGGATACCACTACGGCATCGATCATGTCGGCTTCCTCAGGCAGGGGTGGCGCTGGTGGCGATCAGTTGCGGCTGCGGCGCACGTTCTTTGGCGATAATCCGCTCCAGCACCTTGCGCGACTGCACGCCGCCAGCATCGATGTTCAGCTTCAGCAGGTTGCGCTCGGGGTGGGCCAGCAGGTTCTGTTGCTGGCGCTCGAGCATCTCCAGGTCTTCGCTGAAAATCTTGCCCTGGCCCTCACGAATGTTGTCGGTCAGGGCCTGGTCGTGCGCGGCGAAGTTGCGCGCCATGCCCCAGAAGTACCAGATTGAGGTATCGGTTTCCGGGGTGATGAAATCGACCACGATGCTCGACGCCTTGTGCTGCGCTTCGGCGTGGTAGCCACCCTTGCCGGCATGGGCTACGCCCACTTCGATCAGCACATGGCTGGGCGGGGTGAAGCGGCAGATCTGCCAGCGATCCACCGGCACATCGTCGGCCAGGCCGTTGCCACGCAGGGCCATGCGCCAGAAGGGCGGGGCCATGATGTTTTCCATATGCCGGGCGGTGACCACCTCGTCTCCTGTGACGGTGGTGACTGGCGGGGCCTCGTCGATTTCCTTCTGGCCGATGCTGGAGGCATGCACATAGGTTTCGTGGGTGAGGTCCATCAGATTGTCGATCATCAGCCGGTAGTCGCAACCGATGTGGAACAGCCCGCCGCCGTAAGCCCACTCATCATTCACCGCCCATTCCAGATGCGGGATCAGCGCCGGGTCGGCCTGCGCCTGGTCGCCGGGCCAGACCCAGATAAAGCCGTAGCGCTCGACGGCCGCAAAGGTCTTGTTGCAAGGGAAGCCACGCACCCGCTGGCCCGGCATCGACACAGTCTTGCCGTCGCAGCCCATGACCAGGCCGTGGTAGCCGCACACCAGGTTGCCGTCCTCGACATAGCCCAGCGACAACGGTGCGCCGCGGTGGGGGCAGAAGTCCTCGACAGCGGCCACTTGGTTCTCCTTGGCGCGGTAGAACACGATCTTTTCACCGCAGATCTGTCGACCCAGGGGCTTGGTGGCTATCTCGTCGGGGGTGCAGGCGACGTACCAGGTGTTTTTGGGGTACATGGAAGGCTCTCCAGGGTTTTGTTTTTATTTAATGGATCCATTAGAGCTCTGGTATGAGAAGCAGGTCAACACCCTATGCGTATATTTCGCTGGTCATGTGCGGTTATCGAACGATCAGTGGATCCATTAATGCCAGTCCCTTAGGGCGCTCTCGGTAGCAGATGGGGCGGTTTCAGCGGCAGGTCTTGAAGGCAGGTGGGCGTGTGCCTTGGCCATGAGCCAAGGGCTGACGCACCCTCTGTAGGAGCAGGCTTGCCCGCTAACACGGGCGACCCCCGTGTCATTTGGTTGCGAGTTCTGTAGATGACACAAGTGATCTAAGCATTATTCGATATCTTGTAAGCTAAAGGATCTGCTTAAGACCAGATGATTCCTACGTGATAACTCTCGTCGCGCTTAGTTGCAATGCACGCCCTTGGCAGGGCCATCAAGCGGCTTATGAATAGAGTGCTCGCAAACATAATAGGTGTGAAAAAAGTGAAGCTCATTCAATACAACATGGGGTGTTGAAGTGGATGTGCTGATGGGTTTGGTGGCAGCCTTATGTTGGAAGGTTACGGTAGCGATCACTTCCCGCTCTATCGGCACGCAGCACGTCGGCGACAGGGAAAAACAGGCTGTGGCGACGTGTCTCACGAGAGGGCGGACGCTGCTCAAGGTCATCACCCTGCAAGGGGTACAACAACTCAAGCAGTTGGAAATAGTTGTACGGTTGGGCGCCCGTCAAAACAATGACGACAGTTTTTGCTCCAGGCCATTGATTTAATTTCAAGAAGTTAATTTTTATAAAGCCAGGAATAATCTTTAGGAAGTCTCCTTTTTGCTTGTTGGTGATTGTTCATTTTGACTGTTGGTTGCACCGATAAGCGTGGCGTCGCTAGCTATTTTGAGCTGTTGATTTATGCGCCAATTACCAAGACAACTGGTTATTCGCCCTGAAAAATTCAGACACGTGTTCGGCTGAAACTCCCCGAACCTGCTATTCCTGAAAGGACCCCCAAATCACCAAGGCCCGTCGATGCTCGCCATCGAACAGCTCCACAAATCATTCCTCACCCCCCAAGGCCCGCTCCCCGTTCTGCAGGGTGTGGACCTGCGCCTGGCACGCGGCAGCAGCCTGGCGCTGATGGGCGAGTCGGGCAGCGGCAAGAGCACGTTGCTGCACCTGATTGCCGGCCTAGACCGTGCCGACAGCGGCCGTATCCTGATCGATGACGTCCCGCTCGACGGCCGTTCGGAGGCGTCGCTGGCGCAGTGGAGACGGCAGGGGATTGGGCTGGTGTTCCAGCAATACAACCTGATCAGCAGCCTGGACGTGGCGGCGAACCTGGCCTTTCAGGCCAGGCTGGCGGGCAGGCATGACCCACAATGGGTGGCTTACCTGGCAGAGCAGTTGGGCTTGGCAGGTTTGCTGGCGCGCTACCCAGAGCAGTTGTCCGGTGGCCAGCAGCAACGGGTCGCCATCGGCCGCGCGCTGGCTGGGCGCCCGGCCTGGCTTTTGGCTGACGAACCCACCGGCAGCCTTGACGAAGCCAGCAGCGATGAGGTGCTGAGCCTGTTGCTGGAACTGGTCGCCGAGGCCGGCAGCGGTGTGTTGATGGTGACCCACAGCCCCCGGCTGGCGGCACGCTTGCAGCGGCGTTGCCAGCTGCAGGCCGGCCGCGTTCAGCCAGAGTTGGGGTGATGAGGCTTTTGTCGCTGGCCCTGTTGGCGTTGTTCAGCCATTGGCGGCGCCATCGTGTGCAGTTTTTCAGCATCTTCACCGGGCTGTGGCTGGCCACGGCGCTGTGGACGGGCGTGCAGGCGCTGAACAGCCAGGCACGCAGCGATTACGCCCGGGCCAGTGCCGTGCTGGCCGGGCCGCTGCAGGCGCAGCTAGTGCCGCGCAACGGTGAGCGCTTCGACCAAGGGCTTTACGTGCAATTGCGCAAGCAGGGTTGGCCAGTAATGCCCGTGCTGGAAGGGCGCTTGCGTTTGCCTGGGGAGCCCGCGCGCAGCGTGCGCCTGCTGGGCATCGACCCTTTGAGCCTGCCGCCAGCCAGCAGCATTGCCGGTGTCCAGCCGCAAGCATTCGATGTGCAGGCGTTCATCGGCACGCCCGGGCAAGCGTGGGCCGGGCCAGACACCTTGCGGCAACTGGGCGCAGAGCGTGGGGCAGCGGTGCGCGACAGCGAAGGGCAACTGTTGCCACCCATGGTCCTGCAGCCTGCATTGGCGCCCGGCGTGATCGTGGTCGATATCGGCCATGCCCAGCGGTTGCTGCACGCGCCTGGGCAGTTGTCGCGATTGCTGGTGGCCGGCAAGCCAGGGCCGCTGCCTGCTGATATTGCGGTTTACCTCGAACTGCAACCGCAACAGGACGACGGCGGGTTGCAGCGGCTGACTGAGAGCTTTCACCTCAACCTGACTGCTCTCGGCCTGCTGGCGTTCGTCGTAGGCCTGTTTATCGCCCATGCCGCAATCGGTCTGGCGCTAGAACAGCGGCGTGGATTGATCCGCAATCTGCGCGCCTGTGGCGTCAGCTTGAACACCCTGCTGTGCGCCTTGATGCTGGAGCTGGGACTGTTCGCCGTCCTGGGCGGGCTGGCCGGCGTGGCCAGCGGGTATGTGCTGGCGGCGTGGTTATTGCCCGATGTGGCAGCCAGTTTGCGCGGCCTGTACGGCGCCCAGGTTGCCGGTTCCCTGAGCCTGCCCGCGTGGTGGTGGCTGGTGGGGGTGCTTGTGAGCGTGCTGGGGGCATTGCTGGCAGGGCTGGGCAGCGTGTTGCGTGCTGCCCGGTTGCCATTACTGGCGTTGGCGCAGCCTCAGGCCTGGCGGCTGGCGCAGGGGCCATGGTTGAGGCGCCAGGCTTGCATAGCGTGCGTTCTGTTGCTGCTGGCCTTGGGCTGCGGCCTGCTGGGTAACCGCCTGGCCAGCGCGTTTGCCATGCTGGCTGGGTTGTTGCTGGCGGCGGCGCTGTTGTTGCCGGCCTTGCTCGACCGGGCTCTGGCCTTGCTGACGCCGTATTGCCGGCGACCTTTGGCGCAATGGTTCGTCGCCGATAGCCGCCAGCAACTGCCGGCACTGAGTTTGGCGCTGATGGCACTGTTGCTCGCGTTGGCTGCCAGTGTCGGCGTGGGCAGCATGACCGAAGGCTTTCGCAAGACTTTTGTCGGCTGGCTGGACCTGCGCCTGTCTGCCGACCTGTACGTCAGCCCTCGGGATACCGCCCAAGGTCTGGAAATTGCGCAATGGCTAGGGCAGCAATCGGCAGCCAGTGTGGTGCTGCCCGGCTGGCGTGTAGAAACGCAGTTGCAGGGCTGGCCAGTGCAGCTTCAGGGCATCGTCGATCACCCGGTCTACCTCAAGCGTTGGCCGTTGCTGCAGCAGCAGCCTCACGCCTGGGAAACGTTGGCCGGCGGGCATGCGGTGATGCTCAGCGAACAGCTGGCCAGGCGCCTGAAGCTGCAACTGGGCGATCGCCTGGCGCTGCCTTCAGAGGCCATGACGGTGGTGGGGATCTATGCCGATTACGGTAACCCCAAGGGGCACGTACTGGTCGATGCCAGCTGGTTGCGCAGGCAATGGCCGCAGGCAACGCTGACCGGGTTGAGCGTTGATCTGCCCGCTGAACAATTGCCCGTCATCAAGGCAGCGTTGCAGCAGCACTTCGCCTTGGACGACAGCCGCGTGGTGGAGCAGGCAAGCCTGAAACGCTGGTCCACCGAAGTGTTCAACCGCACCTTCGCCGCCACCGCCGCGCTCAACAGCCTCACGCTTGGCGTGGCCGGCGTGGCGCTGTTCATCAACTTGCTGACGTTGGGCCAGACGCGGCTGAGCCAGCTGGCCCCCCTGTGGGCACTGGGTGTGCAGCGCAGGCAACTGGTGTGGCTGAGCTTGGGGCAGACCCTGATGCTGAGCAGTTTCACGGTACTGCTGGCAATCCCGTTGGGGGTGTTGCTGGCCTGGGGCCTGGTGGCGGTGGTCAACGTGCAGGCGTTCGGCTGGCGCCTGCCGCTTTACGTTTTCCCCATGCAGTTGCTGCAACTGGCCGCGCTGGGTTTGTTCACCAGCCTGTTGGCCAGCGCCTGGCCGCTGTGGCAACTGGCGCGCCGCCAGCCCCGTGAATTGTTGAGGCCGTTTGCCGATGAAGCGTAACACCTTGCTGTTGCTATGCGGCCTGCTATGCGCTTGTGACCCGCCGGCGCCACAAAGCTATGCCGGGCTGGGGCAGCAGGCGGACGGTTTCAGCCAGGTGGCCCGCGCGCATCGCCTGGAATTCCCGCGTGACCATGGCGCACACGATGGCTTTCGCATCGAATGGTGGTACGTCACCGCCAACCTCAAGGACGCCCAGGGGCGTGACTGGGGCGCCCAGTGGACCCTGTTCCGCTCGGCCCTGCGCCCCGGCCCTGAAACCACCGACTGGAACAGCCCCAACCTGTGGATGGGGCACGCGGCCCTGACCGGGCCGGGTGGTCACCAGTCTGGCGAAACCCTGGCGCGTGGCGGTATCGGCCAGGCTGGTGTGCAGGCCCAGCCGTTCCGGGCGTGGATCAATGATTGGTCATTGCAGGGCAGGGGGGGTATCGAAAGCCTGCACATGGTTGCCGGTGGCGAAGGCTTTCGCTACGACTTGCGTTTGCGCAGTGATCGGCCCCTGGTGCTGCATGGCGATCAGGGTTACAGCGAGAAATCCGGCAAGGGGCAGGCCTCGTACTATTACAGCCAGCCGTTTTACCGGGTGCGCGGGGAAGTGGAACGTGAAGGCATGTGCATCGCGGTCACCGGCCAGGCCTGGCTCGACCGGGAGTGGAGCAGCCAGCCGCTGGCGGCCGGGCAAACGGGGTGGGACTGGTTTTCCCTGCACCTGGACAATGGTGCCAGGCTGATGGTGTTCCAGGTGCGTCAGGCTGAGGGCGATGCCTACCGCGCCGGCACGTGGGTTGGCCCGCACGGTGAAGTGGTCGCGCTGCTGGGCGCGCAGGTTCAGTTGCAGGCCTTGGCCTGGGCCGAGCAGAAGAATGGCAAGCAGGTACCGACGCACTGGCGGGTGCAGGTGCCGGCGCAGGGGGTGGATGTGCAGGTCGAGGCGGTGGAACCACGGGCCTGGATGGATACGCGGTTCCCTTACTGGGAAGGACCGGTGCGGTTGAGCGGGAGTGCGGGTGGGCGCGGGTATCTGGAGATGACAGGCTACTAGTGCAACACATTCCCGCGATCATGCACCCACCCTGTGGGAGCGGCCTTGTGTCGCGAAAGGGCCGCACAGCGGCCCCGGCAATTCTGCGGCGAGGCGCAAATCCCGGGGGCGCTGCGCACCCCTTTCGCGACGCAAGGCCGCTCCCACAAGGGACGCGTCATCGTTTCAGTCTTTGATCAGCCGCCGTAACACGGCGCGTGCTTCGTCGGTGCGCAAGCACTCGATGAACAACTGGCTTTCACGCGCCACCGTGGCCTCCAGCTCCGCCCGCTGGCTGTCCTTGATCAGCCGCTTGCTGATGCGCAATGCCGCCTGCGGGTAACTTTGCAGCTGCCGCGCCAGCTTGCGCGCTGCGGCCAGGCACTGTTCGCCATCTTCATGCAGCTCATTGGCCAGCCCCCAGGCCACTGCCTGTTCGCCATCCAGCAACGCGTTACCCAGCAGCAGGCCGGCGGCGCGGGCCTGGCCAAGCAAGCGGGGCAGTAGCAGGCTGGAGCCAAACTCTGGGCACACCCCCAACGGTGCGAAAGGCATGCGCAACTTGGTCGAGCGGCTGACCAGCACCTGGTCGCAATGCAACAGCAAGGTGGCGCCGATGCCGATTGCTGCGCCACTGACTGCCGCGATCAGCGGCTTGTCCAGGCCCATGACCACCCGCATCAGGCGGAACACCGGGCTGTCCAGGTCAGTGGGCGGGTTGTCGAGAAAGTCGCGCAGGTCGTTGCCAGCCGTGAAACAGTGCGGCCCTCCGGTGAGGATGATGACATCCACAGCAGGGTCTTCACCCGCCGCCAGCAACAAGTCGCCCAGTTGCTGGTACATGGCGGTGTTCAGGGCATTTAGCTTGTCGGGGCGGTTAAAGGCCAGGGTCAGCAGGCCTTGGTCCAGCTCGCGTGTGATCAGGTCGTTCATGGCAGCCGTTTTTGTTGTTGTGGGCGGGAGTGCCAAGGGTTTATCACGCAGTCCGGCTTGTTGTACAGTCGTTCAGCCCCGCACTGGAACCGAGAACTGCCGATGAGCCAGGAAGCCCGCTACCACCGCATGCTGCCGGAATTACGCAAGG
This sequence comes from Pseudomonas sp. PvP089, assembly GCF_017875165.1. Classification (NCBI taxonomy): domain Bacteria; kingdom Pseudomonadati; phylum Pseudomonadota; class Gammaproteobacteria; order Pseudomonadales; family Pseudomonadaceae; genus Pseudomonas; species Pseudomonas sp. PvP089. Next base: position 2,809,223 of record NZ_JAGGME010000001.1, read on the forward strand.
CCAACCTGGTCGAAGCGACCTTGGTGTGCCTCAAGCGCCATGGTTTCCAGGGGGCTTCGATCCGCAAGATCTCGGCCGAGGCCGGTGTCTCGGTGGGGCTGATCAGCCACCACTACGCCGGCAAGGATGAACTGGTGGCCGAAGCCTACCTGGCCGTCACCGGCCGGGTGATGGGGCTGCTGCGTGACGCCATGGCGCAGGCTGCGCCCAATGCCCGCGAGCGGTTGTCGGCGTTTTTCCGCGCCTCGTTCTGTGCAGAGTTGCTCGACCCGCAACTGCTCGACGCCTGGCTGGCCTTCTGGGGCGCGGTGAAGACAGCCGACGCGATCAACCAGGTGCATGACCATTCCTATGGCGAGTACCGCAAGGAACTGAGCCGGTTGCTGGCCGAGCTGGCCACGCAGGAGGGCTGGCAGGGCTTCGATGCCGATCTCGCGGCCATCAGCCTCAGTGCCCTGCTCGATGGCCTGTGGCTGGAGTCAGGGCTTAACCCCGGCACCTTCACCCCCGAGCAAGGCGTGATTATCTGCGAAGCCTGGGTCGATGGCCTGCAGGCCGGCGGCCGGCGGCGCTTCAGCCTGCCCGAGGGCTGTTGATCGTCTGTTCAGTAACGAGTACGCTGCTGGCGCGAGTGTGTAGAACAACACCAATAAAAAAGAGACAACACGCAATGACGCCTCGGGTATTGATCGTCGATGACGATCCGCTTATTCGTGACTTGCTGCAGGCCTATCTGTCCCAGGAAGGCTATGACGTGCACTGCGCCGATACGGCGGAAAAGGCCGAAGCCTGGCTCGGCAGCCAGGACGTCGACCTGGTGTTGCTGGATATCCGCCTGCCTGGCAAGGACGGCCTCACCCTGACCCGCGAACTGCGCGTGCGCTCGGAGGTGGGCATCATCCTCATTACCGGCCGTAACGACGACATCGACCGCATTGTCGGGCTGGAATGTGGTGCTGATGACTACGTGATCAAACCGCTCAACCCCCGTGAGCTGGTATCGCGCGCCAAAAACCTGATCCGCCGCGTGCGCCATGCCCGCGAAGCGCAACCGGCACCGGCCTGCGCGCAGTCGCTGAAGCAGTTTGCCGACTGGGCGCTGGACACCGACCGCCGTCGCCTGATCGATCCACGCGGGGGGCAAACCCTGCTCACCCACGGTGAGTTCCAGTTGCTCAGCGTGTTCCTGCGTAACAGCGGCCATACCCTGAGCCGCGACCAGTTGATGGACCAGATTCGCAACCGCGAGTGGGTGCCCAACGACCGCTCCATCGATGTGCTGGTCGGCCGCCTGCGGCGCAAGCTGCACGATGACCCGGCCGAGCCGCAACTGATCATCACCATTCACGGTACCGGCTACCTGTTCACTGCCAGCGTGGCCGCATGATCCACCGCGCCCGCCGCGCCTGGGGGATGGTGCTGGCGTTGCTCGCCGTGCCGGCCGGCGCAGCACAGACGGTGCGCTACTGCGATTACCCGGTGTACCCGCCGATGTCCTGGAGCGACGGCCACCAGGTGCGTGGCCTGGCGCCAACCGTGGTGCGCGAACTGTTCGCCCGCATGGGCTACCCAGTGCAGACCGTGGTGCTGGGCAACTGGAAGCGTTGCCTGATGGACGCCGCCGCCGGGCGTGTGGACGTGGTACTGGCCTACAACAGCGATCAGCGGGACCAGCGCATGCGCTTTTCCACGGAGCCGGTGGTACGCGAAGAAGTCGCGGTGTTCTACAACCGCCTGCGGCCGGTCAGTTTCCAGCGCCTGGAAGACCTGGCCGGCTACCGTGGCGGCCTGTTGTACGGCGAAAGCTACGGCGCCGAATTCGACCGCTTCGTCGCCCGGCACCAGAACATCGAACGGGTGTCTTCCAGCCAGCAGAACTTTGGCAAGCTGATGCGCGGGCGCATCGACTACGTCATCCAGGAGCGGCGCACTGGCCAGCTGTTTATCGAGCACCTGCCCGGGGCGCAGGACATCCGCGTATTGCCCCGGGCACTGAGCGTGGACTACCTGCGCGTTGCCGTGTCCAGGCAATCACCCCTCAGCCAGCACATGGACGAAATCGACGCGCAGCTGCGGCGCATGAACCAGGCTGGCGAAATCGCGCGCTGGCTGGAGCAGAGCGAAGTCACCTACCGCGACATGATCAACCTGCCGGCAGATGCCCGATGATACGCCTGCACACCGATGGCCTGCTGCGCCGTCTGTTGCGGTTCATCCTGCTGTTCAGCCTGTGCTTCACCGTGCTGGCCAGTGGCGTGCAGCTGTACTTCGAATACCGCCGCGAAATGCGCGACATCGAGGCCCGCATGGCGTTGATCCGCGCCGGCTACCTGGCCAGCCTGGAACGCAGCCTGTGGGACCTGGACGAGGCGCAGCTGGACACACAACTGCGCGGCCTGGTGGATTTTTCCGACGTGGCCCGGGTGCGCCTGGTCAGCGACGATTTTCAACTGCTACGTGGGGAGGCTGAACCCAGAGGGCCGCTGCGCATCGAGCGCTTCCCCCTGGACTATCAGCCCCCCACCGGGCCGGCCAGGCACCTGGGCGAGCTGGAGGTCAGTATCGACCTGGGTGCGGTGCACCGTCGGCTGTACGCCACGGGCCTTGCCAGCCTGCTGTGGATGGGCGTGTTCCTGTGTGGCCTGGCGGTAGCGCTGTCGGGCCTGTTCTATCGCCTGGTTACCCGCCACCTGCAAGTGATGGCCGAGTTCGCCCGGCGTATTGGCGCCGGGCAGTGGCAGGAGCCGCTGCGGCTGGGGCGCCGCCGCTCGGCGCGGCCGGATGAAATTGACACCGTGGCCCATGCCCTGGACGACATGCGCCGCGCCATCCTCAGCGACATCGAGCGCCGCGAGCGCGACCGCCTGGCGTTGCAAGACAAGCGCGACGAACTGCAGGCCATGGTCGAACGACGTACAGCCAGCCTGGCCCGGGCCAAGGATGACGCTGAGGCCGCCAACCTGGCCAAGTCGCGCTTCCTGGCGACCATGAGCCACGAGCTGCGCACCCCGCTCAACGGCATTCTGGGCATGGCCGAGCTGCTACGCGGTGGCCGGCTGGAAGCAGCCGATCGCCAGCGCGTGGAGGCCCTGTACAAGGCCGGCGAGGGGCTGTTGGCGATTCTCAACGAAGTGCTGTATTTCGCCCGGCTAGAAGAAGGTGAGAGCCGCGCCGAACTGGTCGGCTTTTCGCTGCGCCAATTGTGCCAGGAGGTGCTGGCGCTGCTCGAACCCATGGCCGTGGACAACGGCGACACGCTGCACCTGGAGGTTGATGAGCAATTGGCCGTCTACCAGCACGGCGCCGAACAGTACCTGCGTCAGGTGCTCAGCAACCTGTTGGCCAATGCCATCAAATTCACCGAGCACGGCCAGGTGCGGCTCAAGGTGCAGGTGCTGGCCAGTGATGCGAGCGCGCAGCGCCTGCGGCTGTCGGTCAGTGACAACGGCATCGGCATCGAGCCGGCCGTACAGGCGAAAATCTTCGACCGCTTTGTCCAGGCCAGCGAGGCCGTGGCCCGGCGCTACGGCGGCACGGGTCTGGGCCTGGCGATCTGCAAACACCTGGTGGAAAAGCTGGGAGGCTGTATTGGCCTGGACAGTGTGCAAGGGCAGGGCAGTTGCTTCTGGTTCGAACTCGACATCGCCCTTGGGCAGCCGGTTTCGCCCTTTGACGCCGCCCAGGGGGCCAGCGCCAGCCTGGATATCCTGGTGGTCGAGGACGTCGCGCTGAACCGGGACGTGGCCGGCGGCTTGCTGGTGCGTGATGGCCACCGGGTGAGCTTTGCCGAAGATGCCGGGCAGGCCCTGCAAGTGTGCACACAGCAGCGCTTCGACCTGATCCTGCTCGACGTTCACCTGCCCGGCATGAGCGGGGTGGAGCTGTGCCGGCAGCTTCGCGCCACCCCTGGGCCTAACCAACACAGCCGGATCGTGGCACTGACCGCGGGCGTTCAACCGGGGCAAGTGCCAGTTTACCTGGAGGCCGGCATGCAAGGTGTATTGGCCAAGCCACTGCGCCTGGCCAACCTGCGCCAGGCGCTGGCCGACGCAACGCCGACCGAAGAGGCCGGTAATGACGCGAACATGGACTGGTCGCTGCTGGCCACTCACCGCTCCCTGCTGGGCGCACAGAAGCTGCAGGGCCTGTTGAACGTGTTGCGCCAGTCCCTGGAGCAGCACGCCACGGCGTTGGCCGAGGCGCTGACGGCCCAGGACTTTACCGAAGTGCTGCACCTGGCCCATCGCCTCGCCGGCAGTTGCGACTCCCTGGGTTTTTCTGGCCTGGCTGCGCTGTTGCGACGCCTGGAGGATGCAGCCCGCCAGCATGACGGGCAGGCGCTGAACGCCCTCGCCGAGCCATTGGCAAACCAGCTCGGCCAGGCCCGCGACACGCTGGAACGGTTGATCCAGAGCTGACGTACAAAAAACTTACGACTTTTTACATCTTCGATCCGTTCGTACAACGGCACCTTACATCCGTTTCCAATAATCCATGGCAACCGTGTTGCACGCGGTCCATGAGGCTTATTGGAGACAAGAATAATGACATGCCGTAGCGCTCAGCCCCTCCTTTGTACCGCCCCCCGTACCTGCCGCAATGGCGAGGTGCGCCATGACTGACAACCACGAAAAAATCCAGCTCACCCGCGCCCTGAAAAGCCGGCACATTTTCATGCTGTCGCTGGGCGGGGTAATCGGCACCGGCCTGTTCATGGGCTCGGGCGTGACCATCAACCAGGGCGGGCCGGTGGGCGCGATCCTGGCGTATCTGGTGGCGGGCTTGCTGATGTATCTGGTGATGGTGTGCCTGGGCGAACTGTCGGTGCAGATGCCGGTGTCCGGTTCTTTTCAGGCCCACGCCACGAAGTTCATCGGCCCGGCCACCGGCTTCATGATTGGCTGGGTGTACTGGATGAGCTGGGCCACCACTGTGGGCCTGGAGTTCACCGCCGCCGGCATGCTGATGACCCGTTGGTTCCCCGAGGTGCCGATCTGGTACTGGTCGGCATTGTTCGTGGTGGTGCTGTTCGGCCTCAACGCCTTGGCCACTCGCGCGTTTGGCGAGGCAGAGTACTGGTTCTCGGGCATCAAGGTGGCGACCATCCTTGGCTTCATCATCGTCGGCCTGCTGGTGATATTCGGCGCCATCCCGCTGAGCAGCGGGGCACCGGCGCCAATGCTGGACAACCTGGTGGGCGAGTCGCTGTTCCCCCACGGCCTGTCGGCGGTGTTCGCGGTGATGATGACCGTGGTCTATGCCTTCCAGGGCTGCGAAATCATGGGCGTGGCGGCCGGCGAGACCGAGCACCCGGAAAAAAGCATCCCGCGGGCGGTGCGCAACGTGGTGTTCCGCGTGCTGATTTTCTACGTGCTGGCGATTGCCGTGCTGTCGGCCATTGTGCCGTTCGAGCAGGCCGGCCTGATGGAAAGCCCGTTCGTGCAGGTATTCGACATGGTCGGCATCCCCTTTGCTGCCGACGTGATGAACTTCGTCATCCTTACCGCCATCCTGTCGGTGGGCAACTCTGGGCTGTATGCCTCTACGCGCATTCTCTGGGCGATGTCCAAGAGCGGCATGGCGCCGAAAAGCCTGGCACCGCTGAGCAAGCGCGGCGTACCGCTGCGGGCGCTGAGCATCACCCTGTGCTTTGCCCTGGTGTCGCTGATGACCAGCTTCATTGCCGCCGACACCCTGTTCATGGTGCTGATGGCGGTGAGCGGCATGTCTGGCACCGTGACCTGGATCGTGATCGCCCTCGCGCAGTACCGCTTCCGCAAGGCCTACCTGCGTGAAGGTGGGCAACTGCAGGACCTGAAGTACAAGGCGCCGCTGTACCCGCTGGTGCCGCTGCTGTGCATCACCCTGTGCAGCTCGCTGTTCGTGTTCCTGGCGCTGGATGAAACCCAGCGACCGTCGCTGTACTGGGGCTTTGGCTTCATTGCCCTGTGCTACGCGGCGTACTTCATCGTCAACCGCCGCCGGCAGGGCGCCTTCGAGCCCAGCGCGCCTGGCGTTTGATTCACGATTGCCGGGGCCGCTTTGCGCCCCTTTCGCGACACAAGGCCGCTCCCACAGGTACTACGCAGACTTGAACGCTGTGAAAGACCCTGTGGGAGCGGCCTTGTGTCGCGAAAGGGGCGCAAAGCGCCCCCGGCAATCCCACAGTTGTACAAAGTTGTAACAACCACCTCGGATTTAACCCTCACAAGTTCAAAAAAATCACTATTGAAACAATAGGTTAGGTTGCTTTCGAGTGATGTTGCAGGCCATTTTTCCGCCAATTGCCGCCTTGTTGAACACTCGTTTAGTATCTCCCTCATCAAGCCCTCCCAAAACCATCACAACAACACCGAGGCCCCCCATGACCATTCCGTCGTCGTCACTGTTGAGCAAGGTCGAAGCCGGCGTTGCCTGGATCACCCTCAACCGCCCAGAGCAGCGCAACGCGCTGGACATCCCCACCCTCAGGCAACTGCACGCCTTGCTCGACAGCCACAACAGCGACCCGGCGGTACGCGTGGTGGTGCTCACCGGCAGCGGTCGCAGCTTCTGCGCCGGCGCCGACCTGGCCGAGTGGGCTGCTGCCCAAGCCGCGGGCACCCTGGAAAGCTACGGCTGGACCGAAACCGCCCACGCCCTGATGTTGCGCCTGCACAGCCTCGACAAGCCCACCCTCGCCGCCATCAACGGCACCGCTGTGGGCGGTGGCATGGACCTGAGCCTGTGCTGCGACCTGCGTGTCGCCGCCGCCTCTGCGCGTTTCAAGGCCGGCTACACCAGCATGGGCTACAGCCCCGATGCCGGCGCCAGCTGGCACCTGCCACGGTTGATCGGCAGCGAGCAGGCCAAGCGCTTGTTGTTCCTCGATGAACTGTGGGGGGCCGAGCGCGCCCTGGCGGCCGGGCTGGTGAGTGAAGTCTGCGCCGACGAACAACTGCCCGCCGTGGCTGCCGAGCTGGCCGGGCGCCTGGCCAATGGCCCAACGTTCGCCTACGCGCAGACCAAGCAGCTGATCCGCGATGGCGCCCGGCGCACCCTGGCCGAGCAGCTGGAAGCCGAGCGCCAGGCGGGCCTGCTGTGTGGCCGCAGCCAGGATGGCGCCGAGGCGCTGCAAGCCTCGGTAGAACGCCGCGCCCCCCGTTTTATCGGCCAGTAACCCGATACCGACCCTGATCAGGACCTTTGCAGATGAATTTCCAACTGACCCAAGAACAAGAAATGTTGGTGGAAGCGGTACGCAGCTTTGTTGCCAAGGAGTTGGCGCCCCATGAGGAAGCGGTGGACCGCGCCGATGCCGTGTCGCCAGAGCTGGCCGCACACATCCGTGGCAAGGCCATCGCCGCCGGGTTCTATGCCTTCAACATGCCCGAGGAAGTCGGCGGCGGTGGCCTGGACTACTTGTCCCAGGCGCTGATCGAACGTGAGCTGTCCAAGGTGTCCTGGGCGCTGCACGTGTTTGTCGCACGCCCGTCGAAAATCCTCATGGCCTGCAAGGACGAGCAGATCAACGACTACCTGCTGCCTTGCGTGCAGGGTGAAAAAACCGATTGCTTCGCCCTCACCGAGCCGGGCGCCGGCTCCGATGCCAATGCCATCAAGACCCGCGCCGTGCGCCAGGGCGATGACTTTGTCATCAACGGCAGCAAACACTTCATCAGCCACGCCGGCCACGCCGATTTTGCCATTGTCTTCGCGGTCACCGACACCTACGAGCACAACGGGCGCAAGCGCAATGCGGTCACGGCGCTGCTGGTCGACCGCGGCACACCGGGCATGACCATCCGCCGCGGGCCCAAGTGCGTGAGCAACCGGGGCTACCACACCTACGAGCTGTTCTTCGACGACTGTCGGGTGCCGGCCAGCAAGGTACTGGGCGAAGTCGGCAAGGGCTGGGAAGTGGCCAACGCCTGGCTGACCGCTGGCCGGGTCATGGTCGCCGCCAACTGCGTGGGCCAGGCCCAGCGTGCCCTGGACCTGTCGCTGCAGTGGGCCGCCGACCGCAAGCAGTTCGGCCAGGCCATCGGTAGCTACCAGGGCGTGTCGTTCAAGCTGGCCGACATGGCCACGCAGATTCGCGCGGCCGAAATGCTCACCCTGCACACTGCCTGGAAGATGGACCAGGGCAGCATGACCGACGGTGAAGCCGGCATGGCCAAGCTGTTTGCCAGCGAAGTACTGGGCAAGGTGGCCGACGAAGCCGTGCAGATCTTCGGCGGCATGGGCCTGATGGACGAAGGGCCGGTCGAGCGCATCTGGCGCAACGCGCGTATCGAGCGTATCTGGGAGGGCACCTCGGAAATCCAGCGGCACATCATCGCCCGCGAACTGCTGCGCCCGCTGTTGCGCTGAGCGCCAGGAGAACACCCATGTCGCAATCGATTCGTGACAACCTCAAGCGCCTGCTGGCGCCCCGGCACCTGGCCTTCGTTGGCGGGCGCAGCATGGCGCGGGCGCTCAAGCGCTGCGCCGAAGGTGGCTTTGGCGGCGAGCTGTGGCTGATCAACCCTCAGCATGAAAGCCTCGAAGGCATCCCCTGCGTGGCACACGTGGGCGACTTGCCCTATGCCCCGGACGCAGTGTTCATCGCCACCAACCGTGAGCTGACCTTGCAGTGCGTTGCCGAGCTGGCCGCGCGTGGCGCCGGTGGTGCCATCTGCTATGCCTCCGGCTTTGCCGAAAGCGGCGAAGAGGGCCGCCAGTTGCAGCAGCGCCTGCTCGCTGCGGCCGGCAACATGGCCCTGCTCGGCCCCAACTGCTATGGCCTGCTCGATTACCTGCACGGTGCCGCCCTGTGGCCGGTGGCCCACGGCGGCAAGCCGGTGGAGAAGGGCGTGGCGATCCTCACCCAGAGCGGCAACTTCGCCTACAACCTGTCCATGAGCGACCGCTCGCTGCCGGTGGCCTACATGGCCTCGGTCGGCAACCAGGCGCAACTGGGGGTGGCCGAGTTGATGGACGTCATGCTCGACGACCCACGGGTAACGGCCATCGGGCTGCACCTGGAAGGCGTGAAGAACGTACCGGGTTTTGCACGCGCCGCTTACAAGGCATTGCAGCAGGGCACGCCGATCATTGCCCTGAAGACGGGTGTGTCGCAGATCGGCGCTGAACTGGCGCTCAGCCACACCAGCTCGTTGTCCGGCTCCGATGCTCTGTACGACAGCCTGTTCCAGCGCCTGGGCGTGATCCGCGTCAGCGGCCCGGTGAGCTTTGTCGAAACGCTCAAGGCCGCCGCTTGCGGGCGCTTGCCGGCAGAGGGCGAACTGATCGCGCTGGCCTGTTCAGGCGGCGATGCGGGCCTGATTGCCGATTATGCCGAACGCAACCATCTGCACCTGCCAAAGCTTGAACAAGGCCAAGTGACGGCACTGGCCGAAGTGCTGCCGGCCTATGCCAACCTGGTCAACCCACTGGATTTCACCACTGCCATCTGGGGCGATGAAGCTGCCCTGCAACGTATGCTCGACAGCACCCTGAGCGGCGCGGCCGATGCCGCCATGCTGGTGCTGGACTACCCGGCGGCCTTCACTGGCGAGCGCAAGGAGTGCGACTTGCTGCTGGCGCTTTACTGCGACGCGCTGGAGCGTCACGGCAAGATCGGTTTTGTCACCTCCGCCTTTCCGGAGCTGCTGCCTGCCAGTGCGCGTGAGCGCCTGCATGCCCGAGGCATCGCCGCCCTGCAGGGTGTGGAAGACGGCCTGGCGGCCTGGGGCCGCATCGTCGCTTACCAACGCAACCGTCAACGGTTGCTGGAGCAAGGCGAGGCTGCGCGGGTACCGCTGTGCCCACAAGCCGTCACGGGCGAAGGCCGTTTGCTGGACGAATGGCAAGCCAAGCAAGCCCTGCGCGCCTTCGGTTTGCCGGTGCCGGCAGGTGTGCTCAGTACGCCCGAGCGCGCTGTAGTGGATGCCGCCCGCGTAGGTTACCCGCTGGTACTGAAGGCGGTCAGCGCACAACTGCCGCACAAGACCGAAGCCGGTGCGGTGGCACTTAACCTGCGCGATGCCGCTGCCCTGGAGGCTGCACTGGTACAGATGCGCCAGCGTATCGCTGCCTATGCCCCACAGGTAGCGTTCGACCAGATACTGCTCGAACCCATGGCCGCGCCGCCACTGGCCGAGCTGATAGTGGGCATCAAACGTGAACACGACTTTGCCCTGGCGTTGGTAATCGGCGCCGGTGGCGTGCTGGTCGAACTGCTCAAGGACAGTGTCAGCCTGTTGCTGCCCACTACCGACAGCGCCATCCGCGCCGCGTTGCTGAGCCTGCGCAGCGCCAGCCTGCTGCAAGGTTTCCGTGGCCGGCCGGCCGCCGACCTGGACGCCTTGGTCGCAGCCATCCGCGCGGTAGCCGACTATGCCTGCGAAAACGCCGGGCAACTGCTGGAACTGGATGTGAACCCACTGATGGTCGGTGCCCACGGCACCCTCGCGGTCGACGCGCTGATCCGCCTCGGCCAGGCGCAAGGAGAACGACATGAATGACCTTACCCTGACTGCCGGCCAGGCGCTGGTGCGCCTTTTGGCCAACTATGGCGTGCAGACCGTTTTCGGTATCCCGGGTGTGCACACCCTGGAGTTGTACCGCGGCCTGCCGGGCAGCGGTATCCGCCATGTGCTTACCCGCCACGAGCAGGGCGCCGGTTTCATGGCAGACGGCTATGCGCGGGTGAGCGGCAAGCCGGGCGTGTGCTTTGTCATCACCGGCCCGGGGGTGACCAACGCCGCCACCGCCATCGGCCAGGCCTATGCCGATTCCATTCCGATGCTGGTGATTTCCAGCGTCAACCATACCGCCAGCCTGGGCAAGGGCTGGGGCTGCCTGCACGAAACCCAGGACCAACGTGCCATGACCGCGCCGATTACCGCGTTCTCTGCGGTGGCTTTGAGTGGCGACGACCTACCCGAATTGATTGCCCGTGCCTGGGCTGTGTTCGACAGCGAGCGGCCGCGCCCGGTGCACATTTCGGTGCCGCTGGACGTGCTGGCCGCACCCGTCAGCCGTGACTGGAGCGATGAGGTGGCACGCCGCCCCGAGCGTGGCCAGCCGTGCCGCGAAACCCTCGACCAGGCTGCCCTGAAGCTGGCAGCGGCCAAGCGGCCAATGATCATCGCCGGTGGCGGTGCGCTGCACGCGGCTGAACAGCTGGCGCAGTTGAGCACCCGGCTGGCCGCACCAGTATTCACCAGCGTGGCCGGCAAGGGCCTGCTGCCGCCGCAGGCGCCATTGAATGCGGGTTCCAGCCTGTGCGTGGAGCCTGGTTGGCAGTTGATCAGCCAAGCCGATGTGGTGCTGGCAGTGGGCACCGAAATGGCCGACACCGACTTCTGGCGCGAGCGCCTGCCAATCACTGGCGAGCTGCTGCGGGTGGACATCGACCCACGCAAGTTCAACGACTTCTACCCCTGTGCCATTGCCTTGCAAGGTGATGCCCGGCAAACCCTGGCCGGCTTGCTCGAACACCTGCCAGCACTCGACCGGGACCCGGCTCAGGCCAGCGAAGCGGTCAGCCAGTTGCGCCAGGCCATCCGCACCGGGCATGCACCGTTGCAGGCCACGCATCAGGCCATTCTGGACCGCATCGCCACCGTGCTGCCCGATGAGGCGTTCATCAGCAGCGACATGACCCAACTGGCCTACACCGGCAACTACGCTTTCGCCAGCCGGGCGCCGCGCAGCTGGCTGCACCCCACTGGCTACGGCACCCTTGGCTACGGCCTGCCGGCCGGCATCGGCGGCATGCTTGCCACCGGCCACCGCCCGGGCCTGGTGCTGGTGGGCGACGGTGGTTTTCTTTATACCGCCCAGGAGCTCGCCACTGCCGTGGAGGAGCTGGACCGGCCTTTGGTGGTGCTGCTGTGGAACAACGACGCCCTCGGGCAGATCCGCGATGACATGCTCGGCCTGAACATCGAGCCGGTCGGCGTGCTGCCGCGTAACCCGGACTTCATCGGCCTGGCCCGTGCCTTTGGTTGCGCGGTGCGCCAGCCACGTGATCTGGACACGCTGCAGGCCGACCTGGCCAGTGGTTTCGCCACCCCCGGCGTTACTTTCATCGAACTCAAACACACCTGCGTCTGTTAAGACGCGCACAACGACAAGAACAAGAGAAACCGACATGCCATTTCGCCGCACCCTGCTGGCCGCATCCCTGGCCCTGCTGATCACCGGTCAAGCCCCCCTGTATGCCGCACCTCCGCTGTCGATGGACAATGGCACCAACGCCCTGACCGTGCAGAACAGCAACGCCTGGGTCGAAGTCAGCGCCAGCGCCCTGCAACACAACATCCGCACCCTGCAGGCCGAGCTGGCTGGCAAGTCCAGGCTGTGCGCCGTGCTCAAGGCTGACGCCTATGGCCACGGTATCGGCCTGGTGATGCCGTCTATCATTGCCCAGGGCGTGCCCTGCGTGGCGGTGGCCAGCAACGAGGAGGCCCGCGTGGTCCGCGCCAGTGGCTTCACCGGGCAACTGGTGCGGGTACGCCTGGCCAGCCTCAGCGAGCTGGAAGATGCCTTGCAGTACGACATGGAAGAGCTGGTCGGCAGCGCCGAATTTGCCCGCCAGGTCGATGCCATCGCCGCACGCCACGGCAAGACCCTGCGCATACATATGGCGCTCAACTCCAGTGGCATGAGCCGCAACGGTGTGGAGATGGCGACCTGGTCCGGCCGTGGCGAAGCGCTGCAGATCACCGATCAGAAGCACCTCAAGCTGGTTGCGCTGATGACCCACTTCGCCGTCGAAGACAAGGACGATGTCCGCAAGGGCCTGGCGGCCTTCAACGAGCAGACCGATTGGTTGATCAAGCACGCGAAGCTCGACCGCAGCAAGCTCACCCTGCACGCCGCCAACTCGTTCGCTACCCTGGAGGTGCCGGAGGCGCGCCTGGACATGGTACGCACCGGCGGCGCGCTGTTCGGTGACACCGTGCCGGCGCGCACCGAGTACCAACGCGCCATGCAGTTCAAGTCGCACGTGGCGGCGGTGCACAGTTACCCGGCCGGCAACACCGTCGGCTACGACCGCACCTTCACCCTGGCCCGTGATTCGCGCCTGGCCAACATCACCGTCGGTTATTCCGATGGCTATCGCCGGGTGTTCACCAACAAGGGCCATGTGCTGATCAACGGCCACCGCATACCGGTGGTGGGCAAGGTGTCGATGAACACGCTGATGGTCGATGTCACCGACTTCCCGGACGTGAAGGGCGGCAACGAAGTGGTGCTGTTCGGCAAGCAGGCCGGGGGCGAAATCACCCAGGCCGAGATGGAAGAAATCAACGGCGCGCTGCTGGCCGACCTGTACACCGTGTGGGGCAGTTCCAACCCGAAGATCCTCGTCGACTGAAACCGCCAAAGAAGGGAGATTACCATGCGCTACGCCAAGCTCACCCAACGCATCGCCGGCGACGGGGCTGCGGCCTGGGACATCCACTACCGCGCCCTGGCGCTGCAGGCCGAGGGCAAGGACATCCTGCTGTTGTCGGTGGGTGACCCAGACTTCGACACACCTGCGCCGATTGTCGAGGCGGCCATCGACAGCCTGCGGGCGGGTCACACCCATTACGCCGATGTACGCGGCAAGCTGGCCCTGCGCCAGGCCATTGCCAGGCGCCACCAGCAGCGTAGCGGCCAGGCCGTCGACGCCGACCAGGTGACGGTGCTGGCAGGGGCCCAGTGCGCGCTGTACTGCGTGGCCCAGTGCGTACTGGACCCAGGCGACGAGGTGCTTGTCGCCGAACCGATGTATGTGACCTATGAGGCGGTGTTCGGTGCCTGTGGTGCCAAGGTGGTGCCGGTGCCGGTCAAGCCGGAAAACGGCTTTCGGGTATGCCCGCAAGACGTGGCCGAGCGCATCACCCCGCGCACCCGCGCGCTGGCCTTGAACAGCCCGCACAACCCGTCGGGGGCAAGCCTGCCCCGTGCTACCTGGGAAGCACTGGCCGAACTGTGCATTGCCCACGACCTGTGGCTGATCTCTGACGAGGTGTACAGCGAATTGCTGTACGAGGGCGAGCATGTCAGCCCTGCCAGCCTGCCGGGCATGGCCGAACGCACCGCCACCCTCAACAGCCTGTCGAAGTCGCATGCCATGACGGGCTGGCGGGTGGGTTGGGTGGTCGGTTCTACCGAATTGGCCGCCCATTTGGAAAACCTCGCGCTGTGCATGCTGTATGGCTCGCCCGACTTCATTCAGGACGCCGCTGTGGTGGCGCTGGAGCAGCCGTTGCCCGAGCTGGCCGCCATGCGCGAGGCCTACCGCCAGCGCCGTGACCTCGTGTGCGAACAGCTGGCCGGCTGCCCGGGCCTGAAGGCACTGAAGCCCGATGGTGGCATGTTCGTGATGGTTGATATCCGTGAGACCGGCGTAAGTGCCCAGGCCTTTGCCGACCGCCTGCTGGACCGCCAGGGCGTGTCGGTACTCGCCGGCGAAGCGTTCGGCCCCAGTGCTGCCGGGCATATCCGCCTGGGCCTGGTGCTGGGCGATGCGGCGCTGGTCGATGCCTGCCAGCGCATCGCCCGCTGTGCCGACGAGCTGAAACGGGAGTACGGCAATGCGTGAGTATGCGCGGCTGTACATCGATGGCGCCTGGCAGGTGCCGAGTGGGCAGGGTATGGCTGAGGTGATCGACCCGGCCACCGAGCAGGCCATTGGCCGGGTACCACTGGGTGGCGAGGCGGATGTCGAGCGGGCAGTGATGGCGGCGCGGCGGGCTTTCGCTGGCTGGTCGCGCACGCCGTCCAGTGTGCGTGCAGGGTACATCCAGGCGTTGGTGGCGCAGCTGAAAAGCCACGCGGCGGAAATGGCCGGGGCCATTACCGACGAACTGGGCATGCCGGTGCAGTGGTGCCAGGCGGTGCAGGTCGAAGGCCCGATTGTGGGGCTTGCGCAGTACGCCGAACTGACCGGGTTGATGGATGAGGTGCGCGAAGTCGGCAATTCGATGGTGTACCGCGAGGCCGTTGGCGTGTGCGCTTTCATCAACCCATGGAATTACCCGCTGCACCAGATGATCGGCAAGCTGGCGCCGGCCTTGGCCGCCGGCTGCACGGTGGTGGTCAAGCCCAGCCAGGAAACGCCGTTGCACGCGTTTTTACTGGCCGAAATGATCGACGCCATCGGCCTGCCGGCCGGGGTGTTCAACCTGGTCAGCGGCCCGGGGGCAAAGGTGGGTGAGGCCCTGGCCCGGCACCCGCAGGTGGACATGGTGTCGTTCACCGGTTCAACCGGTGCCGGTGTCCGGGTGGCACAAGCGGCCGCGCCGACGGTGAAGCGGGTGTGCCTGGAGCTGGGTGGCAAATCACCGTTTCTGATTACCGCCGATGCCGACCTGCACGCTGCGGTGCGCCATGGCGTGCAGGACGTGATGATCAACTCGGGGCAGACCTGCACGGCACTGACCCGTATGCTGCTGCCGGCCAGCCGCTACGCCGAGGCGCTGGAAATCGCCGAGGCCGAAACCCGCGCACTGGTCATGGGCGACCCGCGTGACCCGGCCAGTTTTCTCGGGCCGATGTGTTCGGCAGGCCAGCGGCGCACGGTGCTCGACTACATTCGCCAGGGCCAGGAGGAGGGCGCGCGCTTGTTGTGCGGTGGTGATAGCGGCGGCTTCGAGCGCGGGTTCTACGTGGCGCCCACGTTGTTCGCCGACGTCGACAACCGCATGCGCATTGCCCAGGAAGAAATCTTCGGCCCGGTGCTGTGCCTGATCCCCTACGCCGACGAGGCCCAGGCGCTGGCGCTGGCCAATGACTCGCCGTTCGGCCTGTCCAGCGCGGTGTGGGCGGGCAGCCGCGAGCACGGCCTGGCGCTGGCGCGGCAGATTCGGGCCGGGCAGTGCTTCATCAACGGGGGCGGGTTCAACTACCGGGCGCCGTTTGGTGGCTACAAGCAGTCGGGCAACGGCCGCGAGTGGGGCGAAGAGGGCCTGGCGGAGTTCGTCGAGGTGAAAGCCGTACAGTGCTGAGCCACCGCTGCAAGACAACCTGTTTTGTGTAAGGAGAATGTTTGTGAATGTACTGATCATCCACGCTCACCCCGAGCCGCAATCGTTCACCGCTGCCCTGCGCGACCAGGCCGTGGAAACCTTCCGCGCCCAGGGCCACCAGGTGCAGGTCAGCGACCTGTACGCCATGGGCTGGAACCCGGTGGCCAGTGCCGATGACTTCACCCAGCGTGAGAACCCCGAGTACCTGGTGTATGCCCTGGAGCAGCGCCAGGGGGTCAAGCGCGGCGCCCTTGCCGAGGATATCCAGCAGGAGCTGGACAAGTTGTTGTGGGCCGACTTGCTGGTGCTGAACTTCCCGATCTTCTGGTTCTCGGCCCCGGCCATGCTCAAGGGCTGGATCGACCGGGTGCTGGTGTCGGGGGTGTGCTATGGCGGCAAGCGTTTCTACGACCAGGGCGGGTTGGCGGGCAAGAAGGCGCTGGTGACCGTGACCCTGGGCGGGCGCGAGCACATGTTTGGCGAAGGGGCGATTCATGGGCCGCTGGAAGACATGCTGCGGCCGATACTGCGGGGCACGCTGGCTTATGTGGGGCTTGAAGTGCTGCCGCCATTCGTGGCCTGGCATGTGCCGTATATCAGCGATGAGGCGCGCCAGGACTTTTTGCAGCAATACCGGCAGCGCCTGGAGCAGCTCTCGGACGACCAGCCATTGGTGTTCCCACGCCTGGCCCAGTTCGATGAGGCGCTTTACCCTCTATCTTGAGTCGTGCGCAGCCCCCTGTAGGAGCGGCCTTGTGTCGCGATGGGCTGCGCCGCAGCCCCAGGATCTGCGCCCCAGTACAAATTGTCGGGGCTGCTGTCGCAGCCCATCGCGACACAAGGCCGCTCCTACAAAAAAGCGCGCACTCAGCGAAGCACTAAAAACGACCACCCACACATTCGGGGTATGTTGCCCCTCGGCAAATCCCTCGATAGTGAACCCATCGGCTCGATCCGGAGCACTCACACGATGGAGTTGCCATGCGCAAGGTACTGAAGGTGATTGGTGGTCTGCTGCTGGCGTCTGGTGCCAGCCTGGCCCAGGCGACAGAGGTAGACAGCGCCAACACGCTACGGCTGTACAACTGGACCGACTACATCGGCGAAACCACCCTGGCCGACTTCGAGAAGGCCACCGGCATCAAGGTCATCTACGACACCTTCGACGGCTACGAAACGGTACAGACCAAACTGCTGACCGGCCGCTCCGGCTACGACCTGGTCATGCTCAACGCCTCGCTGGTCCCCCCGCTGATCAGCGCCGGCGTGTTCCAGGCACTGGACAAGCAGCAACTGCCCAGCTGGCAAAACCTCGATCAGCAGGTGGTCAACAACCTGCAGGGTTACGACCCTGGCCTGAAGTACTCGGCGCCCTACACCTGGGGCAGCTCGGGGGTCACTTACAACGTCGACAAGATCACCGCGCGCATGCCCGATGCGCCGATCGGTTCGCTGGCCATGCTGTTCGACCCCAAGATCGTCTCGCGTTTCGCTGACTGCGGCGTCACCCTGATGGACGCGCCCACCGAGGTCATCCCGCTGGCCCTGCAGTACCTGGGCAAGGACCCGCGCAGTGCGTCGGCCGCCGACCTCAAGGCAGCCGAACAACTGCTGCTGGGCATCCGCCCCTACATTCGCAAGTTCGACTCGGTCAACTACCTCACCAGCCTGCCCAACGGCGATGTCTGCCTGGCGCTGACCTGGTCCGGTGACTACGCCACCGCCCAGGCCCGTGCGGTGGAGGCGAAGAAGGACATCAAGCTGTCGTTCTTCATCCCCCAGGAAGGTTCACTGATCTGGTTCGACAACCTGTACATCCCCAAGGATGCGCCGCACGCGGCCAACGCCCACCGCTTCATCGAGTTCCTGCTGCAGCCGCAGACCATGGCCAAGGTCACTGACTACATCCACTACGCCAACAGCAACGCCGCCGCCACCGCGCTGGTGCGTGACGATATCCGCCAGGACCCGGCCATCTACCCCGACGCACAAACCCGTGAGCGCCTGTTCGCGCAGAAAACCCAGAGCCCCAAGGACATGCGCGCCATCACCCGGGTCTGGAGCACGGTCAAGACCGGTTTCTGAACACTGCCTAACGTTTCCCGCCAAGGAGCTGCCCATGGCCACCCCAAGCAAAGCATTCGCTATCGCCCACGACACGCTGGTGGAAGCCGACAAGGCCCACTACATGCACGGCTACCATGTGTTCGACGAGCACCGCGAGCAAGGCGCGCTGAACATCGTCGCCGGCGAGGGCGCCTACATTCGTGACAGCCACGGCAACCGTTTCCTCGATGCCGTCGGCGGCATGTGGTGCACCAACATCGGCCTGGGTCGCGAGGAAATGGCCCTGGCCATCGCCGACCAGGTGCGTCAGCTGGCGTATTCGAACCCGTTCTCCGACATGGCCAACGCTGTGGCCATCGAGCTGTGCCAGAAGCTTGCGCAGCTGGCACCGGGCGACCTGAACCACGTGTTCCTCACCACCGGCGGCTCGACTGCTGTCGACACCGCCTACCGGCTGATCCAGTACTACCAGAACTGCCGCGGCAAACCACACAAGAAGCACATCATCGCCCGCTACAACGCCTACCACGGCTCTACTACCCTGACCATGTCGATTGGCAACAAGGCCGCCGACCGGGTGCCGGAGTTCGACTATCACCACGACCTGATCCACCACGTCTCCAACCCCAACCCGTACCGCGCCCCGCACGACATGGACGAGGCCGAGTTCCTCGACTTCCTGGTGGCCGAGTTCGAGGACAAGATCCTGTCGCTGGGCGCCGACAACGTGGCCGCGTTCTTTGCCGAACCGATCATGGGCTCGGGCGGGGTGATCATCCCGCCCAAGGGCTACTTCCAGCGCATGTGGCAACTGTGCCAGACCTACGACATCCTGTTCGTCGCCGACGAGGTGGTGACCTCGTTCGGGCGCCTGGGCACCTTCTTCGCCAGTGAAGAACTGTTTGGCGTCACCCCCGACATCATCACCACCGCCAAGGGCCTGACCTCGGCCTATCTGCCGCTGGGCGCGTGTATCTTCTCCGAGCGTATCTGGGAAGTGATTGCCGAGCCGGGCAAGGGCCGCTGCTTCACCCATGGCTTCACCTACAGCGGTCACCCGGTGTGCTGCACGGCGGCGCTGAAGAACATCGAGATTATCGAGCGCGAACAACTGCTCGATCACGTCAAGGACGTGGGTGGCTACTTGGAGCAGCGCCTGCAAAGCCTGCGCGAGTTGCCGCTGGTGGGTGATGTGCGTTGCATGAAGCTGATGGCCTGCGTCGAGTTTGTCGCCGACAAAGCCAGCAAGGCGCTGTTCGCGGATGAGGTAAACATCGGCGAGCGCATCCACAGCAAGGCCCAGGCCCGCGGCTTGCTGGTGCGTCCGATCATGCACCTGAACGTGATGTCGCCACCGCTGATCATCACCCATGCGCAGGTGGACGAGATTGTCGAAACCTTGCGCCAGTGCATCCTCGAAACCGCGCGTGAACTCACGGCGCTTGGCCTGTACCAAGGCCGATGAACCTGGCGCAAAGGGCTGTGCGCGGGCGTACCCGGCAGGCTAGACTGCCGGGCATGACCCAGGCCACTCCCGACACCCCGCTTACCCTGACAATGGGCGCGCTGCAGCAATGGCATGCGGCGCTGCAGCGTGCTTTGGCCAATAGCGAAACGCCCGAGGCGTTGGAGTATGTGGCCGCTGCCATTGGCCAGCTGGTGCAGGTGGAATCGATGATGATCAGCCTTGAGTGCCAGGGGCGCGCGCCGCAGCTGCTCTACCAGCAGGGCATTCCCGAGCTGCACCGCGCTGCGGTGCTGGAGCGTTATTTCAGTGCCGGCTACTTGCTCGACCCGTTCTGCCTCGCCGTGCAAAGCGGCCTGGCCGAAGGCTTTTACCACCTGCAGGAAATCGCCCCGGACAACTTCTTCGACAGCGACTATTACAAGGCCTATTACCTGGGCACCGGTTGCAGCGAAGACAGCTACTACATCGTCGATCTCAGCGCTGGGCGCAAGCTGTCGCTGAGCCTGTTCCAGGGTTGCAGCGGCACGCCTCTGAGTGCCGGGCAGGTCGACTTGCTGCGGGCGCTGGAGCCGATGGTGCGGGAACTGTTGGGGCGTTATGCCCGGCATAACCTGGAGCCCGGCGCAGCATCGGCCGAACACGGCAGCCTGCAGGCAGCGTTCGACAGCTTTGGTTGCCAGGTGCTGACCGACCGTGAGCGGGAGGTGGCACACATGATCTTGCGCGGGCACTCGGTGAAGTCGACCGCGCTGGCGCTGGGCATCTCACCGGAGACGGTGCGCATGCACCGCAAGAACCTGTACCTGAAGCTGGAGATCAACTCGCAGTCCGAGTTGTTTGCACGGTTTATCGACTGGTTGCGCGGCGATCAGCTGAAAATCTAGAAGTTTTTGCGGTCCCTGTGGGAGCGGGCATGCCCGCTCCCACAGGGACCGCGTCAGTTTTGAAATTTGGGGTAGTTCACGAAGCGGCCAGGCGGGCCTCCAGCGCGGCGATGTGCGCCTGTAGCCGCTCATGCTCCTGGCGCTCGGCGCTGATGTCTTCGAACACGCTGATCAGGTGTTCCGGTTCGCCGCTGTCCCGGCGCTGCAGTGAGGTGCGGGCGCGTACCCAGATGTACTCGCCATTCTTGCGGCGCACGCGTTTTTCCACTTCGTAACGCTCGGTTTCACCGGCCAGCATGCGTTGCAGCAACTGCAGGTTCTGCGCCAGATCGTCAGCGTGGGTGATCTGCTGGAAGGTCATGCCGTAAAGCTCTTCGGCGCGGTAGCCCAGCAACTCGCACAGGCTGTTGTTGACCCGCTGCCAGGTGCCGTCCGGGTCGATGTAGGCCAGGGCGCCCCAGGCCAGCTCGAAGATTGCCCGGAAGCGTTCCTCGCTCTGGCTTAGCGCCTGCTGGGCCACTTGGCGTTCGGTGTTGTCCATGCTGATGCCGACCATCTTCACCGACCGCCCGGCGCTGTCGCGTACCACCGTGGCGCGGGAAGAAATCCAGCGCACTTCACCGTCCGGGCGGGCAATGCGGAAGTCACATTCACAGCCACCGCCGTCTGCCACCGCGTCGGCGTACATCAGCTGCATGCGCTGCACGTCTTCGTCGGGCAGGTGCTTCCAGAAGTCTTCGTTGTGCCGCACCGGCCAGCCATAGACCTGCTCGACGTTGGGCGAGTAGGTGACTTCGTCGCTGATCAGGTTCCATTCCCAGGTGACGATGCGTGCGCCTTCCTGGGCGAGCTTCATGCGCGTTTCGCTTTCCATGATCTCGGCGGTCAGGCGCCGACGCACATCCGTCATCGGCAGCTCGACCACCTGCGGTTGCTGGATGTTCTGCAGTGCTTCGTCGCCATAGCGCAACCAGATCCAGTTGACCTTGAGAAAGTCGGCCAGCTTGCGCAGGTTGTCGTAGTCGATCTCGCCGCCGCGGGTCCACTTGTGCACGGCGGTGCGCGAGATGCCCAAGGCCGTGCCCACGGCTTGCAGGGTCAGCTTGTGATGCTCGAGCAGTTCCTTGAGGCGGAAGGCGAAGCTGTTTTCCAACATCGGCAGGGTGTCCTGATCTGGGCCAAGAGCCTGCCAGTATACCCAAGCTGTCAACTTTTGGTTGACGGGTCCTCACGCTGCCTCTTTTGGGGAGAACCTTGTGCTGCCTGCACTGGCCTCATCGCCGGCACAGGCAACATCAGCCGGGCGGTTGTTAAAGGTCCAGCACCAGCCGCGCCGTACGGGCGCGGGAAACGCACAGCATGATGCTCTGCTGCGCCGCTTTTTCTTCATCGCTCAGGTACTGGTCGTAGTGCTCTGCTTCACCCTCGAGGATGGCCGTCTCGCACGTACCGCACACACCTTCGCGGCACAGGCACTCGACCTTGGCAGCCTTGGACTTCTCGATGGCCTGCAGAATGGTCATGCCTTCTTCCACCTGCAGTTCCACGCCCGATTGCGCCAGCACCACGGTAAAGGCACTGCCGGTGACCGGGGTGGCGGCAAACTGTTCCCAATGCACGCGCTGCTCGGCAATGCCGGCCTTGGCGGCGCAGGCGATGACCGCATCGATCAGCGGTTTTGGTCCGCACACGTACAGGTGCGCTTGCTCGTCCAGCCCCGCGCACAGGGCGGCCAGGTCAAGCTTGCGGTCGAGGCTGTCGATGTAGAACTGGGTGCGTGCAGCGTGCGGGCCGTTGGCCAACTGGTCCTGGAACGCGCCGTGCCCTGGCGCGCGGAAAGCATAGTGCAGCTCGTAGTCGGCGCTGCCGCCTTCCAGCTCATGCAGTTGCGCCAGGAACGGGGTAATGCCGATGCCGCCGGCAATCAGCACGTGCCGGCCGGCCGAAGGGTCCAGGGCGAAGAGGTTGTTGGGCGAGGAGATGGTCAGGCGGGTGCCGACTTCCACCTGTTGGTGCATGAACGCCGAGCCCCCCTTGGACTGTTCTTCCAGGCGCACGCCGATCTGGTAGCTGCGGGTGTCACGCGGGTCGCTCATCAACGAGTAGGCGTTACTGAACTGGTTGCCGTCAGCGCCTTGCATCTGCACGATGACGTGGCTGCCGCCGGTGAAGGCGGGCATCGCCGCGCCGTCTTCGCGGGCCAGGGTAAAGCGCTTGATCAGCGGTGTGGCGTGTTCCACGTCGGTCACGCGCACGCTGAACATTTCATAAGTGTTGGCCATGGTTCACCTCGACTGCCTGGGTGCGCGGCAGGCCCTGCCGCGCACCTTTACGTGCCAATAAACGTGGAGCGGTTGCCATCAATCGTCGAGGTGGGCCACGGCGATCAGGTTGTGGAAGTGGGCAATGCCGTGTTCGCTCATGCCACTGCGCTCGCGGTCGGCCATGATGCGGCCCTGGCCACGGTAGCCACGCGACTTCAGGCCCTTCTGCACGCTTTCGACCAGGCGCAGGTCTTCTGGGCGGAACACTTCGCGGTACCAGTCGATCAACTTCTGCTGCTCTTCGGTGATGTCCTTGTTCAGGAAGTAGATGTCGTAGTGCTGCAGGGTGGTTTCGGCATCGACCGGGAACTCATAGATCACGGTCATGAAGTTGGCCCCTGGCGGCACGTTGAACATGGTGCACGGCCAGGCCCAGAAGCCGGCGAACGACGGGTCTTTCACGGTTTCGTCGAACTTGAACGACTGCTCCGAAGGCTTGGCCAGGCCATATTGCAGGGTCCAGTTACCGTGCATGGTGTGGCTGTACTGGCCGACGTCGACCGAGTCGGAGAAGCCTGGGTGCGCCGGGGCGCAGTGGTAGCATTCCAGGTAGTTATCGACGATCGACTTCCAGTTGGCCGGGGTGTCACTGACGAAGCGCGCCGCCAGGTGCAGGTCGTCGATGACCGCGCAGGCTTCACGCATGCGTGCTTGCATGCCTGGCAGCTGGTCTTCGACGGAGCCGGCCTCCATGTCCATGTTGATGAAGATGAAGCCGGCGTATTCCTCGACGCGCAGCTGCACCAGGGTGGAGTTCTCTTTGTCGAAGTTGACCACGTTGTCGCAATTGCGGGCGTGGGCCAGTTCGCCGTCGAGCTTGAAGGTCCAGGCGTGGTACGGGCAGGTGATGACGTTTTTGGCCTTGCCGCTACCGCTGAGCAGCTGGTGGCCACGGTGCGGGCAGACGTTGTAGAACGCACGCAGCACGCTGTCACGGCCGCGTACGACGATGATGCTTTCGCCGATCACTTCGCGGGTGATGTAGGCATTGTTGTCTGCCACTTCGCTGCGGTGGCCCACGCAGATCCAGCTGCGGGCGAAAATGGCTTCTTTCTCGTGTTCGAACACTGCGGCCTTGGTGTAGAAATTGGCCGGGATGGTGAAGGCCTCGTCGGCGTTCGCACAGAAATCGGCGGGCAGGCGTTTGAAGTCGTTCATGACAGGTTTCTCACAAGCTCGGTTTATAGTTGTTGGTTAACGCGTACCTGCCGGTTAACAGGCCAGGCAAAAAAAATTGCAGACAGCAAGGGGGCTGCTAGGCAGCCCATCGCGGGCAAGCTCGCTCCTACAGGGTTAATCAGTGCACCGCAGCTGCACTGCGCGGGGCCTGTTCGGCAGGTGTTTCACCGGCCATGCGGGCAGCCTCTTCCTCGATGACGTGGGCCGGTACCTGGCCGTAGTCGGCGATCATCCACTTGAAAAAGCCATAGATCTTCACCAGCAGAATCACCATGAACGGGATTGCAGTGAGCACCACGGCGGTCTTCATGGTCGACAGCGAGGCCTTGGCGAACAGCATGGCCAGTGGCACCAGGGTCAGCACCACGCACCAGAACAGGCGGTGGGTGGGTGTCGGGTCGTCACCTTCACGCAGGTTGCGGGTGCTGGTGGCAGCCACCGCATAGGCCGCGGCATCCATGTGCGAGGCACAGAAGATGGCCATGATGAACAGGTACACACCGAGGAACACCTGGCCCCACGGCAAGGCCAGCAGCAGGTGCGTCACGGCCGATTCGCCGCCTTGTTCGGCGAGCATTTTCGGTACATCCACGGCGCCGGTGATGAACTGGTGCATGCTGTAGCTTTCCAGCGCGCCGAAGAAGAACCAGCAACCGAAACTGCCCCCCAGCAGCAGGGCCAGGACCACTTCCTTGATCTGCCGACCGCGCGAAACGCGGGTGACGAACATGGCCACACCCGGGGCGTACGACACCCACCACAGCCAGTAGAATACTGTCCAGTTGCGGGTGAAGGCGCCGTCGCCCGCCGGGTCGGTGAACAGGCTCATGTGCACGTAGTTCTGGATCATCAGGCCAATCGAGTTGGCGGTGTTGTTGAGGGTGAACTGGGTCGGGCCCACCAGCAGGACGACAGCGGCAAACACCAGCGCGCCGATGCACACCATCTTGCTCAGGCGCTGCAGGCCACCATCGATACCGATGTAAGAGCTGAGCGAGAACATCACTGCGACGCCACCGATCACCATCAATTGCACGGTGAAGGTATCCGGGGTGCCGGTCAGGTCATGCAGGCCGCGGGTCAGGGTCGAGGCGGTGAGGGCCAGCGACACAGTCAGTGCGCCCATCATGGTCAGCAGGAAGATCAGGTCGACGCTACGGCCTACCGGCCCGGTGGCCTTGAAGCCCGTCACCGCTTCGATAACCGAAGCCAGGTTCAGGCCGCTCTTCTTGCGTACATGGAAGTGATAGGCCATGGCCAGTGATGCCAGGGCGTAGATCGACCAGGCGCTGATGCCCCAGTGGAAGAACGAATAGCCCACGCTGTACTCGAGTGCCTTGGGGGTGGCAGCAGCGATGTTCAGGCCCGGGGTCTGGTAATAGTAGGCCCATTCCATCACGCCCCAGTAGAGGGTCGACGAACCCATGCCGGCACAGATGAACATGAACACCCAGGTGGCGGTGGCATATTCAGGCTTGCCACTGCCCAGGCGGATGTTGCCGTACTTGCTGAAGGCCAGGTACAGCACGGCCAGGGTACTGCCAAACACCAGCACCTGCACGCTGGTACCGAAGGTGCGGGTGGACAGCTCGAACAACTGGTTGGCGGCGCTTTCAGCCTGGGCGGGGAAGGCTGCAAGGCCGATCACGGTGAGCAACACGGCGATCAGGCTCACGGTAATCAGGAACACATCAATCTTTTTATTCTTGTGCGACATCATCGTCTCCTGGACGTTGGCGTACTTGTTATACCCGGCAGGCATCCGGGGTGTTGCGGTACCACTCCTTCCTTGGCCGTTAACCGGTGGTTAACCAATATCTAATGGTTAACAGATTTTGCATACAATCCACGTCGCTCGCAAGAGGCAAAGGGCCGATTGTCAGACACTTCTGACAATCGGCCCGGGTGTTATCAGGCTTCGATCAGCGCGGTGATGGCCTGGCCCACCTGCTGGGTAGACTGCTGGCCACCCATGTCGCGGGTCACGTCACCGGCGGCGATGACCTGCTCGATGGCTTTGAGGATGTCGTCGTGGGCGGCGCGGTAGCGTGGGTCGGCGCCTTCGTTGCCGAGGAAGTCGAGCATCAGTGCACCGGACCAGATCATCGCGATCGGGTTGGCGATGTTCTTGCCGTAGATGTCTGGCGCCGAGCCGTGCACCGGCTCGAACAGCGACGGGAATTTGCGTTCGGGGTTCAGGTTGGCCGAAGGCGCGATGCCGATGGTGCCGGCGCACGCCGGGCCCAGGTCGGACAGGATATCGCCGAACAGGTTCGAGGCCACGACCACGTCGAAGCGGTCCGGTTGCAGTACAAAGCGGGCGCAGAGGATATCAATGTGCTGCTTGTCCCAGCTGATTTCCGGATAATTGGCTGCCATTGCTGCGGTGCGCTCGTCCCAGTACGGCATGCTCACGGCCATGCCGTTGGACTTGGTGGCCGAGGTGACGTGCTTGCGCTCGCGGGTCTGGGCCACCTCGAAGGCGTACTTGAGAATGCGGTCGACGCCACGGCGGGTGAACACCGATTCCTGCAGCACGAACTCGTTTTCGGTGCCTTCGAACATGCGCCCGCCCAGCGACGAGTACTCGCCTTCGGTGTTTTCGCGGATAACCACGAAGTCGATATCGCCGGGTTCACGACCCGCCAGCGGGCAGGGTACGCCGGGGAACAGGCGCACCGGGCGAATGTTCACGTACTGGTCGAAGTCGCGGCGGAACTTGAGCAGCGAACCCCACAGCGAGATGTGGTCCGGCACTTTGTCTGGCCAGCCTACGGCACCAAAGTACAGGGCGTCGAAACCTTTGAGCTGTTCGAACCAGTCATCCGGCATCATCTTGCCGTGGGCCAGGTAGTAATCGCAGCTGGCCCACTCGAAGAACTCGAAACTGATGTCCAGGCCGTGCTTGCGCGCGGCGGCCTCGACTACCCGAATGCCTTCCGGCAGTACTTCGTTGCCGATGCCGTCGCCTGGGATTGCCGCGATTCTGAACGTCTTGCTCATGGGGTGCACTCGTTGTCTAGGGAACAGGTGCTGGTCATGCTATAAGGGCTTGAGCCGGAGATAATCTCGCCAATCATGGATTCTTGGAACACGATACGTGAATAATCTGCCCAACCTCGACGACCTCAATATCTTCCTGCAAGTGGCCAAGCGCGCCAGCTTTGCGGCTGTGGCCGATGAGCTGGGCATGTCGGCGGCGTATATCAGCAAACGCATCCGCATGCTCGAGCAAACACTGGAAGTGCGCTTGTTGCACCGCACCACGCGGCGGGTGACGGTGAGTGAGGAAGGGGAGCGGGTGTATCAGTGGGCTTTGCAGATATTCGATGCCGTACAGCGCATGGGTGATGACATCAGCGCCCAGCACCGCGAGCCGGCCGGGCAGTTGCGCATCGCCAGCAGCCTGGGGCTGGGGCGGCGCTTCGTGGCGCCGGCTTTGTCGGAGCTGGCCGAGCGCTACCCGCGGCTGGACATTCGCCTGGATGTGCACGATCGCCTGGTGGACCTGATCGCCGAAGGTGTCGACCTGGACATCCGCGTGGGCAACGCCATTGCCCCCAACCTGATCGCCAAGCCGCTGGCGCGTAACCGCCGGGTGCTCTGTGCTGCGCCGGCTTACCTGGCGCGGCGGGGTTCGCCCAAGGTGCTGGGCGACCTGGGCAGCCACGACTGCCTGGTGATCAAGGAACGTGACCACCCGTTTGGTGTGTGGCAACTGATGGGGCCGATGGGTGAAGAAAGCGTGCGTGTGACGGGCGGCCTGTCGACCAACCATGGTGAAGTGGCGCACCAGTGGTGCCTGGATGGCCGAGGGATACTGCTGCGTTCATGGTGGGATGTGCATGACAGCCTGCAGGACGGGCGCCTGGTGCAGGTGCTGGAGGCCTATCACCAGCCGGCGGATATCTGGGCGGTATACACCTCGCCGCTGGCCAGCTCGGCCAAGGTGCGGGTGGCGGTGGACTTTTTCCGGCAGTACTTTGCCGAGCGCTACAGCTTGCCGGAGTAGGCCGAACCCAGATCATGTGCGCTCCGCTTTTGATTTTTTGTGGGATCAACTGTCTCGCACCATCAATCAGGCTACCGCATCACCCTGCAGGAGCAGCACAAGGCTGCTCCTGCAACAATCAAAAGCGCAGCGCGGTGGGTTTCAGGGCACGGGGATACGGGAAACCGCCTTCACTTCGCGCAGCGCCAGGCTTGACTGGATCGAGGCAATGCCTGGCTGACGGCGCAACACCTCTTCCACGAATCGCCCATAACTCTCCAGGTCATTTGCCAACACCGTCAGCACATAGTCAGCCTCGCCGGTTACCTTGTGGCAGGACAGCACCTGCGGCAGTTTCAATATCACCTGCTCGAACTCATCCGGTGCGTTGGCCGAATGGTTGCCAAAGCGCACCTGGGCAAACGCCATCACGTCGTAGCCCAGCTTCCTGCGGTCGAGGTTGGCCTGGTAATCCTTGATGATGCCCAGCTCTTCCAGCCGTTTGCGCCTGCGCCAGCAGGGTGTCACGGTCATCGACAAACGCTCGCCCAGCGCAGCGCTCGACAGGGTGCCGTCCTCCTGCAAAAGGCGCAGCAGCTCGCGGTCGGTGTCGTCCAAATGTTCGATAGCAAAGGCTTTGCTCATTACCGGCCAATTCTGTGATTAATTTCCTCAAGCATCCGGTTTGGCTGAGCATAAAGCAAAGCATTTTCACGGTTCAGGCGCGAAAATTGGTTATCCGGTAACCCCTTGAAAAAGGACATTCGTGTGCTGACAGTTTTTAGCAACAATCACCGCTTGCACCATGGCTCGGAACTCAAGGACGGCGCCATTACGCCATCGTTCGAAAACCCCCAGCGTGCCGACACCGTACTGGCCCGGGTGCGCAGCACGGGCCTTGGCGATGTCATTGCCGAACAGGCCTTCGACCGGGCCTGCTACGTGGCGGCGCACAGCGAGCGCTACGTAAGCTTCCTGGAAAACGCCTGGTCGGAATGGGCCGCCACCGGCAAAACCCACGATGCGCTGCCGCTGGTGTGGCCAGTGCGCGACCTGGCTATCGACCGTGAGCCCGGCTTCATCGACGGCAAGCTGGGCTTTTATGCCATGGACGCGGGGGCCCCGATCACCGCCGGCACCTGGGAGGCGGTGCGCAGCAGCGCCGACGTTGCCTTGACCGGCATGCAGCGCATCATCGACGGTGCCGACAGTGCCTTCGCCCTGTGCCGCCCACCGGGGCACCATGCGGCCCGGGAATACATGGGCGGCTATTGCTACCTGAACAACGCCGCCATCGCCGCCGAGCGCTGCCTGAGCCAGGGCGCCAGGCGCGTGGCTGTGCTGGATGTGGACTTCCACCACGGTAACGGCACACAGAACATCTTCTACGATCGCCCCGATGTGTTCTTTGCCTCCCTGCATGGCGACCCGCACGTGTCCTACCCGTATTTTTCCGGCTACGCCCATGAACAAGGCGCAGGCGCTGGCGAGGGTTTCAACGCCAACTACCCGATGGGCAAGGGCACCCGCTGGGCCCAGTACCAGCCGGCTTTGCAGGATGCACTCAAGCGCATTGTCGCGCACAAGCCGCAGTTTCTGGTTGTGTCGCTGGGGGTCGACACCTTCGAGGATGACCCGATCAGCCACTTCAAGCTTACCAGCGACGACTTCCTGCGCATGGGCGCCGAGATCGCCAGTGCCGGTATCCCGACCCTGTTCGTGATGGAGGGCGGTTACATGGTCGACGAAATCGGCATCAACGCAGTGAACACCTTGCAAGGTTTTGAAAGCGCGCGCTAACCCGCCTGAGAAGCCGTGACGAAGCCAGTAATGGGCGTCGCCACGGCACCGCGACATGTGACAGGCCAACAATAACAAGAGGTCGCCATGCAAGACATGCCCGCAAGCCTTGAGCAAAGCAAACCGGTAACGCCCGACCGTGACGGGCACCTGCAACGCACGCTGGAAAACCGCCACATCCAGCTGATTTCCATAGGGGGCGCCATTGGCACCGGCCTGTTCATGGGCTCGGGCAAGGTGATCGCGCTGTCCGGCACCTCGATCCTGTTGGTCTACGCCATCCTCGGGTTCTTCGTGTTCTTCGTCATGCGCGCCATGGGCGAGTTGCTGTTGTCCGACCTGCGCTTCAAGTCGTTCGCCGATATCGTTGCCCATTACCTGGGCTCGCGCGCCGGCTTTGTGCTGAGCTGGTCGTACTGGCTGAGCTGGAGCGTGGCGGTGGTGGGGGACGTGGTCGTGGTGGCCGGTTTTTTCCAGTACTGGTACCCCGATGCACCGGCCTGGCTACCCGCGTTCTTCACCCTGTTCGTGCTGCTGGGGCTGAACATGCTGGCGGTGAGGATTTTTGGCGAGGTAGAGTTCTGGTTCGGCATCATCAAGATCGTCGCCATCGTGCTGTTGATCATCACGGCAGCGGTCATGATCGCCACGTCCTATACCTCGCCCAATGGCGTGGTTGCCTCGCTGTCGCACGTGGTCGCGCCGGGTGCGGTGCTGCCCCATGGCATCAGCGGTTTTTTTGCCGGGTTCCAGATTGCCGTGTTTTCCTTTGCCGGTACCGAGCTGATCGGCACCACCGCAGCGGAAGCGAAGAACCCTCATCGCTCGCTGCCCAAGGCCATCAACACCATCCCCTTGCGCATTCTGCTGTTCTACATCCTGGCGCTGGTGTGCATTATCAGCGTGGTGTCGTGGGCCGAGGTGCCGGCCAACCGCAGCCCCTTCGTCGAACTGTTCCTGCTGGCCGGCTTTCCGGCGGCGGCCGGCATGATCAACTTTGTGGTATTGACCTCGGCTGCCTCTTCGGCCAACAGCGGTGTCTACTCGGGCTGCCGGATGCTGTTCGGGCTGGCCGAGCGGCGTAACGCGCCGGCCCTGTTCGCCAGGCTTTCGGCACTGAGCGTGCCGGTGTACAGCCTGGTGTTTTCCGGCGTGTGCATGCTGATCGGGTTGAGCCTGCTGTTCATCATCCCGGAGGTGATGACGGTGTTCACGCTGATTTCGACCGTGTCGGCAATCTTGGTGATCTTTACCTGGTCGATGATCCTTGCTGCGTACCTCGCCTATCGCAAACGCAACCCGGCTGCGCACAATGCTTCAGTGTTCAAGTTGCCGGGCGGGGTGCCGGTGGCGGTCACGACCCTGGGCTTTCTCGGCTTTGTGCTGGTGTTGCTGGCACTGCAGCCGGATACCCGCCTGGCACTGTGCGTGATGCCGTTGTGGTTCGTGTTCCTGTTGCTGGCCTACCGCCGCCGCGCTCAAGCGCATTCCTGAGCACAACACATACCCTGTGGGAGCGGGCATGCCCGCGAAGCAGGCGACGCGGTGGATGGCACGGGCTCTGCCCGTGATCGCGGGCGCGCCCGCTCCCACAGGGTGCAAGTTTTGTTCATAGTGCCTGTTGCTCGATCAACCCCAGGCACCGCTGCACGATCGGGCTCACATCACCCTTGCGCCGGCTCAGAATGATCGGGCTGACGGCGCTGCTATCGAGCAAGCCGACATATTCGATATCGGTGCGGTGTTGCTGTTGTACCGACGCCGGCACCAGCGTTACCCCCACGCCGACGGCCACCAGGCCGATGGCCGTCTGCAATTCGTTGGCCCACTGGCTGACGCGGATGCTCATGCCATGCTGGGCAAACAGCGCCAGCACGTGGTCGGCATAACTGGGCCGGGGGTTGGCCGGGTAGAGGATGAACGCCTCGCCAGCCAGCTGCGCCAGGCTGACCGGGCTGCCCGCCAGCGGGTGGCCCTTGGGCAGCACGGCCACCAGCGGGTCCTCCCGCAGAACCTCTTGGTGGATGGCCGCGTCGTCGATGCGAATGCGCCCGAAGGCGATGTCGATGCGCCCGCTCTTCAAGGCTTCCACCTGCTGCAGCGTGGTCATCTCGCTCAGGCCCAGTTCCAGCTCGCTGTCCTGGCGCAGCTCGCGGATCAGCTCTGGCAACACGTTGTACAGGGTCGAGGGGGCAAACCCGATGCCCAGCCACTGGCGCTGGCCCTGGCCAATGCGGCGGGTGTTGTCGCTGATGTTCTGCAGTTGCTGCAGCACGGTGCAGGTCTGTTCGTAAAAAAAACGACCGGCCTCGGTCAGCCGCAGCGGGCGTTCGCGCACGACCAGCAGGGTGCCGAGCTGGTCCTCCAGCTGGCTGATCTGCCGGCTCAAGGGGGGTTGGGCGATGTGCAGCAGCTCGGCGGCGCGGGTGAAGTTCAGGGTCTCGGCCAAGACTTTGAAGTAACGCAGGTGGCGCAGCTCCATCAGACCTCCAGGGTATGGTGGGAGATTCATTTGATATTGGACGGTCATCAGGGTCTCGCGCAATCCTTGAGCAATCAAGTAAATGCACCATTCGGGCCTGCAGCTGGCAGCCCGACCTGACGGGACCTGGCCACAATGACAAGCGCGCTGATTGAACGTATTGATGCAATTATCGTCGACCTGCCGACCATTCGCCCGCACAAGCTGGCAATGCACACCATGCAGCAGCAGACCTTGGTGGTATTGCGCGTGCGCTGCAGCGATGGCGTGGAAGGTATCGGCGAGGCCACCACCATCGGTGGCCTGGCGTATGGCTACGAAAGCCCCGAGGGCATCAAGGCCAACATCGACGCGCACCTGGCTCCGGCGCTGATTGGCCTGGCGGCAGACAACATCAATGCGGCCATGCTCAAGCTGGACAAGCTGGCCAAGGGCAACACTTTTGCCAAATCGGGTATTGAAAGCGCCTTGCTCGACGCCCAAGGCAAACGCCTGGGGCTGCCGGTGAGCGAGCTGCTGGGCGGCCGAGTGCGTGACAGCCTGGAAGTGGCCTGGACCCTGGCCAGCGGCGACACCGCCCGTGATATCGCCGAAGCGCAGCACATGCTGGAAATTCGCCGTCACCGGGTGTTCAAGCTGAAGATTGGCGCCAACCCGGTGGAGCAGGACATCAAGCACGTGGTGACGATAAAACGCGAACTGGGCGACAGTGCCAGCGTGCGGGTCGACGTCAACCAGTACTGGGACGAGTCCCAGGCCGTGCGTGCTTGCCAGGTGCTTGGCGACAACGGTATTGACCTGATCGAGCAACCGATCTCGCGCATCAACCGTGGCGGCCAGGTGCGCCTGAACCAGCGCAGCCCGGCCCCGATCATGGCCGATGAGTCGATCGAAAGCGTCGAGGACGCCTTCAGCCTGGCCGCCGACGGCGCGGCCAGCATCTTCGCCCTGAAAATCGCCAAGAACGGTGGCCCGCGAGCGGTGTTGCGCACTGCGCAAATCGCCGAGGCCGCCGGTATAGCGCTGTATGGCGGCACCATGCTCGAAGGCTCTATCGGCACCCTGGCCTCGGCCCATGCCTTCCTTACCCTGCGCCAACTGACCTGGGGCACCGAGCTGTTCGGCCCGCTGCTGCTGACCGAAGAAATCGTCAACGAGCCGCCGCAGTACCGCGACTTCCAACTGCACATCCCCCGCACCCCAGGCCTGGGCCTGACCCTGGACGAACAGCGCCTGGCGCGCTTCGCCCGTTGCTGATCAGCCAACAAGGAGATAATCATGCTGTTCCACGTGAAGATGACCGTGAAACTGCCGGTCGACATGGACCCGGCCAAGGCCACCCAGCTCAAGGCTGATGAAAAGGAACTGGCCCAGCGCCTGCAACGTGAAGGGACCTGGCGCCACTTGTGGCGCATTGCCGGGCACTACGCCAACTACAGCGTGTTCGACGTGCCCAGCGTCGAGGCGCTGCACGACACACTGATGCAGCTGCCGCTGTTCCCGTACATGGACATCGAGGTCGACGGCCTGTGCCGGCATCCCTCGTCGATTCACAGCGACGACCGCTGATACGCACCTGTCTGCCTGACAAGAACAATATGAGGTACGCACGATGACCGTGAAAATTTCCCACACTGCCGACATTCAAGCCTTCTTCAACAAAGTGGCTGGCCTGGACCACGCCGATGGCAACCCGCGCTTCAAGCAGATCATTCTGCGTGTGCTGCAGGACACCGCGCGCCTGGTCGAAGACCTGGAAATCACCGAAGACGAATTTTGGCACGCCATTGATTACCTCAACCGCCTGGGGGGGCGTAACGAGGCTGGCCTGCTGGCCGCAGGCCTGGGTATCGAGCACTTCCTCGACCTGCTGCAGGACGCCAAGGATGCTGAGGCCGGCCTGAGCGGTGGCACCCCGCGTACCATCGAAGGCCCGCTGTACGTCGCCGGGGCGCCGTTGGCACAAGGCGAAGCGCGCATGGACGACGGTACCGACCCCGGCGTGGTGATGTTCCTGCAGGGGCAGGTGTTCGATGCCGACGGCAAGCCGCTGGCCGGCGCCACCGTCGACCTGTGGCACGCCAACACCCAAGGTACCTATTCGTACTTCGACTCGACCCAGTCCGAGTACAACCTGCGCCGCCGCATCATTACCGACGCCGAGGGGCGCTACCGTGCGCGCTCCATCGTGCCGTCGGGATATGGCTGCGACCCGCAGGGCCCGACCCAGGAGTGCCTGGACCTGCTCGGCCGTCATGGTCAGCGACCGGCGCACGTGCACTTCTTCATCTCGGCACCGGGGCACCGCCACCTGACCACGCAGATCAACTTCGAGGGTGACAAATACCTGTGGGACGACTTTGCCTACGCCACCCGCGACGGTTTGATCGGCGAGCTGCGGTTTGTCGAGGACGCTGCTGCGGCGCGTGATCGCGGCGTGCAAGGCGAGCGTTTTGCCGAGCTGGCGTTCGACTTCCACCTGCAGGGGACCACGGCGCCGGAGGCCGAGGCCCGCAGCCACCGGCCCCGTGCGTTGCAGGAAGGCTGAGACTTTTGGGGCTGCTGCGCAGCCCATTCGCGGCACAAGGCCGCTCCCACAGGGATCGCGCGCGACAGTGCCATCGTGCAATCCCTGTGGGAGCGGCCTTGCGCCGCGAATGGGGCGCGTAGCGCCCCCACAATGCTGACCGTTTTTCGCTGTGATTTTGCCTGGGCCTTTCCGTGCGGGGAGGGCCCGGGCTTTTTGCTGCCGGGGCCGGTGATCTAGAATCGATCTTTTGCCCGAGCCCCGCCCATGCTGCCCATCGCGCTGCTGCCAACCACCGCTGACCAGGCTCCGCTGGTCCGCAACCTCTACCAGTTCTATGCCTACGAGTCCTCCGACTGGGAGCAGGAAGACGTCGAAGTGGATGGTCGTTTCTACATCCACGACGGGCACCTGCAACGCTACTGGCAGGACGAGGGCTGGGGCGCGTACCTGGTGCTGGCGGACGGCTTTATCGCCGGTTTCGTGCTGGTGGAACGCAGTGAGCTGCCGGGCATTCACGCGCTTGAACTGGCTGACCTGTTCATCCTGAAAAAGTACCGCCGCCAGGGCATCGGCCAGGCGGTAGCGTTGCAGCTGCTGGGCGGCGAGGGCGACTGGTTGCTGCGGTGCTACGCACACGACGCACCGGCCGTGGCGTTCTGCAGCGCCGTACTGGCGAACCTGTCGCGCCCGGCACAGGCCATTACGCTGACGGATGAACCGGACCTGCTCAGTTTCCTGGTGAGCGGCGCCCGGCATTGAGGATTGGCCGGCTGTTGTGCGGCGTTGAAGCGGAATAGCGACATTTTTGTGAGCTACTTCACAAAATCGTCATGGGCGGCATAATGCCATTAACGCCTCCCTAGACCTGGCAACCGCTTGCCGGGGTCCTTTTTCTTGCGCTTCGAAGGTTCAGGTAAAGTTCATGTCGCTAGCTGCAAACCCCGACATCATGTACCGGCTGTTGATTCAGAGCGTGGTGGATTACGCCATCTACCTGCTCACCCCCGAGGGTATCGTCGCCAACTGGAACCCCGGTGCCCAGCGCGCCAAGGGCTACCTTGCCGATGAAATCGTCGGCCAGCATTACTCGTTGTTCTACCCCGATGCCGAGCGTGCAGCCGGGCGGCCAGCGCTAAACCTTGAACAGGCGCGGCGCACGGGGCGTTTTGAAGAGACAGGCTCCCGCCTGCGCAAGGACGGCACGGCGTTCCACGCCCATGTAGTGATTGAAGCCGTGTACGACGATGCCGGGCAACTGGTGGGGTTCGCCAAGGTCACCCGCGACATTTCCGAACGCCGCCGCCAGGAACTGGAGCTGCTGCAGGCCAAGGAGCTGGCCGAGCAGTACAGCCAGGAAATGGCCAAGCTGTCGCAATTCCTGGACTCGGTCATTGCCAATATTCCCGCCAGCGTCATTGTCCAGGACCTGGAAAGCCAGCGCATCCTGTTGGCCAACCAGCAGGCCGAGCGCCTGTTCGGCGGCCCAGGGCGCAGCATGATCGGCCAACTGCCTGGCGAATGCCTGAGCCCGGCGGCCGCCGACTACCTTGAGCAGCAGCTGGCCCGTGGTGCCCGTAACACCAAAGGCCATGCTGCCGAGACCCGGGTCGAGACCGCCCGTGGTCCACGGACCCTGCGCAGCCGTACCTTGCTCAGCCAGCACTCCGAGGGCCAGGCGGATTACGTGCTGTTTGTCGCCGAAGATGCCACCGAGGAACTGGCGGCCCACGCACAGATTCACCACATGGCGCACCATGATGCGCTTACCGGGCTACCCAACCGCACCTTGTTCCACGAACGCCTGCGCCAGGCGCTGGTGCGTGGCAGCGAGAACGCCAAGCTGACCGCCGCCCTGTGCCTGGACCTGGACAACTTCAAGAACATCAATGACTCCCTTGGCCATGCCTTCGGCGACAAGCTGCTGCGCGAGCTGGGCAAACGCCTGCGCCGCGAGCTGCGCGAGCACGACACCCTGGCCCGGCTGGGTGGTGACGAGTTTGCCGTGGTACTGACCGGGCTCGATGGCCGCGATGCTGCGTGCAACACTGCGCAGCGGCTGATCAACGCGATCAGCCCGCCGTTCCGGATCGAAGGGCACCAGTTCTCCGTGGGGGTAAGTATCGGCATCGCCATCGCCCCGGATGACAATGATCAGGCCGAGCAGCTGCTGGGCTATGCCGACATGGCGTTGTACGAGGCCAAGCGCAACGGCCGCAATCGCTACGAATGCTTCGACGTGGAGCTTGACGTCGCTGCCCGCCAGCGCCGCCTGGTGGAAACCGACTTGCGCACAGCGCTGCACCTGAGCCAGTTGCAGCTGCATTACCAACCCGTGGTGGACCAGAAAACCAGTAGCGTGACCGGTTATGAGGCATTGCTGCGCTGGGAGCACCCGACCCGGGGCATGGTCATGCCCATGGACTTCATCCCTATCGCCGAGGAAACCGGGCTGATTCATGAACTGGGTATCCGGGCCTTGAACCTGGCCTGCCAGGAAGCGGCCAGCTGGGACAGTGAGCAGAC
Source organism: Pseudomonas sp. PvP089 (assembly GCF_017875165.1). NCBI lineage: Bacteria > Pseudomonadati > Pseudomonadota > Gammaproteobacteria > Pseudomonadales > Pseudomonadaceae > Pseudomonas > Pseudomonas sp. PvP089. Next base: position 2,846,463 of record NZ_JAGGME010000001.1, read on the forward strand.
GGTGTCGGTCAACCTGTCGCCGGTGCAGTTCAAAAATGCCAACCTGGTGCAGCTTGTCGCCTTGGCCCTGGCCGATTCGGGCCTGCCGGCGCAGCGCCTGGAGCTGGAAATAACCGAGTCGGTGTTGCTGGGTAACAGCGACGAAAACGTGCGCACCTTGCGCGCGCTGAAGGACTTGGGGGTATCGATTTCGCTGGACGATTTTGGAACCGGCTATTCATCGCTCGGCTACTTGCGCTCGTTCCCGTTCGACCGGATCAAGATCGACAAGTCGTTCGTGCATGACATGTGCGACAGCCGTGAAGCAATGTCGATCATCCGCGCCATTACCGACCTGTCCAACAGCCTGATGATCAAGACCACGGCCGAAGGGGTGGAGTCGCAAGAGCAGATGCGCCGGCTGGCGGCGGAGGGGTGCTCGCATTTCCAGGGCTACCTGTACGGGCGGCCGGCACCGGCGAGCGAGCGGTTGAAGCAGGTCATTACGCCAGGCTGACGGCTCACGCAGCCGATTGTGGGGGTAATTGGCTTGCTCAAATTTCAAGAGCTTGTGCAATCCTTGTGGGAGCGGCCATGCCCGCGAACACCGGCGCAGCCGGTGCCAGCCACCGAGTTGGCTTCTTCGCGGGCACGCCCGCGCCCACAAGGTCCGTGTCGCGCTTACGAATTTCAGCTATTCCAGTCTGGCGCAAACGGCGGGCTTACCACGCGCTGGTCTTTCGGCAATTGGGCAATCGCCGCGCGGTCTTCGTCGTCCAGTTGCACGTTCAATGCAGCCAGGTTGGCCAACTGGTTCTCGCAGCTGCTGGCTTTGGGGATCGCCGCCACACCGTCCTGGTCCAGCAACCACTTCAGTGCCACCTGGCTGGGCAGCACGCCATGCTTGCGGGCAATCGCCTGGATCACTGGCTGCGCCGCCGCCTGGCCCCGGGCCAGCGGGGTGTAGGCGGTGAGCAACAGGTCATGGCGGCGGGCGTAGTCGAGCAGCGGTTGCTGGCCGAGCAGCACGTGGTATTCCACCTGAATCGCCGACAACGGCGCACCCAGGGTTTCCACCACCTGGCGCAGCAGGCCCAGCGGGAAGTTGGCCACGCCAATATGCCGTGCCTTGCCCTCGTCACGCAGCGCAACCAGGGTGTCGATACTGCGCGCCAGGTCCCAATCCTTGCCGGGCCAGTGGATATGGAACAGGTCGACCTGCTCGGTGCCCAATGCGCGCAGGCTGTCTTCCAGCGACTGGCGCATGGCCTTGGGCTCCAGGCGGTCCCACCACACCTTGGTGGTGAGGTGGATCTGTTCGCGTGGTACGTCGCTGTCGCGCAGGGCCTGGCCAACGGCCGCTTCGTTTTCGTAGGCTGTGGCAGTGTCGATGTGCCGGTAACCCAGGTCCAGCGCCTGGTGCACGGCCTGGGTGCATTCGGTGCCGGTCATCGGCCAGGTGCCCAGGCCGATTGCAGGCAGGTCCAGACCGTTTCGGGTGGTGAGCCTTTGCATGTAAATTCCTTGTAGGGTGTGCAGGGTTCGCACTCGATGGTCGGCGATCAGCGAAGCGCGGGCCATGCGTTGGAGGCACAAACTGGTCGATCAGCGAACAGTATTTGCCGTCAGCGTGCGCAAGCGGCAATTGAACTTCCTTATCCTGCGGCATCTCTTCTAGAATTCGAGCTGTTGCATCCGCCGGGCCACGCCTGCGCGGCCTTCCCTGGGCGTGGCATGCCGCCGCGCCGTCATCGAGAGAGCCATGAGTTCCAGCACACCGCTGTCCGGCGTCAACCAACCCTTGCGGGGTATCGCACTGGTGGTGGGAGCGACGTTCCTGTTCGCCAGCCACGATGCCCTGTCCAAATTCCTCGGCGGCCTTTACCCGATCGTGATGGTGGTGTGGGCACGTTATGTGGTGCATACGCTGCTGATGGCCGGCATTTTCCTGCCCAAGTCTGGCCTCAACGTATTGCGCACCCGCCGGCCGGTATTGCAGACCTTGCGGGCCTTGAGCCTGCTGAGCACCAGCTTGCTGTTCACCAGCGGCCTTCAGTACCTGCCGCTGGCTGAGGCGACGGCGGTCAACTTCCTTGCCCCGGTGCTGGTCACCGCGTTGTCGGCGCCGCTGCTCAAAGAGCGGGTGACGGTGGGGCAGTGGGTGGCGGTAGTGCTGGGTTTCATCGGCGTGCTGGTGGTGGTGCACCCGGGTGGTGCGATGTTTACCCCGGCCATTCTGTACCCGTTCGGTTCGGCGTTGGGCTTCTGCTTCTATCAGCTGCTGACGCGCATTCTGGCTGCACATGACAGCCCGACTACCAGCAACTTCTATGCAGGGCTGTGCAATACCCTGGCAATGAGTGCACTGGTGCCGTTCTTCTGGGAGGTGCCGCGGTGGGACCATGCCCTGCTGATGCTGGCACTGGGCGGCTTTGGCATGACTGCGCACCTGCTGCTGACCCAGGCCTTCCGCCATGCGGCACCGGCGTTGCTGGCGCCGTTCAGCTACTGCCAGATCGTGTTTGCCGGTTTGCTTGGGCTTGTATTCTATAGCCAGGTGCCGGATACCTTGAGCCTGGTGGGGATTTCAGTGATCTGCCTCAGTGGGCTGGGGGCGGCGTGGATGCAGCGGCGCAAGTAAAACCTGTACCGCCTGTTCGGATTGATGCGCGGGTTTACCTGCGAAGAGGCCGGTACAAGCAAACCTGACAGAGCCAGCCTATCACCCTCTAACAGCCACTCTATTAGAACTCTGCCCAAGCTCGTCTAGTCTTTCCCGTGGCCCCGTGTAGACCTGATGAGGGGTAGCACGACCCCCACGCTCGGCTGAAAGAACACCTGGCATAGACCGGAAATCTGGATAACCGACCCAAAGGTACCCGCAGATGTCGAACGAATCGAAATGCCCGTTCCATCAAACCGCAGGTGGCGGCACCACCAACCGTGACTGGTGGCCTGACCAGCTCAACCTTCGAATTCTTCACCAGCATTCGTCGAAGTCCAGCCCCGATCCGGACTTCGACTATGCCAAGGCGTTCAAAAGCCTCGACTTCCAGGCCCTGAAGAACGACCTGGCTGCCCTGATGACCGACTCGCAGGACTGGTGGCCTGCCGACTTCGGCCACTATGGCCCGCTGTTCATCCGCATGGCCTGGCACAGCGCCGGCACCTACCGCATTGGCGATGGCCGCGGCGGCGCGGGCTCGGGGCAGCAACGTTTCGCCCCGCTCAACAGCTGGCCGGACAATGTCAGCCTGGACAAGGCCCGGCGGCTGCTGTGGCCGATCAAGCAGAAGTACGGCAACAAGATTTCCTGGGCCGACCTGATCGTGCTCACCGGCAACGTTGCTCTCGAATCCATGGGCTTCAAGACTTTCGGCTTCTCGGGCGGGCGCGCTGATGTATGGGAGCCGGACGAAGATGTGTACTGGGGGTCGGAAAAGGTCTGGCTCGGTGGCGATACCCGCTACGGCAAGGAACAGGTCAAGGCGCAGCCACCCGGGCAGGGTGACCTGGTGGCCGAGCCGGCCAAGCATGGTGAAGAGCAGAACCGCGACCTGTCGGCTGAGCGTAACCTGGAAAACCCGCTGGCCGCCGTACAGATGGGCCTGATCTACGTGAACCCGGAAGGCCCGGAAGGCAACCCAGACCCGGTGGCCTCTGGCCGGGACATCCGTGAAACCTTTGGCCGCATGGCCATGAACGATGAAGAAACCGTGGCGTTGATCGCCGGTGGCCACGCCTTCGGCAAGACCCACGGTGCCGGCCCCGCCGACAACGTCGGCCCCGAACCCGAAGCGGCAGGCCTGGAGTTGCAGGGCCTGGGTTGGCCCAACAAGTTTGGTTCGGGCAAAGGTGGGGATACCATCACCAGCGGCCTGGAAGTGACCTGGACCTCCACCCCGACCAAGTGGAGCAACGAGTACCTGAACAACCTCTTCAACTTTGAGTGGGAGCTGACCAAAAGCCCGGCCGGCGCGCATCAGTGGCAGCCGAAAGAAGGCAAAGGCGCAGGCACAGTGCCAGATGCCCACGATCCAGGTAAAAAACATGCACCGTCCATGTTGACCTCTGACCTGGCGCTGCGCTTCGACCCCATCTACGAGCCGATCGCTCGCCGCTTCAAGGACAACCCTGACCAGCTGGCGGATGCCTTCGCCCGCGCCTGGTACAAGCTCATCCACCGCGACATGGGCCCACTGGCGCGCTACCTGGGCCCGGAAATGCCCAATGAAGAGTTGCTGTGGCAAGACCCGTTGCCCAAGGCCGATCCAGCCACGATCAGCGAGCAAGACATCGCAGACCTCAAAACCAGGATTCTGGCTTCGGGCTTGACTGTGGGTGAGCTGGTCTCCACCGCGTGGGCATCCGCGTCGACCTTCCGTGGCTCCGACAAGCGCGGGGGGGCCAATGGCGCACGTTTGCGCCTGGCGCCGCAGAAAGACTGGGCTGCCAACCAGGGTGTAGACAAGGTGCTGGCGGCGCTGGAGAAGATACAGGGCGAGTTCAATAGCGGCGGCAAAAAGGTCTCCCTGGCCGATCTGATCGTACTGGCCGGTACTGCAGCCGTTGAAAAAGCTGCCCGGGATGCTGGCTACAGTGGCAGCGTCGGGTTCCGCCCGGGCCGCGTCGATGCGTCCCAGGCGCAGACCGACGTCGAGTCGTTCGCCGTGCTGGAGCCGTTGGCCGATGGCTTCCGCAATTTCGCCAAGGCTCGCTACAGCGTCAAGGCCGAAAAGCTGTTGCTGGACAAGGCCCAGTTGCTGACCCTGACTGCGCCGGAACTGACCGTGCTGATCGGCGGCCTGCGGGTGCTGGGTGCCAACCATGGCGGCAGCCAGCAGGGCGTGTTCACCGACAAGCCCGGCACCTTGAGCAACGACTTCTTCCGCAACCTGCTGGACATGGGCGTGGAATGGAAGTCGACGTCGCCGGACGACGAAACCTTCGAAGGCCGCGACCGCAAGACCGGGCAGGTTAAATGGAACGCTAGCCGGGTTGACCTGGTGTTTGGTTCGCATGCCCAGCTGCGGGCGCTGAGCGAGGTGTATGGCAGCAGTGACGGGGGTGACAAGTTCGTTCGGGACTTTGTGGCCGCCTGGCAGAAGGTCATGGAGCTGGACCGTTTTGACCTGAAGTAAAGGTGTTATGGGGGGCGCAAAGCGCCCCCTTGGCCCTGGTGATCCCGCCAATTCCAGGTCGGATAGGTACAAAAGCGTCCTCGTCGGTTCTGTTGCAATGCTTCTCAGGCAGCCAGCCTGAACAGCGTGCTTACAACGACAAGGAACCCCGACCATGCAAATGCCCAAGACCCTCAAAATCCGCAATGGTGACAAGGTGCAGCCGACCTTTTCGGCGCAGGAGTATGCGGCTCGCCATGCGCGGCTGCGGGCCTACATGGCAGACCAGGACATTGAGGCGGCGATCTTCACCTCGTACCATAACGTCAACTACTACAGTGATTTCCTCTACTGCTCGTTTGGCCGTCCCTATGCGCTGGTAATCACCCAGGACAAGGTTGTCTCTATCAGCGCCAACATTGATGGCGGCCAGCCATGGCGGCGTACCGTCGGCACTGACAACATCGTCTACACCGACTGGCAACGCGACAACTACTTCGTTGCCATCCAGCAGGCGCTGCCGCTGGCCTCGCGTATTGGCGTCGAATACGACCACCTCAACCTGCAGAACCATGCCAAGCTGGCCGCCTGCTACCCCAAAGCCGAGCTGCTGGACATTGGCGCGCCTTGCATGCGTATGCGCATGATCAAATCGGCCGAGGAACAGGCGCTGATCCGCCATGGTGCACAGGTCGCGGACATTGGCGGCGCGGCAATTGTAGAGGCGCTGCGCGACCAGGTGCCTGAGTACGAGGTGGCGCTGCATGCCACCCAGGCAATGGTCCGCGAAATCGCCAAGCGCTTCCCCGATGCGGAGCTGATGGACACCTGGACCTGGTTCCAGTCCGGGCTCAACACCGATGGCGCACACAACCCAGTGACCAGCCGCCGCGTCGGCAAAGGTGAAATCCTGAGCCTCAACTGCTTCCCGATGATCGCCGGCTACTACACCGCGCTGGAGCGCACACTGTTCCTCGACCACTGCCCGGATGAATACCTGCGCCTGTGGCAGGCCAACGTGGAAGTGCACGAGGCGGGGTTGAAACTGGTACGCCCGGGCATGCGCTGCAGCGACATCGCCCGTGAACTGAACGAAATCTTCCTGCGCCATGACCTGCTGCAGTACCGCACCTTCGGTTATGGCCATTCGTTCGGCACCCTGAGCCACTACTACGGGCGCGAAGCGGGGCTGGAGCTGCGCGAAGACATCGACACAGTGCTGGAGCCTGGCATGGTGGTGTCGATCGAACCGATGATCATGCTGCCCGAAGGGCGACCGGGGGCGGGTGGGTATCGCGAGCATGACATCCTGATCGTCAACGACAAAGGCGCCGAGAACATCACCAAATTCCCGTATGGGCCGGAGCACAACATCATTCGCAAATAAACACCGAAGCTGGCCTCATCGCCGGCAAGCCAGCTCCCATAGCTACTGCATAGCACGCAATACCTGTGCAGTCCCGTGGGAGCTGGCTTGCCGGCGATGAGGCCAGCCCGGACAACAAAAACATCACTGTATGACCACCAGACCCTGCCTCCAATTAAAAGAACCAGAGGGTCCCCGTCATGTCCAGCACCACACTTGACCCATCCGCCGTCGCCGGCCCCACATACAACGCCGAACGCCAGGCCCTGCGCAAGGCCGCCCGGGCCAGTTTCATGGGCAACTTCGTCGAGTGGTTCGACTACGCCGCCTACGGCTACCTGGCCACCATCATCGCCGCCACCTTCTTCCCGCAAACCGACAAGACCACTGGCCTGCTGGCAACCTTCGCCGTGTTTGCCCTGTCGTTCCTGGTACGTCCGCTGGGCGGCATCGTCTGGGGGCACTTTGGCGACCGCCATGGTCGGCGCAACGCACTGTCGTGGTCGATCCTGATCATGTCGGTATCCACCTTCTGCATTGGCCTGTTGCCAGGTTATGCGCAGATCGGCTTGTGGGCGCCGGGCTTGTTGCTACTTATCCGCCTGGTGCAGGGCTTTTCCGCCTCCGGTGAGTACGCTGGTGCTGCGGCGTTTCTGGCTGAATACGCGCCGCCCGGCCGGCGTGGCCTGTACACCAGCATCGTGCCGGCCAGTACGGCGGCGGGGTTGCTGTTTGGTGCGGCGTTCGTGGCGGTGCTGCACGAACTGCTCAGCAGCCAGGCCCTGCACGAATGGGGCTGGCGCCTGCCGTTCCTGCTGGCGGCACCGTTCGGCCTTGTAGGGCGCTATATCCGCATGAGCCTGCAGGACACACCCAAGTTCCTGGAGATGGAACAGCGCCTGGAAAACAAGGCCGGCATGACGCCTATGCCGCTGCGCGAGCTGCTGGGCCAGCACCGCCGCAGCCTGGCCATCGGCATTGGTGTCACCTGCCTGAACGCGGTGGCGTTCTATTTGCTGCTCAGCTACATGCCGACTTATCTGTCCAGTGAAATGGGCATGAGTGAGCGGGATTCATTCATTGCTTCGACCGTGTCGCTGGCCACTTACATCGGCTTGATCTTCCTGATGGGGCGGCTGTCTGACCGGTTTGGCCGCAAGACCATGCTGGTGGTGGCTTCGCTGTTGTTCCTGGGGCTGACCGTACCGTTGTTCCGCCTGCTTGACGGTCAACCGCTGCTGGTCATCCTGGCGATCCAGATTTGCTTCGGGGCGATTCTGGCGATGAATGACGGGACGTTGCCGTGCCTGCTGGCCGAGATTTTCCCCACCCGGGTGCGTTTCAGCGGGTTTGCCCTGAGCTTCAATGTGGCCAACGCGCTGTTTGGCGGGACTGCGCCGTTCATTGCCACCTGGCTTATCCAGGTGACTGGCAGCAAGCTGGCGCCGGCGGGGTATTTGCTGGCGGCAGCACTGGTGGCGCTGGTTGCCATGCTTATGTGTCGGGAGACCGCACATTCCGCCCTTGAGGATTAACTACCCTGTACCGGCCTCTTCGCGGGCGCGCCCGCTCCCACAGGGACCCCACAGATTCGAATACTGTGGGGTCCCTGTGGGAGAGGGCGTGCCCGCGAAGAGGCCGGTAAAACCAGTACAAACCTTGAATTAATGCAGCGAAGCCTGCCGCCGCTCCCCCAGCGGCGACAAGCCAAAGAACCGGCTGTAGCTCTTGGAAAAGTGCGCCGGCGAGCTGAACCCGCAGGCCAGCGCCACCTCGCGCACCTGCACGTCACTGCGCAGCAGCAACTCCCGCGCCCGCGACAGCCGCAGCTCCAGGTAGTACTGGCTGGGCGTGCGCTGCAGGTATTTATGGAACAGCCGCTCCAGTTGGCGCACGGTGACCTCGTTGAGGCTGGCAAGCTCCTCGAGCCCCAATGGTTCCTCCAGGTTGGCCTCCATGATCGCCACCACCTGGCTCAGCTTGGGTTGGGCGCTGCCAAGCAGGGTGCGCAGCGGTACCCGCTGGCGATCACGCTCGCCCCGCACCCGGTCGCACAGCAATAACTCGGCCGCCTTGGCCGCAATGTCCTGACCCCCGGGCTCGCGCGCCACCAGTTGCAGCATCATGTCCATGGCTGCCACACCGCCCGAGCAGGTATAGCGGTCGCGGTCCAGTTCGAACAGCTGGCTGGAAATGACAATGCCGGGGAAGTGCGCCTGCAGTGTCGGCAGGTCTTCCCAATGGATGGTGCAGCGGTAGCCTTTGAGCAGTTCGGCCTTGGCCAACAGGTAGCTCCCGGTGCAGATACCACCCAATGGCAGGTGCTGGCGGGCCAGCTTGCGCAACCAGTCGATCAGCGGGCGGCTGCTACGGCCCCGGTCGATCGGGTTGGCCCCGACCACCAGCAGCGCATCCAGCTGGGGGGCGTTGGCGATGCCGTAGTCAGGCAGTACCCGCATGCCGTTGCTGGCGACCACTGGCGCCTCGTCTGCGGCAATCAGCACGCTGCGAAACAGTGGTTTGCGTGCGGCCAGGTTGGCCATGCGCAGGGTTTCCACCGCCGACGCCAGGCCGATGGTGGTGAAGTTGGGCAAAATCAGAAAGCCGAACGTCTTTACCGAACAACTCTTTACAATAGAGGGCGATAGGTTTGCAGAAGCGGGGTAGACCATTGCGCTGTTCCTGTGCAAGCTGAGGCATAGTTCGTCAGGGGCAGTGAGAAAATACAGCCTCGCGTGGTTCTTGTTGTTATAGGTCGTTGCCGGCTCGATCTTACACCCCGGGCGCAGCGGCCAGGAATGGCCCCGCCGGCTGGCAGGGCCGACAGTGATTGCACAGAGAAGGTGATCGTTCGTGAACCCCGAAACCATGCTGGCGGCATTGCCAGGCTACGCCATGTCGCCCGAGTCGATCCAGGTGCTGCCGGATGCCAAGGCATACCGCGCCTGCTTGCTCGAACGCATCCACGCCGCGACCCGGCGCATCGTCATCGTCGCCCTGTACCTGCAGGAAGACGAGGCAGGCCAGGAAGTGCTGGATGCGTTGTACCAGGTCAAGGCCGAGCGACCAGGCCTGGAAATCACCATTGTGGTCGACTGGTTTCGTGCCCGCCGTGGTCTGCTGGGGGGCGGGCGCCAGCCGGGTAACGCCGCCTGGTATCAGGCCCAACGCCAGTTGCGTGGGCTGGATATCGTGATTCATGGGGTGCCGGTGCAGACCCGCGAGCTGTTCGGCGTGTTGCACCTGAAGGGTAGCATCATCGACGACTGCGTGATCTACACCGGCGCCAGCCTGAACAACGTGTACCTGCACCGCTTCGACCGTTATCGCCTGGACCGCTACCACCTGTTCCAGTCCCCGGGGCTGGCCGATGCCATGGTCGACCTGGTGCGGCGCCTGCTGCACCACACCGCCACACCGCGCCTCGACTTGCCTGCGCCACCTGCCACCCGTAGCCTGCGCGGCGACATCCGGCGCTTGCGTGCGCGGTTGCGGCGCATGGCCTACGAGGCACCGGCCAGCATGGCAGGGGAAGGGCTGCGGGTTATTCCGCTGTTGGGCGTGGGCCGTGGCAACCCGCTGAACCGGGCGCTGTGCGCCTTGTTGGCGGCGGCGCGCACGCAACTCATCATCAGTACGCCGTATTTCAACCCCCCGCGGGTGGTGATGCGCGAGCTTGACCATGCGCTGGAGCGTGGTGTGCAGGTTGAGCTGATTGTCGGCGATCGCACGGCCAATGACTTCTATATCGCCCCTGGCGAGCCGTTCAGCGCCAGTGGCGCCTTGCCTTATCTGTATGAAGACAACCTGCGTGCCTTCGCCCGGCGCCGCCATGCCGCCATTGCCAGCGGCCAGTTACAGGTACGCATCTGGAACGATCCTGGGCATACCTTTCATGCCAAGGGCGTGTGGGTCGACCAGCGCTATTCGTTGCTGACCGGCAACAACCTGAACCCGCGCGGGTTCAACCTGGACCTGGAGAACGGCCTGCTGATCGATGACCCGCACGGGCAATGGCTGACGCCGAGGGAAGCGGAGTTGAACGCGCTACGCCGGCATGCGCCGAAGATTGGTTCGGCAGAGGCGCTGGGCGTGAAGGCCGAGCATCCCAAGGAGGTCCGCAAATTTCTGCGGCGCTTGCGTTTCAGCCGGTTGGAACCGTTGATCAAGCGCGTGCTCTGAGGCACTGCTCCAGGCACTGCCGTGCTTTTTTGGGGGCAACGGGTGAGTTTGCTTTCAGGCATCGAGGGGGCGAGGGCACCGCGATTTCGGTGGTGCACGCGGTGCCTTGATGTCAATATGATGTTACCTGCGTGAGCCCTCCGTTGGGGGCTGGGCTATCATTTGCAGTCAACCGTACAAGGCCCCTCTGAAAAATCATCACGAGCGCATACAATCGGGCCCTTTCTTCGTTAACCAGATAGGCCAAAGCGTATATGGCGCTAGATCCACCCACGATGCTGACCATCTCGGTCGCCCTGGCAGCGGCGGCTGCCCTGTACCTGGCGATTGAGTGGCGCAGTGTCCGCGAAACCTCCTTGCTGTTCTGGAGCGCCGGCTTTGCCACGATTACTGTCGGTTGTGTCCTGGCCTTGTTGCGCGGGTCTGGGTTGTTGTTCATCGGCATCTGGTTCGCCAACGGTTTGCTGGTGGTGGCGCACGGGTTCTTCCTGACGGGCGTATTGCGTTTTACCCAGGACCGCTTGTCGCGGGGCTGGCTAATGATTGTGGTGGTCTGGTTCGCCTTGCTGTTGCTGCCTGTAGGGCCGCAGTGGTCGAAGGTGATGCTGATGGTCAACTCGTTGCTGGTGGCGTCGCTGACGCTCAAGGCCAGCTCCCTGCTGCGGCCCCATGGCAAGTCGCTGAGTGTGGGGGCAGTACAACTGCGCTATGTGTTGCTGATCCATGGGCTGTTCTATGCGGCCAAGGCGGGCATTGCCATCACGCCGGGGACGTTGATTGACCTGGCCACCTTTGGTGGCCTGATCATCCAGATCTCCTTGGTCGAGGGGGCGATGGCGATCATGCTGATTGCCTTGTCGATGACCGGCACCGTGCGCTATCGGCGCGAGGAGCGGATTGCCCGGCTGGCAGCCCGCGACCCGTTGACCGCGTTGTATAACCGGCGTGCGCTGGAGGTGCGGGCCGGGCATTTCTTCAAGGACGTGAGCCCGGCGCAGCCTGGGGCGTTGCTGCTGATCGACATCGACAACTTCAAGCTGGTCAACGACCTGCACGGGCATATTGCCGGGGACCGCTTGCTGGTTGCCTTGAGCGAGATGATTCGCACGGTGCTGCCGGAGCGGGCACTGGCCGCGCGGTTGGGCGGCGATGAGTTCGTCATCTTGTTGAATGGGGCGAGTAGCGAGCAGGTAATGGAGCTGGGCGGGCTGTTGCGCGAGCAATTCCAGCAGTATGCCGGCAAGACCGTGCCCACGCCGCACGCGGTTACCTTGAGTATTGGCGTGAACCTGTTCGACCAGCCGCCGGCGAGCCTGGCGGCATTGATCGAGCAAGGGGATGTGGCCTTGTACCAGTCCAAGCGCAGTGGGCGCGACAGTATTCGGTTTGTGGAGCGTCCGATGGCTGACATTAATCACTAGGCTGATTTTTGCTTTTTGCTTTTGCTTTTGCTTCTAAGCGCGCGACAGTTCAGGCAACGCAGATTGCGACTTCAGGAGGCCGAGCGCAGGGCTTGCGGAGGGAGGTGACGGGCATGGATGCCCGTCAAGCGCTGGGCCCCAGGATGGGGCCTGCAGCGCGGTCCTCCCGGGAGCAAGCCCGGAGCGAGGGGACCCCGGAGCGCAGCGTAGGGGCCGGATGATGGGAGCGCAGCGTTTTTTGGTTACTTTTTGTCGCGTTTGACAAAAAGTGACCCGCCGTAAGGGCGGAAAGGTGATTTGGCGCCACCTTTGAAAATGAATGTTGACTCATTGTTGATGCCCACACCTGAATGCGAACAGCGAACAGCGAACAGCGAACAGCGAACAGCGAACAGCGAACAGCGAAACAGTGCTGGTTTTTAGCTCGCGCATAGGCCATTTGCGATGGCGACACTAACTCACCTTTTCGCCCTTACGGCGAGTCACTTTTTGTCAGACGCGACAAAAAGTAACCAAAAAACGCTGCGCTCCGATCATCCGGCCCCTGCGCTGCGCTCCGGGGTCCCCTCGCTCCGGGCTTGCTCCCGGGAGGACCGCGCTGCAGGCCCCATCCTGGGGCCCAGCGCTTGACGGGCATCCATGCCCGTCACCTCCCTTCGCAAGGCCTGCGTTCGGCCTCCTGAAGTCGCGAAGATCAAGATCAAGATCAAGATCAAGATCAAGATCAAGATCAAGATCAAGATCAGAAGTATCAGGCCGTCAGGTTACCACTTGGTAGCAAGGTACATACGCCGCGCCGCCGGGCAACTTCATGCGATGCTGGTCAACGAAGGCTTGCAACAGCCGGCCCAGCGGGTCCAGCACGGCGCTGTCGCCGCGGATCTGGTACGGCCCATGCTCTTCGATCAGGCGGATGCCCTTGTCCTTCACGTTACCCGCTACCACGCCAGAAAACGCCCGGCGCAGGTTGGCAGCCAGCTCATGGGGTGGCAGCTCGCGGCGCAGGTCCAGTTCGGCCATTGCCTGGTGGGTCGGGTCGAACGGGCGCTGGAAACTCTCCTCGATCTTCAGCAGCCAGTTGAAGTGGAAGGCATCGTTGCGCTCGCGGCGGAACTGTTTGACCACCTTGAGCCCTTCGACCATGTGCCGGGCAACTTCTGCCGGGTCATCAATGATGATTTCGTACAACCGGTGCGCCGCCTCGCCCAGCGTGGCGCCCACGAAGGCATGCAACTGTTGCAGGTAAGGCTCGGCGCTGCGCGGGCCGGTGAGCACCACCGGGAACGGCACGTCCTGGTTATCGGGGTGCATGAGGATGCCCAGCAGGTACAGGAACTCCTCGGCTGTGCCGGCGCCGCCGGGGAAGATGATGATGCCGTGACCGACACGCACGAAGGCTTCCAGGCGCTTCTCGATGTCCGGCAGAATCACCAGCTCGTTGACGATCGGGTTGGGCGCCTCGGCGGCGATGATGCCCGGCTCGGTCAGGCCAAGGTAGCGGCTGCCATGCATGCGTTGCTTGGCGTGGGCAATGGTGGCGCCCTTCATCGGGCCCTTCATCACGCCCGGGCCGCAACCGGTGCACACGTCCAGCTTGCGCAGGCCCAGTTCGTGGCCGACCTTCTTGGTGTACTGGTACTCCTCGCTGCTGATCGAGTGACCACCCCAGCACACCACCATCTTCGGCTCCACACCCGGGCGCAGGGTGCGCGCGTTGCGCAGCAAATGGAAAACGTAATCAGTGATGCCCTGGGAGCTTTCCAGGTCGATACGCTGGCTGGCCAGCTCGCTTTCGGTGTAAACGATGTCGCGCAGGGCGCTGAACAGCATTTCACGGGTGCTGGCGATCATTTCGCCATCGACGAAGGCATCGGCCGGGGCATTCAGCAGCTCCAGGCGCACACCACGGTCTTGTTGATGGATTTTGACCTCGAAGTCTTTGTAGGCCTCGAGGATTGTCTTGGCATTGTCGACATGGGCGCCAGTGTTGAGGATGGCCAGGGCGCACTGGCGGAAAAGGGTGTAAAGGCTACCAGTACCGACTTCACTCAGTTGCTGAACTTCACGTTGTGACAGCGTTTCCAGGCTGCCTTTGGGGCTGACGGATGCATTGATGACATTGCGTTGAGGCATCTAAGTCTTTCCTGTGCGGGTAAAACATCCTTCTTTGACAACACCATACCGAGAAATGTGGGCGGCAACGAGGGGGCTGGTGAAAAACCTTGAGACCGGGTTGGCTTCTTCGCGGGCAACCCCGCGATGAAGCCAACCCGGTCCCGATTCAGCCCAACAGCTTTTGCACGCCAAGGGTAATCGCCAATCCACCCCCTACCAGCCACAGGTTCAGAATCGCCCCGGTAGCCAGCGCCTTTGGCCCCGCCTGGCGAATCTGGCTGAAGCGGGTTTCCATACCCAGCGCAGTCATGGCCATGGTCAGGGCAAAAGTGTCGAGGCTATTGACCGCTTGCGTCACGCTACCCGGCAGTACCTGCAGAGAATTCACCAATACCAGGGCGAGGAAGCCAAAGGCGAACCAGGGCATCGTAATGCGCCCATTGCCTTGCGCCTGATCAGCGTTGCGCGAGCGGCTGATCCACAGGCCGACTACCAGCAGTACCGGCACCAGCAGCATCACCCGGGTCATCTTGACGATGGTGGCGATATGGGTGGCTTCAGGGCTGACATTACTGGCTGCGCCCACCACCTGGGCGACTTCGTGGATAGTGCCGCCCAGAAACAGCCCCGCTCCCAGGGTGTCCAGGTGCAGCCAGCCGGCGTTGATGGCCAGCGGGTACAGGAACATCGACAAGGTGCCGAACAGCACCACGCTGCCGACGGCCATGGCGCTCTTGTGCGGGGCACTGCGCAGTGCCGACTCGAAGGCCAGCACGGCGGCGGCACCGCAGATGGCGCTGCCAGCGGCGGTCAGCAGGGCGGTATCGCGGTCCAGCTTGAACAGTTTCATGCCGCACCACAGGCCGATCAACAGGGTGCTGGACACCACCAGCAGCGACACGATAAGGCCCGACCAGCCGACTTCGGCAATTTCCTGCAGGCTGACCCGCAGGCCAAAGAAGGCCACGGCGATGCGCAGCAGGCCGCGGGCCGAAAAGTTGATGCCGGCTGCCCAGCTGGCCGGTACACCATCGCGCAAGGCATTGCCGTAGAGGGCGCCGGCGACGATGCCGACAATCAGCGGGCTGATGCCCAGATTGGCGATGGCGGGCAGTGCGGCCAGCTGAGTGACCGCAAGCGCGAACAGCGCGACGAACAGGATGCCATTGAGCCGCCCTCGGGTAGAGAGGGTAGGCGTAAAAGCGGGGTTGGACGGAACCGTGGCCATGTGTGTCCTCCGGAAAGGTGTTTCGACAAGGGCTACGTTAATCGGGTTATAAGCTTATAAAAAATCGTAATTTAAAATGGCAAATATCCGTTTAGCTGATATTTTTAAATCATGACCCCAGAACAACTGATAACGTTTGCCACCGTTGCCGAGCACGGCAACATCAGCCATGCGGCCCAGGCGCTTCATTTGTCGCAACCGGCGGTGTCCGGCCAGCTCAAGCTGTTGCAGGAGGCTTTTGGCGAGCCGCTGTATCAGCGCGCCGGGCGGGGGGTGCGGTTGACGGCAGCCGGCGAACAGCTGTTGGCCCATGCCGAGCGCCTGCGCGAAACCTTCCGCCAGGCCCAGGCACTGCGCGACGCCATGCGTGGCCTGGAGCGCGGTACCTTGCGCATCGGTGCCAGTACCACGCCTGCCAGTTACCTGCTGCCGTACCTGATCGCCGATTTCCATGCCAGTCACCCGGACGTGCTGGTGACTACATCACACGGCAACACGGCGGAGATCGTCGCTGCGCTGGGCAGTGTCGACATCGCCCTGATCGAAGGGCCGCCTGGGCAAGAGCTGCCGTTGGGCACGCAAGTGACAGCCTGGCGTGAGGACGAGATCGTTGCCATCGTGCCCAGCGGTCATCCGCTGGCTGGCAGTGGTCCGCAGACCTTGGGGGCGCTGGGCACTTACCCGTTGGTATTGCGCGAGAGCGGCTCGGGTGTGCGGCAGGTCGTCGAGCGCGCGTTTGCCCGTGAGGGTGTGGCGATGCGCGTAGCGCTGGAGATTGCCGGGGTGGAAGGGGTGAAGGAGGCGGTGCGTGCGGGGATGGGGGTTGGCTTTGTGTCGGCAATGTCGATCCGCCATGAGGATGGGGCCCTGCACCGACTGCAAGTTGCCCCTGAGCCGTTGGTCAGGCGGTTTTCCATATTGATGCCACATGCGGCAACGCCCTCAAGGGCGGCAGCGCGGTTTCTCGAGTTGTGTGTCGGCTTGCAGGCGGTGGGGTAACGGCCCCGGCCTGTTTGCGGGTGAACCCGCTCCCACAGGTCGAGAGTGCTGGCAGATCATCCCTCACATTGATGGGTCCAGCTGAGGTAGGCTGCCTTGAGTGATTGCGGAAGGTTGGGCAGGTTGCGTCCTAAATCCGGCACGGTGCCTCGCTGCCGCGCCCACTCCGTTAGCCATGCGATCACCAAAGGCCTGGTTACGGGGCTGGGCGATATTTGGCGTTCAAGCTCGTCTGCGACCTGGCCGAGTATCGCCATGTCCACATCCAGTTGGGCAATTTTGTCCACCCTGTAGTCACCCCTCATCAAGTCGTTTGCTTTGAAAGATAGCGTTTGCTCGATAGCAGTCAGCAACTGGCCAACCGTCCAAGGTTTTGAGAGGAACGTAGCAGACCCGGGTAAGCGGGAGCCGGCATCACGTTGGCCGGCCGACATCACGATCACGGCGGTGCCCGGCCATCGGTCAATGACCAGGTGCGCGAGGTCCACTCCATCGAGCTGGCCTGGCATCTGGATATCGGTCAACACGAGATCCAGGCGGGCCGTGGTTTCCAGCACCGTTATCGCCTCATCGACGCAGCCGCAGCTGCGCACGTCGAGGTCGAGCGATTCCAGCGCTTCGCAGGCGAGCATTCGAATCAACGCGTCATCCTCTACTACCAATACACTGCGAGCCATAACAAAACCCCGATCATGTAGCCATTCGGCGGGCGGCTATGACCAGTGGTTTCATGCAACTGACGGGTGGCGCTTGGGTTGTTGGCAAACCGAGCGATCTATACTTTCCCATTACCGCCGGGCTTAGATGGTTTTCGTCATTGCCATCGATGCTGGATCGTTGGTAAATGAAGCCACGAAAAGTTTTCGATCCCTGCCTGGCACGTCCGCAGGGGCCATGGTGTCGAACGGCGCGCCCGAAAGTAATCTTCCCAATTGCCAGCTGTGGATGAGAACCCATGCATCAACTGCCTCCCGATGAAATGATCAGGCTTGCACTGCAGAAGTCACAGGCCCGTTTACACAAGCAGCATCAGTTGGTGGTGGAGTATGGCGTTTCGTCGCTCAGGTCGACGAGTCTCGATACTTTGCTCACGCAGGCTTGTACCGTTGTGGCCAAAGGCATGCACACGCGTTTTGCCAAGGTGTTGATGCCATTGCCTGGCAGCGATGATTTTTTGCTGACCCACGGTGTCGGTTGGGATCCCTCTGATATCGGCCACGCCAAGGTCGGTGGCGATGTGGCCAGTCCGGCGGGTTATGCCCTCTCTACGTACCGCCCGGTGCTCTCCAACCATCTGGGCCAGGAGCAGCGCTTCCGCACGCCGGATCTGTTGAAAAAGTATGGCATCGAACGCGCCATCAACGTGCCCATCCGGGGGGCGCTACAGCCGTTTGGTGTGCTGGAGGCGGACAGCACCGAGGGTGACGATTTCATCGAAAGCGACCTGGTGTTCCTCGAAGGTATCTCCAACGTCATCTCCATGGCCGTGGAACGCCTGGCAAATGGGGCAGATGAGCAGCTACCGGATCGCTATTCGGAAAGCATGCTCAATGCCAGCCCCGATTGCGTAAAGATCCTCACCACGCATGGCGATATCGAATTCATGAATGATGCCGGAATGTACCTCATGCACATAAGCGAGCTGGCAGAGGTGCGCGGCAAACCCTGGACCCAGCTGTGGCCTGACGACTCCAAACCCGTCGTGCGTGATGCCATGGCGCGGTCCGTGGCCGGCGAATCGGCGAGGTTTGAGGCCTATTGCCCCACGGCCGGCGATGAGCCGAGATGGTGGGATGTAACCATTGCGCCCATTCTGAGTGCCGAGGGCAAGGTGGACAGGCTGATCGCAGTGTCGCGGGACATCACCGAGCGGCACCAGCACGAGGCTCAGTTGCTGTCCCTGATTGCTGTGCAAAACACCAAGCTGAGCGACAGCGATCTCTATCTTGAAGAGATACACCATCGGGTAAAGAACAGCCTGCACCTGGTGAACACTTTGCTCCAGCTTCAGGCCAACCTGTCGGCGGATGAGGCGGTCAAGGTCCAGCTGCAGACGGCAGCGAGCCGCGTGCTGACGATTGCCAGTGTGCATGAGCGCCTCTATCAGACTGCAGAAACCCAGGGCGTCCTGGCATCGGAGTATCTTGGCGCCTTGTTGAGTGACCTGGGGTCGGCGCTGGCTGAACGTAAGATCGTGCTCAACGCCGATGCTTTCATTCTCCCCCCACAGCGGATGGCGCCGTTGGGCCTGGTCATTTCCGAGCTGATCACCAATGCCCTCAAGTATGGCAAGGGCACGATTGGGGTGAGCGTCCAGAACGCAGGCGACCATGCTGTGATTACAGTAAGGGACGAGGGGGAGGGCTTTCCGGAGTCTTATCCCGAACCAAGCGGAACAGGCTTGGGTATGCGGCTGGTGAAAAGCTATTCAGGGTATGGAGCTGATGCAATCACGCTGGATCGGCTAGCCGAAAACAGTACGATTTGCGTGAAGTTCAAGCTGTAGTGCCCACTGCAATTCGCCCTGTGCCGCGCGTCACTCGTCGCCGTAGTTCATGATCGAGAGCAGGCGTATGGGCACCTGCACCAGTTTCTCCGGGCCGTGCGGGGTTTCGCCGTCGAATGTGAGGCTGTCGCCGGCGTGCATGTGATAGAGCTGGTTGCCATGGCGGTACACCAGCTCGCCCTCCAGCAAGTGGAGGAACTCGGTGCCGGGGTGGGCGAAGGTGGGGAACTCTTCGCTGGCGTCGTCCATGCTCACCCTATAGGCCTCGAAGTTTTTCTTCGGCCCCCTGGCGTGATTGAGCAAGTGGTAGGTGTGGCCCTTCTCGGTGCCGCGGCGCACTACTTCCAGACCTTCGCCAGCCTTTACCAGCAGAGCATTGCCGTCGGGCTGGTCATATTGGCTGAACAGCTTGGCCATCGGCATGCCCAGTACGTCGCACAGGCGGCTGAGGGTGTCGAGGCTGGTGGACACCTGGGCGTTTTCGATCTTGCTCAGCATGCCCTGGCTAATGCCGGCAATGCGCGCCACATCGGCGAGCTTGAGGGACTGGGCCTGGCGCTGGCGCTTGATCTGCAGTCCCAGGTACTGCTCCAGACGAAGGCGCGGTTCGGTTTCGGTCGACATCGAAAGTCCTGCACGGTTTCAGTTCAAGAATAAAGTTTTCGCACTGGGAAAGTGCGAAATGCAGCTGCGCTGGCCGCTTCTTTCCTCAGGTGAAAACAAGTTTCCCACAAATAGAACAGAAAATCCTGCCTGGGTTTTGTCTTGCCTGTGCCGGCCTCTTCGCGGGCAAGTCCACTCCCAAGCGGCTTTGCGGCGAATCCTGTGGGAGCGGGCTTGCCCGCGAAGAGGCCCGAACAGACACCCAAGGGCGCACCTTGAACAAACTTGGCAAGCGCATTGCATTCCTGTGAGGAAAGTAAGTTTCCTTTGCGGAATCGTCGCCCTTGCCCAGGAGTGTTCAACCCATGTTGCCAGCAGAAACCCAGCGCACCCTCGACCAGCACGGCATCAAGTACGTGCTGGCGCAGTTCGTCGACATCCATGGCTCGGCGAAGACCAAATCGGTGCCGGTATCGGGCCTGAAGATGGTAGCCGAGGAGGGCGCCGGCTTTGCCGGGTTCGCCATCTGCGGCATGGGCATGGAGCCGCACGGCCCGGACTTCATGGCCCGCGGCGATCTGTCCACACTGGTTCCGGTGCCGTGGCAGCCAGGCTATGGCCGGGTGGTGTGCGTGGGCCATGTCAACGGCCAGCCTTGGCCCTATGACAGCCGCTACGTATTGCAGCAGCAGGTGCAGCGCCTGGCCGAGAAGGGCTGGACCCTGAACACCGGCCTTGAGCCCGAGTTCAGCCTGTTCCGCCGCGACGAAGGCGGCAAGCTGCAACTGGTTGACGCCTCCGACAACCTCGACAAGCCCTGCTACGACTACAAGGGCCTGTCGCGCTCGCGGCTGTTCCTCGAACGCCTGACCGAGGCGCTGCAGCCGGTGGGCTTCGACATCTACCAGATTGACCACGAAGACGCCAATGGCCAGTTCGAGATCAACTACACCTACAGCGACGCCATGGAGTCGGCCGACCGCTTCACCTTCTTCCGCATGGCTGCCGGTGAGATCGCCAACGACCTGGGCATGATCTGCTCGTTCATGCCCAAGCCTGACCCCAAGCGCGCCGGCAACGGCATGCACTTTCACCTGTCGCTGGCCAGCAGCACCCACAAGAACCTGTTCCACGACCCGTCCGACAGCAGCGGCATGGGCCTGTCAAAGCTGGCCTATCACTTTGCTGCAGGGCTCATGGCCCACGGCGCGGCGTTGTGTGCCTTTGCGGCGCCGACGGTCAACTCCTACAAGCGTCTGGTGGTTGGCCGTTCATTGTCGGGCTCGACGTGGGCCCCGGCCTTCGTCGCCTGGGGGGCCAATAACCGTTCTGCAATGGTGCGCATTCCTTATGGTCGCCTGGAGTTCCGCCTGCCGGACGCCGGCTGCAACCCGTATCTGGTCACCGCCGCCATTATCGCCGCCGGCCTCGATGGCATCGACCGCCAGCTGGATCCGGGCGAGATGTGCAATGAAAACCTCTACAACCTGAGCCTTGAAGAAATTGCCGCGCGCGGCATCAAGACCTTGCCGCAATCGCTGAAGGAGGCCGTCGACGCGCTCGAAGCCGACCCGTTGTTCCGCGAGGTGCTGGGCGCCGGGATCGTCGACGAGTTCATCAAGCTCAAGCGCATGGAGTGGGTGGAGTACTGCCGCCACGTCTCCGACTGGGAAATCCAGCGTTACACCGAGTTCTTCTGACCGCCCCAATCCCCTGGGCGGCAGACACGAAAGCGCTCGCCCACTGCCTAGTAAGGAGCATCACCATGTGTGGAATCGTAGGTCTGTACCTGAAAAAGCCCGAGCTGGAAGGCCAGCTAGGCAAGCTGTTCGAACCCATGCTCCAAGCCATGACCGACCGTGGGCCGGACAGCGCCGGCTTTGCCATCTACGGCGATGATGTGGCCGAAGGCTGGGTCAAGCTGACCCTGCAAGCGACTGACACCAACTACCCCTGGACCACCCTGATGGGCCAGCTGGAAGGGCACCTGGGTTGCTCGCTGGACTGGTACCAGAACGCCAGCGCCGCTGTGCTCAAAGTGCACACAGATGAGGCCGCAGCCCGCGGCGCCTTGGCCGAGCTAGCGCCCGATGTGCGCATCATGAGCGCCGGGCAGAGCATCGAAATCCTCAAGGGCATGGGCCTGCCGGCGGAAATATCCAGTCGCTTCGGCCTGGCCGGCATGAAGGGCAGCCACATCATCGGCCACACCCGCATGGCCACCGAAAGCGCCGTGACCATGGAGGGCAGTCACCCGTTCTCCACCGGCGCCGACCTGTGCCTGGTGCACAACGGCTCGCTCTCCAACCACTTCCGCTTGCGCCAGGTACTCAAGCGCGAAGGCATCAGCTTCGAGACCGATAACGACACCGAAGTGGCCGCCGGCTACCTGACCTGGCGGCTACAGCAGGGCGACAGCCTGGCCCAGGCCCTGGATGGCGCGCTGGAAGACCTGGACGGCTTCTTCACGTTTGCCATCGGCACCCGCAACGGCTTTGCCGTGATCCGTGACCCGATTGCCTGCAAGCCGGCGGTGCTGGCCGAGACCGAAGACTACGTGGCCATGGCCTCGGAATACCAGGCACTGGCCGGCCTGCCCGGCATCGAGCACGCCAAGGTCTGGGAACCGGCGCCGGCCACCCTGTACGTCTGGGAGCGCGAAAGCGCCTGACCTGCCACCGAACCCCTGGAGAACCTTATGAAGACGATCGACCTATCCAGCACTTCGGTGCGTGTGCTCAACCAGTCACTGCACGGCGAGGTGCAGGACCTCGAATGGCAAGTGACCCATCCCGGCGGCAAGCACAACCTGGCGGTGGGCATCAACGCCGCCGTGGCGGTGGATATCGAAGGCCATGCCGGCTACTACTGCGCCGGCATGAACCAGCAGGCCAGCGTGACCGTGCACGGCAACGTGGGTGTCGGCGTGGCCGAGAACATGATGTCCGGCCTGGTGAGGGTCAAGGGCAGTGCCTCGCAGGCCGCAGGCGCCACCGCCCATGGCGGGCTGCTGGTGATCGAAGGTGATGCCGGTGCCCGTTGCGGTATTTCCATGAAAGGCGTGGACATTGTGGTCGGCGGCAGCATTGGCCACATGAGCTGCTTCATGGGCCAGGCCGGACGCCTGGTGGTGTGTGGCGATGCCGGCGATGCGCTGGGCGACTCGCTGTATGAGGTGCGCATCTACGTCAAGGGCTCGGTGCAGTCACTGGGCTCGGACTGCATCGAGAAAGAAATGCGCGCCGAACACCTGCAAGAGCTGCAGGAACTGCTGAACAAGGCTGGCCTGGACCATAAGGCCGCCGATTTCAAACGCTACGGCTCGGCCCGCCAGCTGTACAACTTCAAAGTCGACAACGCCAGCGCGTACTGATCCAGGAGCATTCCCATGAGCGAGCAATTCCCCCCGGTACTGCGTGAGTCGGCCACCTTCGATCGCCTGACCATCCAGGAAATCCAGCGTGCCGCCGAAACCGGCATCTACGACATCCGCGGCGGTGGCACCAAGCGCCGTGTGCCGCACTTCGACGACCTGTTGCTGCTCGGCGCCAGCGTGTCGCGCTATCCCCTGGAAGGCTACCGCGAGAAGTGCGGCACCGACGTGGTGCTGGGCAACCGGTTTGCGAAAAAGCCGATCCACCTGAAAATCCCGGTGACCATCGCCGGCATGAGCTTCGGCGCGTTGTCGGCCAACGCCAAGGAAGCGCTGGGCCGTGGTGCGACCATCGCCGGCACCAGCACCACCACCGGTGACGGCGGCATGACCCCGGAAGAACGTCGCCAGTCGCAGCACCTGGTGTACCAGTACCTGCCTTCGCGCTACGGCATGAACCCCGACGACCTGCGCAAGGCCGACGCCATCGAGATCGTCCTCGGCCAGGGCGCCAAGCCGGGCGGTGGCGGCATGCTGCTGGGCATGAAGGTAACCGAGCGGGTAGCCGGCATGCGCACCTTGCCGATCGGCGTCGACCAGCGCAGTGCCTGCCGCCACCCGGACTGGACCGGCCCGGATGACCTGGCGATCAAGATTGCCGAGATCCGCGAGATCACCGAATGGGAAAAACCCATTTACGTGAAGATCGGTGCCAGCCGCCCTTACTACGACGTCAAGCTGGCGGTAAAGGCTGGTGCAGATGTGATCGTGCTAGACGGCATGCAGGGCGGTACCGCAGCCACTCAGGAAGTGTTCATCGAGCACGTTGGCATCCCGATTCTTCCGGCCATCCCGCAGGCGGTGCAGGCGCTTCAGGAAATGGGCATGCACCGCAAGGTGCAGCTGATCGTCTCTGGCGGTATCCGCAACGGTGCCGACGTAGCCAAGGCCATGGCCCTGGGGGCAGACGCAGTGGCCATCGGCACGGCGGCATTGATTGCACTGGGTGACAACCATCCGCGGCTGGACAGCGAGCTGAAGAAGATTGGCTCGGCTGCGGGCTTCTATGACGACTGGCAGAACGGTCGCGATCCGGCTGGCATCACCACCCAGGACCCAGACCTGGCCGGGCGCCTGAACCCGGAAGAAGCGGGTCGCCGGCTGGCGAACTATCTGCGGGTGCTGGTGCTGGAGGCGCAGACCATGGCGCGGGCGTGTGGCAAGTCGCACCTGCACAACCTTGACCCGGAGGACCTGGTGGCGTTGACCGTGGAAGCGGCCGCGATGGCGCGGGTGCCCTTGGCGGGGACGGCCTGGGTGCCGGGGCAGGCGCAGTACTGATCCACCGTTTTTGGGGCTGCAAAGCAGCCCCAAGGCACCCCAATCGCCCATATCAGCGCCATCGCTGGGAGGCTATGTCGAGGGCGTATCGCCCATTGGGCAGGCACTGGTGCAGCTCAAGGGGGTGGCGTTCACCTTCGTGTACTGCTTCGTGGTGAGGCTGGGCGATAGGGCCGTTACAGGTTGAATCAGTGTCCCATGGCCAACTTGGCACTTGTCTGCCGACGACGGTAGGCACTGTCACGGCTGGCCAGCCACCAGTACAGCGGTGAGGTAATTGCCAGCCCTACCAGCCACGACAGGTCAGCCCCGTTGATGTGCTCGGAAATCGGCCCGACATACAGCGGCGTGTTCATGAAGGGGATCTGCACCACGATACCTACCGCATAGGCTATCAACGCCTGTGGGTTGTAACGCCCGTAGATACCGCCATCGACCTGGAAGATCGACTGGATGTCGTAGTCACCTTTGTGGATGGCATAAAAGTCGATCAGGTTGATCGCCGTCCACGGTACCAGCACCACCAGCAGCACCAGCACCATGTCGACGAAGTGGCCGATGAAGTCTGCCGAGGCGAACACCGCCACCACGCAGCAGGCCGACAGCACGATCAGCGACAGCACCGCACGGCTTTTGGCGGTGGGGATCCAGCGATAGGCGAAGGTTTGCACCAGGGTGATGATCGACAGTACAGCGCCATACAGGTTGAGGGCGTTGTGGCTGATGACGCTGAGCAGGAACAGCACCAGCATGATCGGGCCCAGGGTACCGGTGGCCAGCTTGACCGCATCCATGGTGTCCATCCCGGCCGGAATCGCCAGTACCGCCACGGCGCCGAAGATGAACGACAGGCTCGAACCCAGGGCTGAGCCCAGGTACGTTGTCCAGAACGTCGAGCTGACTTTCACATCTGCCGGCAGATAACGCGAGTAGTCCGACACATAGGGCGCAAAGGCGATCTGCCACAGCGCCGCCAGCGACACGGTGGCCAACCAGCCGGCCAGGTTGAAGCCGCCGCGGGTGAGGAAGTCGTCGCTTTGCACGTGGCTGAAGATGTAGCCGAAGCCGACCACGATACCGATGCCCAGTACCCAGGTGCCAATGCGGTTGAGCACGTGGATGAAGCGATAGCCGATGATGCCGATGATGCCTGAACCCAAGGCACCGATGACGATGCCCACCGGCACCGGTACGGCATCGACCACACCGTGCAGCGATTTGCCGGCGAGCACGATGTTGGAGGCGAAGAAGCCGATGTACATGACGCCGGCGATTACCACCACCAGCAGCGCGCCGAGCGTGCCGAACTGGGCGCGGCTCTGGATCATCTGCGGGATACCCATTTGCGGGCCCTGGGCCGAGTGCAGTGCCATCAGCACCCCCCCGACCAGGTGACCGACCAGGATGGCGACGATGCCCCATATCAGGTTCAGGTGGAACAGCTGCACGCCCAGCGCGCCGGTGACGATGGGCAGCGGGGCGATGTTGCCGCCGAACCACAGTGTGAACAGATCCCTTACCTTTCCATGGCGGTCTTGCGGGGGCACGTAGCCGATTGTGTGTTTTTCTATCAGGGGTGCCGAATTGGCTGCACTGGTCATGACTGACTCCAAGGCAAGGTAGGGCATCGGGAGCTGCCCGGGGGCGTGCCGGCGATGGGCAACGCGTTCTTGTTGGAGGGATGATGCGGGGCGCGGGGATAACGAGAAATTAGTAAATATGTACCCATAAACCTTAAAAAACCTAAGGCTGACAAAAGCTTAAGCGGGGGACGGTAGCAAGGACGGTGCCAGTTGGCGGCAGGGCTTGAAGTAGAGGGGTTGAGCCCTGTTTCGGCAGAACGCGGTGGGCTTTGATGGTGCGTCGTGCGCATTTGCAGGGCAGCTGAATGGTTGCCTGTACTGGCCCTTTCGCGGGGCTAGCCCGCGAAAGGGCCAGTACAGGCAATAGAGCTACATCGGCAACAACCGGTCCTGGATCACTTCCTTCATCACCAGGGTTGAGCTCAGGCGTTTCACATTGGGAATGCTGGTCAGGTGCTCGTCATACAGCTTCTGAAACGCCGGCAGGTCCTTGGCCACCACATGCAGCAGGTAATCCGGGTCGCCGAATAACCGCTGTGCTTCGACAATCTGCGGAATCTCCGAAAGTGCCGCTTCAAAATCCGCCACCGGCTGCCGGGTCACCTCGCGCAGGGTCACGAACACCAACGCGGCAAAATTCAGCCCCAGGGCGCTCGGCGCCAGGCGGGCGTGATAGCCCAGAATCGCCCCGGATTCTTCCAGTGCCTTCAAGCGCCGATGGCAGGGCGACAGGCTGAGCCCTACGCGGTCGGCCAGTTCGGTTACCGATAGCCGACCGTCTTTTTGCAGCTCGGCAAGCATTTTTCTATCAGTTCTGTCCATTGAGAAGGATCTTCCAGTCATTGAGCGATTGCAGGGAATATACGAAAGAAAATCCCCGGGCGGAATCCGTAATCTTTCGACATCCCAAGGCAGTAGATAAGGAAGATTCAAGTGGCTATCAGTGTGCTGACGGCGTTTTGGGCCGTGTCGATGCTGTTCGTGATTACCCCGGGCGCAGATTGGGCTTACGCCATTTCGGCAGGCATGCGTGGGCGCTGGGTAATGCCCGCGGTGGCGGGCATGTTGTCGGGGCATTGCCTGGCGACGCTGGTGGTGGCGGCCGGGGTAGGCAGCCTGCTGGCAGGCCACCCATTGGCACTGACCTTGCTCACCCTGGCGGGGTGCAGCTACCTGCTGTGGCTGGGTGGTAACCTGTTGTTGAGCCCGGCATTGCCGGCAGCCGGGCAGGGCGGTGCGGGGGATTCGGGTTCGCGCTGGGCGTTGAAGGGCTTCTGCGTCAGCGGCCTGAACCCGAAGGTTTTCCTGCTGTTCCTGGCTTTGCTGCCGCAGTTCACCGACCCACAGTCGAACTGGCCAGTGTCGTTGCAGATCTTGCTGCTGGGGCTGGTGCACCTGTGCAGCTCGCTGGTGATCTACTCACTGGTCGGCTATGGCGCCAAAGCCGTGTTGAGTACCCGGCCGGGGGCGGCGAAGCTGGTCGGGCGGGTGTCGGGGGTGGCGATGATTACGGTGGCCCTGGGCTTGATTGCCGGGCAAATCAACTGACACCGTGAGGCAAGGGGGCCAGGACGTTCCCGAGCGTCTGGCACAGCTGTTCTGCCGAGTAAGGCTTGGCCAGAAAGGTAAACCCTTGGTGCCCGCCTTCGGCAATTGCATCGCTGTAGCCCGAAGTAAGGATCACCGGAAGCTGCGGGCGCTGACGGCGCAGCTCCAGGGCAAGTGCCAACCCACCCATGCCGGGCATGACCACATCGGAAAACACCGCATCAAAACCGCCCGCCGGGCCAGTCAACTGCGCCAGCGCCTCTTCCGCCGAGCGTGCACAGCTGACCTGATAACCATGGTCCTCAAGGATCTGCGCGCTGAAGCGGGCCAGGTCGGAATTGTCCTCTACCAGCAGTATCCGTCGCCGCTCGCTCTGTGCTTGCAGCAGGCTGCCGGCCGAGGCGTCTTCCGACGGGGCAGCGGGCGGGTCCTCCTGCGGCAGGTAAAGGGTAAACGTTGTGCCTTGGCCGGGGGCACTGGTCACTGCTACATCCCCCCCGGACTGCTTGGCAAAGCCGAACACCTGCGACAGCCCAAGCCCGGTCCCTTCACCTGCAGCTTTGGTTGTGAAAAACGGGTCGAAGATGCGCTCCAGCAAATCGGCGGCAATACCGGTACCACTGTCGCTCACGGATATCGCCGCGAATGGGCCTGGCAGGGACGGCTGGCCGCGCAAGGCCGGCAGGCGCTGATCGGCCTGCAGGCGCAGTTGCAACACACCTTCGCCGGCCATGGCATCCCGGCCGTTGAGCATGAGGTTGATCACTGCGTTCTCCAGCTGGCTGAGGTCGGCGCGGATGTGGCACGGCGCAGGCGGTAACTGCAGCTCGACCTGGATGCGTGCGCCGGTGGCGGTGTCGAGCATGTCAGCCATCGCTTCCAACCGTGGTCCTGCCTCGAACACGTGTGGGCTGAGGGCCTGTCGGCGGGCGAAGGCCAGGAGCTGACCGGTTAGTTTGGCACCACGGTCGACGGTGTCGGATATGGTCTTGAGGTAACGTTCGCGACGCTTCTCGTCGAGGTTGGGGCGTTGCAGGAAGTGCAGCGAGGAACGGATGATGGTCAGCAGGTTGTTGAAGTCGTGGGCAACGCCACCTGTCAGCTGGCCGATGGCTTCCAGCTTTTGTGCCTGGCGCAGCACCGCTTCGGTGTGCAGCAGCTGGGTCGTGCGTTCTTCCACGCGGTGCTCAAGGTTGGCGTTGAGCGCCTCCAGCGCTGCCATCGCCTCACGCACTTCAGCATTGGCCTGAACCCGCTGGATATGCGCCCAGCAACGTTCGGTAACCTCGCTGATCAGCGCTTGCTCGTAGTCGGTCCATTCCCGGGGAAAACGGTCGTGAATCGCCATCAGCGCGGTCAGCCTGCCAGCCTTGATCAGCGGCATGCAGACAGTAGCGGTGATGCCGATGGCCTGAAATGTCGCCGCTTCGTCAGCGGCCAGTTCGCGAAGATTGTCATTGATCACCAACGCCAGGCCGCTGCGCAGGCGGCTGACCGCCAGGCGGCCGAAATCATGCAGGTGATATTGGCCCACCAGGCGTGGGGAGCCGGGTGCTACGGCATCGCCGCAGATGGTGAAGCCATTCTCGTCCGGCTCCATTACCGCATAGGCGCAGCTGGACAAGCCAAGGTGCTCGACCAGCATGCGCGTGGTGATGGCCATGATCTGGTCGGGGTCGGTGGCGTCGGCCACGGCGCGCCCGAGGCTGTCGAGAAAGTTGAGGCGCAGGTTGGTGACCACACCGGCGGTGGTTTCGGTAACCGTATCGAGCATGCCAAGCACTTCGCCATCCAGGCCGCGAATCGGGCTGTAGCAGAAGGTGAAATAAGCCTGCTCCGGGCCGCCGTTGCGGTCGATCGTCAGTGGGAAGTCTTCGATGTACACCGCTTCGCCGGACAACGCACAGTCGGCCATTTTGCTGATATCGGCCCAGGCCTCATGCCACACGTCGCGGAAGGGGATACCCAAGGCCGAGGGCTTGCGCCCGAGAATCGGGATGAAAGCATCGTTGTGCAGGGTGATGAGGTCAGGGCCCCAGAGCACCGCCTGCGGAAAACGCGAAGCCAGGCACAGGGCCATGGTGGTCTTCAGGGCGTCAGGCCAATGTTCCAATGCCCCCAGGGGGGTGGCGGCCCAGTTGTGGTTGCGGATGCGTTCGGCCATCAGCCCGCCGCCGTCTAGCCATTTCGCCATTTGTTCTGTCGGTCCTTTAACACAAGGCCTTAGGGTGCACCGAGAATAGACGGTTGGCGAGCATTTTGTGGTGGCCTGTGCCGGCCTCTTCGCGGGTTCACGCGCGAAGAGGCCGGCACAGGCTAGCGCATGAAGTGCACCTTGCCAGTGTCGTCATTGCCCATGTAGATCCCGTAGACCCCGGCCTGCCGTTCAAGGATGTAGCGCTCGAGAATCTGCCGGATAGCCGGATAGTAGATATCGTCCCACGGAATCTCGTCGGGCTCGAAGAACTTGTATGCCAGGGTCTCCGGCCCGTAGTGCCCGGTTTCTTCGGCGACGACGGCGCGGAAGATGATGTACACCTCGCTGATCCTGGGTACGCTGAAGATGGAGTAGGGCGAGACGATGTCGGCACGCACCCCGCTTTCTTCCCAGACCTCGCGCAGTGCAGCCTGCTCGGTGGTCTCGCCAGCTTCCATGAACCCGGCCGGCAAGGTCCAGGTGCCGGGGCGCGGCGGGATGGCGCGCTGGCACAACAGGTACTTGCCATCGCGCTCGATGATGCAGCCGGCGATGATCTTCGGGTTGATGTAATGGATGTAGCCGCAGCCGGTGCAGTGCAGGCGTTCGTGGGTGTCGCCTGTGGGAACGCCCCGGGCCAGTTCCGTGGTGCAGTGCGGGCAGTAGCGGGGGGCGTTGGGCATGATCAGCGGCCTATGCGAGGTTCCTTCAGGGCCAGGGGCTCGACGATGTCGCGCACCTTGGTGTTGTCATCCTGCTTCTGGCGCAGGTAGTCCAGGGCCACCTTGGCGGCAGCGCGGACGTGGTCGACCGAAGCTTGGTGGGCCACCAGCGGGTCACCACCCTTGATGGCTTCGACGATCTTTTCCATTTCGCGGTTGCTGGCGCCGCGGCGGTTTTCTTGCGACACCGAGGTGGCGCGCAGGTAGCTGATGCGCGCCTGCAACTGGCGCAGTTGCTGGGCCGCCACCTGGTTGCCGGAGCCTTCCAGCAGCACGTCGTAGAAACCTTGTACCGAATCCAGCACCTGTTGCAGCTCGCCCTCTTCCAGCGCTTCGCGGTTCACCTCCAGGGCGCGTTCCAGGGCACGGATGTCCTTGGCCTTGGCGTTGAGGGTGAACAGCTGCACGATCAGGCCTTCGAGCACACAGCGCAGCTCGTAGATGTCGCGGGCGTCTTCCAGGGTGATGATGGCGACACGCGGGCCTTTGGCGTCGGCGAATTCCACCAGGCCTTCGGACTCCAGGTGGCGCAGGGCTTCGCGCACCGAGGTACGGCTGACGCCGAGGCGGTCGCAGAGGTCGCGCTCCACCAGGCGGTCGCCGGGCAGCAGATGGAAGTTCATGATTGCGGCGCGCAGCTTGTCTAGCACGATTTCGCGCAGGGTAACGGGGTTGCGGTTGACCTTGAAGCTGTCGTCGAGTGGCTGGCGTTTCATCAGGAGCGCTCTTTATGAGGCTGTTGCGCCAACATCGCGGAACGCCCCGAACCGAGGCTTTCCATGCAGTGGTTCGAACAGCCCGTTGTTAACGGGTTGACTCCGCATCGGCTTCGGCAAACGCTTCACGGGCCAGGCGGAAACTGTCCACCGCCGCGGGTACGCCGCAATAAATGCCGACCTGGAGCAGAATTTCGCGAATCTGTTCACGGCTCAGGCCATTGCGCAATGCGCCGCGGATGTGCAGCTTGAGCTCGTGGGGCCTGTTGAGCGCGGAAATCATGGCCAAGTTTATCATGCTGCGCTCTTTGAGCGACAAGCCTTCGCGGCCCCAGACGTGGCCCCAGCAGTATTCGGTGACCAGTTCCTGCAATGGCTTGGTGAACTCGTCGGCATTCTGGATCGAGCGGTTGACGTAGTCCTCGCCCAGCACCTGGGTGCGGATGGCCAGGCCTTTGTCGTACTTCTCGTTACTCATGTGCCGTACTCCGGAAGAAAAAAGGGAACGGGGGCTGCAAAGCAGCCCCGGCGGTCTCAAGGTCAGCCCAGGGGCGGCAGGGCGCCCAGTTTGCCTTTGTGGTACACCATCGGCGTCACCGGCTCGGCCGGCAACACCAGGTTCTTCACTGCACCGACGATGATCGCGTGGTCCCCACCGTCATACTCGCGCCACAGTTCGCACTCGATGATCGCGGTCGCCTTGGCCAGCAGCGGGTTGCCCAGCTCGCTCAAATGCCACTCGACGCCCTTGGCCTTGTCCTTGCCCTTGCCGGCGAAGGCGTAAGCTTCAGCGGTCTGTTCGGCAGACAGCAGGTGAATCGCGAACTGCTTGCTGTCACGCAGGATCGGGTAGGTGTCGGAAGCGTAGTTGGGGCAGAACAGTACCAGCGCCGGGTCGATCGACAATGCGCTGAAGGCGCTGGCGGTGATGCCGACGATGGCGCCGTCGGCGTCCAGGGTGGTCACTACCGTGACGCCGGACGGGAAAGAGCCCATCACGTCTTTGTAGATGCCGGGTTCGATCATCTTGTGTTCCTCCTAGCGCATCACGAACGGGTCGGGCATCGGCGCGGTGGACAGGTTGATCCACACGGTCTTCAGCTCGGTATAGGCCAGCACCGAATCGATGCCGCTCTCACGGCCGTAGCCGCTGTTCTTGAAACCACCAATTGGCGCCATGGCCGACACGGCGCGGTAGGTGTTGACCCAGATGATCCCCGAACGCACGTCGCGGGCCAGGCGATGAGCACGGCCCAGGTCACGGGTCCAGATGCCGGCGGCCAGGCCGAACTGCGAGTCGTTGGCGATTTCCAGGGCCTCCTCCTCGGTCTTGAAGCGGATGACCGCGGCGACAGGGCCGAACACTTCTTCCTGCATGATGGTCATCGAGTTGCTGTCGCACTCGAACAGGGTCGGCTCGTAGAACCAGCCGTCACCCTCGACCTCGGCACGCTTGCCGCCCATGTGCAGCTTGGCACCTTCAGCCTTGGCCGCAGCCACCAGGCCTTCGACGACGGCCAACTGCTGCGCGGTGGCCATAGGGCCCATTTCGCTGGCGTCGTCCTGCGGGTTACCGATGCGGATGCGCTTGGCGCGGGTAATCAGGCGCTCTACGAATTCGTCGAAAATCTCGTCCTGCACCAGCAGGCGCGAACCGGCTACGCAGCTTTGCCCGGAGGCGGCATAGATGCCGGCCACGGCACCGTTGATGGCGCTGTCCAGGTCGGCGTCGGCGAAGATGATGTTCGGCGACTTGCCGCCCAGCTCCAGCGACAGCTTGGCAAAGTTCTCGGCACTGCTGCGCACCACATGGCGGGCTGTAGCGGCGCCGCCGGTGAAGGCGATCTTGCGCACCAGCGGGTGGCGGGTCAGTGCCGCGCCGGTGGTCGGGCCGTAGCCGGTGACCACGTTGACCACACCGGCCGGGAAGCCGGCTTCGAGGGCCAGACGGGCCAGCTCGAGGATGGTCGCCGAGGCATGTTCGGACGGTTTGAGCACGATGGTGTTGCCGGCAGCCAGGGCTGGGGCCAGCTTGATCGCGGTGAGGTACAGCGGGCTGTTCCACGGGATGATCCCGGCAACCACGCCGATGGGCTCGTGCACGGTGTAGGCGAACAGGTCGGGCTTGTCCAGCGGCAGGGTGCCGCCTTCAAGCTTGTCGGCCAGCCCTGCGGTGTAGTGGAAGAACTCTGGCAGATAGCCGACCTGGCCGCGGGTTTCGCGGATCAGCTTGCCGTTGTCACGGCTTTCCAGCTGGGCCAGGTGTTCCTTGTTCTCGCTAATCAGGTCACCCAGGCGACGCAGCAGCTTGCCACGCGCGGTGGCGGTGATGCTGCGCCATTCCTTGCTGTCGAAGGCACGCTGGGCGGCCTGCACGGCCAGTTCGACGTCGGTTTCGTCAGCGTCGGGAAGCTGCGCCCAGGCTTGGGCGGTGGCCGGGTTGAGGCTGTCGAAGGTCTTGCCGCTCTGCGCATCGCGCCATTGGCCGTCGATGCACATCTGGAAACGAACGAGGGTCATGCAACAATCCCCTTGGCGGATTCGGTGAGGGTGCGGGCTTGCGCGAGGAAGTCCAGCAGCATCTTGTTGACTTCACGGGGTGCTTCTACCGGCATCATATGCCGTTGCTCGGCGAGGACCACGCTGTGCGCACCCGGAATGCTGGCGGCAAGCTGGCGGGTCATGGCCGGGGTGGAGCCCGAATCGAGTTCGCCCGTGGCGATCAGCGTCGGCACCTGGATGCTGCCCAGGTCGTCAGCGCGGTACATGTCCTGAGTGGCGAACAACGAATACGTGGTGTGGTAGCCCTGCGGGTCGTTGCTCGCCAGCACTTGGCGAATGGCGGCGACCTGCGCCGGGTTGGCAGCCTTGTATTCACGGCTGAACCAACGATCCAGGGCGGCATCGACGTTGGCGTCGGGGCCCAGCTCCGCTGCCTGGGCAGCGCGAGCGATCACGCCGGCACTTTGCTCGGGGGTGCGGTTGAACACGCTGTTGAGCACGACCAGTGCAGTCAGGCGCTGCGGGTAGTGCAGGGCGAATGCACGGGCAACCAGGCCGCCCATGGAGAAGCCGATCACGGTCGCTTGTTGAATTTGCAGGTGGTCGAGCAGCTCGGCGAGCTGGTCGGCGTAGGCTTGCAGCGGTGTGTCGGCAGCCGGCACGCGGCTTTGACCGTGGCCGAGCATGTCGTAGGCGATGACACGGTAGTCGTTGGCCAGGCCAACGATCTGGCCGCCCCACATTTCCTTGTTCAGGCCCACGCCGTGGATCAGTACCACGGGTTGGCCCTGGCCTACGGACAGGTAGCTGGTGCCGGCAGGTGTACGTTCAGCGACAGGCTGAATCATGGAGGGCGCTCCTTGAAGGTCGGGCGCGGCGGGAAAGCACGCCACGCCCCGGCCCGTCTTGGTTGTTGTTATTGAGCGTTGGCTTTTTCGGCAGCCAGTTCTTCCAGGTCGATGTAGCGGTTGCCGATGCGCGGGTGCAGGCGGCCGCCGTCGGCAGCGCCCAGCACCACAACGATTTCATCGGCCCGCGGGGCGTCTTCGATCTGCATTTCCAGAGTGATGTAGTGCGAACGCAGGCCTTCGTCGTCCTTCTGCATCATCGGGATCTGAATCGAGGTGCCGGGGCCGCCGCGCTTGTTGGTGAAGCTCAGGTAGCTCTTGGCCTGCACCGCTTCGCGGTAGTGGTTGCCGAAGCGCAGGGTGTGGATCACAGCCGAGGCGTGCTCGATTTCGCCGTCGGCGCCGACCACGGCCGCTTTACCGTAGGCTTCGATCTTGTCGGCACCGCCAATGGCAGCGGTCAGGCGCTCGACCATCAGTGCACCCAGCTCCGAGCAGTTGGCGCGGATTTCCGGCTTCAGATCTTCAACAAAACCGCGACCGGCCCATGGGTTCTTGATCACGACGGCCAGGCCGACCATGGTCACTGGTTTGTCGGTGGCCTTGCCGCCTTCGATGCGGGTCTCTTCGGAGTAGGTGACGATCTTGCGGATTTCGAAACTCATGGAGGGCTCCTGGTGAGGGTTATCAGCTCTTGTTGTCTGATGGTATACCATAATATTTGTTGTGCAAGAGGTGTCAGGAAATTTCTCTTGTCGGGGGACGAAAGGTGGCCTGATGCCTTGATTTCGCTGCTGTCTGTACCTGGCCCTATCGCCGGCAAGCCAGCTCCCACAGGTACCGCGCTGCATTCAGAGCCTGTAGTGGCAATGTGGGAGCTGGCTTGCCGGCGATAGGGCCAGTAAAGGTTTAAAAAAAAGCCCGCTCACGCAGGCTGAAGGGGCCCACGTGAGCGGGCGCGTCCCGCAATGATTCAGGCAATGGGAATTCAGGCGAACGCCGGCACCACTTCCTTGATGAACAGTTCCAGCGACTTCTTCTTCTCGGCGTGGGGCAGGCTGTTGTCGCACCAGAAGCTGAACTCGTCGACGCCGAGCTCCTGGTAGTACTTGATGCGCGCGATGATTTCTTCCGGAGTGCCGATCATGGTGTTCTTGCGAATGTTCTCCAGCTGGAACGCCGGCACTTCGGCAAACTTCGATTCCGGGCTCGGCTCCAGGAAGCCGTTGACCGGAACGGTCTTGTTACCGAACCAGGCATCGAAGGTGCGATAGAAGCGCGAGATGGCCTGCGCGCCGACTTTCCAGCCTTCCGGCTCGGCCGGGCTGTGCACGTGGGTGTGGCGCAGCACCATCAGTTGTGGGCGCGGCACGTCCGGGTTGTTGTCCAGAGCGGCCTGGAACTTGTTCTTCAGGTCCAGTACTTCTTCGTCACCCTTCATCAGCGGGGTGACCATGACGTTGCAGCCGTTGGCCACGGCGAAGTTGTGCGAATCCGGGTCGCGGGCGGCGATCCACATCGGCGGCGTCGCGTTGAACGGTTTCGGCACGCTGGTGGAGGTGGGGAACTTGTACACTTCGCCGTCATGGGCGTAGTCGCCTTCCCACAGCTTACGTACGACCGGCACCATCTCGCGCAGCGCCTTGCCGCCGTCGGTGGCTGGCATGCCATTGGCCATGCGGTCGAACTCGAACTGGTAGGCGCCACGGGCCAGGCCCACTTCCATGCGGCCGTTGCTGATCACGTCGAGCAGGGCGCATTCGCCGGCGACGCGGATCGGGTTCCAGAACGGCGCAATGATAGTGCCGGCACCCAGGCGAATCTTGTCGGTGCGCGCGGCCAGGTAGGCCAGCAGCGGCATCGGGCTCGGCGAAATGGTGTATTCCATGGCGTGGTGCTCGCCAATCCACACGGTGCTGAAACCGCCGTTTTCGGCCATCAGGGTCAGTTCGGTCAGGTCTTCGAACAACTGGCGGTGGCTGACCTGTTCATCCCAACGTTCCATGTGTACGAACAACGAAAATTTCATGGGGCTTTCCTCAACGCTTGAAAGGGGCTGGCGCCTGGCAGGGGAGGCGCCAGTGGTCTCGATTCAGAACAGGCTTCAGGCAAAGGCCGGCAGGCTGGCCATCTTGCCGCGGCAGTACACCATCGGCCGGGGCGCTTCTTCGGGCACGATCAGGTTATGCACCTTGCCGACCATGATGGCGTGGTCGCCACCTTCATATTCACGCCACAGTTCGCATTCGATGACGGCGGTGGCGCCGGCCAGGATCGGGTTACCCAGTTCGCTCATGGACCACTCGATGCCGCTGGCCTTGTCCTTGCCCTTCTTGGCGAACGCATAGGCTTCGGCTTGCTGTTCACCCGAGAGCAGGTGAATGGCAAAACGCTTCTGTTTGATCAGCACCGGGTAGGAGTCGGAGGTGTAGTTGGGGCAGAACAGCACCAGCGGCGGGTCCATCGACAGGGAGGAGAAGGCGCTGGCGGTCAGGCCGACAACCGAGCCGTCATCGTCCAGGGTGGTGATGACGGTAACGCCGGAGGGGAAGGAGCCCAGGACGTTCTTGTAGACGGTTGCGTCGATCATCGGGAATACCTCTAAAAGGCTGCGGTGGTCCGCGGTTTTTATCGTTGATGTGTCTGATGGTATACCGTAATACCTATTTTGCAAGCGGAATTTTAATGCCCGAGGTTTACACGATGAACGGCTAAAGGCCACGTATACCGTGGCTTAGAGCGGTGACGCGGTTTGTTGTATGGGTTTGCAAAGCAGATCAGTGGACGCTTTTTCGTGCGGATCAGTGTTGTCAAAAGCTTGGAATACCATAATATGGTCCGCAGCTGAGAGGCCGCCTAGATGCGGTTTCCTTACAACGATAAAAACGACCTTTCGAGCTGAATCCTATGTCCCAACCGTCATCGCAACACCCGTTTGTCGAGAATCACACGGTCGATTACGTTCCACCTGCCGAGCGCCACGGGAAGGCGCGCGACCTGTTCACCCTCTGGTTCAGTACCAACATTGCGCCACTGCCAATTGTCACCGGCGCCATGGTGGTCCAGGTGTTCCACCTGAACCTGTTGTGGGGGCTGATCGCCATTGTGCTGGGCCATCTGGTCGGGGGCGTGGTCATCGCCCTTGCCTCTGCGCAGGGACCGCAGCTGGGCATTCCACAGATGGTGCAAAGCCGTGGCCAGTTCGGCCGCTACGGCGCCTTGCTGATCGTGTTCTTCACTGCACTGATCTATGTCGGCTTCTTTATTTCCAACATCGTCCTGGCGGGCAAGACCATTCACGGCATTGCCCCGAGCATGCCGATGCCGGGCGCGATCGTGATCGGTGCCCTGAGCGCCACGGCCATTGGCGTGATCGGCTACCGCTTCATCCATGTCCTGAACCGCATCGGTACCTGGG
Source organism: Pseudomonas sp. PvP089 (assembly GCF_017875165.1). NCBI lineage: Bacteria > Pseudomonadati > Pseudomonadota > Gammaproteobacteria > Pseudomonadales > Pseudomonadaceae > Pseudomonas > Pseudomonas sp. PvP089. Next base: position 2,884,230 of record NZ_JAGGME010000001.1, read on the forward strand.
TGATGGGCTCTGCGCTGCTGGCGGGGTTCATCATGATGTTCGCCCAGGAGCTGCCGGCCGACTTCTTCAGCCGTGGTGCATTCAATCTGTCGGGCTTTATCGCCACCGTGTCACTGGGCACCATCTGGCAGATCAGCTTCTCGCCGTACACGTCCGACTATTCGCGTTATCTGCCACGTGAAGTGGGCATTGCCAAGCCGTTCTGGGCCACTTACTTTGGCGCGACCCTGGGCACCATCCTGTGCTTCAGCTTTGGTGCCGTGGCGGTGCTGTGCGTGCCGGAAGGTACTGACGCCATGGACGCAGTGAAGCAGGCTACCGGTTGGCTGGGCCCGATCCTGATGGTGCTGTTCCTGCTCAATATCATCAGCCATAACGCCCTTAACCTGTATGGCGCGGTGCTGTCGATCGTCACTGCTATTCAGACGTTCTTTGCCGAATGGACGCCAAGCATCAAGGTGCGGGTAATCCTGGCCTCGGTGATTCTGCTGGGCTGCGGGATGGTCGCGCTGAACGCCTCGGCGGACTTCATCGGCCACTTCATCGGCCTGATCCTGGCGTTGCTGCTGGTGCTGGTGCCGTGGGCTTCGATCAACCTGATCGACTTCTATCTGATCAAGAAGGGCCAGTACGACATTCCTTCGATCTTCAGCGCTGATGGCGGCATCTATGGTCGCTTCAATCACCACGCGATCATTGCCTATGCCTGCGGCATTCTGGTGCAGTTGCCGTTTGCCAACACCGCCCTGTATGTGGGGCCGTATTCGAACATTGTCGAAGGGGCGGACTTGTCCTGGCTGTTCGGGTTGCTGGTGACGGTGCCGTTGTATTACTGCCTGGCGACGCGGGGGCAGGCGGTCAACAGTGCGCGGGTTATCAGCGTCAACGACTGACAGTTGCAATGGGGGCCGCCTTGCGGCCCATTCGCGGGGCAAGCCCGCTCCCACAGATTCAACCAAAGCAATGGAGTGAACCTGTGGGAGCGGGCTTGCCCCGCGAATGGGCTGCAAAGCAGCCCCGGCTATATCCGATCAAACCTTGAACTGCGCCACCATGCCATTCAGGTCCACCGCCAACCGCGACAAGTCCTGTGCCGCCGCGCTGGTCTGGTTGGCCCCCGCTGAGGTCTGCATCGCCAAATCACGAATGTTCACCAAATTGCGGTCCACTTCGCGCGCCACCTGCGCCTGCTCCTCTGAAGCACTGGCAATCACCAGGTTACGCTGGTTGATCGACGCAATCGCCTCGGCAATCACCTCCAGCGCCTGACCGGCGCCCTGGGCCACTTCCAGCGTGCCCGTCGCACGCCCCTGGCTGCTGTGCATCGCCGTCACGGCCCGCTCGGTACCGTTCTGGATGCCGGCAATCATCTGCTCGATCTCTGCGGTCGACTGCTGGGTGCGGTGGGCGAGGGCGCGGACTTCGTCGGCCACCACGGCAAAGCCACGGCCTGCCTCGCCGGCGCGGGCTGCTTCGATAGCGGCGTTCAGTGCCAGCAGGTTGGTCTGCCCGGCAATCGCGCCGATCACATCCAGCACACGGCTGATCTCATTGGCATTATTGGCCAGCTGTTCGATCTCGGCCGAGGTGCCGGTCACGTCGGCCACCAGGTGCTGGATGGACGCCAGTGCCTGGTTGACCCGGTCACGGCCATCGCGGGTGGTCTGGTCGGCGCCTTTGGAGGCGTCCGCAGTGCTGACCGCATTGTTCGCCACTTCCTCGACTGCTGCGGTCATCTGGTTGACAGCCGTGGCGGCCTGGTCGATTTCGGCGCTTTGCTGATGCAGGCCGCGGCTGGTGTCTTCGGTGACGGTGTGGAGTTCTTCCGAGGCTGAGGCCAACTGGTCGGACGAGGCGGCGATCTTGCGGATGGTGTCGCGCAGGCTGCCTTGCATGCGGCTCAGGGCGCGCAGCAGCAAGGCGGGCTCGTCGCGGCCGGTGACGCGGATTTCCTGGGTGAGGTCGCCCGTGGCCACACGTTCGGCCACGGCCACTGCATCGGCCAGAGGCAGCACGATGCTGCGAGTCAGCACGGTAGCCATCGCGGCCAGGGCAAGCATGATCACAAGCAACGAGAAGATGATGGCGTTAAATGCTTCGTCCGCTACATCGCTGCTGCGCTGCGAGGCATCTTCGGCACCCTTGCTGTTGTAGTCGATCAGCGCCGTCAAGGCCTTCATCATGCTGTCGGCTCGTTGGGTGAGCGGGCCGCTGATCTGCTGCTTTGCCTCGTCCATGCGGCCTGCAGCAATGTCCTGCAGCACTTTCAGCTGCAGTTCGAGGTACTGGTGATACCCGTCGTTGAAGGTGTTGAAAAGGGCACGGTCGTCGGCCGCGATGATGGTGTCGGCGTAGTTCTTCAGGCCACCTTTGAGCTCGGCATTGATGGCTTCGAGCATCTGCAGGTTACGTGTGCGCTCGCCGGGGTTATCGTCCAGCGCGGCCCGCAGGGTAACGGCGCGGGCGCGCCCGAGGTTGCTGCTGATGTCACCCAGCGCTACCACAGCGGGTATCCAGGTGACCCGGATCTCGTCGGTGGCCGTGTCCATCTGGCGGGTTTCGTAAAGTGCGATAAGGCCCATGATCAGGACCAGGACGCCCAGCAGGGCAAACACGCTGGCAGCGCGAATGCCGATTTTCAAATTCCTTAACTGCATGGAATGCTCCTTGACGGTGGCGTGCAGGCGTCAGGAGCTGGCTGCAAAGCCAGGACACCGAGGTGGCGCCAGGCTCTTGATGCACTGCGGGTTAGTAGATTTTTCTCACCCTCTTGCATGGTTTTCTTCGAATGATGCCATATGGCCATCATTGTTGAACAGTCATTCAATGTAACGAAATAATTGACAAAACCGACGTTTTTTGACGGTTTTGTCAGGTTTTCTCGCATCAAACGATGGCAATCATCGGGTCGGCAGCTGCCAACGCCAAAGTGCGGTCAGCTGCCGGCGGGTAGATCCACACCGAGTTGATCTGGCGCTTGAGGTGCTTGCCTTCCTGGCCCTGCAGTTTCAATTCTCGTTCCCAGCCTTCGCTGTACGCCGCCCCCCACTCACCCAGGTCGAGGCAGGTGACGTACTTGGGCTGGCGGTACACCACAGGTGCCAGCCCCAGCAGGTCGGCCATGGCGTTGTTGCCACTGTGGCGACCCATCGGGATGGCGTGCTGGCAGGTCATCAGGGCGTGGTTGCCAGCTTCGTCCACAGCAGCCCAGGCAGTATCGCCGGTCGCATAGATGTGGTCCTGGCCAATGACCTTGAGGTGCCCGTCGACCTTGAGCCTGCCGAAGTTGTCACGCTCGCCGGCAACCTGAGCGGTCAGCGGGCTGGCCTTGACACCGACGGTCCAGATCACGGTGTTGCTGGCGATGTACTCGCCGTTGTCCAGGGTGACGCCACCGGCATCGACAGCCACCACCGAGGTGCCAGTCAGCCACTGGACGCCGGCAACCTGCGAGGCGGCAACAATCGACGGCTTGATGCCTGCACCCAATGCCGCGCCGATGCTGGCGCCACGGTCAACCAGCAGCACCTGCACATCGGCGCCTGCGAGGATGGCGCGCAGCCGGGCGGGCATTTCGGTGGCCGTTTCGATGCCGGTGAAACCACCACCGCAGACCACCACGGTATTGCGGGCAGGTGAAGGGGGCAGGGCAGCCAGGCCCGTCAGATGCTGCTCAAGGCGTACGGCCGACTCCATCTTGTCGACGTCGAAGGTGTACTCGGCCAGCCCCGGGACTGCTGGGCGCGCTACCTGACTGCCAGCGGCGAGGATGAGGCGGTCGTAGCTGATCTGGTGGCGCTGGCCTTGGCTGTCGATGTAGCTCACGGTGCGCGCATCGGCGTCGATGGCTTGGGCGTTACCGGTGATGAAATGCACGCCCACCGCAGTGAACAACTCACCCACGGGGGCCTTCAACGTGTGTGCGTTGGCCTCGTAGAAGCGCGGGCGAATGTGCAGTTCCGCTTGCGGCGCGAGCACGCTGATGCTCAGGTCTTCGCGCTGGGCCTGGTCGAGGAGCCGGGCGGCGCTCAGGGCGCTCCACACGCCGGCAAAGCCGGCACCGATGATCAGGATGTTGGATTTCATGCAGGTGCTCCGCAAAGGTCGGGGATGAAAACGGTGGCTTCGATCGCACGATAGGTGCCGCTCGAATAACTACGACTCTATTGGTCGTAGTTTGTCTCTGCAAGTTTTTTTCATCGTTGCGATGAGGCGAGCCCGAGGACGAACGAACGCAAAGGCCGTACTTCGTGCTGTCTTGGCTGCCGGCGGCAGGGCCGCAAACCTTGCTATCCCCACCCCCATCCGTTATAGATAAAAAAGAAACCATAAAGAAAAGAGGCCATTTCAGCCCCCCATGCACGAGATCACACGTATCTTCCGCCCTTCAGGCCCCCATTTCGCGCCTTGCGCAGATGGATACGGGCCCGCCCCCATGACCCTCTCTCCGCTTTCGAATCTGTACCACGTGTTGTCGATTCCGCCGGTCAACATTCTGCTGACCCAGATGCGCAAACGCCCCGTCCCCCCACCTGCACCGTAGCGCCTGAATTTCACCACCCCCCGGTCTTTTGCCGTTTGGGGTTGGGGAGCCTTTGCATTTTTTCAGCGTTCAACTGTTCAGGAATCACTATGACTCTTCGTGTCGCTATCATCGGTGCCGGCCCGTCCGGCCTTGCGCAACTGCGTGCCTTCCAATCCGCCCATGCCCAGGGCGCGCCCATGCCCGAAATCGTGTGCTTCGAAAAACAGGCCGATTGGGGCGGTATGTGGAACTACACCTGGCGCACTGGCCTCGACCAGCATGGCGAGCCGGTGCACGGCAGCATGTACCGCTACCTGTGGTCCAACGGCCCCAAGGAATGCCTGGAGTTCGCCGATTACAGCTTTGATGAGCATTTTGGCCGGCCGATTTCCTCGTACCCGCCGCGCGAGGTGCTGTGGGACTACATTCAGGGCCGCGTAAACAAGGCTGGGGTGCGCGACTACATCCGCTTCAACACGGTGGTCAAGCATGTCAGCTTCGATGAAAGCACCCGCGAGTTCACCGTCAGCGCCCACGACTACGGCGCGGGGCTTGGCATCGAGCAGGTGTTCGATTATGTGGTGGTGGCCAGCGGGCACTTTTCTACCCCGCACGTGCCGGAGTTCGAAGGCTTCGAACGTTTCACCGGGCGTATCTTGCACGCTCACGACTTTCGCGAAGCCATGGAATTCCACGGCCAGGACCTGCTCATTGTCGGCAGCAGCTACTCGGCCGAAGACATCGGCTCGCAGTGCTACAAGTACGGTGCGCGCTCGATCACCACGGCCTACCGTACCCAGCCGATGGGCTACAAATGGCCCAAGGGCTGGGAAGAGCGCCCGCAACTGGTCCGCGTCGAAAACGACCTGGCGTTCTTCGCCGATGGCTCGAACAAGCGCGTGGATGCGATCATCCTGTGCACGGGCTACCAGCATCACTTCCCGTTCCTGCCCGATGAACTCACCCTCAAGACCAACAACCGCCTGTGGCCTGCCGGCTTGTACCAAGGCGTGGTGTGGGAGCAAAACCCGCAACTGCTTTACCTGGGCATGCAGGACCTGTGGTACAGCTTCAACCTGTTCGATGCACAGGCGTGGTTTGCTCGTGACTACATGCTGGGGCGCATCAAGCTGCCGGCCAAGGCGGTCATGCAGGCTGACAGTGCGCGCTGGCGCGAGGATGAGGGGCGGCTGGCAACTACTGCTTCGATGTATGAATTCCAGGGCCGATACATCAAGCACCTGATCGAGCAGACGGATTACCCGCGCTTCGACATCGATGCGGTGAACCGCATCTTCCTGCAATGGAAGACCGACAAGAAGCACGACATCATGGGCTACCGTGACAAATCCTACCGCTCGGTGATCACCGGCACCAAAGCAGTGCCTCACCATACCCGCTGGATGCAGGCCATGGACGACTCGATGCAGGAGTACCTGCGCGAAACGGACGGCAAGCAAGCAGAGGTGAAGGTGCTGCGCAGGTAGCCGCCGAGCCTGACCTCGTGATCAGGATGCGCGGCTAGCGGGGAAGTCCCCATTTTTCAATCTGACGGTGAATTTTGCCCTTTGAATTACATAGGAATGCCAAAATGACTTAACAGTTGACTGTCAAGTTTCTCTGAGTTTTGTCGAAAACAGTCACAGTAAGAGCCAAATCATGCCAAAGATTTGAGATCTAAAATTAAGAGAATTAATTATTTTTCTGAGGATTTAAGGGACTTGATGTAGTCATGTACATCTTTTTTTGACAGCAAAGGGGTCGTTGTGGCAGAAGATAACGGGTAGCGCGCGATGAGTTTACCTGTTTTAATTAGAGCTTCTGCAAACTTAGGTTTTAGAATGAGATTGGCTTGTGGGCAAGTGTAATAGTTACTAAGGATTTCATCAATTTTATTTTTGTCGATAGGGGTGATGAATTTTAATTTGTTAATGGTGATAATTTTAATAGTGCCTGGCTTGCTGAATAAGTTGTAAAATGCAAGAGGGCTTATGTTGTGGGATTTGATAACGCTCTGTAAATTGTGTAGATTTAGTTTGAGGCAGTGATCTAGGCCTGCTCGGTGTTTTGCAGGTGGTTGGTTCTTTTCGGGGGAGGTATTTCTAATGAAAAAAGGAGAATTTGTTAAGGATTCAATAGAATATAAGCGCGAGCGCGAGATGTCCAGTGGACTTCCTGTGATTGGCGCAATTCCAAGCTGAGAAAGAGCTTTGACGATTTTTGAAGGGGTAATGCCTAACCAATCGGCTAAAGTAGCTGCTCTCACATAAAGCTCATAAAATTCATTAACTGACGAGCTGGTTATTAGCCGACGTTTACGTGTCAGGTGATAAATAGACTTCAAAAGGTTGCGATTTGCCATTGAAGCTATTGCTGCGGCGTCTACGTGAAGAAGTTTGGCAGTTTCAGTGATCGTTAGGCCATTTCCATCTTCTATAGTTGCTCCTTTAGCGGTCTTGTTCTGCAAGTTCTTGAAACTGTCTTTAGAATAAAAGATACAGGGCGTGCCATCTACCTCAGGACTGCGGACTGGAACTATATTGAGTTCAGCTGCTTTGCTAGATTGGCGATTTATAGCGCATCCAAGTAGGTTTGCTGCATCGCGTGAGTTGAAATGTTTATCAAGAAACGTATCAATGGATTCTTTGCTAACCGAGAAGCCATTTTTGGTTTCGAAAGTATAAGCGCCTTTTAATAGCCCCTTCGAAACTAGACTTCGTATTACCATTCTGCTCCTTCCCATGTAGCACGCACCCTCTGTAACCGTAAGCCAAGTTTCGGTGGGTGAGTCTGAAATCATGGGAAGGTTAAGTGTGCGTACAGGCGGAGGAGTTACGGAGGAGTTGCAGTAGGCTATGATTGCTGAATGATCTTTCCGGTGTATCAATTTTTCTTGTAATAGCCGACTTCTGCAGCTAGGGGGCAAAATTCTAAGCGCTGCTCGCGCCTTGAAGATGCGTGATGTTGTAAGGTTGTGGCTGGCTGCTAATAGCTCAATTGACGTTAAGTCATCGTCAAACCGAGATACGGATTCGGTAGTGATAACTAATTTGCTGGTCGGAGTTCGCAGTCCGGTTAAAAGACCTTCGTTCAAGATCTCGCGGAGCATCTTTAGGCTAATGCATAATTTTTGCATTGTCTCGTATCTTGACAGATGTAGCGGTAGTGCTGGGCTTGCCTTTAGTTTGCCGATGTTGAGACGGAATTTTAACGCCGCGTCAGAAATAGCGAGCGCCTGACGCCAAGTGTACGGGCCACGGTCACTAACTTTTACAACAGATGAGACGAATGCAGGCCAGTGTGGCATCGGGATTTTAAGCCACGCCATGAGTTGTGAGCTGATAAGTATGAACTCTATAGGTTTACCTTTCTTAGCATTTAAGCTGTTATCTTTGTATTGCAGGGGCGGTTTTTCCTCACTGCAGCGGTGGCGTAATACGCGTAACACTGAGTTCTGCATCATAGGGTGTGGGATTCGAGAGAATTTAGCGAACAGCACCCGGGCGGGTATGTCTGGATAAAGGGTGCGAAATTTCTTAAGGTTTTCTTCTATCAGTGATTGGCATTCGTCGATAACGCCTATTGCAATACCCAAAATGGCTCGGCCTGTTGAGCTCTGCCAGTCACACGCAAATGAATTTGTAATGGATATTAAAATTTTTTGCAATGCGTCGAATTTTTCCTGGTCATGGGTTCGGAATATTTTAAGCAAAAATTGCTCAATCACCGTGTCCGCTGGGTCGCAGGGAGGCGACTTGAGGACGCAACCGCATTGGCATTTGTCCTCTATCGGCTTCCACCATTTAATTGATTTTTTGCAGCGTGGGCATATCAGAATGTATTGAGTGTGGTGGAATGGGCAAAATGTGCTTAGTTTTATGTCTATTATGAAGTGTTCCTTGCCTTCTTTCCAGCAGTTAGAGCAAAATGCATTGTTGCGTGCTCTTATGTACTTTCTAGGCACTTTTATGCCGCTGATTATCAATGAAGATGTCACTACCTCATCTGGTGCGGGCGGGTAGAAACCATTGAGGACTAGGTCTCGAAGATGGCCAGCCTCCTCAGCCATTTTCATTATTGCTGGATTGTCTTGACAAATAGGAGCAGAGCTAATGGAGGTAGTGCCCAAGATTTTGAAAATTTCACGCCCGTAAAAACATCCATGTTTAAATGCCATGCGTTTAAGTATGCTGGTGGGGCTTTCTTCCGCTTGTGGGATAGGAATAAATAGTAAGTTATTCATCAGGGTCTCCATCTTTTTCGTTTATTATTTCTTTGAGCTCCGAGTAGCTGAGTGTGAAAGGGTTGGTCGCGCTTAGGCGTTCGGGCAGATCAATATATTCAGTGGCGATTAGGAAGTCATTTGCAGTAAGGGACATGGTTCCGTTACGATTGAGGCAATATTTTAGGGCGTCGCTGATAATAAGGCGCAGTGTCCCGATGTTACCATTGGTGGCAACGTATAACGCCGATGCAATAGCTCGGTCGTTCAGATGCGCCCCAAGACCGAGCGGTGTTAGCTGGTACATACTGGAGTCAAGTTTTTGGAGCATCGAATAAAACTCAGAATCCGGCCCTTCTGAGTAATGGAAGTTATTCAACTCTACTAGGTATGGATAACGGCGTGCAAAAGCTCTGTTGTTGTCACGAATATTTATGCACTCTTCGGTGCCCGAAAGAATAATTGGAATCCGGAGTGTATTCAAAAGAGAAACTATCCATGCTAACGAGTCAACCCGAACGTTTTCCCCGGCGGTGACGCACAGGCGTTGAATTTCGTCGAGAAAAATTACTTTGACACCTGCTGTGATCAAGCACGTGACGAGTTGGTGCGTCAGCTTTTCTCGTGTGCCCCCAGGTGTCCGATTGATCAACATGCGCAAGATATTAGTTATAAGGCCTTTGACGGTTGCTTGGGCAGGAACTTCGCAGTAGATTACTGGCATCCGTGTGTAGACACCGTCTTCCCTAACATCGTCGGGTTGGTGAAGGGTGCGAAAATAGTTGAGCAGCGTCGATTTTCCAAGCCCGCTAGGGGCAGAAAGTAAAGCACAAACTGGCCTCCCCAATGTTTGTGTGTTTTCAATCGCGTTCTGGATTTGCGAAAACGCTCGGCGAAAGCTTGGGTAGAAAATGATGGTTTTATCAAATGCGTGCAAGGCACTGGCCATGTCCGGTGTCATGATGACCTCCAAGGATATCTAGCCCTCACTGATCCACTGAAAGGTAGTGAAGGTAAATGCAGGTTTTTTCCCTTAATTTGATTTGCTGCTGCGTTAAATTCCAGGTGCCGAGTAATCATCTGGTGTGTCTTGATGATAGGGGTAATCCACTACAGGTTTCGTGCGTTGGATCAACTTACTTTTCTTCGGCTTGAGTTGCATTCCCTCTTTGCACTCTTCAATACGATGACGTTTGAGCCGATTTTTCTTGTTCTTAATATCGGAGATCTCACGCAGGATTTTGACCCTGGCTCTCCGTGCTACGCGAGAGTTAAATTTCTGCCGGTCTTCGCGCACGCGTTTTTGTATGAGCTTATGGAGGTGCAGGGTAAGGCCGTCTTGATAGTCAGCGTCTACCGCTTCTAATTCGAATACCTCTTCACGGTGATCAGGGTGGCAGACCCAAGCTTTTCCTAAATTGCTACGGTCGTAATAAACCAGTAGTTTCTTCTCTGTGGAATACTGATTAGCAAGGTAGCCGACCGCTGGGCCTGTCCAAAACAGCGAATCAAAGCGTAACCTTCCTTGGCTTGGCGTCGCTCTGAATGCTTGCCAAAAATGTTTGTTTAGTTCATCCGATGAGTATCGTTTTGGTTGAAAAAGAGCGTTGCTGTATTTCTCCCAGGCTTGCCGGGGTGAAATTCCGATGGTGCTGTGTCTCCGTTCAGCGTAAACCTCTGAAATCCATCGGCCAATAAATTCGACTAACTCGTCAAGTTGCAACATTGCTCGCTCCTCGGAGTCGTACTCGCCGCGATCAGCAGGGGCGGCAAAAGTCGTCCCTGGCATCAGGTGAATTAGCTCTTTGGAAAGAGTTCCGAAAAAAGCTTCGATGTGGGGCTTTTGGTTGGGAGAACCTGGTTCGCAGTAGCAGATTTCCCCGCCCAGCATCATGATAATGCGTTGTAAGTTTTCAGCTATGTACTCAGGTCCACCATCAAAAACGTAACGTTGGCCTACACCGCCATATGGATTGTCGCTAGACAAGGACAAACGAAGCGCTCTTAATGTGGTGTCCAAAGAGGGTGGATTGAATGATACAGCCCACGCGCAGATCATTCGGCTACAAACGTCCATAAAGGCGGTCAAGTATGGTCGCCCAATTACCTGGCCAAACTGATCGACTAATATTACATGCAGCATTTGGGTGTCGGCCTCTATCAGTTCCAAGACATGTGTTGCCCTACTGTGTTTAACGGACCAGTGGTGCTGCCGGCGGGCATACTTAACACCCTTCTGTGCGAGATCTTTTTCATAGCTATCGACTTCCCGTAAGATTCGATTCAAGGTCGAGCAGGACGGAGCTTTTAACTTGTCGTAGAGGGGGCGGGTCTCATTAACTTCGTCGAGTGTCTCGAGAATCGTGTCGATCACTTCGGTTTTTCGGGCAGGTTCCTCATTTAAGTAGTGGAGCTTAATTTCCGCCTCAATGATTTGTTGTACCTCGTGAGGCTGATTGTCTATCCGTTGCTTGAGTCTGGTTCGGGTCTTCGGTACTAGGCTAATATAGTTTTCTCCGCCGAGTCGCAGTTTGCGGACCCATCCCCGTACGGTATTCAGGCTTGGCGCGCTGATATCATTGATCTGTTGAGCAAGTTTGTGAATCAATGCTCGTGTCAGGACACTAGGCAGCCTGCCTGGGAAGCGATCATTGACCGGCTTCGTATAATGCTGCCGGCGGTTATATCCTTCTGCAATACGCTTGGGTAATCCAGCCAGAACAGCTGTAGGTTCATGTTGGATAGGTGCTTCTTGAACTTTTACAAGTCGACCACTTTTCCATGCCCCATAGAGTAGGGGCAAAGTGTTCCGCAGTATAGTTTTGGTGCCTTCGGTCGCTCGCAATTGGATGTGTTCACCGCGAATCTGGGTAACTTCGTAGCGGCAGCCGCGGTACTGGTAGCGCTCCCCGACTTTCATTTCGAACGCGTTCATGATTGCCTCCAAATGTGGGTCGACAGTGTCAACTTTTGATTGAGGTTGACCGACAGATGGCCTTGAAAAATTGCGTAACAGATATCTGAGGTGGCCACATCCATGTCTATAAGGGTCTTTAGATCCGTTCGGTTAGGTTGTACGTCACTCACCAATTGGCATACCCGCTGTGCAGAGCTTTCACTTCCAGCCAAGCTATGGTGGTAGAGGTACTGCAAGTTTTGGGTAATGATGGAATTGGGTAGTTGGGCATGCTCAATCCAGTGAAAGAAGTAGCCGCTATCCAGCAGCATGGTCTCCACTGCATTCATTGCTTGCTGTGCGTCAGGCATCTCCCGAAAACGCGGACTGAGCACCTTGTAATACACCCTTGATCCCGTTTTTAGATGAACCAGGAAGTCAGCATTGAACACGGTTGTGCCTCGGCAAAGGGTGGGCGGGCGGCATTCGTAGGCGATGACGTCCTTACGGTATTCAAGGTAAATGCACTGCTCGGCTTGCAGGACGTTGGCGCAGGCCACAGGGGTGTCATTCTTACGCGAATACAACAAGGTCACTCGTTTACCATGACAGCCCCTACGTAGTTCCTTGCGAGGCAAAAACTTGATTGCACTTTCGGCGGAGGTAATCATTGCTTGCTCCATTTGAGTGCGTTGACTCAAATCAATTGGGGGCAGCCGGTTGTGATGGCTGGTTCGCCAACGCAGTGGCTACAGTGGAGGCTGTGGTGCGTCCCTATGGCGAGACAGGTGATCACGATCGTAGAACGCCTGGCGGCGAGGACACCTCTATATTGCTGTCGAAACACACTTGGCATAGCCGTAGAAGTCTGCGAACTTCGGGATCGTACATCTGTTCAGACGTGGTCAACTGATAGCTCGGACCAGTAACATCAGTTGGTTGAGAAAAGTCGTTTGGTTACACAGTGAGTTGCTGTTCGACCAAATAAAAGCCAAACTGGTGGCAGTTAATTAGGCGGCCATGCCTGGTCGCCTTTGGCGATGTTCGTAGGCGCGTGATCTGCGCATGGACTGTATCTTCACAGTCGTCGGGATCAGCAGAAGCTAAAAAGTTGACCTTATCATCAGAGCCTCTAATTCTTTGGGTAGGACGCGGAAAAATGATTCTATGTAAGGTTTTTGATTGGGTGGAGCTGGTTCGCAGTAGTAGATTTCACAACCCAGCATCATGATCGTGCCTAGTATGTTTTTAGGTACATATTCAGCTGCTCTATCGACAATGTAATGTTGGGGTGCACCGCCATCTAGGTCGTCGCGAAGCACAGACTTTAATGCATGTTCAGAAGAGATAATCATTGTTTGCTCCTTTTGAGTGTGTCGATTCACATGAATTTTTGGGGGCAGGCGGCTGCAATAGCTTGCGTCACCGCCGTGACCGGAGTCGGCTCTGAGGTGCGTCCCAAAAGCGATACAGTTGCTCTCGATCGTAGAAGGTTTCTGTTAACGACCGCGTCCATCAGGTCAAGCCAGGCCCGTTAGGCTGCGCTTGACAGCAAAGGGGCATCACTAGCAGGCGAGCCGGTGGGGAGATGAGGCGGCATAGCTTTAGCTGTTGCGATTTCAGTTTCCGCTGTCAGTGGCCGGGTCAGGTCTGCAGCCAGGAAATGATGGAAGAGACCGTAGGCGACATCGTATTTTTGCATGCCCTGATGGAGCAGATAGTCAAGCGTCGCCCGCCCATGGGGTTGCTCTTTCAGCAATTGCTGAATGGCCGGGATCTGTGAGGCGGAACCGAGAGTGGCTTCGTGGTACAGGCGACGAAGTGAAGGGCAGTCCAGGCCGACATCGACCTGTTTCAAGGTGAGTCCAACATCTGCAAAACAGACGCGGCACTGCCGCAGAAGGCTGCGGATTTCGGGATCGTACCTCTGCTCGCGCGTGGTCAACTGATAATGCAAACAGGTCCCATCAGTCAGGCAAGCAACGTAGGTTGGATACACGGTGTAATGCTGATCGGTGAAGTGGAAGGCAAACGGACGGTTGGTATAAGCGTTAATTCGCCAGTCACATTCGAGGCGGATACAGAAGGAGGCGTGCCTTGGGTTGCAGGACATGATCAGGCCATTTTTCATGGACCGGAAATGCGCGAGGCGTGGTGTTGAGAGAATGCTCTTCCAAGAGGGGGGCTGAGTTACCGAGACACCGTTTGGAAGCATGCTGAAAGGATAAGTGAACATAGCTACCTCCTGATTTCTACGCACCAATCAATGTTGGCCGGTCGTTGTATGAAAGGGATCACCGCAATGAGCAGGACTGACCACAGAGAAGTTTGCTCCAGGACTCATCGCAGGATCCCTATGCGTTTTTGCATAGACTTCGCGTCTTCAGGAGAACGAGAGCACGTGCGTCCTTCGAAAGACGGTCAAAGCGGAAAAAATCATGCGGCGACGAGTAGCCGTCAGGGCTATGCACCCATCAGCGTCGGCACACGACCTGCCTACTTGCAACCGCGCCCACTTACGGAAGTGGGAAGGGAACGCGGGCATGGGCCTAATAAGGAGGCAGGGAGCGCTAAGTGAGGAGCCGATTACGAGAGAATTGAATGAGTAATGTTTCTTGGAATGGATATGTGCTCGGCGCTGCATGAGACAACGGGGGTCAACGACCCAAGGAGTCTTTCTCAAAGTTGCGAGTGTTTCTGCGAAGCGATAGGCCCAAATCACGTGTGAGCGTGCAGCCCAAGCAATTTGGGATGCGTAAATATCGGTACACGTTTCATCCCCTATCACCAGCTCCGCTCCAATTTGGTTCCGCTCCCAAAGGAAAGCTGCCTCAAATTGCGTTGCGGACGCTTTAGCGGTGGTTTGAGACGCTTTAAAGGACCAACGGCGCTCAGGAACACCCTGGCGCTGGCAAGCAGTTTTCCGGAGTGCAGGCATGTAGAGGATCTTATCGCGGCGCACCATGATGGTTCTCCAGGCTGGTCAAGTTAGGGTCGTTTTCCGCTTCGGATTCGTATTGTGGCTCACCCTGCTGGAGTTCTCGCAACGCAATATTTGGGAGTTTTGCGAAATCTTTTTCGTAGAAATGCCCAAATGATCGGGTTATGCTGTTTAAATATATGTATCGAGCTTTTTATTTTTAATTATTGTTACCGATTTTGAATTAATTTTTCCGGCCTTCATTACTTGGCTCTATCAATGGCCTCAAAAAGGTGTTTAATAAAGTGAACATCTAGTAGGGGGCGACGTCGTGAAGGCTACCGAGGGTGACGGCTTACCTTCCAATCTGCGAGGCACGATCAGAAGCATTTACGCGCGCATAGTGGCTCAAACACTGGCCAGCGCAGCGGATATCGTTGCGGCTCCAGCGCCATACGACGCCTTTGGGGAATATGGGAAGAGATTTGAAACGGTAGTTTTTGGCTTTGCCAGTGAAGGCTGTCGGGGTAAGTGGTCTCGCTTTTGCAGTGGAGTGATGATGTCGCTAAGGGTGCGTGAAGCGGCCTGCCGTGCCTTTCCCATCGTGTTGATGACACTGGCTAGCCCATTGTGGACTGTTCTGCTACATCTGGAGCAGGCAGCGCGGCTGCTAGATGCCTTGGGAAGAGGGAAGCGGCGGCCGAGTCGCCGATATCTGATCAAGATGCTTAATCAGCCATTACGCCGACTGCACATTAACCAGCGACCTTTTCTTGAAGCTTCGCCAACAGCGCGCCAGCGGTTGATGCTCCTTGGCGAGTGGCCGGTACTGTCCATCCAACTCGCCGTACTGGCGAGTCGGGCGCCTCAATACCAAACAACGCGGTGCTGGCTTGCTCGGCGATTCGCACTCGTCTTTTTACTGCACTGCCTGCATCCGAATGTGAGTTCAAGTGCCACTGCGTTATTTCTGGTGATCGATCAATTGATGCGCCGCGGTGTTCTATGGCCGGTACCGGGATGGCCGCAAGATGTGAAAGAATTTGAGGGCCGCCTGGCTCGCTTGGCCACATTAGAAGCGCAACTGCGTCTCGAGTATTGTTTGAGCGAAGCTGCAGCATTGCGCACGCTGCGCTTGATGTTTCATGATTTGAGTATCTTCAACAACCCCAAACCAGGCCAGCATTGTTGCGTACCGTTCGTTTCAGACTTGGCTCTGTTTAGTGCAGAGGGGGTGGAAGACTTAGCGGCTCCCGCTGTCGACGAATTGCTTGCGCGATGCGCGCGGCAACGACGATGGCGAGCTGACGCCGTCTTTACTTTCAAACGGTTGGCTTACACGACGGCATTTACACGCGTGCTGGAATACTGGCTGGAGCATGATGCATTAGCCCGGCAGGTGGATTGGAGTCAGCTTCGCCCTGGGGGTAAACGACGTCGCGGCAGCCCTCGACTTGTTGGTGGTCAGGGCCCACCTTGAAGGGGCGTGATGCCTAGATCAATTTGGGGGCAAGACTGCACATTTTTTCGCGCCGCTTTCCAGCCCTTATAGCTCAACAGGGGCGGGCCTTTCGTGGCTTGGCCAGGGATTTTTGGTGACGGGGTTCTGCACATTTTTTTGCAGATATGTTCAGACCTTCATATGGGCATATCCCGGTAGTCATCTACTAGGCGTACACGGTTGACCAATTTGGCTTGGGCGGTGCTGACCTAGCCGGCTTTAGAAACCCGATCAGGAGTGCACAGCGATCAGGATTTCGTGAAACGGTACGACAACGCTATTCAACGATCGCTAGCGCCACATTAGGTGTCAGGCCATGCCTGCGCTGATGGGTGACCCTGTGGTGTTAGCTCTATCGTCTGTTGCTGACCGAGGAAAAACCCCTCGTTGAAGTCAACGCCAAGTGATGAATCTGCTCGTCAATTGAATAGCGTCCCATGCGCATCGCTTCAGGCTGCATCCAGTACCCACGCCAGGTCGTCCATCATGACATCTTGGAATCAGGCCTCTCAGGTAGCTATTGGATGAGCTGAACCAGAGCGCCATAGCGCAGTCATGCTGGCTGGGGACTAGCGTCGAAATGATGGCTGCCAATGGCGAAAACTGAGTTCGCCGTCGACCCCTTGATTATGTGGCTATGAACCTGTTTGTTCAAAGATCGATTACTCGAACCCAGGTGATCCCGAGAACATTGTCGAGATGCATGCGCTTATGGATGCTCTTGCCGCCCGCAGAATCTTCAAGCGTAATGGGACCACAAATCCCTCGCCGGTAGATAAAACCGCTCTCCTTACGGGGAACCGTGTCGTGCTCACTCCAGGCTTACGCCAAGGTTTCCAGATGCTCCAATCATCTGATGAACCGATCACAGGCAACCGTCTGTCTAGCGGCGAACAGTCCTCGGAAAACTCGCCCGGTTGGCCTGGGGTTCGGCGCCTGGAATGCGCATAGTTTTTTCTGTCGGATCACAGAGTCCTCAGGTTGAAACCCTTTTAAAATGTTCTTGCCTTTCACCAGCGCCGAACCCAACCTATCTCATCGCTGACTCGCTGGTGTCGTGAGTGCGTCAGCTGTTTAATGGCGCTATAGGAATTTAGAAATTAGCGATCAAAAATTGCCCCAGAGCTCCCGTGATGCAACGCTCGTTTACCACTTTTGTTATGCAACTGTGCTCAAAGCGGCGGATGTGCGTTACGACGTCCGTGGCTACCTCTTATCTGAGCTGGTCAGCCTTTGCTTAGGCAACCGCGCTACCTTACCTTGGGCCTATCGCGCCCGTTACGAACGCTACGTGCAAAGGGAGGCTATTGCGTTCGTGGAGTCGTTCACCGCTCAGTTGCTATTTGGCTCGGGACGATTCTCTCCCCATGAATACCGTTACAGGGTAAAGGACCGGCAGCCCTTGGGAGACATCTCCAATCGCAAATCAGACCTCCCCGATGCAGTTGGGGTTTACCACTCGGGCGTTATGCAGCATGACTGTATTTAGAATCCTCGTACTCAGCTCGCCATTTCCTGACAGGTGTTGGAGCCTAAAGCACCGCTGCTTCATGAGGCGTCGCGAACAAATTTTGATGACAGCTGAGCAAGTGTTCGGCAATCCTGAACTGGCTGAAGCATGGCTCACCAAGCAGGCGATTGGACTTAGCCGGCGTCTGCCGTGCATGCTCTTGGAAACTGATCAGGGGTACATGGAGGTTGCGGATTTCCTGGTACGGCTCGATTACGGTGTCTATTGATCACCACGTAAATTCTAGGTAGCAGTTGCTGCCTGTCCCGAGGCTGCCGCATTCGAGTAGCAGGCGACGAAGCGCTTGGGCAGGGTCGCTGAGCGTAATACTATCCACCTAAATGTCATGATACGCGGGGTGCCCATGAAGCAGATCAAACACGAACCCAAGCCTCTGATGACCGCCCGTTTGCAAGCAGAAGCACGCCAAGCACTGGCCAAGCGTAGCAACCAAAGTCGCTTTCTCGACATTGCTGCCTCCAAAGACCGTAGTTGGGAGCCTGTAGGGCGTCTGGCAGGTTAAGTCTACCTGCGAAAAAGCGCTTTCCCGGGTCCAATGCTGAGCCTGTTGTGTCAGCTGCTTCGCTTACGCTGGTAAACGTTTCGTAGTCTGGTGTGCCTAAGAATCGGGCGAGGCAGGGCAAACCGTTGGGCTCCAATCAACCCTGTAGCGCCCCATACGTCTCGCTTCGGGCGGCATCCAGTACCCGCCCCGGGTCGTTCATCATCACATCTTTCGGCATCTGGCCCCCCAGGTAGCTATTGGAAGAGCCGAACCAGAGCGCCATAGCCCAGTCAGGCTTGCAGGAGCCGAGCGTCGTGATGATGGCTGCCAATGACGAAAATGGGCGGAAGCTCGAAGCGGGGTCAAAGGCATAGAGGGGAAAGTATTCCTTGTCTTCATGAGCCAGCGAAAAGATGTTGCCCGCGCGCTTCCACTCCTTGAGTTCAAGAGTGCATTGCTCCGTGCTCAGCTGAGCCAGCACGGCAAACGCATCGGCAGTCAAGAAATCACCGCTTCTCAGGAGGCGTACTTTGCCCTTCTCCAGCATGGCCGTTTCACGGGAAAGGGTAGGGCGCATACACATGGATTTCCGTCTGGTGATCAGTGGCCGCCTACCACCCAATTTAACGATTTGATCCGTAAGCCCACAATCCGGCCTTGTGCGGGCAGGACCCAGTGTCGTGAGCAGGGACCGCCAGGTCGCTGTGACAGGCTAGCCTAGTGCTTGAGTGGTATGAGGCTATGCGGGAATTTTCTGTTCAAAAAGACTCGGTCGTCAGTTTTTTCTTCAGCGGCCCATGAAAATCTTCAGTTTTGAGTTTTTCCTGCATTTTTTCTTAACTTTCCTACCGAGTATGCGCTGAGGCACACACCTACGCTCGCCTGAGGGACGACTCCGCGCCAGGCTTGATCCGTCATTAAGGAATTGGACTGTCGGATGACCCCGGCTCGACCAAGCCTTGCAGGCGTGCCAGTTGTTGCGCCTGCGCACGCAGAAGGCGCTGGTCATGTCGGTGGGCGAGGAGGTAAGACCTGGACTTCTCGCGTAGCAAGGTGATCTCGCTCGCCATTATTTCTGCCTGCTGATGCGCCTGGTTCATGAGCAGCTTTTCGGCCGCCAAGTGCTGTTGCGCGGCGTTCAACTCACGCTCGAGCTGACGGAGCTGTTGCTGCTGGTAGCCCTGAGCGCCGGTCGAACGTTCCAGATCTCGGTAGAGTTGAGTCAGTTCTTCCTGGCGGACAGCGAGTTGTTCACGCAATCCCCGCACCTCGGTTTGTAACTGACTTAACTGCTGATCATGCCGCTGCAGTTCTTCCTGGCGTTGCAGTTGATGCTGTTGGCGAAAGTGCTCCAGCGATTCACGTGCCTGCTGGTGTTTGGTCTCGAGCGAGTGGATCGTCGTCGCACGCTCCTCGAGGAGCTGAAGCTGTTGCCGGCAGGCTTCTTCAAGGCGCCGTCGCTCGCCTTCGGCCAGTTGCAGTTGGCCCGTCAGTTGCACTTCCCGCAGACGCAACTGCCGATGGGCCTCCATCTCTGCGGTATGTGCCACTTGCAACTGCTCGAAGCGCGCGCCCTCTACCGCGCGCTGTTGCTGATAGGCCGCTTGTTGCCGCTCCAGGCGGGCGCGGTCGACGGCGACCGTCGCCTGCGCTTCACTCGCCAAACGCTCAGCTAGACTCTGCAGCAGCGCCTGCAATTCTTCCGACAGGTTCACCTGTGGCGGATGGGGTTCTGCCACGTCCAGTTCACGCAGGTAGCGAAGGATGGTGGTCTTCGAGCCCGTGTGGCCGAGTTCTGCACGCACGGCCTCGATACTGGGTGACAGACCACGGGCGAGGAGGGCATCCCGTGCTCGCTGCACGAGGGCTTTGTTGATTCCGGCGCGGGCCATGGGTCTGCTCCCACTTTTTCGTACTGTTCAAACAGTATGGAAGTACACGTGTACAGGTGCCCGATTCGGTACCAATAATCGGACAGACTGACGTTTGAGAAGCCCAGATTCTCGAACGTGATCACGCTGTTCAGGTTTTTTGGCAGTGAACGGGGTACAGCGGGAGGAAGGTGTGGACACTTTGCCCGAGCGCTATCTCCGGGCCGCGCGTCGCGCCAGTACCGAGCGGCGCTATGCTCAAGCCATTGCACACTTCGAGGCGGAGTGGGGCGGGTTGCTGCCGGCGTCCAGCGAAAGTGTGGTGCGCTACCTGGCCGCCTATGGGGCGCAATTGAGCAGCGGGACATTGCGCGTACACTTGGCGGCCTTGGCCCAGTGGCACCGGGCGCATGGTTTTAGCGATCCGACTAAGACGGCGCGGGTGCGCGATGTTTTGCGTGGCATCCAGGCACTGCACCTGCAGCCGCAGCAGCAGGCCGAGGCTCTGGCGTTAGAGGATTTGCAGGCCTGTGTCGACAGCCTTGAGGAGGCGCTGGTCAGTAGCGAGAAGGCGGTACGCCTGCGCGCCGCGCGGGATCGCGCCCTGCTTTTGCTGGGCTTTTGGCGGGCCTTACGCGGCGATGAACTGTGCCGGCTGCAGACTGAGCACCTACAGATACGCCGGGGAGAGGGGCTCGTGGTATTTTTGCCCAGCAGTAAAACTGATCGCAGCAATCGGGGTCGTCAGCTGAGTGTGCCGGCGCTGAAGCGACTGTGCCCGGTAACGGCCGTTGAGCAGTGGCTGGAGTGCAGTGGCATCCAGCACGGTCCACTGTTTCGCGCTGTCGATCGGTGGGGACACCTCTCGGCACAGGCGCTGAATCCCAACAGTATTTCGCGGCTGCTGCGGCAAATCATGTTCAGCAGCAGCGTTGATCCGCAGGGCTATTCGGGGCACTCCTTGCGTCGAGGCTTTGCCACCTGGGCGAGTGCGAATCAGTGGAATAGCAAAGCTCTGATGGACTATGTTGGGTGGCGCGACATCCAAACGGCAACCCGCTATATAGATAGCAAGGCGCCATTTGGCGCGTGGGCGGAGTAACGCGGTCAAAACGCTGCCTGCGGTACTCTGTTGCTGGGTCGTCGGCCCATCATTTCAGTGAGCACCACCTGGAACGGTACGCGCAATCTGGTAGTCGCCCTGAACACGGCTGACGGCTATGCCTCGGCCCAGGGCGACAGTCTTGAAGCGTGCAACTTGGCCAGGGACTGAGGGGCTCGGCTCTGTCTGCGTGGCGCTCTAGTGGTAGGAACCTCTTCCGTTCGCTTGCTCCAGTGCATCGTCCACCGTGTGATGCGCAGCAGGGTAATGGCCGTTTTAGCTGATTCAGCTACTCGCTTAGAGGCAGGGGAGGGGGTCGCTGTAGCCTTCTATTGTTCGTATACTCCTCGGCATGATTGTGTGAAGCAGTGTGCGACACTCACCCCTTTAGTCTGGATGCCTTTATGAATACAGTGGAGTTCACCCGAGGTACGAATGGCAAACCCGCTGCGTCTGCCGCCCTTGAAGACTGTTTGGCAAATACCATTGGTCTTGATGGTAGTTGTTTCTTCGGTTACCCATTGATTGCAACTCCCGAAGGCAAGTATTTCGTGGATGCGACTTTTTTGAATCCCGATAAAGGCGTCATTCTCTTCGATATAGTAGAAGGGCAGAATCTAGGCGACTATGCTGATCGTCAAGATGATCTCGTCAACAAGATCGAATCGAAGCTGAAACTGCATAAAGACCTGATGAAGGGGCGGAAGCTCCTGCCGCAGTTGCATGTCATCACCTTCGCGCCATCGTTGATCAATCTTGCAAGTCATGCGCAAGAAGATTACCCGCTGGCGAATGAGCACAATCTCGCGTCGCTGATACAGAGTTTGGAATGGGACAATGCGGATGATGAAATTTATCGCCTGACGACGTCGGCCATCGAGAGCCTGTCGTCAATCCGCAAGAGCCGCTCAAAACGTAAAGTGACGCGCGTCGACTCGCTCGGTGCGAAGCTGAAAAAGCTGGAAGACTCCATTGCCACCCTGGATTACCGGCAGAATCGTGCTGTCGTGGAGACCGTTGAAGGGGTACAGCGTATTCGCGGCTTGGCGGGCTCGGGTAAAACCATCGTGCTAGCGCTAAAAGCCGCTTACCTGCATACCCAACAGCCCGATTGGCGAATCGCCGTAACCTTTAACACTCGTTCTTTGAAGGGGCAGTTTAAACGGTTGATCAACAATTTCTGTATCGAGCAGAGTGGTGAAGAACCCGATTGGACCAAGCTTCGGATCTTGAATGCTTGGGGCGCTCCTGGCGGGGCGGAGCGAGATGGGATGTATTACGAAGCGTGCCGCCAGAGTGGCACTGATTTCTACGATTTTCGCACTGCCAGTAGCCACTTTGGTGGCAGCAATCGGGCGTTTGACGGCGCCTGTAAGGCCGCGCTCAGTAAAATCAACAAGTCGTTAGATGTCTACGACACCATTCTGGTAGATGAGGCGCAAGATTTTTCGCCGAGTTTCCTGCAGCTGTGCTATTCCATGCTTAAGGCGCCGAAGCGGCTGGTTTATGCGTACGATGAATTGCAAAACCTGTCCGGTACATCGCTGCCACCGCCTGAAGATCTGTTCGGAGCGGATGAAGAAGGGAATGCCCTGGTCTCGTTCGCCGGAGATCACCAGCAACGGCGAGACGTGATTCTGCAAAAATGCTATCGGAATTCGCGACCGGTGCTGGTCACCGCACATGCCTTGGGTTTCGGAGTCTACCGTGCTCCCCCAAAAATGGCGGAGACTGGCCTGGTGCAGATGTTTGAACAGCCTGCTCTATGGGGGGAGATCGGTTATCGCGTCCACACGGGCGACCTGAGAAAGGGCGCACGAGTGTCGTTGGAGCGAACCGATGAAACCAGTCCTCTGTTCCTCGAAACCCACTCGTCCATCGATGAGCTGGTGCAGATTATCAAGTTCAACAGTGAAGCCGAACAGAATGACTGGGTTGCCCAGCAGATCGAGAAGAACCTGAGTGAGGATGAGCTGCGTTACGATGATGTCATCGTGATCAACCCTAATCCAATCAACGCTCGTGAGCGCTGTGCCGCAATACGAAAGACCTTATTTGGTCGAGGTATTCAAAGCCACCTGGCCGGCGTCGATACTGACCAAGATGTCTTCTTCCGCTCTGATTTGGGCTCGGTGACCTTCACCGGTATCTATCGGGCCAAGGGTAACGAGGCCGGGATGGTGTACGTCATTAATGCACAGGAATGTGATGGCGTGGGTGCTGGATTGTCGACGCTGCGCAATCGACTGTTTACCGCAATTACCCGAAGCAAGGGTTGGGTACGGGTGGTTGGTCATGGACCTGGCATGGATGCGTTGGTGCAAGAGTATGCGCAGTTGAAGCAGCATCAGTATCGATTGGACATGGTCTACCCCACCGACGCGCAACTGAGTAAATTGCGTATTGTTCATCGTGATTTGTCGGAGCATGACAAGCAGCGCTTGGAGCAAAAGAAGTACAATGCGCAGGAGCTGACTCACGCCCTAGAAACGGGTGAACTGAATCCTGAGGATCTTGACGGTGAAACGCGAGCGAAATTGCTTGCGCTGTTGAGTGGCAATAAATGAGTCGACATGCGCCGGCGCGTGAGAAGGTCAGGCACGATCTGGAGTGTCTGACGGCTGAGCTCATAGGGCTCGGGCTAGCGGATGATCAAAATTTTCCTGCGATGAGACAAATCGGCCCTGATGTGTGGGAAGTTACTTTTCATGGTGCCGAGGCGATTTCTCTCGCCATGGGCGATATTGACTATGGTGATCTGTATCAGGAGCTTTTTGCCAACCGATCATTTTGCCTGAAGCTAATCGATGGTGGCCTGCTGCAGTTGTCGTATCGGTTTGACAGGGACTCTTTGGTCAAGCATCGGCTCGCCTACTATCCCTCGCCGAGCTTGCGTCCGTTTCAAGATGATCCGGAGGTTTATTTGCGCGAGGAGTTGTACGTGGATATTGTCAGTCGTCGCTTGGTTCCCTTTCCCATACGTTTCGATTATGACTTGGGCGCTACAAAGGATGTAGCGCATCCTTCCTGTCACCTGACGCTTGGGGATGTTGAAGGATGCCGTATCCCCGTGCACTGCCCACTCACGCCACGACAATTCATTGAGTTCATTGTCAGGAATTTTTATCAAACCGATAAGCACGAATTCATTTCGCGGTTTCCTGGTCACAAGCATTTTTTCGATGCCAGTATCAGTGTCAACGAGCAAAAGCTGATTCACTTGACCGTACCGGGAGCAGAATAGTCCGAAGGTTTCACTGCCCGTAGATCCCGGCAGCGTTCAGTTAGCTCTGGCCGTCTTCGGGCAAGATCACGCTGAGGATGCTGGCGCGGATTGATGCCCGAGCTCGGTCTGTCCTCAAGTGAGTGCAAACCAAGGCGTCCTCGATGGGAGGCAGGTGGTGCCAGTTAAACGCAGCTGGCGACCGAGCTCAACGGCAGGCCCGGCACGAGGGCAGGGTGGCTGTTCTGTTGGGCCAGCCTGCGTGAGGCTGCACCAGCCTTTCATGAGGCTCATCCGAAGGACTGTTTGGGTGACCCGAAGCGGTCAACAGGGTACTATCGCCGGTCATCTTATTAGCGGACGACCTGCCCGGTCTAGTCATTGTCTCAGGGCAATCGGCTACCGCAGTTGTCAAATTTAAAAGCGAGAATTTTCAGTGGGTGATGTAAGCACTCCGAATCCTGCGTTGGCGTTACTTGCCCCAGCTAAGCAACGTTTGACCATCCCTGCGCTAACCCTTGCTGAAGCTGACGAAATTCCAGTTGAGACACTGATACGCTTTGCCATGCGAGACGGTCGGCGTCCGCGTCCTATCTACACCGCCCATAAGTGGTTTGCCCGCCGCCTGCCCTCCGTGTTTCGAAGCTTGCTAATTGGAGTGACGAGTGCGCCGGGGGCTGACTTTGAATCGCTGTATTACGGAGCTGCTGACCTACAAGGGCTTACCGTATTGGACCCGTTTGTAGGTGGTGGCACCTCGGTATTTGAAGCCTTTCGCTTGGGTGCTAACGTCCACGGCTGCGATGTCGATCCAGTCGCGTGTGCAGTCAGTCAACTCGAGCTCGATGCTGCCGACATGCCGGATTTGCAACCGGCCCTGGAGCAACTCAAGGCACGCGTGGGACAAAAGGTGCTCGAGTTCCATCGCTCCGGTGATGATCTCGTACTGCATCATTTCTGGGTGCAGCATGTCAGTTGCCAGCAGTGTTCGACTAGCTTCGATGCTCACCCCAGCTACATCCTCGCCGATGACGGAAAAGTGCGTCATGCTGTGTGCGCGCACTGTGACGAAGTGGCGACGCTTGTCTCTGGCACGCGGGCGTTTGATTGTACCTCCTGCGGTCAACACACAGTGTGTGACGCAGGTCCGGGCAAGGGGGGGCGAGCGGCGTGTCCGAACTGTGGGCATGCGGAACCGTTGATTGACCACGGTCGTCGTAGCGGTGTCCCCGCTTGGCGGCTTTTTGCCGTCGAGACGATACCCCGCACCGATGACCGTCGGGTAGTGCCAATTGCCAATCGGGTGTTCAGGCGCGCCAGTGACGATGACCGTCAGCAGTACGCGGAGGCTTCCATGGTATTGCGCCGCGGTCTGGCCGAGGGCAGTCTCGCCTTACCGGCGGACCCGATTGAAGCTGAGGGTTGGTCTGATGAACGCTTGACCGCGTACGGCTACCGTCAATGGTCTCAGCTGTTCAATGACCGGCAACTTTTGCATTTGGCGTGGCTATTGAAAGAAATAACCGAATTGCCGGACCCGGTTCGATCATTCATAGCCATGGCATTCAGCGACCATCTGACGACTAACTGCATGATGGCTTCCTATGCTTATGGCTGGCGTCGTCTGACTCCACTCTTTTCTGTCCGCGCGTTTCGTCACATTCAACGGCCAGTGGAATTGAATCCTTGGGTCGAGCGGACGGGGCGAGGAAGCTTCCCTAACACTGTTCGTAAGTTGGGGCAGGCCGCCGCTTATGCTAGGTCCCCTAAAGAACCAAAGGCGACAGCGGAGTTCATTTCTGTTACGCGTCGATTGTCGAAGCGTCCAGGACGCATCCACCTCGGCAGCGCACGTGCACTGAGCTTTCTCAAAAGTGGCTCTGTCGACGTGGTCATGACAGACCCGCCTTACTTCGACAACATTGCGTATTCCGAGCTTGCTCAGTTCTTCACCCCTTGGCTGAAAGCACTGGGGGTGATCGGCAGTTTGCCCCGTGATCATGTCATGAGCGAGAGCCTGGTCGCACGCAAGCACCAGCCACAGAGTGTTCAACACTTCATCACCGGGCTGGGCGAGGCGTTCGCAGAGATTGAACGAGTACTGCGCCCCAAAGGGGTGGTAGCATTTAGCTATCGGCATACCGAAGCACCTGCGTGGTTAGCGCTAGCAGAGGCCATTGCTGCTACCGGCTTACACGTTACTCGTGTTCTGCCAATGCCTGGTGAAGTGGGTATGGGTTTGCATGGACAGGGCGAGCGCGGGCTGTGGGATGCCATCTTCATCCTGCGACGTGGCCGGCGTCTTGTGGGTGAGACGCAGGAACTGCTTGTCTCCCCAGCTGACCTCTTGGCCGCAGATGTGGCGGTTGCTGAATGGCGCGATCGATATGGTTGCCTGTCGATAGCCTTTAATGCAATTGACGCGATTGCTCTGAGGAGGGCCTTTCTTGTGGGGCAAGCCTTGGCCAAGAATAAAAAAGTCGGGCTTGATCACGTACCGCTCAAGGAGGCGTTGCGTTAGACAGCTCAATTGAAGTGGAAGGAAACGCCAGTGCCTTATCTCAGTAAGCGGGTTATCAGCAACTATTTTCGTACCGATTGTCCGCGCCAGCTGGCGTTGATGCTCTATCCCCACAACAAACAGTACGAGCCTGCGCGCAGCGTGCTTGAAATGCCGCCCAAGGCGGTGGGGCGTACGGGCATGAACGCGCTGACTGAGGAGGGTGGGCGTTGGGAGCAGGCCAAGCTCCATGACCTCGAGGTAACCTTTGGTGGTAGGGCGGTGCTTGGTATAAAGACCAATAACGACTACCAAGACCAAAAACTGTCGACGGTCATCGCGCACGCATTGCCCGGTATGTTCCTCGTACGGCCGGAATTCCAGGTTGGTGAGACGTTTACGCGAGCGTTGACCATTGACGAGATGAGTGTCACTAACGAACTCGCCTTTGCAAACCTCATTCCCGATTTGATCCAGGTGATTGCACCGGAGGACATTGAGCGGATCGTTCACGCTGATGGCACCGTGCATCCTGCCGATGGTCGGGTAGGGCTTCGGGTCATTGACATCAAAATGACAGCCGAACCTAGTGCCTCGTATTTTGCCGAGATCACCTACTACTCGCTTGCGCTCGCCGGCTGGCTGCAGGATCAGGGATTCGCCGACCGATTCGCCGTGGTTGCCGAGGCGGCGATCTGGCCTGGTTCGCACGATGCGGCTGAGATCGTCAAGCTACAAGCGGCCAGGCGCGAGGAGGGTAGGCAAGCCTCGGATGCGGAGCTGCGAGCAGCTCTGCAACTGGACATCGAAACCCTGGAAATCGAAGTATTCGCTCCGCGGCTGCGTTACTTTTTCAACGTTGAACTGCGTACCGCCCTCCAGAGGCCTTGGCGCGGCCAGGACTATCACGTCAGTACCGCTTGCAGCGGCTGTGAATATTTGGGCTACAGCTGGAACCCGGATGTTGTGCCTCATGCTGAGCATTGCATACCGCGTGCAGCATCGGATGGTCACCTGAGCTCGATTGCTTTCTTGCCTCGGGGTGCACGACGGGCCTTGGGCGATCGTGCAGTGACCCAGGCAGAAACCTTGGCGGGCCTATCTGCTGATGATGAGGCGTTTGATTGTCACCCGCGGTTACGAGCGGCGCGCACGGTCGTGGCGGGCAGGGCACAGGCCCTCTCTACTAAAGTCAGCAGTATCCCTTCAGGCTCGGGTACCTCTGCAGTGCTGCCTAGCTGGTCGGACCTCAGCCTGTACCTCTCCGCAGACTTTGACGTCGGAAGTGGTTTGACGCTGGCGTTCGGCATAGGCGGTTTCTCCAGGATTAATGGCGAGACCGAGCGCGTCGATGCGCAGGTATTCGTGAATGACATTCGCAGCATTGAGAGCGAGCGCCGAGAGCTGCTGAACTTCCTGACTTACCTGAGCAAAGCGCTGAGCGCTGCGCTGAAGGCAGAGCCCAAGGCTACTGTCCAGATCTACCTCTGGGACTCGGTGACGTATGAGCACCTAATCCGGGTCATTGGCCGCAACTTGCAGTACATCATGGCCGATAGCAACCTTAAAAAGCTGGCCTGGCTGTTCCCTGGCGACGAGTTGATCGAAAACGCAAGCTACCGCTCCGCAAATGCGCCCATCACCATCGTGCGAAACGCGGTGCAAGCCTTGGTCGCGGCCCCGATTCCCCATTACTACTCGTTGTTGGCTCTGGCGCGCGAGTTCCGGCCGCCGATCAAGCCTGACCAAACACCCTTCGAGTTCCGAGTTCCCACCATTTTCGAGGATCCCTTATCCGACCAAGTGCCGTCAGAGCGGGCTCATGAAATTTGGACCCGGATGGGTGCCCCCCGCCCTTGGAGTCAGCAGGTCACCCAGCTCAGATCGACGGTCATTACCAAGTTGCGCGCGACGGCGTCGATTGTTAATCGCTTGCGCGTGGAGCTAAAAGGTGCTCTGCGCAGCCGATCGCCGAAGATCGCCGATATCAAAGCACCGTCTATGTTGGACAAGGTCAGCGCGGATGGGCAGGTCTGGTTTGCTTACGCCAAACTGAACGCTCAGGTGGCGGCACTTGAACAAACCATCACCATGGCCACTCCGGTACACGAGCGCGAGGCGCGCTACCTGGCGGCCCGACTCGAGCGCGAGCTGGTGGGGACTGAGGCTCATCAGGCAGCAATGTCGCTGGGGGTCGCTCAAGCGCCCGGCGTTCGGATTTATCGGCTTGGTCAGCATTCTCGGGAAGCGAAGTTCGAACCGGGCGACTTCCTCTGCGCTCTGTCGCCGGCGTCCATGGGCGATTTTCATATGAAGCGGGTGGGTGATGTGACCGGCGGTCAACCGTTGCCACCCGGGATCAAGCTGAACCCGTACGGTTACGCAACATCGTTAACCCGAACCAAGATTCTGGCGATTGACCGTGACAAGCGTTGTATTGCAGTGTATCTGGACCCGGAGGTTGATGATTTTCTGCGCTCGATCGAACCGAATCTAGATTTGAGTCGAGACGTGGTGTTGGACAAGTTGGTGACCGACTACTTGACCAAACGCTTGGAAACGGCACTGAAGGCAATTGGTAATCCCCCGCTCGCCGTAAAGGCGGGAATCTCGACTTTGCAGGTACTGGGCAAGCCGGCCGTCAAGAAAGTCAGCGCTTCGGTCCCGGTCGAAGAGGTGTTGTGGAATACCGCAACGCTGGCACATACCCCGACGGAGCGAAGCGTAACCAGGATTCGACCGCGCCTCGAAGGCTATGGCGTCAGATTGAATGACAGCCAGTGGGTTGCCCTGCGTCAGGCGGTGGAGCAGCGCCTGGCATTAATCTGGGGGCCTCCGGGTACTGGAAAGTCCGAGACGTTGCGGGCGATTCTGCTCGGACTGCTAGTGGACTCGCAGCAAACGGAGAATCCAATACGTATTCTGGTCACCAGCAATACCTACGATGCCACCGACAACGTCGTGGTGAAGGGTTTCAAAAGGATCTTGGAGTTAGGGGCGCAAGAGACCGGGGCGGTGCAGTTGGTACGCTTGCGTTCTGGTGCTAAGGCGGCGTCGAAGGAGCTGGCAGCGGAGATTGATCTGCTGAATGATCCTATGGATCCCAAAGTTCGCGAGTTGCATGCGACGCTGCGAGCGAAACTCTGCAGTGTCATCGTGTCGGCACCGCCGCAGCAGGTCACCAAGTTCGCGGCTGTCAACAACAATGCGGCAGAACCATTGTTTGATGTTGTGTTGATCGATGAAGCTTCGCAAATGGATATGGCGAATGCAGTCCTCGCCCTGGCTCCCATTGCATCCAATGGCGCCGTGATTGTAGTGGGTGACCCTAAGCAATTGCCGCCTATTCAGCAAGTTGAACCGCCCGTTGGTCTCGAGAAACTGGTGGGTTCGATTTATGACTTTGTGGCTGATCATCGCGGTGTTAAACCGGCCAGTCTGTTGGAAAACTACCGTTCCAATGCGGCCATTGTGGGGTTCAGCCGCTTTGCGGGGTACCCGGCAGAATTGAATGCATTCTTCCCTGATTTGCGGATCGCAACAGACGTACCGCTACCGAAGGTGCGCCCCCAGGATTGGCCACCCAGTATTGAGTTCGCCGAAGAATTGTCGATGCTGCTGGATCCGGCGCAACCTATTTCCGCATTTATTTACCCTGAGGGTAGAAGCAGTCAATGGAACGACTTCGAGGCGCAAACGGTCGCGGCAATGCTCGTGCTGCTGCGGCGGCATCTTATGAAGAATTTGGCCAACCTACCGGATGCAGTCGGGAACGATCTGCATGATGCGGAAAGTTTTTGGAAGAGCGGCGTCGGCGTGGTCACGCCACACCGAGCACATAAGGCACTGGTGGTATCTCGTTTGCAGGCATTATTCGGACCAATGGGTGACGACGCTCAGTTGATTCGTGATGCCGTGAACACCGTCGAACGTTTTCAAGGCCAGCAGCGAGATGTCATCATTGCCAGCTATGCATTGGGAGACCCCGATGCCATTGCCGACGAAGACGAATTTCTACTGTCACTCAATCGCTTCAATGTTATGTCGTCCCGACCGCGAGCGAAGTTGATCGTACTGGCCAGTCAGGAGGTCATCAACCATCTGCCGGGTGATATCAAGATCATGCGCGACTCCAGATTGCTCAAGTACTTCGCCGAGACTTTCCTCGACAGCCGCGCGGACATGTCGATACCATTTAAAGAGGGCGAGGGGATCATCAACCGACGTCAAGGCTCGTTCCGCTGCAAGCAGCCTCAGTCGTAAGCTCACCAGGCAGGCGGATTCATGCTCCGCCTGCTGCCGCGGCATATGAGAAAGCGCTGAAGCTAGCCGACCGCAGGAAGTGCGGGATGATTGAACTGCGCCAGCAATACATTGAATTGAGCATTAATAGCATTACGCTGAGCATCAAATGCCGCGCCCGCCTGAGCCGTTGCGAACATGCATCGATTGGCGAAAGGGTCAATTTCGCCAGAGGCGACATGTTTACGGAAAAGCTGACGAAGCAGGCGCAATTGGTGGTAGATCGCTGCCAACTGACTAGCCATAATTTTGTCACTGTACGAAAATCTAGGCTTCGTAGATAGGGTGCCGCTGATATGGCCCGTGTTGATGGCCTCGATTAAATCAGTAATGGCATCTTGGAAAGCATTGAGGTTAACTTCCCATTGCCACGGGTCTTGCAGCGCAGGGCGATCCATCAAATTACGAAGCTTAAGAATAGCGTCTTCATCAGACATCTGCTCAACCGCTGAAGCATTCTGACAGTAAGTGATCTCACGCTTCATCACATCCACGATGGCTTGTAGGGCTGTCGTGGACTGTTTGGTGATGTCGTGGACCAGTGAAGCGAGATCAATGACGTCTGTTTTTCCATTAAAAGTAACAGTTGGTGGAACTGAGATTGTACTGTAAGTTCCAGTTCGCTTCCCAATAATAAGTACTTTTAGTGTCGAGTAGGTGCTGCCCAGCCCATGGTTGGCGAAATTATCTACGGTTTTCTGAATTTTTGCCGCCTGGCGTTGCGCTGTGACTTGAATCGCCAACTTGCGGTGAGGATCGCAAAGGTCAATGGCTGCGGCGTTAAGCCGGGTGTGGTTCGCATTCGTGAGCTGGTAGCCGTAGACCTGGTTAAGAAGCTGTTGGAAGAAATGTTCAGATGCAATGTGATGATCGAAAAAATGGACTTTTCCCAAGAGTTCTGCTTGTACACTGATTCTCGTCAGATTCTCAATGATGTACTTCATTAGTTTTTCATGGGCCAGCATGGAGCACCTAAGTCGTAGTGTTGAGAAACGCTCAGATTAACATCGCCCCGCTCTAGTGCACAGTCTTGATTGGAGCAATGCCGAATGGATCGTTCTAGATAATGCATGTGAGCGAAATTTTTAATGTGCGGGGAAGCCTTGTGTTCGAAAACTACGGCTAGTCATCGAGAGCTAGGTGTGCTTTCCATTTGGTTGTCAAGGATCGATAACCGGCTTATCACTCATCGTTGGCTGCTCAGACTGGCTTGAGCATATGCCTCGCCGGTGTAGTTTGGACAGACGTTCACCAGCTACTAGCAAGTCAGGACAAAGCGACCAGATCCGAGCGGAACAGCCGCTACGAAGCCCGGATCGACTCAATTGTGAACCACCGGGCTGCGCGACCTTCGATGACTGCTCGTTTGTTAGCTCATTTGCTGAGCAAAAAAATTCCCAATCTATGTACAATTTGGATCGGTAACATACGCGCCGCAAAGCCCATTCCGTTGCTCATGGAGAGAACAATTGCATACATACAAACTGCCCAAAAAGGTCCTCAAAAACTGGTTGGTCGGGTACCCGTCTACAAAGGGTGCGGATTCCACGCTGACTCGGACACCCATTCCACGCGCATCCGGACAGTGATTCCACGCTGATCCGGACACTCATTCCACGAGCATCCGGACACCGACTCCACGGTCATCCGGACACTTTTCTGGCAGGCAGCCACGCAGGATTTATTCACTACCATCGATCTCTTTTTCGAAGCAGAGAGGTCGTTGTGGAGCGTTTCCATGCGTAAAATCCGAGAGGTGTTACGCCTCAAGTTCGACTGCGGCCTGTCCGTGCGCAAGATCGCCCGCAGCCTGGGCATTGGCCACAGCAGTGCCGGTGATTACCTCTGCCGTTTTGCCGCCAGCGGCCTCACCTGGCCCTGTTCGTTGTCCGATGCCGAGTTGGAGCAGCAACTGTTCCCGCCGGCCCCGGCGGTTGCCAGTGAGAAGCGGCCTTTACCCGATTGGGCATGGGTGCATGCCGAACTGCGCCGCCCCGGGGTGACCCTGGCGCTGCTCTGGCAGGAGTACCGCCTGAGCCAGCCTCAGGGCTTTCAGTACAGCTGGTTCTGTGAGCACTACCGAGCCTGGCAGGGCAAGTTGGACGTGGTGATGCGTCAGGAGCACCGCGTCGGCGAGAAGCTGTTCGTCGACTATGCCGGCCAGACGGTGCCGGTTATCGATCGCCACAGCGGCGAGATCCGCCAGGCGCAGGTGTTCGTCGCGGTGCTCGGCGCGTCCAGCTACACCTTCGCCGAAGCCACCTGGTCGCAGCAGCTGCCGGACTGGCTAGGCTCCCATGCCCGCTGCTTCGCCTTCCTCGGCGGCGTGCCGGAGATCGTGGTGCCGGACAACCTGCGCAGCGCGGTGAGCAAGAGTCACCGCTACGAGCCGGACATCAACCCGAGCTACCGCGATCTGGCCGAGCACTATGGCGTGGCGGTGGTGCCGGCGCGGGCACGCAAACCGCGCGACAAGGCCAAGGCCGAAGTCGGCGTGCAGGTGGTCGAGCGTTGGATCCTCGCCGCACTGAGGAATCGGCAGTTCTTCTCCCTGGATGAACTCAACACGGCCATCGCCGGGCTGCTGGAGCGGCTCAACCAACGCCCGTTCAAGAAGCTGCCGGGCTCCCGGCAGTCGGCCTTCGACAGCCTGGATCGTCCGGCGCTGCGCCCCCTGCCGGAGCAACCCTACGTCTACGCCGAGTGGAAGAAGGCGCGGGTGCACATCGACTACCACGTCGAGGTCGATGGGCATTACTACTCGGTGCCGTATCAACTGGTGAAGAAGCAGCTGGAGGTGCGCCTGACGGCGCGCACCGTCGAGTTTTTCCACGCCAACCAGCGAGTGGCCAGCCACCTGCGCTCAATGCACAAGGGCAGGCACAGCACGCAGGCCGAGCACATGCCCAAGAGCCATCGCGAGCATGCCGAGTGGACGCCGCAACGGCTGATCCGCTGGGCCGAGCAGACCGGGCCGAACACCGCCGGCGTGATCCGGCACATCCTCGAACGGCGCATCCATCCGCAGCAGGGCTACCGGGCCTGCCTGGGCATCCTGCGCCTGGGTAAAACCCACGGTGAGGCGCGTCTGGAGTTGGCCTGCCGTCGCGCCATCAGCCTCGGCACGTGCAGCTACAAGAGCCTCGAATCGATCCTGCGCCAGGGGCTGGAAAACCTGCCGCTAGCTCAAACCAACCTGCCGCTACTACCGGACGACCACGCCAACCTGCGCGGATCCGCCTACTACCACTGACCCCAAGGAATCCCACCATGCTGCCCCATCCGACCCTGGACAAGCTGCAAACCCTGCGCCTGCACGGCATGCTCAAGGCGCTGAATGAACAACTGAAAACCCCGGACATCGACAGCCTGAGCTTCGAAGAACGCCTCGGCCTGCTGGTCGACCGCGAGCTGACCGAACGCGATGACAAGCGCCTGAGCAGCCGCCTGCGCCAGGCCCGGCTCAAGCACAACGCCTGCCTCGAAGACATCGACTACCGCAGCCCGCGCGGACTGGATAAGGCGCTGATCCTGCAACTGAGCAGTGGTCAGTGGCTGCGCGACGGCCTCAACCTGATCATCGGCGGCCCCACCGGTGTCGGTAAAACCTGGCTGGCCTGCGCCCTGGCCCACCAGGCCTGCCGGGAGGGCTACAGCGTGCGCTACCTGCGCCTGCCACGTTTGCTGGAAGAACTGGGTCTGGCCCATGGCGACGGCCGCTTCGCCAAGCTGATGAGCAGCTACGCCAAGACCGACCTGCTGATCCTCGACGACTGGGGCCTGGCCCCGTTCACCGGCGAGCAACGGCGCGACATGCTGGAGCTACTGGACGACCGTTACGGCCAGCGCTCGACCATCGTCACCAGCCAGATGCCGGTGGACAACTGGCACGAACTGATCGGCGATCCGACCCTGGCCGATGCCATCCTCGACCGCCTGGTGCACAACGCTTATCGGATCAATCTGAAGGGTGAATCAATGCGCAAACGGACGCAGAAATTGACGACGCCAGCCAACCCGGACTAACAATGCCACCCCTGCGTCGCTGCGCTCCGACTGCCTGTCCGAATGAGCGTGGAACAGGTGTCCGGATCAGCGTGGGCTGAGTGTCCGAATGGCGTGGAATCCGCAACAAAGGGCAGCTATGGTCATTTGTTGCTTGAGCAGGTTGGAGCTAGCGACGCAGCGTTGGCAGCGGCATTTCGGCCATACTTTGAATCGGCACACCTGGACGCAAGAAAGCACTTTCACGAAGAAATTTGTATCGATTTACACCCTGATGCGGGGAGCGCCGGTTCTCACGCTACTTATCCCAAATGCTTGCCTATCGTTGCGCGAAGAGGGCTGTTCGGTGAGGTGATGGCGGGGATGCTTACTGAGCACTACACCTACGTCGGTAAACACGAATGGCAGGTCCCGATCTTCCTCTTTCGTCACCATGAGGACGCCAAACAGTATCTTTTTGCGCTGGCACGAGACGCTCAGCTTACGCGCCAGATGCTGGGTCGCCACGGATCAGACTTCCTGGCAATAGCCTTGGATGCTGACGGAAAGGTGAAGCGGTACCTTGCTGGTGAGGCTAAATGGCGAAAGACGCTTGGTAAAGCTGTCGTACAGAGCTTATTGAAAGACGCCGATGGCAAGGGAATTTGGTACCAGCTCAGTGAGCGCGACAAGAACATACCGCATGGAATGCGACAGCTTCAGAAATTGCTCAAGGAATCCGATCCGAAAAAGTTCCAGGCCGCTATTTTTTCGATCGATCAGGCCTTGCTGCTCAACAACGCAACCCCCATTCCACGAACAAATCTTGTCTTCATTTGTGGTAACGACTTCAAGGGCAGGGAGTCAGCGACCCCCATAATCGACTGGAAAAAAATGCCCAAAGACTATAAATCGGAGCACGATCTTCAGGTAGTCGAGCTGATTTTGTCGGGTGGAGGTGAGGACCTGATAGATATGATTTATGAGAGCCTTTGGAATGGGGTCTAAGGCATGACTGATTTTGAGGAAAAACGACTAAATCTTGCGGAGCAAGTACGCCTCGGTATAGCGAGCGAAAACCGTCTCCACCCTGAGCATGCTCGGGCTTTCGTTCGTGGGTTACAAACGACTTGGCGTGTACCGCCCATTCAGTGGCATGAGGGCGAGTCGGAAAAGCTAATCCATGACGCAAATAGGCTGATACACGCCGCCGAGATTTGTCGCGAACTGGATGGACCAGAATCAGAATCTGCCAAAGATTGCTTTCGTAGAGCCGCTGAACTACTTGAATGGCTCACACGGATGCAGGAGGAGCCTTCAAGCTTTGCTCCTGCAGGGCTGCTGGCTGCTGCGGCATTTCAGCTCGGGGGGCTGCCAGCGATGGCAACGGCCCTTTTAGGGCAGTTGGAGATTGCTGATGATGGCACTCGGTTACTTTCGAAGTTTCTTAGCGGAGATTTTAATGGGGTTGTTGAGGGGGCTTTAGCTTTCTGGCGGCAGAATCCCCACTTGACAGAGCGTGAATCTTCTATGCGGTTGTTAGCGGATAGGGAACCAGCGGAAGCAGAGGCGTCAGGAGAACTTGGGACCTCCCGCGAAGCTGGAAGCCTTGAATGGTACTTTGTTGTGGAGCTGGTGCGCAGTTTGGGTGTCATAGCATCCTCGCTGATGCAAGGCGACAGCGGTCGCACGCAGCAGGGCCTTCGAAAGTTAAAGGCGCTCGACAAAATGGCTACCCGAGCATATGGCGATGAGCTCTCTATGCTCATTTCGCTATTGGCAACCGTCGCCGAAAGCTACAGCTCTTCGAGCATTTATGGCCCAATTTTGCAGCTGGCCGAGATTAAGCCGGAGCGAGTGGATCGCCTGCGCAGATTTGCTCGTGACCAGTTCGGACGGGGGCGCGGCATCCTGTGGCCTTCCCAGATCCGCGGATTGGAGCGTTTGCTCAATTCTGCCTCGTTCGCCCTCTGTACTCCGACAGGCTCAGGGAAGACGTTGGTGGCCAACCTTGCGCTGGTTAAAGAACTGATGCTTGCGCCGGACGATCAGTCTGGGCCGCTTGCCCTCTATCTGGTGCCTTCCAGAGCTCTAGCGGGAGAGGTGGAAGCCAAGCTAGTCAGTGAGCTGGGTAGTGATCTTGTTGTTACAGGTCTTTATGGTGGTTCCGATTGGGGGATTACTGATTACTGGTTGAGGGCCGACAAGCCAACAGTCCTGATCGCCACAGTCGAGAAGGCTGACGCCATAATGCGCTATGTCGGCCCATTGATCGTTGCTCGCCTGCGGCTTCTGATTGTTGATGAGGCACATCAGGTCGTAGTCGCTGATCGCGATAGAGCAGAGGTGGACTTCGCGGAACATAGCAGTCGCACGTTGCGTCTAGAGAGTTTTGTTTCGCGACTGTTAGCTCGAGCGCCGAAAATTGCGCGCGTTGCTCTGACTGCTGTCGCCGGCGGGGCAGCAACGCCTGTCGCCTGTTGGGTTGAAGGAGTAAGGGAAGCTGAGCCTATTGGCGCAAACTACAGAAGTACGCGACAACTCATAGGAACGCTCGCTGCAACTTCGGGCGAAGCGGGGCAGATGAGCTTCGACTTGCTGAACGGGGCAGAACTCCAGGTTCGAGGTCGAGATGAGTCAGTTTACATTCCACTGCGCATAGCCCCGATGCCGCAGTTGCCAGCGACGATGCGTAACAGCATCGCTCGCTATAACGAAGTGAATGTCTTGTGGACCGCAATGCATTTGGTGGAGGGAGATCGTCGCGTCTTGATTTCCATAGCCCAGCAGCCTGAACTGACAATGAAGTGGTTTAAGGAAGCACTTGAGTTACCTCAATGGCGTGATGCCTGTCGATTCTCGGGCCCGACAGACCCTGAAGCAATCCTTCTATTTAAAGCAGCCAGAGCAAGCTGCGTGGATTACTGTGGCAAAACATCCTATGAGGTCTCATTGCTGGATCATGGCATTGCTACAAGCCACGGTCAGATGCCTCAGCGCCTTCGAAGACTGATGACGGCCCTTATCGATCGCAGGATCTGTACGATTACAGTTGCTACTGCAACCCTGACGGAAGGCGTTAATCTGCCGTTCGATCTTATTCTAGTTCCATCGATAACGCGGCGATCGTTTGACCCGACCAAAAACCAATCCAAAGTTAACCCCTTATCTGCGGCAGAATTTAGAAATCTCGCCGGCCGCGCCGGCCGACCAGGAGCATCTCAAGGTCAGGAGGGTATAACGCTTGTGGCGCTACCCACCAAGCCGTCAACGACAGCATCAGGGCAGATCCGAACTCAGCTGGGGCAGATAAAGGAGTTGCGAAAGCACTATAATGATTTGCTGGATAGACTCCGCTCAGAAGAGAAGGAGCGCAATGAGGTGCTGAGTCCTCTGACGTTGTTACTGGAGGCGATTCGGGAAAAAGCGCAAACTTTGCTTGGAGTTGATGAGGAGTACTTCCTGGACTGGCTCGAAGAGACGGCGCCTGACGATATCAGCGTAAAGGCTGGTTTAGTTGATGCTGATGATGAGTCTAGGCTTGCGGATTCTCTAGATGAGCTTGATGGCGTATTGCTGACGGCTATAGAAGAGCTGGCAACAGTTGGGGCGCGGGTGGACTCTCCTGCCAAGACAGAAGCTTTGCTTAAAAAAGTATGGAAGTACACGTTCAGCAAGGTTGTGAGCGCTGAAGAAGCTTGGCTAGAGCGGGCATTCGTACGACGTGGGCAAGGTATTGTTGGCACGCTATATAGCGATACCGATGAAAGGCGACGTCTATATCAGTATGGCTTCACTCCGTACGTGGGTCGAAGGTTTGAACGCATTGCGCCGAAAATTAGTGAGATACTGAAGATGGCGCAGGGCTATGGCTCCTCCGGTCCAAAGCAGCGTCTTGATCTCTTTAAGCGCTTGGGGCTTTTAGTATCCAAGGATCCTGGGTTTGGCTTCCGGGTACGTTCCAGTGTGGCCGATCAAGGACTACTCAAAAGCTGGAAGTCTCTGCTTGCGTGGTGGATGTGCGCGCCAGATGCAAAGGTACCATCTGCTGAGAACCTACGATCGTGGCAGCGTTTTGTATCGGATAACTTGGAGTTTCGACTAGGGGTTGCGATAGGCGCCGTAGTAGCGCGTGCATGGTCCGAGGGTGCCGACGATCCGAGCTCCGTCCCGTCTCTAAAAGAGTGGAAAGAGATCACGGGACTGCCGTGGTTCGGTTTCTGGGCTAGAGAGATGTTGCGATGGGGAACACTTGAGCCGTTCGTCGCGTTCGCTCTAGCGCAGGGTCTAGCGGGTACGCGCGATGAGGCTCAGGTTCTTCGACAAGAATTCAAAAACTGGATGGAGGAAAATTATACGGATATCGAGTCGGAAGACTGGATTGACCCTCAGTACTTTCTACAGTGGCAGCAGAGCTTACCGTTGTCCATGAAAGAGTCCTCTCAGCCTCAGAAACTAGGGGCCCAATTAACTGGGACCGACGGCCACAAAGGCCTTTATAGGGTGTTGCCATTGCCAAACCGTGAGGAAATAATCTGGCTCGATGCCTCTGGATTTGAATTGGCTAGGAGTACGACGCGTGAGGACATAGCTGGTATTTCGTATCGCGATGATTACGAGCTGAAAGTTTCACGAGGTATGAGTTACGTGCGTCGAGTTTTCCGAAGCTCCTGACATGCCCAATGCTGCTAATTGATCACTTTGATGGTTGCCGTCTGAACTCTGTGCGTGGGGGTTGGATTTCAAGGCAAATGCTGATGTGCTGGTGATGCGATCCCGCGCCGAGTACGTGAGGGTGCAGCGGGATGAACGCCGGCTGAATAGCCGCGGTTTTCTGATTGTGCAGCCGAATCTTTTTGTGGACGGGGTTGGCATTGAGGCTGTAGACCAAGGCGATGTCTGAACGACCTGGGCTTTGAGATTTGCTGTAGGTGCGGCGCTAAGGTGGCACGGGAAATCCGCTTGATGGGCCAGAAATGGTGTCCACTTAATTAGGTGGACACCATGGCCTTCGGCGGTCGCGACAGGAAGATGTGTTGGCCGGACGGATACGCTTATCACTCTTCGTTGGCTGCTGGGGCTAGCTTCAGCATAACTGCCGCCAGCCCTTGGGACCTAGGCACGACTCACTCAGAAACCAGGGGCGCTCTGGTTTCTGAATGTTCAATGCGCCTCACTCCAGGACCGACTAATAGCCGTAAACAGCCAGGGGCTTCGAACCGCTGGATATGAATGCTTGCACACCGGGTGACTTCCTTGCGTCAAGCCAGCCTGAAACGGCTGACCAGCACCTGCTGATGCTCGGCGAGTCGCGCCAGTTCCTGGCTGGTGACAGCAGTCTGCTGTGCGCCGGCGCTGACCTGGATCACCAGGTCGTTGATGCCCGTGACGTTACGGTTAATATCTTCGGATACGGCGCTCTGTTCCTCGGCGGCTGACGCGATCTGAATGTTTCGGTCGTTGATGCTCGCGACACCTTCGTTTATCGCAGCAAGCAGTTCACCGGCACGGCCGATTCGGCGGGCTCCGTCCTGAGCCTTGGCCAGGGTCACGTGCATGGACGTGCTCGCTCGGTCGGACCCGGCTTGCAGGTTGCTGATCATTTGCTGGATGCTGCCGGTCGATTCTTGAGTCTTCTGGGCCAGGGTGCGCACTTCCGATGCGACAACGGCGAAGCCTCGGCCATGGTCACCGGCGCGCGCCGCCTCGATGGCCGCATTCAAGGCCAGCAGGTTGGTTTGCTCGGCAATGTCCCGAATGACATCCAGTACCGAGGAAATCGTATCGCTCTCCTGTTTCAGTTCGCCGAGGATGGTCGCGGTATGCTGCGCTTGTGCCGACAACTCACGAATCAATCCTACGGTGCTTTCGATCTCGCTGCGTCCCTGGGCCGTACTAGCATGAATTTGTTGCGACAGGTTCGCAGCAGCGCTAGTGCTCTGGGCCACTTCACGTACTGTGGCGCTCATCTCGTTGATGGCGGTCGCCACCAGTTCGGTGCTCTGACGCTGTTGCTCGACGCTGCGGCTGGTCTGCAGGGTGACCGCAGAGGACTCATCGGCAGCAGTGGCCACTTGAGCGGTCGCGTGACCGATCTCCTGGATGATGTCGGTGATTTCGTGGGCCATGCGGTTGAGGTTGTCAGCGATATGGCCAAACTCATCCTGGCTGCGATAGCGAGTCCTGGCGGTGAGGTCACGTTCGGCAAGGCTTGCCAGTACAGCATTGATGTCCCGTACGGCCCCGCCGATCGTGCGGATGATACGCCACGAGAACAGCCCGGCTAGCAGCACTGCCGCCAGTGTACCGGCAAGCGTCAGCCACAATGCGCGCTTGGCATGCTGGAGCGCCTGGTTGGCCAATGCGGCGACATTGGCCGCCAATGCATGTTCCACCGTGCTCATCTGGTCGATGCGTCGGGTCGAGGTTTCAAACCAGCTGTCGGGCTTGATGCCGAGGGGTTGACCCAGCGGTGTCTCGATGGCCACCCGCTGTAAGCGAGCTACTTCAAGGGCATCGGCTGTGTGCAGAACCGTCTCGAACTGCTTCAGGGAGGCTGCGGATGCTTGGCGACGGAAGCCGTCGGCATAGGCGGAGAACTCTCCCAGGTTGCGACTGAAACGGGACAAAAGCACTTCATTGAAATGGTCCTGGCTGAACACGATGCCAAGCAGCGCACGTTCCCGACCGGCGCGCTCCTTCAGTTCGATGAACTGGTTGAGTGCTGCGAGGGCATGCACGACGGCAATATCATTGACTTGGTTCTCCAGTGCCTGGGTAAAGCTGATCAATTGCTGGATCATGTTCGTGTAGCGGGTGCCGGATTCGCTACTATCGATCGCCAGTCGATCTATCTGTTCGCGGGTGTCGGCCAGGTGCTCGATAGCCGCAAGTAACTTCTCGTTATCATCCTGTTTTGCGTCGGGCAGGCGGCGCACAGCAGCAATGGCCTGGTCACTGTTCTTGCGCAGTTGTTGCAGGCGATCCTGCAGGCTGGTGCCGCGGCTACCAATGAAGATGCCACTGGCTCCCCGTTCGCGCTGCAGGGCGGTAATCAATTGACTCAGGCCATCGACAGTACTGCTCGCGCTGACGGTGGACTGCATGTCGCGCACGGCACGGTAGTTGTCAGTGGCATACAGGCTGGAGAGACACAGGAACCCCAGGAGTGGAAAGATCAATATCAGCAACAGCTTCAGGCGAAGGGGGGCATTGGACAGCATGCTTATGGCCTCAAAAAGAAGGAGAGCTATTCAGTAGGCATCTGAGCGTTCGGTCTCATACAAAGAACGTCTGCCTGGACAGCAACTGATGCCCGGTCGCGAGACCACTACTGGCCCTCCAATGGGGGACTGGCGGGAGTCCGGGACGCCGCTCGCAGCTACCAGTTCAGTGATGCAGGCCAGCCCGCAGGCGTTGGTCAAGGGACGCCCATGTCATGTCGGGGACCTAACTCACCTCTGCAAATACCTCGCCACCGATAAGCGTCAGCAGTGGGTCGGAGCTAACCGTGAGACCGATCATTGATCGAGTTGAAATGGTCGAGGTCCAGCAACATCGAATCGCCTCTGATTTCGCCATGACCCTTCAATTTTGTGCGACCTACAAATTCCCCTCAGGAGTCGCGCCAAGGATTGGCTGCGAAGTGCACGTTCGGATATGCACATCAAGCTGACTGATCTGGGCTGTTCGACGATGGTCGGCCCCCAGCCTTACGAGAAGCGGCTATGTGGCTACTTGTAGAAGCCTCAATATCACTCGACGAGGTCATCCACGATCTTGTGTGGAGGCCAAGTAGCGTCGTGCGATTCGATATGGCGAGCTCGTTCGCACCACAAACAGTGCACGCCGATAGGGGCAATATGTTCGCCTACGCGATGTGCAATGCCGGAGAGCGATCATTCGTCATCAGTTGGTGCTGTTCCGATTGGATGGAACGTGTTGCTGGCGAAAAGAGAGAATCGGAAAAGCTCGCTTGGTCCCTAAAAAGGGGGGGGCGCTGCAGTTTTGTGCATCGATCAGAGCAGTTGCACCTTTGGGGCGCAATAGGCTGGTGTATGTCTAACTCTTAGGCTCCCACGATCGGAGGCCGAGAGGCACTCGCCATCTAGGTAGTTACGCTGCAACTGAAATTTGAATGGCCTAGCCAATCTGGTCATAAGTCGGAGGGTGATAGCTTCATCTGGATTGCGCTTGCATTC
Organism: Pseudomonas sp. PvP089; assembly: GCF_017875165.1. Taxonomy (NCBI): domain Bacteria; kingdom Pseudomonadati; phylum Pseudomonadota; class Gammaproteobacteria; order Pseudomonadales; family Pseudomonadaceae; genus Pseudomonas; species Pseudomonas sp. PvP089. Next base: position 2,927,492 of record NZ_JAGGME010000001.1, read on the forward strand.
GAGGAGCATGGTTCGGCGCGGCTTTTGCGCTGATGTGAGCGACGAAGAAATTCGCTGCATTCTTCGTCGCTCACATCGATCAGAGCAGTGGCTCAGTCAGTTGTCATACCATTGCTTCAGGCATTACTGATGCTACGAGCGGTGTTTGAGAAGCGCCACACCAGGTCAGACTATTCTGATCACATCAAGGTCAAATCTTGAGCTCGCCCATAACACTTAAGACTGCACGGTGAGCAATGTCGATTATCCGGTCGACTTCTTCTCGGGTGGTGACCAGTGGTGGTGCGAAGCCAAGGATTTCGCCATGCGGCATAGCACGGGCGATCAGACCGCGATCACGGGCCGCCTTGGAAATACGCGCACCGACTTTCAGCGACGGGTCCAGGCGCGTCTTGGTGAGCGGGTCGGCGACGAACTCTATGGCCGCCATCAAGCCCACGCCACGCACCTCACCCACGATCGGCAGCGCGCCGAAGGTTTCCTGCATGGACTTCTGGAAGTACTCGCCGACCCTTGCCGCGTTGCCCGGAATGTCTTCCTGCTCGACGATGTCCAGCACCGCATTGGCAGCTGCGACCCCGATGGGGTGACCGGAATAGGTGTAGCCGTGGGAGAACGCCCCCACTTTGTCCGCACCTTCCTCCATGACCTTGTAAACCTTCTCACCCACGATCGAGGCGGAGAGCGGCGCATAGGCTGAGGTCAGGCCCTTGGCTACCGTGATCAGGTCAGGCTCGATGTCGTACTTATCGCAGCCGAACATGGCGCCGGTACGGCCGAAGCCGGTGATGACTTCATCGGCAATCAGCAGGATGTCGTACTTTTTCAGGATCGGCTGAATGGCTGCCCAGTATCCAGCGGGTGGTGGGGTGATGCCGCCGGTACCCAGCACCGGCTCGGCAATGAATGCACCGATGGTGTCGGGGCCTTCGCGCAGGATCAGTTCCTCCAGCTCGTTAGCTCGACGCTGCGAGAACTGTTGTTCGGTCTCACCTGGTTCGGCACCCCAGTAGTAGTGCGCAGCGCCGGTTCGCAAGATACCGGAGACCGGCAGGTCCATGAAGTCGTGGTAGAACGACATACCGGTCATGGAGCCCGAAACGACTGAGCAGCCATGGTAACCGCGATCACGGGAAATGATCTTTTTCTTCTTCGGCAGACCACGCAGGTTGTTGTAGTACCAGACCAGCTTGGCTTGGGTTTCGTTGGCGTCGGAGCCCGACAGGCCGTAAAACACCTTGCTCATCTTGCCCGGGGCCATTTTTACCAGCCGATCGGACAGCCGCGCCAACTCGTCGGTGGTGTGCGCGGCATAGGTATGGTAGTACGCGAGCTTGTGGGCCTGGCGGGAGATGGCTTCGGCTACCTCGGTGCGGCCGTAGCCGACGTTCATGCAATACAAGCCGGCGAAGCCGTCGATGTACTCACGGCCGGTCGCGTCTGTGATGGTGATGCCTTTGCCGGTCTCGACGATTGTTGGGTCTCCCAGTTTCCCGGAAGCGAAGTCCTTCAGGTGGGTGAACGGGTGCAGTACCGCGCCACGATCCTGGGCCGAAACGAGGTCGATCTTTTGCTTATCCATGGTTGTTCTCCTGTTATTTGATCAAAGGCCGCCGACGCAGACGTATTTAAGTTCCATGTACTCGGCCAGGCCATGTTTGGAGCCTTCCCGGCCCAGGCCGGACTGTTTCCAGCCACCGAAAGGAATCGGTGCTCCGGTGAATTTCGCCGTGTTGAGCGCGACCATGCCGTACTCCAACTGCTCGGAGACGCGCGCCGCGCGCTTCAGATCATTGGTGTAGACATAAGCCGCCAGGCCGTACTCGGTTTCATTGGCGCGCTGAACGACCTCATGCTCGCTGTCGAACGGTAGGATCGCCGCGACCGGGCCGAAGGTTTCTTCAAACGCGATGTCCATTTCATCGGTGACATCCGCTAGCACGGTCGGCAGGACGAAACTGCTGCCCAGGTTGTGATCCAGGCCACCGCACATCAGCCGTGCGCCCAGCGAAATCGCATTGCCAATATGGTCACGGCATTTGTTGGCAACGCTGACACGCGTCATCGGGCCGATATCCACACCCTCTGCCAGGCCGTGACCGACACGCAGTGACTTGGCCAGCCGAGTGAACTCGGTGACGAAGGCGTCATAGTGGCTGCGCTGCACGTAGATGCGGTTGGCGGCCAGACAGTCCTGGCCAGAAGTGGCAAACTTGGCGGCGATGCACGCTGTGGCGGCTTCGTTCACGTCGGCGTCATCGAAGACAATGAAAGGCGCGTGCCCACCCAGTTCAAGCGAGACCTTTTTCACCGTGTCGGCGGACTGGCGCAGCAGAATCCGGCCGACTTCGGTAGAGCCAGTGAAGCTGAAGGCTCTCACCTCGGTGTGCTGAAGCAACTGCTTGGACAGTTTCGGCGCGTCGCCGGTGACCACCTGGAATACCCCGGCCGGGAGCCCGGCTTCTTCGGCGAGCCTCGCCAAGGCGAGCGCGGAAAGGGGCGTTTCTGGCGCCGGCTTGATGATCATCGGGCAGCCGGCTGCAAGTGCCGCGCCGGCTTTGCGGGTGATCATAGCGTTCGGAAAATTCCAAGGCGTGACTGCTGCAGTGACGCCAATGGGTTGCAGCCGGGTAGTGAGCTGACTACCCGGCAGATGGCTAGGGATCGATTCTGCGTAGCTGCGCTCGCCTTCTGCTGCGAACCACTCCAGGAAGTTGGCACCGTAGTCGATCTCACCGAGGGACTCGGCGTAGGGCTTGCCTTGCTCGGCCGACATGATGGTCGCAAGGTCCTGGCAATGCTCACGGGTCAGCGCTGCCCATTTGCGCAGCAGATTGCCGCGCTGAGCTGGCAGCAGTGCACGCCAACTGACGAAGGCTTCGCTGGCCGCCTCCACTGCACGGTCGATCCAGTGCTCGTCGCAATGGGCGACGTGGGCAATGACCTCGTCGGTAGCAGGATCGGTGACGGCCAAGTGTCCTTCGCCATGAATCCATTGCCCTGCTATGTAGGCACGCAGTTCCAGGAGATCTGGACGGCTCAACTGTTGTAACGCTGCCGTTGCACGATTTTTCATTATTTTTTGCCTCGGTTTTTCCGGCGTGAGGGTTTGCTCATGCGGCGAGCATTACGCGGGATGTGGATCCCGCGTGTGGAACTGCCGACGCAAAGGAACAGTCGTCAGATGTTCATGCGGGATGTCAGGCACGCTTGCGTTCTGCGGCAATATCTTCCAGGTCCTTGAATCGATCGCCGATGCGTGGGTGGACACGCCCGCCATCACTGGCACCAATGGCGATGACAATCTCGTCAGGGCCAGGTGCGTCGGCGATCTGGAAGGTGGAGGTGATGAAGTGCGAGCGCTTACCCGTCTCGGACTTGTGGATCATCGGTACGCTGAGCAACGCGCCCGCGCCAACCCGGGTGTTGATGAAGCTGAGAAACGCCGTGCCATCCACCGCCTCGCGGTACACGTCGCCAAAGCGCAGGGTGTGGATCAGTGCGGCGGCGTGCTCGATCTCGCCGCTGGTGCCCACCACCGCGGCTTTCCCATAGGCCTGTACGTGCTCTTTGGGCAGGTGGGCCACCAGCGCCGCGGACATCATTTTGCCCAACTCGGGTGCCAGGCGAACGATCTCGGGACTCAGGTCTTCGACGAAACCTTCGCCGGCCCAAGGGTTGCGCAGCACGGCCGCGACAACCACCGAGGTAATCGGCCTGGGTGCGTCCTTGCCGCCTTCCTGATGGGTAGTTTCGATAAACGTCACGATCTTGCGGATATCAGCGGGCATCAAAGCCTCCAGGACAGTGGGCCATGTGGAATTGAAGGCCATGCTAGTCACTGATTCGGAGCGAATCTTCCGTCGAACCATCGCAAGATTCTGTTATTTTTCCTCTGATTCGATTAATCCTTATCGGTGGAAGGGGTCCCCGATGCCTGAACATCAAGAAAAAATCACGGCGTTGCGGCGGGTGGCGAGCCAGATCAGTTCCGACGAGGACCTGGAATCGTTGCTCGGTGAGTTGACCCGCTCAGCCTGCCAGCAAGGCGGCTGGGATCTAGGGTCTGTGATGTGCATTGATCTCGCTCACGGTTACGGTGTGGTCATGGCACGGTATGAGAGCAGCCGTTTGCCGCAGAAAATGCAGGACCGCTGGGAACTGGCGACCAGTCCCTCGCTAATCGCGTTGCAGAGTGGGGAGCCGGTCTACATCCGCGATGCCCAGCACACGACACGCTTTCCGGGCTATCGGCGTGACGCCCTGGCACGCAACTACCGAACCGTACTGGCCCTGCCGATGCCCAGCAGCGACGCTGAAGGACGTCCGATGGTGCTCACTGTCATTTCTCGCTCGGTCAGGGAGGTGGCCGAGGAGGACCTGACCTTCATGGCCGCGGTGGTTGATCTGGGGGCGATCGCGGTGGACCGTGCCCATCGACGCCGTGCGCAACTGGAAGCCAATGAGCAGTTACAACGCATCCTCGGTTCGCAGCGTTCGCTGTTACGCAACGTGCTGGCGGGCGACTCGTTGCAAGCCTTGGCCGCCACCCTGGGAGAGTTGCTCGGTGGTGCGGTACTGGTGGCGGATTTCTCCGCCGGCCACGTGGTCGGCTCGGCTTCGGCCTTGCCGGCGCTGTACGACGACACGCAATGGACACGCTGGCTGGCTGGCAGCGGCGGGCGCGAACTGCTGGGCTACATTCACGACACCTTGCAGCATCAGCGTGACGGTCAGGTGATGCTGCCGCTTGAGGGAGAGCATCGGCTCGCGGCGCACATCGAAGCGCTGACGGTGGATGATGAACAGGTCGGTGCGCTGCTGGTCGTGGGTGATGCGCCGCCCGACACCCTGCGCAAGCTGCTCCTGGAGAACGCCTGCTTCGCCTTGAGCGTGCAATTGATGCGCAGCGTGATCCGCTACCGCTTTGAGACCCGCACCCTGACCGAGTTGTTTTCCGAGATCGTCGAGCGCCGCTTCCGCGATTCGGAGGATGTCCTCGCGCGCGCCCGGCGCCTCGGCTTGCCGTTGGCCGCGCCGCTGCGCATGTTAGTCGTGGATTTTGCAGGTCATGGAAGCCATCGAAACAATCTGATGCTCGAATGCAGTCGGCAGGTTTCCGGCCTGGCCAAGCAGTTGCAAGTGCCCATGCACATGGTCACCCTAGGTAGCGGCCTGGTTTGTCTACTGCCGGTAGACGCCGAGCAGGTGGCGGTGCAAGCGCGGTTTGGCCGGCGTATCGCCGATGCCCTCGGGCGTGTGCTAGGCCATGAGCCGATCGTGGTGCTGGGAGAAACGTTCGAGGGGCTCGAGCCTTTGGCCATCGAGTGGGAGCGCTGTTGGCGGATGATCCGCGTGGCCCGTGACTACGGGCGCAGCGGCATGCTCGAAATGCCGGACCTGGGTGCGCTACCGCTGCTCATCGGCGCCGCCGACGCCACCGATGTGCGGCACTTCATTAGCGGCACTCTGGGCAAGCTGATCGAGTATGACAAGCGCAACTCTGCACCTTACCTGGAGACCGTGACGGCTTACCTGCGCTCAGGTTGTCGCAGCCAGTTGGCCGCCGATGCGATGGGCTTGCACGTGACCACGCTGCGTTACCGGCTGGCACGGATTCAAGAGCTGTTCGGTCTGGACTTCGATACTCCTGAGCGGCGTTTCGCCCTTGAACTAGCGCTGCAGTTACACCAACTGACTACCGGCGCAGAACTCGGCAAAAGATGAGGGGCAGGACTACCTCGGGTGAGGCGCAGGGGTAGTCTGCTTTGCTCTTAAACCGAGAATAAATAACCGATTATTCCTCCATACCTAGGAAGAACCCTGCCTGTCACCGTCCCTATAGTTGACCTCAATCAATGCAACGGCATTCTTGAGGTGAGTGACATGCAGACCGTTGAACACGAATACAAGACGATAGACCCAATGGCCCTGCGCCGTGCCTTCGGTACGTTCGTCACCGGGGTAACCGTGGTCACAACCCGTGACGAGCAGGGCAGCCCAAGGGGCATGACGGCCAATTCGTTCACCTCCGTTTCGCTTGATCCGGCGTTGCTGCTGGTGTGCATTGGCAAGGGTGCAGCGAGCTATCCGGTGTTCCTGCAGGCCGACAGCTTTGCCGTCAACCTGCTGCACGAAGGGCAGGTCGCGCTTTCCAACGTCTTCGCCTCCAAAGCCCCCGACAAATTCGACCAGGTTAGCCACGTCGCGGTGCACACCGGGGCACCGGTGCTGACCGATTGCCTGACCTGGTTCGACTGCACGGTGCACCAGTGCATCGATGCTGGTGACCATATCATCCTGCTCGGCCAGGTCCAGGCGTTCGGTACCAGCCCAGAGGCGCCGTTGGGTTTCTGTCGCGGCCGCTATGCCCAGGTCAAGGACCCGCTGCCACCGGGCTGGCTCTCGGCGAGCGACATGATCACCGGCTACCTGATCGAATCCGAAGGGCGCTTGCTCCTGGCCGAGGATGGCAAGGGCGGCTGGGTGCTGCCGACCGCTTCGCGTCGACTCAAGGACGGCCGTCTGCCGCTGTCCGTGGGCGGCGAGTTGGCTCTGTTGCCCGATGACACCTTCCTCTATTCGGTGTTCGACACCGCCGATAACGACCCGGGTTATCTGATCTATCGCGCCAAACTGGGCGAGTCGCTGCTGGAGGGTGCGTTGCCGCCTTCGCTGCACTTCTTCTCCCTCGATCAACTGCCCTACGAAACCATTATCTCCCACGAGATACGCGCCATGTTGCAGCGCTATGCGCGTGAGACCGAGCGCGGCAGCTTCGGCATCTACATGGACTCCCAGGAGGGCGGGCGTGTCGCGATGGTCGGCAGCGCGCAGAGCTGGGACAAAGCCTACTGAGTCAGAAATCAGGAGTTGATCACACATGCAAACCACACTGCAAAGCCTGCAAGGCTCCCGGCAGCAACTGTTCATCGACGGCCAGTTCACCGTCGCCCAGAGCGGCGAGTTCCTGCCCAGTTTTGACCCGACCACCGGGCAACCCTGGTACGAATTTTCCCAGGCCGATGCTCGGGACGTTGATGCAGCGGTACGTAGCGCACAGGCCGCATTGAAAGGCGCTGCCTGGCGTCGCATGACGCAAACTGAGCGCGGCAAGCTGGTGCGCCGACTGGGTGAGCTGGTTGCGGTTCATGCCGACGAGTTGGCGCGCATCGAGTGCCGCGACAACGGCAAGCTGCTCAAGGAAATGGTGGCGCAGATGCGCGGCCTGCCTGACTCGTTCTACTACTTCGCCGGCATGGCCGACAAGCTGCAGGGCGACACCATCCCGGTCAATAAGCTCGATGCGCTGAACTACAACCTGCGTGAGCCGATTGGCGTGGTGGCCATGATCACGCCTTGGAACTCGCCGTTGATGCTGCTCACCGGCACCCTGGCACCGTGCTTGGCGATCGGTAACACCGTCGTCATCAAACCGTCCGAACACACCAGCGCATCGACCTTGGCGTTGGCCGAACTGGCGATCCAGGCCGGTATTCCGCCGGGAGTGATCAACGTGGTGACGGGCGACGGCCCGACGACCGGCGAGGCGCTCAGTCGCCACCCCGGCGTTGCCAAATTGGTGTTTACCGGCAGCACTGCCACTGGCCGCAAAATCGCCGCCAATGCGGCGCAGAACCTGGTGTCGTGCCAGATGGAACTGGGCGGTAAATCACCCCATGTGGTGTTCGCCGACGCCAACATCGAATATGCGGTCAACGGCGTGGTCGCCGGTGTGTTCGCCGCCGCCGGGCAGACCTGCGTCGCTGGCTCGCGCTGCTTTGTCGAGTCCTCGATCTATCCCGCGTTCGTCGATGCGCTGGTCGAGCGCGCACGGCGGATCAAGGTCGGCCACCCGACCATGGAAGACACCGATATCGGCCCGCTGGCGCTGGCCGCGCAGTTGGAGAAAGTCGAGCACTACGTCGATTCAGCGATCCGAGAAGGGGCCCGGGTCGCCGTGGGCGGTCGGCGCGCGGCTGAAGCGGTGCGAGACGGTGGCTGGTACTTCGAACCGACGGTCATCGTCGATGCGCGCAACGACATGCGCTTCATGCGCGATGAAATCTTCGGCCCGGTGGTCGGGGTCGTGCCCTTCGATACCGAGGCGCAACTGATCGAACTGGCCAACGACACCGAGTACGGCCTTGCCGCCGGTGTTTGGACCCGAGACATTAGCCGCGCCATGCGCTTTGCCCGTGACGTCGACGCCGGCACGGTCTGGATCAACACCTATCGCTCGACGGCCTATATGTCGTCGAACGGCGGCATGAAAAACAGCGGCTATGGCATTCGCGGCGGTTTCGAGGTGATGCGTGAGTTCTCGCGCCTGAAAAACGTGCTGGTGGACTATTCCGAGACCTTGCAAGACCCATTCGTCATCCGCCTGCGCTGATTGCGCTTGCCCAACCCCACACGACTGGAGACAACAACAATGAAATTCGCAGTTTCCCTGAGCATGGAGCGCTTCAACCCCGAGGAGCGGATGAGCGACAAGATCCACAACTTCCTCAAGCTGGTGCGCATGGCCGATGAGGGTGGCTTCGAGACCCTGTGGACCGCCGAGCACCATACGCTCGAGTGCACGATCTCGCCCAACCCATTCATTACGCTGACCTGGCTGGCCCAGCACACGCAGAACATTCGTCTCGGCACCTCGACGCTGGTGGCGCCGTACTGGTCGCCGATACGCCTGGCGGGTGAGTCCGCCTTGTGTGACCACCTGACAGGTGGGCGCCTGGAGTTCGGCATCGCCCGCGGTGCCTACCAATACGAGTTCGACCGCATGGCCGGCGGCATCCCGCAGCAAGAAGGGGTGGCCTACATGAAAGAGTTGTTGCCGGCAGTGAAAAAGCTCTGGCAGGGAGATTATGCCCACGACGGCCATTACTGGAAGTTCCCGGTCGCGACCTCGGTACCCAAGCCGCTGCAGCAGCCACACCCGCCAATCTGGGTAGCCACACGTGATCCGGCAAGCTTTGACTGGGCCGTCAGTGTCGGCGCCAACATCCTCTCCACGCCGTTGTCAGCACCGGCCAGCGAAGTCGTCGTACTGGGTGAGAAGTTCCGCAAGGCGGTGGCCGACCATCCCGAGGTACCGCGCCCGCGCTTCATGATGCAGCGCCGCACCTGTGTCTACGACCGTGAGCAGGACTGGGAAGTGGCCGTGCGCCACAGCATCGACTACGGGCGCGCCTTCGAGAACCTGATGCAGAACATCGGCACCGTGAACAACGGCTTCCCCGAGGCGGTACCCTATGAACTGGTGGCCAACCGCGATAGCTACAACCCCGAGGCGATCCGTGAGAACCTGATGTTCGGTACCCCTGACGAGATCATCCGCAAGCTGGAATTGTACGAGGCGCAAGGGGTCGACCAGTTCTGCCTGGGGTTGGCCTTCAACCTCCCGTTCGAGTTGCAGGAGAAGACGCTGCGCCTGTTCATCGACGAAGTCATGCCGCATTTCGCCCGTCGCGCCGCCGCGCGTCAGGCCGATTGAGACGGACAGGGAGCGCATATGCTGACGCAAACCTCCGACCCATCGGGCATGATCCAGGGCACCCTGGCCACCGGCGGCATCGAACTGAACTACCGCCTGCAGGGGCGCGGCCCGCGCCCGCTGGTATGCATCCACGGTGTGGGCTCATACCTGGAAGCCTGGGACGCGGTTGCCAGCCACCTGGTCGAGGACTTTCGCATCCTCACCTTCGACCTGCGCGGCCACGGGCGTTCCTCGCGGGTGTACGGCCGCTACGAGATCGACGACTTCGTCGGCGACACCTTGGCGTTGGCCGCTCACGTGGGCTTCGACACCTTCGACCTGGCCGGTTTCTCCCTGGGCGGCCTGATTGCCCAGCGCCTGGCCTTACAGCACCCGCACCGGCTGCGGCGCCTGGCGCTGCTGGCCACGGTCTCTGGGCGCACCCGCGAGGAACGCACGCGGGTACTGGAGCGTCTGGCGGCGTTGCAGGAGGGCGAACGCGGCTCGCACCATGATGCCTCGCTGTCTCGCTGGCTGTCGGAGGACTTCCAGGCGCGCAATCCGGAACTAATCGCCTGCCTGCGCCAGCGTGACGCCGAGAACGACCCTCAGTGCTATGCGGCAGCGTACCGGGTGCTGGCTGAGACCGACTATGGCGGTTTCATCGACCAAATCCAGGTACCTACCCTGATCGCCACCGGCGAGCAGGACCAGGGCTCTAACCCGCGCATGGCGACTTTCATGCACGAATGCATCCCAGGCTCCAGGCTTGAAATCCTGCCGGGGTTGCGCCACTCGATCCTGATCGAGGCACCGCAGCAGGTCGCCGGCCTATTGCATGAGTTCTTCATGGACGATCAGTGAGTGGACGGACACGCCACCAAACTCGCTGCGGCGGGGGGTGTCGGTCCGGTCAGTGAGATTCTGTTTGCTACGAGAGTGCTGGCAATGAACATCGAAAAACGCATCCCCCGAATAAAAAGCGGTTCGATATCCCTCCACCTGGCCGCCTTGCGTGAGGCCGGGCCTTCATCGACTGCCGTGTCCCCGCGAACTCAGTTCGCGGGCCATCCGAACTTGCACGAGGAGTCGCAGCCATGACTGACCGACTGGTCATTGAGAATCTCTACAAGGTGTTCAGCGACAAACCCGGCCCAGCGCTAGCGATGCTGCGCGAAGGCAAGGGTCGCGCCGAGGTGCTGGACACCCTGAGCCAGGTGGTGGGCGTGGACGACGTGTCGCTGCGCATCCCGTCCGGCTCGATCTACATGATCATGGGCCTGTCCGGCTCGGGCAAATCTACTCTGGCGCGCTGCATCAATCGCCTCAACGAGCCCAGCGCCGGACGCATCCTGCTTGACGGCGAGGACCTCTGCGCGCTGGACGAAGCGGGCCTGCGCGAGGTGCGCCGCTCCCGGATCTCCATGGTGTTCCAGCACTTCGGCCTGCTGCCCAACCGGCGGGTGATCGAGAACGTCGAGTTCGGTCTGAAGATGCGCGGCACCGCGCCGGCCCAGCGCCGCGCCCGAGCCGAGGAAGTGTTGGCGGTGGTGGGCTTGAGCAAGTGGGCCTACCACATGCCCCATGAGCTCAGCGGCGGCATGCGTCAACGTGTTGGCCTGGCCCGGGCACTGGCCACCGACGCCGACGTGCTGATCATGGATGAGGCGTTCAGCGCCCTCGATCCATTGATCCGCACCGAGATGCAGGATGAACTGCTGCGCCTGCAACGCACCCTGAACAAGACCATCCTGTTCATCACCCACGACTTCCAGGAAGCGCTCAAGCTCGGCTCACGCATTGCCATCATGTCCGAAGGCCGGGTGGTCCGCGAGGGCACGCCGCAGTCAATTGTCATGGAACCGGGCAGCGAGTACGTGGCCGGCTTCACCCGCGAGGTCGACCGCGCCCGGGTGTTCGACGCCGCTTCCGTGATGACCGTGCTTACGCCGGTGTGGCGTGGCGAAGGCCGCACCTTGCTGGGTGCCAACAGCCAGGGACCGGGGTTCCTGGTCGATGGCGAGCAGCGGCTACTGGGCATCCTCAGCCAGCAGCAGGTTGCCCTAGCCCGCAGCGGCCAGCAGGCGCCGCAGCCGGCTGCAGGCTTCACTTGCGTGCCGAGCACGGCACGGCTGGTGGACGTCGCACCGCAGTGCATTGGTGGCCAACCAGTGGGAGTCACGGACGAGTCCGGGCGACTGCTCGGGTTCCTGGATGCGGGGCATATTCTCGCCCGTATTGGCGCCGCACAGGGCGTGGAGGTGCGACATGCTTGAAGCCAACGACCTGGCGGTGTTCCCCATCGCCGACTGGATACAAAACGGTGTGCAGTGGCTGGCGGAGAACTTCCGTCCGCTGTTCTCCAGCCTGAAGTGGCCAATCGAGCAGTTGCTCAACTTCGTCGACGGCGCCTTCCATGCCATGCCGTTCCCGGTGATGGTGCTGTTGACCTTCGTGCTGTTCTGGCGCCTGGCCAACCTTCGCGTGGCGCTCTTTAGCGTTGCCGCTTACGTGACCATCGCGGTGCTTGGGGTGTGGTCGGAGGCGATGACCACACTGTCGCTGATCACCACCGCCATCGTGTTCTGCGCGGTAATTGGTATCCCTATCGGCATCTGGTGCGCACGCAGCCCTGGGGCATGGATGGTGGTGCGTCCAGTACTGGACGTGATGCAGACCACGCCGACCTTCGTGTACCTGGTACCGGTGGTGATGCTGTTCGGTGTCGGCAATGTTCCCGGTGAAGTAGCGGTGGCCACCGCGGCGATGCCGCCATTGATCCGCTTCACCCAGTTGGGCATCTGCATGGTCGACAGCGAGATCGTCGAGGCCGGCCAGGCGTTCGGTGCCAACAAGTGGCAGCTGTTGTGGGAGGTGCAACTCCCGCTGGCGATGCCGACCATCCTCGGCGGCCTGAACCAGACGGTGCTGACCGCGATGGTGATGTCGGTGGTGATCTCGATGATCGGCGCCGAGGGCTTGGGCCTGGTGGTGCTGCAGGGCATCGGCCGACTCGACGTCGGTGGCGCGGCGGTCGGCGGCATCGCCATTGTGCTGCTGGCGATCATGCTTGACCGGTTCTCCCAGGCACTGGGCGCGCCCCGGTCAGGCAAGGCCCTGACCTTTAAAAGCGTGCTCCGCCGCTGCCTGCGCGGAGAGCGCCTGCTGTCCCAGGGGCGCTGAGCCGCAGCACCTTGCTTGATGCGTTTGCGTGTGTGTCACAACCCGATAACGAGCATAAAAAGAAGGTAGACAACGATGAACATGTTTCACAAGACGCTCGCCTGTGCCGCCGTACTATTGGCCCTGACGGGCACCGCCCGAGCCGAGGGGTTGCCTGGCGATGGCCGGACCATCCGCTATGCCCAGGACAGCAGCTTGGGCGGTAACTATGTGGTGGCGCAGATCGTCTCCGACGCCTTCAAGGCGCTGGGATACAAGGTCAAGCTGGTCACCCTGGACAACACCCTGTTCTTTCCCGCCGTAGCCCAACGTGACATGGACATCGGCACCGATATCACCCTGCCGCAGCGCGAACCAGGTTTTCGCGCCGTGGCAAAGGACGCCGAACTGGTGGGAGAGGGGATGATCATTGGCGGTGGCATCAACGGCTACTTGATCGACAAGAAGACCGCACTGGCCAACAACATCACCACCCTGGAACAGTTGAAAGATCCAAAGGTCGCCGCGTTGTTCGGCTCCAGTGGCAAGGCCGAGCTGACCAGCTGCGACCCGGCGTGGAGCTGTGGCAAGGTGATCGACTACCAGATGAAGGCTTTCGAGCTGACCGGCACGGTGCGCCAGGTGCGTGGCAAGTACGAGGCGCTGATGGCCGACGTGGTGACCAAGGTCAAGGGCGGCAAACCAGTGTTCTTCTACGCCTGGAGCCCGTCGTGGGTGACCAATGCGCTGGTCCCAGGTAGCGACGTGCTGTGGCTGCCTACGCCCAAGGACGCGCTGCCGCCGGACATTCCCAACGACGGCTCGGCGCTGGTCAAGGACGTCGAGGGCTGCGCCGGCGATGCCAACCCGTGCCGTATGGCCATGGGGTCGTGGAACTACCACACGGTGGCGAACAAGCAGTTCCTCGCCGATAACCCGGCGATCCGGCAACTGATGCAGCAGGTGCATTTCCCCACCGCCGTGTGGTCGCAGTGGGAGGCAGCGATCGGCAAGGAGGGCGGCTCGCCGGAAATGATCCGCAAGCTTGCCGACCAGTGGATCGGCGCCAACCAGGCGCAGTTCGATCAGTGGATCGCCGCGGCCAAGTGACAGTCACGCCGGGGCGGCTGGCGCCCCGGCGCTTATCCAGTATCGAAACGGAGAACCTTGCATGAATCAGGAATTGTTTGAACGCGGGCTGCAGACCCGTCGTGAAGTGTTAGGCGACGCCTACGTGGACGCCGCCCTGGCCAACGCTGATGAGTTCGGCATGCCGATGCAGGAACTGGTGTCGCAATACTGCTGGGGCGATGTATGGAACCGACCGGGCCTGGACCGGCGCACCCGTAGCCTGCTCAACCTGGCCTTCATGACTGCGCTTAACCGGCCTCATGAGCTTAAGCTTCACATTCGTGGTGCGCTGAATAATGGGGTGAGCAAGGAGGAAATCCGCGAGGTGTTCCTGCAGGCGGCGATCTACGCAGGGGTGCCGGCGGCGGTGGACAGCTTCCGCTGTGCCCGTGAGGTATTCCAGCAGGGTTGATGCCCTGGCACGGGGCTCTCGCGTCAGCGCTATCGCGAGTTCGCCCCGTGACTCAGCCGCTGCAGGCACACTTCCAACCCTTCCCACGGTGATATTCATGGACTACCGCTACTTGGGCCACAGCGCCCTGAAGGTCTCCCCCTTGTGCCTGGGTACCATGATGTTCGGCGGCGCGACCGACGAACCGACCGCCCAGCGCATCATTGCCCACGCCCATGCCCAGGGTGTCAACTTCATCGACACCGCCGACGTTTACACCGGCGGTGCCGCCGAGTGTATCGTCGGCCGGGGCATCGCCTCCCAGCGCGACGACTGGGTGCTGGCCAGCAAGTTCGGCTCACCCGTCGATACTGCCCCGAACCGCCAGGGCCAGTCGCGCAAGTGGATCAACCAAGTCGTCGAGGCGAGCCTCAAGCGCCTCGGCACCGACTACCTCGACATCCTTTACTTCCACCGTGCCGTTCCCGGTGTGACCTTGGAAGAAGGCGTGCGCGCCGTCGGCGACCTGATCCGCCAGGGGAAGGTACGTTATTTCGGGGTGTCAAACTTCCGCAGTTGGTACATTGCCGAAGTGGTGCGTCTGGCCGACGATATGAGCCTGGACCGGCCGGTGGCCAGCCAGCCGCTGTATAACCTGGTCAACCGCAGCGTTGAGATCGAGCATTTGCCTGCCGCCCATCACTACGGTTTGGGTGTTGTGCCTTACAGCCCGCTGGCGCGAGGTGTTCTGACCGGCAAGTACGCTCCAGACGGCCCGCCACCGTCGGACAGCCGGGCAGGGCGCGGCGACCAGCGCATCCGCCAAACCGAATGGCGGCGCGAATCCCTGCACATTGCCCAATCGGTCGCCGCCCACGCCGCCTCACGCGGCACCAGCAGCGCTGCCTTTGCTCTGGCCTGGGTCCTCAACAACCGCTGCGTGAGCTCGGTCATCGCCGGGCCTCGCACCGAGGCGCAGTGGTACGGTTACCTAGAAGCATTGCAGGTGCGTATCGAGGAGCAGGACGAGTGCTTCGTCGACAGCCTGGTACCGCCCGGGCATTGCTCCACGCCGCACTACACTGACCCTAGCTATCCGGTCGAGGGGCGTTTCAGTTCTCCCTTGCCTGGGCGCTAATGTCCCGCCGATCGTAAGCTTCACTTGGATGGCGAGCAGACCAACTTGCTGGCGTTCAATGTCGATATTGACGCTACCCGGCCAGGCCACCGTGGCCGGGGGTATGAGGCGAAGTAGGGTAGCAAGCAAGCGATTGGCCAGCGGGCTGTGGTGGTAGCGATCAACCCTGCAGCGTTGCCTTTGAAAGGTCAGAAAGCGTGCTCGCCAAAGTATCCATGTCTTCTCCACAGCGGATACCCATTCAAATACCCTTTCCGCACAAATCATTTGCCAGTCGGGTGGTTTTCAGCGCGCCCCCGAAAGGCCAGCATGACCTCGTCGGTCCTTCCAGATGCAAAGGGGAACGGGCCATGTTCTGACTCTGTTCGGTCCATTGTACTGGTCTTCAACCTCTGGGTGGCTCAGGTTTTTAGACTGGTCGCGGGTCGCAACTTCTTAGACTGAGGTTCATATGCCCGCTGCTTTCGCCATGCTCATCGGTGCACAACTGCTGGGGGAAATTGCCCGGCGCCTGTTCCATCTGCCGTTACCTGGGCCAGTGATTGGTATGTTCCTGCTTGCAGTGGCACTGGTCACTTTTGCCAACCATTGGATTGTCCCAAGTGATGGGGCACCGGCGCCGTTGACGCAAGTGGCGCAGTCGCTGATCGGTAACATGGGATTGCTGTTTGTACCGGCTGGCGTAGGTATTGTGGCCGAGTTGGGTGTACTCGAGCGAGACTGGATACCGATTGTGGTCGGCCTTCTAGTTTCTACACTGCTTGGCCTGGTGGTCACTGGCATGGTGATGCATCACCTGACGCGTCTGGCTGAACGGCGTCAAGCATCGGCGAGTGAAGAGGATCGGGCATGATTAGTTCATTGCTTGCGTTATGGACACCATTGGCAGTCTCTCCTCTGTTATGGCTGTCACTGTCGTTGTTAGCCTTCGTGGTCGGTCAACAGGTGCAACGCCGATGTGCAGGGGCCGCCTGGGCGAACCCCGTGTTGATAGCCATCGTATTGATGGTCGTGGTATTGCAAGCGACCGGGACCGACTACGACACCTACTATGCTGGTGCGCAGTTCATCAATTTCCTCTTGGGACCAGCAACTGTCGCACTTGCGGTACCACTCGCACTTAACCTCAGCCATGTGAGGCGCAGCTTGAGTGGGGTGGGGTTGGCCCTCCTGGCCGGTTCGCTCACCACGACGCTCAGCGGTGTTGTGCTGGTCTGGTTACTGGGAGGGGATCGGAGTGTGGCGCTTTCTATGGCACCCAAATCGGTCACTACGCCAATCGCCATGGCATTGGCGGAGGAAGTTGGGGGAGTCCCCGCATTGACCGCCAGCCTGGCCATTGCCGGGGGAATCGTAGCCGCAGTCTTGGGGCGGAGTGTGTTGGGTTGGCTACGTGTCGACGACTGGCGTGCCCATGGGCTGGCTGCTGGGGTCGCCGGCAGTGGGGTAGCCGCCGCGCAGATTGCTCCGCTCAGTGGGTTGGGGGCTGCGTTCGCGGCGGTCGGCATTGGCCTTAATGGACTGTTGACCGCAGTGATCGTCCCCCTGATCAGTTCCCTGTGGCCTGCCTGAGTGTTGCTTTACCCCTATACGGGGTAATGCGCCGGGTATGGCAGGCGGGCAACGCCTGACTCGACTGCAGCCTTGGCGACTGCGCTCGAAATCGCTACCAGCAAGCGGGCATCCATCGGTTTGGGCAAGATGTAATCCCGGCCAAATGCCAGACTGTCCAGTTGATAGGCCTGCAGTACGTCACTTGGGACCGGGGTTTTGGCCAACTGTCGCAGTGCCTCTACCGCCGCAATTTTCATCGCTTCATTGATATGTCGAGCCCTCACATCCAGGGCACCACGGAAGATGAATGGGAAGCCCAGCACGTTATTCACTTGGTTGGGGTAGTCAGACCGACCGGTGGCGATGATCAGATCGTCACGCACGGATTTGGCCAACTCAGGGCTAATCTCTGGGTCAGGGTTGGAGCAGGCAAACAGGATTGGCCTCGCTGCCATATTGCCGAGTGCCTCAGGGGTCAACAGGTTCGCACCAGACAGACCCAAGAATACATCGGCGCCTTGCAAGGCCTCGTCCAGGGTGCGTGCTCCTGAGTCATTGGCGAATGCCAACTTGTGCGGATCGAGACCTTCACGACCAGAGTGGATCACGCCTTGACGGTCCAGCATATACAGCTTGTCGCGACGGGCGCCGAGTGCAACCAGCAGGTTCATGCAAGCGGTTGCTGCCGCACCGGCACCAAGACAAACGATGCGAGCGTCCTCTAAGCGCTTGTCCTGGATTTCTAGCGCATTGAGTAGACCGGCCGCAGTCACGATCGCCGTGCCATGTTGGTCGTCGTGGAAGACAGGGATGTCGCACAGCTCAATCAATTTCTGCTCAATCTCGAAGCAGTCCGGCGCCTTGATATCTTCAAGGTTGATGCCACCGAACGTGTCGGCTATGCGTGCCACGGTATCGATAAACGTCTCGGGCGTCGTGGCCTTGACCTCGATATCTACCGAATCGATGTCCGCAAAGCGCTTGAAGAGCAGTGCTTTACCCTCCATCACTGGCTTACTGGCCAGCGGGCCGAGGTTGCCGAGGCCGAGGATCGCCGAACCGTTGCTGATAACGGCGACCAAGTTGCCCTTGCTGGTATAGCGGTACGCATCATCTGGGCAGGCAGCGATAGCCCTTACTGGCTCGGCGACGCCTGGGCTGTAAGCCAAGGCAAGATCGTTGGCGGTGTTGGCCGGCTTACTCAGTTCGATACGGATTTTCCCTGGCGTGGGATGTTCATGATAGTCCAGGGCTGCTTGCTTGAAATTGGAGGTCATGGGTTCTCACCGATCATGATTGGGGTGGAAAGGCGCCGGTGAACCCGGCGCCCGGTGGGTATCAGTGCACCAGCATGCCGGTGAACACGTATGCCTGGGACAGGGTGATCAGACCGATGATGGCGGCAAAGATCAGGCTGTGCTTCAAGGTGAAGCGGAACAGATCCGACTCCTTGCCGACGATGCTGGTGGCAGCACACGCCACAGCGATCGACTGCGGCGAGATCATCTTGCCGGTTACGCCGCCACTGGTATTGGCAGCGACCAGCAGGGTGTCGCTGACGCCAATCTGGTGCGCGGTGGTGGCTTGCAGCGAGCCGAACAGGGCATTGGACGAGGTGTCGGAGCCGGTCAGGAATACCCCCAGCCAGCCCAGGAACGGCGAGAAGAACGGGAACGCCGCGCCAGTACCGGCCAGCACCAGCGCCAAGGTGGTAGACATACCGGAATAGTTGGTGACGAAGGCGAAAGCCAGCACCATGCCGATGGACAGGATCGGTAGCTTGAGTTCGACCAGGGTCTCCTTAAAGCTGACCAGTCCGGTCTTCCAGTTGATGCGCAGGACAAACATCGAGACCAGCGCCGACAGTAAGATTGCACTACCACCCGCCGACACCAAGTCGAACTTATACACCGCCGCCATTGGGGTAGGTTGGGCGACGATGGGTGCGGCCTTCATCACCAGTTGGTCCAGGTGCGGAATCTTGAACATCAGCACCAACTGCTCGAGCGCGCCACCTGGGGCGAACATCGCCTTGAATGGTTTGAGCGTCCAGATGGTTACCAGCACAGTGAGGATCAGGAACGGCGACCAAGCCTTGAGGATCTGCCCGAAGCTATACGGCGACGGCGTACTGCCGCGAGGGCCGGAGAAACCGCCCATGACCGCCGCACCGCCGGACACGCTGACCACCTCACGATCGGCGGCACGGGTCGGCTGCCAGACCTTGAGGAACAGCGTCAGCGAGACGATGCTGACCAGCGCCGAGGTGATATCCGGCAGTTCCGGGCCGATGTAATTCGAGGTCAGGTACTGAGTGATGGCAAAGCTCGCACCGGCCACCAACGCGGCAGGCCAGGTTTCTTTGACGCCGCGCCAACCATCCATGATCGCTACCAGCCAGAACGGTACGATGACCGACAGCAGCGGCAGTTGGCGTCCGGCCATGGCGCCAATCTTGAACGCGTCGATGCCAGTCACTTGCCCAGCAACGATAATCGGCACACCTAAAGCACCGAAGGCCACCGGTGCGGTGTTGGCGATCAGGCACAGCCCGGCGGCGTACAGCGGATTGAAACCCAGCCCCACAAGCAGGGCGCCGGTGATCGCCACTGGCGCGCCAAAGCCGGCCGCACCTTCGAGGAAAGCCCCGAAGGAGAAGCCGATCAGCAGTACCTGCAGGCGCTGGTCATCGGTGATCGAGAGCACCGAGCTGCGAATCACCTCGAACTGACCGCTCTTGACCGTAAGCTTGTAGAGGAATACGGCCGCGACAATGATCCAGGCGATTGGCCACAGACCATAGGCGAAGCCGTAACCGGCAGCGGCAAAGGCCATGTCCAGGGGCATGTCGTAGGCCAGGGTGGCGACGAGGATCGACAACACCAAGGTGATGGTGCCGGCGATATAGCCTTTCATGCGAAAGACGGCGAGAGCAATAAAGAAGAAAATGATCGGGATCAGCGCGACCAGGGCTGACAAGCCCAGGCTGCCGAGGGGAGTGTACATCTGTTCCCAAGTTTGCATGTTAAAAGCCTCTTTTTATTGTTGATAGCTTGTAAGGGTGATGCGGATGTTTCGACGGGGTTAGCTGGTCGAATGTGTATGACGGTGAGCAATGCCTCCTCGCTGGCAAGCCAGATCCTGTCGGTACTGGATGCTGCGAAAACGTTATTTGGGATCTCCCACAGACGCGGTGCAGTCATGTGGGAGTGAGCTCATCAGCGACGGGCAGGTACGGGTTCAGCGAGCCTGTTTGAAGCGCAACCGCCAGGCATGAAGCAGCGGCTCTGTGTAGCCACTTGGCTGCTCACGTCCCTTGAACACCAGGTCACAGGCGGCTCGGAAGGCATGGCTGCTTTCAAAGTCCGGCGCCATCGGGCGGTAGGCTTGGTCCCCAGCATTCTGCCCATCGACCACCTGAGCCATGCGCTCCAGCGCTGCACGGACTTGGCCAGTGCTAACCACACGATGGTGCAGCCAGTTCGCAATATGCTGGGCGGAGATACGCAGGGTGGCGCGGTCTTCCATCAAACCTACGTCGTGGATATCGAGCACTTTGGAACAACCAACGCCCTGTTCGATCCAGCGCACTACATAGCCAAGGATGCTCTGGCAGTTGTTATCCAGTTCTGCCTGGATCTCGGTCGGGCTCCAATTGCGATCGACACTGACCGGCACACTGAGCAGGCCTTGCAGCAACTCGGCGCGCTGGCTGTCTAGGTCGATGCGTTCCAACTCTTGTTGCACTTGACGCACGTCTACCTGGTGGTAGTGCAGCGCGTGCAGCGTCGCGGCGGTAGGCGAAGGTACCCACGCGGTGTTGGCACCGGCCTTGGGGTGAGCAATTTTCTGTTCAAGCATGGCTGCCATCAGGTCCGGCATGGCCCACATGCCCTTGCCGATTTGCGCACGTCCACGCAGGCCACAGTCCAGCCCCACCAGTACGTTGTTGCGCTCATAGGACTGGATCCAGGGAGTCGACTTCATGTCGCCCTTGCGCAGCATGGCGCCGGCTTCCATGGTCGAGTGCATCTCGTCGCCCGTACGGTCGAGGAATCCGGTATTGATGAACACCACGCGATTGGCGGCTTCGGCGATGCACGCCTTGAGGTTGATGCTGGTGCGGCGCTCCTCGTCCATGATGCCCATCTTCAAGGTATGAGGGGCCAGGCCAAGAAGATCCTCAACTCGACCAAACAGCCTGTTGGCAAATGCTACCTCAGCAGGGCCGTGCATCTTGGGCTTCACAATATAGACGCTGCCGCTACGCGAGTTGCCGCGGCGGCGCAGGTCGTGAACGGCTGCAAGGCTAGTGATTACGGCATCGAGAATTCCTTCGGGAATCTCCTGACCTTCCTGATCGAGGATGGTTGGGGTGCTCATCAGATGACCAACGTTGCGCACGAACAGCAGCGAGCGCCCCGGCAGGGTTACTGGTTTACCGTCGCGGCCCTGGTAGGTGCGGTCAGGGTTCAGGGTACGCGTGAATGCCTTCCCGTTCTTGCTCACGGTTTCAGTCAGGTTGCCCTTCATCAGGCCCAGCCAGTTACGGTAGACAGCCACCTTGTCATCGGCATCGACCGCGGCCACTGAATCTTCGCAGTCCATGATGGTGGTCAAGGCCGACTCCAGCACCAGGTCCTTGACGCCAGCGGCATCGGTGCTGCCGACTGGGCTGGTCGGGTCGATCTGGATCTCCACGTGCAAGTCATGATGCACGAGCAGTACGACGGTCGGTGACGATGCTTCGCCCTGGTGACCAACGAATTGATCCGATTGGGCCAAACCGATCGCTTCACCGCTATGCAGCGATACCCGCAATTGACCATCCACTACCTGGTAGGCGCTGGCATCGACGTGAGAACCGCCCTGCAGGGGGAAGGCCTGGTCGAGGAAGGCGCGGGCGAACGCAATGACTCGAGCGCCACGCACCGGATTGTATCCAGGCCCCTTGCTGGCGCCGCCGTCTTCGGCGATGGCGTCGGTGCCATACAGGGCATCGTACAACGAGCCCCAACGGGCATTAGCGGCGTTGAGCGCATAGCGTGCGTTCATCACCGGCACCACCAACTGCGGGCCGGCCTGCACTGCTACCTCACGGTCGACATGGTCCGTGCCGACCTTAACCTTTTCAGGTTGTGGCAGCAGATAACCGATGCTGCCAAGGAAGCGCTGATAGGCCTCCATGTCCGTTACCGACCCGGGGTGGGCGCGGTGCCAGGTATCCAATTCGCCCTGCAAGTGAACACGCTCGGCCAGCAAAGCGCGGTTGCGCGGCGCCAGATCGTGCACCAGGGCATCGAGCCCCCTCCAGAAATGATCCGACGTAATCTCGGTGCCGGGGAGCACCTCATCCTCGATGAAGTGCTTGAAGTTCTCAGCCACCTGCAAACGCTGGCATGGCACGCGCTCGGTCATTCTCGTCTCTCCTATCGCTTGGTTCATCTGTTCTTGAAGCCGCGCTCAGAGCGCAGCGATCCCGGCTGCAGCCACTTGGGCATCCTGTTCGGCCTTCACTCCGGAAACGCCCACGGCAGCAACCACTTGCCCGTCCACCCGCAGCGGAAGGCCCCCTTCGAGCGATGTCAGCAGCGGTGCGCTGACAAACGCGGTGCGCCCGCCGTTGACCATTTCCTCGTAACCCTTGGTGTCGCGTCGGCCGAGCGCTGCGCTGCGAGCCTTTTCGGTGGCGATGTAAGCAGCGATGGGGGCGCAACCATCGAGGCGCTCGAGGGCCAGCGGGTGGCCGCCGTCATCGACTACGGCGATACACACCGCCCACTGGTTACGCTGCGCCTCTTCGCGTGCGGCAGCGAGGATGCGGGCGACTTCGGCTTGTTCGAGCACAGCTTTGCGTTGCATGGTGTTCTCCTGGCTAGTGCTTCTTGCATACTGCTATGCGTTGCATGGCACTAGGTTTTCTGTGGCTATCAGTCTGGATGAGGCTTGTTAGCGGCAGAACACTTGGAAAGCGTTTTCTGCCGATACAAAAGGTATCGAATGGCACTTCGGGAACTCCCACGGACGGAACGTAGCGCCGTGGGAGATCATCGGAGTCACCTAAACGAGTGCTTCTTCCACCAGTTCAATCCAATGGCGCACAGGTGTGCGTCCAGCGCCGTCGAGGTGGGTCTGGCAGCCGATGTTGGCGGTGACGATAACTTCCGGATTGCCGCTTTCCAGGGCGTTGAGCTTGTTGTCGCGCAGTTGAAATGACAGTTCCGGCTGAGTCAGCGAATAGGTGCCTGCCGAACCGCAACACAGGTGACTGTCAGGCACGGCGGTTAGGCTGAAGCCCAGTCGCTCAAGCACACCTTCAACAGCGCCACCGAGCTTTTGTGCATGTTGCAGAGTGCAGGGGCAGTGGAAGGCCAAGCGACGATCGCCGTGGATACCCAGCCGTTCCAATGGCTCGTCGCGCAACACCTCGACCAAGTCACGAGCCAGAGTACTGACCCGCGCGGCCTTTTCGGCGTATGCAGGGTCGTCTTCGAGCAGATGGCCGTAGTCGCGCACAAAAGCGCCGCAGCCACTGGCCGTCTGTACGATGGCTTCGGCACCTGCCTCGATAGCTGGCCACCAGGCATCGATATTGCGCCGGGCGCGTTCCAAGCCCTTTTCTTGAGCATTGAGGTGGTAGTCCACTGCACCACAGCAACCGGCCTCGCGGGCCGCAGTCACAGAAATTCCCAAGCGGTCAAGCACACGTGCTGCCGCCGCATTTGTGTTGGGCGAGAGGGCAGGTTGCACGCAGCCTTCGAGCATTAGCACACGACGTGCATGCAACAGTTGAGGACGAGGCTTGGCCGGGTGCGGATGGCGCGGTAGCTTGGCTTGCAGGGTTTGCGGCAGCAACGGACGGAAGGCTTTGGCGGTGCTGGTCAAGGCCTTGAACAGTGCAGGACGCGGTACCACTGCACGCAGGCCCTCACGCAGTAGCCGCTGGCCCAGCGGGCGAGGCACCTGTTGCTCAACCACGGCGCGGCCGATGTCGAGCAGGTTGTGGTATTGCACTCCGGACGGACAGGTGGTTTCACAGTTGCGGCAGGTCAGGCAGCGGTCCAGGTGAGCTTGGGTCTTGGCCGTGACCGGCTGTCCTTCGAGCACCTGTTTGATCAGGTAAATGCGTCCGCGCGGACTATCCAACTCATCGCCCAGCAGTTGGTAGGTGGGGCAGGTGGCCGTGCAGAACCCGCAATGCACGCAGGAGCGCAGAATACGTTCGGCTTCCTCGGCACGGGGAAGACTTTTGGCTTGTTCGCTCAGATTAGTTTGCATGGTGCACTCTCAGACTTCGGCGTACAGGCGGCCCGGGTTGAAGATGCCCTGGGGATCGAGTTGCAACTTGAGATTGCGGTGGTAGCGCAGCAGCGGTGCCACCAGCGGATGGAACGACGCCGGATCTGATTTATAAAGAGTCGCATGACCGCCGATGCGGGCTACCGCCTGGCGAATCAGTTCTGCGGGGACGTCGGATTTCAACCAGCGCTGTGCGCCACCCCAGTCCAGCAACTGCCTGCCCGGCAATTCGATCGGCGCGCTGTTGTGTGGCAGCGAAAGGCGCCACAGCGGTTGAGGGGCCTCGAAGAAGCCCAGGCGTTGCTCACGCAGGTCAGTCCAATAACTACCATCGAGGTCCTCACCTCCCAGACGCTCGACCGCGGAGGCCACCGAGCCTTCGCCGCCTTCCAGGCGCAGGTGCAGGGCATGCCCGTCGTAGGAGGCTGCACTGATCGGTATCGGTTGCTGGCCCCATTCGGCCAGCTCGCCCAAGGCCTGGTGCAGGTCCATTTCCAAGCGCAGGCTCTGGCACTTGCGCGGCTTGGGTAGCACCTTCAGCGACACTTCGGTCAACACCCCCAGGCACCCGAAACTACCCGCCATCAGCCGCGAGAGATCGTAGCCAGCGACGTTCTTCATTACTTCACCACCGAAGCGCAGCAGTTTGCCGTGACCGGTGATAACGCGGGTGCCCAGTACATAGTCCCGTACCGAGCCGGCCCAAGGGCGGCGTGGGCCGGAAAGTCCGGCGGCGACCATGCCGCCGAGGGTGGCTCCAGGGCCAAAATGCGGTGGCTCGAAAGGCAGCATCTGGCCGGCGGCGTCGAGCGCGGCCTCGATGTCCACCAACGGCGTACCGGCGCGGGCGGTTAGTACCAACTCGGTGGGGTCATAGCTGACAATCCCGCGGTGGCTGCGGGTATCAAGCACCTCGCCCGTGACCGGACAGCCAAGCATATTCTTGCTGTTGCTGCCCTGAATGCGCAGAGGCGTGCGTTCGTTGAGCGCCTGATTGACCTGCTCCAGCAGGGCAGCGCTAGCGTCGTGATCGTGTCGCATCAGAAGCGCTCCAGTTCAGGGAAGGGCAACTTGCCGTGGTGCACGTGCATCGAGCCAAATTCGGCGCAGCGGTGCAGGGTAGGGATATTCTTGCCGGGGTTGAGCAGGCCCTGCGGGTCGAAGGCGTGCTTGACGGCGTGGAACAGGGTCAGCTCATCGCTGTTGAATTGCGCGCACATCTGGTTGATTTTCTCGCGGCCCACACCGTGCTCACCGGTGATGCTGCCACCGACTGCCACGCACAGCTCGAGGATCTTCCCGCCCAACGCCTCGGCACGTTCCAGTTCACCAGGCTGGTTGGCATCGAAGAGAATCAGCGGATGCATATTGCCGTCGCCGGCATGGAATACGTTGGCGACACGCAAACCGTATTGTTCCGAAAGCTCCGTGATGCCATTGAGCACGCCCGGCAACTCACGGCGTGGAATGGTGCCGTCCATGCAGTAATAGTCTGGAGAGATGCGCCCCACCGCCGGGAAGGCGTTCTTGCGTCCGGCCCAGAAGCGCGCGCGCTCGGCTTCATCGCAGGCCAGACGCACGTCGGTCGCGCCCGCAGCCCGAAGCACTGCCTCGACGCATTCGCAGTCCTCCTGCACGTCGGACTCTACGCCGTCAAGCTCGCACAACAGGATGGCAGCAGCGTCCACGGGGTAACCGGCGTGAATGAAGTCCTCCGTGGCGCGGATAGACAGGTTGTCCATCATCTCCAGCCCCCCGGGGATGATGCCGGCGGCGATGATATCGCCAACTGCGCGCCCGGCTTTTTCCACCGAGTCGAAGCTAGCCAGCAAAACGCGTGCGACCTGGGGCTTGGGCAACAGTTTGACAGTCACCTCAGTGACAATGCCCAACATGCCTTCAGAACCAGTAAACAGCGCCAACAGGTCAAACCCTGGGGCGTCTAGCGCATCGCTGCCCAAGGTCATGTACTCGCCTTCGATGGTGAGAATCTCAACCTTGAGCAGGTTGTGTACGGTTAAACCGTACTTCAGACAATGCACGCCACCTGCGTTCTCGGCGACGTTGCCGCCGATTGAGCAAGCGATCTGTGAGGAAGGATCAGGTGCGTAGTACAACCCATGAGGCGCAGCCGCCTGAGAAATCGCCAGGTTACGAACACCGGGCTGAACCCGTGCGTAACGACCTTCGGGATTGACCTCAATGATTCGGTTGAAGCGGGCCATTACCAACAGAATGCCTTGCTCCAGTGGCAGGGCGCCTCCGGATAGACCTGTGCCAGCGCCGCGTGCGACCACCGGGACCTGACGGGCATGACAAATCTTTAAAAGGGCTTGGACGTGCTCGATCCGCTTAGGCAGTACCACCAACAGCGGAACCACACGGTAGGCGGAAAGACCATCACACTCGTAGGGAAGGAGATCTTCTTGGCTGTGGAGGATTTCCAGATCTGGAAGGGACTCTTGTAGCTCAAAAAGCAGGGCAGCCTTGTCGACCCGCGGCAGGGCACCGTCGACTCGCTCATCGTAGAGAATATTCATAAGGCTCACTTGTATTTTTGTTGTTTTTTGGCGTGGCCGGGGCGCCTGGGGGGATCACCCATACGACGCTGGCTCACCAGACCGAAGTCGAGATTAGGCTGCTCGTTCTATCGCGGGGAGTCGATGAGCACGCCAACTGGTAGGACCACTTTTTTGCCGCATGGCTAAAATGAATGTGGTGGTAGAGAGGTTTTTGCGTGAAAATCTTTCTCTAACGAGATAACAATAAGAAGCTGGTCCTACCAGTTGAGAGGTGGCAATGGACACCGTGGTTTCGCAGAAGCATGAAAAAGTACAGATCGCCGATCAAGTGGCCGAACGTATCGAAAAGCTGATCGTCGATGGTGTACTCAAGGTTGGCCAGGCATTGCCTTCTGAGCGACGTCTGGTGGAGAAGCTGGGATGCTCGCGATCAGCATTACGGGAAGGTTTGCGAGTGCTACGTGGCAGAGGCATTGTTGAGACCGAACAAGGGCGGGGTTCATTCGTTGCAGATTTGAGTAGGACAGGTAATGCGACCCCTTTGATGCACCTTTTTAGCTCACAACCGCGGACGCTGTTCGACCTGCTGGAAGTGCGAGCACTTCTTGAAGCAGAGTCGGCCAGACTGGCCGCACTACGTGCGACTGATATTGATCGGGTGCTGATCAAACGTCGCTACGACGAGATGGTAGACGCCCATGAGAATCCAGAATCCCATGACCCACGTGAGCACGCCCGGCGCGACCATGCCTTCCACAGAGCGATTAGTGAGGCTTCGCATAACCCGGTCTTAGTGCACACCTTGCAGTCACTCAGCGATTTGACGCTCAGCACGGTGTTTGCTTCCGTCAATAATCTCTACTGTCGGCCAGCGCAGAAACGGCAGATCGATCGCCAGCACTCTCGGCTCTACCATGCGGTGATGGAGCAGTTACCCGAACAGGCCCAACGAGCTGCTCGAGAACACATCACTAGCGTCCGTGACAACCTGCAAGAGATTGAGCAAGAAGAACAACGCCTGGTTCGAGCGACTATGCGCCTGGAAGGTTGGAAATAAAAACAGGCGCTTGTAAGCGCCTGTGCTCGGGACTATGGCCTGAGGGTCCTAGCTCATGGGAATTTGTTCTATGCGTAACGTGTTGGTGCTGCCAAGGCGTCCAAACGGCATACCGGCGGTTATGACAACCGTGTCGCCGGGCTTGGCCATTTCCAGCAATTGCACTTGAGAGAGTGCTGTACTCGTAACATCCTCGACCTTCCGCAACCGTTGATTGACGACCGAATAGACGCCCCAGGCGACGCTCAGACGTCGACCTGTGTTCAGATTTGGTGTCAGGTTGAGGATAGGAGCTCTCGGGCGCTCACGGGCGGCACGCAGGGTCGACGCCCCTGATTCGCTATAATTCACCAGCACCGCCACCGGCAGAATGCCGCTGATCCGGCGGATCGCACAACTGATCGCATCCGAGACAGTGGCCTCGGCCTGAGGCCGTCCAACGTCTAACTGCACCTGGTAATCCGGGCCCGCTTCAACCTGGCGGATGATCTTACTCATCATCTGCACCGCTTCCAGTGGGTAGTCACCCGAGGCAGTCTCGGCCGACAACATCACCGCGTCCGCACCTTCGGCCACGGCGTTGGCTACGTCCGTGACCTCAGCGCGGGTCGGGGCAGGGGAGAATCGCATGGACTCGAGCATCTGGGTCGCAACAACCACCGGGCGGCCCAACTGGCGGCAGATGGTGATGATGCTCTTCTGGATCTGCGGCACGCTTTCGGCCGGCACTTCCACACCTAGGTCACCACGGGCGACCATGATCGCGTCGCTCAGTTCGGCGATCTCGCGCAGTTGGGTAACGGCCGACGGTTTCTCGATCTTGGCCATGAGGAAGGCACGGTCGCCGATCAGTTGGCGCGCCTCGACGATGTCCTGCGGGCGCTGCACGAACGACAGCGCCACCCAGTCCACGCCCAGTTCCAGGCCGAAGGTCAGGTCGCGGCGGTCTTTCTCGGTGAGCGGAGAGAGGTCGAGCACCGCCTGCGGCACGTTCACGCCCTTGCGGTCGGACAGCTCGCCACCATTGAGCACCTCGGTGTCGATAGCATCAGCGTGCTTGGCGGTCACCCGCAGGCGCAACTTGCCATCGTCCAGTAGCAGATCCATGCCCAGCTCCAGGGCGGCGATGATCTCAGGGTGCGGCAGATTAACTCGACGCTCATCGCCCGGCGTGCCATCCAAGTCCAGGCGTAGAGACTGGCCACGTTGCAGATGGACCTTGCCTTCGGCAAAGCGGCCAACGCGCAGTTTCGGACCTTGCAGGTCCATGAGGATGCCCAGTGGGTAGTTCAGTTGGCTTTCCACTTCGCGGATCCACTTGAAACGCATCGCATGGTCGGCGTGCTCGCCGTGGCTGAAGTTGAGGCGGAAGATGTTCACCCCGGCCTCGACCAACTGGCGTACGTCGTCGATGCCCTTGATCGCAGGGCCCAGGGTGGCAAGGATCTTTACTTTTTTATCAGGCGTCATGTTGGGCAGTCTCGAGGATCAGGATGGCGCGGAAATCGTTGACGTTGGTGCGGGTCGGCTCGGTGACGATCAGCGCATCCAGCGCGGCGAAGTAGCCGTAGCCGTTGTTGTTGTCCAGCTCGTCGGCGGCCGACAGGCCCAGGGCCTGGGCGCGGGCGTAGCTGTCGGGGGTCATGATCGCCCCGGCGTTCTCTTCCGAACCGTCGATGCCGTCGGTGTCACCGGCCAGGGCGTAGACGCCCGGCAGGCCCTTGAGGCTTTCGGTCAGGCTCAGCAGGAACTCGGCGTTGCGCCCGCCACGGCCGTTGCCGCGCACGGTCACGGTGGTCTCGCCGCCGGAAAGGATCACGCAGGGCGCGGCCAGCGGCTGGCCATGCAGGCGGATCTGCCGGGCGATGCCGGCGTGCACCTTGGCCACTTCACGCGACTCGCCTTCCAGGTCGCCAAGGATCAACGGGCTGAAGCCGTGCTTGCGGGCGATCACGGCGGCGGCGTCCAGCGACTGCTGGGGCTTGGCGATCAACTGGAAGTGGCTGCGGGCCAGGGCCGGGTCGTTTTCCTTGACGGTTTCCGAAGCCGGGTTGTTCAGCCAGTCGATCACCGCTTTTGGTGCGGCGATGTTGTAGCGCTTGATGATCGCCAGGGCTTCGGCGCTGGTGCTCGGGTCGGCCACGGTGGGGCCGGAGGCGATGACCGTGGCGAGGTCGCCCGGTACATCGGAAATCGCATAGGTGTAGACCGTGGCCGGCCAGCAGGCCTTGGCCAGGCGGCCGCCCTTGATCGCCGAGAGGTGCTTGCGCACGCAGTTCATCTCGCCGATGGTGGCGCCGGACTTGAGCAGCGCCTTGTTGATCTGCTGCTTGTCGGCCAGGGTCAGGCCTTCGGCGGGCAGGGCCAGCAGGGCAGAGCCACCGCCGGAAAGCAGGAAGATGACACGGTCGTCTTCGGTGAGGTTGCTGACCATCTCCAGCACGCGCTTGGCAACGGCCAGGCCCGCGGCGTCCGGTACCGGGTGGGCGGCTTCGACCACCTCGATCTTCGAGCAGTTGGCGCCGTGGCCGTAGCGGGTGACCACCAGGCCCGAGACGTCGCCTTGCCAACTGCGCTCGACCACTTCGGCCATGGCTGCGGCGGCTTTGCCAGCGCCGATGACGATGACGCGGCCGGTGCGGTCGCTGGGCAGATGGGCTTCGAGCACCTGGCGGGGATGCGCGGCGTTGATGGCTGTATCGAACAGCTTGCGAAGGATTTTTTGCGGATCGACCGACATGGCAGGCTCCCAAAATTCTTGTTGTTCTGCAGAATCGAAAACGCCCCTGGAACTGCCTCCGTGCAGGCCGAACCAAGGGCGGGTATTGCTCATTGCCGCTGCCTGACCCGTGGTCGCAAGTCAGACAGTGCTGGACGCTTTGCGAACTTCCAGCGAAGAAACCGCTGTAGTCGCTAGGGAATCACTTCTCGTCGCGGATCGAGAAGTTGGCCATGTGCTCAAGGCCTTTGATCAGTGCGGAGTGGTCCCAGTTGCTGCCACCGATGGCCGCGCAGGTGCTGAACACCTGTTGCGCGTTGGCAGTGTTGGGCAGGTTGATGTTCAGTTCCTTGGCGCCTTGCAGGGCCAGGTTCAGGTCCTTCTGGTGCAGGCTGATGCGGAAGCCTGGGTCGAAGGTGCCCTTGATCATGCGCTCGCCGTGCACTTCGAGGATCTTCGAGGAGGCGAAGCCGCCCATCAGTGCTTCACGTACCTTGGCAGGATCTGCGCCGTTCTTGGCGGCGAACAGCAGCGCTTCGGCGACGGCCTGGATGTTCAGGGCGACGATGATCTGGTTGGCGACCTTGGCGGTCTGGCCGTCACCGTTACCACCGACGCGGGTGATGTTCTTGCCCATGGCCTGGAACAGCGGCAGAGCGCGTTCGAAGGCGTTCGGGCAGCCACCGACCATGATGCTCAGGGTCGCGGCTTTGGCACCGACTTCGCCGCCGGACACTGGGGCGTCGAGGTAGGCAGCGCCGGTGGCCTTGACCTTCTCGGCGAAAACCTTGGTGGCGGTTGGTGAGATCGAACTCATGTCGATCACCACCTTGCCTTCGCCCACGCCCTCGATTACACCGTTTTGACGAAACAGAACATCCTCAACGTGAGGGGTGTCGGGCACCATGACGATGATGAACTCAACTGCTTCGGCCACCGCTTTTGGGCTGGGCAGTGGTGTGGCGATGAGGTCGGCGGGCACCGGGTCATGGTGGGTAGAAACGAACAGTTCATGACCTGCTTTTTGCAGGTTTTGGGCCATGGGCTTGCCCATGATACCAGTGCCGATGAAACCGATTTTAGCCATGAGAAATTGCCTCTTTTCTATTTGTTGACCCCATACAGTTACGTGTCACGGAACTGTATGGGGGCTTTGGTCTCGATCAGGCCTTGAGCCAGCCGAGCCCCGCTTTGGTTGTTGTCAGTGGTTTGTATTCCGCGCCCACCCAGCCTTGGTAGCCAATGCGGTCCAGGTGTTCGAACAGGAACGCATAATTGATCTCGCCAGTGCCGGGCTCGTTGCGCCCAGGATTGTCGGCCAACTGGATGTGGTTGATCGCAGCGAGGTTGGCTGCCATCGTGCGTGCCAGGTCCCCTTCCATGATCTGCATGTGGTAGATGTCGTACTGCAGGAACAGGTTTGGGCTGCCGACCTGTTCACGAATCTCCAGCGCTTGCTTCGTGGTGTTCAGGTAGAAACCGGGGATGTCACGGGTATTGATCATCTCCATCACCAGCTTGATGCCCACCGCTTCGAGGCGGTCGGCAGCGTACTCGAGGTTGTCGAGCAGGGTGTTTTGCACCATGAACGGGTCTACACCCTGCGGCGTGATGCCAGCCAGACAGTTAACCTGGGTGTTACCCAGCACCTTGGCGTATTCAATGGCAATGTCGACGCCGGCACGGAAATCCTCGACCCGTTCCGGCAGGCAGGCGATACCACGCTCACCCTTAGCCCAGTCGCCAGCGGGCAGATTGAAGAGCACCTGTTGCAGTTGGTTGGCATCCAGGCGGGCGCGGATCTCCTCTACGGGGTAATCGTAGGGGAACAGGTACTCGACACCACGGAATCCGGCCTGGGCGGCGGCTTTAAAACGGTCCAGGAAGTCCACCTCGGTGAACAGCATGGACAGGTTAGCGGCAAAACGAGGCATGATCGGCTCCGGGTCAGTCCAGTGGCAGGATGGAAGTAGGGGCGTCGGCTCGACTGGTAGCCAGCGCCTCAAATTCGTTAATGGCGTTGATCTCAGTACCCATGGCGATGTTCGTGACGCGCTCCAGGATTACCTCGACCACCACCGGTACGCGGAAGGTTTCCATCAGTTCGCGGGCCTGGGCGAAGGCGGCGGGCAACTGGTTCGCGTCGAATACACGGATGGCCTTGCAGCCTAAGCCCTCAACCACGGTCACGTGGTCCACGCCGTAGCTACCCAGTTCTGGCGCGTTGACGTTTTCGAACGACAGCTGCACGCAGTAGTCGATGTCAAAGCCACGCTGGGCTTGGCGAATCAGACCGAGGTAGGCGTTATTCACCAGCACGTGGATGTACGGCAGGTTGAACTGTGCGCCCACCGCCAGTTCCTCGATCATGAACTGGAAGTCGTAGTCACCAGACAACGCGACGACCTGGCGCTCTGGATCGGCTTTCACTACGCCGAGAGCAGCGGGGATGGTCCAACCCAACGGCCCCGCCTGGCCGCAGTTGATCCAGTGACGCGGCTTGTACACGTGCAGGAACTGGGCGCCGGCAATCTGCGACAGACCGATGGTACTGACGTAGCAAGTATCCTTGCCGAAGAAACGATTCATTTCCTCGTATACCCGTTGCGGCTTGACCGGCACTTCGTCGAAGTGGGTCTTGCGTTGCAGGGTGCGTTTGCGTTCACGGCAGGCTTCAGCCCAGGCTTTGCGGTCCTTGAGCTTGCCAGCGGCCTGCCACTCGCGAGCTACCTCGAGGAATACATCGAGGGCGGCGCCTGCGTCGGAGACGATGCCGAGGTCCGGGGTGAACACACGACCGATCTGGGTCGGCTCGATGTCCACGTGCACAAACGTGCGGCCTTCGGTGTAGACGTCGACAGAGCCAGTATGGCGGTTGGCCCAGCGATTGCCGATGCCGAACACCAGATCCGACTCGAGCAGGGTAGCGTTGCCGTAGCGGTGCGAGGTCTGCAGGCCACACATGCCCGC
Organism: Pseudomonas sp. PvP089; assembly: GCF_017875165.1. NCBI lineage: Bacteria > Pseudomonadati > Pseudomonadota > Gammaproteobacteria > Pseudomonadales > Pseudomonadaceae > Pseudomonas > Pseudomonas sp. PvP089. The sequence goes on from NZ_JAGGME010000001.1 coordinate 2,960,916, forward strand.
CATCAACGGGTGGTCATCGGGCAGGGTTCCCCAGCCCATCAGGGTAGGGATTACCGGCACGCCGGTCAGTTCGGCGAAGGCCACCAGCTTGTCACTGGCGTCGGCGTTGATGATACCGCCACCGGCGACGATCAGCGGGCGCTCAGCGGCATTGAGCATGGCAAGAGCCTTCTCGGCCTGAACGCGACTGGCTTGGGGCTTGTGCACCGGTAGCGGCTCGTAGGCGTCGATGTCAAACTCGATCTCGGCCATCTGCACGTCAAATGGCAGGTCGATCAGTACTGGACCGGGCCGGCCGCTGCGCATTTCGTAAAAAGCTTTCTGGAAGGCATAGGGCACCTGACCTGGCTCCAGCACAGTAGTGGCCCACTTGGTCACCGGTTTGACAATGCTGGTGATGTCGACGGCCTGGAAGTCTTCCTTGTGCAGTCGAGCTCGAGGGGCTTGCCCTGTGATGCAGAGAATCGGAATGGAATCTGCCGAGGCGCTGTACAGGCCAGTGACCATGTCGGTGCCAGCCGGGCCGGATGTGCCGATGCACAGGCCGATATTACCTGCGTGGGTACGGGTGTAGCCCTCGGCCATGTGCGAGGCACCCTCGACATGGCGGGCCAATACATGGTCGATTCCACCAATTTTTTTCAAGGCAGCGTAGAACGGATTGATTGCGGCTCCGGGGATACCGAATGCGGTATCGATACCTTCACGGCGCAGCACCAGAACGGCGGCCTCGATTGCTCTCATTTTGGCCATTGTGTACTCCTTCGCACGGGTCGATAATTTTTGTAGTGGAGGTCAGTCTGTATTAGGCTTGCGTGCGTTAGAACACCTGAAAAATGTTTTCTGTCGATATGAAAGGTATCGAATGGCACGGTACACAGAGCTACATAGCTTCGTTCAGGTTGCCCAGAAGGGCAGCTTCGCTTCTGCCGCGCTGAGCGAAGGCGTGACCCCGGCAATACTCGGTAGGCGACTAGATGCGTTGGAGAAACGCTTGGGCGTTAAACTGATGCACCGATCGACTCGGGGTTTGCGCCTGACCGAACTTGGGGAGCAATTGCTGGAGCGCGCTAGGTTACTGCTGCGTGATTTTGACGACATGGAGGCCGATATCAGTGGCTGCGGCTCTATGGTCAAAGGCAACCTGATGGTTTCGGCGCCCGCTTCTTTTGGCAGAGTTCACGTTGCCCCGCACGCATTGGGGTTTCACCAAGAGTTTCCCAACTTGAAGCTCTCGTTCAACCTCACCGACAGCCTCGTCGATCTGGTTAGCGAGGGCTACGACATGAGCATCCGCATTGGCGGGGTAACCGACCCGAACTATGTAGCGGTCAAGTTGTTCAGCAATCGTCGGGTAGTTTGTGGCACCCCTGAATACTTTGCCCGGAATGGCCGTCCGACCACCCTGGAGGACCTGGCCGACCACAATTGCTTGGCATTTACTTTGCAGGGCGGCCAGCAACGGGGCTGGGTATTCCAGCGGAATGGCCGACAGGTAGCGATGCGGGTCAGCGGCAGTCTCGCGTGTAACGATGGCGAACTGCTGTTCTCATGGATGCGCCAAGGCTTGGGGATCGGCTGGCGCTCGACGTGGGAGATTCAGAAGGAGTTGCTAAGCGGCGAACTGGTCACGGTTCTGGATGACTTTGCCCTCGATGACTACGATATCCAAGCGGTGTATCCACAGCAGCGCTTCTTGCCAGCCAAGGTGCGGCATTTTATTGAGTACCTGAAGCTGGTGTACCAGAGCCCCGGATATTGGGAACAGTGATAGGGGCAGCGATGCACCCTATGGATGCTATAGAGGTCGCGGTTTGGATTATTTCAGTGCTTTGAATGCCTTCGTCGAGGCGGCGCGGCAGAGCAACTTCTCACGGGCGGCAGAACGACTGGAGGTGAAGGCCTCAACTATTTCTCGGTACGTAAGAGACTTAGAGACGGACCTGGGTATTGCTTTGTTTAATCGCTCAACCCGCGCGCTGAGGCTGACAGAGGGCGGGAGAACATTCCTGGTACATGCTCAGCGCGTGCTGGATGAACTGGAAGTCGCGCGCGCCGCAGCCTCTTCGTTGAATGACGAGCCCCGTGGCGTGCTCCAACTTAACGCACCACCGGCGTTTGCCCGGCACCACATCGTGCCGGCGCTGAGCGAGTTCAGGGCGCGATTTCCACAAATCCAAGTCGATCTCACCTGTGAGGAGAGTCAGGTCAATCTCATCGACGCCGGAGCCGATTTAGCAATACGTCTCGGTTGCTTGCCGGACTCCTCGCTTAAAGCCAGGAAGATTGCTGACGAGCAGTGGGTGCTGTGCGCCGCGCCCTCATTGTGGCATGAGCCGAGCGGACCAGAGCATCCAGAGGCCCTGGCGGATCAAGGCTTCATTGCGTCCAGCCAACGTCTGGACCTGTATTGGAGCCACGCTGGCGAGACAGTCCGGCAAAGTCACACGGTTACGTTGCGAACCAACGACCTTGAGGCTCAGCTAGTCGCCGCGCAGGCGGGGCAGGGCCCCGTCCTGCTGCCGGCTTGGCTGGTCGCTACGGCGATCCGCCAAGGCACGTTGGTGCGCTGGTTATCAGCATGGCAGTGCCAGCCTGGAGAGGTAGGTACCTCGCTGTGGTTTATCTATCCGCCGAAACGGATCGTTTCCTCTAAGGTGCGCAGCTTCATCGACTTCATGGTGCAACGCATTGGCGAGGCTCCATACTGGCGTCTTTGAGTGCCGGCCACAGTACTCAACTGAAACGGATATCTAAGGCGCGCAACCAGGTCTGCAGCCCTGCGTCCTGGATCGGGATCAGCAGCGCCTCACGATCGGAAGTATTGTAGTGGGCATGCCAGTAACCGGGCGGGGTGACGAAAGCCAGGCCTGGGGTCCAGTCGACCCGAGTCGGGTTAACGATTTCACCGGCTTCGTCGAGTTGTGTACCGACCAGACTGTAGCAACCTGGCGGGCAGTCGACGATAAAGTCCAGCGCGAGGGACTGGTGTCGGTGGGGTTTCTGCACGGCACCAGCCGGGACCAGGCCATACATCGCCCAAAGCACGTGGGTGACGGTGCGAGTTTGCGGGAAGTTACGATTACCGAGCAGAATGCTGACTCGGCTGCGGTCCTTGGCCCGCGGGTCGGCGGCGGCTTGGCGCAAGTGGGCGTTGGCGACCTCGCTGGCATACAGCGTCGGTGCAAAACGGTCCTCACTGCGTGTGGCGCCCAGGTAACGAAGCAGCGGTTCGTCGTGCACATAGTAGAATCGGCTGTCGCTAGACGCCTGAAGGATGCTCGCATGCATGGCCGGCAGCGCAACGAAGCAGCCTTTATGCCACTCGAAGGTGGATTTGTCATAGGTCAACCGACCCTCACCCTCGATGACGTAGAGCACTTGCGAGGTGGCGTTAGGAGCTAGACGCAAGCTGTCGCCAGCAAGTACTCGTACGAAGTTAGCGCACAGCCCCGGCCCCGTGGCAGGTCCTTCGCAACCCAGTGCTTGGCTTAAGTCCAGTGGTATGACTCGAGACTCGCCCTCCTGACATAGGGACGCCGGAAACGTATGGTACGGCACCCGAGAGATCAGCTTCGCGCCAATGGGATTGGCAGCTTTGCTGTACTCGAAGAATTCGGCTTCGGCTAAGTAGCTCGGACGTGCTGAGATGATCTGCTCGTTCAGGGGTTTGTTCACGGTATGACCTCTTGATAAACGATGAAAGCGGTGGTGCGAGGTCACTGTACAAACGTGGGGGAGGAGGATTAAGCCCCCAAAGAGCATAGGTGTTGTGCCAGTAGGGGATGTGAACAGCCTTACCATCATTGGATAATGACACCCCCACATATTGGACGGCACCTTCGTATGCAGACGAGGCCGTGCTCTTGCTCGATGGCGAAGGATTCAAAAACAGCTATAGCGCCGTATGCCTTTGTCAGCCCCCGGAACCAGTGAGGATCAAGCCCAAGTATGTATGCGCCATCTTCGAAGGTTGTACCTTCATCCTATTGCACTGAGCTTTGGGCTGTGAGGACCTGCAAAAACGAATACCAGTTCCGGTGTTACCAATCCGGATTTTTTTTGCTGTAAAAGCGCGGATATCACTCGTTTCCGTAGCGACGTCGCCGTTACCCTTCTTCATTAGTGGATTTGTCTATGCAGGGCTTTCCTGGCCAGGAGATCGATGCAATGGCGCCAGAGCGTGGCGCGTTCAACGATCTGCTTTTGCGCTTCATCTGCCTCATCACCCTGGCGATCTTCATTGTCGACACTCTGACTTCGTTCGAGATCGCCGTTGCCGTCCTCTACGTACTGGTCATCATGATCGCCACGACCCGTCTTTCGGTGAGGGGCATACGTCTGCTAGCAGCGATTTGTAGTTGCCTGACGTTGGCGGCTTTCCTGCTTTCGCACCACAACCAGTTCTTCAGTGAGGCTTTGGCCCGCTGCCTAGTCAGCCTTGTTGCCATTGCAGTCGCTGGCTGGCTTGCCGTGAAAAGTCGGAAGGTCACCGACCGTTTACGAGAGCAGTTTGCACTGCTGTCGCAGACCCATGATGCGATTATCGTCTGTACGTTTGACAGCCGTATTCGCAGTTGGAATTCCGGTGCCGAGGCACTCTACGGCTGGACCGCCGATGAAGTAATCGGACGAGACTGCTGGGATTTGCTCTGCAGTCGTTCATCACAGGCACCGCAGGCAATCAAGGCCGAGCTGTTGGAAAAAGGTGTTTGGGAAGGCGAACTGATCGAGACAACACGCGCCGGCAAAGAGGTCACAATCCTCAGCCGATGGTCGCTACACCGAGACCAACTTGGCAATCCCAGGGCGATTCTGGCCAGTAACAACGATGTGACCGACCGGCGCCTAGCCGAGGTCGCACTACATCGCTCCCAGGCTGAACTGGCCCACGTAAGCCGAGTCAGCATGTTGGGCGAGTTGGGCACCTCAATAGCTCATGAAGTTAACCAGTCACTGGCTGCCATCGTAACCAATGCCGAAGCGGCCCAACGTTGGCTGGACCGTGCCGACGCACATGAAGCGCGCGTGGCAATTGGCAGGGTGGCCAGCAATGCCCGACGGGCGAGCGATGTGATACAGCGGATTCGCGAACATACCCGCAAGGCCGAGCCACGGCATGAATGCCTGGATATAGAGAGTGTTGTGAGCGAATCCCTGACCCTCCTTGAGCGGGATATCCAGCATCGCCGGATACAACTCTTTCGAAGCCCGGTCCGTCGTCTGACGGTACGCGGTGACCGGATTCAACTGCAACAGGTCATGATCAACCTGTTGATTAACGGCATCGACGCTATCGACGAGCGTGAAGGCTCAGCTCGCCATTTGTACATCGAGGTTTGTGAGCAGGATCAGCAGGTGCAGGTCACGGTCAGAGACAGTGGTAAAGGTATAGAGGAAGAGCACCTCGACATGTTGTTCAACGCATTCTTCACCACCAAGGATGAGGGGATCGGTATTGGCCTGCCCATCTGCCGCTCAATCATCGAGGTGCATGGCGGTCGCATCTGGGCCGACAGCCGAGCGGGAGAAGGCGCGACCTTGTCGTTTGTACTGCCTAGAGTCTGCGAGGAGGTAATAGCATGAAAAACACCTGCATCTACATGGTGGACGATGATCACGACCTGTGCGAGGCCGTAGTTGGGCTTCTGCGTTCGGTTGATCTGGCCGTGAAAACCTTCGCTTCGCCGAATGAGTTCCTCCAGTTTCCGCGTCCGGAGGTTCCTAGTTGTTTGATTCTCGATGTGCGCCTCAAAGGCGCTAGCGGCCTGGACTTCCAAGCTCGTATGGACGATTTGCGGGTGAACATTCCAGTAATCATGATGACTGCCTACGGGGATATCCCAATGAGCGTCAGGGCCATGAAGGCCGGCGCCTTGGGCTTTCTCACCAAACCATTTCGCGATCAGGATCTACTCGATGCTGTAGTAGAGGCTCTTGAGCATGATCGTCAACGCCGAGTGAGCGAGGAAGGCATCATCGAGTTGCGTGAGCGCCACAACCGCCTAAGCACACGTGAGCAGGAGGTGATGGCCATGGCCACGACTGGCCTGTTGAACAAGCAAATTGCAGCCGAGCTAGGGATTAGCGAGGTCACGGTGAAGATTCATCGAGGCAGTGCGATGCGCAAGATGAACGCCGGCTCGTTCGCCGAATTAGTGCGCATGGCTCAAGCGTTATCAGTGCAATGGCAAGCACAAGGTCAAGCCTAGGGGCATACCAGAGCATGATTTGCAGCAGGCCAAGTGCAGCATAGTCTAAAGCTCGGTCTTTGGCTTTTCAGGTAGTACGTCTTGTCTCCCTACCATATTTGTATCGTCGATGACGATGAAAGCGTCAGGATGGCGCTCGATGGGCTGGTCCGTTCGATGGGCCATTGCGCTGACACCTTTGGGTCGGCAACTGAATTCCTGGCGTCGCAAGCATTGCACACCTGCGATTGCCTAATCCTTGATGTGCAGATGCCAGGGCTGTCCGGGCTCGAGCTGCAACAGCAGCTACTGACCTTGGGCGTATGCCTGCCGCTAATTTTCATTACCGCGTTTCCTGAGGCTCGCTGGCGTGAGCAGGCTCTGGCCGCCGGGGCTCTGGAGTTCCTTGGCAAACCCTTTGATGGTCGCACGTTGGTAAGCCTGATCGAGCGGGCGGGCCGACTTGGACGCGGGCGTTAATACCAAGGTATGAGTCGTTAGCACCATGATATGACGCCGGCTCGTCCAAGGTGTGGCAGGCGTGATCGTGACGCTGCTCCATCATTGAGACTCATCCGGAGATGGCATCTGGCTATCTCACGGCAGAAGAGTAGGAGAGGTATCTCCTGGGTTTATCTGGATGGGGGTCGCAGTGCTTTTGAGCAATCTTACGATAGGCAAGCGTGCGGCCTTGGGCTTCGCGGTGGTCACACTAATCTTCCTGCTCACTGGAATCTTCAGCTTGTCGCGCATGGCCGAGCTAAATCGAGTAGCACGACATGTGAATGATACTTGGATGTCGGGAATGAGCATCCTGCAAACCTTCAGTGCTCAGGTTGCCGTTATGCGAATTGAGAGCGTGCGCATTCGGTCGACATCTGATCCACAGGCCTTGGTTCGCAGTGAAGACTTGATCATCTCTGCCCGGCAGCGGCTGACCGAAGAGCTAGCGCGATACAAGAACCGCGGGATTTCGGCGCTAGAGAAACAAATGGTCGAGATGCTAGAGGTAGAGCTAGCAAATTACGTGGGCAATCTGGACCGGTTGCTTCGGCTCTTGCAGGTTGGCACCCCAGATGCTTCGCAACAGGCGGAAATCAATGCGGCCCTGGCACAAAGTGGGAGCCTGATCGGCGAACAGATCGACGCACTTGTTTCGCAGAACCAAGCAGGGGGGGCGAAGGCCATCACTCAGGCCCAAGCGCTGTACGAACGAGTGGTCGTGGTCGTCGCCTCTGCCTTGTGTGCCTCGATTGCGGCCACCGTACTGCTTGCGTTGCTACTCACCCGCAGCATCGTCAGGCCGTTGCATACCGCGCTGCAGGCGGCACGTGCCATCGCTGACGGTCACCTAGACAGGCCGATCGTACCCTCCGGCAAGGATGAGCCCGCGCAGTTGCTGCATGCGATGGCGGAAATGCAACATAGCCTGCGCACAACTATCGGCCTGATCAGTGACTCTGCCGGTCAATTGGCCACCGCCTCGGAGCAGATGAGCACGGCGATGGACGAGAGTACTCGAGGCCTTCAACAGCAAAGCGAGGAAATCGAACAGGCCGCGACCGCGATCACCCAGATGAGCAGCGCCGTGGATGAGGTGGCGGGCAATGCTGTTTCCACCTCCGAGTTGTCCCGCGAGTCGGACGAGGAGATGCGCAATGGTCACAGCCAGGTCGCCAACATCGTTGACCAGATTCAGGTTCTAGCCGAGGGCATCACGCGTTCCTCCGGGCAGGCAAGTGGACTGTCGGATCAGGTACGAGACATCAGCATGGTTATGGAGGTCATCCGTGGCATTGCCGAGCAGACTAATCTACTGGCCTTGAACGCCGCGATCGAGGCAGCCCGCGCCGGAGAGGCGGGGAGAGGCTTCGCGGTAGTAGCCGACGAGGTTCGCTCACTGGCTCAGCGTACGCAGAGTTCAACTCTGGAGATTGAGAGCATCATCACTGCGATCCAGCAGGGCACAGTCGTCACAGTTGAGGCCTTGCAGATGAGTGTTGGTCAAGTGGCTCAGACCCTTGAGAGGGCCCAGGCTGTGAGCGGTTCGTTACAGCGAACTACGGAGGCCGTTTCAATGATCAACGAACGCAATTTGGTCATTGCCAGCGCCTCCGAACAACAGGCCCTCGTGGCCCGTGAGCTCGACCGCAACCTGGTCAGCATCCGCACCTTGTCCAACCATTGCGCCACGAGTGCGACCCAGACGTCTGTGGCAAGCCTGCAGTTGTCACAACTGGCGGTCCAGCTCAAGGGTATGATTTCGCGTTTTTCGGTGTAACCCCATGATTTCGACCCGTGACAGCGCACGCTCGGCACTACAAACATGGCGTGGACATCTGTGGAAGGTATTCGGCTGCGGTCTGTTCGTGCTGCTCGCAGCCCTCTTGGTGGTGGCTTACCGACAGACAGAGCGTCAGGCGCGGCTGGATGTTCGCAATCTGGGGCTCGCACTAGAGGCGCGGCTTGATTCTGGCTTGCTACAACCTCTACACGCCAATCTGCGTACTCTGGCTACCCGGCTATCGGGCGGGGAGGTAAGTAACCACGGTTTGGATGCCACGTTGATCAGGCGCTTTCACGAAGAGGCGGCTAGCCTGCCAAGCCAGATGCCCTTCGAACTGATCGACGAAAAGGGGCGCCTGGTTGCTAGCAGCTTCGATGGCACCGCCGCGCCTTCCTTCGACCAACTTCGATACTGGTCACTGCTTGCTCGGCAAGCGCAAGACGGTGACTCGCTGGTGATCGAGCAAGATCCTAATCAACCGCGGCTGCACTTCGCCATACCTATCTTTGATCGCTTGGGAAGCAGGCAGGGTTGGGTCGCCACGTCGCTAAATTTGGCAACGGTGCTCGAACTGTTCCACGAGGTAGACGTCGGGCTCCACGGCGTCATCAGTGTACGTCGAGTGGATCGGCCGGAAAGCGTGCTGCGCGATCCCCCTCTGGCCAATCCTCTTGATCCTCAGGAACGCGTCGCCCTGGACGAGCAGCATGTGAGCGGACGCCGTGACGGTGACTTCTATATGCGTTCACCGCTGGATGGCATTGAGCGCCTGTATGGCTTTAAACGTATAGGCGAGTATCCGCTGGCATTAACTATCGGCCTTGCCACCGACGATTACCGAAAGGAATGGCACTACACCTTCGGTTGGGCCTGTGCGCTCAGCGCCGTGTTCTTTTTGGTGATCATCTCTCTGGACCGTCGTCTGCATCGTGCGCAACGGCGTGAGTCACGAGCGACAGCCGACCTCGCATTTATGGCGTACCACGATGCCCTGACCGGGCTGCCGAACCGGCATCGCATCAGTGAGCGCATTGAAGAAGCCATTGTCGACGCAGAAGATTTCCACCTGCTGTACCTCGATCTGGACAATTTCAAGACCATCAATGATTCCCTCGGTCATGTGGCCGGAGACCAGGTGCTGTGCGAACTGGCGCAGCGTCTTACAAGTCTGCAGGGCATCGATACTACTGCCCGCTTGGGGGGAGATGAGTATCTGATGTTGGTCAGAGCCACGACCAGAAAACAGTTGGAGCAGTTGCTGCGCGACCTTGACAGTCGTCTGCGAGAGCCTTGGCTGGTACATAACTGCTTGTTGGAGGTGCGGACTTCCATTGGTATTGCCTGTCATCCTGATCACGGGACGAGCTTTGACGACTTATTCAAGGCTGCAGACATTGCGCTGAATCAGGCAAAGAAATGCGGTCGGGCCCGGCATACCTTCTACACCCCAGCGATGGGAGAGCGAGCGCTGAAGTCACTACAACTGCAAGTTGAGTTGCGGGTTGCACTACACAACGATGAGTTCGAGCTGCACTACCAGCCGCAGGTGAATCTAGACAGCGGGGAGGTAGTCGGAGCAGAGGCATTATTGCGCTGGCGCCACCCTTCTCGAGGAATGATATACCCGGGGGAGTTCATTGCTGAAGCGGAGTCCAGTGGATTAATCGTGCCCATCGGGCGTTGGTTGCTTACCACTGCATGCGAACAGGCCGTGGCTTGGCAACGCATGGGCCTTGGAACACTCATAGTGGCGGTGAACTGCTCTGCTATTGAGTTCAAACAAGGCGATTATGTCGATAGTGTCGCCCTGGCATTAAGCACATCCGGTTTAGAGTCGTCTTTATTGGAGCTAGAACTCACCGAGTCGATTCTCATCGAGGACACCGAGAGGATGATCGCTTGTTTCCGGCGGTTGAAGGCTATGGGCGTACGGTTGGCAATCGATGATTTCGGTACCGGCTATTCGAGCATGGCTTACCTCAAACATCTTACGATTGATCGGCTGAAGATCGATCGCTCATTCGTCCAGAATCTGGCCGACAATGCCGATGACAGAGCTATCGTCGGCACAATGGTAACCTTGGCGCACAATCTCAATTTGCAGATCGTCGCGGAGGGTGTGGAAAGCGACAATGTATTACCCATATTGAGTCGTATGGGGTGCGACGAAGCTCAGGGCTATTACTTCTCCCGACCAGTGCCGGTGAAGGAATTCGAGTTGTTCATGTCATCTGCTTTGGGAGCAGTCTAATCAACCATGGCCGCGACATCCTGGTCGGTGACAAGGACTACGTCGACCTGACCAAACCGGGCGTTGAGCACTTCGTGGTCATGCCCTTCAAGGCGACTATCGTCATCAACGCCAAGCCTCGCGTGGTGCACACCCGCTACCTGACCTACCAACAATTGGTTGAGCTGGCATTCCCTGGTAGCCAGCATCCTCCGTAGACGGTTTACACGATTGATTATGACCACGGCCCTCACGACCAACCGGAGGGTTCGGTGGCAGACGGTCAACAAGTTCGTGTCAAAGAGGGGATGGAATTCTATGTCTCGGTCAGTGATAAGTCTTAATCAAACGCTCCTCGACCTCCGCAATGAGGGGTTCGAACTGGAAGTGCGCGAGGGTCATTTGGTCGTGCACTCCATTCCCTACCTCAACGCGCAAGGAGAGGTGAAGCGCGGTACGTTCTTCTGTCCGCTCGATCAGCCCAGCCCTGACGTGGTGGGGACTCCGAGCACTCATGTCATGCACTTCATTGGTGAATCCCCCCACAAGCACAATGGCGGCAGGATTACCGCAATTGAGTACTCGGCTGGAACATTACCCTTGACGTCGAGCCTGGTCGCGAACTTTGCCTTTTCAAACAAGCCGCAAGGTACCAATGGGTTTGCAAGCTTTTACGACAAGGTCTGGCATTACACCCGCATCCTCTGGAATGAGGCTCGGGCTGCGGACCCCGACGTCACACCCCTGACGTATAAAGTGGTGGAGGCGGAGTCACCGGATTCCGTGTTCCATTACGAAGATACGGCTTCGGCGCGTTACGGTACCACGGCGCTCAACGCCAGGTTTAGCTCACTGCGTATTGCCATTATTGGTCTGGGCGGTACAGGTGCTTAGCCTTTTCGTCGATAAGCTCATCCTCCAGCCCGGCAAGCGCGTCGCGTTGACGACTCTGAGAACTCTTTGGTTGGACGCGTATCCGGAACAGGTCGCAACGCCTGATAGGGATCAGCAGCTACTTGCAGCTTTAGCTTTGGCGCAGACACAGGGAGTTCTGCGCCTGCCCGGGCCAGCAAGCTTCGAGAAGCTGGGCAATCCCCCCATGCCAAAGGCGGTGACTCTGATTCGGGAGGAGAGGCGTCCTCAAGCAATTGATTACGGCGCTGTTTCCTGGCTTCCTGAAATGGGTTTCTGGCCGAACCTTTCGCCAGGCGAGCAAGCGACCGCCTTCATGATCAACGAATGGCTCATCCGGCGGCGGGGGCGCTTCATGCAGGTGCCGCTTCGGGAGCGTTCACTCGATATCTTGGGTGATGAGAAATTCCTGGATTCGCGGGCGCGCAATGGCGCGCTGTTCAACGGGCGCATGCCATTAAGTGCTATCGGGGCAATGCGGGTTGAGCATCCACTTGCATATCGGCCAGCCGATGCCATTGGGTTACCCGTGCTTGTGGTCGAAAACCACCACACTTTATGGAGCCTGGGGGAGTGGAATGAGCAGGCTAAGCGCTACAGCGCCATCGTTTACGGGAGTGGTAACACTATCTGTGCCTCAGGATTAGCACTGGTTGAGGTCATGCGCGAACGAGAGGCCCAGCGAGCAGAATATTTTGGAGACATTGACCCCGAAGGACTGAGCATTCCGCTGAAATTTAATCGACTGCACGAACTACAGTTGAGTCCGGGCGTCTTCTTCCAGATGCTGCTCGAGGTGGGGCGGCGGCGAGAGCTTGTGATGCTTCCTAGCGGCTATGAAAGTTTGGCGACGGCTTGGCTGCCAGACTTGGCTGAGGAAGTGAATACCCTGTGGGGCGAGGGCTTCTGGTTGCCCCAGGAGGGTTTGGGTCTAGAGCAGCTCATGAGGACTAGCTGAAAGGCGAGGAACAAGGGCAGCAATATTGCCGCCCATGCTATCTAGATGACCAGACTACCGCTTAGGAGCTCAGTGGGAAGCCCAGGATTCAACGGTTTCTGCACCGTACTGGGATTTCCACTCTTTCAAGGTTTTGTGGTTGCCGCCCTTGGTCTCGACGCGCTCACCGGTGTGGGGGTTTTTGTAGATTTTGAGCTGGCGAGGCTTTCGGCTAGCCTTCTCTACCGTTGGGGCAGAGCGGCGTGAGGCTTCCGGATCCAGCAGGTCAATCACATTGCGCAGGCTGAAGCCGTACTCGCCCAGCAGGCCACGAAGTTTGGTCTCAAACTCGATTTCCACCTTGAGACCGTCATCATTCTTGAGGCTTTCAAGCTCGGCGAGCTGCTGGGCCAATTGTTGTTCGAGTTTCCTAAATTCTGCGAGACGGGACATTTTGCACCTCTACCATGGGAGTGAATCACTATACATGACGAGCGTCATCCAGCGTGATGCGGTGCTAGGTTCTATACCTGAACTATGGAGGGTCGTACTGAATTTGGTTATCCATGAGTCCAGCTTCGCCAAGGATACCAGAGCTCCGATGTGACAGGAGCTCCGCTGTTCGTTGTCCCTGTCAGTATCGGTATTGCCGTATTTACTCTTTTGTGTAATCGACTATTGCCTGAGCCACAGATACCCGCCGGACGTTTAACGCACGAGTCTGGTGAATGGTGGAATGAGCATGCCCGCTTTCAAATTGTCGAGAAGGGAGTAATGTGCAGAATTTGCACATTGCAAATCCATACGAACCCATCAGCCTCTAGGGCCAGGCGGACTATAGTGTGCTAAGGCTTCTCACACCAGCCTTACTCAAGGCAGCACTAAGTCAGCCTGATGTCGAAAAACGGGTGAATTGGCTTCAGGGTTATCCCTGAACTTAGGCTCTGTACGAAATCCCGAGAAACCCAATCGCCGCCCCTCGAACGCTGAGATTTTGTAGAGTCCCCCGTCATCAACGGAAAGGAATCCTGTGATGGCAAAGCGTTACGAACTCTCGGACGAGGCCTGGGAGGTGGTGTCCGATCTCTTCATCGAAACCCATGGCCGAGGGCGCCCGCGCCTGAGCGACCGGCTGATGCTCGACGGCGTGCTCTGGGTACTCTGCTCGGGTGCTGCGTGGCGAGATATGCCGGAGCGCTTCGGCCCATGGTCAACGGTGTATCAACGGTTTCGGGGCTGGCGAAATCAGGGCACGTTCGATCAGATGCTCAAACGTCTGCACCTGAGATTGAATGAACAGGGCTTGATCGATCTGCAAACCTGGATGATCGATTCAACCGCAGTGCGCGCAACCCGAGCCTCATCTGGCGCCGGGAAAAAAGGGGGCCTGACGAGCCTGCCGATCACGCTCTAGGGCGCAGTCGCGGTGGTCTGACGACCAAAAACCACATGCTCTGCGACGCCAACGGGACACCGTTGCGCTTTCTCCTCTCTGGCGGTCAAGCCAGTGACATCAGCTATGCCCAGCCACTGCTGGACGAAGTCCGCATTCCGTCGAGCCAACGAGGCCGCCCGCGCAAGCGCTGTAAATGGCTGCTTGCTGACAAGGGATACGACGCCGAAGCGCTACGCCGCTACTGCGATCAGTATCGAATGCAGCCCGTCATCCCGCTGCGATCAATGAAGCGCAAAACCAAGCCTGGCTTACCCAGGCTGTTTGATCGGCCCAAGTACCGACAGCGCAACATCATCGAACGGATGTTTGGCTGGCTGAAAGAGAACCGCCGTATCGTGACACGCTTCGACAAGCTCGCGAAAAGCTATGCAGCTATGGTCTCGTTGGCTTGTTCCATGCAGTGTTTGCGACATCTTTTTTCGTACAGAGCCTAGTCCTTTGCACAGCTAGTTATAAAGGTTTAGAGCGTTTCAAAGCTTTCTCCTTGCCCGGGTAGTGGATGGTCATGTCAACGCCAGAGCAATCAGCTGTGGCAGTATTTTCTCAGCAGGGCCTATCAGCATGATCTCGTTCGGCCCATTCATGGATACATCTACGTTATTGACGTGTATGACCACTGCACCAGACGCTAAGGCGATATCTGGTAAGTCAGCAGCAGGCCTGACCACACCGGAAGTCCCGATAGAAAGCAGGATGTCACACTGTCGTGCTGCTTGGCTGGCGGCTTTCCATACACCTGGCGGGAGGTACTCACCAAACCACACGATAGCTGGACGCAAGCGGCCGTTGCATCGGCGGCAGCGGGGCGGTTCTATCAAAGCGCCTTCCGCTGGAATAATCGGAAACACCAGCGGTTCCACGACGAATCGATGACAGGCGAAACACTTGGGGCGCATCAGGCTGCCATGGAGATGAAGCACCTCCTGATTACCTGCCCGCTCGTGCAAATCATCAATATTCTGAGTGACCACGGTGACACTCCGGCCGCTGCCAGATAACCGATGGATCGCCTGATGTGCCGCATTAGGCTTGGCTTGCATTACTTGCTGGCGCCGCCATAGGTACCAGCCCCAAACCAGCGCCGGATTTTCGCGGAATGCCTGCGCCGTTTCTAAACGCTGCGGGTCTTGGCGCTCCCACAACCCGGTCAGCTCGTCGCGGAAAGTCGGAATCCCGCTGCCGGCAGAAACGCCAGCGCCGGTAAACACCATGATATGTTGCGCGGACCGCAGTGCCTCAGCGGCTTTTGCTAGGTTGTCCATGGGTATTCATCAGCCTAACGCGGGGCAGAGAGATCTGTCAGGATAACGGCCGCGAGCGGCATCGGAATTGACTTTATTAAGTGCACAGTTGTGACGGGCGCCTCGTGCCGAAATAGCCAGGCTCGCACTCGCAGAACCCAAACCGCATTCCAGTGGGGTTTTATCGGCCAATGACGGTGTGCGCTTCTGCATCAAAAGTGTGCGTACAACTGCGGTTCGTCAGCAGGTTTAGGTGGAAGGGCCACGCAGGTCGTTCGCGCTTTCAGGGTTCGCGCCGAGTACAACGCATGTGACCGTTTCCGCAGGCGTAAGTCGAGATCTCCTAATTTGTAGGTGGCCACCGCAGTCTCGTAAATCACCGCGCTTTGCGAGCACTCAAGCCCACGGTGAATCACAATCTTACGAAGCTCTTCCAGGCTCCAGTGCGGACGTCCGCTGATGGATGGAGGGCATAGCATTTGCACCTGCGCGATCTCGACGCCCGTTGCCTGGGTGAGGAAAACGTTGAGTTCGTAGGCATCTTCCACAACAGCTGCTCGCTCGCTCTCATCGTTGAAAAGCGACCGCAAGGTTACCCAAAAGCACATCCCCTCAATTTCACAATAAGAACCTGTACGGACAGTACGGGTGTGAGATTCGGACAAATAGATCAAAACGGGCTCCACTGAGCGCTGTATACCCCTTGGCGAACGGCCACCAGGGCTGGAAACCTCAAATTATCCCACAATGAACACTATAGATTGTAGCCCTATCGTGTTCGATAGCGCTTCATCATTCCTTTTCAGAGGAATGATGATGGAAATCCGTGAATCCCTGGGTGAGGCACTGCGGCGCATGCGCATTCTTCACGACCTGACCCAGGAAGATTTCGCCGTAGTCAGTAGCCGAACCTACGTGAGCTCACTCGAACGCGGACTCAAGTCGCCGACGATTCAAAAAATTGAAGAGCTGGCCGGCCGCATGGGTATCCACCCACTCAGCCTCATCGTGTCTGCATACCTTATCCAAGATCCCGATGTGGGCTTCGACGGGCTGATCAAGCAGGTGAAAAAGGAAGCGCTCAAGCCTTGAAAGTCGATCCAATGCCCAAAATGAGCGCTATAGTGTTCATGCCATCCTGAATCGACTACTATCGCGCTGCTCACTGAGAACCAGCTTCGGGGAGCAGCGTAGCCATGCGTAGATCATTCCATGGCTAAGGTGACCCCTTCTACATTCAAATGCCTATGGCCACCGCCGCTGCTCTCCGTTTTTCAATTGGCTTGTACAGGCGACCGTATCGAGAATCGTGGAGGATTCCTGACTAGCACTGGCGAAAGGCTGCAGGCAGGGAGCCTGGATGGAGGAGGGCATAGCTAAATAATGCTGTTTTGTCTCTCGGGTATAGCGAGCGAGGCGCGAGGATGGGCCTAGCCACGAGCAGCGCTAGCCATGCGAGACCCCATCTATCTCCTCCTGTGCGGCTTGAACAACCGCGTCGGGCTCGGAGGATATGAAGTCCTTCGGCAGCTTACCCCCCAAATACGAATTGGACGATTCGAACCATAAAGCCATGCCCCAGCCATTCACCCTGGTGGCCAGCACAGCGATGACGCGCTGCATTCCCTGGGCCGCAATGGCCAAGGTGCGTGCTTCGATGGCGAAACGTGGAAAGTACTCCACACCCTCGTAGTTGATAGAGAAGATCGCACCGTCTAAATACCGGTCAGGAGCGCCGTCGCTGCGTTGCTCAGCCACCGCCGGCAACAGGGCATTCAGCTCTGGCCAGGTAAGCCAGTCTCCGCTGGCTATGACCCTGGCTTGTGCCTTGGACTGGAAAATGGCCTCTCGGCGGGAAAGGTTCCTCACCTTTGGAGTTGCACGCATTCTGCAAGACGCTCCTTAAGCATTAGGGTGAGGGGATGTCACCAGCCAGTTCTGGTCTGCCCGCCGAGAGACAGATCATCGCTAATTCGGATTTTCAACGCTGGTCGTGGTCGACGTATGCCCAAAGTGACAGGCACACCCGGAAGTCCGCTTATAAGAGCGGGGCCAGGCAGAGCCTGGGTAACAGGTCGCTCATTGTTGAGTCTGCTAACCGCATGCGCAGAAACCTCTCCGTTGGCTGATTGATGCCAATTTATCAACGGCAGCCCGTGTCCTGGAAGTAATCGTCCTGGGCAACCAGGCCCAAATCACCGCTCTCAGCAGTCGGCTCATCACTGAACAGCTGTTGAACGCGTCGCTCTTGCTTCAGGTACGCCAAGGTCTGAAAAAAGCAGTGCTCACAGAGGTTTACCTCAAATCGCTGACCATCGTGCTCACTGCCATACCCCCAGTGGGCTTGTAGAGTTCCATACTGGTAACCACCCGCGGCCCTGCGCGTTGTCGGAAAACGCGCGCATGAATGCACGCACCGCCGCCTAGCCGTAAGCGTCCGGCGAACTCACCTTCCGAACTCCAGCATTAAGGGCGATGGTGTCCGCGTATTTTTAAGCGGACGCGATCACCCTTATCGCCAGGATTTCTATGCGCCAACGAAGCTCTTATCCGAAACCGTTCAAAGCCCAGGTCGTTCAGGAATGCCTGCAACCTGGCGCAACCGTGTCCAGTGTCGCCATCAACCACGGCATCAATGCCAACGTCATCCGCAAATGGCTGCCGCTCTATCGAGATCAGCCCGCAGCGGCTTCACTACCAGCTTTCGTCCCGCTAAAAGCCGCACCTAAACGGCCAGTCGAAGCGTCAGTGATCATCGAGTTGCCCGTGGCCGGGCAAGTGATCACGGTGAAATGGCCAGCCTCGGATCCCGAGGGTTGTGCGCAATTTATTCGGGCTTTCGCTCAATGATCCGCATCGATGCCATCTGGCTGGCCACCGAGCCGATGGACATGCGCGCTGGCACCGAGACAGCATTAGCCCGGGTGATTGCGGTGTTCGGTGCGGCGAAGCCGCACTGCGCTTATCTGTTCGCCAATCGCCGGGCTAACCGGATGAAAGTGCTGGTGCACGATGGCGTCGGTGTCTGGCTGGCAGCGCGTCGACTGAACCAAGGCAAGTTCCACTGGCCCGGCATTCGCCACGGCTGCGAGGTCGAACTCGACAGCGAACAACTCCAGGCGTTGGTGCTGGGCCTGCCGTGGCAGCGCGTCGGTGCAGGCGGTGTGATTAGCATGCTGTAAACGCCGGCCATTTGGCCGGTCTACTTGTCGTCGCCCCGCGCCTGCTCTGGCACAATCGGCGGCATGACTTTCTCGCCCAACCTCGACCAGATGACCCCGGAACAGCTTCGTGCCTTGGCGGCACAGGCGTTGCAATTGCAATCCCAGGTCGAGGCGATGAGCAGGAAGATTCAGAACGATGAAATCCTCATCGAACAGTTCAAGTTCGAAATCGCCCTGCTCAAACGGCACAAGTTTGCCAAGCGCAGCGAGCAAATCAGCCCGGCGCAAAGCAGCTTGCTGGATGACCTGCTCGACACAGACCTTGAAGCTATCGAGGCCGAGCTAAAACAGCTTCTCCCAGATGCGCCACAGGCCGAACCACGACAATCCCCGAAACGTGCGCCTTTGCCGCCGCAGTTTCCACGCACGGTGATTCGTCACGAACCCGAAAACACCCAGTGCGTCTGTGGCTGCCAACTTCAACGCATCGGCGAAGACGTCAGCGAGAAGCTGGATTACACGCCGGGCGTGTTTACCGTCGAGCAACATGTGCGGGGCAAATGGGCCTGTCGCCAGTGCGAAACCCTGATCCAGGCCCCGGTGCCAGCCCAGGTTATCGACAAAGGTATCCCGACCACAGGTTTGTTGGCCCACGTGATGGTGGCCAAGTTTGCCGATCACTTGCCACTGTACCGGCAGGAGAAAATCTTTGGTCGCGCCGGACTGGCAATTGCTCGTTCGACCTTGGCGCAATGGGTCGGACAAACTGGCGTGAGACTTCAGCCGCTAGTTGATGCGCTGCGTGAAGCGGTGCTGAACCAGGGCGTGATCCACGCTGATGAGACACCGGTGCAAATGCTTGCGCCAGGCGAGAAGAAAACCCACCGGGCCTATGTCTGGGCGTACAGCACGACGCCGTTTTCAGGGCTCAAAGCGGTGGTTTACGACTTCAGCCCAAGCCGTGCTGGCGAACATGCGCGCAACTTCCTGGGTGACTGGAACGGCAAGTTGGTCTGCGACGACTTCGCTGGCTACAAAGCCGGTTTCGAACAAGGCATCACTGAAATCGGCTGCATGGCCCACGCCCGGCGCAAGTTCTTTGATTTGCACGTGGCGAACAAAAGTCAGCTGGCTGAACAGGCCCTGCACTCGATCAGCGGCTTGTACGAGGTCGAACGTCAGGCGCGGGACATGAGTGATGAAGAGCGCTGGCGAATACGACAAGAATTGGCGGTGCCGATCCTCAAAAAACTGCATGACTGGATGTTGGCTCAGCGAGACCTGGTGCCCAATGGATCAGCCACGGCCAAAGCCCTCGATTACAGCCTGAAACGCTGGGTAGCGCTGACGCGCTACCTGGATGATGGGGCTGTGCCCATCGACAACAACCAGGTCGAAAACCAGATACGGCCATGGGCACTCGGGCGCTCGAACTGGTTATTTGCGGGATCCCTGCGCAGCGGTAAGCGGGCTGCGGCAATCATGAGTTTGATCCAGTCGGCGCGCATGAATGGGCATGATCCGTATGCCTATCTCAAAGATGTGCTGACGCGGCTGCCGACCCAACGGGCCAGTGAGATCGGACAGTTGCTGCCGCATCAGTGGGTGCCGGCCTGACTTACGCAAGGTGAGTTCGCCGGACGCTTACGCCTAGCCACGATCAGGTTCCAAAGCAGCTTCACACTCATCCAAAAAGGAAGCGACGCAGGCGAGCGATGAGCCCTGCAAACTGAAGTCTTGCTCGATAAAGTTATCGTAGGTTTCGAACAAGGGTGTGGGTGCGCGCGCCATGAAATACCAGCCAGAGTTTTGAAGACAATAGACTTCCAGTTATGACAGTAATCGGAAGTTAGAGGCATTATATGCGCCAATTTTACTGCCGCGTACTGAGGCCTTAGGCCTTGATGGATGAATCCAAATCACCTACAATCTCGTTACAAGCCACTTGGTTAGGAGTCAGCATGCGGATTCCACGCTGACTCGGACACCCATTCCACGCGCATCCGGACAGTGATTCCACGCTGATCCGGACACTCATTCCACGAGCATCCGGACACCGACTCCACGGTCATCCGGACACTTTTCTGGCAGGCAGCCACGCAGGATTTATTCACTACCATCGATCTCTTTTTCGAAGCAGAGAGGTCGTTGTGGAGCGTTTATCCATGCGTAAAATCCGAGAGGTGTTACGCCTCAAGTTCGACTGCGGCCTGTCCGTGCGCAAGATCGCCCGCAGCCTGGGCATTGGCCACAGCAGTGCCGGTGATTACCTCTGCCGTTTTGCCGCCAGCGGCCTCACCTGGCCCTGTTCGTTGTCCGATGCCGAGTTGGAGCAGCAACTGTTCCCGCCGGCCCCGGCGGTTGCCAGTGAGAAGCGGCCTTTACCCGATTGGGCATGGGTGCATGCCGAACTGCGCCGCCCCGGGGTGACCCTGGCGCTGCTCTGGCAGGAGTACCGCCTGAGCCAGCCTCAGGGCTTTCAGTACAGCTGGTTCTGTGAGCACTACCGAGCCTGGCAGGGCAAGTTGGACGTGGTGATGCGTCAGGAGCACCGCGTCGGCGAGAAGCTGTTCGTCGACTATGCCGGCCAGACGGTGCCGGTTATCGATCGCCACAGCGGCGAGATCCGCCAGGCGCAGGTGTTCGTCGCGGTGCTCGGCGCGTCCAGCTACACCTTCGCCGAAGCCACCTGGTCGCAGCAGCTGCCGGACTGGCTAGGCTCCCATGCCCGCTGCTTCGCCTTCCTCGGCGGCGTGCCGGAGATCGTGGTGCCGGACAACCTGCGCAGCGCGGTGAGCAAGAGTCACCGCTACGAGCCGGACATCAACCCGAGCTACCGCGATCTGGCCGAGCACTATGGCGTGGCGGTGGTGCCGGCGCGGGCACGCAAACCGCGCGACAAGGCCAAGGCCGAAGTCGGCGTGCAGGTGGTCGAGCGTTGGATCCTCGCCGCACTGAGGAATCGGCAGTTCTTCTCCCTGGATGAACTCAACACGGCCATCGCCGGGCTGCTGGAGCGGCTCAACCAACGCCCGTTCAAGAAGCTGCCGGGCTCCCGGCAGTCGGCCTTCGACAGCCTGGATCGTCCGGCGCTGCGCCCCCTGCCGGAGCAACCCTACGTCTACGCCGAGTGGAAGAAGGCGCGGGTGCACATCGACTACCACGTCGAGGTCGATGGGCATTACTACTCGGTGCCGTATCAACTGGTGAAGAAGCAGCTGGAGGTGCGCCTGACGGCGCGCACCGTCGAGTTTTTCCACGCCAACCAGCGAGTGGCCAGCCACCTGCGCTCAATGCACAAGGGCAGGCACAGCACGCAGGCCGAGCACATGCCCAAGAGCCATCGCGAGCATGCCGAGTGGACGCCGCAACGGCTGATCCGCTGGGCCGAGCAGACCGGGCCGAACACCGCCGGCGTGATCCGGCACATCCTCGAACGGCGCATCCATCCGCAGCAGGGCTACCGGGCCTGCCTGGGCATCCTGCGCCTGGGTAAAACCCACGGTGAGGCGCGTCTGGAGTTGGCCTGCCGTCGCGCCATCAGCCTCGGCACGTGCAGCTACAAGAGCCTCGAATCGATCCTGCGCCAGGGGCTGGAAAACCTGCCGCTAGCTCAAACCAACCTGCCGCTACTACCGGACGACCACGCCAACCTGCGCGGATCCGCCTACTACCACTGACCCCAAGGAATCCCACCATGCTGCCCCATCCGACCCTGGACAAGCTGCAAACCCTGCGCCTGCACGGCATGCTCAAGGCGCTGAATGAACAACTGAAAACCCCGGACATCGACAGCCTGAGCTTCGAAGAACGCCTCGGCCTGCTGGTCGACCGCGAGCTGACCGAACGCGATGACAAGCGCCTGAGCAGCCGCCTGCGCCAGGCCCGGCTCAAGCACAACGCCTGCCTCGAAGACATCGACTACCGCAGCCCGCGCGGACTGGATAAGGCGCTGATCCTGCAACTGAGCAGTGGTCAGTGGCTGCGCGACGGCCTCAACCTGATCATCGGCGGCCCCACCGGTGTCGGTAAAACCTGGCTGGCCTGCGCCCTGGCCCACCAGGCCTGCCGGGAGGGCTACAGCGTGCGCTACCTGCGCCTGCCACGTTTGCTGGAAGAACTGGGTCTGGCCCATGGCGACGGCCGCTTCGCCAAGCTGATGAGCAGCTACGCCAAGACCGACCTGCTGATCCTCGACGACTGGGGCCTGGCCCCGTTCACCGGCGAGCAACGGCGCGACATGCTGGAGCTACTGGACGACCGTTACGGCCAGCGCTCGACCATCGTCACCAGCCAGATGCCGGTGGACAACTGGCACGAACTGATCGGCGATCCGACCCTGGCCGATGCCATCCTCGACCGCCTGGTGCACAACGCTTATCGGATCAATCTGAAGGGTGAATCAATGCGCAAACGGACGCAGAAATTGACGACGCCAGCCAACCCGGACTAACAATGCCACCCCTGCGTCGCTGCGCTCCGACTGCCTGTCCGAATGAGCGTGGAACAGGTGTCCGGATCAGCGTGGGCTGAGTGTCCGAATGGCGTGGAATCCGCAGTCAGCATAGGAGCTGGTTTCGCCTTGGGATATGCGAAAGCACAAAAACCACCTTTTAGGTGGTTTTTTTGTGCCTGCTGTTTTTGCTCCTGACGGACACGTCCAGCCTGGAGCAAAGTACACGCTCCATGAAAGCCACATTCAAAGCGCTTCGCTGGTCCCTAGTGCTGTGCTCTCGATCTTCTGGAGCCCGCACGCCATGATGCGACCCGACGCCAAAGTCGAAAAAGTGTACCTCTACCCCAAACAGGTGGACTTTCGAAAATCCATAGATGGCCTGCTCCTTGCGCGCTTAGTGGATGCCGGTGTGGCAAACGCGGCAATACAGGATTTCGATGGCCACGTCGTCAGCTCGTGAGCTGCGACCGTTGAAAGTCATGGGGCGAGGGGAGCTGTGGCCGACTGGGCCGGCATAACCGATAGCTGTGTACATGTGATGCCTCGCTAAGTGCTGAGTGTTGAGGCGGCGCATTGTGCGCACCAGGCCGGGGTGCGGGCATGTCCGTTCCCGCGTAAGTAATGCCTAATCCTCCGGAGGTGTACGGCCGGGGAAACGCACAGGCACAGATCTGCGGTCATGTCATTGTCTAATCCTCTGTATGATCGCCCATGCTTCTGACTTCCCACACTACCGCCCACCGGCTCAACGGATGCTGTATGGGCGATCTGCACTTAGCATCTAGCGGTAGCGGCCTAAAGTGGGCGAAGCTGTTTACCATTACAAAGGTTAGGTCCCTTGGAATCTTCGCGTTCTTGTGCACATGCTCAGAGAATTCATTCTGCGTAGAGGCTGGTGTGCTCATCGTGAGCGGTGCCGGCACATCATGACCGTGATGGTGCAAACTCTCTCCTCACCGTCGTGGATCTCCTATTCTCTATTTGTAAAGCCATAGTCGGCTGCTTCTCAACCGTTCATAAAACGGGGTTGCCCCGCCAATTTGTGCTCTCGGGAGAAATGTATGGAGAATCAACGCGAACACTTCGGTTTGAGCCGGCGTGAGATGCTGATTTTTCTAGGGGCTATGGCGTGGGCGACCACAAGACGAGCGCAAGCGGCGCCGACCCCTTTTGACACAGAGTTAGCCCAGGCCATTGCTTCAAACGACCTGTCTTTCACTGGTGCAGACCGCGAAAAATTCATGGTCTACCCGGGCGATCAGCCCCGCTCTCAGGGAGGGTATCGTGGTCACCCGAGTGATCGGCAGATCTCGACATCAGCCAGGAGCCTAATTGTTGCTTGCGAGGTGACTAGCGAAGCCAACTACCGCTCCAAGCTCCAGAGCCCTATCTGGCCTGGTGGTGAGTCGGGCGTGACCATCGGCATTGGATACGATCTTGGGTATACCACGGCAGCTAACTTCCGATCGGACTGGGCCCGGCTGCTGCCTGAGCCTACAGTCGTCAGGCTCGCAAGGTGTTGTGGAACCAAAGGAAGACCGGCATCACAGAAGACTAGAGAACTCCGCGACGACAAGGTTGGCTGGACAGAATCAAATACCCAGTTCGATGCGTACCTTCGGTATGTGGTTGGCCAGACGGAGGATACGTTTAAGAACTGCAGCCATCTCCATCTGGACTCTTTCGGTGCATTGGTCTCACTGATTTATAACCGTGGAGCCAGTCTTTCTCGCACGTCGGATCGTCGCCGCGAAATGCGCGAGATCTACGCACTTATGCGAGACCGCGATTTTGGCGCCATTCCAACCAAGTTTCGTGACATGAAACGACTCTGGAAGGACGATCCTCAGGCACGAGGACTGCTGAAGCGGCGGGAACTTGAAGCGCTCCTTTTTGAGCAAGGCTTGAAGGCCTAACCTGGGAGCTCAATCATGTGGCACTATCGGCTCACAGCGGGGTTGCTTACTGTCTTCGTAGTGTTGCTGGCTGAATCCGCGATAGCGGCAAAATCTACAGACCAAGCGCGAAGTGTCGCCCAGCTAGTACACACGGGCGAATGGGAACTTGCGGCCGAGGGGGCGCGGATCGCACTCCAGTACCAGATGAGTCATCGCCGCGCTCCGGATGCGGTGCCCGCGGCAATCCTGTTGGCTCCCGCGCTCACTCTGCTAGATCGACATGCCGAGGCACTGCGCCTTCTGGCGCCATTGGGGAGCAGACCGGCAGTAGTAGCTGCACGGGGCACTATCCTATTGGATCAAGGCGACTATCAAGGAGCTACAGAGGCCTTTACGTTGGCACTACAAGATCCGGCGTCCCTGCCCAGAGTTACGCGGGCTCGGGTCATCTGCGAGCGGGCTTATGCTGACGAGCAGACCGGTGATACCAGTGCAGCTGCGGCGGGATATCTCGAGTCTTTGAAGTTGTACGCCGCGGCTGGACACGAACAAACCTTCTTCATGGATCGGCCCCGTGTCAGTGGCACCTTATGGGACCCGGTTGCCCCGCAACCAATCAAAGTACCTGGGCCCGTAGGAGACGTGATTACTGAGCTTGATGCGCTGGGCGAACCTAATGCGCAGGCAGGTTATTACTCTGAAGCGTTCTCAGCGTATTTGGAGGAAGAGTACCTAGACTCGTACCCGCGTGCTGGACCATTCGTGGACTGCCTTGTCCGGGTGGCCCAATATAAAGAAGCGACCGGCGAGAAGGAGCTGGCGCACGCGATCCTGCAGACCGCGATTGCGCAGGCCAGCGTATTGGAAGGGTTGGGGTACACGTATCGCCCAGCCCTTGTTTTCAGCGCGTACTTTGAATTTTTGGAACGGGCAAATTTCGAGCCCAAGCGGCTGGATCAGATGGCACAGTTTGCCCTGTTCGCAGCTGGGCAAATCAGTCCTGCATACAGTGAGGGCGACATCCGATCGCCAACGTCGCCGACATCCAGCCCGCGAATGAGGGCGTACCAGGCACTTGAAGCGGTACGACTGCGCTCGCTATTCAGGTCAGGTGAAATGTCTGACTCTGTCCGTGATGAAGCGTTTGTTGTAGCACAGGACTATCAATCGTCGATTGCGGCGCTTGCCGTTCACCGACACTCAGAAGGGAGAGTGCACCCGCGTGACCCTGCCGTTTTCACAAAGGCTGAGCACAAGGCGTTTTGGGAGCAGTTCGACCGGGACACGCCAAATAGCGCCCAACTGTCAGAGTTTCAGCTGAAACCTGGGCAGCTCTTTCTCATGATCAGCCCTGGTGCAGGTACAGGTGCCGGGCGCATTTGGGCGCAAGATACGCAGGGAACTGTGTGGGCCGCCCTCGGCACTGACCGCGAGACGTTACGTACAGACATCGAGACCCTTCGTTGCTCCCTGGACGTGAAGATGTGTTGCACGTTCCCTGCTAACTCACGAATGGGGGCTGCGTACCGCCGTCTCAAAGACGCATACATCGCCGAGTACAACCTTGATTCAGTCGAGGACTGCCCGTTACAAGAGGAGGACTTTGAGGCTTCAATAGCTTATCGAGTGTTCGACGAGATATTCGCCGATTCGACAATTCGAGGCATGGCTTCGAAGGCGGAAGAGTTGATCATTGTGCCTCAAGGGGAGTTAGCCTCGGTACCGTTCGGCGCGCTACCTTTTGAACGGCCGAGGGCAGGGCGCGGACCTGTCGCGGCGGCATCAACTAAGTGGTTGGGCTTAGAGAAGGCCATCCAGATCTATCCATCGGTCAACAGCTACTTAGAGGCGGATGTAAGTGAGCAGGCCCTCGACAAAATCCGCCTGTTTGGAGTGGGCGATCCGACCTTGGGTGACAATCTCGCTACAGGGCGTAAAGTCGATTGCACGCAGTTCACTCCCCGTAGCCGACGTGACCGCGGCGAGTCTTTTGGCGATCCGATGCGGGCGCTAGCGCCATTGCCAGGAACCCGGTGCGAGCTGCTGGCCATGTCCAAGCTCAAAGGCGTCGCGTCAAACAAAGCATCCCGTGTTCTCTTATGGGAGAGCGCCACAGAAACTGGGCTACGCGCCGCATCCAGAACCAAACGGTCCATGAACCAAGCGGAGGTTTTGGTATTCGCCACCCATGGGCTCATGCGAGGGGATTTTGGGCTCAAGAAGTCTGCCCTCGTGCTGTCCAGGCCAAGACTTAAAGGACCGACTCATTCAGACAGCTTCCTTACGTTGAGCGAAATCATGCAGCTGCAGCTGAAAGCGAGGCTTGCCATTCTTTCAGCGTGTAACACTGGCTCGAGTGGTGATGCTGCAGGTGATGCCTTGGCCGGCTTCGCCACTGCGTTCTTTCGAGCCGGCGCAGAGTCTGTATTACTGTCTCAGTGGACAGTACGTGATGATGTGGCCGCTTTCGTTACGCCAAGGATAGTTGCGCTAATGATGGGAGATCCCACGATCAAAGAGTGTGAGCGGGGAGGCCAAGCAGACCGCAACGCTGCGGAGGCCATGAGGATGGCGCTTTGCGAGGCTCGGCGCAGCCAGGCGCTGGTTGCCGACTTACCAGGCGATTGGGCCCCTTTCGTGTTGGTCGGAGGGCGTTCCAAGCTATAGAAAGACTCGGCCCGGGAATTAAGAGTTGTTCGGACTATCGCATCCAACTCTAAATTCCCAGCTCTCCAGCTACCCCAACTCGGGGGAGGACGATCGCACTCTCTATTACACCATGCAGGAGGAGTTCATCGACCCCATTATCGAAGTAACGGAGCCGGAGACCTGACCTGCCGGCAGCACATCGATCGCCTCGAACCTCTGTTATGGTTTCGGTTCCAGCTTTGCAGTAATGAAAGCATCTATCCAGCCGCGCCATTGATCATAGATGGGCCCACTTTGGAGGCTGTAGCTTACTAGCAGGGCTTTTCCATCTGGGCTTATTTGAACATTGGCTCCTTTGCTAGGAGAGTGGTTGAGGCTTACGTAATCTATTTTCAGGAATTCCTTGAAGACAAACCCTTCCGGCGCAGGAATGGTGTCTTTGAAGTCCTTTGATGTAATCTCTATGTTATGCGTATCAAGGGTTTTTGAGTAAGGGAAGGTTTGTACTCGAAAGCTGGGGGCTGCGTTTTTTGGTGATGTCGGCTCCAGCAATACTTCGATATTTGCGTTTACTGATGTTGGCAATTTGGGTTCTTTGCTAGTCCCTTTCACAAATATTTTAGAGCCATCCTTTGGAACGAATATTTCTGTTTTAACCCCTGGTTGATCGACTTTAATCGATTTGTAGGCCACGACCTTGTAACCTGTCGGTGGCGGTATTTCCTTCACAACTTTCGAGTAATCGATTGTTTCAGTGGTTATCACCTCAGCTGCTACTGGGCGTGGCTCCCGGCCCACCTTGATCGGTGATTCAATGAGGGCTGTGAACTGTGGCTTCAACTGTTTACCACAGTCAGGGTCGTAACTAACCCCCGCGAGTGGTTTTGAGGCATCACCAAGCGTCTGCATAACTTTTGACATTGGAACAGCTATGGAGGTTGATTGCATGCGCTCTGAGCCAACAGTTTTTTCACCAATTGCAATACCAAATACCATTCCTAGCTCGTTGAAGATTGGACCACCACTATTTCCTTTGTTTAACGGTATTTGCACCAGAATACTCGATGTCGCCCCAGCGCCAGCCATAACTGGTCCGTAATTACTCGTTAGTATTCGGTCTCCACCCTGGTAGCCCAATACCACGAAGTCGAAATTTCCGGCTCGTTTGTAGTTATCGCATAAACGCAAAAAGGGTCTCACTGTGTCTGAGTTCTTGATGCGTAGTAATGACACATCGTAGGGTGATTGAGTGGCAGTGATCACCTCCAACTCAACCGGCGGATCGACTGCGCTCAGTGCATCCTGATCCTTAGCGGGAAAATACCCTTCAATGAAGAAGCCATCTTCATCGAACAGAGATTTATCTGGGATATTGTGGCCGGCTGAGAGCACCAACCCATCCGGAGAAGCAACGAAGCCGGTACCGCGCTCATGGAAGTCCACTGATTGTTCGTTGGGAAGAGGCCGCTTGAGTGTGCCGTAGACATGGAGCTGTATAACGGCAGGCCCAGCTTCAAAGTATGGCTCGCCTAGCGCCGGCATTGCTGTGAGCGCTGCAGCGAAGGAAATTAGCCCCCTAAACATGCAATTGAGGCTCTGTTCGATAGGAGTGGAGCTTTAGCACTGGACCATCCTTGAGGAGCGACTTCCGGTTTATCGTATGCCTGGTTGGCGTCCCCTCAAACTGATTACCGCCAAGCACTAACACCTTGTCACCTTGATCAGCCAGAAAAAAACCGACGTGCCCCTTACCTTGTGACCTCATGTTTTTGAAAACAACAATGTCACCCGGGTTAGGTGATTTTGTCTCCTTTCCCCAGTCTCTGAATGAAAGCGCAGCAGCACTCTTGGTCCGGGGGCTTGCATCTGGCGGAAGCGTTTTGCCAGTCGAGGCCATCATGAGGCATTAGTTCATGAACGCCGCGCACCATGCTGTCGTGTCTCCACTGGGCTGAAGCCTTGTGGCCTTGAAAAACTCGACGATCACTGGGTTCCATCGTACCGGCCAAGCAGTGATGTAGGGTTTGCGGTCCTCTCCGTACTTGCCTTGACCCACGTCGTGGAAGTACAGAGCGATCTCAATTGGAGTACAATTCATGGGCACCGCCTTAAGCACCTCACGGGCAAGTCTCTCTTCCGCGCTCGTTGCCGCCTGGGTGCCCATCGGTGTGTAGTCTGTGAGCACGCCTTGGTTGAGGGACGGCTGATCCTTGAAGGCTTCCAAACTTGATGGAATGAGTGGTGCTTCATCGTCTTCCTGCGCGAGGGCACTCCAGTTCGGCCCGTCTGCCAATACGAATCGTGGTACGACTGCAGCGAGGCAGGTAGCTACCAAGATGTCGCGTCGTGATAGAGACATGGGAGTGCCCTCAAGTATGTTGCTGTGTACGCCCTGTCCCAAGTGGGGCGGGCTCTAGTGTCGGCAAAGTCAGCACAATTACTTCAAGTTGAAATAACACCCAAGAACGGAACAACCCTAGCTAAGCATTCTCGATGGGGGAGTACGGATCAAACTGGTCACAGTTAGTAATAGTAGCTCGCTAACCTATTCTCGCTACTTGTGGCACTCAGTGAGTATCCCGGCAGGGGACATACTGTCGCCTTCAGCTTCGGTCCGCCATACGTGCGGCTCACGCGGTTCCACAAGAATTGGTGGCTCGTAAAGATCAGCTGCTTGGCTTGGGAAGCCGGCGGATGCTCTACCCGATAGGACACAGAGTAGCCCTGGGAGCTCAGATTGTGAGATTTGGCGAAGGGTGTTGATGATCACGATGCAATTCTTCGGAAATACTGTATTAATAAACAGCCTTGGCTTACCCGTCAAATCCTGGTAGAAGGAGTTGTTCATCATTTTGCTGCTGCGCAAGGCAATGTGCCGGCACCGGCTCCTTGCATGCTCCGGGTCAATGCTGCCTTCAGCGGTGAAACTGCGCATCGCTGTACAGCCTAAAAGTCAATGCTCTCGAGTCCGTGCGAAGTCGGGGGATGGTGTCGGCGAATATATGCCTCCAGCCGCAGAATATCCTTTAGTAGGCGTTTGAAAGCCGTGAGGCAGCTCGGCCACCACTCGACCGCGTGCGCCCGTCAGGTCCGGTAGTAGAGAGCGCCGGCGCCTGATCTACTTCGGTTGGTGTTTCAGCAGAAACTGGTACGGTTTGTTCTCGGTCCCGGATCCGTCAAAAGATGTTGATGACCAGTAGGAATACCCTATCACACGTGGATCATTGGCCATTATTTCCTCGGTAGCAGATAGGGCTTTCCCCATCGCCTCGTCCCAAGTGTATCTACTCCATTGCTGTCCGTAGGCTGCAAGACCGAGCAAAATGGGGCCTCTGATACCCTTCATTATTCCTGCTATGTAATGCTGCCTGTTACCCGGGCCTGTCCTGCTGTCATCGAAAGGTTTGCAGTCTTCTTGGCACTTGCTGTAGGCCTGCATAGAGACAAAGTCGGCCGCCGACAGCGGAATCTCTTTAGCTCCAATGTGGCCCCCATGGGTTGTAATGCCCACTGATACACCTGGCTTCAGAGCCTTCACCCTATCCTTCAGGTCTTGAAATGCCTCGGCATGGGTTTTGTAGCCGCAAACTGCGTTACGCCTCCACTTGCCCTCAAGATCAAGCTCAACTGCATCGATGCCACCGGTAACCAAGGCGGGCACTAGGTCTGAGCTTGAATCGAGAAGGTCATCAATGGCGACCTTCGTTGGTGGCAAGTACACAGTCGCTATGACATGCATCTGCTTAGCTCGAAGAGCTTTCACCAGCTTCTCTACTTGGTCCAACGTGGCAAGAGGTATTGGTCTCTCGGCTTTGGAGGCAGGGATATGGGGCGGACATTTAGTTGCTTCTGCAGGGTCCTTCGTCAGCATGATGTGGACACGGCGGACACCAATGTCTTCGAGCTTTTGGATCAACGCGTCTGAGTAATTTGCAGGGCTTTTCCACCACACGCCACGCCCCTTGAGCACATCCTCGATATCAGCTGCTGACACACCCATTGAGAGCATTATCAGCAGGAACAGCGCTTTATTCATGTTGGGTCCACCGGGCTGATTGGTTGGATCAGCTTAGATTAGCCTCTGTGCGCCGTCCAATGAGCTCGGAGGCAAATTCGCGATATGCCTTATTATGGAATTAAATTTGATCCTCCTTGACGCGGGGCCGGAATGCGTCTGCACTGAGAGCTATAGCGTTCCCTCGAATTAATCATTGTTCAAGCGTCCTAGGTGAATGTACATGAGAGTCCACTCGAAGATAGCTAGTGTGTTGTTACTATTAGGTGCTTCAATGTCAATCTTTGCAGACGACTGTGGAGTGCCGGGGGCGATAGTAGGAAAATTAGATAAGAAGAAAATCGATTTAAAGGCTCGTTTCTTTCAAGACGGATCAATAGCTGTGAGAGCACGGTTATCTGTAAACCCAGATGGTGGTCCTGGTTCGTACACAGTTGGTGATCACGGATTCACCTATATTGCGAATGGTCTATCTGCCTGGCGGAATGGTAAGCGCCATGAGTGCGACATACCGTGCTCAAAAGAGTTTAGAAAAGCTGAATCGAAAGGCTTCGAAACTGGCACCACCGAGTTCTGCGTCTTCGCGATGGAGGTCGAGCCGTTGGAACCAGGCCGTGGACTTGTGTCATGCGGTGACGGACGACTTGTAATTGGGAACGGTAAGGGGAAACCAAAATTGGGCGGTATGCTAGATACTGTTACCGGCAAGCAAGTCAGATCTTATGTTTCTACAACATCTAGTAGGCATACTATTGAGGGGGTTGTTCAGCATTTGGATTCTGAAACACTCCCGATCGCCGTTACGCCAAGGACTGATCTGCTTGGAAAGGTTGTTTGGATAGGTGGTACGGGTTACAGAAGCACGTACGCCATAATCGGGGACAAAGGTCCTGCATTCGGTGAGGGTTCTATAGCGCTCCACCAGCTGTTGCGTACTGGAGTAATTTCAGAGCAGAAGTCAGGACCTATCGCTTTAGAAGATCGTTGTGGGGCTGGCGAACTAGGATTGCGGCCACCGTTTCAATCAAGACCGGACCGTCCTAGTGACAAATGCAGACCTGGTTATACGGCTAAGTCACCAAGCGATATTCGAGCCTACACAGGTATAATAGAAGAGTTGGATTTCGTGGTTCTTGGCGATGCCAAATTTCAAATGGATGGTAGAATAATAACAGAGGCAGTTTCTGCTGAGTCGATAAAGTCGACGGCGGACAAAGCTGGCTACACAAAAGAGGCAATTGATAAAATGCTCGCATGCCTTCCAAGGTGAATTTAAGTGCTTGTGATTAAATCCGTTCAAAAGTGATCACAAGCACTGCTTAGTTGAATTAGAACTGCTTGGTGCACGAATCGAGCCGAGCAAGAACCAAGGTTTCTTCTTCTTGCGCAAGGTTCGCGCTTGCAGCTTTTGCAGCAGCTCCATTTTTTATATATATATCGAATTTTGTATTGGCATCCATCTCAGCTCTCAGAGCTTCTTTTAATTGTTTCAAGTCTGGGTCCTTCAGAACCACAGTAGACTGAGCCTGATACAGCTTTCGGCGAACTTCTTCGATATTTTCAGACGCTGTTGTTATGCCCGGATTGGAGAGAGGGGTTACATCTGGGAGGGGAGCGACAACACCCAGCATGCAGTCCATGGCGATACTGGCTTTACGGTAGTTCAATGCCTGAATCGTAAAATCATAGCGCTGGCCGTAGATGGAAGAGCCGGCCGCAATGGCACTCCCGGTGTAAACGGTCGAGGCTGATTTAGTTAAACCTCCGATAACACCGATGATCCCACCAGCCACGGCCGTGTCCTTGGCAGCGTTATTCGCGGTGACAAGGTCGTTATGGACCTTGAAATAATGATCGCGGTAGATCATCAGGTTGAGCTTCAAGTCGTGTTGAGTCTCTGGTTTCTTTAAGGCCGCGGCGAGTGCACCTAGTCGTTCTGGGTTTGCTTCTCGCTGTGTACGTGCAGGCCTAGTCTTTCCACCGCCCCCCACGCCGGTTTGAGGCTGGAGAACGGAGTCATTCTCTGTTGGTTCATTGACGGGGAGGGGGTAGGGGTTAACACAACCTGTGAGCAAGCTAATCGATAGCACAGTTGCAGGGCCTAAACCTAAGCGCATACACGTCCCCTAATAATCGGTGATGAGGATACTCAATACCTGGATGATAGCTTAGGGCCACGATAAGTCATTCCTAGCGTAACTAGGAGCGATCGATATCGGCGGAGCCGTTATTTTGGCGTAGGTCATCAAACGATCAATGGCGTCTATAGCATGGCACTCCGGCCATCTAGACACCGCCTGAGCATTCCGCTCTCATACGTCACGCATACCAATGCGTTGGCATAATAATAAGAGTTCTGGGCTGTCCTTGGGTTGCTGTGACGCATGTCTTCTGCACTTCTTTGGGGCCGGAGTTTTAAGCTCGGCCGAGATGTGACAGACTGAAAAGGAACAGTTTTTGCTGATGGTCAGTCGTTAGCCATTCGCTTGTAGTGCATGGTAACTCAGCTAGGGCTGCTCCTGTTTAAACCTAAAGAACACCTTTTTCGTAAATAATAATTGACGAAAAATTACCCGCTTGAGTGCGGTTGAATGCAGGCTCATCATTCGTGTCAAGTCATCCTGACATCGTGTCAATGTTTCGTGACAAGTGGGGGAAGTGTTTTGCCGTGCTGGCACTCCCCGCGTATCATTTGCGACAAAGCTGGTCGGAGATTGATATGTCCCTTTACAGTGCTGGCGTCGAATACGGCATCCATTGCCTGCTGTTTCTGGTAGGCGAGGGCGGTGAGAGCCGTGATTCCAGCGTGCGCGACCTGGCCGAGTTGCAGGGCGTACCGCAGGAATACCTGGCCAAGGTCTTCACCAAGCTGGCACGTGCCGGGTTGGTGGCCGCCACCGAAGGCGTGCGCGGTGGTTTCCGCCTGGCGCGGCCGGCGGCTGAAATCAACGTGCTGGATATCGTCAACGCCATCGACGGGCCGAAGAAGATTTTCGATTGCCGCGAGATCCGCGAACGCTGCACGCTGTTCGAGGGCTCGCCGCCCGCTTGGGCGACGGAAGGCACCTGTGCGATTCATGCCGTGATGCTGGGGGCGCAGAAGCGCATGGAAGAGGCGTTGGCGCAGCAAACTGTTCTGGCATTGGCAATGCGCTTCGGGCGCAAGGCCCCGGCCGAGTTCGGGCAGCAGGTCGATGCCTGGATGGCCGAGCGGCGAGAGAGTAAAGGGGCTGGGGATATTGCAGTGGATCAGCTTTGATTTTGATTCCCACATTGGCGCCGGTGTCGAGGCCGGTGATGGCTTATCACGTCCAGGGCACCGCCGCCAATGTGGCGAAAGTTACACAGGCTCTTGCGCTGCTGGCGCAAAAAAAACGCTGTATGCATCATTGCTGGTCATACGTCTCATTATCGCTAAATGGGTCTGACGGTTATCGGAGTATGCATATTAAGCCGTGGCGGAGCGCCGTTAAATTGTCCGTGATAACCTGATGCCGTAATTTGCACGGGCAAGCTTTGACTTCTGACAGTAATAACCCAATTGCCTTGGGCTTCGTTTGGGTATTTTTTATATCGCATGGATATAAAGCCACATGCGTCCTGCGAGGGATGCAAGCTATCAGCTGTTGGCCGGTGCAAGAAGCTGTATTCTGTATGTGGTATGTACGCGACCTGCCCTTTCCCGTGTTCTTTCAGTAAATTGTACTGTTCGTTTTCTTTTTTACTGAAGACGTGATAAACACGATACTGCGTGTCATTTATCTGGTCCACAACAAAACTGCAGCCGCTGAAATTATCTGTGAATAGAGTGGTTGGCTCCGTGCCTGTGGGGTGAATCGGAATGTCATAATACTTGTTCTGAGGCACCCAGTACGCTGAAATGAGTTTGTTGTTGTCACTGGCTCGTTCAGTGCTCGTGGGTGTGACATTAATAAAATCGTGTAACGTATTGCTCCTTGGGGAATCAACCATAAAACGTCGCGTTTCAAACAATAAAATACCTGGCTCTCGGTCATTTCCCATCCACCTCGGATCTGACGGGAGTCTTGCATCAGCACCGATAGCGATCGGCAAGGCACTATTATCGGCCTCTTCAAAAGTTATAGGGAGTTTAAGTCGGATGGCGCCTTGGCCCACATAATTAGGGTCGTAGGATAACTGTGGCTCGGGGTTGTACCCAGAACGGATGTTTTGATAAAGAGGAATGGTCTTTTCGCCTACGCCTCCCCTTAATTTAAGTACGGTCCAGTTTCCATTACTCTCTTTTACAATATCGGTCGGCAAGTTGGTCACGGATGTGCCGTTTTTATCTGCCGGGATGGGTGAGCCATTTTTCCTGAAACCATTAATCCTTACCCATCTGCCATCGACATAGATATAGTCTTTGTTGGTGGTCAAGTTTCTATAATAACCGCCTTGATAGGTAATGCCTCTGAGCTCCAAATCGTCTGCAACAA
The DNA here is from genome assembly GCF_017875165.1 of Pseudomonas sp. PvP089. NCBI lineage: Bacteria > Pseudomonadati > Pseudomonadota > Gammaproteobacteria > Pseudomonadales > Pseudomonadaceae > Pseudomonas > Pseudomonas sp. PvP089. The sequence continues at coordinate 2,996,809 of NZ_JAGGME010000001.1, forward strand.
TTCTGGCTTCATGTGAAAAATTACCGTACAGTGGAGTTAATGGTTTGGATGTTATGATGAAGTCGCGAGATCCCCTGCTGTCGATGGTTGTATTTTCTATTAATTTTTTTTCATTAATTAGATTTCCATATTTAGGTGTTGCAAGGTTGGCCAGATCTCCAAAGCCCTTCATGAGACTGCTAATGTCAATAAGGTTGTCGTGTGTGATGGTGCCTGAATCAGTTACTTTGATAACTTCCTGAATCACAGCGCCAGCCATGGTTAATCCTGCAACTACCGGGCCCACAACAGGAACTCGCATAAGCAGGGTTTGTAAGATAAAGCCGATGGAGGAACCGATGTTATAGGCGATGGTAACACTTTCCCTGTTGGAGGTGAAAGGCAGGGTAATGACCGTTGCAAATACTCCCACAGGGTTTTTTAAAGCTTCGGCGGCTACATAAGCGGCTTTCGCCCAATTGAATGAACTGTACAAGGTGCCAATAAAATTCATTTGACAAACGGTGTTTATTTTGTCGTTGATTTTTTGAAAATCAGCTTCTGTATAGACAGCGTGAAGGGGTATCTCAGGCTTTGCTTGTCGCTTGTATCGGCTGACTGTCAAAGTGCCATTTAGACGTGAAGTTGTCAGGGTGTCCGCTAATGGGTGATAGTAAAGATTGTTTCTCAGGTGCAATGGGATATGTCCTCTGACCTCAACCCAAACACCTTCATCGTTTTTAGGCGGCTCGAAAGCGCTGTATCGATATTCGGCAATACGGAAACCTGCTTCGCTATCTTGTTTTGGGTAATATTTGAGCCACAAGCTAACGACTTTGAAGTCGTGGCCCCATGTGCAGACATTGGATTTGCCCTTGTTGTATTTCGCGGCGATTTTGTGATCACCATTTTCCACAGTTAAGGATGCTTTCCACTTACCCTCGCTGTCCGAGGTGGTTAAAGCAGAGAAATATATCGCTTCTCTCTTCCAACCGTTATGGCATAGCCAAATAAGTGTATTTGCTGGGGCGTTTCCTTTAAGGGTTATGTGTCGTCTGTTTATTTCGCGGTTTTTCAATGGGTGATAAATATGAATGTCAATCGCGTATGGCTTGCTGCATCCATATGGAAGTGTCTCGCCGGCGCTTATTTCCTCCTCAGTATCCTCAGCCTCCTCTTCGATGATGTCGACTTCTTCCTGTTCGACGGTGCCCTCATTCGGTTCTGCGGCCTCATCGTTGCCTTCTAGCGGTAAGTCATCCGAATGCATGATGACGCTTTGTAAAATCATTTCTGTTTCAGGGTCAAGCTGTGCATGCTCGCATATGAGCGTGTGCAACGCGTCGTCCGTCGTTGATGTCGTGTCAACTATAACTTTGAGGTCGTTGAGGGTTTTGCAGAGTGTGTTGAATTTGTCGATAAACTTTTTATTTCCAGTCACGATGAGATTTTTGTCAGGCGATATGCCAACATTTAGGACTGAGATTTTTGCCATTGGTTCATTGGGTAGAGAGATGTGCGTACTTAAGATGGATGGTGCAGAGGCTATAAATAGTTCTTCCAAATCGTTTTTTACGAAGTCATCAAAATGAAATGACTTTCCATTAAAGCTGTGCGTTTTTTTCAGGTCTATTGATTTGGTTTTTTTGTTGGTGTCGTTAAATATTTTTATTTTTCCTATCTTCCAATTTATCTCTTTGATGGTGCCCTGTTCCAAGACAGGGTTGATAGTGTTTTCAGCTTTTATCCATAGCCTCACATGGCTATCTTTTGCGAAATCGCTCAAGTTAAGGCTTTCATTCCCACTATGGGAAGGGTCAAACTGCTGATAAAGTTCCATGGGGTATCCTCAGTTTATGCATTTATCCTGGTAGCTGACGGCCGTATCCATAACGGGGCTGCGCCGGAATTATGCAGGCGGGCCATCGGCGAGACTTATACTGCGTAAGCCATTGCTCATGTATGACGATCTTCCGTTAATACCGCTTTGCGCTTGGTACGTTTGTCCTGCTTTTGACCGGGCGACCAGCGCCCGTGTTGATGGACGTTGTTCTATCTTCCAGCGTGGATTTTTTCTGAGGTCTTCAGGCTTGATTATGCAGGCACACTAATCCTATTGAAACTGGTAAAAATGTCAGGTCATAGGGGCAATTCAACTCTCAGTAAACCACTCGTCGTCCCTCGGGTATTTTGGCTTGTGAAGCCTCAGCAACGCTCTAGCTTGCGGCCACGGCTGTCCAGACACACCTCAAACCAATAGAAGCATGCGCCCATACTGCCGAGTTCTGTATTAAATCCCGCAAATCCAATTACTGCCGTTTGAATGTCAACGGGTGTTGTTTTGATTTCTTCTCTATGGCGGGCAAGGTAGGGCGTAGCAGTTACGCCTCAGCATGGCGGAGGGTGTCCTTATCCCGACAACCCAACCTGCCTGCCTTCCAAACGCTGCTCGCTCTAGGCGGTGAATGCACCCCCCTTTTCAGGCAGAGCCTAGCGGCCCTCATGTCGCCGCCGATAAGCCCCCGGCTGCTGGCCCACCGCCTTGGCAAAGGCCCGGGTAAACGCCGCCACCGATTGGTACCCCACCTGCGCGCCCACCTGTTCGACGGTATTGCCCGCCTGCAACAGCTGGCAGGCAAGGCGCATGCGCAATGCCAGGAGCACCTGCCCAGGTGACTGCCCGGCCAGCTCACTGAAACGCTTGAAGAAAGCCGAACGCGAAAGCCCGGTGCAGGCTGCCATGCGCTCCAGCGTCCAGGCCTGGCCCGGCGCTTCGATCAGCTGTGCCAGCAGCCCGGCAAACGCTGGCTGGCGGGCGAGGGCGACCAGGCCGCCCAGTGACTGCCCGGCAATGACCTGCTGGCGCAGCACGTACAGGAACAACAGGTGGGTCAGGCGCTCCAGCAACGTCTGCGACGGGCCAGCGGCCCGCCGGCATTCTTCCAGAATGAGCTCGAACAGCGCCCGCGCCGCACTGCCGGCGGGGTCTTCGGCGCGCAGCAGGATCCAGTCGGCCAAGCCTTCGACAATCAGTGAAGACAGGCCGGACTGGAAATGGAAGAAGCCACAAACCAGCCCGACGCCGTCGCTGGCTTCGCTATCCAGCGCCTGCATGGCCTGGCGCGGTTGGGCACAGGCGTCGACCGGGTCCTGATCGCTGGACAATCGATAGGCAAGGTCGCGCAACAGGAACACGGCATCTCCCTTTTCCAGGCGCACCGGCTGCGGCTGGCCGTCGATGTGCAGCCAGCAATGGCCCTGCACCACCAAGTGGAAGCTGGCGCGGCCCATGCCCTGGGTGCTGGCGTGCCAGCCACCGCAGTAGCGGCCGACATGAAACAGGCTGGCATCGAGCTCCAGGCCCTCTAATAACCAATCGACAAGGTGGCTGGACGAAATCATCTAATACAAAGACTCAGGAACAAGGAAAGGCGACTGATGAATATGGAGGGTAATTCTTATAACCAACAGACTGTAGTGACACCCATCAAAGGAGACCACTCCATGTCCTCGCGTATTACTTTACACACGCTGCAGAGTGCTCCGGAAGCGGCCCGGCCGTTTCTCGAGAATGCCCAGAAGAATTCGGGCTTCATCCCCAACCTGCTGGGCGTGCTGGCCAACGCCCCGGCGGCGCTGGAAACCTACGTGACCGTTTCGGCACTCAATGGCAAGTCCGAGCTGAGCCTGGCCGAGCGTGAAGTGGTGCAGCTGATTGCCGCCACCCGGCATGGCTGCGACTTCTGTGTGGCCGGCCACACCGCCGTGGCGCTGAACAAGGCCAAGCTGCCGCAGGAAGTAGTCGATGCCCTGCGTGCCCGCGGCGAACTGCCCGATGCCCGTTACGAAACCCTGGCCGCCTTCGCCCGTGAAGTGATCGACACTCGCGGCAACGTCGGCGAAGCCACCTATCAGGCCTTCCGTGAAGCTGGCTTCAGCGAAGGCAACGCGCTGGAAGTGATTTTGGGGGTAAGTCTCGCAACCCTCTGCAACTTTGCTAATGTTTTCGCCCAGACGCCGCTCAACGAAGAGCTTGGCAAGTACCGCTGGCAGCCTTCTGCATAGCCCACGTGTGAGCGCGGACCTGACGCGGTCGTTGTAGGAGCGGCCTTGTGCCGCGAATGGGCCGCAAAGCGGCCCTGGCGTTCAAAAAGGAGCAAGACCATGCAAGATTGTGCATTTCGACACTGGCTGGATGCCAATGCCGAGGCCATCGACCGGGGCCTGTGCGAACCGCAGCAGGTGCTGGCGCAGATCGCCGAATCTCAGCTGCTGCGCGTGGGTGTCGACCCGGCGCTGGGCGGCACGGGCGGGCAGGTGACCAACGCGGTCGAGGCGATTGCCGCTATCGCCAGCCGCTCGTTGGCCGCAGCCTTCGTCTGCTGGGGCCAGCGTGCCTTTATCGAATACCTGTTGCACAGCCCCAACCAGCCCCTGCGCGAGCGCCTGCTGCCGCGCTTGCTGACAGGCGAGCTGGCCGGCGCCACCGGGCTGTCCAACGCCATGAAGTTCCTTTCCGGCATTGAAGCGTTGCAGGTGCGTGGCCGGCCGGCAGCCGATGGCTGGCACTTGGAAGGGCGCCTGCACTGGGTGACCAACCTGCGCAAAAGCGGCTTCGTGGTGGCGGCGGCCATCGAAGATGAAGCCGGCGGCGCGCCGTTCGTACTGGCCATTCCTTCTGACGCCCAGGGCCTGGAACGCTCCGACGACTTGCAACTGATGGGCCTGCAGTCGAGCAACACGGCGGCACTGGCCTTCCACCAGGTGCCGTTGGCGCGTGACTGGCTGCTGCACGAGAATGCGCGCGAGTTCCTGCCACGGGTACGCCCGGCATTCCTGGCGCTGCAGTGCGGCATGGCCATCGGCCTGGCGCGACGGGCGCTGGAAGAGGTTCAGGCGCACCTGCACGGTCGCGCCTCGTTCCTCGACGAAGCCCGGCAGGTGCTCAGCGAGCGCCTGGAAAACACCGTCAGCGAGCTCAAGCAGGGCCTGCTCGAAGGCCGCTTCCAGCAACAGCCGGCGGCCTTGTTCAAGCTGCGCATCACCTTGGCTGAATGTGCCGCCGATGCAGTCCAGCTAGAGTTGCAGGCCAGCGGCGGCAAGGCCTACCTCAGCGAGTATGGAGAAGGCTTCGCCCGCCGCTGGCGCGAGTCGGCATTCGTGCCGATCGTGACGCCGAGCCTGGTGCAATTGCGCGCCGAACTGCAACGCCAGGCGGGCGCGGCATGAGTGAAGTGTTGCTCGAAGCCCGCGGCATCAGCCTGGGCTACCCGCGGGAGGGTGGCTGGCAGCAGGTGCTGGCGCAGTTCGACTTGCAGTTGGCGCCGGGCGAAGTGGTGAGCATTCTTGGCCCCAGTGGTGTCGGTAAATCCAGCCTGCTGCGGGTGCTGGCCGGCCTGCAACAACCCGGGGGCGGCAGCGTGAGCCTGCACGGCCAGCCCCTGCAAGGGCCGCACCCGCGCCTGGCGGTGGCCTTTCAGGACCCGAGCCTGCTGCCCTGGCTGAACCTGGAAAAGAACGTCGCCTTCGGCCTGGACTTTGCCCGCCAGCCCAAGCTGGCCGCTGACGAGCGGCGCGCGCGCATCGACCATGCGATTGCCGCCGTGGGCCTGGCCCACGCCCGTGGCCAGTACCCGGCGCAGTTGTCCGGTGGCATGGCCCAGCGCACCGCACTGGCCCGCTGCCTGGCCCGCCAGCCCGAGGTGCTGCTGCTGGACGAGCCGTTCGGCGCCCTGGATGAAGTGACCCGCGCCGACATGCAGCAACTGCTGCTGCAACTGATCGCCACCCACAACACTGCGGCGGTACTGATCACCCACGATATAGACGAAGCCCTGCTGCTGTCCGACCGGGTCCTGCTACTGGGCAACCACCCAGCGCACATCCTCGGCCAGTGGCACATCGACCTGCCGCAACCGCGCGCCCAACGGGTCGAAGAACTGGGCGCGTTGCGCATCGAAATCCTCAAAACCCTTCGGCGGGCAAGCCGCACAGGCGAACCTACCCCAACCCCGTTGCCCTCGGAGGCTGTCCATGTGCATGGATGACTGCTGTTCCACTTCTTCGCGTCGTGATTTTCTAAAGCTTGGGGCCATGCTCACCGCCGCCGGTGCGCTGCCGTTGCTGTCGAGCTTGCAGGCGCGCGCGGCTGCCGAGCCGGATGCGCCGGTGCGCATCGGTTACCTGCCGATCACCGACGCCACGCCGTTGCTGGTGGCCCATAACAACGGCCTGTTCGAGGCCGAAGGCATCAAGGCCGAGCGCCCGGTGCTGCTGCGCAGCTGGGCACAGGTGATCGAGGCGTTCATCTCTGGTCAGGTCAACGTCATCCACCTGCTGTCGCCGATGACTGTATGGGCGCGCTACGGCAGCAAGGTGCCAGCCAAGGTAGTGGCCTGGAACCATGTGGGCGGCTCAGGCCTGACCGTGGCGCCCGACATAAGCGACATGAAACAGCTCGGTGGCAAGACCGTGGCCATCCCGTTCTGGTACTCGATCCACAATGTGGTGCTGCAACAGATGCTCAACGACAACGGCCTGACGCCGGTGTCGAAGCCGGCCAATGCGCAGCTGGCCGCCACCGAGGTCAACCTGCTGGTGCTGCCGCCATCCGACATGCCGCCAGCACTGGCCAGCAAGCGCATTGCCGGCTACATCGTCGCCGAGCCGTTCAACGCCCTGGCCGAGAACCTCAAGGTTGGCCGTGTGCAGCGCTTTACCGGCGATGTATGGCGCAACCACGCCTGCTGCGTGGTGTTCATGCATGAGCATGACCTGAACAACCGCCCGGAGTGGTCGCAGAAGGTGGTCAATGCCATCGTCAAGGCCCAGCACTGGACCCGCGACCACCGCGCCGAAGCCGCTGCGTTGCTGTCCAAGGCCGGCCCCAACAAGTACACCCCGCACGAGCCCGCGGTGCTGGCCAAAGTGCTGGCGCCGGCCGCCGAGGACCGTGCCGGCTACGTTGCCAGTGGCGCCATTCGCCACCAGCAGTGGGACGAAAAGCGCATCGACTTCCAGCCATACCCGTTCCCCAGTTACACCGAAGAGCTGGTCAAGCGCCTGAAAACCACCCTGATCGAGGGCGACAACGCGTTCCTTGCCGGGCTGGACCCGGTGCAGACCGCCCGCGACCTGGTCGACGATCGTTTCGTGCGTAATGCCATCGCTGCGGTTGGTGGCCCGTCGGTGTTCGGTATTGCCGACAACTTCGAGCGTAGCGAGGAGTTCGCCGTCTGATGCGCACGCATGTCGTACACGCCAGTCTTGGGCTGGCTGGGTTGCTGGCTTTGATGCTGCTGTGGTGGGCCGGTGTTGCCGTGTTTGGCCAGGCCGAAGGGCTGTCGGCGCGCTTTTCGCCGGCGGCAACGTTGGCCAGCCTGGTCGAGCTGTTGGGGCAGGGTGAGGTTTACGGGCACATCTGGGTCAGCCTCAAACGTATTCTGGTCGGGCTGCTGCTGGCGCTACTGATTGGCGTGCCGTTGGGCTTGCTGGTGGGCAGCTATCGGCACCTGGAAGCGGCGACCACGCCGGCGTTTCAGTTTCTGCGCATGATCTCGCCCTTGTCGTGGATGCCGGTGGTGGTGATGCTGATGGGCGTGGGTGACCAGCCGATCTACTTCCTGCTGGCGTTTGCCGCCTTGTGGCCGATCTTGCTGAACACGGCGGCAGGGGTGCGGCAACTGGACCCACGCTGGCTGCAACTGAGCCGCAGCCTGAGCGCCACGCGCTGGGAAACCTTGTGCAAGGTGATCGTGCCGGGGGTGATCGGCCACGTGCTGACCGGCGTGCGCCTGGCCATCGGCATTCTTTGGATTGTGCTGGTGCCGTGCGAAATGCTGGGCGTGAGTGCGGGGCTTGGCTACTTCATTCTCGATACCCGCGACCGGCTGGCGTACTCCGAACTGATGGCGATGGTGCTGCTGATTGGCGTGCTGGGGTTCGTGCTGGATGCCTTGGCGCGTGGGTTGCATCGGCGCTGGGTGCATGGCTGACGGGTGTCATTGTGGGGGATTGCTCAGCCCCTTGGGCTGCGCTGTCCGGCAGAGAACACCGGTGATTGTGGGAGCGGGCTTGTCCCGCGAAGGGGACCGCACGGTGCATGGCACCGGCTTTGCCGGTGTTCGCGGGGCAAGCCCGCTCCCACAGAGACACTGCTGATTCAGTAAATCAGCGGTTTTTCCAAAACGGCAGGTTTACCCGCCAATCGGCCCTTGGGTCAATGCACGGTCTTGCGCTGGTGTACGCACTCCAGCGCCTGGGCGGCCAGTTCATCCAGCCGCTCATCGCGCATCTGCTCCGCTTCGATCATTGCATCCTCTCCCTGCTGATTAAGCAGGTAGGTATGAATCTGCAACACTTCAGCTGCCTGATAAATCGGCGCAATGTCCAGGCGCCCGATCAGCGCACCACTGGCCTGGCCGGTACTGCTCATCAGCACCTGCGGCCCATTGGCGGCCACCACTTGCATGCCCATCGTCTCGAACCACGGCACCTGGCTGGCAAAGGCATTCAGTTCCACACAGGCATGACGTGCCTGCAGGTCGCTCAGCAGGGCACGGGCGATGCCCTGGCGGCGATGGCTGGGGCGCACGGCAAGAAATGCCAATGAACACGCCTGTTCATCGTCCTCGGCCGGCAACGACAGGGCAAAGCCCAGCAGCTGGTCCGGCGCCTCGGCATCCAGGGCAAGGGTCAGCGCCACGGCAAGGCCGCGGGTGCCATCCAGCGCTTGCAGGTATTGGTGCACCTCCATGCCTACGCCGTACTGGTACAGCGGGTACAGCGGGTTGTCGGCGGTGATGGCGACACTGCTCAGTTCGCCGACATGGTGGATCACCAGCTCGCGGATCTGGTTCTGGAAGGATTCGGGCGGCACGCTGTCGAGGCGGCTCAGGATGAACATCTTGGGGGTCGGCTCCGGCGGGTGGGAATACAGCCCGGGCCAGGTTGGCGCGGGCTGTACAGTTTAACCGGTTTTGCCGTGTCAGCCTTGTTGCTGTAATGCACCGAGCATCAGGTCGAGGTTTTGCACGGCCGCACCGGAGGCGCCTTTGCCCAGGTTGTCGAACACCGCGGTAAGCAGCACCTGGCCATGCTCGGGGTTGGCATACAGCGCCAGGCGCAGGTCGTTGCTGTCGTTCAATGCTTCGGGGTCAAGGTTGGCGGCTGTGCCTTGCTGATGCAGCGGCATAACCTGGACGTGGCGGGCACCCTGGTAATGCTGTTCCAGGCAGGCCTGCAGCTGTTCGGCGCTGACCTGGCCGGGCAGCAGGCGCAATTGCAGCGGGATACTCAGCACGATGCCCTGGCGGTAGGCACCGTAGCCGGGCATGAACATCGGCCGCGCCGACAGCCCGGCGTGTTGCTGGATTTCGGGTACGTGCTTGTGTGCCAGCTCCAGCCCATACAGTTGCAGGGCCGGGGCATTGCCGGTACTGGTTTCGTGGCGCTCGACCGCCGCGCGGCCACCGCCGGAGTAGCCAGAAATGGCATGTATGCCCAGTGGGTAGTCGGCTGGCAGCAACCCGGCCTTGACCAGGGGGCGGAGCAGGGTGATGGCGCCAGTGGGGTAGCAGCCCGGGTTGCTGACACGCGTGCTTCGGGCGATGCGCTCGGCTTGCTGCTCGTCGAGTTCCGGCAGGCCATAGACCCAGCCGGGGGTGGTGCGGTGCGCGGAGCTGGCGTCGATCACCCGCACCTTGGGGTTGTGGATCGTCGCCACGGCCTCGCGGGCGGCATCGTCGGGCAGGCACAGCAGGGCGATGTCGGCGCTGTTGATTGCCTCGCGGCGGCGCCGCAGGTCTTTGCGCTCAGCCTCGGGCAGGGTGAGCAGGTGCAGGTCGCTGCGGCCTTGCAGGCGAGCATGGATCTGCAGGCCGGTTGTGCCTTGGTCGCCGTCGATGAAGACAACAGGAGTGTGCATGTTCGGGTCCGGTTGGGTAAGGATGGCCTATGCTCGCCTATGGCTTTGATAATGAAAATTTGAATATGATGACGGTTACATTCAGTTTTTCTGAACACGTCACTCAGGCCGGTACTGACCATGCGCGAAATCAGCCTCGACCGCCTCCGCACCCTGGTGGCCATCGCCGACCTGGGTTCTTTTGCCGAGGCCGCCCGCCAGCTCAACCTGGCAGCGCCCACCATCAGCCTGCATGTGGCCGAACTGGAAGCACGTATCGGCGCCCCGTTGCTTGGTCGCGCCCGCGGCCAGGTGCGCCCCACGGCCATTGGTGAAACGCTGCTGGCCCGTGCCCGGCGCCTGCTGGCCGACGCCGACCTGGCGCTGGACGAAGTGCGCCGTCAGGTTGAGGGGCTGACTGGCCGGGTACGCCTTGGCGCGTCTACCGGTGCTATCGCCCACCTACTGCCACAGGCGCTGGAGCACCTGCGTGTGGACCACCCGGGGATCGACGTGCAGGTACAAGTGCTGACATCCCAGGCGTCGCTGGGTCGATTGCGTGAGGGGACGCTGGATATCGGCCTGGTGGCCTTGCCGCAGGTGGCCGGCAAGGGGCTGACTGTTACCCCCTGGCGGCGCGACCCGATCCTGGCCTACGTACCGGCCGACTGGCAGCCGCCGGCGAAGGTCACGCCGGCCTGGCTGGCGCAGCGGTCGTTGATTCTCAACGACAGCAGTACCCAGCTGTCACGGGTTACCGGGGAATGGTTCGCGGCAGCGGGGTTTTACCCCGAGCCGCGGATCGAGCTGAATTACAACGATGCGATCAAAAGCCTGGTCGGCGCCGGGTATGGGGCGACGTTGTTGCCGCAGGAAGGCGAGGCAGGCGAGTTGGACCGGCGGATTGCGCGCCGGCCCCTGCGACCAGGGTTGTGGCGGCAATTGGGTATTGCCTGTCGGGAGGGGCAGGTGGAACGGGCCACGGGGTATGTGTTGCAAGCATTAGAGCGGTTGCGGCAGTAGGTTTACCGCTGGGCTGAAGCGCTGCGCTGCAGGTGATGGCCAACTATGCTTTTTGCTGCGTCGAGCCGAATACACCTCGACGAACCCCACGGTTTTCCAGGAGAACGTTCCATGAAGCCTATGAAATGCATACCTTTACTGGTGATTGCTTCAGTATTGAGTGTTGCCGCCCATGCTGACCCGGCAAGCAACTGTGCAGCCAAGATCAAGGAACTCGAGGACTTCCACAAAGCGAGTGGCCAGGCGATGCATGGCGGCATGGCCCATGATTTCAAAGTCCACCTGCAAAACGCAAAGGAGGCCCAGAGCAAGGGGGACATGGCTCAGTGTCAGGCGTCGGCGGACCAAGCCAAGACCATCTATAACAAGGCACGTAGCAAGTAAGCCCTTATCGGCCTTTTCGCGGATAGGACCGCGAAAAGGCCGGTGCGTCAGAACCAGCGGTCGTTCTTCCTGCGCCCCCGGGTCAGTGCCGGCAAGATCAGCCCCGCCAGCAAGCCCGCGCCGGCAATGCTGCCGCCATACACCATGTAGCGCATCATCACCTGCTTGTTCTCGTCACCCAGGCGCGCCTGGGTATCGCGCAGGGTCGACTGGCTCTCGTCGAGCTGCTCGTTCAGCGCTTTGTTGCGCGCCTCCAGTTCGTCGATCAGCTTTTTCCGTGAGTCGAGGGTTTCCTGCATGCCCTGTACGCGGCTCTTCCAGCTGTCATCGATGGTTTTCAACTGCCCTGTCAGGTCTGCCACCTGGGCATCGAGCTGCGGCAGGCGCTCGTTCTGGCCCGGCACCGCCTGCAAGTCGTTGCTGAGTATCCATACCACATCGCCATTCTGCCCACGCACCTGGCTGTAATTGCCCTGAGTGCCGAGCAGGGTCAGCGGTTGCCCGGACTTCAGGGTTCCGACAATGCGGTGGCCGTCGGTGGGGCCGCTGCGCACATAGGTGCTCAGGCTGTCGCTGACCCAGCGTGCGTCGCTGGCGGGCTCTTCGGCGTGCACCGGCGCGGCAAGGGCCACCAGGGTGGCAATCAGGCCGCCGCGCAGGGCAGGGAGGACGAAAGCGGTTGGGCGGGATTCGGGCATGTTGGGTCTTCGCTGAAACAGGACAAAAGTAGGCCCGGTGACTGGGCCGATGAACCGGTCGGTGAGTTGACCGTCAGCCAATGACCCTTTTTTTGTCAGCAGGTTCACTACCTGATGTCGGAAATATCTGCAGAATGTTGCAGAACTCGCCCTCCCAGCGCTTCGCCGCCGATGACGCAATTGTAATGCGCCGATCACCTTGCCGTTATCTGCCGGCCGTCAATCTCGGCCAGCCGACACCACTATAAAGACGACATACAAGGAGCATCGGATGACCTGCAGATCACCCCTGAAACTGGCTGCGTGCATGGCGCTCTCCGGCGTCGGCAACCTGGCGATGGCGTCGGACGAACCCGCGCAGGGTTTTGCCGAGGGCAGCACGCTCAGCGTGCTCAACCGCAACTTCTACTTCAACCGCGACAACCGCGATGCCGCAGCCCCCACGCGCAACCCCGGCAAACAACCTGATAACGGCTATTCCGAAGCTTGGGCGCATGCTGTCATTGCCCGTTTCGAGTCAGGTTTCACCCAGGGCACCGTAGGCGTTGGCCTGGATGCGTTCGCCATGCTCGGCCTCAAACTGGACACCGGGGGCGGCCGCAATGGCGGGCGCAGTTCGTTCGATGTTTTGCCGGTAGACCACGACGGTCAGGCCCGTGACGAGTACACCAAATTCGGTGGTGCCGCCAAGGTGCGCCTGTACGACACGGTGCTGAAGGTAGGCGATGTGTTCCCTGCTAACCCAGTGGTGGCCGCTGGCGACTCACGGCTGCTGCCGGAAAGCTTCCGGGGCGTGACCCTGGAGAATACCAGCATCAAGGACCTTGTCCTGCAGGCCGGGCGCCTGCATGCCATGAGCCAGCCGGTGTCCAGTGACCTGCGGGAGAACTTCGTGACCTTCTACGGCGGCCCGGTCGATTCGCCATGGATCGCCTACGGCGGCGGTGACTACACGCTGAACGATTATGTCAGTGTCAGCCTGTTCAGCAGCCGGCTCAAGGATGTGTGGAATCAGTATTACGCCGGCACCAGCCTGAGCTGGCCCCTGAGTGATGAGCTGGCGTTGATTGGCGGCTTCAACTATTACAAAGCCGTTGATGAAGGGCAGCAGCGCCTGGGCGCCTTCGACAACAACATCTGGAGCGCCAAACTGGGGGTGCGCTTCGGCGCCCACACCCTGGCGCTGACTCACCAGCGCAACAATGGCGACGATGATTTCGACTACCTGCGCCAATCCGACTCGATCTTCCTCGACAACTCCATCCAGTACAGCGATTTCAACTCGCCCAAGGAACGTTCGTGGATGCTGCGCTATGACCTGAACATGGCCGCCTATGGTATCCCCGGGCTGTCGTTCATGACGCGTTATGGCAAAGGCACCGACGCCGACTATTCCAATGCCAACGCCTTCTACATGCGCCGCGATGCCGACGGCAACCCGCTGACCGACCAGAAGCGCTGGGAGCGTGACATCGAGGTCAAGTACGTGGTGCAGACCGGCGCAGCCAAGGACCTGTCGTTGCGCGTACGCCAGGCTACCACCCGGGCCACGGCGTTCGAGTCGGACCTGGACGAGGTGCGGCTGATCGTGGAGTACCCGTTGTCGGTCCTGTGAATTCACCTGGGTAGCCTTGCTGCTCCTTTGGTTTGGGTGGATGTTTTGGCGCTCCGTGCGGGGCGCTTTTTTTTGCGCTCAAGGGTGCGGCTAGACTCAAGGGTTGATACCCTTCATGGAGCAAGGCCATGACTGCCAAGAACACCCTCTGCCTCTGGTACGACAATGATGCCGAGCAGGCTGCCAACTTCTATGCCAGCATTTTCCCGGACAGCAAGTTGATCGCACTGCACAAGGCCCCGGCAGACTACCCCTCGGGCAAGGAGGGCGATGTCATTACCGTCGAATTCACCGTCATGGGCATACCCTGTGTGGGGCTTAATGGCGGCGCTACGTTCAAGCATTCTGAGGCGTTTTCATTCCAGGTCAGTACCGAAGACCAAGCCGAAACCGACCGTTTGTGGGAGGCGATTATCGCAAACGGTGGCGAGGCCAGCGTTTGTGGCTGGTGCAAGGACAAATGGGGGATTTCCTGGCAGATCACCCCCCGTATTCTGATAGAGGCCATCGGCCACCCTGACCGCGCTGCGGCAAAGCGGGCGTTCGAGGCCATGATGCAGATGGGCAAGATCGATGTGGCCAAGATTGCAGCAGCATTGAAGGGGTGATCCCTCATCTGTTTGCTGCCCTTTGGTTATCGGCTTGGTTGGGCGATCTATCGTTGATCGAGGGGGCCGTTTTTTCTGGATCCAAGTGGCGGCCCCCGAATCAAGCGGTGAAGCGCGAGGCTAGCGTGTCAGGTTTCGGACACCTCGCTCGCTGCTGCTGCCACTTTCACCGAAGCCTTCTTCTCCTGTACCACGATGTAGAACTCCTCACCATGTTTCACAGCCCCGTACAACACCGCCTTTTCGATCAGCTCGTTGCCGCGCAGGTGGCGCAGCATCATCGGGTCTTTGCGCAGGTCGCGGTACAGCGCCAGGCACAGCAGCACCATCACCACGACAAAGGGCAAGGCCACGACGATGGTCAGGTTCTGCAGCCCGGTCAGCGCCTCGCCAGGGTCGCTCGGGTCGCCGATCGCCAGCATGATCGCTGCCACCGTTCCGGTGAGCGCGCCCCAGAAAATCACCGTGCGCCGCGAGGGTGCGGTGGTGCCGTGTTCCGACAGCGTGCCCATCACCAGTGACGCCGCATCGGCACCGGAGACAAAGAAGATGCCCACCAGGATCATCACCAGTACCGAGGAGGCCGATGCCAGCGGGTAGCTGTCGAGCAGCTGGTACAGCGCGTGGTTGCTGTTGACTGCACCGTTGGCCAGCTGGAAGGCGCCTTCGCGCAGGGCATCGATGGAAGCACCGCCAAAAATGGTGAACCACACCAGGCTGACCAGGCTGGGCACCAGCAGCACGCCGGTGACGAACTGGCGGATGGTACGACCGCGGCTGATGCGGGCGATAAACATGCCTACGAACGGTGTCCAGGAAATCCACCAGGCCCAGTAGAACACGGTCCAGCCGGCCAGCCAGCTGTTCATCTGATCGCCGCCACTGGCGTTGGTGCGGGCCATCATTTCGGGCAGCATCTTGATGTAGATACCGATCGAGGTCGGCAGCAGGTTGAGCATGAGCAGGGTAGGGCCGACCATGAACACGAACGCTGCCAGCACCAGTGCCAGCACCATGTTGGTGTTGGACAGCCACTGGATGCCCTTGCCGACACCGGACACCGCCGAGGTGACGAAGGCAATGGTCAGCAGGGTGATGATGGCGATGTAGAACAGCTTGCCGGGGCTTTCGACCCAGCCGTTGTATTCCAGCCCGCCGGCAATCTGCAGCGCACCCAGGCCCAGCGAGGCCGCCGAGCCGAAAAGCGTGGCGAAGATCGCCATCATGTCGATCAGGCGGCCGAGGGGGCCGTTGGCGTGCTTGCCGATCAACGGCCGGAAGGCCGCGGAAATCAGCTGCGAGCGGCCGCGGCGGTAGGTACCGTAGGCAATCACCAGGCCCACGATGGCGTACATGGCCCAGGGGTGCAGCGTCCAGTGGAACAGGGTGGTGGCCATGGCCACCTGCATCGCCTCGCTGGTCTGCCCGGTGGCCGAGCCGGGGGGCGGCGTCACATAGTGCGACAGCGGCTCGGCAACGCCAAAGAACATCAGGCCGATGCCCATGCCGGCACTGAACATCATTGCCACCCAGGACACCGTGCGGAATTCTGGCTGTTCGCCATCACGACCCAGTGGCACCCGGCCATAACGGCTGGCAGCCAGCCACAGCACGAATACCACGAAAAGTGTGGAGGTGAGCACGAAGAACCAGCCGAAGTTGAGAATGACCCAGGACTGCGCGCTGGATGCGCTGCTGGCGAGGCTGGCCTGGTTGAGGAAGCCCCAGAGGACGAACGCGACAGCCAGGAGGCTGGTAAAACCAAAGACGATCCAGTCGAGCTTGCCCTCGAAATGCCTGTCCTGGCGGGCTTCTGCGGTTTTCGAGGGGTCCGTCACGCCAAGGTCGAGTGTTTCGGTGATGTGTTCCTTTGCCATGAATGTTGAGGCCCTTTGAGGATTACCTGGACGCGCAGGCTTGTTGTTGTGTGGGCTACCGAGTTCGATGACGGCCTCGGCGGGGAGATTGCCGGCCGATTATCCAGTGCCCGAAACCGCTGTGCCTGTCCCGTAAACGTCCTGGGGCGTCCATTGCGCGACCTGCCAAATACTTTTAGTTCTGGGGGCGATGGCCCTTTCTGCCCCGCGTTCTGGTACCCTGTTGGCATTACCCTGGCCTGCACATCCGAGCACCGTAGAAGCGCTGCTGCCCGTGGGCCAGGCCGCACCAGGAAACGGAGATTCGTCAATGGCCACTGACCGTGTGAGCCTGATTCATTTCGATAAATTGAGCATGAGCCCTGCCGCCGCCGACCGGTTCCAGAAAGCCCTCGACGCGCTGGCAGCGCTCAAGCTGCAGGACCGTTACGTGTACCTCATCGCTCCTTATCTGGGTGATATCGCTGACGCCTCCGACGCCGAGCAACTGGACACCGCCAAGGGCCAGTGCATTCGGGTGATCGATGAACTGCTGGATGCCAGGTCGGTCAGCAAGGCCAAGGCTCAAGAGCTGCGCGAGGTGTTTGACAGTGCCGTCGAACGAGCACGGGCAGACATGGCCGGCTGAGTGGTGGCATGGCCAAAGACATCGATAACCCCTGCGTCTCGTTATGCCAGCTCAACAGCGAGCTGTGCGTGAGCTGTGGTCGCACCCGCGACGAAATTCGCAAATGGCGGGGCATGAAACGCCCGGAAAAGATGGCCACGGTGCAGCGCGCGGCGACGCGGATGAAAGCTATCGCCAAGAAGGCAGCCAAGCGGCAGAATGACTGAACCTGCGTGCCCTGCGCACGGCCTACCCTGATCTGCTTGAAGAGCCTGAAAATGGATGCTCACTCGCTGTTTGCGTTTACCCTGGTCGCCGCCATCGCGATTGCCAGCCCCGGTCCTGCCACCCTGATGGCCATCAACAACAGCCTTGCCCACGGCCAGCGCAGTGCGATCTGGTCGTCGCTGGGCAATGGCTCGGGCCTGTTCTGCCTGTCGGCTGCGGCCATGCTTGGGCTGGGCGCTTTGCTGGCCAGCTCCGAAGTACTGTTCAACGCTGTGAAGATCCTGGGGGCAGGTTACCTGTTCTACCTCGGTGCGCGGCAGTTGCTGAAAAAGAACCCGATGCTGGAGCAGGGCGCTGCTGAGGGGGCTGTCAAGGTACGGCCCACACCGCTGAAGTTGTACAAATCGGCTTTCCTCACAGCAGTGACCAACCCCAAGGCGACCATGTTTTTCACCGCGCTGTTCCCGCAGTTCATCGACCAAGGGGCGGCGTTGTTGCCGCAGTTTCTGACCCTGACCGGGATTTTCGTGAGCTTGTCGCTTGCATCTCTGAGCTTGTATGCCGCACTGGCCGCGCGGGCCAAGGGCGTACTGACCCGGCCGTCGATGTCACGCTGGGTGAGCCGCGTGGTGGGTACCACCTTTATCGGCTTTGGCGCGGCGATTCTGGCAATGCGTCGGCAGGGCGCCTGAGGCGTTGCTCGGCCGGTTCGTTGCTGAGCGATAAAAGGCCGCGGCTCCAAGCGTTCCTGGTCCAGACTGTTTAAAGCACGCGCAGACCAATGCTGCGTTCGAGCACAGGGCGTGGCGGCCTTTGGCCGCTTCGCCGGGTCGCCAGAGGTTCCATGTGCCGAGGGTTGTAGATGATCGAGCGTTGCTTGCGCCAAGCCTTGCTGTTGTTGCCTTGCCTGTTGCTGGCTTTTCCGGGCGCAGCGCAAGAGCCCTGCCGACGGCTGACCGCTACCGGTAACCCTGAGTATCCACCTTACCTATGGCGCGATCCGCAGAACCCTCGGCAACTGATCGGTGCCAACGCCGACCTGCTCAAATACCTGGGCAAGCAGCTGGGGCTGGAAATCGAGGTGGTGTACGGTGGGCCTTGGTCGCGTGCCCAAGAAGAAGTCCGCACAGGCCGGATCGACCTGCTGGCCGGGTATTTCATCACCCAGGCCCGGCAGCAACAGATGGACTTTGTCGCCCCGCCATTCCTGCACACCCCGAGCGTAGTCTGGGTACGCCAGGACAATGCCTTTGCCTACCATCAATGGGCAGACCTCAAGGGCCGCAAAGGCGGGACCCTGGTCAACAACAGCCATGGCCAGCAGTTCGATGAATATGCCCAGGCAAACCTCACCCTGGAAGCGGTGCCCGGTGCCCGGCAGGCGTTCGAGAAGCTGATGCACAAGCGCAGTGACTACGTGGTGTACGAGCAGTACCCCGGGATGGCGCTGGCCCGCACGTTGGGTATCACTGATACCGTGCAGGTGTTGCAGCCGCCTGTATCCAGTGAAGGGTTGTACCTGGCTATGTCACATGAATCGCCCTGCAACAAGCCACAGCTGCGTGAGGCGCTGGCGCGGGAGATGGCGAAGGTCGTTGGCGGGGCGCTGCCTGAGCAACTGCTGAAGCAGAACCTGGAGCGGTGGCAGTAACAGCCCTGGCACGTACCTGCAGGGACCGCGCTAGATTCTAGAAATTGAACAAGGCAGTTGCTCCCACAAAGTCACCGCTAAATCAGCAAATCAGTTAGGTTGCGCTGTCGCGTAGAGAACAAGTGCCATTGTGGGAGCGGGCTTGCCCCGCGAAGCAGGCGACGCGATGGATGGCCCCGGCTGCGCCGGGGTTCGCGGGACAAGCCCGCTCCCACAAAGTCACCGCTAAATCAGCAAATCAGTTAGGTTGCGCTGTCGCGTAGGGAACAAGTGCCATTGTGGGAGCGGGCTTGCCCCGCGAAGCAGGCGACGCGATGGATGGCCCCGGCTGCGCCGGGGTTCGCGGGACAAGCCCGCTCCCACAAAGTCACTGCTAAATCAGTAAATCAGTTGGGCTGCGCTGTCGCGCAGGGGGCAAGTGCCATTGTGGGAGCGGGCTTGCCCCGCGAAGCAGGCGACGCGATGGATGGCCCCGGCTGCGCCGGGGTTCGCGAGGCAAGCCCGCTCCCACAAAGTCATTGCTAAATCAGTAAATCAGTTGGGCTGCGCTGTCGCGCAGGGAGCAAGTGCCATTGTGGGAGCGGGCTTGCCCGCGAAGCAGGCGACGCGATGGATGGCCCCGGCTGCGCCGGGTTTCGCGAGGCAAGCCCGCTCCCACAAAGTCATTGCTAAATCAGTAAATCAGTTGGGCTGCGCTGTCGCGCAGGGAGCAAGTGCCATTGTGGGAGCGGGCTTGCCCCGCGAAGCAGGCGACACGATGCATGGCCCCGGCTGCGCCGGGGTTCGCGGGACAAGCCCGCTCCCACAAAGTCATTGCTAAATCAGTAAATCAGTTGGGCTGCGCTGTCGCGTAGGAAACAAGTGCCATTGTGGGAGCGGGCTTGCCCCGCGAAGCAGGCGACGCGATGGATGGCCCCGGCTGCGCCGGGGTTCGCGGGGCAAGCCCGCTCCCACAAAGTCACCGTTAAATCAGCAAATCAGTTAGGTTGCGCTGTCGCGTAGGGAACAAGTGCCATTGTGGGAGCGGGCTTGCCCCGCGAAGCAGGCGACGCGATGGATGGCCCCGGCTGCGCCGGGGTTCGCGGGACAAGCCCGCACCCACAAAGTCATTGCTAAATCAGTAAATCAGTTGGGCTGCGCTGTCGCGTAGGGGACAAGTGCCATTGTGGGAGCGGGCTTGCCCCGGGAAGCAGGCGACACGATGCATGGCCCGGCTGCGCTGGGTTTCGCGGGGCAAGCCCACTCCCACAAAGTCACCGCTAAATCAAATCAGAGTTTGTCCGATGGGAGCGGGCGCGCTGGCGAAGAGGCCGGTGCAAGAACCACGTCAATTCAGCGCATATGCAAGATGATCGGGCTGCTGCTGGCCGGGTCGGTATGACCACGCAACTTGCCTACCGCCTGCGCATCCACCGCACCACCCTGGTTGCCCCAGGCCGTACGCACAAAACTCAGCACTTCGGCAATCTCCTGGTCACTCAACTGCTGGCGGAAAGCTGGCATGCGATAGGCATCCGGCACCCCGGCAGCCACCACCCGCTGCGAACCATTGAGGGTGATATTGATCGCTGAGGCGTTCTCCCTGGCCAGTGCCGAGGTGGCACCTGCCAATGGCGGCATCCACTCGGCTTGGCCTTTGCCGTCCAGGCCGTGGCAAGACGCGCAGCGGGTCACATAGGTGTGCGCCCCCGGGCTGTCGAGCCGTGCCGCTGCCGATTCGACCCGGTACTGCCATGGCGCGCCGTCACGCTGTGGATCGCCGGGCAGTGATTTCAGGTAATGGGCAATGGCGGCCAGGTCATCGTCATGCATGAATTGCGTGGAGTTGTTGAACGCCTCAGTCATCGAGCCGAACACCACGGCATGCCGGTTGCGCCCGGTTTTCAGGAACTGCGCGATTTCTGCCTCGCTCCAGCGCCCCAGCCCGGTGTTAGGGTCGGCGCGCAGGCTCGGTGCGTACCAGCCGTCGAGCAGGGCGCCGGCCAGGAAGGGTTTGCCGCCTTCATCCAGGGCCTTTTCGTTGAACGCCAGGCCGCGTGGGGTGTGGCAGCTGCCGCAGTGACCTGGGCCCTGGACGATGTAGGCCCCCCGGTTCCACTGCGCATCCTGGCCGGGCTTGTCGGCGTATGGCGAGGTGGCGGCGAACAGGCCATTCCATAAGGCAATGGGCCAGCGCAGGTTCAGCGGCCAGGGAATGTCGCTGGGCAGATTGGCCTGCCGGGCGGGTTGCACGTTGTGCATGAAAAACGCATACAACGCCCTGACATCATCATCGCTGAGCTTGGCGTAGGACGGGTAGGGCATGGCCGGGTACAGCCGCCTGCCACCAGGGGCGACACCCTGGCGTACGGCACGGTCGAAATCGGCCAGGCTGTAGCTGCCGATACCGCTGTCGCGGTCGGGGGTGATGTTGGTGGCGTGGATGGCCCCCAGCGGGGTGGCCATTTCCAGTCCACCCGCGAACGGCTTGCCGTCCGGCAGGCTGTGGCAGGCCACGCAGTCGCTGAGGCGGGCGACGTACTCGCCGCGGCTGATCAGGGCCGGGTCAGCGGCAGTGGCCTGTGCGTCGGCAAACGGCGAGGCCGGCTCGCGGGTCACATACCAGGCCAGCAGGCCTGCCGCGACAAGGCACGGCAGCGCCAGCCAGCCAGCGGTTCTTGCGAAACGATGGGTCATCGGGCTTCCCTTGTGCAGTCAGCTGAAGGTATGGCGGCTCAGTGGCAGGCTACGCACGCGCTGGCCGGTAAGCTGCGCGACCGCGTTGGCCACAGCCGGGGCTACAGCGGGTAGCGGTGGCTCGCCGATACCGCCCATCTTCGCCCCGCTTTCGACAATGCGTACATGCACCCGCGCCATGCGTGAGGGCGGCAGGATCGGGTACAGGTCGTAGTTGCGTGCGCGCGGCTTGCCATCCACATAGACCGCTTCTTCCACCAGCGTCTGCGACAGGCCAAGGGCAACTGCGCCGTTGACCTGGTGTTCGATGATCGACGGGTTGACGATGCTACCCGGGTCGATGGCCTGCCAGATGTCGTGCACCTTGACCTGGCCGTTCTCGATCGACACCTCGGCAATGACTGCCGCTTCCGAGCCAAAGGGTGAGGCCATTGCCACGCCGCGTGCCCGTTTGCTGCCATCCTCGGCAGTGAAGGGCCCACGTTTCCAGCCACCGGACAGCTCGGCGACCGCGTTCAGCAGGGTGGTCAGGCGCGGGTTGTCGCGCAGCAGGTGCAGGCGCAGTTCGAACGGGTCCTTGCCGCCTTTGTCTGCCAGTTCATCGAGGAAGGATTCATAGAAGAAGTCGTTCAACGAGTTACCCACCGAGCGCCAGTAGCCGAGCATGGCCGGGCCTTTGACGTAGATCTGGGCAATGCGCTTGTTGGCGATGGCGTACGACTTGCCTGATAGCCCCTCAACCGCGGTCGGGTCGATCTTTTCCCCTTGCTTGCCAGCAAGAGCCTCGGTTGGGCCTTCGGTGGCGCTGACCGCTTCGAGGGCCACTGGTATGCCATCGGCATCCAGCCCGGCGCGGAATTTCACCACTGCAACCGGGCGCAGCACATCACGCAGGAATTCCTCTTCGCGGCTCCAGATGAGTTTTACCGGCCGGCCAACCGCTTTGGCCAAGGCAATGGCCTGCGGGTAGGGGTTGGCCGAGTCGTACAGGAAGTGGCGGCCAAAGAAACCGCCCAGCAGCGGCGAGTGCAGGTTGATTTGCGCAGGTTCCAGGCCGGTACGCTTGGCAATGTCATCACGGAACATGTCCGGGGCCTGGTTGGGCAGCCAGACGTCCAGGCTGCCGTCCGGGTTGAAGCGGGCGAGGGCGGACGGTGGCTCGAGCTGGGCATGGTTCAGGTACTGGTTGTGGTAGCTGGCCTCGACCTTGGTCTTGGCATTGCTCAGGGCGCCAGCGATATCGCCTTCGTTTTCTTCGTCCCGCGCCGGGCCCTCGACGTTGGCGAGGTGTTCCCGCCATGCGTCGCTGGAGAAGTCGGCCGGCATCGGTCGCACGTTGCTGTCGGCGGCCGGCTCTTTCCAGTCCACCTGAATCGCCTCTACCGCACGCTTTGCGTGCCACCAACGCTCGGCAACCACGGCCACTGCGCCCGGCAGTTGGTGCACGGAGTGCACGCCTTTCATGGCCTTGACCTGATCTTCGTTGCGCACGCTGCCCACGGTCATGCCCAGACGTGGTGCGTGTTGCACGGCGGCGTGCAGCATGCCGTCGACCTTTATGTCGATGCAGTACTGTGCCTTGCCGGTGGACTTGTCGTAGGCATCCAGGCGGCGAACAGGCTTGCCGATCCAGCGGAACTGGCTGGGGTCACGCAGCTTGACGCTGGCCGGGTCAGGTACCGGCAGGTCCATGGCGCGCCCGGCGAGGTCACCGTAGGGTATCGAACGCCCCGTCGTGGTATGTACCACGTTTCCTGGCGTGGTCGAGAGTTCGTCGACCGACACGCCCAGTTGTTCGGCGCCGGCCTGCAGCAGCATGGCCCGGGCAAGGGCACCCAGGCGGCGCATGGTCGGGTAGCTCATGCGCACCGACATGCTGCCACCGGTGATGCGCATGCCGTTTTCCATCACCACGTAAGCTTCGCCCGGTGGTGCGCTATCGACCACGAAATTGACGGGGTCGACATCCAGCTCTTCACCCACAATTTGCGCCATGGCGGTGAAGGGGCCTTGCCCGCCTTCCATAAAGGGGCTGAGCAGGCGTACCGTGCCGTCTGGGCGAATCTCCAGAAAAGCGGGCACCTGGGTACCGCGTTCCGGGGTGGCTGCAACCGCTGCCTGCACACGGCCCGACCCCATTGGCAGGCCGAAACCCAGCACCAGGGCACCGACAGCCGTGCCGGCAAGAAAGCGCCGGCGCGACAAATTGACTGTCTCGCCCAGTTGCAGCCTGAGCAGTTCGGCAGGGGTCTCTACGGGCGTATTCATCAGGCCTGCTCCCCTTGCGCCAGGTCATGCACGGCAGCGTGAATGGCGTTGTAGGTGCCGCAGCGGCACAGGTTGACCATGGCCGCGTCGATTTGCGCGTCGCTTGGCTTGGGGGTGTGCTTTAACAACGCCGTGGCGGCCATTACCTGGCCGGACTGACAATAGCCGCACTGTGCCACCTGGTGCTCGACCCAGGCCGCAACCACCCGTTTGCCAACGGCATCGGCTTCGATGGCCTCTATGGTGGTGACCTCGCGCCCCACCACACCGGCCACCGGTGTGACGCAAGCGCGTACCACGTTGCCGTCCACCAGTACCGAACAGGCGCCGCACTGGGCCAGGCCGCAGCCATACTTGGTGCCGGTCAGCCCCAGATCATCGCGGATCACCCACAGCAAGGGCGTGTCGGCGTCCGCCTCGACCTGGTAGGTCTGCTGGTTAATGCGTAGTTCCATGGTTCACCTGCCAGTCATCGGTTGCTGTTGCCATGTTTTTCTATGCGGGGAATACGTTGTTCCCCAGTGCAGAAAAGCTAGCACAGCGGTGTGACCGCTGGTCTGGTGGTTGGGCCAGGTTCAGAGGATCAGGCAAGCAATCCGGCGGAATGCGCAAGCCTGTACTGGCGCCATTGCCGGCAAGCCAGCGCCCACAGGTCGGCGTAAGAGTTGAAAGATATGCAGTCCCTGTGGGCGCTGGCTTGCCGGCGAGGGGCCAGGCAGGCAAACAGGACTTCTGGCGTAAAAACCCGGATAATGCCGGCCAATTTCGTTTTACACGCTTAAATCACGGTAATCCCGCATGGAAATCAAGGTCAATTTTCTCGACAATCTCCGTCTCGAAGCCAAGTTCGATGACTTCACGGTGATCGCCGACCAACCGATCCGCTACAAAGGCGATGGTTCGGCCCCAGGCCCGTTCGACTATTTCCTGGCGTCTTCGGCCTTGTGCGCGGCTTACTTCGTCAAGCTGTACTGCCAGGCCCGCGACATCCCAACCGAAAACATTCGCCTGTCGCAGAACAACATCGTCGATCCGGAAAACCGCTACAACCAGATCTTCAAGATCCAGGTCGAGCTGCCCGAGGACATTTCCGACAAGGACCGCCAAGGCATCCTGCGCTCCATCGACCGCTGCACGGTCAAGAAGGTTGTGCAGACTGGCCCTGAGTTCGTGATCGAAGTGGTCGACAACCTTGATGCCGATGCCCAGGGCCTGTTGATGCCGGTGGCAGACACCAGCACCTACATCCCCGGCAAGGACCTGCCGCTGGAGCAGACCATCGCCAACATGTCGGGCATCCTCGCGGGGCTGGGGATGAAGATCGAGATCGCTTCGTGGCGTAACATTGTGCCCAATGTGTGGTCGCTGCACGTGCGCGATGCGCAGTCGCCGATGTGCTTCACCAACGGCAAGGGCGCCACCAAGGAGGCGGCGCTGGCCTCGGCGCTGGGCGAATTCATCGAGCGCCTGAACTGCAACTTCTTCTACAACGACCAGTTCTGGGGCGAAGAGCTGGCCAACGCGCCGTTCGTGCATTACCCGAACGAGCAGTGGTTCAAGCCTGGCCCGCGCGACGCGCTGCCGGCCGAGATCCTCGACGAGCATTGCCTGGAAATCTACAACCCGGACGGTGAGCTGCGTGGTTCGCACCTGTATGACACCAACTCGGGTAACACCGCCCGGGGCATCTGCTCGCTGCCGTTCGTGCGCCAGTCCGACCAGCAGGTGGTGTACTTCCCGTCCAACCTGATCGAGAACCTGTTCCTCAGCAATGGCATGAGCGCCGGCAATACCCTGGCCGAGGCGCAGGTACAGTGCCTGTCGGAAATCTTCGAGCGTGCGGTGAAGCGCGAAATCCTCGAAGGTGAGCTGTGCCTGCCGGATGTGCCGCAGGACGTGCTGGCCAAGTACCCGGCGATCGTCGCCGGCATCCAGGGCCTTGAAGAGCAGGGCTTCCCGGTGCTGGTCAAGGATGCTTCGCTGGGGGGCGAGTTCCCGGTCATGTGCGTGACGCTGATGAACCCTCGCACCGGCGGCGTATTTGCCTCGTTCGGCGCTCACCCGAGCCTGGAGGTGGCGCTGGAGCGCAGCCTCACCGAATTGCTGCAGGGGCGCAGCTTCGAAGGCCTCAACGACCTGCCGCAGCCGACCTTCGAAAGCCATGCGCTGACCGAGCCGAACAACTTTGTCGAGCACTTCATCGACTCCAGCGGCGTGGTGTCGTGGCGCTTCTTCAGCGCCAAGGCCGACTTCGAATTTGTGGAGTGGGACTTCTCCGGCCACGGCGAGGATTCCAACCAGCAGGAAGCCGCTACCCTGTTCGGTATCCTCGAAGCGCTGGGCAAGGAGGTGTACATGGCGGTGTACGACAACCTCGGTGCCACGGCTTGCCGCATCCTTGTGCCGGGCTACTCGGAAATCTACCCGGTCGAGGACCTTATCTGGGACAACACCAACCGCGCCTTGTCGTTCCGTGCCGACATCCTCAACCTGCACAGCCTCGACAGTCGCTCCCTGAAGTTGTTGCTCAAGCGCCTGGACAACTGCGATGTGGATGACTACACCACCATCACCACGCTGATTGGTGTGGAGTTCGACGAGAACACCGCGTGGGGTCAGTTGACCATTCTCGAGCTGAAACTGCTGATCTGCCTGGCGGTGCAGCGTTTCGAGGATGCCAAGGAGCTGGTCGAGGCGTTTCTGCAGTTCAACGACAACACCGTCGAACGCGGCCTGTTCTACCAGGCGCTGAACGTGGTGCTGGAAGTGCAGCTGGATGACGAACTGCAGCTGGATGACTATGAAGCCAACTTCCGCCGCATGTTCGGGAATGCACGCATGGACGCGGTGCTGGGTTCGGTGAACGGCAGCGTGCGTTTCCATGGCCTGACTCCGACCAGCATGAAGCTCGAAGGCCTCGACCGCCACCTGCGCCTGATCGACAGCTACAAGAAGCTGCATGCGGCCCGAGCCAAATTCGCCTGAGAGCGGCGGTCCCACTCGTTATTTTGTGCTGGCTGTACCGCCGTCATCGCCGGCAAGCCAGCTCCCACAGGTACTGCACCGTTCTTGAGCGTTGTGCTGAACTTGATGGGGCTGGCTAGCCGGCGATTGGGTCAGCAGCTCTCATATAGCACTTTGAACCTGGCGCTATCCCCAAAGCGTCTTTCCGCTTCGCTTGAAAGGCGCGTAATTTTTTCTTCCCCCAATATATGGCGCGTTAACCGCCAGAAGGACCTCGGCCGCGCACAACAAGAAGGCGCAGACCATGAGCACCCCTTTGGACACCAACGCCCTTAAAGCCCGTCAGCAGGCCGCCTGGGCCAGCGGTGACTACGCGGTAATCGGCACCACCCTGCAACTGGTTGGCGAACGCCTGGCCGAGGCCTGCGACTTGCGCTGGGACGAGCAGGTGCTGGACGTTGCTGCCGGCAACGGCAACGCCACCTTGGCCGCTGCCCGCCGCGGCTGTCGCGTCACCTCCACCGACTATGTGCCCGAATTGCTCAAGCGAGGCGAAGAGCGGGCGCGGGCCGAGCACTTGAATGTGTTGTTCCAGGCGGCCGATGCCGAAGCGTTGCCGTTTGCCGACGGTACCTTCGATGCCGTGCTTTCCACCTTCGGCGTGATGTTCGCCCCTGATCAGGCGCAGGCCGCACGCGAGCTGGTCCGGGTGTGCCGGCCCGGTGGCCGCATCGGCCTGGCCAACTGGACCCCGCAAGGCTTTGTCGGGCTGATGTTCAAAATGCTAAGCCGGCATGTGCCGCCACCCCCCGGTGCCTTGCCGCCTTCGCGATGGGGCGATGAGGAGCAGTTGCGCGTGATGTTCGAAGGGGCGCTCGGCGAACTGAAAGTCAGTCGTCAGCAGTTCAACTTCCGCTATCGCTCGGCGGCGCATTTCATCGAGGTGTTCCGCACCTGGTATGGGCCGGTACACAAGGCGTTTGCCTCATTGGAGCCAGAGGCGGCCAGTGCGCTGGAGCGGGATCTGACCCAATTGCTGGAGGAGAACAACGTCGCTGGACCTTCATCGTTGGTGGTGCCGAGTGAATACATTGAGGTGGTGGTCATTCGGGGCTAGCAGGCGCTCCTTCCAATGCCTCCGCGGGTGGGGGGGCTGCACGGACATTGAAAAGCTTGCAGACGAAGTACCAAGCGATCGCGACCGTTAGGTTGTAGGGGAACAACACAGCCCAGAACGGCAGTTGCCAGTTTTTCTTGCCCTGCATTTCACCGGGCTCGCCGGTACGCCAGGGGGCATAGTGGCGCCAGGCTTCAGCCGGGGTCAGGCAGATGGCGTAGAGTGGCTTGTGCCACCAATTGGGCTCGCCGGGAGGCGGAAGCTTGTCCGGACCGTGGTTCATGAAATGGCGGAGGTACTCCCACACTTCGGCGACGTGTCTGACCCCGGGCTCGGTGGGTTCGTTGCTGTCGACCCAGAGGCAGTCTTCTTGGTGGAGGCTCCCATCCGCTCGGCGAGGGGCGAAGGCGAGGGCGTAGCTGGTGCTGAAGGATGAACCACCGTACTCGGTGCGTTTGAAAACGCCTCCGCCAGTGTTACTCCACTCAAAGACGAATATCTTGCTCAAGCGTTGATAGTAAATCTTCTGAGTTGATCGGTTGAAACATATGCTCGATAAGCGCTTTATGAAGTATATTCGATAAACTAGGAACGGGAGGAATGTGAAGGGCGTGAGTGCGAAGCTGGTCATTAAAAGTGGGTGGGATTTAAAGTACTTCATGAACTCCCCGTCAAATAGATAAGGGTAGAAGCCGATCATTGAGATGATTATTATTGCACAGTACAGTTTCCCCATGAATGCCGAGTCTGTTACCCATGGATTTCTCAAACATAAAAAATTGTCGGATGAGCTTAATAGCTGCCCAGTGATAGCGGGCTTGTGTCCTGAACCTGTCTTTGAATTGAACATCCAGATGGTTGCCATGGTCAGCGTTCCAGACGAAAAGTTGCGAGGCTCTCATTGTCTTCGTCCAACCCTTGATTGGCGCTGCAAGCGAGATGCAGTGAGACATGATTTTGGTTGGCTAGCGTGTTCTCGAAATGCAGAACTCAGCCAGCACCTACAGAGATGCGTGCGCTGCAGGCATGGCCGGAGGTGGCACTGCTGATGGAGGCGTCAGTCATGCGCGCTTCCCTTTGGCCGAATGTGCCGGGCGCTCCTCAAACGCTTCAGGCGGTGGTGACGCGACGCGAACATTGAATAGGCGACAGATGCCGTACCAGCAGATGGCGACGGTGAGGTTGTAGGGGAACAGCACCGCCCAGAACGGCAGTTGCCAGTTCTTTTTGCCCTGCATTTCACCGGGCTCGCCGGTTCGCCAGGGCGCATAGTGTTGCCAGGCTTCTGCCGGGGTCAGGCAGATGGCGTGCAGCGGTTTGTGCCACCAGTTGGGTTCGCCGGGCGGGGGGAGATTGTCCGGGCCGTGATCCATGAAATGGCGAAGGTATTCCCAGACTTCAGCGACGTGTTTGACACCAGGTTCGGAGGGGGCGTTGCTGTCGACCCACAGGCAGTCTTTTTGGTGGAGGCTGCCATCCGCTCGGCGAGGGGCGAAGGCGAGGGCATAGCTCGTGCTGAATGATGATCCGCCGTATTCGGTGCGTTTGAAAATGCCTCCGCCGGTGTTGGCCCATTCAAAGACGAATAGCTTACTCAACCGCTGATAGTAAATCTTCTGAGTTGATCGGTTGAAACATAAGCTTGATAAGCGCTTTATGAAATATATTCGATAAGCTAAGAAGGGTAGGAAAATGAAAGGTCCAAGCACTGTGAGGGTAATGAAAGTATAGCTAAAGGTGTATGGGTTCCAGGCTTCGCTGGATAGTAGGTAGGGGTAGAAAACTATTAATGATGCGATAATCATTGCGCAATAAATTTTTCCCATAAAAACAGAGTCCGTTACCCATGGATTTCGCAGGCATAAAGTGTTCTCGGATACGCTTGCCAGTTGCCCTCCAATTGCAGGTTTGTGCCCAGAATTTGACGTTGAATTGAATATCCAGATGGTTGCCATGGTCAGCGTTCCAGACGAAAAGTTGCGAGGCTCTCATTGTCTTCGTCCAACCCTTGATTGGCGCTGTAAGCGAGATGCAGTAAGACATGATTTTGGTTGGTTAGCGTGTTCTCGAAATGCAGAACCAAACCTGCACCTACGAGGTGGCCGGTTGGGGCGATTGGGAAAACGTCCATTCCTTGGTTATCTCGCAGGGCGCTCAAGCTCCCTGACCATTCGCTTACGCCTAGCCTGAAACCAGGCAGTAGCACTGTGAATTCAACGGTGGGTTGAGGTGTGGCTACTTCGTTATGGGTGATAGCAGTCCAGTTGGGCGGAGACCACTGATCATTCCGATGCCATTTAGTGTCAACTTTAGTTATGCCCAGTGACAGGGCCTGTTCGGCCATTAGTAGTTTTGGTCCGTAATGCTCGTTGTGCCAAGCTTTGATTTCAGTTTGTAGCGAGGCGAAGGCAGGAAGTTTATTTTCAAAATCCAAGGTGATGCCAGGGCGCCCCTCCCCATCATTGATGCGATTACCGAAGACGGTGCGTGCTGCCCACAGCTCAATTGGGCTGTGAAGGTGCTCATGTGCCTTGGCGTGCAGGTACAAACCTCCTGCAATGATGGCTACGCCTACGAGGACAAGGGCAGCCGCAGCCCATCCGGCAAAGGGTACTAATGTTGTCGCGCCCGCAACGGCAAGCCCTGCTTCAAGGGCGACAGCAGAGCCGATGGCCATAGTTACCCCTCCGGCCAAGGTGTATCCGCCTGCAGTTGAACCACCACTTTTCAGCTGACGCATTCCCTTTGATATGTCTGAAAATAGGCTGAATGCTATTGCAGGGTATCCGGCCAAACGCGCGAACAAGTTACTGCTTAAGAACTTGATGATTCCATTTCCAAAGGCCATGCCTGGTGCGGTCGGACTCAATCTCAACATCACGGCCTTCTGCGTTGCCCGCACGCTGACCATCGTCGCCGCCGCTGCACCGATCACCCCAAAAATCGATGAAGCAAAGCCCAAGGTGTATTCCGGTGCATCGTTCTTTTGCAGGCTGTTATAGGCCGTCTTCAGCGATAAGATGTTGAACCACAGCATCCCCGCGTTCAAACCACCCCCACCGCCCGAGGTGAGCAACCCGAGAAAGTTGGGCTTCACTCGCGCAGTGGTGGTCAGTTCTATCGATATTGTCCGGCTACCCGAGATGCGCAGTTGTTTCATTTCCTCAACCTGCGCCATGCCGCTCTTCAAATACTTCTGTGCCTCCTGGCTGAATGGATTTTCCGTGATGGCCTGTTCGGTGATTCGATAGCGCGCTGCCAACAGCCCCAACGCCTTCTCGGCATTCGCCTCCCGCGCCGCCAACAGCACCTGCTGACGCAGGCCATGACTGGCATCCCAGCGGGTTTGCCCGCGCAGGCGCTTGAGCACTACGGTATTGACCGCCTGGGCGGTAAGGTCGGTGATGTCGGCCATGGCCGGGAAGCGACCCACCAATCCTTCGATCACGTTGTCGCTGGCACCGAACAAAGAGCCGGTCGAATCCGCTTTGTCCTTGAACGGATTGAACGGCGCCAAGGCGGTGTAAAGCGGGCTGTCGTGCTGGTCCAACCATTGCTCCAGGCGTTTGAAGCGTCGGTCATGCTCTTCGGTGCCGGGTGTCGGCTGGCCCATCGGGTGAATCAGCAAAGCCAGCGAGATTTCCAGGCCGCGGGCGGAGGTGCGCTCGTCGCGGTCGTAACACGCCAGGGCGGCGGCCAGGCTGTGGGGGTTGTCGATATGTTGCGATTCGGCAGTGGCCAGCCAGGCGTCATGATCATTGCTGGCTTGCAACGCCAGGTTGCGCAGGGCTGCAATACGCCGTTCGACCTCGTCGCGTTCGGCAAGGAAACGCCGGTATTTGGCGATATCGATGCGCTTTGCCAGGCGCGCGCCGTTGGGGGAGTAATCCTCATGGGTGAGGGCCTGGAAATGTGACTCGGCCGCAGACAGCGCAGGGCCACGCCGCTCCGTGCCCAGCCTGAACGCGGCCAGTTCCGGTGAAGGCGCATCGGCCGGGTACATGCTTTCCAGCGTCTTGTTCAGCAGCATGCCCACCAGGTTGCGATGGTGAAAATCGCGGCTGTGCACGCTCAGTTGCTCGGCATCCAGGCGGTAGCACGCCGGCACGGGTTCCTGCTCGGGAGGTTGCGCGGGTTTTGTGTGTGCCAGTTGCTCGGCGGGCATCAGGTCGCGCATTTGATGCTGGTAGGCTGAGACCGACAGGCTCAGGTCCAGGGCCATGCCTTCGACGTCGGCGAGTGCTACCACCACCGGTACCTTCGGTTGGGTCCAGGGGTAGTGACGCGCCACGGCGACCAGGTTGCCGATAGGCAAGGTTTCGGTGATCGGGTCGCTGCTCCAGGTCAGCGGCATGCGCCGTTCGGTTGGCTTGAAGTCTTCGACCCAGGTTTGCAGGGCACTGACCGGCAACACATGGGGCTGGGTGGATGGCGCCTGGTTGCTGGCGATCAGTTCGGCCATGTCCAGCTGGCGCATATGCCGTTTGCGCAGGGCTGATGAACCGGTGATGCGGGCGGTCACGGCGTTGGTCCACAGGTGGGGGCTGTAGCCGATCCACACTTGCCTGGCGGTATCGGGGCAGGTATCGGCCCACACCCAGCCCATGCTCCGGCTGGAGAGATAGCGATCACGCAGGTGGTAGTTTTCCAGCCCTTTGTAACTCAGTTCCTTGTAAAGACCCGCGCCAACGTACTCATGGATGACCAGCTTTTCGCCCTTCGGACCTTTCATGAACACGTAGACATAACCCGGGCGCAAAGCGCGCAGGGTGTAGGCAGAGTGTTGCAGCGGGGGGAAGCTTTGTTCCAAATTGAAACCCGCACTGGCATAGCGGCAGGCGGGCGTGTCGCCGATGCGTGGCACGATGGCATAGCGCACTGGCAGGATGGGGATGCGTGCAGTACAGGCGGGACCGGAAGTGGCGCTGCTAACGGAAGAATTGCTCATGCGAGTTCCTTGCTCAGAGAGCAGTCTTTTCAGACCAAACGCGTAGAACGGCCTGTTCCAGTGCAAATAACGACTGGAAGAGTTGGCTGAGGCTAATGCTGTAGGAAATATCTTCCTTGTTTCAGGAGATGAAAAAACGATCGGCTTGTTAAGGCTCAGGCGACAGACAATGCCTCGATTTCTGCTTCTTGGTCGAGGCTGAAAGTGTAATATTTTATTTGAATGTTTTTGTGTTCCGCGAGTGTGGTTTTATAAGTGGAAAGTTTGACCTTTTCTGTAGGAGTTGTCTTACATATTAGGCGGTCGTTAAACTTTCAGTTCTTGCACTTGGCCATCACTACTTGGCAAGTTCGAGGTGCGCCCCCCGAGCGGCCGGCATAGCGTATGCAATTGTTCATGGATTTTTGCCGCGCAATGCTCAGGGTATTGCCCCAGGCCAGGCCGCCTTCGCCAGTCGTGGGTACGGCTTTGGCGAAGCAGTTGGAGCCTACTGCAGGCGTGGCGTAGCGCGCCTTGCTGCCTTTGCTGGAGCAACCAGCGGTGAGCGCCAGGCTGAGGGCGAGCAGGGTGGTCAGGGCCCAGTATGCGTTTGGTCTGCTCACGTGTTCCCCTTCTGCGCTTGGCAGCAAATGCCTTGCAGGATATTTCATTGTAGCGAAGCGGTGAACTATCGCGTCGCGAAGGGGCTCCTTTGCTAAGCGCACCTTGCGCTCACCTGATGGCGCAAGCCCATCAGCCCCCTGGGTCACTGAATGAAAAGGAGGCACTGTGACCGCTACTGACCAAACCCTCTACCGCTGTACGCCCAGCCCGCTGCACGCCCTGCTGCTGGCAGGCAGTGTGCCGTTGTTCCTTGGCGCACTGCTGAGCGATATCGCCTACTTCAACAGCTACCAGATCCAGTGGAGCAACTTCGCCGCCTGGCTGATTGCCGGTGCCTTGGTGTTCTGCGGGCTGGCACTGTTGTTCGCGCTGGCAAACCTGGTCCGCGCCGAACGCAAGGGCGGGCGCGCCACGCTGTACTTCGTGCTGCTGCTGGTGACCTGGGTGCTCGGCTTGATCAATGCGTTCGAGCACGCCAAGGACGCCTGGGCGGTGATGCCGTCGGGGCTGGTGTTGTCGGTGATCGTGACCGTGCTCTCGGTAGTGGCTGCCTGGACCGGCTTGAGCAACCTGCGCTCGGGAGGTGCAGCATGAAGCCTTTGCATGCATTGAGCCTGTTGAGCATGGCGGTGTTGCTGAGTGCCTGTGGTGGTGACGGCGAGCGTACCCAGGCCCATGGTCCGGACCCCAAGTTGCCCGAGCCGCAGCGCGGCTTGTTGC
This sequence comes from Pseudomonas sp. PvP089, assembly GCF_017875165.1. Classification (NCBI taxonomy): domain Bacteria; kingdom Pseudomonadati; phylum Pseudomonadota; class Gammaproteobacteria; order Pseudomonadales; family Pseudomonadaceae; genus Pseudomonas; species Pseudomonas sp. PvP089. The sequence continues at coordinate 3,030,679 of NZ_JAGGME010000001.1, forward strand.
CGAGCATGAAGATTGCCCAGCCGGTGGCCTGGGGCGAGCAGAAACCGACCGTGCCGGAGGGTTTCAACGTCACAGCCATTGCCACTGACCTGAAGATTCCGCGGCAGAGCCTGGTGCTGCCCAATGGCGACATCCTGGTGGCCGAGGGCAGGGGCGGCAGCGCGGCCAAGCTCAAGCCCAAGGATGTGATCGCCAGCCAGATCAAGGCCAAGGGCAATACGCAGGTCAAAGGTGGCAACCGCCTGACCCTGTTGCGCGATGCCGACGGCGATGGCACCTATGAGGTGCAGACCGTGTTCGCGGAAAACCTCAACGCACCGTATGGCCTGGCCTTTGCCAACGGCAAGCTGTATGTGGCCAACCAGGATGCGCTGGTGCGTTTCGACTACAAGGATGGCCAGACCCAGGCAGACGGCCCGCCATCCAAGGTCACCGACCTGCCGGCCGAGATCAACCATCACTGGACCAAGGCGCTGACGATCAGCCCTGATGGTCGCTACCTGTATGTGGGGATCGGCTCGAACAGCAACATCACCGAGCGCGGCCTGGAGGTGGAGATCGATCGGGCGATGGTCTGGCAGGTCGATGCCGAAACCGGGGCGCACCGGCCTTACGCCACCGGCTTGCGCAACCCGACGGCATTGACCATTCAGCCGCAGACCGGGCAGTTGTGGACGGTGGTTAACGAGCGCGATGAGCTGGGCCCCGACTTGGTACCGGACTACCTCACTTCGGTGCGCGAAGGTGGCTTCTATGGTTGGCCTTACAGCTACTGGGGGCAGAATGTAGATGATCGGGTGCGGCCGCAAAACCCGGCCAAGGTGGCTGCGGCGATCAAGCCGGACTACAGCCTGGGCTCGCATGTGGCTGCATTGGGTGTCGACTTCTCGATCCCGGCCATGGGCAAGGAGTTTGCCGACGGGGTGTTCGTGGGCGAGCACGGCAGCTGGAACCGGCCCGATCCGGTGGGCTACAAGGTGATATTCGTGCCGTTCAGCAATGGCAGGCCGGCAGGGGCGCCCATCGACTTTGCCACGGGCTTCCGCGGCGAGGATGGCAAGACGCGTGGGCGGCCGGTGGGCGTTACTGTGGACCCGCGTGGGGCGTTGATCATTGCCGATGACCTGGCCAATACGGTATGGCGGGTGACGCGTAACCGTTGAGCAGCGGTGTGAACGGATCCACCCCCGTGGGGTGGGTTCACCCAGGAGCCGGTGAGGTAACTGGCGCCGGCAGGGTGGCGGGCACCGTCTATGCTTGTTGGCGCGTGAACAATTCGCGCCCTTTTTTGCTTGATCACATGGAAGCAGATCTATGAACCCGATTCGCTCTCTCGCTCGTGCTGTTGCCTTGGCCACGCTGGCATCCGCTGCCAGCTTTACGGCGTACGCTGCCGATATTCCGATTGCCAGTGAGGCACTGGAAAGCCATGTCACCACGCAGGTTACAGCTATCGACCAGGCCAACCGCCAGGTCACGGTGAAAGGCCCTGATAACAAAGCGGATGTGACGTTCCAGCTCACGGATCAGGCCAAGGCCCTGCCTAACCTCAAGGTCGGGGACAAGGTCGATATCTTTGTTACCCGCGCCGTGGCCTATGTGCTCAACACCGATGTGGGTGGGGCGCCGAAGGCCACCGAGGAGTCCGGCACCATTCGCGCCACAGCGCAGAACCCCAACCCGGGTGGCGAGGCATTCCGCCAGGTCTGGGTCACCTCGCAGATCAAGAAGATCGACCTCAAGACGCACGAAGTGAGCCTGCTGCCACCTGAGGGCAAGCTGCAGGTGGTCAAGGTCGAAAACCCGGAATTACAGGCGCGCATGAGTAATCTCGAGGTCGGCCAGACGGTCGATGCGATCTTTACCGAAGTGCTGCGCGTCGAAACGTCGCGCTGACTACTTACCGAGACAGGCTACGGGTTGCCCGTAAATGGATCCGTCGTGATGCCTTGCATGACGGCGGATGCTGTACGAACAGCTGAATCACCCAGTCCGGGCGGGTCTTGCTGGCGTCATTGAGCCAGTTGGCGACTGAGTCCTGGGCGTACTTGTCGGCTTCTGCCAGGCGCGGTACCAGCATTGGCTCGGCCGCTTCAGGCGTCTGCTTGAGTGCGGTGATGTGCTCGCACCAGACCCCACGGGGGCGCAGCACCTCGATGCAGAAGCGCCTTACCAGCGGGTCCGCATCGCCGGCATGCTGGCCGAGCAGGGTGAGCGCAGTCCCCAACTCCTGGACCAGGCGCGGACGCAGGGCGATCCAGGCCCACTCGCGCACGCCAAAATGCTCATCGCGGGCAAACCGCAACTGAGCCAGTAGCGCTGGCTCCAGCGCCTGCGTGCGCGACAGATGCACTTGGGCAAAAGCGGCCCAGCTGCGCACGGTATCGGAAACATGCGAGCTGCATTGTTCGAATACGTGCTGGCGGATTGGCGAGGAAGCTTGTTCCAACCAGTGCCCCAGCTCAAGGCCAATGGCTGCGATTTTCTTGGAAAGGCCCAGCGTCGCTGCTGCTTCAGCACAGGCGAGCAACTGTTCGACCAGTGTGTCGGGTAGCAGGCTGGCCAATGAGCCGACCAGGGTGGCCTGATTTACTGCCAGGCATTCGGCGAGGTTGCGGGTTGGCAACTGCCCGTGATCAATCAGGTTTTTGCGTTCATCAGTCATCGAATGTGTTCCATCACATCAGGTGTTTGTTTTTTCTTGCTGCTGTGACCCGTGCCCGTATGGCTCCTGGGGTTTCGCGACAGCACAGTATCCTAGCTCATGGGCAAAAAACGGACTCGCATATGCGCCTGGCGAATAAGGTGTGTGCAGGGTTTCGATTTCCATAAATGGAGGGAATTTTCGATCATGGCTTCAATATGTTTCAGCAATGAGGACTGCCATGTTCAGTAAAACCCTGTGCCTACTGCTGCTTCCCTTTGCCTTGGCGTTGCTTGCCGGGGCGGTATTGCCGTTTCAGGCCGCAGGTAATGCTGCCGTGGGCCGTGCCCTGGGGCATTGGTTGTGGGGGGCATTCACATCGTTGACCGTGAGTTCGCTAGTGGTAATCGCCGCGCTGTTGATCCTCAGGGTTCCCGTACCAGAGCTGGGCAAGGCCCTGCAGGGGCCGTGGTGGCTATGGATCGGGGGTGTGCTGGGGGCCATGTATGTGGCGGGCGCTGCGGCGCTTACGCCCAAGCTGGGCGCAGCGGGTTTTTTGGTGCTGGTGGTGGCTGGGCAGATCATCACGGCAGTGCTCGCCGACCACTACGGGGTGATGGGGCTGGGTGGCAAGCCGCTGAGCCTGGCCAGGGTGGCAGGTGTAGTGCTGATCCTGTGTGGCGTGCTGTTGGTTCAAGGCACCTGGGCGACGGCGCCAGCGACCAGTGCAATCACCACGGGAAAGCAGCCAGAAGGCTGATCAGCGTCCCGGCTGGCTGCAGGCCCACACGGTTTCGCGCAGCCAGTGGTGCCCGGGGTCGCTGTCCTTGCGGCTGTGCCAGGCCTGCTGGTAGTCGAACGAGGGAATGGTCAGTGGCGGCGTGAACTGGCGCAGCGTCTTGTGCTGGCGCAACGACCCTACCGCGCGGCTGGCCACTGTGAGGATCAGGTCGGTGCCAGCGAGTACCTCTACTGCCGCGCTCCAGTGTGGCAAGGCCAAGGCGATACGGCGGCGCAGGCCTGATGCTGCCAGAGCGCGCTCTATTTCGTCGAAGGCATCCGGGCGCATGGCCATCAGCACATGCGGGCGTGCCAGCCAGTCTGTCAGGGCCAGGCTGCCGCTGGCGGGCAACACCTGGCGATCGGCAACACTGATGAAATGGTCGGCAAACAGGGGCTGGGCGGTGATGTCCTGAGGCAGCTCCGGGAACAGGCCCAGTGCCAGGTCCAGTTCGCCATCGAGCAGTTGGGCCAGCATGGTTTCACGGCTGGCCTGGCTGATGGCCAGGTCCACCCCAGGTGCGATCTGACGCAGGTGGCGCAATAGGGGTGGCAGGATGATGCGTGAGGAGTAGTCGGACAGTGACAGCCGGAAACGGCGCTGGGCTCTGGCTGGGTCGAACTGGGGGGTGGCCAGCAGGCCGTTGAGATGGGTCAACGCATCCTGCAGCGGTTTTACCAGCGACTGGGCACGGGCGGTGAGGGCCATGCCGCCGCCTTGGCGTACCAGCAAGGGGTCGTCGAAGTGTTTGCGCAGCTGCGCCAACGCGTGGCTGACCGCCGGTTGGCTGCGGTGCAGCCGCAGGGCGGCACGGGTCACGTGCTTTTCGCTGAGCAGGGCATGCAGGGCGAGCAGCAGGTTGAGGTCGATCTTGCGCAGTTCATCCATGGGGTAAATGGCCTTGGTGCATTCCAGGGGTCTTTATTAGCTTAACAAGCCTTGCATATCGCCGGGGTCGCGTTGCGGCCCATCGCGACACAAGGCCGCTCTTGCAAGGATTGCGTTAACCGTTAGGGTTATACTCCTCGCCCGTTTTACTGTTATCCGAGTACTCCGATGGGTCTTTGCGCAACTGCCACACCTGAACCGCGTCGCCAGGGCGCGCCTATGATCGCCTTGGCCTTACTGTTGGCTGGCGCCTGGTTCCTCAATTTGAATGCCGGCTTCAAGCAGGTATTGCTCCTGCTGGTCGGCGCAGCGCTCGGCCTGACCTTGTATCACGCCGCCTTCGGCTTCACCTCGGCCTGGCGGGTGTTCATCACCGAGCGTCGCGGAGCAGGCCTGCGGGCACAGATGGTCATGCTGGCCCTGGCCGTGCTGCTGTTCTTTCCCGCATTGTCAGCTGGCAGCCTGCTCGGTAACCCGGTCACCGGCCTGGTGGCCCCGGCGGGTGTTTCGGTAGTGTTCGGGGCGTTCATCTTCGGCATCGGCATGCAACTGGGTGGTGGTTGCGCATCGGGCACATTGTTCACCGTGGGCGGTGGTAACGCGCGCATGCTTGTGACCTTGCTGTTCTTCATCATGGGTTCTGTAACCGCCACCCATCATGCCGACTGGTGGTTTGCCTTGCCGTCTTTCCCGGCAACCTCGCTCGTGCAGGTTTGGGGTATGGGGCCGGCGCTGCTGGTGAGCCTGGCAGTGTTCGGGCTGATTGCCTGGGTCACCGTGCTGCTGGAAAAGCGCCGGCACGGCGCGCTGGAAGCGCCAGTTGCCAGCGAGCACCAGGGCCTGCGGCGCTTCCTGCGTGGCCCCTGGCCGTTGCTGTGGGGCGCCATTGCCCTGGCACTGCTCAACTACGCGACCCTGGCGCTGGCGGGGCGGCCGTGGGGCATTACTTCGGCCTTCGCCTTGTGGGGGGCCAAAACCCTCAACGGCCTGGGCGTGGATGTCGGCAGCTGGGTGTTCTGGCAGGCGCCGGCCAATGCCAAGGCGTTGGCCTCACCGTTGTGGCAAGACATCACCACGGTGATGGACCTGGGCATCGTGCTGGGTGCGCTGCTGGCGGCTGGCCTGGCGGGGCGCTTTGCGCCAAGCCTGAAAATCCCGTTGCCGTCGCTGCTTGCCGCAGTCATCGGCGGCCTGCTGTTGGGCTACGGTTCGCGGCTGGCCTATGGCTGTAATATCGGTGCGTATTTCAGTGGCATAGCCTCGGGCAGCGTGCATGGCTGGCTGTGGCTGGTGGCGGCTTACGCCGGTAATCTGATCGGCGTGCGTCTTCGCCCGTTGTTTTTCGCGGGTGAGCGGCGCCCGGCGGTGCTGACGGGCTGCTGAGGCACTGCGTGAATTGCTGCAAGCGGTGCAGAAATCATCTGCACTTCGCCTGAGTATCCAACGTCTGCTGCCCAGTCGTGTGGCTGGGCAGCGTCACACTGGTCGCGATCGAGGGTGCTCGAAAACCACTTTATATTTCGTCGATAACCTATTGATAAATAGCAATTTATCTTTTGGCAAGAGCGTGCTGGACACACTGCTCATAGTAAGTCTGCCTGATCGCGGCAGGCTTGAGCCGCGAGCGGCTGTTGTAGGTCTGCTCGGTAATACCGAAGGCGGTCATGCGCATCCAGGGTTTGGGGAATTTGCGTACCTGCAGCTTCTTGCGCGTGGCATACAGGGTCACCCCGGAAAGCTTGGCCTGCTGGGCGTCGGCGGCGATCTGCGCACCCCAGCCGCAGGTGTGGCGATCGTTCTGGCTCAGCGCCCGGGCCTGGGCGCCAAAAGCCAGCGTGGCCAGCAGGCACCCGGCCATGGTTGCTAGAATTACTCGCATTTTGCTGTCCTAAGCATCTGAAGGAGAACGAAGTTTGCCTTCGCTTTACGATGCAGGGGGCCAGCAATTTGCCGTCAGATCACCGCCATGCGCAGCGGGCTGGCGGCTGGCGTGCGCAGGCTTGCCCAGGCCAAGCTGGCCGCCCAAATCACCGACACACCATAGTTCAGCCGTTCATACAGGCCGAACAGCTGGCCGTTTTGTGCTGCCTGGCCCATCAGTGCGACGGTAATGATCGCCAGCACCACGCAGGCCAGCGAGAACAGCGCCAGGGCCCGCGAGCCTGCAATGCGATTGCCCAGCCACGCCCACAGGGCACTGGCCAGGGTCAGCGAGAGGAACATCAGCAAGCCAAACAGGTTATGCAGTTGCTGCGAGATGGACGGCTGCGCCGGTGCGCAACCCTGGTCACAGGGGGACCAGCCGGTGCCCAGGCTGCCAACACCATGCAGCAACACCATGCAGCAACACCAGGGCCGCACTCAACAGTGACAGTTTGATCCACGCCAGCGCCGCGCCAGGCCCCAGGCAAACAGCGCGAACAGGGCCGCCAGGGGGAAGTTGTTGGCCAGTGGTGACCAGCTGTGGGTGGGCGCGCCTACGGCGCCGAGCTGGCTCATGGCCTGTTGCAGGTGGTCATAGCCGGGGTAAGCCTGGGCGGTGAGCCACACACCTGCCAGCAACCACAGGGGTATCAGCAGGCCGCTGGCGAGCAACAGACGGTCGAGAGGTTTCATGCTGCATTTTCCTTCCATGGATGAGTGAGCGCAAAGGCGCACAGTACAGGCTTGTGCGGGCTCTGGGCCAGCGCTTGTATCGGTTTTTCCATGGGCGAGGGGTGCAAGCAGGAGCAATAAATACCGCACCGGGTGTATGTGATCGTACAACTGCTTGCGCTATGATGAGCGCTGTCTTCCAAGGTGAAATACAGGGCAATGACAGAGCAGCAGGTACAGGCAAGGACCCGGCGCAAGCCGCGTAGTCTGGCCCAGGAACTGGTCACAGTGCTGACCGAACGCATTCGCAGTGGCCAGCTCAAGCGTGGCGACAAACTGCCGACCGAATCGCAGATCATGGTTGAAGAGGGCGTGAGCCGCACCGTGGTGCGTGAGGCGATCTCGCGGCTGCAGGCGGCCGGGCAGGTCGAGACACGCCATGGGATCGGTACGTTCGTGCTGGACGCGCCCGCTTCGGGGGGCTTTCGCATCGACCCGGCGACTGTGGTCACCCTGCGTGAAGTGCTGGCGGTGCTGGAATTGCGTATTGCGCTGGAGATCGAATCGGCGGGCCTGGCGGCGCAGCGGCGCAGTGATGAAGAGCTGGCGGGCATGCGCGCGGCGCTGGACGAACTCAACGAAGGGGCGGCCCATGCCAATGATGCGGTTTCGGCGGACTTCCAGTTCCACCTGCGCATTGCCCAGGCCAGCGGCAACCACTACTTTGCCGATATCATCAACCACTTGGGTACCAGCATCATCCCGCGTACCCGGGTGAACTCTGCGCGGTTGGCGCATGATGACCAGGCGCACTATATGAGCCGCTTGATGCATGAGCACGAGGCCATTTATGAAGCAATCGCCCGGCGTGACAGTGAAGGGGCAAAAATGGCCATGCGCATGCACCTGAGCAATAGCCGTGAGCGCTTGCGTCAGGTGCATGAAGAGGCTGAGGCGCAGGGGGTCTGAGACCTTTGGTCGCCGGTACTGGCCTCTTCGCGGGCACGGCCGCTCCCACTGGGATCTGCATATCCTTGAGGGTGTAGCAGGGCGCTAAAGCCCAAAGAAAAGCCCCGCCATATGCGGGGCTTTGTTGTTTCAGGCGTTCGGTCAGATCGCCTGGTCACTCCATTGCCCATTCACCAGGCGGCGCAGCCCCAATGGGTTTCCGTCGCGCAAGGCTTCAGGCAGCAGGGCCTGCGGGTAGTTCTGGTAACACACCGGGCGCAGGAAGCGGTCGATGGCCAAGGTACCCACCGAGGTACCGCGGGCATCCGAGGTCGCAGGGTAAGGCCCACCGTGGACCATGGCATCACTTACTTCGACACCAGTCGGGTAGCCATTGATCAGGATGCGTCCGACTTTCTCCTCCAGCAGCGGCACCAGCCAGGCGTAGGCCTCGAAATCTTCCGCTTCGCCGATCAGGGTAGCGGTCAGCTGGCCACGCAGGCCCAGCAGGGCGTTGCGCAGTTGGTCGTTGTCCTGCACTTCTACGGCCACGGTGGTTGGGCCGAACACTTCCTCCTGCAGCAGCGGATCAGACTCGACCAGCAGGCGGGCATCGGCCTTGAACAGCTGGGCGCGGGCCTGGTTGCCTTCTTGCGGCTGGCCGGCCAGGTGCTCGATACCGGCATGGGCCTGCAGGTGCTCAAGCCCTCCCACGTAGCTGCGCAAGCCCCCTGCGTTGAGCATGGTTTGCCCAGCCTGCTGGTCCAGATGCTGGCCAAGGTCGGCCAGTAGCTGGCTGTACTGTGGCGATTGCAGGCCGATCACCAACCCAGGGTTGGTGCAGAACTGGCCGGCACCCATGCACACCGAGCCTGCCAGTTCGCGGGCGATGGCCTCGCCACGTTTGGCCAGGGCGGCTGGCAGGATGATGACCGGGTTGATGCTGGACATCTCGGCAAACACAGGTATCGGCTGTGGGCGCTCGGCGGCCATGCGGCACAAGGCGTCGCCGCCCTTGAGCGAGCCGGTGAAGCCGACGGCCTGGATGGCCGGGTGCTTGACCAGCCACTCGCCTACACCGCCACCGAATACCATGTTGAACACACCCTTGGGCATGCCGGTGCGCTCGGCGGCGCGCACGATGGCGCACCCGACAAGGTCGGCAGTGGCCATATGGCCGCTGTGCGCCTTGAACACCACCGGGCAACCGGCGGCCAGCGCTGCAGCGGTATCGCCGCCGGCGGTAGAGAAGGCTAGCGGGAAGTTACTGGCACCGAACACGGCGACCGGGCCGACGCCAATGCGCATCTGGCGCAGGTCCACGCGCGGCATCGGCTGGCGCTCTGGCAAGGCCAGGTCGATACGTGCACCGAGGAAATCGCCACGGCGCAATACCTGGGCGAACAGGCGCATCTGGCCACTGGTGCGCCCACGCTCGCCTTGAATACGGGCGGCGGGCAGGGCGGTCTCGCGGCAGACGATGGCGACGAAGGCGTCGTCCAGCTCGTCCAGTTCGGCGGCGATGGCGTCGAGGAATTCGGCGCGGCGGGCCGGGGCCAGTTGGCGGAACTCAGCGAAGGCGGCAGCGGCGGCCTTGGCGGCCTGGTCTACTTCAGCTTCGCTGGCTTGAGCGAAGCTGTAGGGCAGGGCTTCGCCAGTGCTGGCGTCCAGGCTCTGCAGGCGCTGAGTGCCAGCGGCGCTGCGCTGGCCGGCGATGAAGTTGTGGCCGAGGATTTCAGGCATTGGGGTGCTCCTGTTGGCTGACGGGAAATTGGACTGTGGGAGCGGGCGTGCCCGCGAAGCAGGCAACCCGGTGTATGGCACCGGCTTTGCCGGTGTTCGCGGGCATGCCCGCTCCCACAGGGAAGGGGTTGGTTCTATGGTCCAGCAACCCCTGGGGCATCAGGTAATCGGTGCCGGGTTGAACAGGGTGATGTCGTTGTGCAGGCGGTGCTGCTCGGCCCAGGTCTGCTTGCGGCCGCTGGCTACGTCCAGGTAGTAATGGAACAGTTCCCAGCCCAGCTCTTCGATGCTCGAACGCCCTGTGGCGATGCGCCCGGCGTCAATATCGATCAGGTCGGGCCAACGCTGGGCCAGTTCGCTGCGCGTGCACACCTTGACCACTGGTGCCATGGCCAGCCCGTAGGGCGTGCCTCGGCCAGTGGTGAACACATGCAGGTTCATGCCGGCGGCCAGTTGCAGGGTGCCGCAGACAAAGTCGCTGGCCGGGGTGGCGCAGAAAATCAGGCCCTTGCGCGTTACCCGCTCGCCTGGGCCGAGCACGCCCTGAATAGCGCCACTGCCGGACTTGACGATCGACCCCAGCGACTTCTCGACGATATTGGACAGGCCACCTTTTTTGTTGCCCGGCGTCGTGTTGGCGCTGCGGTCGGCGGCGCCTTGTTGCAGGTAGCGGTCGTACCAGTCCATTTCGCGGATCAGGGCGCCGGCGACCTCCTGGTTTTCGGCACGTGAGGTCAGCATGTAGATGGCGTCGCGCACCTCGGTCACTTCGGAGAACAGCACGGTGGCGCCGGCGCGTACCAGCAAGTCGGCGGCGTAGCCCAGCGCGGGGTTGGCGGTGATGCCCGAGAAGGCGTCGCTGCCACCGCACTGCATACCAAGGATCAACTCGCTGGCCGGTACGGTTTCGCGGCGGCGCAGGTCAAGTTTCTTCAGTCGGGTTTCGGCCAGCGCCATGATCTGCTCGATCATCTCCACAAAGCCCAGGCTGGCGTCCTGCAGGCGGTACAGCCACGGGTCGCTGAGGTCTACCGAAGGGTCGTTTTCGTGCATCACCTGGCCGGCCTGCAGCTTTTCGCAGCCCAGGCTGATGACCAGCGCCTCGCCACCCAGGTTGGGGTTGCGCGCCAGGTTGCGCACGGTGCGGATCGGGATGTAGGCATCGCGCGCGTTGATGGCCACCCCGCAGCCGTAGCTGTGGGTGATGGCTACCACGTCATCGACATTGGGGTACTTGGGCAGCAGTTCACTGCGAATACGTTTGACCGCATGCTCGAGCACGCCGGTCACGCACTGCACGGTGGTGGTGATACCGAGGATGTTGCGGGTGCCGACGGTGCCGTCGGCGTTGCGGTAGCCTTCGAACGTGAAGCCTTCGAGCGGCGGCAGCGGGTGTGGGACGGCATCGCAGCGCGGCAGGCTGTCCAGCTCCGGGGCGGACGGCATGGCCAGTTGGCTTTCCTGCACCCAGCTGCCCTGGTGCAGGTCTTCCAGCGCGTAGCCAATGATTTGCCCATAGCGGCGCACCGGCTCACCTTTGGCGATGGCCACGGTGGCCACCTTGTGGCTTTGTGGCACCCCTTCGACCAGGGTCAGGCCGTCGGCAAAGCGGGCACCTTCGCCCAGGCCGCCGTCGTTGACCACCACCACGACGTTATCGTCGTCGTGCAGGCGGACGTAGCGGGGCGAGTCGGAATGTTCGATCAACTGCATGTTTGGGCCCTACTTGTCAGGTTCTCAGGCTTTTTTGTACATCCGCCCGCACCGGTTGCATCGGTGCGGGCGTGTTCACTCAGTGACGCGAGCTGGCCAGTTCGCCGTTGGCGGCAGGCTCAGCCTGTGGCTTTGGGGCATCGTCGCGCAGCTCGATACGCTTGATCGGGCCGACGATTACCAGGTAGCTGAACACCGCTACCAGGGCGTTGGCGCCCACGTACACCAGTGCCCACTTGAACGAGCCGGTGGCGCTGATGATGTAGCCGATCACGATAGGGGTGGTGATTGAGGCGATGTTGCCGAACGTATTGAACAGGCCACCGGACAGCCCGGCGATCTGCTTCGGCGAGGTATCTGCCACCACCGCCCAGCCCAGCGCGCCAATGCCTTTACCGAAGAACGCCATGGTCATGAAACCAACCACCATCCACTCGGCATCCACATAGTTGCAGAACACCATGGTGGTCGACAGCAGCAGGCCGCACACGATGGGCAGTTTGCGCGAGAAGGTCAGCGAGTTGCCCCGGCGCAGCAGCCAGTCGGAGATCACGCCCCCCAGCACGCCACCAATGAAACCGCAGACCGCCGGCAGGGAGGCGATGAAGCCGGCCTTGAGGATGGTCATACCACGTTCCTGCACAAGGTACACGGGGAACCAGGTGAGGAAGAAGTAGGTGATGGCGTTGATGCAGTACTGACCCAGATACACGCCCAGCAGCATGCGGCTGGTCAGCAGTTGCTTGATGTAGCCCCATTTCGGGCCGGCGTTGCCGCGCTTCTGGTCCATGTCCACCAGGCCACCGTTCTGCTCGATGTGTTCGAGCTCGCTTTGGCTGATGCGTGGGTGTTGGCGGGGGTTGTAAATGGTTTTCAGCCACACCATCGAGAAGATGATGCCTAGCACACCCATGACCACGAACACGTGCTCCCAGCCGAAGCTGAACACGATCCAGCCCATGATCGGGGCGAACAGCGCAGTGGCGAAGTACTGCGCCGAGTTGAAAATGGCTGAGGCAGTGCCGCGCTCCTGCGTCGGGAACCAGGCGGCGACGATGCGCGCGTTGCCCGGGAACGACGGGGCTTCGGCGAAACCGACCAGAAAGCGCAGGGTGAAGAGGGTGACGACAGCCCAGGCAACCGGCAGGCCACCGACAAACCCCTGCAGCAGGGTAAACAGCGACCAGGTGAAGATGCTGAAAGCGTAAACGTTTTTGGAACCGAAGCGATCGAGCAGCCAGCCACCCGGAATCTGGCCAGCCACGTAAGCCCATCCAAAGGCGGAAAAGATATAACCGAGGGTTACGGCGTCAATGCCGAGATCTTTCTGCAGGCTGGAACCTGCGATAGCAATGGTAGCGCGGTCGGCATAGTTGATCGTGGTCACCAGAAACAGCATGAACAGGATCAGGTAGCGCACATGCGTCTTCTTAGTCGCTTGCATGCTGGCAATACTCCCACTAGTTATTTTTGTGCGGGCTCACGAATTGTAACCGGAGCGGGGCTGGCCCACTCCGGGCGCGGCATGTGGCAGGCCGCGGGCAACGCTTACTGCGGGCCCATCTTGTCCATCAGCGCGGCGAGCATCTCGTACTCTTCTGCAGTGAGGTCGGTCAGCGGCGTACGCACCGGGCCAGCGTCGTAACCGGCAATCTTGGCACCGGCCTTGACGATGCTCACGGCGTAGCCGGCCTTGCGGTTGCGGATGTCCAGGTACGGCAGGAAGAAATCGTCGATCAGTTTGGCCACGGCAGCGTGGTCGTCACGGGCGATGGCGTTGTAGAAGTCCATGGCGGTCTTCGGCACGAAGTTGAACACGGCGGAGGAGTACACCGGTACGCCCAGGGCCTTGTAGGCGGCAGCATACACTTCGGCGGTCGGCAGGCCGCCCAGATAGCTGAAACGCTCGCCCAGGCGGCGACGGATCGACACCATCAGCTCGATATCACCCAGGCCATCCTTGTAGCCGATCAGGTTCGGGCAGCGCTCGGCCAGTTTTTCCAGCAGGTCGGCATTCAGGCGGCAGACGTTGCGGTTGTACACCACCACGCCGATCTTCACCGATTTGCACACTGCTTCGACGTGGGCGGCGACGCCGTCCTGGCTGGCTTCGGTCAGGTAGTGCGGCAGCAGCAGCAGGCCTTTGGCACCCAGGCGCTCGGCTTCCTGTGCGTATTCGATGGCCTGGCGGGTGGAGCCGCCCACGCCAGCGAGGATAGGGACAGAAGTGGCGCAGGTGTCGACGGCGGTCTTGATCACCTGGCTGTATTCGCTGGCGGCCAGGGAGAAGAACTCACCGGTACCACCCGCGGCGAACAGGGCGCTGGCGCCATACGGGGCCAGCCATTCCAGGCGCTTGATGTAGCCAGCCTGGTGGAAATCGCCCTGGGCGTTGAAGTCGGTGACCGGGAAAGACAGCAGGCCGTGGGAGAGGATGGATTTAAGTTCTTGTGGATTCATTGTTGTAGGCATCCTGTGGCGCTTTGGTGAAGGTGTTGTTCTGTGCTGGAGGTAAGTTATCGTACAACTTGAGCGATGACTAGTCCCCTTTGCGAGATTTTTTGCAGTGAGGCAAGGAGGAAGGGGGATTACCTGTACTGGCCTCTTCGCGGGTAAACCCGCTCCCACAGGGACGGCGCCCCCTCTGACCCCTGTGCAGATCCCTGTGGGAGCGGGTTTACCCGCGAAGAGGCCAATGCAGGCGAACCATGGCGCAAGGCAAGACACCGATGGCAGACTATCCGCTATCAGTCATCGTATCTCTTTATGGGGAAGGAAAAAAACGATCGCGGAGACAGGCACAAGGCCGCCGCCCGATTCCACGGGAAGTGTTCTGGGACCAGCAGAGGGTGACCGGGGATACGGGGGCGGCCTTGCGCCGCCCCGCGATCAAAGCAGAGGAAACTGAAGGTCAGGCCGCGTGCTGGCGCTTGATTTGCGCTTTGCGTACCTGGGCACGGCAAGCATCGCCGAAGGCCTGGAACATCTTGATCGAATCCGGGTTCTTCGCAGCTTGCCACTCCGGGTGCCACTGTACAGCGAACAGGAAGGGCGAAATGCTCGGGGCGTGAATGGCCTCGACCAGGCCGTCTTCGGCCAGTGCGATGGCTTCGATGCCGGCGCCGAGCGTGCGCAGCCCTTGGCCATGCAGCGAGTTGACGCGAATTTCGTCGGTACCCAGGGTGTCACGCAGCCAGCTGCCCGGCTTGATCTTCACACCATGTACCTGGGCGTACTGCACTTCAACCGGGTCTTCAGGGTTTTCCCGGTGGTCGTTGAAGCCAGGCTCGGCGTAGACCTTCTGGTAGATGTCGCCACCCAGGGCCACGTTGATTTCCTGCATGCCACGGCAGATACCGAAAATCGGCAGGCCACGCTTGATCGCCGCTTTCACCAGCGGGATGTCGAACAGGTCGCGGTTCTGGTCCTGGCCCTTGCCTGGGGTTTCATTCTCCTGGCCGTAAAGGGCCGGGTCGATGTTGCTGCCAGCGCCGGTCAGGTACACGCCGTCGGCCATGTCCAGGTAGGTGTCGAGGTCTTCAGTGCCGCAGCAGGTGGGCACCAGTACCGGGACGCAATCGGAGAATTCGACCAGCGGGGTGATGTATTTGTGGGTCATGACCTGATAGTCATGGCCTTTGCGCTCTTGGCTGCCCATGGTCATCAGGACGACGGGTTTGCGCAGGGAAGGTTGCTTGTTGCCAATGTTGCTGTTGGACATATGTCACCTTGGGACAGGTTCAGCCTGTCGTTGTTGTGCAGGTACACGGCGCGGGGCCCTGGGTGCAGCCTGAAGCTCCGAGCACTGCCGGCTCGTCAGAGGCGACGATTCCGGTCGGGGCTTGTAGATAGCTTGCCAGAGCCGTTCGATATGTCAAACGACGGAGCGGGCTTTAGTGCGGGGAATGCACCGGTTTTTGGGGGCTGAAACCGATGCGGGCCTGTGGCGGCGTGGGTTTGGCGGGGGTGTTGGTCAATAATATTTAACGACGCAGTTGGGTCTTTGCAGCGGTGCAATGAAGGGGGCCTGGAGTTTGTGCTACTGGCCCTATCGCCGGCAAGCCAGCTCCCACAGGTACTGCATCGGCCTTGAAAGCTGCAGATATCCTGGGGGAGCTGGCTTGCCGGCGATAGGGTCGGCACAAGCATCAAACATTTTGCTCAGTGCAGTATCTGCGCCAGGAACGCCTTGGCCCGCTCGGTACGCGGCTGGTTGAAGAACACCTGCGGCGGGCTGTCTTCGATGATGTGCCCACCCTCAAGGAACAGCACCCGCTCGGCTACCTGCCGGGCAAAGCCCATTTCATGGGTGACGCAGAGCATGGTCATGCCCGTGCCGGCCAGTTGTACCAGCACATCCAGCACTTCAGCGACCATTTCCGGGTCCAGCGCCGAGGTGGGCTCGTCAAACAGCATGATCCGCGGCTTCATGCACAGTGCCCTGGCAATCGCGACGCGCTGCTGCTGGCCGCCTGATAGCTGGCTGGGGTACTTGTGCGCCTGGCTCTCGATACCCACCTTGCTCAGGTACATGCGCGCCCGCTCTTCGGCGTCCTTGCGCGACAGCCCGCGCACGCTGGTGGGGGCCAGCAGGCAGTTGTCGAGCACGCTCATGTGCGGGAACAGGTTGAAATGCTGGAACACCATGCCGATGTCGCTGCGCACCTGCGCCGCTTCCCGGGTGGTGGCGGCCAGGTCGATGCCATCCACCTGGATGGTGCCCTGCTGGGCCACTTCCAGGCGGTTGATGCAGCGGATGAGGGTCGACTTGCCCGAGCCGGACGGCCCACACAGCACGATGCGTTCGCCTTCGCGCACCTGCAGGTTGATGTTGTGCAGCACGTGGAACGCGCCGTAGTGCTTGTTCAGGCCTTCGATGCGGATCAGCACCGGGCGTGGGTCGGGCTCGGGGGCAAGGCTTGCAAGGCTCAGGGGGGCGGTCATGTTGTTTTTCTCCCGCGTGGGTTCAGTCGAAACGAGTCGCGCTGTAGGGCGCAGGGTCGGTGAAAGGGGGCTCGCCGGTGATCAGCTCGGCCACCAGCCGGCCGCTGACCGGGCCCAGGGTAAGGCCGTGGTGGGCGTGGCCAAAGTTGAACCACAGCCCGGGGTGGCGCGCTGCGGGGCCGATGACCGGGCGCATGTCGGGCAGGCACGGGCGGCGGCCGAGCCAAGGGGTATCGTCCAGGCGCTCACCCAAAGCCGGGAACAGCTTGCGCGCCAGCGCCTCGCAGCGGCCCAGCTGGATCTGGTTCCCTGGTGCGCTGCTGGCGTCGAATTCGATGCCGGTGGTCAGGCGCACGCCGCGCGCCATCGGTGCCAGCACGTAGCCGCCCTGGGTGTCGCAGATTGAATGCTCAAGCGTTGCGCCGTCACGGGTGCTGTAGTGCATGTGATAGCCCCGCTTGATCGCCAGCGGAATCTGGTAGCCCAGGCCGCTGAACAGCTCGGCCGATTGCGGGCCGAGGCAGGCCACCACCTCGTCGGCGGTAATCGGGCCACGGCGGCTCTCTACCCGCCATTGGCCGTCGGCCTGGCGCAGGCTGCGCGCATCACCGTGCAGGAACTGCCCGCCGCGCTGCAGGAACAGCGCCGCGTAGCCGCGTGTGAGGGCGCCGGGGTTGTTCACGGTCTTGGGGTCGAGCCAGTGGATGCCGCCGACCACGGTGGCATCCAGTTGATGCTCGCGAGCCTGCAGCTGCCCGCATTCCAGGATTTCGAATTGCAGGCCATAGCGGCTCAGGCCCTTGGCGTCGGCCTTGGCCTGCTCGAACAGGGCAGGGTCACGGAACACTTCGATCCAGCCTTTGGCCTGCACCAGCCCTTCCAGGCCAGCGGCTTCGATCAACGCGTCGTGTTCTTCGACGCAGCGCTGCACCAGCGGCAGCATATCGGCGGCGGCCCCGGCCAGGCGCGCCGGGGCCGACTGGCGCCAGTAGCGCCATAGCCACGGCGCCGCCTTTGGCAGGTGCGCCAGGCTGTAGCGCACGTCGGGCTGGCGGTTCAGGCCGTAGCGCAGCAAGGCACCCACCTGCCGGGGGAAGGCATAGGGGATGACGCTGGAGCGCTCGATCAGCCCGGCGTTGCCGTGGCTGGTACCGCTGCCGGGTTCGTCGCGGTCGATCAGGACTACCTGGCGCCCGCGGGCCTGCAAGTGCAGGGCGGTGCTGACGCCGACGATGCCGGCGCCGAGGACAAGGGTCTGGCAATGCATGGAGCGTATCCTTCGGTCAGTTCAGGTGGCGGCCCAGTCGGCCTTCCAGGTGTTTCAGCAGGCGCCGCACCAGTTCGACGATCACCAGGTAGAGCACGGCGGCCCATAGGTAGATCTGGAAGTCGAAACTGCGCGAGAAGGCCAGTTTGGTCACGCCCATCAGGTCGTAGATGGTCACCAGCGAGGCAATCGCGCTGGCCTTGATCATCAGGATCAGTTCGTTGCCCAGCGGGCCGATGGCCACCAGCAACGACTGCGGCAGAATCACCTTGAAAAAGGTGGTAGAACGCTTCAGGTTCAGCGCCCGCGCCGCTTCATGCTGCCCCGGCGCGACGGCCATCAGGCTGCCGCGGAAGATCTCCGCCTGGTAGGCGGCGGTGTTCAGGGTGAAGGCCAGCAAGGTGCAGAACCACGCCTCGCGGAAAAACCACCACAGGCCGACGTCCTGCCAGAAGCCCTTGAGCGAACCCAGGCCGTAATACAGCAGAAACAGCTGGGCCAGCAGCGGCGAGCCGCGGAAGAAGTACACATAGCCGGCGGCCATGCGTTGCAGCAGCAGGCTGCGCGACATGCGTGCCAGGGCCAGTAACAGCCCGAGGACGGCGCCCAGGCTGAAGGAAATGGCTACCAGTTTGGCGGTGACCAGCAGGCCATCAAGAAAGCGTGGCCCGTAGCGTTCCAGCAGGTCGGGGTCGAGCACCAGTGCCAACAGTTGTTCGAAGCTCATGCCCGTGCTCCTTGCAGGTGGCGGTTACTGCGCCGTTCGATGAAAGCGAAGACGCGCCCGGAAAGCGCTGCGAACAGCAGGTAACCCAGGCAGGCGACGCCATAGAAGAACATTGGCTCCTTGGTCACGCTGACGGCCAGGTTGGTCTGACGCATCAGGTCGACCAGTGAGATGGTCGACACCAGCGAGGTGTCCTTGAGCAGCGACAGCCAGTTGTTCGACAGGCCGGGCAGGGCGATGCGGGTCAGTTGTGGCAGCAACACCTTGAAAAAAGCGGTGCGCTTGCTCAGGCCCAGTGCCGAGCAGGCCTCCAGCTGGCCCTTGGGCAGGGTCTTGAAGGCGGCGAGCCAGATCTCGCTTGAGAACGCGGCGAACACCAGGCTGAAGGCGATCATTGCGGCGAGGAAGGTGTTGATCAGGAATTCACCCTGATAGCCCATGGCCGCGAGGATTTTCTGCGCGGCGATCTGGCAGCCGTAATAGATGATCAGCAGTGTCAGCAGTTCGGGCAGGCCGCGGAACACCGTAGAGAAGGTGGTGGCCCAGGCCCGTGGCAGGCGCTTGCGCGAACGCGCCGCCAGCGCTACCAGCAGGCCCAGCGGCAGACCGATGGGCAGGCAGGCCAGTGCCAGAGAAACAGTCACCAGGGCGCCGGCCAGCAACGCCTGGCCCCAGCCTCCGCTGGCGAAGGACAGCAACGACAATTGATCGAGCATGACGAACACCTTGTGTTGACCTCACCGGCCTCATCGCCGGCAAGCCAGCTTTCACAAGAGACTGCACATCTGTCAGGCCTTGTGCGTCCTGTGGGAGCTGGCTTGCCGGCGATAGGGCCGGATCAGGCGAGACGGGCTCTAGGATCAGTTGTAGATATCGAAAGCAAAGTACTTGCTGGCGATTTTCTGGTATGTGCCGTTGGCCACGATCTGTTGCAGCGCGGTGTTCAGGCGCTGGCGCAGGGCTTCGTCATCCTTGCGCACGGCAATGGCGGCGTCGGCCTTGGTATCGGCCACGTCGCCGAGGATCTTGCAGCAGTCCCCGCCGTTCTTGTTCATCCACTCGTGCAGCGGGAATTTATCGGCAATCACCCCGTCCAGGCGCCCGGCGGCCAGGTCGGCGTTGGCTTCGTCCATGGTCGGGTACAGCTTCACATCGGCCCCGGCCTTGCCATACACGTCTTCGGCGTAGATAGCCTGGGTGGACGACGACTGGGCCCCGACGGTGTAGCCGACAAAGTCGGTTTGTGCGCTGTCGATCTTGCTGTCCTTGGCTACCGCCACGGTCAGCGGGGTGCGGTAGTAGTGGTCGGTGAAAGCAATTTTCTTGCGCCGCTCTTCGGTGTTGATCATCGATGCGACGATGGCGTCGTACTTGCGCGCCATCAGGGCGGGGATGATGCCTTCCCAGTCCTGGGCCACCAGCGTGCACTCGACTTTCATCTGTTCGCACAGGGCATGGGTGATGTCGATATCGAAGCCATGCAGCTTGTTATCGGCGTCTACATAGTTGAAGGGCGGGTAGGCACCCTCGGTGGCGAAGCGCAGGGTTTCGGCACTGGCGGCGCCCGTCAGCAGCAGGGCACACGCTCCCACCAAGGCCATGGTCTTGTTCATCTCGCACCTCATTGCACTCTTGCTATTGTTGTTTTCCCGTCGGCCACGAGGTGTAGCCGACGAACTCGTTATGTAGAGCGGCAGTCGCTTCCAAGCGTTTTTCAACATCAGGCCCGAGCTTCTTGCAGACCTCGTTGACCATCAGGTGCACCCACGACAACATCGTCGAGGTGGATTCCCAGAACAGATTGAACTCGGTGGGGATGCGGAACACCTCGTCGGCGTTGGCATCAGCCCAGTCGCAGAAGGTGTCGGTCACCAGGGTGACCGTAATGCCTGCCTCACGTGCCTTTTGGCACAGCAGCAGGGCGTGACGGGAGTAACGGCGCGCCTCGAACACCACCAAAGCGCTGTCTTCGGCGCGGCCCAGCAGCACGTCACCGAAGTGCCCGGCACTGAGATCGACCAGTTGCACCCCATCGCGCAGGTACTGCAGCAGGTGGCTCATGCACATGGCGATGCCGCGCTCGGTCTGGAAGCCGGCGATGAACACCCGCGGCTTGCTCGCCAGGCGTTGCGCTACGCTGTGCCAGGTCGGGCTCTGGCGGTACTCGTGGACGCGCATCAAGGCCGCGATTTCCAGCTCCAGGCTGCCGGCGTTGTCACCAGCGTCCTGATTCTGGCGGTAATCCTGCAATCGGTCGCCCACCAGCCATGGGCCATCGCCCAGGTCGTTCTGCAGGTCTTGCTTAAGTGCCTTGAGGTGGGCATAACCCAGTGAGCGGCAGAAGCGCCCGACGCTGGATTCGCTTACCTGCAGCTTGGCGGCGATGCTGGCCGAGGTCTGGAAAGGCAGTTCGTGCAGGTTGGCAAGCATGTAGGTGGCGATCTTGCGACCCGAGGCAGCGGCCCCTTCGAGGCTGTGTTCCAGGCGTTGCTTGATCGGTTGGCTCATGCTGCGGCTCCAGGGGGTAAGGCTTGGGAAGAAAATGAATGTTTTCTGTCATCAAGTCAACATTTGACAGATTGCTGTCACATGCAGGAAAGTTTTTGTCGTTGCAACGCTGTAGCCATTCCAATACCAACAAGGAGCTTCAGATGTCCGCACCTTCCACCAGCACCGTCGTGCGCGTGCCTTTTACCGAGCTCCAGAGCCTGTTGCAGGCCATCTTCCAGCGCCATGGGTGCAGCGAGGCCGTGGCCCGGGTGCTGGCCCACAACTGCGCCAGCGCCCAGCGTGATGGCGCCCATAGCCATGGGGTGTTCCGCATCCCCGGCTATGTTTCGACCCTGACCAGTGGTTGGGTCGATGGCAATGCCACCCCAAAGGTCAGCGACGTGGCCGCCGGCTACGTGCGTGTCGATGCTGCTGGCGGTTTTGCCCAGCCGGCACTGGCGGCAGCCCGTGAGCTACTGGTGGCCAAGGCGCGCAACGCTGGCATTGCGGTGCTGGCGATCCACAATTCGCACCACTTTGCCGCGTTGTGGCCGGATGTAGAACCGTTCGCCGAAGAGGGCCTGGTGGCCCTGAGCGTGGTCAACAGCATGACCTGCGTAGTGCCGCATGGCGCGCGCAAGCCACTGTTTGGTACCAACCCCATCGCTTTTGCAGCGCCTTGTGCCGAACACGACCCTATCGTCTTCGACATGGCCACCAGCGCCATGGCCCACGGCGACGTGCAGATTGCCGCGCGTGCCGGCCAGCAACTGCCCGAAGGCATGGGGGTGGATGCCAATGGCGAACCGACCACCGAGCCCAAGGCGATTCTGGAGGGCGGCGCGTTGCTGCCGTTTGGCGGGCACAAGGGCTCGGCGCTGTCGATGATGGTCGAGTTGCTGGCGGCGGCGCTGACCGGGGGGAATTTCTCCTGGGAATTCGACTGGTCGGAGCACCCGGGGGCGAAAACACCCTGGACCGGGCAACTGATCATCGTCATCGACCCTAGCAAGAGCGAGGGCGAGCGCTTTGCCCAGCGCAGTCGCGAACTGGTGGAGCAGATGCAGGCGGTGGGCCTGACGCGCATGCCGGGTGAGCGGCGCTATCGTGAGCGCGAGGTGGCCGAGGAGGAGGGGGTGGCGGTAACCGAGCAGGAGTTGCAGGGCCTGAAGGCGCTGCTTGCCTGACCCGGCCTGCCGGCGATGAGGGCATCACTGTCAGCGCCAATCTCCGGCCATGCAATGTTGCATAGACAACCTTGCACAATAGTGGATGTTCCTGAGCACACACTCCGGGTATGCTCAGGTCTGCCTTTTCGAACTGTCCTGATTCAAGGAGCTGCACGCTGTGTTCAAACATGTCGATGCCTATGCCGGCGACCCGATCCTCTCGCTGATGGAAACCTTCAAGGCCGACCCGCGCGCCGACAAGGTCAACCTGAGTATCGGCCTGTACTACGATGAGGCCGGCGTGGTGCCGCAACTGGCGGCTGTGGATGCGGTGGAAAAACGCATTGCTGGCCAGGACCATGAAGCGTCCCTTTACTTGCCAATGGAAGGCCTGGCCAGCTACCGCCAGGCTATTCAGGCGTTGTTGTTCGGTGCCGATCACCCGGCCGTGGCCGGCGGTCGCGTGGCCACCGTACAGACTGTGGGTGGCTCCGGCGCCCTGAAAGTCGGTGCCGACTTCCTCAAGCGCTACTTCCCGCAGTCCGAAGTCTGGGTCAGCAACCCGACCTGGGACAACCACCGCGCCATCTTCGAAGGCGCCGGCTTCAAGGTGCACACCTACCCGTACTTCGACCAGGCCTCCCGTGGCGTGGACTTCGACGGCATGCTGGCCACCCTGCAGACCCTGCCGGCCAACAGCGTGGTATTGCTGCACCCTTGCTGCCACAACCCCACCGGTGCCGACCTTACGCAAAACCAGTGGCAACACGTGGTCGAAGTGGTCAAGGCACGCCAGCTGATCCCGTTCCTCGACATTGCCTACCAGGGCTTTGCCGAAGGCCTGGTGGAAGACGCCTACGCCATCCGCGAAATGGCCCGCGCCGGCGTGCCGTGCCTGGTCAGCAACTCATTCTCGAAAATCTTCTCGCTGTACGGCGAGCGGGTAGGTGGCCTGTCGGTGGTCTGCGACGACGACGCCACGGCCCAAAGCGTGCTTGGGCAGCTCAAGGCAACCGTGCGCCGCAACTACTCCAGCCCGCCCAATTTTGGCGCCCAGCTGGTGGCAGGCGTATTGAGCGATGCAGCGCTCAATGCCCAGTGGGCCGATGAAGTCGAAGTGATGCGCAAGCGTATCCTCGACATGCGTCAGGCGCTGGTCGATGCCTTGGCCGTGTTGCTGCCAGGCCAGGACTTCCAGTTCTTCCTGCGCCAGCGTGGCATGTTCAGCTACACCGGCTTCAGCGTCGAGCAAGTGCGTCGCCTGCGTGACGAGTTCGGCGTGTACCTGATCGACAGCGGCCGTGTGTGCATGTCCGGCTTGCGCCCGGCCAACCTGCAACGGGTTGCCGAAGCGTTCGCTGCTGTTCAGAAGTAATCGCTCAAGGGGCCCTGCGCGGCCCTGCCTGTGGGAGCGGCCTTGCCGCTCCCTCAATTATCTTCTTTACCCACCGGTGTAGCCTGCTTGTAAAGACAAGTGCAACCGCCCCTCGGAAAAGGGCTTCGCAAGTGCAACCTTTCGGTGCACAATCGCGCCCCTCTTTTCCGGTTGAGTTGGGCGAAGGCACTGTTTCGCCATTCTCAGCCTGTTACAGTCTTGCGAGTGGAGCTTCACCCGGAATGAATGAGCAGGCCCCAAGCGTTGAACAACGCTTTGTAGAATCGACCCCCGCCACCCTCGGCAGCTGGGCGCGTCACGACACCACCTGGATGCTGGGCCTGTTCGGCACAGCCATTGGCGCCGGAACCCTGTTCCTGCCGATCAACGCCGGCCTTGGCGGTTTCTGGCCGCTGCTGATCCTGGCTGTACTGGCCTTCCCAATGACCTACTTCGCCCACCGCGGGTTGACCCGCTTCGTGCTCTCCGGGCGCAATGGTGGCGACATCACCGAAGTGGTCAAAGAGCACTTCGGCAGCAACGCCGGTGCCGCGATCACCGTGCTGTACTTCTTTGCGATCTTCCCCATCCTGCTTATCTACAGCGTGGCGCTGACCAACACCGTGTCCAGCTTCATGGAGCACCAGCTGCACATGGCGCCGCCACCGCGGGCCATCCTGTCGTTTGTGCTGATCCTCGGCCTGTTGGCCATCGTGCGCTGTGGCGAGCAGGCCACGGTCAAGGTCATGAGCCTGCTGGTGTACCCGTTCATCGTCGCCCTGGCGCTGCTGGGCCTGTACCTGGTACCGCACTGGACCGGTGGCATCCTCGACAGCGCCACCCAGGTGCCGCCGGCCTCGGCCTTCCTGCACACCCTGTGGCTGGCCATTCCGGTAATGGTGTTTTCGTTCAACCACTCGCCGATCATTTCGGCCTTCGCGGTCGACCAGAAGCGCCGCTACGGCGAGCATGCCGACGAGCGTAGCGGCCAGATCCTGCGCCGTGCCCACCTGCTGATGGTGGTGATGGTGCTGTTCTTCGTGTTCAGTTGCGTGCTCACCCTGAGCAGCGCCCAGCTGGCCGAAGCCAAGGCACAGAACCTGTCGATTCTGTCGTACCTGGCCAACCACTTCAGCAACCCGACCATCGCGTTCGCTGCGCCGCTGATCGCCTTCGTGGCCATCGCCAAGTCGTTCCTGGGCCATTACATCGGTGCCAGCGAGGGCCTGAAGGGCATTATCACCAAGACCGGCGCGCGGCCGGGCGCCAAGGCACTGGACCGCGTAGTGGCCGCGTTGATGCTGGTGGTGTGCTGGATCGTTGCCACCCTCAACCCGAGCATCCTCGGCATGATCGAATCGCTCGGCGGCCCGATCCTCGCGGTGCTGCTGTTCCTGATGCCGATGTACGCCATCCGCCGTGTACCGTCGATGCGCAAATACAGCGGTGCAGCCTCCAACGTGTTCGTTGTAGTGGTCGGCCTGGTTGCGCTGACCTCGGTGGTATACGGCCTGCTGGGCTGATTCACTGCTTTAGATAAAGAATGCCCAGGTCGCTTGTCGTAACCTGGGCATTTTTTTGTCCACAAAAATTGTCCGGCAATAGAACAATTTCACCTGCCCCCATAGGCACCCGGCCGCCTTCATGCTTAACTCACTGTCCTTTTCAAACCCAGCATAAGGATTTCGTCATGGCTCAAGTGACTCTCAAAGGCGGCCCGGTTCAAGTCAACGGCGAACTGCCGAAAATCGGCGCCCAGGCTCCGGCATTCTCCCTGGTCGGTGAAGGCCTGGCTGACAAGTCGCTGAAGGACTACGCCGGCAAGCGCAAAGTGCTGAACATCTTCCCGAGCGTCGACACCCCAACCTGCGCCACCTCCGTGCGCAAGTTCAACGCTCAGGCCAATGATGTGGCCAACACCGTGGTGCTGTGCATCTCCGCCGACCTGCCGTTCGCCCAGGCGCGTTTCTGCGGTGCCGAAGGCCTGGAAAATGTTAAGAACCTGTCGACCCTGCGTGGCCGCGAGTTCCTCGAGAACTACGGCGTCGCCATTGCCGACGGCCCGCTGGCCGGCCTGGCTGCCCGCGCCGTGGTGGTGCTGGATGAAAACGACAACGTGCTGCACAGCGAACTGGTTGGCGAAATCGCTGACGAGCCGAACTACGATGCAGCGCTGGCAGTACTGAAGTAAGGGTTGCGGGGCAGGGCGGCTGAGTCCTGTGGTGGCCTCTTCGCGGGTGAACCCGCGAAAGGGCCAGCCCAGGCAACCGAAACCTTTCAGCCCGCCACTCCTCCAAGCAACACCCTGTAACGGCCCGGAACGCTTTCCGGGCCGTTTTCATTTAAAGTTCAGCGTCTTGGCAACGTCAGCCAAAGGTAAACCTCTGGTAAAGGCCCTTTGCTAAAACGATACCATTGCTTATCGTTCATCCTCCCCAAGCCGCCATTCCGAACAAGGTTCGTTCAACCCATGCAAGTGTCCAATTCCCGTTCCCCCCGTCGCTGGCTCGTCGGCCTGCTGATCCTGCTGCTGGTGGCTGCACTGGCCTGGTGGCTGTGGCCTGCAGCAACGCCTGCGCATAAAGAAGCCGTCGGCGGCGGGCGCGGTGGCAAGGGCATGGGCATGATGGGTGGCCGCCCAGGGTTCGGCGGCTCCAGCGAAGCGGTGCCGGTACGCGTCGAACCGGTACGCGTAGGCGACTTCCCCCTGTATTACAAAGCCCTGGGCACCGTCACCGCCACCAATACGGTGAATGTGCGCAGCCGCGTGGCTGGCGAACTGGTGAAGATCCACTTCAAGGAAGGCCAGCAGGTCAAGGCCGGCGACCTGCTCGCCGAAATCGACCCGCGCTCGTACCGCATCGCCCTGCAGCAGGCCGAAGGTACGCTGGCGCAAAACCAGGCGCAGCTGAAAAACGCCCAGGTGGATGTAGCCCGCTACAAAGGCCTGTACGCCGAAGACAGTATTGCCAAGCAAACCCTCGACACCGCCGAAGCGCAGGTGGCGCAATTCCAGGGGCTGGTCAAGACCAACCAGGCACAGGTCAACGACGCTCGCCTGAACCTCGACTTCACCCAGATCCGTGCCCCGATCAACGGCCGCGTGGGCCTGCGCCAGCTCGACCTGGGCAACCTCGTTGCGGCCAACGACACCGCTGCATTGGTGGTGATTACCCAGACCGAGCCGATCAATGTCGCCTTCACCCTGCCGGAGACCGAGCTGAGCACCGTGCTGGAACGCTACCGCAGCGGCGCCAGCCTGCCGGTCGAGGCCTGGGACCGCAGTGACAGCAAGTTGCAGTCCACCGGCGTGCTGGGCAGTATCGACAACCAGATCGACACCACCACCGGTACCCTCAAGTTCAAGGGGCGCTTCGAGAACAAGGACCTGGCCCTGTTCCCCAATCAGTTCGTCAACGTGCGCCTGCTGGCCGATACCCTCAAGCAGGTGGTGTTGGCCCCGGCAGCGGCCATCCAGTTTGGCAATGACGGCACGTTTGCCTATGTGGTCAACGCCGAAAACACTGTGAATGTTCGCAAGCTCAAGGTCGGCGCCAGCGATGGAGAGAACAGCGTCATCCTCGAAGGCCTGAAGGCCGGCGACCGTCTGGTGCTGGAAGGCACCGACCGCCTGCGTGAAGGCACCAAAGTGGAAGTGGTCGAAGACAGCTCGCAAGTGCCGACCACCCCGGGCCAGCATCTCCAAGGGCAGGACACCAAGGGCGCGGCGCACACCGGTGAAGCTCAGCCAGGCAAAGCAGCAGGCAAGGCGGGCGCATGAACCTCTCGCGTCTGTTCATCCTGCGGCCGGTCGCCACCACGCTGAGCATGCTGGCCATTGTCCTGGCCGGCCTGATCGCCTACAAGCTGCTGCCGGTCTCCGCTTTGCCGCAGGTGGATTACCCGACCATCCGCGTCATGACCCTGTACCCCGGCGCCAGTCCGCAGGTCATGACCAGCGCCGTCACCGCACCCCTGGAGCGCCAGTTCGGCCAGATGCCCGGCCTGGAGCAAATGGCTTCGACCAGTTCCGGTGGTGCATCGGTGCTTACCCTGCGCTTCAACCTCGACATGAACATGGACGTTGCCGAGCAACAGGTGCAGGCTGCGATCAACGCTGCCAGCAATCTGCTGCCCAGCGACCTGCCTGCGCCGCCGGTGTACAACAAGGTCAACCCGGCTGACACCCCGGTGCTGACCTTGGCCATTTCGTCCAAGACCATGCCGCTGCCCAAACTCAATGACCTGGTCGATACGCGCGTGGCACAAAAGCTTGCACAGATCAGCGGCGTAGGCATGGTCAGCATTGCCGGCGGCCAGCGTCAGGCGGTACGCATCAAGGTCAACGTCGACGCCCTGGCGGCCAACGGCCTGAACCTGGATGACGTGCGCACGCTGATCGGCGCCTCGAACGTGAACCAGCCCAAGGGCAATTTCGATGGCCCCACCCGGGTGTCGATGCTCGATGCCAATGACCAGCTGCGTTCCCCCGAGGAATACGCCAACCTGATCCTGGCTTACAACAACGGTGCCCCACTGCGTCTGAAGGATGTGGCGGAAATTGTCGATGGCGCCGAAAACGAGCGGCTGGCCGCCTGGGCCAACGAAAACCATGCGGTGCTGCTGAACATCCAGCGCCAGCCTGGCGCCAACGTCATTGAAGTGGTCGACCGTATCAAGGAACTGTTGCCGTCGATCACCGACAACCTGCCGGCCGGCCTCGATGTGTCGGTGCTGACTGACCGCACCCAGACCATCCGCGCCGCGGTCAAGGACGTACAGCATGAACTGCTGATTGCCATTGTCCTGGTGGTGATGGTTACCTTCGTCTTCCTGCGCCGTTTCAGCGCTACCCTTATTCCGTCGATTGCCGTGCCACTGTCACTGATCGGCACCTTCGGCGTGATGTACCTGGCCGGTTTCTCGGTGAACAACCTGACGCTGATGGCCCTGACCATTGCCACCGGCTTTGTGGTCGACGACGCCATTGTCATGCTGGAGAACATCTCCCGGCACATCGAGGAGGGCGAGACGCCCATGCAGGCGGCGCTCAAGGGCGCCCGGCAGATCGGCTTTACCCTGATCTCGCTCACCTTCTCACTGATTGCGGTACTGATCCCGCTGCTGTTCATGGCTGACGTGGTCGGCCGCCTGTTCCGCGAGTTCGCCATCACCCTGGCAGTGGCCATCCTGATTTCCCTGGTGGTGTCGCTGACCCTGACGCCCATGATGTGCGCACGCCTGCTCAAGCGTGAGCCCAAGGAAGAGGAACAAGGCCGCTTCTACCGCGCCAGCGGCGCCTGGATCGACTGGCTGATCAAACACTACGGCAACGCCCTGCAGTGGGTACTCAAGCACCAGCCGCTGACCTTGTTGGTGGCGGTGGCCAGCCTGGTGCTGACCGTGTTCCTGTACATGGTAGTGCCGAAGGGCTTCTTCCCGGTGCAGGACACCGGCGTGATCCAGGGTATCTCCGAAGCACCGCAGTCTACCTCGTTCGCCGCCATGAGCGAGCGTCAGCAGGCCCTGAGCAAGGTGATCCTGCAGGACCCTGCCGTGCAAAGCCTGTCGTCCTACATCGGCGTCGATGGCGACAACGCCACCCTCAACAGCGGCCGCCTGCTGATCAACCTCAAGCCTCACGGCGAGCGCGACGCCACCGCCAGCGAAGTGATCAGCCGCTTGCAGCCGCAACTTGACCGGCTGGTGGGCATCCGCCTGTTCATGCAGCCGGTGCAGGACCTGAGCATCGATGACCGGGTCAGCCGAACCCAGTACCAGTTCAGCCTGTCATCGCCGGACGCCGACCTGCTGGCGCAATGGAGCGGCAAGCTGGTGCAGGCGCTGCAGCAACGCGCGGAGCTGGCCGACGTCGCCAGTGACCTCCAGGACAAGGGCCTGCAGGTGTACCTGGTGATTGACCGCGATATGGCCAGCCGCTTGGGCATCAGCGTGTCGCAGATCACCAATGCCCTGTACGACGCCTTCGGCCAGCGGCAGATTTCTACCATCTACACCCAAGCCAGCCAGTACCGCGTGGTGCTGCAGTCGAAGGACGCTTCAGTGATCGGCCCGCAGGCGCTGGAGTCGATCCACGTCAAGGCCACCGATGGCGGCCAGGTGCGGCTGTCGGCGCTGGCGCGCATCGAGCAGCGTCAGGCCCAGCTGGCCATTTCCCACATTGGCCAGTTCCCTGCAGTGACCCTGTCGTTCAACCTGGCCCATGGCGCCTCGCTAGGTGAAGCCGTGCAGGTGATCGAGCAGGTGCAGAAGGACATCGGCATGCCGCTGGGGGTGCAAACCCGCTTCCAGGGGGCTGCGGAGGCCTTCCAGGCGTCGCTGTCGAGCACCTTGCTGCTGATTCTGGCGGCGGTGGTGACCATGTACATCGTGCTGGGCGTGCTGTACGAAAGCTACATCCACCCGGTGACCATCCTCTCGACCCTGCCGTCGGCGGCGGTGGGGGCCTTGCTGGCCTTGCTCATCAGCGGCAACGACCTGGGCATGATCGCCATCATCGGCATCATTCTGCTCATCGGCATCGTCAAGAAGAACGCGATCATGATGATCGACTTTGCCCTTGAGGCCGAGCGCCACCAGGGCATGAGCCCGCGCGATGCGATTTACCAGGCTGCGCTGCTGCGCTTCCGGCCGATCCTGATGACCACCCTGGCCGCGCTGTTCGGTGCGGTGCCGCTGATGCTCGCCACCGGTTCCGGCGCCGAGCTGCGCCAGCCGCTGGGCCTGGTCATGGTCGGCGGGTTGCTGGTCAGCCAGGTGCTGACGCTGTTCACCACCCCGGTCATCTACCTGTATTTCGACCGCCTGGCCCGCCGCTGGCGCCCGGGCACAGACGTGAAGCAGGCCGAGGCATGAACCTGTCCGGTCCTTTCATCCGTCGCCCGGTAGCGACCATGCTGCTGAGCCTGGCGATCATGCTGCTGGGCGGGGTCAGCTTCGGCCTGTTGCCTGTGTCACCGCTGCCGCAGATGGACTTCCCGGTAATCGTGGTTTCGGCCAATTTGTCCGGCGCCAGCCCGGAGGTCATGGCCTCCACCGTGGCCACGCCACTGGAGCGCAAGCTGGGCAGCATCGCCGGCGTGACCACCTTGACCAGCAGCTCCAACCAGGGCTCCACGCGGGTCATCATCGGTTTCGAGATGGGCCGCGACATCGACGGCGCGGCGCGCGAGGTGCAGGCAGCGATCAACGCCACCCGCAACCTGTTGCCCAGCGGCATGCGCAGCATGCCCACCTACAAGAAGATCAACCCGTCGCAAGCACCGATCATGGTGCTGTCGCTGACGTCGGACGTGCTGCAGAAAGGCCAGCTGTACGACCTGGCCGACACCATCCTGTCGCAGAGCCTGGCCCAGGTATCGGGGGTAGGGGAAGTGCAGATCGGCGGCAGTTCGCTGCCGGCGGTGCGCATTGCCGTCGAGCCGCAATTGCTCAACCAGTATGGTGTGTCACTGGACGATGTGCGCACGGCCGTGGCCAACGCCAACCAGCGTCGGCCCATGGGCTTTGTCGAGGATGCCGAGCGCAACTGGCAGGTGAGGGCCAACGACCAGCTGGAAAGCGCCAAGGATTACGAGCCGGTGGTGATCCGCCAGCAGAACGGCACCATCCTGCGCCTGTCCGACGTGGCGAGCATTACCGATGGCGTGGAGAACCGCTACAACAGCGGTTTCTTCAATGACCAGAGTGCGGTGTTGCTGGTGGTCAACCGCCAGAGCGGTGCCAACATCATCGAGACGGTCGACCAGATCAAGGCGCAGTTGCCCGCCCTGCAGTCGTTGCTGCCGGCCAGTGTGCAACTGAACGTGGCGATGGACCGCTCGCCGGTGATCAAGGCCACCCTGAAGGAAGCCGAACACACCCTGCTGATCGCTGTGGTGCTGGTGATCCTGGTGGTGTACCTGTTCCTCGGCAGCTTGCGCGCCTCACTGATACCCAGCCTGGCAGTGCCCGTATCGCTGGTGGGCACTTTCGCGGTCATGTACCTGTGCGGGTTCTCGCTCAACAACCTGTCGCTGATGGCGTTGATCCTCGCCACTGGCCTGGTGGTGGACGACGCCATCGTGGTGCTGGAGAACATCTCGCGGCACATCGAGGACGGCCAGCCGCCGATGAAGGCGGCCTTCCTGGGGGCCAAGGAAGTGGGCTTCACCTTGCTGTCGATGAACGTGTCGCTGGTGGCGGTGTTCGTCTCCATCCTGTTCATGGGCGGCATCGTGCGCAACCTGTTCCAGGAGTTCTCGATCACACTGGCGGCGGCGATCATCGTGTCGCTGGTGGTATCGCTGACCCTCACGCCAATGCTGTGCGCCCGCTGGCTCAAACCACACCAGGCCGAGCAGACCCGCCTGCAGCGCTGGAGCGACAACGTCCACCAGCGCATGGTCAACGCCTACGACCGGAGCCTGGGTTGGGTCTTGCGCCACAAGCGCCTGACCCTGCTCAGCCTGCTGGCGACCATTGGTATCAACATCGCCCTGTACGTGGTAATACCCAAGACCCTGATGCCACAGCAGGACACCGGCCAGCTAATGGGCTTTATCCGCGGTGACGACGGCCTGTCGTTCACCGTGATGCAGCCGAAGATGGAAATCTACCGCCGCGCCTTGCTGGCTGACCCGGCAGTGCAGAGTGTGGCCGGTTTCATCGGTGGCAACAGCGGTACCAACAATGCCATGGTGTTGGTGCGCCTCAAGCCGATCAGCGAGCGCAAGATCGATGCGCAGAAGGTGATCGAGCGGCTGCGCAAGGAAATGCCCAAAGTGCCCGGTGGTCGGCTGTTCCTGATGGCCGACCAGGACCTGCAGCTGGGTGGCGGCGGGCGTGACCAGACCTCGTCACAGTACCTGTATACCCTGCAAAGCGGCGACCTGGCGGCTTTGCGCCAGTGGTTCCCCAAGGTGGTTGCGGCGCTTCGTGCACTGCCGGAGCTGACCGCCATCGACGCGCGTGACGGCTCCGGTACCCAGCAGGTGACGCTGGTGGTCGACCGTGACCAGGCCAAGCGCCTGGGCATCGACATGGACATGGTGACCACGGTACTGAACAACGCCTACAGCCAGCGGCAGATTTCCACCATCTACGACAGCCTCAACCAGTACCAGGTGGTGCTGGAAATCAACCCGAAATACGCCTGGGACCCGAGCACCCTCGAGCAAGTGCAGGTGATTACCGCGGACGGGGCCCGCGTGCCGTTGTCGACCATCGCCCGCTACGAGAACAGCCTGGCCAATGACCGGGTCAGCCACGAAGGCCAGTTCGCCTCGGAAGACATCGCCTTCGACGTCGCCGAGGGCTACAGCCCCGACCAGGCCATGGCGGCGGTGGAGCGTGCAGTGGCCAAGCTCGGCCTGCCCGAAGAGGTGATCGCCAAGCTTGGTGGTACGGCCGATGCCTTTGCCAAGACCCAGCAGGGCCAGCCCTTCATGATCCTTGGCGCACTGCTGCTGGTGTACCTGGTGCTGGGCATTCTTTATGAAAGCTACATCCACCCGCTGACCATTCTGTCGACACTGCCTTCGGCAGGCGTCGGTGCCTTGCTGACGCTGTATGTCACCGGTGGCGAATTCAGCCTGATCTCGCTGCTGGGGCTGTTCCTGCTGATCGGTGTGGTGAAGAAGAACGCCATCTTGATGATCGACCTGGCCTTGCAGCTGGAGCGTCACCAAGGTCTGTCGCCGGAAGAGTCGATCCGTCGGGCCTGCCTGCTGCGCCTTCGACCGATCCTGATGACCACCCTTGCAGCCATCCTTGGCGCCTTGCCGCTGCTGCTGAGCCACGCGGAAGGCGCGGAAATGCGCCAGCCGCTGGGCCTGACCATTATCGGTGGCCTGGTCTTCAGCCAGGTCCTCACCCTTTATACGACGCCGGTGGTCTACTTGTACCTGGACCGCCTGCGCCACCGTTTCAACCGTTGGCGCGGCGTGCGCACCGACGTCGCCCTGGAATCCCCGCTATGACTTTCGCCCAGACCCCACTTCACCGTGCGCTGCAAGCGTTGACCAAAGGGCGAGGCTCGCGCCTGCTAGGCGCCGGGCTGTGCGTGGCCTTGCTCAGTGCCTGTACCTTGAGCCCGGACTACCACCGCCCCGAGCTGAACAGCACGGCGGCGCAGTTCAAACACGCCGAAGGCTGGACCCAGGCCACGCCGTCCGATGCCATCGCCCGCGGCGCCTGGTGGGAAATCTACGGCGATGCAGGGCTCAATGCGCTGGTTGAAGAGCTTAACCGCAGCAACCAGACCGTGGCGCAATCGGAAGCGCAATACCGCCAGGCCCAGGCGCTGGTGCGCAGCAGCCGTGCAGCGTTGTTCCCAAGCCTGGACCTGAGCGCAAGCAAAAACCGCTCCGCCCAAGGTACCGGCAGCTCCAGTTCCAGCCTTTCCAACAACAGCAGTGGTATTCGCAATACCTACAACGCCCAGCTCGGTGTCAGCTGGGAAATCGACCTGTGGGGCAAGCTGCGCGAAACCATGAATGCCAACGAGGCCAGTGCCGAAGCCAGCTTTGCCGACCTCGCCTCGATCCGCTTGAGCCAGCAATCAGAGCTGGTGCAGAACTACCTGCAATTGCGGGTTATCGATGAGCAGAAACGCTTGCTGGAAGCCACCGTGGCAGCCTATGAGCGCTCGCTTCGAATGACCGAAAACCAGTACCGGGCTGGTGTCTCCGGGCCGGATGCCGTGGCCCAGGCCCGCACCCAGCTCAAAAGCACCCAGGCTGACCTGATCGACCTGATCTGGCAGCGTGCGCAGTTCGAGAACGCCATCGCTGTGCTGCTGGGCAAGACCCCGGCCGACTTCGCTCTGGCCGACAGCAAGGCCATTCCGGCATTGCCGCAAATTCCGGTTTCGCTGCCGTCGCAACTGCTGGAGCGTCGCCCGGACATCGCTGCTGCCGAACGCAACGTAATGGCGGCCAACGCCAATATCGGGGTGTCGCGGGCGGCGTACTTCCCGGACCTCAGCCTGAGCATGAGTGGTGGCTATTCCAGCAGCAGTTTCAGCAACTGGATCGAGTTGCCCAACCGGTACTGGTCGGTAGGCCCGCAGCTGGCGCTGACCCTGTTCGACGCCGGCAAGCGCAGCGCCGAGGTGGACCGCACGGTGGCGGTGTATGACCAGACCGTGGCCCAGTATCGTCAGACGGTGCTGGACGGCTTCAAGGAAGTGGAAAACCTGCTGGTGCAGTTGAAGGTGTACGGCGATGAAGCGGGGGTGCGCCAAGAGGCGCTGGATGCCGCACGCGAGTCGCTGCGCCTGACCGAGAACCAGTACCGCGCCGGGTTGATCGGCTACCTGGACGTAGTCAACGTGCAGACCACGGCACTGAGCAACGAGCGCAGCGTGTTGAACCTGCTGCAAGGGCGCCTGGTGGCCAGTGTGCAATTAGTGGCCGCATTGGGTGGCGGCTGGGATGCCGAGCAGGCGTTCGCCGAGCAGGACTGACCGGCACGTACAGGCCCTTGGAGGAGCGGCCTTGTGTCGGGATCGGGCCGCAAGGCGGCCCCGGCGATCTCTGTGTGCGCACCTGGTTTTGCAACCTCTGTGGTAGCGGGCTTGCCCCGCGAACACCGGCACAGCCGGTGCCATGCACCGCGTAAACCCCTTCGCGGGACAAGCCCGCTCCCACAATGGCCATGGGCCTTATTGGATCCATTCCCATTCGCAAAAACCCCGTGCGTTTCGCTTAAGCTTGAGTACAATCGTCAGCTTTTGCCGGGCCCCCTGTCCCGTCGCTGGAATTCCCAATGCTGACCGGTAGCTACTCCTCTTCACTGGTGTTGATTTCGCTGTGCGTGGCGATTCTGGCGTCCTATACCGCCCTTGACCTGACTGGCCGCATCGCCACCGCCAAGGGCCGGGCTGCCTACCTTTGGATGGGCGGCGGCGGGCTGGCCATGGGCATCGGCGTGTGGTCGATGCACTTCATTGGCATGCTTGCGTTCAGCCTGCCCATCGATCTGGGTTACGACCTTGCCTTGACCGCGTTCTCGCTGTTGATCGCCGTGCTGTCCTCGGGGTTTGCCTTGTGGCTGGTGAGCCAGCCGAGCCTGCCGGGGCTGCAACTGGGGTTCGGCGCACTGATCATGGGGGCCGGTATCGCTTGCATGCACTACACCGGCATGGCGGCGATGCGCATGCTACCGGGCATCGATTACGACCCCACATTGTTCGGCGCCTCGCTGCTGATTGCCGTGGGGGCCTCGGCGGCGGCGTTGTGGATCGCCTTCCGTCTGCGCAGGCACACCCCTTATGTGCGGCAGATCCGTGGTCTGGCGGCGGTGGTGATGGGCATTGCGATCGTGGGCATGCATTACACCGGCATGGCGGCGGCGAATTTCCCCGTAGGCAGCTTCTGTGGTGCGCTGGGCGGCGGGCTGCAGGGCGACGGCCTCGTCTATCTGGTGCTGATCACTACCCTGGCGGTGCTGGCGGTGGCCTTGCTGACCTCGGTGCTGGATGCCCGCCTGGAGGCGCGCACAGCCGAGTTGGCCCGTTCGCTGACACTGGCCAACCAGGAACTGACCCAGCTGGCCCTGCACGACACCCTTACAGATCTGCCCAACCGTACCCTGCTGGCCGACCGCATCGAGCAAGCCATCGCCAAGGTGGCGGAGCAGGGCGGCTGTTTTGCCCTGATGTTCATCGACCTGGACGGTTTCAAGCCGGTCAACGATGCCTTTGGCCACCATATAGGTGACCTGCTGCTCAAGGCCGTAGCGGCACGCCTGCGCGGCCACCTGCACAGCCAGGACACCCTGGCGCGCATCGGCGGAGACGAATTCGTGCTGCTGGTAGAGCTGCACGAGCCTGACGATGCCATGGACGTGGCGGTCAAGCAGGTGAATCTGGTGTCGCGGCCATTTCGCGTGGCCGAGCACGACCTGCAACTGTCGGCGAGCCTGGGCATCGTCCTGTACCCCGGCAATGGCCAGGACCAACACGAACTGTTGCGCAATGCCGATGCCGCCATGTACCACGCCAAAAGCGCCGGCAAGAACGGCTACAGCTTCTTTGACGCGTCGATGAACAGCAATGCACGTCAGCAACTTCAACTGCTGCAGGACCTGCGTCAGGCGCTGGAACAACGCCAGTTCCGGTTGCATTACCAGCCCAAGTTCGACGCCCAGGCCTGCCTGCCGATTGGTGCCGAGGCTTTGTTGCGCTGGGAACACCCGCAGCACGGTCTGTTGCTGCCCGACCGCTTCATCGGCTTGGCAGAAAAGACCGGCCTAATCATCCCGATCGGTGAATGGGTGCTTGACGAAGCCTGCCGGCAGATGCGCCATTGGCTGGACCAGGGGCACGCGGGCTGGCGCATGGCGGTGAACCTGTCGGCCATCCAGTTCTGCCATGCAGGGTTGGTCGAGAGTGTGGCCCGGGCCCTGCGGGAGAACGGCCTGCCGGCCAATTGCCTGACCCTGGAAATTACCGAGACCACCGCCATGCACGATGCCGATGCCAGCCTGACCGTGCTGCAACGCCTGTCTGACATGGGCGTGGACCTGTCCATCGATGATTTTGGCACCGGCTACTCCAGCCTGATGTACCTCAAGCGCCTGCCGGCCAACGAGTTGAAGATCGACCGTGGCTTTGTGCGAGACCTGGAGCAGGACAGTGACGATGCAGCGATTGTCTCGGCAATCGTCGCGTTGGGCCAGGCGCTGGGCCTGCGCATCGTTGCCGAAGGGGTGGAAACCGACAGGCAGCAGGACTTCCTGACCCGTCTGGGTTGTGATTCGCTGCAAGGTTATCTGCTAGGGCAGCCGGTACCGGCCGAGCAGTTCATGGCCAAGTTGCAGGCGTTGCACCAGGACAAGAGCGCCGCAGGTTAGCCAGCGCTGCGCAAGGAGAGGGCGGGTATGAACGCGTCCATTTCCGCTTCGACGGCTTCGATGATGCGCTCCACATCGGCTGCGGCCATGATTGCGGCACACGGGATGCCGGCGATGGCCATCAGGGTTTCGCCGGTGGTGCGGTCGAACAGCCGCGCGACCATGCTGCGGGGCGCATCCATGTTGGCTTCGAAGCCCAATGGATGAAAGTGCCAGCGCATCACCTGGCAGGCGTTGGGGAACGTCATTTTGTTCATGCCAGCCTCCTTGTCCGTGCCTGGACGTGGTGAGCAGCCAGCCACACCCATGTGGCTGCCGGGAATGTAAACATAGCAGTTGCTACGGGTGATTCTCGGCTGCAAACATGACAAATGTAGCAATCCATGACCTGGCTCACATCCGTGGGAGCATGCCCATGAGCCAGCTGCGTTCAGGCAAACGTTTACATCGCGCGATAGCAGCGGTTATCCGCGTCAAGCCGTACGTTTTCACGGGGTATCGGCGAAACACTTTTCGGACGAGCGGCAGGCTCACCCCAGCAGCCCGGCCGCGATGTTGATGGTGAACCCTAGGATCGCCGTATTGAACACGAAACCCACCAGCGAATGTGCCAGCACCACCCTGCGCAGTTGCCTGCCGGCAACGCCTACGTCGGAGGTTTGCACGGCCACGCTGATGGTGAACGAGAAGTAGTGAAAGTCCCAATAATCCGGGTTGCGCTCGCCGTCGGCGAAACGTAACGGTGGTTCATGGTTGCGTCCGGTATAGAACAGGCGGGCGTAATGCAGGCTGAAAATACAGCCGATCAGCAGCCAGGAGCCGGCCACGGTCAGGCCGGTGTAGAGGTAGTGCAGGGCCAGTGCCGTGCCCTGCAAGCCTTTGCTGGACACCAGTTGCAGGGTGACCGCGGCGAGGCTGGCGATGGCAGCGATGCACACCGTGAGCAGCACCATGCCTGCGTTTTCGTCTTCGACACGGGCCACCCTGCGGACTTTTTCCGGGCTGGCGCCCCAGGTGAGGTACAGCACCAGCAGCAGGTACAGCCATACGCCGAGGTTCCAGCCGGCGAGGATGTGCTGGACGGTGTCACCGGCGGGGATCAGCCAGGCGCCGACAAGGCCGACTGCGGCGGCGATGCTCAGGCGGGGGTGGGTTCGGGTCAGGCGGTGAAAAGCCATGGGGCCTCATTTACTGGGGGGGTGGCTACTACTCTAGACCGTTTACGCGCTGTCTCTGCTTCACGCGCCTACAAGGGCACGGTGCACATGCTGATTCTTTGATGTCGCCCGTCGCGCGACATTGCAACTCTCAGTACACTGCATGCTCCAACACCAACATCCGTTGAACTCGAGGTTTTTGCATGACGCTCAGTCCTTTGGCAGGCAAGCCGGCTCCGGCAAGTGTGCTGGTCGATATTCCCCGACTGCTCACCGCCTACTATACCGGCCGCCCCGACGCTGCCGTGGCGGCCCAGCGAGTGGCCTTCGGCACCTCAGGGCACCGGGGCACTTCGCTTGAATTGAGTTTCAACGAATACCACGTGCTGGCCATCACCCAGGCCATCTGCCTGTACCGCCAGGAAAAGGGCATCGATGGGCCGCTGTTCATCGGCGCCGACACCCACGCACTGTCGGCGCCGGCCACTGCCAGCGCGCTGGAAGTGCTGGCAGCCAATGGTGTGCAGGTGATGCTGTCCAAGGACGACGAATACACGCCCACCCCGGCCGTATCCCACGCCATTCTTTGCTACAACCGTGGCCGCCAGCAGGGCCTGGCCGACGGCATCGTCATCACCCCGTCGCACAACCCGCCGCAAAGCGGTGGCTTCAAGTACAACCCGCCCAATGGTGGCCCTGCCGACAGCGACGTGACCAAATGGGTCGAGGCCAAGGCCAACGAGTTGCTGGCAGCGAACCTGGCCGGCGTCAAGCGTATGGACCATGCCCAGGCGCTGAAGGCGCCGACTACCCAGCGCCACGACTACGTGAGCAGCTATGTGGCGGACCTGGAAAATGTGATCGACTTCGACGTCATCCGCAGCGCCAAGCTGCGCCTGGGCGTCGACCCGTTGGGCGGGGCAGGGGTGCGCTACTGGTCGGCCATTGCCGAGCATTACAAGCTGGACCTGGAAGTGGTGAACACCGAAGTGGACCCCACCTTCCGCTTCATGACCGTGGACTGGGACGGCCAGATCCGCATGGACCCTTCCTCGCCGTACGCCATGCAGGGCCTGATCGGCCTGCGCGAGCGCTTCGACGTGGCGTTTGCCTGCGATCCGGACCACGACCGCCACGGCATTGTCACCTCGGACGGCCTGCTGCAGCCCAACAACTACCTGGCCGTGGCCATCGACTACCTGTTCCGCCACCGCCCGCAATGGCGCACCGACGCCGCCGTGGGCAAGACCGTGGTGTCCAGCGGCCTGATCGACCGCGTCACCCAGCGCCTGGGCCGTGAGCTGTACGAAGTGCCGGTGGGCTTCAAGTACTTTGCCCAGGGGTTGTTTGACGGCTCGCTTGGCTTTGGCGGCGAAGAGAGTGCCGGTGCGTCGTTCCTGCGCCGTGATGGTTCGGTCTGGGCGACCGACAAGGACGGGCTGATCCCGGCCTTGCTGGCCGCCGAGATGACCGCCCGCACCGATCGCAACCCGAGCCAGGCCTATGCCGACCTGACTGACGCGCTGGGCAAGCCGTTCGCCACCCGTGTCGAGGCCAAGGCCGATGCGCGGCAGAAGGCGTTGCTGAGCAAGCTGGCGCCGGAGCAGGTGAAATCGACCGAACTGGCCGGTGAGCCAATCGTGCAGATCCTCAGCCACGCACCAGGCAATGGCCAGGCGATTGGCGGGCTGAAGGTGATGACTGCCAACGGCTGGTTCGCCGCGCGGCCGTCGGGCACCGAGGACATCTACAAGATCTACGCCGAAAGCTTCATCGACGAGGCGCACTTGCAGCGCCTGGTACAAGAAGCGCAGGTGTTGGTGGATGCGGCGATTGCCTGACAGGTAACAAACCGCTTGGTGCTGCGGCGTAACGTAAATTAGAATTAATACTGTTTACGCCGCCGCAGGGCCATTCCATGATTGACGTTGCGCCGCCACCGGAGCCTAGCCTGCCTGCCCTGTACCGGGAGCACCGCAGCTGGCTTGAAACCTGGCTACGCCGGCGCCTGGGCAATGCCTGGGATGCCGCCGACCTCAGCCAGGATACCTTCCTGCGGGTGCTGGCCAGTGCACAGCCACTGGCAGACATTCGTGAGCCACGCGCCTACCTGCTCACGGTGGGCAAGCGGCTGCTGAGCAACTTCCACCAGCGGCGCAGCCTGGAGCGGGCCTACCTTGATGCCTTGGCGCATCTGCCCGAGCAGCACGTGCCCTCGCCCGAGCAGCGCTGGCTGTTACTGGAAACCCTGCAAGCCCTGGATGAGCTGCTTGATGGCCTGAAGGCGCCGGTCCGCAAGGCTTTTCTCTGGAGCCAGCTCGAAGGCCTGGGCTATGCCGAGATCGGCACGCGCCTGGGCGTGTGCGAGCGCTCCGTGAAACGCTACATGGCGCAGGCTTACGAACATTGCCTGCTGGCCGAGTTGCAATGACCACCCACTCCCCCGAAACCCGTGAAGCGGTGCGTGCTGCCGCCCGCTGGCTGGCGTTGCTGGATTCTGGCGACGCCAGCGAGACTGATTTGCTGCGCCTGGCACAGTGGCGGGCCAGCAACAGCCTGCACGAACACGCCTGGCAAAAGGCATCACTGCTGCGCGAGCGTTTTTCCGGGTTGCCCGGGGCGTTGGCCATGGCCACCCTTGACCGCCCGGACGCCGGCCGCCGCGCGCTGCTCAAGCAAGCCTTGGGTGTCGCGGCGCTGCTACCGGCCGCCTGGTTGGCAA
Organism: Pseudomonas sp. PvP089; assembly: GCF_017875165.1. Taxonomy (NCBI): domain Bacteria; kingdom Pseudomonadati; phylum Pseudomonadota; class Gammaproteobacteria; order Pseudomonadales; family Pseudomonadaceae; genus Pseudomonas; species Pseudomonas sp. PvP089. Next base: position 3,071,699 of record NZ_JAGGME010000001.1, read on the forward strand.
GCCGGGAGCTGCCGCTCGAGGCCTGGACGGCGGACATGCGCACAGGGGTAGGTGAGCGCCGGCAGGTGCTGCTGAGCGATGGCACTTTTTTACAGTTGAACACTGACAGTGCGGTGGATATCGACCTGGGCGCGCGCCGGCTGACGCTGTTGCGCGGCGAAATGGCACTCAGGGTACCCGACAGCGCGAGCCTGGCCGTGCAGGTGCCCTACGGTCAGATTGCCCTCAATGCAGGTGAAGTGTGTTTGCGCCTGGTCGATGAAGGCTGCCGGGTTTCAGTCGTCAACGGGCTGGCCAGCCTGCAGCCACTGCGTGGCGCGGCCCGGGTGCTGCACGCCGGGCAACAGGCCAGCTTGCAGAAGGCTGGCATCGGCCCCGTTACAGCCCTGAACGACTGGCCGCTGGGCTGGCGCGAAGGCGTGCTGCGCCTGGATGACCGACCCTTGGGCGAGCTGTTGCATGAACTGCGACGGTATCGGCCTGGTGTGCTGCGCTGGGCGCCAGAACTGGAACAGCTCCGGGTGACCGGTACTTTCCGTCTCGACGATACCGATCGGGTGCTGGACTTGCTTGCCGCCAGCCTTGCGTTGCAAGTGCAGGCACGCACGCGCTACTGGGTGACCCTGGCTGCGTGAGAGCATCGTGCTTGAGGCTGTCCCCTTTTTTTCACTTGCCGGTCATTACCGGTAGGAGAAACTAAAGGGGAGCCTTGTCAATGCCTGCAGTAATGTCTTGCCGCTTGCGCCCACTGGTGCGCGCAGTGCGTCCGTTGTTTGCCATGAGCCTGTTGTTGTCTGCACCCACCTGGGCTGATGAGGCGGAGCGACGTGCCTATCAGGTACCGGCCGCCAGCCTGGGCGCCGCGCTTACCCGGTTTGCTGACCAGGCCGGCGTCAGCCTATCGCTGGACCCGGCACTGGTCCAGGGCCGGCAGAGTAACGGCCTGTCTGGTAGCTACAGTGTTGAAGAAGGCTTCCTGCAGCTGCTGCGTGGCAGCGGCCTGCAGTTGCTGCCAGTGGGTGAGGGCGCATTCACGCTGGCGCCGGCGCCTCAGGCGGGCGGGGCGCTGGAAATTGCCCCAACCAGCATTGTTGGCGGCCTGGCGGCGGGTGGCGATGTTCAGCCTTATGCCGGTGGCCAGGTGGCACGCCAGGGCGCCCAGGGCCTGCTTGGCGCGCGCGACTTCATGGAAACCCCGTTCAGCATCACCAGTTACACCCACGAGCTGGTGAAGAACCAGCAAGCGCGCACCTTGGGCGAGCTCATCGCCAGCGACCCCTCGGTGCGGGCCACCAACCCGGCGGGTGGGCGTTTCGAGCAGTTCACCATTCGCGGCTTCAGCCTGTTCAACAGTGACGTGGCGTACAACGGCCTGTACGGCATCTTGCCGACCTACTCGATCGACATGGAAATGGCCGACCGGGTCGATATCATCAAAGGCCCCAGCCAGTTGATCAACGGCATTTCGCCGCGTGGCAGCGTGGGCGGCGGTATCAACGTGCAGCCCAAGCGGGCCGGCGACAAGCCGATCACCGAGTTCACCGGCAGCTACGCGTCGGCTGGTCAGGCAGGCGGCGCGGTGGACGTTGGTCGGCGCTTTGGCGAAGGCCAGCAGTTTGGCGTGCGCTTCAACGGTGTGAAGCAGTCGGGTGATACCGAATGGGACCACCAGCGCGTCGAGCGCGAGATGGCGGTGCTGGGCCTGGATTTTCGTGGCGAGCGCCTGCGGTTGTCGGCAGACCTCGGCCACACCCAGCGTGACACCGATGCGCCGCAAGAGCGTGTGCTGGTCGGTGCCAACGCCAGAGTGCCGGATGCCAACGATGTACGGCGCAACTATGCCCAGGCCTGGAGCAAGGCGCGCACCAACGACACCTTTGGCGCACTGCATGCCGAGTACGACGTCAGCGAGTCGCTGCTGGCGTATGGTGCAGTCGGCGCGCGCAAAAGCAACCATGACTTCCTGCGGCACAACGTGTCCATCACCAACGATGCCGGCGACTTCAGCGTGCAGCCTCGGGATTTTACCCGCGATGAAACGGTGCGCACCGCCATGGCGGGTGTGCGCAACTGGTTCCACACCGGGCCTGTCAGCCACGAGCTGAACCTGGCCGCCACCTACTTCTACATGGACTTCACCAACGGCGGCGCCCGCTATGCTTCGGCGCCCAGTAACCTCTACAACCCGATAGCGACGCCGACACCGGGTACGCCGACGCGCATCGATCCAGAGGTCTACACCGAGAACCGCTTCTCCGGCGTGGCGCTGGCCGACACCCTCGGGTTTTTCGATGACCGCCTGCTGCTGACCCTGGGGGCGCGCTGGCAGCGGGTGCAAGTGGATGACTGGAGCGACGGCGTCAAAGGTGACACCGCCTACGATGAAGAAAAGGTCTCGCCTTCTGGGGGCGTGTTGCTCAAAGTCACCGATCAGCTGTCGCTGTACGCCAACTACATGGAAGGCCTGAGCCAAGGCAAGATCGCACCGTCGACCTCGATCAACGAAGACCAGATCTTCCCGCCTTTCACCAGCCGCCAGGTCGAGGTAGGGGCCAAGTACGACCTGGGCCAGGTCGCCTTTACCGCCAGTGCCTTCCGCATCCGCCAGCCGGCGTACGAAACCAACGCCACTTCGCGGGTGTTCGGCCCCAATGGCAAGCGTGACAACCGCGGTATCGAGTTGAGCGTGTTCGGTGAACCCATGCAAGGGGTGCGGGTGCTGGGCGGGGTGATGTACATCGACAGCGAGCTGACCGATACCGTGGGTGGCGCCGTTGATGGCAACCGCGCGCCGGCCACCCCCGAGTACAACGTCAACCTCGGCGCCGAATGGGATGTGCCGGGGGTGCACGGCCTGACCCTGACGGCGCGGGGCATTCACTCCAGCTCGCAATACCTGGACCAGAACAACAGCAAGCAGATCGATGGCTGGGAGCGTTACGACCTGGGGGCGCGCTATGCCTTCAACGTGGACGCTACCGAGGTTACCTTGCGGGCCAGTGTCGAGAACGTGCTGGATGATCGCTACTGGAGCTCGGCCGGGGCCTCGGATGACAGTGAACCGGGGCTGACCCTTTCCACGCCGCGGACCTACCTGCTATCGGCAACCGTAGGTTTCTAGCTCAAACAGCCGGGGCTGCACAGCAGCCCCAATGGACTGATCAGCCTACATCGCCCGCCCAAGCTTTTGCGCCTGGCCCTGCAACACGCGCATCAGGTGCATCGCCGCATGCGACGGCGGCTCGAAGCGCGAATAGACAAAGCTGATGTCGAAGTGAATTTCGTCCGCCAGCGGCACCACTGCCAGGCCGCTGTCCTGCGCCACGAATTCGTCGATCACGCTGATGCCCATGCCTTGCTTGACCAGCGCCACCGCCTCGTTGGCATTGGTAAACGACAACAGCGACGGCAACTGCACGCCGTGCCGCTCGATGTGCCCGGCCAGCAGTTTGCCAAAGGGCATGTCGGGCCTGAACAGCAGCAGCGCATGGCCTTCCAGTTGCTGCAAGGTCAGCGAGGTATGCCTGGCCAAAGCGTGATCGGGTGGCATCACCACCACCATACGCCCGCGCATGAAGGCCTGCGAATGCAGGTGATCGTGTACCACGGGCAGGGCGGCAATCGACAGGTCGACCTTTTTCGACAGGATCTGGTTGGGCATCTCGCCCATCAGCGAGGTTTGCCACTCGATGTTCAGCGAAGGTGCCTCCCGTTTGAGTTGGGCCAGGGCAATCGGGATCACCACTGTGGACAGCGAAGCGCTGCACGAGATGCGCAGCTTGCGGTGGCCGCCTGCGCCCAGTGACAGGGCGCATTCGTTAACCTCCAGCGCCGCCTGGTACACCCGCTCAACTTCACGGAACAGCACCTGCGCCTCGGCCGTGGGCACCAGGCGGTTGTTGATGCGCTCGAACAGGCGGTAGGTCAAACGCCCCTCTATGTACTGGATCAGCTTGCTGACAGCGGGCTGCGATACGTACAGCAGCTTGGCCGCCGCGCTGATCGAGCCGGTCAGCATCACCGCACGGAACACTTCCATGTGCCGCAGTTTGAACACCATGGGGCTCGTGTCTGCGCCTTCGTTGCCAAGCAGCATGTGTATTACCTTCGGTTATGGTCTTGGCCATCTGGGTATGAGCGTCAAACCCGGCCACGCAGTATCTTGAACCCAGCCAAATCGCCTTGCGGCGCACAATAACAAGATCTGAAGGCCAGTGCAGTGGCGCTTGCCGGGAGTGTTGCGTGAACATCTTTGACGAACCGAAGATCGATTGCCATAACCATTTGTTTGATCCCGCCCGTTTCCCTTACCACCCCGACGCACCCTATGCGCCCTCCGGGCAGGAAGTCGCCACCCAGGAACAGTTCACCCAGGTGATGGATGCCTACGGCGTGCAACATGCCTTGCTGGTAGGCCCCAACAGTGGCTACCACACCGACAACCGCTGCCTGTTGCATGCCTTGGCCACCGGGCAGGGGCGGTTCAAAGGCGTGGCCGTGGTCGAGGCGGGTATCCACCTCGATGCCCTGGCTGCGCTGCAGGCGCAGGGCGTGGTCGGCATCGCCTTCAACCCCGCGCTTTACGGGGTAGCCAGCCTCAAGGACGTTGACGGGCTGTTCGGCAAGCTTGCCGAGCTCGGTCTGTTCGCCCAGGTGCAGGTATGCGATGACCAGCTGCTTGAACTGCGCCGCCTGCTCGAGGGCTCACGTGCACGCTTGCTGATCGACCACTGCGGTCGGCCGGACGTGGCGGCCGGCGTGCAGCAACCGGGCTTTCAGGCGTTGTTGCAACTGGCTGACAGTGGCCGCGCCAGTGTCAAGCTGTCAGGCATGCAGAAGTTCGCTGCAAGTGAGGCGTTGCTGGAGCAAAGCAGCGCCTACGTGCACGCCCTGCTCGAAGCCTTTGGTGCGGATGCCTGCGTATGGGGCTCGGACTGGCCGTTCATCCGCCAACGCTCGCGGGTGGACTACGGCCCGCTGCTGAAACTGGCCGAGCGCCTGATGCCGGATGCCCGGCTGCGCCGCACGGTGATGTGGGACACCCCCCGACGCTTGTTCGGGTTCGCCTAGAACCTGGTTTTTGCCATTCCAATAACAAGAGAGCAACCGTCATGAACACTGAACAGAACGCCAGCCTTGGGGTGTTTGACACCCCGGCACGCGCGCAGCAACGCACCCGCACCCGCTTCATGATTCTGGCGCTGATTTCGGGCGGCACCATGATCAACTACCTCGACCGCAGCGTGATGGGCATTGCCGCGCCCAGCATCAGTGCCGACCTGGGCCTGAACGCGGCAATGATGGGGGTGATCTTTTCTGCCTTCTCGTGGACCTACGCCGCCGCGCAGATCCCGGGTGGCATCCTCATCGACCGGCTGGGCACCAAGCTCACCTATTGGCTGGCGCTGACGCTGTGGTCGCTGTTCACCGGCCTGCAAGGGCTGGCGCAGGGCTTTATGTCGTTGCTGGGCATGCGCTTTCTGGTGGGCATGACCGAAGCACCGTGCTTCCCTACCAACAGCCGGGTGGTGGCTACCTGGTTCCCGCAGAGTGAGCGGGCCCGGGCGACGGGTATCTACACCTTTGCCGAATACACCGGGCTGGCGTTCCTGACGCCGCTGCTGTTCTGGGTGCTGCACGCCTATGGCTGGCGCTTTCTGCTGCTGGCCGTGGGCCTGGTGGGCATCCTCTATGGCCTGGTGTGGTGGCGCAAGTACCATGAACCACACGAGTCGACCACCGCCAACCAGGCCGAACTTGACTACATCGCCGCCGGTGGCGGGGTGGTCGATGGCGGGCAGAAAGCCACCTCGTTCCGCTGGTCGCAGATCCCGGCGCTGCTCAAGCACCGCAACATGCTGGGCATCTGCCTGGGGCAGTTCGCCTGCAACTCCACCAACGTGTTCTTCCTGACCTGGTTCCCCACCTATCTGGTGACCGAGCGGCACATGCCCTGGCTCAAGGTCGGCTGGGTGGCGGTGCTGCCGTTCATTGCCGCTTCGCTGGGCACATTGGTCGGCGGATGGCTGTCGGACGCCTTGCTACGCCGTGGCTACTCGCTGAACGTAGCGCGCAAGCTGCCAGTCATCGCCGGGTTGCTTACCGCCTCGGTGATCGTGCTGGCCAACTACGTCGAGTCCGACGCGCTGGTCATCACCATCCTGTGCATCGCCTATTTCGCCCAGGGCATGTCGGCGCTGGCCTGGATGATCGTGTCCGATATCGCCCCCAAAGGTTTGCTGGGCCTCAGTGGTGGGCTGTTCAACCTGTTTGCCAACGCGGCGGGCATTGTGACACCCCTGACCATCGGCATCATCGTTTCGCTGACCGGCTCGTTCGTGTGGGCCCTGGCGTTCGTGTCGTCGATCACCGTGCTGGGGGCGCTGTGCTACCTGTTCATGGTCAGCGACCTGCGTCGCTTGCCGGAAATTCCTTCTGAAGAAAATGGAGCTAAACAATGAGCCAGTACCTGCAAGGCCAGACCGCAATCGTGACCGGTGGCATGCGTGGCATCGGCCTGGCGATCGCCCAGCGCCTGCATGCCGCCGGCGCGCAGGTGGTGATATGGGACCTCGCGGTCGATGGCTGGGACAGCGTCGAAAACGGCTTTGAGCCGGTGCTGCGCCAGCCGGTCGATGTGTCGTCGCTGGCCTCGGTGGAGGCGGCTTTCGCCGAGACGCTGGCACGCTTGGGGCAAGTGCAGATCCTGGTCAACAATGCCGGCATCAACGGCCCGGTGGTGGCGTCGTGGGAGTACCCGCCAGAGGCCTGGGACAAGGTCATCGCCATCGACCTGAACGGTGTGTTCTATTGCTGCCGCACCGCCATCCCGCACATGCGTGAGCGCGGTTACGGGCGCATCGTCAACATCGCCTCCATGGCCGGCAAGGATGGCGTGCAGTACATCTCGGCCTATTCGGCCGCCAAAGCCGGTGTCATCGCCTTCACCAAGGCAGCGGCCAAGGAACTGGCCCAGGACGGTGTACTGCTCAACTGCGTGGCACCGGCCATGGTCGAGACGCCGCTGATGGCCGAGATGACGGCGGAACACATCGCCGCGAGCAAGGCCAAGATCCCCATGGGGCGCTTCCTCAAGGCCGAGGAGATCGCCAACATGGTCAGCTGGATTGCCGGGCCCGAGTGCAGCTTTACCACCGGTTTTGTATTCGACCTCAGTGGTGGGAGGGCGACCTATTGACTGGCCTGGGCGTGGCGCACCTGACGGCGCTGGAGCTGGCGCCGGCGCGGCTGGTACGCGAGGCGCGCCACGCCGGATTCAGTGCGGTGGGGCTGCGCCTGCACCCGGTAATGGCGGGTGCGTTGGCCTACCCGGTTGCCGCCGGTAGCCAGGCAATGCGTGAGCTGCGGGCGGTGCTGGCAGGGGAAGGCGTACGTGTGAGGGACATCGAGTTCGTGTCGTTGACGGCGCAAACCCGGGTTGCCGACTACCAGGCGCTGTTGGCCGCCGGTGCCGAACTGGGCGCGTTGAGCCTGACAGTGTCCGGCGACGACGAGGATGTTGCGCGGCTGACCGGGAACTTTGCAGCGCTGTGTGAAATGGCGCGGGACCATGGCCTGCGTGTGGACCTTGAGTTCATGCGTTGGCGCCCGGTGGCGACTGTGCAGCAGGCTTGTGCGGTGGTGACGGGGGCGGGGCAGGCCAACAGTGGCGTGCTGGTGGATGCGTTGCACCTGTTCCGCTCCGGTGGCCAGGTGGCCGACATCGCCGCAGTCGACCCGCGTTTGCTGCGTGCGGTGCAACTGTGCGATGCACCGATGCTGGCGCCCGCAGAAGCGCTGATCATCCCCGAGGCGCGCGAAGGCCGTTTGCTGCCGGGCCAAGGGCAACTGCCGCTGGCAGCGTTGCTGGCGGCGTTGCCGGGGGACGTGGACATCAGTGTGGAGGTACCGTGCGCCGGCTTGCCCCCCGAGCATCGGCTGCAAGCGGCAGCACAGGTAACCCACGCCTGGCTGCACGGCAGGCGACAACTGTCACCCGCTGTGCAGGTTGCCGGTCACTCCTGATCCGGTACCACGGCAATCACGTCGATCTCCATCAGCCACTCGGCCTGGGCCAACCCGGCAACCACCAGCCCGGTGGAGATCGGGAATACGCCCTTCAGCCACTTGCCCACTTCCTTGTACACCGGCTCGCGGAAACGTGGGTCGGTGATATAGGTGGTGGTCTTGACGATGTGTGACAGGTCGGAGCCTGCTTCTTCAAGCAATTGCTTGACGTTCTTCATGGCTTGCTCGGTCTGTGCCTGAGGGTTACCCAAGCCCACCAGTTTGCCTTCGAAGTCGGTACCGACCTGACCGCGCACGTAGATGGTATTGCCGGCCCGCACGGCCTGGCACAGGTCGTTGTCCAGGGTCTGGTTGGGGTAAGTTTCCTTGGTGTTGAACATGCGGATGCGAGTATGGGTAGGCATCAGTGGGCTCCGAAGGTGCTGACGTTGCTGATCGTGTTGGCTTGCTGCTCATCCGCCTCGCGCTGTTCGCGGTCGCGGTAGGCCAGGTAGGTGCGTTGCGTGGCAATGTGGCCGGCGACGTGCTTGGCGTCGTGCCACACGCCCCAGATGAACGAAGAGCCACGGCGCGACAACCACGGCAGGCCCAGGAAGTACACACCAGGTTCGCGGCCCACGCCGCGTTGGTGCTGGGGCTTGCCGTTGGCATCGAAGGTGTCCACCTGCAGCCAGCTGAAGTCCACGCCGTAACCAGTGGCCCAGATGATGCTGGTAACGCCGGCGTTGGCCAGGTCCAGTTCGCGCAGCGGGTTGCTCATGCAGGCTGGGTCGGCCAGGCGTGTGCGGGCTTCGGGTTCTTCAGGCAGGTCCAGGCCGTTGCTTTCGATGTAGGCATCGGCGGCATCCAGCAGGGCCAGGTAGTTTTCATCGCCGCGGTTGATGTTCTCGACCAGGTTGTCCTGGAAGCGCGCCACGCCGTTTTCGAACGACTGGGTAAGGCCGACCAGGGTCATGCCTTGATGGGCGAGGGCGCGGAAGTCCACGGTGTGGCCGCCGCGGGCGCCGCTGACGGCGATGGTCACGTGCTCGCGACCGGGCTTGGCGATTTCTGCGTCCCACTCACCCAGCACACCCAGCCACCAGCAGAAATCGCGGTTGCGGTAGGCCCGTGGCGGGCGGTCGTGGGCACCGACCGACAAATACACCTGGCGGCCTGCGCGCATCAGTTCTTCGGCAATCTGCACGCCGGAGGAGCCTGCACCGACCACCAGCACAGCGCCCTCAGGCAACTGCTCGGGGTTGAAGTAGGCGGCGGAGTGGATCTGGTGCAGGTTGCTGTCTTTCGGTGCGATGGCCGGGATCACCGGTTTCTGGAACGGACCCGTGGCGGCGACCACACGGTTGGCGCGAATCACCCCTTCATTGGTTTCGATGGTGAAGCCTGGGCGGTCGCTGTTGCGCACCACGCGCTTCACTTCGATGCCGGTGCGCACTGGCAGGTTGTACTTGCGTACGTACTGCTCGAAGTAGTCGGCCACCTGGTCCTTGCCTGCGAAAGCGTCGGCGTCGAGGTTGAATTCCAGGCCCGGGAAGCGGTCGTGCCAGACCGGGCCGTTGGCCACCAGCGAGTCCCAGCGGCCTGTACGCCAGGCCTCGGCGATGCGGTTGCGCTCCAGCACCAGGTGCGGCACGCCAAGCTTGTTCAGGTGTTCGCTCATGGCCACGCCGGCCTGACCGGCGCCGACGACGAGCGTATCGATTTCGAGGTTGTTCAGTGTCATGTCCGAGCCCTTGTTCAGGCGGTTTTTGTAAGGTCGGTTTGGAGGACCGCCGTTGCCTGGAGCCAGACTAGGGATGCTGCACGAATGGCGAAAATAGTATTTAGCTGGTGCTTGCCGATAAAACGGCGAAGGCCTTGGATTTTGTGGCGTGTAGTGTGTGTTGGCCCAGTGCATGTCCTGGTTTATGGGGGGTGCAGGAATCGAGCGCCGCGCGACCTCAGCCACAGCACAGTTTTTTCCTGCCTAACCCCTCGGAAAATGTTGGTTTCGTGGTCTAGAAGGTTGCGCCCAGAATGCCCTGCATCGCACAGGACAACAGGAGCTATACCATGACCTTCTCCATCATCGGCCGCTGCCAGGAAACCGGCCAGGTCGGCATCGCCATCAGTTCGTCGAGCATCGCTGTGGGCGCCCGTTGCCCCTGGGTACGTGCGGGTGTTGGCGCTGTTTCCACCCAGAACATCACCTTGCCGGCGCTGGGCCCGCAGATTCTCGATGCCCTGGAGCAGGGTCAGTTGCCGCCCGGCGCTGCGCTGGACCGGGTACTGAGCGCCAATGGCTGGAGCGAATACCGCCAGGTCACGGTGATCGACAGTCATGGTCAGGTGGCGCTGTTCACCGGGCGTGAGGCTTTGGGCACGCACCATGCCGTGGCCGGTGAGCAATGCGCGGCGGCGGGTAACCTGTTGTCCTCGACCCAGGTGATTGAAACGATGGTAGTGGCCTTCGAGCAGGCCGGCGGGCACCTGGCCGACCGCTTGCTGGCTGCCATGCATGCGGCGATGGCCGCTGGTGGCGAAGCCGGCCCGGTGCACTCGGCGGCGTTGAAGGTGGCTGGCGAGCTCACCTGGCCATTGGTGGACCTGCGCGTGGACTGGGCCGATACCGACCCGATCGGTGTGCTCGATGGCCTGTGGCAAGCGTACCGCCCGCAGATGCAGGATTACGTTACCCGTGCGTTGAACCCGACAGCCGCACCCTCCTATGGGGTGCCTGGCGATGAGTGATTTTGCCAGCCGCGCGCTGTTGGCCCGGCTGGTCGGCTTTGCCACGGTCAGCCGCGACTCCAACCTTGAGCTGATCGGCTTTATCCGTGATTACCTGGCCGAGCTGGGGGTGGAAAGCGAACTGTTCCATAACCCCGAGGGCACCAAAGCCAACCTGTTTGCCACCATCGGCCCTCTGAATGCTGGCGGCGTGGTGCTGTCAGGGCACACCGATGTGGTGCCGGTTGACGGCCAGGCCTGGACCGTCGAGCCGTTTGTCCTGAGCGAACGTGGCGGGCGCCTGTATGGCCGCGGTACGGCCGACATGAAAGGCTTCATCGCCTCGGTGCTGGCAGCCGTGCCCGCGTTTCTTGCCCAGCCGTTGCACCTGCCGGTACACCTGGCATTTTCCTATGACGAGGAGGTGGGTTGCCTGGGGGTGCGCTCGATGCTGGCCGCGCTTGAGCAGCGCCCGCACAAGCCACGCCTGTGCCTGATTGGCGAGCCTACCGAGCTGAAGCCGGTGCTGGGGCACAAAGGCAAACTGGCGATGCGCTGCCAGGTGCAAGGTGCGGCCTGCCACTCGGCGTATGCCCCGTATGGGGTGAATGCCATCGAGTTTGCGGCGAAGCTGATCGGCAAGTTGGGTGACATCGGTGAGGCGCTGGCATTGCCCGCGCATCACGACGCGCGCTTCGACCCACCGTTCTCCACGGTGCAGACCGGGGTGATCAAAGGGGGCAGGGCGCTGAATATCGTGCCGGCAGAGTGTGAGTTCGATTTCGAAGTGCGCGCGTTACCGGGGTTCGAGGCGCAAGCAGTGGCTGACCAGTTGCAGACCTATGCAGAGGCCGAGCTGCTGCCGCGCATGCGCAAGGTCAATGCGGCCAGTGACATTCGCCTGCAACCGTTGAGCGCGTATCCCGGGCTGGCGACCTCGGCTGATAGCGAAGCGGCACGGTTGGTGGCGTTGCTCAGTGGCTCGGAAGATTTCGGTACCGTGGCGTTTGGCACCGAGGGCGGGTTGTTCGACCAGGCGGGTATCCCCACGGTCGTGTGTGGCCCAGGCAGCATGGACCAAGGTCACAAACCGGACGAATTCGTCAGTGTCGAGCAGTTGCGCGGGTGTGATGCCATGCTGCTGAGGTTGGTGGATTACCTTCGCCAGGCTGCCGTCTGACAGGGTAAGAACGTATGCAGGAGCGGCCCATCGCGACGCAAGGCCGCTCCTGCAGGGATCGGTGTCTGCTTCAGGTTAGAAGCTGGCCTTGACCTGCAGGCCAACCACCAACGCGTTGTCGATCTTCTTCCCCGAGAACGCCCCCGGCTCGATGATGTACTGCACATCCGGGCGCAAGTTCAGCCACGGCGTTGCCTGGTAGCCATAGCTCAGTTCGATCAACTGCTCGGCGCTGTCGATGTCGGGGAACTGCTGGCCCGCGTCAAAGGCGGCATCTTCCAGCACATCGCGGCTACGCGGGTTGGGCACGGCACGGCCGTAACCCAGCGCCACGGTATCCTTCGGGCGGCCTTCGAACGGCTTGTACAGCACCACGCCGGCGCCATACCACTTGGTGAACGGCGAGGCGGCCTTGCTGGATGCCGAGTACTGGCCGAAGGCGTGCAGGCTGCGGCCTGGCGAGCGTTGGTCGTTCCACACCGCCTGGTCGATCAACAGGTAGTGGCCACCACGGCCGGCTACTTCGTCATCGCTGCCGATGCGTTTCACATCGGAGCTGTCGTAGTAGTAGCCCAGCTTGTATTCGCCGGGCAGTTCACCCTGCAGCTTGTACACCAGCTCCACCGGTACTACGGTGCCAGTGGTGTGCTTGGGGCCCAGATGCCAGGCCCGGCTCGAGTTGCCGTTGCTCTCAGGGTCGACGTTGAACGCCGCCACGCGCAGTTGCCAGGCCGGCGACAGGTCGTATTTCACCCGCACGCCCAGGTGTGCGTTGGGGTAGTTGGTCCAGCCACTGCCGCCGGACATGTTCAGCGGGTGGCCGCAGAAGCCGGCGTTCATGAAGTTGCACAGAATGCCGCTGTCCAGGCCGCCCAGGTCGTTACCCATGGCCATGTAGCCCAGCTTGACGTTGAGCGCCGGGGTGAACAGGGTGCGCTCGTAGCTCAGCTCGGTCAGGCGGGTGTACAGACCACCGAAGTTTTCCTGGATCGGCAGGCGGTTGCCTACCAGGTCTTCCGAGGCACTGTTACCGCGGCGGTCGTTGATGGTCAGCTGGACCTTGCCACCGTTGTCCAGGCCGTACAGTTTCGACAGGTCGAACTGCACGCCCAGCTTCAGGTTCTGCGAATAGCGCGCCGAGCGGTGCAGGCCGCCGTGGGCGTTGTAGGCGGTTTCGCCACTGTAGTCGCCGGTGAACTTGACGCCGTCGTCTTCAAGCTGGTGACGCAGGCCACCCCAGTCACCGGTCAGGGTGCTGCGGGTCATCAGGTCGCCGTCGGCCAGGGCAGTGGTGCTCGCCAAGGCCAGCAGCAGGGTAGGGGTCATGCGAATTGCGGATGGCATTGCTGTGTCTCGGTTGTTATTCAGGGGCCATTCACAGATGAACCCGCTCCTGCGTGGCCAGTGCTGACCTCGTGGGAGCGGGTTCACCGCGAAGGGGGCGACGCGGGCTTACGGCAAGGCGTAAGAAATCACGTAGTCGCCGCGGTCAGTCGACTGGCGCGCACCGCCAGCAGTGATTACCACATACTGCTTGCCGGTTTTCGGCGAAACGTAGGTCATCGGGCCGCCCTGGCTGCCCACTGGCAGGCGAGCCTTCCAGATTTCGTTACCGTTGCTGCTGTCGTAGGCGCGCAGGTAGAAGTCCTGGGTGCCGGCGATGAACACCAGGCCGCCTTGGGTCGACAAGGTACCGCCCAGGGTTGGCAGGCCGATCTTGATCGGCAGGTGCATGCGGATACCGAGCGGGCCGGTGTCTTCAACGGTGCCAACCGGTACTTGCCAGGCCACCTGGCGGGTCTTCATGTCGATGGCGGTCAGGGTGCCGAACGGTGGTGCCTGGCACGGAATGCCGGCTACCGACAGGAAGCGGTTCTTGTTCACCGCATACGGGGTGCCCTTGAGCGGTACTGCGCCCATGCCGGTGTTCAGCGCTTCGCCACCGGACGCCGCACCGCCTTTGTTCTGCGACGGAATCATCTGGATCCACAGGCCCAGGCGCATGTCGTTGACGAAGATGAAGCCGTGTACCGGGTCGGTAGAAATGCTGCCCCAGTTCATGCCACCCAGCGAACCCGGGAAGCTCAGCGACAGGTCGGTGCCCGGTGCGGTGTACAGGCCGTCGTAGCGCATTTTCTTGAAGTCGATGCGGCACAGCAGCTGGTCATACGGGGTGGCGCCCCACATGTCCGACTCGGTCAGGGTTTGCGCGCCGATCTGCGGCATGCCCACAGACTTCGGCTGGGTTGGGGAGTAAGGTTCGTTCGGGATGTTGCTTGGCTTGACCGGTACTTCGTCGACCTGGGTCAGCGGCTTGCCGGTGGCGCGATCAAGCACGTAGATCTGCCCGGCCTTGGTGCCGATCACCACCGCAGGTACCGACTGGCCGTCGTCCTTGGTGAAGTCGATCAGGCTTGGCTGCATCGGCAGGTCAAAGTCCCACAGGTCGTTGTGCACGGTCTGGAACACCCATTTCTGGTTGCCGGTGGTGGCGTCCAGGGCCAGCACCGAAGCGCCGTAGGTGTGGTCCAGCTTGCTGCGCTCTACACCGTAGATGTCGGTGGACGACGAACCCATTGGCAGGAACACGGTGTTCATCGCCGGGTCGTAGGACATCGGTGCCCAGCTGTTCGGGGTGCTGCGCACGTAGGTGCTGTCGCCCTGCGGTGCCTGGCGGTCTTCCGGGTTGCCCGGGTCGAAGGCCCAGCGCATTTCACCGGTGATCACGTCGAAACCACGGATCACGCCGCCTGGCATGTCGGTCTGGACGTTGTCGGCAACACGGCCGCCGACCACCACGGTGGTACCGGCCATCAGCGGTGCGGAGGACAGTTGGTAATAGGAATCCGGCACATTGCCCAGGCCGGTCATCAGATTGACCTGGCCGTTGTTGCCGAAGCCCTGGCAGAACTCGCCGTTGTCGGCGTCGACGGCAATCAGGCGGCCATCGATGGTGTTGGTCAGCAGGCGACGCTGGCAGTTGGCACCGGCCGGCACGCTCCCGCCGGCGACCGGCGAGCTGTTCGGCTGGGTCGGCTGGGCGATGGCGGCAGTGGCGTCGAAGTAGGCCATGCCACGGCAACGCTGCCAGACCTTGGACTGGGCGTTGATTTCGTTCTTCCACAGCTCTTTGCCGGTGTCGGCATCAAGGGCGATCAAGTTGTTGTGCGGGGTGCAGATGAACACCTTGTTGCCGATCTGCAACGGGGTCAGCTGGTCTTCGGCACCGTTGCCATCGCTGATGGCTACGTCACCGGTGTGGTAGGTCCAGGCCACCTTCAGCTTGTTCACGTTGTCGCGGTTGATCTGGTCCAGCGCGGCGAAGCGGCTGCCACCTTCGGTGTTGCCGTAGTGGGCCCAGTCCTTCTGCTCTTTGCCAGCTTCGACCGGGGTCATGCCCGGCCCTTTGCCGGTGGGAGCGACGCTTGGGTGGGCAACGAACATGTTGCCGGCGGCAATCACCAGTGCCACGGCCATCACCCCGGCAATGCCGTAGGCACCACGGCCGGCACTGGCGCCGTTGGCTCGGGCCAGCAGCGGGTAGACCAGTGCCACCACCATGCCGATCGCGGCAAACATGAACAGGCGCGAGAACAGTGGCCAGAACACCAGGCCAGTGTCGATCAGCGCCCAGATCGCGGTACCGATCAGGAAACCCGCGTACAGCCAGGCGCCGGTCTTCTTGCGGCAGGCGATAAGGACACCGGCGATGGCCATGGCCAGTCCGCCGATCAGGAAGTACAACGAACCGCCCAGGCCGGCCAGCTTGATGCCGCCAGCAGCCAGGAGGAGGCCGAGCAGGGCGATGATCACGCCCAGGCCGATCAGGATAATGTTTGTGGCGCCAGAAGCGCGCGGAGTTTCGTTCATGCCAGGGATCTCAGCAGGTGGAATGCGCGCAGTCTAAGCCCTTAGCTTGCTAATTAACAAGTTGGTACATAATTTAATGAGGCTGATTGTCGCAGGGCTGAACGTGCGATGATGTCGTTAAAAGTTTAGATCAGGTGTCGAAAAAAGCATTAAACGGGTGGATAAAGCTGGCTATGCAATCTTCATTCATACTTTGGTCGAGTACAAAAGTGGCCAGCCATCATGCGTCTTGACCCGCTCGGCTGTTTGTAAGAACTTGCTGAGATTTGGAAAACAGGCAGCAAATGGACAAATTCCTGGCGATGAAGATGTTCGTGGCCACCGTTGATGCACAGGGCTTTTCTGCCGCTGCGCGCAGGCTTGGGCTGGCCACTTCATCGGTAACGCGGCTGGTCGACGCCCTGGAAACGGCGCTGGGCGCCACGTTGCTCAACCGCTCGACTCGCCACGTCAGCCTGACCGAAGCTGGCGCCCGCTACTATGAGCGTGCGCGGGGTATTTTCGAAGCCTTGGACGAGGCCGATGCCAGTGTTGCCGACCGTGGCGAGCAGCCTGTCGGCGTATTGCGCCTGTGCCTGCCGGTGGAGTTCGGCAGGCGGGTGATCGCGCCGCACCTGGGGGCGTTTCTGGCGCGACACCCTGCGCTTGAGCTGGACATCGATCTCAGCGACCGCCTGGATGACCTGCTGGACGGGCGTTACGACTTGTCGATTCGCCTGGGCGACCCCTCGCCCAACGACGAACTGGTCTGTCGCCAGCTCGGGCGCTTCGAGCGTTGGTTGGTGGCCAGCCCGGCTTACCTGGCCGGGCGCGACACCCTGCAGCACCCCCGGCAGCTACTTGAGCATGCCTGCCTGCGCTTTCGTTACGGGCAAAAAGCGCGGCCCTGGCGCCTGGTGAGAGGTCAGGACAGCCTGGAACTGGACGTTACCGGGCCGTTGCGCAGCGCCAACGCCGACATGTTGCGCGAAACCGCACTGGCGGGCAGTGGCATCGCGCTGCTGGCCGACTGGCTGGTGCGCGAGGATGTGCTGGCCGGGCGCCTGCTGCGGCTGTTCCCTGACTGGCGAGCCAGCCCTGGCACGGCCAATGACAACATCAATGCCCTTTACTTGCCCAACCACCGTGGTTCGCGGCGGGTGAAAGCATTTATCGATTTTTGCGAAAGTTTGTCAGGTCAGCATAACTAGCGTTGCGCGGTGCGCAAAAGCGCGTTGCGCTACAACCGGATTCTCGGCACTGGCATGGCTGGTTAAGGTAGCCGGCATATTCCATCCCTTGTCCAGGAACCTCGCATGAATCCCTCCCTTGCCGCCGGGCAGCCCGCAACCACCGGCCTCAGCCGTGCGCTGGTAGTGCTGCTGGCGTTCTGCTGCGGCGCGATCGTCGCCAACATCTACTACGCCCAGCCCATCGTCGGTCTGATCGCTCCGGACCTGGGGCTGTCCACCGAGCATGCCAGCCTGATCGTTTCACTGACCCAGCTGGGTTATGCCTTGGGCCTGCTGTTGCTGGTCCCGCTGGCTGACCTGCTGGAAAACCGCCGCCTGATGGTCGCCACTGCTGTGCTGGCCTGTGTCAGCCTGCTGCTGGCGGGGACCAGCAGCAGCGGCCAGGGCCTGCTGTTTCTGGGCTATGCCTTGTTGATCGGCTTCAGTTCGGTGGCGGTGCAAATGCTCATTCCGCTGGCGGCGCACCTGGCGCCGGAGCAGCAGCGTGGTCGGGTAGTCGGTAACATCATGGGCGGGTTGTTGCTGGGTATCCTGCTGGCGCGGCCGTTGTCCAGCCTGGTGGCCGACCATTTCGGCTGGCGCGCGGTGTTCATTGGCGCAGCCGGGGTGATGCTGGCGATCATTTTGCTGCTGGCCCTGACCCTGCCGCAGCGGCGACCCGAGCACAAAGCCAGCTATGCCGGATTGATGCTGTCGTTGCTCACATTGTTGCGCCGCTATCCGCTGCTGCGTCAGCGCTCGTTGTACCAGGCACTGATGTTCGCGGCATTCAGCCTTTACTGGACCGCGGTGCCAATGGCGCTGGCGGGTGAGCATGGCCTGTCGCAGACCCAGATTGCCGTGTTCGCCCTCGTGGGCGCGGTGGGTGCCGTTGCCGCCCCCTTGGCTGGCCGCCTGGCAGACGCCGGGCATGCGCGGGCCGGCTCGCTGCTTGCGCTGCTGCTGGCGCCGGCGGCGTTGTTGCTCGGGTTGACGGTGCCGGGCTACAGCGTGATCGGCTTGGGCCTGACTGGCGTGCTGCTGGACTTTGCGGTGCAGATGAACATGGTCATCGGCCAGCGCGAAGTGTATGCACTGGACCCGGCGAGCCGCGGGCGGCTGAATGCGGTGTACATGACCAGCATCTTCGTGGGCGGGGCGCTGGGGTCGGCAGTGGCCAGTGCGCTGTTTTCCCAGTTTGGTTGGCAGGGCATCGCGCTGGTGGGGGCGGGATTGCCGGGTGTGGCATTGATCACCTTTCTGGCCAAGGCGCCCCGGGCATGAACGGTGTGCGGTCCTTGTGGGGGGCAGTCCACTTTGTGGGAGCGGGCTTGTCCCGCGAAGGGGGCCCTGCGGTGCATGGCACCGGCTTTGCCGGTGTTCGCGGGGCAAGCTCGCTCCCACAGCGCGCCTGCAAAATCAATGAGTCATGTTCTGCTCTATGAAAGGGCAGCCGCCATTTTCAGGGGCTATCGAGCAAGCGGCAGCGCCACGCCAATCACGGCAAACAGGCTGCCGCAGCAGCGGTTGAAACCTTTACCCCCCTTGGCCAGCCACGGCCGGATGCGAAACGCCAGGCGCGCCAGCAGGTACTCGACCAGAAACTCGACGCTGGCAAAGGTCGCCGCCATCACCACGAACTGCAGCATCAGCCCGCGCTGCGGGTCGATGAACTGCGGCAGGAAGGCGCCATAGAACAGCAGCACCTTGGGGTTGGCCATGGCCGACAACAAGCCTTGGCGGAACAAACCTGCATTGCCAAGGCGTGCACTGCGGTCGGTCAACTCCAGGTGCAAACCAGGGCTACGCCACAGCTGGATACCCAGCCAGACCAGGTAGGCGCCGCCCACCCATTTGAGCACGCTCAACACGGCGGCCGACGTCTGCAGCAAGGCGCTCAGGCCAAACATGGCCAAGGCGATCAGCGCGCTGAAACCGAACACGCCGCCAACAATGGTAAACAACGTGCGGCGGGCACCATACAGGGCGCCATGGGTCAGGGCCAGCAGGCTGTTCGGGCCGGGTGTCAGTGACAGGCCGATGCTGGCCAGCAGGTAGATGAGCCAGGTGTCGAGTGCCATGATGCTTGTAACCTTGGTGACTGGGAGGCTGGCAGTCTAAGGCGCACAGCCCCATCAGCAAGGGTATGATCTGGACATTGAATAGTCGTTTCTGGACGCAATGCCATGCTGCCTGATATCCGCCTGCTAATCCTGCCGTTACCGGATTTTGCCCTGCTGCCATTCGGTGGTTTTCTCGACAAATTGCGTTTCAGCGCCGACGACGAAGACTATAGCCAGCAGCGCTATTGCAGCTGGAGCGTGGCAGGGCTCACCCTCGACCCGGTGCCGTCGAGCAGCGGTGCGGTGGTGCAGGTCGAGGCGAGGGCCGACCAGCTCGATCTGGCCAGTTTCGACTATCTGGTGGTGTTCGGCGGGCGCAACGCCATGGCAACGGCTGCATTGGCGCCGCACTACCAAGCCTTGCTAAGGCAAGCCGGCAAAGCCGGGGTCAAGTTGGTGGGGGTCGACAATGGCGCCTTCCTGTTGGCTGCGTGCGGTTTGCTCAGGGGGCACAAGGTGGTCGTGCACTGGCGTCACGAAGCCGAGTTCCGAGCAGCGTTCCCACAGGTGCAGGTGCTGCGCGATCAACTGTATTGCATAGATGCAGGCCGTATCACCTGCGCTGGTGGCACGGCGGCCATTGACCTGGCAGTGGCACTGTTGTCACTGTCCTGTGGGCGAACCCGTGCGCTCAAAGGGCTGGCCGACATGCTGGTGGACGAAACCCGCGACAGCCGCCATGCCTTGCGCTCGCTGGAGCCGGGCGTGGGCCAGGGGCGCCAGGTACAGCGGGCACAAGCCCTGATGCGCCACCATTTGGGCAACCCACTGGCGGTGGAGCAACTGGCCGCTGAACTGGGTATCAGCCGGCGCCAGCTGGACCGGCAGTTCCAGGCCAGCCACGGCATGAGCGCCAAGGCCTGGTGGCTGGAAATGCGCCTGCAGCAGGCGCGCTGGCGCTTGCTCAACTCCAGCCACAGCCTGGCGCAGATTGCCGATGAGGTGGGGCTGGGCGATGCCAGTTACCTGGGTAAATGCGTCCGGCGGCGGTTTGGCTGCACGGCCGTGGCGTTGCGGGCAGCCAATCATCCAGGCTGAAACCCGGCGCAGCATTCACTGCGGTGTGCCGAACAAGCCGGTCCAGTAGATCCCGGCATCGCTTTTCGGGTCCACGGCATAGGCGGCACCCAGCTCACGGAATTCCGGGTTCATCAGCGTGGCGCAATGCCCCGGGCTCTCCAGCCAGCCATCAACCACCTTGTGCGCGGTGTCACGCCCGGCTGCGATATTTTCCCCGACTTGCTGGTAAAGGTAGCCTGCCAGCTCGGCCCGGTCACCGGGCGTGCGGCCATCCTTGTCGATGTGGTCGAAGAAGTTCTGGTTGGCCATGGCCCGCGTGTGGTTGGCAGCCACCCCGGCCAGCACTGTGCTCCAGCTCAACGCGGGGGCTGCGGCGAACGGCTGGCCGCCGCATTGGCGCGGTACCTTGCGCGCCGCGTTGATTTCTTGCAATACCTTCTGCCCCTCGGCCTGCCAGTCGCCCAGGCGGCCACTGAGCAGCGGCCGGGCCAGCACGATGCGCCAGTCGCGGCCCTCCTGGCTGACGCCGATATCGACGAACTGCGGGTCGAGTACCACTTGGCAGAAGCTTTCTTCGATGGCACGCATGGCCGCACGTGCATCGCGTGGCCCCGACAGGCTGATGGCCTGGACATTGACCATGGGGTAGGCGGCGCGGGTCATGGCCTGCTGCAGGTCGCGGGTGCCCTCTGGCGACAACGCCAGGCGGGTGTCGCTGTTGAGCGGGGGCAGCTCCAGCGACGCCTCACCACCGCAGGGCTGGGCCTTGCTGCGGTAGACATTGATCGACTCGATCAGTTGCGCCTCTTCGCCGGTGACAGCCAGTGCCCCGGTCGACATGACCAAGCCCAGCGACAAGGCGGCAACGGATGACAGGACGCGCATGTGGATCTCCCTATGACTGGCAGCGTCGTGGTATGCGCTGCTCATCCTACACAAGCCTGGGGCTTTTGGCCCTAGCGGGTGTAAAGCAATGACGGCGCCGGCAATCGCTGCTGGCGGCATAAGAGGGAGTAGACCAATGGTCGCCGGAAAAGTGCGATGAGTTGCTAATCATTCGTATCGAGCTAGCGCGTTCGGCTGTGTACGCATCACCGGGCCAACGCCTGGTTCGGCCTGTAGAACAGGAAGTGCGTGGTCTGCGCAGTCTTGCGGTAAGCCTTGGCCCAGTCGGGGTGCACCGTGCGGTCGTGGAAGTACAGCGCACCGCCGGTAGGGTCTTTCAATTGCTGGTTGAGCGCCTTGCGTGCAATTTCTTTTGCCACAGCGTAGCGTTGCGCTTCCTCGACCTGGTCAGGGCGCCCGTCGCACCACCAGGAAAACTGGCAGGCCTTGGTTTCCACGCCCTGCTTGACCACGCCGCAGATGGTATCGGGGAAGCCATCATGGCCCAGGCGATTGATCACAACACTGGCCACGGCTGACATGTCTTGCGCATCGGCGCCCTTGGCTTCCCAGTAGATGGTGCGTGCCAGGCAGGTGAGGCTGTCGTCCAGCGGCGCCTGGCCGGCCGGGTCGACTGCCTGGGCTTCGCTTGAGGTCAGTTTTTCCGTTTTTTTCGGAGGTGGTGCATCGTTGGCCACCTTTTCTTCCAGCACTTCGGCCTTGCCTTCGGCCACTGCGGCCTTTGCCGTGTCGGCCGCATGCAAGGGGCCTGCGATCAGGGCCAAGGTCAAGCCAATCACTATCCAGGTAGCGCGCATGACAGTGCTTCCGAAAGGGGGGCTGATTGCCAGTCTAGCCAAGCGTAAGCATTAATACCAAAGGCAGGGTGGCCGCGGCAGCTACGGTCTGCAGGGCAATGATGGTGGCCATCAGGGGGGCGTTGCCACCCATCTGCCTGGCCATTACATAGGAGGACGAGGCAGTGGGTAGGGCCTGGAACAGCACCGCCACCACCGCGGCCTGGCCACTCAGGCCCAGCACGCGGCACAGCCCCCAGGTGGTCAAGGGCATGACCAGGAATTTGAACGCCGACGCTGCCATCAGCGGGCGCACCTGCTGGCCCAGGCTGGCCCCACCCAGCGCTGCGCCCACACACAACAGCCCCATCGGTAGCGCCGCCTGGCCCAGCGCCTTGACGGTGGGTTCGATGCCTGGCGGCAAGCCCAGGCCCGTCACCCGCAGCAGCAGGCCGCCGGCACAGCCGACGATCAACGGGTTGGCGAAGATTGCCCGTAGCACCGTGGTCGGTGAACTGTGGCGGGCGCTGAAACGGGCGAACACCAGCACGCAGAGCAGGTTGACCAAGGGCACGATGGCGGCATTGGCCACCGCTGCAAGGGCGATGCCGGCGCTGCCGTAGAGGCCGGCGGCCAGGGTGGCACCGATGTAGTTGTTGAAGCGGATACCGCCCTGGAAGACCGAGGTAAAGTCAGCGCCATCGTGGTTGATCGCGCCTTGGTACATCACCAGCAGCACGGCGCCGGCCAAGGTCGAGAGCATCAGCACACCGACCATGCCCATCACCGGTACGCCGTCGAGGTTGGCGGTGGCCAGGCCGTGCAGGAACAGCGAAGGTAGCAGTACGTAGTAGCTCAGGCGCTCGGCACCGGGCCAGAAGCTTTCGGCCAGAAAGCCGCGCAGGCGCAGGAAGGTACCCAGGGTAATCAGCAGGATGATGGGTAGCAGGGTGGTCAGCAGCAAGTGGAGCATGGTCGACATTCCGTGGTCGGGTACGTGCACAGACTACGGGTGCGAAATGGTTTGTAAAAACGTTGTTTTCTGCACTGACTGTTGAGAATAAATGCATGTTTCGCAGGGGGGCGCTTTGCGCCCCAATCGCGACGCAAGGCCGCTCCCACAGGGTTGAGTGCAGCACGGACCCTGTGGGAGCGGCCTTGCGTCGCGATTGGGCTGCAAAGCAGCCCCTGCATTCTCAAGCTTCAAGCGCAGTCTTCAACACCGCACTCAAATGCCGCCGTTGGCTTTTCTCATGCTCCAGCAACACCACCCGCCGGGTCAGTTGCGGTTCGCCAAATGGCAGGCATGTGGCCGGCGGCAGGCGTTTCAGGTCGTCGTCTGCCATGGGGATGATCGCCACGCCCAGGCCCATGACGGCCATGCTTGCCAGCGCTTCCTGGCTGTCCAGTTCCATCTGCTCGCTCACTTGCAAATGCTGGCGACGCAGTTCCTGCTCGATCTGCCGCCCGGCCCAGGCACGCTTGTCGAAGCGCAGGAACGGTTGACTGGCGAGCAGCTCCGGTACGCTGTACCCGGCCAATTCGGGGCTGGCAATGGCCCAGAAGCGGTCCTCGAACAGTGGTGTGAAATCCAGGCTCTGTGGGTACGGGCTGACTGGCTCAGTGGTGATGGCCGCGTCCAGTTCACCGTCCTCCACCCGACGTGCCAGCTCCGCCGACATGCCCGAGGCCACGCTGATATGCAGCTGCGGGTAGTGGGCCTTGATCCACACCAGCGCCTTGGGCAGGCGCCGCGCCAGTACGGTGTGGATCGCGCCCAGGCGCAGGCGGCCGCGCAGGCTCGGGCCGCTGGCCAGGGCGTCGGCCAGTTCGTCGTAGGCAGCCAGAATGCTCTCGGCGCGGGCGACTGCCAGTTGACCTGCTTCGGTCAGCACCACCTGCCTGCGGCTGCGGTCGAACAGGGGGACCTTTAACTCGTCTTCAAGGGTTTTGATGTGCAGGCTCACCGCCGAAGGGGTAAGGCTGAGCAAGTCGGCTGCGCGGGCAAAGGTGCCGTGGCGGGCGATGGTTACCAGGGTGCGCAGGGCTTTGAGAGACATGCGGAAGCGGTCCGGTTACAAGCTGACAGGGCAGTATTGTCAGGCCCGGCCCTGTCGCCGGCAAGCCAGGGCCGCGACAGGCAACCTTGTTCAGCGCGCAATACGCCCATACGCTTGGCTGATCCGGTCGATCACCATGGCCAAGGCGACGATCGCCAGGCCGGCCTCCACACCCTGGCCGACGTTCAGGGTCTGGATTCCCGCCAGCACATCCTCACCCAAACCGCGGGCACCGATCATCGATGCCACCACCACCATCGACAAGGCCATCATTACCGACTGGTTGAGCCCAGCCATGATGCTTGGCAGCGCCAGTGGCAGCGCAATGCGCCGTAACCGCTGCCAGCGGCTGGCCCCCAGGCCGTGTGCGGCCTGCAGCAGCGAAGGGTCGATCTGGCTCAGGCCCAGTTCGGTCAGCCGCACCAGTGGCGGCAGGGCGTAGATCAGCGTGGCGAACACGGCAGGGACCTTGCCCAGGCCAAACAGCATCAGCACCGGGATCAGGTAAACGAAGGCCGGCAGCGTCTGCATCACATCCAGCACGGGTAACAGTAGCCGCCTGGCCAGTGGCCGGGACGCGAGCAGTATGCCCAGCGGCACGCCCACCAGCACGCACAAACCGGTGCTCACCAGTACCAAGGCCAAGGTTTGCAGCAGCTTGTCCCACAGCCCGAGCATGCCAATCAGCGCCAGCAGCGCCACCAGTACCGCGCTGCGCAGCAGGCTGCGGCTGGCGTGCCAGGCAAGCAGGCCAACCAGCAGCAACAACAGCCACCAGGGCAGCAGGCGCAGCAGGTTCTCCAGGCCGACCAGCAGTTGCAGCAGCTGGTCTGAAACCGCGCGCAACTGATCGCCGTAATTGAGTACCAGCCAGTCGACCAGCCTGTTTACGCTTTCAGCGAAAGAAAACTGCAGCGCTTGGGGAAAGCCGTTGCTCACAGGCTGCCCTCGACCTTGTCGGCGACGTCTGCGGGCAGCCAGGCTTTCCACACATCGCGATTGTCACGCAGGAAGGCGAGTGCGGCCTCGCGCGGTGGCGTGCGCTTTTCACTCATGACGGCCAGCGCCTTGTTGAGCCGATCGATCGGCAGGTCGACCTGCTCGAACACCGTCACCAGGTCCGGGTAGCCATCACGGAAGGCCTTGGATACGCCGATGGACAGTTTCGCCGGCAGTGAGCGGCTGCCCTTTGGGTTAGGGTTGCCGGCATCTGTCAGGGTGGCCCAGGCCTGGGCATCGAACGGTGGTTCTTGCAAGCGGATGAGTTTGTATCGCCCCATCAGCGGGGTCGGGTTCCAGTAGTAGAACAGCACCGGCTGGCCACGGCGGATGGCGGAGGCGATTTCGGCGTCCATCGCCGCACCGGAGCCACTGCGAAAGTTCGTGTACAGCTCATCCAGGCCATACGCCTTGAGTTTCTGGCTGTTGACCGTTTCCGATGTCCAGCCGCTGGGGCTGTTCAAAAAACGGCCCTTGTCGGGTGACTCGGGGTCACGAAATACCTGTGGGTAGCGCTTGAGGTCATCGACGCTGCGCAGTTCGGGCGCCAAAGGCTTCAGCTTGCGAACAGCGTCGCCCTCGATCACGTACGCGGGTACCCACCAGCCTTCTTCTGCATTTTTGACCGTATTGCCCAGTGCGAAAACCTGGCCTTCCTGTTCCGCCTTGACCCACGCAGGGCTGCGCCCGGCCCACTCTTCGGCGATCACCTGGAGGTCGTTGCGGGCCAAGGCCACTTCCATGCTGACGGTGCTGCCGGGCAGGGTGTCGGTGGCGTAGCCATAGCCGCGCTCCGCAATCAGCCGCAGAATTTCGGTGGTGAGGGCGCCGCTTTCCCAGCTTATGGCACCAAAGTGGATGGGGGAGGGTTGCTCTGCCGATACAGCACTGTCGGTGCTGGCCAGGCCTACGGCCAGCAACAAGCCGGCCAGCAGCGTTGAAAACTTGTTCATCCAGACCTCGTCGTTTACCGCGCCTTGGGGGTGGGGGCAAGTGTAGACGACGAGGTGTTGGCGCAGGGCAGGGCTGCTTGGGGCGGCCCCGTTTACCTCAAACGCGGAACTGGTCCATCAGCGCCTGCTGCTGGTTGGCGAGGCTGTTCAAGGACTGGCTGACACGCGCCGACTCGTTGGCCTGCCCCGACAGCGATTCGGTGACATCGCGGATCGTTGCCACGTTGCTGTTGATCTCTTCGGCCACCGCGCTTTGCTCCTCGGCGGCCGAGGCTATTTGCAGGTTCATGTCGGTAATGACCGTCACCGCCTGGCCGATACGCTGCAACGCAGTCACGGCCTGGCCAACCTGTTCGACCCCGCCCTGGGCCTGACGGTGGCTGTTGTCCATGGCACCGACCACTTCGCGGGTGCCGTCCTGCAAGGCCTCGATCACCTGGCGGGTTTCTTCTACCGACTCCTGGGTGCGTCGGGCCAGGTTGCGTACTTCATCGGCAACCACGGCAAAGCCACGGCCGGCTTCACCCGCGCGGGCGGCCTCGATGGCGGCGTTCAGCGCCAGCAGGTTGGTCTGTTCGGCAATCGAGCGGATCACTTCCAGCACCGAACCGATCTTCTCGCTGTTCTGCGCCAGGCCTTCGACTTCGGCCATGGCGTTGCTCATGTCGGCGGCCAGGGCATCGATGCGTTGGGTGGTGCGGTCGATGACTGCCAGGCCTTCGCGGGTGGCCTGGTCGGCATCGCGGGCGGCCTGGGCGGCCTGGGAAGCGCTGCGTGCCACGTCCTGGGCGGTAGCGCTCATTTCGTGCGAGGCCGTGGCCACCTGGTCAACCTGGCGGTATTGCTGCTCCATGCCGGCGCTGGTTTGCGTGGCAATTGCCGAAGACTGGTCGGCGGTGCCACGGGCAGCCTGCACCGAGCGTTTGACCTCGGCGATGGTTGGCTGCAGCTTGTCGAGGAACCGGTTGAACCAGCCGGCCAGTTCGCCCAGTTCGTCCTGCTTCTGATAAGTCAGGCGGCGGGTCAGGTCGCCTTCGCCGCTGGCAATGTCCTTGAGCATTGCGGCTACGCCGAGGATCGGCCGGGTAACGCCGCGGGCCATCAACCACACCATCAGCAGGCCGGCAATGGCTGCCGCCAGCCCCAGGCCCAGCTCCAGCAGGGTACCGCTGGTGTTGAGCGCGTCCAGTTCCTGCTTCAGTTTTTCGGCAGGCCCGGTCAGTGCGTTTTCCGGCACATCCAGCAGCACGCCCCAGGGTTGCGCGTCGGGGATCGGCCGGAACGCGGCCATCACCTTCAGGCGCTGCTGGTCGTGCAGGATGGTCATCTTGCCATCGGCCAGCTTGCGTACCAGCTCGGCGCCCTTGGCCTTGTCTACCTGGTCGAAGCGCTGGGCCAGCTTGCTGGCATCGGCGCTATAGCCTGCCAGCAGGCCGACCGGGCTGAGGATACCGACCGTGGTGCGGCCCTCGTACAGGCTGCGGCTGGCCTCCTGGCTCAGGGCCTGCAGGCTGTTGAGGTTGATGTCGATGGACAGCGTGGCAAGGGTCTTGCCGTTGACCACCAGCGGGAAGACGATGCTGGTCATCAGCACTTGTTGGCCATTGATGTCATAGAAGTAGGGCTCTACCACGCACACCTTGCCAGTGGTACGCGGGCAGACCCACCAGGTGTTGGCGGGCTGGCCGCTGGGGCCGATCTCGGTGTTGGCCATGTCCTGTTCAGGCAGCGCCATGGCGGTCAGCTGGCCGGGGCGCGGCTGCGACCAGCACAGGGCAAAGCGCCCGGTTTCGTTGCTGCCAAGCTCCGCCTTGCCGGCGAACAGGCTGTCTTTGTTGTCCAGCGCGTTGGGCTCGAACACCAGCGACAGGCCGAGCAGGTCGGGGTTGGCCTGCAGGGCGGTGCGCACTTGGCGTGTCATGTCTTCGCGCAGGTCAAAGGCGTCAAGGTAGCGCTTTTCTGCCTGTTCGCGCAGGAACAGCACTTGGCGGGCGAACCCAGCGCCGTACTGGTAGGCGTCCATGAACTGACGACGGATGTTCAGCGCCTGCACCTCACCCTGTGACTCGATGCGCGATTGCGCCGCTTCGGTCAGCATCTGCATGCTGCTGGCCTTGACCAGGTCCGAGCTGTGGTCCATGCGATATAACGACAGGCCGACGAGCAAGGTGACGATGCCGGCCAGGCAGAGGCCGGCGAGCAGGGTGATCTTCCACTGAATGGAAAGTTGGCGCAAAGGCATGGGGCGGATCCCTTTTCCGGGCTCTAAGGGTTTTGACTTTGAGGCTGGGTCAGGCACCCCCAGCGCAACACGTTATCGGCCCCTAGCGTTTTTTCTTTATTCAAACATTCAATTTAAATCCTGCCCCGCTGCGTAATGTGCCGCAACATGGCGCTTTTGACATCTGCAGCCTACTGCTTCAGAGTGCGCGCTTTTTTCTGTCGTAATGAGGTAAGCCAACCATGAATGCAGTGATCGCCGCGGTCGGCATCATGCTGATACTCAGCCTGTCCCGCGTGCACGTGGTCATCGCCCTGATCATCGGTGCCCTGGTCGGTGGGCTGGTGGGCGGCCTGGGCATCGAGGGCACGTTAAAGGCGTTCAACGGTGGCTTGGGCGGTGGTGCCACGGTTGCCTTGTCCTACGCTCTGCTGGGCGCTTTTGCCGTGGCCATTGCCAAGTCGGGCCTGGCCCATGCCTTGGCTGACCGTGCACTGGCCATGATCGATCGCCAGGGGAACACCAATGGCGGCAAGGTCAAATGGCTGATGATCGGCCTGATGCTGGTGGTGGCGGTGTCGTCGCAGAACATCCTGCCCATCCACATTGCGTTCATTCCGCTGCTGGTGCCGCCGTTGTTGTATGTACTGACCCGCCTGCGCATCGACCGCCGGCTGATCGCCTGCGTGATCACCTTCGGCCTGATTACCCCGTACATGTTCTTGCCAGTGGGCTTCGGCAACATATTCCTCAATGAAATCCTGCTGGCCAACGTCGCGCGCGCCGGTGTCGACGTGAGCGGTGTCAACGTCACCCACGCCATGGCCATCCCCGCTGCTGGCATGCTGGTCGGCCTGCTCCTGGCGGTGTTTATCAGCTACCGCAAGAAGCGTGACTACGACCTGGCGCGCATTGAGCAGGTGGAGCAGGTGAGCGTGCAGTACAACCCGCTGACACTGCTGGTGGCCGGGCTGGCAATCGCCGCCGCGTTCATCGTCCAGTTGCTGCTGGACTCGATGATCATCGGCGCCATGGTCGGTTTTCTGATTTTCTCGCTGTCAGGCATCGTCAAATGGAAGGACACTGACGGCCTGTTTACCGAAGGCATGAAGATGATGGCCATGATCGGCTTCATCATGATTGCCGCCTCGGGTTTTGCTGACGTCATGAAGGCCACCGGTGAGGTGCAGAGCCTGGTGGAAACCTCCGCCCGGTGGATCGACCACAGCAAGGGCATCGGTGCCCTGATGATGTTGCTGGTCGGGCTGCTGGTGACCATGGGCATCGGCTCGTCGTTCTCCACGGTGCCAATCCTGGCCGCGATCTTTGTGCCGCTGTGCGTGCAACTGGGCTTCGACCCGCTGGCCACCGTGTGCATCGTCGGTACTGCCGGTGCCTTGGGGGACGCAGGCTCGCCGGCCTCTGACTCGACTTTGGGGCCGACCTCGGGCCTGAACGTAGATGGTCAGCACCACCATATCTGGGACACCGTGGTACCGACCTTCATCCACTACAACCTGCCATTGCTGGCGTTTGGGTGGTTGGCAGCGATGACGCTGTAAGGGGAGGGTGTCAGCCCTTGTTGGGCGGCGGTGAGATGCGGTTGAGCACGGTGCTGCCGTCCTTGCTGCGGGTCAGGTAAATCGGCAGCACCTTGGGCAGGTTGTTGACCAGGCGGGCGACCTCGCGGGTGTTGTAGATACCGCTGATGCGGATGCGGCCGGTGCTGGCATCGGCCAGCTGCAGCGGCGCGTCGAGGTAGCGGTTGATCACTGGCAGCGCTTGCTCCAGGCTCAGGTTGTCGAGCACCAGCTTGCCACTGCGCCAGGCAAGGCTGTTGCTGTAGTCATTGCTCTGCTCCAGCTGCGGCTCGAAATCGCCCTTGTGGTAGCTGGCCTGCATCCCCGGGCCCAGGCGGTAGCCACCGGCGTTGCCGTCGCTGGATACCAGTACCGAGCCTTCCACCAGGGTGACCTTGACCTGGTCCTGGTACTTCCACACGTTGAACTGGGTGCCAGTGACGCGGGTCTGGCCATTGCCGGCATGCACGATGAACGGGTGGTTGCTGTCGTGCTGCACCTTGAAGAACGCCTCGCCGCGCTTGAGCGTGACCTGGCGCTGGTCCTTGTAGTTGAGGTAGGTAAGCTCGGTGTGGAGGTTGAGCTGTACCGTGCTGCCGTCGCTCAACTCGATGGTCTGCATGCGGTCGCCGGCTTCGAAGTGCTGGTAGTGGTTGGGCAGCCAGCCTTGTTCCCAGCCCACCCAGCCGGCCAGCGGCAGCACGGCCAGGGCGATGGCGGCAGCAGATGCCAGCGGACGCCAATTGCGCGGGCGTGCGGGTAGACGGGTGGCCGGGTTGAAGTCGACGACGGTGGCGTTGCGTGGCAACAGGTCGGCGGTTTGCCAGATTTCCAGCATTGCCTGGTATTCCTCGGCATGCCGCGGGTCCGCCGCCAGCCAGCGGGCAAACGCCTCGCGCTCGCCCGCCGTGCAATCTTCAGCGTGCAGGCGCATGCACCAGTGCGCGGCGGCGTCGGTGATGGCATCGTCAGGGCTGGTGTTGAGGCGGTCGTGGTTCATTGCGGCTCCGGATTTTGCATATTCTACCCTTGCTAGAGGGCTCCCGAGAACCAACGTAATGGCGAATGACTATCAGTTGTGACGGTTTTTCATCGGATTTGCAACGGTTTTTCAGCGTTTGAGAACCCTTCGCGTGCCGCCAGGGAGGCGGAAATCCATGGGGCTGCCTTGCAGCCCATCGCGACAAAAGGCCGCTCCCACAAGTAATCGCGCACCTCTTGTGGGGCAACTGTGTTGTACGAAATCACAAAGCTTGCGCGATCACTGTGGGAGAGGGCTTGCCCCGCGAACACGGGCGAAGCCCGTGCCATGCACCGCGTGGCCTGCTTCGCGGGCATGCCCGCTCCCACGGGTAATGCGCAGGCTTCAGAACTGCGCAGCCTCCAGCCCATAAAGGCTGCTGCTGCCCGCCTTGATACTGGCTTCCAGCCCCAGACCACGCGGCAGCACGCGCTGGAAGAAGAACGCCGCACACGCAAGCTTGGCACCATGAAACGCGTCATCCTCGTCACGTTTGGCCAAGGCCACCGCCGCCATCCGCGCCCACATATAGGCATACGCCGTCAGCCCGAACAGTTGCAGGTATTCAACCGCTACCGCGCTGACCAGGTTGGCATCATCGCCTGCTCGCGCCTGCAGCCAGGCGCTGGTGGCCTCCAGTCGCGCCAGGCTCGCTTGCAAAGCCTCGCGGTGCAGCGGTGCATCAACACTGAACGCACGTACTTCGGCGGCAAAGCTGGCCAGCGCCTGGCCACCGTCGCCCAGCACCTTGCGCCCCAGCAGGTCGAGTGCCTGGATACCGTTGGTGCCTTCATAGATTTGCGCAATGCGCACATCACGCACCCGTTGCTCCTGCCCCCATTCGCGGATGTAGCCATGGCCACCGTATACCTGCTGGCCGTGCACGCAGCTTTCCAGGCCGTTGTCGGTGAAGAAGGCCTTGGCCACTGGCGTCAACAGCGCCACCAGGCGCTGGGCGTGCTCACGTTCACCGGCGTCTTCGGCGTAACGCGCCAGGTCCAGTTGCTGGCCGACGTAGGCGGCAAACGCCCGGCCACCTTCGGTGAGGGTGCGCATGGTCAGCAGCATGCGCCGTACATCGCCATGGTGGATGATCGGGTCGGCAGCCTTGTCCTGCGCTTTAGGGCCGGTGGCGGCACGGCTTTGCAGGCGTTCGTTGGCATAACGGGCGGCGCTCTGGTAAGACGCTTCGGCGCAACCGAGGCCCTGGATGCCGATGGACAGGCGCTCGTAGTTCATCATGGTGAACATCGCCGCCAGGCCTTTGTGCGGTTCGCCCACCAGGTAACCCTTGGCATCGTCGAAGTTCATCACGCAGGTGGATGAAGCCTTGATGCCCATCTTGTGCTCGATCGAACCGCAGTGTGCGGCGTTGCGCGCGCCCAGGCTGCCATCGGCCTCGATCAGGTATTTCGGTACAAGGAACAGCGAGATGCCTTTGGCGCCGGCGGGCGCATCCGGCAACTTGGCCAGTACCAGGTGGATGATGTTCTCGGTCAGGTCCTGCTCGCCACCGGTGATGAAAATCTTGTTGCCGCTGATGCGATAGCTGCCGTCGGCCAGGGGTTCGGCCCGGCTGCGGATCAGCCCCAGGTCGGTGCCCGCGTGGGGCTCGGTCAGGCACATGGTGCCGGCCCAGCGGCCTTCGTAAAGTGGCGGCAGGTAAATGGCCTTGAGCGTCTCGCTGGCGTGGGCATCGATGGCCAGGCAGCTACCAGCGCTCAACGCCGAATACAGGCTGAAGCTGCAGTCGGCGGCATAGAGCATTTCTTCGAACAGCACCCCTAGCATTTTCGGCATGCCCATGCCGCCAAATGCCGGGTTGCCGCCCAGGCCGACCCAGCCGCCTTCGCGGTAAGTTTGCCAGGCTTGGCGAAAACCGTCTGGCGTGGTGACCTGGCCGGCGGCGAAGCGCACACCTTGCTCGTCGCCGTTACGGCTGAGCGGGGCGATCAGCTGGCCAGTGACTTTGGCGGCTTCTTCCAGGATCGCATCGGCGGTGTCGGCATCGATGCGCTCGGCCAGGGCGGGCAGGCGGGCCCACAGGGCCGGGGCGTTGAACACGTCATGCAGGACGAAGCGCATGTCGCGCAGCGGGGCGGAGTAAGTAGTCATCAGGGGCTCTTGAAGTGAAGACGATATCTGTGAAAATTGCGCCATACCCGTGCAGGAGCAGACTTGTGCTGCGAAAGGGCCGGCATGGCTGAAGGTAGTCTTCGCCGGTGAGGGCCTCTTCGCAGCACAAGGCTGCTCCTGCAGGGAAACGTCGAGGCCGTTACGGCTTCAGAGGGCTTTGGCCCGGTCGCGCAGTACGTACTTCTGGATCTTGCCGGTGGAGGTCTTGGGCAACTCGCCAAACACCACGGTCTTCGGCACCTTGAAACCGGCCAGGTGCTCGCGGCACCAGCCGGTGATGTCGGCTTCGCGGGTGTCCTCCCGGCCTGGCTTCAGGGCAATGAACGCGCATGGGGTTTCTCCCCACTTTTCATCCGGGCGCGCCACCACGGCGGCTTCAAGCACCGCCGGGTGTTTGTACAGGGCGTCCTCGACTTCAATGGTGGAGATGTTCTCGCCACCGGAAATGATGATGTCCTTGAGGCGGTCCTTGATCTCGACATAGCCGTCGGCATGCCACACGGCCAGGTCACCGGTGTGGAACCAGCCACCACGGAACGCTTCGGCGGTGGCTTCGGGGTTTTTCAGGTAACCCTTCATCACGGTGTTGCCGCGCATGAAGATCTCGCCAAGCGTATTGCCATCGCGTGCCACCGGCTCGAGTGTCTGCGGGTCGGCCACCATCAACCCGTCCAGGGTCGGGTAGCGCACGCCCTGACGTGATTTGATCCGCGCACGCTCTTCCAGCGCCAGTTCGTTCCACTCGTCATGCCAGGCACACACGGTCACCGGGCCGTAGACTTCGGTCAGGCCGTAGGTGTGGGTGACGTGGATGCCCATCTCTTCCACGGCGCCAATGACCTTGGCCGGTGGCGCGGCGCCGGCGACCATGGCCTGTACCGGGTGCTCGATGGCGGCTTTGGCGGCCTCGGGCATGTTGACCAGGGCGTTGAGCACAATCGGGGCGCCGCACAGGTGGGTGACCCGGTGTTCGCGGATCAGGTTCAGGATCTTCTGCGGGTCGACCCGGCGCAGGAACACGTGGGTGCCGGCCAGGGCGGTGATGGTCCAGGGGTAGCACCAGCCGTTGCAGTGGAACATGGGCAAGGTCCACAGGTACACCGGGCGGTGGCCCATGGCCCAGGTCATCTGGTTGCCCAGCGCGTTCAGGTAGGCGCCGCGGTGGTGGTAGACCACGCCCTTGGGGTTGCCGGTGGTGCCGGAGGTGTAGTTGAGTGAAATGGCCTGCCACTCGTCATCCGGCCATTCCCAGGCGAATTGCGGGTCGCCTTCGGCGAGCAGGGCTTCATAGTCCAGCGCGCTGACCGCACGGCCTTCGCCGTACTCCGGGTCATCCACATCCACCACCAGGGGCGGGTGTTCGAGCAACGCCAGGGCGGCTTCGATCACCGCATGGAACTCGCGGTCGGTAATCAGCACCTTGGCTTCACCATGCTGCAGCATGAAGGCGATGGCCTCGGCGTCCAGGCGCACGTTCAGGGTGTTGAGCACGGCGCCGGTCATGGGCACACCGAAGTGCGCCTCGAGCATCGCCGGGGTGTTGGGCAGCATCACCGCCACCGTGTCGCCACGGCCTATGCCACGGCCCGCAAGGGCGCTGGCCAGGCGCCTGCAGCGTTGGTAGGTTTCTTGCCAGTTGCGGCGGATGGCACCGTGGATCACCGCGGGGTAGTTGCCGTACACGGCAGCGGTGCGTTCGATGAAACTGAGCGGGGTGAGGGCGACATGGTTGACGGCAGCGGGCATCAGGCCCTGGGCATAGATCGACATGCGGTAATCCTGTAAGGGAGGCAGGCGCTGCTTGTGCGCTTGGCCCCCCGATGGCTGATTGTTAGCTCTGTTCAGGGTGCAGGGAGGCGGACGGTGGGCCGCTCCTTCTGTCGCAGTTTTACGCGAGTCGCTATGGTAATAGGAATATCGACTATAGCAATATAGTAAAACTACTATAACAACGAACCGCCTACCATGGACCAGACTGCTTACCCCTTGCTTGCCAAGGACCCACAACCCAGCCTTTTGCTGGCAGCCGACGCCAAGCCACTGGCACTCAATGCGGCGCTGCAAGCATGGGTTGACGAAGGCCCGGCGCTGGCCAGTTGGCTGCCGGCCAACTGTGCCGCCCTGGTGCGTGCGTGCCTGCGCCAGCATCGGGCGATTGCCGACGTCGAGGTGCAAGTGGGGGCGCGCACCGTGCTGTGGTCATTCATTCCGGATGACCAGGGCCAGCAGGTGCTCGGGCGCTGTCGCGACGCCAGCGAAGAGCGCCAAGGCGCACGGGAAGCCAGCCGCGCCCGGCGCTTGTACCGGCTGATCATTGAAAACACCACCGACCTGATCTCCCGGCACAGCCCGGATGGCCGTTTTCTGGATGCCTCGCCGGCAGCGTTTCGCCTGCTCGGCCTGTGGCCCGAGCAATTGCGTGGCATCGCCGTGCATACCCTGTTGCACCCGCGTGAGCGCCGCCAGGTGCTGCGCCAGGCGGCCGCTGCCCTGGACCAGGATGGCTATCACACCATGACCTGCCGGGTGCGCCAGGCCTCTGGCGGCTATCGCTGGTTTGAAATTGCCAGCCGGGCCATCCGCGAAACCTACACCGGCTCGGTGGTGGAGGTGGTCAGTGTGTCCCGCGACATCACCTTGCGCATTGAAGCCCAGGAAAGCCTGGCGCACAGTGCACGGTTGGCCACCCTCGGCGAGCTGGCTTCAGGCATTGCCCACGAGATCAATCAGCCACTGGCTGCGGTGGTCAACTATGCCAACGCCAGTCAACGTTACCTGCAAGGCCTGGAGC
The DNA here is from genome assembly GCF_017875165.1 of Pseudomonas sp. PvP089. Lineage (NCBI taxonomy): Bacteria > Pseudomonadati > Pseudomonadota > Gammaproteobacteria > Pseudomonadales > Pseudomonadaceae > Pseudomonas > Pseudomonas sp. PvP089. The sequence goes on from NZ_JAGGME010000001.1 coordinate 3,107,283, forward strand.
GTGATCCACAGGCCCGCGAGCGGGTAGGGCAGGGCCTGCAGCGCATCCGCGAGCAGGCCACCCATGCCGCCGAAGTGATTCGCCGCCTGCGCGCCTTCCTGCGCAAAGGACCACGGCGGCTGCAGGCGGTGGACGTGGCAGAAGTGGCTGGGGAAGCCATGCGGCTGTGTGCGTGGGAAGCCGCGCGTGACCAGGTGCTGGTGGAACTGCGCATGAGCGCGCAACTGCCCTCGGTGTATGCCGACCAGGTGTTGCTGGAGCAAGTGCTGCTCAACCTGTTGCGCAATGCCATCGATGCCAACCGCGAACTGCACGGCGAACAGCCGTCACGTATCCTGCTCGGCGCAGTGCGCGACGGCGACGGTGTGCTGGTCGAAGTGTCGGACCAGGGCGCAGGTGTGGCGCCCGAGCGCCTGGATGACATCTTCACGCCGTTCACTACCAGCAAGGCTGACGGTTTGGGCCTGGGTTTGAGCATGAGCCGCAGCCTGATCGAAGGCTTTGGCGGCAGCCTGTGGGCGCGGGCGGGTGACAATGGCGGTCTGGTACTGTGCTGTCGGCTGGCAGTCAGCAGGGGATAAGGGGAGGCGTGGTGCAAGCGAAAGTGTATGTGGTCGATGACGACCAGGGGATGCGCGACTCGACCGTCTGGCTGTTGCAGTCGGTGGGCCTGCAAGCCCTGCCGTTCGCCAGTGGGCAAGCGTTTCTCGATGCTTGTGTCGACGATGGGCCCGCCTGTGTGCTGCTGGATGTGCGTATGCCGGGGCTGGGCGGGTTGGCGGTGCAGCAGGCGATGCGCGAGCGCGGCCTGGCGCTGCCGGTGATCTTCGTCAGCGGCCATGCCGATGTGCCGATTGTGGTGCGGGCATTCAAGGCCGGCGCCTGTGATTTCATCGAAAAGCCCTATAACGACCAGCTGCTGCTCGACAGCGTGCAAGCTGCGCTGGAGCACGCCGGGCGGGCGCGGCAGGGCGACCAGGCGCTGGCCATGGTGCAGGCGCGGATCGACGGCCTGACGCCACGTGAGCGTGACGTGTTCGTGCCGTTGGCCCAGGGCTTGAGCAACCGTGAAATTGCCCAGCGGCTGGGGGTTAGCGTGAAGACCGTGGACCTGTACCGCGGGCGGGTGATGAAGCGCTTGCAGGCGGCCAGCCTGGCGGAGCTGGTCGGCATGGCGGTTGCCTGCGGGGCCGTGGAGGCGCTGGGCCTGCGGGCGCGTTAAGCACTTGTGGGAGCGGCCTTGTGCCGCGATGGGGCGCGAAGCGGCCCCCAGTTTTGTGCCAGGGCAGAGATTTTTGGGGCCGCTTTGCGGCCAATCGCGGCACAAGGCCGCTCCTACAGGGGGCAGTGTGACAGCCCGAAAATATGAAATTTTACATAGCTGGCTAATCAAAGCTTTGACATTCACTGCCTAGGCAGTAATATTTCTACACAATTGTCAGAGCAGCCTCGATGGCCCATTTCTCCCCCGAAAATTTCCAGACCTGCGCCATCGGCATGCTGCTGGGCCGCGCGGCAATCCTGAAGGACCGCATTCTCGACTGGCACCTCGAGTCAGAGGGCGTCACTGCCGCGCAGTTCAAGGTGCTGATCATCGTCACCCAGTACCAGGTGGATACCCCGGCCGAGCTGTGCCGCTACCTGGGCCTGGACAGCGGTTCGATGACCCGCATGCTCGACCGGCTCGAGCAGAAGGAGCTGATTGTGCGCAACCGCTGCGCCGAGGACCGCCGGCTGGTGCGCCTGGCGCTCACCACTGATGGCCAGCGCCTGGCCGACCGCTTGCCAGAAATCGGCGCTGCCGCCATGAACGAATTGTGCGGCGCGCTGGCCCCAGAAGAGCTGAAGAACCTGGAAGGCCTGCTGGCCAAGGTCCTGCTCGCTGCTGGCGACCCATTGACGATCCGCCGTTTCGGCGAACGTTGAACCCTGTAACGAATTCTCCAAGGTACTGTCATGGCCACTCCCGCAGACACCCCGACTCCCCCCGCAGCGCCCGAGCAGTCGCGCAAGCGCAAAGCCTGGCTGCTGGGCCTGCTGCTCTTGCTGATGCTTGCCGGTGCCGGCACCTGGGCCTGGTACAGCCTGGTCGGGCGCTGGCACGAAAGCACCGACGATGCCTACGTCAACGGCAACGTGGTGGAGATCACCCCGCTGGTCACCGGCACCGTCACCAGCATTGGTGCCGATGACGGCGACCTGGTTCATGCCGGCCAGGTATTGCTGCAATTCGACCCCGCCGACAGCGAGGTGGCCCTGCAGTCTGCCGAAGCCAAGTTGGCACGCAGCGTGCGCCAGGTGCGCGGGCTGTACAGCAATGTCGACTCGCTCAAGGCCCAGCTGGAAACCCGCCAGGCCGAACTGCGCAAAGCCCAGCAGGACTTCAACCGGCGCAAGGTGCTGGCTGACAGCGGTGCAATTGCTGCGGAAGAACTGTCCCACGCTCGCGATGACCTGAGTGTGGCCCTGGCCGCTGTAAACAGCGCACGTCAGCAGCTCAGCACCAGCAGCGCGCTGGTCGACGACACGGTGGTGTCCTCGCACCCGGAGGTCATGGCAGCCGCCGCCGATCTGCGCCAAGCCTACCTCGACCACGCCCGTACCACCTTGGTAGCACCTGTCACTGGCTACGTCGCCAAACGTACCGTGCAGCTGGGCCAGCGCCTGCAGCCTGGCACTGCGACCATGGCGGTAATCCCGCTGGACCAGGTGTGGATCGACGCCAATTTCAAGGAAACCCAGCTGCGTGACATGCGTATTGGCCAGCCGGTGCAGATCACCGCCGACCTGTACGGCAGCGAGGTCAAGTACAGCGGCACGGTCGATAGCCTTGGCGCCGGTACCGGCAGTGCCTTCGCGCTGCTGCCGGCACAGAACGCCACTGGCAACTGGATCAAGATCGTCCAGCGCGTGCCCGTGCGTATTCACCTGAGCCCCGATCAGCTCAAGGACCACCCACTGCGTATTGGCCTGTCCACCGTGGTGGAAGTCGACTTGCATGACCAGAGCGGGCCGGCCCTGGCCCAGCAGCCCCCACAGCAGGCCAGCTACACCACCCAGGTGTATGACCGTCAGCTGGTCGAGGCTGACAACCTGATCGCCCGGTTGATCCACGAAAACAGCGCACCCGGCAAGACGGCCCAGCGATGAGCAACAACGCCGCTGCCCAGTTCACGCCGCCCAGCCTGCTGTTGACCACCATCGGGTTGTCGCTGGCGACGTTCATGCAGGTGCTCGACACCACCATTGCCAACGTGGCGCTGCCGACCATATCCGGCAACCTGGGGGTGAGTTACGAGCAGGGCACCTGGGTGATTACCTCGTTCGCGGTGAGCAACGCCATCGCCTTGCCATTGACGGGCTGGCTCAGCCGACGGTTTGGCGAGGTGAAACTGTTCATCTGGGCCACGCTGTTGTTCGTGCTGGCCTCGTTCCTGTGCGGTATCGCCCAGTCGATGCCGGAGCTGGTCGGTTTCCGGATATTGCAGGGCGTGGTCGCCGGGCCGCTGTACCCGATGACCCAGACCTTGCTGATTGCCGTCTACCCCCCTGCAAAACGGGGCATGGCCCTGGCACTGCTGGCGATGGTCACGGTGGTGGCGCCGATTGCCGGGCCGATCCTGGGGGGCTGGATCACCGACAGTTACAGCTGGCCGTGGATCTTCTTCATCAACGTGCCCATCGGCCTGTTCGCCGCCGCCGTGGTGCGCCAGCAGATGCGCACCCGGCCGGTGGTCACCAGCCGCCAGCCGATGGACTACATCGGCTTGCTGACGCTGATTATCGGTGTCGGGGCTTTGCAGGTGGTACTCGACAAAGGCAACGACCTGGACTGGTTCGAATCGTCGTTCATCATTATCGGCAGCTTGATTTCGGTGGTGTTCCTCGCAGTCTTCGTGATTTGGGAACTGACCGACCGCCACCCGGTAGTCAACCTGCGCCTGTTCGTGCACCGCAACTTCCGTGTCGGCACCATCGTGCTGGTCGGGGGCTATGCAGGGTTCTTCGGTATCAACCTGATCCTGCCGCAATGGTTGCAGACGCAAATGGGTTATACCGCGACGTGGGCGGGCCTGGCGGTGGCACCGATCGGCTTGCTGCCGGTGATCATGTCGCCGTTCGTGGGCAAATATGCGCACCGCTTCGACCTGCGTGTACTGGCAGGGCTGGCGTTCCTGGCGATCGGCACCAGTTGCTACATGCGTGCCGGCTTCACCAGCGAGGTGGACTTCCAGCATGTGGCCTTGGTGCAGCTGTTCATGGGCATTGGCGTGGCGTTGTTCTTCATGCCGACCTTGAGCATCCTGCTGTCCGACCTGCCGCCGCACCAGATTGCCGATGGCTCGGGGCTGGCGACCTTCCTGCGGACCTTGGGCGGGAGCTTTGCCGCGTCGTTGACGACCTGGATCTGGATTCGCCGGGCGGACCAGCATCACGCTTATCTGAGCGAGAACATCAGCCAGTTCGACCCGGCGACGCGGCATACGCTTGAGCAGTTGGGTGGGGCCAGCCCGCAGAGTTATGCGCAGCTGGAGCAGATACTCAACGGGCAGGCTTACATGATGTCGACAGTGGACTACTTCACCTTGATGACCTGGGTGTTTGCCGGGTTGATCCTGCTGGTGTGGTTCGCCAAACCACCCTTCACTGCCAAGGCCGGGCCGGCATCGGCGGGGCATTAAGGCAACGAGGTGAATGGTTCGGGATGTAGGGTGGGGCGGATATCGAGCGCCGCCCGCGCGGCGCATCGCGAGCTGCGCTCGCTCCTACGTTTGTTTCGGGCCAGTAATGCCTGTACCCGTCGCGCGCGACCGCCTTGTTTGTACGGCACGATATCGAGCTATGCGCCAAGGCGTTCGCGTACAAATCCCACAGGAATAATTGGCCCGAAGCAAACGTAGGAGCGAGCGGAGCTCGCGATGCGCCGCGCGGGCGGCGCTGGATATCCGCCACGCCCAATCTCTCAAGTCAGGCACTGGGTGGCCCCTCTATTCACATACTGCTCCGTTTCGCCTATTGTCGACGGTCCCTTCCCCAAGCGATTGGCAAAATCATGGAGAACGTCATCGTCATCACCGGCGGCAGCCGCGGTATCGGTGCCGCCACGGCGCTGTTGGCGGCCCGCCAGGGCTACCGCATCTGCATCAACTACCACGCCGACGACCAGGCCGCCGAAACCCTCCTCGGCCAGGTCCGCGCCCTGGGCGCCGAGGCTATCGCCGTGCGGGCCGACGTCAGCGTCGAGGATGAGATCATCCACCTGTTTCAGCGCGTCGACGAAGAGCTCGGCCCGGTCACCGCACTGGTCAACAACGCCGGCACCATCGGCCAGCAGAGCCGCGTCGAGGCCATGTCCGAGTTCCGCCTGCTGAAGATCATGAAAACCAACGTCGTCGGCCCCATGCTCTGCGCCAAGCACGCTTTGCTGCGCATGGCACACCGGCATGGCGGGCAGGGCGGGGCCATTGTCAACGTGTCATCGATGGCTGCGCGCCTGGGCTCGCCCAACGAATATGTCGACTATGCCGCCTCCAAGGGCGCGCTCGACACCTTCACCATCGGCCTGGCCAAAGAAGTGGCAGGCGAGGGCGTGCGGGTCAATGGCGTACGCCCAGGTTACATCCACACGGGGTTCCATGCCTTGTCCGGCGACCCCGACCGGGTCAGCAAGCTTGAGCCGGGTTTGCCCATGGGGCGCGGCGGACGCCCCGAGGAAGTGGCCGAAGCCATCCTCTGGCTGCTCTCGGACAAAGCCTCCTACTCCACCGGCAGTTTCATCGACCTGAGCGGCGGGCGCTGAACGCGCCCGTCAATCCTCCAGCAGCTCGCGTACCCGCTCGGCGAGTACTTCGAGCTCGAACGGCTTGGTCAGCACCAACGTACCGTGCAACAGCTGGCCGTCGCTGAGCGCGGCGCTCTCATCGTAGCCGGTGATGAACAGCACCTTGAGGTCTGGGTAGCGCTCACGGCAGCGTTCGGCCACCTGGCGGCCATTCAGGCCACCCGGCAGTCCGATATCGCTCAGCAGCAGGTCTGGCCGTTCGCCGCTTTGCAGGTGGGCGAGGGCGGTCGGACCATTCTCGAAGGCGTCCACCAGATAGCCCAGCTCTTCCAGCACTTCGCCGACCACCAAGCGCAAGGCGGTCTGGTCTTCAATCAACAGAATGCGCCGTGCAGCCGCGCTGCTTGCTTGCAAAGGCGGGTGCTGCAGTTTTTCGGCTGGCGCCTGGGGCTGCTCGGGGTGTCGGGGTAGCAGCAGCTCGATGCGGGTGCCCTCGCCAAGCACCGACAGCACGCGTAATTGCCCACCCGACTGACGCACGAAGCCGTAGGTCATGGACAGACCCAGGCCGCTGCCCTGGCCCATCGGCTTGGTGGTGAAGAACGGGTCGACTGCGCGCTCCGCCACTTCAGCCGACATGCCTTTACCGTTGTCGACGATGCTCAGCCGCACATACTCGCCGGCTGGCAGTTGCAAAGCCAGGGCCTGCTCGTCGTCAAGCAGCAGGTTGTCGCCAATGATGTCGATCACCCCACCTGCGGGCATGGCATCGCGAGCGTTGATGCAGATGTTGAGCAGGGCGCTTTCCAGTTGGGGCGGATCAATGAAGGTAGGCCACAGCGGGCTGGCGAAGCGGCTGCTCAGGGTAATGGCCGGGCCAATCGTGCGGCGCAGAAGCTCTTCCATACCGGCCACCAACGTGGTCACCTGCGTGGAGCAGGGTTGCAGGGTCTGCTGGCGAGAGAATGCCAGCAGCCGGTGCACCAGTGAAGAGGCCCGCTGCGCCGAGCCGCTGGACAGCTTCAGCAAGGGCTCCAGGGCGTCGAAGCGTGACTGGTCCAGGCGTTGGCGCATCAGCTCCTGGGCGCCAAGGATGCTGCCCAGCAAATTGTTGAAGTCATGGGCGATGCCGCCACTGAGCTGGCCTACGGCTTCCATCTTCTGTGCCTGGCGCAGTGCTTCTTCGGCCTTGGCCAGGCGTTCCTGCTCTTGTACCCGGTCACTGATGTCATAAGCGAACAGAAACGCGCCTAGAATCTCGCCTTTTTGGTCGTGCAACGCGTTGAAGCGCAATTCGTAGTGGCGCAGCATGGGGGGCTTGCCGAAGATGCCGATCTCGATGAACTGCTCGCCTGCCAGGGCGCGCTGCCACATTGGCAGGATAGGCGTCTGGCCAGCGCTTCCATCTTCGAACAACCCGGGCAGGTAGTCGCCGATTTCCGGTGTTCTCCCGTACAGCAGGTGGAAGTCATGCCTGGCCTGGCGGTTGACAGCCAGCCAGCGCAGATTCTTGTCCACCACATGCACATTGACCACGCTGTGATCGACCAATTCGGCAAACAAGCGTCGTTCGGCCAGTGCGGCATTCACCCGCTGTTCCAGCTGTTCGTTAAGGCGCTGCAGGGCCTGCTCTGCACGCCGGCGTTCGGTGACATCCTTGAACAACACCGCTACCTGGCGTTTCTCAGCAGGCTCTACGCGGAAAGTAGTCACTGACAGCACATGGCCGGTGGCGACCAGTTCCTGCTCGAAGTGCAGCGGTTCGCCCGTGCGAAGTACAGCGCCATAGCGGGCCACCCAGTCATCGGCCTCATCGGGCACCATCTCGCGCAGTTTCTGCCCGACCACGTCGGGGATGCCGGCGTGCTTGGCGTAGGCCGCGTTGGCCATGACGTGTATATAGTCACTCAGAGGCCCATGCGGGCCATCGAAGAATTCGATGATGCAGAACCCCTCGTCCATCGTGTCGAACAGAAAGCGGTAGACGCTGTGGTCTTGATCCTGCTGTTGCCGAAGCTGTGCTTCCAGCTGCGCGTTATGCTGACGCAAGGCCTCGATTTCCCGGCGCAGGCCGGACAGGTCGCGGTGGTGCATGGCGACATTCCAGAAAAGTATCAGACAGACTGTACTGTGGCTGGCCCTTGAACGTACAGCTGTTCATTGCGGCGGATGCAGGTTTGCCAGCAGGTTTTCGATTTGCTCGCTGAGCAGCGCCAGGCTGAACGGCTTGCACAGCACGCTAGAGTGCTTTGATGGTTTGACATCTGCCTGGTCTTCGCTGTAGCCGGTGATGTAGAGCACTGGCACCTCCTCGGGAAGCGCTGCGGCCAATTGCCGGCCGTCGATGTCGCCTGGCAGCTCGATATCGGTCACCAGCAGGTCAGGCCGCAAGCCCTCTTGGCAGGCAGTCAGTGCGCTGCGTCCATCGACGAACGTGCGCACATCGTGCCCGAGTTCTTGCAGCACTTCTTCGATCACCAGGCGCAGGTTTACCTGGTCCTCCATGAGCATGATCAGGCGAGGTGTGCATTCAGTTTTGGCAGGCGTGGGTTGATGGCGCTCAGGCGGAGTTACTATTGCCGCGCTTTTCCTGGGGAGATAAAGGTCAATACGCGTGCCATGCCCAGGCGCACTATTGATCTGCAACTGCCCGCCGGACTGGCGGATGAAGCCGTAGACGATCGACAACCCAAGGCCTGAGCCCTGACCCAATGGTTTGGTAGTGAAGAATGGCTCCAGCGCGCGTTGAGCCGTGTCGGCGGTCATGCCAATGCCATTATCGGTGATACGAATCTGCAAGTAGTCACCCGCAGGGAGGTCCAGTACCCGGGCCTGTGCCTGATTCAATGGGGTGTTCGCGCAACAGATAGCTAATTCGCCACCCAGCGGCATGGCATCGCGGGCGTTGATGCACAGGTTGAGCAAAGCACTTTCCAGTTGCGGAGGGTCGATCGCTATCAGCCATTGGTCGGCCAGTGTCTGGTCAACGAAGTGGATGTCTTCATGCAGCGAGCGCTTGATCAGATCGTGCATACCGGCCACCAGTTGATGCACATCTGTAGTTTGCGGAATCAGGATTTGCTGGCGTGCGAATGCCAGCAGGCGTTGAACCATAGAGGCAGCACGCTTGGAGTCCTGTCGGGCGATGGCAAGTAGCCGTGTAGCTTCCGGGTAGCGCTGTTGTGCCTGGCGTTCGGTGGCCACTTCCAGGGCGGCGAGGATGCTACCCAGCAAATTGTTGAAATCATGCGCTATCCCCCCGGTCAGCTGGCCGATGGCTTCCATCTTCTGGGATTGGCGCAAAGCGTTTTCGATCTCTCGCAGCCGCTCGTGCTCTGCGACGCGTTCTGTGATGTCGTATGCAAACAGGTACCCCCCCTGGATTTGCTGCTGAGCATCACGCAAGGGGTTGTAGCGGATTTCGTAGTGGCGCAATGCTTGTGAGTTCCCAAGGGCGATTGTCTGGACGAATGCCTCGCCCGCCAGTACGCGTGGCCATAAGGGGTCAAGCTGACGCTTGATGTCCTGCTGGCCTGACAGGAATTGCGGAATGTAGTCGCCGACCTTGGGTACGAAACCGCGCAGGCGCTTGAACGTTTCCTGTGCGGTGCGGTTGATCGCCAGCAGCCTGAAGCTGCGGTCCGCAGCAAACACATTGGCCAGGCTGTGGTCGACCAGCTCGCCAAGCAGCTTGCTGTTGGCTTGCTCCTTGTCGACCCTGTTCGACAGTTCCTGGTTAAGTGCTTGCAGGTTATCGAGGGTTACCTGTTCGGCCGGCACCCCGGTAAAGACTACCGCTACTCGTTTCTGGCTGGCGGGCTCCAGGGGATACACCGACAGCTTTAGCCAGCGGTCGGTCACCGCCAGCCGCGCTTCGAACTGCAGGGGCTGCCCTGAGCGCGCCACTTCGGCAAACCGCGGAAGCCAGGTTCCAATTTCGTCCGGGATCGTTTCACGTGCCGTCTGGCCCAACTGCTTGGGGTGGGCGGTGTGCTGCATAGAGGCGTCGTTGGCAAGGATGTAACGGTAGTCGTACAGCTCTCCGTCACTGTTCTCGAGCATTTCGAGCACGCAGAAACCTTGATGCATGTGGCCAGTCATGACCTCATAACAGGCCGCCTTGAGGCGCAGCTCGGCATTCTGCGTCTCCAGTTCGAGTAGTTTTTGTTGTAGTTGCTCTATGCAAGCTGGGGTGTTGTCTTGGGGCATGCTGGCTATCCTGCCTGCGAGTCCGACAACTATAGCTGGCCTTCGATAGCTTTCCTTCAGAACGAGCGAATGATCCGCCCGAGCGTTTCCATGGCCCGTTCGGCACCGTCATGCCAGGGGCTGCCATAGTTAAGACGGATGCAGTTGCCGAAGCGGCGGGTGGGCGAAAAGATCGGCCCCGGGGCGATGCTGATGCCTTGTGCCAGGGCCATGTGGAACAGCTTGAGGGCGTCCATCTGCTCGGGCAGTTCCAGCCACAGGAAGTAGCCTCCTGAGGGCTGGCTGACCCGCGTCTGCGCCGGGAAGTGGCGGGAGATGGCCGCCAGCATGTTGGCCTGCTGGCCTTCCAGGGCGTAGCGCAGTTTGCGCAGGTGGCGGTCGTAGCCGCCGTGCTGCAGGTAGTCGGCTATCGCTGCCTGGGCCGGCATCGAGGCGCACAGCGAGGTCATCAGTTTCAGCCGTTCGATCTTCTGCGCGAAGCGACCGGCCGCCACCCAGCCGATGCGGTAACCGGGGGCCAGGCTTTTGGCGAACGAGCCGCAATGCATCACCAGGCCCTGGGTGTCGAAGGCCTTGGCCGGCTTGGGCGCCTGCTGCGAGTAGTACAGCTCGGCGTACACGTCGTCTTCGATCAACGGCACCTGGTGCCGCGCCAGCAGTTCCACCAGCGCCTGCTTCTTTGCCTCCGGCATGCTCGCGCCTACCGGGTTCTGGAAGTTGGTCATGCACCAGACGGCTTTTACCGGGTGCTTTTCCAGCGTCTGCGCCAGTGCCCCCAGGTCCATGCCTTCGCGCGGGTGCACGGGGATTTCCACAGCCTTGAGTTTGAGCCGCTCCAGCACTTGCAGGCAGGCATAGAAGGCGGGGGCCTCGATGGCTACCAGGTCGCCCGGCTGGGTAACGGCCTGCAGGCACAAGTTCAAGGCTTCCAGTGCACCGTTGGTGATCAGCAGCTCTTCCATTGGCAGCATCAGCCCACCGACCATGTAGCGCAGGGCAATTTGCCGGCGCAGCTGCGGGTTGCCGGGCGACAGGTCGGTCACCACCATGCGCGGGTCCATGCTGCGGCTGGCGCTGGCCAGTGAGCGCGACAGGCGCTGCAGCGGGAACAGTTCGGGGCTGGGGAAGGCTGAGCCGAACGGTATGGTGTTGGGGTCCTTGATCGAGTCGAGTATCGAGAACACCAGTGCGCTGACGTCAACGTCAGTGGACTCGCTGACCGGCTGCAACGCTTGCGGCTCGCTGAACTGGCGCGGTGCGTGGGCGTTGACGAAATAGCCTGAGCGCGGCCGGGCACGGATCAGCCCGCGCCGCTCCAGCAGGTAATAAGCCTGGAACACCGTGGACGGGCTGACCCCGTGGGTCTGGCTGGCGTAGCGTACCGAAGGCACGCGTTGGCCCGGGCCCAGTACCCCGGAGCGGATCAGTTCGGCAATGTCGTCGGCAAAGCGTTCGTAGCGTTTCATTCTGGCCTTCTGTCGAAGCCTGGCAGGCAAGGTGGCGTCAGTGTAAGGGATCAGCGGTTCATCGGTGCGACGAAGCGGCTTTGCGCCACACTGCGGATGGCGGGGTCGTCGCGCTCGCTGATTTCGAAGCTCAATGTTTGCGAGCTGCTGGCCGGGCGCTCGGCCAGCATCGCCACGGATACCGGCAGCTCGGTCATTTCGCCAGCCGGGATCACCAATTTGGTATTGCCCTGCAAGGTGAAACCGTCAGCGTCCAGCAGGCGCAGCGCATAGTGCTGGGTGCGCTCGGTCTTGTTGATGACCTTGAGCAGGTAGATGTTCTCGATCTGGCCCTGGGCATTTTCACGGAACAGGCCACGGTCCTTGATGACGTCCAGCGAAACCATCGGGCGCATCTGCAAGGCCACCACCAGCGCTGCGATCATCACCGCGAGCGCTGCGACGTAGCCCAGCAGGCGCGGGCGCAGCCAGTGGGTGGTGCCGCCCTGCAGACTGTGTTCGGACTTGTAACCGATCAAGCCGCGGGCGTAACCCATCTTGTCCATCACACCGTCGCAGGCGTCTATGCACGCTGCGCATCCGATGCAGGCCATTTGCAAGCCATCGCGAATATCGATGCCGGTGGGGCACACTTGCACGCACAGCGTGCAGTCGACGCAGTCACCCAGGCCTTGGGCGCCTACGTCACTGCCTTTCTTGCGCGGCCCACGGGCTTCACCACGGCGCGGGTCGTAGGCGACCGCCAGGGTGTCCTTGTCGAACATCACGGCCTGGAAGCGCGCATATGGGCACATGTGCAGGCACACCGCTTCGCGCAGCAGGCCTGCGTTGATGTAGGTCGCTGCGGTAAAGAACAGCACCCAGAACAGTGCCACGCCGCCCAGTTGCAAAGTGAACAGTTCTGCGGCCAATGGGCGGATTGGCGTGAAGTAGCCGACGAAGGTCAGCCCGGTGGCTACACCGATAGCCAGCCACAGGCTGTGCTTCAGCGTGCGGCGCACCAGTTTGTTCAGGCTCCAGGGCGCGGCGGCAAGCTTTATGCGCTGGTTGCGGTCGCCCTCAGTAACCTTTTCGCACCACATGAACAGCCAGGTCCAGGTGCTCTGCGGGCAGCTGTAGCCGCACCACACGCGGCCGGCATACACCGTGATGGCGAACAGGCCGAAGGCGCAGATAATCAGCAGCGCTGACAACAGGATGAAGTCCTGTGGCCAGAATGTGGCGCCAAAAATGTGGAATTTGCTCTCGGCCAAATCCCACAGGACGGCTTGGCGGCCATTCCAGTTCAGCCAGGCCGTGCCGAAAAACAGCACGAACAGTGCGCCGGCAAAGCCGATACGCAGGGTGCGGTAAAGCCCGGTGAAGCTGCGGGTGTGGATACCCTTGTCGGCGCTTCGCTGTCGTGAGCTGGCTGGGGCGTCGGCGATCTCTGTGAAAGGGATTCTAGTGTTCATGGCTCGGTGCTCATCAGGCCTCGATCAGGCATGAGCACTATGGCCCTGAGGCTGTTATCAGCACAGGCTCAGATTTTGCGATAAAAACCGTATCAGATGTGCCGGTTGGCCCCGCCAGGCCCTAGATCACCGAACCTGGCACACTGGTCTTCAGGTGCCTGCGGCTATCCACCGCACCTGCCACGGTCAGTGCATCGGCTTCGGATTCGGTGATGGGCACGCGTTGGCCTGCGAGCAGTGCCACTGACATGCGCAGATTTTCGTCGGTGACGATTTCGACATCAGGGCCGTCACCCTCGATACGCACGTTGTCGCCGATCAGCGTGCAGCGGCGAGTGGTTTCATCGATTTCAACGGGCATGGTGCAGTCCTCCTCGGGTTGTACAGGGTGGACCGCAATGAGGCGCTGGTTGCTGCATCAACAAGCTGAGCGGCACTTTGCCCTGTGGGCTGAGGTCAACCCTTGCATACGGCAGGCCGGCCTTTTCGCGGGCACGCCCGCGTAAAGGCCGGACCTGGCCATACAATGGTCAGCATGGGGACAACTGTGATGGACGTCATCTGGCAAGCAATCCAGGCCGAGTTCGCCGATGTCACCGATGAGCGTGAAGTGACGCGAATCCTCGTGCGGCTGCTTATGGCGGCAGTGCTTGGCGCTGTGCTGGGATTTGAACGTGAACACAAAGGCAAGTCTGCCGGCGTGCGCACCCACATGCTGGTTTCGCTGGGCGCGGCCCTGTTCGTGCTGGCGCCCAGCATGGCCGGGGCTGATGAGCAGGCGCTGAGCAGGGTGATCCAGGGTATCGTCGCCGGTATCGGTTTTCTGGGTGCGGGTACCATTCTCAAAGGAAACGGCCAGGACACCAGCCATGTGAAAGGCCTGACTACTGCCGCAGGGCTATGGATGACTGCAGCCATTGGTACCGCTGCCGGCATGGGGCGCGAAGCCACGGCGCTGATCAGCACGGTACTGGCCCTGCTGGTATTGGGCACGATGCCCATGCTGGTAGAAAAGGTAGAAGGACAGGGGGAGGAAAAGCAAAAGGAGGAGGAGTAGGGTGGGAAGCACTAAGGGGAGCCGAAGCTCCCCCCAAAGCGTTGCTGCTTGCTCTTTTTATTATTGAGGCTGGCTTTTTGTTGTTTTTGTAAGCCTGCCTTGGTGTTGCGTGCGACCCCCATGCGGGGTCAAGAGCAAACGTATTTTTTTGAGCGCTGACCTGCTTTCATCATGGCTGATCCGAACCTGGCTGTAGCTACCTTGAGGTAGTTTTATTGTTCTGTGCCAGACCGCGGGGCGTACCCCTGAAAAGCGTGTCGACTCCAAAAAGATCTGCTTGCTACGCCTCTGCCGTGTTGTTCTTGTTATGTCAGAGCCGTTACCTGTTGTTTTTATTGGGTGTCACATTTTTTTTGTTCTTGTACGAAAGATATAGCAGGGTGCGTGCCAACTTTTTTAAATCCTTTAAAATCAGGTGGTTGGCTACTTTTGGCAAAATCAGTCTGCCTGAAATTTTGTCGATTTGTTTCCCTGTTACCCGATTTTTTGCTGTGAAACGTGGGGGCGGTAACACTTCACCCACACGTATGTGACACCCGTGTGACTCAATGCGCGCTGCGCGCCCGCGCTACCCGCGACCCATTGCCACGGCCAAGCACACTGCTGATGCGCTGACCGGCGGCGATCAACCGGTCCAGGTCGATACCGGTGGCAATGCCCAACCCCTGGAGCAGGTACACCACATCTTCCGTGGCGATGTTGCCGGTAGCGCCTTTGGCGTACGGGCACCCACCCAGCCCGGCCACCGAGCTGTCGAACACGCTGATACCTTCGAGCAGGCTGGCATAGACGTTGGCCAACGCCTGGCCATAGGTATCATGAAAGTGCCCGGCAAGTTGCTCGCGCGGCACCTGGGCGGATACCACCTCGAACAGGCGGCGGGTATCGCCGGCGGTACCGGTGCCGATGGTGTCGCCCAGCGAGACCTCGTAACAGCCCATTTCATGCAGGGCGCGGGCTACCGGGGCCACCTGTTCGGCGCTGACCTTGCCCTCATAGGGGCAACCGAGTACGCACGACACATAGCCGCGCACGCGCACACCGTGGTTGTGCGCGGCCTCCATGATTGGTTCGAAGCGCTTGAGGCTGTCGCCGATCGAGCAATTGATGTTGCGCTGCGAGAACGCCTCGGAGGCGGCTGCGAACACCGCCACTTCCTTCACCCCGGCCGCCAGGGCGTCCTCGAAGCCGCGCAGGTTTGGCGCCAGTGCCGCATAGGTAACGCCGGGGCGTTGCTCAATACCGGCGAACACCTCGGCAGAGCCGGCCATCTGTGGCACCCACTTGGGCGAGACGAAACTGCCCACCTCGATATAGGCCAGGCCTGCCTCGGTGAGGTCGTCCACCAGGCGCACCTTGTCGGCAACGCTGATGGGCTGGGCTTCGTTCTGCAAACCGTCGCGGGGGCCTACTTCGACCAGACGGACTTCTTTGGGCAAGGGCATGGCGGGTTTCCTGTGGTGTTCAGCGGTTGTCTTTGTTGTTCAGGGTGGCGGCCAGGGCTTGCTCACAGCGCTCCTGGGCGGTGTCCAGCTCCAGTTGCATCTGGTGAATGTCGAGCATCTGCTGTTCCAGCTGTGCGCGCCGTTCGGCGATTTTCGCCAGCATGCTGTTGAGCTGCTTGAGGTTGCCGCTGGTGGGGTCGTACAGTTCGATCAGCTCGCGGCACTCGGCCAGCGAAAAGCCGATGCGCTTGCCGCGCAGGATGAGCTTCAGGCTGACCTTGTCGCGGGCCGTGTAGATACGTTCCAGGCCTCGGCGCTCGGGGCTCAGCAGGCCCTGCTCCTCGTAGAAGCGGATGGCGCGGGTGGTGATGTCCAGCTCGCGGGACAGGTCGGAGATGCTGTAGGTCTGGGTGCTCATGCTGGGGCTCGGCGTGGGGTATGCGTTTATCCTGACTGCAGGTTTACGTATACGTCAAGCAAGGGCTGAAAATGTGTGTGGCCTGCACCGGCCGCTTCGCGGGCTTGCCCGCTCCCACAGGGATTGCGTCAGGCTCGCAAGCGGCGCACTTCTGTGGGAGCGGGCAAGCCCGCGAAGAGGCCGATGCAGGTAACCCCATTTCATTCCGGCTGCACCGACCGACGATATCCATTGGGCGTCTGCCCACTCAAGCGCTTGAACCAGCGGGCAAAGTATGTCGGGTCGGTGAACCCCAGGCTGTCCGACAGCTGCCCGATACTCATCCGCGTGTAAATCAGGTTGCGACGCGCCTCCAGCAACAAACGCTGGTGCAGCACCTGCAGCGCAGTTTGCCCACTCAGCGCCCGGCACAACTGGTTCAGTTGCAGGCTCGGAATATTCAGTCGCGCGGCGAAGTCCTCCATCGACAGGTGCTCGCGGTAATGCGCCTCCACCAGTCGCAAGTACTGCCCCAGCAACTGGCGGTCACGCTCATCCCGATTGCGGGGCGCCTGCCCAGGTTGCGGGCGGCGGCTGATCCACACCATCAACGTGGTTACCAGCGCCTCCAGCAAGGCTGCCCGTGCCGGGGCATTGCCCTGGTACTCCTGCTGCAAGGTGCCGATCAGGCTGCGCAGGTGCACGCGGTCCTGGCCGAGCGGGTAACACCCAGGTTTTGCCAGCACCGTCAGCGGCGTGCCCAGGCGTTGTTCCAGGTTTGCCACCAGTGCGGTGCCAAAGGTCAGCACATACCCCTGGATATCGGCACTGAAGCGAAAGCCATGCACGGTCATTGGCGGCACCACCTGGATCGCCGCCTCACCGATGGCGCTGCGCACGCCTTCGATCTCCACCAGGGCCTGACCGCGCTGTACGTAAAGCAGCTGGAACAGCTCGGCATGCTGGTGCGGCTTGATTTCCCAGTGGTGCAGGCGGCTACGCGCCGGGATCGACTCGCAGTGCAGCAAGTCGGTGCCGGGCCAGGCCTGGTTTTCGCCATAGAGCTTGAACAAGGGGACGCCGGGGAGGGTGGATTTCATGCAGGCTGGCCTGTCCGTTAATCGAACGATTTTTGTAAAAGTGCAGGTTATTCATGGAATAGCACAGTTAATTGGCAGTTTTTGCCAGTAAAAATGCAAAGGCAAACCCTAACAGCAGATGCCGCCCCACTGCCAGTCCAGGGCCGGCATCGTCCGAAAAGAGACAACAACAATGAAAACTCAGGTTGCAATTATTGGTGCAGGTCCGTCTGGCCTGCTGCTGGGCCAACTGCTGCACAAGGCCGGTATCGATAACGTCATCGTCGAACGCCAGACGCCCGAGTACGTCCTTGGCCGCATCCGCGCCGGTGTGCTGGAGCAAGGCACTGTCGACCTGCTGCGCGAAGCCGGTGTGGCCGAACGCATGGACCGTGAAGGCCTGGTGCACGAAGGGGTCGAGCTATTGGTTGGCGGGCGCCGTCAACGCCTGGACCTCAAGGCCTTGACCGGTGGCAAGACGGTGATGGTGTATGGCCAGACCGAAGTCACCCGTGACCTGATGCAGGCCCGCGAAGCCAGCGGCGCGCCGATCATCTATGCTGCCAGCAATGTCCAGCCGCATGAGTTGAAGGGCGAGAAGCCGTATCTGACCTACGAAAAAGATGGCCGCGTGCACCGGGTGGACTGCGACTATATCGCCGGCTGTGACGGCTTCCATGGTGTCTCCCGGCAAAGCATCCCCGAGGGCGTGCTGAAGCAATACGAACGCGTTTACCCATTTGGCTGGCTGGGCCTGCTGTCGGACACACCGCCGGTCAATCACGAGTTGATCTATGCCCACCATGCGCGTGGCTTCGCGTTGTGCAGCCAACGCTCGCAAACACGCAGCCGCTACTACCTGCAGGTACCTTTGCAGGACCGTGTCGAGGCGTGGTCTGACGAGCGTTTCTGGGACGAACTGAAAGCCCGCCTGCCCGCTGACGTAGCGGCGGATCTGGTGACCGGCCCAGCCCTGGAAAAAAGTATTGCGCCGCTGCGCAGCCTGGTGGTCGAACCCATGCAGTACGGCCACCTGTTCCTGGTGGGAGACGCTGCGCACATCGTCCCACCCACCGGTGCCAAAGGCCTGAACCTGGCAGCTTCGGACGTCAACTACCTCTACCGCATTCTGGTCAAGGTGTACCGCGAAGGGCGTATCGACCTGCTTCAACAGTATTCGCCGCTGGCCTTGCGCCGGGTGTGGAAGGGCGAGCGTTTCAGCTGGTTCATGACCCAGCTGCTGCATGACTTCGGCAACCAAAAGGATGCCTGGGACCAGAAGATGCAGGAGGCTGACCGCGAGTACTTCCTGAACTCCGCGGCGGGCTTGCTGAACATTGCCGAGAACTATGTGGGGCTGCCGTACGAAGAAGTCGTCTGAGTTTCTGTGCTGCCTGTCCTGGCCCCATCGCCGGCAAGCCAGCTCCCACAGGTACTGCACATGACTTGAATACGATGCGGCCAATGTGGGAGCTGGCTTGCCGGCGATCACGGGCGAAGCCCGTGCCATGCAAACCTTGCCTACTGGGCCAGCAGCGCCTCCATCTCCCGATACCCTCGCTGGCGCGCATGCTCCAGCGCGGTGACCCCCTCCTGGTCGGCAATCTGCCGGTCCGCACCTGCCGCCATCAGCCGGCGCACAATCTCCACATGCCGCGGTCCGCCATCCCCCAGAATCACTGCCTCCATGAGCGCGGTCCAGTGCAGCCGGTTCAAGTGGTTCACGTCCACCCCGGCATCGATCAGCATCTGCACTGTTTCTACATGCCCACGCTCGGCCGCCGGTATCAACGCAGTTCCCCCGTATCGGTTGGTGCTCTTGAGGTCGGCACCGTGGCTCAGGGTCAGCCGCAGTATATCGTTCAGGCCCCGGGCGCCAGCATACAGGTAAGGGCTGTCAGCAATATTGTCCTCGGCGTTCACATCGGCACCGGCCTGGATCAGCGCTTGCGCCGCCGCCACCTGGTTGGCGTGGGTGGCCACCAGCAGGGCAGTGCGCCCTTGCTCATCACGGCTTTCCAGTTGGGCACCTTGCGCCAGCAACTGTTGCAGGGTGTGCACGTCGTTGTGGCGGGCGGCGGTGTGCAGGCGGTAGTCCATGGTGGTGTTCTCGGCGTGGGCGGCAAGGCTGGTGAACAGGGCAAACAGCATGGCTGCGACGGGTCTACGCATGGGGTGTGCTCCGGATTGGCCTGCCTGCATCCTAGAAAAATCGCACCAAGTCTTGAAGTTAAGTTTGCGCATGACCGACAGTGGTCTGCTGAATAGACAAGGCAGGAAGCAAAACGATGAAGTTCTCCGCACCGGTGATGAGCGCGCTGTGCCTGGCGATCGCCAGTGGGTGGGCCTGTGCCGATCACGTGTTGCCCGCGCCACCCGAACGGGCCTCCGGCTACCGCACTGGCCTGCAGCCGGTGCACGCCAACCGGCATATGGCCGCCGCCGCCAACCCGCTGGCCAGTGAAGCGGGGCGGGCGATGTTGCGTGCCGGTGGCAGTGCCATTGACGCCGCCATCGCCATGCAGATGGTGCTGACCTTGGTCGAGCCGCAATCCAGTGGCATTGGGGGTGGGGCCTTTATCCTCTACTGGGACGGGAAGCGCGTGCAGGCTTTCGACGGCCGCGAGGCAGCCCCGTCGCAGGTAACGGAAAAGCTGTTCTTGCAAGCCGATGGTTCACCGATGCCCTTCAGGTCGGCACAGATCGGCGGGCGTTCAGTGGGGGTGCCCGGGGTTTTGCGCGCGCTGAAGCTGGCTCACGAGCAGCACGGCAAGCTGCCTTGGCAGCAACTCTTTGCCCCGGCCATTGCGTTGGCACGTAGCGGTTTCCCGGTATCCGAGCGCCTTCACACCCTGGTGGCCGGTGACCCGTATATTGCCCGTTCACCGACCATGGCTCGCTACTTCCTGGATAAAAAAGGCAAGCCGCTGCCAGTGGGTACAACGTTGCGCAACCCCGAACTTGCGCAAACGCTCGAGCAAATTGCCGCGCACGGTCCCCAGGCGTTCTACACCGGTGAAATCGCCGCGGCCATCGTGGCCAAGGTGCGCAGCCATGCCAATGCCGGTTATTTGTCGTTGCAAGACCTCGAGCGGTACGGTGCCAAGGAGCGCGAGCCGGTGTGTGGCCCTTACAAGGCCTGGCGCATCTGCGGCATGCCGCCGCCGTCGTCGGGCGGGGTGACGGTGTTGCAGACGCTGGGCATGCTTGAAGCCGTGCAGCGCACCACGCCACAACGCGATCTGGCGGCGTTGCGGCCGCTGGCGAACGCGTCCCCGGCAGGCCTGGAGGCATCGCCGCTGGCCGTGCACCTGATCGCCGAAGCCGAGCGCCTGGCCTATGCCGACCGCGCTCAGTACCTGGCCGACAGCGATTATGTGCCGGTCCCGGTCAAGGCCCTGACCGACGCCACCTACCTGGCCCGCCGGGCAGCACAGATTGGGGCATACAGCATGAAGCGCGCTCGCCCGGGCCAACCGCCAGGCGCCGACCTGGCCCTGGCGCCCGATCGTTCGCCTTTGCGCATTTCCACCTCGCACCTCAGCGCAGTGGATGACAGCGGCCAGGCACTGGCCATGACCACCTCGGTGGAGGCCGCGTTCGGTTCGCACCTGATGGTCAAGGGCTTCCTGCTCAACAACCACCTGACGGACTTCTCGTTCATCCCTCAGGAGCACGGCAAGCCTGTGGCCAACCGGGTGCAGCCGGGCAAGCGGCCACTGTCGGCGATGGCGCCCACGCTGGTGTTTTCGCGGGCCTCTGGCGAGCTTGTGGCCAGCCTTGGTTCGCCAGGGGGCTCGCAGATCATTGGCTACGTGAACAAGGCGCTGATCGGCTTGCTGGATTGGCAGCTCGACCCGCAGCAGGCGGCCGGCTTGCCCAACTTCGGCAGCCGCAATGCCGGCACCGAAGTGGAAGCCGGGCTCGCCAGCCCATCGCTGATCCGCCAATTGGCAGCCTGGGGCCATGAGGTCACGCCGATGACCATGACCAGTGGCATGCAGATCATCCAGCGCAGCGGCGATGGCTGGTCCGGTGGCGCCGACCCTCGGCGTGAAGGTGTGGCCCTTGGCGACTAGCCGTGATAGAACGCAGTCTTGCCATTCAGCAGTTGAATACCAACATGTCTATCAGCGTGAAATCGAATAGAGCCCTGTTCGACCTCGACCTGCTACGCGCCATCGTGGTGGTGGCCGATTGCGGCAGCTTCACCACGGCGGCGGCGCGCCTGCACTCGACCCAGTCGACCATCAGCCAAAAGGTGCGCCGCCTGGAGGACATGGTCGGGCATCGCCTGTTGGTGCGGGGTAACCGCGATGTGCTACCGACCGACGCCGGGCAGACCTTGCTCGGCTACGCCCGGCACATGCTGGCGCTGAATGACCAGATGCTCGAAGCCCTGGCCGGGGCGATGGTGGGCACCACCGTACGCCTGGGCGTGCCCGAGGACTTCGTTGGCGGGCGCACCACCAATGCGCTGTCGGCGTTCAGCCGGCTGCACCCGCAAGTGAAACTGGAAGTGACCAGCGGCCTGTGCCGCGACCTCAGCCAGGCCTACGACAACGGTGAACTGGACCTGGTGCTGCTCAAGCAGCGGCGCAACACCCGGGAGGGCGTGGCTTGCTGGCCCGAGCGCCTGCAATGGATCGACAGTGCGCGCACCCCCGCCTTTGAGCTGGACCCGATCCCGCTGGTGACCTTCCCGCCGCGCGGCCTGTACCGCGAAGACATGATCAACGCGATCGAAAGCATGGGCCGGCGCTGGCGCATCAGTTTCACCAGTTCCAGCCTCAGCGGTATCCAGGCGGCAGTTGCCGATGGCATGGGCATCAGCCTGCTGCCACCAAGGGCGGCTACGGGGGAGCACCGGGTGCTGGGGGCAGGGCAGGGGCTACCGGAGGTCGACAGCTATGAAATCGTCATCGTCCACCGGCCGACGGCGGATGTGATGGTCAAGGCGTTGGCCGAGGTCATGACACAACTGCTGGCGGGCGGTGGGATCTGAGCCGGCCTGACGAACTGACGCGGTGTTTGTGGGGCGCCCCGGCAGGGCCGCTCCCACAGAAAATCGAGTCGGCCGACGATTGATGGGTCAGGCGCAGGCCGCAGCGAGGCGTGGCGACAGATGAATGCCGGCGATCATGCAGCGCACTGAGCCGCCGGCCATCTCAATGGTCGGCACGTCCAGCGGCACCAGCCGCGCCGAGCGCTCGATGCGCTGGCGTTGCTCACCGGTCAGGCTGTCGAAGGCCTTGCGTGACAGTGCCAGGATTCGCCCGTCACGCCCGGACAGCTCGATGGCATTGCCGGCAAACTGGCTGATCTGCTGGTTACTCAGGTCAATCACGTCGCGGCCCGATTCGATCAGCCGCATGCGCACTTCCTCGGCCCGCGCTTTGTTGGTGAACGTGCCAAAACCCACCAGTGCAAATTCGGTCGCCACGCACATCAGTACGTTGGTGTGGTAGATCGGCGTGCCTTGCTCGTCGGCCGTGTCGAACACCATCGGCTCGAAGTTGAAGTGCGTGCTGAAGCGCTCGAGGGCGATCGGGTCGGCGCGGTTGGAACGTGCGGTGTAAGCCACCCGCGACAGGTGGTCGAAGACCATGGCGCCGGTCCCTTCAAGAAACAGTTCGTCTTGCTCCAGCCCTGAATAATCGATGACATCTTGCACGCGGTACTCATGTTTGAGCATCTCGATCACATCCGCGCGCCGCTCGCGGCGGCGGTTGCGCGAATACATCGAGTAGATTGCGATGTGTCCACCGGGGTGGGTAGAGAACCAGTTATTGGGGAACACCGAGTCCGGGGTGTTGTGTTCGCCGAAATCATCGAACAGGTGTACCCGCACGCCTTCGGCCTCAAGGCGACCGGCGGCCTGCGTGACTTCTTCGCGGGCAACCTCGGCGAGCGCCTGTGCGGCGAGGCCGGGGCTGCTGCGCTGGAACGAGTTGTCGGCTGCGGTTTCCGGGTTGGGGGTGAACGCATGTGGCCTGACCATGACCACTGCTGCAGGTGCTTGAATCGAACGCGTTGGAAATGCCATGAGAAATACCGGGTTGAGTGCAGGGTTAGGCAACGCGTCGGATACGGCTTTTGGCAGCACGGCCGCGGGTGTGGCTGAACAGGTCTTTCGGGTCGTCTTCCACCCATGGCACCAGGTCGATCTTCGTGCCCATGCCGCGCTTTTCGGCCTGCTGTAGTACGTAACGTAGTACGGTGTAATCCTCCAGGGCGAAGCCCACCGAGTCGAATACGGTGACCTGGCGGTCGCTCTGGCGCCCCTCGGTCTCGCCGCGCAGCACACGCCACAGGTCAACCACCGGGAAGTCAGCGGGCAGCTGCTGAATGTCACCTTCGATACGGGTTTGCGGCTCGTACTCGACGAACACCCGGGCGTTGCGCAGCACATCGGCGTGCAGTTCGGTCTTGCCCGGGCAGTCGCCCCCCACGGCATTCAGGTGCATGCCAGGTTCGAGCATGTCGGGGGTGATGATGGTGGCGTAGGCCTTGTCGGCAGTGACCGTGGTGATGATGTCCACGCCTTTTACCGCTTCGGCCACCGAGCCGGCCCGGCGAATGGTGAGGCCGCTGTATTCCTTGAGGTTGGCAATCAGCTTGGCGGTGGCCAGCGGGTCGGTGTCATAGGCGACGATTTCTTC
Organism: Pseudomonas sp. PvP089; assembly: GCF_017875165.1. Taxonomy (NCBI): domain Bacteria; kingdom Pseudomonadati; phylum Pseudomonadota; class Gammaproteobacteria; order Pseudomonadales; family Pseudomonadaceae; genus Pseudomonas; species Pseudomonas sp. PvP089. The sequence goes on from NZ_JAGGME010000001.1 coordinate 3,130,834, forward strand.
GATGCCCAAGTGCTTGTGGAACGCCAGCGCCTGGAATTCGCTTTGCGCGCCGTTGCCGATCAGCGCCATCTTGCGCGAGTTCGGTCGGGCCAGTGCCTGGGCTGCCATCAGCGAGGTGGCCGCAGTGCGCAGGGCGGTGGCAATGGTCAGTTCGGACAGCAGCACCGGGTAGCCGGTGTCGACATCGGCCAGTACGCCGAAGGCCATCACCGTATGCAGGTCACGTGCGGTGTTGGCCGGGTGGCCGTTGACGTATTTGAAGGCGTAGCGGCTGTTGTCGGCGACCGGCATCAGTTCGATCACACCCACTTCCGAGTGGCTGGCAACCCGTGCGGATTTATCAAACTCCTGCCAGCGTTTGAAGTCTTCACGCATGGCCGCAGCCAGTTCACCTATGAACGGCGCTACGCCGATGTCGTGCACCAAGTCCGACATGGTTGGAACATCAATGAAATACGTCATGCTCTTGCACCTTGTTATTGTGCGCTGCGCCCTGGATATTGCAGGGTGAGCGCTTAGGATTATCGAAGTGTCGCCGGCTCGAACATTTTGATGAAAGGTGGCGTCAACAGGAAGAATGCAGGTTGCCAGTTTCGCCAACTTTCTAGACAATCTGCCACCCCAAAGTAGCAATCTGATTATTTGGCAGGCATATGGACACTATCGATCGGGAACTGATTGCGCTGTTGCGGGACAATGCACGCACTCCCGTGCTGACCTTGGCAAAAAAACTCAAGGTGGCCAGGGCAACGGTGCAAAACCGCATCACCCGGCTCGAAGAGCAGGGCGTGATCATTGGCTACACGGTACGTTTGCGCTCCGATGCGCTGGACCAGGGCGTGCGGGCAATTACCAGCATAGGCATCAGCGGCCACCACGCTGCAGAGGTCAAGCACGCGCTGCGTGGGCACCCCAACGTGGTCGCCATCCACACCACCAATGGCCGTTGGGACCTGATGGCAGAGCTGCGCGCAGACACCCTTGAAGCGTTCGACCGGGCGCTGAATACCATTCGCTCCATTCCGCACATCGAGAATACCGAGACCAGCATCCTGCTCTCCACCTACAAGATGTGACCGCGGGGTCAGGCCTTTTGAAAGGCGCATTGCGCAAACTGTCACCCAGGCTTTCCACAGTGCAAAAAATCCCTTTGGCTGTGCGCATTCTGTAGCGTTCCGCTTGGCCCGGGCCACTGGCAGAATGAAACTGTTTTCGTGCAACGGTACAAGGCGCACCAACCAGGGTGCGTTTCAAACAATAAAAAAGCCCGCAGCTAAGTTGCACCGGGCGTGAGTGTCCGTTTTCGTTATTACCTGCGCTTTTATCATTTTCAATGACAGGGAACCTGCACCTTAGTGCCACTTACATGGTGCGGCGCGGGGCGCTGAAGTTTTACCAAAAAAGAATAAGAGGTCGACTATGCATCAAACGTGCAATGCGCAAAGCGCTGCTCCGCAAGAGGGCCGAGTGCTCAAGCGACGGCTGGAAAACCGACACATACAGCTTATTTCGATCAGTGGTGCCATTGGTACCGGGTTGTTTATGGGCTCGGGCAAGATCATTGCGCTGTCTGGCACTTCGATCATCCTCGTCTACGCCATCATCGGTTTTTTTGTGTTCTGCATCATGCGCGCCATGGGCGAGATGCTGCTGGCCAACCTGCAGATGGAATCGTTCGCTGACCTGGTGCACAACTACCTGGGGCCGCGGGCCGGTTACATTCTCAGCTGGTCGTACTGGCTCAGCTGGGTGGTGGCGGCGGTGGGCGACGTGGTGGTGGTCGCAGGGTTCGTGCAGTACTGGTACCCCGATGTGCCTACCTGGCTACCGGCTTTCGGCACCATGTTCCTGTTGCTGGGCCTGAACATGCTGGCGGTGAAGGCCTTTGGTGAAGTGGAGTTCTGGTTCGGCCTGATCAAGATCGTCGCCATCGTGCTGCTGGTGGTAACCGGCCTGGTGATGGTCGCCACCTCCTATACCTCGCCGGGCGGGGTGACGGCATCGTTCAGCCACCTGGTGGCCCCCGGCGTGGTCATGCCGCATGGCATCCTTGGCTTCCTCGCCGGGTTCCAGATCGCCATTTTCTCCTTCGTCGGCACCGAGCTGATCGGCACCGCAGCGGCAGAGGCCAAAGACCCCGAAAAGACCCTGCCCAAGGCGATCAACACCATCCCCGTGCGTATCCTGCTTTTCTACATCTGTTCGCTGGTGTGCATCATCAGTGTGGTGTCCTGGGCCAATGTGCCAGCCAACCGCAGCCCCTTCGTTGAATTGTTCCTGCTTGGCGGGTTGCCCGCTGCTGCTGGCATCATCAACTTCGTAGTGCTGACCTCCGCGGCATCGTCGGCCAACAGTGGCGTTTACTCGGGCTCGCGCATGCTCTATGGCCTGTCGCATCAACAACAGGCCCCGAAGGCGTTCGGGCGCCTGTCCGGGTCGGGTACGCCAGTGCGGGCGCTGGTATTCTCCGGGGTGTGCATGGCGATTGCGTTGACGCTGCTGTTCGTGATCCCGGAAGTGATGACCGTGTTCACCCTGGTGTCGACCATTTCTGCGGTAATGATCATCGTTACCTGGTCGCTGATCCTGCTGTCCTACTTTGCTTACCGCCGACAGAACCCGCAGGCCCATGAGCAGTCCAGGTTCAAGCTGCCGGGCGGCAAGGTCACCGCCGCGCTGGCGCAGCTATTCCTGATTTTCGTGCTGTGCCTGCTGGTGCTGGAACCGGACACCCGCACGGCGTTGTACGTGATGCCGCTGTGGTATGCGGGCCTGTTGCTGGCCTATCGGCGCAGGACCAAGGCCTCTGCCCAACCGCAGAGCGCTACTGCTGATTCGTTGATTTAGCGGGTGCTCTGTGGGAGCGGGCTGGCCCCGCGAACACCGGCAAAGCCGGTGCCAGGCACCGCAGGGTTGCCTTCGCGGGGCAAGCCCGCTCCCACAGCAGTCCAAAAGGGCTGGCGATCTGCTACAGCGGCCAGGACAGGTAGTTCCAGCATTCTTCAGGGCTGGCGTTCAGCAACCGCCCGCAACGTACGCAACGTTACCACCGGCGCATCCACCACAAACCGGTTGGCCAGCCAGCCGGGCACATCGCCGGCAGGGTCGGCCTGCAACTGGTAGGTCACCTCCGTCTCGCGCTCGCCCAGAGGTTTCATGCGCCACTCACCGCGCAGATGCTGCACCCGGATCAGGCCGTCAACCTTGGGAATCCTGTCAGGCTCGGCGCTCAGGCGCCGCAGCAGGGTGCCGTCATCCAGGCGTTCGCTGGTGACTTTCAGCACAATGTCCCGCGGCATCGTCGGCCACGGCAGGTTGGTGGTCAGGTACACCCAGGTATTGGCGCCATCCACTTCCAGCAAACGCATCTGGTCACAGGCGTATAGCCATTTGCAGGCTACCCGCAGGTTCTCTTGCAGGTCGGTGAGGGTGCGCACGCTGGCTTTCATGGTACTTACACCACGAAATTGCTGGTAGGGCGTGTCATGCGCGCTGCTCAGGTACACGCGAATGCCTTCGCGGTCATAGGCCAGGTTCCACTCATCGGCGGCCGGGGCAGGGGTACACAGCAGCAGGGCAGTGAGCAGCAGGCAGCGGTTCATGGCCGGTACCGCGCGGGGGATGGGTGTTTGAGTATGCGCGGCAAACAGAAAGCCCGCCAGGTTGGCGGGCTTGCGGGCATCAGCCTGGGCTTAGCGCTTAGGGTTCAGCGTCAGGTGCACGTGACGGTTAACGTCCTTGTACAGCAGGTAGCTGAAGTTGCCAGGGCCGCCGGCGTAGCAGGCTTGCGGGCAGAAGGCGCGCAGCCACATGAAGTCGCCGGCTTCCACTTCAACCCAGTCCTGGTTCAGGCGGTACACCGCCTTGCCTTCCAGCACGTACAGGCCATGTTCCATCACGTGGGTTTCAGCGAACGGAATAACGCCGCCCGGCTGGAAGGTGACGATGTTCACGTGCATGTCGTGGCGCATGTCGGCCATGTCGACAAAACGGGTGGTTTTCCAGCGGCCTTCGGTGCCCGGCATCTCGATGACGGTGGCGTTGTCGCGGTGGGTGACGAACGATTCTGGTACGTCCAGGCCCTCGACTTTCTGGTAGTGCTTGCGCAGCCAGTGGAAGGTGACGTTGGACTTGCTGTTGTTGCGCAGGCTCCACTCGGCGCCTGGCGCCAGGAAGGCATAGCCGCCGGGTACCAAGGTGTGGTGCTTGCCTTCCACGGTGATGTCCAGTTCGCCTTCGACGATGAACACCACGGCTTCGGCGTTAGCGTCCAGCTCGGGGCGCTCGCTGCCGCCTTCCGGGGCCAGCTCGACGATGTACTGCGAGAAGGTTTCGGCAAAACCGGTCAGCGGGCGGGCGATGACCCACATGCGCATCTTGTCCCAGAACGGCAGGTGGCTGGTGACGATGTCACGCATCACGCCCTTGGGGATGACGGCATAGGCTTCGGTGAACATGGCACGGTCAGTCAGCAGCTCGGTTTGAGCCGGGTGCCCACCGTGGGGGGCGAAGTACGAATGGTTCGACATGGACAATCTCGACTTGTTGTTCTCTCCCCATGCCGTGAACCGCACCGGCCGGTGCGGCGCAGGGGATGTGGCCACAGAATAGGGTCGAGCGCGTGCCATCCACAAATTAAATGTTGGAATACCCGGTATTTGATCGCTGAATGTCGACCTGGCGCCCGGCGTGGGCTTCCGGCAGTCGATCGCCTTGACCGAACAATTTTTGGCGCAAGGTCCCTTCGGTGTAACTCGAAGGGTAGCGGCCGCGTCGTTGCAGCTCGGGCACCAGCAACTCGACCACGTTGGCCAGGTCATCCGGCTGCACGGCGTAGGTCAGGTTGAAACCGTCGATGCCGGTCTGGTCCAGCCAGCTTTCCAGCTGGTCGGCCACCTCGCTGGCAGAACCTGCCAGTACCGGGCCGCGACCACCCAGGCCAACGAACTCGGCAGCCTCGCGCACGGTCCAGCGGCGGTTCGGGTCAGCGGCGGTAAACGCGGCCAGGGCAGCGCGGCCGGCGTCATTTTCGACGTATTCGATCGGCGCATCAGGGTCGAGGCCGGCAAAGTCGATGCCGGTCCAGCCCGACAGCAGCGCCAAGGCCGCGTCCAGGTCGACATAGCGACGGTATTCGGCGAACCGCGCCTCGGCTTCTTCCCGGGTAGGGGCGACAATCAGCAATGCCTGGGCATAGATCAGCACTTCATCACGACCTCGCCCGGCGGCTTCGCTGGCCTGGCGAATGCCATCGGCGTAGCGGCGCAACACTGTAGGGGTTGGGCCGCTGATGAACACGCATTCGGCGTGGCGCGCGGCAAACTGCTGGCCGCGTGCCGAAGCGCCGGCCTGGAACAGCACCGGCGTGCGTTGCGGTGACGGCTGACACAGGTGCATGCCGGGCACCTGGAAGTGCTCGCCCACGTGGTTGATCGGGTGCACCCGGGTTGGCTCGATGTAGCGCCCGCTGTCGCGCTCCAGCAGCACCGCGTCATCGTCCCAGCTCTTTTCCCACAGCTTGTAGAGCACCTGCAGGTACTCCTCGGCCAGGTCGTAGCGCTGATCGTGGCCCAGCTGGCGCGCCAGGCCGAGGTTGCGTGCAGCGCTGTCGAGGTAGCCGGTGACGATGTTCCAGCCGACCCGGCCGTTACTCAGGTGGTCAAGTGTGGACATGCGCCGGGCGAACGGGTAGGGGTGCTCGTAGGTGAGCGAGAAGGTCACGCCAAACCCCAGGTGCTCGGTGACCCCGGCCATGGCCGGCACCAGCAGCAGCGGGTCGTTGACCGGCACTTGCACGCCACCGCGCAGGGCGGCCTCAGGGCCGCCTTGGTACACGTCGTAAATACCCAGCACATCGGCAATGAACAGGGCGTCGAACAGGCCGCGCTCCAGCAGGCGGGCCAGGTCGGTCCAGTAGCTCAGGCGGTTGAAGGCGACGCTGGTGTTGCGTGGGTGGCGCCACAGGCCGGGGGACTGGTGGCTGGCGGCGTTCATGCTGAACGCATTGAAGCGGATCGGGCGGGGCATGTCAGTTGCGCTCCACTCAAGGCAATACGGAAGCCGGGTAGACCGCGTCGGCCACCTGCAGCTTGTGTGGAATCAGGCCCAGGCCCTGGAAGGTGTCAGCGAGTTTCTGTTGCTCGGCGACGATCTGCGAGGTGATGGCCACGGCGTTGTAGTTACGGCGCTCGCTGGCCACTTCAAGCACGTTGGCGTTGATGCCCAGCTGCGGGGCCAGCAGTGCGGCAACCTCTGCGGGTTTGGCGTTGGCCCACTGGCTGACTTTGCCCAGTTCGGTAAAGAAGGTTTTCAGCAGCGCACGGTGCTGGTCGGCGTAGCTGGCGGTGGACAGGTAGAAGGTGCGGTTGTTGGACAGGCCGCTGCCGTCACGCAGGTTCTTCAGGCCTGGCTGGCTTTCTGCAGCGGCGAGGAACGGGTCCCACAGGGTCACGGCCTGCACGCTTCCCGACTGCAAGGCGGCCACGGCATCGGCGGCATTGTTGACGTAGGCGGGGGTGATGTCCTGGTAACTCAGGCCAGCCTGTTGCAGGGCGACAGCCAGCAGGTACTGGGCATTCCAGCCACGGCCGGTGGCCACGCGTTTGCCTTTCAGGTCCTGCACGCCAGTCAGGTGGTCCTGCTCGCGTACCACCAGGCCGATGCCGCGTGGGTAGGGCTGTTCGGCGGCCAGGTACACCACCGGTTTGCCGGCGGCCTGGGCGAACACCGACGGTGCGTCGGCGGCGTGGCCGAGGTCGATGGCGCCCGTGCTCAGGGCCTCGAGCAGCTGTGGGCCGGCGGCAAACTCGTGCCAGCTCACCTTCACGCCTTGCGGGGCCAGGGCCTTTTCCAGGGCGCCGCTGCCTTTGAGAATGTTGATGCTGTTGAACTTTTGGTAACCGATGCGAAGGGTCTTGGCGTCGTCGGCCAGGGCTTCGGACCACGGCAGCAGGGCACTGGCGACACTGGCCAGCAGGCCGCCAATCAACAGGCGGCGCAGGGGGGAAAAGGCACGGATTGGCATGGGGATGCTCCTTCAGACCGGGTGGTAAACGATGGGCCCAGCCTAAGGAGATGGCGTTTGGCTTTCAATTTTTATATTCCGTTTCGTTAGATTGTTTTGTTATTTTTATATCCTTTTGTTTTGTAACGATTTGCATGCTTTCGACATTTTTTTCACATTCGCTTGCTAGCATCCCCGGCATTCCGAGGAGCCCTACATGCCGCAATTCCTGCGCCAACGCAGCGCCCGCATCGCCCTGACTGCCACTACCGGTTTGCTCGCCGCCACCTTGGGTTTTTTCGCCTGGCAGAGTTTCTACCCGGTCCAGGCTGCCGCTGGTTGGGATGTCCAGGTGCTGCATCGTGATGTGGCCAAGGCCGCATCGTTGTTGCCGCAAGCGGATGGCAGCCTGCTGGTCAGCCGCGAACTGGATGATGGCCGAGGCAGCATCCTCAAGATCACCGCGACAGGCGACCGCGTAGTGGTTATCGACAGCCTGTCGAAGCCCGACGGCATGGTCGCGGCACAAGGCGGTTGGGTGTTCAGCCAGGAAGGCGGTCAGGCGCCGGTGAGCCTGGCCCGCGATGGTCAGGTTACCCACCTGTTCGACGGTGAAAGCGTGCAGGGGCTGTGGAACGACGGCGACCACCTGTATGCCATCGAAGACCGCAAGGGCAATGGCCGCTTGATGCGTTATGACTGGGCCAGCGGCCAGCTTGAAGTGCTGCGTTCCGGCCTGACCGAAACCGAAGGCCTTGCCCGCTGTAACGACGGCCGCTTGCTGTACACCGAAAAAGCCAATGGCAAGGTTCGCGCCCTGTCCGACGATGGCCAGGACCCGGTAGTGGCCGAGGGGTTGCGCAACCCTACCTTCCTGTTCTGTGACCCGCGTGGCCTGTGGGTCAGCGAAGACAACACCCACCGCGCACGCTTGTTGCTCATCGACGCTGACGGCGTCCAGCACACCATGCTGACCTTCCTCAAGGCGCCGCAGTCGATCGTGGCGGACGGCAAGGGCGGCTACCTGTTGGCCGAAGGCGGGCGTAACCGCGTGCTGCACCTGACGCCGCCACCGACGCACGACACCGCCCAGCGCGACTGAGCCGGCGCTAGCTGGGCAGGCGCCGCACGCGCCCTGGCAGCAGGCCCAGCACCAGCATGCAACCAAGCAGAATTACCAGGCCTCCCGCTGCCTGCAACAGGCTCAGGGCTTCATTGAGGAACACCGCGCCGACCAGCACTGCCACCAGGGTGACCACGAACTCCACGCTGATGGCGCGGGTGGCACCGATACGTGCCACCAGGCCAAAGTACAGTACGTAGGTGGTCGCGCTCATCACTGCGCCGCTAATCAACAGGTAAAGCCAGTCGCTTGCCTGTGGCACACTGGGCACGGGAACTACCAGCAACAGCGGCAGGGTCATCAACCCGCCAGCCAGGAACGCGCCGCCGGTGACCGTCCACGGGTCCTGGCCGCGCAGGTGCAGGCTGGCGTAATTGCTGCCGTAGGCGGCGCTGATGGCGCCCAGCAGCGACGCTATACAGCCGTGGATGAAGTCGTCATCAATCGGCCGGGCCGGAAAACCGACCAGGATGGCGATGCCGGCAATGCCCAGCAGCAGCCCGGCCAGGCCTTGCAGGGTGATTTTCTCCAGGCCCCAGACCCGCCCGATCAGCATCGAGAACAGCGGAATGGTGGCGACAAAAATAGCTGCCATCGCGGTGCCGATGCGTGGGGTGGCGTACGACATGCCGATCAGTTGCCCGGCCACCGTGGTCGCTCCCACCACCAGCAAGGGTACCAGCAGCGGGCGCAGGCGCATTGGGCGGCCTAGCAGGGCTGCCAGGAGCGCCAGGGTGCCGCTGGCAATCAGTGCCCGCAGGCTGACCGCGCCCACCCAGCCAAAGGCATGCACCACCTTGAGCAACACCAGGAACGAAAAGCCCCAGGCTATGGCCAGGAACAGGTAGGCGGCGAGATCGCGTGGTTGCATGAGGCAGGGTCCATCCATGGCAGGGGCAGGCAGGCTAGCGGGTTGCAGGGCGCAATATCAAGGCCGGCCAGCCGCGATGCATTATGGCTACTCGACCAACAGCGTGCTTCCCTGCATGGCCGCGCTCACGGATAATCCCCGCTATTCCAATAAGTAGCCTGTGAGTGGGTATGAGTGATTCCGTAGTGAGCCTTGGCCAGCCTGAAACCGGGGGGGCGCGCAAAACGCGCAAGAACAACCCCGAGAAAACGCGCGAGGACATCCTCCAGGCGGCCATCAACGAGTTTGTCCAGCAAGGGCTGGCCGGCGCACGTGTCGACGCCATCGCCGAGCGTACCGCTACCTCCAAGCGCATGATCTACTACTACTTCGGCAGCAAGGAGCAGCTGTACTGCGAGTGCCTGGTGAAGCTGTACGGCGATATCCGCAAGACTGAGCAGAGCCTGGACCTGGAGTCGTTGCCGGCTGAGCAGGCGATCCGCCGGCTGGTGGAGTTCACCTTCGATCACCATGACCGCAACGTCGATTTCGTGCGGATCATCTGCACCGAAAACATCCATTACGGCGAGTACGTCAAGCAGTCGCCGGCGATCCGTGAAATGAGCAGCCTGGTGCTCGAGGCCCTGGGCAACACACTGCACCGTGGCGTGCAGGAAGGTGTGTTCCGCACCGGCATCGAGGTTATCGACCTGCACATGCTGATGAGCTCGTTCTGTTTCTACCGGGTGTCCAACCGCCACACCTTTGGCGAGATCTTCCAGATTGACCTGTCTGATGACCAGGTCAAGCTGCGCCACAAAGCCATGATTTGTGACGCAGTATTGCGCTATATCCGCGCCTGAACGCCGTTTACTCGCCCAGCCGTTGCTCGCGCGACGGCGGGTAGCCGAAATATGCCGCATAGCACTTGCTGAAGTGCGACACGGAAACAAACCCGCAGGCCACTGCAACGTCCATCACCGACAGGTCCGAATACTGCAGCAGCCGGCGGCTTTTGGTGATGCGCAACTCCATGTAGTAGCGCCGTGGCGAGGTGCCCAACTGAGCCTGGAACAGGCGGTCGATCTGCCGGCGCGAGCGCCCGCTGTAGGCGGCCAGCTGATCCAGGCTGAGGGTTTCTTCCAGGTTGTTTTCCATCAGCTCGACGATGGTGCGCAGGTGCAGGCTCATGGATTTCTTCGCCCCCGGGCCAACCTGGCGGTAGCGAGCCCCGGAGAACGACAGGATTTCCTCCACGCCTTCGGCCAGCCCGTCACCATACAGCCGGCGCACCAAGCCCAGCATCAGCTCCATGGCGCCATTGGGGCTGGCGGCGCTGAGGCGGTCGCGGTCGAGGGTGAAACTGGCCGGCGTGATGCGTGTTTGCGGGCTGCGCTCCGACAGGCTGGCGCGCTGCTCGGGGTGGATACTGCAGCCATAGTCGTCCAGCACCCCGGCGCGGCCAAGAAACCAGGCACCGTTCCACAGGCCGCCCAGGGCCATGCCGTGGGCGGCGCAGTCGTCCAGCAGGCGGTCGAGTTCAGGGTACTTCAGAGGCGTGCGCAAGCCGCCACAGATCACCAGCAGGTCCAGCGCCTTCAGCGCCCCGGCGGACAGCTCGGTGGCGACCAGCTCCAACCCCAGGTCGCTGGTTACCCGGTCGCCCTCCATCGACAGTGGGGTGAATTGAAAACTGTCGGCGCGTAGCAGGTTAGCCGTGACCAGCACGTCCATGGCAACGGTGAAGCTGGCCATCGAGAAGTGTTCGAGCAGGACGAAGTCGACCCGGTAAGGCGCCTGGGCATTGGCGCTGCTGGTTTTGAGCCGCAGCATGTTGCTGGTGCTGGTCTTCTTGCTGAACTGTCGTGGCGTGGGCACTCTGGACTCCGCTTCCTGGCTGGTCCCAGAGTGTGGCCGGTGGCCGGGGGAAAGACAATGTCCCGGGTGGGCGTGTCGTATTTCAGGTCGTGTTCAGGCAACCTGTCTGCCTTGGCCCATTGCCGCCATGCTGCCCACTGCCACTGAGGACGCCCTAGATGAAGTACGCCATTGCCCTGTTGTTCAGCCTGCTTCCACTGCTGGCCAATGCCCTGGAGCCGGGCGAGAAGCTGGCCCCATGGACGCTGCTCGACCAGCATGATCAAGCCTACAGCCTCGATAACAGCACGCACATTCTGCTGGTGGCCCGCGACATGGACGGTGCCAAGTTGGTCAAGGCGGCGCTGGCCCAGCAGCCCAAGGGCTACCTCGAGGCGCGCGATGCCGTATTTGTTGCCGATATCCAGCGCATGCCGGCGCTGATCAGCAAGCTGTTCGCCATCCCCGCCATGCGCGATTACACCTACCGGGTGCTGCTCGACCGGGACGGGCGCGTGGCCAGCCGTTATTCCGGGCAGGATGGCCAGGTGCAGTGGTTGCAACTGCAGCAGGGCGTGCTGGTGAGCCAGCAGTCTTTTGCCGATGCCGCAGCGTTGAAGGCGGCGCTGGAGAAGGCTGCGCAGCGTTGAGGGCATTCACCTCGTAAATCTATAGGCTATCGTGGTCATTGTGGGACCGCGAAAACGGGCGAAGCCCGTGCCATCCACTGTGCAGCCTGCTTCGCAGGAAGCGCTCGCGCCCACAGAGCCCGTGATCAAATCAATCTGAACCCTCAGCGCGACTAGCAACCCAACGCATTACATGCCAAACGGGAGAGTGGTTATGGAAACAGGAACGATCTGGATCATCATCGCAGCCTTGGTCATCCTGCTGGAAATCTGGGCCATCTGGCACATCATCGGCAGTGATCGGCGCGCCGAGCGCAAGATGCTGTGGGTCGTATTCGTGGTCTACGCACCCTTCCCTGGGTTGTTGTTCTGGGCCTGGCGTGGGCCGCGGGCGGTGAAGGGCAGGGCAGTGCTGCAGGAAAAATGACCGCGCCAGCGTCAGGCGCAGGGCGCGCTCTGCGCCCTTGACCTCAAGTTAACTCAAGGTCCGATACTGCTCCGCTCTTTCAACCGAGTGAGGCCTTGTCATGACCCAAACAACCGCATTCCAGCTTGGCAACCCTGAGGGCCTGTACGACCCCAGTGGCAATGCCTATTCCCATGTCGCCGAAGTGCGCGCTGGCAGCCGCCTGCTGTTCATCGCCGGCCAGGGCGGGGAGGACAGCAACGGCCGGTTATCGCCATTGTTTGCCGAACAGGCCCGTCAGGCGCTGGCGAACGTTGAGCTGGCCCTGGCGTCCAGAGGCGCCAGCCTGGCCCAGGTATTCAAGCTGACCCTGCTCATTGTCGAGCACTCCGAAGCGCGTTTGTGCCAATGGGTGGCCGAAGCCGACAGGGCGTGGGGCCCACACATGAAACCGACCTGCACACTGATCCCGGTACCGCGCCTGGCGCTGGATGGCATGTTGGTGGAAATCGAAGCTGTGGCAACGCTTTAGCGCCGGATGCTGTGGTCAGGACATTGAGGCGCTAGAAGAAACTGCGCTGCGCCTTGAGCGTGACCACGCTGTCGCAATAGGTATTGATGCCCGAATACGCATCGCAACTGCCGCCACTGAGGCTGGAGTTGCTGTAGATAAGGTTAAGGTCGATACCAAGCCAAGGCCGCGACAGCTCAAGCGACCAGTCAGAAAAGCCATTTACCTGGCTGCCGTCGCCAATGGTGAACGGCGTGCCCAGGCGATGATGGGCGAGCTTGACGGTGAGGTCGACATCGAACAGCGGCAGTTGGCCAAAGTCGGCGAACAAGGTCCCGGTGCGGTTGCCGGGGTTGTCGCGCAACGCGCCGCCGAAGCGGTTGCCCAGCACCGAGATGCCGCCGTACAGGGCATAACTGTCGGGGCCTGCGATTGTCGGCTGGCTGTAATGGATCAACCCCACTTCATAACCCAGGCTGCTGTCGAAATGGTGCTTGTAGCCCAGGTAGCTGTCCAGGCGCAGGGTCGAGTTGGGGGTAACACCCATGCTGGGGGCGTACTGGCCCAGGTACCAGCCACTGGCATGGTTGAAGTCGAGCCCACCGTGGAATGCACCGACGGCACTGGGTGAGATAAGGCCTTGGGCCATGCTGCGCGAGGGTGTGGTGCCGAGGGTGAAGTCGAAGTCGCCCAGTTCGCGTTTTATCTGCTGGGCCAGCAGCACTGGGCTGAATAGCAATGCAGCACTCAGCAACAGAAAGGGCCTGGTCATGGTCTCCGTCCTGGAAGGCTTGCGGTTGAGCGGTAGAGCATACCTGCGCAGGTTCAAGGAGGGAACCGTAGCGTGGCCGACTCAGCCTTTGGTCGAACGGTCTGCATCGGCAACTTCGGTCACCACTGGCAGGTTGCCGGCACGCTGGACCACCCGCCGTTGCTGCTCGTAATCGTCCAGGGACAGACCGCGGCGCTGCAACGCTTCCAGTTGCACTTGGCGGGTTTCTTCGGCGCTGTACGCGCGCAGCTCAGGGTGGTTGGCACAGCCAGCCAGTACAGCCATGCAGGTTGTGGCCAGGATAGCGAGGAAGAAGCGGGCCTAGGTAGTCATCGAGCAGCTCCGGGATGCAGGGGATTCGCCAGGTTCGAATCGATGGAGCCAGGTTAGTGAGGTGGGCCGCTCAGTAGAAATCGCCTTGTTCGATAGTCATTATTGACGCAAGCATCAGTGCCAAAACCGGGACCCGAGCGTGCAAGCGCTGGGCGCCTTCCCGCCGCTGCTCGCTACCCTGGGCCAGGACCCCGAATCCAGAACGTGGAAGAGGCCTATTGCCCCAGCATCTGGCGTACCAGCCATTGCCCTGCCGGCCCCAGCGCCCGCCGGCTCGACCAGGCTACATCCATGTCCACCCGGCGCGGGTAACCCGCTATCTGCAACTCCACCAGCTCGTTGCCAAACCGTGTCACCAGCGCCCTGGGCAGTTCGGCCCAGCCGAATCCGCGCACGGCAAACTCCAGCAGAGTGAGGTAATCCGGTGCCGACCAGGCCTGGCCGCGGCCTTGGTGCAGGCTGGGGGCATAGGTCTTGATGTACAGCTGCCGTGCGTTTTCAAGGTGTTGCGCTTGCACCGTTTCCAGGCCCGCCAGCGGGTGGCCGCTGGCCACATACACACCGAACTCCGCCTGCTCGGGCAAGCGCGCTACGGCAACGTCGGCGGGGTAGCTGGGCTGCGTCGCAAGGATGCCGACCTGGGCCAGGCCCTGCTGGATGATTTCGATCACATCGGCGTCTTCGGCCGGGCCGCAGCGCAGTTCTGTGTACGGGTAGTGCTGGGCGAAGCGTGCCATCACCGCACCCTGGAAGGTGACGCTATAGCTGTCCGACATCACCACCGAGACCAGCGCCTCGACGTTCTGCGCCAACCTGACCGCCAGGGCATCAAGCTGGGCGCTGGCGTCCAGGATCGCTTCGACATGGCTCAGCACCTGCCGGCCCGCTTCGTTCAGCGTGGGGTGGCGGCCGCCACGGTCGAACAGGGGGCAGCCTACGTCAGCCTCGAAATTGGCGATGGCGATGCTGACGGTGGATTGGCTTTTGCGCAATTTGCGCGCTGCAGCAGAGAACGAACCCAGCGATGCGGCTTCGACAAAGGCGACCAGAGCTTCGGGCGAGTAGCGCATGGTATTGATAAAACCGATGGTAGCTATGTCGCGAGTATCAGTTATATCAAAGAACATGGGAACCACGAATCACGCAATGGATGGATTTTGCAATGAAAACGGTCTCTTTTACCGAACGCCTGGTGCACGCCGTGGGCTACGAAGCATTCGCGGTGCTGCTGTGTGCACCGCTGTTGTCCTGGGTGATGGGCAAGTCGCTGGCGACTGCGGGTGCCTTGGCGGTAACCCTGTCGGTTATCGCCATGCTCTGGAACATGGTCTACAACGCGCTGATCGACCGCTGGGTGCAGACCGAACGCATCAACTGGAAGGCCAGTGGGCGCTTCGTGCACGGCCTGGGCTTCGAGGCTGGGCTGGTAGTGTGGTGCCTGCCGGTGGCGGCATGGATGCTGGATATCTCGCTGCTGCAGGCGTTCATGGTAGAGCTGGGCTTTTTCGTGATTATTCTGCCCTACACCGTGTTGTACAACTGGGCGTTCGATAAAGCCCGGCACCTGCTGATGCAGCGCCGCCTCGCGCGTTCCCTGTAGACCCTGTAGGAGCGGCTTTTAGCCGCGAACACCGGCATAGCCGGTGCCAACCACCGCGGTGCCTGCTTCGCGGGTAAACCCTCTCCCACAGGGACCGTGAGTCATCCAACAAAAACGGGGCATGCCATTGCTGGCATGCCCCGTTCTTATACAGCTGATACAGCTCAGGCCACCTTGACGATCCAGCCTGCCGGCGCTTCAACATCGCCGCTCTGGATGCCGGTCAGCTCGTTGTAGAGCTTCTGGGTAACCGGGCCGACTTTTTCCAGGTCGTGGAACACGTGCAGCTTGCCGTTGTACTCGATACCGCCGATCGGGGTGATCACCGCAGCGGTACCGCAAGCGCCGGCTTCGATGAAGCGGTCCAGCTTGCTGATTTCGACGTCGCCTTCAATCACGGTCAGGCCCAGACGCGACTGCGCCAGTTCCATCAGCGACAGGCGGGTGATGCCTGGCAGTACCGAGGCCGATTTCGGGGTAACGAACTCGTTGTTGGCGGTAATGCCGAAGAAGTTGGCCGAACCCACTTCCTCGATCTTGGTATGGGTCAACGGATCGAGGTAGATGGCGTCGGCGAAGTTGGCCTTCTTGGCCTCAGCGCCCGGCTGCAGGCTGGCAGCGTAGTTGCCACCGACCTTGGCGGCGCCGGTGCCTTGTGGGGCGGCGCGGTCAAAGCTGGAAATCTGGAAGTTGTGCGGCTTCATGCCGCCCTTGAAGTACGAGCCAACCGGAATGGCGAAGACCGAGAAGATGAACTCGGGGGCGGTGCGCACGCCAATGTTGTCACCGGTGCCGATCACGAACGGGCGCAGGTACAGGGCGCCTTTGCCGTGCGGTGGTACGAACTTTTCGTTGGCCTTGACCACTTGCTTGCACGCTTCGATGAACACATCGGTCGGCACATGGGGCATCAGCAGGCGGGCGCAGCTGCGCTGCATGCGGGCGGCGTTCTGGTCCGGGCGGAACAGGTTGATCGAGCCGTCCTTGCAACGGTAGGCCTTCAGGCCTTCGAAGCATTGCTGGCCGTAGTGCAGGGCCGTGGAGCCTTCACTGATGTGCAGCACGTTGTCGTCGGTCAGGGTGCCTTTATCCCACTCGCCATTGCGCCATACGGACAGGTAGCGTTTGTCGGTTTTGATGTAGTCGAAACCCAGCTTGTCCCAGTTAATGCTTTCGTTGCTCATGACACCCTCATTGTCTTGCAAGTGCCCGATCGCTCGGGCTGCTGTTATATGCGCACCACGTCACCATAATACATCCGTCGCGGATCGGGAACGGCCAGTCACGAATTGATAGCCTGCGATGCTTTTTTTTCGGTTCCTACAACCGTAGGTACTCATCCAGTGCCAGGTTTTCCAGCAAAACCGCATCATGGGACGCCACCATCAGCGCCCCGCGAAACTGCCCGAGCATGCGCTCCAGGGCTGCCAGTGACGGCAAGTCCAGGTGGTTGCCGGGCTCGTCCAGCAACAGCAGGTCGAGTGGCCGCTCGCGGTACAGCACGGCAGCAAGTGCTGCCTTCATCCGCTCGCCGCCGCTGAGCAGGCTGCTGGGCAACTCGACGCGGGCCGCATCCAGACCCAGTTGTGCCAGGCGGCTGCGCAACTCGCCCTGGGCCAGCACCGGGTTGGCCCTGCGCAGGTGTTCGAGCACGCTGCTGTGGCCTGCCAAGGTACTGCAGTGCTGGTCGAGCAGGGCGGTTTCGCCACGGCGGCGCAAAGTGTGTGGTGATGCCGGTAATTGCCCGTTCAGCAGCCTTAGCAGCGTGGACTTGCCACTGCCGTTGGCGCCGACCAGGCCCATCCGCTGGCCCAGGCACAAGCGCAGGTCAAGCGGTTTGCGGGTGCCATTGGGCAAGCGAAGTGCCTGCAACGCCAACACTTCGCGGCCCGCATGACGCTGGGGCGTGGGAGCATGCAAGGTAATCGCAGTGGCTTGCTCGACCTCGCGGGCGGCGTCATGCACTTTGCCCAGCAATGCTTGCCGCGCGTCGCGATGGTCGCGGTGCTGCTTGCCCGCCGTGGCCTGGCTGCGCTCCTGCTGGCGGTCGACCAGGATCTTGGCCTGGTTGGCATGCCTGGCTTGACGCCCGGCCCGGGCCTGATGGCGTTCCAGGTCTTCGCGCTGGCGCTGCAGTTCACGGGCTTGGCGTTGTTGCTGCTGCTTGAGCCGGGCAAGTTGCTGCTGGGCCTGCGCCACCTGGCTGGCTTTTTGTGCTGCATAGAAGCCGTAGTTGCCGCCATAGGCCTGTAACCCCAGGCTCGACAGTTCGACAATGCGCGCCATGTGCGCCAGCAGGCTGCGGTCGTGGCTGATCACCAGCAAACCTCGGTCCCAGGCCTCGATCATGCTCAGCAATTGGGCACGGGCGTCGCTGTCCAGGTGGTTGCTCGGTTCGTCGAGTATCAGGTAGTCGGCACCGCTGAGCCATGCGCCTGCCAGCGCCACGCGCATAGCCTGGCCGCCGCTCAGGCTGCGTGCGGGCTGGCGCCAGTCAAGGTGACTCAGGACGTTGCGTTGCAGGTGCATCTGCAGTTGCTCGCGGATATCCCAGCGCTCGCCGACGGTGTCGAAATCCTGGGGGTTGATGCTGCCTTGCTCGATGCGCTCCAGCGCCGCAACCACCGACCCCACCTGGGCCAGGTCGGCAAGCGTGGCGCTGCGCTCGATTACCTGCTGATTCAGCAGATGGACAGGCCCAAGGCGCCGGCACTGGCCGCTGCTCGGTGCACGCTGGCCGGCCAGAACCTGCCCTAGCAGGCTCTTGCCCACGCCATTGCGCCCGACCAGGCCGGTACGCCGTTGGTCGAAGGTTTCGTTGAGGTCGGTAAACAGTAGCCGGCCATCAGGCAAGGCCAAAGAGACGCTGTCCAGCGTCAGGATCGACGTGTTCGTCATGCACAACTCCACAAATGCCGCGACATCTCCGGAGCAAACCGGAGGCTGAAGACTGGCCGTCGAATGGACGGCGGCATTAATGGCGCATTGGACGAATACCTCGTACTGGGGGAGTGCGTAGCCTAACGGCCCGTTGGGGGCGGGTAAAGTACCGCCCGCCGTGTATGGGTTTCCTGCACTGGCGATGCGCCGCGCGAGCGGCGCCCGATCTTGTCTGGCCCTGGGCTCAGCGTCCCGTCAAGCGCTTGGCCCAGTCGCCTCCGTGGCTCTGTTTGCAGGCCTCTTCGCTGTCAAACCGTACATGCCAGGCCGGGTGATCCAGTTGTATGCCGGCGTGGTCCAACGCCTGACGGGTCAGCGCCAGCATGCGTGCCTTTGCTTCACCCGCCACTGCAGCGACTTTCTCGGCCTCTTGTTCAAACACCCAAGTAATACGCAGGCTGGCCGGAAAGTTCTCAGGGTCCAGGCGATGGGTGAGCCAGGTGAACCCGACGATTTCTGTCTTGGCGGTTTCACAGGCGTCCGTCAGGCACGCTACCAGCTCCCGCTCCAGGCGGGCCATTTCGCGTTTGCCCAGCGCCTTCACAGGTTGGCCTCGTCATCGATCTGCTGGCAGAAGCGCAGGCGGTTGCCGAACGGGTCGCACACCTGCATCTGCAGGCCCCAGTCCAGGCGCTCGGCTTCGGGCCGGGCGTAACCGTACTGTTTGCCTTGCAGTTCATGCTCCAGCGCCCGCAGGTCGTCGAGGCGGGCAAACACTGTAGAGCCGGGGCAGGCATCGCCATGGTGCTCGGTAAGGTGCAGGATCAGGCCATCGCGGTGAATCTGCATGTACAACGGCAGGTTCGGGCTGAAGCGGTGCTCCCAGTCCAGGCTGAAACCGAGGAAATCCATGTAGAACTCCCTGGCCTTGTCGACCGAGAAGATGCGCAGTACCGGGATGGCGGGGGCGAGGAGCATGGGGCGTCCTTGACAGTGGGCAAAGTCGCCACTGTACCGCAGTGCCGCCAAGAGTTGTCGGCAAGCCCCGCAGCAATGGTTGACCACCCGCCAGCCACTGCGTAGCCTTGCCACTTCGAGGTTCTTCGGCCAGGCCGAAGCTAAGACGGGAACGCGGTACAAGCCGCGGCTGCCCCCGCAACTGTAAGCACTGACAACGGATCGACACAGCCACTGCGCCAATGCGCGGGAAGGCGTCATCCCGCCAGCCCGCCGTTCAACTGAACGGGGAGCTGGAACGGTGCAAGCCAGGAGACCTGCCTCGCAACGTTTTCGACTTTCAACCGGGCGGGGTGATCCGGTGGCGAACAAGCCCGGCCGGCCTGGTCCGCGGCTGTCGTCCTGCATGCCCGCGCCATTCTGCCAAGGGCAATGCGACATGAAAACACTGGCCAAGCTCCCCGTTACCATCGTCACCGGCTTCCTCGGCTCGGGCAAGACCACCTTGCTGCGCCACATGCTCGACAACGCCCAGGGCCGTCGCATTGCGGTCATCGTCAACGAATTCGGCGAACTGGGTATCGACGGCGAAATCCTCAAGCAGTGCAGCATCGGCTGCACCGAAGAAGAAGCCAGCGGCCGCGTCTATGAACTGGCCAACGGCTGCCTGTGCTGCACCGTGCAGGAAGAGTTCTTCCCGGTCATGCGCGAGCTGGTGGCACGCCGTGGCGACCTGGACCACATCCTGATCGAAACCAGTGGCCTGGCCCTGCCCAAACCGCTGGTGCAAGCCTTCCAGTGGCCGGAAATCCGCAACGCCTGCACCGTCGACGCGGTCATCACCGTGGTCGATAGCCCGGCCGTGGCTGCCGGCACCTTCGCCGCCTACCCGGACCAGGTCGATGCCCAGCGCAAGCTCGACCCTAACCTGGACCACGAATCGCCGCTGCACGAACTGTTCGCCGATCAGCTGGCTAGCGCCGACCTGGTGGTATTGAACAAGGCCGACCTGATCGACGCCGAAGGCCTGGCCAAGGTGCGCGCCGAAGTGGCCGAAGAACTGCCGCCGGCAGTCAAGGTGGTAGAGGCCAGCAGTGGCAAGCTGCCGCTGGAGGTGCTGCTGGGTGTGGGCGCCGAGTCCGAGGCGCACATCGATGGCCGCCGTACCCACCACGATTCGCACCACGATGGCGACGATCATGACGACCACGACCACGACGCCTTCGACTCCATTTCCATCGACCTGCCGGAGGCTGACGAAAGCCTGTTGCTCGACGCCTTGACCCAGCTGGTGGTGGAGTTCGGCATCCTGCGCGCCAAGGGCTTCGCTGCCATCCCGGGCAAACCGATGCGCCTGCTGGTGCAAGGCGTGGGGACCCGTTTCGACAAACACTTCGACCGCGCCTGGCGTGCCGACGAGCCGCGCATCACCCGCCTGGTGTTGATCGGCCAGGAACTCGACGCTGCCCAGCTGGAAGCGCGCCTGCGCCAGGCCTTGGGCGCCTGACCCGTGCACCTGCTGCGGACCCAGCCCGGCGGCTTCGTGCCGGACGACAGTATTGCCGACCTTGGCCAGACACCCGCCGAACTGGTGATTCTCTGCAGCGGCGATTCGCACCTGGCGTTGCTCGCCGATACGGCCGAGCAACTGCCTGAGGATTTCCCCAGCCTGCGCCTGGCCAACCCGATGCAGGTGCAGAACCACGCTTCGGTCGACCTGTATGTCGACCAGGTGCTGCGCCACGCCAAGGTCATCCTGGTGTCGCTGCACGGCGGCGTCGGTTACTGGCGCTATGGCGTCGAGCAACTGGTCGAGCTGGCTGCCCGGGGCGTGCAGCTGATTCTGGTACCAGGCGATGACCGACCGGACCCGGAACTGACCCGCCTTGGCACCGTCAGTGGCGAGCAGGCCGAGCGCCTCTGGTACTACTTGCGCCAAGGCGGCAAGGCCAATGCCATCAACCTGTACAACTGCCTGGCCAACCAGTGGCTGGGCCGCGATTATGCCTGGGACGAGCCGCAACCCTTGCCGCGCACCGCTGTGTATCACCCGGCCAAGGGCAGTGTGGCACTGGAAGACTGGTACCCGCACTGGCACCCGGATTGCCCGGTGGCGCCGCTGCTGTTCTACCGCTCCCATTTGCAGGCGGCCAACACCGCGTTCATCGACGTGTTCTGCCAGCGCCTGCAAGCCGCTGGCTTGAACCCGTTGCCGATTGCCGTGGCCAGCCTAAAGGAAAGCGCCTGCCTGGACCAGGTCGAAGCCTGGCTGGACGAAGTCGGTGCCGAAGTGCTGGTCAATACCACCGGTTTTGCCCTGTCCAGCCCCGAACGGCCCAACCTGCGCCCGTTCCGCCGTGACATTCCGGTGCTGCAGGCCATCTGCGCGCAGGACAACCAGCCCGGCTGGGAAGCAAGCGAACAGGGGCTGGGTGCGCGCGACCTGGCCATGCACATCGCCTTGCCCGAACTGGACGGGCGCATCATCACCCGCCCGGTCAGTTTCAAGGACATGGCCTGGCGCAGCGAGCGCAGCCAGTCCGACGTGGTGTGCTACCGCGCCCACCCCGAGCGTATGGACTTTGTCGCCGAGCTGGCCCGGCGCTGGGTCGAGCTGGCGCGCCTGCCCAATGCCGAGAAGCGCGTGGCCCTGGTGATGGCCAACTACCCGACCCGGGATGGCCGCATCGGTAACGGCGTCGGCCTGGATACGCCCGCTGCTGCACTCAACATTCTTAAGGCGCTGCAGGCCGAAGGCTATCCGCTGGCCGATTTGCCGGGCAGCGGCACGCAAATGATCCACCAGCTGCTCGGCGGCGTGACCAACGACCTTGACCACCTCGACCAGCGCCCTTGCGCCCAGAGCCTGAGCCTGGCCGACTACCAGGCCGCCTTCGAGCGCTTGCCCGAGGCCAATCGCCAGGCAGTGCTGGAGCGCTGGGGGCCGCCCGAGCAGGACCCGATGTACCGCAGCGGCCGGCTGATGGTGGCCGGCTTGCGCTTTGGGCTGACCTTCGTCGGCATCCAGCCCGCCCGGGGCTACCAGGTAGACCCCAGCGCGGTGTATCACGACCCCGACCTGGTGCCGCCGCACGGCTACCTGGCGTTCCACTTCTGGCTGCGCCACGCGTTCGCCGCCGACGCGGTGATCCATGTCGGCAAGCACGGCAACCTCGAATGGCTGCCCGGCAAGGGCGTCGGCTTGTCGGCGCAGTGCTGGCCGGACGCGCTGCTTGGCCCGCTGCCGAACATCTACCCGTTCATTGTCAACGACCCGGGCGAGGGCGCCCAGGCCAAGCGCCGTACCCAGGCGGTGATCATCGACCACTTGATGCCGCCGCTGACCCGTGCCGAAACCTACGGCCCGTTGCGCCACCTGGAGCAACTGGCCGACGAGTTCTACGAAGCGCAGCTACTCGATCCGCGGCGTGCCCGCGAGTTGCAGCGCGACATCCTCGAACTGGTCAAGGTCAACCACATCGACCGCGAGCTGCAGTTGGAAGGGCAGTTGGATGATGCCGCCGTCTGGCTGCCGCGCCTGGACACTTACCTGTGCGACCTGAAGGAATCGCAGATTCGCGATGGCCTGCATGTGTTTGGCCAGTCACCAGAGGGGCGGCTGCGGCTGGATACGCTGCTGGCCCTGCTGCGGGTTGAGCGCGGCGACGGTCGTGGTGGTAATGCCAGCCTGCTGCGCGCCTTGGCCAAGGCCTTGGTGCCAGGCTTTGACCCGCTCGATTGTGAGCTTGGGCTGCCCTGGCAGGGCGAACGCCCTGAGCAGCTTCTGGCCATGAGCAGTCAACCCTGGCGCACCTGTGGCGATACCCGCGAGCGCCTGGAGCTTTTGGCGCAGCAGGTGATCGAGCAAGCGCTGGGCGGCACCCTGCAGTTGCCTGAACCGAGCGAATGGCAGCCGGTGCGTGACGTGGTGCACGCCTTGCGCGAAGCGGTGGCGCCCAGCCTGGATGCCTGCGGCGCTGCTGAAATGAACGGCCTGCTGGCGGCGCTGGCCGGGCGATTCGTGCCTGCCGGCCCCAGCGGTGCGCCCAGCCGTGGCCGCCTCGACGTGCTGCCCACCGGCCGCAACTTCTATACCGTGGACGTGCGCAACCTGCCCACCACCACGGCCTGGCGCCTGGGTTTCGCCTCGGCCAGCCTGATCCTTGAACGCCACCTGCAGGACCACGGCGATCACCTGCGCCAGCTTGGCCTCTCGGTGTGGGGTACGGCCACCATGCGCACTGGCGGCGACGACATCGCCCAGGCCATGGCGCTGATGGGCGTGCGGCCGGTATGGGCCACCGGCAGCCAGCGCGTTGACGATTTTGAAATACTGCCGCTGAGCCTGCTCGACCGCCCGCGGGTGGATGTGACCTTGCGCGTTTCCGGCTTTTTCCGCGACGCCTTCGGCAACCTTATCCGTCTGTTCGATGCCGCCGTGCAGGCGGTGGCCGCGCTGGACGAGCCTGACGACCTCAACCCCTTGGCCGCCCGGGTACGCAGCGAGCGTGCCGCGCTGCTGGCGCAAGGGCTGGACGCCGAGCAGGCCGCGCGGCAGGCGGGCTGGCGGGTGTTCGGCGCCAAACCCGGTGCGTATGGCGCCGGGGTGCAGAACGCCATCGACGGGCGCCTGTGGCACAGCCGCGACGACCTGGCCGAGGTCTACCTCAACCACGGCGGCTACGCCTACGGCGGCAGCGACGACGGCACCCCGGCCCGCGCCCAGTTCGCCCAGCGCCTGGCCAAGGTGCAGGCGGTGCTGCAGAACCAGGACAACCACGAGCACGACCTGCTCGACTCAAACGACTACTACCAGTTCCAGGGCGGCATGCTGGCAGCGTCGGAAACCTTGTCCGGGGCGCCGGTGGCCAGCTACCACGGCGACCACAGCCAGGCAGACCGTCCCCGCATCCGTACCCTGAAGGAAGAGCTGAACCGGGTAATCCGCGCCCGCGCGCTCAACCCCAAGTGGATCGACGGGGTCAAGCGCCACGGCTACAAGGGGGCCTTCGAGATGGCGGCGACGGTCGACAACCTGTTCGCCTTCGATGCCACAACGCACCTGATCGACGACCATCATTACCAGGGGCTGGCCGATGCGTACGTGCTCGACCCGGCGACCCGTGATTTTATGCGCGAGCACAACCCCGAGGCCCTGCGCGACCTTACCGAGCGCCTGCTGGAGGCCCAGCAGCGCGGGCTGTGGCAGGCGCCGGGCGAGTACCGCGAGGCCCTTGAGGAACAACTGCTCGACGGCGAGGAACAGGCTTGAAATGAGTGAACCCGTGCAATTTCCGCTGGCCGCCGTGGTCGGTGCCGACGACCTGAAGCTGGCGCTGTGCCTGACCGCCATCGACCCGAAAATCGGCGGCGTGCTGATCGAAGGGCCGCGTGGCATGGCCAAGAGCACGCTGGCCCGTGGCCTGGCCGACCTGCTCGGCGAGGGCCCGTTTGTCACCCTGCCACTGGGCGCCAGTGAAGAACGTCTGGTCGGGACCCTCGACCTGGATGCCGCGCTGGGGCAGGGCCGGGCGCAGTTTTCCCCGGGCGTGCTGGCTCAGGCCGACGGCGGCGTGCTGTATGTCGATGAGGTCAACCTGCTGCCCGACACACTGGTCGACCTGTTGCTCGATGTGGCTGCCAGTGGCACCAACCGCATCGAGCGTGACGGTATCTCGCACCGGCACAGCGCCCGCTTCGTGCTGATCGGTACCATGAACCCGGAAGAGGGCGAGCTACGCCCGCAGTTGCTCGACCGTTTTGGCCTGAACGTGGTACTGGAGGGCCTGCCTGAGCCGGAGGCCCGTCAGCAGATCATTCGCCGGCGCCTGGCCTTCGACAGTGACCCGCGGGCTTTCTGCACGCAATGGGCCGCGGCCCAGGCGCAGTTACGCGAGCGCTGCCAGGCGGCGCGCCATGCCCTGGCCGGTATTGCCCTGGATGACCAGGCGCTGGCCTGGATTACCGAGCGTTGCTACGCCGCCGGCGTCGACGGGTTGCGCGCCGACCTGGTGTGGTTGCGTGCGGCACGCGCCCACTGCGCCTGGCGCGGCTGTGCGGCCATCGAAGAAGTGGATGTCGAAGCGGTGGCCGAGTTCGCCTTGCGCCATCGCCGCCGCGTTACGCCCCAGGCCAACCCGCCGTCGGCGCCGCAGCCGCCTGACCAGCAGCCAGGCCAGCAAAGCGCTGGCAACGCGGGTGAACAGGGCGGGCAGGGCGACTGGGGGGCATTGCCGGCGCAACCTGTGGCCAGCGGCGCACGTCGCGAGGTGCCGAACTGGGCAAAAAAGCCCTGAGCATCCCCCAGTCACCTGCAAAAGGGGCGGATGCCAAAGCGGGCGCAGGCAAGCAGAACGGCGCCAGCCGTGGCCGCGCGCGCAGTGCAGCAAGCGGCCGGGTGGCCTGGCTGCCGACCTTGCTCAAAGGGCGGCCACGGCTACGCCAGGACCTGTGCTGGCAACAACGCCAGGCTAAACCGGCAGAGTTGTGGCTGGTGATCGTCGACGCGTCGGCCTCGACCCGCCGCCATCAGGCGTTGGCACACACCAAAGGGCTGCTGGTGGCACTGTTCGACCAGGCCTACCGCCAGCGCGCCCGCCTGGCCTTGCTGACCGCCAGCGGGCGCACACCGCAGTGGCAGCGCCACGGCCTGAAGGCCTCGGCAGCCTTGCAGCCATGGCTGCAGGCTTTGGGCGCCGGTGGCGGCACGCCGCTGATCGCTGCGCTGGAACAGGCCCGGCATTGGCTACAGGCGCGCCAGCGCGCCCATCCGGATGAAGCAGTACGCTGCCTGGTGTTTACCGATGGTCGCCTTCAGCACTGGAACGCCGTACAACCCATGCCCTGTACAACGTTGGTGGTGGACATGGAGTTGGCGCCGGTACGTGTTGGGCGTGCGCAACAGCTGGCCGAACAACTGCAGGCCGATTATCAGCACTTGCAACAGTTCAAAGTCGTGGACTGAACAGCAGGGTTGCGACACTGTGTCGCAACTGTGAAAGTTGCCAGAACAGCAACTTTGTATTTGACCAAGTGCGTGGCGCTGCACGCACTTGGTTTGCCGGGCACTGTTACTTTGGCATCGACCACGGTTGCAGGTCGTAACCTTTTTCGCACAGTTCGGCGCGCACTTCTTCGATCAGGCTGGCCCACTGGGCAGGGTCGGAGTAGATACGCGACGACACTTGCTTGCTGCCAATGCGGGTGCTGGTCCGGTCGATCACTGCCAGGCTCAGCTCACCAGTACCATTGGGTGCATCCCAGGCTACGCACTGGAAAGGTTCGAAGGCGTGGTCGGCAATCAGCAGTGCTTCGTTGACACGGAGCGGGGCATTCATGGTTCGGTCTCTCTATGGTCCCAAACATCGAAGTGAGTCCGCGTTGCTTCAAGGTCGCCTCAAGGGTTGCGAATTGCAGCGCGGGGTTATGTGTACTGATGCTCGTCCTCTGGGGGCAAGTCACACATTAGGTGTAAAATTTTTTGTCAGGCTTGAATCCGTTATTGCCTGCGCCGCCATGGGATGTCGTTAAAGTGCGAAAATTCCCGTGGGACATTGTAAAAAAATGCGTCAACAGACAGACGGTAGTGGGCACCGTCAACTTCGTTGCTACTGTTAAGCGAGCGCCACAACTTGCTGTTTTACTTCATAAAACCAAAAACTGGCGCCAAGGATCGGTTATGCAACAGCTTGCCGCTCAACGTCGTTTGCTCATCGTCGACCCGTGCGACGACTGCCACCAGCTGTTGCCTGGGCTGCGTAACGCAGGCTGGGATGTGGACAGTTGCATGCTCGCTGCCGCGCTGGATCATCCTTGTGATGTAGGGTTATTGCGATTGCAGGCTTCGCACCTGCGGCACCCGGACGCGGTCAAGGACATGATCAAGCGCAGTAACACCGAGTGGATCGCGGTGCTCAGTGCCGAACAATTACGCATGCCGGCCGTCGGCGATTTTGTTTGCGAATGGTTTTTCGACTTTCATACCTTGCCATTCGATGAGTCCCGGGTTCAGGTCACCCTGGGCAGGGCATTCGGCATGGCGCGGCTACGTGGCAAAGGGGCTGCCAGGGTGGACGAGGCGACCCACGAACTGCTCGGCGAAAGCCGGCCGATCCGCGAGTTGCGCAAGCTGTTGGGCAAGCTGGCGCCCACCGAGTCGCCCGTGCTTATCCGTGGTGAAAGCGGCACGGGCAAGGAACTGGTGGCGCGCACCCTGCATCGGCAGTCGCAGCGCAGCGACCAACCGTTCGTCGCCATCAACTGCGGGGCAATCCCCGAGCACCTCATCCAGTCAGAATTGTTCGGTCATGAGAAGGGCGCTTTCACGGGGGCCCATCAGCGCAAGACCGGGCGCATTGAAGCGGCCCACGGTGGCACGTTGTTCCTGGATGAGATTGGTGACTTGCCGCTGGAGTTGCAGGCCAATCTGCTGCGTTTTCTGCAAGAAAAGCACATCGAGCGGGTGGGCGGCAGCCAGCCGATTCCGGTGGATGCACGGGTCTTGGCCGCCACCCACGTAGACCTTGAAAGAGCCATCGAGCAGGGGCGTTTTCGCGAAGACCTGTATTACCGCTTGAACGTGCTGCAGGTGGTGACGGCGCCGCTGCGTGACCGGCATGGTGACTTGTCGATGCTAGCCAGCCATTTTGCCCATTTCTACAGCCTGGAAACCGGGCGCCGGCCGCGTTCATTCAGCGACCATGCCCTGGCGGCCATGGGCCGGCATGACTGGCCGGGCAATGTACGCGAGTTGGCCAACCGGGTGCGACGCGGCCTGGTCCTGGCCGAAGGCCGGCAGATCGAGGCGCAGGACCTGGGCCTGCAGACGTTGGACCAAGGGCAGCAGCCGCTGGGCACGCTAGAGGAATACAAGCAGCGCGCCGAGCGCCAGGCCTTGTGCGATGTGCTTAACCGGCACAGCGATAACATGAGCGTAGCGGCCAAGGTGCTGGGGATCTCCCGGCCGACCTTTTACCGCCTGCTGCACAAGCATCAGATACGCTGAATGAGCCACGAAACAATGGTCTGCGACACACCGCTGTGGGAGCGGACTTGCCCCGCGAACACCGGCAACGCCGGTGCCATGAACCGCGTCGCTGGCTTCGCGGGACAAGCCCGCTCCCACACTGACCACTGCCTGAAAATCAGTGTGGCGCGCGCACGATGGTCTTCAGCAGGTCTTCCGGGCTGATGTGCCCCACTACCTGAGCCACCGCACTGCCCGGGGTTGGCAGGTCGATGATGTGGCTTTTCATCTTGCCGACCACATGCATTTCGCACGGTTTGCAGTCGAACTTCAGGGTCAGCACTTCGTCACCCTGAATCAGCTGCATCGGCGCTACCTTGGTGCGCACACCGGTCACGCCCTTGGCCTGCTTGGGGCACAGGTTGAAGGAGAAGCGCAGGCAGTGCTTGGTGATCATCACCGGCACTTCACCGTGTTCTTCGTGGGCCTCGTAGGCAGCGTCGATCAGCTGCACGCCGTGGCGGTGGTAGAAGTCGCGCGCCTTCTGGTTGTACACGTTGGCCAGGAACGACAGGTGCGACTCGGGGTACACCGGTGGCGGCGAGGTCTCGGCCTTGCGCCCGCCACGCGGGTGCGCCTTGATACGCGCTTCGGTCAGCGCCTCGATGGCTTCACGGCGCAGGGCCTTGAGCTGCGAGTTGGGGATGAAGTAGGCCTGCGGCGCGTCCAGCTCGATGCTGCTGGCGTGGTACATCGTGGTCCCCAGCTGGCCGAGCAGGTCGTGCAACTGGTCCAGTGCCTGCTGCGGCTTGTTGGCCGTGCCGAACGGCCCGTCCAGGGCCACCTGCACGCTGACGCCTTCCTCGCTGCTGAGGGTGAGCATCAAGCGCTGCTCGCGCAGCACAGCATGCCATTGCACGCTAACCCGGCGCTCGGAAGAGGTGCGTTGCAGGGCCTGCTGCCAGTTGTGGTCAAGGTTGCGCGACAGCGGGTGGTTGGGCCGCAGCTTGTGCAGGCCTTCGGGCATTTCGTTTGGCTCAACGCGGTAGCGGTAGCGCTTTTGGCCGTCTTCCTCGAATTCGCCACGTGGTTCAGCGATGTTGGCGCGGAAACCCACCACTTCACGTTTGACCAGCACGTTCAGGCCGTCGCCGTTGGTCAGTGGCACCTCGGTGACCACTTGCATGTCACGCTTGCCGACCTTTTCCACCACACCCACCGGCAGGCCGGTGAAGGTGGGCGAGTCGAAGGCGCCGATATCGACTTTGCGGTCGGTCACGAAATAGTCGGTGCTGCCGCGGTGGAAGGTCTTGTCCGGGTCGGGCACGAAGAAGTGCTCGGTCCGGCCGCTGGACGCACGGGCATATTCCGGGCGGCCTTCGAGAATGGCGTCGAGCTCTTTGCGGTAGTGGGCGGTGATGTTCTTCACATAGCCCATGTCCTTGTAGCGGCCCTCGATCTTGAACGAGCGCACGCCGGCATCGACCAGGTCGGCCAGGTTGGCCGTCTGGTTGTTGTCCTTCATCGACAGCAGGTGCTTCTCGAACGCAACCACGCGACCCTGGTCATCCTTCAGGGTGTAGGGGAGGCGGCAGGCTTGCGAACAGTCGCCACGGTTGGCGCTTCGGCCAGTCTGCGCGTGGGAGATGTTGCACTGGCCGGAGAATGCCACGCACAGCGCACCGTGGATGAAGAACTCGATGGCAGCGTCGGTTTCGGCGGCGATGGCGCGGATTTGCTGCAGGTTCAGCTCACGGGCCAGTACCAGCTGGGAGAAACCGGCCTGGTCGAGGAACTTGGCCCGTTCCAGGGTACGGATGTCGGTCTGGGTACTGGCGTGAAGCTCAATCGGCGGGATGTCCAGCTCCATTACACCCAAGTCCTGCACGATCAGCGCGTCGACGCCGGCGTCGTACAGCTGATGGATCAGCTTGCGCGCAGGTTCCAGCTCGTTGTCGTGGAGGATGGTGTTGATGGTGGTGAACACGCGCGCATGGTAGCGACGGGCGAACTCGACCAGTTCGGCGATCTCGCTGACCTCGTTGCAGGCGTTATGGCGCGCGCCAAAGCTTGGGCCGCCGATGTAGATGGCGTCAGCGCCGTGCAGGATCGCTTCACGGGCGATGGCCACATCACGGGCAGGGCTGAGCAGTTCCAGGTGATTCTTTGGAAGGGACATATCGTTATATTTTCGGGCTGCCACGGTTTAGGCGGGCATTGTAGCGGTGAAACGGGCTGGCGGCATCATCGGGGTGCCGGGAGGTGTATTGCTGTTACCGGCCCCAACGCCGGCAAGCCAGCGCCCACAGGAGTTGCATAGGGCTTGAGGCCGATGCGGTCGAGGTGGGCGCTGGCTTGCCGGCGATAGGGCCCTTGCAGGTAGCTCAGCGCTTGGCAGCCATCGCCGTGACTTCTACGCGCATGCCGTCAAATGCCAGCGACGCCACACCCACGGCCGCACGTACCGGCCATGGCTTGCTGAAGAAGCGCTGGTACACCTCGTTGAACGCGGCACGGTCGGCCATGTCGGTCAGGTAGATGGTCAGGTGCAGCACGCGGTCCATGCCGCTGCCAGCCTTTTCCAGCGCCACTTTCAACGCCTGCAGGGTGCATTCGCTTTGCTCGACGATGCCGCCCAGCTCCAGGCTGCCGTCGGCGTGGGTCGGGATCTGGGTGGTGACCAGTACGCCGTTGAATTCGGCGACGTCGGACGAAATCGACTCGGCGTCCGGGTCCGGGGTGTAGATGATGTCTGCATGTGCCATGGTGTGTTTTGCCTTGCTACGGAAGGAAAACGGCAAGCCTACGCGAGCAGGCGCACCCGGTCGAGGGCACCCCGGTGTTTGAAATGCGCGACGTTCGCCGTCAGAATCGCGCCCATTGCAAAGCCAGGGGCACACTTTGAACGAACAGACTTTGTCCAGGCGCCTGGAGCGCGTGGCCGCACATGTGCCGCAGGGCGCGCGCCTGGCCGATATCGGCTCGGACCACGGTTACCTGCCGGTGGCATTGATGCTGCGCGGCGTACTCGAGGCCGCTGTAGCGGGTGAGGTGGCGCAGACGCCGTTCGCCTCGGCCCAACGCAACGTGCGCAGAAACGGCCTGCAAGACCGGGTCACCGTGCGCCTGGCGGATGGGCTGGCAGCGGTCGAGCCGCAAGACCGCATCTCGGTGGTCAGCATCTGCGGCATGGGCGGCGACACCATGTGCGAGATCCTCGAGGCCGGCAAGCAGCGCCTTGGTGGCATCACGCGCCTGGTACTGCAGCCCAATGGCGGTGAGCGTGAGCTGCGCCAGTGGCTGGCGGATAACGGTTACCACATCGTCAACGAAGAGCTGCTGCGGGAAAACCGCTTCGATTACGAGATCATCGTCGCCGAGCCGGGCAGGGTGGAATATAGCCCTGAGCAGCTGTACTTCGGCCCAGTGTTGATGCAGGAGAAAAGCGAGGCGTTTCTGGTCAAGTGGCGGCGCATGCTGCGGCAAAAGCAGCAGACCCTGGCCAATTTCCAGCGGGCTCGCGATGCGGTGCCTCAGGCGAAAATCGACGACTTCAATCAGCAGGTGGGCTGGATCACCCAGGTCCTGGCCTGACTCACTGCTGCGAGCAGTTGCCCATTTCGCGGTAGTCGATTTCGCGCTTCTGGCCCTGGTGGTCGACATACACCATGTGCGCAGTGCCGACCTGGCAGTCGGCGGCGTTGCTGGCGGGGGTGATGGAGATGACCTTGGCCACGTCCAGCGG
The DNA here is from genome assembly GCF_017875165.1 of Pseudomonas sp. PvP089. Classification (NCBI taxonomy): domain Bacteria; kingdom Pseudomonadati; phylum Pseudomonadota; class Gammaproteobacteria; order Pseudomonadales; family Pseudomonadaceae; genus Pseudomonas; species Pseudomonas sp. PvP089. The sequence goes on from NZ_JAGGME010000001.1 coordinate 3,162,465, forward strand.
CATGCCGTACTCATACGTGCTGCTGGCTGCCTTTGTACTGCCTGCATCAGCAAGGGCACCAAACGAGGCGAAGGCAGCAGCAACAGCAAGGACAGCGATCGAACGTTTCATGACAGGTTCCTTTTCTTGAATGTATGACTAATGATGTATTCATTGGTCATTCACAATAAATGGGCTGTTCCGTGATAGATTCCTGCCTGTAACGCAAGAATAAGACTGAACAAGGAGCACACTTTCATGGACATGCTGCATGCCATGCGTACCTTCGCCAGGGTGGTGGAATGTGGCAGCTTCGCTGCAGCCGCCAATGCGTTGGATATTTCAGCAGCGCAGGTTTCGCGTATCGTCGCCGAGCTGGAAAACCAGCTGCAGACCCGCCTGTTGCACCGCACCACCCGGCGGCTGCGCATGAGCGAGGCGGGCGAGCGGTTTCTGGAGCGCGCGCGGCAAATCATGCTGCTGACCGAAGAGGCGGTGGGTGAGGCCCGCGGTGCGCACCTCACGCCTCGCGGCCATTTGCGTTTGCATTGCCCGCACGGCCTGGGGCTGCTGCTGATGCCGCTGGTGGCCGGCTACAACGCACTGTGCCCGGAGGTGGTGATCGAGCTGACGCTGTCGCAGCGCAACCCTGACCCGCTGGCCGAAGGGCATGACGTGGTCATCACCGTGGACGGCGCGCTGCCGGACTCACAGCTGATTGCCGTCCCGCTCGGCAATATTTTCAGTATCCCCTGCGCAGCACCCAGCTATCTGGAGCGGCATGGGGTGCCTGAGCGCCCCGAGGACCTGCATGGGCACCGCTGCCTGCGCATGGCGTATCCCATGTATGAAGGTGACTGGGTATTCCCCCAGGGTGTGGACCAGTGTGTGATCACACCGAGTGACAACTTCTCCACCAACGTTGCCGATGCCATGCTGGTGGCCAGTGAATTGGGCATGGGCATTGGCCTGCTACCGTTCTATACGGCCAGCCAGGCGATCGAGCAAGGGCGGTTGTGCAGGCTGCTGGCGCCGTACCGCCTGCGCGAGAGCGCGCTGTATGCGATGTACCCGTCACGGCATTATCTGGATGCCAAGGTGCGGACCTGGATCGATTACCTCAAGGAGCAGTTGCCAGCGTTGTTCAAGGGGCATGCGCAGGTGGTGGATGATTCGCGGTACTGGCGTTGAAACGCAGATCCGCTTTCTTGTGAGAGCGGCCTTGTGCCGCGATTGGGCGCAAGGCCGCTCCCACAGATGGGGACCGCCGTACTACAGGGGGTAGTGCTTCAGCTCGCGTGCAATCAGCATGCGCTGGATCTCGCTCGACCCCTCATAGATCTGGGTAATCCGCGCATCGCGGTAATAGCGTTCCACCGGGTAATCTTCCAGGTAGCCATACCCGCCATGCACCTGGATCGCCATCGAACACACCCGCTCGGCCATTTCCGAAGCGAACAGCTTGGCCTGTGATGCCTCCGACAGGCACGGTTTGCCGGCGCTGCGCAGGCGGGCGGCATGCAGGATCAGCAAACGTGCGGCGTTTACCTGTACCTGCATGTCGGCCAGCAGGTTGGCGATGCTTTGGTGTTCGTTGATCGGTTTGCCAAATTGCACCCGGTCGCGCGAGTAGACCAGCGCCGCCTCGAAGGCTGCACGGGCAATGCCTAACGCCTGGGCGGCGATGCCGATACGGCCGCCTTCAAGGTTGGACAGGGCGATGGCCAGGCCCTTGCCACGCTCGCCAAGGATGTTGGCTGCGGGGATGCGGCAATTGTCGAAGGTGACCGCGCAGGTGTCGGAGGCGCGGATGCCCATCTTGTGCTCGCTGCGGTCGACCTTGAAGCCCGGGTTGTCGGTGGGCACCAGGAACGCCGAGAGGCCCTTCTTGCCCAGCTCCGGGTCGGTCACCGCGAAGACGATGGCCAAGCCGGCGCGGCGTGCATTGCTGACGAATTGTTTGGCACCATTGATTACCCACTCGCCATCGACCCGTTCGGCGCGGGTGCGCAGGTTGTGCGCCTCGGAGCCGGCCTGGGGCTCTGTCAGGCAGAAGCAGCCAATCACCTCGCCGCTGGCCAGGCGTGGCAGCCATTGCTGTTGTTGCTCGGCAGTACCGTAGGCCAGCAGAGGGCCGCAGCCTACCGAGTTGTGAATGCTCATCATCGCCCCGGTGGCGCCGCAGCCTGCGGCGATTTCTTCCACGGCCAGGGCGTAGGCGACGTAGTCGGTGTAGCTGCCGCCGAAGTCCTCTGGTACCACCATGCCCAGCAGGCCCAGGTCGCCCATCTTGCGCACCACGCCGTCATCGATCCAGCCGGCCTTTTCCCAGGCCTGGGCGTGTGGGGCGATCTCGCCGCGGGCAAAATCCCGGGCCATGTCGCGGATCATGATCTGTTCTTCGCTCAGTTCAAGGTCTTGCATCTGTGTACTCCCGGGCTCACAGGCCTTCGAAGAATTGGTCCACCCGCTGCTGCTGCAGCGCGGCCAGGGTCGGCGGGTTCCAGCGAGGCTGTTTGTCCTTGTCGATGATCAGGGCGCGCACGCCTTCGATGATGTCGCCATGCTGGAACCACTGGCGGTCCAGGTGCAGCTCCATGGCAAAGCAGTCTTCCAGCCCTAGCTGGCGACCGCGGCGCAACATCTCCAGAGTAACCGCCATGGCCAGCGGTGAGCGGCTTTCCAGCTGGTCGGCGGCGGCCACGGCCCAGGCATGGCTGTCGCCGATGCTGACCGCACGCAGTTGCTCGACGATGGCTTGCAGGGTGGGCAGGGAGAAGAAGTGATCGATGACTGGACGCAGTTTTTCCAGGGGGGCATCACTCAAAACCTGGGTGCCGAGCCTGGCCAGCAGGTTCTGCAGGTCCTTGAGCGGGTTGTCGCCAAAGCTCAGTTGCTCCAGGCCCTGGTCGAGGGCGGCAAGCTGGTCACTGGCCAGGTACCAGTCGGCCAGGCCACAGTAAAGGGCGTCGGCCGCCTGGATCTGGGTGCCGCTGACGCCCAGGTAAATCCCCAGCTCGCCGGGGATGCGCGACAGGAAGTAGCTGCCGCCGACATCGGGGAAGTAGCCGATGCCCACTTCGGGCATGCCCAGCCGGCTGCGCTCGGTGACCACGCGCAGGTCGCAGCCCTGGGCCAGGCCCATGCCGCCGCCGAGGGTGAAGCCGTCCATCAGTACCAACACGGGCTTGCGGTAGCGGTGGATGAGCAGGTCGAGGGCGTATTCCTCGACAAAGAAGGTTTCATGCAGCGTGTCGCCCGCTTTGAAACTGTCGTGCAGCGAGCGGATGTCACCACCGGCACAGAAGCCTTTGGGCCCCTCGCCGCGCAGCACCACGGCGCGCACGTGCGGGTCTTCGGCCCACTGATCCAGGTGCTGGCGCAGGCTACGAACCATGTTCAGGGTGAGGGCATTCAAGCCGGCGGGGCGGTTCAGGGTCAGGTGGCCAACCTGGTTGCGGACTTCGGCCAGTACAGGCTCGGTTGCCAAGGTTTGAGCGTGCGCAGTCATTGCGTTCTCCCTGCATTGTTATTGATTTTCCAAGTGAAGTCTGGAGTTCGCTGGAGGATCGCAGGATCCTGTCATGCGAATTTGCCCTGCACAATCGACAATTATGCAGGGGTATCGTGCATTTTTGCCGTGGGTGAGTCCTCTAGCAGGGCAATTCATTAACCTTATCGTAATGAACACACCGGCAGCTTGATTGATCCGCCGGGCAGCACAGCCCTAAGGTGATGTCCACGACAGCGAACCTGTGGAGTCACCATGACAATAACTCAGAATCCACCGCCGCAATGGTCGCGGCGGCGCGCCGAAAAGCAGCGCCGCCTCGATCGGGTCCGCCACCTTGCCGACGGCGTGGTGCTGCCCACCGAACGTATCGTCGAAGCCCTCGAACTGTTGCTGGCCCCCGGCGACCGGGTGGTGCTGGAAGGCAACAACCAAAAGCAGGCCGACTTCCTGTCGCGCTCGCTGGCCAAAGTCGACCCCGGGCGCCTGCACGACCTGCACATGATCATGCCCAGCGTCAGCCGCGCCGAGCACCTTGACCTGTTCGAACGCGGCATTGCCCGCAAGCTCGACTTTTCCTTCGCCGGCCCGCAGAGCCTGCGCATCGGCCAGTTGCTGGAAGAAGGCCTGCTCGAAGTCGGTGCCATCCACACCTATATCGAACTGTACTCGCGGCTGCTGGTCGACCTGATCCCCAATGTCACCCTGGTGGCCGGTTTCATGGCCGACCGTGACGGCAACCTGTACACCGGCCCCAGCACCGAAGATACCCCCGCATTGGTAGAGCCTGCTGCCTTCAGCGACGGCATCGTCATCGCCCAGGTCAACCAGCTGGTGGACCGCGTCGATGACTTGCCACGGGTCGACATACCGGCGTCCTGGGTCGACTTTGTGGTGGTGGCCGACCAGCCTTTCTACATCGAGCCGCTGTTTACCCGAGACCCGCGCCACATCAAGCCGGTGCATGTGCTCATGGCGATGATGGCCATACGCGGCATCTACGAAAAACACCAGGTGCAGTCGCTGAACCACGGCATCGGCTTCAATACCGCCGCCATCGAGCTGATCTTGCCCACCTACGGCGAGTCTCTGGGCCTGAAGGGCAAGATCTGCCGCAACTGGACGCTCAACCCTCACCCGACCCTGATCCCGGCCATCGAGACCGGCTGGGTGCAAAGCGTGCACTGCTTCGGCACCGAGCTGGGCATGGAGGATTACATCGCCCAGCGCCCGGACGTGTTCTTCACCGGCCGCGATGGTTCGCTGCGTTCCAACCGCATGATGTGCCAGCTGGCGGGGCAATACGCTGTCGACCTGTTCATCGGCGCCACTTTGCAAGTGGATGGCGATGGCCATTCCTCGACCGTGACCCGCGGCCGCCTGGCCGGTTTTGGCGGTGCGCCGAATATGGGCCACGACCCGCGTGGCCGGCGCCACGCGACCCCGGCCTGGCTCGACATGACCGTGCCGGAAACCCTGCTGGAGCGCGGCCGCAAGCTGGTGGTGCAAATGGTCGAAACCTACCAGGAAGGCGGCAAGCCCACCTTCGTGGAAACCCTCGATGCCGTGGAAGTCGCCAAGAAGGCCGGCATGCCGTTGGCGCCGGTGATGATCTACGGCGATGACGTCACCCACCTGCTGACCGAGGAGGGCATTGCCTACCTGTACAAGGCCCGCAGCCTGGAAGAACGCCAGCAGATGATCGCCGCGGTGGCAGGGGTTACCGCCATCGGCCTGCGCCACGATCCGAAAGACACCCTGCGCATGCGCCAGCAAGGCCTGATCGCCTTGCCCGAAGACTTGGGCATTCGCCGCACCGACGCCAGCCGCGAGCTGCTGGCCGCACGCAGCATTGCCGAGCTGGTCGAGTGGTCCGGCGGCCTCTACAACCCGCCTGCACGGTTCAGGAGCTGGTGATGAAAGCACTCGACTTGCAACCGTATGTGCAGCTTCGCGAGCATGCTCGCTCCCACAGGCTTGGCGCCGTCCTTGAGCCTTGTGCAGTCGCTGTGGGAGCGGGCAAGCCCGCGAAGAGGCCAGCCCAGGCAACCGAAATTCCCCTGGCCGACCACCTCGCCGACCTGGCCGTTGAAGCCCTGATCGACGAAGCCGACCTGTCCCCCAAACCCGGGCTGGTCGACCGCCGCAGCAACGGCGCCCACAAAGACATGACCCTGACCTTGATGCACGCTTCGGCCCTGGCCTTGTGGCCATGCCTGCGCAACATGGCCGAAGCCGCCCAGTCCATCGGCCAGGTTGGTCAACCTCTGCGCGCCGCACTGGGCCAGCTCGGCCGCGAAGGCGAGGCCGCGATGCTTGCCGCCACCCACGGGGTAAACACCCACCGCGGCGCCATCTGGGCACTGGGCCTGCTGGTGGCGTCCACGGCCCTCGATACCCAGGCAGACGCCTGCACGCTGGCCGCCCGTGCCGGGCGCATCGCGCTGTTCGACGACCCGGCCATGCCGCACCAGGACAGCCACGGCTCGCAGGTACGCCACCGCTACGGCACCGGCGGTGCCCGCGAACAGGCACAGCAAGGATTCCCCGCCGTGGTCGGGTACGGCCTGCCACAACTGCAACGTAGCCGCGCTGCCGGGGCCAGCGAGGCGCATGCCCGGCTTGATGCGTTACTGGCAATCATGGCCGTGCTCAGCGACACCTGCGTGCTCTGGCGCAGCGGCCCGGCCGGGCTGGCTGCCGTCCAGCAAGGTGCCCGCGCCGTACTTGCCGAGGGCGGCTGCGCCACCTTGGCCGGGCGCCGGCACCTGCGCGGGCTGGACCAGCAACTGCTGCACCTGAACGCCTCACCGGGCGGCGCCGCCGATTTGCTGGCCGCCTGCCTGTTCCTCGACAAAGCCGGGAGCCTGTGAAATGGAAACCCTGAATTTTCAATTCCCCGCCGCCGAACCTGGCCGTGGCCGCACGCTGGTGGGCTGCGTCAGCTCCGGCGACCTCGAGGTGCTGATCGAGCCCGGCACTGCCGGCAGCCTGCACATCCAGGTAATGACCTCGGTCAATGGCAGCGGTGCCCGCTGGGCGCAACTGTTCCAGCGCCTGTTCGAGGGCCGTGCCTGGCCGGCCGTGAACATCGACATCCACGATTTCGGCGCCACGCCAGGCGTGGTGCGCTTGCGCCTTGAGCAAGGCTTCGAGGAGATTGCCCATGACTGACACCGAACGTTTGCTGCGCAGCCGCAGCTTTGTCGAACTGGGCGCCCGACAGCGCGCCCGCGCCGTGCTCGACCCGGGCAGCTTCCGTGAACTGCTGGGCCCGTTCGATCGGCTGATGTCGCCGTGGCTGCCGCGACAGGGCATCGTGCCTCAGGCCGATGATGGCGTGGTTATCGCCAAAGGCCGGCTGAACGGGCGCCATGCCGTAGTCGCTGCCATTGAAGGTGGCTTCCAGGGGGGCAGCATGGGCGAGGTGGGTGGTGCAAAAATCGCCGGCGCCTTGGAGCTGGCCATCGAAGACACTCGCAACGGTACTCCCACCTGCGCTGTGTTGCTGCTGGAAACCGGTGGCGTTCGCCTGCAAGAGGCCAACCTGGGCCTGGCGGCGATTGCCGAGATCCAGGCGGCGATTGTCGAGCTGCGGGCCTTGCAGCCGGTGATCGGCCTGATCGCAGGTTCGGTAGGTTGCTTTGGCGGCATGTCCATCGCCGCAGGCCTGTGCAGCCACCTGCTGGTGACCCGCGAAGCGCGTCTGGGCCTCAACGGCCCGCAGGTGATCGAGCAGGAAGCCGGCATCGGCGAATACGATGCCAAGGACCGCCCCTTCATCTGGAGCCTGACGGGTGGCGAGCAACGCTACGCCAGCGGGTTGGTGGACGGCTATGTGGCCGATGATATCGATGCACTGCGCGATCGCTTGTTGCAACTGCTCGACGCACCCTCCAAAGACCGCGTCAGCCAGCACGCCTGGTTCCTCGACCGGCTGGCCCGGCTGGGCGAAAACTGCCCACAACTGGATGCCGCCGCCGTGCGCGCCCTTTATCAAGGAGAAGCCTAATGAACCGTGCCTTGAACTGGCTGCCGGGCCTGGCCGGCGGGCAAGCCTTGCCGGGCTACCCTGCGTCGCTGCGGGTGATCGACGGCGAACTGGACAACCGCCTGGCGCGCTTCATCGCCGTGGTACCCGATGCCGACAACCTATTCCCCCGTGCCCGCTCGGGCGAGGTCGGCCTGCTGGAAGGTTGGGGCCTGGCCAAGGCGGTGAGCGAGGCGGTGGAAGCTGACCGCGATGGCCAGAAGCGGGCCATTGTCGCGGTGGTCGACGTGCCCAGCCAGGCCTACGGCCGCCGCGAGGAGGCGTTGGGCATTCACCAGGCACTGGCCGGTGCCGTGCAGGCCTACGCCCAGGCGCGGTTGGCCGGGCACCCGGTAATCGGTCTGCTGGTCGGCAAGGCCATGTCCGGTGCCTTTCTTGCCCACGGTTACCAGGCCCAGCGCCTGATCGCCCTGGACGATGCCGGGGTCATGGTGCATGCCATGGGCAAGGCGGCTGCGGCGCGGATTACCCTGCGAAGCGTCGAGCAACTTGAGGCTCTGGCCGCCGAAGTGCCCCCCATGGCCTACGACCTGGCCAGCTACGCCTCGCTGGGCCTGCTGTGGCGCCGCCTGACAGTGGACAACGCCGAGGCACCGAGCCGCGCCGACATTGCCCAGGTGCGTGCCTGCCTGGCAGAAGCGGTGCACGATATTGGCAGCTCGACCGACCTGTCGTCACGGCTGGCGGGGGAAAACCGCAGCGCTTCGCGCCTGGTACGCGAACAGCTGCGCCGCCAGTGGCAGGGCGCTTGAGATGAGCGCGCCAAGGCCGCACGACCTGCTGTGGGGGATGCCCGTGTCGGGCTTGCCCGCCGATGCGCCGCAGTGGGCGCAGGACGTGCTGGCAAGCGGCCGGCCGGTGGTGGTGCGCCGCGCCACCTGTGAGGATGGCTGGGTGGCGGTTGGGGTGCGTGGTGTGGGCCGGGCACAGCGGTTGGGTGTGTTGATGCGCCTGGCCGATATCCAGCGTCGGCAAGGCCCCGAAGTGCTGCGTGTGAACGTACAAAGCCCATGGCCTGCGCTACAGGCACTGGCCTCGGTCGCCCCGGTATTGCAGGCCAGCGGGCTGGAATGGGGGCCGACGGGCGGGGTGGGGTATCAGATTGCGACCGGCGTTGAAGTGGTACACGCCGACAGTGACCTGGACCTGCTGCTGCGTACCCCGCAACCACTGGCCCGCGCTCAGGCGCGGGAGCTGCAGGATATCCTCGACTGCGCGCCGTGCCGTATCGATGTGCAACTGGAAACCCCGGCAGGCGCCATTGCCTTGCGCGAATGGGCCGGTTTTGCCCGCCGCGTGCTGCTCAAGTCGCCGCATGGCCCGCGCTTGGTCAGCGAGCCTTGGGCAGTGATGGAGCGTGCCGCATGAGCAGCCTGTTCGCCTTCCCTGGCCAGGGGGCTCAGCAGGTGGGGATGCTGCAGCATCTGCCAGAGGGCGCCGGGCAGCTGCTGGAGGAGGCCAGCGATACCCTGGGCGAAGCTGCGCAGGCGCTGGACAGCCCGCAAGCGCTGCAGTCTACCCGGGCGGTTCAGCTGTGCCTGCTGCTGAGTGGCGTGGCCTGGGCACGTTGGCTGATGCAGCGCAGCCCTGCGCCGGATTATGTGGCGGGCTTGTCGATTGGCGCTTATCCCGCAGCTGTCACGGCGGGCGCCCTGGGTTTTGCCGATGCCGTGCGCCTGGTCGCCCTGCGTGGCCGGTTGATGCAGTGTGCCTATCCGCAAGGCTACGGCATGACGGCACTCAATGGCATGGACTTGGCCACTGTCGAGCGTTTGCTGGTGGATGCCGGCGGTGAGGTGCATGTCGCAAACCTCAACAGTGAAAACCAGATTGTCATCGCCGGTAGCGATTCGGCGATGGCTGCGGTCGCAGCCCGTGCGCGTCGTCTTGGCCAAGGCGTCGCCCGGCGCCTTGCGGTCAGCGTGCCTTCGCATTGCCCGCTGCTTGATGGCCCGGCAGCGGAACTGGCCAGTGCCTTCGCCTCGGTCGAGTTGCACCGCCCACGCATCACCTACCTCAGCGGCAGCAGCGCGCGCCCGGTGTTCGACCCGCAGCGCCTGCGCGACGACCTGGCGGGCAACATGGCAAGGGTGGTCGACTGGCGTGCCACGTTGCGCAACGCCTTTGAGCGTGGCGTGCGACTGCACCTGGAAATACCGCCCGGCAGCGTGCTCAGCGGGCTGGCCCGGGCCGTGTTCGAACAGGGCAGGGTAGTGGCCGTGGAAGGCACCCGTTGGGACACCCTGGATGCGCTGCTGCGCCAGGAGGTGGCTGACCGGCGATGATGGCTGGCTAACGCAATCCCTGTGGGAGCGGCCTTGCGTCGCGATTGGGCCGCAGAGCGGCCCCGGCAATTCTGAAGTGAAGCGAAGATCCTTGGGGGCGCTGCGCACCCCTGTCGCGACACAAGGCCGCTCCCACAAAGACCGCGAACGCCGCATAAGTGTGTGTTTACGAAGAACAACAACAAGCAACTTCGACACAACCTGAGGACAACAACAATGATCATCTATGGTGTGGCTCTGCTGGCGGTCTGCACGCTTGCTGGCGTTATCGTCGGCGACTTCCTGGGCGTGCTGCTGGGCGTCAAATCCAATGTGGGCGGGGTTGGCATCGCCATGATCCTGCTGATCTGCGCACGGCTGTACATGCACCGCAAGGGCGGCATGAGCAAGGAATGCGAGTTCGGTGTCGGCTTCTGGGGTGCCATGTACATCCCGGTAGTGGTGGCCATGGCGGCCCAGCAGAACGTGGTCACCGCCCTGCACGGCGGGCCGGTGGCGTTGCTGGCGGCAGTGGGCGCGGTGCTGGTGTGCGGCGCGACCATCGCCTTGATCAGCCGCAGCCACCGCGGCGAGCCTTTGCCCGCGCTTGAACCCGCCCCTGAAACCCGCGCGCAGGTTACCCCTGCAGGAGGTCGTTGAACATGTGGCCGATTATTGAAAATGCCTTGGAGCACAACGGCCTGGTCACCGCCTTTGCTGCGGTGGGCGCAATCATGTGGTTGTCGGTTGTGCTGTCGAAATACCTCACCTTCGGCCGGGTGCACGGCTCGGCTATCGCCATCGTCATCGGCCTGGTGCTGGCCTGGGTCGGTGGCACCGTGACGGGCGGGCAAAAAGGCCTGGCCGACATGGCGCTGTTCTCCGGCATCGGCCTGATGGGCGGGGCCATGCTGCGTGACTTCGCCATTGTTGCGACGGCCTTCGAGGTGCAGGCCACCGAAGCGCGCAAAGCCGGGATGATTGGCTTGGTGGCGCTGCTGCTGGGCACGGTGCTGCCATTCATTGTTGGCGCGGCAGTCGCCTACGCCTTCGGCTACCGCGATGCGGTGAGCATGACCACCATCGGCGCCGGTGCCGTGACCTATATCGTCGGCCCGGTGACCGGGGCGGCGCTGGGTGCCAGCTCGGACGTGATGGCTTTGTCGATTGCCACCGGGCTGATCAAGGCGATCCTGGTGATGGTGTTCACCCCGGTGTCGGCGCGCCTGCTGGCGCTCGACAACCCGCGCTCGGCGATGGTGTTCGGCGGGTTGGCCGGAACCGTGTCGGGGGTGACGGCCGGGCTGGCGGCGACGGACCGGCGGCTGGTGCCGTATGGCGCATTGACCGCCACCTTCCATACCGGGTTGGGGTGCCTGATGGGGCCGTCGATTCTGTATTTCTGCGTACGTGGTCTGGTCGGCTGACGTCGTACCCTCCTTTCTGTGGGAGCGGGCGTGCCCGCGAAGCAGGCGACGCGGTGCATGGCACCGGCTTCGCCGGTGTTCGTGGCCACGGCCGCTCCCACAGTGATTGCATCGCCTTCAAGTCATGCAATCCGTTGCCCCCAAATCGGGGAAAACCGCCGGGGGATCCTCCCCAATTTGTTTCGATTGATCGTGCAAACCACTGATAAATAATAAAAATATCCTTCTGGCATACACCTTGCTCCACCCCTCCACAGAGTTCCCGTGCCCCGGAGGTGTAGCATGTCGACGCCACGCAAAGGCCCCCTTCTGTCATCACTCGTTCTGGCCCTGTTAGGCTGGGAAGCGACCAGCGAGGCGGCCGTGCAGTGCCAGCGCACCTTGGTCGCCAACGTGGTGGCACTGGACCAGCCACTGATGTTCAACCGCCTTGGCGCACAAAACGCCAACGGCATGATGTTCGCCCTGCGCGAAGATGTGGTGGACGACAAACAGGTCCCCCTCAGCAAGGGTGGCGCCGCAGTGCCGGGCAAGGTCACCCTGCGCCCCGACAAGCGCCCGCGGCCGATTGTGCTGCGGGTAGCAGCCGGTGACTGCCTCACCGTCAACCTGACCAACCTGCTGGCTTACCAGGCCAACCCCAACAAGCACGGCATCGAGGCCGAAGAGCCCGAGGGTGAGGAGGAGGGGCCGGAGGTTGAAAACCAAGGCGGTGAAGGCGTTGTAGCCGACGAACAGGTCGCCGAGCGCATGGTCGGCTTCCAGGTCAACGGCATGCAGGCGGTCAACAGTATCGCCGACATCTCCGCCTATACCGGGCGCAACGGCAATTTCTTCGCCAGCCCCGGCAGCACCCGCAGCTATACCTTGTATGCCGAGCGCGAAGGGGCATTTGCCGCTACCAGCAAGGCCGCCACGTTCGGCGGCGAAGGCACGGCAGGCAATGTTGCCAATGGCCTGTTCGGTCAGGTGGTGGTGGTACCCAAGTTGGGCCGCACCTACCGCAACACCCTCACCGAAGAAGAAATGCGCCTGGCCACGACCGGCCGCACTGCCACCGGCCAGCCAGTGATCGACTATGAAGCCCGCTACCCCCAGGCAGAGCCTTGGATCACCGAGGGCAAGGCTGGCAAACCGATCATTGCCATGGTTAATGGCAACGAGATCATCAACAGCGAAACCGATGCCATCGTCATGGGCCCCAACCCTGACGGCAGCTTCCCCAAGTCGACCTACCCACTGGAAAGCATCGGCAAGCGCAACCCGGCGTTGCCCAACCGGCTGGAGGCGTTCCGTGATTTCGCCTCGCAGTTCGCCGACGAGGTCGCCGGTACCCAGGCGTTCCCCGGCTACTGGGCTGACCCGGTGATGGGCCATGTGCTGGAGCCGACACGCGATTCATTCATGATCAACTACGGTTCCGGTGGCATGGGTGCCGAAGTGGTTGCCAACCGCCTGGGGGTAGGCCCGATGCACGACTGCCTGTCGTGCGCTTACGAAGAGTTCTTCCTGAGCGCTCACACCGTCGGTGACATCGGCACCCTGGTGGATGTGCCGGCCAACGTCGGCCTGGAGCACATCCGCCCGGGTGAAGTCCCCCCGGCCAGCGCTGTCGGGGTCAAGGCCAGCATGGCCCTTTATCCCTCAGAGCCGGCCAACGTGCACCATAGCTATATCGGTGACTTCACCAAGTTCCGCAACACCCACAACGGCCACGAACAGCACATCTTCCACTTGCATGGCCACCAGTGGCTATTCAACCCCAATGACGACAATTCCGACTATATCGATGCCCAGGGTATCGGCGCTGGCGTCGGCTACACCTACGAAATCGCCAATGGCGGATCGGGGAACCGCAACCGGGTGGCCGGTGATGCCATCTACCATTGCCACTTCTACCCGCACTTCGCCCAAGGCATGTGGGCCATGTGGCGCGTACACGACGTGTTCGAAGAAGGCACCCGCCTTGAGGTGAGCGGGCAGGGCGAGAACGGCTTCCACAGCACGCCGTTCGCCCTGCGCAGCGGCAAGCCGGCCGTGGGGGCCCGTGCGCTGCCAGACGGCGAGATCATCGCCGGCACGCCGATTCCGGCCATCGTACCGTTGCCCGGCAAGGCCATGGCGCCGATGCCCGGCAAGGTCGTGGTCGTGCCGAAGCTCTCTGAAGCGCTGGTTGCCGCCACCGAGGATGACGACACCGAAGAAGAGGGCGATGACGACCACGCCAGCCAGGGGGCTGTACGCAAGGCCGTGGGCTCGCTGGCGCTGGTCGACCGTACCGAGGCCAACCGCAACGCCGACGGCACCCTGAAAAACCCAGGCTACCCGTTCTGGATCGGCGGCATTGAAAGCAGCGTCGGCAACCGCCCGCCGACCCCGCCGCTGGACATGCTCGACCCAGCCCTGGCCCGGCAGTTGAAAGACAGCGGCAAAGCCCTGTGGGCCAACCTGGATGCGAACCAGGTCGATGGCTGGAACGGCGGCCTTGGCCGCCATGCACTGGACGGTGTATCCGCCGGTGGCGAAGCGCAAACCACCACCACCAAGCTGGACTTCACCAAGGTCGTGCACAAGGCCAAAGCCATCTATCTGCCAGAAGAGGGCACCGATGTCGAACAGGCGGCCATGCAATTCCACGCCATGGCCGAGCACCCCAGCTATGCCCTGATCCCTGGTAGCCAGCCGGTGCCCAAGGCGTTTCGCACCAATGGCGCCTTGCCGACTGCCGGCGCGCCGTTCTACGAACCGTGCATGGATGACCGCGGCAAGCGCCTCACTCAATCCTCCGGTGCGGGTGAGTTCGTTAGCGGCGAGAGCCTGACCGGCGTCAACTTCCGTGGCGCTTCCGCCTTTACCGCCGACCGTCCACGTATCTACAAAGGTGCCAACATCCAGTTCGATGCGGTGTACAACAAGGTCGGCTACCACTTCCCCCAGGCTCGCATCATCGCCTTGTGGGAAGACGCCTGGCCAGTGATCACCAAGCAGCGCCCGCCAGAGCCACTGGTGATGCGCATGAACACCTTCGACTGCACCATGTACCAGCACACCAACCTGATCCCGAACATCTACGAGATGGACGACTACCAGGTGCGCACCCCGACCGATGTGATCGGCCAGCACATCCACTTGCCGAAGTGGGACCTGACCGCTGCCGACGGCTCGGCCAATGGCTGGAACTATGAAGACGGCATTCTTTCGCCCGGCAGCGTGGTCGAGCGGGTGCAGGCTATTCGTGCATACAACGGCTGCACCGAGGGCGATAGCCGCGACGATACCGCTGCCTGTCCGAAAGCCAGACAGCATCCGTACTTCGGCCGCTTCGGCCGGGCTGACTGGCTGGGCGCACGCACGGCCATGCAGCGCTGGTTCGCAGACCCGCTGGTGAACGTGCATAACATCGACCGTGGCCTGGGCACCATCTTCACCCACGACCACCTTGGCCCATCGACCCACCAGCAACTGGGCCTGTATGCCACCGTGCTGGCCGAACCGGCCGGGTCCACCTGGTATCACGCCGAAACCGGCGAGCAGCTGTACAACCCTGCCACCCGCCAGGACGGAGGCCCGACGTCATGGCAGGCGGTAATCCAGACTGGCGACCACGATGGCGATGGCAAGAACGACAGCTACCGAGAGTTCTTCCTGGAATACAGCGACTTCCAGCATGCCTATGAAGCCGGGGTTTACGTAGGCGCAGGGCCGGACGGCGTGCCCAGTGCCCAGTCGTACCCGGCCACCGCCGACAGCTTCCGCTACGCAATCAACCCGCCAGTGCGCGGCAAGGCATCGAACCTGCTGGAGGCCATTGTCGAGGAACGTGGCGGTATCAACCCTGGCTGCCCAAGCCGGCCATGTCCGCAGGCGATCTCGGTGGATGACCCTGGCATGTTCGTCGTCAACTATCGCAACGAGCCGCTGGCCCTGCGCGTGTTCGACCCGAACAAGGTTGGCCCGGACGGCAAGCGTGGCATGCAGGCCGACGGCCTGGCCGGCGACCTCAGCTATGCCATGCAAACCCGCACCGACCGCGCCATCCCGGCGATGAACCTGTCACCCTCGGCGATAACTTCGGCCGTGGGTCCTACCGGCGGCACCACGCTGTTCCCGCCGCACATCAACAAGGCTGGCGCCGAGCCGGGCGACCCTTTCACCCCGCTGCTGCGCACCTACTCCGGTGACAACGTGCGCCTGCGGATGCACGCCGGTGGCCATGAGGAGGAGCACAACGTCACCCTGCATGGCGTGAAGTGGCTGCAGAACGGCACAGGTTTCGGTAATAGCTCAAACTCGGGCTGGAAGTCGTCGCAGATGATTGGTATCTCCGAGCAGATGGGCTTTATGGCACCGGTGTCGATGATCTCCAGTTCCGCCGCCACCAACGGCGACTATCTGTACTCGCTGGACGCCGCCCTGGAAGGCTACTGGAACGGTATCTGGGGCATCATGCGCAACTACACCGCGCAGCGTCCCGACCTGTTCCCGCTGCCCAACAACCCGCAACCGGTGGCCATGCGCAACACCGTGAACTTTGACGGCATCTGCCCGAAAACCACGGCCAACCCCAACGGCATCGGCACCCGCACCACGGTCAAGCGCAACTACGAGATCGTTGCGGCGCTGGCCAATGACATTCTCGAAAACCGTAATGGCGTCAGCATCAATGACGTGGAGGGTATCGGCCAACATGTCGGTGGCGCGCTCAAGGCCAACGGCGGCACCTTGGTGTTCAATAGCCGTAGAACCGCCATCCCGCTGGTGAGTGGTATAGACCCCGAAGATGGGGAGCCCTTCACCATCGGTGGTCACAGTGCACCGCTGCATGACCCGACCGCGATCCTGTACGTGCGCAAGGCTGACCTCGACGCCACCACCGGCAAGCTCAAGGCGGGTGTGCCGGTAGAGCCTCTGGTGCTGCGCGCCAACGCCGGCGACTGCATCAGCATCACCCTGGAGAACCGCCTGCCGCTGGTGATGCCAGACCTGCCGAGCACGGCAGTGATGCACAACGTGGTCAAGCGTGACCGCTTCGACAGCGAAGGTGCCACAGCCTTTGCCAACAACCTGATGCGGCCGTCGAGCCACGTGGGCCTGCATGCGCAGTTGCTGGCTTACGACATCACCAAGTCCGACGGCGCCAACATAGGCCTGAACCCGGTGCAGACCGTACCGCCACGTGCTGGCACCAGTGGCGCCTACCCGACCAAGGTGTACCAGTACTACGCCGGCCACCTGGAGCGTGAAGGCAAACCCGTGTCGCAGCTAGGCCGCACAGTGGACAACATCAACACGACTGCCATCGAGTTCGGCGGCCTCAACCTGACCCCGTCAGACTTCATCAAACAGCCGCAGAAAGGCCTGGTGGGTGCCATGAGCATTCTGCCGCAAACCGCCACCTGGACCGAGGACGCCGCTTCACGTGCCCAGGCCACGGTGAAGGTCAGCGGCCAGCCGGACTACCGCGACTTCGTCACCGTGTGGCAGCGCGCACTGAACATGCGCTGGGCCGATGGTCGTCCGGTAGAAGGCATCAATACCGAAGGCAACGGTGCTGCCGGTGACCCGCAAGACAACGGCAACATGGCGGTCAACTACAAGACCGAACCCTTGTGGCTGCGCTTCGGCATGGCGCCCGATTCGCCGTTCGGCCGTGCCAATGGCCTGGGTTTTGGTGATGTACCCAACGCCCATATGGCCTACGCCAACGCCCTGGTGGGTGGCGACCCGCAGACCCCGGTGCTGTACGCCAAGCCTGGGCAACCGGTGCGCAACCATATCGTGATGCCCAGTGGCGGCAGCCGCGGCATGGTCTACCAGCTGGACGGGCACCTGTGGCCATTGCACAACTACCAGGCCGAGAAAAGTGACCTGGACGGCTACCCGATGAGCCTGCCAGGCATTGGTTCGGTGCGTTTCGGCTACAACCCGATGGCCATGTACATCGGCGCCCAGGAGAGCGTACTGCCGGCGGCGCACTTCAGCTTCATGCTACCCAGTGCCGGCGGTGCCAACGCGGTGGCGGGTGACTACCTGTTCCGCGACTACGCCGCCTACGGCAACCTGTCCGGGTTGTGGGGGATTTTGCGGGTGACCAACGAAGCGCCGCCGGCAACGGCCCCGGCGCAGTGACAGAAGGGGAGCGCGAGCATGAACAAAAAGACTCGCCCTGCTTACTTGGGGGTATTGCTGGGAGTGGCGCTGATCGGCCTGGGCGTGGCGTATGAAAAGCTCTGGTGCGATCCGCGCGAGCTGTTGCAGGAACCTGCCGACCCGCAGGCCCTGCACCGGCTCAGCCGGGACGGCGTGACCGTGGAGTTCGAGGCCCGGCCGCTGGCCGGGGGCGAGTTGAAGGAAGGCGCCTTCGCCAACATCCGCTTCAAGGTCAGCGACCAGACCAGCGGCCAGCCGCTGTCGGGCATGGCGCCGGGGGCGTGGATCGACCCGGCGCAGTCGGCCCCGACAGGCGACCGCAGCCAAAGCTGCAAGGCGCGGGTCGCGCTGTTTCTCAAGAGCAGCATCGGCGCCCGACCGCTGCTCGACCTGAACAGCTACTTCCTGTTGATGCTGAACAACGACGCCAGCCTGACGGTGATCGATCCGACCGTTTCGGTGGGCGGCGTGACCAGCACCATGGCCCGCATCGACCTGCCCGGTCGGCCAATGGACTGGGTGGCCACTGCCGACGACAAGCAAGTATTCGTGTCGATCCCCGAGCGCGGCAAGGTGGCGGTCATCGATACCGAAACCTTCACCCGCGTGGCCGACCTGGACGCCGGCGAGCAGCCGCTGCGCGTGGCCTTGCAACCCGACCAGCACCGGCTGTGGGTCGGCAACAACAGCAGTGACCCGGCCAAAGGTGGGGTGACGGTCATCGACGTGCCGGGGCGCACGCCTCTTAAAAGCTTCAACACCGGCACCGGGCATCACGAAATTGCCTTCAGCGCCGACTCGCGCTTTGCCTACGTCAGCAACCGCGACAGCGGTACCCTCAGCGTCATCGATATCCCGCAAATGCGCCTTGCCAAAACCATCAAGGTTGGCCCGCACCCGCTGTCGGTCAGCTACTCGGCGCTGTCCCAGGCCGTTTACGTGGTCGATGGCGAGGAAGGCAGCGTGCGGGTGTTCGATGCGCGCAGCCACCAGCTGCGCCACACGGTCAAGGCCGAGCAGGGCCTGGGGCCGATGCGTTTCAGCAGCGATGGCCGTTACGGTGTGGTGCTCAACACGCTTGAGAACCAGGCCCTGGTGATCGATGCCAGTACCGACAAGCTGATCCACCAGATTCCGGTGGCGGCCGAACCCTACCAACTGACCTTCACCAAGGCCTATGCCTATGTGCGCGGCCTGGCGTCCCCGAAAGTGACCATGATCAACCTGTCCAGCCTGGGCGAAGGGCGCTCGCCGATCGTTCAGGGCTTCGAGGCCGGCCCTGCAGCGCCGCGCCAGGCGGGTGACCTGCCATTGGCCCAGGGGTTGTCGGTGTCACGTGATGACAACTCGGTGTTCGTGGTCAACCCGGTGGACAACACCACCTACTTTTACGCCGAGGGCATGAATGCGCCGATGTCCGGTTACAACAACCGTGGTCATCAGGCCCGCGCCGCCATCGTCATCGACCGCAGCCTGCGCGAGGTGGCACCCGGGGTGTACGGCTCAACGGTAAAACTGCCCGCTGCCGGCAAATTTGACGTGGCTTTTCTGCTCAACCAGCCGCAGATCATCCACTGCTTCAGCGCCGATGTCGCCGAAGCGCCCAATGCCGGCAAGCGCAAGGGCGCGCACGCAGAGTTCATCGGCCTGGACCAACCGCTGCCGCAGCACAGCGCCATTACCGCTCGGGTACGCATCGTCGGTGATGACGGCCAACCGCGGCTGGGCCTCACTGACCTGAGCCTGCGCTACTTCCTGGCGCCGTCGTCCATGCCACGCAACCTGCAGTTGCTGGAGGTGGGGCAGGGTGTCTATCAGGCGGCCCTGACACTGCCCGAAGCCGGCGCCTGGTACCTGCATGTCCAGTCGCCATCGTTGGGACGCAAGTTTGCCGAAGAGAATTACACCAGCCTGCGCGTCCTGCCGGCCGCAGCGACCAACGCTTCCCGGACTGACATGAGGAGTGTGCGATGAACGCCAAGCATTCTTTCCAACTGCTGGCCCTGAGCCTGGCCCTTGCCAGCAACCTGGCCATGGCCCACGCCGGGCACGATCACAAAGGCCACGCCGAGCCGCCACCGGCGGCTCGCCAGGAAAAGACCAGTGTGCGCTTTGCCGACGTTTCCCTGCTGAACCAGGACGGCATGCCGGTACGCCTGGAGCAGGACCTGGTCAGTGATCACCTGGTGGTCATGGGCTTTATCTATACCAGCTGCACCACAGTGTGCCCGGTGGTGTCGTCGATCATGGGCAAGGTCCAGCAACAGCTGGGTGGCCGGGTAGGTGAGGAGATCAGCATGGTCTCGATCAGCGTCGACCCGCAGCGTGACGATGCCAAGCGCCTGCAGGATTACGCCAAGGCTTTCCAGAAGGGGCCGGGCTGGAGCTGGCTGACCGGCACCCCCTACGCCATCACCGAAACCCTCAAGGGCCTGGGCAGCTTCAGCGCCGACCTCAGCCAGCACCCGCCGCTGATCCTGGTGGGTGACGGGCGAAGCGGGCACTGGACGCGCTACTACGGCTTCACCGACCCAACGGTACTGATCGAAGAAATAAACCGTCTCAGCGCCCGTCGGGCGCACGCCAAAAGCACGGCCATTGCCGACCACCATGAGGTGCAACCATGAGCTCTGTAACCTCCCGCGGCGGCATGCGCGGTTTCGACTGGCTGGTGCTGGGCGGCTGCCTGTGGATTCTCGCTTCGGTGGCGTTCGCCCACGAAGGCCACGTGGAGCAGGCCCCCGAGCCGCAACCAGCCCCCCAGGCGATGACCAGTGGCGGCGGCACCCGCGATGCCCAGACCTGGTTCACCGATACCGTACTGAAGGACCAGAACGGCCGCGAGCTGCGTTTCTACAGTGATGTGCTCAAAGACAAGGTGGTGATGCTCAACGTGATCTTCACCCACTGCACCGACGCCTGCCCGTTGATCACCCGCAAGCTGCGCGAAGTGCGCCAGGCCATGGGGCCGCAACTGGCCAGCCAGGTGACCTTCGTGTCGATCAGCAGCGACCCGCTCAACGATACCCCGCAAGCACTCAAGGCGTTTGCCGAGAAACAGGGGGTGGATGGGCCGAACTGGTTGTTCCTGACCGGCGACAAAGCCAATGTCGACCTGGTGCTCGGCCGCATCGGCCAGTTCCTGCCCAGCCCAGAGCAGCATTCCACGCAGCTGATTGCCGGTGATGTGGCGGGCAAACGCTGGAGCAAGATCCGCCCGGATGCACCACCGGCAGCGATTGCCCAGCGCATGCAGTTACTGACCCAGCCTCTGGCAGGGCGGTGATTGCCATGCGCGCCTGGGCTCGCCGTGCCGGCCTCTTCGCGGGGCAAGCCCGCTCCCACAGTTTTTTCATAGCCCTCAGGCTTGTACTGATCCTGTGGGAGCGGGCTTGCCCCGCGAAGAGGCCGGCATGAACACTGCAAAATTTATGGTGTTGCTCGTCAGTGTCAGCCTCTGCAGTTCAGCCCTGGCCTTTGATCTCACTGCCAACGAACAAGCCGGCAAACGCCTCTACCGCGAAGGGGTCTCCAGCAGCGATGCACAATTGCAGGCCCGGGTCGGCGCCAGCGACATCAGTGTGCCCGCCAGCGTGCTGCCCTGCGCCAGCTGTCACGGCAACGACGGCCGTGGCCGCGCCGAAGGCGGCGTGCGCCCACCCAACCTGGACTGGCAACGCCTGGCACAAGGCCAGGGCGCACGCGAAGCCAACGGCCGCAGCTACCCGGCTTATACCGACCGCAGCCTGGCCAGGGCCATCCAGCAGGGTGTAGACCCGGCTGGCAACCGCCTGGACCCGGCCATGCCACGCTTCGAACTGACCATGGCCGACCAGCGCAACCTTACCGCCTACCTCAAGCGCCTGGCCGAGGAGCGCGACCCCGGCATAGAGGAGGGCGTACTGCGCCTGGGCACCTTGCTGCCTGCCTCCGGGCCGCTGGCCGAGGTCGGGCTGGTGGTACGCGCGGTGCTGGAAGACGGGCTGGCGCAACTCAATCAGCAAGGCGGCATTCACGGGCGGCGTCTGCAACTGGTCGTGCTGGACCCGGGTGAAGACCCGGCCAGCGCCGAGCAAGCCTTGCAGCAGGTGCTGGAGCAGGAGCGCGTGTTCGCCCTGATTTCGCCCTTGGCACCGATGCTCGACCTGCGTTTGGCCTCCTTGCTGGCACCGCAGAATGTGCCCCTGATCGGCAGCACCCCGCGCAGTGGTGGCAGCGCACAGATATTCGACCCACTGCCTGGCCTGCCTACGCAACTGCTGAGCCTGGCTGGCCACGCCCGAGCAGCCTTGGGCCTGGCACCGGGCGATTTGCGCGTGGTGTACGCCGGCAACGAGCAGGCAGCCGCGGCCGAGCAGGTACGCGAGCGGCTGTTGCAGCAAGGCTGGGCGCCCCCCACCATTGAGGCCTTCGATGGCAAGGCCGTGGAGGGGCAGGGAATTGTATTCCTGGGCCGCGCGCAGGCATTTGCCGAACTGGCGACGGCATTGCAGGCAGCAGGCCGCAAGCCGTACCTGTTCGCCGCGTCCAGCCAAGTGGCCAGCGCCGTGGCGCGCTTGCCCGAACAATGGTCGCAACGGGTGTTTCTGGCCTATCCCTATGTACCCGAAGACTGGACCGAGCAAGGCCTGGCTACCCTCGCCGGGCTACAGCAGCGCCAAGGTCTGGACCCACGCCAGGCGTCGTTGCAGGTCAATACCCTGTGCGCGTTGCGCCTGCTGAGCGAAGCGCTCAAGCAGATCGGCCGTGATGCCAGCCGCGAGCAACTGATTGGCGCACTGGAAGGCCTGCACGATGTGGCTACCGGCCTGACCCCGGCGCTGGGCTTTGGCCCCGGTCGCCGCCAGGGCATGGCCGGTGCCCATGTGGTGGCGGTGGCCCTGCCCGGGCCGCACTTCACCGCAGTCACCCCGTACCGGCCGGTGCCGGACAGCCCTTGAGCGGAGGTTGCCATGCGTAGTGTGCTGCTGTGCCTGTTGCTGGTAATGGCCGGGCCGAGCTGGGCCGATGTACCGGCGGCTCGGGTCAATGGCGTGGAGATCGGGTTGACGCGCCTGGAACGCTATTTCAGTGAGTACCTGGACGCCCAGGGCCGCGCGGTGACAAGCATCCGCAACCCGGGCCTGTACAAGCGCCTGCGCGATCAGGCCCTGGACGAACTGATCGACAAGGAGCTGCTGTGGCAGGAGGCGCGGCGCCAAGGCATCGTCATCAGCGACGAGCAGGTGTCGGCGCATGTCGGCGAGGTAGAAGCCGCGTTTGGCAGCCCGGCCATTTTCGAACGGCGTCTGGCGCAGGCGGGCTTCGATAGGGCACAGTACAGTGAATACACCCGGCGAGACATGGCGGCCCAGCAGGTGTATGCCCAGCTCAGCGCAGTCGAAGCACCGAGCCAGGCTGAAGTGCAGGCGTTCTATGATGCCAACCAGGAAAGACTGCAAGGAGCGCAGAACCAAAATGATAACCCTTCAGTCATACATGAACAGGGCCTGGCCTTGGCCAGGGCTGCGCTTGTCGATCAGCGGCAGGCGCAAGCGCGCCAGTCTGTGCGCCAACGTTTGCGTGCTTCGGCTACAGTTGAGATCGCGGACTGAGGCCCCTTATAGCGTTTCCCCCAATGCTGGGGATTTACGGTTTGGCAATGTGCCATCATTTTCCCCGCTTGTGGGGAACTGGGCGGGTGCGGCTACCTGCTGCGTATCAGATGCTGGCCAGCACCCTCAGCGAATCAATGAGTTACAACGGCGCAACATGACTTTTCACGCCTGGCACGAAGCCTGCTCAAGCCTTTACAAGGGCGCACTTCGCAGACCGGGTAACCGGGCAGTTCTTGGGAGTCGACCTTGGTGAACAGAGTATTGGTAGTCGATGACGAACAGACTCTTGCGCAGAACCTGCAAGCGTACCTGCAGGCGCAAGGCCTGGAAGTTCATGTTGCCCACGACGGTGCCAGTGGTATCGAGCAGGCTGAACGCCTGGTCCCACAAGTCATCGTGCTGGATTACCGCTTGCCCGACATGGAAGGTTTTCAGGTTCTAGAGGCTGTACGCAAGAACAGGCAGTGCCACTTCATGCTGATTACCGCCCACCCCACCGTCGAGGTGCGTGAGCGAGCCGCCGAGCTGGGTGTGAGCCATGTCCTGTTCAAGCCGTTTCCACTGGTGGAACTGGCCCGTGCGATCTTCGACCTGATGGGCATCGAGCGCCGGCGCAGGGCCACGGACAACCCGGCTGACGGGTTCGTCGAACGACGCCAGAACAGGAACGAATCGTTCCCCCTGCAGTTGTACGATGGAAGCTGGGTGTTGGCTGAGCGCCGGTGTAATGGCGGCAAGCCCCCGAGGCCCGACGACGATCAACTGCTCACAGGGGAATAGCGGCGCCCGCATCCCTGGCTGAGCCAGCCTGCGACGCGCCCCCTGAGCGGAGTCGCAGGCCATGCCAGAAGCATTCGATGCAACAGTCTCAGCCTACCCCCGCGACCTGCTGGCCCAGGCCCGCCTGCAAGCCAGCGACGAGCGCTTGCTCAGCTGCCTCGAGCGCCTTGCCTGCGACACCCCCGACACCTTCATCCAGCGCCTGGGCCTGACCCTGCACTACCCGGTACTGGCCAGCCACACCCTGCTGGCCAGCAGCCCGCGCTTTGACAAGGTCAGCCTCGCCGCGTGCCTGAAGCGCGAATTCGTGTTGATCGAGCAGGGCGGCCAGCTGTTGGGCGTTTTCGCCGACCCCTTCGACCCCGCCCGCCTGGCCTGGATCGACGATGTGCTGCAAGGTGCGCCGTTATACCTGGCGCACCCCGCCGAACTGGCCACGTTCCTGGCCCGCCATGAAGAAAGCTTCCACGCCGTGGACGCCCTTGACCATGACGCCGAGGCCAGCAGCGAAGGCGACCCGCTGCAGCGCCTGTCGCTGGCCAGCATCAGCGAAGACCAGAGCCGCGTGGTCAAGCTGGTCAACGCCACCCTGTACGACGCCCTCAAGCTGCACGCCAGCGACATCCACCTGGGCATGACCGGCCAGGGCCTGACCATCAAGTACCGCATCGACGGTGTGCTAAACGGCGCTGGCAAAGCCAGTGGCAGTGCCTTTGCCGACCAGGTCATCTCGCGCATCAAGGTCATGGCCGAACTGGACATCGGCGAAAAACGCGTGCCCCAGGACGGCCGCTTCAAGGTTGCCGTGGGCGACCGGCAGATCGACTTCCGTGTATCGATCATGCCTAGCATCTTTGGTGAAGATGCCGTACTGCGGGTGCTCGACAAGCAGGACTTGTCCGACCGGGTCAGTGGCGTGCAGTTGCAAGCCCTGGGCTTTGCCGACGAAACCCTGCGCGCCCTGCGCCGGCTGGCCGCTGAACCTTACGGCATGATCCTGGTGACCGGCCCCACCGGCAGCGGCAAGACCACCACCCTGTACGCCATGATCAGCGAGATCAACCATGGCGTAGACAAGATCATCACCATCGAAGACCCGGTCGAGTACCAGCTGCCCGGCGTGTTGCAGATCCCGGTCAACGAGAAGAAGGGCCTGACCTTCGCCCGCGGCCTGCGCTCGATCTTGCGTCACGACCCGGACAAGATCCTGGTCGGTGAGATCCGCGACCCGGACACCGCGCAAATTGCTGTGCAGTCGGCGCTGACCGGCCACCTGGTGTTCACCACCATCCACGCCAACAACGTGTTCGACGTGATTGGCCGCTTCAGCCAGATGCAGGTCGACCCCTACAGCTTCGTCTCCGCATTGAACGCAGTGTTGGCCCAGCGCCTGATCCGCCTGGCTTGCCCGCATTGCTCCAGCCCCTGCGAAGTGGATGACGACACCCTGTATGGCTCGGGCCTGAGCCGTGAAGGCGTGGCCGGCTGGAGGTTCGTTCGCGTGCAGGGTTGCGGCCAGTGCCGTGGCAGTGGCTTTCGCGGCCGCAGCGCGATCGCGGAACTGCTGCACCTGGATGACGACCTGCGGCAAATGATTGTCGAGCGCCGCCCCCTGTCGCAAATCAAGACACTCGCCTGCCAGCGCGGCCTGCGCCTGCTGCGGGCCTCGGCCCTGGACCTGGTCCGCGACGGCCGCACCACCCTTGAGGAGATCAACCGTGTCACATTCATCTGATCGTTTCTGCGCTGTTTTGGGCGCCGAGGGTGTCGGCTTGGGTTGCTGGCACAAACACCAACACCAGTGGCTGGGCACCCGCGGGTTCAGTTGCGATGGCGCCCAGCCCGCCTGGGAACCCGCCGTCGACGCGCTGGCCGGTCTGTTGGCCGAGCACGCCGTACGTGGCGCCCAGTTGCGGGTGCTGCTGTCGGCCCGCTACAGCCGCTTCTGCCTGGTGCCATGGAGTGATGCCATCGGCCACCCGCGCGAGCTGGACGCCTACGCCCGGGCCTGCTTCGAAAACCTCTACGGCCAGCCGCTGGACGACTGGCGCATCGTGCTGTCGCCCGAGCCTGCCGGCGCCGCCCGCATCGCTACAGCGCTGCCCGACGCACTGCTGCAACGGTTGCAGGCGCTGGGCCGGGAAAGCCGCCTGAGCCTGCGCTCGGTGCAACCGTACCTGATGGCCGCCTACAACCGCTGCTCGCCACAGCTGCAGCAGGGCGACTTCCTGTTCGTGCTGGCCGAGCCGCGCCGCAGCGTGCTGTTGCTGGCTGCCGGCGGCGCCTGGCAGCAAGTGCTGACGCAAGGTTGCGCCGACAGCGACCAGGCCCTGCAAGCACTGATCGAGCGCACCTGCGAGCTGTATGGCGAGCACCTGCCGCGGGTGTACCTGCATGCCCCGGGCCGGGGCGACGTGCCGCAACTGGCGGCGGTGCAGCTGTGCCAGCCGGCCAGCGAAGCCGACCCCCTGTGCGCCATGTGGCGGGCGGTGGCCTGACATGCGCCGCCTTGAACTGGACTTCCAGCCCCGGCGCAGCGGCCCGCTGGCCTGGTCGCTGCTGGCCCTGGGCTGCGCCATGGTCGCCGGCCTGGTGCTGCTGCAACAGCAATTGCAGGCCGAGCAGGCAGACCTTGAGGCCAGCGTGCACAGCCTGGAGCTGCAACTGGGCCGCCGCCCGGCTACCACTGCCCCGCTAAGTACCGCTGCCAGCCGTGAGCAGACCGAGCGATTGGCACAGATGCGCAGTGTGTCGCAACAACTGCAACGCCCATGGCAGCAGCTGTTCGCCATGCTCGAAGCCTTGCCGCAAGACGATGTCGCGCTGCTTGGCCTGACCCCGGACGCGCGTAAAGGCCAGGTTCGCATCGCCGCTGAAGCACGCAACCTCGAGGCGATGCTGCAGTACCACCAGCGGCTGGAAGCCAGCGACGAGCTCAGCGATGTATCGCTGCTGAACCACGAGGTGTTGGCCGCGCAGCCTGAGCACCCGGTGCGCTTCACCCTCACTGCGACCTGGGAGACCGGCCATGCCCGCCCTTGAATCACTGAACAGCCTTATCCTTCAGGAACGCCTCCACCGCATCGGCCCGGTTGGCCTGGCTGCCGCCGCCGTGGGCCTGCTGGTGGTGGGTGTGGTGTGCGCCGGGGTGCTGCCGCAGTGGCAAAGCGTGCGCGAACTGCGCGCCACCGAAGCGGACGCCAGCGTCCAGGTCGAGCGGGTCAAGCGTGGCGAGGTGAAGATCGCCGTCAAGCCCGAGCAGCAAGCCCTCGACAGCCTTCGCCAGCAACTGCCGGGGCAGCCCCAGGCCAGCGAGCTGATCGAGCGCCTGTACCACCTGGCCAGCGCCGAGCACATCAGCCTGGCGCGCGGTGAGTACGCCCTGGGCATTGATCCCAAGACCCAGCTGGCGCGCTACCAGATCGTGCTGCCGGTGCGCGGCAGCTACCCGCAGATTCGCGGCTTTCTCAAAGGCCTGCTGAAGCAGCTGCCGACCTTGGTGCTGGAAGACCTTGAGCTGCAACGCAAACGCATCGGCGACAGCGAGCTGAATGCCCGCCTGCGCATGACCCTTTACCTGTCGAGGTCATGATGAACACACAACGTGCAGTGATCTGGGCCAGCTTTCTTGGCGTGAGCGCAGCCATCGCCTGGGCACCCGGGCACTGGTTCGGCCAGGAAGACAGCGTTGCGGCCTTCGCGGGCAAGTCGGATCGCCGCACCGCCGCTCCCACAGGCGTTGTGGGCAACGCCGAACCTGTGGCAGCGGCTTTAGCCGCGAAAGGGCCGGAACAGGCCTCCCGAGATCTGTTCCCAACCCAGCAATGGAGCAAACCCCAAGCCCTGGCCACCGTCACCGAACAACCCGTGGCTGTCGCGCCCATCGTGGCCGCAGCGCCGACCGCGCCGGCGCTACCGTTCCAGTTCATCGGCCGCATGGGTAACAACGACGATCTGCAGATCTTTCTGCAGAGCGGCGAAAAACTCTACGTCGTGCGCCAGGGCGACGTCATCGAAGACACCTATCGCCTCGATCGGGTATCGGCCAGTGAGCTGAACCTGGTCTACCTGCCTTTGCACCAGTCACAGACCTTGTCTGTCGGGAGCGCACCATGAAGTCGTCAAAGCTGTGCAAGCCTGCTCCGTTCCTGCTTTTGGCGTTGTGCGTGGCCATTGCCGGCTGCGGCTCCAGCGCGGTACGCAATGACAGCGACCAGTTGATGAAGGAGGGCCAGTACGAAGCTGGCATTGCCCGGCTGGAAGAGGCCCTGCGCGATGACCCGCGTGACACCGAGCTGAACATCGCCCTGGCCCACAGCCGCCAGGCCGCCGTGGAGGCACTGCTGACCCAGGCCGATGCCGACCGCATCCGCCATGACTTTGCCAACGCCCGCATGGGCTATGGCCGGGTGCTGACCCTGGAGCCGAACAACCGCCGTGCCCAGGAAGGTACGCGCCAGCTGGAGCTGATCCGAACCCTGGACGAGCGCGTGGCCCTGGGCCAGGCAGCATTGCGCCAGGGCGACCTGTTCGGCGCCGAGCGCTACATGCGCGAAGTGCTGCGCCTGGACCCGCAAAACCAGAAGGGCATTGCCCTGCGCAGCGACATCGAGAACGTCCAGGCGCGCACCGCGCAGCCCTTTCCGCAGCTGCGCAGCAAGCTGGATCGGCCGGTTACCCTGGAATTTCGCGATGCCAACCTGAAGACCATTTTCGAAGTGCTGTCCCAGGTTGCCGGCATCAATTTCATCTTCGACAAAGACCTGCGCCCGGACATGAAGGCCACCATCTTCGTGCGTGAAGTGCGTATCGAGGACGCGGTGGCGCTGCTGCTGGAGCAAAACCAGTTGCGCCAGAAGATCGTCAATGACAACACCCTGATGGTCTACCCCGACTCGCCGCAGAAGACCAAGGACTACCAGGAACTGGTCATGCGCACCTTCTACCTCACCAGCATCGACGCCAACACCGCGCTGAACATGGTCAAGACCATGCTCAAGACCCGCGACGTGTTCGTGGACGAGCGCCTCAACACCCTGACCATGCGCGACACCCCCGATGCCGTGCGCATGGCCGAGAAGTTGCTGCAGTCGCAGGACCAGTCCAACCCCGAGGTGGTACTGGAGGTGGAGGTGATGGAAGTGGCTACCTCGCGCATCCTCGACCTTGGCCTGCAGTGGCCCAACACCTTCGGCGTGCTGACGTCCGACGGCAAGTCGGTGAGCGTGCTCGACCAGCTGCGCGGCATCGATTCCAGCCGCATCAGCATCTCGCCGGCACCACAGGCCAAGATCAACGCCCAGGACAAGGACATCAATACCCTGGCCAGCCCGGTGATCCGCGTCAGCAACCGTGAGCAGGCACGCATTCACATCGGCCAGCGCGTGCCGATCATCAGCGCCACGTCGGTGCCGTCCACCCAGGGCCCGGTGATTACCGAAAGTGTCACCTACCTGGACGTGGGCCTGAAGCTTGAAGTGCAGCCCACCGTGCACCTGAACAACGAAGTGGCGATCAAGGTGGCCCTGGAAGTCAGCAACGCCACCCCGCTGGAGGCTACCCGCCAGGGCACCATCCCGGTTCAGGTCGATACCCGCAATGCCCAGACCACCCTGCGCCTGCACGATGGCGAAACCCAGGTATTGGCCGGCCTCGTGCGCAACGACCACAACGCCAGCGGCAACAAGATCCCGGGGCTGGGAGATATCCCCGGCCTGGGCCGGCTGTTCGGCAGCAACAAGGACGACATGAGCAAGTCTGAGCTGGTGCTGGCGATCACCCCGCGCATCGTACGCAACCTGCCGTACCAGAGCCCGTCGGACATGGAGTTTTCCACCGGTACCGAGTCGGCCATGCAGGTGCGCCAGATGGCACCGCTACCGCCGATGGAGGTGCCCGGCAATGCGCCGGCCACCGACGCGCCCGTGGTCGACAGCCAGATGGCGGTCGCCCCGGTCAACGGCAGCCCACGGCCATGAAAGCGCGCCGCCACCTGCAGGGTTTCAGCCTGATCGAAGTGGTGCTGACCCTGGCACTGCTCGGGCTGCTGGCCAGCATGGCCGCGCCGTTGACCGAAACCGTGGTCCGCCGTGGCAAGGAGCAGCAACTGCGCGAGGCGCTGTACCAGATACGCGATGCCATCGATGCCTACAAGCGGGCGTTCGATGCTGGCTACATCGAAAAGCGCCTGGACGCCAGTGGCTATCCGCCGAACCTGCAGGTACTGGTGGACGGTGTGCGCGATGTGCGCAGTGCCAAGGGCGCCAAGTTCTACTTTCTGCGGCGCATCCCGCATGACCCGCTGCTGGCGGCCAAGGATGAAGACCAAGGCGGCTGGGGCCTGCGCGCCTACGACAGCAGCCCCGACAGCCCGCGTGAAGGCGAAGACGTGTTCGACGTGTATTCCAGGGCCCGCGGCAAAGGCCTCAACAACATTCCCTACGGGCAATGGTGACAGCCATGAAACGCAGCAAAGGCTTCACCCTGATCGAACTGCTGGTGGTCATGGCGATCATCGCCACGCTGCTGACCATTGCCATGCCGCGCTACTTCAACAGCCTGGAAAGCTCCCGCGAAGCCACCCTGCGCCAAAGCCTGGCGGTGCTGCGCGAGTCACTTGACCACTACTACGGCGACACCGGCCACTACCCAGACTCGCTGGAGCAGTTGGTGGAGCAACGTTACCTGCGCAACACCCCGGTCGACCCGATCACCGAGCGCAGCGATGCCTGGCAACTGGTGCCACCGCCCGAAGGCGTGGCCGGCGGCGTGGCGGATATCAAGAGCGGTGCCACAGGGAGGGCGCGTGATGGCAGCCTCTTCGCTGAATGGTAAGGCCGATCGCGGCTTCACCTACCTGGGTGTGCTGCTGCTGATTGCGGTCAGCAGCGTGGCCCTGGCCGCCACTGGCACGATCTGGGCCAGCGCCGCCCAGCGTGATCGCGAGCGCCAGCTGCTGTGGGTGGGCAGCCAGTACGCCCAGGCCTTGCGCAGCTACTACCGTGCCTCGCCGGGCCTGGCCCAGTACCCGCAGGCGCTGGCCGACCTGCTGCAGGACAACCGCTTTCCGCAGGCCCAGCGGCACATTCGTCGGCTGTACCCCGACCCCATCACCAACAGCGACGAGTGGGGCCTGCTGCGCTCGATCGACGGCCGCATCACCGGGGTGCACAGCCGCTCGGACGCTACCCCGTTCAAGCGCAGTGGCTTCAGCGCCGAATGGAGTGGTTTTGAAGGGCTGGAGCACTACAGCGACTGGCAGTTCGTTGCCGAGCAGGCGTTTACCGACAGTGCAGGCGGCGTGCAGACCCATGCAGGCCCGGGAGATACGCCATGAGCCGCCTGGCTGCGTTATGCCTGAGCCTGCTGCTGATGGCGGGGCTGGCCACCTCGGCCAAGGCGGGTGTTGAAGACGAGATGCAGGGTTTTATCGTCGACAACACCATCTCGCACATCGGCCACGACTTTTACTACTACTTCGCCGACCGCCTGCGTGCCACCAGCCGCCTGGACTTCAACCTGGTGGTACGCGAACGCCCGGATGCCCGCTGGGGCAGCCTGGTCACCGTGGAGTTCGAGCGTGAGGTGATGTACCGCCGCTTTCTGCCACCGAACACCACCGAGCTCAAAGACGAGGCCGTGGCAGCCGCCGACCTGGTCAAGCAGCAAATCATTCAACGCAAGCTGCAACGCCTGCTACAGGACACCACTGACTTGGAGAGGGACGAGCTATGAACCACCGCATTCCACGTTGCATTGCCGCCTGCCTGCTGGCCAGCGCTTGCGCTGCCCAGGCCACCGAGCTGGTGTACACCCCGGTCAACCCGGCCTTTGGCGGCAACCCGTTGAACGGCACCTGGCTGCTGAACAACGCCCAGGCGCAGAACGACTACGACGACCCCGACCTCAAGGACCGTGCCTCGGCCTTTACCGGCACCACGGCCCTGGAGCGCTTCAGCAACCAGCTGGAGTCGCGGATGTTGTCGCAGTTGCTGGACAACATCAGTAACGGCAGCACCGGCAGCATGGCGACCGACGCGTTTCTCATCGACGTCATCGACGATTCCGGGGCCTTGAGCATCAAGGTCACCGATCGTGCCACAGGCGAGATTTCGATCATTGAGGTCAGCGGCCTGAACCCCTGAGAGGGAAGGGCTTTTATGTTGGGGAGAGAACACCATGAAACGTCTGCTGAGCACGCTGCTGATCCTCACCGCCCTGGGCCTGCAAAGTGGTTGCAGCCTGCGCGAACCCATGTCGGCCGAACAGGACTCGGAAACCCCGACCCTGACCCCACGCGCCTCGACTTACTACGACCTGATCAACATGCCACGGCCCAAAGGCCGGCTGATGGCAGTGGTGTATGGCTTCCGTGACCAGACCGGGCAGTACAAACCCACCCCGGCCAGTTCGTTCTCCACCAGTGTCACCCAGGGTGCAGCCAGCATGCTGATGGATGCCTTGAGTGCCAGTGGCTGGTTCGTGGTGCTGGAGCGTGAAGGGCTGCAGAACCTGCTGACCGAGCGCAAGATCATCCGTGCTTCGCAGAAAAAGCCGGATGTAGCGGAAAACATCATGGGCGAACTGCCACCGCTGCAGGCCGCCAACCTGATGCTGGAGGGCGGCATCATCGCCTACGACACCAACGTGCGCAGCGGCGGCGAAGGCGCCCGCTACCTGGGGATAGACATTTCCCGCGAGTACCGGGTGGACCAGGTGACCGTGAACCTGCGCGCGGTGGATGTGCGCACCGGGCAGGTGCTGGCCAACGTGATGACCAGCAAGACCATCTATTCGGTCGGCCGCAGCGCCGGGGTGTTCAAGTTCATCGAGTTCAAGAAGCTGCTGGAAGCTGAGGTGGGCTATACCACCAACGAACCGGCACAGCTGTGCGTGCTGTCGGCGATTGAATCGGCGGTGGGGCACTTGCTGGCGCAAGGGATTGAACGGCGGCTGTGGCAGGTGGCGGGGGATGCGGGGCAGGGCAACGCTACGGTGGACAAGTTTCTGAGCCAGAATCAGCAGCCTTGACTGGCCTGACAGCCCCTGCGGCACCTGATAGAACTGCCAGTAGGCATCACTTTTTTCCTGTGAGCAAATAGCACCAACGCCTGTGACCTATCTGAATGTCCAGGCTGAGACTGTTTGGAAAAGGTGCTTGGTGATGCTGACTCGAATGTGGCTGCTGTTTTTAATCATTGGTAGTTTGGTCGGTTGCGGGGCGCACACGCCCTTTGTGCAGGCTCCCCGCCCAGTCGCACAGACCCAGTTATTGATAAGTGAAACAGCCAAGTCTCAGCAGTTGACCGCGCTGAACAAGCGCGGGGAGCAGGTAATCGCGCAACTCAAGGTTTGGTATGACTCCGTTACCGAAGACTGCGGCGGCCCTGATAAACCGAGTTACCTGTGCAGCGGTATCGAAATGCGTGCCACGGGCTTCAGCCCAGACTTTCTACCTTGGGACCCGAGCCAGAAGCACCTGGACAAAGGCGCCATCGCGTTTTCCTGGGCGCGCCGCGATACCAACTTTGGCAGGGCGGCGGAACGCTTCAATGGTTTTTTGTTTCCGCCACTGCAGGCCATCCCGCACAACAAGATTCGCGATCTTGAGGTGTTGTGCACGTTCCCAATAGATGGCGGAACGGACAACCGCGATACGGCGAACGGGTGCGGACCGCAAGACGGGTTTGAAGCCACCACCGATGCGTGCCAGAAAGTCGGTGTAACGGATGCCGATGCGTGGCTGGCAACGTACAGCGACGATGACATTGTGAAGTCCAGAGTCTGCGGATGGGACCTGCGCGAAGCCCCCGCTAACATGAAGGCGCAGTGGTTCGAGATGCCGATAAAAGTCAGGGCGGGGTTGAGCGCAGACGCATGGATGGGCTACAACGAGATTTTGCTCCCCGTATGGAAAGTTGGCGTGGGCGCAGACTTGCCTTTGTATGCATTTTTCTATGTGGAGGGGCAAACGCAAGCGGGATTGCTGGCGCAATTTGACCAGGTCCGTTATCACGCAGCTTATGGCCAGGCGGTTCCTGTCATCCGAATCAAGCTCCCTACGGCAAAGGACCAGGTCATGCAGTTTACCTACGATGAGGAAGACCAGGCGGTGGGAAGACCCATCGTCACCTCTGACGTTGATTTTGAATCCGAGCAGATCGGTGAGCGAAAAGAATTCAAAGTTGACGGATCGACATTCATATTGCATGGCACGGGGGAAGTCAGCGATGACTCGCACGGGGGCGGTGGAAGCTCGATAAGCGCAAAACATCTCAAGTTTGAAGGTTCAACCGAGATTTTACTGCCTGGTAACGGGCGTCGCCGCGTCAGTTACGACTGGGGCTGCAGTGATGTATGCACAAGAGATCTCTCGTTTACCGACAACCACAGGCTGCTGAATGACCGTGAAGGTATGCATTATGGATCGGATGAACTTACGGTCGACGGCCCTGAAATCCTGCACCTTTATATGGTTGAAGATGGCGAGAACCCGAGAATGGTCATAGACAACCTGAAAGTCACGCAGGCGCAAGCGCGATAACAGCCTTTATGTTGGTCGCACCGTGGGAAAGACCGCGAAGCAGCCGGTGCGGCCAACAGAAGTGTTACTACACATGCCCTAAGCTTGAAACCCTTCCCTGACCCCGGTAGTCTTTGCCCGCTGCTGTCAATCCAGCAGCCGGGTTTGGTAGCCCGCGATCAATCAAGGCGCACAAGCGCCCGCTCTGCGATACAGTTGGCGCTTTTTTGTGCCCGGCTGTTTCGTTTTATGGCGGCTGTGCGTAGGGCGCCTTCGTGCGCGCCGGTTTCCTTGATTCCCGGTCTACCAACCTGCGTACAGCCGTCACCCTTTCGTTTGGTAGCGATTTGTGGCGGCTCCAGTGAATCAAGGAGCGACACAATGACAAAAGGCTTACCTGATCCCCCCGCCCGCGCCACCACGGCGTCTTCCAGCTTCTCGACTTGCGAATGCAGCCATCCGCCGTTGTTTGCCGTGCGTTCTGGGGTGGACTACGAAGATGCGCTAGTGCACCTGTCCACGTTGCTGAAAGGGGCGTTTGCGACAAACCTCAAGGCGTTGGAATTGGCCAAGGGGACCTGTCGTGATCTGCTGTTGAGCAACGACCATGGGCTGGATTCGGCCAAGGCGGTGGTGGAGGCGCTGCTGGATGGGGTAGAGGGGCAACAGTTGACCGTGAAGGGGTTGAGGGCAAGCCCACTTTAAGCGGTAAAGCGCCGCTCTTAAGATCACGCGGTCTCTGAGCGGCCTCGTGTCGCGAACGGGCTGCAGAGCAGCCCCGGCGATATGTGCATGATGGCAGACATTCCGGGGCTGCTTTGCAGCCCGATTGCGACACAAGGGCACCCCCCCTCAACCCATCAACCAGATGACGCCCAGCTTTTTCTCCCGCACACTGCGGAAAATTCCCAAGCCCGTACCCCGCCACCTTGCAGGGCACAGCCGGAGAAGAAAATGGCGCGACAACTAATAACAAACGCCCACGACCCGCTGCATGAATCCCGCCAGGCCCGGCTGAAGCTGGCCAGCGAAGGCGAGCTGCCGCTGGGCATGCTGCGCGACGAGATCGACGCGTCGTGGCGCCGCAGCCTGGGCCATGGCCTGGATTGCCTGCAGGGTGAACAGGTCGGCCTGGGCCTGGCGCAGGGCCACGACCTGCGTATGCTGCTGGAGCGCAACCGCTTGCTGGTCGACGCCGTTACCCCGGAACTGGATTACCTGGTCGCGCGTCAGGGCAAGGCCGGTATCGTCATCCTCGGCGACGCCCAGGCCAATGTGCTGGCCATCGAAGGGCAGAAGCATGTGCTGCAACGCGAGGGCCTGCGCGACCTGCACCCGGGCAGTAGCTGGAGCGAGTCGCTGCGCGGCACCAATGCCATCGGCACGGCCGTTGTAGAAGGCCGCCCGACGCTGATCAACTGCGGCGAACACTACCTTGACCGCCTCAGCCCGTTTTCCTGCACCTCGGTCCCCCTGCGTGACCCGCGTGGTGAGGTGATCGGCGTGCTCGACATCACGCGCGAAGGGGTAATGGCGCAACCGCAGGACAGCCTGTCGACACTGATGCTGGCCGCCGGCAATATCGAGAGCCGCCTGTTCGGTTTGTGCTACCCAGAGCAACTGGTGCTGGCCTTCCACAGCCGCCCGCAATACCTCAACAGTGCCTGGCATGGCCTGCTGGCACTGAGCCTTGATGGCGAGGTGCTGGCTGCCAACGACAGTGCCTGCCAGTTGTTGCAGGTGCCGCGCCCCGAGCTGATTGGCCGGCGCAGTACGGACCTGCTCGGCGAACGCTCACCCGCGTTTATTGCGCGCCTGTGGCAGGGCGGGGTGAGCAGTGTGCAAACGGCCAAGGGCGAGTTCTACTTCCGTGCCCTGCAGTTGCCGCGCCATGGCCGGGTCAATGGCAGCACGCCGGCCAGCAAGCCGACGCTGGGCAAGCAGTCGCCGGCACTCGACGCCCTGGCCGGTGGTGACCCACGGTTGGCGCGCAACCTGCGCATGGCTCGCCAGGGGCTGGGCAATGGCCTGCCGGTGTTGCTGCTGGGCGAGACCGGTACCGGCAAGGAAGTGGTCGCCCGGGCCCTGCACCAGGCCAGCCCGCGCGCTGACAAACCGTTTGTGGCCGTGAATTGCGCCGCCATCCCCGAAGGGTTGATCGAGTCCGAGCTGTTCGGCTACCGCGAGGGCGCCTTCACAGGCTCCCGGCGGGGCGGCATGGTCGGGCGGTTGATGCAGGCTCATGGTGGCACGCTGTTCCTTGACGAAATCGGCGACATGCCGCTGGCCTTGCAGGCGCGCCTGCTGCGGGTATTGCAGGAACGCCGGGTGGCGCCGCTGGGGGCCGGCGACGAGCAGGACATTGATGTGGCGCTGATCTGCGCCACCCACCGCGACCTCAAACGCCTGGTACAGGAGCAGCACTTCCGCGAAGACCTGTACTACCGGGTCAACGGCGTATCACTGCGCTTGCCGGCGCTGCGCGAGCGCGATGACCTGGCGCAGATCATCCAGGGCCTGCTGGACAAGGCCGATGCCCGTGGCGTAACCCTGGACCCGGCACTGGCCGCGTTGCTCGAAGGCTTCGACTGGCCGGGTAACATTCGCCAGCTGGAAATGGTAGTGCGCACGGCGCTGGCCATGCGCGAGGACGGCGAGCAGGTGCTGACCCTGGACCACCTCACCGATTGCCTGCTGGACGAACTGGCCAGCGGCACGGCGCCCTCCGGCAGCCTGAAGGACAACGAACTGGAATTGATTCGCGGCGCCTTGGCGCGCCACCAGGGGAACGTTTCTGCCGCGGCCGAGGCACTGGGGATCAGCCGGGCGACGCTGTACCGCAAGCTCAAACAGTTGCGCGGCTGACCATGGGCCCCTTGTTCGCAAGGCTGGTGGACTCCAGTGACCCTGCACTCATGCGCCAGGCGCTGGCCTGGCTGTATGGTTTCGTGCGCCCGCATCAACGTGCCATCGGCCTGTTGCTCGGCTTGTCGCTGGGCGCCTCGCTGCTGGCGCTGGCACAGCCCTGGCTGGTCAAGACGCTGATTGACGAGGGGCTGCTGGCCAAGGATTACCAGACCCTCTGGCACATGGCGGCGATCATGATCGGCGCGGGCCTGTTGGGCACGGTGCTGGCCGGGGTCAACCGCTACCTGCACACGCGGCTGTCGGGGCGCATCCTGTTTGCCCTGCGTGATGACCTGTACCGGCACCTGCAGCAGTTGTCGCCGACGTTCTATGGGCGGCGGCGCATGGGCGACATTCTTTCGCGGCTGGATGGCGATGTGGCAGAGATCCAGCGCTTTGCCGTGGATTCGCTGTTCTCGGCTGTATCCGCCGTCATTGGCCTGGTGGGCGCGGTGGCGTTGATGCTGATGCTGTCATGGCAGCTGTCGCTGTTGCTGGCGCTGCTGGTGCCGATCGAGGTGCTGTGGCTGCGCTGGATGCGGCGCAAGGTTGAGCGCGAGGTGCGCAGCCTGCGCGAGCGTTCGGCGGATGTGTCGTCGTTTTTGGTCGAGACCTTGCCGGCGATGAAGTTCATCCAGGCGGCCGGCCAGCAAAGCCGCGAGGCAGGGCGCCTGGACGCACTTGGCCAGGGCTACATGCGTCAGCTGCTGAAAGTGCAGGTGACCGAGTTCTTCACCCAGGCCATCCCCGGCACGCTTACCTCCTGGTGCCGCGCTTGCGCGTTTCTGGTTGGCGGCTGGTGGGTGATTCAGGGGACCTGGCAATTGGGCGCGCTGATCGCATTTTCCACCTACATGGGCATGGCAGTCGGCCCGGTGCAGAGCCTGCTTGGCCTGTACGTGGCGGTGCAGCGCATGGCGGTGAGCCTGGGGCGGGTGATGGAGCTCAAGCGCGAGGCCGTGGCCGTGCGCCCGGCCGCCCACCCGCAGCCCATGCCCGACGGGCCTGGCGAATTGCGCCTGGAGGCGCTGAGCTTTGCCCATGAAGGGCGCCAGGGCGCCGTGCTGAGCAATGTGCAGGTGTGCGTGCCGGGCGGGCTCAAGGTGGCCATCAGGGGGGCTTCGGGGGTGGGTAAGTCGACCCTGATCGACCTGCTGCAACGTTTTTATGACCCGGACGCCGGGCGTATCCTGCTGGATGGCATCGACTTGCGCGACCTGGACCTGGCTGCGCTGCGTCGACGCATCGCGGTGGTCAGCCAGGACATCGTGCTGTTCCGTGGCACCCTGGCGCAAAACCTGGCCTACGGTGTGCCCGAAGCCAGCCGTGCAGAACTGGAGCGCGTAGTGCGCCTGGCGCGACTGGATAGCCTGGTCGAAAGCCTGCCGTTGGGCCTGGACGGCCTGTTGGGCGAGCGTGGCCAGCAGTTGTCTGGTGGGCAAAAGCAACGCATTGCCATTGCCCGCGCAGTGCTGCAGGCCCCGGCGATTCTGGTGCTGGACGAGGCCACCTCGGCGGTGGACGAAGCCACCGAGCGCGAGGTGATCGCGGCCATTGACCAATTGTTCGCCGGCCGCACCCGGATCCTGATCAGCCACCGTGCGTCGACACTGGCCGATGCCGACCTGCACTTGCAACTGCATGATGGCCAGCTACAGGCGCTGGCGCAGGAGGCGGTCAAACATGGCCACTGACGTGCGCGTTGGCATCATCGACAGTGGCTGCTCGCCGGAGCAGGCCAGCGGTTTGCTTGGCTCCCGGCGTTTCTGGCTGGAAGACGGCCAGCTGCGTGAAGGCGAGAGGCTGCCCGACCTGCTAGGGCATGGCAGTGCAGTACTTGCAGGCCTGCGACGCGAAGCTGGCCCCGTGCCGTTGCTGGTGGCGCAGGTGTTCAGCGATCAGGCCAGCACCAGTGCCTTGCAGGTGGCGGCCGCACTGCTGTGGCTGGTGGAGTCGGGGGCAACGCTGGTCAACCTCAGCCTCGGCTTGCAGCAGGACCGGCCTGTACTGCACCAGGCTTGCGCTGAGGCCTTGGCTGCGGGTGTGCTGTTGTGTGCATCCAGCCCGGCACAGGGTGGGCCGGTGTACCCGGCCAGCTACCCCGGGGTGCTCCGGGTTACCGGTGATGCCCGTTGCGCGCCCGGCCAGTGGTCCTGGCTTGGCACCCGGCAGGCGGACTTTGGCGGTTACGTCGGGGCTGGTAGCAGGGCAGGCGCGAGTTTGGGCTGTGCAGCCTTGAGCGGCAGGATCGCGGCGCTGATGCATGAGGAGCCGGGTATGAACCGTCAGCGGGTGCACGACTGGTTGCGCAGCAATGCCGCATTCACCGGTCCGGAGCGACGAGGTGCCAGCCATGACTGAATCGCGCATTGTGGTACTGGGCGCCGGCCCTGCGGGGGCCGCCACGGCCATCGGCTTGCGGCGCCTGGGCTATGCGGTCACTGTGGTGTCGCAGTGGCGCCGGTTCGCCGCGGTCGAAGGTGTTTC
The DNA here is from genome assembly GCF_017875165.1 of Pseudomonas sp. PvP089. NCBI lineage: Bacteria > Pseudomonadati > Pseudomonadota > Gammaproteobacteria > Pseudomonadales > Pseudomonadaceae > Pseudomonas > Pseudomonas sp. PvP089. The sequence continues at coordinate 3,202,140 of NZ_JAGGME010000001.1, forward strand.
TGTGCGGGTATTGGAGGGCTTGCGCCACGCAGGCCTGGGCGGCGCCTTGAGCCAGGCAGCCATGCCGGCCACCCGGCAGGTGCACTGGAACGGCCAGCACCTGCAAATGAACCAGGAATTTTTGCTGGATCGGCAACGGTTTGACCGGGCGCTGCGCGACGACCTTCAGCGTGCAGGTGTAAGCGTGGTTGAGGGGCGGGTGCGCGAGGTCACGCATGAGGGCAATCATCAAGTCCGTCTGGATGATGGGCAAGTCCTGATCGCTGATTTTCTCGTCGAGGCTCGAGGGCGTCAGGCACCGCTGGCTGCGGACCGCCTGCGCGGGCCGGAAACGGTCAGCCTGCTCAACGTCTGGCAGGGTAGCCCTGGGGCGCCTGCCTCGGCAGTGGAAAGCCTGGAGGATGGCTGGGCCTGGATGGCCCGCCTGGAAGATGGCCGCTGCTACTGGCAAGCCACCCTGGACGCCGGTGGGCTGCCGGGCAAGCTCGGATTGGCAGATTACTGCGCGGCGCGGCGTGCCAGCAGCACGCTGGTGGCCGAGCTGTTCGATGAGAGGGCGCGGGTGCCAGTACAGGTGCATGCGCGCAGCAGTACGGCGATTTTGGCGGGCGAATGTGTCGGGCAGGACTGGATACGGGTGGGTGATGCGGCGATGGCGGTTGACCCGCTGTCGGGCAATGGGATCTTCCAGTCGCTGTCTTCGGCGTTACAAGCACCGGTGGTAATCAATACGTTGCTGCGCAGGCCTGAACGGGCCGAGTTGGCGTGCCAGTTTCACCAGCAGCGGGTCGAGCAGCTGTTCTTGCGCTTTGCCCGTATCGGGCGGGATTTCTACGGGCAGGAGCAGGAGCGGGCGGGGCACTCGTTCTGGGCCAGGCGCCAAAGCTGGCCGGATGCGCAGCCACTGCATCAGGCGGCTGACCGGCAGGCCGTACGGGTTGAGCGGCGGCCGGTGCTGCGGGACGGTCTGGTGGAGGCGGCCGAGGTGGTGGTAACGCCGGATCAGCCGTTGGGGGTGTGGCATTTGCAGGGCGTGGAGTTGGCGCCTGTACTGCGGGAAATACGTAGTGGCCGGCCTGTTGAGGCAGTGTTGTCGGGGCTTGCGGGTGAACAGCAGAGGATGGTGCGGCGGTGGCTGATGGAGCAGGGCTTGGCTTGAGATTGCCGGGGCTGCAAAGCAGCCCCAGAATCTTGAATCAGAAGAAGGTCCCGACCACCAGTTGCATATAGGTCCCGGTGTCCGTCCCACCCAGCTGCGTACCGCCATTGGCCGCACTGCGCTCAGGCTTGTAGAACCCCACCAGCGGGCTGATCAGCAGATGGTCGTTGACCATCCATTCGACATACAGGTCCAGCTCCCGCCCGCCGAGGTTGCCCTGGTCGGTGTCCAGCGTATCGAAGTCGAAGTACAGCGCGCCGACGGTCAGGTTGTCCCGTGGCTTGCCTTTCAGCGCCACGTGGTGCACCTGGCTGTTCTTGTTGAACGGCCCGGCATAGTTGGCTGCCACCTCACCCTGGAACCAGGTGCCATAGCCCCGGCTCAGGCCGTAGAACAGTGGGTCGAATCCTTCCGAGAAGCGGCTGTAGCGGTAGGTGGCGGTGGGGGTCCATGGTAGCTCGGAGAAGGTCCAGTTGCCCTCCAGGTACCAGGCATTCTCGCGCCCGCCGGTCTTGTCCTGGGTGACGTATTCGCCCGCCAGCTCCAGGTCTTTCACGCCCAGGTTGCCCCGCCCGCGCAGGCTGGCGGTGTCCATGCCGTCGCGGTGTTGCAGGCCCATGATCTGCGCGTAACGCTGGTCCACGTCCAGGCCGCGGATCCAGCTCAAACCCACCGTGCCGGCATCGGTGACGTGTTCCAGGTTGGCTATCGCAAGGGAGGTGTCGGCCTGGTAATGGTTATCGGACTTCAGCCACATCAGGTCGCCGCGCCAACCCTGTTTGCCGCCCAGGCGCAGCACGGCGGTGCGGTCGAAGGCTTTGCGTGCGGCCAGGTAGTAGGCACCACCGCGGTCGAAGTTGGCGCCCAGGTCGGCCTTGCCCAGGTTCACCGGGTCGCCCTGGATCAGGAAGCCGTCACCCAATGTCACCACCTGGCGGCCACCGGAGATGTCTACCCCGTCTTCGCCCAGGGCCGGGAACAGGTTGGCCGAGCGCCAGCCCAGGTACAGGTCTTCGATGGCGGTGCGGCGCTCATCGCCCAAGGTCAGGCCGGCGGCGTCGCCATCGCCCCAGGTGGCGGAACTTAGCAGGTTGAAGGCGCCGTAGAGGGTGCCGCTATCGGCCAAAGCCTGGCTGGCGCTGAGGCCGTACTTGACGTAACCCTCTTGCCAGGCGGTGCTGCCTGGTTGGCGGTTGCCGGCCTGATTGAAGCTTTCGTCGCTGTGGAAGGCGCCGAACAGGGCTTCGAGGTCGGCGTTGAGGGTGGTGCCGTTCTGGTTGTACAGCGCGTGGGCCTGGCTGGCGGGTGCGGCGAGCAGCAGGGCCAACGTGCAGGCGAGTGAGTGCCTCATGGGGTGCTCCATGGTTTTTTGTTGTTGTTTTGGGTTGCCTGGGGTGGCCTCTTCGCAGCACAAGGCTGCGCCTACAGGGACCGGGTGCGCTTGTAGGCGCAGCCTTGTGCTGCGAAGAGGCCACCCCAGGCAGAAGATCAGAGCTTGATCAACACCGACTTCAGCTCGGTGTAGTGCTCGATGGCCGCTGCGCCCATCTCACGACCCACGCCAGACATCTTGTAGCCACCAAACGGCAGCGCCGGGTCCAGCGCGCTGTGGCAGTTGACCCACACTGACCCCGACTTGATACGCGGGATCATGCGGTGCACAGCAGCCAGGTCGTTGGACCAGATGCTCGCACCCAGGCCGTAGGGGTTGTCGTTGGCCATGCTGATCACTTGGTCGATATCGTCGAATGGCATCGCTACCAGCACAGGCCCGAAGATTTCTTCCTGCACCAGGCGGTGGCGCTGGTCGACATCGACGATCACTGTTGGTTTGACGAAGTAGCCCGGCCCAAAGCCTTCGCCGCCACAGGCAATGGTCGCACCCAGCTCGCGACCAAGTTCGATATAGCCGGTGACGCGGTCCTGCTGCTTGGCCGAAATCAACGGCCCCATCTGCACGGCCGGGTCCAGCCCGTTGCCCAGCTTCATGCCGTTGGCGATGCCGGCGATGTCGGCCACCACGTTGTCAAAGTGCTTGCGGTGCACGTACAGCCGCGAACCCGCGCAGCACACCTGGCCCTGGTTGAAGAAGATCGCCGTGGCAGCGCCGGCAGCGGCTTCCTGCAGGTTGGCGTCCGGCATCACGATGGTCGGCGACTTGCCGCCCAGCTCCAGGGTGACGCGGGTCATGTTGTCCATGGCCGCCTTGCCGATCAGCTTGCCGACCTCGGTAGAGCCGGTGAAGGTCAGCTTGTCTACGCCGGGATGGCGGCTGAGGGCTGCGCCGGCATTCAGGCCGGTGCCGGTGACCACGTTGAATACGCCTGCCGGGTAGCCGGCTTCATCTACCAGTTCCGCCAGCTTCAGCACACTCAGTGGGGTTTCGTCTGCGGGCTTTAGCACGAGGGTACAGCCGGTGGCCAGGGCCGGACCAAGCTTCCAGCAGGCCAGCAGCAGCGGGAAGTTCCAGGCGACGATGGCACCGACCACGCCGACCGCCTCACGGCGCACGAAGCCGTGGAACTGGTCGTTAGGCATCAGCGGCATGGAGGCTTCGACGGTGCTACCCTCGATCTTGGTAGCCCAGCCGGCCATGTAGCGCAGAAAGTCGATGGCCAGTTGCACGTCCATCACCTGCGCTACCGCGGCGCTCTTGCCGTTGTTCAGGCATTCCAGTTCGGCCAGCTGGCGAGCGTCGCGCTCCATCAGGTCGGCCAGGCGCCACAGCAGGTTCTGACGCTCGCGTGGGCGCAGGCGGCTCCACGGCGAATCGTCGAAGGCCTGGCGTGCCGCGCGCACGGCGCGGTCGACATCCTCGGCGTCGGCGGCGGGCACTTCACCCAGCACTTCGCCGGTGGCCGGGTTGCGGAACGACAGGGTGCGACCGCTGGCGGCATCCTGCCAGTCGGCGCCAATGCGCATCTTCAGTTTGCGTTCGAGAAAGGCGCGGGTGGCGGGCAGGATGGGCAGTTCACAAAGCATGGGGCTGTGCCTCTTGTCATTGGGTGTGAAGGGCACTGGCGCAATGGGCGTGCCAAGGTGGGCAGATGCCAGCAAGGCATTGAGTTGACTGGGTTTTGCCGTGATGCAAGGCTCGGATTGCAGGCGTGCGTTGTTGCACATTGAGACGGTGTGAGACCGTGGTGAAACAGTGGTTTCAAGGGCCAATCGCCGGCAAGCCAGCGCCTGCAGGTACAGCGCAGGTCTTCAAGGCAATGGTTAACCTGTGGGAGCGGGCATGCCCGCGAAGGCCTGCATGGCAGGCCCCTGTCTCAGGATGAAACACTCTGTCGCGAAATGGCACGCTGCAATTGGCCATCCTTGCTGCTGGCCAACCCCAGCAAACTGCCTAAGGGGTTGAAAGGCCACGCGTTTACTGCAACTGGCACAGTTCCTGTATCACCTCTGTCACATGCACACCTGCTGTACCAAAGCGTGCGAAAAACGATAAGAACAACAACCGTGGAGGTCTGACCTTGAAGACGACTCGACTCCGGCGGCATGCGGGCAAACTGGCGCTGGTCGCCGCCGCGCTGCTGAGCACCCAGGCCATGGCGGCCGAGCAGGGCCCGAGCCTGTTGCAGAACAAGTGCATGGGGTGCCATATCCCCGAAGGCAACGATACCTACAGCCGTATCAGCCACCAGCGTAAAACGCCAGAAGGCTGGCTGATGAGCATCGCCCGCATGCAGGTGATGCACGGCCTGCAGATCAGCGACGACGACCGTCGCACGCTGGTCAAGTACCTGGCCGACAAGCAGGGCCTGGCGCCCAGCGAAACCGATGGCGTGCGCTACGCCATGGAGCGCCGGCTGAACACGGTCGAGCATTTCGACACCCAGCTCAGCGAAACCTGTGGCCGTTGCCACTCTGGGGCTCGCGTCGCCTTGCAGCGCCGCCCGGCCAAGGAGTGGGAGCACCTGGTCAACTTCCACCTTGGCCAGTGGCCGTCCCTCGAATACCAGGCCCAGGCGCGGGACCGCGACTGGCTGCCGATTGCCCTGCAACAGGTGGTGCCGGAACTTGCCAAGCGCTACCCGCTGGACAACCCGGCCTGGGCTGAATGGCAGCAGGCAAAACCGAAGGCCGACGTGCTGCCGGGGCAGTGGGCGTTCAGCGGCCATATGCTGGCCAAGGGCGATGTGCGCGGTGTGATGAGCGTTTCGGCCGGGGAGGGCGACACCTTCAAGGTCGAGGTCAAAGGCGCCTATGCCGACGGTACACCTTTCAACGGTAGCGGCTCGGCGATCCTGTACAACGGCTATGAATGGCGCGGCAACGTCAAGGTTGGCGACACCCACCTGCGGCAGGTATTCGCGGCGCTGGATGGCGAAATGAAAGGCCGCATGTTCGAGGCCGAACACGACGAGCGTGGCCTGGACTTCACGGCTGCCAAGGAAGGCAAGACGCGGCTGCTGGCGGTGCAACCGGCCTTCATCAAGGCGGGTGGCGAAAGCGAGATCACCCTGGTGGGCAGCGGCCTGGAGGGCAAGCCTGACCTGGGTGCCGGGGTGGAAGTGACCGAAGTACTGGAGCAGACCCCGACCCTGGTACGGGTCAAAGCCCGCGCTGCAGCCGGCGCCAAGCCTGGCCAGCGCGAGGTTGCGGTGGGGGCGCTCAAGGGCGTGAGCCTGGCGGTGTACGACAAGGTCGAGGAAGTGAAAGTCGTGCCGGCGTTCTCCATTGCCCGCATCGGTGAAAACGGCGCTTCGGTGCCCAAGGTGCAGGGCCGCTTCGAGGCCGAAGCCTGGGGCAAGGACGCCAGTGGCCAGCCGCTGCGCATCGGCTATCTGCCGGCCACGTGGAAGGTCGAGCCATTCAATGAACGTGCGGTCGAGGACGAAGACGTCAAGTTCGCCGGGCAGATGCAGGCCGATGGCGTGTTCGTGCCAGGCGGCGCTGGCCCTAACCCTGAACGCAAGATGATGACCAACAACGCGGGCAACCTGAAGGTCATCGCCACGCTGGCCGACGGTGGCCAGACGGGCGAAGGGCACATGATCGTCACCGTTCAGCGCTGGAACAACCCACCGCTGCCGTAACGGCAGGGTGCAACGGTTTTCCAACGGATCGATTACCGGGAGGTCGCCATGGGCGCACTACTGAACCTGGTCGAACGCAACCTGCATGAAGTGCAGGTAGATGCCGACCGCATGCTGTTCCACATCCCCAGCAGTTCGCTGTTCACCGCCGACGCGGTGACCGGGGGCATCATCGACACCTTGCGCCAGCAAGGCTGTTCGGCCGAGGAGCTGATGCAGCGCCTGGGCCAGCAGTTTGCCGGCAACGATATCCAGGACACCCTGCGCGAGCTGATCGCCCTGGAGCTGGTCAGCGACGGCTCGCCGCTGACCGCGGAAATCGGCGTCAAGCGGGTCGAGCGCACCGCGCTGAATACCGTGGTGCTCAACGTCAACACTGGCTGCAACCTCAGCTGCACTTATTGCTACAAGGAAGACCTGGACAAGCCATCTGCCGGCAAGAAGATGAGCACCGCCACCGCCGAAGCTTCGGTGGAAATGCTGCTCAAGGAATCGCCTGACGAGGAGCGCTACAGCGTGGTGTTCTTCGGTGGCGAGCCCTTGTCCAACCGGCCACTGATCGAACACATGGTGGGCTACTGCGAGCGGCGTTTCGCCGAGGCGGGCAAGCAGGTGGAATTCATCATGACCACCAATGCCACGTTGCTGACCGAAGAGATCGTCGATTGGCTCAATGCCCATCGGTTCGGCCTGTCGATCAGCATCGACGGCCCCAAGACCGTGCACGACCGCAACCGCATCACGGTGGGCGGGCAGGGCACCTATGACGTCGTGCGGCGCAAGGCCGACATGCTGCTGTCGCGTTACAACAGTCGGCCGGTGGGGGCGCGGGTGACCTTGACCCGCGGCATCACCGATATCGAGACGATCTGGAACCATCTGTTCAACGAAATGGGCTTTGCCGAAGTCGGCTTTGCCCCGGTCACTTCCGGCGACATGGCGGACTTCAACCTTACCGGCGAAGAACTGGTTGAGGTCTTCGCCAACATGAAGGCGCTGGGGCGCCGCTACCTGGACGCCGCGCTGGAACACCGCAATATCGGTTTTTCCAACCTGCACCAGCTGATCACCGACATCCACGAGGGCCACAAGAAGGCCCTGCCATGCGGTGCCGGGCTGAAAATGCTGGCAGTGGACCATGAAGGCGAGCTGAACCTGTGCCACCGCTTCACCGGTTCCAGCCTGCCGACCTTCGGCAACGTGCACCAGGGCGTCAAGCAAGTGGAGCTGAACGACTTCCTGTCGCAGCGTCTGGACCGCAGCAACACCGGCTGCGAAAGCTGCCGCATCCGCAATCTGTGCTCTGGCGGCTGCTACCACGAAAGCTACGCCCGCTACGGCGACCCGCAGCACCCGACTTACCACTACTGCGAACTGATGCGCGACTGGGTCGACTTCGGCATCGAAGTCTACAGCCGCATCATGGCCGCCAACCCGGCCTTCATCGACCGCTACATCACCCCGCGGAAGGCGCACTGACATGAAGCACTTGAAGCCCCTGAACAACAAGGCGCGCATCCTTGAACAGGCCGCTGCCGAAGACCGCATCGAAGAAGTCATGGCCATGAGTGCGGTGGCCGGCTGCACGGCCACCACCGACCCGGGTTGGGAAGTGGATGCCTTTGGTGGCGTGAGCTCGCTGTGCCAGCCGATGGAGGCCGACCTGTATGGTTGCTCCGACCCTTGCTGGTGGCCGGCCCAGGTGCCGGACATGATGAGCACCTACCAGGACTGGAACGCCCAGGCGACCAACTCGGCGGAAGACTGGCGCAACCTCGGCACTGTGTTCCCGAAAGACAAGTGACCGGCCCAACAAGAATGACAAGGGGAAACCGCATGAAAGCTGGACGCTGCGCGCAATTCGCGCTCACCCTCGCCGCCACGGCCTGCGCCGGGCTGGCTCAGGCTGACGACACCGGGCCTGCGCTGAAGGCTGGCCACGAATACATGATCGTGACCAACTACCCGAACAACCTGCATGTGGTCGATGTGGCCAGTGACACGGTGTACAAAAGCTGCCAGATGCCCGACAAGTTCGGCCCTGGCACCGCGATGATGGCGCCGGACAACCGAACCGCCTACGTGCTCAACAACCATTACGGCGACATCTACGGCATCGACCTGGACACCTGCAAGAATACCTTCCGGGCCAACCTGTCCAGCGTGGCGGGAGAAGTGGGCCGGTCGATGTACTCGTTTGCCATCAGCCCTGATGGCAAGGAGGTGTACGCCACGGTCAACCCGACCCAGATGCTGAACGACCATTACGTGGTCAAGCCGCCACGGCTGGAGGTGTTCAGCACCGACGATGGCCTGCAGGCCAAGCCGGTGCGCACCTTCCCGATGCCGCGCCAGGTGTACCTGATGCGTGCCGCCGATGATGGCAGCCTGTTTGTCGCAGGGCCGGACATCTACAAGATGGATGTGAAAACCGGCAAGTACACGGTGGCCTTGCCGCTGCGCAACTGGAACCGCAAAGGCTACAGCGCCCCGGACGTGCTGTACTTCTGGCCGCACCAGAGCCCGCGTCACGAGTTCACCATGCTGTACACCATTGCCAGGTTCAAGGATGACAAGCAGGACCCGGCCACGGCCGAGCCGCTGTATGGCTACCTGAGTGTCGACCTGAAGACCGGCAAGACCCACACCCAGGAATTTGCCGACCTGACCGAGCTGTACTTCACCGGCCTGCGTTCGCCCAAGGACCCGAACCAGATCTACGGCGTGCTCAACCGCCTGGCCAAGTACGACATCAAGCAGCGCAAGCTGATCAAGGCGGCTAACCTTGAGCACACTTACTACTGCGTCACCTTCGACAAGAAGGGCGAGAAGCTGTACCTGGGCGGCACCTTCAATGACCTGGCGGTGTTCAACCCGGATACGCTGGAAAAGGTGAAGAACATCAAATTGCCGGGTGGCGACATGTCCACCACTACGCCACAGGTGTTCATCCGCTAGAGCCAGGGTGGATTTACTGGCCGCTTCGCAGCACAAGGCTGCTCCTACAGGACACCGTGTTCCCGTGTAGGAGCAGCCTTGTGCTGTGAAGAGGCCGGCCCAGCCCCCACAAAAACAACAAGAGAGTGCCCATGCCCCAGCCAAGCTACTCCCAGGGCAATCCAGACAAAGCCCTGCTTACCCAATGCATTGGCGATGCCTTCGACGCCACCGTCGCCCGCTTTCCCGACCGCGAGGCGCTGGTGGTGCGCCACCAGGCCCTGCGCTACACCTGGCAGCAACTGGCCGAGGCCGTCGACCAGCACGCCCGCGCGCTGATGGCACTGGGCGTGCAACCCGGTGACCGGCTGGGTATCTGGGCACCCAACTGCGCCGAGTGGTGCATCACCCAGTTCGCCAGCGCCAAGGTCGGCGCGATCCTGGTCAACATCAACCCGGCCTATCGCTCCAGCGAACTGGACTACGCCCTCGGCCAGGCCGGCTGCCGCTGGGTGATCTGTGCCGACGCGTTCAAGACTTCCGATTACCATGCGATGCTGCAGGGCCTGGTCCCTGGCCTGGCCAGCAGCCAACCGGGCGCGCTGACCTGCGAGCGCTTCCCCGAGTTACGCGGCGTGGTCAGCCTGGCTGCCTCGCCACCACCGGGCTTTCTGGCTTGGCACGCCTTGCAGGCGCGTGCCGAGTCCGTCAGCTGCCAGGCCTTGGTCGAACGCCAGGCGCAGCTGCGCTGCGACGACCCGATCAACATCCAGTACACCTCCGGCACAACCGGTTTTCCCAAGGGCGCCACCCTCAGCCACAGCAATATCCTCAACAACGGCTACATGGTGGGTGAAAGCCTGGGCCTGACCGAGCACGACAGGCTGGTGGTGCCGGTGCCGCTGTATCACTGTTTCGGCATGGTCATGGCCAACCTTGGCTGCATGACCCACGGCAGCACCCTGATCTACCCCAGCGATGCCTTCGACCCGCTGGCCACGCTGCGTGCGGTGGCCGAGGAAAAGGCTACCGCGTTGTATGGCGTGCCGACCATGTTCATTGCCGAGCTGGACCACCCGCAACGCAGGGAGTTCGACCTGTCGAGCCTGCGCACCGGGATCATGGCCGGCGCCACCTGCCCGATCGAGGTGATGCGCCGGGTGATCGGCGAAATGCACATGGCCGAGGTGCAGATTGCTTATGGCATGACCGAGACCAGCCCGGTGTCGCTGCAGACCGGGCCCGACGATGACCTGGAACGCCGGGTGACCAGTGTCGGCCGTACGCAGCCACGGCTGGAGAACAAAGTGCTGGACGCCGACGGCAATACCGTACCGCGTGGGGAGATAGGCGAACTGTGCACCCGCGGCTACAGCGTAATGCTTGGCTACTGGAACAACCCCAAGGCCACGGCCGAGAGCATCGATGAAGACGGCTGGATGCACACCGGCGACCTGGCGGTAATGGATGAACAGGGCTATGTGCGTATCGTGGGGCGCAGCAAGGACATGATCATTCGCGGCGGTGAGAACATCTACCCGCGCGAGCTGGAGGAGTTCTTTTTCACCCACCCGGCGGTGGCGGATGTGCAAGTGATTGGCGTGCCGTGCAGCAAGTACGGCGAAGAGATCGTGGCCTGGGTGCGCCTGCACCCGAGGCATACCGTCAGTGAAGACGCGCTGCGTGAGTGGGCGAGGGCGCGGATTGCGCACTTCAAGGTGCCTCGGTACTTCCGCTTTGTCGACGAGTTCCCGATGACGGTGACCGGCAAGGTGCAGAAGTTCAGGATGCGCGAGATCAGTGTCGCGGAGTTGTCCTCCCGATAACCATCACCCCTCAGCTACGCGGACCTTTGTAGGAGCGGCCTTGTGCCGCGAAAGGGCCGCACAGCGGCCCCAGCAATTTATGCATCACAGCTGAAATCCCGGGGCCGCTTCGCAGCCCTTTCGCGGCACAAGGCCGCTCAATGACCGCGCCATGTGCTTAGCCTTGCAATAGTTCCGGGCTGTTGAAGTTGCTTAGCCGGCGATCATCCTCGGCACACTCCAACCCCTGCACCGCCTCGCGCAGCAAGGCCTTCTGCAAACTCCGCTCTCCCGTCGCCCAGGCCTGCTCCAGCATTGGCAGTAACCGCCGTGGTAGCACGCTGAACATCGGCTGCCAATACCCGCCCTGGCGCACCATTGCCGCACTGTCACTGGCCTCCGCCAGCCTTAGCAGGTCCTCGATCAGTTCGCGGTCAACCCGCGGTGCATCGCAGGCCAGCAGCACCACCCACTCATGCCGAGCCACCTTGAGCCCGGCAATCACCCCTGCCAGCGGCCCAGGGAAGTCGGCTTCTGCATCGCCCACCAACTGGTCTGCATATGCCCGGTAAGCGGGCTGGTTGCGGTTACAGGAAATTACCAGGTCGTCGCTCAGCGGCCGCACCACACGATGAACGTGCGCAATCAGTGGTTCGCCTTGCCAGTAGACCAGGCCCTTGTCACGCCCGCCCATGCGCTGTCCGCGGCCGCCGGCGAGGATCAGGGCTGAACTGGGGGGCAAGGGGTTGGTCATGATTTCAACTCTAGGCAATGGGAGAAAGCAACCCTCCCACGGCCTGCAACAGTTGTCCAGAACGCCTTCGCCCGGGTTGAACCGACCTGACATTTTTGCCAGTTGTGCCGATCACGATCTCGTCCTTCAATAAGGCTGCAAGCCTGGTATCGCGATGGTGCCGAGAATTTTAATGAGGAGAGACACTTGAACAAATCGCAACTGGTAGCAGACGTGGCGCAACGCGCCGACTTGAACAAGGCAACCGCACAAAAAGTGGTTGACGCGTTTATCGATGCAGTCAAGGTATCACTCAGTGAGGGCAATGAGGTGGCCCTGGTGGGCTTTGGGACCTTTAAAACCGAGCAAACAAAAGCGCGAGCCGGGCGTAATCCGCAAACTGGCAAGCCGATGCAGATTGCTGCAGCGACCAAGGCCAAGTTCGTCCCCGGCAAAAGCTTGAAGGATACCGTCAATTTCAGCGAGTAACCCGATCAGAAGGCCAAGCCGCGCAAGTGAGGGAAAGGGGGCGGGGCCCCCTTGCTCATGGCATTCAATGCCCGCTGGGCAGAGTCTCGCTAGCGGGTTCGGCTGTGCCCCTGCCCGCAAGGCGCATCACCACCACGAAGAACACCGGCACGAACACCACCGCCAACGTGGCGCTCAGCATGCCGCCAATCACCCCGGTACCAATAGCTTGCTGGCTGGCCGAACTGGCGCCGCTGGCGATGGCCAGGGGTACCACGCCGAGGATGAACGCCAGCGAGGTCATCACGATCGGCCGCAGGCGCAGGCGGGCGGCCTGCACGGCGGCGTCTGCGGCGTCCATGCCCTGGTCGACCAGGTGCTTGGCGAACTCGATGATCAAGATGGCGTTCTTTGCCGACAGGCCGATCAGGGTAATCAGGCCAACCTTGAAGAACACGTCGTTGGGCATGCCGCGCAGGGTCACGGCCAGCACTGCACCGAGCATGCCGAGCGGTACCACCAGCAGCACGGCAGTCGGGATCGACCAGCTTTCGTACAGCGCTGCCAGGCACAGGAACACGATCAGTAACGACAATGCCATCAGCATCGGTGCCTGGCTGCCGGACAAGCGCTCTTGCAGCGACAGGCCGGTCCACTCCAGGCCGGCGCCGGGCGGCAGCTGAGCCACCAGGCGTTCGATTTCGGCCATGGCTTCGCCCGAACTGTGGCCGGCTGCCGGCTCACCGGAGATCGACACCGCCGGGTAGCCGTTGTAACGGGTCAACTGCACGGGGCCGCTGACCCACCTGGCCTGCACGAATGCGCCCAGTGGCACCATCTTGCCGCTGTTGTTGCGCACGTGGATTTTCAGCAAGTCTTCGACCTGGCTGCGCTGGTCGCCCTCGGCCTGCACCACCACCCGCTGCATGCGGCCTTGGTTGGGGAAGTCGTTGACGTAGCTGGAGCCCACCGCCACGTCCAGCACCGAGCCGATATCGGCAAACGACACCCCCAGGGCATTGGCCTGGCGGCGGTCGATTTCCAGCTGCACTTGCGGGCTTTCGGCCAGCGACGCTTCGCGCACGTTGGTCAGTACCTTGCTGTTGCCCGCATTGGCCAGCAGCGTGTCGCGGGCAGCCATCAGCGCAGCGTGGCCCATACCGCCACGGTCCTGCAGGCGGAACTCGAAGCCGGTCGACTCGCCCAGGCCGTCGATAGGCGGCGGCAGGACCGAAAACGCCACGGCGTCCTTAAGCTGGGAGAAGGCCGCGCTGGCACGGTCGGCAATCGACTGGGCGCTGTCGTCGGCACCGCGCTCGGACCAGTCTTTGAGGGTTGTGAAGGTCAGTGCCGCGTTTTGCCCGCTACCGGAGAAGCTGAAGCCGAGGATCACGGTGGTGTTGCCTACGCCGGGTTCTTCGGCGTTGTGTGCCTCGATTTGCGCAGCCACCTGTTCAGTGCGCATGCGGCTGGCCCCTGGTGGCAGCTGGATGTCGGTGATGGTGTAGCCCTGGTCTTCGGTGGGCAAGAACGCCGTGGGCAACTGGCTGAAGCCATAGCCCAGCACCGCCATTAGTACCGCGTACAGCAGCAGGTAGCGGCCGCTGCGCTTGAGCGCCTGTACCACCCAGCGCTGATAGCCGTTGCTCAGGTTTTCAAAACGGCGGTTGAACCAGCCGAAGAAGCCCTTGCGTTCATGGTGCTCACCCTTGGCCACCGGTTTAAGCAGCGTGGCGCACAATGCCGGGGTGAGGCTGAGGGCCAGGAATGCCGAGAACAGGATCGACACCGCCATCGACAGCGAGAACTGCTGGTAGATCACCCCCACCGAGCCTTGCATGAAGGCCATTGGCAGGAACACCGCCACCAGCACCAGGGTGATGCCGACGATCGCTCCGCTGATCTGGCCCATGGCCTTGCGGGTGGCTTCTTTGGGCGGCAGGCCTTCCTCGGCCATGATGCGCTCGACGTTTTCCACCACCACGATGGCATCGTCGACCAGAATGCCGATGGCCAGCACCATGCCGAACAGGGTCAGCACGTTGACCGAGAAGCCCATGGCCAGCATGACCGCGAAGGTGCCCATCAGCGCCACCGGCACCACCAGGGTGGGGATCAGGGTGTAGCGCAGGTTCTGCAGGAACAGGAACATCACCGCGAACACCAGCAACATGGCCTCGAACAGGGTGGTAATGACCTGCTCGATCGACACCTTGACGAACGGCGAGGTGTCATAAGGGATGTCGTACTTGACGCCTTCCGGGAAGTAACGCGCCAGGTCCTGCATTTTCGCCCGCACCAGGGTGGCGGTTTCCATGGCGTTGGCACCCGGCGACAGCTGCACGCTGAACGCGGTGGCCGGCTTGCCGTTCAGCCGTGTGCCGTACTGGTATTCCTGAGCGCCGATCTCGACCCGGGCGACATCACCGACGGTGACCGTGGAGCCATCCAGGTTGGCGCGCAGGACAATGGCGGCAAATTCTTCGGGGGTGCTCAGCTGGCCCTTGACCACCACGTTGGCGGTGATTTCCTGGGTGTCGCGGCTGGGCAGGTCGCCGATACTGCCAGGCGCCACCTGGGCGTTCTGCGCCGCGATGGCCTCGGCCACGTCGTTGGGCGTGAGGTTGAAGCCGATCAGCTTGCCGGGGTCGATCCAGATGCGCATGGCGCGCTCCGAGCCGTACAGCTGGGCTTTGCCCACGCCCTTGAGGCGGCGGATTTCGTCCATCACGTTGCGCGCCAGAATATCCGACAGTGCGGTCTCGTCGAGCTTGCCGTCTTCGGAGGTGAGGGTGCCCAGCAGCAGGAAACCGGTGGACACTTTCTCCACCTGCAGGCCCTGTTGGGTGACCGGCCGCGGCAGGCGCGACTCGACCACCTTCAGGCGGTTCTGCACGTCGACCTGGGCCAGGTCCGGGTGGGTACCCGGGGCGAAGGTGGCGGTGATGGTGGCGCTGCCCAGGCTGCTCTGCGATTCGAAGTACAGCAGGTTGTCGGCGCCGTTGAGTTCCTGCTCGATCAGGCTCACCACGCTTTCGTCCATGGTCGCCGCAGAAGCGCCGGGGTACACGGCGTAGATTTCCACCTGCGGCGGCGCCACGTTGGGGTACTGGGCCACGGGCAGCTGCGGAATGGCCAGCGCCCCGGCCAGCAGAATGAACAGCGCGACCACCCAGGCGAATACCGGGCGGTCGATGAAGAATTGCGGCATGAATCAGGCCCTCACTGGCCGGTATGCTGAGCGATGGGTGCTACGCCGGGGGGTGTTTCAACCTGCACGTGGTCACCGGCCTTGACATGCTGCAGGCCCTCGACCACCACCCGCTCGCCAGCGGCCAGGCCCTCGCTGACAATCCAGCGGTCGCCTTGGGCGCTGCCGAGCACTACCTGGCGGTCGCTGACCCGGGCCTGCTGGTCGACCACCAGCACTTTGGGGACACCGGCGCTGTCGCGCAGGATGGCGCGCTGCGGCACGCTCAGGCCCTTGGGTTGCACGGCCTGTTCCAGGCGCACGCGCACGTAGCTGCCGGGCAACAGGTCGAGGTCCGGGTTGGGGAACTCACTGCGCAGAGTGATCTGGTTGGTTGTGGGATCGACGCTGATGTCGGAGAACAGCAGCTTGCCTGGCAGCGGATAGGCGCTGCCGTCGTCCTGGATCAGCGTGGCGCGGGCCTGGCCGTCGCCCACCTGCTGCAATTCGCCTGCGCGCAAGGCGCGGCGCAGGGCATTGAGCTCGCGGGTAGACTGGGTGACGTCGGCGTGGATCGGGTCCAACTGCTGGATGGTCGCCAGCGGGGTGGTCTCGTTCTGGCCGACCAGTGCGCCTTCAGTGACCTGGGCACGGCCGATGCGGCCAGAAATGGGCGCTGTCACGGTGGCGTAGCCAAGGTTCAGGCGGGCACGCTCCAGGGCCGCCTTGGCGGCGGCCACTTCGGCGTCGGCTTGCAGGAAGCTGGCCTGGGCGTTGTCGTATTCCTGGCGGCTGACGGCCTTGTCGTCGACCAGCTCGCGGTAGCGCTGCTCCTGCAGACGTGCCTGGTACAGGGTGGCCTTGGCCTTGGCCAGGGTGGCGCGGGCGCTGTCATGGTCGGCCTTGAACGGCGCCGGGTCGATCAGGAACAGTACATCGCCCTGCTTGACGTCACTGCCTTCACGATACACCCGCTTGAGTACCACACCCGCGACACGCGCGCGCACTTCGGCGGTGCGCGGCGCCAGGATGCGGCCGCTGAGTTCGCTGCTGATGGCCAGTGGCTGCAGTTGCAGGGTTTCTACCCGCACTTGCGGGGTGGGGGCTTGCTCGTCTTGCTCGGCGCTGTCGCCACAGCCGGCCAGGGACAGGCTCAGAAACGCCATGAGCGCCACAGGGCGCAGGCGTGGGGGGAGGGTAGTAGGCATACGGATCTTCCGATGATGACCGGGGCAATGGTACGGCAGGTGTAGCCCGTGCGGCTGTTAATACCTGTAGGGCGAGTGTGAAAAAGTGTGAAGAACAATCCTTTCGAGCGGTTGGGTTCTATATTCTGCGCATACCTGTACTGGCCTCTTCGCGGGCTTGCCCGCTCCCACAGGTATTGCACAGGTTTCAGACTCTGTGCGGCCCCTGTGGGAGCGGGCAAGCCCGCGAAGAGACCAGTGAGGTCTACCACAACCTAGATCCCAAGCACCTATGCCGAATATTTTCCTGGTCGAAGACGACAGCGCCCTGTCCGAGCTGATCGCCAGCTACCTGCAACGCAACGACTTCCATGTCCAGGTGATCGCCCGGGGCGACCATGTGCTGGACGAATATCGTCGGCAAAAGCCCGACCTGGTCATCCTCGACCTGATGCTGCCGGGTATCGATGGTTTGCAACTGTGCCGCCTGCTGCGCCAGGAGTCGCAGAACCTGCCGATCCTGATGCTCACCGCCCGCGACGACAGCCATGATCAGGTACTGGGCCTGGAAATGGGCGCCGACGACTATGTGACCAAACCCTGCGAGCCGCGCGTGCTGCTGGCCCGCGTGCGCACGCTGCTGCGGCGCAGCAGCGTCAACGAGCCGCGGCTGGATAACGACCTGATCCTGATTGGAGGCCTGCGCATCGACCTGGCCGAGCGCACGGTCAGCTGGCGCGGCGAAGAGGTGGAGTTGTCCAGCGGCGAATACAACCTGCTGGTGGTACTGGCGCGCAATGCCGGAGAAGTGCTGAATCGCGACCGCATCTTGCAGCAGCTGCGCGGTATCGAGTTCAACGGCACTGACCGTTCGGTAGACGTGGCCATCTCCAAGCTGCGGCGCAAGTTTGACGATAACGCCGGCGAAGCGCGCAAGATCAAGACGGTGTGGGGCAAGGGCTACCTGTTCAGCCGCGTCGAGTGGGAGTGCTGACCGGCCATGCTCAAGATCCTGGTGCGGTTGTACCTGGTGATCATTGTCGCCTACGCCGGTGCGCTGCTGCTCATTCCTGACACCATCGTCGGCCTGTTCCAGGAGCGCTTCATGGCCTACAACCTGGACCAGGCCAAAGGCGTGCAATCGTTGATCGTGCGCCAGTTCCACCAGGCCCCGCGCGAGCAGTGGCCGGCCGTGGAGCAGGACCTGGCCAGTGCGTTCGCCCCGCTGGAAGTGAAGCTGCTGCGCATGGACCAGGCCGAACTGAGCGCGGATGAGCAGGCGCGCCTGGAACACGGCCAGTACGCCGTGCGCATTGCCGAGTGGGGCTACTACGAAACGGTGCTGGCACCGCTGGACAAGCAGTGGCTGGTGCGCCTGCATGCACCGCCAGACCCGCTGGACATCAATGTGTTGTCGTGGGGCGTGACCGTGCTGATCGGTGCGGCCATGCTGGGCTGCCTGCTGTTATGGGTGTGGCCGCACTGGCGCGACCTTGAGCGCCTGAAGGAAACCGCCCGGCGCCTGGGCCAGGGGCAGATGGCCGAGCGCACACACATTTCGCCGCATTCCAACATTGGTGAGTTGGCCGGGGTGTTCGACACCATGGCCAGTGACCTGGAGCGCCATGTCAACCAGCAGCGCGAGTTGCTCAATGCGGTGTCCCATGAGCTGCGCACGCCGCTGACCCGCCTGGACTTCGGCCTGGTGCTGCTGTTCGACGAAGTGCCGCCGGCCAGCCGCAAGCGCCTGCTGGAACTGGTGGGGCATGTGCGTGAGCTGGATGAGCTGGTGCTGGAGCTGCTGTCCTACAGCCGCCTGTATAACGCCGACCAGGCCCGCGAGCGGGTCGAAGTGTCGTTGCTGGAACTGGTCGACAGCGTACTCGGCGGTTTTGCCGAAGAGCTTGATGGCCGAGGTATCCAGTGGGAAGTACGGGCCGAGGGCAATTTGCCCCGGTTTGTGCTGGACCCACGGCTGACGGCGCGGGCGGTGCAGAACCTGGTGCGCAATGCCATGCGCTATTGCGACGAAAGCCTGTTGTTGCGCTTGCGGCTGGAGGACGATGGCGCCTGTTTGCTCACGGTTGAAGATGACGGGATCGGCATACCGGTAGAGGAGCGGGAGCGGATTTTCCAGCCGTTCTACCGGCTGGATCGCAGCCGCGACCGCAACACCGGCGGGTTTGGCCTGGGGCTGGCGATCAGCCGGCGAGCGATCGAAGGCCAGGGCGGCACCTTGACGGTAGCGCAGTCGGCGCTGGGCGGGGCGCAGTTCAGGATTCGCTTGCCTGCGGGGTGATGGGTGGCTGTACCGGCCTCTTCGCGGGTAAACCCGCTCCCACAGGTATGCCACAGCGTTCAAAATCTGTGCGGTCCCTGTGGGAGCGGGTTCACCCGCGAAGAGGCCGGGCCTGCTAACCCTGTGCCGCCAACTGTGTAGTCCACAGCACGACCCGGTCTTTGCCGCTGTGCTTGGCTTCATACAATGCCTGGTCGGCGCGGACCAGCGCTGTGGTCAGGCTGTCGCTCCGGTCCACCCGAGCCAGGCCTATGCTGATGGTTACCGGATGCTCGCCCCTGTCCTCGCGCACCCGTTGGCACAGCGCCGCCACCTGCTGCTCGGCACCCTGCTGGTCCAGCCCTTGCAGGAAGATCGCGAACTCTTCACCGCCCAGTCGGGCAAATGCATGACCGGCCATGCTCGCCTTGATATGCAGGGCCACGCGCTTGAGTACCTCGTCGCCGACGTCATGACCGAAGAGGTCATTGACCCGCTTGAAGTTGTCGATATCGATCATCGCCAGGTATTGCCCGGACGAGGCCATGCGCAGCTGACGGTCGGCCTGGGCCATGAACGACCGGCGGTTGGGAATGTCGGTCAGGGCGTCTATGTAGGCCTGCTCCAGCAGCACCTTGGACAGGTAGAAGTTGTGCAGCTTGGCTTTGCGGATTTGCAGGTAGCTGTAGCTGACCAGGCCGCTGAGAAACACTGCGTAGCTGATCAACATGGCGCCTTCGACCGCGTCCGGCTCCATGCGGGTGTGGTAGAACGGACTGAGCATCACCCAGGTGATGGCCATGGCGCAGAAAAATGACCAGCGCCGCACCGGCAGCACCGACATGGCATACAACACGGTGGAGACCCCGAGGATCAGCCACACCGGGCGCAGGGACACCGGGAGGCCTTCGATCACCAGGCGCATGCCCAGGGTGATGACGGTGATGAACAGCAGGTTAAGTACATCAAAGTGGTGGCTGCGGTGTGTGAAACGCAGCACCACGGTCAGGCTGCCGAGCAAGGCAATGAACACGCATGACAGCCAGGTAAAACCTTGGCCACCGAGGAAGCTGACGATAAGGTCGAAGACCAGCCAGATCAGGAGACTGATGCAGAACACCAACAGGCAGAACGGGCGCATGGACTCGAATTCGTGCTGGCGGAACTCGGCGCGCAGGGCGGCGGGGGCGACCTGTTTGCGTACGTGTTCCTCGATGGTCTTGAGCATGGAGGAGCTCCTGGGGGTACTGCTTTGCCAGGGCTGGCCCTGGCGACTCAATTCTGTGGCAAAACACCCCGGGCCCAGGGCCGGTAGCGCAAGTCAAACACCGCCTCGAGATGGCACCCGCCAACCAGCGTCGGCTCGGCAGGCTCAGCCCTGAATGCCTGACCTGGCACACTCACCTGGCGAAACGCCTCGCGCACTACACCTATTCGGCACGGCAAGGCCTGTTCGTAACCCTGGCGCACCAACGGCGGTAATCGCCCGGTGCCGGCGCCATCCTGCCACCACACAGTCAAGCCCAGGCCTGCCAGTTGATCCAGCCAGGCGCCATTGACCCGGGGCGACAGCTTGCCTGCGCTGAAGGCACTGATGTGCAGAGGCTTGTCCAGTTGGCGGTTGAAGGCCTGTAACTGGCTGTACAGCGCTTCGCGACGCGCGGGGTCGCGAAAATGCTGGTCGTCCAGTTCCATGGGCAGGTACCAGCCCTCCACCGGCAATTGCCAGGCCTGACGCAGTTGCTGGTGCTGGCTGAGTGAGCGCCCCAGCTGCGCTTTCCAATAGCTGTTCAGGCCCTCGCCGTCCAGCTCGTCCAGGCGTTTGTAGTAGGCGGGGTCCATGTAGAGGCCCAGCACCAACCGCAAGCCTTGTGCACGGGCGCTGCGCAGGCTGCTGGCCAGCCAGCCTTGGGCGCCGCCGAAGTCGCTGTCGCCATAGGCGCTCCATTGCACGATCAGGGTGTTGCCGCCCTGGGCCACGGTGGCATGCCACAGTTGTTGCCACTGGGCGGGGGTGACAGTGGCATCGCGGTTGAGCGGTTGGTAGAACAGGCGCTGGTCGGCGGTGGCAGGCAGGCACACGGCAAACAGGCAGATGGCGAGGAGCGTACGCATCAGAAGGTCATCTCCGCACCGACCAGCACGCCGTTGGCGCGCTGGTAAAGGTTGCCGCCCAGCGACTGCTGGTACTCGGCACGCACTTTCAGTGAGCCACGGTAGGCGTTATAGCGATCGTCATCAAACCACCATTGCCAGCGCACGCCAACCCCGGCCCGGGCGTCCTGACGCCAGTCGTTGCTCGGGTCCTGGCTGGAAAACTCGACAAAGCCATAGGGCATGAGGGTTTGCGGGGAGCTGCCGGGTAGCTTCCAGGCGTGGCCTTGCTGGTAGCGTGACAGCCAGGCGTGGTCCCCGGCGCGTGTCCACCAGGCCGCGTCGAGGTAGAGAAAGCGCTCGTTCCAGTCGTCTTCATCCACACGCCAGTCATTGCGCCAGTTGCCCTGGTCGAGGAACGAGGCGGTGGCGCGTAGCAGCAGGTCGTTGCTCGATTCGGCATTGTGGCACAGGTCGCCCCAGTTGCCGCCGACCTTGGCCGGGCTCAGCAACTGGCCAAGGCTCAGGCCGCGGTAGTGCGCTTCGTCGATCTGCCGCTGGTGGTACAGCTCGGCGTACAGGTTGAGGTTGGCCTGGCCGAGCGGTTTGTAACGCAGGCCGACCCCGGTACCCATGCTTTGCGCATAGTCGGTGCGGCTCTGGCCACCGAACAGTACCCGGCCATACACCGACAGCGTGCTGCCGTTGCGGCTGGGTTCTTCGCCCAGGGCATGGTCCCACATGGCTAACTGCACGTTCTGCGATTGGGCACGGCGTGAGCTGCCGCTGCGCTGGCCGTTGTCGAGAAACTTGTCGTTGGTCGAGGTGCCGGCGGGTGACCAGGTGCTGGCCAGGGTGATGGTGTCACGCCGTGACAGGCTTTCGTGGGCACGGCGCTGGCGGTATTTGCGGGCTTCCAGGCTGCCGTATTCATCGTCACCGGCGACCAGGTTCTGCTCCACATCGAGGATGCGGCGCAGTTCGCTGCGGGCTGAGGCGCTGTCTTCAGCTTCGTCGTAGCGCAAGGCCAGGGTTTCGCCGAGGCGATAGTCCTCGGGGAAGTCGTGGGTGGCACGCGTCAGGTAGGGGATCGACTGGCGGCGCTGGGCCTTGTCTGTCGAGCCGGCCAGGCGCATGCCGTAGTCGGCGCGGTAACGCGGCTGATCGGGGGCCAGGCGCACGGCTTGGGCGAGCCAGGCCATGCTCTGGGCGCTGTCGCCGGCCAGCTGCGCGGTGCTGGCCGCGGCGTAGTAGTGGTCGGCTCGTGGGCTGCTTGCCAGTGCCTGGCGCTGAAACCCCAAAGCAGCCTGGTAATCGCCTTGGCGCTGGGCAATGGCTGCGCCCAGTGCCCAGTCATCGGCGCTGTGGTGTGCGGCAGCGTCCCAATAGCGGCGGGCCGCGTCAGCGTCGCCTGCGTCTAGCGCGCCACCGGCGGCCGTGAGGCGGGCGTTGTCGGTCCAGGCGCTGTCCGGCAGGCTGCGCCAGATAGGCAGCGCGGCTTCGGAATCGCCGGCCGCTTCAAGTGCATAGGCCAACGCCAGGCGGTTGCCGGCGTCGCCCAGGCGTTCGCCGGCCTGGTAGTAGACCACCGCTTCACCGGGTTGGTCGGGCATAGCGCAGCGGCCCAGGGCGCGGTACTGGCCGGGCTCGCGGGGGGTGGCCGGCACCGCCTGGCGAACGGCGTCGCACTGGCCGGCCTCGGCCAGACGGCCGAGCAACTGGGCACGGGTACTGGCATCGACCCGGGGGATCAGGCCGAGCATGCGGTGGCTGTGCAGCGGCCCATCGTTGCGGGCAAACAGGTTGCCCAAGCGCTGCAACAGCGATGGGCTGAGGCGGCCCTGACGGCGATCGTAGGCCTGTTCCAGCAGTTGCCGGGCGTGTCCGGCCTGGCCCTGTTCCACCAGCAGAAACGTAGCTTGCTCCAGTGCGGCCAGGTCGCCACTTTGCCGGTAGCGGTTTTCCCATTCGCTGGCTGTGCGCGGTTGTGGGGGTTGCGGCGGGTCGCCATACAGGCGTTGCTTGAGCACGGCGTAGGCGCGTGTGTCGGTGGTGGGTGTGCAGCCTTTGAACTGTTCGCGGGCCAGGTTCGGGTCATGGCGTGACAGCCAGTCGACGGTGTCCAGGCAGGGGCGCTGCAGGTCGTTGCTCAGGCGGCGCACCAGTGCCGCATCATCACCTTCGCGGGCCAGCTCCCACAGCTGTTGACGCTGGTCGGGCTGATTCAGCTGATCGGGCGACAGCGACTGCAACCAGCGCTGGGCTTGCTGGTTGTGACCCACGGCGATAGCGCGGTTGGCCATGGCCAGGCGCGCCTGATCCGCCGCTTGAGGGGAGGGCGCGCTGGCCAGCAGCTTGTTCAGCCCTTTTTCGTTCACCTGCTGGACATAGGCATTGGCCAGGCGTTGCCAGTCTTCGGCGGGCAACTGGCCCTTGTCGGCGAGCGGCTGCAGTTGCTCGATGGTTTCCTGCCAGTTGCGTAGTTGTTCGGCGAAGTTGGCCCGAGCCAGGCGCAATACCTGGCCGTCACCCCTGGGGGGCAACTGGCTGAGCCAGTCCAGCGCCTTACCCGCACCGCCGAATTTGGCCAGGCTCAGGCTGTAGGCCTGCCACAGGCGCACGCGCTGATTACCCTCACTGGCCGCCAGCCATTGTTCCACCTGGCTGGCGGGCGGTGGGTCCTGTTCGATCCAGGTCAGGCGCAGTTCCAGCAGGGCGTCCGCGTATTCGGGGCTGCCGCCCAGCTGTTCGGCCTGCGCTTGGGCTTCCTTGTAGCGGCGTTGATGGGCCAGGGCCTCTACCAGCAGTGCGCGGGCCTCGTCGTTGTTGGGCACTCGCCCCAGCACGTGGCGGGTCAGGCGCTCCACCTCGGCCCAGTTGTCTTTCCTGGCTTCGCGATAGCTGCGGTCCATGAACGGGAAACTGGTGAACCGCTGGAAGTCGGTCATCGGCGTCGAAGCCGCAACAGGCAGGGCGGCGGCGCACAGCAACAGGCCAGTAAAGGTGAGGGAAACGCGCGGCTTCATGCCACCTCCCGGGTCAGATCAATGGCGGCCTGCTGTTCACTGGCCTGTTCGATCAGGGCCTGTTCCAGCACCTGCTCGGTGATGATGCCGCGGGCAATCAGGTGCTCGCCGAGGCTTTGGTGTTCGGGGTCAAAGTCGATCAAAGCCTGGTTGAACAGGGTCACAGGGACCATGCCGCGCACCTGCAGCAGCGCGCCGAGCATGACCTGGTGATGGCTAACCCGTTCCAGCAGCGCCTCATTGTCCTGGTGGCGTTCAAGCACGGCCAGCATGGCGCGGGTTTCTGGCTTCTGCCAGGGACTGGGGTAGTGATAGCGCAGGCCCAGTGTCACACGGCCCTGAGGCGCCAGGCGTGCTGTGACCGGGCGTTTAAGGTGGCGGCTGATCACCCCCAGCGAGACTTGGCTGACAGGGCTCTCGCTGGCCAGGATCAGCGTGTCACCGTCTTCGTCTACCGGCAGCACCGCATAGTGGGTGGCCAGCTTGCGCGGCAGTTTGGCGATCAATTGCGGGTCGAGCTTGAACGGGTTCAAGGGCGCCCAGGGCAAGTCCAGCTGCTCGGCCAGGGTGGCCACCAGTTGCTCGCTGGTTACCCAGCCACGCAGCAGCAGTTCGCGTCCCAGGCGCCGGCGTACCGGGCTGGTGAGTGCCTGTTGCAGCTGTTCGTCATTGATCAGCCCCTTGGCCACCAGACGCTGGCCCAGCGGCGTGCGGGCAGGGGCGGCGATGGCGGGAAATTCATGGGTGGTCTTGTCCCAGGCCACGCGGCGCGAGTCACCCATTTCCATCACCTGGCGCAGGGCCCGCAGGTTGGCGAAGAAGTTGACGAAGTTGCTCCACATCATCCGCGGTGCCGACAGCAAACCTTCGCCGATGCCGTAGAAACGGGTGACGAACCAGCCCCGCTGGAACAGGCGGTTCAACAGCAGCAGCCCGTTCAGCCACAGCAAGGTGGACAGCAGCCAGCTGTCGCTGAGGATTGACATGAAGCGCCATGCATCCGGCGCAATCACCGTCACCAGCCACATGGCCAGCAACACCAGCAACAACAAGTTGACCAAAAAGCTCAGCAGATAGGCGAACAGCCCACGGCGGTCGCGCCAGAGGAAGTAGTTAAGCGCCCCTGTGCGGCTCCAGCCGAGGTTGCTGGTGCCTTGGAACACGATACCCACGATCCAGCGCGACTTCTGCCGGATGGCATGCTGCCAGTCACGCGGGAAGTGCTCGCGCACGCAGATCACCTGCGAAAACGCCCGGCTCATGCCCGGACGCCATGCCTGCTTCAGGGTCAGTGCCGGGTCGGTGATGGAATAGCGGGCAAAAATGCACTTCATGCCCTTTTGCTTCAGCCGAAAGCCAATGTCGTAGTCTTCAGTAAGGCTCTGGACGTCGAAGGCAATGCCGTCGCCGTCCTCCAGCAGCGCGCCGATGGCCCGGCGGCTGAAGCAGGTGCCGACGCCGGCGCTGGGCACCTGACCGGTCAGTGCTTCGCGGACGATGACGTCCTTGCCGTGGTTTTCGGCAAATTCGTCGACATAGTGGCCGGCGGTAAAGCCTTTCCATTCCGGTGCGTAGGGATAGACCGGGATCTGGATCATGTCTTTGTTCGGCAGCAGGTAGTTGAACAGCCGCAGCTCCATGGGCGAGATCACGTCTTCGGCGTCATGCAGGATGAAACCGGCAAACTCGATGCCAGCGTCCTGCTGGAAGCGCAGCAAGGCGTCGATGATGTTGTTCAGGCAGTCAGCCTTGCTGGTGGGGCCAGGGCGTGCGCACACCACTTTGTGCACGTTGGGGTAATGCAGGCACACCGCGTCCACATCGGCCTGGGTTTGTGGGTCGTTGGGGTAGGTGCCGACGAAGATCTGGTAGTTCTCGTAGTCGATGGTCGAGGCTGCCAGGCGAGCCATTTCACCCACTACGCCGACTTCGTTCCAGGCCGGGACCATGATGGCCAAAGGTTTTTCCGGGACTTCGAACAAGCGCTTCTCGTCGGCCCTTTGATGCTTGTCGTAGATGCGAAAACGCCGTATCAACTTGCGCCCCCAGTAGCACAGGTCGATGAACAGGTCGTCCAGGCCGAGCAGGAACATCAACGAGGCAAGCATGATCGCCAGGATCTTCAGACCGAATAGCACATAGGTGAGAAAATCGATGAATGCCAGGCTCATGGGGCAGTCACCGGCACGGCAGAGTGGGCCATCGTCCTTATCCTCGCTCGGTTCCCTCGACGAAGTTGTACAAAATGACGCTATTTGTACGGGGTAAATACAAGCAGCCGAACGCGCTGTTGTCCAAATTTCGGGCTTTTTCTTGTGGGCCACATCTTGTAGTTTTACAGGTCGTTTACCCAGGGAGCTGAACATGCAAGGCAAGGCCCGCAAGATCGTCCAGGCCATTCTTTACGAAGCCATCGCCGTCGCCTGCGTGGCGCCTGCGCTGGAGCTGGCGTTTGGCGCCGGCATGGCGCAGTCGGCGGTACTGTCGGTGCTGATGTCAGGCATCGCGATGAGCTGGAACATGGGCTACAACTGGGTATTCGAACGCTGGGAAGCGCGCCAGCGCCAGCGTGAGCGCACCTTCATGCGGCGCTTGCTGCACGCCTTGGGCTTCGAGGGCGGGTTGGTGGTGATCCTGCTGCCACTGGTGGCGTACTGGCTGGATGTGAGCCTGTGGGCGGCGCTGCTGACCAACCTGGCGCTGTTCGTGTTCTTCTTCGTTTATGCCTTTGCCTTCCAGTGGGGCTTCGACAAGGTGTTCGATGTGCCACTTTCGGCGCAGCAGGCCAAGTGTTGACTTTGTGCCGCACTACCGGCTAAGTTCCTACCCCATGAATACCTTCCCGCATGTGAACGCCATTATTATTACCGCCATTATCAGCTTGGCGGGCTAGCGCGTACGTGCACCTGACCCGCCCTGGAGGCGGGTTTTTTCTCTCTGACTCCTGGGCAACGTGAAAACAGCCAAGGAGTCATTGATGACCAGTTTCAGCGTCCCTCGTACTACCGTCACCCCCCAGCAACTGCTGTCGGAGCAGGTGCGGCGCATTCTGGCCGCGCCGGTGTACGACCTGGCCATCGAAACGCCCCTGCAAGCGGCGCCTGCGCTATCTGCCAGCCTGGGTAACCAAGTGTTGCTCAAGCGCGAAGACCTGCAGCCTACCTTCTCGTTCAAGATCCGCGGCGCCTATACCCGCCTGTCGCGCCTCAGTGCTGTGCAGCGTGAGCGTGGGGTAATCACCGCCTCGGCGGGCAACCATGCCCAGGGCGTGGCCCTGGCAGCGTCGCACCTTGGCATGAAGGCGACCATCGTCATGCCGACCACCACGCCGTCACTGAAGGTGGAAGGGGTGCGTTCGCGCGGCGGGCATGTGGTGCTGCACGGTGAGAGCTTCCCACACGCTTTGGCCCACGCGCTGAAGCTGGCCGATAGCGAAGGCGCTACTTTTGTGCCGCCCTTCGATGACCCGGACGTGATCGCCGGGCAAGGCACCGTGGCCATGGAAATCCTGCGTCAGCACCCGGGCGCGCTGGACGCTATTTTTGTACCGGTGGGCGGTGGTGGGCTGATCGCTGGTATCGCCGCCTACGTGAAGTACCTGCGCCCAGAGGTGAAGGTGATCGGCGTCGAGCCGGAGGACTCCAACTGCCTGCAGGCCGCCCTGGCCGCCGGGGAACGGGTGATCCTGCCGCAGGTCGGCACCTTTGCCGACGGTGTAGCGGTGGCGCAGATCGGCGCCCACTGCTTCGAGCTGTGCCGGCATTTTGTCGACGAAGTGGTAACCGTCAGCAGTGATGAGCTGTGCGCGGCAATCAAGGACATCTACGATGATACCCGCTCTATCACTGAGCCGTCCGGTGCCCTGGCCGTGGCCGGGATCAAGAAGTACGTGGCACGTGATGGAGTGCAGGGGCAGACACTGGTGGCCATTGACTCCGGGGCGAATGTGAATTTCGACCGCCTGCGCCACGTGGCCGAACGGGCTGAATTGGGCGAGCAGCGCGAGGCGATCATTGCGGTCACCATCCCTGAGCAGCCAGGCAGCTTCCGCGCCTTCTGCCAGGCACTGGGCAAGCGGCAAATCACCGAATTCAACTACCGCTATTACCGCGGCAAGGAAGCGCGGCTGTTCGTCGGGGTACAGACCCACCCTGTGCACGACCCGCGTGACCAGCTGCTGGCCAACCTGCGCGAGCAGGGTTACAGCGTGCTGGACCTGACCGACAACGAGCTGGCCAAACTGCATGTGCGTCATACCGTGGGTGGCCACGCAGCGCCAGGTGCTGATGAGCGGGTGCTGCGCTTCGAGTTTCCCGAGCGGCCAGGGGCGCTGCTGGGCTTTCTGGAACGGCTGGGCAAGCGCTGGAACATCAGCCTGTTCCATTACCGCAACCACGGGGCGGCGGAGGCCCGGGTATTTGCTGCGCTGGAGGTGCCGGGCGATGAGTTGGCGGGCTTGCCGTTGGCGCTGAATGAGATGGGGTATCGGTATTGGGATGAGACTAACAACCCGGCGTACAAGCTGTTCCTGGGCTGACGGCTGACCCACACCACTATCGGGGGCCGCTGGGCGGCCCCATCGGGTTTGCTGATTCACCGTGGGGGAACAATCACCGGGCCAAGGTGGTCTGCTGTGAAGGCTGCAGCGGGACCCGGCGCCATTAAGCCGGTACTGTCCGGGCACTGTGTAGCCGCTCGCAACCGCGACACAGGGACGTGGCGGCCGATTAGGTTCAGTCAGGTAAAGTTGGGTAAATGCGGCCACGGCCTATACACGGACCAGTATTGTGGTTTGTACTGTCCAGTTAAAGATGACATTGATGAACACACTTCCGTCGCAGCCAAGTGCTGAACGCGGGGCGTTCTCCAGTTTTGAGGCGTGTCGCAACTCCCGGCAGGGCCCCGTGGTGATCCTTGCCTCCGGCGCTTCTGCCAAGCATTTTCCGCTGGGCGAATTCGCACATCTGCCCATCATTGCCATGAACGGTTCAGTTTCGATGACCGCCGAGCACGGTATCCGGCCTTTTTTCTATGTATGTACCGACAAAAGCTTCCCCAAGCAACAGCCGGGCTTGTTCGCCACGGCGTTGCGTGACAGCGAGCGCCTGGCGCTCTGGCCCGAGCAGTATGCCGGGGCCGATGTGCCCGCCGACACCGAGTGTTACGCCTTGCGCAAAGCCGACACGCCGGGCCTGCTGGACGGTTTGCGTGGCCATGGTGACAGCTGCGTTTGCAACCGCGCACTGTGGAGCAAACGCAGCCGCTCGATTGCCTTCAGCAAAGACCTGGGCCAGGGTTTTTTCGATGCCCGCACAGTGGCGTATGTGGCGTTGCAGCTGGCTTATCACCTTGGCTTTGAAGAAGTGTTGCTGGTCGGGGTAGATCTCGATCAGCGCGTTGGGCGCTTTTACGAGAACGGCCAGGGGCAGTGTTCGCCGTGCGGGCTCGACCAGCATTGGGAGAGCCGTATCCTGCCGTCGTTGGCGCTGATGGCAAGGGAAGTGCTCAACGAGCATTTCCATGTCTACAACCTGTCGGCGAGGTCGCGCATTCCTGCCGACCTGATCCCCAAGGTCAACCTCAGCCAGGCGCGGCACATTGCCGGCTGTGCAATTACCTGAGCAAGAAAGCGGGTGCATGAGGAACTGTGGATGCGTACAGTAGGTTGATCGCCATCTGCGGAGCCCGCTATGTCCAGCGCTTTCACGTTCATGCAATCGCCCGTCGGCACCCTGACCCTGGTGGCCCGCGGCGAGTGCCTGGCAGCCGTACTGTGGGAAGAGGAACGGGAAAACCGCGTGCGGCTCGGTGCTTTGCACCGTGACGACCAGTGCCCGGTGCTACTGGACACCGCGCGGCAGCTTGGCGAGTATTTTGCCGGCAAGCGCCAGCGCTTCGAGCTGGCGCTGGATTTTGCCGGTACCGAGTTTCAGCGCCAGGTGTGGGCCGCGCTGCTGGCAATACCCTTTGGTGAAACCCGCAGCTACGGCGACATCGCCCGGCAGATCGGCAACCCCAGCGCGGTGCGAGCGGTAGGCGCTGCCAACGGCCGCAACCCGATCTCGATCATCGCCCCGTGCCACCGTGTGATCGGTGCCTCGGGCAGCCTGACAGGCTTTGCCGGTGGCCTGGCGGCCAAGCAGTATCTGCTGGCGCTGGAAGGTCGGCAAAGCCTGGCATTGGACTTGTAGGCGTCACCTGAACCAACTGGCGAGCAGGCAAACCAATATCGCAAGCACCGAGCCTGCCATCAGGGTGTACTGCCGATGGGCCCGGCGGGCATGGGCTTTCACCGTACGCAGGTACTCGCCGGGAGTGGGTGCATCGGGCCGATGGCGCAAACCCTCGGCCACGTCGGCAAGCTGGCCCCGGATCAGCAAACCGACCAGATAGTAGGTGCAGGCGTAACTCAGCAACGCCAGAAACAGGTAAATCATGGCGCGTGCAGGTGCAAAGGCAGGGCCATTGCGCTGGCATTGCCAGTGTCCAGTATGATCAGCCCCTCACTGTGATCATCCAGGCTGGCCAGCAAGCGCCCCTGGCTGTCCCACGCTGCCGACCCGCCGGCACCGATGAAGGTATCGGCCGGCCCCACGCAGTTGGCCATCAACACCGGCATTGACAGTTCACGTGCCACCTCGGGGTAATGCGCGTAGCCCTCGCGGATGCCCTTGGCGGTTTTCGCCACACTGACCAGATACAGGTCGGCGCCGTGCTCGCGGGCGGCGGCCGCATGCGCCATGAACATCGATTCGTAGCAGATCGCCGGTGCCACCCGATGGTTGCCTGCCTGCAGCAGCAGTGCCTGATCGCCTGGGGTGAAGTAGGGCAGCTCGTCATCATGCAGGCGCCGTTTGGCATAGGCCTGGCGCGGTGCCCCGGGGCTGAAGATCGGCATGCCGATGCGAATGCCGTCGGGTGTCGGCAACGGCAGGCCTACGGCAACGGTGAGACCCAAGCGGTCACTGGCTGCCTGCAGCGGGCCCAGCCGTTCAGAGCTGACCGGCAAGGCGGCCTGGCGCGCAAGGCTTGGCTCATAGCCGGTCAGCGACAGTTCGGGGAAAACCACCAGCTCGGCGCCAAAGGCCGCAGCTTGCTCGATGCAGGCCAGATGACGCTGGAGGTTGCCTGGCAAGTCGCCCTTGAGCGACGCCAGTTGCACGGCGCACAGTTTCATGAAAAACCCTTCCCTGGTTCAGGTTGAAGGGTCGAGCATACTATTGGCATCAATGGCTGTGCCAGTGAAGGGTTATTCAGGTTGCCGAGCACGTCGGCGTGCGCGGCTGGCGCGCCGTGTGCCATGCTATCCAATGAAGCGCCATGGGCCCGGCACACACCGGGGGCAGCCTGCATTTTACGCCCGCCATGGCAGCGCCTGCAGAGGGAGATTGCAATGGGACGGTTTCGGCGGTTAATCGCCAATATCCGGGGACGTGACTTGGCAGTGGGTGATATCCATGGCCACTTCCAGCGCCTGGAGCAGTGCCTGGATGCGGTGGGTTTTGATCCGGCCATAGACCGCCTGTTCAGTGTGGGTGACCTGGTCGACCGTGGGCCGCACAGCGAGGCCGCGCTGGAGTGGCTCGCGCGACCCTGGTTCCATGCGGTGCAAGGTAACCATGAGGCGCTGGCAATTACCCGCGTGCGAGGGGGGCGGCTTGACCTGGAGATGTACCGCGCAGCGGGTGGAAGCTGGTTCCTGGACCTGCCGCGCAAGGCGCAATTGCGTTTCGTGGAACGCTTCGAGCAATTGCCGATTGCCATCGAAGTGGAAAGCGCGGCCGGCCTGGTCGGGCTGCTGCATGCAGACAGCCCGTTTGCAGATTGGGCAGCGCTACGTTCCTGTCTGCAGCTGGATGACGACCCTGAAGTACGCCAGGTATGCCAGTGGTCGCGGCGGCGCCTGAAACAAGGTGATACGCAGCAGGTGCAGGGCCTGCGTGCATTGCTGGTCGGCCACACACCGGTGCTGGAGGCAAAGCTGCTGGGCAATGTCTGGCACCTGGATACAGGGGGGTGGGCTAGCGGCCATTTCACCTTGATGGACATGCGTACCCTGCAACTGGTCAGCCCTGCGCCAGATGCATCAACAGCGCGGCGGCCAGGATCACCAGCATGATCCCTGAGGCCCGCTCAAGCCACGGCAGGCTGCGAGCGAAATGCCGCAGTACTCGTTGGTTGCCGATGGCCACGGCGACCAGCAGGTCCCAGAGCAGGACGATGCTGAACATCCACAGCGCGTAGGCCGATTTCCAGCCGGCGCTGGCGCTGGCGACCATGCTGGCGAGGCTGGCATAGAACAGCGCGTTCTTGGGGTTGAGGATACCGGACAACAAGCCCATGCCCAGATTGCGCCACCAGCCTTGAACCCTCGTGTTGCCTGCGACTGCGCCCAGGCGGGTTTGCCCGGCGTGGCGCAGGAACAGAATGCCGATGTAAAGCAGATAGCTGGCGCCGGCCAGTTGCAGTGCAGTGAACAGCAGGCTGCCTTCCTGCAGCACAGACAGGCCGGTGAAGGCCATGGCGATGAACGCGCCATTGGCCAGGGCAATGCCCAGGCAGGCGCCGCTGGCGATGCGCCAGCCGCTGTTGATCGAACTGCGTGCGACCAGGAAGAAGTCCGGGCCGGGTGAGAGCAGGGCGAGGAAGTGGGCGAGGGCAATGATCAGGAACGGTTGCATGGGCGGCGCGGCTCTGCGGGAAAAACCGCAGTCTGCTGCCGGGCCTGCCCCAGCGTATTGAACAATATTGCAAACAAAGCGGGGCACTGTCCCTGTGCAGGAGCGCACAGGCCTCTAATCGCCCCGATACTGCCCCGGCGTCACACCCACATGGGCTTTGAATACCCGTTGGAAATGGCTTTGATCGGCAAACCCGAGGCGGTAGGCCACCTCCGCCAACGCCAGCCCTTCGCCCAGCAACTGCCGCCCGCGATTGACCCGGGCATTGAGCAGATAGGCATGCGGCGTCAACCCTGTGGCCGTGCGGAATGCGCGGATCAACTGGTAGCGCCCAAGGCCGGCCTCGCGGGCCAGCACCTCCAGGCTGAGTTGCGCGGGGTCCTGGCCTTCAAGGTGTGCGATCAAACCGCTCAACGCAGTTGCCCCCAAGGCGGGGGCTGCTGCCAGCGGGGCTTGGGCGGAAAAGTCCAGGTCACCCACAAAGGCAATCAGCGCCGCATCCTTCTCACTGTTGCTGGCGCTGGAGAACAGCAACCTGTTCAGCTCGCAGAACTGCCCATACACCGCTGGCACCCGGCAGATACGCGCCGGCTCACCGGGCCCGGCGCCGCCCAGCCCCGACTCCAGCCGCACCTGGGTCAGCCAGTCGGCATCCACATGCAGCATCTGGTAGCTCCAGGCTTGCCCGGGTTGGGGGTTGCAGGCATGTACGCGGTGGGCTGGCACCAATACCAGCGTGCCGGGTGTCAGCCGTTCCTGCCCATGTGCGGCGCCGCTGAAATGGCTGTGGCCAGCATCCACCGCACCGATGGAGAACGTCGGGTGGCTGTGGGCCTTGTAACAGGCGCGGCTATGACAGGCGCGGCGGCTTTCCACATGGGGGAGTGCCGGGTCGCGCCACAGCTCGGCGTGGGAGCGGGGCATCACAAGGTCCTCTATTTCGCCCGCAGCGTAACAGGTGCCGCGTACCCATACAGTTTTTATCGCTGGCTGTAACTTGACCGCAAGGCCCGGCACACGCCGAAATAGACGCCTGTTGCCCAAGGAAAACAACAATGGACCTTTCAAGCCTGCTGCTTTTCATCCCCGCCTGCTTCGCCCTGAACATGGCGCCCGGGCCGAACAACCTGCTGTCGCTGCACAACGCCAGCCGCTACGGCCTGCGCACGGCCTGCGTGGCCGGTGGTGGTCGCATCGTCGCCTTCAGCGGCATGATCGCCTTGGCGGCCATGGGCCTGGCCGTGGTGCTGCACACCAGTGAATACCTGTTCCTGGCCATCAAGGTAGTGGGGGCGGCGTACCTGTTCTACATCGCCTGGCAGCTGTGGCGCGCACCGGTAGGCGAGGCCGTGGTGGCAGCCGATCACCCGCGTGGCACCTGGCGCCTGACGCGGCAGGAGTTTTGGGTGGCAGCTGGCAACCCCAAGGCCATCCTGATCTTCACCGCCTTCCTGCCGCAATTCGTCTCGGTCGGCAGCACCACCCCGGTAAGCGAGCAGTTCCTGTGGTTGGGGCTGTTGTTCCTGCTGCTGGAATGGGCGGCCATAGCCCTCTACGCAGGCCTTGGCGCCTACATGCAGCGCTGGTTCAGCCAGCCCGGCCCGCGCCGTTTGTTCAACCGGGTCAGCGCCTCCCTGCTGGGCTGCGCCGGCCTCGGCTTGTTGGCGGCGCGCCGCTAGAACTGCCAGCGCACCCCCAGGTTGATGCCGCTGGCTTCCTGCTGGCGGCTGTCCAGGTTGGCGGTGTACTGCACGCCGCCATGCAGGCTCAGCGCTTCGCTGACCTGCGCCACCACGCCGCTTTCCAGTTGTACCGAGGTGTAGCGGTAGTCGGTCTTGATCTTGTCGACATCATCGAAGGTCAGGGTGTCGCGGCCACCGTCGCCGTGCCACAGGTTGACCTGCGCATAGGGTTGCAACAGGCGCCCGCTGCTCCCCGTGAACGCACCTTCCAGGCGCACACCCAAGCGGCCGGTCAACTCTACCTGGGCGTCATGGCTGATGCGCGAGACACTATCGCTTGCGCTGTCGAGCGAAACTTTTTGTGCAATCAGCTGGGCTTGTGGCTCCAGCGTCCAGCGTTCGGACAGGGCGATGGGGTAGCCGGATTCGAGCGATGCCGTCCAGGCATGGCCGTCGATGTCCAGCTTGTCGCCGCGCTGCGAGCGGGCCCGCCCATCGAGACGGGTGTACTGCAACACGGCATCCAGGTACGCGCCGTGCGGCCCGACCAACGCCCAGTAAGTGCCAACGCTGTCGCCATCGAGTTTCAGGTCGCCAACGCTGCGGTCTTGCGCGGCCAGGGCGAAACCTTTGACGTCGGCATCCAGGCGGCTGTGGCTGACGTAAAAGCCGACATGGTGGCGATAACCGCCATCGCCCGTCTTGGCATACAAGTCCTGGCCCACCTTGAAACCGTACAGGTCGCCCTCCAGGCTCGGGCTGACCGTACCGCTCCATTGCTGGCGAAGCGTGCCGCCGTAGGCCTGTCCCCAACTGGCAGGCAGGGCGCCTTCGCCTTTGAGCAACTGTTGGTCGCCCTGGCGTTGATGGAAGGTACCCAAGGCCTGGCGCGCGATGATCGCAGCGCCTCTTGGGGCGGCAGCGTAAACCGGGACTTCCGGGCGATACAGCGGCAGGCTTTCGCCTTGCACGGGGGCGGGCAGGTCGACCTGGCCAGGTGCCGGAGCGGCAACAGGTGGCGTCTGGGCCGGTGCTATTACCGGCGGCCTGCCCGGCTGTGAAGGTTGTGTGGGTTGTTCGGGCTCGGGGCCCGGTGCTGGAGCGGGTGGCGCGACTAGCGTCGAGCGCAGGTACCAGCTGTTTTCGCTGCCAGCGGTTACACCGCCCTTGAACAACCGGTAGTCATAGGCACCTACCGATAGCGTTTGCGTCTGCACGAATGCAGTGGCAGAGCTGGTGGCGCCGTCACGGGCTTCGACGAGCTGGATGCCGTTTTGTGCGGTTGTTGCACCCGCGCCATTGAGGTTGTTGACGAACAATCGCGTAGAGCCGCTGATGGCGCCGCGGCTGATCACCAGGCGGTCGGAGGCAGCGCCATCGCCTGCCAGTACGCTATTCAGGCGCAGTGTGCCGTTGTCACCGGTGTAATCGCCCTGAACAGTCAGGCGGCCCTGAGCGTCGTTGCCACGACTCAGGTCGAGGGTGCCGGCGTTGACTAACGATACCTTGCTGTCACTCTGGATGCTGACGATGCTGCCCTGGCGGCTGATCAGCGAGCTGCTTGCATCGATCAGAAGGGTGCCTGTCCCAGTGGCGGGGATCCCGCGTGGCTGATCGCTGCCGAGGTCTCCCAGCGTGAGGGTGTCGTTGAGGGTGAGCTGGCTGCCTTGCTGGAGGTTGATGGACTCCCAGTTGATGTACGACGCCCCTTGGCCGACCTGACTCTGCTCGAACGTCAGTGTGTCCGTGCCGGTACCGCCGTCCAGAATAACGGCAGAGTTACCGAGGTCGAGGGCGCGGACGATGGCGGTGTCATCGTCATTCTCCATAATGACCCGCTTACCGATCTGGCCGCCCGTCCAGGTAAATTCATCCGCGCCGTTGCCAGTGCGTATTTCGCCTTTGAGCGTGCCGCCGCTGATGGTTATCTTGTCAACGCCGCTACTGGTACTGATATCACCGCCGACGGTGACGCCTGCCATGATGATCGTGTCGTTGCCAAGCCCACTGACAACGTTGCCAACAACAACGGTTTCGACCCCGAGCCCCTGGGAAATTTCGAGGAAGTTGTCAGCGAGCTTGAGATCGATTCGGCCAATGCTGCCGCCTTTGAACCATGCGGTGTCACCGTCTTCAAAAGCGCCCGTGATGATGCCGCCGGTCATGGTGAACGTGTCCATGTCACCGCCCTGGTTCAACGACCCTAGCGTGCCGCCAGACATCGTGAAGGTGTCCTCGCCATTGCCTTGTTGCAATGACTGCACCGTCCCGCCGCTGAGGGTGAACTCATCAGCGGCATCGGTTTGCACGACGGCGCCGAGGGTCTCACCGGGTGTAACCGTCAGGGATTGGGAATGAGCCAGCAATGGCAGTGCCAGCAGGGGTAAGGGCAGCAGCAAGCGGGGGCATCGCATAGGCAGGTCTCCGGGTCCATTGAAGGGTCCACTACCTGAAGCGACGCCAACGGGGTGGCTTCGGCCCTGCCGGAGTTGTATGTAATGTTTGGCGAGGGGACAACTGGCAAAAATGTCAGGTGGCCCGCTGCCATCAATCGCGATAGAACGTTTGCACCAGGTGGTAGCCGAACTTGCTCTTGATCGGCCCGTGCACTACACGCAAAGGCTTCTTGAAAATCACCTGGTCGATGGCGCCGACCATCTGGCCCGGGCGGACTTCGCCCAGGTCGCCGCCGCGCTTGCCAGAAGGGCAGACCGAAAACTTTTTGGCCAGCACGTCGAAAGCCTCGCCGTTGGCGATGCGCTGTTTAAGCTTCTCGGCTTCGTCAGCGGTTTTGACCAGGATGTGGCGGGCTTGGGCTTTCATGGGGTACCTGTGCTTCGGGGCGAAAAAAGGGGCGCATTATGCCTGATAGACTCGCCTTGCAGGAGCGGCACAAGGCCGCTCCTGCAGGGGCCGCGGTAGTTATTCGACTTTAGCCTTTTGCACGTCCTGCGACGCCGACCAGATGCGGTAGCGCACCTCGACATCCTTGGGCACATACACCACCACCGGCAGCTTGCTGTTGTAGCGCAGCAGGAAGCCGTCACCGATCACTGGCACGAAGGCCTTGGTCTTCTTGCCATCCGGGCAGGCCATCAGGGTGCTGGCCGGGCCGCTGACTTTGTCCAGGCGGTAGTAGTTGTAGCCCCAGCCTTCCAGGGTGCGTTCTTCAAGGCTACCCCCCAAGTGCTGGCGATTGCAGTCGACTTGCAACGTTTTGCCGGCGAGGATCTCCAGTTTGTAGGCCGATTCATCGGCCTGTGCCGGCAGGTGGATGACCTGCCGGGTAAAGCCTTTTTCCGCCTCGGGGTAAGGCGCGACGTCCTTCAGGCTGGCCGCCATCGCAGGCGTGGCGGCAGCCAGGGTGAGGGCCAGAATTGCGGTCATCGGGGTAGGGCGCATAGGGCCTCCTTGCAGGTAAACGAATGCGAACCCGCCGCCAGGCCCAGGCCGCCCGTCACTGGGCCAACCAGCCACCGTCGACGTTCCAGGCGGCGCCGCGAACCTGGCTTGCGGCCTCGCTGCACAGGAATAGTACCAGTTCACCCAGGTGCTCGGGGGTGACAAACGCCAGCGACGGTTGCTTTTCGGCCAGCAGATCATGCTGTGCTTGCAGCGGATCGCCACCGTTGGCAGCACGATCTTCGATCTGCTTTTGCACAAGCGGGGTCAGTACCCAGCCGGGGCAGATGGCGTTGCAGGTGACATTGCTGGTGGCGGTTTCCAGGCCCACCACCTTGGTCAAGCCGACCACACCATGCTTGGCTGCCACATAGGCCGCCTTGCCGGTCGAGCCGACCAGGCCATGCACCGAGGCAATGTTGATGATGCGCCCCCAGTTGCGCGTGCGCATGCCCGGCAGGGCCAGGCGCGTGCCATGGAACACAGCTGACAGGTTCAGGGCAATGATCTTGTCCCAGCTTTCCAGCGGAAACTGCTCCACCGGCGCGACATGCTGGATGCCGGCGTTGTTGACCAGGATGTCGACGCCGCTGAATTCGTGCTCGGCCAGGGCGAACAACGCTTCAATCTGGGCCACGTCCGACAGATCGGCCGGATGGTGAACCACCTTCACTCCATGGCGGGCGATTTCGGCTATGGCCGGTGCCGCGTCGCCAAAGCCGTTGAGCACGATATTGGCGCCGGCGCGTGCCAGCACCTGGGCGATACCCAAGCCGATGCCGCTGGTGGAACCGGTAACGAGTGCAGTCTTGCCTGTCAGGGTCATGCAAAGCTCCTTTTCAAGTAAAGGCCGGGCGTGAAGACTCATTTTCTGGGGTCGAACGCTTCGCGCAAGGCATCGCCGATGAACACCAGCAGCGACAAGATCACCGCCAGCGCAAAGAACGCGGTAAAGCCCAGCCATGGGGCCTCAAGGTGTTGCTTGCCTTGGGTCACCAGCTCACCCAGCGAGGCACTCCCGGCCGGCATGCCGAAGCCGAGAAAGTCCAGCGCAGTCAGGGTGGTGATTGCCCCGGTCAGCATGAACGGTACATAGGTCAGCGTGGCGTTCATGGCATTGGGCAAGATATGCTGCAGCATCACCTGGCTGTCTGCCAACCCCAGCGCGCGAGCGGCTTTCACGTACTCCAGATTGCGCCCACGCAGGAACTCTGCGCGCACCACATCGACCAGGGTCAGCCAGGAAAACAGTGCCATGATCCCCAGCAGCCACCAGAAATCCGGCTCGACAAAGCCGCTGAGGATGATCAGCAGGTAGAGCACAGGCAACCCCGACCACACCTCCAGCAGGCGTTGGCCAATCAGGTCGACCCAACCGCCGTGGTAGCCCTGCACCGCGCCGGCCACTACACCGATGAACACGCTGACCACAGTCAGGGCGAAGGCGAACAGCAGCGATACCCGCGTGCCATACAACACCCGAGCCAGCACGTCGCGGCCCTGGTCGTCGGTGCCTAGCCAGTTGCTCGTGCTGGGCGGGCTGGGGGTGGGTACCAGCAGGTCGTAGTTGGGCGTATCGGCGCTGAACGGGATGGGCGCGAACAGCATCCAGCCGCCCTGGTCTGCGATCAATTGCCGTACATAGGCACTGCGATAGTCGGGCTGAAATGGCAGCTGGCCGCCGAATTCCTGCTCGCTGTAGCGCTTGAGCGCCGGCACATACAGCTCGCCCTTGTAACTTAGAAGCAGCGGCTTGTCGTTGGCCACCAGCTCAGCGCCAAGGCACAGCAGCAGCAGGCCGGCGAACAGCCACAGCGAGACCCAGCCCAGGCGGTTGCGGCGAAAGCGTTGCAGGCGGCGGCGCGAGACGGGGGACAGCATCAGTGCGCCCTCGTGTCGAAGTCGATACGCGGATCGAGCAGGGTGTACGACAGGTCACCGATCAGGCGGATCAACAGGCCTGCCAGGGTGAAGATGAACAGGGTGCCGAACACCACTGGGTAATCTCGCGACACGGCGGCCTCGTAGCTCAGGCGGCCGAGGCCATCGAGGGAGAAGATCACCTCGATCAGTAACGAACCGGCGAAAAACACCGTGATCAGTGCCTGCGGCAACCCGGCCACCACCAGCAGCATGGCATTGCGCAGCACATGGCCGTACAGCACCCGGCGCTCACTCAGGCCCTTGGCCCGGGCGGTGACCACGTACTGGCGGGAAATCTCGTCGAGGAAGGCGTTCTTGGTCAGCAACGTAAGGGTTGCGAAACCGCCGATCACCAAGGCCCCGACCGGCAGCACCAGGTGCCAGAAGTAGTCGGCGACCTTGCCCAGCAGGCTGAGCTCGGCGAAGTTTTCCGAGACCAGCCCGCGTACCGGGAACCAGTTGAGCGAGGTGCCACCGGCGAACAGCACGATCAGCAGCAGCGCGAACAGGAACGAGGGCAGTGCGTAGCCGACCACAATCAGCGCGCTGCTCCAGGCATCGAAGCGGCTGCCGTGGCGTACCGCCTTGCGGATGCCCAGCGGGATCGACACCAGGTAGGTGATCAGCGTGGCCCACAAGCCCAGCGACAGGGTCACCGGTAACTTGTCCAGGATCAGGTCAGTGACTTTGGCCCCGCGGAAGAAGCTGCTGCCAAAGTCCAGCCGGGCATACTGGCCGAGCATCAACCACAGCCGTTCGGGGGCCGACTTGTCAAAGCCGTACTGGCGCTTGATTTCTTCGATCAGTTTCGGGTCCAGACCGCGGGTGGCACGCGACTCGCCATGTACCACCTCGGCGCGTGCGCCGGGTGCACCGCCGCCCAGGCCTTGCAGACGCGCCACGGCCTGCTCCACCGGGCCACCCGGCGCGGCCTGGACGATGGCGAAGTTGACCAGCAGGATTGCCAGTAGCGTCGGGAGGATCAGCAGCAGACGGCGCAGAATGTAGGCGGTCATGGTGATAGCTTCCGGCGTTCGGCCATTTGCGCGTTGGTCAACGGGGTGGGGCTTACCTCCCACCAGGTGTCCAGGCCTTCGTCATAGGTGGCCTGGACCTTGGGCAGGCCAAAGCGGTTCCACCAGGCGGTGGAGCTGCCCGGCGGGTAGTAGTTGGGGATCCAGTTGTAGTTCCACTGCAGCACACGGTCCAGGGCATGGGCGTGGTGCAGCATGTCGGCCTGTGTGCCGGCGCGCACCAGACCGTCGATCAGGTGGTCCACGGCCGGGTCCTGCAGCACCATCAGGTTGTTCGAGCCGGGGTCGTGCGCGGCTGCCGAGCCAAAGTAGTTGTACAGCTCGGCACCGGGCGACAGGCTGACCGGGTAGCCGGTGACGATCATGTCGTAGTCCCGTGCCATCAGGCGGTTGACGTACTGGGCCGAATCGACATTGCGGATGTTCAGGGTGACGCCGATCTGTGCCAGGTTACGCTTCCATGGCAGCAGCAGGCGCTCCATGCCAGACTGGCCGTTGAGGAAGGTGAATGCCAGCGGTGTGCCCTGGCTGTTCACCAGGCGGTCACCTTCGGGGTGCCAGCCGGCTTGTTCAAGCAGGTCCAGGGCCTGCAACTGCTGCTTGCGGACAATCCCCGAACCATCGGTTACCGGAGCGGTGAACACAGTGGTGAAGACTTCGTCCGGTATTTTGCCGCGCAACGGATCGAGCAGCTTCAGTTCGTCGGCATCCGGCAGCTTGCGAGCCGCCAGCGGTGTGTTGGAGAACACGCTTTGCTGGCGGATGTACAGGTTGCGCATCATCTGCCGGTTGCTCCACTCGTAGTCCCACAGCATGCCCAGCGCCTGGCGCACGCGGCGGTCCTTGAACTGCGGCTGGTCGAGGTTGAATACGAAGCCCTGGGCAACCTGCGGTTTGGCCGGGCCCAGGTGCGCGCGTTGCAAGCGGCCATCGTCCAGTTGTGCGCCGTTGTAGCCCAGGGTGTAGGCGGTGGCGGAAAACTCGCGGTTATAGTCGTAGCCACCGCCTTTGAGCACCTGCCGCGCCACCTCGGTGTCACCGAAGTACTCGATGCGCAGCTGGTCAAAATTGTAGCGGCCCCGGCTGGCCGGCCGGTTGCGTGCCCACCAGGTCGGGTCTCGTTCGAAGGTGATGCTGCGGCCGTTGTCGATGCGCCCGATGCGGTATGGCCCGCTGCCAATTGGCTTGTCGAAACCCGCACCATTGGCGAAATCGCGCTGCTGCCAGTCATGTTCGGGTAGCACTGGCAAGCTGGCGAGGTCCAGCGCCAGGGTCCGGCCGTGGTCGGGCTTGAAGTCGAAGCGCACGTGCTGCGGGCCTTCCACGGTTACGCCGGTGACATCGGCGAACTGCGTGCGGTACTTGAGGCTGCCCTTGCTCATCAACAGCTCGAAGGTGAAACGTACGTCCTCGGCGCGCACCGGCTTGCCATCGGCGAAGGTGGCAAGCGGGTCTATCTCGAAACGCAGCCAGGCATCCGCCGGGCCACGCTCCATGCTGCGGGCAATCAGGCCATAGACGGTATAGGGTTCATCGAACGAGCGTACGGCCAGTGGCGCGTACAGCAGGCCGTCGACCTCGCTGACGCCGATGCCTTTGTCGATGTACGGCAAAATATGGTCGAACTGGCCGATCTCGATGGCCGAGCGGCGCAGGATGCCGCCCTTGGGGGCGTCGGGGTTTACGTAGTCGAAATGCTGGAAGTTGGGGGCGTAGCGGGGGGCTTCGTCGTAGACGGTGAGGGCGTGGCTGGGAGCGGCATGGACGGTAAAGCCCATGCACGAAAACACAAGCCCCCACAATACTTGTGGGAGCGGGTTTACCCGCGAATGCGTCGGAGCAGGCAACGAGGTTGTCTGGTCTGGCCTCTTCGCGGGTAAACCCGCTCCCACAGGGGGTCTGATCACCGGGAGGGAGAATCAGTCCTGGCGGCTGGTCACTTCCAGCAGGTGGTAGCCGAACTGGGTCTTCACCGGGCCTTGCACGGTGTTGACCGGGGCGCTGAACACCACGGTGTCGAACTCCTTGACCATCTGGCCTGGGCCGAACGAGCCCAGGTCACCGCCCTGACGGCTGGACGGGCAGGTCGAGTTGGCTTTGGCGATTTCAGCGAAGTCGGCGCCTGCTTCGATCTGGGTTTTCAGTTCGTTGCATTTCTCTTCGCTGCTGACCAGGATGTGGCGGGCGGTTGCACGGGCCATGGGTACTGCTCCTTGGGGTAAAAACGCAAGCCTAGCGCACTTGCTTGGGGTATGTCTCGCCAGGCTCGCAACCTTCGGCTCACAGTTTTAGTGCAGCCTCACGCAACAAGGTTTCGGTCGAGGCCCAGCCCAGGCAGCCGTCGGTGATCGAAACGCCGTACTTCAGTGCACCCTTGCCCAGCGCCTGGCAGCCGTCGAACAGGTGCCCCTCGATCATCACGCCAACGATCGAGCGATCGCCTGCCAGGCGTTGCTCCAGCACATCGTTGAACACCGCCGGCTGACGAGCCGGGTCCTTGCCGCTGTTGGCGTGGCTGCAATCGACCATGATGCGCGCCTGAACGCCAACCTTGGCCAATGCCTGACGGGCCATGGCGATGCTGTTGGCATCGTAGTTGGGCCCTTTGTGGCCACCGCGCAGTACCAAGTGCGTGTCCGGGTTGCCCAGGGTTTCGATGATTGCCGGGTGGCCCTGCGCATCCATGCCGAAGTGGCGGTGCGGGTGGGCTGCGCTGCGCATGGCGTCGGTGGCGATGGAAATGCCGCCGTCGGTGCCGTTCTTGAACCCGACCGGCAGTTCCAGGCCACTGACCATTTCGCGGTGAATTTGCGATTCGGTAGTGCGTGCGCCAATTGCGGCCCAGGCCAGCAGGTCGTCGAAGTAGCCGGCGGCCATCGGTTGCAGCAGCTCGGTGGCCACCGGCAGGCCACGTTCGATCATGCTCAGCATCAGCCCGCGGGACAAGGCAATACCCGAGTGCATGTCGTCGCTGCCATCCAGGTGCGGGTCGTAGGCCAGGCCTTTCCAGCCGACGGTAGTACGCGGTTTTTCGACGTAGGCGCGCATCACCAGCAGCAGCTTTTCACCGACTTCGCGGCTGAGGGCGGCCAGGCGGTCGGCGTATTCCAGCGCCGAGCGTGGGTCGTGGATCGAGCACGGGCCGACGATTACCAGCAGGCGCTCGTCGCGGCCTTCGAGGATGTTGCGGATGGCCTGGCGGTGGGCCTGGACTTGCTGGGCCAGTTCACTGGACAGCGGCATCTGTTGCTTGAGCAGGTGCGGGCTGGGCAGGCGCTTGCTGACCGTGGTGTTGGCTGCTTGCGGCTGAGTCAGGGGCAGGGCGAGGTTGGAAGCTTGCATGGCGTTTTTCCCTGGGCGGACGGCGGGTTCAGGCCCGCGCTGTCGGCCCTATCGAGGTGTTCGACAGATCGTTGAATTCGTATTGGCTGCTGCATTGCCACCTGTTGAGGACCGATCGGAGGCGGCAGGCTGGCCCGAACGGGATTGGCTAAATCGCC
Source organism: Pseudomonas sp. PvP089 (assembly GCF_017875165.1). NCBI lineage: Bacteria > Pseudomonadati > Pseudomonadota > Gammaproteobacteria > Pseudomonadales > Pseudomonadaceae > Pseudomonas > Pseudomonas sp. PvP089. Next base: position 3,246,281 of record NZ_JAGGME010000001.1, read on the forward strand.
AGGCATAGGTGTTTGCGTCGTAATAAGTGGCGTAGTTCATGAATCTGTCCTCAATGTGAATCGGTGTTGTTCAAAGGCCTGAAAAGCAAAACCCCCGGTCGGGGAGCCGACCGGGGGTTTGAGTATTCTCATGTTCGGCGGCCCCTCGAAGGTGGGCGCCGTGTGGGTATCGGCGCCTAGTGGCTAAACCAATACCCGAAGTAATAGCTGGCAGGTGCCACGCAGCCGGCAACGGCCAGCACAGGGCGCAGTTTGCGACCGGTGTGGTTGGCGTGGTTGCGGGTGTGTGTTGGCATGTTGCTCTCCAGTGAATGAGCCCGAGCTTACTTCAGTTGCACCGGGCCATTCAATGGATAAATGCGATGAGCTCGATCATTTGTTTTTGTACTGGATGGTTCAATGGCCGTAGCGCCCGATCAGGCTCTGCGCCCCTAATGCGTGGCCTTGCAGCAACTGCAACAGACCGCTGCGGTCCAGTCCCTCGGGAAGCGTGCCCAAGGGCAGGTCTGTGGCAATGAGCGTCAGTGCGTAATGGTGCGGGTTGTCGCCAGCGGGTGGGCAGGGGCCTCGGTAGCTGAGGGTGCCCCGCGAGTTGCGCCCCACAGTCACGTATTGCCCACTGAGCCCGGCCATGCCTTCCTTGAGCCCATCGTGCTCCGGGTCAATGTTGTACGCGACCCAGTGCACCACGCCGATACCCTTGCCGCCGTCCGGGTCGAACATGATCAGCGCGAGCGACTGGGTACCTGCGGGCAGGTTGTTCCAACTCAGTTGCGGGGTGCGCTCCTCGCCTGCGCCGCAGGCCGGGTCCTGCCCGACCTGCTGCAGGGCGATCACGCCCCCATCAGTGAATGACGAGGAACTGATCGACAGCGCCCCTTGGTTGCTACTGCTTGCCAAGGCTGTGCAGGGCAGCAGGGCGGCGAGCAGCCAGGGTTTGACGTTCATGGCGAATCCTTGGCAGGGCTTTGGGCGCAGTGTAGCCGAGGCGTGCCTCAGTGGCTGTCCTGGTCCTCGGCGGTGCCGCCGGTGTGCCCGGCGCCAGAGCCTGTCGCCTCGCCCGTGCTGTTCGAACCGCCGCTGGCCCCGTCGGCGGCATCGCTGTTGCTGCCGGTGTCGCTGCTGTCGTTGTCCTGGCCACTGCCGGGGCTGTTGACGCTGCTGTCGTCACCGGCGGTCTTGCCGCCAGACTGGTCGGTTTGCGGACGGCTGTCGGTGTTGGTGTCGGTGGCAGCAAAGGTGGTGCCGGTGAGGCTGGCCAGCGCGAGCGCCAGGCACAGGGAGAGAGAGCGAATGCGGATCATGGAGGGTCTCCTTGGCGGATGATCTGTCATTCGTTTGGCTGCGCGTCAGGGCAGGTGTGCCTTTCGGGCGACGAGTGGTCACTCTGTGGGAGCGGGCTTGCCCGGCGAACACCGGCAAAGCCGGTGCCATACACAGCGTTGCCTGCTTCGCGGGACAAGCCCCACACCAGCCACTGTTCTCTGCGTGACAGCACAACCTATAAGGGATGAGTGGCCTCCCACAAGGAGTCGGCAACGGATTCAGACAGGCTCTGAGCGTTGCGCCGGGCTTTCCACGGGATCCAGCGGCGGATGCTCCTGCGCCGCATGCATCAGGTCTTCGGTTACCCGCAGCTCGGCGCCGGTTGGCGAGAAGGTGGTCGAAGCGGTGAACGGTGCCGGGTGCTCTGCGGCCGGGCGCTTGCCGCGTCGCCACATGAAAAAGCACACCATGGCCAGGTTGACCACGGCAAAGGCCCAGAACAACCCGGCCTCGCCAAACTCGGTCATCATGGGCGAAATGGCCACCGGCGCCATGGCCGAACCCAGTGAGTTGATCAACAACAAGCCTTGAATCATCGGTACCAGCGCGTCGGAAGGCGCGCGGTCGGCCGCATGGCTGACCGCCACCGGGTACAGCGTGAACACGCCACCACCCAGCAGGAACAGCATGGCCGGCAGCAGGAACGAGTCCGACGGCAGGAATACTGTGACCAGCGACAACACCACGCACAGTGCAGCCAGGGCAATCAGCACATCCTGGCGATCCTTGCGGTCGGACCAGCGGCCCACCGGGTATTGCAGCAGCATGGCGCCGAGGATCACCCAGGCCATCATGTTGCCGACCTCGCCCACGGCCAGGCCGATGCGCTGCAGGTACAGCGGCAGCAGGGCATAAATGCCGGCAATCGCCACCCCCGAACCAAAGCAGCCAACCAGGCCAGACGGTGCCACACCCAACAATTGGCGGGGTTTGAGGGGTTCGACCTGGTCCAGCAGTGGCGATACCCGCGGGAGGATCACGATGGGCAGTACCGACAGGGCAGCCAGTACCCCAGCCAGCATGAAGGGTGCGGTGTCGCCAAGCTGGGTGATTTCGCCAAGGCCTGCCTGGGCAATCACCCCGGCGCCGTAGAAGGCGATCATGTACAGCGCCAGCAGGCGGCCGCGGATTTTTGCATCGCCGGCCAGCAGCAGCCAGCTTTCGATCACCAGGAACACGCCGACTGCCGCCCACCCGTTGATCAGGCGCAGCACCGACCACCAGGTGACGTCGTAGAACAGCCCCTGCAGCAGGATGGTCGCGCCGATCAGCGAAGCGAAGCTTGTGTAGGCGCGGATATGGCCGATGCGCAAGATCAGCCGGTCGTTGAAGATGGCGCCCAGGGTCAGGCCTAGGAAGTAGGTGGACGAGACGACGCCGATGGTGGTGGCCGACTCACCGGCAGCGCCCAGGCGCAGGGTAGTCAGGGAAGACATGAAGCCGTTGCCCAAGGCAATGATGAACAGCCCGAGCAGGGGCGCCAGCGCCATGGCCAGCAAACGCGGAGACATACAAACCTCTAGTTGGATGAGCGGAATGAGCGCCTTCTCGGACGCGCACACCGGCTTGACCCGATAAGGGGCGAGTGGCGACACGGATGCGACCTGGGCAAGACTCAACCGCTGGACCCTTTGGGAATGGGCCGGGCGGGGAGGGTTGAGCCTATTTCACATGTGCGTTCATGTGTTCAGGCACGGACTCTGTCATTGCTGCGGGTTGCCACCGTTCAAGGCGACGGGCGAAAAGGAAGCGGGATTCTACGGGCTTGGAAGCTTTTGCCCAAGGGGCACGGGTATGCGACGAGACGCCGCAGTCCAAGGGCGACATGAACGTGTCTTGGGCAGACATCTTGGCGCCGCTGTGCAGCCCCGGCCATCTCACGGACTGCTGCATAATGCTGAACCCACCCCAAGGAAGGCCCATCATGTTCGCGTCGCTGTTCGCAGTCCTGGCCCCGGTCTTCATCGTCGCCGGCATCGGCTTTGCCTGGGCCCGCAAGGGCCTGGACTACCCCACCGATTTCATCGCCCGGGTTGTGATGACTGCCGGTACCCCGTCGCTGGTGCTGTCCACCCTGAGTCGCACCGAGCTTAACCCTGACGCCTTCACCAGCATGGCCTTGGCTTGCCTGCTGTGCACCCTGGGCATGGCCTTGGTCGCCTTGCTGGTGTGTCGTGCTTCGGGCATGCATTGGCGGGTACTGCTGCCGGCGTTCATGTTTCCTAATACGGGCAATATGGGCCTGCCGATCAGCTTGTATGCCTTCGGTGAGCACGGCCTGGCACTGGCCGTGGCGTTTTTCCTGACCTTGTCGATCGTGCAGTTCACCATCGGCATGGCCATCTCTGGCACAGCGGCTTCGCTCAAGGCGCTGCTGCGCAACCCTATTGTCATCAGCCTGGCCGGCGCCATGCCCATCATCTTTCTCGATTTCGAGCTACCGCGCTGGCTGGCAAACACTGCAGATTTGCTCGGCGGCATGACCATTCCGCTGATGTTGCTGACCCTGGGGGTGTCGCTGGCCAGCATTCGCCTGCGTCACGTGGGCAGCGGCCTGTTGCTGGGCGGCTTGCGCATTGGCCTGGGGGCTGCGATGGGCTGGGCAGTGGGGGCGGCGCTAGGCATGGACAACCTTGAGCACGCGGTACTGGTGGTACAGTCGGCGATGCCGGTTGCTGTGTTCAACTACCTGATGGCGGTGCGGGCCAATCGTGAGCCGGAGCAGGTGGCGAACCTGGTGATGTGTTCGACGGTGCTTTCGTTTGTCTGGTTGCCGGTGGTGCTGGCCTGGTGGATGTAAGCCTGTTCTGGCCTCTTCGCGGGGCAAGCCCGCTCACACAGGTCCAGCGCAGCCTTTGAAAGCTGTGCAGTCTCTGTGGGAGCGGGCTTGCCCCGCGAAGAGGCCGGCCGCGAACACATCAATCCTGGCTACGGGTATCGATACTGACCACTACTGACATCCCCGGCCGCAGGTGCCTGGCTTCCGGCTGGTCGGCATCCACGGTAATGCGCACCGGAATACGCTGGGCAATCTTGACGAAGTTGCCGGTGGCATTGTCCGCTTGCAGCAAGGCGAACTCCGAGCCGGTTGCTGGCGAGATCTGCTGTACATGCCCCTGTAGCTTCAGGTGGTTGAGCGCATCCACGGTGAAGCTCACCGGTTGGCCGATGCGTACATTGGCCATCTGGGTTTCCTTCATGTTGGCAATCACCCACAGGGTGTCGGGTACCAGGGCCATCAACTGCGCGCCGGAATTCACATAAGCCCCCAGGCGCGTGCCGATCTGCCCCAGCTGGCCGTCGCGCGGGGCGGTGACCCGGGTGTTGTCGAGGTCGATGCGCGCCAGCTCCACCGCCGCCTTGGCGTTCTCTACCGAAGCTTGTAACGCGGCCCGGTTGACCACCACCGTTTCCCGGTCTTGGCGAGCGATTTCCAGCGCCGCCTTGGCCTGGGCCAGGCTGGCGACGGCAGCGGCTTCGCTGGCACGGGCCAGGTCCAGGTCACGGCGCGACACAGAGCCGTCATTGACCAGCGCCTGGTTGCGGCCAAGGTCGGCTTTGGCCTTGGCTGCCTGGGCCGCCGCATCGCCGATGGCCGCCTGACGCTGGGCGATGGTGGCTTCGGCGCTGTTACGCTGCTGCAGGTTGTTGGCCAGGGCCGCCTGCTGTTGCTGCAGTTGGGCGATGGCCTGGGCCAGGCGCTGCGTGTAGATGCGGTCGTCCAGTTGCACCAGCAAGTCACCGGTCTTGACGAACTGAAAGTCGTGCACCGGCACGTCGACGATGTAACCACTGAGCTGGGGGCCAATGATGGTCACCTGGCCGCGCACCAAGGCATTTTCGGTACTTTCGATGGCGCTGCCGAACGGCGGCAGGCGCCAGGCATACAGCACCAGCAGGATGCCGGCCAAGGCCACGCAGGCGAAGCTGATCGTCGACAGGATGCGCACCCGCCGCGAACGCGTCGGGCTGGTGGGCTCGCTGGGCGGTGTGGTGCCTTCCGGGGTTTCGGCGATGGCGTTGGTGGTCGTGGTGCGGGTGTCGTCGGTCATCGGGTGGGCGCGCCGGGGGTGGAGTCGGTGGAAGTGGTCTGGCGCCTTGCGTACCAGAGCCAGGTGCTGCGGATGCAGATCCAGACCATGGTCAGGATAGCGATGCTGCCGATCAGCACGAACACATCGTTGTAGGCCATGACATTCGCCTCGCGGGTGGCGGCATTGGCCAGCACACGCATGCCAGCTTCGTTGCGCATGGCCGGGTCGGCGAGCAAGCCGCCGTAGCCGGCGCCACCGCTTTGAACACGGCTGGTCACCAACGGTTCAAGGTAGCTGAGGCGGTCCATCAGGTGGCTTGAATGAAACTTTTCGCGCCAGGTCTGGAAGGTGCCCAGCAGTGCCGCGCCAATCAGGCCGCCGAGGTTGTTGCAGATGCCAAACAGCACCGAAAAGCTCACCAGATTGCGCGGGTTGGCGCGCACATGGCTGATGCCCAGTGCCATCGAAGGGCCGAGGAAAAAGGTGCTGCCGAACGCCAGCAGGAACTGGCTGAAGTACATTTGTGCCGGGCGGGTGAGGTTGCTGGAGCTGCTGTCCATGAACGCGCCTGTGGCCATGGCCAGTAGCGAGACGAGCAGCGGGATCACCAAGTGGTTGGGGTTGATGGTCAGGGCACTGCTGGCCAGGCCAGCCACAGCCCCCAGCAGCATGATCCAGTACAGCGTGCGCATCTGCTCGCTGCCCATGTTGAGCACCTGCAGGAAACCGACCGCACCGGTGGACTGTTCGGACGTGACCATGCGGATCAGTACCACACACAGGGCCAGGCGAATGATTGCACCGCTGCCCAGCCAGTGGGTCATCAGCAACGGGTTGCGGCGGTTGTGCTCGATGGCCAGGCCTGTGAAGATCAGCGCGATCGATGCCGCCAGTGCCACGCCGATCCACGGCGCCTCCAGCCACCAGTCTATGCGCCCCAGCGACAGCGCCGCGCAGAGCAGGGCGGTGCCGCTGGCCATCAGTGTAAAGGTGAGAAAATCCAGTGGTTCGAACGTCTTGAAGCGGTCACCGGGCGGCAGCTTGAGCATCAGTACGCACCCCAGCGCAGTCAGCGCCAGGCCCAGTTCGAACAGGTACAGGCCACGCCATTCGGCGATCTGCAGCAAGTCTTCGGAAAAGATCCGCGCCAGCGGCAGCGCCAGCTGCGAGGCGCCCAGGCCCAGTACCATGGCCTTTAGCCGCCATTTGGCGGGGAACGCCTGAATCATGTAGTACAGCCCCAGCGAGCTGAGCGCTGCGCCGACCATGCCGTGGGCCGCACGCACGGCAATGGCCGAGTTGAGATCGTTGACCAGCAGGTGGGCGAAAGTGACCAAGGCATACAGCACCAGGAACACTTCGGTGAACGCGCGCAGGCCGAACTGCTGGCGGAATTTCACCAACAGCAGGTTCATGGACACGTTGGTCATGACGTAGGCGGCCGGTAGCCAGGCCATTTCTGCCGTGGTCGCACCCAGGGCGCCCTGCAGGAACACCAGGTTGGCGGTGACCAGCGCGTTGCCCAGGCCACCGGTAATTGCCACCAGCAGGCCAACCACGCCGTAGGCCAGGCGCTTGGCTGGCGAATGCAGAGGCGTGGAGGGCGAGCCCGGCAGGCTGGGTTTTTCGTGGGGGAGCCACTGGCGAGGGGCGTATTTGTCCATGGGACAGACTGTACTTGAGCGGCGGTTGGTGCTGCTAGGTGCATCCTTTGGTTTTTGTGATGGCGATGCGCAGGTGCTACAAGGCTTTGGCCAAGAACGCCGCTGTGCGGCTGTCGGCACACGCGGCCACAACCTTGGGCGGCCCGCTGACCACTACTTTGCCCCCGGCGTCTCCGGCCCCTGGCCCGATGTCGATCACCCAGTCGCTCTGCGCCACCACGCGCATGTCATGTTCGACCACCACCACGCTGTGCCCGGCTTCGACCAGGCGGTTCAACTGCACCAGCAGCCGGTCGATGTCTTGCGGGTGCAAGCCATTGGTGGGCTCATCCAGCACGTACAGGGTTGCCCCACGGGCCGTGCGCTGCAGTTCGGTGGCCAGCTTGATGCGCTGCGCTTCGCCACCGGACAGTTCGGTGGCCGGTTGGCCCAGGCGCAGGTAGCCCAAGCCGATATCCTGAAGCACTTGCAAGCACCGGCGCGCCGGGGGCTGTTCGGCAAATACCTGCAGGGCCTGGTCGACCGTCAGTTGCAGCACTTGGGCGATGTTCATGCCTTGCCAGCTCACCGCCAGGGTTTCGGGGTTGTAGCGGGCGCCATGACAGGTGGGGCAAGGTGCGTAGACACTGGGCATGAACAGCAGCTCGACGCTGACGAAACCTTCGCCCTCGCAGTTGGCGCAACGGCCCTTGGCAACATTGAAGGAAAAGCGCCCGGCGTCGAAGCCCTTGCCCTTGGCCTGGTCTGTGGCAGCGAACAGCTTGCGCACATGGTCGAACAGGCCCGTGTAGGTAGCCAGGTTGGAGCGTGGCGTGCGGCCGATCGGTTTCTGGTCGACCTGCACCAGGCGCTTGATGCTGCCAAGGCCCGCACTCACATGGCCGCTGCTGGCCAGTTCAGGTGCGTCTTCCAGGCTTTGCTCTTCGGCTTCGCTGCGCTGCTCGGCATGGCCCAGGTGCGCGCCCACCAGTTCCAGCAGGGCCTGGCTGACCAGGCTGGACTTGCCCGAGCCGGAAATACCGGTGACGGCGGTAAAGCAGCCAAGCGGAAATGCCGCGCTGAGGTTATTCAGGTTGTTGCGGGTGATGCCTTCAAGCTTCAGCCAGTCGCGGGCCGGTCGGGGTTCACGCATGGTGTGGGTCGGGGCACTGAACAGGTAGGCGCGTGTGCGTGACGGCTCGACCTCGGCCAGGCCTGCGGGTGGCCCGCTGTAGAGGATGGTGCCGCCATGCTCGCCGGCAGCTGGCCCGACATCCACCAGCCAGTCGGCGCGGCGCATGGTGTCCAGGTCGTGCTCCACCACATACACCGAGTTGCCCGCGTGCTTCAGGCGCTGCAGGGCTTCGAACAGCGCTTCGCTGTCGGCAGGGTGCAAGCCGGCCGACGGCTCGTCGAGTACGTAGATCACGCCGAACAGCTGCGAATTCAGCTGGGTGGCCAGGCGCAGGCGTTGCAGTTCACCAGAAGACAGGGTCGGGGTGCTGCGCTCCAGGGCCAGGTAGCCGAGGCCAAGGTCGAGCAGGGTATCGATGCGTTCGAGCAACTCGTTTGCGATGCGTTGGGCTGCCAGGCGCTTTTCCAGGGTCAGCTCGTCTTGCTGGTGTGTCAGGTAGCCCGCTGCTGCCACCTTGCGAAATACCTCGGCCAGCGCTTGCAATGACAGGTGCGACAGCTCGGCGATATCCAGCCCTGCAAAGGTCACGCCCAGCGCTTCGCGCTTCAGGCGTTTGCCCTGGCACAGCGGGCAGGGGCTGGGGCGCATGAATTGAGCCACGCGCTTGCGCATCTGTGCGCTTTGCGAGTGCATGAAGGTATGCAGCACGTACCGTCGGGCGCCCATGAACGTGCCCTGGTAGCTGGGCTCCTGTTTGCGCTTTAGCGCTTCACGGGTTTGCGCCGGGGTCAGGCCGGCATAAACGGGGGCGGTGGGCGTGTCCTCGGTGAACAGGATCCAGTCGCGCTGCGCCTGCGGCAGGTCGCGCCAGGGAATGTCAACGTCATAACCCAACGTCACCAGGATGTCGCGCTGGTTCTGGCCTTGCCAGGCCATGGGCCACGCCGCCACCGCACGCTCGCGGATGGTCAGCGACGGGTCGGGGACCATGGTTGCTTCGGTCACCTCGTAGACCCGGCCCAAGCCATGGCACTCTGGGCAGGCGCCCTGGGGCGTATTCGGCGAAAAGTCCTCGGCGTACAGCATCGCTTGCCCGTCCGGGTAGTGGCCGGCGCGCGAGTACAGCATACGGATCGAGCTGGACAAGGTGGTTACGCTGCCCACCGAGGAACGTGCGCTTGGCGTGCCGCGTTGCTGCTGCAGGGCTACCGCCGGCGGCAGGCCGTCGATGGCATCGACGTCGGGCACGCCAACCTGATCGATAAGGCGCCGGGCATAGGGCGCCACCGACTCGAAGTAGCGGCGCTGGGCTTCGGCATAAAGCGTGGAAAAGGCCAGCGAGGACTTGCCCGAGCCGGAGACGCCAGTGAATACCACCAAGGCATCGCGTGGAACATCCACATCGATGTTCTTCAGGTTGTGCTCGCGGGCACCGCGTACGCGGACGAAGCCGCTGGGGGAGGTTGGGCGTGAAGGCATGACGCAGTCCTTGGCTGTGGCTGAGCAGTGAGCCCCAAGGTAACAGCAATTTCGACCCTTTCGGTTCCACGGTGTGAAACCAGATTCGATTGTGCTTCATCCCGCCTCGCGCTTATCTGTCAGCCAAGCACGACCTGCCTTAGCCGTCGTGACCTCAAGGCAAACAACAAGAACGGGAAACCACCCGCGCGAGGAGACTCTACATGTCCCGACATCAGCACATCCTGGCCTGGCTTGACGACGTGGCCAGCGACCTGCACACGATCCGTCACGATATCCACGCCCACCCGGAACTGGGTTTTGAAGAGAGCCGCACCTCGGCGCTGGTCGCCCGTCTGCTGGCGCAGTGGGGCTATGAAGTGCACACCGGCATCGGCAAGACCGGTGTGGTCGGTGTGCTGCGCAATGGCAGCAGCCCACGCCGGCTGGGCTTGCGCGCCGACATGGACGCGCTGCCCATACACGAAGCAACGGGCGCGGCCTACAGCAGCCAGCACCAAGGTTGCATGCACGCCTGTGGCCATGACGGGCACACCACCATGCTGCTGGGGGCGGCGCGCTACCTGGCGGCAACCCGGCAGTTCGACGGCACGCTGACGCTGATCTTCCAGCCGGCCGAGGAGGGCCAGGGCGGTGCCGAGGCGATGCTGGCGGACGGCCTGCTGGAACGCTTCCCCTGCGATGCGCTGTTCGGCATGCACAACATGCCCGGGCTGCCGGCCGGGCATCTTGGTTTTCGCGAGGGGCCGATGATGGCCTCGCAAGACCTGCTCACGGTGACCCTCGACGGGGTGGGCGGCCATGGCTCGATGCCGCACCTGACCGTAGACCCGCTGGTGGCAGCGGCCAGTGTGGTAATGGCGCTGCAAACCGTGGTGGCGCGCAACATCGATGCGCAGGAGGCTGCGGTGGTCACCGTCGGTGCCTTGCAGGCCGGCGAAGCGGCCAACGTGATTCCCCAGCAGGCGCTGCTACGCCTTAGCCTGCGTGCGCTGAACGCCGAGGTGCGGGCGCAGACCCTGGAGCGGGTGCGGGCGATCATCGTCAGTCAGGCCGAAAGCTTTGGCTGCCGTGCCAGCATCGAACACCGCCCGGCCTACCCGGTGCTGGTCAACCATGCCGCAGAAAATGCCTTTGCCACGCAGGTGGGGGTGGAGTTGCTCGGTGCCGAGGCGGTGGATGGCAACACCCGCAAGCTCATGGGCAGCGAGGACTTCGCCTGGATGCTGCAGCGCTGCCCAGGTGCCTACCTGTTCATCGGCAATGGTGTATCGCGGCCGATGGTGCACAACCCGGCCTACGACTTCAACGACGAGATCCTGCTGACCGGTGCCGCCTACTGGGGCGCGCTGGCAGAGCGATGGCTCGCGCCCGCCTGACTGCCTTTTGACGACTGCCGCTGGAACCCGGGCGCGATCGCGCCTGGGCGATCACCCAATCATTGTGTGGAGTGTTTCCTATGCAGACTTCGAGCACTGGCGTGTCGCGTACCCGGCAAGTGGTGGCCGCCGTTATCGGCAACGCCCTGGAGTGGTACGACTTTATCGTGTACGGCTTTCTGGCCAGCATCATTGCCCGGCAGTTTTTCCCGTCCGACGACGAGTACGCCTCGCTGCTGATGGCCCTGGCCACCTTTGGCGTGGGCTTTTTCATGCGCCCGGTGGGCGGCGTGTTGCTGGGCATGTATTCCGATCGCAAGGGCCGCAAGGCGGCCATGCAGATGATCATCCGCCTGATGACCGTGTCGATTGCCATGATCGCCTTTGCCCCCGACTACCTGGCCATCGGCATGGCCGCGCCGCTGCTGATCGTGGTGGCGCGCATGCTGCAAGGGTTTGCCACCGGTGGCGAGTACGCCAGTGCCACGGCGTTTCTGGTGGAGAGCGCGCCGGCCCACCGCAAGGGCCTGTATGGCTCGTGGCAATTGGTAGGGCAGTGCCTGGCGGTGTTTTCCGGGGCGGCGATGGTGGCCCTGGTGACGCACTGGTGTTCGCCTGAGGCGCTGGACAGCTGGGGCTGGCGGATCCCGTTCGTGCTCGGCCTGCTGATCGGCCCGGTGGGGCTGTGGATTCGCAAGCATATGGAAGAGCCCGAGGAGTTCGTCGAGGCGCGCCGCCAGGCCAAGGGCCAGTCGCCCAGCCTGTGGCAAGTACTGCGTGAGCATCGGCGCAGCCTGCTGGTATCGATGGGCCTGGCCTGTGGCGCTACGGTGTCGTTCTACGTGGTGCTGGTGAACATGCCGACCTTCGCCCACAAGAACCTCGGGCTGCCACTGGACCAGGTGCTTTTGGTGCAGATGCTGGCCGTGGGGCTGATGACCGTGGTCATTCCGCTGTCCGGCGCGTTGTCTGACCGCCTGGGGCGCCGCCCCGTGCTGATGGCCTTTACCCTGGCGTTCTTCATAATGGTCTACCCGCTGTATGTGTGGGTGGCCGCCGCGCCATCCGTGGAGCGGCTGCTGGTGATGCAGCTGCTGTTGTGCACCGCCATCGGCGGCTTCTTTGGCCCGGCGCCGACCGCCCTGGCCGAGCAGTTCCCGGTCGAGGTGCGCTCCACCGGGGTATCGGTGGCCTATAACGTGGCGGTGATGGTGTTCGGTGGCTTTGCCCCGTTGATCGTCACCTGGCTTACCAAGGTACTCGGTACCCCGGTCGCACCGTCGTTCTACGTGCTGTTCGCCTGCCTGCTGACGCTGGCGGGTACCTATTGCCTGAAAGAAGCACCCCGGGCAGGCAAGCCCACCACTTTCAACCTTGGAGTAAAACCGTGAAGCCGTCAGCCATCGACCCCATCGTTGCCCTCGATGCCGAAGCCTTGTCCCAGGCCATCCATGCCCGCCAGGTATCGTGCCGGGAGGTGATGCAGGCTTATCTCGCGCACATCGAACGCTGCAACCCGCAGGTTAACGCACTGGTGTCGCTGCGCCCGGCCGAGGCAGTGTTGGCTGAGGCCGATGAACGTGACTGCGAGCTGAAGCGGGGCCATTCCCGCGGCTGGATGCACGGCATGCCACAAGCGATCAAGGACCTGGCTGCCACTGCCGGGCTGCGCACCACCCTGGGCTCGCCCTTATTCGCCGAACAGATACCTGAGCATGACGCCATCAGTGTGGCGCGGGTGCGGGCGAGCGGGGCGCTGATCGTTGGCAAAAGCAACGTGCCGGAGTTCGGTCTCGGTTCGCAAACCTATAACACCCTGTTCGGTACCACCACCAATGCCTACGACCCGCAGCGGGTGGCCGGCGGCAGCAGTGGCGGGGCGGCAGCGGCGCTGGCCATGCGCCTGCTGCCGGTGGCTGACGGCAGCGACATGATGGGCTCGCTGCGCAACCCGGCGGCGTTCAACAATGTGTTCGGCCTGCGCCCTACGCAGGGCCGTGTGCCCCATGGTCCGGCACCCGAACTGTTCGTGCAGCAGCTGGCTACCGAAGGGCCGATGGGGCGCAGCGTGGTGGATGTGGCGCGGCTGTTGTCGACCCAGGCAGGCGTTGATGCACGGGTGCCGCTGTCGCTGAGCGAGGGCCGCCGCGATTTCGCTGCAGGGCTGCAGCGCGATTTTCGGGGTGTGCGGGTTGGCTGGCTGGGTGACTACAACGGCTACCTGCCGATGGATGACGGGGTGATGGGCCTGTGTGAAGCAGCGTTGGCCGATTTCGCCGAACTGGGTTGCCGGGTGGAGGCTTGCCAACCGGCGTTCGACCCGGCGCGCTTGTGGCAATGCTGGCTCACCCACCGCCACTTCCTGGTGCACGGCAACCTTGGCGCGGCCTATGCCGACCCAGCCAGGCGCGCCTTGCTCAAACCCGAAGCACAGTGGGAGGTAGAGGGCGCCTTGCAACTGAGCGCGGCCTCGCTGTACCAGGCGTCGCTGGACCGCAGTGACTGGTACCGCGCCTTGGCACACCTGTTCGAACGTTACGACTACCTGCTGTTGCCGTCCGCCCAGGTGTTCCCTTTCGATGCAAAACTGGCGTGGCCGACGGCCGTTGGGGGCCGGGCGATGGACACCTACCATCGCTGGATGGAGGTGGTGATCGGGCCGACCCTGGCCGGTTTACCCAGCATCAGTGTACCGGTCGGTTTCAACAGCGACGGTTTGCCCATGGGCCTGCAAATCATAGGCCCGGCCCAGGCCGACCATGCGGTGTTGCAACTCGCGTACGCCCATGAACAGCTGACCCGGTGGGTTGAGCGGCGCCCGCCACCGTGCCTGCTGGCCTGATGAAAGCACTGGGCAGGCGCGGTTCTTGCTGGCTATGCTGACCATCCAGCTACAGGGAGGTCATACCCATGGGCATTACGGCAGACAGTGGCGGTGTGCGTTCGGTGGAGCGCGCATTGGCCATTGTCGACCTGCTGGGCGAGCATCAGGCACTGGGCCTGGAAGAATTGCATTACCTCACCGGCCTGCCCAAGGCCACGGCCTCGCGCATGCTCGCCACCTTGCAGGAGCAGGGCTGGGTCTACCGTGGCCTCAGCGACCGGCGTTATCGCCTGTGCGCACGGCGGCTGTTCGGTGACCGGCAGATGCGCTTCAAGCGGCGGCTGGTGGAAAGTGCTGCACCGCTGCTGCTGGACCTGAGCGAGCGCACCGGGCTGGTGGTGGACCTGTCGTGTTTCGACGGCGAGCGGCTGGAGGTGATGGAAAGCGCCATCCCTCAGGTATTGCGCAAGCGGTACCCGCATACCTGCCAGATCGTCGGGCACCATGCCAGCCTGTTTCACTCGGCGATGGGGCGGGCGTGCCTGGGTGAGCTGGCGGTCGATGAAGTGCAACGCCTGGCGGCCCATGAGCGGCTGCGCGATGACACGGTGCTGCGCAACATCGAAGAAGACGCGCACAAGGGCTTTGGCCAGCGCACCGAAGGGTACTGGGAGTACCCGGTGCGTTTGCCGTTCCTGATCCGCGCCATTGCGCTGCCGGTGCACGCCGAAGGGCGCCTGGCCGGGAGCATTGCCTTGCACTGGCCGCTGGATCAGGCACCGGTGGAACGAGTAATGAATTTGCACCTGAGCAGCCTGGCGACCACGGTAGACGATGTGCAGCGGGCCTTGGCGGGCTAGTGCTGACCTGTGCTGCGAAGAGGCCAGTGCAGGCCACAGCAAAAGCCGGCAGATGTCACTGGCCCTCCCGAAACCCGCTAGGGCTCACCCCCGCATGCTTGCGAAAGAACCGGCTGAAATACCCTACATCGGCAAACCCCAGCTCATGGGCGATCTCTTTCACGCTCAGGCTTGAATGCCCCAGCATGCGCTTGGCTTCCAGTACCAGCCGGGCATTGATCACGTTCATGGGCGTCATGCCCAGGTGCTCCTGACACAACCGCCCCAGTGTCGCCAAGGTCATGCCGAGCTCGGCAGCGTAGTCCGCCAGTGGCCAGTGCGCGCGGTAGTGCATGTCCACCAATTCACGCAAAGCGGTCAGCTGCTGGCTGCGCCTTGACACTGGGCGCTGCCCACCCTCGGGCATGTGCGGTTCATGGCGCAGCACCTGGATCAGCAGCGTCAGCAGCAGGGCCATGCTGCTGGCCACATGCTCACGGGCGCGGTTGTGGTACTCCTCGCGCAAGGCCATGCACAGCGGCAGCAACGGGTCTTCGTCGACTGCCCACGAAGGCAGTGCGATCACCTGGGGTTTGCGCACCTGCGCCAGCAGGTTGGGTGCCAGCACCTGGGCAATGCTTTCCAGTGGGTGCTGGGCGGCGGTGATCACCAGGCCCTCGACCTGGCCGGCCCAATGAAAACCATGCACCACTTGCGCCGGTACATACACCACGCAGGGTGCCTGCACCTGGAGCCGGTCACTGTCGAACAGCACCTCACCGCCGCCGCTCTGCAGGTACAGCAGTTGCAGCAAGCCTTCATGACGGTGCGCGGCAATTTCCCAGTTATGTGCGCCAGAACGTTGGGAGATCTGTTCCACATGCAGGGCTTCGTGCCACACCGGTCGGGCGGTTTCACCATACAGGGCGTAGTTGGGGATCTTGTTCATGTTGTTGTAATTGTTCTGTTCGGTACCTGGTTACTGTGCCACAGCTGCCTGCAGGCTTCAGGCGGCAGGACGAATTTTGTCGGGAATGTGGGGCTGGTTGCAGGTTTTGTCCATTCTGCCGGTGTGCCTGCCGGCCCTAGGCTGTGGCCCAGATGAAGCGACACTCTGGAGAGCAGCATGCACAACAACAAGATCCCCTCTCAATGGCTGGGCCTGGATTCGGCCGTATGCGTGGTAACCGGTGCCGCCGGTGGTATTGGCGCGGCGCTGGCCGGCGCCCTGGTCGCACAGCAGGCCCATGTGGTGCTGCTGGACCGTGACCTGGACAAATGCCGTGAACTGGCCGCCACCTTGGGCGAACACAGTGTCGGAGAGGTCAGCGCCTTGGGCTGCGACATCGCCGACCCGGCCAGCGTGGAGCAGGCCGCAGCCCAGGTTCAGGCGCTGCACGGGCGCTGCGATGTACTGGTCAACAATGCCAGCGTGCTGCGCCCCGGCGCGCTGGACGTGCTGAGCCTGGAGCAATGGAACCAGGTGCTGGCGGTCAACCTCACGGGCTACCTGGTGTGTGCCCAGGCCTTCGGCCGTTCGATGCTGGCCCGTGGCCGAGGCCGTATGGTGCACGTGGCCTCGATCGCCGCGCATTACCCGCAACCCAATAGCGGTGCCTACAGTGCGGCCAAGGCCGGGGTCAGCATGCTGTCGCGCCAGATTGCCGTGGAATGGGGGCCACGAGGTGTGCGCAGCAACGCAGTCTGCCCAGGGTTGATCCGCACTCCCTTGTCTGCCGCGTTTTATGCCGACCCGCAAATCGAATGCCAGCGCAGCGCCATGACGGCCAACCAGCGTATTGGTGAACCACAGGATATCGCCGACGCTGTGCTGTTCCTGGCCAGCCAGCGCGCCGACTACATCAATGGTGCAGAGCTGACCGTGGATGGGGGGCTCGAGAGCATGCCCATGGCGCTGATCCCGCGGCCAGGCTTTGAGGGGGTACGCGCATGACCACACGTAACTGCGATGTGCTGGTGGTCGGGGCGGGTGCGGGTGGCCTGGCAACTGCCATTACTGCAAAGAAGCAGGGCCTTGACGTGATCGTCATCGAAAAGGACGACTGCTTTGGCGGTACCACGGCGTTTTCCGGCGGTGTGTTGTGGGTGCCTGGCAACCGGCACGCTGGCAACGACAGCCCCGAGGCGGCCATGACCTACCTGCGCAACGAAACCGGGGCCTGCTTTGACGCGGCCGGGGTCGAGGCGTTCTTGCGCTACGGGCCGCAGATGGTGGACTTTTTCGAGCGGGAAACCGCCGTGAAGTTCGTGCCCACGCTGTACCCCGACTATCACCCACAAGTCGAAGGGGGCGTCGATGTGGGCCGTTCGATACTGGCCGCACCTTACGACATCCGTGGCCTGGGGCCGGACATGGCACGCCTGCGCCCGCCGCTGAAGACCATCACCTTCATCGGCATGATGTTCAACTCGTCGAATGCCGACCTCAAGCACTTCTTCAACGTCACCCGCTCGTTGACCTCGTTCGTGTACGTGGCCAGGCGCCTGCTCACCCACCTGAAGGAGTTGGCCCTGTATCGCCGCGGTACCCAGGTGACCAGCGGCAATGCCTTGGCGGCGCGCCTGGTGCGCTCGGCGCTGGACCTTGGCATCCCGATTCTCACCGGCACCCCGGCGCGGCAGCTGCTGCGCGACGGTGGGCGGGTGGTGGGGGTACTGGCCGGGCAAGGCGACAGCGAACTGCGTATTCAGGCACGCCGCGGGGTGGTGCTGGCCTGTGGCGGGTTCTCCCATGACTTGCAGCGGTTGCGCCAGGCCTACCCGCATGTGCGCCGTGGCGGTGAGCATTTTTCCCCGGTGCCAGCGGGTAATACCGGCGATGGTGCCCGCATGGCGGAGGCGTTGGGTGCCAAGGTCGATATACGCCTGCAAGCGCCAGCTGCCTGGATGCCGGTGTCGAAGGTGCCGGTGGGTGGCGGGCGATACATCGCCTTTCCGCATCTGCTGGACCGCTACAAGCCGGGCGTGATCGGTGTATTGCGCTCTGGCCGGCGTTTCACCAACGAGTCCAACTCCTACCACGACGTGGGCGCAGCGCTGATCGAAGCCTGCGCCGGCCAGGCAGAAACCGCCATGTGGCTGGTGTGCGACCGCCGTACGCTGGCCAAGTACGGCCTGGGCTTTGCCAAACCTGCACCAATGCCACTGGGGCCATTGCTGCGTAACGGTTACCTGCTCAAGGGCAAGACCTTGGCCGAGCTGGCAGGCAAGGCCGGCATCGATGCGCAAGGGCTGGAGCGGACCGTGCGCGATTACAACCTAGGCGCAGTGCAGGGCGAGGACCGCCAATACGGCCGCGGCAGTAACAGCTTCAACCGCTACCTGGCCGACCCTCAGCAACAGCCCAATCCGTGCGTGGCGCCGGTGGGCGAGGGGCCTTACTTTGCCGTGAAGGTCATCATGGGCGATCTGGGCACCTTCGACGGGCTGCGCACCAGCGTGGTCGGCGAAGTGCTGGCCGCCGACGGGCAAGCCATCGAAGGGCTGTATGCGGTGGGTAATGACCGCGCCAGCATCATGGGCGGCAACTACCCCGGTGCCGGCATTACCTTGGGGCCGATCATGACCTTTGGCTACATCACCGGCCGCCACCTGGCAGGTGTCGAGCAGGGGCTGGCGGCAGCAAGCAATGCGCGGGAGGTAGCGTGATGGACAAGGCTGTGGTCGATCACCGCATCTACACCATTCGCCCGCGCTGCATGGCGGCCTTTATCGAAGCCTTCGACCAGTTGGCGATGCCGATCTTGCTGCGCCACCTCGGCGCACCGCTGGCGTTCTACACCAGCAGCATCGGGCCGCTGAACCAGGTGGTGCACCTGTGGGGTTATGACAGCCTCGATGACTTTGAAAAGCGCAGCGCGGCGCGGGATGCCGACCCGGATTTTGCCGCTTATCTGCATGCCACCCGTGACCTGGTGGTGGCGCAGGAAACCCGGATCCTAAGGCCTGTGTATCTGCGCAGCCTCGACAGGCAGTGATGTTGCCTGTGCCGGCGATTGGGCCGCAACGCGGCCCCGAAACACCGTCATAAAAACAACAACAGGTGATACCCATGAACAACACACTCGACGTGCGCCAACTGATCGACCAGCAACCCATCGGCCGTTACCAGAAATGGGTGGTGTTGCTCGGCTTTCTGATCATCGCCCTGGACGGCCTGGATGTGGCCATCATCGGCTTCATTGCCCCCCAACTGAAAAGCGACTGGGGCCTGGGCGCGCAAAGCCTGGGCCCGGTTTTGAGCGCAGCGCTGATCGGCCTCGCCCTTGGCGCTTTGATCGCCGGCCCCTTGGCTGACCGCTACGGACGCAAGGCAGTATTGCTGTACAGCGTGCTGCTGTTCGGCATCTGGACCCTGGCCTCGGCTTTTTCCCCGAACCTGGAAACCTTGGTCGTGCTGCGCTTTCTTACTGGCCTGGGCCTGGGGGCTGCAATGCCCAATGCCAGCACCCTGGTCAGCGAGTACGCCCCGGCGGGCAGCCGCTCGCTGCTGATCACACTGGCGTTCTGCGGGTTCTCCCTGGGGGCAGCGATGGGTGGTTTCGTCAGCGCCTGGATGATACCCAACCTGGGTTGGCGCAGTGTGCTGGTGCTGGGCGGGGTGTTGCCGCTGCTGGTCTTGCCGCTGCTGTACTGGCGCCTGCCAGAGTCGGTCACCTTCCTGGTCAGCAATGGCGCAGATCGCCAGCGCATTCTGGCCATTGTCCGCCGCCTGGCCCCCGACCATGTCAACGCCGACAGTACGTTCGTCATGCCCGCCAAGCGCCAGGGCACTGACGGTGCGATTGGCACCATCCTCTCGCAGCGCTATCGTTTTGGTACCTGCATGCTCTGGGCTGGCTACGTGCTGGCGCTGTTCCTGGTCTACCTGTTCAGCGGCTGGCTGCCGACGCTGGTGAAGGAGGGCGGTGGTTTTTCGGTGTCCGAAGCAGCCATTGTCACGGCCTGCTTCCAGATTGGCGGGCCGGCAGGGGCGATTTCAGTAGGCTGGGCCATGGACCGCTGTAACCCTCAGCGCGTATTGATGCTGACTTTTCTGTTCAGTGGTGCGGTGATTTTCACGATTGGCCAGGTGGTGGGGAATTTCGCCTGGCTGTGCGCCATTGCCTGCGCCGTGGGCTTTGGGCTGAATGGCGCAAGCGTTGGCATGAATGCATTGGCCGCAGCTTTTTACCCCACTGAGGCACGGGCAACCGGGGCCAGCTGGATGAGCGGCATTGGGCGCATTGGTGCCGTGCTCAGCGCCTTCGCCGGGGCTCAGATGCTGGCATTGGGCTGGAGCTTTGCGCAAGTGTTTGCATCATTGCTGATCCCTGCCGGGCTGGCGGCATTGGCGGTATGGCTGCAGGGGCGCAATGCTGCGCTACGGTTTAACGCTCAAGGCTGTACATCCGGCACTCCGCCAGCAGCGCCAGCAGGTTCGGCTCCCGCTCCCTAGCCTTCAGGAACACCACGCCTATATGTTGCTGCAAGCGGTATTGCGGCTTCAAGGCAATCAGCCTGACGCGGTTTTCGTACACCGCCGCAATGCGCCCGGGCAGCAGGGCAAAGCCCACGCCCGAGCTGACCATGCTCAGCAGGGTGAAGATGTCGTTCACCTGCATGGCCACCTTGGGCTCGAAGCCGGCCTGCTGGAACACCCGCGCGCCATCGCGGTGGGTGGCGAAGCCCTGGGTCAGGGTGATGAAGGTGGAGTCGGCGAGGTCGGCCAGGTCCACCTCGGCCTGCCCGGCGAAAGGCGAGTCGGTGGGCACAGCAAGGAAGATATCATCGGAGAACAGCGGCAGTTGCTCGCATGCCGGGTCGCTGATGCTGTCGTCGAGCGACACAAGGATAGCTTCCAGCTCGTGGTTTTTCAGGCGCTGCAGCAGGTCGACGTTGGAGCCCAGGGTAAGGTCGATGTTCAGCTCGCTGCGGCGCAGTTTCAGCCCCATGACCAGTTTGGGCACGGTCTTCACCGTCAGCGAGTAGAGTGCGCCCAGGCGGAAACGCTCGGCGTAGAAGCCGGCGGCTTCACGGGTCTGGCGGACCATCTGCTCGGCGTCCAGGATCAATTGCCGGGCTTTCTTTTCCAGCACGTAGGCGCTTTCCAGCGGGATCAGCTGGCGGCCTTCGTGCTTGAACAACGGGCAGCGCAAGGCGCTTTCCAGTGAGTGGATGGCCCGGTGCACGCTCACGGCGCTGGTGGACAACTCAACCGCCGCGCGGCCGAGGTTGCCCGTGCGCATGAAGGCAAGAAAGGTTTCCAGCTTTTTGAGGGTCAGTTCTTCGTCGATGAGCATGGGGGCCTGGGTGAGTATGGCGATAGAGTTATGGGGTGTTTGAGATCGAGCGCCGCCCGCGCGGCGCATCGCGAGCTGCGCTCGCTCCTACGTTTGTTCCGGGCCAATTAATCCTGTGGGATTTGCGCGCGAACGCGTTGGTGCATGGCTCGATATCGTGTCGTACGAACAGGGCGGTCGCGCGCGTTGGCGCAGGTGTTACTGGCCCGAAACAAACGTAGGCGCGAGCGCAGCTCGCGATGCGCCGCGCGGGCGGCGCTCGATCTCAAACACACCCCACACCTCAAGCCATACGCTCGATCAACGCCCACAACGCCGGGTCATTGAAATCATTCACGACCAGCCTGGCACCCGCCTCCAGCAACCGCTGCGGCGTCTGTGTCGTCGCCACGCCCACGGTAAATATCCCCGCGCCACTGGCGGCCGCAACCCCCGGCAATGAATCCTCGAAGGCCAGCGCCTGGCCGGCCTCGGCGCCCAGTTGCTGCAGGCCGGTGAGGTAGGGCAGCGGGTCTGGCTTGGGCCGCGCCAGCTCCTCGGCTACCAGCACATGCTCGAAATGCTGGCCAAGGCCCATGGCATTCAGCATGTGTTCGGCGTTCAGCCGCGGTGCATTGGTCACCACGCACATGCCGATGTCATGGGCCTTGGCATGCGCAAGCAGGCGCAAAAGGCCTGGCATCGGGTCAAGACATGGCGACAAGTCGCGAAACAGCGCCTCCTTGCGATCGGCCAGTGCCCGGCACTGTTCGACGCTCGCGCCGCTGAACAGCTCGGCGAACAACTCGCCGTTGGCGCGGCCACTGACCTGGGCATCGAACTGCGCCTGGCTCAGTTCGCGGCCGTCATGCTCACGCAGCAGTTGGCGAAAGGCCTGCAGGTGCAGGGTATCGGTGTCGGTGAGGGTTCCGTCGAGGTCGAACAGCAGGGCGGTGAGCATGGGGTATCCAGATCAAGAAAACACAAGCCTTGGGATCATAACCAATGCTGGCGACAAAGGGGGCTGTTCAGCGTGCTCCGAAAAGAGTACAAATGTGCTCCATGGACACTCTTACCCCCAAACGCCGCGCCATTTTCGAATTCATCCGCGAGCGCATTGCCGAGCACAGCCAGCCACCGAGCCTGGCCGATATCGCCACGCGCTTCGGTTTTGCCTCGCGCAGCGTCGCGCGCAAGCACATTACCGCCCTGTGCCAGGCCGGTTACATTGATGTCACGCCCAACCAGGCGCGGGGCATTCGCCTGGCCGAACCGCTGCGCCGGCCGGAAATCCTGGAAGTGCCGGTACTGGGCCAAGTGGCGGCAGGTGCCCCCATTGGCCCGGACCTGGATATCCACGAACAGCTCCTGCTCGACCCCAGCCTGTTCCGTCGCACCCCTGACTACCTGCTTAAAGTGCGTGGCGATTCGATGATCGACGACGGCATCTTCGACGGTGATCTGGTCGGCATCCTTCAACAGGCCGACGCCCGCGATGGCCAGATCGTGGTGGCGCGCCTGGACGGCGAAGTCACCATCAAGCGCCTGCAACGCCTGGGCAGCGGGTACCGGCTGTTGCCACGCAACCCGGCCTATGCACCCATCGATGTGAAACCCGACCAGGCGTTTTTCATCGAAGGCGTGTTCTGCGGCTTGCTGAGGCGTGACTGATGGGCGCGGTGGTCGACCTCGACAGGCTGCTCGACCAGCGCCGTGTCTGGCGCGGGCGGCAGGCCCAGGCACGGCCACTGGGGTTGCAGCCGACCGGTCATGCTGCCCTCGACGCGCGCCTGCCTGAAGGTGGCTGGCCGGCGGCGGCACTCAGCGAGTTGCTGCTGGCCAACCCCGGTTGCGGCGAGTTGCAACTGCTATGGCCCACACTGGCGCGGCTTAGCGCCGACGGCAGCCGGGTGGTGCTGGTGGCGCCGCCCTTCATTCCTTACGCACCGGCCTGGCAGGCAGCGGGGGTGGACCTGCGCTGGCTGGTGCAGGTGGACGCCGCCCCCGCCGATGCCCTGTGGGCCGCCGAACAGTGCCTGCGCTCGGGCAGTTGCGCGGCGGTGCTGTGCTGGCCTGAACGTGCCGATGACCGTGCCTTGCGGCGTTTGCAGGTGGCCGCAGAAACCGGCCAGGCGCTGGCATTCGCCTGCCGGCCGCATCAGGCAGCACACAACCCCTCGCCAGCAGCACTGCGCGTTGCCGTCGACACCCGTCCGGCACAGTGGCGTGTGCTGAAAAGCCGGGGCGGCATGCCACCGGCGCTGCCCATCGCCTGCCCTGGGCGGGGCTGATGCCCCATGCTTTGGGCCTGCATCCTGCTCCCGCAGCTGGCGCTGGACACCGTCCTGCGGGAGCGTGACGACCCCGACACACCCTTGGTGCTGGTTGGCGGGCCTAGCCAACGTCGGGTATTGCAAGCGGTCAGCCCGGCAGCGGCTGCACTCGGGTTGCGGGCAGGGCAGACCCTTACGGCGGCACGTGCCCTGGCAGAGGGTTTTACTTGCGTCGAAGTCGACCCCAGGCGCATCGAGCAGGTTCAGCAATTGCTGGCAGCCTGGGCCTATCGCTTCAGTGCCCAGGTCAGCCTGCATTACCCGCGGGCTTTGCTCCTGGAAGTGGGGTCCAGCCTGCAACTGTTCGGCCCCTGGCCGTTGTTCGAGGCACGCCTGCGCCAGGAGCTGGCAGATTTGGGGCTGCGTCAACGCATCGTCCTGGCCAGTAACCCGGTAGCGGCGCGCATGCTTGCCAATGGTCATGATGGCTTGGCCTTGAGCGACGCCGACGCCACCCGTGCGGCACTGCTGGGCATGCCCATCACCCGTATCGGCCTGCCGGCAGATGCCGCCGAGGCGTTTGCCCGCATGGGCCTGCGGCAGTTGGGCCAGGTACTGGCCTTGCCGCGCGATACAGTGGCCCGGCGCTTTTCGGCCCATGTGCAGTTGCACCTCGACCAGTTGCTTGGCCTGCGCAATGCGGGGCTGGACTTCTACCAGCCACCGGACCGCTTCGAAACCCGGCTGGAGCTGAACTTCGACGTTGAGTCGCACCAGGCGTTGTTGTTTCCGCTGCGGCGTATGCTCAACGACCTTGCCGCTTTCCTCGCCGGGCGCGACTGTGGCGTGCAGCGTTTTTGCCTGCACCTGGAACATGCCGAAGGGCCTGATACCCTGCTGCAGGTAGGCCTGCTGGCGGCCGAACGCGATGCCGCCATGCTGTTCGAACTGGCCCGTGGGCGCCTGGAGCCGCTGCGCATTCCCGCCCCTGTACGCAACCTGCGGCTGGTTGCCGAAGACCTGCCGCCCTTTGTACCGCAGCATCAGGCGTTGTTCGACCCACGCGCGCAGCAGGCACAACCCTGGGAACAATTGCGCGAGCGGCTGCGCGCTCGCCTGGGGGATGAGGCCGTCAAGGGGCTGAGCGCGGCAGCCGATCACCGCCCCGAGTGCGCCTGGCAGCTGACCGAGCAAGGCGCCCAAGGCAGTATGACGGTGGCTCCGGGCAGTCGCCCGGGCTGGCTGCTGCCAGCCCCGATGGCGCTGGACGCCAGCAGCTACCAGGTACAGGGCCAGGCCGAACGCATCGAGTCGGGCTGGTGGGATGGCGGCGACGTGCGCCGGGACTACTACCGCATCGAAACCCGTGACGGCCTGCGCGGCTGGGCCTACCGCGACCTCGGCCAGGCCGGCCCGCTGTGGCTGCAGGGCTGGTTCGCATGAGCACGCCGGGTTATGCCGAGTTGCATTGCTTGTCCAACTTCAGCTTCCAGCGCGGGGCGTCGAGCGCTGACGAGCTGTTCAGGCGTGCACGCGAACAAGGCTACCAGGCCCTGGCGGTCACTGACGAGTGCACCCTGGCCGGCATCGTCCGGGCCTGGCAGGCCGCCAAGGCCCATCAGCTGCGGCTGATCGTAGGCAGTGAGGTGCGGCTGCAAGAAGGCCCCAAGCTGGTGCTGCTGGTCGAGAACCTGGCCGGTTACCAGAGCTTGTGCGCGTTGATCACCCGGGCCCGGCGGCGGGCGCAAAAGGGCGAGTACCAGCTGTTTCGCGACGACCTGCAGCAGCACCATCAAGGCTTGCTGGCGCTATGGGTGGCCGATGACTGCGCCGATATGGCCACCGGGGAGTGGTTACGCAGTGTGTTCAGCGAGCGCTTGTGGCTGGCGGTGCACCTGCATCGAGGCAGTGACGATACCCAGCGTCTGCAGCACTTGCGTGGCCTGGCCGCTGAACTGGGTATCCGCGCCGTGGCCTGTGGCGATGTGCACATGCATGTGCGCGGTCGGCGTGCCTTGCAGGATTGCATGACTGCCATCCGCCAGCATTGCCAGGTAGCCGAGGCCGGGCGTTTTCTGTTTGCCAATGGCGAGCGGCACCTGCGCAGCCAGGCACAGCTGGGCGAACTCTATCCTGCCGACCTGCTGGCCGAGACCCTGGCCATTGCCGGGCGCTGCCAGTTTGACCTGAGCCAGCTGCAATACCAGTACCCGCGCGAACTGGTGCCCCAGGGCCATAACCCGGCAGGCTGGTTGCGTGAACTGTGCGAACAGGGGTTGCCGTTACGCTGGCCAGACGGGCCGGGTGACAAGGTGCGCGAAGTGCTGGCCACCGAGTTGGCGCTGATCGAGGAACTCGGTTACGAAAGCTACTTTCTGACCGTGCATGACATTGTCGCCTTCGCCCGCAGCCAAGGCATTCTGTGTCAGGGCCGCGGCTCGGCGGCCAATTCGGTGGTGTGTTTCGTGCTGGGCATTACCGAGCTCGATCCCCTGCAGCATCGCCTGCTGTTCGAGCGCTTCCTGTCGCGTGAACGTAACGAGCCGCCGGATATTGACGTGGACTTCGAGCACGATCGGCGCGAAGAAGTGATCCAGTATGTGTTTCGACGCTATGGCCGGCATCGTGCGGCGCTGACGGCGGTGGTCAACACCTACCACGCCGCCGGGGCTGTGCGCGATGTGGCGCGGGTATTGGGTTTGCCGGTGGACCAGGTGGATGCCTTGGCAAAATGCTGTGGTCGCTGGAGCGACCGTATTCCCGATGACCAGCGCTTGGCCGAAGCCGGCTTTGAGGCCAGCAGCCCTTCACTGCGGCGGGTACTGGTGCTGGCGGGCGAGCTGATCGGCTTCCCCCGGCACCTGTCGCAGCACCCGGGCGGCTTTGTCATTTCCCAGCAACCGCTCGACCAGCTGGTGCCGGTGGAGAATGCCGCGATGGCGGAGCGCACGGTCATCCAGTGGGACAAGGACGACCTGGACATGGTCGGCCTGCTCAAGGTCGATGTGCTGGCGCTGGGCATGCTCAGTGCCTTGCGCCGCTGCTTCGACTTGCTGCAGCGCCATCGGGGCCAGCACCTGACCCTTGCCACCATCCCCAGCGAAGACCCGGCCACCTACGCGATGATCAGCCGTGCCGAGACCATGGGGGTGTTCCAGATCGAGTCGCGTGCGCAAATGGCCATGCTGCCTCGGCTGCAGCCCAAGACCTTCTATGACCTGGTCATCGAAGTGGCGATTGTGCGCCCTGGGCCGATCCAGGGTGACATGGTGCACCCGTACCTGCGCCGGCGGCTGAAGCAGGAGCCCGTCACTTATCCCTCACCGCAGCTCAAGGAAGTCTTTGAGCGGACCTTGGGCGTGCCGCTGTTCCAGGAGCAGGTAATGGAGCTGGCCATGGTTGCCGCCGACTACACACCGGGCGAGGCCGACCAGCTTCGGCGCAGCATGGCGGCCTGGAAACGCCACGGGGGCCTGGACCCGCACCGCGAGCGGCTGGTGCGAGGCATGCTGCGCAATGGTTACGAACTGGCGTTTGCCGAACGCATTTTCGAGCAGATCAAGGGGTTTGGCAGCTATGGCTTCCCGGAGTCGCACGCGGCCAGCTTTGCCTTGCTGTGTTATGCCAGCAGTTGGCTGAAGTGCCATGAACCGGCGATCTTCACCTGCGCGCTGGTCAACAGCTGGCCCATGGGCTTCTATAGCCCTGACCAGTTGCTGCAAGAGGCCCGGCGCCAGGGTATCGAGGTGCGGCCGGTAGATGTCTGCCACAGCGAATGGGACTGTACCCTCGAGCCTGATGCTCAAGGCACATTGGCCATTCGCATGGGTTTGCGCCTGGTGCGCGGGTTGGCTGAGGCCGATGCCAGGCGGCTGGAGCAGGCGAGGGCTCAACGGCCATGGCGCGATGTCGAGGACCTGTGCCTGCGTGCCGGGCTCGACGCACGGGCCCGAGCCCGGCTGGCCGATGGCGGGGCGCTGCGAGCCTTGGCCAGCGATCGTCACCAGGCACGCTGGCAGGTGGCGGCGGTGCAGCCGCAGCTGCCGCTGTTCACTGATGTGCAAGCGGTGCCTGAAACGCCAGTGGACTTGCCTGTGCCCACCGTAGGCGAAGACCTGATGGCCGATTACCAGGCGCTGGGCACAACGCTGGGGCCGCATCCGCTGGCACTGTTGCGCTCACGCCTGAGGGCGCTGGGGTGTCGCAGCTCCAGCGAGCTGCAGGGTGTCGAGCATGGCGACAACATTGCCGTGGCCGGGTTGGTGGTGGGGCGGCAACGGCCCCAGACAGCCAGCGGAGTGACCTTCGTCACCCTGGAAGACGAGCACGGGATGGTCAACGTGGTGGTGTGGCGGGACATTGCCGAACGGCAGCGGCGGGCGCTGGTGGGGGCGCAGCTGCTCAAGGTGAGTGGGCGGCTGGAGCAGGAGAACGGCGTGCGGCACCTGATAGCACGGCGGCTGGAGGATGTGACCCCGTTGCTGCAAGGGCTGGATGTGCGCAGCCGGGATTTCCACTAACCCCCGGCCCTACCAAAAGCCGTGATGCTCGCGTATTCCTTGTGGGAGCGGGTTCACCCGCGAACACGGGCGAAGCCCGTGCCATCCACCGTGTTGCCTTCTTCGCGGGTAAACCCGCTCCCACAGGGGCCGCTCACGCTTTCAGATTGGCAAGATAAAGACGATTCACCGCTCGCCAGTTACACCATCGCCAACCGCTGCTTGCGCGTCGGTGCCGGGAACGCCCGGTCGATTGCCCGAAGGTCTTCGCTGTTCAAGGTCAGCGCACCTGCGGCTGCATTCAGCCGCACATGCTCGGGCGCCACGGCCTTGGGGATGGCGATCACTCCGTCATTACGGGTCACCCAGGCCAGGCTGACCTGGGCTGGCGTGGCGCCATGGCGCTCGGCGATTTCTGCCAGCACCGGGTGCTGCAGCAAGCGCCCGGCCTGGGCCAGCGGGCAGTAGGCCATGGTCGGCAACGCGCGCTTTTCGCACCACGGCAGCAAGTCGAACTCGATGCCACGCTGAGCCGGGTTGTACAGCACCTGGTTGGTGGCGCAGTCAGGGTTGTGCAGTTCGCGCAGGTCGTCGAGGTCGAAGTTGGACACGCCCCAGCGCTTGATCTTGCCTTGTTCGCGCAAATGCTCGAAGGCTTCGACGGTTTCTTCCAGCGGGTGCTGGCCACGCCAGTGCAGCAGGTACAGGTCGATGCAGTCGGTACCCAGGCGTGTGAGGCTGCGCTCGCAGGCGGCCGCCATACTGCGTCGGCCGGCATTGTGCGGGTACACCTTGCTGACCAGAAACACTTGGTCGCGGCGCCCGGCAATGGCTTGGCCAACCACGTCTTCCGCCCCACCTTCGGCGTACATCTCAGCGGTGTCGATCAGGCTCAGGCCCAACTCAATGCCCTGTTGCAACGCCGCCACCTCGGCGGCTTTGCGGCCAGGGTCCTCGCCCATGTACCAAGTGCCCTGGCCGATGGCCGGAACGCTCGAACCTGCCAGTTTCACGTAACGCATGTCACCTCCCGGATGCGGGTATTGGAAAGCACAACCTCAAGCAGCGCTTGCGCTGCAGTGGAAAGCTTGTGTTCGCTGAGGGCAATTACGCCGATGCGCCGCTCGACCGTGGGCTCCACCAGGGTGACGCAGCGGGCGCCGAGTTCCTGCATCTGGTTGATGCACAGCGCCGGTACGGCACTGACCCCCAGGCCGCTGGCGACCATCCGGCCGATGGTTGCCAGTTGGTGGCTCTCGAAAGCCACGGCCAGTTTGCCGTGGTGGGCGGCCACATTCTGCTCCATCAGCAGGCGCACCGCCGAAGGGCGTTGCAGCGCCACGAAGTCCTCGGCCATCAGCTGTGCCCAACTGACCTGTGGCAGCAGCGCCAAAGGCGAGTCTGCGGGTACCACCGCGACAAAGCGGTCCAGGTACAACGGGTGGAAGTTCAGCCCGTCGATGTTGTCCGGCTCGAAGCCGATGCCCAATTCGACGCGGCGATGGCGTACCAGTTCCAGCACCTGTTCGTTGATCACGTCATGCACCGTGACATTGACCTTGGGGTAGCACTGGCGAAATACCTTGAGCGAGTGGGGCAGCAGGTTGCCGGCAAAGGCCGGCATGGCCGCCACTGACACACGGCCCAGTTGCAAGGTGAAGCGTTGGCGCAGCATCTCTTCCGTGTCGTCCCAGTCTGCCAGCAGGCGCCGCGCCAGCGGCAGCAACACTTCGCCCTCGGCGGTCAGGCTGACGCTGCGCGTGGTGCGGCTGAGCAGGGCGCCGCCGAGGTTCTCTTCCAGGGCCTTGATGGTCAGGCTCAGGGCGGGTTGCGAGATATGCAGGTGTTCCCCGGCCTGGGCAAAGCTCTGGTACTTGGCCACGGCGACAAAGGCACGCAGTTGCTTGACGTTCATGACAGGCCTATTGTCTGTTTTGTAAAAGTTATCAATCGATGACGAAAACAAAATTAACAAATCAGTCGCGTGCGGTGAAGATGTCTGCACACGCTCACCGACAGCCTCGTCGGTTCTACAACTACAAAAGGCGGATCAGCATGGCCGGACTGGACAAGCGCGTTGCAACCTATGAACAGGCCCTTGAAGGCCTGACCGACAACATGACAGTACTGGCCGGTGGTTTTGGCCTGTGCGGCATCCCGGAAAACCTCATCAGCGAAATCAAGCGACGCGGCGTCAAAGGCTTGACCGTGGTGTCGAACAACTGCGGCGTTGACGGCTTTGGCCTGGGCGTGTTGCTGGAAGATCGTCAGATTCGCAAGATGATTGCCTCCTATGTGGGCGAGAACGCCGAATTCGAACGCCAGCTGCTCAGTGGTGAGCTGGACGTGGAGCTGACCCCGCAGGGCACCCTGGCTGAGAAGATGCGTGCCGGCGGCGCCGGGATCCCGGCGTTCTACACCGCCACCGGCTACGGCACCCCGGTTGCAGAGGGCAAGGAAGTGCGCGAGTTCAAGGGCCGCAAGTACATCCTCGAAGAAGCCATTACCGGTGACTTCGCCATCGTCAAGGGCTGGAAGGCTGACCACTACGGCAATGTGGTGTACCGCAATACTGCGCAAAACTTCAATCCGCTGGCGGCCACCGCCGGCAAGATCACTGTGGTCGAAGTGGAAGAGATCGTCGAACCCGGCGTGCTGTTGCCCAGCGAAATTCACACCCCGGGCATCTATGTGGACCGTGTCATCGTCGGCACCTTCGAAAAACGCATCGAAAAGCGCACCGTCAAGGCCTGAGCGCCATCCACCAGAACAACAAAGAGACCCTGACCATGGCACTGACCCGCGAACAGATGGCGCAACGCGTCGCACGTGAACTGAAGGACGGCTACTACGTCAACCTGGGCATTGGCATTCCTACCCTGGTAGCGAACTACGTACCCGCCGATATGGATGTGATGCTGCAATCAGAAAACGGCCTGCTCGGCATGGGCGAATTCCCGACCGAAAGCACCCTCGATGCCGACATGATCAACGCCGGCAAGCAAACCGTCACCGCCCGCCGCGGCGCCTCGATCTTCGATTCGGCACAGTCGTTCGCCATGATCCGGGGTGGCCACGTCGACCTCACCGTGCTGGGTGCCTTCGAGGTCGACGTGCAAGGCAACATCGCCTCGTGGATGATCCCGGGCAAGCTGGTGAAGGGCATGGGCGGTGCAATGGACCTGGTGGCTGGCGCCGAGAACATCATCGTCACCATGACCCATGCATCCAAGGACGGTGAGTCCAAACTGCTGCCACACTGCAGCCTGCCGCTGACCGGCGCCGGCTGCATCCGCAAGGTGCTGACCGACCTGGCCTACCTGGAAATCGAAGACGGCGCCTTCATCCTGCGCGAAACCGCGCCGGGGGTAAGCGTTGAAGAGATCATCGCGAAAACCGCCGGCAAGTTGATCGTGCCGGATGACGTGAAGGAAATGACCTTCTGATTCAACGGGCTTCATACATTCCCCTGCAGGAGCAGCTTTGGGCTGCGAAGGGGCCAGTGCAGGCATTCATATAATGTTTGTCTGTACTGGCCGCTTCGCAGCACAAGGCTGCTCCTACAGGGGTTTTGTGTTTTGGCTGATTTATCCGATAAAACCAATAAAAGGAATTCAACTGTGGCCGCTGAAATCCAAGACAGCCGTTCTGCGCGCTTTGCCTTGCGCTGCTCCAACTGGGCCGAACGCTGGTTCCCCGATTCCTGGGTGTTCGCCGCCCTGGCGGTGCTGCTGGTGTGTATCGGTGCCCTGGCCATGGGCGCCAAACCGACCGACACTGCCAAGGCCTTTGGTGACGGTTTCTGGAGCCTGATCCCGTTTACCATGCAGATGGCCTTCGTGGTCATTGGCGGTTATGTCGTGGCCAGCTCGCCTCCGGCCGCGCGGCTGATTGATCGCCTGGCGCGTATCCCCGGCAATGGTCGCTCGGCAGTGTGCTGGGTAGCCCTGATTTCGATGCTGGCTTCCTTGCTCAACTGGGGCCTGTCGCTGGTGTTCGGGGGCCTGCTG
Organism: Pseudomonas sp. PvP089; assembly: GCF_017875165.1. Lineage (NCBI taxonomy): Bacteria > Pseudomonadati > Pseudomonadota > Gammaproteobacteria > Pseudomonadales > Pseudomonadaceae > Pseudomonas > Pseudomonas sp. PvP089. Next base: position 3,278,003 of record NZ_JAGGME010000001.1, read on the forward strand.
GTACGCGCCCTGGCGCGGCGCACCGAACTCAAGATGGACTACCGCGCCGCTGGCGCGGCCGCCTACCTGGGCCTGGGTGCAGTGTGGGCGCTGGGCTTGTCATCGTCGGCAGCGCAACTGCAGGCCAACCCGGCCAGCCTGCCTCCGTCCATCCTGTCGATTACCGGGGTAATCCCGTTCACTGAAACCATCTTCCTCTGGCAGTCCGGCGTGATGCTGTTGGCGTTGGTGCTGGTCTCGCTGGTAATCGCCTATGCCACGGCCCCTGGCCCGAACAGCGCGCGCAGTGCCGAAGACTGTGGCGTCGACCCCAGCTTCACAGCGCCACCTGCACCGCAGCGCACGCGCCCGGGTGAGTGGCTGGAGCACAGCCCGATCCTGATCTTGCTGCTGGTGGCCCTGGCCGCTGGTTGGCTCTACCAGGAGTTCGCCACCAAGCCGGCGATTACCGCGATCTCCGGGCTGAACACCTACAACCTGTTGTTCATCATGCTCGGCGCCTTGCTGCACTGGCGCCCACGCAGCTTTCTGGACGCTGTGGCGCGCGCCGTACCGACCACCACGGGTGTGCTGATCCAGTTCCCGTTGTACGGGTCCATCGCTGCCATTCTCACCCAGGTGAAGGGCGTCGATGAACAGACGCTGGCCCACCATATTTCGCTGTTTTTCACCCAGATTGCCACCCACGACACCTATGCCGTGCTGATGGGGGTGTACTCGGCCGTTTTGGGCTTCTTCATCCCTTCGGGCGGTGGCAAGTGGATCATCGAAGCACCGTACGTGATGCTGGTGGCCAACGACCTGCAGTACCACCTGGGCTGGGCGGTGCAGATCTATAACGCTGCCGAAGCCTTGCCGAACCTGATCAACCCGTTCTACATGCTGCCGCTGCTGGGCGTACTGGGGCTCAAGGCGCGCGACCTGATCGGCTTCTCGTTCGTGCAGTTGCTGGTGCATGTGCCGTTGGTGCTGGTGTTGCTGTGGGCGCTGGGTACGACGCTGCAATACGTACCGCCTGTGATGCCATGAAGGCAGGGCCGCTGTGCGGCCCATCGCCGGCAAGCCAGCTCCCACAGGCCCGGCTGACGCTGTATGTGTGGAACCTGGCTTGCCCGCGATGGGCTGCAAAGCAGCCCCAGCATTTCGCCGGCAGTCCACGTATCATGGTCAGGCTGACTCAGCCTGGGAAACCCGCGTCACATGTCTATCCGATTGAAACTGCTGCGTAAGAAACTGGGAATGACCCTGGAAATGCTGGCCGAAAAGACCGGCATGACCAAAAGCTATCTGTCCAAGGTCGAGCGCGGCCTGAATACACCCTCGATTGCTGCCGCGCTAAAGCTGGCCCGGGCGTTGAACGTGAATGTCGAAGAGTTGTTCGCCGAAGAGCAGGCTGGCCCGAGCCGCTACAGCCTGGTGCGCCACGGCGAACGCCAGGCCCTGGTAGGCGACGGGCAAGGGCCTGGCTATGCAGCCCTGACCAGCCAGGTCGGGCAGCGCAGCCTGTTGCCGTTCCTGATCCAGCCGCCGTCCGAGTTCAGCGACCCCACGTTCAAGGAACACCAAGGCGAGGAATTCCTGTTCGTGCACGCCGGCCAGGTGGAGGTGGATTTCATGAACGAACGGGTGCTGCTGGAGCAGGGTGATGCCTTGCATTTCAACGCCCAGACACCGCATCGACTGCGCTCGGTAGGTGCCCAGCCGGCGCAATTGCTGGTCGTGGTTCACCACGCAGACGAATAAAACCACGGGGCAGGGCACGCCCTACCTGTGTTCTCATCCGTGAAACGCAGCCGCCATCGCATCAGCCCGCCTTTGCATCTTTTGCATGTCGGTATTTTGACGAATACCGCCATCGCCCATTGAATTTTATTATGGTGTCGGATCATTGACGTAGTGTCATTGTGCCCATAAGCTCAAGTCAACAGCGAAACAACTCCCGCCATACTGTGCAAATAACTAATTGATTTTCCTCATTTCAGGAGGGGCGTATGCGCACGACTCTGATTATCAAATCGATGTTCTTGCTGGTGTTGCTGAGTGGCGCTGCGCGTGCGGCAGATTCGTATGTAAACCAAAACAGTATCATCCCTGTTTCAACCGCCGGCTGGTTGTTGGCCTTCGCTGTTGTCGGCTTTGTACTGGTCGCCAACAGAAGAAAAATCTGAGCCTGACCCGCTCCCTGTCAAAGCGAGCGCAGGTTGTTGCAAGCCGGGGGCTGGCTTGTGAATTTCCCAACCGTTGCTATATTCCCAGTAGCCCTTCAAAGGCCTTGGTTGCAGGGCACTGCAGCCCACATGTACGGCGTCAAGGTTGGGGCCTCCAGGAAGGTCGAGGCCATCGCGGTGGGTTCAAGCCGCGAAGCGGAGCGAGAGTTGGTGTGCTGTTCTCATTCAGTGCTCTTTTTCGGGCCATTTGGCCGGAGGGACCCTCATGATGCGTTCATTGATAGCCGCATTCTGCGTGCTGGCCGTGTGGTCCAGTGCTGGCAACGCCGATCAGAGTGGTACGGCTTACCTGCTCAGCCCTGGTGATGTGGTAATGGTTTCGGTGTGGCAGGAAGACAGCCTGCGTCAAGAAGCCACCGTACTCCCCGATGGCAGCATCACCTTCCCCTTGGCCGGGCGCATCAATGTTGCCGGCCTGGATGTAACGGCAGTTGAAAAGCAAGTGGCTGCCAAACTCGACAAATTCCTCCCCGACCCAAACGTCAGCGTTGTCGTCAAGAGCATCGCCGGCAACCTGGTCTATGTACAAGGCAAAGTGATCAAGCCGGGCCCCGTGCAAATGGCGGGCCCTACCGCAGTGCTTCAGGCGCTGAGCATGTCGGGCGGGCTGGACAAGTTTGCTGACGAAAGCGATATCAAGGTGGTCCGCGGTACTGGCGCTTCCCAAAAGATCCTGCCCGTGCGATATAAGGACCTGGTGTCTGGGCGGGACATGTCCACCAACATCCAACTTCAGGCTGGCGACACGCTGGTCGTTCCTTGATCTTGCCTTTAATAAGAACACTTAATGCCTCTTCTCAGAACAACAAGCATTGCAACGGCAATCATTGTCTTGCCGTTTACGGACGTGGTACTGGCGGCAAATTGGCAGTCTACGGTGGTGGTACCGACATCCGTTGAATATGACAGCAACCCTTTGTTGCTGACATCGGGGGAAAAGGGTGTAACGCGCACGATCATCGCGCCGGATTACACCCTGATCGGTACCTTCGATCAGGATGAACTGAGGTTGGGGCTGGGCATGCATGTATTGCGCTCGTCCGACACGGATGTGGTAGATGACCGTGAGGACCCCGATATCAGCCTGGGCTGGCAGCGCACCACCGAGCGTGGGCGTTTCGGGCTGGTGGCACGTTACAACGAAAGCTCGACGCTGTCGGGGACGGTGCTGGATACCGGGGTCATCACCACTGACGGTACGCAAAAGCTCTACACCCTGACCGGCAACTGGAGCCAGGCGGTGACCGAGCGTAGCACCCTGAGCAACGAAACCACGTACAACCGTGCCCGTTATGACATCAGCTCGCTGACGGGCTACGACGAACTGGCAAACGTATTCACCTGGACCTACGCCTGGAGCGAACGGGCCGATGTGTATTCCCGTTTCGGTGCCCGCCGCTATGAGCCCGAGCAGGACCTTACCGCGACCGCCTCCAACAGCTACACCCCGGCAGTCGGTATCAAGTACCAGCTTGCCGAAGGCCTGAGTGCCGATGCCCACATTGGCGTCAACGAGGTGTCTGGCGACGGCGGCGGCCGACGCGGGGAGGGTGGGGTGGCATTGCTGTACACCGGCACGCGCGCCGACGCCAGCCTGACCGCCGAGCGCAGCACGGTGGCCAGTGCCGAAGGCGGTTTCGCCGAGCTGGACCAGGTGCGTGGCGTGTGGAGTTATGCCGTTACCGAACTGGCGCGGGTGGGCGCTGACGCGGCCTGGCAAGACAGCAAAGGGCAGAGCCCTAACACACTGCAGACTTACAGCGTTTGGGCCAGCCGCCAGTTTTCACCGTACTGGGACTTGCGCCTGTCGCTCATGTACAAGGAACGGCAACAGGACCGAGCGCCCGATGCAACCGCGACGATCGTTGGTTTGACGTTGACGTACAGGTACCCCGACATCTGAACTTCAGGCAGGTGGCCCAATGAAGTCTGACTACGAACTCTCCATCAGAGATTACATCGCCATTATCAAGGACAGGGCCCTGGTGTTAGGGGTGAGTGCCGTAGTCATACTTGCCGCGACCGTGGCTGTCGCGTTGATGGTGCCGCCGATTTACCAGTCGACCGGCACCATTCTCGTGGAATCGCAACAGATTTCCCCTGAGCTGGTATCGACCAACACCACCAGCTTTGCCGATGAGCGCATCGAGGTGATTCGCCAGCGGGTGATGACGCGCGAGAACCTGCTGCGCATCATCGACAAGTACAACCTGTTCGCCGACAAGCGCTTGAGCGAGTCCGACAAGATCGACCAGATGCGCAATGCCATCGTGGTCGAAACCCTCACCACGTTCGTGCGCGGGCGGGGCGAGGCGACGGTTGCGTTCAATGTGTCCTTCGAACACAAGCAGGCGCAAGTCGCCAAGGAAGTGGCCGACGAACTGGTCACGCTGTTCCTCAACGAAAACCTCAAGCAGCGCACCGAGCGGGCCAACGAAACCACCGAGTTTCTTACCCAGGAGGCTAACAAGCTGGGCGCGGAACTGGCCAGCCTGGAAAACCAGCTGGCCGACTTCAAGCAGGCCCACGCCAATGCCTTGCCAGAGCACCAGACCCTGCGCATGAACATGCTCTCGCGTTCGGAGCTGGAGTTCCGCGAAGTTGACCGTGACTACAAGGCCGCCCAGGAAGAACTGCGCTACCTGGAGCTGGAACTGTCTGCGGCCAATGCTGGCCTTGCTACCAAGGTTACCGAGGGCACCAAGCCAGCCAGTGCTGACCAGGCTCAGGACCTGCCGAGCCTTAAAGCCGAGTACGCCCGGTTGCTGACCCGCTACAAGGATGCCCACCCGGATGTGGTGGCGATCAAGCGCAAGATCCAGGCGTTGGAAGCCAGTGGTGGGCGTACGGCCACGACGTCCACGGTCAGCCTCGACGTGGCGCGCGTCCGGGCCAAGATGAGCGCTGCCCAGGAACGTATCAGCTCGCTGGCCGATCAGAAGCGCGAGCTGACCCGAAAGATGGAAGGCTACGAGGCCGAGATCCTCGAGGCGCCGCAAGTCGAGCGTGGCTTGGTGACGTTGATGCGTGACCACGACAACGCGCGCAAGAAATACGAAGAAATCCGCGCCAAGGAAATGGGCGCTAAAATTACCGAAAGCCTGGAGCAGGAGAACAAGGCCGAGCGCTTTGTACTGCTGGAGCCACCGCTGATGCCTGAAAAACCGATCAAGCCTAACCGCAAGAAGATCGCGGCGCTGGGCCTGGTGCTGGCACCGGCAGGCGGTGGTGCCTTGGTGATGCTGCTGGAAATGCTCAACCAGCGCGTGCGCGGCGTCGGTGCGCTGGAAAACCTGCTGGGCAAACGGGTACTGGTGGCAGTGCCCTACATCGATACCAGAGCGGACGTGGCCAGGCGCAAACGCTGGCGGAACTGGCTGATCCTGGCGGCACTGGCGTTGGTAGCTATCATGGTAGTGCTGGTGCACGTCTTCTACATGCCACTGGATGTGCTGTTGTTCAAGGTCATATCTCGGTTTGCATAGGGAAAGCAGTGATGGACAGGACCAAGCCGGCTGTTGGCAACAATATTCACCAGGTTACCCCGGGTACCCCCCAGGCTTTATCACCTCCCCCTGGCACGGCACTGGCGGAGGTGCCTGGGCAGTTCGACTATGTGAATACCAAAGTCGTGCCGCTGCGGGCTGACCACCTTGAGCGCCACCGCATCGTGGCGTACAACAAGAACTCCAACATGAACGGGCCCATCGACCTGCTGCGCACGCAGGTGCTCAGGGCCATGGAGGAGAATGGCTGGCGGACCCTGGCCATCACCTCGCCAACGCCTGAGGCCGGCAAGACCGTGCTGGCGATCAACCTGGCCATGAGTATCGCTCACCACACCACCAAAACTGCCTTGCTGGTGGATTTCGACCTGCGCCGGCCCAAGGTCGGCAGCTGCCTGGGCCTGCCCATGGAGCAGGCGCTGAACGAGTTCCTGACGGACAAGGCCGAGCTGCAGGAGTGCCTGGTCAACCCGACTTTGCCACGCTTCGTGGTGCTGCCGACGCGGGTGCCGGTGCCGATGTCGACCGAGATGCTGTCGTCGCCCAAGGTGAACAACCTGATCAGCGATTTGCGCAACCGCTACGAGTCGCGCATCTGCATTTTCGATTTGCCGCCGTTGCTCAGCTCTGACGATGCGATCACCGTGATACCCAAGTTTGATTGTGTGCTGCTGGTGGTGGCCAACGGGATGAACAACAAGAAGGAAATCGAGGACTGCCTGCATCACCTGGCCACGGTGAACCTGATCGGGACGGTACTGAACAAGGCTGACGAGCAGCCGCGAACCTATTATTAAGGTTCGAAATTTTGGGGCTGCTTTGCAGCCCCCATAGATCTCAGCCCTGATGCAGGCTCCAGGGATACTGCAACTCCCACTGCCACGCATGCCGCACAATCTGCTCCAGCGAAGCAAACTCCGGCCGCCAGCCCAGCACTTGCAGCGCCTTGCTTGCATCCGCCACCAGCCGTGGCGGGTCGCCGGCACGGCGCGGCGCGTCAAGGGCATTGATGTGCCGCCCGGTCACCGCCCGGGCTGTATCGATCACCTGCTGCACCGAAAAGCCCAGGCCATTGCCCAGGTTGAAAGCAGTGCGCTCGCCACCCGCCAGTAAATAGTCCACCGCCAACGCATGCGCCGATGCCAGATCGGCCACATGCACGTAGTCGCGGATACAGGTGCCATCCGGGGTATCGTAATCCCGGCCAAATACCGTTACCGCCTCACGCCGGCCAGAGGCGGCCTGCAGGATCAGCGGGATCAAGTGGGTTTCCGGCTCGTGGCGTTCACCCAGCTGGCCATCCGGGTCAGCACCGGCGGCATTGAAGTAACGCAGGCATACCGACTTCAAGCCATACGCCCGGTCGAAGTCCTCGAGAATCTGCTCGACCATCCATTTGCTCAGCCCGTAGGGGTTGATCGGCCCTTTGACGTGCGCTTCATCAATCGGCACGTACTGCGGGTTGCCGTAAACGGCGGCACTGGAAGAAAACACCAGATGCCTGATACCCGCATTCACCATGGCCTGCAGCAAGGCCAGGGTGGCTGCAACGTTGTTCTGGTAGTACTTGCCGGGTGCGCTGACCGACTCGCCCACCTGGATGAACGAGGCGAAGTGGAACACGGCGTCGAAATGACAAACGCCGAACAGCACGTCCAGGGCCGCTTCGTCGGCGATATCGAGCTTGGCCCACTGGATGCCGGGGCCAGGCCAAACCAGGTCCGCCACCACTACCTCATGGCCGGCACCGAGCAGGTGCTTGACCATGTGCGAGCCAATGTAGCCCGCGCCACCCACTACCAGAAATTTCATCCGCACCTCCTGGAATCTGCTGTTTACAGACGCAGTGAACCGTCCCTGAAACGTGCAGGTGGGATGATCAGCTACAGGTGACCTGAGCGTAGATGGCCCTATGCCCTATTTCAAGAACAGCCAGTTGGACATGTAGTTGCTGTCGAAGGTAATGCTGTAATGCCCATCCTTGTACGCCACCGGCAGTGTCTTCAGCTGCGCCTGTGCATCGCGGGCGAACAGTTTGAGGCCGGCAGGTGCCTTGATGATCACGCTGCCTTCAAGCGGTTCGACGTTGAACGGCGTCGTGTCATCGGCCTTGGGCATGGCACGTGTCCCCAGTGACAGCAGCAGCTCACGCGACTGGCCCAAGGGCTTGCCGTCCAGGCTCTGTACCGCGACGCTGGCGTAAGGCGTTTTTGTCTGTAGCTGAACGGCCCCCAGGCTGATCGAGCGGCCACCCAGCCAGCCGGTGGCGGCCTGGGTCAGTGGCGTATCGATGGTGTAGATGCCTTGTTGCCAGTTGCGCTTGAGCTCGCCGGTGTCGGTGACCGATTCAGTGGCATCGGCGGCCAGTAGCGATTGCCCCGGGTCCTGAAGCACTTGCGCGCCAGAGGGGATGGCGGCAGGTTTCAGCCACGGCAGTTCTGGTGTTGGCGGCAGGGCAATCTGCAGTTGGCCCTTTTCCATGGCTGTGCGCAACAGTACCGAACTGCGCGGGGTGATCTCCTGGTTGTAGAGGGTGGCGGGCGTTGGTGCGAATACGTAGCGGGTAGTTGCCGGCTTGACGTCCCCACGGCGGTAGAGCAGGGCGGCAGCGGGCAGGGTGGCGATCATCGCCGGGTCGTTGTACGCGTGCCAGTTGTCCGCCGTGCGCCAGCCCGGGTTGAACCCTTGCTGGCTGTACGCGTACTGCATCATGGCGTCCCAGCCTTGATGGCTGGCGGTGCCGGCTACATACAGCGGCAAAGAATGGCGGTCGGGCAGCGGGAACGGTTCGGCGTTCCACTCGGTGACGGTTAGCGGTTTGCCGACCACCTGGGCGGCGGCGATCCAGTCGATCATGCCGTCGCTGGTCAACGGGTTCTTCTCCAGCTGGCCAATGGCGCCGTAGCTGTGGGCATCGACGACATCGCCTGCGGTCAGCGCCGGCAGTGCACTCAGGCCATTGCCGCCCCAGGTGCTGGTGGTGGCGATCGGCACTTTCACGCCCAGGCCGCGCAGGTGGGCGATCATGTCGGCGTTGAAGCGCTGCTCCAGGTCGTTCAGGAACAGCTTCGACGGGCCGTGCTCCCAGGCGCGCCAGGTAAGGTCGGCGGGAAGGTCATGCTGCCTGGCGAACGCTTTGGCTGCGGCCATGTAGCGTTCGCTGTGGCGCGGTACATCCTTGTTCGGCATCAGTGCGTTACCGTAGTGCTGGGTGAGATCGTTTTCGTTGGTGATCAGCACGGCGGCGATGGCGGGGTCGTCTTTGTAAGCCAGGCCGGTGTATTCATTCACATGGGTCAGGTACTGCTCGGCGAACCGCTTCATCGCTTTCTGGATACTGTCGTTCACGTAGGCGTAACCCTTCAGGTCGACGCGACCTTCCTTCTCGGGCAGCTCACCGAAGTCATCAATGTTGTCGTTGGCGGTAAACGCACGTTGCACGTGCATGTCCAGCCAGATGTAGATGCCTTCGTCCTTGAGTGCCTTGATCCACAGGTCGAGCTTGCGCAGCGACTCGGCGCTAAGTTGCTGGGTATCGCGCACCAGGGTGCCGTCGCCAAATACGTTCGGGCTCACCCACGGCGAATCGTGGTGGTGCAGGCGCACCAGGTTGAAGCCCAATGCCGACAGGCGCTTGGCCTGTTGGCGAATTTCGTCGTCGGGGCTCTTGAACAGCGAGTAGGCAGACAGGTTGGTACCCCAGAAGCGCACCGGGGTGTTGTCTTCAAACATCAACTGTTCGCCGACTGCCTTGACGAAGCCGCGCTTGCCGGCGGGCTTTTCTGCCGCATTGAGGAACGACAGGTCCACTGGCGAGGTGCGCCAGTCCAGCTGGTCATCGGGCCAGGTGGCGGGGTCGGCCAGGCCGAAACGCTCGGTGGGCGTAGGACCCAGTTCGATGTCGCCGGTAACGTTGAGCACCGCCTTGAGCTGCTGGCGGCCGGCGCTTATCGGGTCTTTGTAGAGAAACGCACGCAGCTCGGACGGGTTGCCGCGCTCGAAATAGACCTTGGCCAGTGGCGGATCGAAGCGCATCTCGACACGCCGGCCCTGGTCGGCCTTGCCCCACGACCAGCCGCGGTTGTCGGGCAGCAGTTGCGGGGCGCCCATGTCGCCCGCAATCTGCGCCGGGTCGAACTGGAACACCATGCCGCCGCCCATCACCCCGGCCTGGCGGCTGTGGGCGTTGAGGTCGAATGCCCAGCTCAGGGTTTGTGCCTGTTCCTTGCGGATATCCGCCTTCAGGTCAAAGTCCAGCTCCTTGTTCTTGCCCAACAGTGTGTACTGGTAGGGGCCATTGACCTTGAAGTCGGTGTAAAAGCCGGTCCAGCTCCAGTTGGCCGCCCAGAAGTCGAACTTGGCTTTCATCACCGGGCCGCCGCCGCGTGTCACGGTAGGCAAGCCATTTTGCTCATCGACACTGACCTGCCAGTCTGACCCCCAGCCGGTCAACGGCAGCAGGGCCAGGCCGGAAATGGCCGTAAGGCGCACGAAATGACGCAGGGTGAGCACGTTCATTGACATTACCTGGGTTGTAGGTCGGGTTCGGCCAGTTCCATGACCGGGCTGCTGTTCAGCCGGCGGACCATCTGGATGTAGGCCACGCCCAGCCCTGCGATTGACCAGTACACCACCGGGATGAAGGTGATGCTGCTGACGGTGAAGATGATCACCAGAATGCCGATCAGCGTTGCCAGCAGCACCCGCCCCAGCTGTCGTCGTTCGTCATCCTTGTCGGGAAAACTGAGCATGGCCCTGCGGATGCCCCTCAACACCACGGCAAAGAAGGCGACGAACAGACCGAGCCCGACCAGCCCGACCCGCAGCGCCAGGTTGATGTAGGTGTTGACGATGTCGATGATGCCTTCGCCCTGGATCATCGACTGCATTTCCGGGGTGTTGCGGAAGTCGAACGAGCCGAACAGCGGGTTGCGCTGGATGACGATCCAGGAGTTGTCCATCAGCCGCTCGCGGTAAGTGATGTTCTCTTTTTCGATGTTGCCGATGTAAGGCAGCAGGTCCAGCACCTTGTCGCCGCCCGGCACGACGGTCAGCAAGGGCAGCGCCAGCATGCCAGCCGCGCCGAGCAGCGCCAGGCGCCTGACCGCGCCTTTGCCCATGGCAATGAACACCACCACGATGACCACGACCCCGATCCACGGCCCACGTGACAACGGCGCGAACAGCCCGGCGGCCAGCAGCAGGGCGCCCATGGCCTTGTGCAGCGGGCGTTGCACATAACCCTGCACGAACAGGAACAGGCCGATGGCCACGCTCATCACATAACCCAGGGCAATCGCCTGGCCGGTGGTGACGCTGGCCCGCAGCGCGCCGCCGCGGCTGAGGTAACCGGACATGCTCCATGGCACGCCCATGGCGTCGATCAGGGCGCTGTACAGCAGCCAGTGGCGCACATATTCGGCCACGGCGATCAGCGCCATGACGAAAGCGGTTAGCACGAAGGCCAACAGGGTGTCCTTGAAGTCGCTGATCTGGCGCAGCCCACGGCTGGCCACGTAATACGGCAGGAATACGTCGACGTACAGGTACAGCGCCTGGCGCAGGGTGTCGGTGAGGGTGGTTTCGCGAAGGTACAGCACGCTCATCAACACCAGGCCGGCGGCCAGCAGCCTGTCGGCCCAGGTGCGGCCGAACCGCAACGTGTCAGCTTGCCGCCGCAGTTGCAGCGCGGCCGGCAGCAGCACGCAGAGGGTGAGCAGGCGGATATGGTTCAGGTCAACCAGATAGTTGACCACGCCGAACCCGGGCACCTGCACCGATGCCGGCGGAATCAGGAACAGCAGCATGTAGAACAGCGCCATGGGGTTGTGCTCACGGCGCCCGGCGAGCAACAGGATGACCGCGCCCGCCCCCAGATACAGCCAGAAGCTGTGGGAGACAAAGGCCAGCACCGTCAGCACAAACCAAAGATTGCGCCTGCGCTTGTAATCGCTGAGCGCAATGAGGTCGGTGGCAGGCCGCCGCGCCATCAGGAAGACCACGCTCGCCAAAAACAGGATGACGATCAACGCACGAAAATGTTCAGGCATCGGCTATGTACACCTTTCCCTTGGTGGGCAACGGCTAGCATCGTGGCTAATTGAAACTATAGTGACTTTTAGCCAATCAGTCAGAGATTGAAGTCATGCCGTCGATTGATGTGTCAGCCGCTGCGAGCCTGCGCAACCGGGCCCTGAGGGCCGGGTCGTGGAACCTGGTCTCGCAGGTGGCTTCTCAGGTGATGCGCCTGGGCGGCAATCTGATCATGGCCCGCTTGCTGCTGCCGGAAATGTTCGGGGTGATGGTCATCGCCACCACCGTTTCGGTACTCCTGCATCTGCTTTCCGATGTCGGCCTGCGCCAGAACATCATCCAGAGTCACCGTGGTGACGATCCGGATTTTCTCAACACCGCCTGGACCGTGCAGATCATTCGCGGCTTCCTGTTGTTTGCCCTGACCCTGCTGCTGGCCCTGGGCGCCTGGTTGGCCCAACTGGCGGAACTGTGGCCGGCGGACTCTACCTACGCCGCCCCGGTACTTCCGATGGTGCTGGCGGTAACCGGGCTGTCGGCGGCCATCTGGGGTTTCCAGTCCACCAAGATAGATGTGGCTGTAAGAACTTTCCAACAGAAGCGCGTGGTGCTGGTCGACCTGGCCTCGCAGGTGGCCGGCCTGGTGGTGATGCTGGTGCTGGGCTTGCTGACCCATTCGATCTGGGCCCTGGTGATCTCCGGCCTGGTGTCGGCCGTAGCCTGGACCGTGCTGGGGCATACCGCCCTGGAGGGGCCGAACAATCACCTGCGCTGGGACCGTACGGCGCTGACTGAGTTGATCGTGTTTGGCCGCTGGATCCTGTTGTCGTCGATGGTCGGCGTGCTGGCCATGTACGGCGACCGCATCTGGTTTGGCGCCAGCATGTCGGCGGCGCAACTGGGGGTGTATTCGATTGCCGTGCTGATCCTTGGCGCGGTGCAGACCGCGCTGATGAAAATTGTCGGGGCGGTGGCGCTGCCCGCTTTCAGTGAAGCAGCCCGGGCCGACGACAAGGAACGCCTGACAGCGCTTTATCACCGCTTTCGCCTGCTGGTCGACCTGCTGGTGCTGTTCATCTGTGGTGGTTTCCTGACCGCCAGCCCGCTGCTGATTGGCTGGATGTACGACGATCGCTACCGTGAAGCTGGCCCTATGCTGGCAATTCTTTCGCTGTCGTTCATCGTAATGCGCTATACATTGGCTCATCAGGTGTGGATTGCCCTTGGCCTGACCAAGTATCAGGCCATGGACAACATCATCCGCCTGGTCTCGCTGTGGGGGCTGCTACCGCTATTGCTGGCGATTGGTGGTGTGGAGTGGGCGATCTGGGGGGTTGCCCTGCATGCCGTGCCGACACTGGTGCTGGTCGTGTATGTGAACTGCAAACTGGGTATGTTCAGCCTCAAGCGTGAGCTGGTGGTGCTGCCGATGCTGCTGGTCGGGGCGCTGTGCGGAGCGTTGTTGACGGCCTTTTTCAACTGGCTTTGAAGCAGCGTGCTGGGTGGAACTTTCATGGGTACAGGTCACGGGATCATGGGGAAGCTCACTTTTTGTACTGCGCAGTTGGGCCGTAGAGGCTTTCTCCAGAGTTGTGTCTTGCTCGGTGTGGGTGGCGCGGTGTTTGGCGTCTCGGCGTCCGTTGCAGGCAAACCTGTCGAGCAGCCTGGGTTCGTGGTGATCAACGGTTGGGTATTGCCTTCCCGTTATTTCCGGAACGAGCCAGCATGATCAAGGACTTTCAGCAGCAGAAGGCGCTGCGCGACGACTACGATTTTTGCATCATCGGTGCCGGCCCGGCGGGTATCACGTTGGGCTTGCGCCTGGCCGCCGCCGGCTGGAACGTATTGCTCGCCGAAGGCGGGGGGCGCGAGTATGCGCCGCACTCGCAAGGGTTGTACGCGTGCGCGTCCACGGGCCTGGAGCTGTATGCCGAGGAGACCCGCCTGCGTTATCTGGGGGGCACCTCCAACCACTGGGCTGGCCGTTGCCGGCCATTCACCCCGTCGGACTTTACCGTCGGCCCGCCAGGTGACTTGCCGGGTTGGCCTATTCCTTATTCGGAGATCGAGGGCTACCTGCCGGCAGCCATGGACATCGTCGACCTGCCACCCGGCGCGGATTTTCGTGCGATGAACACCGGCCTGGATGGCGGTGACTTCGAGGCGGACCGCTTTCTGCTCAGCACGCCCACACGCTTTGCGCAAAAGTACGCCACGGCACTGGAGCAGACCAAAGGCCTGGACGTTTTCATCAACTGCAACTGCGTAGACCTGGAATTCGACAAAGGCTCTGGCCATCTGACTGCGGTGGTGCTATCCGACTACGAGCGCAATCGTCAGCGCCTGGTGGCCAGAAACTTCATTCTGGCCACCGGTGCCATCGAAAATGCCCGGCAGTTGCTCAACAGCCACACGCTGGTGGCGGCAGGCGTGGTGAACAAGGAAGGGCTGGTTGGCGGGTGTTTCATGGAGCACCTCAACATCGACCTGGGCACGTTCATCCTGAAGTCCGGGCAGGACCCGGAGCCGCGCCAGTACTACACCACCGATGCCTTTGTCGACGAGTACAAGGCCGGTAAAGGCAATGTCACTGCCGCGTTGCTGGCCGATGTGCAGACGTATGGCCGCACTGCCGAGGTCAAGCATTTTCTGGAGAACCTGGCCTGTGACATGGGGGTTGCCGGCAAGATCGCCTTCGTCGCCAAGTTCAGCTGCCCCGGCGACGGCGTGATCAGCACCATGATCGAGCAGTTCCCCAACCTGCACAGTCGCATCTCGCTGCTTGACGAGCAGGACGCACTGGGGGTGGCCAAGGTCAATGTCAACTGGGCGCTGAGCGCCGATGACCGACACACCATCAAGTGCATTGGCAGCGAACTGGCCAAGCAGTTCGCCGACATGGACCTGGGCTTCGTCAAGCTTAACGACTTTGTCTACGACACTTCGATACCACTGAAGATGGCACCGCACGCCCACCACATGGGCACCACACGCATGGCTGCCTCGCCGCAGTTCGGCGTTGTGGATGCCAATTGCAAGGTGTTCGGTACCGAGAATCTTTATGTCGCCGGCAGCAGTATCTTTGCCAAAGGTGGCGCCTCAAACCCGACCATGCCCCTGTTGCAGTTTGCCGTGCGGCTGGCCGACCACCTCGATACCAAGATGAGAGCGGCCAGCGGCGCCGCTGCGTGAAGCAGGTTGTACACGGGTTGAGTGCGCTGCGGTCAGCACCTAGAAGAACGAGACCGGAACGCCTCAGGACACTCCAGATTGTTCAGATCGCGAGGCCAGGCAGTATGAAGGGATGGATACGCAAGGCAGTGGCGCACTACGCCCATGCAACCGGGCGCGGGGGCAAGTTCTACAGGAGGTTCTGCAACCCTTCTGGTCTTGAATGGGGGGCCTATCTCGCCCGATGGGGTAACTTTCACTCAGTTGGCAGCAATTTCTTCGTCAATACAGGCTGTAAATTCCTTGACCCTTCGCTGGTACGTATCGGTAACAGCGTTGGCCTGTCCGACTGTACGTTGATCGGTCATGACGGGGTGGTTTTACTGATCGAACATCGCTTTGGCAAGCACCTGGATTCGGTCGGTTTCATTGATATCAAGGACAACTGTTTCATCGGCCATGGTGCGATCATCATGCCCCGCGTGACCATCGGCCCGGAATCGATCGTGGCTGCCGGCGCGGTGGTGACCAAGGACGTGCCGCCAGGCACCGTATTTGGTGGCAACCCGGCCCAGTTCATCTGCACCACCGAGCAGCTGATCAAACGGGTCGAGGCGCGTTGCGAAAGCTACCCGTGGATCGAACTGGTAAAACAGCGCAACGGCGCTTACGACCCGGAAGTTGAACCGCTGTTGATGGCGCAAAGGCGGCAATACTTCTTTGGGGACGGCAACAATGGCTAGCAAACCAGTGGATGTCATGGTGGTCAACTTCAATACCGCCGGGCTGCTGCAGCCGATGTTCGATGCGCTGCGCCGGGCCGACAGCGAGCGGCTGGCCAGTTACCTGGTAGTAGACAACGCATCGCGCGATGACTCGGTGCAGCGCATGGCCCAGGTGTGCCCCGAGGCACTGCTGCTGAGCAACAAGCAGAACGTGGGCTTCGGCCGGGCCAATAACCAGTTGCTGGCGCACCTGAAGGGCAAGTACGCCTTGCTGCTCAATACCGATGCCTTCGTTGCCGCCGACTCCCTGCAAAAAACCCTCGACTACATGGACACCCACCCGGAGTGCGGCGTGCTAGGGGTGCGCCTGGAAGGCCGCGACGGCGATCTGCAGCCCAGCTGCCGCTACTTCCCAACGCCGCTCAACGTGTTTGTCGGGCGTACCGGGCTGGGGCGGTTCTTCCCGGGGCTGAAGATGGTCGATGAAATGACCTGGGACCACGCCTCGGTGCGCGAGTGTGACTGGTTACCGGGTTGCTTCTATCTGGTGCGCCGCGAAGTGCTGGACAAGGTGGGCCTGTTCGACCCGCGTTATTTTCTTTATTACGAAGAGGTGGACCACTGCAAGCGGGTGAAGGAAGCCGGCTGGAAAGTCGTGTTCTACCCGCATACCACCGTGGTGCACATCGGGGGCGAAAGCTCCAAGTCGGTGGCCGAGCTGGAGGCGGCCAGCCGGCAGATCTCGTCCTACCAGATCGAAAGCGAGCTGTTGTATTTCCGCAAGCATCACGGGGTGGCGGGCCTTGCCCTGCACATGGCGCTGGTCACCCTGGGTGACCTGGTGCTGGCACTCAAGGCGCTGTTGAAGCGACGCGGCTGGGGCGCGATTCAGGCCTGCTGGCGTCATTGCCGGGCGACCTGGTCACTGTTGTTCAAGACCCGGTACGCCAGCCAACCGACAAGGTAGGTAAAGCCATGTTCGAGAATATTCGTGCCGACCTGCGCGCCCATGGCGGGGATTGGGGGGCGCAGGGCTTCTGGGTACTGCTGGTGTATCGCTTCGGCCGCTGGCGCTACACCGTGCGCCCGGCACTGCTGCGCAAACTCTTCTCGTTGATCTACAAGGTGCTGTTCAAGTTCGTGCAGATCATCACCGGTATCGAACTGCCGTGCGAAGTGGTGATTGGCCGCAACTTCGTCATCGACCATTTTGGCGGCATCGTCATCAGTGGTTATGCCCGGTTTGGCGATGACTGCCGTATCCGCAACGGCGTGGTAGTGGGCTTGAAGAATGTCGATGAACCGATTGCCCCGGTGTTTGGCAACAACGTCGATATTGGTACCGGGGCCAAAGTGCTGGGCAGCATTCGTATTGGCAACAACGTGATCATCGGCGCCAATGCCGTGGTGCTGGCCGATGTGCCGGACAATTGCCTGGCGGTAGGGGTGCCGGCCACCATCAAGGCCAGGCAGCCAGCTGCCACGGCGCCCGTCGAGTGACGCCCATGGCGGCTGCAATCGGTGTGGTGGTCATCGGCCGCAACGAGGGCCCGCGCCTGGAGCGCTGCCTGCGCTCGCTGGTAAACGGTGCTGGGAAGGTCATGTATGTCGACTCGGGCTCCACCGACAGTTCGCTGCAGCTGGCCCGCAGCCTGGGTGTGGAGGTATTGGCGCTGGACATGGCCATCCCGTTCACCGCCGCCCGCGCGCGCAATGAAGGTTTCAGCGCCTTGCAGCGGCTGCTGCCGTCGATGCAACTGGTGCAGTTTGTTGATGGCGATTGCGAGGTGGATGCCCACTGGCTGGCCACGGCGCAGCTGTTTCTCGACCAGCATCCCGAGGTGGCGGTGGTGTGCGGTCGCCGGCGGGAGCGCTTCCCGGAACGCTCGGTGTACAACCTGCTGTGCGACCTCGAGTGGGACACCCCCATCGGTGAGGCCAAGGCGTGCGGTGGTGATGCGCTGATGCGGGCAGACGCGTTTGCTGCTGTCGGGGGCTTTCGCGCCGAGCTGATCGCCGGTGAGGAGCCTGAGCTGTGCGTGCGTTTGCGGGCCAAGGGCTGGAAAGTCTGGCGCCTGGCCGCCGAGATGACCCTGCACGACGCCGCCATGACCCGCTTCAGCCAGTGGTGGCGGCGCAGCCTGCGTGCAGGCCATGCCTATGCAGAAGGGGCCTACCTGCATGGTCAGCCGCCCGAGCAACACTGGTTGCGCGAGTCGCGGCGGGCCTGGTTATGGGGCCTGGGCGTACCCTTGGTAATCGTGCTGGCCTGCCTGCTGCTGGGTGGCTGGGGCCTGCTTTTGCTGTTGATCTACCCGCTGCAGGCCGTGCGCCTGGCGCGCCGTGGTAGTAAGTCGGCGCGCGAAAACTGGCTCCAGGCAGTGTTCCTGGTGCTGGGCAAGTTCCCGGAAATGCTCGGCCAGGTGAAGTTCTTGCGCCACCGCTTCGCGGCCGGCAAATCGGCTTTGATCGAGTACAAGTGAGAGATGACCATGATGCTCGGCACCCTCGTGAAAAGCGTGTTTACCTTGCAACCGGGCTACTCGTTGCGGGCGTTGAACAACAAGTACAAGTTGATGCTGCAGATTGCCAGGCAATGGCCTGAGCTGCATGGCTTCATGCAGCGCATGACGGCGGCGTTGGGTGAGCAAGGTGTACAGCGCTTGGGCGTGGACTGCATCGGTGTGGTGCAGTGGCCTTACCTCAGCAAATCCTGGGAAGCCCCGCAGCGCCTGGCGGTGATCGCTTCGCACTTTGAAGTAATGGCCGGTCAGTTTCCGACGCTGTTACTGCTGGGGCGGGACGAAAGCCTGACGCTGTGCGAGCTGTCCAGCCATTCGCCAGGCTGCAGCCTGGTGCTGGACCGGCCGATCTGGTTCAAGCGAGAAGGCGAGTTGGTGCTGAACCTGTTTCAGGGCGACCTGCGGGTGGCTTCACTGGCGTTCACCCTGTGCCGCAGCCACGGTGAGCTGTACCTGTTCATCGGGGCCGTGCAGGGCATCCACAAGGGCATCGACAGTGAAACCTCGCTGACCATCTATCGTGACCTGACCAAGGACTTCGAGGGCCTGCGCCCGCGCAGCCTGGTGCTCGAAGCGCTGAAGTGCCTGGCCCGGGCGTTGGGTGTCGCGCACCTGTATGCCGTCAGCGATGCCTGCCGGCACCACCGGCACGCTTATTTTGGCAGCGACAAAGGCCAGGACCTTGCGGCCAACTATGACGTCATCTGGCAGGAACACGGCGCCAGCGCCTCGAACCAGGCGGACTTCTTCACCGTACCGCTGGCCCCGGCGCAGCGAGCAGAAAGCGACATTCCAGCAAAGAAGCGGGCGATGTACCGCCGCCGTCAGGCGATGCTCGACGATGTTTTCTCACGCTTGCAGGCAGCATTGCCGAGCAGCAGTCACAACCTTGGACTACAAGGAAAACAGGGGGATGCATTTGCTGTGAGTGCATCGGCAGTGGACAAACCGCCCGTAGTCGACAGCCTGAAGTGAGGGTTGGCAGGGAAGGTAGGTCATCAAGCGGGTTTGGATCTGGATTCGTATGCGCATCGCTTACTTCATCAATCAGTACCCGAAGGTCAGCCACAGTTTCATCCGCCGCGAGATACTGGCGCTGGAGCGCCAGGGCGTAGAGGTACAACGCTTTGCCTTGCGGGGGTGGGATGCCGAGTTGCAGGATGCCGAGGACACGGCCGAGCGGGCCAGGACCCGTTATGTGTTGCAAGGCGGCATAAAAGGGTTGCTGACGCCTGCGTTGCAGGTGCTGCGCGCGCAACCGCGGCGCTTTTTCCAGGCCTTGAGGCTGGCCATGCGCCTTGGCCGGCGTGCTGACCGTCCGTGGCCGTACCACCTGGTGTACCTGGCTGAGGCCTGCCAGCTGTTGCAGTGGCTGCAGGCCGATGAGGCCAGGCACGTGCATGCCCATTTTGGCACCAACTCTACCGAGGTGGTCATGCTGGCCCACCTGCTGGGCGGTCCCGCCTACAGCTTTACCGTGCACGGGCCGGAGGAGTTCGACAAGCCGCAGTTCTTGCACATGGGCGAGAAGGTGCGGCGTGCTGCTTTTGTGGCAGCGGTAAGTTCCTACGGGCGCAGCCAGCTGTTTCGCTGGGTGGCGCACGAGCACTGGGCCAAAGTGAAAGTGGTGCATTGTGGCCTGGAGCGAGGTTTCCATGAGGTGGCGCCGGTCAACGTGCCGGCGGTGCCGCAGCTGGTGTGCGTCGGCCGGCTCTGTGAACAGAAAGGCCAGCTGTTGCTGCTTGAGGCGGCGCGTCAGCTTGCGCAGCAGTCGATTGCCTTCGAACTGGTCCTGGCGGGTGACGGCGAGATGCGCGAGCAAATCGAGGCTCTGATTACCCGTCATGGCTTGCAGCAGCACGTGCGCATCACCGGCTGGATCAGCAGCGCACAGGTGCGCGAGGAAATCCTTGCCGCACGTGCGCTGGTATTGCCCAGCTTCGCCGAGGGCCTGCCGGTGGTGATCATGGAGGCCATGGCCTTGCGCCGACCCGTATTGACCACCTATGTGGCGGGTATCCCGGAGCTGGTGCGCCCCGGCGAAAACGGCTGGCTGTTCCCCGCTGGCGCCGTGGAGGAACTGGCCCAGGCCATGGCCGAGTGCCTTGCGCAACCCGCCGAAGCGCTGCAGCGCATGGGCGAGGCGGCTTACCAGCGCGTGCTGCAACGGCATGATATCGACACCGAGGCGGCCAAGCTGGCCGGCTATTTCAAGGCATCCGCATGATGAGTGTATTGAGTTGGTTACTGGGCCTGCTGGCGGTGATCGCCTTTGTGCCTGTGTCTGTGTTTTTCTTGCAGATGCTGCTGGCTTGCCTGCCGCCGCGCACGCGGCCCTTGGGCGTCAGCGTGCGTCCGCGGGTGGCAGTGTTGGTACCGGCCCATGATGAGGCTGCGATCATTCGTGCAACGCTGGCGAGCGTAACCCCGCAGTTGCTGCCAGGCGACCGCTTGCTGGTGGTGGCCGACAACTGCACGGACGACACGGCGCGGCTGGCCCGTGAGGCCGGCGCCGAGGTGGTCGAGCGCTTTGATACGTTGCGACGTGGCAAAGGCTACGCGCTGGACTTCGGCGTACGCCACCTGGCCGAACAGCCGCCCGAGGTGGTAATTGTGGTGGACGCCGACTGCCAGGTAGGCGAGGGGGCGATTGACTGCCTGGCGCGTCGTTATCACCAGGCCCAACGCCCGGTGCAGGCGCTTTACCTGATGCGCGCACCCGCCGGTAGCGGGCTGAAGGTACAGGTGGCCGAGTTTGCCTGGCGGGTCAAGAACCTGGTACGGCCGCGTGGCTGGGCCCGGCTGGGGCTACCGTGCCAATTGATGGGGGCAGGCATGGCATTCGGTTGGCACGACCTGGCCCTCATCAACCTGGCCAATGGGCACTTGGTGGAGGATGTAAAGCTGGGCCTGGACCTGTGCCAGCAGGGCAAGCCGCCGGTGTTCTGCCCCGAGGCGTTGGTCACCAGCCAGTTCCCTGCAAGCCAGCAAGGCATGAACAGCCAGCGCACCCGCTGGGAGCATGGCCACCTGGGCTTGATGCTGGCGGATGCGCCCAAGCGTGCGCTGGCCGCCATCCGCCAGCGCAACGGTAGCCTGCTGGCCATGACCCTGGACCTGCTGGTGCCACCGCTGGCGCTACTGGTGCTGGCGTTGCTGGGGCTCAACCTGGTGACCTGGCTGGCCTACCTGCTGTCAGGCCATGCGGCGCCTGCGTGGATCGCACTGGCTGCGCTGGTCATGCTCGGCCTTGCCGTTGTGCTGGCGTGGGCACGCTTCTGCCGTGAGCTGATCCCGTTTTCCGTGCTGCTGTACGCGCCTTTTTACGCCGCAAGGAAAATCCCCCTGTACCTGGGGTTCCTGATCAAGCGCCAGGTCGAATGGGTGCGCTCCAAACGGGATGATGACTGATGGCTCAGTGGCAATGGCAGAAACGCTGGCGGGGTATTATCGACACGCTGGAGGTGGTGCCTGACAGCGCTGCAGCGCAACGCCTGCTCGACAGGCTTGCCACCCCGGACTCTGCAACCGTACTGGGCTTCGTCAATGCCCACGCAATGAACCTGGTGGTGCGCGACGGCGCGTATTGCCAGGCGTTGTCGGCGGCCGATGTGCTGTTGCGCGACGGCTCTGGCATGGCGATCCTTTATCGCCGGTTGGGCCTGGAGCCTGGGCTCAACATGAATGGCACCGACTTCATTCCCAGCCTCATGGAGGCATACCGCGGACGACGGGTAGCATTCTGGGGCACGCAGCAACCGTACCTGAACCAGGCTGTGCAACGCAGCGAAGCTTTGTTTGGCGTGGTGCCGGTATCGGTCCACGATGGCTTTGCCAGCATCGACACCTACCTGCAACTGGCCCGTGAACGCCAACCGGAGCTCATCGTGCTGGGGATGGGCATGCCCAAACAGGAAGCGGTGGCGGCCAGGTTGGCAGCTGTCGGCGGGCCATGCCTGATTGTGTGCGGCGGGGCGATTCTGGATTTCCTGGGTGGTAAGGTCAGCCGGGCACCGCAGTGGCTGCGGCATTTGGGGGGCGAGTGGGCCTACCGGCTGTTACGCGAGCCGAAGCGCCTGTTCATGCGTTATGTGGTGGGTAACCCATTGTTCTTGCTGCGCACCCTGCTGTGCCGCAAGCCAGCCGATTCGGCCAGTGGAACCCTATGAATCGGCCAAAATCCGCGCTGATGGCGGGTGGCTGCTACAGTGAGATCAGTGGTTTGGGGGCTGCACGATCCTGCTTCACTGGCGTTGAATAAGCTGTTTTCAAGGCTTGATGTTTGATGGACGGCACTTGCTACGCTCAAATAGATGAGGTCTGAAATGGTTTTCGAACCCAGAAGCAGTCGTTCCTTACTCCAGAGAAGAAGCAGCGTCAGTAACGCCATTCAGGCGGGGCTTGATGGTATTGCAGTCACCGGTATTGCCTGGTACCTCATCTATGACCAGTTTGGTTACATTACCTCCGATTATGTAATCATGCTGCTGTTGCTGATTGGCGCACTGGCGGTCATCTACGACCATTATGCAATCTACCGTACCAACGTTGGCCTTTCGATCAAGGCGTTCCGCCTGTTCAAGGCGTGGTCGGCGACGTTCTGTTTTCTTGTGGTCATGGCGTTTTTGACCAAACAGAGTGAAACCTACTCCCGGTTGTTGGTCGTGCAGTTGTTTATCATTGGTTATATTGCCCAGTTGTTCTTGCATTTTGCGGTTCGTGAACTGCAAAAACGCTTTACCGCGCATGCGCGCCTGGACAACGCCCTGATTATCGGCAACGGCGATCTGGCCAATTTTCTTTACCAGAAGATCAGCAACAACCCCTGGTTTGGCGAACGGGTGCTGGGGTGTGTGCTGACTGACAAAGCCGGCGAACAGGGGCAGGAAAGTGCCGAGGGCAAGCAACGCCTGCCCGTGCTTGGGCACATTGCAGAGCTGGATGAAATCGTTGCCCGACATGGCATTCGCACCGTCTACCTGGTGACCCCGCTGGGGGGCTCAGAGGTCATCAACGATGTGTACTTCAAGTTGCTCGACAAATGCATCGCTGTGAACTGGGTGCCGGATATCTTTTCGTTGCGCCTTATCAATCACAGCGTGCGGGAAATTGCCGGCATTCCTGTGCTGACCCTTTCTGAAACGCCGTTGACGGGCATGAGCCTGTTCCTGAAAAATATCGAGGACCGCGTGTTGGCGGCATTGATACTGTTGTGTGCATCGCCTGTATTGCTGGGCGTTGCGCTGGCCATCAAACTCACCAGTCGCGGGCCGGTGTTCTTCCGCCAGGAGCGCACGGGCTGGACGGGCGAGTCGTTCCGTATCTGGAAGTTCAGAAGCATGCACGTTCACCTGCCGGACAATGGCGTGGTTAAACAGGCGCAGAAGAATGACCCGCGGCTGACTAAAATTGGCGCCTTCATCCGCCGTACCAGCCTTGATGAACTGCCACAGTTGTTCAACGTGCTGACCGGGGAAATGTCGCTGGTTGGGCCACGGCCACATGCGTTGCAACATGACACGTTGTATTCCCAGGACATCGTCGATTACTTTGCCCGCCACAACATCAAGCCGGGCATGACCGGCCTGGCGCAAGTGCGCGGTTTCAGGGGGGAGACCAAGGACATTGAGCAGATGATCCAGCGGGTGGACTCGGACATCGAGTACATCAACAACTGGTCGCTGTGGCTGGATTTTGTGATTCTGGTACGCACGTTGAATGCGTTTACCGGTAAGCAGGCATATTAATTAAAGTGCAATCCCGGCAGCAGTGTTGTGGGCGCGGGCTTGTCCCGCCAATAGCAGGCACGCGGTGCATGGCACCGGCTTGGCCGGTGTTCGCGGGGCAGGCCCGCTCCCACAGAGCCTCTATTCCTTGTTCAGCGGATGCAACTCCCTGAACCCTCGCGCCTCTTCCACCAGCCAGTCATGCACCGCCCGCGCGCCCGGCTGGTTCAACCCGCCTGGCGGGTAATGCACCACGTAGCGTTTGTGGTTGGCGATCGGCACGCCAAACGGCACGATCAGCGCGCCGCGCTCCAGTTCGTCATTGAGCAGTGTGCGCCGGGCGATCGCTACACCAATACCGGCAATTGCCGCCTCGATGGTGAGGTGGTTGCGGTTGAAGGTATGTCCACGCCGCACATCCAGGCCGGCGGCGCCAATCCCGTCCAGGTAGAACTCCCACTCCGCATACTCCGAGCTGCCCCGCCAGGCGGTAATGTCGTGCAGCAGCGGGTAGTGCACCAGGTCCGCCGGCCCATGCAGGGGGGGGCGCCCGCGCAGCAGGGTGGGTGAGCACACCGGGAAAATCTGTTCGTCCAGCAGCGGTGTCGAGAGCATCCCCGGGTAGCTGCCATCATTCAGGTCGATAGCCAGGTCGAAATCGCCTGGTGTCAATGCCTGGGCGCTGTCTTCGGCCACCAGGCGCAGCTCGATGTCCGGATACCGCTGCTGAAAGCGTGGCAGGCGCGGGGTAAGCCATTTGGCCAGAAATGACGGAATCGAGCGCACGCGCAAGGTGCCGCGTATTTCACCGGCGTCCAGGCGCAGCAGTTCAGCTTCGATACTGCCGTAAGCCTCGGCCACCGTCTGGGCCAGGCGTTGCCCTTCGGCACTCAGTTCCACGCCGCGCGCGCGGCGCAGAAACAGCCGGTAACCCAGGCGTTCTTCCAGCTGGCGCATCTGCTGGCTGACCGCGCCAGGGGTGATGTGCAGCTCTTCGGCGCAGCGGGTAAAGGACAGGTGCCGGGCTGCACAGGCGAATACATGCAGCCAGACAAACACCTGGCCATTGAGTTGTCGTCGCATCGTTTAGCACCACTAAAGGCTTGCTTAGAAAGATTCGTTGGTCATCCGTGAGCCAGCGCGTCAGTATCGCGCAAAATCGCAATACCGCTCAATTTCATTCACTAAACCGTGCTGTGGATTCAAATCAGGGTACGGTCAGGCATTAGCATGGCTATCAGTGTTTTCGACCTTTTCAAAATCGGCATCGGGCCGTCCAGTTCCCACACCGTCGGCCCGATGCGGGCAGCGGCGACGTTTGCCCAGGCCCTGCGTGAGCAGGGGCTGCTGGCACAGGTGTCGCGCGTCGAAGTGCGGTTGTATGGCTCGCTGTCGGCCACCGGGGTTGGCCACGCTACCGATCGCGCCTGCCTGCTTGGCCTGATGGGCCAGTGGCCGGACCGCATAGACCCGGCCACCATCGAGTCGCGCGTTGGTCAGGTGTTGCAGGAGCATTGCCTGATGCTGGATGGCAGCCACCCGGTGGCTTTCGAGTATGGCCGCGACCTGCTGCTGCTCGACGAGAGCCTGCCTTACCACCCCAATGCCATGAGCCTGGAAGCACTGGACGGGGAGAGCAGCCTGCTGCTGCAGACCTACTATTCGGTAGGTGGCGGCTTCATTGTTGAACAGGGCGAACTGGATGCCCCGGCAGGCGAAACCCATACTGTTGTGCTGCCTTATGAGTTCGACAGTGCTGCCCAGTTGCTGGCCTTGTGCAAAGCCCACGGCTTGAGCGTGGCGCAGCTGATGATGGCCAACGAATGTGCCTGGCGCCCGGAGGCGCAAGTACGTGAAGGCCTGCTGCGCATCTGGGCGGCGATGCAAGAGTGCGTTGACAACGGGCTGCGCAACGAAGGCATCCTGCCTGGCGGGCTGCACGTCAAGCGCCGCGCCGCGCGGCTGCACCGCAGCCTGCAGGAACTGGGCAAGCCCAACGTGATTGGTTCGACGCTCAGCGCCATGGAATGGGTCAACCTGTTCGCCCTGGCGGTGAATGAGGAGAATGCCGCCGGCGGGCGCATGGTCACCGCGCCCACCAACGGCGCGGCCGGTATCATCCCGGCGGTGTTGCACTATTACATGAAATTCAACCCGGTCGCCTGCGATGCGGATGTAGTGGACTTCCTGCTGGCGGCAGCGGCCGTGGGCATACTGTGCAAGAAAAACGCGTCGATTTCCGGTGCCGAGGTCGGCTGCCAGGGTGAGGTGGGCTCGGCGTGTTCGATGGCCGCTGCCGGCCTTGCACAGGTGTTGAGTGCCACGCCGCCGCAGCTGGAAAACGCGGCCGAGATTGCCCTGGAACACAACCTGGGGCTCACGTGCGACCCGGTTGGCGGCCTGGTGCAGGTGCCGTGCATCGAGCGCAATGCGATTGCTGCGGTGAAGGCGATCAACGCGGTGCAGATGGCGTTGCGCGGCGATGGCGAGCACTTTATTTCGCTCGACCGGGTCATCCGCACCATGCGTGATACCGGGGCGGACATGCATGCCAACTACAAAGAGACCTCGCGCGGCGGCCTGGCAGTCGCCTTTGTCGAGTGCTAGGAAAACTCACCGGCCGATGCAGTCTTTTGTGGGAGCGGCCTTGCGTCGCGAAAGGGCCGCAAACCGGCCCCAGCACTTTGTATATCAGGGCTTGAATCCTGTGGCTGCCTCGCAGCCCTTTCGCGACGCGAGGCCGCTCCCACAAGTATTGTGTTCGGGCGGCCCTTAGCGGGCTTTCTGCCTGGCTTCAATGAAGCTCGCCCGCATGTCCTTGGCCCAGCCATCGAGTACCGGCTTGACGTCATTCAAGGTCAGCTTCTGGGTATCGTTTTCCAGTTCCTGACCCGCGCCTTTGCGTACCACCTGGGCCAGCACTTTCTGGCTGGCACCGTCCAGGAACGCCGCCTCCACGCCGACATCCACGTCCTGGTCACGTCCACCCATGGCGGTGTTCACACCTGCCGAAATGAGCGCAATGGGGATCACTTCATAGGGCTTGAGGCCTTCATTGCTGGTGGACACCGCCGTGATTGCCGGGCGCACCACGATCACACCCGGGCCGGGCCCCTTGGCCAAGGGCATCACGCTACCGAGTTCACGGCGCAGCGCTTCATTGAAGTAGCGGGTGATTTCCTGCAGCGTCTGCTGCGAGATAACCGCTGTCGGCTGCGGCTTGGGGTAGAACTGGCTGGGCTCGATGAACACCTGGCTGTACTGGTTGATATTGACCTTGGGGTCGATCCAGCGCATCACCGGGTCACCCGACGGGCTCTTGGCTTCTTGCAACCGGCTGTAGTCCTTGAGGAAGCCGGAATAATCCTTGGGGTCCACGCGATTGCTGGAGCAGGCGGCCACGGCAAGCAGTGCGGCGCACAACAGGGTAATGCGAGGCAGTGATTTCATGATGAAGGCGCATCCATGAGAGGTCGGCCAGAACAACGCTAGCAGGTGCGCGACAGTTGGCCAGTGGGCGAGTTCAATCCCCTGTGGAAAGCGGAAAGAGTGGCGGCGCCCCTTCTCTCGGGCACCGCGTCCTTTGCAGCGCACTCAACCCAGCGCTTCGCGCAACCGGTACCACAGCATGCCCAGTGCCAGTAGCGGCGAGCGCAGCGCCTTGCCGCCAGGGAACGTCAGGTGGGGCACGGCGCTGAACACATCCAGGCCCTGGCTGTGGCCGAGGGCGATGCTTTCGGCCAGCAGTTTTGCCGTCCAGTGCGTCACGTTCAGCCCGTGCCCGGAATAACCCTGGGCGTAATACACATTAGGGTGCTGGCTCAGGCGCCCGACCTGGGGGAAGCGGTTGGCGGTGATGCCGATCATGCCGCCCCACTGGTAGTCAATGCGCACGTTGGCCAGTTGCGGGAACACCTTCAGCACTTTGGGCCGCATGTAGGCGGCGATGTCTTTGGGGTCGCGGCCGGAGTAGTGGCAGGCCCCGCCGAACAGCAGGCGGCGGTCTGCCGTGAGGCGGTAGTAGTCCAGGCCGACCTTCTGGTCGCACAGCGCCATGTTCTGCGGGATCAGTGTGGTCGCCAGCGGTTCGGGCAACGGTTCGGTGGCCACCACGTAACTGCCGGCTGGCAGCACCTTGCCGCTCAGCCGCGGCTCCAGTTCATCGAGGTGAGCGTTGCAGCCCAGCACCAGGCTGCTTGCCCGCACCTTGCCACGGGCCGTGTGCAAGGTCACGCGCGGGCCGTGCTCGATACGCAGCACGGGGCTTTGCTCGAAAATGCGCACGCCCAGGCTATGGGCGGCACGGGCTTCGCCCTGGACCAGGTCGAGCGGGTGCAGGTGGCCCGAACCCATGTCGACCAGGCCGCCGGCGTACTGGTCGCTGGCGACAATTTCATGCAACTGCCCAGGGCTTACAAGGCGGGTTTCAGGGCGATAGCCAAGCGCTGCCAGGTCATCCTGCTCGTCCTTGAAGGCAGCGAACTGCTCAGGCGTGTTGGCCAGTTCGCAGAAACCCCAGCGCAGGTCGCAGGCAATGCCGTACTGGGCGATGCGGCTGGCCACCAGCGCCACCGAATCGATGCCGGCCTGCTTGAGGTAGCGCACCCCATCCTGACCGACATGCCGGGTGAAACCGCTGACGTCATGGCCGATGCCGCGAATCAGCTGGCCGCCATTGCGCCCGCTGGCGCCCCAGCCAATGCGCCGGCCTTCCAGCAGCACCACCGACAAGCCACGTTCAGCCAGTTCCAGGGCGGTGTTGACGCCGGTCAGCCCGCCGCCGACCACGCACACATCAGCCGTCAGTTCGCCGTCCAGGGTTGGGTAGGGCGCCGCGTTGCGTGCCGTGGCAGCGTAGTACGAAGCAGTGTGTTGGGAATCGAAAGACATGGGCGTTCTCGGCTCAGCGGTTGGACTTGATCTTGCTCCAGGAGCGGGTCATGACGCGCATGATCTTCGGGCTCGGGGTGCTGGAGATGTAGAGCTTGTCCAGCACGTCCTGGGGAGGATAGATCTCAGGGTTGTGCACCAGCGATGCATCCATGTAGGCCTTGGCGTCGGGGTTGGCGTTGGCATAACCGACCGTGGCACTGACGTTGGCGATCACTTTCGGGTCGAGCAGGTAATTGATGAAGGCCAGCGCCTGCTCGGGGTTGCTGGCGTCCTTGGGAATGGCCAGCAGGTCGAACCACAGGTTGCTGCCTTCCTTGGGGATGCTGTAGGCGACTTTTACGCCGTTCTTCGCCTCCACGGCGCGGTTGGCGGCCTGGAACACGTCACCGGAATAGCCGAAGGCCACGCAGACATCGCCATTGGCCAGGTCGGACACGTATTTGGATGAATGGAAGTAAGTGATGTAGGGCCGCAGTTCGAGCAAGCGTGCTTCAGCCTTGGCGTAGTCGGCCGGTTTTTCGCTGCGTGGGTCAAGGCCCAGGTAGTTGAGCATCGCCGGGAACAGTTCGTCGGGCGAATCCATGAAGGCCACGCCGCATTGCTTGAGCTTTTTCAGGTTTTCGGGCTCGAACAGCACCGCCCACGAGTCGATATGGTCGATGCCCAAGGCTGCCTTGACCTTGTCGACGTTGTAGCCGATGCCGTTGGTGCCCCACAGGTAGGGCACAGCGTACTGGTTGCCGGGGTCGTTCTGTTCAAGCTGCTTGAGCAGCTTGGGGTCCAGGTGTTGCCAGTTCGGCAGCTTGCTGCGGTCCAGCGGCAGGAAGGCGCCGGCCTGGGCCTGGCGGGCGAGGAAGTGGTTGGACGGCACCACCACGTCGTAACCGGTGCGCCCGGCCAGCAGCTTGCCTTCGAGGGTTTCGTTGGAGTCAAACACGTCATAAACCACCTTGATCCCGCTGCTGGCCTGGAAGTCAGCCAGGGTGGTGTCACCGATGTAGTCGGTCCAGTTGTACACACTGACCGAGGGGGTGGCCTGGGTGGTGGTGGCGAACAGCAGGGCGAACGCAGCGGGGATCAGGGCTTGCAAATGACGCATGGGGACACCTCGTTGGTCTTGTTCTTTGAGTTTGGTGTACTGGGGGCGCACAGCGCCCCGGGTGGGTCAGACGCTCATCATCAGGAACTCACGCTCCCAGGAGCTGATGACCCGCTTGTAGTTCTCATGCTCGGCACGTTTGACCGCCACATAGCCCTGGACGAACTGCTTGCCCAGGTACTGCTGCACGGTTTCGCAGTCTTCCATGTGCTGCAGGGCGTCTTCGATGGTGATCGGCAGGCGCAGGTTGCGCCGTTCGTAGGCGCGGCCCTGCACAGGTGCGCTTGGATCGAGCTGTTCGACCATGCCCAGATAGCCGCACAGCAGGCTTGCAGCGATGGCCAGGTAAGGGTTGGCATCGGCGCCCGGCAGGCGGTTTTCCACGCGCATTGCCTCTGGGCTGGAGGTGGGTACGCGCAGCCCGGCGGTACGGTTTTCTTCACCCCATTCGACGTTGACCGGCGCCGAGGTGTCGGGCAAAAAGCGACGGAACGAGTTGACGTTGGGCGCGAACATCGGCAACAGCTTGGGGATGTACTTTTGCAAACCGCCGATGTGGTGCAGGAACAGCTGGCTCATGCTGCCGTCATCATTGGCAAAGATTGGCTTGCCGGTGGCGATGTCGACCACGCTCTGGTGCAAGTGCATGGCACTGCCAGGCTCGTCCGTGATCGGTTTGGCCATGAAAGTGGCGGCCACGTTGTGCTTGAGCGCCGCTTCGCGCATGGTGCGCTTGAACACGGTGATCTGGTCGGCCAGGTCCAGCGCGTCGCCGTGGCGGAAGTTGATTTCCATCTGCGCCGGGCCGTCTTCGTGGATCAGCGTATCCAGGTCCAGGCCCTGGATCTCGCACCAGTCGTAGACGTCCTCGAACAGCGGGTCGAATTCGTTGGCGGCATCGATCGAGAACGACTGGCGACCGCTTTCGGCACGACCAGAACGCCCCAGCGGCACCTGCAGTGGCAAGTCCGGGTCTTCACAGCGCTTGGTGAGGTAGAACTCCATCTCGGGCGCGACGATCGGCTGCCAGCCCTTGTCGGCGTAGAGCTTGAGCACTTTCTTCAGCACGTTGCGCGGCGACAGTTCGATGGGGTTGCCTTGCTTGTCGAAGGTGTCGTGGATCACGATCGCAGTTGGCTCGATCGCCCACGGGATCTGGTACACGGCGCAGGGGTCGGGCCGGCAGACCATGTCGATGTCGGCGGCATCGAGCAGGTTGTAGTAGATGTCATCGTCAACGTAGTCGCCGGTGACCGTCTGCAGCAGCACGCTTTCGGGCAGGCGCATGCCACGCTCGTGGAGGAACTTGGCGGTGGGCGCGATCTTGCCGCGGGCGATGCCGGTCAGGTCGCTGATCACGCATTCGACTTCGGTGATGCGGTGTTCTTTCAGCCAGGTGTACAGCTGATCGAAGGGGGCGTTCATACAGACCTCTTGGTTGGGTTTTAGTGTGGGAGCGACGCTTTTGACGAAAGCCGCAGTATGGCTTTGCAAGGTGTGCACTTCCCAGGTGACGCACTGGAGACTATCTTGGTCGCAGCCCCCGGGGCCGATCTATCCATTTTCTTCGGTAAGCAATGCACCAAAAGAGTGCAACTAGGATCTCGCGTGACAACGCCCAATGCGCTGCAAGTTCAGGCCTTTCATACCACCGATGTCTCTGAGCAAGTGCGCGCGACCCCCGGCTGGCAGCAGCAATACCGGCAGATGTCGCCGGGCAATTTCAGCGGAGAGTTGCGCTGGCTGGGGATGGATGGCGTGGAGGTATACGAGGAGCGTCTGAATACCCGGGTGGAGCAGTTTTTCCGCGCACCGAGCGGTTCACTGGCGTTTTGCTTTGACCGCAGCGAAAACAGCCTGTACTTGCTGAACGAACAAAGCCGCAATATCTGGATAACCCCGGAGAACTATCAGGAAGTGGCAGTGGTGTTCGACCAGGCCTTCCTCGCCCGCCATGGGCTGGACCCGCAACGCCTCGAAGGGTTGTTCATGGTGCCGTTGGGCAGTGGGCAGAACGCGTTGTTTGGCAGTTGGCTAAGCGCCACGCTGACCCGCCTCGGGCAGGCTGACTGCCCAGTGCAGGGGCAGGCACTGGCGGAACAACTGCTGGAGGATTGCCTGTTCATCCTTGATAACGCCAGCCAGCGACTTCAGGGCGTAGCCTTGGGGCGCCGCGACGAAGAGCGGGCGATCATGCGGCGGGTCAGCGAGTGGGCGGCTGATTGCCCCGAGGAGACGTTGAACCTGGTGGAGCTGGCGGATGTTGCACGGGTATCGCTGCGCCAGCTGCAGCAAGCGTTCAAGGCATTTACCGGCATGCCGCCAGCGCAGTGGCTGCGCTTGCGCCGGCTGAACGGCGCACGGCGCGATTTGTTACGCGATGGCAGGGCGACCGTGGCCGAGGTCGCGATGCGCTGGTCATTCTGGCATTTGGGAAGGTTTTCAGAGAGTTACCGTCAATTGTTCAAGGAGTTTCCGAGCGAGACCTTGCGGCGGGGCAGGGGTTAAGGTGTGACCTTCGAATCCACACTGTTTTTTTGTTTAATTTCATTTAGTTACCGAAACCTCATCAAGTAACTTCCTGATCTGGATTCTGGTGCAGCAGGCGACACTGAACTCAGCATCCCACGCCGAAAGTTGCTATCGTGCCGCCCTGATCCAACCCGAGGTGCCGATGTTCTACCTGCCTTTGCCCAGCGACCAGGCCGACCGCCTCGCCAGCGAGCCCAACACCGACTTCTTCACTATTGCCAGCGTCCTGGACGCTGCCGCTGTGCTGTTCGTGCAAAACCTGCCTCGCCAGCCGGCTACCGCCTCGGCCGATGCGCAAGAACGCCGCTTCGCCGAAATCGTGCGCATCGCCAACCAGGTCGAAAGCGCCGCACCGGGGCGCTTCCAAAGCCAGGTAGCGCAACATTTTGATCGCGAAGCCTTTGCGATGGGCCTGGGCATGCTGGGCGAAAATGGCATCGCGCTGCTGTCCGCCGAGGTGAAGTACACCGCAGATGAACTGCTGGATACCGAAGGCCAGTGGAATTTCCAGTTTGCCGACACCTACCGCCAGCGGGCCACACCGCTGCATCCGGTGTACCTGCCGTCCCTGGCCAGCGACCTGATGCTCAGCGACCAGCAGAACCGCCTGTTGCGCGAGTTTCTTGGTGGTATCGATGAGTCAGTGGCGGTGCAGGGCTTCGCTGGCACCGGCAAGACCTTCCTGATTCAACAGTTTGCCCGCCTGCTGGAACCACAGCGCACGTTGCTGCTGGCCTTGACCGAAGGCCAGTTGCGCGCCCTGCAGGCGCGGGTAAAGGACGCCGCCGCCTACACCGCGCTGACCTTCGGCCAGCTGGCAGACGAGCTCCTCAACAGCGACCTCACCAGCAACGGCTGGCGCCTGCGTGACCCTTATCGCACCAAACTGTCATGGCGCCCGCAGGACGCGCAGGTGGTGCGCTGGTTGGCCATCCCTGACATCGGTCCGCTCACCGCGCGCGATGTGGTTGCCTTGTGCGTCCGGGCCGTGCGCACCTTCTGCCACAGTGCCGACACCCAGCTTCAGCTGCACCACTTGCCCTGGGCCGGGCCTGGCACTTCACCGCTGGATCAGGAGGTGCTGTTGGAAAAAGCCCGCCTGTACTGGCAAGAGCTGATTCGCCCGTCCGCGCGGGACGTCCAGTTGCCGGTGCGCGACTACCACCGGGTCAAGCTGCTGTCGTTGACCGGTTATGTGATCGATAGCCGCTACACCCACGTGATCGTCGATGAGGCCCACGAGCTGTCGGCACCGATGCTTGCCGTGCTCGATCGCAGCCCGCAGTCGATCATTACCCTGGGCGACGAGTTGCAGAACCTCAACGGCCTCAGCCCGCACCATGGCAGCTTCATCCGTCAACGCTGCATCGACCATTCGTTACGTGCCGGGCCGGCGATGGACAATGTGCTCAACCCGCTGATCCAGGCGCACCCGGCGGCCATCCAGGGGGCCTTCAGTGGCAGCGCCGAGCATTACACCCGGGTCAGTTTCTTCGATCAGGTGACGGTGCCGGAGCAGCCTACGGCGCTGATCGTCGATGACGAATGGGGCCTGTTTGGCTGGTTTCAGCGCCTGACGCACCAGGGGGTGCCGTTCGTATTGCTGAAAAGCGCGCGCAAGGACTTCGAACTGTTCGTCGAGGACTGCATCGAGCTGTACCGCTACGACACTCGGCCGCGTCACCCGATGTTGTTCCGCTATGCCAGCTGGCAGGCCCTGGAGCAGGACAAGGGCGATGACAAGGCGTTCATTGCCGTGGCCAACATGCTGCGCAAAGGCTATACACCCGAGCACTTTGCCAAAGCCAAGAGCCGTTACCGCTGGGACAAGGCGCCCAAGTTGTTCCTGGCGCGGGTACGGGATGTGAAAAACATGGAGTTCGCCCGGGTAATGGTGTCGCCGGAGCTGATGGTGGCGCCGCAGGTGGCGGGCAACCGCAATGAGCGGGCGCGGATGCTGGCGGGGCTGTATACCGCCTGTTCGCGGGCGCGGCATGAACTGATCGTGCCGGGGGGGATGCTGGACTGGGTCAAGGACCAGGTCCGCGATTGAAGCCGTTCCCGCAGGAACACGCAATTTCCTGTAGGAGCGGCCTTGTGTGGCGAAAGGGCTGCAACGCAGCCCCAGCGTTGCCGATCAGTTACGGTCTAGCCACACTGTCTGGGCATTGGTGAACTCGCGCACACCGAAGTGCGACAGCTCACGCCCGAACCCGCTTTTCTTCACGCCGCCAAACGCCACACGGGGGTCGGAAGCGCAGTAGCCGTTGATGAACACGCCACCGGTATCCAGTGCCGCAGTCATGCGCTCGGCCAGTGCATAGTCGGCGGTATAGATGGTCGCGGCCAGGCCAAACTCGCTGTCGTTGGCCAACTCTACGGCATGGTCGGCATCACGTGCAGTGATGATGGCGGCTACCGGCCCGAACAGCTCTTGCTTGAATGCGGTCATTTGCGGGGTGACGTTGGCGAACACGGTCGGCGCGTAGAAGTTGGCTGCACCTTCGACCTTGTGACCGCCCAGCAGCAGGGTAGCGCCTTCGGCGAGGGTCGCCTGAACCTGGCCATCCAGCTCGTCGCGCAGGTCGTAACGGGCCATCGGGCCGATATAGGTACTGTCATCCAGTGGGTTGCCGACTTTCAGCTCGCGAGTAGCCTCAACGAACTTGCGGGTAAACGCCTCGGCGATGCTGTCTTCCACGATCAGGCGCTTGGCCGCAGCGCAAACCTGGCCGGTGTTCTGGTAACGGCCAATGACCGCAGCCTTGACGGCGGCATCCAGGTCGGCGTCGGCCAGCACGATGAACGGGTCGGAGCCACCGAGCTCCAGTACACACTTCTTCAGCGCGGCACCGGCCTGGGCACCAATCGCCATGCCGGCACGCACGCTGCCGGTCAGGGTCACGGCGGCGATACGCGCATCATTGATGGCGCGGGTGACGCCGTCCGGGGTCACGTTCAGCACTTCGAACACGCCCGCCGGCAGGCCGGCATCCTTGAACAGCTCGCCCAGCAGGTACGCGCTGCCCATCACGTTCGGCGCATGCTTGAGCACGTAGGTGTTACCTGCAAGGATCGCCGGCACGGCGCCGCGCAGCACCTGCCAGACAGGGAAGTTCCACGGCATCACAGCCAGGATCGGGCCGAGTGGGCGGTATTCGATTCGGGCTTTTTCAACCTGGGTCGGTTCCGGCGCAAGCATGGCCGGGCCGTGTTCGGCGTACCAGCGGCACAGGCCCACGCACTTGCTGACCTCGCCACGGGCCTGGGCAATCGGCTTGCCGATTTCGCGGCTGATCATCTGGGCAAAGGCTTCGGCCTTGGCTTCGAGGGTGCTGGCCAGCGCCAAC
Organism: Pseudomonas sp. PvP089; assembly: GCF_017875165.1. Classification (NCBI taxonomy): domain Bacteria; kingdom Pseudomonadati; phylum Pseudomonadota; class Gammaproteobacteria; order Pseudomonadales; family Pseudomonadaceae; genus Pseudomonas; species Pseudomonas sp. PvP089. The sequence goes on from NZ_JAGGME010000001.1 coordinate 3,313,788, forward strand.
AGGTACTCGCTGCGCTGACCCAGCGACACGTGGCGCCACTGGCGGTAACCAACCTTGGCACGTTGCAGCGCCGCTTCCAGTGCGGCGTCGGTGTCGAACGGGTAGGCGCCGATCTGCTCGCCGGTGTACGGATCGAGGGAGATGGCGTGGGTCAGGCTGCTGATCGCGCTCATGGCGGACACTCTCGTTGTTGTTAATCAGTGACGCCAGACTAGTGGGCTATGGCTTTAATGAAAACTGAATAATAATGAGCGAAACATTCACGTTTGGAGAAAGGCTGTGGACCTGGTGCAACTGGAGATCTTCAAGGCCGTGGCAGAACAGGGCAGCATCAGTGCCGCCGCGCAGCACATTCATCGGGTGCCGTCCAACCTGACCACGCGCATCAAGCAACTGGAAGAAGACTTGGGCGTGGAACTGTTCATTCGCGAGAAGAGCCGCCTGCGCCTCTCGCCTGCGGGCTGGAATTTTCTCGAATACACCCGGCGCATCCTCGACCTGGTGCACGAGGCGCGGCTGACCGTGGCCGGCGAAGACCCGCAGGGCACCTTCGCGCTTGGTTCGCTGGAAAGCACGGCAGCGGTGCGCATTCCGGCTTTGCTGGCGGCATACAACCAGCGCTACCCCAAGGTCGACCTGGACCTGTCCACCGGGCCTTCGGGGACCATGCTCGAAGGCGTGCTGTCTGGCCGCCTGGTGGCGGCTTTCGTCGACGGCCCGGTGCTGCACCCGACACTGGAAGGCATACCGGTGTTCGAGGAAGAGATGATGGTCATTGCACCGCTCAACCACGCGCCCGTCACCCGCGCCCAGGATGTGAACGGTGAAAGCATCTACGCCTTCCGCGCCAACTGTTCGTATCGCCATCACTTTGAAAACTGGTTCGTCAAGGACCAGGCAGTGCCAGGAAAGATCCACGAGATGGAGTCTTATCACGGCATGTTGGCCTGCGTGAGCGCTGGCGCCGGCCTGGCCATGATGCCGCGCAGCATGCTGGACAATATGCCCGGCTGCAGCACGGTCAGCGCCTGGCCGATGTCGGAGGATTTCCGCTACCTGAAAACCTGGCTGGTGTGGCGACGTGGCACCGTATCGCGCAGCCTGAGCATGTTCGTGAAGCTACTTGAAGAAGGTCGCTCAACTCATTGATAGATAAATAATAAATAACAAGAATTGATGATTGATTGCCACCTGTTGCTGTGACGGCTACGCATCAGCCAGAACACCCGTACCCCACGAGGATCAGATACTAGGTAAGCCATCCTCTGAAGGAGGGTCGTACCATGCGAAACCACCACTATGCGCTCGGCGCGGCGTTGCTGATTACCCTGGCCATGCCATGGACCTTGGCTGCCGCCGCCGACCTCAATGCACCCATCAACATGCAGGCCGTGCAGTTGCAACCGCAGGAACAGAACGGCGTGCGCTACGTGCAAGGCGGAATTGGCCAGGACGAAGCCAATGCGCTGCGCAAGACCACCGGTTATGACCTGCATGTAGAGCTTTCGACTGGGCCGCAAGGCAAGTTCCAGAGCGGTGCCACAGTCGACATCCAGAATGCACAAGGCCAGCCCGTACTCAGCGTCATGGATGCCGGGCCGTTGCTGTATGTGCAGTTGCCGGCCGGCAAATACAAGGTCACTGGCACCGCCCAGGGTGCGACGACGCAGCAATGGGTGACGGTGAACGGCAAGGCCCCCACCACCGTGAACCTGAACTGGCGTTGATGGGAGAAGGGGCGGGAGTACAGATGTGCTCCCGCCATAGCGCAGAGCCTGAATACATGAAGAAACACGGTGCTCGGCAAGGCACATCTTGACGAAGTCATTACGCCATTAGTGGCAATTCACTTTCAACTTTCTGATTATTTGGACAATAATCACAAAACTATTACTTCGTGTGACCGTCTGGATGCGCCGGTCACCTCATAAAGATCGAGGGGCAAAAGCCCCCGCTTGCCGTGTAGACCATCAGGAGAGTCGTTGATGAAAACCCGTCTTGCAGCTTCGCTGGCTGCTGCAGTGCTGGCCTTTGCAGGGGCCAACCTGGCCCAGGCCGCACAGGTGTCCGGTGCCGTGGGCGCCACTAGCCAAGGTGACATGACCTACCGTATCGGCCTGTCATTCGACTGGGACAAGAAATGGCTGGAAAGCAGTACCGGCTATGTGAGTGGTTACTGGGATGCCGCCTACACCTACTGGGAGGGTGGTGACGCCAGCGGTGCGCACTCGCTGTCCTTCAGCCCAGTGTTCACCTATGAATTCAGCGGTTTTACCTACACGCCGTACATCGAGGCCGGTATTGGCCTGGCGGCATTTTCCAAGACCGATGTGGGTGACCAGCGCATGGGGTCGGCGTTCAACTTCGAAGACCGCATCGGTTTCGGCCTGAAGCTGCCTGGGGAGCAGAAGGTCGGGATCCGCGCGATGCATTATTCCAATGCGGGGATCAAGCAGCCTAACGACGGGATTGAGTCCTACTCGCTGTTCTACAGCAAAGGTTTCTGAAGCAGGGGGCTGCAACGCAGCCCCAGCCATTCAGAATGTGTAGGAGACCCCAGCCTGCACCGTCCGAGGTGCTCCCGGGTAGGCGTAGGTGTTGAATGCACCTTCGTCATATTCCTTGTTGAACACGTTTTTCACGTCCAGGTTCAGGCGTACGTGCTCATTGAGCTGGTAGAAGCCCAGCAGGTCAACCACGGTGTACTGGCCCATATTGTAGGTGACCGCCTCGGTCTGACCATTACGGTCATCCACGTACTTCACGCCGATCCCCAGGCCCAGACCTTTGGCCAAGCCGTCCTGGAATTCATAGGTGTTGAGCAGGCTGAAACTATTACGTGGAATGTTTGCCAGGCGGGTGCCGGTGGGCAAGCGGTTGTCCTTGGTAACTTCGGCGTCGACATAGGCGTAGCCGCCGATCACCCGCCACTGCGGCGTGATGTTGCCCGCGATGTTGATGTCCAGGCCGCGGCTGCGCACCTGGCCGGCGGCCACGCTGTAGTTGGGGTCTGCCGGGTCGCGCGTCAGCACGTTTTCCTTGACGATGTGGTAAATCGCCGCGTCGACGCTCAGCTGGCGATCGAGCGCTTCCCATTTCACGCCCAGTTCGTAGGATTTGCCTTTCTCGGGGTCGAAACCGCGCCCCGTCGCACCTGCAGGGGCACCGCTGTTGGGTTTGAACGAACGTGCGGTGTTGGCATAGACCGCCACGGTGTCGGTCAGCTCATAGAGCAGGCCGAAACGTGGAGTGACGCCGTTCTCGCCCTTGTTGAAGTCACCCGCTGCGCTGAGTTTGTTGACGTAGTCGTGCTCAAAGCGCTCGAAACGCACACCTGCCAAGGCCTTGAGCCGCTCTGTAAGGGCTACCTGGTCCTGAACGAAGAGTGCCCAGGTCTTGAGGTTTTCCTTGTCGTGGGTGGTGGTACGGGTCAGTGCCGGACGTGCCTGGCCCAGCACCGGGTCGAAGATATCGATCGGGTAGGCGGTGGCGCCTGCAGCGGAGCGCTGGATAATCGAGTTGTAGTCGTAGTCTTCGTACTCGATACCGGTCAGCAGCGTGTGGGCGAAGCCGCCGGTGTCGAAGTGGCCGGTAAGGTTGAGCTGGTAATCGCGGTCGGTCCACTCCAGCTTACGGTAGTTGAAGTTGCGCCCAAGGGTGCGGCCGTCGGGCTGCAAGCCATTAGCCTCCACGGCATTGCCTTTGAGCGAGCCGTCCAGCCACTGCATGCCGCCGCCCAGGGTCCAGTTGTCGTTGAGCAGGTGCTCGAAGCGTAGCTGGGCCATGTTGTTGTCGTTATGCAGCAGGTTGTCGCTGCCTTTTTCCCAGATGTTGGTGTCGCGCGAGGCTGTGCCGAGCTGGCCGGGCAGCCGTGTCAGGCCGCGGTCCAGCGGGTGGTTGTTACGCATGAAGTCGCCTTCGAAGATGAGCTTCGTGGCGTCATTGACCTGCCAGCTGATGACCGGTGCGACATCATACCGTTCGCTTTCCACATCATCGCGGAAGCTGTCGCCTCCTTCCCCCAGCATGTTCAGGCGGTAAGCCAGCGAGCCGTCCTGGTTCAAAGGCCCGGTCGCATCCAGGGTTGCCCGGTGCATGCCCTGGTCATCGAACTGACTGCCCAGAGTGACCCTGGATTCCGGCAGTGGCTGTTTGCTGACCACGTTGAACGTGCCGCCGGGGTCGCCGCGGCCATACAGGCTGGTGGCCGGGCCACGGATCACTTCCAGCCGCTCGACGGTATTGGCGTCCGGGGCGTTGGGGTAGCCGCGGTTGATCGGGAAGCCATTGCGATAGAACTCGCCGGTAGTGAAGCCACGCACGGTAAAGGTAGTCAGGCCCTGGCCGCCGAAGTTGTTGGCGCGGCCGACACCGCCGGCGTAGTCCAGGCCGTCCTGCAGGCGCGTGGCGCCGGTGTCTTGCAGCACATCCTTGGGCACCACGCTGACCGATTGCGGCGTTTCGTGCAGCGCCGTGTCGGTGCGGGTGGCACTGGCTGAGCGGCTGGCTTTGTAGCCTTGGACCGGACCATCGGCGCGTTCGCTGTCGGCGGTGCCGGTGATGCTGAGGGCCTGGAGTTCGATCTGGGCGGGGGCGCCGAGCGTTTCAGGCTCGGCAAACGCCAGTGGGGAGACAGCATGGAGCACACAAAGCGAAACGAATGTGCGACGCATCGACGATACGATCCTGGAATAGGGCGCTGAAGGGAGGGTGGGCAAGCGCCGAGAAACTACTACGAATCATTATCAAATGCATTCTTTTTAAGTGGCACTGGTGTGCCAGATACCAACACGTGAAATCTGTGCCGGTCTCTTCGCGGGTCAAAGCGCGAAGAGACCGGTCAGGGCATATCAGCACTCAGCGAACGGCCTTGATCGCCAACACATTGCACAGCGGGTGTTCCAGCACATGGGCCGTGGTTCCGCCCAGGTAAGTCTGCATGGCGTCATGCCGGTGGCTGCCCATCACGATCACATCCGCCCGGCTGTGGCTGACAAACTGGGCAATGGCCCTGATCGCTGCGCCTTCCAGGAAGTGCCGCCGTTCCAGCGGGATCTGGTGATGGTCGCCCAGGCGGTTGAACGCAGCCCGCTGCGCAGTCCGCACGCTGCCATCGAAGCCGGGCATGGTCACGGTGCCGGCACCGAAGTCGGCGATATGGGTTTTGGCTGCATCGCACACATGCAGCAGGTGCAGCTCGGCGTTGCACTGCAGGGCCAAGGCGCGTGCGCAGTGAATCACCTGCTCATCCAGGTGCTCGCCAGCACCGTGGCTGTTGAGGTCCACGGCCGCGGCAATTTGCCGGGGCAGGGGCAGGCGGATGTCGCTGACCAGGTGCACGGCAACCGGGCTGTCCTTGAGCAACTGCCAATCCAGTGGCGTGACCAGCAGGCGTTTGAGCACCGGTTCGTGCTGCACATCCTTGACCAGCAGGTCACAGCCTTGCCGTTCGACCCGCTCCAGCACACTGCGCAGGGGGTCGCGGGTCAACAACAGTTCGGTTGAAACGTCCAGGCCCGCATTGCCCAACTGATCGGCCTCATCTGCCAGCCACTGGCGGTTGTCACTGAGCAGCCGCTCACGCTCGCGGCCATCGCCCATCAAGCCAAAGGTGTCGACATCGTCGACGAATACGTTGATATCCAGCAGTGCACCGCTGGACTCCGCCAGCGCCGCTGCGCGTTGCAGCGCTGGCGTATGGCGCATCTGCGGGCCGAGCATGACAAACAAGCGCTTGAATTGGCTCATCTCACACCTCCACGTGTGGCAGCCCCCCCGGTTAGCTGGTTCTGTTGAGTCTAGACCCGTGTGCACCTGATAGAACCATGCCCGTTTTTCACCAGGCGCATGGCCGGGTGTGGCTGGCGCCGCGTGTCGGGTATGATGCGCGCCCTATCATTGTCACGAGGCCTGTCCCATGTCCCTGAGTGCTGAACAGATCGGCGAATATCGCGCCTTCGCCGAGCAGTTGGCCGATGCTGCCGCAGTGGCGATCAAGCCGTACTTCCGCGCCAGCCTGGATGTCGAGGACAAGGGCGGGCGCCTTTACGACCCTGTCACGGTGGCTGACAAGGCGGCCGAGGACGCCATGCGCGAGCGGATTCAGGCACGCTACCCTGACCACGGTATTCTGGGTGAAGAGGCAGGCGTGGCCATTGGCAGCAGCCCGTTGACCTGGGTGCTCGACCCGATCGACGGTACCCGTGCCTTCATCACCGGCCTGCCGTTGTGGGGCACGTTGATTGCCCTGAACGATGGCACGCGCCCGGTGGTAGGCGTGATGAATCAGCCATTCACTGGCGAACGTTTTGTCGGCACCCCGGAGGGTGCGTGGTGCAGCGGTACGCCACTGAAAACCCGTGCCTGTGCCGACCTGGCTTCAGCCACGCTGATGTGCACCACACCGGACATGTTCGATACCGCCGAGCGCAAAGCTGCGTTCGAGGCCGTTGCCGGCAAGGCGCGCTTGATGCGCTACGGCGGCGATTGCTATGCCTACTGCATGCTGGCATCGGGGTTTGTAGATGTGATTGTCGAGGCGAGCCTGCAGCCGTATGACGTACAGGCGCTGATGCCGATCATCGAAGGGGCGGGCGGGGTGATCACGGCCTGGGATGGCAGCAGCGCACAGAATGGCGGGTGCGTAGTGGCCTGTGGTGACCCGGCGCTGCATGCGCAGATGGTAGAGATATTGCGCCACGCCATGTGAGCCACCTATCCCCGATCACTGCACTTTTTACGATTTCCGGGTTCTATGCTTGGCCAGGCTGCACTGACCCCCGGTGCGGCCGCCGAATATCGACCCGGTGCCGATGGTTGCAAGCTACCCGAATTTCCTCCCACGCCTGCTGCTGGCAGGCGCCCTCACATGCCTGTGCGCCTGCACCCAGGAGCAAGGCCGCGATATTGTCAGCCAGTTCGGCAACGGCAAGCCCAGTGAACTGTTCCAGACCAGCGTCGACCGCCTGGCCTCGCTGTCGATGCGCGACAACCTGCAAAGCCTGTACCTGCTGATGAACAAGCTGTACCTGCGCAACCCCAACCAGTGGAAGATGTCGGGCTACGTGGATGCCGCCACGGCTGAGCGGCAGATCCGTATGGCCATCGAACAACGCCAGCCACTGCCGCAACTGGGCAACCGCCGTGACCTGGCTGCGTTGAGTTACGCCCTGAGCCCGGAGTTTCGCGGAGATCGGGTGGGTGCTTTCATCTACGCCATCGGCAGCATGTTGATCACCGCGCACGGCGGGCGCACCGAGTTCTACATGACCGATACACTCGATCCGCTGTTCATCAACAACGCGGCGCGCAACATCGAAAAGGCCACCTGGATGCTTAGCCAACGGCAGGACGCCAATGGTGTGTTGCTGCTGTTTTCCAACGAGATTTCGGAAGAGGGCAGTAACCTGAGTTTTGCCGTGGAGTTCGGCAAGATCGTTGCGCGGCTGGACCTGTTAGCCGAGTTGCTGGATGAGCGCTATCGCCGGATTGGTTTGAATTACGCCCAAAGCCTGCTGCTGATGAACTTTTTGCCGGTGCAGTGAACCGCAGCCGTTGCGCAGGCCCTTGCAGGAGCGGCCTTGTGTCGCGAAAGGAGCGCGCATCGGCCCCAGGATTTCGGCTACCAAAGGCCATTGTACGGTTCAGAGCAGCGCCTGTATTGCCTGCCTGTAACGCTGCCCGGCCAGGCTCATGCTGTTGTTATGGGTGGCGCCGGGCACCAGCAGCAATGTCTTGGGCTGCCGGGCTGCGTCGAACAGCTGCTGGCTGAAGCGCGGGGGTACAAAACGGTCATCCGTGCCATGCACCAGCAGCACTGGCAGGCCGATGTTGCCGATCTTGTCCAGCGAGTCGAACTTCTGCGACATCAACCAGCGTACCGGCAGGGAGGTATCGGCCACCGCTGCCGCGACATCGCCCAAGGAGGTGAAGGTCGACTCAAGGATCAATCCGCGTGCCGGCGCCCCGACACCGTCTTTTTGCGCCTCACGTGCCAATTCACTGGCCAGTTCCACCGCTACCGCACCGCCCAGCGAGTGACCGAAGATCAGGCGCTTGCCAGCATCGGGCTGTAACTGGACAAAGCGCTCCCAGGCAACCCGGGCATCTTCGTACACCGTGGCCTCGGATGGCAGATCGCCCCGGCTTTGGCCAAAGCCACGATAATCCACGGCCAGCACCGAGTAGCCCATGGCATGCAGTTGCTCGATGCGGAACAATTGGCCGGTCAGGTTCCAGCGCACGCCGTGCAGGTACAGAACCGCCGGGGCATTGGCGCGTTTGGCCGGCCACCACCAGGCATGCAGGCTCTGGTTATCCCTGAAGCTGCGCGGGCGTAGGTCGAGTTCCTGCACGTCGCTGGGTAAACCGCGAAACCAGCTGGCCTGGCCAGGCTCTATGCGAAACACCAGTTCACGCTCCTTGTGCTGCAGCATGGCGCAGCCAGAGGGTAGGCCTATGACCAGCAAGGTGGCGCACAGCCAGGTGAGCCAGCGGCGGCGCAGGTGGGTAAGGAAGAGGGTAGGCATGTGCGATTTCTAGCAGAAGCACTGCGCCGGATGTTGAAAAAGTGACCGAATGGCAGGGTGGTTTGGTTGCAAGCTGTTTCTGGATGAAATGAAATATGACCGGCCTCGCGCGGGTTTACTCCCGAAGCGGCCGTGACAGGAACACTCTGTTCGGTAAACGAACGCCAGTTGCATCTGGCTTGTCCGCTATCCGCCCATCCAATCCCATCGCCGCATTGCCCAACCCCCGCCTTTTTGCTGTAGTGTGCCCATCCACCGGTTGTCGCCTGCCCCCGCAACCCGCAACCGGCCCGATAGAATGACCGTGACGACCGCAACCACCGCCCACAAGGCCGTAGGAAGCGGCGACCAGAAGAATAACGATACCGAGTGCCTTGCCTATGGAAAGCCGCCTGCTGAGCGAGCGCAGTAGCGTGTTTCACCACGCCGACCCTTATGCTGTGTCCGATTATGTGAACCAGCATGTAGGCCAGCATTGCATCGGTCTGTCCCGTACCACCCATCCCCAGGCCAGCCTCAGCCATCGCAAGTTCGCCGAACTCGACCTGTGCCGCATCAGCTACGGGGGCAGCGTTCGCGTGACTTCGCCAGCGCTGGAAACCATTTATCACCTGCAAGTGTTGCTCAACGGCAACTGCCTGTGGCGTGGGCACAAGCGCGAGCAGCATCTGGTGCCGGGCGAGCTGCTGCTGATCAACCCGGATGACCCGGTTGACCTGACCTACTCGGAAGACTGCGAGAAGTTCATCCTTAAAGTGCCAACCCGGCTGCTGGATTCAATCTGCGACGAACAGCGTTGGCAGCGGCCCGATGGCGGCGTGCGGTTCTTGCGCAACCATTACCGGCTGGATGAACTGGACGGCTTCGTCAACCTGCTGGCCATGGTTTGCCATGAAGCAGAAGTGAGCGATTCGCTGCCCAGGGTGCAGGGGCACTACAGCCAGATTGTCGCCAGCAAGTTGTTGACCCTGATGAGCACCAATATCCGCCGCGAATGCCTGAGCGCACCGCAGGCGGGCCTTGAGCGCATTCTTGATTACATCGAGCGCAACCTGAAACTGGAGCTGTCGGCTGAAGTGCTGGCAGAGCAGGCTTGCATGAGTGTGCGTTCGCTGTATGCGTTGTTCGACCAGCACCTGGGCATCACGCCCAAGCATTACGTGCGCCAGCGCAAACTGGAACGGGTGCATGCGTGCCTGAGCGACCCGACTTGCGGTGTGCGCAGTGTGACCGAGCTTGCCCTGGATTACGGCTTCCTTCACCTAGGCCGGTTTTCCGAAGTGTATCGGCAGCAATTTGGCGAGCTGCCTTCGCAGACGTTCAAGTGCCGGGGTGAGGCGCGCTAGCGAGGCCACCTGATAGTTCTGCCAGTTGTTGGCATTTCATGCACAGCCCACCATTTGCTTCATTTCGAGTAAAGGGTGGGAACCATGTTGACGTCGCAGATTTCATCTTGTGCACTCCAGTACACCGTTTATGGGCGTGATGGGGGCGAGCAAAGCGCATCCCTGCTGCGCTACAGCGGTCAGAGAAAAGAGTCGGCCACAGGGCACTACTTGCTGGGGAATGGATACCGTGCGTTCAATCCGGTTTTGATGAGATTCCATAGCCCTGACAGCATGAGCCCTATGGGTGCTGGAGGATTAAATTGTTACGCCTACTGCAGTGGGGATCCCGTGAACAATACTGACCCAAGCGGTCATTTGAAACTTCCAAGAGTAAAACTCTCAAGCATCCGCCCTAAGGCGGCGAGTATCAAAAGTGGGTATAGCATCAATCCTGATTTCAAAGGACTCCCGTCTGCCCCAGATGTAGTAAACCAGCGCGTTATAGACGCGGTTGATGCCTTGGGTCATGGTTATGGCAATCAAATAGAACCCATCATGAACTCAGCGCTATGGTCTGATGGGCAGAAATTGCTGGTGGAGGGCAGCGCCGTAACGCTGTCTGATCGTATCGGGAAAAACGCGATGCGGATTGATGAACTGCCAAGAGCCTGGAGCTTCGTGCGCAGATGGCTTGAAGCGCAGCAGCGCCAGAGGCTGGAAGCACTTATGGTTCTTGAACCGCTCCTTCGTAGTATGAAAGGCGCTAAGGACATCCCTCGATTAGACAGTTGGCTCCATAGCCCCAAAGGGTGGGCTCAAAAAGTAAGAGATCCCGACAAAGCTGGATAGCACTCTGCACAATCCGGATAGTCCCCCGCCAGTCGTCTCCCTAACCTGACCAGGTCTTAACAATAACAATGGAGACCCTGGCCATGTCCCTGGGATTCGACTACCTCAATGCCATGCTCGAGGACGACCGTGAAAAGGGCATCTACCGCTGCAAGCGCGAGATGTTCACTGACCCACGCCTGTTCGACCTGGAAATGAAACACATCTTCGAGGGCAACTGGATTTATCTGGCCCACGAAAGCCAGATCCCCGAGAAGAACGACTTCCTCACCCTGACCATGGGGCGCCAGCCGATTTTCATCGCGCGCAACAAGGACGGTGAGCTCAATGCCTTCCTCAACGCCTGCAGCCACCGCGGCGCCATGCTGTGCCGGCACAAGCGCGGTAACCGCTCCAGCTACACCTGCCCGTTCCACGGCTGGACGTTCAACAACAGCGGCAAACTGCTGAAGGTGAAAGACCCGAGCAACGCCGGCTACCCCGACAGCTTCAACTGCGACGGCTCCCACGACCTGACCAAGGTGGCGCGCTTCGAGTCATACCGGGGCTTTTTGTTCGGCAGCCTGAATGCCGATGTGAAACCCCTGGTGGAGCACCTGGGCGAATCGGCCAAGATCATCGACATGATCGTTGACCAGTCGCCGGAAGGCCTGGAAGTGCTGCGCGGTGCCAGCTCGTACATCTACGAAGGCAACTGGAAACTCACTGCCGAGAACGGCGCCGACGGCTACCACGTCAGCTCCGTGCACTGGAACTACGCCGCTACCCAGAACCAGCGCAAGCAGCGCGAGGCGGGCGACGAGATCAAGACCATGAGCGCCGGTGCCTGGGCCAAGCAGGGCGGCGGCTTCTACTCCTTCGACCACGGCCACCTGCTGCTGTGGACCCGCTGGGCCAACCCGGAAGACCGCCCAGCCTATGAGCGCCGTGACCAACTGGCCGCTGACTTCGGCCAGGCGCGTGCCGACTGGATGATCGAGAACTCGCGCAACCTGTGCCTGTACCCGAACGTGTACCTGATGGACCAGTTCAGCTCGCAGATCCGCGTTGCCCGGCCGATTTCGGTGAACAAGACCGAAATCACCATCTACTGCATCGCGCCCAAAGGCGAGAGCGCCGATGCCCGCGCCAAGCGCATCCGCCAGTACGAAGACTTCTTCAATGTCAGCGGCATGGCCACCCCCGACGACCTGGAAGAGTTCCGCTCCTGCCAGACCGGCTACGGCGGTGGTACCGGCTGGAACGACATGTCCCGTGGTGCAGCCCACTGGGTGGACGGCGCCGATGAAGCGGCCAGGGAAATCGACCTCAAGCCGCTGTTGTCCGGCGTGCGCACCGAAGACGAAGGCCTGTTCGTGCTGCAGCACAAGTACTGGCAGGACACCATGATCCAGGCCCTGAAGGACGACCAGCAACTGATCCCCGTGGAGGCCGTGCAATGAGCCTTTATGAGACTGTGCGCGACTTCCTCTACCGCGAAGCGCGCTACCTGGACGACGCCCAGTGGGACCAGTGGCTGGAGCTGTACGCCAGCGACGCCAGCTTCTGGATGCCGAGTTGGGACGATGACGACACCCTCACCGAAGACCCACAAAGCGAAATCTCGCTGATCTGGTACGGCAACCGTGGCGGCCTGGAAGACCGTGTGTTCCGCATCAAGACCGAGCGCTCCAGTGCGACCGTGCCCGACACCCGCACTTCGCACAACATCAGCAACATCGAGATCGTCGAGCAGGGCGAGGGCAGCTGCCAGGTGCGTTTCAACTGGCACACCCTGAGCTTCCGCTACAAGACCACGGACAGCTACTTCGGCACCAGTTTCTACACCCTCGACCTGCGCGGCGAACAGCCGTTGATCAAGGCCAAGAAGGTGGTGCTGAAGAACGATTACGTGCGCCAGGTCCTCGACATCTACCACATCTGATACAGGGTTTTGCGAGCACTGCCCGGTGCGTCATGCGACGCGCCGTGGGCTGGCTCGCCTGCGAGGTGCAACATGAGCTACCAGATCGCATTGAATTTCGAAGACGGCGTAACCCGTTTCATCGAGGCTACTGGCCATGAAACCGTGGCTGACGCTGCCTACCGCCAGGGCATCAACATCCCGCTGGATTGCCGCGACGGCGCCTGCGGTACCTGCAAGTGCAAGGCCGAATCCGGCCGCTACGACCTGGGCGACAACTTCATCGAAGATGCCCTGAGCGAAGACGAAATTGCCGAAGGCTACGTACTGACGTGCCAGATGCGCGCCGAAAGTGACTGCGTTATCCGCATCCCGGCCTCGTCGCAGCTGTGCAAGACCGAGCAGGCCAGCTTCGAGGCTGCCATCAGCGACGTGCGCCAGCTGTCGGCCAGCACGATTGCCCTGTCGATCAAGGGTGACGCGCTAAGCCGCCTGGCCTTCCTGCCGGGGCAGTACGTCAACCTCAAGGTGCCGGGCAGCGAGCAGAGCCGCGCCTATTCGTTCAGTTCATTGCAAAAGGGCGGCGAAGTCAGCTTCCTGATCCGCAATGTACCGGGCGGGTTGATGAGCAGCTTCCTGACCAGCCTGGCCAAAACCGGCGACAGCATGAGCCTGACCGGGCCGCTGGGCAGCTTCTACCTGCGCCCGATCCTGCGCCCGCTGTTGCTGTTGGCCGGCGGTACCGGCCTGGCACCGTTCACCGCCATGCTGGAGAAGATCGCCGAGCAGGGCAGTGAACACCCGCTGCACCTGATCTATGGCGTAACCAACGACTTTGACCTGGTCGAACTCGACCGCCTGCAAGCGCTGGCGGCACGCATCCCCAACTTCACCTACAGCGCCTGCGTGGCCAATCCGGAAAGCCAGTACCCGCAAAAGGGCTACGTGACCCAGCACATCGAGCCCCGCCACCTCAACGACGGCGACGTGGATGTGTACCTGTGCGGGCCGCCGCCGATGGTCGAGGCGGTCAGCCAGTACGTGCGCGAGCAGGGCATTACCCCGGCCAACTTCTACTACGAGAAGTTCGCGGCGGCGGCCTGACAGATCGCCGGGGCCGCGCTGCGGCCCTCCCAATTGCCATTAACCGGGTCATGCAGGAAAAACATATGAACAACAGATTCCAAGGCAAGGTCGCCCTGGTCACCGGTGCCGCCCAAGGCATCGGCCGGGGCGTGTGCTGGCGGCTCAAGGCCGAAGGCGCGCAAGTGGTGGCGGTAGACCGTTCCGAACTGGTCCACGAGCTGGCTGGCGAGGGCGTGCTCACCCTCACTGCCGACCTGGAACAACACACCGACTGCGCCCGGGTCATGGCCAGCGCGGTGGAAACCTTTGGCCGCATCGACATCCTGGTCAACAACGTCGGCGGCACCATCTGGGCCAAGCCTTTCGAGCACTACGAGGTCGAGCAGATCGAGGCCGAAGTGCGCCGTTCGCTGTTCCCCACCTTGTGGTGCTGCCATGCCGCGCTGCCCTACATGCTTGAACGCGGCAGCGGCGCCATCGTCAACGTTTCGTCCATCGCTACCCGTGGTGTCAACCGTGTGCCCTATGGCGCGGCCAAAGGCGGCGTCAATGCCCTTACCGCGTGCCTGGCCTTTGAAACTGCTGGCCGTGGCATTCGTGTCAACGCCACCGCACCCGGCGGCACCGAAGCACCGCCGCGGCGGGTACCGCGCAACAGTGCAGAGCAGAGCGAGCAGGAAAAACACTGGTACCAGCAGATCGTCGACCAGACCCTCGACAGCAGCCTGATGCACCGTTACGGCAGCATCGACGAGCAAGTGGGCGCGATCCTGTTTCTGGCGTCGGACGAAGCCTCGTACATCACCGGCGTGACCCTGCCGGTAGGGGGCGGCGACCTCGGCTAAGCAGCAACCTCAAGGCAACAGCTTTCCTCCACAACAAAAACAAGAGCGACAGATGCCATGCGAACCCTTGACGTACACCCGATCATCGACAACGCGCGTTTCACCCCGTTTCACTGGATGGTCATGGCCTGGTGCGGCCTGCTGCTGATTTTCGACGGCTATGACTTGTTCATCTACGGCGTGGTACTGCCGGTGATCATGAAAGAGTGGGGCCTGACCCCGTTGCAGGCTGGTGCGCTGGGCAGCTACGCGCTGTTCGGCATGATGTTCGGCGCCCTGGCTTTCGGCAGCCTGGCCGACCGCATCGGGCGCAAGAAGGGCATTGCCATCTGTTTCGCCTTGTTCTCGGGGGCAACCATCCTCAATGGCTTCGCCAGCAGCCCGAGCGAGTTTGGCATCTACCGCTTCATTGCCGGCTTGGGCTGTGGCGGCCTGATGCCCAACGCCGTGGCATTGATGAACGAGTACGCACCCAAACGGCTGCGCAGCACGCTGGTGGCAATCATGTTCAGTGGCTATTCGCTGGGCGGCATGCTTTCGGCGGGCGTGGGCATCTTCATGTTGCCGCGCTTCGGTTGGGAGTCGATGTTCTTCGCGGCTGCAGTACCCCTGTTGCTGTTGCCGGTGATCCTCTACTACCTGCCGGAATCCATCGGCTTCCTGGTGCGCCAGGGCCGCAACGATGAAGCGCGCAAGCTGCTCAAGCGGTTGGACCCAGGGTGCGATGTGCAGGCTGATGACGTATTGGAGGCGGCTGACCGCAAAGGCAGCGGGGCCTCGGTACTGGCGCTGTTCCGCAACGGCCTGGCCGTGCGCACCCTGGCGTTGTGGCTGGCGTTCTTCTGCTGCCTGTTGATGGTTTACGCACTCAGCTCCTGGTTGCCGAAACTGATGGCCAACGCTGGCTACAGCCTGGGTTCCAGCCTGTCGTTCCTGCTGGCGTTGAACTTCGGCGGCATGGCCGGGGCAATTCTCGGCGGCTGGCTGGGCGACCGCTACAACCTGGTCAAGGTCAAGGTGGCGTTCTTCATTGCCGCCGCACTGTCGATCAGCCTGCTGGGTGTCAACAGCCCGATGCCGGTGTTGTACCTGCTGATCTTCATTGCCGGCGCCACCACCATTGGAACGCAGATCCTGCTGTATGCCGGTGCCGCGCAAATGTATGGGCTGTCGGTGCGTTCCACGGGGCTTGGCTGGGCCTCGGGTATCGGCCGCAATGGCGCCATCGTCGGCCCCTTGCTGGGCGGTGCACTGATGGGCATCAACCTGCCCCTGCAACTCAACTTCATCGCCTTCGCCATCCCTGGCGCCATTGCCGCGCTGGCCATGGCCGTGCACCTGGCCAGCGGCCGTCGGCAAGCCCAGGCCGTGGTGGCGCAGGCATGACCCGAAAATAACAAGATGAGGTAACCCAAAATGACCGTGAAAATTGCCCACACTGCCGAAGTGCAGCGGTTCTTCGAGGAGGCCGCGGGCATTGGCAACGATGAAGGCAGCCCACGCCTGAAACGTATCGTGCAACGCGTGCTGCAAGACACCGCACGGTTGATCGAAGACCTGGAAGTCAGCGAAGACGAGTTCTGGCATGCCGTCGACTACCTCAACCGCCTGGGCGGGCGCGGCGAGGCCGGGCTGCTGGTGGCGGGCCTGGGCATCGAGCACTTTCTCGACTTGTTGCAGGATGCCAAGGACGAACAGGCAGGGTTTACCGGCGGTACACCCCGCACCATCGAAGGCCCGCTGTATGTTGCAGGCGCGCCCATCGCTCACGGTGAAGTGCGCATGGACGACGGCAGTGAAGATGGCGTGGCCACGGTGATGTATCTGCAAGGCCAGGTATTCGACCCCCAAGGGCAACCGCTGGCGGGTGCCACCGTCGACCTGTGGCATGCCAATACCCGTGGAACCTATTCGTTCTTCGACCAGAGCCAGTCCGCCTACAACCTGCGCCGTCGCATTGTCACCGACGCAGAAGGGCGTTACCGCGCTCGCTCCATCGTGCCGTCGGGGTACGGATGCGACCCGCAGGGGCCAACCCAGGAATGCCTGGACCTGCTGGGCCGCCATGGCCAGCGCCCGGCGCACGTGCATTTCTTTATCTCGGCAGCTGGGCATCGCCACCTGACCACGCAGATCAACCTCTCCGGGGACAAATACCTGTGGGATGACTTTGCCTATGCCACGCGGGATGGGCTGGTGGGGGAGGTGGTGTTCGTCGATGGCCCGGCGGGGCGGCATGCGCAGCTGAAGTTCGACTTCCAGTTGCAGCAGGCCCAGGGCAGAGCGAATGAGCAGCGCAGCAGCCGGCCGCGGGCTTTGCAAGAGGCCTGATACACCGAGTTGGCTTCTTCGCGGGCTTGCCCGCTCCCACAGGGGGCGCGGGAACCCGGGGCAGTGCACTGGACCTGTGGGAGCGGGCAAGCCCGCGAAGAAGCCAACACCAGAACAAGAGCCAGCCACAAAGGCCGGCCACTGCCTTGCGAGATGCGCCATGAAAACCCTGATCAAGGACAGTTCGCTGTCCGCCATCGTCGCGGGCTGCATCGCCACGATGATCTCTTACGCCGGCCCGCTGGTGATCATTTTCCACGCCGCCGAAGCTGCCGGGCTGTCCCACAAGCAGTTGTCATCCTGGGTCTGGGCCGTGTCCATGGGCAGTGCTGTGCTCGGTGCGCTGCTCAGCCTGCGCTACCGCGTGCCGGTAGTGATCGCCTGGTCGATCCCGGGCTCAGCGCTGCTGGTCACCGCGTTGCCGCAACTCGGCCTGGAACAGGCCGTAGGTGCCTACCTGGTGGCCAACCTGGTGCTGCTGCTGATCGGCCTCAGCGGTACCTTCGATCGCATCATCGCGCGCCTGCCGGGGTCCATCGCGGCGGGTATGCAGGCCGGCATCCTGTTCAGTTTCGGTATCGAAGTGTTCCGCGCCTTGCCCGTGCAGCCGTTGCTGGTAATGGCGATGTTCGTCACTTATGTGCTGATGCGCCGGCTACAGCCCCGTTATGCGGTGGCTGCGGTGCTGTGCGTGGGCACCCTGGTGACGGTGGCCAGCGGTGCGTTTCGCAGCGAGGCGCTGGTGCTGGAGTTGGCTTCACCGCAGTGGATTACACCGCAGTTCAGCCTGCCGGCGGTGTTCAGCCTGGCGTTGCCGATGGTGCTGGTGGCGCTGACCGGGCAGTTCATGCCGGGCATGGCGGTGCTGCGCAATGCGGGTTACCCCACACCGGCCAGCCCGTTGATCAGTGCCAGTGCCCTGGCCGGTATCGTGCTGGCGCCATTCGGCTGCCACGGGCTGAACCTGGCGGCGGTTACCGCCAGCCTGTGCACAGGCCATGAAGCCCATGAAAACCCACGGCGGCGCTATGTGGCGGCTGTTGCTGGCAGCACCCTGTACCTGCTGCTGGGCATCGCCGGCGCCACGTTGATGTCGCTGTTCACAGCCTTTCCGTCGGCGCTGATCGCTGCGCTGGCCGGGCTGGCCCTGTATGGCGCCATCAGCGAAGCCCTGGCCCGCAGCCTGGCAGAGCCGGCCGAGCGGGATGCGGGATTGTTCACTTTCCTGGTCACGGCTTCGGGGGTGGCATTCCTTGGCCTGTCGGCGGCGTTCTGGGGGCTGCTGTTTGGCCTGCTGGCCCACGCGCTGCTCAGGCTGCGCCAGCCACGTGCACGGGAGGTGCTGCGCCGCACCCCATGAGCTGCCGTGTTCCCAACGCTTTATCCATAAAAACAAGATCAAGAGAGCTTCGGAATGAATCACACCCCTTGCGTTGCCTTGGGCCTGACTTTGCTCAGCCAACCATTGCTGGCTGCCGACGGCGGTTTCTTCGAAGATTCGAAGGCTACCCTGAGTGCCCGCAACTACTACTTCAGCCGCGATTTCTCCGATATTGTCGGGGCCAACAAGCAGTCCAAGGCCGAGGAGTGGGCCCAGGGCTTCATCCTCGACTTCAAAAGCGGCTACACACCGGGTACGGTCGGCTTTGGCGTCGATGCACTGGGCCTGCTGGGCATCAAGCTGGACAGCAGCCCGGACCGCGCCAACACCGGCCTGCTGCCGGTGCATGGCGACGGCCGTGCTGCCGACGAGTACAGCCGCCTGGCGCCCACCTTCAAGGCCCGCCTGTCGAAGACCGAACTGCGCGTGGGCGAACTGCAACCCAACCTCCCGGTACTGACCTTCAGCGACATCCGCCTGCTGCCGCCGACCTATCAGGGCGCCAGCTTGAGTTCGTCGGACATCGACGGGCTGACCGTGCAGGCCGGGCACCTGAAAAGCACCCACCTGCGCAACGAAGGTGGCGACGGCAAGATGAACGCGCTGCTTGGCCATGTGCCGATGCGTCAGGCCCAGAGCGATGCCTTCAACTATGTGGGCGGGGATTATGCGTTCAATGCCAACCAGAGCAGCGTCAGCCTGTGGTACGGGCAATTGGAGGACATCTACGAACAGGGATTTGTCGGCCTCAAGCACAGCAAGCCTGTGGGCGACTGGGTGCTCAGTGCCAATCTGGGCTACTTCACCGCGCGTGAGGATGGCGATGCCTTGCTGGGCAACATCGACAACCAGGCGTTCTTCTCGATGTTCACCGCCCGACATGGTGGGCACAGTTTCCATGCAGGCTACCAGGGCATCTATGGCGACAGCCCGTTCCCACGGGTGTTCGCCAACATTTCGCCGCTGGGTAACGAGGTGCCGACCTATGAATTCGCTTACACAGACGAGCGTTCGTACCAGGTGCGTTACGACTACAACTTCGCCGCCATGGGGGTGCCGGGGCTGACAGCGACCGTACGCTACATCACCGGTAACAATGTTGATACCGGGCTGGGCTATGAAGGCCGTGATCGTGAGCGCGATCTGGATATCGGTTATGCAGTGCAGAGCGGGATGCTGAAGGGGCTGGGGATTCGGGTGCGCAATGCCATGGCACGCTCCAACTACCGCAGTGATATCGATGAAAATCGTTTGACGCTGGTGTACACCTGGCAGCTGTTCTGACAGGCGTACACAAAATGTCGAGCATTTCGCAGATCGCTATAGGAGCGGCCTTGTGTCGCGATGGGCTGCACAGCAGCCCCATAACCCTTGTGGTTCGAGACAGCCGGGGCTGCTGCGCAGCCCATCGCGACACAGGGCCGCCCCTACACGGGAATTGCGTATCGGCATAGGTTGAGGGTAGCTTTCAGAAACCACTTTTCAGGGATGCTACCCTTGGACTCCATCACCCAAGCTGTACTCGGCGCGGCGCTGCAAGGTACCCTCCTGGGGCGCATCCAGGGCCGTCGCTCGCTGCTGTATGGCGCAGCACTGGGTACGCTGCCGGACCTGGATGTGATCATCCGCTACGCCGACCCGGTGTCGCAGATGACTTACCATCGCGGCTTCTCGCACTCGTTGTTCGTGCTCACCGGGCTGGCCCTGCTGCTGGCCTGGTTAGTCAACAAATGCTGGCCCGGCAAGGGGTACACGTTACCCAGGCTGTTCCTCGCCTTCTGGCTGGTACTTGTCACCCACCCGCTGCTGGATGCCTTCACGGTATATGGCACGCAACTGTTCTGGCCACTGCAGCCTATCCCCCAAAGCTGGGCCGCTGTGTTCATCATCGATCCGGTCTATACCTTGCCGCTGCTGGCGGCGGTCATCTACGCAAGCTTCAAGGGTGTTACCGGCAGGGCTACACGCTTGCTGACCCTGTCACTGGTGTTCAGTACCGCCTACCTGGGCTTCGGCCTTGCCGGGCGCATGGCAGCCGAGCAACGCTTCCAGGCGGCACTGGACCAGCAAGGTATCGTCGTGAGCGAGGTACGCGCCGTGCCCATCGCATTCAACAGCCTGGTCTGGCGCGTAATGGCCAAGACCCAGGATGGCGATTACTACGAAGGCATCAGCAGCAGCTTCGACCGGCAAGCGCCAGAAATGCAGCGCTTGCCGCGCAACCTGGAACTGGCAAAAGCGCTGGCAGGCGACCCTTTGCATCAACGCTTGCGCTGGTTCACCGGCGACTGGCTGCGGTACGACCAGATAGGCAATGCGTTGGTGGTAACCGACCTGCGCATGGGCATCCCGGGCAACTACACCTTCCGTTTCAACATGGCCCACCGCGACAACCAGGGCAACTGGATTGCCGATGTGCCTTCGGTGTGGGAGGGTGCCGGGCCTGGGGCAATGTTCAACAGCTACGACCTGGCGCTGATCTGGCGTCGTATCGTCGACCAGCAGCCGCCTTTGCCGCTGGAGGCCTGGACCGACCGGTACCTGGGGGCAGGTGCGGTCGAACGCGGGCGCTGAGGCATGCGTTCGGCCGGGCTGGACCTGGTCAAATGGACAGCGATGCTGACCATGGTCACCGACCACCTGCGCTTCATGTGGCCTGAGGCCGATGGCTTGTTCGTGATTGGCCGGCTGGCGTTTCCGCTGTTTTGCCTGGCCATTGCGGTGAATGTGGGGCGTGCCAGGGCAAAGGTGCTCCATACCCGCGCCAACCTACGCTACCTGTCGCTGATGCTGCTGTTCGCGGTGCTCTCGGAGCCCGCCTATCGCTGGCTGGACAGTGGTTCACAGACGTTCAGTGTAATGCCGACACTGGTACTGGGGTTGCTGGTTGCCTGGGGTGTGCAGTACCCACTGTGGCCGGCGCGCGTACTTGGCCTTGCGGGCCTGCTGGCAGGGTGGTTGTTCAGCGAGCAATTGATGTACGGGCTGCCGGGGGTGTTACTACCTGGCGCCTGGCTGATGGCACGCAGGCAGGGTGGGGTAGCCTGGTTGCTGCCTTGCCTGATGGCCATTGGCGGCAACCTGACCAACACCTGGTTGCGCGAGCATCTTCTGGCGCCCATTACCCTGCTGACGCTGGTTGCCGCTGCGCTGGCAGTTCCTGTCGGGTGGCTGTTGTTGCGTCATGATGCCTGGCGGATACCTGCCGTAGGGCGTTGGGGCTACCTGTTCTATCCCGTGCACCTGCTGGTGATCAAAAGCTTGTCTTGAGGCTTAGCGTTCCTGGCGGATAACACCTGCGCTGTACCTGGGGCGCGGCCGCTCGCCAAACGCTGCAGCGTCGCCGCTTGCAATTCCCAGATCCATACCCATCTAAACCGGCCGCACCACACTCAGGAACCTGTCATGGAACCCAACCGCTTCGGCGATATTGCCGCCTTCGTCAGCGCCGCGAAGGCCGGCAGCTTCACTGCCGCCGCTGCCAGCCTGGGCCTGACCCGGTCGGCGGTAGGCAAGAGCATTGCTCGCCTGGAGGCCCGCATGGCGGTGCGTTTGCTCAATCGCACCACGCGCAAGCTGAGCCTGACCGACGAGGGCCTGGTGGCATTCGAACGCTGGCGGCAGATACTGGATGACCTGGACGAGGTGGAAAGCGCCATGGCCCAGCGCCGCGGTAAGCCTACAGGCACCTTGCGCCTGACTGCGCCGCTGTCGCTCGGCCAGCGCCATGTGCTGCCGGTGCTGGACCAGTACCTCAAGCAATGGCCGGAACTGCGCGCAGACATCCGCTTCACAGACCGCTTCGTCGACCTGGTCGAGGAGGGCGTAGACGTTGCGGTGCGCATTGGCGCACCCAAGGAAGACTCGCAGCTGTTGACCCGCACGGTGGCCTGGCAGCAGTTCGTCACCTGCGCTTCGCCCGCGTACCTCGAAGCGCGAGGCGTTCCCTTGGTGCCTGCCGACCTTTATGGCCACGACAAGATCGCCTTCCTCGCGGGCGAGAAAGCCATGCCTTGGCGCTTTGACACTGAAGCAGGCCTGCACCTGTGCGAAGACCCTGGGCGGTTGAACATCGACAGCTCGGAGGCGATGCTCGACGGCGCCCGGGCCGGCTTCGGGCTGATTCACCTGCCCACCTACATCACCGGTGACGACCTGCGCGCCGGCACCCTGGTCGAAGTCCTGCACGCCTACCGGCCACCGGCGGACCCGATTCGTATCGTGTACCCGAGCAAGCGCCACCTGTCCCCTCGGGTACGCGGTTTCATTGACTTGTTGGTCGCCAGCTGGGAATCGGGCGGGCCCTGGGAGCACTGACCTGGTGTAGTGTGCGTGTGTTTTCAGCGACTATTTTTGCGTACTGATAAAAGTGTGAGTGGCCAGTTGGCTTCAGATCGCCCAAGATGGAGCGTGAAGATGCCAGTCGATCGACTGGCGGCTCAACCATCCCGGTAAACGCACCAGCCAGCATTCGAGGGTTTAGAGTATGTCCAACAGACAAAACGGAACGGTCAAGTGGTTCAACGATGAGAAGGGGTTCGGCTTCATCACTCCCGAGGGCGGTGGCGACGACCTTTTCGTCCACTTCAAAGCCATTGAATCGGAGGGCTTCAAGTCGCTGAAAGAGGGCCAGAAGGTGTCTTTTGTTGCCGAGAAGGGACAGAAGGGCATGCAGGCTGCGCAAGTGCGCGCCGAGTAAGTTGCCCGAGTGTCCGGTACGCCCAGGCGTGCCCGGCCGCAGGAAGACGGAGCCCGTGGAGGGCTCCGTTTTTCGTATTATCGGTAAGCGCAACCTTCGCCAGCGCCCATGGCCTGGTGCAGAAACGGATAATCTGTATAGCCTTCGGGCCCATTGGCATAGTCGAACTGTGCCCGATGTTCGTTCAGAGGCGCATGCGCCCGCAGCCGCTCTACCAGGTCCGGGTTGGCAATGTAGCTGCGCCCGAACGCTACGGCATCGATCAAACCACGCCCAATCAAGTCTTCGCCTTTCTCGGCGGTGTAGGCACCCGCAGCAATGATAACGCCCGGATAGGCAGCGCGGATCGCCTGGCGGAACTCGTCACGCAGCGGCTTGCCACCGGCCCAGTCCGGCTCGGAGAGGTGCAGGTAGGCGAGGTTGCGCTTGGCCAGTTCCCGGATCAGGTATAGCCCTGCGGCCTCTTGGTCTTCGCCATTGTCCACGCCATTGAACCCGCCCAGCGGGAACACGCGGATACCCACGCGCTCGGCGCTCCAGTTGGCAATCGCCGCGTCCACCGCTTCAAGCACGATGCGCGCCCTGTTTTCGATGCTACCGCCGTAGCGGTCCTCGCGCTGGTTGGCGCTCGGGGTAAGGAACTGGTGTAGCAAGTAGCCGTGGGCAGCGTGCAGTTCGATGAAGTCGAAGCCGGCTTCGCGGGCGTTGACCGCTGCCTGGCCGAAGTCGGCCACGATGCCAGCGATTTCGTTCTCGCTCAGTGCACGCGGTGCGGAGGTTTCAACGCGTACCAGGTTGCCTTGCTCGTCGCGCAGGGTAGTGCGGGCGTCGGCCGGTAGCGCCGAGGGTGCGACAGGCGCTTCGCCACCGGGTTGCAACGAGGTATGCGATACCCGGCCGGTGTGCCACACCTGCACGGCGCTGTGCCCGCCTTCGGCGTGAATGCCTGCGTTGATGTGCCTCCAGGCGGCGATCTGCTCGGCACTGTGAATGCCGGGCGAGCCGGAATAGCCTTTGGCCTGGAAAGAGATCTGGGTGGCTTCGGTGATGATCAGCCCGGCGCTGGCACGCTGGCGATAATACTCAGCCATCATGGTGGTTGGCACATCACCCGGCTCAAGGCTGCGCAAACGGGTGAGGGGTGCCATGAACACACGATTGGCCAAGGTGAGCGGGCCGACTTGCAGGGGTTGGAAGAGTCTCATTGCAGCTCCAGAGGTGAAAACCAATGGTGCGCACGATACCGGGATGATTGGGGAAAGGGGGGACCGGAAGCCCGGCGCAGGGCTCCCCAATGGTGTTGTCAGTACCGGCCTCTTCGCGGGTACAAGCGGGCGATCAGCTACGGGCCAGCCGCCCGCTTACATAGTGCGCCACATCATTGAACCCTGGCGTGGACGCATGCCCCGGCGTCACCAGCGAATCGATGAACGCTTCGTCCTCTGCCGTGATCTTCACCGCCAACGCACCACCATAGGTATCCCACTGCTCCTCGGTACGCGGCCCGACAATCGCCGAGCTCACCGATTGGTTGTTCAGCACCCAGGCGATGGCAAATTCGACAATCCCCACGCCCTTGGCCGCTACATAAGCCTGAAGCTGGCGAGCGATGGCCAGCGACTCCTGGCGCCACTCCACCTCCATGATGCGTTTGTCCTGGCGGCCGGCGCGGCTGCCGGCATCGGGCACAGCACCCGGTGCATACTTGCCACTGAGTACGCCCCGGGCCAAGGGGCTGAATGGTACAACGCCCAGCCCGTGGGCGGCGGCTGCAGCCAGCTGCTCTGGCTCGGCCTGGCGGTTGACGATGTTGTACAGCGGCTGGCTTACCACGGGCTTCGGCACACCCAGTCGCTCGGCAATGTAGCAGACCTCGGCAATGCGCCAGCCACGGAAGTTGGACACCCCCCAGTAGCGGATCTTGCCTTGGCGCAGCAGGTCGCCCATCGCCTGTACGGTCTCTTCCAGTGGCACCTTGTGGTCTTCGCGGTGCAGGTAGTAGATGTCCAGATAGTCCATGCCCATGCGCGTCAGCGTGGCTTCCAGCGCGTTGAAGATGTGCTTGCGTGACAGGCCGCTGCGGTTTGGCAGGCCCTCGGCCGGGCCGAAACCGACCTTGCTGGCGACGATCCAGTCATGGCGATGGCGCGCCACTGCTTCACCGACGATCTCTTCCGAACGCCCGGCGTTGTACACGTCGGCGGTGTCGATGAAGTTGATGCCCTGGCCCCAGGCCTTGTCGATGATGCGCAGGGCGTCTTCGGTGCTGGTCTGCTCGCCGAACATCATGCTGCCCAGGGTAAGGGCGGAAACCTGCAGGCCACTGTGGCCGAGGGGGCGGTAGATCATGCGCGTGAGTCCTTTTGCAGTCGGCTGATCCCGCTGTTTTACACACATCCGCCGGGCATTGAAAGGCAGCCTTCAGCCGATCAGCGCTAACGCCTCCTGCAGGCTCAACGGGCGCTTCAGGCGCTGCGAAAGCGTCGCCATGGCATCGGAATACCCTTGGGCGATAACCGCCTCGACCCTGTCATCCACACACTGCAAGGCAATGAAATCGCCTTGTTCCGGCCCACCGACGAACTCGATCCGGTTCCACTCCCGCGCATGGCCGAGCACTTCATAGGTACGACCGTGCTGGTAGGTCCAGAAGAAGGGTACATCGGCGTAGCGGCGCTGCTCGCCGAGCATGTTTGCGGCGGCGATCACCCCGTGTTGCTGGGCCAGGCGCCAGTGTTCGATGCGCACCGGGCGCCCCGAGAGCGGGAACGTGGCGATGTCACCGGCGGCCCACAAACCGTCGGCGGCGCGCAGTTCGGCATCGACCCGCAACGACTTGTCCTCGCTCAGCGGCACGCCCTGAAGGAAGGCGGTGGCCGGTTGCACGCCGGTGCCAAGCAATACCACTGGCGTTTGCAAGCGTTCACCGTTGGCCAGCAGCACCGCCTCGATTTTGTCCCGGCCTTCGAACCGCTGGACCTGCGTGGGGCCATGGAAGGTGACGCCTCTGCGCTCATGCAGTTCGCGGATGCTGCGCCCGATGCGATCGCCTAGCTGCTTGGCAAGCGGGACCTCGTGGCGAGTCACTACATGCACCTGCACGCCGTACTCGTGCAGGGCCGAGGCCGCCTCCAGGCCGATGAAGCCATCCCCTACGATCACCGCCGGCTGGCCGGGCTCAGCTGCATCGAGCACCTGTGCGGCATCCTCCCGCGAGCGCAAGGTAAACACGCCCGGCAAGTCGACGCCGGGGATGTCGGGGCGCAGTGCCTTGCCGCCGCTGGCCAGCAGGCAGGCGTCGTAAGTGATTTGCCGGCCGTCGGCCATCATCAGTTGGCGTTTCTGGCTGCTCAAGCTGCGCACCTTACCGTGCTTACGCTCCAGCTGGCCCTTGCGCAGGGCGTCGGCTTCGAGCAACGCTGGCACTTCATCGGGCGCCATCTGCCCGGCAATCACGAATTTGCTCAGCGCGGTACGGTCGTAGGCCGGCTGGCGTTCCTGATCGATCCACAGCAACCGGCCAGCGAAGCCATGGGCCAGCAGAGTGGCAACTGCGGCGCTGCCGGCGGCACCGGCACCTATCACAACGAAGCAGCGGGCGTCGCTGTGCCTGGGTGGGTCGATGACGGGCAGCGGTTGGTCGTCGACCCAGACTGCATCGTCCTTCACCCAAGCCTTGTAGCGGCGCAGGTCAGCCAGCGCAGGGGGTTCGCAGACCACCCCGTCATCGACGGCGAATGCAGCCTTGTGCCAAGGGCAGACCAGCAGGCCGCCGCAGACCACGCCTTCGTCAAGCGGGGCACCTGCGTGGGGGCAGTTGCCCTGGTAGGCATGAACCTGATTGCCCTGGCGGATGAGGATGAGCTCTTCATTGCCGGCCTGGACGCGCAAGGGGCGGTGTTCGTCGAGTTGGGCCAGGCTGGCCACGGCGTGCTGGGTCATGGGGTTCTCCAAAGGGGCCTTTGGAACCATTTGACGCTTGGGGTGGGGAGGGGATGCGTTGATCTGACGACCGGCAGAGCCGGGCTTGGGGCGCTACGCGCCCCATCGCCGGCAAGGCCAGCTTCCACAAGAAGACAGTTGCTCCCACAAGTTGACGCCAAATCACTACGTTGTTCTATGAGAACAGGTTCAACTGGCCCGTGCAGAACTCAGCGCACCTGCCCGTGTGACACGCAGGGCCACCAGGCTACCCAGCACGATCAGCGCTGCCAGCGAGTACAGTGCGGCGTCGGTGGAGCCGGTCTGATCCTTGATAAACCCCACCAGGTACG
Organism: Pseudomonas sp. PvP089; assembly: GCF_017875165.1. Classification (NCBI taxonomy): domain Bacteria; kingdom Pseudomonadati; phylum Pseudomonadota; class Gammaproteobacteria; order Pseudomonadales; family Pseudomonadaceae; genus Pseudomonas; species Pseudomonas sp. PvP089. The sequence continues at coordinate 3,341,012 of NZ_JAGGME010000001.1, forward strand.
GGCTGAGGAAGCCTGCCATCTGGCCCACGGAGTTGATGATCGCCAGGCCAGCGACTGCTGTGCCGGCGCTGAGCAGCGTGGTAGGCATGGGCCAGAACATCGGCAGGCCGGTCAGCGCGCCCATGGTGGCGATGGACAGGCCTAGAATGGCAACGGCCGGGTTGCCGGCGAAGTTCACCGCAATCAGCAGGCCAACGGCACCCATCAGCATCGGCACCACCAGGTGCCAGCGGCGCTCGTTGCGCAGGTCCGCCGAGCGGCCGCAAAGGATCATGAACACACCGGCCAACAGGTACGGGATCGCGCTGAGCCAGCCGATCAGCAGCGGGTTGTCGAAGCCCATGCTCTTGATGATCGACGGCAGCCAGAAGTTGATCGCGTAGACACCACTCTGGATACAGAAGTAGATAAAACCAAAGGTCCAGATCAGTGGGTGGGTCAGCACCGCGAGCACACCCTCGCCGGTGGTGGCGGGCTTGCTTGCTGCGTCGGCCTCCAGGTCGGTGGCGATCATCTGGCGTTCGGCCGGGCTTAGCCAGGCAGCTTTCTGGTAGCTATCGCTGAGCAGGAACACGGCCAGCACCCCGAGGGCAACAGTGGGCAGGCCCTGGATCAGGAACATCCATTGCCAGCCGGCCAAGCCATGCTGGCCGGCGGCGAAGTGCTGGAGGATCCAGCCGGAAAACGGCCCGCCGAGCAGGCCCGACACCGGGATCGCCGACATGAACAGGGCCATGATGCGTCCGCGACGGGCGGCCGGGAACCAGCGCGAAAGGTACAGCACCACACCCGGGAAGAAGCCTGCTTCGGCAGCGCCGGTCAGTAGCCGCAGGGCGTAGAATTCGGTCGGGGTAGTGACGAACAGCAGGCAGGTGGACAGGCTGCCCCAGGCAATCATCATCAGCGCAATCCAGCGCCGCGGGCCAAAGCGGTTGAGTGCCAGGTTGCTTGGCAGGCCGCAGAGCACATAACCAATGAAGAAGATGCCGGCGCCAAGGCCGTACACTGTTTCGCTGAATTTCAGGGCGTCGAGCATTTGCAGCTTGGCAAAGCCGACGTTGACGCGGTCCAGGTAGTTGAACAGGTAGCAGATGAAAATGAACGGAATCAGCCGCAGGGTGATGCGCCGGTACAGCGCGTTGCGGGTGATGTCCGTGCCTTGGTCAGGGGCTGGGCTGTGTGCCATGATCGGGTTCTCTGTTGTTATGGTTTTTGCCGCGTCGCCTGTTCCGGCGCTCGCTCTGACGAGTCTCGGGGACTGCGGCTAGCCTGTCTTTGTGCTTTTGCACAGTGCCTGGTTCAGGCTGCTGTGCCCGAGCCCAAAAGCCTAACCCCTAAAGGACCACGCAATGTTCGAACTCGACCATGACCTGGCGCAGGATATCGTTGACCGGGCGATGGCCATCTTGCCGTGCAACGTCAATGTCATGGACAGCCAGGGCTTGATCCTGGGCAGCGGCGAACCGGAGCGCATCAACACCCGCCACGAAGGGGCGCAACTGGTTTTGGCCAACGGCCGAATTGTCGAGCTGGATACCGACGCTGCCAAATGCCTGAAGGGCGTGCAGCCCGGGGTGAACTTGCCACTGATGCTCGATGGCCGGCTGATGGGCGTACTGGGCCTGACCGGTGACCCGCAGCAGGTGCGCACCTATGGGGAGCTGGTACGCATGACCGCCGAGATGCTGTTGGCCCAGCGCCACTTACAGGCTGACCAGCAATGGCGACGGCAGCGCTGCGATGATCTGCTGGCGTTGTTGCTGGGTGGTAGCGGTGATTCACCTCGGCTGCTCGACGAAGCCCGGCAGTTGGGCCTGAAGCCTCAACTGCCACGGGTGCCGGGCCTGTTCGAGCTGGCCTCGGGGCCCCCTGCCGAGGCGTTGTCGGCGTGGTTGATGAGCCGGTACCCGGACAGCTGGTGTGTCAGCCCGGCCCGCCAGTCATTGCTATGGTGCCGGCCAGCCGGTGTGGCACTGGATGAATCGCGCCTGCTGGAGCGCCTGCAACGCCATGGCTGGGACGTGGAGCGGCTGGCCTTGGGCAGTGCCGCGCAAAGCCTGGAGCAGCTGCGCCGGGGCTACCGCCGGGTACGTGACTTGCTGGCCTATGGCCGCGAGGTATTGCCCACCGAGCGCTTGCTCAGCCTGCAGCGCTACAGGCTGCCGGCGCTGTTGTGGCGCCACCGCAATGATGACGCGCTGGATGAGCTGCTGGAGCCGCTGCAGCGCATTCGCGCCAGGGACAACAGCGGGCAGTTGCTCACCACCCTGCGTGCCTGGTGTGCCCACGACGGTCAGAGCCAGGCCTGTGCCGATGCCCTGGGTATCCACCGCAACAGCCTGCGCTACCGCCTGGAGCGGATTGCCGAGCTGGGCGAGGTCGACCCGCTACGCATGGAAGGGATGCTTAGTTTGTATCTGGGGTTGCAGCTGTTGCCAGCAGATTGACGCGATTCCCGTAGGCGCAGCCTTGTGCTGCGAAAGGGCCGCTCAGGGCGAAAAACCGCTCCGACCATGCGGGCCTCTTCGCAGCACAAGGCTGCTCCTACAAGGCCGGAAAGCAGTTACGAAGGCATCCGCCCAAACAACCCGTCCGGCGTTTTGTGCATTTGACCGAGGCCCCCTTGCCGAACAGCTGTCAGCATGCCGCTCATCAGGACAGGAGAATCCCCATGAAGATCGTCATCGCCCCCGACTCGTTCAAGGACAGCCTCGACGCTGCCGGTGTCGCCCGCGCCATCGCCGCAGGCCTGCGTGCAGCATGGCCGGGCGCTGAACTGGTTGAGTGCCCGATGGCCGACGGCGGCGAGGGCACCATGGAGGCAATCCTGGCCGCCAGCCACGGCGAACTGCGCCGCCAGGCTGTGCGCGGGCCACTGGGGCAAACCGTGGAGGCCGGCTGGGGATGGTTGCCAGAAAGCCGCACGGCAATCATTGAAATGGCCCAGGCCAGTGGCCTGCAACTGGTACCAACCGGCCAGCGCGATGCTTGCCGCAGCAGCACCTGGGGCACCGGCGAGCTGATTGCCGCAACCCTTGCCGCCGGTGCGCAACGGGTAGTGCTGGCCATCGGCGGCAGTGCCACCAACGATGCCGGCAGCGGTATGTTGCGTGCACTCGGCCTGCGCCTGCTGGACGCGGATGGGCAAGCGCTGGAAGAGGGCGGCCTGGCCCTGGCCAAGCTGGCCCGCATCGACGCCAGCGACCTCGACCCACGGCTCGCCGAAGTGCAATTTGAAGTGGCGGCCGACGTCGACAACCCGCTGTGCGGCGTCAACGGCGCTTCGGCGATCTTCGGCCCGCAGAAGGGGGCCAACCCGCAGCAGGTGCAGGCGCTGGACCAGGCGCTGGGCCATTTTGCCGACCATTGCGCACAGCTACTGGGTGAGGACGTGCGCGATTACCCAGGGTGTGGCGCCGCCGGTGGCATGGGCTTCGCGGCGCGGGCCTTCATGGGCGCACAGTTCCGCCCTGGGGTGGAGGTAGTGGCCGAGCTGGCCGGCCTCGATGCATTGGTGCAGGGGGCAGATCTGGTGGTGACTGGTGAAGGCCGTTTCGATGCCCAGACACTGCGAGGCAAGACGCCGATGGGGGTGGCCCGGGTAGCCAAGCGTCATGGCGTGCCGGTGGTGGTGCTGGCCGGGACCTTGGGTGAGGGTTATCAGCAGTTGTATGCCCATGGGGTCGATGCTGCATTTGCGTTGGCCAGCGGGCCGATGAGCCTGGAGCAGGCTTGTGCCGATGCTGCGCAGCTGCTGCAGGCGCGGGCTTGTGACATTGGTCGGCTGTGGCACGTTGCAAAGCGAACATGAACATCGTGTAGGAGCGACACTAGGCCGCTCCTGCAAAAGCTTCACTCCTGCGTCTCGAACATGGCAATGAAGTTGGCCAGTGCTGGCGAAGCGTTCTGGGCGTTCCATTTCATGTACAGGCCGATCCCGGGGGCGGGTTGCTCATCGATAGGGCGGATCGGGCAAAACTGCACGCGTTCGCGCGGGGTTGAGCCAACGAACGAGGCCGGTACAAGGGCCACGCCAAAACCGCATGCCACCAGGCCCAGCAGTGTATGGATCTGCGCCGCCTCCTGCACGACCTTGGGATGAAAACCCGCCGCCTCGCACAGCGCGATCAACTGCGCGTGATAGCCACCGCCCAAGGCTTGCGGGGTGAATACGAAATCCTCATCGGCAAACTCGCGCAGGTCGACTTCCCCCTGTTGCGCCTTGGCGTGGCTGGCGGGCATGGCCATGACGATCTGCTCATCAAGCAACAACCGTGCTTCAAGGGTGCCAGCCGGCAGCGGCAGCCTGCGCATGAAGCCGATATCCGCCTCACCGGCCAGCAAAGCCTTGGCCTGCGACGCGGATGGCATCTCGCGAATGGTCAACTGCACGTTCGGGTAAGTCTCGCGAAAACGGCGCAAGCTGCCAAGTAGCGAGTCGTAATAGGCGATGGAAATGGCCGTGATGGTCAGCTTGCCGCTGACCCCTGCAGATACATTACGGGCGTACTCGATCCCCTTTTCCAGCTCAGCCAGCGTGCGGTAAGACGCGTCGAGAAACGCTGCACCCGCGGCGGTCAGGCGCACCCCGCGCTTGTTACGCAGCAGCAGGCTGAAACCCAGTTTTTCTTCAAGGCGGTTGATGGCCTGGCTCAGCGGCGGTTGCGCCATGTGCAGGCGCTCGGCGGCCTTGTGAAAGTGCAATTCTTCGGCCACAGCGATGAACTGCCTGAGCAAACGTGTTTCGATCATTCAGCATTCCTGCAGCATGGCCAGTTGGCGGTGATATCCAGGAGATATCAAACGTGCATGCTTTTAATATTAAGTCATAGATTTGATTGTTGATATCGTAAAAAGGAGAATTGAAGGTGGTCTGAAATGCCCGTTACAAAGCCTTTCCATAACAAAGTTGCGGTCATCACCGGTGCCGCACAAGGCCTTGGCCTTGCCTATGCCATGGCGTTGGCCGAGCGCGGCGCGCGTGTAGTCATCAGCGATTTGGGCACCGACAGATCCGGGCAAGGCCAGGACGCCTCGGCGCTCGAACATGCACTGACGGCCATGCGAGGCAAAGGTTTTGCTGTGGTTGGACACGCCGGCCAACTGGAGAACGAGGGCACCTGCAAGCAACTGATCGCGCTGGCTATCGAGCATTTCGGTGCGCTGGATATCCTCATTCACAATGCCGGCTGGGTCGACTACCAGCGTATCGAGGATCAGGAAGCCGCCTTTCTGCAACGAGCGCTGGGCATCAATGTGCAGGCGCCCGTGTGGCTGGCCAAGCATGCCTGGCCGCACCTCAAGCGCTCCGCAGCGCCGCGGGTAGTGCTGACGACCTCGGACCGGGCCATGTACCAGCGCTATGCGCAGCCTGGCCTGGTGGCCTATGCCGCCGGCAAGATGGCCCAGGTCGGCATCATGAACGCCCTGAGCATGGAGGGCCAGGAGCACGGCATCCTGGTCAATGCCATTTCACCGGTCGCGAAAACCCGCATGTGGGGCATCAGCCAACCGCCAGAAGAACTGAAACCCGAGTGGGTCACGCCCGGCGTGCTGTACCTGGCCAGTGCGCTGTGCCATGACACCGGCTACATCTTGCGCGCCAGCAACGGCCAGTTCACCGCCACCCGCTTCAACGAAAACAGCGGCGTCAGCTACCCCCGGGACCTGGGCCGTGTGCAGGCCGCTGACCTCGCGCAAGTGGCCGAACGCTGGAACCGCATCAAGGAATGCAACTACGTGCCGGTCAAAGTCGCCAACACGTGCGCGGACCTGGGCGAAAGCCTGGTCTGGGATGAGCGCACCGGCGCGTTGTACTTCGTCGATATTTCTGGCGGGCGCATCAACTGCCTGACAGCCGATGGCGACGTCCACACCCTTTACGCGTCAGCCGCGCGCATTGGCGCGCTGGCGTTGACCGACCGGGGTAACCTGATTTTTACCGAAGACGCCAGTGTGGCTATCTTCGACGTGCCGGCGCGCAAGGTGAGCCAGCATTCGGCATCAGTCCATCCGCGCTCGACCTACCGTTTCAACGACGGTGCTTGCGACCCGCAAGGCCGCTTCGTAACTGGCCTGATGGACGAAGTACCCAGCGGCAATACCGGGGCACTGTTCCGCTTCGACGGGCAGTTGAGCGACCAGGTGATCCATGACGACATGGCGTTGCCCACTGGCCTGGCCTGGTCGCAGGACGGCCATACGGTGTACTTCGTCGATTCGGCGGCGCGTGCCATCTACCGCGCCGAGTACCTCGTCGAAGGCCGGCTTGGCGCGGTCACGCTGTTTGCCGAAACCCCGGCCGAACTGGGGCGGCCGGATGGTCTGGCCCTGGACCGCGAAGGCGGGCTGTGGGTGTGCCAGTACCATGGCAGCTGCCTGCTGCGTTATGACCGCCACGGCCACCTGACCGACCAGGTGTTGATGCCGGTGCCATGCCCCACCAGTTGCTGCTTTGGCGGGCCCGGTTTGAACACCTTGTACATCAGTACCGCGCGATTCGACATGAACCCCGAAGAACTGCACCATTATCCCGATGCGGGCGACCTGTATGCCATTCGCCCGGAAACTGGCGGCGTTGCCCGGCACAGCTTCAAGGAATAAGCCGTGGCGTCTGGCTGGCCGGTAAAACGGCCAATTCGCCAAAGCGCTGGGCCGAGTCGATATAGCGCAAGGCCGACTTGGCGTCTTTCCAACCCACATAGCTCATCAGCGACTTCAGTTCCCAGCCATTGGCGGTTGCCCAGGTGGCGAAGCCACGCCGTAACGAGTGGCCGGTATACAACGCCGCCGGAACCCCGGCACGCTCCAGCATGCGCCGCAGCAGGCCGACCAGGCTGTTGCTGTTGAGCGCGCTGTCACCGAGGTTGCCCCAGCGGTCGAGCTTGCGGAACACCGGCCCATGGGCAATGCCGGCGACCTCCAGCCATTGCAGGTAGGCCGTGACCGGGCACAAGGCTTTCAGGGCAGGGGTGCGATGTTGCACGCCCAGGGCTTCTCGGTCGCCCTTGCTGCGCGGCAGGAACAACGTGATACCGACACCGGCTTCAGCCTGGATATGCTCGATGCGCAGGCGCGCCAGTTCATCACCACGAAAGCCACGCCAGAAACCCAGCAACAGCAGCGCACTGTCACGGCGGGCCCGGCGCAGGGCGGCCAGGTTGTGATGTTCACGTGCCTGGCGGGCCTCCTCTTCAAAACAGGTCACCGCAGTTTGCAGGTGCTGCAACAACAGCGGGGCTGCCTGCTTGGGCGGCGTCGGGTGCAGGGTGCGGATACCGCGGAGCACCTGGCGTACCAGCGGCGCCTTGGTCGGGTCGGGGAAGCCTTGGGCGACGTGCCATTGGCTGAGCGCAGCCAGGCGCTGGCGCAGGGTGCTGACAGCATGCTGGTCGGCGTGGTCGACCAGGTAGCGGGCAATACTCTCGGCGGTGGCCGGCAGAAAACCGCCCCAGTGGGATTCAAAGTGTTCGATGGCAGCCTGGTAGCTGCGCCGGGTGTTGTCACGGGTGGCGGCGCGAAGGTAGCGCTCGATATCGGTCATGGTGCGGGTGTCGGCGGGTGATGGGTACACGATAAACCGAATCAAGGGATATTGCATGCCAGCGCGGTTTCTGTAGGCGCAACGCGTCAGCTGGGGTCAGTGGGGCAACCATAGTCGGCCTGGCCAGCACCGCGGGTCAGGGCCGGTGTGCGCATTACACGCATGCTTTCTCCTCGACGCCATTGAAAGGCGGATATTCGTGCAACTGCGCCGGCGACAGTGGCCGACTGAAGTGGTAACCCTGGGCGATATCACAACCGGCGAGCTTGAGGCACACCACCTGTTCGCGGGTTTCTACGCCTTCGGCGACCACTTCCAGGCCCAGGCGCTTGGCCAGGATGATGGTGGAGGACACGATCGGGCTGTCATCAGGGCTGTTGGACAGTGGCGCGATCAGCGATCGATCGATCTTCAGCTTGCTCAATGGCAGCGAATGCAGATGGGCGAAGCCGGCGTAGCCGCGGCCGAAGTCATCCAGGCTGATGCCCAGGCCCGCGCCGCGCAGTCTGTGAAGGTGCGCCACGGCCGTACCTTCGGGGTCGAGGATGGTGGTTTCGGTAATTTCCAGCTCCAGCCGCTGCGGGGCAATGGCATACCGTTGCAGTTCGCTCAGCAGCCGCGAAGCGAAATCGCCTTGGCGCAGTTGCAGGGCAGATACATTGACGGCCAGTCGTGTTCCCCGGCCTTGGGCGTCCCAGCCCGCCAAAGCCTCACAGGCCAGGCGCAACACCTCCCAGCCCAGCTCGACAATAAAGCCGCTGCGCTCTGCCAGGTCGATGAAGCGGTCCGGGTACAGCAGGCCAAATTCGGGGTGGTCCCAACGCACCAGCGCTTCATAGCCCAGTACCTGTTGGGTGTCGAGGCGGATTTGCGGCTGGTAGTGCAGCACGAATCGGCGCTCGGCCAAGGCGCTGCCGAACGCCTGTTCGAGGGTGAAGGCCTGGATGTCGGCCAGGTTCAGCGAGGCGTCGAAGAAGCGGTACTGGGCCCGACCGGCCTGTTTGGCTGAATACATCGCGGCGTCGGCACTGCGGATCAAGCTGTCGATGTCCTGGCCATCGCGCGGGCAGATGCTCACGCCCACGCTTGGGCTGGTGTTGACCTCCTGGCCGTCAAGGGCATAGGTGGCCGACAACCGCTGGACCAGCTCACGGACCCAGGCATTGATCTGGTCTTCGCTGCGTTCGCCCGCCAGCAACACCACAAATTCGTCGCCGCCAAAGCGCGAAGCCTCGTCGCCGGGCTCCAGCAATCGCTGGATGCGCCCGGCCACGGCCTGTAGCAGGAGGTCGCCGATCTTGTGCCCGAGCGAATCGTTGATCGACTTGAAGCGGTCCATGTCGATGAACAGGATCGCCATCAACTGGCGCTTGCCACGCTGGCGGGTCAGCGCCTGGCCGGCCACCTCGACGAACTGGCGGCGGTTGTGCAGCCCGCTGAGGTGGTCGGTGGCGGCGGCATGGCTGCTGCGCCGGTGTTCGTCCTCAAGACGGCCGATAAGTTGCTGGTTTACCTGCTGGGCATGCTCCAGTGCGCTGAAGGCCTCCTGGCGCTTGCGCAAAAGGCGCAAGGTCCATAGCAGGCTGGCGATGATCATCAGCGTCATGCTCAGGTTCAACCAGAATTGTCGGGAATAGGCCAGGGCCGAAGGTGCGAGGATGTCCTCCTGGCGCTGGCTGACCACTACGCTGAACCCGCGCTCTGGCACATGTCGGTAGAGGCTCTGGTACGCACCGCCGGCCGCGTATTGGGTGAGCAGGCCAGTGTTGCTACCGGTATCTGGCAGTTCTGGCAGCAACACATCGCCGGCGCCCACCACGCCGCTGGTGTCTATGCGCAGCCGCTCCAGGCCGTCATCCTGCAGCAGGCGCACCAGCCCGCTGCTACCCAGATCGATATGCTGAAACAGCACCGCCAGGTAGCCGATGTCCAGTTGGACAACCAGGATGTTTTCGATTTCGCGGCCGGGCAGGTCGGTCAACGGCAGCAGAAAGGGCAGCCGCCAGTCGGGCAGGCCGGCCTGCTGGCCCGGCGGCTGCACGTTGGGTAGAAAGGGCTTGAATCCATAACGGGCTACGTGCCTTTGCAGCTGGCGTAACCAATCCTCGGGCAGCGCGGTGGCTTCGTCGGTATGGCTGGCTGACAACAGCCGGCCTTGCCGGTCGTAAAGGCTCATGCGCTTGAACACCGGGTCTTCGGCCAGTATCCGCGCCAGGCTGAAATTGCCCTGGCGCAGCACTTTCATGTCGTCCTGGGTGACCCGGCCAACGGCCTGGGCGCGGTCGACCAACTGGCGCAGGCTTTCGCCCACGATACTGGCCAGGTTCAAGTGCTCGGCGGCCTTGGCCGACAACGCGTCCTGGCGGGCAGCGGCTTTCTGCGTCATGTGCAGCCCCCACAGAAAGGCGAGGGTGGCGGCACACAGCATCAAGATCAGCAGTCGCAGGAGGCTGGCGGAGGAAAGCGAACGGCGTATCACTGCTGATAGTTCCCGACCCTGGGTGATGCTCCAAAAATACGACAAGGAGGTGACAGGTTGATGACTAATGGCTAATTGCCTTTAAGGGTTTCCTGTATGTGCCAGGGGCGCCTGCAGGCGTGCGGTTTCTTCCTCGATGTAGCTCATCAGTGCGCTGATTTCGGCATCGCCCAGGCGCATGTTGGGCATGGCCAGCCGGTTGTACTGCTCGTACAGCAGCATGGCCAAGGGGTCTTTCTCTGCGAGCATCTGGTCGGGCGCCTTCAACCAGCGGGTCAGCCAGCTGGCGTCACGCTGTCGGGTCACCCCCAGCAGGTCCGGGCCAATACCGGGCTGCCCTGGCTCGGTGTTACCCAGGGTGTGGCAGGAGGAGCAGCGGGTGCGGAAGATTTGCTCACCACTGCTGGGTGGCCGTATCTCGGGGGCCTGGGCGTAGTCATTGCTCATGGCGCTGGCCTGCTTCCAGTTGTGCAGGCTGTTGCCCAGCCGGTCCGCGAGAATGTACGGGCTTTCGAAGGGCGAGGCTTTCATCCAGCGGCCGGTGGCCTGGTTGCCGATGATAAGGCTCAGGTTGTGGTCTCTGGAACGGCCGTTTTCCAGGCCTTCAATCCACAGCCCCAGGCTACGGCGCAATTGCTCGATGTCGTCGGGCTCGCCGGTGAGCAGCGTCCAGCCAGGGCCGATGCCGAATTTTTCGGCGTAGCGCTTGAGGGTAGCAGGGCTGTCGTTGTACGGGTCGATGCTGATGGAATAGAAGTAAATGTCCTTGCCGACCCGGTCACCCAGAATCTTCTGCACCTGGCGCAAGCGCGCGGTTTCCACCGGGCAGGAGTCGGAGCAGCCGGTGAAGATGAAGTTGATGGCGACTACCTTGTCCTTGATCAGGTCGTCGAAGAAATGCACCTTCTCGCCGTCCTGGGTAAGCAGCGGGATATTCGGGAAGTAGCCGGCGCCCCAGGGGCTTGCGGTTTCTTCGGCCAACGGTTGTTGCGGCTGCAGTGGCCATAACGGAATGCTGGCGGCAAATACCGCGAGCACCAGCAGGAAACGCCATGAGCCGGGCATGATGCGATCCTCGTTGTTGGGTAAAAGGGGCCGCACAGCGACCCCTGCATTGCACTCACTGGTATTTGACTGGCGCTGTCACCGTTTGCCCCAGCGTCGATTTCACGGTAACTGTCGCGGGTGTGGCCGGGCCAAAGCCGGTAGTGGTCACAGACACCCGCCAGCGGGCGCCCGTAGTCGCGGCCGTCAGCGTGGCGTTGCCCAGGCTTACCGGGCCGCCGGTGGTTGCCGCAGTCACACTGATGCTGTTGCCCGTGGCGACCGTGGTCGTCCCCTGCACATCCCAGGTGAAGCGGTTGCCACTGCGCACCTGCACCGTGGCACTGCTGACCTGGATCTGGTCGACCGCCGCCGCCGCAGTCACAGCGATGCTGACTGTGGCCGGGGTCAACGACTCGGCCCCCTTGGCATCGCGCGCCGTGTAGTTGAAGCTGGCAGTGAACGGTGTGGCGAACGTGGCAGGTGGGGTGTAATTCACCAGGGTGCCGTCGGTGCTGACGGTACCCTGACCGGAGTCCGGCTGGGTGAGACCGGTCACGGTCAGCGGTACGTTGCCGTCCGGGTCGGAGTCGTTGGCGAGCACGTTCAGGGTGATAGGTTTGCCAGCGGTAGTCGCTGCACTGTCATTGGCTGCGACGGGGGGCTTGTTGGCCGGGTCATCGGTGTCGTCATGGCCTTTGGTACGGAAGGTCGGCAGGCCGACCGAAGCCATGTATTGCACGCCATCCCAGCCTGGCAGCGGGGTTGGCATCACCTGGAACTGCCCCGGGTGCTCGATGTCCCAGCGCAGCAGCATGGACGAGTCTTCATGCTGGGTGTTGTGGCAGTGCTCCATGTAGGTGCCGGCGAACTCGCGGAAGCGGATGGCCATTTCCACCTCTCCCGAAGAATCGGCTTCTGGCCCGATCCGGTACACGTCTTTGCGCGCCCATTTTTCCCATTCCGGTGGCGCCTTGCCGTCGCGGCTAAGAATCACGCCTTCCTCGAAATGCACGTGCACCGGGTGGCTCCAGCCATTGCCGCCGTTGACGATTTTCCACACCTCCAGGGTGCCGTCGCCGCTGAACCCACCGTCGGTGGACTGGTTGGCCAGTTGCGGTGCCGCACTGATGCGTCGTGGGTCCATGCTGTAACCGAAGCCGCCATCGGTCTTGATGGTCCACGGGCTGGTGTCGGTACCGTCGGAGCGGCCAAAGATGAACGCGCGGTGGCGGGCATCCTTGAGTCTGGCCTGGTCGGTCGCGGCGTTGCGGTCAATGGGCAGTGGCAGCATTTTCAGGCCTGCGGCCTTGCCTGGCTTGGCGGGCTCGTAGGCCACCGGGTCCATGCTCAGGTCCTGGCCGGTGTAGGGCTGCACCAGCAGTTGCAGAAACTTGCCGACTGCTGGGTCGCCTTTGTCCCACTGCGGGCCTTTGTTGGTCTGCTTGATCACGGCTTTGTACTTTTCCGACAGCACGTCGGCCAGCGAAATCGTACCTTCCGGGCCCTTGCCGGTGCGATGCTCTTCCAGGTTGACGAAGTACAGCTTGTCGCCTGCCTTGATGCCATTCTTGGCAAAGTTGATGATGATGTCGTAGCGCTCGGCGATGCCTTGCAGCGGCAGGATGCCATGGTTGTCCTGCAGGTTGCCGTCGCCGTTCAGGTCCATGGTCCCGTCGAAGGGCACGGCGTGTTCCATGATGTTGCCGTCGTTGGCGATCATGTGGAACGGCACCCGGGCATACGACAGGTTGGAGCCGGAGGGGCCTTTGAACTCCCCACTGGTACCGGCAATTTCCCGCACCACGGCAAACTTGAAATAGCGCGACACCGAGCCGTTGAGGATGCGGAAGCGGTAGCTGCGCGCCCGCACCTTGAGCCTGGGCTGGTACTGCCAGTTGACCAGAATCTGGTCACCGAGGAAGCCATCGGTGTTGAACGGGTTGAACCACAGCTGGCCGTTGGCATCCCAGGCCTTGTCGGCAATCACCAGGTTGACGTCGTAGTCACGGTTACCCCATGGCATGCCGGAGCCACTGGGGAAGCGCAGGTTGACGCCATCCTGCAGCGCCTCGTTACCGCGGTCCAGGGCGCTGTAGTAGTTCATCATCACGGCGTTGCCCTTGTAGACGTTCTGTGCCGTGAAATCCATCATGTGGTCGTGGAACCAGTGGGTGCTCATGGTTTCACGCCAGTCGCCGCGAATCTTGATGCTGCCGTTCTGGCAGGCTTTCAGGCCCGGCGTGCCGTCGTTGACGAACAGGGTTTCGCCCGGTGAGCAGGGGAAGGCTGCCCGCGGATCCTGGGCACGGGTGTTGATGGTGTCGTAGCCGGCCAGTTGCACTGGCCAGCGGTAGTCGTAGTACTGCCCCGGGAAGAAGTAGGCGTTGGCGAAGCCATCGCTCTCTGCCGGGGAGTGGCCATTGTGCTCGTGCGTCGAGATGGTGTGCAGGCCAAAGCCACCGTTGGCCGAGGGGTCGATGGGCAAGGCGTTGTAATGGCGCATCAGGATCGGCTGGCCGTAACGTACCATCAGCAGTTTGGGCGGGAAGGTGCCGTCGAATGTCCACAGTGATTTGTGGTTCTGCAAGGGCATATTCGGGTGAAAGCGCGTGTCAATGCCCTTGGTGGTGCCCAGCGTAGTGGGGATGTCGGAGGTCTGGTAGTACAGGCCGCCGGGTGCAAACTCGCCAGACGCATAGTTATGCAGCTGTTTGCGATCACGCAGACCGAGGTTGATACGCGCCCCGGCCTGGGCGGTCTTGAACGCCGCCTGCGGGTAGAACTCGTTCCAACGCTGGTGCGACCAGGCTTTTCCTGGTGGCCGGCCTTCAGCAGGCGAGCCGACCGGCTGGCGGTTGAGGAACATTTCGATCTGCGCCTTCCAGGGGTTGCGGTCCAGCACATTGGCGTACTGGCTCGGGTACGGATACAGGCCGGGCTGCTTGAGGAACGCTTCCAGGGCCGTACCACTTGGCCCGCTGCGCGCGACGACGTTGGGGTCCTGCGCCGGGGCCGCGCCGAGGGTGGGGACGGGAAAGGTAAGCTCCGGCGCCGGCGCCGGCGTGGTCGGCTCGAGCTTCTCTGGCCCGAATTCTTCGAACAGCAACAATTGCTGGGTGAAGGGTTGGGCTCCGAACAGTGGGCTGGGTTTGCCGTTGGTGGGGTACCTGTCCGAGGTTTGCAGTGCAGGCGGCAGCACGTTGTCTATCCGCACTGTATCGCGGTCGCCGTGCGCGCCATCGACCAGCTCCAGCGCGCCTTCGTTGGCTTCGGGCAAGGTACTGAGGTTGAGCAAGGCCGGAGTCGGGTCAGCCGGTTGCTCGGTGTAGGCCGATGGATCGGTCGGCGGCGGCTGACTGTTGTCGTCAAGGGGCGAGGCCATGACCGTGATCAGCCCGAGGCTGACCATCAGCGCAGTGACTGAAGAAAGCTGGAATGCGTACCTAACAGGGTGGATCACGGCATGTGTTTTCATTGCCTTGTGCCTCGCTCGCGGCTGCATGGCTCTAAGCCATCAATGGCGTTTTGCCCGATAAAAGGCCCTGAGCAACGGCTGTGCCAACAACTGTTTCAGTAATGCTTTGTTAAACAAATCCTTGTGGCACCTGAGGTGCGCTAAATGACGGGGCGTCAAGAATGGGTATAAGTCCCCACTGGCGGGGACCCAATGCCCACTGGATGGGTGGATTGGGGCGTGACACACCCGGCGCGCTGCGGTATATGTGTGGGCTACCAAGGGGAGCCCGGCAAAGGGCTGAGAAACCGCTGAACGCTGCAGCGCGGTGACCCTTCGAACCTGATCCGGATCATGCCGGCGAAGGGATGGGGCTTGTAACCTGCCTTTTTGCCGGCCTCACTGCGAGGCCCGTCCATGTCAACTGCCAAGGTCTCGCTGTCACCTTCATCAAGGACAGCATCATGACCGAACGTTTCAGCCAGTCCCTGCGCCGCCAGAGCGAGCCAACCTGGTCGGCGGCCGTTGGCCACCGTTTCGTGACCCAATTGTGCGACGGCAGCCTGCCGGACCCGATCATGGTCGACTATCTGGTGCAGGACCATCGCTTTCTCGACAGCTTCCTGACCCTGCTGGGCGCAGCCATCGCCACCGCCGATACATTCGAGGCGCGCCTGCGCTTCGGCCGCTTTGCCGGGATGATTTCCAGCGATGAAAACACCTACTTCCTGCGGGCCTTCGAGGCGCTGGATGTAAGCCCGGCGCAACGTAGTGAGCCGGCCGATACGGCGCCGACTGCAGGGTTCAAGGCCATCATGCGCGAAGCGGCAGCCACCCGCTCCTATGCAGCAGCGCTGGCGGTACTCAACGTTGCCGAAGGCCTGTACCTGGACTGGGCGCTGAAAGCGCCGAAACCCATGCCGCAGAACTTCGTCCATGCCGAATGGATCACCCTGCACGACAACCCGGCATTCCAGGCCTTCGTTGCCTTCCTGCAGGCCGAACTGGACCGTGTCGGCCCGCAGCACGCCGCACTGGCCAGTGACTTCTACCAGCGCACGGTTGCGTTGGAACTGGCCTTCTTCGATGCCATCTACCCGCAGAGCAAATGAGCATGGATATCTTCGATCGCCTCAAGGCCGCAGCCACGCAACAGTGGCGCTGTTACGTAGACCATGATTTCGTGCGGCAGATGGGAGAGGGCACGCTGAGCGAGGCCGCGTTCCGGACGTACCTGGTGCAGGATTACCTGTTCCTGATCCAGTTCGCCCGCGCCTGGGCACTGGCGGCCTACAAGAGCCGCCGGCCGGACGACATCCGCGCCGCGCAGGCCGGGTTGGCGGCAATTCTGGATGAAACCGAACTGCACGTGCGCCTGTGCGCCCGCTGGGGGCTGACCCAAGCCGACATTGAGGCCGCGCCAGAACACCAGGCCACGGTGGCATACACCCGCTACGTGCTGGACTGCGGCGCTGCCGGCGACCTGCTGGAGCTGCACGTGGCACTGGCACCTTGCGTGATTGGCTATGCCGAAATAGGCCGGACCCTGGCCGAGCAGATTGGTGATTTGAGCAACCACCCGTACCGCGAGTGGATTGGCGAGTATGCCGGGGAAGGCTACCAGGGGGTGGCGGCGGCAGCGCGCAAACACCTGGATGAGCTGGCGGCGCGGAGCATGACCGAGCAGCGGTTTGCCGAGTTGGTGGGAATTTTTGGCCAGGCGTCCAGCCTGGAGGCGGACTTCTGGCAGATGGGGCTGGACGGGGTGGCGTAGCCCCCCCGGGGCCGCTTTGCGCCCCATCGCCGGCAAGCCGGGCTCCCACAAAGACCGCGCAATGCTCGAAGGGTTGTACCGTACCTGTGGAAGCCTGGCTTGCCGGCGATGGGCTGCGCAGCAGCCCAAAAGTGCTTGGTCGACTGGGTGAATCCTACCCAGCCCAAGCCCGCTTTGGTGCATGAATGCCTCAAAATAAGTCGTCCGGCACACTTTCACAGCGCATAAAAGCGACTTTACTGTTCACAGTGCACATTGATGTCTGGGCTGCTTGCCCGATTTGATCACGGGTATCGGGGCTCGAAAAAGCGGCCCGCATATTGCTCTTCCAGCTCCCAACTACTACCCGGAGCCCCGTGCAATGAGCTCACCCAGCGAATTCCCCCTCAGCGAAGCCCCGCAGTCTGCCCGCAAAGGCCTGCTGCCGATTGCCATGGTCCTGTTCAGCTTTACCTTTTTCACCGGCACGATGTTCGCCGGCGGCAAGCTGGGCATGGCCTTCAATTTTGTCGACATGTTGTGGGTAGCCGCCCTCGGCAACAGCCTGCTGGCCTTGTATGCCGCTGCGTTGGCATTCATCGCCTCGCGCAGCGGGCTGAACACCGTGTTGATGGGGCGTTTCTGTTTTGGCGAAGCTGGCAGTCGGCTTTCGGACTTTCTGCTGGGTTTCGCTGAACTTGGCTGGTACGCCTGGGGCACAGCCACCGTGGCCATCGTGCTGGTCAAACTGTTGGGGCTGGCGGAAGGTTTCAGCGTACCGTTGATGGTGCTGTTTGGCCTGGGCTTCAGCATTACTGCCATCATCGGCTTCAAGGGGCTGGACGTGCTGTCGCGAGTATCGGTGCCATTGATGTTCGTGCTGCTGCTGGTGTCGATGTACATTGCCACCCGCGATGTTGGCGGCTTTGCCGGCCTGGCCGCAGTGGTACCGCACGAAACCATGACCTTTTCGGCAGCGGTGACCATGGTCTTCGGCACCTTCGCCAGTGGTGCCACCCAGGCCACCAACTGGACACGGCTGTCGCGCAGCGGCCGGGTGGCGGTGACCGCCAGCGTGGTGGCATTTCTCCTTGGCAACGGCCTGATGGTGGTGGCCGGTGCCTGGTGCGCGATGGTTTACCAACAGGCCGATATCGTCGAGGTAATGATGCTGCAGGGTTTGTCGTTTGCAGCGGTGGTGATGCTATGCCTGAACCTGTGGACCATCCAGGGGCCGACCATCTACAACGTGTCCGCGGCCGCCTGCCATTTGTTGCGCAGCGAGCGCCGGCGCACGGCAACGCTGGTGGCGGCGGGGGTGGGCATTGTGCTGGCGATGGGTGGCATGTACGAAATGCTGATCCCGTTCCTGGTGCTGCTGGGCTCGATCATTCCACCGGTGGGCGGGGTGATCATGGCTGATTTCTGGTATCGCCACCGCGGCAAGTACCCGGCACTGGGCATGGCAAGCCTGCCACGCTACAACCTCACCGGGCTGTTTGCCTATGCCGTGGGCGCGGTACTGGCGTACGCCTCGCCGTGGGTCGCTCCACTGGTGGGTATCGGCGCCTCGGCCCTGTGCTACATCGTCATCCTCGAACTTGGCGCACGCCGCCGGGCTCCGGGTCAGGCGGGTGTCGAGCCGTGAGCCTGGCGCTGGACGAGATTCTGCATTTGCCCGGTCTGCACGATATGCGCGTGCTGGCCGGGGCGCGCAACCTGCAACGGCGGGTACGCTGGCCCTATGTGGCGGAAAACGAAGGTATCGCCGAATGGGTAATGGGCGGTGAGCTGGTGTTCGTCACTGGCATCAACCACCCGCGCGGCGAGGCCAACCTCCTCAGCCTGGTGGAAGATGGTGCCGCAGTGGGCATCGCCGGCATGGTCATCCTCACTGGCGGCAGCTTTATCCAGTGCGTCCCTGCGGCTGTCATCGCGCGTGCCGAACAACTTGGCCTGCCGCTGATCGAGCAGCCCTATGCGCTGAAGATGGTCGTGGTCACCCACCTGATCGGCACGGCCTTGGTGCAGATGAGCCAGGTACGCCGCTCGCGTCACGATATCCTCGGCCAGTTGCTGACTGGCGACTACCCGAGCCTGGCCATTGCCCGGCAGCGGGCAACGCATCTGCAACTGGCACTGGATGAACCGCGGCGCTTGCTGGCTTTGCGCCTGGCGGGCGTGGATGGTTTGTTCGAGCGCCACGGGCTGAGCCACGGCGAGCGGACCTGGCAAGCTACCCGCCAGGCATTGGAAGATCAGCTGCAAGCCTGGTGCCGCCAACGGGCAGGGAGCGTGATGGCACAGCTGCCGGGTGATCTGTTCGTGGTACTGCTGGCCGATGCGCACGACTTGCCCGAGACCTTGGCTGGGCTTTATCGGCAGTTGCAGGCAGTGACGGGTGAACTGAGCCTGCACATGGGCTTGTCGAGCCTCGCCGACGACTGTGCGCACTACCGTCAGGCCCTCAATGAGGCGCGCCAGGCCTTGGACGTAGCGCAGCACTTGCGCCCGGCCAACGGCTATTGCAACTTCAGCGAACTGGGGGTGCTGCGCCTGTTGCAAGGCATCGTCGACCGCTCGCTGATCGACGACTTCGTCAGCCGTACGCTCGGCCCCTTGATCGCCCCTGGGCGCAAGCAGGCCAACGCCCTGGTGCACACCCTCGACGCCTTGCTCATGGAGAACGGCAACGGGCTCAAGGCCGCGCAGCGCCTGGGGCTGCACCGCAACACCATTAATCAGCGCAT
Organism: Pseudomonas sp. PvP089; assembly: GCF_017875165.1. Classification (NCBI taxonomy): domain Bacteria; kingdom Pseudomonadati; phylum Pseudomonadota; class Gammaproteobacteria; order Pseudomonadales; family Pseudomonadaceae; genus Pseudomonas; species Pseudomonas sp. PvP089. Next base: position 3,360,038 of record NZ_JAGGME010000001.1, read on the forward strand.
CCAGCGCATCGAACAACTGAGCGGGCAGTCCATCCACGACCCGCTTTTTCGCATGAATGCTTCGGTCGCCATGCTGGTATGGCGCATGAGCGAAGCCCACGGCAAGGAGTAACAGCATGAACATCCTCAACGCACGCCTGCGCGGCAAGCCTGGCCTGTTCCGCATCGAACTGAATGGTGAGCGCATTGCCGCCATCACGCCCCAGGGCGGGGTGCAAGCGCCTGGCGCTGGCGATGACCTGGACGCTGGGCAAAATCTGGTGGTGGCCCCTTTTGTCGAGCCGCACATCCACCTGGACGCGACCCTAACGGCCGGCGAACCCAGGTGGAACATGAGCGGCACCCTGTTCGAAGGCATCGAGTGCTGGGCCGAGCGCAAGGAGCTCACCACCCACGATGACATCAAGACCCGTGCGAAAAAAACCATCGGCATGCTGGTGGACCACGGTATCCAGCATGTGCGCACCCATGTCGATGTCACCGACCCGCAACTTACCGCACTCAAGGCCATGGTCGAGGTGCGTGACGAAGTACGCGAGCTGGTCGACTTGCAGATTGTGGCCTTCCCGCAGGAAGGCATCGAGTCCTACGCCAACGGCCGGGCGCTGATGACCGAAGCAGTGGCGATTGGCGCCGATGTGGTCGGCGGCATTCCCCATTTCGAGAACACCCGCGACCAGGGCGTGTCGTCGGTGAAGTTTTTGATGGACCTGGCCGAGCGCACCGGTTGCCTGGTGGACGTGCACTGCGATGAGACCGACGACCCGCAGTCACGCTTCCTCGAAGTGCTGGCCGAAGAGGCCCGGGTGCGCGGCATGGGGGCCCGGGTGACGGCCAGCCATACCGTGGCCATGGGCTCGTATGACAATGCCTACTGCTACAAGCTGTTCCGCCTGCTCAAGTTGTCGGGTATCAACTTCGTGTCGTGCCCGACCGAAAGCATTCACCTGCAGGGACGCTTTGACAACTACCCCAAGCGCCGGGGTGTCACCCGTGTTGCCGAACTTGACCGTGCCGGCATGAACGTGTGCTTTGGCCAGGACTCCATCGTCGACCCGTGGTACCCGCTGGGCAACGGCAACATCCTGCGCATTCTTGAGGCCGGCCTGCACATCTGCCACATGCTTGGTTACGAAGACCTTCAGCGTTGCCTTGACCTGATCACCGATAACAGCGCCCGCACCTTGAACCTGGGCGAGCGCTACGGCATCGAAGTGGGGCGGCCGGCGAACCTGCTGCTGCTGTCGGCGCCTGACGACTACGAAATGGTGCGCACCCAGGGACATGCCCTGGTGTCGGTACGCAATGGCAAGGTGCTGATGCAGCGTACGCCGGCCCAGGTGCAGCGTCTGCTCTGACTTCGCTGTCGCTTCAGGTGCCCAATGCAGCGAGGGCGCAGCTTGCGACTTGCGTGTCCTGCACTGCCACGCCGGTCAGGTCTGCCAGGGTGATCTGGCCGTCGTGCTCGCGCCCCTTGGCACGCCCGGCCAGCAGTGCCCCCAGTTCGATCAGCTGGTTCGCCTTTATCCGGCCACTGTCGAGCGCGTGGGCCACTTCGCCGTACTGGCTGCACTGGGCGACCGAGTCGACGATGATACGGTCCGCCCTGGCCACCAGTGCCGGGTCCAGTTCCTGCTTGCCAGGTGCATCGGCGCCGACGGCAGTGATATGCGTGCCCGGCTGGACCCACTCGCTGTGTAACAGCGGCTGGCGGGAAGGGGTGGTGCAGACAATCAGGTTTGCAGCGCCCGCAACTTCTGCCGAATCCTGCGTGCTGCGAACCTCGAAGCCCAGTTCACGGGCAAATGTCGCATAGGCCGCAAGCCCGCTTTCATGACGGCCCCAGACAACGACCTGGCGGCAATCGGTAACGGCGCGCAGCTGTTCAAGCTGCATCTGCGCCTGCATGCCGGTACCGAGGATGCCAATGGCCTTGACCTGGTCCGGCGCCAGCAGCCTGGCAGCAATACGCCCGGCCAGGGCGGTGCGCATGCCGGTCAGCCAGCCTTGGTCCTGCAGCAGCGCCAGCGGTTGCCCAGTGAGCGCAGACAGCACCAGCATCAGGCCATCGTTGCTCGGCAGGCCTTTGGCAGGGTTGTCATAAAAACCGGTTGAAAGCTTGACCGTGAAGGTCGGGCTGCCCTCGATATAGGCCGATTTCACACAGCAGTCACCGTTCGCCCCTGTAAATGCAAAGGCCTGCACGGGCGGCACCTGTACCGCGCCTTCGGAGTAGGCGATAAAGCCTTCCTCCAGCCTGCTTACCGCCAGCGCCGGGTTGAAGCTGGCGACGATCTGCGCCTTGCTGAAAACCTTCATCGAACGGCCTCCAGGAACTTTTCCAGCAGGATGTTACGGCCGCACAGGATCACGGCGACACGCTTGCCCTGGTAGCGCTTGGCGAGCTTTTGCATGCCGGCAACCGCGACGGCTGCAGCACCTTCGATGATCCAGCGTTCACTGCTGGCGATATCGCGCATGGCGGCGCGGATTTCGTCCTCGCTGACCAGCACGGTATCGGTGACCAGCGCCTGGCACAGCGGCAAGGTGATGGCGCCCGGCTCGACGCCGCCAGCCTTGCCGTCCGACAGCGTTTCCAGGGCGTCGACCTCGACAATTTCACCGGCCTTGATGGACTGCGCCAGGGCAGGGTCATTGGCCGGCCAGCAGCCAATGATCTCGGTGCCCGGGTTGAGCCTGCGCAGGGCGGCACCGATGCCGGCAATCATCCCGCCACCGCCTACGGCGACGAACACTGCGTCCAGGTCTGGTGCCTGCTCGAACAATTCCATGCCGATGGTGCCTTGACCGGCAATGACTTGCAGGTCGTTGTAGGGCGACACGAACGGTACACCCTGAGCCTCGGCTTGCCTGGCGGCTTCCAGCTCTGCACCCAGTGGGTCCGTAGGCAGGCAAAGCACTTCGGCACCCAGGGTGCGCATCGCCTCGATTTTGTATGGCGAAGCCGAAGTGGCGGTGTACACAGTCACTGGCACACCTGCCGTTTTGCCGGCTAGTGCGAGCGCCTGCCCATGGTTGCCGGACGAGGCAGCGATAACCCCATGCTTGCGCACATCAACCGGCAGCAGGCGGATCTTGTTGCTGGCGCCGCGGAACTTGAACGAGCCGGTGTGTTGCAGGTGCTCGCATTTGAGCAGGACTTCGCAGCCGGTCAGTGCCGACAACCGCGCGCTGTGACTGAGTGGTGTGATGCTGACGGCGGGGCGCAGTGCGCTGTGGGCTTCCTCAATGGACGTGTACAGTGCATCGAGGTCAACGGCATTGGCGGCAGTCGGTGAAGCAGTAGAGGCTGGCATGCTGCGCTCCTTATGGAATATATGTCCACGGTAGAATAATTATCCACGATAGACAAGTCCCTGAGCGCAGCCACTTGCAGCTTCTTGCCGGTGGCAGCGCGCCGCTAGGTCTTGAGTTCTTTCAGGTACTTGTAAACGGTGGCCCGGCCCATGCTCAGCACGTTGGCCACATAGTCAGCCCCACTTCGCCCCTCGAATGCGCCTTCGGCATGCAGCGCCTGCACCAGGCTGCGCTTGTCTTTCATCTGCAGTGTCTGTAGCGAAAGGTTGCGCGCTTGTAGCCACGCATGCAGGAAGGTGTTGATACGTTCCTGCCAGTCGTTGCGGAACAACGCGTCAGGTTGCGGTACCAGCCGGCTCATCTGGAAGAACGCATCGAGCGCCACGCGGGCTTGCTCCAATACCGACACGTTCAGATTGATGCACATCAGGTGCTCGGCTTCGCCTTGTGCGTTGCGTAGCACGGTGCTGATGGAGCGGACCTTCTGGCCGTTCCAGTTCAGCTTCTCGTAGGGGCCCAGGTTGGCGCCCTCAAGCAAATCGCCCAGTTCGTGATCAATCGCCGAATCATCGCCCAGCTTGCGTTGGGAGAAGTTGTTGGCGATGTGCACGACGGTCTGGCTGCGCAGCTCATGGACGATGACTTCAGCGTGCGGATACAGCAGCAGGGCGATGCTGTCGGCGATTGCTTTGTAGTTTTCCAGGGTCATTTTTTGTCGGTGATCAGTGCTGGACGCCCATGGTGGCGGCAAAGCGTAACCGGCACAAGGTGGCGCTCCTGCAGCGTGCGTACGGTGACAAAGCCCTCGAAACTGAAAGTCTGAAAGCAGTTGGCATAAACTTTCAATAAAAACAACAGCTTGGAATTTTGGCGCTTAACGTTTCAAAGATTCAGTTTTCATCCAGAAGGGGGGTAGGCCGCCAGGAAGGTCTCAGACACTAAATTTCTGAAGTTGCGCCTTGATAGTGCATAGCGGTGATGCAATTTTTCCATATGCTCTCTGCGACTGGGAATGCGAGAAGGGAGCTTGGAGCAGTGACTGGCATAGCAACGATGCTGCGTTTGATTGGGTGGCAAGCGGGAGTAACTGAATGCTGTATTGAAAACGGCAGGCTGACGTGCCTGCCGTTGGCGTGATCGACCTCGTTACCGAGACATTCAGGCTACTCGGCCGCCGAGGGTCTCAGCGACCCAGTCTGCAATGTATTGGCCGGCATTCATGCTGTTGTCGAAGCTCGCGTGCTGCACGCCGCCTTCGCGCTCCGTGAAGATTTTCAGCTCACGCTTGGGACTGTTTACCAGTTGCTCATAAGTACGGTGCGCCCACTTGAGCGGAATCTGTGAGTCCTTCTCGCCGTGGGTGACCAGGAAAGGCACCTTGATTCGGTCCAGCACGCCATCGAGATGGACGTTCTCGGCGATGGTCATGAATTCGTCCATGTCCTTGGCGCCCCAGACCCAGCGCACATGCGCCCAATAGTGCGGTACCGGGAAGTCGCCCTCTTTTTCCAGGCGACGCTTCTGCACGTCGCGCCAGTCGTGGTTGGCGCCCCACGACACACCACAGGCGAAACGTGGCTCGAAGGCGACGGCGCGCGGGCAGTAGTACCCGCCCAACGAAACGCCTTCCATGCCGATACGATTGGCATCGACATCCGCGCGGGTTTCCAGCCAGTCCACCACGCTTGAGCACGATCCGCAGGTTCTGACACGTATGACGCATGCCGAATATGTGCGACTGGGTGGGGCCGAAAGCGTTGAACAGATCATGTGGCTGGCGATGCGAGGTGCCGCTGAGGGGCCCCTTCGTAAAGTGCATCAGAACTACTATCTCGCAACGACCACGGCCATGACCGCGGTGCTCTATGAAACGCTGGAACCTTCAGCTAAAGACAACTAGGAGCTATCACATGAATCCACAGGTCGTTGGCATGGAAGAGATTGGTGGCACCTATGTGTTTGATCTTCGGGTCAGCAACAAGGCGCTCAAGTTGAATCGCTTCTTTTGGAAAATGATCGGCACAGAGTGGCGAGCGCGTTATCTGCAGGACGCCGAGAGCCTGATGACTGAGGCCGGTCTCGACGCGTGTGAGAAAGACTTGGTACGCCGTCGTGACTGGCTGGGGTTGGTCCCGTATGGTGCAAACTTTTTCGTCGTCGAAAAGTTCGCCCGGGTTGCCAAGATGAGCAATATGCAGGTTTACGCGATCATGCGTGGCGAGTCCTATGAGGACTTTCTCAACACCCGTCGCGTTCCCGATATGCGCTGATCCCGGTATCGGACTGACCGCGAAACAGGAAAGCGAACACTCCGCTGATTATTGAGATGCCCGCGGCTTCGAAAGGCGAAGACGCACCATGGGCGCTGCCTGGCAAATGAGATGCTTATTGCCCTCTGATTGGGAAACCGAAAATGAAGCAAAGTCTGTATTTGTTATCCGGGCTGTTGTGTGACGAGGTTGTCTGGCGTGCCCAGATCGACGCGCTGCAAGAGCGGGCGGATGTACATGCCCTCGACTTCAAGGGTTACCACAGTATTACGGCGATGGCGCAGCGGGTACTGAATGACGCGCCGGACAGGTTCGCGCTGGCTGGCCATTCCATGGGCGCGCGGGTAGCGCTGGAGGTCCATCGGTTGGCGCCGCATCGGGTCGACCGCCTGGCGTTGCTCGATACGGGGACTCACCCGGCCCGCGAGGGGGGAAGCGAAGTCACGGCAGGTGCTGATTGACCTGGCTCGCGAGCATGGCATGGCGGCAGTGGCGCAACGCTGGCTCGCGCCGATGCTGCACCCGGCGCATGTCGATGACCCGGGCATCATGAGCCCATTGCTGGCGATGGTCGAACGCATGAGTTTCGATACGCTGTCAGGCCAGATCAAGGCGTTGCTGGAGCGACCGGCTGCTGGCGAGCATTTGCGCACGATTCAATGTCCAGTGTTGATCGGGGTGGGTCGAGAGGATGCCTGGAGTTCGCTTGCGCAGCATCAGGTGATGGCCCAGCAAGTACCTCATGCGCGGTTGGTGATTTTTGAACGCTGCGGCCACATGGCCCCTTTTGAGGCACCGGAGGCTGTCAATGCGGCCTTGCGGGTTTGGCTACAAGACTAGCTTCAAGACTAGCTTCGAAGTGCTTCGGGGCAGGTTACTGTCCGAACGAACGATATTGTTTAGGGCGATATCGCCCTTGAGAGAGTTGGGATGAACGAAGCCGAATTGATGAATGAGATGCGGATTGAGCATGCCTGCACTCGCCTGATCAAACGTTTTGCATTACTTAACGATGCGGGGGACTACGAGAACCTGGCTTATGCATCGGCAGCGCAAGGGGAGGCCCCAATGGCATCCCCGCCCCATCTGATTGGCACCTTCAGGGATAAACTGCGTCTGGTCAAAGGCCATTGGCTGTTCAGTGAGCGCCTCGGTCAGGTAGACCTGGAGATCGCCGGGTAGCTGTGTAAACCCATCACGTATTTCCCATTTGGAGCGCACTACCGGTTTTCCTGACAAGCCTTCACAAAGGCGCCCCCTGCTAAGCCGGTGTAGGCTCATGCAGAGGGCGCTATGGGTCAACGGTCGAGCACCAGGCAGGCGCTGCGCGAGCGAGAGCAGCAGGGCGTGAACTGATCGTTGCGTGCACGCTCTTGTGCAGTCAGGAAACTCTCAAGGTGTTCCGGCTCGCCATCTATCTCGCCGGTAAAACAGGTGCCGCAGATACCCTGTTCACAGGCAAGGGGCACGCACACTCCGGCGTCCTCCAGCACTTCAGAGACGCTGCGATCAGCTGGCACCTGCAGAGTCATGCCGCTGTGGGCCAAACGTACTGCGGCGCGTTGTGCATCATTTGTTCTTGCGAGCGGGCGCAATTGTCGGTTGTGCGTTCTGCCTCGAGCAGCCGGTCGATGACGCGCCGCGACTGCACGCAACATTTGGTTGAGGGCGCCACACCGCCAGAACCCCATATTTTGCCTATCACATGCGATAAGCCGTGATTATTCCACCTGAGGAAATGTTTGCAGGCGTGGTATGTTATCGCCATAATTAGTACGTAATTACATGTTACATAACACAGTACAAAATCGTAGGAGCAAGCATGGCCCGGGGCGGTATCAACAAGGTGGTAGTGCAGCAGGCGCGTCAGGCGCTGATTGCCCGGGGGGAGAACCCCAGCATCGATGCCATACGTATCGAGCTGGGCAATACCGGCTCCAAAACCACGATTCACCGTTACCTGAAGGAGTTGAACGGCCAGCAGCCGGTGGCTTCTGAAGGCGGTGTGGCGCTCAGTGATGTGTTGAGCCGCCTGGTCGGGCAATTGGCAACGCAGTTACAGGACGAGGCCGACCTGAAGATCGAGCAGGCCGAGAGCACGTTCACGCAACAGCGGGAAAAACTTGAGGCGCAGCTTGAAATTGCCCAGCAAGCCCTGGCTGCAGCGCATCAGCAACACAAGATCGATGCAGCGGCCTTGGCCGCCGAGACAGAAAAACTGCTGTCCACACAAAGCACGCTGCAGGCCGAACAGCTACGCAGTGCCAGCCTCAACCAGTCGCTGGGTGAATTGCAGGTGCGCCTGGCTGACAAGGACGAACAGGTCAAGTCGCTGGAAGACAAGCACCGCCATGCCCGTGATGCGCTGGAACACTATCGCAATGCCAGCCGTGAACAGCGCGAGCAGGAACAGCGCCGCCATGAAGCGCAGTTGCAGCAGATGCAGGTGGAAGTGCGGCAGCTGCAACAGGGCATGATCGTCAAACAGGACGAGCTCACCCGCCTGCACCGGGACAACGAGCGGTTGCTGGGTGAGCACCGCCAGGCTGCCAGTGAGTGCCGGGCGCAGGAAGAGTTGCTGGAACAACGCGATGCGCAGATTCAGGGCTTGCGCACGATTCTGGCCCAGGCCCAGGGCGCCAGTGAGGAAATGCGCCGGCAGCTGGATGTGCAAGCGCAGAGCCTGGAGCACAGGCGCGATGTGTGCGCTGAACAGGCGCGGCAGTTGCAGCGGTATGAGGAGCAGCTGAAGGAGCGTGATCAGGCGCTGGCGCAATGTCGCGCGCAACTGGCTCCCGCTGCAGATTAATCAAACTTTCTGTGGCTGGCGCGTTCTTCCTTTGACACTCACGGGAGAAAACGCCATGCAGCCATCTGAGCCAGAACGCAAAGAAGGGCCTCACTCGACGGAGCAGGCCGACAAACCGGACGATCTTGGTTTCGACCCTGATTCCCCGGATCTTGACGACCCGCAGGTGGATCCGCAAGGGCCGGCCAAGGCGCCTGGAGACATCGAAAAGAACACGTGAGGGTGTTGGCCCGCCCACTCAAACAGAGCCCCTACTAGCTCAATGAGCTAGCAGGGGCTCCATGAGAGCGGCCTTTTGGCCCGACGGGCGGGTATTCAGGATTCGGCTTGTCGCGCGGCTTCGACACCCGCTGCCGACAGCTTGATCGGGTAGTGCACGCTGACCTGCTGGTCACTGCCCACGACCACGCTGCCGTCGTGAATCAAGCCGGCCTCCTGCAGCGTCTTCAGTACGTCAGCCACCGCCTTCTCACCGCGGTAGTTGTCCAGCACTTCCTTTCCCAGCCCTTGGGGATGCGAATGCAGCAGGCGGGTAAGGACTTCTGTTTTCAGTGCATCGTTGCTCATGGAGGGCCTCACTTGGCGTGCTTGGCCTGAAGCGCCTTGGCATGCTCCAGGTGCTGTTCGAGTTTTGGCAGGGTTTCGCTGGCGAAGGCCTTCAGCTCGGCCTTGTCGGACGATGCAGCCTCTTTCTTGAACAGTTCGACCGCTTTTTCGTGAGCATCAACCTGGTTGTTGATGTACGACTTGTCGAATGATTCATCACGCCATTCCAGGATCATCTTCTTGACCTTGTCGGTCATGGCCGCGTCATCCGGAACGGAAATATCCAGCTTGCGGGCGATGTCGCCGAGCTTCTGGTTCGCCTGGGTGTGGTCAGTGACCATTTGCTGGGCGAATGTCTTTATCTCGTCATTCTGGCTTTTTTCCTTAGCCAGGTTGCCGGTGACCACTTCGGCGATGCCGGCCTCGGTGGCCGCATCGACGAAGTCATCGGAGCTCGCCGCCAGTGCGTGCGCCGATGCCAGGCCCAACACCATGGAGAAACCAACGCGCTTGATGAAGAGATTGCTCATGCTTCACTCCTTAAACCGTGGGGCGACCTCAGTGTCGCGTACGGTTGAGGGTGAGAGTGAGGCAAAGGTTTAATTTTTTTCGCCACCGGTTTCGACCGCACCACGCGCCAACGCAGTGAAAACCGGCGAACACGGTATGGCCGTGCGCTCTGCACCCCAACGGTCAATGGGTCATGCAAAGACGCATGGCACAGCGCCCCTTCAGGCCCTGAGCGTGCTCACTGGCCAGCATGCGCAGGAGTCGTTCGCCCAGCCGCTCCTCATCGATCACCTCAAACCCGAACCGTGCATAAAACGGCGCATTCCAGGGCACATCGACAAAGGTGGTCAACGTCAGCTCGCGGACATCTGCGCAACGCGCTACATCGATGATCTGCTGCAGCAATCGGCTACCGACGCCTTGCCCTTGGGCATCCTGACGCACCGATATTTCATGAAGGTGCAATGCCTGGCCCGCACGCCGCACGCACGCAAACCCCACAATCTGCCCGGTCGGGTTTTCAGCAACCCAGCTACCACCGCCCGCGGCGAAAGCCCTGTGCGCGGCGCAATCCATCACATCAGCTTGGGCGAGCCAGGCCAGCGCTGGCCAGCCAGCAAAAGCCTGGGCTGCCGAACGCTCCACGTCCGGCAGGTATTGAATATCGTGCTCAAGGGTAGGGCGGATAAGCATGAAGCACTCCTGTCGTGCTAGTCGGCCGCCAACACGTGCGGCTGTAATTGCCAGCGCACCGAGCTGACGCCTTTTTCCAGGCTGACCCGGCTGACCAGCCGCTCCAGTTGAGCCGGTGCCTGTGCGGTACCCAGCAGCTCGGCGCGCACTTCCAGGCGTGCAGGGCTGTCCAGGTCTGCGCTTTGCAGCGACTGTAACCGCAGCTGCGGATCACCCAGGCTATGCAGCATCAGGCTGCGCACCTGGATTTCGTCCTCGGCGCGGCAGACGATGCGCACCTCGAAGTGTTGCTCCACCTCGCTGGCAGGCACTACGTCTTGACGGTCCAGGCGCTGGGCGATGTCCCGCAAGAGGATATTGGCGCACAGCACCACCAGGCTGCCCAGTGCCGCCTCCAGCACCAGCCCAAGGCTGCACAGCACACCGACCGCAGCCGTGCACCACAAGGTAGCCGCCGTGTTCAGGCCGCGCACGTTAAAGCCATCGCGCATGATCACGCCACCACCGAGAAAGCCGATGCCCGACACTACATAGGCGGCAACGCGCGAGGCATCGGCAGGCGCCATGCCTGGCACTGCCTGGGTCATCAGCACGAACAGACAGGCACCCGTACTCACCAGCGCATTGGTGCGCAGCCCGGTCAGGCGTTGACGCAATTGCCGTTCGGCACCGATCAGTGCCCCCAGCAGCAGGGCAATGCTGACGCGCAGCAAAAATACTTTCCAATCCATAGCAAACCTCTTCCGCGGGCACACACCCGCATGAACGCCATCTGTTGGCGTGGTTGAAAAACCAGAAAAATGCGCAGGACCACGAGGAGAGGAGGAGAAGCGGGGTTAAAGGAAACCACCGTCTTGCCAGGGCGGCCAGACAGTGCAGGACACTGCCGGGCTAGCGCACCACGTGGGCCTGTCGCAAGCGACTGGGGCTACTGTCCAAGGCAGGTCTCCTGTTGAGCAAAGCAAAATTGCGCTGCGGACCATACGCCGCGTGGCAGAGCAGGTCAAGGGCGAAAACATGACAATGGCTTCATGGGTGAATGGTTTGCAACGGTCATCCCTGCATGGAAAAAAACCTGGGTTGACGGTACCCTTGCGCCTCCCGTTGCCATCACCCGGACTGTTTCATGCTGTTCAATCTCGCCGTATTGTTCGGCACCTTGGTGGCCATGGAGGGCGTTGGCACGCTGGCTCACAAGTACATCATGCATGGCTGGGGCTGGTGGCTGCACCGCTCGCACCATGAGCCACACTTGGGCATGCTCGAGACCAACGACCTGTACCTGCTGGCGTTGGGGCTCATCGCCACGGGGTTGGTCGCCTTGGGCAAGGCTGGTTATGCACCCTTGCAATGGGTTGGCGGCGGCGTGGCAGGGTACGGCATGTTGTATGTCCTGGCCCATGACGGGTTCTTTCACCGGCATTGGCCGCGCAAACCACGGCCGGTCAACCGCTACCTCAAGCGACTGTATCGTGCGCACCGTTTGCACCATGCAGTGAAAGGGCGCACCGGGAGTGTGTCGTTCGGTTTTTTTTATGCGCCGCCTTTGAAAGTGTTGAAGCAGCAATTGCGCAGCAAGCGCAGCCAGCAGTGACAACCTGGATTTGCCTCTTGTGGGAGCGGGCGTGTCCCGCGAACACCGGCAAAGCCGGTGCCATACACCGCGTTGCCTGCTTCGCGGGACAAGCCCGCTCCCATACCAGTCACTGCTTCAATTCACTGTTTCCCCTTTGGGCGCTGCCGCCACGTGCCCGCGGCTGACCCACCAGCCAAAACCTGCCGCCGTGAAGAACATGATCAGGCTGTACAGCGCCGCGGGCACCGCCATGGTTGCGTTGTTCAGCAATGAAGGGCTGAGCGCCAAGGCAATCGCCAGCGTGCCGTTGTGAATGCCGATTTCCATGCCAATGGCAATTGCCTGCCGCTTGGGAATGTTCAACAGGCGCGGCACCCAGTAGCCCACGGCCAGGCTAAGCAGGTTGAACAGCAGGGCAGCCAGGCCCACCACCGGCGCGTACTCGACCACGGTCTGCCAGTCCTTGGCCAGCGCCAGGACAATGGTAAAGGCCAGGAACAGCGCCGCCACCAGTTTCATCGGTTTCTGCATGCGTGCGGCAAAACCAGGGGCGTAACGGCGGATCAGCATACCCAGTGCGACCGGCAACAGGACAATGGCAAATACCTGCAAGACCTTGGCAAATTGCAGTGGAATGGCCTGGTCCGAGGCCATGAACCAGCTCAGCGACAGGTTCACCAGCAACGGCATGGTCAGAATCGCGATTAGCGAGTTCACCGCCGTGAGCGTGATGTTCAGCGCCACATCGCCATGGGCCAGGTGGCTGAACAGGTTGGCCGTGGTGCCGCCCGGCGAAGCTGCCAGCAGCATCAGCCCCACCGCCAGGGCCGACTCCAGGCCAAAGCCATTGGCGATCAGGAAGCACACCAGTGGCAACAGCAAGATCTGGCAGGCCAGGCCTACCACCACCGGTTTGGGGTATTTCACCACGCGCGCGAAATCGGCCAGGGTCAGCGACAGCCCAAGGCCGAGCATGATGATGCCCAACGCGAGCGGCAGGAAGGCGGTTAACAGGGGCGAGGCGGTCATGAGCGGTCTCTCGGGCGAAGGGCCTCGAGGAGTGTAGGCTGGCGTTGATTGATAGCTAATTGCAAAGGGCCAGCTCTTGGTAACCGTTTGTTACCAACCGCAGCGATCAGCGAGGCTCCATGCCGCATTGCAGCGGGCCTGCAGGCGCAGTAGCATTCCGCTTTTGTCCGAGGATTAGCCTGTCATGCCGTTCCAGAAAGGGCTGCTTGCCACCCCGGTGCCGGCCCATGCCCGTCACCTGTTTTTCACCCTGCAGTCGCCCGAGGCGTTGCCTGCCGCTCTGGATGCCTTGCTGCAACAGGTCGATGGCGACCAACTGATCCTGGGGGTCGGCGCCCCGCTGGCCAAGGCCCTGGGCCGTGCAGTGCCAGGCCTGCGTGCTTTTCCGGTGCTGGACGCTGCTGTGGAGAACCCGAGCACCCAACATGCCCTGTGGCTGTGGCTGCGTGGTAACGAGCGCGGCGACCTGCTGCTGCGGGCCCAGGCCCTGGAACATCTATTGGCCCCGGCCCTGCGCCTGGCCGACAGTGTCGATGGCTTCCTGCACCGCGGCGGCCATGACCTGACAGGCTACGAAGACGGCACCGAGAACCCGGTGGACGAAGACGCCGTACAGGCGGCCATTGCTGCCGATGGTTCCAGCTTTGCCGCGTTCCAGCTGTGGAAACACGACCTGGAGTACTTCAAGTCGCTGCCCCAGGCTGACCAGGACAACATCATGGGCCGCCGGCTGAGCGATAACGAAGAGCTGGACGATGCCCCCGAGTCCGCACACGTCAAGCGCACCGCCCAGGAAAGCTTTGCGCCGGAGGCGTTCATGGTCCGTCGCTCGGTAGCCTGGGCTGACCCGCGTGGCGCCGGCTTGGCCTTCGTTGCCCTGGGCCACAGCTTCGATGCGTTCGAAGTGCAGTTGCGGCGCATGAGCGGCCTGGAGGACGGTATCATCGACGGTCTGTACCGCTTCAGCCGGCCACTGACGGGCGGCTATTACTGGTGCCCGCCCATGGGCGAGACGGGTGTGGACCTGAGCCAGCTGCTACGAGCCTGATCACTTAACATCCAGATACAGAAACACCTGCCGGCCCGGTATGGAGCGGCTAGCCTTGAAAGTTTCCGCTTCATGACGGGAGCTTTCCATGTACGCACGTCGTGACGTCCTACGCGCAGGTGCCACGCTGGGGTTGCTGGCCGCCGCCAGCCCCTGGCTGCACGCCGCCGCCCCGGCGGGCTTGCTGACGCGCAAAATACCGTCCACCGGTGAAGCGTTGCCGGTGATTGGTGCCGGTACCTCCGGCAGTTTCGAAGTAGAAACCGGCTCGGCCCAGTATCAGCAATTGAAAGCGGTACTCAAGGCGTTTTTCGAAGGGGGCGGCCGGGTAATCGACACCTCGCCCAACTATGGCGGTGCCGACAGCATTCTTGGCCAGTTGCTGGAAGAGGGCGGCTGGCACCGGCAGTGCTTTATTGCCACCAAGATCGCCGCCGACAGCCGGGCCGACGCCGAAGCGCAATGGGCCGGCAGCCTGAGGAGCCTGCGTACCGACAAAGTCGATCTGCTGCAAATCCACAACCTGCGTGACTGGCAGACCCAACTGCCCTATGCGCGCGAACTGAAGCAGCAAGGCCTGACCCGTTATGTCGGCATCACTCATTATCTGAATAGTGGCCATGACGACGTTGCCCGAATCGTGCGCAGCGAGCCGCTGGACTTCATCCAGATCAACTACTCCGTCAATGCCCCCGACGCCGCCCGCGAACTGCTGCCGCTGTGCCAGGACAGGGGCGTTGCGGTGCTGATCAACCGTGCCTTCGACGATGGCCGCCTGTTTGCCAAGGTCAAGGACCAGGCCTTGCCGGGCTGGGCCAGCGAAGCGGGCATCGGCAGTTGGGCGCAGTTGTTTCTCAAATTCGCCATCAGCCACCCGGCAGTGACCACGGTCATCCCCGCCACCGGCCGGCCTGATCGCCAGCTCGACCAGCTCAAGGCCGGGCATGAACCCATGCTCACCCAGGCGCAGCAACAGGCGCTGATCCAGCAGTTTGCCTGACATCATGCAAGCCTGGCGGCGGCGCCTTGTCCAAGGGCTGAACATGCAGCCCGGCGAGGGGCCGGCGGTAATCGCCGGCTTGCTGCTGTTCTACCTGCTGTTCACCGGTTACTTCATGCTGCGCCCGGTGCGCGAAACCATGGGTGTTGCGGGCGGCGTGGACAACCTGCAATGGCTGTTCACCGGCACCTTCATCGCCACCTTGGCGTGCCTGCCGCTGTTCGGCTGGCTGGCATCAAGGGTGCAACGCCGGCATATCCTGCCTTGGACCTACGGTTTCTTTGCCAGCAACCTGTTGATGTTCGCGGCACTGTTTGCCGGTAATTCGGACAATCTTTGGACAGCCAGGGCCTTTTACGTCTGGTTATCGGTGTTCAATTTGCTGACCATCTCGCTGGCCTGGAGCGTGCTCGCTGACCTGTTTTCCACCGCACAAGGCAAGCGGCTGTTCGGCCTGCTGGCAGCCGGGGCCAGCTTGGGCGGGCTAAGCGGCCCCATTCTCGGCACCTTGCTTGTCGCACCGTTGGGCCATTGCGGGCTGCTGATACTGGCGGCAGCGCTTTTGCTAGGCAGTATGGGTGCGGCCCTGTTCCTGCAACGCTGGCGAGTGCGCCACCCACTACCGCAACAGGCCGAGTCCCCGGGCTCGCGCCCCTTGGGTGGCAACCCGTTTACCGGCGCTACCGCCGTGCTGCGTTCGCCCTATCTGCTAGGCATTGCTCTGTTCGTGGTGTTGCTGGCCAGCGTCAGCACCTTCCTGTACTTCGAGCAGGCGCGCATCGTCAGCGAAACCTTCACCGACCGCACCCGGCAAACCCAGGTATTCGGCCTGATCGACACCGTGGTGCAGGCCCTGGCAATCCTCACCCAGGTATTGCTGACCGGGCGCCTGGCCCGGCGCTTGGGCGTCGGGGTGTTGCTGGTAGCTGTACCGCTGGTGATGGCAGCAGGGTTCCTGTGGCTGGCACTGGCACCGGTGTTCGCGGTATTCGTGGTGGTAATGGTAGTGCGCCGCGCCGGCGAATACGCGTTGGTGCGGCCAGGGCGGGAGATGCTGTTCACCGTGCTGTCCGCCGAGGACAAGTACAAAGCCAAGAATTTTATCGATACCGTGATCTACCGTGGCGGCGATGCCCTGAGCGGCTGGCTCAAGCGCGCGCTGGACGTGATGGGCGAGCACCCACAGCTGGCGATGCTGATCGGCGCAATCATTGCCGTGGGCTGGGCCGTGACGGGGGGCTGGCTGGGTCGGCAGCAGGCCCGCATGGATAACCCGCCGCACGACTGACAGGGGCGCCAAATATGGCATTGCCGCTTATTTAACGCCACCGGTCCGAACCCTTCGCAATAAAACGAATCCCCGCATATCGCCGAACTCCGAACTTGTGTACGGCAGCCTGCCGTGCATTTCGAAGTCATACGAGGTTTGAAGACCATGGCCACTAAAGACAACAGCCGTACCGGCAATCAAACAGGCAGCCAGGGCGGTAACAAAAACCCAGGCAACTTCGCCAACGACCGCGAAAAAGCGTCCGAAGCCGGGCGCAAAGGCGGGCAGTCCTCGGGCAGCCACACGCCCAGCGATCGCGAGTCGGGCCGCAAGGGCGGCCGTTCGTAAATGACCGACTTGCAGTGCCGGGACTGCCTGGCACTGCAATCAACCAGAGGGGGAGGCCCCATGCGACTGACTCCACTCATCATCCTGATGGGCTCGCTGACGATGCTCGGCGGCTGTTTCGACCGCGACAACGATCACCCTGGCAAGGATGGCGACCTCAGCAAGCCATCGCTGCAGATGCAACAACCCGACAGTAAACCGGCACCGCAGCCCGCGCCCGACCCTGAGCCGATGCCTGGTCAGAAACCGAGCCAGTAAGGCGCAATAAGGAGCACGGCATGAGGGTGATGAACCGCGACAACGCTTTAGCTTCGTCAATGGTCGCTGGGCGGTCCAGCCTGCAACAGCGCTATGAGGCAATGCTGGCCGGCGAAGATGACCCCAGCGCCCTGTGGCTCGACGAGCAACTTGCACGTGCTGAACGCTTGCCGGATGACCTGCCAGACTCACCTTCGGATTTGCCTGCCTGGAGCGCCAGGTGTGCTGCCGATGTCGCCGCCGGCTACGCCGACTACCTGGAACAGCGCCGGCAAGGCGCTCCACGCCGTTTCTTTGTCAATCGCGCTCACGCGCTGTGGTTTCTGCAGCAGGTCGCCCCGACCAAAGCGGTGGACGGTGCGTGGCTGCACGGCACGCTGTGCCACTGGCGCGACCCACGTTTTCACGGGTTGATCCGAACTTACCTGGAAGAGCTCGGCAACGGCGACCCGCGTAGTAACCATGTGTTGATCTATCAGCGCCTGCTGGGCCGCCTCGGGTGTGTCGAGGCAATGCCGCTTGACGAAGCACGCTACTTACAGGGTTGCCTGCAACTGGCCTTGGGGCACTGTTGCGACACCCACCTGCCTGAGGTCATTGGTTACAACCTCGGCTATGAACAACCGCCGCTGCACTTGCTGATTACCACCAGCGAACTGGCAGAACTGGGCATCGACGGCCACTACTTCCAGTTGCATGTGACGATTGACAATGCTGCCAGTGGCCACGCTCAACTATCGCTGCAGGCGCTGCGCCAGCTCTGCCCTCAGCATGACCAAAAGTCGTTCTACGCGAGGGTTCGCAACGGTTATCGCCTGAACGAGCTAGGTACTGCTGCGGCTGACCTTATCCGCCAGTTCGACCTGCAGGATGAATTGTTCGCCGCCTTGGAGCGCAAACGGGTTTATGGCCAATTCATGCATGCCGACCGTTGCCGCCTTGAACAGCGCACCGTCAACCAATGGCTGGCCACCCCTGGCGCCATGCCCGCGTTCGTTGCCGCGCTACAGGCCCAAGGCTGGATTCAGCGAGGCCAAGACCCGGCCCAGAGCCGCTGGTGGAAGCTGATCGAAGGGCCTGCAGCGGCAATGTTCGGCGTATTCAACAGTTATGAGAAACAACTGTGGCACGACTGGATTGCCGACACCTGGCGCCCCCCGATCCGCCGTGTAGCACCCGGTAGCTGGGGCCTGCCCGAATCCCCGGACGAAGCACACAGCGAAATGTCGGGTGACCGACCCGCAACGTTGATCGAGCGCATGGCCGGCAACCGCCACGCCACACCCGAGGGCCTGGCGGCGACCCGGGCATACATTCGCACCACCGGGCTGCTTCAGGAGGAACCCCGCTGATGAGGCTGACCGCCAGACAGTTCGAAGCCGATCAGGCATTGCTGCAGCTGGGCCAGCGGCTACGCGCCGACGGCTACCGATTTACCAGTGTGACACCTGCGACTCACACCCGCGTCAACGCCCGTGAGGGTTCCGGGCAGGCCAGCAACCTGCGCGACGTGTTCGGCTGGAGTCGGCCCTTCGCCCCGGGCCTGCTATCAACGGATGAATTGCAGTTGCTCGAACGCGCCCAGGTGCTGGTCCCGAAGGGCGACTTACTCGGCAGCTCAGTGCGCTGGTCCAGCCTGGACGACCTGCTGCTGGTGCATTCGGCGTTCCCCACCGATGGCAGCGATGCGGTGTTCTTCGGCCCGGACAGCTACCGCTTTGCCCAGGTCATTCACGAGCACCTGCAGCATAACCCCATGCCGGTGGAGCACGCAGTCGATATCGGCTGTGGCAGCGGGGTGGGCGCGTTGCTGATCGCGCGTGCGGCCCAGCATGCCCAGGTCAGCGCCGTCGACATCAACCCCTTGGCGTTGCGCTACGCCACGATCAACGCGGCGCTGGCGGGGGTGAGCAATGTGTCCGTAGTGGCCAGCGACCTGCTGGACGCCCTTACCGGTACGTTCGACCTGATTGTCGCCAACCCGCCGTACATGCTCGACCGTAGCGCCCGCACCTACCGCCACGGCGGCGGCGCCCTGGGCGCCGAACTGTCGCTGCGCATCGTTGAACAAGGATGCGAACGCCTGAGCCGCCACGGTACCTTGCTGCTCTACACCGGCGTAGCCATTGTCGATGGCCGCGATGCGTTGCTCGAAGCCATCCGCCTGCGCCTCGCAGGGCCACAATGGGCCTGGGTGTACCGGGAGATCGACCCTGACGTGTTTGGCGAGCAACTGGCCGAGCCGGGCTATGAGCAAGTCGAACGGATCGCCGCCGTGGCGCTCACCGTAACCCGTCATCGCTGAAGCAATATGGCCCGGGCCTGCACATTCGGCATCGAGGAAGAATACCTGCTGGTAAGGCTGGGCTCGGGACAGGTCCCGGCAGCACCATCGTCTGCGGTAATCGGGCGTTGCCGCGAAGCGCTGGGCCAATATTTTGTGCAGGAAATGTTCCGCAGCCAGATTGAGTTGGCCTCGCCGGTGTTCACCCACCTTCATGAAGCCCATGAGTTCTTCCAACTGCGGCGGCAGCGGCTGAGTCTTGCGCTGGCAGAGGAGGGGATGGGGTTGTACGGCGCGGCGAGCCACCCAAGCACCGCCTGGCTGCGGCAGAAGGCCGCTGCCCCGGCACATTACCAGCAACTGTTCGATGACTACCGGCATGTAGCCCAGCGAAGCCTGCTCAATGGGCTGCACGTGCACGTTGGGGTTCCGCCAGGTTGTGACCGCATGCAACTGATCAACCGCTTGCTGATCTGGCTGCCGTTATTACTGGTGCTGAGCACCTCATCGCCTATGTGGGCGGGTCAGCAGACCGGCTACATGAGCTATCGCCGAGTGATTTGCGGGGAATGGCCGCACATGGGTTTGCCCGAAGCCTTGCCGGACTGGGCTGCCTATGAACGCTACCGCGCCTTGTTGCAGCGGACCGGTGCATTGGCTGCGGATGGCGACTTCTGGTGGGCCATTCGGCCTTCGCGGCGCTTCCCGACGGTGGAGTTGCGTATCTGCGATGGTTGCCCGCGACTGGAAGATACCCTGTGCATCGCCGCGCTGTTTCGCCATTTGGTAGAGCACAAGGTTACCGGTCGCCATGACCTGTTGCCCTGCAACCGTGAGCTTCGCTGGATCGCTCAGGAGAACTACTGGCGCGCCATGCGCTATGGGCGTCATGCACGGTTCATTGGTATGCACGAACAACAGCCAGTCACGGCTGAGGGCTGGCTTGGTCAGTTGCAGGCGCTGGTGCCGGTCGACAGCGTAGATGCCGAGCGTGCTTGCCAGCATGCACGGCACCTGCTGCGCGAGGGCACTCATGCCGACCAGCAGTTGCACTGCCTGACACAGGCTATCGCGAGCGGGGTCGGCAAGGCACAGGCGCTGCAAGCGGTGGTGGCCGCCGGGACTTGCAATTAGCCGGGGTTGGCCGACAATGGCCGCGCCCCTTGCAGCCACGCGGAAACACCTGCTCCATGATGCTGATCAAGCAATTCCCCGACATTTCCCTGGATGACACGCTGTTCGTCTTTGCCCTCGAGGCCGAGGCGGGAGAAGTCTTCACCGAGGTGAACACCGTGTTCACCGGCATTGGCAAAGTCAATGCGGCCATTGCACTGACCAAGGCGATTGCAACCCGCAGGCCCAGACTTGTCGTCAACCTTGGATCGGCTGGCAGCCAGCGTCACGGCAAAGGCCAGGTGGTGTGCTGCAACCGTTTCGTACAACGTGACATGGACGTCACACCGCTGGGCTTTGCCCGATACGAGACACCCTTGTCGGATATCCCGGTAGTCCTGGAGCATGGCGCAGCAATCCCCGGGCTACCGTTGGAAACCTGTGGCAGCGGTGACAGTTTCGAGATCAACCATGGCGACGCGCCTTATGACGTGGTCGACATGGAAGCCTATGTGCTGGCGTTGATCGCACGCGGTGAAGGCATTCCGTTTGTGTGCCTGAAATACATTTCCGATGATGCCGGCAGCGATGCAGCAGGGGATTGGGCGGTGCAGGTTCACCTGGCGGCCGAGGCGTTCAAGCGGGTGCTGTTCAGCCAGGTGTGACCAAGCCTCATCACACCTGCGCCTGCAAACCCGCCAGGTAGTCACCAAACCCTTCTCGGGCGCGGCTGTCGAGGCGGCTGCTGGTGGCCACGCTGTGCCTGGCGGTCCAGACAATCTGCGCGCCGCTGGCCTGAAGGTCGCTGACCAGCTGCACATCTTCATGCGCCGCGAGGGGCTGGAAGCCACCCACGCGTTGATAGGCAGCGGCGCACACACCCAGGTTCGCGCCGTGCACATGGCGATGGCCTTCGCGCGCTTCATAGCGGCTCTGGTACAGCTTGCGCAGGGCAGCTTTCTGCCAGGGCTGCCAATACTCGACATGCACGGTACCGCACACCACCTCGGCGCTGCAGGCCAGCTGCGACACCAGCCAGTGCGACGGCACCTGGCTATCGGCATCGGTGCACGCCAGCCACTGCGCACCACGCTCGACCATGTGCGCTGCGCCCACCCGGCGCGCCATGCCGACATTACCGGCATCCACCTCCAAAACCCGCACACCGAAGCGCCGCGCCACCGCGCCACTACCGTCGCTGCAACGGTCCAGCACCACCAGCACGTCTACCCGGTGCCCCGCCTGTTGCGCTTGCATGGCAGCGACCAACACCGCCCGCAGGCAGCGCCCAAGGCGGCGGGCTTCGTTGTGCGCCGGAATGACCACGGCAATCATGGGCAGGTCTCGTCCAGGTCAACCACGCTGGGCTGGCAGGACCAGTATTCCAGTACGAAGTCTGCCTCTTCATGCCGGAACTGGTGATGCAGAGGCAGGTGCTGGGCCAGCATGCGATGCACTTCCCGTCCATCCTGTGGGCAACCCACGATGGGGTGTTTCCAGTGACAGGCGAGCAGGGCGCCGTCGTAGGTCAGGCTGGCCACCGATTGCTCGATGACCTGCAGCCAGTCTGTAGGATCGAGGTAGTAACCGACTTCGCTGAGCACGATCAGGTCGAAGCGCCCGCCCGGCCAGTCCGCTGGTAGCCGGGCCATTTCCACCGAGGCGTTGGGCACATCGACGAGGCGTTCGCGGGCCAGGCCTACGGCCGTTGGATCAAGGTCCTGGCACAGCAAGTCGGCGCAGCGATCGGCCAGCAACGCACTGAGCTCACCATTGGCACAGGCTGGCTCGAATACGCGCTGATAGCACTGGCGGGGCAGGCTGGCCATTACCAGCTCGCGTTTGCGCTTCTCGTACCAGCGGGTGCGAAAAGCCCAAGGGTCTTCATTGGTGGCGTACAGCTCGGCGAAATATTGCGGATCCAGGCTCATGACAGCTCCATTCACAGGAACACCAGTTCGAAAGGTTGCAGCAGACATTCCATCAAGCGGGGTGGCAGCACCGGCGGCTGCTCGGCGTCCGGCTCCAGCTGGCTGACGTGGGCAGCCAAGGCCTTGCGCTTGCGGGCCAGGCGGCTTTCATCGAGCTGCAGGCGGTGCGCACGCGGCCATGGCAGGCGCGGGTCATCGGGCTCGGCCCAGTGCCACGCCCACACCGGCACCTCTGCCAATTGCACCCCGCGGGCGGCCGCCGCGTGTGCCGCAGCTCGGCCTACGGCCTCGTGATCGCAGTGCCCATCATTACGCCAGGTGGCCATCAACAGGTCATCTGGCCGCAGCAACTGGGTGAGGTGACTGACCAGGAATGCCTCTTCGCGCGGTAACTGGCCGTCCTTCAGGTGCAGCCTGCGCCAGTCCAGATGGGTAAGGTCCAGGTCCAGCTGCAGCAGGGCCTGGCGGCTCTCTTGCGGCCGCTGTCGACGCAAACGGTGCTCGGTCCAGTGGCTGGAGCCGGGGTGGCTGCCTTCACCGTCGGTGGCGGAAATCAGCACCAGTTCATCCTCGCGTCCCTTGAAACCCGCCAGCAGACCACCTGCCATGAGGATTTCGTCATCCGGATGCGGCGCGATCAACACCAGCCGGCGCCCAGGTGGGCACAGCTGCATTGGATCGAGCCATGTAGCGCGGGCAAGATGCGCACCTTGCTGCCAGGCTGCCCAAGGCGTGCCGTTGGCGGACTGAATAAGGTTCTGGCTCATAGCTGCCACACCCCGGCCGGTAGTTGGGTGAGCAGATGGCCCAGCACCGCCAGATCGCGCTCGGCATGGCTCTGGCGCATGAATACCGGTAGGTCAGCGCACAGCCGGGCAAAATGGCTGCTGCGGCAGAATGGCGTGGCTCCCAGCGCTCGCCCAACGTGGCTGATCACGCGTTCCACGGCGTGTTCCACCTGGGCACGCGTGCGGCGCACTTCGAAGCTGGCATCTGCGCCAGGTTGCCGGTCGATCCAGGCCGCACATTCGCGCAGCGCCGCGCGGGCACCGTACAACGCAGCATCCACTGCCCCCAGGTGCGCATCGGCATGGGGGTCGGGGCGGGGCTTGCGGCAATGTTCGCGCAGGTAGTCTGCCAGTGCCTCGGCCGCGCCGTACCAGCAGGCAGCGATGCCCGCACCGCCATGCCAAAAGCCAGGGCGTGCCAGGTATTGGCCCGGCGTGCCGATGAGCGTGCCGGGGGTGTCGTTGAATGTCACCTCGACGCTGGCAGTTGTGGCCATGCCGACTGCTTGCCAATGTTCGATGCACAGCCCCTGGTTCGGCTGTGAAAGCTCGATCGCCACCAGTTGCGGCTGGTCCGCCTCATCCCAGGCAGTGATCAGCGCCCGGTCGATCTGCAAGGCCCCTGAACACCAGGCCTTGCGGCCTTGCAGGCGCACCTGGTCACCTTGGCGCGCCGTCACCTGCGCACGTGCATCGGGCGGCTCAGCGGCCCACACGCCCCAGATGCCGTCTACGGCGTGGTGGGCGGCGCCGCATTCAGCAAGGATGGCCAGGGCATCGGTGTGGCCTTCATAGAGCTTGGCCAGCGCCAGGTCGCAACCGGCCACACGGGCCAGGGTCTGCCAGCGGCGCAGTGTGTTGCCTTGGCCCGGCAATGGCAACAGGTCGAGATGGTCGGCGTGCAGCGCCTGGATCAGCTGCGGCAGTTGCGTATCGAGGTTAAGGGGTTGCTGGCGCTCGCCAAAGGTACGTAACAGGCGGTCGAGGGTGGTCAGGTTGAAGTCCTGAACGATGCTCATCATTGTGTCTCCAGGTTCATGTCCAATCGCCGTTGCCCCATCATTTCAGCCCCAGTTGCTTGCGCATGTGTGCGGTGATGGACTGGCGTACCTTGCCCATCTCCGCCCATGGGTCATCAACTTCTGCCAGCCGCTCGTGCAGGTTGGCAATGTTCCATTGGTTGGCAGCCTTGATGTGCGCCAGTTCCTCGCGCCAGATCGGTACCGACACAGGTAACCCCTCACGGGCACGCAAGGAGTAGGCACAGGCTGTGGTGGCGCCCTTGCCGTTGCGCAGATAGTCGATGAAGATCCGCCCCACGCGGTTTTTCGGCCCCGACACTGCACTGAGGCGATCCGGGAACAGCTTGGCCAGGTAATCGACGATGGCGTGGCTAAAGTCCTTGACCTCGTCCCAGCCCGACCGCCGGGTCAAGGGCACGACAAGGTGAATACCCTTGCCGCCACTGGTTTTCAGGAACACCTTCAGGCCCAGTTCGTCGAGCAGGGTGAGGGTGAGCTGGGTGGCCTCCAGCATGGCCTTCCAGGGCAGCGCGGGGTCGGGGTCCAGGTCAAGTACGAAGCGGTCCGGTTTGTCGAAGTCCTTGTCCGTGGCGTTCCAGGTGTGCAGTTCGAGCATGTTCATCTGCACAGCACCTAGCAGGGTGTCCGGGCGGTTGATGACCATCGCCGCCTGGCCGGCCTCGGCCTTTTCATAGCTGATGACGTTAGGTATGTGCAGCTGGCCTGCGTTTTTCTGGAAGAACAGCTCCCCGGCCAGGCCGTCCGGGGCGCGCACCAGCGCTACCGGGCGTTGCTTGAGCTGGGGCAGGATCCACTGGCTGACGCTGGCGTAATACTCGGCGACCTCGCGCTTGGTCACGCCGGTGGTGGCGTCGATCACCCGGTCGGGGTGGGTCAGGCGCAGTTCACCCAGGTTTTCAGGCGCCTTCGCCTGCTTGTTGCGTTTGGGCACGGTCTGGGTGGGCATGGCGCGCTCCAGGTCGATGGCGGTGGCCGCCTTGTCATCGCGCAGGCCATGGAACACCGAGTGGCGCACGATGCCGTCTCGGGTCATCTGGGCATAGGCGACTTCGGCCAACAATTGCGGTTGCAGCCAGTGCACACCGCGCGCTTCGGCACCGGTAGGCGGCTTGGCCAACGCTGGCTTGGCGATTTGCAGGGGTTTGAGCCGAGCATGGATGCTGGCCAGGGTCGCCGTGCTGAAGCCGGTGCCAACCTTGCCGGCGTAGCGCAACTGACCGCTGTCGTCGTCATGCAGGGCCAGCAACAGGGCCCCGAAGCCGCTGCGGCTACCTTTGGGGTCGGTATAACCGACTACCACGAACTCCTGGCGTTGCTTGCACTTGAGCTTGACCCAGTCCGGGCTGCGACGGCCGCTGTACGGGCTGTCGGCACGCTTGCCGATCAAACCCTCCAGCTCAAGCCGGCAGGCGCTGTCGAGCAAAGATTGCACGGGCTCGTCGAAGTCGGCAGAGAACTTGAGTACACCGGACTCATCGCGCTCAAGCAGTTGGCGCAAGGTGTCGCGCCGGCCCTGCAGCGCTACCTGGCGCAGGTCCTGGCCACCGAGGAACGGAAGGTCGAACAGGTAGTAGGTAATGGCGTCATCGTGCTCGGTGTCGAAGGCGTTCTGCAACGCCTGGAAATCGGCTGCGCCATTTTCGTCAGCCACCACCATTTCACCATCGAGCCAGGCTGCATCGAGGCCCAGCTCGCGCAGTGCGGCGATCTGGCGGGGCATCTTGCTACTCCAGTCATGGCCGTTGCGGGTGAACAGGCGGATGTCATCACCCTCGATACGGGCCAGAATCCGGTAACCGTCGAATTTGACCTCGTAGCGCCAGTCCCCGCTGGGGGGCGAGTCGACCAAGGTTGCCAACTGCGGACTCAGCTGTGCAGGCAGGGGCACCTTCGGGCCTTTGACGGTGCGCTTGCGGCTGGCGCGCGGTGCGGCGGCTTTTTTCGCAGCGGCTTTGCGCGGTACCAGGGTGCGGTCGCTAAGCACGCTATCGGGCTGAGCCTGCACGACGCTGTAGTCGGCCTCGCTGCGGGCCTGTTCATCGTGCGATTTCACCAGCATCCATTGCTCTTTCTTGCCATCCAGGCGGGTGCGAAACAGGTTCCACACACCGCTGAGCTTTTCGCCTTGCAGGCGGAAACGCAGCTTGCCTTTGGCGTAGGCTTCATGCGCATCGCCTTCGGGCTCCCATACACCGCGATCCCAGACAATCACATCACCTGCACCATAGTGGCCTTCGGGGATATGCCCCTCGAAGTCGGCGTAATCCAGCGGGTGGTCCTCGACGTGCACGGCCAAGCGGCGCACTTTGGGGTCGAGCGACGGGCCTTTGGGGATCGCCCAGCTTTTCAGGGTGCCATCCAGCTCCAGGCGGAAGTCGTAGTGCAGGTGGCTGGCGTCATGTTTCTGGATGCAGAACTGCAGCGCCTGCACCCGCTTGCCACGGCTGCGCTTGCCGCTGGGCTCGGGCGTGGCATTGAAGTCGCGCTTGCGCGCATATTCCTGCAGGGGCTTGGCCATGGCGGTTTCCGGGCAGTTCGCAGTCTCTAAGGTGGGAGGCGCCGCGTAGGGTGGTAGTTCAAAAAACTCTGAATCTTCCACACGCAGGCGCAGTCGACTTAATGAAGCCGCCTGACGGAGAACGCACATGGCACGCACAGATGAACCAAAGCCGTATACCCCTCCAGAGATCGACGACACCGAAGACCGCATGGGCAGCGTCCGTGAGCTGGACTTTGATGACCGCCTTGACGAACGTGAAGGGCATGTGGGCGATGAGCGACCGGCCGATGAAGTCGCCCGGGAGTTTCCGCCTCGGCGCGTGGCCGAAAGCGGCATGACCGGCGGCGAGGCCCTGAGCGACAGCTTGCATGAGGACAATGTTACCTATGACGACTTGAGCCCGGACACGTTGCTGGATGAAACCGGTGCCCGTGACCCGCACGAACCGGGTGGTAGTGGCGGCCCGGCAGACCAGAGCCTGCGGCACGTGGACGCCGACGAGATCGGCGGTGGCATAGGCCTGGATGAGGCCGAACTGGCCCGATCAGCGCCGCTGGATGGTAAACCGTGGACTGATGACGTGATCGAAGACGAGGAGGGCAAGCCGTGAACGAACCCCGCTGTACCTGCGCGCACTGTTCCTGCACCTTGGATACGCTGGTATGTGAGCTGTTCTAACTGGCGATTGCTCAGTCCTTCGGGCTTAGGCTGTGGGAGCGGGCTTGTCCCGCGAATTGGGGGCATGCGGTGCCTGGCACCGGCTGTGCCGGTGTTCGCGGGACGAGCCCGCTCCCACAGAGCCCCTTTCTGTGGAAGCGGCGGTAGGCGTGGCGGGTTAGTGGGTTTGCCAGATGCCGTTGTTTCGTTCGCAGTCGGTGCGGGCCTGGCCGAGGCTGGGGGTGTCGTAATAATAGGTGATCACCCGCGCATCTTTGGGCAACGCTGGTTTGTCCCCTCCTACGGATTTGGGGTTGGCCAGCGCTTCCTGAGTCAAAGGCGCGATGCAGCTGCCCACGCTGCCATCCGCACAGCGCGCTACCTTGCTCTTTTCGCTGTTGAGCATGTCCTTGCTCTCGTTGCTACACGACCAGTTGATCGCTTCGGCGGGCAGGTTGCTGTAGCTGTAGCAGGTGTGCCGCTCCACGGGTGTTACGGCATCGCTGGATGAGCGGGTCAGTACGTTGCAGCCC
This sequence comes from Pseudomonas sp. PvP089, assembly GCF_017875165.1. NCBI lineage: Bacteria > Pseudomonadati > Pseudomonadota > Gammaproteobacteria > Pseudomonadales > Pseudomonadaceae > Pseudomonas > Pseudomonas sp. PvP089. Next base: position 3,387,562 of record NZ_JAGGME010000001.1, read on the forward strand.
TCGGCCACGGCCTGGCCGCAGACCAGGCTGACGACCATCAGCGTCAAGATCCGTACACGCATTTGCCACCTCCAGGGCCAGCGGCCCTCGTCAGGTCTGGGCGGGCTTGTCGCCTTGGCGCATGGCCTTGGCGCGTTTTTCCAGGACCAGGTAGGTAACCACTGCCAGTAGCAGTGGAATCAGGTAGTACAGTGTGCGATACCCGAGCAAGGCAGCCACAAGCGTGCCTTGGGCCATCTGCCCGTGCAGCAAGGCCAGAAACACTGCCTCAAGTACGCCCAGCCCCGCAGGGATATGCGCAACCACGCCAGCCACGCAACTGATCAGCAGGATGCCGAGAATGGACGGGTAAAAAGCCTCGCCCGGCAGCAACCAGAAGATCAGCAGCGCCATCAGCGCCCAGTTGCTGGCACCCAGCGCAACCTGGCACAGCGCCAAACGCAGCGACGGTAGCGTCACTTCGTGGTTGCGCCAGGACCACGTGCGCTTGGTTGCAAAACCACAGGCCAGCAGGTACCCACCCGCGATCGCCAACAGCAGCAAGCCGATCAGGCGCAGACCTGTAGCGCCCACCGCCCAGCTGCTGGGCAGCTCCACGAAGCCGAGGGCGAATACGGTGCCGGCCAGCAGCATGTAGCCCATCCAGTTGGTCAACAGGCCCAAGGTGAGGATGCGCGTAATGGTCGGGGTATCCAGGCCCAGGCGGCCATATAACCGGTAGCGCAATGCAACGCCGCCTACCCAGGTCGTGAAGTTGAGATTGAAGGCGTAGCACACGAAGGCGACTGGCAGCACCTGCCGGGCGGGCAACTGGTGGCCGGTGTAGGCCCGTGCCAGCAGGTCGTAACTGGCAAATGTCAGGTAGCTGCACAGCGCCAGCGCAAGGCCGATGGCCAGGGTGCCGGGCTTGTAGGCCAGCAACGACTGGCGCACTTCGTTCCAGTCCAGATTGCGTGCCAGCATAAACAGCAGAACAGGTATGAGAATGAGGAACGCCAGCGTGAACAGGCGTTTCACCCAGGTTTGCCAGCCTTTGCGCGCCATCAGGTATTGCCCTCGTGCAGGTTACCCTGAGCCTCGACTTCCGGCTGCACCGAGCGCAAACGCTGGCGGTGTGCCGGGAACCAGCCAGCAATGCGCGGAAAATGGCGGATCACGTGGAAGCACACGAAGATCAGCGGTGCCCGCCACCAGTAACCGCGAATCATGCGCTCCAGGGTGACCGGCTTGCATTGCTCGCTGGCCAGGGCCTGTAGATGCTGGTTCAGTTGCTGGTTGAAGGCTCGATCACGGATGAAAAGATTGGCCTCCAGGTTGAATGACAGGCTCAACGGATCAAGGTTGCTGGAGCCAACGGTGGACCACTCATCGTCAACCAGTGCAACCTTGCCGTGCAGAGGCCGCTGGCAGTATTCGTGGATGGCCACGCCGTCGCGCAGCAGATAGTTGTACAGCAGCCTCGAAAGTGCACGGACCCAGCGCATGTCAGGCTGGCCCTGCAGAATCAAGCGCACATCCACGCCACGCCGGGCGGCGTTGCGCAGCTCCCGCATCAATCGATAACCCGGGAAGAAATACGCGTTGGCAACCACGATGCGCTGCTTTGCACCACGAAAAGCCTGCAGGTAGTGGGTTTCGATATCGGTACTGCGCAGCCCGTTGTCGCGTTCGACCAGCACGGCGCTGCTGGCCCCGGCCGGCTCGGTTACCGGGCGTACCGCGCTGGGTGGCTGCAGCACCGGCGACATCAGGCGCTTGCTGGCAGCATGCACCTGCGCTACCACCGGGCCGGTGACCTCCACCGCATAATCCTGCTTGGCCATGGCACCAAAGTCGCCAAGATGATCGGCGCTGTAGTTGATACCGCCGATAAATGCCCGCTCACCGTCGACTACCACGATCTTGCGGTGCAGGCGCCGGAACAGGTTGGTGCGCATGCCCACCAGCCGGGGCTGTGGGTCGAAAGCGTGAAAGCTCACGCCGGCATCGGTCATGGCCGAAATGAATTCGGTGGGCAGGTCGGCAGTGCCGTAGCCATCCACCGCTACCTCCACCCGCACACCGCGCTGGGCAGCGTCGATCAGCACCTGTTGTAACTGCTGGCCGACCTTGTCGTCGAAGATGATGAAGGTTTCCAGCAGAATTTCTTCCCGCGCCTGGGCCATGGCCTCGAAGACGCGGGGGTAGTATTGCTCGCCATTGATCAGCAACTGCACGCTGTTGCCGTCCACCCAAGGTCGATTCACAGGTTGATCTCCGCAGCCAATGGGGCGTGGTCGGACAGGTGCGACCACGGGTATGTCGAGAGCACTTGGGCAGTGCCGGGCATGGCGTTGCGCAAATAGATGCGGTCCAGCCGCAACAACGGCAGGCGCGCGGGGAAACTGCGCGCCGGGGTGCCGAAGTGCTCGCCGAAAGCCTCTATCAGGTGTTCGCACAGCACGGCATCTGCTTTCAGGCGCCAGTCGTTGAAATCGCCGGCGATAATGACCGGCGCTTCAGGCGGCAGACTGGCCAGCAGGTCGAGCATCAGCTTCACCTGGCGCTGCCGGTGGGCTTCGCGCAGGCCCAGGTGCACGCACACCGCATGCACCTGGTCGTGGCCTGGCACGTCCAGCTGGCAGTGCAGCAGGCCGCGCTGCTCATTGCCCTGTACTGACACATCGAGGTTGTTGAAGTGAGTAATGGGGAATTTCGACAGCAGCGCGTTACCGTGATCGCCATGCGGGTATACGGCATTGCGCCCGTAGGCGAACTGCGGCCACATGCTGTCGGCAAGAAACTCGTACTGCGGCATTTCTGGCCAGGCCGCATGGCGCAGGGCATGCTGCTGATGGCTGCCGTGCACCTCCTGGAGAAACACCAGGTCGGCGCCCGTGGCACGCACGGCCTCGCGCAATTCCGGCAGGATGAAGCGCCGATTGAAAAAGGTGAAGCCCTTGTGCACGTTCAGTGTCAGCACATTGAGCCGGCGTACCGCAGTGACCTTGTCGATGATGCTGCGTGGGGCGGGCAGGGTCTTGTTCACAAGGCCACCTCCGGCAGGACGCCAGGCTCGGTCATGAGCTCATGGTCCAGCGACAGCTTCTGCAGCAGGCGTCGCGCATCGTAGGGGGCGTGAACCTTCTGGTCGTTGTCGAAATAGCAGTAGACATCGCGGGTCGCCCGACGCGGCGGCGAGCCCTGGACGACCAATTGCGCATCCTCAGCCTGGCTACCCTGGCTCCAGCGCTGGATGCGCTGCTTCCAGCGCCTCAGTGCGTTGGCCGTATACCCACTGCTGTAGAGCTCGACATCGCCATGCAGGCGCATGTACACAAAGTCGGCGGTAACGTCTTCCACATACGGCCATTTGCCGGCGCTGTCGGCAACTACCAAAGCGACCCGGTGCTTGCGCAACAGCTTGATGAAGGTCTCACAGAGGAAACTCTCGTTACGGATCTCCACGGCATGACGCAACCGTGCATTGCCGTGTATGCCCAAGCTGCCGTTGCCCTGCAAGCGTGCCGCGCAGTGTTTGGCACATTCACGAGCCGCTTTATGGTTACGCGGCAGCAGTTCGAGAAACCGGGCAAAACGCTCTTCATCGAACTTCATGTTCGGTGGAAATTGCCACAGGATCGGGCCAAGCTTCTTGCCCAGCAACAGTGGGCCTGAGGCGAAAAAGTTCGCCACCGGTTCTTCGATGTCCCTAAGCCGCCGTACGTGCGTGATATACCGCGGCCCCTTCACCGCGAACACGAAGTCGTCCGGCGTCTCGTCACGCCAGCCCTGGTAACGTTCAGGCGTTTGCAGGCTGTAGAACGAGCCATTGATTTCGATGCTGTTCACCGCCCGCGAAGCGAAGGCCAGTTCGTCGTCCTGCCTCAGCCCCTTGGGGTAAAAGTCCTTGCGCCAGGGGCCATAGCGCCACCCGGAGATACCGATGCGGATATCGCTCACGCTGCCGTCCTCATTGCCGGTTCTATTTCGGTCGCTCCAAAGTGCGACCGATAAAGACAGGCCAGGGTTCAGCACGTTTGACCAACGGGAAAGGCTGATACCAGGTTGAACTTTGCGGCGCTTGGCGTTTCCACCGGATACCCGCTTCGTGGAAGGGTGTCAGGATAAAATCGAGGCAAGCATGGCCAGACATATCATCCATTTCACCGGGCCGATCAACTCGTCGACCTGTGGCAACCTGATCAACACCTGTTCGCGGGCGCTGCAACAGGGCGCCGGTATCCTGCAACTGAACATCGCTACCATGGGCGGCGAGTGCAGTTATGGCTTCACCCTGTACAACTTCCTGCGGGCGTTACCGGTCGAGGTGCATACCCACAACCTGGGCACGGTGGAGTCCATGGGCAATATCCTGTTCCTGGCAGGGGAACGGCGCACGGCGTGCAGTTTCAGCAAGTTCCTGTTCCACCCGTTTCACTGGACCTTGCACGGTTCGGTGGATCATTCGCGCATGGCTGAGTACGCCATGAGCCTGGATTATGATTTGAAGTTGTATGCGCAGATTGTCGCCGAACGAACCCAGGGGGCAACGGAGGTACTGGACGTGCCGCGGTACCTGATGGCCTATCCGCGGATTCTGGGGCCACGTGAGGCGCTGGATAACGGGATGATTCATGCCATCGACGAAATGCCAATCGAGGCGCAGTCGGTTCAGTGGAGTGTGCATGCCTAGGGTGTGGCTGTGCGTGCCTCTTCACAGTTGCGCGAAGGCACGCACCGAGTAACCGGGCTTACCGAACTGACGCGGCGGTGGCTCTGTCACAGGCCAGCAGCGAGCGGATCAGCAACTTGATCTCACCCTTGAGCCCAGGCGCCTGGTCCAGATGGGCAAAGCGGCAGTCGGTAATTTCATGCTGCGCCTTGGGCTGCGGCGCGTCGGCAAACTCTGCTTCGAACACGTAATGCATACGCGCGGGGGCCTCGTGACGCATCAGCAAGGTCAGTGACGCTGCCTGCAGCCCGGTTTCTTCCAGCAACTCACGCTCTGCAGCTTGCGCTGGCGTCTCGCCAGGCTCGATCTTGCCGCCGGGGAGGGTCCAGGCACCGTTGGATTTTCGCACCCATAACCATTTTTGTGTTTGCTTGCCGTGCCGGCAGATGATGGTGGCGCGATCCTTGTTCAGCTTCATTCATGCTCCTTGGTGATGCGCTTATTGCATGAAGATATGGCCGTTGGCGGCAATAAACGTTGCGTTTAACCCGACGAACGGTCAAAGCACGTAACGTGCCACCCACGGCTTTCGCCCGCCACGCAAACATTTTGCTGGCGTAAGATTTGTGCCACTGGTCAGTTGCCAGCAAAAGCATTGAGCAGAGCCGGGCAACAGTGGCTCGGAAACTAGGCATGGCACAGATTCGTGTCACCAGCCTATCCATCGCAAGGAGAACCCACATGGCGCAGGATCAAGAGCGGACAAGCCAGCGCGGCGGCACCAAGGAAACCAACCCGGGCAATTTTGCCAATGACCGGGAGCGTGCTTCGCGCGCGGGCCACAAGGGGGGGCAGGCATCTGGCGGCAATTTCGCCAACGACCGACAGCGTGCATCGGAAGCTGGCCGCAAGGGTGGCCAGAACAGCCACGGCGGGGGGCGCAACCCGTGAGGGCAACCGCTCGCTGAATGTCCAGGAACACATGTGGTGCCCGGCAGCGATTTCGGGTTTGCGAATCCGGAATCGCGCCATGACTTCGTCAGGAGAAACGAGCATGCGCGCATTGACCTATCACGGCGCAGGGGATGTCCGCGTCGACACCGTTGCAGAGCCCGGTCTGCAGGAAGACGACGATATCTTGCTGCGGGTAACGGCCACAGCCATTTGCGGCTCCGACCTGCACCTGTACCGGGGCAAGATCCCCATGGTCGAGCAAGGCGATATTCTTGGCCACGAATTCATGGGCATCGTCGAAGAGGTGGGCAGCGCGGTAACCGCGGTGCGCCCGGGTGACCGGGTAGTGATCCCGTTTGTCATCGCCTGCGGTGACTGCTTTTTTTGCCAACACGACTTGTTTGCCGCCTGCGAAACGACCAACACGGGGCGAGGCGCACTGCTGAACAAGAAGACCATACCGTCTGGCGCAGCGCTGTTCGGCTACAGCCACCTGTATGGCGGCATACCTGGCGGGCAGGCCGATTATGTGCGGGTGCCCAAGGGCAATGTAGGGCCGTTCAAGGTGCCGGGGCACCTGGCCGACGATCAGGTATTGTTTCTCTCGGACATTCTCCCTACAGCCTGGCAGGCAGTGCTCAATGCCGAAGTTGGCCAGGGTTCGTCACTGGCAATCTATGGCGCCGGCCCGGTCGGGCTGCTGTCTGCTGCTTGCGCACGCATGCTGGGGGTGGAGCAGATCTTCATGGTCGATGAATGTGCCTACCGGCTGGATTATGCTCATCAGGCCTACGGAGTGATTCCTGTCAATTTTGCCTATGATGATGACCCAGCCGATAGCATCGTGCGCCATACCGCCGGCATGCGTGGTGTGGATGCGGTAATCGATGCGGTGGGTTTCGAAGCCAAGGGCAGCACAACGGAAACGGTGCTCACCGCGCTTAAGCTCGAAGGCAGTAGCGGCAAGGCCCTGCGCCAGAGTATCGCGGCCGTGCGCAGGGGTGGGGTGGTCAGTGTGCCGGGGGTGTATGCGGGGTTTATCCATGGTTTTCTGTTTGGCGACGCCTTCGACAAGGGCCTGACCTTTCGCATGGGGCAGACCCATGTGCAGCGCTACCTGCCTGAGTTGCTGGCGCATATCGAAGCAGGCCGGCTGGACCCGCAGGCCATCGTCACCCACCGCATGGCGCTGGAAGATGCCCCGCGTGCCTACGAACTGTTCAATGGACAGCAGGATCAGTGTCGCAAGGTGATTCTGGTGCCCGGTGCGGCCCCGGACCCACGCGGTCAGGGTGCCGCAGTGCGCTGAAACGGCCGCTTGTGCCGAATGTTCGACAAAATTTTGAATCTTCTGGCCATGGCCCGATCAATCAGGGTGTCATCCATGGAGAAGAGGAGGCCCCTGCGATGCCTAGCCCACAGCTGTACATCATCGATTACCAACTGCATGGCCAACCGCGCAGTTTCATCATTCGCCTGGAACGCCTGGACAATGCCGAGGCCTGGCATTGGGCAAGTTGCGATGCGGGTATCGGCATTATTCCCAAGTTCGGGCGTGAGAAGATCAAGAAGATCAGCCGGCCGATGGCCGAGCGTTACGGGATTACCGGCGTAAGCTGGCGGATTTCGGGGAGCAAGCCGAGCCAGTCGGTGGGAGACCCGGCGGCGATGATGTAATACCACCTCAGCCTGACACATAACCATGCTGCAACGGGGTCCCCGGCTGCAGCATGGTGCCTGGATAAACCCTTTGTCAGGCGCCGGACTCGGGGTCACTGGCCGGGACGCCGGGGCGATTTTCCTCGTCGTCAGTCACATTGGGGTCGGCATCCGGGTCATCCACTTGGTCGTTGCGGCGATCCGGCTCAAGCTCCGGCCAGTCATCCTGCACATTGCCACCACCCATCCGCAGTAAGTAATCCATCGCGCCATCCTCGTCTGTGATCCTCATGGTTAGGAGCGAAAGACCTGTCTTAAAAGTCATCTGGATAGCGGCAGTCGCTGACCAACGGTGGCACCGTGTTGGACACTTGTGCGGGCCCTTTCGAGGTTTACCCGCGAAGGGGCCCGCAAGGTGAACACATCACGCCGGCTGTTTCAACACCAGGGTCAGAATGTCATAGCTGGCCACCAGCTCACCCAGCTGGTTGGTTACCTCCACATCCCACGCCACCACCCCTTGCGGCTGGCCCAGCGGGCTGGTTTTGCCCTGGTCGATCTTGCGCTTGCAGGTCAGCCGTGCCTGGATGGTATCGCCAATGCCCACCGGGTTGATGAAGCGCAGCGTATCCAGGCCATAGTTGGCCAACACCGGCCCGGCACCGGGCGACACGAACAGCCCGGCCGCCGCCGAGAGGACGAAGTAGCCGTGGGCGATACGTTTACCGAACTGCGATTCTTTGGCCGCGATTTCGTCGAAGTGCATGTAGAAATGGTCCCCCGACAGGCAGCCGAAGTTGACCAGGTCGGCTTCGGTCACGGTGCGGCGGTGGGTGAGCAACGACTCGCCGATGCGCAACTGCTCGAAGTATCGGCGGAACGGGTGCACTTCGGTCTCGATCACTTCGCCACCGCGCACGTATTCGCCGGTGACCGCCGTGAGCATGCTCGGCGAACCTTGTACTGCGGCGCGTTGCAGGTAGTGCTTGACCGCGCGCAAGCCACCCAGTTCTTCACCGCCGCCGGCCCGGCCCGGCCCGCCGTGCTTGAGTTGTGGCAAAGGCGAGCCGTGGCCGGTGGATTCCTTGGCGGCCTCGCTGTCGAGCACCAGCAGGCGGCCATGCCAGGCAGCCGCCACCGGTATGGCCTTGGCCGCAATACTGCGGTCGGCGGTGACCAAGGTCGCCACCAGGCTGCCTTTGCCTCGGGCGGCCAGTATCAAGGCTTCGTCAAGGTCGTGGTAGGCCATCAGTGTGTTGACCGGGCCGAACGCTTCGATATCGTGGGCGCCGCCGTCGGCGTGCGGGTCGCGGGCCTGTAGCAGGGTCGGGGCAAAGAATGCGCCCTCGGCCACGCCATCGCCACGCGGGGCGAAGCCGTCGCTGGCGCCGAACAGCTGGTCACAGCTTTGCAGCAGGCTGCGCACCCGCTCGGTCACGTCGTGCTGCTGGTCGTGGGAAGCCAGAGCCCCCATGCGTACGCCCTCCAGCGACGGGTCACCCACAACCACCTTGCTCAGCCGCTCGCGCAAGCGCGTGGCAACCGCATCAATGTGCTTGGCCGGCACGATGGCGCGGCGGATGGCGGTGCACTTCTGCCCGGCCTTGGTGGTCATTTCACGCACCACCTCCTTGATGTACAGGTCAAACTCTTCGCTGTCCGGGGTCACATCCGGGCCAAGAATGGCGCAGTTCAGCGAGTCGGCTTCGGCGGTGAACGGTACCGAATTGCGCACCAGGTTCGGCGTGACGCGCAATTTTGCGGCGGTATCGGCTGACCCGGTGAAGGTCACCACGTCCTGGCCTTGAAGGCGGTCGAGCAGGTCGCCGGTGCTGCCAATCACCAGTTGCAAGCTGCCCTCCGGCAGCAGGCCGGAGGCGTTCATCAGGCGGACGACGGCTTCGGTCAGGTAGCTGGTGGAAGTCGCCGGTTTGACGATGCACGGCATGCCCGCCAGGAACGTCGGGGCGAACTTCTCCAGCATGCCCCAGATAGGGAAGTTGAAGGCGTTGATGTGCACCGCCACGCCTGCGCGCGGCACCAGGATGTGGCTGCCGGCGAAATGACCTTGCTTGCCCAGCGCGATGGCCGGGCCCTCGTGCACCAGGTTGCCCGACGGCAGCTCGCGGCTGCCGATGCCGGCATAGGAGAACAATGTGGCGTTGCCGCCTTCTATGTCGATCCAGCTGTCGGCACGGGTGGCGCCGCTATGGTGCGACAGGGCGTAAAGCTGTTCCTTGCGCTCGGCCAGGTACAGGGCCAGCGCTTTCAGGCGTGCAGCACGCTGCTGGAAGTCCATGGCCATGAGGCTGGCCAGGCCACGCGCACGGGCGAAGTCCACGGCTTCGGCGAAGTCCGGGCGTTCTTCGTGGCTGTAGGCAAGTACGTGGCCATCAAGGGCGCTGCGCAGGGCTTGCGCGCCGTGCTGGCCGAGCCAGCGGCCGGCGATGAAGCTTTGCAGGGTAGGGGCGGCAGACATGCTGTTCTCCATACTGTTCGAATGTAGTGGGCGCTGTTACCACAGCGCCAGGGTGTAGCCGATGATCAGGCGGTTTTCGTCCACGGCGTTGGTCAGGCCATTGCCGGACCGGAAGGTGACGTTGCGCCAGCGCAGGCTGACGTCCTTGAATGGGCCGCTCTGGATGACGTAGGTGATGTCGGTGTCGCGTTCACGCTCGCGGCCATTGCTGACAGTGGCGGTTTCGGCGTGGCGGCCGTCGGTGTAGCGCGTCATGAAACTCAGGCCGGGGATGCCCATCGCTACAAAGTCGTAGTCATAGCGCACTTGCCAGGAGTCCAGCCCGGCGCGGGTGAAGGTGTTGTAGGTCACCAGGTTGACGGTAAACGGGTCGCCGCCGTTGACGAACGGGAAGGCACTGTCGCCGGACATCTGTTGCCAGGTCGCCGTGAACTTGTGTGCCCGCACGCCGAGGGTGAACATGGCGTTGAAGTTGCGGTTGTCGATGTTGCCAGCACGTTCGGCGCCGTCGTTGCGGCTGTCGAAATAGCGCAGGTCGCTGCGCAGGCTCACGCCTTCGCTCAAGGGGCGGGTGTCGATCAGGCCGACGAACTGCTGGCGGTAGATGTCCTCGAGCTTGGCGTAGTAGTAGCTGACGCTGGTTTGCGGGGTGATGGCGTAGCTGCCACCGCCAAAGTCCAGGTGGTCACTGCTGGCAGCGCCATAGCCGATGTCGTCGCGGCCCGAGGAGTCGCGCAGGTTGGCCTTGGTCAGGCGGCCGGCGTTGACGGTAAGGCCATCGAGATCCTGGCTGGTCAGCAGGCCGCCCTGGAAGGTGGACGCCAGCAGGCGGGTGTCGTTGTATACCACCACCGGCAGGATCGGTTGCAGCGTGCCCAGGCGCAGGGTGCTTTTGGACACGCGGATTTTGCCGGTCAGGCCCAGTTCGCTGTAATCATCAACCGGTTCGTGGCTGTTCGGGCCGAAGGGCAGCAGCCCGGTATTGCGGCGGTCGCGGCTGGAGTCGAGCTTGATACCCAGCTGGCCCATGGCGTCAACGCCAAAGCCGACCGGGCCCTCGGTGAAGCCGGACTCCAGCTTGGCGGTAAAGCCCTGGCCCCATTCTTCTGCCTTGGCCTGTGGTGCGTTGCTTTGGCGGAAGTCGCGGTTGATGTAATGGTTGCGCAGCTCCAGGCGTGCGTGGCTGTCGCCGATAAAGTCTGCCAGCGCCGGCAATGGCAAGGCGAGCGTGGCCAGCCAGGCAGCTGACATGATGTGCGTGCGGTTCATTGTTGTTGTTTTACCCGACATGGTGGTTCTTCCTTGAAGTCAGTGCTTGCTGGCGCCAGCGGCGCCGATACCGGTCATGGAGCGGATGAACTGGGCCAGGTAGCGGCCACGCTCCTCACTGGCACGTTCGGAGCTGTCGGTGACCGAGAACGCCCAGGCACTCAGGAACGCCAGGCTCATGGAGAACAAGGCCGGGTTGCTGTAAGGGAACAGCGCTTTATCGTGATGCAGCACGTTGACCCACACTGCCGGGCCCAGTACCACCAGCAGCACCGCCGAGGCCAGGCCGGCCATGCTGCCGCACACTGCGCCGCGGGTGGTCAGGCCTTTCCAGAACATCGAAAGCAGCAGCACCGGGAAGTTGACGGAGGCAGCCACCGCCAGCACCAGGCCGGAGAGGAAGGCGATGTTCTGCGACTCGAACATCAGGCCGAGCATGACCGCCAGCAGGCCGATCAGCAGGGTGGCGACACGCGATACGCGCATTTCCTCCTGCTCGGTGGCCTTGCCTTGGCGGATCACGCAGGCATACAGGTCGTGGGATACCGCCGATGCGCCGGACAGCGCAAGGCCGGCGACCACGGCAAGGATGGTGGCGAAGGCCACAGCAGAGATGAAGCCAAGGAACAAATTGCCACCGACAGCCTGGGCCAGGTGCACGGCGATCATGTTGCCGCCGCCAATGATTGCACCGGTGGCGTCGCGGTAGGACGGCTCGGTGCCGACCATGACGATGGCGCCAAAGCCGATGACGATCAGCAGCAGGTAGAAGTAACCGATGAAACCGGTGGCATAGAACACGCTCTTGCGTGCTTCCTTGGCATCACTGACGGTGAAGAAGCGCATCAGGATATGCGGCAGGCCGGCGGTGCCGAACATCATGCCCAAGCCCAGGGAAATGGCATCCACCGGATTGGACAGCAGGCCACCCGGGGCCATGATCGCCTGGCCCTTGGCATGCACGGCCACCGCGCTGGCGAACATGGCTTCGGTGCTGAAGCCGAAGTGCTTGAGCACCATGAACGCCATGAAGCTGGTGCCCGACAGCAGCATCACTGCCTTGATAATCTGCACCCAGGTGGTAGCGAGCATGCCGCCGAACGTTACATAAGCGACCATCAGCACACCGACCAGCATCACCGCATACAGGTAGCTGATGCCGAACAGCAGCTCGATCAGCTTGCCGGCACCGACCATCTGTGCCACCAGGTACATCAGTGCCACGACCAGGGTGCCGAACGCCGAGGTCAGGCGTACCGGGGTTTGTGCCAGGCGGTAGCTGACCACGTCGGCAAAGGTGTACTTGCCCAGGTTGCGCAGCCGTTCGGCGATCAGGAACAGAATGATCGGCCAGCCGGCCAGCACGCCCAGGGCGTACAACAGGCCGTCATAGCCGTTCAGGAACATCATCGCGGAGATGCCCAGGAAGGAGGCGGCGCTGATCATGTCGCCTGCGATCGCCAGGCCGTTCTGCATGCCGGTCAGGCCCCCGCCGGCGGTATAGAAGTCGCTGGCCGAGCGGGTGCGCAAAGCCGCCCAGCGGGTGATCAGCAAGGTGAAGCAGACGAACACCATGAACATCGAAATGGCTGTCCAGTTCATTGTGCGCACTCCTGCTTGACCTTTTCATTGAGCGGGTCGAGCACATTGTTGGCGCGGTGCACATAGATGCCGGTCAGGGCAAAGGACAGCAGCACCATCAACACACCCACCAGCATGCCGACGGTGGTCACACCGCCGCTGAGCGATTGGCCAAGGGTGCTGGGCGAAAACGCCACCAGCAGGACGAAGCCGTAGTAGATCACCAGCATGGCCAGGGTCAGGCTGCCGTTGAGGCGGCGTTTGCGCTGCACCAGGTGCTGGAAGTCGGGGTGGTTGGCGATGCTTTCTATGCGTTCGGGTGTCATGGCAAGCGATCTCTTGGTTTTGTAATTGTTTTGTTGAGGTCACGCGGGGGTTGCGGTATTGCAAAAGGGCCTCTTCGCGGGCATGCCCGCTCCCACAGAGAGGGTGTTGCCCTCAGCCCTTGTGCGGTGCTTGTGGGAGCGGGCGCGCCCGCGAAGCAGGCGGCGCGGTCTTAAAGCTGGTCGAAGTCGAGCACCACCTTGTCGCTCACCGGGTAGGTCTGGCACGACAGCACGTACCCGGCTGCCACTTCGTAGTCTTCCAGGGCATGGTTGCTGTCCATTTCCACTTCCCCCTCGACCACCCGGCATTTGCAGGTCGAGCACACACCGGCCTTGCACGAGTAGGGCAGCTCGGCGCCGATGGCATTGCCGGCGTCCAGCACGTTCTGGGTGTTGCGTGGCAAGTCGAAGGTAAGGGCGCGGCCGTCGCTGATCACGGTGATGTGGCTGAGCGCCGAATCCACCTGGCGCGCTGCTTCACGGGCCTCGCGACGGGTCTCGTTACCGGCGGCGGCGAACAGCTCGAAATGAATGCGCTCTTTGTCCAGCCCATTGGCCTGCAGGCTGTCACGTACGGTTTCGGTCATTGCCTGAGGCCCGCAGATGAAAGCCGCGTCCAGGCCTGGAACGTCCAGCCAGCGGGAGAACAGTTGGCCGCACTTGTCGGCGTCAATGCGGCCGTTGTACAGGTCAACATCCTGTTGCTCGCGGCTGAACACAAAAATCAGGTTCAGGCGGTCGAGGTACCGATTTTTCAGGTCTTCGAGCTTGTCGCGGAACAGCGCGCCAGAGCTGGAACGGTTGCCGTACAGCAAGGTGAAGCGGCTGCGCGGCTCACTGTCGAGGGTGGTGCCGATGATCGACAGGATCGGAGTAATGCCACTGCCGGCCGCGACGGCCAGGTAATTGCCCTGACGGGCAGGGTCCAGCGGCACGAAGAAGCTGCCCGATGGCGGCATCACGTCCAGTTGCTGGCCGGCCTTGAGCACTTCATTGGCAAACGCCGAGAAACGCCCACCTGGCACGCGCTTGACAGCCACGCGCAGCTCGCCGTCCTGCACGGCGCTGCAAATAGAGTAAGAGCGGCGGACCTCTTCGTTGTCCAGTTGAGTACGCATGACCAGGTACTGGCCCTGGGTGAAACGGAACTGTGCCTGCAGGTGCTCGGGCACGTCGAAGGCAATCGAAACCGCATCACGGGTTTCGTTGCGCACTTGCTTGATGGTCAGGCTGTGAAACTGGCTCATGGCGTTCTCCACGGCTCAAATGCATTTGAAGTAATCGAACGGCTCCAGGCACTCGCGGCAGCGGTACAGCGCCTTGCAAGCGGTGGAGCCGAACTGGCTGAGCATTTCGGTGCGGTTACTGCCGCACTGCGGGCAGCACACCTGGGGGGCTTCACCGAGCAGGCTGCGCTTGCTGGCGCTGCCCTGCGGCGGGGCGATGCCGTAGGTGCGCAGGCGCTCGCGGCCCAGCTCGCTGATCCAGTCGGTGCTCCAGGCCGGGGTCAGCCGGCGCTCAAGGTCCGGCGCGGGGAAACCCGCCTGCTCCAGCGCCTGGCGGATATCGCCTTCGATCACCTCGGTCGCCGGGCAGCCGGAGTAGGTCGGTGTCACCACCAGGTGCAGGTGGCCGGCGCGCCAGTCGAGGTCGCGAACGATGCCCAGGTCGACCACACTCACCACGGGCACTTCCGGGTCCATGACCTGGCCCAGCACCTCCCAGGCCCGGGCCAGGTCCTCGCCGCGTGGCGCCCGCGCGCCACGGTCGCCGGCAATCAGCTCACCAGGTTGCATCGGGGTAAGCCCTTGGCAGGAACTGCATTTCGGCCAGTAGCAGGCCCAGGTGCTCGGTGTGCAGGCCTTTGCGGCTGTCCAGGTAGAAGTGACTGGCAGCCTTGGGCAGCGGCAGCTCGACCGACGCGAAGGTCTCGCTCACCTGTTTCAGCCAGGCAGCACCAGCGGTGTCGGGGTCGGCAGCGATACCTGCCTGGGCCAACTGCACCTCGTTATCGCTGGCGGCCGTCAGTTCGACGGTAAAGCGCCACAGTGCAGGAATGGCGGCAAGCATGCGCTGACGGCTCTCTTCTGTGCCGCCACCCAGGCGCTGTACCCACTCGCTGGAGCGGCGCAGGTGGTAGGTGACTTCCTTGAGTGCCTTGGCGGCGATACCGGCGATACGCTCATCGCTTGAGCCGGCCAGGCCCTGTAACACGGCAAAGTGCCAGGCGTCGTAGAGGAATTGCTTGGTCATGGTCACGGCAAAGTCGCCGTTGGGTTGCTCGACCAGCAGCAGGTTGCGATAGGCCCGCTCGTCTCGGCGGAAGGCCAGGGCATCGGCGTCGCGGCCGTCGTCCAGCCGCTCGGCTGCGTATTCCAGCCAGTTGCGCGCCTGGCCGACCAGGTCCAGGCCAACGTTCATCAGGGCCAGTTCTTCTTCGATGGCCGGGGCGTGACCACACCATTCACAGAGGCGCTGGCCTTGTACCAGGGCGCTGTCGCCAAGCAGCAGCAGGTAGGGGATAAGGGCTTCGTTGTGCATGGCCAACCTCACATGTGTCCGACTTCATCGGGCAGCTCGTAGAAGCTGGCATGGCGGTAGACCTTGTCGTCCGAAGGGGCGAACAGCGGGTCTTTCTCGTCAGGGGAGGAGGCGGTGATCAGCGCCGAAGGCACCACCCACAGGCTGACGCCCTCGCTGCGTCGGGTGTACAGCTCGCGGGCATTTTCGATGGCCATGGCGGCGTCGGCGGCATGCACGCTGCCGACATGCTTGTGGTTAAGGCCGTGCTTGCTGCGCACGAACACTTCGTAGAGGGTCCAGACAGACATTTTCGATCTCCGCATCAATCGCCGCTCAGGCGGCGTTCTTGTTCTGTTGCTTGCGCGCGTAGGCCACGGCGGCCTCGCGAACCCAGGCGCCGCCCTCGATGGCCTGGCGGCGGGTGGCGACACGTTCCTGGTTGCACGGGCCGTTGCCCTTGATCACTTCGTAAAATTCGTCCCACTGAATTTCGCCGAAGTCGTAGTGACCGCGCTCGGCGTTCCACTTCAGTTCAGGGTCGGGGGCCGTGCAGCCGAGCAGTTCGAGCTGCGGCACGGTCTGGTCAATGAAACGCTGGCGCAGTTCATCGTTGGTCTGGCGCTTGATCTTCCAGGCCATGGACTGAGCGCTGTTTGGAGAATGTTCGTCGCTGGGGCCGAACATCATCAGCGATGGCCACCACAGGCGATTGATTGCGTCCTGGACCATGTCGCGCTGGGCCTGGGTGCCGTGACGCATCATGGTCAGGAGCATTTCGTAGCCCTGGCGCTGATGGAAGCTCTCTTCCTTGCAGATACGGATCATCGCGCGGGAGTAGGGGCCATAGGAGGTGCGCTGCAGTACCACCTGGTTGACGATTGCAGCGCCATCGACCAGCCAGCCCACTGCGCCCATGTCGGCCCAGCTGAGGGTGGGGTAGTTGAAGATGCTCGAGTACTTGGCCTTGCCGCTGTGCAGCTTGGCGATTTCTTCGTCGCGGTCGGCGCCCAGGGTCTCCATGGCGCTGTACAGGTACAGGCCGTGGCCGGCTTCGTCCTGGATCTTGGCCATCAGTTGCAGCTTGCGCTTGAGGCTAGGCGCGCGGGTGACCCAGTTGCCTTCGGGCAACATGCCGACGATTTCCGAATGGGCATGTTGGGAGATCTGCCGGATCAGGGTCTGGCGGTAGGCCTCTGGCATCCAGTTCTTGGCTTCGATCTTGATTTCGGCGTCGATCTTTTCCTGGAAGTTGCGTTCCGCGGCGGACATTTCTTCCAGCGATTTGACGCGCTTGACTCCGGTTTCCACTAGCTGTGCGTACATGTGCGGCGACTCCTGCTAAGGCATGAGTCATTTGTAAGCGATACAAAACATAACGTCAAACAGTTTTATATGTATCAAATAAGATTTGTGTATCGCTTTGGGGTCCCATCGCGGGTAAACCCGCTCCCACAGGGGCGCGCGGTACCTGTGAGCGCGAATAACACGCAAAAAAAACCCCGGACATTGCCGGGGCTGCACAGGCAGATGAATGACTCAGCTGGCCAACCGTTTGTCATACACGTGGCAAGCCTTGCCCTCGGAGCGTTTGAGCGTGCCGCAAGGCTGCAGGTGCACCTGGGTGCTGATGCCGATGTAGGTCTTGATCTGTTTGCTCAACTCCCCGGTCACCCGCTTGCGCTGGCCTTCATCGAGGTGCTGGCACTCCGCACGCAATTCAACATGCACCTCGACACTGTCCAGGTTGCCATTGCGATACAGGTGAATCTCATACAGCTCGGAAAGCTGTTTTATTTTCAATACCTGTTCTTCGATCTGGGTCGGGAACACGTTGACGCCACGAATGATCAGCATGTCGTCGCTGCGCCCGGTGATCTTGCCTATCCGCCGCATGGGCCTGGCTGTGCCGGGCAAAAGGCGGGTAAGGTCGCGGGTGCGGTAACGGATCATCGGCAGCGCCTCTTTGCTTAGCGAGGTGAACACCAGTTCGCCCAGTTGGCCGTCCGGCAACACCTCACCGGTGACCGGGTCGATGATCTCGGGATAGAAGTGGTCTTCCCAGATGGTCGGGCCGTCTTTGGTCTCGATACATTCCATCGCCACCCCGGGCCCCATGATTTCCGACAGGCCATAGATGTCGAGGGCATTGATGCCCAAACGCTGCTCGATCGAACGGCGCAGCTCGTCTGTCCACGGCTCGGCACCGAAAATACCCAGGCGCAGCTTGAGGTCATGGGGGTCGATGCCCTGGCGCTCGATCTCGTCGGCCAGGTTGAGCATATAGGACGGCGTCACCATGATGATGTCGGGCTGGAAGTCGCGGATCAGCTGCACCTGCTTCTCGGTCTGACCACCCGACATCGGGATTACCGTACAGCCCAGGCGCTCGGCGCCGTAATGCGCACCCAGCCCGCCGGTGAACAGGCCGTAGCCGTAGGAAACATGCACCTTGTCGCCTTTGCGCCCACCCGCAGCGCGGATCGAGCGGGCGACCACATTGGCCCAGGTATTAATGTCGTTCTGCGTATAACCGACCACCGTAGGCTTGCCTGTGGTACCGCTGGAAGCATGCAGGCGTACCACTTCCTCCTGGGGTACGGCAAACATGCCGTAGGGGTAGTTGTCGCGCAGATCGTTCTTGCCGGTGAAGGGGAACTTCGCCAGGTCTGCCAGGCACTTGAGGTCATCGGGGTGGGTGCCGCATTCGGCAAAGCGCTGGCGGTACAACGGTACATTGTCGTAGCCGTGCTTCAGGCTCCAGCGCAGGCGCTCCAGCTGGTGCTGGCGCAGGGCATCGACGCTGGCGGTTTCCATCGGGTCCAACAAGGCACGGTCGGCATCATGGTACATGTTCATGGCTTCACTCGAATTGTTCTTGTACGCCGTGCGGGGCCGGTTACGGGCCGCGCGGTGAGTGTCATGAGCGCAGCATATACGGCTGCGTTCGGTTCGGTAACAGGCTGAAGGTGTGACCCGCTCAGAGGCGTTCTATGACCATGGCGATGCCCTGGCCAACGCCAATGCACATGGTGCACAGGGCATAGCGGCCGGCAGTTTCCTCCAGTTCGTGCAGCGCGGTGGTTACCAGGCGCGCACCGCTCATGCCGAGCGGATGGCCCAGCGCAATGGCTCCGCCGTTGCGGTTGACCCGGGGGTCGTCGTCGGCCAGGCCTAGCTCGCGTAGCACCGCCAAGCCTTGGGCGGCGAAGGCTTCGTTAAGCTCGATGACGTCCAGGTCGGCCAGTGACAATCCCGTGAGCTCAAGTACCTTTCGGCTTGCCGGCACCGGGCCGATGCCCATCAGCCGTGGCTCAACCCCGGCCACGGCCATGCCGACGATACGGCCGCGGGGCTTCAGGCCATGGCGGCGGGCAGCGGTGCTGCTGGCCAGCAACAGGGCGCAAGCGCCGTCGTTGACACCGGAGGCATTGCCGGCGGTGACGCTACCCCCTTCACGGAACGGGGTGCCGAGACGGGCGAGTTGTTCCAGCGTGGTGTCGCCGCGCGGATGCTCATCGTGCTCGACCACTTTGGCCGGGCCTTTGCGCTGGGGGATTTCGACCGGCACGATTTCTTGCGCAAGGCGGCCGCGGGCCTGAGCAGCGGCCGCCTTGTGCTGGCTGCGCAGCGCGAAGGCATCTTGGTCGGCGCGGGAGATAGCAAACTGTTCAGCGACGTTTTCAGCGGTTTCCGGCATCGAATCGGTGCCGTAGGCAGCCTTCATCAGCGGATTGACGAAGCGCCAACCGATGGTGGTGTCGAACAACTCGGCTGCGCGGCCGAAGGCCTGCTCCGACTTGCCCATGACGAAGGGCGCGCGCGACATCGACTCAACGCCGCCAGCCAGCATCAGCCCGGCTTCGCCGCAACGCAGGGCGCGGGCAGCATTGCCGATGGCGTCCAGGCCGGAGCCGCACAGGCGGTTGATCGTGGTCCCCGGTATTTCGGGGGGCAGCCCGGCCAACAGGGTGGCCATGTGGGCCACGTTGCGATTGTCTTCGCCGGCCTGGTTGGCACAGCCGAAGATCACGTCGTCGACCGCTTTCCAGTCCAGCTCGGGGTGGCGCTGGATCAAGGCCTTCAGCGGAATGGCGGCGAGGTCATCGGCACGTACGCCGCTCAAAGCCCCGGCATAGCGCCCTATGGGGGTGCGCACGGCGTCGATGATCAGGGCATCGGCGAGGGTGTGTTCAGTCATCTTGCGTCTCCTGCGCCAGCACGGTGCCGCGCACTTTGTAGGATTTGCCATGGAACATCGCCACCAGCTCACCGCGCTGGTTGTGGATGCACACGTCGTACAGGCCGGTGCGGCCTTTGCGGCTGACCTCGCTGGCGTCGGCGGTGAGCACGTCATCGCGCAGCGCCGGTGCCAGATAGTCGATGCTGCAACCCAGTGCCACGGTGGCCTGGTCGTAGCTGTTACAGGCGAAGGCAAACGCCGAGTCGGCCAGGGCGAAGAGAAAACCGCCATGGCAGGTGCCGTGGCCCTGGATCATGTCGGCGCGTACTGGCATGCGCAGGCTTGCCCGGCCCGGGCCGGCATCCAGCAGGCTGATGCCCAGGCCCTGGGTGGCCAGATCGCGGGCATACATGGCGTCGGCACAGGCTTGTGCCAGTTCGAGTTCAGTCATGCAGGGTGCCTCCTTTGGCCTCGCAACGGCGTAACAGCAGAGAAGGGCGGTAGCGGCTCTCGCCGTAGCTGCGCTGCAGGTTGTCGAGCACGCGCAAGGTGTGGGCGATGCCGATGTGCGCAGCCCAGGCCAGCGGGCCACAGGGGTAATTGACACCGGCGCGCATCGCCAGGTCGATGTCAGCGGCGCTGCCGACGCCCTGCAACACGGCATCGGCAGCTTCGTTGGCGAGCATTGCCACTGTGCGCAGCACCACCAGGCCGGGCAGGTCGGCGACAGCAGTAACCTTGAGGCCGGCCCGCTGCAGCAGGGCCACAGCCTGGTCCCGAGCGCTTGCGGTGGTATCGGCCGACCAGCTGATGGCAATACGTGAGGCGGTGCTGTAGTCCAGCGCAAGATCAAGCAGCACCAGGTTGCGCAGGCCATCTTCACGGGCGCGCTGGCTGGCGAGGCGGCCATCGGACAGTGCCAGGGTGGCATCACCGACCTGGATCACGCCGCTGCCAGCACGCTGGGTGATGGCAATGCCGTTATCGCGCAGGCGTTCAGCCAGTGGCTGCAGCACTCCCAGATGCCCCTCGACAACACAGGCATCAACACTGGCGGGGCTGTGCAGTTCGGCCGGCACTGGGCGCTGCGCGCCTTCAGCGTAGCTATAGAAGCCTTGGCCTGTCTTGCGGCCGAGGCGACCGGCATCCACCAGCTCTTTTTGCACCAGTGAAGGCTGGAAGCGGAAGTCCCCATAAAATGCGTCGAACACCGAGCAGGTCACGGCGTAGTTGACGTCGTGGCCGATCAGGTCAGTAAGCTCGAACGCACCCATACGGAAACCACCGGCATCACGCAGCAGCGCATCAAGGCTGGCGCAATCGGCCGCTCCTTCCTGTAACAGGCGCAGGCTTTCGGCATAGAAAGGCCGCGCCACCCGGTTGACGATAAAGCCCGGTGTCGAGCGCGTGTGCACCGGCTGTTTGCCCCAGGCTTGGGCGGTGTCGTAGATGCACGCGGCCACGGCCGGTTCAGTTGCCAGGCCCGACACCACCTCGACCAGCGCCATCAGCGGTGCGGGGTTGAAGAAGTGCATCCCCACCACCTGCTGCGGGCGTTCAAGGCCGGCAGCAAGGCTGGTGATGGACAGCGATGAAGTGTTGCTGGCAATAATGCAATCTGCTGTGCACAGGGCTTCTAACTGATTGAACAGCGCCTGCTTGACCTGCAGGTTCTCGACGATGGCTTCGATCACCAAGCCGGCATCGGCCAGCGCGTCGAGCGTGTCGACCGGGCACAGGCGGATGCTGATCATTTCACGCTCGACAGCCTGCAATTTGCCTTTTTCCACGAGCCGGGCGAGCTGGCGATCAATACCGGCCACTGCCTGGGCAGCGGCCCCTGGGCGGTTGTCGTAAAGCTTTACCGGGTGGCCGGCCTGAGCCGCCACCTGGGCGATGCCGGCCCCCATGGCACCGGCACCGATCACCGCTACGGGCACATTGCTTGCGAGTGCGCCCATGTTCAGCGCCCCTTGAATGCGGGAGTACGCTTGTTGATGAAGGCGCTGACGCCTTCACGGTAGTCCTCGCTGCGCCCGGCCAGGCGTTGCAGGTCGCGCTCAAGCTCCAGTTGTTCATCGAAGCCGTTGTCGAAACTGGCATTGAGGCTGCGCTTGATCAACGCCAGGCCGTAGGTAGGCTGGGTGGCGAGCTGGCGGGCCAGTGTGAGGGCTTCGTCACGCAGTGCAGCATCGTCAACCACGCGATGGATCAGCCCCCATTGCTGTGCCTGTTCGGCGCCAAGGCGTTCGCCCAGCATGGCCAAGGCTTTGGCCCGCGCCATGCCGACCAGGCGCGGCAGCAGCCAGGTCCCGCCAGAGTCTGGCACCAGGCCAATTTTGCAAAATGCCTGGATGAAGCTTGCCGAGCGGGCGGCCAGTACCAGGTCGCAGGCCAGCGGAATATTCGCGCCGGCCCCGGCGGCAACACCGTTTACCGCACAGATTACCGGCAGTGGCAGGTCGCGCAGGGTGCGTACCAGCGGGTTGTAGTACGTGTCGATTGAAGCGCCCAGGTCTGGCATTTCAGCGCCTGGGGCAACGTTACGGTCGGACAGGTCCTGGCCTGCGCAGAAGCCGCGGCCCTCAGCCGTCAGCAACAGCACCCGCGCATCGCTGCTCTGGCGCACTTGCTTGAGTGCTTCGCGTACTTCCAGGTGCATGGCGGTGTTGAAGCTGTTCAGCTGCTCGGGGCGGTTCAAGGAGAGGAGGGCGACGCCGTCCTCAATGGAAAACAGGATGTGCTGGAAAGTCATGACAGACTCGCTCCGTCAGTCGAGGGAAAGGTGGTCAGCGGCCTTGGAAACGGGCCTGGCGCTTTTCCTGGAAGGCCCGGATACCTTCGTCGCGGTCGGCGGTGCCGGCCAGCAGGGTGAATGCATGGCGTTCGAAGCGCAGGCCACTGGCCAGGTCTGTATCGCCGGCCTTCAGCAGCGCCTCTTTTGCCAGGCGCACGGCCAGCGGCGCCTTGGCGGCGATGCTGCGGGCCACATGCAGGGCGCGTTCTACGGTGAATTCGGGCTGGGTCACTTCACTGACCAGGCCTGCCTGCTGGGCGTGACGGGCGCTAATGGCTTCGCCGGTCAGCACCATCTGCATGGCCAATGGCTTGCCAACGGCGCGCAACAGGCGCTGGGTGCCGCCAGCGCCGGGGATGATGCCGAGGTTGATCTCCGGCTGGCCGAAACGGGCGTCAGTACCGGCGATGACGATGTCGGCGCACATCACCAGCTCGCAACCACCGCCCAAGGCATAGCCATTGACTGCCGCAATCAGCGGCTTGGCAAAGCCGGCGATGCGCTGCCAGTGGGCTACCCGAGGATCGTTGAGGATGCCGATCAGGTCGCGCTCGGCCATTTCGCGGATGTCGGCGCCTGCGGCGAATGCCTTGCGGTTGCCAGTGACCACCACCGCAGCGGTCTGATCATCCTGGGCGGCTGTATCCAGTGCAGTGGCCAGCTCTGCCAGTAGCTCGGTACACAGGGCGTTGAGAGCCTCTGGCCGTTGCAAGGTGATGAGCTGAACGCCGTTTTCCGGCGCCTGCACATTGAGATATCGCGGCATGTCGGGGTCCTCTGGCTGCACGCACGGCACATCGTGGGGCCGGCATTTCTTGGAATTGTTTGCAGGGTCGTGATGCTGGGTCACGAACAGGTGAGCCCAGTATATGCATTATGCGATACACAAAATCAACATTAAAAATGCAATGCCGTATCCCTTCAATGAGGTCTTTAACTATTTCAATCGTTACGATTAAGGACTTTTAAACCGTATAATGTCGATTTTTAAATGGTTTTCGAGTGTTTTCGCCTGCCGATCCAAGCAGATATAAAGTGATACACAGCGATGGCGTTTGACGAGAAATTTCCTTGTGATACAAGATCGGGTCCCATTTCAAATCATTTCTGGAGTTCGCATGCCTTGCTATCGACTGGACGGCCTGACGCCCGTGGTTCACCCGACCGCCTACGTGCACCCCAGTGCAGTACTGATCGGCGATGTCATCGTCGGCCCTCGTTGCTACATAGGCCCCTTGGCATCGCTCAGGGGCGACTTCGGCCGCATCGTGCTAGAGGAGGGCGCCAACCTTCAGGACACCTGCGTGATGCATGGCTTCCCGGGTGGTGACACCGTAGTAGAGCGCAACGGGCACATCGGCCATGGCGCCGTGCTGCACGGATGCCGCGTGGGCGAAGACGCCTTGATCGGCATGAACGCAGTGGTCATGGATGGCGCCCACGTAGCGCCAGGCTGCATCGTTGCGGCCACCGCTTTCGTCAAGGCCGGCTTCGAATGTGCGGCTCAGAGCCTGGTGATGGGTTCGCCAGCGCTGGTAAAGCGCCCGTTGACCGATCAGGAGCTGGCCTGGAAGCAGGCCGGCACTGCGCAGTACCAGGAACTGACGCAGCGCTGCATGACCAGCATGGTCGAATGCCCGCCGCTGGCCGAGGCAGAAGTGGGGCGCCCGCGTATGGAAGACACCGGCTTCAGGCCCAAAGGCCAGGCAAGCGCATGAGCCTGGCAGCCACCCGCATTGGCCAGGCGGCCCGCCGCACAGGTATAGTCGGTGCTTTATCCGCGCACAGTTCGCCCATGAGCAATCTTGCCCCACTGAACCATTTGATCACCCGCTTTCAGGAGCAGACGCCAATCCGCGCCAGCTCGCTGATCATCACGCTGTACGGCGATGCCATCGAGCCTCACGGCGGGACCGTCTGGCTGGGTAGCCTGATCAACCTGCTGGAGCCGATAGGTATCAACGAGCGGTTGATCCGCACGTCGATCTTTCGCCTGACCAAGGAAGGCTGGCTGACCGCCGAAAAAGTCGGCCGGCGCAGCTATTACAGCCTCACCGGCACGGGCCGGCGCCGTTTCGAAAAAGCCTTCAAGCGCGTTTACAGTGCGAGCCTGCCCGCCTGGGACGGCGCCTGGACGCTGGTGTTGCTGTCGCAGCTGGAGGCCAGCAAGCGCAAGGCCGTGCGCGAAGAACTGGAGTGGCAAGGCTACGGCGCCATCGCCCCGAACGTACTCGGCTGCCCGCGCGCTGATCGTGCCGACCTGGCGACCACCTTGCGCGAGCTGGACGCCACTGACGACAGCATCGTCTTCGAAACCCACACCCAGCAAGTACTGGCCTCCAAGGCCATGCGCGCCCAGGTGCGGGAGAGCTGGCGGATCCAGGAACTGGGCGAGCACTACAGCGAATTCATCCGCTTGTTCCGGCCGCTGTGGCAGGCGCTCAAGGAGCAGAAAGAGCTCGATGCCCAGGACTGCTTCCTGGCACGGACCTTGTTGATCCACGAGTACCGCCGGCTGCTGCTGCGTGACCCGCAGTTGCCGGATGAGCTGCTGCCTGGGGACTGGGAAGGCAGGGCTGCTCGCCAGTTGTGCCGTAACCTCTATCGGCTGGTGTGGGACAAGGCCGAAGCGTGGCTGGGGACCGCGCTGGAGACGGCGGATGGGCCGCTGCCGGATGTCAACGAGAGCTTCTACAAGCGGTTTGGTGGTTTGGGCTGAAGCCGGCGATATTCCCTTTCAAGGCTTGCTGGGTGGTTGCGGATGTTCTGGCTTGGCAGGGTCGGCGTACCACTGCTCCCTTGGCACCCACTTGGCCTGCAGCGGGTCGCCGAGGTAGTGGGGCGACATGATCTGCACGCCGTACTCGTTGAAAACGTCCTGGATATTGGCGTGCAGCAGGCTGAGGAGGAGGGCGCGTGGCCTGGGCAGCGACGGAATGGCCTGGGCCACCAGGCGGTACTCCGGATAAAAATCCGACAGCGCCGTCTGGAACACCTGGGGTTCGGGTTTTGCCAGTACGCCATCGGTACGCCGGGCCGCCTCCAGCAACATGGCTTCGACCTGCCGCCACGGCGTGTCGTAGCCGATGGTCACCACCGTATCGACCACATAGCCTGGCCCCTCGACGATGCGTGAGTAGTTTTTCGTCACGGTGCCCGTGATCATGGAATTGGGCAGCGTGAGCACCTCGCCAAGGCCGGTGCGGATGGTGGTGGTGAATATGCCCACCTCGGTCACCGTGCCTTCGTAGTCGCCCACGCGCACGAACTCACCGGCGCGCAGCGTCCTTGTATAGGTGAGAATCAGCCCGGCCGCAGCCTGGCCGACGACACTGGTGGCCCCGAGCGAGATCATCAGCCCGAGCAGTACCGACAGGCCCTTGAACGCATCGGTACCTGAGCCAGGCAGGTACGGGTAGGCCATCACCAGGGCGAACAGCCAGATCGCCAATGACGTCAGCCGCATGGTGGGCTGCAGGGTTTCTTCGGTAAGCCACTTCAACGTGCCCGGCCGTGCCATGCGCCGCAGCACCCGTTTGGAAAACGCGCTGATACCGCGGGCAATGAAGAAAATCGACAGGGCAACGGCAAGCCCAGGGATGGCGTGAAGGATACCGCTGACCAGGTAGCCGAGCAGCGCCATCAGGTAGACATTCAGGCTTTCACCCCACGCCCGGGTATAGGGGAACTGCGACAGTACGAAGCCCAGCCATTGGTAGCAGAGCAATAGCAGCACCAGCCAGTACACCAGCCACAGCGAACGATCGGCCAGGTAGTAGAGGTTCTGCAGGTCGAACAGGGGTGTTTGACCCACCCTGAAACGCTCGGAGTGCTTGCCCATCAGTCTGGGCAACAGCCCCAAAAGCTTGCGCCGCACACCTCGCGCGCCCTTGGCCAGAAGCATGAACAGCAAGGTGGCCGCCGCCGAATAGCCGACAGCATTGAGCAGAAAGCGCACGCTGCGCGCCTGGCGTGTTTCCTCGACCACCAGGCGCAGGTTCTCTGCGGCCAGCTCGGCGGCTTCGCGCGCGGTGATATCGTTGGCGGCGGCGTCCTGCGGTGTGACGATGAACGCGCGGCGATCGCCCAGCAGTACCAGGTAACTGTTCAGGATAGAGTCGATTCTAATGCCCTGGTCATCTTCATCCTGCAACGCCTCTTCAATGGCCGACTTGGCCCGAAGGGCTCGAACCTGTGGTGTTTCACCCAGCAAGGTGGCACGAAAGACAAATACCGTG
The DNA here is from genome assembly GCF_017875165.1 of Pseudomonas sp. PvP089. Classification (NCBI taxonomy): domain Bacteria; kingdom Pseudomonadati; phylum Pseudomonadota; class Gammaproteobacteria; order Pseudomonadales; family Pseudomonadaceae; genus Pseudomonas; species Pseudomonas sp. PvP089. The sequence goes on from NZ_JAGGME010000001.1 coordinate 3,414,222, forward strand.
CGGTTGATGATTTGCAGCGCTGCAGGTTCAGGCGTTGCAGCACCGGCTGGCGTCGCTGAAGGCTCCAGGCCCTCTGCATGTAGGAGGGTTGAGCACAGCATCTGTAGCGCCAGAGCCAGCCAACACGCTTGCCTGCATCCACGCATGATCCTCATGCTTCGCTCCCCTGCGACCCGAGGTTGGGCTGCTTCCAGCATAGTCGGGTTTCTGGCCTGCCCAGCATCGCGTACACGGGTAACCAGGCCGTAAATACCCAAATATAAGGTTAACCATAACGATCTTTATGACACTTAAGGCTTATGGTGGTGCGTGTTATCTTTATCGTGAAAACCTTTAAAGCGTGCTATGGTTTACCTTATACAACTTAATATTAGTGCTGGTTGACTTTATGGATGACTTTTTTCCCGTCGCCTGCGCCGATACCCTTAATAAAATAGGGCTTCTGGTCAAGGCAAAGCGTTTGTCGCTCGGTTTACGCCAAACAGACCTCACGGTAGCAATCGGCGTCTCCGCGCATAACCTTCGCAAGATCGAAGGCGGCTCCGCGCGCGTGGACCTGCGTTCGTTCATGCTGGTGTTATGGCGCCTGGGTATCAGCGACACGGTCTTCGCCTCGCTGGAAGGCATTGAAAAAACCTCCCAGATCACCCGTTTCAGTGATGACGACGATGCCCACCAGCGCCTCGCATCCCGCCGCGTGCGGCTGGCAAAACCCAAGCCTGAGGAATTCTGATGTCCCGTGCCTACATCTATATGGAGCACCCCGACACAGCTGAGGTCATCACCCTTGGCCGGCTGACCCTAAAAGGCAAGGTCGGTGAGTTCCTCTATGCGCCTGACCATGTGGCGCGAGGTGGCTGGGTACCCGACCCGATCAATTACCCCCTGCGTGCCGAGCCCTATACAGGGATCGCCAAGAACCGCGGCATACCCGGCTTCATCAATGACGCCATGCCTGATGGCTGGGGTGAGCGGCTGCTGCATCGGGCGTACGGCCAGGAACTGGGCACGCTCGATTTCTTGCTTAAGTCACCGAACAACGACCGCGTCGGGAACCTGATGGCCGGCGGCGCAACCACGCCCGCACCTGGCCTGGGCGAGGGTGCGGTACCCACCTTGAAAGGCCTGGCGAAATTCGTCGCCGCGTGCGAAGCGGTGTACGACGGCCAGCTCGACGCCGAGTCGGTGGCAACCCTCAACGTACGCCAGCAGCGTTCCGCCCTGGGCGGCGCGCGCCCAAAACGTACGCTGCAGGACAACGGTATGCTGATTCTGGCCAAGCCCCGTGAGCGCTTCGATCACTACGACCTGCCCTCGATCGAATATGCCTGCATGACCTTTGCAGCAGGGCAAGGCTTGAACGTCGCAAAAACCGCGTTGCATGCCGAAAACCCTTCAACCTTGCTGATCGAGCGCTTCGACCGCACGCCGATTGCACAGGGCGCCCGGCGCATTCCCATGCTCAGCGCATTGACCCTGCTGAACTCGGAATGGAACGGCGCACACCACCGGGATTGGCGCTACGCCGCAGTAGCCGATGAAATGCGCCGGCGGGGTGTGCCCGACGCTGATCTGCAGGAGCTGTTCAAGCGCATGTGCTACAACGCCCTGGTGGGGAACTCTGACGACCATCCACGCAACCATGCGGTGATCTGGGTGGCCGGCGGGTGGCGTCTGTCACCGATGTACGACGTACTGCCGATGCTCGAGGAAGGGCCGGCCCAGACCTTGGCCATGGCTGTTGGCCGTGAAGGCCGCCAGATCAGCCGCGCAAACCTGCTCAGTCACCACGCTCACTTTGCCTTGACGCGGGAGCAGGCCGAGCAGCTACTGGAAGAAGTGGCGGGGTGGGAGCAGGCGTTGAAGGCGCATTACCAGCAGTTGCTTGCGGGGGAAGATTTGCGCATGGCGTGTGAGGCGGCGAGTGCGGTGCGGATGCTCAGCTGAGCGAGCGTCTTTCGCTTTTAAATGACATGCATTCCCATTTATACTTGCATCTCATTTCCTCTCTGTTCAACGCTATCGTGCAGGCAGATCCTCCAAAGCCATCATTGCTCGCCACCCTGATCCGTCATTACGACGACTTGGTCGACCATGTGCGCCGGCGCTTCGGTGAACGGGTCTTCGCGCGTGAAGTCGTTCATGACCTTTGCGTGCAGTTGCTGGAGGATGACGAGCGAGAAGGGGTGCGGCAGCCCTTGGCGCTGTTACGCAAGATCGCCCATGACAATGCGGTTTCGCATTGTCGTCGCGAGCGCCGGCGGGGCAACGTGATCATCACACTGGCCGAGCTCCCTGAAGTAGCCTGCAGTGCAGCACCACAGGAGCGCCAGGTCGATGCCGCGAAGACACTGGACAAGCTGGTTGCCGCCATTTCCCGATTGCCTCCTCGCTGCCAGGCAGTATTCATCATGCACAAGTTGCACCAGATACCGCAGGCCGAGGTCGCAGAGCGCCTGGGCATTTCCCTGAAAACGGTAGAAAAGCATTTGCGCCTTGGTATGATCGCTTGCCGTGAATATCTGCAAAGCGAGGGGGCACCGTGAGCCGTCTACGCGATAAAGACGATGCCGCAGTCGATGATGCGCTGGCCACGTGTCGCGAGGACTTGAAGCTGCGTTTCCCTCTACCCAGCCCGCCACCTGCCAGAAAACCTCGCAAAAGCACCAAGGCAGTCTCGTTGCTGGTGTTGGCCCTGGTGGCAGGTGCTGTGTGGCAGAACCCTGCGTACCGCAACGAGCACTATGTCACCCAGGTGGGGCAACGCCAGTCGGTGCAGTTGGCCGATGGCAGCCAGATCAAGCTGGACGGTGGCAGCGAGGTGCGCGTGAGCTGGCATTTGCGTAGTCGGAACATTGAGTTGGTACGGGGCCAGGCACTGTTCGCCGTTTCGCCCATGCTGTATCGGCCGTTTCTGGTCGATGCAGGCACTGCCGCTATACGTGTGGTCGGCACCCGATTCAACGTCAATAGATACTCGGATGATGTCCGGGTGACTGTTGCCCAAGGCCAGGTGGAAGTCAAAGGGCGCGCCTTGGACCGTACCTCGCAGCTGCTGGCCGGGCAGCAGTTGCTCGTCCACAACGGCATCCCCGCTGACGTGGTCAAGAGCAGTGTCGAAGACGCGATTGCATGGCAGCAAAGCCGATGGGTGTTCGAAGGCACACCACTGGTTGAGGTCGTTGCCGCACTGCAACGTTACTACGCCCAGCCGGTCGAGCTGGTGGGGCCTGAAGTAGGGCGCTTGCCGGTTTCAGGTGTTTTCAACAGCGACCAAGCCGAAACCTTGCTGGCGCTGCTGCCTGAAATTCTTCCGGTAAAGGTCACCAGGGAAGGCGCAAACCTGCGCATTCACCCCAAAGGGGCAAAAAATAATTCGCCAACGAGGTAGGGTTGCGACCGCTGGGAGGCGGCTATCACTTTGTACCCATCTCTTGGAGAATAAAAGTGAGTCAGCTCTTCCTGCGTGCACCTTGGCACGTATCGGTCTTGACCAGCACCCTGATGGCCAGCCAATGGTCGCACGCACAAGCGTTGGTGGTGGTTGAATTCAATGTTCCCGCATCAACACTGGAGCGCTCATTGAATGCCGTGGCTCGCCAGGCGGGCGCCCAGGTGCTGTTTTCCAGTGAACTGACTGCGGGGAAGCAGGCGCCGGCGCTGCAAGGGCGTTACACACTGGAGCAGGCGCTGGAGCATGTGCTTGAGCACAGCGGGCTGGTCGGCAAGGCGCGTGACGAGCGTACCTTCATTGTTGTGCCGCCAAACGATGCCATGATGGGCAGGGGGCTGGCTTCAACCAGCAGTACGGTGGAGCTGGCCAACGTGGAGATCACGTCCTCTCGGCTTTCCAGCAACGTGGTAGCGCAGGCTCGCCAGGTAAATGTCATCGAGCGAGAGCAACTGAAGCAACTGCGCCAAGGCTCTGATGGTTTGGCGACGTTACTGGCCAAGAGCATCCCGGGGATGGCCGATTCAAGCCGAACCATCACCGATTATGGGCAAACCCTGCGTGGACGTACGATGCTGGTCCTGGTCGATGGCGTGCCCCTGAACACCAACCGTGACTCCTCGCGTAACCTGGCCAACATCGACCCGGCATTGATCGAGCGCATCGAGGTGATTCGCGGCAGCAGTGCTATCTACGGCGCCGGTGCAACGGGCGGGATCATCTCTATCACCACGCGGCCAGCCGGCGGTGAAGCAATGGCCGAAACTACGTTGACCGGCGTGTCGCCCTTGAGCCAGATGGACAGCGATGGCCTGGGAGGGCAGTTACAGCACCATGTTGCCGGCTCACAAGGGGCCTTGGATTACGCGCTTGATTTCGGTGCACGCCATATCGGCGCCTCTTACGACGCCAAAGGGCATCGTATTGCGCCCGAGCCGAGCCAAGGCGACCTGTTTGATTCCAACACTTACAACATTGGCGGCAAATTCGGCTGGCGCATTGATGAGCAACAGCGCGTTCAGCTTTCGCTTAGCCACTACACCGCCGAGCAGGACAGTGACTATACCGCCGACCCCTCGGTCAGCCGGTTGCCGCCGGGTTCAGTCCCTGCGCAACCGTTGTCCGGGTTGTCACTCGACGAGCAAAACCAGATCAAGAACACATTAGTGAACCTTCAGTATGCCCACACAGAGGTGCTCGGAGGCACACTCGACACCCAGTTTTACTATCGCGACTATTTCACCCGCTTCACACCATTCGATGCGCGAGGCGTGGCCACCCGCGGGCGCAATGTCGATCAAGTCATGCAAAACAGTGAAGTCTTTGGTAGCCGCATCACGCTGCGAACCCCGTTAGGCGGCTCGGATATCGAGGTGTTATGGGGTGGCGACTTCAACCAGGAGCGCAGCGACATGCCCATCGATATCTTCGACCCGCAGGAATTCGATGCGAGCGGTGGGGCGGTGTTCAACAAGATCGGCAAGTTGACGTACATGCCAGACCTGACGTCCCGCAGCGTAGGCGCATTTGCACAGTTGCAGCACCGCTTCACCGAGCAGTGGTCAATGGAGGGCGGCGTGCGTTATGAATATGCCACTGCTAAATACGGGGACTTCGTGCCGCTGTCCGAATCGACTGCAGCGAGCCCAGCCACGGTGGAAGGCGGCAAGGTGCATTACGATGCGCTGCTTTCCAATATCAGCCTGACTTACTCGCCGGTCAGCGGACAGGCGATATATGCCGCCTTCAGCCAAGGCTTCCAACTGCCCGACATTGGCGTGCAATTGCGTAATGCGCGGCGGGACTTCGAGGTCGGATCTTCCAATCTGGAACCGGTCAAGACCAACAACTACGAACTCGGCTGGCGCGGCGACCTGGGCGAGCAGACCCTGGCATCGCTGGCCATTTTCTATACCACTTCCAAATTGGGGGATGTGCAAAGCTTCAACAATGGCCTGATCCTCACGCGCACCCAGGAACGGATCTACGGTGTTGAGGGCAGTGCCGACTGGCTGACCCGCCACGAGCATTGGGGGGCAGGGGGGAGCTTCACCTGGATGAAAGGGCGCGAGCAACCGGACGGAGGCGATTGGCAAGACATGACGGGCTACCGTATTCCACCGCTGAAGCTGACGGCTTATCTTCAATACAAACCTGACGAAGACTGGACCCACCGCGTGCAGGCGACTTACTTTGGCGCAGAGGACTACCGCCTCAATGGCGTAGAGAGTTTTGGCAGACGCAGGGTGGAGGGTTACACCACGGTGGACGTCATCAGCCAGTACCAACTGAGTGAAGGGGATCAGATCAGCGTAGGCGTACAGAACCTGTTCAATCGGTACTATTATCCGCTCTATAGCCAGCTGATGCGGAACAGCAACAACACCAGCCACTTGCCAGCGCCCGGTGCCGTAATCACAGCGAGTTATACCCACCGATGGTGATCTTGCAGGCCATGTTCAGCACGGTCTGAATATAACTAAACTAAATGAACATTTAGCGTAGTTATATTCAGAAGCAACCAAAGAGGCAGGTGGCGAGGTGAATAAAAAGGCGCATCAAGCAGCCGTCGCCTGCCTGGCTAGGTCAAGTGCCGGGGCCTGAGTGCCTTGCAACCTGTCACAGTAAAGGCCCACACCTTGTTCGACGGTCAATGTCGCCGCCTCGTAGCCTGCAGCGCGCAAGCGTTCCAGATCGGCACAGGTGTAACACTGGTACTTGCCACGCAAATGCTCAGGGAATTCGCCGTATTCCAGAATGCCTTCCAGCAAGGCGATCTCCAAGGACAATGGGGGTTGATGCTGGTACCCGCGCAGCCGATTGATCACCGTCAGGGCGACGTCATTAAACGACTGGGCGCGCCCGCTACCGACATTGAAGATACCGCTCAACTGTGGGTGATCAAGGAAGAACATGTTGACCTTGACCACATCATCCACCGCAACGAAATCACGCAGATGGCCACCGCTGGGATAGTCCCCATAACTGCCGAACAGGCTGACTTTTCCATGGGACTGATACTGATTGAAGCAATGCAGGGCGACTGACGCCATCGCACCTTTGTGCTGTTCATGTGGGCCATACACGTTGAAATAACGCAACCCGACGACCTGGCTGCGCGCTGTCATCAAATGCCGGCGTACCTGTTGATCGAACAGGTACTTGGAATAGCCATAGACGTTTAGCGGGCGCTCACACTCACGTTGTTCGCGAAAATCCTGCCCGGCGCCATAGACCGCTGCCGATGATGCATATAAAAGCGGGACCTGTTGCTGCTGAGCAGACGCCAGCAACTCACGGCTGAACCGGTAGTTGTTGTCCATCATGAAACGACCATCAGCCTCGACGGTGCTTGAACACGCGCCTTGGTGCAGCACAGCACGCACCTTGCCAAACTCACCGCGAGCAAAGCGATCGAGAAAATCGTCTTTGTCCAGGTAATCGGCAATTTCACTGTCGGCCAGGTTACGGAATTTGTCGCCATCGGTCAGGTCGTCGACGGCGATGATGTCGGTTTCGTTGCGCTGGTTGAGCGCTTGAACGAGATTGCTGCCGATGAATCCTGCAGCACCGGTTACGATGATGGTCATGCCAGATTCCCCGTGAGGGTGCGGAGCCCGCATTTTAACCAAGGCGACTTGAACCAACCTTAACCTGGATCAACGGAAGGACCGGTTTCGATGAATCAGGGATTTGTGCAGCTCAACATCTGGGCACTCACGGCGCAGTGACGAAATACGAATGTTCGGATAATGCATATTATGTTAAATCACTCATACCTCATTGATGCGTGTGCCTTATTGCTCCACTGACGGTGCAGCAAGCCTTTATCAGTAAGCGTCCGGGAAAGGCACATTGCGATGCGCTAAGCTGTAATCCATTTCAGGATTGAGGTCTCAGCATGAAATGCCACGTTCGTCCCGCTACGAGCAGAGATGCCGCAGCAATAAGCCGCGTAGTTATAGCCGCCCTGCGTGAGTCAAATTCAAAGGACTATCCACCTGACGTGATCGGTCAGGTTGAGCAGAGCTTTTCTCCTGAAGCCATCACCACGCAGCTTACGAAGCGTAGGGTCTTCGTTGCCTTATTGGGCGAAAACATTATTGGCACTGCCGGTCTCGACGGTGATGTCGTCAGAAGTGTTTTTGTTGACCCAGCTCACCAGAAAGGCGGTATCGGGCGGCACTTGATGGATGTAATTCATACAACTGCTGCCAGCGCCGGAATTGAAGCTGTACGTGTGCCATCGTCGATTACAGCTGAAAAGTTTTATACCGCGTTGGGTTATCAGAAAATCCGCGACGCGGTTCATGTGGCGGAGCGCACCATCATAATGGAGAAGCGGCTGTAAGATTAGCCCAGGCTATTTAACCGTTTCGGTTTTGCCTAGGAAATACGGGGGTTTGGGGCTTTCCACTCAATTCGCTATCACATCTTCGTTAAAAAACTAGACAAGGAGCTGATGCCAATCACCTCCTTGTCCGCTCGGATCAGACGCTGATTGGATCTACCTTCTCACCATCAATCTGCATCTCAGCTAGCGCTTTAGCCACGACATCACGACCAAGCACACCGTCGTCGGCCAGGGCCTTCAATGCAGCCAACACGACGAACTGCCGATCAACTTCAAAATGTCGACGCAGCGCCTCGCGGGTATCTGATTGTCCGAAGCCATCGGTGCCCAGTGCGACGAAGCGGCGATTTCCGACCCAGGGGCGGATTTGGTCGGCGTGGATTTTCATATAGTCGGTGGAGACCACTACCGGCCCAGCGTGACCGTCCAGCAATTGGGTCAGGTAAGGAACTTTCGGATCTTCCATGGGGTGCAGAAGATTCCAACGCTCAACCTGCTGTGCCTCACGACGCACTTCGGTCAGGCTGGTGGCACTCCAGACTTCGCTGCTCACGCCATAATCACGCTCCAGGATCTGCGCAGCGGCGATGACCTCCGGCAAGAGAGCACCGCTGCCCATGAGCTGGACATGCAGATCTTTCTTGACCTCTCGCTCAAGTGGCAGTCGATACAGCCCTTTGAGAATCCCCTCCTCCACACCTTCCGGCATGTCGGGATGAGGGTAGTTCTCGTTGAGTACGGTGATGTAGTAATAGATGTCTTCTTGCTCGACATACATGCGGCGCATGCCGTCATGCACGATCACAGCCAGCTCGTAGGCGTATGTCGGGTCGTAGGAAATACAGCACGGCACAGTAGCCGACATCACATGGCTGTGGCCATCGTCGTGTTGAAGGCCCTCGCCCATCAGCGTGGTGCGCCCTGAAGTTGCACCAAGCAAGAAACCTCGTGCACGGGCATCGCCGGCCGCCCACAGCAAGTCGCCCACGCGCTGGAAGCCGAACATCGAGTAGAAGATATAGAACGGTAGGGTCATCACACCGTGGTTGGCGTACGAGGTACTAGCCGCTATCCAGGATGAAGTGGCACCGGATTCGTTCAAGCCCTCCTGCATGATCTGCCCGTCCGCACTCTCCTTGTAGTAGGACAACGTGCCGGCATCCTGAGGTATGTAGAGCTGACCGACATGAGAGTGGATACCAATCTGCCGGAACAGACTCTCCATACCGAAGGTGCGTGATTCGTCGGGCACGATGGGGACGACTAGCTTGCCGATGTTCGGATCTTTCAGCAGCGTGCTGAGGATCCGCACGAACGCCATGGTCGTTGAAATGGAACGGTCGCCGGTGCCTTTGAGCTGTCCTTCTAATGCGGACAGCGGCGGAATCTGCAACGACTCAACCTGTGCATAACGAGCCGGAACATAACCACCCAAACTTTCGCGGCGCCCTTTCAGATACCGCGCTTCCGCACTTGCTTCGTCGGGCCGCAAGTAGGGCAACTCGCCGAGCTGATCGTCACTCAACGCCAGGCCGAAGCGATCACTGAAGGCTTTCACTGCCTCTGCGCCCATCTTCTTGAGTTGATGATTGATGTTCTGCCCTTCACCCGCTTCACCCATCCCGAAGCCTTTGACCGTTTTGGCCAGGATGACAGTGGGACGACCCTTTTGGCGGGTTGCTGCTGCGTAAGCGTTATAGACCTTGACTGGATCATGGCCACCACGTGCAAGCTTCCAGATCTGCTCGTCGCTGATGTCGCTGACCAGGTCCAGCAGCTCCGGGTACTTGCCGAAAAAGTGCTCACGCACATAAGCACCGTTCTGGGACTTGTAGGTCTGATACTCACCGTCGACGCACTCCATCATGCGCTGACGAAGCAGCCCGGTCTTGTCCTTGGCCAGCAAGGCGTCCCAGCCACTTCCCCAGATCACCTTGATGACGTTCCATCCAGCGGCGCGATAAAGGCTCTCAAACTCCTGGATCACCTTTCCGTTACCGCGAACAGGCCCATCCAGACGCTGCAGGTTGCAGTTGACCACGAAGATAATGTTGTCGAGCTTCTCCCGCCCGGCCAGGGAGATCGCCGCCAGCGATTCGGGTTGATCCATCTCGCCATCGCCCAGGAACGCCCAGACTTTACGGCCCTGATGTTCCTTCAGTCCACGGTTTTCAAGGTATCGCATAAAGCGCGCCTGATAGGCGGCCGTAATGGGCCCCAGGCCCATAGAGACCGTGGGGAACTGCCAGAACTCTGGCATCAGGCGCGGATGAGGGTAAGAAGAGACGCCGTCACGATCAGTTTCACGACGGAAGTTGTCCAGCTGTTCTTCGGTCAGCCGGCCCTCGGTGTAAGCACGGCCATAAATGCCGGGCGCCGAATGCCCCTGGATGTACACCATATCGCCCGCGAAGCGCTCGGTACGCCCTCGGAAGAAATGGTCAAAGCCAACGTCGTAGAGTACCGCCGCCGAGGCATAGGTCGCGATGTGCCCACCCACGCCTGAATGCTTGCCTGCGCGGAGCACCATGGTGAGTGCGTTCCAGCGGATATAGGCATTGAGGCGCTTCTCAATGTCGAGATCTCCCGGGTAGGGCAACTCGCGCTCCGGTGCAATGCTATTCACGTAAGGCGTGGTCACTCGACCATGGAAATCTCCGTGTACAGAAACGTCAAAGTCGAGAAGCTGGTCGATCAGGAAGTGCGCCCGGGGCCGCCCCTCCACTTCAACGACCGAAGCAATCGAGTCAATCCATTCGCGGGTCTCTTGTGGATCTTCATCGCGAAGCGGGTAGCTGTGCGCCATCGATAACTCTCCTTGTGTGGCTCGGCTGGTCGTTGTTCAACCAGCACCTTGTTGCATTTGCAATTGAATCTATCGTCAATCGAGCTATGATTGCAACTGCAATAACAACCTCGTTCTGGAGACGTCATGACCACCCCCACGCCAGACCTCTGGTACAACTTCATTCGTGCGCATCGCTGCCTCATCCGGGAAATCGAACGTCGCCTGGCTGAAGAGAACCTGCCGCCCTATGCCTGGTACGACGCGCTGTGGGGAATCGAAAGTGGGGAGGATGGTGCCCGTCGCATGCATGAACTGGCCGACGTGATGGCCATCGAGCGTTACAACCTTACCCGCCTGGTTGATCGCCTGGAAAAGGATGGACTGGTAGTGCGGAAAAAAGCGGCAGATGACGGCCGAGGTGCGATCGCTCGCATCACCGACAGCGGTCGCGATCTTCGCAAGCGGATGTGGACGGTTTACAAACAGTCCGTCGAGGAGCTTTTTCTGGCGGAGTTCAGTGATGAGCAACAGAGGTCGTTTGCGCTAGCCCTGGAAAGTGCGAGCCGTAACGCCCGCACTAACAGGCGTGCTAATTAGTCCAGTCGGTAACGCCTGACTGCCCCGCTTACCCAAGAACTGTCGGCTACGCCCCGGCGAACCAAGGCGCGCAGTGCGGTCAACACTACCCAATGACGATTGAGGCGTTGGCTAGGCTCCAGGCTATCCGCACCCAAAGCCGTGAACGGCGCAGTGACATGTGCAGCAAGTTGCGCAGCCACGAATTCATCGTACCCCGTCACCGCGATGACAGGCGTGTCTGCCGTGCCAAGACAGAGTTGAAGATGGCAGTTGGGCAGGTTCTCTTCTCTACGCAACCGTTGAAGACGAGCTCGCCTTTCTGCGTCCCGGGCAAGTCTGGTATAGCTCGGGCAACTCCATACCTCGGCTTTGATCCCCCACTCCGCTCGCAGCAGCTCGGCGGCTGCACATACCTCGCTAAGCATCGACCCAGCACCTAGCAGCCGAACAGATACTTCTTCGTCGACACCCTCAGACAAACGATACATTCCCAGGTAAGCCTGCGAGCGATCACATACCCGCCCTTCCCCTGGTTCGTCATGCAAAGTCATGTAGCAAAAACCAGGAGCTCCCTCCACGTACAACGCTTGCAACGCCCCAATACAAATAGCTTTGACTTCATCTCCACACGCGGGGTCGAAAGGTATGCATCGGCGATTGGATGCCAACCACAAGGGTAACCAGGGATGCGCTCCTTTCGCCCAACGGGACTGCGAAGACTCGATGTCGTTGAGGATGATGCCTCGCTCAGCAACCTGGGCGGTTAGCATCGACATTTGGGCGGATGTCGGTGACTGAGTCATGTAAAACAGCGGGCGCTCGGCGGCACGTGACTGCTCGCTAAACCAAAGGGGCCAGGCGCTGATCGCCGTGGTGCTCAACTGCTCGCTTATCCGATCATTGATCAAACCAAACTGCCCGCGGGTGCTGGAGCCGGTCTCAAGTCGCTTGAGAATATCGACAGCAGTTCCCAGGGGTGAGCCCGGCGCCCCTTCCCTTTCTTTGTAGCCTCGTTCGATGTGGCGAATGCAGGCCTGTGCGGCCGATATGGTGTCAGGGGTACGCTGTAAGCGAAGGTTGTCCATCCATGAAACTCCTCATGCGGTGTGCAATAGGGATAATCCAAGCTAGTTGCAAATGCAACCAGAAAGGATGGATCCTATGAGCTAGCAGCCTGTTGAAATTCGCCGCGATGATTACATCCACTGCTTCTGGCAGCAGCGGTCGCGCTCGTTTACTTCCCGTTTAGGGCGCCAATCGATGGAAATAGCCCGATTTGGCGTGCTCCAGGCGCACTTTCCCCGTCAACGCGCTCATGCCATTGAGCCTGTAGCCAGCAGCTTCGGCAGGCGCACCAGGTTGCTTGCCGCCATGGCCAGCTGGAACAGCGCGTCGACACGCTCAAGTCCGCGTTGCTTCACCTGGCGCAGCCCGGCCGCCGCCTTGAGCCAGCCGAAGTGGGTTTCGATCCAGGCGCGAATCTTCAGGCTCAGACCATAGCCGGCGTGGCGCGTGGTACGGCCATCGATGGCGCTGCGCCGACCATTGGTGTTCTGCGCAACATGGGGTGTCACGCCGAGGGCACGACAGGCGGCCACGAAGTCTGCCGTGTCGTAAGCCTTGTCCGCGGCCAAGGTGCGTCGACGGCGACCACCCAGCTTGCTCAGCATCGCCAGCGCGGCTTCGCGTTCGCCATGGCCACCGGCCAGAGTCACATGAGCATTGCGCACCAGGCCACTGCGGTGTTCCATCAGTACATGCCCCATGTAACTCAGCTGCGCGCCGGTGTTGTGGCTCTTGCGGTACAGCCGGGCATCCGGATCGCTGGTCGAGGCGTGGGTGTCGTTGCTGCGCTTGTGCCCCTTGAAGTCTGGCTGGGCATTGCGCGGGCCGGGGCCCGGGTCGTCTGGCGTATCGTCCTTGGGACGGAAACTCTTCTGAGAGGCCCAGGCTTGCAGCAATGTGCCGTCGACCGAGAAGTGCTCATCCGAGATCAGCCCCTGCTTCTCCGCCAGGCGTACCACCTCGTTCAGAAATTCGGTGGCCACGGCCTGGGCATTGAGGCGGTCACGATTCTTCGAGAAGACCGAGTGATCCCACACCGGATCATCAATGGCCAGGCCGACGAACCAGCGGAACAGCAGGTTGTAGCCCAGCTGTTCCATCAGCATCCGCTCGCTGCGCAGCGAGTAGAACAACTGCAGCAACTGCGCCCGCATCAGCTTCTCGGGGGCGATCGAGGCGCGGCCGGTGTCGGCATACAAGGTGTCGAACAGGGCGCTCATCCGCTGCAGAGCGGTGTCTGCCAGCTTGCGGATGGCGCGCAGGGGGTGAGTCGCTGGCACGAAGTCATCGAGCTTGGCGACAGTGAACAAGGATTCCTGAGTGATATCGGCGCCACGCATGGAAATCGGGGTTCCCGGCAGATTGGAGCCGATATCGTAAACCTTACACGGCAAAGTCAGACAGGCCGTAGGCGAATTTCAACAGGCTGCTAGGCCTGAATTGAGGAACCAAGAATGAGGGCGAAGAAAACGGCGCCCGAAGACGCCGTTGCGGATAGGTAGATCAGCCTACCGATTTCAATATCAGTTTATGTGCTGTGGCCATTCGGTTACCGGCGATGGAAACATGGCAGCACAGCTCCACAGGGCAACAGGCTTACCCCGCTGCGATTGACAGTGGCACCACCCTATTGGTCACCTGCCTTTGGCTGAGGTAGCGGGTGCAGCTTACCCTCAGGAACGAGGCAAAATTCACCACTTCTCCGCGGTAGTCCATGACCTCCTCGTACAGCTTGGCGATGAGCTGATTGGTGCTGACACTGTCCGCTGCAGCAATCTCGGTCAGGATGTCCCAGAACTGGTTTTCCAGACGCAGGGTGGTGACCACGCCCCGGATGCGCAAGGAGCGCGAGCGCGATTCATAAAGGATCGGGTCTGCCTTCACATACAGCTCACACATGGTGCCTCCGCTGGCTTTACCTGGCTAAGTCACGTCGAGGGCATACGCCCACGCCTGAAGGTACCGCCCCAAAGCAGCATATGGGTAATACACCGCTATTACACATGTCCATTGTGCTTTTGGGGCGCACGTAATAGCCACTTATTACCCATCAATTTCTCATACTGCCATCCTGAGTGCATAACAACACCACAGGAAAGCCTGATCATGCCGAAATTCCTTCACACCATGATCCGTGTAGGTGACCTGGATGCCTCCATGCGTTTCTACGGACAAGCATTCGACCTGCAGGAATCCCACCGCCTTGAGTTCGACGACTTCTCGCTCGTCTACCTACGCGACCGGCAAAGCGGCGCCGAAATCGAACTGACCTGGAACAAGGGCCAAGACGGCTACACCCACGGCAGTGGGTATGGCCATGTCGCCTTCGCAGTAGAAGATCTCGATCACCATCACGCTCGCTTGAGCGAAATGGGGCTCTCTCCTGCCGCCATCAAGGAATTCAAGCGTGGTGAAGCGCTGCTCGCTCGCTTCTTCTTCATCCAGGACCCGGATGGCTACAAGATCGAGGTGTTGCAGCGCGCCGGCCACTATCAGTAACGCAGCCACACGCATCAGACGCCTGGGCGTCGTCTATCAATATTGCGCGGCAAACGCCAATCCCCAACAAAGCAGCACCCGTGATGTCAGGCTCCTAATAAAAACAACAAGGAGAACAGCATGCAGGATATACAAGCCAGCCGCCGTAGCTTTCTGAAAGGCAGCGGCGGAATTCTCTTGGGCACGTTGCTTTTCACCTCCGGCCCCATCGCCCTGCTCGCCCCCAGTACAACCTGGGCGCTTGAGATGAAAATGCTGAACAACGATCAAGCCGCACGACTGATGGTTATAGTGCGCCGGATCTACCCTCACGATCAGATGGAAGACGCTGTGTACGCCTTTGCGATCAAAGCCTTGGACGACCGCGCCGTGACAGACCCATCCATTCTTCCCCTGCTTGAACAAGGTCTGAACGAGCTGGACAAGTCAGCTGATGGCGCCTGGCTGAATCTGGATGAGCCGCGCCAATTGGCCGTGCTCGAGTCCATCCAGACCACCCCGTTTTTCACTTTGGTCAGGTCAGTCTCGGTCAATGCCCTGTACAGCAACGAACTCGCCTACCAGCACTTCGGCTACGAAGGTGCCTCTTTCCCCAAAGGCGGTTACCTGATGCGCGGCTTCAACGACTTGAAGTGGCTACCTGCCGCCCCTACCGAAGCCAGCCCATCCGCCTTTTCCTGAGGATGCGTACATGACCACATTCAATTTCGACGATGACTCGGTAGTGGTGATCATCGGCTCTGGTGCGGGTGGTGGAACACTGGCCAATGAACTGTGCCAGAAGGGTATTCCAGTCGTCCTCCTGGAGGCTGGCCAGCGCCAGTCCTCTGCCACTTTCATCAATGACGAATGGCCCTCGTTCGAGCAATTGTCCTGGGGCGATACCCGTACTACCTCGGGCTCTTGGCAGATCGCCAAGGACTTCCCGAACCTCCCCGCCTGGATCTGCAAAACGGTGGGTGGAACTACCACTCACTGGGCAGGTGCCAGCCTTCGATTCCAGGAGCATGAATTCCGAGCGCGGCAGACCTATGGCGACATCAAGGATGCGAACCTGCTCGACTGGCCATTGACGCTCGCTGAACTGGAGCCCTTCTATGCAAGGGCCGAAGACAAGATGGGCGTGACGCGCACCAACGACATTCCTGGGCTACCGGGGAACAACAATTTTCAGGTGATGTACAACGGTGCTCGCAAGCTTGGCTACAAAAAGTGCAGTACCGGCCACATGGCGATCAACAGCCGTGCCCGCGCAGGACGCGCTCAGTGCATGCAACTTGGCTTTTGCTTCCAGGGCTGCAAGATGGGGGCAAAGTGGTCAACGCTGTACACCGAGATCCCGGCAGCGGAGGCCACAGGCAAGCTCGAGCTCCGTACGCAGGCGCACGCAGTAAAGATCGAGCACGATGCAAAAGGGCGAGCCACCGGTGTGGTCTACGCAGATGCGCAAGGGCGTCTGCAACGCCAAAAAGCGCGACTTGTTGCGGTCGCAGGCAATGCCATTGAAACCCCTCGCCTACTGCTTAATTCGACCAGCACATTGTTCCCTCATGGTATTGGCAACGGCTCCGGGATGGTCGGTAAACACTACATGCGCCATACCACCGGATCTGTGTTCGCAGAGTTCAAGGACCCTGTGCATTTCTATCGCGGCACCATCATGGCCGGCCTGATCGGTGACGAGGTGCACTTCAATCCCGACAGGGGCTTTGTCGGAGGCTACGAAATGGAAACCATCTCGCTTGGCCCTTCCTTCATGGCTGCGTTCTTCAACCCCGGCGCCTGGGGACGCGACTTCACCCGCGTCATGGACAACTACACGCATCTGGCTGGCATGTGGCTGGTCGGTGAGGACATGCCCCGGGAATCCAATCGCATTACCCTGAGCGATAACGTCAAAGACCGCTTTGGCATTCCTGTGGCCAACGTGCACTACGACGACCACCCCAACGATATTGCAATGCGCGAGCACGCCTATCAGCAAGGTAGCGCGGTCTATGAGGCCGTCGGTGCACTGAAGACCCACCGCGTACCACCCTACCCCTCGACTCATAACATGGGCACTTGTCGTATGAGCCACAAGGAAGCCGATGGTGTTTGCAACAAATACGGGCAAAGCCATGAAGTTCCAAATCTGTTCATTTCAGATGGCAGTCAGTTCACCACCAGCGCAGCCGAGAACCCTACCCTGACGATCGTCAGCCTGGCGATTCGTCAGGCGGAGTACATTGCCGATGCTCTGAGGACGCATGCGGCATGACTACCATCGCCGACAACCGCCTGGAGATTTGCGCAATCACGGCGTTTACCGACAACTACATCTGGCTTCTGCTCGATCACTCAAACCAGGCCTGTGCGGTTGTAGATCCAGGTGATGCCGGGCCAGTTCAAGCCTGGTTGGCTGAGCATCCCGGCTGGGCGCTCACCGATGTGCTGATCACTCACCATCATAGCGACCATGTGGGCGGTGTCGAGAAACTGAAGTCTGCGTTCGATCTCCGCGTGCATGGCCCTGCAAACGAGCCGATCCCTGCCAGGGATCGGCCACTGAAGGACGGTGATTCAATCCAGGTACTGGGGCGAACCATTCGCGTGATCGGGGTGCCTGGCCATACTTGCGGGCACCTGGCCTACCACCTGGTTGATGAGGATGTGCTGTTTAGCGGGGACACGCTGTTCAGCGCCGGCTGTGGGCGCCTCTTCGAGGGTACGCCGCTGCAGATGCTGACGTCGCTCGAACGCCTTGCCGTGCTCCCAGAGCAGACGCGGGTGTACTGCGCACATGAGTACACCCTCTCCAACCTGCCCTTTGCTTTGGCTGTCGACCCAGGCAATCAGCAAATCGCCGAGCGCTTGGCTGAGGTCAGCGAAATCCGCAATCGCGGGCAGTGCACTTTGCCTACCTACATTAGCGTTGAACGCGCAATTAACCCGTTCCTCCGTGTGCGGGAAGCGAAGATCGTTGAGGTTGTCCAACGCCAAGCGGGCCTGGCCATCACAAACGCCGAAGAATGCTTTGCTGCCATGCGCAAGTGGAAAGACAATTTTTGAACAACAAGAAGAAGATCATCCATGAGAAAAACACTGCTGATTGCCGCTACAGCCTTCATGATTGCTTCTGCCCAGGCAGGCCAAGAGCCTGAGGCCGTATTCGCGAAAACCTGCGCCATGTGCCACAACGGTCAACTCCCCAACGCGCCTAAGAAAGGTGATGTCGCTGCATGGCAACCACGCCTGGCTCAAGGGCAAGACGTACTGCTCAAAAACGTAGTGAATGGATTGAGTGTCATGCCACCACGTGGACTCTGCAGTGACTGTAGCGACGAAGACCTCGCGGCTACGATAGGCTGGATGTCCCGCTGATGACCGAAAGGAGCTCTGATTTAACAACGGTTATTTCAAGAGCTCCTATGGATGTCTTGCGCTTCAGTCACACGCTTGATTTCAGCGCGAGGCCGAGGCAGCAAGGCTTGTTGGCCATCGTTCGGATAGCCGTGTACACACTGCTCTAAGCGCCAGCAGATATCCCTCCACCCCCAATCCTGCAATCACGCCATTAGCCACGGTGGACATGATCGAGTGTCGATGGAGCTCATCGCGGGCATGAATGTTCGAAATGTGGACTTCCACCAGTGGCGCCTTGATCAATTTCAGCGCATCGAGCACCGGGATTGAATTAAACGAAAGGCCAGCCGGATTGATGATCACTGCGGCGTTCTTGTCGAATGCCTCCTGGATCCAGTCAACCATCACCGCTTCGCTGTTCGTTTGACGAAACTCGCAAACCAGATCCAGCTCGTTTGCAAGCTGCTCACAGCTTTGCTGAACCTGCTGCAGGGTCGTTGTGCCGTAAATTTCCGGCTCGCGGCGACCCAACATGTTCAGGTTGGGGCCATTCAGGACAAAAACTGCGCGACTCATGGTATGGCTCCGCTTTCACTTGAGGTATTGAGGGGAGTTGCTGAAGGTTACGTTCTCTGCTGGTTCGGACTTGCTGAGATCGATTCCGCGGGTTTCTGGCCCTATCAGGATCATCGCAAGCGACACCAGGTTGATCGCAGCGCATATCGCGACGAGCAACCATGGCGAATTGCCGGTCTGACTCATCAGCCACACGGCGAGGATAGGCATCGGGCCGCCAATCAGCAGGTTGGCGCCGGTATAAGCCAGGGCCGAGCCGGTGTAGCGCACGTTGGTTGGGAATGCTTCGGCGAATGCAACGGGTTGGATCCCGCTCTGGAACTGGGTGAATCCAAGGAACAGTCCCATGGCGGCCATGATCATGGCGGGTTGCTGCGTGTTCAGCATTGGGAAGTACACCAGCAGAATCCCGAGGGTCATGCATGAGCCGAAGGCGAGCGCTTTCTTGCGTCCCCACCGGTCACTGAGGTACCCGCCAGCCAGCGCGCCAAAAATCGCGCAGACGTTAGCCACCATCAGGGACATGAACCCCATGGACTGCGGCATACCGAGTTGCTTGACCAGGTAGCTGAGTGTGAAAATCACGATCAGGTAAAACAGAGCAGCGGGTGAGCAGAAAAAGAACATCAGCCGCAAGATGGTACGAGAATGGATCCTCAGCACATCTTTCAAAGGGCTTCCAACGTGGGGTGTTTCGTCCTGCTTCAAAGCGACAAAGGCTGGTGTCTCGCTGACCTTGAGCCGAATGAAGATCGCCACCACCACGAGCACGAAGCTCAAGAGGAAGGGAATGCGCCAACCGAAAGACTCAAATTGTTCTGCGCTCAGGAATCCCGCCAGCCCTAACAACGCGCCGTTTGCCAAGATTTGGCTCATTGGTGAACAAAGGCCCAGAAACCCAGAATAACGTCCACGTCGGTCTGGCCGTGCATGCTCCAACGCCATCAGCTGGGCGCCCGTGGACTCCCCACCCAAAGCAAAACCCTGAAGGATTCGCAAAATCACCAACATGATGGGCGCCCAGATGCCCACCTGTGCGTAGGTCGGCAGCAGCCCCATCAACACCGAAGCCAAGCCCATCAGCGTCACTGTCGCGAGCATGAGGTTGCGGCGCCCGAGTTTGTCACCGAGGTAACCACATGTGATCGCCCCTAATGGCCGCGCTGCCAGACCTACGCCGAAGGTCGCCAAGGAAGCGAGCAGCCCTGAAGTCGGCTCCATTGCGGGAAAGAACAGTTTCGGTAGCACGGTCGCGGAAACAGCACCGTACAGGGTGAAATCGAACCACTCCAACGCTGTACCAATGGTGGCGGCTGTCACCGCCTTTTTTGACATCTGACTGTCTGCAACAGAGGGCTCTGTAGTTTTCATGAGGGTCTCAGTCGTTATTGTTATGGGATACGCCCGATCTGGGTGTGGGCTGGTACTGAGTCGACTTTAGAAGCTTTTGCCTGCAAAATAATTATCGAATTATGGAGATTTCCATAAGGTAAGCTTATAGAGGGGCTTTGATGGAGCTACGTCATCTACGTGCGTTTGTCTGCGCCGCAACGTTCCAGCATTTCAGCAAGGCCGCGGAGCAGCTTGAGATCGCCCAGCCGGCCCTGAGTCAGCTGATCAAAACCCTGGAGAGCGAATTGGGGGTAGCGCTGTTTCGACGTGCCAACCGCGGGGTGGAACTGACTGCTGCCGGCGCAGCGTTCCTACCCCACGCCAAGGATGCGCTCTATTCCAGTGACCTGGCGGTAGCCGCTGCTCGGCGGGCTAGGCGGGGGGAAATTGGAGAGATCACGATCGGTTACCACTCGGCGTTGCTCGAAGCTAACCTCCCTCAACTGATGCGGCATTACTTCGGCGCCTATCCCGAGGTTAAGGTAACGTTGCTGGATGCGCGGATTCAGGCCCAATTCGATTTATTGCTTGAAGGGAAAATCGATATCGGCTTTGCCCGTATCTTCAAAGACCATTTGCCCGACCGACTACGCACCCACTGTTTCAGCCTCTCCAGGTTAGTCCTTCTAACCCCGGACAACCATGCGCTGGCGCGGGATTTCAACGGCGATCTGGCATCCCTTCGGCAAGAGAAGTTCATCTTTCTGGAAGACCCGGCGGGGATCGGCCTCACCTCGCACATCTTGCAATTATGCCGGCAGTACCAGCTGCATCCCGCCAACATCATGTACGTACCGTCGCTGATGAGTATTCCCGGCCTGATAGCCGCCGGCATCGGGATTAGCATCCTCCCGGAAACCCTTACGCAGCTGAGCATGCCGGGCATCCGTACGCTTCAGCTGAAACAGCCAGACATGCAGAGCGAATTGTCGCTCATTACACGCGTGGACGAGCGCTCGCGAGCTGTCATGCACTTTTTAGAAGAGGCGGGAAATTGGCTGAAATGACAGCGGCTGCAGCCAGTGAGCCGAATCGCTATCCCTACATGTGATAGACCTTGCCCACCTAGCAGCGTAATGCTGTTCACTTAAGATCGCCGGGGCCGCTCTGCGGCCCTTTCGCGGCACAAGGCCGCTCCTACAGTATCCGCGTGAGCCCCGTGAATATTGGCTTACGCGGTCGTGGTAGGAGCGGCCTTGTGCCGCGATGGGCTGCGCAGCAGCCCTAAGTGAACAGCATTACGCCTAGCAGCGGGCTTTCTTTTGTGCGCGATTTCTCATCGACTTGCACCAAACTGTCCGCTCTGTGTAGTGAAGCTCTGACTCTCATTGGGCCTCGCGGGCACTCGAAGGCGTTTGGTCCATCAAAATGTCTACGAGCACCTGCGCAGGCTTGCTCAGCTCGACACCAACCCGTGTCACCACCTCGTAGGGCTCGCTGTGCGACTTGAGTTGCAGCGGCAAACGCACCAGCATGCCGTGGTCCAGGGCCATCCTGGCGACATCCCACGGCATCACCGCGAGCAGATCGCGATCTTGCATAAGCATCGATAGCGTCGTGAAAGTCGATGAGGTTTCAATGGGGTACTGCGGAAAGCTCAAGCCGGCCTCGCGAAACTCACGCTCGAGGGTAAGCCGCATGGGCATGTTTACCGGGAACACCACCCAGCGCGAGTGCGCCAATTGCTCAAGCGTCAACGCTGCGCAGGCTGCCAGCGGATGCGCCGGGTTTGCCACCAGCACCAACTGCTCCTGATGTTTAACGCGGCTTTCATAGGCTGTAGGTCTCGGGCTGACGCTGGTTCGGCAAATCACCACATCCACACGGCCTTGGTCGAGCAGGTTGAGCAAGCGGTCACTGGTGTCCTCTACCACCGATACCGATAGGTCCGGTTGGTTCTCGCGCAAACGCGCCAGGCCTTCCACCATGATCGGCACCGCGCCCATGATGGTGCCCACCGACAAACGTCCCCCATGTCCTTGGAGAATGCCCAGCATCTCTTCACGCAGATGCGCAAGGTCATTGCCAATCAAGCGCGCATAACGCACCACACAGCGGCCCAGGTCATTGGCTTCGAGCCCTTTGCTGGTCCGCTCGAACAGTACTGCGCCAAGGGTAGACTCAATTTCATTAAGCGCCTTGGTGGCGCCAGGCTGGGTGATCGACATCGCCTCTGCGGCTTTGTGTATCGAGCCCAGTTCGTCAAGGCTGATCAAAAGGCGCAGTTGGCGTAAACGAAGGCGCGAAGCCATGGAGCTTAATGATGGCAGCATAGGGGATCACTAAAAGTTATCGGGCAGTCCGCAGCTCTCATTAGGCAGCAATGCCATGGAAATTTAAAGTGGCTGGCAAGTGCTTCCCCACAACAACAAACCGGAGCCAGCATGCGCCTGATCCAATTTGAAACTGCACCCGCCCAGCGCCATGTCGGCGTAGTGGAAGGCGACCTGATTCAGGTTGTACGCCACACCACGCATCTGCGAGAACTGGCCCTCGCTGCCATCCGCAACCAGCGCAGCCTCGCCGCTGAAGTGCTCGAACGCGGTCTGGACAGCACCGGCCAGCGCTACAGCGATGCCTTGAACGAATGCCGGGTCCTTCCACCGCTCGACCACGAAGACCCGGCACACTGCCTGATCAGCGGAACCGGGCTCACGCACCTGGGCAGTGCCTCCACCCGCGACAAGATGCACCAACAAAAAATCGATGACGGGGCGGCGCTCACCGACACCGCGCGCATGTTCCAGTGGGGCATTGAAGGTGGCCGTCCCCCCGCAGGTAGCGCCGGTGCGCAGCCAGAGTGGTTCTACAAGGGCGATGGCTCGATCGTCGTCCGCCCAGGGCAAGCCTTGCAGCCCCCCGCCTTTGCCGAGGATGCTGGTGAAGAACCGGAACTGGCTGGCCTGTATGTGATCGGTGATGATGGCCTGCCCTACCGGCTGGGCTTTGCCATCGGCAACGAGTTTTCCGACCACGTGATGGAGCGGCGCAGCTACCTGTACCTGGCACATTCCAAGCTGCGTAATTGCTCCTTCGGCCCCGAACTGCGTGTCGGCGAGTTGCCACGCCATCTGCAGGGCACCAGCCGGATACTGCGCGGTGACCAGGTGATCTGGGAAAAGGATTTCCTCAGCGGTGAGGACAACATGTGCCACTCGTTGGAGAATCTCGAGTACCACCATTTCAAGTACAGCCAGTTTTTGCGCCCCGGTGATGTGCACGTCCACTTCTTCGGTACTGCAACGCTGTCGTTTGCCGACCAGGTCAAGGCCGTTGAGGGCGATGTGTTCGAAATCAGTCTGGCGGAGTTCGGCGCCCCACTGCGAAACGGCATCAGCGAGACGCCTGCGGCCATCTCACCCGGCGCGGTGAAGACGCTCTGACCCGACGGTGGCGCAGGGCCGCGCCACCGCAGCATTTCATAACAATCACAAAAGTGAGATGAGCATGAACAACAGCCCCTACCCTCCGGCTCCCGCGCCGGCCCTGGCGACTGCCAACACTGACAGCGCCAAGCCAACCACCGTGCGCTGGCGCATCTTCCTGATCCTGCTGCTACTGGCAGCGATCAACTACATCGACCGCGCTTCGCTGTCCGTGGCACTGCCGTTGATTTCCGCCGAGTTTGCGCTCACTCCAGCGCTCGAAGGCTTGATCCTGAGCGCGTTCTTCTGGTCATACGCCTTGATGCAGATTCCTGCCGGGGTGCTACTCGACCGCTTCCAGGTGCGCAATATCATTGGCGTCGCGACGATCGGCTGGGGTGCCTTCCAGGCCTTGGGCGGGTTTGCTCACAACTGGATCACCTTGCTGGTCACGCGCATTGGCCTTGGCGTGGCAGAGTCGCCGATCATGCCCGCCGGCGCAAAGCTCAATGGCGCCTGGCTGACGCCGAACGAGCGTGGCCGCGGTGCCACGCTGGTCGACGGCGGCGCGCCGTTGGGCACCGCATTCGGCGCAATTATCATCGCGGGTCTGATCACCTGGTTCGACTCTTGGCGCATCGCCTTTATCGTCGCTGGGGTCGGCACGGTGGCTGCCGGTATCTGGGCCTGGTGGTACATCCGCAACCACCCCAGCGAGCACCCGCAAGTCAACGCCGCTGAACTGGCTTACATCACCCAGGCCAACGACGCCGCGAGCAAGGCCAACGGCAACCGCAAGGCGGTGCTCAAGGCGTTGCTCAAGAGCCGTTCGGTACTGTGCATGTTTGCTGGCTATGCCTGCTACAACAGCGTGTTCTACGGGCTGCTGACCTGGATGCCCAGCTACCTGCACCAGGCCCACAACCTCGATATCAAGGCGATGGGCGGTGCGACTTTCCTGATCTTCATGTGTGGTTTCATTGGTGAACTGATTGGCGGCTGGATCTCCGACAAGTGGAAAGCAAAAGGCGGCCAGCCGAATACCGTCATGCGCAGCATGTTCGCCGGCTCTGCTGCGGTCGCCGCCCTGTGCATCCTGCTGGTGGCCTATACCCCGGACGCCGGCCTGGTCATCGCCCTGCTCTGCGTGGCGCTGTTCTTCATCCGCTGGTGCGGCATGTACTGGTGTCTGCCGGCGATCCTCGGTGGCAAGTCCAAAGCTGGCGTACTAGGCGGCAGCATGAACTTCTGCGGCAACATGGTGGGCGTACTGGTGCCGATCCTCATTGGCCTGATCGTGCAGTTCACCGGTTCCTATTTCCTGGCCCTGATCTTCTTCGTGGTCATGGCCTTCGGCCTGATGCTGTTCTCTGGCCTGATCGACTACCGCGAGCGCGGGCTGGCCTGAGCCACGCGCCCTTTTGAGGTGAACACCATGCAACTCATTACAACAACAGGTAGTGCAAGCGCTGCCAACGCCGTGATTCGACTCAACCCACTGGACGATGTGCTGGTGGCACGCCAGCCGCTGACCGAAGGCCTGCTGCTGGAAGAGGGCATCGTTGTGCGCGAGCCGATCCCGGCGGGCCACAAGGTGGCTGCCCACGCACTGAGCGCGGGCCAGCCGCTGCGCCGCTATGGGCAGATCATCGGTTTCGCGAGCCAGGCGATCGCCGCAGGCGAACATGTGCACGTGCACAATCTGGCGATGGGCGAATTTGCCCGCGACTACGCCTTCGGCGTCGATGCCAAAGGCCAGCAGGCGCCCAACGACGATACCTTCATGGGTATCGTGCGCGCCGATGGCCGGGTAGCCACGCGCAACTACATCGGCATCCTCACCTCGGTGAACTGCTCGGCCACGGTGGCACGGGCGATCGCTGACCACTTTCGCCGCGATATCCACCCCGAGGCGTTGGCGCCCTACCCCAACGTCGATGGTGTGGTTGCCCTGACCCACGGCGTCGGTTGCGCGGTCGACCCCGGTGGCGAGGCGCTGGCAATGCTGCGCCGCACCCTCGGCGGCTATGCGGTACATGCCAACTTCGCCTCGGTACTTTTGATTGGCCTGGGCTGCGAGACCAACCAGATCCCCGACCTGCTGGCGGCCCAGGGCCTGCAAAGCAGCCACGCACTGCGCACGTTCACCATCCAGGGCACCGGCGGCACATCGAAGACCATTGCCAGCGGCATCGCCCAGGTCAAGTCGCTGCTGGCCGAAGCCAACCAGGTCGAACGCCAGCCGGTGAGCGTCCGCCACCTCACGGTCGGCCTGCAGTGCGGGGGCTCGGACGGCTATTCGGGGATCACCGCCAACCCGGCGCTGGGCAATGCGGTCGACCGCCTGGTGGCAGCCGGCGGCACTGCAATTCTCTCGGAAACCCCGGAAATCTATGGCGCCGAACACCTGTTGACGCGCCGCGCGGTCAGCCAGCAGGTGGGCGAGAAGCTGATCGCCCGCATCCAGTGGTGGGAAACCTACTGCCAGCGGATGGGCGCCGAGCTGAACAACAACCCCTCGGCGGGCAACAAGGCCGGCGGCCTCACCACCATCCTCGAAAAGTCCCTGGGTGCCGTGGCCAAGGCCGGTTCCAGTGACCTGATGGATGTTTACGAGTACGCCGAACCGGTGCGCGCCCACGGCCTGGTGTTCATGGACACACCCGGCTACGACCCGATCTCCGCCACGGGCCAGGTCGCCGGCGGCGCCAACCTGATCGCCTTTACCACTGGCCGCGGCTCGGCCTACGGCTGCGCGCCCTCGCCGTCGATCAAGCTGGCGACCAACACCCGCCTTTGGGAGACTCAGGAAGAGGACATGGACGTCAACTGCGGCGGCATTGCCGACGGTAGCATGACCATCGAAGAGCGTGGCGAACACATCTACCGGATGATGCTGAGCATCGCCTCGGGCGAGCGCAGCAAGAGCGAACAGCATGGCTACGGCCAGAACGAGTTCGTGCCGTGGCAGATCGGCGCCATCACCTGATCCCCCCAGCCTTCATCAATGGCGCCAGCATGAAAACGCCAATCCGCTGGGTATCAGCCGTTTGCTTGACGCTGAGATGCAGCGTTCAAGCCTGCCGGCCCCAGTGACAGTACCCCCGCGAGACGTTCATCGCCTTTACGGGGTACTCCTTTCCCCGGAGCGGACCTCAAGCTGTTGAGCACGTTCGGCCAGCCCGCTACTCGCCCCCCCCAACACGGTGCTATCCACGGTTCAATCACTCGCTCGAATACTGTCGGAAAAATACGCTTTTCCAAGGCTTCCGCGCTCGGTCCGGTTAAGGCTCTGTTTTGTCTACTTGTAGATTTTCGCTCGAACTCTAGAGCAAAAAACAACAGCTGACAGTTACGTATCTGGGCAGCGGGCATTAATGTCAGATATACCTCCACCTAGGCTCTGTTGTTCCTGCAACCAATCCCGCTCCCACCTGTAAACCACAAGCCTCAGTTTCACGCGCTAGCTGTGGGAACGGCGATCGTCCTTTCCAAAGGGACTGCGCAATGCAAACAACCCCGTCAAACAAAACCCTCGAAGTACGTACCAACCCGCAACCCAGAAGCTGTCCCTTCTGAAGAGTTTGCTTCAACCGTGTACTCTCCAGTGGGATACCCGAAGCGCCACCTGACTTATGGACGAAGGTGACTCTAAGGCGGGCATCCCTTCCCGCCTCCATGAAAGCCTTTGCAGGTATCTGTTTTTCTTATTGCATGAATGGAGCCCCCGAGCCGTTCGCCGAGCGGAAGGCTCTGCCAAGCAAAAAGCTGCGCTCCCTTTAGCTACCGTGCGTCCTCACAGAAGCCGTGAATGGCTTGGCACGCCGCACGCAGCGACTCGTCATCCAGCGCATAAGCAATGCGCAGGTAGCCAGAAAGACCAAATGCGCTGCCCTGAACGACAGCCGCAGAGGCTGAGGCTTCCTGCCCCTTAGAGGCAATAGAACTCGCTTACCTCTGCAACCACCTCCCCCTTGGCATCATACAAGCGCGCCTCAGGTGTCAGCGCCATCGACCTTCCTTCCAGCACATAGCGCTGGCCTGCCTGAAAGTTCGCGTAAGGGACTGTCAGGTAACATTCGCGTACAGTCGTGCCGCCCATCAGGCTCAGCCCGCCGCCACCGCCCACTTCATAGTCAAACCTGACGATCAACTCATGGCGCCCGGGGCTCACTTGAAAGAAGCGGCCGTCGCGCAACCGTTGCTTATCCAGCCGTTCGGCCATCAGTAACCTGTCATTGGGAAATGGCACCGAGAAATCAACCCAGGCCATCTGCGGATTGGCGCTTGGCAGCGGCGACTGGCAACCTGTAACTGCCGTGATTGCCAATAAAAGCATCATTGTGCGCATGATCGGTGCACCTGGGGCTGGGGCTTTCAGGATACCGCTAACCAGCACTCCATATCCTGCCAAATAGGTCCGTTCTGCCATTTCACAGGTAAACACGGCCGCAGGCGCGCAAGTGGGCTGCACAATTTCGGCTGCGCCGGTATGGTCAGGGTTCTGATATCGAACTGCATCGGAGGCAGTCATGACAACCCTCTTCCGCATCAGCGTGCTGGTATTGGTCGCAGGCATGTTGCTGGGCGATATCCTGCTTGCCAGTGTCGGCCTGGCAGGCGTGTGCGGGGTTGCCGTGTACAGCAACATCCAGCAGGACAAGCAGCCGGCTTGCCCTGCTGATTCGGAGTTTCTGGCCTGATGGCTCACGCCAGAGCAGCGGCTCTCCGACGCCCACCTGCGCGGTAATACCCGTCTACGCTTGTGCCGAACTTTTCAGCTATTGAGGGATGAGGTTTACTCATGGGCAAGGTGCTGTCATCGCGTATCGGCCTGCGTGGCCTGGTTCTTGGCTTTGTCCTGCTCGCCGTGCTGAGTACCCTGTGCAACAGCCTGATCACGGCCTACAGTGTACAACGCGATGCGCTGGTGCATTCGGCATTGGAGGCCAACCGTGCCTATGCCTTCAAGGTCGCCTCGAGCATCGATCAGTTTCTGTACTCGGTCAATGAGCGCCTGAAGTACAGCACACAACGCCTGGGCAGCGACTTTGCCAATCGAGCGTTGCTCGAGGAAGAAGCGCACCGCCTGCAGGCCCAGGATTCAGAGTTGAACACCGTGCTGATCACCGACCCTGCGGGCCGGGTGCTGCAGGCTTACCCGCCTGCGGTGCCGATCGGTTCGACGGTCAGCTCCGACGAACTGCACGAAGCGCTCAACGTGCGTCGCCCCATGGTCAGCCAGGCGTTTACCTCAACCAACGGCAAGCTGATCGTCTTCGTCTCCCAGCCTGTCTTCAGCCCCAAAGGCGAGTATCTCGGTCTGGTCGGCGGCTCCGTGGTCTTGCAACAGCGTGGCGTGATGCATTCTTTGATTGGTGAACATCACCTTGATGGCGCGTTTGCCTTTGTCGCCGATGGCAACCGCCGGTTGCTGTACCACCCCGATCAGCAACGAATCGGTGAAGTGCTCGGCTGGAGCGAAACGGTGGACAAGGCCTTGCTCGGTGACAGCGGCACGCTGGAGACGGTCAACTATCATAAGGTGCCGATGCTCGCCGGGTTCGCTCACGTGCAGGGCTCCAACTGGGCCGTGGTCGTCCAGCAACCCCGGGAACAGGCACTGGCGCCACTGGGCAAGCTGATGCGCGACATGCTGATCAGGATTGTCCCGGCAGGGGTGATCGGTCTGGTCCTGATACTGCTCGGCGTGATGCTGATCACTCGCCCATTGCGCGCGCTGGCCGGCCATGCCACCGACCTTTCGACCCCGAATGCAACGGCTGAACTATCAGCCATCAACGCCTGGTATGCCGAGGCCGCGGCGATCCGCCAGGCGCTGGTATTGCAGTCGCAACAGCTGCAACAGAAAATCGGCAGCTTGAACGCCGCGGCCGACACCGACCCGCTCACCGGCCTGGCCAACAGGCGCGCGATGAACGCGGCCCTTCAGGGGCTGGACGCAAGCCAACAGGTGTATTCGGCACTGGCGTTGGACGTCGACCATTTCAAGCGGGTGAACGACAACTTTGGTCACGATGTCGGTGACCTGGCCTTGCAGAGGGTGGCCCAAGTAATCCGCGACTGTACCCGGGCCGGGGACCTGCCGTGCCGGGCCGGTGGCGAAGAGTTCTGCCTGCTACTGCCGAACACCGCGCTGAACACGGCCTGCGAGGTCGCCGAGCGGATCCGCACCACGCTCAGCGCTGCCGCTGTGTCGGAGATCGGCACGTTGACCATTTCCATCGGTGTGGCCAGTCGCAGTGCACACACCCCCAACGCTACGGCCATCCTCAAGCGTGCCGACGAACGCCTGTACCTAGCCAAGCAGAATGGACGTAATCAGGTCGTGGCTGAAGATCGCCTGACGCTCTGATGCGTCATTGAAATACGGCACTTGTCAGCAGCAGTTCTTGAGTAAAGCATTCACGGTCAACGTCAGCGTTTCGAGTGTGAAGGGTTTTGTCAGCACAGCCGTGTTGGGCTCGAGCTGGGCATTGTCCAATATCTTTGGCTGCGCATACCCGGTCATGAACAGGACTGGCAGGCCAGGCCTGATGCTGCGGCCAGTATTGGCCATCTGCCTGCCGTCAGTGCCTCCTGGCAGGCCGATGTCTGTGACAAGCAGATCGATGCGGGTATCCGAGCGGAGCAACTGCAGGCCAGCCAGACTATCCGTGGCCTCAATGACAATGTATCCGCAGCTACCCAGCGACTCGCTCACAAACATGCGCACGGAGGGTTCATCGTCGACGACCAGAACCGTTTCGCCTGAGGAGGTCAGCTCTGATTCAGGCAATGGCTCGGTACGACCTGCCGCATCCGCCTCAACCTTGAGGCTGGGTAGCTGCAGATACACGCGGGCGCCCCGGCCCACTTGCGATTCGATCCGAACCTGCCCGCCTGACTGTTTGGCGAAACCATAGATCATGGACAGGCCGAGCCCTGTACCCGCCCCTACAGGTTTGGTGGTAAAGAATGGCTCGAATGCACGCGCTAGCGTCTCAGTGCTCATCCCTACCCCGTCATCGGCTACACAGACGGTGAAGTACGTGCCGGGTGCCAGTTCAGGATCGAGCGCGTCCCCTTGTACCAGCTCCTCGTTGTACGTCTTGATGGAGATCGATCCTCCACCTTCCAATGCGTCGCGAGCGTTGATGCATAGATTCAGCAGTGCGTTCTCGACCTGAGCCGGATCGACCAGACAGGTGCTTGATTTTGCCTGGAGCTCGACCTTGAGTTGGATCGCTGGCCCGACCGTCCTGCGTATCAGCTCCTCCATGTCGCTGATCAGGGTGTTGACATCGGTATGCACAGGCATCAGCGTCTGGCGGCGTGAAAAGGCCAAGAGCCGGTGGGTCAGGGACGCGGCCCTTTGTGCCGCACCATGTGCCACTGTCAGGTAACGTTCTACGTCAGCAATACGGCCCTGCTTCAGGCGAAGCTTGATCAAATCAAGGCTTCCCGTGATGCCCGCAAGCAGGTTATTGAAGTCGTGAGCGATACCCCCGGTCAGTTGGCCGACCGCCTCCATTTTCTGCGATTGACGTAGCGCTGCGTGCGCCGCCTCTCGCTCGGCCACGGCTTGTTCAATCTTCGCTTCCAGCGTGCGGTTAAGCTCCAGCAACTCCGACTCGGCATTTTTGCGCGCGGTGACATCGATGGACGAGCCAATCAGCCCCATGACCTCGCCTGCTTCGTCGCACAGGGGCGCTTTGACAGAGAGCCAGTAAGTAGCCGTGCCGTCCGGCATGTCGACGCGTTCTTCGATCTGAACGGCTTTCCCGCCATGCATGACGAGCCGATCGGTTTCCATTATCTGCCGTGCTTGAGCTTTGTCTTCCAGAAACTCCAGGTCGGTTTTGCCCAGGTAAAGCTCTGGTGGTTTGCCAACCAGTTGGGTGACACCATCATTCGCAACGATTAGCCGCCCCTCGCGATCTTTTGCGTAGACAACACCGGGAACGGCCGCCGTGAATGTCCGAAGCAAGGCTGACATCCTGTCACGCTCAGCCTCGGCTGAACGGCGTGACTCGACGTCCATGAGAATGCCGGGGAACCGCACAGCCTGACCTTCCTCGTCAAGCTCGGCTCTTCCATTGGCCTCGATCCAGCGGTAGCTGCCATCATGCTGCCTGACACGGTATTCACACCGGAAGCCCCCACCGCGGCCCATCGCCTCCTGGATATCGGCAGAGACACGATCTCGATCGTCCGGGTGAATCGAGGCGAAAGCTTCCTCGATTGGAATACCCGCCATGCATTTATCTGCAGGCAGTCCGAAAGATCGCGAGAATCGCTCATCCGCAGTCACCTGGTTGGGGCGAATATCCCACACCCACGTTCCAATGATGGCGCCAGCATCAAGCGCCAACTGTAGACGCTCCAACGCGGTCGTTGGAAAAGCAGACTCCTGATTGGTTAATGCGGGAGCATCCAGGTCTCCTGAAGAGCCGGCGGCTTCGCGATCCATAATTGCCTCTTTTCTAATGCACTGAACGACAGGCCAATGGATGCGATTCTAGAGCGTGATGCCTGGCAATAGCGAGCAAAGTCCTTCGCCGGATCTGTTTTCATTTTAGGAGCTCCCGAAACGCCGTGCCTCGCGAACCGGCAGGCATCGGCCAGCGTCATGGGTTTATAGCGGTCCGCCATCAAGCCTGCACACCAACCGCGCAGCCAGTGCCCACGTTTTGCAAGCGTTGCGCCAGCAGCCAGGTAAAGGCCAGCACCGGGATCAGCGCACAGCCTGCCGCCAGCCATAACAGTACGCCGAAGCCCTCACTGACCAGTTGCCCGGCCAGGGCCGGACCTGCCATGGAGCTCAGCGCAAAGGCGCCTGGAATCAGCATGATCGAACGACCGCTGCGGTCCAGGCGTGCAATCGCTGCGGTCTGATAGACACAACCCCAGGTAAAGCCCACTTCCCAGATCCAGGCGCCGGCGGCATACATCAAAAAGCCTTCGGCATTGCCCAGTAACAGCAGCCCGGTACCCAGCACCGCGAGAACGATCAGATGGGGGACGCGTACGCCCAGGCGGTCACCCACCACGGCCAAGGCAAGCGCCGCTGCGCCGCCCAGCAGTTTCAGCACGGCGAAGACGATACCCAGTTCCGCTGGCTGCAGCGCCAGGCCATGGCCCAAGCGTTCGAGAAACGCCCATAGGCCTATCTGCCCGGCGCCGAAAAGGAAGAAAAACGCCAACGCAGCATAAGCCGCCGGCGGGAACCTGAAGCGTGCCAGCAACGAATCGGCTTGCCCCTGCTGCGCTTCGTGAATGAATTCCTGACGCCTGGGCAACGCCAGCGCGCTTAGGCTCAACAGCAGAATGATCGCAGCCAGCATCAAGGCCGCGCCGGTGTAATGGAAATACGCAATTACCAGCGACGGCAAGGCAAACAGCACTGCGGCTACCACGCCCAGTTCAATACCCAGGCGCATGCCCAGGGCGCGTTCCTTGTTGGCCATTTCACCCATGATGCGCATACCCAGGCAAGTCATCAGCGCAGCAAAAAAGCCGATCACCGCCCACAGCCACGACTGGACCGCAGGCGGCAGCCAGGACGACATACCATATGCCGCCGCAGCGCCAAACGCACACCCCAGGGTCAACCAGCGCCAGTTCATGCGATCGATCAGCACCACTGCCAACAGCGTGCCGAGCAGGTAGCCGGCAAAACACACCGAGCCCAGCAGGCCGATCTGTTCGACAGTAAAGCCCAGGCTATCGACCATCGACCCGAGCAGGATAGGCAAGGTATTGAATGGCAAGCCGCCAATCGTCGAAGCGAAGCTGGCGGCCAGCATGATCGCCAGTGTATTTCGGCCACTCATGTTCATTGCTCTCTCCTGCTCGGGCGGCTTTCAGCGCTGGCCGACGGTAATGATTTCGCGCCGCTCGGCCATGGTGGCCGGCACGCTGGTTTCGTCCATGAAAAACTGCTCGTACCATTCACGCAGTTGATAGACCGGGCCATCGCCTTCGGCCAGGACCGGGTTGTTCACCCGAATCTTGTGCGCCCAGATATCCACGTCCTGGTAGAAGGATTCGCGGTTGCGCATCACATAGTCCTTGGCCATTTCCCGATTTTGTTCTTCGCTCCACCCCGGCACTTTCTTCACCATGCAGCCAAAACGCAGCTCAAAACTGTTGGCGGTGATCGGCACATGGCAGTTGAGCAGGATCGAGTGGATCTCCATGCCCTCAAAAACTGCCCGCATCCGGGTAAAGTGCGTGGCTGGTCCGTAGTACGCCGACTCGGCCACCAGATCACCGCCCAGGCGCTCGGAGTCACCATGGAAAATCTGCTGGGCAATGTGGCCTTCGAAGACGTTGGCGAAATACTTGGTTGGCGTGCCATGAACCGGACCGAAGTGCTGGGCATCTGCCAGGTTATCGACCAGTTCGCGTGGGTTGGTCTCGATAATCAGCTTGTCCATGTGCCAGTCGTGCAGCCATTCGTCACTGTCCTGTTCCGGCAGATGAGGAATCACAACACCGTCTGCCGGCGCCTTGCCTTCCGGGTTGTTCCAGACAAACAGAAGGTTGTTTTCTTCACACGTCAGCCAGCTGTGGGTCTTGGCTTTCGGCGGGATACGTTTGCAGTACGGGATCTCCACGCACTTGCCGCTGGCATCGTACTGCCAGTGATGAAAGGGGCATACCACCCGGTCATTTTCCAGGGTGCCGCGCGAGAGGTCAGCGCCCATATGCGGGCAATGGGCATCAATGACGCTGATCTGGCCGCTGGAAGTCGCAAATGCCAGCAAGCGCGTGCCGAAGATATTCAGGGTGTGCAGCTGGCCATCACGGTAGTCGGCCGCTTCACCCAGGCAGTGCCAGCCTCGGCCGAAGCGCGGGGCCAGAGCAGTTTCGACATTGATTGCTGCGAGCTTGGTCATTGTTATTGTTCCTCGTGTGAAAATCCCCGGTAACTTGCCCGGTCAATCTTCACCGAGCAGCCGCCGGTGCTCATCCTCCGCATGGACTAGATGAGCACCACGAGTACTTCTTCAGCCAGTGTTCATCGCCAGTTGGCGACGATGCCGTGCTCCAGCGCAAACGCCTGCGCGGCGATGGTGCGCCGTTGAAAGCGCGCGGCCTGATCGTGGGTGGCCAGCCACACCATCACCTCTGCCGGCACCTGGGGAGGCGCAGTGCCGATGCGCATGGCCAGCACGCCGTTCTCACCGATCGTGGCCTTCAGCGCGTCAGTGGTGACCACCCCCGGATTGAGCGTGAAGGCGCGAATCCCCTGCTCGCCCAGTTCGGCTGCAAGCACCCCCGAGACCCTGGAGACCGCAGCCTTGCCGGCACCGTACGCATAGCCCCAGCCACCGTCGACGGCGGCCACAGGCGGGTCGCCTTCACCGGCACCGGAGGTGACGTTGATCACCACCCCGGCGCCCCGTTCGAGCATGCCGGGCAACACGGTCTGGGTCAGCAACAGCGGCGCCAGCACATAACCCTGGAATACCCGCTGCATGGTCTGCGGCTGCAGCGACATGAATGCGCTGTTGAGGTCGTGACCCTGGTAGATGGCGTTGTTTATCAGCACATCGATGCGCCCGAGCGCCGCCAGTACTGCCTGCCCGGCGGCCAGTACCGAGGCGCTGTCGAGCAGATCCATAGGCACCACCAACGCCTTGCGCCCCAAGGCGCGGATCGCGGCTGCCGTACTGTTGAGGCTGCCCGCCAGGGGCACGCCCTGGGCATCGCACAGCCGATGCACTGTGCTTTCGCCCTCCTCAACAGTGCGGGCACTGATCGCCACATCGAACCCGGCCCGGGCAAAGGCCAATGCCGTCTCGCGCCCGATACCGCGGCTTGCCCCGGTAATGAATGCCACTTTGGTCATTGTTGTTCTCACGTGTACATAGGCTAGAAACGTGCCGGACGAACCATGGCATCCATACCGCCATCTACAAACATCACAGTGCCGTGGACAAAACTGGCTTGAGTCGACTGCAAGAATGCCACGACCTGGGCGATCTCCTCAGGGTTGCCGGCGCGCCCCAGCGGTGCGACAAACTCACGGACCGCCTTGGCAAAGCGTGGATCGTTCAGAGACGCCTGGTGCAACGGTGTCTCGACTGCCCCAGGCGCCACCACATTCAGGCGTATGCCTTGTTTTGCCCAGGCAACCGCCTTGCTACGGGCATTGCAGGTCACGGCGTATTTGGAACTGGCATAGGCCACATGGGACTGCCCCAACGTATTGGCGTGTTCCAGCGCCAGCGCTTCGTTGCCGGCCAGCATGGCCGCAATCATCGGCTGCTGATCCGGGTTCACATGGGTGGCGGCAATCGATCCGATCACTACAGCGGCTGGCCTTTCGCCTTTGGCCAGTGCATCGGCCAGGCCGTCAAGCAGCTCACAGACACCAAAGTAGTTGACCGACACGATAGTACTGGATTCCGCGCTGGAGCCGACCCCGGCGCAGCACACCAGGCCGTCGAGCACCCCGTCGCAGTGCTCGAGCACCTCACTGATGGCGGCCTGGCGCCCGCTTGCGCTGGACAGGTCGGCAATCACCTCGGCATTTGCCCGGTCGATGCCGATAGTGCGGTGCCCGGCGGCGCGTAGCGCCTGGCAGACTGCCGCACCGATACCGGATGCAGAACCGCTGACCGCTGTAACTGGCATAACGTTGCTCCTTGTTGAATGGTGGTGCTGGCTAGTATTGGTGCCGCGCAAACCCCACAACATCGTCCGCACGGACTAAAACGCCCCGGCCTTGCAAACAGGACCGGGGCGTTCGGGTAAGCGGGGCGAAGGTCAGGCGCTATTGCGCGCCGGGGTGGCCAGCTTCAACACCGGTTTTTCCGGCTTGTCGTTTGGCAGTGCTGCCAGTTTGGGCTTTCCCAAGGCAACCACACTGTTGAGAATGATGCGCACCAACTCCGTCTGGCGGCGCACACCCGTCTTTGAAAAGATCGAGCGCAAATGCGCCCGTGCGGTGTTGCGGCGCACATTCAATACTTCGGCGGCCTCTTCAAGCGACAGGCCGTTAGCCAGCTCCATGGCCAGTGCGGTTTCGGCCCGGGTCAGGTTGAACAGTTGCTTGGTTACCGTTTCGCTAGCCATAGAGCGGCCAACCGCGTCGCGGATGTATACCACCACCGCAGGTTTGCTCTTACCCTCGGCCCAGTCCTGGGTCGGAATGGCCTCGATCACTACCCCCAGGTTGACCTGGCCCGATGGCCTGGCCACCGACATCGCTTCGGCCGCAGTGCTGACCTTTTCGCTATTGACGTCACGCGCGAAGGCATTGCGTACCAGGCGCTGCAGTTCGCGGTTGTCGCTGGGATAGGTGGCTTCAAGGCGCCCACCCACCAGTTTCAGGCCGTCCGCCTGTTCCAGCAGTTCGCTGGCCACCGGGTTGAGGCGCAGCACGCTGCCACTCTGGTCAAGCACGATGGTGGCCACTGACAGGCGGCTGATGGCCTGGGCATACAGCTCGCTGATCGACTCGCTGCGATCGAGCAGGTTGTGCACGTGCATCGCACGGCGCAAATGCGGCAGGATCATTTCACACAGGGTGCGCTCGGAGGCGGTGAATTTCAGCGCGGCTTTGGGCCGGGTAATGCGAAACCGCAGCTTGCCGCCATCGGGAGTTGAAACGTCGGCACCCATGATGTGGTAGGTGTCGTGCACGGTACCGTAGGTCTTGTAGTAGACCGAATTGGCCCACTCGGCTTCGGTCATCAGGTCTTCGACGGTGAACACCTGGTCCATCGGCGGGTTGCTGAAGGGGGTAACAGCTTGTGGGTAGGCCCAGTAACTCACCTCCCCCTCGCCTTCGATGTCACCGACGACAATCATCAGGCCCAGGTCAGGTTGCTCTGGCACTCGCAAGATCAAGGTGACGTAATTGGCCTGATACAGGCTGCGTACGTGGCGCAAGGTCTTGGCCATCAACTTGTGGTTCAGCGAGCCGTCATAGAACTCGCCGATGAGCGTGTCATATTCAGCCAGCTCCATACCCATTTCTGCCAGCGCTCCAAACCCCACGGTGGAATTTCCCATCGCCCGTCTCCTCGCGGGGCACAGCCCAGGCCGTGCCCGCTTTTATTGTTATGATTCAAACACGTGCGCGCGCGCTGCACGGTTCGCTTTGACCGCAACCAGGGGTTTGCCGAGGTTGAACCAGGCGGCCAAGGCCGGCAGCAGGAAAATTGCCCCAAGTACATTGACCAGAAACATGAACGATAGCAAGACCCCCATATCGGCCTGAAATTTCAGCGGTGCAAAGGCCCAGGTGCACACCCCGATCGCCATGGTCAGGGCAGTGAAAACGGCCGCTGTTCCGCGTTGGCACATGGCCTGGTAGAACGCGTGGCGCAGGTTGGCGCCCTCGGCCATTTCGTGCTGGATCCGCTCATACAGGTAAATGCCGTAGTCAACCCCGACGCCAACCCCAAGCGCCATCACCGGCAGGGTCGCCACCTTCAACCCGATGCCAAGCATGGCCATCAGTGCATTGCACAGTACCGCCACGATGGCCAGCGGCACCAGGATGCACAACACCGCGCGCAACGATTTGAAGGTCAACCAGCAGAACAACAGCACCGAGCCAAACAACGCCACCAGCATCAGCACTTCGGCGCGCTTGACCGCATCATTGGACGCCGCCATTACCCCCACATTGCCACCGCCGAGAAAGAACCTGATTTCCGGCACCTGGACCTGGGCAATGATCCGCTTGGCCTCCTGGACCACATGCGAGACCGTGGCGCCATCGTGATCGGTGAGAAACACCAGAATCTGCATCTGCTGGCAGCCATCGGTCACCAGGCCGTCCTCGGGCATGTAGGCACGGGCACCTTGACTCAAGCCCCGGGCCGACCCAGGAATGGCCGCCCAACGTGGGTTGCCTTCGTTGTTGCCGGCAATCACCGTCTTGCCAAAG
This sequence comes from Pseudomonas sp. PvP089, assembly GCF_017875165.1. Taxonomy (NCBI): domain Bacteria; kingdom Pseudomonadati; phylum Pseudomonadota; class Gammaproteobacteria; order Pseudomonadales; family Pseudomonadaceae; genus Pseudomonas; species Pseudomonas sp. PvP089. Next base: position 3,452,550 of record NZ_JAGGME010000001.1, read on the forward strand.
CCGGCCACCGACTGCACCGACTGCACGCCGGTGACGCTGCGCATCTGGAAGTCGAAGGCTTCCACCGCACGCATCACCGACGGTGACAGGCACGCCTCTTCCAGCCCCTGAGCCCGGACAAACACCGCCAGCACATCCAGGCCGATGGAGTAGCTGCTGACAATTTTCGTGTTGTCCTGGTTGTAACGTGACTCGGCGCGCAACTCTGGCGCGCCAGCACCGATGTCACCGACTTCCAGCTGCCGGGCCTTGAGCACCGCCACGCTCAGCAACATCAGGCTGAGCGCCAGCACCGCCAGGGCCGGGCGCGGTTCGGCCAGCGCCGACAAGCGCCACCACAGCGGGTGCCTTCCCTGCTGCTGGACGCACTCCTTGCTCAGCACACTACGCTCCAGGCGCAGGTAGGAAATAATGATCGGCAACATCAGCTTGTTGGTGATGATCATCAGCATCACGCCGATACAGGCCGTGACCCCCAGTTCATGCACGATAGGGATGTCGATCAGCATGATCACGCCAAAGCCCAAGGCATTCATCAGCAACGCCAGGGAGCCAGGAATGAAGATCTTGCAAAAGGCCAGTTGCGCCGCCTGCAGCGAATCCTTGCCGGCCAGCACTTCCTGTTTCCAGGCATTGGTCATCTGCACGGCGTGCGAAACGCCAATGGAAAAAATCAGGAACGGCACCAGTATCGACATCGGGTCGATACCCAGGCCCATCAGCGGTAACAAGCCCAAAAGCCACACCACCGGCAGCAAAGCCACCAACAGCGCCACTACGGTCAGGCGCAACGAGCGTGAATAGAGCCACAGCAGCAGGCCGGTGATCAGGAAGGCGACGACAAAAAAGCCGATCACGGTCATCAGCCCTTCGACAACATCACCCACCAGCTTGGCGAAACCGACAATGTTGATCTCGATCTGATCGCTGCTGTACTTGTCGCGAATGTCCTCCAGACGCTTGGCGACTTCAACATAACTGACCGATTTGCCTGTTTGTGGGTCAACGTCCTGTAAATCGGCACGGACCATCGCCGACTTAAGGTCATTGGCCACCAGCCGCCCGACCTGCCCGGAGCGCGCGGCGTTGCTGCGCACCTGAGCCAGGTCTTCGGCGCTCGCGGTGAAGCGTGGCGGTACCACCACATCACCAAAAAAGCCTTCTTCGGTGATTTCGATGTAACGCACGTTGGCGGTGAACAGCGAGGTTACGCTGGCGCGGCTGACGCCGTTGATGAAGAACACATCGTCAGTCACCTTGCGCAGCGTGTCGAGAAACTCGGGGTTGTAGATGTCGCCTTCGCCCTTCCATCTAACGCTCACCAGAAAGCGGTTAGCGCCGGTGAAGTACTGGCTGAATTCGAGGAAGTTGAGCATGTACTCATGCCGCACCGGGATCTGCTTGTTGAAGCCGGGGTCGAGCTGGGTGTGGGTAGCGCTGTAGCCCAGCCCCAGGGTCAGCAAAAGGAATACCGTCAACAGCAGTTTGCGTCGTGCCAACAGCAGGTCGGCGCAACGCTCGACCAAGCGCCCGGACCGCGCTTTAGCGTACTTCATGACTTTGCTCTCCTTTGCCCAGTGAGGCAACGCTGTTACCGTTCCCTTGGAAAACGCCCCGTTCACCGGCTACCAGCAACTGATCGGTGCCCACCACGATGGCTGAGGTCAAGGTGCCCAACCCCGGTTGCCGGGTGGTGCCGATCAAGCGGCCTTGTGCGTCCAGGCGCACCATCGAGCTGCCGCCGCCGACAATCAGTACGCCGCTGTGGTCTGGCAGCACAACATGGCCATAAAGCGGCTGGGTATTGCCGACCTTGATCGCCTGCCACTGCTCACCGAAGTTGTCGGTCACAAACACATGGCCGCGCATGCCGTAGGTCACCCAACGCTGGGCGCTCAGGCGAACCACGCCAAACAGTGAGCCGTTATAGAATGCCGGCAACTGTTGCCAATGCTGCCCGTTATCGGCGCTGCGCATGACCAGGCCCTGTTCGCCGACCAACATGCGTCGGCCATCGCTACCGCCATCCAGCGCATTGAGATGGGCACGGTCGACCTCCAGCGCCACCGCGCGCCAGCTGCGTCCGGCATTCTCAGACTGGTAGAACTTGCCGTAGCTGCCGAATACCACGACCTGCTCGCCACCGGCCGCCCATGCACCGAGCAACGGCTCGCCTGCTGCGGCATCAAATTGGACCTCTTGCCAGCTGCTGCCAGCGTCATTGGAGCGCAGAATCAGGCTGTCCTGGCCAACGGCTACCAATTGCTCGGGGTTCAACGCGGTCAAAGCCGTCAGGGAAATCTGGCGTTGCGGCTCGACCGTGGCTTGCTGCCAGGTGCGGCCGCGGTCATCGCTGATCAGGATGGTTCCGCGCTCACCCACCGCCACCTGACGGCTGCCCAGATTGAGCAGGCCGTTTATCTGCATGCGCTCGGTATTCAGCGTTGTCTGGGCGATGTTCAGCGCGCCGCGTGGGGTAAATGCCAGCGCAACGATTGCGGCGACCGTAATGCACACGAAATAGGCAATAAGCTTGGCGCATGGGCGACTGCGTGCAGCGACATCCAGGCGCTCGACAATAGACATACGGTCCACCCTCTTGTTCTTGTAGTCGTGAATCACCGCGCCACCCAGGCGCGGTGTCTGAGGTGTGTAGATAGTCCGTCTGCTCGACCTGCGGGACATCGTCCAAATGGCCTAACCCGGTGCCGATAGACAGAACCGCGGGTCAGTCCAGCTCGAACAGGCCCGCCGCGCCCATGCCCCCCCCGATGCACATGGCCACGACCACGTAGCGCACGCCGCGACGGCGCCCTTCCAGCAGGCCGTGACCGACCATGCGCGCACCCGACATGCCGAACGGGTGACCAATCGAAATAGCCCCACCGTTGACGTTCAGGCGCTCCGCAGAAATCCCCAGAGCGTCGCGGCAATGCAGGACCTGGCAGGCAAAGGCTTCGTTGATTTCCCATAACCCGATTTCGGCCACGCTCAAACCGAAGCGTTTGAGCAGTTTGGGCACCGCCAGCACCGGGCCGATGCCCATTTCTTCCGGCGCGCAGCCGGCCACGGCGATGCCGCGATACGTCCCCAGCGGCTTCAGGCCACGCCGGGCGGCCTCGGCGCGGCTCATCAGCAAGCTGGCCGAGGCTCCGTCGGAGAACTGTGATGCGTTGCCGGCGGTGATGAACTCGCCCTGCTCGACCCATTGGCCGTTCTTCCACACGGGTTTCAACGCCGCCAGGTCTTCGAAGCGGGTTGAAGGACGGTTGCACTCGTCGCGATCGGCAACCACCTGCTCATGGCCATCGGGCTGGCCTTCCTTGTCAAAGCGCAGCTTGCGCACTTGCAGCGGTACGATTTCTTCGTCGAACAGGCCATCGCGCTGGGCCACCGCGGTGCGCTGCTGACTTTGCAGGGAGTAGTCGTCCTGGGCCGCGCGGCTGATGCCGTAGCGCCGGGCAACGATCTCGGCGGTTTCGATCATCGGGATGTAGGCGCTTGGCATACACGCCAGCACCGCCTCCGACTGGTTGCGGTAGGTGTTCTTGTGCTTGTTCTGGGTCAGCGACAGCGACTCGACACCGCCGCCGATGGCAATGCTCATTTCACCGAGCAGAATGTTCTTCGCCGCCATGCCGATACTGATCAGCCCTGAAGCGCACATCCGGTCAAGTGCCATGCCCGGCACGCTGTCGGGCAAACCGCCGGTGTAGGCGCATAGCCTGCCAATGTTGTAGCCCTGGGTGCCCTGCTGTACTGCAGCGCCCATGATCACGTCATCTACCGCGCCAGGCTCGATACCTGCACGCTCGACCACCGCGCGTACCACATGGCCGCCAAGCACCGGGGCTTCGGTGTCGTTGAAAGAGCCGCGAAAGGATTTGCTCAGTGCAGTACGGGCAGTCGCTACGATTACAACGTCTTGCTTGTCCATGAACAGCCTCACTCGGTGACGGGATTGAAGGTGTAACGGCTGATGGTGTCGACCACGCAGCCAGGGCGTTCGGCGCCCTCGATCTCGACGCTGATGCGCACCACCAGCTGAACTGCGCTGCCGATCAGCTCGGCACTGATGACCTGCCCTCGGCCGCGTACCCGCGCACCGACTTTCACCACGGCGGGGAAACGCACGCGGTCGGTGCCGTAGTTCACCCCCATGGCCATGTTGTCGATGCTCATCAACTGCGGCATGAACAGGTTGGCCAGGGCCAGGGTCAGGTAGCCATGGGCGATGCACGCCCCGAACGGGCCATTGGCGGCGCGCTCAGGGTCGACATGTATCCACTGCTGATCGCCAGTGGCTTCGGCGAACAGATTGACCCGCGCCTGGGTCAGCTGCAGCCAGTCGGTGACGCCCAGGTCCAGGCCCTGGGCCTTGAGCATTTGCTCGGCGCTACTGAATCGGGTGCTCATGGGGTGCCCTCAAGCCTGTTGTGAACTGACCGACAGCACTTCGCCGACCATGTAGGAGGCGTAATCGCTGGCCAGGAGGATCATGACGTTGGCGACTTCCCACACTTCAGCGGCGCGGCCAAAGGCTTCACGATCGGCCAGTTTGGCCAGCAGTTCTTCGCTGCTGGCTTTCTTGAGAAATTCGTGCAAGGCAATCGACGGCGACACGGCGTTGATGCGCACCCCGCTTTCGGCGGCTTCCAGCGCACTGCAGCGGGTCAGCGCCATGACCCCGGCCTTGGCGGCGGCGTAGTGCGCCTGCTCTTTCTGCGCACGCCAGCCGAGTACCGAAGCGTTGTTGATGATCGCCCCGCTCCCTCGGCGCTCCATGTGCGGCAGCATCGCGCGGGTCATGCGGAAGGTGCCGGTGAGGGTCACATCAATTACCCGCAGCCATTCCTCGTCGCTCATCTCGGTGACCCGCCTGGAACCACCAAGGCCTGCGTTGTTGATCAGCACGTCGACGCCGCCAAGGGCCTGTTCGGCGGCGGCGACCAGGGCTTGCACCTCGGTTTCGACAGTGACGTTGCACAGCTGGCCGTACACGGCCTGCAAGCCGGTGTCGGCCTTGAGCTGTTCCACCGCCTGCTCCAGGCGCCGGGGATGAACATCGGAAATCATCAGGGCGCGGCAGCCTTCTTCGGCGCAGCGCTTGGCCACGGCATAGCCGATGCCAGCGCCAGCGGCGGCAGTGATGAGCACGGATTTGCCAGCCAGCAACTGGTGGCCTGGCACATAAGGAGGGGCTTGTTTCACGCGGTATACCTCTGACAGAAAACAGGTTGTCGACAGGTATAAAGGCCGCAGGGGGCAGGCACATCGTCAAAACGGACGGGGTCGGTTGTGGCAAGGCAAAAAGAGGCAGGCGCCGGTAATGCCGACGCCTGTGCATCAAGCTGCGCTCACGTACCCCAGACCTTTTGCGCCTTGGGTGCTTCGCTGAGGATCGCATCGACCGCCGCCCCTAGTTCAGCGACCTGCCATCGCGCCCCCTTGTCGCGGGTGACGCCGGTACGCCAGCCATCACCGAGGGAGATCCGGCCGCCCTGGCTCTCGAACAGCTGGCCACTGACATGTCCGGACGCCTCACTGCCCAGCCATACCACCAAAGGTGCGACGTTCTCCGGCGCCCAGGCGTCGAAGCTGTCGTCCTCGGGCTTCTTGACCATGTCCGGCATTGCGCTTTCGGTCATCGCCGTACGCGCCGCCGGGGCCAGGGCGTTGGCGGTGACGCCATAGCGGGCCAGTTCCGCCGCCTGCACCAGGGTCAGGGAAGCGATACCGCCTTTGGCCGCTGCATAGTTTGACTGCCCGATCGAGCCCTGCAAACCGGCGCCGGAACTGGTATTGATAATACGCGCCGCCACCCGGATACCGGCCTTCGCCTGATCGCGCCAGCGCCGGCCGAGGATGTTGGCCAGGCAGTAATGCCCCTTCAGGTGCACGCGCATCACCATGTCCCAGTCCTCTTCCGACAGGCTGATGAACATGCGGTCACGCAAGACCCCGGCGTTGTTGACCAAAACATGCACTTCGTCGAACGCCGCCAATGCAGCATCGACGATGCCTTGAGCGCTGCTCAGGGTGGTGATGTCGCCATCGTTGGCGATTGCTCGGCCACCCTGGGAGCAAATCTCGTCGACCACTGCCTCGGCGGCCTCGCGACGAATGTCATTGACCACCACATTGGCGCCTTCGGCGGCAAATGCCAACGCATACGCGCGGCCCAGCCCGCCACCGGCACCGGTGATGATCGCAGTACGACCTGCACAGATTCCCATAGGATGTTTTCCTGTTGTTGAGTGTGGGTAGCTTCAAAGCCGTTCGATGATGCTAACGTTGGCCTGGCCGCCGCCTTCACACATGGTCTGCAGGCCATAACGCCCGCCGGTGCGTTCAAGCGAATGCAGCAAGGTGGTCATCAAGCGCGCACCGGTAGCGCCCAGCGGGTGGCCAAGGGCGATGGCGCCGCCATTGACGTTGGTGCGAGCCGGGTCGTAATCGAGCTCCTTGGCCCAGGCCATGACCACCGAGGCAAACGCTTCGTTGATTTCCACAAGGTCGATATCAGCCATGCGCAGGCCAGCCTTCTTGAGCGCCGCACGGGTGGCTGCAATCGGTGCCGTGAGGTGCCAGATCGGGTCGTCGCCGAGCACCGACAGGTGATGAATACGCGCCCTGGGGGTCAGGTTGTAGCGCTTGAGCGCCGCCTCCGATACCACTAGCAAGGCCGCGGACGCATCGCAGGTCTGGCTCGATACGGCGGCTGTGATCGACGGGAACTCAGCGCTCACAGGCTCCAGGCTGGCCATTTTCTCCAGGCTGCTGACCCGCGGCGTTTCATCAAAGGCCAGGCCTTCACAGGCAACGATCTCGCGGGCGAAATAGCCGGCTTCTGCAGCCGCCAAGGCGCGACGATGGCTTTCCAGGGCAAACACTTCCATGTCTTCGCGGCTGATCTGCCAGTGATCGGCGATGCGCTGTGCGGCGTAAAACTGATTGACCGGCTGCTGCCCAAAGCGCGCCTGCCAGCCTTTGCTGCCGGAAAACGGGTCACTGAAGCCCAGCGGTTGGCCAGCGAGCATCGCCGACGAGATCGGGATCTGGGTCATGGTCTGCACACCACCGACAGCCACCACCTCCTGCATGCCACTCATCACCGCTTGCGCGGCAAAATGCAGCGCCTGTTGCGACGAACCGCACTGCCGGTCGACCGTGGTGCCCGGCACGTTCAGCGGCAAGCCGGCAGCCAGCCAGCTGGTGCGAGCGATGTCACCCGCCTGCGAGCCGATGGCGTCGACACACCCGAAAATCACGTCGTCATACGCGTGGGCAGGAATGGCGTTGCGTTCGACCAGCGCTTTCAACACATGCGCGCCCAGGTCAATGGCATGCACGTGGGCCAGACTGCCTTTGCGTTTGCCCGTGGGGCTGCGCAGGGCATCGACGATATACGCTTGGGGCATGGCTCAGTCCTCGAAGGTGGCGCCCGGCCCAAGCCGGGCTTCATCGCTGAGCACATAGGCGGCGACGCGGGTTTTATGGGTGGCACGGTCGCCCCAGGACGGGTCCAGCGACCACACGCGCTTCATGAACATCTGCAGGTCGACCTCCCAGGTGTAACCCATGGCACCGTGCACCTGGATACCGTGGCGCGCCGCCAGCCAGCTGGCGTCGCAACAGGCCAGCCTGGCCTGCGATACATAGACATCGGCGCGGCGATCCCCCTGCGCCAAGGCATAGGCCGCGCGATACAGCACAGGTTTGGCGAATTCGATCTTGCTGGCGATATCGGCCAGGTGATGCTTGACCGCCTGAAAGCTGCCGATCGGCTTACCAAATTGCTTGCGCTGGGCCACGTAGTCCACCGACAGGTCGAGGATTCGCTGGGCCAGGCCGAGCAGTTGCCCGGCAACCGACAAGGCGCCGCGGTTCAAGGTATCGGCCCACAAGGCCCGCCCCTGTTCGCCGCCGATCAGCAAGGTGTCGCGTGTTGGCTGCCAGCTCACCAGGCCCAGGCGCCTGGAGGCATCGATACTGGCGTTGGCCTGCACATCGACCTGCGCGCGCGGCACCGCATGCACCTCATCGCCCTGGGCAAGGATCAGCCACTCTGCCAGCGGTGCATCAGGCACCAACGGGTTGATCGGGTGGCCGATAGCCAGGCGCACGCTGCCATCGGCGATGCGCGGCAGCAGGCGGGCTTTGACCGGGCTGTCGTCTGGCAGGCCGTTGAGCAGCCCGGTGACCACATAAGCCGTGTCGGCCAGCGAGTCCGGGATGGCGTAGTAGCCCAGCTCCTGGGTCATCAGTGCCCAGGCCACATCGTCCATGCCCAGGCCACCGAACTGTTCGGGCACCGACAATGCCGTCAGGCCCTGTTGGGCTATCTTGTTGCGCAAGTCAGCGGAGCGGCCTGTATCGGTTTCCCAGATCTCGCGCAGCATTTCGGGCGCCGCCTCGGTCATCAGGAAACGGCTGATAGCTTCGCGAAACGTGAGCTGATCATCGGTAAAGGTAAAGTCCATGGCCGGCTCCTATTTCGGCAGGCCGAGCATGCGCTCGGCGATGATGTTGCGCTGGATTTCGTTGGTGCCGGCGTAGATCGGCCCGGCCTGGGCGAACAGGAAGCCATCAAGCCAGCCGCCTTCGACCGCTTGCGCAGCACTGCTCAACAACTCCCCGTGCGCACCCAGGATGCGCATGGCGGTTTCGTGCATCTTCAAGTCGAGCTCCGACCAGATGATCTTGTTGATGCTCGACTCGGCGCCGATTTGCGCGCCACGGCTCAAGCGCCCGACGGTGTGATAGGACGACAGCGCGTAGCCTTCAGCGCCCAGCCAGGCCTCGACAACCGCTTCGCGGATGCTCGGGTCGCGGTCGGCGCTCTGGCGGTTGGCGTTGTACAGCTGTATCAACTTGCGCGCCGTGGCCTGGAAGCGTGCCGGCGAACGCAACAGCAAACCTCGTTCAAAGCCGGCGGTGGCCATCGCCACATGCCAGCCCTGGCCTTCGGCACCAATGCAGTTTTCAACCGGCACGCGCACGTCGTCGAAAAACACTTCGGCAAAGGTGTTCTTGCCGTTCAGCGCCTTGATCGGCCGGATGGTCACGCCCGGGGCATCGAGCGGCACCATCACGAACGACAAGCCGTTGTGCCGGGTCGAGGCCGGGTCGCTGCGGAACAGGCCAAACAGCCAGTCGGCAAACAGTGCGCGGCTGGACCAGGTTTTCTGCCCGTTGAGCACATAGTGATCGCCATCACGGATGGCCTTGCTGGTGATCGCGGCCATGTCGGAGCCGGCATTGGGCTCGGACCAGCCCTGGGCCCACATGTCGACACTGGACGCCATGCGCGGCAGGAAGCGCTGCTTCTGCGCCTCGGTACCGAACTCCATCAACGTTGGGCCGAGCAGCAGCTGACCGTTCTGGTTGATACGCATCGGTGCGTCTGCGCCGTAGTACTCTTCCTCGAAAATCAGCCACTCGATCAGGTCGCAACCGCGCCCGCCGTAGGCCTTGGGCCACATGACCATCGACAGGCGCTGCTCGAACAGCTTCGCCTCCCAGGCCCTATGCTGCTCGAATCCTTCCCGGGTGTCGTAGTTGGCCAGCGGCGTAGTCGGCTGATTGGCCGCCAGCCATTCACGCACTTCCTCACGGAAGGCCTTCTGTTTGGGGGTATAAGCTAGTTCCATGGCACTCTCTCAGAACTTGGCGTCGCGTTTTTCGACGAAGGCGCGGCGGGTTTGCGCAGAATCCGGACTGGTGTAGGCCTGCAGGGTCAGCCCCTGCTCCCAGCGGTATTTGTCTTCCAGGTTGCCGTCCTCGATACCGTTCAGGGCTTCCTTGGCGATACCGATCATCACCGGGCTCTTGGCAGCGATTCTGGCGGCAATCTCCAGCGCGGTTTCGCGCAGCTGCTCTTTGGGCACCACGCGCTCGATGAAGCCATACTGCGCAGCCTCGGCGGCGCCGATCTTGTCGCCGGTGAAGAACAGATAACGAACCTTCTGCACCGGGAACAAACGCTGCAGGTGGGCGCCGCCGCCCATGGCCCCACGGTCAACTTCGGGCAAGGCAAAGGTGGCGCACTCTGAGGCCACGACAATGTCGGCAGCACCGGTAATGCCGACGCCACCACCGAGGACGAAGCCGTGCACGGCGACGATGACCGGCACAGGGTTGCGATGCACCGCCTTGAACGCCGCATAATTACCGGCGTTGACCGCTACGATGCGTTCGGGGTGGGCGTCCAGTTCCTTGATGTCGACACCGGCGCAGAAACCACGGCCTTCGGCACGGATGACGATTACCCGGACGTCGGGGTTGGCGCCCAGGGCTTCGACCTGATGGGCCAGGTCCATCCACTCCTGGCTGCCCAGGGCATTGACCGGCGGTTTGGCCAGCACCAGCTCGGCAATGCCCGCCTCGATCTGTGTGGTAAATGCTTGACTCATGAGGGTGTTCTCCAAAGTTCGGCAGGCTGATGCTCGCTACGGCAGGCCAACAGGGCTTCCAGGCAGCGTTCGGCTTCCTGGGCAATTTCTTCGATCACTTGCTGGCAACTCTTGAGTTCGCCAATGGCGGCGGCTACCTGGCCGCTGGGCAGAATGCCTTCGTCCGGAACACCGTCGATCATCGAACGCTGCAGCAGTACCGGCTGGTTGGCGGCCATCAGCGTTTGCGACAGCGCGCCGGGGTCTTCCTTGAGTGCCTGGCGCAGCACACCGAACAGATGGCTCAGGCTCATTCCGGTTTGCTGCTTCCATTTCCAGGCGCTGCGCAACGCGATGCACAGGCGCCCGAAAGACCCGGCCTGCTCCAGGCGGTTGATAAACGGGTTCTCGATCATGCGGTGGCGCATGCCATCTACCGCCGTGGTCACCCGCACCCGTTGCGGGTCGTTGACCTCGAGGTAATGCACCAAGGTGCTCGACGGCGTAGGCGAGTCCCGGGTCATCAAAAAGCGCGTGCCCATGGCAATACCCACAGCGCCGGTCGCCAGCGCGCCGGCAAGGCCTCTGCCGGTGGAGTAACCACCTGCGGCGATTACCGGGACCGACACCGCCGCGAGCACCTGGGGCAACAGGATCGAACTGGGCACACCACCGGTATGCCCGCCGCCCTCGCCGCCCTGGATGGTGATCATGTCCGCGCCCAGCTCCACCGCCTTCAGGGCGTGTTTGAGTGCACCCACCGTCGGGATGCACAGCACCCCGGCAGCCTTGAAGCGGGCGATGGTCTGTTTGTCCGGGCCACGTCCGTAACTGACCGCCCGCAAGCGGTAGCGAATCGCCAGGTCAACGCATTGGGTCGCGTTTTCCTGGAACATATGGAAGTTCAGGCCGAAATTGCTGCCACCGGTGGCGGCAATTACCTTGTTGATCTCGCCTTCCAGGGCATCGGCCGCAATCGTGGCCCCGGCCAGAAAACCGAAACCACCGGCGCGGGTTGTGGCAATCACCAGGTTGGCGTCTGCCACCCATCCCATGGCGGTCTGCACGATCGGGTAGCGGCAGCCCAAGGCTTCGGTCAGTGGCGTACACAACCAGCGGCTCATGCCTGCTCTCCACTGGCGGCAGCCTTGTTGGCCTGGGCCATGGCCTTGGCATCGAAGCCGCCCAGCTTGTCACCCGACAGCAGTTCGTTGTGGGCATGGGCGAAGTGGTGCCAGGCAAAGGCGGCGTCCATCGCCGTGCGTTTACCCTGCAGATCCTCGACGTGGTTAATGGCCTGCTTGGTCAGCGCAAGGCCCATTCGCGGCTGCCGGGCAATACCGGCCGCCAGCGCATAGGTGCCCTGCTCCAGTTCCTCACGGGGCACTACCCTGTTGACCATGCCCATCTGGTAGGCACGCTCGGCACTCATGCGATCGCCGGTGAACAGAAACTCCTTGGCGATGCGTGGGTTCAGTTCATACGGGTGGGCAAAATACTCCACCCCCGGAATGCCCATACGTACCACGGGGTCCTGAAAAAACGCATCATCGCTGGCCACGATCAGGTCGCACACCCAGGCCAGCATCAGCCCACCGGCCACACACGCACCCTGGACCATGGCAATGGTCGGCTTGGGCAGCTCACGCCAGCGCCGGCACATGCCCAGGTACACCTCTTGCTCGCGGGCATACAGCTGCTCGGCGCCGGGCTTGTTGGTGTGATCCCACCAGAGGTGTGCACGCTCGAACGGTTTGTTGATATCGCGCCCGGGCGTGCCAATGTCATGGCCGGCCGAAAAATGCTTGCCCGCCCCGCGCAGTACAATGACCTTGACCGCATCATCGTTGACAGCCTGGCGCAGCGCCGCATCCAGCGCATACGTCATCTGCGAGTTCTGCGCATTGTTGAAGCCTGGCCGGTTCATGGTCAGCGTGGCGATACCCTCTGCCACGCTGTACAACACCGGTTCCTGCGTTTCGTACACCGAGTGGTCTGCACGCTCGACGAATTCACTGTCAGGGCTGTTCATGCTCATGTCCCTCGCCTTACGCCAGGCGTATGCCAGCCGGGTTGCCCTTGATCGCCGAACTGCGCAGATCATGGGGGTCGAGCCGACGGATCAGCGCCAGTTGCTCAGGCGTCGGGTGTACGGTTTCTTTCAGCGACGCTGACTTGAGCAGCGGGAAACCGGTGTTTTCCTGCACCTGCTCAAAGCTCACCCCCGGGTGCAGGCTGCGCACCTGCACCGCGCGGTCCGGGCCGTCGAAATCCATCACACACAAGTCGGTGATGATCAGGCGGATGTCCATCAGGTCGCGACGTACGCCTTTTGGCCAGCGGTCGGCCTTGAAACCGACACCGGAGACCATGTCCACTTCGCCGCTGACGAACACGCGGGTGTTATGGTTGGGTACAAAGAACGAGTTGATGTGATTGATGCTGTTGCCGGGCAAGCCGCGCACACCCAGCATTGCGGCCTTGGGCTTGTGGTAATCGCCCACGCAAGAAAGGTTGCTCTGGCCCCAGCGGTCGATCTGCGTCGGGCCGATCATGGCGTGACGGCGGCCACCCCAGACGCACTCGAACACCCGTTCGAAGGTCAGCGAGCCCGAATATTTGGGCACATGATCGCCACGCGGCCCCAACGGGATCGGTTCTTCGACCAGGTAGGCCTCGCTGTCGGTCATCAGCAGTTGCGGGCTGTGGCTGAGTTTGGCCAGGCTGGCGCCCAGGCGCGGGATCACGCCCAGGCCCGAGGCGATCAGCTCGCCGTTGTCACGCCAGGCTTCGCTGGCCGCGACAATCATCAGTTCCGCGAGGGTGAATTCACAGGTAGTCGACATTTTCATCCTCCTCAGAATACTGGCAGGGCCAGGGAGCCCATGCGTTCGGCACCGCCGTTCTGCTCTTGATAAGCCCGCTCACCAGCCGCCACATACTGCGCAACATAGGCCTGCCAGCCGCCCTCTTCACCGGCACTGGCGGCATAGCGTTTGAGGTGGCTCAGGTCCCAGCCATACTCGGGCTGGCAGGCGGTCGGGTGGGCGCCGAACGGTGCATGGATCACGCCACTGACCAGGTACCGCTCAAAGGTGTTGCAGCGTGCCTGTTCGGTGGTCAGTTCCAGTCGTTCGTGCAATTGCTCGCAAGACACGAAGCACTGCTGGGCCGCGCGAGCGAACAGGTGGTCGAAATACGGGTCTGGGCCGGTCACCAGGGTGTTGCCCAGGCGGTCGGCGACGTTGACGTGGACAAACGCCACGTCCAGGTTCAGGGCGGGCATGGCCAGCAGCACTTCACCGTCGTCATACGGCGACTGGATGGTTTTAAGTTCAGGGTTCAACCGTGTGACATCGGTGGCCAGGCCGCAGCGGGTCGGTAGAAACGGCAAACGCATGGCCGCTGCACGCAGGCCCCACTGGAACATGCCTTCATCCACCTCTAGCAACTCCAGCCCACCGGCTTCGCGGGCTTTGCGGTAATAGGGTTCCAGCGGAATGGCATCGAGGGTGGCAAAGCCGAACACCAGCTTCTTGACCTTGCCCTCCGCACACAGCATGCCCACTTCCGGGCCACCGTAGGCGACCACGGTCAGGTCCTTGACGGGGGACCGCAGAATCTCGCGCACAACCGCCATCGGCTTGCGCCGTGGCCCCCAGCCGCCGAAGCCGATGGTCATGCCATCGCGCAGGTGCGCCACGGCATCGGCCGCCGTCATTTGCTTGTTCATTGCACATCTCCTTGCTGTTGGCCGACGGAAAAGTCATGCCCCCACAGGCTTACCCGGGTAAATTCGAAGGCCGAGTGCTCAGCCCAGTCCACTTGCAGGCCGCCGTAGCCGTACTCCAGGTCGAAGCCGGACGGGGTCTTCATGTAAAACGAGGTCATCCGGTCATTGAGGTGCTGACCGAGGGTCGCCGACAGCGGCACGTGATGGGCCAGGCGCCGGTCATGGGCGCGGCCCACTTCAGTCATCGAACCCACTTCCACCATCACGTGCACGCAGCCTGAAGGCACCGCGTACTCCGCCAGCGCCAGCGAGTGATGGCGGCTGTTGCGGCAATGCAGGAAGTGAATGCGGATTGGCGGTGCTGCCGGGTCGGGGCGAAAGTTGAAGATGTCCGACAGCTCGAAGCCCAGCACGTCCTTGACGAAGGCCAGGGTCGCGTCAAAGTCCGGGGCCGGCAGCACGGTATGGCCCAGGCCCATGTCGCCGGTGACAAAACCCGGTACGCCTTGCGGCGAAATGAACGGCAGGCAATCGGAACGGTGCCCCCAGCTCAACTCGTGGCGGTTGCCGGAGGGGTCCAGGACACTCACCAGTGCCTGTACGCCACGCTGCTCGATCTCGGCGGCAGAACCTGCTTGCCAGCGCACACCGTTTTGCTCCAGTGCCTGCAATGCGGCGTTGAATGCCCGCTCGCTGGCCAGCTCCCAGCCTGAGGCCAGGTACCCTGCCTTGGCGCCTTCGACGATGAGCATGCGAAACGGCCGATCGTCCATCTTCACGTACAGTCCGCCACTGGGCGCGGGCACCACCATCATGCCCAGCACGTCTTCGGCATAACGTTGCCACTGACTGAGGTTTTCGATTTGAGCGACAAAGTAGCTCAGCCCCCGGATATCCATCATGCCCTGCTCCTCAATGACTGGACCGTTGTTGGTCTTCATTGTGCTGAGGGCAGGCCTGGTGCTCATCGTCCGTTGAGACTAAGCAGTTGATCTATCGGGAGTACTGAAATGCAGGCGGTGGAAACAGGCTTGCCCCGCGACAGTGATGCGCAGGCACAACGCATCGCATCGCAGGGCAATCTCGCGCCTTCGGAGGGGTTACATGTACAGGATTACCAGGTCGTTGATGACCGAGGGCCGATCACTGCCGACGACGTGGGTATTCACCTCCAGGGTCAACTGGGTGCCGCGCTTGACCCGCGCCACCTGCTTGACCCTGGCCCGTGCATGAACCCGCGAGCCCGCCGGCACCGGCGCCGGGAAGCGCAGGCGGTCGGAGCCGTAGTTGACCATGGTGCTGAAACCGGTGATCTCATAACCCAGCGCCAGCTTGAGCCGCGACTGCAACACCTGTACCAGCGCGCCGTGGGCAATGGTGCCGCCAAACGGGCTGTCCTTGCGTGCACGCTGCGGATCGGTGTGAATCCAGTAGTCATCACCCGACAGCGCGGCGAAGGCATCGATCAGTGCCTGATCGATGACAATCTGGTTGCTCCAGGGGCTGAAGGTTTCATTGACCAGGCTCTGCAGTGCCACCTCATCATCCATGGCGACCAAGCGCACAGATGCTGCTTCACCCTGCTCCGGCGGTTGCGCCTGAGGCACGCCGTTGTAGCGCTGTAGCGCCGTGCTGTCCTGGTCCGGACCGGTAAAGCGCAGTAAACGCGTACCCTTGGCGTCGACTTCGGCAAACACCGGTTTGAGCCGCATGCCGATGCGGATCTGATCCTCTTCAAGCCCCACCAGGGTGGTGTTGATTCGCACGCCTTCGTCCAGTTCGATGACGGCCAGCTTTTGTGGCATCTCATCGGCAAAATCCGGCAACGTGGCAATGCGTGCCACGGTGAAGCTGTACAGGGTGGCGCTACCACTGACTTCGCGCCAGCTCAGGTCATGGGCCAGGCACTGCGGGCAGTGCCTGCGCGGGTAGAAGACCCAGTGTTCACAAGCATTACACTGTTGTATCAACAGGCGCTGTGCCTTCAGGCCTTCCCAGAACGGCGCGGAAATTTCAGTCGGCACCGGCATTGGCTTATTGTTCGACATGCGGGTCATGCTCCCTGAAGTATCAACGCGGCCTGCTCACTCATCACGCCACCGGTGCCGGACACGTAGACAGCGTCGCAGCGTTCAAGCTGGCGCTCCCCCGCCTCACCGGTGATCTGCGTGACAGCCTCGATCACCTGTGACATGCCCCCGGCAGCGCCGGCCTGGCCGAAACTCAACTGGCCACCGTGGGTGTTCATGGGGAAATCGCCGCGCCAGGTCAGGTCATGCTCGCGAACAAACTGCATGCCCTCACCCTTGGCACAGAAGCCGGCGTCCTCCAGGGTCAGCAACGCGGTAATGGTGTAACAGTCATAGATCTGCGCCGCATCGACATCGCCCGGTTTGAGCCTGGCCATCTCGAAGGCGCGGCGCGAAGCAGGCCCAATCGGGGTGTTGAGCATGTTCTGGGCATACGAAGGTGACTTGAACGCCAGGTGCTCACCGAAGCCTGTGATGAATGCCGGGCGCTTGCGTGCACGTGCGGCCACTTCTTTGGAGGCAATGATCAATGCCGCGCCACCGGCCACCGGCATGACAATCTCGAGTACGTGCAAAGGATCAGCCACACGCTTGCTCGCCAGCACCTGCTCGATCGTCAACGGCTGGCCATGGAACATCGCCTGGGGGTTGGCCAAGGCATTGGTACGTTGATCAACGGCAATCTTGGCCATGGCCACCGGGTCGTAACCGTACTGCGCGGCGTAGCGCTGGGCGATCATGGCGTAGCCGGTGTTCTGGCCCATGTGGCCGTAAGGCAGATCGAACTCCGCCTCTGGCGCGCCAAAGGCGGTACTGTGACCGCCGTAACGCATGGCGCGGGCCATTACCCCGGGATCTTCGTCGGGGCCCATCGGCGCCAGGCGCGCCGGCATCACACACAGCACCGCCTGGCACAGGCCCAGCTCGATCGCCGCGGCCGCGCGCCAGACCATACCCACTGCGGTACAACCACCAAGGTCGACCACTTCGGCGAAATTAACAGACAAACCCAGGTATTCAGCGGCCATGGCCGGCACGAACACCGAAGCTTCGTGGAAGTGCGGGCCATTGATCACCAGGCCATCGAGGTCGTCGGCACGCAAGCCGGCGTCGTGCAGCGCCTGCGCTGCCAGGTCGGCCACTTGCTCAAGATGGAACATTCGCGGCGCTGTGGCGTACTTCTCGGGTTTGTATTGCGCGGCGCCGACAATCGCCGCATGACCTTTAAGACCCATGTATCCCCCACTCGAAGGCTGTGTGCTTGAGGTTTTTGTCTTGCGACCATGCCACAGGTGCCGTGGCGAGTGATCGTCCATTTTGACTAGAACAGCGGCCAGCGTCAGGGTTGACTCACACCTGACGCCGGCGCGCTAATCAGAAGCTGTATTTGACCGAGAATGTACCGTAGTCGCGGTCTGCCAGCAGGCGCTTGACCGGGTCAGCGTCGCCCAGGTAGCCGGTAACCCGCAGGGCGACTTCCAGGTTGCCCAGGTACTTGAAGGTGGCGCCCAGGCTCAACCGGCGATCACCCTGCAACCCGGAGATGGTCCCGGCCATCGGCGTGGCACCACTGAACACGTTGGAGAAGTTCACCGGCACTTCCAGGTCCCAGCCTTCGAACACGCCCGGGTAGCTGAAAGACGCACCCAGGGTGTAGGCACTGGCAGTCTTGCTGCGCCAGCCAGTCGAGGTCTTGTAGGTGTAGTCGTCGGACGGTTGCACCAGCGGCCGCATGGACGGAATCAGGCTGTTGCCTAAACCCAGCAGGTTCGGCGCGGCCGAGGCTTCGTCCACGCTGTCGACACGCACATGCACGATCTCGGCGGTAAGCGAGGTCTGGCTCGCCCAAGGCCGGTCACCCAGAATACGGATCGCCGACAATTGCATTTGCTGGCCCTTGCCACGCGCAGGCGTGGGGCCAAGGCCGGTGTTGACCATCACTGGAGCACCGTCGCGATACGACCACTCGCCACCGATCTGGGTCTCGCCGATTTTGGTCGAGGCACTGATCCCGGTCAGCTTAATGTCTTCAAAGTAGGTAATGCGGTAGCCATCTGGCGTGCCGAAGAACACGCCTGGCCCGGCCGGGACGGCCCGGTAACCCACCAGGGCAGTGGCTGGGTTCTTGTCATGATAATTGACATGAAACAATGACAGTTCCAGGGCGGGCACGGGTCGAAAGCGTATCTGAGCCCCCCACTGACCGCTGTCACGCGGTTCATCGGTGCCCTGGTAGTTGATGCGCGTACCATTGGCCCCGATGAGAAATTCTCGTCCTGGCCCGACCACATCGCTGGTGGACAGGTAGCTGCCCACCGGCGGCAATTCCGTGCCCATCCATTCGTATTGCACGTAAGCGCCCAAGGTCCACTGCGGGTTCAAGCGATACGACGCCGACACCTGGCCGACCGGCAACAGCACTTCCTTGACCTCGACCCCGGGCTGCGCGGCCTTGACCGCATCGGACGGGTTCTGTACACCACTGACGCCGGGGTAGAACAAGCTTTCGCCCCACGACTCGATATGGCGCCCGGCCTTCACATCGAGCATCGAACCATTGTCAAAGCGCCAGCCGCTGAACACATAAGCATCGAGGAACTTGCTGCGCCCGCCGCTGTAATATTTGGTGTCGCTGGTGAACTCGTTATGGTCGCCAGCCTTGTTGACCGTGCCCGGTGAGTCGTTGTCGTTGGAACGATGGTAAACATCATCGTAGAAGGTACTGGCGCGCAGCACCCCGCCGTAGTTGTCCTTGCGCACGATCATCTCGGCCAGGGCGCCGATCCGGTTGGTCACCAGGCTGCCCTTGTCGAAGTTGCGATCGCCATCATCGGCGTTGGGTGTCAACAGTTTGCTTGACGGGTTCGACAGGCGAACCCCCAGGCCGTAGCTGGTGGTCACCGTCCAGTCGATTGTCGTGCCGTTGTCGAACTCGATCGTTTCACCAGACCATGCGGGTGTGCAAACCAATGCGGTTGCCACCACCAGACCCGATAATTCGAAACCCGATACAGCTGGGCCAGCACCATATTTGTTGTTTTTATTAGTCACACTGCCTCTCCGATTAACGACCTGACGGTCGCGCAAAAGTGCAAGAACACCACTCGTTAGCCTCAGCCCACTCACAGCTGCCCTAGCACCGACTGAACGTTGACACCCTCGGGCGTGCGCCCGTAGCGGAACACGCCGGCTGTTTCTTCACGCACCAGTTGCCCCTGCGCAATCAGGTAATTGACATGCGCCAGGGTCTCGCCAATCGCCATCAATTCATCGAAGCGCCCCTTCACCTTCGGAAACAGCTCGGCCATCAGCTCCACGGCACTGCGCGGCGCGGTGCAGGCGGCCAACAGTTGCTGCAAGTGCCCCAGGTGGTGCGCGCGCAGTTGATCAAGGCGCAGATGCAGGTTGTAAAACGGCCGTTCATGCGCCGGTAGCACCAGCACGCTATCGGGCACCTCCCGCAAGCGCTCGACCGAATCCAGCCAGTCGCGCAATGGGTCGGCATCGGGCTCGGTGACCTGCACGCAGACACTGGAGGTGATGCGCGGCAGCACCTGGTCACCGGAAATCAACAGGCCGTCCTCGGCGCAGTACAGGCAGGCATGTTCGGGCGAATGGCCGCGGCCGATCAGGACCTGCCAACGGCGCCCGCCTATCACCAGTTGTGTGCCTTCACTCAGGCGCCGGAAACTGGTGGGCACCTCTGGCCGAAAGTGCGCGGAGCCCAGCAACGGGAACAATGCTGCGGTCTGTTCCTGGTTGAAGCCTGCGCGCTGGTAATGCTGGTAAAACGCCCAGCTAGTGCTGGTGTCACCTGGCGCGCGCAGCTGGTGCATCGCCTGATATTCACTGGCGCTCATGAACACCGGGCAGCGGAAGCGCTCGGTCAACCAGCCGAGCACCCCGACATGGTCCGAGTGAAAGTGCGTGCAGATCACCGCCAGCAGCGGCAAACCACCCAACACCGTCACAAACAGCGCTTCCCAGATGTCGCGGGTCTGCGTGTTGTTGAGCCCGGTATCGACCGCCACCCAGCCCTCGCCGTGGCGCAGCAGGTACAGGTTGATGTGGTCAAGCCCGAACGGCAGCGGCATGCGCAGCCACAACAGCCCTTCGGCAACCTGCTGAACCTCGCCATTGGCTGGTGGCTGCGGCCAGGGGAAGCGCAGGCCTGCGCGCCATTCGTGCCCCTGGGCATCCAGGCTACTCACTGACGTCACCCGCAAAAGCGGCCAGGCCAATGCGCCTTAGCACGTGGGTGCTGTACGGCACATAGCTGCGGCTGCTTTCGTCACGGATGAACAGCGGGTCGCTGAACGCCGTCGGCGCGTAGCCCTGGCGCTGCAGGTCGACCTTGCGCAATTTGAAGGTGCTGGTCAGGTCAGCCGCCGCTGACACCCGCACGAACACCGGCGCCGCATAGCGTGGCAAACGCACCTCGGTCAGCGCATAGAACGCTTCAGGGTCAAATGGCTGGCCAGGCTGCATCAGCACCGCCGCCATGCCGGCGCGCCCCTCTTGCCCGGGCACCTGCACACCGTAGATGTTGATCAGCTCGAGCCCGGCAAAATCCCCCAGCGCAGCCGCCACCTCCAGGGTGGAGACGTTCTCGCTCTTCCAGCGAAAGGTGTCACCGATGCGGTCGATGAAGTACAGGTAGCCGTCTTCGTCATAACGCAGCAGGTCGCCCGAACTCCAATAGGCATCCCCTGGGCGCAAGACATTGCGGCGGATCTTGCTGTCGGTTGCCTCGGCCGAGGTGTAACCCTCGAAGCGGCCGCCGCCGATCTGCGGGTGGTCGATGATCAAGCCCAGGGCTTCACCCACTTCACCCACTTCGCAGAGCTGGTAAAAACCGTGCTCGTCGCGTGGATGGCTGTCGGTTTCAACGTCATAGCGCACCAGGCGCAGGTTGCTCTTGTCCCAGAACGGTATGCGCCCGCAGGCGCCCACATAGTTGTCGACGTTGACCACGTTGGTATTGGACTCGGTAGAACCCCAGCCCTCGAACACCTGGATCGGCCCGAAACGCTGCACCCAGTTCTGCCAGGTCTCGCGCGTCAACCCGGCGCCGAGCATGCAGCGCAGGCCATGGTCGCGTTCGCCGGCCGCCTTGGGCTGGTTGAGCAGGTAGCGGCAGATCTCGCCGATGTACTGGAACACGCTGATGCGGTGCTCGCGCACGTCCTTCCAGAATTCGCGGACGCTGAACTTGCGCCGCACCACGATCGCCGCACCTGTTTTCAGCGCGGTTGACGTCACTGAAGTGGCCGCTGCGCCGTGGTACAGCGGCAGGCAGCAATAGAACACATCGCCGGGCGTGGTCTGCAGAGTGACTTCCATGATGTCGCCCGTCGACATCCAGCGCATATGGCTGTAACGCGCGGCTTTCGGCAAACCGGTGGTGCCCGAGGTAAAGATCAGCAGGCTCGGCGACTCGGCGCGCAGGTCGGCACGCAGGTCACGCGGGAATGGCGTGCACGGGGCATTGGCCAATGCTTCGGCCAGGCCGGTGTCAACCTGTGCAGGCATTGCCCCGGCCCACGCTTGCTCGGCTTCTTCGACCAGCAACAGCGGCAGCGGCGGCAGGCCTTCGGTTGCCAGAACGTTGCCCAGCACTTCCTCGCCGACGAGCATCGCTTTGGCGTCGATTGCCTCCAGCGCGTGCACCAGCGGCCGGCCACTGACCTGGGTATTGACGAAGCCCACCACCACACCGAGCTTGACCAGGCCAAACCAGCAGCAGAAAAACGCCGGGCGGTTCTCCATGGCCAGCGCGCAGACATCGCCGGGGCGCAGGCCACGGGAATGAAATACGTGAGCCAGTTGGTCGGCCCGGGCGTTGACCTGGGCGTAGCTCAAGCGCTGATCGCCATAAATGACGAAAGGCCGCTCGCCGTGGCGTTGCGCCTGTTCTTCGAGGCGATCCGCCAGGGTATAGCGATCCGCAGGTTTGATCCGCGCGGCAGCTTCGGCCCGGCGATCAAGGATGGCCTGGGTTTGTTCGCGGGGCACAACCCCGCGATCAACACTGGACAGCAGGCTTGCGTTGTTATTGAAATTGTTCATCCCTACCTCCGATAAAACCGGCTGTTCATGCAGTCGCCTGGGCGTGGGTCGGATAATCCGAATAGCCAGGCGATCCTTTCGTATAGAGTGTCTTGCGGTCGAAACCGGCTAGGGGCAGGCCGGCACGCAGGCGTTCGACCAGGTCCGGGTTGCCGATAAAGTGGCGGGCGAACGACACTGCGGCGCCCTGCCCAGCTTCTATTGCCGCAGCGGCCGAAGGCCCGTCGAAACCGTCATTGAGGATCAACCCGCTGCTGCTATGGCTGCGCGCCAAGGCAAAGGCATCCAGTGTGGCCAGCGGCGAGCGCATGATGTGCAGGTAAGCCAGGCCAAGCGGCTCGACTTGCTCACACAAGGCTTGTGCAGTGCCGGCCGGGTCAGCGTCGCTGATGTCGTTGTAAGGGTTACCCGGGCACAAGCGAAAACCTACGCGCCCCGAGCCGATTGCCGCCGCCATCGCGGCCAACACCTGGGCCGGGAAACGCACACGGTTGGCTGCTGCGCCACCATAGCCATCACTGCGCTGGTTGCTGCCGGACGCCATGAACTGCATCGGCAGGTAACCACTGGTGCAATGCAGCTCGACCCCTTCGAAGCCGGCTTCGCGGGCGTTCAGGGCTGCGCGCCGGTATTGCTCGATCACGCGGTCAATGTCCTCAAGGCTCAACGCCTGAGGCTCATCGGTATCGACCAGGCCGGCCCCATCGCAGAACACCTGGGTGCGGGCGCGTATCGCCGATGGGGCGACGGTCCGTGCCCCCGCCGGTTTGTTTTGCCAACTGGCGGCGCGGCCCACGTGCATCAACTGCAACACCATGCGCCCGCCGGCATTGCTCACCGCGCGGGTGATCTGGCGCCAACCCTCGATCTGCGCGCTGTCGTAAATGGCCGGTGTGCGGCAATAGCCCAGCCCCTCGGCTGACGGTGCGGTGCCTTCGGCAATGATCAGCCCGGCACTGGCGCGCTGGCGGTAATAGTCGACCATTTCAGCTGTCGGCACGGCCTGTACGCTGGCGCGGCTGCGGGTCATCGGCGCCATGACAATGCGGTTGCTCAGCTCCAGCTCACCCAGGCGCAGGGGTTCAAACAATATGCTCATCGCGAGTCCTCAGCGCACACGAATCTTCGGTGCCGCAGCACCGCGTCGCAGGGTGGCTAGAAAGTGCTCAAGGGGCGCGGCCGGGGCAACATCAGGCAGTTGCTCCTTGCCCGGGCGCCGGGCCCAGAACTCGGCCCACGACGGGAACAGGTCGTGGAAGCTGCCGGCATAGGGTTCACGCCCTGGCCAGCGCATCTTTCGCTCGCCGATCGGCGGCTTGTTGAGGTCGCTGGCGTACCAGTAGCACGGCAGGCGGCGACGGAAGTACCAGCGGCCATCGATGCGCTGGTAGTCATCCCAATAAAGCATTTGCATGGTCACCCACTCGGGGCCGGTCTCATGCTCGTTCTTGGAATACACCACGCCAACAGCATTGTCGGCGTCAAGCAGTTCGATGATGTGCTGGCCCAGGTGATGCGAGGTACCGCTGAACTGATCGCGCAAGGTGGCATCGACCCACGCTTTCAGATGCGCACGGCCAGTCTTTTCGCGGCCAACGCGGATGTCTTCGGCAAACAGATTGACATGGGCATCGAGGTCGCGCATGTCCAGCGACAGCGAGTACTTGGCCGCCAATTGACGAATTTCCTCAATCGACTCAAGCCGGTCGATGCGTGCCAACAACGTGTTCGGTTCCATGCTCATCACTCCAGCACCGTGTAGAGTTCCGAGCTGCGCCCGCCATCCACCGGCACACACGCGCCGGTGATATAGGACGCTTCGTCGCTTGCCAGGAACAGAATCGCGTTGGCGACCTCCTGCGCCTGGCCGATACGGCGCAGCGGGATCAGTTTCTCGGTGTTGCCACGGGCCTTGGCGTCGGCCAGCATGCTCGCGGTTGCCGGGGTTTCGATGACGCCCGGGACCACCACGTTGCAGCGAATCCTGTTGGCCGCCCCTTCGCTGGCTGCAGCTCGGCTGAAGTTGATCACTGCGGCCTTGGCTGCCGAGTAGCCGGCCATCCAGGGCGTACCAAACAACCCGCAGATCGAGGCGATGTTGACGATGGCGCCGCCGCCTTGGGCTTTCATCAGCGCCATGGCCGTGCGCGTGCCCCAGAACGTGCCGTCCACGGTGGTGCGGAAGTTGGCGTGCCAGTCGCCCGTGCTGGTGCTGTCGATGGCACCCCAGGTGTAGGCCATGGCGTTGTTGACCAGGATGTCCAGGCGGCCATGCTGCTGCGCTGCGGCCTCGATTGCGCCGACAAAGGCTTGCTCGTCGCTGACATCGACGACCTGCCAATGGGCCTTGCCACCTGCTTCGCGAATGGTGCTGGCAACAGCTTCCAATGGCGCCTGATTACGCCCGCAGAGCACCACGGTGGCGCCCTCCTGGGCAAAGCGTCGGGCGGTGGCGGCACCAATCCCGGAGCTGGCGCCGGTAATGAAGGCGATCTTGCCTTGAAGTCGTGTGCTCATTGCCTGCTCCCGGTTCAAATGAAGGCCATGCCGCCGTTGACGGCGAGGTTCTGACCGGTGATGAAGCTGGCGTCGGAACTGGCCAGAAACACGGCGGCGCGGGCGATCTCATCGACCTCGCCCATACGGCCTAAGGGGATTGCCTTGAGCATGCCCTGCAGCCACTCATCGGGGATGTCGGCCATCATCGGTGTGTTGGTCGGGCCGGGCACCAAGGTGTTGACGCGGATGCCGCTGGCGGCCAGCTCCCGCGCCATGCTGCGGGTCAGCCCCATGACGCCGGCTTTGGCCGCGCAGTAATGGCTTGGGCCTTCGCCAGTCATCGCGGCGGTGCTGGAAATATTGATCACCACGCCCTGAATGGCGTGCTTTTGCATCAGCCGCACCGCTTCACGGCTGCACAGGAAGGTGCCCGTGAGGTTGACCCCAATGACCCGCTGCCAATGCGCGTCCGGGGTGTCGACAAAGCTGTCGACTGAACCGACACCGGCGTTATTCACCAGGATGTCGAGGGCGCCGAAACGGGCTTCCAGCCTGTGCATCGCCGCCGCCACCGAGTCGCTGTCGGCGACGTTGCACGCCAGCGCCAGGGCGTGCTCACCGAGCCCTTCGATCGTCTGCTCGGCAGCCTGCAGGTTGATGTCGACCGCCACCACCCGCGCGCCGGCCTCGGCAAAGCGCTGGGCAATCGCCCGCCCCATGCCTTGCCCGGCGCCCGTGATCAGGGCCACTTTGTTCGCTAACTTCATCGTTGATCTCCCGCAAGCCTTGGCTTCCCCGATCACCGGCACAACGCGCTGGATGATCGAGCACGGGACAAATCATTAACCCTGTACAAAACCGCAACATCGTCCGATAAGACTACGCAGCCGCGCTTGCCCGCTGTGCCGCAAGCAAGTGGTCTGAATGGACGATGTGCCCGAGCGTGATCGGCGCCACGCTCCTGCTCACTAGAACAAAACCGGGAGCACCCGTCGTGAACTCTTCCAACCGCGTTACCTGGCGTAGCCACTACGCACTGTTCGTGCTGGCCGTGATTTACATCTTCAACTACATCGACCGGCAGTTGATGGCGATCCTGATCGAGCCGGTCAAGGCGGAGTTCGGCATTTCCGACACGGGCATCGGCCTGCTCTCGGGGGTGACATTTGCGGTGTTCTATACCCTGTTCGGCTTCCCCCTGGGCCGGCTTTCCGACCGTATCGGGCCGAAACCGGTTATCGCCGCCTGCTGCATTGCCTGGAGTGTGATGACCATGGCCTGTGGCCTGGCCACCAGCTTCTGGCTGCTGGTGTTGGCGCGGATCGGCGTAGCCGTTGGTGAAGCGGGCGGCACGGCGCCTTCGGTGGCGATGATTTCGCAGCTTTACCCAGCAAAAAATCGCTCCACTGCGCTGTCCATCCTGATGCTTGGCTCAAGCTTCGGCGCCATATTCGGCCTCGGTTTTGGTGGCTGGATCGCCCAGCATTATGGCTGGCGCTCGGCGTTTGTGATCATTGGTCTACCGGGCATCCTGCTGGGGCTGCTGCTGTGGCTCACGGTCCGTGCGCCGAAAATTGCCAGCGAAGTGCAGACCAAGGTCGAAGTCATTCAAGAAGGCTGGGCGAAGACGGTGGCCAAGCTGATGGAAACCCCATCGTTCCTTTGGCTGGTGCTGACCGGCGCGTCCAGCGCCATCGCCGGCTATGCGATTGGCACCTGGAGCCCGAGTTTCCTGATCCGCTCCCACGGTTTGAACCTGCAGGATGCAGGTTTTCTGGTCGGCGTAGTGGGCGGCAGCGGTGCCACCTTCGGCACTCTGGCCTGCGGCATAATCTCCGACCGCATGGCTCGCCGTGATGCCGGCTGGCAGATCGGCGTCCCGCTGCTAGCCACCCTGGTCAGTATCCCGTTCGCATTGGCGTACTTCCTTTGGCCAACCGGCATTCTGTTCCATCTGGGCAGCACCCCGGTGCCGACCGCATTCCTCTTCTATGCAGGCTTTGCCTTCTTTGGTACCTGGTGGGCGACCCCGTGCCTGGGCGCCGTCACACATTTGTTCCCGGCTGCGCGCCTGGCCCAGGCAACTTCAATCTTCGTCATGGCCATGACCCTGCTGGGTGTCGGCGTTGGCCCGCTGTTGATCGGCGTACTCAGCGATCTGCTCGCCCCGTCCCTCGGCACCGAAGCGCTGCGCTACGCCCTGGCCGCCTCCATTTCGATGCTGATGCTCTCGACCGTATTCCTGGGCATGGCCCTGCCCCGCTACCGCGCCCAACTGCAGCGATCGGCTGCACCGACTGCCACCCCTGAAAATGCCGTAACTGCCTGATCAATGGAGATTCGAAGATGTCAGAACAAGACCTACCGTTGCCTATCGGCCACTTCGTCACCCTCGACAACGGCCTGCGCCTGCATTACCTCGACGAAGGGAGCGGCCCCGTCGTGGTGTGGTTGCATGGCAGTGGCCCGGGCGCTAGTGGCTACAGCAACTTCAAGGGCAACTACCCCGACTTCGTTGCGGCCGGCTTTCGTAACCTGGTGATCGACCTGCCCGGCTTCGGCCGTTCGGACAAGCCCGACAACGTCCAGTACAACCTGGATTTCTTCGTCAACGCCGTGTCCGGCTTGCTCAAGGCCCTTGAAGTGCAACGTTGTACCCTGCTCGGCAATTCCCTGGGTGGCGCCATCGCCATTGGCCTGGGGCTGGCCGAACCGCAATTGCTCGACAAGCTGATCCTGATGGCCCCGGGCGGTGTCGAAG
The DNA here is from genome assembly GCF_017875165.1 of Pseudomonas sp. PvP089. Taxonomy (NCBI): domain Bacteria; kingdom Pseudomonadati; phylum Pseudomonadota; class Gammaproteobacteria; order Pseudomonadales; family Pseudomonadaceae; genus Pseudomonas; species Pseudomonas sp. PvP089. The sequence goes on from NZ_JAGGME010000001.1 coordinate 3,480,036, forward strand.
AGCGCGAAACCTACTTCAAGAAGATCGGTATTCAGCGCATGGTCGAGCTGTTCAATGCCGGCCCGCTCGACATCGACAAAATGCGCCAGATCATGAGCCTGCAGCTGTTCGATGCCTCGCAACTGCCCGACAGCCTGCTGGCCGAACGCGTTGCCGTGGCCAAATACCAGCCGCACTGCCTGTTCTCGACCATGATGGTGCCGAACATGACCGAGCGCCTCGAGGAGCTGCGGGTACCGATTCTGGGGTTCTGGGGCACCAACGACAACTTCAACCCGGTCGGTGGCGCGATGAAAGTGCTCGACAACGCCCCTGACGCCCGCTTTATTCTGCTCAATCGCTGTGGACATTGGGTTCAGGTGGAGCACCGTGAGTTGTTCAACCGTTCCTGCCTCGAGTTCCTGCGCCAAGCCTAGTCGTCGTACGCAACGTACCTTGCGACAGCAGCAACCTGGCCGCTGTCGTATCGACTGGCTTCTACCAAGGGCTGACATAACAATGACAAAACTCTCCCACTTGCTTGCGCCTGGCCGCATCGGCCCCCTTCAACTGCGTAATCGCATCATCATGGCGCCCATGGGCTCCAACTTCGCCGAATCCGACGGGCACTGTGGCGAACGTATCCAGGCCTACTACGAAGCACGTGCCGAAGGCGGTGCCGGGCTATTGATCATGGGGGTGTGCGCCGTCGCCTTCCCGGCCGGTACCGCCGAGCCGTACCAGGTCGGTGTCTCTTCTGATGAATTCATCCCGGGCCTTGCCCAACTGGCTGAACGCGTGCACAGGCACGGTACAAAGATCGCCATGCAGCTGCAGCACGCCGGCAAGAACGCCATACGGGACATGGCTGCGGGCCGGCCACTGTGGGTGCCGTCGTTGCCCCCGGCCAGTACCTCCGACATGATGCAGGCCTTGACCCCGGAAGAACTCGCCTCCTTTGTCAGCGCCGTACGCGGTCGCAAAGGCAGGATTGAGATGCGGGTGATGGACCAGGACGACATCGCACAGATGGTCGAATGGTTCGCAGCCGCTGCCGAGCGTGCACATCGCGCCGGGTTCGACGGTGTGGAAATCCATGCCGCGCACAACTACATCATCGCCGGCTTTTTATCGCCGTATTACAACCGCCGTGAAGACGCATACGGTGGCACAGTGGAAAACCGTGCGCGCTTGCTGCTTGAGGTCCTGGCCGCCATACGCGCGCGGGTTGGCACCGGCTTTGGCGTCTGGCTGCGGCTGGATGCCGAAGAACTGCTGACCCCCGGTGGCATCACCCTCGACGATGCCAAGGCGGTTGCTCGCCTGGCTGAGGGCGCCGGCGCCGATGCAGTCAGTGTCTCGGCCTACGCCATGACCAGTAGCGGCGTGGCCTTTACCGAAGCGCCGCTGGTGCAAAAGCCCGGGGCTTTTCTCCAATGGACAGCGGCCATCAAGCAATGCGTAAGCATTCCGGTGATTGCCGTCGGGCGTATCGAACCAGAAACCGGCGACGCCGCGATTGCCGCCGGCCAGTGTGATTTCATCGCCATGGGCCGCAAGTTGCTGGCCGACCCACAATTGCCCAACAAACTGCAGGCCGGTGAGCTGCAGGCCATTCGACCGTGCATTTACTGCTACGTGTGTGTCAGCCAGATCTTTATCAACGAGCGGGTCAAATGCGCGGTCAACCCGCAAACCGGGCATGAAAGCGAGCGCGTCATCACTCCGGTTGCAGCCCCGCAACATGTGGCGGTGATCGGCGGTGGCCCGGCGGGCCTGGAAGCCGCGCGCGTGGCGGCCTTGCGCGGCCATCGCGTGACGCTGCTCGAGCGCAGTGACCGCCTGGGCGGCACCCTGTTCTTTGCTGCCCTCGCCTACCCCGAAAACGGACGCCTGCTCGACAACCTGCTGTACCAGGTGCGGCAACTGCCCATCGATGTACGCATGGGCAGTACGGTGGATGCAGCCTTGCTGCGCGACCTGGGCGTCGATCAAGTGATTGTGGCCACCGGCGCACAGCGCGCCGCACCGGGCATCCCAGGCGCCGAGCAGGATCATGTCTGGAGTGGTGATGAACTGCGCCGGCTGATGACCGGCGACCGTGCCGAAGAGATCGCCCGGCGCAAGCTGTCGCTGACGCAACGCACCCTGATGAAGGCCGGCAACCTGATCGGCGTCACCGACAGCACCGACGCCATGCAAAAGCTGTCACGCGTGTGGATGCCCCTGGGCAAACGCGTGATCATTGTCGGCGGTGGGCTGGTGGGGCTGGAACTGGCGGAGTTCCTGATTGCACGTGGGCGTCAGGTGTGTGTGCTGGAAAACAGCGGCCACCTGGGCCGGGAACTGGCGATTGTGCGGCGTTGGCGGGTGCTGCATGGCATCCGTGTGCACGGTGGGCAGCTGCTGACCGGGGTGAGCGTTACCGCCATCGACGGTAACCGCGTGCGCTATCAGACAGCCGAAGGTGAAGCTGCCGAGGTGCGCGGTGATTCGATGGTGCTGGCCAGTGGTGCGACGCCTGATACCCGCCTGAGCGATGCACTGAGCAGTGCCGGGTTGAAGGTCGTCAGCATTGGTGACTGTCAGAGCCTGGGTTACATCGAAGGCGCCATCGCCGCCGGCAATCGCGCTGGGCGAGAAGCCTGAAGCCAAAAAAACCCCAGGTTCTACCTGGGGTTTTTTTGGCTTTGTCGTTACCGCCCCATCGCCCTCGCCGCATCGGCGGTGTACATGTCCGGGGTGAATTTGGCTTCGTTGAGAATCGGTCCTTTCTTCGATTCGTTGGTCATGGCGTAGCCGGTGTACTGGCCCGAGTTCAGGTCCATGAAGAACTGCGAACCGGCCTGCCAGGCGCTCATGTCCGGGTGGTAGTAGTAGTTGATCATCGCGTGCTTCCACAACGCACCACGGCTGTCATAGTTGTCCGAAACCACCGCGTTCCAGGTGTCTTCGTCAATAAACAGCACACGCTTGCCGTATACATGGCGGTAGCCTTCTTTCAGCTTGGCCTCAAGCACCCACACACGGCGCAGCTCGTAGCGCATGTAGTCGGGGTTGGGGTGGTTGGGGGTAAGCATGTCGGCGTACTTGATGTCACCGGTATTGGGTTTGAAGGCGTTGGCCGGCACGTAGACTTCGCGCTTGCCGATCAGCGTCCAGTTGAAGCGCTCGGGCGAACCGTTGTAAAGACGGTCTTCGTCAACCGTCATGGTCCCGTTGGTGCCGATCATCGGCTGATCGTACCCGTAGCCAGGCAGTTGCCGCACACGCCGGGTAGACGGGCTGTAGCTCCAGGCCTGGCGAGGGTTGGCGAGGAAGTTATAGGGCTCTTGCGAAATACTCACCACACCGTTGTCGCGCACCGGCTTCAAGGTGGTGTTCCAGCTCATGGCTTGTATCTGGCCTTCGGTTTTTGGCTCGACGGTCGGTGAGTTGGCTTGCGAGAGGTTGCGCGCATAGGCGCGGCCCCAGCCGATGCTGCCGTTTGGCAACACCGAAGCCAGGTCGCTGACCTTTTCTTCGGTGTAGGCCCGTGCCGGCAACTGGTGATTCCACAGCAGTTCCATGCCGTTTTTCGGAATCGGGAACGGGACTTGGCCAATCCCCTCGATGCCCATGCCGTCGTCGACCAGCTTGGCGCTCAAGGCGTTCTTCATCGCCCGCTCGCAGACGTAGTCCGGGTAACGAAAGTCCCGATGGCCCGGGTAGATGTTCATTTTGTAGCTGGTGGGATAGCGCTTGAGCAGGGCCTTCTGGCCTTCGGTCAAATGGCTCTCGTACTGGCCCATGTTCTGCGCGGTGATCACCAGGATGGGCTTTTCGTTGGCGTAAGGGTCGACCGGTTGATCGCCAGAGAACTTCACATGGTTCCAGCCCGGCACTTCGCCAAGGTACTTGCCGGTGTAGGGCGGAATGGTACCCTCGGCATTACCGGCTTTCTCGGCACCGACACAGGTCAGTTCCTTGCCGAGTTTGGCAGCCTCTTCAGGCGACACTTGCGCAAGTGCGTTGCCTTGCAGGCCGACATTGGCGGCCACTGCAGCTACGAACATCACGCCTTTTGTTGTTATTTTCATCGGTTGGCTCCTTCGCAGACCAGGACTACTGGGGTACCTCCATTGTTCCTGATCTGCGGGGGAGTACATCGTCCGGAAAGACTAATCAGTCAGGCGCCGACCAATGATTCCTTCAGTTGCGCCTTGATCACCTTGCCCGACGCATTACGCGGCAGCGGATCGCGGCGCAGGTGTACCTCGGCTGGCACCTTGTAGGCCGCCAGGCGCTGGCCGATAAAGGCGCACACTTGCTCCGGGGTAGGCGCTGGCTGCAGTTCGCTGCGCAATACCAGGGCCAGGCGCTCGCCCAGTTCCTCATCGTCCAGGGCAAAGGCGGCCGCCTCGGTCACGCCAGGCATTTCGCAGATACACGACTCCACTTCACTGGCGGATATCTTCTCGCCCGCCCGGTTGATCAGGTCCTTGGCACGGTCGGTGATGTACAGAAAGCCCTCGTCGTCCAGATGGCCAATATCACCGGTGTCGAGCCAACCGTCGCGCAAGGTCTCGGCACTGGCTTCGGGCAACAGCCAGTAGGCGCTCATCAGGGTCGGCGAACGTAGCCAGATCAAACCGCTGCGCCCCGCGGGTAGCGGTGAGTACGGGTCCGGGCCGATGCATACATCTACGATCGGCAGCGGCCAGCCCACCGAGTCGGGCTTGTAGACGAACTGATCGCCGCCCACCGCGGCACCGATGCCGTTGCTTTCGGTCAAGCCATAGCCACTGCCGCCAATCGCATGGGGCTTGCGCTTGCTGATGTGCGCCAGCAGCCGGCTGGAAGCCACCGCCCCGCCCAGGCCGAGGCCGTACAGGCTGTCGCTGTCGGTGCTGGCAAACCGCGGCGAGCCAAGCAATTGCTGCATCATTACCGGTGCGCCGTTGAACTGGGTGCAGCGCTCGTCGCGAATCAGGTCGAAGGCTTTGTCCACGTCCCATTTGTACATCAGCAACAAGCGCCGGCCGCTGCGCAGCCCCAGCAAAAACTGGGCGTGCAGGCCACTGACATGGAACAGCGGCACCGCCATCAGGTTGGTCGGCGCCAAGCCGCTGGCGATTACCGCCTGGATACGCTCGGGCGAACTCACGGCGCAGAACGCCGACTGGAACTCCAGCGCGGCCAGTGCCTGGCAAATGGCCCGATGGCTGGACAGCACGCCCTTGGCCCGGCTGGTGGTGCCAGAGGTATAGAGGATAAGCGCCGGGTCAGCCGGATTGATCTCGATGGCCGGCAGCGCCAGCAGCGGCCCCTGGATCAGATCTTCGAAACGCTGGCAGTTGGCCGATAATGCTTGCCCCGCCGGCATGCCAACCACAATGCTGACCAGTCGCTGTGCGAGCAGATCGCTGGTCAGCAATTGCAGGCGTTGTTCGTCACAGACCAGCACCTGCGCACCGCTGTCTTGCAGGCCATGGAACAATTCGTCACGCAGGCCCCAGCTGTTCAACGGCACGCACACCGCGCCACAACGCTGCACCGCGACAAAGGCCACCAGCCAGGCAGGCTGATTGCGCATGGCAATGGCCACTCGATCACCCTGCTTTACCCCGAAGCGCTGCGCCAGTTGCGCAGCCAGGCGGTCGACCTGATCGAAAAAGCCGGCGAACGTCAGCCGTTGCTGCTCCCACACCAGAAACTCACGGTCACCGTGCGCACGGCCCGCATCGATGGCTTCGAGCAAGTTCGCAGGTGCATGGCGAAAATACCGCAGGCCGTCGTTGGGCGAAGACACCACCTCGAACGGCGAACCAGGGCCAATCAATTGCTGCCAGGCGTTGCGCCACTGTTCCAGCTTCATGTTCTTAGCTCTCCAAAGACGCGAAAGCGGCGTAGCGCGCGCACTGGAAGTCACTGTCACCCAGGCACGCCTGGGCCACGCGAATCCGCTTGAGGTAAAGGCCGACGTCCAGCTCATCGGTGACACCGATGCCACCGTGCATCTGTACCGCCTCATTGCTGACCTGGGCGGCCACCTCGCCGGCCTTCCATTTGCCCAGGCTCACCAGCCGCCCGCGCTCGGCCGCGCTCAACGCGTTGTCATCGAGTGCGGCCAACGCCGCCATCACCGCGCTGCGGGCCAGCTGCAACTCCACATGCAAGCGCGCGGCCCGATGTTGCAGGGCCTGGAACGAACCGATGGGGACATCGAACTGCACGCGGGTCTTGAGGTATTCCAGGGTCATGGCAAACAGTTGCTCGGCAGCGCCGAGCAACTCGGCGGCCAGGCAAGCACGTCCCCGGTCCAGCGCCTCGTCCAGCACCGACCAAGCCCCACCGAGCGTACCGAGCAAAGCTTCGCTGCCCACTTGCACGGCACTCAGACGCAGCCGCGCGCAATTGCGCGAGTCGATCAGCGTCAATGCGCTGACCTGCAAGCCCGGGGTGTTCGCCGGGATCAGGAATGCACTGATGCCCTGCTTCTCACCCGCGCGGCCACTGGTGCGCGCCGCTACCAGGTAGGCATCGGCGCCCAGGCCATCGATGACGAAGAATTTCTCGCCATCCAGACGATAACCACCAGCCTCGGCCGTCGCCGTCAGTGCCGTGTGCTCAGGGGCATGGCGCGGTTTTTCATCCAGTGCCAGGGCCAGGCGCCGCTCGCCACTGATCACCGCCGTCAGCCACTGGTCGTGTTGCGCCGCGCCGCCAGCCAGATGGATCAGCGAGCCACCGAGTACCACACTGGACAACAAGGGTGAAGCCGAGAGGTTTCTGCCCATGGCCTCGAAAATCGGCCCCAGGCCCATGCAGCCGAATTCAAGCCCGCCCAACGCCTCGGGAAATGGAATGCCACTCCAGCCCAGACCCACGGCTTCTTGCCACAGCTGCGGGTCATACCCTGGCACGCTTGCCTCGTCGCGCAGGCGCCGCTGCGCCGCCACCGGGCTGCGCGCCGCGAGAAATTCGCGGGCGCTGTCGGCCAACAGGCGTTGCTCTTCGCTATACACCAGACTCATGTTCACACTCCCCTCAAGCACTGGGCAGGTTCAAGACCCGCTTGGCGATGACATTCAACTGCACCTCCGACGAACCGCCGGAAATGGTCAGGGCATAGCTGTTGAGCCAGCCTCGGGTAATCGCCAGTTCCTGGCCGCTGAACGGCTCGCCTTCAACGCCCAGCGCGCGGTAGCCAAGGGCATCGAGGAGAATCTCGAACTTGTCGCGTTCCTGCTCGGTATGCACCAGTTTCATGATGGCCATGATCGCGCTGATATCCAGGCCAGCCCGGGCCTCCTCGCCCATGCGCTGCACGGTGAGGTTGTAGGCCTGTTCATTCATCGCGCAGGCCTGGGCCCGAGCACGCAGGGCCTGGTCGTCAGGCGCCTGGCTGTCGGGCAGGTAGCGTTCGATCAACGGCAGCAGGTGAAAGTGCGTGGGCAGGCTGAACTCGCCGAACTTGGACATGGCCTTGCGCTCGTGCTGCAGCAGGCTCTTGCCCAGGTTCCAGCCACCGTTGAGCGGCCCGATCAACTGGCTTTGCGGAACGCGCACGTTATCGAAGAATACCTGGCAGAAAGCCGATTTGCCGCTGATCAGGTCAATCGGTGAAACACTCACCCCAGGGCTTTTCATGTCCAGCACGATCAGGCTGATCCCCTGGTGCTTGGGCGCTTTCGGATCAGTGCGCACCAAGGCGTACATCCAGTCGGACTTGTCGCCATAGGAAGTCCAGATCTTGGTGCCGTTGATCACGAAGTCATCGCCATCGGCCACCGCCGAGGTTTTCAGGCTGGCGAGGTCGGAACCAGCATTGGGTTCGGAGAAGCCTTGGCACCAGCGCACCTCACCACGACACATCGGTGGCAGCAGCGCCTGTTTCTGCGCTTCGCTACCGAACTCCAACAGCACCGGGCCAAGCATCCAGATACCCAGGTTGATCTGCGCGGGCCGACACTTTAGCCGGCGCAGCTCGCTTTCCAGCACCGCGTTGTACTCGGCGCTCAACCCGCCCCCGCCGTATTCGCTGGGCCATTGCGGGCAGAACCAGCCTTTGTCACGCATACGCTCGAACCAGAGCCGGGCGTCTTCGCTGGGAAAGTCTACTTGACGGCCACCCCAGACGATTTCGCCGTCGGGGGTGGGCGTGCGCAGCGATGGCGGGCAATTGGCCTCCAGCCATTGGCGCGTCGCTTGCCTGAACTGCTCGATTGCGCTCATTCGTTCACCTGAAAGGGACGTTATTGTTATTCGCTTCAAGGGTACAACGGTGACTCAGCGTTGCGTGCGCGGCATGCCCAGGCCGAACTGGGCAATCAACTCGCGCTGGATTTCATTGGTACCACCGCCGAAGGTCAGGTTCACCGAGGCGCGCACTTCATACTCCAGCTCGCCGAGCAGATAAGCCGCCGCAGAGCCCGCCCGCGTCAAGCCGCTGGCACCGACGATGGCCGACAGCTTGCGCAGGATCTCGATCGCCGATTCCGAGCCGTAGACCTTGGTGGTCGAGGCCAGCGCGACATCGACGCGGTCCCGCTCAAGGTCGGCGGCAATACGGAAGTTGATCAGGCGCATGGCTTCGAGCCGGGCATAACACTCGGCCAGATCGCGGCGCACCCAGGCGTGGTCGGTAGCACGCTGGCCTTGCTCATCGGCACAACGTGCCCACAGGTACACCCGGCTGAACAGGCTGACGACCTTGTCCGACCAGGCACCCAGGCCCAGGCGCTCGTGGTTGAGCTGTGCGGTGATGAGTTTCCAGCCACCGTGCAGTTCGCCCACCAGCATATCCCTCGGCACCCGCACGTTATCGTAATACGTGGCGGCCGTGGGGTTGCCGGAGGTTGGAATCAGCGTACTGGAGAAGCCTTCGGCCTGGGTATCGAGAATCAGGATCGAGATGCCCTTGTGCCGCGCCTGCTCCGGGTCGGTACGTGCCGCCAACCAGATGTAGTCGGCCGAGTCGGCGCCCGAGGTCCACAGTTTGCTGCCGTTGACCAAAAAGCCGTCGGCGTCTTCGCGCGCGGTGGTTTTCAGCACGGCCAGGTCGCTGCCGGCACTGGCTTCGGAGTAGCCGATGGCAAAGTTGATCTCGCCGGCGGCGATACCGGGCAGGAATTTTTCTTTTTGCAGCGCCGAGCCGTGGGCCATGAGGGCCGGGCCAACGGTGCTGATGGTCACGAACGGCAGCGGTGCGCCAGCGATGTTGGCTTCTTCGAAGAAGATCAATTGCTCGGTGGCCGCGTAACCCTGGCCGCCATAGGCCTTCGGCCAGCCAACCGCCAGCCAGCCGTCACGGCCAATCTGGGCGATGGTGCGGCGAAACAGCTCGCCGCCTTCGGTGCCGCGCATCTGCTGGCGAAGCTCGGGGGTCATCAGGTTCTGGAAATAGTCCCGGACCTTTAGCCTCAGGGCATGCTGTTCGGGGGTGAGATCGACGAACATGGGACGCTCCTTATACCGCGCCGAGAATCAGGCCGCTGGTAAGCACGCCGGTTCCGGCGGTCACCAACACGTTTTCGACACTGTCCACCTGGTTGGCCGCCGTACCCCGAACCTGGCGCACGGCTTCGGCGATGCCATTCATGCCGTGGATGTAGGCTTCGCCCAACTGCCCGCCGTGGGTGTTGATTGGCAGTTTGCCGCCACGGGCGTGGTGCCCGGCACGGATGAATTCCTTGGCTTCACCGCGCCTTGCAAAGCCGAATTCTTCCAGTTGCGGCAGTACGAATGGCGTGAAGTGGTCGTAGATCACGGCAGTCTGCAACGCCTCCGGGCCCAGGCCCGACTGGCTGTAGAGCTCTTTGGCGACCACACCCATTTCCGGCAGCCCGGTGATGTTGTCGCGGTAGTAGGAGGTCATCACTTGTTGCCCCGCGCTGATGCCCTGGGAGCCGGCCTTGATGATCACGGGCTTTTGCTTGAGGTCTCTGGCCCGCTCGGCCGAGGTGATTACCATGGCCACCGCGCCATCGGACTCCTGGCAACAGTCCAGCAGGTGCAACGGCTCGCAGATCCAGCGCGAGGCCTGGTGTTCTTCAAGGGTGATGGGCTTGCCGTAGAAAAATGCCTGGGGGTTGGTGGCGGCAAAATCGCGCACTGCCACCGCCACCCGGCCAAAGTCCTCGGAGGTAGCACCGTAGGTGTGCATGTAGCGCTGGGCAAACATGCCGACCCAGGCCGCCGGGGTGTGAAAGCCGTGCGGCATGTACCAGCCGTAGTTCACGTTCTCGAAGGTCGGCGTCGAGGCAAAGCCATAGCTGCCGGTACCGAAGCGGTACCAGGAGCGTTCGTTCATCGCCCGATAGACCACCACCACCTTGGCCACCCCGGTGGCCACCGCCATCGCCGCATGCATCACCGGCCCGCAGGCGGCGCCGCCACCGTGGGGCACCTGGGAGAAGAACTTGACGTCTTTGCAGCCCAGCAGGCGGGCAATTTCGTACTCCGGTACCTTATCGACCGAATAGGAACTGAAACCCTCCACTTCGCCAGGGTCAATTCCGGCGTCCTCGAGCGCTGCCAGGGTCGCTTCCATGGCCAGGCGCAGTTCGGTGCGCCCGGAATTCTTGGAAAACTCGGTCGCGCCCAGCCCTGCAATGGCAGCGCGCCCGGAAATCGACGAATTCGTCATCTGTGTTGTCTCCCGCGGATCAAGGCAGAACCAGCGCGACCGTGCCGGTCACGTGATTGCCCATGGAGTTTTTGCCCTTGAGGGTCACTTCCAGGCTGCGCGTAGCCGCATCCTGATGGGTCACTTCGCCGCTGAGGGTCATGCTGTCGCCGGGGTAGTTTGGCGCGCCCAGTTTTATTTTCAGCGTACGGAACTGAACCTGCGGGCCGCTCCACTGCTCGATGAAGCGTTGCACCAGGCCGTTGGTGGTCAGGATGTTCATGAAGATATGGGGCGAACCCAGCTCGCGCGCCGCGTCCAGGTCATGGTGACCGGGAAAGTAGTCGCGTGTGGCTATCGCCCCACCGGCAATCAGGCCAACCGTGATCGGGATCGTCAGCTCGGGCAGTTGCTCGCCAGGGCGCACGTCTTCAAAGCGCTTGGTGTTCATCGAGGTCATATTTCCATCCCAAGGTAGTGTTATCGCTCAACCAGTCGCCCAGACGCTCCAGGATCATCGACGACCCTCCCAATGCGCTGCTCAGGGCGCGGCTCCAGTAGAGAAAGCGATGGATCGGGTACGTCAGGTCGACGCCGATGCCGCCATGCACATGCTGTGCGGTGTGGCCGATGCGGTGCCCGGCTTCGCACGCCAGGTACGCGGTGGCCAAGGCCTGCGAAGGGGCCGGCAGACCGGCGTCGAGGCGGTAGCACAATTGCCACACGGCACTGCGCAACACCTCCAGGTGCACATGGGTGTCGGCCATGCTCATTTGCACGGCCTGGAAGCTCCCGATACAGCGGCCGAATTGCTGACGCTCGCTGACATAGGCGACGGTGCGGTGCACCTGCTCGGCGCTGACGCCCAACTGCAAGGCCGCCAGGGAGGCAATTGCACGCGGTGCCAGCCAATCCAGGGCCGCGGCGGGCAGCACCTGCAGATTGTTCAGGGTGACGCCGCTGAAGCTGAGGTCAGCAATGGCTTCGCCGTGGGTCATGACCCCCGCTACCCGGCTGATGCCCGACTGTCCAAGGTCTACCAGAACCAGCCGTGGCTGCCCCATCACCCGGGCCAGTACCAGCGCTGCCACCGACTGCTCGGCCAACGCGAGTGCCGCAACCCGGCCATCGAGGCGCCACCCGCCCTCTTCGGCGCTGGCCTCGAGCTCGATGCCGCGCACCGTGTTCAGGCCATCGAGGCTCAGGGTCAGCAAGCCTGAGCCCGCCACAGCCTGTTCCACCCATGGTGCCAGGGCCTTGTCGCCGAACTCGGCGAGGGTGGTCGCGGCCAATTGGTGACGCCACAACGGCACTTGCGCCAGGGCACCGCCCTGGGCATTGAGGATCTGCACCAGCTCGGTCATGCCCAGCCCGCTGCCACCAGCAGCTTCGGGGATAGCCAGGGCATGCAGGCCGGTTTGTACGCAGCTGTGCCACAGGTCTTGCATATAGGCTTGCCCGCAGAGGTCCCAGTCACGCAGGCGCTCGTCGGTGCAGTAGTCGCTCATCAGGCTGCCCGCCATTTCGGCGATGGCACGCTGCTCTTCGCTGAGTTCAAAATCCATGGTGCCCCCTACTGTGCCGATGGACGGAACATCGGCAGCGCCAGGTCGTCGTCGAAGGTCTGAAACTCGACCTCCACACGCTGGTCAATGCTGATGTCTTCACGTTTGACGCCAACCAGGCCGGCGATCAGGCGTACGCCCTCGTCCAGTTCGATCAGACCGATCGGGTTGGGATGATCGAACGGTGCCACCTGCGGGTAGTGCATCACTACGAAGGAGTACAACCGGCCCTTGCCGCTGGCCTGCTGGGTATCCCAGTCGAAGCCATGGCACTCGATGCACACCGGTGCCGGCGGATGGCGCAAGGTGCGGCACTGCGTACAGCGCTGGATCAACAGCTTGCCTTCCTTGCAGCCGTCCCAGAAAAACCGCGTGTCGTCGCTGACGCCGGGCGCCGGACGCTTCGCCTGCGCCGGCTCGGCCACGGCCTGGGGCTGCCCCTGGACCTTGTGCGCGTTGGCCGGGCGGAACTTGAACACCCGGAACAACAGCTCGCCGACTTTTTCGTCGCCCGTGGCCTGCTGCGAGAAGTAGCTCATGACCAGGGTGACAAAAAAGCCAGTGCCAAGGCCGGTGGTCTTTTCCTCGCCGACCGAGTCCAGGCGGGTGGTGTAGTAGAGCTTTTCGCCCAGGCGCAGGTTGCGCTCGAAGGTCAGCTCAGAGTTCACCGCCACCACCGACGGGTAGCCATAGCTTTCAATCACACCGAGCACTTCATAGGGGTTTTCGGTGGTCGAGCCTGGTGCGTAGTTATTGATGTGAAAGCCTTCCATGCACCAGATCTGCAGCATGGGTGGCGGCGCGATGATGCCGTCATTGCTGCTGTTGGCAGCTGCCACAGGGTCGGTGTAGAGCGGGTTTTCAAGGCCGATGACTTCGCACCACTGGCGAATCATTGGCGCGTTGACCTCGTCCCAGGCGTTTACACGGCCGTATTGGCGCCCAACCAGGGCGCGCACTTTGGATAGCAATTCTGGATCAGCCAAGTTCGTCTCCTGCGTGTTCAAAGCGGCGCCCGCAACGCAACGCCGACGTGGGTCGATCAGTGCGGGGTAGCCTGCGCCGCACCGAGATAAGCCGGGCGTTCACCACCGCCATGCAGCAACAGGTTGCAACCGCTGGCGTAAGTGGCCAGCGGTGAAGCGATATAGAGGCAGGCGTTGCCGATGTCCTCGGGCACCGCCATGCGCCCGGCCGGGATACCGGCGCTGACCGCAGCGATGCCTTGCGCGTCGCCATAGTGCAGATGGGCAAGCTCGGTGCGCACCAGGCCTGGGCTTACCGCCACCACCCGCACCTTTGGCGCCCACTCCGCCGCCAGCGACTGCACCAGGGCCAGCACGCCGGCCTTGGCCGCGCCGTACGCCGCTGTGCCGGGCGAGGCACGCAGGCCGCTGATGCTGCCAATAAACACGATGCAACCGCCGTCGGCCTGGGCCTGCATCAGCAGGTTGGCTTGCTGGGCGACATTGAGCGGTGCAATCAGGTTGAGGCGGATAATCCCCTCATGAAAACGCGGCGAGGCGCTAGCGGCGTCGGCCGAGGGGCTGCCGCCCGCGTTGTTGACCAGCACATCGAGGCGGCCGTATTTGCTGCGGATGCTCTCAAACAGGCCTTGCAAGGAGGCCTGGTCGCGCACGTCGGCGGCGATGAAGTCCGCCTGGCCCTGAGCCACGCTCGGCAATTGCTCAGGCAGGTTGCGCCCACACACGATCACCTTGGCCCCGGCGGCCAGATAGCTGCGGGCAATGCCAGCGCCAATGCCTTTGGTACCGCCGGTGACCAGTACCACCTTGCCGTTGTAATCCAGTCCCGAGTGACCACTCATGGCACGCTCCTCATGCTTGTGTTGAGGGCCACTCTAGGGACAAAACTGCTCGACCACGTCGTCTGAACGGACGATGAAGCGTGGCGCCGCGCTGGCAACAATCCGCGCAATGGCGCCCGCTCTGCGGTGCCTACTGCCAGAGGTTGATCATGTCCGATTCAGTTACCGCGTCGGTGCTGCTGGAGTACCCGGCCCCAGGTGTCGCCCTGGTGCGGCTCAACCGCCCGCACGCCACCAATGCCCTGAGCCTGGAGCTACAGGCGCTGCTGTCGCACTACTTCATTGAGCTGGGGAGCAATGCTGATGTGCGCTGCATTCTGCTGACCGGCGGCGACAAGGTGTTCGCCGCCGGGGGCGATATCAACAGCCTGGCCGGGGTGGGTCCCATTGATATCTATCAGCGCCACACCGAGCGGGTCTGGGCGCCGATCCAGCACTGCCCCAAACCTGTGATCGCGGCGGTATGCGGTTACGCCTATGGCGGTGGCTGCGAGCTGGCGATGCTCGCCGATATCATTGTTGCCGGGCAGAGTGCACGCTTCTGCCAGCCGGAAATCAAGATCGGGATCATGCCCGGGATTGGCGGCACCCAGCGGTTGGTGCGGGCGGTCGGCAAGGCCAAGGCAATGCGGATGGCGCTGACCGGCCAGCCGATCACGGCTGAAGAGGCCTGGATTGCGGGGCTGGTCAGTGAGGTGGTGGCCGATGATCAGGTGCTCGCCCACGGCTTGAAATTGGCGCAGATGGTTGCGGCAATGCCGCCGTTGGCTGCCGAGCAGATCAAAGAGGTGATTCTTGCGGGGATGGATGCACCGCTGGAAGCGGGTTTGGCGCTGGAGCGCAAGGCCAATGCGTTGTTGTTTGCCTCACGTGACCAGAAGGAAGGCATGCAGGCATTCATTGATAAGCGGCCTGCCCGGTTTGAAGGGCACTGATGGGGCCGGCCCAGCACCACGGAACGCTCCAGGGGCCCTACGCTGCACTCCGGGCCCCCTCTCTGCTACGTCGCTACGCGATATTCCTACGGCCTGCGGGGTTGATCAATGGGGGCCTCATCGCCAGGCCAGCCCGCCCTCGCCCTGCAGAACCGCCGCACGCAGCTCAGGTTTGACCACCTTGTTCGAGGCATTCACCGGCAACGCTTCAAAGAACCGAACCTGTCGCGGCACTTTGTAGTTGGCCATCCGCTCTCTGGCCCAGGCGATCAGAGACGGCTCATCCAGGTGCTGGCCTGCACGCAATACCACGCAGGCACACCCCACCTCCCCCATGCGCTCATCCGCAACGCCGATCACCGCCACCTGCGCGATGGCCGGATGCTCGATCAAACCCGCCTCGATCTCTGCCGGATAGCAGTTGAAGCCGCCGACAATGAACATATCCTTGAGGCGGTCGGTAATTTGCAGGTTGCCATGCACATCCAGATTGCCGATGTCGCCCGTGTGTAGCCAGCCCTCGGCATCAATGGCCTGCGCCGTCGCTTGCGGGTCATTGAAATACCCCTGCATCACATGAAAACCGCGCAGGCAGATTTCTCCTGACACGCCCGTGGCCACCGGTTGATTATCTGCCGAACGAATGCACACTTCAGTGCCATCGATGGCCCGGCCGCTGGTGCCGGCAACGATGTCGGCAGGGTCATCCGGGTTGCAGATGGTCGCCAGGCCGCCACACTCAGTCAGCCCATAGGCGGTGGTCACCACGTCGACTCCGAGCTCCCGCCGCATGCGCTCGATCAGCACCGGCGGGATCGTCGATGAACCAGTCACAGCGATGCGCAAGCTGGACAGATCAGTCTGGGCCAGGCGCGGGTGGGCCAGCATCGACAAGTACAGCGTGGGCGGCCCTGGCAGCACGCTTATGCGCTCGGCGGCAATGCGCTGGAACACCGCTTCGGCATCGAACACCGCATGCGGCAGGATAGTCGCGCCAGCCAGCATGCAGGTTAGCCAACCGGCCTTGTAGCCAAAGGCATGAAAAAACGGGTTGATGATCAGGTAACGATCACCCGGCTGCAGGCCAATGACCCGCACATATTCGTTGTATGCCCGCAGGTTCTGCCCATGGGCACTCATCACACCCTTGGGTTTGCCGGTGGTGCCGGAGGTAAACAGCAAGTCGGACAAGTCCCGCGGGCCCACCGCCACCGCACGCTGGCGGGCTTGCAGCTCACTGACAGACTCGCCCCTGGCGAGAAAACTGGCCCAATCCAGGTCGCTGGCCGCCTGAGGCGGCTGTGTACCGAACACCACCAGCTGTTCCAGGCTGGCCGGACGTAGCGGCGCCAGCATGGCCGGGTAGTCCAGCCCCAGAAATACCCCTTGCGTCAACAGCACCCGCGCCTGGCTGCGCGCCAGAATATCGGCCGCCTCGGCGCCTTTCATGCGGGTATTGATCGGTACCAGCACAGCCCCCGCGCAATGCACGCCCAAGGCGGCGATCACCCAGTCGCGGCAATTGGGTGCCCAGATCGCCACGCGGTCGCCCGCCTTGATCCTCAGTGCCATCAGGCTGCGGCAGACACCCAGTGCCAACCCGGGCAAATCCCGGTAATCGGTCGCAATGCCGTCTTCCTCGATCGCTGCCCGACCGGCAAAGCGTTCAGCACTGGCGAACAACAAAGCAGGAATCGACAAAGGCAACAGGTTCCAGGCATGCACGCTGCCCGGTAATGCTGAACATGCAGTCATAGTGACAAACTCGCCATCGGGTTATTCGGGAAAGAGCACCCGCAGGTGCTCGCTGCGGGCCAGGGACTGGCAAGCCAGCGTCCAGCCCTGGTCTATCTCCTGCTGGTCAAGGGCATCGTTGCGCAACATCTGCACCTCACCCCGTTCGACCGTGCACATGCAGGTTGCACAGGAGCCGACCAGACAAGAACTTGGCGGGCTCAGGCCGGCCCGGCGCATGGCGTTAAGCAGGGTTTCACCTTCGGCGCAGGGCACCTCGAACTCTTCACCGTCCAGGCGCACCGAAAGCTGGCTGCTCGGGCGGCGGGTATCGACAGCTGCCGGCACTGCGACTTCGCCCTCTTCGGGCAGCGAGACAAAGCGCTCGACATGGACCTGCGCACTCGGCATGCCTAACGTCTGCAGGGCAGCGACGGCAGCATCCATGAACGGTCCGGGGCCGCAGATGAACGCCTCGGCACTCGCGAACGGGCGCGCCAGTTCGGCCAACTGGCTCACCGACGCAATGCCCTGCACCGAGTCGAGCCAGTGGATCACTTGCAGGCGCTGTGGGTGCGCCCTGGCCAGGGCCTTGAGCGAGTCACGGAATATCACCGACGCTTCGTCGCGGTTGGCGTAGATCAGCAGAATACGCCCAGTGCCCGCCAACAGCGCCGAGCGCAGGATGGACAGCACCGGGGTGATGCCACTGCCGCCGCCGAACAGCAGCAGGTCGGTGTCCAGCTGGCGCGGCACAAACACCCCGGCCGGCGCCAGCACCTGCAAGGTATCGCCCGCCTGCACGGCGTCACAGAGCCAGTTCGAGGCGCGCCCATCGCGCACCCGCTTGATCGTGACCCGCAATGGCTCATCGAGCAGTGGCGTGCTCGACAGAGAGTAACAACGCGGCAACCACCCCCCCTGGTGAGGCACACGCAAGGTCAGGAATTGCCCTGGTCGATAGCGCAAGCGCTCGGCAAGCGCTTCTGGCACCTCGAACTCCAGGGAGCGGCTGTCGGCAGTCTCTTCAATCACGCGGGTTACACGTACTGACAGGTAATCCAGGCTCATATCAATTGCTCGCTGGGTTCGATTTCGATGTCAGCCGTGGCCGCCGTCAACGACCGTCCGGCACGTCGCCCGGAAAACACACAATCGGCCAGCGACAGGCCGCTGACGTACAAATGGCAGGGAATGCCGATGGCGGTACGGCCGGCGGCGTACAAACCGGGTATTGGCAGGCCTTCAGGGCCCAGCACCGCGCCGCTGTCTTCATTGACCTTGAGGCCGCCCAGGGTCAACGCCCCAAGGGGGAACAAGGGGTTGCTGACAGAGATGTCACAGGCATAGTAAGGGCCCTGGTCGAGTACCTGACGGCTGCTTTGCGACTTGCCAAAGGCATCCTCGGCGTCCCCCCGGGCAGCTGTGTTGTAGGCTTGCAATGCGCTGCGCAATACATCCGCGCGCATGCCCGTGGCCTGGGCCAACTGCTCGATGCTCTGGCCTTTGCGCACACCGCGCAGCATCAGCAGCAATGCCGGCAAGCTCTGGAACCACCAGTAACCGTCGAACAGCGCTTGCTTGATCGACTGCTTGCGCAGGCGTGCGTCCAGCACCAGCCAGGCCTTGCCGCCCTGCTCTTCACACAGGGGCTGGCCCAGGGTGGCGCCGTAGACTTCTTCGTTGACGAAGCGCTGCCCGAGGGTGTTGACCACAATGCCCTTGGGCCAGCACAACGGTGGGTTGATAAAGCGCCAGGCCGACACCCGCTGCAGTCGGTCGCTGACCCCACCGACACTCACGCCCAGGCGTACGCCACTGCCATCGCAGCCGGTCGCGCCGACTTTGAAGTTGCGGCGAAACTTGGGGGCATGCTCGCTGACCATCTCGCGGTTGAAGATGAAGCCACCGGTGCTCAGCACTACGCCACGCCGGGCGCGTACCAGCCGCGGCCGGGCAAAGTCGAGTTCCAGCTGGTGCACGCGTTTGCGCAAGGTATCGCAGTAGCGCGGGGCAAAGTTCTGCAGCCGTTCGGCACGCGCAGCCAATTTGGCATGCAACCGAGCCTGGGCACTGCCGGCCGGCAGGCACCACAGTTCCACGCCGACGACCCTGCCCGTGTGATCCCTCACCAGACGCCGGGCAGCGGACTGAACTTGCGGCCGCACACCGTTGCGCAGGCAAGCCGCCTTCAGCTGCGCGTACAGCACCGCGCCACATTGGCCCCTGCCTACCGTGCGATGGCCACGCGGGGCCGGCGGCAACTCGCTTCGGTGCGACGGCACCAGCTCATTGCCGGAGTAATACAGAAACTGGCCATCGGCTGGATACGAGGTTTTGCCACCGGGCGGCATGCTGTGGGCATAGGGCACGCCATGCCCCTCCAGCCAGGCCAGGTTGCTGGCACTGTCCTGGCAAAACCGCCGCAAGGTAGCATCGTCGACCACACCCTGGGTTTCGTGCTTGAGATAGGCGAACATCGCTTCGGGCGTGTCGCTGAACCCAGCGGCCTGCTGCTGGCGGGTGCCACCGCCGGCGTAAACCACGCCACCGCTTTTGGCACTGGCACCGCCGCCGGTAAAACGGTCGGCGACCAGCACGTCAGCACCCTGGGCGCGGGCCTCAAGGGCGGCGCAGGCACCGGCCGCCCCCCAGCCGATCACCAGCACATCACAGTGGTCATCCCAGAGCATGGCGTCGGCATCGGCCACCTGCAATGCCGGCTGGATATCGGTACATGTCGATTTGACAGCGGCTGGCATGGCAATTCCTCAACGGTTGGCAGCAATGTGATAGGCCGCGATATAGCCGAACGTCATGGCCGGCCCCAGGGTGCCGCCCGCACCGGGATAGCTGGTGCCCATGACCGACGCCGAGCAGTTGCCAATGGCATATAGGCCAGGAATGACCTCGCCGTCCTGGCTCACAACCTGGGCGTGTTCGTTGGTCAATAGCCCACCTTTGGTGCCGATATCGCCAGCGTCCAGGCGCATCGCGTAGTACGGCCCCTTGCTCAGGGGCGCCAGGCACGGGTTGGGTTTGACGTTGCTGTCGCCGTAATAACGGTCGAACACGTTACCGCCACGGCCGAAGTCGGCATCGACGCCGCTGCGGGCGTAGGCGTTCATCTTCTGCACGGTCTGCTCGAGCCCTGCGCGGTCGACGCCGATCTGCGCCGCCAGCGCCGCCAGGCTGTCAGCCTTGAAATACAAGGTATTGAGCCATTCCTTGCGCAGTCGGCTGTCGGGCATGACCTGGGCCGGCATCAACGGCCCCATGGCGTAGTTGAAGCGAAAATGGCCGTCGAAGATCACCCAGGATGGGATCGACTTGCCGCCGGTGTGCTGGTTGTCGCGGTACATGGCGTCGACAAATTCCAGGTACGGCGCTGCCTCATTGACAAAGCGCCGGCCCAGGCTGTTGACCACGATGGCACCAGGGAACGCCCGCTCGGCAAATATCCCACGGGGTTTTTCTTCGCCGGGCACGGTAATGGTCGGCGCCCACCAGGCCCAATCCATCAGGGCGGTCGCCGCACCCAGTTCGATACCGGCTTGCAACGCAGCACCGGTGTTGTTGCCCGGTGGCGTGGCGCTCCAGTCACGCAGGGTGGGCTGTGGTAGGTAGCGCTCGCGCAAAGCCTGGTTCTGTTCAAACCCCCCGGAGCCGAAGATCACCGCATGGCGGGCATGCAGCTGCAGCGTCTGCCCGTCACGACAAACCTGCATGCCAATGACCCGGCCGTTATCGGTGATCAGGTTCTGAAAGTCGGTGTTCAACCACAGTGGGATGTTGCGGTCCATCAACGAGCGGCGTAGCGACGCAACCAGCGCACTGCCCAAGGCCGCGCGGCGGTCGCGCCGGCTTTTGCGGCGCCATTTGAAGTCGAGCTTGTAGCGCAGCATCAGGCCGAGAATCAGCAGGCGCCAGCCAAAGGAGCGCGACATGGCCTTGTGCGCGTGCCGGGCGGTCCAGGCGATGCGCCCCATCAGCAGTGTCGAGGGTGACGGTGTGCGCAGGTTGGCCAGTTCATCACCGAGCAGGCTGGTATCGAACAGTTCCGGGTCGAGGGTGCGCCCCCCGGCCAGCGAGCCTGGCAGTTGCGGATAGTAGTCCGGGTACTTCGCCGCCACGGCGTAACGCACATGGCTGTTGTCCACCAGGGCCCGGATCATCTGCGGCGCGTGCTTGACGTAGGCACGCAAGCGCTTGTCATCGCCATGCTCACCGGTGGCAGCTTTGAGGTACTGCAGGGCCAGCTCCACACTGTCGCCACCGCCTTTGGCGGCAAAGTAGTGGTTATTGGGAATCCAGATGCCGCCGCCGGAGATCGCCGACGTACCGCCGAACTTGTCGCTTTTCTCGACAACCAGTACCGATAGACCCTGCTCGGCAGCAAACAGCGCCGAGGTCATCGCACCGGCACCGGAGCCGACGACGATCACGTCGTAGTGTGAAACAGGCTGAGCTTTAGCTGTCATTGTTGTTGTGCCTTGGCTGTGATCGGAAATTTCCCGGCGTGCCGGCCAGGGGTGCGCATACCCGGGCCTGCAGCTAGGCCCGGGCACGGCTCATACGTAAGGATCAGGGTTGGGCAGGCCCAGTTGCACGGCGCCAAGGCTGCGGCTGAAGGCCATGTAGTTGTTGGCGATATGCCCACGTGCCTGGTGCAGGTCGCGGAACAGGCGCGCCACGGGGTTGGTGTTATAAAGCCCGGAAGCGGCCATGCAGCGCAGCAGTTCGTTGACCTTCTCGGCGCAGATATTGGTGACATAGGAGGATTGGTAGCGGTACAGCAGACGGGTTTCCACATCCGGGTACTCACCCGCTTCGGCCAGCGCCATCAGGTGCGCGTAGTTCCGCTCCAGTACCAGCCGCAGGCTGTCGACGATGATCGTCGCCTCGGCAACGGTGGTTTGCGCCACCGGGTCATCGGCGGTTTTCATGCCGTGCTTGCCGATGTGCGCAGCGGCATTGGCACGAAATTCGTTGATCGCCCCCTGCAAGGCACCGATGGCCGATGAGGACACAGCGCGCGTGAACACCTGGGCGAAAGGAATGGCATAAATCGGATTGGTGTTCACCAGGCGTCCTGGCGTCGCGTCCAGCGTGCAGTTATTGGTGCGTTGCACGCGGTGTGCCGGCACGAAGGCATCTTCGACCACAATGTCGTGGCTGCCGGTGCCGCGCAGGCCCAGCACGTCCCAGTTGTGCTCGATACGGTAGTCGCTGCGCGGGATCAGGAAGGTGCCGTGCTCCGCTGCACGGTCGCCATCGGCGGGCAGCACCCCGCCAAGGAAGCACCATTGGCAGTGTTCGCTGCCGCTGGAAAAGCCCCAGCGACCACTGATGCGATAACCGCCTTCGACCACGGTTACCTTGGCCACGGGCATGTAGGTGGACGAGATCAGGGTGGTATGGTCCTGGCCCCATACATCGCGCTGGGCCTCGATCGGGTAGCGCGCCAGCTGCCAGGGGTGTACGCCCATCACGCCATAAATCCACGCTGTGGACATGCAGCCCTCGGCGAGGATCATCTGGATTTCGAAAAACGTCCGCGGATCGACCTCGTAGCCGCCAAACGCACGTGGTTGCAAGGCCCGCAACAAGCCGGCCTGTTGCAATTCGAAGATGGTTTCGTCCGGTACCCGGAACTCGCGGTCAGCGCGCGCGGTGCGGCTTTTGAGGGCGGGCACCAGGCGCCGGGCGTGTTCAAGCAGTTCGATTTCTTCCGGCGTTCTTACTCGCATGCTGTCCATCCGTTCGTTCTCCCAATCTCGTTGCGCGGTTGCGCGAGTCTTGGTTGATGATCGAATGCAGCAGGCGAATATTCATCGTCAAAGCGGACTAGGGAAACACGGTACGGCGCCGTCCCTGGCGCCTTTCAGGCTCAGATCGCGGCGCGCCTGGCGGCCCACGGGCGGTCCTGCTCCAGCTGCGAGGCCAGGCGCAGCAGCACGTCTTCCCCGCCCAGGCGAGCGGTGAACATCATGCCCACTGGCAGGCCGCTGTCACTCATGCCCAACGGCAAGGAAATAGCCGGCTGGCCGCTGACGTTGGCCAGCACGGTAAACGCGGCACTGCCCATGGCCTTGCGGGCGTAACTTTCGTAAGGCTGGTTGAGCGAGAGCTCGCCCAGGGCCGGCGTCAGGCTGGCGGTGACCGGCGAAAGGATCACATCAAAGCGCTCGAACTGCTGTTCCATGGCCATGCTGATGTCTTCGAACGCATGCCGGGCACGCACTACCCCCTCACCCGTGGCTTTCGCTGCACGCTCCAGCACACCAAAGGTGATGCTTTCCAGATCCTGCGGCCCCAACGCGCGGCCCAGGGCTTTCTCCCGGTCATTGACCGTGACCAGCAAGGAGTTGCCGATGGCAACGCCGTGGGCGCCGAACAGCTGCTGGGCCTGAATCGGCAAGCGCAGTTCTTCCACTTCGTGGCCAAGGCCCAGCAGTTGCTTGATGGTGTCCTCCAGAACCTTGGCAATCGCCGGGTCCAGCGGTGCCCCGGTCAGCGATTCCCGCACCAGTGCAACCCGTAAACGGCCCGGGTCACGGCCCAGCTCCTCGACGTAGGGACGTACCAGCGGTGAGCTCCAGTACGGGCTCCCTGGTTCGTGACCCTGACCGGCATCAAGAAACAACGCGGTATCGCGCACGCTGTGCGAGACCATGTTGGCGACACTGGCGCCAAACGAGCCTTCCAGGCGGGCCGGCCCGCTCGGCGTGCGGTAGCGTGTCGGCTTGAGGCCGACCAGCCCGCAGTAGGACGCCGGGATCCGGATCGAGCCGCCACCGTCGGTGGCATGGGCGACCGGGACGATACCGGCGGCAACCGCCGCGGCGGAACCACCGGACGAACCACCCGAGCTCAACGCCAGATTCCAGGGGTTGCGGGTCTGCCCCCATGCCAACGACTCGGTGGTGGTGGTCAGGCCGAACTCCGGGCTGGTGGCTTTACCAAAAGGCACTGCCCCGGCGGATTCATAACGGCGGATCAAGGTGCTGGTAACGCTCGAAGGGGGCGCGTCCTTGAACAGCCGGCTGCCGTTGCTGGTGGTCGTGCCCTGCAAGTAGGTGTTGAGGTCCTTGAGCAGGATCGGCACGCCCGCCAGCGAGCCCTGGGTCAGGGTGCCGGCCTTCTGCCTGGCCGCCAGCAACGCGCGGGCATAATCGTCATGGCGCATGTTGACTGCGTTGATCTTCGGGTTGACCAGGTCACAACGGGCGAATGCTGCGCCGAGCAAGTCTTCGGCACTGAAGTGGCCGGCCTGCAAGCCCTTGGCCATGGCCCAGGCATCCAGGCCCAGGTAATCGCTGGCCGACAAGCCGCCTGCGGCCCGGGCATCGGCAAAGCGCCCCAGTAGCCCGACGCCCAGCGCCACCGCGCCGGCCTTGAGCACCTGCCGGCGCGGCCATCCGTCAGCGGCGTCGGCACCCGCTGGGGCAAGCGTGTCGGCCAGTGGCAATGCGTTTTTTTCCATGTGCAGAATTCCGTTTTTTATTGTGTCTGTTCGATTCGCTCAGCGCGCCGGTTTCCCCGATCAGTCCGGGGTGATCTGCGCTTTCATCGCGGCCAGGAAGTGTTCGCTGTAAGGCGGTAGCAGGCCCCATTCACCGCGCGGATCATGCTCGGGCGCCTTGAGTACTGTGCGCAGGTGGCTGAACTCGATAAAGCCTTCGCGACCGTGGTAGTGGCCCATGCCTGACCCGCCAACCCCACCGAACGGGGCATCATGCAAGGCGGCATGCATCATCACATCGTTGAGGGTGACACCGCCGGACAATGTGTGCTCCAGCACCTGGCGCTGCTCCTTGGCGTCGCTGCCAAAGTAGTAAAGGGCCAAAGGCCGCGGGCGGGCGTTGATCTGAGCGATGACCTGATCAACCTCATCAAAAGGCAGAACCACCATTGCCGGGCCGAAGATTTCTTCATGCAGAATCAGGCTGCCTTGCGGCGGGTCGATCACCAGTTGCAGCGGTCGGCGGCGGTTTTGCTCATCAGCCGCTTGCGCGTAGGGCAGGCTCACTACCCGGGCACCGGCTTGAAGCGCCTGCTGAACCAGGTTTTCAACACGGGACAGGTGTTGGGCATTGACCACCGCGACCACGTCCGGGTTGTCGCTCACCTCAGGGATGAACTGGCGGTAAGCGCTGGCAAAGGCCTCAAGAAAGGTTTCCAGCTGCTCGCGTGGCACGTAGACCAGGTCCGGGTTGATGCAGACCTGGCCACTGTTGGTGGTCTTGGAAAGCGCAATACGAAACGCTGCGGTGCCCAGGTCGGCGCTGCGGGCGACGATGACCGGCGACTTTCCGCCCAGTTCCAGCGTCAACGGCACCAGGTGTTCGGCCGCGTTACGCATCACGGACCTGGCCACCGCGGTACTGCCGGTAAACACCAGGTGGTCGAACGGCTGTGCGGTGAAGGCCTGGGCCAGGTCCGCGCCACCGGTGACCACAGCCACTTCGAGCGGATCGAACGCCTCGGCAAACAGCTTCGCCACCAGCGCAGCAGTGCGTGGCACCACCTCCGAAGGCTTGAGGATCGCCCGGTTACCCGCCGCCAACGCCGAACCCAGGGGGCTGAGCAAGGTATACAGGGGGGCGTTCCAGGTGCCCAGAATGCCCACCGTACCCTTGGGCTGATACATCACCCAGGCCTCGGCGCCCAGCTGATCGTAAGGGCTGAAGACGGGCCGCGGCTCATCCTGCATCCATCCTTCGAGGTGGTCGCGCGCGTGCTTGAGGGACCCGAGCGAACCCAGCACATCATTCATCAACGAAAAACCCTGGGGCCGGCCGCCAAAGTCCGCATCCATCGCCTCGGCCAGCGCTTCGTGGTGCGCCACCAGCATGTCGATCACCCGCTGGATCCGCGCGCGGCGGGCCACGGCAGTGACAGCCCCTTGAGCGTTGAACGCAGCCTTTTGTTCACGCAGCAAGGCCGACAGCATGTCGACGGAAGAATTTGCACAACTCATTGGTGCCTCCTCAACTGAACAAGGGCCAGCATGTCGCCTCTGTGCCCACCATGGCCGTCGTTGCACGACGCCCTGCCCCGCAAACTAGCCCCAGACCCCGGAGACCGCCTCGTCCAAGTGGACGATCGAGCCAAAAACGTTAGTCCGTTGAGACGATGCAAAGCCCCGTGACGCTGGGAATACTGCCAGCACGCACACTCATTCCATGAGGCCCATCATGGCAACGCCCGCCTGTTTCGACCCTCAAGCGTTTCGCGCCGCGCTCGGCACCTTTACCACGGGAGTGACCATCATCACTACCAAGGCCGAAGACGGCTCGCCCGTTGGCATCACGGCCAACAGCTTCAACTCGGTCTCGCTCAACCCACCTCTGGTGCTCTGGAGTCTGTCCAAGAATGCCCGCAGTCTGCCGGTGTTCAGCGGTGGTCGCCACTGGAACGTGCACGTTTTGTCGACGGAGCAGGAAACGCTGTCCGGCCGCTTTGCCCGCCAGGGTGAAGACAAGTTCTCCGAAATCCAGCTCGACACAGGTATCAGCGAGGCACCGCTGCTGCAAGACTGTACGGCGCGCTTCCAATGCCGCACAGCCTTCCAGTATGAAGGCGGCGACCATGTCATCTTCGTCGGCGAAGTGCTCGCTTTCGACCATAGCGACCGCGCGCCCCTGGCCTTCCAGAGTGGCCAGTACGCTCTGGCGATGCGCAAGCCGCGCAACGAACTGCGCCTGGCAACTACCCCGCCACCGCCCGAGTGCAGTTACACCGAAGACTTGCTCGGCTACCTGCTCGGGCGCTCGCACTACCAGATGCTGTTTGCACTGCGCCGCCTGCTGAAGAACCAGCAGCTCGATGAACACGCGTTCTTCATTCTCTCCACCCTGTGCATTCGGGACAACCTGACCCTGGACGAGATCAACGCCTTCGTCGGCTACACCGGCCATGTGGTCAGCGCCACCAGCATGCGCTTCCTGGAACGCCAGAACCTGGTCGCCCGTGAGCTTGATAATGAGCAGGTCCGCTATGTGCTCACAGCCGACGGGCGGGAGGCTTCGCTGCAGGAGGTGGCCCTGGCCAAAGCCGTCGAGGAGGATATCGCTGCCCGTCTTGGCGCCGGTGATAGCCAGGCACTCAAGGTGTTGCTCAAGCGCCTGATCGCCACCTCCGACCCGGGCTTGCCGGACCTGTGGGCGCCGCGCTAAGCACTGTGTCTTCCCTGAACCATTAGAACAATAAGGACAGCCATGAGCATTCTGCAACGCTTCAACCTCACTGGCAGTGTCGCCATTGTCACCGGCAGCGGCCGCGGCATCGGTCGCGCCATTGCCTTGGCCTACGCCGATGCTGGCGCTGATGTAGTCTGCAGCGCCCGTTCGCTGGCAGATGTCGAGGCCGTCGCCGAAGAGGTACGCAGCCGAGGGCGGCGCGCCCTGGCCCTGAGCTGCGATGTCACCGACAGCGAACAGCGCTGCGCCTTGGTCGCCAACGCCGCCGAACAGCTGGGGCGCATCACCCATCTGGTCAACAATGCCGGGGGCGGCGGCCCCAATGACCCGCTGAAGATGAGCCCGCAAGACTTCGAGCAGGTGTTGAGCTTCAACGTCAGCGCCGCCTATGCCCTTTCACAGCTCTGCGTACCCCTGATGCGCGACGCCGGGGGCGGCAACATCATCAACATTACCTCGGTCGCCGCCCGTTATGCCCAGCGCCATTTCAGCGCCTATGGCACCGCCAAGGCTGCCCTGACTCACCTGACGCGCCTGCTGGCACAAGAGTTTGCGCCGCAGATCCGGGTCAATGCGGTGGCGCCAGGGCCAATCCTGACCGACGCCCTGGCCGGGGTCATGCCCGATGCCATGCGCAAAACGATGGAAAGCAACACCCCGCTCAAATGCCTGGGGCAACCAGAGGACATCGCCGCCGCGGCCCTTTACCTGGCAAGCCCCGCCTCGGCCTGGGTCACCGGCAAGATCATCGATGTCGATGGCGGCGCCGATTCCAGTGTCTGGCCGGGTTGAGGCCTTTTTGCCGGGCGTGCCTGCAGCTGGCCCGGCCTGTTATCCACTTGCCACAGAGCGACCTCCCTATGGATGCGCAACTGATTGAAACACTGGGCGACGAGCTGTTCCATGCCCTGAACGCACGCCAGAGCCTGCCCCCGCTGACCCAACGTTACCCGGCCATCAGCCTTGACGACGCCTACCAGATCTCCCGGCGATTTCTGGCGCGTCGCGAAGCGGTGGGCGAGCAAGTGATCGGCAAGAAAATCGGGGTGACCAGCCGCGCCGTGCAAGAAATGCTCGATGTGCATCAGCCCGATTTTGGTTTTCTAACCGACCGTATGCAGGTTGCCGATGGCAGCGACATCAGCTTTGCTGCCCACCATCTTGTGCAGCCACGGGCCGAAGGCGAGATTGCCTTTGTACTGGGCGAAGACCTGCAAGGTACCGATATCACCGCCAACGATGTGCTGGCGGCCAGCGAGTGGGTTATGCCGTGCTTCGAAATTGTCGACTCGCGTATCGAGAACTGGCAGATCCGCATTCAGGACACCGTTGCCGACAACGCTTCATGCGGTGTTTTCGCCCTGGGCCAGCAGCGCGTCGATCCGCGTGAACTGGACCTGGCCGAGGTCCAGTTGCACCTGTTCAAAAACGGCCTGCCGGTGGGCAGCGGCCTGGGCTCGGCGGTGCAAGGCCACCCCTGCGCCGCCGTGGCCTGGCTGGCCAACACCCTGGGCCGACTGGGCATCCCGTTTCGCAAGGGCGAAATCATTCTGTCCGGTGCCCTTGCGCCACTGGTACCGGTCGCACCGGGTGACTTCGTCAGCCTGTCGCTGAGCGGCATGGGCGAGATGCACCTGAACTTCGTGCCCTGAGCCTGCGGCCGTTCCTTCTTCTGATCGAGAACAATGCCATGAGTAAAAAGATAAAATGCGCCCTCATCGGGCCCGGCAACATCGGTACCGACCTGCTGTACAAGCTCAAGCGCAGTGAAGTACTGGAGCCCGTCTGGATGGTGGGTATCGACGCCACCTCCGAAGGCCTGGCCCGCGCCGCCGCGCTGGGCCTGAAGACCACCAGCGAGGGCGTCGACGGCCTGCTACCGCATGTAATGGAAGACGGCATCCAGATCGCCTTCGATGCTACCTCCGCGTATGTGCATGCCGAAAACAGCCGCAAGCTCAATGCCTTGGGTGTGCTGATGATCGACCTGACGCCAGCAGCCATCGGCCCCTACTGCGTGCCACCGGTCAATCTCAAGCACAACCTAGGCCTGGGCGCGATGAACGTCAACATGGTGACCTGTGGCGGCCAGGCGACCATCCCGCTGGTGGCCGCGGTGTCCAGCGTGCAGCCGGTGGCCTATGCCGAGATCATTGCCACGGCGGCCTCGAAATCGGTCGGCCCAGGCACACGCAAGAACATCGATGAATTCACCCGTACCACCGCTGCGGCCGTGGAACAGGTTGGCGGCGCAAAAAAGGGCAAGGCAATCATTATCGTCAACCCCGCCGAGCCGCCGCTGATCATGCGTGACACCGTGCACTGCCTGACCGAAACCGAGCCTGACCAGGCAGCCATCACCGCCGCGATTGCCGACATGATCAAGCAAGTCCAGCGCTATGTGCCCGGCTACAAGCTGGTCAACGGCCCGGTGTTCGACGGTAACCGGGTGTCGATTTTCATGGAAGTCGAAGGCCTGGGCGACTATCTGCCCAAATATGCCGGCAACCTCGACATCATGACCGCCGCCGCCGCGCGCACCGCCGAGATGTTTGCCGAAGCGATGCTCAAAGGCGAGCTGACCCTGCGTGCCAGCAGCCCACAACCTGCCATCGCCTAAGGAGCGCACCATGGACCTTCACGGCAAATCCATCACCGTCCACGACATGTGCCTGCGTGACGGCATGCACCCCAAACGCCACCAGATCACCCTGCAGCAAATGAAAGACATTGCCTGTGGCCTCGACGCCGCCGGTGTGCCGTTGATCGAGGTGACCCATGGCGATGGCCTGGGTGGCAGTTCGTTGAACTATGGTTTTCCGGCGCACAGCGACGAGGCGTATTTGTCGGCGGTCATCCCGCTGATGAAAAACGCCAAGGTCTCCGCACTGCTGCTACCGGGCATCGGCACGGTCGATCACCTGCAGATGGCCTACGAACTGGGCGTCAGCACGATTCGCGTCGCCACTCACTGCACGGAAGCAGACGTGTCCGAACAGCACCTTGGCGCGGCCCGCAAGCTGGGCATGGACAGCGTCGGGTTCCTGATGATGGCCCATATGAACAGCCCGCAAGGCCTGGCCACCCAGGGCAAGCTGATGGAGAGCTACGGGGCCAATTGCATCTACATCACCGACTCGGCCGGCTACCTGCTGCCCCACGACGTCAGCGCGCGGGTCGCGGCGCTGCGTGCAGCGCTCAAGCCCGAGACTGAAATCGGCTTCCATGGCCATCACAACCTGTCGATGGGCGTATCCAACTCGATCGCGGCCATTGCCGCTGGCGCCACCCGTATCGATGCCGCGTGCGCAGGCTTGGGCGCGGGTGCTGGCAATACCCCCATGGAAGTGCTGGTGGCCGTCTGCGACCGCATGGGCATTGAAACTGGCGTGAGTGTGTTTGGTATCCAGGACGTTGCCGAGGACCTGGTGGTGCCGATCATGGACTTCCCGATCCGCAGCGATCGCGATGCCCTGACCATGGGCTATGCGGGTGTCTACGGCTCGTTCCTGCTGTTTGCCAAGCGCGCTGAAAAAAAGTACGGCGTCCCGGCGCGGGAAATTCTTGTCGAAATGGGCCGGCGCGGCATGGTCGGCGGCCAGGAAGACATGATCGAAGACACCGCGATGACCCTGGCCAAGCAACGCCAAGCCAGCGCCTGACCGCTTCACGGGGCCCAGGCACAGCTTGGGCCATTGCCCATCTCTGCGGTTTGACCGGGAGTCATCCATGAGCAGTACGCACCCTCAACCCATCGGCTGGCGCAGCCATGGTCTGCTGTTTGTGCTCGCGATGATGTACGCCGACAACTTTGTCGGGCGGCAGATCATTGCCGTGATGATCGAACCGCTCAAACAAGAGTTCGGTGCCAGCGACACCGCCATGGGCCTGGTTTCGGGCCTGGCCTTCGCTGCCGTCTATGTGCTGCTGGGCCTGCCAGCCGGGCGCCTGGCCGATCGCCTGTCACGCACACGCCTGCTGGCCATTACCTGCTCGTTGTGGGCGCTGGCAACGGTGGCCTGCGGCCTGTCCACCAGCTTTGCGATGCTGGTGATCGCACGCATGGCGGTAGCAGTCTTCGAGTCACCAAGCACCTCGACCTCGATGTCGATCATTGCCGATATCTACCCACCGCACCGGCGTTCTTTTGCCATCAGTTGCTACACCGCCGCGCCGACGTTTTCGACCATCGTTGCCCTTAGTGCCGGCGCCTGGGTGGTCGACCAATATGGCTGGCGCAGCGCTTTTTTTGCTGTCGCCCTGCCTTCCCTGCTGATCAGCGCGGTGTTTGCCTTTTTGATGCGCGACCCGGTACGGGGTCGCTTCGACCTCCCCCATAGCCACGCCAGCCAGGGCGCACCGCCCATACAAAGCCTGCTGGGCAGTGCGCGGGCACTCATGGCACAGCCTGCCTACCGTTGCCTGGTGCTGGCTTGCGGCATTACCACCTTCAGCGCCTATGCCTTTGCCATGTGGAATGCCAGCTTCCTGGTGCGATCGCATGACCTGCCCTTGCACTACGCGGGCCTTCTGGCCGGCTTGGTAGGCGGCACCTTTGCCGGGCTAGGGGCGTTGTTCAGTGGATGGCTGACCGACCGCCTGGTGATCAGGAGCCAGCATTGGCAAATCGGCATTCCGCTCATCGGCCATGTGCTCGGCAATTGCGCATTGATCATCTACCTGCTTTGGCCACGTGACATCCTGCTGCATGCGGGTGCAGTTCCGGTACCCAGCGCGATGCTCTGGTGTGCGCTGGGCAGCTTTTTCTCGGTATGGTGGGTCGGCCCCTGCTTCTCGTTGTTGACCCAGTTGGTGCCCGCCCACCGCAGGGCGACTGCCGTCGCCCTGCAGACCATTATCTCGACCTTGTGCGGAGTCGGTATCGGCCCGTTGGCAACCGGGCTACTGAGCGATGTACTGATGCCAGTGCTGGTGGACGAGTCGCTGCGCTACGCCCTGCTGCTGGTCAGCCTTACCATCGTCATACCGATCGTGCTGCTCTGGCGGACCTATCAACACCTGGCCGCCCCTTCGCGCCTTTCTGCGTATGCCTGAAACCTGAGCACTGGCGCACAATCGCCGATCAACTAGTTGAAACGGACGATCCACCCGCACATTCCCTACGTTACCGTCATTGTCAGACACCCGCTGCCCCGCGTTCGCAATATCAATGACTGGAGAGCTTATGAGGATACTGGTAAGCGTCAAACGAGTGGTCGACTACAACGTCAAGGTTCGCGTCAAGGCGGACAACTCCGGCGTCGACCTTACTAACGTCAAGATGTCCATGAACCCCTTCTGCGAAATCGCCGTGGAAGAGGCCGTACGCCTGAAGGAAAAAGGCGTTGCGACCGAGATCGTTGTCGTTTCCGTCGGCCCGACCTTTGCCCAGGAGCAACTGCGTACCGCCCTGGCCCTGGGTGCCGACCGTGCCATCCTGGTAGAAGCCGCTGACGAGCTGAACTCCCTGGCGGTGGCCAAGGCGCTGAAAGCCGTTGTCGACAAGGAGCAGCCTCAGCTGGTCATCCTTGGCAAGCAGGCCATCGACAGCGACAACAACCAGACCGGCCAGATGCTGGCTGCGCTGACCGGCTACGCCCAGGGCACCTTCGCCTCCAAGGTGGAAGTCGCCGGCGACAACCTGAATGTCACCCGTGAAATCGATGGCGGCCTGCAGACCGTATCGCTGAACCTGCCAGCCATCGTCACCACCGACCTGCGCCTGAACGAGCCACGCTATGCGTCGCTGCCGAACATCATGAAGGCCAAGAAGAAACCGCTGGAGACCGTCAAGCCTGACGATCTGGGCGTTTCGCTCGCCTCCACCAACAAGACCCTGAAAGTCGAAGCGCCGGCTGCCCGCAGCGCGGGTATCAAAGTCAAGTCGGTGGCCGAGCTGGTCGAGAAGCTGAAGAACGAAGCGAAGGTGATCTGAATGACTGTCCTGGTTGTCGCTGACCTTCTACAAGGTCCTGAGAACGGTGCAGTAGCACCGTCTACCCTGAACACTGTTGCCGCAGCTGCCAAGATCGGTGGTGATGTGCACGTGCTGGTCGCTGGCCAGAACGTCGGTGGCATTGCCGAGTCTGCTGCCAAGATCGCGGGTGTGGCGAAAGTGCTGGTTGCCGACAACGCAGCTTACGCACACGTCCTGCCGGAGAACGTGGCGCCGCTGATTGTCGAGTTGGCCAACGGTTACAGCCACGTGCTGGCCCCGGCCACCACCAACGGCAAGAACATCCTGCCACGCGTTGCCGCACTGCTGGATGTGGACCAGATCTCCGAGATCATCTCGGTCGAGTCCGCCGACACCTTCAAGCGCCCGATCTATGCCGGTAACGCCATTGCCACCGTGCAATCGAGCGCTTCGGTCAAGGTCATCACCGTGCGTACCACCGGCTTCGACCCAGTCGCCGCCGAAGGTGGCTCGGCCGCTGTTGAAGCGGTGGGTGCCGCGCACAACGCCGGTATCTCGGCCTTTGTCGGTGAAGAGCTGGCCAAGTCCGACCGCCCGGAACTGACCGCTGCCAAGATCGTCGTTTCCGGCGGCCGCGGCATGGGTAACGGTGACAACTTCAAGCACCTGTACAGCCTGGCCGACAAGCTTGGCGCGGCCGTCGGCGCTTCGCGTGCTGCGGTCGACGCAGGCTTCGTGCCGAACGACATGCAGGTCGGCCAGACCGGCAAGATCGTTGCGCCACAGCTGTATATCGCCGTCGGTATCTCCGGCGCGATCCAGCACCTGGCCGGCATGAAAGACTCCAAAGTGATCGTTGCGATCAACAAGGACGAAGAAGCGCCGATCTTCCAGGTGGCCGACTACGGCCTGGTCGCTGACCTGTTCGAAGCGGTGCCAGAGCTGGAAAAGCTGGCCTGACCCGCCTGCCTGGTTTTTGAAGAAGCCCGGCCCTCTTACAAAGGGTCGGCTTGCAAATGCTTCTTCAAAAAAGCCCGGGTACGATCCTGCACCGGGTTCCTCAGAATGTCCCCAGGAGCCCCCTGTTCCACAACAACCCCACCATCCATGAATACGATCTGGTCAGCAACCTCGCCGGCAAAGCGCATCTCATGCGTGACGATCAACATGGTCATGTGCTCGGCCGCCAGTTGCTTCATTACCAGGTTCACCTCTTCCACAAGCTCCGGGTCCAGGGCTGAGGTCGCTTCATCGAACAACATCACCTTGGGTTGCATGGCCAACGCCCGGGCAATGGCAACGCGCTGCTTCTGCCCACCGGACAAGCGCGACGGATATTCGTCAATCTTGTTTTCCAGCCCGACCTTTTGCAGGTACTCCAGGGCCAGCGCTCTGGCCGCACTTTTCGAGTAGCCTTTGAGCTTCACAGGCCCTATCGCGACGTTTTCACAGACGGTGAGGTGCGGGAACAGATTGAAGTGTTGAAACACCATGCCCATCTGCTGGCGCACCCGGTTGATGTGCTGCTCGAAGGCGCGGCCTTTCAAGGGGCGGTTGACCTGATCACCATCCAGCCAGATTTCACCGTCATTGAGCACTTCGAGATGGTTGATCGACCGCAGCAAGGTGCTTTTGCCAGAGCCACTCGGGCCGATGATAGCGAAGATCTGCCCACGCGAGACCGACAGGTCGATGCCCTTGAGCACCTCAAGTGTGCCGTAGGCTTTGCGAGCGCCCTTCACTTCTACCATAGCGTTGTTGTTCATCGTGACATCTCGACCTTGGCTTCAATAAGATGCAACCCGGCCTCGAGCACCAGGTTGGCCACGTAGTAGATCACTGCGACGGC
Source organism: Pseudomonas sp. PvP089 (assembly GCF_017875165.1). NCBI lineage: Bacteria > Pseudomonadati > Pseudomonadota > Gammaproteobacteria > Pseudomonadales > Pseudomonadaceae > Pseudomonas > Pseudomonas sp. PvP089. Next base: position 3,514,657 of record NZ_JAGGME010000001.1, read on the forward strand.
GATATAGAATTCGAACGGGCTGTACGTTTCGCTGACGGCCAACTGGGCGCTGTAGACGAGTTCGGCGATACCGATGATCGACACCAGTGAAGTGTCCTTCAGCAACACAATGAGGTTGTTCCCCAGTGGCGCAATGGTTTTTCTGAGCGCCTGCGGAACAATGATGTAGCGCTGGGTCATGGCCTTGCTAAGGCCAATCGAGCGCGCGCCCTCTATCTGGCCTGGGTCGACCGCCTCGATCCCGGACTTGATCACCTCGGCGTTGTACACCGCAAAATGCAGGCTTAGCCCGATTACCCCCGCAGCCAGCGCCGGAATATCGATACCCACCTGAACCAGCCCGTAATAGATCAGATACAGTTGCAGCAACAATGGCGTGCCCATCAACAGCCAGGTCACGAAACGCACAGGCAGTGCCATGGCTTTCGGCGCATACAGGTCGATCAAGGCGAATAACACACCCACCATCAGGCTGATGACGCTGGAACAGAGAAACATGACAACCGTCCACCACAGACCGGTTGCCAGCATTTCATAGTAAGACGTGATGACACTCAGGTTGAACCCTTCCACTGGCACTCCTCACTGGGTTGCGTAGCGCCGGTCCAGCACTTCCACCAGGTACTTGACCGCGTAGACCATGACGATATAAAGCAGCGCCGACACCATGAATATCTCGAACGGTTTGTAGGTTGAACTGATGAAGCGCTGCGCGGTGTAAGTCAGTTCGACCACCGAAATGGCCGACACCAGGGCAGAACCCTTGATCAGACCGATAGCATTTACGCCAAGCGGTCTGATCATCAGCCTCATTGCCTGGGGAATGATGATGAACAGCAACGTCTGCCTGCGGCTGAAGCCAATCGACCGTGCGCCCTCCTCCTGGCCCGGGTCGACATTATCGATAGCCCCTCGAATGGACTCCGACATATACGCCGCTATATTCATGCCTAAACCGATCACCGCAGCAGCAAACGGCTCAAGCTCAATACCTATTTGTGGCCCACCAAAATAGATAATGAACAACTGCACCAGGCAGGGTGTACCGCGAAAGACACTGACGTAGATTTTGGCTGCCCACCGCAAGAGAATAAATGGCGATAACCGGCACGCCACCAGCACGCATGCAAGGAGTAAACCCAGTAAGAGTGATAGCAACGAAATCTGCACAGTTACCCAGGCGGCGTTCAGGAAGAACGGGTAGGTGCGATGGATCAATGACAGGTCCATAAAAACCACTCACAAAATTCAGCCAACCCGGCCCAACCTGTCGGTCAGGCCACTCCAGGTGTGCATCAGCGAATATCGCTACCCACCCATTTCATGGAGATTTCTTTATAGGTGCCATCGGCCAGAATCTCGTCCAGCGCCTTCTGCAACTGGGCCTTGAGTTCAGGGTTGTTTCTGCGAATGGCAATGCCCAGGCCTTCACGGCCACCCTGCTCGTCCGGCAGGCTGATGATGCGCACCTTCTGCCCGGTCTCTTTTACCGCAACCATGACCGGAATACTGTCCATCACTACCGCGTCGATACGACCGGCTTCCAGGTCCACCAGCATTTCCGGTAAGCCTTTATAGGTGCGCACTTTAAGATTGCCGCGATTACGCGCCCATTTGTCATGCGAGTCGCCCAACGTAACGCCAACGGTGACATCCTTCAGGTCATCAAGCCCCTTGATCGAAGAGTCTTCCTTGACGCCGATGGTACGGCCTGCATGGTAATAAGGGCCCACGAAGTCGACGGCTTTCAGCCGCTCGGGGGTAATGGTCATCGAGGCAATGACAGCGTCATACTTCTTGGCCAGCAGCCCGGCGATAATGCCGTCAAACGGTGTGGTGATAATTTTTATATTCACACCCAGACGCTGGGCGAGTGCTTCACCAATGGAGGCGTCGAAACCGACAATTTCATTCTTTTCATTGGCGAAACTGAACGGAGAGTATTGGCCACTCATTGCCACGCGCAGTACTTTTGAATGTTGAACGGCCTGCAAATCATCGGCGTGCGCCATGCCGTGAGAAAATAATGCAGCCGCTGCAACAGCGGTGGAAGCCAGTAGCATCCTGGTTTTTCTTGCCAGCATCGAGGCACTCCTTGGAAGTTTCTATTTCTTATTGTCTTGGGTTCTGAGGCCCCAACCTTCACTGAGAGCTTTGCACACTGATCCCTTGAAATTACCCTGCAATGTGCGCGTTCGACTGGCACATTGCCGGAATCGACCGACACAATGCCGGCACTACTTCGGGCCTTGAAAAACTGGAGTAGTGTCTGCCGATGCACTAAAAACAAGCAAGTATTCGGCTGGTTTACCTACTGTACTTTGGGCGGCCAGTCACTTATCGGTGATCAGGCGGGAGTGTCAGCATTGCGCGAATTAGACGTCAAAGATCGAGAAATCCTCGACATACTCTCCAAGGAAGCGCGTGTGGCACTCAAAGCGCTGGCTGCAAGAGTTGGCCTGTCAAGAAGTGCCACCAGCGAGCGGGTTTTGCAACTGGAACGCAGTGGGGTCATTCGCGGATATCGCGCCGACATCGGTGAAATCGATGCCCATGTCATACGGGCAATCATCCTGGTAGCGCTGAAACGTACACCGGCACTTGGGTTGTTGGACCTTCTGGCACAGAACGCCCAGGTGAAACGGGTTTCATCGGTCAGCGGGCAGCTCGACTTGATAGTGGAGGTCGAAGCACGGACGATTGATGATTTGAACCGTGTGCGGGACGCCGTGGCATGCCACGACTCTGTAGATGACATTACTACGGCAGTAGTGTTGCGGCGTGACATAGACCGGCAGAAGGCGTGATGCAGGCGCGGCCTTGTGTCGCGCCTGCAAAGACCGCGTAGTCTGCAAAAGCTACTTCAGTGCTGCGGTAAAGCTGTCTTTCAGCACGTCGAGGAGGAAGTCGGCATTGGCCCGGCTGAAAATCATCGATGGCCGCATTTTCAGCACGTTGTCATGCGGGCCTTCAGTGCCGATCAATACGCCGCGTTCCCTGGCGCCATCAGCCACTTTCCGGGCCAGGGACGTGGCCGGCGCCTTCGACTTGCGGTCGGTGACCAGGACGATGCCGAGGAAAAGCCCAAGCCCGCGCACATCACCAATCACATCGAATTGCTGCTGAAGCTTGCGGAACCCATCGAGCAGGTAGTTACCAACACTCAAGGCATTTTCTTTCAACTGGTCGCGCTCGATTGCATTGAGCACCGCCAGGCCTACCGCGCACGACACAGGGTTGCCGGCGAAGGTATTGAAATACTCCATCCCATTATTGAAGGCATCGGCAACCTCACGCGTGGTGACAACCGCCGACATCGGGTGGCCGTTACCAATCGGTTTGCCCATGGTGACGGCATCCGGCACCACGCCCTGGGTCTCGAATGCCCACCAGTGGCTACCGACGCGGCCGAACCCGACCTGTACCTCATCGGCCAGGCAAAGCCCACCCTCGGCGCGAACCATGGCGTAGACCTCCTTGAGGTAGTTGTCAGGCAGGAACACCTGCCCCGCCACGCTGGGGATCGACTCGGCAAGGAAGAAGCCTGGGCCCTTGCCTGCCTTGCGTATGGCATCCAGCTGCTCTGCGACCGACTCGGCAAAACGCTTGCCGTGCTCTTCCACTGGCCAGTGCCCGGGCGCGTAGTAGCTGTCCGGGACCATCGCCTCGTGAACATGCGCCGCCCTGCCCTTGCCGGCCTTGCGCTTGTACTTGTAAGGGCTAAGGTCGATGAGTTCTTGCGTGGTGCCGTGGTAAGCCCAGTCCAGCACGATCGCCTGGTCACTGCCTGTGTAGTTGCGCGCCATGCGCAGCATCAGGCTGTTGGCTTCACTCCCCGAACAACCAAAGGACGCTACGCAAAGACCCTCTGGCAGGGTACCGGTCAGGCGTTCGGCGTACTCGACGATGTTGTCGTGCAGGTAACGGGTGTTGGTGTTGAGTAGCGCAGCCTGGCGGGTCAAGGCCTCGACCACGTCGGGATGGCTATGGCCCAGGTGGCACACGTTGTTGAAGCAGTCCAGGTAGGCGCGCCCGAAGTTGTCGATCAGCCATACGCCATCACCACGCACGAACTTGATCGGGTCGGTGTACGAAATTGACAGGTTAGGTAGCAGCAGATCCTTGCGCTTGGCAATAATCTGGGCCTTGGTCATCCCTTGCTGGGTGTAGGTCTCTGGCGGGATACCCGCCAAGGCCGAGGCATCGGGGAACAGGTCGGCCCATACCTCCTGGTACTCGGGCTCACCCACGCCAATGACCTCGCTCGCACTCAGCTGGGTATCGGTGGTCATCTGCAGGTGCAGGTGGGGAATCCAGCCGCCGTTTTCATGATCGGTGCCCATGTAACCGACCAAGTCGCCGGCTTCGAGCTTGTCACCGGCTTTCAAGCGGCTGAGCGCTTCATGGGCCATGTGCCCCCACAGGGTCAGAAATGGCGGGCAACCGGGTGGCGTGTGCTCGATCATCACCAGGCCACCATACCCCAGCGGGTCTGGTTCAACCTCCACACTTCTGACAGTGCCAGCGACCGGTGCGTACAACGGCGTACCCGCTGGCATCACCAGGTCGACACCGACATGCAGTGTGCGGCGCTGCCCTTTGATGAAACGGGACTCGAACGCGCTGTCAGTGTAGATGGTGCGCAACTCCCCCCATGGCCCGATGGCCAATGGCACCTGGTGAGCAGCAGAAAACGCTTCCCACCAACGGGTTGCATCTGCAGGGCGCTGCTCAGCCGAGGCGATGGTCATCTCGTGGGTGGCGTCACCAAACGGTGCAATCACCTTGTTGAGGATGGCGGCGGACGGGCGCACCAGGTCGGCGAAGGATTTGTGGTTGTCCGCAATCCAGCGGCGGACATCACCCGCGCCTTCGATGGCATCGAAACCACAGGCCTTGCGCAGTATGCCGGTGGCCAGCCGTGGGTTCATCGAGTCGAGTTGTTCCAGCAGGCGCCAGGCAGGCGCTTCACTGATCGCCAGGTAGGGGTTGTGCTCTGTCTGATCCTGCCGGGAAGCGGAGAACGTGACGCTGACGACCAGGCGCATGGCGATCAGGTTGAACAACACATCAAGCTCTTGCGCCTGCAACGGGTATGTCTCGTGGAAACCGGCGGCCAGCGCAGCAGCAGCGCCGATCGGGTCGTCCATGTCCAGAATGGCGTACGCGCTGGCAATCGCGACCTCGGCAATCAGCACGGTATGCACGGCATCGCCAAAGTCGATGAAGCCCGTCACGGTACTGGTGGTTTCGGCATCGACCAGGATGTTCCAGTCGTTGGCGTCGTTGTGAATCACCTGCGCCCGGAGGGACGCCAGCTTGGGCTGTACGGTCTGTTCAAACCGGGTGATGAAGCGCTCGACAATGGCCCGGCGTTCAGGGCTCTTGATGAAGTGCAGGCGCGACCGGGAGCGCGCAGCATGGCGCAGATCCCAGTCAAGGTCGCGGACGGCACCCGGGTGCATGAAGCCCTGCAGTGCGCGGTCGAGTTCACCGAGTGCCCGACCGAAGTTTTTCATCAGGGCGAATGAGCGCCTGGCCTCGGCAAGTGGCGTACCGGCTAACCAGCTGACCAGGCGTACCGCGTGCGTTTCACCTGTGGCACTGGTCACCGATGGCAGGTAGTCGCCAGCCATGCTGGCCCGCAAGTGAGGCACGCGCAAATGCGCGCCGTGCACGGCCAGGTGATCAAGCAGCGCGGTTTGGAACTCGCTTTCCACCCTGGGTTCGCTGGCATTGACGATTTTCAGTATCCAGCCTGCATCCAGGCCAGTCTCCAGCCGGTAATTACGATCACGCTCCCCATCCAGGGGCGTGGCAGTGCCAGAGACATTGAAGAAATCTTTTGCAAGGCCCTCGGCTTCGCTTGCCGAAAACCGAGGTGCCGGGTGGGAAAGGTCTGTCATGTCATCACGTTCCGAGCGAGCAAATTGTTTTTCAATAGCTTGTCATGCACCACCGAAACCGACACCCTGCATACCGTCGGGATCAACAGGCATTATGCCGGTTCCGACCGGCATAATGACGGCAAGCTAATCAGGTGGTGCAATGCGTGAGCTGGACGCAAAAGATCGTGAGATTCTTGAAGTACTTTCGAAGGACGCGCGCATTGCGCTGAAGGCATTAGCCGGCCGCATAGGCCTTTCCAGAAGCGCCACGACCGAGCGCGTCGCCAACCTTGAACGCAGCGGGGTCATTCGCGGTTATCGGGCGGATATCGGCGAAATAGATGCCAATGTGATACGCGCGATCTTGCTGGTGACATTGCAGCGCACGCCTGCCATGGGGCTGCTCGACCAGTTGGCCACGGACGCACGCGTGCGGCGGGTTTCCTCGGTGAGCGGCCAGCTTGACCTGGTGGTTGAAGTGGAGACCCGGACGATCGACGACCTCAACCAGGTACGCGACAACGTGGCACGGCACGAATCCGTGGATGACATTACCACGTCGGTGGTCCTGCGCCGTGATATCGACCGGCAGGGTGCCTGACGACCTGCAGGATGGCACGGGCTTCGCCCGTGTTCGCGGGGCAAGCCCGCTCCCACAGTGACCTCGCTCGCTTTCAGCCTTTGTGCGAGACAGTGGCTCTGCACAGGGTATGCAGATTGGCCGCCAGCGCAGTTTATACCTGCCTAGCGAGTCAACCTGGCCCTGCTGTCTGACTCAAAATCCAGAAGCCTGCGCGGTCACTGTGGGAGCGGCTTTAGCCGCGAAGAATCCAGCACGGTGGATGGCACGGGCTTCGCCCGTGTTCGCGGGGCAAGCCCGCTCCCACAGTGACCGCGCTCGCCTTCAGCCTTTGTGCGAGACAGTTACTCTCCACAGGGTATGCAGATTGGCCGCCAGCGCAGTTTATACCTGCCTAGCGAGTCAACCTGGCCCTGCTGTCTGACTCAAAATCCAGAAGCCTGCGCGGTCACTGTGGGAGCGGCTTTAGCCGCGAAGAATCTTGCACGGTGGATGGCACGGGCTTCGCCCGTGTTCGCGGGGCAAGCCCGCTCCCACAGTGACCGCGCTCGCTTTCAGCCTTTGTGCGAGACAGTGGCTCTGCACAGGGTATGCAGATTGGCCGCCAGCGCAGTTTATACATGCCTAGCGAGTCAACTTGGCCCTGCTGTCTTACTCAAAATCCAGAAGCCTGCGCGGTCACTGTGGGAGCGGGCTTGCCCCGCGAACACCGGCCAAGCCGGTGCCATCCACGCCTAGAGAATCAAGCTTCGCGTATAGGCCGCTCCTGGCGTTCCTGCCGCTCCTTGGCCTCGATGCTCAGTGTCGCGGTCGGCCGCAGCAGCAAGCGCTTGAGGTCGATGGGCTCGCCGGTGTCCTTGCACCACCCGTACTCACCCCGTGCAATGCGCTCCAGGGCTTCGTCAATCTTGTCCAGCAGCTTTTTTTCCCGCTCAAGCAGGCGCAGCTGCCGTTGCCGCTGCTCTTCCTCTGCGCCGTCCTTGACCCACAACACTTTGCACGGCAACCCATTCATGCGTTGTATTGAGGAAACCGGGCTCTAACAGCCAGAACATGTTGCTGGCACAACTCACATGTGTGCAAGCACGCCCTGTATCTCGCCAACTACCTGCCGCGTTGCCTCGTCGATCGTCCCCTCATTACGGCACAACACCCAGCCGTACTCTGCAACGGCACGCTCGAACGCCTCGGTACAGGCCACCTGCTCATCAAGGTTGTAGATCACCGTACTGCCAAGCCCACGCGTACGCGCTGCGGCTCGTGCCCATGAGGTTTCAGCGGCTGTGACAACCCCGACATGCAAATCGGGCACTTGCACGTTTCGCTCAAGGTTCAGGCGCAAGATCTGGTCAAAAGGCACCGTGCGACGAAAAGCAGCATCAGAGGGATACCAGCGATCAATCAGGATGATGCTGTCAGCTGGCTGCCTGGGCAGCACATGCCGGGAAATCCAGGCGCGGCTCTCTGCAAAGCGCTCGCACACCTTGAACTCCAGGTCCGGGCATGGGCTTCTGGCAAGCTGGTTGACCAGGACCATGGTCTCGCCCCGGTAAGGGTCGTTGTTTCTTTCGCAAAGGCGGATCACCTTATTCCCGTCCAGGCGCAAGGCTTGAGTGACGGCCTCCAGCAGCGTGGTCTTGCCGGTACCCTTGGGCCCATCGATGGCAACAAACAGCGGGCGGTTCATCGTTCAATACCCGTTGGCTCAAGCGCGGAATGAAAGCATTGATCGTGGCTTGTCTTCAAGCGATTCGCTTGCTGCGTTAACCCTGAGCTTTCCAACCCACTTGCTCAAGGGCCTTCAGCAACCGCGAACCCTCCAGGCCTGGCACTTCTCGCCCGTCCTCTGTCTGCAGGGTCCTGCCTGCCAGGATCGCGTTGACAATGGCCTCTTCTACCGCATCGGCCGCTGCCGCGAACAGCGGCGAAATATTGGCAAAGCACGGTTGATGGCGCGCCGGGCCTTCGCGGGGCTCGATGACACTGACACCGGTGCGTACAGGCTTGCCGTTATGGTGCTTGCTCAGGGTGGCGTGGCCAACCCGTACACCCGGCACATCGGTAATGGCGTTGTGGGGGCCAGGCCGACCAAGGCCCAGCGTGAAACCGAAATCGCGTGCTCGCATCTTGTCTCTCGCTCAAAGTTTCTGGAAGGCCGGGCTCAACTTGCCATACGTGCCGTACAGCAACACGGAGGTAAGCAGAATGCCAAGAATGATGAAAATGTCCCGGGCTGAAGCCGTACTTAACAGGGTCGTCAACAGGTACCCGGCCCCGTCACCGCAGCCAAGGCCGGCAGTGGCCACAGCGGCATCCGGTAAGGGTGCTCACGGTCGCGGCGCAGCACGCGGCTGAACAGCGCGCACATCCCGACCACCAGGTACACGCACAGGATCAGCAGTACGGTGAAATCTCGCCAGAAACCATAAAGGTGCACCGGCGTCATCTGTACGCGAAGCTGAACATATCGTCTCACCCCGAGCTGTTTTCGATGTTCATACGAGAGTTGGGTTTCACAGATGAACGGGCACATACCCCGTCAACCTGAAAAGGCAGCCACTCGGCAATGCCCAAGGCGGACAATGCCTGCTAGGCTGACGGTGGCGGCCCTTCTGGCAGCCTACTCTTTACCCTTAGGCACGGGCCAAATGACCTCCGATCCGCAAGTAAACCTGACCAACTGCGACCGCGAACCGATCCAGATCCCTGGCAGCATCCAGCCCCACGGCTGCCTGCTGGCCTGCGATGCATCCGCGACCGTGGTCCTGCGCCATTCGCTCAATGCCCCGCATTTGCTGGGCCTGGCAGGCGATATCAACGGGCAGAAGCTGCACACAGTCTTAGGGGACGAGGTAGCCCACACCTTGCGTAACGCGTTGGCCCGTACCCGCGAAGCCTCGCGCCCTGCACTCAGCTTTGGCGTGATGCTGCCCAACGGCCAGGCCTTCGATATCGCCGCCCACCTGTTCAAGGGGTCGGCCATCCTGGAGTTCGAACCGGCGGGCGCCAGCATCGCCGAGCCCATCGAACTGGCCCGCACCCTGATTACCCAGCTGCGCGAAACCGCCCAGACCACCCAATTGATCCGCGACGCTGCCCGCTTTGTCCGCGCGGTGCTGGGCTACGACCGTGTAATGATCTACCAGCTCGGTGCAGACGGGGCTGGCCAAGTGGTAGCGGAAGCCAAGCGCGGCGACCTCGAAAGCTTCATGGGCCAGTATTTCCCCGCCACCGACATCCCGCAGCAGGCCCGAGCGCTTTACCTGCGCAACCCCATCCGGGTGATCTCCGATGCCCAGTTCAAACGGGTCGCCATCGAGCCTGTCCTTGACCCGTCAGGCGAACCGCTAGACCTGTCCTACGCGCACCTGCGCAGCGTGTCGCCGGTCCATTGCGAGTACCTGTGCAACATGGGCGTGGGCGCCTCCATGTCGATATCGGTGATCGTCAACGGCGAGCTGTGGGGGATGATCGCCTGCCACCACTACACGCCACGTACACTGACCATGGGGCAGCGGGTGGCCGCCGAAATGTTCGGCGAGTTCTTCGCGTTGCATCTCGAGACCCTGCGCAGTCGGCAAAAACTCGAAGCCGCCGTGCGGGTTCACAACGCACTGGACGACATCGTGCGCGATGCCACCCTGTCAGTGGACCTCGATGGGTTCTTCCACTCACGCCTGCCGCAACTCATGTCGCTGATCCCCTGCGATGGCGTCGGCATATCGCTGCAAGGCCGCTGGGTATCATCCGGGCTGGTATTGCCGAAGGCTGCCGTGCCCGAACTGTTGAACCTGGCAGGCAGGGTCACCGATGGCCGGACCTGGGCGTCCAACCGCCTGTCGATGGTGCATCCCTCTGCCCAGGCTTACTTCACCGACGTCTCTGGCGTTTTGATCATCCCGATATCGCAACAGCCGAGGGACTACCTGATCTTCTTCCGCAAGGAGGTCATCGAGACACTCGCCTGGGCGGGGGACCCTAACAAGACCTACGACAGCGGGGCGCTGGGGGATCGTCTGACACCGCGCAAAAGCTTCGCCGTCTGGAAAGAAACCGTTCACCAGCATTCGCTGCCCTGGACCGAGCAGGATCGCCAGTTTGGTGATGCCATCCGCACCGCCATCGTCGAAGTGGTGCTGCACAACAACGAGCTGCTCGCCGGCGAGCGATCGAAGGCAGAAGTGCGCCAGCGCATCCTCAATGAAGAGCTCAACCACAGGGTCAAGAACATCCTGTCGCTGATCGGGGCATTGGTTGCCCATCCGACCGCTGAGGGGCAGACACTCCAGGACTATGTGACGACATTGAAAGGTCGTATACAGGCATTGTCACTGGCCCATGATCAAGTGGTGCGGGGTGATGGTGGCGGTCGCCTGGAGAGGCTGCTGGAGGCCGAGCTTTCGCCCTATCGCACGGCTGCCGGCATGATCGAGCTGCAGGGCCCTAACGTCATCCTCGATGCGCGCGCCTACTCGGTAATGGCCCTGGTGCTGCACGAACTGGCTACCAATGCGGCCAAGTACGGCGCGCTATCGCGGGCCGGCGGCAGGCTTTCGGTAAGCTGGGCACTCGACGCCGCGAACGCCTGCGCCATCAGCTGGCGTGAAAGTGGCGGGCCAACGGTACGCCCGCCCAGCCGCAGTGGCTTCGGCTCGGTACTGATCGACCGCAGCATCCCGTTCGACCTGGGCGGCACCAGCACAGTGGAGTATTACCCCGAAGGCCTGCAGGGCTTTTTCAGTATCCCGGCCAAGCACCTTACCATTGCCGAAACCTTCGAACCCGTCATCCCGGCCTCGGCCATGGCCCGCGTGCGCGATACCTTTGCAGCGCGGGAGGACTTGTGCGTGATGATCCTCGAAGACCAACTGGTGATTGCAGTGGGCTTGGAGCAGATTCTCACCGATGCTCAAATCAAGCACGTGATCACCGCTAATTCCGAAGCTGAGGCAATGCAACTGCTCGCCGGTTGCACACCGGATGTGGCCATACTGGATGTCAACCTGGGTACCGGCACATCCATTTCCGTGGCCGATGAACTGTTACGCCGTCAGGTTCCCTTCCTCTTTGCCACCGGCTATGGCGACGGTATCAGCATTCCCGAGCACTTGAAGGCTGCCCCCGTAGCGCGCAAGCCTTACGACGCCAACAGCATCCTGGCCAGCCTGCAGGGCCTGTTGGATCGTTGACGGAAGCGACGGAGATTGCGTGGCCAGCGAGGCCTGGAGATAACACCGGCCTTGCCGGTGCGCGGCTGAAACCGCTCTTGCAGGAGGGCAGCGCCAGCCTTGAAGCTGGCGCCGTACCTTAAGGCTTATACCGCCAGCGCACGCTCACGCAGCTCGCTGTTGAGGATGCGGTCGTTCTCGCTGTAATCGACCGGGCAGTCGATCACGTGCACGCCCGGGGTCTTGATGCAGTGTTCCAGCAGTGGCAGCAGGCCTTCGGCACTTTCCACGCGGTGACCGTTGGCACCGTAGGCTTCGGCGTATTTGACGAAGTCCGGGTTGCCGTAGTCCAGGCCAAAATCGGTGAAGCCCATGTTGGCCTGCTTCCAGCGGATCATGCCGTAGCCATCGTCACGCAGGATCACCACGGTGATGTGCATGCCCAGGCGGACTGCGGTTTCCAGCTCCTGGCTGTTCATCATGAAGCCGCCGTCACCGCACACCGAGATCACCGGGCGGTCAGGGTGCACCAGGTGTGCCGCCATGGCCGATGGCAGGCCGGCGCCCATGGTCGCCAGGGCGTTGTCCAGCAGCACGGTGTTCGGTTTGTGCGCCTTGTAGTTACGGGCGAACCAGATCTTGTAGATGCCGTTGTCCAGGGCAACGATGCCTTCGGACGGCAGTACGCGACGGATGTCGGCTACCAGGCGCTGCGGGTAGACCGGGAAGCGGTTGTCGTCAGCCCCTTCGGCGATCTGCGCTTCGTTGGCTTCACGGATGGCCAGCAGGCGGGTGAAGTCCCAGTGCGACGTGTCGTTCAGCGCTTCGCTGATCTGCCACACGGCGTTGGCGATGTCACCAATCACTTCGACCTGCGGGAAGTACACGGCATCGACTTCGGCGGAGCGGAAGTTGATGTGGATGACTTCGGTACCACCACGGACCATGAAGAACGGCGGCTTTTCGATCACGTCGTGGCCGATGTTGATGATCAGGTCGGCGGCTTCGACGGCGCGGTGAACAAAGTCACCCGACGACAGCGCAGCGTTGCCCAGGAAGCGCGGGTGGCGCTCGTCGACCACGCCTTTACCCATCTGGGTGGTGATGAACGGGATACCGGTCTTGTCGATCAGCTGCTTGAGGACCTTGGCGGTCATCTTGCGGTTGGCACCGGCGCCGATCACCAGGATCGGGTTACGGGCGTTCTGCAATTTCTCGACGGCAGCTTCGATCGCTACGTGTTCGGCCAGCGGGCGGCGGTGCAGGCTACGCGGGATCGGCAGTGCATCGGTCTGCTCGGCGGCGATGTCTTCCGGCAGTTCCAGGTGTACCGCACCCGGCTTTTCTTCTTCGGCCAGGCGGAAGGCTTCACGCATGCGGGCCGGGATGTTGTCGGCCGAGGCAAACTGGTGGGTGTACTTGGTGATGGGGTCCATCATGCCGCACACGTCAATGATCTGGAAGCGGCCCTGCTTGGACTTCTTGATCGGCTTCTGGCCGGTGATCATCATCATCGGCATGCCGCCCAGGTAGGCGTAGGCGCTGGCGGTGACCAGGTTGGTGGCGCCGGGGCCGAGGGTGGACAGGCTGACGCCGGTCTTGCCGGTCAGGCGGCCGTAGGTGGCAGCCATGAAGCCTGCAGACTGCTCATGGCGGGTCAGTACCAGCTTGATCTTCGACTTGCGCAGGGATTCGAGCAGGTCGAGGTTTTCCTCACCGGGAATGCCGAACACATACTCGACACCTTCGTTTTCCAGGCATTGCACAACGACATCGGCGGCCTTGGCCATTTGGGGTACTACCTCAAAATCTTTGTGGGATTGCAGCTTTATTTCGCTGCGTGACTGAGATGTTGCAGGATGTCTCAGTGGCGCGCATCGTAGGCCCTCTGGTTAATAATAATAAATATATTGTTATGATGCTTAGCATCACAGTTCGTTATGAATGGTAGAGCCCCTCAATGAACCTCAAGGCATTGCGCTGCTGCGTCGAGATCGTACGCCAGGGCAGCTTCACCAAGGCTGCGCAGCATTTGCACATTGCCCAGCCGGCGCTGAGCATGGCCGTCACCCGTCTGGAAGAAGAGCTGGGCGTGACCCTGTTCAACCGCACCACGCGCAAAGTCATCCTTACCGCCGAGGGCGAACAGTTCCTGCCACGCATTGCGTCGGCGTTGCGCGAGATGGATGTCGCCCGGCAAGAACTGCGCGACATGGCCGACCTGAAACGCGGCGAAGTGCGCCTGGGCATCCCGCCCATGTTCGGCCTGCACTATGTACCCGGGTTGATGAACGCCTTCCGCCAGCTGTATCCAGGCATTGCCATGACCGTATTCGAAGGCAGTGCCGAGGACATTGGCCATCGTCTGGAGCAACGGGAAATCGACCTGGCACTGCTGGAGTCCAGGCGAGTGCCGCCCGACAAGGAATCGATTCTGCTGGGCAGTGACGAGATGCTGGCGTGTATGCACCCCGACCACCCTTATGCCGGCAAAGCCTTCCTCACGGCGCAAGACCTGCGCAATACCGACATGGTCGTGTTCGACCGCACGTTCGTTCAACGTCACCTACTGGACGCCTTCTTCGCCGAACACGGGATTACTTACCAAGTGGCGTTGCAGAGCAACTTCGTCTCACTGGTGGTGCAGGCCGCGCTGGACAACATGGGCGTGGCAACCCTGCTGCGCTCGGTCCAGCAGCGCACGCCGGGTATCGTCGGGGTGCCGTTCCGGCCGGCGCAGCTGATGAGCTTCAGATTGTGTTGGCGCTCGGGGGAATACCTGTCGCTGGCCAGCAAGCGGTTCATCGACTTTGCTGCGCAGATGAATTACCTGGAGCGGTGAGGCTCGCCTGTTCCGGCCCTTTCGCGGCTAAAGCCGCTCCCACAGGTACAGCGTAAATGTTGGGCACCCGCAGTCCCTGTGGGAGCGGCTTTAGCCGCGAACACCGGCAAAGCCGGTGCCAGACCGACGCGCCAGTGCCTATGGGAGCGCAGTTTTCAACGCCAGATGGGCGATCACCTGCTCAGCCGCCCGCCCCAGGCAGCCCTTGAAAAAGTGGTTGGCACCTGCATAAACCGACACCGCCCGTTGCCCCGGGCCAGCCCATTGCAACAGGTTGGCCAGCGGCGCCATTTCATCCTGTTCGCCATGCAGCAGCAGGCAATCCGCAGGCACCGGCAATGGCTCGTAATATCGCCCGCCCGGTACATCACCCACCGGCAGCCCCAGCAACGCCACTGCCTGCAACTGCCCTTCAAGCGCACAGGCCACACGGGCGAACACATAAGCACCAAAAGAAAACCCGACCAGGGCTACCGGTAGCGCAGGCAACTCCCGTCTGAAGTGACGGATGACCGCGATGCAGTCTTGCGCTTCGCCGATACCCTCGTCGTGCGCACCTTGGGTCTGCCCTACCCCACGGAAACTCGGCCGCACCACCTGCCAACCGGCTGCGCACAGCTGCCGCGCCAGGGTCAGCGGCACGATATGGCGCGGGCTACCGCCCAGCAGCGGTTGTGGGTGACTGACCAGCACCACCCCCTTGGGCGGCCCGGCAGAGTAGTCGATCAGCAGCTCGATCTGGCCGGCCGGCCCATCGATAAGCAACGGGTTACGTGGTGCATCCGACATCGTTTTCGTCCTTGCTAGCCAAATGAGTGGCGCCTGATCACGCCGTTTGCCGCGGGAGGCCATGCACCACCAGCAACACCAGCACGACACTGGTCAATGCCAGGGCCGAGAGCGTTGCCAGTACCCCCGTCGCGCCGAAGTGCTGGAACAGATAACCGCCCACCAAGGGCGTCAGTGCCTGGCCAATCAATGATGGGCGCGACATCTTGCCCATCAGCGCAACATACTGGGCAGGCGGCATCAGGGCCAGCGGCAGCAGCCCCCTGACAATGGCGCGCAGACCATTGCCACAGCCATACAGCAGCAGGCCCAGCGCGGTCATCCCCGGCGCCACGGCCACCAGCGTCAGACCTACAGCAACCAGCACCGATGATACCAGCGCAGTCCATATCGGGTGGCGCTTGCCGGCGATGATCTGCAGCACCCGCGAGGCCACCTGGCTTGGCCCAAGCAAGGCACTCAGGCCAATGGCAGCCGCCAGCGAATGGCCCTGGCCCTGCAGGACCGCCACCAGTTGCACTGAAACGGCAGTCATGATGATCGCGCCAATGGCGAAGATTGCGGTCAGCAGCCAGTAAAGGCGGCGGTGCACGGGCTGATCTGCCACCGCCGTCATGCTCTGGGCCTTCTGCCGGGGCTGGCCTGCCGGCAACACCCAGAGGTACAGCGGCGCCACGGCAACGATCAGCACCAACGCATAAGCCATGCAGGCCGTGCGCCAGCCCAGTTGCTCGATGGCGAGGGCGAGTACCGGCCAGGTCACGGTAGTGGCAAACCCTGAAATCAGGGTGATGCCCGTAATCGCCCGTCCCGCCCGTTCGGCATACAGGGCACCGAGGGTGGCAAATAGTGCTTCGTAAAGCCCCATTGCCATCCCCGCGCCAATGATCACCCAGGCCAGCAGGAATACCTGCAGGCTGTGGCAGTTGGCAACCACCAGCAAGCCCAGCCCCACTACCGCGCCGCTGGCGGCCAGTTGCCAGCGCCCGCCATAGCGCGCCACCAGGCGGCTGCACAGCGGCGCCAACAACGCCGACACCATCAGGGCCAGCGACAGCGCCCCATACACCCAGCCGCTGTCCCAGCCGGTCTCGTGCAGGATTGGCTTGCCCATCACCGCCAGGAGGAAGAACGAACCACCCCACACCAGGATTTGCAGCAGGCCCAGCCAGAAAATACCCAAGGGCCCGGGAAAACGTACGCCAGCATTCACGACAGCAGCCTTATCCACCAAGCGGGCCGGATGTCGGCGCACGCAGGTGGCAGTCTAAAAGAGCAGGCGTATGGCTTGCCACAACATCCCGGCATTTCAGTTATGCGCGCAGTAGACAGCTTAAAAAACGGATGGAGTACATTTGTACGCACGCTTGTGGCCCGGTAGCAATCTGGTGGGCATTCACTGGCAGATGTCAGGGTGCAACCTCCGTAATTGCCAAAACAAATTTGATATTTGTTGCGATTCCACAGGTTCTTGCCTGCGCTTCGCCTCCCTACAATGACCCCACAACAACAAACGAGCCCAGCTCCGTGAGGCACGACCCCATGTACAGAGACCACATCGTCAAACCGCGTGCGACCGATAAACCGGCATTCATGGGTTTGGTCGCCGCTGTGATATTCGCCACCGCCCTGCTCTGTGGCGTGGGTGACGGTAGCCTCGCCCGGCTGATGGGCCCGATCGTACTCGACCTGCAGGCACCGCTGCTGCGTAACGCCGCAGTGGCCGGCACCTTGGCGGTGACCCTGGTACTGAACCTGTTCATCCTTGGCCGTTTTCCGTTACGGGCCCAGGTGATAACGGTCTGGTGTGAGCTGTTGCTGCTGTTCCTGCTGTTCTTCGACACCTTCGACCTGTCTTACAGTTTCATCGCCAGCAAGGTCGGCTTCATGATCACCCAAGGGGTGTTCACCACCGTCTACGTGTCCACCCTCTCCATCGCCATCGCCTTTGTTCTGGCGCTGCTGGGGGCTACTGCCCGGCTGTCGTCCAACGGTTTCGCCATCGCCATTGCCAGCTTCTACACCTCGTTCTTCCGCGGTGTGCCGCTACTGATCCAGATCTACCTGATCTACCTCGGCATCCCCCAGCTCGGCTATGTGGTGGGCGCCGTGCCGGCAGGCATCCTGGCGTTGTCGCTGTGCTACGGCGCTTACATGACGGAAATCTTCCGCGCCGGTATCAGCAGCATCCCGCGCGGGCAATGGGAAGCGTCGCGGGCGATCGGCCTGACGCCCTTCCAGGCCATGACCCGGGTGATCCTGCCGCAGTCGATGCGGCTGATCATTCCACCTACCGGCAACCAGTTCATCTCCATGCTCAAAGACAGCTCGCTGGTGTCAGTGATCGGTGTATGGGAGCTGATGTTCCTCGCCCGCACCCAGGGCCGTGCGGAGTTCCGCCACTTGGAAATGCTGATCACCGCTGCCGTCTTGTACTGGGTGCTGTCGATCCTGCTCGAAAGCGTGCAATCGCGCCTGGAAAAACGTTTCGACCGCGCCCACCGTTGATCGAGGAACCCCCTGATGAACCAGCCTTTTACCCCCGCTGCCGGCCAGGCCGCCGTGTCAATTCGCGGCTTGCAGAAATGGTACGGCGAGTTTCATGTGCTCAAGGGCATTGACCTGGAGATCGCCAGCGGCGAAATCGTGGTGGTCTGTGGGCCTTCCGGCTCGGGCAAATCCACGTTGATCCGGTGCCTGAACCTGCTGGAAGACTTCCAGAAAGGTCAGGTGCAAATCGCCGGCAACCCACTGAACCGTGATGCGGCAAGCGTCGCCGCCATCCGTCGCCAGGTGGGCATGGTGTTCCAGCAGTTCAACCTGTTCCCGCACCTGACCGTGCTGGAAAACCTGATGCTCGGCCCGCGCCTGGTCAGCAAGCTCAGCGCGCCAGAGGCCCGCGCCCTGGCGCTGGAGTATCTGGACCGGGTGCGTATCGCCAGCCAGGCCGACAAGTTCCCCGGGCAGCTTTCCGGGGGCCAGCAACAACGTGTGGCCATTGCTCGTGCGCTGTGCATGAAGCCGCGCATCATGCTGTTCGACGAACCGACCTCGGCGTTGGACCCGGAAATGGTCAAAGAGGTGCTCGACGTAATGGGCGAGCTGGCCAAGGACGGCATCACCATGCTTTGCGTTACCCACGAAATGGGCTTCGCCCGCCGGGTGGCCGACCGCATCATCTTCATGGACCAAGGCCAGGTAATCGAACAAGGCCGGCCCGACGCGTTCTTCGACAACCCTGGCCATGCGCGCGCCAGGGAGTTTCTCTCGCAAATCCTCAGCCACTGAGCCTGTGTCTACCGCTGTGCCAATACCACAACAACAATTGCATGCCCGGAGACTTTCCGTATGAACCCAGTCGCTCGCTTGTTTGCCCTTACCGCCGTTGCCGGCTGCCTGACCTTGATGACAGGCGCCGCGTGGGCCGGCGCCACGCTCGATCGTATCCACCAGAGCAAGGTCATGAAAGTGGCCACAGCCGCCAACTGGCCACCGCAGTCATTTCTTGGCGAGGACAACACCCTCAAGGGCTTCGACATTGATGTGGCCAACGAGATTGGCAAGCGCCTGGGCGCCAAGGTGGCGTTTGTCACCCCGGAATACGGCATCATCACCGCGGGGCGCTGGGCAAGCCGCTGGGACCTGTCAGTCGGCTCGATGACCCCCACCACCGAGCGGGGGCGGGTGCTCGACTTTCCGGCCATTTACTACTACACCCCGTATGTGTTCGCGGTGCACAAGGACGCCGCCGGCGCCAGCGCGGCCGACCTCAATGGCAAGACCATCGGCGTTGAAGCTGGCACCACGTCCGAGGACTATATCAACCGTCGGCTGAAAATCGACGCCGCGGACGTGCCCGCGTTCAGCTACAGCGTGGAGCCGGGCAACGTGCAAACCTACGGCGACAGCATGGGCCCGCTGGACGACCTGCGCATAGGCAACGGCACCCGCCTGGATGCCACCCTGTCTGCACTGCCAACCATCATGGGCGCGATCAAGGCCGGTTACCCGGTTGCCCCGGTGCAGGGCAAGCCCGCCTACTACGAGCCCCTGGCCATCGCCACCGACAAGGGCGACGACGCCTTCAACGCTGAACTGGCCAAGGCCATCGACGACATGAAGGCCGACGGCACGCTGAAACAGCTGTCGGAAAAATGGTACGGCGCCGACCTTACACAAGTGCAGTAACGCCATTACCCGCAAGCCTGCGCCCTTGACTTGAAGGGCGTACGGCCCCCCCATGCCCGCAAAACCTGCAGCGCCCCGTAAAAGGATGACCCAGCCGATGGCCAGCTACAGCAACAACTACTATACCGGGACCATGCGCCCTGCCCCCCAGCGAGCCGGGTTGACCGGTGAGACCCGGGCAGATGCATGCGTGATTGGCGGCGGCCTGGCAGGCCTGAGCGTGGCCCGCGAGCTGCTGGCGCGTGGGCGCTCGGTGGTGTTGCTGGAGGCGGCACGGGTGGCCTGGGGCGCCTCTGGGCGCAATGGCGGCTTTGTGTTGCAGGGGTGGTCCGAGGGGCTGTCGGCGATCGAGCGGCGTTGCGGCAAGCAGACCGCCGCCGCCTTGTTCCGGCTATCGCTGGAGGGCGTCGATATCGTCCGCGACACCATCGCCCGCCACCAGTTGCCAGGCTGCGCCGCCACCACCGGCAAGCTGAGCGTGGTGCGCTACGACGACGCCGACAACCTGCAGCGCACCCGCGACCGTATGGCCCGCGACTTCGATTTCAACCTGGAATACCTGGATACACAGGCACTGCGCAGCCGTCTGAACACCGACCGCTACTTCCAGGGGTTGCGGGACAGCCATGGTTTTCACTTCCACCCACTGAACTACTGCCTGGGCCTGGCCGAGCTGGTCGAGCTGGCCGGTGGTCGCATCCACGAACAGTCGCCGATGCTGCGGGTAGAGCGCAGAGCCGGCAGTCATCGCGTGATCACCGCCGACGGCGCGGTGACCTGTGCCGATGTGGTGTACTGCTGCGGTGGCTACGGCGGCCCGGAGTTCGGCCAGCTGCGCCGGGCGTTCCTGCCGATTGCCACTTATGTGGTGCTGACCGAACACCTGGGTGAGCGCCTGCGTGACGTAGTACGTACCACGGACGCAGTCGGCGACAACCGCCGCGCCTCCGACTACTACCGCATCGTCGAGGGTGACCGCCTGCTGTGGGGCGGCCATATCACCACGCGCAACCTGCAGGACGAACAGCGCCTGGGTCAGTTGCTGACCCGTGACATCCTCAGCGTGTATCCACAGTTGCAGGGTTTGAAAATCGCCAAGGCCTGGTCCGGGCTGATGGGTTACGCCCGCCACAAAATGCCGCACATCGGCCCCCTCGGTCCAGGGCTGTGGGCTTGTACTTCATTTGGGGGCCATGGTATGAACACCGCACCTGTGGGCGCCCGGGTTGTCAGCGAAGCAATCTGTGGCGAAACCGACCGCTACCGCCTGTTCGACGCCTATGGCCTGGAATGGAATGGCGGGCCGTTCGGACCTGCTGCGGCGCAAACGGTGTATGCCGGGCTGAAGCTGATGGACAGGTTCCAGGAAGCCCGCGCGCAGTACCACAACTAGAACAAACACCAGGAACCACCATGGACGCCCTCCCACCCGGCGCGCTGTTCAAACTGACTGAGAAGGACCGGCAATTGCTCGGGCTGCTGCAGGCCAACGCCCGTGAGCCCACCGCCTCGCTGGCGCGCAAGCTGGGCGTGTCTCGCTCGGCGGTACAGGAGCGCATCAACCGCCTGGAAAACGCCGGGGTGATCACCGGCTACAGTGTGCGCATCGACCAAGACAAGCTGCAGCAGGTGATCAACTGCTTCACCATGACCTCGTGCAGCAACAAGAGCTACACCGATGTGATGACCACCCTGCGCAAAATGGACGCGGTGCAGGCGGTGTATGCGGTGTCGGGCGAGATGGACTTCATTATCCACCTGACCACCCATACGCTGGGCGAGCTCAATGCCGAGCTGACCCGCATCAACATGATCAAGGGGGTTACGCACACGGCTTCGCACATTGTCATGGAAACCAAGTTCAGCAAGAAGCTGACCGTTTAAACGCTCCCCAGCCAGGCCGCCGATGCCCCCACAAGCTGCTCAGGTTCCTCGACGTTGCCGGCAAATATTGACTATGATCCCGCCTTGAACGTTTCAGCATGTTTCAAAAGGGATACAGATGTCAGTTCCGCAAATACCCCCTCTCCCCGGTAAAGGCACCGTCGCGAAGATGGAAGCCGCCATGGCGCTGGGCAGCTTTGCCATCGGCACCGGCGAATTCGCCATCATGGGCCTGATGCCCGACATTGCCAACAACCTGCAATTGAGTGAGCCCCAGGTGGGGCATGCCATCAGTGCCTACGCACTGGGGGTGATGGTTGGCGCCCCGACACTCGCGATTCTGGGTGCGCGGCTGCTGCGCAAGCACATGTTGCTGCTGCTGATGGCACTGTACGCCCTTGGCAACCTGGCTACCGCTTTCGCCCCTTCGTTCAGCAGCCTGGTTGCCTTCCGCTTTATCAGCGGCCTGCCCCACGGCGCCTACTTCGGCATTGCCGCAGTGGTGGCATCCAGCATGGTGGCCAAGGACCACCGAGCGGGTGCCGTTGCACGGGTGATGATGGGCCTGACCTTGGCCATGCTGCTGGGCAACCCGCTAGCCACGTATCTGGGCCAGTACTTTGGCTGGCGTTCAGCGTTCGTGCTGGTTGGCGCCATCGCGCTGTGCACCATCGCCCTGGTATGGCGCTTTGTGCCCCAGCGCCACGACGAAGTGCGCAGCGACCCACGCAAGGAACTGCAAGCCTTCACCCTCCCGCAGGTGTGGATGGCGCTGGCCATCGCGTCGATCGGCTTTGCCGGCATGTTTACGGTATTCAGCTACCTGGCGCCGACCATGCTGCAGGTGACCCAGGTATCGCCACAGTGGATTCCGTTCGGCCTTGCGGCGTTCGGGGTGGGCGGCATCGTCGGCAACATTGCCGGCGGCAAACTGTTCGACCGCCTGCAGTTCCGCGCCGTGGGGCTGGTGCTGGTGTGGTCGATCGCCGTGCTGCTGTTCTTCACCATTGCCGCCCAGGCACTGTGGAGCCTGCTGTTGGGCATCGGCCTGGTGGGTACCATGATCGCACTGGCAGCGCCATTGCAGATCCGCCTGATGGACATTGCCCATGAAGCGCCTAGCCTGGCAGCTGCGTCGAACCATGCAGCGTTCAACCTGGCCAATGCGCTGGGGCCATGGCTGGGTGGCATGGCGATTACTGCGGGCCTGGGCTGGACCAGCACTGGCTATATCGGCGCGGCAACTGCGCTGGTTGGGCTGGGCATCTATCTGGTGGCACGACGCATGAAAGGCGGCCACTGAGGCCAGCCACGTGGGGCTGCAAAGCAGCCCCAAAATCTCCAACCCGCCGCAATCTACAGTGCCCCCCGAAACCGCTACCCTACCCCCTTCACACAAGCCACTGCCGAGCCCTTCATGTTCGATTGGGAAGACCTGCGTCATTTCTCTGCCTTCACCTCGGCCGGTTCGCTGTCCGCCGCCGCCAAGGCCTTGGGCGTCGACCACGCCACCGTGGCCCGGCGCATCGCTTCGCTCGAAGCCTCGCTCAAGCTCAAGCTGGTTGACCGGCGCCCCCGCGCCTATGTGCTCACCGACGAAGGCCGACGCGTTGCCGAACTTGCCGAGCAAATGACCCTGTCCTCCTTCGCCCTAGAACATTTCGCCAGCGCCGGCCAACAGGCGGTGGAAGGCGAGGTGGTGCTGTCGGCACCACCGGCACTGCTCGGCAGCATCGTCGCCCGACGCCTGGGCGAGCTGTACCAGCGCTACCCACGGTTGCGCCTGAAGCTGGTGGGCAGCAAATCAAAGGCATCCCTGGCCCGCCGCGAAGCTGACATCAGCATCACCCTGGCCAGGCCGACAGAACCGACCCTGGTGGCCAGCCTTCTGGGCCACCTGGACTACCGGTTGTACGCCTCGCCCGGCTACTTGGCCAGTGCAGCGGCACGACGCTACATCGGTTACGACGAATCCCAGGCCAACTCACCGCAACAGCAATGGCTGAACCGCCAGGCCGGCCAGCAGCCGTTCGCACTGCACAGCAATGACCTGCGCATCCAGGCGCAGGCCTGTGCCGGCGGCATCGGCATCGGCATCGCCTGCCTGCCGGCGTTCATGGCGCAGGAGCACGGCCTGAAGGACGCCGGCAGCGCCGAGCAGACCATGAGCATCGAAATCTGGCAGGCAGTCCATGAAGACGTGCGCGCCACCCCACGGATCAAGGCCGTTACCGACTTCCTTCAGCAACAGGTGCGGCCACTGCTACGCTTGTGAATTTTTGCGTAATGCACGTGCACTAATGCGGAATTTTCGCGCAGGCGGGCCAGCGTTAGTCTCCCCCCATCACTAACGCCCCCCGAAGGAGAAAACGATGCAATACGTAAAGCTGGGTAACACCGGGCTGGACATTTCCAGGCTGTGTCTGGGCTGCATGACCTTCGGCGAACCCGACGCCGGCACGCATCCCTGGACCTTGGGCGAAGCCGCCAGCCGCACCATCATTCGCCATGCCGTAGAGCAAGGCATCAACTTCTTCGACACTGCCAACAGCTATTCTGCCGGCACCTCGGAAATCATCGTCGGGAAACTGTTGAAGGCATTCACCCGCCGGGAAGAAACCGTGATTGCCACCAAGGTGTTCTTCCCTGCCAACATGTGGGAAGGCGCCAGCCGGCCCAATGAGCAAGGCTTGTCGCGCAAGGCGATCATGGCCAGCATCGACGCCAGCCTCACCCGCCTGGGTACCGACTACGTCGACCTGTACCAGATCCACCGCTGGGACTACCACACCCCCATCGAGGAGACCATGGAAGCCCTGCATGACGTGGTCAAGGCCGGCAAGGCACGCTACATCGGTGCTTCATCGATGTACGCCTGGCAGTTCGCCAAGGCACAGCAGGTGGCGGCCAGCAACGGCTGGAGCCGTTTTGTGTCGATGCAGAACTACCTCAACCTGATCTACCGCGAGGAAGAGCGCGAGATGATCCCGCTGTGCCTGGACCAAGGGGTGGGGCTGATGCCCTGGAGCCCGATGGCCCGCGGGCGCCTGACCCGGCCGCACGGGCAGCAGACAGCACGCACCCGCACCGATGTATCCGGCCAGTCGTTCTATGAAAAGACCGAGGTGGAAGACGGCCGAGTGATCGATGTCGTCGAACAGATCGCTGGCGAACGGGGTGTGCCGATGGCCCAGGTTGCGCTGGCCTGGGTACTGGGCAAGACCGGCGTTAGCGCCCCTATCGTCGGGGCCTCGAAGCCCGCCCATCTGGACGATGCACTGGGCGCGTTGTCACTGCAGCTGAGCGAGACCGAGGTGGCGCGCTTGCAGGCCCCTTACGTTCCCCACGCCGTGACCGGCTTCAAGTAGGGCGGTTTTGCGGCAGCTCGATGCGCACGCGCAGGCCGCCGCTGGTTGCGGCCAGCGCGGTAATGCTGCCGCCATGCAGGACAATGGCCCGCTGGGCAATCGCCAGGCCCAGGCCAAAGCCATCGTCGCTACTGTCGGTGCCGCGGTCGAACGGCTCGAAGATACGCTTCAGACGGGCCGGGTCTACCCCCGGACCGTGGTCGCTGACACTGACCTGAAGCCATTGCCCGCCCGGCGCCAACACAGCGCTCACCAACACTTCTGTGCCGGCGGCGGTATAGCGAACAGCGTTGCGGATGATGTTCTCGAACGCCCGGTACAGCAGCTCTTCATGCCCCAGGATGAGAAACGCCCCTTGGGCTTGCAACGTTACCTGGCACCGCTTCATGCCCGCTTCAAAACGGGCGTCTTCAACGATCTGCGCCAGCAACTCTGTCACATCTACACTGGCAAAGGCGCCGTCGCCCTGCCGAGCCTGGGCGCGGGCCAGGGTCAGCAGTTGCTCGATCAGGTCGTCCATGCGCCGTGATTCGCGCTCCACCCGCTGCAGCATGTCGTGTCGGTCAGGCTGCTGACGCATCAGGCCGATGGCGGCATGCATGCGGGTCAGCGGAGAACGCAGTTCGTGGGAAATATCGTGCAGCAGGTTCTGCTGCGCCTGTACCAGGGCCTTGAGCTGGCCGGCCATGCGGTCGCAGTCCCCGGCCAGTTCGACGATCTCGTCGCGCCGTTTGCCCAACCTGGGTTTTACACGCACATCGAACCTGCCTTGGGCCACCTGCCCCATGGCTTCACGCAACCAGGCCAATGGGCGAGTCAGGTAAAGGCTGCACAGAAAGGCAAACAACGCACTCATCAGCGTGCCGGTCACCAACGGGCCCATGCCACGCGGGCGCGGCGGCTCGCCAAGCGCCGTAGCCACCGACGCACGCAACACCAACGGGCGGCCTTCTCGGTCGCTCAACGCCTGCTCGAAACGCGACACCGGCACCGCCCTGCCCGCCAGCAGCTGGCCTTGGCTGTCATATAGGCCCACTTGCACATCCGGCGGCTGCGGTAACACCTCCAGCAGTTGTCGACCGGCCTGCTCGCCGTAACGCTGCAGTAACTGCAGTTCTGTGGCCAGCAGCGAACGCAGCGCCGGGGTATCACCGCGCCAGTCATTGAGCATGAAGGCCCCCGCCCCCACCAGGAAGGTCAGGCAGTTGGCCAGCCAGAACGCCAGGAACAGCTTCCAGAACAGACGCCGACGCATCATTCGACAATCAGCATGTAGCCCATGCCACGCACGCTCTGGATCCAGCTGCTGCCATCGGCCCGCGGGCCGAGCTTTTGCCGAATGCTGCTGACGTGCACGTCGATGCGCCGGTCATATCGGGTCAACGGCCGCCCCAGGGCATTGAGGGACAGGTCCTGCTTGCTGACCAACTGACCAGCCTGGCGAGCCAACGCTTCGAGCAGGCTGAATTCCGAGCCCGTCAGCTCCAGCGTGGCTTGGCCCCAATGCGCTTCACGACGTCCTGGCCACAGCTTCAATGCGCCCGTGCGCACCTGTTCGGGCGCACTGCCCTCGCCTGTCGGTTGCGGCTGCACCCGGCGCAGTATCGCCCGCAGGCGTGCAACCAGTTCACCCGGGGAGCTGGGCTTGGGAACATAGTCATCAGCCCCAAGCTCAAGGCCGGTAATACGGTCGATATTGTCGCCACGCGCGGTCAGCAGCAGCACCGGCACCTGACTGCGCGCACGCACGCGCCGCAGCACTTCGATGCCAGAAATACCCGGCAGCATCACGTCCAGCACCACCACCTGGAAGTGACCGGACAATGCCTGGGTCTCGCCCTCTTCACCCGTGGCCACCGCCGTGGCCTGGAAGCCTTCGCGTGCCAGGTACAAAGAGAGCATTTCAGTCAGTTCGCGGTCGTCGTCGACCAGCAGCACAGGGATCATCGGGGCCAGACATCGCAATTTCAGGGGCTGTAATGATCGCCCCGCCGGCCAGTACTGTCACCGCCGGCTGGTCGGACTTTACACATCTTTACCCTTGGCTAACCGCGCCGTACACAGCCCGCCCGTATCCTCGTCGCCCGCTGCCAGCGGGTTGCCCGCGCTTGCTCCCCTTCGAATCCGCTTGTCTGGAACCCCTGATGAACTACCCGCGCCTGTTGCTCTCCATCCTGTTGCTGAAAGCCTCGCTGGCCCATGCCTCCGCTTTCAGGATCGCCGACATCCGCGTCAACGGCCTGCAGCGGGTGTCCGCTGGCAGTGTTTTCGGTGCCTTGCCGCTGAACGTCGGCGACCAGGCCGATGATCGCCGCCTGGTGGACTCGACCCGTTCCCTGTTCAAGACCGGCTTCTTTCAGGACATCCAGCTGAACCGCGATGGCAATGTGCTGATCATCAACGTGGTGGAGCGCCCGTCGGTGTCGAGCATCGAGATCGAAGGCAACAAGGCCATCAGCACCGACGACCTGATGAAGGGCCTGAAGCAATCGGGCCTGGCCGAAGGCGAGATCTTCCAGCGCGCCACCCTCGAAGGTGTGCGTAACGAGCTGCAGCGCCAGTACGTGGCCCAAGGCCGCTACTCGGCCGAGGTTGACGCCGAAGTGGTGCCGCAGCCGCGCAACCGTGTGGCACTGAAGATCAAGATCAACGAAGGCACCGTTGCTGCCATCCAGCACATCAACATCGTTGGCAACAACGTGTTCGATGATGAAACCCTGGGCCAGCTGTTCGAGCTGAAGACCACCAACTGGCTGTCGTTCTTCAAGAACGACGACAAGTATGCCCGCGAAAAACTGTCCGGTGACCTGGAGCGCCTGCGTTCCTACTACCTGGACCGCGGCTACATCAACATGGACATCGCCTCCACCCAGGTGTCCATCACGCCGGACAAGAAACACGTCTACATCACCGTCAACATCAACGAAGGCGAGAAATACACCGTTCGCGACGTGAAGCTGTCCGGTGACCTGAAAGTGCCAGAAGACCAGGTCAAGTCGCTGTTGCTGGTGCAGCCGGGCCAGGTGTTCTCGCGCAAGGTGATGACCACCACGTCCGAGCTGATCACCCGCCGCCTGGGTAACGAAGGCTACACCTTCGCCAACGTCAACGGCGTGCCGCAGCCCAACGACCAGGACCACACGGTCGACATCATGTTCGTGGTCGACCCGGGCAAGCGTGCCTACGTCAACCGCATCAACTACCGCGGCAACACCAAGACCGAAGACGAAGTGCTGCGCCGCGAAATGCGCCAGATGGAAGGTGGCTGGGCTTCGACCTACCTGATCGACCAGTCCAAGACCCGTCTGGAGCGCCTGGGCTTCTTCAAGGAAGTCAACGTCGAGACCCCGCCAGTACCAGGTACTGACGACCAGGTCGACGTCAACTACAGCGTCGAAGAGCAAGCCTCCGGCTCGATCACCGCCAGCGTCGGTTTCGCCCAGAGCGCCGGCCTGATCCTCGGGGGTTCGATCAGCCAGAGCAACTTCCTCGGTACCGGTAACAAGGTGTCCATCGGTCTGACCCGCTCGGAATACCAGACCCGCTACAACTTCGGCTTCGTGGACCCCTACTTCACTGCCGACGGTGTCAGCCTGGGCTACAACCTGTTCTACAACAGCACCGACTACAGCGACTACTACGACGATGGCGTTTCGTACTACGCGATCAATAGCTACGGCGCCGGGGTAAGCTTTGGCTACCCGATCAACGAAACCTCGCGCCTGACCTACGGCCTGACCCTGCAGCACGACGACATTTCGCCAGGCACCTACAGCGCCGACGAGATCTACGACTTCATCGCCCGTGAGGGCAAGCGTTTCAACAACCTCAAGGCGTCGATCGGCTGGTCCGAGTCGACCCTGAACAAAGGCGTGCTGGCCACCCGTGGTCACTCCCAGAGCCTGACACTGATGGCCACCACCCCTGGCAGCGACCTGTCATTCTACAAACTGGATTACAACGGCCAGACCTTCCTGCCGGTAACCAACAACACCTCGCTGCGCCTGCACACCACCCTGGGCTACGGCAATGGCTACGGATCCACCGACGGCTTGCCGTTCTATGAGAGCTACACCGCCGGTGGCCAAGGCTCGGTGCGCGGGTTCAAGGATGGCACCCTCGGCCCGCGCAACACCCCGGCCACCGGTACCTACGCCAGCGCCGGCCAGGCTTACTATTCCGACCGCGACACCGATGTGCTGGGGGGCAATATCCTGATTAGCGGCGGCGCCGAATACATCTTCCCGCTGCCGTTCGTGAAGGACCAGAGCCAGCTGCGCAGCTCGTTGTTCGTCGACGCCGGTAACGTGTATGCCGACACCTGTTACCTGTCGACCACCCAGGGCTGCGGCAGCGTCGACCTGGCGCAGATGGCCGTGTCGCTAGGGGTTGGCGTGACCTGGTACAGCCCCATGGGGCCACTGAGCTTCAGCCTGGCGGCGCCGTTGAAAAAACCGGATAACGCCGAGACCCAGATCTTCCAGTTTTCGCTGGGGCAGACGTTCTGAGCCCTTTCTTACGGTGGGAGGGCTCTTGTGGGAGCGGCCTTGTGTCGCGAAAGGGGTGCGGAGCGCCCCCAGGTTTTCAGCTGCACCGCCAACATTGCCGGGGCCGCTTCGCGGCCCTTTCGCGACACAAGGCCGCTCCCACAAACAGCCGCGCACGCCAGGGTTAAGCATTACCCGCTTTTACCCCCGCTTAACCCAAGTTGACAGTCACCTTGCCTAAGCTGGCCAACACTCGAACCCGGCCAGCAGGACACACCCATGCTTCCCTTCACCCCTTGCTTCCCCAACACGCTGCGGCACGATGAAGTACCGCTTGCACTGCTCGACCTGGTCCAGCAACGCCTGGCCACGCTGCTCGGCCCCCGCTTCACGGTGGTACTTGGCGGCAGCGGCAATGGCGCGGGGGTCAGTCATTACCACCTGGCGATCCAGCATAACCAGAGCGGCGTTTCGCTTGAGGACTACGGCGACGTCGGTGCCGGTTTCATCGAGCGCCTGTTGCGCATGGGCGCCCAGGTCAGGGACATGCTCGACTCGGCCACGTTCAGCCGTATGGCAGGGGACGCCCCGGGCCGACCGCTGGTATGGCTCAGCGAGCTGGCCAGCCACGGGGAAAGCATTACAATGCGCGCCCCAATCTGAAATATGTTTTTCTCATGAAATCACTGCTTTACGCCTTAACCTTAGTGTTTTCCTTCACCTTGCCTGCCTTGGCCAACCCCCCGGCGACGTTTACCGAGGCCAAGGTGGTAGCCAAGCAGAAGGTGTACCTGGACCAGGCCAGCAGTGCCATGGGTGACCTGTACTGCGGTTGCAAATGGACCTGGGTGGGCAAGTCGGGTGGGCGCATCGATGCCGCTTCGTGCGGTTACCAGACGCGCAAGCAGCAAAACCGTGCCGAACGCACCGAGTGGGAACACATCGTGCCCGCCTATACGTTCGGCAACCAGCGCCAGTGCTGGAAGAACGGCGGCCGCGAGCATTGCGTGGACAACGACCCAGTGTTCCGCGCCATGGAGGCCGACCTGTTCAACCTCTACCCGGCCGTGGGCGAGGTCAACGGCGACCGCAGCAACTTCAACTACGGCATGGTCGCTGGCAATGCCGGCGAGTATGGCCAGTGCACCACCAAGGTCGATTTCGTCCAGCGTGCCGCCGAACCGCGCGATGAAGTCAAAGGCCTGGTGGCTCGCACCACGTTCTACATGTTCGACCGTTACCAGCTGAGTATGTCGCGCCAGCAGCAACAACTGCTGATGGCCTGGGACAAACAGCACCCGGTATCGGCCTGGGAGAAAGAGCGCGACCGGCGCATCGCCGCCATCATGGGGCATGCCAACCCGTTCGTGAGCGGCGAGCGCAAGTGGACGGCCGACTACAAGCCGGTTGGCAGTGGCGTGGTACAGGCGGTGCCGGCGAAAGCCGCCAAGCCAGAGCCCAAGCCGAGCCTGGCCAGTGTCCAGTCAGTCGGGGCCGTGCTTGGCAACCGCAACAGCCACGTATATCACCTGTCTGTAGGCTGCCCGGGCTACAACCAGGTCGCAGCCAAGAACCAGGTGACCTTCGCTAACGAGGGTGAGGCGCAGGCAGCGGGCTATCGCAAGGCAGGTAACTGCCGATAGACCTGTATTGTACGGGGGCCGCATAGCGGCCCCTTGTTCTCACGTTCTGCACACCTCATTCACCAAATTTGCCGGCCGCTCACCGGCCAGCGCGCTCAGCAGGTTGTCTACCGCGCAACGCGCCATGGCCTGGCGGGTTTCCTCGGTCGCGGAGCCGATATGCGGTGTCGCTACCACGTTATCGAGCTGCAACAGCGGAGAGTCTACTGATAGCGGCTCCTGCACAAACACATCCAGCCCCGCGCCACGTATGCGCCTGGCCCGCAACGCTTCGACCAGCGCCTGCTCATCCACCACGCGCCCCCGTGAGATGTTCACCAGGATCGCCTCAGCCTTCATCAACGCCAGCTCTCGTGCACCGATCAGGCCTTCGGTACTGACGCTCAGCGGCACGGTCAGGCAAACGAAATCTGCCTGCTGCAACAACTCATCCAGGCTGCACTGGCGTGCCGCATGGCGCGCCTCCACCTCCGGTTTGGCACGTTGGCTGTGATACAGCACACGCATGCCGAAGCCGGCTGCCGCGCGCCGGGCCAAAGCCTCGCCGATGCGGCCCATGCCGACGATGCCCAGCGTCTTGCCGTGCACATCACTGCCAAAATGCCCCGGCCCCAGGTTGGCCTGCCAATGGCCGTCACGCACCCAGTTCGCCAGCTCCACCACCCGCCTGGCGGTAGCAAGCATCAAGGCAAAGCCGGTGTCGGCAGTGGTTTCGGTCAGCACGTCAGGTGTGTTGGTCAGCATCACGCCACGCCGGCTGAGTTCGGCAACATCGTAGTTGTCCACGCCCACCGAAACGCTGGACACCACTTCCAGCTGCGGCGCCAAGTCAAGCAGGCTGGCATCCAGGCGCAGGCTGGCCCCCAACAACCCATGCGCCCCCGGCAACGCGTCGCGCAGCCGGGCCAGGCCATCTGGCTGTGTGGTGTCCACCCAGGTCACCTCAACGTGGTTTTGCAGGCGTGCCATCAAGTCGTCGGACAGGCGTTTGTAAAGGACGATTCGCTTCTTCATTTCAGGTTTCCTGAGGGTTCATGGCCAGCCTCGCGCTGTCGCGCTTGGCCCGGCCGGACGTCTGGGGGGTATTGAGTGCAGCTGTCAGCGCCACAGCTGCCAGCAGCGCGCCGCACATGAACAGGTAAGAGGCGCCGGGCCCGCCGGTAGCGCCATTGAGGTAGCCCACCAACCACGAACCGCCGAACGAGCCCAACGCGCCCATGCTGTTGATCAGCGCCATGGCCCCGCCTGCGACGTTTGCCGGCAGAATCTCCGGCACGATTGCGAAGAACGGGCCATAGGGCGCGTACATGCAGGCGCCTGCGACCACCAGCAACGCGTACGACAGCCAGAAATGTTCGCTGCCCAACGCGTACGAGCCATAGAACGCCACAGCGGCAACCAGCAGCGGCGGCCAGACGAAGCGCTTGCGCTTTTGCAGGCGGTCGGACGCCCAGGACACGCCCACCATCGCCAGTACCGCCGCCAGGTAAGGCACCGAGGCCAGCCAGCCGGCCTGCACGATATCGACGTTGGCCGCCTGCTTCAGAATCGACGGCAGCCACAGCACGAAGCCGTACACGCCAATGCTCCAGCAGAAGTACTGCAGCGCCAGAATGATCACCTGTCGCGAGCGGAACGCCTCGCGATAGTTCTTTACCGGCTTGATGCCCTGTTGCTCAGCGGCCAGGGCCTGCGCCAGGTCGGCCTTTTCCTGAGCGCTCAGCCACTTCACCTGGGCTGGGCGGTCATCCACCAGGCGCCACCAGAAGAATGCCCAGATCACCGCAGGCAGGCCTTCGATGATGAACATCCAGCGCCAGTCGTAATGCTTGATCAGGTATCCCGACACCACCGACATCCACAGGATGGTCACCGGGTTGCCGAGCATCAGGAAGGTGTTGGCGCGCGAGCGCTCGGCGCGGGTGAACCAATGGCACAGGTACACCAGCATTGCCGGCATGACGGCGGCCTCCACCACCCCGAGCAGAAAACGGATACCGATCAGCATGTAGACGTTGCTGACCATGCCGGTGAGCGTGGCAAGGCCGCCCCACAGGATCAGGCAGACGAAGATCAGCTTCTTCACGCTGCGCTTTTCGGCGTAAATGGCGCCGGGTACCTGGAAGAAGAAGTAACCGAGAAAGAACAGCGCGCCCAGCAGGGAAGACAACACGGGTGTGATGTGCAGGTCTTCGGCCATGCCAGAGGCAGCGGCGAAGCCATAATTGGCGCGGTCCAGGTACGCCAGGCTGTAGGTGACGAACACGATCGGGATGATATACCACCAGCGGCGAGGTGCCAGGCTTTGGCTTTGCATGGTTTTGTTTCTCCTGAGCTTGTTGTTTTTGTCGCAACAGGTCTTTCGGGGCGGCTCACGCGCTTCTGCGCAGGTCGTGGGCCTCCAGTTCATGGCGCTGCGGCAGCCCTTCCATGTCGCCGCGTGACTGCACGGCACGGCTGCCGCACCAGTTGCCGCGCGCGACCGCCTCTTCCACCGCACGTCCCTCAAGCAACGCGCTGAGCACGCCGACAGCAAAGGCATCACCCGCACCGACGGTGTCCAGCACACGGCTGACCGCCACCGGTGCTACCTGCCCTTCGCCCTTGGCGCTGCGGTAGTAGGCGCCGGCGTCGCCCAGCTTGATCACCACCAGTTCCACCCCTTGGTCGAGGTAGAACCCAGCGATGTCCGCCGGGGTGTGCTGGCCAGTCAGCAACCGCCCCTCCTCCAGGCCCGGTAAAACCCAATCTGCCTTGGCGGCCAGGGCATTGATTTCGCGCACCATGCTGCTTTGATCGGGCCAAAGCGAGGGGCGCAAGTTAGGGTCGAACGAGATGCTGCGCCCGGCTGCGCGCATGGCCTCCAGCAGCGCGTGGGAAAGCGCCCGGCAGCCTTCCGACAGCGCCGGCGGGATGCCGGTGGCGTGCAGATGGCGTGCCTGCAGCAAGCCCGGGCCTAGCGATGTGGGCGACAGCTTGCTGGCTGCCGAACCACGGCGAAAGTACTCCACTGCCGGGTCGCTGCCATCATCGCAGCGGGCCTTGAGCTGAAAACCCGTCGGGTAGCAGGCATCCACCTCGACACCGGAACAGTCCAGGCCTTCGCTGCGCAAGCTGTCGAGCACAAAACGGCCCAGTGAATCGTTACCGACGCGGCTCAGCCAGCGCACCTTGAAACCCAGCCTCGCCAAGCCGATGGCCACGTTACTGTCTGCACCTGCGATGCGTTTGCCGAACTGGCCGACACTGGCCAGGTCGCCTGTCTGCTCGGCAACGAACATGGCCATGGTTTCGCCGAAGCACAGCACATCATGCTCATGCATGGGCCACCTCCTCGCCGGCGCTCAGTGCAGCCAGGCTACGCACTTGTGCCCGGGTGAGCGCCAACAGGTCTTCACCAACCAGAGGGTACTCGACGGCGCGCACCACGCCGGGCGCGAACTCGGCCATCAGCGCTGCCCACGCCTGTAGGTCCGCCGCTTCGGGCGGTGTGGCAACCAGACGGCCATCGGCCCGGCGCTGCACAGCCTTGCAATGTACATAGCGCACCCAACGGCCGAGTTGCCGAGCGGCTTGCCGCGCAGGCTCGTCCTGCCACTGCCAGTTGCCGATGTCGAAAGTCATGCCCAGGCGCAGCCCTAGCGTGTCGGCCCGCAGAAAGAACTGCAGCAGCGGCTCGATCCTGCCACCCTGTGCAGTCTGATCGTTTTCCACCAGCAGCAGCGGCCCATGAGCAGGCAGCAGCGCCGCCAGAGCCATTACATCGCAGTGCTCATCGAAATGCCCCAGCGATACCTTCAGCGCCACCGCGCCAAGTGCCCGAGCGGTCTCCAGCTTCTGCACCAGTCGCCGATCGGGCACGCCTTGCGCGGTCCACAATTCAAGGGGGCTCGAGTACAAGCATTCCAGGCCCAGTGCGGCAACGACTGCACCGAGTGCGGTCGCGTCCGGTGCGCTGGCAAACAATTCTTCGCGCAACTCCACTCGGCTGACGCCAGCGGCTGCCAGCATGTCCAGGAACTGCTCCTGGCCACGTTGCCGCACAAAGTCGGCGCCGTAGCTTGAGAGGCTGATGGAAACGGGGTTCGGGTGCATTGTTTTTATCCTTATGAAACCGGTTTCATTTTTAGTCGGCAGCCGCAGGCGCAAGCCTGCCGTTGCTTACTGGGGTTGGGTTGAGCCGCGGATGATCAGGTTGGCCTTGAAGTCGATGCGGCGGGCGGCGCCGCTGTCGCCGCGCAAGCGATCGAGCAGGCTTTCGAATGCCGCCACACCAATACGCTCGGTGGGTTGGGCCAGTGCCGTGATGCCTTTGCCGACCAAGGGGTACCAGTCGAGGTCGTCGAGGGCAATCAGCCCGACGTCGGCAAACAGATTGCACCCAGCCTCCTGCAGGGCGCGGGTCACTGCCAAGGTGGCAACGCCGTTGAAGGTGAACACTGCTTGCGGGCCATGGCCACGGCCGGCAAGAAACGCAGCCAGTTGGTCCGGCAACCCGGCGTTGATTTCCAGCACCTGCTGACGCATGCCGGGCCGGCGACTGACCGACGCCCCGAATGCCTGCACCCGCTCCAGGCGCGAGCTGGTGCCATCAAGGGGTTCGCTGACCGCCAGGATATCGCGGTAACCTTGGGCCTGCAGGTGGTCGAGGGCCTGCTCGACCGCGTCGGCATTGTCC
The DNA here is from genome assembly GCF_017875165.1 of Pseudomonas sp. PvP089. Lineage (NCBI taxonomy): Bacteria > Pseudomonadati > Pseudomonadota > Gammaproteobacteria > Pseudomonadales > Pseudomonadaceae > Pseudomonas > Pseudomonas sp. PvP089. The sequence continues at coordinate 3,550,172 of NZ_JAGGME010000001.1, forward strand.
AGGCCCACCAGGTCGACATTCAGCTCAGGCAATTGGCGGTCGACCAGCACCATGGGGATGTCACGCTGCAGGTTGAGCAATTCGCCGGGGTGATGGCCGAGCGTGTTCACGATCAACCCTTCGACGTTGTAGCTCTGCAGGGCCACCAGGTGGTGACGCTCCTGCTCGTCGTCGCGGTTGGTGTTGCACACCACCAGGCTGTAACCGTGCTGACGGCAGGCGGTTTCCACGCCATGCATCACGGCCACTGAATAGGGGTTGAGAATATCCGCCACCAGCATGCCGATCAGTCGCGTCTGACCGCGCTTCAGGCCGCGGGCCATCTGGTTGGGGCGGTAACCAAGACGTTCGATGACCTCTTCCAGGCGCTTGGCCGTGGCTTCGGCCAGCAATTGGCGATCGCCACCGATGTAACGGGAGACGGTGGCTTTGGAAACACCAGCGACACGCGCCACTTCGCTGATGGTGACCCGTTCGCGGGCATGGGCAGGCGCGTCGGTCATGGGCTGTCCTTATGATTATTGTGATAGCGATGAAACCGGTTTCAATACAGCAAAACTACGGCAGTTCGTCAACCTGCCGTTGGTCAGGAACCGTCTGATTATCTTGAGTTATTATCTGAACAATATCTTATAGGTTCCTGATAAATATGGACTAGATGATAGCTCTGTGGGCGCGGGCATGCCCTCGAAAAATCCAACGCGGTGGCTGGCACGGGCTTCGCCCGTGTTCGCGGGACAAGCCCGCTCCCACAGTGATCGCATCAAGCTTTGAGATATTGAGCAAGGCAGGGGCTCCCACAGAGCGCCTGCCAACGCAATCAGCCGTTTACAGCTCTGTGAGGACGCAGTCAGCGAAGCGACTTCACATCACCGGCCGTAACAGCGCTACCCTGATTACCCCAACTGCTGCGGATGAAGTTCACCACCTCTGCAACCTCCTGGTCGCTGAGGCGCCAGCCGAATGCCGGCATGGTGAAGTTCGAGGGCGCGGTGTGCGTCGCCGGCACCGTCCCCCCCGCCAGCACCACGTGAATCAGCGACGTGGCATCTGCAGTCTGTACCACCGGGTTGCCAGCCAACGCGGGGAACACGCGGGTGTAGCCTTGGCCATCGGTACGGTGGCAGGCCGCGCAGTTGTCGATGTACACCGCCGCCCCGGGTTTGCTGTCGTCGCCCTTCCACAGCGCATCCGCCACCTGCTTGTCGTAGACGTGCGGCTGGTCATTCGGGTTACTCGGCGGCAGGGTCTTCAGGTAGCGGGCGATTGCGGTAAGGTCGGCGTCACTCATATGCTGCATGCTGTGCTCAACCACATCGCTCATGCCGCCGAACACGGCGCTGCGATCACTGCGCCCAGTCTTCAGAAACTGCACCAGTTGCGCCTCGCTCCAGCTGCCCAGGCCATCCTTGTGGTCGCCACGCAGATTTTTCGCAACCCAGCCTTCCAGCGGTGCGCTGCCGGCCAGGAACTGATCGCCATCTGCAGGGCTCAGCGCCTTTTCCTGCATGGTCAGCGCACGTGGGGTATGGCAGGCGCCACAATGCCCAAGGCCTTCGACCAGGTAGGCTCCACGGTTCACCACAGGGTCAGCTGCTGCCGATGCCTGCCAAGGCTTGGCCTCTGGCGCGAACAGGCCGCGCCAGATTGCCAATGGCCAACGCATGCTCAGCGGCCAGGGAATGTCAGTGGCCTTGTTCGTTTGTTCGACCGGCTCCACGCCTTTCATGAAGTAGGCGTACAGCGCCTGCATGTCCTGCTCGCTGACCCGTGCGTACGACGGATAAGGCATGGCCGGGTACAAGGTGCTGCCATCCTTGCCGATACCCTTGCGCACAGCCTGGTCGAAGTCGTCGAAACTGTACTGGCCAATGCCGCTGGCCGCCGGGGTAATGTTGGTGGAGTACACCGTGCCTATGGGTGTTTCCATCGGCAGGCCTCCGGCAAAGGGCTTTCCGCCCTTGGCGGTGTGGCAGGCCACGCAGTCACCGGCGCGGGCCAGGTACTCGCCCTGGCGCACCTGTGCATCGTCATTAGCCAAGGCCTGCGCGGCCGCGGAGGCACCCAGCAACAGGGTTGCGATCAACATTGTCTTCATGCTCATCGCTCCTCAAGCCTGGACCAGCGGGCCAGGGTTTTTCAGGTACTGCTCGCGAATGGCACGTGCAGACCAATAGGTCAGCGCGGCCACCAGCCCGGTCGGGTTGTAACCCAGGCCCTGCGGGAACGCCGAAGCCCCCGGTACGAACACGTTATGCACGTCCCAGCTTTGCAGATACCGGTTCAGGGCGCTGGTTTTGGGGTCGGTGCCCATGATCGCACCGCCGTTCAGGTGGGTGGTCTGGTAACTGGCGGTGTTGAAGTGATCCTTGACCTGCTTGCCCAGCACCGCAATGGCCTTGGGGTTCATCGCCTGAGCGATCTTGCTCAGTTTGTCGACCATGAACTGGTTCATCTTGATGTCGTTTTCCTGCCAGTCGAAGGTCATGCGCAACAGCGGCTGGCCGTAGGCGTCGCGGTAGGTGGGGTCCAGGTCCAGGTAATTGGCACGGTAGGACTGGTGCGCACCGTGGGCGTCCATCGACACCTGGTGGGTGTAGTAGTCGGCTGTGGCCTTCTTCCAGGCACTGCCCCAGGCAGGCGTGCCCGGCGGGTTGGAAGTGCCGGCAATCGGCCGGCTGCCAGCCTGGTTCACCCACATCGGCGAGCCGCCGACAAAGCCGTGGGGGCCATGGTCGAAGTTGTCGGCATTGAAATCGTCAATGGCTATGCCGTTGCCACCCGCGCCGATGAAGTTGTTGGTGTAGGTGTTTTTGTCGAAGAACGCCTTGACCGTGCCCATGTTCTGGTAGGCAAAGTTACGCCCGACCACACCTTCATTCTTGACGGGGTCGTAAGGCTTGCCGATGCCGGAAAGCAGCATCAGGCGCACGTTGTTGAACTGGAACGCCGCCAGGATCACCAGCTCCGCCGGTTGCTCCACCTCGCGCCCCTGGGCATCGATGTAGGTCACCCCGGTGGCTTTGCGCTTGCTGTCGTCCAGGTTTACCCGCAGCACATGGGCGTTGGGCCGCAGCTCGAAGTTGGGCACCTGGCGCAGCGCCGGCAGAATGTTCACGTTGGGCGAGGCCTTGGAGTACATGTAGCACACGTAACCGCTGCAGAAACCACAGAAGTTGCATGGCCCCATCTGTGCCCCGTATGGGTTGGTGTAAGGCCCGGAGGTGTTTGCCGATGGCAGGTTGTAGGGTTTGTAGCCCAAGCTGGTGGCAGCTTTTTCGAACAGCCTGGCCGACACCACGTTCTTCTGCGCGGGCAGCGGGAAGGGGTTGGAGCGGTCCGGCGCATAGGGGTTACCACCCTTCCCTTCACCGACCACCTGGCCGTTGACGGTCCACGCCTGGCCTGAAGTGCCGAAGACCTTTTCGGCGAAGTCGAAATACGGTTCCAGCTCTTCGTAACTGACGCCGAAGTCCTGGATGGTCATGCCCTCAGGGATGAACTTGCGCCCGTAGCGCTCTTCGTAGTGGCTGCGCAAGCGCAACTCCACCGGGTCGACCCGGAAGTGCACGCCCGACCAGTGCAGGCCCGCGCCGCCCACGCCCTTGCCCGGCAGGAAAGCACCGAGCTGGCGATTGGGCAGCGCGACGTCATTCACGTTGTGGCGGACAGTGACGGTTTCTTTCGACACATCCACGAACAGCTTCTTGCGCACGCTGTAGGTCAGCTCATCGATCACTTGCGGGTAGCTGCCTTCCGGGTAGGTATCCTGCATCGGCCCCCGCTCCAGGGCCACCACGTGCAACCCGGCCTCGGTCAGTTCCTTGGCCATGATCGCGCCAGCCCAGCCAAAGCCAACGATGACCGCATCCACTTTGTTCAACACAGTCGCCATGCCTCAGGCCCTCTCGCCACGGATCGATACAGCCGGGAACGGGTAAGGCTCGTTGCGTTCGACCCAGTCCATGAAATCGGCGCGGGCGCCGGGGAAGCCGATCTGGGTCCAGCCGACCATGCCTTTGTTGCCACCATGGATCGGGTCGCAAAAGAACCCTTCACGGGTGTTCTGCACCAGCAGGCTGAAAAACACCTTGGCCGGGACCGTGTCGAATACCAGCTCTCCTGCCTCGACTTTGCCAAGAATACGGTCGCGGGTAGCGCTGTCTTGTTCAGCAAAAACCTGCCCACCATTGGCTTTGCACCAGCCGTCCACGGCAGCAATGCCCAGACGGTAGATTTGTTGCGGGCTGAGCTGTAGTTGATAGCCCAGTTCGGGCGCAGCGTCGGCGTTGAACGGGCCTTGCATGTACCACTGCGCGCCAGTGGCGTAGGGGGTGTTCATCTGCCGGTCGATAAACTCGGCGGCGCCGGCTTCGAGTGCGCCGGGGCCAAGCTCATCGGCCGGGATGATGCGCGACACCGCAGCTTGTACAAAGGCCCATTCTTCGGCGCTGAAGAACGTCGGTTGATAGTGGCCCGCAGGCGGCGTGGCCGGCACTTGTGGTGGCTGATGCGGTTGCGGGGCCGCAAGCAGCTGGCTGGCGCCCACGCCAAGCCCTGTGCTGGCCACGGTCACGACTGGGATCAGGGTCAAGGTCTTGCGCAGAAAATCCCTGCGCGGGTTGTCTGGGGCATGCTCAGGCATTGCGAATCCTCATCGGCTGTGCGGCGGCCTTGATTAGCGCCATCTGCTTTTCTGTGGGAGGTGATCTTGATAGGCCATCAAGAAGACAGCCGAATAATCTAGCGCGTTCAGAAATATTATGAAACCGGTTTCATACTTGACATATCGTCACGTTAGCCACCCGCATGGCTGAAGGGTCAAGGCTTTTTTCACATCTGTCTCACCCTCTACCGACATCCCGCTACCTACAGTGCCGACGCTCTCTTATGGAGCGAGCTGACTGGAGTGGCAAATATGCTGCAAAGTGTTATCGACCCATCACCCGCCTCACGCCATGCGCAGGTACACCGATTGCCTTGGGGCAAGGCGTTATTCGCAGTCTTGTGCGTACTGTCAATTCTGGGTGTTGCAGCAGCCTGGGCGCATACCCGCACGGCCATCGCTGACCTCGGCACCGCCCATCACCTGCAGCACAGCGGGCTCGAAGCCGCCTGGGCGAAAGGCTCGGTGATCGTGGTGCTGCGCCATGCCGAACGCTGCGACCGCTCCAGCAGTGCTTGCCTGGGTGACCCCAGCGGTATCACGGTCGCGGGCAGCCATGTTGCCGCCGATGTAGGCCACGGCCTGCAGCATCTTGGTCTGGGCGCAGCCGATGTGTGGGCCAGCCCGGAGGTGCGGACCCGGCAGACCGCACAGGCCATGTTTGGTAAGACCATTGCCACGAAAGGCTGGCTTAATCAATGTGACGGCCACTTCGCCGAAAACGCCCTTGCCCTCAAGCGAAACGGCCACAACCTCGTGCTGGTCAGCCACAGCGGCTGCATGGAACGGCTGGAGCAGGCGCTCGAAGTACCTGCCAGCACGACCTCGAACAGCTATGCCAGTGCCCTGTTCATCACCCAGGGCAACGATGGCAAGGCGAAACTGCTGGGCCAGATAGCAGCCAGTGAATGGCGCAAACTCGTTGATGCCAAGGAGCTCTGAACATGCCACCCTCTCGCACCACTTTTTACCGCAATAACCTGCTGCTGCCGCTGTTGCTGGCTGCCATCGTGTTCATTGCATTCGACCTCACAGAGCTCGATCGCTGGATCAGCAACCTGCTGCTCGACCCGACCACCGGCCAGTTCCCGCTGCTGCACAACCAGTGGTTCGAGAAAGCCACCCACAAATGGCCGCGCATCCTGCCGGACTGGACCGGTGAGCTCGCCGTCATCGGCAGCGTGCTGTCGTTCATCTGGCCGCGTCTGGCCAACCGACCTCAACTGGGCCTGACCCGGATGCTGGAAAAGGCCCGTATCGCACCGGTGCTGCGCTTTACCACCCAACATCGCCGCGACCTGCTATTCGTGGTGGTGGCATTCGCACTGAGCACCACCGTGATTCATTACCTTAAAAGCCATACCAGCGTGTATTGCCCTGTGGAAACCACCCTGTATGGCGGCCCGCAGGCCCGGGTCGAGTGGTTCGAAAACTTCTCGTTATGGAGCAAGGCCGGTGATGGCCGCTGCTGGCCGGGGGGCCATGCCTCCAGCGGGTTTACTTTGTTGGCGCTATATTTCGTGGCCCTGCGCCACCGCTGGGCGCATGCGCGCAAGTTGCTGGTGGCAATTCTGCTGATCGGGTTCGTGTACGGAACTACCCGCGTGCTGCAGGGCTGGCACTATATGTCTCATACGTTCTGGGCCGGGATCTTTGTCTGGCTTACAACTTGGGCAACGGCATTGTTCTTCTACGGGCGCGTCGCGTTGCAGACGCCTGAAAACAGCCCTGCCATACGTGTCACTGCTGCGCCGCAGCCCGCTTAGCAGAGGCTTACAAGCCCCCAAAATTAACAATAACTTATACAAACTTGTCGACCCATTCTCTGCTGATAATAATTTCAAAATAACTTGAAGCGAAGCTTCCTACAGCTATTTAGGAAGTTTCAATCTCCCATAGAAATTGATTCCTCGTTAGTCTTCAGGCTTTCGCGAATTGCTTGCGCCCGGTCACAGGGAAGTTCGCAGGCATTGCGTGAATTGACCTGCTAATTGACGAGGATTAAGGATGTCCAGACGGTCCGATGGCACTGAAAACCCGGTGCCGCTCAAGAAAAAGCCAGTCCTGCTTGAGGATATGGAGCAAAGCCAAGAGCCCCGTCCCGGCGCTGATCCTCAAGTCGCAATGGCGCTACCCGGCTACCCCGCCGACCCGGAGTTCCAGCTGCGTGGCGGCTTCGAAAACCTGATGCTCGACGCGGCGAGCCCGCTGTTCGGTCTGGTCATTCGCCTGCGTACGCTGGATGACCTGCCCAACATCGCCTATGTGCACAAGACCGTGCAAAACCAGGTCAGCAACATCCGCGAAGAAATCCAGCAGCACGGCTACCCCATCGTGCACCAGGAAGTCTATTCCTATGCCCTGTGCCTGTATCTGGACGAGGCCGTGATGAGCCGCCCCTGGGGCAACAATTCGTGCTGGAGCCACGAGCCGCTGCTCAGCATCTTCCACGACGAAACCCAGGGCGGCGAAAAGATCTTCGTGCTGCTCGAACGGGTCATGCAGGCGCCCAAGGAATTCCAGGATGTCCTGGAGTTCCTGTACTACTGCTTCTGCCTGGGCCTGCGGGGCAAGCACGCCCTCGACCCCAAGTGCGAAGACATCATCAACGCCTTGATCTCGCGCATGCACACGGTCATCCGCGAACTGCGTGGCCCCCTGCCGCAAGAGGTGTGCGACCCCTACACCAACGTCGTTCATTGCCCCCACCGCCCGCGACGCTGGGAGTGGCCCTGGTGGAGCCCGCTGGTGATCTCGGCCGTCGCCATGGTCTGCGCTTACAGCTACTACAGCTACCGCCTTGACCTGCTCACCGCCGAAGTCCTGGAATCGCTCGACGCGATTCTGCAGCAGTAGCAGGGGACGCCACATGCCTAGCCAATCCGATTTGCGCTTTACCTTCCAGCCGCTGGTGGGCCGGAGTGAATTCGAAGTGGTGTCGTTCGAGCTGGACGAAGCCATCAGCACGCCTTTCCAGCTGAAGCTGGAACTGGTCAGTTTTGAAGACGATGTCGACTTCGGTCAGTTGCTCGACAAGCCGGTGCTGTTCACGATCTGGCACGGCGAGCGCCCGCTGCGCTACGTGCACGGCCTGGTCAGCACCTTCAGCCAGGGTGAAACGGGCTTCCATCGCACCCGTTATCGCGCCCTGGTCGAACCCGTGCTGGCCCGCGCCGGGCTGCGCTCGAACTGGCGCATCTTCCAGCAGAAAACCGTGCCGCAGATTCTCGAGATCATGCTCAAGCGCCAGGGTATCACCGGCTACGAGCTGAGAAGCATCGACAAGCACGAGGTGCGCGAGTTCTGCGTGCAGGCCGGTGAAACCGACCTCGACTTCATCGCCCGCCTGGCCGCCGAAGAGGGTTTCATCTACCGCTTCGAGCACACGCCAAAACTGCACAAGCTGCTCATCACCGACCGGCTGCTGGGGCTGGGGCAGCTCAGCCAGGGCGCCATCAAGCCCGATGACGATGACGAGGACGAAGGCTTTTTCGAGCCGGACGACACCGACCCCAACCAGGTGCTGTACCACGCCAACAGCGGCGGCGATCAGGCCAGGCCGTGCCTGCGCCGCCTGCGTTACAGCGAGCAGGTACGTACCGCGCGCCAGGTGCAGCGCGACTACACCTTCACCCACCCGGCCTACCGCCAGGAGCAGCGTGCCGAGGGCAGCGACCTCAGGCACCAGTCCACCACGTACGAGCGCTTCGACTACCCCGGTCGCTACAAGCGCGAGGCCGTCGGCGCCCCCTTCACCGCCACCCGCATCACAGCCTGGCGCCATGACGCCCACCTGGCCGAGGTCGAAGGCGACGATGTGCGCCTGCAACCGGGGCTGAGCTTCACCCTGATCGGGCACCCGCGCGAAGACCTGAACAGGCATTGGCGGGTAAGCCGCGTGCACCACGAAGGCACCCAGTTCACCAGCCTTCAGGAGGAAGCTGCAGGTGCCCGGCAAGGTACCCGCTACTGCCAGGAGGCTGTGCTGGTGCCCGGCAGAACCGAATGGCGCCCGGCGCCGTTGCCCAAGCCGCGCATCGACGGCCCGCAGATGGCAACGGTGGTGGGGCCCAGGGGCGAGGAGATCTACTGCGACCCATGGGGCCGGGTGAAAGTCAGCTTCCCCTGGGACCGGGAAAGCCAGGACAACGAGTTCAGTTCCTGCTGGGTACGCGTGTCGCAAGGCTGGGCCGGCGGCAGCTGGGGTTCGATGGCCATTCCGCGCATTGGCCAGGACGTGATCATCCAGTACGTCGACGCCGACCCGGACCAGCCGATGATCACCGGGCGCACCTACTGTGGCAATCAGCTGCCGCCGTATGACCTGCCCAAGCACAAGACGCGGATGACCATCAAGAGCCAGACCCATAAGGGCGATGGTTTTAACGAACTGCGTTTCGAGGATGAACTGGGCAAGGAGGAAGTGTTCATCCATGCCCAGCGAGACCAGAACAACATCGTCAAGCACGACGAAACCACGCGGGTGGGCAACGACCGCACGGAACGCGTGGAACGGGACGAGACAATCTCTATTGGGCAGGACCGTCGCGAAGAAGTAGCCCGTGACGAGTCCGTCGGCATTGGCCAGAACCGGGTACATGAAATCGCCAACGACGACAGCCTGAGCATTGGTCGCACCCACACGATCACCACAGGCAAGGATCGAATCGAACAGGTAGGCAACCACCGCCAGGACATCACCAAGGCCAACCACACGGTAGAAATCGGCGGCCATCTGGAACAGGTCGTGGCCGGTCACCACAACCTGAAAACGGGTGAAGCTATCCGGCACACCACCAAGGTCTATGACATTCAGGTCAGCGAAAGCCTGACGATCAGGAGCCCGGCGGGCCTGCTTCGAATCGATGGCGCCGGTATCACGCTGGACGGCCTTGCGCTGTCCTTCAAAAGGCCGGTCAACCAGCAAGCTACGGGTAGCAATCGCATCACTTCAACTTCTGGTGTACCTGAGCCCGGCGAACCTATTTGCCTCAGCTGCCTGCTGAAAGCGATCGCCGACGGCCACAACATGATTCGCATGGAAGGAGCAAGCTGATGCCCAGCCCATTTGTCAGAGCGATGGTCGAGGTGCTGCGAGTATCCGACCGTTACCGCCTGAGCGCGATCGTGGAAATGGCCAATCTGGCTCCCGAGGTGCAGGAAAGACTGACCGGGTACTACGCCGACCGCTGCTGGCCACTGCTGCAGCAAGCCCAGTTCACCAACCTGCGCACAGCAGGCCCCTGGTTGTTTGGTTCGCGCCCGGGCTCGGATGTCTCGGCCCAGTATGATTTTCAATGGCAACTCGAGCAGGGTGCAGCGGGCGCAGTATGCGGCTGGATAGTCAGCGCCCTACCCCCCGACCGGCTTGCGCGGCATTTAAGCCGCGCCAACATCGTCACGGGTGCTGACGGCCATTCGTACCTCCTGCGCTTTCACACCGCTGCAGCCTTGCAAGTGCTGGATACGCACCGTGAACTGCCCGGTGTAAGCGAATGGCTGGCGCCCATCCACCACTGGTGGTCGCCCGTCGCGCACCCGAACAAGCGGGTGTGGCTGCAGATATCCGGTGGTGATCAGCCCCAATCCACGCACTTCCCGCCCATCACGCTGAACGAAGCGTGTTGGGCCGAATTGGCAGGTGACCCACTGAGCTATCAGCTTGCCGAGTTGCTCAAAGGCGAGCCGTCCTGCACTGCCCTGGCTGCCGCTTGCCACGGCACGCGGGTTGGCTTGATCCAGCACTACCTGGATCAGGCACGCGAGCAAGGCCTGGACCGTGAGGACGATCTGATCAGCTATGTGCTCATGTTGGCTCGCGGTGGGGAACAACTCAGTAACTCACCGGCCTGGCAGGAGGCGATTGCCGCCACCCGCGAGCAACAGACATCCCTGATGGACAATGTGCAGCGATGCCTGCGCACCAAGGACTGAGGCAAATAACCATGGACTCTCTGAGCGAAACCCTCGAGCTGTGCAGGCGTATCACCACCGGCTACCGCCCCGCCCTGCGCAACAGCCCGGTCGCCAACTGCACCCGCCGCTTCGAACTGTTACCCCTGCGCTACGCCGCCATCGGCGGCAACCCGGCACAACGTGCCCGCCTGCCGAAACTACCGGGCTATCTCAGCCCCTTTCAGGACGTCGGCGAGTTGACCCACTCCAGCTACGCCATCCGCCCCCTGCGCGAGGGCTTTCTCTACCTGCTGATCAAACGCCACAGCGCCCCTGCCTACGAGTGGCACAGCCAGTACCGCGTCGCGCCCAATGGCTCACTGCTGTACATCAGCGCCGACTCACCGTGGGCGCCCGCCCCCCTCACTGGCAATCTGGATGACATCATCCGCAGCTTCGGCTGGACCATCACCCTGTACGACCTCGACGACATCCAGGAGCTGCGCCCATTGTTCAGCCCCTCCCCGCTGACCCCGCGCATGCTCGACAATTACCGCCTGCTTGACGACGAATACCGCAGCAGCCTGCCTGCGATCGATATCGCCCGCTTCATCCAGCCCTCCGACGCCCCACCCCAGCCCCACGTGCTCAAGCATGACCAGCTGAATTGGGTGGCTGACTTCAAGGCACAGCACGATACAGACCTGCAGGCGCTGCTGGACCTGCAGCCGTTCAACAATGACCAGATCGTCTCGCCGCACGCCTCACGGCAAGCGCTGGCGCCGCTAATAAACCAGACCAAGCCCCGGGGCGCCGCCATCGTCATCGAAGACGCCCTCGGCATTACCCAGGAGCTCAACGCCTGGCGCAACGCCGCTGTCGAGGATGTGAAGACCAAGTGGCTGGAACGCACCGTGGAACCCGGCGTGGACAACGAGCGCAAGCTGCTGGTCGCGCAGTCGTTCCTGGAGATCGAAAAGCTCTACCCGCAGATGGTGGCCGAGCAGATCGTCAAGCGCGAAGTCATGGCCGAGAAAGTACGTAACCAGCCTCACCTGCATGCGGAGATCTACGCCTTTTCCGAACGGGCCAGGCAGCAAGCCGACGCCCATGACGAACGCATGAAGCCGCACATGGCGCAGTTCGAGCGCGATGTCCGCGCCAAAGTCCAGGCCCGTCACGAGGCTGGCGAGTTCAGCAAGAAGTTCGACCAGAAATACGGCCACCTGGTCGACCGTCATGCCATGCATGATCAGCTCGAAGCCTTTGAGCAGGCCATGCAACACGCCCAGCAAGCGGCAGAAGACCGCGCCAAGGACCATGCCCGTTGGGTAGTCAGCGAACGGTTGCTGCAAGCGCTGGACCGCTACGACAACGCAGACCTCATTAGCGGCCTGGCCTTTGCCGAGCAGACCGGCCAGTGCGTGATCGGCATGGAGTTGAGTGAATGGGGCACGAAGGTGCTGGACCACTGGTGGCGTAGCGACGTGGCCGACCGGGCAAACCTGGCAATACGCGGCATCAGCTACAACCAGGATGACATCCGAGAGGAGCTTGCGGCGCTGCGGGCAGCAGCTAAGGCCGGACCACCGGCAGAGTCGTCGTTCGAACTGCGTGAATCGCTCGCCCGGCAGGCACACATCGCTGCGAATGCGTTCGGGCGTATCAACTCGCTGTACGAGGAATTGCAGAAGAGCAACAACACCGCCAGCATCGGCCTGCATGCGTGGTATGTGGCGCTAGGGCGACAGGTACTCCGAACCGGCGCCCCCAACAGTGCAGACCGAGCGCTGCATCACGGTCTGCGCTTAACGTTGTTTGCATCGGTGCACGAGACGGCAGTCGACATTCGTCTGAGCGACGCTGCGCGCAGCGGGCAACCCATTGACCCACAACGCAGCGGTGGCCAGATTGCGCGCTATCTGGATCATGCCTGGGCTGAAGGCTTGATGCAGGCTGACGGTCAGAAGAGTGACTTCTATAAAGTGCGTGCCGCCGGTCTGGTCTGCCTGCTGGAAGGCATGCTGATGGCCTTCAAGGCTCGCGAGCTGCCTGACAGTGATGGACGTATCAAGACTGAACTCATGGCGGCCGCGATGACCACGGCAGCGGCGGGCTTCGAGATTGGGGCCAGCTATGTGGACCAGGTGGTAACCCGATACGGCGCCAGAAGTGCGACTGGCAGAGGTGCTGTGGCGACCTTGGGAAGGTTGAAGCTTTGGGGGGCTGGATTGGCCGGTACTGGAGGGCTGGTATTGGCGTGGTGGGATTTCGCCGATGCCGATAAACATATCCGTGAAGCCCAAAATAAAGAATCAAGCGCGCGAAACATAAGGCTAGCCTCCGCGTACAGAGCTCGAGGCGCCGCGACCATAGCTCTTGCTCTGGCTGAGGGCGGAACAGCAATTGCTATGGCAAAACCTTTTTTTGATCATCTATCCCATAGCGCCAAGACTAAATTTGCAAGAATGTTGGCATCCTCTATGGGTGAGCTTGCAAAAAAACTGGGAACCCAAGCTGCGCGCGTTCTGCTCGCACGCCTGGTAGTCGGAGCTTTTTGGATAGGTCTCGTCCTGACGGTCGTAATTTACCTCCTTGAAGAGGATGCATTGGAGAAGTGGTGTAGGCGCTGCTGTTTCCGAATCGGAAAAACAGCAAAGCCTTATGAAGAACACGAAGAATTGAAAGCGCTTCATTCGGCTTTCAGCGAGGTCTTGTAGTGTATCTAGTCGAATGGGGTTTCTGGCAGATGGCAATCGAGTCTGAGGCTACCCGTAAGGCGTACGTTGCGAAAATGACGCCAGCAGACCAACGCGCAATGCGGGACTTTTATGAAGGTGACTTGGAAGAGGGAGTCCATTTTCGGAAGGTGAGCGAAAACCCTCGCGCACGCAGCCCTGTTTACTCCTTCAATGAAAATTTCCTTGAGATGCGTTGCGGCGGATCGGAGGAAAAACGTGGCTTGATCACAATCATGACGCTGGGAGGACTAGGGCCAATCCTATATAGCGGCGTCACAATCACCCTGGGATCCGTTTATCTTTACCTTTTCACCAGTAGAGATCCTGCTGTCATCGACATCATCATAATGATGCTGATGTCTGTCATGGACGGTGCTATTGTTTATTTTTATCTAAAATACGGCCTTCGCTTAACGCGGTTGGAAATGCTTACTAGCCGTCACCTACTCATTCGCTTCAATCGAGTAACCCAACAAGTTCACCTACATCGACCGAAATACTGCGGCGGCATCGTCACTTTCCCGTGGAAAACAACCGGAAGCACAGCCATCGACCCAGAAGATGACTCACTCAGCTTGGGCATGCGACTAGGGCTAGTCTGGCACCCCAGCCGCACCGGCCTTCCCCACATGGAAATGGCCCTACTCGGCAAGCAAGGCCAAGGCGGCAGCGAACTGCGTGACGAGTGGGAATTCATCCGCCGCTACATGGAAGAAGGCCCCCACGCCGTCCCCCGCCCCCGCCTGAGCACACAACTACCATCACCCATCCAGGCATTCAGCGCCCAGTTCGAGGGGCTTGGGCGTTTCTTCCGCAAAAGCAGCTGGCTGTTCAAAGTCATATTGCTGATGGTCTGGCCCGCTTTCGTCATCGTTGGCACCGGCCACTGGCTCAGCCTGCTGCTGTGCTGGCGACCGCGTTGGCCGAAAGTAATCCGCGAGGCCGGCTTGCCCGGCAAGCCCGTCCCACCCGTGACCACCCTCAGCGACTACCCACCCGCAATCCAGGAGCGCCTGCTCGCCAATGCCTACCGCTGGCAGCTCAAACCCGGCAAACGGCCTGAAAAAAAGCCACGCAAACCACGTACGCCCAGAAGGCCCAAGGAAGCCGAGTAATGCCATATATCAGCCTTGCAACTGGAGCGTATCCATGGACTCTCTGAGTGAAACCCTCGAACTGTGTCGGCGCATCACCACCGGCTACCGCCCCGCCCTGCGCAACAGCCCCGTCGCCAACTGCACCCGCCGCTTCGAACTGCTGCCCCTGCGCTACGCCGCCATCGGCGGCAACCCGGCACAACGTGCCCGCCTGCCGAAACTACCGGGCTATCTCAGCCCCTTTCAGGACGTCGGCGAGTTGACCCACTCCAGCTACGCCATCCGCCCCCTGCGCGAGGGCTTTCTCTACCTGCTGATCAAACGCCACAGCGCCCCTGCCTACGAGTGGCACAGCCAGTACCGCGTCGCGCCCAATGGCTCACTGCTGTACATCAGCGCCGACTCACCGTGGGCGCCCGCCCCCCTCACTGGCAATCTGGATGACATCATCCGCAGCTTCGGCTGGACCATCACCCTGTACGACCTCGACGACATCCAGGAGCTGCGCCCATTGTTCAGCCCCTCCCCGCTGACCCCGCGCATGCTCGACAATTACCGCCTGCTTGACGACGAATACCGCAGCAGCCTGCCTGCGATCGATATCGCCCGTTTCATCCAGCCCTCCGACGCCCCACCCCAGCCCCACGTGCTCAAGCATGACCAGCTGAATTGGGTGGCTGACTTCAAGGCACAGCACGATACAGACCTGCAGGCGCTGCTGGACCTGCAGCCGTTCAACAATGACCAGATCGTCTCGCCGCACGCCTCACGGCAAGCGCTGGCGCCGCTAATGAACCAGAGCAAACCCCGGGGCGCCGCCATCGTCATCGAAGACGCCCTCGGCATTACCCAGGAGCTCAACGCCTGGCGCAACGCCGCTGTCGAGGATGTGAAGACCAAGTGGCTGGAACGCACCGTGGAACCCGGCGTGGACAACGAGCGCAAGCTGCTGGTCGCGCAGTCGTTCCTGGAGATCGAAAAGCTCTACCCGCAGATGATGGCCGAGCAGATCGTCAAGCGCGAAGTCATGGCTGAAAACATACGCAACCAACCCTACGTGCACGCGGAGATCTACGCGTTTTCCGAACGGGCCAGGCAGCAGGCCGATGCCCATGATGAACGCATGAAGCCTCACCTGGCGCAGTTCGAGCGCGACGTCCGTGCCAAGGTCCAGGCCCGTCAGGAGGCTGGCGAGTTCAGCAAGAAGTTCGACCAGAAATACGGCCACCTGGTCGACCGTCAGGCCATGCACGATCAGCTCGAAGCCTTTGAGCAGGCCATGCAACAAGCCCAGCAAGCGGCAGAAGACCGCGCCAAGGACCATGCCCGCTGGGTAGTCAGCGAACGTTTGCTGCAAGCGCTGGACCGTTACGATAACGCCGACCTGATCAACGGCCTGGCCTTTGCCGAGCAGACCGGCCAGTGCGTGATCGGCATGGAGTTGAGTGAATGGGGCACCAAGGTGCTGGACCACTGGTGGCGCAGCGACGTGGCCGACCGGGGCAACCTGGCGATACGCGGCATCAGCTATAACCAGGACGACCTCCAAGAGGAGCTTGCGGCGCTGCTGGAAACAGCCAAGGCCGAACCACCCGCAGAATCAAACTTCACGCTGGCCGAAGGCCTTGCCAAACGCGCCCATGCCGCAGCGAATGCCTTTGCACGCATCAACACGCTGTATGAAGAACTGCAGAAGCGGAACAGCAGCGTCAGCATCGGCCTGTATGGATGGTACGTCGCGCTGGGGCGACAGGTACTGAGAACCGGGGCACCGAGCAGCCCAGACCGAGCGATGCACCATGGCCTGCGCCTGGCGTTGTTTGCTTCGGTACATGAAACGGCTGTCGAAATACGCGTGAGTGAAGCTGCACGAAGTGGGCAGCCAATCAATCCGCAACGCACCGGTGGCCAGATTGCACGGTACCTGGATCAAGCCTGGGCCGAAGGGCTAATGCAGGCTGATAACAAGCAAAGTGATTTCTATAAAGTTCGTGCTGCGGGCCTGATATGCCTCATCGAAGGCATGCTGATGGCCTTCAAAGCCCGCGAGCTGCCTGACAGTGATGCGCGGGTGAAGACCGAACTCTTGGCGGCCGCGATGACCACGGCTGCTGCGGGTTTTGAAATTGGGGCCAGCTATGTAGACCAAGTGGTCACCCGATACGGCGCTAACAGTGTGACTGGGAAAGGGGCGGCCGCAACATTGGGAAGGTTGAAGCTATGGGGGGCGGGATTGGCTGGTATCGGAGGTTCACTACTGGCGTGGTGGGATTTCACAGATTCGGTTGAGCACTTCAAAAGCAGCCAGAGTGGCGCTACCAAGCAGGCTCAAAAAAACTCGAGACTCTTGGCTGCTACGTATTTTGTAAGAGGAATGGCGACAATAACCCTTTCGCTAGCAGAGTTAGGAACAGCAGTCGCGATTGCAAAGCCTCTCTTCGAATACCTTTCTCATAATGCCAAAACCAAGCTGGCTAGGATGGTATCCACGTCCTTGAGAGAGCTTGCAAAAAAGCTCGGAACGCAAGCCGCTCGGCTATTACTTGCCCGCCTCATTCTTGGCGCTTTCTGGATCGGCCTGGTCCTGACAGTGATAATTTACATATTTGAAGACGACGCTTTGGAAAAGTGGTGCAAACGCAGCAGTTTCCGCCTTGCAAAGAACTCAAAACCGCTTGAAGAACAGGAAGAACTAAAGACCCTGCACACCGCATTCAGCGAGGTATTGTGATGTATCTGATCGAATGGGGTTTTTGGCAAATGGCTACTGAATCCGAAGCTGCGCGAAAAGCATATGAAGCAGAACTGACACCGAATGAGAAGCGTCAAGATTTGTATGAGGGCGAGCTGGATGAAGAAATGCACTTTCAGCCCGTTAGTGAAAACCCACGCGCAAGAGGCCCTGTATTCGCTTTTAACGACATCTTCTTAGACATTCGCTGTGGTGGCTCAGAAGAAAAGCGCGGCCTTATTACGCTCGCAACGCTCGGAGCCATCGCCCCGGCCGTTGCTGTGGGACTTTACATCACCACCGGGTTTATTTGGATGGACATCACCGACCCTGAGGGTCGCTCTGTAATCACTATTCTTACAACGCTTATAATGCTCTCAGTCACCTCGACCTTAGTGTATCTTTATTCAAAGTATGGAATTCACTTAACCCGACTAGAAATGCTGACTAGCCGTCACCTACTCATTCGCTTCAATCGAGCAACCCAACAAGTTCACCTACATCGACCGAAATACTGCGGCGGCATCGTCACTTTCCCCTGGAAAACAACCGGAAGCACAGCCATCGACCCAGAAGATGACTCACTCAGCTTGGGCATGCGACTAGGGCTAGTCTGGCACCCCAGCCGCACCGGCCTTCCCCACATGGAAATGGCCCTACTCGGCAAGCAAGGCCAAGGCGGCAGCGAACTGCGTGATGAGTGGGAATTCATCCGCCGCTACATGGAAGAAGGCCCGCACGCCGTCCCCCGCCCCCGCCTGAGCACACAACTCCCCTCACCCATCCAGGCATTCAGCGCCCAGTTCGAGGGGCTCGGGCGTTTCTTCCGCAAAAGCAGCTGGTTGTTCAAAGTTATCCTGCTGTTCGTGTGGCCCGCTTTCGTCATCGTTGGCACCGGCCACTGGCTCAGCCTGCTGCTGTGCTGGCGACCGCGCTGGCCGAAAGTAATCCGCGAGGCCGGCATGCCCGGCAAGCCCGTACCACCCGTGACCACCCTGAGCGACTACCCACCCGCAATCCAGGAGCGCCTGCTCGCCAATGCCTACCGCTGGCAGCTCAAACCCGGCAAACGGCCTGAGAAAAAGCCACGTAAACCACGCAAGTCCAAAGCGGGAGAGAAACCGGCCAACCCCACAGAGTGATTGCGTCAGAACTCGAACGTGTACCCCACAATCACCCGGTTCTCATCCGCTGCATCGGCAAAATTCGAGCGCATGCTCGCATTGCGCCAACGCAGCGACACATTCCGGAGCGCCCCCGATTGCACCACGTAGGTGACGTCCGTGGTCCGCTCCCACTCCCGCCCTTCTCCGTCGCCAGCCGCCAGCGCCCTGCCCTTGACGCTGGCAATGCGCTGCGGGTCGACCTGGTCGCCCTTCACATAACGCACGTTGAACGTGAGCCCAGGGATGCCCACTGCAGCAAAGTTGTAGTCATAGCGCAGCATCCACGCCCGTTCGTTGGCCAGGGCAAAGGTGCTGACCTGCTGTTCGCTGAACAGGTAAGTATCGGTGCCACCCACGTAGGCGTATGCCGTATCGCCACGCACTTTCTGATACCCCCCGCTGAATGTATGGCCCTGCACGCTGTACCCGAAGTTGGTACTGAGGGTCTGGTTGTCGACTTCGCCCAGCAACGCCCGGCCCTGCTCCTGTGCATTGAACCAGCGCCACTCGGTGAACACATCCCCCGACCCGAGACGGGTCTTGAACTTGAACCCGGCAAAATCCCGCCGGAACAGGTCTTCGAGCGCGCTGGTGTGAACGCTCAGGGTCAGGTTGTCCAGCGGCTGGTAATCGACACCGGCGTAGCGCAGACGATCACTGGTGACCGTCGACGAATAGGCCCCTTGCTGCGCCATGGCGGTCAGGTCCTCGTAGTCGGTGGAGTCACGCAGTTTGGTGGCATCCACCTGCAGCAAGGTGAGCGTAAACCGGTTCAAGTCCTTGCTCACCAGTTGCGCACCGTTGAACCACTGGGGGAACAAGCGGCTGTTGTTGGACGCCAGCAACGGCAGTTGTGGGCTCAGGCCACCCACTTTCAACTCACTCTGCGCCAGCCTGGCCTTGAAGGTAGCCACGGCCTTTGTGTAGTCGTCCGCGGCGCGTTTGTCGCTACCCCGCGGCAACAGGCCGGAACCACTACGGTCGGGGGTAGAGTCCAGCTTGAGGCCCAGCATGCCGGCTGCGTCCAGGCCAAAGCCGACCTGGCCGTCGGTGTAGCCAGACTGCAAGCGCAGCATGAACCCCTGGGCCCATTCACCGCGTCGCGATTGCGCGGCGCTGTCACCGTGAAAGTCGCGGTCGAAATAAAAATTACGCAGTTCCAGGCTACCGCTGGCGCCATCGATGAAGCCGGCCTGCGCGTTTTGACAGGCGCAGCAAAGCGCCCCGAGCATCAGCGATACTCGCCGGGAAGTAATGATCATGGGTGTGCCTTGTTCTTGTTGTTGTTCGAAGACTCAGCGCCAATCAGGTTCGGGGGTTGCGCACGTAGCGCATCACCACCAGGCAAGCGATCAGGATCAGCGGGGCGATGGACAACATGCCCATGGAGTTGCTACCGGTGAGATCATTGATCTTGCCCACCATCACCGGTGCGACGATGCCACTTAGCTGCCCGACCGAGTTGATTGCAGCAGTGCCGGTGGCAATTGCCAAGCCCGAGAAGGTCGATTGGGGGATGGTCCAGAAGATCGGGATGGCAATGAAGGTACCCGCGGTGGCCAGCACCAGCGCGGCCATCATCGCCAGCGACGAGTCGGCGTACAGGCACGCCAGCAAGTAACCGATAGCTGCCGCCAGCAGGCAGTACACCAGGTAGCGCTTGCGCTCGCCGGTACGGTCAGAGCGACGGGTCAGCAACACCATGCCCATGCAGGCCACCGCGTAAGGCAATGCCGACAGCACACCGACCCACAGCATGTCCTGCACACCTGACGACTTGATCAGGTGCGGCATCCAGAAGTTAAGGCCATAGGACGCAGTTTTGATCACGTAATAGATGAACGCCATGATCGCCACTTCGCGGGTCAGCAATACTCGCCAGATCGAGCCGAGGATGGGTTTTGCGGCACGTTTGTCCTGGGCCAGGTTCTCCGCCAGCAGGTCCTTCTCCTCGCGGCTCAGCCATTTCGCTGCCTCGATGTCACGGTCCAGCTTCCACAGCACCAGCAGGCCCAGCAGCACACACGGCAGCCCGGACATCAGGAACAACCAGTGCCATCCCGCGAGCCCCAGCACGCCGTCCATGGTCCCCAGCAAAAAGCCCGCCGCCGGGCCGCCCACCGCACCGGCCAGCGGCACCGCCAAAAACCACAGGCCATTCATCTTCGCCAGGTGCTTGCGGGGGAACCAGCATGCCAGGTAGAACAGGATCGCCGGGCCGAAACCGGCCTCCATCACGCCGATCAGAAAGCGCAGGAAATACAAAGTGTACTGGGTATAGGCAAACACCAGCGCCGCCGTTGCAAGGCCCCACGACACCATGATCCGGCAGATCCACGCCGGTGCCCCGTAGCGCTTAAGGCCAAGACTGCTGGGCACTTCGAACAGCACATAGCCGACGAAGAACATGCTAGCGGCCAGGCCATAGGCGGCATCGCTGAGGCCCAGCTCTTGCTGCATCTGGGCCTTGGCGAAACTGATGTTGATGCGGTCGAAGTACGAGAACAGGAAGCAGATGATGGCCAGCGGCATGATGCGCCAGGCCACACGGCGGTACAGCAGCAGTTCATTGATGTGACTGTCGTTGCGCTCGCGCGCCAGTTCGCCGGTCATGGCAACCATGGTGGATCTCCATTCTTGTAATTATTGGAGAGCAGCGACGCATCGAGGGGCGCCGCCAGCAGGTTTTTCAGCGGATGCGGATCAGTTTCTCCTTGAAGCTCTGGCCTTTTTCGACGTACTCGGCGGCGTTGCGCTGCATGCTGGCGATGGCCTCGGCCGACAGCTCGCGCACCACCTTGGCAGGTGCACCCAGGATCAGCGAGTTATCGGGGAATACCTTGCCCTCGGTGACAATGGCACCGGCACCGACCAGGCAGTTGTTGCCGATGACCGCGCCATTGAGCACCACCGCCTGGATGCCGATCAGGGCACCATCGCCAATGGTGCAGCCATGCAACATCGCCTGATGGCCGATGGTCACGCCCTGCCCCACCGTCAACGCAAAGCCGGGGTCGGCATGCAGCACCGCACCTTCCTGCACGTTGCTGCGCTGGCCGATACGGATCGGTTCGTTGTCGCCCCGCAGTACGGCCTGCGGCCATACGCTGACCCCTTGCTCGAGGGTTACGTCGCCGATCACGGTGGCGTCCTCGGCAACAAAAGTTTCCGGGTGCAGGTTGGGCGCCAGGGTGTCGTATTGGTAAATCGCCATCTCAAACCCTCCTCAAGCTGCGTCGTCGATTTTTAGCACGCCGGCCGCGCACAGCTCGGCAATGTGCTCATCGCTGTAACCCAGTTCGCGCATCACCTGGCGGGTGTGCTCGCCAATCCGCGCTATCGCCCGGCGTGGCTGCAGGCGCTGGCCGTCCAGCGACAGCGGTAGCAACGGCATCGGTGTGTGGCTGCCGTCTTCAAGTTGCAGCTCTGCCATACCGCCGCTCTGTTGCAGGTGCGGGTCGTCGAATAATTCTTCCGGGCGGCGGATGGGCGCAAAGGGTATGCCGTTGGCCTCCAGTTGCAGGGCCAATTGCCCGGCGTCGAGTGACGCGAACACCTCGGCCAGGTGCGCCAGCAGCCGTGGCCGTTGCAACACACGGTCGTTGTTACTGGCCAGTGTCGGGTCATCAAGCAAGGTGGTCTGCCCCAGCACCTGGCACAGCGCGTGCCATTGCCCTTCACCGGTGGCGGCAACGAACATCTGCTCGCCACCGGCGAAGGTGAACACGTCATAGATGGCCCAGGCACTGATGCGATTGGGCATCGGCGCTGCTGCCTCGCCGGTGACCACGTACTGCTGCATGTGCTGGGCTGCCAGCAGCACGCAGTTCTCGTAGAGGGCACTTTGCACCTCTCGGCCGCTGCCGGTGGTGTGGCGCTCGTTGAGGGCCGCCAGCACGCCAATGGCGCCGAACATGCCGCCCATGATGTCGTTCACCGAGCTGCCCGCACGCAATGGGCGGCCCACTGGCCCTGTCATGTAGGCCAGGCCGGCCATCATCTGCACCACCTCGTCCAACGCCAGGCGGTTGTCATAGGGCCCGCTGAGAAAGCCTTTGTGCGAGGCGTAGATCAGCCGTGGGTTGCGCTGGCGCAGCGCGGGGTAGTCCAGGCCCAGCGTATGCATGCGACCGGGTTTGAAGTTTTCGATGAACACGTCGGCCGTATCGATCAGTTGCAGGACGGCCTCGCGGCCCTCGGGGGTTTCGACATTCACGGCGATGCATTGCTTGTTGCGGTTGAAGGTGCGAAAGAAACCCGCCCCCGCGCCCAGCAGACGGCGCGTGCCGTCGCCGCGCACGGGTTCGATCTTGATCACTTCGGCGCCAAGGTCACCGAGGATCATGCCGCAGGTCGGGCCCATGACCATATGCGAAATTTCGACGACGCGGATGCCGTCCAAGGGAAGTCTGGACATCGTGGTATTCCTCGTTCAGGCGGGTCAGGCGGGGTCGGTGGCGTCAGCAAAGTTCAGCGGTAGCCCGGCGCGGGCGATGCAGCCGTAAAGGGGCTCGCCCGGCAGCGCCTCGCTCAGCACATGGCGCGACTCGATCAGTGCAGGCAAATTGATCCCGGTGTCGTAGCCCATGCTCTGCAGCATGAACACCAGGTCTTCGGTGACGGTATTGCCGGAAGCACCAGGGGCGAACGGGCAGCCCCCCAAACCTGCCAGGGAGGCGTCAAGCTCGCGGATGCCCTGCTGCACCGCGACGAGGCTGTTGGCCAGGGCCAGGCCACGGGTGTCATGAAAATGCGCGGCCTTGAGGCGCTCACCGGCAATCGCCCGCACGGCCTGAAGCACCACCGCCACCTGGCCCGGGTTGGCGTAGCCAGTGGTGTCACCCAGCGAGACAAGGTCGCAACCGGCTTCGATCACATGGTGAGTCAGTGCACACAGGTCGGCCAGCGGGACATCGCCCTGACGCGTGCAGCCAAAGGCAACCGACATGCCGGCAATGATCTGCACATCATGCAGGGCCATTTCAGTACGCAGCTGGCACATGCGCCCCAGTTCTTCGACCATTTGCATGGGCGTGCGGCGCACGTTGGCCAGGCTGTGCGCCATGCTGACCGATACCGGCGCGACGATGCGATGGGCGCCAGACTCAAGTGCGTCCCTGGCGCCGCGCAGGTTCGGGGCCAACACCGTCACCTGCAGGTCGGGGTATGTGAGGGCGTGGGCCACCACTTCGCGGGCATCGGCCATTTGCGGCAGCAAGCGTGCCGGTACGAAGGAAGCGACCTCCATGTGGCGCACGCCGGCGGCGTACGCGGCGTCGACCCAGCGGCGTTTGGCGGCCGTTGGCATGGTCGTCTGCAGGCTCTGCAGGCCATCGCGCAGGCCGACTTCGTTGATTGTTATTGTTGTCATCTCGGTCTCTCTGGCTGAAGCGTTGCGCCAGACTAAGAGCTGGATGACGAGCAGAAAAGACGTGTTTCACGGGCTGATCCATCGTCAGCCACGATGGATCAGCCCGCCACCTGCCAGGGCGGTGCCCGCAGCAGCAGGTGGTCAAGCAGGCGCCGTGCCGACAGCGAGAGCGTGTGACGGGCGCGCATGCAAATGACGAATTCGCCAAGCGCCCAGTCGTCAGTCAGCGGAATGACCCGCAGGTCGAACAACGCCGCATAGCGGGCCACGGCTTCTTGCGGGAACACCGCCAGGCCAAGGCCGAACTGCACCAGCCGGTAGGCCGCGTCGAACGACGATACATACGAACGAAAGCACAACTCTTTGCCCGCCTGTGCGGCGCTTTTACGCATGAAGGCGTTCAAGGTAGCGAAGGCCGAAAGACCCAGGTGGTCGTAACTCAGGGTTTCCTCGAAGGCAATCTGGCTGCGGCCGGCCAACGGGTGATCAGCAGCAACGATCACGGCCAGGTGATCCTGCCGGTACGGTACGAACTCCAGGTCACCCGACGCCATGGATTTGCGGCAGATGCCGAGGTCTGCATTGCCCTCGGCCACGCCACGAACGACATCGGGGCTGAAGCGCTCTTCGATATCGGCCTGGATCAGTGGGTTTTGCAGCATGAACGCCGACAGTTCCTCGGGCAGAAACTCCATGATCGACGATACATTGGCCAGCACCCGCACATGGCCGCGCGCGCCTTCGGCGTACTCGCTCAGCTCGCTGTCCAGGCGCTCCATGGCGCGGGTCATTTCCCGCGCATGGCGCAGCAGCGCCAGCCCCGCCGGGGTAGGCTCAACGCCGCGCTTGCTGCGTCTGAGCAAGATAGTGCCAAAGCGTACCTCGATGTCAGAAATACGTTTGCTGACGGCGGAGGGCGCCATGAATGCACGCTCGCCAGCGCGGGCGATGGTGCCTTCTTCGCAGACGACGATGAACAGGCTCAGGGAAAGGTGGTCGAGGGGTTGCATCGCTTGACTCGGCAGGGGAAAGGGACCGCCGGTGCAATGTAGCAAAAACCACATTTGCTGCGAAAACTGGGTTTGAATCACTTGCCCCAATCCCCAACCTTGGGGCAACGCAGCCCATTACCAGCCGCCTCCAGAATACGTCACGAAAAGGCTCGCCCCCTTGCTCCACAAGGCCCGCACCGCAAAATTCAAGTATTGGCACAGCTCTTGCCGATCTCCTCCCAGACGCCCCAAGTCCATGGGCCCGTTTGCAGGAGGAATTGACTCATGCACCGACCGATACCCCACCCGCTGGCAGTGGCGATTTTCGCCGGCATGCTCCAGCTCCCGGCGCAGGCTGCCTTGAATGCTGTCGATCCAGGCGCATACGTTCCCGCCAACGGCGGCTTCCCCGCCTGGTACCAGGACAGCCACGGTCATACCCTCGACCTGTGCCTGACCAAGGCGGTCAGCTCCAGGGTTGCCGGCGCGCCCGGCGCACCGTCGTACATGTGCACGCTGCTGCCCACACCCGGCGTGTTCGACGATACCCAACCCATCGCCTTTCCCACCAACTTCCCTGACGAAGCATTCTGGTTCACCGCCGACGCTGCCATCGTCGACGCCGCCCGTGGCATCGACCTCAGCTACGGCACGGCGATCGAAGCGGCATTTGCCGCCGAAGAACCGGTTGAGGGTGACCAGGTCAGCTTCGCCCGGGTGCGAATCCGGGTCGATGTACCCACCGCCGGCACCTACGTGGTCACCCACCCCTACGGCGTGGAAGTGTTCGATGTGCCTGCCGCCGGCCGCCGGGCGATCAACATGACCCGCGACATCGGCATCGCCGGCGCAGGCGACTTCACCGGCGCGCTGAAGGGCGACGTCGGGCCTTTCCTGCGCAGTGTCAACGGCCCCTACACCGAAGGAAATGAACGCTTCATCGGTGACCCGAACCTTGAGGAACGGGTAACCGGCAGCCCGTTCAACACCAACTTCGTGCGCATCGAAGGCCCTGGCGGCATCGACCTGCGCACTGAACTGTTCGCCATTTCGGGCAAGCTTTCAGAAGTGGCCCTGCCAACCCCACTGATGCCACAGCGCAGCACCTACTCCCGGCACACCGAAAACGGCGACTTGCGCGCCCAGCAAGACATCTTCGTGATGGCCCCGCCGCCGCCAGCCAGCGTCACCCTGACCAGCCAAACGCCCAACCTGAACCTCACCGAGGCCAACGGCACTGGCGCCTGGTACGCCCAGTCGGCCCTGAACCCGGCGGCCGGCACCCTCGTGACACTGACCGCCGACAACAGCGTGTCGATCCCCACCAGCAGCCTGACCACCACCAACATGCCGCTGACCGACCTGGTCACCATCACTCAGGCCCAGTACCGCCTGTCCACCGGCGAGCTGACCCTGGTGGCCAGCACCAGCGACGAAACCACCCCGCCCGTGCTCACCGCACAAACCGGCAACGGCACGTTGATCGGCAACCTGGGCGGCACCGGCGCCGTGAAGACGTTGAGCATGACCCTGTCGCCCATCCCACCGGCCAAGGTGCAAGTCACCAGTGCCAATGGGGGTAGCGACACCGAAGACGTGGTGCTGGTGCCATGAACAGACAAAGGCTCAGCCTTCAAGGAGGCCGCATGAACACTTGGTCGCGCCGTGCGCTGTTCGCCGCCGGTTTTTCCCTCACCGTTACCAGCGCCGCCTTTGCCGCGTTGTCTGATGTCGACCCGGGGCCCTACACCTTCGCCACTGGCGGCTACCCGATGTGGTACAAGGACAGCCTCAACCAGTCCCTGGAACTGTGCCAGTCACGCGCGACCAGTACCCGGGTGCCCGGCACACCGGCCGCACCGTCCTACATGTGCACCCTGCTACCAGAGCCCGGCATCTACGACGATGCATTGCCGCTGGTGTTCCCCGACAACTGGCCGCCAGAAATGTTCTGGTTCCTGGCCGAAGCCACCATCCCTGCCGTTGGTAACAGCGGCTACGAACTGGATGCCTACGTTGCCGGCCTGGAAGCAGCCTTTGCTGCCGAGAACCCGGTAGACGGCGACCAGCAGAGCTTCGCCCGTATCCGTATCCGTGTCTCGGTACCCCGTGCCGGTGTATACACCATCACACACCCCTACGGTGTCGAGACCGTGAACGTCACCACGCCCGGTCGTCGAGCGATCAACATCACCCGCGACATCGGCATTGGGGCACCGGGCAACTTCACAGGGGCGCTCAATGGCGCTCTCGGGCCATGGCTGCGCGGGGTGGGCGGGCCTTACACCGAAGTCAATCCGGACACCGGCGCCACCGAAACCTTCATCGGCGACCCTAACCGGCCGGAAGCCGTGGCCGGCAGCCCGTTCAACACCAACTTCATCCGCATCGACGGCCCCCCCGGTCGCATCGAGACCGCGCTGTTCACGGTCTCGGGCAAGGTGCTGGACCCACGCGCGCAAACCCCGGTCACCCTGGAGCGCGCCACCTACTCACGCAATGGCAGCGGTACCCGTGTGGAAGTGTTCGCCAAAGCGCCGAAAGAGGCCAGCCTGTGCATGCGCAATGGCCTGGCACTGGTCGGCACGCCGCCATCGCCCTGCCAGTTCACCCTGACGGCAGACAACAACGGCCTGTTCTTCCACCAACAGCTTGGCCAGACTGCACCGCCTGCGGTGGTAGTGGTCACGGCCAGCAACAGTGCCGGCGGCACCCAGCCGACCGCGTTGTCGAGCAAGCTGACCGACGTGGTCAAGGTCAGTACCGCGCGATATGACTGGGCCAACAAGCGCCTGCTGATCGAGGCCAGGTCCAGTGATGAGGTAGCGATCCCCGACATGCTCGCCCAGGGTTACGGCCGCCTGTCGAAATCGGGCACGCTGCAAAGCATCACGATCAACGACGTGGCGCAACCGCCAGCCACCGTGACAGTCAAATCTGCCCATGGTGGTGCTGACGTAGAACCGGTGCTCGTGGTCGGCAACGCCCCCGTCGAGGCGGCCAACCAGCCACCGCTGGCCCAGGCTGACATCGGAAGCACCAGTGTCGGTATCCCGCTTACCCTCAACCTGCTGCTGAACGACAGTGATCCGGACGGCAACGTGCCACTGACCATCAGTGACCTCACCCAACCCGGTACCGGCCTTGGCGGCGTCGTGCTCAACGGTACCACCTCGGTTACCTACACCCCGCCAGACGGGGCTACGCAACCGCTGGTGGCCACCTTCAGCTACCGGGCGGTGGATTCCAAAGGCCTGAAGTCGGAACCGGCCACGGTCACGATCAACGTTGCGCCTAACCGGGCACCGACCGCCAACCCGGAAACCGTCGCCACCCTGGGCGTGCCATTGACCATCAACGTGCTGGCCAACGACACCGATCCAGAGGGCAACGTGCCGCTGGCCGTTGCTGCCGTCACCCAACCGGCTGCCGGCCGGGGCACGGTCAGCACCGACGGCACCACCGTCACCTACACCCCACCGGCCACGGTCACTGCAGCCTTCACCGCCACCTTCACCTACCAGGCACGTGACTCGCTGGGGGCGCTATCCACCCCGGGTACGGTCACCGTCAACGTGTCGCCACGGCCTGCCGCCGAAACCTTCGCAGTCACGGCAGCCACCGTCACGGCGCGCTCCAACAACCGGTACAACTGGGACATCAGCGGTACCTCATCGGTAACCACGGGCAACGTTGTCACCGTCCGGGTCACCACTACCACCGGAGTGCAAACGCTGGGTACCACCACGGTACCCGTGACCGGCCGCTGGCGACTGGCAGTGAGCAACAGCACCACGATCATCCCGACCGCCGCGCCGACGGCAACCATCAACACCAGCCCGGGTACCACCCGCACCGTCAACGTGGTTGTGCAGTAAAGGCGGGGAAACGCCATGAAGCGCCTGTATCCACTGCTGTTCAGCCTGGCCCTGGCGGGCCAGGCCAGCTGGGCCGATGACCTGATGGACAACGCCGACCTTGCACCCGGCAATGACCTCGGTGAACCGGTGATCATCCGCCTGCTACCGGTCGGCGCCGGTCAGGCTGCAGTGATCGAGCAGCAAGGGTCAGGCAACCGCGCCGCCCTCGACCAGAACGGTCAGGCCCTGCTGGGCCGCATCGTCCAGGCCGGCGGTGCGCAGGAAGCGTACATCTTGCAGGAAGGCAGTGACCTGATGGCAACCATCAGCCAACAGGGAAAGGGCAACAGTGCGTCGATCCGACAGAGCGGCAGCAGCAACAGCGCAGCCATCGAGCAGATCGGCAACGACAACAGCGCCAGCATCGTGCAGTCCGGTTCGGGCCTCAGCAGCTCCGTGAGCCAGACCGGCAATGGCCAACATGTGCAGATCACACAATACCGATAGACCTGGAGGCACCACCATGTACAAGCTCGCCCCTTTAAGTGCCGCTATCGTCCTGGCCCTCGCAGGTCAGGCCATGGCTGCTGACAGCACCTCATCGCAGACTCAGGACGGCAAGGACAACATCGCCGCGGTCAGCCAGACCCAGGCATCCTTCGCTTCGGCCACGCAGAACCAGACCGGTAAAGGTCACAACCACCTGGCGGTGCAAACCGAGAGCACCAGCGATATCCAGCAGAGCGCCACCGGCCAGTACAACGCCGGCTACGCCGAGCAACTGTTCGAGAACGGCAGCCAGATTACCCAAACTGCCGGGGGCAGCTACAACGATGCCTTCGCTAGCCAGTCGGTAGGGATGAACAACGAATCGCTGCAAACCCAGCAAGGCGTCGGTAACAAATCCACCGTGTGGCAGGACACCCAGGAAGGCAGCAAAGCCACCAGCTGGCAATCCGGCCAGCGCAACGAGGCCTTCCTTGAGCAGACCTTCGGTGGCAGCAACAACCGCAGTACCGTCAACCAGACCGGCCAGGACAACTATGCAGCCGCCGAGCACATGAACCATGTCGATGGCGACATCCAGGTCTACCAGGATGGCCACGACAACTGGGCCTACGGCGACCAGCGTGAGGGCACCGGTGGCACCATTGGCATTGGCCAGTACGGTGGCGGCAACTCGGTGGAAGTGTGGCAGGACACCCAGGTCGGTAGCCAGGCTTCCGTGGTCCAGACCGGGCAGACGAACGAGGGCTATATCGACCAGAGCTTCGGCACCGGCAACAAGGTCAGCCTGACGCAGCAAGGCAATGCCAACGCCAGTTGGTCGGACCAGTTCGAAACCAATAACGCGACCGCCACCATCACCCAGACCGGCAACAACAACCTGCATTTCACCTACCAGAATGGTGAAAACCTCAACCTGACCATCAACACCAAAGGCAATGGCAACAGCATCACCGCCAGCAACTGGAAAGGCGCCAAGATGGGTGGCCAGTTCGGCACCAACCAAAGTGCCACCATCAACCAGACCGGCAACGGCAACGGCGTCAACCTGACCCAAAAAGGCGCTGACCAGGTGGCCACGCTGACCCAGACGGGCAAAGGCAACCAGATGCAGACCAAGCAGGACGACGTCAACAATGAGCTGTATTTCGAGCAGAACGGCACCGACAACATCCTGATCGCCGACCAGCGCGGTACCGACAACTATGCCTACGGCAACAGCCAGGGCACCGGCAACACCATTACCCTGGACCAATCCGGCTACAGCAACCAGAGCTACACCAACCAGCTGTACGGCAGCGGCAACGAAGCCACCATCAAACAGACTGACAGCATCAACGTCGCCTACGTGACCCAGGGAGGCCAGGGCAACAAGGCGTTCGTCGACCAGAGTGGTATCGCCCAAACCGCCACCATCACTCAGCTGGGCAGTGCAAACCTGGCCACCGTGACCCAAAAGTAACCCGCTCCCCCTTGAACCGCGGTGCTCCTCTCCCTGGTGCCGCGGTTCCTTTTTCGCTCACACCCTCTGCCCGGTATATGCATTCCCTGCAGGATCAGCCTTGTGCTGCGAAAGGGCCTGCAGGACTGGCACATCGTTGGGAGGCATACCGGCCTCTTCGCCGCACAAGGATGCTCCTGCGGGGATTGCAATTGCAGGGATACAATATCCACTCCCTCGAACCTGTGCGGTGCCATGATCCAGTCCGACCTAGACCTGTTCGGCCCCCAGCCACAACGCCTGGCCAGCCATACCGTGCTTTTGCCCGGCTTCGCCCTGGCCGAAACCGAGCCGCTGCTCGATGCGCTGCGCCCGGTGCTGCGTGCAGCGCCCTTCCGGCACATGCACACGCCCGGTGGCCTACGCATGGCTGTAGACCTGACCAACTGCGGCACCTTGGGTTGGGTGAGTGATGAACAGGGTTACCGCTATAGCCCCAACGATCCGCTCAGTGGCAAGCCGTGGCCTGCACTGCCCCCGGTTCTGCTCGCGCTCGCCGCCCGCGCTGCGGCGCTGGCCGGCTTCGAGGGCTTCGTGCCGGATGCCTGCCTGGTCAACCATTACCTGCCAGGCACACGCTTGAGCCTGCACCAGGACCGCGACGAACGGGACTTCGGGCAGCCGATCGTGTCTGTGTCGCTGGGCCTGCCGGCAGTGTTCCTGTTCGGCGGCCTGCAGCGCGCCGACAAGCCCCGTCGCATCCCCCTGAGCCACGGCGATGTGTTGGTCTGGGGCGGCGAGGACCGCTTGCGCTTTCATGGCGTGCTGCCCATCAAACCCGGCGTGCATCCGCGCATGGGCGAGCGGCGGATCAACCTGACATTGCGCAAGGCGGGGCCCTGAACAGGCCCCGCTTCTACCACCCGGCGCAAAACAAGATGAATTCACATGAAACATGTTGAACATCCAGGCCAGGCAAGCTTCAAATATCAAGCCGCCTTCCTTGCCTGGAGCCTGCCATGTCGAACCCACTTAGCCCCTCAAACCGTTGCCACGGAGCCACTTACCGATGAAGATGCCTGGCCGTGCCCCCAACGCCTCGCTGCAGCTCGATTACGTACGCGACACCCTTTTCGGCCCAGTGGCGCAGAGCGTGGAATGCCAGTGCCAGCTGGCCGATCTCAACCTTCAAGGTCGAGCGGGGCTGCGTCTGCATATCTGCCCGCCGCTGCCTGACAAGGTCGACCGTGCCCACAGTGTGGCCTTCGTCTGGGATGGGCGCAGTTATCATGGGGTGGTTCGCGACAAAGGCAAGTGCGGCGATGGCGGCCTCAACCTGCTGCTCGAGCTACAGTAAGCCGATCAACGGCAGCTAAACCAGCTGAACCGGCCGACCGCGGCGTCTCTCCATAGCAAAAGGGCCTCTGCCCGCCGGAGAATGCCATGAACAGTCCATTGCTCAAGCTCTTCACCCACCCCGCCGACGCCTGGCTGGATATTCGTCGGGCCGAAGAAGACCACCCACAGCAATACCTGCCGCGGCTGCTGGCCTTGGCACTGATACCCGCCGTGTGCCTGTTCATTGGCACGACCACCTTCGGCTGGAGCCTGGCGGCCGAGGAGCGGGTACGCCTTGGCATGGGTAGCGCCGCGCAACTGGCGGGGCTGCTGTATGCCACCACCGTTGTGGGCGTGATGCTGATGGGGGTGATGATCCGCTGGATGTCACGAGGGTTCGACGCACATCCAAGCCTGAGCCAGTGCATCGGTTTTGCCGCCTACTGCGCCACGCCGTGGTTCTTCGCCGGGGTAGTCGGGCTGCTGCCGATTCGCTGGTTGGCCTTCGTCGCGCTAATGGCCGCTTCGGCCTATGCAAGCGTCTTGCTGTATGGCGGTTTGCAGACATTCCTGCGGCTTAAAAAGGAACAGGCAATGCTGTTCGCGACATGCGTGTGGGGCGTGGGGCTTCTGGTTTTGGTAACCCTGCTCGTGGCGATGGTTCTGTTCTGGTTCAACGGCCTGATGCCAGAATACGTGCGCCCGGCCAACCTGGGCTGACCGGGGCAAACCAGGTGCACTCAAGCATGCGACCTGAGTGGCGCCGGGTGGCTGTTGCGCAGCGCATGCAACTGCCCCACGAGGTGGACCAGGTCACGGCAACTGTTAAGGTTGTGCAACGGAACCCCACTGAGGGTCACGCTCTTTTCGAGACTCTGGCCCTGACCCAGGCGGATGGTCAGGTTGGCGCCGTCCGGGCAGCTGACTTCACAGCGGTCGGGCAGGCATGCCTGCTCGATCATCTGCCGCATCTCCAGCATCGAAACTCCAATCAACGACATGGTACGACCCTCTCTGTGCGATGGCCTGTTGTGAGTGAGTACGCCTTTATCGGGCGGGGCGCCAATTGATATTGCCCATGCCCTGGCAGGCGTCCATGCGCCGGGGCAATGATGATGCGGGGAATCCCTTAGCACCTTAGTGGAAGATTGCGCTCGCGGGCCGAGGGTTCGAATGCAAAGCCTGACTTAACGACGAGCGGTGCCGGTATCACTAGCCACGGTTCAATGGCCGGCCCCTTCCCGTTCATCCTGCATCTGCCCAAACCGCCCGGCATGGAAATCGTCGAACGACTCGGCAATCTCCGCCTGGCTGTTCATCACGAATGGACCGTAACCGACGATCGGCTCGTCAATCGGCTCGCCGCTGAGCACCAGCACACTGGTGCCCTCCAGAGCCTGCACGGTGACATCCTCCCCGTCCCGGTCCAGCAGTACCAGGCTGGACGGGCCAGCGTCGCGCTCGCCATTGATGCGCACGTTACCGCGTAACACCACCAGCGCCGCGTTGCGACCGACAGCAACCGGCAGCTGCAAGGCCGTGCCGGCATTGAGCCGCAGGTCCCACACATCCATCGCGGTAAAGGTCCGCGCCGGCCCTGGGTGCCCCTTGTAGTCGCCGGCAATCACCCGCAAGCTACCGGCGTCGCCCTCCAGCGCTACCACCGGGATGTCGCTGGCCAACAGCGTCTGGTAGCCGGCCGCTGCACGTTTGTCACGCGCGGGCAGGTTGACCCACAACTGGACCATTTCCAGGGTACCGCCACTGCGGGCAAAGCCCGGGGAATGGAACTCCTCATGGATGATGCCATTGGCGGCGGTCATCCACTGCACATCACCTGGCCCGATCAGGCCGCCAGCACCCGTGGAGTCACGGTGTTCCAGCTCGCCCTGATAGACGATGGTCACGGTCTCGAAGCCGCGGTGCGGGTGCTGGCCAACGCCGCGCCGCGCCGTGGTCGGGGTGAAGTCATGGGGGCCAGCGTAGTCCAGCAGCAGGAACGGGCTGATCCGGCTGGCCAGGTTGTCGTAAGTGAACAGGCTGCGCACGGGAAAACCATCACCTACCCAATGGGCGTGTGGGCTGCGGTGGATACCCAGAATGTTTTTCATGAGAAGGCTCCTCTCTTGGCTGGGATAACCTTATCAATGATACGAATCAGGCGGTAGACGGGTTATTCGGCATACATCGTTCTACCTATGGAACAGTCAGCCCGGCAAGAAAGCGAGTACCTGCTCGGCCGCCATGGCCGGGTCTTCCTGCATGAAACAGTGCCCACCGGCAACTTGCCGGGCGGTTACATGCCGGTTGAGCGTGGCCAGGCGGTTCACCGAATGTGGCACGAAGGGATACGTCTGTTCGCCATACAGAATCCGTGTCGGCGTGCTGATCGCTGCAAGGCGCGCCCACATGCGTTTGGGGAATGAACTGAAGATTTCCACTTCCCGGCTGGGCCGGCACTTGAGCACCACTGCATCGCCACAATCGCCGATGGCGTGTTCGACATAAGCCTGCAGCGCTGCATCGGTCCAGCCCTTGAAGATGCCCCGCCCTTGCAGCAAGGCTAGCGCTGCCTCGCGATCAGGCCAGTGGCTGCGGCGGCTGGCGGCCTTGCGTGCCAATGCATGACGCTGGTGCAGGCCAACCAGTGCTGCCGCGCCCATCACACCCAGCATGCGACGACTGAACAACACGGGGTCTAGCAACACCGCACGCTCGAACAGCTCAGGTTCAGCGGCCAGGATCAGGCCCGTAAGCACGCCGCCAAAGCTGTGCCCCACGGCAAACCGCGGCACATCGCCGTACTCGCCACGCCCGGCCTGAAAGGCTTCCACTGCCAGCTCGGCAGTACGGTTCCACCCCCGAAACACCCCACCATGGTCACTGTCGCCATGCCCCTGAACGTCGCAAAGCCACAGGTCGAAATGTTCGCCCAGACGCATCAGCAACGGTTGGTAGGCCAGGCAACAGAAGCCATTGCCGTGCAAAAAATGCAGCAACGGCTTGCCACTGACAGGTGTTCGCCAGCCACGCAGGGTGAAACCTTCGGCGCATTCGTGGGACCAGGGTATCAACTGCATCGGCTTGCTTCACTCGCGGGGCTAAGAAAACGCCGATTCTACAAACAGCAGCGGGTAGAGTGAAATCACCAGCAACAAGGCCATCAGGACATTGAACAGCATCAGCCAGCGCGGATTCTGCAATACGTTGCGCAGGGCGCTGCCGAACATTAGCCACACACCGACGCTAGGCAGGTTGACCAAGGCAAACAAGGCGGCGATGACGATCACGTTGGTCACATAGCCTTGCGCCGGTGTGTAGGTGGTAATCGCACCCACCGCCATGACCCAGGCCTTGGGGTTGACCCACTGGAACGCCGCTGCGCCCCAGAACCCCAGCGGCTTGCGGGCGCTCGAGGAGGCCGTGCCGACTGGCCCGGAAGTGGCTATTTTCCAGGCCAGATACAGCAGGTAGGCGGCGCCGGTATAGCGCAGCGCCGTGTACAGCGGCGGCCAGGCCTTGAACACTTCACCCAGGCCCAAGCCCACGGCCAGCACCATGACCATGAAACCGATGCTGATACCCAGGGCATGAGGGACCGAACGACGCACGCCGAAGTTCACCCCCGAGGCCAGTAACATGGTGTTGTTGGGGCCGGGAGTGATGGACGATACAAAGGCAAACAGCACGAAAGCGATCAACAGGTCGGCAGAGGCAAGCATGGCGGGCATTCCACTTTCGTTATAGGTGCTGTCACACTAACGGAGTCGCCCTCTCTAGCGACCGATACAGTTATATTAAATTATTCAGATACACATCACTGTACCGCTAACCCGGATCAAGGAAGCCGTCACCATGAGCCTCACCATTCGCCCAGCCGTTCGCACCGATGCCGAGCAGATCCTGGCCTTCATTACCGAGCTGGCCGAGTATGAACGTGCCCGCCACGAGGTGGTCGCCACCCTGGCCGACATCGAGCACAGCCTGTTCGACGAGGGCAGC
Organism: Pseudomonas sp. PvP089; assembly: GCF_017875165.1. Lineage (NCBI taxonomy): Bacteria > Pseudomonadati > Pseudomonadota > Gammaproteobacteria > Pseudomonadales > Pseudomonadaceae > Pseudomonas > Pseudomonas sp. PvP089. The sequence continues at coordinate 3,585,979 of NZ_JAGGME010000001.1, forward strand.
ACAGTGCGTAGTCTGATGTGCGAACGCGGTGGCCGGGCAGTCGGTTTTGCCGTGTACTTCTACAGCTACTCGACCTGGCTCGGGCGCAACGGTATTTATCTGGAAGACCTGTATGTCACGCCTGAACAGCGTGGCGACGGTGCTGGCCGGCAACTGCTGCGACATATTGCCCGCGAGGCGGTGGCGAACAATTGCGGGCGCCTGGAATGGAGCGTGCTGGACTGGAACGAGCCGGCGATCGGCTTCTATCAGAAGCTGGGGGCCGAGGCGCAGGATGAGTGGGTCCGCTACCGGCTGGATGGCGAGAAGCTGGCGGCATTCGCCCGCGGGTGACACGCTTGCTGATGCGGCCCTATCGCCGGCAAGCCAGCTCCCACAGGTACTGTATAACCCTTTAGGGCACTGCTAATCCTGTGGGAGCTGGCTTGCCGGCGATAGGGCCCGGGCAGGTAAAGTTACTGCCGCCGCCACACTGCCCCGGCAATGTCGACCCGCTTGGGCAGTACCTTGTTGTCGAAGAACAACTGTGCCGTACGCTGCTGCGCCGCCACGATCTCATCACTCACCGGCAGCACGGGTGACGCCGGCCGGTGGCTGAAACTGCGCTGCACCACCGCTTCTGGCAAACCCATGAACTGTGCCAGCACGTGGATGCTCCCAGCCTCGTCGCTGCGGGTAAGTGCCTCGGCCCGGCTGATTTCGTCCAGCAATTGCCCGACAAAGGCGCCATTGGCTTCGACATAGGTGCGTGAACCCAGCATGAACGGCCCAATCAGCCCCAACCCTTGGCCGTCGGCCAGCAGACGCGCCTTACCCTCCAGGTCGATGGCGGAGTAGAACGGGTCCCAGATTGCCCAGGCATCCACGCTGCCCCGCTCGAATGCCGCCCGGGCATCGGCAGGCGCCAGCCACACTGGCTGAACATCACCAATGCTCAGCCCGGCCTTGGCCAAGGCACGCAATAGCAGGTTGTGGGCGCTGGAACCCTTCTGCAGGGCAATACGCTTGCCCTTGAGCTCCCCTACTGCCCTGATTGGGCTGTCTTTCGGCACCAGGATCACTTCAGCCTGCGGCTTGGGCGGCTCGGCCCCCAGGTACAACAGGTCGGCGCCGGCGGCCTGGGCGAAGATCGGCGGAATATCACCGGTAGAGCCAATATCAAGGCTGCCGATGTTCAATGCTTCAAGCATCTGCGGGCCCGCGGGAAACTCGATCCATTGCACGCGGGTGCTGGCAAAGCGTTGCTCCAGCAGCCGATGCTGCTTTGCCAGCACCAGGCTGATCGAGCCCTTCTGATAGCCAATACGCAAGGTGGCCGGGTCTGCGGCCTGGGCCGCGCCGGCCAAGGCCAGCATCAGCAGCATGGCAAAGCGTAGTAAGCGCATGGGTCATTCCTTCCAGTCGGTCGAGGGTTTTTCCCACAAGTTGATCCCGCCTTCCACAGCGTACTGGTCGATGGCGGCCAGTTCTTCGGCCGTGAAGGCCAGGTTGTCGAGCGCGGCCACGTTCTCGGTGATCTGCTCGGGCCGGCTGGCACCAATCAGCGCAGAGCTCACCCTTGGGTCGCGCAGTGTCCAGGCAAGTGCCAGTTGGGCCAGGCTCTGGCCACGCTGGCGGGCAATGTCGTTCAGGGCGCGTGCGCGGGCGATGTTGGCTTGCGACAAGTGCTGGGGCAACAGCGAGCCACCACCCGCACGGTTCACCCGGGCGTCGGTCGGGATGCCATTGAGGTATTTGTCGCTGAGCAGGCCCTGGGCCAGGGCAGTGAATACAATCACCCCGGCACCCAAGGCATCGGTGGTGTCGAGCAGGTCCCGTTCGATCCAGCGGTTGAACAGGTTGTACGACGGCTGGTGGATCAGCAGCGGTACCTTCAGGGCTTGCAGCAACGCCGCAATTTCAGCGGTCTTTCCGGCCGAGTAGGACGAAATGCCGATGTACAGCGCCTTGCCCTGGCGCACGATATCGGCCAGTGCGATGGCCGTTTCTTCCAGCGGGGTATCGGCGTCGAAGCGGTGCGAATAGAAGATGTCAACGTAATCCAGGCCCAGGCGCGCCAGGCTCTGGTCCAGGCTGGCGATCAGGTATTTGCGCGAGCTGCCGCCCTGCCCATAAGGTCCCGGCCACATGTCCCAGCCGGCCTTGCTGGAAATGATCAGCTCGTCACGGTAGCTGCGCAGGTCCTCGCGCAGCAGCCGGCCGAAGTTGGTCTCGGCACTGCCATAGGGCGGGCCGTAGTTGTTGGCCAGGTCGAAATGGTTGATACCGGCATCGAACGCCGTGTGCAGCAAGGCGCGCTGGGTGGTGATGGGCGTGGCATCGCCAAAGTTGTGCCACAGGCCCAGGGACAGGGCCGGCAGCACCAGGCCGCTGCGACCGACACGACGGTAAGGCATGCGCGCATAGCGCTCGGGGTTGGCGGTGTAGCTCATGGTTGGCCTCGTTCGGCAAAGTAAGGGTTGGCTGGGCGCTGCAGGCCCAGGTGCTCGCGCAGGGTGTGGCCCTGGTACTGACGGCGGAACAGGCCGCGCCGCTGCAACTCGGGCACCACCTGCACAGCGAAGTCTTCCAGGCCCAGGGGCAGGTGCGGCACCAGCACGTTGAAGCCATCGGCGCCGCCGCCTTCGAACCAGGCTTGCAGCTCATCGGCGATCTGCGTCGGGGTGCCGACCAGGCTGTAGTGCCCTCGCCCACCGGCGATGCGCCGGCCCAGCTGGGCCAGGGTCAGCTGTTCGTTACCGGCCAGTTCGGTCAGCAGTTGCTGGCGGCTGCGCTGGCCATCCTCGGTAGGCGGCAACGCTGGCAGCGGGCTGTCCAGCGGGTAGCCGGAGAGGTCGAAGTTACCGAGCATGCGCCCGAGCAGGCCAACGCCGACCCGCGGGTCGACCAGCGCCTGGAACTGTTCGTACTTGTCCTCGGCCTGCGCCTGGCTTTGCCCCACCACCACGAACACGCCGGGCATGATCTTCAGCGATTGCTCATCCCGCCCATGACGCGCCAGGCGGCCCTTGAGGTCGGCGTAAAAAGCTTGTGCCCGGGCCAGGCTCGGCTGGGCGGTGAACACCACCTCGGCGCTTTGTGCAGCCAGCTCGCGGCCGGTTTCGGACGAGCCAGCCTGCACCAGCACAGGTCGCCCCTGTGGGGAGCGGGCCACATTGAGTGGGCCTTTGACGCGAAAGTGCTCGCCCACATGGTCAAGGGTACGCACCGCCTGCGGGTGGTGGAACAGGCCACTGGCCTTGTCGCGCACGAACGCATCATCGGCCCAGCTGTCCCAAAGCCCTTGCACCACCTGCTGGAATTCGCGGGCGCGGGCGTAACGCTCGGCATGTGGGATGTGCGTCTGGCGGCCAAAGTTGCCGGCCTCGGCGGCAGCGTCGGAGGTGACCAGGTTCCAGCCGGCACGGCCTGCGGACAGGTGATCCAGCGAGGCGAACTTGCGTGCCACATGGTACGGCTCGTTGTAACTGGTGGTGGCTGTGGCGATCAGGCCGATGCGTTCGGTGACTGCACTCAGCGCCGACAACAGGGTCAGTGGTTCGAAGTACACCGAGCGGGCACTGTGGCTGGCCACCGGGTCGCTGGGCGCGGCGACGCTGTCGGCGACGAACAAGGCATCGAAGCACGCGGCTTCGGCGATTTGTGCGGTGCGCTTGTAGGTGGCGAAATCCAGCGGGTCGGCCGGTACGTCCGGGTGGCGCCAGGCGGCCACGTGGTGACCGGTAGCCATGAGGAAGGCGCCCAGATTCATTTGGCGGGGCATGTTGTTCTCCTTGAAATCTCGATTGGGGCCGCTTTGCGGCCCATCGCCGGCAAGCCGGCTCCCACAGGGAGCACGCAATTCATTCAGGCTGCGCTGTACCTGTGGGCGCTGGCTTGCCGGCGATGAGGCCGGTACAGGCCACAGGCCGCCACTCAGAAATCCTTGCGCAGTTGCACACCGAAGTAGCGCCCGTCATCCCGCGGTACTGAGCGGTAGATGTAGTCGCCGCCACTGGCCAGCATCTGCGCATACGATTTGTCGCCCAGGTTCTTGCCCAACAGGGCTACGCGCCAGCCGTCGTTGTAATCGGCCAGGGCAATGCTGGCGTTCCAGATGCCATAGGCGCCCTGCACGGTGTCCGGGTTCTGGTCGAGGCTGAACTGCACGGCGTCCTGCCAGCTGTAATCGCTGCTCAGCTCCACATCCAGGCCGTTGTCCAGCGGGATCACGTAATCGGCGCGCAGGTAGGTCTTCCAGTCGGGCGTGAACGGCAGGCGACCGCCATCGATGTTGCAGTTGGCCGCCGCACCCGCCGGGCAATTGAAGTGATCGACACGGGCCTTGGTGTAGGCCACGGCTGTCGACAGCTTCAGCCGCGAGGTGGCCTGGAAGCTGGCATCCAGCTCCACACCCTGGGTCTTGACCTTGCCGGCGTTGACCAGGCGGGTTACCACCTGGTTGGCCACGGTGTCGAAGAAGTTGGCCTGGTAGTTGTCGTAGTCGGTATGGAATACGGCCAGGTTGGCGGTCAGGCGATTATCCAGCGCCGTGCTTTTCAAGCCGATTTCGTACGCATCCGACGTTTCGGGCTTGAGTGCCTCGGTGTCGCGCGGCTGCATGTTGAAGAACACGTTATAGGCCGGCCCTTTGTAGCCGCGCGAGTACGTGACATAACCGGTCAGGTTGTCATTGAAATCATATTGCAGGCCGGTCCTTCCGCTCCAGCCGTCCTCGTCAACCGAGCCGGAGCTTGCGGTCGAAGGCTGGATACCGGTCACTGCGCTGGCCGAGGTGGAGACGCGGCGATGATCGTACTCAAGGTCGTCGTGGGTCCAGCGCAGGCCGAAAATGGCACGCAGGTCATCGGTGAAGTTGAAGGTGTTTTCACCGAACAGCGCGACACTGTCGTTGGTGGTGGAATAGTCGGCGCGGCCACGGTTGGCCACGCCGCCATTGACCGACAGGCGCTGGTAGGTCTCGTTGGACGTGCCATGCATGTAGAAGGCGCCCAGCACATATTCGTTGAACTGCCCTTTGGGCGAGGTCAGGCGAAACTCCTGGCTGTACTGGTCATAGTCCACCGTGCCCTTGTCATGGGACGCCGTGATCGGCAGCAAGGCACGCCGGTCGCCGTCCTGGTACTGGGTGTTGTCCCAGCCCCGCCAGGCGCTGATCGACGTCAGGGTGTAGTCGCTCAGCTGCCAGTCCAGTTGCGCCGAAAGCCCCTGGTTCTCGTCCTCGACGTGGGTCTTGAAGTCGCTGTTGATGTCGCGGTTGTGGGCACTTGGCGTCACCGGGCGCAACTGGCTGGCAAATGCGGCACTGGCGCTGGTGATGACGCCGCTGGGCAAGGTGTCCTCGCCCTTCATGTAGTCGGCGATCAGGGTCAGGCGCACGTCTTCGTTGGGCTCGAACTCCAGCTTGCCGCGGGCGCCTTTGCGTGCATAGCCATTGACGTCGTGGCCATTGGCAACGTTCTCGACATTGCCATCGTAGTCGCCCCACAAGGTGCTCAACGAACCCTTGAACTGCTCGCTCAGACGCCCGCCAATCCCAAAACGCAGGCGGTTCTCGTCGCCAGCGCCAAAGTGCGAATAGTCCACATAGCCCTGGGTCTGTTCGGGGACGGCCTTACTGACCACGTTGAGTACACCCGCCGAGGCGTTCTTGCCAAACAGGGTGCCCTGTGGCCCGCGCAATACCTCGATGCGTTCGAGGTCGAGCAGGTCGAGGGTCGACTGCCCCGGGCGGCCGAACACCACGCCATCGACCACCGTCGCCACGGTGGGCTCGACGCCGGGCGAGGTAGAAATGGTGCCCACACCACGGATGAACAGCGAGGTGTCCTTGTTCGAGGCGCCGGCGCGGTAATTGAGGGTAGGCACCTGCTGGACGATGCTGGCAACGTTGTTGCGGTTGTCGCGCTCCAGCTGTTCGCCATCGATAACCGACACCGCCACCGGCACTTCCTGCAGCGTGGCTTCGCGGCGCGTGGCGGTGACGGTGACCGCGCCTAATGCAGCGGCCTGCGCAACCCCCGCTTCGGCCGGTTCGGCTGCTTGGGCACCTTGGCCAAAAGCGGCCAGCAAGATGGCTGCGGCCAATGGCCGACGTTGCGTAGCGGGGAACGGTGTACGGCTTTTGTGCATGGTGCTCACTGCCTCGGGAAACCAGACCAGGCCCCATCTGACGGGGCCGACACGAAGTTGCTGTGGTTGTCTGGTCTCGCTCGTGCGAGTGGCAGGCGGTTGCCAACAGCTGCGCTTGTTAGCGCTAACATTGGCAAGTATCAGAGGGCGTTGCTTAGCACGTCAAATACTTAAAAGTCAGATTGATATGCAATAAAGCTATTTGCCAAGCCACTTCCCGTTAGCGCTACCATCGCGCCATTTCCCCAGGAGGCAGCCCGGTGAGCCAGGCCAAGGATCCCCCCCGCAAGCGCCGTGGCGCAGGCCGTGTCACCCTCGCCGAGGTGGCACGGGCCGCTGAGGTTTCGGCCATCAGCGTGTCGCGCTACTTCAACCAGCCAGACCAGGTTTCGCCGCCTTTACGCGAGCGTATCGAAGCCGCCGTGCAGGCGCTGGGCTATGTGCCCAACCTGGTCGCTGGTGGGCTGGCCTCGGCCCGTGGGCGCATTGTCGGCATGGTGATCCCGAATATCTCCGGGCCGATCTTCGCCCAGACTATCCAGGCGTTCAGCGACACCCTCAGCAGCCACGGCTACCAGTTATTGCTGGCCTCCAGTTATTTCAGCGAAGCGCAAGAAGAAAGCGCAGTACGGGCCTTTCTCGGCTGGTCGCCGGCAGCGTTGGTGGTGACCAGCCATTTCCACAGCCCGGCCACGGAAAAGATGCTGGCCGACGCAGACGTGCCCGTCGTGGAAATCTGGGACTACCGCCCTGAGCGGGCGCCCTTGCAAGTGGGTTTCCTTCATCACCAGGTAGGCGTGCAGGCCTGCCGCTACCTGCTGGACAAGGGCCACCGGCGCATTGCCTTCGTGCAAAACAGTGCGGCCGGCGACCTGAGTGCGCTGGAGCGGCGCGATGGCTATATTGCGGCATTGCATGAAGCCGGGCTGGAGCCTTGGGTGTTCGTGCCCTCAACCGACTGCGCACCGTTCGAGGCGGGCAAGCAGGCAATGGAAGCATTGATTCGTCGCCAGCCACGGCCCGAAGCGATCATCTTCGCCAATGACAACCTGGCTGCCGGCGCCCTCCTGGCGGGCCAGCGCGCCGGTTTGCGCCTGCCCGAAGACATGGCCATCGTCGGCTTTGGCGACTACCCCTTTGCCGACATGCTGTTGCCCAGCCTGACCACCCTGCGCCCGCCCTCGCGGGCAATTGGCGAACTGGCGGCGTTGCGGGTGCTGCAGCACCTGGGGGTGGTAGCGTGTGAGGGTGAGGTGCAACGGCTTAACCTGTTGGCGTGTGAGTTGATTGCCCGCGAGAGCGCGTGAGATGCACAGGCGCTGTGACAACCCGGCCATTGAGGATTATTCTCCTACGGTATGTCCCACCGCCCCAATATGTGAGCGCCGAATATGAAAATCGATGACATGGACGCCTTCGTGGCGGTCATCCGTTGCCAGTCGACCAACCTCGCCGCCGAGGCCCTGCAACTGACCCAGCCGGCCATCACCCGCCGGGTGCAAAACTTCGAGGAAGACCTGGGCGCCACCCTGCTCGACCGCAACACCAAGCCGCTGAAGCCGACCCCCATGGGCCTGCGGGTGTACGAGCAGTGCAAGGCGATCTTGCGTGAGATCGACTCGCTGCGTGAACTGGTGGCCAACGACGGTGCCCCGTCCGGGACCCTGCGCCTGGGCGTGCCGCAAACCCTTGGCGATGTGGTGCTGCTCGATGCCTTGGCACAAATTCGTGAAACCTATCCCGACCTGCGCACCCAGGTCACCAGTGGCTGGGGCAGCAGCCTGATCGCACGCATGGAAAACGGCGAGCTGGATGGCGCCGCGGCACTGTTCCCGCCCGGCAAGATCTTCCCCGAGGGCATCGCCAGCCAGTCGATCGCACGCATGCCGCTGCGCGTGGTGGCGGCCAAGGGCACTGTCGGCAAGCGCAGCCTCAAACTCAAGGACTGCTACACCCGTGGGTGGGTACTCAACCCCGATGGTTGCGGCTTTCGCGCCGGGCTGCAGCGCGCCCTGAGCGAACAGGGGCTGAGACTGTCGATCAACCTGGAGACCTTCGGCACCGAGCTGCAGCTCGGGCTGGTGGCCAATGGGCAAGGGCTTGGGCTGGTGCCCGAGCCCTTGTTGCAGAACAGCCGCCACCGCGATGCACTGGACGTGGTCAATGTGACGGATTTCAAGCCGCAGGTGGATTTGTGGTTGTTCCACCCGCGCTACCTGGGCAACCTGCAGGAGCCGGTTGAGCAGTTTGGCCGGGTGGCAGGGCAGCAACTCTGCGGGTGAGCCGAAAGCGCAAGCGCTTGCGGGAGCGGCCTTGCGTCGCGATTGGGCTGCGCAGCAGCCCTTGGCAACTCAATCGCAATAAAATAACCAACACGCATAACTTTATCCAAAAGTAATTCTTACAACTAATAATTAGCATAGAACCAAAAAGACTTTTACACCGCTCATCCATACGAATACGGTCTTAGAAACCAACGTGTTCCAGGGATGAATACCCATGAGTCACCCCCCTTCTGCCAGCGCGCTTGCCGAACTCACCCAGGCCCTGGCCGCCAACGCCGAACGCTACGACCGCAGCGGCCAGTTCCCCGCCGATAACTTCGACCTGCTGCAGCGTCACGGCCTGCTGGGTTTCACCGTGCCGCGCCATTTGGGCGGCGGTGGCGCCGACCTGGCCAGTGCGCGCCAGGTAGTCGCCGCTGTCGGCAAAGGTTGCCCGTCCACCGCACTGATCCTCGTAATGCAGTATCTGCAGCACTTTCGCCTGCAGGACGAAGACCGCTGGCCCGAGCACCTGCGCCTGCAAGTGGCCCGCGACGCGGTGGCCGACGGCGCGCTGATCAACGCGTTTCGCGTCGAACCCGAACTGGGCACGCCCGCCCGCGGCGGCCTGCCGGCCACCGTCGCCCGGCGCACCGCCGAGGGCTGGCGGTTGTCCGGGCGCAAGATCTACTCCACCGGCAGCCACGGCCTGACCTGGTACCTGGTATGGGCCCGCAGCGACGACCAGGACCCACTGGTGGGCGGTTTCCTGGTGCGCAAGGACACCCCGGGCATCCGCATCGTCGAAGACTGGGACCACCTGGGCATGCGCGCCACCTGCAGCCATGAAGTGCAGTTCGACGAGGTGCTGATCCCGCTCGATCATGCCGTCAGCGTCAGCCCGGCCAGCGCACCGCGCGCCGAGCTCGACAGCACCGGCCTGCTGTGGATGGCAGTGTTGCTGCCTGCGCTGTACGACGGGGTGGCCCAGGCCGCACGCGACTGGCTGGTGCAGTTCCTGAACCAGCGGGCGCCATCCAACCTCGGCGCACCGCTGGCCAGCCTGTCGCGTTTCCAGGACGTGGTCGGGCGTATCGACACCTTGCTGTTCGCCAACCAGAGCCTGTTGAACGCGGCCGTGACCGGGCAGGTCGATCCGCGCCACGCCGGGCAGCTCAAGCACCTGGTCAGCCGCAACGCCATCCAGGCCGTGGAACTGGCCATCGAGGCTGCCGGCAACCCTGGCCTGTCGCGGCGCAACCCGCTGGAGCGGCACTACCGTGATGTGCTGTGCAGCCGCATCCACACCCCTCAGGATGACGTGGTACTCGGCCATGTCGGCCGCGCCGCCTTGGCAGAGGTGGCAGCATGAGCCATTCGATCATCGCCAGCCAGCTGGACGCACCGGCCAACCAGTACCTGCGCGAACGGTTGCCCGACCATGAGGTGATCGATATCGCCCCGGGCCAGTTGCATCTGGACGTTCCTGCCGACGTGTTCATCGTGCGCCCGATCAATGTACGCGGTAACCGCGTGGACAACCCTCCAGCGGGCTGGCCGTGGTCGTTGCGCTGGGTGCAGGTGGTGTCCTCGGGCATCGACTTCTACCCTGGCTGGGTGTTTCAGGGCCCGCCGGTCACCAGTGGCCGCGGCGCCAATGCCGAGCAGGTGGCCGAATTCGCCCTGGGCCTGGTGTTTGCTGCGGCCAAGCAGTTGCCAGGCCTGTGGGTCAAGGACGCCGACTGGCGCCTGACCCCGCTGGCCCCCGTGCGTGGTCGCACCTTGGGCATCTTCGGCTTCGGCAGCATCGGCCAGAGCCTGGCACGCAAGGCGGTGGCGCTGGGCATGTCAGTACTGGCGCTGAACCGCCCAGGCCAGCCCATTGCCCAGGTGCCGGGCGTGCAGCGCGTCGACAACCTGCAGCAACTTTTTGCCAGCAGCGATCACCTGGTCATCGCCGCCCCGCTCACCCCCGCCACCCACGGCCTGATCGACCGTCAGGTGCTGGCCCAGGCCAAGCCCGGGCTGCACCTGATCAACATCGCCCGTGGCGGGCTGCTGGACCAGCAGGCCCTGCTCGAAGCCCTGGAAAGCGGCCTGATCGGCCGCGCCAGCCTTGATGTCACCGATCCGGAACCACTGCCGGCGGGCCACCCGCTGTACCAGCATCCTCGGGTGTTTCTGTCACCGCACACCTCGGCGATTTCCGAGGACGGTTACCCGGCCCTGCTCGATGCGTTTCTCGACAACTTCGCCCGTTACCGCGAACAGGCACCGCTGCACAACCTGGTCGACACCCAGCGCGGCTACTGAACCCACACTTATTGGAGAACACCATGACTGCACTGTCTGTCGTCATCGCCCAGGAAAACACCGTACGCCAACGGGTCAGCGCCGAAGAGTGGGAGGTGCGGGTCAAATTGGCCGCCGCCTACCGCCTGGCCGCGCTGTTCCGCTGGACAGACCACATCTACACCCACTTTTCGGCACGCGTGCCGGGGCCCGACGAGCATTTTCTGATCAATGCCTTTGGCCTGCTGTTCGACGAGATCACCGCGTCCAACCTGGTGAAAGTCGACGTGGACGGCACCATCATCGACGACCCGCTGGGCCTGGGCATCAACCAGGCGGGCTATGTGATTCACAGCGCGATCCATCGCGCCCGGCAGGACCTCAAGGCCGTGCTGCACACCCACACCCGCGATGGCGCGGCGGTGTCAGCGCAGCGCGACGGCCTGCTGCCGATCTCGCAGCACGCCCTGGCGTACTACAGCCGGGTGGCTTACCACGACTACGAAGGCGTCGCCCTGGACCTGGACGAGCAGCAGCGGCTGGTGGCCAACCTGGGCGACAGCAACATCCTCATCCTGCGCAACCATGGCCTGCTGACCGGGGGTGTCAGCGTAGAGCATGCCTTCCGTGAACTGCACGGGCTGGAGCGGGCCTGCAACATCCAGGTAGCGGCGCAGGCCGGAGGCAATGACCAGTTGCTGCATGCTGCGCCGGCGGCGATTGCCAAGGTGCATGAGCAGTCCAAGCGGTTTTCCGACGGGTTGGGTGAAGGGATCCAGCGGCACTGGGATGCGCTGATCCGGCAGCTGGACCGGGAGGGGCTGGATTACCAGCACTGACAGGTTTTCTGTGGCCTCCAGCCCCCACAAGAACCCCACTGGATTGAGGCCTGTGGTGATCCTGTGCGAGCTGGCTTGCCGGCCATAGGGCCCGAACAAACACCTCATACCCCATTTAAGGATCACCCAATGCCCCCATTACACCTGGCCAGAAGCCTGCTGGCCTGCGCCACCCTGGCCTTCACGCTCGCCGCCTGCTCCCCCTCCAGCGAAGATGCCACCAGCAAAACCCTTAACATCGCCTTCTGGGGCGACAACACCACGCTGGTCAGCGTCGACCCGTTCCAGGTCTACTGGCTGGAGCACCGCGTACTGCTGCGCAACGTCGCCGAATCGCTCACTGACCAGGACCCGGCCACAGGCCGCATCATCCCTTGGCTGGCCAGCAGCTGGGAGGTCAGCGACGACGCGCTGCAGTACACCTTCCACCTGCGCCAGGACGTCTCCTTCAGCAACGGCGAGCGCTTCGACGCCCAAGCCGTGAAAACGGCCTTCGACAGCAACAAGGCCTTCGCTGAACAACTGCCCGCCACATTCGGCGCCACCTACCTGGCCGGCTTCGACCATGCCGAAGTGGTCGACCCGTTCACCGTCCGCCTGGTGCTTTCACGGCCCAACGCCGGCTTCCTGCAGGCCACATCCACCACCAACCTGGCCATTCTCGCCCCGGCCTCCTACGCGCTCAGTGCCCAGGAGCGTTCATTGGGCAAAATCATCGGCACCGGCCCGTTCATCCTCGAACACTACACCCCGGAAGTCGGCGCACGCCTGGTCAAGCGAGCGGACTATGCCTGGGCCTCGGCCAACGTCAAAAACCCTGGCGCCGCCCACCTGGACCGCGTGGAGATCAGCTATATCCCCGAAGAAAGCGTGCGCAACGGCCTGTTCCTGCAGGGCAAGGCTGACATCCTCTGGCCACGTAACCCGTTCTCCGAGGTTGACCTGAAGCTGTTCCAGGCAAAGGGTGCGGCCATCCAGAGCCGCTCGTTGCCAGGCCCGGCGCTCAACCTTTACCCCAACACCCGCAACGGCCGCCTGCTGGGTGACCGCCAGGTGCGCCTGGCCTTGCAGAAGGCCATCGACCGCACCAGCTATGCGCACACCGTCTACAACGCCGAATTCCCGGTGGTGACCGGCGTGTACGACGTGACCACGCCGTACTTCAAACCACAGACCAGCAAACTGGCCTACGACCCGCAGGGCGCCGAGCGCCTGCTGGATGCCGCCGGCTGGCGCAAGGGCGATGACGGCTACCGGCACAAGGACGGCAAACGCCTGACCCTGCGCTACAACCTCACCCCTGCCGAAAGCGCCGGTGATGTGCTGGTGCAGGACCAACTGCGCAAGGTTGGCATCGACCTCAAGCTGAACGTGCTGACCCGTGCCGAATGGGTGGCCGGCAACGCTTCGGGCAACTACGACCTCACCTCCACCTACATGACCCGCGCCGATCCGATCATCCTGCAGACCATCCTCGACCCGCGCGCCGCCAGCAGTGCCACCTTGGCCACCAATACTTACGAGCCACACGCACTGGCCCAGGCACAAACCTTGTTCGACAACGGCATTACCGCCACCCACGACGAACAACGCGCACAGGCCTATGGCCAGCTGCAAGACCTGCTGGTTGACGAAGCCTCGGCGTTCCCGCTGTACGAACGCGTGTGGCAAGCCGCCACCGCACCTCGGGTCAAGGACTTCCGCTGGACCGCCGAAGGTTTTGCCTTCCTCAGTGACATCCAGGTCGCGCAGCCATGAACCGCTACCTGATCGGCCGCATCGGCCAGGCGCTGCTGGTGCTGTGGGGCGCCTACACCATCACCTACTTCATTCTCTATCTGCTGCCTGGTGACACCCTGGCGATCATGCTCAGCGCCTCGGGTATGGAAGCCGATGGCCTGTCGCCCGAGGACCTGGCGAAGGCACGCGCCTACTACGGCCTGGACAAGGGCATTTTCGAGCAGTATTTCGACCTGCTATGGCGGGCACTGCACGGTGACCTGGGCCAGTCGTTGTCACTGAACCGCCCAGTGACCGCGCTGCTGGCCGAGCGCCTGCCGCAAACCCTGGCCCTGGCTGGCTTTGCCATCGCGCTGTCGTTGCTTGGCGGCATCGGCCTGGCCTACCTCACCGCCTACCTGCAATGGCAACCGCTGAAGGTGGCGCTGTCACGCTTGCCGTCACTGGGTTTTTCGGTACCGGTGTTCTGGATGGGGCTGCTACTGATCCAGGTGTTCGCCTTTGGCCTGGGCTGGTTCCCGGCCACCGGCAGCCAGGGGTTTGCCAGCCTGGTACTGCCGGCGGTGACGCTGGCCATCCCCAGTGCTGCGGTGTACGCGCAAGTGTTGCAACGCGGTTTCCAGGGTGTGTGGCAGGAGCCCTACATCGCCACCGCATTCGCCAAAGGCCTGAGCCGTGCGCAAGTGCAGGCACGACACGGCCTGCGCAATGCTGCCCTGCCAATTCTGACCCTGGTCGGTTTGCAGGTGGGCAACACGGTGTCCGGGGCCGTACTGGTCGAAACCATCTTTTCGCGCAACGGCGTTGGCCGTTTGGCCCAGGAAGCTGTGCTGCGCCAGGACATTCCGGTGGTGCTGGCGATTGTGGCGGTATCGGCGGCAGCCTTCGTGCTGGTGAACCTGATCGTCGACCTGCTCTACCCGTACCTTGACCCCCGAATCGCCCATGCCACGAAGGTGACCTGACCATGACCGCCGATACTCACCTCCTGTGTGCTGCCCCACCGTCAGCCACCTGGAAGCGCCGCACACGCCTGCAACGCTTGGGCCAGGCGCTCGCCCCTTTGCTGGCGCGACCAGGCTTCAGCCTGGCGCTGCTGGTGGTGCTGTTCGCCCTGCTGGCGGCACTGGCGCCGCACTGGCTGACCAGTTTCGACCCTTACGCCACGTCGCCGGTCGACAAGCTACGGGCCCCTGACGCCGTCCACTGGTTCGGCACCGACGAGCTGGGCCGTGACCTGTATACCCGCGTGGTGTATGGCGCCAGCCTGTCGGTGCAGGCGGCATTGCTGGCAGTTGGCATTGCCCTGGCAGGCGGCTTGAGCCTGGGCGTACTCGCCGGGTTTGCCGGCGGGCGTCTGGATGCCGCCCTCATGCGCCTGGTCGATGTACTGTTGGCCCTGCCCGGCCTGCTGCTGGCCCTGGCCATCGTTACCGCTATCGGTTTTGGCACGGTGCCGGTGGCGATCGCCGTCGGCGTCGGCATCATCCCCGGCTTTGCCCGCACCACCCGCGGCGAAGTGCTGCGGGTCAAGACCCTGCCCTATGTCGAGGCCGCACGCCTGGGTGGCGCCAGCTGGCGCCGCACCTTGCTGCGGCATGTGCTGCCCAATGCCTGGGGGCCTGTGGCCGTGCTGGCCACCTTGGACTTCGGCGCCGCCATCCTGGCCACTGCCGGCCTGAGCTTCCTCGGTTTTGGTGCAGCACCGCCAGCGGCGGAATGGGGCACCTTGATTGCCAACGGCCGGCACTTCCTGATCACCGCACCCTGGGTGTCGCTGCTGCCCGGCCTGTTCGTAGTCGCCGTGGTGTTCAGCCTCAACCACCTTGCCCGCAGCTTCGAGGAACACCCACAATGAACAACCAGCCTTTGCTTGTGGTACGCGACCTCAGCATCCGTTATCACGCCTCTGGCCAGACCACGCAAGCCGTCAAGCACCTTACCTTCAGCCTGGGCCAGGGCGAAACGGTGGCCATTGTCGGCGAGTCAGGTTCGGGTAAGTCGACCTTGGCAAACGCCCTGCTCGGCCTGCTACCAGGCACGGCGCGCATCGACAGCGGCCAGCTGTGGGTTGACGGGCTGGATGTGGTGCGCGCCAGCGAGCGGCAGAAGCGCCAGCTGCGTGGGCGTACGGTGGGCCTGGTACCGCAAGACCCGATGGTCAGCCTGAACCCCACCCTGCGCATCGGGCAGCAGATTGGTGAGGCACTGGTGCTGGCCCAAGGCGTCCGCTCGCGCAGCGTGGATGCCGATGTGCTGGCACTCCTCGCCCAGGTTGGCCTGGACAACCCGGCCCTGCGCGCCCGCCAGTACCCGCACGAGCTGTCTGGCGGCATGCGCCAGCGGGTGCTGATTGCCATCGCCCTGGCCGGCAACCCACGCCTGATCATCGCCGATGAACCCACCAGCGCGCTGGACGTGACCGTGCAACGCAAAATCCTCGATCATTTGCAGCGGCTGGTGGCCGAGCGTGGCATCTCATTGCTGATCATCACCCACGACCTGGGCATGGCCACCGACCGCGCAAACCGCCTGCTGGTGATGAAACAGGGCGAGCTGGTGGAACACGGCTCACCTGCGCAGATCCTGAAGGCACCGCAGCACCCGTACACCCGCGCCCTGCTCAATGCCGCACCGGCATTCAGTGCCCGTCGCCAGCCCCGGCAACCGCCGCCGGGCGCAAAGCCGATCCTTAGCCTGCAGGGGGTTGGCAAAACGTTCGCGTTGCCCAAGGTAAAAGGCCAGAACAACGGCTTTGTCGCGTTGCAGGGCCTGGACTTGCAGGTTCACCCGGGGCAAACGCTGGCCATCGTCGGTGAATCCGGTTCGGGCAAGAGCACCACCCTGCGCATCGCCCTTGGCCTGGAGGCGCCCAGCCAGGGCCGTGTGCTGTTCGACCAACAGGACGTCACCGGCCACGGCTGGCGCCAGTTCCGCCCCTTGCGCCGACGCATGCAGCTGGTCCAGCAAAACCCCTTCGCCGCCCTCGACCCGCGTTTCACTGTGTTCGACAGCATCGTCGAGCCGCTGGTGGCGTTTGGCCTGCTCAAAGGTGCGGCACTGGAGCAGCGCGCACGCGAACTGATCGAACGCGTGCACCTGCCTCTGCATTACCTCGACCGCCTGCCCCGCGAACTGTCCGGCGGCCAGCGCCAGCGGGTGGCCATCGCCCGGGCGCTGGCACTACAGCCAGAACTGTTGCTGCTCGACGAGCCAGTAAGTGCGCTGGATGTATCGGTACAGGCACAGATTCTGGCACTGCTGGATGAGCTGCAACGGGAGCTGGGCATGGCTTATGTGCTGGTATCGCATGACCTGGCGGTGGTAGCGAGCATGGCTGACCAAGTGCTGGTGCTGCGCCAGGGGCAGGTGGTGGAGCGCGGGACGGTGGCGCAGGTGTTCGACAGGCCGACGAGTGATTACACGCGAGAGTTGATTGCTGCCGTGCCTGGGCGGTTGGTCACTGTTGCAGCTTGAGTTTGAAGGCCTCGGGGGCGCTTTGCGCCCCCAGCAATCTCAGGTCAGCCTCAAACTCAAAATGCATATTAAGCATCATTAAGCACTTCTGTTATTTTTGTTTTTCATAATTAGCATAGAACAACAAAGCCTTTCACAACCCCGCCCCACACCCGCTAAGGTCACTCCAGACCGACCCCTTTCCTGGCGGAGGCCGTCCACCACGACCACCCCAGGAGCCTTGCACGCATGCCACCTCTCTCACCCGCACCCCTGCTTCATCTTCGCCCACGGGCCAGGTGACGCATGACTGTCCCCATTCCATTTGCAACACAACCCACAGGTACTCCGATGAGCAAACGACAAATCCGCCTGGGCGCCATGATCCATGGCGTCGGCCACGGCTGGGGCGAATGGCGCCACCCACAGGCGCTGGCCGATGCCAGCGTCAATTTCGGCTTCTACAAACAGCAGGCAAAGCTGGCCGAGGCGGCAAAGTTCGACTTCGCCTTCATCGCCGACAGCCTGCACATTCACGCCCGCTCCAGCCCGCACTACCTCAACCGTTTCGAGCCGCTGACCATCCTTTCGGCACTGGCGGCGGTGACCGAGCACATCGGCCTGGTGGCCACGGTCACGGTCAGCTACACCGAGCCGTTCCAGGTAGCTCGCCAATTCGCTTCGCTGGACCTGATCAGCGGCGGGCGCGCAGGCTGGAACGTGGTGACCTCCTGGCTTTCCGGCACCGCTGACAACTTCGGCAAGGCTGAACACCCGCCGCATGCCGTGCGTTACCGGATTGCACGTGAGCATGTGGATGTGGTCAAGGGGCTGTGGGACTCATGGGAAGACGACGCCTTTACCCGCAACAAGCACAGCGGCCAGTTCTTCGACCCGGCCAAGTTGCACACCCTTGGCCACCAAGGTGAGTTCTTCAAGGTCAAAGGCCCGTTGAACATCCAGCGCTCGCCCCAGGGCCAGCCGCTGATCTTCCAGGCAGGCGTATCGGAAGACGGCCGCAACTTCGCGGCGCAGAACGCCGACGCCATCTTTGTCAGCCCGGAATCGTTCGACGACGCCCACGCCTATTACCAGGACCTCAAACAGCGAGCCGCACGCCATGGCCGCGCCCCGGACGCACTGTTCATCCTGCCCGGCATCCGCCCCATCGTCGGCCGCAATGTCGAGGAGGTCGAGCAGCGCTACCAGCAGGCCGTCGACCTGGTGAGCATCGAAGATGCCCTGGTTGCCCTGGGCCGCCCCTTCAACGACTACGACTTCAGCCAACATGATCTGGATGCGCCCTTCCCCGATCTCGGCACCCTGGGCAACGACAGCCACAAAGGCACCTCGGACCAGCTCAAGCAGCTGGCCCGGGATGAAAGCCTGAGCCTGCGCGAACTGGCACTGCGCTTTTCGCGCCCGCGCAGGGACTTCGTCGGCACCCCGGAGCAGGTTGCCGATGCCTTGCAGCACTGGTTTGAAAACGGGGCTGCCGACGGCTTCATCATCAACTCATTGCTACCTGACGGCCTGCAGTACTTCACCGAACACGTGGTGCCGCTGCTGCAAGCCCGTGGCCTGGTTCGCCGTGAGTACAGCGGTACAACCCTGCGCAGCCATTTTGGCCTCGACGTGCCAGAAAACCGCAACACCCTGCGCCGCAACCAGGCAGCGCTTGCCTGAGCCCCCCCAGACAAGGAGTTTTGTTTCATGAGCCTCGAGTTCATCGGCCTCATCGGCCCGCAGGAAAGCAGCGAATCCCAGGCACCCCGTGGCCCGCTGGTTGATCTGGCGTTCATCAAGGCCTTCTCCCAGGCCCAGGAATATGGCGGCTTCGACAAGGCATTGCTGGCGGTCAACACCAGTGCGCCGGACTCTATGATCCTGGCCAGCTACGTGGCAGCACTGACCGAGCGCATCGGCCTGCTGGTCGCCCACCGCCCGGGCTTCCAGGCGCCAACCTTCGCTGCCCGCCAGTTCGCCACCCTCGACCAGCTGAGCCGTGGCCGAGCCTCGATCAATGTCATCACCGGGGGCGACAGCGGCGACCTGCAGCGCGATGGCGACTTCCTCGACAAGGATGCCCGTTATGCCCGCACGGATGAATACCTGCAGGTACTGCGCGACACCTGGACCCGCCAGGAGCCTTTCGACCACCAGGGCATCCACTACCGCGTTGAAGACAACCTGACCTTGGTCAAACCGGTACAGCATTTGCCCATCTACTTCTCCGGTGCGTCAGACGCCGCGGTCGAAGTGGCCGCCAAGCACGCCGACGTCTACATGATGTGGGGCGAACCGCTGGAGCAGGTGCGCGAGCGCATCGCCAAGGTGCGCAAGGCCGCCGCCCGCTACGGGCGCGAGAAGCACATCCGCTTCAGCCTATCGTTGCGACCGATTCTGGGCGGTACCGAGGCAGAAGCCTGGGCCCGCGCCGAACGTATTCTGGCCGATGCCCAAGCGCGCATCGGTATCCGCCAGGGCAATCGCCGCGAGAAAAACTTCGGCAAGAGCAACGCCGGCTCCGAACGCCTGGTGCAGCTGGCCAGCCAGCGCAAGGTGCATGACACCCGGCTGTGGACCGAGATTGCTGCGTTGGGCGGCGGTGCAGGTAATTCCACTTCGCTGGTAGGGACTGCGGACCAGGTGGCCGAGGCGGCGTTGGCCTACTACGAACTGGGGGTGACTACCTTCCTGTTCCGCGGCTTTGACCAGCTGCGCGATGCGGTGGAATACGGCCAGGACCTGATCCCGCGGATTCGTGCGCTGGTTGAACAATGTGAGGCTGGGCGCACCGCGCGCACAGCCTAGATCTCGACTCGCAGCACCGGCCTCTTCGCGGCGGTTCGACGCGAAGAGGCCGGTGCTGGAAAACACTTCCCAAACACCTTACGCCAGCCCTGTCAGGGCCTGGCGCCTATTCGCCTGCGTGCTCCACCGTATTCCGAGGACATGATGTCTAGAACACCGCTTTTCGCCCTGCCCCTGGCCTGCCTGCTCACCCCGTTCGCCGACGCTGCTGCAACCACCGAAGACCAACGCCTGGACACTGTCACGGTGATCTCCACTGGCATGCGTGGCAACCAGCGCACCGTCGCCGACAGCCCGGCACCCATCGACGTGATCAGCAACGAACAGTTGCTGCGCACCGGCCGCGCCGAGCTGTCCGAGGCCATTTCCAAACTGCTGCCCTCGTTCAACTTCGGCACCAACATCGCCGGCTTCCAGTCTGGCGTGCGGCCGCTGAGCAATCGCGGCCTGGGCCCGGCCTACACCTTGGTACTGGTCAATGGCAAACGCCGCCACAACAGCGCCGTGCCGGCCAGCGGCTCGACGGACAACAGCGGTGCCAACGCCGTGGATATCGACATGATCCCGGTCAGCGCGGTGTCGCACATCGAAGTCCTCAAAGACAGCGCGGCGGCTCAGTACGGCTCGGATGCGGTAGCCGGGGTGATCAACATCATCCTCAAAAGCGCCAGCAGTGGCGGCCATTACGAAAGCAGCTATGGCCAGCTGTACAGCGGCCAGGGCGAAACCATCAAGCTGGCTGGCGACCAGGGTTTCGGCCTGGGTGACGGCGGTTTCCTGCACCTGTCGGGGGAGGCACGCAAGCGCGGCACCGCCAACTGGATCGACAAAGCCGACCCTGGTTACCGGGCCTACTTCGAGGACGACCGCCAGGCCGCCTGGGACCACCGCGCTGTGAAGAACGGCGACCCCGACCTGCGCGCCTTCAACCTCGGTTACAACGCCGAACTGCCCATCAGCGACGACCTGAAACTGTATTCGTTCGCCACCTATGCCGAGCGCAAGCTCGAAGCCTTCAACAACTATCGACTGCCCAACAGCAACGCCTCGATCCCCGAGTTGTTCCCCGACGGGTACTTCCCGCTCAACAACATCAAAGACACCGACTACCAGTGGCTGCTCGGCACCCGAGGTGCCGCCGGTGCCTGGGACTGGGACCTGTCCACCACGTACGGGCGCAACAAGAACCAGCAGTCCAGCGACCTCACCATCAACCCTACCTACGGCCCGGCCTCGCCAACCTCGTTCGATGACCTGGCGACTTTGCAGTTCGACCAGTGGGTAAACAACCTGGACATCACCCGCGCTTTTGATCGCGTGTTTGGCCTGGCCGTACCAACCCGCGTCTCGGCGGGCCTGGAACACCGTTGGGAGCGGTTCCAGACCTTCGCCGGCGACCCCGTCGCCTACGGCGTCGGGCCCTACACTTACCCGGCCACCCTGGCCGACGGGCGCCCCAACCCGCTCTACGCGCTGGCCAACGGCCAGACCGCCGTGGGCGCCCAGGCTGCGCTGACCATCCGCCCGGAAGACGAGGCCGATGTGAAGCGCAACAACTATGCCGCCTACATCGACCTCGGCCTGGACCTGACCCCGCGCTGGTACCTGGGCACCGCCGCGCGCGTCGAGCACTACGACGACAACTCGGGCAACACCGCCAGCTTCAAGCTCAATTCACGCTATGAACTGAGCGAAACCGTGGCAATCCGCGGCACTTTGGGCAGCGGTTTCCGTGCCCCGTCGCTGACCCAGAGCGGCTATACGGTCAGCGACAACCGCACCGCGCTGGACGCTGACGGCAATGTGGTGCCGGCCTTGCGCCGCACCGTGGCGCCTGGCAGTGCCGCGGCGCTGGCATTCGGCGGCGACAAGCTCGACCCGGAGAAATCGCGCAACGCCGGCATGGGCCTGACCTGGCAACCGGCGCGCCGTACCAGTGTCACCCTGGACACCTACCTGATCGACATCGACGACCGCATCCTGTTGACCGAAAACCTCTACGACCGGCAGAACGGTGCCGGTGCCATTGGCGATATGCTCCAAGCACTGGGCCTGGCACGCACCACCTGGATCAACTACTACACCAATGCCTTCGACACCCGTACCCGCGGCCTCGACCTGGTAGGTGACCACACCAGCGAATTCGGTGCCTGGGGCGATGTGCGCTGGACCTTGGGCTTCAACTGGAACAAGACCACTGTGCGCGGCAGCCGGGGCACGCCCGCAGCGCTGGCGGCAGCCGGTATCGAGGTGGTCGGCCATGGCCGCGAAGGTGACCTGGTGGCGGCCTCGCCGAAAACCAAATGGGTACTGGGCAGTCAGTGGTTGCTGGGTAACTTCACCGGCACCTTGCAGACCACCCGCTACGGCAAGGTCGAAACCTGGCAGCAGAATCAGGCCCAGGACCGCACCTTCGGCGCCAAGTGGATTACCGACCTGGACCTGTCGTACCTGCTGTTCGACAGCTTGACCGTCAGCCTGGGCGGCACCAACATCTTCAATGTACGGCCCGACAAGAACGGCGTGTACAACGCCAACGGCAACCAGGCGGCCTACGGCAACCCGCCGTTTCATCCAGGTGGCGGGTACTGGTACACCAAGTTGGCGTATGACTTCTGAAAACATCCTTTGGGTTTAGCGCGGACCTCAGTGGGAGCGGGCGAGCCCGCGCCCACAATGATTGGGCAAACTTTCACCCTGAGCACGGCAGTCACTCGCACACATGGCAATTGACGCAAACCCCGCCCCATGCTCTCCTTATGCCTCACGTTCAGGTGCCCCCCAGGGGGTGAAACGGGAAACCGGTGCGTCGCAGGCCCTCCATCAGGGCCGGACAAGTCCGGTGCTGCCCCCGCAACGGTAAGCGAGTGAAGCGTCTGTGCCACTGTGCCTTGTAGTCCGGCATGGGAAGGTGACGCTTTTCAGGAGCCCTGCTCCTCCTCGCAAGCCCGGAGACCGGCCTGGCGTTCATGAACACCCCGCGGTGGGCGGGCGCTGTTGCATTCCCCTGGGCGGCCACGCATCAGGGATGCCGCGCTTGCCCGTTGCCCACAAAAAGCAGAGGAACGCGTCATGCCCGTCACCAGCGCCAAGCCACACAGCCTTGCCACCCCCGTCACCCTCAGCCAGCGCATCGTCATTGCCGTTGGCGCAAGCCTGCTGGGCCTGTGCCTGGTGTACTTCGCCGGTTTCTCGCACATCGAGGCCGTGCACAACGCCGCTCACGACACCCGCCACAGCGCCGCCTTCCCCTGCCACTGAGTACGCCTGATGATCACGCGCATTGCCCGTACCGCGGGCTTCAGCGGGCTGCTTGCGGCCCTGCTGCTGACCCTGCTGCAAAGCTTCTGGGTCGCCCCGCTGATTCTTGAGGCGGAAACCTACGAATCCTCGGCCCCGGCCGCACACCACGAACATGGCGGCGAAGTGGCCGCCCATGAGCACAGCGCCGACGCCTGGTCGCCGGAAGACGGCTGGCAGCGGGTGCTGTCCACCACCGGTGGCAACCTGGTGGTTGCGGTCGGCTTCGCCCTGATCCTCGCCGCCCTCTACAGCCTGCGCGAACCGCAGCGTGCCGGCACCGGTGTGCTGTGGGGCCTGGCCGGTTTCGCCGTGTTCTGTCTGGCGCCAACGTTGGGGCTGCCACCGGAACTGCCCGGCACCGCTGCCGCCGACCTGGGGCAACGCCAGGCCTGGTGGATTGGCACGGCCAGCGCCACCGCCCTTGGGCTGGCCTTGCTGGTGTTCGCCCGGCACTGGCTGTTGAAGGCGCTGGGCGCCGTGTTGTTGATAATCCCCCATGTGATCGGCGCGCCACAGCCCGACGTGCATGAAAGCCTGGCCCCCGCAGCACTGGAGACTCAGTTCAAGATGGCCTCCTGGCTGACCAACGCTGCATTCTGGGTGGCCTTGGGCCTGCTCAGTGCATGGCTGTTCCGCCGTTCCAGCCAGGCCTGATGCCGGCCTTCTACGCCGGCTTCGGCTGCCGCCGAGGTTGCCCGGTGGATACATTGCAGACCCTGCTGCACCAAGCCTTGGCTAGCCAGGGCCTGGTGCTTGCCGACCTGCGCGGCATTGCCAGCATCAGCCTCAAGGCCGACGAACCCGGCTTGCAGCAACTGGCCGAACGCCTTGGCTTGCCCTTGGTGCTGTACCATAGCGCACAACTGCAAGCCTTTGAGCCGCTGCTCAGCCACCGCTCTGCCACAGCCCATGCCCACAGCGGCTGCTGGGGCGTGGCCGAGAGCGCGGCACTGGCGTTGGCCAGCCAGCGGCCCGGCTGCACCGCCGGGTTACTGCTGACCCGCCAGGTACTGGGCCCGGCGACCCTCGCCCTGGCCTGCTGAACATTTCGCTCCTCTTTTCTGCAAGGACTTTCCATGACGGTGTACTTCATCGGTGCCGGCCCCGGCGACCCTGAACTGATCACGGTCAAAGGCCAACGGCTGATTCGCCAGTGCCCCGTGATCATCTATGCCGGCTCACTGGTACCTGCTGCCGTGCTCGAAGGCCACAAGGCCCAGATCGTGATCAACAGTGCCGAGCTGCACCTGGAACAGATCATCGCCGCCATGCGCAGCGCGCACGAACAAGGCCAGGACGTGGCCCGTGTACACAGCGGCGACCCCAGCCTGTACGGCGCCATCGGTGAACAGATCCGCCACCTGCAGGCGCTGGGCATCGATTACCAGATCATCCCCGGGGTCACCGCCACGGCGGCCAGCGCGGCGCTACTTGGCTGCGAACTGACCCTGCCACAGGTGGCGCAGACGGTGATACTCACTCGCTATGGCGACAGTTCACCCATGCCACCTGGGGAGCAACTGGGCGACCTGGCGCGCCACGGCAGCACCTTGGCGATTCACCTCGGGGTCAAACACCTCTCGCGGATCGTCGAAGAACTGCTGCCGCACTACGGTGCGCACTGCCCGGTGGCGGTGGTACATCGTGCCACCTGGCCGGATCAGGACTGGGTGCGCGGCACCCTTGGCGATATCGTCGAACGCGTCGCAGCCAAAGATTTTCGCCGCACGGCGCTGATCCTGGTAGGCCATGTGCTAGGGGATACACCCTTCGCCGAATCGGCCTTGTACCGTGCCGGGCATGCCCACCTGTACCGCCCTGGGGACTGAGCATTGCCAGTATTGCCGCCCGCGTAGCAGACTCCGGGTTCCCGCCTGCGAACAGGAGTCACGCCCATGCTGGAATTACGCCCCAACTGCGAGTGCTGCGATACTGACCTGCCGGGCGACAGCCCCGATGCGCTGATCTGCTCCTTCGAATGCACCTTCTGCCGTGCCTGCGCCGACACACGCCTGCAAGGCCGCTGCCCGAACTGTGCCGGCCAGCTGGTGCCCCGGCCGACGCGTGTCGGTCAGGCGCTGGCCAATAACCCCGCCGCCACCCAGCGTGTGAACAAAGCGCACGCCACCTGCGCCTGACGCCCTTCCAAACAGACATCGCCGCTTTCTCGGGGTGATGTCTTTCACGCTTCTTGTAGGATTTTTCCACAACAAGCACGCGGATTATCAACACTTCTATACTCGGCATTACCAAACTTCGGGATTGGTCGTATCTTGCAGCGCTTCCGATTAACCCACTTGCAGACGTATTCCGGAGTGATCCAGGAAGCGGACCACATCCCGACAGGAGTTTTCCACATGACAACCGTGCTGATCGTCGACGACCACCCCATTGTCCGACTGTCCTTGCGCCTACTGCTCGAGCGTGAACGCTTTCATGTTGTCGGTGAGGTGGGTAACGGCAGCGAAGTGGCTCAGGTAGCCCGCGATCTGCGCCCCGATGTAGTCGTGCTCGATATTGGCCTGCCCGGTCTGGATGGCATGGAAGTGATCAAACGCCTGCAAAGCCTTGAGCCGGTGCCCAAGATCATGGTGCTGACGGGCCAAGCCACTGACCTGTACGTACGGCGTTGCCTGGATGCCGGCATCGGCGCCTTCGTCACCAAGGAAGAAGACCACGAAGCACTGCTGTTCGCCCTCAAGGCGCTGGTCAAAGGCTATTCGACCTTCCCGCAAATGTCGGTCAACAGCAACTCGCTGGAAAGCGAACCGGTGCGCCTTGCCAGCCTGTCGAACCGTGAAATGGAGGTGCTGCGGCGCCTGGCGCGCGGTGAAAACAACAAGAATATCGGTACCCGCATGAATCTGAGTGCCAAGACCATCAGCACCTACCGAGGCCGGATCATGGAAAAGCTCAAAACCGAATCTCTGGTCGAGATGGTCGACCTGGCCAAACGCAACAGCGTCTACTGAGCGTTCGGCCGCCATGAAGCGCCTGCTGGCGTGCATGCTCCTGGCCATCGGCCTGGCCGCCCCCACCGCGCTGCTGGCCCGCAGCGAAGCTCGGCAACTGCTGGCGCGCTCTGTCAGCGCAGCAGCCCCACTGCAACTGTCCAGCGAAGACCGGGCCTGGCTGCAGCGACGTCAATACCTGGTGCTAGGCAGTTCGCGGCCCGACTATCCACCGTTCGAATTGAACGCCAGCCAACAGGACTACGAAGGGATCAGTGCAGACTACGCAGGTATCATTGCCGAACTGCTGGGCATACACGTCGAGGTGCGCCGATTCGATAGCCGCCACGAAGCCATCGCCGCGTTGCGGGAGGGCAGTATTGACCTTCTGGGCAGCTCCAATGCCTTCGAGGCGGCAGATGCCGAGCTTGAACTGAGCACGCCGTATGCAGACGACCTGCCGGTCATCGTCACACGCGAGGGGAGCAGCCTGAAGAACCAACCCGACCTCGCCGGCTTGCGCCTGGCCATGGTCGATCACTACCTGCCGGCCAGCACCGTACGCGGTCTGTATCCAAAAGCGCAGTTAAGCTTGTACCGCTCGACCCTTGCCGGGTTGGCAGCCGTCGATCTGGGCGAGGCCGATGCGTACCTGGGCGATGCCATCAGCACCGACTTCACGATTGGCAAGAACTATCAAGGCACGCTGAGAATCGACCACTTCTGTCAGGTTCCGGCTGGCGCATTTGCATTTGCCTTGGCCAGCGACAACCCTCGCTTGCATCGGCTGGTCGACATGGCGCTGGCCCGCATAAGCGAAAGCGAGCGCCTTAACATCCTGCGCCGCTGGAGCAGTGGCAACACCAGCCTGCTGTTGCAGCGCCACCTCACTGACTTGAGCAGCGAAGAAAAAGCCTGGATCGCAGCCCACCCCTACATCGATGTATTGGTCAACACTTCGCTGGCGCCATTGACGTTCAACGACGCCGAACACCGCCCAACCGGCATCACCCTTGACCTGCTGAAACAGATTTCATTGCGTACCGGGCTACAGTTCCGCCCGGTCGAAAGCGATTCGGCGCAGGCGATGGTCGAGCGCCTGGTCCGCGGCGATGCACACATGATCGGCGCCCTGGGCTACGGCGCGGAGCGCTCGAAACAGCTGCGCTATACCCGCCCCTACCTGGTCAGCCCACGCGTACTGGTTACGCGCAGCGACAGCACTTACCCCGCACAAACCAAAACGCTGGATGGCCAGCGCATCGCTTTGGTACGCGGCTCGCCGCAGAGGGCACTGCTGCAACAGCGCTATCCGCAAGCCAGGCTGGTCGAAGTGGACAACCCGCTCGGCCTCATGGAGGCCCTGGCCGGCGGGGCTGCCGATGTGGCCCTTGCCAGCCACATCAATGCCGCCTACTACATCAGCCATGTTTTCAAGGGCCGCTTGCGCATCGCCAGCGTACTGGATGAAGACCCGGCCATTGCGGCCTTCGCCGTGGCTGCGGACCAGCCGCAGCTCCAGGCCATTCTCGACAAGGCGCTGCTGAGCATTCCACCCGAAGAGCTCGACCAGCTGGCCAATCGCTGGCGCACCAGCACCCTGGTCAGCGACAGCGCTTGGCGCGATTACCGCACACTGGCCTTGCAGGTACTGGTGTTGTCGGCCCTGCTGCTGGCAGGCGTGGTGTTCTGGAACAGCTACCTGCGCAAACTGATCAATCAGCGCACCGAGGCCCAACACGCCCTGCAAGCTCAGCTGGCCCTGAGCCGAGGCCTGCTCGAACAGCTGCGTCAGGCAAAGGACGACGCCGAACAGGCCAGTCAAACCAAAAGTACCTTCCTGGCCACCATGAGCCATGAAATCCGCACCCCGATGAATGCCGTGATCGGCCTGCTGGAGTTGGCCCTGGAAGACAGCCGCGAGGGCCGTTGCGACGCCCAGACCCTGCAGACTGCCCATGACTCGGCCATCGGCCTGCTTGAACTGATTGGCGATATTCTGGACATTTCCCGCATCGAGTCCGGGCACATCACCCTGCAACCGGTGCCCACAAACCTGGTCGAACTGGTACGCGCTACCGTGCGGGTTTTCGAGGGCAACGCCAGGGCCAAGGGCTTGCTTCTGCACGCTGAGCTGCCTGCCGGACCGGTCTGGGTGCTGGCAGACCCGCTGCGACTCAAACAGATCCTGTCCAACCTGATCAGCAACGCCATCAAATTCACCGACCGCGGCGAGGTGCAGGCCAGCTTGCTGACGCCCCCAGCCGATGGGCAAAGCCGCCTGCCAGTTGAACTGTCTGTGCGCGACACCGGCATCGGCATCAGCCCGCTTGATCAGGCCCGGCTGTTCCACGCCTTCGTTCAGGCTGACGGCCCGCGAACCCACCAAGGGGCGGGCCTGGGATTGGTCATCAGCCGCACCTTTGCCGAACTGATGGGTGGCAGCTTGAGCCTGCAAAGCGTCGAAGGCGTTGGCACCAAGGTACAGGTCAGCCTGCAATTGCCAACCTGCCCAGCACCAAAGCCCGCACAGCAACTGGACCCGGTAGCGGAACGCAGCACTGGCCCGTTGGAAATCCTGGTTGTCGACGACTACCCGGCCAACCTTCTATTGCTGGAGCGGCAACTGCACACCTTGGGCCATCACGTGACCTTGGCAGACAACGGCCAGATTGCCCTGGAGCGCTGGCAGGCAGCGCGTTTCGACCTGGTGATCACCGATTGCAGCATGCCGGTCATGGACGGCCACGAACTCACCCGTCGCATTCGCAGCCTTGAAGCCGAACGCGACCTGCCGGCGTGCCAGATCCTCGGCGTGACTGCCAATGCCCAGGCCGAAGAGCGTGACCGTTGCCTGGCCAGCGGCATGGACGAGTGCCTGTTCAAGCCGATCGGCCTGCACACACTCAAGGCCCATCTCCCCCAGGCCCGCGGCGCCCAAGAAACGCCACTGCACAGTAGCGGCTTCAACCTGGCTGAGTTGCGCCACCTCACCCAGGACGACAAGCAACTGACGCGTCATCTGCTGGAACAGCTGTCAATCAGCGTTGGCGAGGACCTGACCGCCTTGCGGGCGCTGGCGCCCGGGGCCGCCGATGAGGACGTGCGTACCCTGGCTCACCGAATCAAGGGTGGCGCGAAGATGATCAGGGTGCGCGGCGTGGTGAAGGATTGCGAAGCCATCGAGAACGCTCATGCGCGGGGCCTGCCAACGGCTGTCGAACGTGAACGGCTGCAAATCAGCCTGCAGGCCCTGCTGAACGAACTGAAGGATGCGCTCAATGCAATTGCAACGTCGAGCTGATCTGGCTGATCGCATCCACCACGTGCCGTGAGCCCTGCTGGATTTCCATGATCACCGTACCGGCCTCATTGGCCAGCGCAACCCCATGACCGGTGCGGGTCAAACTCGATTGCATGCTGGCCACCGCCAGCAGTGACAGGTCGTGGTTCTGCCGTACAACGTCGACGATTTCCAGGGTTGCCTTGCTGGTCCGCGCCGCCAGGTTGCGCACCTCGTCGGCTACCACGGCAAAACCTCGCCCGTGCTCACCGGCGCGGGCCGCCTCGATGGCCGCATTCAGGGCCAACAGGTTGGTCTGGTCGGCAATTCCACGTATGGTCAGCACGATCTGACCGATTACATCCGATTGCTTGCTGACCGCGTCGATGCTGCGGGCAGCGTCGTTCAGCTCATGGGAAATCTGCTCGATTACCTGCACCGTCTGCTGTACCACCTCGGTGCCCTTGCGCGCGCAGGCATCGGTCTGCATGGAACTGGCATGGGCGGCATCGGCGGCGGTTTGCTGCGTGCTGACCTGGCGGGTGATGTCACTGGCGAACTTCACCACTTTGTACAAGCGGCCCTTGCTGTCGAATATCGGGTTGTAAGAGGCCTCCAGATAGACCATCTGGCCCTGCTTGTTGATGCGCTCGAAGCGGTGCGAATGGTACTCGCCGCGGTTGAGCGATGCCCAGAACTCGCGGTACTCAGCCGACTCGCGCTCCTGCGGCAGGCAAAACAGCCCGTGATGGCGGCCGACTACCTCGTCCAGGCGATAGCCCATGGTATCGAGGAAGTTCTGGTTGGCCTTGATCACGCGGCCTTGCGGGGTGAACTCGATCACCGCCATGGAGCGGCTGATGGCCTTGAGCAGGCTCTCGCTCTCGTGCTCCAGCACCACCCGCTGGCTGATGTCCGCTGCCACCTTGATCACACTGGTGACTTGGCGGTGCTCATCCAGCACCGGCATGTAACTGGCCTCCAGCCAGACCTCACGGCCGGCCTTGTCGAGGCGTTCGAATGTACCGCTGATGGCCTTGCCTTGGCCCAATTCGCGCCACAATTGTTGGTACTCGGCACTTTGCGCGTAGCCCGGCTCGCAAAACACCCGGTGATGCTTGCCACGCAGTTCGTCGGCGCTATAGCCCATGGCCTGGCAGAAACGCTCGTTGGCATCGAGGATGGTGCCATCCGGGGCGAACTCGATCATCGCCATCGAACGGCTGATCGCCGCCAATTTGGCTTGCGTGCCGCTCAAGGCCTGGTGAGTGCGCTGGATCTCAACCAAATCGGATTTGCGATGGGAGTCGAGCATCTGTCTTAGATTTAAGCTAAACACTGGAAAACTCCTGTATTTGCTCGGCTTCACCATCATCGTGAAACCAAAATATCCCCATTTTTCATTGAATGCAAGCAGCCCACCGGGATATCCTTCGGGATATCGAATACCCCATGCGGCTACCTTCCAATGTCCAGATCCTCAGACGAACGCCTTCATGCGGACAGTCCTGACAACATCGCCAAAATCATCAAGTCAGGCGGCACCGGAAAATTCTCCGAAGGCAGCATCACAGGCCTGCATTTGCAGGTTAGCGCCACTTCGCAACTTTGGCGGCTGAAGTGCTTCCTGCACGGCAAAGAAATCCTCTACTCCATCGGCGCCTACCCTGACGTATCGCTAGAGGACGCCCGCCAGCAGGCAGAGGTGGCGCGTGAAGACGTGGCCCGCGGCGTACACCCAAAACAGGCCCGTGACGCCCGCCGCGAGGAAGAACGCGCTAAGGCGGCCTGGACCTTTGCCAAGCTGGCCGAGCAGTGGATGGCCCGTCATGCACACCTCAAGCCCAAGACCATCGCCGGCCGGCAAGGTGTGCTAAAGAACCACCTGCTACCGGTGCTCGGTAACCTGCATGTCAAGGACATTGCCGTCAGGCATATCCGGGCGATCCTCGGACGCATCGAGGACTCCCCCACCATGCAGCGCGAATCCTTGCGCCTGCTGAGCAAGATCCTTGCGCACGCCATGGACCACGATCTGGTGCCACAGAACATTGCCGTGGGTCGTGAAGGACTGCTCGACGCCAAGCCCAAGACCAAACACCACGCCGCCCTGATCAAGGAAGACGACCTGCTCGACTACATCCGGCGCCTGGACAAACTGGGCAACAGCGGCAACGACTGCGCGATCTCGGCACTGTGGCTGTTGCTGCTGATCCCTGCCCGCCCTAGCGAGCTGTGCGCCATGCGCTGGAGCCAGATTGACCTCGACGCTGCCGAATGGACGTACCAGGTGCCAAAGACCGGACAGATACACACTGTGCCTCTCCCAACCCAGGCCCTGGCACAGCTGAACGGGATACGCGACTACAGCCTCACCGTGAACAAGCGCGCAGCTGTCAACGCCTCCCCCTTCGGCCGTACATCGGACGATGAGGCCCCCGACACTCCTGACTGGGTATTCCCGTCGGTTGGCACATTCGGCCGGCCTCTGGCCAGCGAAACGCTGCTGCGCCGCCTGCGATCTGACCTCGACTATCCGGTAGGCGCCATCACCGGCCACGGTTTCCGGTCGACGTTCCGATCCCTGGGTGAAGAGGTGCTGGAAATTGACCCGCTCTTGCTGGAACTGCAGTTGGGGCACAGGATGCCGGGTAGCCTAGGTGCCACTTACCAGCGTCTACGACTCCTGCCCCAACGGCGCGAGGCCATGCAGCGCTGGGCGAACTACATCGAAGGGCTGTACTGGAAGGCGGTGAACGGAGTTTCCAAGGATGACGCGGAGCGGGCTTTGGCTACCTCCACGAGCGCGCTGCCACTGTGATTCGGACTCGACGAATGATGGCACTGGGATATTTTGATTTCGCGTTTCTGATATCGCTGGATTTAAGTGCATAGTTTAGATTTGCATAAAACTTAAATTTTAAGCACAGGGTGGAATAAAAAGAGGGGTGTAGTTAACTACAATGGCGCACATCGCTACAATGGTCACTACACGCTGAAGGCTCTAGCACAGTGGTTTTAGGGGAATGTAGTAATGTAGTAATGTTTTTAATAGTATTAGAAGAGAGAGAGAGAAAGGCTGTAGTAGCTATAGGGTTAGCTATTGCTACTACCAAGACGCTATGGCAAAACATTACTACATTCCCAAAACCTTACTACACGCCCTGAAACAGCTGTGCTAGAGCCATCAGCCTGTAGTGACCTTTTGTAGTGAGGTTCACTACACCTCATCACGCCGCGCCATCATGGCCACTAATAAGCCATCATCCCCGCGCCGCCTTCAAAACCCGCTGAACTGTGCTGACACCGATGCCCAGGTTCGCCGCAATGTCCCGGATCGAGATACCAGCATCACGCAGCTCTAGGATCTTGGCATTGCTCTTGTCTTCGGCGCGGCGCACATAGACCCCGTTCGCCTTGGCCTTGGCAATGCCCTCGGCCTGGCGTTCCCGGATGATTGCCCGCTCAAACTGTGCCACTGCGCCCATCATGCTCAGCATCAGATCCTGCATCGGGTCGGCCTGGCCGGTGAATGTCAAATTCTCTTTGTGGAAACGCAGGACCACGCCTTTGGTTCTGAACTCTTCCACCAGCGCCAGCAGATCGCTCAGGGAGCGCGCCAGACGGTCAATGCTGTGCACATGTAGGGTATCACCAGCGCGCAGAGATCGACGCAGGGCGGCGAGCTGTGGGCGCTGCACGGTGCCACCGCTCACCTTGTCAGTGAACACTTCGTCGAGCTTAACGCCGTCGAGCTGGCGAGCGGTGTTCTGGTCGGTCGAGCTGACCCGGATGTAACCGATGTCCATGGTGTTCACCTCTGTATTCATAGGTCTAGACATGGACAGCATCGGCGCAAACCCACCGAACAGCAAGCCTGAAACGCAGGCAACTGTGTTCATTCCGACATGTGGTCATGAGTGTACTTGTGAACACAGGTTAGCTGGCAGGACTCGCCGCCCGCCGCTGGCTGTGCCGGATCGCCGGGAAAAAGGGACATGGGGCGGAAATCATCGACCCGTACCCGGTGGCACCCGTCTTTTTCAAACGCAAAACAAATACATATAGGGGGTGACGGTCGACCCGGCTTCCCAAAAATCCATAAGCGTGTAAACAAATTCCCCAAGAAAAATTTCCCGAAAATTCAGCAAGTTAGATTAATTCTCCACTCATAACCCTGTGCCAATAAGCGTGTGAATCAAGTTACGCGGAGACGCCGCATATACTCTACATTGTCAAATTCGTAAAGTACCGCCCGTCGACACATGCGTGCTATCCCGCTGATACCGAATTACCATCGAACTCATGGGAAATCTCGGGGGAGAAAACCATGCCCAGCCAAACCGCCAATGCCAGCCTGACGCAAATCGCGGCCCTGCTCGGCGTTCTCCCCAACAATCTGCACCCCGGTGACTTGCCGCCAGCTGTGCCACTGCGCACTGGCAAGCAAGGCCGACCCGAGCACGTTGTGCCGCTCGATGAACTGGCCGACTTCGCCTGGAGCCTGACTAACCATTTGACCGAAGCGGAATGTCGCCTTCGTATCGCCATCGCTGCCCAGCGCAAATCCAACCGCCGTACCGCTGGATTCCGTGCCGGCTCTGTCGACCCAGTTACCGGCCAGGTCGAACTGGTCCGCGTCTTTTCCGAACCGAACCTGGAGCTGCAGCCATGAACTTTGAAACCGCCCTCGCCATGCCAGCCACACCGCCAGTCGACACGCCCGCACAGCGCAAGGCTGATCAAGTGCACGTGCAAATGCTGAAACTCGTTGACGCTCTGTGCCGCTCGCCGCTGGTGCCGGGCACTGACTCGGTTCACTGATCACCAGCCTGCAGGAGAACGACCATGGCCAGCTTTGCAGGCCTTTTCAATCAGGAAAACGTGGGCAATCTGCTGAATGACCCCCGCCTGCAGCTTGGGCTGGCTTTGATGTCCCGTGGTCGGCAAGGCAGTTCCAGCCAGGCAGTGGGCGAAGCTGGACTGGGTGCTGCACAGATGTTCCAGGAGCAGCAGCGCAGCCAGGCCTTGCAGCAGTACCGCTCGCAAATGGCGCAGATGCAGGCCGACCAGCTCGCACTGCAGCAGCAGAACGCGCAACGCAAGGCCGACGCGGACGACCGCCAGCGTGCAGCGTTCCAAGACCCCGATGTTCAGGCACAGATGGGCCCGCTGGCCCGCATGCTGGCCGCGCAAGGCCTGGGGGTCGACGATGTGCTGCGCGCCAACGCTGCGGACAACCTGAGCGCCCACCGTCAAGCGCAGCTTTCCCAACAGCAAAGCCAGTTCGATACCCGCCAGGCGCATCAAGGTGGTGGCGGATCGTCCGGCCCACGGATGCCCACCCAGCGCCAGGTACTGGACCAGCCACTGGGTAACGGCATGATGCAGCGTAATGTGCTCAACCCGGCGACCGGGCAGTACGAGCCCTACGGCGAACCGTTCGCCCAGTACAGCCCCGGCCGCAAACCCAAGGCTGACGCAGCCGGTGCTGACGCCGCTGTCGACGAAATCCTGGGCAATGGCCCAACTGCCGCCGAAGCGTTGCCCGGTACCGGTAGCCTGCAAAGCTATGCACCACACCCCCAGCAGCCGGTCGGCGTCCTGCCAATGGCAGCGAGCGGTGGCGGCATGGCCAATCCTGCGCTGGAAGCAGCGACGGCTGGCGCGCGCGTGCCAGGCCAGCCAAAGATCGCTACACCGATGACCAAGGCCGAGTACGACGCGCTGCCGCCCGGCACTCAGTACATCGACCCTGTGAGCGGCAAGACCGCCACTAAGCGAGGTTAACGTGGAATGGCCATTTCCGCCTTTGGCGATGCTCTCGATGACGCCCCAGCGTTACCTGGCACTCCAGCGAAACAACCGCAGGCGGCGCCAGCGCAGCCGCAGGTAAGTGCGTTCGGCGATCCGCTGTCGGCCTTTGGTGACGCCCTCGATAACGATCTGCCGCCCGCACCCGCACAGCAGTCTGCCGCCCCACAGGGACTAGACCCCATGGAGCTGTACCGAGGTGCCGCACGTTCCGTGGATCAGATGGGCCTGGCTGCTGGCCGTGTCTTCGGTGTCCCGGCCGCGCATACCTATGACACCGTGCGTGGAATCTTCACCGACGATGATCCGTACCAGGCACAAAACGCCCTACGTGAACATGTGCTGAACCCGCTGCAACAGCGCGCTGACTCGCTGGCCCCTGCGCCCGACGCATCGTTCGGCAACAAGCTGATGAACGCGGGTGGTGGGTTCGGCGGTAACCTTTTGGCGATGCTGGCGACTGGAGGGTTATCCCGCGCTACAGCTGCACTTCCCGTCGCAACGCCTACGTCACCGCTGCCAGGCGTGGCCGCTCAACTCGGGCAAGCTGCCAAGACCATGGCAGTACCTGCCGCGACCGACGCCATTAACACGGGCCACGACGTGACCGCCGAAACCGGCAGCATCTCTCAAGGCCTGAAAGCCGCCATTGCTGCAGGCGCGGGTGACGTGGCCATGGGTATTATCCCTCCCAACCTGCCCGGCAATCTAGCAACACGTCTGGCCACCGGTGCCCCCATCGGCGCCCTGACCGGTGAAGCTTCGCGGCAAGTACGCAACGCGGCGGTACCGGCCAGCATGCAGACCCCGTTCAACGCGCAAGACGCGATGGTGAACGCGGCCATGGGTTCTGTACTGGGCGGCGTCCTGGGGCGAGCGCCAGAGCAACCAGCGGCCCCTGTCGCTGCGCCACAAGCCGAAGCCATGGCAACCCCTGTGCCCGAGCAGATCGCGCCACAGACAGCTCCCGAGCCGGTCCCACAACCTTTGCCGAAAACGCCGTTCGCTGGTAGCCAGGACGTGGCGCCGTTACTCGACAACCTTGGCGTTCAGGGCGAACAACGTACTAAGTCGCTCGACCTGCTGCGTCCCGCCGAGGCGGATATTGAAGCCCGCCGCCGTGGTGTTGTGACCATGGACGAACAACGCCGGCTGGCCAACCTGATCGGCCTCGACGGTGCCCAGGCTCAAGCCTTTAGCCGGAGGATCGGCCAGGCCTGGAATGCCCAGCAGATTATTGCTGGCACCGATCTGGTAAGCGACCGGCTCAAGACGGTGATGGAGCAGCAACAACGCATCGCCAGCGGCCAGGCCAGCGACCTGGAAAAGGCCTCCTTTGTGCAAGACCTGGGCGACCTGAAAATGGTGTTCGGTGAGCTGATGGGCGCACGCGCCGAGAGTGGCCGAGCGCTTGCAGCGCAACGGCGCCAGGTGCAAAACATCAATGAAGCGCAACGCATCCTTGAAGGCATCGGCGGCGTACAAGGCGCCGACGACCTGGCCACTGCCATCGGCAAAGCAGTGCAGACTGGTGGCGTGCAGAACCTGGCGAAGCTGGTCGGCCAGCCCGAAGGCAAGATGCAGCGCTTGTTCGGCTACTACTACCGGGCAGCTCTACTTAGCGGCGTGCGCACCCATGCGGTGAACATCGTCAGTAACACCGCCACGCTTGGTAACGAAGTCATTGAGCGTGGCATTGCGGCCGGCATCGGCGGCGTCAAGCGCCTCGCTACGGGTGGCAAATCCGGGCAGACCGTTTTCGCTGAACCTGTAGATCTGCTGGTCGGGATGACCCGTGGTATGTCGAAAGCCGGCTCGGCAGCCGCCGACGCCTTCCGCACTGGCGAGTCGGCAGTACTGGGTGGCCAGGCCAAGCAGGACAATAGCCAGGGCCTGAACAACACCCCACGCCAGCCAGGTGTGCTTGGCACTGCTGGCTTTGCAGCCGACCGGCTGGCCAGCCTTCCATACCGCGCCCTCGGTGCCGAGGATGCATGGTTCGCTACGTTGAACTATGAAGCCGAACTGCGCACCCTGGCCCGCCAGCAGGCGTTGGTCGAAAAGCGCCAAGGCCAGCTGCCCGCCGACATGAAGTTCAGCCAGCGCATCGACCAGCTTGTGCAAAGCCCCACTGCGCAAATGATCGAAAGAGCTGGCGAGCACGCCCGCACCAACACGTTCAACAACAAGGCCGGCGCATTCGCGGACGCTATCATGCGCGTCAAGGCCAAAGCCCCATGGCTTAACCTGATTGTGCCCTTCGTGCGCACCCCGGCGAACATCGTGAAGTTCGGCCTCAAGCGCACGCCAGCAGCCCCACTCTTTGCAGATGTCCGGGCGGATCTGATGGAGGGTGGTACCAAGCAGGAACGGGCCATTGCGCGCATCTTGTGGGGCACTGGCGTCATGGTCGGCACTGGCATGCTGGCCCAGGCCGGTTACCTCACTGGCGCAGGCCCTGACGACAAGAAGGAGAAGCAGGCGCTGCTGGCTACCGGTTGGCGCCCGTACTCGATCAAGGTGGGGGACAAGTACCACGAATACAGCCGCCTCGATCCGTTCTCGATGTGGCTTGGCCTGGCTGCCGACATGACGACCATGGACTACCAGCACAAGGATGCCGCCGACATAGCTGCCAATGTGCTCGGGTCGCTGGTCAACAACACTATCAATAAAACTTACATGCAAGGCCTTTCCAACTTCGTTGAATTCATGCAGGACCCGAAGCGCAATGGCGAGTGGTACACCCGGCAGATGGCCGGCACGATGGCGCAGCCCCTCACACTGCTGTCGAACATCGCCAGCGAGAACGATCCGTTCGCCCGTGAAGGTGACTCGATGTTTGATGCGATCAAGTATCGGGTACCAGGCCTGCGCACTGGCCTGCCAGCCAAGCTCGATGCCTTTGGCGAACCTGTGCCGAACCGTCAGTACCCAGGTGGACCGTTCTCCATCGGCGCCCCTATCGCGCAGTCGCAGGAAACCACCGACCCGGTACGCACCGAAGCCGGCCGCATCGGCTGGTCGCCCACCACCTTCCAGAAGTCGCTGACACTCAACGGGAAGAAAATCGAAATCCCAAGCGAGCAGCATCACGAACTGGCGCAGCTGGCCGGGCGGATGACACATCGTGGTGCACAGCGGCTCATGCGCTCGCCGGGCTGGTCGCGACTGAGCGACGACCAGAGGCGCGATGCCCTGGAAAAGATGGCGGCGAAGGCTCGCGCTGCTGTGCGTATGGCTGGGATTCCGCTCGTTACCAGCGGTAAGCGTACTGCGCTGGACCGCCTCAAAAACTCCGTTGACCAAACCGAGGTGCAGCGATGACCACCGATATCGAACAAGCCAAGGCCGCTGTGGCCGAGGCGCAGGACAATTTCAGCCGACTGTGCCGCGCATACGAAATGCTTGGACCACAGCTAGCACAGGCCGAGCAGGCGCTTAACGCCGCACGTTTCAAACTGGCTCGCGCCACGCAGGAAGCAGGGTTCGCAGGCCAGCGTGAGAACGAAATCGCAGCCCTGACCGCTGCGCTCGCCACCGTCAAAGGAGATAGCCATGTTTGACCGCGCCCAACTTTTGCAGCTGAGGAACGACGCCACGCTTGCAGCCGTCGACTTCAAGCGCGCCCGCATCGAGGCCGCTGCAGATGGTTTCGTTGTGCACATCGATGCCCCGAAAGTCGACATCAGCCGGTTGGTGCCAACCGCGCCACCTAGCCGCGTCGAGACCCGCAGCGCTACCGCAGCAGAAGGCGAAATGCTTCGCGCTTTGTTGACCATCCAGCGTGCCGAGCGCCAGACCGTGCGTGGTGGAATCGTCGGCTGGACGCCCGAGCAGATCGCCCGCCGACCGCTCGAACCGAACGAGCTGCTCAACTTCCAGGAGAAGACAGCCCACGCGAAAAAGGTCGCGCAGTTGCAAGAGCAGTTGGCCGAGGCCATTGCCCGCCGTGCCCGCGCCGAAGAAGAGCAGCGCGCCGCCGATGAGCTGGCCGAGAAATACGGCTTCGCTACAAGCCAGCCCGCCAAACCTAAACGTGCTACCCGGAGTGCTTCGAAATGAGCGATGAACAGAGCCAAGCCGATTTTCTCGGTGACATTGCTGCCGCCGCGACCGGATCGGTCGGCATCGCTGACGATGTGACCGCCGACGACGCTATGCCAAACGAGCTGGCCCATAGCGTCGAGCAGTATCAGGACCACGCAGACCGCCGTGACGAGCATCTGCAGGACGCCGACCAGGGCAGCGACGAACCCGCACCCGAGCAGGACGGGCGCAAGCAGCAGGTGCCGCTCGGCGCCCTGCAGAAAGAACGCGCCGCTCGCCAGCAAGCGCAGGCTCAACTGGCACAGATGCAAGCCCAGCTGCAGCAACTCCAGGCACAGCAACAGCAGGCCTCGGCACAGCAGCAAGCCGCGCAACAGCAACCGGAAATCCCTGCTTTCGTTGACGACCCGGAAGGTCATCTGGAAGGTCTGAAAACGCAGTTCGCGCAGGAACTGGAGAACCTGCGCCAGGGCCAGCAACAGGTCCAGCAGGAAGCGCAGTTCCGCCAGCAGGTGGTCGAGGCTGCCGACTTCACCACTAAAGGAGAAGCCGAGTTTCGGCAGACCCAACCGGACTACGATCAGGCCACCGCATTCATGGACGAACTCGCAAAGGCTGAGATTCGCCGTTCACACCCCGGTGCCACTGACCTGGAGGCGCAGCAGATCCAAGCTACCGCGATGTTGCACCTCGCAATGCAGTGCCAGCGGGAGGGCGTGAACCCCGCAGCGGTTTTGTACCAGCAGGCAGTGGCCCACGGTTTCCAAACCTCGCACCGTCGCACGCAGCCAACCAGGAAGGCGCCAACCTCCTTGGCCGATGTGAGCGGCTCTACCCGTGCACCGGACCAGCGCGGCAACGTATCGGCCAAGGACATTGCAAATATGAGCAATGCGGACTTCGACAAGTTCTTCAACGAAATGGCAGCCGGCGCAAACCAGCGCCCGGCGTTCTGACCAGGGCACAGTGTGCCCGTAGGAGTGTGCAATATGAGTGGTGGCGGCGGTGGCGGTGGTAACAACACAACGGTGCAGAAGGCCGATCCCTGGAGCGGTGTGCAACCGTACTTGCTCGACGCGTATTCGCGGTTGAGCCAACTCTATCAGCCCGGTCAGGGTCCGCAGTACTACCCTGGCAACACCTACCAGCAGATGAACCCGACGCAGATGCAGGGCATCGACGCTGCATTAGGCTCGATGGGCCAGCTGAACGGCATTGCCCAGCAAGGCGCCAACGCGCTCGGCCAGCAAGGCCAGGCAGCCAACGCTGGTGCCCAGTGGGGCCAAAGCCAGGCACAACAGGCCGCGCAGCAAATGAACGGCCTGGGCACTAATCTGGTAACCAGCGGCGACCGTTACCTGCAGCAGGGCATGGCCAACCTGGAATCCACGGGCGGTGCTGCCTGGGGCTCGGGGTATCCGATGGCCGCCAACGGTGCCCAAAGCCTCATCAACGCCGGTACCGGTGCGCAGGGCACTGGCAGCAGCGGGGTAAACAACGCCGTGAGTGGCCTGCAGGCAGCGGGCGACCCGGCCAACAACCCCTATTTCCAGTCGGCGCTGCAGTCGGCCATCAACCCGCTGACCCAGCAGTTCAACGAGCAGGTGATGCCCGGCCTGAAATCCGGTGCACAGGATGCAGGTCAGTTCGGCGGCAGTCGCCAAGGCATCGCCGAGGGTCTGGCTTCTCGCTCATACCTGGACGCTGTAGGTAATGTGGCCGCGAACATGGGTAACTCGGCCTATGCGCAGGGGCTCAACGCCATGGCGAACGCTGGCCAACTCGGTGCCACACAAGCGGGCCAAGGCCTATCGGCACTGCAAGCCGGTAGCGGTCTCGGTGCCAACTTGGCACAAATGGGCATGGGCGCCATGGGCCAGGCTGCACAGCTCGGTGGTAGCACCGTAAACGCTGGCTTGGGTGCCATCGGCAACGCTGGCGCACTGGGCAATAGCATGTACGGTACCGGCCTGCAGGGCTTGGGGCAGAATGTGTTACTCGGCAGCGCGGCGCAACAAGGCTTCCTGACCGCACCGAACCTGCAGATGGGTATTGGCAACCAGTTCCAGCAGAACGCGCAGAACCAACTGGACGCCAACGTCAACCAGTGGAACTACAACCAGAACTTGCCATACACCATGATGAGCGACTACCTGCAGATGCTGCAGGGCCAGGCTGGCGGCCAGACCACTTCGACCCAATCGGGCGGCGGCAGCCGACTTGCAGGCGGCTTGGGTGGTGCGGCCTCGGGTGCTGCACTCGGCACTGCGTTTGCGCCGGGCATCGGCACCGGTATCGGCGCCGGCCTCGGTGCCCTGTACGGCCTGTTCATGTGATGGCCAAGCTTGTCGGTGTGCCGGCCGCCGCAGTGTCGGGTCTTTGGGAGCATATCGCTCCCTTAGTCCTGCACTGTCTCGATAAGTCCCGCGAGCACCGCTATGGCACCGATGACGTTCTGCGGATGCTGGCAGCCAACGACCTGCAGCTGTGGCTGGTGGTCGAAGACAAGGCGATCCAGTGCATTGTGCTGACGCAGATCCATATCTACCCACAGGCCAAGGAAGCGGTCTTGTTCATGGTCAGCGGTGAGTACCCGGAGAACTGGAGCGAAATCACGCACCAGCTATTGGCCTGGGCACAGTCTTTGGGCTGCAGCCATTTTTCAGCCTACATGCGCCGGGGCCTTTTGAAACGCATGGGCTGGGATGAACGGCAAACGTATTGTGTGAGGGGGGTGGACCATGGGGCCAGCACCGCAGGTTGGTGACAATGCGTCACGCGAAACCAAGATCTGCCAGATGCTCTGTCGTCTGAGACGAGATGTTGAGGACGGTCCCGGCACTGAGGCTGTTAAAGCCCGGCGCCGGGCGGCGCTGCGTGGGATGCAGGCCAGTATATGGGCGCTGGAGCGCCGTAGCAGGGTCGATGTGCTGGAGCAGGATCTGCGCGCCGAGCTGTTCGGGTTACCGCCCGGCGCATCACTGCCGAATGACGAAGAGTAACCGTGCCATCCCGGCACATGTGGAGGTGATGAAATGATCGACAAACGCGACGGTACCACGCACACCCCTGCCCCGAGCAGGGAGCAGTACTTCCCTCAATCCGGGCTGCATCAGGACGGCAAAGCCAGCAGCGATACCGGCTTTGGCACTGACAAAGGGAAGCGTGGCAAGTGAAAGAGCGAGGGGCCGTCAGGCCCCTCAATCCTTGGTGAACTCCGCTCGGCTATTCTCGACGGTGTATCTGAACGTCTCCACCCTCTCGTTATCGTCCACGTCGTAATAGCTCAGAATGAGCTTACCCTCAACCGGGCCAGTGGTGAGGGGCAGGACTACTTCCTTATCCACCTCGCCGTTGCGGTCCATATGTCCGACGCTAATCACGTCGCAATCTATGTAAGGCTCACCCAATCCGAATACAACATTTAGTGCTCGATGTCCTCTGTTTTTAAGTCTGATCTTGTTGACCACCATACCATGCGTGCCATTGCTTACACCACGAATGCTGACTGCAAAATCTGCTGAAATTTCACGCTCCCGGCGCTTGTGCTCTTTCTCCATGGCCATGCGCTGCGCTTCTGCCTGTTCCACGGCTATCTTGGCCATGATCTCTTCGCGCATCTCAGCCTTCTTGCTTTCCAGAGACTGCATCCGAATTTCTTCGCCCTGTTGCACAAAACCTAGGACTACCCAAGAGAACGCTACTGGCCCAAATGCACCGGCCAAGAAATCGCCCACTTCGTTGAGGGGCATCGTACCTAGCGTGCCTAAGCGCCCCCAGATCAACGGCAGGATTACCGCAAAGTAAGCCAAGGTCAGCATGAAACCGATTAAGCCAAGATGCCTGCGCAGGTCCAGGCCCTCAGGACGTACCAATGTCGATATGTGCCGGAGTAGGACTGGAACGACCACGGCCAACAGCAAGCCACAGTAAATGAATGTGGATACAGGGAACGGCGCCACTTCCTCTGGTACAACAACGGGTGTAGGCGGCGTACGCCAAAACACCCCGCCGACTGATTCCCACACGACCATCACAACCCCTCACACTCAACGCCACCAGACCAGTGGCCAACAGCCAGCGATCATAGCGGCGCCGATGTGCGAAGGGAAATCACGGCTCCTGTTTCGTCATCTTGTCGTGAGTGGCTTGTGCCTCGGGCGCCAGCGGCCGGGCCAGGGCAGCCACGTAATCAGGGTCGGCCATGTCGAGAATGTCGCCCGCTGCCCGCAGTCGAATTTCAGGCGGGCGCGCCGGGTTGCGTGCGATGGCAGCCAGTGCCCGGACGCGTTCAACGGTGATTGGTCGGTCAGTCATTTTCGTCTTCCTCTTCGTGGTCGATCACCTGGCCGCGCTCCCGCTCGATCTGCTCGAGTAAGTCGATAGCCTGTTGGTCGGTGGTGACGGTCTGGCTTGAAACGTCGCGCTCCAGGCGCTGCTGTTGCTGCGATGCCATGGCTTGCGTGGACAGAGCTGCCAGCACATCGAGAATGTTGTTGGGGTCGAGGCTACGGCGCTTGTCTTCGGCCGTTTCCGACTCGACTTCGCGGACCTTGCCGATACCCCGGTCGATCAGCCTGAACGAAATGTCGGTCGCCAGTTTGGGGTCGGTCTTGGGGTCCAGTGCCCGATCAAGCAGCTTGCGGTGCAGGATCTGCGACCACTCAATAAGCTCGAGCTCGGCCGCCTGGCGCGCTGCACGTACTTTGCGGCGGTGCTCATCGGCCAGGCGCTTCGAGGGGTCAACCGACTTGATGGGTTTCCCAAACCTGTCGAACAGCGGCACCGTGGGAAGCAATGGCGGAGGTATCGACGCAG
Source organism: Pseudomonas sp. PvP089 (assembly GCF_017875165.1). Taxonomy (NCBI): domain Bacteria; kingdom Pseudomonadati; phylum Pseudomonadota; class Gammaproteobacteria; order Pseudomonadales; family Pseudomonadaceae; genus Pseudomonas; species Pseudomonas sp. PvP089. The sequence goes on from NZ_JAGGME010000001.1 coordinate 3,629,735, forward strand.
TGCTTGTAAAGCTACTCATTGCTTGCCACCTCATCAGGTTGGACCGGGAATATGCGCTTGCCGGTATGGCAGTGGTCATGCCGCTGTGCTGGGCTAGCAGCCTTCCACTGCTCGGCGTTGCGCAAGCAATAGAAATAGGCTGGAGGTGCTGTCCCCACCCTCAACGATATGGGCTCACCTACAAGATCCTTGAGCACGGAGCCTAGGGTGGTCAGATTCGCCGGGCGTGCGAGCACGTCTTTGTGAGTGGCGTTCAGCATCCGGCAAGCGTCGACGACCTTGATCAAGTCTTTGTCGAATGGCGCTTCGTGTGCCTCGACCATTGCCGAAACCAATGTTTTCAGTTCACCCTGAGCCACGTCTTGCAGTGTCCTGGCCGCCTTTGTTTGCGGCACAGGCGCGTACGGGTCCCAGCCAGCCGGGAACTGCCATTGCACCAGCACACCCGCTAGCAGGGCCGGCCCTTCGTTCTCCATCCAGGGGATCAGCTTCTGGTAGTAGGCGTCCGGCTTGCGCGCCGCAGTGCACATCAGCACACATATTCGGCGGTCGCCCTTCATCAATGGCAGCGCGTCTTTGTGGTTCGTGGTGACGATGAAGTGGGTAATGTTCCTGATATGCCGGGCTGCTCGGCCCTTGCCCTCGAACGCCGCTTCTGGCTCGGATACGTTGCTTTTGAAGTTCTCGTAATTGTCGGCCTTGTCAGACCTAGCCATTTCGTTCACGAACACCAAGCGCTTGTGCTCCACCACGTCGTCAAAGCCTTTTTGCAAGTCGCGACCTTTGCAGCAGGCGACCATAGGCGATCCGAACACCCGCGACAGGAGGGTGTACAACATAGATTTACCCACCCCGCCGAACTCGCTGTACATCAGGACGGCTGACGGAATTTTGATGCCCGGCGTCTGGTACAGCTGCGCCAGCCAGTTGAGGAAGTACAGCACACCTACTTGGTCGCCATCGCTGAGATACATCAGGTGGTCGAGCAGGATCTGAATGTCTTCCAGGGCGGCCGATTGAGTAGGGGTGGCCATTGTGGCCTTCAAGGCGTGCCAACGGTTGAGCTTGTTCGGGCTGCGCTCCGCGTCGTCGACAGCCGATAGCTCAGTCGGCTCCATCACAACGCTGGTAACTACTCTTTTGTGGTGGAAATCGCCATACCACCACACCTTGCCCAGCTGGCCTTGCTGCTCCTTTCCTTCATCATCAACGACCGTCAGATGCCCCAGCCGCTTCCTTACCAACTGGGAGAAGCCCGCTTCGCTGTGCTCGATACCAGTGTCACGTTCATAGGCACAGAAGGCCTTGCCGGCAGTCAGCATTACAAACTGCCGGGACACCTCTTCGAGTAGTGGCCAAGAATCTGGAGAGATACCATTTCGCTTCGCTTCCACTTCCATGGTGCGGGGGTCTAAGCCGTTGAAGTCGCTTGCAGCCTGCGCCATGGAATCCAGCAGGGCCTGTTCTCCGATCGTTGCCTGCCGGAGGGTTGCGCCGCTCAGGATGATGCCATCGGCTGGCGGCGGTGTGCTGGCCGTCTGTGCTTCCACTTGGCGCGCTGCAGTGGCGGTGTTGCCGCCGAACTGAACGTTAAGCAGGCTGGCCAGCGAGGGCGGTACAGGGGTTCCCTGATGTACCGACGCGGCGGGTGGCACAGTGGGTTCTGGCAGCACAGCTGTGCTGGTTATTGACTTGCTGGGCGTTTGCTCAACCAGGACGCTGGCAACGCCCGCGCTCTGTTTCGCCACCAGCCTCAAGTCAACGCCTTGGGATAGCAGTTCGATGTCGGCGTTCACGGCGCGCAGGCTGGCGCTGGATGTTCCTGATATACTGTTCATCACGGTAATTCCCCTTAACCCTGGCTGGCTCGAATCCATGCCGGGGTTTTCTTTGCCCGTCGATCACGCAGCTGCACGGTGCTTTCTCGCTCAGTGAGCCGCGCTGCAAGGCGCGGTTGCGAGGCTAGACCGTTCAGGAATGCTTCTACATCTGCCCGCAACCAGACGGCACGGCAGGCCTTGCCATTGGAACGAAGGCCACCCAACGCGATAGCACAAGGGGCGAAGCCGCGTTCCATCCATGCGTCGAGCAGATAGTCAGTGACTCGAACAGGCGCGAAGGCTTCCTGCAGCCGGGCTTTGTACTCGGCGCGGGTCATGATGAGGCTGGTTTCGGGGGTTGTATTGCGGGCGGCAGACATGGCGTTGACCTCTCAGCTTTGGGATACCTAGTGGGATATTCCTTTGAGCGGCCAACCTTGAAAGCACTGTTCTAGAGCGTCATGTGCTTTCCGGCCGCAGTTGCGATGGAAATCGAACATGACGCCGGGCTCCTTTATGCGCGGTGTCCTGAGCATAGATCGCCGTTGGCGCCGTGCAAGCACAGTGCTATCACTTTAGGATTACTACATTAACAGGACAGAACGCCTGCACAGCTACGGGCTCCCGCTACGAACTCTCGCGCACCATCAGCTCAAAGCCCAGATCCTGCTGCGTATCCGCCACCCGCTTGCCATCGAGCAATGCCAGCAGCGCCTGCGCCGCGCCACGCCCAACGGCTGCCCGGGGCGTGCGAATCGAGGTCAGGCGCGGCACCATGTGGGCCGACGCCGGCAAGTCGTTGAACCCCACCATCGCCACCTGGCGGGGCACTTCCACCCCTTGGCGCAATGCCTGCAGCACCGCCCCCTGCGCCAGGTCGTCGTTGCAGAAGAAGATACCGTCGACATCTGGCGCCTGCTGCAGCAACTGGCTGAACAGCACACTGCCCAGGGCAATGGATGAAGGCTGCGGCGCCAGTACCTCCAGCTCGGCCGCCTGCAAACCGGCCTCAGCCAACGCCTGGCGGAAACCTTCGGCCCGCTGCATCACCCGTGGGTCGAGCTGCGCGGCAATGAACGCCAGGCGTTTGCGCCCGCGCTCGATCAAGTGCCGGGCCGCGGCGCGCCCGGCCTGCTGCTGCGAAAAACCGACCGACAATGCCCCTGGCTCGCCATTGAGTTCCATCATGTGCACACACGGCACACCGCTGGCGGTCAACATCTGCCGCGCCGCGTCGCTGCGCTCGAAACCGGTCAACAGCATGCCGCAGGGCTGGTAGGCCAGGTAATTACGGATCAGGTTTTCTTCTTCGGCAAGGTCGTAGTGATAGTTGCCGATCAGCACCTCGAGCCCACGCGGGCGCATGACCTCGTGAATGGCTTCCAGGGTGTCGATGAACAGCTGGTTGGACAGCGACGGGATCAACACCACCACCGACTGGCTGCGAGCCGAGGCCAAGGCGCGGGCTGCCGGGTTGGCCACATAGCCCAGGCTCGCCGCTGCAGCGACGACCTTCTCGACCAGCTCTGGCGCAACCGTGCTGACCCCGCGCAAGGCGCGCGAAGCGGTGATGGGGGAAACCCCGGAAAGCCTGGCAACTTCTGCCAGGGTTGGACGACCTGTAGTACGGGAGCCGGTGCGGGTCATGGATGTTGTAATTTTACTACTTGCAAGGAGAGGGAACGGCCACTAAGGTAGCGCTGTCTCAGGACGCAGGCAATGTAATCTTTGGCGGCAGCCACCGCGCGCTCGCTACCAGGCGTCCATACTGCGTAAGGACAAGACCAATAACACCGGGGAGGTGGCTGTTCGTCGGCGACGAGACAGCGCTATCTCACCCCGCAGGAGGTACTGATGAATTCTCCCCTGTCCGCCATCGTGGTGATGGGCGTGGCCGGTTGCGGCAAAAGCTGCATCGGCGCTGCCATTGCTGCCAGAAGCGGCGGCCGCCTGATTGAAGGCGACGCTTTTCACCCTGCCGAAAACATCCGCAAGATGAGCGCTGGCATCCCGCTGGACGACAGCGACCGTGCCGGCTGGCTGGTGCGCCTAGGCCAGGAGTTGCAGGCCACCACCCAGGCCGGGGAACGCCCGATACTGACCTGCTCGGCGCTCAAGCGCCGCTACCGCGATACCCTGCGCGATGCCATGCCAGGGCTGGTGTTCGTATTTCTCGAACTGTCGCCCGCCGAGGCCGAAAAACGCGTGCTGGCGCGCCCTGGGCACTTCATGCCGGCCAGCCTCATCGACAGCCAGTTTGCTGCCCTCGAATCGCCACATGGCGAGCCGCTCACACTGGCACTGGACGCCACCCAGCCCATCGATGCGCTCGCCGAAGCGGTAGACCGCTGGCTAAAGCGCGCCGGTGAGCAGGGCCTGGCGCAAACCGCCTGACCCCGCGGTTTTCCCGGCTCACCAAAGACAGCGCTACCTCGACCCGCAGGTGCGGGAATAGTTCCAAGACGCTACGCCAAAAACAACGATAAGATCGAGGCCTTCAAACCATGTTCGGACTGGCTACTGACACCTTTCTGCTGCTCGACGCGCTGGTTACCATCGTCGGGCTGATCCTGCTGATCACCCACTTCAAAGTGCACCCCTTCGTTGCCCTCACCCTCGCGGCCGGCTTCCTTGGCCTGACCTCCGGCATGCCGGTGGCCAAGGTCATGAAGTCGTTCCAGGATGGTTTTGGCGGTGTGCTTGGCTTCGTCGGCATCGTGCTCGCCTTGGGCACCATGCTGGGCAAGCTGATGGCCGACTCTGGGGGGGCCGACCAGATCGCGCAAACCCTGATCCGCGCCTTCGGCAAGAAGAACGTGCATTGGGCGATGATGTTCGCCGCCTTCCTGGTGGGCATACCGCTGTTCTTTGAAATCGGCTTTGTGCTGCTGATTCCGCTGGTGTTCATCGTTGCCCGGCGCTCCGGGGTGTCGCTGGTGAAAATCGGCATCCCGCTGCTGGCCGGCCTCTCGGTGGTGCACGGCCTGGTGCCGCCACACCCAGGCCCATTGCTGGCGATTGGCATTTTCCACGCCGATATCGGCAAGACCATCTTCTACGGCCTGATCGTCGCACTGCCCACCGCGATCATCGCCGGTCCGCTGTTCGGCAACTTCATCTCCCGCTACATCCCGGGCAACCCGTCCCAGGAACTGATGGACCAAATTGCCAAGGAGTCCGACCAGGGCAACCTGCCAAGCTTCAGCATCACCCTGATCACGGTGCTGCTGCCGGTCGCGCTGATGCTGCTGAAGACCTTCGCCGACGTGGTGTTGCCGGCCGAGCATATCGTGCGCCAGTGGATGGACCTGATCGGCCACCCCATCACTGCCCTGCTCGCGGCCCTGCTGCTGGCCTTTTACACGTTTGGTTCTGCCCGCGGCTTCAACCGCCAGCAGATCATGAAAATGCTCGACCAGAGCCTGGCCCCCACGGCGGCCATCGTGCTGATCGTGGGTGCAGGCGGCGGCTTCAAGCAGATGCTGGTGGACACCGGTGTCGGCAACGTGATCGGGCAAATGGCCGTGCAGGCGGAGATTTCGCCCGTCATGCTGGCCTGGCTGGTGGCAGCGGTAATCCGCATCGCTACTGGCTCCGCCACGGTCGCCACCATTACCGGTGCGGGCATCGTGGCACCGGTAATCGACCTGGTACCGGGAGTGAACCGTGAGTTGCTGGTGCTGGCCACCGGTGCGGGCTCGTTGATCCTGTCACATGTGAACGACGCCGGCTTCTGGCTGGTGAAGCAGTATTTCAACATGACTGTAGCGGAAACCTTCAAGACCTGGAGCATGATGGAAACCATCCTCTCGGTGGTTGGCATCATCTTCATCATGTTGTTGGCGCAGGTGGTGTAACCGTTTATCGGGATAATGGCACCTTGCTGCTCAGGGTAGGGCCGAAGGAAATATCAGACCTACCCTAAGCCAAGGAGCCTGTCATGCCCCGCTCAAGCATTCTGCTGATTGCCCTGCTCGCCTCGCCACTGGCCTTCGCCGTCGGCACCGGCCCGACCTACCCTGACGATCCGCACAACCCGGCACCCCGGCCGGGCGTGGATAGCACCCTCAACCCGATCGAAAAGCCCATGCCGCGGGATACTGACACGCGCATTCAAGGTAACGACCCAGAAAGCCCGCCGGCCAAGCAAAATGACAACCGCGATCTGCCGGGGATGGATGGCAGCGGTTCGGACGGTACCGGTCCTCAGGGAAATAGTGGCACCCGTACAGGTACCCCCTGAGTACGCTACTCAATGGGCCACCGCTCGACATTGCAGGTTATGTATTCCCTGTGGGAGCGGGTTCACCCGCCCGGTTGAGTAAGATTGACTGTTTGTTACCACTGGCGTTTATCAGGGCGTGTCAGCCCCAGCTTCTCGATCCGGTAACGCAGCATGTCCCGTGACAACCCGAGCATCCGCGCTAACTTGGTCACGTTCCAGTCCGTACGGTCCAGCGTCTTGCACACGAGGTCGCGCTCCATGTCCGGCAGGCTGGTGCCTGGCTCCGGCTCGTGCCGCGGCATTTCGAACATCGCAGGTGCCGGCTGCGGCACCAATGGCTCGTCAATCAAGGTCATGCACAGGTTCAACTGGTGCGCCTGTATCACCTCATTCGGCGCCAGCAACACGGTCTGCTCAAGCATATTGCGCAGCTCGCGGACGTTGCCGGGCCAGCTATAGCCCAGCATCAGGCTCTCGGCTTCGGCGGAAAAGCGCAGGTTCGGCTTGCCATAACGCCGGCCATGGTGGGCCAGGAAATACCTTGCCAGCAACAGGATGTCCTGACCACGGGCATACAGGCGCGGTACCTTCAGGGCGATGATGCGCAGGCGGAAAAACAAGTCGCGGCGGAACTTGCCCTGCTGCACCATCTGCTCCAGGTTGCAGTTGGTGGCGCTGATGACCCGCAGGTCAACCTTGCGCTCCTTCACCGCACCAATCCGGCGGATACTGCGATCTTCCAGCAGCTTGAGCAACTTGGCCTGCAACACCAGGTCCATCTCGCCAATCTCGTCGAGGAACAACGTGCCACCGTCTGCGGCCTCCACCAGGCCCAGCCGCCGCTCCTTGGCATCAGTGAACGCGCCCTTCTCGTGACCGAACAGCTCGGCCTCAAGCAAGTTGGCAGGGATCGAGGCGCAGTTGAACTCGATGAACGGCCCCTTGCTGCGAGAGCCGTCAAAATGCAGGGCCCGCGCCACCAGCTCCTTGCCGGTGCCGGTCTCGCCTTCGACCAGCACCGGTGGCAGGTCGTCGCAGGCCATGCGCCGCTCGGCATCCAGCACCTGTTGCAACGTGTGCTTGAGGGTGAGCATTACCGGCGAATCGCCGATCAACGCCTGCAACCCGGATTTCTGCGCCTCGCGTTCCTGGTAAAACGACAGCGTGCGCTCCATGCGTTCGGCCGCCAATGCCTTGTCCAGGGTCAATTTGAGCTCGGCGAGCACCACGGGCTTGGTCAGGTAATGGAAGGCACCCTCCTTCATCGCCTGCACGGCGTCTTCGACATTGCCGTAGCCGGTCATCATGATCACTTTCAGGCCAGGTACCTGCGCCACCAAGCTGCGCAGCAAGTCGTGGCCGCTCATGCCCGGTAGCGAGTTGTCAGTTAGCACCGCGTCGGGCTGAGCCCGCTTGATCTGCTCCAGCGCAAGCTCGGCGCTGTGGCACACGGTGACTTCAAAGCCCTTGAGGCTGAGGTAGGTGCGAATGTTGTCAGCGAGGATTTCATCATCCTCGACGACCAGGATGCTGTGCTCCATGTTCCCCTCCCGCTGCGATATTGAATGTAAGGCTGACGCGGGTTCCTTCCTCTTGGCGGCTGCTCAGGCTGACCGAGCCGCCAAACCGTTCCATGATGCGCTTGACCAGGGCCAGCCCTACACCGAGGCCACCCTGCTTGGTCGTGAAGAACGGCTTGAACACCATCCGCTCCTGCTGTTGGCTCATGCCCTTGCCAGTGTCGGTAAGCACGAACTCGGCACGCTGGCCATCCTGTACGTTGACCTGGGCAGTCAGCATGCCGCCCGCCGGCATGGCCTCCAGGGCATTGGAGAACAGGCTGTTGAGAATCTGCGTGAGCTGCAGCGGCTGGCTGGCCACCCACTGCTGATCAGGCCCTTCGAAATGGAAGCGCACACCATTGCGCTCGATCTGCTGGACGAACGCCAGGTGGGTGTCCTCGATGGCGGCCACCAGGTCCACAGCCTCTGCCTCGTCACTGACCGGGCGCAACGACACCAGCAAGTCGCGCACCCAGCGCGACATGCGGTCGACCTGGCTGATGATGTCGGTGATGTTTTTCTGCGCCGCTGGGTTGGCGATTTCCTGCGCCAGTTCGGCGCTGGAGCGGATGTTGGCCAACGGGTTGCGCAGGCTGTGCGCCACAGCAGACGACATCTCGCCCAGCGCCACGTAGGTTTCGCTGGCCACCAGCCGGTCCTGTTGCAGATGCAGCATCTGCGCCGCCCGGCGTACGATCCAGAACAGCCCGAAGTAGATCAGCGCTCCACCCACCAGGGTCGAAGCCCAGATCAGTACATAGCCGCGCTGGATGCGCCGTATCAGGTCCTGTGGCTCCTTGTAGATCTCCACCATGGCCAGCACCTGTTCACCTTGGCTGTCGAACAGGGGGATGTAGTTCTCGATGAACAGGTAGCGCGGTTCACGCAGGAACTTCTGCTCCTCGCGGTCATCTTCAGCCTTGTGATAGCTGGCCGACACCGCCCTGCGCGAATGGAAAGCACGGTCCAGATCGCCATCAGCCTCTATCCGCTTGCCGATAAGCTCGACGTTGGTGGACCAGACGATGGTGCGGTCGCGGGCATAGACATTGGCCAGCAAAATATCAGGCAGGTGCTCGACATGGTCAAGAAATTCGACCCGGGTCGATTCGGCCAGCGCCGGGGCAAACTGCAGGTGCTGCTGGTCCAGGCGCGGGTCGAGCAGTTCGCCCATGGTGGTGCCCGGTGGCAACTGCGAATGGCGGACCTCGGCCTGGGCCATGGCCTGGATGAACTGCGCGGTCAGCATCGCATCACGCTGCACGCTATCGCGGACCACGAAGCGCGTGGACACATAACCCAGCCCGCCCGCCACCGCAGTGATGATCAACAGGCTGATGACTGAAAACCAGCGCAGCAGGTTGAACTCACGCAAGGGCACGGCCAGACCGCTGGCACTCGCACTGGCCTTGTCGCGAACATCGTTTTCCAGCATCTGCATGGCGTGGTTCCCGCACAGTGCGTCCGTTCAGAAATGCATCAAGGCCAACAGCAGCAGCCAGTTGATAGCACCCCACCTGGGCAGCCCTGGCTGCCATTTGTCGTGTGTAGCGCTCCGCACATCACCAAGCAAGAAGTTGGCCAGCCAAACCCAGAGGACCGTAAAGCTATAGTTTTCAATGCTTTAAGGTGCATAGTTAAATGCGACTTCAAGAAAAGGCCCCACAGTTGGGTAATAAGTACCCAGGAACCACTGATCTCATATATATCAACGTGTTAGAAACTATTCTTAGCGCAAAACATTAATTTCTGACCAACCGGAAATTCAACGACACCCGGGTGCCATGGCCCTCACTGCTGCTGAGCCTGACGGTGCCGCCGAAGCGCTCCATGATACGTTTCACCAGCACCAGGCCCACCCCCAGCCCACCTTGCTTGGTGGTAAAAAATGGCCTGAAGGCCATGCGCTGCTGCACTTCGTTCATGCCCCTGCCATTGTCAGACAGGCGCAAGGTCAGGCCACGCCGGTCATGGCGTACCACCTCGATACGCAAACGTCCGCCCTGATCCATCGATTCGAGGGCATTGGCGATCAAACTGCTGAATATCTGCCGCAGTAAAGCCGGATGCCCCAATACCTGTACCGCCGGTAACGGCTGCAGGTCCAGGCTTACCCCGCCACGCGCCAGCGGCACGGCGTAGGTTTGAAGGCTGTCCTGCAAGGCCAGCGCCAAGTCCACCGCAACCGCCTCATCGTTCAGCGGACGCAGCGACTGCAGCATCTGGCGGATCCACTGCGACATCCGGTCAACCTGGCTGATGATGTCGTTGATATTGCGCTGCGCCGGGCCTTCGTCGAACGCTTGGGCCAACTCGGCACTGGAGCGGATACTGGCCAGCGGGTTGCGCAGGCTGTGGGCCACCGCCGAGGACACCTCCCCCAACGCGACATAGGTTTCGTTGTTGATCAGCCGCTTCTGCTGCACCGCCAGCAGCCGTGCAGCGCGGTGCATGATGCCGTACAGGCCGACGTAGACCAGCGCGGCGCCGACGGTGATCGCCAGCCAGATCAGTATCAGGCCATGCTCGATGCGCACAATCAGGTCATGGGGCTCTTTGTAGATTTCGACCATTGCCGTGACGTGCTCGCCATCGGCAGCGAACAGCGGAATGTAGTTTTCGATGAACAGCTGCTCGGGCGGGGTGACGAATTTCTGCTCGGCACGGGCCTGTTCGAAGTTGTGGTAGCTGGCCGAGACCCGCATCTTGTACTCGAACGCCCTCGCCAGGTCGTCGTCAGTATCAATCAGCTTGCCAATCAGCGCCGGGTTGGTGGACCAGATCACCGTAAGGTCCGGGGCATAGATGTTGGCCAGCAGCATGTCTGGCAGGTGGGCGATGTGGTCGAGGAACTCGCCGCGAGCCTTGCGCCGGGCATCCGGGTCGACGTCCGGCAGGTTGCCAGGGTCGGTGCGCGGGTCCAGCAACTCGCCCATGGTGCGCACGTTGGGGATCGACACATGGCGCACTTCGGCGTCGGCGATAGAGGTAATGAATTGTGCCGTGAGCAAGGCATCGCGCTCAACGCTTTCATCAATGATGAAACGGCTGGATATCAACCCAAGTCCGGCAGCCACCGAAACGATGATGGCCAGGCTGACCCAGGCATACCAGCGCAGCAGGTTGAATGGCTTGCGTGGGGCTGCCAGTTCGTTACCGGCAGGCACTTCTATGGCGTCGGAACGAGGGGCGATGTCCATGGTGGGCTCCACAGCTGGGCACCTTCAGAAGGTTATAGCCCAGACCTGGGGAGGCCGTAGTGCTAAATTGATGGCATCCGCCGAAGGGTATTACTCCAATCCCTGTAACTTGCGATATTCGCGCAGCACGGTGGGTACATAACGCCGGGTCTCGGCAAACGGCGGCACGGCGCCGCGCCGCATTACGGCATCCGGGCCGGCGTTGTAAGCCGCCACAGCCAGGGTGATGTCGTTGTCAAACAAGGTAAGCATCTGCTTGAGGTAGCGTGCCCCGCCCTGCACGTTGTCTTCGGGGTCCAGGCGATCTTCCACACCCATTTCACGTGCTGTATCCGGCATCAACTGCATCAGCCCTACCGCGCCCGCAGACGACCGGGCCTTGGGGTTGTAGCCAGATTCGGCCTTGATCAGCGCATGCAACAGCGCTGGAGGGACGTTGTGGGCCCGCGCGGCGGCAGCGACCAGTTCAGCGTAGGGTCGGCCGGTGATCATCTGCGCATTGGCCGGGCCGGCCTGTGCCAACGGCTCGTTGATCACCTTTTCATAATGGCGCCCAGGCCGATGGACGTTGGTCAGTACGTAGCCGCCCTTGGCATCGATGGAGATGTACACATCAGCCTGGGCGACACCTGCCGCCAGCCATATCAAACCGAGGATGAGTCCACGCATGACGGTCGCCTCTTCGTCGTGGCCCCCGAAGTGGGGGAAATGCCCCGGAAACCCGAGGTCGATGACCACGACGCAAGCACTGTGCCGCTTCCGGCACCGCATGGCGCAAGGCCCCGAGGCAGACGTGCACGGCTGTTGCATGGTGCCTGTCAACCTGTGTCCCCATGCAGTGGAGGGCTTCACCATGCAGCGCAGAACCAAACCGCAACGTGGCTTCACCCTGCTCGAACTCCTGGTGGTGCTGGTGGTGCTCGGCCTGCTGGCCGGCATCGTCGCGCCCAAGTACTTCAGCCAGCTCGGTCGCTCCGAAGCCAAAGTGGCGCGGGCGCAGATTGAAGGGCTGAGCAAGGCGCTGGATTTGTATCGCCTGGAAGTCGGCCACTACCCCAACAGTGAGCAAGGCCTGCAGGCCCTGGTCATCGCCCCCAATGGTGAAGCGCGCTGGACCGGCCCGTACCTGCAGAAGGCCGTGCCGCAGGACCCCTGGGGCCGCCCATACATCTACCGGCAACCTGGCGAAAACGGCGGTGAATACGACCTGTTGTCGATGGGCAAGGACGGCCAGCCCGGGGGTGACGGGGAAAACGCCGAAATCACCAGCTGGCAGTAAGGAGAGTGGCCATGCGCTATAGCCTCAAGGCCCTGGGCAGACAGGGCGTGGTGCAGTTGCAGATCGACGCCGAGGACGCAGACCAGGCCCGCCGCCAGGCCGCGGATCAGGGCCTGCGTGTGCTCAGCCTGCGCAGCAACGGCGGTGCCCTGCGCGGCATGGCCTGGCGACGCCAAGCGGCCTTTGACCTGGTGCTGTTCAGCCAGGAATTGTCAACCCTGCTAAATGCCGGGCTGCCGCTGATCGACGCACTGGAGAGCCTGGCGGAAAAGGCGCCTGCAGCCACCACCCGCAAGGTGCTGGCCGAGCTGGTACGCCAGTTGTACGAAGGCCGATCGCTGTCCCAGGCCCTGGGCCAGCAGCCGCGGATATTTCCGCCGCTGTATGTGGCGCTGGTGCAGTCCAGCGAACGCACCGGGGCGCTGGGCGATGCCCTCACGCGCTACATCAGCTACCGCCAGCGCCTGGACCTGGTTCGGCAAAAGCTGGTGGGGGCCTCGGTCTATCCGTTGCTGCTGTTGCTGGTGGGGGGCGGCGTGGTGCTGTTCCTGCTCGGCTATGTGGTGCCGCGTTTCAGCCAGGTGTTCGAGGGCATGGGCACCGAATTGCCCTGGCTGTCACGGGTATTGATGCAGATCGGGCTGTTCCTGCACGCCCAGCAACTGCCGCTGGCGCTGGGCACGCTCAGTGGGATCACGGCACTGTGGCTGCTGCGCCGCCACCCACGGGTACGGCGCTGGGCCTCCTGCCAGTTGCGCCGCCTGCCGGCGCTGCATCAACGCTTGATGATGTACGAGCTGGCGCGCTTCTACCGCTCGTTGGGCATCCTGCTGCAAGGCGGCATTCCCATCCTGACCGCCATGGGCATGGCCCGCGGCCTGCTCGGTAGCGCAGCAGCCCAGGGCCTGGGCCAGGCCAGCCAGCGGGTGGGCGAAGGGCTGCCACTGTCCGATGCGCTGGAAGCCGGCCACCTGGTTACCCCGGTGTCGCTGCGCCTGCTGCGGGCCGGGGAGCAGTCCGGCAACCTGGGGGAAATGCTGGAACGCTGCGCCGACTTCCATGACCAGGAAATCGGCCGCTGGGTGGAATGGTTCGTGAAACTGTTCGAACCGCTGCTGATGACGTTCATCGGCCTGCTGATCGGCCTGATCGTGATCCTGATGTACATGCCGATCTTCGAACTGGCCTCGAGCATTCACTGAATGGCCAGGCCCAGGCTCTCGCGCAGTGTGCTGCCCTCGTAAGCCGTGCGGTACACCCCGCGCTCCTGCAGCAGCGGCACCACCTCCTGGGTAAACCGGCGAAACTGCCCGGGGTGGCCGATGTAGATGTTGAAGCCATCCAGCGCCCGCGCCTCGAACCACTCGGTCATTTTTGCCGCGACCGTTTCGGCCGAGCCAACGAAGGCACCTGGGCGCAGCTTACGCCCGAACTCCACCGCCTGGCGCAGGCTGAACCCCTGCTCCCGGGCCTGGTCGGCGATGCGCTTGGCATTGGTGAAAAAGCTGCTGCGCGCATGCTCCAGGCTATCCTGGGGGAACGGTGCATCGAGGTCGTACTGGCTGAAGTCGTGCCAGCCGAAGTTGCGCCCGAACTCTTTGAGCGCCAGCTCGAAGCTATGGTCCTGCTGGTGGTAGTGGCGTTCGATCTCGCGGGCGTGTTCGTCGGTGTCACCCACATAGATCTCGGCACCGGGCAATACCAGCAGTTGCTCCGGGTCACGCCCCAGCCGCGCAGCGCGGCCTTTCACATCGCGGTAGAACGCCTGGCCCTGCTCGATACTGGCAGCATGGGTGAAGATGACATCTGCCGTGGCGGCCCCAAGCTCGCGCCCTTGCTGCGAATCGCCGGCCTGGAAAATGACCGGCTGGCCCTGGGGGGAACGCTGAATATTCAATGGCCCTACGACCGAGAAGTGTTCGCCCTTGTGGTGAAGGGCATGCATCCGGCCCGGATCGAGGAATTGACCGGTAGCGCGGTTGCGCGGGAACGCCCCGTCTTCATAGGACTGCCATAGGCCCTGAACCACCGCCACGTGCTCCTGGGCACGGGCATAACGGGTGTCATAGTCGTAGTGCTCGTCACGGCCATAGTTGCCGGCGGTACCGGCGTCACCGCTGGTGACCACGTTCCAGCCAGCGCGGCCCTTGCTGATCAGGTCCAGCGAGGCCATGCGGCGGGCGACGTTGAAGGGTTCGTTGTAGGACGTGGTCAGGGTGCCGACCAGGCCGATGTTACGGGTAGTCACTGCCAGCGCCGAGAGTAGGGTCAACGGCTCCAGGCGGTTGAGATAATGCGACGGTGAGCCGGGGGTGATGTACTGGCTGTCGACGATGAAGATGAGGTCGAACAGCGCCGCTTCAGCCTGGCGGGCGATGTCGATGTACCAGTCGATGTTGACGCTGGCATCGGCGGGCAGCTCCGGGTCGAGCCACAGGTTGTGCCGGCCTGGGCCGCCGCAGCCCATGGTCAGGGCACCAAGCTTGATTTTGCGGGTGGTCATGTACAGCTCCTCATAACAGTTGTTGCCTGTACCGGCCCAATCGCCGGCAAGCCAGCTCCCACAGGTTTTCCACTGAACCCACGGCTGTGGTGATCCTGTAGCCGCTGGCTTGCGGGCGATTGGGCCACGGCAGGAAAACTCAGTGGTCGAACGTAGCCGCGAACGAGGTATCGAACAGGCTCGACGCCGGGTAGTTCTTGATCAGCCCCAGCCCGGCAAAAAAGTCTACGGTCTTCTGCGCATCCACGATCACCTGCGGGTTCAGCGGTGCCACATCGGTACGTGCGCGGGCAAACCAGGCGCGCGCAATGTCGCGATCGGCACGGGTGCGTTTTGCCCAGGCATCGGCATAAGCCTCGGTATGGGCCGGGTCGCTCAGGGTCCAGTCACGGGCCTTTTTCAGACGCTGCAGAAAATCACTGATCTGCGCCCGCTTGGCCTCCACCGCCTTGGCATTGGCCACCACGAAACTCTGCGCCGGTATCAACCCTTCGGCCGTGGCCAGCACGCGCGCCCCTTGGCGCTCCTGCTGGGTGACATAGGGCTCCCAGGTCGCGATCACATCCACTGAACCGCCATCCAGGGCATGGGAGGCGTCCAGCGCGCTGAGGTAGCGCAGCTCCAGGGCATCACGCGGCACGGCGGCCTTGTCCAGCGCGCTGAACAGCAACTGCTGGCTCCAGGAGCCCTTCCAGATCGCCGCACGTTTGCCGCGCAGGTCTTCGAGGCTGCGAATGTTCGAGTCCTTGCGCGCCAGAATCGCCACGCCATCCAGGTTCTGCCGGCTTACCGCAATCACCTTGATCGGCGCGCCCAAGGCGCCCAGGAACAACGGTGGCGCATCGCCCAACAGGCCGATGTCCAGGCTGCCCACGTTCAGCGCCTCGGCTACCGGCGAGCCGGCCGTAAACTGCTTCCACTCCAGGGTATACGGCAGGTCGTCGAGCACGCCGGCCGCTTCCATCACCGCCCGGGCATTGAAGCTCTGGTCACCGACCACCAGGGTTTGCGCGGCAGCGGTCAGGCTGAGGGAGCTGGCCAGCACACAGGCGGCCAATTGTTTTAGATATCGCACGTTCGTCTCCAGGTACCGTCGGGGTACATCAGGCCGATCCGCGCGTGCGGTCTCGTGGGGGCATGGGGCTTTCATATTCACTTTGAATATAAATAACGCAATGCTTATAAGTTATCGATTAAGCGCAGTGCCGTGAAATTCGTTTTGGGCATAACCTAATGCTTTGCCCATTGCGCACATTTCAAAACAGATCAGCCACTCTGTAAATGCGTTTTTTGCATATTAGCTTATTCATATTTTTACTTTTGAGAATATTCAGCGCATTTGCTAGGGTTAGCCCAAACCGTCAGCCGAGCCTGAATCATGAGCCAACCCCTGCGCCTTGAGCGCCTGCGCACTTTCATTGACGCGCTTGCGCAACTGGTGGACCAAGAAACCGACGAAGCCACCCTCCTCGACCACGGCCAAGGCCTGCTGCGCAGCCTGGTCGCCCATGACGACTGGTTGCCCGAGGCACTGGCGCAGCCAGACCCGGCCCGTTACCAGCAATATTTGCTGCACTGCGATTCGCGCCAGCGCTTTTCCATCGTCAGCTTCGTCTGGGGGCCAGGCCAGCAGACACCCATTCACGACCATCGGGTGTGGGGCTTGATCGGCATGCTGCGCGGCGCCGAATACTCGCAAGGCTTTGCCCGCAGCGAACACGGCGCCCTACTACCAGCAGGCGCGCCCGTGCGCCTCGAGCCCGGTCACGTAGAGGCCGTTTCGCCGCGCATCGGCGATGTGCATCAGGTCAGCAATGCGTTCGACGACCGGGTGTCGATCAGCATCCACGTCTATGGCGCCAACATCGGTGCCGTCAGCCGCGCGGTGTACTCGCCCGACGGCAGCGAAAAACCGTTCATTTCCGGCTATTCCAACAGCCTTCTGCCCAACATCTGGGACCTGTCCAAAGAGAACCCTGCCCCATGAGTACCGTTGCCACCCGCTCCTACCAAGACATTCGCCAGGCCTTGCTGGCCCATGAAGAACTGGCGCTGATCGATGTGCGCGAGGAAGACCCGTTCGCCCAGGCACACCCCCTGTTCACTGCCAACATCCCCTTGTCCAAGCTGGAACTGGAGATTTTCGCCCGCGTGCCACGGCGCGACACCCGCATTACGGTGTATGACGACGGTGAAGGCCTGGCACATCAGGCCGCCGAACGCCTGCTGGCGTTAGGGTACAGCGATGTCGCATTGCTCGAAGGCGGCCTGGCCGGCTGGCGCGCCGCCGGTGGTGAGCTGTTCCGTGACGTGAACGTGCCGAGCAAGGCCTTTGGCGAGCTGGTTGAAAGCGTGCGCCATACCCCGTCGCTGGCGGCCGAACAGGTGCAGGCGCTGCTGGACGACAACGCCGATGTGGTGGTGCTCGACGCCCGCCGCTTCGACGAATACCAGACCATGAGCATCCCGGGGGGCATCAGCGTGCCGGGTGCCGAGCTGGTACTGCGGGTTGCCGAGCTGGCGCCAAGCCCCGCTACCCAGGTCATCGTCAACTGCGCAGGGCGCACCCGCAGCATCATCGGCACCCAGTCGCTGGTCAACGCCGGCATCCCCAACCCCGTGGCTGCCCTGCGCAACGGCACCATCGGCTGGACCCTGGCCGGGCAAGCGCTGGCGCACGGCCAGGAGCGCCGCTTCGCCGAGGTGAGCGACAACACCCGCGCCAACGCCGCCCAACGCGCACGCAATGTGGCCGACCGTGCCGGTGTGCTGCGCCTGGAGCGCGAAGCCCTGGCCGCCTGGCAGGCCGATACCCAGCGCACCACCTACCTGTTCGATGTGCGCACCCCCGAGGAATATGCCCACGGCCACCTGCCGGCCAGCCGCAGTGTACCGGGCGGGCAACTGGTGCAGGAAACCGACCACGTCGCCAGCGTGCGCGGGGCGCGCATCGTGCTGGTGGATGATGACGGCGTGCGGGCCAACATGAGTGCTTCATGGCTGGCGCAAATGGGCTGGCAGGTCGCCGTGCTCGATGGCCTGTCGGCGCAAGATTTCAGCGAGACCGGCGATTGGCAGCCCCCCCAACCTCCACTGCCTGCAGTCTCCGAAATCGGGGTCGAGCAGCTGGACGACTGGCTGCAAACGCCAGGCACCGTGCTGCTGGACTTCACCACCAGTGCCAACTACGTGAAACGCCACATTCCGGGTGCCCACTGGGCAATTCGCGCGCAGTTGCCGCAGGTGCTGGAACAGCTGCCAGTAGCCGAGCGCTATGTACTGACCTGCGGCAGCAGCCTGCTGGCACGCTTTGCGGCGGTAGACTTGCAGGCGCTTACGCAGACACCGGTGTACGTACTGGAGGGCGGCACGGCGCGGTGGATTGCGGCAGGCAAGCCGCTGGAAAGTGGCGAAACGCACCTGGCGGTGGCGCGTACCGACCGTTATCGCCGGCCCTATGAAGGCACTGATAACCCGCGGGAGGCCATGCAGGGGTACCTGGACTGGGAGTTCGGGCTGATTGCCCAGCTAGAGCGGGATGGCACCCACGGGTTCAACGTATTGAGCTGAGATTGCCGGGGGCGCGTTGCGCCCCTTTTCGCAACACATCACCGCCCCTGCCTGTTCCGGGCAGCGTCTCTTCCCCCTCACCTTTGTAGCTGGGCCATTGCTGAATGTGCGTAATTGAAATAAATTGCGACTAATTCTCATTAGCGCGCAACAGCACCATGCCTGACTCCCTCCCCTCGACCGGACACAGCCTGGCCGGCCTGTACGCCAACCACCATGGCTGGCTGGTGAACTGGCTGCGTGGCCGCCTGCAGTGTTCGCAGCAGGCCGCCGACCTGGCCCAGGACACGTTCGTGCGTGTACTGCTGGCCGACCGCAGCCAGCCTTTGCTCAGTGAACTGCGCGAGCCA
The DNA here is from genome assembly GCF_017875165.1 of Pseudomonas sp. PvP089. NCBI lineage: Bacteria > Pseudomonadati > Pseudomonadota > Gammaproteobacteria > Pseudomonadales > Pseudomonadaceae > Pseudomonas > Pseudomonas sp. PvP089. The sequence goes on from NZ_JAGGME010000001.1 coordinate 3,648,244, forward strand.
CGCCACTTTCTGGTCACCATGGCCAGGCGCGTGATGATTGACAGCTTCCGCCGCCGGGCACTGGAGCAGGCCTACCTGCAACTGTTGGCCGAACAGCCCGAACAGTATGCGATTTCCCCCGAGGAACGCTGGATGCTGGTAGAAACCCTGCAAGCACTGGATGCGATGCTTGAAGGCCTGGGCAAGAAGGTCAAGCAGGCGTTTCTGTTATCGCAGTTGCGTGGCCTGGGCTACAAGGACATCGCCGCCCAGATGGGCGTATCAGTCAGTTCGGTCACCAAGTACATTGCCCGCGCCACCGAGCACTGCTTGCTGTTTGCCCTGGAACACGCCCAGTGAGCCCGCTGCCCCAAAGACAGGCACTGAGCGCCGCCGCGCAGTGGTTTGCCCGGCTGGGCGAGGCCCCTGCCGACCCGGACCTGCAGCAACGCTGGCAGGCCTGGCATGCGGCCGACCCGCAGCACCAGTGGGCCTGGCAACGGGTGGCCATGTTGCAGGCTCAACTGAACCAAGCACAAGGCGCACTGGGCCATGACGTGCTGGAGCGTGCTGGCCAGCAGGGCCCGGCGCTGCAGCGGCGCATGCTGCTCAAGGGGCTGTTGCTGGGCGCGGGGCTTGGCGCCCTGGGCTGGCGCGGTTATCGCGATGCGCCGGCGTGGCTGGCCGATGTGCGCACCGCCATCGGCGAACAGCGCAGGTTGACGCTGAGTGACGGCAGCCGCCTGATCCTCAACACCGGCAGTGCGGTGGACATTGCCTTCAGCAACGACACCCGCCAGCTACGGCTGCGTGCCGGGGAGATCTTTGTCGAAACTGCCGCCGATCACCGCCCGTTCATGGTCAGCACTGCCGAAGGCCACATCAGGGCGCTGGGCACCCGGTTCAGCGTCAGGCAACAGGACCACCAGACCCGCGTATGCGTTTACCAGCATGCCGTCGTCGTGAACCCGATCAACGCGGGTGGCGAGCAAACCCGCCTGGACAGTGGCCATGGCCTGTTGTTCGACAAAACCCGCATCCTGCAACGCATGCCACTGGCCAGTACCGACGCGGCCTGGACCGAAGGCCAACTGGTGGTGGACGATTGGCGCCTGGATCACCTGCTCGAAGAATTACAGCGGTACCGCAGCGGCTACCTGGGCTGCGACACGGCCGTCGGCCACTTGCGGGTTTCCGGCGCCTATTCGCTCACCGATCTTGACCTGACCCTGGCTACCGTTGCCCGCTCGCTGCCGGTAAAGCTGGTGCGCCATACCCGCTTCTGGACACGCGTGGAGCCATTGAGAGGCAATGCCTGAAAAAAATGCACAGGGCATTGTCGATTTGCCCTCGCCCATTCGCCTCCCTGGCAATACACCGAAAACCCTACGCCCAGGAAGCCCGTATGCGCCGCCTTATCTCACCACCCCGCCAAGCACTCACGTTTGCCTTGCTCGGCGCCTCGCTCGCCCTGCTTCCGCCGCTGCTACCCGGTGCAGCCGTGGCCCAGGCAGCCAACGCGCAGAAGACCTACGCCATCAGCAGCGGCCCGCTGAGCACGGTGCTCGGCCGCTTCGCCAACGCGGCCGGGATTGTGCTGTCGTTCGACAGCCAGCTCACTGCTGGCAAGCAAAGTGCCGGCCTGCAAGGCACCTACAGTGTCGAACAGGGCTTCGCCACTCTTCTGGCTGGCACCGGCCTGGGCGTTGCGCCTGCCGAGCAAGGTGCCTATGTGCTGTACCCAGCCGAAACCGGCAATGCCGTGCAGCTGGGCGCGACCAGTGTGGTGGGCGATGGCCTGGGCGAAACCACCGAGAACACCGGTGCCTACACCACCGGACGTACCCGTACCGCAACCAAGCTGGGCCTGTCACTGCGCGAAACGCCGCAGTCGGTCAGCGTGGTCACGCACCAGGTGATGAATGATCACCACCTGGCCTCGATCGACGATGTGGTGAAGTTCACACCGGGGCTTTCCAGCAACCATCGTGACAGCGAACGCTATACCTTCTACGCCCGCGGCTTCCAGATCCAGAACTTCCAGTACGACGGTATCCCTGCGCAAATCGCCAACGAGTCGCAGCAATTCACCAGTACCTTGGCCGACATGGCAATTTATGACCGAGTCGAAGTGGTACGAGGTGCCACCGGCCTGCTCAGTGGCGCAGGCACGCCGTCAGCCACGCTCAACCTGGTGCGCAAGCGGCCTACGGAGGATGCACAGGCGACGGTGGCTGGCGAAGTCGGTTCATGGGACCGCTACCGCACCGAGGCCGATGTCTCCGGGCCGCTCACCGAAGCCGGCAACATCCGTGGCCGCCTGGTCGGGGTGTACGAAACCGCCAACTCGTTCGTTGACTGGTACAAGACCGACAAGCGCGTGATGTACGGCGCCCTGGACATCGACCTGAGCGAAGACACCCTGCTGCGCCTGAGCCTCGACTACCAGAACAACAATGCCGACGGCGTCAGCTTCGGGCACATCCCTTTGTTCAACAGCGATGGCAGCGCAACAAACTTCTCGCGGTCGTTCAACCCGGCCGCACGCTGGAGCTACCTGAACAATACCCAGTACAACTTCACCGGCATGCTGGAGCACAAGCTGGCCAACGACTGGGTCGCCAAGGCCGCATACAGCCACCAGTACGCGTACCGCCGTGGCGTCACCGGCTCCGCCAGCGCCGGTACGCCCGACCCGCTTACCGGCAGCGGCGTATCGATGTATATCAACCGCCTGGACAGCTACCAGACCCAGGACAATTTCGACCTGTACGCCACCGGCCCCTTCCAGCTGGGTGGCCGCGAACATGAGCTGGTGTTGGGCAGCAACCTGGCCTACACCCACCTCAACTACCCCACCTACGAACGCGGCTTCCCTGCGGTCGACAACATCTATGAGTGGGATGGCAACCCCCATGGCAAACCGCACCTGGCCAAGACCGAAGAGAGCCTGTCACGCCTGAGCCAGTCCGGTGTCTACGCCGCCGTGCGCCTCAAGCCGTATGATCCGCTGTCGATCATCCTCGGCAGCCGGGTCAGCTGGTGGAACCAGAAGGACGACAGCAGCGATGATTTGACCGGCGAGGTCACTGGCCGCGACCGGACGAAGAAGTCCGGCGTGGTCACGCCCTACGCCGGTGTGGTGCTGGACCTGAACGACACGTATTCGGTGTACGCCAGCTGGACGCAGATTTTCCTGCCACAGACCTATTACAAGACCGCCAGCAATACCTCGCTGGACCCGCTCGAAGGCGACAACTACGAGCTTGGCATCAAGGGCGAGTTCTACGACGGCGCTTTGAACGCCAGCGCCGCACTGTTCGAAGTCAAACAGAAGAACACGCCGCAATTGGTGGATGACAGTGGCCCCCAGGAAATCTACCGGGCCATTGCCGGCACCACCACCCGCGGCATCGAGACGGAAATTTCCGGCGAGGTACTGCCAGGCTGGAATCTATTTGGCGGCTACACCTACCGCGAGTCCCACGACAAGGAGGGCAACCGCGTCGAGACCAACCAGCCGATGAACCTGTTCAAGCTGGCCACCACCTATCGCCTGCCCGGTGACTGGAACAAGCTGACAGTGGGCGGCAACATGACATGGCAAAGCGATATCTACGCGGTCAATTCAGACCTGGGCACCAAGGCGCACCAGCGTGACTATGGCGTGGTCGGGCTGCTGGCCAACTATGCCTTCGATGAACACCTGAGCTTGGGGCTGAACCTGAACAACCTGTTCGACAAGAAGTACTACGACGGCCTGGGCACGTTCAGCTCCGGCTCTTATGGTGAGCCACGCAACCTGGTGGCGAATGCCCGCTGGCGGTTCTGAGGGAATGCACGCGAACGGGGCTGCCGGGCAGCCCCATCATGCCCGCCATCGATGAATGATCTACACATATCATTCAGCGTGATATTAACCTTCGTCCCGTTCGATTCGTGCCTCACGCGCAAGACACTCACACTCCGCCCACTACTAATACATTGGCGGAGTTCTCCATGGAACAATCTCTCAAACCCTTGCGCTTTCCCCTCGCTGCCTTGGCAGTGGTGGTGATCAGCGCTTGCGGTCGAACCCCAGACGCCGTGCAGGCTCCCGCCGCGCCGAAGGTCACTGTGGCCAAGGTGATCGAGCAACCGATCAACGAATGGGACGAATTCACCGGCCGCCTCGAAGCCCCGGAAACGGTCGAAGTTCGCCCGCGGGTCGCTGGCCAGATCGATCAGGTCGCCTTCACCGAAGGCGCCCAGGTCAAAAAAGGCGACATGCTGTTCCAGATCGACCCGCGCCCGTTCCAGGCTGAAGTCCGCCGCCTCGAAGCCCAACTGCAACAAGCCAAAGCCACCGCCATTCGCAGCGCCAACGAAGCCCGCCGTGGCGAGCGCCTGCGCGACAGCAACGCCATTTCTGCCGAGCTTGCAGAATCGCGTAGCAGCGCTGCCACCGAAGCTCGCGCCGGCGTCGACGCGATCCAGGCGCAACTCGACCTGGCGCGCCTGAACCTCAGCTTTACCCGCGTCACCGCGCCTATCAGTGGCCGCGTCAGCCGCGCCCAGTTCACTGCCGGCAACATTGTCACTGCCGATGTCACCCCGCTGACCAGCGTGGTGTCCACCGACAAGGTCTACGCCTACTTCGACGCCGACGAGCGCGTGTACCTCAAGTACACCCAGCTGGCGCGCGAAGGCCAGCGTGGCCAGAGCACCCCCGTGTACCTGGGCCTGACCAACGAAACCGGCAACCCGCACCTGGGCCAGATGAACTTCGTCGACAACCAGGTGAACCCGCGCACCGGCACCATCCGCGGCCGTGCAGTCTTCGACAACCGCGACGGCCAGTTCACCCCGGGGCTGTACGCACGCCTGAAGCTGGTGGGCAGCGCGCAGTACGACGCCGTGCTGATCAATGACGAAGCTGTGGGCACCGACCTTGGCAAGAAGTTCGTGCTGGTCATGGACAAGGACAACAAGGCCGCCTACCGCGCCGTGGAACTGGGGCCAAAGCTGGAAGGCCTGCGCATCGTGCGCAGCGGCCTGGGCAAGGATGACCGCATCGTGGTCAAGGGCCTGCAGCGCGTGCGCCCAGGTTCGCCGGTCACCCCGGAAGAAACCCAGATGGCCAGCGAACAGACCCTCGCTGCCCTCGCCCAGCAGCGCCAGGCACTGGAGGCCAGCAACCCGGCGCCGAAGGTGGCGGGCAACAACGTGAAAGTCGCCAGCGCCCAGGCGCCACGCGGTTAAGGGAACCTACCGATGAACTTCTCGAAATTCTTCATTACCCGGCCGATTTTCGCCGCGGTGCTGTCGCTGGTGCTGCTGATTGCGGGTTCGATCTCGCTGTTCCAGCTGCCGATCAGTGAATACCCCGAGGTGGTGCCGCCCACCGTGGTGGTGCGTGCCAACTTCCCGGGCGCCAACCCCAAGGTCATTGGCGAAACCGTTGCCGCGCCGCTGGAGCAGGCCATTACCGGTGTGGAGAACATGCTGTACATGTCTTCCCAGTCCACCGCAGACGGCAAGCTGACGCTGACCATCACCTTCGCCCTGGGCACCGACCTGGACAACGCCCAGGTGCAGGTGCAGAACCGCGTCACCCGTACCCAGCCCAAGCTGCCAGAAGAGGTGACGCGTATCGGTATCACCGTTGACAAGGCCTCGCCCGACCTGACCATGGTCGTGCACCTGACCTCACCGGACAACCGCTACGACATGCTCTACCTGTCCAACTACGCCATCCTCAACATCAAGGACGAGCTGGCACGCCTGGGCGGCGTTGGCGATGTGCAGCTGTTCGGCATGGGCGACTACTCGCTGCGCGTGTGGCTGGACCCGAACAAGACCGCTTCGCGCAACCTCACCGCCAGCGATGTGGTCGCGGCCATCCGCGAGCAGAACCGCCAGGTGGCCGCCGGCCAGCTGGGCGCCCCGCCCGCCCCCGGTTCCACCAGCTTCCAGCTGTCGATCAACACCCAGGGCCGTCTGGTCAACGAGGAAGAGTTCGAAAACATCATCATCCGTGCCGGTGCCGATGGCGAGATCACGCGCCTGAAAGATATCGCCCGGGTCGAGCTCGGCTCCAGCCAGTACGCCTTGCGCTCGCTGCTGAACAACCAGCCAGCGGTGGCGATCCCGATTTTCCAGCGCCCAGGCTCCAACGCCATCGAGATCTCCGATGAAGTGCGGGCGAAAATGGCCGAACTGAAGAAGGACTTCCCTGAAGGGATGGACTACAGCATCGCCTATGACCCGACCATCTTCGTGCGCGGCTCCATCGAAGCAGTCGTGCACACCCTGTTTGAAGCCCTGGTGCTGGTCGTGCTGGTCGTCATCCTGTTCCTGCAGACCTGGCGTGCCTCGATCATTCCGCTGCTGGCTGTGCCGGTATCGTTGATCGGCACCTTTGCGGTGATGCACCTGTTTGGCTTCTCGCTCAACGCCTTGTCGCTATTTGGGTTGGTGTTGGCCATCGGCATCGTGGTGGACGACGCCATCGTCGTGGTGGAAAACGTCGAGCGCAACATCGGGCTGGGCCTTAAACCGCTGGAAGCCACGCAAAAAGCCATGAGCGAAGTGACCGGGCCGATCATTGCCACCGCCTTGGTGCTGTGCGCCGTGTTCGTCCCTGCGGCCTTCATTTCGGGCCTTACCGGGCAGTTCTACAAGCAGTTCGCCCTGACCATCGCCATTTCCACCGTGATCTCGGCGTTCAACTCGCTGACCCTGTCGCCGGCCCTGGCTGCCGTGCTGCTCAAGGACCACCATGCGCCCAAGGACCGTTTCTCACGGTTCCTCGACAAGCTGCTGGGCAGCTGGCTGTTCTCCCCGTTCAACCGTTTCTTCGACCGCGCCAGCCACCGCTACGTGGGTGGCGTGCGCCGTGTCATCCGCTCCAGCGGCATCGCCCTGTTCGTCTATGCCGGCCTGATGGGCCTGACCTACCTCGGCTTCTCGTCCACGCCGACCGGTTTCGTGCCGGCCCAGGACAAGCAGTACCTGGTGGCCTTTGCCCAGTTGCCTGACGCCGCCAGCCTCGACCGTACCGAGGCGGTGATCAAGCGCATGAGCGAAATTGCCCTGAAGCAACCTGGCGTGGCCGACTCGGTGGCCTTCCCTGGCCTGTCGATCAACGGTTTCACCAACAGCCCGAACAGCGGCATTGTGTTCACCCCGCTCAAGCCGTTTGATGAGCGCAAGGACCCGAGCCAGTCGGCCGCTGCCATCGCGGCTGCACTCAATGCCCAGTTCGCCGATATCCAGGACGCCTACATCGCGATCTTCCCGCCGCCGCCAGTACAGGGCCTGGGCACAATCGGCGGCTTCCGCCTGCAAATCGAAGACCGTGGCAACCTGGGTTACGAAGCGCTGTACAAAGAAACCCAGAACATCATCGCCAAAAGCCACAACGTGCCGGAGCTGGCGGGCCTGTTCACCAGCTACCAGGTCAACGTGCCGCAGGTTGATGCCGCCATCGACCGGGAAAAGGCCAAGACCCACGGCGTGGCGATCACCGACATCTTCGACACCTTGCAGGTTTACCTGGGCTCGCTGTACACCAACGACTTCAACCGCTTTGGCCGCACGTACCAGGTCAACGTCCAGGCTGAGCAGCAGTTCCGCCTCGATGCCGAGCAGATCGGCCAGTTGAAAGTGCGCAACAACCTCGGCGAGATGATTCCGCTGGCGACCTTCCTCAAGGTCAGCGACACCTCCGGGCCAGACCGCGTCATGCACTACAACGGGTTCATCACCGCAGAAATCAACGGTGCAGCAGCCCCGGGCTACAGCTCTGGCCAGGCCGAAGCTGCCATCGAGAAGCTGCTGAAAGAGGAACTGCCCAACGGCATGACCTTCGAGTGGACCGACCTGACCTACCAGCAAATCCTCTCGGGTAACACCGCGCTGCTGGTGTTCCCTCTGTGCGTGCTGCTGGCGTTCCTGGTGCTGGCCGCCCAGTACGAAAGCTGGAGTTTGCCGCTGGCGGTGATCCTGATCGTACCGATGACCCTGCTGTCGGCCATTACCGGTGTGATCGTGTCAGGTGGCGACAACAACATCTTCACCCAGATCGGACTGATCGTGCTGGTGGGCCTGGCGTGCAAGAACGCGATCCTGATCGTCGAGTTCGCCAAGGATGAGCAGGCCAAAGGGCTTGATCCGCTGGCTGCGGTACTGGAAGCCTGCCGCCTGCGCCTGCGGCCGATCCTGATGACGTCGATTGCCTTCATCATGGGTGTGGTTCCGCTGGTGTTCAGCTCCGGTGCCGGCTCGGAAATGCGCCATGCCATGGGTGTGGCGGTGTTCTCGGGGATGATTGGCGTGACCGTGTTCGGCCTGTTCCTGACCCCGGTGTTCTTCTTCCTGATCCGCCGTTTCGTCGAGCGCCGCCAGGCCCGCAAGGCCGAACACGCTCAAGTGCTGGAGAACCATGCATGAACCTGCTCAAACCCCTGACCCCAAGCCTGCTGGCACTGGCCCTGGCGGCCTGTGCGGTAGGCCCGGACTACCAGGCCCCGGCCACCGAACCTGCACAACTGAACAGTGATGTGCAGGCCAAGGCCTATGACCGTAGCCGCTTCGAAAGCCTGTGGTGGAAGCAGTTCGACGACCCGGTGCTCAACCAGCTGGTACAGGCTTCGCTGGACGGCAACCGTGACTTGCGCGTGGCCTTCGCCCGTCTGAAATCCGCCCGTTCGATCCGCGAAGACGCCGAGAACGACCAGTTCCCGGTCGTGACCAGCCGCGCCAGCAGCGACATCGGCAAAGGCCAGATCCCCGGCCAGACCACGCAGCGGGTGAACAGCGAGCGCTACGACCTGGGCCTGGACATGGCCTGGGAGCTTGACCTGTTCGGCCGCATCCAGCGTCAGATCGAAGCCAGCGAGGCCCAGGAAGCGGTAGCTGCCGCCGACCTGCAACAGTTGCAGGTCAGCCTGATCGCCGAATTGGTCGATGCCTATGGGCAGCTGCGCGGTGCGCAACTGCGCGAGAAAATCGCCCTGGCAAACCTCAAGACCCAGCAGGAGTCGCGGACCATTACCGAAACCCTGCGCGATGCCGGTGTGGGCAACGACCTCGATGTCGTGCGTGCCGATGCACGCCTGGCCGGGGTCGAAGCCACCGTGCCGCAACTGCAGGCCGAACAGGCCCGGGCGCGGCACCGCATCGCCACCCTGCTCGGCCAGCGCCCTGACGCGCTCAGCGTAGACCTGTCGCCCAAGGCCCTGCCGGCCATCGCCAAGGCATTGCCGGTGGGCGACCCGGGGGAGCTGCTACGCCGTCGTCCGGACATCCGTAGCGCCGAACGCCAGCTGGCTGCCGCCACCGCCAATGTCGGCGTGGCCACGGCAGACCTGTTCCCTCGCGTCAGCCTCAGTGGCTTCCTTGGCTTTACCGCCGCTCGCGGCTCGCAGATCGGCTCCTCGGCAGCCAATGCCTGGGCGTTGGGCCCCAGCATTACCTGGGCGGCCTTCGACCTGGGCAGCGTGCGGGCCCGCCTGCGCGGTGCCAAAGCCGATGCCGAAGGGGCTCTGGCCAACTACGAACAGCAGGTATTGCTGGCCCTGGAAGAGTCGGCCAACGCCTTCAGCGATTACGACAAGACCCAGCAGCGCCTGCTGTCGCTGATGCGCCAGAGCGACGCCAGCCGCAAGGCAGCGGAGCTGGCCTCGATTCGCTATCGCGAAGGCACGGTGGACTACCTGGTACTGCTCGACGCCGAGCGCGAGCGGCTGAGCGCTGAGGATGCGCAGGCCCAGGGGGAGGTCGATCTGTACCGCGGCATCGTCTCCATCTACAAAGCCCTGGGCGGCGGCTGGCAACCGCAGACGGTGGCCAGCGCACGCTGATACACCCGTTCAAACGACTCCTTTGGTTGGCTCCTCCCCCAACCGTTTGCCCCGCAGGCCTTGGTCGGCGGGGCTTTTTTATGTCGTTGAATTTTCAGCGCCTGCGAGATCGAGCGCCGCCCGCGCGGCGCATCGCGAGCTGCGCTCGCTCCTACGTTTGTTTCGGGCCAATCGAAACCTGCGAGATACGCGCGCGACCGCCTTGATGCCTGCACTCGGTTGCATTTACCCCCCGGCTGGCCCAAGCTCTGCCCTTCCCGCCACCACGGACCGTCCGATGCACAGACGCAACCGCTACCTGATCGCCCTGCTGCTGTTGATCCTGGTATCGGCCCTGTTCGGTTACCTGTGGCGCGATGAGCAGCCAGCCCCGCCGACCTTGCCTGCACACAGCTATGCCAAGGCGCTGCGCCAGGCCCATGACGGCCAACCCGGCGCTGCGCGCGTGCTGTACCAGCAATTGCAACGCGACGACCTGCCCCCTATCCGCCGCGCTGCACTGTATGCCGAGTTACCCAACTACCCCTCCCCCCAGGCATTGAAACTCGCCCGCCAGGACCTGGAGCATGCCGACCCGCTGGTGCGCCGTGCGGCCATTTCCGGTATCCGCCGCCTGCTGCCGGCGGCGCAGCGCAGCCTGGTGCTCGGCCCACTGCTGGACGACGACGAACAAAGCGTGCGCTTTGCTGCCGTGGATGCGCTGCTAGGCCTCGACCCCGATGCTATCGGCCTGTACTTCGGCCCGTTGCAGGCAGCCCTTGAACACTACCAGCAGGCGCTCGAGCAACAACCCGAGGATGCCGACGCCCAGGTACACCTGGCCCGCCTGTACCTGCACGAAAACGACTACGCCCAGGCAGCCGCGGCCCTGCAGCGCGCGCTGGACGTTGCACCCGGCAACCTCGACGCCTTGGCCACCCAGGTGCGTTTGCTGGAGCGTCAGGGCCAGCACGATGCCTCGCGCCAGGTCCTGGGCAAAGCCTTGGCACTCAGCCCCGACTCAGCCTTCCTGCAGTACGAGCTTGGGCTCTGGCTGATCCGCCACGAGCAACGTGAATACGCCTTGCTTGCCTTGTCCCGCGCCGTCGAACTGGACCCGGACAACGCCGATTACCGCTATACGCTGGCAGTCACTCTGCACGAACTGGAACAACTCGACGCAGCCCAAAAGCAGCTGGAAACCGTGCTCAACCGGGAGCCGGCCAACCGCCGCGCTCGAGTGCTGCTGATCCAGTACTGGAAAGAGACCGGGCAATTGCAGAACGTTCAAGTGCTATTGGCCGAGCTGGAACGGCAGAACCCGGACGACCCCGCACTGCAGCAAGGCCTATAGGCAATATCTGACTATTGTTGAACCCAGGCCGTTTACCAAGGGTCCAGTGGGTATCAGGCCACCCCTGCAGGAGAGTCGTTTTGTCCCATTCATTGGCGCTGGATGAACGTGCCTTGATCCTGGCACCCCCGCCATTAGCGGCGGATACCTCGCGCCTGCTCGCCTCAGCCGGCATCAATAGCCTGTGCACCGTTGACCTGTCCAACCTGCAGACTTGCCTGGCAGAAGGCGCAGGCCTGGCAATCATTGCCGAGCAAGTGTTCGACAACGGCCCCAGTGCGTTGCTGCAAGCATTCATCGACCAGCAACAGAGCTGGTCGGACCTGCCCATCGTGCTGCTCATGCAGGGTGCCTGGTCGGCCGCTTGTGCAGGCAACCACCCAGTGGGCAATCTTTTGCTGCTGGTCGCCCCGTTCGACAACGACCAACTGCTGCACATGACCCGATCCGCCTTGCGCAACCGACGACGGCAATACGCTGCACGCGACCAGTTGCACGACCTGCAGCAGCGCCTGAACACACTGGGAGTGCCGCCAGAGAAGGAACACAAACCCAGCGAGTTCGCCTGCTACGAGACACGCAAGATGGAAGCCATTGGCCAACTGGCCGGGGGTGTTGCTCACGACTTCAATAACCTGCTTACCAGCATTGGCGGCAGCTTCGAACTGATTGAAAGGCGCCTGCATCAAGGCCGCAGCGATGGCCTTGACAGCGTACTGCGGATGGGACGTGAGGCAGTAACACGCGCCGCTCGCGTGACCCACCGCTTGCTGGCCTTCTCCTCCCGTCAATCGCTGAACAGCCAGCGTGTCGACCTGCACGGCCTGCTCGAGGTGAAACGCCTGAAAACCTGCCTCAACCCTGCCATAACGTTACACGTGCATACCGCCAAAGACCTGTGGCCCGTAGAAGCTGATGCCAAACAGTTGCAGGAAGCCCTCGACAACCTGCTGTTCAATGCCTCAGAAGCCATGCCCAGTGGCGGCCAGCTGCGAGTCGAGGCAAGCAACCAGCATATCCCCAGCAAGCAGTTCACCAGTGGAGCTCTGTGTCCTGGTGACTACCTGCGCCTGAGCATCATCGATGACGGCCAGGGCATGGCGCAAAGCACCCTTGAGCGCGCTTTCGAGCCGTTTTTCAGTACCAAGGCGATCGGCCAGGGTATCGGCCTCGGCCTGTCGATGGTCTACGGCTTCAGCAGGCAGTCTCACGGGCATCTCGCACTGCACAGCCAGATTGGCCTGGGCACTCGGGTAGACCTGTACCTGCCGCGCCATATCGGCCAGGCAACGGCACCAAGCAAGCCGATACCTGTGCAGGAGAGCCAGGGCCGTCACGTGCTGGTGGTCGAAGACGACCCCCATGTGCGCCAATTGTTGTGCCAGGCACTGCGTGAGAGCGGCTTCCCCTGCCGCAGCGCGGCCAACGCCACCCAAGGGCTCAAGGTGTTGCGCTCCTCTCAACCCGTGGATTTGCTGGTCAGCGACATCGGCCTGCCCGGTATGAATGGCCGTCAACTGGCCGAAATTGCCCGCAGCCTGCATCCACATTTGCCCGTGCTGTTCATCACCGGCTACGCGGAAACGGCCATGGCCCGCGAGGGTTTTTTGGGCACGGGCATGCACTTGATCTGCAAACCATTCGAACTGAAAGACTTGCAGACGCAGGTCACGCAGATTCTGGGCCGCCCCTGAACCCCGTCATTGTTCGAGCATGCTTAGCGCCTGATCGGCAAGGTCCGCCAGCAAAAACGGCTTGTTCATCAATGCCGTTCCCGGCTGATCAAGCAGCTGCGCTTCAACAGGATGGTCAGCGTAGCCGGTGATGAACAGGATCTTCTGCGAAGGAAGCTGCATGCGCATGGCCTTGGCCACTTGCCGGCCACTGAAGCCGCCGGGTAAACCGATGTCGGTAATCACCAGGTCGAAGGGGCCATCAAGGCGAAAGCGCTCCAGCGCAGCATTGGCGTCACTCGCATCAGTGACCACAAAACCGCGTTCAGTCAGGTACTCGCGCATCACGGCACGCAAGTTCAGCTCGTCATCGACCAGTAACAGGCGCTCACCCTGGGCCATGCGCTGGGAACGTTGCACTGGCTTCGGCGCTTCGGGTGCCGGGTCGTGGCACCTTGGGAAAAGCATGGAAACCCTGGCCCCCTGATTCGGGCTCGACTCGATCCAGGCGTATCCCCCCGATTGACCGACAAAACCATACACCATCGATAGCCCAAGCCCGGAACCACGGCCGATGGGCTTGGTGGTGAAGAACGGCTCAAAAGCCCTGGCAATGTCGCGCGTCGAAAAGCCGTGGCCGTCGTCCTCCACATGCAAGGCAACGTAGTCGCCTGGCGGCAGCCCATTTTCATCAGGGAAGCTGGCCGTCAACCGCTCGTTGACGCTGCGTACAGTGACATTGCCACGTTCCAGGCAGGCCTCCCGGGCATTGGCGCAGAGGTTGACCAAGGCATTTTCAAGTTGGGTAACGTCAAGGCATACGGCCCACGGCGCGACATCCAGTTGCCAGTGCAAGCGCATCTCTGCGCCCAGCGTCTTCAATAGCAACGGCTCGCTTAGCCGCAACTGCCGGTTGAAGTCCAGGGGCTTGGGTGCAAGCGGTTGATGCCGAGAGAATGCCAGCAGGCGATGGGTCAGTTCCATGGCGCGTAAGACCGATTCGCGAGCGACCTCCAAATAGGCGTCAACACGCTCCAGGCGGCCATCCTGAAGGCGCCGCTGCAGCAGTTCCAGGCTGCCACCGATGCCAGACAGCAGGTTGTTCATCTCATGGCCCATGCCGCCGGCCAACTGGCCAACCACCTCCATGCGTTCGCTATTGCGCATCAGCGCTTCAGACTTACGCGCGGCCTCTTCGCGGTCTTCGGTGATATCCCGACCGACTGCCGTCAACAGGCTGCCATTGAACCGGGCACTCCAGCGGAACCAGTGATAATGGCCATCGCAGTGACGCAAGCGCGTCTCCAGTTGCTCGGTATTGCGGTATTGCAGGAACCCGGAGACTGCCACTTGTACCTCGGCGCGATCCGCCGGATGCACCAGCTCCAGCACCGGCACATCGTGAACCTGCTCCTCGGACCAGCCCAGAATGCGGTACCAGGCGGGGTTAACGGCATGCAGCTTGAGTTCAGGGGTAACCGTCATCATTGCATCCGGGGACAGTTGCCAGATCTGCTCGCGCTCGGCCACATGGCGCGCTATCTGTCGTTCATAGCCCTGCACCTGCTCACGCCAATGATGGTACGCCTCCACACTGGCCGTGGTCTCGATCACCTTGTGCAGAAACCCCGCCACGTTTCCAAATTCATCGCGCAGGGGTGCATAACCGAACGCGCACCACAGCGGCTCGTTGCCTTCGACGCAGACGAGCAGGGGCTGGTCCTCGACAAAGTTCGAACGCCCTTCAAGCGCCTTGAATACCCAGGGCCCCATTGCCTCCCAGAGGTCACTCCAGAGCGCATCGAACGCATTGCCCAGCGCATCCGGCCTGGCGGCCCGCAGCGCCCGGTAGCCATCATTGTGCACCACGCAGAGGTCTGCCCCCCAGACCACTGCGCAAGGAAACGGTGACGAGTGCATCATGTCGACGGCAATGCGCAACGAGGCCGACCAACGTGGCAACGGCCCAAGTGATGTGTGCCCCCAGTCGAACTGCGCAATTCGTTGGCTCATCAGATCGAGCGGTGCCGATACGGGCGTTTTCAAGGTGAGCTCCCGCGCAGGCTTGCGCGGCGTACCGTGTGCGGGCAATAGCGTTACTCCACCAATGCGTAGATTACCTCGGTTCCGAGGCTGCCCCGGAGGGGTTCGTTCACGTTAGCACAGCACAAGCTGCGCACGATGGCGGACTTGCGCCTGGCAGCTATGCTGATTAGGTTTTCCCCTGGGCCAGGGAGCAACGGCCCATTCAGGTTGCCGACAGGAGCATGGTCATGAGCAAGAAAATGCTGGTAGTGCTGACCAATACAGCCAAGTATCCGACCTTGAATCGGGCGACCGGGCTGTGGCTGGGTGAAGCGGTGCACTTTGTCGAAAAAGTCGAAAAGGCCGGCTACACGGTCGATTATGTAAGCCCTGAGGGTGGCTACGTCCCTGTCGACCCACACAGCCTGCAGATGGCCCCCGACCTGGACTGGCAATGGTATGACGACAAGCGTTTCATGACGCGGCTGGGCACAAGCTTGAGCCCTGGCCAGGTAAGAGCCGACGAATACAGCGTCATCTACTACACCGGCGGCCACGGTGTGATGTACGACTTCGCCGATAACCAGCCGCTGCAAGAGGTGGCACGCAGGATCTACGAGAAAGGGGGTATCGTTGCCGCGGTCTGCCACGGCGTAGTCGGCCTGCTCAATATCAAGCTCAGCGACAACAGCCTGCTGCTTAAAGACCGCAAGGTGACCGGGTTTTCTAATATTGAGGAAAAACTGGTCGAACTGGACAACATAGTGCCGTTCCTGACAGAAAACGAGCTAGGTGGCCGTGGTGGGGTATACAGCAAACATGAGGACCCGTGGAAACCCTACGTGATCGGGGATGGTCAGCTGATCACCGGGCAGAACCCTGCCTCCACTGCACTGCTCGCGGACAAAGTACTGGCAAAACTCGACGGTAGATAAAGCCTTACATCAGCCTTTTGGTTTTCCTGCCCCGCAAACTGCACGCGGACTACAGCCGGCCGATCAAATGAACGCTTAGGCTCATGGCTCAGCTGTACACCTCGAACAGCTAGGCCGGAGAGCGATTGCGCTATGTTGAAAATCATGCACGCCGGGCGTCGCCTGCGGGAGCTGCTGCTACTTGCTACGGTGGCCCTGGTGCCTGTGGTTTCAGGTTTGCTGGTGATGATTGTCCAGTTGGAAATGAAGCTTGCGGAAAACGCGACCATCTCAGTCAAGGAGGCGGTATTCAGCGTTGACCAGGCACTGAACCGCATGCATGAAGCTGCCCAGCGTACCCTGCCGCTTGCAGGCCAAGCTTGCGACAGCGTCAAAAAAATGCTGCAGGAACAGGTCATGAGCCGCTCCATGCTCAGGTCGCTTACCCTGGTCGAAAGTAACAAGGCCTATTGCAGCAGTACTTCAGATTCCCTGGAAGACCTATCGTCCTTTGCCTTGTCCGGCAAACAGGTCGAACTGTCCTACGGGCAACCCGACAAACGCCGCAAGCTGGTTGTCAACTATCACTTGCAGGGCATGAACGGTAGCGTGATCGTGACCGCCTATGCCACCCAGCTACGCAGCGAACTGGATGGTTTTCAGGATGGGCTGACACTGCTGCTGGAGTTCGACGACCGCTACATCTGGAGCCAAGGCGACAGCCGTGACGCACAGCGCCCCTCGCAGTCCGAGTTCTTTGCAAGCGCGGTGTCTTCCAGGTATGGATACAGGGTAAAAGGCGGTTACGCCGAGGGCTTCACCGCACAGGAAATCCACCAGTCGATGATGCAGATCGTTCCATCATTGACGCTGGTAGGGATCGCGACCGCCTCGATTGTCTACCTGGGTTTGTTCAGGGCACGGGCCCACAGGCGTGGGGCGGCCACCGAGCATGCATGATGGCGGCGCCCCTCCAGCAGGTTCAGTCGGTGCTCAGCACGCCACGGCGTACCTGGTCGCGCTCGATGGATTCGAACAATGCCTTGAAGTTGCCTTCGCCAAAGCCATCATCCCCTTTGCGCTGGATGAACTCGAAGAACACCGGGCCGAGCAGGGTTTCCGAGAAAATCTGCAACAATAGGCGCTTGTCTTCAGGTTGAGACGCACCATCGAGGAGGATACCGCGAGCTTGCAACTGGTCGACCGGCTCACCATGGCCAGGCAACCGCTCTTCGAGCATTTCGTAGTAAGTTTGCGGCGGCGCCGTCATGAAGCGCATGCCGAAGCCTTTCAGGGCGTCCCAGGTCTTGAGCAGGTCGTCGGTAAGGAAGGCCACGTGCTGGATACCTTCGCCGTTGAACTGCATCAGGAACTCTTCGATCTGCCCGGCGCCCTTGGACGATTCTTCGTTGAGCGGGATACGGATCATGCCATCGGGAGCCGTCATGGCCTTGGACGTCAGGCCGGTATATTCACCCTTGATATCGAAGTAGCGGATCTCGCGGAAATTGAACAGCTTCTCGTAGAAGCCAGCCCAGTAGGCCATGCGCCCGCGGTACACGTTGTGGGTGAGGTGGTCGATGATCTTCAGGCCGGCACCCACCGGGTTGCGGTCCACACCTTCGATGAAGTTGAAGTCGATGTCGTAGATCGAGCTGCCTTCGTCGAAGCGGTCGATCAGGTACAGCGGCGCACCACCGATGCCTTTGATCGCCGGCAAGCGCAGTTCCATCGGGCCGGTTTCGATTTCCACCGGCTGGGCGCCCAGTTCCAGAGCTCGGGCATAGGCCTCATGGGCATTGCGCACGCGGAACGCCATGCCGCACACCGACGGGCCGTGTTCGGCGGCAAAGTACGAGGCGATGCTCTTGGGTTCGTTGTTCAGGATCAGGTTGATGCCACCTTGGCGGTACAGGTGCACATCCTTGGAACGGTGGCTAGCCACCTTGGTGAAGCCCAGTATCTGGAACACCGGTTCGAGTACGCCAGGGGTAGGCGAAGCCAGTTCGATGAATTCGAAACCCATCAGGCCCATTGGATTTTCAAAGATATCAGCCATGTTCGTGTCCTCATCTGCAGCGAAAAATTATAGATTGCGCGGGATGTAGAACAGAAATGGCGGGGAGCAAGGGATACCACGCACGCTGCGGGCGAGGTAGTCACCTATGATCAGCTTGAACCCATGGTATGTCATATGGACCCATTCTCGGCGGGCTTGATCCTTCGGAATTGAAGGACCTTATTGTTGTATTCGTAAATGGATTCTACATTGCGTAAAAACGTTTGTCGCGTTTTAGTTGCCCCCCCGTTCCGACAAGCGGCTATTCTCTCGTTACCCTCAACACAGATTATTCCAGCATGCCCCTTACCGCTAAACGCCGCGCCCGCCTGGGCTGGCGCAACCTGCTGCCCTGGGTCGTCGGCGTGCTGCCGGTATTGTGCGGCCTTGCCGTGATGAACTGGCAGGTCGAGCGCGAGATGCAGACCAACAGCCAGGCCACCACACGCCAAGCGGTGGAGCATCTCGAACGCATCCTCGACAACCTGTCCGGCGCTGCCAATGCGCTCCTGCCCCTGACTACCCTCCCTTGCGACCAGGCCAAGCTTATGCTGCGTGCCCAGGTAACTCGCAATGCCTTCGTACGCTCGACCAACCTGTTCAGGCACAACAACCTTTATTGCACCTCGCTGTTCGGCGAATTCGACGAGCCGGTCAACGCTAGCGACTACACAGACGGCAAACTGTGGCTGATGGACGGCAACTCGGTCACCCCGGGGCATCCGCTATTGGTGTACCGCGCCAGCGACGGCGACCACGGCGCAATCACCACGGTCGATGGCGACCACCTGCTGACAGCACTGCGCCTGATCGGCCCCGATGAAGACCTGCAAATACGCGTGGGCGATGCCTGGATGGGCAAGGATGGCGTGGTACACAAAGGCGTGCCCCCTGCGGCCGCCAGCGCCAATGTGCTGTTGGGCTCGACGCGTTACCCGTTCAGCGTGCAAGGCGGCTACAGCGCCGACAAGCAAGGACAGCTGCTGCGCAGCCACTACCCTGCCCTGCTCAGCCTGCTGCTGGTGCTGGGTGCCGTGGCCGCACTGGCTTGCCGCTGGCAGATTCGCCGCGCCACCTCACCCCGCGCCGAACTGGATCGGGCCCTGCAGGCAGACGAATTCCTGCCGTACTTCCAGCCGGTGGTGCGCAAGGGCGATTACCGCTGGGCCGGTGCCGAAGTGCTGATGCGCTGGAACCACCCACGAGAAGGCCTGGTCCGCCCTGACCTGTTCATTCCCTATGCCGAGCACAGCGGGCAGATAGTCGCGATGACCCGATCGCTGATGATGCACACTGCCCAGAGCCTCGCGCCCTATGCCGGGCTGCTGGGGGACGGTTTCCACATCGGGGTCAACATTACCGCCGACCACTGCCGTGACTTGCGCCTGCTGGACGACTGCCGCACCTTCCTGCAGCACTTTCCGCCCGGCCGGGTGGTGCTGACCCTGGAGCTGACCGAGCGCAAGCTGATCGAACCCACCCCCGTGACCCTGGAACTGTTCGAGAAGCTGCATGCCATGGGGGTGATGATTGCACTTGATGATTTTGGCACCGGGCAGTCAAGCCTCAATTACCTGCGCCAGTTCAAGGTCGACTACCTGAAAATCGACCAAAGCTTCGTCGCCATGATCGGCGGCGACGCGCTGTCGCTGCACATTCTCGAAACCATCATCGAGCTGTCAGCCAAACTTGGCCTTGGCATCGTTGCCGAAGGTGTCGAAACCGACACCCAGCGCGACTACCTGGCCCGCCATGACGTGGACTTCCAGCAAGGCTACCTGTTCGCCAGGCCCATGCCGGCGGCGCAGTTCCTTGAGGCACTGACCGCACATCCGGGCGCGTCACGGTTGCCGCAAGACGCGCCCCCTGAGATCATGCGCGGCTGATCCAGCCGCTCAACTCCCCTATTCGAGGCACTCGTGTCAAAAGGCATTGTTTCATCGGTCATGGCGTCCTGTTTGTTCGCTGTGATGTACTTCTATACCTCGCTGCTCACGCCACTCGATGGCGAAGAGATCTTTGGCTGGCGCACCCTGCTGACACTGCCCTGCCTCACCTTGTTCATGCTTGTGTCGAAAGACTGGAAACGGGTAGGCGAGCTGCTGGCCCGGGTAAAACGTACGCCAGTGCTGTTGCTGGGCATGGTCGGTACGTCGTGGTTAATGGGCGTGCAGTTGTGGCTCTTCCTCTGGGCCCCCCTGCACGGGCGCAG
Source organism: Pseudomonas sp. PvP089 (assembly GCF_017875165.1). Taxonomy (NCBI): domain Bacteria; kingdom Pseudomonadati; phylum Pseudomonadota; class Gammaproteobacteria; order Pseudomonadales; family Pseudomonadaceae; genus Pseudomonas; species Pseudomonas sp. PvP089. The sequence goes on from NZ_JAGGME010000001.1 coordinate 3,668,284, forward strand.
CCTGGAAGTGTCGATGGGCTACTTTCTGCTGCCGCTGGCCATGGTCCTGACCGGGCGGCTGGTGTATGGCGAGCGCCTGTCGCGGCTGCAAAAGGTCGCCGTGGCCTGCGCCGCGCTGGGCGTAGGCCACGAGCTCTACCAAAATGGCAGTTTTGCCTGGGAGACCCTGCTGGTGACGATCGGCTACCCGATCTATTTCGTACTGCGCCGGCGTTGCCGCACTGACCACCTGGGTGGCCTGTGGTGCGACATGTGCCTGCTGCTGCCATGGGCGCTCTACTTCGTGATCCAGGGCCCGCTGTCGTCTGGCGACCTGCAGGCCCACCCAGGCCTTTATGCCTTGATCCCCGTCCTTGGGGCGATCAGCGCCTCAGCCCTGATCGCCTACGTGCTGGCCAGCCGCTTGCTGCCATTCAGCCTGTTCGGCCTGCTCAGCTACGTCGAGCCGGTGTTACTGGTGGGGGTCGCGCTGCTGCTGGGTGAAACCATCGGCCCGGATCAGTGGCTGACTTACCTGCCGATCTGGGCCGCGGTGCTGGTACTGGTGCTCGAAGGCTTCAAGCACCTGCTGCGCCAGCGTCGCCGCTCGGTATAAGCCGAACCTGGCGCACCCGCCGCTCTTCAACCGCTTCCACGGTGAGCGTCCAGCCATTCCACACCAGGCGGTCACCCACCATCGGCAGGCGATCGAGCAGGCTCATGACCAGGCCCGCGAGGGTCTGGTAATCGTCGGTGGCACGTGCGCTGAAGCCGGTACGTGCCTGTACCTGGCTCAGGTTCAGTGCACCGCTCACCACAAAGCCTTCACCCTCCTGGACAATGCCAGGGCCTTCAACTTCGCTGGCATCTGGCAGCTCACCGGCAATCGATTCAAGAATGTCGGTCATGGTCAACAGGCCGGTGAAGTCACCGAACTCGTTGATCACGAAGGCGATGTGGGTCGACTGACCACGCATCTGCTCCAGGGCGTTGAGGATGCTGAAGCTCTCCAGCAGGTTCAACGGCGCCCGTGCCATGCCTTCCAGGTCCGGATGGCTGCCCGACAACAACTCCTTGAGCAGCTCCTTTTTGTGCACGAAGCCCAGCGGTTCGTCGACACGGCCATCACGAATCAACGGCAGGCGCGAGTATGGCGAATTGGCCAAGGCCTGCGTGATGGCTTCGGCCGGCTGCGCCAGGTCGATCACATCGACTTCGGCACGTGCGGTCATCACCGTTCGGATAGGCCGCTCGGCCAGGTTAAGTACGCCACTGATCATGATCCGTTCACGGCGGTCGAACAGCACCTGTTCCTCGCCACCCTCAACCATGTCGGCGATTTCCTCGCCCACCTCGTCAGCCTCGACCCGGCGGCCGCCCAGCATGCGCAGCACGGCATGTGCGGTGCGTTCACGCAGCGGCCTGTGCTGCTGCAAGCTGCGCTTGCGACGGGCACGCGCCAACTGGTTGAACAGCTCGATCAGGATCGAGAAGCCGATCGCTGCGTACAGGTAGCCTTTCGGGATATGGAAGCCCAGGCCCTCGGCGGTAAGGCTGAAACCAATCATCATCAGGAAGCCCAGGCACAGCATGATCACCGTGGGGTGGGCGTTGACGAAGCGGGTCAGCGGCTTGCTGGCAACGATCATGATACCGATCGAGAAAATCACCGCGATCATCATCACCGACAGCTCTTCGACCATGCCCACCGCCGTGATCACCGCATCCAGCGAGAACACAGCATCCAGTACCACGATCTGAGCGACGATAGGCCAGAATGCGGCATGGCGCAGCGTGCCACTTGCCTGGGTGACATGGCCCTCCAGGCGCTCGTGCAGCTCCATGGTGGCCTTGAACAGCAGGAACACACCGCCGAACAGCATGATCAGGTCACGGCCCGAGAAGCTCTTGTCGAACACCTCGAACAGCGGCGCAGTCAGGGTGACCATCCACGAAATACTGGCCAGCAGGCCAAGGCGCATGATCAACGCCAGGCTCAGGCCGATCACCCGCGCGCGGTCTCGCTGATGGGGCGGCAGCTTGTCGGCCAGAATGGCGATAAACACCAGGTTGTCGATACCCAGCACCAGCTCGAGGACGATAAGCGTCAACAGGCCTAGCCAGGCCGTGGGGTCGGCTAGCCATTCCATTAGCGGGTACTCACGAGCGAAGCGTCACGAGGACGGAGGGGGGACGGCCTGAATGGCCAGAAACTGGGGGGCTCCGCGAAGGTGCTCATATAGACCTTGATAGCAAATTGGGACAAGAATCGTACAAGCACAGCAGGTTTATCTGATAGCGCAAAACTATTACAAAACCTTAAAGGAATTTGAGTCTGTATTTTTGTAGGTACTTTTCTTCAATACCGTCGACCGCCAGCAGCTGAAAATCATGGCTCCTTCCCACCACCGGATCTTTCTCATGAGCCTGTCCATGTCCATGGCCGCCTTCGCACTGGCGGCGTCAATTTCCCCCGGCCCGGTCAACATCATTGCCCTGAGCAGCGGCGCCAACCATGGCCTACGCGCCAGCCTGGCACATGTGGCTGGCGCCACGCTGGGTTTCTGCCTGTTGCTGGTGCTGGTCGGGCTGGGCTTGCACCAGCTGCTGGTGCGTTGGCCGCTGATGGGCCAGCTGCTGCACTGGGGCGGGGTAACGTTTCTGCTGTACATGGCGTGGAAACTTGCGCGCGATGATGGCCAACTGACCGGCATGCACTCGACACCCGCCCCCTCGGCCTGGCAAGGCGCGGCGATGCAATGGCTGAACCCCAAGGCCTGGCTGGCAGCAGTGGCCGGGGTCGGCGCTTATACCGGTGGTGAGCAGCACTTGCTGTGGTTGTTCACCTGGATCTACGGGCCGATCTGTTTCATTTCGGTGGCCAGCTGGGCATGGGCTGGCAGCGTGGTTCGCCAGTACCTGGGCAACCCACGGCACCTGCGCCTGCTCAATCGAGGGTTGGCGGTGTTGCTGGTGGGCAGTGCTGTCTACCTGGTTATCTGACGCCAGCCGCATTCCGATAATGACCCGGCGTCGCCGCCAGATGCTTTTTGAAAGCCCGCTGCAAGTGCGCTTGGTCTGCAAACCCGGCCTCCTGCGCAACCTCGGCAATCGCCCGCCCCTGACGCAACTGCGCCCTGGCCAGCTGAACACGCTGGTCGAGCAGGTAGCCATGCGGTGTCAGCCCATAATGTTGGCGGAAGGCTCGAATCAGATAGGCGCGCGACAGGCCGCACGCTGTGCAGATATCTTCAAGGCTCAGTGGATCGGTGCGATGAGCACGTATGAACGCTGCTGCCGCGCTCAGCCGCGGGTTGCCTTCGGCCCTCGCCTGGGCGTTGGCGCCGAGAAAGTCCGGCAATGCGCCAAACAGTTCTGCCAAGCGGCCTTCCCGATCAGGCACGCCCGCATCGAACAGGTCAGCGAACCCCTGCAACAACCGCTGGTACAACGCAGGCGAGCTGCTCCAGGTCTGCGTAGGCAATTTAAAGCCTTGCGCCTGTAGCCAGGACATATCGACGAACAGCATCAGGTAAGACCAGGGCTCAGCGTCGATGGGGTTGCAGGCATGCACAACACCCGGGTTCATCAGCACGGTGGTACCGGCCCCTACCTGGATGCGCAGGTCGCCGTTGAGGTAGGTACTTCGCCCACCCGTGATCACGCCGATTGAAAAGCTCTCATGGGAGTGCGCGGCGTAGCACACCTGGCGCCCGTCCCCTACCCGCCGGGCTTCGACAAAGGGCAATGCATGATCACGCCAGAACCGCGAAACCTCGATCATCCCCTTGCCCACTTGATGCTGACATTCACCGATACTACACGTTTACCGTGGAAGCAGGTCCAGCGTGCGCTCCACCTCTTCGATATCGATCCGGAAACCATCGCCATCCGGAATCCCGACCACAAAAGCGAAATGCTGATGGTCGCGATCGGTCAGGTATTTGTAGTAGCTCACAAACCGGTCAGGCGGCTGCAAGGTGAGCAGGCTACCACCGGGCTGCAGCACATTTACCCCATGCACCAATTGGCTGCCCTCCACGCCAATGACCACTTTTGCCCCGGCGCAGGCTGCAACAATACTCGGCACATCGGACTTGAGCGGGTTCACAACACGGAAACCGCGGGTGACACGCAGGTGCTCGGCGAGCTCCAGCTCATTGCGCAACAAGCGCAGGTCGCCGTCGCCGCCACGCAGCAGGAACACGCCAGGATGTGGGGCATGCGGCACGTGCGACAGCAATTTATCCCCCATGGCCCGGTAGCGGGCATGCCGGCTGCGGTTGTTGCCCTGATCATCGAACAGCACCAGCTCACGGAAAAACGCACTGCGCAGGCGCAGTGGCTTCATGCCCAGCCAGTCTTCATAGGCCGGGGCCTGGGTAAACAGCGGGTATCTGGCCGAGGGTGCGGTGGTCACCGGTATGCCCTCATTGCAGGCCAGCGCATAGGTTGGGCAATCTTCCATCAGCCAGGTGCCGAACCACGAATTGCCGTTTTGCGTGCAGTAGATGGCCGCGCGGTCTATTTCGTTGTCAACGATGATGGTCGGGAAGGTACTTGGCTTGAGCGACAGCCAGTGGCTGGCCTTGCCTTTGTACAACGCACCATCGACCAGCCACACATCCTTGATCAGGTAGCCGCGGGTTGGCCCTTGCAATGTGCTGATGCCACCCTCCATGGTGCGAGCGGGGTGCACGTAGGGGTAAAAACGCTTGCCCTCCCAGCCCGTTACCCGTTCCAGCTGGCCAGGCAGGAAAATGGCCGCCGGGGACACAGTGGTTTCGCCTGGAGCAATGTCCCAACTCCTGGTGGCGATGCTCTTGAGGTCGATGGCGGTATTCTTGCCCAGCCGCTTGCGCGCCATGTAACGATAGGCGGCCAAGGTCCAGGTGTGCTGCTTGGCCGCGGACGATGCACTGAACTGCGAGATGTCGCTCCCCATGAAGCGTCCTCCCCTGATGACGAAGTTTAAACCCTGGCGTAGAGCGCCAGATCAATGCATCCCTGGCAGTCACTCAGTTGCACGTGACTCTTTCCATGGTGGGCGGTGACTGCACGCTGGCATAACGGCTGCGCAGGGTTTCCACGAAGGGCTCACCCGCACCATTGCCACCGTAGAGATAAATCTTGTGCAGCCCCCCAAACACCATCTCGTGGTATCGGCTGGCAACCTCCTCATCGCTCGGGCCATCCGGCAACCCCAAGTGCAGCGTGAGTTTGTCGCCCTCCACTGCGAACATCGGCGTATCCCACAAGAACTTGGCTGTGCCGGTCTTTGGCAAGCGGACAAACAGATAGGCATGGTTGCCCAACGAGTCGATGTCTCCCCCGCGACGGCGCTTCCATTTCAGCAGGCCGTCGTCCGGGCGCGCGAGGCACAGCCCGATGTCGTAGTAATCGAAGCCCTGCTGCAGTGCCCACTCAAGCGCCATGAAGGTGGTGATCGAATTCACCTCACGCAACCTCTTGGCATCACTGAACACTGCCTCGCAGTAGCCGAAACGCAACGTGCTCCAGTACCGCTTGCCCCCGCGTACCACTTCACAACCCAAGTGGCAGCCGATCACTTCATCACCCAAGGTAATCAGGTCGAGCCGGCCGACGCTTTTGGCAATGCGGAACACTTCTTCCGTGGGGAACTGCGCAGCATGGATACCTTGCCTGGCGGTGGCATAGGGGCGCAGCAGCTCGCGGTCTGCCATGGCGATCTCGTCGTCCGACAGGGCTTGTCGCATCTGGTAGAGCGGGCGGTTCTTGCGGATGCTGCGCCGCAGTTCGCTGTCGTAGCGCGCCGTGATGTCCTCCAGCGAGCGGCCCAACGGTACTACAGCGCTCAGGTAATGCGGCACTGACAGCGCCCCAGACGAGGGTATTTCGCTGATGACCACTACATGGTTTGCAGCCGCCGTGGCACTTGCACTTTCTACGATCGAAGCACTGCCCTGGCCCTTGCCGCCGATCAGCAGCTTGGCCATTTCCCGCTGTTGCTTGCGGCCGATGTAAAGAATTTCGTAGGGGCTCTCCTGCTGTAGCCGAAACCTCGCTACTTCCCAGCGCCAGAAACAGGCGCGCGCCGCCATTTCTCGCACTTTGCTTGCCAACAGCCTCATTTCGTAGCGCTGGGAGGGTGACAGGAGCTTTCGCGCCACAGCCGTCAAGGTCTCTTTCATTTTTTCTTCGACGTCCTTTGAAGGGCTTTATGGTCTATCTGAAAAAGAGAAAAAATCAGCAAAAACACTTAACGCTTTGATTTTTATAGTTTGCCCTGAAACTTGCTTATCACATTCAGTAACAATTTAAGATGCCTGCAAACGCTTTGGCAAGCGGCTTCTAGCTGACTTTAGATCAAGTTTGATGGCGTCAAATTTCCTGCGTGAAAACCCAAGCCAATTGCAAGTTTGCTATAAGCGTGCCGACGCACACGGCCTTTCATTACCACTTGGCTATTGATAATTAGCATTTGATATCTTCTTTGCATAAAAGAAACGTCGACATGCCTGAACGCTTTTGCGGTGGCTGCCGGGCCATTTGGCAAGCACCCACGGCCCGATTGAGCCAGACTGGTGTTTTGCCGGCAGCCGGTGCATGCTCCATGCTGAAGCGATTCACCCTGCTTTGAACCAGCCCCGCAATGTGAGGTGCAGTACCTATGGACCGTCTGCTCGATTCACTCTTCCCCAGCGCCGAGAACATTCCGGAAACCTGGCGCCTGGGAGCCCCAATGGAACAACGCGACTACCTGGTGAACGGCGAACTCAGGCAGTGGGACGGCCCCTTGGCCACGGTGCGCAGCCCGGTATGGCTGAAGGAGGGCGCAGAGGAACGCCAGGTGGTACTGGGTAGCGCCCCGCTGCTCGACGCGGACACCGCCCTTACGGCCCTCGACGCCGCCGTGCAGGCCTACGACAAGGGCCGCGGTGCCTGGCCGAACATGCGTGTGGCCGAACGCATCCAGCATGTCGAAAACTTCCTGGCCCGTATGCGCGAGCAGCGCCAGGCCGTGGTCAAGCTGCTGATGTGGGAGATTGGCAAGAACCTCAAGGATTCAGAAAAAGAATTCGACCGCACCTGCGACTACATCGTCGACACCATCAATGCCCTCAAGGACCTCGACCGCCGCTCCAGCCGCTTCGAGCTGGAACAAGGCACCCTCGGCCAGATCCGCCGCGCGCCGCTGGGTGTGGCGTTGTGCATGGGGCCCTACAATTACCCGCTGAACGAAACCTTCACCACCCTGATCCCGGCGCTGATCATGGGCAACACCGTGGTGTTCAAGCCGGCCAAGTTCGGTGTGCTACTGATCCGCCCGTTGCTCGAAGCCTTCCGCGACAGTTTCCCGCCGGGGGTGATCAACGTGATCTATGGCCGCGGCCGGGAAACGGTGAGCGCGCTGATGGCCAGCGGCAAGGTCGATGTATTCGCCTTCATTGGCACACACAAGGCAGCCAGCGACCTGAAAAAGCTGCACCCACGCCCGCATCGCCTGCGCGCTGCGCTGGGCCTGGATGCCAAGAACCCAGGCATCGTGTTGCCGCAGGTCGACCTCGACAACGCTGTCGAAGAGGCGGTTACCGGCGCGCTGTCGTTCAACGGCCAGCGCTGCACAGCGCTGAAGATCCTGTTCGTCCACGAGCACGTGGTCGACGCCTTCCTCGACAAGTTCCAGCGCAAGCTGGCCGCGCTCAAGCCCGGCATGCCCTGGGAACCGGGCGTCGCGCTGACGCCATTGCCGGAGCCCGGCAAGGTCGACTACCTTGACGGCCTGGTCGCCGATGCCACGGCCAAGGGCGCACGCGTGCTCAACGAAGGTGGCGGGCAAAGCCGCGGCTCGTTCTTCTATCCGGCCTTGCTGTACCCGGTTAACAACGACATGCGCGTGTACCACGAAGAGCAATTCGGCCCCCTGGTACCCGTGGTGCCCTACCGCGACCTGCAAACCGTCATCGACTACGTGCTGGACTCCGATTACGGCCAGCAGTTGAGCCTGTTCGGCAACGATCCGGCGACCATCGGTAGCCTGGTCGACATCTTCGCCAACCAGGTCGGGCGCATCAACATCAACGCGCAGTGCCAGCGCGGCCCCGACACCTACCCGTTCAACGGCCGCAAGAACAGCGCCGAAGGCACTCTGTCTGTGCATGACGCCTTGCGCGTGTTCTCCATCCGCACCCTGGTCGCCACCCGCTTCCAGGAGGCCAACAAAGAACTGATCAGCGAAATCATCCGTAATCGCCAGTCGAGCTTCCTGACCACCGACTACATCTTCTGACGGCCGCGCTTTATAGAAAATCGATCTAGCGGCATTGTCGATTGTCCATCGGCGCAAACGACTCTAAGCAACAGGGCGCCATCCGGCGCCCACTGCAACGGAGAGTCGAACATGGCAGTCAAACCCATCCCCGAAGGCCAGCACAGCATCACCCCCTATCTGGCCATCAACGACGCCGCCAAGGCCATCGAGTTCTACAAGAAGGCCTTCGGTGCGGTCGAAATGTTCCGCCTTGATGCTCCTGGTGGCCGTGTGGGCCATGCCGAACTCAAGATCGGTGATTCGTCGCTGATGCTGGGCGACCCCTGCGACATGGAAGGCGGCCTTACCGCCAGCCAGAAGCTCAGCGGCGCAGGCGTGGGCCTGCACCTGTATGTCGAGGACTGCGACAAGGTCTACGCCCAAGCCCTGGCGGCTGGCGGCACGCAGTTGCACCCCTTGACCGACCAGTTCTATGGCGACCGCAGTGGCACCCTGAAAGACCCGTTCGGCAATATCTGGTTCGTCTCGACCCACAAGGAGGACCTGAGCCCTGACGAAATTCGCGCCCGCGCAGCGAAGATGTTCGGCGGTAACCCAGCGGCAAGTTGAAAGCGGCGCCACTTTGCTTGAAGCTTGAGGCTCGTAGCCTGGAGCTGCTTCATGCGAATCATCGACAAAACCGCTGCGCAGGTGCGCAGCCTGACCCCCGCTGAAGAGGATCTGCTGGTCGGTTTTGCCACCGGCAGCCTCGTCGGCCCGCGCCTGCTGCAGGCGAACCAGCTACTGATGAAGGTTCGCAACGCCAACCAATGGCTGGGCTGCGACTGCCGCAACGACGCCCTGCCGGTGCTCAATGTCACCCTTAACGGCAATACCGGCACATTGTTCCTCAAGAACAACCCGGGCACTGCCGAGCATGCCCCTGGTTGCCCGTTTACCAAAGACGAGCGGGAAGCCGCCGAACGCGAAGACGATCCCGCACCACCTGCCGCCTGGCTGCCGCCCGACACGCCGCTGCGCCTGATGGGTGACTTTCGCGCCGGTACCGCCAGTGCCGGAAGCGATGGCAACGACCGGCGCGAGCAACAGCGCCTGCTGTCGCTGCTGCTCACCTGGATCGAGACCAGCGGCCTCAACCTTTACGCCACTCATCTGAAGAAGGACCTGACCACGCAGTTTGCCGAATTGCGCAGCGTGGCCAGTCGCTACCCGCTGCTGGAGCGGATACCTGCCAGCAACTACCTGGAAACCCGGCTGGACATGAAGCACATGATGATGCTCAAGTCCCGGCTGCGTGAATCCACACTGTTCGGCAACCATCGCCGCCACGGGCTGATGCTGGACTGCGTCGACCAGATCAAAGGGCGCAAGCTGTTCAACAATCGCAGTGAAGACGGCTTCGACTTCCAGGGGCACCACCTGTACTGGGGCGGTAGCCGTACCAGCGGGCCGTTGCTGGCACTGATGATCTACTCGCCGACCAGCGCCGGTAGCCATTTCTATGAGCTGATCCATGTGGCCAGCGTGCCGGTGCTATCGCGCGCGCATCTGTTCCCGGTGTACCGCGATGAAGAGCGCGAGCCACTCAAGGCCCTGGTGTCGCTGATCGACTGGATGGCCAGCAAGAGCGTCAAGGTGCAAATGCGCCGGCCGGTGATCGGCGGCCAGGTGATGGATGAGCTGGTGATGACCTCGGACCAGGACCGGGTATTGTCAGTGTCGCTCCTCGAACAGCCGATTGGGCCCGAGCCGGACACCGAAAACTTCAAGCGCTACGCCGACTTCAAGAGCCTGGAAACCTTCCGCAAGTTTGTTGCCGGTTTCTTCATGCGCGAACGCTGAATTGCGACCGGTACATGCCCCGGGCAGGCACAGTCATGTGTCGCGACAGGGATGCAAGGCGGCCCCAGGATCCCGGGCTATTGACTCAGTCCAGGCAGTCCTTGGCAGCCTGGCGCAATTTGTCGCCAGACAGGAAGCTGCCCTTGTAGAAGGTCGCGCGGCTGCCTTCACGAGAGTCAACCACGTCCAGTACATCGTCACTTGCCACCGCACTGGATGCCGTCAGTCGATACCCGTGGGCAATCGACTTCTGCGTGGCCTGGGGTGCCAGAACCTGCCACTTGGGCAGGACACAGGCGGCGTACACCTGCGGCGTTTTTTTGGTCAGCTTGCTGGCAGTGGGTTTGCCGGGCGTCGCGCAGCCAGCAAGGCTGGCAACTAACGCAGAAGCGATGAAGATACGAAAAGTAGGCATTTGCAATTGGCCGTCAGGGATACGCTGCATTCTAACGAGGGTTGTCCAAAGTTTCTAACCAACCATGGTCTTGCTGGTGAATTTTCGCGCCATTGACACAGCAACGACGCGCCAGTGACAACACCATCACATCGCGGGTTGTTTACTGGCGCCCGGTCACTGCAATTAATTGTTTGAATCCAGGGAACGAAGTCATTCTGCCCTGCTTCTCATCAACATCAGGCAACGGCAACACCGGCCGGCTTTGTTCAGGAGAACCCCATGCTCTGGTGGCTGGAAATACTCGCCCAATATGCAACCTCCACCGGCTTGGCCGTGCTCTGTATTTTCGTGTTCTGGGCCTATGGCTTGGCATTCGGCAGCGTCTACATGAGGCTCCTCTCTGGCCTGCTGGCTGCCATGCTGCTAACGATCGCCGCATGCCCGCACGGTGTGGACTTTGCCTTGGGCAAGCACCTGGCGCTTGGTGGTCCAGGTGCTCTGCTGCTGTTTATTGCAGATGCAGCAGGCGTGATCACAGCGGTGGTGGTGGCCTCGTTTTTCTTCAGCCCCGGGCGGTTGCAGGACGAAGCCTGAGCGGGCTCACTGGTGGGCACCTGATATTTCTGCCAGTAGCATGGGTAGCCGAACGTTGAGAAAGTGAACTGCCAATGGGGCACCTCACCGCGACTCGGCCAGGAAATACACACCATGCAAAAGAACGCCAACATCACGCGCTTCTTCTACCAGAACGGCAAACTCGTCACCCTTAAAACCGGTGAACAGGGCCGTAGCATCTTTCGGTCCTCGGATGTGCCACTTGCCGAGCAACACTTAGACGGCACCCGCACCAGTGGATTGCTGGTGACCGACGACAAGGGTTCGGTGCTACAGGTGCAGGAAAGCAGCTGAGCCCCCCTCAAGCCGCACCGGCCCCACCATAAGGGTCGCACAAGCGCTCCAGCGTTCGGGCAAGGCTGCGCTTTCCACAAATCTGTTGCGTTTCACCCTGCCCTGAGGCGATGCTCATGGAACGGTTGAAGCAACAGACACGGAAGGCCTTTAGCACCATGGAAACGCTTCTCAGCATCAAGTCCGATCTGGTCAGAACAGCCGATCATCTGGAAAAGCTCAGTCAGGCCATGAGTGGCCACGCCAGGTTCATGGAGGCGCGTGCCAGTTCGCAGAGCGAGATTGATGTCACGGCGCACATCAGGTCCATCAATGTGGTAGCAGACGAGTTGCGCGCTGTCGCTGCAAAAATCGACGACATTGGAGGTGCTAGCTTCAGCTCAACCTGAGCTTCACCACTTTGCTCAGCGCCCAGCCACTGAAGACGTAGAACGCATCCAGGTAGAAACGCCCCGCGTAGTTGGGCAATGGCGCGTGATTCAACAGCACATCCGGGTCGGGCGTGGGTGGGAACAAGGCATAAAAGCCGTTGGGCAGCACCGCCAAGGCCAACAATAGCAGGTAAGTCGATGTTTGCAGCAGGGTGCTACGATTGCTGAACCTGGCGGCACCCTTCAGCCCGTAGTACGCAACCAGGCCGGCAACGGGCAACACCCAGAAATGCGTCGGGATCCCAATGAACATTTCGGCGACTGCGCTTCTTGCTTCCACCCAGTGTTCTCCATCCAAATGCGTGGATTATCGCGGGCACGGCAGGCAAATGCAAAACCAGCACTGCCCAGTTCAGGACTGCCACGTTCGAATAAGAACGGCGGCAGGGCCCACCAGCAAAAAGCCCGCTCTCGACGGCGGGCATTTTGTCTCTGGCGGTTAGATGATCATGCTTTTGAACACATCAACGCGGCATCCAGCAACCTCCCATGGTCGTACCAGGCATCACGTTGATAGGCTGTGAACTGATGCTGGCCTGCTGTGCTGCGCAACTCCACAAGGCCATCTGCCTTGCTGGGGTCGGTGCTTTCGATGAACAGTCTCACCGAGTTATCGCCATCAACCTCGTAGGTTTTCACATTCCCGGGCAGTTCACCCTTCACGCACCCCAGATACGCGGGTGGGCTCTTAGCGGTGCTGCCAGAGGTAGAGTCATGACTATCACGCACGTCGGGGTTTTGTGCGCACCCGGCCGTGAACAATGTGGCGAACGTGGAAACGAGTAATGCACCTGCTACCGATATTGAGCTCTTCACGCGACACGCCCCTGCTGCCCCCTCGAGAACTTAGGAAAGTGTTGCCAAGTAGCACGCCATTTTTTAGTTGTCGTGAGCCATATTACTGCTCAATGACAGCCATGCCATAGGTTCATTTGCTATATGGGTTCAGGCTGCATTGGCGGCGCAATAAATGTCCTCTTCTACAGCTTGTCCTGCGTCCGCCAGGTCTGCAAGTTTGGGCGCCGCGCTCCCCGCCCGCAGTTTTATCTGAGGTTCAGGACGGCTGGCGTCGCATAGGCATAAGCAACTACAAATGCCCCCAACCCCGAGTATTACCGTACCCACTCTCGGGGTCAGGCAATGGCCTTGAGAAAGACCAAGGTTGCCACCAGGTCCAGGACCAGTACAGTTGCCACAACGAAAACCATGTAATAGCGGTCATCCTGAGTCATGTCGGCGCTCTCCGCGTGATCAATGTCTCAGGAGCAAAGCAATTACCGTTCCAGCACCGATGCCCAGCCAACGGCTGCCACTGCGCTCAAACGTGGCGATCTTCTACGATGCCTTTACCTGACATACGCCGTTGGCTTTGTTCTTGCCGGTATACGATACGTCGGGCGAACCGTCGGGGTTGATCGACAATGAAACAGTCACCCCGCTGCCTTTGGCTTCGAAGTAGTTATCGTTGAACTTCTTCAGCTTCCCTTCCTTGCCATTGATATAGATCGGCCCACCTTTGTCCGCATGGACCTCAATGTTGCCGGGGCACGTTGCGTTCAGCAGTGGAATCCCGGCCTGGGCCGCGCCCGATGCCAGCATCAAGGCAGCCAGCAATAAACGTGTCATCTCACGCTCCTTAAGTGAATTGATCGTGACAAAAGCAATAGAGGGCCATCATAGCAACCCTCTGCAGTATGCGCTCGCGGGCTAGTCTAGACTGAAATGGCCATCCACCACGGAGCCAGCAGATGCAACCGTCAATCTCTGCGCAGCCTGTCCCTCATGAAGGTCTTGAAGATGTTGACCATCTCAGGTTTCACCGCGCCCATGAACATATGCACCACCCGTTTGGTAACGATGCTTTTGCCCGCAGGGCGGAAGCTTTCGCGCGCTTCTTTGGCACGCCGTTGTTTCTAGGGTCTCAGTCACTGGTGGTTCTGATATGGATGGGGATCAGCCTATCGGGGCTGTCAGCGTTCGATCCCTATCCCTTCATTCTATTGAATCTGGCGTTTAGTCTGCAGGCGGCCTACGCGGCCCCTCTGATTCTTCTGGCTCAAACCCGCCAAGCCGACCGTGACAAAGCAACAGCCGAAGCAGATGCGCGACATCGAGAGGCGATTGCCATGGCCAATCAACGACGTCAACGGGACGCGGAGATGCAAAGCAAGCAGCTTCTGCAGTTGCTGGAGCAAAACACACACCTCACAGAAGTCACAAAGCAAATGAGTGAACGGATTGAGCTCCTTACATCGCAGATGCACGCGCATTTGCTTGCGTCCTCAGTGCATGCGCCTTTGGGTAATAACGATTAATCCCTTACCCCTGCAGTTGCCTGCGGAGCGCTGTTTCGTCCTACCTCACCTCATTCGCAAAGCGGCCAACTGCCCCGACCACTTGTTTAGCGCCGCTTTGAATTTCCAGGATGACGGTGCCGGCTTCATTAGCCAATGCCAAGCCTTCCTCAGCTTTTGCCCGGCTGCTGAATATTTCGCTAACGGCTTGATCCGCAAGCGCCTGGTTTTGTTGGACCACGCTAACGATTTCCTCGGTGGCCGAACTGGTGTGACCAGCGAGTTTGCGCACCTCATCAGCAACCACAGCGAAGCCTCGACCTTGCTCACCCGCACGCGCGGCTTCGATAGCTGCATTCAGTGCTAGCAGATTCGTCTGCGAAGCAATTCCGCCAATGGTTTTAACGATAGAACTGATCAACGCAGACTGTTTGCCAAGCGCTTCGATGCTCTCGGTTGCCGCGTTCATTTGTTCAGCGATACTGCGCATGGTCTCCACCGTTCGCGTCACGACCACAGCGCCACGCTCCGCGCTCGAATCCGTTTGCCGGGATATGGCGTACGCGACACCCGCTGCATCCTTTACCTCTTGCTCGCGTGCGACCTGGTCCGTCACGACACTCGCAAACTTCACAACTTTAGACAGCTTGCCCTCAGTGTCATGTACAGGGTTATAAGTGGCCTCGAGCCAGATAACACTTCCACGGCCATCGACGCGTTTGAATCGGTCTGCAACGTACTCGCCACGGTTGAGCGTCTTCCAGAAACTTTCATACTGGGGCGATGCCGCTTCTTCGGCAGGGCAGAACAAACGATGATGTTTTCCTGCAATTTGGCCTAATGAGTAGCTCATGGCATCGAGAAACTGCTTGTTGGCTGTGATGACGGTGCCATCCAGGTTAAATTCAATGACGGCAGTGGACCGAACCAGCGCCTGGATCAGCGCTTCATTTTCCTTCGCCTGCTCCACGGTACGGGTGATTTCACTGCCGTAACCCTGGACATGGCCAAGGCTCGCGTCGTGGTCTCGAATAGGGAGCCAATAGATTTTCAACCAAGCAAGCGTGCCGTCCGCGCGGAGGTAGCGATATTCGTCATTGACGGGTTCAAAACGCGCTACAGCTTGATTGAACGCGTGAAAACAAGGCAGGTCTTTAACGTACGGCGGCACGATCTCCGCGAGCGGGCGCCCCAGCAGGCGCTCCTCAGAATACCCCAAGGTTTCCGAGAACTGTCGGTTAAATGCGCAGATACGAAACTGTGCATCCAGCCTTATGGTGAGCATGCCTCTGTCCATCTGCTCGACCTGCTGACGTAACTGATGCAGCTCCGCGCTCTGCTCTTGCAGCATTTTTTTGAGATTGCGGTTGAACATGACAGGCTCCAAGTGTGCTGGGTAAGCAATTATCGAGATGGGCCCATTGTTCTAGAGCATCCAGTCAATTTTTAATTGCAGCATGATGGGTATACGGGCGGGGTGATGAAAAATTCCAGGCCGGCAGATAAATTGCTACAGGCTTGGACGCGCGGCTGAACGCACAACATTGCAGGTGTTTAGGGACACTGCTGAAAATCACAGATTCCTCTGCGATTCTGGATCACGCGGGTAGCGAAGGCTGAGATCTCTGGCTCAAGAACTGAAGCCAGGCATCATGCGATTTCATCTGGCAGACCACGGCATCATCCCAGATAGCGCCGTGGATCTCACCCGCAGCAACCAGGTACATGAGCCTTGATGTACAGGCTTCCAGATCAAGGAGCTGCCGATGAGCCGTGAAGCGAAAATCAACGTTGCTTGGCATCTGGAGGTAAGGCCTGAAGGACTGGCTCGTGGACACGGGCCGATGTTCCTGTGTAATCAATATGACATCAAACCCCAGCGGCCGCATGCCTTATCGCAGATTCGCCCCCGTGATTGGACGACTCAAAGGACCGATGTTGGAAAACGCAGTAGCCGCCTCACCCTCTGGCGCTGCCCGCCAGCGCCTCAACGCTTGCCGCCGAGGACGGGCGGCAAGGCGGTGAAGAACCAGTAGATCCCAGTTCCTAGCACCATGGTCCACCGGCTTGCCGGGTTGAGAAACATTCCGACCACCCCAAGCGCGATCAGCGTCACGCCAGCCCACCGCCTGCGCCTCGGGTTGAACCATCGCTGGAACGCCCGAAGCCTCTCACCCAAATGCATCACCACTCTCCTTTTGGTAGGCGACGAAGCATATCAGCTGCCTGCCGCATGTACCCACACCTCGCTGCCCGCCAGCACTTCCTCAAACCAAAACGCCGCCTGATGAGGCGGCGTTGACTGAAGCACGGACGTTACCAGGTCTTCGGCTCTGACTTCTTGTAAGCGCCACTGGTCATGCACTTTTCGACCAGGTCTTCGCGCGCCTTGTTGTCTGGAAGCGTTTTCAGATAGTCGGGCTGACAGTGTTCGCCAGTCGGCTCGTAGGCTGCTGTGTCGACGGCATCTTCTTTGCAGCCCGCCAGAACCACTGCAGAGAACGCGGCGGCAGAGAAGAAAACCAATGCTTTGCGTGACATGAGCTCATTCCTTTGAAGTGGTCGGGCGTTATAGCAAACCTCGACCAGCATCGCAAAGAACGCCCCTCACCCAGGTCCAGCGAACGGGCACACTCCGGTGCATGGCGTCCAAATCCCTGCACCCGGTCAGCCCCTTTGTGTTCCAGCCGAGCAAAGTTGGGCTGTGGATCAACGAACCAAGTGTTACAATCCGCCACTTCAAATCGGCGCTCAACGCGCTGAACATCCGTGAGCGCCGCCAGTACGACACCCGCCACACCTATGCGACCCTGTGCCTGATGCCTGGTATGAACCCCGCGTTCATTGCGAACCAGCTCGCCACAGCGTCGAGATGTTGCTCTCTACTTACGCGAAATGGATCAGCTCCTCCTCGGACTGGAGGGAGCTGGAGAAGCTGCCGCCCCGAGTCGAATTGGCCCAAAATTGGCCCAAACCTGACGCGAGGGCCTAAATACACCTCTGGAACCCCCGCAGGACAAGCACTTGATTTCTACCGCTAACATCACCATGCAGTTCGGCTCCAAGCCGCTGTTTGAAAACGTTTCCGTAAAATTCAACAACGGCAACCGCTACGGTCTGATCGGCGCCAACGGTTGCGGCAAGTCGACCTTCATGAAGATCCTCGGCGGTGACCTGGAGCCTTCCGGTGGCCAGGTGATGCTGGAACCGAACACCCGCCTGGGCAAGCTGCGCCAGGACCAGTTCGCCTATGAAGAATTCACCGTGATCGACACCGTGATCATGGGCCACAGCCAGCTGTGGAAGGTCAAGGCCGAGCGCGACCGTATCTACTCGCTGCCGGAAATGACCGAAGAAGACGGCATGGCCGTCGCCGAGCTGGAAACCGAATTCGCCGAAATGGACGGCTACACTGCCGAATCGCGCGCCGGTGAACTGCTGCTGGGCCTGGGTATCCCCCTGGAACAGCACTTCGGCCCGATGAGCGAAGTGGCGCCAGGCTGGAAGCTGCGTGTCCTGCTGGCCCAGGCATTGTTCTCGGACCCGGACGTGCTGTTGCTCGACGAACCAACCAACCACCTGGATATCAACACCATCCGCTGGCTGGAAACGATCCTCACGGCGCGTAACAGCACCATGATCATCATTTCCCACGACCGCCACTTCCTCAACAGCGTCTGCACCCACATGGCCGACCTGGATTACGGCGAGCTGCGCCTGTTCCCAGGCAACTATGACGAGTACATGACGGCGGCCACCCAGTCGCGTGAGCAGTTGCTGTCGGACAACGCCAAGAAAAAGGCGCAGATCGCCGAACTGCAGACGTTCGTCAGCCGCTTCTCGGCCAACGCCTCCAAGGCCAAGCAGGCGACTTCGCGTGCCAAGCAGATCGACAAGATCCAGCTGGCCGAAGTCAAACCTTCCAGCCGTGTCAGCCCGTTCATTCGCTTTGAGCAGACCAAAAAACTGCACCGCCAGGCGGTGGTGGTCGAGAAGATGGCGAAAGCCTTCGACGACAAGGTGCTGTTCAAGAACTTCGACATTACCGTCGAGGCGGGTGAGCGCGTTGCGATCATCGGCCCCAACGGTATTGGCAAGACTACCCTGCTGCGCACTCTGGTCGGCGAAATGACCCCGGATGCAGGTTCGGTGAAATGGACCGACAGCGCAGAAGTGGGCTACTACGCCCAGGACCACGCTCACGACTTTGAAGACGATCTGAGCCTGTTCGACTGGATGGGCCAGTGGACCTCCGGCGAACAGGTGATTCGCGGCACCCTGGGGCGCATGCTGTTCTCCAACGACGAGATCCTCAAGTCGGTGAAGGTGATTTCCGGTGGTGAGCAAGGCCGCATGCTGTTCGGCAAGCTGATCCTGCAAAAGCCGAACGTGCTGGTGATGGATGAGCCAACCAACCACCTGGACATGGAGTCGATCGAGGCGCTGAACCTGGCGCTGGAAAACTACCCGGGCACCTTGCTGTTCGTCAGCCACGACCGCGAGTTCGTGTCGTCGTTGGCCACGCGCATCATCGAGCTGTCGCCCGATGGTGTGGTGGACTTCAGCGGTACCTACGACGATTACCTGCGCAGCCAAGGCGTACTGGTCTGATCGAAGTGTAAGGCCTGGCCATGTTGCATGGCTGGGCCGGCCTTTTCGCGGGCACGCCCGCTCCCAAGAGCCCAGTCAAGCAGGGGACGTGTGGGAGCGGGCTTGCCCCGCGAACACCGGCGAAGCCGGTGCCAGGCACCGCGTACTCCCATTCAGGGGACAAGTCCGCTGCCACAGCCACACCCTGGCGAATAATTCGTTAGCCTGCTTTCTTTTCCTTCGCACAACGGCCATGATGGGACCACGCCCAACCGCCCGCCCGCGAAAGAGCCCATGACCGCGCAACAACCTGCCCCCGCCAGCCATACGCTGCACATCACCCTGCAGATCCTGTCGATCGTTTTCTACACCTTCATTGCCTTCCTCTGCATCGGCCTGCCCATTGCGGTGTTACCCGGCTACGTGCACGACCAGCTGGGCTTTGGTGCGGTGATCGCCGGGGTGACCATCGGCTTGCAATATCTGGCCACCCTGCTGAGCCGCCCGTTTGCCGGGCGCGTTGCAGACACCCTCGGGGGCAAGCGAGCCATCCGCTTCGGCCTGCTGGGGATTGCCGGCTGCGGGGTATTGACGCTGTTATCGGCCTGGACCCTGACGCTGCCACTGCTGAGCCTCGCGTTGTTGCTTGGCGGCCGTTTGCTGCTCGGCATCGCCCAGGGGCTGATCGGCGTGGCTACCTTGAGTTGGGGCATCAGCCAGGTCGGCCCCGAACACACCGCCAGGGTGATCTCATGGAACGGTATCGCCTCCTACGGCGCCATCGCTATTGGCGCGCCACTGGGCGTATTGGCCGTGGATGGGCTGGACTTCAGCGTGCTGGGGCCTGCTTTGCTGGTGCTGGCAACCCTTGCCCTGCTGGTGTTGCGAAAGCGCCCCGATGTGGTGGTGGCGCGCGGCGAGCGCCTGCCATTCTGGTCGGCGTTTGCCCGGGTCGCACCGTGCGGTCTTGGCCTGACCCTGGCTTCGATCGGCTATGGCACCCTGACCACCTTCGTCACCTTGTACTACCTGGAGCGAGGTTGGGTGGGCGCAGCCTGGTGCCTCAGTGCGTTTGGGGTGTGCTTCATCATTTCGCGGCTTTTATTCGTCAATGCCGTCAACCGGTTTGGTGGCTACAACGTGGCGGTCGCCTGCATGGCCACCGAAGTGCTGGGCCTGAGCCTGCTGTGGCTGGCGCCTGCGCCGGCCTGGGCACTGGTCGGCGCGGGGCTTACCGGTTTCGGGCTGTCGCTGGTGTACCCGGCGCTGGGCGTCGAGGCAATCAGCCAGGTCCCCAGCAACAGCCGCGGCGCGGGGCTGGGGGCCTATGCGGTGTTCTTCGATATGGCCTTGGCTATCGCCGGCCCGCTGATGGGCGCAGTAGCCGTGCACCTGGGCTATGCCTCGATCTTCTGCGTGGCTGCCCTGCTCGCCCTGGCCGGGGTGGGCCTAACGCTGTTGCTATCGCGGCGCGCTCGCCGCGGCTGATCGCTCGGCCAGTTGCGGCGCGCCCAGCGCCTGGCTGAAGAACGCCGCCGTTTCACGCGCCAGCGAATGATGGATATGGCGGCGATCCACACCCTCGGCATCCTTGCACAGCGCCGGCATCCGCGCGTACTGCTCGGCGTCGCAGTGGGCCATGAACACAAAGTGGCCGGCGCCGGCCAACAGGCGATAATCGGGAGTGACCGGCAGCTTGCGGGCCAGAGCTTCGGCGTTGCGGTCCACCGCCACCAGCTGGTCGCTATCACCGCTGTAGATCAGCGCTGGCACCTGAACCCCCGCCAAGGCATGGCGCCCGAACAGCAGGCTCAACGGCGCCATCAGCATCACCGCCCCTACCCGCTGGTCGGCCTGCGGCGCCAGTTCGCTGCGGTCGGCAATCAAGATGCCGTGGGTCTTGCAGGCGTCGGCGTCGGTCGGACGCTCCAGGCAGTACTGGCGCAGGCGGTCCAGGTCCGGGCGCGCACCGGAAAGGATCAACGCGGTTTCGCCACCGGCTGAATAACCGATCACGCCCACCTTGCCTTCATCCAGGTAAGCCCCGACCAAAGCATCATCGCGGGCTGCGGTGATGGCGGCGCTGACTTGCAGCGGCCGGCCATACAGATTGCTCAGAGTACCCAGACGACTGTGGTCGTGGGCATTGTCCCCAGGGTGCACGACTGCCACCACCACAAAGCCTCGCCGCGCCAACGAAGTTGCCAGGTAATGCAGCGCCAATGGGCTGCCGGTATTGCCGTGGGACAATACCAGTAACGGGAACCGGCCCGTGGCGACGGGTGCCTCTTCAGCCACCTCGACTGGATAGCCGTCTATACGGCTGCTACGGGGTTTACCGATAGCGGGGTAGAACGCCAATGCTTGCATCGGCCGGCTATCGACCGGGTCGACCAAGGTCATGTGGTGCAGGCCGACAACCCGGGGCCCAGCCTCGGCATGGGCCAGCAGGCCGCCGATCAGGACCAGCGCCAACACGCAGCGGGGAATAGTCATCGGCCGGCGGTTCCTTGCAGGGCGAAGCGATAGCCCAGCATAAAGCCGGCCTGGCGTGCGCCGGATGAAAACTGGATGAAACCCTCGTCATGCACGTTGCGCGCGCACCCTATGCATTTGCGCATGGCGTCGAACCCGTGGCATAGATACAGGTCCACGTCTTTACGTGACCGTTTCGCGCCAATGAAGGAGATTCATGCATGAGCAAGCCCGCCTACGTGCCACCCAAGGTCTGGCGCAATGAAGCAGCGTCCGGCGGCCAGTTCGCCAGCATCAACCGCCCTGTTGCCGGCCCGACACACGACAGGGACCTGCCGCTAGGCAACCACCCTCTGCAGCTTTACTCCCTGGCCACCCCCAATGGCGTCAAGGTCACCATTGCCCTTGAAGAGCTGCTTGCCTTGGGCCATACCGCAGCCGAGTACGATGCCTGGTTGATCCGCATTGGTGAGGGCGACCAGTTTTCCAGCGGCTTCGTCCAGGTCAACCCCAATTCCAAAATCCCTGCCCTGCTCGACCGCAGCGTCGAACCGCCTGTGCGGGTATTCGAATCGGGTTCGATCCTGCTGTACCTGGCAGACAAGTTCGGCGCACTGCTGCCAAAATCGCCCGTTACACGCGCCGAGAGCCTGAACTGGCTGTTCTGGCAGATGGGCGCGGCGCCTTACCTGGGCGGTGGCTTCGGTCACTTCTACGTGTATGCCCCGGAAAAAATCGAATACGCGATCAACCGCTTTACCATGGAGGCCAAGCGTCAACTGGACGTGCTCGACCGCCGCCTGGCCGAGAGCCGCTACCTGGGCGGTGATGAGTACAGCATTGCCGATATTGCCGTGTGGCCGTGGTATGGCCAGCTGGTGCGCGGCAACCTGTATGACGCGGCAGAATTCCTGGCGGTGGATGAGTATCCCAACGTGCAGCGCTGGGCCGAGGAAATTGCCCTGCGCCCGGCGGTGCAGCGCGGAACGCGGGTAAACCGCACATGGGGTGATGAGGCCAGCCAAGTGCCCGAGCGGCATGCGGCGCAGGACCTGGATTGAGGGTTAGCCGGGGTCGCTGTGCGACCCCGACAATGCCCGCTTGCATAAAACCATTTGCCCCCGCGCAAACCTGCGTCCGCCAAGCCCTTCTTGTACACTCCTCGCATTAGCCCCCACCTGCACATTTTTTGGTGAACGCATGATCGAGGTAACCGAGGTTTCCATTGCCGAGCTGCGCGACGCGCTCGAGTCGGGCCGCACGACGGCGGTCGAGCTGGTCAAGGCCTACCTGGCGCGCATCGACGCCTACGATGGCGCCGACACCGCCACCGCCCTGAACGCTGTCGTGGTACGCAACCCCGAGGCGCTGAAAGAAGCCGAGGCCTCCGACGCCCGCCGCGCTCAAGGCCAGGTCCTGAGCCCGCTGGATGGCATTCCCTACACCGCCAAGGACAGCTACCTGGTCAAAGGTCTGACCGCCGCTTCCGGCAGCCCTGCCTTCAAGGATCTGGTCGCCCAGCGCGACGCTTTCACCATCGAGCGCCTGCGCGCCGCGGGTGCTGTGTGCCTGGGCAAAACCAACATGCCGCCCATGGCCAACGGTGGCATGCAGCGCGGCGTGTATGGCCGCGCCGAAAGCCCGTACAACGCCAACTTCCTGACTGCGCCCTTCGCCTCGGGCTCATCCAACGGTGCCGGCACCGCCACCGCCGCCAGCTTCAGTGCCTTCGGCCTGGCTGAGGAAACCTGGTCCAGTGGCCGTGGCCCGGCGTCCAACAATGGCTTGTGCGCCTACACCCCCTCGCGCGGCGTGATTTCGGTGCGTGGCAACTGGCCGCTGACCCCGACCATGGACGTGGTGGTTCCTTACGCCCGCACCATGGCCGACCTGCTGGAAATCCTCGACGTGGTGGTCGCCGATGACGCTGACAAGCGCGGCGACCTGTGGCGTCTGCAACCTTGGGTGCCAATACCGGCGGCATCCACCGTGCGCCCAGCTTCTTATCTGGACCTGGCAGTGGATGCCAGCGCACTCAAGGGCAAACGCTTTGGCGTACCGCGCATGTATATAAATGCCGATGCCGAAGCAGGCACCTGCGAAAAACCAGGCATCGGTGGCCCGACTGGCCAACGCATCAACACCCGTGCCACTGTGATTGATTTGTGGCAACAGGCACGCCAGGCTCTGGAGGCGGCCGGCGCCGAAGTGCTGGAAGTGGACTTTCCGCTGGTGTCGAACTGCGAGGGCGACCGCCCGGGCGCACCGACCGTTTACAACCGTGGCATCGTCAGCAAGGAGTTCCTGCATGACGAGCTGTGGGAGCTGTCGGGGTGGGCCTTTGACGACTTCCTGCGCGCCAACGGCGACCCGAAGCTCAACCGCCTGGCCGATGTCGATGGCCCACAGATTTTCCCCCACGACCCGGGCACCCTGCCCAACCGCGAAGACGACCTGGCCGCCGGCATGGACGAGTACGTCAACATGGCCAAGCGCGGGCTGAAGACCTGGGACCAGATCGAGACCTTGCCCGACGGCCTGCGTGGCCTGGAGCACACGCGCAAACTGGACCTGGAAGACTGGATGGACAATCTGGGCCTGGACGCTGTGCTGTTCCCGACAGTGGCCGATGTGGGCCCGGCCGATGCCGACGTCAACCCGGCATCAGCGGACATCGCCTGGAGCAACGGTATCTGGGTGGCCAACGGTAACCTGGCGATCCGTCACCTGGGTGTGCCGACCGTCACCGTGCCAATGGGGGTGATGGCCGACATCGGCATGCCGGTGGGGCTGACCTTTGCCGGGCGGGCTTACAGTGACAATGCGTTGTTGAGCTTTGGTGCAGCCTTCGAGGCGACTGGCTCGCGCCGTATGATTCCGCCGCGCACCCCGGCGCTGGGCTGACTTTTACAAGGGCCGCTTTGCGGCCCATCGCCGGCAAGCCAGCGCCCACAGGAAACTGCAAACCTCAAGGGTCGTGCAGTAACTGTGGGCGCTGCCTTGCCGGCGATGGGCCGGTACAACCACCACAGATCGCACAATTCAACTTTATGTGTAAAAATACACAAAACGTTGATATTGCGATGTGCCATGCCTATCCCCCCCAGCGAAGAACGCCACCTCACCCTCACGGTGCTCAAGGCCGCCATCCAGGCCTTGGGCAGCGTCGCCGCACGCAACATGGAAATCCTGCTGCACGACCTGGACCACCCGGAGCATTCCGTGGTGGCGATCGTCAACGGTCACCTCTCCGGCCGCAGCGTCGGCAGCCCGATCCTCGCCGCCCCAGAGCGGGATCAAGGCTTCAAGGCACTGATGCAGGCCTCGGCCGACCAGCACGGCAGCGAGCCGGTGGTACTACCCGACTACCCCACCACGCTCAAGGGCCGCACCCTGCGCAGCGCCACTGCGATCTTTCGCGACAGCACCGGCCACCCCTTCGCCAGCCTATGCGTCAACACCGACGTCACCGGCCTGGACGCCGCCATGAGCTTTCTCCAGCAGTTCCAAGCGCTGGGGGCCACGCCTGCCGTCAGCGAACCCGCCGACATGGAGCTGCTGATGAGCGAGATCATCCAGGCTTCCCTGCAACGCAGCGGCCAAGGCCGGATGAACAAACAGGCCAAGGTCGAGGCAGTGCGGGTCATGCAGGAGCGTGGCCTGTTCATCGTCAAAGGCGGCGTGGAAAAGGCGGCCAGTGCGCTCGGCGTGACCCGCTACACCATTTACAACTACCTTGAACAATTACGCGGAACCAGCCAATGACCTTGCATATCCACACCCCCCTGATCGAATCCCGCTCCCTGTCGTTGGCCGCGGGCCGAAACATCTGGCTCAAGCTCGATGCCCTGCAACCTTGCGGCTCGTTCAAGCTGCGCGGGGTGGGCCATGCCTGCGAAGTGCATCAGGCCCGTGGCGCCCGGCAGTTCATCTCGTCTTCGGGCGGCAACGCCGGCCTGGCGGTGGCCTATGCAGGGCGCAAACTGGGTGTGCCGGTGACCGTGGTAGTCCCCGAGACCACCACCGAGCGGGCCAAGGAGTTGCTGCGCCTGGAAGACGCCAACGTGGTGGTGCATGGCAGCTCCTGGCAAGAGGCCAACGCCCTGGCGCAGACCTTGGTGGGGCCGGATGATGCGTTCATCCACCCGTTTGACGATCCGCTGCTGTGGGCCGGGCATGCCAGCCTGATCGATGAAGTCGCCGAAGCAGGCGTCAAACCGGACGCCGTGGTGCTGTCGGTGGGGGGTGGCGGCTTGCTCAGCGGGGTGGTCGAGGGGCTGCAGCGCAATGGCTGGGGTGATGTACCGGTGCTGGCGGTGGAAACCCACGGCGCCGCGTCGCTGCACGCGGCCCTGCAGGCGGGGCATTCGGTCGAGCTGGAGCGCATCGCCTCGGTGGCAACATCGCTGGGGGCAAAGCGGGTAGCCGATCAGGCGCTGGCCTGCGCACAGCAACACCCGGTGCACAGCCACCTGGTCAGCGATCGCGCAGCGCTGGAAGCCTGTGAGCGGTTCCTGCTGGACCATCGCGTACTGGTCGAGCCAGCGTGTGGAGCGGCGCTGGCATTGGCGTATGCGCCAGGCGTCCTGGCGCACTACCAGAATGTGCTGGTGGTGGTTTGTGGTGGCGCTACGGCAACGCTTGAGCAGATTCACGCGTGGTTGCAGCAAGCCGATTGAGGCTGCCGCCCGTCGGTGGTGATTACGACAGTCACATGCGCCTGTTCTACTGAGCCCGCCGCAACCGGAAAAATGCCCTCGCAACGGCGTCAACCCTGACGAAATGCGTATCGCACCCTTTCGGTCTGCGGCAAGTGAAGGCACAATGCGTGTCCTTTTTTTGGCCGGCCTGGCCGGGGGCCTTTAAATGATCAAGACGCCGTATTACCTCATCGATAAAACCAAGCTGCTCAGCAACATGGAGAAGATCGCCTACGTGCGCGAACACTCCGGTGCCAAGGCGCTGCTCGCCCTCAAGTGCTTCGCCACCTGGTCGGTGTTCGACCTGATGCAGCAGTACATGGACGGCACCACCTCGTCCTCCCTCTTCGAGCTCAAGCTCGGCCGCCAGAAGTTCGCCGGCGAGACCCACGCCTACAGCGTGGCCTGGGCCGACGACGAGGTCGAGGAAATGCTCGAGAACTGCGACAAGATCATCTTCAACTCCATCGGCCAGCTGCAGCGCTTTGCCGAACAGTCCGAAGGCAAAGTGCGCGGCCTGCGCGTCAACCCGCAGGTCAGCAGCTCTGACTACCTGCTGGCCGACCCGGCACGTCCGTTCAGCCGCCTGGGCGAATGGGACCCTGCCAAGATCGAGCAGGTGATCGAACAGATCTCCGGTTTCATGTTCCACAACAACTGCGAGAACGGCGACTTCGGCCTGTTCGACAAGATGCTCACGCACATCGAAGAGCGCTTCGGTCACCTGCTGCACAAGGTCGAGTGGGTCAGCCTCGGTGGCGGCATCCATTTCACCGGTGAAGACTATGCGGTAGACGCCTTCTGCGCGCGCCTCAAAGCCTTCTCGCAAAAGTACGGCGTGCAGGTGTACCTGGAGCCGGGCGAAGCAGCCATCACCAACAGCGCCTCGCTGGAAGTGACCGTGCTCGACACCCTGTACAACGGCAAGCACCTGGCCGTGGTCGACAGCTCGATCGAAGCACACCTGCTTGACCTGCTGATCTACCGCCTCAACGCCAAGATGGCCCCCAACGACGGCGAGCACACCTACATGGTCTGCGGCAAGTCGTGCCTGGCCGGTGACATTTTCGGCGAGTACCAATTCGATCGCCCGTTGGCCATTGGCGATCGCCTGTCGTTCATCGACACGGCGGGTTACACCATGGTCAAGAAAAACTGGTTCAACGGCCTGAAGATGCCATCCATCGTGGTCAAGCAACTCGACGGCAGCGTCGAAGTCGTCCGCGAGTTCGGTTTCGAAGACTACGTTTCCAGCCTGTCGTAAGGCCGGCTTTCCAAGTAAGGAGCAAAAGGTAAATTGAAGAAGAACGTTCTTATCATTGGTGCAGGAGGTGTCGCCAAGGTGGTGGCCCACAAGTGCGCGCAGCATAACGACGAACTGGGTCGTATCGCTATCGCGTCACGGAACATCTCCAAATGCCAGGCCATCATCGACAGCGTCAAGGCCAAGGGTAGCCTCAAGGTACCCGCCGACATCCAGGCCTTCTCGCTCAATGCCCTCGATGTCGAGGCAACCAAGGCGCTGATCCGCGAGACCGAATCGCAGATCGTGATCAACGTAGGTTCCGCCTTCCTCAACATGTCGGTGCTGCGTGCCTGCATCGATACGGGTGTCGCCTATCTGGACACCGCCATCCACGAAGAGCCGGGCAAGATTTGCGAGACCCCGCCGTGGTATGGCAACTACGAGTGGAAACACCTCGAAGAGTGCCAGGCAAAGAACATTACCGCCATTCTCGGCGTCGGTTTCGACCCGGGTGTGGTGAACAGCTACGCCAAACTGGCGCAGCAGCAGTATTTCGACAGCATTGATTCGATCGACATCCTCGACGTCAATGCCGGTTCGCATGGCAAATACTTTGCCACCAACTTCGACCCGGAAATCAACTTCCGTGAGTTCACCGGGCAAGTGTGGAGCTGGCAGAACAGCCAGTGGACCAGCAACACCATGTTCGAGGTCAAGCGTACCGACGACCTGCCAGTGGTAGGCTCGCAGAACCTTTACCTGACCGGCCACGACGAAGTTCACTCGATTTCGAAGAACCTCAACGTGCCGAACGTGCGTTTCTGGATGAGCTTCGGCGAGCACTACATCAATGTGTTCACCGTGTTGAAGAACCTGGGCCTGCTCAGCGAGCAACCGGTAAAAACGGCCGAAGGCCTGGAAGTGGTACCGCTGAAAGTGGTCAAGGCCGTTCTACCAGACCCGGCCTCCCTGGCCCCTGGCTACACCGGCAAGACCTGCATCGGTGACCTGGTCAAAGGCACCAAGGATGGCCAGCCGCGCGAAGTGTTCATCTACAACGTGGCAGACCACGAAGAAGCCTACGCCGAGACCGACAGCCAGGGCATTTCCTACACCGCCGGTGTACCGCCAGTGGCTGCCGCCCTGCTGGTTGCCCGTGGCGAATGGGATGCCAAGCGCATGGTCAACGTCGAGGAGCTGCCAGCCGAGCCGTTCCTCAAGGCGCTTGACGTGATGGGCCTGCCAACCCGCGTCAAAGATGAAAAAGGCGATCGTCCTTGGGACGCTGAAGCCTAAGCAACAAACAGAAGGGGCGCCACATGGCGCCCCTTCTGCGTTTCCAGGCCCTTTAATGATCCTGTGGGAGCGGGCAAGCCCGCGAAAAGGCCCGTGCAGGACCACACCCTACTTCCGAGCTTCCAGAATCAGGTTGAACGGTGTCTGCGTCGCACGCCGGAAGCGGCCGAACCCCGCTTCCTCGAACACCGCCCGCAAGCGCGCCTCACCGGCTTGCGCACCCAACCCCAAGCCCACCTCCTGCGACAGCGAATTCGGCGTGCAGATGAAGGTAGAGGCTGCGTAGAACAAGCGCCCTACCGGCGTCAGGTTGCCGTCCAGCGAATCCTCGGCAAAAGGTTCTACCAGCATGACCGTGCCGTCAGCCTTCAACGCCCGATAGGCATGCTTGGCCGCCCCCACCGGGTCGCCCATGTCGTGCAGGCAATCGAAGAAGCACACCAGGTCATGGTCATGCCCCGGGTAATCCTTCGCACTGGCCTGCTGAAAACTCACCCGCTCGGCTAGCCCCGCCTCACGCGCACGATCGTTGGCGGTGGTGATGGAAGGCCCGTGATAGTCGTAGCCGACGAAGGTAGACGCTGGAAACGCCTGGGCCATGACCAGCGTCGAGGCGCCATGCCCGCAGCCTACATCCGCGACCTTGGCCCCCGCCTGTAGCTTGGCCACCACACCCTCGAGCGCTGGCAACCACTCAGCGACCAGAAACGTACGGTAGCCGGGTCGGAAAAACCGCTCGGTACCGCTGAACATGCAGGGGTGGTGGTCCCCCCAGGCCAGCCCGCCATCGCCTCGCATGGCCGCGACCAGCTTGTCCTTGTCATGGAACAGCGCAGCGATCACGGCGGCCCCACCGGCCATATAAGCCGGGGAGTCCTCCAGCGCCAGGGCCATGGCCTGCTCTTCGGGCAGCACAAAAGAGCCCTTGACGTGTGCCATGTAACCCGAAGCGGCCTGGGCGTTCAGCCATTCGCGCACCAGCCGCGGATGGCAGCCGGTTTTTTCCGCCAGCGCTTCGGGGGTAATTGGCTGGCTATCGGCCATCGCTCGATACAACCCCAGTTCGTCGCCCAGGATGACATTGGCCAGGGTCGCCGCTGCGCCCATGTCGCCCACCACCTTGCCCATGAAATCGTGAAGCCTTGCCTCGTCCATGACCTGCCCTCCTCTGCAAGAAGGCCATCGCCAGCGAGGGAACTCCGATCCGGGGAGGCGGTGGTCGGTTCAAGGGTTTGTGCTCGCCCTACAGCGCGTTATCGCGAGCACTGGGTAAGTCTAGATCTTCTGCCCGCACGCAACGGGATCCCGACCACATAGCGGCTCAATTCATCCATCAGGTAACAAAACCTAAACAACACTGTGACATTTTTTTTCAGCTTTCCTATCAAGGAGCTGAACGATGAAAGTCACGGTTTTCGGTACCGGCTATGTCGGCCTCACCCAGGCAGTGTGCCTGGCGCAGGTGGGGCACTCGGTGTTGTGCATGGATGTCGACGCTGAGCGGGTCGCCACCCTCAATGAAGGCCATTGCCCGATCTTCGAGCCCGGCCTTGCGCCGATGCTGGAAAAAAACCTGGCTTGTGGCCGCCTGCGCTTCACCACTGACGCCAGGGCAGCAGCCAACTACGCCAGGCTGCAGTTCATTGCAGTCGGCACACCGCCGCAAGCCGATGGCAGCGCTGACCTGAAGCAGGTGTTCGCCGTGGTCGACAGCATTCTCGAACACGCTGACGGCGCGGTGATCGTCAACAAGTCCACCGCGCCGGTCGGCACGGTGCACCGCATCAAGTCGCGCATAGCCCAGTCCGTCGCCGCCCCCGCTCGCTTCCAGGTAATCAGCAACCCGGAGTTTCTCAAGGAAGGCTCGGCCGTGGACGACTGCATGCGGCCGGACCGCATCATCATCGGCGGCGCCGAACCGGCCGAGGTGGCGTTGTTGCGCGAGCTGTACCTGCCGTTCAGCCGCAACCGCGAAAAACTCATGATCATGGATGCACGCAGCGCCGAGCTGACCAAGTATGCGGCCAACTGCATGCTGGCGACCAAGATCTCCTTCATCAACGAAATCGCCAACCTGGCCGAGCACCTGGGGGCCGACATCGAAATGGTGCGCCGCGGCATCGGCTCCGACCCGCGCATCGGTTACGACTTCATCTACGCCGGCTGCGGCTTTGGCGGCTCGTGCTTCCCCAAGGACCTGCAAGCCCTGCGCCGCAGCGCCGAGGCTGAAGGCTTCGAGGCGCAGTTGCTGCGTGCGGTGGAGTCGGTCAACGAACATCAGAAGGGTCGGCTGTTCAGCAAGATCCAGCGGCATTATCCCGATGGCCTGCGGGGCAAGGTATTCGCCCTGTGGGGCTTGTCGTTCAAGCCCAACACCAATGACATCCGCGAAGCCTCCAGCCGAACCTTGCTGGAAGCGCTGTGGGCTGCTGGCGCGCGAGTACAGGCCCACGACCCGCAGGCGATGGACGAAATCCTTCGGCATTACGGCCTGCGCGCCGATTTGCAACTGGTGCCGTGCAAGGACGATGCACTGGAAGGCGCCGATGCGCTGGTCATCGTCACCGAGTGGCAGGACTATCGTGTGCTGAATCTGGACAAGATGCAGGAGCTGTTGGCCGATCGAGTGGTGTTCGACGGCCGCAACCTGTTTGAACCCGAGCACATGACCGCCGCCGGCCTGACCTACTACGGTATCGGCCGCGGCCAGGTGCAGCCAGCATGCCCGTACTGATTACCGGTGTGGCCGGCTTTATCGGGTTCCACGTCGCGTGCCGCCTGTGCGAGGCTGGCATCGAGGTGATCGGCATCGACAACCTCAATGCCTACTACAGTGTCGAGCTGAAACGGGCGCGCCTGCAACAGCTGTCCAGCTTCGCCAATTTCCGCTTCCAGCCCCTCGACATCGCCAACAGCGTCGACCTGCAACAGCTGTTCAGCGGGCAGGCGTTCAGTGAAGTGATCCACTTGGCGGCCCAGGCCGGGGTGCGCTATTCGCTGGACAACCCCGGCGCCTATGGCCAGGCCAACCTGGTCGGTTTCCTCAATATGCTCGAAGCCTGCCGCCAGCAACCGCCGCGCCACTTGATCTACGCCTCCAGCAGCTCGGTGTACGGCGCCAACGCCAAGCTGCCGTTCAGCGTCGACGATCCGGTCGAGCAGCCGGTGTCGCTCTATGCCGCCAGCAAGCGCGCCAATGAACTGATGGCGCACAGCTATGCGCACCTGTATCGCCTACCGACCACGGGTTTGCGCTTTTTCACCGTCTACGGTCCTTGGGGCCGCCCCGACATGGCGCTGTTCAAGTTCACCCGCGCCATGCTCGAAGGACGCCCGATCGAGATCTACAACAACGGCCTGATGGGGCGCGACTTCACCTACATCGACGACATTGTCGAAAGCATCCTGCGCCTGCGCCTGAAGCCACCACAGCCTGCCCACGGGCGACCGCCCTGCCAGCTGTTCAACATCGGTCGCGGCCAGCCGGTGCGGCTGCTGCATTTCGTCGAGTGTCTGGAGGACGCCTTGGGCATCAAGGCCCAGCGCGACTACCTGCCACTGCAAGCGGGAGACGTGCTGGAGACCTGGGCCGATGTGGGCTCGCTGGCGCGCTGGGTCGACTTCACCCCGGGCACATCGCTGGAACACGGCATTAACGCTTTCGTTGGCTGGTACCGGGATTTTTACCGGGTTTGAGCCGCGCACTCACAACAAGACCACAGGTAGCCTCATGACAGATCCACTTGACCTCTCGGTACTGATCCCCGCCAGGAACGAGGTCGACAACCTGCCATCATTGTTGATGGAAATCCGCGCCGCACTGGCCGCCGAAGACTATGAAGTACTGGTGGTCGATGACGGCAGCAGCGATCGCACCCTGAGCGTACTTCAGCAACTGAAAAGCCAGGGTTACACGCAGCTGCGCATACTGCGCCACGAACGCTCGCTGGGCCAGAGCACCTCGCTTTGGCACGCCGCGCAGGCTGCCCGCGGCCACTGGCTGGCCACCCTCGACGGCGACGGCCAGAACGACCCGGCAGACATCCCTGGCATGCTCGACCTGGTGCGCGCCAACCAGGCATTGGCCGGTGGCGTGAAACTGGTCGCCGGGCACCGCGTCAACCGCCGAGACAGCGCGAGCAAGCGCTGGGCTTCGCGTGTTGCCAACGGCTTGCGCAGCCGCCTGCTCAAAGACGCCACGCCAGACACCGGCTGCGGGCTGAAG
Organism: Pseudomonas sp. PvP089; assembly: GCF_017875165.1. NCBI lineage: Bacteria > Pseudomonadati > Pseudomonadota > Gammaproteobacteria > Pseudomonadales > Pseudomonadaceae > Pseudomonas > Pseudomonas sp. PvP089. Next base: position 3,700,922 of record NZ_JAGGME010000001.1, read on the forward strand.
CTGATCGAGCGCGCAGCCTTCCTGCGCCTGCCTTACTTCGATCACATGCACCGCTTCATCCCGGCCCTGATCCTGCGCCACAACGGCCGCATGCTGGTGCACCCGGTCAACCACCGACCACGCCATGCCGGGGTGTCCAAGTACGGCAACCTGGACCGCGCCCTTGTCGGCATCCTCGACTTGTTCGGGGTGTGGTGGCTGATTCGCCGCACCCGCCTGGGCAGCCGCCCGCAGGAGTTTGAAGGATGACCCGCGAAACCCTGTGGCTGATCATCGGCTTCGCCGGTCAGGCGGTGTTCACCGGGCGCTTCGTGCTGCAGTGGCTGTACAGCGAGTTCAAGCGCCGCAGCGTGATCCCGGTAGGTTTCTGGTACCTGAGCATGCTCGGCAGTGCGCTGCTGCTGACCTACGCCATCTACCGCCAGGACCCGGTGTTCATCATCGGCCAGAGCTTCGGCTTTCTGGTCTACCTGCGCAACCTGCAACTGATCGCCCGCCACCAGGAACAGAAGGAATAGCCCTTGCCGAGGTTCAAGACGCTTGGGGCCGAACGCCTGGCCCTGATTGCCCTCGCCGTAGTGTTGGTGGGTGCAGGTATCGGCTGGCGACAGCCGATGAATGTGGATGAAGAGCGCTTTCTCGGCGTAGCCCTGGAAATGCTGCAAAGCGGCAACTGGTTCATCCCCCACCGGGCAGCGGAAATCTACGGCGACAAGCCGCCGCTGTTCATGTGGACCGTGGCCCTGTTCAGCCAACTGACCGGCTCGCCCAAGGTTGCCCTCTACCTGCCCGGGTTGATGTCGGCGGCAACCATCACCTGGGTGCTGCACGACCTGGGGCGGCGCCTGTGGAACCGGCGCATTGGCGTGATCGCCGCCTTGCTGTTCCTGGCCACCTACCAGAGCTACAGCATCCTGCGCACCGGACAGATCGACAGCTTCCTGTGCCTGTGGGTGGCGTTGGGTTTCTATGGCATGGTGCGCCACCTGCTATTGGGGCCGGCGTGGGGTTGGTTCTACCTGGCCTGTGCGGCCATGGGGCTGGGCATCATCAGCAAAGGCGTGGGCTTTGTCCCGGCGCTGATGCTGCTGCCCTATGCCTGGGCGGTGCGCCAAGGCGGGCACGGCGTTGTGGCCATGCCTGGCCAGGGTTGGCGCTGGAGCCTTGGGCTGCTTTGCCTGCTGGCCGGTTGCGCGGTGTGGCTTGTGCCCCTGCTGATGTCGATCGCCCAGGGCGGTGGCGCAGCGGAGCTGGCCTACCTCAAGGAAATCTTGCTGCGCCAGACCGCCAGCCGCTATACCAATGCCTGGGACCATCGCGAGCCATTCTGGTACTTCTTCGTCAAGGTCATTCCCAAGTACTGGCTGCCGCTGGTGCTGGCCCTGCCTTGGCTGGTACCGGCCTGGCGACGCCAGCTGCAAAAGCGCGACGGGCGCTTCTTGCTGCTACTCGGCTGGGTGGCGTTGGTGCTGCTGTTTTTCAGCCTCAGCAGCGGCAAGCGCAAGTTGTACATCTTCCCAGCGCTGCCGGGCCTGGTGCTGGCCATCGCCCCGCTGATACCGTGGCTGCTCAAACGCTGGTTGCTGGGCCGGCCGGCCTGGCGCAAAGCCTTTGTCGCCGTGGCCCTGCTATGGTTCGCGCTGTGGTTCGCCCGCGGCTTCGTCGAGCCGCTGAAGGAGGGCCGCAACCCGCATGAAACGCTGATGAGCGAAGCGGCACGCGCCACCGGCGGTGCCGAGCTGGTGCTGGTCAACTGGCGCGAAGGGCATTGGCTGTTTGCCCGACAGCCCATCGTGCATTTCGGCTTTACCGGACAATCCAGGGCGGATGCGGCGATCTATTGGCTGCGCCACAACCCCACCGCCTTCGCCCTGATCCCGGCCTCTGAACTGGGCCGCTGCTTCAGTGCCGACAAGGCCCGCAAGCTTGGTGAGACTTCGCGGGCTGAGTGGTATGTAGTGCGTGCCGATGCCGACAACGGCATGTGCCAAACCACTCCCCCGAGCCACGTCTACCGCTTTGCCTGGGCAGACGCGCCCGTGGCTCGTTAAAACCTGCGCCCCGCCGTGCTACGGCGCAGCGGTGCCGGCTGGCGGATCGAGTTGCAGCACCTCGTTGGTGTACGCCCACTCCTTCAATACCTGGTCGGGGTGGTCGTTCAGGCGCGTTCCGTAGGACGGGATGATCTGTTTGATCTTACCCTGCCATTGCGGCGTTGCTACCTTGTCCTTGAACACCTTGTTGAGCACATCGAGCATGATCGGTGGCGCGGTCGAGGCCCCCGGCGAGGCACCTAGCAACCCGGCGATGCTACCGTCCCTGGACATCACCACCTCAGTACCGAGCTTGAGCACGCCACCCAATGCCTCGTCCTTCTTGATGATCTGTACCCGCTGGCCCGCCTGCCACAGCCGCCAGTCTTCCTTCTTCGCCTCGGGGAAGTAGGTGCGCAGCGCTTCGAAGCGGTCATTGTCGGATTGCAGCACCTGGCCGACCAGGTACTGCACCAGGTCAAACTCGCGTACCCCTACCCGTACCATCGGCCAGGCGTTGTGCACGCTGGTACTGGCAAGCAGGTCGAGCAGCGAGCCTTGCTTGAGGAACTTGGTCGAGAAGGTGGCGAACGGCCCGAACAGGATCATGCGCTTGCCATCGAGCACCCGGGTGTCCAGGTGCGGCACCGACATGGGTGGCGCACCGGTGGCGGCAATGCCGTAGGCCTTGGCCATGTGCCGCTGGGCGATGGCCGGGTTATCAGTGACCAGGAACGAACCGCCGACCGGGAAACCCGCATAGTCCTTGGCTTCGTCGATACCCGACTTCTGCAGCAGGGGTAACGCCGCACCGCCGGCACCAATGAACAGGAATTTGGCGTCGGTGGCCGCCTTGCTGCCATCGTTGAGGTTCTTGTACTCGACATGCCAGGAACCGTCGCCGTTACGGGTGATTTCCTGTACCTCGGTGGACAGCTTGAGATCGAAGTTCGGCCGGGTCTGCAGATAGCCCACATATTGCCGGGTAATCTCGCCAAAGTTGACGTCGGTGCCAATCGGGGTCCAGGTTACCGCCAGTTTCTGGTTTGGGTCGCGCCCTTCCATCATCAACGGTACCCATTTGCGGATCTGCTCATGGTCCTCGGAGTACTGCATGGGCTTGAACAACGGGCTGGCCTGCAGCGCTTCATAGCGCTTCTTCAGGAAGCGGATGTTGTCGTCACCCCAGACGAAACTCATGTGAGGCGTGGTATTGATAAACGAATGCGGGTTCTTCAAAACCCCCTGTTTGACCTGCCAGGCCAGGAACTGGCGGGTGATCTGGAACGACTCGTTGATCTCCACCGCCTTGCTGATGTCGATCTTGCCGTCTTTTTCCGGGGTGTAGTTGAGTTCGGCCAGGGCCGAGTGGCCGGTGCCTGCGTTGTTCCAGCCGTTGGAGCTTTCTTCTGCCACCTTGTCCAGGCGCTCGACCATTTCCATTGACCAGCCCGGCTCCAGTTCGTTGAGCCAGACCGCCAGCGTGGCGCTCATGATGCCACCGCCCACCAGCATGACATCGACCTTCCTGGTTTCCGCAGCCTGGGCGTTGAGCATGCCAAAGGCCAAGGCCAGCCCGGCCAGTGCCAGCTCCGGCTTCAGGGTAATTTTCATAACCTTTTCCGCGCCTCGTTGCTATCCGAAAGTCCAGCCTCAAGCTTAGCTGACGGATTTAGTCGGGCATGGCTTACGCACAACCACTTGCAATCAGTCACGCCTCAAAATACTGTATGAATATTCAGTACGCAGAGATAGCCCCATGCAACTCATCGCCAAACTCGGCATCCTTGCCGACGCCGCCAAGTACGACGCATCCTGCGCCAGCAGCGGTGCGCCCAAGCGCAATTCGCGCGGCGGCGACGGCCTGGGCGCCACCAACGGCATGGGTATCTGTCACAGCTACACCCCCGACGGCCGTTGCGTATCGCTGCTCAAGGTATTGTTGACCAACTTCTGCCTGTACGACTGCCAGTACTGCGTGAATCGCCGTTCCAGCAACGTCCCCCGCGCGCGCTTCAGCCCTGAGGAAGTGGTAAGCCTGACTCTGGATTTCTACCGACGCAATTGCATCAGCGGCCTGTTCCTCAGCTCCGGCATCATCCGTTCGGCGGACTACACCATGGAACAGCTGATCCGCGTAGCTCGGCTGTTGCGCGAAGAGCACAACTTCCGCGGCTACATTCACCTCAAGACCATCCCCGATGCCGACCCGCTGCTGATCGAAGAGGCTGGCCGCCTAGCCGACCGCCTCAGCGTCAACATCGAACTGCCCACCGAAGCCAGCCTCAAGCGCCTGGCGCCAGAAAAACACGCGCATACCATCCGTCAGGCCATGGGCGTCATTCACCAGGGCCAGCAAGCCGTGGCCAACGAACCCAAAGCCCCGCGCTTCACCCCTGCCGGGCAAAGCACCCAGGTCATCGTCGGCGCCGACAGCACCGACGACAGCACCCTGCTGCGCAATGCCGAGTCGCTGTACCAAGGTTACGGCCTGAAGCGCGTGTATTACTCAGCCTTCAGCCCGATCCCCGACAGCCCGGGCAGCGTGCCCCTGGCTGCCCCACCGCTGCTGCGCGAGCACCGCCTTTACCAGGCCGACTTCCTGCTGCGTGGCTACGGCTACAAGGCGGGTGAGCTGCTTGGGCAAAGCGGCAACCTGGCGCTGGATATCGACCCCAAGCTGGCCTGGGCGCTGGCCAACCGTGACGTTTTTCCGCTGGATGTAAACCGCGCCGAGCCTGCGCTGCTGGCGCGCATTCCCGGTATTGGTCTGCGTAGCGTGCAACGCCTGGTCGCGCTGCGCCGGGAACGGCGAATCCGCTATGACGACCTGATCCAGTTGCGCTGCGTGCTGGACAAGGCGCGGCCGTTCATCGTCACCAGCGATTACCGCCCAGCCCAGGGGGAGCTGCGCAGCGGCTTGCTGCGGGCACGTTTGCGGGAGCCGCAGGCACCCGTGCAGATGGGGTTGTGGGGATGATGGCGCTCAACTGCGATGACCGGTTCGTCACGTGGCGGGATCAGGCCCGTGTGTTGCTCGGGCATGGCATCGACCCTTCGCAAGTCACCTGGTCACAAGGCCCGATGGCAGACCTGCTGGCAGTGCCTGCGTCGCCCCCCGAAGGCCCTGGCCCTTTTCGCGCCAAGGTGCCTGCCGCGCTGCTGAACCAGTTGGAGCAGGCTGCGCGTTACTGCGGCGAGCAACGGTGGAACCTGTTGTACGAAGTGCTCTGGCGGGTGGCCCATGGTGACCGCACGGCCATGCTGGCGGGCGACCGATTGGGCAGTGAACTGCAACGGCGCATCAAGCAAGTCAGCCGAGAGGCGCATCACCTGCATGCGTTTGTGCGCTTCGTGCCGTTGCCAGAAGCGTTGGCAGAACGGCTGCAACTTGATCTGGTCGCCTACCACGAACCGGCGCATGACATTCTGGAGAGTGCCAGCCCCCATTTTGCCGATCGCCTGGGGCGTTTGCGCTGGTTGATCGCCACACCACAGGATGGCATTCGGTTCGACGGACAGGTGTTCGATTACCAACGTCGGTGCCCCGAGCGCTGGCAGCAATGGGCGCGCAACGCTGAAGACCCAGGTGCCGAACTATGGCGCACCTATTACCGCCATACCTTCAACCCCGCCCGCCTCAACCCCGATGCCCTGCGCCTGCACATGCCCGGGCGGTTCTGGCGGCATTTGCCGGAAGGCATGCTGATACCGCAACTCGAAGGCCTGGCCCGCCAAGGCAAACAGCGGGACGGCCAAGCCCTTGAAATTGCCGCCAAACCCGGCAAACAGATCAACGCGCCAGCAGATAGCTGAAAAACTAACTGTCTCACGTTGTCTTGCATGGCGTCCTAAGGCTTGCACGATCACTGTGGGAGCGAGCGAAGCCCGGGCCATCCACCGCGTTGCCTGCTGGTACGGCGCAAGTCCAGGTCACACACCATCTTTGTGGGAGCGGCTTTAGCCGCGAACACCGGCGTAGCCGGTGCCATCCACTTCAATACCTGCTTCACAAGCCCCTCTTACAGCAGCCACCCAGCATCCCCTTCCTCAAGCACACCACCGTGATCCGTCCGGTCGCCTTTGCGGGCCACCGCCGCACCTTCGATCAGGAAATGCCCGGCCCCACTCTCTATCACCGCGCCACAGGTGGTCCGGTCACCTACCCTGGCAACCGGCCTGCCGTTAAACGTATACGTAGCGCTCCCGCTTTCGACCTGGTTTACCCCATGCAGCGGACAGTTGTGTTGGTGGCCTACAAGTACAACCGGATTCATAGGGCTTCTCCTTCAGAGGGTGCAGTACGGGATTCGCGGTCAATATCCGCCGGCCATTCAACCTTTGGCGCCAGGCAGTGCATGTGGCTCAGACCATCGTCGTCGTTCCAGTCGCGGGGTGGGTGCACGAATTTTGGCAGGGCTTCGGGGCCTTGTTGCATGAACAGCCGGGCGATGGCCCAGTAGGCCTCGCCGTGGTAAAGGTCGTGGGTGAAGAAGACGCGGTCGATGACTTCGTTGGTTTCAGGGTTGCGGACCGACAGCATGACGTTTTCTATCAGGCCGCCGTGGCCGGGGGCATAGACGCGGTAGACCTCGGCGGTTACATCGTCCCAGTTGTAGGCGACAGGTTTAACGCCCCAGTGTTTGCGGCTGAAAAGATAGATGTAGTTGAATCTAAATTGGTAGAGATAGATTTTCCGACGCAGGCGATTGAAACGAATGGGTTCGTCCCTTGGGAGCATCAGGTCCATCTTTACATGGGATGCAAGTGCCCACATGGCGATCGGCGGCAATAAAACCATGACGAGGCAAACAAACCAATCACGCGACCAATTAACATTCAACATTAGCGAATATAGATATATGGCCATTCCAAATGATATGACTAAAGTTGCCCCTCCTACCAGAGCCGCAACACCACGCAAGCTGACACTCGACCTCGGAAGCTCTAGGCACACATCATCAAGATAATTCGGCGCTGGCTTAACATCCTCAACACCAAAACGCGGGGCTGACTGCGAACTCACATCAGGCAGATCATAGCTCCAAAACAAAGCTCTATCCCAAAGAGCTCTAGGCTTGGCTTTCACTCGTTAAGCTCCTTGACGCAAATCTCAATATAAGCATCCGGCAGCGCTGTATCTGGCCAGTACATTACTAGCAGCGTCGCAGCACCTATGGTGTGCGACCCGATAGTCGGCATTAGTTCTGCAGCCCCAGTGATTTCCAGCCAAGATATTGCCAAATCCTCTGACCTCTCGGATTTACGCTTTCTATTCACTGAAATATTTTTTCTATAGTCGGGTAGTCTTGGCTGAGAAAAACCAGAAAATCTTGCCGCTTTAGTGAGAGCCTCAATCGGGAGAGCCTGATATTCATCCACAAGCACAGTTTCTCCACCAAAGAAGTCGGGAAAAGTGCCATCACCATGCCGATGCACTACGAGGACCAAGCGAAAAGCTGAGCATTCATCACTGTAACCAGGTAACACGACTTGAAATTTAAGTTTATGCTCTAACTCCAAACTGACCAACCCTCCTATCCTGGGCGCAGCCGAATTGATTGACCGATTGGACTCGAAGTTAATCGCCGCGCAAACACCCAGGGTCGCCGCATTAAGCTCTGCAAACGCAATATCCGCATATTCCGGGCTGCCCCAGAATACGGCTGGCTTCTCATCAGCTTTGCCAAAGCAGCAGCGTCGCGCCCATCGCTCCAAGGCTACAGATTCGTTTCCTTCAGCCCACTTGCTGATTGCGTACGCCGTGAGCGCCAGCATCACTGCCAACCCTAAAGGCCCTAATATAAGCGGTTTAAATACTGCATACACAAATACGCCAGTTGAAACGGTGAGCCCAAATCCCGCCCCGATATATATAGCTCCGGCTCTGTTGTCTCCTGCTGCTAGCACGCGCTTTGCTGCAGCAAATGCTTGCGCCGTATCAAATATCCCGGCTATTGCACTAATAATTGCACCAAACTTGATTAGCGAAACACCAGTTCCCGCCGCGCCCTTAGCCCCGGGTATTGACCTCAGCACGAGCCCAATCAGCTCAATTTGCCCGCCCAGCAACCCCAATTGCGAACCCTGCAACGCCAAACTGGCCTCATGCGCCTTGGACCCAATCCCCGCTTCCGCTTTTTCCTGATTTCTGGCGAGGCTGTCGGATTGCAAGTACAGCCCTCCAATCGCCAGCAGTACTTCCCAGCTTCCCGCCACACCCCGCAAGCCGCGAAACCCGGTTCGCACCAACTGCGCCGCCTGCTGGGAAGTAATACGCATGCCCTGCAACACCTTTCGCGCATTCGACTCGAGCGTCCCCGCCGCGACCGAGACCTCCACCAAGGTACGCTGCGCCAAGCTGCTTGCCTGAGTTACCTTCATGTTGGCTTCCTCAAACAACCGACCATGCACGTCCGCCGCGGTACCCTCGACCCACACCGAGACACGAATCATGGTGTTGGTAAACCGCGGGTCCAGCACGGCCAGGCTCATCAACCCGTGCTGGATGATCGGCCGCACCTTGTTCCAGGCCTTGGTCGAATGAATGTCGATGTCAGCGATGTTGCGATGCATCCGGTCCCTGGCCTCGGCAATCGAGGCATTGGCCTTGTGCTGCAATTCGCGTAAATGGGCACTCTGCAGGGCGTAGTACTCGCCCAGCTTCATCTTCACTTCCAGCTCGATGAGGTGCACGCCGTTGTACAGGAACTGGGTTGCACTGTTCAGGTGCCGCACGGCGGTCTGAATGCCAGGTGGCAAATTGGGCGACAAGCGTTGGCTGGCGGCGTTGAGCGCGCCTTGGGTTTCGGCAATGGCCTGCTTGAGGGTGTTGCGCATGCGCAAGCCGGCGTCGTCGCTCGCAATGATCTTGCTCAGCATGCCGTAGAGCTTGTCGCTGTCATTCCAGTTGGTGACGTCGGAAAAGCTGGGAAGCAGCCCGGCCAACAACGCACGGTCACGCATCAACAACGCGCGATAGGGAGGGCTATCAGGATCCTGTAGCCATTTCTGCCAGAGCGTTTCGCTGGTGCCGGCAGCGGGACTCACATCGGACGCCACCGCCTCGGTAATACCGCCACCTAGGCATAAGGCCATGGTCTTGGCATACGCCACGCCAGACTCACGATGATCACCGTCGTAATCGTACTGCTCGGCCACCTTGAACATGGGCGTGTCGAACAGCGCGGCGTAAGCACGGGCGTCCTTGTCGATGAAGCGCTGGAACTCGGCTTCCTGCTGGTCATACCCGGCCTGGAACGCCGCCCGTTGCGGTTCGTGGTAGCGCTGTTCGAGTTTATCGTCGCTGTCCTTCATCGCTTGCTCGACCATGCGCAGCCGCTCTACCGTCGGATCAACCGGTACAAACGGCCCTCTACCCGCCATCGGCTCCAGCGAAGGCACCTTCTGCGCCGCCCACTCTCGCTGCGTGGCACGAATGACTTGCAGGATCTGCGAGGTCTGCAGCTGGTAGGCACGCATGGGGTCCTCACGCCAGACCTGGCGCTTCACCACCCAGGTCAACCGCTGATGGTTGAATTCCTGAATCAGGCCAACGGTATCGTCGAGCACCACTGCCAGCACGCCGTTCTCCAGCGTGTGCCGGTTCATCGCGTTGACCAGGTATCCCTTCAAGGCAAACCTGCGCAGCTTGCGAGTGTGAAAGCCATGCGCACTGTCAAACGGCGAGCACCCATGCTGGGCGTACTCGAACACATCCTTGTCGACCTGCAGGTTATCCGGCGTCATTGCAATGCCCAGTAATTCTGGGTTGTTACGCGCCTGGGTCAGGTCAATCCCCTCGAAGCGATGTGCAGGTGCCTGGCCCTTCTTGTAGGCATTCAGCACGCTGACCGGCCAGGCATCGCTGGAGAAGGCCAGCCAGGCTGTGCCATACCGGTCGGTATCGATGTTCAGGAAGGATGAAGGAATGTCGTGGTTTTCATTCACGCACTTTTCGGGCAGCGATGCGGGCAGGCCCTCTGACGGTTCGTAGGGGTTGAAGCGGCGCAGATGGCCCTGTTCGCTGACTTCGTAGGCATGCCAGACCTGCTGGTCCAGCAGCACATACAGGTAACCCATGCGCAAGGTGCGCAGGCCCATCTTGGCTGTAACGTGCAGGCTACCGGCGACGGTGGTGACGCAACCTGGGCGCGCATCCGGCACCAAGGCGCGGCGCAGCGGCAGGATCGGCAGGCCCTGGCGCTCGCAGGACATGCACTGGTCGTGCGGCAGCCCGGTTTCGGCTGCCGCAATGGCGATACGTTGGCTGAGGGTCATAAGCGCCTCTCGGCTTCAGGTAGGGGATCGATCAGATGGCACCATTGCGCCTCGGAGTAGCGGGCGAGCATCGGGGCGAGCGGTCGGTGATCGCCGACGGCGGCGTCTACCATCCTGCGCACCGCGGCAACGGTATGGAGCCTGGGGTGGATGCACAGGTGATGGAGGGCAAACACCACAATGTCTTCCTGTGTGCTCAAGCCCAGTCTGCGAGCGTCATCGATATGGTTGGATGCACGCACGGCGGCAAATGGCGGTATCTGGCAATGGCTCGCGTCCTGCGAGCCCGCGCGCAACACTCTCCACATAGCCAGCACTTGCTCGATCAACGGCACGTCATCCTGGATGCGCCGGGCAGGCCCCGGCAAAGGATGGCGCTGCCCGCTTTGCCCTTTCAGGCTCGACAATCTGCCGCCACTGCTCAGGAACAGCCAGTTGCTGACCGGCCACCACGGGCCTTGCTCGACCCGTTCGAACGTTGCTGCAAGCAATTCCAGGCGAACAGGTTCGTAGACCGGATAGAAGCTGAACGCCCGCTCGGCATTGGGTATTCGACACAGGGCCGAGACATGGGCGGCTAGGGTGACCGGCGCAGCCTCACTGAACAGCCAGCCGCTCAGGTAGCGACGGCGCTGATGCAGCCCTCTTTGCGCTGTGCGCGCGGTCAGCTCCAGCAGCGTGCGGCTGGGCATCGCTCCGGGTGAGGCCAGGCATACCAGCACCGGGTGCAGGTGGGGTGCATGGGCCAGATCGGCCCTGTGCACTCGGGTCAACGCGGCCTCGCCCAACGCTTCGCGCAGTTGTGCAAGCAGTGCATGGTCGCTTCTACCCGCGATGGCAAGGGGGTCTATCAGTACATGACAATGCAGGTGCGCCGCATAGTGCCCTTCTATGATGTTGGCCAAGGCCTCGCTACTCATCACGACTTGGCCTCGCACTGGTTGCTGGCGTCAGGCGTAAGCTCAAGTGGCTCGCTACTGGCGTTCCCTTCGCCAGTCGCCTTGGTCTGCCCCTGCAGGTCGAGTGTCAAGCCGCTGATGGTAATGCCCTGGGCATCCAGCACGATGCTGGCGCCAGGGCTTCTGAACTCGATGCGTTCACTGGCCAGCAACTGATAGACCGTCGTGCGTTGTTGCACCCCCTGCCCGACGCTGATCGATTGAGCCCCTTTGATCACAAGCTCGCTGTTGTTGCCGATGACAACCCGCTGGTTGGCCCCCGTTGTCTGGCTGCGGTTGTTGCCCACTTGTTCGTTCAGGTCATGCTTGATGTCCACACGGCTGTTTTGCCCAATGACCTGGGTATGGTCACGGGCCGTGTCCTGGCGGAAGTTGCTGCCGATGCTCAGTTGCTCATCATTACCGACCTGCTCCACGCGATTGCGCCCAATAGTCGTGGTTTCGTCATTGCCCACCACATTGACCTGGTTCCTTTGGGCATGGATGAACACTTCCTCCTTGCCCAGTTCATCCTCGAAACGCAGCTCGTTAAAACCATCGCCCTTATGGGTCTGGCTCTTGATGGTCATCCGCGTCTTGTGCTTGGGCAGGTCATACGGCGGCAGCTGATTGCCACAGTAGGTGCGCCCGGTGATCATCGGCTGGTCCGGGTCGGCGTCGACGTACTGGATGATCACGTCCTGGCCAATGCGCGGAATGGCCATCGAACCCCAGCTGCCGCCGGCCCAGCCTTGCGACACGCGTACCCAGCAGGAACTGAACTCGTTGTCCTGGCTTTCCCGGTCCCAGGGGAAGCTGACCTTCACCCGGCCCCATGGGTCGCAGTAGATCTCCTCGCCCTTGGGCCCCACCACCGTTGCCATCTGCGGGCCGTCGATGCGCGGCTTGGGCAACGGCGCCGGGCGCCATTCGGTTCTGCCGGGCACCAGCACAGCCTCTTGGCAGTAGCGGGTACCTTGCCGGGCACCTGCAGCTTCCTCCTGAAGGCTGGTGAACTGGGTGCCTTCGTGGTGCACGCGGCTTACCCGCCAATGCCTGTTCAGGTCTTCGCGCGGGTGCCCGATCAGGGTGAAGCTCAGCCCCGGTTGCAGGCGCACATCGTCGCCTTCGACCTCGGCCAGGTGGGCGTCATGGCGCCAGGCTGTGATGCGGGTGGCGGTGAAGGGGGCGCCGACGGCCTCGCGCTTGTAGCGACCGGGGTAGTCGAAGCGCTCGTACGTGGTGGACTGGTGCCTGAGGTCGCTGCCCTCGGCACGCTGCTCCTGGCGGTAGGCCGGGTGGGTGAAGGTGTAGTCGCGCTGCACCTGGCGCGCGGTACGTACCTGCTCGCTGTAACGCAGGCGGCGCAGGCACGGCCTGGCCTGATCGCCGCCGCTGTTGGCGTGGTACAGCACCTGGTTGGGGTCGGTGTCGTCCGGCTCGAAAAAGCCTTCGTCCTCGTCATCGTCATCGGGCTTGATGGCGCCCTGGCTGAGCTGCCCCAGCCCCAGCAGCCGGTCGGTGATGAGCAGCTTGTGCAGTTTTGGCGTGTGCTCGAAGCGGTAGATGAAACCCTCTTCGGCGGCCAGGCGGGCGATGAAGTCGAGGTCGGTTTCACCGGCCTGCACGCAGAACTCGCGCACCTCGTGCTTGTCGATGCTTCTCAGCTCGTAGCCGGTGATACCCTGGCGCTTGAGCATGATCTCGAGAATCTGCGGCACGGTTTTCTGCTGGAAGATGCGCCAGTTCGAGCGCAGCCCGGCGCGGGCCAGCACGGGTTCGACCAGGGCGCGATAACGGGTGCGATGGAAGCCCGTTTCACCCTGGCTGAAGGTGCTGACCAGGCCGTGCACGTAGCGCAGCGGGCGCTCGCCGTGCCAGATCGTAAACAGCACCGGCTTGTCGAGCAACTGACCGAAGTCGACATCGTCTTCAAAACTGACCAGTTCCAGCTTCAGCTGGAAAGGCGTGCTGATGGCTTCGTCCAGCTCGAACGACACCACTTCGAATTCACTCCGGCCCACCAGCGGCTGGAAGGTAAAGCGCAAATCGGATTGGCTAGGCATGTGGCGTCCCCTGCTACTGCTGCAGAATCGCGTCGAGCGATTCCAGGACTTCGGCGGTGAGCAGGTCAAGGCGGTAGCTGTAGTAGCTGTAAGCGCAGACCATGGCGACGGCCGAGATCACCAGCGGGCTCCACCAGGGCCACTCCCAGCGTCGCGGGCGGTGGGGGCAATGAACGACGTTGGTGTAGGGGTCGCACACCTCTTGCGGCATGGGGCCACGCAGTTCGCGGATGACCGTGTGCATGCGCGAGATCAAGGCGTTGATGATGTCTTCGCACTTGGGGTCGAGGGCGTGCTTGCCCCGCAGGCCCAGGCAGAAGCAGTAGTACAGGAACTCCAGGACATCCTGGAATTCCTTGGGCGCCTGCATGACCCGTTCGAGCAGCACGAAGATCTTTTCGCCGCCCTGGGTTTCGTCGTGGAAGATGCTGAGCAGCGGCTCGTGGCTCCAGCACGAATTGTTGCCCCAGGGGCGGCTCATCACGGCCTCGTCCAGATACAGGCACAGGGCATAGGAATAGACTTCCTGGTGCACGATGGGGTAGCCGTGCTGCTGGATTTCTTCGCGGATGTTGCTGACCTGGTTTTGCACGGTCTTGTGCACATAGGCGATGTTGGGCAGGTCATCCAGCGTACGCAGGCGAATGACCAGACCGAACAGCGGGCTCGCCGCGTCGAGCATCAGGTTTTCGAAGCCGCCACGCAGCTGGAACTCCGGGTCGCCGGGGTAACCTTCAACATCCGGGTCACCTGCTCGCTGCCCCTGGTCAGCCGGATAGGGTGAATCGCTACCCTCCGGCACTTCGAGCATCGCGTAAACGCTGCGTTCTGAAGCGTCATGGGCATCGACAGCGCTGTCGGGTTTTACCGGAGGCAGATCGGATGGGCCGGGCATGAAGGGGTCCTTGTCTTCGAGAAAACTGAAGACATGAACACTATCGGGGAATCAATTCTCCAAGGAGTCTGGGGCTTCCCAAATGCTTGTAGGATCCTTCTCTGAATCTAGTTTCCAAACATTTCCCTGGCAGCATCCTGCTAGAGAATAGGGCCCTGAAAGAGCGGGTTTTCCGCTCCTGCAGGGATCGCACAACGCTTCCACAAGCGCGTTGCGCTCAGCCAAAGAGCCTGGCCAGGCAGGCCAGTTTCTTCTTGTATGATCGCCGCGCCTCCAGCGCCTGCTCCAGGCTCACCGCCAGGAACCTTGCCTGCTGGTTGGGCTGCATCTGGCCGATCAGGTCGAGGTCGGCGCTGATCACCGTGCCGATCATGGCGTAGCCGCCACCCGATACCGCATCACGGTGCAGGATGATCGGTTCCAGCCCCGCTGGCACCTGGATAGAACCGATCGGGTAGCAGCTGTCTACGATGTTGGACGGGTCCGAGCCGGCACCGAACGGTTGCTCCCGCGGCTGGAAACCCAAGGCGCTGCCGCCTTTGTAGCGATAGCCGATACGGTCCGCTTCGGAGCCGACTGTCCAGGCCTGTGTAAAGAAGCTTTGTGCTGCGTCTTCGGTCAGGCGATGAAAGTACAGCCCCGGCACCACCCGCACCACCACCTCGCCGCCCAGGGCCTGGCGCAGGGCCATGGGCAGGCTTGCGCCGGCGCGGGTCGTGCCGCTGGGCACACCAACCGGCAGCACGTCACCTGCCATCAGCTTGCGCCCCTGGAACCCGCCCAATGCCCCCAGCGCGTAGGTGGAGCGGCTACCGAGCACCTCAGGTACATCGATACCACCGGCCACGGCCAGGTAGGCACGGGCGCCCGCCGTGGGAAAGCCGAAGCGCAGCACCTGCCCGGCGCGCACCGCAAATGCCGTGTCGGGGCGCTGCTCGCGGCCCTCCAGCAAAGCGGGCATCTGTGCACCGCATACCGCCACCAGCGCATCCTGCTGGAACTCCAGCTCCGGCCCCACCAGCGCACACTCAAGGGCGGCTGCGCCCGCTGGGTTGCCCACCAGGTGGTTGGCCGCGCGCAGGGCGTACTGGTCGAGTGCACCGGACGGCGGAATGCCCAGGTGGTAGTAGCCTTCACGGCCCAGGTCCTGCACCGAGGTGGCCAGGCCGGGTTTGAGTACCTTGATCATGCCAGTACCTCCTGCAGCGACTTGGGGTAACCGACCGGGTCGGCAAGGAAGGCATCCAGGGAGAACTCGACCGGGCGAATACGCAAGTCGAAACGGCCCTCTTCCACATCTGCCACTGCCTGGTCGTAGGCCCGGCGATCAATGGGCTTGAACTGCACGATGTCACCCGGGCGGAAAAACACCATGTGCGCCTTCAGGTAGTTCAGTGTTTGCCCAGGGTCGTAGATCGGTGCCGGGGTGACGCCGAACATCTGGTAGCCCCCCGCCCCACGCACCGAGTAGATGCAACCGAAGCAACCGCCATGGCCCAGGGTAAGCTTGGGCGTGTCAGTACGCGGGCGCAGGTATTTGGGTACCTGCAGCTGCCGATCACGCTCGACCATCTGGAACATGAAGGGCAGGCCAGCCACGAAGCCGACCATCGACACAAACCACGGCGCACCACTGTGGGCGGCGATAAAAGCATCGACATCCGCCAGCCCGTTTATGCGCGCCGCGTACTCCAGGTCCGTGCTGGCCGGGTCTTGGTGGCGGTCACGGAAACGCATCAGGGTCTCATGGGTCCAGGGGTCGTTGTACAGCACCGGGATCTCGATGATCCGCGTCTGCAACGAACGCTCGGCCACAGCCTGGGCTTCGGCACCTTGCACCGCTTCAAGCAGCGCCTGCGGCGCGATACGGTCCGGGTCGAAGCGGATCTGGAACGAGGCATTGGCCAGGCACACGTCCAGCACACCATCAAGCGCCAGCCGCTCCACTGCGCGGGTGACGGCCATGCCCTTGAAGAAAGCTTCCAGCGACATGCTTTCGCTGACTTCGGCAAACAGGTGCTCGTCGGCGCCGAAGCTGTAGCGGATCGGGGTTGTAGCAAGCGGTTCGGCCATGACTGTTCCTTTTCTTGGAATCTTTATAGAAAGGCAGGCGAAAACAAAATGCACGGGCTCCGGCTTGTCTGTGCCGGATACCTCACAGGTTCAGCGTGGCGCACGCACCACAATACCGGCCGCGTCCAGCGCCCTGCGTGTGGCCTCGACCAGGTCGAGTGCACCCGGGGTATCGCTGTGCAGGCAGATGGAGTCGAATTCGATGGCCAGGTCCTGCCCTTCGACCGTACGCACCAGGCCTTGCTGGCATGCCCGCAACACGCGCTCGGCGACCGCCTTGGGCTCATGGCCCCGCACATTGCGGGTGAATACGATCGAGCCGCTCAGGTCGTACTCACGGTCGGCGTAGAACTCGCGAACCACCGGTTGACCAAGTGCTTGGGCAACACGGCAGATCACCGAGCCCGGCATGCAGTACAGCAGCAGTTCCGGCTCGATCACCCGCAGGTTTTCCACCAGCAGGCGGGCGGCTTCTTCGTCGCGCGCCAGGTGCATGTAAAGCGCGCCGTGGGGTTTGATGTGCTGCAGACTCACCCCCTGAGCACGGGAAATTTCACGCAGTGCGCCCAGCTGATAGAGCATGTCATCGACCAGTTCCTGGGCTGGCGCGTTGATATGCCGGCGGCCAAAGCCGACAAGGTCGCGAAAGCCCGGGTGCGCCCCCACCGCCACGCCGAGGGCCTTGGCCCGCTCGACGGTGCGGCGCATGGTGCCGGGGTCGCCGGCATGAAAGCCCGTGGCGATGTTGGCCGTGCTTATATAGCCCATCAGCTCGCTGTCGACACCGTCGCCAATAGTCCACGGACCAAATCCCTCACCCATGTCCGAGTTGAAATCCACCACCTGCATGACCGTCTCTCCTGGTGCTTGTGACTGCATGCAAGCCACGTTAGATTCTCCTTACCCCCTTGGGAAGATCTATAAACAGATGGGGAGTCTTCGGAAAATCAGATACCTCAGGAGCCCACTGTGTCATTGACCCTGCGTCAGGTCCGCTACTTCGTTGCCACCGCCGAGATCGGCCAGATTTCCCAGGCAGCCATCCACCTGAACATCTCTCAGTCGGCGGTGACTACGGCGATCAAGGAACTGGAAGCCATGCTTGGCGTGATGCTGTTCCAGCGCTCGGCCCAAGGCATGAGCCTGACCGAGGCCGGCCGCCACTTCCTGAACCGCGCCTACGTGATCCTGCGCAGTGTTGACGACGCGCTGAACAGCCCGCTGCCGAACGTGCGCGCCAGCGGCCTGCTGCGCCTGGCGGCAAGCTATACGGTGATCGGCTACTTCCTGCCACACCATCTGCAGCGTCTGGAACACTGGCACCCCGATGTGACCCTGGAGCTGTACGAGCAGGAGCGCAGCGCCATCGAGCAGGGTTTGCTGGAGGGACGTTTCGACATGGCGGTCGTGCTCACCGCCAACCTCACCCACCCCGACATTGTCTCGGAGACACTGTTCAACTCCGAGCGACGGCTGTGGCTGCCTGGCCACCATGCGCTGTGCGAGCGCTCGGCGGTAAGCCTGGCCGATGTCGCCTGTGAGCCGTTCATCCTGTTGACTGTCGATGAGGCCGAGCAAAGCGCCATGCGTTATTGGGAACTGGCCGGGCAGCGCCCGAGCGTGCGGGTGCGGACCAGTTCGGTGGAAGCCGTGCGCAGCATGGTTGCCAATGGCAGTGGTGTGGCGATCTTGTCAGATCTGGTGCACAGGCCTTGGTCGCTGGAGGGCAAGCGCATCGAGACGGTGACCATCAGCGACCCGGTCACACCCATGAGTGTAGGGCTGGCCTGGCACCGTGAGCGGGCATTCAGCCCGGCGATGCAGGCCGTGCGTAATTACTTCCATGATGCGTTCCTGGCGCCCCAGCAGTTGTCCGCCCGGCGCTGAGGGTGTACTGGCAGGGCCGGCCTCTTCGCGGGTAAACCCGCTCCCACAGTTACTGCACCGGCCTTGAGGACAGTGGCTAGCTGAATAAGCCACCGCCCCTGGTGCGACGCGGTCAATGTGGGAGCGGGTTTACCCGCGAAGAGGCCATCACAGGTTTCAGCCGAACGATCAGGCCACAATGCCGTCATAACCTGAGCCGGTGCCGACACGCAAAGAGGACGCGAAATGACCCAGCCCGACCCGTCATATGTCAAATGGCTCGAAGACCGCGCCATGCTCAAGGCTTCCCAGGCGCGCGCCAGCCTGTACTCAGGGCAGTCACGCCTGTGGCAGCAGCCCTACGCCGAAGCCCAGCCCCGCCGCGCCACCGAAATTGCCTCGGTCTGGTTGACCGTGTACCCCGACGCCATCATCGCCCCGCAAGACTGCTCCGTACTTGGCGCCCTGGCTCACGAAGCACTGTGGAAACGCCTGTCGGAGATCGGCATCCAGGGGGTGCACACTGGCCCGATCAAGCTGTCCGGCGGTATCCGTGGCCGCGAACTCACCCCCAGTGTGGACGGTAACTTCGACCGCATCAGCTTCGATATCGACCCGCTGTACGGCAGCGAACAAGAGCTGGTCCAGATGAGCCGCATGGCCGCCGCACACAACGCCGTTACCATCGACGACCTGATTCCCTCGCACACGGGCAAGGGCGCCGACTTCCGCTTGGCCGAGATGGCCCACGGGCCCTACCCGGGGCTGTACCACATGGTCGAAATCCGCGAGGAGGACTGGCCGCTGCTGCCTGAGGTGCCCGCCGGCCGCGATTCGGTCAACCTGCTGCCAGCCCAGTGCGACGAGCTCAAAGCCCGCCATTACATCGTCGGCCAGTTGCAACGGGTGATCTTCTTCGAGCCCGGTGTGAAGGAAACCGACTGGAGCGTCACGCCGCCCATCACCGGTGTCGACGGCAAAACCCGTCGCTGGGTTTACCTGCACTATTTCAAGGACGGCCAACCCTCACTGAACTGGCTAGACCCGACCTTCGCCGCCCAGCAAATGATCATTGGCGATGCCTTGCACGCCCTTGACTGCCTGGGCGCGCGCGGTCTGCGCCTGGACGCCAATGGCTTTCTGGGGGTGGAAACGCGGGCCAGCGGCACCGCCTGGTCAGAAAGCCACCCGCTGTCGATCGTCGGCAACCAGTTGATCGGCGGGATGATACGCAAGGCGGGTGGCTTCAGCTTCCAGGAACTGAACCTGACCCTGGACGACATCGCGCAGATGTGCAAAGGGGGGGCGGACCTGTCCTATGACTTCATCACCCGACCGGCCTATCAGCATGCGCTGCTGACCGGTGATACCGAGTTCCTGCGCCTGATGCTCAAGGAAATGCACGCCTTCGGCATCGACCCCGCCTCGCTGATCCATGCCCTGCAGAACCACGACGAGCTGACGGTGGAGCTGGTGCATTTCTGGACCCTGCACGCCCACGACATGTACCTGTACAAGGGCCAGACCTTGCCAGGGAGTATTTTGCGTGAGCATATCCGTGAAGAAATCTACGAACGCCTCTCGGGCGAGCACGCCCCCTACAACCTGCGCTTCGTCACCAATGGCATTGCCTGCACCACGGCCAGCCTGATCGCCGCAGCGTTGGGCATCCGCGACCTTGAGCAAATCGGTGCGGCCGAAATCGAGCTGATTCAGAAAGTGCATCTGCTGCTGGTCATGTACAACGCCATGCAGCCTGGGGTGGTCGCGCTGTCCGGCTGGGACCTGGTCGGCGCCCTGCCCTTGCCCGCCGAAGCGGTCGCGCAGCGGATGCTGGATGGCGATACCCGCTGGATTCATCGAGGCGGTTACGACCTGGCCGGGCTCGCCCCACAGGCGGAGGAGTCAGTGCGCGGAATGCCGCGGGCTCGGGCATTGTATGGCAGCCTCGACAGCCAGCTGGAACAGGGTGATTCGTTTGCCTGCAAAGTGAAGAAGCTGCTGGCCGTGCGGCAGGCCTATGGCATCGCCACCAGCCGCCAGGTGCTGGTGCCTGAGGTCAGTAGCCCGGGGTTGCTGGTCATGGTTCATGAACTGCCATCCGGGCGCGGTATCCAGATCAGCGCACTGAATTTTGGCCAGGAAGTTATTGCCGAGGAGTTGCAGTTGACCGGGTTCACGCCGGGGCCGGTCGTGGACATGATCAACGAAACGGTCGAAGGGGACCTGACCGAGGACGGGCGACTGCTGGTGAACCTGGACCCGTACGAGGCACTGTGCCTGCGAATCGTCAACAGCAGTGGACATGTGTAAACGGCGCCGGGCCAGGGCAGTGCAGCAGAGGGGCAGGTCGGTCTTGCAATTACAGCGCTACGGGCATAGCGTTCGGGAGATTTCTTTTCCGTGCCCAGGAGCAACTCCATGTACACCGGCATCGTTCAGGCCGTCCGCCCTCTGCTTGATGTGACCACCTACCCGGGCCACAACCAGTTCACGATCGACCTCACCCCGGAACTGCTCGACGAATTGAAGATCGGCGCCAGCGTCAGTGTCGAAGGCACCTGCCTGTCGGTCACCGAAATCGCCGGCACCCAAGTCAGGTTCGACGCCATGACCGCCACGCTCGAACGCACCAACCTACGCTTCTTCAAGGCGGGCCAGGGGGTCAACATTGAACGTTCGGCGAAAATGAACGCCGAAGTCGGTGGCCACCTGATGGCCGGCCATATCGCCACCACCGCCGAAATCGTCGAACTGTCGATCAAGGAAACCGGCGCCTTCATCAAGTTCCGCATGCCCCCGGAATGGGGCAAGTACGTGTTCCCGCGCGGTTTCATCGGGGTCAATGGCTGCAGCCTCACCGTCGCCGATGTCGACGACAACGTCATCACCATCAACCTGATCCCGGAAACCCTGCGCCAGACCACTTTTGCCAGCTACAAGGCCGGCGATCAGCTCAATATCGAGGTCGATCACCAGACCATGGTGCTGGTTGATGTGGTAGAACGCACCATCAAAGGCACCCTGGCCCGCGAAAAACTGCTGCCCTGAGGCCTGACCATGCTGCCCAACGCCCTTCCCGCGCGCACGGCCAGGCGGCTGCGCCTGCAAGTGTTGCGTGGCCGTGTCGGCCTTGGCCTGGTCGCTGGTTTGTCAGTGCTGGCTGGCATGACCGATGCCATCGGCCTGCTGGCGTTGGGCGACTTCGTGTCGTTCATGAGTGGCAATACCACACGCCTGGCCGTGGCCATCAGTGAGGCAGACCTTGCGCTGGTGCTGCGCCTGAGTGGCGCGATACTGGGCTTCGTCGCTGGCAATGCGCTGGGCGTGCTGCTGGCCCGTGGCTTGCGCCGCCGGGCCTGGCCCGTGTTGCTGATGGTTGCGGTACTGCTGGCGTTCGCAGCGGCGTGGCCGTTGGCGGCCACCTTCCCGGCATTGTTGGCCGCCACGCTGGCCATGGGCATGATCAATGCCGTGGTTGAACAGGTGAACGGCCTGCCTATCGGCCTGACTTACGTCACCGGCGCCCTGTCCCGCTTCGGCCGTGGCCTGGGCCGTTGGCTGATGGGCGAACGGCGCAACGGCTGGCGGGTGCAGCTGGTGCCCTGGGCCGGCATGCTGCTGGGGGCCGCGTTGGGCGCCTGGTTGCAGCAGCGCCTGGGCCTGCAGGCACTGGCTGGCAGTTGCGCGCTGGCCTGCGTGCTGGCCCTGGTGTCGCGGTTCATACCGCGCGGCTGGCAGCGTGGCTACATGCCGCGCTGATCAATCAATGCGCGGGTGCTGCTGTGCCAGGGTCTGGCGCTTGGCTTCCAGCTCGGCGATCTGCGCATCGATGTCTTCGATCTTTTGCTCGATGTTGTCGTGGTGCTCCTGCAACAGCTCGCGCGCTTCATCAATGTCCGATGCCGCCGGTGCCGCGCCGCGCAGCGGCTTGTTGGCGGTTTCCTTCATGGTCAACCCAGTCAGCAAGCCAATAGCTGCGATCACCATCAGGTAGTAGGCCGGCATGTACAGGTCGCCCGTGCTCTCCACCAGCCAGGCAGTGAGCGTCGGGGTGAGCCCGGCGATCAGCACCGAAATGTTGAAAGCAGCCGCCAAGGCGCTGTAGCGGATGTGCGTAGGGAACATAGCCGGCAGCGTCGAGGCCATCACACCGATGAAGAAGTTCAGCAGCACGGCAATGATCAGCAGCCCGGCAAAAATCACCCCCAGCACGCCGCTGTTGATCAGCATGAACGCCGGGATGGCCAGGGCGAACAGGCCGACACTGCCCACGATAATGAACGGCCGGCGGCCGAACTTGTCGCTGAGCAGGCCGATCACAGGCTGCACGAACAGCATGCCAACCATGATCGCAATGATGATCAGCACGCCATGGTCTTCGCTGTAATGCAGGTTGTGCGACAGATAGCTCGGCATGTAGGTCAGCAGCATGTAATAGGTGACGTTGGTGGCAATCACCACGCCGATGCAGGTCACCAGGCTGCGCCAGTGCTGTGTGGCCACTTCCTTGAACGACACCTTGGGGCCGGAGGCCAGGCCTTCGCGGTCGCCCTGCTCCAGCTTGTCGACATGCTGCTGGAACGCGGGTGTTTCTTCCAGCGCATGGCGCAGGTAAAGGCCGATGATGCCCAGCGGCAAGGCCAGGAAGAACGGCAGGCGCCATCCCCATTCAAGGAACTTTTCTTCGCCCAGTATGGTGGAAATCAGCACCACCACCCCCGCGCCCAGCACAAAGCCGGCAATCGAGCCGAAGTCCAGCCAGCTACCGAGAAAACCCCGCTTGCGGTCGGGGGCGTATTCGGCCACGAAGATCGACGCGCCTGTGTACTCGCCGCCCACCGAAAAACCCTGGGCCATCTTGGCCAGCAGCAACAGGATGGGCGCCCAGATGCCGATGCTGGCATAAGACGGTATAAGGCCGATGGCAAAGGTGCTGAGCGACATGATGACGATGGTGGCGGCGAGGATTTTCTGCCGCCCGAACTTGTCGCCCAATGCGCCGAAGAACAACCCGCCCAACGGCCGGATCAGGAACGGCACCGAGAAGGTGGCCAGCGCTGCGATCATCTGCACACTAGGGTCGGCGTTGGGGAAAAACACCTTGCCCAGGGCATAAGCCACGAAGCCGTATACGCCAAAGTCGAACCACTCCATCGCATTGCCCAGCGCGGCAGCGGTGATGGCCTTCTTCATCTTGGCGTCGTCGACGATGGTGATGTCCTTCAGCCCGATTGGCTGGACGCGTTTCTTGCGAGGTTTCATACCCGTATCCCTGTCGATGAATGCTCTAAGGGATCAGATACAACGGGACACTAAATAATTCAGCGCTTACTGATTTTTTGTGCATTTGCGCCGCATCACCAACAGCGCAGACAGAAAAGCCGCTGCAGTAGCAGCGGCTTTTTCATACCGAACCCCGGGCTTCAGATACCTTCGCGCGCCAGGTCCATGGCGAAGTAGGTCAGGATCAGGTCGGCACCGGCACGCTTGATTGCGCCGATGCTTTCACGCACCACCCGGCCTTCATCGATGGCGCCCGCGAGGCCGCCGAACTTGATCATTGCGTACTCACCACTCACCTGATACGCCGCCAACGGCAGGCGCGAGGCGGCGCGGATGTCGGCGATCACGTCAAGGTAGGCACCGGCCGGCTTGACCATCAGCACGTCCGCCCCTTCCTGTTCGTCCAGCAGCGATTCGCGCACCGCTTCGCGGCGGTTCATGGGGTTCATCTGGTAGCTCTTGCGGTCGCCCTTCAGCGCGGTGCCACCGGCTTCACGGAACGGGCCGTACAGCGACGAGGCGAACTTGGTGGAGTAGGCCATGATCGCGGTGTCATGGAACCCGGCACCATCCAGCGCGCGACGGATGGCCTGGACCTGGCCGTCCATTGCTGCCGAGGGGGCGATGAAGTCGGCACCGGCAGCGGCGGCAATGACCGCCTGCCTGCCCAGGTTGGCCAGGGTGGCATCGTTGTCCACGCCATGGTCATGCAGTACGCCGCAGTGGCCGTGGCTGGTGTATTCGCAGAAGCAGGTGTCGGACATCACCACCATTTCCGGCACGGTGTCCTTGCAGATGCGCGACATGCGCGCGACCAGGCCGTTTTCGTTCCAGGTGTCGCTGCCGGTGGCGTCCAGGTTGTGCGATACGCCAAAGGTCATCACCGACTTGATACCGGCGCGGGCATAGCGTTCGATTTCCCGGGCCAGCAGCTTCTCGGGGATGCGGTTGACCCCGGGCATGCTGGTAATCGGCACGAAGTCATCGATGCCCTCTTCGACAAAGATCGGCAGGATCAGGTCTTCCAGGCGGAATTCGGTTTCCTGGAAGATCGTGCGCAGGGACTCGTTCTGGCGCAGGCGGCGTGGACGAACGGACGGGAATTGGTTGGACATGACAGCTCCAGGGCATTTTGAACGGCGTATACCTTATGCCTGTCGCGCGTCAGTGAAAAGGCTAAATGACGAGATTGTGTCTTGCGTCAATGGCAATGGCCAGGTTTAGCCTGTGCCGGCCCCTTCGCGGGTGAACCCGCTCACGCAGAACAAACGCTGATTCACAGATTTAGCGGTGACTCTGTGGGAGCGGGCTTGTCCCGCGAACCCCGGCGCAGCCGGGGCCATGCATCGCGTTGCCCGGATGTAGCCTGACAAGATACGGGAAAAGCCTCACAAAGTTGTGAGGCGCCTGCAACGCCTCACTGCAACCAGGGCGGCGTGGGCTCTTCTGCCTTGACCACTCCATGCTCAGCCTCGTCACGCGCTGCACGGCGGCGTGCATCATCCAGCCGAGCGGCGTCGATCTCGCGCATCACCCCGGTCACGTCAGCTTCATGTTCGTCATCCTCGAACACCCCCGTCAACGGGCTGTCGGGCAGCAAATCACCGGCCTCGAACAACGCCCACATCTCCTGCGCATACCGGGTGCTTTTCAGCTCCGGGGCAAAGCGCCCGAAATAATGGGCCATGTTGTCCACATCGCGCTGCAGCATGCTGAAAGCGTGGTTGTTGGCGGCTGCATCCACCGCCTGCGGCAAGTCGATGATCACCGGCCCGTCCGGGCCGAGCAGCACGTTGAACTCGGACAGGTCGCCATGCACCAGCCCCGCACATAGCATCAGCACAATCTGGCGAATGACAAAAGCGTGGAACGTGCGCGCTTCCTCGGCGTCCAGGTGCACGTCGTTCAGGCGCGGGGCCGCGTCGCCATCGGCATCGGTCACCAGCTCCATCAACAGCACGCCGTCCTGGAAGTCGTAGGGCTTGGGCACCCTTACACCAGCACCGGCCAGGCGGAACAATGCGGCCACTTCGGCGTTCTGCCAGGCATCTTCGGCTTCTTTACGGCCGAACTTGCTGCCCTTGGCCATGGCCCGGGCCTGGCGGCTATTACGCACCTTGCGGCCTTCCTGGTATTCGGCGGCCTGGCGGAAGCTGCGCTTGTTGGCTTCTTTATAGACCTTGGCGCAGCGCACCTGGTTGCCGCAGCGCACCACGTACACGGCGGCCTCCTTGCCACTCATCAGCGGCCGCAGTACTTCGTCGACCAGGCCGTCTTCGATCAGGGGTTCGATTCTTTTGGGTGTCTTCATCAGGCTGTGTTCGGGGTCCTGGCTGTGATGGGGGACATCCTCTCACAGCCGGGTGCGACTTGCTCGTCTGTCTTCAGCCCAGGCTGATCAAACGCCCTGCCCTGCGCTGTTCATCGGCACGCCGCGCGCCCGTCGGCGCGTGACCAGCAAGCCTGAACATACCACCAGCACCGCCAGCACCATGGTCGACACCACTTCCACCCGGTGATCTGGACGCAGGAGCATCACTACCAGCACGCTGCTGATGAACACGATCACACCCCAGGTCAGCCACGGGAACAGCCACATGCGGTAACCCAGCGTCTTGCCCTGTGCGGTCAGGCGCTGGCGCAGGCGCAGCTGGGACACCGCGATGACCAGGTACACCAGCAAGGCGATGGCGCCCGAGCTGGCCATGAGGAAGCCAAATACCTTGGCCGGCACCAGGTAATTGGCGATCACTGCCAAAAACGCCGCACCGGTGGAGAGCAGCACCGCGACCACAGGCGTGCCACTGCGGCTGGTCACCTGGGCGCAGGTCGGTGCATCACCGCGACAGCTCAGCGAGTACATCATGCGCGAAGCGGTATACAGCGAAGAGTTCAGGCAACTGGTGACCGAAGTCAGCACCACAAAGTCGATGATGGCCTTGGCATTCGCCACGCCCAGGGTGTCCAGCACCGTGACATAGGACCCCTCGGTCGCCAGGCGCGGGTCAGTCCAGGGGACCAGCGCGATGACGATGAATATCGACAGGATATAGAACAAGGTGATCCGCCAGATCACCGAATTGGTGGCCTTGGAAATATGCTTGCCTGCATCAGAGGATTCAGCTGCGGCAATGGTCACCACCTCGGCGCCGAGGAACGAGAACATGGTGATCAGCATGGCGCTCAGCACCGCGCCAAAGCCATTGGGCATGAAACCGCCGGTATCCCACAGGCGCGAAACACCACTGACACCGGAACCGGGCAACAGGCCAAAAATGGCGCACACACCCAGTGCAATGAACGCGACGATGGCCACCACTTTTACCAGTGCCAGCCAGAATTCGAACTCACCGTAGTTCTTCACGCTGAACAGGTTGGTGGCCGTCAGCAACAAGGTAATCACCAACGACAAGACCCAGATCTCCATCTGCGGGACCCAGGAATTGATGATGGTGGCGGCAATATTGGCTTCGATGGGAATGATCAGTACCCAGAACCACCAGTACAACCAACCGATGGTATAGCCCGCCCACTTGCCGATGGCGAGGTCGGCATAGGTAGAAAACGAACCGGTATCCGGCGAAGCAACCGCCATTTCGGCCAGCATGCGCATCACCAGCACCACCAGGCCGCCGGCCAGGATGTAGGCCAGGATGGTGGCCGGCCCCGCTTCAGCAATGGCACGACCAGAGCCGACGAACAGGCCGGCGCCGATCACACCGGCAATGGACAGCATGGTGACATGCCGTGATTTCAATCCATGACTCAAATTGTTCTTGTGGGTTTGCATGGCACTACCTTGTTGTTTTTGTCATGCCCACGCTGGGGCCGCCGGCTGCACGGTGGCCGACGCAGGCGCGAAAAAGCCCGCCCTGCCCTGAGTGCAGGGCAGTACGGGTTGAGTAAGCGGAAACCGCAGAACGGACTGCGGTATCGTCAGCTGGCCGCCCGCTGGCGGGCCGCCGGGTCCGCCTTGGGGGCATTGCCACCTGCGCGAGTGACCTGCTCACACACCTTCTCGACGATGTAGGCGCCGATCGGGATGGCTGAAGTGGCAGCCGGCGACGGTGCGTTGCACACGTTGACGCTGCGCGCGGTGTTGACGAACAGGAAATCGTCGATCAGCTTGCCATCGCGCGACACCGCCTGGGCACGCACGCCGGCCGGGTAAGGCGTGAGGTCGGCCTTGGTGATACTCGGGCAGTACTTCTGCACCTGCTTGAGATACCCGCCCTTGAACAGCGAGTTTTTCATCTCGATCAGGCCTGGGCGGAAGTTCTTCGCCAGCACCTTGAGAATGCCGGGGGTGGTCAGGGTCTGGAACAGGTCGCCGGGGCTGACGTCGGTCTTGCGGTAGCCCTCGCGCTTCATCGCCAGTACGGCGTTGGGGCCAACCGTGACGGTGCCATCGATCATGCGGGTCAGGTGCACGCCCAAAAACGGCATCGACGGGTCGGGAATCGGGTAGATCAGGTGGTTGACGATCTGGTTGTGCTGTTTGGGCAGCAAGTAGTACTCGCCCCGGAACGGACAGATGACAAACTCGGTGCGCAGGCCCAGCATGCTGACCACGCGGTCGGCCATCAGGCCCGAGCACGTGACCAGGAAACGGCTACGGAACTCGTCGCGCTGAGTGCGCACGACCACTTCGCTGGCGTGCTCCTGCAGGCCGATCACCTCTGCGCCATAGCGAATCTCGCCGCCGGCACGCTGGAATTCTGCGCCCATTGCAGCGGTTACTTCGGCGTAATTGACGATGCCGCTGGACGGCACGAAGATGCCCCCCATCCCCACGATATTGGGCTCGCGTTCGCGCAGTTCGTCTGCCGACAGCCAATAGCGCTCCAGCCCGTTGGCCGCGGTACGCTCCCACAGCGCTTTCATGCGCTGCATTTCCAGCTCGTTGGTGGCCACCAGCAGCTTGCCGCACTCATCGAAGCGGATGCCGTGCTGGGTGCAGAAGGCCTTGGTGGCCTTGTTGCCTTCCAGGCAGAAGCGCGCCTTGAGGCTGCCGGGGGTGTAGTACACGCCAGCGTGGATAACGCCGCTGTTGTGACCGGTCTGGTGGCGGGCCGGGCCGGATTCCTTTTCCAGCAGGAGAATCTTCGCCTCCGGGTACACCTTGATCAGGTGCATGGCCGTGGACATGCCCACAATGCCACCGCCAATAATGATGAAATCGTACACAGCCTTACCTCACACGCAGGCATTGCCTGGCTCGCTCACCAAGGCCCACGCGGGGCCCGGTGGCATCATTTTGTGCAAAGACGCATGGGCGGGCGCCCGCCCTGCGTCCTGTCATTATTGCCCGCGCTGGTACAGCGGTTTGGGGAACGCGACGTAACCCCGCTGGCGCATCAGTTCACGGCGCAGGCCCTCGTGTGGGGTGAAGCGGTCGCGGCCATGCAGCCAGAACAGGTTGTTGATCAGCAGGAAGCTACCCACCGCCACCGGCACCGAAACCTTCTTCGCGCTGCCTTCCAGCGAATCGGACAGGGCGTTCAGCCAGATGCCTTCTTCGTAGTTTTCCGGCTGCACGAACTGGTCAATGTAGCGCATGGTCGGGCGGCCTTCGCCGTCGGTGTCGAATACCGAGTGGAACACATCTTCGGCGACCTTCTTGCTCGGCGGCGCGGTCCAGCGCATTTCGCGGCGGGCCATCGGGTGGCGGAAGAATTCCTCGCATTGCTCCCAGTCGTCCAGGTGCAGCAGCAGGGAGTTACCGCCTTCCATGTTCTTTTCGTCGATCTTCAGCATCAGCACGTAATCGGTGATCTGGTTCACGAAGGTGCCGTCGTTGTGCAGTTCCATGACCCGATGCGGCTGGCGCAGGTAGCTGTCGGAGTTGTCGGAGTTGACTACCACAAAGCGGGCATAGAACTGGCCGCTCATGGCGTCGTAGTTGGAGCGGCCGATCAGGTGTGCGCAAGCGGTGGTGAACTTGACCATGTCCTCGGCCTGGCTCACGTCATCCAGGCCCACCGGGGTAATCAGCATGCCGCCGGTGGCGCGATCAAGGATGGTGTTGAGCAGCACCGGGCGCAGGGTGCCCTGGCACAGCTCGTCAAGGATTTCACCCAGCCGGAAGCGCAGGAACGACTTGTACTCCAGCGCCTGAACCGGCCACTGGGCAACGGCCTCGACGAACGCTTCGACAGTTTCCCGGGCGAAAGTCAGTTCAAGCAGGCGCGGCGACTGTTTCGAAGGGGCAATCGTGTAACCACGGGGCTCGAGCGGCAGTGGCATCACAAGTTCGTCGATCTGCGTAAAAGCGTTCATGGCAGTGTCCTGGCAAAAAAGTGGAAAGCGCCGTCCGGATGTGACCTGGATCAGTGCGGGCGAGGTAAAAGTATCGCCACTAGATGAAAATGTCTACATTTTTGTATTTGAGCGACACTTATGTTTTTTATCCACTGTTTTCCGTCGGCAGACGGTTTCGGTATGATCGCCAAAACGTTTTGAGGAACAGGATCTTGGAAGCGCTCGCCCCCCGACAAAACTCAGCATTCAGCGGGTATGAGAGGCTCAAGAAGGACATCATCCGTGGCGTGTTCAAGCCCGGCGAAAAGCTGTTGATGAGCGCCCTGAAGGAGCGCTACGACCTGGGCGTGGGCCCGCTGCGCGAAGCGTTGTCGCAACTGGTGGCAGAGCACCTGGTCAATGCCATCAGCCAGAAAGGCTACCGGGTGGCGCCCATGTCGCTGGACGAGATGAACGACATCTACGATGCCCGTGCCAACCTGGAGGCGATGATCATTGCCCTGGCCATCGAGCGCGGCGACGACACCTGGGAAGCGTCAGTGCTGGCCCACTCGCATACCCTGGCCAAGGTGGTGGAAGTGAAAACCCGCGAGCAGCGCCTGGATGTGTGGGACGAGCGGCATAAGGCGTTTCATACCGCCATTGCCTCGGGCTGCGGCTCCAAGCACCTGCTGCAGGCACGCACCTACCTGTTCGACCAGGCCGAGCGCTACCGCCACCTGTGGCTGACGCAGACGGTGTTCTCCGAACAGGCCCTGGAGCTCAAGCGCCAGGAGCATGCGGCGCTGGTCGAGGTGATTCTCGCCCGCGACGCCAAGCGCGCCAGCGCCATGATGCGCTCGCACCTGATGACGCCGGTGCCGATCATTGCGCAGATCATGCATGCCGAAGGTATCGGCGCCCGCTGAAACACCACGCCGCTTGCTTCGCGGGTGAACCCGCGAAGAGGCCAGCGCAGGTAAAAGACGCTAGATGAATTTTTCTTAAATCGCCGGTTGTCTATTCTTTGGCACAATCAAATCTCCATTAGATGCCCAGGAACCAGCATGCCTCGCGTACTGACCATCGAAGACGACGCCGTCACCGGCCAGGAAATCGTCGCCGAACTTACCAGCCACGGCCTGGAGGTGGAGTGGGCCGACAATGGCCGTGAAGGCCTGGCCAAAGCCATTGCCGGGGGCTACGACCTGATCACCCTGGACCGCATGCTCCCCGAGGTCGATGGCCTGACCATCGTCACCACCCTGCGCAGCCTCAAGATCGCCACGCCGATCCTGATGATCAGCGCCCTGTCGGACGTCGACGAACGCGTACGCGGCCTGCGTGCAGGCGGTGACGACTACCTGACCAAGCCGTTTGCCTCCGACGAGATGGCCGCACGTGTCGAGGTATTGCTGCGCCGTAACAGCGTGCCCATGACCCAGACCCGCCTGCAGGTTGCGGACCTGCAACTGGACCTGATCAGCCACGAGGCGCGCCGCGGCGACAATACGCTCAACCTGCTGCCCACCGAATACAAACTGCTGGAATACCTGATGCGCCACAGCGGCCAGGTGATCACGCGGATGATGATTTTCGAAGAAGTCTGGGGCTACCACTTCGATCCCGGCACCAACCTGATCGACGTGCACATCGGCCGCCTGCGCAAGAAAATCGACGCCCCCGGCCAGTCGCCGCTGATCCGTACGGTACGGGGCTCCGGCTATGCCATTGCTGAACCCGTCTAAAGGCTGGAGCTCTTCCACCAGCCGCCTGCTGGCGCTGTACAGTTTTCTGTTCGTGGCCTGGAGCAGCATCCTCATGGGCGTGCTGTACTTCGAGGTGTCCAGCTACCTGAACAAGCTCACCCGCCATTCAATGCTGCAGCGACAGCATCTGTTCGCACACATGAGCGGCAAGCAGCTGGACGACGCCCTGATTGCCAGCCAGGCCTTCGAAGAACGCAGCTTTGATGCCTATGGCCTGTTCGACACCCAGCTCAACCCGATTGGCGGCAGTGTTCGTACCCTGCCCCCGGAGCTCAGGCTGGACGGCAAGATCCATGAGTTGAAACGCTGCCTGGATGCCGACGACCCACACCTTCCCCGCGACAGCTGCGATGCGGTGGCGATCAAAGTGCAAGATGGCCGCTGGCTTGTACTGTTCCGCGATAACGGCTCACTGTTCGTGGTTACCCGGATCATTCTCGACGCCCTGCTCTGGGGTATCTCCTTGACGCTGATCCCAGGTTTTGCCGGCTGGTACTTGTTGCGCCGCCGGCCGCTAAAGCGTATCCGCGCGATCCAGGCCCAGGCCGAGCTGATCGTTGCCGGCGACCTGACCCACCGTCTGCCCTTGTCGGCCCGGCGCGACGAGCTGGACATGTTGGCCGCCATCGTCAACGCCATGCTCGACCGCATCGAGCGGCTGATGCATGAGGTCAAGGGTGTGTGCGACAACATTGCCCATGACCTGCGTACCCCGCTTACACGCCTGCGTGCCCAGCTGTACCGCATTCGCCAGCAGAGCGACGTCGACTCCACGCAAGCCGAGGCGCTGGACCAGGCCATCGGCGAAACCGACACCCTGATGGCGCGTTTTCGCGGGTTGCTGCGCATCAGCGAACTGGAAGATCGCCAGCGCCGGGCCGGCTTCGTCCAGCTTGACCCCCATGAACTGCTGGTCGAACTGCACGACTTCTACCTGCCTTTGGCCGAGGATGGCGGCATCCACTTGGAATTGCACCAGCCCGCACAGCTGCCGGCACTGCACGGTGACCGCGAACTGCTGTTTGAGGCCCTGGCCAACCTTGTGGGCAACGGTATCAAGTTCACGCCCCAGGGTGGGCAAGTGCGGATTAGCGCAACACACGACGACACCGGTGTGCACCTGGCTATCGAGGACAGCGGGCCGGGCATCCCCGAAGAAGAGCGTACGGCCGTGCTGAAGCGGTTCTATCGCAGCGAGGAAGGTCACCGCCACGCGGGCTTCGGGCTGGGTCTGTCGATCGTTGCCGCGATCGTTGACCTTCATGGGTTTGGACTGGAGATAGGCGCCAGCGAGCTGGGTGGCGCCAGGCTGGTACTGCATTGCCCATTGATAGGGGTATCAAAGTAACGGCTGGGCGCCTCGCCCAGCAAACGCTTGAACACGATCGCAAAGGCGCTCGGGCTGCTGTAGCCAAGCGCCATCGCGACGCGCGTGACGGGCTCACCCTTTCCAAGCCGAACCACGGCATCCAGCAAGCATGCCTGCTGGCGCCATTCGATAAAGCTGATCCCGGTGTACAAGCGAAACTGGCGTGTGAACGTGCGCCGGCTCATGCATGCCCATTGCGCCATTCCATCGATACCTGTTTGCAGCGAGGGTGCCGCCAGAAACGCCTTGCATGCCTGGGCAAGGCGCGGTTCCTCGGGGATCGGCGCATTCAGCGAAAGCGCCGGCATGTCGGCAATCTCATGCAGCAGCAAGCCCATCAAGCAGGCATGACGCCCCTGTAGGGGGTGCTGGGCAGGCACTTCGATCGCCTTCTCAAGCAGTTGCTGCACCAATGGGGAAACGGCGAAGACCTGGCAATGCCGAGGTAGGCCGACCCGCTCGGCTGCCTGCGGGCAAATGTAGGCATTGAGCATGATGACCGGGCCGCGCATCTGCATTGCATGGGCCAGTCGCGCAGGCACCCAAATGGCCCGCAACGGCGGCACAGCCCAGTTGCCCGCTTCAGTTGCCACTGTGATCACGCCGCAGGCGGCAAAGGCAAACTGCCCTCGATCGTGACGGTGTTTCGGGAAAGATTCGCCGTCGGCAAAAGCCTTCCTTGTAACCACCACTTCACACAGCGTGTTGCCGTACAGCGTGTCTTCAGCGTTTGTCATGGCCTGATTTTAATCAGATTTGACCTTCAATTGAAAGCGGGCCAAACCGCTGACCGGCATATTAACGGAAGCGTCAAGGCGCACTGCCGCGACATCAGTAGATTGCCAAACCATGCACAGAAAACACATGATCCTTGCCGTCCTGGTTACAGCCCTATGGGGCCTCAACTTCCCGCTCACAAAACTGGGTTTGGCCCACATAGACCCACTCCTGCTCACAGGCTTACGCTTCGCACTGTGCGCATTGCCGTGGGTGTTTTTTGTGACGCGCCCGAAGGTCGCTGTCCATTGGCTAGCTGCATATGGCCTGATCTTTGGCGTAGCGATGTGGGCACTGATCAATCTCGGGATCGCCATGGGGGTGCCAGCCGGCAGCGCCTCGCTACTGATTCAGTTCAGTGCATTTTTTACCCTGGCGTGGGGCTGTTTACTGTTTCGCGAACGCCTGACCGGCACCCAATTGGTCGGCATCGCGCTGGCGGCAACAGGGTTGGTTGGCATTCTGGCAGTAAGCCCCGGCAAAACCACGACCACAGGTTTGCTGCTGCTCTTGATCAGCGCGCTAGCCTGGAGCATCGGCAACGTCATCATCAAGCTGTCAAAGGTGAAGGAGATATTTGCCTTCGTCATATGGGCCAGCCTTTTCGCGCCAATACCTTTGCTGTCGCTGGCCTGGTGGCTGCATGGCACAGCCGCGTTCGTGGCACTGGCAGCGCAGGCGAATGCCGTCGTGGTCTTTTGCCTGTTATTCCAGGTGTATGCCGCAACACACTTTTGCTACTGGGGATGGAATTACCTGTTGCGCGAATACCCAGTGTCCAGGGTAGCGCCGCTTTCGCTGCTGATTCCGGTTTTCGGCATCGCCAGCTCAGCCTTGATCGTGGATGAGGTGCCTAGCGGGTGGGAGTGGCTGTGTATTGCCCTGATCTTATCGGCGCTGGCGGTCGGCATGAAGCCAGGGCGAGCGGTACTGGGCAGCAAACCGGTGGCTGCTGTTCACTAGCGTGTCGCGAAAGGGCTGCATGGCAGCCCCTTCGCGCCATTGGATCAGTCAGCCAGACGCCAGGTAGTAGAGCCTTTGCTGTCTTCCAGTACCACACCCATGGCGGTCAGCTGGTCGCGAATACGATCAGACTCGGCCCAGTTCTTGTCCGCACGAGCCTGCAGCCGCGCCTGTATCAGGCCTTCCACCTCGCCAGCATCGACCTTGCCTTCGGCACCCGCACGCAGGAAGTCATCGGCTTCCAGTTGCAGCACACCCAGCACTTCACCCAGCTCGCGCAGGCGGCCAGCCAGGCCGGCAGCAGCGTCTGGGTCGCTGTCGCGCAGGCGGTTGATCTCGCGCACCAGGTCGAACAGTACGGCGCAGGCCTCGGGGGTACCGAAGTCGTCGTTCATCGCCACACTGAAACGCTCGACAAACGCCTCGCCGCCCTTGGCCGCCACCCGTGGCAAACCACGCAAGGCGTGGTAGAAGCGCTCAAGCGCGCCCTTGGCGTCGCGCAGGCTGTCTTCGGAGTAGTTGATCGCGCTGCGGTAGTGGCTGGCCACCAGCAGGTAGCGCACCACTTCTGGGTGGTACTTCTCGAGCACGTCGCGGATGGTGAAGAAGTTGTTCAACGACTTCGACATCTTCTCGCCGTTGATCCGGATCATGCCGCAGTGCATCCAGGCGTTGGCGTACTGCTTGCCAGTGGCCGCCTCGCTCTGGGCAATCTCGTTCTCGTGGTGCGGGAATTCCAGGTCGCTGCCGCCGCCGTGAATGTCGAAGCTCTCACCCAGGCAGCAGGTGGACATCACCGAGCACTCGATGTGCCAGCCCGGACGGCCCGGGCCCCATGGCGATTCCCAGCTCGGTTCGCCGGGCTTGACGCCCTTCCACAGCACGAAGTCCAGCGGGTCCTGCTTGGCTTCGTCGACCTCGATGCGTGCACCGATGCGCAGGTCTTCGATTTTCTTGCGCGACAGCTTGCCGTAGCCGACGAACTTGCCGACGCGGTAGTACACGTCGCCGTTGCCCGGGGCATAGGCGTAACCCTTGTCGATCAGGGTCTGGATCATCGCGTGCATGCCGGCGATATGGTCGGTGGCACGCGGCTCCTGGTCTGGCGGCAGGATGTTCAGGCGGCGCTCGTCTTCATGCATCGCATCGATCATACGAGCAGTCAGGGCTTCGAAGCTTTCACCGTTCTCGTTGGCGCGGTTGATGATCTTGTCATCGATATCGGTGATGTTGCGCACATAAGTCAGCTCGTAGCCGCTCTTGCGCAGCCAGCGGGTGACCAGGTCGAAGGCCACCATGCTGCGGCCATGGCCCAGGTGGCAGTAGTCGTACACGGTCATGCCGCACACGTACATGCGCACCTTGTTGCCATCCAGCGGCTTGAAGGTTTCCTTCGCTTTGCTCAGGGTGTTGTAAATGGTAAGCACGGCGTTTCCTCAGCTGCCCCAGGAGTCACGCAGGGTGACAGTGCGGTTGAATACCGGGCGGCCCGGCTGGCTGTCTTTCAGGTCGGCGCAGAAGTAGCCTTCGCGCTCGAACTGGAAACGGTCCTCAGGCTGCGCCTGGGCCAGCGAAGGCTCGGCACGGCAACCGCTGAGCACTTGCAGCGAGTCTGGGTTGATGTTGTCCAGGAAGCTGCCGCCCTCCTCGGTCTTTTCCGGGTTCGGCGAGCGGAACAGGCGGTCGTACAGGCGCACTTCGCACTCGACGCTGCCCTCGGCCGGCACCCAGTGGATCACGCCCTTGACCTTGCGGCCTTCAGGGTTCTTGCCCAGGGTGTCCGGGTCGTACGAGCAACGCAGCTCGACGATAGTGCCGTCGGCGTCCTTGATGGCCTCGTCGGCGCGGATCACGTAGCTCCCGCGCAGGCGCACTTCACCGGCCGGCTCCAGGCGCTTGTAGCCCTTCGGCGGCTCTTCCATGAAGTCATCGCGGTCGATGTACAGCTCGCGTGCGAACGGCAGCACACGCACGCCCATGTCTTCTTTAGGGTGGCGCGGCAGCTCAAGTTGCTCCACCTGGCCTTCCGGGTAGTTGGTGATGACCACTTTCAGCGGGCGCAGTACGCACATGGCGCGCGGTGCGGTGCGGTCCAGGTCGTCACGGATGCTGAATTCGAGCATCGACATGTCGACCACGCCGTCGGAGCGGTTGGTGCCGATCATTTCGCAGAAGTTGCGGATCGAAGCCGGGGTGTAGCCACGGCGACGGAAGCCGGACAGGGTCGACATGCGCGGGTCGTCCCAGGCGTCGACGTGCTTTTCGTCAACCAGCTGCTTGAGCTTGCGCTTGGACGTGATGGTGTAGTTCAGGTTCAGGCGGCTGAACTCGTACTGGCGCGGGTGCGCCGGCACGGGCAGGTTGTCGAGGAACCAGTCGTACAGCGGACGATGCCCTTCGAACTCCAGGGTGCAGATCGAGTGGGTGATGCCCTCGATGGCGTCCGACTGGCCGTGGGTGAAGTCATAGTTGGGGTAGATGCACCATTTGTCACCGGTCTGGTGATGGTGGGCATGGCGGATGCGGTACAGGATCGGGTCGCGCAGGTTCATGTTTGGCGAAGCCATGTCGATCTTCGCCCGCAGCACGCGCTCGCCGTCCTTGAACTCGCCGGCCTTCATGCGGGCGAACAGGTCGAGGTTTTCTTCCACGCTACGCTCGCGGAACGGGCTGTTCCTGCCCGGCTCCTTGAGATTGCCGCGGTATTCCTTGGCTTGATCAGGGGTCAGGTCGCAGACATAGGCCTTGCCACGCTTGATCAGCTCGAGGGCCCATTCGTGCAGCTGGTCGAAGTAGCTGGACGCATAACGCACGTCGCCGGCCCAGTCGAAGCCCAGCCATTTGACGTCGCTCTGAATGGCGTCGATGTATTCCTGGTCTTCCTTGGCCGGGTTGGTGTCATCGAAACGCAGGTGGCAGACGCCCCCGAATTCCTTGGCCAGGCCGAAGTTGACACAGATCGACTTGGCATGACCGATGTGCAGGTAGCCGTTGGGCTCCGGCGGGAAGCGGGTGACGATGCTGCTGTGCTTGCCCGAGTCCAGGTCGGCCTGGATGATCGGCCGCAGGAAGTTCGCAGGGACAGCGGGGGCGCCTTTGGCAGCGGCGTTGGGCGCGTTGTCGGCAGTGGGCTTGCTCATAGGATCCTTGAATGCACGTGTCCGGCCTGGGTAGGCCGATTGAAACAAAGGGCCTATCATAGCCGAAGCAGTCAAGCTGCTGACAGTCGGGCCCGGACAAACTGGCGTGATTTATCACGGCTTTTTGCCGCAGCCTGGCAAAATGGCCAGTGCGCGCCATGTGTCGTGATCGCCTGAACTTGCGTCAGGTGATAACCGGCGCCCTGCGCACCCTAATTCCCGATTGCCTTGAAAAAGCGAGTTTCAGCATGTCCAAAGTCAAACTGACCACCAACCACGGCGACATCGTCATTGAACTGAACGCTGAAAAAGCCCCGATTACCGTGGCCAACTTCATCGAATACGTCAACGCAGGCCACTACACCAACACCGTGTTCCACCGCGTGATCAAGGGCTTCATGATTCAGGGCGGCGGTTTCGAGCCAGGCATGAACGAAAAGCGCGACAAGCGTGCCAGCATCCAGAACGAAGCTGACAACGGCCTGAAAAACGCCAAGTACACCATCGCCATGGCTCGCACCATGGAGCCGCACTCTGCTTCGGCGCAGTTCTTCATCAATGCCTCGGACAACGACTTCCTCAACCACAGCGGCAAGAACGTACAGGGCTGGGGCTACGCGGTATTCGGTGAAGTGATTGAAGGCCGTGAAGTGGTTGATGCCATCGAGAAGGTCGCCACCGGTTCCAAGGCTGGCCACCAGGACGTACCAAAAGAAGACGTGATCATCGAGAAAGCCGAGATCATTGGGTGATACTGCTGATCTCCGATCTGCATTTGCAAGAAGAGCGCCCGGACATTTCCCGGGCGTTTCTTGATCTGCTCGACGGCCGTGCCCGCCACGCCAAGGCGTTGTACATCCTGGGCGACTTCTTCGAAGCGTGGATCGGCGACGATGCCATGACGCCCTTTCAGCAGTCGATCTGCCAAGCCATGCGCCGGCTGAGCGACAGCGGTACAGCCATCTTCCTGATGCATGGCAACCGTGACTTCCTGATCGGCCAGGCCTTCTGCGACGCTGCGGGCTGCACGTTGTTGAGCGACCCCAGTGTGATCGAGCTGGGCGGTGAACAGGTGCTGCTGATGCATGGCGACACCTTGTGCACACGCGACCTGGGTTACATGAAAATGCGCCGCTTGCTGCGCAACCCGCTGAGCTTGTGGGTCTTGCGTCACCTGCCGCTGTCAGCCCGCTACAAGCTGGCGCGCAAACTGCGCAGCGAAAGCAGCACGCAAGTGCGGATGAAGTCCACCGAAATTGTCGACGTCACACCGGAGGAAGTACCCAAGGTGATGGCGGCGCATGGCGTGCGCACGCTGGTGCATGGCCATACCCACCGGCCAGCGATTCACAAGCTGGTGGTTGATGGGGAACCGGCACGGCGCATCGTGCTGGGCGACTGGGACCGCCGCGGCTGGGCCTTGCAAGTAGATGAGCAAGGGTTTCAGCTGGCGCCGTTCGAATTTGCCTGACATTACAGGACTGGCAGTACCGGCCCTTTCGCGGGCAAGCCCGCTCCCACCGGTACACCACAAGTATGAAAATCTGTGGCGTACCTGTGGGAGCGGGCTTGCCCGCGAAGAGGCCAGAATGCCTCACTGCTGAACCACCGCCCCTTTGTCCCGCTCACTGATCACCACTTCCCGGTACTCCGGGTCTGCCTTGATCTGCGCCTCGGTAAACGGAATCACCGCCAGTTGCTTGGCCGCAAATGCCTTGGTCTGGTCACTGGCATGGGCTGAAGCCGCTTCGCTCGACTGGGAGAATGCCAATAACCCACGAGCCTCTGGCCCTTTGTCGGTGAAGCTGACCAGTTGCAGGTAGCTGGTACCGCTGACCACCAACCGCTTGCCCTGCCCGTGCGGCACACTGTACATCGCGTTGTACACGCCCAGAGCCTGCGGACCACCGGGTACCGGCGTGCCATCGAGCGACTGCTGCACCTGCCCCCAACGCGTCCCCTCCGCGACACCGCTGTCGTTCACCTGCTTGAGCGACGCCAGTGCCGCGTCATGCACCCGTTTGCGCACGGCCGCCTGCTCCACCGCCAGACCACGGGGCGTGTGCTGCGGGTCTGCCGGGTCAAAGGCCACACGCCAGCTTTCCGGGTGCTCGGCCAGGGCAGTGAACAGGTTCTGGAAATGCACCAGACCAATGCCACTGTCGAGGTCGGCCTTGCCATTCCAGGCAGCCAGGCTGCTGCACACGGCCTGTACCTCTATGGCGGCGCCCTGGCACCATTGCAGCAGGTCTGGCAGCACCAGGCTGGCCAGGTAAACCTCGTCGTCGGTCACCATGCGCTGCAAGTCATCAACGCTCAGCCTTGCCGTGCCCTGCAGGCGCTGCAGGGCGAAACGGCCGCGCATGCCCAGCGGCTGGTCACTGCGGCTGATCAAGGGTGAATAGCCGGTCAGCGGCTGCGCCGGGTTGGCCAACCAGGCCGGGTCGTTGGAGTTCTGCACGAAGTCCTCGCGTTCAAGGCTCGGCAGCAGTCGCGCCGGGAAGATTCCCGGTTGCGCAGCGTTCGCGTCGATCTTCCATTGGCAGGCGCTACGCGAGCCGTCCAGCACCACTACGGGCCCTTGCCCTTGCGGGGTGCTGCAAGCGCCGAGCAGTTGCTGATCCACATATGGCACCACCGATTGGTTCAGGTACAACGCCCGCCCCCCTGGGTCCACGGCCAGGGTGTTGACCCAAGGGATACCCTGCAACTGCTCGACCGAGCCTTTCAACGCTGCCAGGTTA
This sequence comes from Pseudomonas sp. PvP089, assembly GCF_017875165.1. Lineage (NCBI taxonomy): Bacteria > Pseudomonadati > Pseudomonadota > Gammaproteobacteria > Pseudomonadales > Pseudomonadaceae > Pseudomonas > Pseudomonas sp. PvP089. Next base: position 3,741,361 of record NZ_JAGGME010000001.1, read on the forward strand.
TCGGCACGATTGATCTGGTACCACTGTTGCAGCACCCGGGTGTTGTCGAGGTTGGCGTCACGCAAGCTGTAGGCCACATGCGCATCCCAATCCAGGCGCCCGGGCCATTGCACCACCGGGCCGAATTGCGAACTGTAGACCTGCCGCTCCACCTGACCGAGGCTGCCATCCTCAGCCTTGACGGCAACGCTGATGGTTTGCCGGGCCAATGGCAGCGACTTGCCATCCAGCAGGTAGCGGGTCGGGTCCTTGGGGTCGAGCTGCAGCCGGTACAAAGTGAAGTGTTTGGACGTGTCGACGGTATGCGTCCAGGCCAGGTGCCTGTTGAAACCAATGTTGACCACCGGCAGGCCCGGCAATGCCGCGCCCATCACATCGAGCTGGCCGGGAATGGTCAACTGCATCTGGTAGAAGCGCATGCCGCCCATCCACGGGAAATGCGGGTTGGCCAGCAACAGGCCACGGCCATTGGCCGAACGCTGTGCCCCGACCGCCACCGCATTACTACCGCGCTCCGTGGCAAAGCGCGCTTGCCACGCCAGCGCAGCGGCGAAGCCTGCCGGCGCCTGCTGGCGAGCCTGTGCAGGGGGTTGCGCGCCTGCCAGCGCCTCGACGAACTGCCCGACGCCACCCTCGGCCAACAGGCGACGGGTCAGCTTGACCAGGTCCTGGCTGGTGATCGGTCGCAACCACTCACCGTTACCGCATTCGGCGGGTAGCCCCCCGCGGCGGCGCTCGGCCAGCGCCCGGTTGTAGCCGCTGGCATAACCCGCCAGCAATGCTTGCACCTGCGCCGGCTGCGCCTGCAGGAACGTATCGACCGCCACTGGGCTGTTGAGCCAAGTGAAAAACACGTCGCTGGCCAGGTTGTCACGCTGCTCCAGGGTCTTGCCGTTGGCACCAAAATGGCGTGAGCGCTCACCACTGACGGTCAGCACCTCGTTGGCCAGCAGGCACAGGTTGTCCTGGGCATAGGCATAGCCGACGCCATAGCCCAGGCCGCGCTCATCCTTGGCCACGATATGCGGCACCCCGTAACTGGTTCGACGAATCTGCGCGCTGGCATCAGTGGCGGGCTGCGCGTGTACGGCAACGCTCACCGCCAACAGCGCAGCGGCCAGGCCTGCGCACGTCATGGGATGGGAAAGTGGAAACACGGGCACTCCTCGGGTTCGGGCTCTATCCCGATCAGACGAATGGCCAGATGAAAATTTTACGTGTTACCGGGCAATGGAACGTCTTGAAGAAGAACACCATTTTTTTTACGGGTGGGTTGCAGTTTTTGCGTTCTCATTCGTCCTAGTTAGTGAGGCAACCACATTTCGGGTTCGTCCACGAAAAGGAGCATTCACATGTACAACCCGCAACCCTCGACCCAGGCCGGGCGCGTCCCAGGCAAAGCGCCCAACGGACAGGACGTTTTTTCTGAAGAACGCATCGGCAACGAACAGATCCGCGAGCTCCTGCGTACTTTCGGTCTGCGTACCAGCCTGATCCGGCTCAAGGTGATCGATGCCCTGCACACCGCCGACCGCAATGGCCGCAGCATTGGCGTACGCGGCGTGCACGCACAACTGGAACAACTGGACATACCGCTGTCGTTCCTCAGCGTGCGTGAAGTGCTAAAGCGGCTGTGCACCGAAGGTGTCATCGAGTTGGGCAACGACAAGTGCTATAGCCTCAACGCCCAGGCGCGCGCCGTACTGGAGCAGGCATCCTCGCGTTAAGCGCATGGCCGGCCACACCTGGCCGGCCCGCAGGGGTCAGGGTTTGACCTTGCGCCGCAGGATGCCGTTGATCACCACGACCACCACAGCGATGGCGATGGCCAGCATCTGAAAGGTCTGCTCACTGATCGTGCCCTGCTTCTGCAGGTGGGACAGGCCCAGCATCAGGCCCAGTACCACCAGGATGATCAGAAGGGAATATTTAAGGCGCTGCACGTGTGTCATCGAAAGTTCCTTGCAACATCAGGGGCAAATGGCTCGCAACGAGCCGCGCCAATGATACAACGCCCACAGGGCCCGGCGCTGCATTTCCTGCTGGGTAGGGTGGCGACTGCCTGAAAGCATGGGGCTTCAAGCACCCATGCCGGAGGCACCATGTACAAACCCCTGCTGTTCGCGTCCCTGATTCTGACCCCGCTTTCCCTTCACGCGCTGGACACCCGCGAAGTAAAGGCGGCGCAACTGCTTGAGCTTGGCCGCCACCTGGAGCGCCATGCCGGCGCCAGCCAGTGGCAACAACTGTGGCAGCGCGTGCGCCAGGCCGGCTACCTGCAGGCTCAAGGCGCGCCGCTGCACTTCAGCGCCCCCATGGCCCTGTTGCCTGAACTGGCGCGGCTGACCTTGGCCCAAGCCGATCATGTGCAACCGCTGCACCAGACCCAGGCGCTGTATCGCCGCAGTTTTTCCGACACGGTGATCGGTCAGCGCGGCGGCCAGCCACTGCATGCCTTGTGCCTGGTGGTCGACTGGCGGACGCTGCCAGAAAGCATGCTCGCCTCCCCCCAGGCCTACCTGCGCAGCGCCAGCCTGCTGAGCAGTTACCCCTGCAACTGAGGGTACCCCGCCCCATCACTCGATGAGCGTAGCGCCCTTATGGGTAATCAACCGCCACAGCCACATGCTGAAGACACGTCCTACACCGCAGGATATCGCTGCCTGCAATCCCTGTTCACCGAGGCTACAAACCGCACCCCATATGTCGCCTAGCGACGCGCGGTGGCTGTCACACAGAATTTGCTCACACCGTCGACATAACGCCGCTGGTGATCGGGTCGCACATTCCCCCATCCAGAAGGAGCGCCATATGGAATTACCAGACTTGAGCCTCATCGATATCAGCCAACTGCCCCATTCGCTGCAGGCCCTGGTCGACTGTATCGGCATCGACAACGCCTACCAGTTGACCTGCGCCTACGGCGGCAGGCCCAAATACATCCCCAAGTACCGCGAACGCACCAAGCTGGCCGACGTGCTGCCAGCCGAGGCGCTCGACGCATTGATCAAACGCTTTGCCGGGGTAGCCCTGGAAATCCCCAAGGCTGACCACTTTCTGCGCCAGTTGCGTAACCAGCAGATCCAGAAGGAAAGCGCCGATGGCCTTTCACGCAGCCTGCTGGCCAACAAGTACGGTCTGAGCTTGCGTCAGATCGGCAACATCCGCCGTCAGGAGAACTACGCCCGCTGACGGCCAACCCGTTAGGCCGCCACAGGTGGCCACTTTTCCCTTCAACAACAAGAGCAATCAAGCATGTCGATAGACAACAGCCTCATCGGATCCGTGATCAACGCCTTGCCAATGGATCGCATGATCGCAGGTCCCCTGCAGGCCATGGTCCAGGCACAGGTTACTGCGAGCAAGTCATATGCCGACTTCCTGATGCAGGTGTGCGTGCAGGACGGCAAGGCCGTCGCCATCCAGTTCGACTACGACGAAACCATCGTCGACGAACAGGGTGAATACAAAGGTGTGGTCAGCAAGACCATGAAGGTGCCGCTGCTTGCGGCCATCACGCACCCGAACATTTCCATCGAGGAAGGCAATGTCGAGTTCGAACTGGTCATCAACCAGATGTCGGAAGACACTTCCAGCAAGGACATGAGTGCCGATCTGACCGGCTCTTTGGGCTGGGGGCCATTCAGGCTGAATGTGAAAGGCAGCGTCAGCCATAAGTCCACACAAACCCGCAAGACCGACACCCGCGCCCGCTACGCCTTCAATACCACGCTCAAGCGCCAGGAGCCGCCTGAAGCAATGATGAGGGTGATCGAGTTCCTGACCGATGCGGCAACCAAGCCAACGGTGGTCAGAACCGCCGAACTGAAAAGCCAGGACGAGATTTCCCAGGCCGATACCTTGAAAGGTCCTGCTGCCGATGTAACTACCGGTACTGCTTGAGACGCTCCCTGCCCCGCAAAACAGCCCCCCTGGCCAGCGCCGGGGGGCACACCTGGCCTGAGGAGTCGAACCCATGAACAAGCCCCCTGCCCCGATGACCTCCATTGACCTGCGTGAGATCACCCGTGGCCTGCAAGAAGCCGCCAGCGCCACCAACAGCCTGATTGCACAACAGTACATCAACCTGTTCGACCAGTTCTTCGAGTGCGACAGCGACGCCTTGGGCGCCCCCATGAAAGCCAAGATGGTCGAGGTGGCCATGGATGGGCAACACATCATGCGCGTCCCCCTGTTTGCCTTGGTATCGCCCAAGGGCCTGGCCCTGGAGCGAATGCAGGTCGACCTCTCGGTACGGGTTAAAGGGACCGAAGCGCAACAGGCACTGCAGACCGCAAGCGAGAACAAGACTGCAAGCTTCAAGGTCACCATCGGCGGTCAAGGCCGTCAGGGCGAAAGCCGTGACCCTGACGAAGTACAGATCCGCATGCAGTTCCAGGCCAGCGAACCGCCGGAAGCCCTGAACCGGCTGATAGACGAATACACCAACCTGATCGTCCCGGTACGTGCCCCTGATCCGCAGCCCTCACCCGATACCAATGAATTTATCGAGGCGGCCACCGTCCGTTGACGGCCGCCCCGGCACCGCTTCAGAAATCGCGCTTGTAGAAGATGTCCAGTGAGCTGGCCAGCCCGCTGGCGGCTTCCAGGTACACCTTCTTGCTCAGCTTGTAACGCAACGCGATGGTGTTGGCGGGTTCGAACACACCCACGCCGTAACGCAGGCTCAGCTTCTCGGTGATGTTGCCGCTGGCGACCACGCTGGTGGTGTTGCCCGAGCCTTCGGTGTCCAGCTGGAAGTCGTCGATGCCCAGGCTCGATGCCAGGCTGCCGGTGATGCCGGCGCTGCCAGCCAGCCCCAGGCCCAACGCTGCCTCGGCAAGCATGTTGTTGTCCTCGCCAGCGTTGCCCAGAGGCCGCCCCAGTACGAGGTACGACAGCGCCTGCTCCTGGCTCATGGCCGGTTCCGAAAACACCTTGGTTGTGGGTTGCTCGGCACTGCCGCTCAGGCGGATACCGGCAATCACGTCATCGACCGTGCGTATGGCTTCGATGTCCAGGTAGGGCTGATCGATCGGGCCGGCAAACAGCAAGCGCGCGCGGCGGATGGTCAGGCGCTGGCCGTAGGCACGGTAGCGGCCGTCGGCCAGGCTCAGCTCGCCACGGGTATCGAGGTTGTCGCCTATATGTACGTGGCCGAGCAGGTTGGCAGTGAGCCCAAAGCCGCTGAACGACAACTTGTCGCGGCCCACTTCGACATCGATGTCCATGGCCATCGCCATGGGCGGTTTGCCCTCTTCGGTCTGATGACCAACGATTACCGTGTCATCCGATACCTTCACGGTTGACGGCGGCAGTTCACGCACGGTGATCTTGCCTTTGGGTACCTGCACCTTGCCGGTAACCGCCAGTTTGTCGTCGATCAGGCGCAAGGTCAGGTCCGGGGCGACCTCCAGCGTTGCATAGGGCTCAACCGTGACTGGCAGTTGCTGGCCTTGCAGGCGCAGGTCCATGCCCAGCGCCTGGCCCCACGTGAGGTTGCCACTCAACTGGCCCCGCCCTGCATCGCCGCTGCGCCAGTTGCCATTGAGTTGCACCTGCTCGCCGGCGATCAGCGCCTGCAACGACAGGTCCTCAAGGCTGGCCGGCAACTCGGCGCCACTCACTTCACCGCCGCTGAGCATCAGGTTGCCGTTGACCTGTGGTGCCAGCAAGGTCCCTGAAAGCCGGCCACTGCCGTTGAGCTGCCCGGCCAGGCGTTCGACCATCGGCACGAACGGACGCGCCACCGACAGGTCCAGCCCGGCCAGGCGGAAATCACCTGACAACGGCTTGTTCTTGCCCAGCGGGTCGAGGCGCGTATTGACGTTGAGCTCGCCCAGGCGCTCTCCACGGAAGGCCAGGCGGGTATCGATACGCCGTGGCGCCAACGTGCTGTCGACACGCAGGGCCTGATAGGGGAAATCGACCCAACGGCCCTTGTCGCGCACACGCAGCGTGCCGCCACTGGCATCAATGACAATGTTGCCTTTGGGGCCGCTGGCCGGGATGTCCAGATTGATATCCGCATTGAGCAGGCCCTGCCAGGCGAAGTCTTTTGGCAGCCACTGTGCAAGGCTGTCCAGCGGGAACTGCTTGAGGTGGTAACGCAAGCGCGGCTCGGGCGCCAGGCGCTGGTCGTCACCACAAAGGCTGGCCTGGCCAGAGCGCCAGCAATGGGCACCGAAGTCCAGCTGGCCGCTGGCCAGGCGCTGCAGGCGTGCCGGCGATTGCAGCCGCCAATCCTGGCCACCGGCCTGGATGCGCCCACTCGCGAGGCGGCCACGCCAGTCACCCTTGCTCAACTGGCCATCCAGACCGAGGTCAAGCTTGAGCTGCGGGCCATCCAGCGCCAGGGTCAAGGCTTGCTGGCGAATGTCGCCTTTGCCGTTGGCCTGCAGCGTGCCCAATGCCGTGTCGCCCAGGTGAATGCCAGTGGCCTTTAGCTCGATCACACCGCGCTGGGCGTTGTCCAGGCGGGCATCCAGGTCCAGCTGTTGCAGCCGGTTTTCGGCCTGGGCCAAGCGCTGGCCCTGCAAGGTCAGCGTGCCTTGCGGAGCCTGCAAGGTGCCGGCAACATCCAGCCGGCCCTTGACCTGGCCCTGCAGCCTTGGCCACAGCTGGCCCAGGCGCGGCAGGTCAAGGTCGATTCGCCCGGCCAGGCGCTGCTGCAAGCTGCCACTGCCGTTGATACGGTTGTCACCCAGCTGGATCGCCAAGGCGCCGAGGGTCCAGCTCTGCCCTGCCCCCTGCGCTTCGGCCTTGAGCACAGCCGGCTGGCCGCGCAGGCGGCCTTTGAGGTCAAGTTGGGCATCAAGGGTGAGCACCTCGCCCTTCATCTCGCCTTTACTGCGCAGCGGCCCCGCCAAGGTGCCCGGCAGCTCCGCCAGCCAATACGCCGGGTCGAGCGCCGAGAGCTGCAAGTCGACATCCCAAGCCAAAGTGTCGGCAAAGCGCACGGCCACACTGCCGGCGGCCTTGCCTTGCCCGGCGGTCAGCGCCAGTTGCGGCAGTTTCACCTGGGTCAGGTCACCTTCGAACGGGCTGGCCAGGCTGAACGCCCCTGCCGGGCCGTCCAGGTCGCCTTTGAAGGTGCCCTGGTAATTGCCATCGCGATAATGCACCTGGGTACTGAAGCGCTTGAGGGTGACCTCGGGCGGCGCCTCCAGCGGGTACAGCCGCAACCACGGGAAGTCCTGCCAGTCCAGCTGCGCATCGGCGGTCAGGCCTTGCTGCCAGTCGGTCGTGGCCTGCAGTTTCACGCGCTGGGTGTCGCTGGCAGTCAGGTCAAGGGCATCGAGCCTGGCGCCCTTGCTGTCGACCAACCCGGACAGCGCCAACGCGATCGGCGACTGTTCAGCCGGCAGGTTGGCCGTTCCCGACAGTTGATATCCCTTGAGCAGATCGCCCTTGGCATCAAGCACGAGCTGATTCAACTGCAACGTATCGGGCAACGAGCCCGCCGGTTTGAACGCCTCTGAACGAATCTGCAGGGTCGCCGGCAGATGCTCGGCCAACGCTTGCAACTGCCCGCTCAGCGTGGCGTCGAGATAACCACGGCTGGTGCCGGCAAGTTTCAGGGTCTTTTGTAATTCTCCGGTTGCCGTCAGCGCCAGCTGCCAGGCTTTGCCGTCTACGGCGGGCAGTTGCAGCTGCCCCTGGAGTTGCAATGGCCAGTCACCTTCGGGCTGCAGGTCGCCCTGCAGGTCCAGTTGCAGCTCATCGCGCTGCAGGTGCAGGCTGTCGATGCGCATCCCGGTGTCGGTCCAGTGCGCCGCCAGTTGCAGGTCACCCAGCAGGTCGCTGCCATCCAGCCGCAGCTGGCCGACCTTGACTTCGCCCAGCTCGATGGCCAGCGGCAAGCGCAGCGCTGGCAACTGCAGCGGACCGCTGTCGGCCGGCTCGGCACTTGGCGCAAAGGCCATGTCAATGCGTTGTGCCTGCAACTGGTCGATGCACAGAGTGGCGCGCATCAGACAGGCAGGCGACCAGGCGAATAGCGGTGCCTGCACCTCTACTGTATTGCCACCATCGGCCCAGCGCAGCACGCTGGCCTGCCAGCTGCCCGCCAAGCGGCCTTGGAAATCAGCCACCTCAAGCCCTGGCACTTTGCCCAGCGTCCAGCGGCTGCCCGCTTCGGTACCCAGCAACAGGCCCAGCCCTACGCCCAGGCTCGCGACCACACCTAGCAGGCCCAGCAGAATGTACTTGATCACGCGTTTCACAACTCAGGCCCCATGGAAAAGTGCAGGCGAATGCCCCCTTCGTCATCCAGCGCCTTGGCCAGGTCGAGTCGCAACGGCCCGACCGGCGATACCCAGCGCACACCAAAACCGACACCGGTCTTTAGGCTGGGTAGCTCAAGGTTGTTGAACGAGTTCCCCTGATCGACAAACGTCGCGATCCGCCACTTTTCAGTCAGCGAATACTGGTACTCGACACTGCCGGCTACCAGGTAGCGCCCGCCGATGCGGTCGCCATCGCTGTTCTTCGGTGACAGGGTCTGGTAGTCATAGCCACGCACGCTCTGGTCGCCACCGGCGAAGAAGCGCAGCGACGGCGGAATGTTGTTCTTGAAGCCGTTGGTGGCACTGCCACCGAACTGCACGCGCCCCAGAAGGCGGTGGTTGTGGCCAAGCGTGGTCAAGCCCTTGAGCAGTACGTTGCCGTGCAACAGGTTGGTGTCGGAAACCAGCCCTTCCTTGGCCCCTTGTACATCGAACTGCAGGCGGTAGCCGTTGTGCGGATCGATGCGATTGTCACTGCGCAGAAACGAATAGCTCACGCCAGGCATCAGCAGGTTGCTCAGCCCGGAATCGTCACCCAGGCGATACTCCTCGCGCTGGTACTTGAGCGAAATGACCCGCTGCCAGCCGCTGGGCAGCTTGCTGTGCCACTCTGGGCCCACTGTCAGCAGTTTGCTGAGTGTATCGGTACCTGCCAGCTCCTCGTTCTGGTAACCACCGGCAAAGCGCAGCTTGTCGGTCAGTGGCGGGTCGAGGGGGATGTCATACCACAGGCCAACGTTCTGTCGGGGGGCGGACAGCTCGGTTTCCCAACCGTAACTGTGGCCCTGCGGGTTGACCCAATGGCGGGTCCAGTTGGCCTTGCCACGCGGACCGACGTCGGTCGAGAAGCCCAGACCCAGCCCCATGGTGCGTGGTTTGCGGGTTTCCAGGCGGACATCCACCGGGATTTCTTCACCCACGGCAGCAGTGGGCGCCGCATCCACCCGTACGCCTTCGAAATAGCCGCTCGATTGCAGGTCATTGTTCAGTTCGGCGATCAGTTCCGAGTCGTAGGGCGTGCCTGGCTTGAACGACACCATGCGCTGCAGCAGGTCGTCGTCCAGCGGCGTGTCGCCGCCGAAGGTGACGGCGCCCAGGTGATAGCGCGGGCCACTCTGGTAGACCAGTTCGATATCGGCCACACCGGCCTGCGGGTCGACCGCAAGGCGCTGACGGCTGAAGCGGCCGCTGAAAAAGCCGTAGCGCGACGCCTGGTTCTGGATCAGCCGCTTGGCATCTTCGTAATGGCCGTGGTTGAGCTGTTCGCCTGCGCGCAGCGCCCGGCTGTCGGGCATGCGAAAGGCCTTCATTTCGCTGGCCGGGCCTTCGATACGCACGGTCACGTTGCGCAGGCGAATCGGCTCGCCCGGGTTGATGCTGATGACCAGTTGCGGGGAATGGTCTGCATCTCTGGGCGGCTTGACCTCGCTGTCGATCTGCGCCTGGTAGTAGCCAAGTGCCTGCGCGGCTTTACGCGCCTGCTCCTCTGCCCCGCGACTGAAGCGTAACAATGCTTCTTCATCGCGGTCACCAAGGGTGCCTATATAGCCTTCGACATTGGCCTTGAGCGCCTTGTTGGCTGGTTTTACCTTCACCAGCAACTCGCTCTGGCCCCATGCTGCGAAACTGGCGGCCCAGAAAACCAGGCCCCAGGTCAATCTTCCTGAATACGTCATGCGGCAAATGCTACCAGAGCCAGGCGCTCAAGGGAGCCGCCTGGCGGGATGTTCAGGCAAAAGTGGACGTTGAAGAGACTGGATTGGGATGGAAGAACACCCGTTCCCGGATCGGTCCTACAGCGACCTCACCAATTTCTTCATAGCCCTGGCGCTGGTAAAAGGCCAGGTAATGCTCATTGCCGGTGTCGAGCACTACGCCCTGGGTGCCTGGTTGATCCGCGCACCAGTCGTGCACGGCTTGTAACAATTGCTCCCCGTAATGCTTGCCCTGAAATTGCGGATGTACCCCCAGCAGTGGCAACACATGCACCTGATCGGTGGGCAGGCAGGTGGCCAGGGCGGCCTGGTAGTCCATGTAACGCCGCGTGCAGCGCAGGCCAGTGCCGAGGATCATGCGCAGGCGCCAGGCCCAGCTGTCGGCAACGCCCAACCGGCGCACCGGCGGCACGATCAGGGCCATGGCAATCAGGCGGTCGTCCACCAGCAAGCCGATGGCAGGTAATTGCAGGTAGAAATGCTGGCGCACCCATTCGCGCACCATTACCCGCAAGCGTCGCTCATACCCCGGGCGCTGGGCTTCGAAGATATAGGCGAAGGTGGGTTCGTGGCGGTAGGCGTTGTACAGCAGCGAACGCGCTTCGCGGCTATAGCCATCATCAAGCAGGCAGACTTGAGCCGGGGCGGCAGTGGTTTCGGGCATTGCGGGCAGACCTCCTGGAATGGGCGTACATTGCCTTGGAGGTGCACCACCGCGCTTCGTTCACCCCCTACAGCACGTTAGCAGCAGGGGCCGGAGGCCGCCACGCTGGTGATGTGGGGCGATGTCGGCTAGCATCCCGCCTTTTACCGGGATTGTCTTTCCATGAAGATCGTCTGTTTCAACATCAACGGCCTGCGAGCACGCCCGCATCAGCTGGCAGCGCTCATCGAAAAGCACCAGCCGGACGTGATCGGCCTGCAGGAAACCAAGGTCAGCGACGATCAGTTTCCGCTGGCCGACGTGCAGGCGCTGGGTTACCACGTGCACTACCACGGCCAGAAAGGCCACTACGGCGTGGCTCTACTGTCGCGCCAGGCTCCATTGAGCCTGCACAAAGGCTTTGCCACCGATGAAGAAGAGGCCCAGCGCCGCTTCATCTGGGGCACCTTCGCCGATGCAGATGGCAACCCGATCACCATCATGAACGGCTATTTCCCCCAGGGCGAAAGCCGCGACCACCCCACTAAATTCCCGGCCAAGCAGCGTTTCTACAGCGACCTGCAGGCACTGCTGGAAGGCCAGTTCCGCAACGACCAGCCACTGCTGGTAATGGGTGACATGAACATCTCGCCGCAGGACTGCGATATCGGCATCGGCCCAGACAATGCCAAGCGCTGGCTGAAGACTGGCAAGTGCAGTTTCCTGCCTGAAGAGCGTGAGTGGATGGAGCGCTTGAAAGGCTGGGGCCTGGTTGACAGCTTCCGCCACCTGCACCCCGACGTGACCGACCGTTTCAGCTGGTTCGACTACCGCAGCCGGGGTTTCGAGGACGATCCCAAACGTGGCCTGCGCATCGACCTGATCATGGCCTCGCAGCACCTGGTGCCGCGCATCAAGGCAGCGGGCGTGGACTATGAACTGCGTGGCATGGAAAAGCCCTCGGACCATGCGCCGATCTGGTTGGAGTTGAGCTGATTCTGGTGTGGGCCCAAGGTGCACGCCTTGGGGCTTGTAGTGCCGGTTAGACCGAGCGCCGCGCGGGCGGCGCTCGATCGCACAGGCGCTGAAATTGTTATGGCGAGCACTCACAACCCCAACCGCAACGCCTCCCCCACCCCGGCCCCACGCGCATCGTCCGCCGCGCTGACCAAGGCGAAGTTGTAAGCCCCATGCGACCAGTACCGCGCCTCCAGCTGGCCATCAACCCGCTGCCCGTCTGGCATGCGCCGATAAAGCTCGCCCGGTGAGCGCAGGAACAGGCTGATGCGCTGGCCCTTGCCATCTTCAAACACCAGCAGTGCCGCCGGCCCCTGCTCGTTGCTGAGCAAGCGCGCCCCCACCGGTTTGAAGCCATAGCCCGCCAGGTCCGGCAATTGCCCAACGTGGCTGAAATGCCGCCCCAACCAGTCGCGCAACTGCCCTGGATCACTGGCCTGGATATCCAGCGCCTCGCTGGCGGCAAACAACCGGTGCGCCTGGACAGCATCGGCCATGGGCTGGTCGGCTCGTGCCAGGGACGCATCGCGCACCTGCCAGCCGCCCAGCCCTCCGACGCCCAATGCCAGCACGACCACCGCCGCGGTGGCCCAGCGCCGCTGCCGACGCTGGCGCAATTGCCGACGCAACTGCCCAAGGTCCAGCTGCGCCGCCCCGGGCAGTTCGCCAAACCCGGCCAGCGCCGTACGCAACCGGCGGGCATCGGCGCGCCAGCCCTCTACCCGTGCCGCAGCCTGCGGGTTGGCCGCCAGCCAGGCCTGCACTTCGGCCCGGCGCGCAGGCGCCAGGCGCTCATCGACGTAAGCGTGCAATTCGTCTTCGCTGGGGATCAGACGCGTCATTTCAGTCTCCGCAAGGCCGGGGGCTGAGGGTTGCCCTCGGTCAGTTCGCGCAAGGCACTGCGGGCGCGCGACAGGCGCGACATCACAGTGCCGATGGGGATGCCCAAGGCCTGGGCAGCTTCCTTGTAACTCAAGCCTTCGATGCTGATAAGCAGCAACAAGGCGCGCTGTTCGGCCGTCAGCCGGGCAAATGCCTGCAAGTCGGCCTGGGCCAGGACAATCGCCTCAAGGTTGGCCCCGAGCGGCTCCTCCTCGCTCTCGGCACGGCCGAACCACGACAGCCAGCGCGCATGCAGGCGGTCGCGACGCTTACCGTCAAGGAAAAGCCGATAGAGGATGGTAAACAGCCAAGCCCGCAGCGCCTCGGCATCGCGTTGCTGGTCACGTCGGCTCAGGGCCCGCTCGACCGTGGCCTGCACCAGGTCATCGGCGCTGCCCGGCTCGCGGGTCAGCCACACGGCAAAACGGCGCAGGCGGGCCAGTAGCTCGCGCCACTGGTGGTCGTCCAGATCATGCATGGCAAAGTCCCGGCCTTTGAAGTAGTCATTGTAAAGGCAGACGCCCACCAGGAAATTCTATTCCCGTCGATGGAATAAATTTTTCCCTGCCCCGTCGTACTGGCACATTCACCAAACCGGACGATGACCATGAACTCACCTTTGCACGGCCCGGCGAAAGCCTTGCGCCTGGCTGCCATCGGCGCCGTGATGCTGGCCGCAGGTGCCGGCTTTGCCTATGCCGCCGGCTGGGTTGGCGAAACCCGGCTGACACCACAGCGCATCATTGACACCTTCGAGGCCCAAGCCGGGCACTACCCAGGCTACCGCAAGAACCACGCCAAGGGCCTGTGTGTCAGTGGCTACTTCCAGGCCAGCGGGCAGGCCGCCAACCTGTCCACGGCGCGCGTATTCAGCCAGGCGCGTGTCCCGGTGATCGGCCGCTTCGCCATTGGCGGCGCCAACCCGTATGCCCCGGACACAAGCATACCCGTACGCAGCCTGGCCATTCAGCTGAGCACCGACGACGGGCAGGTCTGGCGCACCGGCATGAACACCCCGCCTGTGCTGGCGATAAGCACCCCGCAAGGGTTCTACGAGCAAGTACTGGCGAGTACGCCAGACCCGGCCACCGGCAAACCGAACCCCGCCAGCATGCAGGCGTTCTTCGCAGCCCACCCGGAAAGCGCAGCGTTTCGCCAGTGGGCGGCGGGCTACAAGCCCAGCAACAGCTTCGCCAGCACCCAATACCACAGCATCAATGCCTTTCAGCTGATAGATGCAAGCGGCGCCCGCCACCCGGTGCGCTGGCAGCTTGAGCCACAAACCGCGTTTGCCGCGCTGCCCACCCAGATTGATGACAAACAGTTTCTGCAACACGACCTGCAGCAACGCCTGGCCCAGGGCCCGTTACGCTGGACGCTTCGTCTGGTGCTGGCTGAACCCGGCGATGCTGTGGACGACCCTGCCCGGCCCTGGCCTGCCGAACGGCGCAGCGTAGACGCCGGCACCCTGGTGCTGGAACAGGTCGACGCCCCCGAACAGGGGGCATGCCGCGACCTCAACTTCGACCCGTTGATCCTCCCCCGAGGCATAGAGGCATCTGCCGATCCCATCCTCGCCGCCCGTTCGGCTGCCTACTCGGAATCGTTCAACCGCCGCAGCCGTGAATCGCTCAGCACCGGAGCCCGCCCATGAAACCCGAAGCCTTCCACCCTTTCGCCCGCCTGCTGCACTGGCTGATGGCCGTGCTGATCCTGGCCATGCTGTTCATTGGCGTGAGCATGGTTGCAGACCTGTCGCTACGCCACCCTGTACTCATCGGGCTGCACAAGGCCACCGGCCTGGCACTGCTGGTGCTGGTCGTGCTGCGTATCGGGGTGCGCCTGGCCGTGCCTCACCCACCCTTGCCGCGAGACCTGCCCACCCTGCAGCGCTGGGCCGCCGGGGCATCGCACCTGCTGCTCTATGGCTTGATGCTAGCCATGCCGCTACTGGGCTGGGCAATGCTGTCAGCGGGCGACTACCCTCGCCCGCTGGGCTTGCCGGCCATCGCCCCGCACAACTTGCAACTGTATGCCGTGCTGCGCATGGCACACGGCTGGGCCGGCTACCTGCTGTTCGCCACCGTGCTGGTGCATGTGGCGGCAGCGTTGATGCACGCATGGGTGCGCCGCGACGGTGTGTTGCGTAGCATGTGGCCTGGCCCCCTGCGCCGCAGCGAATGAATTGCAATAGCCCGGGCCGTTCGACAATCGATAACAATTCTTAATAATATCGGTTTCTATTGCCTTACTGCCCTGGACTGCCCAATGAACGTCGCAAAGGATCCTGCAACCCTTAAACCTGCCAGCACCCTGGACTTGCGTCCGCTGCTGCTGGCCAACATGGCCTGTACCATGTCGATGATGGCCTTCGTCGCCCTGATCGGCCCGATTGCCCGCCAGCTCGGCATGGCCACCTGGCAGGCGGGTGCCGCCGTGACTGTGGCCGGCGTGGTGTGGGTGCTGCTGGCGCGGCCCTGGGGCCGGGCGGCAGACCGCCTGGGGCGCCGGCGCGTTCTGCTGCTGGGCACCGCCGGTTTTACTCTGGCTTATTGGCTGCTATGCCTGTTTGTGGAAGGCGCGCTGCGCTGGCTGCCGGGGGCGACCGCAGCGTTCATCGGCCTGATGGTCGCACGCGGCTGCATCGGTGCCTTCTATGCGGCTATCCCGGTAGGTTGCAATGCGCTGATCGCCGACCATGTCGAGCCGCAGCGTCGTGCTCGGGCCATGGCCTCGCTGGGGGCGGCCAACGCTGTCGGCCTGGTGGTGGGGCCGGCGATGGCGGCGCTGTTGGCCAGGCATAGTCTGAGCCTGCCTTTTCATATCATGTCGCTGCTGCCGGCCAGTGCCTTTCTCGTGCTGTTGTTCACCCTCAAGCCGCAGGCGCTGCCCCACAACCATGCCCCGAGCCCAGTGCGTTTGAACGACCCACGCCTGCGCCGGCCCCTGCTGGTAGCATTCAGCGCCATGCTCAGTGTCACCGTGTCGCAGATCATCGTCGGTTTCTTCGCCATTGACCGCCTGCACCTGGGCCCTGCAGAGGCCGCCCAGGCCGCCGGCATCGCATTGACCACGGTGGGCGTGGCATTGATGCTGTCACAGGTATTGCTGCGCAAACTGGAATGGCCGCCACTGAAAATGATCCGCACAGGCGCCACGGTCTCAGCCCTGGGCTTTGCCTGCGGCTCGCTCGCCACCACCGCACCTGCGCTATGGGGCTGCTATTTCATCGCGGCAGCGGGCATGGGCTTTGTCTTCCCGTCCTTTTCTGCGCTGGCGGCTAACGCCATGCACGCCTCCGAGCAGGGCGCCACAGCCGGTTCCATTGGTGCGGCCCAAGGCATGGGGGCGGTGATCGGCCCGCTGGCTGGCACCCTGGTTTATGCCCTTGATCCGCGCCTGCCATTCCTGGCCGTGGCCGCCCTGTTGCTGCTGGTCGGGCTATGGCCGATGCCGCGCGACCAGCGTGTCTGAGAAGCACAGCGCGCAAGCGTGCAGAGTGTGTTTTAATGCGCGTCGCTCATTATTTTTTACACCTCTGATTACAAGGCGGCTATGGACACGGGGACGCGACTCAAACTGGTGCGTGAACGCAACAACCTCTCCCAACGGGAACTGGCCCGCCGCAGCGGGCTGACCAATTCGACGATCTCGCAGATCGAGCAGAACCGCGTCAGCCCTTCGGTCAGTTCCCTGAAAAAACTGCTCGAAGGCATTCCCATGAGCCTCGCGGAGTTCTTCAGTTTCGACGAGCCGGTGCGCGAAGAACGCTTTGTCTTCCGGGGCGCCGAGCAGCCAGACCTGGGCCGCAACGGCCTGCGCATGCTGCTGGTTGGTGCCAGTGTCGAAGGCCGGCAGATGCGCATGCTGCGCGAACTGTATGCACCGGGTGCGGATTCGGGCGAGCCGATCGTGCATGCCGAGGGCGAAGAATGTGGCCTGGTCACCCGCGGCACCGTGGAGCTTTGGGTCGATGGCCAAGTCAGCGTGCTCAACTCGGGCGACGGCTACTACATCCCCACTACCCTGCCGCACAGCTTCAAAAACATCGGCCCGGACGAGGCCGAGATTATCAGCGCAAACACGCCGGCGAATTTCTGACCTTGACGCGCAGCGGTTCGCTGAACACCCGGGCCATTTACCAGAGCCTGCGTAACGCTGCACTTGGCGTGCATCACCTGCAGGTGAGTGCACGCCGCGATGGCGGCCTGGTCGATGTCGACATCCAGGGTTGGCAATTGGCACTGGCCGTGGATACCGAAGGCCTTGCCCATTGCATCAGTTGCCGCTGCCCCGACGGCCATCAGGCCGGGATCGAGGAGTGGCAGCGCTACGGCACCAACCCGGTCGACCTGCTGAGCCTGTGGGAACGCACTCAGCTCGAAAAGCTGCTGGCACCCTGACTTAACGCTTCCTCGACAAAGTCCAGACGGTCCTGCCCAAAGAACATTGCCTCACCGACAAAGCAGGTCGGCGCGCCAAACACCCCGCGCTCCACTGCCACCTCGGTCGCCTGCTTGAGCGCGGCTTTTACTTCGCCGTCGGCCGCCAGCGCATGAAAAGCCTGCGGATCGAACCCTGCCTGGCTCAGTGTTTCGTCCAGAACCGCGCTATCGCTCAGGTTGCGCCGCTGCACCCACAGCCCATTGAACAGCGCCGACAGCAACGACTCCAACTGCTCCGGCGCGCGCAACTGGGTACCCATGACCCCGCGCATCAAGGTCAAGGTATTGACCGGAAACCCCGGCGGCAGCCCGAACGGTACCCCATAGCGCGCGGCAAAGCGTGCCAGGTCCGTGAACATGTAGCGCCCCTTGGCCGGGACCATGGCCGGCGAAGCATTGCCGGTAGCCTGGAAAACCCCGCCCAGCAGCATTGGCCGCAAGTGCAGCGTAGCCCCCTGGCGGGCACACAGGCCTGGCAATTGAGTCCAGGCCAGGTAGCTGGCCGGGCTGCCCAGGTCAAAAAAGAAATCGACAGTCTTGTTCATGGTGACAGTCCTTGCTTGGTGATAGGGGCTTACCAGCGTTCCATCCAGGGGCGCAGGTCCAGCTCGAAAGTCCAGGCGTCTCGTGGCTGGGCGTGCAGGAACCAGTAGCTGTCGGCAATGTGCGCCGGGTCGAGGATGCCATCCTGGTCCTTGAGGGCATAGCGCTCGGGAAAGCTGTCGCGGATGAAAGCGGTGTCGATGGCACCGTCCACCACTACGTGCGCGACATGGATATTCCGCGGCCCCAGCTCACGTGCCATGCTCTGGGCCAGAGCGCGCAAGCCATGCTTTGCCCCGGCGAAAGCCGCGAAACCCGCCGCACCGCGGGTGCCTGCGGTGGCGCCGGTGAACAGGATCGTGCCGCGCTCACGCCGGACCATGCGCCGGGCAACCGCTTGCGCCGTGAGAAAACCGGCAAAGCAGGCCATTTCCCAGATCTTGAAGTACTTGCGCGGGGTTTCCTCGAGAATACTGCAGGGCACATTGGCGCCGATATTGAAGACAAACACGTCGATCGGGCCGATATCACGCTCGATAGTCTCGACCAACGCCGCCACCTCCTGCTCTTTGCGCGCATCGGAGCCAAAGCCGTGGGCCTGGCCGCCAGCGGCACGTATTTCCTCCAGCAGCGGTTGCAGCTTGTCAGCCTGACGCCGCGTGACGCAGGCAATGTAGCCCTCACGGGCAAAGCGCTTGGCAATCTCGCCACCCGTGGCATCGCCCGCACCGATCACCAACACGACTTTTTGTTGTTCTGGCATGCCTGCCTCCATTGGTAAATGATCGTTTAGTAAACGAACGCTATGTTATGATCACCGTCATCGTCAAGCCCGCCTGCAGAGGCAATTGAATGCGTTACTCCAACGAACACAAGCAGCAGACCCGTGAACGGTTGCTGAGCAGCAGCGGCGCGCTGGCCAAACGCGGGGGCTTTGCCAGTACCGGGGTGGCCGGGCTGATGAAGGCGATCGGCCTGACCGGCGGCGCCTTTTACAATCACTTCCCCTCCAAGGACGACCTGTTTACCGAGGTGGTGCGCCAGGAGCTGCGCAACAGCCCGCTGGCCCGCCTGGCCAACCAGGGCGCCAGCCGCGAACGCCTGGGCCGCTGTCTGCAGCAGTACCTGAGCCTGGCCCACCTGCACAATCCCGAAAACGGCTGCCCGCTCCCGCCGCTGGGTGTGGAAATCGCCCGGGCCGCAACGCCGGTGCGCGAAGAGGCTGAGCACTGGCTGGTCGAACTGCACCAGGCCTGGAGCGCGACATTGGAGGATGATCAACTGGCCTGGGTGCTGATCAGCCAATGCGTGGGTGCGTTGATGATCGGGCGCATGCTGGCCACTGAAGGGGTGCAATCGCAGGTGCTGGATGCAAGCCGCCAGTTTGTCGAAAAGGCCCTGCATGAAGCGGATTAGCCTGCTGCTGGGCCTGACGCTGACGGTGCCCGCGCTTGCCGAACAAGCGTGCCCGCCCGGGCAATACCAAGTGTGCCTGATGGGCTGTTTTTGTGCGCCGATTGACCCGGGGCAAGCCGGCCAGATTCTCAAGGATGTGGAGGTGATGGCCTCGTCCAGCCTGACGTTCGCCTTGCGCCAGGCCAGGGATGAGGCCACCGCCAGCGGCGTCGAGCCGATCCCGCTGCATATCCGTGCGCAACTCGAACCCTGGTACGACTTTGCCGTGCTCGATGCGGCGCGCTTCCGGGTGGGTGACGAACAGCAGATGAGCGCAGCCAACGCGTTACTGCAGAACCCCGATGTGAACGCCGTGACGCTGATCGACACGATCATCTTCCGCCGGGCCGGCGACGCCGAGGACAACGTGGCCCTGTGGGCTCACGAGCTCAAGCATGTGCAGCAGTATCAGGCGCTGGGGGTGGAGGAATTTGCCCGGCGCTATACGCGCAACTATGACGACCTCGAAGCGCCGGCCTACAAGATCGAGGCCGAGGTCGGCAAGGCTTTGCGCGAACGCGCTTCAGGCCAAGCCAGGTAGAAATGGGCTGCTTTGCAGCCCATCGCGATACAAGGCCGCTCCGGTAGCGGACTGCGCATGCGCTCAGGACGCCGCCGAAGCCTCTTCGGCGCCCTGCTCACGGCTGGCATAACGTTGCGCCAGCACCGCACAGACCATCAGCTGGATCTGGTGGAACAGCATAAGCGGCAGGATCATCGCACCAATACCGCTGCCCACGAACAACACTTGAGCCATGGGCACACCGGTAGCCAGGCTTTTCTTGGAGCCGGCAAACAAGATGGTGATGCGGTCTTCGAGATTGAAGCCCAATGCCTTGCCAAGCACACGGGTACCAAACAGCACCACCGCCAGCAAAATCCCGCACACGGCGAACAACCCGGCCAGGTGCTGCGGCGATACCGTGTGCCACAAGCCGGTGACCACGGCTTCGCTGAAAGCGGTGTACACCACCAGCAGGATCGAGCCCTGGTCCACCACCTTGAGCCAACGCGCATTGCGCTTGACCCAGGCGCCGATCCAGCGCCGCGCAACCTGCCCGGCAACGAACGGCACCAGCAGTTGCAGGGTGATCTTCAGCACGGCATCCAGGCCAGAACCGGTGTCGCCACTGGCGCCCAGCAACATCATCACCAGCAAGGGGGTCAGGAAGATACCCAGCAGGCTTGAGGCCGCCGCGCTGCAAATGGCTGCTGGCACGTTACCGCGGGCCAGCGAGGTAAAGGCGATGGCCGACTGCACCGTGGCCGGCAAGGCACACAGGTAGAGCACGCCCAGGTACAACTCGTTGCCCACCAGTGGCAGGAACACAGGCTTTAGCGCCAGGCCAAGCAGCGGGAACATCACGAACGTACAAGAAAACACCAGCAGGTGCAGACGCCAGTGCCCGGCGCCGGCAATGATTGCCTCGCGCGACAGCTTGGCACCATGCAGGAAGAACAGCAGGCCGATGGCCAGGTTGGTCAGCCAGCCAAAATACACCGCACCATCGCCCGAGCAAGGCAGGACGGTGGCGATCAGAACCACCCCAAGCAAAGCCAGGGTGAAATTGTCGAATAACATCCGCAAATACTTCATCACAGTGTCCGTCTTGTCATTGTGCAAGGGCAGACGATAAGGTCTACGGCTTTCCGCCGCTAACGCCGGAACCCCCATCGGTATCGCTCAACGGACACGCTCCGCAAAAGGACCCGCTCATGCCCCTCTGCCGCCCGGCCGCGCTTGCAGCCGTCATCACACTCATTCTGGGCCACACCGCCGCCCAGGCCGACGACCAATTGCAGGCCAAGGTCGACCAGATCATCCGCCCGTTGATGCAGGCGCAGGGAATCAGCGGCATGGCCGTGGCGATCTACGCACGCGACCACGCGCACTACTTCAGCTATGGCGTGGCCAGCAAGGCCGACAATGTGCCTGTCAGCCGAGACACGCTGTTCGAGATCGGTTCGCTGAGCAAGACCTACACCGCCACCCTGGCCGCGCTGGCCAGCGCCGAGGGCAAGCTGGACCTTGAAGCCCCGGCCAAGCACTATCATCCGGCACTGGCCGGGGCGCCCATCGGCGACGCGACGGTGCTGGAACTGGGTGCCTACAGTGCCGACTGCCTGCCCTTGCAGTTCCCCGATGCGGTGCAGACACCGCAACAGGTCGTCGATTTCTTCCGCCACTGGCAACCCCGTGCCAAACCCGGCACCCAGCGCTGCTACTCGAACCCCAGCCTTGGCCTGTTCGGTGACTTGGCCGCACGGGCACAGCATCAACCGTTTTCTACGCTGATGTCCGAGGGGCTGCTGGCAAAAATGGGCCTCAAAAACACCTATCTGCAGGTCCCGGCCAGTGCTCAGGGGCTTTATGCCCAAGGTTACGACGACGCCGACAAACCGGTGCGCGTCGGCCCCGGCCCGTATGCCGACGAAGCCTACGGCATCAAGACCAGCGCCAGCGATTTGCTGCAGTATGTGCGGCTGCACATGCAGCCCCAGGGCCTGCCACCGGCACTGGCTAAAGCAACCGCCATCACCCAGCAGGGCTACTTCCAGGTCGGCACCATGACCCAAGGCCTGGGCTGGGAGCGTTATCCCTACCCCGTCACGCTGGGCACCCTGGTAGATGGCAACAGCGCGCGGCTGATCCGTGAACCGCAGCCAACCAAGCGCTTGCAACCCGCCCTGCCCCAACTGCCGGCCGCCTGGTACAACAAAACCGGTGCAACTAGCGGTTTCGGCGCTTACGCCGCATTTGTGCCCAGTGAACAGCTGGCAATAGTGTTGCTGGCCAATCGAAATTACCCGAACGAAGCCAGGGTTCGTGCAGCCTTCGAGATACTGTCCGGGCTGTAGTGGAAACGGCGATTGTCGAACAAAAAGACAGAAATGTAGTGAGTAAAAATATTCACTACAAAATGATTGACGCCGCTCATCGCCCTTGTGCATGATGAAGCCGTCTCCCTGATCGGGAGCGGTGGCAAGGGTGTTCCAGACGGCTTGCGCGGTAACGCAGGCCGTTCGTGGAGAGGGAACTGTCCAAAAGGCAGCGTGAGAAAGCCCCTGTTGCGATGCTGCTGTAGCAGCGTTGGTAGTGCGCTACACCGTGGTAGCGCCAACTGTGAAAATCACCTACGAATGGGTAATGGGGGCTTTATGATGAACTTGAACAACAATCCGACTATCGACCAACTGGCGCAGCTGTTCGCTGTACGCAAGGACAGCCTTGACGACCACCTGCTGTGGGTTAGCCAAACCGGTGAGGTGCGGCTCGACCGCCTGCCACCGAATACGATCGAAGATGAATTCGAAGAGCACCTGCCCAGCATGCGTGCCCGCTTCAAGGTCTACCGCCGTGGCCAGGGCTACGTCGGCAAGAAGGCCGCCGCCGATACCGAATTCGTCGGCCGCGTGCTGCAGACCCTGCAACAAGAATGGCCCGCCGCCCGTGAGCGGCAGGCAGTCAAGGTGATCGAACCGCTCAACTGAGGGCTCTCACCTTTATCTGAGCCCGGCCCGCATAGGCCGGGCTTTTTCATGCCTGGCGCCGTCGGCAACGGCTTTGCGGCAATGGCAGGGCACCGGTAGCCATCGCACGGGCACGGTCCACACCCCACACCAAGGCACGGGTCATGGTCTCCCCGGGCCGCGCAGGGTAGTACTCCTCCAGCATTGCCCGCCCATCGGCTCCATACAGCCCTAAAAACAGCTGAGTCGCCCCCAGACGTGACAAGCGCACCTGCACATCCAGCGTTGTGCCGTCACTGAGAGCTTCGTTGTGGCTGCGGCTGTGCAACTGGGCGTCGGCCCACTGCCAATACGTCTGTTCCCTGACTCGCATGAGCATTCGATCCTCCGTCGCTGGAATGCCACGACAGAAGACCACAACCCTGGCCAGCCGGCGAGCGCTACCCGGCAATGCCATGAGCCGGATCAACAAAGCGCAATAAAAACCCCGCCATTGGGCGGGGTTATGTACTGGGGCGGGGTCACTTCTTCAGCGGAACCCGCGGCATGAAGCGGCCTTTTTTACTGCGCTGCAGGTGTGCAGGCTGTAGCTGTTCGGAATCATCCAGCGTCATGTGGGCGAACCCGAGGCGGAACGCCGCCTGGCCGCAACGCACTTGGCTGTTGATCGGGAACGCATCATTCAGGTCTTCGAAAAAGGATTCGCTCATGCCCTGTCTCCCTCCAGTGGCAGTCGCGCCGGCAACCAGAAAAGTCGCCCAGAAAACGCGGCCTGTAAAAAAGAGACTAGCCGGTCATTTGCGGACCACCCGGACAATCGCACGACAGCCGACCAGTGGCAGACCGCTCTACTTCAACCGCACCGCGGTGCCGGTGGCAAATACCACGACCATGCCGCCCTGCACCGACGGCATGCTAATTTCGAAATCCACACCCACTACCGCGTCGGCTCGCAACTGATGTGCCCGCGCCTTGAGCTCCTCGGTCGCCTGCTCGCGCGCCTCACGCAGGGCGCTTTCCAGCGTCTGCGAGCGGCCGCCGAAAAAGTCGCGAAAGCGTGCAAAGAAATCGCGCACGAAGTTGATGCCCTGCACCGATTCGGAGCTGACGACGCCCAAGTATTCGGCAATCGGGCGACCTTCGAGCTGGCTGGTCGTGGTAATGATCATGAAAGCGCTCCGTTGACCTGGATAAAGAGGCCGATTCTAACAGAGCGCCAAGCAGCATATTTGTGCGGCTTACGCGGTGACCGCCCGCAACCTTTGCCCGATACGCGCGCCGAATACGTTCACCAGCAACCCCGCCATTACCAGCAAGGCACCCCAGCCCTGGATTGCGGTCAGCCGTTCGCCCAGCAACAACGCCGACGAGCTCAAACCAATCACGGGTACCAGCAGCGAGAACGGTGCCACCTTGCCGGCCGGGTGGCGCGACAGCAGTTTGCTCCACAGGCTGTAACCAAGCATGGTGGCGACGAAGGCCAGGTACACCAGTGCCAGCACCGAGCTCCAGCTGATATTGGCCAGGGCATGGCCAATGCGCTCAGGCCCTTCCAGCCACCAGGACAACGCCAGGAACGGCAGTGGCGGTATCAGACCGCCCCAGATCACCAATGCCACAAGGTCAACCGAGCCAAAACGCCGGGTAATGATGTTGCCCATGCCCCACATGGCACCACCGCACAAGGTCAGCACCAACGCCAGCAGCGGTACATGGCCACCATCTTCGCTACCAATCAACGCCAGGCCGCTGGCGGCTATCAGCAGCCCCAACACACTGGCCAGGCGCAGCCGTTCACCCAAAAACAGTGCCGCGAACCCCAGCGTAAAGAAAGCCTGTGACTGCAGGATCAGCGAGGCCAAGCCCGGCGGCATGCCGCTGTACATGGCCTGGAACAGGAACGCGAACTGGCCCAGCGAAATCGTCGCGCCATAGGCAATCAGCCAACGCCAAGGCAGTTTCGGCCGCTTGACCAGCAAGATTGCCGGAAACGCCACCAACAGGAAGCGCAGCGCCCCCAGCAACATCGGCGGCAAGCCGTCGAGGCCAACCTTGATGACCACGAAGTTGACTCCCCAGGCGACAATCACCACCAGGGCAATGAGCAGGTCCTTGAGCGGCATTGCGACTTCCTTCTACAGGCTTTGTGGACATATTTCGTTACAGCATAAGGCTATTCCTCAAAAGCGGACCAGCACAGTTACCCGCCGTCGTTGCGCAACAGTGACTGTTACTGGCCCCCAGTACGGGGCCAACCACAGGAGAACACATGTACTCCCGCCGTGACATCGCAGGCTTTCCGGTGCCGAGCCTGACACACCCCTGCCAAATCAGCGGGTCGCAGCCTCAATCCTGATAACCTGGTGCCACCTTTTCCAGCATTCGCAACAACGCTGCCCACGCCAGCTGCAGCGCATCCGGGTCGGCCAGCTCACCCTGTTTCAACCCCCGCTCCGGCTCATTGAACTGCCGTTCGGTATGCACGCACACTGCGGCCGGCGGCAGTATCAGTTGACCGGCACTCTGCGCTGCCAACTGGATCTCACAGGCCTTCTCCAAGTAGAACATGCGCAAGAATGCTTCGGCCACGCTGCGCCCTGTAGCAAGCAGGCCATGGTTACGCAGGATCATCACCGGCTTGTCGCCGAGGTCGGCAACCAACCGCTGCTGTTCGTCCATATCCAGTGCGATACCTTCGTAGGAGTGGTAAGCCACCCGGCCGTAAAACTCCATGGACATCTGGTTGACCGGCAACAGGCCGCACTCCAGCGCGGCTACCGCGCAACCCGCGCGGGTGTGAGTGTGCAGCACGCACTGGGCGTCATCACGAGCGGCATGAATAGCACTGTGAATGACGAAGCCGGCCGGGTTGACCGGGTGTGGCGAAGGTTGCACTGGCCTTCCCTGCAAGTCGATCTTTACCAGGCTGGAGGCAGTAATCTCTTCGAACAGCAGCCCGTACGGGTTGATCAGGAAGTGATGCTCCGGCCCGGGCAGGCGCAAGGAAATGTGGGTGAAGATCAGGTCGCTCATGCGAAAGTGCGCGATCAGCCGATAGCAGGCAGCCAGTTCCCGGCGCAAGCGCTGTTCCGTTGCGATCATGGTGGTTATCTCTATAGATGAGGAGGCTTGAAACTACTTGCTCGCCCAGGCATTGAAGCGTTGTTCCAGCTCTTCGCCATGGTCGACCCAGAATTCCACATTCATCGCCAGTGCCCCTTGCAAGTTCTGCGGCGAGGTGGGCACCCAACTGGCCAGGGCCGGGCCAAGCCTGACGGCTGCCTGGGTGTTGGTCGGCCCATAGGGAATCTGCTGCACATACCGCACCTGGGTATCCGGCTGATTGGCATAGGCAATCAGCCGCTTGGCCTGGTCGACATGCCGCGAGCCTTTGATGATTGCCCAGTAGTCCATGCCATATAGGCTTCCAGGCCAGACCACGGCCAACGGGCTGCCTTGCTGCGCCGCCACGGCGATGCGCCCGCTGTAGGTCGAAGTCATTACCACATCACCTGCAGCCAGCCACTGCGCAGGTTGGGCGCCGGCGTCCCACCACTGGATATAGGGCTTGAGTTCGCTGAGCTTGGCGAATGCACGGTCAACCCCGGCCGGCGTCGACAGCACCTGATAGACGTCCTCTACCTTGACCCCATCGGCCAGCAGGGCAAACTCCAGGTTATACACCGCACGTTTGCGCAAGCCGCGCTTGCCTGGGTACTTGTTCACGTCCCAGAAGTCGGCCCACGAGGCCGGCGCCTGCGCCAGCTTGTTGCGGTCGTAGGCGATAGCCACGCTCCACACCAGCGCAGCCGAGCCACAATCCTGCGCCGCGTCGGGTATGAGCTCGGCGGCATGGCCCAAGCGCTGCCAGTCGAGGTGTTCGTAGATACCTTCCTCACAGCCACGCATCAAGTCCGGCCCCTCGATCTGCACCACATCCCAATCGACGTTGCCGGTGTCGGCCATCACCTGGATCCGCGCCATTTCGCCGTTGTATTCGCTCTGTATCAGCTTGCTGCCATCCTGGGCACTGAAGGGCTTGAAGATTGCTTCATCCTGAGCCTTCTGGCCGGCGCCGCCATAGCCCACCACGACCATCTGCGGCGCAGCTTGCGCAGTGCCCAGGCCAACGGCCAGCAACGTTGCCCAAAGGCCAGCAACACGTGCAATTGTCTGCATCTAAGTTTCCTCCTGCCGGTGCCCCCAAGGCCCCGTTTTCTTGTTGTTGTGAGGTCACGCCCTCGCGCTGAGGGTGATGAAAACCTAGTCGCGCTCCAGTAAAAAAACAAGTTGATTTTTTACTGGAGCTACACTTTCATACACAAAACAAGAACAACACCGCACCGGAGTCGCCTGTATGCAGACCGCCTTCCCTCACCTGTTTGAAGCGTTGCAGATCCGCGGCAAGCGCTTGAAGAACCGCATCATGTCCACCGGCCACGATACCTGCCTGCCCACCGACAACCTGGTCAACGACAAGCTGATCGCCTACCAGCGCGACCGTGCGGCCGGTGGCGTCGGCCTGATCGTGCTGCAGGTTGCGGGGGTGCATGACAGCGCCCGCTACACCTCGCATGTGCTGATGGCCACCGACGATGCCTGCATCGACGGCTATCGACAGCTGGCCGAAGCCTGCCATGCACACGGCACCGTGGTGCTGTCGCAACTGTTTCACCCCGGCCGGGAGATCATGGAATCGGCAGACGGCCTGCTAGCGGTTGCCTACTCTGCGTCCTCGGTGCCCAACGAACGCTTCCGGGTGATGCCGCGCGCACTGGACCAGCCGATGATCGACGAAATTGTCCAGGGCTACGCCAGTGCGGCCCGGCGTCTGCACCAGGCTGGGCTGGACGGCGTCGAAGTGGTGGCAAGCCATGGCTACCTGCCCGCACAGTTCATGAACCCGCGGGTGAACCTGCGCAGCGACGGCTACAACGGCGATCTGGAACAGCGCCTGAGGTTTCTGCGTGAGGTGCTGGCCGCCGTGCGCGCCGCCACCGACGAGCAGTTCATCATCGGCCTGCGCATCAGCGCCGACGAGCGCGACAGCCAAGGGCTGAGCGAGGACGAGTCGCTGGCCGCAGCCATTGCCCTGCAGGGCCAACTCGACTACCTGCACATCGTCGCCGGCACATCGGCGTCCTTGGGCGGCGCCGTGCACATAGTCCCGCCCATGGCCATCGAGCCAGCCTATCTGGCCAGAGAAGCCGGCACCTTCAAGCAACAGCTGGCCATACCCCTGTTTGTTACCGGGCGCATCAACCAGCCCCAGGAAGCTGAACTGATCCTGGCACGCGGCCAGGCCGATGTTTGCGGCATGACCCGCGCACTGATCTGCGACCCGCTGATGCCGAGCAAGACCGAACGCGGCCAGGTCGAAGATGTACGCGCCTGTATCGCCTGCAACCAGGCCTGCATCGGTCACTTCCATCGCGGCTTGGCCATCTCCTGCATCCAGCGGCCAGAAACCGGCCGTGAATTGCAGTATGGGCAGCTGACGCCTACCACAACGCCCAAGCGCATTCTCGTCGCCGGTGGCGGCCCCGCCGGCATGAAGGCTGCCGCCGTGGCCGCCGCCCGCGGCCACCACGTAACGCTGTACGAGGCCGGCCCACAGCTCGGTGGCCAGGTGCTGCTGGCCCAATTGCTACCGCGGCGCAGCGAGTTCGGCGGGGCCAGTACCAATCTGCAACGGGAAATGGCCCTTGCCGGTGTCGAAGTCGTGCGCAACACCCGGGTGGACCGCGCCCTGGTCGAACGCGAACACCCCGACCTGGTCATTGCCGCTACCGGTGCCACCCCCTACTGGCCGGCGTTCGAGCGCAGCGGCGAGCTGCAGGTGGTGGACGCCTGGCAAGTACTGCGTAACGAAGTGAAGCTGGGGCGTTCGGTGCTGGTGATGGACTGGCGCTGCGACTGGATCGGCCCTGGCATCGCCGAACGCCTGGTACGCGAGGGGCACCAGGTGCAGTTGGCCGTCAACGGTACCCATTGCGGCGAGAACCTGCCGCTTTACGTGCGTGACCAGCTCGCCGGCGAACTGCATCGCCTGGGCATCCCTGTCACCCCTTACGCGCGCTTGTACGGCAGCGACGACAACACGGTGTACCTGGAGCACACCGCCAGCGGCGAACCCATGATCTTCGAAGGCATCGACACGCTGGTGCTGTGCATGGGCCATCAGCCGCAAGACAGCCTGGCCAGCGAGCTGGCCGGCCTGGTAGAAGTGCGGCGCATTGGCGACTGCCTGGCACCACGTACCGCCGAAGAAGCGATTCACGACGGCCTGACGGTTGCCTGGTCGCTCTGAGGCTGTACATACTGCGGCTTTTGCGATGGACCGACGTGCATGAGCCAACTCCCCCTGCCCCCCGCCAGCGAAGCCGGAGGCGCCGCGCCGCAGTTTCTGGGCACACGCATCCGCGGCCTGCGCAAGCGCCGCGGCATGACCTTGGCGGAGCTGGCTGCGCACAGTGAGCTGACCGCCGGCTACATCAGCCAGTTGGAGCGCAACCTCTCCTACCCGTCAATCCCGGCGCTGTTCAACATCGCCCGCAGCCTGGGCGTGACCATCCAGTGGTTCTTCGCCAGCGAGGCCACCCCTGCGCCCGAGGACCAGGGCTATGTCGTGCGGCGCAACAGCCGCCTGAGCGTGCACTATGAAGATGGCATCGTCGATCAGTTGCTCACCCCCCAGCCCAACCGCCAGCTTGAGATCCTGCACTCGCGCTTCCCCCCGGGCACCTACAGCCAGCAAAGCTACAGCCATGAGGGCGAAGAAGCCGGCTACATCCTGAGCGGCAGCTTCGAGCTGTGGGTGGGCGAACGCCATTTTCAGCTGGGTGAAGGCGACAGTTTCAGCTTCTCCAGCCAGGAGCCGCACCGCTACGGCAACCCCGGTGAGGTGGATGCCGTGGTGATCTGGGTGATCACACCGCCAACATTCTGAAGCACGCCTGACGGTTGCTCCCCCAATGTTCACGCTGGCGGTTACGGACTGGCTCAGGCAGCAGCAAACAGCGCGTTGGCAATCTGCGCCTGTGCAGCATCAATTGCTTGTGTGCGGTGCTCCGGGCCATAAGCCAGGCCATGGGCGCGAACGATTTCCAGGTCGGTGACACCGATAAAGCCCAGGAACACTTTCAGGAAGTCCTCATGCCCGGCGCCGCTCGGCTGGCCAGCGTGCAGGCCACCGGCAGTGGACACCAGTACCACTTTCTTGTTGCCGCACAGGCCTTCCGGGCCCGCTTCGGTGTAGCGGAAGGTCTTGCCGGCAACGGCAACGCGGTCGATCCAGGCCTTGAGCTGGGTCGGAACGGTGAAGTTGTACATCGGCGCACCAATCACCACAGCATCGGCGGCCAGGAATTCTTCCAGGGTTTGCGCGCTCAGCTTGGCCTCGAAGGCCTGGGCTGCATCGCGCATGTCCTCAGGGGTACCTGCGGCTACCAAGGTCGCGGCAGAGAAGTGTGCAATGGCGTCGGCGGCCAGGTCGCGGTACTGCACCTCCACGCTTGGGTCAGCGGCTTTCCAGGCTTCGACCACTTCACGGCTCAGCTGGCGGGAGGCGGAATTGTCGCCCAGGATGCTCGAATCGATGTGCAACAGTTTCATGGGACTCTCCTGTGATTGAAGACCGCAGCGTTGGGCGATCACGATGGAGAGAATCCTACAGAGATGAGTAATGGGTGATAAGGCGGCAAATATGCGCTAGTTTGTCCCACAGATGGAACAGTGAGACATTCTCATGCAAGACCTAAACGACCTTTTCTACTTTGCCCGCGTGGTCGAAGCCGGCGGTTTTGCCGCCGCCGGGCGTCAATTGGGCATCCCCAAATCGCGCCTGTCGCGGCGGATTGCCGAGCTGGAAGAGCGCCTGGGCACCCGCCTGCTGCAACGCACCACACGGCAGCTGAAGCTCACTGCGGTGGGCGAACGCTACCTGCACCACTGCCAGGCCATGCTGCTAGAGGCCGAAGCCGCCGATGAAGCCGTGGCCAGCATGAGCAGCGAGCCGCGCGGGCGCTTGCGGGTGTCATGCCCGGTGGCGTTGGCGCATGCCTTTCTGCCAGATGTGATCAGCCGCTTTCTTGCCCAGTACCCGCTGGTGCAGCTGGACATGGTGCTGCTCAACCGCCGCGTCGACCTGATTTCCGAAGGCATCGACGTCGCCCTGCGCGTACGCGACCTGGGCGACGAAGACCCGGCCCTGGTGACTCGTCGCCTGCGCCAGGCGCAGATGCAACTGGTGGCCGCGCCCGGTTTCGCCGACCACATCCGCGAACCGGGTGAGCTGGCGTCACTGCCGGTACTGGGCGCCGCCGAAGCAGACCGGCTGGTGCACTTGCGCCTGCTCGGCCCGCATGGCAAACAGCATGAAATTGCCTTGGAGCCGCGCTTGGCCATAGATGATTTCGTAGTACGTAACGCCGCTGTACGGGCCGGCTTGGGGTTCACCGCGCTGCCCAGCATGTTCTGCGAAGAAGAGCTTGAGCGCGGCGAACTGGTGCGCCTGCTGCCAGACTGGTCACTGCCAGGCGGCTACCTGCAGGCGGTGTACCCGCACCGGCGCGGCGTACTGCCTGCGGTGCGGGTGTGGATTGATCACCTGGCGGCATCATTCGAGGCCTGTGGAGAGCGGTATGTCTGAAAGGAAGATGAGCGAAGCCCAGGTGGCCGCGTTTTGCCTGAGCCTTCCGGGTGCACGGGAAGACTACAAGTGGGGCGGCATCCGGGTGTTCTCGGTGGCGGGCAACAAGATGTTCGCGGTGCTCGACCTGGCGGGTGCGGGGCTGTCGTTCAAAGTGGCCGATGAGCTGTTTCTGGGCTACTGCGATCGCCCAGGGGTGCGGCCTGCGCCTTATCTGGCGCGGGCGCGGTGGATCAGCATGGCGCTGCCCTACCCCATGGGGCGTGATGAGCTGTGTGATGTGTTGCAACGTTCGCATCAACTGGTGGTGCGGCGATTGCCCAAGCGGTTGCAGGCAGGGTTGTTGATCTAGTCAGCCTGTATCGGCCTCTTCGCGGGCAAGCCGGCGAAGAGGCCGATACAGGCAAAAATCAATTGAAAGGCAGATAACGCCCCTCAAAAAACAGCCAGTGGGCCCAGAACACCTGATGCATCAGCACAATCCCCCAGAACACCAACTGGTACGAAACCTTACGGGTTTTATGCCGGAACAACTGCTGGGCCAATAGCGCACCCGGCCACCCACCCAGCAATTCGCTGGCGTGCAGCACCTTTTCTGGGGTGCGCCAGGCCTGCGTCCGCGCCTGCTGTTTATCCTGCCAGTACAGCAACAGGCTGATGAGGCTCATTGCCGGGTACAGCGCCAACGGCCACCAGGCCTGGTGGCTCCACCCCATGCGTACCGCTCCCAAGCCGGGCAACAGGCAAAGCAAGCCCAACAGCAGCAATTTCAAGCGCACGTTGCGCACGCCGTCAGTTCTTTGCCCGCGCAGCGCCTCAGCCATGTGCTGTAGACCAGTCAACCCAGCCGAACTGCCAGGTCGCCAGAATCAACAGCCCGAAAACGATGCGGTACCAGGCAAATGCCGCATAGCTGTGGCTGGCAATGAACTTGAGCAGCGCACGCACCGCGATCATGGCGAAAATGAACGAAGTCACGAACCCGATGGCAAACACCGGCAAGTCACTTGGCTGGAACAGGTCGCGGTACTTATAGCCCGAGTACACCGCCGCACCCACCATCGTCGGCATCGCCAGAAAGAACGAGAACTCGGTCGCCGCCTTGCGCGACAGGCCGAACAGCAGGCCACCGATAATGGTCGAGCCGGAGCGCGAAGTGCCCGGGATCATCGCCAGACACTGGACGAAACCGATCTTCAGCGCATCGCTCCAGCGCATGTCGTCTACATGGTCGACCTGCACGCGGTGCTCGCGACACTCAGCCCAGAGCATGATGATGCCGCCTACCACCAGTGCCGTCGCCACGGTGACCGGGTTGAACAGGTACTCATGAATCAGGTCGGCGAACAATACGCCCAGTACCACCGCCGGCAAGAACGCCAACAGCAGGTTACCGGTGAAACGCCGTGCCTTGGGCTGGCTGGTCAGACCAGATACCACATCGAGAATCTTGCCGCGAAACGCCCACACCACTGCCAGGATCGCCGCCAGCTGAATGATGATGTTGAAAGCCATGGCCCGTTCACCGCCAAACCCTATCAAGTCGGCGACGATAATCTGGTGCCCGGTGCTGGAGATCGGCAGAAACTCCGTCAGCCCTTCGACCACGCCTAAGATGATTGCCTGAAAGGCAGTCCAAAAATCCATCATTCCCCCGGATGGAGCGCTGCCTGTTGCACGCCCCTTGTTCTTGATTTGCTTGAAGTTGCCGCACGCGGCCCGGCTGTTTTACAGCGACTGTTGGTCGCAACGCCAGTAGAAAAGTTCACGGCTGCTAAAGGTTTCATCTTGCGCGGCCGAAATCCTGACAGAGCCCCTTTGCAATCGCTTTACGCGACCTGCTACAGACTCTGACAAAGATAGCACCTAGCCATTAGTCGAGTGGGGCCTTGCCGCAAAGCATGCTTGGATGCACCTCTATAAAAAGAACAATGCGGGAGCTCGTGGATGAAGACTTTGAGATCAATGTCGATCAGCCGTCGCTTGTGGCTGATCCTTGTAGTGGCAGTGGCCATGCTGGTGGTGCTGGGCCTGCTGATGCTGCGCCAGATCCACGGTGACCTGTACCAGGCCAAGGCGGAGAAGACCCGCCACGTGGTGCAGACAGCAGCCGGTGTGCTGGCCTATTACCAAGAGCTGGAGGCGGCCGGTGCACTCAGCCGCGAAGCCGCCCAGCAACAGGCGCTGCAAGTGGTGCGAGCGCTGCGCTACGACCACGACGACTATTTCTGGATCAACGACCTGGGGCCAAAGATGATCATGCATCCGGCCAACCCCAAGCTTGACGGCCAGGACCTTTCGGCCATTCGCGACCCCGACGGTTTTGCCGTGTTCAACGAGATGGTCGCACTGGCCCGCCAGCAGGGCGCCGGGCCGGTGAACTACCGCTGGCCCAAGCCGGGCGCCAGCGAGCCGGTGGCCAAGACTTCCTATATACAGCTGTTCAAGCCGTGGGGCTGGATCATCGGGTCGGGCGTATACGTCGATGACGTGCAGGCCGAGTTCGCCCGCCAGCTGCGCGACGCCTCGCTGGTCGGCGTGGGCATTGCCCTGCTGATGGCGCTGGTGGTCTTGCTAATTGCCCGCAGCATCGCCCGCCCCTTGCAGGAGGCCGTGCAGGCCATGGGCAACATCGCCAGCGGCGAGAGCGACCTGACCCGGCGCCTGGATACGCATGGCCGTGACGAAATCACCCATTTGGGTGAGCACTTCAACCGTTTCAACGGCAAGCTCCAAGGGGTGGTCGGCCAGTTGCAGGGTGCAGCCCATGCATTGGCCCAGTCCGCCGGGCACGTCGGTGACAATGCGGGGGCCGCACAACAGCGCAGTGCCCAGCAATCGCTACAGATGGACCAGGTGGCCACCGCCGTGAACGAGGTGACTTACGCGGTGCAAGACGTGGCCAAGACCGCCGAACAGGCCGCCGGCGAAATGCGCACTGCCCAGCAGCAGGTGACGCACGGCCAACAGGCCATCCACGGCAGCCTGGCACAGATCGATCGGCTGTCGCTGACCATTGATCAGGCCGTTCAGGTAATCCGCGACCTGGCCGGGCACAGCACGCGCATTGGCGGCGTGCTGGATGTCATCCGTTCCATCGCCGAACAAACCAACCTGCTGGCGCTGAACGCGGCCATCGAGGCCGCGCGGGCCGGCGAGCAAGGCCGCGGCTTTGCCGTGGTCGCCGACGAGGTGCGCCTGCTGGCCCAGCGCACCGCGCAGTCGACGGCCGAGATCCATACCATGATCGCGCACCTGCAAAGCCAGTCGGACGCGGCGGTCAAGGCGATCGACACCAGCAGCGAAGCCTCGCGCCAGACCGTGGAGCAAGCCCGCGAGGCCGGCGCCAGCCTGGATGCCATCAACCAGGCGCTGAACAACCTCACCGCCTTGAATGCGTCCATTGCCAGCGCCACCTTGCAGCAGGCGCATGTGGTCGAGGAGATCAACCGCAACGTGCTGGATACCGCCGGTTTGTCCCAGCAGACTGCCGATGCGGCGCGGCAGTCCAGTGATGCCGGAGTGGCGTTGGGGCAGTTGAGCGAGGAACTGGAACAATTGCTGCGCCAGTTCCGGGTCTGACCTTCAGATTGCCGGGGGCGCTTTGCGGCCCCGGCCACCTGACGCCCTACACCTTCCCCAGCCGAACCGCTGCAATCGCGCCCTTCCCTCGATAGACTCTCCAAGGATCGCCGATGTCCGGCCTTGAACTCATCGCCGCCGTCCTCGGCGTTACCGCTGTCTGGCTAACGGTCAAGCAGAACGCCTGGTGCTGGCCGATCGGGCTGGTCATGGTGCTGATCTATGGCTGGCTGTTCTTCGAAGTCAAGCTGTATTCGGGCATGCTCCTGCAACTGGCCTACGCCATCCTGCAACTGTACGGTTGGTGGCAATGGAAGCGCCCCGGCCATGCTGAAGATGCCCGCCAGGTCTCCCGCCTGCAACGCCCTGCACTGCTCAGTGGCCTGGCTGCCGGGCTGCTGTTGAGCGCAGCCCTGGGTGCAGCCATGGCCAACTGGACTGATGCCGCCCTGCCCTGGCTCGACGCCACCCTCACCGGCTTCAGCCTGGTAGCGCAACTGTGGATGGCCCAGAAGCGCCTGCAATGCTGGCCGCTGTGGGTGGTGGTGGACATCGTCTATGTGGGCCAGTACCTGCACCAGCAGCTGTATTTCACTGCGGGCTTCTTCGCCGTGCTTACCCTGATCGCCGTGCGCGGCTGGCTGGAATGGCGTCGGGATCCGGCGTTGGTACAGGCATGAACGCAGAGCAGCCCATGAAGGTCCTGGTACTGTGCGGCCCCGAATCCAGTGGCAAGAGCTGGCTCAGTGGTGTGATTCAGGCGCATTTCGGCGGCGTGGTGGTGCCCGAGTACGTGCGCCACTTCATCGACCAAGAGTGCCGCGATACCTGCTACGCCGATATCCCCACCATCGCCCGGGGCCAGCTGGCCTGGGAGGACCGGGCCCGCGAGCAGGCCCCGCCACTGCTGATCCTTGACACTCACCTGCTCAGCAACATGCTCTGGAGCCACGCCTTGTTCGATGACTGCCCGCCCTGGCTGGAACAGGCACTGCTTGCCCGGCGTTACGACCTGCACCTGCTGCTGAGCCCACAAGGCGTGGACTGGGTTGCTGATGGCCAGCGTAGCCAGCCCGATCTCAACGACCGCCAACGCTTTTTCAACGACAGCCTGGCTTGGCTCAAGCGGCACCACCAGCCACACCAGATACTTGAAGGCAATTGGCCACAGCGCCAATTGCTGGCCCTGCAAGCGGTTGCTACACTGCTTAATAGCGATACGCCAGCATGCCCGACCGAGTGTTAAGCCTCTGAGACACACCGGTGGGGCAAAGCCCCCGAAAATGCGGGGCCTGCCCCCGCATCGGGGTCACTGTCAAGCCAGTGAAACACCCCTGCAAAAACCCTTCCAGTCAAAGCCACTGCTGGCTTGGCCAGCAATCCCCCGGGCTATCTGTATCAACCCTGAGACAGAATACGCCGCAGATTCTCAGCCCTTTGCTTTAACCCATTGATCTGCAAACGCTTCTCAAAAGCGGCACACCTTCTGCTCTGTTGTTCGCATCGCTGAACAGGGCCAGCGCACAAAGAAGGAGTTGCCGTCGTGAGGAAGAGTGACAAACGCCTCTATCACCTGGTACTGCTGGGTTGTGTATTCGGGTCACTGAGCCTGACGGCCCAGGCGGACAACGGGATCATCATCATCAAGCGCGATGTGCAGGTGCGCAATGCGACGATACCGCCCCTGATCCCTGACCCGAGCCCTACTACAGTCAATGCCAACCCTTCTGCCTACGTGCTCAAGCAGACCAACGAGCTGAGTGATGGCGATTTCGCCAGCATCAGCAGTGGCGCAGGCATCAGCAACATGATCACCCAGCAAACCAACAACCTGGGTGGCCACCTCGGCAATCAGAACCAACTGCCCAACCTGTCGGGTGGGCGCGGCACCGGGGGATCGGGCAACGGGATCGCGAACATGGTCAACTCAAGTGTTCAGCGCGGGCTCGCTCCGTTGCAGATCCTGACAGGCGGGGGCAAGTGAGATGAAGCACATGCTGCTGATTCTGGCCACCCTGTGCAGTGCGCCAGCCCTCGCCCAGTCCCTGGTGCCCGTCATCAACAACGCCGACATCGACGATTCCGGCAGCCGCTATCAGGGCAACCTCTCTGTCAACCAGGCCGCGGGTGACAAGCAGCAACAGGTCAATGCCCGCGCCATCGCCGTCGGGCCGCAAGCGAACGCCAGCACACAGATCCGGCAACGGCTCAACACGCCGGCTGACCCTGCGATGGATGCCCGCTCAACCATTCAAGGCAACGCATTCAGCAACGGCAGTGGCGCACTGGGTGTCAACCAGAGCGCCGGTGCCAATACCCAGCAAGCCAATGCCCTGAGCATCAGCCTCAGCGCTCAACCGCAAAGCATCGACGACAGCGTCCTCATGCAGCAGAACGTGGCGCTGCTCAACAACTCCGATCCAGCTGACACCGCACTCGGCCATCGCCAGGTCACCACCAGTGACCAGGCATTCACCGGTAGCCGTGGGGTGATCCAGCTGAATCAGAGTGCCGGGGTGGGAAACCGAATGGCCAACACCTTGAGCATCCGGGTCGCGGATTGACCCAATCAGTTAAGAACAACACTTAACCTAATAAAGTACGGAGAATCACCATGAAACCCTCGATGGCAATCAAGCCTCTGGTGTTCGCAATTGCTGCGGTCATGGCTGTTGCTGTACAAGCTGGACAAAACGATCGGCGCAACGACCACCACAACGGCCACAATAACAATGGTCAGCACACGCCTCCACCCACCAAGATCCCTGTGTATGCAACGGCCAATGCCTGGGATACCCAAAGCAGCACCAACAATCGCATCAGCAATCAAGGCACCATCAACGAAGCCGAGATGAGTGACTCGGGCACAGGCTCCAGCGGCAACGTTGGTATCAACGTCGCCGCCGGTAACGGCAACCAGCAAGACAACGCCGCTGCCATCGCCAATGCCGGCTCCGAGTCGAGCCTGGACAACAGCTTCGTGTTCGGCATGGCCAATGCCACTGCCGACGTTGAGCAAACCAGCAGAAACAACCGGGTCGACAACTATTCGACCCAGTCTTCGGCTGTGATGAGCGGCTCGGCCAGCGGGGCTGAGGGCAACATCGGCATCAACATTGCCGGTGGCGACCTCAACCAACAGAAAAACACCATGGCCATCGCCAACACGGGTGCCCCACTGGGTAACGCCACTGCCACTGCTTCCGCCAACCAGGACGGCCCAGGCCTGACTGTGAACAACAGCGCAGACCGCACCTACCGGGTTGATACGATTACCATCACCACCTCGGCAAGCGGTTCGAGCTCGCGCGATGGCACGTTCAACTCGACCGACGACCGCAGCTCGTCGTCGAGCTTCAGCGTGGCCGGCTCGCAAAGCGCCAGCTCCAGCGGCTCCAGTGGCTGGAACTCCAGCGGCTCGGCATCCAGCAATGCCAGCGGGTCCAACAGTTCGACCGCAAGCGGCTCTAACAGCTGGGGTGCCAGCGGCTCTGCCAGCGGTAGCAACAGCTCGTCGAGCAGCGCCAACCTGAACGCTTCGCTGGATGCAGCAGCCAACGCTACGCGTACCCTTACCACCGATGATGGCCGTCGCGAGCGCACCCGCTCCAGCAGCTTCGATGGTTCGCTGAATGCGTCGCTGGACGTATCGGTCGACAAGTCGCACGAAAGTGCATACGACTCGTCGTTCGAGAAAGCATTCGACTCCAACTACGACAAGTCGCATCAATCGTCGTACGACAAGTCCAAGGACTCTTCGTACACCAAGTCGCACGACTCTTCGTACGAGAATGCTTCGGCGTCTGACTTCTCGAAGTCTGGCGAAAAATCGAAACAATCCTCGAACGACGTTTCGAAGAGCTACAGCGAAAGCAGTGCTTACGACTTGAGCAATACCGTGTCC
The DNA here is from genome assembly GCF_017875165.1 of Pseudomonas sp. PvP089. Lineage (NCBI taxonomy): Bacteria > Pseudomonadati > Pseudomonadota > Gammaproteobacteria > Pseudomonadales > Pseudomonadaceae > Pseudomonas > Pseudomonas sp. PvP089. The sequence continues at coordinate 3,779,956 of NZ_JAGGME010000001.1, forward strand.
TTCCAAGTGCTGACCCCGACCGGCTGGGCCAACCCTGTTACCAATACTGCAACCCTTAGCGGTTCGGTGAACGGTGGCAGCGGCAACCTGGGCGTGAACGTGGCGGCCGGTGTGGGCAACCAGCAGAGCAACTCGCTGGCCATCTCCAACACCTCGTTCTAAACGCTGCGCTTGAGGCCCCCTCCGGGGGGCCTTTCTCCAACACACCGTAAGGCACCCGATCATGCGTATTTTCGCCTTGGCGTTTTTGCTGTGCCTGGCCAGCGTGAGCGAAGCTGCACAAATGCCGCTGTCCGTCCTGCCGGGCGGCGCCGTGGTGTTCAAGCCTCTCCAGAGCGTGCGCGAACGCAAATTCGCCGACCTGGTGCAACAAAAAACCGACTTCAGCTGCGGCGCCGCCGCGCTGGCCACCATTCTGCGCCAGGCCTACTGGCTGGATGTGGACGAACATCAGATCATCGAAGGCATGCTGGCCCACGCCGACCAGAACCTGGTGCGCACGCAAGGATTCTCGATGCTCGACATGAAACGCTACGTCGAAAGCCTGGGCATGCGTGCCCGCGGTTACCGCGTGGCACCCGACACCCTGCACAGCGTGCGCATCCCGGTCGTGGTGCTGATGGATGTGCGTGGCTACAAGCACTTCGTGGTCATGCAGAAGGTCGACAAAGGCTGGGTCTACATCGGTGACCCGGTACTGGGCCACAAACGCTACAAAGTCGAAGACTTCCTCAAGGGCTGGAACGGCATCATCTTCGCCGTGATCGGTCAGGGTTACGACAAGAACAACATCCTGCTCGACCCGCCCCTGCCCCTGACCGCCAAGGGCCGGGTGGACACCTTCACCCCGGTGAAGGACAACGAGCTGCTGGACTTCGGCTTCATCAAAAGCGACTTCTTCTAACGACTGTTCTAATGACAAGGAGCATGATGCTCCAGGGAGCATTTCATGAAGACTTCATTGTGGCTGGCCATGGCCTGCCTGGCTGCCAGCTTGCCAAGCCACGCCGAGGCGTTGAAACCCATTGAACTGAAGGACCAGGAGTTGGCAAACCTGCGTGGCCGCTATGTGATGCCGGGGCGGATCGTCAGCTTCGGCATCGTCATGAGCAGCACCTGGCAAAACGCCAAGGGCGATGTGATCGGGGCGACCTCCACGCTTCAAGTTCAGCAATCGACCATCAAGCCCCAGTTCTATGTATCGATGATTGATGAAAAAGGTACAGGTACTGCCTCGACCAGTGCGCCCTCTGCCGGGACTGGCGTGGTCACCGGCGGCAATGGCCTTGCTACTACCGAGGGTGTGACCCAGGTGGTACGTGCGGCCGGCGACAACAACACGGCCTACAACAACGTCGATATCAACGTTACCAAGGCCAACCAGGCCCCCGCCGTGCAACAGCAAGGCCAGGTGCTGGCCGCCGGCCAGACCCTGCTCGGGGAAAACGGCGCCGGCTCGCTCAGCGTGTCTTCAAGCGGCGTAGGTGTGCAGCTCAACATCAATGCCAGCAACAACCAGGGCAGCAGCGTGCAGCGCCTGGCCCAGGGGGGGCTGATGCAGAATTCGACTTTGCTCGGCAACGGCAACCGGGTCAACAACATGACATCGTTGAATGTCGTCATGCGCGAGAACGTGCCGACAGCGGCTTCGCTCAATGGCAGCCTTGACCAGCTCAAAGGTCTTCGCACTTTCGGATACTGATCTACGCTCAGTCTCATCAAAAGTAGTTGGAAGGGACGGCAACTCCATGTACCGATCTTTAACGCTCAGAGCTTTTGTGTGTTTGACTACCCTGGCCCCCGCCACCGCACTCTACGCAGCCGCCGATCCACAAGTGGAAGCGCTGAAACAGGAACTGATCGAGCTCAAACGCCGCTACGAGGCCCAGCAACAGGCACTGATGGTACTTGAACAGCGGGTGCGCCAGGTCGAGGAGGCCCCGGCAGCGGCGCCGCCCAAGCGCCTGGTCAAGTCCCCCGCCGAAGGGGTCAAAGGCGCGCAGACCGTCGCGTCAGGCACACCGGGGGCCACAGGCAGCTCCTACGGTCAGGCGCTGACGGCCGATTCCGAACCGGCGCAAAGCGTTTCCAACCTGTATGACGAAGCCAGCGGATTCTTTGGCGGAGGCAAGTTCAGCTTCGAAACGGGTGTTACCTATACCCATTACGATACCCGTGCGCTGACGCTCAATGGCTTCCTGGCGCTGGATTCGATCTTCCTCGGCAGCATCAACCTTGACCGGATCAAGGCCGACAACTGGACCCTGGACATGACCGCGCGCTACAACCTGGCGCAGCGCTGGCAGTTCGACATAAACGTCCCCGTGGTGTACCGCGAATCAACTTACTCTTCCGGCGGTGCGGGAGGCGCCGGGGCCAGTACCTCCGATGCAACCGTCACGCGCGACCCGGAAATCGGCGACATCAACGTTGGCGTGGCCTATAAGTTCCTCGACGAGGACGAAACCTGGCCTGACGCCGTTGCCACCCTGAGGGTCAAGGCGCCGACCGGCAAGGACCCCTATGGCATCAAGCTGCGCGAAGTGGACGGCAACAGCAACCTGTCCGTCCCGGACAGCCTGCCGACCGGCAACGGCGTGTGGTCGATCACGCCAGGCATCTCGCTGGTCAAGACCTTCGACCCGGCGGTGCTGTTCGGCAGCCTCTCGTACACCTACAACATGCAGGACTCGTTCAGCGACATCAGCCCGCAGGTCAACAGCAAGGTGCCGGGTGACGTGAAGCTGGGCGACTCCTGGCAAATTGGCGGCGGTATCGCTTTTGCCCTGAACGAGAAGATGAGCATGTCGTTCTCGGTGTCTGACCAGTTTGCCCGCAAGAGCAAGATCAAGCCGGACGGTGGCGACTGGCAGTCGATCTCCAACAGTGACTACAACGCCGCCAACTTCAACATCGGCCTGACCTTCGCCGCCACCAACAACCTGACCATCGTACCCAACCTGTCCATTGGTCTGACCGACGATGCCCCCGACTTTTCCTTCAGCCTGAAATTCCCTTACTACTTCTGAGGGTTGCCCTCGGCCAGGCCCGCGCTAGCGGGCCCGGCTTTTGGTTACCAGCCTTGTAGCAAACCGCTTTCCCTTCCCCGGCCTGTTATCATCCAGCACAGATGCATGACGATTTAATGGCAAAAGGGAAGTTTTTGTGAAGAACCTGTCAGACCACCCGCGTACCCGGCTTGCCGCGTTGGCAGCCTTGGTACTGGTGATCCCACTGGGTACGCGCGCCATGCTGGGCTGGTCCAACCCGCTCGGCTACCTGTCCGACCTCGCCCTCGGCAGCCTGCTGGTATTGCTCCTGCACCGTCGGCCATGGTGGCTGGCCCTGCCGGTGCTGCTGGCCTGGGCAGCGCTGTGGGTGGCTTCGGCCGAACTGGTTAGCGCGGTAGGCCGGCTGCCAACCAGCGCCGACCTGACCTACCTGGTCGACCCGCAATTCATGGAAAATTCGACAGGTGGCGGCCTGGCGCACCCCTGGCTGCCCCTGACCCTTACTGCCGGCCTTCTGGGCTGGCTGGTCACCGTCTGGCGCGGCCGTACCCAACGCAGCATGCCGCTGCCCCGCAAGGCATGGGCCATTCCAGTGCTGCTGTTCGGTGCTCACTGGGGCAGCCAGCAGTTGGCACCCACCGACGCCGACCAGTGGCGGCAGTACAACCTCACTCACCAACTGATGTCAGCCGGTGTCGGCAGCCTGGAGCGCACGGTCGAAGGCTGGATGGGCCACACGCAAACCTTCACACCGCTGGCCAGCAGTGGCCTGACCCAATCCGACCTGAACGGGCAGCGGCTACTGGCCGGGCCAGGCAGCGCTCGCAACCTGCTGGTCATCACGGTGGAAGGTATCCCCGGCGCCTACCTGCGGCCCAACCGCCAGGCCCTGCACAGCCGCTTCGACGAAGACCTGATGCCAAAGCTCAGCCAATGGGCCGAGCGCGGCATGAACACACCGGACTACGTGCTGCATACCCACCAGACCATCCGCGGCCTGTACGCGATGCTGTGTGGTGATTACGACAAGCTGGCCAATGGCACGCCCAAAGGCGTAGAGCTGCTGACCCAGAACGAACGCAACCAGGCCTGCCTGCCAGCGCAACTGCGCCAGGCTGGCTTCACCACCCACTACCTGCAAGGTGCCGGCCTGCGCTTCATGGCCAAGGACCGCATCATGCCGCATATCGGTTTCGACTCGGTGCATGGCCTGGAGTGGTTCCGCAACAAGAACTACCTGGACTTCCCGTGGGGCAAGGATGACCGGGCGTTTTTCGAAGGGGCGCTGGACTATGTCGGCCAATTGCAGAAACAGGACAAGCCATGGATGCTGACCCTGCTCACGGTGGGTACCCACCAGCCTTACTCCGCCCCAGCCGAGTACCTTGAGCGCTATGCCACGCCAAAACAGGCAGCGGTTGCCTACCTGGACGACGCGCTGGGGGCTTTCCTCGACAACCTCGAACGCCAAGGCGTGCTAAAAGACACCCTGGTGGTAGTGACCTCCGACGAGTCCCATGGCATCGACGGCGTGCGCCTGGCGTCGTCCTGGGGCTTCAACCTCACCCTGGCGCCAGAGCAGGCGCAGTTGCCGCCTGTCAAACGCGGCACCTATGGCCATATCGATATGGCCACTTCCCTGCTCGACTACTTTGCGCTGCCTATCCCCATGGCGCTTGGCGGCCGTTCGCTGTACCGCGACTACGACACGGGCCGCGAGATGATTTCCTACACCAACGGCATGCTGCGCTACCACGACGGGCAGGGCGTCTTCACCGAGTGTGACTTCCAGCAACGCTGCCGGCGTTACGCCAGCGAGGGTTTCATTGCCGACCAGGCCCGCTACCTGGGCCAGGGTGACAGCTTGCTGGGCCAGCAGATCGGCGCCCTGGCCGGGGTGCTCGACCAGTCACTGCTGCAAACCCCGCTCAACCTGCGTTACCAGTTCGGCGGCCCTTCGCCGATCAAGTTGCGCAAGCGCATTCACGATGACTGGGCCGATAACCTGATCGGCGCCCAGTACCTGGAAATGCCGGGAGGCTCTCATACCCGCGTGCGGGTCAAGGTGCGCTCGCTGGACCCCAAGCGTGTGGCCTACATCCAGCTCAAGGCCAAGCAACTGGAACAGGACGTACCGCTGGGCTTGCCTGCTGAACTGAGGGTCACCGCCGACGAACCCCTGGAAATGGAGTTCAGCTTTGACAACCCGACCGAGCGCAAAGCGTTTTCCTTTCACTTGCTAGGCTACGGCGGCGGCAAGGTTGAAGTCAGCGACTTCAGCGTGATCACCGCGCTGCCCGGCGAAGATGACGCAGAAGATGAACTGGCCGAGGGGCATATCGCCCATTCGGGCTGAGCGACGTACCGCTCATCGCATGGCCACCGGTGCCTGTCGAATAGAACAGAGCGTGCTCGTCTAGTGTGTGAATCCCCCAGCGTGGAGACAGCACCATGAGCACAAGCGAAAGCAGGCATCCGGTGGCTTCCCGTAGCCAGTGGCTGGCGGCCCGCCAGCAACTGTGGCTGCACGAAAAAACCTTTACCCATCACCGCGACGCATTGGCAGCAGCCCGTCGCGCCCTGCCCTGGGTCAGGGTAGAGCACGACTATCAGTTCCAGGGGCCGGACGGCGAACTGAGCCTGGCCGACCTGTTTGCGGGGCGCAGCCAGCTGTTGCTTTACCACTTCATGTTCGCCGAGGGCTGGAGCGAAGGCTGCCCCGGCTGCTCGTTCCTGGCCGACCATTTTGACGGTGCCAACCTGCACCTTGCTCACCACGATGTGTCGCTGGTGGCGGTATCGCGAGCGCCGTATGCCGAGTTTCAGGCGTTCCGTCGGCGCATGGGCTGGCAGTTTCCCTGGTACTCGTCACAGGGCAGTGGTTTCAACGAGGACTTTGGCGTCAGTGTCGCCAGCGAGGGTGAACGGCAGTACAACTATGCGCCGTATGACGGCAGTGAAAGCGAACTGCCCGGCTTGAGTGCGTTTTACCGCGAACCGGACGGCAGCGTGTACCACACCTACTCCACCTACGCCCGCGGGTTGGACATTCTGGTCAACACGTACAACTTCCTGGACATTGCGCCACTGGGGCGCAACGAAAGCGGGACTATGGACTGGGTGCGGCACCATGACCGCTATGAAGGGCAGCCAGACAAGCCACACTGCTGCCACAACTGACCAAACCAGACGCAATCGTTGCTGGAGCGGCCTTGTGTCGCGAAAGGGCTGCAAAGCAGCCCCCGGATTTCAGCGCGGACGCGAATACTGCCGGGGCCGCTTCGCGGCCCTTTCGCGACACAAGGCCGCTCCTGCAAGAGCCCGCGCAGTACGGATATCGCTATTAGCCACGCACACCCAGCATCCCGCGCTCGACAATGAAATCAATCACTGCCTGCAACCCCTCACCCTTCTTCAGGTTGCTGAAGGTCCACGGCCGCTGCGGGCGCATGCGCTGGGTGTCGCGCTCCATCACTTCCAATGAAGCCCCTACATAAGGCGCCAGGTCGGTCTTGTTGATCACCAGGAAGTCCGACTTGGTAATGCCTGGCCCACCCTTGCGCGGAATCTTCTCGCCTTCGGCCACGTCGATCACGTAAATGGTCAGGTCAGCGAGCTCCGGGCTGAACGTGGCGCTGAGGTTGTCACCGCCGCTTTCGACGAAAATCACTTCAAGGTTGCCAAACTTGCGCGCCAGCGCCTCGACGGCAGCCAGGTTCATCGAGGCGTCTTCGCGGATTGCCGTGTGCGGGCAGCCGCCCGTTTCCACGCCCACAATGCGCTCCGGCTCCAGGGCGCCAGCCTCGGTCAGGATGCGCTGGTCTTCCTTGGTGTAGATGTCGTTGGTGACCACGGCGATCTGGTAATGGTCGCGCATGGCCTTGCACAGCGCTTCCAGCAGTGCAGTCTTGCCGGAACCGACCGGGCCGCCGACACCGACGCGCAGGGGTTGTTGATAGCTTTGCATGAAGGCAGTCCTCAGGAACGGAACAAACGGGTGTATTGAGTTTCGTGACGCGATGACGCAATGGCCAGCAATGGCAGGCCGCCACCGAGCTGGTCATCGCCCAGGGCCAATGCCCGGTCGAGGGCTGCCGGCAAGCCGGTGCCCAGGTCGCGCAGCAAGGTCTGGGCAGCCTGCTGGCCGAAAGGCACCAGCTTGACTCCTGCCATTACCGCGCCCTCCAGCCAGGCAAAGCCATAGCCGAGGGCCAGCGGGCGCAGCGGGATTGCCCAGTGCGCAGCCAGCCAGGCCATGCCGCCCAGTTGAGTCAATTCAAGGCTGGCACGCCAGGCCGGGGCCTGGCCCAATTGCCAGCCATCAAGCAGCCGGGCCAGCGCCGCGCCGCGCTGCTGTTCTTCCAGGCGCAACTCGGCGGTCTCGCGGTTGGCCAGCAGAAAACGGCTCCAGTGGGCGAACGCCGCGGCATCCTCGCCCTGGCAAGCGTGGTACAGACGCGCCAGCACCGGCCAGTCGAGGCAGGCCAAGGTGTCATCGACCTGCTCCCGCTGCCAGGCCGCAAAACCGTCCGCGCCCCTTACCCAGCCCGCCTCGACTGCCCACTCCAGACCTTGCGAGTAGGTAAAGCCCCCCACCGGCAAGCCGGGGCTGGCCAGCTGCAGCAGGCGCAGCAATGCCAGGTCGCTGTCCATCAACCGGCCAGCACCAGCGCGGCGCCGGCCAGCAAGCCACCGCCAAAGGCCTTCTGCAGGCCAATGTGCCGGCGCAACAGGCAACCGACCGCAAAGCCCGCCGCCAGCAGCAAGCCGCTGACCGCGACAAACCCTGCGCTGAATTGCCAGAACGCGCTTGGCGTGGCTTCCACCCCATGAGCCCAGCCGTGGAACAAGGCGAACACCGGCATGGCCATGGCCAGCAGCAACTGGCGGCTCGGCAGCAGCACTGCCCCGGCAGCCACCAGCAGCGACAGGGCGATCAAGGTTTCCATGCCCAGCATGTCACCAAACAGGTGGCCACACACCGCGCCGCCAAACATCGCCGCCAGGGTTGCCAGGGGCAACGTCAGGCTGCGCCCGGTCAATGCAGCGAGAACCCCGGTGCCCAGCAGCATCAGCAGATGGTCAAGGCCGGTCAGCGGGTGCAACAGGCCGTCCTGCAGCGGGTTGCTGTCATGGCCAGGGTGGGCGAAGGCTGGCAGGGCCAGCATCAGCAGAAACAGGGCGAGCGTCTTCTTCATTGGTTGCTCCAAGGCAGTTCAGGAATGGGCAGGCAGGCGTACGAACGGGTGATCGTTGCCGTGTGCATGGCTGTGGCCATGCGGGGCGCTCTGGTAGGCCCCCGCTTCAGGTTCGAACGGTGCCTGTTCGGCCTCTACCGTCAGGCCCAGGCCACGCAGCATGTCGCCCAGCACATGGTCGTGCTGGAAGCGCAACAGACCAGGCTCGATCTGCAGGGGCACGTGGCGGTTACCCAGGTGATAGGCCGCGCGAGCCAGCAGGTGTGGATCGGCGCAGCGCACCGTCGACACTGCTTCGGGCGCCGCCAGTACGCGGATCAACTGGCTGCCGTCAGCATCGGCAAGCAGCTCTCCCCCGCGCAACAGGTGGCCGCGCTCCAGCATGAGCCCGGCTTCGCGCCCATCGTCCAGGGTTACCCGCAGGCGGCTCTTGATGCGGCTGTCCACGTCCAGGGTGACGGTGCCGCTTACAGCAAGCGTGCCGGGGTCGGTGATACGGCGGGTCAAGACAATCATCGGTGCTCCTTCAAAACAGGAAATAACGCTGTGCCAGCGGCAGTTCGCTGGCGGGCTCGCAGACCAGCAATTCGCCGTCGGCACGCACCTGGTAGGTCTGCGCATCGACTTCGATCAGCGGCTGCAAGATGTTGTGGACCATGTCCGGCTTGCGCACGCGGCGGCAGCCGTTGACCACGCCAATCAGGCTGCGCAGGTTCAGCTCCTCGGCCAGGCCGCGCTCCATTGCCGCCTGGGGCAGGAAGGTCATGCGCGTGGCATGCCGTGCGGCGCCGAGGGCGCCGAACATCGGCCGGTAGTGCACCGGCTGCGGTGTGGGAATGGAGCCGTTGATGTCGCCCATGGGCGCGGTGACGATCATCCCGCCTTTGATCACCAGGGCCGGCTTGACCGCGAAGAACGCCGGCGACCACAGCACCAGGTCGGCCAGCTTGCCCGCCTCCACCGAACCCACTTCGTGGCCGATGCCGTGGGTTAACGCGGGGTTGATGGTGTACTTGGCGATGTAGCGCTTGACCCGGAAGTTGTCGCTGTAGGCCGTGTCTGGCGCCAAAGGCCCACGACGCAGTTTCATCTGGTGGGCAACCTGCCAGGTGCGCAGCACCACTTCACCGACCCGGCCCATGGCCTGAGAGTCGGACGAGGTCATGGCAAATGCACCCATGTCGTGAAGGATGTCCTCGGCAGCGATGGTTTCGCGGCGGATGCGCGATTCGGCAAAGGCCACGTCCTCCGCAATGCTCGGGTCCAGGTGATGGCAGACCATGAGCATGTCCAAGTGCTCGTCCACGGTGTTGACCGTGTACGGCAGGGTCGGATTGGTCGAGGATGGCAGCACGTTGGCCTGCCCCGCAGCGCGGATGATGTCCGGCGCATGGCCACCGCCGGCACCTTCGGTGTGGAAGGTGTGGATGGTGCGGTCGCCGATGGCCGCCAGGGTGTCTTCGATGCAACCGGACTCGTTGAGGGTGTCGGTATGGATCGCCACCTGGACGTCCATTTCCTCTGCAACGCCCAGGCAGCAGTCGATAGCCGCCGGGGTCGAGCCCCAGTCTTCATGCAGCTTGAGGCCCACCGCACCGGCCGCGATCTGCTCACGCAGCGCTTCTGGCCGCGAGGCATTGCCCTTGCCCAGCAAACCGATGTTGATGGGCAGACTGTCGGCGGCCTGTAGCATACGCGCCAGGTACCAGGGGCCAGGCGTGCAGGTGGTTGCATTGGTGCCGGTGGCCGGGCCGGTGCCGCCGCCGATAAAGGTCGTGACGCCGCTGTTCAGTGCCTCGTCCACCTGCTGCGGGCAGATGAAATGGATATGCGAATCGACACCCCCCGCCGTCACGATCTTGCCCTCGGCCGCGATCACTTCGGTACCGGGGCCCACCGGGACGTTGACGCCCGGCTGCACATCCGGGTTGCCGGCCTTGCCGATCACCGCGATACGCCCGTGCTTGATGCCGATGTCGGCCTTGACGATACCCCAGTGGTCGATGATCAGCGCGTTGGTCAGCACCAGGTCCATGGCCTCGGCGGCCAGCATCTGGCCCTGCCCCATGCCGTCGCGGATGACCTTGCCGCCCCCAAACTTCACCTCTTCGCCGTAGATTGTGTAGTCCTTCTCCACCTCTACCCACAATGCCGTGTCGGCCAGCCGCACGCGGTCGCCCACGGTGGGCCCGAACATGTCGGCATAGGCCTGGCGGGAAATACGGCTCATACCCTGCCCTCCAGCGGGCCCATCACCTTGCCCTGGAAGCCATAGACTTCACGCTTGCCGGCGTAGGCCACCAGTTGCACAGTGCGCGCCTGGCCAGGCTCGAAGCGCACGGCGGTGCCGGCCGGGATATCCAGGCGAAAGCCCAAGGTTGGCGCACGATCGAACACCAGCGCCTCGTTGACTTCGTAGAAGTGGTAGTGCGAGCCGACCTGCACCGGCCGGTCGCCGTGGTTGGCCACACTGACACTGACCGTTTCCCGGCCGCTGTTCAGTTCGATGTCGCCAGCGGCGACCTGGATTTCACCTGGGATCATGCGGGGCTCCTGGGCAGTTTCAGACGATGGGGTCATGCACGGTCACAAGTTTGGTGCCATCCGGGAAGGTCGCTTCGACCTGCACGTCGTGGAGCATTTCGGCAATGCCGGGCATCACCTGCTCGCGGGTCAGCACTTCGCGCCCTTGGCTCATCAGCTCGGCAACGGTGCGGCCATCGCGGGCGCCTTCGAGCACGGCAGCACTTATCAGCGCCACGGCCTCCGGGTAGTTGAGCTTCAGGCCGCGGGCCAGGCGCCGTTCTGCCAGCAATGCGGCGGTGAACAGCAGCAATTTGTCTTTCTCTCTCGGGGTAAGCTCCATGGCGCTCTCTCAGGTAGCCCAGATACGCGGTGGGCAGGCTGGCAGGCCAAGGACGGCCGGGCGCAGCACATGCCACAGGCGTTGCAGGGTGCGTTGCAGGTGTTGGTTGTCATGGTCAAGCACACGGATAACCAGCAACGACCCCAACAGGGTCGCGCCGGCCGGGTTGGCCAGTTCATCGAGCAATGGGCGAACCTGCTCCAGCACCGCCTGGTCGGCGGGTGCTGCACAGAACGTAGCCAGCAGCGGGTGGCCACCGAGCTTGTCCAGGCGGCCGCCTTCGATACGCAGGCGTTCATGCAGGCCGACGTCGTCGGGTAGTTCAATATGCAAACAGCTGTCCAGGGCGCCCTGCTCGAAACGCTCGTTCATGACAGGGCGCCCCAGGCACAGGGTTTCCCAGGCCAGCAGGCGCGCCCCGGGTTCGAGGGTGAAGCGGCTGTGGAGGTTGGCGCGGGCACCAGAAAAGAAGATGCTGTCCTGCGGCAACCATTCCAGTGTGCTGCCTGCAGCCAGCTGAAAACGCTGGGTCAGCCGCGCGGTCGGGCCGATGCTGCGGTAGAACTTACTGGCACCGGGCATGGTCAGCAGCGCGTGGCTGTCGGGCTCCAGGTGGATATCCAGATCAAGGCGGTCGCCGGCGACGATGCCACCCGGCGGGTGCAGCACATAGACATGGCACGGTGCACCTTCCGGGTAGAAGGGCCGCTGCACCAAAAGAGGTCCGAAATGCCGACGCGCACCAAGGCGGGTCACATCGTCACGCCTGACAAAGCGCAACTGCAGGTGGGCACTCCAGCCTGCATCGTCTTGTTGTTGTTCAATCTGCTCCGCGAGCGACATCCTGCGGCCCCTGAAATCCGTGGCCTGCTGGCCGTTTAGAGGGTCCGGCGCGGGCAATGGCTAGCGCGCGCGGCCTGACCACTCGATCAAATTCGCAGGCTGGATATAGCAGGTTGCGGGCCAACTCCGCAGGTGAAGGCAGATGAAACTTCAGCTGTGGCCGCTCTGGCATCGGGCATGCGCGCAGATCGCGCACAAAGCGGGGGCGCGTGTCGGCCCCGTTTCAGTGCCGACACCCGTGCAAATAGGGCTGCTTTGCAGCCCTTCGCGGGCGCGCCCGCTCCCACAGGTATTACACAGGACCCAAGGTCTGCGAGGAGCCTGTGGGAGCGGGCTTGTCCCGCGAATGGACCGCACACACAAGGACTCAGTAGTCGAAACGGTCGACGGCTCGCCGGCGTTCGTTGTCGTCACGCCGGTCATAAATGGCGGTGGTCTGGATATTGGCATGGTGCGCCAGCTTCTGGGCAATCGACAGGTCATGCTCTTCGATCACCCGGGTGATGAACGCCCGGCGGAAGTCGTGCGGCATGATTTTCACCCCCACTTGCGCACCGCGCTGACGGGCAATGTAGTAGATCGCATGCTTGGTGATACGCGCCCGGGTGATGTGGCTACCGCGGCGGATGCGGTTGAACAGGAACGGGTCGTCCTCTGCCCCTGCTGGCAGGTCCTGACGGCGCAAGTCCAGCCACGCCTGCAGCTTCTCGAACGCCCATGGCGGGGCGTACTTGATCAGTTGGTGGTTGCCCTTGCCCACCACCTGCAGGCTGCGCGCCTGGAAATCGACCTGGGCCAGGTCGATGTCCACCGACTCTGACTTGCGCATGCCGGTGCCATAGAGCAAGGCGATGATCGCCGCGTCGCGCACGCCTTGCGGCCGAGGGTCGGATGCGCACACCTCCATCAGTTCGCGAATCAGGCTGCGGCGCAGGTTGCGCCCTGGCGGCAGGCGGCTGCCGGTGGCCGGTTTGACCTCACGAATGCGCAGCAACTGCTCATGGTCGATCAGGCCCTGACGCCAGGCCTCGTTCATCACCCCACGAATGGCGTTGACATACAAAGACGAACTGTTTGGCGCATAACCGTCGGCACGCAGGGCCGACACCAAGGCAATCACATGGCCGGGCTCTAGCCGATGCCAAGGCACGTCGACGACATTGCAGTCGACAAAGCCAAGCCGGTCGGCAGCGTCCTGAAGGATGTAGCGCATGGTTTGCTGGCTGGAGGGGGCCAGGCGGTCCATGTACTGCAGCAGCGGATTTTTGGGGAGATCGGACAAAACGTGAACCCTGTAGCGAAGCGGCGGCCGGTCGTGAAACTGGCAAACCCTGAAGCAAGTCGAAACGACATAAAAACAAGTCCTGACGAATGCCAAGCGCGCATTCCATCAAGCCCCTGTGAAGTGCCATCACCTTGATATACAAGGCTTTGCAACTGGCATGGTTCGTGATCTTACCGCAATCGGAGCGTGCTTTTGTCATCAGCCGGCGTGCTGGCCGGCGCAGCCTTGGGCCACCATGCCGGAAACATCTGCTGCACCCGGGGCTCGGCGAAGCGTTCATCTATCAGCACCAGCACGCCCCGGTCCTGGTCTCCACGGATAACCCGGCCAGCCGCCTGGATCACTTTGCGCACACCCGGGTAAAGATAGGTGTAGTCAAAACCCGCACCAAATTGCCGACCCAGGCGTTGCTTGAACTGCTCGTTGACCGGGTTGACCTGCGGCAACCCCAGGGTGGCGACAAACGCCCCGATCAGCCGCGTACCTGGTAAATCCACGCCTTCGCCGAAAGCCCCCCCCAATACGGCAAAGCCAACGCCCCGGCCGTCGGCAACAAATCGATCAAGAAACGCCTGGCGGGCGGCCTCGTCCATCCCCGGGGCCTGGGCCCACAGGGGAATCTGCCCATGCCGCTCGGCCAACAGGTCGGCCACCTGCTGCAGGTATTCGAAGCTGCTGAAGAATGCCAGGTAGTTACCCGGCATGTGCTCATACTGCTGGGCAATCAGCTCCACGATCGGTACCAGAGAGGCTTGCCGCTGCTGGTAGCGGGTGGACACCTGGCTGGCAATCCGTACCTCCAGCTGCTCTGCGCGAAACGGCGCAGCCACTTCTAGCCAGGCGGTATCGGCCGGCATACCCAGCAAGTCGCTGTAGAAATGCCGCGGGCTCAACGTGGCGGAAAACAGCGTCACACTGCGCGCCGCCAGCATGCGTGGGGCCAACAGGCGCGCCGGGGTGACATTGCGCAGGCACAGGGTCGCCAGCCGGCGCTTGCGCGGGCCCTGGCGCTGGCTGATGTCGAACAGGAAGTGTTCATCGAACAGCTCGGCAACCCGGCTGAACTGCAAGGCCTGATAGAAGAACTGCAATACCTGCGGGTCCATGTGCGCGGGCATCTGGTTCATCTGCTCCTGAATCAGGCCGATGCACTGCTGCAAGGCGCGCAACAGCCCGTCAGGCAGCGACTCGCTGGCCTGGTACGGCGCACGCTGTTCTTTGTACAGCGCATTCCACTGCCGGTTCAGGCGGTCAAGGGCGCTGACCAGCCCGGGCGGTTTGCGCTGACGCAGGGCCAGCAGCTGCCCTTGGTCAAGGCTGGCGCTGTACATGCCACGACCACGCTCAACCAGGTTATGCGCTTCGTCCACCAGCACCGCAACGCGCCACTGGTTGAGCTGGGTCAGGCCGAACAGCAAGGCATGCGCATCAAAGTAGTAGTTGTAGTCGGCGACCAGCACGTCGACCCAGCGCGCCATCTCCTGCCCCAGGTAATACGGGCAAACCTGGTGCGCCAAGGCCACTTCGCGCAGGTTGGCACGGTCGAGCAACGGCAGTGTTGCGGCGGCCTCACGCGCTGCCGGCAAGCGGTCGTAGAAGCCAGCGGCCAATGGGCAGGACTCGCCATGACAGGCTTTGTCCAGGTACTCGCAGGCCTTGTCGCGGGCAATCAACTCCAGTGTGCGCAAAGCAGGTTGTGGCGCAGCATCAGTGATCTGACGCATGGCATCAAGGGCCAGCGCCCGGCCCGGCGTCTTGGCGGTGAGAAAGAACAGCTTGTCCAGCTGCTGCGGCACCATGGCTTTCAGCAGCGGGAACAACGTACCAAGGGTCTTGCCAATGCCGGTGCTGGCCTGGGCCATCAGGCAACGCCCGGTGCTTACCGCCTTGTACAAGGTTTCGGCCAGCTGCCGCTGGCCCTGGCGAAACTGTGGGTAGGGGAAGCGCAGCGCCTGAAGGCCTTGGTCACGTTCGGCCAGGCGTCGTTGCTGGAATTGGGCCCAGCCTAGAAAGCGCTGGCACTGGGTTTCGAAGAAGGCCCGCAATTCAGCGGACTCATAGTGCTCACTGAACAGTGTCTGCTCATCGCTGTCCACGTCCAGGTACACCAGCGCCACCTCAATGGCGGACAGTTGTCGTGCCTGGCACATCAACCAGCCATAGACCTTGGCCTGTGCCCAGTGCAACTGACGGTGATTGGCGGGTTGACGCGCCAAGTCGCCACGGTGCGTCTTGATCTCTTCCAGGCGGTTGCTGCCAGGGTCGTAACCGTCGGCGCGGCCCCGCACCTTGAGGGTTTCGAATTGGCCTTCAAGGGTGATTTCCGACTCGTAGCCCGCAGCCCTCCGTGCCACTACCCGCTGATGCCCTTCGATGCCTTCCTGAGCGCTGGGCGACGGCGTGAAACGCAGGTCCAGGTCACCAACCTTGGCGCTGAACTCGCACAGAGCACGCACCGCAATGCTGTAGCTCATGGCGCTTCGCGCCAACGCACATGGCACACCGCAACGGGCAGACCGTGTTGCCTGCAGAATTCCAGCCAGCGCAACTGGTTGTCCTGCAGGCGGTCACCGGGCCCCTTGACCTCGACCATGCGGTAACGGCCCTGCTCTGGCCAGAACTGAATCAGGTCGGGCATGCCCGCGCGGTTGCTGCGAATATCCTGCAACAGGCGCAGAAAGCACTGTTTCAGCTGGGCTGCCGGAAGGCAAGCCAGGGCCTGCTCCAGCAGTGGCTCGCTGAGCATGGACCAGAACACGAACGGCGACTGCAGGCCCTGCTTGCCCCTGTAGCAGTCGAGTATCGCCTGGCGATGGCTGCCATCGTCCAGCCGGCCCAGACAAAAATCGAACAGCGCACTGCGCCGTTGCTGGAAGTCACTGTCATGCAGGTCCTGTGGCGCCGCCTGGAACGGGTTGAAAAACGCGCCGGGCACCGGCGCAAAGATAGCCTCCCAGCACAACAGGCCAAACAGGCTGTTGAGCAACGTGTTCTCCACGTAATGCACCTGGCCGCCTTCTTGTGCCAGGTGTTGTCGCACGGCTTCCTCCACACCCAGCGCAGCGTGCTCGCGGGGCAGTTCGAGCTCGATCAGCTCCAGCGGCGTGGCCCGCTGGCGCCGCTGTGGCGGGCCGCCGAGCTTACGCGCCAAGCGTGGCAGCATGCGCTCGAGTGCTTGCACCTCCAGTGCATTGGCTGGTGCTGCAGCAAGTTGCAGTGCCAGCGCGTGGGCATGGGGCCACTGTTCGGTGCGCTCAAGTACACGCACCTGGCGAATGCGCGCCTGGGCATGGTTGCACTGCGCATACACGGCCATGGCCAGGTCCCACTCCCCCAGACGCTCGCATTGTTGGCCCAAGGCGAATTGCAGGCGCGCATGGCGCCTGGCCAACCAAGGGTTGTCGCTGTGCAGGCCTTGTAGAGTCGCCAGGATCGGCACTGGATCGCCGCCCTGCTCCAGGCGCTCGGCGCACTGATGCAAAGCCATGGCCAGGTCGATATCGTCACGTTGCTGCAAGGCGCGGGAATCTGTGCTGAACGGTACTTGCTCGTAGCGCAACAGGCCAAGGTCGGCCAGGACGAAATCTGACCAGTCCTGGTAAAGGTTGCCAAAGAACAACAACCGGATACGGTCGCACAGGGGCTGCAAGCACCACTGGAGAATGCGCACCTCGCTGTCCGGGAACCACTCGAGCAGTGATCGGGCCGCCAGCTCCAAAGGCTGCAGCTGTGCCAACAACTCATGCTTGGCGGCCCGCGGGCGGCTCAGTTGCCGGGCGAAGCAGCGGGCCAGCTCCTCCTTGCGCAGCAAGGCAAACAGCTGCTCCAGTTCCAGTTGCTCGGGTTCCCGCACCCAGCCAAGAACCTGCAACGGGTGCAGCGCCAGCGCGCTGTCGCCGATTTCGGCGTAGTCGAGCCGGTCGCTGCGAAACAACTCGCCTTTGCGCATGACCATGCGCACCATCAAGGCCTGGGCTGGCGCCTGCAGTTGGCTGAAGGCACGGATGAAAGCCAGTTCCTGCTCATCGAGCAGGTCCTGGTAGCGTTGTTCGACCCACAGCACTACCTGGCGGAAGTTGTGCAGGTAATAGAAAGGGTCGTCGACAGAATGGGCGATCACGGGCTGAAGTCAGATTGCGGTATCAGGCACTGTTTATACATACAGATAAACATGCCTGACAAGAGCCGTGGGTCAGTCCATTGACGCTCCTACAGGGATTACGTGACGTTTCCGGGTTACTTGGTTGCCGGGACCCTCTCCCCTGCCGCGTCCTTGGCACTGCCAATCGGCGCCTGCAGCAGCAGGAAGTACGCCACCGCCGAGCACAGTGCCACCCCCGCGCTGATCATGAACGCCGTGGTGAACGAACCCGAGTACTGCGCTGGTACTTCTTCATAGGGTTCATGTGTCGACCTTTTATTATTATTGTTGCCGCGCTGTCAGCGCCTTGGCGATCCATCGAGCGTGCTGCGCCCCTCCCTGGCGCAGCGTGTTGTTCAGGGCTGGCGGGCGGTGGCTGCGACCTCCAGCAGGCCACGCCGGCCAAGGTTGTCGATCAACGCGCGCAGGCCAAACGCCCACTGCGGTGCCTGGTCGCTGGTGGTCACCCGGTTGCACAGGGTGCCCAGTTGCGGGTTGCTGATGGTCACCACGTCGCCCGGCTTGTGAGTAAAGCCATTGCCTGGCTGGTCACGGTCCTGCTTGGGGGCGAACAGGGTACCCAGGAACAGCACCATGCCGTCGGGGTACTGATGGTTTTCGTTGAGGGTTTGCTGCACCAGGTCTTGCGGGTCGCGGCTGATCTGGCGCATGGAACTGCGGCCAGACAGGATGAAGCCGTCTTCGCCTTCAACACGCAGGTCCACTTCGGCGTTGCGCACATCGTCAAGGCCGAAGCTTTCGTCAAACAGGCGCAGCAGCGGGCCCAGGGCGGTAGAGGCGTTGTTGTCCTTGGCCTTGGACAGCAGCAAGGCGCTACGCCCTTCGAAGTCGCGCAGGTTGACGTCGTTGCCAAGCATCGCGCCCTTGATGCGGCCATCACTGGACACCGCCAGCACCACTTCCGGCTCTGGGTTGTTCCAGCTGGACTTGGGGTGGATGCCGATAGCGGCACCGTGGCCAACCGCCGACAGCGGCTGGGCCTTGGTGAACACTTCGGCATCCGGGCCGATGCCCACCTCCAGGTATTGCGACCACAGGCCCTGCTCCACCAGCACTTTGCGTAGCGCTTCGGCCTGGGCGGAGCCGGGCACGATCTGCGACAGGTCGGCGCCGATGCGGCTGACCAAGGTGTCACGGATTGCATCGGCCTTGGCCGGGTCGCCCTTGGCCTGCTCTTCGACCACACGTTCCAGCAAGCTGGTCGCAAAGGTCACACCTGCGGCCTTCACCGCCTGCAGGTCGATGGGTGCCAGCAGCCATGGCTGACTGGGGTCGCGCTGGCTCGGATCGCTGTTGTCCAGCAACACCGATAGCGCAACCAGTGGCTCGGCCAGCGGCAAGGCGCGCAGATAGGCCACCGGGTCGGTCACTTCCAGCAGGGCCGAAACAGTCGCCACGTGGCTGCTGATATCGTAGACGGCGCCTGCTTTCACCAGCACCACCGCCGGGCCCTGGTCCGCCAGCCAGACCCGCCCTACCCAGCTCCCGCTCTCGAAGACACTGGCGTTCTGGTTCAGCGACAGCGGTTGATTGGCGTTCGATCGATCAGTCATCTGTGTACCCTTGGTGTGCATTATTGGGAGAGTGCCGGCAGTTGCAGTTGGCCGGCCAGGCGGTCGAGGTCCGCCAGCAGTTCAGGCGAGAGGGTCATGCCCTGTTCCCCACCAGGCCCCGGTCGGTATAGGGCTTGAGATAGGCGGCCAGGCAGCCGATGTGCGAAGCACGGCGCACCACCGCAATACCGATGCCCTGCGCAGTCGCCCCCTTTGCCGCACAATCCAGCGCACGGCTGACGCAGTAAGGCCCCAGCAGGTAGTGGCCATCGAACACGCTGGAGACGTCACTGTGCGACACCTGTTCCAGTGCCTGCGCACGGGCCTTGACCGTTCCTTCCAGCATGCCGCCGATGTAGCGGCTGACCAGGTTCAGGCCGTGGGTGCGGTGCCCGAGCAGTTCACCCTCGAGCAGTACCTGGGTCACCACCTGGGCGACTTCGGCATCGGCGCCGGCCTTTTCGAACAGTTGCTCGACAAAGGTGGTGAGCGCTCGCACGTTGAAATGTGTGGCTTGAGTCATGGGTGTCATCTCGTAGGCGGAACAGAAGCGGTCAATCAGGTCACTGCACCGATCTGCCAGGGCACAAACTCGTTCTGCCCATACCCGTGCTGTTCGCTCTTGCTGCGTTCCCCGGAAGCAATGCGCAACATCTGTTCGAAAATGTACGCACCACGCTCCTCGATAGTGGTGGAGCCGTCGGCAATGCCGCCGCAGTTGACGTCCATGTCCTCTTGCTGGTGTTCGAACACCCGGTTGTTGGTTGCCAGCTTGATCGACGGTGCCGGAGCACAGCCGTAAGCCGAGCCGCGCCCGGTGGTGAAGGCGATCAGGTTAGCCCCGCCGGCCACCTGGCCGGTGGCCGAGACCGGGTCGTAACCGGGGGTATCCATGAACACCAGGCCTTGGGCACGCACAGCTTCGGCGTACTGATACACATCGACCAGGTTGCTGGAGCCCGCCTTGGCCACTGCGCCCAGCGACTTTTCGAGGATGGTGGTCAGGCCCCCGGCCTTGTTGCCGGCTGAAGGGTTGTTGTTCAGCTCGGCGTTCATGCGCTGGCAGTAGTCTTCCCACCAGCGGATGCGCGCCACCAGCTTTTCGCCGACCTCACGGGTGACCGCGCGGCGGGTCAGCAAGTGCTCGGCGCCGTAGATTTCCGGGGTTTCGGACAGGATCGCCGTACCACCGGCCGCCACCAGACGGTCGACCGCGTTGCCCAGTGCCGGGTTGGCGGTAATGCCGGAGTAGCCATCTGAGCCGCCACATTGCAGGCCGACCACCAGGTGCCGTGCGCTGACCGGTTGGCGCTGGACATGGTTGGCCTCGGCCAGCAGGCTGCGGACCTGCTCGATGCCGGCAGCGATGGTTTTCGACGTGCCGCCGATGCCCTGGATGGTGAAGGCACGCAGCTGCGCACTGGCTTGCAGCCCCTGGGTTTCCAGCAGGCTTTCGATCTGGTTGGTTTCGCAGCCCAGGCCAATGATCAGTACCGCAGCAAAGTTGGGGTGCACGGCGTACCCGCCCAGGGTACGGCGCAGCAGGCCAAGGGCTTCCCCGCTGGGGTCCACTGCGCAACCGGCACCGTGGGTCAAGGCGACCACGCCGTCGATGTTCGGGTAGTCGGCCAGCACCTCGGGGTGAATGTCACGGCGGAAGTGGTCGGCCACAGCCCGGGCCACGGTCGCCGAGCAGTTCACCGAGGTGAGAATGCCGATGTAATTACGGGTGGCAACACGCCCATCGGCGCGCACGATGCCCTGGAACACTGCTTCGCTACCCGGCAAGCTGCGCGTGTCGACACCAAAGGCATAGTCGCGAGCAAAATCACCCATCTGTACGTTGTGCACATGCACGTGGTCGCCGGCATCAATGGCCTGCGAAGCAAAACCGATAATCTGCCCGTAGCGGCGAAGCGGCTGGCCCTGCTCCACGCGTTCGGTCGCGAGTTTGTGGCCCGAAGGAATCGGCTGACGCACGGTAATCGCCTCGGCATCCAGATGCAGGCCTTGCGGCAAGGCCTGGCGGGCGATGAGCACATTGTCCAGCGGGTTGAGGCGGATGACGGCAAGGTCACCGGACTTGGCAATCAGTTGCATGGGACCTCTCAGGGTAGTGCAGCGAGCTTCTTGTTATGGCTGTTGCCACTGTAAGAAGCCTTGGGCAGCATTCCCAATGAGATGATCCGATCAAGCGATAACCAGTGGTTATCAAAAGTTGTAATCGGGCGGTGATCCCTGATCGTCTAAAAGCCTGCCTCGAATTACTCAGGCCTGCACACACCCTGTGGGAGCGCCTGAACCATCAGGCCTTGCCCGAGGCGGTTGCAGCCGTACCTTCCTTTTGTCGCTGCCTGGCGCCCTCCAGCAAAATCTCGACAAACGCTCGGGCCGAAGCGCTCAGCGGTTCATCCTTGCGCGTAACCACGCCATACTCCAGGGCGGGTACGTGCAAGGGGCTGCGCAGCTCCCTGAACTGCCCGCTGGCCAGCTGCGCGGCAACCATCGAGCGCGGCAGCATGGCAATCATCGGAGCCGATTGCAGTAACTGCAGGAACATCGGCATGGAGATGGTCTCGACGCTGTCAGCCGGCGTGGCGATACCCGCCACCCGGAAGGCCTGCTCCAGGCGGTTGCGAATCGGCGTGCCCACCGGGTACAACACCCACGGCCAGTCGCCCAACGCTGCCAGTGGCGGGCTTTCCAGCTGGTTAAGCGGGTGCTCGCTGTTGACCACCAGGCTGAACGGTTCGGGCTCCAGAGGCTGGAAGTCGAACAACTGGCTGAAGCGCTCTTCGGTAAAGCGGCCAATCATGATGTCGAGCTTGTTCTGCTCGAGCATGGTCAGCAGGTGATCACTGGAATGCTCTACCACTTCAATCGACAACAGCGGGCTGCGCGCCTTGATCGCAGCGATGGCCTGCGGCAGGACCAGTGCAGTGGCGGCAAAGATGCCGCCGACGCGGATAAAACCGTGCCCGCCGTTGCGCAGGCGGTTGACCTGGTCGACGAATTGCTGCGACTCGGCTAACGCACCCTGGGCATAACGCACCACATATTCACCCAGCTCGGTGGGCGGCATGCTGCGTGGCAGGCGCTCGAACAGGGCAAAGCCGAACTGCTCTTCGAGATCGCGCAGCATCTTGCTCAGGGCCGGCTGGCTGAGGTTCATGCGCGTGGCGGTTGCGTGCATGTTGCGGGTGCGCGCCAGGGTGTCGATCAGCACCAGGTGCTTGTAGCGGATCCAGTTGCAAAAGCTGGAATGGGTCAGGTCCGGCGACATCGGCGGCAGGCCTCAGGCAGGTGAAAAGGCAGGGTTATTGCGCCCGCAGGTAGCGCAGCAAGGTATCCAGGGCAACCGAGTTGGGCCGCGAGCGCAGGGTCAGCACGCCCAGGTTGGCCATGGCCAGCGGCAGCTCTACCGGCAAAATGGCCACCATGCCATAGCGGGCATAATGCTCGGCTACGTCATTGGGCACCACCGCAATCATCTCGGACGCTTCGAGCATGGCAGTGGTGGCCAGAATCGAGGCGGTTTCAACAATGTCCAGTGACTGCACCATGCCCCCGGCCTGCAGGGCACTTTCAACACGGCGGCGCATCGGGCTGCCGATAGGATGCAGTATCCAGGTCAGGGCCACCAGGTCAGCCAATTTCAACCCGGCCGCCGCCGCCAGAGGGTGCCCGGCGCGGGCAATCACGCGCATCTGCTCACCGCCTTCAAACAGTTCGATGTTCAGGTCCTGGCTGTCGCTCTGGTCTGGCAGGCGGCCTACCACCATGTCGAAGTCGCCGCGCAACAACGCTGGCAGCAAGGTATCGCTGGTGCCCACTTCCAGCGAAATGCGCACCTTGGGATGGTCGCGCTTGTAGGCCAGTACCGCCTTGGTCAGAACGCCGGGCACCGGGCCCATGACGCTGCCCACCCGCACCAGGCCCGAGGCCCCGCGCGCCAGTTCGGCGATTTGTGCCTGGGCATGCTCGAACTCATGTAACGCGTTCTGCGCATAGCGGATCATCACCTCGCCATAAAGCGTTGCTTGCATGCCCCGCGGCAAGCGCTCGAACAAACGCACGCCAAGGCGCTCCTCAAGCTGCTGCAGCAACAGGCTCGCCGCCGGTTGCGTGGTGTGCATCGCGGCGGCGGCACGGCGCAGGTTGCCGAACTCGCCCAGGGCATTGAGCAGCGTGATCTGGCGGCTGGAGATCTTCAATGCGCCGAGGCTGGGTGGCGCCTGGATGGGGTCGAGTGGCAAGCGAGACATATCGAATCCGGTATCGCTGATTAAGAATTGGCGATTATGCCTGTATCGCTCGACAACCTACAGTCAGGTCTCCCAGCGCTTGAGCAGAACAAGAGTCGACCATGAGCATACGTATTACCCACCTGAGCGTTCGCGACATCCGTTTTCCGACCTCGCTGTCGCTGGACGGCTCCGACGCCATGAACAGCGCCCCCGACTATTCGGCAGCCTACGTGGTGCTGCACACCGACGCCGAGGCCCTTGAGGGCCACGGCCTGACGTTCACCATCGGCCGCGGCAACGAGATCTGCGCAGCAGCGGTGCAGTCGCTGGCACCCCTGATCGTCGGCCTCAGCCTCGAAGAAATCACCGCCGACATGGGCGGTTTCTGGCACCGCTTTACCGTCAGCGACAGCCAACTGCGCTGGCTAGGCCCTGAGAAAGGCGTGATCCACCTGGCCACTGCGGCCATCATCAACGCGGTGTGGGACCTGTGGGCCAAGCACGAAGGTAAACCGGTATGGAAACTGCTGGCGGACATGACGCCTGAACAGTTGGTGGGCTGCCTGGACTTCAGCTACGTCACAGACGTGCTCACCCCCGAGGAAGCCATTGCCCTGCTGCGCCGCCAGGCACCGGGTAAGGCCCAACGAGAGGCGCAGATGCTGCGCGAAGGCTACCCCGGCTATACCACCGCGCCAGGCTGGTTGGGTTACAGCGAAGAAAAAATGCGCAAACTGGCCCGTGAGGCCGTGGAGGATGGCTGGACCCACATCAAGCAGAAGATCGGCGCCGACCTGGAAGAAGACATACGCCGCGCCAGCATCCTGCGCGACGAAATCGGTTGGGAACGCACCCTGATGATGGATGCCAACCAGGTGTGGGGCGTGGAGGAGTCAGTCGCCAACATGCGCCGCCTGGCCGCCTTCGAACCGCTGTGGATCGAAGAGCCGACCAGCCCGGACGACATTCTCGGCCACGCCACCATTCGCCAGCGCATCGCGCCGATCGGTGTGGCCACCGGTGAGCATTGCCATAACCGGGTCATGTTCAAGCAGATGTTCCAGGCCGGTGCGCTGGATTTCTGCCAGCTGGATGCCGCCCGACTGGGTGGCCTGAACGAAGTGCTGATCGTGCTGCTGATGGCGGCCAAGTACGACGTGCCGGTGTGCCCGCACGGCGGCGGTGTCGGGCTGTGCGAATATGTGCAGAACATCGCCCTGTTCGACTACATCGCAGTGTCTGCTTCGCTGCACAATCGGGTGCTGGAATACGTCGATCACCTGCATGAGCACTTCATCGACCCGGTGGTGATCCGCCGTGGGCGCTACATGCCACCGCAACGCCCGGGCTACAGCATCGAAATGCATGCCGACACCCTGGAGCGCTACCAGTACCCCAACGGCGCGGTGTGGCTCGATATCAACCGTTCCTGAACAACACGCCTGGTGTGCCCGCTACGGGCACACTACCAGCACTTTTCACGGGGAAAAAAACAATGACAACCCTCACCCGTGCAGCGGCTTCGGCCCCTGCCGCCACCACCGAGCAGCGCCTGAATGGCCTGCTGTTGCGCAAATTGATGCCACTGCTCATCGTCGTCTACGTGATGAGCTTTCTCGACCGCACCAACATCGCCTTGGCAAAAGCCAGCATGGGCATCGACCTGGGCCTGTCAGCAGCGGCCTATGGCCTGGGGGCCGGCCTGTTCTTCCTTACCTATGCATTGGCCGAAGTGCCGAGCAACCTGATCATGCACCGGGTGGGCGCGCGCTTCTGGATTACCCGCATCATGATCACCTGGGGCCTGCTCTCGGCGGGCATGGCCTTCGTCCAGGGAGAAACGTCGTTCTATATCATGCGCCTGCTGCTAGGGGTGGCCGAAGCAGGCCTGTTTCCTGGGGTGATGCTGTACCTGACCTACTGGTTTGACCGTGAGCAGCGCGCCCGCGCCACGGGTTACTTCCTGCTGGGCGTGTGCCTGGCCAACATCCTCAGCGGCCCACTGGGCGGTGCCCTGCTGGAAATGGACGGCGTACTGGGCTGGCATGGCTGGCAGTGGCTGTTCGTACTCGAAGGCTTGCCCGCCGTGGCCCTGGCCGTTGTGGTGTGGAAAAAGCTGCCCGATGGCCCGGCCTCGGCGCCCTGGCTGTCGGCCGCCGACGCCCAGGACATCGAACGCCGCCTGGCGGCCGAACGGGCTGCCGCGCCCCAGCAGAGCAAGCTGGGGCAGATGTTCCGCGACCGGCAGATCTGGCTGGCGATCTCGGTGTACTTCGTGCACCAGATCACCATTTACACCGTGATTTTCTTCCTGCCCGGCATTATCGGCACTTACGCTGCGCTATCCCCCTTCCAGATAGGCCTGCTGACTGCCGTGCCGTGGGTTGCTGCTGCCATCGGTGCTGCCACCTTCCCACGCCTGGCCACCTCGCCACGCCGTTGCCGCACCCTGCTGTTTGGCGGCCTGCTGACCATGGCGACAGGGTTGCTGCTGGCGTCGCTGGCCAACTCGTTCATCGGCCTGATCGGGTTTTCCCTGACCGCGCTGATGCTGTTCGTGGTGCAGTCGATCCTGTTTGTCTTCCCGTCCAGCAGGCTGAGTGGCAGCGCCCTGGCGGCGGGCCTGGCGTTCGTTACCACCTGCGGCCTGTTTGGTGGTTTCGTCGGCCCGTCGGTGATGGGCCTGATCGAGCAGACCACCGGCAGCACCCGCAACGGTTTGTGGATCATTGCCGCATTGCTGGTGCTGGCAGCGTTGCTCAGTACCCGCTTGCGCCAGGGGCAAGAGCATGCGCAGTCAGCGTGACACGCCGGCGGGCCGCCCACAACGCGGCTCCAGCGCCTGCGCCAGGCGCTCCACCGCCTGTTGCAGGTCACCCGGCTGGTCACCTAGCCACACCAGTGCCAGGTACTGCTGGTATCGCCCCTGCAGGCTGAACTGCCAGCCCGGCAGTGCATGCAAGGCGGAACCTGCCAACGCCGCAACAATGCAATCCCACTCCAGCGGTTGGCGAAAACGCACCCACAGCATTCGTCCGCCCTGGGGCATCTGCAACGCCACCCGCTGACCGAACTGCAACTCCAGCGCGCGTACCAGGTACTGTGTACGCCTGTGCAGGTCGGTACGCAGCTGGACAAGCTGCATCTCGATCTGCCTTTTGCCCAGCATCAGGGCAAGCGCTTGCAGGCGCAGCGGCGCAAGCCGAAATGCCCGTTCGGCAAACGCTTTGGCCAGTGCCGCGTCATGGCCCAGCACATAGGCGTAAGGTGCCTCGGCACCCACTGCCGCCTCGAATGCCCCCAGCACCAACAGCCAGCGGGGGTCGACCCAGTCGCGCAGGCGCGTGTGTGGCGGCCCGCTGTAACAGTGCTCACTGTCCAGGTCGTTTTCCAGCAACCAGACAGCATGCTGGTCCAGTAGCTGACCAAGCTGCTGCTGATAGTGCGGCGACACCAGCCGCCCTTGTGGCATGCCCAGGCAAGACGGCATGACCAGCATGCACACCGGCTCGCCGCCCAGCAACCGGGCCAAGGCACGCAGGTCCGGGTTGCCGCGGCTATCCGCAGGCACTTCCAGCACCCGCATGCCAGCACGCGCGAAAGCGCGCAACACCTGCCAGCAACAGGGCGACTGCACCAGTACCGTCCCGCCCTGCAAGGCAAGCCCTGCGAGCACCGTCTCCAGCAACGCTTGCACGTCAGGGGCCAGTTGAACGTCCTCGGCACGCCAGTACTGGCTGGAGGAACGGGTATAACGCTCAGCCAAGGCATTGCGCAGACGGGAGTCGCCGAGCATCTCCCTGGGTGCAACGCTGCTGGCGCGCTGACGGGCCATGCGCCGCTCGTGGCCTAGCAGCGCACGCTCCAGCAGTGGCTGTACCGGCAAGGGAGACTGCGGGTACATGGGCGCTGCCTGCGCCTTTGCAGCGACCTGAGCGTAGTAGCCGGACCTCGGCAGACACTGGACCCGGCCTTCTTCCTCCAGCAGGTTGTAGGCACTCTGCACAGTCGCCAATGACACCCGCAACCGTCGGGACAGTGCACGTAACGACGGTAACTTGCAGGGGCCAACGCCTGAGCCCTGCTCGATCAACGCCTCCAGGTAGCGGTACACCTTGCGATAGGCGAACTCGCCGGGAACCGCTGGCCCTTTCAAGGCAACGCCACTGGGCTACGGCGGCGCCCCGACGAAGGCCGTGGCAGCAACCTGAGGTGCACATCGCGGCGGGCCAGGTTGCTCTGTAAGCGCCAGGCAGTCAGCGGCATGCGCCCCTCATAGATTGCCCGTAACTGCACCAGCGGCAGGCCACTGGTATTCACCAGCCAGTCCCGCACCGCATCGGGGCAGGGTTTGCCTTGCAGGGCCCGGTGCAGGTACGGCAGCGCTACCAGCATGTCTGCATGCCGGCACTGCAGAAAATGCTCGAGCTTCTTTCCCTGCCTGGCGAAGGGACTGAACAGCAGGCACACCAGTTGAGTCTGGTTGATACCGTAGGCTTTGCCCAGCGCCAGGGTGTGCCCATCGCGAGTCTTGCTATCACCCGACGGGTTCGCCAGCGAAAGCGCCGGGCGAGCGGCCTGCAGCTCCAGGCTGCGGGCGCGCAGTTGGTGCAACTGGGCCCGGGCGTACGGATCGACGAACGCCGCCAATGGCCAGGCATCATCGGCCTTTTCGAGACCAGCACCCAACATGGCATCCAGTTGCTGCCCTTCAAGCAGATGCGGCAGCAGGTCATCTATGGCAAGTAGCCGCAACGATGCCTCCTGCGCGGCATCGCCCTGTGTGGGCTTCGCCAGGCTGCCCGGCGAGGCATCGGCTGCGCCGTGCAACCGGCTCAGCCCGTGGGCCAGCGCCGCCAGGCAGTGATGCAACACATGGGGGCCGCGCTCCCCTGCCAGGCGCAGACTACGCCGGGCCCACGCCAGGTAGCGGCGCCGCTGGCGTACGGGAATGGCAGTGATCAAGACATCGGCCGGTGTCGCGGCCTGCAGCGCAGAACACGCGGCATCCGCCAGCTCCAGGTGCAGCCGGCTACCCAGCAGGGCTTCGGGCCTGGCATCGACCATGTGCCCGAACATCAGCAGGGCGTTTCTCGCGAGCAGCCAGCGGTCGGGCGCTGCCGAAGACCGACGGCTGAAGGGCACCACTTCGCGCCCTTCGATCATCTGTAACTGAACCCGCGGGTCATCCTGCATGAACAGGGCACTGAAACTGCCCTCGTGGAATTCCAACGTATCGCTGGCAGCCACCGGCAGGCTGACCACGAGTACCCGCAACTGAAAGGTTACCGGCGCACGCAGGGCAATGCTCAGTTGTGCCGCACGCAGCATGGCCAGCAACCTGGCACTGTGGCGATCGCAACCTTGCAGTACCAGCACGCGGAACGTACCGATATACTCTGGCCCACCTGCAGCGACCAGCAAACGTTGTATCAGCAATTGAAGGGACGCGCGTTGCGCCTGTGACATTTGGCTCAACAAACGCTCGAGCACTTGTTGGTAGATATAATGCATTGCCTGATCGTGAATAGCCGTCACGAAATCACCTCATCAACTTCATGCAGCCAACGCGTGCCGAATCCTGTATTCAAGATTCAACACGCCCTGCGCTTACCCGGAAGAAATTTCCTACAATCAAATTGAAGTAATTACGTAACGCATCACTGTCGCCAGACCATCGAAAAATACTCGCCACCGCGACAGCCCGCCGCTACCAAACACAGCTCATCCTCAGGCATAGCCATGCTCATTCCACGCTCCTTGCGCAAACTATCATCGTGCCATTATCGGGGGATGCAGAGCGAATATAAGATACAGATCGGGGTAAAAAAACCATTCAGCACGACGGCGGATATACACTGAACGCCGAGCCGAAATCGTTCAAGACCGAATTGTTGGCGGAATATTTCCACAAAACGCCAGGCCATCGCCTTATATGTAGTCCGCGACTGATTTTAATGTAGGAATATTCTTATAGTTGGCATTTAAATCATTCTGTTCCGCGCACAAAAAACCCGGGACTCAGCCCGGGTTCATCAGCAATGCAAACAGCTGTCAGTGTTGCGCCATGTCCAGTACCACCCGCCCACCACAAGGGCATTGGTCCATGTAACGATGCGCCTCCACCACCTGCTCGAACGGATACACCTTGATGATTTGCGGTGTCAGCAACTGGTCGGCGGTGAACTGGTTGATATCGCGCAAGGCACGCTGCAGCGCGACCTGGTCCTGGCTGATGCCAAGCTCCGGCTTGCCGGTGAAGTTACCGATGCAATGCACGTAGAACTGGATGTTCTTCTGGAAGGCTGCACAGGCCGGGAACGGCGTCTGGTTACCGCCTTGCAGGCCATACAGGACCAGGCTGCCACGTGGCGCCAGCACATCGCCCAGCAGCGACATCTGCGGCCCGCCCATACCATCGAGGACCATGTCCACGCCGCGGCCATCGGTGTACTTGCCAACCTGCAGCAACAAGTCCTGTTCCTCCGTGACAATCACCTTGTCGGCCCCCAGGCCCAACAGGTAATCCCGCTGCTCCGCTTCTTTGGTAGCAGCAAACACCTTCAGCCCCAGGGCCTTGCCCAACTGGACGAAAGCGGGGCCGGCACAATGGCTGGCATCGGTTACCAGCGCGGTCTGCCCGGCCTTGGCCCGGGCCAGGTCAACGTAGGCGAAATAGGCGATCAGCAACGGCGTGTAGTGCACGCTCGCCTCGATCGGCGTGAGCACATCCGGGTAACGGGTAATGGCCGTACGCGGCAGTACGATGACATCGCCATACACGGGGTGATCGTTGGCACTGGTGGCCGGGAAGCTGGCGACCCGGTCGCCCACCGCAATGTCCTCGACCCCTTCACCGACCGCAGTCACCACCCCGGCCATTTCGTGGCCGATGCCCGCCGGCAGGCGTGCCTGGGACGGCGCCAGGTTCTGGCGCCAGAGCACGTCATACCAGCTGACGCCAATCGCCTGGACGCGGATCTGTACCTCGTCGGCAGCGGGTGACGGTTCGGCCTGCTCCTCGCAACGGAGCACATCGGCAGCGCCGAACTTGTGGAAACGGATCATGCGGGACATCGCATACCTCGCCTTTGTGAACCTCTAATTACCACTGACTTTATCCGGGCTTTGACGGTTAGACCATCAGTGGTCATTAATAGTCGACATGCTTGTCATCGATTGGGCACCTGACTTTCCCTGCAATGGGTCCCCCTAAACCCGTGCAGGGTAACAGCCTTTGGCCGTAAGATTCACCCCTGCCCCACTTTAGGCGAAGCGCACCGATGAATCGAAACGACCTGCGTCGCGTAGACCTCAACCTGCTGATCGTGTTCGAAACGCTGATGCATGAGCGCAGCGTGACCCGCGCTGCGGAAAAACTGTTCCTCGGCCAGCCGGCCATCAGCGCGGCCTTGTCGCGCCTGCGCAACCTGTTCGACGACCCGCTGTTTGTGCGCACCGGCCGCAGCATGGAACCCTCGGCGCGGGCCCACGAGATATTCGCCCTGCTGTCCCCGGCGCTGGATTCGATTTCCACTGCAGTCAGCCGCGCTGCCGAGTTCGACCCCGCCACCAGCAACGCAGTGTTCCGCATCGGCCTGTCGGACGATGCCGAGTTCGCCCTGCTACCACAGCTGCTCAAGCGCATCCGCGCCGAAGCGCCGGGCATCGTGCTGGTGGTGCGGCGGGTCAACTACCTGCTGATGCCGACGTTGCTGGCCTCGGGCGAGATTTCGGTGGGGGTCAGCTACACCAGCGAACTACCGGCCAACGCCAAGCGCAAGGTACTGCGCCGCAGCATGCCGAAGCTGCTGCGTGCCGACAGTGTGCCCGGCAGCATCACCCTGGACGACTTCTGCGCGCGGCCGCATGCGCTGGTGTCGTTTGCCGGTGACCTGTCCGGGTTCATCGACGAAGCCCTGGAAGAGATTGGCCGCAAGCGCCACGTGGTGCTGGCGGTGCCGCAGTTCAACGGGCTGGGGAGTTTGCTGGCGGGTACAGACATCGTGGCCACTGTGCCGGACTATACGGCCGATGTGCTGACCGCGGCGGGCGGATTGCGGGCCGAGGACCTGCCAATATCGGTGCGCAGTTTCGAACTGCACATGGCCTGGCGCGGGGCGCAAGACAACGACCCGGCGGAGCGGTGGTTGCGGTCGCGAATTCAGATGTTCTTTGGCGACCCTGACAGTCTGTAGGCGGCCAAGAAGCCTTCCGGGGTCATGCTGCGCCTGATGGGGGAATGGCTGTACCAGCGCTCATTTACTCCATTATTGCGACAGCTCGAACAAACCCGGCCGAGGCATGGCGGATCTTGTACGGAAAACAACTCACCAGAAAACCGAAATCAGGTAACTGCTCCAGGTTGGCCAGCTTTTCCATCTGCCCATAACCGATATCCCGCCCGGCCTTGTGCCCTTCCCAGATGATTGAAGCATCTCCCGTTTCACTGACGCATAGTGCCAGGGCGCATCCATGTGCGTGACAGGTCCAGCAAGGCGATTTCCACCCTGCGCTTGTGCGCTGCATAAGATAGTTGAGGTGACGCCGGCTGGCCTTCGTCCATGCGAGCCGGCAACTCACCGCCGTACACCACGACGCTGCTGGCATACACCAGCACCGGTGGCCAATTGGGGTTGCGCAACTGGTTGAGCAGCTCGAGGCTGGCTTGCAGGTTCACCGGGTAACCCCCCAGCGGGCTGTTGAAGTACCAGAACCAGTTGGAGCCCAGCAGGTGCCGGCCTGGGCCCCAAAAGCTGGTCCAGCCGTTCTGCTGGAAGCGCGTGCCAGCCAGCAGCACCTCGGTGCCGCTGCCCATGTGGAAGGTGAAGTGCTCGCAGCCCTGCATGTGCGGCGGCGTCTGAATCATGAACAGGCAGTGGTGGTCGTCCATGCCGGCTGTGCGCATGAACGGGCCGACGCCCATGAAGCTGTCGGTGGTGACGAAGCCCAGGCGGTCGCGATAGAACGCTTTCCTACGTCCGGCCTGCTTCCAGAATTACCCGGACGAGTTACTGCCCCCGGCGCTGCAAAATACCAATCCGCTGGGATTATTGCGATTAGTAGACGGTGAAATGCGCCGCTCAAGCGTGGCAGATTGATCAGCTCCATTTGAACTCTCAGGGCATCTGAAACCGCACTCTATTTCTGCATTCCAGGTACTCGCAATGCGTCAGCTGACAACGCGTCGCGTATTCGAGCAACGGAGCTTGCAGTGATCGGCACTCCGGAGTTGCCCCAGGCACCTCGGACAAAGTTCAACACCTGGGCCACCTCATTGTCGCTCAGGCGCCACCCCAGCGGCGGCATGCTGAACGACGTCGGTGCGGCGTGGGTCGAAGGCAATGTCCCGCCTTCAAGCACCAGGCGAATCAACGATTGCGGATCGTCGACATTCAGTACAGGGTTAGCGGCCAATGCAGGAAAGACCTGCGCGTAGCCCTTGCCGTCACTGCGGTGGCAAGCCATGCAGTTATCCGCGTAGAGCCTTGCGCCCAGGGTCGGAGTCAGGCCGTCATGCAGTGCCTGATAGGTGGCAGGGTCCGCAACGTGAGGGCGATCGTCCGGATCGAGCGCTGGCAACTGCTTGAGGTATCGGGCGATCGCCAACCGGTCTTCATCGGTCAGATACTGCAGGCTGTGCACCACCACTTCACTCATACTGCCGAAGACTGCCGCTTTGTCCGTTCGCCCGGTCTTGAAAAAGTCGACCAGCTCAGCCTCGCTCCAGCTTCCCAGGCCGTGTCGATGATCCCCCCTGAGGGTTTTTCCGACCCACCCTTCCTGCGCGTCACCACCTGCGAGAAATGCTTCGCCTTCGCTAGCGCCGAGCGCTTTTTCCTGCAGGCTGAACGCACGCGGCGTATGGCAGGCGCCGCAATGGCCGAGCCCTTCTACCAAGTACGCGCCCCGCGCAAGCACAGGGTCTTGCATCGGCGTGTCAGCAGCAGCCGTGTCGACGCTTGGTGCGAACAGGTTGCGCCACACATGCAGTGGCCAACGCATCGATAGCGGCCAGGGAATGTTCGGGGCCTGAGTAGCTTGGGTCACCGGCGTGACACCGTGCATGAAGTACGCGTACAGCGCCTGCATGTCTTCATCGGACACCCGCGCATACGACGGATAAGGCATCGCCGGATACAGGCTGTAACCGGCCTTGGCGACGCCATGGCGAACAGCCTTGTCAAAGTCCTCGAAACGGTATGTCCCGATACCGGTTTGACGGTCCGGGGTGATGTTGGTGGAGTACACCACGCCAATCGGCGTTGCCATCGGCAGGCCGCCGGCAAACGGCTTGCCATCCTTGGCAGTGTGGCAAGCGACGCAGTCCCCCGCTCGTGCCAGATAACGGCCCTTGGCAACCAAGGGGTCTTCGCCAGCGTGCGCAGGTGTAGCCAACAAACCCGCATAGGCCAGCAATGAGGCGAGGTATTTCATATTTGCGTACCTCATGCTTGCACCATCGGCCCGGGGTTGGGCAGGTAGTGCTCACGGATGTGGTGCGCGGCCCAATAGGTCAAGGCCCCCACCAGACCGGTCGGGTTATAGCCGAAGTTCTGCGGGAATGCCGACGCGCCCGTGACGAACACGTTATGTACGTCCCAGCATTGCAGGAATCGGTTGACGACACTGGAGGCGGGGTCGCTGCCCATTATCGCGCCACCCGTGGTGTGGGTACTCTGATAGACCCGGGTGTCGTAATGACTGCCGGGCTTCTTGGCATTGTTCTCGACGCTGCCACCGAGCACCTCGGCGATACGCTGCGCCTTGTCCACGGTGTACTGGGTCATCTTGAACTCGTTGTCGTGCCAGTCGAAGGTGATGCGCAGCAGCGGCTGGCCGTAGGCATCGCGGTAGGTCGGGTCCAGGCTCAGGTAGCTGTCGCGATAGGCCATGACCGAACCTTGAGCGTTGATGCCCATCAGGCGTTGATAACTGTCCTGGGTCGCGGCTTTCCAGCCCTTGCCCCACTTGGGCGCAGCCTTGGGTGTGGTCGCCTGCCCGATGGGGCGCCCACCGGTGCGGTTGTGACGAATGTTCGCCCCGCCAAGGAAGCCCAGCGGCGCGTGGTCGAAGTTGTCACCGTTGAAGTCGTCGATGGCCTGGCCACCGGCACCGGCGCCAATGAACGGATTGAGTTGCGTGCCCTTGGGCAGCATCACGCTGACACCGCCATTCATCTGGTACGCATAGTTCTTGCCCACCACCCCATCCCCGCTGACCGGGTCATAGGGCTTGCCGATCCCCGACAGCAGCAACAGGCGCACGTTGTGCAGCTGGAAGGCCGTGAGGATCACCAGTTGCGCGGGTTGCTCGACCTCGCGGCCCTGGGCATCGATGTAGGTCACCCCAGTGGCCAGTTTGCCGCTGCTGTCGAGGTTGACCTTGATCACCTGCGCCTGGGTTTTGACCTTGAAATTCGGACGTTTGAGCAGCACCGGCAGGATCGTGGTCTGCGGCGAGCCTTTGGAATACATGTAGCACCCGTAGTTCTCGCAGAACCCGCAGAAGTTGCACGGCCCCATGCGCACACCGTAGGGGTTGGTGTAAGGCTCGGAGGCGTTAGCGGCAGGAATCGGGAACGGCTCGTAGCCCAGTTCGCGTGCGGCCTTGGCGAACAACTGCGCGCCATACACATCTTTCAGCGCTGGCAGTGGAAACTCGCTGCTGCGTGGTGCTTCAAAACGGTTGCCACCCTTGACCACGGTGCCGTTGAGGTTACCGGCCTTGCCAGCGATCCCTGCAACCGCTTCAAAACGGGCAAAGTACGGCTCGAGCTCTTCGTAGCTGACGCCGAAGTCCTGGATCGTCATGCCCTGGGGGATGAAGTGCTTGCCATAACGCTCTTCGTAATGGCTGCGCAGGCGCAGGTCACTCGCCTGGGCGCGCCAGGTCAGGCCGTTCCAGTGAAAGCCCGAGCCACCGACACCGGTGCCGAGCAGGATCGATCCATGCTGGCGGTACGGTACCGCGACACCGCTGATGTTGTGCCGGAACGTGACCGTCTCGCGGGCCAGGTCCTGGTAAAGCTTGCCGCGCACGGTGTACGCCAGTTCGTCGATAACGTTGGGGTAGTTCGCCGTGGTGGGCGTGTCCTGCATCTCGCCGCGCTCAAGGGCCAGTACCTGCAGGCCCGCGTCGGTCATTTCCATGCCCATGATCGAGCCAGTCCAGCCCAGGCCGACCAGCACCACGTCCACCGGGGGATGTTTGATCGCCATGTCTACCCCCTTTGCCCACTGATCGACACCGGCCCCAGCGGATAGCGCTCGCCGGGGTGGTCGATCCAGTCCATGAAGTCGGCACGGGCACCGGGGAAACCGATCATCTTCCACCCCGCCATATCACGATTGCCGCCGTAGACAGGGTCGGCGAAGTAACCTTCGCGGGTGTTGCGCAGCAGCTGATTGAAGAACTGCGAACTGGGCAACGCTTCCAGCGGCACCTCACCCTCTTCCAGCAGGTGCAACACCTGCGCCTGCATCAGGCTGGCGAGCCCGGCAAAAGGTTGGCCGTGGGTTTGCCGGCACCACTGATCGCAGCCGGCAATGCCCAGCCGCAGAATGTCCCGGGGCGCAAGGCGGCCTTGATAGCCGAGCTCCGGCAGCTGATCGGTAATGAACGGACCTTGGCTGTAGAACAACGCGCCGTGGCCGTAGGGCGTGTCCATCTGACGATCGATGAACCCGGGGATGCCACAGGCGATGGCGCCTGGCCCAAGTTCATCGGTGGGGATCAGTCGTTCACAGGCCGCCTGCACGAACGCCCATTCAACGTCTGTGAAGAACCGTGGTCGATAGTCGTCCGGCTGCAGTTGCGGGGTGGCTGGCTGACGAGGTGTATCGCCGAAAGCGGTCGGAACGCCGTGGCTGGCTAGCGTCACCAGCGGGATTAGCGCCAGGCCGCCTTGCAGGAAGCGGCGGCGCGCATTGGGGGTATCGGACATGGGGCTACTCCATGCGGGGCTTGTTGTTCTTATGGGTGCTCAGTCACAGGGGGCAACGCCTGCCCCCTGTGACAGGCTTTAGCGGTCGACGCCGCCGAGGCACACGTACTTGATTTCCAGATAGTCTTCGATGCCGTAGCGCGAACCTTCGCGGCCAAGGCCCGATTGCTTGACGCCTCCGAACGGCGCCATCTCGTTGGCGATTGCCGCAGTGTTGACGCCGACCATGCCGTATTCGAGGTCTTCGCTGACGCGCAGCACGCGGCCGATATCGCGGCTGTAGAAGTAGCTGGCCAGGCCGAACTCCGTGGCGTTGGCCAGCTCGACCACCTCGTCCTCGCTGGAGAAGCGGAACAGTGGCGCCAGTGGCCCGAACGTTTCCTCGTGGGCCACTTTCATCTGCGCCGTAACTTCAGTGAGCACGGTCGGCTCGAAGAAGCTGCCACCCAGCGCGTGGCGTTGGCCACCTGCGATCAGCCGTGCGCCTTTCTCAAGGGCATCACTGATGTGCTCTTCGACCTTGCGCACGGCGTTCTCATCGATCATCGGGCCTTGGGTCACACCGGCCTCTACACCATTACCCAGGCGCAGGCCCGAGGCAGCAGCGGCGAGCTTCTCGGCAAACCGTTCGTAGATACCGTCCTGCACATAGATACGGTTGGCGCAGACGCAGGTCTGCCCGGCATTGCGGAACTTCGACAGCATCGCGCCTTCCACGGCCAGGTCGAGGTCGGCGTCATCGAAGACAATGAACGGCGCGTTGCCGCCCAGTTCCATGGACACCTTCTTCACGGTCTCGGCGCATTGCCCAATCAGCCGCTTGCCCACCGGCGTGGAGCCGGTGAAGCTGAACTTGCGCACCAGCGGGTGGCCGGTCAGCACGCTGCCGATCTGGGTCGCGCTGCCGGTGACCACACTGAACACGCCAGCGGGGATACCGGCGCGTTCGGCCAGAGCCGCCAGGGCCAGGGCCGACAGTGGTGTCTGGCTGGCTGGGCGCAGCACCATCGGGCAACCGGCGGCCAGGGCCGGGGCCACCTTGCGGGTAATCATCGCGTGGGGGAAGTTCCACGGCGTGATGGCCGCCGTGACGCCGATCGGCTCCTTGGTGACGATGATGCGCTTGTCTGCCGAGGGCTGCGGGATGGTGTCGCCGTAGACGCGCTTGGCTTCCTCGGCAAACCACTGCACGAAGGACATGCCGTTGCCCAATTCGCCACGGGCTTCGGCCAGTGGCTTGCCTTGTTCGGCGGTCAGCAGGCGGGCGAGGTCCTCCTGATTTTCGAGCATGAGCGCGTACCAGCGCTGCAGCAGCTCGGCGCGCTCCTTGGCGGTCTTGCGCTTCCACGGTTTGAAGGCACGGTGCGCAGCCAGCACCGCGCGTTCGGCTTCGGCGGCGCCCATTTGCGGAATGCGCGCCAGTTCTTCGCCGGTGGCAGGGTTGGTGACAGCAAAGGTTTCGCCGGAATCGGCACTCACCCAGAGGCCGTCGATGAACGCCTGTTGTTTGAGCAAAGAAGGGTCTTTGAGTTCGAGCATCGGTCAGTTGTCCTGGGCAGGTTCAGTGGATGGGTGGCTCGGGCACGGCTTCGCCGGCCTGCAGGAAATCGAAGTCGCAGCCTTCATTGGCCTGGGTCACGTGCTGCTGGTAGAGCGCAGCGAAGGAGCGACCGTAGGTCTTGTGCTGCGGCACATGCCCAGCACGGCGGCGGGCCAGCTCGTCGTCACTGACGCGCATGTTCAGCGTGCCGGCGGCGACGTCCAGGTCGATGATGTCGCCTGTGCGCACCAGTGCCAGCGGCCCGCCAACGGCGGCTTCGGGCGCCACGTGCAGGACGCAACTGCCATAGTGGGTGCCGCTCATGCGCGAGTCGGAGATGCGCAGCAGGTCACGCACCCCGGCCTCCAGCAGGCGTTTGGGGATCGGCAGGTTGCCCCACTCGGGCATGCCCGGCGCGCCTACGGGACCGGCGTTACGCAGAATCAGCACGGTGTCCGCAGTGACCTCCAGGGCCGGGTCGTCGATCATCCGGCTGAGGGTCTCATGGTCATCGAAGACCAGTGCCGGGCCGCTGTGGCGGCGCAGGCGCGGGTCGGCCGCGGAGGACTTCATGACCGCGCCATCGGGGCACAGGTTGCCGCGCAGCAGCGCCAGGGTCGCGCCTTGCTCGAGGCTGACCACCGGGTTGTCGAGGGGGCGAATGATGTCATCGTCGTAGCACGGTGCATCGGCCAGCAGGCTGTCCCAGCTCTGGCCGGTGGCACCTTCGCATTCCAGGTGCAGGTGCGGTTCGATCTTGCGCATCAGTGCGCGCAGGCCGCCGGCGAAATGGTAGTCCTCCATCAGCGCCGTGCCGGACGGGAACAGGTTGAGCAGCACCGGGATCTTCGCGGCCGCCGCTGCCAGCTGGTCGAGGGTCAGGTCGATGCCGGCGCGCCGGGCAATGGCGATCAGGTGGATCGCCGCGTTGGTCGAGCCGCCCATGGCCATGTACACCGCCACGCCGTTGGCGACATGCTTGTCGGTCAACCAGGTCGAGGGACGGCGGTCGCGCCAGACCAGGTCGACGATGACCGAACCACACTGCGAGGCCATCCGCGGGTGCGCACCGTCAGCGGCGGGAATGCTCGATGCACCGGGCAAGGTAAAGCCCATTGCGTCGGCGATGCTGGTCATGGTCGAGGCCGTACCGACGGTGTTGCAGGTGCCGATCGAGCGGGTCATGGCGCCTTCGAGCTCTTCCCAGGCGACCGTGTCGATCAGCCCCAGGCGGCGTTCATCCCAGTACTTCTTGGTGTGGGTGCCAGCGCCGGTCTTGACGCCGCGCCATTGGCCGTTGGACATCGGCCCGGCCGGACAGTAGATCACCGGCAGGTCCATGCTCAGTGCCCCCATCAGCAAACCCGGGGTGGACTTGTCGCAGCCACCCAGCAGCACGGCGCCGTCGATCGGCAACGAGCGCAGCAACTCTTCGGCCTCCATCGCCAGCAGGTTGCGATAGAGCATGGTGGTCGGCTTGACCATCACCTCGCCCACCGACTGCACCGGCAACTCCACCGGAAAGCCGCCCGCTGCCCAGACACCGCGCTTGACCGCTTCGGCACGTTCACGCAGGTGCGAATGGCAGGGCGACATCTCGCTCCAGGTATTGAGGATGGCAATCACCGGCTTGCCCATGAACTCTTCACGGCGCAGGCCGATCTGCTGCAGACGCTGACGGTGGGCGAACGCACGGATGGTGTCTGGAGCAAACCACCGCTGGCTGCGCAGTTCTTCGATTTTCTTGTGTTTTTCGGACATGAGCTAAGCCTTTGAACAAGGGCGCGACGAAAAATCGTAGCGCTGCGAAATTCTCTTTAAGGAGCATACTCAGATCGATTTCGTAGCGCTACGATTTTTTTCCCTGAAGAAGTGCCCTGACGCCAATCAGGCTGGATTACTGAATCGACAACCCTGCATCGACAACGAAGTTCTGGCCGGTGCAGCCACGGCTGTCGTCGCTGGCCAGGAACAGCGCCAGGCGCGCGCAGTCGCTGGCATCCAGGCGGAACTTGAGCATCTGCTGGTCGATGAAGGCCTGGCTGGCCGCCTCCAGGCCAGCGTGGTCGGCGGCCCACATGGCATCCTGGCGCTCGGTGCGGATGGCGCCCGGTACCAGGCTGTTGACCCGGATGCCCTGCCCGCCCAGTTCACGTGCCAGGGTACGGGTCATGCCGTTCAGCGCCGCTTTGGCGGTGGTGTAGCAGACCATCCCGGGGCGCCCGCGCATCCAGGAGATCGACCCCATGTTGATGATTGCCCCGCTGCCGCGACGCGCCATGCCGGGCGCAACCGCCTGGGCCGCGAAGAAGGCGTGGCGCAGGTTGGTCTGCATGCGCTCGTCCCAGTACTCGACGCTGATATCGGCCAAGGCATGACGGTCATCGCGGGCGGCGTTGTTGATCAGCACATCGACGGCGCCCCAGGTACGCTCCACTTCTGCCACGCAGGCCTGCAACCGCTCGATGTCGCGTACATCGCAAGGCAGGAACAGCGAGTTGGCCCCCAGCGCCTGCGCCAGCCCTTGCCCCGCTTCGGCATCGAGATCGAGAAAGGCCACGCGGCTGCCCTGAGCAACGAAGGCTTCGACAAAGGCGCGGCCAATGCCTGAAGCACCTCCGCTGATGAGGACCACCTTGTCGGCGAGGCTTGGATATTGCGTATCGGTATGACGGTTCATGATAGGAAGCTCGTGAATGCGTGGGAAAGGTTCAGCCTGCGAACAGCGGTTCCGCGCAGCCGGGCACATTGACCCGGGTGGCGAACACACAGCCGGACAACGGCCAGTCGGCGAGTTCTTCGGCACTGCGGTTTTCGCGGGAACTGGTGATGTACAGCGTGCGCAGGTCCTCACCGCCGAAGGCGACCATCGTCGGCCAACGCGTCGGCAGCTGGATTTCGTCCAGCACCTGCCCGTCAGGGCTCAGGCGCAACACCCGGCCGCCGTCGAACTGCGCGCTCCAGTAACAACCGGCGCTGTCAAAAGCCGCGCCATCAGGACGCCCGCCGCTGCCCCGCGCAAACTCGCGCAGCAGTTGCCGTGGGCCGGGCTGGCCATCCTCATCCAGTGGGTAGCGGTAAAGCACATGGTTCGGCGTGTCGCTGTGGTAGGCCCACGCGCGGTCCGGGCTGAAGGCCAGGCCGTTGGACACCATCACATCGCCCGCCATGACCTGGGCGCGATGCTCGGCATCGACCCGCAGCAGTTGCCCGCCATTACGGTCACGCGGCTGCCACAACGTGCCGGCCCAGAAGCGCCCCCAGGGGTCGACGCGGCCATCGTTGAAACGGCTGTACTCGGCGCCCGTCGGGTTCTCGGCCAGGCGCTCGCCCAGCTGCCCCTGGGCATCGAGCAGGTAGATACCACTGCGCAGCGCGACAATGAAGCCGCCTTGCTCGCGCAGGCCGAAACAGCCGAGTTCCTCGGGCAATTGCAGTGTGCTCACGCTGCCATCGCGAGGGTCAAGGCGATGCAGCCGCCCGGCCAGGATATCGGCCCAGTACAGGACCTGTTCACGGACCGACCAGACCGGGCACTCGCCCAGCTCCGACGGCTGCCGGACCACACAGTTCAACGTTTCATTCATGCAGGGTTCTCCAGGTTGCCGCTGGCAGGCAGCAAGCGCAACTCACGTTCGATCGACGCCCCCGGCGCCAGCCAGACCAGGCCGTGCGCCGTGGGCTCAGGGAAGTTGATGGCATTGTTCAGGTGGCTGACCGGCTCGACCGCGATGAAATCCGCAGGCGCTGGCGGCGTGAACACCACCAGGTGCCCAAGCCCTGGGCCGGCCTGCAGGCGCAGGCCGACCTGAGCGTCGGGCCAATACAGGCTGGCGCGAGCATCCCAGCCCTCGAAGCAGTTATCCAGGCCCACTGCACCTGCCGCGCGGGGCTGGCTGAAGTCCCAGGCCTCGGGCAGCGCCGTACGCTTGAGCGGCAGGCCATCCGGCCCGGCCTGCCAGACCTGCGCGGCGCTAAAGCCCAGCTGCAGTTCACCCTGGCGCTCGAAGTACGGGTGCCAGCCAAGCCCTGCCGGCATCGGCTGCTCACCCAGGTTGGTGAGCCCCAGGTGCAGGTACAGCCCCTCCTCGCTCAGGACGAGGCTCTGCCAGGCAACGAAATCCCACGGCCAATCCTCGGCATCGATGCCGC
Organism: Pseudomonas sp. PvP089; assembly: GCF_017875165.1. Lineage (NCBI taxonomy): Bacteria > Pseudomonadati > Pseudomonadota > Gammaproteobacteria > Pseudomonadales > Pseudomonadaceae > Pseudomonas > Pseudomonas sp. PvP089. Next base: position 3,821,759 of record NZ_JAGGME010000001.1, read on the forward strand.
AGGCGGTGTGACGCAAGCTCAGCCTGCAGCTTTGCGGCGAGTGGCCATCGACCTGCCATGCCCGCTGCCAGCCAAGGCCGTGCAGCGGGTGCGGATGGTCGCCGAAGTTGCCGCGCAGTTGCTGCGCTTGGCCGTTGGCGCTAAAGCGCCCGTGGGCGATCCGGTTGGAGTACGGCACCAGCGGATAGCAGGCGCTGCGCCGCACGCTGTCGCTGCCGTCCCAAGGGCGCAACAGCTCGAAGCGGCCCAGGCGCAGGTAACCCAGCGCGCCGCCAAGGCTTGGCAACACCCCGGCACTCAAGGCACCGCAGGTGAGTTTCAGCAGCGGGTGCACGGTGTGATTCATCGGTATCAAGACTCAGAAGCTCCAGGGAATACCCAAGGTGCCTGCCCAAGGGTCATAGCCGGCCGCCACGCTCGGGTGATCTTCGCAGAGCAGCGAGAAACCCTGGGTGGAGTGGCTGTTGTTGTTGATGTGGGACACATAGGTATACAGCTGGGTATTAGGGTTGAACGAGTAGATGTAGCCGGCATGAGCCGCCCAGGCCCGGGCGCCGGCTGCGCCGATACGCTGAGAAACGCCGAAGGTCAGGTCATTGTGCTCGTCGAGGACGATCCTGGCATTGACCATCTTCGCCGAGGCGAACCAGCGTGCGTCGGTATCACGCTCGGTATACATGTAGTTGGCGCCCCAGATCACACCGCCCCACTGGTAGTTGCCCGACACCACGTGGGTCGTCTGGGTATACAGCTCGCTGCTGGTTTCGGTGGGGGCCGACTCATGGCGGTTGAAGCCATAACCCAGCTTGGTGAAGCCATTGCGATAGCGCACGTTGAAGCCACTGGTGCGATTCTGATTGGGGCCGTTTTCGATGCTGGAATTGCCGTAGGAGTAACCCAGCTCGGTGGAAAACCCGTTCACTTCAGGCGAGCGGTAACGCACCGTGGTGTCGTAGAAACCGCCGGTGCCGCTTTTGCCCAATACCGCGGTGTGCTCCAGGCTCATGATCGCCGCCATGTTCGACAACCCGTACAAGGCCACGTCCGAATCCAGGAACACCCAGTAGATTGGCATGTACAGGCTCCCCATGGCCACCGAGCCGAACGGGCCACTCACGCCCGCGCCATAGCCACGGTTGGTCGAGACCTGCCCGCCCTTCCAGATCCTGCGCAGTACCAGCCCGCGCTCGCCAAACGCCTGCAGGGCGTAACCGCTGTCGCCCAGGGCATAGTCAAGCTTTACCCCGAAGCGCGAGGCCTGCAGGTTGCCGTCCGAGACCATGGTGTGGTCGGGGGCGGTCTTGCTGAACGAGCCCGTCTGCACGTTCAGATCGAGAATACCGTAGGGGTTGATGCTGAGGTTGCCGGCCTTCCACACGATCGGCTCGGCATGACTGGGCAGCGCGCAGACGCTGGCCAGCAGGGTGAAGCCAAGGACACGTTGATTCTTGTTATTCATGTCAGCAGCGCTCTTTCATGGCCGCAGTGGGCCGACGCGCCTGCCAAGGCAGGCGCGCATTGGGACAAATCCAGGTAGCCGTGCCGGATCAGAGCACGGTCAGGCTCTCGAACAAGGCTTGCCAGCGGCTGCCCACCCGGCTGAACACCGGCGGTTGCCCCAGTGGCGCCGCCACCTCGACACGCTGGCCGCCCTCGAAGCGCTCGCTGCTCCACCAGTGCTGCCAGGTCTCGCCAGCCGGCAGGTAGACGCTCCAGTGCGTTTTACCCTCGGCATGCACGGGGGCCACCAACAGATCGCGCCCATACAGGTACTGGTCCTGGACGCCATAGCAGCCGGTGTCCTGTTCGTGATGCAGGAACAGTGGCCGCTGCAATGGCAGGCCGCTGGCCTGGGCTTCATCCATCAGGCTTTCGACATAGGGTTTCATGCCGGCGAACAGCCGAGTCATGCGGGCAAAGTGCGCTAGGGTGGCCGGGTCTTGCCAGAACTGCAGGTTCTGGTCCGGGCGGTTGCCTTCGTGCGTGCGCATCACCGGGGTGAACGCCGCCATTTCCGCCCAGCGCTGGAACAGCTCGGCGGTACGGCAGTTGCCATAAAGGCTGGTGTAGCCACCGATATCACTGTGGTGATAGGCATTGCCCAGCAGGCCTGAAGACAATGCGCCACAGATCACTGTCTGCAGGCCATCGTGGCGGCTGAAATCGACCGACTGGTCACCCGCCCAGAGCAACGGGCAGTGCGCCTGCACCCCGCTGTACCCGGCGCGCATGAAGAACAGCGCATCCCCCGTGCGCCCAGCCGCGGCAATGGCGCGGGCATTGACCTCGGCCCAGCGCACCGGCCAGGCATTGTGTTCGAGCATGGGGTCGGCACCGCCGGCCAGCTTGACATCGATCGGCAGGTACTCGCCAAAGTCCGCCATCCAGCCTGACAGCCCCTTGTCGAGCATTTCCTGACCGATGATCCGGGTTTCGAACCACTGCGCCGCCGCCGGCAGGGTGAAATCGACCACCCCACAGAGGAACTCGCCGAAGTCGACCAGGTAGGTAGCGCCCTCGGCAGTGGTGGCCAGGTAGCCAGCTGCCTGGGCTTCGGCAAACAGTGGACCGTCATTGCACAGGTAAGGGTTCACGTAGCCGAGGAAACGCAATCCGCGCTCATGCAGGCTGCCGACCCAGGCCTGGTGGTCCGGGTAGCGCTCGGCGTTCCACTGCCAGTCCCAGAACAAGCGCTTGCCGAACGAGGTGATGCGCAACCCTTCCCAGTCTTCGCACCACAGTGCGCTGACTTTCGCACCCTCTTCGAGCGCGGTCTTCAGGTGCTGCTCCGCATGCTCTCGGCCGTTCTTCAGGCCGAGGATCGCCCCGTCGAGCACCCACTCCGGCAGCCGTGGCTGGCGGCCGAAATAGCGGCTCAACGCACCGACCAGATCGATGTAGCTGTCGCCGACGAAGAATTCCAGCGCCTCCGGTATCGCCCACACCTGCAGCTCGTGGAAATCGCCCTGGCGGAAATCGAAATCGGCATAGGCGCAGGTGACCAGGTGCGCGCAATAGCGGCGCGAGGACATGAATGTCGGTTGCGGGTAATTGGTGTGGTAGTAGTCACCACCGGCATTGGCTTCGTTGTCGGCCTGCAAGGTCAGCCAGGTCGATTTGTCCCGGCCTACGCCCGGCTCGGAAGTCCACAGCGGGAAGTTGCGTCCGCGCAGGTTCAGATAGGACATCTGCTCGCCGCAGCCCCAGACCTGCTCATCCGCTTCGGCCGGCAGACGCAGCCACAGGCGGTTGCAACCTGGCTGCGGCGCCTGCATGAGCAGGCGCACGCGCTCGCCCTGGCAGTCCAGGCGCAGGGTCAGCAGCAGCGGCCCCTCGGCCCAGGCGCGCAGCTCGATCAGACCCGCCTGCGCATCGAGCCGGGCGTGGCGCAGGGCAACCCGCTCCTGCACGTAGTCACGGATGCGGAAATTGCCGCGCTGCATTTCAATATCGGCCTCGCCATAGCCGGCAAACACCGCCGGCTGCAGCGGGCTGTGGCACCACAGCAGGCGCCCGTCCACTTCCAGGCGGATCTGCTCACCTGCCTGGTGCAGGTTCACGTTCTGGGGGATGGATACGCTATTCATCGTGGGTTGGTCTCATAGTCAGGCAGGGCATGGGTGACAGTCAGGTGTCGAAAACGGCGGCGGCACAGGGCAGCGCCGGCAAAGGCCAGCAGCCAGGTCAGCGCCAGCAGCGGCAGGTAGAGGCCGGAAGGTCCGCCGACACGGGCGACCCCCAGCGGTGAGAAGGTCAGGTAGATGGAAACCAGGGCTGCGAACAGCACCACACTGAAACTGCCGGCATGTCGCCATGGGGTAAGGTCCACGGTGCGCGCAGGGGTCGGCGAGACATACGGGGTAGCGCGGTCGAAGTGCTTGCGCAGCAGCACCAGCAAGGCCATCTCGATGGCGAACATGATGCCCATGACATGGATGAAGCTGATGCCCAGGCGTGTGTCGATCTTCAGCCCCAGCACCAGCACCGCGTAGCACACCGCATGCAGGCCAAGCACCAGTTTCGCCGGTGTCGCACCGCCACGGGCGCTGAAGAAACCGAACAGCATGATGGCAATGATCGGCATGTTGAAGAAGCCGGTGAAGCGGCGCAGTACCGCATAGATGCCTTCCGGGGTGTACATCAGCATCGGTGCCACCACCAGCGACACCAGTGCCGCAATCACACTGACGCGTTTGCCGAAGCGCACCAGCGCCTCGTCCGAGGCCATGGGCCGGATCGACTTGTAGAAGTCATAGGTCAGCAGCGTGGCCGTGCCATTGATGATCGCGTTGAAATGGCTCATCACGGTGCCGAAGATCACCGCCACGAAGAACCCTTTCATCCACCAGGGCATCAGCGCCGCGACCAGTGCCGGATAGGCCAGGTCCGAGTTGGCCAGTGGCTGGTCGCGGAACAGGTGCCAGGCGATCACCCCAGGCATCAGCATGGCCAGCGGCACCAGCAGCTTCAGGCAACCCGACAGCAGCACGCCCTTCTGGCCCTCGGCCAGGTTTCGGGCGGCCATGCTCTTCTGCACGATGGCCTGGTTGGTGCACCAGTAGAACAGGTTGGCGAAGATCATCCCGGTGAACACCGCGCCGAACGGCACCTTGTCTTCACTGCCGCCAATGGCGTTGAGCTTCTGTGGGTTGTCGTGCAACAGGGTCTGAGCACCGGACAACACGTCACCCTGCCCCAGCGTCCACAGGCCGATGATCGGAATCAGTATCACCACCACCAGCAAGCCGATGCCGTTGATGGTGTCTGACACCGCCACCGCCCGCAGCCCGCCCAGCACCGCATAGGCGGCGCCGATCACCCCGGTTGCGACGATCAGCAGGCTGATGGTGGCCGGGTAGGACCAGCCGAGAATGCCCTGCAGGTCGAAGATCTGGTTGAAGGTGATCGCCCCCAGGTACAGCGAGGCCGGGTTGAGCACCAAGGTGTAGGTGGCAACCATCAGCGCGCTGACCACCCGGCGCGTGGTGCGGTCGTAACGCTTCTCGATGAACTCCGGCAGGGTCGAAAAGCCGCCGCGCAGGTAGCGTGGCAGGAAGAACAGGGCCAGGGCGATCGTCGAAACGGCAGCAGTCGCTTCCCAAGCCATGGAACTTAGGTTGTGGGCGTAAGAGTCACCATTGAGGCCGACCAGTTGGTCGATCGACAGGTTGGTCAGCATCATCGAGCCGGCAATGAACCAGCCATTGAGGCCGCCGCTCGCCATGAAGTAACCATGGGCGCCGACGTCCTTGGCCTGGCGGGTGAACCGATAGGAGATCACTGCAACCAGCACAGTGAAAAACAGCATGCTCAGGAAGGTAAAAAGGGAAGTGCTCATTTTTATATTTGTTCTCCAACGCGGGTTGGGCAGCGTTGCAACGGCAAAATCGCAGCGCTGCAAAATTACCCGATGAGCTTATCGCAGGCAAAATCGTAGCGCTACGATTTTATTCGAAATGACACACTGATTTTCGAAAACGAACACCTGTGGGTCAACGAGGCGCTTTTGCGATTGACTTGGCATCGCCGCGCTCGCATGCTTTTGCCTTCGAAAAATGAGGTGGCGATGAGCGACAGATCAGACAGCGAAATCAGCATCGGCGAAGCACGCCGCCCCCGAGCCAGCCGGGTGACCATGGGTGTGGTTGCTGAACAGGCCAAGGTGTCCCCCAGCACGGTTTCGCTGTTTCTGCGTGATCCCGAAGCGGTCTCCAGCAAACGTGCAGAGCGAATCCGCCAGGCCATCGCCGACACCGGCTACACCATCAACCGTCTGGCCGGCGCACTGGCAGGCAACCACAGCCGGACAGTCGCCGTGATCGTGCCCTCGATGGTCAACGCGTTCTTCTCGGAAACCCTCAGCGCCATGCAGGAAGTGTTCGAGAGCCGTGGCTACCAGCTGCTGATCGGCAACAGCGACTACGACCCGGAACGTGAGCTGGAACTGCTGCGCGCCCACTTGTCCTGGTCGCCGTCGGCCCTGGTCGTCACCGGCAGTGACCACACTGCCGCCCGCCCGCTGCTCGAAGCCACCGGCATTCCGGTGGCACAGATGTGGGAGCTGGGCAACGACCCGTTCCACCTGCAAGTCGGCTTCTACCACGAGGCCGTCGGCGCGGCCCTGGCCGAGCACTTGTATGCCCAGGGGTTGGAGCGTTTCGTCTATGTCGGCACGCGCATGCACCTCGACCACCGCGCCCGTCAGCGTGCCGAAGGGTTCACTGCGTGGCTGGCCGACAAGGGGCAGACCGCGCAAGTGATCGCGCTGGAACAGAACACCTCGCAGGCCGAGCTCAGCGAAGTGTTCGATGAAATCGCCCGCCACGGCGACGGGCCACAAGGGCTGTGCTGCTCGAACGATGTGCTGGCCATCGCGGCACTGTTCGAAGCCCAGCGCCGCGGCATTGCCGTGCCGGAACAACTGGCGATCGCCGGCTTTGGCGACCTGCCACTGAGCAAGCTCAGCGCGCCGCGCCTGACCACCGTACGCCCCTACCCTGCCGAGATCGGGCGGACCGTGGCCAGCCAGCTATTGACCTGGATTGAAGCGGGCACCCTCCCCGATCAACCCCAGGTCGTTGACCTGGGCTTCGAGTTGGTCGTGCGCGAGAGCAGTGTGCGCCAGTAACAGGCGCACGCAGTACCACCAGCCAGGCTAAGCGGCCACCAGCACCTTGCCGATCAGGCTCGCGCCTGCCAGCAGCAACAGGCCGAACACCGCCAGGCGCAGCACCCGCGGTGAAATGGCCAACGGGTGGCGGCGCATCCACCAGGTCAGCAGGAACACGATCGGCAATGCCTCCAGTGCGAGGTAGCCCGCCTGCAGCTCGAACCGGTGTGTCGCCACCACCACGCTCAGGCGCATCAAGGCATTGACCGCGAACACCACGATCAGCGTGTCGCGGATGACCTGCACGGCCAGTGGCTGGCGATAGAGCTGGTAGACCAACGGCGGCCCGGCGCTGGAAAACAGCCCGCCCATCACCCCGGAAACACTGGCATAAAAGGCGAAACCAACCCGCCCCGACATCTGCTGGCGACCTTGGGACTGCAGCACCAGCATGAAGCTGCAGACGATGATGGTGATGCCGAGGATGATCTCCAGCAGGTCTCGCTCATGCGTACCCAGCAATGACAGCAACTGCACGCCTCCCACGACGCCCACCAGGCTGCAGGCCAGCACCAGCAGTACGAGGCGGCGCGGCAGCTCCGGCCACTTGCGCACCATGACCAGCGCGTTGGCCAGTGTCAGAATCGAGCTCACGTTCGCCACGGTTTCCATGGGCGCCAGGCCTAACATGCCCGTCAGCCCCAGCAACAACAGGCCGAAAGCAAAGCCGGTGGCGTTCTGGGCAAAGGTGGCGACGACGACACACAACATGAAACCAAAATGCTGCCACAGCTCCATCACTGCGCGCCCTCACGCACCGGGTGCAGCACCCGGCCGGTGGCAAACAGCGCTGCCAGGTTGGCAAGCACCCTGTCGGCCATGGCCTGACGTGTTTCCTGGGTGCCACTGGCCACATGCGGCGACAGCACAACCGTATCCAGTTCACGCAAGGCGGCAGGCACGTGCGGCTCATCCGCAAACACGTCCAGTGCCGCCCCGGCAATCCGGCCGTTGCTCAGCGCCTCGATCAGGGCAGGCTGATCCACTACCGAGCCCCGCGCCACGTTGACCAGCATCCCATTGGCGCCCAGTGCCTCCAGCACCTGCTGGTTGACCAGCCCGTCGGTGGCAGTGCCACCGGGCACAGCCAGCACCAGGAAATCACTGCGCTCGGCCAGTGCCAGCAACGACTCGTGGTAGGCGTATGCCAGCTGCGGCTTTGGCCTACGGCTCGAATAGCTCACCTGCATGCCAAAGGCGCTGGCACGCCGGGCAATGGCCTGGCCGATCGGCCCCATGCCAAGGATGCCGCACCTTTTGCCGCCCAGCGCGGTGGTCAGACCAAAGCGCTCTGCACCCCAGCGCCCGGCTCTGACGAAGCGGTCAGCCACCACCACTTGCCGGGCGACGGCCAGCAGCAGGGCCATGGCGGCGTCGGCCACGCAATCGTTGAGCACATCCGGTGTGTTACTGACCTGGATACCCCGGGCGCTGGCTGCTTTCAGGTCGACGGCGTCGGTACCCACACCGAAGCAGACGATGGCGCGCAAGGCCGGTAACTGCTCGATCAGGTTCGCGCTGGCACCGTGCACTCCCGTGGTCACCACCGCCTGCACGTGTGCGCCCTGCTCGGCCAGCAGCGCGGCAGGCGAATCGCAGCGCCACAGATCCAGTAGCCGATAGTGCTGCTCAAGCTGTGACTGCAAGGCAGGCAGCAGTGGGCCAACGGTCAGCACCCACGGTCTTGCATCAGACATCACGATTCTCTCTCTTGCCAGGTATAGCTGCGGTCAGTTCAAGGCGACGCAGCGGGCCGACCACCACCAGGTAACTGAACATCGCCAGCAGCGCATTGGCCGCAACGAACACCAGTGCCATGTTGAACGAACCGGTGGCCTGCACGATGAAGCCAATGATGATGGGGGTGGTGATGCCACCGATGTTGCCGAAGGTGTTGAACAGCCCGGCCGTCACCCCTCCGGCCTGCCGTGGCGCGGCGTCGGCCATGACCGCCCAGCCCAGTGAGGCGAAGCCTTTGCCGAAGAAGGCGAACGCCATGATCGCAATGACCATCCAGGGCAAGGACACGTAGTTGCAGATGATCATGCTGGTGGAGGCCAGCAGCCCGACGATGATCGGCACCTTGCGCGCCAGGCTCAATGAGCCGGTCTTGCGCATGATGCCGTCGGAACAGAGGCCGCCAAGCAGGTTGCCGACGAAACCGCAGATCGCCGGGATCGAGGCCAGGAAGCCGGCCTGCAAGATCGACATGCCGCGCTCCTGCACCAGGTAGATCGGGAACCAGGTGGTGAAGAAATAGGTAATGGTGGAGAAGCAGTAGTGGCCGATGTAGATCCCCACCATCATCCGGCTGGTCAGCAACCCCTTGAGGATCGCAGGCAGTTTCAGTGCGCCGTCGGCTTTGCGCTGCTTGCCGAGGTGGGCATCCATGTCGACCACCGCACCGCCTTCACGCAGGTAGTCCAGCTCGGCCTGATTAATACGCGGGTGTTCCAGGGGCGAATGCACCTTGCGTACCCAGACCCAGGCCATGATGAACCCCAGCACGCCCATCATCAGGTACACCGAACGCCAGCCATAGGCGTGGATCAGCCAGCCGCTGATCGGCGCGAACAGCACGATCGCGAAATACTGGCCGGAGTTGAAGATCGACGAAGCCGTGCCCCGCTCACTGGCCGGGAACCATGAGGCGACCATCCGGCTGTTGCCCGGTGCCGCAGGCGCTTCGGCCAGGCCCACCAGAAAGCGCAGGGCAAAGAATGCCGTCACCACCAGGCTGACGTTCGAGCCGCCGTTGAACGCCTGGACCAACGTCAGCAGCGACCAGCAGAAAATGCTGACGGCATAGGTGCGCTTGGAACCGTAGCGGTCCAGCAGCCAGCCACCGGGTAACTGGCCCAGCACATAGGCCCAGGCGAACGCCGAGAATATCCAGCCCATCTGCACCGGGCTGAGCGCGAACTCCCCCTGGATGGCGGAGCCGGTGATCGACAGGATGCCGCGGTCGCCGTAGTTCAGCGTCGACACGAGGAACAGGATGAGAATGATCCAGTAGCGCGTGCGTGAAGGCGTCGCTGTTGCCGCGGTGCTGGCCGCGACGTGGCCGGAAATGGGTGCCTGATTCATCGAGAGTCCTTCCGGCGCGCGATGGCGCCGGTTTGTTGTTCTTGTAGGGATGCTCAATCGGCTACCGCAACACGGAGGTAGCCTGCGCTGGGTGCAACGGTAGCGGTCAGTAGGCTGTCGCTACCGCTTCGGGCGCCTGGCGGCCTTTCAGGGCGACCAGCAGTTCATTGGCCTTGCTCATCATCATCGCCATATCCGAGGCCACGGCGGCGAAGGCGTAGCCCTGCTCCAGGTAGCTGCCGACCAGCTCCGGCGTGCCGCCGACGATGCCGATGGGCATGCCGATGGCTTTGCAGCGCACGATCGCATCGCTGATCATGGCCTGGATATCAGGGTGCGCCGGGTTGCCGATATGGCCACAGACACTGGACAGGTCACCTGGGCCGAGGAACAGCGCATCGACACCCGGCACGGCTGCGATTTCCTCGAGGTTGGCCAACGCGGTGGCGGTCTCGATCTGCAGGATGCAGCACACCGAATCATTGGCCTGCTGGCCATAGCCCTTCCAGGTGCCGTAGCGGCTGGCGCGGTGCACGGCTGCGAAGCCGCGGGTACCCATCGGTGGATACTTGACCGCGCTGACTGCTGCTCTGGCCTGCTCGGCATTCTCCACGAAGGGCACCATCACATTGGTCGACCCCAGGTCCAGTGCGCGCTTGAGCAGCACCGGATCATTGGCGGCCACTCGCACGATCGGCTGCGCACCGGTGTATTGGATGGCCTGCAGGATGTGCCAGAGGTCGCGGAACTCGATCGGTACGTGCTCCATGTCCACGAGCAGCCAGTCGAAGCCTGCGTAACCCAGCGCTTCTGCCGTGCTGGGCGATGCAGACATGAGCCACGTACCGAGCGGTGCAGATTGGCGTTTCAGCAGAGGGGTGAAGGTGGGGGGCGTGACAGCAGTGGACATGGCGACCTCCTGAGGGTTGATCAACCAGCGCTACGAAGCAAAATCGTAGCGCTACGATTTTTCCAGAGAGCCTACTGGATTATTAATCGCAGCGCTACGATTTTATCCGCTTGGCTCCTCTGAACCCGTGTCAGACGCCCGAAATTTGGAGGGCCAGAGGTCAGTACGAGCCAGCCGGAACCTGTCACTCGCCTTCACAGTCAATGTTCACAGATAACGGTGAGCATCGGCTTTGCCTGATAGCGGGGCTTGCCATTGCCAATCACGCATTTGGCTTGTCCGAGGTATCGTGCTTGAACACAAAGCCCCTCCCCTCACAACGGCGCGCTCTGGACTGGCTGAACTTCTTCTTGGCCGACGTGCGCGACGGGCTCGGCCCTTACCTGGCCATCTACCTGCTTGCCGTGCACCATTGGCAACCGGCCGAAATCGGCCTGGTGATGAGCCTGGCGGGCATCACGGCATTGCTGGCGCAAACGCCAGCCGGAGCGCTGATCGACAGCACCAAGGCCAAGCGCGCAGTGGTGGTCGCCGCCGCCCTGCTGGTGACCGGTAGTTGCCTGCTACTGCCGTGGCTATCGTCATTCGCTGCAGTGGCCATTACGCAGGCGGTCGGTGCCCTGGCGGGTTCGGTATTCGCGCCGGCAATCGCCGCCATCTCGCTGGGCATCAGCGGCCCCAAGGCATTCACACGCCGAGTGGGCCGCAACGAAACGTTCAACCACGCCGGCAATGCCTGCTCGGCCTTGCTGGCAGGAGGGTTGGCCTACCTGTTCGGCCCGGTGGTGGTGTTCTACCTGATGGCCTTCATGACCGTGGCCAGCATCGTGGCCGTGGCCCAGTTAGACGCCGCAGCCATCGACCACCAGTTGGCACGTGGCCTCGACCACGGCCCCGGAGGTGATGACCACCCTGCCGGGTTGAAGCTGCTGCTGCACAACCGCACCCTGCTGGTATTCGCCGTGTGTTGCGCGCTGTTCCATCTGGCCAACGCGGCGATGCTACCGCTGGTAAGCCAGAAGCTGTCGCAGATTGATCTGCGCCTCGCCACGCCGCTCACCTCTGCCTGCATCGTCGCGGCGCAGTTGGTGATGGTGCCGATGGCGTTGCTGGTAGGGGCCAAGGCCGAGCATTGGGGACGCAAGCCGTTCCTGCTGGCCGGCTTTCTCATCCTGCCGCTGCGAGGTGTGCTTTACATGGTTTCCGACAACCCGTTCTGGCTGGTGGGTGTGCAACTGCTCGACGGCATCGGCGCGGGCATTTTCGGTGCGTTGTTCCCGATCGTGGTCAAGGACTTGACCGAAGGTACCGGACGATTCAATGTCAGCCTAGGCGCGCTGACGACGGTATTCGGGGTGGGTGCTGCGTTGAGCCCTGGGATTGCCGGGCTGGTAGTCCAGAACGCTGGCTACGATACGGCATTCCTGACCCTGGCGGCCATTGCCGGGGCCGCCTTCATACTGGTGCTGGTAGCGCTTCCGGAAACCCTCCCAGGCGCTTCGCCGTCGCCCTCGTCTACGCCTAAGCCCAAGCCTGCTGGACACTGAACACCCCATGCCTGTCAGCGAAAATGCATCGATCATCTGGGCCGTCGCGGCCCGGGAAGCGGTGAAACTCATTCTGTTAAATTTCTGAGCCTTAACCCTACTTGTGCCTGATCAGCAGAAAACCAAGACTGACCATGTAAGGATTATTCCTTACCGTTCAATCTGTATATCCGGGAGAACGCTCATGCCTGCCATCCACGAAATCGCCACGTTGAGCTCAAAGGGGCAGGTCACACTGCCCAAATCCGCTCGCCAGCTTTTGGGCATTGACGCTGGTGGCAAGATTGCATTCGACGTACGTGGGGGTGAAATCGTGGTCAGCCGCGTAGAAACCACCCACGAAGACCCTGCCATCGGAGCGTTCCTGGGTTTGCTGGAGGCTGATATCCGAGGAGGCCGCAACCTCACCACTTTGCCGAAAGGCTTGGCGCAAACCATGCTCGCCAACGCAAATCACTGCGTAAACCTCGATGAAGATATCGATGGTGAGGTCGCGATCTGATGCTGCGACATGACTGGACACTGTTGTTCCATGAAGGCGTGACTTTACAGCTACGCAAATTGCAAGAAGCCGCCGCCCGGGCCGAGCAGAACGACCTGCAAGGTTTTGAGAGCAACGCCAACGCGGGCATTGAGCCATCTGATCATGGAGGCTGTGCCTGCCGACCCAGGCCGTGATGAGTTCCGCCAAGGCAACACGCTGGGCACCGCCTACAGACATTGGCGCCGCGCAAAAATCGGCAGGCGCTTTCGGCTGTTCTTTCGCTACGACTCAAGGTCCAAGGTCATCGTCTATGCATGGGTCAACGACGAAAATACCTTAGGTACAACCAAGGCCCGGGTGTGGCGCAAATGGGAAACCCTGTACAACCCGCAGAATAACGCGTCTTCTGCCCCCTCAAGGAATTGCTCATGCTGTATGTAGTCATGCTCGGTGGCCGCCACCCACGGGCCAGTATCGAGGTACACGATGTGCTGTTCGCGCAGGCAGATTCCCTGCAGCAAGCGTACCCGCAATTGCGCGAAGGCTGGTTCGGCAGCCGTGCAGGCCTGCACATCGACTCGTGGCTGGAAGTTGACGGTATCGATCACTACCGTGTCACGTTCAGCCAGCTGGCCCCAGGCCCGGATGACCCGCGGCTGTTCTTCATCAACCTGGGCGGCTACGAGCCGCAGGTATTTGGCGAGGCGCACCGCTACCTGCTGATAGTGGCGAGGGACAAGGCCCAGGCCAAGCAACTGGGCAAGCAACGCATGCAGGCAGGCTGGCGCAAGCCGCATACCGATGCAGTACTGGAAGTTGACGATTGCCTGCCAGTCGACCTGGTGGGCGGGCACTATGTGCACTTGATCGAAGGTGAACATGGCGGGTCGCGTCAATACAGCGACTATATCCTGCTCTGAGGTTCGCACACCGCGCTAACGGCTGCCAGCTCGTGGAGCGGCACTGAACTGAGAGGATCATTTTTTTACGCCTTTTTTACGACCAGACGGTTTACCTGAATGGATACTGATCGCGCGATGCTCAGGGATGGCATGCGCATCTATTCGACCGTGCAGAGAAACAGTTCGTGACCCAGACCGCCATCGCAGCAAACCACCCCCATCCCAGCAAAACTACCGGCATCGGCATGCTCGTCGCCGCCGTCGGTGTGGTCTACGGCGACATCGGCACCAGCCCGCTGTACACCCTCAAAGAAGTATTCGCAGGCCATTACGGCGTACAGGCCAACACCGCCGGGGTGCTTGGCGTGCTGTCGCTGGTGTTCTGGTCGCTGATCTGGGTGGTTTCACTCAAGTACGTGCTGTTCATCCTGCGGGCCGACAACCAGGGTGAGGGGGGCATCATGGCCCTGACCGCGCTGGCGCACCGTGCTGCGGCGCCCTACAAGCGGCTTGGCCAGATACTGGTGCTGCTCGGTCTGTTCGGCGCCGCGCTGTTCTATGGCGACAGCATGATCACACCGGCAATCTCGGTGTTGTCGGCTGTAGAGGGGTTACAGCTCGCCTTTGACGGCATCGAGCACTGGGTCGTGCCGCTGTCAGTGGTGGTGCTGGTGGCGCTGTTCCTGATCCAGAAGCACGGCACCGCACGGATAGGCATCCTGTTCGGGCCGGTGATGGTGCTTTGGTTTGTGGTTCTCGGTGCGTTGGGCATCTATGGCATCGTGCAGCGGCCCGAGGTGCTGCAAGCGCTGAACCCGATTTGGGCGGTGAAGTTTTTCTTGCTTCATCCAGGTATGGGCGTCGCCATCCTTGGCGCGGTGGTACTGGCGCTCACGGGTGCTGAGGCGTTGTATGCAGACATGGGGCACTTTGGCCGCAAACCCATCGCACGCGCCTGGTTCATGCTGGTACTGCCCGGGCTGGTGCTCAACTACTTCGGCCAAGGCGCGCTTATCCTTGGCAATCCGCAAGCCGTCCGCAACCCGTTCTACCTGCTTGCACCTGAGTGGGCACTGCTACCCATGGTAGGGCTGGCCACCCTGGCCACCATCATCGCCTCCCAGGCGGTCATTTCCGGCGCGTTCTCCCTGACGCGCCAGGCCATTCAGCTGGGCTATGTGCCGCGTATGTTCATTCAGCACACGTCCAGCGAGGAGCAAGGGCAGATTTACATCGGCATGGTGAACTGGGCGCTGATGGTCGGCGTAGTGCTGCTGGTAATCGGCTTCGAGTCATCCGGCGCGCTGGCGGCGGCCTACGGCGTTGCGGTAACCGGCACCATGCTGATTACCACCTTGCTGGCCTCGGCGGTGGTCCTGCTGCTGTGGAAGACGCCACGCTGGCTGGCGATTCCTGCATTGCTCATGTTCCTGCTGGTGGACAGCCTGTATTTTGCCGCCAACGCCCCGAAGATCCTCCAGGGCGGTGCATTCCCGGTGATCGCGGGCGTGGCACTTTTCATATTGATGACCACCTGGAAGCGGGGGCGTCGGATGATCGTCGAGCGGCTGGACGAGAGTTCACTGCCACTGGATCTGTTCATCGCCAGCCTGCAGGCTCAGCCGCCGCACCGGGTGAGCGGTACGGCAGTTTTCCTTTCTGCCCGGCCCGAAGCTGTCCCCCACGCGCTGCTGCATAACCTGCTGCACAACCAGGTGCTGCATGAGCAGGTGGTCTTGTTGACCGTGGTCTTTGAGGATGAGCCACGGGTCAGCGCTGGCCAGCGCTGTGAG
Organism: Pseudomonas sp. PvP089; assembly: GCF_017875165.1. Lineage (NCBI taxonomy): Bacteria > Pseudomonadati > Pseudomonadota > Gammaproteobacteria > Pseudomonadales > Pseudomonadaceae > Pseudomonas > Pseudomonas sp. PvP089. The sequence continues at coordinate 3,837,152 of NZ_JAGGME010000001.1, forward strand.
GTCGAGGCATTTGGTGGGGGATTCTTCCGCATGAACCTGCACTTCGGCTTCATGGAGGAACCCAACGTGCCGCTGGCGTTGAGCCGATGCCAGCAAGCTGAACTCCAGTTCGGCCCTATGCAAACGACTTATTTCCTGAGCCGTGAGACCGTCATCGCAGGCAAGCAGATGGGCATGGCGCGCTGGCGAGAGCACCTGTTCGCATTCCTGCTCAAGAATGCCAACAGCAATCTCAAGTACTTCCAGCTGCCGCTTAACCGAGTGATCGAGCTTGGCACTCAGGTCGAGATGTGAGATGCCTGCCTCAGCCATGACGCCATACGTACTCTACGACAAAGCGAAGGCAACGGGGCAAGCCCCTGGCTCAAACGTCAAGGGCACCGCGATGCAAGGCGTTCAGCATGCGCGCGGCGTCAGCGCCTCCCTCGTCCAGCAGGCATAGCGGGATTCCGCCCAGGACGGGTTGCGAATCGGCCAGCCCCTCGCCTATCAAGGCCAGCGGGCATGCGATTTCCATCTGCAACGAGCGCAAGCGCTTGGCCAAGGCCGGGCTCACCGGCGCCTGGACTTTTATCACCAGTGCCGCAGGCTGCATGGCCGCACACACGATGGGGAGCTCTTCAAGTGGCTGCCCGCAACCGAGCACGTCGATGCGCTGTAGCTCGCTGCTCAACAGGAGCCCGGCGCACAACACACTGAGTTCGGCTTGCCCCTCGCTACCGGCCAGCAAAACCTGCGGCGCGTCGACCTGGTTCATCTGCAGACGCAGCAACAAGCGGGCGCGCAAGAACGTGTCGAGAAACAACCATTGGCTACGCTGGCCGGGCGCTGTGCCTGAAGCCAGGTCATGCCACACTGGCATCAGCACTTCACGCAGCACGGTGGCCTTGGGCAGGAGTGTGAACAACTGACCATGGATCCCCTCCAGCGCCGGCCGATCGAATGCCTTGGTTGCACGCGCAACGGCCGCGCGCCAATCGTCAAAGGCCGAATGCTGCTGCACTGAAGCCTCAGGCTGGGCGGCGAGCAGATCACCGACCTTGCTGACGGACAGGCCGTTTGCCGTCCAGCGCAAGATGTCGCGTATGCGCTGAACATCCCGCGCCGTGTACAGGCGGTGGCCACCCTCGGTACGCTGCGGGCGTATCAACCCGTGGCGCCGCTCCCAGGCACGCAGGGTCACCGGATTGATGCCGGTCAAGCTGACAACATCGCGCATAGGTAGCAAATCGGGTGGGGTAGCGTCTGTCATAACGAGGGGATATCCGAGTGGTAGGCCATTCTAAACCCATATGCACCTTCTGCGGCGAGCCGCCTTGGTTCATCATGCAACAAACAGCGCCGATACCTTCTGCACAGAAGCTACGCTGCGCATATCGCATATGAAACGCCAGTAGGTGGGCCCTATGATCACCGCGAAACTCCTGCAACTGATGGTCGAGCATTCCAACGATGGCATCGTCGTCGCCGAGCAGGAAGGCACTGAAAGCATCCTGATTTACGTCAACCCCGCTTTCGAGCGCCTCACGGGCTATCGCGCCGACGATATCCTCTATCAGGACTGCCGTTTTCTTCAGGGCGAGGACCATGACCAGGAAGGACTGGCAAACATCCGCGAGGCGATCCGTGAAGGCCGCCCCTGCTGCCAGGTGCTGCGCAACTACCGCAAGGACGGGAGCCTGTTCTGGAATGAGTTGTCCATCACGCCCGTGTACAACGAAGCGGACCAGCTGACGTACTACATCGGCATTCAGCGTGACGTCACAGCGCAGATATTCGCCGAAGAAAAGGTACGCGAGCTGGAGGCTGAAGTGGCTGAACTACGCGGGCAACTGGGCCAGACCGAGGGCTGACAAAAACCTGTACAAGATTTTCTAGCTGTATAGATTAATGCTTGAGTTTCAGCTATACCTGTACAACAAACCCATTTTGTACAGGATTGCCTGGAGCCCAGCATGTCAGCATACCTACAGCAATTCGCCGAGCGCTTCGCCAGCCTCGATGGGGCTAACCTCGACACGCTGGAAGAACTGTACAGCGAAGATGTCACCTTTCGTGACCCACTGCATCACATACAGGGGCTGCAGGCCCTGCGCGCCTATTTCGAGCAGTTGTATGCCAACGCCAGGGATATCCGCTATGCCATCACCAGCGCCGACGAGGTAAGGCCCGGGCAGGGCTACCTGCGTTGGACACTGCAGTTTTGCCACCCACGCCTGGCCCGGGGTCAGCCGATCACGTTGCAGGGGTGTAGCTGCCTGCATTGGCGCGACCGCGTGCATTTTCACCAGGACTATTTCGACGCCGGTGCCCTGCTTTACGAACACCTCCCCCTCATGGGTGGTGCAATCCGCTGGCTCAAAGGCAGGCTGGCATGAGCCGCTGCTGGTTGACCGGCGCAAGCAGCGGTATCGGTGCCGCACTCGCCCACATCCTGCTGGAGCAAGGCCACCAGGTTGCCTTGGGCGGGCGTCATGCCGATCGCCTTGCCCCTCTGGCCGAACAGTTTCCGGGGCAGGTATTACTGGCCATCGGCGATCTTGACAACCCGGAGCAGGTCGCCGCGATCGCCGAGCGGATCGAGCAAGCCTGGGGTGGGCTGGACATGGCCATTCTCAATGCCGGTACGTGCGAATACCTGGAGCCGGGCCACTTCGATCCTGCGTTGGTTGAGCGTGTAATGCGCACAAACCTGCTGGGTGTCAGCTACTGCCTGGCGGCGGCCGTGCCCTTGCTTCGCACCGGCCAGCGCCCCCACCTGGTGGTAATGGGCAGTTCGGTGACCTGGCTGGCCCTGCCCCGCGCCGGCGCCTACGGTGCGTCCAAGGCTGCGGTGCGCTACCTGGTGGAGTCACAGCGAATCGACCTGGCTCGCGAGGGGATCGCGGTCACCCTGGTCAGCCCTGGCTTCGTCGACACGCCACTGACCCGTCGCAACGACTTCCCCATGCCGCAGCTGTGGACTGCACAGCGCGCCGCGCGGCATATCGCCACGCGCCTGCCCCGGCAGCCTCTGGAAATCAACTTCCCCGGTCTTTTCACCCTGGTATTGCGCCTGTCAGGGGCGTTACCCGCGCGCCTGCGCTTGGCACTCGGCCAACGCCTCGCCCGTCATGAACAGGAATGATGATCCATGCGTATCGCAATCATCGGCAGTGGCATCGCGGGGCTGACCTGCGCCCATCTGCTGTCACGCAAGCACGAAGTAACGGTTTTCGAAGCCGAGCAATGGATCGGAGGGCACACGCATACCCTCGATGTGGTCTGGAAGGGCCAGCGCCATGCAATAGATACCGGCTTCATCGTGTTCAACGACTGGACCTACCCCAACTTCATACGCTTGCTTGACCGGCTCAAGGTCACCTCGCAGCCGACCGAGATGAGTTTTTCCGTGCACGACCCGATCACTGGGCTGGAATACAACGGTCACGATCTGAACACACTGTTTGCCCAACGCCGTAACCTGGTTTCCCCAAGTTTCTGGGGCATGATACGGGATATTCTGCGCTTCAACCGCCAGGCGCTGGCCGACCTGGACAACCAGCGCATCGATGCAGACACCACCCTGGGCGCCTACCTTCAGACACAGCGCTACGGGCAACGCTTCATCGACCACTACATCGTGCCGATGGGGTCGGCGATCTGGTCGATGTCGCGGGCAGACATGCTGTACTTCCCGCTTGAGTTCTTCGTGCGCTTCTGTCGCAACCACGGCTTGCTGTCGGTCAACCAACGTCCACAGTGGCGGGTAATTGAAGGCGGTTCACGCAGCTATGTCGCGCCGCTGTGCCGACCGTTTGCTGAACGCATACGGCTCAGCTGCAAGGTATCCCGGGTCAGCCGCGATGAGGGAGGCGTGACGCTGATGAGCGCTGCCGGCAGCGAACGCTTCGACAATGTGGTGTTCGCCTGCCACAGCGACCAGGCTCTGGCCCTGTTGGAAACCCCAACCATGCAGGAGCGTGCGGTACTCGGCGCCATCGGCTACGCCAGCAACGATGTGGTGCTGCACACCGATACCCGCCTGCTGCCACGCCGCAAGAGCGCCTGGGCCAGCTGGAACTACCGCCTGGGCGGCCCAGAGCAAGCGCCCGCCGCGCTGACCTACAACATGAACATCCTGCAAGGTATCCAGGCACCGACCACCTTCTGCGTAAGCCTCAACCAGACCGCATTGATAGACCCGGCGCAGGTGATCGCGCGCTTCCAGTATGCCCATCCGCAGTACAGCATTGCCGCATCCGCCGCACAGGCATGCCAGGCACAACTACAGGGCCAGCAGCACAGTTACTTCTGTGGTGCCTATTGGGGCAACGGCTTTCATGAGGACGGGGTGGTCAGCGCGCTGAAAGTGGCTGCGCATTTCGGAGAGCAATTGTGAACAGCAGCCTTTGCCTGGGCTGGATCAGCCACCGTCGGCTGACGCCGCGGCTGCATGCTTTCCGCTACCGGATTGGCATGTTCTACCTGGACCTGGACGAACAAGCCTGGTTGATGGGCCTGTCACGCTGGCTTGGGCGCTGGCGCCTCGCGCCGCTGTGCTGGCGCGAGACCGACTACCTGCCAGCCCAGACCCGCCACGGTGAAACCCTGGCACAGGCCGCACGCTTGCTGGTGTGTCAGGCCACTGGGCATATGCCCGAAGGCCCGGTACGGCTGCTCACGCAACTGCGTTGCTGGGGGCTGTCGTTCAACCCGGTGAGCTTCTATTTCTGCCACGACCGCGACGGCTGCCTGACGGCAATCCTGATGGAGGTGCGCAACACCCCGTGGCGTGAGCGTTTTCATTACGTCCTGCCGGTGCAAGAAGACCTTGCCAAGCGGTTCACCGTGGCCAAGGCCTTCCATGTTTCACCGTTCATGCCGTTGGACATGGACTATCACCTGCGCTTTTTCCTGAGCGCGGACCATGTACGCATCCACATGCAGAACTGGCAAGACGGCCGCAAGGTGTTCGAGGCCGACCTCGCCCTGCACCGTCAGCCACTGGATGGAACCGCGCTACGCCGGTATGTCATGACCTTCCCATGGATGAGCCTGCGCACTGTCTCGGCCATCTACTGGCAAGCGCTACGCCTGTTACTCAAACGCACCCCCGTGCATGACCACACCACCCGCCAGAATGACCTGGCGCTCGGCCAACCTTGCGAGGACCCTGAAGATGTCAAATCCCACACTGAGCGTTAGCAAGTTCGCAGGCCTTGCCCCCTTGCTCGGCGGGCTGGCACGAAGCGCCGTGCTCGCCCAGCTGGGCAAGCTGCGCCACGGCCACCTGCGCCTGCTCAGCCACGGGCAGCAGTGGAGTTTCGGTGATGTCGACAGCCCGTTGCAGGCCGAGGTGGAGATCCTCGATGACGCCTCCTGGAGCCTGATCGCCGGCAATGGTTCGATCGGTGCTGGCGAGGCCTACATCCACGGCTATTGGCGAAGCCCCGACCTGGCGCTGGTGACCCGCCTGTTCGTCGCCAACCTTGAGGTGCTCGACGCGCTCGAGGGTGGCCTGGCCCGTTTCGGCCGCCCTGCCCTGCGGCTTCTGCACCGGCTCAACCGCAACAACAAACGCGGCGCCCGGCGCAATATCCTCGCCCATTACGATTTGGGCAATGCCCTGTTCGAGCGGCTGCTGGACCCCACCATGATGTATTCGGCGGCCCAATTCCAACATGCTGGGCAAACACTGGAGCAAGCCCAGTTGCACAAGCTGGAGCGCATCTGCCAGAAGCTTGAACTGCACCCCGACGATCACCTGCTGGAAATCGGCAGCGGCTGGGGCAGCCTGGCAATCCACGCGGCCACCCGTTACGGCTGCAGGGTCACTACCACAACAATCTCCGAGGCACAGTACAGCCATACCCTGGCGCGCGTTCAGGCCCTGGGGCTGAACGCGCGCGTGAAGGTGCTGCGCGAAGACTATCGCGACCTGCAAGGCACCTTCGACAAACTGGTTTCGATCGAAATGATCGAGGCAGTCGGCCATCGTTACCTGCCTGTGTATTTCCGCCAGTGTGCCTCGCTCCTCAAGCCCGACGGCCTGATGCTGCTGCAGGCGATCACCATCCGCGACCAGCGCTACGCCCAGGCACGGCGCTCGGTCGACTTCATCCAACGCTATATTTTCCCAGGTGGCGCCCTGCCTTCGCTCAGCGTGTTGCTGGACACCGCCAGCCGCCACACCGCACTCAACCTGGTGCACATGGAGGATTTCGGCCAGGACTATGCCCTCACCCTGCAGCACTGGCGTGAAAACCTGCGCCAGGCGCGCACAGCACTGATGGACCTGGGCTACGACGACATGTTCCAGCGCCTGTGGGAGTTCTACCTGTGTTACTGCCAGGGCGGTTTCGAGGAGCGCACTATCGGCGTTGCGCACCTGCTGTGGGCAGCGCCACTGGCTCGGCGCGCCCCCTTGCCTGACGGTGCCTGATGCCCGGGCGCTGGCTGGTCGCCAATGCCGTCTGGTTACAGGCTGGCTGGTGGATCTGCGTGCTGGGCGCCGAACGCCCCTGGCTATTGCTGCTGGTGATTGCAGGTGTGGTGGTGCACCTGCGCCTCTGCCCGGACGTTAACGCCGAGGTCAAGGCGCTGTTGCGCGTCTCCTTGGCCGGGTGTGTACTCGACAGCGCGCTGGGGGCGCTGGGCGTGTTCGGTTTCGACGCCTGGCCGCTGCCACTGTGGCTGGCGCTGCTGTGGCTGGTGCTGGCCAGCGGCATGCGCCACAGCCTGGCATGGGCCGGCAGGCGCTGGCAGCTCGGTGCGCTGCTGGGCGCATTGGGTGGCCCACTGGCCTATGTAGGCGGTGCAAGATTTGCGGATGTCGCCCTGCCATTTGGCGCGCTGCAAACCGGCCTGCTACTGATGCCGATCTGGGCCTTGGCCCTGCCGCTGCTCGCGCGCCTCGCGGCGCGGCGCTGACCTGCGGCATCGCTCGGAGCAATAGCGCACCTGCTCCCAACAGCGAGCCCAGCGCTTGCGCCAGTTGAACGGCCGACCACACACCACGCAGACCTTGCTGGGCAAAAGGTTCTTTTTCATAGCGGCTGCTGCGCATCGAGCCGCGCCAACAGCGCCTGGCCACGCTGCCACACGGCGTCGCGCCGGCTAGCCGTCATACCATCAAGGCTGCGATAGACCAGGGTCAAACGCGGGTTCGTCGACAGCAGCGGACGATGGCGGATGAGAAAATGCCAGTACAGGGCATTGAACGGGCAGGCATCGTCCTCACTGACATGATCGACCTTGTAACTGCAAGCCTTGCAATGATCGGACATGCGCTGAATGTAACGACCACTGGCGCAGTACGGCTTGGACCCCAGGTAGCCGCCGTCGGCGTGCATCACCATGCCAAGCGTGTTGGGCAGCTCGACCCAGTCGAAGGCATCCATGTAAACCGCCAGGTACCACTCGCAAATCGCGGTGGGTAAGATACCGGCCAGCAAGGCGAAGTTGCCGGTCACCATCAGCCGCTGGATATGGTGCGCGTAGCCCAACCGCAGGGTCTGCCCGATGGCTTGCTCCATGCAGCGCATGCGGGTGCGCCCGGTCCAATAGAATTCAGGTAACGCTCGGTCGTTGCCCAGGTGATTGAGCCCGGCATACTCCGGCATGCGCAGCCAGTAGATACCGTGCACATACTCGCGCCAGCCGATCAACTGGCGAATGAAGCCTTCAGCTGCATTAAGCGGCACCCGCCCCTCGCGCCAGGCCTTGTCGACCTCCTCACACAGACATCGCACATCCAGAAGCCCAATGTTGAGCGCCGCACTGATGCGCGCATGGAACAGGTACGGCTCGCCCTCGGCCATTGCATCCTGGTAGTCGCCGAAAGCCGCCAGGCCAAAATCCAGAAAGTGCTGCCACAGCTGCTGTGCCTCGGCATGGGTCACGGGGTAGTCAAAGCCGTCGATGTCCCCGTAGTGGTCGCTGAAGCGCCGACGTACCAGGGCGACCACCGCTGCCGTGATCCCGTCCTGCGCAAAATGCGCAGCGAACGGCCCACGCAACTGGCGAGGTAATGGCTTGCGGTTGTCACCGTCAAAATTCCAGGCCCCACCTGCAGGGCCGTCGGCCTCCATCAGCAGGCCGGTTCGCTTGCGCATGCCACGGTAGAAGTGCTCCATACGCAGCTGACGACGCTCATGGGCCCAGCGCGCAAAGGCTTCGCGGGAGCACAGAAAACGCGTGTCGCGATGCCACACGAGGGGCAATGCGGCATCACGCAAAGCCTGCTCCAGGCGCCACTCCCCGCACTCGGTCAGGTGAACGTGCGTGGCGCCCAGTGCCTGTTGCCAGCGCTGCAATTCGCCCACGATGCTGCCGCTGTTGCCGTTAGCATCGAGCTCGACATAATGCACCTGCCAACCCCGTTCACGCAGGGCCTGGGCAAAGTGCCGCATGGCGCTGAAGATGAGCACGATCTTGAGCGGATGATGCGGCACGTAGCGGGCCTCACCCTCCACTTCCGCCATCAGAACAGCATCGCGGGCGGGGTCAAGGGCAGCCAGGCTGGCCAGGTCGAACGACAGCTGGTCACCCAGCACAAGGCCCAGGCGCATCGTTCAGGCTACCACTGGCTGGTGAGCGTTACCGGAACGCGCAGCGGCGCAATGGGGCCGTCACGTTGCCCGCACATCTCATCATGCACCACCTGCTGTACCAGCATGCAAGGCACGGGTGGCAGGTCGGCCAACAGCTGCCGCAGCTCAGTAGTGGAGCGCACGCGAACGGGCTGCCCATGGGCATCGCTCAATGTCACGGGGCCGGCGTCGGTCAAGGCGCGCAGGAGGTAGAAGCCACCTTCCAGCGACAGCAGTTCAAGTTCCTTTGCTTCGCCGGTCGAGACCAGTTGGGTAAGCGCGATCAGGTTCATGGTGTGCCCTCTGGCAGGCGGCGGAAGAACAGGGTGATCTGGCCGATTTCAACGCCCAGCTTGCTCATGCTTGAACGGTTGATCAGGGTGTCGTCATCCATGAGGTACATCCAGTCGTCCAGGTCTACCTGCCAATGCCGCCCGTCAACTGGCAAGTCCAGCTGGTACCGCCAGCGCAGCGCGTTACCCGCCACTTCGCCGCGCGCCTCGCCGATCACGTCCCCTGCGGTACCGCGCCAGCGGCCAGGGCCGTCTGGCACCAGTGTCCAGGTACGCTGCTGGCGAGTGCCATCGCTGTAGAGAAAATGTTCGTCGAGGATCAGCCGCTCACCTTCGCGGCGGCTGTCGATACGCACGTGGAAGCGCTTGACCACTTCCCCGGAACGCTTCTGGAACATGCCCCAGGCCTGCACTGGTCGCGAGAAGAATGCAGCCAGGTCCAGTTTCGGTTGCTCCTGGGCATAGTGCTCGACACCAACATTGCCACAGCTGCCCAGAAGCAGGCAGGAAACCAGCAACAGCACTTTGTACATGTTCATGTCCCTCAGTCGTTGCCAGCCTGCCCAAGCAGGCGCTGGCGCAGTTGTGTATCCCGGGCTCCGGGGTCGAGCCAGATGGCAAAAAACGCCCTGGCAAAGACCGGGTCGGCGATTTCACGGCTGAATTTATCGTCGACGTAAAAGCGGCAGCCCTGCCCCGGCAGGTACAAGCCGGTAATGCGCATGCCGGGGCGCACGTCCACAAATGCCTCTTCAATCCCACGGGTCCAGGCCGTACGTTGTTGCGGCGTTATGCTGCCACCGTTGAGGCGGCGCATTTCCTCGAGGCTGGCCTGTACCAAGGTGTCCCTGGACAACGAACGGTGGTAGAGGAGCTCAAGGGCGAAGGGCTGGTTCCAGTCATGAACTGGCCCTGAAGTCCATAATTGGGCTGTATACAGACGCAGACCAAACCAGGTGAACTCACCACTCCCAAGCCGTTGCGCCCCAGGCAGCTCCGCCCTCCAGCCCGCCACCGCCGAAAAGGTAGCCAGTAGCAGACAAAGGCAAGCCCAACGAGCACGGTGCGCCATACTGACCTCGAGCACGCATAAATACTGTACAACAATAGCATCTTGTACAGATATTGTTTTCCAGCTGCATAGATTTTAATGCGCAGCGCCAGACCTCGGTCACGTCACCAGTGATATCACCAGGTCCGCCATATTGAGAGGCACGAATGCCACGGTCAGCAGCGCATAGGCCTTGCGCGAGCTGGCTGCAAACACACACAGCGGCATCATGATCATGACCACGTCAACGGCGCCCCACAGCGCCATGGGCGAAACGCCGAACAACAGAATGTTGACGATGAACCCAAGCAGGTAATAGCCCGACAGAAATAACAGCGCGAAGCGGCCATCCTGCTCGAAGTACACGCGAAGCCCTTCACGTTCGTCCTCGCTGCGGCTGGGCAAGATCAGCGCCGAGGAAACGAACAGCGCAAGTGCCAGCAACACCAAGAGCAAAAACTCCTGGAACGAGAAGGTGGCCCTGACTTGCGGCAGCGAATTGACCGCCCACCAGAAATCCATCTGGGTGGTGAAGAGCATGACCGCCCAGACCAGAGCCACCCAGTCTGGAGCAGCGTTGCGCCGGATTCGGAAGACGGTCAGCGCCCCCAGAAGCAGGCGTATGACAGAAAGGCCCAAGACCATAGACAGGACGGTAGCAACGATAGGGAAATTGCTCATGGTGCCTCCTGCGGACCAAGACTCTGGACAGCGTAGGCGGCGAACAGCAAACTTTGCACAAATGAATACCGGTTCTGGGGGCGTGTCGCAGGATTTTCAGTGCCTGTGAAACCGAGCGCCGCGCGGGCGGCGCGGGTCTACTCCCCAAAACAAGCCTCGAGGCTGGCTGTTCCTCACCAAAACCTGCAGCGTCACTCACCCAAGGAGCCTGCCTTGTCAGAACGCACCCACTGCGGCGTGAAGCCCAGCGACTCTGCCTGGTCAGTGTTTCTGCTGTTCTTGCGCCTGGGGCTGACGTCTTTCGGTGGCCCCATTGCGCACCTGGGTTACTTTCGTGAAGCATTTGTAGCGCGCCGCCAATGGCTCAGCGAGCGCAGTTATGCCGAGCTGGTCGCGGTGTGCCAACTGCTTCCCGGCCCCGCCAGCAGCCAGGTCGGCATCGCTCTGGGCCTGTCACGGGCGGGTTTCGCAGGCGCTGTCGCTGCGTGGGCAGGGTTCACATTGCCATCGGCCCTCCTGCTGACGCTGTGTGCTCAGGGCCTGGGGGCATGGGGAGGTGGCGCCCCAAGTGGCCTGTTGCACGGCCTGAAAATCGTCGCAGTCGCCGTGGTGGCCCAGGCGGTGTGGGGCATGGCACGTAGCCTTTGCACCGATGTTGCGCGGGTAACCATCGCCCTGTTCGCTGCCTGTACCGCGTTGCTGTGGCCCAACGCGATCGGGCAGATAGCCGTGATCTCAGGCTCGGCCATCACAGGCTTGATCCTGCTCAAGCCTCCGGGCTCCCCGGCAGGGGAAGAGCTGCCGTTTTCAGTCAGCCGAAGGGCCGGGCTGGCTGCGCTGGTCCTGTTCTTTGCCTTGTTGGTAGGCTTGCCGCTATTGACTCGCATCTGGCCCTCGCAAGCACTGGCAATGGTCAACGCGTTTTATAGCGCAGGCTCGCTGGTATTCGGCGGCGGGCATGTGGTGCTACCGTTGCTTGAGTCGGCCACAGTGGCCAATGGCTGGGTCACAAATGACACCTTTCTCGCAGGTTATGGCCTGGCGCAGACCATACCGGGCCCACTCTTCACGTTTGCAGCCTTCCTGGGTGCAGCCATGAGCGCGCAGCCCTCCGGCTGGGTGGGCGCGACGGTTGCCATTCTCGCCATTTTTACCCCCTCCTTCCTGTTGGTGATCGGTGTCGTTCCCTTCTGGGAAACACTGCGGCGCAGCCCCCGCAGCCAGTCAGCGCTTGCCGGTGCAAACGCCGGCGTGGTCGGGCTTCTGCTGGCTGCCTTGTACCAACCGGTGTGGACGAGCGCCATCGCCAAGCCAGCAGACTTGGCATGGGCGCTGATCGCCTTGATGGCCCTGATGTTCTGGAAGTGGCCTGCAGGGTTGGTTGTCCTGGGCTGCGGCGTGTTCGGTTGGCTGCTGAGCGGCACCTTATAGCCGCGCAACGAAAACAACCAGGCTGAGGGCTCATTCGCCTTCAGCCTTGAAACCAGCGTTGCGGCCTCACCGCCCCGGCAACATGCGCTTGAGGGTATTGTCCTTCAGCCAGTAATGATGCAACAGGCCTGCACAGGCATGCAGCCCGATCAGCCAGTAACCCGCATTCCCCAGCCACTCATGCCACCCCTTGAGCGCCCTGGCCAGCGTCGGGTCCACCGCCACGGGTGCAGGTATGGCCACACCCCAATAGGGCAACGGCTTGCCAGCGGCCGCGAGCATCAGCCAGGCCAGCAGAGGTGTAAGGATCATCAGGACGTACAATGCAATATGCAGCACGCTGGCCATCAAGCCCTGCCAGGCAGGCGGCGTCGGCACGATTGCAGGCCGTGGGCTGAGCCGACCAAGGAGGCGCAGCCACACCAGGGTGAAGATGCCAATACCCATCAAGGCATGCACGCCTAACAGGGGGCCCTTGAGAAAGTGCCCTTTGGGCAATACCTCGCGCAATTGGACACAGGCATAAACGCCCATGAATAAAACGAGCATGCTCCAATGCATGATTATCGAAAGTTGCCCGTAACGGGCGGGGTTCGACGTGCGTGCCATATCCAGGGCCTCTTGTGACAGGGAAGTATTCGCTGCCCATCGGCGCTGAAGGCAAACCGGGCAACGTACACCACCACGTTGTCAGCCCAAGCTTAAAGAAGTCTGAAGTGCCGATACGTTATTTGAAACAGGTGAGGCCGTGCAGCGATTGGCTTGAGCAGCTCACTGCAAGGGAAGCGACACGATGGCAGCCAGCCCGCCAGTGGCCCTGTTTTCCAGGCGCACCTGCCCCCCCAGCCGCTCGACGATGGTGGCCACGATGGATAACCCCAGCCCTGCGCCATTGGGGCTATTGCGGCTATAGAAGCGCTCGAATACCCGCGCAAGATCCGCGTCGTCTATGCCCTGGCCTTCATCTTCGACCACCAGTTCGAAGCGAGTGGCCAGGCGCCTGAGTGATACCGTGATGCGCCCGCCAGGCGGTGAATGCTCCACCGCATTGGAAACCAGGTTCTGCAAGGCGATGCCCAACGCTCCGGCATCGATCATCAGGCCATGGTCACCTTCGCTGAGATCCAGCGAGGGCTCCAGGCCGCGATCCAGGATCCAGGGGGTGAGATCCGCCAGCACATCGGTGACCACTTCGCCCAGGTCGACACGGGTGGTGGCGCGCTGACCAAGGCGCGGCTCGACCCGGGCGAGGGTCAGCAACTGGTTGACCACCCGGGTCAGCCGGTCCACGCCGCCAATCAGAAAGCCCAGGGCTTTCTGGCGCTCGGCATCGGTACTGGCGGCCTGTGCGTTCTGCGCATGCAGGCGCAGGATCGCCAGCGGCGTGCGCATCTCATGGGCGGCGTCGGCAATGAAGCGATGCTCACGCCGCAGCAGGTCATCGATCTGCGCCAGCAGGCGGTTGATGGCGGCTTGCATAGGCTCAAGCTCGGTCGGCAACGGCACCAGTTGCAGGGGTTCGAGGGAGTCGGCATGGCGCCCACGAATCACATCGGCCATGTTCTGCAACGGGCGCAAGCCCCAGCCGATGGCCGCCCAGACCAACAGTGCCAGGCCCAGGCTGCCAAGCAGGAACGGGAACAGGGTATGGCGTACGATGCGGTCGATCAGGTCGTAACGCACATCGTCGCGCTCACCCACCCAGATTACCCACTGTTTTTCGGGCACCGGTAATACAAAGCCGCGCCACTGTTCGCCACCACTGGCAAAATCGTAGAAGCCCGCCGCCGTAGGCGGTGCGTCGAGCGTCGGCGCACTGGGGGTGTGCACCAGCAACCGTGCTCCCTCACCCCACACCTGGAACGCCAGCTTGCTCTCATAGGGGTGGCCCACACGGTGGCGCCCGGCCTTGCCCAGCGCCTCGTTAAATGCCTGATACAGCTTTTCGCGATTGCCATCCTGCACCGGCAGGTTCATCACCCCCTGCAACAGCCGGGCATTCTGAGCCATGTGAGCATCGTAGACTTCGTTGATCTCGCGGCGGCTGTCGTGATAGTTGTACAACGCCAACAAGCCGGTGCCGAGCAGCATCAGCGCCATCACCCGCCACAATGTGCGCTGGCGCAACGAGCTCACAGCTTGGCCTCGACCAGATAACCGATACCGCGCACCGTGCGGATCAGGCCGTTGAACAGTTTCTTGCGCAGGTGATAGATGTTCACCTCCAGCGTGTTGCTCTCAGGCTCCTCGTCCCAGCCATACAGCAGCTGGGTCAACCGCTCGCGCGTGAACACCTTGCCCGGTTGCGCCAGCAACTCGTGCAGCAGGCGATACTCTTTGGGCGTCAGTATCACAAGCACGCCGTTGTAGTGCACCTGCTGGGTGGCAGGGTCCAGGCTTACGCCTGCGTGCTCGATCAGCACCTTGGCCCGCCCGGCGCTGCGCCTGAGCAAGGCGCGCAGGCGGGCCTTGAGCTCATTGAGGTCGAAAGGTTTGACCAGGTAGTCGTCGGCACCGGCATCCAGGCCAGAGATACGGTCCTCGGTCGCATCGCGCGCGGTGAGGATCAGTACCGGCAAGCTGTTGCCCCCTGCCCTCACCCGTCGCAGCAGCTCGATGCCGCCCAACCGCGGCAGCCCGAGGTCGAGGATCACCAGGTCGAACACTTCATGTTGCAGGGCATGCAGCCCGCTCAGGCCATCGCGCAGCCAGTCGAGGGTGTAGCCCTCTTGGCGCAACCCGTCGCAGATCCCCTCGCCCAGGGCGGTATCATCCTCAACCAGCAGCAGCCGCATGTTCAGTCCTGTTTGTCCTTGATGGCCTTGAGTAAAGCATCGATATCGCCACGCCGGCCCTGATCGGCCAGTTCGCGGCCTGGCCGTGGCGGCGCCTGGCGTGCTTTTTCCAGGGCAGCGGTGGCTTCAGCGTAGCGTTTTTGCCGGAACAGATGATCGGCCCAGAAGTAATTGCTGTCGATACCATTGGGGTTTATTTGCAGCGCCTTGCGCAACAAGGTATCTGCCTTGTCGCTGTCACCGAAACCGATAGGCCAGCCTGGCACCTGGTCGTACAAGGTGCCCAGGCTGGTATACGCCGAGCCCTGCAGGGCATTGGGGTCGAGTTTCATCGCCTCTTCGAGGCTGGCCTTGGCCGACTTGACCTTGCCCAGCGCCCCCAGGCCGCCGGTGGCTCCCGCCCAACTGCTGTTGATGATGCCCTCCCAGATCAAGGGTTCGGCCGAGCCCGGGTGCTGGTGGACCAGCGTAGAAGCGTCGGCTGCCAGTTTCTCGAACGCCTCGGCGCGTTTGTCTTTAGGCGTCTGGTACTGGATCTGCGCCCAGCGCTGCTGCAAGTTAGCCAATTGTTGGCTGCCGGCCTGGTCCAGCGCCCAGGTGAACGGTGCAAACGCCAGCAGGCCAGCGATGAACAGACGTTTCATTTGATCGACTCCTTGGAATGGCTAGCAAGGTAGCGGCGGATCACCGGCAATTGCTTGCGCAGTGCGCGGTCGACCACGCCGGGCAACATGCCGTTGATGCGTACAAAAAGCTTTTCTGGCCACCCCAGATAAAGCTCGCTGCGTTCTGACTGCACGGCCTTGAGCACAGCGCGGGCCACATCTGCCGGGTCGTCCATGCCGACCTTCAGCGCCTGGTTGAGCGCTGTGGCGGCGGTGCTGTTCATCGCTGTGCGGGTTGCCCGGGGGGCGGCGTACATGACATTCACCGAGGTATCCGCCAGCTCGCGGCGCAGCGCCTCAGAGAAGCCGCGCAGGGCAAACTTGCTGGCGCAGTAGGTGGCATAGCCGGGGTAGCCGATCGAGCCGTAGGTGGATCCGACGTTGACCACCAGTGCCCTGGGTTGTGCGCGCAGCAGCGGCAGGCACACACGCGTCAGTTGCAAGGCGGCTTTGAGGTTGATGTCCAGCAACTCGTCCAGCGCCTGTTCGTCGATCTGGTCGAACAGGGCAAAACGGTTCACGCCTGCGGCATTGATCAGGACATTGACCCCGCCCATCTCCCGGGCACGGGCGAGCACCTGCTCACGCCCGCCATGGCTGCGCAGGTCGGCCGATTGCCACAGCAGCCTGTCGTGATAACGGTTCATCAAACTGGCGAGCTTGCCCATCTGCCGGCTCACCGCCAGTACCCGGGCACCGGCTGCACACAGCTGCTCGGCCAACTCCAGGCCGATGCCTCCGCTGGCGCCGGTGAGTATCACTACACACTCAGGCAAGCGCATGACGCACCTCTTGCAGGCCCGCACGCGGCAGCCCGTGGAACATGTCGGTGTACAGGCGGTAAACCACCTTGGCCGCATGAATCACAGCCCGCTGGTCGTCAGCATCATCAAGGCGGTCCATCAGCTGCCGGTAGGTGACCATGTGGTCCTGGTCCAGCGCGCCATGGGAGCTGAGGTAGCTGAAGGCCCTGTCGGGCAACGCCAGCGTGCTCTGGATTGTGCCGGCGGCCTGGGTGGCCAGGGCAATGCTGGTGCCTTCGAGTACGTTGACCATGCCAAACAGCCCGACCGGGTTGCCACGGGCAATCAAGTCGTAAAGGTAGGCGACCATCAGCTCGATCGGCAGCGCCGGGCGACCGTCACGCACCGCCTCCCAATCGGCACCACAGGCATTGATGTCGTTGAGGATCCACTGCTCGTGGCCGTACTCCTCCTCGATGTATTCGCACACGGCGCCGCGCAGCCATTCCAAACGCGATGGCAGCCGCGCCCCGCACGCCATCATCAGTGGCACGGTGTGGCGTACATGGTGGTATGCCTGGGTCAGGAAGGCCACATAGCTGTCGAGGCTGACGTGCCCAGCCAGCGCATCGCGTATGACCGGTACGGCAAACAGGGCCTGACGCTCCTGGGTAGTTTGCATTTGCAGGGTATCGAAAAAGGACATGGCAGACCTCACAACGGGATGTCGGATAACAGGGAGTGGTAACGCCGCAGGATGGCCTCGCGGCGCGGGCGGCCATTGGCGGTCAGTGTGTCGTCGGTACTGGACAAGGGGCACGGCAGGCGACGCCAGGCATGGACCCTGGCGTAGTCCGGCAGCAAGGCATTGCACTGCTGCACGGCCTGGTCGATGAGGGTATCGGGGGTAGCGGGGTCCAGCGGCCAGAGCAATGCCAGGTTCTTTGGCAGGGCCTCGCCATGCACGAACGCCTGGGCGATCACGCCGCTCTGGGTCAGTTCGGCCTCCACCCATTCCGGGTTGACGTTGCGCCCGAAGCTGGTGATGAACTGGTGTTTCTTGCGGCCATCGAGGTACAGGTAGCCCTCCTCGTCGAAATGGCCTAGGTCGCCGGTGGCCCACCAGCTATCGCAGACGGGTGGTTCCTCCAGATAGCCGAGCAGCACCGAGCCCGCCACCAGTACCTCCCCGTCCTCGGCGATACGCACCTGCACATGGGGCAGCGGTTTGCCGACACTGCCGCGGCGGGTTGCGCCCGGCCGGTTCAAGGCCACCACCGAAGCACACTCGGACAAACCATAGCCCTCGAACACCGGCAGGCCGATCGCTTCAGCGCGGGCCAGCAAGCTGGGCGCCACACGGGCACCGCCAACCGCAACGAACCGTAGCGCCCCCACCCGCATCAGCCCGCGCTCGATAGCAGTGATCAGCCCCATCAACAGCTGCGGCACCAGAATCAGGCTCTGCGCACCGCTCAGGGCGATGGCCCCCAGCAAGCGCTTGAAATCGACCTGGCTTGCACCGCCCATGCCCAGTTGCGCCTGGGGGTACAGCAACACACTTGCCCCGGCCATCAAGGCGGCGTAGACACCCAGGTTTTCCAACAGCACACCCAGCGGCAGCACCGCCAGGTAACGCTGAGGTTCACTGGGCCGGCTGGCCACCTCCAGTTCCCGGGCGACACGCAACAGAGCCTCTACAGACAGGCACACGCCTTTGGGCTTGCCCGTGCTGCCAGAGGTGTAGGTGATCTTGGCGGTATCGGCAGGCAGCGCGGCAGCAGGCTGAGCCTCGCGAACCCAGAACACGTCCTGCTGAGCGAACCCCAGCTCGCCGAGCGTCCCATGCCATTGCGGGTCGCACAGCACATGGCTGGCACCACTCTGCTCGATGCAATGGCTGAACTGGGCACTACTGAAGAACGACGGCACGATTACACAGGGGCGTTCGGCGAACAGCGCCGCCAAATCCCAGAACAGCAACTGCGGGCCATTATCCAGGGCCAGTACCAGCGGGCCTGGCGAACACGTGCGCAAGCTGTGAATGCGCAACCCCACTTCGGCCAGCAACTGCCTGTAGGTGAAGCGCTCGGTCGCCCCTTGCACGGCCACGGCGTCACCGTGATCGCGGGCAAACGTGACCAGCAGTTGATGAAAGCGCTCCAGTTCATGCGGCATGGCCAGTCTCCTGGAAGGCGGTTGGCAACCCCAGGCGCTGGAACACCCCAGCCTTGCTCAACGCATCGAAGCCATGGCCGATGCTGCCGGCATAGACTTGTGGGTGTTGAGCGTAATAGGTACCCCAGTGGTGCAACTTCCCATTCAGCCGGGCCGGGTCGGCCGACGCCAGCACCGACGGCACCAACCCCAGGCGCTGGAAACTGTTGATCAGTGTCGTCGCGCCGGTGAACGCCACCCACTTCAGGCCCCGTGTAGCCAGTAGCCAGGTCACCGCTATGATCATGATTCGCGCGCTACCGGCACTGAGCGAGGCCAGGTTGCCCACTTCGACCATGCACTCACGCTCAAGGGGGCAGCCCGCTACCCGCGAAACTGCGGCTTCCAGCGGCTCATCCAGATAATGTTCGAGGAACAGCGGCCCGCTGCTGGCCGGGCGCAAGCCTGCGGCGGCAATCAGCCGGCCATGACTGTCGTGCAGCGCCAGCAGTTCGGGCAGGTAATGGTGCACATCAGCGTGGTGCACGTTGGCAAAACACTGATGAATGAAGTGCTCCAGCTCATCGCGGCCAGGGTCCTTGTGCAGATGAAGCGACAAGTGGGCGTGATGGTCGACGTGGCTGCCGATAGGCAGTGGGAGCAGGCTGCTCCACTGAGACTGGGTCATGAAACTCCCCCCGTTTGGGCTTGATGGGGTGAGTATCAGTGGTCAATCTGAAGGGAATCTGAAGTCAGGGCTTCGACCTTGGTCGCAGGGCGCGTGCTGATCGTTGGAGACAGAAGCCAGCGCGACAAGAGCGGCCACCGACTGACCTTTATCAATCACCCGGTGCTGTTCAAGCGTAGAACCGACGCGATGACCATTACCGGCCTTTCTGGAAATGCAGAAGTCCGGGAAGATCAAGTAGCGAAGCGTGACCCTACCAGCCCGGTAATTGACAACTGTCAAGCGCGCACAAGGCGACGCGTCGAAACTGAACCTCCTGTGTACACCCCATCACGTAAGGAGGCTTGCCATGGCATCCGCCGAAACACCCCGCCCCTACGCCGCAGCGTCATTTCCTGCAACGGCCGGCGAACACTGGATCGAAGCGCTCGACAACGGCACCCATGTGCTGATCAGGCCTTTGCAGCCCAAAGACCGTCAGCGCGAAAGGAACTTCATTGAACGCCTGTCGCCACAGTCGCGCCACTTCCGCTTCCTGTGCCAGCTCAAGGAGCCTGGCGAAGCCATGCTGGATCAATTGATGGTCGTTGACCAGGACCAGCACATGGCCTATGTCGCCCTCGCCCATGTCGACGGCGAACTGCAGGAAGTCGGTATTGCCCGTTATGCCACCAGCCCCGGTGGTGAAGATTGCGAGTGTGCTGTCACCGTGCTCGATAGCTGGCAGCGCCACGGTTTGGGCACATTGCTGCTCCAGCACCTGATCGATCACGCACGCGCCCAGGGCCTGCGACACATGTATTCCATGGACGCTGCGGCCAATGTGGCAATGCGCGAGCTGGCTCAGGCAGCGGGGTTTACCAGCGCCAGAGATCCGGATGACCCAAGCCAGCTGATTCACCAGCTTTCGCTGGCCTGAGGCAATGCCGCGGCAGTGGCCCCCGGCAGCAGGCCGAGGTGCCTCTGACACTGCCGCCCATCGGCTGCGGTCGCCCCTCCCCGGGCCTTTTTGCCCAGCCGTTGAGCCTTGCCCTTGCTTGCAGGTCCTTGAAAAACTCCGGTGCGGTGCTAGCGCACAGTCAGACACGTACCGCTGGCCCGGTGCCGTGCTGCCAACCCCTCGAGCTACTCACGATAGTGCTCAAATTGGCGCTGTGCCTCGGCTTCATTCAGCCTTGCCTCGCGTAACACATGCTCTGCGCGCGGTTCGAACAGCCCACGGATATGCACCGCCGCGCCGCTGGCATGTGCCTGCGCAAGGCCGCCGAGTGTGGGTCGATGTCGGGTTTGTTGCAGATCAGAAAGTCATCAGCCGCCCACCAACTTGATCAATGTCAGAACCGGACCGACGCCTCACGGTACAACCAGTACAGCCACGTTGATCACGCCCTCTGGAGGCCCCATGAACAAGCAGCTGTTCCAAGACCCAGGCAATAGCGAGTACTGGATAGACACCCTTGCTGACGGCACAGCTGTGCTGATTCGCCCATTGCGCGCTGACGATCATGAACGGGACAGACGCTTTGTGAGCACAATTACCTACGAGGCCCGGCGCTTTCGCTTTATCGCCGGGCTCAGCGGTGGCTTGCCCAGCCTGGATACGCAGTTGATGCCGATCGACAGCCACCAGCGCATGGCGTATGTCGCGCTGGCCCATGAAAACGGCCAGCTGCATCAGCTTGGCGTAAGCCGCTATGCGGCGATCCCGGGTAGCCACAATTGCGAATGCGCCGTCGCTGTTGGCGAGCAATGGCAGCGCAAAGGGCTGGCCAAGCTGTTGCTGCAGCACCTGATAGCAGCGGCTCGGCGCAATGGTTACCAGTGCATGGTGTCCAGGGACCTGCCTAGCAATTACGCCATGCACCGGCTGACCAAGGCGCTGGGGTTCACCGCCCGCTACCTGGGCGGCGATGTCAGCGAAATCCTCCATGAACTTGACCTGCGCGCCTGAAACAAGGCCCTTGCGGGCCTCGTACTCATATGCCGCTCGGTCGCTCACTTGCGCGGGCTGGGTATCGTCAACCTGCGGGGGCGGCTGGTGGAGATCCTCGACATGCCAGCACTGAGTGCGCTCGAACTGGGGTCCGCGGGCAGCTATGCCATCGCTGAACTCAAACCAGTCAAGGCTGACTGAGAAACCACCATGGCGCAAGCACGTCTGTACGCGGTACCCCAGCAGGCCCAGCGTAGAAAAACCGGTATCACCAGCGCAGAAAACGTGGCCCTAGCGCCGCCCCCAAGGCCGTCGGCACCAGCAAACCCAGTACGTACCAGAGCCCCCAGAACGGCACAGCCATCTCCGGGCAATGCAGGCAATAAGCCAACGTTGCGGTGGCACCCGCAAGCAAGCCTCCTGCAGCACCCGCCAGTCGCAGGCGGGTGGGTGCCAGGCCGCGCATTGCCCAGAACACGGTGATCAAGGTGGGTACCGAAAGCAAGGTAATGTTCAGCGGGCAGGTGCGCCAGGTGCGCCCGAGCAGCAGGTCCGCCCGGGCATCCACCGGCGCGCCCAGCAGGCTCACCGCCGCACCCAGCCAGACCAGCAGCAGCGGCAGCCCCATCAGGCCCCACAGCCGCCCCCCGTTCACCCCCGGCCTGACCAGCCGCTGAGTCAGCAACAGTGCCAGCAGCGCCAGGCTGCCGGGCAAGGCCAGCTTGGCCCAGAACAGCGGGGTGTGCGCCACCTGCGCCAGGTCCCCGCGCACGCCGAAAATGGCCACCGTCAGCAGTACCGCGCCCAATCCGCCGCCCACCAGTGCCAGCACCAAGCGCCGCGCCGGTGCGTGACGGCTCACCGGCCCTTCCCCGGCCGCCAGCAGGGCAATCAAGTCATCAGTCTTCATTTTTGCCCTTGCCTCCAATCAGTTTGGCCAGTGCCTTGAGGCCCCGGTGGATGCCCACTTTCACCGCCGAACTGGAAAGACCGGTCATGCGCGCGGTCTCTTCCACCGACATCCCCTCCAGTTTGACATGGACGATGGGCAGCCGCTGGCGCGCTGGCAATCGCTCCAGGAGCTTGCCCAGGTCACGTGTCGCCTGGGCCACTTCCTCCTCGCCGGGCGCGAACAGATCACTTTCATCGTTCAGCTCCTCGTGCAACGCACCGTGGCGAGCGTAGCTGCGATAGTGGTCCGCCAGCTTGTAGCGGGCAATGGCCTGCACCCAG
Source organism: Pseudomonas sp. PvP089 (assembly GCF_017875165.1). NCBI lineage: Bacteria > Pseudomonadati > Pseudomonadota > Gammaproteobacteria > Pseudomonadales > Pseudomonadaceae > Pseudomonas > Pseudomonas sp. PvP089. Next base: position 3,859,395 of record NZ_JAGGME010000001.1, read on the forward strand.
GCGGTCAACGGTTGCTGTGCCTCGTAGGTATGGCGGGCGTTGTGCACCGCCAGCAACACCTCTTGCAGCAAATCTTCGACATCAGCGGGGCGTTGCCACAGCCGCCGCAGCAGAAAGCCACGCACATGCGTCGCCAGCGCCGCCAGGAACGCCCGATAGGCCGCCGCGTCCCCCGCCAGCCCCTGTAGCAGCAAAGCCTGCAACTGGGCCTCGCGCGCGCTGAGCGCCTGCTGAGTATTAGTTCGTGCCATCAGCCTCCCCGGTTACATCGAGCGTGAAAGTTTTCCATTCAACCCGTGTCGCCTTCATACGGTAGGCGACTGACGCACCGCCGGAAAAAAATTTTGCCGCTGCTGTAACCCGTTCAACCCAGGCTGCGAACTACTCCATGAGCCGCCGGTAAACCACCACGGCCCCACTTCCCGGAGATACATCATGAAAACCCTCGCCCTCGCCACTGCCGCGCTCGCCCTGGCTTCGCTGGCCGGTATTTCCCAGGCTGCCGATGCGACCAAACCAGCCACCACCGGTGCCGCCATGGAAAAATGCTACGGCGTCGCCATGGCTGGCAAGAACGACTGCAAGGCCGGCGCCGGCACCAGCTGCGCTGGCAGTGCCAAGATGGACTACGACGGCATGCACTGGAAGAACGTTCCCGCAGGTACCTGCACCTCCATCAAGACGCCCAACGGCATGGGCTCACTGACCCCGCTCAAGTCCTGAGCACAGGCCGCCGATCATGAACGGGACTTACCTTTCAGGTGCCGGGCTTGGGCTGAAGGCTGACCACTATGCCGAGGCCTGGGCGTGCCGGGCCCATGGGCTGTGGTTCGAAGTACACCCGGAAAATTACATGCTCGGCGGCCCACGCATGGCCTGGCTACAGCGCATAGCCGAACACCATCCGCTGTCGCTGCACGGTGTTGCGCTGTCGCTCGCGGCGGACGCCGCGCCGGATGACACACACCTGCGCCGCCTGCGGGCGCTTGTCGACCAGGTGCAGCCGGCGCTGGTCTCGGAGCACCTGGCATGGTCAAGCTGGAACGGGCAATACCTCCCCGACCTGCTGCCCTTCCCCCGCAGCGACGAGGCCTTGGTCCGTATCAGCGACAATGTACAGCGCACACAAGATGCGCTGGGGCGCAGCATCTCGCTGGAAAACCCCAGCCACTACCTGCCCATGGAAGGGCACGACTGGGACGAAATCGACTTTCTGGCCGAACTGACGCGGCGCACGGGCTGTGGCCTGTTGCTGGACGTCAACAACGTGCACGTCAGCGCCCACAACCTCGGGTTCGACGCTTCAGCCTACCTGGCGAGGTTCCCGGCCCAGGCCATCACTGAAATACACCTGGCTGGCCACAGCCACGACGCCCGGGCCAGCCTGCTGATCGACTCCCATGACGCCGCCATCGCCGCACCGGTCTGGGCCTTGTACCAGCAGTTGATCACGCGCATCGGCCCGCGCCCGACGTTGATCGAGCGTGACGGCAACCTGCCGGCGTTCACCGAGTTGCTGGCCGAACGCGGTACCGCTCAGGCACTGCTCGATCAGGCAGGAGTACGCCCATGACGCTTTCCCTTGGCCAGTTTCAGGCCGCCTTCGTCGAAGCGCTGTATCACCGCCCGGCCCCGCAATTGGCCGCGCTGACCCAGCATGCTGCATTCGCGGTGTATCGCAATACTGTGCTAGCAGGTTGCACCGATGCCCTGCGTGCAAACTTCCCCAGTGTCGAAGCGCTGACAGGCCCGGCCTGGATGCAGGATGCCGCTGCGGCCTATGCGAAAACCACGCCCCCCGACGACCCAAGGCTGATCCACTATGGCGCGGCGTTCGCCGACTTTCTTGAACAGATCCAGGCCCAGCACGGCCTGCCGTACCTGGCCGACGTGGCACGCCTGGATTTTGCCTGGTGCGAGGTGTTCAGCGCCCCCGGGAGCCCTGCCTTGCACTTGCAGACTTGGCCGGCATGACAGCTGCCGACCTGGCCAACAGTTACCTGGCCCCGCGCAGCAGCGTGCGCTGGCGCTGGTTCGCGCAGCACCCGGCCTTCAGCCTGTGGCGGTACAGCCGCGAAGGCCAGCCATGGCCGAATGACCACCCGTGGGTGGCCGAGGGTGCGGTACTAAGCGGCACCGACGAAGGTGTTGCCCTGCAGGCACTGGAGGTCGGCGGCTGCGCCTTTCTCGATGCATGCGCCCAAGGTTTGCCTTTGGCGCAGGCCTCACTGATTGCACAAGCGAGTCAACCCGACCTGGACTTCACCGACCTGCTCGGCCGGCTGCTGGCAGCCCAGGCCTTTCGTCCACTTGCATTCGCCTGAAGGAAGCACCATGGACACCATCCACGTCACCCGCCCCGACAAGAGCCTGCGCCAACGCTGGAACCACCTCACCGACCGTGCACAGCAACTGCTCAGCGACAACGTGCTGTGCCTGGTGGCGCGCATGGCCATCGCCTCGACCTTCTTTTTGTCCGGCCGCACCAAGGTCGAAGGGTTTCTCAGCATCACACCCAGTACCTATGACCTGTTCCAGAGCGAATATGCCCTGCCGCTGGTGTCACCGTGGCTGGCGGCCCACTTGGCAACCTATGCGGAACACCTGTTCCCGTTGTTGCTGGTGCTTGGCCTGTTCACCCGGCTGTCGGCCCTGGCCCTGCTGGGCATGACCACGGTGATCGAAGTGTTCGTCTACCCGGACGCCTGGCCGACACATCTCACGTGGGCAGCCTTGTTGCTACTGTTGATCGCACGAGGAGCCGGTGCGTTGTCACTGGATCGGGCAATAGGACTGCGTTGAGCTCCTTTGTCGGATGCCAGGGGGATCCACCTTCATGAAGCCTTGCGGGGCCGTTTGGCGGCAGGCTTGCCGCCCTTTGGCTTGCCGCCGAGGCTGCGTTTGAGCAGTTCGGTGAGGTCGAGGATATCCGCGCCTTTTTCCACGCCCTTGCCCTCCCCTTTATCCACCGTCTCGATCTTGCCTTTGCTGGCCTTTTCTTCCACCAGGTCGAGAATGGTCTGTCGAAACGCATCATGGTACTCATCCGGCGCCCATGACCCACTCATGTCCTCGACCAGGCGTTTGGCCATGCTCAGTTCGCGCTTGTCGACCTTGGCGTCGGTCACACTCTTGTCCAGCTCAAGGGTTTCCACCCCGCGTACTTCCTCGGGCCAGCGCAGGGTAATCAGCACCAAGGCATCTTCCAGTGGCCGCAGCAGCGCCAGGTGCTGGCGCGTATGCAGCACGACGGTGGCCAGTGCAACCTTGCCGGTGCTCTCCAGCGTGTCGCGCAGCAGTGCATAGACTTTGCCGCCGCGGCGGTCGGGGCTCAGGTAATAGGGGGTGTCGAAGTGCTGCAGCGGAATTTCGCCCGCCTGCACGAACGAGAATATATCGATGGTCTGGGTCGCTTCCGGTCGGGCGTCGCGGATCTCTTGCTCACTGATCACCACGTAGCGGCCCTTCTCGTACTCCACGCCCTTTACGATGTTGTCCTTGTCGATTTCCTTGCCGGTGACCTTGTTCACCCGTTTGTAGCCCACAGGCTCCATGCTGCGCTTGTCGAGCCAGTCAAAATCCACCCGCTCGGAGCTCACCGCAACGTTGAGCGAAACGGGGATATGCACCAGCCCGAAACTGATTGCACCTTTCCAGATGGCCCGCGCCATGTCGACCTCCTATGCCTTTGACAGTGTGATGGCCCGCCGATGGCGCACGGCGCCGCAGCGCCGGCAACACTGGCATTGGAGCTCGCCCGGTTCATGGTTCGGCACGCAGTGCCACTGGCAACCCTGCAACAAGCACAGCAGTTTCATCAGCCACCTCCCAAGGTCTCAGTGGACGGACCCCTTACTGGAACTGACTGACGGCACGGGCGAAGGTTTAGTCTGGATGCGCCCTTTGCAGCACAGGGTGAAGAACGCGGGGATCGGCAATTGAAGCAGACGTGCTCGAGGATGGAGAGCAGCGGCCAACCCCCGTCTCGGGTGCTGCGCACCATTTTCATTGCAAGCGAGAAAGTCTTACTCCATTCAGGCGGTTTTTTGTGTGAATCGAAACGGATAGTCTGAACCCACTTTTCGCATCCCCAAGAGGCAGCGCCAATGAAGGCAGTCGTTTACACCCAGCCCGGTTTGCCGATCCAGGACCCACAATCGCTGTATGACGCGCAACTGCCCACGCCACAGCCAGGTGCCCGTGATCTGCTGGTCGAAGTCAGGGCAATTGCCGTCAACCCGGTTGATACCAAGATCCGTGCAAGCCGTGGTGGCGAGCAACCACAAGTGCTCGGTTGGGACGCAGTTGGCGTGGTCCGCGAGGTAGGCCCGCAGGTCACGTTGTTCCAACCGGGCGATGAGGTTTTCTACGCCGGTGCCATTGACCGTCCTGGCAGCTACAGCGAACTGCATGTGGTGGACGAACGCATTGTCGGGCACAAGCCTCGCAGCCTGGACAACGCAAGCGCCGCCGCTTTGCCGCTGACCTCCATTACCGCCTGGGAACTGCTGTTCGACCGCCTGGGCGTTGAAGAAAACGGTGGCAAGAACCAGAGCCTTCTGGTGATCGGTGCTGCCGGCGGGGTTGGTTCGATTCTGGTTCAACTTGCCCGCAAGCTCACACAGCTCACGGTGATTGGCACCGCCTCCAGGCCCGAGACTCAGGCCTGGGTTCAGGAAGCGGGAGCCCATCACGTGATCGACCACCGCGAATCGCTTGCGCCCCAGCTGGAAGCACTCAAGCTGGGCCCGGTCGATTACGTCATCAGCCTGACCCACACTGACACTTACCTCCCGCAACTGGTGGAGGTGCTTCGCCCACAAGGCAAGCTCGCGTTGATCGACGACCCGGCTCAACTGGATGTCATGCCGCTCAAGCGCAAGTCACTGTCAGTGCACTGGGAGCTCATGTTCACGCGTTCGCTGTACAAGACCGAAGACATGATCAAACAGCATCAACTGCTCGATCGCGTTTCGCAGCTGGTCGATGATGGCGTGCTTAAAACCACCCTCGGCGAGCACTACGGTACGATCAATGCCGAGCACCTCAAGCGCGCCCACGCCATGATCGAGAGTGGAAAAGCACGCGGCAAAATCGTCCTGGAAGGTTTCTGACGCCCTGTCAGGCGCCCGACGCCCACGCCGCTCGCCCTGACACCGCATTGACGCCTTCCAGCGTCGCAAACGAAATGTCTTTCGCCGTGAGCAGGAAATCACGCATGTAGGGCACTTCGAGCATGTCGCTGCGTACCGCTGCGAACAGGGTGGCCTGCAACCCTGCTTCGCCGAGGCGCTTGGCCAACACGTAACCGCGGGAGGTGTACTCATGCACCGCCCAGTTCGGCAGGCAGCAAACACCACGGCCGCTGGCCACCAGCTGCATCATCATCACAGTCATTTCTGCCGTACGTATCCGCGCAGGTTCGATGTCGGCGGGGTCGAAGAAACGGGTGAAGATGTCTAGGCGGTTTCGTTCGATCGGGTACGTGATCAAGGTCTGGCTGGCGATGTCGGCAGGCTCCAGGTAGGGCTTATCGCGCAGCGGATGGTGCTTGTCGATGGCCAGCATTGCCTCGTACCCGAATAACGGCACGTACGTGATACCCGGCAGGGTCATCGGGTCGGAGGTCACCACAAGGTCGAGGTCACCACGCTGCAGGGCCGGCAGTGGGGCGAACGACAACCCCGACGCCAGGTCCAGTTCAACTTCCGGCCAGGCGCAGCGAAACTCGTCCAGTGAGGGCATCAGCCATTGATAGCAGCTGTGGCACTCGATCGCGATGTGCAGCCGGTCGGCCGTGCCGCCTGCCAGCTTGCTCAGGTTGCGCTCCGTTGTGCGGATCAGCGGCAGCACCTGGTCGGCCAGCTGCAGCAGCTTGAGACCCGCAGTAGTGAAGCGCACCGGCTTGGATTTGCGCACAAACACAGGCATGCCAACGCGGCTTTCCAGCTCACGGAACTGGTGCGACAGCGCCGACTGGGTCAGGTGCAGGCGTTCGGCCGCCTCGGGCAGGCTGTCCGTTTCACGCAAGGCATGGAGTGTGCGCAAGTGTCTCAAGTCAATCATGAGCAGCACACAACGCGAGTGATCGGGTCACCATGATGCCCGATGGTCATTGCCCGAGAGCTCGCTGCGAACCATTTCTGCACCGGCACTCAAAGCCCTGAGCTTGCCGCTGGCCACCCGACGCGGCAAGGGAGCCATGCCACAGTTGGTGCAAGGGTAGAGCTTGTCAGCCTCTACAAATTGCAGTGCCTTGCGTAAGGTATCGGCAACCTCCTCGGGTGTTTCAATAGTGTGGGTCGCCACATCAATTGCGCCTACCATCACCTTTTTACCGCGAATCAACTCAAGCAGCTCCATGGGCACATGAGCGTTATGGCATTCCAACGAGATGATATCGATAGTGGACTTTTGCAGTTTGGGGAAGGCCTCTTCATATTGCCGCCACTCTGACCCCAAGGTTTTTTTCCAGTCGGTGTTGGCTTTGATGCCATAGCCATAGCAGATATGCACGGCAGTTTCACACTTGAGGCCTTCGATGGCCCGCTCCAGGGTGGCAACCCCCCAGTCATTGACCTCGTCAAAAAACACATTGAAGGCGGGCTCATCAAACTGAATGATGTCAACCCCGGCAGCCTCCAGCTCCCGGGCTTCCTGATTGAGGATCCTGGCAAATTCCCAGGCCAGTTTTTCGCGGCTTTTGTAATGGCTGTCATACAGCGTATCGATCATCGTCATGGGGCCTGGCAGCGCCCATTTTATGGGCTGGCGGGTCTGCTGACGCAAGAACCTGGCATCGTCGACAAATACCGGCTTTTGCCGAGCAACAGCGCCTACTACGGTGGGTACGCTTGCATCATAGCGATCACGGATCCTGACGGTCTCGCGTTTCTCGAAGTCAACACCGCTCAGGTGCTCGATAAAAGTCGTCACAAAGTGTTGGCGCGTTTGTTCACCATCACTGACGATATCAATGCCGGCGTCTTGCTGTTCCTGCAATGACAAGCGCAGGGCATCCTGCTTGCCTTCGATCAATGCCTCATCTTGCAGTTTCCAGGGTGACCAGAGCGTTTCGGGTTGTGCGAGCCAGGCGGGTTTGGGCAAACTGCCGGCAGTCGAAGTGGGTAACAATTTGTTCACGAAGGAAGACCTTATCTATTCAGTGGATCAGCAGACGTAGTGGTTGGACCACTGCTCAAGTAGCGCGTGGTGCGGTTTGATAAAGTGCTCCTCGACAAAGCGCCCCTGCTCAATGGCCAGCCGGCTTCGTTCTTCTCGGTCATACACGATGCGCGTCAGGGAGTAATCCTGATGCTGCAGGCTGGGTTGGTAGCATTTCCCGGCGGCAGAGTTGGCGTTGTAGATTTCAGGTCGATAGATCTTCTGGAACGTGTCCATGGTACTGATGGTACTGATCAGCTCCAGGTGGGTGTAATCACTGAGCAAATCGCCGGAAAAATAGAACGCCAACGGCGCCACACTGTTGGGCGGCATAAAGTAACGCACGTGCAATCCCATCTTCTCGAAATACGTATCCGTCAAGGAATACGCATCCTGCTGGTATTCAAAGCCCAACACAGGGTGGTGATTATCCGTTCGAGAGTAGGTCTTGCTGCTCGAAACACTCAGACAGATGACGGGCGGCTTGTCGAAGTGCGCCTTGTACGTGCTTGAATTGATGAAGCACTTGAACAGCTTGCCATGCAGCTCACCAAAATGGTCTGGCGTACTGAATACAGCCTGGTTTGCATTATGCTCACGCAACAGCACACTAAAATCGTAATCCCGCACGTAGGAAGAAAAGTTATTCCCCACCATGCCCGCAAAGCGCTCGCCGGTGGGTCGGTCAATAATGCTTGTTTTCAACATTTCAATCAGGGGTAGCGCCTGATTGCCGCCTTCAGCCTCAATACCCATCTCGACAGAAATAATATCAAGCTCAACAGTGTAACGGTCGCCCTTGGGGTTATCCCAATGCGCCAATGCATTGAAGCGGTTATCGATCATCTGCAAGGTGCTGCGCAAGTTCTCTTGCCGGCTCACACCCCTCGCCAGGTTGGCGAAGTTGGTAGTGAGGCGCGTCTTTTCGGAGGGTTGATAATGCTCGTCAAAGCGGATGCTCTTGATGAAAAAATTGAAGTCGTTACTGGTCATGGCGGGGCGCCCACTCAAATATCCATATGTTCTATAATTGGCCCGTAGTTTAAGTTGGGGTACTGGGCGATGGAACTGAATTGATTTCACAGAACCTTTAGCCACGCTCATGACAAGGCACCCACCTTGAACGGGCTGTACACGCTTCGCTATCCGCCCATTGCAGCCCTCGGTGAACGATAGCTGTCGATCCAGGCAGCACGCGCGTATCATGAGGCTTGCCCTGAACATATGGTAATGCGTATATTCGATTATCCATATGTCCTGGTACAGCCATGATTACCCCGCCCGATGTCTTCAAGAGCCTCTCTGACGAAACCCGCGCTCGCGCCACCCTGCTCATCGCCAGCCTGGGAGAACTCTGTGTTTGCGAGCTGATGTGCGCGCTGGGCGAAAGCCAGCCGAAGATCAGTCGCCATCTGGCGCAACTGCGCAGCAATGGCATGTTGCTGGACCGGCGCCAGGGTCAGTGGGTGTATTACCGCCTTAACCCGGCGCTACCGGCCTGGGTTCACGAGATGCTGCAGGTCACCTTGCAGGCCAATTCGCACTGGCTGGCCGACAACACACGTCGGCTCACGTGCATGGACGACCGCCCCGTGCGCGATGCCGCCTGCTGCTGAATCACCCTTTCGGCTCTGGCCCAAGCGCCGGCGCCTCTGACGTCCGCCACAAGGCGGAGGAGCCCTCCATGCGAGTCCTGTTCATGTGCACGGCCAACAGTTGCCGAAGCATCCTGTGCGAAGCACTTTTCAACCACTTGGCCCCTGCCGGTTTCGAGGCAGTCAGCTCCGGGAGCGTCCCCAAGGGGCAGGTTTTGCCCCGTAGCCTGAGCACGCTGGAGCAGGCCGGTATTTCGGCTGCTGGCCTGAGCAGCAAGGGCAACGACGCATTCGAAAACAGCCCGCCGGACGTCGTTATTACGGTCTGCGACAAGGCCGCCGGCGAAGCCTGCCCGGTCTATTTCGGCCCCGCGCTGAAATCGCATTGGGGGTTGCAGGACCCGTCCGATGTCGTGGGTGACGAGGCGCAAGTCGACGCGGCTTTCCACGCCACGCTGGCCCACATCGCATCGCGCTGCCGCGCTTTCTTCGCCCTTCCCTTCGATCGCCTCGACCGTGATCAGCTCAAGCACGAGCTGGATCGCATCGGCACGCAATAAGCAGGAGTCAAAAATGTCCGAGCATCTCCCTAACCTCGACCTCGCATTGTTCGAGCTGCCCCCAACGGCAACCGTGGCAAGCGAGCACAAACCACGCATCCTGCTGTTGTATGGGTCTACCCGCGAACGCTCTTTCAGCCGCTTGCTGGTGGAGGAAGCCGCGCGTCTGCTGGAACACTTCGGCGCCGAAGCACGAACCTTCGACCCTTCGGGCCTGCCGCTGCCTGACGATGCGCCGGTTGAGCACCCCAAGGTGCAGGAATTGCGTGAACTTGTGCAATGGTCGGAAGGCCAGGTCTGGTGCTCGCCAGAGCGCCATGGGGCGATGTCTGCAGTGTTCAAGGCGCAGATCGACTGGGTTCCCCTGGCGCTGGGCGCCGTGCGCCCCACCCAAGGCAAGACCCTGGCGGTGATGCAGGTGTGTGGCGGCTCGCAGTCGTTCAACGTGGTCAACCAGTTGCGTGTGCTTGGCCGCTGGATGAGGATGTTCACGGTGCCGAACCAGTCCTCGGTACCCAAGGCTTACCTTGAATTCGATGATGCCGGCCGGATGAAGCCTTCGCCGTACTATGACCGCGTTGTTGATGTGATGGAGGAACTGGTGAAATTCACCGTGCTGCTGCGTGATCGTCAGGATTACCTGGTGGATCGCTATTCAGAGCGCAAGGAAACCGCCGAACAGCTATCTGCACGCGTCAATCAGCGCTCAATCTGAAGCCGCCATGCGGCCCGCTTGCACCAGGATGGCTTGCCCACCCTGGTGCGCATCAGCAATGATCAGCGGTCCTGTTCGCCCTGCGGGTTATCGCGTTGCGATTGCTGACCCATGCGGTCTTTATCCGCCGGGTTCTCCTTGTCAGTCATGCTGTCTTCCTGCCGACCGCCCTTGCTTCCGGTATCGCGGCCCCAGTCTTTGTTCATTTTGTCCTCGGGCTTCTGCCCCGGCTGGTTCTGACCTTGTTGCGGGTGGTTGGGCATGCCACCGCCCGAGCCTTGACCACCCTGCTGGCCGGTACCCGCCGTGTTGTTCCCGGCGCCTGCACTGGCATTGCCCTGGTTGGCGCCCTTGTCTTGGTTATTAGCCATGATCGCTTACCTCAAGTCAGACACAGAAAGGCCTGTGTGTTCGTACGACTGCGGCTTGCCTGACGTGGATGTATTTATTCACAGCCTTTCGGATGAGCGATACCAAATGCAGGGGCCTGATACTGAGCTGCGCTAAATACCGATATGCCACAGCATCCGGAATAAGCCGGCATCCTGATGAATGGGGATGCCTCGGCCAGGAAAATTGGCACAATTCATCTGTTTAAGCTGATCTGTGGCGCTGCATGGCATATCCTTATGCCTCGCAATCAACTTCGAAGCAGTGAATTGAACAATGGGTTTTGAACAACTAGCTGAGCTACGTGACCGTCTGCGGGCGGAAAAAGTGCAGGAAAAGGCCGATAGCCCGAAACAACCCAAGCGCAAGTCCCCGCCACAGGCAAAGCCTCGTGAGCAGGACCCGGCGGTGGCAGCGATCTGGCCATTGCAAAAGCACTTTCCATTGGCCTTCCCTGTCAATCCGGCCCCCAAGGTTCCGCTCAAAGAGGGCATTTTCAAGGATGCCGAGCAGCACCTTGAGCTGCTCGGCATCACCCGTGAACAGCTCAAGCTGGGCATTTCTACCTGGTGCCGGGGTACCCGGTACTGGGCAAGCATGGTGGAGAATGCGCCGCGCCTGGACTTGAATGGTCAAGTCGCTGGCACAGTGACAGCGACTCAGGCGATCCATGCCAAGCAACAAGCTGCGCGGCATCGCAGCCAGGAACGTCGCAATCGTGCTAAGGCAAAAGCGCCTGTTGCGGCCCCCGCCGCCGAGATCACGGCGGCGCAGACTCCGGACTGAATTCAATCGCGCTCCCACAGGAAGGTCATCAGCCACCGAGGCCTGCGCTATACCTGTGGGAGCCGGGCTCGCCGGTTCCGGGTGCCTGCTTCGGACACACGGCGGCAGGGCTTCAGCGCAATCAGCCCCAATCTGTCTTGTCATTTGCCAAGGCTTCGGGCAGGGTCGATACCACTGACATCTCTGCCTAGGAGTCGCCCATGTCTACGCTTTATCCCAGTAATGATCCTGAGGGGCTGATCGAGTACTCGGTGGTCTACACCGACCGCTCGCTCAATCACATGTCACAAACCTTTCAAGGCGTGATGCGGAACATTTCCAGCACGCTGAAACAGGTCTATGGCGCCCAGGCTGTTGCGGTAGTGCCGGGCAGCGGTACATTCGGCATGGAATCGGTAGCGCGACAGTTTGCCACCGCTCAGCAATGCCTGGTGATACGCAACGGCTGGTTCAGTTATCGCTGGAGCCAGATCCTTGATATGGGCAACATCCCGGCGGCCACCACGGTACTCAAAGCCCGCCCGGTCGACACAGGGCACCAGGCTGCCTACGCGCCCCCGCCGCTGGAGGAAGTGCTGGCAAGCATCCAGGCGCACAAGCCTCAGATCGTCTTCGCCCCCCACGTTGAAACCTCATCCGGGATCATCCTGCCCGACGATTACCTGCGGGCCGTCGGTGACGCCGTGCATGCGGTGGGTGGCCTGTTCGTGCTGGACTGCATCGCCTCTGGCACGCTGTGGGTTGATATGGAAAAGTGCGCAGTCGACCTGCTGATCAGTGCACCGCAAAAAGGCTGGAGCGCTTCCCCTTGCTGCGCCTTGGTGATGCTCAGCGCCTTGGCCCTGGAGCGCATCGAGCACACGCAGAGCAGCAGCTTTGCCTGCGACCTGAAGAAGTGGCTGCAGATCATGCAGGCCTACGAACAGGGCGGACATGCCTACCATGCAACCATGCCCAGCGATTCGCTTGCCCGCTTCAACGACGTGTTGAACGAGATGCAAGCCTACGGTTTCGACAAGGTGCGCAGCGAACAACAGGCGCTGGGTGATCGGGTGCGCGCCATGTTGACCGCCAAAGGTATCAAGAGCGTGGCCGCAGCCGGCTTTCAGGCCCCAGGCGTCGTGGTGAGCTATACCGATGATGCCGACATCAAGACCGGCAAGAAATTTGCCGATCACGGCCTGCAGATTGCGGCCGGCGTACCGTTGCAATGCGACGAGCCAGCCGACTTCCAGACCTTCCGCATCGGTCTGTTCGGGCTCGAAAAACTGCACAATATCGAGCGTACGGTCAGCACCCTGGAGCAGGCAATCGATGAAGTGATGACGGACTGAGCCGTCATCCCATTACAGCAAGGTCGGGCGCGTTACCCGTGAAACGGGCAGCGCGCTGATGCCACGGGTGGACAACTCATCAGTTATCCAGTTGATCCTTGATGATCTTGCCGTCATGGGGATCGACCTGGAATTCGTACTGTTTGCCGTCAGCTTTCATCCCCTCACCTTCCCAATGCCCATCATCGGCCTCGATCTTGGTGATCTGCGTGTAGCCGGCACCTTTGAGGGTGGCTTCGGCCTGATCCTTGTTCACCTTCCAGTCAGCGCCCGGTTGATCTGCCCAAGCTGTAGTGCTTGCCAATGCGCCAGCCATGGCCAGGCCGGTGAACAGTCGAGTCATCGCTTTCATCGCTAACATCCTTTTTCATGAGGTTAAACGCTCTGACTGGCGCGCCAATGCCACCGTTCAGTTTTTTTCGATTGCAGCCGCGCTCAGCGGTCACACGGTGTGGCCACCTGCATCGGTCAACGCCCGTAACCGCTAGCGGGCTCCTCCCCAAAAGCTTTGGTCGTGGTGGTAATCAGCGCCAGTAAGGGCATTCCGTTCGTCAGTACCGACGCACAATTGGCTGCACGCGCAGGACGAAGAAGAAGTGACCAACGCAAAGAGGTGATTGCACATGAACATCATCAAGCCCCATTCATTGCTGCTCGCCCTGTGCCTCGGTGCCAGCACACCGTTGGTGTTGGCAGCCACCGACATGAACGACCAACGCGCCCCTGGGGCGCAGACACAGGACAACGGCCCGTTGGATGGCACTGGCTCCGGCACGCCTGGGGATGGCATGGGAACCGGGTCTGGCGGTACGGGTACCAATGGCACCGACAATACCGGGGGTGACGGCACCGACAACGCCTCGGGCACGGGCACAGGCGCCGGTAACGGTACGGGTGGCGCCGCAGGGAGCGGCACTGGCCCGGGCGCCGGCAGCGGAGGCTCGGGCGGTTCCGGTTCCGGCGCTGGCGCTGGCGCTGGCGGTAGTGGCGGTGGTTCAGGCGGTTGACCCAACCCATCCAAGTCTGCGTGCGAGCAGCTCAAACTCCGAAAGCTAGCGAGCGCCCTGTGGGTGCGGGCATGCCCGCCCTCATAGAACAACGTATTGAGTTGGCTTCAACTTGTGGGAGCGGGCTTGCCCAGCGAACACCGGCAAAGCCGGTGCCATACACAGCGTTGCCTGCTTCGCGGGACAAGCCCGCTCCCACACCAGCCATTGTTCTCTGCGTGACAGCGCAGCCCACAGGGATGAGTAGCCTCCCACAGGGACTGCGCAAGCTTCGAGACAAGGCACGGGCGGTTTTTGGCCAGTTCGGCTGAACGTTTGCACAGCCGGCCCGGTCGCACCACAGAGATGCAGTCAAGTGCAAGACCGACCGTGAGGACCTCCCATGAGCGCAACAGCCCCCGAGGGTGTCGTAGAACACCCCATCCACCTGACCCTGAATGGTCAGCCTCGATCACTGCAGGTGCAGCCCTGGACCACATTGCTCGACCTGCTGCGTGAGCAGCTAGACCTGATAGGCACCAAAAAGGGCTGCGACCATGGCCAGTGCGGGGCCTGCACCGTGTTGCGCGACGGCAAACGTATCAACGCCTGCCTCACGCTGGCCATCATGTGCGACGGGGCCGAACTGGTGACCATCGAAGGGCTGGCCAGCGACGGTGAACTTCACCCACTGCAGCGCGCCTTCATTCGCCATGATGCGTTCCAATGCGGCTATTGCACACCAGGGCAGATCTGCTCCGCAGTCGGTCTTGTACACGAAGGGCATGCCGACTCCCGTGAGGCCATTCGCGAGCAGATGAGCGGTAACCTCTGCCGCTGTGGTGCCTACGGCAACATTGTCGCCGCAGTAGAGGAAGCCATGCCGTTGATGAAGGACGTGCCCCGGCAGCAAGGCAGGACGACCCCATGACGCCATTCAGTTACCACAAGCCCGCATCAGTCAGCGAAGCCATCAACCTGGCAGATGCCAGCTCGCGCTTCATTGCCGGCGGTACCAACCTCGTCGACCTGATGAAGGAAAACGTGGTCCGCCCCAACCGCCTGATCGACATCTCCGGCCTTGGGCTGAACGGCATTCGGGCCACCTCCGACGGCGGCGTGCTGATCGGTGCGTTGGTGAGCAATGCCGACCTCGCCTGGGACCCGATCATCCAACAGCATTATCCGCTGCTGTCCGAAGCCATTCTGGCCGGGGCATCGCCTCAGTTGCGGAACATGGCCAGCACCGGCGGCAACCTGCTGCAACGCACCCGTTGCTACTACTTCTACGACACCGGCACACCCTGCAACAAGCGCGAACCGGGCAGCGGCTGCCCCGCGCGTACGGGCTTGAACCGTATCCATGCGATTCTCGGCGCCAGCGATGCCTGCGTCGCCACCCACCCCTCGGACATGTGCGTGGCGTTGGCGGCGCTCGAAGCGGTAGTACATGTACAGGGGCCTGCCGCTGAACGCCAGATACCCTTCGCGGCCTTCCACCGCCTGCCCGGCGATGCCCCGGAGCGCGACAATCAACTGGCAACTGATGAACTGGTGGTCGCCATCGAGTTGCCGCCCCCTGCATTCGAACAGCATTACCGTTATCTGAAGATCCGCGACCGCGCCTCCTATGCGTTCGCGCTGGTGTCCGTCGCCGCGGCCTTGAACCTTGATGGCGGCGTGATCCAGCAGGCTCGACTGGCGCTGGGTGGCGTTGCCCACAAGCCTTGGCGGGACACGGCGGTAGAAGGGATGCTGGCCGGCCAGGCGCCTTCGCAAGCGCTTTTCACCCAGGCCGCGCACACCGTGCTGCAAGGGGCCCAACCCCTGAGCCACAACGGTTTCAAGGTAGCACTCGCGCAGCGTGCAATCGTTCGGGCATTGAGCGAGGCAGTGCTCGGTGCCTCAGCCAGAGGGGCAAGACCATGATCGACACCACACCCATTGTCGGCACGCCCCTGGACCGCGTGGACGGCGTCGCCAAGGTCACCGGGCAGGCGCGCTACGCAGGTGAATACCCTCAAGCCGGGCTGCTACACGGCAGCGTCGTGTGCAGTACTATCGCCCGTGGTCGAGTGCTCGCCATCGACAGTACACAGGCAATGCGCGTGCCCGGGGTCATCGCTGTGCTCGACCATGGCCATCGGCCGCACATTTCCAGTTATGACGACGATTACAGTGACGCCGACTCGGCCGAGGGGTCGCCGTTTCGCCCCTTGTTCAACGACCGCGTGCTTTATAGCGGCCAACCGTTGGCCCTGGTGGTCGCCCAAACCCTCGAACTGGCGCGGTACGCAGGTTCGCTGATCAGAATCGACTATGCCGAGCAGGCCCACCAGACAGACCTGGGTGCTACCCGGCAGTCGCATGAGGCCCCCGCCGAAACACCGGCACCACGTGGCGATTTTGCCGGGCAGTTTGCCGCCGCGCCGGTGCAGGTAGATGCCACCTACCTGACGGCCAACGAGCATCACAACCCGATGGAGCCGCATGCTTCCACCGTGCACTACAAGGCCGACGGCAGCCTCGAAATCCACGACAAGACCCAAGGCACGCAAAATTGCCAGGACTACCTGCACAAAGTGTTTGGCCTGCCCAAGGCCAACATACGCGTGCACGCGGCGTTCGTGGGTGGCGCCTTCGGCTCGGGCTTGCGCCCGCAGTACCAGTTACCGCTGGCCGTGATGGCGGCGCTGCATTTACAACGTTCGGTGCGCGTCACACTGACCCGCCAGCAGATGTTCACCTTCGGCTACCGGCCCCGTACCGAGCAGCGCCTGCGCCTGGGTGCGGACGCAAGCGGGCGGTTGCTGGCGATCGCCCACGATGCGCTGGGCCAGACATCACGCTTCGAGGACTTTACCGAACACCTGGTCGAATGGAGCGGCATGCTCTACCAGTGTGACAACGTTGCGCTCAGCTATCACTTGGCGCCGCTCGATGTCTTTACCCCACTGGACATGCGCGCCCCCGGGGCCGCGTCAGGCATGATCGCCCTCGAATGCGCCATGGATGAGCTCGCCTGTGCAGCGCAGATCGACCCGCTCGACCTGCGCCGGCGCAACTTCGCCGCTAACAATGGCAACGAGGGCAAGCCCTACTCCAGCAAGGAGCTGCTGGCGTGCTACCAGCAAGGTGCCGAGCGTTTCGGCTGGCATAACCGCGACCCGCAACCGCGCAGCATGCGCAATGGCCACCAGCTGATCGGCTGGGGAATGGCTGGCGGCGTCTGGGAGGCCCTGCAAATGAAGGCCAGCGCCAAGGCGCACATCGATGCCCAAGGGCGCCTGACCGTCAGCAGCGCCACCACCGATATCGGTACCGGCACCTACACCGTCATGACCCAGATAGCAGCGGATGCGGTGGGCGCCAGGGTTCAGGATGTCACCTTCCTGCTGGGGGACTCCTCCCTGCCGACAGCACCGCTGCAGGGTGGCTCTTTCACAGTGTCGTCGGTGGGCTCGGCCGTGCGCCAGGCCTGCCTGGTGCTGCGCAGCAAGCTGCTGGAACATGCGCGCAAGTCGTACCCTGAAGTGGCCAGCACCCCGACAGAGCAGATTGTCTTCGCCGATGGCTACCTGCATGCGGGCAACCATCGCCTGGCCCTGGCCGAGATCGTCGCCAGCACCCCGGGGCGAAATGTTGAAGCGCAGATAGAAGCCGAGCCAGGTGCCAAACGCCAACCCTTCTCCACCGCCACACATTCGGCGGTTTTTGTGGAGGTGCATGTTGACGAAGACCTTGGCACGATCAAGGTCACCCGTGTGGTCAGCGCCGTGGCAGCCGGACGGGTAGTCAACCCGAAAACCGCGCGTAGCCAGATTCTGGGGGGCGTGGTGTGGGGCGTGGGCATGGCCCTGCACGAAGAAGCATTGACCGATCACCAGTTGGGCCGCATCGTCAACCACAACCTGGCGGAGTATCACATTCCGGTGAACGCCGACAGCGGCGATATCGAGGTGATTTTCGTTGAAGAGAACGATGACATCGTCAACGAGCTGGGCTCCAAGGGGGTGGGCGAGATCGGCGTGGTCGGGGTGGCAGCAGCAGTGGCGAACGCTGTCTACCATGCCACTGGCAAGCGTGTGAGAGCGTTTCCGATCACCCTCGACAAGGTGCTGTAAACGGGCAGCTCAGCGCCTTTGCAAGCAGGCCTCGGTAACCAGCGCGTCGCCCGGGGCCGCTGCGATTGCGGTGTTTCATTTTCCCCGGCAGGGGGCTCATTTGCAGCGTTACGCGGCGCGCTTGAACGCGGTAGAAATCAACTCCTCGTTTTACCGTGCTCATCGATCGCAAACTCATGCCCGGTGGGCCGCGTCGGTGCCTGAGCACTTTCGTTTTTCCGTCAAGTTACCCAACGCCATCACCCATGAGCACCGCTTGCAAGGCTGTGCGGGCCTGCTCGAGCCGTTTCTCGATGAGTGCGGGCATCGCTTGGTCCTCACTCTCTTGGTCGAGGCTCGGGTACCGCGACAGGTTCACGCGCAGCACACCGGCGGTCACCTTGCGCCACTGAAGCCCTCGACCTGAACTTTACAGCGCCCCACGCATTCCCCTGCTTACTCGATGCCTTTGTCCACAACGAAGGTTGAACGCTAGCTGACACACTTCAAAAGGGGTTCTGCACCATGATTGATCAAGCGACAGGCATGAAACCAGGCGAACGCTACTGCGTGGAGAACATCGAACGCGCCCATCAATTTCCCGGTTTCTTTCAGGACGGCAAATATTACCTGGGCCCGGAACTGCTGACTGCAGTCGGCTGGCTCGAAGGCACCAGATTCATCTATGACAGCCTGGATGCGGAGGGCGAGCCCGTGTACGCTGACAGGGTAGCGGGCACTGTCGAGGGCCTGAAACTGGTGCTGGTCGACGGCACCGCCCTTGAACTCTCGATGATAGAAGCCAGCGCCACCCTTGCGCCTGCGCCAGAGGACTTCACGCCACCCCAGGCTGCCGAGCCTGCCCCGCCGGCCGCCGCTGTATCAACACAAGGCCCGTTGCGCGGCAAGGTCGTGGTCATCACTGGCGCTTCAAGTGGCATAGGCAGGGCCGCTGCGCATGCCTTTGCCTGCAAAGGCGCTCGGCTGGTGCTTGCTGCGCGAGATGAGGAAGCGTTGTTCGATGTGCTGGACGAGTGCACTGATTGCGGTACGGACGCCGTAGCAATCGCTACCGATGTCAGCCGCAGCGATCAGGTGCAGGCGCTGGCCGCGCAGGCTGCCGAATTTGGCCATGGGCGAATCGATATCTGGGTCAATAACGCTGGCGTCGGCGCGGTCGGCAATTTTGAGGACACGCCACTGGAGGCGCACGAGCAAGTCATCCAAACCGACCTGATCGGTTACCTTCGTGGCGCCTACGTCGCCCTTCCCTATTTCAAGGCGCAGCGCAGCGGCATCCTGATCAACACGTTGTCACTCGGAAGCTGGATCGCGCAACCCTATGCAGCGGCCTATTCGGCGAGCAAATTCGGCCTGCGTGGCCTGACCGACGCCCTGCGCGGAGAACTGACGGCGTTCCCCGACATTCATGTCTGCGATATCTATCCTGCGGTCATGGACACCCCTGGTTTCAGGGATGGTGGCAACTACACTGGCCACACGCTGACGCCCCCCGGGCCAGTCTATGACCCGGAGTGGGTGGCCAAGGCCATGGTGGCTTGCGCCATCTCCCCGCGCGCGCGCACTACGGTCGGGGCAACCGCTCGCCTTGCACACTTGGCCAGCTACCTCGTGCCGGGGCTACCGCTGCTTTCAGGATGGCTGACCCGTTGGGGCTTGAGCCGTAGCCCAAGCGCCGCAACATCACCGGGGAACCTGTTTGAACCACCGAGTGACCGGCGCAGTGTGGACGGTGGCTGGAGAGCCCGAAAAGACAAGACACTGGTGTTGGTGAGCGCCGCCGTGCTCGGCGCCATTGCCGGGTTTGCGATCACTCACTTGCAGCGCCAGCGCCGCCGAAGCGTTGACCGCTGAGCATCGAAGACAAAGGGCTTGAAGCGCCCTCATGACGTCCGCTGCTTCCACGCTTCGTATCGGGCAAGCAGCGGCTGAACGCTCAACCCATGCAGCAGTATGCTCAACGCCACCACTGACAACACCAGGTTGGTGCTCTGGGCCGCATGACCAGGAGGCAGCCCGTGGTTAAGGGCGTAGAAGAGGTAGTAAAAACTCCCGATACCCCGGATGCCAAACCATCCAAGCAGCCCACGTTCTCGAATACCCAGCATCCCCCGAATCGGAAACAGCAAAATGCTCAAGGGACGAATCACCAGAAACAGTGCTCCGCCGACCAGCAATGCCCGCCAGTCCCAATGCTCCATCAACACCACCCCGAGCAAGGTCACGAGAAAAACCTCCATTGCCCGCTCGATCAAGCTGCCGAAGGCCAGCATGTCCCCGAGCATGATCCCTGCTGCAACCTGGGAATCGTCCAGCCCGCGAACATCACCTTTGACGGCCTGTTCCGGCGCCACATGCTGGTGGCCCACTACCGGCTGCACCAGATGTTCGGCAGCCGGCTGCCCAGGGCTGCTGGAGGTACTGGCCTCCGCCTGGCGCAAGCCCAGCCCAGCGGCGAATACCGCGAGAAACCCATAGGCCTGGATCGTTTCGGCAAACACATAGGCCAGCGCGATCAGTGCCAAGGCCAGGTAATCGTTGGGCGATACAGTGCTGTCGTCGTTGCGCAGGCGCAGGAACAGAGTGAGTTTGCCCAGCCCGCGCCCCATCCAGTAGCCAAGCAGCAGACCCGCACTCACTGCCCAGAGCATGTCCTTGATCAACCAGTCGCCGAGCCAGGCATGCCCGCTGTTCTGTTGCAACAACAGCCCAAGGATGACGAAGGGAAAGGCCACTCCGTCGTTCAGGCCAGCCTCACCGGACAAGCTGAAGCGCACAGGATCATCGTCCTGGGCATCAGCCACCTGCACCAGTGTTGCAAGCACGGGATCTGTGGGTGCAAGAATTGCCCCGATCAGTACTGCAATACCCCATTCAAGGTCCAGGCCGTAGTGCAATAGCAGCGTGACGCCACCTATGCAGAGCATCATCACAGGCCCCGCCAGGTAAAACGCGCTCCCCCATCGGCGGTCGTGCAAGGGCAAGCGCAGTTTCAAGCCGCTGAAGAACAGCGAAAACAACACCGCCACCTCGGTCAGGTGCTCCATCCATCCCTTGGAACCGCTGACATCCAGGTGGAGAAGACCCAACCCGGACGCTCCCAGGCCGATGCCCAAGACCAGACAAACCACCGAGGAAGTCACCGGAATCCAGCGTAAATAGGAGGAAGAGAGCGCCAGCAGCAGCAAGACTGCGCCCAGCATGGCGAACCAGACGATGAAGGTCATCTGCGCAGCAGCCTTGGTAAAGTGCTCGATGATGGTTTGACGTTCAGTGGCGACGGGTCGTTCAGCTGCGATAACCGATTCCCTGTAAACAACCTGTGGAAGCGGGCTTGCGCCCGAAGCAGGCTGCGCGGTGGTTGGCACGGGCTACGCCCGTGTTCGCGGGGCAAGCCCGCTCCCACATGGACCGCATTGCGTGCAACTCATGCGCCGTACCTGTGGGAGCGGGCTTGCCCCGCGAACCCCGGCGCAGCCGGGGCCATATTGACCGGCCTTATGCAGGCAGTTGCTGCAAAGTGCACCTCATGTCGCATGACCCAGTGCCCGGCGTATCTTGACGAGCAGCTCGCTGATCTGGAACGGCTTGATCAGTAGGTCCATCCCGCTGCCCAGGAACGCCTGGCGGTCCAGAGCGGTTTCCGCGTAGCCCGTCATGAACAGTACCGGCAGACCTGGCCGGTAGATCCGCGCCATATCGGCCAGCTCGCGGCCGCTTATGCCTGGCAGGCCAACGTCGGTCAGCAACAACTGAATGCCGCTATCTCCACGCAGATGATCGAGTGCCTGCTCGATGGTTTGGGCCAGGATGCAACGATATCCTGCATCGGTCAGTACTTCTGCCACTGACAGGCGCACCGACGCCATGTCCTCGACCACCAGCACATATTCACCGGCACCTTGCTGGTCGACTTGCGGCCTGTGCGCCTCGCAAGCCTCCTGCTCGTCGCTGGCAGGCAACATCAGGGTGACTTCGGTGCCCACCCCCGGCGCGCTGTGGATCGACACGTGCCCGCCCGACTGGCGGGCAAAACCGTAGATGGTCGATAGCCCAAGACCGGTACCTTGTCCTACCGGCTTGGTAGTAAAAAATGGATCGAAGACCTTTTCCAGCAGCTCCGGCGCGATACCACAGCCATCATCGCGCACCGTCACCGCCACATAAGGGCCATCGCGCAGGTTGGGGTCGCCGAGTGAGAAGGTCGCCGCCGTATTCACCCAGATATGCCCGCCCTTGGCCAAGGCGTCGCGGGCGTTGATCACCAGGTTGAGTACCGCGCTCTCCAGCTGGATCGGGTCGACCAGCGCGGTGGTGGGCTCGCGTGACAGCTGCAGTTGCAGCACGATTCGCTCACCAATGGTGCGATTGATCAGTTCCTCCAGTGAACGAACCCGCTCGTTGATGTCCACTGGCCGCGTGTCCAGAGGTTGCTGCCGTGCGAAGGCGAGCAGACGGTGAGTCAGCGAGGCGGCGCTCATGGCAGAGGTCAAGGCCGCGTCGGCGTAGGCAGGGACCTTTTCGGTCCGGTTCTCTGCTACCCGTTTGCGGATCAGCTCCAGGCTGGTGATGATGCCGGTCAACAGGTTGTTGAAGTCATGGGCAATACCGCCTGTCAGGCTGCCCAGCGCATCCATCTTCTGCAGCTGCAACAGTTGCGCCTCGGTCTGCTCACGCTGGGCCGTCTCCCGCGCCAACTGGGTGTTGGCGTCCTCCAGTCGCGCCAGATGCGAGCGCTCGCGGTGGCGATGCTCGGTGACGACCTCGACAAACACCAGGCACAATCCCGGCTTCCGGTAGGGCGATAGCTGCCATTCGGTATCCCGGGGCATGCCGCCAACGTGCATGGCTAACGTGCCACGCCAGCGCTGCCCCGCAAGCAGGTGCTGACGCAAATCGGCGATGGCGGTCTGCTGGTCATCGGCGAAGCATTCCTGCAACGCATCGGGGTTGCGATTATCCTGGATCAACTGCTCGAAGGCATGGTTGCATTCATGCACCTTCAGCCCTGCATCAACCACGGCGATCGGGGCTGACACATTGGTGAAGATTTCCCGAAAACGGGCCTCGCTTTCCCGCAAGGCCCGTTCGGTGTCCCTCACCCGTAGCAGGGTGCCGAGGGTGGCCACCAGCACATCAGCGTCCACAGGGTGGACCAGATAAGCGTCCGCGCCTGCATCGAGCCCGGTAATGATGTCACCCGTCTGGATCGACGCTGCCGATACATGGATCACCGGCAGCAAGGCCGTTTCCGGCCTGGCACGCAGCAGCCGGACGATGTCGAAGCCGCTCATGTCCGGCAGGTTGACATCCAGGATCAGCGCATCGAACTGCCCGCTGCCGATCAACGCCAGCCCCTCGCCACCGGTGCCTGCCTCCGTCACCGTGTACCCATGCAGTGCCAGGCGGCGGCGCAGCGCATAGCGTGTGGCAACGTTGTCGTCGACGATCAGCAGGCGGATGTCAGCGTTCATCAGCGCTCTCCGGGGCCAGCGCCATCGGCAGGATGACAAAAAAACACGACCCGCTGCCAGGCGTGCTTTCCACCCCTACCTTGCCGCCCAGCAGCGCGGCAAAACGCTTGCACAGCGACAGCCCCAGCCCAGTGCCGCGCAAGCGCTTCTGCAGCGGCGAATCGACCTGGGCAAAGTCTTCGAACAAGCTGCCGAGCAGCTCAGGGGCGATACCGATACCTGTATCGCTCACGGCAAAACGGACCTGGTCAGTACCCAGAAGTTGCGCCGACACGCGTACTTCGCCGCGGGTGGTGAACTTCAAGGCGTTGGAGATGAAGTTGCGAAGGATCTGCGCCAGCTTCTTGTCATCCGTGTACATCTTCGGCAGGCCCTGGGGCTCTTCGAAGATCAAATCCACCGCGCCGGTGTCGACGATCGGGCGGAACATGCCGCGCAAGGCCGCGAACAGGTCGAGCATATCGAACCAGGCCGGCGATATGGTGATGCGGCCGGCCTCGATCTTGGCAAGGTCCAGCAGGTCGTCGACCATGTCGCCCAGCTCACGCGTTGCGGTATTGATAAACGCCACCTGCAACTGCTGCTCCTTGCTCAACGGCCCGTCCACCTCGTCGGCGAGCAGGCTGGTGATGCTCAGGATCGAACCCAGCGGCGTGCGGAACTCGTGGCTCATGTAGGACATAAAGCGGCTTTTCAGGTCCGACGCCTGGCGCAGCTGCTCAGCCTGGCTGTCCAGCTCGGCATACAGTGCCAGCACCCCTTGGTTGGTGTCCTCCAGTTCAGCGCACAACGCCTGGTTTTCGGCCTGCAAGCGGGCGATCAGGTCGGCCTGCTCGACGCTGTTGTTCGATGAGGGTTCAGCCATGCACAGTCTCCAGGTCGATGACCAACACCGTCACATCATCCCGCCCACGGCAGAAATCGCGATGCAATATGGCAGCGATGACCGCCGGGTGGCGGTGAACAAGCCCGGGGTAGGTTTGCAGATTCCAACGGGACTGCAGGCCGTCACTGAACATGATCAACAGATTTCCTTTCACGTGAGCGTAGTCGAACACCTGGCCCTTGCGGTATTGCCCGCCGACGATGCCCGGGTGTGAGGCAAGGCCGCGAGGCCGGTCTGTACCGACCAGGGTTGCGCCGATATTGCCAATACCGATAAACGACAGACGGTCACCCGCGCCGTCGTACTGGGCAATGGCAGCCGCACCGCCACGGGTTCCGGCCATGGCATGGTGCATTTCGCCAAGCACGTGCTCCGGCGCGCTGAATGGCGCCAAAGCAAAAGCCTGGATACCCGCCTTGGCCGCACGCTCGGCCTCTTCGCCATGGCCGAGGCCATCGATCATCACGGCGCTGAAACGCTGCTCGGCAAGCGTCACGTGCCAACTGTCTCCGCAGGCGGGGTCATCGTGCAGCGAATGCTGGGACACGCCGATGCGTATATCCCCGGCCGTATGCTCTTGCCGGTAAATACGCGCGAGTACCACAGCGCCTTTCGCGTCGGCGTGCACGTCAAACACTTGTGCCAGCCGGCTGACCGCCCCTAGCCCGATGCCCTGGGTACCGCCGGTGGAATAACCATCAGCCAGGCAACTGGCCAGGTCGAACCCCTGGGCACGGTCCACCGCCACCAGCTCCATACCCGGGTGGGCGCCATGCGCAAGCACGCGAAGGTGCAATTCGCCACGCTCGGCGTGCTTGAGCACATTGCTGGCAAGCTCGGTGGCAACAATAGCTGCCCGGCCAGCGTCGGCGGCAGAGAAACCCAGCTGCTCGGCCAGTTTCTGGACCACACGCCGGGCATGGCCGACCTGGCTGGCCTCATCAATGTGCAGCACCTGCGTCAAACTCGCTGCCAGGTTCAGGCCCATCGGGTGATCGTTACCCGGGTGCCTTGCCCGGGAGTGGTGTCCAGATCAAATTCGTCTACCAGCCGGCGAGCGCCGGTCAAGCCCAGGCCAAGCCCGCCACCCGACGTCCAGCCATCGGTGAGGGCCAGTTTGACATCGGCGATGCCCGGCCCCTCGTCACGAAACAACAGGCGCAGGCCTACGCGCCCGGCTTCTTCGATGACCGCCCAGTCCATATCCCCGCCCCCCCCCGTATACCACGGTGTTGCGTGCCAGCTCACTGACAGCCGTGACCAGTTTGGTCAGGTCGACCAGCCGCATGCCGCAGTCGGTGGCGAGCTTGCGGGTCAGTTGCCGGGCCAGTACCACGTCCTGCTCCACGCGCACCGGCTGGCTGCCACTCTGGCGGATGCTCATGAGTGGCCTACCCGCTGCCGCAACAGATGCATGCCGCGGTCGACATTCAATGCCGTGCTTACCCCGGGCAAGGTCAGGCCAAGCTCCACGAGGGTGATGGCCACCGCAGGTTGCATGCCGACCAGCACGGTCTCGGCATCCATTATCCGCGAAAGGCCAGAAATACTGGCGATCATGCGGCCAATGAACGAATCGACCATATCCAGCGCGGAAATATCGATCAGCACGCCGCGGGCCGAAGTATGGTCTAAACGCTCAGTAAGATCGTCCTGCAGGCGCAGCGCCAGTTGGTCGTGCATGTCGACCTGGATGGTTACCAGCAGGAATTCACCCATTTGCAGAATGGGAATACGCTCCATCGCCTCACACCTTCTCGCCAGTACTGGTACCCAGACGCGAAAGCGCCAGCTTCAAGGCGTCAGCAAGGTTGGACTTGGTAGTCAGCGTGCCCAGATCGAGGCCCAGGTGCACGATAGTCTGGGCGATCTGCGGACGAATACCGCTGATGATGCAATCGGCGCCCATCAGGCGGATAGCCGTTACCGTCTTGAGCAGGTGTTGCGCGACCAAGGTGTCGACTGTAGGCACCCCGGTAATGTCGATGATGACAATCTCGGAGCCGGTATCAACAATGCGTTGCAGCAGCTACTCCATCACTGTCTGGCTGCGTTGCGAATCCAGTGTGCCGATCAACGGCAGTGCCAGTACACCCTCCCAGAGTTTGACCACCGGGGTGGAAAGCTCGAGCAACTCTTCCTGCTGGCGCTTGATGACGCCTTCGCGGTTTTTCTGATAGGTGCGGATGGTGTGCAGGCCAAATGCATCGAACAGCTGGGAGATTTCCCACAGTTGTTCGGCCAACAGCGCAGGGTGCTCTGCGTAATGGGCTTGCAACAGTCTGAATAGCGGCCCCTTGAGGGCGAAAATGAAATAGGCCGTTTGGTGCGACTCCTGCCCCACCTGGGCACGGCTGGCAGAGAGTTTTTCGAGGAAACGTCGGGCCTCCTCCCAACCTTCTGCGCCAATGTGCGTACCCGCCTCTTTGCGCAGCCCGTCGATCACCAACTGCAGGAAGTCACGGGTTTCCTGGCGCAAGTCATGTTCACGAATGTTGCGCGTCGCGCCGTTGGCCTCCAGGGCGCTGAGCCACTCCGCCAACAACTGCCCCTGACCACCGACAATTGCTTCCAACGTGCTGTTCTGCAGTGCTGCCATATGCGCTTCGCTCCTGAAAAATGCCTGGCCGGCTGAACGACGTTCGTACCGGCGTTGAAAATGACATCTACCGGTGAAAATAGTTGTGCGGCCGGTCAATAATTTCATTGCGCCATCTTTTGTGACGCTAACTGTAGCCAATTTAGCAGGGGGCGTTGCTACCTCATGCAGCTTGCTCGCCATGGCTGGATGACCCGCCGAGCATCTAGCAGGAACTTTGCTCGCTGTTTGTGGGCCCTTATGGAAGGCCTATCAGTACGAGGAAACATATGATGAGTGCACAACTTAACGGCAAGCGCGTGGCCTTTCTGGTCACCGATGGCTTCGAGCAGGTAGAACTGACCGGCCCGCGTGAGGCGCTGCAAAACAGTGGCGCGGTGGTGGATATCCTGGGCGAAAAGGAAGGCACCGTACGGGGCTGGAACCATGACAAACCCGCCGACGAATTCAACGTGGATGCTACCTTCGACAGCGCGCAGCTTGACCTCTACGACGCCCTGGTGCTGCCCGGCGGCGTGCAGAACTCCGACACGATTCGCCTGATCCCCGGCGCGCAAAAGCTGGTAAAAAGCCATGATGCGGCGGGCAAGCCGCTGGCCGTCATCTGTCACGGCGCGTGGCTGTTGGTGTCGAGCGGGTTGGCCAAAGGCAAGCGAATGACCAGCTACAAGACCTTGCAGGACGATATTCGCAATGCCGGCGGCACGTGGGTGGACGAACAGGTGGTCGTGGATGGCAACCTGATCACCAGCCGCCAGCCGGATGATATTCCTGCCTTCAATGAACAATTGATCAAGGCGCTGGCAGGCTGAGTCTGATCATCGTCAGCCCGTCTCCTGGTCGCACCGGTTGCCGACCAGGAGGCGCTGGTCACGCCAGCTGGATGAAAACCGAATAGCTGCCCAGCAAGATCCAGAACCCGAGAAAAATCCAGGGCGTACGCAAGGAAAACAGCAACGACTTGCGGTGGCCCGCCTGAGAAGTTTCAGCCTCGCAGAACAGCGGCGATTCATCATAAGCCAACCCCATCATTGGCTCGCTGCGCAGTAAGTGGCTTTGCTTCAACTGCCAGTGCTCGATGATGCGGAACGCCGCGCGAATGCCTGGCCAGGCGTTCAGTGTACTGAGCACTCCGAGCAGTGCCAGAAAAGCCGGCACCATCAAGGTGAACATCTCGCCCCAGCCCTGGTTCAGGTTATTCATCGCCGAGACGTACGCGATGACCAGAAACGACTGCGCCGTGAGATAGGCATCAGTGCGGTTGGCCAGGATGCTGGTCTCGTACTGAATTTCGCGTCGATAGAAGTCCAGCCGCTCTTTCGGCGTACCGAACATCCTTGCATTTTGCTGATCGATCTCATGTTCAGGTGTGCTGGGCGTGATGATTCGAGGCACTGGGGTACTCCTTGAATGCGTGAGCCTTGCCCGTGACAGCGCAAGACCGGTCAGCGGTAGAGCTGTCCAGGCAACGAAAATTCATTGGCAATGCATGGGACAACCGCCCGTCGCACAAAGCCAGTATCCACTTCAACACCGGCAGCGCTGCCCCCTCGAACGGTAACGAACGTTTCCGACTGCTGGAGTGACCACCATGAGCGACTACCCTACCCCTCCCTTCCCATCCCAACCGCAAAGCGTCCCCGGTTCACAACGCAAGATGGAGCCGTATCCGGACTGTGGCGAGCAGACCTACACCGGCAACAACCGGCTCGAAGGCAAGATCGCCCTGATTACCGGAGCCGACAGCGGCATCGGGCGCGCGGTGGCAATCGCCTATGCGCGTGAGGGTGCTGACGTGGCCATTGCCTATCTGAATGAACACGAAGATGCGCAGGAAACGGCGCGCTGGGTCGAGGCCGCTGGCCGCCAATGCTTGCTGCTACCCGGCGACCTGGCACAGAAACAGCACTGCTACGACATTGTCGACAAGACCGTGGCACAGTTCGGGCGCATCGATATCCTGGTCAACAACGCCGCGTTCCAGATGGCCCACGAGAGCCTGGCCGACATTGACGACGATGAATGGGTGATGACGTTCGACACCAACATCACTGCCATTTTCCGCATTTGCCAGCGCGCTCTGCCCTCCATGCCCAAAGGCGGTTCGATCATCAACACCAGCTCGGTCAACTCCGACGACCCGTCACCCAGCCTGTTGGCCTATGCCGCCACCAAAGGGGCTATTGCCAATTTCACCGCTGGCCTCGCCCAGTTGCTGGGCAAGCAAGGGATTCGAGTGAACAGCGTGGCCCCCGGCCCTATCTGGACACCACTGATCCCGGCCACCATGCCTGATGAAGCGGTGAAGAACTTCGGTTCAGGTTACCCCATGGGGCGGCCGGGGCAACCGGTCGAGGTGGCGCCGATCTATGTATTGCTGGGCTCGGATGAGGCCAGCTACATCTCGGGTTCGCGCTACGGCGTTACAGGGGGCAAACCTATCCTTTGAACCGCACGACGGCCCCAGTTGCTCAAGAGCACAGGTGATAACGCATCGCGCCTGTGCTACCAGACATCAACATCGTTGAACCCTGCCCGCCACTGCCACTCAACACCAAGGAAGCCATTATCCATTCGCCCGCAACGAGGTGACACCATGAATGCTATCGATCTGCTGATTCAAGACCACAAACTGGTCAAGAAGCTGTTGGAAGAGCTCTCCTCGACCACTGAGCGTGCCGTAAAGAAGCGCGCCGATCTGCTCCACCGCATCGAGCAGGAATTGCAGGTTCACACGGCCCTTGAGGAAGACATCCTCTACCCCGCCATCAAGCAGGCCGGTGGCAAGGAGGAAGCCAAGATGTATTACGAAGCCAAGGAAGAACACCGGACTGTCGATGCCCTGGTGCTCCCTGATCTGCTCCATACGGACACCGGCACCCTTGAATTCGCCGGTCGGGTGAAGGTGATGAAGGAGCTGCTCGAACATCACATCGAGGAAGAGGAAGAGGCGCTTTTCCCCACGGCGAAAAAGCTTCTTGGGAAAGACCAACTGGACGAACTGGGGGCTGCCATGGAAGCCCAGAAAAAACTGCTCAAGGGTGAGCAGCGGGCTGCATGAGGAGAAGGCGCCTCGCCAGATCGGGCGCGACCGGAGAAAGGCACAGGGTGGCGCTGATGCCACGTCTTGCAGACCGCTCACTGCAGTGTGCACACCGTTGAAACTTTATCGACGCGTGCCAAGTCCAGACACCTATCAATCACGGAACGGGAGCAGGCAATGACCGGCACGGTAGGCGACTTTATGGTGGAGCGTTTGTATCAATGGGGCGTGCGGCGCATCTTCGGTTACCCCGGCGACGGCATCAACGGCGTGTTCGGCGCGCTGAGCCGGGCCAACGGCAAGATTGAATTCATCCAGGCCCGCCACGAGGAAATGGCCGCCTTCATGGCCAGCGCCCATGCCAAGTTCACCGGCGAGCTCGGTGTTTGCATGGCCACCTCCGGCCCGGGCGCTTCGCACCTGCTTACTGGCCTGTACGATGCGCGTATGGACCATCAGCCGGTGCTGGCCATCGTCGGCCAACAGGCCCGTGCGGCCCTGGGCGGGCATTACCAGCAGGAACTTGACCTGGTGTCCATGTTCAAGGACGTCGCTGGCGCGTTCGTGCAACAGGCTTCGACCCCGGAGCAGGTGCGCCACCTGCTCGACCGCGCGGTGCGTACGGCCGTCGGCGAACGCCGCGTCACCGCCGTGATCCTGCCCAACGACCTGCAGGACCTGCCCTACCACGAACCACCGAGGGCTCACGGTACCGTGCATTCCGGCATCGGCTACAGCAAGCCCCGGGTGTTGCCGTTCGATGAAGACCTGCAGCGCGCCGCCGATGTGCTCAATGCCGGGCGCAAGGTGGCAATCCTGGTGGGCGCTGGCGCCCTGCAGGCGACTGATGAGGTTATTGCGGTGGCCGAAACACTCGGCGCTGGCGTGGCCAAGGCACTGCTGGGCAAGGCTGTTCTACCAGACGACCTGCCGTGGGTTACCGGGTCGATCGGCCTGCTGGGCACCGAACCCAGTTATCAGCTGATGACCGAATGCGACACGTTGCTGATGATCGGCTCCGGCTTCCCCTATTCCGAGTTTTTACCCAAGGAAGGCCAGGCGCGCGGTGTGCAGATCGACCTGCAGCCCGACATGCTCAGCCTGCGCTACCCGATGGAGGTCAACCTGGTCGGCGATGCCAGTGAAACTTTGCGCGCACTGCTGCCACTGCTCGAACACAAGACCGAACGGCGCTGGCGGGACAAGGTCGAGACCTGGCGTGCGCAGTGGGACAAGACCGTGGCCAAACGTGCCCTGGTCAAGGCTGACCCGATCAACCCACAACGCGTGGTCCATGAACTGTCCCCGCGCCTGCCCGAGCACGCCATCATCACCAGCGATTCTGGCTCCTGCGCCAACTGGTTTGCCCGCGACCTGCAGATCCGCCAGGGCATGCAGTGCTCGCTGTCCGGTGGGCTGGCCTGCATGGGCGCGGCCGTGCCCTATGCGATCGCGGCAAAGTTCGCCCACCCGCAGCGCGCGGTGGTTGCCCTGGTAGGTGATGGGGCCATGCAGATGAACAACCTGGCTGAATTGATCACGGTGGCCAAGTACTGGCAGCAGTGGGACAACCCGCAGTGGATCTGCGCAGTGTTCAACAACGAAGACCTCAACCAGGTCACTTGGGAGCAACGGGTGATGGAGGGCGACCCCAAGTTCGAGGCTTCGCAATCCATCCCTGACGTTCCCTACCATTTATTCGCCATTTCCATTGGCCTGCAAGGGATCTACGTAGACCGCGAAGAGGACGTCGCCGAAGCGTGGGAGCGCGCACTGGCCGCTGATCGGCCGGTACTGATCGAGTTCAAGACCGACCCGAACGTGCCACCTCTGCCACCTCACATCAAGCTGGAGCAGGCAAAGAAGTTCGCCAGCACCTTGCTCAAGGGTGACCCGAACCAGGCCGGGGTCATTGTGCAGACGGCCAAGCAAGTGCTCAGCTCAGTGCTGCCCGGCAAAAAATGACGCCCGAACAGAGCCCGCGCAGCTGCGCGGGCCAGGCGTTTTCACACGTTCTTTGATCGGGCGCGACGTGCACCCAGCGCTATCCAGGCGGGTGCATGATCGCTGGCCTTGACCTCGTTGCGCACCCAGGCATCCACCCCCGCCTGCTTCAGGTAGGGGGCCAGTTCGGCGTTCAGCAACAGGTGGTCGATGCGTAACCCGGCATTGCGCGGCCAGTGGTTTCGGAAATAGTCCCAAAAGGTGTAGACACGCTCGTCCGGGTACAGATGGCGTATGGCATCGACCCAGCCCTGGTCCAGCAGTTGCTGGTAACACGCGCGCGACTCAGGCTGGAGCAAGGCGTCCTTCAGCCAGGAGCGGGGGTTGTAGATATCCATGTCGGTGGGCACGACATTGAAATCACCGGCCAGCAGCGTGGGGTGGCCGCTTTGATACAGGCTATGCGCATGCTTGATCAGGCATTCGAACCAGCGCAGCTTGTAATCGAACTTGGGCCCTGGCTGCGGGTTGCCGTTCGGCAAGTAGAGGCACGCTACCAGCACCCCGTGTACCGCCGCTTCCAGATAGCGGCTCTGGCTGTCATCCTCCATGCCTGGCACGCCGCGCCGAACCTCCAGCGGATCGCTGCCCCGCGCCAGGATGGCCACCCCGTTCCAGGAGGGTTGCCCTTGGTAAAGGCAGCCATAACCTGCCGCCTCCAACTGCGCACGAGGGAACTGCTGGTCGGTCGCCTTCAGCTCCTGCAGGCAGGCGATATCGGGCTGCTCGCGCTCCAGCCAGGCCAGCAGCGCAGGCAAGCGGCTGCGGATGCCATTGATATTGAAGGTGGCAATTTTCATCGCTTTCATGCGTCAGGGTCGCTGACATGGGCCTGCACGGCATCTTCCAGGGCGCGGATATGCGCCTCATCGGCCAGCGCCTTGAGCGCCAGCCAGTCATCCCAGTCGATGGTGCCATCGTCGCGCAGGGCCTCTGCGGTACGAACCAGTTCATGGTGGTAGGCATCCGGTGACTCGCGCCGGTAACTGATGTCATCGTACTGGGCGTACCAGGCTTTCAGTTCGGGAATGCTGCGCTCGATGCTCATGAAGGTGGCCTCGCTGTACCCTTTGCTTGTGAGAGCCCTGGCGTGGCGGGACGTTCAATTGCTGTAGCACGTGGCAGGGTTGGCTGCTGTGGGAGCGGCGTGCCCGCGAAGCAGGCTGCGCGCTGGATGGCACGGGCTTCGCCCGTGTTCGCGGGGCAAGCCCGCTCCCACAGTGATCGCGCCAGCTTTTAGAAGTTGAGCAAGACAGTTGCTCCCACCGTGATCGCGCAAGCTTTCAGGCGCTGTGCAAAACAGCTGCTACCACAGGGTGAAGCAGCGCTCGCAGGGGCTGTGGGGGCCGTGGCCCCCCGACAACGGCATCAACGCAGGTAGTCCTGCACCCACTTTACCCAACAATCGGCGCCGATTTTCACCAACGCATCATTGAAATCGTAGTGCGGGTTATGCACCGAGCACCCATGGAACTCGCCTGTACCATTCCCCAGCATGAAGTAACAGCCAGGTCGCGCCTGCAACATGTAGGCAAAGTCTTCGGTGCCCATGACCTTCTTCGGCATCTTGTCCAGTAACGAGCCGTCGGCGAACAATGGCCTCAGGCTTTCACGCAGCAACGCACTTTCGTGATCACTGTTGCACAACGCGGGCGCCAGTTGAGTGAATTGCACATCGATCTCCACGCCAAAGCTTTCGGCATGCCCCCTGGCCAGGGCGTCA
Organism: Pseudomonas sp. PvP089; assembly: GCF_017875165.1. Lineage (NCBI taxonomy): Bacteria > Pseudomonadati > Pseudomonadota > Gammaproteobacteria > Pseudomonadales > Pseudomonadaceae > Pseudomonas > Pseudomonas sp. PvP089. The sequence goes on from NZ_JAGGME010000001.1 coordinate 3,892,778, forward strand.
ATGCGGCTGTTGATCTTTTGCTGGGTCTCGGCCGTGTCGGTGCGCACGCTCAGCAGCATGCTGGCCTCGTCAGGAATGATGTTGTAGACGGTACCGGCCTGGATCATGCCGATGCTGATGACGGCATAGTCCTCGACGCTCAGGTTGCGCGACTTGATGGTCTGGATGCCACTGATCAGGCTGTTCAACGCCATTACCGGGTCCACCGACAGTTCCGGCATCGCCCCGTGGCCACCTTTGCCAGTGATACGAATGCTGACGCGCTCGGAGGACGCCATGGTTGGGCCGGTTTGCACCACGCAGGTGCCCACCGGCATGCCGGGCATGTTGTGCAGCGCGTACACCGAGTCACACGGGAAGCGCTCGAACAGGCCGTCGTCGATCATCGCCCTGGCCCCGGCCAGGCCCTCTTCGTCCGGCTGAAAGATCACGTTCAACGTGCCGTTGAAATTGCGTGTTGCCGCCAGCTGTGCTGCAGCTGCCAACAGGATCGCGGTGTGCCCGTCATGCCCACAGGCATGCATGCGGCCGGGGATTTTGCTGGCATGCGCAAAGGGGTTCTTCTCACTCATGGGCAGTGCGTCCATGTCAGCTCGCAGGCCAATGCTGCGGGGGCTTTCCCCTACCTGCAACACCCCGACAACCCCATGCCCGCCCACGTTGCGATGCACCTCATAACCCCAGGCCTGCAACTTGTCGGCCACCAGCGCCGCCGTGTCAGGCGTGTCGCCACCAAGCTCCGGCGCGGCGTGAATCTGCCGGCGGATCACGACGAACTCATCCAGCTCTGCTGCCGGGGCCTGAGGTTGATCATTCTGGAAGACCGTCATGTTCAAAGTGCCCATGTCATTCGCATCCTGTGTTTTCGGGGAAGTATTTGAGGCAGGCCAGGCTGAGAACGCCGCCAGCCAGCAGGAAGTAGGCCGGCGCCAACGGGGTGCCGAGCGCCGCAATCAGCCAGGTCGCCACCAGCGGCGAAAACCCGCCGAAGATGGTCACCCCCAGGCTGTAGCTGACCGAGGTACCGAAGGAGCGCTGCGCTTTGGGGAAGCCCTCCATCATCAGCGCAAAGAACGCACCGGCACCGATGCAGGTAGGCAAGATCAGCACCGCTACGCACATCATGGCCAGGCCCATGTGTTGCACCTGCCCCAGCAGGTAGAACACCGGCAGGGTCAGCACCACTGGCGTGGCTACCGTCCACGCCAGCAGGCGTTTGCGCAGCTGGTACCTGTCAGCGAACTTGCCCGCCAGCGGGCAGATGATCGCCATGCAGCCGCTGCTGATACAGGCAATGGCCATTGCGCTGCCTGGCGGGTAGTGCAAGGCCGTGGTCAGGTAGGTGGGCATGTAGAACACGAACAGGTACATGCCGATGGTCGAGCTGGCCATCAGGCCGATGCCCTGGGCGATACGTTTGAGCACCTCGGCGTCCAGCGCCGGCTCGGCCTTGTGCGCTGCGGCGGCCTCGTGGGTTTCCGGCAAGCGCGTGCGTATGTACCAACCGACCGGGCCGATCAGCAGGCCAAAGATGAACGGTATGCGCCAGCCCCAGCTTTCCAGGGCAGCGGGGTCGAGCAACTGGCTGAGCGCAAAGCCGAAGCCGGCGCCCAGCAGGGCGGCGTAGCCCTGGCTGGCGGCCTGCCAGCTGACGTTCTGGCAACGCTTGCCAACCGCGCTGGACTCCATCAGGAACACTGACGCAGTACCCACCTCCCCGCCTGCCGACATACCCTGGATGAGCCGGCCGACCACCAGCAGCACCGTGGCAAAAATGCCGATCTGCGAGTAGGTGGGCGCAAACGCGATCAGCGCTGTGCCCAAGGTCATCAGCCCGATGGTAAGGCTAAGCGCCGCCTTGCGCCCGCGCCGGTCGGCATAGCGACCGATGACCATCGCCCCCACCGGGCGCATCAGGAAACCGACGCCGAAGGTGGCCAGCGACATCAACAACGATGCCATTGCCGACTCGGAGGGGAAGAAATGCCTGCCGATCAGCACAGCGAAGAAGCTGTAGATCGTGAAGTCGTACATTTCCAGTGCATTGCCCAGCGAGCAGGCAATCAAGGTTTTACGTGAGGAAGATGCCTGCGCGGCTGAATGCGCGCCCGTCTGCATAAGGGGCGGTGCGGGTAGCGGTGTGGTCATTGTTATCTCCGATGGCAATTCGCGGCGTGCAGCGAATATCGGCCAATCGGGCACCCAACACACTTGCAGTTTCGGCATGTGGCTAACCGATGGTTAATTGACCGACCCGGTCATTGACCAAATTGCCCTAAACTGGCGCGCAGATTGCCCTGCCTCTGCGCGCTGCCCCATCAGTGCTCACTCAACCGGGCAGCAAGCGCGGCCTCGCGCGTGTTCGAAGCCTGTCTAGCGCAGACGTTCTCGCCAACCGTAACGCCCCGCAGGGCCTTGATTAACCATACGGCATGACATGGCCGAATAAGCAATCACGCTGCAACGTGCTGTTCACCGACGCTACAGCCACCACATCACTGTGCTGGCCTGGAGTCGTGAATGAACACTCGCACTACGTCGTTGTTGTTGATGATCCAAGGGGCATGCCTTGCCGTGCAGGCACAGGCCGAGGGCTTTCCGACGCTCGGCCGGATTGCACCGGGTTTTGGCTATTACGGGGTGGATTACGGTTTCGATGACAAGCTCAAGGTCTACGGCACCGTGGATGCATTCGCCAGCTATCACGACTCGCAGCACCACTCGGGCTTTCGCCTGGCCGGCGGCGGCGCCTGGACCAACAAGGTCGGGCTGTATGCCCGCAAGGGGCTTACCCCTGACACCGTACTGGAACTGGACGTCGAGGAAGGCTTCAACGTCAATGGCAAAGCCCTGGAGGGCACCTGGGACACCATTGGCACCCTGCGCCTGGCAACGCTAGCCCTGCGCTCGCGCACCCTGGGCAAGCTTGAGTTCGGCAAGACCTACAGCATGGGCACGCCCACCTACGCCGACCCGTTCCTGGCCACATATGGCTCGCCCTACACCTACCTGGCCCTGCCTGCCGCCGGCAAGGGCGCCTATTACCTGGACCTGCGCCCCAAGCACACCCTGGCCTACACCAGCCCGAACCTGAACGGTTTCAGCATCGGCACCGCGCTAAGCTTCGGCTTCGACGATGCCGCCAGCCAGGGGCGCACCGTGCGCGGTGGTGGCGCCCGGCTGCAGTATCGTAACAGCCGGGTGATGCTGCTGGCCTCCTACAACCTGTACTACAGCGACCCCTGGGACGACGCTGGCACCTCGCGTCAGACCGCCAACTACTACAAGAGCCTGTCGGCGTTTTACGATTTCGGCCCACTGGCCACCAGCCTGACCTGGCAACGCCAGGACGTAGACCAGGCCGGCACGCCCAGTACCACGCTGTACACCTTCGGGGTGATGGCGCCGGTCGGCGAGCGGGACGTGCTGCGCCTGGCCGTGATGCAGCGCCAGGTTACCGCCCGCGACAAGGACGCAGCAGGCGTGATGATTGGCTATGACCATTTCATCAACCCACGCTGGGCCATCTATGGCCGGCTGGGCCTGATTGCCAACCAGCGTGCGTCGTCGGTCACCTACGCTGGCACCCCGGTGGATCAGGTTGGCGACAACCCCAGCAATGTCTCGCTAGGCATGTACTACCACTTCTGAGGCCACGGGACGGGTTTGCCTGAGCACCTGCCCGCGCAAGCTGTGAAACAGCTCCTGGGCAGGCGCTGTAAGGCTGTGGCGGTCGATACAGACCAGGTTGATGGGGTAGTCCGGAATCAACTCCTGCACGGCCATGACCACGTACTCGCCATCCACACTAAAGGTAAACCCTTGGTCCACCGCCAGCTCGCTGATGGTCATCAACGATTCGGTATTCTTCAGCAGCTTGAGCGCCATCATCACCGAGGTGCATTCAACGGTGTTCTGCGGCACCTGGAGGCCGTTGACCTCGAACAGCTGGTGAAACTGCGAAGCCTGGTCCGACAGCTCATCCAGGCTGATCCAGTGGCCGTACTGCAAGGTGCGCAAAGACTTGGAAAACTTTTGTGCATTGGACGCGTGGCAAATCACCCTGCCCTTGATGCTGCCGAGCGCCTCCCAGTCCAGGCTCAGCCGGCTCAGGGGTTGCTGCGAGGTAATGGCAAAGTCCAGGCTGCCGTCGCGCAGGCGTTGCAGGATCTGGCTGGGACGCAAGTCGGTGATGGTGATCTTCACCCGCGGGTACTTGCGCCGGAAGGCCAGGATGCTTTCATCGACACCATCGAGCATCGCCGTCAGCGAGGTCACCCCGATCGACACCGCGCCCAGCGCGGCATCCTGAATGCTCGCCGCTTCGATCTGCAGGCGACGGATGCTCTCCACCACGAGGTTGGCGTGGCGGATGACGCGCTTGCCTTCCTCGGTAAGGGCCATGCCTTTGTGCGACCGCTGCAACAGGCTGAAGCCGACTTCCCGTTCCAGCTCCTTGATCGAACGGCTCAGCGCAGGCTGGGTAATGTGCATGAGCTTGGAAGCCTCAAGGATGCTGCCTGCGTTGTGGATGGCGACCAACGCCTTGAGTTGGTGAAGTTTCAACCGGGTATACCTTGTTGTTATCGGGTCGGATTGAACATATTCTTCGGCGCCCCTGACAGTCCTTGACTGAAAGGCCTGGTGCTTACAACTGACGCAACGCCGCCAGCACGCTCGCTGCATCACTGACCTCGAACTGGCCAGGCGCTTCGACAGCAACGTGCTTGACCACCAGGTTGTCGACAACCATGGCATAACGCAGGGAACGGCGCCCCAATCCACGCGCGGACAGGTCCTGGATCAAGCCCAGTGCGTCGCTGAATTCGCCGTTGCCATCGCCAATCATCCTTACCTTTTCGCCCACCTGCAGGCTGTTGCCCCAGGCATTCATGACAAACGCATCGTTCACGGACACGCAGAGGATTTCGTCAACGCCCGCGGCGAACAACGCTTGTGCCTCAGCCACATAACCTGGGACGTGGCGTTCGGAACAGGTAGGCGTGAACGCGCCGGGCAAACCGAAAACAACCACTTTTTTATGCTTGCAGCGCTCGTGAACGGAAAAGGCATTCGGCCCGATCGCGCAGGCGCCTTCGTCATTGTTGTACGCGTACAGCGTAACGTCGGGCAATAGATCGCCAGTGTTGATCATCGTGGTCTCCTGGGTGCGTTGATGGCCGGGCACGCTATGATGCCGCAGTCCACCAAGCCAGGTACACCATGCCCGCGGCTACATGCGTTCAACGCGCCAATATTGCCTGGGTATGATCGATGGAAGGAACAGGCACCAGCACGCGCCGAGCCGCCAGCCATTCCCGCATGCGCGCCGTATCGAAAATCTGCCCCTCTTCCATCATCACCAGGATGAGCGCTTGTGACATTCGGTAACATCCACACTGGGAGCAATGCCGCTCTTCCCATCCATGGGTGCATTCAACGGATTGCGCCTGCCCTGCGCAAATCAGACAACTCATGTAAGCCCCCTGTTGTTTTTGTCCATGGAGGGTGAACGCAAGGTTACGAAAATCGCATGCCAAGCGCTGTACATGAGATTTTCATGCCAACTTTGAATTCCCTCCCTTTTTTTACCGCGATCAGCGCACAACGCTCAACCGGCAACGACCCGTTCCGCTCACTGCACCTGCTGGTCAGCATGGTAGGACGAACGCACCAGTGGCCCGGACGCCACGTTTCTGAACCCCATTGCCAAGCCCTGCTCGACAAACCAGGCAAAGGTGTCCGGGTGCACAAAGCGCTGCACCGGCAGGTGGCTGCGTGACGGCTGCAAGTACTGCCCCAACGTCAGCATGTCGACCTGATGCTCACGCATGCGCTGCATCACTTCGATCACTTCTTCATCAGTTTCGCCCAGGCCGAGCATCAGCCCGGACTTGGTCGGCACCCTCGGTACCTGTTGCTTGAAGCGCTCCAGCAGGTCCAGCGACCACTCGAAATCCGAGCCCGGCCGGGCCGCCTTGTACAGGCGCGGCACGGTTTCGAGGTTGTGGTTGAACACGTCTGGCGGTTCCTGCCCGGTGATGGCCAGGGCCACCTCCATGCGCCCGCGGTAATCGGGCACCAGGGTTTCCAGCTGAATGCCCGGCGACAGCCTGCGGATCTCGCGCAGGCAATCGGCAAAATGCCCGGCGCCGCCATCGCGCAGGTCGTCACGGTCCACCGAAGTGATCACCACGTACTTCAGGCCCAGGTCGGCGATGGCGATGGCCAGGTTCTTCGGCTCGTCGACGTCCAGCGGCCTGGGCCGACCATGGCCGACGTCGCAGAACGGGCACCGCCGGGTGCAGATGTCGCCCATGATCATGAATGTCGCCGTGCCGCCAGAGAAGCACTCGCCCAGGTTCGGGCAGGCGGCTTCCTCGCACACGCTGTGCAGCTTGTGCTTGCGCAGCAGGGCCTTGACCCGCGCTACCTCAGGCGTGGTAGGGATGGCCACGCGGATCCAGTCGGGCTTGCGTGGCACATCCTCGGTGGGGAGGATTTTCACCGGGATACGCGCCACCTTTTCGGCGCCGCGCAGTTTTACCCCGGCCTGCAACGGCTGCGGGCGCGGTGGTGCGTGTTGCAGTTGTTCGGTTGACATGGCTGGCTCCTGGCTCTGGGCTGATATTGACCGACAGCATCACAGGGGCTGCTTTGCAGCCTTCGCGGGCAAGCCCGCGAAGGGCCGCAGAGCGGCCCCATTTGCTAGGCCGGATATACCGGGAACAGCTTGCACAATTCAGAGACCTGGCCCGCCACATGGGCCTCGACGTCAGCATCACCGAGGTGGTCGAGGATGTCGCAGATCCAGCTCGCCAGGGCACGGCACTCCGCTTCCTTAAAGCCACGGGTCGTCACCGCCGGGGTGCCGATGCGCAGGCCCGAGGTCACGAACGGCGACTGCGGGTCGTTGGGCACGGCGTTCTTGTTCACCGTGATGTGCGCACGCCCCAGCGCAGCATCGGCGTCCTTGCCGGTAATGCCCTGGCGGATCAGGCTGACCAGGAACAGGTGGTTGTCGGTGCCGCCTGAAACCACGTCGAAGCCCCGCTGCATGAACACCTGTGCCATGGCCTGGGCGTTGCTGATGACCTGGCGCTGGTAGTCCCTGAAGCCAGGCTCCAAAGCTTCCTTGAAGCACACCGCCTTGGCCGCGATCACGTGCATCAGCGGCCCGCCCTGCCCGCCCGGGAACACCGCCGAATTGAGCTTTTTCTCAAGCTCCGGGTCCGCCTTGGCCAGAATCAGGCCACCACGTGGCCCGCGCAGGGTCTTGTGGGTGGTGGTGGTGACCACGTCGGCATACGGCAGCGGGTTGGGGTACAACCCCGCCGCTACCAGCCCGGCGACGTGGGCCATGTCGACGAACAGGTAGGCCCCGACCTTGTCGGCGATCTGCCGAAAACGCGGGAAGTCGAGGGTTTTCGAATAGGCCGAGAAGCCCGCCACAATCATCTTCGGCTGGTGCTCGACGGCCAGGCGCTCGACGTCGTCGTAGTCGATCAGGCCGTTGGCATCGATGCCATATTGCACAGCGTTGTACAGCTTGCCCGAGGACGACACCTTGGCACCGTGGGTCAGGTGGCCGCCATGCGCCAGGCTCATGCCCAACAGGGTGTCGCCGGCTTGCAGCAAGGCCAGGTAGACCGCAGCGTTGGCCTGGGAGCCAGAATGCGGCTGGACGTTGGCATAACCCGCACCGAACAGTTGTTTTGCGCGGTCGATGGCCAACTGCTCGACCACGTCGACATGCTCGCAGCCACCGTAATAACGCTTGCCGGGGTAGCCTTCGGCGTACTTGTTGGTCAGTTCGGTCCCTTGGGCCTGCATCACCTGCGGGCTGGTGTAGTTTTCCGAAGCGATCAGCTCGATGTGGTCTTCCTGGCGTTGCACTTCGCGGCGGATGGCCCCGGACAGCGCAGGGTCGAAATCGGACAGGGTCAGGCTTTTATGGAACATGGGTGTGATTCCTTGATTGTCTGGTCGGCAAATATGGCCCGGAGCGGCTCCGGGTCAGCAGGGTCAGGCGTCTTGATAGCTCGACAGCGGCGGGCAGGCGCAGGCCAGGTTGCGGTCGCCGTAAACGTTGTCCACGCGCCCCACCGGCGGCCAATACTTGCTCTCGCGCACGTCGGCAAGCGGGTACACCGCCAGTTCCCGGCTATAGCTGTGGGCCCATTCACCGACCAGTTCGCTGGCAGTGTGCGGGGCGTTCTTCAACGGGTTGTCGAGCGCGTCCAGGGTGCCGTTTTCCACCGCGCGAATTTCTTCTCGGATGCAGATCATCGCGGCGCAGAAGCGGTCAAGTTCCTCCTTGGACTCGCTCTCGGTCGGCTCGACCATCAGCGTGCCGGCCACCGGGAAGGACATGGTCGGGGCATGGAAGCCAAAGTCGATCAGCCGTTTGGCCACATCCTCGACGCCAATGCCGCTGCTGTCCTTGAGCGGGCGCAGGTCAAGAATGCACTCGTGGGCCACCAGGCCGTTCTCGCCGGTGTACAGCACCGGGTAGTGCTCTTCCAGGCGCCGGGCAATGTAGTTGGCACTGAGGATCGCCAGCTGCGAGGCACGCTTGAGCCCTGCCCCGCCCATCATGCGGATGTACATCCAGGTGATCGGCAAGATACTGGCACTGCCATACGGCGCCGCGCTGACCGCACCCTGCTGCTTGGGCAGGTGGCCGTGCCCCGGCAGAAACGGCGCCAGGTGTGCCTTGACGCCGATCGGACCGACGCCGGGGCCGCCGCCACCGTGGGGAATGCAGAAGGTCTTGTGCAGGTTCAGGTGCGACACATCGCCACCGAACTTGCCGGGCGCACACAGCCCGACCATGGCGTTCATGTTCGCGCCGTCCAGGTACACCTGGCCGCCACACGCATGGATGATGTCGCAGATTCGCGTGATGCCGTCTTCGAACACACCATGGGTCGAGGGGTAGGTAATCATCAGGGCCGCCAGCTTGGCCTTGTGTTGCTCGGCCTTGTGCTGCAGGTCGGTCACATCGACATTGCCGCGCTCATCGCAGTTGACCACCACCACCTGCATGCCGGCCATCTGCGCCGTGGCCGGGTTGGTGCCATGGGCCGACGACGGGATCAGGCACACATCACGCCCGGCCTCGCCACGGCTGGCGTGGTAGGCGCGTATGGCCAGCAGGCCGGCGTACTCGCCCTGGGACCCGGCATTGGGCTGCAACGACATGGCGTCATACCCGGTGGCCGCACACAGCATGGCCTCCAGCTCATCGGTCAGTTGGCGGTAGCCCAGCGATTGGCTGGCCGGGGCGAACGGGTGCAGGGCGCCGAACTCGGGCCAGGTTATCGGGATCATCTCGCTGGCAGCGTTGAGCTTCATGGTGCATGAGCCCAGGGCGATCATGCTGCGGTCCAGGGCCAGGTCCTTGTCGCCCAGGCGACGCAGGTAGCGCATCAGCCCGGTTTCAGAGTGATGACGGTTGAACACCGGGTGCTGCAGGTAATGCGTGTCACGCAGCAGCACCGACGGCAGGCAATCGGCACCGTCGGCAGCCAAAGCGGCGAACTCCGGAAGCGCCTGCCCGGCGCCCGCGAACACCTGCCACAGGGCCTCGACGCTCTCCTGCTCGCAGGTTTCATCCAGCGCGACGCCAACCCGAACGTCGTCGATCAGGCGCAGGTTCAGCCGGGCAGCGTTGGCCGCCGCCAGCACATCGGCCAACGGCCTGGCGGTTACCACGCTGACGGTGTCGAAGAAGTGCGCCTGTTCGACATGATGCCCAAGCTGGCGCAACCCCTGCACCAGGATCGCCGTCAGGCGATGCACCCGCCGGGCGATCTGTGCCAGGCCTCGGGGGCCGTGGTAAACCGCATACATGCTGGCGATGTTGGCCAGCAGCACTTGTGCGGTGCAGATGTTGCTGGTGGCTTTCTCGCGGCGGATATGTTGCTCGCGCGTCTGCATGGCCAGGCGCAGTGCCGGTTTGCCGAAGCGGTCGATGGACACGCCGACCAGGCGGCCGGGCATGTCGCGCTTGAACGCATCGCGGGTGGCAAAGTACGCCGCATGCGGGCCACCGAAACCCAGTGGCACACCAAAGCGCTGGGCACTGCCGATGACCACGTCTGCGCCCCACTCCCCCGGGGGCGCCAGCAACGTCAGGGCCAGCAGGTCTGCGGATACCGAAACCAGCGCGCCCGCTGCATGGGCGCGTTGCACCAGGGCGCGGTGATCGACAATTGCACCGGTACTGGCCGGGTACTGCAACAGCAGGCCGAAATAGCCGTCCAGGGGTTGGCCCTCCAGCGCCGCCTCATCACCGATGACCACCTCGATACCCAGTGGCCGCGCACGGGTAAGCAACACATCGAGGGTTTGCGGGTGGCAATGGCGGGAGGCGAAGAACGCCGGGGCTTTGTTCTTCGCCAGGCGCTTGCAGAAGGTCATGGCCTCGGCGGCAGCGGTGGCTTCATCGAGCAACGAGGCGTTGGCGATTTCCATACCGGTCAGGTCGCTGATCAGGGTCTGGAAGTTCAGCAGTGCTTCCAGGCGGCCTTGGGAAATTTCCGGCTGGTACGGGGTATACGCGGTGTACCAGGCCGGGTTCTCCAGCAGGTTGCGCAGAATCGGAGCCGGGGTATGGCAAGGGTAATAGCCCTGGCCGATGTGGTTGCGATACAGCTGGTTGTTCGCGGCAATCGCCTTGAGTGCGGCCAGCGTCTCTGCCTCGCCCTGCCCCGGGGTCAGCGTGAGCACACTGCTGCCTTTTATGCTGGCGGGGATGACGCTGTCGACCAGCGCGTCGAGCGAATCATGGCCGGTCAGCGCCAGCATGGCCGCGATATCGCCTTCGCGCGGGCCAATGTGACGGGCAACAAATTCATCAAGCGTGCCCAGCGGGATACACGGGTTGTTCATGGCGGCCACCCCGGTTCAGGCGTTGTCGGCCAGGAAGCGGTCGTAGCCGTCCTGGTCCATCAGGCTATCGAGGTCAGCAGGGTTGCTGGCCTGGATACGGAAGAACCAGCCGTCCTGCATGGGCGAGGCGTTGATCAGCTCAGGGTCGTCGGCCAGTGCCTGGTTAACCGCCACCACCGTGCCTTTCACCGGCATGGTGATGTTGCTGGCGGCCTTTACCGACTCGAGCACCGCGACTTCATTGCCTTCCCCGTACTCGCCAGGCTCCGGCAGTTGCACGAACACCACGTCACCCAGCGCCTGCTGGGCATAGCTGGTGATGCCGACGGTCAGCTCGCCGGTCGCTTCCAGACGCAGCCATTCGTGTTCGGGCGTAAAACGCAGAGTGCTCATGGACGTTCCTCTCTTGTTATCGGGTGGGTCCCTGTGCGGGACTGCCAGATACAAGAGCAAGGGCGATGCCAACTCAGTATTTTCTATATTTATCAGTAGCTTGGAGCATGCGATCGAACGTTTCGAAGTACCTGCAGCGGAGCGTATTCGCTCCACCGCCAGCGCCCGGCAATCATCGATTGTGGGGGCCGCCACTGGATGCGGGCTCCACAGCAAAACGGAGCGCAATCACTCCAGTGGAGCGCATTCGAACCGGGTCAGCTACGAGACCCGGCTGGCGATGCCGTACTTGCGCAGGCGCTGACCGATGGCCGTGTGGGAAGTCTGCAGCCGCACGGCCAGTTGCCGGGTCGAGGGGTAGCTCTGGTACAAGTTCTCCAGCAAGGCCTTTTCAAAGGCCTGCACGGCGGCCTCCAGGCTGACGATTTCCGCCCCCTCGGCCTGCTGACTGCTCAATGCGGTGCCGGCCAGTTCCAGGTCGTCGCAGTCGATCACCTCGCCTTCGCTGATGGCTGCTGCGCGGAAAATCACGTTCTGCAACTGGCGCACATTGCCTGACCAGCGATTGCCCAACAGCAGCGGATGGGTGGCCAACGCCAGGCGGCAGGGTGAGCGCTGTATCTGCGCACAGGCCTGGCGCAGGAAATGTTCGGCCAGCAGCAGAATGTCCTTGCCGCGCTCGCGCAGGGGCGGCACCTTCAGGTTGAGCACGTTCAGCCGGTAGTACAGGTCTTCGCGAAAACTGCCCTCCATCACCATGTTTTCCAGGTTACGGTGGGTGGCACAGACCACCCGCACATTCACCCGCACCTCGTTGCCACCCCCCACCCGGCGAAAACTGCCGTCGTTGAGAAAGCGCAGCAGCTTGGCCTGCAGGTAGGGCGACATCTCGCCCACTTCATCGAGAAACACCGTACCGCCATCGGCCAGCTCCAACAGGCCCGGCTTGCCACCGCGCTGGGCGCCGGTGAAGGCGCCGGCGGCGTAGCCGAACAGCTCGCTTTCGGCCAGGCTTTCGGGCAGCGCTGCGCAGTTCAGCGCCAGGAATGACGTATCGCGCCGGGCACTGAGCGCATGGCAGGCACGGGCCACCAGCTCCTTGCCCGTACCGGTCTCGCCCTGGATCAGCAACGGCGCCTCCAGGCTCGCCACTTTGTGCAAGCGCGCCTTGAGCGCCTGCAGCGCGGCCGATTCCCCCAGCAACGCCCCAAGCCCTTCACCGTTGTCATGCAGCAGCGAGGCCAGGCGCTCGCCGATGCGGCTGGGTGGGTACAGGGTCAGCAAGCCCCCCACCAGGCCTTCGGCGCCGCCGCTGATGGGCGTGGCCTCCAGCAGCAGGGACTGGTCCTGAAAGCTCACCTCGCACATGGGCAGGCGAAAACCCTTGTCGATCAGGTTCTGCGCCAGGTTCGGCTCGGCAAACAGCTTGCTCAACGGCTCACCCGCCGGCTCGTGGCCCACCAGGCTGACCAGCGTCGGGTTGGCCAGCAGCACATGGCCAGTGGGGTCCACTGCCAGCACCGGGTCGCTCATGGCGGCCAGCAAGGCCTCCAGCTGCAAGCGCCGGCGGTGGCCGGGCAGGAAGTCGACCAGCGACACCTCCTGCACACCGTCCACCCCCAACAAGGCGGCATACAGTTCATCCAGCACGACCGGGGACAGCGTCGGGGCATCGATGTAGACATTCGGCGGAATCATTTCCACCGCGTCCAGGTTGAGGTTGCGCGCCCCGAGCAGCGACAGGATTTCCTGGGTGATGCCGACACGGTCGACAAAATTGACGTGGATTCTCATCTAAGCTCCTCAGCCAAAATCCGTGTTTGGCAACAAGACAACAAGGGGACAGCGCAGCGCGCCGTCCCCTTGGGCAACACATGAATGGGCCGGTCAATCAGCGTCAAACGACAACTGCGCCGTCGCCTGTTTTTTCTGGCGGATGGACCGGTACGCCAGGCCCAGCACGGCAAACCACACCGGCACCAGGTACAACGCCATGCGGGTGTCGGCCTCCAATGCCAGCAATGCCAGGATGCAGGCGAAGAACGCCAGGCATACCCGGCACATCACGGTGCCGCCCGGCATCTTGTACTTCGACGCCTGGTGCAACGGGTCGCGCTGCTTGCGGTACGCCAGGTACGACAGCAGGATGATCGACCAGACAAACATGAACAGCAGTGCCGATACCGTGGTAATCAGGGTGAAGGCATCGAGCATGTTCGGCACCAGGTAGATCACCAGCGCCCCGCCGGTCAGGCACATACACGAGAAGATCAGGCCATTGGAGGGCACGGCACGGCACGGCGGGACAGTGCGCCGAACTTGCCAGGCGCATCACCGTCCATCGCCAGGCCGTAAAGCATGCGGCTGGTCGAGAACACGCCGCTGTTGGCCGACGACATGGCCGAGGTCAGTACCACGAAGTTGATGATGCCTGCGGCTGCCGGCAGGCCGGCCAGCACGAACAACTCGACGAAGGGGATCTTGTTGGCCACCACTTCACGCCACGGGGTAACGGCCATGATGGCGATCAGCGCCAGCACATAGAACACGATGATGCGCACCGGAATCGAGTTGATCGCCCGCGGCAGGTTGCGCTCCGGGTTCTTGGTTTCGGCCGCGGTCGTACCCACCAGCTCGATGCCGACGAAGGCAAACACCGCTATCTGAAAGCCCGCGAAAAAGCCCATGGCGCCGTGGGGGAACATCCCGCCGTCGTTCCACAGGTTGGCCAGCGCTGCGGCATGCCCGGCCGGCGACTGATAGGCCGCCGCCACCATGTAGAAGCCGGTGCAGACCAGCGCGCAAATGGCCACGATCTTGATCATGGCGAACCAGAACTCCATTTCCCCGAACATCTTGACGGTCATCAGGTTCAACGTCAGCAATAGCCCCACGCAGGTCAGCGCCGGTATCCACAATGGCATGTCGGGGAACCAGAATTGTGTATAGGCAGAAATGGCAATCACATCGGCAATGCCGGTGACAATCCAGCAGAACCAGTAGGTCCAGCCGGTAAAGAACCCCGCCCACGGCCCTAGCAGGTCAGCAGCAAAGTCGATGAACGATTTGTATTGCAAGTTGGACAGCAACAGCTCGCCCATTGCGCGCATGACGAAGAACAGCATGAAGCCGATGATCATGTAGACAAAGATGATGGAAGGCCCAGCCAGGCTGATGGTCTTGCCAGAACCCATGAACAGGCCGGTGCCGATGGCACCGCCGATGGCGATCAGCTGGATATGGCGGTTGGACAGGTTGCGTTTGAGTGCGTGTGCGTCACCTTCAGGCGGGCAGTGACCGTGCGGCAAGTTAGTCATTGTTATGTACCTTGCTGGTTTAATTGTTTTTATAACGTCACAAGTTCAACCCTCGGGACCGGATGAACAACGTTCAGTGCCGAGCGAGTGCAAGGTGGGGGAGCAAGGTCTGTGCCAAGCGCAAATACTGCGAGTTAGAGGGGTTCTGGCGAAAAGGGCTGGACCGGCTGTAAAGAAGTCACTCCATCTATTTGCGTCAATCAGGCCGTTGTGCTGCCCCAGGCATCGCCAGCGCTGTACTTGCACCCCCTGTATCGAAATCATTCCAATGGAGCGCATTCAGTCCAATCTCATGGCCTGGACTGGCCTCTGTGGGAGCGGCCTTGTGTCGCGAAAGGGCTGCAAAGCAGCCCCAGCAATTTGTGCTTCTGCGCTGAAATCCTGGGGCTGCTTTGCAGCCCTTTCGCGACACAAGGCCGCTCCCACATTGACCGCGTCAACCGGTAGTTTAACGGACAGGCATCTCGCGCACCGGCTTGCGGCTACGCTGCTCTTCTTCCCAGCCCCCCACCAGCCCAACCGGCACATCAGCCGGTGCCAGCGGCTGGCGCCCGCGCACCAGGTCGGCGGCGCGCTCGGCCAGCATGATGGTCGGGGCGTTGAGGTTGCCATTGGGCTCGCTCGGGAACACCGAGGAGTCGATCACCCGCAGCCCCTGCAAGCCGTGTACACGCAACGCAGAGTCCACCACTGCCATGTCATCCTCGCCCATGCGGCACGAGCCGCACGGGTGCATGGTGCTTTCCATGTTGGCGCGCACGAAGGCGTCGATTTCTTCGTCGGTCTGCACCTGCGGCCCCGGCGCCAGCTCTTCGCCGCGGTAGCGGTCCATGGCCGGCTGGGCGATGATCTCGCGGGTCAGCCGCACACAGCGGCGGAAGCCCTCGCGGTCCTCTTCGCTCGCCAGGTAGTTGAAGCGGATTTGCGGGTGCTGGTAAGGGTCGGCCGACAACGCCCGCACATGGCCCCGGCTCTTGGGCTTGTTGGGCCCGGTCAGCACCATGAAACCATGCCCCTTGAAGGGCTTGTCGCCGTCGTAGCGCATCGCCGCTGGCAGGAAGTGAAACTGGATGTCCGGCCAGCGCAGGCCCTTGGACGAACGGATGAAGCCGCCCGCCTCGAAGTGGTTGCTGGCCCCCAGGCCGTCTTTGAACAGCAACCAGCGCAAGCCGATCAGGGCCTTGCCCAACAGGTTCATCTTGCCGTTGAGGGTTACCGGCTCCTTGCACGCATACTGGATGTAGATTTCCGAGTGGTCCTGCAGGTTCTCGCCCACCCCAGGCAAGTCGTGGCGCACCTCGATACCGGCGTTTTTCAGCACCGCAGCCGGGCCGATGCCGGAGCGCTGCAGCAAGTGCGGCGAACCGATCGGGCCAGACGCCACCAGCACCTCGCGGTTGCACATGACTTTGTGCGTCTGCCCGCCCTGGTCGTACTCCACGCCCACCGCCCGCTTGCCCTCCAGCAAGATGCGCCGGGTCATGGCATGGGTGATCACGGTCAGGTTCGGCCGGCTCATGGCCGGGCGCAGGTAGGCATTGGCGGTGGACCAGCGCACGCCATCCTTCACCGTCATGTGCATGGCACCAAAGCCTTCCTGCATGTAGCCGTTGCAGTCGTCGGTTTTGATGTAGCCGGCCTCGGCACCGGCTTCGATCCAGGCACCGTACAGCGGGTTTTTCATGTTGTTGCCGTTGTTGGTCGACAGCGGCCCCGCCCCGCCCCGGTAGTCGTCACCACCGAATTTGTATTGCTCGGCACGTTTGAAATACGGCAGGCAATTGCGGTAGCTCCAGTTTTTCGCGCCCAGGCTTTCCCACTCATCGAAGTCACAGGCATGGCCCCGGATGTACACCAGGCCATTGATCGACGACGAACCGCCCAGCACCTTGCCCCGTGGGCAGTGCAGGCGCCGGTTGTCGAGGTGCGGCTCGGCCACGGTCTCGTAGTGCCAGTTGTATTTTTTGGTGTTCATCGGCAAGGAGAACGCACTGGGCATCTGGATCAGCACGCTGCGGTCGCTGCCGCCGAACTCCAGTACCAGTACCGAAGTCCCGGCGTCTTCGCTGAGGCGGTTGGCCAACACGCAGCCGGCCGAGCCCGCACCGATGATGATGTAGTCGTATCGCTTGGTCATTGTTCTAGTCCTGTGCGCGAAGGCCTACGGCCTCGATATTGCGTGCGTTACGCTTTGGGTAGCCGCCCCAACCCAGGCGTGCTGCCAGCAGTCGGGTCAGGCCGTAGTGCACCAGCCCGGCCAGCAGGCAGGACGGTAGCGAGGCCGTGGCGAAGGTGAAGAAGTCGGTATGGGCCAGGGTTTGCGGGTTGAACACCACCACGTAGACCGCAAAGCCCGCCACCAGCGCCACCAGCGCGACGGGGTTGAAGCCTTTGCAGTAGCGCAAGGGCGACACGCTCTGTTCGGCGTAGATATGCCGCAGGTTCAGGCGTTGCTTGCGCAGGAAGAAGTAATCGGCGATGCCGATACCGGCCAGGGCGCTGTTAAGGGCGGAGGTCCACACCAGGAAGATGAAGAAGCCATCGTAGATCCCCGGCAGCAATACCACGATAACCACCGGGATGATGCAGAACAGCGCGATCAACACCCCCCAACCCACACTGCGCAGGCGTTCGCCTGCCAGCTGGCGCAAGCCGATCACTGCGGTGTAGAGGATGTTGACCATGCCGGTCAGGTTCGCCAGCGCCAGGAAACTCAAGGCGATGATACCGAAGCCCATGCCACCGGCCAGGCGCATCCACGCCGTGGGGTCGCTGCTGCCCAGGGTGGTGGCCGCGAACAGGCTGACCGACTCACCCAGCGAAGCGGCGCCGAAGATGCCCACCAGGTTGGGCCAGAAGGCCGTACGCTGGTTGCTGCACAGGCGCGACAGGTTGCCGATGTAGGGCCACCACGAAAAGCCCGCAGCAATGTTGATTTCCACCGCGACCATGAAGTTGACGTGCGGGTTCTCGAAGGGTGGCTGCAAGGGCGGCATGGCCAGCAGTTCGTCGAGGCTGTAGCGCCGGGAAATGAAGTACATCAGTGCCAGCATGATCAGGATCAGGCTGGGTGCGATCACCGCACTCAGGCGGCGGATCATGTCCGGCCCGCGCATGGCAACCAGGGCCGCCAGCACAATGGCCAGCAAAGCCCCGGCGGTTACCAGCCAACCGTCTGCGCCGGGCTGGCGCTGTTGCACCAGGGTCTCGAGGTTGTCCAGCGCCCGCCCGCACATCAGCCCAAGCACCGCCAGCCACCCCATGGTCAGCACCACCACCGAGAGGAAGTAGACCAGGCGGCTGCCATTGAGGCCGAACATGCTGCGCAGGAAGGTGAACTGCTCGACGCCGTACTTGCCACAGGGCAGACAGGTGGACGAGGCAGCCAGCACCACGCCGATAATGTTGCCGATGATGATCGCCGCAATCCCTTGCAAGGGCCCGACGAACAGCGCCGTGGCGCCGCCGATCAGGAACACCCAGGTGGCCACCGCCAGCGCCGAGTTGGCGTAGGCAAAGCCCCAGAAGCCCCAAACCCGCTCACCGGGTAGCAAGGGGGTGTCGCCACGTTCCGCACCCAGGCGAAACTCCTGCTCGCGGGAGGCGCTCATGGCTGGCCTCCCAGGTAGTACGCGCCAGCAATCATCACCAGCACCAGCAGGGTAAGTGCAACCACGTCAGCCGCCGTCAAGGCGCCCGGCCACTGCACACGCTTCTCCAATTCCTCGTAGGCGCACAGGCGCCTTTCCAGGTCCTGCGCACGCTCTACATCCACTTGGCTGTTCATCGGCATCACCTCGACAGGTTCTTGTTCTTGAAATTCGATGCTTGATTGAACCTGCGTCGCTCGCCAAACCTCAGCGACGCAGACAGGCCCTGAACCTCAGGGCAAGGTGATCCAGACCGCCTTGGTCTCCAGCAGAAACTCCAGTTGTTCCGCGCCCAGGTCCTTGCCATAGCCCGACTGCTTGTAGCCACCGAACGGCATGGCCGGGTCGAGGGTGCTGTGGGCGTTGACGTACACGGTACCGGCCCGCAACTGCGGGATCAGCCCGTGCACCCTGCCCAGGTCGTTGGAGTAGATCGCCGCGGCCAGGCCGAACAGCGAGTCGTTGGCCAGGGCCAGGGCCTGCTCCTGGGTATCGAACGGCTGGGTGACCAGCACCGGGCCAAAGATTTCCTCGCTGACGATGCGCATGTCGTTGCGGCAGTGGGCGAAGATTGTCGGCTGCACGTAAAAGCCCGGGCCGTCCAGCGGCTCGCCGCCATAGTGCACCTGCGCGCCTTCAGCCTTGCCCAGAGCAATGTAATCCAGCACCCGCTGCTGCTGTTGCTGCGACACCATGGGGCTGATGAAACACTCAGGGTCGAGCCCCGGGGCGATCTTCAACGTCGCGGTGTAGCGCGCCAGCGCTTCGAGAAATGCCGGGTAGACACTGCGCTCGATGTAAGCACGGGTACCGGCGTCGCACACTTGCCCGGAATTGAAGAATACGCCGTTGGCCAAGGCTTGCGCCGCCGCCTCGATGTCCGCGTCGGCAAACACGATCACTGGCGACTTGCCGCCCAGTTCGAGGGTGAGGCGCTTCATCTGGTCCATCGCCGTCTTGCCCACTGTACAACCCACCGGGGTAGAGCCGGTAAAGCTCAGCTTGTCGATGCCCGGGTGGCTGGACATCGCCTGGCCGACCACGCTGCCGCGCCCGGTCACGATGTTAACCACCCCGTCGGGAATTCCTGCCGCCTGTACCAGTTCGGCAAAGCGCAGTGCCGACAGCGAGGTCAGCTCCGCCGGCTTGACCACCACGGTGCAGCCGGTGGCCAGCGCTGCGCCCAGTTTCCAGGCCATGGTTTGCAGCGGGAAATTCCACGGCACGATGGCGCCGACCACCCCTACCGCTTCCTTGCGGGTGTATGCCAGGTAATTGCCTGGTAGCGAAGGCTCGACGGTGCGGCCATGAATCTTGCTGGCCCAACCGGCGAAATAGCGCAGGGTGTCGACCGTGCCCTGAATGTCGACAGCACGCGCCTGCACCACCGACTTGCCCATGTCGATGGCTTCGATCTGCGCCAGTTCGTCGCCGTGGGTTTCGATCAGGTCGGCCAGGCGATGGATCAGGCGTTCGCGCTCCAGCGGTTTCAGCTGGCTCCAGGCGCCACCGTCGAACTGCGCACGCGCGGCGCGCACCGCACGGTCAAGGTCATCTGCGGTACCCATGGGGATGCGCGTCAGTACCCCTTCGGTAGAGGGCTCGACCACCTCGGCGCTGCCACCGTCGCTGGCTTCCAGCCAGGCACCCCCAATGAACATGCGCTGCGGCTTGCTGAGAAAGCGCTGGGTCGCCTCGCTAACACCAAAGGCCTGCAAATAGGCTTTTACCTTGTTGTCCACAGTACAGTCTCCGGGTCAGCGGGCTTTGGCGCGCGCGTGGAAAATGAAGCCGATGCTGTTCATCAGCAGTTGCGCGGCAAGGATCGAGGTCATGCCGGTGGGGTCGTAGGCCGGGGCCACTTCGACCAGGTCCATACCGACAATGCGGCCGTGGCTGCGCTTGGCCAGCGCCTGGATGATTTCCAGTACTTCGTAGTAAAGGAACCCGCCATGGCTCGGCGTGCCGGTGCCAGGGGCAATGGAGGGGTCGAAGCCGTCGATGTCGATGGTGATGTAGTAGTTGCGCCCTTCCGGGATTTTCGCCAGCACCCCCTCGCAGCCCAGGCGGCGTACGTCACGTACCGAAAGAATCTGCGAGCCGGCCTCGCGAGCGGCGTCGTAGTCGTCGCGGTTGGATGACGACACGTTGCGGATACCCATCTGGGTCATGCCGACGATGTGATCCAGCTCCGAGGCGCGGCGCAGTGGGCTGCCGTGGCCATAGCGCACGCCATGGCGCTCGTCGACGAAGTCCAGGTGGGCATCGAAATGCACGATGTGGATCGGCCCGTGGCCTTCGAACGCCTTGATCACCGGGGCATGCACCGAATGGTCACCGCCCAGTACCACCGGCATGGCGCCGGCTGCGAGGATCTGCCTGACGGCCGCCTCGATGTTTGCGTTGCTGCTGACCATGTCGGTGTGCACGATGTCGGCATCGCCCACATCGACCATGCGCACCTGGTCTTCGGTCAGGTAGGTGGCGTCATCCTCGAAGTCGTAGGCACCGGCATGGCCGAAGGAAAACAGGGTGGATGCCTCGCGAATGCCACGCGGCCCGAAACGCGCCCCTGAACGCCACTGGGTGCCCATGTCGTTGGGCGCGCCCAAAATCGCCACGTCGGCGTCGATAGCCTCCCAGTCGGTGCATACCGGCGCCTTGGCGAACGTGCAATGGCCCACGAAGGGCAGGTTCAGGCGGCCGGACTCATAACCGTGTTTTGCCATGTTCTGGTTTCTCCACTTCTTGTTGTATGTCAGGAGACGGGGCGACTGCTCGACCACCGTTGCAGCCACTATGGCAACCACCGGGGCAGGGAAAAATGCGCAAGTGCAGATACATACATCGCCCCTTCCGATGTAACCGAAGGCAATGCGGGCGGGCAACGCCAGGCATTGCAGCGGCCTGGCACTCATGGTTAGCTTGCGCAACAAGAACAATGCACGGGCGCTCATATCAGCACGGGCGATGTGAGGCCCGGCCGGGAGGCTACGGTGATCCAGCTCCACGATGTCGACCTGAAGCTGCTCAGGGTATTCACCACTATCGTCCGGTGCGGCGGCTTTTCTGCCGCGCAGGCGGCACTCAATGCCGGCCAGTCGACCATCAGCGAACAGATGACGCACCTGGAAACCCGCCTGGGGGTCAAGCTGTGCCAACGCGGGCGCAGCGGCTTTCGCCTGACCGAGCAAGGGGTGGCGATCCATGAGGCAACCTTGCGCTTGCTCAGTGCCGTGGAGAGCTTTTGCCTGGACGCCGACGTGCTCAAGCAGCACATCAGCGGCAAGCTCAACCTGGGCATCATCGACTCCACCCTGACCGACCCCGTCTCGCCGCTACCGCGCACCACCCAGCGCTTTGTTTCACGCGGGCACGATGCCCACCTGCACATCTACATCGGTGCCCCGGCAGAACTCGAAGAGCGCGTGCTGGATGGCAGGCTGCACCTGGCCATCGGCCATTTCCCGCTACGGGTGGCTGGCTTGTCCTACCTGCCGCTGTATGACGAGGCCCTGGGGCTTTACTGTGGCCGGCGCCACCCGTTGTTCGCCAGCAATGCAGCCAACGGCCGGCTGATGGAAGACGTGCGCCAGAGCCGTATCGTGGTGCGTGGCTACATGCAGCAGTACGACCTGGAGCAACTGGGCATCGCCAAGGCCGACGCAACGGTGGAGAACATCGAGGCAGCGGCGATCCTGATCATTTCCGGGGCCTACATCGGTTTTTTGCCCGAGCACTTTGCCGAGCAGTGGGTCAAGACGGGCGAAATGCGTCGCCTGGGGGCCAGCACGCTGAACCTCAGCTCACCCTTCGAAGTGGTGACCCGGCGCGGAGTGTCGCGCCCGCCCATCCTGCAGGCCTTTCTGGAGGACCTGGCGGCCTGCACCAGCCAGCCTGGGGTGCCATGAGCCGCAGGCTCAGCCGGATTGGGCCAGCTGCACCTGCAGAAACGCCATCAATGCCCCTGCCGCAGGTGACAAGCTGCGCCCCTTGCGGGTGAGCATGCCGATATGCCGCTCGACCTTGGGCTCCACAAGCGGTACGAACGCCAGCTTTTCGTTCTCCTGCGGAAAGGCGAGGTACGGCAGCGTGCTGATCCCCACCCCCTCCTCCAGCATGGCGATCAACGAAATCATGTTGGAAATGAACAGCCGGCTGTGCGTCAGCAACCCCTCGGCCTCGGTGCCGGCCAGCAGTTGCGAGGTGCCATTGCGAATCATCGGCTCGCCCTGCAACTGCGCCCAGTGCAGGGCATCACCCGCCTGCGCCAACGGGTGGTCACTGCGGCACACGACGCCCACCTGATCATTCACGATCGGGGCGAATTCGAGCTGCTCATCGTCCACCCACAGGCTGCTGATGCCGAAATCCACCTGCCCTTGGGCCAGCAACTGCTGCACACGTTCGGCCGTGCCATCCTGGATGCTGACCTGTACGTTCGGGTGCGCGGCCACGAAGCGGGCCAGCGGCCCTGGCAGCATGCGGCTGGCCACTGAAGGCACGGTGGCGATGCTGACCTGGCCGATTTCATGCCGGGCAAGCAGCGTGGCTTCACGGGCAATGCGGTCATGGTGCTCGATCAAGCCGCGAAACAACGGCAGGCAATGCTCGCCGAATGGCGTCAGCTCTACCCGCCCCCCACCCTTCTCGACCAGTGCCTGCCCCAGCTTTTGCTCCAGCTCACGCACGGCCAGGGATATCGCCGGCTGGGTGCGAAAGGCCTGTCGGGCGGCCGCATGGAAGCTCTTGAGTTCAGCGACCAGTACGAAGTAGCGCAACTGGGCGATCTTCAGCTCGGGCAACATGGTTAGCATTCCTTATCAAAGCATTTTTTTTATTAATTTTTATTTGCTGCATATTGCTCGCATCATGAATGCCATGCAAACAGAGGCGTTCATCCATGTCACACAAGCCCTACAACAACTACATTGATGGCCAGTGGTGCGAAGGCCACACCACCCTGGGCAACTACAGCCCCTCGGACACCGGCGACCTGATCGGGCAGTATCAGCAGGCCAGCGCCGAACAGGTCCGCCAGGCCATCCAGGCCGCCCGTGCCGCACAGCCCCTGTGGGCCGCCAGCGGCCTGGAAGCCCGCCAGCAAGTGCTGATGGCCATCGGCGATGAACTGATTGCGCGCAAGCAGGAGCTCGGCGAGCTGCTCTCGCGAGAAGAAGGCAAGCCCCTGGCCGAAGGCATCGGCGAGGTCAACCGCAGCGGCCAGTTCTTCCATTACTACGCCGCCGAAGTACTGCGCCAGATGGGCGAGACCGCCGCCTCGGTGCGCGCCGGGATCGACATCGAAGTGCATCGCGAACCGGTGGGTGTGGTGGGCATCATTACCCCGTGGAACTTCCCCATGGCCACCGCCGCCTGGAAAATCGCCCCGGCCCTGGCCTTCGGCAACGCCGTGGTGTTCAAGCCGGCCAACCTGGTGCCGGCCAGCGCCTGGGCACTCACCGAGATCATCAGCCGCCAGAGCCTGCCCAGCGGCACCTTCAACCTGGTGATGGGCAGCGGCGCCGACGTCGGCGAGGCGCTGGTGCAGTCCGCTGACATCGATGCCCTGACGTTCACCGGTTCGCTGCAGACTGGCCGGCGCGTGGCGGTCGCCACCGCAGGTAACCTGGTGCGCTGCCAGCTGGAAATGGGCAGCAAGAATGCCTTGGTGGTCATGGATGACGCCGACCTCGAACTGGCCGTGGAATGCGCCCTCAACGGCGCCTTCTTCGGCACCGGGCAGAAGTGCACCGCGTCTTCACGGCTGATCGTGTGCGACGCCATCCACGACCGTTTCGTCGAGGCCCTGCGCCAGCGCATGCGCCAGCTCAAGGTCGGCCATGCCCTGGAGGCCGGCGTGCAGATCGGCCCGGTTGCCGACGCGCGCCAGCTGGAACAGAACCTGGCCTACCTGCAGCTGGCGCAGGCCGAAGGCGCCACCCTGATCGAAGGTGGCGAACGCCTGCAACTGGAGAGCGACGGCTACTACATGCGCCCGGCGCTGTTCATCGACAGCCGCAACGACATGCGCATCAACCGCGAGGAGGTGTTCGGCCCCATCGCCTGCGTGATCCGCGTACGTGACTTCGAAGAGGCGCTGGCCACGCTCAACGACACCGAATACGGCCTTACCGCCGGCATCATCACCCAGTCGCTGCGCCACGCCAGCCACTTCAAGCGCCGTGCCCAGACCGGCTGCGTGATGGTCAATCTCCCGACCGCCGGTACCGACTACCACGTGCCGTTCGGCGGCCGCAAAGCTTCGAGTTTCGGCCCACGGGAGCAGGGCCAGTACGCCCGTGACTTCTACACCTTGGTCAAGACCACCTACCTGCGGCCCTGAAGGAGTACACGCCATGCATGACCTTTTGATGATCGACGGCCTGCAGTACTCCAACTGGAGCCCGGAAATTTTCCAGCAGATGCAGGCCGGTGGCCTGAGCGCGGTACACGCCACCATCGCCTACCACGAAAACGCCCGCGAAACCCTGTCACGCCTGGGTGAATGGAACCGCCGCTTCGAGACCTGGCCCGAGCTGATCCGCCCGGTGCGCACGGCCAGCGACATCCGCCTGGCGCACGAGGAAGGCCGGGTGGGGATTTTCTTCGGTTTCCAGAACTGCTCGCCGATCGAGGACGACATCGCCCTGGTGGAGGTCTTCCGCCAGCTCGGGGTGTTTGTCATGCAACTGACCTACAACAACCAGAGCCTGCTGGCCAGCGGCTGCTATGAGCGCGAAGACAACGGCATCAGCCGCTTTGGCCGCCAGGTGATCGCCGAAATGAACCGGGTCGGCATGCTCATCGACATGTCCCACAGCGCCGAGCGCAGCACCCTGGAGGCCATCGAGCTGTCCAGCCGACCGGTGATCATCTCCCACGCCAACCCGGCCAGCTTCCACGCCGCCAAACGCAACAAGTCCGATGCGGTGCTGCGCGGGATCGCAGCATCAGGTGGGCTGCTGGGCTTCAGCACCTACCCGTTCCACCTCAAGGGTGCTTCGCAGTGCAGCCTGGAAAGCTTCTGCGACATGGTCGCGCGCACCGCCGACCTGATGGGCGTGGAGCATATCGGCATCGGCACCGACTTGTGCCAGGCGCAACCGCTGGCCGTGCTGGAATGGATGCGCAACGGCCGCTGGAGCAAGGACAAGGACTACGGCGAAGGCTCCAAGGACAACGCCAACTGGCCGGCGCCCTTGCAGTGGTTCCGCGACAGCCGCGATTTCGGCAACATCGCCCAGGGCCTGCGCGCCCGTGGCTTTGCCGAACAGGACGTGGCCAACATCATGGGGCTGAACTGGTTGCGCCTGCTGGAAACCGCCACCACGGCACAGGCCTGAGCCCCTTGCACGGACAGCATCAACAATAACAACAATCGCAGGTTCCGGAGGCTTCATGAAAAACCCAACCACCCTGCAGGCTGAAGGCCAGGCCATGGGCCTGCCAATGGCACGCGACATCGACTGGCCATTGTTCCTGATCAGCGGCGGCTTCCTCGGCGCCTTCCTGCTGGCGGCGCTGATCGATATCGACAGCGTGTCGGCGCTGGTCAACACGCTGTTCGCCTGGTCGACCAGGTTCTTTGGCCTCTACTGGCAAGTGCTGATGCTGGCAACCTTCGCCGTCAGCCTGTTCATCGGCTTTTCCAGAAGCGGGCGCGTACGCCTGGGCGGCGTTACCCAACGCCCCGACATCAGCACCTTCAACTGGATCGCCGTCATCATGTGCGCCCTGCTGGCAGGTGGCGGCGCCTTCTGGGCCGCTGCCGAACCCTTGATGCACTTTGCCAGCCCGCCGCCCTTCTTCGCCGGCCTGCAGCCGCACAGCGAAGCTGCAGCGACCGCGGCACTGGCGCAATCGTTCGTGCACTGGGGCTTTCTGGCCTGGGCCGTGCTGGGCAGTCTGCTGGCGATCGTGCTGATGCACCTGCACTACGACAAAGGCCTGCCGCTGGCGCCGCGCACCCTGCTTTACCCGCTGTTCGGCGAGCGGGCGCTCAAAGGCCCGATCGGCACCCTGGCCGACGCCAGCTCGATCATCGCCGTGGTGGCCGGCACCATCGGCCCGATCGGCTTTCTCGGCCTGCAGATCAGCAGCGCCATGCATGCGGTGTGGGGCTTGCCTAACGATATCGTCACCCAGTCGCTGACCATTGTGCTGGTCACGGCCATGTACACCGTCTCGTGCCTGGTGGGCCTCAAAGGCATCCGCTTTGTCAGCGAGATCAACGTCTGGCTGATGATCGGCCTGGCGCTGTTCATGGTGGTGTTCGGGCCGACGCTGTTCATCCTCGGCGGTTTCCCGGCGGCCTTTGCCCTGCATGTGGAACACTTCCTGCCGATGGCAATGTTCCGCGCCGACCCCAAGTGGCTGGACTGGTGGACGGTGTTCTACTGGGGCTGGTTCATCGGCTACGCGCCTATGGTGGCACTGTACGTCGCGCGGATCTCGCGCGGCCGCACCATTCGCGAGATCATCATGACACTGTCGATCATCGCGCCGCTGGTGACCATGTTCTGGTTCACCGTGGTCGGCGGCACCGGTATCGGCCTGGAGCTGCAAACGCCAGGCATCGTCACCGCCCATGGCGCCCAGCCCGAAGACCTGCTGCTGGGGGTGACGCAGAACCTGCCACTGGGAGGCCTGATCAGCGCGTTGTTCCTGTTCCTGAGCTTCATCTCGGTGGCCACCAATGGCGACGCCATGGCCTTCACCGTGGCGCTGGCGATGTCCAGCAACGATAAACCCAAGAAATGGCTGTGCGGTTTCTGGGCCATCGGCATGGGCCTGGCGGCGGTGGTACTGATCACCATCGGCGCAGGCGGTGTGACGGCCCTGCAGTCCTTCATTGTCATTACCGCAGTGCCGGTGTCGCTGGTGATCCTGCCAGCGTTGTGGGATGCAGTGCGCATCGCCCGGCACATGGCCCGCGAACAAGGCGTCTGAACATGATCCATCCAGGTACAACAACAATGTCCGCCAACGTGCCTGCAATACCGGTGTTGCGCCCTGCCAGCCAGGTCATGGACCTGGCCCGGCTGGGCAGCCACTTCCAGAGCCCGCTGAGCTTCGTGCGCAGCAGCATGCGCCGGATGATGCAGCAGCACTGGCGCATCCAGCGCTGTTGCTTCGACCTTGACGGCCAAGGCTTCGGCACCGCGATCTACCGCATCGACACGCCGAATGGCCATTACCACTGCGTGATCTTCTCGGCCTACCTGCCGCCAGAAAAGCGCAGCGACCGGGTGATCGCCGACCAGTGGGACGTCACCTTCGTGCTGGTCAATGGCGATGTCGATGCGGCGCAACTGGCCGACCTGCAGCGCAACGTGCCGCTGCAGGAGGCTGGCCGCTTCGATGCCCGCGTGCTGGTGCTGTCACGGGCCAACCGTAGCTTGCGCAATTTCGACCGGTTTCTGACGGCGCTGGCGCAAGGCCGCCAGCCCGACCCACAGCAACTGGCTGAAGTCGGCTACCTGTATCGCACCACTGCGGTTTACGGCAACGGCAAGTTCGGCATCGCCGACTTTGGCTGCCTGCAAGACAACCCGGACTTCAACCAGCCGTTCAGCGCGCAGATGTTCACGGTCTACCTGTTGCGCCACTTCAGCATCGAGCAGATCAACCACATGGCCCAGGCACTCGACCCACAGCGGGCAGTGC
Source organism: Pseudomonas sp. PvP089 (assembly GCF_017875165.1). Classification (NCBI taxonomy): domain Bacteria; kingdom Pseudomonadati; phylum Pseudomonadota; class Gammaproteobacteria; order Pseudomonadales; family Pseudomonadaceae; genus Pseudomonas; species Pseudomonas sp. PvP089. The sequence goes on from NZ_JAGGME010000001.1 coordinate 3,920,703, forward strand.
AACTGGCGCCGGCCCTGCAACGCTACCTGGGGGTCGGCAACGCGACCGGGCTGGGCATGGCACCGTTCCTGATCAACCACCCGCAACTGGTGGAACGCTGGATCCACACGCGGGAAACGGCACTGGCCGTGGTGTTGGCGCAGGCGGCCGAACCTGACCAGCTGGCGCGCCTGCAGGGCTTGCTGGCGCGGGCCCGCGTGCACGTGATCCAGACTCAGACCGAAGACCAGCGCCAGCAGGAGCAAAACCGGCAAACCGTGACCGAGCTTGCGTTGGTGGCCACCTGGCTAGACGCGCAAGCCGCCGGCGAGGGCCTTTGGCCGCGTTTGCAGGCCTGGGCGCAGGCGCACACCGGGGTGGGCTGCCAGGAGCTGCTGGCAAGCTTGCTGCTGGAGCTGTACCCGGCGCAGGTCACGCCCCTGGCCGAGCACATGGGTGTCAACGAAAGCTGGCAGCTGGATGCCCAGATGCCCCTTGAGCAACTGCGCCAGCTGATAGAGCAGCAGTACGGCTGGGCGCTGGGCTACGACTTCGGTGCGGTGGATGCCGAGCACTTCTTCTGGTACCGCTCGGCCGAAAAAGAGGAGCCGCGCCTGGGCATGCGCGCCGAGGAACCGGGGGCCGACAAAGAAATGCAGCTGGGCATTGCCCGCAATCTCCAGCAGTGCCATGCCGCGCTGCTGCAACACCTGCTGCTAGAGCCTCAGGCATTGACCGCGCACTTCCTGATCGCGCAACCGGCGTTCAAAGGCACAGTGCGCCGCCTGCAAGGCATGGCACAGACTGCCTACGGTGAAATCCGCGCCAACCTGTTGGCCCGGGACATGCTGCCGATTCACCTGTTGCGCTGCAAACTGGCGTTTTTCGGCGCGGGCAAGTTCGACCCCAAGTCCAGCCGCTGGGTACGTATTACCCTGTTCCAAGGCGCACCGTTGGTGAGTGACATCGGCCAGCCGTTCGCAGACGACTGGAATTTTGCGGTCATGCCGCAAGGGGAGCTTTGACCATGCGCGTATCGCTGAACGAAATACAGGTGATGTGCCGCAAGGCATTCGAAGGCATGGGCTTTGCCGCTGGCGACTGCGAGGATGCCGCCGAGCTGGTGGGCTGGCTGCAACTGCAGGGTCTGGATGGCGTCGGTGCGCTGGAAAAAGCCCTGCTCTACCTGCAAGCCGAAGCTGCCCAGCCGTACACCCTGTGCCATGAGGATAGCGCCCTGCTGGTAATCGACGCCAAAGGCCAGAGCGTGCTGCGCTGCGCTGCGACAGTGGTGGAGCTGGCGGCAGCCAAGGCCATGCGCTGTGGTCAGGCCGAACTGCGCATCCGGCACTGCCACAACCGCTTGCTGCTGCTGGGGTACCTGAGCCGGGCAGCGGTGCTGGGGCTGCACGTGCAAGCCCGCTGGGAAGACGCCCGTCAGTGCCACATGGCCGACTTTACCGCCGGCGTCCAGCGCCCGGACCTGCGCAGCGAAGGCCGGCCCGGCGCCATGGATGCGGCCGAGCAAAGCGTCACGGTGCTGTTCAGCCGGCCTGGCCAGACCGCACCGGCGTGCGCCCCTGCGCAGAGCACCTTGCAGCAAGGCTTTACAGTCAACGAACACACCTGGCAACGGCTCAAGCAGCTGGCCGAAAACATCCTCGTCGAAAGCACCGATACCTCGCGCCGCCATGGCGCAGGCGGCGGCAGCGATGCTGACTGAAGCGGTTCAACACTCAGGAAACCACCCCATGAAAACTGCAATCAAGACCGAGCTGTTCGCCTCCAGAGCCCCTCTGGAATGGGCAGTGGTGGGCAATGGCACGCTCTACACCGCCCAGATACCCATCGATGCACAGGGGCAAGTCGTGGAAGGCGGCATCGAGGCGCAGGCCCGCCAGACACTGGACAACCTGCGCCATACCCTGGAAGCCGCCGGTAGCTCGCTGGATGCCGTGACCCAGGTGCTGATCTACGTGACCGACCGTAAATACCTGGCTACCGTCAACAGCCTGTATACCGACTATTTCCAGGCCCCCTACCCTAACCGCGCGGCGATCGTGGTGGCAGGGTTGGCCCGCGAAGAAATGCTGGTGGAACTGGTGGTTTACGCCTGCCTTTGACGGCGTTGAGATTTTCAGCGTCTGTACGATCGAGCGCCGCGCGGGCGGCGCTCGATATACGCATCACATAAACCCCAAGACATGCATCCGGAACTCTTCCTTTTTTCCCCGCCAGGCACCGGCCCGTGCCCCATCTTGGTTCAAAACCCTCTCCCTGATCAAAACCGCCCTTTTTTGATGCATCGGCCAGAGCCCCCCGACAGCGCCGGTCCGCAATGCCCCTCGCATTTCCCGCATTCCCGGCACTGCCAAGCGTTTTCGGCACTGTCATTGCAAAGGCTGTTTGTGCGCAAGGCACAGGCAATCAAACGCAACAGAGGCTCACACGAGACACAGCGCCCATCAACCAGCAAGGCCACACCCAGAAGACCGCTAGAGAAACGCAATGAGCTGCCGGCGACGGCGGCAAGGAGTGGGTATGTCCCGGGCTTTTTTCAATGAAATGTACGAAGCGAACGGCAGTTGCCGCCCGCATTACCAGGAGTTCGCCCGCTGGCTGGCCAACACCCCGCTGGAGCTGCTGGAACAGCGCCGGCGCGAGGCCGACCTGCTGTTTCACCGTGCAGGTATCACCTTCACTTTGTACGGCGATAGCCAGGACACCGAGCGCCTGATCCCCTTCGATATCATCCCGCGCAGCATCCGCGCCAGCGAGTGGCGCACGGTCGAGCGTGGCTGTATCCAGCGAGTGCAGGCCCTTAACCTGTTCCTGCAGGACATCTACCACGACCAGCGCATCCTCAAGGCCGGCATCATCCCGCCTGAGCAGGTACTGGCCAACGAGGGCTACCAGATCGCCATGCAGGGCCTGGACCTGCACCGTGGGCTGTATGCCCATATCGCCGGTGTCGACCTGGTGCGTGACGGCGATGGCAGCTACTTCGTGCTGGAAGACAACCTGCGGACCCCCAGCGGCGTCAGCTACATGCTCGAAGACCGCAAGATGATGATGCGCCTGTTCCCCGAACTGTTTGCCGCCCAGCGTATCGCGCCCATCGACCACTACCCCAACCTGCTGCTGGACACGCTCAAGAGCGCCAGCCCGCTGGACAACCCCACTGCCGTGCTGCTCACCCCCGGCCGTTTCAACAGCGCCTACTTCGAGCATGCGTTCCTGGCCCGGGAAATGGGCATCGAGCTGGTCGAAGGTGCAGACCTGTTCGTGCGTGACGAGCATGTCTACATGCGCACCACGGCCGGCCCCCAGCAGGTGGACGTGATCTACCGCCGGCTGGACGACGACTACCTCGACCCGCTGTCCTTCAACCCTGACTCGACGCTGGGCGTACCGGGCCTTATCTCGGTTTACCGCGCCGGCAATGTGGTGCTGGCCAACGCCGTCGGCACGGGCGTGGCCGACGACAAGTCGATCTACCCGTATGTGGACGACATGATCCGTTTCTACCTGAGCGAAGAGCCGATCCTCAACAACGTGCCGACCTGGCAGTGCCGCAAACCCGCAGACCTGTCCCATGTGCTGGCCCACCTGCCCGAGCTGGTGGTCAAGGAAACCCAGGGCTCCGGCGGCTATGGCATGTTGGTGGGGCCAGCATCGACCAGCGCCCAGATCGAGGATTTCCGCGCGCGGATCAAAGCCCGCCCGCACGCCTATATCGCGCAACCCACCTTGTGCCTGTCGACCTGCCCCACCTTCGTCGACAGCGGCATCGCGCCGCGCCACATCGACCTGCGCCCGTTCGTGCTGTCGGGCAGCGAAACCCGCCTGGTGCCCGGCGGGCTGACCCGCGTGGCCTTGCAGGAAGGCTCGCTGGTGGTCAACTCGTCGCAGGGCGGCGGCACCAAGGACACCTGGGTGGTGGAGGACTGAACCATGCTTTCGCGAACCGCTTCCGACCTGTACTGGATGTCCCGCTACCTGGAACGTGCAGAAAACCTCGCGCGCATGCTTGAGGTCAGTTATTCGCTGTCACTGATGCCCCAGGCCGGGCGTAGCGACGGCCATGCCGAGCTGGCGATGTCGCTGCTGGCTTCTGGCACGCTGGACGACTACATCCGCCGCCACACCGAGCTCGACACCGAGCGCATGCTGCACTTCTTCGCCCTGGATGCGACCAACCCCAGCAGCATCTATTGCTGCCTGCAGGCCGCCAGGACCAACGCCCATGCGGTGCGTGGCCGGATCACCGCCGACATGTGGGAGAACATCAACGCCACCTGGATCGAAATGCGCAACATCGCCAGCAATGGGCTTGGCCGCTACGGCATCAGCCAGTTCTGCGACTGGGTCAAGGAACGCTCGCACCTGTTCCGCGGCGCGACATCCGGCACCATCATGCGCAACGACGCCTACAGCTTCATTCGCCTGGGCACCTTCCTGGAGCGCGCGGACAACACCCTGCGCCTGCTCGATGCGCGCTACGAAATGTTCGGCGAGGCCTCCGAAGAGGTCAGCGACAGCTCCGCCCGCGGCTACTACCAGTGGAGCGCCTTGCTGCGCGCGCTGACCTCGTACGAAGCCTTCAACGAGCTTTACCGCGCCGCGCCCAGTGCCCGGCCGGTGTCCGAGCTGCTGTTGCTGAGGGTGGACGTGCCGCGTTCACTGCATGCCTGCATCGAGGAGCTGGACCTGATCCTGGCCGGCCTGCCGGGCAGCAGCGGCCGCGCCGCCCAACGCATGGCCGCCGAGCTGAACGCGCGCCTGCGCTACACCGCCATCGACGAAATACTCGACGCAGGCCTCCACCCTTGGCTGAGCGACTTCATCGGCCGCATCAACCAGTTGGGCCAGGCCGTCCATCACTCCTACCTGGAGGTCGTATGAAACTGTCCATCCGCCACGACACCACCTACAGCTACGCCAGCGATGTGAGCAACAGCATTCAGTTTCTGCGCCTGACCCCGCGTAGCAGTGAACGCCAGCGCATCAATGATTGGCAACTGGACCTGCCTTGCAAGGTCAGGAGCCAGATCGACCCCTATGGCAACATCCTGCATGTACTGACCCTGGACAAACCCCATGGCCACCTGGCGCTGACTGCCCGCGGCCAGGTCGAGATCGACCCGGACTGCGAACACGAAGCCGAACAGCAGTCCCCCCTGCCCTTCCTGCGCGGCAGCCACCTGACCCAGGCCGATGGCGCGCTCATCGCATTTGCCGCCAGGCAATGCGGCAGCCACCGCGACCGGGCAGCGCTGATCGGGCTGATGCAAGGCCTGGCCGAGCACATGCCCTACAGCCCTGGGGCGACTTCGGTGGGCACCACGGCCATCGAAGCATTCAGCGGTGGCGCCGGTGTGTGCCAGGATCACACCCACGCCTTCCTGGCCTGCGCCCGCAGCCTTGGGGTACCGGCACGCTATGTGTCTGGTTACCTGTGCACCGAGGACGAACAGCACCTGGCCAGCCATGCCTGGGCCGAAGCCTGGGTTGACCAGGCCTGGTACAGCTTCGACATCACCAACCGCCTGACACGCCCAGAACGTCACCTGAAACTGGCAGTGGGCCTGGACTACCTGGACGCCTGCCCGGTCAGGGGCGTACGCCGCGGCGGTGGCGCCGAAGCGATGCAGGCCAGCGTCCACGTGCACCGCCAGTGACGGGTTTGCTGCAGGCCGATCTTGCCGCGCGTTTGCGGCAAGATCACCCCACACGCAACACAAGGGAAACCCCATGACTTACTGTGTCGCCATGCACCTGGAGGACGGGCTTGTCTTCATCAGCGACTCACGCACCAATGCCGGCATCGACCAGATCTCCACCTTTGCCAAATTGTTCATCTTCAGCGTACCGGGCGAGCGGCTGATCGTGCTGCAGACCGCCGGCAACCTCGCAACCTCGCAATCGGTGGTGAACCTGCTGCGCCAGCGCACCCAAGGCAGCGGCCCCCACCTGCAGAACGTTGCCACGCTGTACGATGCAACGGTGCTGGTTGCCGACACCCTGCGTGAAGTGGTCAGCCGAGACCGCAGCAAGCTGACGGCCGACATCGACCTGAGCAGCTCATTCATTGTCGGCGGCCAGATAGCCGGTGGGCCCATGGCCATCTACAACGTCTACGCGCAAGGCAACTTCTTCCAGGCCACGCCGGATACGCCGTTCCTGCAGCTGGGTGAAAGCAAGTACGGCAGGCCAATACTGGACCGTAACCTGGATTACCGCACGCCGCTTGATGAAGCGCTGCGCTGCGGCCTGATTTCGTTCGACTCCACCATCCGCAGCAACCTGTCGGTGGGCATGCCGCTGGACTTGCTGGTGTACCGCACTAACAGCCTGGAAAGCATGACGCCCAAGCGCATTACCAGCGACGATGCCTATTACCAGCAGATTCGCAGGCAGTGGAGTGACGGTCTGAAAAACCTGCTGGCCGAACTGCCAGCGCCGCCTTATGGCTGAATGAGCAAACTGTTCAGATCCTCTGGTGCCTGTACCGGCCTCTTCGCGGGCTCGCCCGCCCCCACAGGATCATCACAATCTTGAATATTTGCACAGTACCTGTGGGAGCGGGCAAGCCCGCGAAGAGGCCATTACAGGCAACACGTCAGTGAAGCCAATGTGCAATATTCGAGACGCTGTGGGTTATCCTGCCCCCCTCACCCCTGTCACGAGGCTGTCATGTCGTCCGCTGCCACACCGGTGCAAACCCACCGTGCCGACCAAGACTCCCGCAATGCCGCCCAGGTGCTCAGCCTGTGCCTGCCCAGTGACGTTCTGCTCTACCTGCTGCTGCCGATGTACGCAGCCGATTTCGGCGTGACCCTGGCCGAGGCTGGCATTCTGCTGGCGGCCAACCGCCTGGTGCGCATCATCGGCTACGGCTGGGTTGTGCGCTTCTACGCTCGCCATGGTGACCGCGCGGCGTGCAGCCTTGCCGCCTTCGCCGCCGCCGTGTGTGCATTGGGCAATGCGGTGCTGACCGGTTTCGCCGCGCTGCTGGTGCTGCGCCTGGTCTGGGGCCTGTGCTTTGCCACCTTCAACCTCAGCACCCAGACCCTCGCCACCGCTGAAGCACAAGGCGCGGCGCGGCGCGCCGGGCGTTCACGGGCGAGCATTTCCATCGGGCCAATGCTGGCCTTGCCGCTAGGCGCGCTGATGGCTCAGGCCTATGGCCCGCGCAGTGTGTTCTTTGTGCTCTGCATCAGTGCCCTGTTCGGGCTGTGGCGTGCGCGTGCCCTGCCCAGCACCGGCCACCCGGTTGCCAGCCGGGGTGGCCGACGCCTGCGCCTGCCAGACAGCATTGCCACCTGGTCCTTCATCGAAGGGGTGACCCTGGACGGCCTGTTCATTTTTGGCCTTTCGCTGTACGCACAAACCCACCTGGGTGAGTCCGGCGTGCTGGCAGCGGGTGTGCTGATGGCGGTGCGCTACCTGAGCGAAATGCTCTTCAGCCCCTTCGGTGGGCGCCTGGCCGACCGCTTCGGGCCGCTGCGCATGCTGGTAGTGCTGTCACTGGCCACGTCGATGGCGCTGCTGCTGTTTGGCAGCCACTGGCTGTTTATCGGCGCCTTCTTCGTACTGGTGCTGCGTGCCCTGCAACTGCCGCTGGTGATGACACTGGTCGCCCTGCGCAACCCGCAACAACGCATCCAGGCCTTGGCCGGCAATGCCATATGGCGCGACATCGGCGCCGGGCTCGGGCCGATGCTTGCGGGGGTATTGCTGCCCCAGGTACCGGCGATCTGGGCCTATGCCGGGGCGGCACTGGCGGTTGCGGTGGCAGCGTTGAATTGTGGCTTGTCGGCACGGCATTGAGTGCCGGCGCCATGCATGACATGGGCTCACCTATGGGGTGAGGAGTGATCGTTTGAGTCGATCAAATCGCTGAAATCTAATGGGTGCAAACCAACAAGAAGCTCGCACGGAAGCGATCAGCGATAGAGATAACCACACGATGACTCCAACGTGCTCATTACTCGTCCTGGGCACTGCGATACTCCTGATCGTGGTCATGATCAGCAAGCTTAAAGTACACCCCTTTCTGGCCTTGATGGCCGCCAGCCTGGTAGTGGGTGTCGGCACCGGCATGGCACCCACGGCAATCGTGGCCGCCTTCGAGAAAGGCATGGGCAGCACGCTGGGTTTTCTTGCCGGCATCATCGGCCTGGGCAGTATCCTCGGCAAATTGCTGGAGGAATCCGGAGGCGCCAGGCGCATCGCCACCACGCTATTGAACAGGCTGGGTGAACGCAATGCTTCATGGGCAATGATGCTCGTCGGCTTCATCGCCGGCATCCCGGTGTTCTTCGAGGTCGGCTTTGTCCTGCTGATTCCGTTGATCTACGTGGTCGCACGGCAAACCCGCATCAGCATGCTGTACCTCGGCGTGCCGCTGGCCACCTCGCTGATGGTGGTGCACTGCATTCTCCCGCCACACCCGGCCGCCACGGCCATCACCGGCATGCTCAATGCGGATATCGGTACTGTCATCCTGTACGGCCTGATCGTTGGCCTTCCAACCGCTATCATCGCGGGCCCGGTGTGGGTTCGCTTTACCTGTAGACGCGAAGCCAGCGACTCCCAGCAGGCCTTTTTGTCTGCACGCACGGTGACCCCAGCAGAAGAACAGGCAATGCCCGCGTTCGGCATCACACTCACCACCGTACTGCTGCCGCTGGTGTTGATGGTGGGCAAAACATTGGCCGTCACGGTCCTGGACAAGGGCGCTGCACTGTACGAGTGGGTGGCCTTTTTGGGCAGCCCACTGATTGCCCTGACGTTGTCAGTGGTGTTTGCCTACTGGGCCCTGGGCTTGCGTCGCGGCCTTGATATGGCAGACCTGCTGAGCCTGACCCAGCGCTGTTTCCCTCCCCTGGCCGGCATTCTGCTGATCATCGGTGCAGGCGGTGCCTTCAATGACATGCTCGTGGGCAGCGGCATCGGCAAGGCACTGGCCGATGTGCTCAACCAGACGCAGCTCAACCCGATCATCCTCGCCTGGTTGATCGCCGGGATCATGCACTTTGCCGTTGGCTCGGCCACCGTCGCGATGATCAGCGCGGCCGGCATGGTCATGCCGATCCTTGGCCAGCACCCGGAATACAACCGGGAAATCCTGGTGATCGCCATCGGTGCCGGCGCCATAGGCTGGACCCACATCACCGACTCGGCGTTCTGGGTGGTGAAGGAATACCTGGGCCTTTCCCTGAGTGATGCATTGAAAAAATTCACTGCCGCGACAGTGCTGGCCTCGGTAGTCGCCTTGTGCCTGACCCTGCTCCTTTCAAAGATTGTCTGATCTACTCTGCACATACCGCACTACAGGTGAAATCATGATTCACGGAAAAACCCTGGAAGCCTGGCAACAAAGCCACCCGATCATCGCCGAGCTGGTTGCCCTGAAACAAACCAGCTGGTTCAACCCTGGCATCGCCAAGGCAGCAGAAGCCCTGCACGATGTGGGCCTTACAGCGGCCGACGTGCAAGCCACCAGCGCGCGGCTGCAACGGTTCGCGCCTTACCTGGCCACCGTGTTCCCCGAGACGGCAGCGGCCGGCGGGGTCATCGAGTCGCACATTACCCCGCTGCCACAGCTGCGCCAGCTGCTTGTCGAGGAAGGATCGCTGCAGAACGCAGGCAGCCTGTGGCTCAAGGCGGACAGCGACTTGCCGATCTCCGGTTCGATCAAAGCCCGGGGCGGCATCCATGAAGTGCTCAAGCACGCCGAGGACCTGGCCCTGGCTGCCGGCCTGATCACGCCAGCGGATGACTACACGAAACTGGCAAGCGACCAGGCCCGCGCATTCTTCAGCCAGTACAAGATCGCCGTAGGGTCGACCGGCAACCTGGGGCTATCGATTGGCATCATGAGCGCCAAACTGGGCTTCCAGGTGAGCGTGCACATGTCGTCTGACGCCAGGCAATGGAAAAAGGACAAGCTGCGTGCCAACGGCGTCACGGTGGTCGAACACGCCTGCGACTACAGCGTGGCGGTCGAGCAAGGCCGCCAGCAGGCGGCATCAGACCCCAGCTGTTACTTTGTCGACGACGAAAACTCCCCGCAGCTGTTTCTCGGCTATGCCGTGGCCGCCGAACGGTTGGCGCGGCAATTCGAGCAGGCGGGTATCCAGGTGAACGCAGATCACCCGTTGTTCGTGTACCTGCCGTGCGGCGTAGGGGGCGGCCCAGGCGGTGTCGCATTCGGCCTGAAGCTGGTGTTCGGCGATGCGGTGCACTGCGTCTTTGCCGAACCCACCCACTCCCCTTGCATGCTGCTGGGGGTGTACACCGGCCTGCATGATGAAACCAGCGTGCAGGACTTCGGCATCGACAACATCACCGCCGCCGACGGCCTGGCGGTCGGACGCCCATCAGGGTTTGTCGGCAAGGCCATGCAGCGGCTTATCGATGGTTACTACACCGTGACTGACGAAGCCCTGTACCGCTTGATGGTAATTGCCCATGAGCAGGACAAGGTCAAACTCGAACCCTCTGCCCTGGCAGGCGTACCCGGTATGCTACGGGTGCTGCAAGCAGGCGAGTACCTGGCTCGCCAGGGCTTCACGCCAGCCCAGCTGCAGCAGGCTACCCACCTCGTCTGGGGAACGGGTGGCAGCATGGTGCCGGAGGAGGAATTCAACGCTTATCTGGCGAAAGGGCGCAGCACGCAGGCTAGCCTGTAACCGCAATCAGTAAACTGCGCAGGAAGGATTGAACAATGAAAAAGCCCGGCGGCGGCGCCGTGAAACTCAATGGCTCGCACCTGGGCAGCCTGCATGTCTTTCTGGTGGCCGCACGGCACTTGAGCTTCTCACGCGCCGCCGATGAGCTATGCCTGACGGCCAGTGCCGTCAGCCATCGCATCAATCGCCTGGAAGATGAGCTGGCGCTCAAGCTGTTCCACCGCATGCCGCGCAAGGTCCGCCTTAGCGAAGACGGCGAGCGCCTGTTCGCGGTCATGCAGCGGACCATGGATGAGCTCAGCGAGGCCGTGCAGGAACGCGCTCACGCCGAGATCGCCGGCCAGCTGACGTTTTACGTTCGCCCCTCAGTAGCACAGTGCTGGCTGGTGCCGCGGCTGGCGCAGTTCACCGCCCGCTACTCTGATATTCAGCTGGATATCAGGGTGGGCAACGAGAGCATCGATTACCGCACACGCAAGATCGACCTGGTCCTGTGTTATTCGGATGGCCATCATCCCGGCCTGCAGAGCATTCACTTGATGAACGAGCGGATCGCCCCGGTGTGCTCCCCCCGTTACGCAGAAACCCATGCATTGAACGGCGACCTGCAACCGCTGGATCACTGCACCACCCTGCATGACGTAGCAGCCTGGGACAACGCTGCATTCGATGCAGAATGGCAACTCTGGGCGGACACCACAGGCGCTGGCGTCAGCCTTGCGCGCCGGTTCCTCACATTCGATCGCTCCGACCTCTGCACGCTCGCCGCCCTGAATCACGTAGGCATCGCCATCGGCCGGGAACAACTGGTCAAGGATCGCATTGCACGAGGTGAGCTGGTCTTGCCGTTCGGGGGGTTCGTCGACACCCCCCACTATGGCTATTACCTGGTCTACCCGCATCATGACCCGATGCCCAGACGCCTGCAGGTATTGATCGACTGGCTGGTGAAAGAGGCATGCACTGAACTTTAGGCGTGGCCCTGTCGCAATAAAAGGCCGCTCCCGCAAAGCACCAAGCAGGCCTGTGCCATGCCGCATGGGTTTACCCCAGCAACTGGCTCAATACCGCGCGCAATTTCCCAGGCTTGACCGGTTTGTTCAAAAGCGGCGCGCCCAGTTTCTGCAAGCCCCGCCGGCATTGATCGCTGCGGTCGGCGGTGATGATCACCGCAGGTATGGCGGTGGCAAAATACTCACGCAAATACCTGACCACCTCGCAACCCACCACGCCATGGTCCAGGTGGTAGTCGGCCAGGATCAGTTCCGGGGCCTGCCCCTGCAAGGCCAGCAAGGCACCGGCCTGGTCGGTCGCGGTCACCACTTCGCAGCCCCACTGCCCAAGCAGCGCGCCCATGCTCTCGAGGATGCTCACTTCGTTGTCCAGTACCAACAGGCGGCGGCCCGGTAACGGGTTGCCGACGCTTGGCAGCGGCACAGCCTGGTGAGCGGCCAGCGGCACCTCTTTACCCAGCGGGACCTCGATGCTGAACACCGAGCCACGCCCCGGCCACGAACGTACCTCAATCCGGTAGCCGAGAATCTTGGCAATCCGCTCGACGATGGCCAACCCCAGCCCCACGCCCTTGCGATCCGCTGCGCGGCCGACGTCCAGTTGGTTGAACTCAAGGAAGATCGCCTGTAACCGGTCTTCGGCAATACCCCGCCCGGTATCCCACACTTCCAGCCGCAAATGGCCACCCCGGCGCCTTGCCCCCAGCAAGATCCGGCCTTCGTCGGTGTAGCGGCAGGCGTTACTGAGGAAGTTGCGCAGGATACGTGTCATCAGCCGCAGGTCAGTGCTGATGGCGCAGTCCGGGATGCGCGCATGCAGCTTGAGGCCTTGCGCATCGGCCACCGAGCGGAACTCCGAGACCAGGGGTGCGAACAACTCGTCGAGGCGGTACACGGCCACGTCCGGCTTCACCGCTGCCTGGTCGAGCCGGGAAATGTCCAGCAGGTCGGTCAGCAAGTCTTCGGCGCCCTCAAGAGCCTGGTGGGTACGCTCCACCAGCACATGCTCGGCCTCTGGCAATGGCCGCTCGCGCAACGTGGAGATCAGCAGGCGAGCGGCGTTCAGCGGTTGCAGCAGGTCATGGCTGGCGGCAGCGAGGTATTTGTCCTTGCTGCGGTTGGCAGCTTCTGCAGCATCGCGGGCCTCCAGCAATTCATCGGTACGCGCAGCAACCCGTTGCTCCAGCTCGTCATTGAGCTGTTGCAGGCGTTGCTGCGCCAGCTTGCGTTCGGTGATGTCGGCGACAAAACCCTCCACCAGGCCCTCCTGCCCAGGCTTGAGCAGCAGGTTCATCAGCACATCAAGGTGGCTGCCGTCCTTGCGCCGCAAGCGTGTTTCGTAACCGTGCAGGCTGCGCTCACGGGCGAGAACCGCAGTAATCGCCTGCAACTCTTCGGCACCGCCGTCAAACAGGTTGGCGGCCAGGTCGGTCAGGGAAAACAGCACCGCTTGCGGGTCGTCGTAACCGAGCATACGCGCCAGCGCCGGGTTGGCGGCACGCATACCGTCCTGCAGGCTGGCCTGGAAAATCCCGTGCACGGCGTTTTCGAACAGCCATTTGTAACGGTTGCGTTCGGCTTCCAGTTCGTCAAGGCGGGCCGCCAGCTCCGGGTAATGGCTTTTGCGTGCCGAATGGTCACCCAGCCCCAACAGCCCGGCCAGCGCGCGCTGCTGTTCTTCAGAGGGCCTCGCCATAAACCACCTCGACATCACGCTGGCTCGACGCACGGGGGTTGGTCAGGATGCACGGGTCGCCCATCGCATGTTGCGACAGGAACGGAATGTCCGCAGTGCGCACGCCGTGCAGCCCCAGGGTTTCATGGAAACCGATGGCGTGTTTCAGCGCAATCAGGTGCTCCACCAGGCGCCCGCAGATCTGCCGGTGGTTAAGGCCGCGGCAATCAATGCCGAATACCTCGGCAATCACTTTGAAGCGCTCCGGCGCCGAGCTGTAGTTGAACGCCACCACGTGCTCCACCAGCACCGCGTTGCACAAGCCATGAGGCAAGTCGAGGAAGCCGCCCAGGCTGTGGGACATGGCGTGAACCGCACCCAGAATCGCGTTGGAAAACGCCAGCCCCGCCTGCATGCTGCCCAGCATGATCTTCTCGCGCAGGCCGATATCGGCCGGGTTGGCGATCATCTCTACCAGGTTGCCATTGATCAGGCGCATGGCTTCCAGCGCGTGGGGGTCGGTCAGCGGGCCGTGGCCGGTGGAAACAAAGGCTTCGATGGCATGCACCAGCGCATCGATACCGGTGCAGGCCGACAGGAACGGGTCCATGCTCAGGGTGGTTTGCGGGTCAATCAGTGAGACGTCCGGCACCACCGCCTTGCTGACGATGGAGAACTTCATGCGCTCCTGCTGGTTGGAGATGATCACGAACTGCGACACATCCGCCGAGGTGCCGGCCGTGGTCGGGATCAGGATCAGCGGCGGGCTGGGCACGCGAATCATGTCCACGCCTTCGAATTCGAGGATGCTGCGCCCGTGGGCAACCACGATGCCGATGGCCTTGCCGCAATCCATCGGGCTGCCGCCGCCGACGGCGACGATCACGTCACAGTGGTTCTGCCGGTAGATCTCGGCGCCGAGCATCACCTCTTCGACCCGCGGGTTGGGCGACACGGCGGTATACAGGCAGTAATCAATGCCCTGGGCCTGCAAGCTGGCCTCCACGTCCGCCACCCAGCCGGCGGCGATAACGCCCGGGTCACTGACCACCAGCACCTTGCGGGCACCGAAGGTTTTCGCGTAATTGGCGACGTTATGCCGGCAGCCGGCACCAAAGATGATTTCAGGCGATACGAACTTGCGAAGCGGGCTGAAACTCTGGCTCATTGGCAAGCCTGTTCTTATTGTTCTGGAAGGTAACCGCCAGCGTAAAGCATCCCGCAGCGAAAGCAACCAGACCAATGAGCAGCACTGGCTCAGCCACGGGCAGTCAGAGGAACCGGCCACCGTAGTGGCCGGGTGGCACATCAGCGATTGGCGAAGTACATCGTCACTTCAAAGCCGATGCGCAGGTCGGTAAAGGCGGGTTTATTCCACATGGGCAGTCCTCTTGTTGTGCCGGGGGAGTCCGGTAGATGCATTAATGCACGGGGGGCGCCAGGGCCGAATGCTACTTTGGAAGGAGCTTGCGGGGTGCGTTGGTAGGGGAGTTTGTCTCCTGTGCCGGCCTCTTCGCGGGCATGCCCGCGAAGAGGCCGCGACGCGGTCTAGAAAAAGCCCAGCGGGTTGATGTCGTAGCTTACCAACAGGTTCTTGGTCTGCTGGTAGTGATCGAGCATCATCTTGTGGGTTTCACGGCCCACGCCAGACTTCTTGTAGCCGCCAAACGCTGCATGCGCCGGGTACAGGTGGTAGCAGTTGGTCCACACGCGGCCGGCCTTGATGCCGCGCCCCATGCGGTAGGCGCGGTTGATGTCGCGGGTCCACAGGCCGGCGCCCAGGCCAAACTCGGTGTCGTTGGCAATTGCCAGCGCTTCGGCTTCGTCCTTGAAGGTGGTCACGCCCACCACCGGGCCGAAGATTTCTTCCTGGAACACACGCATCTTGTTGTTGCCTTTGAGCAGGGTCGGCTGGATGTAGTAACCGCTGCCCAGGTCGCCCTGCAGCTGCTCGGCACCGCCGCCGGCGAGCAGCTGCGCGCCTTCCTCCTTGGCAATCTGCAGATAGGACAGAATCTTGTCGTATTGCTGCTCCGAGGCCTGGGCACCCACCATGGTTTCGGTGTCCAGCGGGTTGCCCCGCGTTATCTTGGCGATCTTCTTCATCACCTCGGCCATGAATGGCTGGTAGATCGATTCCTGGATCAGCGCCCGGGACGGGCAGGTGCACACTTCGCCCTGGTTGAAGAACGCCAGCACCAGGCCCTCGGCGGCCTTCTCGATGAACGCGGGCTCGGCCTGCATGATGTCTTCGAAGAAGATGTTCGGCGACTTGCCGCCCAGTTCGACGGTGGACGGGATGATGTTCTCGGCCGCGCACTTCATGATGTGCGACCCCACAGGCGTAGAGCCGGTAAAGGCGATCTTGGCGATGCGCTTGCTGGTGGCCAGCGCTTCGCCGGCCTCACGGCCGAAGCCCTGGACGATGTTCAACACGCCCGCCGGCAGCAGGTCGGCGACCAGCTCGGCAAAAATGGTGATCGACAGAGGCGTCTGCTCGGCCGGCTTGAGCACCACACAGTTGCCGGCGGCCAGGGCCGGGGCAAGCTTCCAGGCAGCCATCAGCAGCGGGAAGTTCCAGGGGATGATCTGCCCGACCACGCCCAGCGGCTCATGGATGTGATAAGCCACGGTGCCCTCGTTGATTTCGGCCGCGCCGCCCTCCTGGGCTCGGATGCAACCGGCAAAATAGCGGAAGTGGTCCGCTGCCAGCGGCACGTCGGCATTGAGCGTTTCGCGCACCGCCTTGCCGTTGTCCCAGCTTTCGGTGACGGCCAGCACTTCCAGGTTCTGTTCGATACGGTCGGCAATCTTCAGCAGCACCAGGGCGCGGTCTTGCACCGAGGTCTTGCCCCAGGCTTCGGCGGCTGCGTGCGCGGCGTCCAGGGCGCGGTCGACGTCCTGGGCAGTGGAACGCGGGAACTCGGCAATCGGCTGGCCATTGACCGGCGAGCTGTTGGTGAAGTACTGGCCAGCCAACGGCTGCACGAACTCGCCATTGATGAAGTTGCCATAACGTGGCTTGAAGGACACGACGGCGCCTGGGGTTCCGGGTTGTGCGTAGATCATGCTGAGCCTCTGCGGGTCGATGCCTGTCCCACGACAGGCGATGGACCGATGGTAAAAAGCCCCGCGTGCCAGGCGAATGCATCGTTGGCAGCGGGGCTCTCGTCATTTGGTAGTAGGGCCGCTTGCCTCAGGCCACTGCTCTACGGCTTGGCGCTTGCCGTTTGCTGCAGCTGCCTGGGCAGCTTGAAGGTCCAGAGCATGCCGCCTTGGTTGAAGTCCTTGACCCGCTTGGCCACTTCGCCCCCCCACAGCGGTACCGCGCCCCCCCAGCCAGAGACCACCGACACGTATTGCTCGCCGTCCATTTCCCAGGTCACGGGCGAACCGAGCACGCCGGAGCCCGTCTGGAATTCCCAGACCTTGTCGCCGGTCTTGGCGTTGAAGGCCTGCAGGAAGCCCTCCGGCGTGCCGGTGAACACCAGGTTGCCCTTGGTGGTCAGCACCCCGCCCCACAGCGGCGCGTAGTTCTTGTGCCGCCACACTTCCTTGCCACTGATCGGGTCGATGGCACGCAGTACGCCGATATAGTCTTCGTTGAGCGGCTTGATGGTGAAGCCGGCGCCGAGGAACGCTGCGCCTTTCTTGTAGGCAATGCCTTCGTTCCAGATGTCCATGCCCCACTCGTTGGAAGGCACGTAGAACAGCCCGGTGTCCTTGTTGTAGGCCATCGGCATCCAGTTCTTGGCGCCAAGGAAGGCCGGGGCGACGAACACCGAACTGCCCTTGGCTTCGCTGCCGGGTGCGCCTGGGCGGCTGGCGTCGTTGTAGATCGGCCGGCCGTCCTTGTCCAGGCCGGTGGCCCAGGTGATCTTGTCGACGAAGGGGAAGCCGCGAATGAACTTGCCGTTGGTGCGGTCCAGCACGTAGAAGAAACCGTTGCGGTCGGCCGTGGCGGCAGCCTTGACCTCCTTGCCGCCGTCCTTGTAGTTGAACGAAATCAGTTCGTTGACGCCGTCGAAGTCCCAGCCGTCATGCGGCGTGCTCTGGAAGTGCCACTTGATGGTGCCGTCGTCAGGGTTCAGCGCCAGGCGCGACGAGGAATACAGGTTGTCACCGGGGCGCAGGTGCGAGTTCCACGGTGCCGGGTTGCCGGTGCCGAACAGGATCAGGTTGGTTTCCGGGTCGTAGTAACCGCCCAGCCAGGGCGCAGCGCCGCCGGTTTTCCACAAATCGCCGGGCCAGGTCTTGCCCGCCTCGCCGCCGGAAATACCGTTTTCGATTGCCTTGCCGTCCTTGTACACATAGCCCATGTGCCCTTCGACGGTGGGGCGCATCCACAGCAGCTCGCCGTTCTCGGGGTTGTAGGCCTGGATCTTGCCCACCACGCCGAACTCGCCACCGGCAACGCCGGTGATCAGCTTGCCGTTGACGATCATGGGCGCGGCGCTGATGGAATAGCCTTCCTTGTGGTCGGCCACCTTCTTGCTCCACACCACCTTGCCGGTGTCCTTGTTCAGGGCGACCAGTTTGGCGTCCAGGGTGCCGAAGAACACCAGGTCACCGTACAGCGCCACGCCGCGGTTGATCACGTCGCAGCAAGGGCGGATGTCATCCGGCAGCCGTGCATCGTATTGCCACAGTTTTTTGCCAGTGCGGGCATCCACGGCGAACACCCGCGAGTAGGAACCGGTCAGGTACATCACCCCGTCCTTGATCAGCGGCTGTGCCTGCTGGCCGCGCTGCTTCTCACCGCCGAAGGAGAATGCCCAGACCGGCCGCAGCTCCTTGACGTTGTTGGCATTGAGCATGTCCAGCGGGCTGTAGCGCTGGCCCTGGACGCCCAGGCCATTGGTCACGATCTGCTGCGGGTTCTTCGGGTCCTGGAGGATTTCTTCATTGCTGACAGCGGCGTGAGCCGCGCCGGCAAGCAGCATGGCGCTGAGCACCAGGCTCACGGCAAACAAGGGGCGACGCGGGGATCGGGTCATGACGGCTACCTTTGGTTTTTTTGTTGTGCCCGGGAAAATTTCCCGGTGTGCCGGGAATTCTTGGTCCCGACCCGGTTGCCAACAATTACCCGCAGTGCGGAGTTTTCTAGTTCCTTGGTACGGGGCCGCATCCCCTCGACTTGCGCTCCTGCAGGGGAATGCGTCAGGGGTTGGCGTCGACGCGCTGCAGTTGTTGGCGTTCGTAGCGGGGATACAGATGGCTGACACTGCGGATCAGCTCATAACGGGTCAGGTTGATCCCGGCAAAGCGTTCGGGGATGGGGCTGCGGATCATCTCGGCCATGTCGTCGCCACGCGCCGCGCCGTCGCGCATCAACCCATCCAGCCAGCCCAGGTAATCACGCATCTGTGCAAACGGCCGGGCATCGCTGGCCAGCGGCCCGTGGCCGGGCACAAGCTGCTTCCAGGGCAAGGCTTGCAGGGTGTCCAAGTCCTTTTGCCACACCTGAAGCCCCGGGCTGTTGGGGGTGGTCAGGGCACGCTCGTAGAACACCAGATCGCCCGCGAACAGCACGCCGGTCTTCTCATCCAGAATGGCCAGGTCGGCGCCGGTATGCCCGCTCAACTCCAGCAACCGCAGGCGGTGCCCGCCCACCTCGTGGATACCAGGCTGCAGCACCCGGGTCGGCAGCACCACTTCGGTGCCGCGCATCCAGTCGCCGACCAGCCGGTACATGTTCTCGGCCATGGCCTCGCCCTGCTGACGCAGCAAGTCGCCGGTACCGGCCAAAGCGCCGACAGGTACATCGGCAAACGCCTGGTTACCCAGTACATGGTCAGGGTGATGATGAGTCAGCAGCACTTCAAGCACCGGCTTGTCGGTGGTGGCTGCAATGGCCTGACGCAATGCTTCGCCGTAGCGTTTGGACGGCCCGCTGTCGATCACCACCACGCCGCTGTCGGTGACGATGAACGCGGTATTGACGATATTGCCGCCATTGGCCTTGGCGAAGTTGTCGGTGCTGCCCTCCAGCAGCCAGGTGCCCTCGGCGATCTGCCGAGGCGTGAGACGGTAGTCCAGGTCTGCCCAGGCCGGTAGCCCCAGGCATAGCAGCAACAGCATCATCCAACGCATGAAGGGTGCCTCTGGTCAGGGGTAAAGTGCGGCAGCGCGGTCAGGGCACCGCCGCCTCGAACTGGTTGCCGCTGTTGTCCTGCAACAGCAGCCGGGTCGGCCCGGCACCCTGGATATCGAAGCCCAGGTTGGGGTTTTCGCTGACCGCCGGGTACAGCTCGAGGCTGGCCAGGCGCTGGCCGTTCGCGTCCAGCAACTCGGCATGGTTGAGGAAGAACTCGGGAATACCGCTGACCAGGCCATTGTCCATCGGGTGGGCCACCTGCAGGCGCAAGCGGCTGCTGTCGCCACGCGGGTAGCGCCCGCCCAGCACCTCTCCGAGGTGGTCTTCCCAACCGGGTTGGGTGCGCACCACGCTGGGCGCGGTACATCCGCCACCGGCGGCATCGATCAGGGTTGAGCCGACGTGCCACAGGCCATCGCGTGTCAGCACGGCGGCGCGCAGCGGGGTGGCCTGTTCGATACGGATACGGATCGACAACCAGGGCAACACGCGCTCGCCGGGCTGAAAGTCGACAATGCGCGGCAGCGGGTTGAGTTCGGCCCAGGCAATTATCCGCACCACCTCGCCAGCGAATGCCCGGGCGTCGATCTCCAGCGGGACCTGCCGTGCGTCCTCGGCAAAGGGCGGCGCCAGCAGCTTTACGCGGTCATCGAAGACGAACGCGGCCTGGCCCAGCAGCTGCTTGTGGTAGAAGTCCCACATCACCGAGGGCACCGGGTCCGTCTGGGGGGCTGGGGTGGCAGCTTGGGCTGCACAAGGCATCCAGCAGGCCAGCAGGAAAGTCGCTCGCCAGTTCATGGCCTGCTCCTGATTGAACAACACATAAGCCACTGATTCAGCGAGGCCCTGTGGGAGCGGGCAAGCCCGCGAACACCGGCGAAGCCGGTGCCAGACACCGCGTTGCATTCTTCGCGGGCATGCCCGCTCCCACAGGGAAGGTGTGTGCCCCGCTATTGATACATCTCCGGGACCTCGTAGCGCAGGCCGTAAGCGGCATACATGGCCTTGAGCCGGCCATCGCGGATCATCGCCTCCAGGGCTTCCTCCACGGCATAGGCCAACTGCCGGTTGCTTTCGTGCACGGCCATGCCGATTTCCCAGGCCTGCTTGCCCAGGTTGGGGTAGGCGTTTTCCCCGAGGGCCAGTTGCGGGTCTGCGGCCTGGTGCAACTGCCAGTCAACTTCGCCGCGCATCGCCATCACCGCGTCCACCTGGCCGGCCTGCATGGCGCTGAACGCCTGCTGCACGCCGGGGTAGTGGTGGGTTTTGGCACTGAGCATGCCGTTGAACACCGAAGTGAGGTAGAACGACGGCACGCTGTCCACCTCGACCCCGATCGGGTGCTGCTGGAACACCGCCACACTGGCCACCGCCGTCAGGCGGCGCTGGTCGTAGGCAACTTGCCAGCGCTCTTGCTGATAAGGGCCGAACATCACCACCTGAGCGTTTTCCAGCTCGCCCAGATCGTTGCGCTTTTGCGCGTAGGCCTGGTCGTAAGGCACACGCATCATCAGGTCGGCCAACTGCTGGTGGCGCAGCGGGCTGCCGCGCCAGATGTAGTCACGCAGGTCGTCATCAAGCTTTTCCCCGGGCGGTGCCCAGATCAGTTGCAAACGTACCCCCAAGGCCGAGGCCAACGCCTGCGCCAGTTCAACATCGACGCCGCGGGGCTTGCCGTGGTCTTCGAAACTGTAAGGTGGGAAATCCTTGTACACCGCCACTTTCAGCTCACCGGCGGCGATGATCGCGTCGTAGTTGCGCACCTGCGCCTGGGCCGTCGCGCACCACAGCAGCAGGCTACAAAACAGCACGGCAAACAGACGCATGGCCGTCACTCCTCGACGTGCACGCTGTCCAGGTAGGTGCGCACCGCCCACAGGGCTTCCTGGCTGAGGTAGTCGGCCATCTTCGGCATGTACACACGGCCATCGCGGACCGCGCCATGGCGTACCCGTTCGACAAACCATTCATCCCCGGCGTCACCGGCATCGAGCATGCGCAGGTCTGGGGCGATACCGCCGGACTTGGCCTCCAGGCCATGGCAGGCAGCGCAGTTCTGGTTGTAGGCCGAGGCGCCGATTTCCACGGCCTTGTCGTGCTCGGGCGAGCTGCGGTAAGGGTTTACTGCAGCCCACCCGTCGCCGTCCAGGCTTACGCCGGCGTCCTTGATCGGGGTCAGGCCCTTGGTCTCCACCGCCTGGGGCACCACGTTGCCATGAGCCCAGGCCGTACCGGTCAGCACCGCTGCGGCCAGCAGCCCTGCAGCAAGCAACACATTGCGTTTTGTTGTCATTGTTATGCCCTCACCATTGCACGCAAAGCCTCAACCACAGAGGCCGTGCCGCCATCTTAGAAACAGCCTGCGGACGCTCGAATGCTGCTTTGGTGGCCGGGCCTTACTCCCTTGGTAGTAGGGCTTGTGGCGAAGGGCCAATTGAGGTGCCGTTCGGGAAGTCTTCCCGGCAAGGGCGGGACTTTTTCCGTATCCCGCGACAGCGCCCCCGCCCCACCCTGTGCAGGCCAAAACCTCCACTGGGAACTGCAACCATGACAATAAGATCGCTACCTGCCCTTTCCCCTCTGGCCCTGAGCGTGCGCGTCCTGCTACTGGCCGGTAGCCTGGCCCTGGGCAATGTGGCAACAGCGGCCACCGCACCTGCTGCACCTGCCGGCAAAAGCGTCACCTGGGAAGACATCGCCAACGACCACCTGACCACCCAGGACGTGCTGCAGTACGGCATGGGCACCAATGCCCAGCGCTGGAGCCCGCTGGCCCAGGTCAATGACCAGAACGTGTTCAAGCTGACCCCGGCCTGGTCTTATTCCTTCGGCGACGAAAAGCAGCGCGGCCAGGAATCCCAGGCCATCGTCAGCGACGGCGTGGTCTACGTCACGGGCTCGTACTCGCGGGTATTTGCCCTCGATGCCAAGACCGGCAAACGCCTGTGGACCTACAACCACCGCCTGCCCGACAACATTCGCCCGTGCTGCGACGTGGTCAACCGCGGGGCGGCAATCTACGGCGACAAGATCTACTTCGGCACCCTGGACGCGCGGCTCATCGCCCTCGACAAAAATACCGGCAAGGTGGTGTGGAACAAGAAGTTCGGCGACCACAGCGCCGGCTACACCATGACCGGCGCCCCGGTGCTGATCAAAGACAAGACCAGCGGCAAGGTGCTGTTGATTCACGGCAGCTCCGGCGACGAGTTCGGCGTGGTCGGCCAGCTGTTCGCCCGCGACCCGGACACTGGCGAAGAGGTATGGATGCGGCCCTTCGTCGAAGGCCACATGGGCCGCCTGAACGGCAAGGACAGCACCCCGACCGGCGACGTCAAGGCGCCGTCCTGGCCAGACGACCCGACCACCGAAACCGGCAAGGTCGAAGCCTGGAGCCACGGCGGCGGCGCCCCTTGGCAAAGCGCCAGTTTTGATGCCGAGACCAACACCATCATCGTTGGCGCTGGCAACCCCGGCCCCTGGAACACTTGGGCGCGCACCTCCAAGGATGGCAACCCCCACGACTACGACAGCCTCTACACCTCAGGCCAGGTCGGTGTCGACCCCAGCACCGGCGAGGTGAAGTGGTTCTACCAGCACACGCCAAACGATGCCTGGGACTTCTCCGGCAACAACGAGCTGGTGCTGTTCGACTACAAGGACAAGGACGGCAAGGTGGTCAAGGCCACCGGGCACGCCGACCGCAACGGCTTCTTCTACGTGGTGGACCGCAACAACGGCAAGCTGCAGAACGCCTTCCCCTTCGTCGACAACATCACCTGGGCCAGCCATATCGACCTGAAGACCGGGCGCCCGGTGGAAAACCCCGGCCAACGCCCGGCCAAACCGCTGCCCGGTGAAACCAAGGGCAAGCCGGTGGAAGTCTCGCCGCCGTTCCTGGGTGGCAAAAACTGGAACCCCATGGCCTACAGCCAGGACACCGGCCTGTTCTACATCCCGGGCAACCAGTGGAAAGAGGAATACTGGACCGAGGAAGTGAACTACAAGAAGGGCTCGGCTTACCTGGGCATGGGCTTCCGTATCAAGCGCATGTACGACGACCATGTCGGCACCCTGCGGGCAATGGACCCCACCACCGGCAAGCTGGTGTGGGAGCACAAGGAGCACCTGCCGCTGTGGGCGGGCGTGCTGGCAACCAAGGGCAACCTGGTGTTCACCGGCACTGGCGACGGCTTCTTCAAGGCCTTCGACGCCAAGACGGGCAAGGAGCTGTGGAAGTTCCAGACCGGCAGCGGCATCGTCTCGCCGCCCATCACCTGGGAGCAGGACGGCGAGCAGTACATCGGCGTGACCGTGGGCTACGGCGGCGCGGTGCCGCTGTGGGGCGGCGACATGGCCGAGCTGACCAAGCCGGTGGCTCAGGGCGGCTCGTTCTGGGTGTTCAAGATCCCGAGCTGGGACAACAAGACTGCGCAGCGTTGACTGCCTGAGGTAAAGCGTTATGGGGCCGCGTTGCGGCCCCATAACGCTTATCCCGAATGCATTCAGGTCCGCCCCACAACTGCCCTGTTCCAACTGAGAGCCTTTCACCATGAACTACCTGCCATTTGCCTTGCTGTTGGTACTGTCCCCTGCCTTGGCCGTGAGCGCCGACGACGATGGCAACGATGCCCTGTTGACCATCAACGGCTGCGTCATTGCCGAAGCCAGCCAATGCCCGGGGGCCAACCTGCGCGGTGCCAACCTGGCCAACCAGGACCTGCGCAAGATGAACCTGGCCGGCGCCGACCTGCGTGATGCCGACCTGCGCCATGCCCGGCTCGACCTGGCCAACCTGGAAAAAGCCCGCCTGCAGGGCGCCAACCTGACCCGTGCCAGCCTGCAACAGAGCAACCTGCGTGTGGCGGACCTGAGCAACAGCAAGCTGGTGGCCATTCAGGGCTGGGGCTTGTTCGCCCAAGGGGCACAGTTTGAAAAGGCCGACCTCAGTGCTGCCTTCTTGCAGTTCGCCAGGTTGTCCGGGGCGAAGCTGCAGCAGGCCAACTTGCAGGCGGCGGACCTGGAGATGGCCTGGCTGAGCAAGGCTGATCTGCAAGGGGCCAACCTCAGCGATGCCAACCTGCAGGAGGCCAAGTTTGGCCAGAGCAACCTGGCGCGTGCGGATTTGCGCGGGGCGCGGCAGCATTACGGGAACTTCCAGGAGGCCAACATGGAGGGGTGCAAGGGATGCCCGGATACATGGGACAAATGAGTTCAGTTAGCAGGGGCCGCTTTGCGGCCCATCGCGACACAAGGCCGCTCCCACAATGACCGCGTACATACCAACTGCTGTGTGTACGCGGTCATTGTGGGAGCGGCCTTGTGTCGCGATGGGCTGCGAAGCAGCCCCAGCAAGCGCAGCTGACACACCTCACCCCGCCACCCGCACCACCCCCAGGTTGATGCCCAGGTGCACCAGCTCGGCATGCGAACTGACCTGCAACTTGCTCTTGAGCAAGGTCAAATGATTGGACACAGTCTTGGCGCTGATGCACAGCTGCTCGGCAATCACCCGCATCGGCGTACCTTTGGCCAGCATCGTGAAAATCTCCAGTTCACGCTGGGTCATGCGCTGCAAGCGGGGGTCACTGCTGCCTTGCTGTGACGTGCACGCCAACTGCGTAGCCAAGGGCTGTTCGATGTAGGCATGCCCGGCCAACACCCGCTGCACCGCCTCGATCAACACCTGGGGCGCCGAGTTCTTGGTCAGGTAGCCCGAAGCCCCCGCCTCCAGCGCCTGGCGCACCAGCGGCAGCTCGTCGTGCATGCTGAAAAACAGCACCCGCAGCTGAGGCAGGCGCTGGCGCAGGCGGCGGGTGGTTTCCAGGCCGCTGATACCGGGCAGGCCGAAGTCCATGACCACCAGGTTCGGCACTTGCTCCTGCACACGGGTCAAGGCCTCTTCTCCACTGGCCGCCTCTCGTACCTGCATCGCCGGCAACACCGTCCGCAGCAGGCTGGCATAGCCCTGGCGGACCACGGCATGGTCATCGACCAACAGGATATTCATCACACCTCCTTGGGAATGTTCAGGGCCAGTGCCCAGCCGCTACCCGGCCGGCTCAAGATGCGCAGCTCCCCGCCAAGGCTACGGGCGCGTTCGGCCATCGAGTGCAGGCCTACCCCTGGGCGCTGGGGCGGGTGCGCCCCGCGGCCATTGTCGCGAATGAACAGGCGCAAACCCTTGGCACTGCGCTGCAGGCGCACCCGCACCTGGCTTGCGCCGGCATGCCGAGCGACGTTGGTCAGTGCCTCTTGCAGCAAGCGGTACAAGTGCGTTCTGCTCGCCCCGGGGAGCGCCGGCAAGTGCTCGCCAACCCGCAGCCGGCATTCGATACCCTGGCTGGCCTGCCACTGGCTCACCAGCAGGCCGAAAGCCTCGGCCAGCGGCATGTAGTGCAGCGCCACCGGGTACAGGTTGTGCACCAGCGCGCGAAAGCCTTGCTGGAGGCGCTCGCAATTGAGTTCGAGGTCGTGCGCCGTCTGTGTCACCACCGCAGGCTGCTCAGCCACCATACGCAACAGACAGAGCTGGGCACGAATACCGGCCAGGTATTGCCCAAGGTCGTCGTGCAGGGTCTGCGCCAGCTGGGTGCGCTCTTGCTCCTGCGCCGCCAGCAGGGCCTGGGTCAGTCGGGCGTTGTCGGCCCGAGCCTGCTCCAGCGTCGCGGTCATGTGGTTGAAGTAGGTAGCCAGCTGGCGTGCCTCCGGCAGGCCAGCCTCGCGCAAGCGCGCAGTCAACTGCCCGCCCGAAACCTGACGCAAGGCGCACAGCAGTTCATCCAGCAGGCCCATGGCCCGCCGTACCGCCCAGCGGATGGTCAGCAGGCTCAACAGCCAGGCCACGCCACACAAACCCAGCAGTTGCTGCAGGGAGTCCCAGACTTCATCGATCTCATCCCGTGGATCGACAGCAATCAACACCCGGCGCCCGTCATTCAGGTCCAGCAGCCGGCGGCTGCTGTGGCGCTCGTCAAACAGCTGGCGGCCCAACCAGGCATCCAGGCCACTCTGCGCCGGTCGCCGCAGCGCTTCTCCCGCCGCTAGCCAGTGCACCCGCACATGGCGCAGGCTCTGGGTCAGCCGGGGTTGCAGGCTTGCCGGGTCGCGTTCGGCAGTGTCACCGAGGTACGCCACCACCGCTTCGGCAGACTGCAATTCACGCTCGACATCCGCCACCGCCTGGTGCAACAGCGCGCCGGCACAGGCCAGCGTCACCAGGGCGAAGCAGCACGTGACCCACAGGTTGATCCGCCACAGGGCCGACAGGTTGACAAGGCGCACAGGCGATTCTCCTCGGGGCGTTGTGGCCCATCGTAAAACCGCAACAGCCGCGCCGAATTACTACCTTGGTACCGGCCTGGCGCTACTTTCTGCATATTTCCCCCTCACGGTGGGCTTCCTATGCTGGCGCCATCTGCCGTGGAGTGTGTTATGCGCCAGCCTGCCCACCTTGCCCTGACCTGCCTGCTGGCCCTGGCCGCGACCTTGGCTGCGCCCCTGGCGCCCGCCGCTGAGCCCACAGACGCGCTAAACGTACGCATCGGCTACCTGGGCTATCGCCCCGATCCCGGCCCGCTGCTGTCCAACATCATTCCTGAGCCTGCCGATGCCGGGCGCCAGGGCGCCGAGCTGGCGGTTGTCGACAGCAACAGCACCGGGCGCTTCCTGAAGCAGCAATTCCAGCTGACCCCCGCCACAGTTGACAGCCCCGAGGCCTTGTTGCAGGCAGCCAGGGCGCAGCACGACCAAGGCCTGCGGCTGTTCGTGGTGAATGCCCCGGCCGCCAGCCTGCGCGCGTTGTCTGCCGCCCTCCCCGACAGCCTGTTGTTCAACGCCGGCAGCCCCGACGACGGCCTGCGCAGCAGCCAGTGCCTGGGCAATGTGCTGCACAGCTTGCCGGGGCGCGCCATGCTGGCCGATGCGCTGGTGCAATTCCTGGTGCTGCGCAAGTGGCAGCGGGCGCTGCTGGTGGCCGGCCAGACCGAAGACGACCAGGCCTACGCCGCAGCCCTGCGCCGCTCAATGAAACGCTTTGGCCTGCAACTGGTCGCGGAAAAGACCTGGACTTTCGACAACGACCAGCGCCGCAGCGCCCAGGCCGACATGCCGCTGTTCACCCAAACCGCCGAATACGACGTTGTACTGGTGGCCGACGAGCGCGGCGACTTTGGCGAGTACCTGCCCTACCAGACCTGGTACCCCCGCCCCGTGGCCGGCACCCAGGGTCTCACCCCCACCGGCTGGCACAAGACCGTGGAAACCTTTGGCGCCGCGCAGCTGCAAAAACGCTTCGAAGCCCAGGCCGGGCGCTGGATGAATGACCGTGACTTTGCTGCCTGGATGGCCGTGCGCAGCATTGCCAGCGCGGCCAGCAAGCTGCGCCAGGCCGAACCCCGCGCGCTACAACAACTGCTGCTCAGCGAACAGTTGCCACTGGATGGTTTCAAGGGCCGCAAGCTCAGCTACCGCCCGTGGAACGGCGAACTGCGCCAGCCAATCGCGCTGGTGCAGCCGCGCGCCCTGGTCAGCACGTCGCCGCAGGAGGGCTTCCTGCACCCTTTCAACGAAATGGACAGCCTGGGCTACGACAAACCCGAAGTGACCTGCAGCTACCCCTGACCCGATAACCACAACAATAAGGAATTCGCCATGCGCCGCCCCCTCTTCCACCGGGCCCTGCTTTACCCCAGCCTGCTGTCGGGCGCCCTGGCGCTGGCCAGCGGGCACGCCATGGCCGCCACTGCCTGGGTGTCCAACGAGAAGGACAACAGCCTCAGCCTGATCGACATGCAAACCCTTGAAGTCACCGAGACCCTGCCGGTGGGCCAGCGCCCGCGCGGCCTGCTGCTGTCACACGACAACAAGCTACTGTACATCTGCGCCAGCGACTCGGACCGCGTACAGGTGATGGACGTGGCCACCCGCAAGATCATCAAGGAGCTGCCCTCCGGCAAGGACCCCGAGCAGTTTGCCCTGCACCCCAACGACCGCTGGCTGTATGTGTCCAACGAGGACGACGCACTGGTGACGGTGATCGACACCGTCACCGACAAGGTGCTGGGGCAGATCGACGTCGGTATCGAACCCGAAGGCATGGCGGTGAGCCCCGACGGCAAGTGGGCAGTCAATACCAGTGAGACCACCAACATGCTGCACTGGATCGACACCAGCACCCAGACCTTGGCCGACAGCACCCTGGTCGATCAGCGGCCGCGTTTCGTCGAGTTCAACAAGGACGGTTCGCGGTTGTGGGCCTCGGCGGAAATTGGTGGCACGGTGACCATTCTCGACGTGGCCACGCGCCAGGTGCTGAAAACCCTGAATTTCCAGATCAAGGGTGTTCACCCGGACAAGGTGCAACCAGTGGGCATCAAGCTCAGCGCCGACGGCAAGTACGCGTTCGTCGCCCTGGGGCCGGCCAACCATGTGGCGGTGGTCGATGCCACGACCTTTGATGTGCTCGATTACCTGCTGGTCGGGCGGCGGGTCTGGCAGCTGGCGTTCACCCCGGACCAGAGCCAGTTGCTGGCCACCAACGGGGTCAGTGGCGACGTTTCGGTGATCGACGCGAAGAACCTCAAGGTACTCAAGTCGGTGAAGGTCGGGCGCTACCCCTGGGGCGTGGTGGTAACACCATGAATGCCCTCGACGTCATTGATGTGAGCTTCGCCTACGGCCAGCGCGAAGCGCTCAAACAGGTGGCTTTCAGCCTGGCGCCCGGGCGCTTCGCCGCGCTGCTGGGCCCCAATGGCGCCGGCAAGTCCACCTTGATCGCCCTGCTTACCCGGCTGTACGACCTGCAACACGGCGACATCCGCGTGTGCGGCTGCTCGCTGCGCAACGCTGCACGCCCGGCTTTGCGTCAGCTGGGCGTGGTGTTTCAGCAAAGCACCCTGGACCTGGACCTGAGCGTTGAACAGAACCTGCGCTACCACGCCGCGCTGCATGGCCTGTCGCGGCGCCAGAGCAACCTGCGGGTCGAAGCCGAACTGGCCCGCCAGGGGCTTGGCGAACGCCGTCGCGATCGTGTGCGCGAGCTGAACATCGGCCATCGCCGCCGGGTGGAAATTGCCCGCGCACTGCTGCATGAACCCCGCGTGCTGCTGCTCGACGAAGCCAGCGTCGGCCTCGATCCGGCCAGCCGCCTGGCGCTCAACCAGCACCTGCGCCGGTTATGCCGCGAGCAACAGCTCAGTGTGCTGTGGACCACCCACCTGCTGGACGAAGTGCAGCCCACCGATGACCTGCTGATTCTGCATCACGGGCGCCTGGTAGCCCGTGGTACCGCCGATGCGCTGAGCCTGGAGCACGGCGGCGACCTCGACAACGCCTTTGTCCGCCTGACCAGCGCCCACTCAGGAGCCGACGCCCGATGAACGCTTACTGGCAATGTTTCAACGGCATCATGCTGCGCGAATGGCTGCGCTTCGTGTTGCAGCGCACGCGCTTGCTCAGTGCCCTGGTGCGCCCGCTGCTGTGGTTGCTGGTGTTCGCCGCCGGGTTTCGCGCGGCGCTGGGCATTGCCATCATCGAGCCTTACGACACCTATATTCCTTACGAGGTGTACATCATTCCGGGACTGGCCTGCATGATTCTGCTGTTCAACGGCATGCAGGGCTCGCTGTCGATGGTCTATGACCGGGAGATGGGCAGCATGCGCGTGTTACTGACCAGCCCATTGCCGCGGCCGTTCCTGCTGGGCAGCAAGCTGTTGGCGACCTCGTTGATTTCCCTGCTGCAAGTGTATGCCTTTCTCGCCATCGCCTGGCTCTACGGCGTGCAGCCACCTGCCGCGGGCTTGCTGCTGGCGCTGCCGGCATTGCTGCTGGTGGCGTTCATGCTCAGCGCCCTGGGCCTGTTGCTGTCGAACGCGATCCGCCAGCTGGAGAACTTTGCCGGGGTGATGAATTTCGTGATCTTTCCACTGTTTTTCCTGTCGTCGGCGTTGTACCCGCTGTGGAAGATGCGCGAGGCCAGCCAGTGGTTGTACTGGCTGTGTGCTGTTAACCCGTTTACCCATGCCGTGGAACTGGTGAGGTTTGCGCTTTATGAGCGGTTGAACCTGCTGGCGCTGGCGGTGTGCCTGGGGTTGACCGCCTTGTTTACCCTGCTGGCGGTACTCACCTTCAACCCCCAGCATGCGGCGCTGCGCAAGCCCCGCTGAGCTTCTGTTGCTTGCTCTGTGCAGGAGCGTCAGGGCTGAAGTGGCATCTCTCTTTTTAACCGCAAGCTACTACTTTAGTACTGCCTTTGCTGTCTAATCGTCGCATTCACAAAGCACCGCCACTGGCATGTAATGGGCCTATAACAAAAAGGAAAATCCCCATGCCACGTGCCCTGCGCCCCTTGCT
Organism: Pseudomonas sp. PvP089; assembly: GCF_017875165.1. Lineage (NCBI taxonomy): Bacteria > Pseudomonadati > Pseudomonadota > Gammaproteobacteria > Pseudomonadales > Pseudomonadaceae > Pseudomonas > Pseudomonas sp. PvP089. The sequence continues at coordinate 3,951,521 of NZ_JAGGME010000001.1, forward strand.
GGCTGCCCTTTCGCTGTGTCTGTCATTGGGTATTGCCCAGGCCGACACCACCCCACTGTTCTCCGCCGAAGGCTATCGCACCACGCTCTACCGCAGCCCCACCCCGCAACAGGTCGAAGGTGGCCAGGTCATCGACACCGCCACGCTGCAACGCCTGCTAGGCCAGGCCCCCAGGCCGGTGCTGGTGGACGTCTATCGCCGCCAATGGCTGCAAGGCCGCTTCATCGAAGACGAGCCGCACAGCAACCTCCCCGGCAGCCTGTGGTTGGCCAACACCGGCGACGGTGAACTGAGCCCGGCCTGGCAGGACTACTTCATGCGTAACCTGCAAAAAGCCACCGCCGGGCAGCCAGAGCAACCGCTGGTCTTCTACTGCCGCTCCGATTGCTGGTTAAGCTGGAACGCGGTAAAACGCGCCAAGGCCCTGGGCTATAACAACCTGTACTGGTACCGCGACGGCCTGGACGCCTGGCAACAGGCCAACTTGCCGCTGCAGCCGGCGCAACCCGTGCCCTTTCCCTGAATCACTTGCCTGCGAACGCGTGCCCATCCAATAAAAACAAGGTGAAAAGGCCATGTACAAAATTCTGATTGCCGACGATCACCCGCTGTTTCGCGAAGCCATCCACAACGTCATCAGCGATGGTTTTGAAGGCAGCGAGGTCATGGAGACGGCCGACCTGGACAGCGCCCTGGCATTGACCCAGGCGCACGACGACCTCGACCTGATCCTGCTCGACCTGAACATGCCCGGCATGCACGGCCTCAACGGCCTGATCACCCTGCGCAACGAGGCGCCGACCACGCCGGTCGTGATCGTTTCAGCCGAGCAGGAAAAGCAGATCGTGCTGCAGGCCATCACCTACGGTGCCGTGGGTTTCATCACCAAGTCTTCGCCGCGCTCGCAGATGATCGAAGCGATCGAGCAGATCCTCAATGGCAATGTCTACCTGCCACCCGACATCATCCGCGCGCAAAAAAGCAGTACCAGCCGGCGCCACAACGATACCCCGAGCTTCCCGCCGGAAATGCTCCAGGCCCTGACCCGCAAGCAGCTGCTGGTGCTCGAGCGCATGACCAAGGGCGAATCGAACAAGCAGATCGCCTACACGCTGGATATCGCCGAAACCACGGTCAAGGCGCACGTCTCGGCGATCTTGCGCAAGTTGAACGTGCATAATCGGGTGCAGGCGATCCTGAGTGCCGGCGATATCGATTTTGCCGATTACTTGAGGCGTTGACCTGTAACGGCCTCTTCGCGGGTGAACCCGCTCCCACAGAAGCCTGCGAAAAGGCCAGCGGCTATGTCAGGCTGCTGGCCAATAAGTGGCTCATCGCCGTCTTGAGCTTCATCGGCCGCACCGGTTTATGCATCAGGGTGTGCCCCAGCTCGCGGATCTGCTGCTTGAGGTCGTTGCTGTAGTTGGCGGTGATCATCAGCGCCGGTAGCGGCTGGGCGCGGCGGGCATTGATCCGCGCCACGGCGTCGACACCGTTGCAGTCGTTGTCCAGGTGATAGTCGGCGATCAGCAGGTCGGCCTCGGCGTGGTAATTGTCCACCTGCCGCGCCAGGTCTTCTTCCGACAGCGCAGTGACCACCTGGCAGCCCCAGCCCTCCAGCAAGGTGCGCATGCCTGCGCAGATCGCCGCATCGTTATCCAGCACCCACACCCGCGCCCCACCCAGGCGGTCAAGCATCGGCTCGCAGATCATCTGGCTTGGCTGGGGCTTGGGCGCGGTGGCGCTCAGCGGCACTTCGACGGCGAACACCGAGCCCTTGCCGAGCCATGAGCGCACCCGGATCCGGTGGCCGAGGATGCCGGCGATCTTATCCACGATCGCCAGACCCAGGCCTAAGCCACGGTCCTGGTCCGGCCGCTGGACGTCGCCGCGCTTGAACTCCTGGAACATGTCTTCCAGGTGTTCTTCGGCAATGCCGATACCGCTGTCCCACACTTCGATCCGCAGGCCGCCACGTTGGCGCCGACAGCCCAGCACCACGCGCCCGCTGCGGGTGTAGCGGATGGCATTGCTGAGCAGGTTGCGCAGGATCCGCGCCAGCAGCTGGGTGTCACTGCGCACCACCGCCGAACAACCTACAAAATGCAGTTCAAGCCCTTCGCTGCGCGCCACTTGGGCGTATTCGGCGGCAAGGTTGTCCATCAGCTCGCTGAGGGCGAACGGGGCCACATCGGCCTTGATCACCCCGGCATCGAGCTTGGAAATGTCCACCAGGGTGCCTAGCAGGTTTTCTACATCTTCCAGCGAGTTGCTGACATTTCGAACCAGGTGGGCACTGTCTTGCAGCTCGCGGCGCTCGAGCAACGCGCTGGTGAACAGCCGCGCCGCGTTCAGCGGTTGCAGCAGGTCGTGGCTGACCGCAGCGAGGAATTTGGTTTTCGACAGGTTGGCCTGCTCGGCCTCGCGCTTGGCCTCCCGCAGGCGCGACTCGGCCCGGCTGCGCTCCTCGATCTCACGCAGTAGCTGGTCGTTGAGGCTGGTCAGTTCCGCGGTGCGTTCGCGCACACGTTGCTCCAGGTGCTGATAGGCCTGGTGCAGCGCCTGAGCGGTATTGCGGCGCTCGGTAATGTCGCGGATCAACACGAAAATGCCCACCACCTCGCCATTGGCCAGGCGGTTCGGTACGTAGGAGCGCAGCATGTAGCGCTCCTGGCCATTGATGTTGGTTTCGGCAAATTCGAAGGTGACGCTTTCACCCGCCAGCGCCCGCGCCACGTAGGCTTCCAGCCGCTGGTAATGCTGCTCGCTGTGGGCTTCTCGCAGGCTCTGGCCGAGCATCACGCCGTGCGGCCAGCAATACCATTCTTCATAAACCTTGTTGGTGAATTCGTAGACCAGATCGGCATTCAGGTAAGCGATCAGCGCCGGGACATTGTCGGTGATCAGGCGAATCTGGTGCTGGTGGGCGGTCTCGGCCCGCTGTCGGGCCTCGCTGAGCAGGCGGTTGACGGCCTTGAGCTCAGCCATGGCCTGGTTCAGGGCGTCAGTGCGTTCACGTACCTGCTCGGCCAGCACCACCGAATGCTGGAACGCCGCATAGGGGTCGTTACCCCGCGTTACCCCCGACTCGATGCGTTCAATCAACGCGCCGTTGATTCGCTGCAACTTGTGGTTTTCGTGCTGCAGCCGGATGACCTCGGCCTGCAGTTCAGCGCCCGACAGGAGGCCGGTTGCGGGCAATGGCGACCCCGGTGAAGGTCTGGTTGATATGCATGCCATTGAACTGTTCTCCGTAGGTGTTGAAGCCGATCACCCGCTGCTCGCGCAAGAACGCACCGACCGGCTCCAGGCCGTGCCGGTCTTCCAGCTCCAGGCGCCGCAGAAAGCAATCGCAACCGATGGTCAGCAGCGGCGGGCCAAGGCGCTGCTGCAAGCCGTCGAACAGCTGGTGCAGGTTCGGCAACAGCGGGCCTGGAGTCATGGCGGTAAGCACGATGCCGTTTTCCACCGCGCAGTAGAAACTCAGGCTCAGGTCCGGGTGCACCTGCTGGATCGCCCGCACGTAATACTGATCATGAATGCGCACGGCCAGCGGATGGGCAGCGAATACCCGGTAGTCGAGCGCTGCCACCGGCACGCCGATGTGGCGGGCGTACTCCTCCGCAGCAGGCTCGGCATTCAGCTCGAAGACGCGACGCTGGCCGCTGTCGGCGCCGGTTACCACCAGTTTTTCCTCACGTGGGAGGATGTGGTGCGTGGTGAACACTTCGAAATCCAGCCAGGTGTTGACCAGCACCACCACAGCGGCACCGTTGTGGAACACGCCACCGAAGTACACATGGGTGCGGGTCAGGTAGTTGTCGTCGCCTGCCGAACCACCAAAATGCGGGATGTCCCCCAAGGCTGCGCTGAGGGCGGCCAGCACCATCTCCTCCCGGCTGGACAGGCCGTCGAGCAGGGTCAGGGCAAAGCTGTGGCCCTTGATCGGTGCCAGGGTGTTGCTGCGACAGGTGCCGACCAGGCGCTCGACCATCTGCTGCGCGTCGATCAGGCTGAAGTGCTCCATTTCATCGATCAATTCGGTGGCAATCGAAAAGTGCCGGTGATCGAAGCCCACCGCCGTCACGCAATTGCGGCCGTAGCCCAGCGGGGTGATTTCGCCAGCGCTGGTGCAGCCGACCAGGCGGATGCCGCCGAAATCCTGCTCCAATGCTTCGCCCAGGGCCTGCAAGTCGTATTCGGCGGAACAGAAGAACAGCACGAAACCCAGGTGCGGGTGCAGCAACTGGCGCGCCAGGTCCTGGGCGGCCTGCCGTGCGTCGTTAGCCTGGGACATGGCGCGGACCACACCGTCGTTTTGAGCCTGCTGCATCGTGGTCTCCGGCGCGGGGTGGCTGAGGGGTCAGTGTACGAAGGTGAGCAAGGGGGACGAATGCTACTTGGGTAGCGGGTGGGCGGTTCCATGGGCGTAATAGCCCGCATCATTTGGGGCCGCCTTGCGGCCCCAGGGATTCACCAGGTCAACACCGCACCCACCGCAAAGGTATCGGTGTCTTCGTTCTGCGCACGGGTGTCATGCCCGTCGATGGAAAACTGGTTGTACTCAGCCACCAGCTTCAGGTTGTCGTTCACATCATGGAACAGCGCCACGCCGCGGGTTTCATAGTCTGCCCCGCTGCCCACCGCGCCATTGCCATCGTCCTTGGTCTTGCCATAGGACAGCGCCACGCGGTTCTTGCCGAACGTGTACGAGCCCTGCAGCAGGTAGCCGTCACTGTCGACATTGCGCAACACCGGTTCGCCAGCGTTGTTGGTGAAGAACGGGTTGATACCCTTTGCCTGGAACCCCGAGCCGGTCAGCGACCAGCCCCCCATCTTGGCCTGCACGCCATAGCCGACACCTTTGGAGGTGACGGACTCCACCGTCGAATCGGTATTGTCCGAGGTCTGGTAGCTGCCGTTGACCCAGCTGTAGATCTGCGCCCCGCCCAGGTCGAACTGGTAGGTGATCTCGCTTTCGGTGCGCGGGTTTTCCTGGTAGGCCTTGCCGGTCGGGCTGCTGTCGTTGGTGTCTACCGGGTCCATGATGCCCACTGCTACTCGCAGGCCGTCCATCACCGGGGTGCGGTAGGTGATCTGCGAGGTGGGGAACGGGTACGGGTAACCACTGCCGATGTTGCCGAACGACACCCCGCCGCCGTCCACCAGCCCCAGCGTGTCGCTGACCTGGCCATACCCTGCCAGCAGCTCGTCCAGCAGGATGTTGGAGCGGGCAAACAGCCCGAAGTCCTTGCCGATCAACACCTCGCCCCACGCGGGGTTGGCCACGGTGCCGTAGAACTGCCGCACGTCGATGGCGGTGTCGGTGCCGTTGGTTTCACTGTCGTTGATGGTTACCCAGAACGAGGCACGCGCGCCGAGCTTCAGGTCATCCACCTGCTTGCCCATGTTGAAGCCCAGGTAGTTAGGCAAGAAGCCCATTTTCACCCGCGACTGGCGGCGGTCGAACTGTTCGCCCTCACGGTCGACCTTGCTGTTGACGTAGAAGGCATTGATGTAACCGTCGGTGGAAAACGTTGTCTGGTCCTTGTCGTACAGCATGATCTCGGCCTCGGCGACGCCGCTCAGGCCCAGGGCAGAAAAGCTGGCGATGGCGGCTGCGAGGAAACGAGGCGGCAGGTGCTTATTGTTGTTGTGCATGGCGCGCTCCAAACGGGGACAGGATGTCGGAGGCGATTATCGGAAGTGGCCAAATGGCCAGATACGCTGCTTTCGGGCGAGCGGGTAGCGGCCTTGGGCTGGCGAATGCGGCGTGATGATTTGGTCGCGGTACCAGGTCTGGCCAGGAGGCAAGACTTAGGGTGTACGCATGAATAGCAGGCGGGTATCAGTACATCTGTACGAACTGGGGCCGCCCTGCGGCCCCGTTGTTGCGCTGACCACTGCCCTCAGGAAGCAAGCGCCTGCGAGCGCTGGCGCTCGGGCATCTCATAGCGGTGCGGTTGCTGCCAGGCCAGCCGTGCTTGCACGTCGACCGCCGCGTCCATCACCTTCTGGGCCCAGTTTTCGTCTTTCGGGCACACCACCACTACGCGAAAACCATGGTCGACGCCCTCAAGCCGCACGCCTTCGGAATCATCGACATGCAGATCGATGTCGAACGCCGATGGCAACTTCGAAGGCGAATGCTCAAGGCCGTTCTGGGCCAGGATATGCTGGTGCCGGTCACTGTTGACCACACCATCGACATGGATGCCATAAAGCATCAGCCAGCGCCGGATGTAGGCCGGGGTGCGCCCCGACGAGGTATAGATCCAGATGCTGCAGCCCTGGCGGCGCAGGTCGCGGATCAGCGAGCGGGTGCCACTGCGCAGGGGCTCGCCCAACCAGCGATGGACGAAATTCGGCAGCTTGCTGTCTTCGGCGGCAGCGTGTTCGGGCAGGCAGGCGAGCGTGTCGTCGATATCGAACGAAATGCGTACCTGGCCACGCTTGAGCTTGCGTTCAAGGGCTTGGCGCCCGCGTGCGAACATGGAGTAACGTTGCATCAGCGGCGCCCCTCACAGACAGGCACAGGCGTGCCGCTCAGGAAGAACTTGCCGGGCTCAGGCGCCTTCTCTTCGAGGAAAGCGGCGTACTTTTTCTTGATCTTGGGGAGTTCGTACAAAGCCTTGACACCGTGTTTAGCGGAGTTGCGTATGACCGAGGACGGGTTGAAGTAACCCTCGGCGTTGTCCAGCGACAGCACGAAAGGCGGCAAGCCGGCACGCATCAGCAGGTAGCTGACAATGAGCGAACCTGTGCGGTTGTTGCCTTCGATGAACAACTGCGGCTTGCTGAGGATTCGTACATAAACACCGGCTGCCCGCTTCCAGATCGAATCGCTGCGGTACGAGCAGTACCAGTTGTACAAGTCCTTGATGCCACCTTCGACGTTGTTGAAAAAGTGCGCCTCGGTTGCGGCGAGGTGCGGGGCATATTCCAGGCGACGGGCCGGGTCGCTGCCGCACAGCACAGTGGCGTTGATTTCCAGCATCAGGTTCAGCTGCTGCAGGTCGAACAGGTCGATACCGCGAGCGACATAGTCGTCAATCAGTGCATAGCCTTCAAGTACGTTCAGCAGCACCTCGTCGGTAAACGGATCCCGCGGTTCGGTGAAATGCCGGCTGAGTTCGGCAAAGCGGCCTTGCACCTCGCGCAGTGCGCGCTCTACCGCTGAAAGATCAAGACGACGCGTTGCTCGCATTGGAAATCCCGGGTAACACTTTAACGGAAGGTAACGCGGCCGGTTGCTGCAACCTCCCTGGCTGCAACACCCGGCCACCTTGGCGTGCCTGACTCAGCTGAACTTGCCGCTGATGTAGTCGCTGGTCAGTTGCTCGCGTGGGTTCTGGAAAATCTGCGCCGTAGGGCCCATCTCGACCAGGTAACCGGTGCGGCTGCCCTGGGAAATATCGACCGAGAAGAACGCCGTGGTGTCCGCCACACGAATCGCCTGCTGCATGTTGTGGGTGACCAGGGCAATGGTGTAGTCCTTCTTCAGCTCGACCATCAGCTCTTCCACGCGACGGGTGGCAATCGGGTCGAGTGCCGAGCAGGGTTCGTCCAGCAGCAGCACTTCCGGTTCGGTGGCGATGGCGCGGGCAATGCATAGACGCTGCTGCTGGCCGCCGGACAGCGACAGGCCGCTGACCTTGAGCTTGTCCTTCACTTCGTCCCACAGCGCGGCGCCTTGCAAGGCGTGCTTCACGCGGTCACCCAGGTCGCCCTTGTAGCGGTTCAGGCGCAGGCCGAAGGCGACGTTGTCGAAGATGCTCATCGAGAACGGGTTGGGCTGCTGGAATACCATGCCGATGTAGCGGCGCACGACCACCGGGTCAACACCCTTGCCGTAGACATCCTGGCCCAGGAAGTGCACATGGCCTTCAAACCGGAAGCCCTTCACCAGGTCGTTCATGCGGTTGAGGCTACGCAGCACGGTACTCTTGCCGCAGCCCGACGGCCCGATGAAGCCGGTGATCTCGTTCTTCCTGATCGGCACATGGCTGTCACGCACGGCCATGAAGTTGCCGTAGAAAATCTTGTCCAGCTTGCAGTCCATGACGATCGGGGTGGCTTCATTGACCATGGGAGCGGCTCTTTGCGCAGTGGATACGTTCAAGTTGGATGCTCCCTTTCTCAATACTTGGGCTTGCCGAAGACTCGGCTCAGAATGTTGATGACCAGCACGATCATGACCAGCACCAGCGAGGCCGCCCAGGCGAGCTCGAGCTGGTTGTCGAATGGCATGCCGGAGAAGTTGTAAATCAGTACGGCGAGCGAAGCCGTAGGGTTCATGACCGCCAGGCTGCCGTCATGGTAGATCCAGTAGTTGCTGAACAATGCGGTGAACAGCAGCGGCGCGGTTTCGCCAGCGGCGCGGGCCACGGCCAGCATGACGCCGGTGAGGATGGCCGGCAGGCCGGTGGGCAGGACGATTTTCCAGATCACCTGAGCACGGGTGCAGCCCATGCCGTAAGCGGCGTCTTTCATGATCTTGGGCACCATCTTCATCGACTCTTCAGCAGTCAGCACCACGATCGGCAGCATCAGTACTGCCAAGGCCACACCGCCAGCCGGCGCCGAGTAGGTTCCGGTGGTCATCACCACCAGGGCGTAGGCAAACACCCCGGCCAGGATCGACGGCAGGCCGGTGAGCATCTTGGCGGCAAAGCGCGCGGCGTTGGCCAGCTTGCTGTCGGGGCCGAGTTCGGCCAGGAACACTGCTGCCAGGATACCGACCGGTACCGCGATGGCGGCGGCAATGCCGACCATGACGAAGGTACCGGCCATGGCGTTACCAAAACCGCCACCCATCTCGAAGCCGGTCGGCGGCAGCTCGGTGAACACTTCCAGACTCAGGCGTGCACCGCCGCGGGTGATCAGCATGTACAGCACGGAAATCAGCGGCACGCTGGCCACCAGCGCCGCGAGCCATGCCAGGGTGGTCAAAAGCACGCTGCGCAGGGCACGGCCTTCCAGCTTGCGTTGCAGGCTGGGCAATGCGGCTACAGGGGTCGTCAAGTCAGTCATTGTTTGTTACCACGCTGGGCGTAGAGCATGATCATCGAGCCGAGCACGTTCACCAGCAGAGTGATGAACATCAGGACCAGTGCCGCGTACATCAGCACTTCGACCTCGTTCGGGCCGGCTTCCGGGAAGTTCAGCGCCAGCAGCGCCGCCAGGGTGTTGGCCGGGGCGAACAAGGAAAGGGAAATGGTGTTGGCGTTGCCGACCAGCATGGCCAGTGCCATGGTTTCACCGAGCGCGCGGCCCAGGCCCAGTACCAGCGAACCAAAGATGCCAGTAGCAGCCGATGGCACCATCACCTTGAGGATGGCTTCCCAGTGGGTAGTGCCCATGCCGTAGGCAGCCTGCTTGGTTTTCATCGGTACGCTGGTCAGCGCATCCTGGGAAACGGCAGCGATGGTCGGCAGGATCATGATCGCCAGTACCAGCGCAGCAGGCAGCAGGCCGGGCCCGCTCAGGGAGGTGCCGAAAAACGGGATCCAGCCCAGCTCGCTGTTCAACCAGGCGGTCAGCGGGCGAATCGCCGGGATGACAACGTAGATGCCCCACAGGCCGTAGACCACGCTGGGGATGGCGGCGAGCAGTTCGACGATGGTGCGGAACACTGCGGCGAGCTTGGCCGGAAGGAAATCCTGGGTGAGGAAAATGGCCATGCTGACGCCGAAGAAACCGGCGATCAACAGGGCGATGAAGGCACTGTAAAGCGTGCCCCAGATCGCTGGCAGAATACCGTACTTGCCTTGGTTGACGTCCCAGACGCTGCCGAACAGCACGTCAAAGCCATGCTTTTCGATGCCGGGCAGTGCCTTGCGGCCCACTTCGTAGACCAGCGCGAAGACCAGCGCCAGTACCAGCACCACACCAATGCGTGCAAGCGCACGGAAGGTGCGATCGACCAGGAAGTCTTTCGCAGACGGTGGCTGGCACGCGGAATCGGGGTTATCCGGTATGGCAAAGGGTGTGTTCATGGGCAAGTTCCGGGACAAGGGACAAACACCCCCGGCATGGCTTCATGCCGATACCGGGAGCGCCTGGGTATTACTGGATGTTGGCAGACGCTTTACGCACCTGGTCGACAACCGACGCAGGCAGCGGGATGTAACCCATCGAGTCGGCGATGGTCTGGCCTTTGGTCAGGCTGTACTCGACCATTTCACGCATGGCCTTGGCTTTTGCCGGGTTGCCGTTGTCCTTGCGGAAGATCATCCAGGTGTAGGAAGTGATCGGGTAGGACTTGGCACCGTCCGGGTCAGGCAGCCAGGCCACCAGGTTTTCCGGCATGTTTACCGCAGCCAGTGCTTCGGCACCGCTCTCTGCGTTTGGCACGACGTATTGGCCAGCTTTGTTCTGCAGCACGGCGAAGTCGACCTTGGCCAGCTTGGCGAAGCCGTATTCGATGTAGCCGATGGCGCCCGGGGTCTGGCGGACGGTGGCGGTTACGCCATCGTTCTTCGGCGATTTGATGAACTTGTCGGTGGCCGGCCAGTTGACGGTGTTGCCCTCACCCAGCCCTTGCTTGAAGTCAGCGTTGATGGCCGACAGGTGCTTGGTGAAGACCGCAGTGGTACCGCTGGAGTCGGCACGCACGACCACAGTGATCGGGGTAGCTGGCAGTTTCAGCTCAGGGTTGGCCGCGGCGATTTGCGGGTCGTTCCACTGGGTGATCTTGCCCAGGAAGATGTTGGAGTACACCTCGCGCGGCAGCTTCAGCCCTTTAGGGTTGCCCGGCAGGTTGTAGGCCAGGACGATTTCACCGGCGGTCATTGGCAGCAACTGCACGCCTTCGCCAACCTTGGCAATGTCTGCTTCGCTCATGGCCGAGTCGCTGGCGGCGAAGTCGACGGTCTTGTTCAGGAAGTCCTGAACGCCCGCCCCGCTGCCCTTGGACTGGTAGTCAACGGTGACGCCAGCAGTGTTCTTGCTGAAGTCCTTGAACCAGGTCAGGTAGATCGGTGCAGGGAAGCTGGCGCCGGAACCTGTCAGGCGAACGTTTTCTGCAGCAAAGGCTGCCGAAGTGGCGCAAAGGGAGACCGCAACGGCGAGTGCAGCAGACTTCATCAGGCGTTTCATCAAAAAGTGCTCCTTGTGATGGCCGGCACACTTTGCATCAGCTGTGTTACAGCTTTGTGACTGTTGAGTGGCAGGCCGCACGGTAGAGCTTTTTGCCTGTGCCATGACGCACCGCTCGTCCATGGTCCGGCACTCTCGATGGACGCCTGGCCTCAACCGTGCAGGCAAATCCAGCAGGAGTGAACACCATGCCACGCGGTGACAAGGACAAATACACAGACAAACAGAAGCGCAAGGCCGAGCATATAGAGGAGAGTTACGAAGACAGGGGATTGTCGAAAGCAGAGGCCGAAGCCCGTGCCTGGGCCACCGTCAACAAACAGTCCGGAGGTGGCGACAAGAAGGGTGGCTCGGGGAGCCACACGGCTGCCAGCGAGAAGAAGACAGCCCGCTCCGACTCAGCCAAACGCGCGGCCAAGTCACGCCAGGGTCATTCGCGCAGTTCGGGTGTTTCTCTGGAAAGCCAGAGCAAGCAAAGCCTGATGAAGGAAGCGCGCAGCAAAGACATCAAGGGCCGCTCCACCATGACCAAGGCAGAGTTGGTAGAAGCGCTGCGCAAACAAGGTTGAGGGCTCGATGGCTGGCACCGGCTGCGCCGGTGCCATCATTAAAGCTATCCCGTCCCTTATCTGGGCTTCACCGAATCAGCCAATACCGACAATACCCGCTTCATCGCCTTCCTGGCTGCGGTTGCGGCACGCACACTCGAACTCGGCTTGGGCCCGTGTGACAAAGTTGAGGCTCAAGCGCATCTTTTCCTGGGTGTCGTAAAGGTCATAACCCTCTCCCAGGGCGGCGGGAAAGCCAAGACGCCGAGGGTAAACCTCTCGCTTTACTGGCACTGCGGGCACCACAACGAAGCGCGTCTGCATGATCGTCCCTCTTCGGCAGTGCTTAAGTATTAGTAGCCTTATGTCAAAGCATCAAGATGACTCATGCAATATTTTGGTTCATTTACCTACGCTCGCGGTAATGAGTGCGCAGAAACCCAACAGGCAGACAGCCCCGATGGCATCCACAGCGCATAAACACTCAAGGCATTGCTCATGGCTGACGCACCCCGGCAACGCCTCTGTTGACGAGATACAACAGCGGCCCCGCCGAAACGAACACAGCCGTCAGCAACAGGTAGGGCAGCAACGATATCCCCTTCCCGCCCCGCATACGGTTGTCCCTCACCATCCAGACGCAGGCCAGCCCCGCCATCAGATACAGGTCAATGACCACCTGAGCAGTGTCTGGCCGCGACAGCAGCGTTAGCCCGAACGCCAGCAGCGACTGCTCGGCAATCTGCATCGTCCAGCCGGTATACAGCGAAAACAGCACCAGCAACGCCAGCGCGCAGATACGCAAGCCCATCGTCCTTTCCTCTGTAGGGTTTGCCGGCACAGTAGTGATAGGGTTGCCTGCGCTCAATGACCTGTGAGGTCATGGACGCTGCAATCAAGGACGATAAGGATCAAGGCATGAGTCATCATCTGTTCCATCGCAAAAGCCCTGCGCCGGATACTTCGGCAGGCCAGCATCTGCGTCACTTGCGCCAGCAGGCCGGGCTCAGCCAGCTGGCGCTTTCGCTATTGGCTGGCGTATCGCAGCGCCACCTGAGCTGCCTGGAAACCGGGCGCGCCAAGGCCAGCCCTGGCACCTTGCATGCCCTGCTTTCGGCCCTTGGCGCGCCACTGGAGCACTGCAACGAAGTGTTCATTGCCGCCGGGTACGCGCCCCGCTACGCGGCCTCGCCGCTCGACGCGCCTGAACTGGCATTGGTGCATGCCGCCATCGAACACATCCTGCAGGCGAACAACCCTGCACCTGCAATCGTCATCGACAGCAACTGGCAGGTCATCGCTGCCAATGCCAGTACCGGCCTGCTGTTGGCGATGGTGGGTGTTGCGGCGCAGGCGGCGCCTGGCCTTAACCTTCTGGATACACTGCTGCGCCCTGGCGGCCTGGGCGATCATCTGGCCAATGCGCAGGAAATTCGTGCCGTTGCCTGGCAACGTGCATCCAGGGAGGCAGTGGGCAACCCGACGCTGGCAGAACACTTGCGCAATCTTCCAACCCCGGCCAACCCAGAACAGGCGGCAGGTATCGCGCCCGTGTTGCTGACCCGCGTGAGCACCCCCTATGGCGAGCTCAGGTTCCTGTCGACCTTCACCACCTTCGGCATGCCGCTGGATATCACCGTGGAATCACTGCGGATCGAGCACCTGATCCCCGCCGACCCACAAACCCGGCAGAGGATGCAGGCGGCGTTTGATCAATGGTCGGCGGTTACAGCGTGAACGACAGCGCCTGGCCAAGGAACCTGGCGCTAACCTGATGGCCTGTTTGATTCAGGTCGAACGGCTGGCACATGGCCCCCGTGGTCACCACATCACCTGCCTTCAATGTCTGGCCGCGTTCGGCAGCATGGGCATACAGGTGGGCCAGCGACACCAGCGGGTCGGTCGCAGCATCGCCAGACAAGCCGCGGGCGCGTAACTCGCCATCTACGTACACCTCGGTGGTCTCGGCCAGGTCTGCAAGCAAGGGTACGTTGATGCCTGCCCCAAGGCTGTTGCCCACGACCAACGCTTCAAAGCCCACGTTGTCCGCCACGAAGCTTGGCCAGCCGACGCGCTTGCGGTCGACGAAGCGTGAGCGCACCACCTCGAAAGTGACGCAGGTTGCGCGAATATCCTCGCTGGCCGGCAGGCGTCCCGCTTGCGGGGGGATATCGCGGTCAAGCACGAAGGCGATCTCGCATTCGATGGTCACAGGGGTCACGGCCGGCAGTTCGATGTGCACGCCATCCGCGTGGCAGCGCTTTGCTTCCAGTTGGCCAATCAGCGGCCGGGACAGGTTGGCCGCACGCATGCCTGCGGGGCTGCCGACACCCAGCTTCCACCCGGCACGCTGACCAGCGGCGGCGGCGAAGAACTGATCCTGGCTGTCATAGCCTTGTTTCAAGGTTTCGGGCCTGAGGCTGGCAGGCAGTTCCGTCAGCAATTCACCGCTGCGCCAGTGCTGCAGCAACAGGGCCGCGGTACGTTGGGGTACGAAAAGCGAACTGTTCATCAAGACCTCATGGAAATGGGCGATGCCGGGCAACCGATGCTAGGGCCTGGAATTGATAAGGATAAATATATTGTCATGATGCCTGGCATCACAAACCTTTATGAAACGACTTCTGGAAGCTGATGCGATCCTTGTGGGAGCGGCCTTGTGTCGCGATTGGGCCGCAACGCGGCCCCACCGGTCTCGACGGTCCTGCAAGGATCCTGGGGCCGCTCTTCGGCCCAATCGCGACACAAGGCCGCTCCCACAGGGATTGCACAGGCCTGACGATCACTGGTCAGCAGAAACCGGCTGCTTCAGCAGCAGCACATAAGCCATCGCTGCCACCGCCGCCACCGCAGCACTGATCAGGAACGCCGAGGCAAACGACCCGGTCTGCTGGATGCTGAACCCGGTCACGATCGGTGCCACCGAGCCTGCCAGGTAGCCACCAAAGTTCTGGATCGAGCCAAACGAGGCCACGCGCTGGCTATCGACCACAGTGTTGGCAATCATCCAGGCAGTCGAGCTGGCCATATTCACGCTGAACAGCGCGCAGCACAGCAGCGCCACGCTGAGCATGAAGCCGCTGCCGAACGACAGGGGAACGGTGAATGCCGCCGCCGCGAACAACGCCGTCACCACTACCCGCTTGCGGCTACCCAACACGCTGGCGCCGTTCTTCACCAGGCGGTCGCAGATGCGGCCCGCGACAATGGTGCCCAACGCGCCGAATACATAGGCCAGCGATACCACCCAGGCCGTCTGGTACAAGCTCAAGCCATGCTCACGTTCGAAGTAGCCCGGCAGCCAGGTAAGGTGCAGCCACAGCATGTAGATCACCCCCATGAAGCCCAGTACGGCGCCCCAGGTGCTCTTGTGGCGAAACAGCTCGGTCCAGGCCGCCAGTTGTGCCCGCAGGCTCGGCCTGGCGCTTGCCACCGGCTGTTTATGGGCCTGTGTCGCCAGCAGCCGCTCACGTTCCTCTGCAGGCAGCTCGGCCAGGTAACGCGCCTTGCTCTTGTAGAAGGCAAACCAGCAGGCGGCGACCAGGATGCCGAATACCCCGGTGACAATGAACATGCCGCGCCAGCCCCAGGTGATCATCAGCAGGGTCAGCAACGGTGGCGCCAGGCATGGCCCGATGCAGGTCGATGACAGCACGATGCCCGTCGGTGTGCCGCGCTTTTCGGCCTCGAACCACTCCGCCAGGGCTTTCGCGGCCGACGGGAACATCGGTGCTTCGCCAATCCCCAGCACCACCCTCAGGCCGATGAATGCGGAAAAACTGTTGATCAGGCCTGAGGCCGTCTGCGCCACTGACCAGCCCAGCAGTGCCGCCCCCAGCGAGATCTTGCTGCCCAGGCGGTCGATGATCATGCCCAGCGGCAGCTGCGAGAAGGCATACGCCAGGGAAAACGCTGACAGCAAAATGCCCATCTGCGACGGCGTGATGCCCATGTCGCGCTGGATAGACGTATTGGCGATCGACAGCGCACTGCGGTCGACGTAGTTGATGATGCCGATCACCAGCAACAGGCTGACGGTGATGACCTGGTACTTTTTGAACGGGTTCGGGCTGGCGACCGCTTCCCCCGAGGGGGCAAGCTCGGCTTGCGCATACTTGGTATTCATGGGCGTTCACTTTTGTTGTTATTGATTGAACAGCGGATTGGCGCCTTACATCGACGCTTCAAGCAACCCCTGGTAGTCCTCGGCAGACGCCTCACGCGGGTTGGTCCGATGGCTGTGATCGGCCAACGCGCCCTGGATTATGCGTGGGTACTGCTCTTCGCTGACACCCAGTTCGCGCAGGCCGGTCGGCAGGCCCAACGCGCGGGTCATGTCGCGGATGGCCTGTTCGATCTGGTTTTCGTCTGCCAGCCCCATCGCCTGGGCGATACGCGCCATCTTGTGCTCGTTCAGCACAGTTGCGGCCTTGCGGTTGAAGGTGATGACAGCAGGCAGGAAAATCGCGTTGAGGGTGCCATGGTGCAGGCGCGGGTTGATCCCGCCCAATGCATGGCTAAGGCTGTGCACGCAGCCCAGGCCCTTCTGGAAGGCCAGTGCACCTTGCAGCGAAGCGCTCATCATGTTGATACGGCCTTCTGGGTTCTGCGGGTCTCGGGTAGCGCTTTGGATAAAGCGCCAAGCGCGCCACAGGCCGTCCAGGGCGATGCCGTCTGCAGGTGGGTTGAATGCAGGCGCCATGAACGTTTCCAGGCAGTGAGCAATCGCATCCATCCCGGTGGCAGCGGTGAGTTGTGCAGGCAGGCCAAGGGTCAGCGCCGGGTCGCAGATGGCGGCCTTGGGCACCACATGGGGCGAAATCACGCCCACCTTGCGCCCGTCGTCGAGAATAAGGATGGCGCCCCGCCCTACCTCGCTGCCCGTCCCTGCCGTGGTTGGCACGGCAATCACCGGCGCGGTTGCCGGCGTGATTCGCGCCAGGCCACCCTCGATCACCGCAAAGTTTTTCAATGGCCCATCGTGCCTGGCACACACGGCCACACCTTTGGCCAGGTCGATCGCCGAGCCGCCGCCGATGGCGATGATGCCGTCACAGCCACACTCCTTGAACATGGCCACGGCTTCGCGCACCGCGGTCTCGTTGGGGTTGGGTGGGGTACCGTCATAGATCGGCAGTTGGGCAGCGCTGTCGGCAAAGGTGTTCAACGCCGTATCGACGATACCGGCAGCGCGCACGCCACGGTCGGTCACGATCAAAGGCTTGGTTATACCAATGCGCTCACATTCCGCAGGCAAAAGGGCAATGGCGCCGATATCGAACTGGATCTGGGTGATGTAGTTGATCAGGGACATAAGGCTCAGCAGGCTCCTGGCTTTGTTTTTCTGGGCGGTTTAGCCGCACTGGATGCGACACTGTGCAGCGCCAGTATAGGAATGCGCGCCTGGCCATGGTATTGAGAACAATCCATATCGGTATAACCAGGACGCATACCAGATGACCCCGTCACTCAATTCGATCATGTCCAGGCTGCACGCCCGTCACCTGCGCCTGCTCATCGAGCTGGACGAGCACCGCTCGCTGCTGGGTGCGGCTGGCAGCGTCGGGCTTACCCAGCCCGGTGCCAGCAAGGCGCTGCAGGAAATCGAAACCACCTTCGGCACGGTGCTGTTCAACCGCACCAACCGCGGGCTGGAGCCCACTGCCGCCGGGCACTGCGCCATCCGCTACGCGCGCGTGGTGCAAACCGATATTTCCAACCTGCGCCATGACCTGGATGCCATCCTGCGCGGTGTGGGCGGCCGGCTGGCGGTGGGCGCCATCATGGGCGCCGTGCCCTTGCTGATGCGGGCCGTATCACAGCTGGCCAGTATCCAGCCGCAGATGTCGTTCGAGATCATCGAAGACACCAGCCAGTCGCTGCTGGCACAGATCGAAAGCGGCCGGCTGGACATGGCCCTGTGCCGCACCAGTGTCAGCAACGCGCCGCAGCTGTTTGCCAGCACCTTTGTCCATGATGAGACGCTGGCGGTCATCGCCAATGTCGACCACCCGCTCAAACACGCCCAAACCGTCAGCCTTGCCGAGTTGGCCGAAAGCCGCTGGATCGTATACCGGGCCAACATGCCGATGCGCGTGCAACTGGAGCGTGAATTCCACGACGCCGGGCTGCGCTTCCCGCTGCACCTGGTTGAAACCACCTCGATCCTGGCGACCTTGTCGCTGCTGCAGGACCGCCCCGACTTTGTGGCGTTGGTGTCGATTGACGTGGCCCGGCAATGCGCGATGAACCAGCAAGTACGCATGCTGCCCCTGGCCATGGGCTCGGTCAGCGACCCTTACGAGTTGGTCACTCGCAAAGGCAGCCAAGCGACACCGGCCATGGACAAACTTAGCGAGCTGCTTTTGCAGGGCGGACAGCCCAGTAGCAGTTAGGCGTGTTGCAGAACGCGCCAGGCGAGCCTGAGCCAAAGCACGACTACACCGGCAGCTCGGTGGTCAGCTTGATCTTTTCCATCGGCACTTCGGTCTTGACGTTCTGCACCACGCTCAGGCTGGTCAGGTGCTTGATCTGGAAGCGTCGATAGGCTTCCAGGTCTGCCGCCACCACCTGCAACAGCAAGTCGCAATCGCCCGCCATCACATGGCACTCCACCACTTCGGGTAACTGGCGCACGGCTTCGACGAACGCGTCGGTGGTGTCCTGGTCCTGGCGCTTGAGCCACACCCGCACGAACAGGGTGAGGCCCAGCGCGACCTTGGCCGGGTCCTAGCGCTCCATTGGAATAATTTACCTCCACTGGAGGTGACCATGAATACCCTTGAACCTGTACTGAACGATCCCCCTGCCACCACGCCGCAAAGCGAACTGCGCCGTGGTGCCGTTGCCGCCCTGCCGGTGCTGCTGGGGTTCATCCCTTGTGCCCTGGTACTCGGCGCGCAGGCTTCCCAGCACCAGCTGGCAGCAGGCGAAGTGGCTCTGATGACAGGCCTTAACTTCGGTGGCGGCTCGGAGTTTGCCGCTGTCGAGCTGTGGACCTCACCGCCGGCAATATGGGTGATTATCGCCATGACCCTGCTGGTCAACAGCCGCCACCTGCTGATGGGCGCAACCCTGGCGCCGTACATGCGCCACCTGCCGCTGCCAAAGGCATTGGGGGCGCTGTTCTTCATGTGTGACGAAAGCTGGGCCATGGGCCTGGCCGATGCGCGCCAGCGCGGCGGGTTCAGCCTGCGCTATTTCATGGGTGTGTCGCTGTGCCTGTGGGCCACCTGGGTCACGTTCACCAGCCTCGGCGCGCAGGTTGGGCCGCTGCTCGGCGACCTGCGCAGCTATGGCTTCGACATGGCCTTTGCCGCGGTCTTCCTGGTGCTGCTCAAGGGCATGTGGAAAGGCGTACACGCCGCCGTGCCCTGGCTGTTCAGCCTGCTCACCGCCGCACTGTTCTACCTGCTGATTCCCGGTGGCTGGTACGTGCTCGCGGGCACCGTGGCCGGCCTGGTCACTGCTTACCTATGGGCCAAACCATGATTGACCTTCCTACACTGGTCACCCTCGTGGGCATGGCCGTGGTCACCTACCTGACCCGTGCGCTGGGCTTTTTACTGCTGCGCAACCGCACCCTTGGGCCGCAACTGACGCAGGCGCTGAACGCCGCGCCCGGCTGCGTGCTGATTGCCGTAATCGCACCCAAGTTCGTTTCCGGGCACCCGGCCGACCTGATTGCGCTGGGGCTTACGGTGTACGCAGCAACGCGGTTTTCCCTCTTGCCGGTGGTGGTATTTACCATCGTGATGACGGGGGGGCTGCGCCTGTTGCTGCCGGCATGATCCGCTGCGGCATCTACGCTCCATTGACTCAAATCAAGCCCTCGCGCCGGGTTCGCGCGACGATGGCTGCAAGCAAGGAATGACTCAAGCACCGCCAGGCGCACAGTGCACAACCGTCGAACACTGCGCGCGGCCATGGACAAGGAGCCCCACATGAACCCGCTGAAACACATACTGGTAGCCACCGACCTGTCCCCCCATGCCCGCAACGCGGCAGAGCGCGCTGCCTACCTGAGCAACGCGCAACAGGCCTCACTGGACCTGCTCTACGTTGCCAACCCGGCCCCCTTCAAGCGCCTCAAGCAGTTGGTGGCGCCTGATGACGACCTGTTGAAGCGGGTACTGGACAGCGCCGGCGAAAAAACCCGCGCACTGGCAGCCCTGCTGTTCCAGCGCTACAACATTTCCGCGGGTGTGCAGGTCGCCAGCGGGTCGGTGATCACGGAAATCACCCGGGTGGTGCAGGACAAACACAGCGACCTGCTGGTATGCGGCGCCAAGGGCCAGAGCGTGGCGCGGCGCCTGCTGCTGGGTTCGACCGTGCAGAAAATGCTCAACCACATGCCCTGCCCTTTGCTGGTGGTCAAGCCGGCGCCTCGTGATGCCTATCGCACTGTGCTGGTGCCGGTCGATTTCTCTCCCGCTTCGCTGCGCGCCATCAAACTGGCCAGGGCCATTGCCCCACAGGCCGAAATCATTCTGCTCCATGTGTACGAAGCCCCGTTCGAAGGCAGCGTGCGTTTCGCCCATATCGACTACGACACCCTCACCCACTACCGCAATGTCATCCGCAAGGACGCACAGGCACAACTCGCTGCATTGAGTGAGGCCGCGGGCATTGCCGATGCACGGCAGATTCTGGAGCACGGTGACCCTGGCTGGCGCATTGCCGAGCAGGAACAGGCGCTGGAGTGCGACCTGATCGTAGTCGGCAAGCAGGGTGCGAGCGCGCTGGAGGAGCTGTTGGTTGGCAGCGTTACCAAGCATGTACTGAACGAATCGCAGTGTGATGTGCTGGTCACGCCCTAGCACGCAAGACCAGGCGGGCCGCCCCCCTCAGGGGGCTGCCCGGCCTGCGTGCAGCATCACCAAGTCCCGATGTACATCCGCCCCGCACTGGAACGTGGTTTCACCCACCACTGCAAAGCCGTTGCGCAAGTAGAAAGCAATAGCCCGGCTGTTGCTGTCATTGACCGTCAACCGCAGAGCCCCCACAACGCCCTGCAGCACATCAGCCATCAGCCGCTGGGCCACACCCGCCCCGTGGTATTCGGGCAGCACGTAGCATTTGCTGAGCTCGGCGATGCCATCGGCAGCCGGAATGCCCAGGGGCTCTGGGGCAAGGTTGACCAGGCTGTAGCCGACGACCGTACGGCGCATCAGGCCTACCGACAGGCGCATTTCCGGTTCCCGGTTCAAGCGTTCAAAGTCGGCTGGCATCAACGCGCCTTGGATGTAGGCGCTAATTTCCGTCGCAGGCGTATTCGCCGGGCAAGCCAGCGCAAAAGTGCGTGCCGCGACCTGGCTGATCGCATCACAATCCGCGGCCGTCGCCTGCCTGATCAAAAAATGCATGAGTTTGGCCCTGGTGTATAAATGGCAGCCTTGCAACGGCTGAAGAAAAGCATAACACTCGCTATATACTTTTCTATACATCGATTCTCAAAAAGCCCAGATGAAACCGTGATGTACGCCCAACCCGACCTGCCACACACGACCAGCGAGGGTGCTGACGCCACTTTCGGCTCGGTCGACCACGCGCTGGGCAACCCCGGTATCCGGCGCAAGAATCACAAGCTTATTCTGCAGGCGGCCAGCGAAGCGTTTGCCGTCACCGGCTTCACCGCCACCCATTCGCACGAAATTGCCGAGCGCGCCGGGTTGCCCAAGGCCAATCTCTATTACTACTTCCAGACAAAAGAGAATTTGTACGTCCAGGTGCTGATGAGCTTCATCGAGCCGCTGGTCAGGGCCTCGGCAGCGTTGCGAAAAAGCGACGACCCGATAGTGGGCCTGCGGGCCTATGTCAAAGCCCGGATACGCATCATTCGAGAGCACCCGTTCAGCGCCGCCGTGTTCAGCCAGGAGTTGCTCTCAGGCGGCAAACGCCTACCTGAGGTGTGCAAGAGCATGCTGCAGGAGGAAGCCAGGCGCAACGTCGCCTGCCTGCGCAACTGGATCGAGGATGGCCGGCTGGCGCCCTGTGACCCTGAACACCTGATGATTTTCATCTGGTCGGCAACGCGTACCTATACCAATCTTGCCTGGCAAATGTCGCAGCTCAGAGGCGTGGCTATACCTGACAAGTTGGACTTTGATCGCGCCACCCGCACGGTCACCCAGATGGTGCTGGGCGGTGTCTTACCGGTGAAGCAAACGGCTGTGACACCGCCCTGAAACTGGCTTCGTGGCCCCACAACGCAATAGTTTCCGCTCTAAACCAGGGGTTTCATCGATTACGCTGATGATGACTATCAAGCGGCCTGCCTGTCGGCCTGGCAAGGCCATCCCTATAATCGCCTGCAAATCCCTCCGCTCCTGCGCCTGCTACAGGCGCCATCCCTCATGGAACCGACCCCCATGCCAAGCAACCGCCAGGCCCCTCGCGGCCTTCCCGAACATAATCAGCAGAGCGTCACACAGCAATGGCTGGCAATCCTCTCGGTCGCCGTGGGTGCCTTCGCCCTGGTCACCAGCGAGTTCCTCCCGGTGGGGGTGCTCAACGATGTGGCCAGTGACCTCGGCATCAGTGCAGGCCTTGCCGGCCTGATGGTGACTTTGCCCGGTATCATGGCCGCGCTGGCCGCGCCGTTGATTTCCGTGGGGGTCGGCGCGCTGGACCGGCGCTACCTGCTGATCGGCCTGACGCTGATCATGATCATCGCCAACACCATCGTGGCCTACGCCGTCGACTTCAATTTGCTGTTGGTCGGCCGCGTGCTGCTGGGTGTCAGTATCGGTGGTTTCTGGGCAACCGCCATCGCCCTCAGCGGCCGCCTGGCCCCCGACGGCATGGGCGTAGCCAAGGCCAACTCGATCATCATGGCCGGCGTAACCCTGGCGACCGTAGTGGGCGTGCCCGTGGGCACCTGGCTGAGCGGCCTGATGGGCTGGCGCATGACGTTCCTGGTCACCGCACTGGTGGGCATACCTGTGCTGCTGGCGCAGGTATTCCTGCTGCCGCGGCTGCTGCCGGAAAAGGCCATTCGCATCAGCGACCTGCCGGCCTTGTTCATCAACCCACAAGCGCGGGTCGGGCTGATTGCCGTGCTGCTGATCGGCCTGGCGCACTTTGCCGCGTACACCTATGTTGCCCCGTTCTTCAAACAGAATGCCGGCTTTGACGGGCCTACGATTGGATCGCTGTTGCTGCTGTATGGCGTCGCCGGGTTCATGGGTAACATTTTCGCGGGCTACGCTGCCAACCGCAGCGTGCGGCATACCCTGATGCTGGTTGCGCTGATGATTGCTGTCAGCACCGCCCTGTTCCCGCACTTCGCCACCGGCATGACGGGCGCTGCCATGCTGATCGCGCTGTGGGGCTTCGCTTTCGGTGCGTTCCCGGCCTGCGCCAACATCTGGATGTTCGTGGTGGCACCTAAGGATGTTGAACGTGGCATGCCGCTGTTCGTAGCCATGTTCCAGGTGATCATTGCGCTGGGCTCTTTCTTCGGCGGGCAGGTGGTCGACCATATGGGCACGGCGGTGCTGCTGAGCCTGGCTACCGCGTTGGTGGGCTGTGGTTTTGTCACCGTGCTGGTGCTGGGGCGCAACGTGAGCAATAACCTTGCTGCGCAGCCGGGCTGAGCAGCTCGGCACCGAGGCGCCGCAAGTACAGCGCCGGCTTCGGCCCACGCTGTACTTGTACCAGCGACTGTCTCGCAAAAAACGTGAAACCTAGCGCGGTCATTGTGGGCGCAACTGTCTTGCTCAACTTCTAAAAGCTGGCGCGATCCCTGTGGGAGCGGGCTTGCCCCGCGAACACGGGCGAAGCCCGTGCCATCCACGGCGGTGTCTTCTTCGCGGGTGAACCCGCTCCCACAGGACTGGTGGCAGGCAGGCTTATCCCACGCCAGGTTCATCCCGCTCGGGCCGCCGTGGTTGCCTGCCGCAAATCACCGGAACCTCCGCGCCGCGAGCCCTGGCCAGCAGTTCCTCTGTGTCATCGCCCCCGGGCAGGGCAAGCAACAGATCAGGGCGACTGTCGTTAAGCATGAACAGGTTGCGCAGGCGTTCGGCCTGCTTGCCGTGCAACTGCCAGTTCGGCGGGTAGCGCACCAGATCGGCACCGTGCTCACGTGCCCAGCTTTCGATCTCGCCGCCCAGGAACTGGCTGCCACCGTGGATCAACACCCGGATCGGCCGCTGGCGCTGAACGTCATCCAGGGCCTGGCGGCAGCGCCGGGTGTCGGCATAGTTGCGTCCCGCACAGATCAGTACTCGCATGCTCTGCTCTCCTCGCCTGGCTCAGAACCACTGCCCGAAGCGGCGGATGTAAAGGGTCTTCATCCCTTGCGCGACCACGCAGTAGCCCAGCAGGGTAGCAACCAGCCAAGGGAAGTATGCCCATGGCAGCGGCACCAGGCCCACCATCGCGCCCACCGGCGAGAACGGGATGTAGATACCCAATGCCATCACCAGCCCCGTTGCCAGCACCACCGGCAGCGCAGCGGTGCTTTGGAAGAACGGCACCTTGCGGGTGCGCAGCATGTGCACCACCAAGGTCTGTGACAGCAACCCTTCGATGAACCAGCCAGACTGGAACAGCGCCTGCATCTCGACGCTATTGGCGGCGAACACAAACCACATCAGGGCAAAGGTGGTGATGTCGAAGATCGACGAAGTAGGGCCGATCCACAGCATGAAGCGGCCGATGTTGCGGGCGTCCCATTTGCGGGGCTTGCTGAGAAACTCCTTGTCCATGCGGTCCCACGGCAGCGACAGCTGGGAGAAGTCGTACATCAGGTTCTGCAGCAGCAGGTGGATCGCCAGCATCGGCAGGAACGGAATGAACGCACTGGCCACCAGGACCGAGAACACGTTGCCAAAGTTGGAACTGGCAGTCATGCACAGGTACTTCATGATGTTGCCGAAGGTTTCGCGGCCTTTGAGCACCCCCTCCTCCAGTACCATCAGGCTTTTTTCCAGCAAGATGATATCGGCCGACTCCTTGGCGATGTCGGTGCCGCTGTCCACCGAGATACCGACGTCGGCATCGCGCAGGGCGGCGGCGTCGTTGATACCGTCGCCGAGGAAACCGACCGTGTGACCATTGGCCTGCAGGGCCTTGAGCACGCGTGATTTCTGCAGCGGGGTGAGCTTGGCGAAGACAGTGCGTTCCTCGACCTGAAGCTTCAGGGTGGTGTCGTCCATGCGCTCGATGTCCTGGCCGAGCAGTGGCAGGCCTGGCTCCAGGCCCACCTCACGGCAGACCTTACAGGTCACCACCGGGTTGTCGCCGGTCAGCACCTTCACCCGCACCCCCATGTCACGCAGGGCGGCAATGGCCGGGCCGGCAGTTTCCTTGGGTGGGTCGAGGAAAGTCAGGAAGCCCTGGATCACCAAGTCGCGCTCATCGTCGGTGTGGTACTGCGCCTTGCCTTCGGCCGACGGGATCTCGCGGGTGGCGACCACCAGCACGCGGAAGCCGTCCTGGTTGTAGGCATCGGCGCTGGCCAGAAGCTGCTGGCGGCGGAGCGGGTCCAGGGTAACGACACGGTCGCCCTCCTGCACATGGGTGGCGATGGCGAGCATTTCCTCGACCGCCCCCTTGCTTACCAGCAGGTGATCGCCAAGTGCATTTTTCACTACCACGGACAGGCGACGGCGGATGAAGTCGAACGGTAGTTCGTCTACCTTTGCGTAAGCGTAAGGCACCTGGAACTGGCTGTCCTGGCCAGCAAAATGCAGCACGGCCTGGTCCATCAGGTTGCGGATGCCGCTTTGGTGGTGGCTGTTGAGCCAGGCCAGTTCAAGGATATGCCGATCGCGCTGGCCATCGAAGCGCACGTGGTGTTCGAGGATGATCCGGTCCTGGGTGAGCGTGCCGGTCTTGTCTGTGCACAGTACGTCCATGGAGCCCAGGTTCTGGATGGCGTTCAGGCGCTTGACCACCACCTTGCGCCGGGCCATGGCCACAGCGCCCTTGGCCAGGTTGGCACTGACGATCATTGGCAGCATTTCAGGGGTCAGGCCCACTGCCACGGCAAGCGCGAAGAGGAAGGCATCCCCCCAGTCGCCCTTGACCACACCGTTGATCATGAACACCACCGGTACCATCACCAGCATGAAGCGGATCAGCAGGCTGCTGACGCTGTTCACGCCGCGATCGAAGGCGGTCTGGCTGCGGGAACCGGCGATGGCCTTGGCCAGCGAGCCGAAATAGGTACGTCGGCCGGTGGCGACCACCACAGCGCGCGCGCGGCCGCTGACGACGTTGGTGCCCATGAAGCAGATGTTTGGCAGCTCGAGCAGGTTGTCCGGGTTGGCGCCATGCCCGGTGGCGGACTTCTGGGCGACATTGCCCAAGGTGTCGTACTTCTCGACCGGCAGCGCTTCGCCAGTGAGCACCGCCTGGCTGATAAACAGGTCGCGCGATTCAAGCAGGCGGATATCGGCCGGGATCATGTCGCCTGCAGATAGCTGCACGATGTCGCCGGCCACCAGTTTGTCCATGGGCACTTCGCGCAGGCGCGGGGCCTGCCCGACCTGCTCGCGGCGTAGCACGGTTGCGGTAGTGCGCACCATTGCCTTGAGCGCGTCGGCGGCCTTGTTCGAGCGGTATTCCTGCCAGAAGCGCAGCAGGCTGCTAAGGCTGACCATGGTCATGATGATGATGACCTTGGTCAGGTCGGCGTCGTCCGTTTCGCCTGCGCTGACCGGCAGCCAGTAGTCGGTGACGAAGCTGATCCCGGCCAGAATCAGCAGTACATAGATGAACGGGTTATGCAGGGCCTTGAGCAATTGCACCAAGGCGTGGGGTTGCGGATCGTGGGCAACCTGGTTGGCCCCATCGCGCTCCAGGCGCTTGGCAGCTTCGTGCTCGGTCAGGCCCTGCTCGCTGGCATCGAGGTTGGCGAGGGTAACGGCCAGGCCATTGCGCGCTTCACGGGCGGCGCGGGTAGACAGGCGAGTTTCGCGTTCGGCCTTGGCCGATGAGGTGTTGCGGTGTTTGACAGTCATGTTGCTGTGCTCCTGCCGCTGCGGCGGCACGACACACAGACGTTTCACTCAGCCAGTGAACGAAGGCATGTCGGGTCGCAGAAAAATGCTGGGTTTTTCCGACAGTTGTCTGTCCGCTGCCGAGGGTCGGAAGTTGTGTCGGCAGCGAACTTTCTACTCGCGCAGTCCATGGATTGATTCCTTTTCATAAACACGGGGCAATAGTTACCCGGCAAACTTTCAACTTAGTAAGTTCGGGAGGGAAGATACCGCTGAATATCTTTTATTCAGTGAGAAGTCTGGGGGCTCAAGCGGGCATGAAGACGCGCCAGCGGCCCGCATCTACTTGGGGGCTCCTGGCTGTCGTCAGGGTACCCGTGCAGGCGGCACGGCCGGGCACGGGCCAGCTGCGGCGCAAGGCCGGCGAACAGGCGGTGTGAAGCGAATGAAGTGAGGTTCATGAGCTTGCCTCCAACCGGCAGACACCGGTGGCGGCAAGTCACGACGGAGCATCAGGCTCTGGCGCGGCTTGCCCGACCAGGGTGTCGGGACCGGTGTTCCGGTTCAAGTGCCTGACCAGGCCATACGGCAGGGGTCAGGCAGCGACTAGATACTGTGTCCATTGAATTCTTCAGTGAATGGAAAAAAGGCCCTTTCTCGGGGCGATCGAACTTTATTCAAGGGTAGTATCGAAGTCAACCCGCAAGGGGAACTTTAAATAAGTTTCACCCACTTTTAATGTAACAATGATCAGGTGCGAGTTTTACGCCCGTCGCCCGGCTACCCTTACACCCTGAACCGCCCCACCAATGCCGTCATCTCCCCCACCAGCCCCGACAGCGCCTTGCTCGCCTCGCTGGTCTGCTGCGCTCCTGTCGCCGAGTTGATCGACAGCTCGCGAATGTTCAGCAGGTTGCGGTCCACTTCCCGCGCCACCTGAGCTTGCTCTTCGGCCGCACTGGCGATGACCAGGTTGCGCTCGTTGATTTCGCCAATCGCACTGTAGATACCTTCCAGCACCTGCCCCGAGGCCAAGGTCACGTCCAGTGTCGACTGGGCGCGGTTGGTGCTGGCCTGCATCGACGCCACCGCCGCCTCGGTGCCCGCCTGCACGCGGCCGATCATCTGTTCGATTTCCTGGGTCGATTGTTGCGTGCGGTAGGCCAGCGTGCGTACCTCATCTGCCACCACCGCAAAGCCGCGCCCGGCCTCACCGGCGCGGGCCGCCTCGATGGCAGCATTGAGTGCCAGCAGGTTGGTTTGCTCGGACACCGAGCGGATCACTTCCAGTACTTTGCCGATATCCCGGACCTGCCCCACCAATTGCTCCAGGTGCGCACTGCTGGTCTGGATCTCGCGGGTCATGGCCTCGGTGCCATCGATGTTGTCGCTGACTTGCTGGCGGCTTTGTGCGGCCAGCTGGTTGGACTCGCTGGTGGTTTGCGATGTAGTGATAGCGTTGCGCGCAACTTCCTCCACGGCCGTGGTCATTTCGGTCACAGCAGTAGCTGCCTGCTCCAGCTCCTGCCCCTGCTGACGCAGGTTGCTGGCGCTTTCCTCGGTAACCGCGTTCAACGCAGTGGCGGCTGCGTCCAGCTGCCGGGCACAGTGGTTGATCTGCCCCAGGGTGTCGCGCTGGCTCTGCTGCATGCGCTGCAGTTCATGGAACAGCTGGCCGATCTCGTTGTTGCCCTGCCCTTGCACCGGCACGCTCAGGTCGCCACCGGCAATGCGCTGGAAGTGCCGACCGGCTTCACGCAGCGGATGCAGCACTCGCTGGGCAATGAAGGCCCAGCACAGTGCAGCCAGCAGCAAGGTCACCCCTAGCAGCCCCAGGCTCAGCATTTGTGCACGCGCCAGACGACGGTCTGACTCCAGCATGATCTGCTGGCCACGTTCGCTCAGTACGCCAACCAGCTGCTGGCGTAGCGCTTGCAGTCGGCCCATGGCATTGCCGGCATCGATGTTGACCTTGAAGTACTGCTCCAGCGAACGCTGGCGGGTCGCTTCGCGCTGCCCGGCTACCGCCTTGGCGTATTCGGCAAAGGTAGCCTGCAGCTCGGTTGCCAGCGTGCGAAGGGCTGGCTCGCGGACATTTTCAACGAACTCGTCGACCAGCTTCTGGCTCTTGTCGTTCAGCTCGACTGACAGCGCCATGCGCTTGCCTGCACTCTCGTCATGGCCGCCCAACTGCTCGATGAAGCCCGAGGACACATTGGCGCTGGAACGGATTGCCATCAATAACGCATTGTTCAACCGGTCCGACTGGTGTGCGGTCTGGTCCAGTTCGGTGATCTGCTGACCGCTGCCCACTGCTGCCCGCCATGCACTGACGGTGGAAAACAGCAGGGTCAGGCTGAACAACGACAGCACCCAGAACATTCCGGTACGTATCTTGAGGTTGGCAAGCATGCGGGCAGTACTCCTTATTGGCACCACTTCTGGTCGAAATTCGACGGTGGGTGTGCTGCTATCGGAGGTACCGGCGCAGGCTTGAGGCGCAGGAAGCAGGTTATGGGCGATAACCGAACAGATGTTGCCGGGCGCAGGCTGCGCCGCGGCCAACCTCAGCGATCGAGGAAATTGACTACCGTCTGCGCGAAGGCCTGCTGTTGGTCCAGCATGACGAAGTGGAAGCTGCCATCGATACGTTTGAAGCTGATGTTTCGCGTCCCGGCATAGGCGTTTGCGAAGGTTGCATCGACGCTGGTAGCGGGTATGCCATACAAGGGGTCATAGGCATAGACGACCTGCACCGGCGCCTGGATATCGCCAAGCTCCGGGCGCAGGTCGGTGGTCATCAGTTCATAGGTAGCGTCGGCTACCGCCTTGCGGTCCGAGCGCAGCGCGGCCTCTACCAATGCGGGCCTGGCCGCAGCGGTCTTGGCCAGCCGGTCAATGGCCGCACGCTGCATGGCTTCGGCCTGCGCTGCCGGGGCCAGCAGCATCCCATCACGGAATGTGGCAGCCTGGGGTGCAGCCGTTTCGGCAGTGGCCGTGGGGTCCATCAATAACGTGTAAAACGGCAGCGCATCGACAACCATCAGCCGCCCGACCTGCTCCGGGTGGCGTGCGCCAAGCATCAGCGCCACCTCACCGCCCAGCGAATGGCCAATGATGGCCGGCGCCTCAAGGCGCTGGCTACGGATATAGTCAGCAACCGCCTCGGCTACAGGAGCGGCCACGCGCCCGTCCACAGCGGGCACGGCAGGCGAGCCGGCAAAGCCTGCAACCTGCACAAGGTGCAGGCGATGCTGCTGGCGCAGTGTGCTGGCGAGCCCCGCCCAAACCTCACGGGAAGAGGCCAGCCCGGGGATCAGGATGACGTCCGGCCCGGTGCCCTCGATCTTTACCGAAATACGTTCGCCCGCTACAGGCACTGGCTGGCTTGGCGCAGCCAATGCCGAGCCCAGCGACAAGCTGGTCCCGATTGCTGCAAGCAGGGTGCGTATGCGCATGGTCGCCATTCCTTTGACTTCAACGGAGAAAAGCCCGCCACTATAAAGCGCACGGCAACCCATGGGAAAACTATCATTTGCAACCCGCTGCGCTACACCGTTAAAGTCGGGGCCTGGGCGCCGGCTGCGCCTGCGGTCCGCGCAAAGGGGTTGCCCGAGCCATGCTTCACTCCATTTCCATACCAGCTCCCGGCTTGTCGGCGGACCGAGCCCCAAAGGAGTTGGCATGCCCGCCATCAATGCTTCCCGCCACCACGGCTTGCTCGACCTGCCCGCCTTGCGCAAACGCGCCAAGCGCTTGCTGACCGAACTGAAAACCCACCAAGCCGACGACACCCGCGAGCAATTGCGCACGCTTGGCCTGCCCGGCCCCGACTACCGGCTTGCCGATACCCAATGGCTGGTGGCCCGCGAGGCCGGTTTTGCCAGCTGGCCCAAGCTCAAGGCCCATGCCGATGCCGTGGCTTTTGCAGCACGCCACCCCGGTTTTTCTGCCGATGACGAGGCTAACGTGCAGCACTGGCGCTGCGGCAACGACATCGCCCACAGCTTGCGCACCGCCGGGTTTGCCGGCGCTTTCCAGATGTTCGACGACCCCATGGTGATGGGGCCTGTACCGGCACTGCCTGATGAGCAGTACTGGCAGGTTCGCAGCGCCTACGTTCAACAAGCGTTCCGGCTGAGCCCCCAAGACCTTGAACAGCGCCAGGCAGCACAACGTAGCGCATTGGCAGGGCTTAACCGCGACAGCGAAATTGTGCTGTGGTGCGAGGCCGACGCTTACGACCAGCTGTTCCTGATTCGCGTACTCGCCAGCCTGCCTGGCCTGCCGCGTCGGCTGGAGCTGATCGAAATTGACCAGGTGCCCGGCATCGAGCGCTTTATCGGCATCGGGCAACTGGCCCCCGACCTGCTGGCTTGGTTGTGGCCGCAACGTCGCGCGCTGGGTGAGGATGCACTCGCCCTGGCCCGCGAGGCATGGGCGGCCTACACCGCACCCAATCCAAAAGGCTGGGCGAGCCTCGCTGGCCACGCACACCCGGCCTTGCCGTTGCTGGGCGGGGCATTGGCGCGCCAGCTGCAGGAGCTACCGGGGGCACATGACGGTTTGAGCCTTACCGAACGCCTGCTGCTGCGCGTGCTGGCTTCACGCGGCGCGCTACCGGCCGGCCGCGTGTTTGGCCAGTTGATGATGCAGGATGACCCGCTGCCTTACCTCGGTGACCAGATGTTCCATGTGCTGCTGCAGCCGTTGATCCACGCGCCACACCCGCTGCTGGTTGAAGGCCCGGGAGAAGCTTGGGCGCAGCGACTGCTGCGGCTGACGCCGCTTGCCGAGCAAGTGCTTGCAGGCAAGGCCCACTGGCTGGATCACAACCCTGCGCAGCGCTGGGTTGGCGGGGTGCTGGTGGATGCGGCTGACAGGCCTTGGGTAGTGACCGAACAAGGCGAGGTGTGGCAACGCCGATAACCTGCTCAACCGCAGGGCCGCTGTGCGGCCCATCGCCGGCAAGCCAGCTCCCACCTGGACCGCATTGACCTCAAGTCTTGCAGGAATGCTGTGGGGGGTGGCTTGCCGGCGATGAGGCCAGTCCAGGCGGCACCAGACAATTGAATCCCCGTGGTCGTGACATCACCTTTCTGCTGCCTGCGCCAGGCGCTGGGTGGCCTGCCGGAGCTCATCGACATCCAGCGAAGCAAAACCCAGGCGCAAGGCATTCTCGGCATGACCAAACGGCGAGAACTGGCGACCGCTGCGCACCACCAGGTCCAGCTCCAGTGCCTTGTCGACCAACTGATCCACATTGATCGTGTCGGCAAACCGCACCCACAGCGCCAGCCCACCTTCCGGCTCCTGCACGGTAATCTGCTCGCCAAACGCATCGTGCAGGCAAGCCAACAGGGTCTGCCGACGCCGACGGTACTCGCGGTTGACCCGGCGCAAGTGCTTCTTCAGCTCGCCATCATTGATCAAGTCCGCCAGCATCCGCTGCATCACCGCATCGCCCTGCCCCAGGGTCAGCGTCGCCCTGCGCTCCAGCACTGCCGTTACCTCCACCGGTGCGACGATATAACTGCAACGGAACGTGCTGCCCAAGGGCTTGGACAGTGTGCCGATGTAAATCACATGCCGCTGCTGCCGGTCGCTGGCCAAAGGCAGATAGGGCCGCCCGGAAAAGTGGTACTCGTAATCGTAGTCTTCCTCGACCACGCAGAAATCGTGCAGCCGCGCCAGCTCCAGCAACTGCTGCCGGCGCCCGGCTGGCAAGCTGACCGTGGTCGGAAACTGGTGATGGGGCGTCAAATACATCATCCGCACCTTGTGCTGCCGGCACAGGGCATCGATCTGGTCCACCCGGCAACCCTCATGGTCCAGGTCCACGGTCACCAGTCGGGCCCCCAGCTGGCGGAAAATCTCCCACGCCGGCGGATAACTCAGGCGCTCGACCAGCACCGCATCCCCCGGCTTGAGCAACACGCTGGCCAACAGTGATAGTGACATCTGCACACCCTGGGTCAGGCAGATATGCTCGGCGCCAACGTTCAGGCTGCGGTTGTGCCTGAGCATGTCGGCCAAGGCGGCGCGCAGGTAGAGGCTGCTGCAATCACTGCCGTGGCGCACGCTGTTGCTGGCAAAGCTGTTGCGCAGGGCATTGCGGTAATAGCGATGCAGAACAGCCTGGGGCAGCAGGCGATGGTCACAGGCACCGTTGTCGAAGAACAAGGCCTCTGGCCGCCCCTGCTGCGCTGCCGCCCGTTCGTTTGCCTCGAAATAGGCAACGGCGGGCTCCTCTGGCAGCGCCAAGGCGAAGGAGCGCGAGGCGGCGGGCGCCGTGATTGTGCCAGTCGCCAGCTGCTGGCTGACGAAGGTACCCCGGCGCTGCACGCTCTGCAGCCAGCCTTTGGTTTCGGCTTCCTCATAGGCAAGGATCACCGTTTTGCGGTTGACGTTCAGCAGTTGCGCCATCTCCCGCGTGCCCGGCAACGGCGTGCCAGGGCGCAGACGGCCCTCGCTGATCGCGGCCACCAGGCCTTCGACGATCTGCCGGTATGAAGCCTGCGCGCCATCGAGCCTGAGCAGTGGCTGCCATTTGCGAAGCTGGACCATGTGAATTATCCAAAACTGGAGGTTCTGCTGGTCCTGGACTATAGCAACAATCGAACCTTCAATTGCCCCGAGGTGTTCATGCAAAACCGCCACGTCATCGAATTGTCGCCCTCGGGCAAAACCTTCGAAACCCGCCAGGAACTGCTGCTCGACGCCATGCTCGCCAGCGGCCTGCCGGTACCGTTCTCCTGCCGCCGCGGCGCCTGCGGGTCCTGCAAGGTCAAAGTCGTGTCGGGGCGGTATCAGGCCAAGCAGCGAGATGCGGACACCCCCGCGCCCTCCTACCCCCTGGCCGCCGATGAGATGCTGCTGTGCCAGAGCCACGCCTGCAGCGACATGCGCCTGGAGATCCCCGGCTGGTCGCTGGACGCCCCGTCGCTGGCGTTTCACGCACAGGTTCACAGCAAGCGCGAACTCAGTGCAGATATCGTCGAACTGGTGCTGCAACCGGCTCAACCACTGGAAGTGCGGGCCGGCCAATACGTGAGATTTCGGCTCGACAACGGTGACAGCCGCTGCTTCTCCATCGCCAACCTGCCCGCTCAGGATCAGGGGCAACTGGTGTTTCACATCCGTAAGGTCAGCGGCGGCGTGTTCACCGAAGGCCTGCTGCCCACCCTGCAAGCAGGCGCTGTACTGAAGCTTGAGGGGCCGGTGGGCGCCTGTACCTGGCAGCATGAAGACCAACGCCCGCTGGTGCTGTTCGCCACCGGCACAGGTTACGCCGGCATCAAGCCATTACTGCTGACGGCCATGGCCCACGCTGCCGAGGTCACGCTGTACTGGGGTGGTTCATCGACGGCGGACTTCTATGACCGCGCGTTTCTCGAACAGGCCAGCCTTGAATACCCCCACTTTCGCTGGCACCCGGTGCTCTCGGCTGAGGCACGCGTGCAGCAGGTGGCGCTGGGCCAGGCGCATCGGTGGGCCGACACCCAGGTCTACGCGTGCGGTAATGCCACGATGATCAGCCAGGCCCGCGAGCAATGCCTCGCCGCAGGCGTGCCACCCCACCGTTTTGTCGCGGAGGCCTTTGTCGCCAGCGGCGCACTGGCGCCCCAGCTTTCAACCGCCAACACACTGCACCCAGAGCTGGAAAAGGTCGGCCCGCGTTACTCACTGGATGGCATGCTCGCTGCCCGCGAGCAGTCAGTACGGGCCGTGGCCGCGATCGCCAGCCAATTGCACGTCGGCATGACCACCGCCCAGGCACTGGAGATGGCGGCGCAAACACTGCAGGCAATGGGCGCGTCCCACACCTGGCACCCCACCTACATCCGCTTTGGCGACGACACCGTACGTACACCGCGCCAAGGCATCGACCCGGATCGTGTATTACGTACTACGGACATTGTCGTGGTCGATGTCGGCCCGGTTTGGGATGGCTACGAAGGCGACTATGGCGACACCTTCGTGTTTGGCCAGCACGAGCTGCACCACGCCTGCGTCAAGGCACTGCACGCGGTGTTCGACGAAACCCGCCTGGCGTGGGGCCGTGGGTTGACCGGACGCGAGCTCTATGACTTCGCCGAACGCAGTGCCCAGGCCAAGGGCTGGCAGCTGGAACGCAACCTGGCCGGGCATCGCGTCGCCGACTTCCCGCACGTACTGTATGGCCAGGACAAGCTGGCCGAGGTGGAAATCGTCCCGAGCGAAGTGGTGTGGGTACTGGAAATACAGTTGTGCCACCCCACCGAACCGATCGGGGCGTTTTTCGAAGACATCCTGATTACGTTTACAGACATGGACGAGCAATATGCAAATACGCAACCTCACCCCCGATGACCTCCCCCATGTCAGCGCCTTGTGCCTGGACGCCTTCACGCAGGCGGTCGCACCCTCGCTGTCTGCGCAGGGTGTCGAAACCTTCACCAGGGTGGCAGCGCCACAAGCCTTTGCCGAGCGCATGCAAGGTGACAACCTGATGCTCGCCTGTGTCGCGCAGGGCGCTATCGCGGGGCTGATCGAGCTCAAGGAAGGCCGCCACGTTGCGATGCTGTTCATTGCTCCGGGCTGGCAACGCCAGGGCATCGGCACGCGCCTGATGAATGCAGCGCTGGAACATGCCCGGGTTGACGTGGTGACGGTCAAGGCGTCGTTGTCTTCGGTGCCGGCCTACCAACGCTACGGTTTCACCCTGGCAGGCGAAGTGGGCGAGTTTGCGGGGCTGGTCTACCAGCCAATGGAAAAGCGCCTGCCGACAGTGTAGGCGCGCCCGTGTGGCGCAGGGGTGCCTGGCTTTCAGCTGATGCGGGCATTGCTGCCCCTGCCGGATGGGCAGGCATGAAAGCACCGCGCGCCATGGCAAAACGGTGCAGGGATTGCGGGGATTCAGCATAGGCGCAGCGCCGTGGCGGGTCTGTTCGCTAACGTACAGACGCTGCCAGGGCAACCGCCGCAGACTGAGTGCTGAAAGGCCAGATCGGCAACCCGGCACACCATGGACAATCCTTGGCTACGCGCACGCAGCTACCTTCGACGCCTGTACGCCCACGCGGGGCGCTGGCGTTCACCCCGGCATACCTTCACCTATGAAAGCCTGCTGCGCTCGGAGCTGTACAACGCCGACCAGATGGCCGAGCACGGCCTGCGGCTGGCCCAGCAGCACCACTTGAGCCTGCGGCCGGCCAACGACGCCCTGCTGGACCGCCTGGCCGACAACGAACGCATGCTCTCTGCCAGTTGCACTGCCCTCGCAGGCGCCCTGCCCAGCTCCCGGCCAGCGTTACCGGCCGCGCAGTGGTTGCTCGACAACTTTTACCTGGTCGAAACCCATATCCGCATTGCCAAGCACGACCTGCCGGCCAACTACAGCCTGCAGTTGCCACAACTGGACAACGGCCCTTCGACCGGCCTGCCGCGTGTCTACGACATTGCCCTGGAAACCATTTCCCACGGTGACGGGCGCATCGACGCGGAAAGCTTCAGTCGTTTCGTCGAGGCTTATCAGCAGGCCTGCACCCTGACCCTGGGTGAGCTCTGGGCCATCCCGATCATGCTGCGCCTGGCCCTGATAGAAAACCTGCGCCGTGTGGCGGCCCGGGTCATGGCCAACTGGGCTGACCGCGACCTGGCCAATGTCTGGGCCGACCGGCTTGGCGAAACCGCCGAGCGCGACGCCAAGAGCGTGGTACTGGTGGTCGCCGACATGGCCCGCTCGCAACCGCCGATGACCGCTGCCTTCGTCGCCGAACTGGCCAGGCGGCTACAGGGCCACAGTGCCTCTCTGACCCAGCCGCTGCTGTGGGTGGAGCTCGAATCGGCGACTTCATGTTTTCGATACTCCTATGGTGTTGGCCATGGGAGGACGGACGAAATTCGAAAACACGAAATGATTATTGAAACTATTTCCGCCCCACCTCGGGCTTCAGGGTTACCCGGGTTATCCAAGGGGTGTACTGGCTGACCTGGATCGGCAAGGTGCGTTGCAGCAGCCGCAATGCCTGGCGCGGATCATCCAGCGGCAGCATCACCGTCACCTGTAGCCCTGCGAGGGCAGCATGATCGGCCCACAGCAGGCCTGGGTAGTGGCGCGACAAGCGCGTCAGCACATCGCTCAGTGGCTCATCTTCGGCCAGCAACTTGTGCTTGTGCCAAGCCTGTTCAAGGGCATCTGCCCGTACCTGTTCGACGTTGCCTGGGCCTTGTGCGCCAAGACGTACGCGCTGGTTGGCCGTCAGCTTCAGTGAGTGGCCGGCACTGCTGATGGCGGTGGTCGACTCGATCATGGTCACTTGCGTCGAGTCGCCTTGCCGCGCCACCGTGAAGCGCGTGCCAAGCGCCCGCACACTGCCATGTGCAGTCACTACCAGGAATGGGCGAGGGTCCTTGGCCACATCGACCAACACTTCGCCACGCAGCAGCTCGACCCGACGTTCACCTGCATCAAAATGCACGTTCACGGCCGAGTCCCCGTCCAGATGGATTTCGCTGTCATCGTCTAGTCGGCGATCAAGCCAAGCGCCCCCTGAGGTGCTCAGGTCTGCCAGCAGATATCCCTGTTGCCAGCAAGTCGTGGTGATCCAGGCCATGGGAAGCAGGGCCAGCGTCAAGGCCAGGGCCTGCATCTTGCTGGCCTGGGGCGCGCGTGGTGCGTGGCGGAGGGCTTTTCCGGCAGCCTGGCGGGGTAGTTGCTGCAACGAACTCAGACGCCCTTGCAAGCGCGCGACCGCTGCCGCATGTTCAGGGGCCGCGCTGATCCATGCCTGGAATTGCGCCTGTAACTGAACGTCGGCCTCGTCGTCGAGTAGCACCAGCCAGCGCGCAGCCTCGCGCAGGACCGAATCGGCAGTCTGGTCAGGCATCGCTCACCTCCATGGCAGCGTCGCAAGCCAGCATGGCCTCGACTAAATCGGCCTGTACAGTCCTCACCGAAATGTCGTGATGGCGTGCGATGTCATCCTGGGACAAGCCTTCAAGGTGACGGAGGATAAAGGTTTCACGAACTCTGTGCTTCATGCGTGACAGCGCTCGGTCGATACGTTCCAGCAGCTCTATGGCCTGCAGGATTTGCTCGGGCGAGAACGCCTGCTCCATATGCTCGACACTGGCCTCAAGCGCCTCCCTGTATGCCTGCTCCAGGCGCAAGCGGCGGCCGTTGTCGATCAGGATACGGCGCGCAATGGTCGCAAGAAATGCACGAGGCTCACGAGGGGAAGCATACTGCCCGGCGGTGAGTACACGGTAGAACGTGTCCTGGGCGAAGTCCGAAGCCTGATGCGGACATTGCAGGCGCCGCCGCAGCCACGCCACCAACCAGGGGTGGTGCCCCGCATACAGCTCGCCAATGGGATCGGAAGAAGGTGATCGAGGTCGGTCCATGACAATTGGCTGCAAATGAGAATTAATCTAAGTTATCACTTATGCAGGAGCCTCGCCATATCCTTGTCAACCGCTGGCGGATGACGATTGTCGACCTCATCTGGTCAAATACCGGCCTCATCGCCTGAAAGCCGGCTCCGACAAGAATTGCACCAAAACCTCCAGGGCTACGCAACACTGACGGAAGCTGAACTTGTCGCCAGTGACTCGCGAAACGGCCCCTCCACCTCGGATAGTTGTCTGTTCCAAGTCTTGAAGAAGCCAGCCAATATCAGAGACGTCAACTTAGATCCAGACGTCATTCACAGCCGTTCGCTCCCCGCCTTCATGACCGGTATTCAACACACCTCGCGGCTCGATCATCATGAGTTTCGTCTCCGTCTCTGCCGCTGTTCTGTGCTCTACCCCACGCGGCACCACATACAGCTCGCCCGGCTTCACATGCACGCAGCCCTCTGGGAGATCGATGCGCAAGAGGCCTTCGAGTACCAGAAACGCTTCATCGGTCTCGGGGTGCGAGTGCCAAATGAATTCACCTTCGATGCGAACCACCTTGAATTGGTAGTCGTTCATTTCCGCGACCACCCGTGGACTCCACTGTTGCTCGATAAGCGAAGCTTTTTGAGTCAGGTTCACAGGCTGCGGTACGCATTGCTGATGTATGCCGGACATGGCCGATCCTCTCTAGTTGGAGCGACCAGCCTATCGAATGGGAAACACGGCTTTCTTGTACGATCCTGCAACTCAGCGAACAGCACGCAAGCGTTCCAACCAACGCAATGGCGGTACGCCGTAGGTGCGAGTGAAGTGCCGGGTCATGTGGCTCTGATCGTGAAAGCCTGCGGCGAGGGCGGCATCGACCAGGGTGAAGCCGTCCAGGATCAGCCTGCGAAAACAGTCCAGGCGCCGTAGCGTGACAAACCGGTAAGGGCTGGTGCCGTAGAGG
Organism: Pseudomonas sp. PvP089; assembly: GCF_017875165.1. NCBI lineage: Bacteria > Pseudomonadati > Pseudomonadota > Gammaproteobacteria > Pseudomonadales > Pseudomonadaceae > Pseudomonas > Pseudomonas sp. PvP089. The sequence continues at coordinate 3,990,454 of NZ_JAGGME010000001.1, forward strand.
GCGCAAAAGTCCCGCGACAAGCTCCATTGCTCACGCCCGCTGGCCTGTTCGAGCATCTCCAGCGTGATGCCTACGTGCAGATGCTCCATGATGAACGCTCTGGCGCGCTCGGCGCTGCGGTAGTCCAGGCGTTTGCGGCCACGTGGCTTACCACCGACGGCACGCAGCGCCATGGCCAGGTCATACACGGCGTCCTGCTCCTCCAGTGTTTCCAGAGGATGGTCCAAGGCTTGTACGAACGCCTCGCTGGCGCGGTACAAACGCGGGTCGCAGGAGAGCCCGCCGGCGATGAAAGGCAACGGTTCGCCCCCGAGCACGTTCTGGATCAACGACGGGTCGATGTAGGCCATACGGTATCGAAAGCCCACCTCCGTGCCGGCCATGCCGTCATGTACTTCATCCGGGTGCAGGACAAGGGTATTGCCTGGCACGCCGTGGCACAGCGCCCCCTTGTAGTGAAAACTCTGTACCCCGGCAAGGGTACGGCCTATCGAGTATGTGTCATGACGATGCGGGTCGTAGCCATGGCCACCAAACCAGGCTTCGATGCGCTCCACGCTGCCAGGCGTAGTGCTGCGTATGACCCAGTCAGGGGTGGATGACGGGTTTGCTTTTCGGTCCATGAGTATGCTTGCTGCTAGTGAGGCATCTGGGATGGGTGGTTGACCCCTTGTGCTTCAGGATTCCCACCCGCGGCGGCGTTTCTCAATCTTGCGCCTCAGGCGCACGGAAGGCCTTGCTGTAGTAACCAGACGGGTCGAAACAGCAAACGTGCTTCTTGCCGGAGGCAAGCATATCGCATGCATTGGCGATTCGTTTTGCGCGCGTCTGGGCCTGCTTGGCTGACGTGATCCAGTGTATCCAGTCTACTCGTGCGAGGGTCGTCGTATTGGTCCAGACCAGACGAGCCTCAGGCGTGGCTGCCAGTGCCTCCTGAAAATCGGGAGGGATGCCAGGTTCGGGCTCCTTCGGCACAGGGCTCACCTCCAGTGTAACGATGTCGCCAATGGCAGCATTTGCAGCGTCGAGTAACGTAGAGCTGATCTGCAGCCAATGGCTCAGTTGACCATCCGGTTCAAGGGTTGCCTGGAAAGGGTATCCATTCAATGTGCCTTCAACTGTCGTCCTTCCGCGCCTGGGAAGCTGTGCACTCGCCTCTTTTGGCAGTACCACGAATGCCCATGACGAATCATCCCCAGGGTTTGCCGGACGAAGAAGCGTTGCTTCGAAGCGGGCTTTAACAACGGTCTTTGTCATTGCAACGCCTCCAGTCACGATGCCAGCTTCAGTCGCAGTAAAGACACTTTAACCCGGCAGGGCCGCCAGCACCGCACCCACCCTACTGTTGAACGCAGCGGGGGAGTCCACGACGCGCGCAGGGGCTTTTACCTCGCCGTCGGCACGCGTGGCGCGCCGGGCCTGAAGGCCTTGTTCGGCTTCAAGGCCTCCTCGCAGCAAAAAGGCTACTCCTACAGGGCTCCGGGTAGCGCCAGCACCGCCAGCAATTTGTCTCTGGTTGGTTGAGTGCAAGGCTGCATCGGTTCGCGCAGCTCGTCGGTCATCAAGCCCTGTAACTGCAATGCCGCCTTGACCACAGCCGGGTTGGGCTCGGCAAAGGCCATCCTGATCCAGGGCAGCAGCTGGTAGAACGTGCCACGCGCAGCCGCCCAGTCACTGCTATCGACCTGCCGCAGCATGCGCACGTAAAGGTGCGTATGCACATGGGCCGAGGCCGAAATGGCCCCTGCACCGCCCAGGCACAGGTTGTTGAATATCTGCAGGTCTTCACCGGCCAGCACCTGGGCATGGCCGTCCTGGATCAAGGCCATCGTGGTTTCGCTGTCGCCGCTGCAGTCCTTGACTGCCGCGATGCGCGGATGGCGCACAATCCGGCGCAAGGTTTCGCGCTCGATGCGCACGCCGGTGCGGTAAGGGATGTCGTACACGATAAGCGGCACGCTGGCGGCATCGGCTACCGTGTTGAAGAAGGCTTCGATACCGGCCTGCGAAGGGCGGATGTAGCAAGGCGCCGGTACCAGAAGCCCAGCAATGTTGCGCCGCTGGATCTCGGCCTGGAAGGCCAGCAATTCACGCAAGTTGTAACCCGACAGGCCCATGACCACCTTGTCTGGCGCCACCCAGGCCAGCACGGCGTCCAGCACAGCCAGTTGCTCGGCCTTGGACAGTGCCGCCGCCTCCCCCGTGGTACCGCACACCACAAAACCGGCCACGCCTTCTTCGAGCAGCTTCTTCACCAGCTTTTCAAGGGCGGCGAAGTCAACTTCATTGGCGCGCAGGGGTGTGACAAGGGCGATCCAGATACCACGAAAATTCGACATGCATAAACTCCTGATGTTGACCGAAAGTCAGCGTCAGCGGGTGAAGAGTCGAAGTGGTCTGGCAGGGATACCTGGCGCCTTCTGTCTCGTCAGCCCACCTGACGAGACAGCGCGCCTCGGTCAGATGAGCGGCTGTTTCTTGGATTTCTTGGCAACGGCAACGCACGCACCTGCCTGAGCAATGAAGCCCGAAGCGGAAATGGCGTGGTTGGACATGGACATGCTGGCAAACCCGTTGCGTAGGTATGGCTGGATAATGCTCGGGCGGCGGACAAGCTGTCAACCTGCTGTAGCGCAGGTCGAACATGCCGATGTGCGGTATGGTTACCTGTCAGGCAGATGCTGATTTACCGGAGACACGCATGCTTCGCATTTTTGAACGCTGGCTAGACCCCTTCCCCCCCGACGAGGTACCGCCGCCGCCAGTTGGCCTGCTGCGCTTCATGTGGGCCTGCACCCGGGGCGCCCGCGGCTACATTCTTGCCCTGGCACTGCTCAGTGCCGGGGTGTCGATTTACGAAGCCTGGCTGTTTGCCTTTCTCGGCCAAGTGGTCGACCTGCTCTCGGCCTGGCAGGCCGGTGGCGCGGCAAGCACACAGGAAAGCCACGTACTGTGGGGGATTGGCATCGTTCTGGTGACCAGCATCGGGCTGGTGGCCCTGCGCACCCTGGTGCAGCACCAGGTGCTGGCAATCAATCTGCCGTTGCGTCTGCGCTGGGACTTCCATCGCCTGATGCTGCGCCAGAGCCTGTCGTTCTTCTCCGACGAGTTCTCTGGCCGGGTTACCACCAAGGTGATGCAAACGGCGCTGGCGGTGCGCGAGGTCTTGTTCACGCTCATCGAAATCCTGCCCGGCATCGGTGTGTACTTCATTGCAATCATCGCCCTGGCCGGTGGCTTTGCCTTGAAGCTGATGCTGCCGTTCATTGCCTGGCTCGTGCTGTTCGGGCTGGCCATGCTGTATTTCGTGCCCCGCCTGGGCAAGGTCGGGCAAGAACAGGCCAACGCACGGTCGTCGATGACCGGGCGAATTTCCGACGCCTACACCAACATCACCACGGTAAAGCTGTTCTCGCACTCCAAACGCGAAGCGCACTTTGCCCGCGCGGCCATGGAGGACTTCAAGCAGACCGGCTTTCGCCAGATGCGCCTGGTCAGCCAGTTCGAGATCGTCAACCAGGCACTGGTGGTGGGCTTGATCTTTGGTGCCGGCGGCTACGCGCTGTGGCTGTGGCACCAGGGCCAGGTCGGCACTGGGGCAGTCGCGGCCATTACCGCCATGGCCCTGCGTATCAATGGCATGTCGCACTGGATCATGTGGCAAATGACCTCGCTGTTCGAGAACATCGGCACCGTGCAGGACGGCATGGCCACCCTCACCCGCGGTCCCAAGGTACAGGATGCGCCAGGTGCCACCGAGCTGGTAACCCGCGGCGGCGCGGTGAGCTTTGACAAGGTCAGTTTCAACTACAACGGCGAGCGCCAGGTGCTCAACGACTTGAGCCTGCACATTCACCCAGGCGAAAAGGTCGGGCTGGTCGGCCGCTCTGGCGCCGGCAAGTCCACCTTGATCAACCTGCTGCTGCGCTTCTACGACGTGGACAGTGGCGAAATCCGCATCGATGGGCAGAACGTCGCCAAGGTCACGCAAGACAGCCTGCGCAGCGCCATCGGCATGGTCACCCAGGACACCTCGCTGTTGCACCGCTCGATTCGGGATAACATCGCCTATGGGCGCCCGGACGCAACCGACGCCCAAATCCGCGCCGCTGCAGCCAATGCACAAGCGGATGGTTTTATCAGCCAGCTCAGCGACCGCCAGGGCCACAACGGTTACGACACCTTGGTGGGCGAGCGCGGTATCAAGCTGTCCGGCGGCCAGCGCCAGCGCATCGCCATTGCCCGGGTAATGCTGAAGAACGCGCCGATCCTGCTGCTGGACGAAGCCACCAGTGCGCTGGACTCGGAAGTGGAAGTGGCCATTCAGGAAAGCCTGGACGAAATGATGCAAGGCAAGACCGTCATCGCCATCGCCCACCGGCTGTCGACAATTGCCGCCATGGACCGGCTGATCGTGATGGATGAAGGGCGCATCATCGAGCAAGGTACACACGCCGAACTGCTGGCGAAGAATGGCACCTATGCCCGGCTGTGGCAGCACCAGAGTGGTGGGTTCCTGGGTGAAGACCAGGGCGTGGCCGAGGTGGTTGAATAGGCTCAGCTGAAGCTGACGCGGACAGTGTGGGAGCAGGCGACGCGAAGGATGGCACCGGCTGCGCCGGTGTTCGCGGGCATGCCCGCTCCCACAGTGGTCGCGCGTGCGCCAGGCCAGCTATCGCAGCTCGGATCGCAGCGGGCTACCTGCGGTATGAACGCCTCAATCCAGCACCGGCCGCAACAGCGCCTGCGCCTCATAAAGCGGTGGCAGATAGCGCAAACGGATTTCATCAACACTCAACCGCGAAGCGTGGGTTGTGATGGTCAGCGTCGCTTTCAACTGACCGGCCCGGTCCAGCAACGGTACACCCAGCACCCGCATGCCGATTTCAAATTCCTGATCAACGATACAGAAACCCTGCCCCTTCACCCGCTGCAACTCCGCGTCCAGCTGCGCCCGGTCTGTCAGCGTATAAGGCGTCAACGGCCGCAGGGGGTTGCGTGCAAAGTACGCCTCCCGTTCCCCCTCACCCAGCCAGGCCAGCCAGATCCGCCCCCCGGCCGTGCAATACATCGGCACCCGCGAGCCGGGCCTGATCGACAACGAAGCCACATGGCTATAACGGCTGCGCACCAGGTGGATGATTTCGTCCCCATCGCGGGTACCCACCGACACATGTTCCTGGGTCTGGCGCGCCACCTGCTCGATGATCGGCCGCAGCATGCGCGGCAGTTGCGCCGAGTCCACATACGCCTGGCCAATACGCAAAGCCTTGGGTGTCAGCCAGTATTCGCGGCTGTCGGTTTCGGCAAATCCCTCGTGCACCAAGGTCAGCAAAAACCGCCGTGTGGCGCTGGGGGTAAGGCCAGACAACCTGGCCGCCTGCGGCACGCTGAGGCGTGGCTGCTCGGCGCTGAACAATTGCATGAGGGCCAGGCCTTTCTGCAACCCGGCGATCAGGTCCCGGGAGTGGATGACGGACGTGTTCATTGTTTTGGCTCATAACGGGTTGCAAAACTGCCGTTCACTGCGATAACCGGCTCATGATTTCGATTATCGCACTAAAAGCCCGATCAGCGCATTGTTGACGCCCCCGCCCGTGCAGCACGCTTGCCTCCACAACAAAACAATAAGGAGGTCAGCATGATTCGTGGTTCCACTGAACTCGTCGCAATCGTCGGTTCGCCCATCGCCCAGGTGAAGTCCCCCGAGAACTTCAACACCTGGTTCGCCAGCAACAACTGCAACATCGCCATGCTGCCCATCGACCTGCACGAAGCAGCGCTGGGCAGCTTTGCAGACAGCCTGCGCGGCTGGCAGAACCTGCGTGGTTGCGTGGTCACTGTGCCCTACAAACAAGCCCTGGCCAACTGCCTGGACGGCCTGAGCGCGCGCGCGGCCGCCCTGGGGTCGGTCAATGTGATTCGCCGCGAGCCTGGCGGGCGCTTGCTGGGCGACAACGTGGACGGCGCCGGCTTCCTGGGGGCTGCGCGCAAGCATGGCTTCGAGCCGGCGGGCAAGCGGGCCTTGGTGGTTGGTTGCGGCGGAGTCGGCAGTGCCATCAGCTATGCACTGGGTGAGGCCGGTATTGCCAGCATCACCCTCCATGACCCCAGTGCTGCACGCTTGGGCGCGCTATGCGAACTGCTTGGCAGGGCCTTCCCCGGGCTCGGCATCAGCACGCAGGTCAGCGGGCTTGAAGACTTCGACCTTGTGGCCAATGCCTCCCCCGTCGGTATGGGTACAAGCGCAGAGCTGCCATTGTCTGCCGCGCTGCTGGCAACCCTGCAGCCCGACACCCTGGTCGCCGACGTGGTCACCTCGCCCGAGATCACCCCGCTGTTGCACCGGGCTCGGCAGGTTGGCTGTGCGATCCAGACTGGCCCGGAAATGGCCTTCGCCCAACTGGGCCACCTCGGCGCCTTCATGGGCGTGACGCCACTGGAGATCTGAGGCCATGGCCACTATCGAAAACACACAGCAGCGCTTTGACCTTATTGTGCTGGGCAGCGGCGCCGGAGGTTTTGCCGCTGCAGCCACGGCAGCGCGGCGCGGGCTGAAGGTGCTGGTGGTGGAAAAGGCCGAGCACTTCGGCGGCACGTCGGCGATATCCGGCGGGGCGGTGTGGCTGTATGGCACCGACCAGGCCCGCGCCGCCGGTGCCAAAGACTCCCCCGAGGCCATGCGCACCTACCTCAGGCACGTTATCGGCGATGGCTACGAGCCTGCATTGGCAGACGCCTTCATCGAGCAGGGCCACCAGGCGCTGCGCTGGCTGGAACAGCACACCGAGCTGCGCTACGCCCTGCGCCCGCACTCACCGGATTATTACCCCGATGCGCCCGGCGCCACCCAGTTTGGTCGGGCGCTGGAAATGGTCGAATACGACGGCAAGCACCTCGGCCCGCGCTTCAAGGACCTGCAGATGCCACCGCCCGGGATGCTGCTGTTCGGCGGCATGATGGTCAACCGCGTGGATATCCAGCATTTTCTCAGCATACGCCGCTCACCCAGGTCGCTGTGGCACTGCCTGAAACTGATGGCGCGTTACGCTCGGGACCGCCTGCAGCACCCACGTGGCACCCGACTGACTACCGGCAACGCCCTAATCGCACGCCTGGCCACCAGTGCCTTCGCCCATGGCACCCAACTGTGGTTGCGCAGCGAGGCCCTGGAGCTGATCGTTGAACAGGGCGTGGTCACGGGCGTGGTGGTACAACACGAGGGGCGCCGTGTGCGGGTACTGGCGCGTGGCGGTGTGGTGTGCGCCATGGGTGGGTTCGCGGCGGGCGCGCTCGCCGCTGGCTACCGGCCCGCCCAGCCAACACCGCACCTGACCATGTCGCCCGCTGCCAACGACGGCGCTGCCCTGCGCCTTGGCCAGGCTGTGTCGGCAGCCCAGGGCGAGGGCCTGGCGGCCAACTTCTTCTGGGCGCCGGTTTCCGAACTGCGCCATGCCAGTGGCGAGCGTGAACGCTTCCCGCACCTGGTCACCGACCGCGCCAAGCCTGGCGTGATCGCGGTAGACCCGACCGGGCGGCGCTTCGTCAACGAGTCGGACTCTTACCACCACTTCGTGCAGACCATGTTCGCCAACGGAATTGCCAGCTGCTGGCTGGTCTGCGATGCCGAGGCCATGAACCGCTACGGCCTGGGCCTGGCGCGGCCTAAACCGGTAAACAACCAGGCGCTGATCGACGCCGGCTACCTGTACCAGGCCGCAACACCAGAGGCCCTGGCCCAGGCCATCGGCGTTGACCCACAGGTGCTTGCGCAAACCCTCGAGCAGTTCAACGCAGATGCCCGCAATGGCATCGACCGCGCGTTCGGCAAAGGCGGCAACAGCTACAACCGCTACATGGGCGACCCGCAACACACCCCTAACCCGTGCCTGGCGCCACTGGCAAGCGGGCCGTTCTACGCCATTCGCATTCACACCGGCGACCTTGGGTCGGCCTGCGGCCTGGTGACCAACGCCGATGCCAATGTACTGAACCGCAGCGGCCAGCCGATTGCCGGGCTGTACGCGGTCGGCAATGACATGAACTCACTGATGAAAGGCACTTACCCCGGCCCCGGCATCACCCTGGGCCCTGCGCTCACCTTCGGCTGGCTCGCTGCCAACCACATCACCGCGCGCCTGCAGGCGCCGGCCACCCAAACGGAGACCTCTGCATGTACTACGAATTGAGAACCTACACCCTCGACCCCCTGAAAATGGCCGACTGGCTGGCCCTGTACCAAAGCCATGCGCTGGAAGTGCAAAGCGAACACCTGGGTAACCTGGTGGGCTTTTTTACCAGCGAGTTTGGCGACGTGAACCAGGTGGTGCACATCTGGGGCTATACCAGCCTCGATGAGCGCATCGCGCGCCGCGCCGCGATGGCAGCAGACCCGCGCTGGGCAGAATTCTCGCGGCGCAACCGCGAACTGGGTGCGGTAGTACGCCTGCAATCGCGACTGATGCGGCCCACCGGCTTTTCGCCGCTGAAGTAAACCGTAAGCGACCTTCTATCAACCCCTGAGCGGAACCCCTGCATGCAACCCCTCGAATGTGACGTACTCGTCATCGGCTCCGGTGCTTCTGGCCTGGCAGCCGCCGTTACCGCTGCGCATCACGGCCTGCGCGTGATCGTTGCGGAAAAAGCCAGCCAGCTGGGCGGCACCAGCGCCTGGTCGGGGGGCTGGCTATGGGTACCGCGCAACCCGCTGGCCATTGCCGAAGGCATCGTCGAAACCGACGATGCCCCAGAACGCTACCTGCGTGCGCAAACCCACACCCACGAGCTGGACCCACGTCAGCGGGCATTCCTGCGCTACGGCCCTGAGATGGTGGCGTTTTTCCAGCAGCACACTGCTGTGCAGTTTCAGTCCGGCAGCCGCATGCCCGACATGCGCGAAGGTGACGGCAGCGTACACGGCGGCCGTTCACTGTGCGCACTGCCCTACGACGGCCGCCTGCTAGGGCCCTGGCTGCACAGGCTGCGCCCACCGCTGGACATCGTCAGCCTGGCCGGCATGGGCATTGCCGGCGGCACCGACATGGCCGCCTTTTTCAATGCCACGCGCTCGTTCAAGGCAGCGTTGCATGTAGGTAAGCGCCTGCTGCGCCACGGGCGCGACCTGCTGCTACACCGACGCGGCCAGCAACTGGTCAATGGCAACGCACTCGTGGCACGCCTGCTGCGCAGCGCCCTGGACCTGGGTGTGACGCTGCTGACCGACAAGCCGGCCAGCCGCCTGTTGGGAGAAGGCCGGGTCAGCGGCGCGCTGTTTGCCGATGGCCAGGCGATTCACGCACGCCGGGGTGTGGTGCTGGCCTGTGGCGGCTTCCCGCACGACCGCCAGCGCATCGCTCAATTGATGGCGCATGCGCCGGATGGCACCCGGCATTACTCTGCCGCGCCCAAAGAAAACAGCGGCGACGGCCTGCGCCTGGGCGAACAGGCCGGTGGCCTGGTAAGCACCGAGCTGGCCCAAGCCGGCGCTTGGGCACCGGTTTCGCGGGTACCACGCAAAGATGGAACCTTCGGCCATTTCCCGCACCTGATCGACCGCGCCAAACCCGGCTTCATTGCCGTGCGCCGCGATAGCCGACGCTTCGTCAACGAAGCCGATTGCTACCATGACTTCATGAACACACTGTTCGCTGCCACGCCGCAAGGCGAGCCGCCTGAAGCCTGGCTGATCTGCGACCACGCGGCGCAGCGCCGCTACGGCATCGGCTGGGCCAAACCGTTTCCCTTCCCTACCCGCTTTTACCAACGCTGTGGCTACCTGCACAGCGGCGCTACGCTGGCACAGCTGGCGAAGCGCTGCGGGATCGATGCCGGGCAGTTGCAGCGCACTGTGGACGGTTTCAACCACTTTGCGGCACAGGGTGAAGACCCGACCTTCCAGCGCGGCACGTCGGCCTACAACAGGGCTCAGGGTGAACCGCAGCAGGCACCCAACCCGTCGCTTCGGCCCTTGCTGGAGGGGCCGTTTTATGCGGTTAAACTGCTGCCAGGCAGCCTTGGCACCTTCGCCGGCCTGGGCACCGACGCCTCGGCCCGGGTGCTGGACCACGCGGGGCAGCCGATACCCGGGCTGTTTGCGGTGGGTAATGACATGCACAGCGTGATGGGCGGGTATTACCCGAGTGGTGGTATTACCCTTGGCCCGGGGATGACCTTTGGGTATCTGGCCGGTAGAGCGTTAAGTGGCCTGCGTTCACAGTGAACACCGCAAGGGCTGGTTTTCATAAAGGCTGCCCATGCGCCTGCTCTACCTGAGCCACCTTGGGCGGCTGTTGCAACAACCCTCGCGGCAACCGGAAGCTTTTGAACGGTTGCTGGGTGATGGGATTGAAGGCTTTTTCAGCATTCAGTCGATAGCGCATCACGCCATCACCGGTCCGGAAGCTCAGGTCTACGCTGGTTGGCGTCCGCCCATTGAGTGAGCCGCGGCTGAGCAAGCGGAACATCGACCACGGCCCGCGGTACTCCAGGCTGCTGCTGTTACCGTTCTGCCTCAGCAAGGTAAGGTTGCTGCGCACCTGCTGCCCCAAAGTATTGGGCCAGACGATCCCGGTGATCTGGCTCGGCCCATGGGTGTAGGAAATCAGCTGACCATCGAGGTCCAGCAGACTGGTGCGCTGGTTAGCGCTGAGCCCCAACGGCTCGATGCTGAACTGCACACTCAACTTGCCGCGCTGGTCAAAGAAGGTTTCGCGGATGCGATCCGCCAGCTCGAGTTGCTCGATCACGTCGGCGCGAATCAAGGATTGCCCGTGCTGAGCGGATTGCAAGGCCTCAAGGTTCTCCTTCAGGAAGACCTCCAGGTATTGATCATGAAACTGCTGCAGCCTCCCTTTCGGCCCGAAGAACGCCTCGAAGTCATCGAGTGAAGCATCGGGTGCCTTCACCATAAAGGGATAGCGGCCTGCCAGACGTTGCTGGAAGAAACTGTAAACCTCAGCATCCCAACGCCGCTCCAGTTCGCGCAGTGCTTCAACGTTCAGCACCTGGGCGGTCTGGTCGGCGAGCTTTCTGACCTGGTGGTTGATGGGCTCCGGCAAGCCTGTGGCAATACGTTGAAGGGTGCCTATCGGGTCATGCCCGGTCATCGCAAAGCGCTGATGCACAGCTTGCAGTGCGGCCTTGCCGCGGTCCGGGCTGTCCTGTACGGCCTTGGCGTAGTCCAGCACGGCCGCAACAGCGCCGAGGGTTTCATCGTAGTAGCTCGGCTTTTCTCCTGTGGCCTGCAGCATCGCGCCCAAGCCTGCAAACGCCCGCTGGATGGCCAAGGCTTGCTGTTGCTCGGGTTTGCGCGTTGCTGAGCGCAGCGTATTCAGTTCACCCGTTATTTCAACACCAGCCGGGGAAGCGAGTGAGGTGTTATCCCTCACCGTATCCAGCAGCCGCTGCAAAGGTGCTGCTGGGCCGGTCAACTGCTGCAGGACCGTGACACCATGGTCCAGATCACGGAAGTCGGCGACGGTGAATGCATTCAAGGCGCGTCGCCAGCTGTCAATGTAATCGGCGCTGTAGAGGTTATGCAGCCGTTCGGTCAACGCATTGCGGTCGACGTCCGAATAGTCGAGTTGGCTGCGCTCGCCCAAGGCCCACTGATCGACCATCGCCATTTCAGCGAACCGCTGGCTGCGCGGCTCGAAGTATTCCCTGAAGCCTTTGGCGGTAAGCATGGCGGCCAGCAGTACCTCCTCCTCCCCATGCCTGGCCCCGGAAGACGGCTGGTACACCACATCGAACGCAGGCCCTACCTGGTGGCGCAGGTCCAGACCGCTGTGCAACTGCTCTTGCGCCTGTTGCTTCAGCCCTGCATAGACCCGCTGTGGCAACGGCAATTTGCGCAATGCCTGCTGCACTTCGCTGACACGCTGGCGGTACTGCGGCAAATCCGTGTCTGCATAGGCCAAGGCGTACTTCAAATGCTGCATGAGGTCACGCTGCAGTTGCCCTTGCCCAGGAAATGCCCGTTGCCAATGACGGGCCATCCAGTCCTCGACCCATTCGGGCCGGCGGCTGTCGCGGTCCTCGATCATCCGGTAAACCCTGAGCGCGGCCATTTGCTGCTCGCTGCCAGAAGGTGCTGCGTTCATGGCATCGATCACCCCACTGGCCAACGCCGGCAAGAAACGCCTGGACAACAAGCTCAGGTACGCCTCATCAACCAGGGGGCCAATGTTGCGCCCTTGATACAGACCAAAATCGGCAACACCCAGCCACGCCGCGCGATAGTCGCCAAACACCGCCACCGCATCGCGAATCTGGTCCAGTGGCTCCAGCAGGTTGCGCCCGGTCGGATCAAGCCGCAGATCGACTTCGTGACGGCTGTACTCCTGGCTTTTGGCGAACACACTGGCAGCCTTGGAGCTATTGATATCGAAGTAGCGCTGCCAGCTGGCGATGGCGATACTGAACGCCAGGAGGCCTACGCCAGAACCAATCCACAGCAATTGGCGCTTGCTGCGCGCTACCCGGACGTTGTCGCCCGCCAGGCCGGCCTCCTGATAGATAACCCGCCTGAATGCTTGCTGGATGAAATAGACCAACGCCTTGCCCTGTGCCTTGCCCTCACGCAGGGGAAGTTTCGTCTTGTAGGGCTGTGCCGCTTCACGGACAAATGCATTGCTCATGTCGCCGTGCTGCACCACTGACGACCAATACACACCACGTACCAACGGTGGCGTGGTGAAACGGTCACTTGCCAAGGCTTCGCGCAGAAATGCCAGCAGTATGGGTCGCAACCCGACCAGTTGGGCTTGCAGTGAGAACAGGCGCCCGCGCGGCGCTGTTTTGCCCAGTACGTCCAGGCGATCGATCACCTGCTCGTTCAATGTGGCGAGAAGCTGTCCGTAGTGCTCGTCATACTCATCCAGCCAGGCATCGAACGCCTCAACTGCATCCAGCTTGAACGTGAATCCCAACAGGCTTTCACGCTTGGCGGCGGGAAGCTTGCCGTAGAACTGATCGAAGCCGTCCAGCAGATCGAATTTGGTCAGTACCACGTACAGTGGCAGGCGCGACCCCAGCTGGGTGCTGACTTCGTACAGGCGTGTGCGCAACCCATGGGCCAGCGCGACGCGTTGGTCGGGCTTGCCATTCAACAGCGCCGGCAAGTCGACGACCAGCAACACACCATTAAGCGCCCGCTGGCTTCGATTACGCACAAGCCAGCTCAACAAGTGCTCCCACAACCGGGCCTCGGTACCGAGCGTCGCGAAGGGTTCAGACTCGGAGGGGTCGTTGGCGGCCGAACCAGCCGGGGGCTTTTGACTGATGAAGATACCGGGCGGATCAATGATCACGGCATCGTCGCTGACCCACCAACCGACCGGGTAGGCCAGTGCTTCAGCCTGTCGACCCCGTGCCTGGGCCTGGTCGATTCGCGTCAGGGTAAAGCGCTGATCGGTGCGGTCGATGAAGCTGGTTTTACCCGATTTTTCATCGCCCAACACCAGGTACCAGGGCAGCCGGTACAGGGCGCGTCGCCCACCGGCATTGTCGAGGTATCGCTCAAGCCCTTGGCTCAACGCCTTCTCTTGCGCCTGCATGAACGGTAGCGTGCCATCCAGTTCGACGGCGCGTGCCTGCCGGCGTTCTGCTTGCAGGCGGCGTAAGCGCCGGCGCACCACCACAAGCCAGCACAAAAGCGGCACCAGCACGAGTACCAGGCTTGCCACGCTGCGATGAGCCACACTTGCCAGCGGCTGTTGCTCACGCCACATCCATTGCGGGCCAAGCCACCAGATAGCGACCAGCATCAGCAAGGCGCCAAGCCCAAGCAGCAGCGGCAGCGCCAGGCCAATGCGCGTTACCCACGGCAAGCCCCAACGTTTGAGTTGCGTCCATATTTGATTCATCGAGGCTCCTGTTCCTTGTCTTGAACTGCCAGCGATGGGGATGTCGCGTACTGCTGAAGCCGCTGGAACACTTCTGGCTCCCACGCGCTGGCGGTGGTTTGCTGCATCGTTTGGGCAACGCTGGCGCACAGGTTCTGGGCCAGCCACGACACCCCCCGCGCGGCCAGCAGGTCGGCAGCGATCACGGTGGCGTGGCAGCGCTCACGGGGAGCACGAAAGCCCGCTTGCAGCCCTTGCAGCCTGAGGAGCACCGGCTCTACACCAGTGGTTTCCAGCTGGCTGACCAGCTCCTCGCGCAGGCCGCCAAACTCGTGGGAGGTTGAACTTTGCTCGGAGGGCCCTTGCATGCCTTTGAGCCAGGCCAGGCATTGGTCGTCGACAAACACCGTGCCGTCACTGAAGCACAACTGCTGCAGCGCCGGCATTCGCTGTACAAACCGGGCAGTCGCACAACGGATGGCTTCAGCCACCTCGCCCATCGCCAGCCGTGCGGCAACGGTCGCAGCCAGAAAGCTGCCACGAATCCAGTAGGGGCAAGCCGTCACGCTTTTTTCAATACGCTGAAGCAGTGCAGGGTCAAATGCCGTACTAGCAATGGCCTCTTCATAGACCCGCGTGATATCCAGCGGAACCGCCATCAATTCCGTACGGTTGCCCTGCCTGGCCGGGGGAGCAGCCTGAATGTGCGCCCACAACCCAAAACGCCGTAACTGGTAGCCAGTAGCGTCATAAGGGTCCTGCTGGTTGATGAGCTCGGCCATGGCGAGCACAGCCCGCCGTGTCTCACGCTCATTGCCCATCGACAGGTGTGACGCGGGTGTGGCGATGACGTCGGCCAGCGGCGCAGGTTTCACGCTCGCCGCCGGTGGCTTGGGTATCGCACCCTCGCCGACACCGTTGGCGAGCTCTATGTGCTTTCGCAGCAGGCGCCCCAATTCGTCGAGAACAGCTGCCTCCAGCTGTGCCGTGCCCTGTTGCTGCAGGTGGTTGAACGCCGCCTGCGCCGCCGCTGCATGAGTAGGACTAAAGGTGAAACGGTCAAGACGCGGTAGCGCCTCGACCAAGCGGCTGACCACCAGGCCAACCAACTTGCGCTTGCCCAGAAAGCCTTTCGGCCCAGGCTTGGGATGAGCAGTTTCCCAGTAGCACTCGATCATGCCGGCCAACAGCGCCAAGCTGAATCCCCAACGCTGCCAGCAGCCGCTACGCAGCCATGCGGCACTCAGGTGCGCAACAATTCGCAAATGCTTGCATTGCTGGCTCAGGTACTGTCGGGACGCTTCTTCGATGTAGACCCAGTCGATCGAGGCGTCCTGCAGCCCACCCAGCTTGACCATTTCCTGGTCTATGGCCTGGTAGGTTTCGTCCTCGACATCGAACAGCCCGGCAGGCACCGCTGGATCAATCGGTGCGAGCAGCCGAGCGACTTCGGCCGCGGATACCTGCGCTACCACCGGCATGTGCTTCGCGCCTGGCTGATCAGCGGATCCAGGCCTTGAGCATCGAAGGTCAGCCCGTCGACCTCGCCGTGCTCACTCACAACCTCGATACGCTGGGCACCGATCAGCTTCCTGATCTGCTCGATGGCTGGCAGGCCCCGCCCGGCATCGAGCACCTGCCCGTTCTCCATCACCTGCCAGGACGTCTCACGGGTAGACCAGCCCTCCCCGGTCAGCCGTACCTTGACCCAACTTGCATCGATCGGGCGCCTGGCAATCAGCTGTAGCCGGGAGATGGCCTGGATGCAACTGATCGCCATGTAGGTACGTTCATCACCCGATGCAATGGCGGGTGCCGAAATCACGAGCGCTGGTGCGCCTGGGCTGTCCTGCGTCTGGCTGCCGATGCGAAACGTCAGGTCATCCGGTGCCCGTGCAGCTTCATTTGCCATCACGCGCAACACACTGGGGGCCTGCTGCTCCGGTGCTGACCACTGTCGCTTTGGTGTGTACGCAGGCGTGCCCGCGGCCTGATCGAAACAGGCCAGTCGCTCGACGTTGGACACAATCCGGGGGCAGTCCCGCGTGGGCCCCGCCAGCACCGATTGCAGACAAAACAGCAACGAGAGACCAGCGCCATATGCACAGCGGTTAATCATCCTGAACTTACTCTCTGAAATAGTACAAACGGCCTATATTATTACGGCGCGAAATTTCCTACAAAAAAATGCCAATGCACATATGCGCATGCCGCCAACTCGAACACATCCAGCGGAAGCCTAGTACAGAGTTCCGAATGCACACAAACAAATATTTACTTACATCTTCACGCTCGACCACCGGACACTTTTCCATGCATGGTTTTTATAGAAGGCGGGCAGCCAGCCCGACCAATTAAACATATGCAGGAAACTTCCTACAAGATCACAACAACATTAAACACAACTTGATTCTAAATCTCCTACAACTCAACAGGGAGTTACGTACTGATGTCTAAAAGCACGGGATCCGTCGCACCTAAAGAACGCGTCAATATCAAGTATGTCCCCGCGACGAGCAATGAGCAGGCTGAGGTGGAGCTGCCCCACAAGATGCTGGTTCTGGGCGACTTTGGCCTGGATGACAGCCGTGCGCTTGAGGACCGCCAGGTCGTGCGCATTGATAAACACACATTCAATAGCGTGTTGAACGACGCCGACGTGAGCCTGGACGTGTCTGTGCCCTCCAGGCTCAGCACCGCCCCGGATGCCGAGCTGGCGGTCCACCTGCAGTTCAGGTCCATCAACGACTTCGGACCGGACCGGATCGCGCGCCAGGTGCCTGAGCTGAACAAGCTGCTGGAGCTGCGTGAAGCGCTGGTCGCCCTGAAAGGCCCGCTGGGCAACGTCCCCGCCTTCCGCAAGCAACTGCAGCACCTGCTTAACAACGAGCAGACCCGTAAACAACTCGCCCAAGAACTGGACCTGGTGCTTGAAGCACCCGACAAAGACTGAGACAACGGAGCGTCCCCATGCCTAAGCCAAGCAACACCACCATCACCACTGACGCAACGACCGACACGTTGGGCAGTACCTCCTTGCTGGACCAGATCATGGCAGAAACCAAATTGGTACCTGCTCAAGAGGGCTACCAGGTTGCCAGGCAGGGCGTATCTGCGTTCATTGCCCAAATCCTCAAAAGCAATGACCCGGATCAACTGATCAACAAGCACCGGGCCGACCAGATGATTGCCGAAATCGACCGGGTACTCGGCAAACAGATGGATGCCATTCTGCATCAGCCTGAGTTCCAGCAGCTCGAATCATCATGGCGCAGCCTGAAACTTCTGGTCGACCGCACGGACTTCAGGGAAAACATCAAGCTCGAAATCTTGCATGCCAGTAAAGAGGACCTGCTGGACGACTTCGAAAATGCTGCGGACATTACCTGCAGCGGTATCTACAAACATGTTTACACCGCAGGTTACGGCCAATTCGGGGGAGAGCCGGTTGCGGCCATGGTTGGCAACTACAACTTCGGCCCCTCTTCCCCTGATATCAAGCTGCTGAGTTACATGGCCTCCGTTGGCGCCATGTCCCATGCTCCATTTCTTGCCGCACCTGCCCCCGAGTTCTTCAACTTGAGCAGTTTCGAGGAGCTGCCCAACCTCAAGGAAATAAAAGACCTCTTCGCCGGCCCACGGCATGCCAAGTGGCGTGCATTTCGTGAAAGCGAAGACGCCCGCCACGTCGCCTTGGCCGGGCCTCGCTTCATGCTTCGTTCCGCTTACCACCCGCAGGAACAACCGATCCAGAGCTTCAACTACGACGAAGATATCGCCGGGCAGCACGACAACTACCTGTGGGGCAATTCTGCGTTTCTGTTGGCCAGCTGCATCAATGACAGCTTCGCCCGCTACCGCTGGTGCCCGAACATCATCGGCCCACAATCGGGCGGCGCCGTCGAAGACTTACCGGTTCACCTGTACGAATCCCTCGGCCAGTTGCAGGCCAAGATTCCTACCGAGGTGCTGATATCCGACCGCAAGGAATTCGAACTGGCCGAAGAGGGCCTCATCGCCCTGACCATGCGCAAAGACAGCGACAACGCGGCGTTTTTCTCGGCCAACTCGGTGCAAAAGCCCAAGAACTTCCCGAAAACCCCCGAGGGTCTGGAGGCTCAGACCAACTACAAGCTGGGTACCCAGTTGCCCTACCTGTTCATCGTCAACCGGCTGGCTCACTACATCAAGGTGTTACAGCGCGAGCAGATCGGTAGCTGGAAGGAGCGCCGTGACCTTGAGTCCGAGTTGAACAAATGGATCAAACAGTACGTCGCCGACCAGGAGAATCCATCTGCCGACGTTCGCAGCCGCCGGCCACTGCGAGCCGCCAGAATCGAGGTCTCGGATGTTGCCGGTGACCCAGGCTGGTACCAGGTTTCGCTCGCCGTGCGCCCGCACTTCAAGTACATGGGCGCGAATTTCGAAATCTCCCTGGTCGGGCGGCTCGATACGCAATGAGTGGTCTTTTTGATCGTTTGATGCGGGATCAGGATACCAGCCGGGAGCCTTCCCGACGGGAGAGCGCTTCCCACAAGTTCGCCGCCATCAAGTGCCACCTCGAAACGCTGCTGAATGCCCGCCTGGGGTGCTCCCAGAGCAGCCCTGAGCTGGGCCTGCGCGACTTCAACGGGCATGACGTGAACAACGGCGACCTGCTTGTACAGGTGAGCGCGGATATCCGCCGCACCCTACAGCGCTTCGAGCCACGCATACAGATACGCACGCTCAAAGCAGTGCCCGATGCTCATACGCCGCTAGAGCTGCATTTCAGGCTGGATTGCCTGGTCCAGGTCAACAACCACGCAGAGCACCTGCAGCTCGAGCTGATGGTCAACGGGCACAACCGCTACACCCGAGTGAGGTGACCGATGTCACTGAAAGACAGTTTCAGCGAAGAACTGCGTTACCTGCACGAACTCGGCAACGACTTCGCCAAAGACAACCCACAACTTGCCCGGTTGCTTGGCAAAGGTGCCAGCGACCCCGATGTCGAACGCCTGATGGAAGCCTTTGCGTTCCTCACCGCCAAGCTACGGCTGAAGCTGGAAGACGACTTGCCAGAGCTGACCCATCCCATGCTGCAGCTGTTGTGGCCGAACTATTTGCGGCCCCTGCCCAGCGCGACAATCATCCAGTTCAGCCCGGTCAGGCAATCCCTCAGCCAGTCACAGCGCATCCCAAGAGGGTCGCGGCTGTTCTCGAAACGGGTGGACGGTGTGGCCTGCGAGTTTCGCACCTGCACAGCGGTCAACATTCATCCGTTCGAGATCGACACGGTGGGCGCCACCCAGACACTCGACAGTTCCGTGGTCTGCATCGGCCTTCAAACACTGGTCGAGCGGCCGTTGAACAGCCTGGGCTGTACCAGCCTCGACTTTTACCTCAGTGGCGATACCCTCAGCGCGCGCACGCTTTACCTGTGGGTTTCTCAATACCTCAAGCATGTCAGCGTGACCATCAATGGCGAGGTTCGCCGGCTGCCGGCAAACAGCATCGCATTCCCGGGGTTCAGCCCCGACGACGCCTTGCTGCCTTACCCGCAGAACGTCTTTGATGGCTACCGGATCCTGCAGGAATACTTCGCCTTCCCCCAACGTTTCCATTTTTTCAGCGTGACCGGGCTGGAAAAAATCTGGCCAGCTCACTACAGCCAGCAGGTAAGCCTCGAATTTCACTTCACCCGCCAGCTACCCGACACGCTGCGTGTCGGCAGAGCAGATTTCAACCTGTTCTGCGCACCTGCGGTCAACCTGTTCCAGCACAGCGCCGAGCCCATCGACCTGTCCGGCCAGGAGGCCCTTGTTCCACTGAAGCCCAAGGGCACAGAGCCGCACGGCTACGAAATCTTCAGTGTCGACCAGGTCATCAGCACCCGAACGACGACTGACGGGAACACCGGTGAGCAGCTGCGAACCTTCCGCCCCTTCGAGTCGTTCGCCCATGAAATCGAGCAGGTTCAGGGGCGCACAGCGCTGTACTACCGCTGCCAGCTGGAAGAGTCTCTGCGCGGCGATGGCGTCACGCATCGAATCGCCTTCGTCCGCGCCGATGCCAACAGCTACATAGGCGAACTGGAAACCGCGTCCATCGACCTGACCTGCACCAATCGGGACCTGCCGCTGGCGCTGGGCATCGATGACATCAACGTCCTGACCGAACTGACGCCCCCGCTGGCCACCTACACCAATCTCTGTAAGCCCACCCGCCCCTGTCGGCCGGTGCTGGACGGCCAGTTGCAGTGGGCATTGATCTCCAACATGTCGCTCAACTACCTGTCCCTGCTCTCGGTAGAGCCGTTGAAAGCCGTGATCCGCGCCTACGACTTCATGGCCCTGCACGACATCCAGCAGGCCCGCACCACCCGTAAACGCCTGGCCGGCATGCGCGACATTCATACACAGCCCATGGATTGGCTGATCAAGGGGCAGCCCATTCGCGGCCTGCACACCCGTCTGAAACTGGACCAGACCGCCTTCCTCTGCGAAGGCGACTTGTACCTGTTCAGCTGCGTGCTGGCCCACTTCTTCGCCCTGTACGCCAGCATCAACTCCTTCCATCAGCTGGAAGTGATCAACACCACCAATAACGAGCACTACACATGGCCAATACAGACCGGCAAGCAACCGCTGATCTAGCCGACAAGCTGCTCTCGGAGGCGCATCAGTACAACTTCTTCCAGTTGCTGGAGCGGCTACACGGGCTGCATGGCGATGACCTCGAACCCCGTTGGCCAGACGAAGTCACCCGGCGGCGGGTGCGCCTGGCCTGCGACCCACGGCTGAGCTTCCCGGTGTCGGACGTGTACAAAGCCCAGAGGATGCCCGCTGAGCAAGAACGCTACCGCGTCGTTGCCACGTTTCTGGGCTTGCATGGCACCGATTCGCCACTGCCCACCTACTACCTGGAACAGGTGGCCTATGAACATGCGCAGGGCATCGGTGTACGCCCGGCCTTCTTCGACTTTTTCAACCACTACCTGCTCAGCCTGTTGCACCGTATATGGCGCAAGTACCGCTACTACATCCGTTTCCAGCCGGGTGCCAGTGACGGGTTTTCGCAGTATGTGTTTGCCCTGCTGGGGCTTAACGACGCGCAGTTGCGAGGGGACACGGCGCTGCCCTGGAGCCGCCTGCTCAGTTTCGCCGGGGTGATCGCCAGCCGCAGCCGTGCGCCGGGCACTGTGGCCGGCATCATTGCGCACTGCTTCGACCTCAAGCATGTGCAAATCCGCGAGTTCGAGACGCGCTCAGTCACCACCACATCCAGGCAGCTTGTAACCCTGGGGCGTGCCAACGGGCAGTTGGGCAGCACGTTCATGGTCGGCAGCCGCACGCGCACCCGCAGCAGCAAGTTCACCATCGTGATCAGCGAGCTCGACCAGGCGCAGCTGCGGGACTTGTTGCCCAGCGGCATCAACTTCGGCCGTTTGCGCGCACTGATCGACTTTCTGCTGCGTGACGGTCTGGCCTACGACCTGGAGCTGCGATTGAAACAGAACGCGTTGTCACCCTTCTGCTTGCACCGCAGCCAGGGCGCTTACCTGGGCTGGACCAGCTTCGTCGATGATCGGCATGGCCAGATCAGCCCGATTGTACGCTTCCGGGGACGTTCATGAATTCAGTGACCTTGAGCATCACCAACCTCGACCAACTGCAGCACGACGTTACTGCCCGGCACCGGTTCGATTGCAAGGGCGGCACCATCGGCAGCGAACGGGCAAGCTGGCGGATCAATGACCGTGCTCAGACCGTTGCGCCCCTGCACTGCGAAATACGCTGGCTCGAAGGCAGCTTCTGCGTGATCGACCACTGCCACCGCACCTACCTTAATGACAGCTCCACCAGCCTGGAAACGCTTGCACCCAGGCGTCTTGTTGAAGGTGACCAGCTTCGCATTGGTGCTTACCGGCTACAGGTTCAGTACGCCCAGGATCAAGCCTGCACACGCTCGCTGGAGGACCTGTTCAACCCGGACCAAAGGGTGCTCGACCGCCTGATAGCCGAAGAGCCTGCCACCCCTTGGCCAAAAAATCCTTCTGCCCCTCAACCAGCGGTCGAGATCTGCTCGGTCTTCAAGGCAGCCGTGGGCAATGACCCTCTGGCAGCGCTGGACGCAGCGGCTGATGCCGAGGCATTCGGAGAATGCCCACTGCAGCGCCTGATTGCAGGAGAACACCCATGACGCGTCATCCACTACTGATCGCGCCGCTGCTGCTTGCGTTGGTCGGGCTCACCGGCTGCACCTCTTTGAGCAGAGCGAGCCAGGTCGTCATGGACCCTTCGTTGCCCATCGGGCCGCCCAAGGATCATGCGACCCAGGTCGCGTTCAGCATCAATGCCAGCCCTACCCTCAACGGCAATCCGAATAGCCTTGACGTAGCGGACGAACAGGAGCCGGCCCTGGAACCCAGCCCCTACGCAGTGACCCTGAGTGCCGGGGACCCCTATGCGCTGACCGAAAAAATCGGGACCCTGTTCGAATACCTGCAGGTGCAATTTCCTGCGATGTCCCCGGTCGAAATGCACGACGAAGACGAAAGCGACCCGGCACGCTCGCCCCTGGAAGAAGGCGCACCTGGCAGCTACGACGACCCTGCCGTGGTGCTGACCTTGCCGCGCACCACGGCCGTTACCTCAGAGCCTGTGGCCACGCCTATCGCCATCAAGATCCTGCAACTGCGCGACGACTCACTGCTGCGCAACACGGTGTACCAGCTGCTGGACCAGGACCCGGCCAAGGCACTGCGCAGTACCTACATCCGTGGTGACGACTACCTGCTGCGCCCTGGCCAGTTCAAGTACATCCCGTTCGAGCCCATCCACGCCGAAACGCGCTTCGTCGCGGTGATTGGCGACTACCGAGGCCATGAAAACGCCACCTGGCGGCAAGTGCTGCGCATTCCGCCGCGCGGCCGCCAGATCATGCTGTCGGTGCTGGTCAACGACACGCACATCCTGCTCAAGGAAGAAGACTGATGGCGCCTCGACACCCTTTGCCCTTACTGCTTACGCACGCTGACACGGAGCGCCCATGAGTTCACGTAACCCCGTCCTCTGGCCCGAAGGCCTGTTCGTCAAACCACAACATTTCCAGCAGGCGGCCAGGGCCAGCGAAGCAGCCCTGCACCAGCGCCTCGCCAGCCTCAATGCAGCCTTCTACGGCTTCAGCGAACTTCAGCTGAACGACGAATACCTGAGCCTGGGCAAGATCGCCATCACCCGGGCGCGGGGCGTCATGCCGGACGGGACGGTGTTCGATATTCCCGCCGACCTGCCTCCACCGCCGCCACTGGAAATCGACGACGACGCCTGTAAAGACAGCGAGGTGTATCTGTGCCTGCCGCTGCGCACCAATGGCGGCCGCGAAGTGAGCTGGCCCGACAATGCCGCCAACTTCCGCTACACCGCCCAGGCACAGGAAATCAAGGATACCCACACCGCTGACGGTGACCTGGTACAGGTAGACCTTGCCGTGCCCAACCTGCAGCTCAGACGCACCACCGAAGACAGCAGCGCCTACACCCGCCTCGCCCTGGCACGTATTCTGGGACGACGCCCCGACGGCAGCGTGCAACTGGACGAAGCGTTCTACCCCACCAGCGTGTCGGTGCGGGCGGTGCCGGCACTGCAACGGTTCCTTGACGAAATCACCAACACGTTGCGCGAGCGGGCGCGCGGCCTTGCCACGCGTATAGGCGCTTCGGGCCAGTCCGGTATCGCCGACATCCGCGACTTCAACCTGCTGCAGGCAATGAACCGTTGGTGGCCGTGTTTCCAGCATCTGGCCAGGCAAGCGCAAACGCACCCCGAGCAGCTGTACCTGTGCATGAGCCAAGCCTGTGGCGAATTCGTCACCTTCACCGACCAGAACAGGCTGCCGCAAGAGTACCCCGCGTACCACCACACTGCGCTGCGCGCCTCGTTCAAGCCCCTGGAAGACACCCTGCGCCGGTCCCTGAGCACCGTGTTGCAGCCACGCGCTGTTTCACTGCCGCTGGAAAGCGAACAATTCGGCGTGATGACGACCACGCTACAAGACCGTCGGCTGATCGACGAAGCCGACTTCATCCTCGCCGTGCGCGCCGACCTGCCACCGCAAACGTTGCGCCAGATGTTCATCCAGAAAGCCAAGATCACCTCGCTTGAGTCACTGAGCAACCTGGTGCCGCTGCAACTGCCGGGTATCCCTCTGTTGCCATTACCGGTGGCGCCACGCGACCTGCCCTTCCATGCGGGCTTCAGTTACTTCGAGCTGGACCGGCGCGACCCCGCCTGGGCATGCATGGCCAAGGCGAATGGCTTCGGCATCCATATTGCGGGCGATTTCCCAGGGCTTGAACTGCAGTTCTGGGCGATCAGGAGTGAGTGAAATGGGAGAAGACAATAAAACGCCCATCGATGACAAAAACGCTGAAGTCAGCCCGCTTGATCCAACCCTTAAAAAGCCGGCATCCAGCGCCCAGGCCACGGCAACCAATGCGCAAGCATCCACGGCAACCCCTGAACCAGAGCCCGCCTCGGAAGGCTACCCCGCCGACCCGGAATTTCAGCTGCGGGGCGGCTTCGCCAACCTGATGCTGGATGCCGCGTCACCGTTGTTCGGCTTGGTCATACGCCTGCGCACGCTGGACGAACTGCCAAACATCAAGGATGTGCACCAGCAAGTACGTAACCAGATCGACAATATTCAGGAAGAAATGCGCCAGCACGGTTACGAGCCCGCTCAGTTGCTGGCGTATTCCTACGGCCTGTGCCTGTTCATAGACGAGGCCGTCATGGAACGATCCTGGGGCAAGAGCAGTTGCTGGAGCCAGGAGCCACTGCTGAGCATCTTCCACGACGAAACCTGGGGCGGGGAAAAAATCTTCACCGTGATTACCCGCCTGATGCAGGAGCCCACGCGTTATCAGGACGTACTGGAGTTCATGTACTACGCCCTGTGCCTTGGGCTGAAAGGCAAGTATGCGCTCGCGCCAAAAGGCGAAGAAACACTCAACGCACTGATTCACCAACTGCACGAAATCATCCGCGAACTGCGCGGCCCCACGCCAGAAGAAGTCTGCGACCCCTACACCAACGTGGCCCCACGCAATTTCCGCATGAACCGGCAGTGGCCCTGGTGGAGTCCTTTGGTGATCTCGGCCATCGCCATGGCGGTCGCTTACGGCATCTACAGCTATCGCCTGCACCTGATTACCACCGAGGTACTGGAGTCGCTCAACGGCATCTTGCAGCAGTAAGCCGCGGTTATCCAGGCCAACAGAAATCAACGAATTGATGAGGCTTCGGCCTTGTTGAAAAGCCCATCGTTTCCGATGGCCACGCCACTGTTGTGCGCGTGTCAATCCACATGGACGCAGGAGAAACTGCCATGCCAACACCCGCTTACATCGCCATCGAAGGCAAGACCCAAGGCAACATCACCAAAGGCGCCTTCACCGCCGACTCAGTCGGCAACATCTACGTAGAAGGTCACGAAGACCAGATCCTGGTGCAGGAAGTCAATCACCGCATCACCGTGCCCACAGATCCGCAAAGCGGGCAGCCGGCCGGCCAACGGGTACACGGGCCGTTGATTTTCACCTGTGCCCTGAACAAGGCGGTACCGCTGCTTTACAGCGCGCTGTCCAGCGGAGAAATGCTGCCCAATGTCGAGCTCAGCTGGTATCGGACCTCGGTTGAAGGCACCCAGGAACGCTTTTTTACGACCAAGCTGATCGACGCTGTGATCATCGATATCGACCTCGAAATGCCACACGTGCAGGACAAGGACAACAGCGACTTCACCCAGTTCTTCAAAGTCTCGATGGCCTACCGCGGCATTGAGTGGGAGCACATTACGGCAAGTACCGCAGGTGCAGACGACTGGCGCAAGCCCAAAGAAACAGCTGTGTGATCTAGCTGCGGAGCCGGGCAGGCTTGCCTGCCCGGACTTCTGATACTTCAGACGGCGGACAAGGACTGCTTATGCCTACCCAATCTGATTTGCGATACAGCTTCCAGCCCGTGGTCGGAAAAACTGAATTCGAAGTGGTGTCGTTCGAGCTCAAGGAGGAACTCAGCCAACCGTTCAAGTTGACCCTGAAACTCATCAGCTTCGAACACGATGTCGACTTCGGCCACCTGCTCGACAAGCCCGTGCTGTTCACCATCTGCGATGGTGAACGCCCCGTCCGCTACGTGCACGGCTTGGTCAGCAGTTTCAGCCAGGGCGAGAGCGGCTTCCACCGCACTTACTATCACGCATTGGTCGAGCCGCAACTGGCCCGCGCCAGACTGCGCTCGAACTGGCGCATCTTCCAGCACAAGACCGCGCCGCAAATTCTCGAAATGATGCTGAAACGACAAGGCATCACCCAGTATCACTTCGGAACTGGCTTCAACTATCACCCGCGGGAATTCTGCGTACAGGCCGGCGAAACCGATCTCGACTTTTTTGCGCGCATCGCTGCTGAAGAAGGTTTGGTCTATCGGTTCGAGCACACTGAAAAGCATCACAAGCTGATCATCACCGACCGACTGCTGACATTGGGACACATCGAGTGCAACGCAGCTAAAGCAAAGATCATCGATGAAGGGTTTGTCGATGGCGATGAATCAACCAAACCCTACACAGTGCTGTACCACGCCAACAGAGGCGGCGACCAGCCCCAACCCTGCCTGCGGCGCTTGCGCTACAGCGAACAGGTGCGTCCCGCACGGCAGGTTCAACGCGACTACACCTTCACCCACCCCGCCTACCGCCAGGAACACAGGGCCTCAGGCCCCTATCTGAAGCACCAGTCCGCCGACTATGAGTGCTTCGACTACCCAGGCCGCTACAAACGCGATGCCGTTGGCAAGCCGTTCACCGAAAACCGCATCACCGCCTTGCGCCACGACGTGCGCATTGCCGAGGTGCAAGGCGACGATATACGCCTGCAACCGGGCCTGAGCTTCACCCTGACCGGCCACCCGCGCGAAGACCTGAATGTGCACTGGCGAGTGAGCACAGTCAGCCACGAAGGCAGCCAGTTCACCAGCCTGCAGGAAGAAGCTG
The DNA here is from genome assembly GCF_017875165.1 of Pseudomonas sp. PvP089. Lineage (NCBI taxonomy): Bacteria > Pseudomonadati > Pseudomonadota > Gammaproteobacteria > Pseudomonadales > Pseudomonadaceae > Pseudomonas > Pseudomonas sp. PvP089. Next base: position 4,017,339 of record NZ_JAGGME010000001.1, read on the forward strand.
CCGGGGCTGACCAGAGCACACGATACGAGCAAAAGGCGGTACTGGTGCCGGGCAGAACCGAGTGGCGCCCGGCACCGTTGCCCAAACCACGCGTTGACGGCCCGCACATGGCCACTGTGGTCGGGCCACCCGGTGAAGAGATCTACTGCGACGAATGGGGCCGGGTCAAGGTCAGCTTCCCCTGGGACCGCGAAAGCCAGGACAACGAATTCAGTTCCTGCTGGATTCGGGTATCCCAGGGCTGGGCCGGCGGCAGCTGGGGCTCGATGGCCATCCCGCGCATCGGCCAGGACGTGATCATCCATTACGTCAATGGCGACCCCGATCAGCCGATGATCACCGGCCGTACCTACTGCGGCAACCAGCTGCCGCCGTATGACCTTCCCCGCCACAAGACCCGCATGACCATCAAGAGCCAGACCCACAAGGGCGATGGCTTCAATGAGCTGCGCTTTGAGGACGAACTGGGTCAGGAGGAAGTGTTCATTCATGCCCAGAAGGACCAGAACAATGTGGTCAGGCACGATGAGAATACGCAGGTAGGCAATGACCGCAAAGAACAGGTCAATAACGACGAATCAATCCTGATCGGCCACGACCGTAATGAAACGGTTGGCAACGATGAGCACGTCACCATCGGGCATGACGCCACGCTCGACATCGGTCAAAACCACACAATCAAGATCGCCAAGGATCGTGTGGAAACCATCGGCAATCACCGCCACGACCAGATCACAGCCAATCACCACACCCGCATTGGCGGCAACCTTGAGCAGCAGGTCGAAGGGCATGCCGAGCTTGAAGCCCGAGGGGAAATCCGCAGACGTACTCGCCGTTATGAACTTCGAGCATCGGAAGCAGTGGTCATCCAAGGCCCTGGGGGCTCCATTCGAATCGATGAAACCGGCATCACACTGGACAGCCCGACGATTCGCATCACCGGCCAGATGCTCAAGTCGGCAGATGGGGCAAGCAACCTCTTTTCCATCAGCGGCGCGCCGGTCAATGGGAAGCCCCTGGAGCGCCAGTGCGGACGCCGGCCCGATGGCACCTGCACTTTGCCCGACTGCCGCTGCATCAGAGGGCCAGGCCAATGAAAACAGCCATTTCAAATGCGCGGCCAGACGAGCACTTCGCAAATAACGCTCGGTTCATGTTGCTGTTGACCCGCGTGCTCGAGCACTGGGCCTACCGACCAATACCTCAAGAGGGCGAACGGGTCCCGGCCTATGCCCCTTCGGTACTCGAGCTCATCAATGAAATCAGCCGAAATACCCAGCACGCCTGGCTGTGGAGGCGCAGCACCCTGGACGACCGTCACGACTTTGGACCATTGCTGGTAGACGTGTCAGAAGCGCCCGAACTGCTTGCCCATGCAATATCGACCTGGATGCCCATTGGCGGTGCCATCGCGCTGGATGCCGAGATCGGCCTTGCCCCGTTGGCAGACCACTTCACCAGCCTTGTGCAGATCGCGCTTCCAGACCAGGGGCTGGCCACTTACCAATTCAAACCTGACCACCTTGCGGCCTGGCTGGATGCACTGGATGAAGACCATGCAGCTACGTGGCTTGGCCCTGTGACGTCGCTGGCCTGGCGAATCAACTGGGGGCCGGTGCACGCGTGGAAAAAGCTCGAGCGCAGCCCGACCACTGCCCGCTCTTATCAGGAACCTGCATTACCCCTTCGCCAGCTTGAACTTGAGCGGCTGCAAGCAGGCATGCACGAGCACTTCGTGCTCACGTTGGCGCATGAGGTGTTAGCACTGCCACAACACGCCACCCACACATTGGCCGACATCCGGCAATGGATCGAACGCCTGCTGCCGCAACTGAAAGCCCTCAACTTTGGCGATGAGGAAGTCACTGGGGAATTCATCAGGCTGGTTGCCAGGCACAGGTGGCTCATGACCGATGACCACGCGGGGAAGATCTACACCAACCTTGAGGAGTCACCCCAAGGCCGCCTCCGCGAGCTGCATGCACTGATCGAAAGCAAGGAACCCACCCATGAATGACGCCAGTGTCAGCAGTGCCACCTCCGGCCCTGCCTGCAGCGCACGCATCCCCATCCTGCCGGTGCGCTATGCCATCGTGCCACGCACCGGCGACACACCCGCCTGCCGCTATGCCAGTGCGGGTTTCAATTTGGAACAAAGCTTCCCCCCGCTGCAACACTCTGCCTACACCCTGCGCGCTTTGCGCCCGGGTTATGTCTACGTGTTCATGAAAGGTCCGAAGGGCGAACAGCTGGTCATCCATGAGTACGTTGGCGCGGGTCTTTACAAAGAACTGAGTTACAAAGGGCTGGAAAACTACCACCTGCGTGATCGCTATCTCTCCAGCCGGAGCATGGGCTGGGTGTGGGCCGATACCTGCCCCGATACCGCCAGGCAAGTGTGGATCGGCTACAGCCCCCACCTGTGGACCAACGCCGTGACCGCCCGCATCACCGGTTCATCAGCCCTGCGCAAACGGCATATGCGCCAGCTGGACATGGCCGAACTGATCGCCAGCAGCCAGGCGCCATCCACCCAGCCCCATGTGTTGCCGGTCAGTGCCCTGCAAACCTGGGTCGAAGACTTCAAGCCAACCGAACGGCGCATGCCGCTGACCTGGAGCAGCGACCCGATCACCGAAACCTTGCCTATCGGCAACTTGGTCGCCGTGGCGCGTCACTACCCTTGGACCCAACCGAAGGTACCGGTGGTGATAGCACTCGCCGACGCCGAAGGCATGGCCCTGGACCTGAGCCTGTCGGTCTCGGCCTACCAGCATCAAATGCGCGACCTGATGCCCGCCGAGCAACTGGCACACACAAAACCCGCGCAACCTCCCGAGCAGGAACCCGTGCCGGCGTGCTACCGCCTGGATGCCGAGCAACTGAGCGTGCACAGCCGCGATTTTCACCATCGCAACCTGGTGGGCATGCTGCTGAACAAGACGCTGGAAAGCATGTACCCGGCCGATGCGCCTTCACCGGAACTGGCCGCGTTCAGGCTGGGCACGGAGCGGCGTGGCCCTGCGCTGTCTGCGGCCGAGTCACATTTCCAGGCCCTCACCCATGAGGATTACTCCCCCAACGGCGCGCGCCTGGCAAAGCGCATCGATATCGCCAAATACCGGCGTTTCCTTGCCGAACGCGATGAGCTGGAACGGCGTATTGCAGCCCTGCGCAACCTGGCGTTGCAAGCCAGCAATGATCATGACGCCTGGCTGGCCACTGCCGAATCGCAACATATCGACAACCCCCACAGCCTGGCAGCCGCCCTGGCGTGTTACGACCGCGACGAACGCACCTCCGCCCGCGGCCTGGAAATCTCGCTGGCTTTGCTGATTCACCCGATGGGCCAACCGACACCCGGCACCGAAGAGCATGACCGACGCTTCAAACGCCTGGAGCAATGGTTGGACCAGCACGACAGCCCGCTTTACACCGCCTTGGCGCCGTTCAATCCGTTCAAGGACAAAGCGGATTCGACCGGCTCTTTGTTCGGTGCCAGCGACAACGTGATCGAAGGATTGGTGGGTCGCTTCCCGGCCATGGCCGACATCACCGACCTTACCGCCCAGGCGGTCAATACCGTAGTGCTCAAGCGCCTGCGCGGGCAAACCCGCTGGGATGCCAGTCATGGCCTGCGTCAGCAGGTGCTGTTGGCGGCGCGGGAGGCGAATGCCGAGAAGGCGTTGGGGCTGTTGGCGGCGCGCTACCGGATCACCGAGCAGGCCATCACGGAAAATCCATTCAGCCAGGAGGCACAGAAGTATTTGAAGAGCGGCATGGCGCAGGTTGAGGAAATGAAACAACTGCGGATCTCGGGTAGCCGGACAATATCGATAGAACTGACCACCACTGCGCGAGTGAAGCCCAACTTTCTCGGGTTGCTCACCTCGGGCGGCGGGGGTGGTTTGAATGCGGGGATGCTGTGGTTCAACATCTTATCGCTGAAGACGGCCTATAACAGCCTGCAGAAGAACGATGCACCGGAATACACCTTGGGCTTTGCTTCATCGATTTTTGGGGTGATCGGTGCAGCGGCGGCGACGATGGTCAGCGTGCGAGCAACGCAGAAGGCCGTGATGTTGAGATTGAGTCCGACCGCACCAGGCATGGCCTTTGGTAACGGGATTGTCAAGTTCTTGAGTAGCAATCTATTTGCGCGTTTAGCAGGTTACCCAGCGATAGCATTTAGCCTGTCTTCTGACTTCGCCAAGATGAGGCGCCAGAGAGCGAACGGCAATCTGGCAGCTGCCGGATACACGATGACTGGTGGCTTAACTATGGCTATTGGTTCTGCTGTCGTCCTTGAAGCCGGACTTGCCGTTGCGGGTGCTACATCGGTTGTGCCGTTTGCCGGATGGGCCGCAGCTGCCCTTGTCCTCGTAGGCGTAGCCATCGTTGCAGGAGGCCTCTATCTACACGCAAAGGCACATGAGCACCTTCATAGCCCAATTGAGCTGTGGGCAGCACGCACCGTCTTCGGCAATCGTATTAATGATGGAGAGTCGCACCCTGGCATCACCTTGGATTTTGAAAATAAACTTCCTGCCTTCGCCTCGCTACAAACTGAAATCAAAGCCTGGCACAACGAGCATTACGGACCAAAACTACTAACGGCCGAACAGGCCCTGTCACTCGGCATAACTAAAGTTGACACTAAATGGCATCGGAACGATCACTGGTCTCCGCCCAACTGGATTGCCATCACCCATAACGAAGTACCCACACCTCAACCAACCGTTGAGTTCGCGGTGCTGCTGCCTGGCTTTGTACTCGGGATAAGCGAGTGGTCAGGAAGCTTGAGCACTCTCCGTGACGTTCAAGGAATGGACGTATTCCCAATCGCCCCGACCGGCCACATCGTAGGTGCTGGTTTGGTTCTGCATTTCGAGAACACGCTAGCCAACCAAAATAACATCTCACTGCATCTCGCTTACAGCGCCAATCAAGGGTTAGACGAAGACAATGAGACCCATACAATTTTTCGTCTGGAGCGCTGATCATGACAACCACCTGGATATTTAGCCCAACCTCAGACTCCCGAACTAAGCCGGCCATTGGCGGGCAGCTTCTAAGCTTATACGGAGACACTTTATGCCTGCGAAACCCATGGGTAACAGATTCCGTATTCATGGGAAAACTGTACTGCGCATTGATAATAGTATTGATAATTTTCCTCTACCCTGACTTGCTATCCAACGAAGCTTGGGAACCATACACTTTCAGCCCAATTTTGCTCATTGGAACGGCAACAGGCCCTTTCATTTTCCTTCCATTTCTAATTTACCGAATATATTTCATTAAACACTTATCAAGTTTCTGCCTCAATCGCTCAACTCAAAAAATCTACTACCGACGCTTGAGCAAGGTATTAGTCTTTGAGTGGAGCAACACCGGAGGTGGTATTTTCAAGCGTACCGAATACGGCGGTTCATCATTCAGCACCGGTTACGCCCTCGCATTCGCCCCTCGCCGGGAGGATGGCAGCCTCCACCAAAAAGACTGTCTCTGGGTCGACAGCAACGAACCCACCGAACCCGGCGTCAAACACGTCGCTGAAGTCTGGGAATACCTTCGCCATTTCATGGATCACGGCCCGGACAATCTGCCCCCGCCCGGCGAACCCAACTGGTGGCACAAACCGCTGCACGCCATCTGCCTGACGCCGGCAGATGCCTGGCAACACTACGCGCCCTGGCGAACAGGCGAGCCCGGTGAAATGCAGGGCAAAAAGAACTGGCAACTGCCGTTCTGGGCCGTGCTGTTCCCCTACAACCTCACCGTTGCCATCTGCTGGTACTTCATCTGCAAACTTTTCAACGTCCGAGCAGCACCACCGCCACCAGAAGCATTTGAGGACGCCCCAGCGCATTCGACCCAAAGGAAGCGGAGATGACCGACGCCTCCGTCAGCAGCGCCACCTCCGGCCCTGCCTGCAGCGCTCGCGTGCCGATCCTGCCGGTGCGCTATGCCATCGTGCCACGCACCGGCGACACGCCCGCCTGCCGCTATGCCAGTGCGGGTTTCAATTTGGAACAAAGCTTCCCCCCGCTGCAACACTCTGCCTACACCCTGCGCGCTTTGCGCCCGGGTTATGTCTACGTGTTCATGAAAGGTCCGAAGGGCGAAAAGCTGGTCATCCATGAGTACGTTGGCGCGGGTCTTTACAAGGAACTGAGTTACAAAGGGCTGGAAAACTACCACCTGCGTGATCGCTATCTCTCCAGCCGCAGCATGGGCTGGGTGTGGGCCGATACCTGCCCCGATACCGCCAGGCAAGTGTGGATCGGCTACAGCCCCCACCTGTGGACCAACGCCGTGACCGCCCGCATCACCGGTTCATCAGCCCTGCGCAAACGGCATATGCGCCAGCTGGACATGGCCGAACTGATCGCCGGCAGCCAGGCGCCATCCACCCAGCCCCATGTGTTGCCGGTCAGTGCCCTGCAAACCTGGGTCGAAGACTTCAAGCCAACCGAACGGCGCATGCCGCTGACCTGGAGCAGCGACCCGATCACCGAAACCTTGCCTATCGGCAACCTGGTCGCCGTGGCACGTCACTACCCCTGGACCCAACCGAAGGTACCGGTGGTAGTAGCACTCGCCGACGCCGAAGGCATGGCCCTGGACCTGAGCCTGTCGGTCTCGGCCTACCAGCATCAAATGCGCGACCTGATGCCCGCCGAACAACTGGCACACACAAAACCCGCGCAACCTCCCGAGCAGGAACCCGTGCCGGCGTGCTACCGCCTGGATGCCGAGCAACTGAGCGTGCACAGCCGCGATTTTCACCATCGCAACCTGGTGGGCATGCTGCTGAACAAGACGCTGGAAAGCATGTACCCGGCCGATGCGCCTTCACCGGAACTGGCCGCGTTCAGGCTGGGCACGGAGCGGCGTGGCCCTGCGCTGTCTGCGGCCGAGTCACATTTCCAGGCCCTCACCCATGAGGATTACTCCCCCAACGGCGCGCGCCTGGCAAAGCGCATCGATATCGCCAAATACCGGCGTTTACTTGCCGAACGCGACGAGCTCGAACGGCGTATGGCAGTCCTGCGCAACCTGGCGTTGCAAGCCAGCAATGATCATGACGCCTGGCTGGCCACTGCCGAATCGCAACATATCGACAACCCCCACAGCCTGGCCGCCGCCCTGGCGTGTTACGACCGCGACGAGCGCACCTCCGCCCGCGGCCTGGAAATCTCGCTGGCTTTGCTGATTCACCCGATGGGCCAACCGACACCCGGCACCGAAGAGCATGACCGACGCTTCAAACGCCTGGAGCAATGGTTGGACCAGCACGACAGCCCGCTTTACACCGCCTTGGCGCCGTTCAATCCGTTCAAGGACAAGGCGGATTCGACCGGCTCTTTGTTCGGTGCCAGCGACAACGTGATCGAAGGATTGGTGGGTCGCTTCCCGGCCATGGCCGACATCACCGACCTTACCGCCCAGGCGGTCAATACCGTAGTGCTCAAGCGCCTGCGCGGGCAAACCCGCTGGGATGCCAGTCATGGCCTGCGTCAGCAGGTGCTGTTGGCGGCGCGGGAGGCGAATGCCGAGAAGGCGTTGGGGCTGTTGGCAGCGCGCTATCGAATCAGCGAACAGGCCATCACGGAAAATCCATTCAGCCAGGAGGCACAGAAGTATTTGAAGAGCGGCATGGCGCAGGTTGAGGAAATGAAACAACTGCGCATCTCGGGTAGCCGGACAATATCGATAGAACTGACCACCACTGCGCGAGTGAAGCCCAACTTTCTCGGGTTGCTCACCTCGGGCGGTGGGGGTGGTTTGAACGCGGGGATGCTGTGGTTCAACATCTTATCGCTGAAGACGGCCTATAACAGCCTGCAAAAGAACGATGCACCGGAATACACCTTGGGCTTTGCTTCATCGATTTTTGGGGTGATCGGTGCAGCGGCGGCGACGATGGTCAGCGTGCGGGCAACGCAGAAGGCTGTAATGCTTAGGTTAAGTTCGACTGCACCAGGGATGGGATTTGGCAATGGAATCATCAAATTTCTAAGCAGTAATCTGTTTGCGCGTTTGGCTGGTTATCCGGCAATAGCATTTAGTTTTTTCGCGGACAGTGCTAAGGCGCTGCGACAGCATAACAACGGTAACCTAACTGCAGCCAGTTACACGATGGCTGGTGGATTCACCATGGCTATTGGTTCCGCTGTCGCCCTTGAAGCAGGACTGGCCGTTGCTGGCGTGACATCAGTTGTGCCATTTGCCGGATGGGCGGCAGCGGCTCTTGTTCTAGTAGGCGTGGCCATCATTGCTGGAGGCCTTTACCTACACGCCAAGGCCCATGAGCACCTGCACAGCCCTATTGAGTTGTGGGCAGCACGCAGCGTCTTCGGTAATCGAATCAATGATGGGGAAGTGCACCCTGACATTACCTTGGACTATGAGCAGAAACTTCCTGCTTTCGTGTCGCTACAAACTGAAGTCAAAGCTTGGCACAACGAGCATTACGGACCAAAACTACTATCCGCCGAGCAGGCCCTGTCACTTGGTATAACTAAAGTCGACACTAAATGGCATCGGAATGACCACTGGTCTCCGCCCAACTGGACTGCCATCACCCATAACGAAGTGGCCACACCTCAACCCACCGTTGAGTTCACCGTGCTGCTGCCTGGCTTTGTGCCTGGGGTAAGCGAATGGTCAGGAAGTTTGAGCACCCTACATGACGACCAAGGAATGCACGTATTCCCAGCCGCCCCGACCGGCCATATCGTAGGTGGTGGTTTGGTTCTTCATTTCGAGAACACACTGGCCAACCAAAGTCATGTCTCACTGCATTTATCTTACAGCGCCAATCAAGGTTTGGACGAAGATAATGAGACCCAATCAGTCTTTCATCTGAAGCGTTAATTATGGCAACCACCTGGATATTCAATTCAACGTCAGACTCTGGACACAAACCTGCAATTGGGGGACAGCTGGCAAACGCATCCGAAAATATCTTATGCCTGCGAAACCCATGGGTAACAGACTCCGTATTCATGGGAAAACTGTACTGCGCAATAACAGTCATATCACTCATCGGATTTTACCCTCAAATCCTCCCAATCACCTTAGACCTCTACAATAAAAATGCTGCATTAATGCTTTTGTTCTTAATCTCTCCATTTCCTTTCGTTCCATTTCTAATTTATCGTATCTATTTTATAAAAAACCTATCAAACTTTTGCCTCAACCGCTCAACCCAAAAAATCTACTACCAACGCTTGAGCAAAGTATTAGTCTTCGAGTGGAGCAATACCGGAGGGGGCATATTCAAACGCACCGAATACGGCGGCTCATCCTTCAGCACCAGCTATGCCCTCGCCTTCGCCCCTCGCCGAGCGGATGGCAGTCTCCACCAAAAAGACTGCCTCTGGATCGACAGCAACGAACCCACCGAACCCGGCGTAAAGCACGTCGCTGAAGTCTGGGAATACCTCCGACACTTCATGGCCCACGGCCCGGACAAACTCCCCCCACCCGGCGAACCCAACTGGTGGTACAAACCGCTGCACGCCATCTGCCTGACGCCGGCAGAAGCCTGGCAACACTACGCCCCCTGGCGAACCGGCGAGCCCGGTGAAATGCAGGGCAAAAAGAACTGGCAACTGCCGTTCTGGGCCGTGCTGTTCCCCTACAACCTCACCGTTGCCATCTGCTGGTACTTCATCTGCAAACTTTTCAACGTCCGAGCAGCACCACCGCCCCCAGCAGCCTTCGAAGAACCCCCCGTTCAACTCCGCAAAAGGAAGCGCAAATGAAACCCATCGTACTGGTAGGCCATCGCCATAGCTGCCCGCTCCATGGCGAAGGCACTGTGGAAACCGGCGCAAGCGCAACATTCGTGGATGGCAGGGCCGTCGCACGCGTGGGCGACCGCATCAGTTGTGGCGCAGTCATCGAAACCGGCGCTGCATGCACGATTATCGAGGGCCAACCCGCAGCGAGGGAGGGAGACACTACCAGCCACGGAGGGGCTCTGATCGAGGGGGACCAGGGTTGGCTCATTGATTGAAAGCAAATACCGGCACTGAGCCGAATGCGGTAAACCCCAGCGTTAAAACCAAACCTCTCCCTCGGTTTTGAAGCCGGTCAATCAATTGATTGGGCCGTTCTTCGGTCCAAATAACGAGGATGCGCTCACAGGCACAGTACCCCATGGTAATTGATGATATTATAATAGCCTCCAGCGTGGGAATATTCTTACACAGGGCACTTAGAACTAAACAGCCCACGCTCAACACAGCCCCATGGGTTATCAAGAAAAATCCATCAAATTATTTCACCGCTTGCATTTACGCCCGACAACCACTAACACTTATCTCATCGCCCGATGGAGATAAGCCATGTCCCGCCTCGCCGAATTCCGTGCCCTCGAACGACTGCTTACGGCAAAGCCCGAACTTTCCTTCATTAAAATCGACCCCAACCTCATCCGTGACTTCGAATTTGAAAGCAAACTTCACATGCTGCTTGCCGAATATCAATTCAATCTGTCCCATGTCCTGGCCATCATCGAGAGCGAATGCACGACCAACATTGACGAGGTCTATCAGCAATGCCGTCCTGTCGCACCGCCCCGACTTTATAGAGCCCGGCAAAGCAAATACTATATAAACCCACACACAGGGCAGGAAGTTGAAGCAAAGAGCACCCTGCACAAAACCGTGCGGTTGTGGATTCAGCAGTACGGCCGGGAGGAGGTCGAAAGCTGGGCAACTGCATGGTCTGTGTACACGCCCAAATCTGACCAGTAGCCCCCCTGACCCTGCCAGGCACGACCACCACAGCCTGTCCTTCCCTTCTGGACCTGCGCCCCATCAGGCAACCAGGTTGAAAGCCTTCTACCCTTTATTGGCGTGAATCCCTGCCGCGCCCGCAAGCCAACGCAACCGTTCGGTAACCGAACAGTAGCCCGTCTCTTGAATTGACGCTGCCGCCTTCACTGCTCACCATGCACCGGCCTTGCGTGCCCCCCTGCCTGGGACTTGGTCACGTACCGTAGCACCGCAGCTGAATACAATTTCAAGAAACGAGCAGTTTATGAACCACACCAAGACCACCCCCGCCGCGCCCCGGATGCACCAGGGTTCGATTGGCGACAAGCTTCGCGGCGCCTTCGGCGTCGGCAAGACCCGCTGGGGCATGCTCGCCCTGGTGTTCTTCGCCACCACCCTGAACTACATCGACCGCGCCGCCCTTGGCATCATGCAGCCCGTGCTGGCCAAGGAGATGAGCTGGACGGCGATGGACTACGCCAACATCAACTTCTGGTTCCAGGTTGGCTATGCCATCGGCTTTCTGCTGCAGGGCCGGCTGATCGACAAGGTTGGCGTAAAACGCGCCTTCTTCTTCGCCGTGCTGCTGTGGAGCCTGGCCACCGGCGCCCATGGCCTGGCCACTTCAGCAGCCGGCTTCATGGTCTGCCGGTTCATCCTGGGCCTGACCGAGGCCGCCAACTACCCGGCCTGCGTGAAGACCGTGCGGTTGTGGTTCCCGGCGGGTGAGCGGGCGATCGCTACCGGCCTGTTCAACGCCGGCACCAACGTCGGCGCCATGGTCACGCCGGCCCTGCTGCCGCTGATCCTCGCCGTGTGGGGCTGGCAGGCCGCGTTTATCGCCATGGGCTGCCTGGGCCTGGTGTGGGTGGTGCTGTGGGTGTTGAAGTACTACAACCCTGAAGACCATCCCAGCGTGCGCCCCAGCGAGGTGCAGTACATCCAGCAGGATGACGAGCCAGAGCCGACCCGCGTGCCGTTCAGCCGTATTCTGCGCCTGCGCGGCACCTGGGCTTTTGCGGTGGCCTATGCGATTACGGCGCCGGTGTTCTGGTTCTACCTGTACTGGCTGCCGCCGTTTCTCAACCAGCAATACAGCCTGGGCATCAACGTGACCCAGATGGGCATCCCGCTGATCATCATCTGGCTGACGGCGGACTTCGGCAGCATCGGTGGCGGCATCCTGTCGTCCTGGCTGATTGGCCGAGGCGTGCGGGCCACCACCGCGCGACTGGTGTCGATGCTGATCTTTGCCTGCACCATGGTCAGCGTCGTCTTTGCCGCCAACGCCAGTGGCCTGTGGGTCGCCGTGGCGGCCATCTCGCTGGCGGTAGGCGCGCATCAGGCGTGGACAGCGAATATCTGGAGCTTGGTGATGGACTACACACCCAAGCACCTGGTGAGCACGGTATTCGGCTTCGGCAGCATGTGCGCGGCGATTGGCGGGATGTTCATGACGCAGATCGTCGGCAGCGTGCTGACCGCCACCAACAACAACTATGCCGTGTTGTTCACGATGATCCCGGCCATGTATTTCCTGGCGCTGGTGTGGATGTACTTCATGGCACCACGCAAGGTCGAGAGCGCCTGAGGGCGCTAGCCACTTACCTCTACGGGGCCCTTGCGGGCCCTTTTTTTTCGGTGATCACACGGAGAATGGCACCGGCTCCGCCGGTGTTCGCGGGGCAAGCCCGCTCCCACAGTGACCGCGCTAGCTCTCGGGTGTTGTGCAAGACAGTTGTCACCACAGGTACTGCATAAGCCTGAAGCCTGCTCGGTACCTGTGGAAGCGGGCGTGCCCGCGAAGAATCCAACACGGTGAATGGCACCGGCTCCGCCGGTTTTCGCGGGGCAAGCCCGCTCCCACAATGATCACGCTAGCTCTCAGGTGTTGTGCAAGACAGTTGTCACCACAAGTACTGCATATGCCTGAAGCCTGCGCGATTACCTGTGGGAGCGGGCGTGCCCGCGAAGAATCCAGCGCGGTGGATGGCACCGGCTTTGCCGGTGTTCGCAGGGCAAGCCCGCTCCCACAGTGATCGCGCTAGCTCTCGGGTGTTGTGCAAGACAGTTGTCACCACAGGTACTGCATAAGCCTGAAGCCTGCTCGGTACCTGTGGAAGCGGGCGTGCCCGCGAAGAATCCAACACGGTGAATGGCACCGGCTCCGCCGGAGTTCGCGGGGCAAGCCCGCTCCCACAGTGATCGCGCTAGCTCTCGGGTGTTGCGCAATACAGTTGTCACCACAGGTACTGCATAAGCCTGAAGCCTGCGCGATTACCCGCGAAGAATCCAACACGGTGAATGGCACCGGCTCCGCCGGTGTTCGCGGGTAAGCCCGGTCCCCCTGTGATCGTGCAAACTTCATCGTGTGAGCAAGACGGTTGCTCCCGCAAAGCCACATTGCCGGTCGAATCAGGCTGTGGCCAATACCGCCATGGCTTTCTCCAGCGCCATACGCGCGCGCTGTTCGCCGCTGATGCCCTGCTCAAGCAACTGCCGAGTGGGGATTTCCAGGCTTAGCGGCACGGTTGGCGGCAAGCCGCGCAACAAGCTGACCAGGTCGGCATCGCCGTCACCAGGGAAGCGCCGCTCGTTACGCGCCTGGCGCAGGATTTCGTCCATGTCGGCCGGTACCGGGCCGGCGACGTCGCACAGCTGGGCGTAGCGCATGCGCTGCGGCGCCAGTTGTGCCAGGTCGTCCAGCGAAGACCGGGAGCGATTGAAGTGGAAGGCATCCACCAGTACGCAGCCATTGCTGCGGTCGGCGTTGGCCACCACCCGCATGGCCTGGCTCAGGTCGCGCACATCAGTCCAGGGCATGAACTCCAGATGCGGGTAAATGCCATACCCCGCTGCCAGGTCACACAACGCGGCAAAGCGCTCGGTCAGACGGGCTTCATCCGGGTCGTTGCCAGCCACCAGCAGCTCTGTGCCACCCAGCTCGGCGCCTACCGCCAGAATAGGCTCGAAATCGGCCACGCAGGTTTCGGGCTTCAGGCGCAGTATCTCCAGGTCGAGCACCTTGATACCGGTGTCGCGCAGGCGCGCCTGGGTGTGCCGGCGCAGGTCGGCGTCGGCCACCAGCGGGAAATGCTGCTCCTGTTCGGTGGCCGGCACCAGGCGAAGGCCAACGTGGCTGTAACCGGCGCGGGCAGCTGCCTCGACCATGTCCGGCGGGGACAGTTCGAGCACCGTCAGGGCAGCGAGGGAGAAAATTCGATCAGTCATTGTTGGTCACCAGAAAATTAGTCAACGTCGGCTTAGGCGATTTGCTCGGGGGCACAGGCCCGGCCGCTTTCCGCCGCCTGCCGAATCGCTTCGATCAGCGCCAGGGTACGGCCACCGTCGGCAGCGTCGATCAGCGGCGCCTGCTCACCCCGGGCTACCCGCACGAAATGCTGTAACTGAAGGGTCAACGCCTCGCCGTCAGGAATGGTTTCTTCGCTCTGCAGCAGCGGCGTGTGCCAGCCCGCCCCCGCCTCGGCGTAGTGCCAGCGCTTGAGCTGGGGGATGCTGAGCGCCCCTTGGGTGCCGGCCAGCAGGTAGCATGGCTGGCCATCCTGGCGCGGGTACATCGGGCTTTCGCCAGAGTCCAGCTCCCAGCTCCAGGGCGCGGCTACCGCATCGGAGCCGGTGAGGCTGCCCAGCGCACCGTTGGCGAACTGCAAAAGCACCGCCGCGCTGTCTTCGTTGGCAAAACCGCGTACGTCGTTACGGGTGAATGCCTGCACCTGCACCACCTCGCCGCACAGATGGCGCAGCAGGTCGAGGTCATGGATCAGGTTGGTCAGCAAGAAGCCAGCCCCCGGCTCGCGACGCCATGGGGTGTCGAAGTAGCTGTCAGGTTTTTGCAGCTGCCACAGTGCGGTAACGTTGATCAGCCGGCCCAGCTTGCCGTCGGCAATCACCTGGTGCGCCTTGGTGATCAGTGGATTGTGCCGCCGGTGATGGCCAACCAGCACCGGTACACCCCGGCTGCGCGATGCCTCTACCAACGCACGGACTTCATCCAGGTGCACACCCACCGGTTTCTCGACCAGCACTGGCACGCCAGCCTCGATGCAATCCAGCGCGGTCGCCACATGCAGGTTGTTCGGGTTGGCAACGATCACTGCCTCGGGGCGCACACGCTCCAGCATCTGTCGGTGGTCGGCAAAACAGGGCACACCCCATTCGGCGGCAAAAACTTCGGCCTGCGGACCGGGGTCGGCTATCGCACACAGTTGGGCTTGCGGCACATTACGCAAGTGCTGGTAGTGCTGGCGGCCCATGATGCCGGCGCCGATCAGGGCAATACGAAGGGGTGCGTTCAACAGCCTGTCCTCTTGTGATTGTTGTTGTGCTGATTCTGAAACCAGATTCCAGAATCAGTACTCGACAATTTAGAACCATGTTCAGTTTTTCAAAAGAACCGGCAGAACAGACTGTGCGGTAATCGACCAGTAATGTGCCTTCAGGCGAATAATTCGCTTGCCCGGCTAGCAGCGGACAGCTCTTGCGCCGCCGCCAGCAACAGAGGCGCCAGTTCTGCCAGGCGGCTTTGCGCCATCCGTGCGCTGGGGCCGGCAATGCTTAATACGCCGATCACCTCGTCAGTTTGCGGGCGACGCACCACCGCCGCCAAGGCCGAGGTCCCGACGGCCGAGGTTTCCTCCACCCAGGCATATCCCAGCTCCCGGGCACGGTGCAGGTAGGCGAGCAGCGCGTCGGTGGAGCGTGGCGCGTTCGGGCCGAACTGTGAAGGGTCGGCAATGCCCTGGCGCAACACCATCTGCAGCGCCTGCTCATCGTCCAGGCTGGCCAGCCAGGCGTGCCCGGAGGCGGTGTAGAACAGCGGCGCATCGCGGCCCATGTCCGGGTCGTAGCGCAGCCCGGAGCGGGCGCCTTGGGACTTGGCGATCCAGGTCTGCCGGGCACCGTCGATCACCCCAAGGCGCACCAGCTCACCGCTGTCCTGGGCCAGGCGGTCGAGAATCGGCTGGATGATGTCGGCGCCGTTGCTGGACAGATAACGAAACCCAAGCGCCACCAGCTTTGCCGTTAACTGGTAGCGGCTGTTGTCGCGGTTCTGCCGCACATAGCCCAGCCGCACCAGCTCGGTGAGCATGCGGTGGGCTGCGCTCTTGGGAATGTCCAGGCGCTCGGCCAGGGTTTGCAATGGCAGCCCCTGAGGTTCACCGGTAAGGCTTTCTACAAGACTGAAGGCGCGTTCGATCTGACTACCAGCCATGACACAGGTCCCTGAATTTTTTGCGGATTCTAGAAGATGATTCCACATCAGCGGTAGAGGGCGCAGCCAGGACGCGGTGAAATGTCCGGTTATCGCCCAGTAGTTGCCTTACCAAGCGGCTATGCCCTTGCAGGCACAGGCGCTGCGGACAAAAATATGGAACCTTGTTCTAATAACAAAACAGGAACGCCGCAATGCCTTCTGCTGCTCTTGATACCGAATACGATGTACTGGTCATAGGCTCCGGCGCCGCCGGGCTGGCTGCGGCCGTGACGGCTGCGTGGCATGGGCAGAAGGTGATTGTGCTAGAGAAGGAGCCCGTGTTTGGCGGTGCCACCGCCTGGTCTGGCGGCTGGGCATGGGTGCCACGCAACCCCTTGGCACAGCGGGCGGGCATTGTGGAAGACATCGAGCAGCCACGCACCTACCTGCGCAATGAGCTGGGGGCGTATTACAACGCCGAGCGCGTGGATGCCTTCCTCGAGGCCTGCCCGCATATGGTGGCGTTCTTCGAGAAGCACACAGCCCTGCAGTTTGCCGACGGCAACGGTATTCCGGACATGCATGGCGACACGCCAGGTGCCGCCCAGGGCGGGCACCAGGTGATCGCTGCGCCGTACGATGCCCGCCAGGTTGGCGCCTTGCTGCCACGCCTGCGCAAGACCCTTCGCGAAACCTCGTTCATGGGCATGCCGATCATGGCCGGCGCCGACCTTGCCGCCTTCCTCAACATGACCCGGTCGCCCAAGGCCTTGCTGCACGTGTGCAAACGTTTTGGCCGGCACCTGTATCACCTGGCCCGGTATGGCCGGGCGATGCACCTGGTCAATGGTGTGGCGCTGGTGGCGCGCCTGGCCAAGTCGGCACAAGACCTGGGCGTGCACCTGCAGGAATCGGCGCCGGCCAAACGCCTGCTGGTCGAAGATGGCCAGGTGCGAGGGGTGCTGGTGATCACACCGAAAGGTGATCGGCAGATCCGGGCCAGGGCCGTGGTACTCGCGGCAGGTGGCTTCCCCAACGACAACGTCCGGCGCCGGCAGCTTTTCCCGCGTGATGCCAGCGGCTACGACAACCTCGCCCTGCCGCCACAGGGTTGTTCCGGTGACGGGCTGCGCCTGGGTGAGTCGGCCGGTGGCGTGGTCGCCACCGACCTCAAATCGCCTGTGGCCTGGGCACCGGTTTCGCAAGTGCCGCACCGCGATGGCAGCGTCGGCCACTTCCCGCACATCATCGAGCGCGGCAAGCCCGGCATCATAGGCGTGTTGGCCAACGGCAAGCGTTTTGTCAATGAAGCGCATGGCTATTACGACTATGTGTCTGCCATGGTCGCAGCGGTGCCGCCGGATGAGGAAGTGTGCTCATGGCTGGTCTGCGACCATCGCTTCTTGCGCCGCTATGGCCTGGGCCATGCCCGCCCGGCACCGCTGCCGGTATGGCCGCATGTGCGCAATGGCTACCTCAAACGTGGCGCCACGCTGGAACAACTTGCCCAGGCCTGTGGCATCGACCCGTCCGGGTTACGCGCCACGGTGGATGACTTCAACACCCATGCCCGCAAAGGCCAGGACCCGGCATTTGGCCGTGGCTCTACACCGTTCAACCGCAAACAGGGCGACCCGCTGTACAAAGGGCCCAACCCTTGTGTAGCGCCCATCGAGCATGGTCCGTTCTATGCGGTGAAGGTGAAGCCTGGCTGCTTTGGCACCTTTGCCGGGCTGCGCACCGATGGCAGTGCCCGCGTGCTGGATGAGGCCGGGCAGCCGATCCCGGGGCTGTATGCGGCGGGTACAGACATGGCCAGCGTGTTTGGTGGCTGGTACCCGTCGGGTGGCATCAACCTGGGCCCGGCGCTTACCTTTGGTTATGTGGCCGGACGGCACATTGCCGGGGTGCAAGGGTACGAGTGAGGTACGCCGAAAGGTTTGCAGCGTTTGCAAGATCGAGCGCCGCGCGGGCGGCGCTCGATCTCACAGGCGCTGAAACTGCTGCGGCGGACATAACTGTCAGCCTGATCTGATTTTTTGTCGCCCGATGCTTGCATCAGGTGGCAGGCATTCCTGCGCTCGAAGTTGTCGGCAATCGCCATCACCCGTTCGGCAATGCCGGGTGCTCTGCGAACCTCAGCCGCGCAACTGGTACCAGGTAGTCTTTAGCTGCGAATACTTGTCGAACGAATGCAGCGACAGGTCGCGCCCGAACCCCGACTGCTTGCCACCGCCGAAGGGCACCGTCACATCCAGCGCATCGACCGTGTTCACCGACACGGTGCCGGCTTTCAACGCCCTCGCTACCCGGTGCACCTGGTTGAAGTCATCGCTCCACACCGATGCCGCCAGCCCATAGATGCTGTCGTTGGCCAGGCGCACCGCTTCTTCTTCCGTGTCGAAGGCGCTGACTGCCAGCACTGGCCCGAACACTTCCTCCTGCGCCAGGCTGATGCGGGCATCCACACCAGCAAAAATGGTCGGCTCGATGTAGTTGTCAGAGCCTTCGATGCTCAGGCGCCGACCGCCACACACCAACCGTGCGCCCTCTTGCCCGGCGCGCGCAATGGCGGCTTCGATGCGGCCGGTTTGTTCGGCATCGACAATGGCACCAGCACGGCTCGCCGGGTCCAGCGGGTTGCCGGGCAACCACTGGCGGGCTTTGGCTTGCAGGCGCTCGACAAATTCGTCATGGATGGAGCGCTGCACGTACAGCCGTGAGTTGGCCGAACACACCTCGCCCTGGTTGAAGAAAATACCGAATGCGGCCTTTTCCGCCGCCAGGTCCAGGTCCTGGCAGTTTTCGAACACCAGGTTGGGGCTCTTGCCGCCGCACTCCAGCCACACCTGCTTGAGGTTGGACTGCGCCGAGTACTGCATGAAGTACTTGCCCACCTGGGTGGAACCGGTGAACACCAGGCAGTCCACATCCGGGTGCAGGCCCAGCGCCTGCCCGGCCTGCTCGCCCAGGCCCGGCACCACGTTCAGCACCCCTTCCGGCACGCCGGCTTCCAGCGCCAGCTGGGCCAGGCGCAGCGCCGAGAATGGTGATTGTTCGGCAGGTTTGAGCACCACGCTGTTGCCAGCTGCCAGCGCCGGAGCAAGCTTCCAGGCGGCCATGTCGAGCGGGAAGTTCCATGGCACCACGGCGGCAACCACGCCGAGTGCTTCCCGGGTGATGGTGGCGAGTGCATTGGGCGCAGTGGGTGCCACCTGATCGTAGAGCTTGTCCAGTGCCTCGCCGTACCAGGCAAACACATGGGCCGAGCCCGGCACGTCGATGTTGTAGGCGTCCATCACCGGCTTGCCCATGTTCAGCGAGTCCAGCAACGCCAGTTCTTCGCGATGGGCCATGATCAGCTCGGCCAGGCGCAGCAGCACCTTCTTGCGCTCGCCGGGGGCCATGCGCGGCCAGGGGCCATGTTCGAACGCGCGCCGGGCGCTGGCCACTGCAAGATCGACCTCGGCCTGGCCGCAGGCGGCGACCTGGGCCAGTACGGTGTTGGTGGCGGGGTTGATGGCGGCGAAGGTGTTGCGATCCTGTGCGTCGACGGGTTTGCCATTGATCAGCGCTTTGGATGGCAGGTAGAGGTCAGAGGCACGTTGTTGCCAGCATTCGAGGGTGTACATTTGTACTCCAGGCGACCGCAGTGGCGATCATTTTGCGGAAGTAACAGGTACCGCACAGTCCGCAAGCGCGCCGCGCTCCCCCTTGTGGGAGCGGGCGTGCCCGCGAATCAGGCGACACGGAGGATGGCACCGGCTTGGCCGGTGTTCGCGGGCATGCCCGCTCCCACAGGGGAAACCAGTTGCCCTTGGCAACGGCTTAGAGCTTGCCAACCAACCGAGCGGTGCGGTCCACGGCAATGCGGGTTTTCTCCACCAGCTCATCCAGCTCGCTGTGGTTGGCGATCAGGGCCGGCGCCATGATCATCCGGCCCAAGGTTGAGCGAATGATCACCCCCTCCTCGAAACCAAAGGTGCGACATTGCCAGGCCAGGTCATTCTCGTTGGCAAAGCGTTTGCGCGTCGGTTTGTGCTCGGCGAATTGCAACGCCGCGACCAAGCCGGCGCCCTGTACCTGGCCAATCAATGGATGGTCGGCGAACACTTCGCGCAGGATGCGCTGCAGGTACGGCCCGGTGTCATCCTTCACCTGGGCCACGATGCCTTCGTCGCGCAGCGCCTTCAGGTTGGCAATCGCCACCGCCGCCGCCACCGGGTGGCCGGAATAGGTCAGGCCGTGGGCAAACACCCCGCCGCGTTCCACCAGTGCCTCGGCAATGCGCTTGCTCAGCACCAGGCCACCCATCGGCACATAGCCGCTGGTCAGACCCTTGGCAATCGACAGGGTGTCGGGCTCGAACCCGAAGTATTCGTGTGCGAACCACTCCCCGGTGCGGCCAAAGCCGCCAATCACCTCATCGGCGCACAACAGCACATCGTACTGGCGGCAGATGCGCTGGATTTCCGGCCAGTAGCTTTCCGGCGGGAAAATCATGCCGCCTGCGCCCTGGAACGGCTCGGCGATAAAGCCGGCGACATTCTCGGCCCCCAGTTCCAGGATCTTTTCTTCCAGCTGCAAGGCACAGCGGCGGCCGAACTCGGAAGGGGTCAGCTCGCCACCCTCTGCGTACCAGTACGGCTCATCGATGTGCGCAACATCCGGGATCAGCCCGCCCATTTCGTGCATGAACTTCATGCCGCCCAGCGCCGTAGCCGCCAGGGTCGAGCCGTGGTAACCGTTCCAGCGGCCGATCATGACCTTCTTGTTCGGCTGGCCGACCACCTGCCAATAGCGGCGCACCGTGCGGATCAGCACTTCGTTGGCCTCGGAGCCGGAGTTGGTGTAAATGGCGTGGCTGTAGTGCCCGGGCAGCAGGCTGAACAGCAGCTCGGACAGTTCGATCACCGCCGGGTGGGTGGTGTGGAAGAACATGTTGTAGTAGGCCAGCTGGTCCATCTGCGTGGCCGCGGCGACAGTCAGGTCGCGACGGCCATAGCCGAGCTGGGTGCACCACAGGCCAGACATGCCATCCAGGTAGCGCTTGCCCTCGCTGTCCCACAGGTGCAGGCGTTCGCCACCGACGATCACCCGCGGCCCTTCGGCATTCAGCGCTTTCTGGTCGAGGAAGGCATGGATATGGTGCGCGGCATCGGCTGCCTGGTAGTCGCGGGTCTGGCGTTGCGGGGCGAAAGGCGCATTCATTGTTGGTTTTCCTTTGCGGTGGGGTTGCAGGGTGGCTGGCGCTCAGCGCAGCTTGCCCATGTAGCTTTCCAGCGGGTCCTTGCCCAGCACGCCCTGGGCATTGGCCAGCGCGTCGATGAACAGGGAGAACAGCTCGGACTGGGTGCCGATGTCGAGCTTGGCGTAGACGTTCTTGCGGTGCGACTTGATGGTGTCTTCCGACACCCCCAGGCGCTCGGCCAGCGACCTGGTCGAGTGGCCACGCAGGATCAGCTGGGCGATACGGCACTCACGCTCGGTCAGCAGCGAGCTGCCGAAGTTGTTCAGCGCGGCGTGGATGCGTTGTTCGAGGATGTTCTCGAAGCGCCCGGTACGGCTGTCCAGGCCGGCGAAGTGCTTGCTCAGCACCGCCAGCACCCAGGGCGTGATACGCCCGAACAGCTCGCGGGTGTGCGCATCCAGCTTGTCGGTAAACGCCAGCGACACCGCCAGGCTCTGCCCCGGCGCGACCTGCAAGATGTAGTTGAGCTCATCCTCCAGGTGCGAGTGGCGGTAGAACGACTGGTAGTACTCGCTGACCTCGAAATGGTCGGGTGCCACTTCGAACAACCCATAGCACCCCGACGCTACCTGCTCCACACAGGCACCGTAGAACGGGTCGAGCAAGTAAAAGCCAGACAAGTAGCGGCTGACATTGCCCTCGGGCTGCCAGGGTGCCTTGTCGTCCTGCTCGAACAGCGCACAAGGCATGCCGTCGTGCGGGTACAGGTACACCGTGGTCGCCTGAATCGGCCGGATCACGCCAAGTGCGGCAAACAGGTTGGCGGCAAAGCCCGGCCGGCCGATTGCCTCGGTGACCTTGGCCAGGTGCTCGAACCACTGTTCTGAAAGCAATTGATTAGTCACTGTGGGCCTGCCGTTCCTATTCAGTGACACCGCCGCCAGTGCGGTGCGTTGTTGACCAGATACTCCCACGCCACCGCCGCCGCCGAAATCACCCTTTGGGGTGAGCCGGGCAAGGGCTGTTCCCGCTCACCCCAAAGGGTGATTCCGGGTACCTGCAGGGTGTGGGAGCATCAACCCGCCCCAGCGCTGCGAGCCTTCCGCTCGACCTCCTTGCACTTCACCCACCGGTAACGAGCCTGCTCGCGTACTGCGGTGTCCTGCATCCTTTTCCAGGAGTTAGCAATGCATACAACAACAAGTACAGCCCATAGCCCCGCCCATGACCCCGCCGCGCACCCCGGCGCCAATACCGGCCGTTTCCGCAAGTCCATGGGGCTGACTGCCCTGGTACTGTTCGGCCTGGCCTACATGGTGCCCCTGGCCGTATTCACCACGTACGGGCTGGTCACCCAGATGACCAAAGGGCACCTGCCCACCGCCTACCTGCTCACCCTTGCCGCCATGCTGCTGACCGCCTACAGCTATGGCCGCATGGTCCAGGCCCACCCCTACTCCGGCTCGGTCTACACCTACACGCGCAAGGCCTTCGGCAGCCATATCGGCTTCATTACCGGCTGGACACTGCTGCTCGACTATATATTCCTGCCGCTGCTCAGCTACCTGCTGATCGGCATCTACATGTCGGAGTACTTTCCGGCCATTCACGCCTGGGTGTGGGTGGCAGGCTCCATCGCCCTGGTCACTTTCCTCAACCTGATCGGCATCGAGTCCATCACCCGGGTGAACTGGATCCTGGTGGTCATGCAACTGGTGTTCATCATTGTGTTTGTCGCCCTGTCCATTCTGAAGCTCAGCGGACAGGCGGAGCCGGTATCGCTGCTGGCGCCCTTCCACCACGAAGGCTTCAGCGCGCCGCTGATCATGACCGGCGCCGCGGTGCTGTGCCTGTCTTTCCTGGGGTTCGACGCCGTCTCGACCATGGCCGAAGAAACGACCAACCCGACCTACCGCATACCGGTGGCGATCCTGGCCGTTTCGCTGATCGGTGGCTTGCTGTTCCTGGTGGTGTCGTACTGCGCGCAGATGGTGTTCCCAGACTGGGGCAGCTTCGTTGACCCGGATTCGGCCTCTGTGGATGTGATGCGCCGTGTCGGCGGCGAACTGCTGGTAACCGCTTTCACTGCCACCTACGTGGCCGGCTGCTTCGCCTCGGCCATGGTGTCCCAGGCCAGCGTGTCACGCGTGCTGTTCGCCATGGGCCGCGACGGCGCATTGCCGCGGGCGTTCGGCCAACTGATGACGAAAAAGCGCGTGCCGGCCACCGCCATCCTGGTGGTCAGCCTGCTGTCGCTGATCGCCTTGGTGATCACCCTCGACACCGTGGCCAACATGATCAGCTTTGGCGCGCTGTTCGCCTTCTCGGCGGTGAACCTGGCGGTGGTCAAGCACTATCTGGTCGACCAGAAACTGCGCGGTGGCCGCAACTACCTGCTATATGGTGCCATTCCTGGTCTGGGCTTTCTCAGCACGCTGTGGCTGTGGAGCAGCCTGACCAGCCTGTCGTTCACTATCGGCCTGTGCTGGATGGGCATGGGCCTGGTGGTGCTGATGGGGCTGACTCGCGCGTTCCGGGTGAAGCTGCCGGAGTTGCAGATGGCGGAGTGACGCAAAACTCGGGGTGATAACTGGTCGTTATCACCCGATCCGCATTAATCATTATTCAGCCCCCCGTTCGCGCCCTACAGTCTCAGCGCAACGACTGTCATTGCCAACGGGAAACGAAATGTCCATCGAACATCGCCTAAACCATATCGCCGGCCAACTCAGCGGCAACGGTGACGTACTGCTGAACAGCGTCGACGCCCGCACCGGTGAGCCGCTGCCATACGCCTTCCACCAGGCGACCGGCGACGAAGTAGAGGCCGCCGTGCAGGCCGCCGAGGCCGCCTACCCGGCTTACCGCAGCACCAGCCCGGCCCAGCGTTCCGCCTTCCTCGACGCCATTGCCAACGAGCTGGACGCACTGGGTGACGATTTCATCCAGCATGTGATGCGCGAAACCGCGCTGCCCGAAGCCCGCATCCGTGGCGAACGCAGCCGCACCAGCAACCAGCTGCGGCTGTTTGCCGAGGTGGTTCGCCGTGGCGATTTCTACGCCGCACGCATCGACCGTGCCCTGCCCCAGCGTACCCCGCTGCCGCGCCCGGACTTGCGCCAGTACCGAATCGGCGTGGGCCCGGTGGCCGTGTTCGGCGCTAGCAACTTCCCGCTGGCGTTCTCCACCGCTGGCGGTGACACCGCCTCGGCGCTGGCCGCTGGCTGCCCGGTGGTATTCAAGGCACACAGCGGGCACATGCTCACTGCCGCCCATGTGGCTGCCGCCATTGACCGCGCAGTAGCCAGCAGCGGCGTGCCGGCAGGCGTGTTCAACCTGATCTACGGTGCCGGTGTGGGCGAGGCGCTGGTCAAGCACCCGGCCATTCAGGCGGTCGGTTTTACCGGCTCGCTGCGCGGTGGCCGCGCCCTGTGCGACATGGCGGCAGCACGCCCGCAGCCAATTCCGGTGTTTGCCGAAATGAGCAGCATCAACCCGGTGATCGTACTGCCCCAGGCGCTGCAAGCCCGTGGCGAGCAAATAGCCGGCGAACTGGCCGCCTCGGTGGTGATGGGCTGCGGGCAGTTCTGCACCAACCCAGGCCTGGTGGTGGGCATCCGGTCGCCGCGGTTCGAGCATTTCGTGCAAACGCTGGCTGCACGCATGGCCGACCAAGGCCCGCAGACCATGCTCAACGCCGGCACCCTGCGCAGCTACCAGAACGGTGTACAGCATCTGCTGGCGCACCCGGGTATCCAGCACCTGGCCGGGCAGCCACACACCGGCAACCAGGCCCAGCCGCAGCTGTTCAAGGCAGACGTAAGCCTGCTGCTGAACGGCGACCCGCTGCTGCAGGAAGAAGTGTTCGGCCCCACCACCGTAGTGGTGGAGGTCGCCGATGCCAAGCAACTGGCCGAAGCGCTGAACCACCTGCAGGGCCAGCTGACCGCCACCCTGATTGCCGAGCCTGACGACCTGGCGGCCTATGCCTCGCTGGTGCCGCTGCTGGAGCGCAAGGCCGGGCGCCTGCTGCTCAACGGCTACCCGACCGGGGTGGAGGTGTCGGATGCGATGGTGCATGGCGGGCCTTACCCGGCCACCTCCGACGCACGCGGCACCTCGGTCGGTACCTTGGCCATCGACCGCTTCCTGCGCCCGGTGTGCTTCCAGAACTACCCCGATGCACTGCTGCCGGATGCGTTGAAAAACGGTAACCCGCTGGGGATTGCGCGCTTGCTCGATGGCGTGAACAGCCGCGACGCGGTGTGACACGGCGGATGCTGAGCAGGCACGGTGCAACCTAGCCGTGCCAGGCTTGCAGGCAACGCTGAAACGACGCAATGACCTGGCTGCACTGCCGATCCGCCAGGCAATACAGGTAAGTCTCTGTGTACACCGGGTCGTGCGCAATGCGGATCACCTTCAAGCGCGGGTCGGCAATGTATTCCGCCTCGGACACCGCACCAATGCCGATGCCACGGATCACCGCCTCGCGCAGCGCCTCGCGGCTGCCGATTTCCATGGCGATGCGCGGTGTTACCTGCGCCGCTTCCAGCGCGTTGTCCAGCGCCAGCCGCGTAGTCGAACCCTGCTCACGGCGCAGCAACGGCTGCCCCTGCAGCGCTTGCAGCGGCACCTGATCGTGGCGGGCGAAGGGGTGATCGGCGCGGGCGAACAGGATGACCGGGTGCCTGGCATAACGTTGTGCGACAAACGCCGGGTCATGGTGCAGCCCCGCCAACACACCGATATCGGTCACATAGCCCTGCAGGTCGGCCAGCACTGACGCCGAGTTGCCCACGCGGATGGACACGTCGATCTGTGGGTACGCCTGCCGGTAGCGGTCGACCATTTCGATCACATGAAACGGCCCCACTGCACCGATCTTCAGCTCACCCCGGTTGAGCTGGCCACTGTCGCGCAGCAGGCTGGTCGCCTCGGCTTCGAGCATCGACATCTGCTGGGCAATGGGCAGCAAGGCACGGCCAACTGCGGTCAGCTCGATGCGCCGACCGCGGCGGTGGAACAACTCGACATCAAATTCGCGTTCCAGCCCCTGGATCTGGTTGGTCGCGGTCGGCTGGCTGAGGCCGATGGCCCTGGCCCCAGCGCTGAAGCTGGCGTGCCGGGCCACGGCAAGAAAGGTGCGCAGGCGAGCGGTAGACATCCATAGATCCTTTGAATGGTTGGCTGGCCAAACGCATATTGAATTGATGCTGTGACTGTCACATGACAGCCCTAACGTTGGCGCTACCGACAACAACCACTCCGGTACTGCCATGACGCCCTTCCCGAAACTGTTGCGCTGTGCCCGCCTCGCCCTGCTGCCACTGCTGCTCGCCCCCGCCGTGCAGGCGCAGCAGGTGCTGACCGTCGGCCTGATCCCGTCGGAAGACTCCCAGGCCATGATCAAGAGCAGCCAGCAGGTGCTCGACCAGTTGCAGGCGCGCCTGGGCATGCCGGTCAAGCCATTCGTCGCGACTGACTACAACGGGGTGATCGAAGCCCTGCGCGCCGGCAAGCTGGACGTCGCCTATTTCGGCCCGTTTTCCTACGTACTGGCCAACCAGGTCGCGGGGGCCGAAGCCTTTGCCGTGGCGGTGACCAAAAAGACCGCCAGCAGCGCCTACCACAGCCTGATCATCGCCCGCCGGGACAGCGGCATTCGTACGCTCGACGACCTCAAGGGCCACACCTTCGCCTTCGTCGACCCCAGCTCGGCCTCCGGCCACCTGTTCCCCAAGGCCGGCCTGGAGCACGCTGGCCATGATCCGAAAACCCTGTTCTCACGGGTGATCTTCTCCGGCTCGCACGATGCCAGCATTCTCGCCGTGGCAAACCGCAAAGTTGATGCGGCGGCCGTGGCCGACCGTATCCTGGCCGGGGCTGTGAACAACGGGCAGGTTCAGCAACAGGACTTCCAGGTGGTGTGGACCTCACCGGACATTCCCGAGTCACCGATGGTCTGGCGCAACAACCTCGACCCCGAACTGCAGGCCAAACTGCGCACCGCCTTTGCCGGGATCAAGGACGTGCCATGGGGCGACCAAGGCATGCTCAATGGCTTCCAGCCGACCACTGACGCGGCCTACAACGTGGTTCGTGACACCGCCAAAGTGCTCGACCTCGACCTGCGGAGCCTGAAATGATCCGCATCCGCCAGCTGACCAAGGGCTACGCCGACAACCCGGTACTGCGCGGCATCGATCTGGATGTTCAGGCCGGTGAATTCGTGGTGATCCTCGGCCAGTCCGGCGCCGGCAAGTCGACCCTGCTGCGCTGCATGAACCGGCTGGCCCAGGCCGACACCGGGGAGCTGCAAGTGGCCGGGGTAAACGCCATGCGTGCAGCCGACCAACGCGCGCTGCGCCGGCAGGTCGCGATGATCTTCCAGCATCACAACGTGGTGCCGCGGCTGTCGGTGCTCAAGAACGTGCTGACCGGCCGTCTTGGCCACTGCAGCACCCTCGCCTCGCTGTTGCAGCTGTTCCGCCGTGACGACGTGACACTGGCCCTTGATTGCCTGCGCCGGGTCGAGCTTGAGCACAAGGCCGGGTCGCGCACCGATGCGCTGTCTGGCGGGCAGATGCAGCGGGTGGGTATCGCCCGTGCGCTCGCCCAGCGACCACAGGTGATTTTGGCCGACGAACCGGTGGCCAGCCTCGACCCGAACACCGCACATGTGGTGATGCAGTACCTGCGCGAAACCAGCCGCACGCTCGGCATTACCGTGGTGTGCAACCTGCACCAGGTGGAACTGGCGCGGGCATTCGCCGACCGCATCGTCGGCCTGGCCAACGGGCGCCTGGTATTCGACGGCCAACCCGGTCAGTTGGACGAAGCCGCACTGCAGCACATCTATCACACCCCATCAGCCAATGAGCCTGCGCAGGCAATGGCTGCACCACGGCCAATGCTGGCCACGGGCACAGGAGCCTCGGCATGAACACGCAGAGCCATCAATGGCTGGTCAACACACCCACTCGCGCCCGTGGCTGGCTGGGCACTGGCGCGCTGTTAGTGGCGATCGTCCTGGTGCTGCAGTGGAGCGCTGAAGGGGCACAGCTAAGCTGGGGCGAGCTGGCCAACGGGCTGCCACAGATCGGGGATTTCCTTGGCCGCTCGCTGCCGCCAGACCTGAGCATAATGCCCAGTCTGTGGCGCCCGGCCCTGGAAACCCTGCAGATCGCGCTGTGGGGCACCCTGCTGGGGATCGTGCTCGCCGTGCCGCTGGGCTTTCTGGCCGCGCGTAACCTGCATGGCAACCGCTGGCTGTACCAGGGCACCCGGCAGCTGCTGAACGTGATTCGCAGCATCAACGAGCTGATCCTGGCCCTGGTGTTTGTCTCGGCGGTAGGCCTGGGACCCTTTCCTGGCGTGCTGGCCCTGGCGCTGCATGGTGTGGGCATGCTCGGCAAGTTCTTTGCCGAAAGCATCGAGGAAATCGACCAAGGGCCCATTGAAGCGCTACAGGCCACCGGTGCGCGGCCACTGCAGGTGATCGCCTTTGGCGTGCTGCCGCAAGTGATCACCGCCTGGATCGCCGTGGTGCTGTATCGCTTCGAGGTGAACCTGCGTTCGGCTACGGTGCTGGGCATGGTCGGTGCCGGTGGCCTGGGCTTCGAACTGGTCAGCAGCCTGAAGCTGTTCAAGTACCAGGAAACCGCCACTTGCATCTTGGTCATCACCCTGATGGTGGTGCTCGCCGATCTGCTCTCCAACCGCCTGCGGCACGCCATTCAGGGCAACGCCCGCCACTGACGCGTCGCCCAACCACCCCTTGCCGCGTGCGCCCGGTTGGCGCGCGACGGGCAGACCATGCCTGGAGTTCAAGCCCATGCCCCTTGCACCAGCTATCGGCTCAACCGATAGCCCCCTGCAATCAATCGATTGGATCGAAACCTGCCCGCCGACGAGCATGGCTGCACCTTCCAACAACAATAAGGAACTGCCCATGCCTGCCTGCTTCCACAACCCGGTCACCACCATTTTTGGCGGTGGCAGCCTGGATCAGATCGCCCAACACTGCCCCGGCAAGGTCGCCCTGGTCACCTTCCCCGAGGCCGAACAGCTCGGACTGGTCGCGCGGGTACGCAGCCTGCTGGGCGAGCGACTGGTGTGTGTGATCGACAAGGTGCAACCCAACCCGGATGTCGCCTGGCTGCGGGGTGTGCACGAAGCGTTCTGGGCACGGCACGGCGACTGCGATACGGTGCTGGCGCTGGGCGGAGGCAGCGCCATCGATACCGCAAAGGCGCTGATCGTCGGTACCGCTTCTGGCCACTTCGATGAACTGCTCGAGCTGCTGGCCAGCGGCAAACCGTTCACCCCGGCGCGACACAAGACCCTGGTAGCAGCACCCACCACCGCTGGCACCGGCAGCGAGGTGACGCCATGGGCCACCTTGTGGGACGCCGGCCAGCAGAAGAAGTACTCGCTGCACCTGACCTGTACATGGCCCAGCGTGGCGCTGATCGACCCGGAACTGATGCTCAGCGTCCCGGCCGGGGTGACGGTATCCACCGGGCTGGATGCCTTGTCCCACGCGCTGGAATCGATCTGGAACCACAACGCCAATCCGCTTTCCGACACCTTCGCCCTGTCGGCCATCGACGATATTCTCGACTGCCTGCCACGCCTGCAGCAGGACCTGGGCAACCGCGAGCTGCGGGCACGCATGGCGTTGGCTGCACTGAAGGCCGGGCTAGCCTTTTCCAACACCAAGACCGCTTTGGCTCACTCCATTTCCTACGAAATGACCTTGCGCCATGGCCTGCCCCACGGCATCGCCTGCTCCTTCACCCTGCCGTTGGTGCTGGGCCTGGCCTGGGGCCGTGATGCCGAGCGTGACCAGACCTTGCAGAAGGCCTTCGGCCGCGACCTGGCAGCGGCCCAACAGCGCTTGCGAGCATTTCTCCATCAGCTGGGCGTGCGCACTGAATTTGCAGACTATGGCGTGACAGCCGCCGAGGCCGAGGCGATGATCGACGCCGCAATGCAGGGCGCCCGCGGGCGCAATTTCATCGGCGCGCAAGCCGCCGGACATTTCGCGTTTTTCCTGTAGCACCTTTCAAGAGTGCCGACTCGCCGTGCCCCGTGGGCCGGCGCCAGAGAACAAAAGGAAACCGTCATGAACCGTGCACAAACCCTGACTGGCGCGCTGCACAGCACAATGCCGTTTCGCCTCGCGCAATGGCGCGCTACCCGCAAATCGAACTGGAGACGTCGTTCGGCAGCGAAGCCGGGACACTGGAGCGGGTGTACAACTTCGACATCGACTTGGCCATCTTGGCCCTGTTGGAGTTCGACCAGCGCCTGAGCACCCGGCTTTACCGCAACTACCCGATTCTGGCCGTGGTTAACCGGGCTGGCGCGTGGAGAAATGCCGCAGGGCAGTTGAACCTGACGGCATGGCCCGGTTTGCCTGCGAACAACGCGTCATCTGTTTCGCGGGCAAACCTGCTGCTGCACGAAGGGCTGATACACATACGCCATTGATGAAATTTCCTTGTCAGCATTCAATATGCTCCACTGACAATGGAAATAAATTCATCAAAAAGGCCGGTCATGCACTCCTCCGAACGCCTCAAAGGCATTGATGTATTCGTTGCCGTCGCTGATCTGGGCAGCTTCACGGCAGCCGCAGAGCGGCTCAGCCTCACCAGTTCGGCCATCAGCAAAAGCGTGGCCCGGCTCGAGGCCCGCCTGGGGGCACGCCTGTTCAACCGCACCACACGCACCTTGTCGCTCAGCGAGGCTGGCGTCATCTTCTACCGCACCTGCACCTCGGTCCTGGCCGACCTGGAAGAGGTCGAGCACGCGCTGGTCAACCGCGACAACGAACCCCATGGCAAAGTCCGCATAGAACTGCCAGCCTCATACGGCCGCCTGCATGTGCTGCCGCTGATCCTTGACTTCATTCGCCTGCACCCTTTGCTGCAGCCGCACGTGTCGTTTTCTGACCGCTTTGTCGACCCGGTACACGAGGGCATCGATATCGTGGTGCGCATCGGTGGCCCGGATGCCTGGCCGGCGGCGCTCGGCCACCAGTATTTTGGCGCCCAGCGCCTGATGTTCTGTGCCGCACCCGCCTACCTGGAAAAGCACGGCGTACCGCAAGACGAACGCGACCTTGAACACCACCACTGCGTCGGCTACGGGCATACCGACGGCAGGGTCAGCCCCTGGTTCTTCAAGGGCCGCCAAGCTGGCGAAATGGAACGCCGCACCGTACAGCCGCGCATCGCGGTAGGCGACGGCGAAGGGGAAGTTGCAGCGGTGCTGGCCGGTCATGGCATTGGCCAGCTACCTACCTGGCTGACCCAGCAACACCTCGATCAAGGGCGCCTGGTCGAAGTGTTGCCCGCGCTGGCCACCGACGGCCTGCCGATGAACCTGGTGTGGCTCAAAAGCCGCGAGGGGCTACCCAAGGTCCGCGCGCTGCTGGACTACCTGCTGCCTCGGCTGACGCCTCATGGTACGCGGGCAAGCGATGCGCGCTGATGCGCAAGGCTGGCGACCAGCGGCACAAGCCCCAGCGCTACCAGCGCCACGCCTGCGGCAACATAGCCCAGGTATTCGATACCCAGGCCAGGGATGGTCAAGCCACCGAGTACAGCGCCCAAGCCAATCCCCGCATTGGCCGCGGACACATTGGTGCTACCGGCCAAGGCTTGGGCATGCGTTACAGCACCCATCACCCGCACCTGGCTGACGGGGTACAGCGCCGTGTTGGCCACACCCCACACCCCCAGTGCCAGGCAGAACACCAGACCTGCATGGGCCAACGGCACGATTGCCGCCATGCCGATGGCCAGCAGCACCAGAAACAGCGCCGTCGCCCTGAGCGGTGAACGGTCCACGGCCCGCCCACCCATCCAGTTGCCGAGCAGGCCCACCGCGCCAAAGCCCATCAGCCACCAACCGGTGTGCGCGGGTGGTACACCCGCCACCCGCTGCAGCAGCTCGGCCAGGTAGCTGTAGCCTGTGAACATCGCGGTGAACACCACCACCGAAAGCAGCACATTGGCGAGGAAAAAGCGCTCTTTGAAAATACGTGCCTGCTGCATGAAGTCGACTTTTGCCGCGCGTGCAACGTGCGGCATCCACACCCACATGGCCAGTGCCATCAGCAACGACAGGGCGGCCAGTACCCAGAATGCGCCACGCCAACCCACGACATTGGACGCCACGGTGCCCAGCGGAATACCCAGCAACATCGCCGCCGAGATGCCCAGGTACACCTTGGAAATGGCTTGCCCTGCTTTATCAGGCTCGGCCAACTGGCCGGCCGTTTCACTGGCCGTGCCCCAGAACACCGGCAACGCCAGTGCCGGCACGACCCGCGCGATGGCCAGCACCCAGAAACTGGTCGAGGCCGCAGCCAATGCATTGGCTGCGGCAAATACCAGCAGAATGGTGATGAATAACCGCTTGCGGTCCAGGTGCGCCAATGCCGCCGTCAGGAATGGGCCGGCTAGCATCACAGTAAAGGCAAACAGCGTGACCAACTGGCCCGCCATCGAAATGGAAACCCCCAGGTCCTGGCTGAGCGCGGGCAACAAGCCGACAATCAGGAACTCGGTGGTGACGATCAAAAAGGCCGAAAAGGCAAGGATCGCGACGCTGATTGCAGCAGTACGGCCAGTGGCAGTAGCCCCAAGGCGGGGTTCAAAAGCAGACATCAAAACAGGCTCCAGAAAAGATGCTGCCAGTCTATTGGTAAATAAAATTCCTATTTTTGGTTATTTTTCACGAATTGAATGAATCAAGATCATCAATTGCAGTTGAATGTATACAACTTACAGGTTTCCTGATTACATTATCCCTCGCCTACGACCTCGGTAATCGCCAAGGCGTATTGCAACGGGCTTAAGCCATGTTATCTGCAACCGGTAAGAAAACCCTCCTCGTCAAAAACGCCGCACTTCTGGTCACCATGGACGGCGAACGCCGCGAGATCAAGAATGGCGGCCTGTACATCGAAGACAACCTGATCACCCAGGTCGGCCCCACCGACACCCTGCCACAACAGGCCGACGTGGTCCTCGACATGGCCGGCAAAGTGGTCATCCCAGGCCTGGTCAACACCCACCACCACATGTATCAGAGCCTCACTCGCGTGGTGCCGGCAGCCCAGGACGGTGAGCTGTTCAACTGGCTGACCAACCTGTACCCGATCTGGGCGCGCCTGACCCCTGAGATGATCGCGGTGTCGACCCAGACCGCCATGGCCGAACTGATCCTGTCGGGCTGCACCACCTCCAGCGACCACCTGTACATCTACCCCAACGGCTGCAAGCTGGACGACAGCATCCACGCCGCCGCCGAGATCGGCATGCGCTTCCACGCCGCGCGCGGCAGCATGAGCGTGGGCCAGAGCCAGGGCGGCCTGCCGCCGGACGCGGTGGTGGAAAAGGAAGCTGACATCCTCAAGGAATCCCAACGCCTGATCGAGGACTACCACGATGCCAGCCACGGCTCGATGCGCCGCATCGTGGTAGCACCCTGCTCACCCTTCTCGGTCAGCCGTGACCTGATGCGCGAAGCCGCCGTGCTGGCACGCCACTATGGCGTGTCGCTGCACACTCACTTGGCTGAGAACGTGAACGACATCGCCTACAGCCGCGAAAAGTTCGGCATGACCCCTGCCGAGTACGCCGAGGACCTCGGCTGGGTCGGTCACGACGTATGGCATGCCCACTGCGTGCAGCTCGACCAGCACGGCATCGAGCTGTTCGCCCGCACCGGCACCGGCGTCGCCCACTGCCCATGCTCGAACATGCGCCTGGCCTCGGGCATTGCCCCGATACGCAAGATGCGCGACCACGGCGTACCGGTGGGCCTTGGGGTCGACGGCTCTGCCTCCAACGACGGCGCCAGCATGATCGGTGAAGTGCGCCAGGCCCTGCTGCTGCAGCGGGTAGGCTTCGGCCCCGACGCCATGACCGCCCGCGAAGCACTGGAAATCGCCACCCTCGGCGGCGCCAAGGTGCTCAACCGCAACGACATCGGCGCCCTGGCCCCGGGCATGGTCGCCGACTTCGTCGCCTTCGACCTCGGCCACGTCGCCTATGCCGGTGGCCACCACGACCCGCTGGCGGCACTGGTGTTCTGCACCCCGACCCAGGTGCACACCAGCGTGATCAACGGCCGCGTCGTGGTGAAAGACGGCCAGTTGGCCACCGTCGACCTGCCACGCGTGCTGGAGCGCCACAACCAGCTTGCACACCAGTTGGTCAGCGGCAACTGATGGACCCGGGCTGCTGCGGCCAAGACCGGTTGCAGTAGCCCACGCCTCCCACTCAAAACTCAACGAATGCGACTGAGACCGTGCTGTTAGACGCATAAAACAATAAAGCGAGCTACTCACCATGACTTCTCCCGCTTCCCCTCGTCCCGAAGACGAGAACCTCGGCGTGGGCGCCAACCTGGCCTATGGCCTGCAACATGTGCTGACCATGTACGGCGGCATGATCGCCGTACCGCTGATCATCGGCCAGGCCGCAGGCCTCAGCGCTAACGATGTCGGCCTGCTGATTGCAGCCTCGTTGTTCGCCGGTGGCCTGGCGACATTGCTGCAGACCTTGGGCATTCCCTTCTTCGGCTGCCGCTTGCCGCTGGTGCAGGGGGTTTCCTTTGCCAGCGTCGCCACCATGGTTGCGATCATCGGCAATGACGGCACCGGCGGCATGCAGGTGGTGTTCGGCGCGGTAATCGTGTCATCACTGGTCGGCCTGCTGATCACGCCGCTGTTCTCGCGCATCATCAAGTACTTCCCACCGCTGGTGACAGGCATCGTCATCACCACCATCGGCCTGACCCTGATGCCGGTTACCGCGCGCTGGGCCATGGGCGGCAACAGCCAGGCCGCCGACTTCGGCAGCCCGGCAAACATCGGCCTGGCGGCGTTCACCCTGGCCTCGGTACTGCTGCTGAGCAAGCTGGGCAGTGCCAGCCTGTCGCGCCTGTCGATCTTGCTGGCAATCGTGATCGGCACGCTGGTCGCGATGGCCACCGGCATGGCCGATTTCTCCCAGGCGCTGCAAGGGCCGTGGGTGGCCATGCCCGAAGTGCTGCACTTTGGCGCCCCGCAGTTCCAGGTAGCAGCGATACTGTCGATGCTTATCGTCATTGTGGTGACCATGGTGGAGACTTCGGCAGACATCCTGGCCGTAGGTGAAATCATCGGCACCCCGGTGGACTCCAAGCGGCTGGGCAATGGCCTGCGGGCCGACATGATCTCCAGCGCCTTGGCACCGTTGTTCGGCTCGTTCACGCAAAGTGCCTTCGCGCAGAACGTCGGCCTGGTCGCCGTGACAGGGGTCAAGAGCCGCTACGTGGTGGCCAGCGCCGGCCTGATCCTGGTCACGCTGGGGCTGCTGCCGGTCATGGGCAGACTGGTGGCCGCGGTACCTACCGCCGTACTCGGTGGTGCCGGGCTGGTGCTGTTCGGCACGGTCGCAGCCAGCGGCATCCGCACCCTGGCCCAGGTGGACTACCGCAACAACATGAACCTGATCATTGTCGCCACCTCGATCGGCTTTGGCATGATCCCGATCGCGGCGCCGGGCTTCTATCACCACTTCCCGACCTGGTTCGAGACCATTTTCCACTCCGGCATCAGCTCGGCGGCGATCATGGCGATTCTGCTCAACTTGCTGTTCAACCACCTGCGCGCCGGCAACTCCGACCAACAGTCGGTCTTTGTCGCTGCCAGCGAACGCACCCTGCGCTACCGGGATATCGCCGGGCTGAATGAAGGTGATGTGTTTCGTGATGGCAAGCTGTATGACCGCCATGGCAACGAGGTGCCGATCATGGAGCCTGATGAGGGGCATTTGAAACCGGTCAAGGTGCCAGTGGCGCACATGCACTGACAGCACATCTCTAAAGCCTGGCGCGGCCTTATGTCGCGATCGGGCCAGTCATTGCTGCTGGCGGGTAGCGCACACCACGATTTCGCGGATGCACACGGACTGCGGCTGGCCATAGGCGAAACCGATGGTCTCGGCAATGGTCTCGGCCGTGAGCACCCCGCCCATCTCCTGCTTCCAGTCGTTGTAGCCTGCCTTGATGGCGGCATCGGTCGTGTGGCTGAGCAGTTCGGTGTCGACTGCGCCCGGCTCGATGGTGATTACCCGCACGTTGCTCGGGGCCAGTTCTTCACGCAGGTTTTCCGACAGGCCGGTTACGGCGAACTTGGTCCCGACG
Organism: Pseudomonas sp. PvP089; assembly: GCF_017875165.1. NCBI lineage: Bacteria > Pseudomonadati > Pseudomonadota > Gammaproteobacteria > Pseudomonadales > Pseudomonadaceae > Pseudomonas > Pseudomonas sp. PvP089. The sequence goes on from NZ_JAGGME010000001.1 coordinate 4,053,751, forward strand.
TAGGCGACATGGTTGGGGAAGGCCTTGCGCCCGGCCACGGAACTCACGTTGATGATGGTGCCCTGCCTGCGCTCGACCATGCCACTGGCGACCGCATGGATCCCGTTGAGCAGGCCACGCACGTTGACGTCGAGCATACGGTCCCACTGCTCTGGGTCCTGGGTAGCGATATTGCCCAGCAGCATCACGCCGGCATTGTTGATGATCGCGTCTACCGGGCCGAAGCGCGTCTCGGCTTCAGCAACGGCTGCCAGCACAGCCGCGCGGTCGGTGACATCGACCGCCAGCGCCAGGCTGTTGGGCAGCTGCAGTTGTTGCATGGGTGCCAGACGGCGGGACAGCAGCAACAGGGCGTGGCCACGGCTGGACAGCAGCTTGGCGGTGGCCAGGCCGATGCCGGAGCTGGCACCGGTAATGACTACCAAAGGTTTATGGGTGTGGGTCATGGTCGCCATCCTGTTATCCGATTTGCCTATGGGTTAGAAGTAGAGCAAGTATAAAAGCTGCTTTTTCTTGCGAAAAATGGGAAATTCTTTTCGCAGCCATCGGCATCACTTATGGGTACCTCATGGATTATCGCCAGCTTCGCGCCTTCATCGCCGTGTTCGAAGAACGCAACATCACCGCCGCCGCGCGTTCGATACACCTCAGCCAACCGGCGCTTTCCGGTAGCATCAGGGCACTGGAGCAGGCGCTGGGCACCACGCTGTTCGTGCGCCAGGCCCGCGGCGTCGAGGTGACCGAGGATGCCCGCGCGCTGTACCCCGAAGCGCAGCGCATGGTCGCCGACGCCAACCGCCTGCTCGGCCGTTTCAAAGGCGATCGTGAACGTGCGCCGTTGCAGATCGGTGTGGAGCAGGACGTGAGTGCCGCTGTGCTGGGCCAGGTGGTGCTGGCAGCGGCGGGCATTCAGCCCCCGGTGCGCCTGCAACTGGTGAGCGGCTGCATGGGCGAGGTGCGGCTGGCCAGCGAAGAACTGCGCTGTGAAGATGAGTTGTTTCTGCCGCTGCACAGCGACCCGTTCGTGCTCGCGGTTGCGCACCAAACAACAACTACTCAAGCGCGCTGGGTCACCTGCCCTGCACAGCCCAGCCATCAGCGCCTGCAACCTTTCTACAGCGGTATTCTGGTCGCAGAAGCAGACACCTTTGCCCTGGCTTTGGAGCTGGTTGCCGCAGGCGTGGGTGCCGCGATCGTGCCGGAGTCACTTGCCACCGAACACCGCGGTGTGCGCATCGAGCCAATGCCGCAGCTCGACCTGCGCCGGCGTATCGGCCTGTGCTACTCGGCCCAGGCGCTGACGCTTGACGGCGTCATTCAGTTGCGCGATGCCTTGCAGGGTTGAGTGACCGGTACCGGCCCTGTCGCTGGTCTCAGGTGCGCAGCACCTGTTCCCCGGCGTTGCGCGGCAAGCGAATGGCATCGGCCAACGCCACACAGGCAATCAAGGCAACGCCAATCAACGCCCAGTGGAAGTCGCTGACCGTCAACCCGCCTTCGCCGCCCCGCACCATCATCGCCACACGCAGCAGCAATGCCACCACCGCAACACCCAACGCCATCGCCAGCTGGAAGCACATGCTGAATAACGTCGACGCCTCGCCCATCTGCTGCTTGGGCACTTCGGCAAAGCCGACGGCGTTGTAGGTGGTGAACTGCATCGAGCGCGAAAGCCCGCCCACGAACAACACCACAGCCATCCCGTACCACGGCATGCCTTGCTGCAAGCCCAGGCAAGCCAGAATGCAACCAACGCCAATCAGCCCGTTGACCAGCAACACGCGGCGGAAACCATAGCGGCGCAGCAAGCCGGTGGTAAACGGCTTCATCGCCAGGTTGCCAGCGAAGATCGCCAGTACTAGCAGCCCGGCATCCACCGGCGACAAGCCGAAACCAATCTGCAGCAGCAACGGGATAAGGAACGGCAAGGCACTGATCGAGAGGCGGAACAAGGTCCCACCCACGATGCTGACCCTGAACGTGGGGATAGACAAGGTATCCAGTGGCAAAAGCGGCGATGGATGCCGCTGACAATGGCGAATCGCCAACCAGGTAAGCAAGCCGCCCAGCGACACCAGTGCCAGCCCGGCGCCCAGGCTACCCCCCGCCAGAGAGCCAAGCATTTCCAGGCCGACCAGCCACGCTGCACATGCCGACGCCAGGCAAACGAACCCCAGCGTGTCGAAGCGGCGCTTTTCAGCTGACCGCGCATCAGGAATCAGTAGCCAGGCCGCCGCAATGGCCAGCAACCCGAGGGGGATGTTCAGGTAAAAGATCCAGGGCCACGACCAATGCGTGACGATCAGGCCGCCAAGCGGTGGGCCCAATACTGGCGCCACCAGGCCAGGCCAGGTGATTACCGCGAGCATTCTCACCAGGTCTTTTTTCTCGGTTGTGCGCAGCACCACCAACCGGCCCACCGGCACCATCAGCGCACCTCCAATGCCCTGCAGTACCCGAGCCCCGACAAAGGTTTCCAGGCTGGGGGCCATACCGCACAGCAACGAAGCCACGGTAAACAGCCCGATGGCGCCAGCAAAAACCCGTCGCGGGCCATAACGGTCGGCCACCCAGCCACTGAGTGGGATGAACACCGCAACGGCCAGCAAGTAGGCACTGATGCCGATATTCAGGCTGACCGCGCTTTCACCGAAGTCACTGGCCATTTGCGGCAGTGCCGTGGCAATCACGGTGGCGTCGAGGTTTTCCATGAAGAAGGTGATAGCGACCAGCAAGGCAATGCAGGTAGCGTGGCGGGAGGTATTGGTCACTGCCGGGCTAGACACGGTAGAGCTCCTTCGGGTCGGTGATGCATCATGGGCTTTTGAGCGCACCCTGTGGGCACGGACATGCCCACGCCCACAAAAGTCGATGCCTTGGCTCAAAGCATGCGCATGGCCGCACGCAACGCCAGCAGGTAGGTCTCTACGCCAAAGCCACAGATCTGCCCCCGCACCACGTCGGCAAACACCGAATGGTGCCGGAACGGCTCCCTGGCATGGATATTGGACATATGTACTTCTACCACCGGCGCTTCGAGAATGGCCAGTGCGTCGCGAATACCATAGCTGTAATGCGTCCACGCCCCGGCATTGATCAGCACCGCATCCACCCGTTCTTCAAACGCCTGGTGGATTCGCTCGCACATGGCGCCTTCAAAGTTGGTCTGGAAGCTCTCGACCCGCGCCCCCAGTTCCTCGCCCAGCGCACGCAAGGCCTGGTCGATATCGGCCAGCGTGGCCGTACCGTACTGGCGCGGGTCGCGTTTGCCGAACATGTTGTGGTTGATGCCGTGCAGCATCAGGACATTGGCGACCATGCCTTACTCCAGCGGGATCGTCAGGCGATCAATCACCGCACGCGTATCGGGCCGCACCCCGCGCCACCAGGCAAACGCTTCTGCCGCCTGTTCGACCAGCATGCCCACGCCGTCGGCCAGGTGCGTCACACCCCGCTCCCCGGCCAGGCGCAGGAAAGGCGTGAGGCCTTTGCCATACGCCAGTTCGTAGGCCAGCCGCGTGCCGCCAAGTACCCCGCCAGGTAACGGCGGCTGTTCACCGACAAGGCTGGCAGAAGTGGCATTGATCACGATGTCGAACGTTTGCCCTTCCAGCGCTTCGTAACGGCTGATACGCAACCTTGGGTGATCCAGCTCGTTGCGCAGCACCAAGGCTTTGCTCATGTCGCGATTGGCAAGTACCAGCTCGCTGGGCCCAGCCTGCAGGAAGGGCAGTAACGCGCCACGAACCGCACCACCGGCGCCGAGCATCAGCACCCGACGGTTGCGCAGCGGCTCACCGAGGTTCTCTTCGATATCCCGCAGCAAGCCGATGCCATCGAAGTTCTCGGCGAAGATATGGCCATCCTCGAACTTTAGCGCATTGGCCGCCCGCGCCAGCTCAGCCCGCTCGCTGCGCCGGTCGGCAAGCTCGAAGGCGCGCAGCTTGAATGGCGCTGTGATATTCATGCCCCGCCCGCCAGCACTGCAAAATTGCAGCACCTGGGTCTCGAAACCCTCGAGCTCGCCCTCGATCGCGCCGTACTCCAGGGTCTGACCGCTGGCCTGGGCAAACAGGCCGTGGATCAACGGGGATTTAGTGTGGTTGATCGGTCGGCCAATCACTGCATAGCGGTCGCTCATCGTGCATCTCCGTGGGTGAACAGCACACCGGCCGCTTGCATGGCGGTGATTTCTTCGGGACTGAAGCCAAGCCCCGCAGCGACCTCGGCATTGTGCTGGCCAAGGTCCGGGGCAACCTGATGGATCGTGGTATCGCAGTCAGAAAAGCGGAACGGCAGATTGGGCAGGCGCAAGGTGCCGTAGCGCGGGTGCTGCTGTTCGATGACCATGTTGCGAGCCTGAATCTGCGGATCGGCCAGCACTTCATCAATGCGTTGCACTTTGGCGCTGGGAATGTCGATGCCATCGAGCAGTTGCAAGATGTCGGCGACCCGACGCACGCCGACCCAATCCCGGACTACCGCCAGAATCGCCTCGCGATGTGCATTGCGGCCATTGAGCTTATGGTAGCGGCCATCGCTACCGAACCCAGGCGGGCCGCCATTGGCCTCGACCATGGCGGCGAAGCGCTGCCAGGCGTCGTCGACCTGAGCGGCGATGACCAGGTCGCCATCGGCTGCGCGGAAGACGCCATACAGGGTCGAGGTCGGCATGTCATGGCCGGTCTGCTCGGGTAGCACTGTGCCCTGCGACAACGTGTAGCACTGCACCGCATACTCGTGCATCGACACCAGCGTGTCGTACAGGGCCATGTCGATATGTTGTCCGCGTCCAGAGCTGACCCTGCCCAGCAGCGCCGCGTTGATCGCCGCTACAGCATGGATACCGGTGTACATGTCGCCAAGGGAAATGCGCAGCAACGGCGGCGCTTCGCCCGGCACGCCAACCATCTGCATGATGCCGCTCTTGGCTTCGGCGATCAGCCCGAAGCCGGCGCGGTGGGCATCAGGCCCGGTGTGGCCGTAGGCGGAGATCGAGCAGTAAACCAGACGCGGGTTACGCGCCGACAGCTCGGCATAACCAAGGCCAAGCTTGTCCAGGGCACCTGGACGATAGTTCTCGATGAACACGTCGGCCGAATCGGTCAGGCGTTGCATGAAGGCTTTGCCACGCGGGTCCTTCATGTTGACGCTGACGCCCTGCTTGCCCATGTTCAACTGCAGGAAGTAGCCGCTCTGCTGCTCGTCCAGGGTAAACGCATGCTGGCGCCCGGCATCGCCGCTGCCCGGCCGTTCGACCTTGATCACCTCGGCACCCAGCGCGGCCAGGCAGCGGCCCACATAAGGGCCGGCGAGGAAGTGGCTGTAGTCGATGACGCGGATACCCGCCAAAGGCAACGCCTGGCTCATGCTTCTGCCCTCCTTGGCACCATCAGGCGGTGCTCACCGCGCTGCACGACCTCGCCATTCTGGTTGATCAGCTCCGACGGCAGAACCACGATGCCCCAGCCCGGGCGACTTTTGCTGGGACGCATCGACCCCACGCGCATGCGTACCTGCAGCACATCGTTGACCTTGATCGGCAGTACGAAATCCCACATCCAACCCAGCGACATGCCTGGCACGAAGCGGTATTGGCATTGGGTCTTCAAGCCATCGGCGATCGACAACCCGAACAAGCCGTGGGCGACCAGGCAGCCGAAATGGCTGGCATTGGCGTATTCCTCATCGACATGGACCGGGGTGTGGTCGCCGGTAAGGGCGGCGTAAGCCAGGATGCGCTCGCGGGTTACCGTGTAGGTGGGGCTGAGGCATTCATCGCCTTCGCGGGCATCGTCCCAGAATTTCTCCACTACGCTCATGCCGATACCTCCGCACGCGGGTCGATGGCCAGTGCCTGGGCGACGCAAGTGGCCGGCGAGGCCTGGATGAACTCAACCGCCAGACCGTCCGGCAGGCGCAGCCAGTTGCGGCCCTGAGGCATTTCGCTGACGCCGAAGCGCTGGGCTGCGGCAAGGGCGGCTTCGAGGTCCTCGCACATGATGCCCAGGTGGGCCATGCGCCCCTCCGGCCCGGCGAAGTCAGGCTGGTGAATGAACTGCAGGCCGCCCAGCGTCCAGTATTGCGTGGGCTGCTCGACATCGCCCTGCGCTTCTCGCAGGGCCATACCGCACACTTCGTTGAAGAAACGGATATGCCACTGAATGTCGCGCACCCAGAAGGCAACGTGTTCGAGGTAGGCTTTCGGCTGGCTCATGGGTTATCCCTTTTCTGGTGATCGGCCATCGCGCGTTCAATGCCCTTGATACAGGCCACCAAGGTCGCGTTGACGGGGGTGGCAACGCCATGGCGCTGGCCCCAGCGCACGACGGAGCCGTTGATGAAGTCGATTTCGGTGATCGAGCCTTTTTCCAGGCTCTGCAGCATCGAGGTACGGAAGCTTGCCGGCAGGCCCTCGGCGGCCAGTGCCCATGCCGCATCTGGGCTGGTAAGGCCCAGCCTGATACCGGCCCGTTGTGCAACGGCCATTGCCTCGGCCACGGCAGCCTTGGCGGTGCTCTCGAGCAACGGTTCGCTGTACAGCTGGCCATAACTGAGCATGGTGATACCGCTGAGCGCGCCGGTTGCGACATTCACCAGTAACTTGTCCCACATGGTGCCGAGGATATTGTCACTGACCGTGGTGGCCAGCCCCGCAGCATTGAAGGCCTCGGCGATGGCCTGCACGCGAGGCGTCAGTTGCCCGTCCAGTTCACCGATGTAAGTGTGCTTACCCGCCACGCCAGCTCGGATCGAACCCGGTGCCAACAACACACCGCCGACATAGGTTTTGCCCGCCAGTACTCGCGCTCTACCGACGACCTCGGCCAGAATGTCTTCATGCCCGAGGCCGTTCTGCAGCGACAGTACCAGCGTCTGCGGCCCGAGCAGGGCCGTGGCACCACCCATCGCTTCAGCGGTGTGGAACGACTTCACCAACACTACGACCAGGTCAACCACGCCCACGTCGTTGGCAGCGGTGGTGGCATTGACACGTACTTGCCGCTCGCCGTGTTCGTCCTGTACTTGCAAACCGTGCAGGTTGATGGCTTCGACATGCTCACGGCCACGGTTGAGCAGCCAGGTTTGGTGCCCGGCCTCACTCAACGCCGCGTCAATAGCGCAGCCCAGGGCACCGGCACCCAGAATGCAGATTTTCAAATCGCAGACCTCCTGTGGTTTGCGATTACCTTATGCAGCGTCTCCCGATCGGGCTATACAATGGCCTCAATACACCTATTGAGAATTGCAATAATGAGTGCCGCCGATGCCCTGCCCGAGCCCAAGTTGCTGCAACTGTTCGACCTGCTGTATCACTGCCGCAGCGTTACGCGTGCCGCAGAGCAGCTGGGCCAAAGCCAGCCAACCATCAGCATCTGGCTGGCCCGCCTGCGTCAGCAACTGAACGACCCGTTATTTGTCCGCACCCCCGGTGGCATGGCCCCGACTCCGCGCGCCGACCAGTTGATCGGGCCCTGCCGCGAAGTACTCGAATCGCTGCGTCGGCTGACGGCGTGGGAACCGCAATTCACACCCGCCACCGCGCAAAGACACTTTCGCCTGTGTGTCAGCGATGCCAGCCATATCACCTTGCTGCCGAGCATCCTCAACTACCTGCGCAGCCATGCCCCCGGCATTCGCCTGGAGGCGGCGCGCATCGACGGCAATAGCGAAAGTGCCCTGGAGTCGGGCGAGGCCGACCTGGCCATTGGTTTTGTGCCCTGGCTGGGAGGCGGGATGTATCAGCAGGTATTGTTCGATCAGGACTGGGTGTGCCTGAGCAATCGCCAGCACCCGCGCCTCGCCCATGGCATGAACGTGGCCCGCTACCAAGCCGAAGGCCATGTACAGATCAGCGCAGGCACCGGCCAGAAGTTGCTGGAGGCGGGGCTGGCCCGGGCGGGTATAGAGCGCCGGATCGTGCTGGATCTACCGGCGTTCCTGGGGCTGGGGATGATCGTTGGCAGCACCGACCTGGTCGCCACCCTACCAAGGCATATCGGCCAGACCCTTGCCGACATGCACGACCTGCAAGTGCACGACTGCCCATTCGCTGTGGAGGGCTTCACCGTGAAACAGCACTGGCATGCGCGCTATCACCAAGACAGTGGCAACCGCTGGCTCAGGGAAGTGATCCACGGTCTTTTCGGTCGATCGGCCTGATCCTGGCCCATGGATTACAGCGCGAGGATCATTTCATGCCAGGCCATGCCGCCATGGTCCGAAGGCGACGGTTTGACGTACTGATATCCCATCTTCTGGTACAGCGCCACATGCTGCTGCTTGCACATCAGGTGAATGGTCTGTTTGCCTGACGCCTTCATGCGGGCGATGAATTCGTCCATCAACCGCTTGGCGTAACCGTTGCCCTGGTGCGCAGGGTCCACCACCACCGACATGATCACCACGTTCGGTGCTGCCGGGTCATGGCCGACCAGTTCCTTGAAGTCTTCATCAGACATGACCACTTCGTAGGCGCAACCGCTATTGATGAAGCCGACGATTTCACCCATGTTTTCCAGGATGAGGAAGCCGTGCGGATACTGCGCGATGCGGGTGCGGATTTTTTCCAGCGTGGCCGCTTCATCTCCTTCATAGGCGCCGATTTCAATGGCGTAGCAGCGCTCGGCGTCTGCAACGGTGGGGGTACGGAACTGTAGGGTACTCATGACTGGCTCCTGGGGAACTTGAATGCGTCAGCCATGTTAAATCAGTCGCGGGCAAGCCGCTCCTATAGCCCAAGGGCTGGTGTTTTTTCGACCCACCGACGTGCGGGGCTCTCGCTCGCGCTTGCCGCCTACCCTTGCTGGCAAGCATGATTGACACATTGCCTTCTTGCCACGGATACACCCATGACAGCTGTACACTCCGACCTCTTGCAGCCGAGCCGCTGCCAACGCCTGAAAGCGGCTAGCAGCCGGGACCATGACAGCGTTGATCAACTGGTAATGGCGGCCCGGCCCTTCGAGAGCCACGAGCGTTATGGCCGCTTTCTGCAGGTGCAGCACCGTTTTCATGGCAGCCTAGTGGCGCTTTACCAGGATGACCAACTCAACCAGCGCCTGCCGGGCCTGGTGGCGCTGTCACGCTTCGCGGCAGTAGAGGACGACTTGCGTGACCTGGGCCTGTCGCTGCCAGCGCCGCCTCGACAAGTCAGCGCCAGCCCGGCCCAGGCGCTGGGATGGCTGTATTGCAGTGAAGGCTCGAACCTGGGGGCGGCGTTCCTGTTCAAGCAAACCCAGCGCCTGGGCCTGGATGGCGATCAGGGTGCCCGCCACCTGGCACCGCACCCCGATGGGCGCGCGTTGCACTGGCGCGAGTTCGTGGCCAGGCTTGATGGCCTGGTGCTGACTGACGAGCAAGAGGCCGAGGTCATTGTGGGTACGATTGCCGCGTTCGACAGTTACCGGGCACACCTGCGAGAAGTGTTCGCAAGCCAATGAACAGTAGATCGCTGCACGCGCACAGTCAGGCTTGTGGAACGTAGTGACCAGGCATCATAAATTTCTACAAGTTGTTGCTGTAGCGAACTTTTTCCCGTTTGCCGGTCTATGTGGGAGGCACAGAAAGGTAGCGGAACGCGAGACAAGGTTCGTCCACACCTGCTGGCCAGATGGCTCAATTGTTATCAGAGGTTGGCTTCGCTCATGAAAATACATGTCGCAAGGTTGGTGCTGCTCGGCCTGTTCTCGTTCGCGGCGGTGGGCACGGCATCCGCAACTCAAATGAAAGCACCGGTGGCGATGGCGCCTGCGGTTCAGTCACCGTTACAGCCTGCCGCCAACCCCTGGTCGAGGGTGGCCAGTGTAGCCAATGCACAGCCGGCCACGCTGCTGGCTCACGACGACGACCGCTGGCATGACCACAGAAGCGACTGGCGCCGTGAGCAGTGGCGGCGGGAGCAAGCCCGGCGGGACTGGGAGCGGCGGCGTGACTGGGAACGGCGCCGTGATTGGGAGCGCCGCCATGAGCGGGCCATGCACCAGCGCCACCATGGCGACTACCGTTATTACCGCCGTTGACCATCACGCCTGATGCGGGTCGCACGCTCTGCGGGACAGCTGTCTGGTGCTGCTTGATCTGGCCTCATCGCCGCCTGGCCAGCGCCCACAGGTACAGCGCAAGCTTCAGACTTATGCAGTACCTGTGAAAGCAGCCCCGGCAAGGGTTGCCGTGACGTTGAAATCTGGGGCCGCTATGCGGCCCTATCGCGACGCAAGGCCGCTCCCACAGGGTAAGTTTCCAATTCCGCTATCAGCTTTGCGCTCCATCAGGGGTATCCCCCGCCGCCTCTGCTTCCATCTTCAAGCGGTCTGCCTTGCAGATGTACTTGGGCTTGCGCGGCGCCAGTTTGGCATTGGCCTTCTTGGCATGCGCCTCCAATAGCTGCTTGATTTTCTTTCGACGATTCATAATCCACAGGGCCTGTCAGTGCGGTTTAGCAGACCACATAGTACCTGTGTGGTCTGCGTATTGCGCCAGTAAACATGGCGCCGGGTAACCGGCCAGCCCCTGTCAGTCGCCACGTTGACGTTATTTTCACACGCCGCACATTAGCGTCACGCCCTTTAAGGTCACGGGCACATCCGCTGGCCGTCAAGGTACGACGAGGCATACGTGTCACACACTACATCCCCCACCGTGCGCACGCGCGTGGACTGGGCCGGCCTGGGCTGGCTGCTGCTGTTCTTCTGGTACTTCTCTGGCGTCACCCAGGCATTGCTGCTGTTCAGCGGTACTACCGGCTTCGCCGGTTTTCGCGATGCGTTCTTCCTCAGCAGCCTGTGGCTGGCCCCGGTGTTGCTGCTGCCCCGCTTCACCCGTGCCACGGCGGCCGTCATCGGCCTGGTGCTGTGGGCTGCATCGCTGGTGGGCTTGAGCTACTTCGGCATCTATCGCCAGGAGTTCTCGCAAAGCGTCATCTTCGTGATGTTCGAATCCAATACCGCCGAGGCCGGTGAATACTTCAGCCAGTACTTCAGTGTGTGGCTGGGCCTGGCACTGCTGCTGTACACGCTGGGTGCGGTACTGCTGTGGAAGCGCGTGCGCCCGGTCAGCCTGCCCCTGCGCAGCCGCCTGCCGGTGGTGGCCCTGTTGCTGGTGGCCAACCTGGTGTACCCGTTCTACAAGCAGATGGTCACCCAGGAGCGCAACTTCGCCGATGCCGCCGAGAAGGTGCAGCAGCGCATGGAGCCCGCCGTGCCCTGGCAACTGCTGGTGGGCTACCGTCAGTACCGCCAGCAACTGGACAACATGCAGGAGTTGCTGGCGCAGAATGCCGCGTTACCGCCTCTGCAAAACCTGCGTGACAGCAGCGGTACGGCGCCACGCACCTTGGTGCTGGTGCTGGGCGAGTCCACCACCCGCGAGCACATGCACCTGTACGGCTACAACCGCGACACCACACCCAACCTCGACGCACTGGCGGCCAGCGACAAGGGCCTGACGGTGTTCCGCGACGTGGTATCCCCACGCCCGTACACCATTGAGGTGATGCAGCAGATCCTCACCTTTGGCAACGAGCAAAACCCGGACCGCTTCCTTACCGATCCCTCGCTGATCAACCTGATGAAACAGGCAGGCTACAAGACCTTCTGGATCACCAACCAGCAGACCATGACCAAGCGCAACACCATGCTGACCACCTTCTCGCAGCAGACCGACGCGCCGGTCTACCTGAACAACCAGCGCAACCAGAACGCCAGCCAGTACGATGACGTGGTGCTGGCGCCGTTCGAGAAGGCCCTGCAAGACCCGGCGCCAAACAAGTTCATCATTGTGCACCTGCTGGGCACGCACATGGACTATCGCTTCCGCTACCCGAACGACTACGCGCACTTCACCGATGGCCAAGGCGTACCGAAAGTGCTGACGCCAGACCAGGTAGAAACCTACAACTTCTACGACAACGCGGTGCGCTACAACGACTACGTGGTTTCGAGCCTGATCAAGCGTTATGCGGCCGGCAGCCCCAATGGCTTCCTGCTGTACCTGTCTGACCACGGCGAAGACGTGTACAGCTCCGGTAACCACGACCGCCTGGGGCGCAACGAAGGCGCACCGACCCGGCCGATGTACACCATCCCGTTCCTGCTGTGGACCTCGCCACGCTGGCAGGCCGAGCACCCCCGCGACCTGCAGGCGATGGCCAGCCGCCCTTACAGCAGTTCGCACCTGATCCATACCCTGTCCGACCTGGCCGGGCTGAGCTACGACCGCTTTGAGCCGGCCAAGAGCCTGGTGAGCACGGAATTTGTCGTGGCACCACGCTGGATTGGTGACCCGTACCGCAAGGATGGCTTGCGCGAGTTCGACCACCTGCCACTGGACAAGCCCGGGCAAGTGCAGGAAACGGCCAGTAATCACCAGTAGATCGTCACGTGTAGGGGCAGCCTTGTGCTGCGAAGAGGCCGGTATTGGAGGCATACAGATGCGTGGCCTGTACCGGCCGCTTCGCAGCACAAGGCTGCTCCTACAAGAATCGCGATAGGCCGTTTGCCGTATAAATTAAATTTAAATTGATTTTAGATTAAGTCTCAGCCACGCTCTGCCCACATTCCTGGTTTGCAGAGTACCCACCATGTCCGCAGCCCCCCGCGAACCCCGCAAGGACGGCGCCGTCACCCGTACGCGCATCCTCGAAGCCGCCGGCGAACTGTTCGCCGCACTGGGTTACGCCGAAACCAGCAACAAGGCCGTCGCGGCCAAGGCCGAGGTCGACCTGGCGTCGATCAATTACCATTTTGGCAGCCGCAATGGCCTGTACCTGGCCGTGCTCGACGAGGCCCGCCAACGCTTCCTCGACCTCAGCGACCTGCAACGCATCACCCAAGGCAGCCAGACACCGGCCGAAAAGCTGCGCGTGCTGGTGGAACTGGTGGTGTACAAGGCCACGCAGGCCCGGGACAACTGGCACTTGCGGGTACTGGCCGCAGAAATCCTCGCCCCCAGCCCTCATGGCCAGGCGCATCTGCAGGCGGCCGCCCCCCTGCGCCTGTCACTGCTCAAGGGGCTGTTCAGCGAGGTCAGCACCATCCCCGTCGACGAACCGGCCCTGACCCGCTGCATCCTGTGCGTCACAGCGCCGTGGGCAATGCTGCTGATCGGCCCGCGCGGCGGCTCCGGGGCGCTGCACGAAATTCTGCAGATGCCCAGCGAGGCCGTTGCTGCGCAGCTTTACCGCTTTGCCCTTGCAGGCCTGCAGGACGCTGGCCAGCAGCATGCCCAGGCCAACGCCACACCCAGCTGAGGTAAGCACCGTGCAACCTGTATCCAATGATACCTCCCCCGCCGCAACGGACGCGCAAACCTCCATTCCACTGCTGCTGGCAGCGCTGATGCTGGTGATGTTCCTGGCCGCCCTCGACCAGACCATCGTCTCGACCGCACTGCCAACCATCGTCAGCGACCTCGGTGGGCTGCGCTGGCTGTCGTGGGTGGTCACCGCCTACCTGCTGGCCTCCACGGTAGTGGTGCCGCTGTATGGCAAGTTCGGTGACCAGTTCGGCCGCAAGCGCGTGCTGCAGGTGGCCATCGTGCTGTTCCTGCTGGGCTCGGCCTTGTGTGGCGCAGCACAGGACATGGCCCAGCTGATCGTCTTCCGTACCCTGCAAGGACTGGGTGGCGGCGGCTTGATGGTGGTGGCGATGGCCGCCATCGGTGATGTCATCCCGCCTGCCGAACGTGGCCGCTACCAGGGCCTGTTCGGTGGCGTGTTCGGCCTGGCCACCGTGGTAGGGCCGCTGATCGGCGGTTTTCTGGTCGAGCAGCTGTCGTGGCACTGGATCTTCTACATCAACCTGCCCCTGGGCCTGCTGGCGCTGCTGGTTATCGGCAGTGTTTTCCGCCCGCACGTGGCCCTGGTACGGCATACGGTGGACTACATCGGCGCGTTCTTTCTTACCGTGGCATTGGCGGCCCTTGTACTCATCACCAGCCTGGGCGGCAGCTTGCTGGCGTGGCAGTCGCTGGACATGCTTTGCCTTTCGCTGTTCGCCCTGATTGGCCTGGTCGGCTTCGTCCTGGAACAACGCCGCGCCGCCGAGCCCATCATGCCGCTGCACCTGTTCCGTCACCGTACCTTCGTGCTGGCCGGGCTGATAGGTTTCATCGTCGGGGTGTCGCTGTTCGGCGCGGTCACCTTCCTGCCGCTGTACATGCAGGTAGTCAAGAACGCCACGCCCACCAGCGCCGGGCTGCAGATGCTGCCGCTGATGGGTGGCCTGCTGGTGGTGTCGGCGATTACCGGGCGGCTGATCAGCCGCTGGGGGCGTTACCGGGTGTTCCCGATCCTCGGCACGTTGCTGCAAGCCATTGCCCTGGGCCTGCTCAGCCGGCTGGAGCTGGATACCCCCATGGCGCTGATGAACCTGTACATGGGCTTGCTGGGTGCCGGCCTGGGGATGGTCATGCAGGTGCTGATCCTGGCCGTGCAGAACAGCGTCGAGTTGCGCCACATGGGCGTGGCGACCTCAGGGGCCACCTTGTTCCGCTCGATTGGCGGCGCCATTGGCGTGTCGTTGTTCGGCGCCCTGTTCTCGCATGCCTTGCTGGGTGGCCTGGGCAGTGACTTCGCCGCCAGTGCCGGGGGAGCCGCAAGCCTTTCGCCAGCTGCCGTGCATGCCCTGCCCACCGCCCTGCAGCACAGCTACCTGCAGGCATTTTCCGGGGCGATGCATGGCGTGTTCCTGCTGGCCGCAGCGATCACCAGCGTGGCTTTCGCACTGTCCTGGCTGCTGCGTGAGGTGCCGCTACGCAAAGCGACGCAGGGTTGACGACAGGCCTTCAGGCAGCTTGCAAGCAGCTACCCCGACCGGCACTGCCCCGCACCGCCTCGGCCAGCTTGCGCAGGTTGGCCTGATGCGCATTCACCAGGCTGGTGATGCTGTTGTCAGCCACCGTCTGCACCGAGGTGCGGCAGGTCAGCTCAGCCTGCCCTACCCGCTTCAGCCGCCACACAGCGTCCAGCGAGGCATAGCGCCCCGGCACCGTATCGAAGCGCTGTACGTCCACCCGCAGTGCCGCAGTGCCGCCACCCGCTGGCCCACCCAGCTGGCAACGAAGATCATCAGCGCGATGTCCCAGGCGCCGGCCTCCCAGAACTCCAGCACGCCACCACCAATGGTGCTTTCACTGCCACTGCCAAGCATTTGGGTGTGTATCACCGGCAGTAGGTTGGCAGGGATATAGAACACCAACGCCGCCAGCAGAAACGCCCAGCCCCGAGTGATGGCATTGGCCTTGCGTCGGTGGATGGCTGCACCGCAGCGGGTGCATCTGTGAGCGCCGCTACTCAGCTCACAGGCCTGGCCGCAGCCATAGCACAGGCACAGGCCCAGCTCGTCGGCGTTGGCCGGGTCATTCATACCTGCACCCACAAGTCGCGAATATCCTTGCCGGCGATATGGATGATCAGCATGCTCAACGCGGCCAAGGCCAGCAGGCCGATACCGGGGATCGCCGGCAAAGGGCGCGCTCGTGCTTGAGCAGTGGCGCACGCTGGTACACCGTGTCGCAGTACTCACAGATGATCAGATCCTGGCGCTGCTAGTGCGTGCCGCACGGCATGCCCGCCTCAGAACTTCGCCAGTTCTTCCCGGCAAAACTCCACAAACAACTGTGCAGGCTTGGTCAGTTGCACCCGCTTCAACCACGCCGCCGCCAGCCCCGACAACGCCACCGGCTCGGCGATATCCAGGATGGCCAGACGCTGGCCGTCGTAGGTGAATTCCGAATGCGGCCGGGTCACCAGCAGCGAAAAACCGAAGCCCTGCCCGACCATGCCACGCACCATCTCGATCGACGGCGAGCTGAAGACGATGTTCGGCGTCAGGCCCATCTCGTTGAACAGGCTGACGAAGTAGGTGCGGCTGGGGGCCACGTCCAGCAGGATCATCGGCTCCGGGCACAGGTCGCGGAGCGACACGTGGGCCTGGCCGGCAAAGCGGTGGTTTTCCGGCAGCAGCACGTAGGGCTTTTGCGGCGGCATCAACGGCTCGGCTTCGATGGTGCCGTCCAGGTCATGATCATAAAGAAACGCCAGATCGAACGTGCCGGCGGTCAAGCCCTGGATCAGCTCCTGCTGCTCGCCGTCGCGCAGGCGGATATCCACGCCGGGGTAACGCTGGCGAAAGCCGGCGATCAGCCGCGGCAGATACAGCGGTGCGACGGTTTCGAAACAGCCAATGTCGATCTGCCCCGCCACGGTGTCGTTGTCGGCCAGGGCGTTCTGCTCGAATTCATGGGCCATCTGCAGCAGCGACCGGGTCTTGGCGTAGAAGCGCTTGCCGCTGGGCGTCAGTGATACGCCTTGGGCGTGGTGGCGGATGAACAACTGCACACCAAAGCTTTCTTCCAGGCTCTTGATGGCCGTGGAAATGGACGGCTGGGCAATGTACAGCTGGCGCGAGGCCTCAGCCACGCTGCCGGCCTCCACGGTGGTGACGAAGTACTTCAGTTGTCGCAAGGTATAGGCAGCCACAGGGTACCTCTCTGACGCTGGTCTGGGCAGACTGGGATCATGCCTGACACTTTACCCCTGACCAGCGGCGAGTGGGTGCTGAGAGCGGAAGGATTTACCTATGCCTTGCACAGGTTTTTTGTATGGGCCGAGTTGCCCCGGCCCGTTGCTTCACTCGAATTCCGGGTTCTCCGGAACGCAGTCCTCCCCAATCTGCTTGTACCCCGACTCACAGCCCATTGCGCAAACCGGGGCCACGCTACGCTTGCGCCGGGACAGCGTTGCAGACGGCTTGGCGGCATCCGCCTGATCCTCATCACGGGTGTCTGGCAGGTCTTTCATCGGTTCATCTTGCACGCATTGCACTCCTTGGTGGGTTAGGTAAGGCCAGGCCAACGATAGGTCGCGCATCCACTGCCACGCAGCGGGAAAAAAGCCCCACAGGCAATGCAGCCACTGGTCAAAAACGCCCTAACGTCTTTACTGATAGTCATCGGCCCCAGGTAAACGGTGTGCGCTTATGAAGATCGTGGTCACCAGCATTCTCGTCGACGACCAGGCCAAGGCCCTGGCCTTCTACCACTACGTACTCGGTTTCGAACCCAGACATGACATTCCCATGGGCCGGCACCGCTGGCTGACCCTGACCTCCCCCAACGATCCCAGTGGCGTCGAACTGCTGCTCGAGCCCGACGCGCACCCGGCGGCCAAGGTGTACAAGGCCGCCTTAAAGCAGGACGGGATCCCCGCCACTTCGTTTGGCGTACGTGATATCCAGGCCGAATACACACGGCTGTGTGCAGCGGGCGTGCAGTTCACCCGGCCGCCCACCGACATGGGCCCCATCACCGTGGCCGTATTCGATGACACCTGTGGCAACCTGATCCAGATCGCCCAGAAACACTGACACCCCAACGCGCACCAATAAGGAAAACAGATGCGCCACGAATTCAGCGAAGTACTCAATGACCTGGTCGATTACTTTCTGCTTGGCGATATCCAGCTGCTCGAGCGCTTCAAGCAAGAGCATGAGCTTGCAGATGACCTGGCCTACGCCTTCACCCATGACGACAGCGGCGACAAGGCGGTGCGCGAAGGCATCGTGCTGCCGCTGGCCGGGGTCGACAACCTGCCTTACCGCATCCTGTTCACGCTCGATGGCCATACCCCGGCCCTGCGCGAAGCCGGCAGCCGGCTCAAGCACCGGCGCAATGGCTATGTGCTGCGCGTGGAGCATGGGGCGCTGATGCTGTACACCTGGCGCATCCTACAGCACTTCACGCCCAAGACCCTGGGTGACCTGATTGCCCGCTACCAGGTGCCGGGGCGGCCCATCATCGAGCTGGACAACGGCTGGTATGACGTGGAAGTGCTGGCGGGGGCACTGGTGCGCGACGGGCTGTACGAGCCGGCGTTCGAATTCGTGTTGAAAAAGCGCTGGAGCCGGGGTGAGCCAGTTGACGTGGATACGGGGTATACCTTCGGCTTGCGAGGGTACTTCGACTGATTGACTGCCTGTGCCGGCCGCTTCGCGGGTAAACCCGCTCCCACATGTACAACACAGTCTGTGAGAGCGGGTTTGCCCGCAAAGCGGCCGGCACAGCTGCCCCATCAGTTGATATCCCGGTCCTTGGTCTCTGGCAGGAACAGTATCCCCAACACCGCCGTCATTACCGCGATCACGATCGGGTACCACAAGCCGTAATAGATATCCCCGGTAGCCGCCACCATGGCAAACGCAACCGTGGGCAAGAAGCCGCCGAACCAGCCATTACCGATGTGATAAGGCAGCGACATCGAGGTGTAGCGGATACGCGCCGGGAACAGCTCCACCAGCCAGGCAGCGATTGGCCCGTAGACCATGGTCACGTAGATCACCAGGATGGTCAGCAACAGCAGCACCATCGGGTAGTGGATCTTCGCGGGGTCGGCCTTTTCCGGGTAGCCTGCTTCTTTCAACGCACCACTCAAGGTGGCGGTAAACGCCTCGTTCTGCACTTTGAAATCCGCTGCGGCCATGCTGCTGCCTTCAAAGCTTGGCAGTACCCGCTCACCGATACGAATCTGCGCCACGCTGCCAGGTTCGGCCGCCTGGTTGGTGTAAGGAATGGCGCGCTTGGCCAGCAGGCTCTTGGCAATGTCGCAGGAGCTGGTGAATTTGGCCTTGCCCACCGGGTCGAACTGGAACGCGCACTGGCCAGGGTCAGCCACCACCACGACCGGGTTCTGCTCCTGGGCGACGAACACGTCCGGGTTGCCGTACTCGGTCAGCGCCTTGAAGATCGGGAAATAGGTCAGCGCAGCGATGATGCAGCCGGCCATGATGATTTTCTTGCGGCCAATGCGGTCGGACAGGCTGCCGAAGAATATGAAGAACGGCGTGCCGATCAGCAACGAGCCAGCAATCAGCAGGTTGGCCGTCTGCGGCTCGATCTTGAGCATCTGCAACAGGAAGAACAGTGCATAGAACTGCCCGGTGTACCAGACCACGGCCTGCCCGGCGGTGCCGCCCAGCAGCGACATGATCACCACCTTGAGGTTGTCCCAGCGGGCGAACGACTCGGTCAGCGGTGCCTTGGATGCCTTGCCCTCGGCCTTCATCTTAAGGAACACCGGCGACTCGTTGAGCTGCATGCGGATGTACACCGAGATTGCCAGCAGCAGGATCGACAGCAGGAACGGTACCCGCCAGCCCCAGGCCTCGAACACCTCGGTACCCATGACCGTGCGGCAGGTCATGATGACCAGCAGCGACAGGAACAGCCCCAAGGTCGCGGTGGTCTGGATCCAGGCGGTAAAGAAGCCGCGTCGGCCCTTCGGCGCATGTTCAGCCACATAGGTGGCCGCCCCGCCGTACTCGCCACCGAGGGCCAGGCCCTGCAGCAAGCGCAAGGTCACGAGGATGATCGGCGCTGCCACGCCGATCGCGCTGTAGCTCGGTAGCAGGCCCACCAGTGCCGTGGACAGGCCCATGATCACAATGGTGATGAGGAAGGTGTGCTTGCGCCCGATCATGTCGCCCAGGCGACCGAACACGATAGCCCCGAATGGCCGTACCGCAAAACCGGCGGCAAAGGCCATCAAGGCGAAGATGAACGAGGTGGTTTCATTGACACCGGCAAAGAAGTGCTTGGCGATGATCGCGGCCAGTGAACCATACAGGTAGAAGTCGTACCATTCGAACACCGTGCCCAGAGACGAGGCGAAGATGACCTTGCGCTCCTCCTTGGTAATGCCGCGTTGGGGCGCGCTACTGCCCGTGGATGCGCTGTCGATAACCGCCATGGGTTGCCTCCGTCTTGTCGTCATGCAGGCCGGAGCACCTCACAGGGAGTGAGTCACATCCCTTTCACCGTCGCACCCAGGCCCTAGGGCTTGCTTTGGTTGCGCGAAGCACGACGAGGCGGGCCGCCTCGGATCGCAGCAAGGTAAATGAAGCATAATCGGCTTTGCCGGGATATCCACCCGCCTGGCGCTACACAAGAGGGCGGCATGAACGACAAGGCAACACCGGGCTGGCAGGGCGACATCTGGTTGGCTGACGATTACTGCCTGCTGCGGTCTACGCTCGGCAAGACCGACAGCCACGTGCACTACGCGCATCAGATACTTGTCGGCCTCGGTGCGGATGTCGAGGTGCGCCTGGGCGAGCAGATCTGCAGCGGCCCGCAGGTGCTGATCGCGTCGCGGCAACCCCATGCCATCCTCAGTCATGGCGTACCCTGCCTTACCCTGTTCGCCGAACCGCTGGCGTTCGACCTGGCAGGCCTTGCCCAGGCCTGCGAGCAAGCCGGCAACAGCGCAGAGCTTCTGGCTGAGAGCCTGGGGCGCTGGCCGCGTCGCCCGCTCGACCCGCGACTGGAAAAAGCCCTCGAGCGAATTCGCGCACTCGACCACAAGACATTGCCGGCCCAGGAACTGGCCAGCACTGCAGCGCTGTCGATCAGCCAGCTGGAACGCCTGTTCAGCGGCTCACTGAAACTGTCAGTGCGCCGGCTGGTGCTGTGGCAGCGCTTGCGCGTGGCCCTGCAACGGGCGCTGGGCGGCGCCAGCCTGACCGAAGCGGCATTGGCGGCGGGGTTTGCCGACTCGGCGCATTTCACCCGCAGCGTTCGCCACCAGTTCGGCCTCAGCCCCGGGTCAGTTTTGCGTCACTTGCGCCTCCGTACGCTCGGCTAAAGCCTGGCGCAGTCCGACCGGCAATAGCGCAGGTGGGTGAAACTCCCCGCTCACCCACGGCTCACGCAATTGCGCCAGGTACGCCTGCGGGTAGTCAGGCCGATCACCGATGCCCATGTCGTCATCCGCCAGCGCATAGCCTGGCAAGTACAGTAGCGTGCCAAGCAGGCGGTCCCAGAGCGGAAAGAACAGCGCAAAGTTGACGTCGCCGGTGCGGCCGTACTTCAGGTGATGCAGGCGATGCACCGGCGCCCAGGCAAACACATGGCGCAAGCCGCCGATGCGCATGTCCACATTACTGTGCTGTAACAACAGCTGGATAGACACACTGAATGCCAGCAACGCTGCCACATCCACGGGTAAGCCGAGCAGTAGCAGCGGCAAGGTGCCGCCCAAGGTTTCGAGCAACTGGTGAAGAGGGTGTTTCATCAACCCATTGAAGCCGTACAAGCGGGTGACACTGTGGTGCACCGCATGCAGCCGCCACAGCAGCGGGCTACGGTGGCTGGCGTAATGCACCAGGGTGATGCCCAGGTCGGCCAACGCAATGGCCAGCAGCAACTGCAAGGCCAACGGCCACTGATCAGGCCAAAACCCTGCTCCCGGCAGCCAGTGGGCAAGTAGCGGGATGCCCGCCACACTGCAGAGGGTCAGGCATTCGTTAATCAGTGCGTGGCAAAGGTCGCGGCGGCCATCGCCTTGTGTCTGGTTCCAGGCGGCCTTGTAGGGGATGAGTCGTTCGCAGGTGAATGACAGCAACACCGCACTGGCCAGCAGTGGCAGCAGCCACAACGGGTGGTCTGCCAATGACAGTGCCGCGGCAATGTAACCGAAGAAAAATAGCGGGGCGTAGAGGGTGCGCATGGGTGACTCCAGGTTGTCAGGAGCCACCAGTGTCGGGCCTGAGGCCAGGTAGGCGCTTGAAAGAACGGCGCATGCACAGCCGCTGAATCGGGGATGAATGCCCCCTTGGGTTCTGCTGCCACACAGAGACAGTGGTCTTGTGGGAGCGGGCTTTGCCGGTGTTCGCGGGCCAAGCCTGTTTCCACAGGGGCCGCGTCAAAGTCGAGAAAACCGTTCGATCCAGTGCTCGCGAATGCACAGGTCGCTCATATCGCCTCCGCGACTGGCCCCTTCAACTCCACCTGGTTGCCATCCGGGTCGTAGCAGTACAGGGACGGCCCCTCGCCTTCGGCGCCATAACGCTTTTCTGCGGGCTCGACCTTTACCCCGGCGGCTTCCAGGTAGGCGGTCAATGCGGCCTCGTCGAACGGCTCGATCCGCAGGCAGAAATGGTGCAGGTTGCGCCCCTCCACCCCCGGTGCCGCCCCGCCTGGCCGCCCCAACGGGCCGTCCAGGGTTACCAGGTCGATCATCGCCGTACCCGTGCCCAGGTGCACCATGCCCAGGTCTTCCCGTACGCGGCTCACATGGCAGCCGAGCAACCCGGTGTAGAAAGCAACGCTGCGCGGCAGGTCGCTGACGCGCAACACAAGGTGATCGATGTGCTTGATGGTGAACGGTCGCATGCCTGGGCTCCCTTTGGCGTTTTACGCAATGACGTTGGCCACCTTAGCCCAGGTCGCTGGAGCGTGACCAGAATCAGCTACTCATTCACCAACCGTTGCAGCACGCCGCCTTCATGCTGCGCGAGTATTCGCAACAGTTGGTCGACCAGCGCCCGGTCCGGGGCATCCAGGTGGAAGTGGTGCCCGCCCGGGTGCCAGGAGACCTTCGCCTGGCTGGGCAAGGCCGCCTGACGCCGGGTAAAAGCCTCACCGGTGAATGCACCCTGCCGGCCGAACAGCAGGTACAACGGGCAGCGGATCTGGTTGAGCAGGTCGCAGGCGTCGCGCTCGGTCAGCGGCATGGGTTCGGGCAATACCAGGCGCGGGTCGTGGCGCCAGCAATAGCCATCACCCAGTTGCAGCAGGTCGCGCAATGCCAGCAGCCGTGCGGCACCTTCCGACAGTTCGGTGTCGAGGCGCTCGCGGCGTTGCGCCAGGGCAATGTCCAGGTCTTCGAAGCGGCCAACGTCCGGCTCGGCGAAACCCGGCAGCTGGCTGCGCTGCACCATGCGCTTGAGCCGATAGGCCCGCGCCAGGTGCTGCACGCGGTCATCCTCGGCCACCGTGAACGGTGCACCCATGCCGTCGAGGAAGGTCATGCTGACGATGCCACTGGTCATGGCCGCCAGCAACGATGCAACACCGGTGCCCATGCCATGGGCCAGCACATGAAACTGTGACAGGCCCAGGCTGTCGGTCACCGCCAACATATCTTCGGCGTGCTCCCACAGGTAGTAGCCGCTGTCATGCCGACGATGGTCCGAACGGCCATGACCGACCAGGTCGGGGGCCACAACGAAGCAGCCGTCCAGCATCGGTGCCAGGCGTTCGAACGAGGCAGCGTTGTCCAGCCAGCCATGCAAGGCCAGCACCGGGATACCGTCTTCGGCCCCCCAGGTACGCACCGCTATTTCAATACCATCGAGGTCAAGCAGATGATCTTTCGGACTGCACAGCGAACGCATTGCAATTCTCCTTGGCTGAAGCCTGCGCCATGGCCTGCTTCACCCTCTCGCAGATGCCCCCTCGCTGCTAGCCCCTCACCGACCCGTGCATGCGCAGGACCGACCGGTGCCGACATCTATCTACCGCACCATGGCGCCTTCATCAGCGTGGACTATTCACCCCCCAACGCAAGAGATCGTTGCCATGACCCACCCCACGCCCTTACATCAAAGCCAGATAACCCGAACACTGCCGAAATGGAGCAAGGCGCTGCACCCCGCGCATACGCATACCGTGCTGCAAAGCCTGCGCAAGGAATACCTGGCTGAAGATGGCACCC
Source organism: Pseudomonas sp. PvP089 (assembly GCF_017875165.1). Lineage (NCBI taxonomy): Bacteria > Pseudomonadati > Pseudomonadota > Gammaproteobacteria > Pseudomonadales > Pseudomonadaceae > Pseudomonas > Pseudomonas sp. PvP089. Next base: position 4,077,242 of record NZ_JAGGME010000001.1, read on the forward strand.
CTTACTCGTGGTACGCCACTGCCGATGAGCAAGCGCGTGAGCAGTTGCACAGCGCTATCGAAACGCGGAACAAATACCTGGCGCAAGTCCGGCAGGCCTTGGCGGGTTTCAAGGACATCATCGACTTCTGCACCCCTCTGCTGACCCGGCAGTTGCAGGTAAGCGTGCCCGTAGACAGGGCGCAATATGTCTTCCAGCCCTTCGAACCCACAGCCAACATCTGGGTCGGCGTACCCGCTGTAGAAACGCCCTTGGTCCCGGACCTTGAGGTGGACGTCCTTGCCACTCGCCCCGTGGGCGAGCCGCAAACCCGCAGTTTGCTGGAGGCTGCCCTGCACAACTTCGAGGGCCTGGACGAAGTCGGTGCGTACAGCAGGCTCACCAGCGCTGCTGGCAGCGATACGCCCCTGCCTGGCCTGACGATGGCGGACTTCGTCAACCATTGTCGGGCGCTGGACCTTGGCGAACGCTATCAAGCGCATTTGCTTGCCACCCACGAGGGCGCCAATCGCGCCGAAATCCAGCACCTGTCGATAGCAGCAAATCGCGAATCCCTCAGGGTCCAGGCACTGATGGCAAAGCTCAAAGGCCTGTTGAGCAGACCTGGGCTCGAGGCGCTTATGCAACTGTGCAACGGCCAGCCTCAGCCCACCTATGAAAACCAGCCATTGCATTGCTGGAACTTCAGCCTGTTCGAGATCCCCGTTCACGACGTGCTGTTCATGGGGCCAGACGATCCGGACCGGCAAAACCCCTGTATCGTGTACATACCTGGCGACAGCGAGCACCCGGTAAGGGAGTTTGCTTCTCGTCAGGACGCGGGCAAGCACCTGCGCAGCCGGCTATTGCAAAGCGGGTTTCGCCGAGCCCTGGTGCAATGCGCCTACAAGGACAGGCAAAAGGAACTGGCCGAAGCACTGGAACATGCGCTGTTCGAACAGGATGAAGCCGGCAGACGCACACCCAGAAGCACCCCCGTCCTCCGTTTCACGCCCTCGCCCATCCGAACCGACCCTTGGACGACCTTGTACAACGCACACCTTGCGCGCATGAAGGCCGACGCAAAAACCATTGCAGTCCCTACCGCCGAGGTCGACGCCAGAGCCCGTGACAAGCGCCTGAAGTACTGGCTCGACTGGGGTATGAATGTACTCAACGTCGCCGCCTTTTTTGTGCCGGGGTTGAACACGGTCATGCTGGGCGTTTGCGCATACGATCTGATGAGCTCGGTGTTCACCGGGTTCGAGGCGTGGGAAGAAGGTGATACCCGGCAAGCACTGGCGCAACTGGAATCGTTGGCCGTCAATGCGGCAGTGATTGCCGGCTTTGCCACGGGTGCCAAGATCGTCCAGGCATCAGGCTTTGTCGATGCGCTGACCAGTGTGTGGCATGAAGACAAAGAAGTGCTCTGGCACCCCGACATGAAGCCATACGCGAGCACAGCGCCCATCCCTGATCAGGCTCAACCCGATTCGCTCGGCCATGTGCACGTCGGTGGGAAGACCTTTCTCAAACTGGACGGCACGCTGTACGAAGTGTTTCAGGACGCAGCACAACAATGGCGCGTTCGCCACCCCGATGACGCGCAGGCCTATGCCCCACCCCTGCTGCATCATGGTAACGCTCGCTGGCAACTGGCGCATGAACAGCCTCTGGAATGGGACGGCGCACAACTCATGCGCCGCCTCGGCAGCTATAGCACAGGCCTGGACGACAGCGAACTGGAAAACGCCATGCGCATTACCGGTACTGATCAAACCGTGTTGCGCCGCACCCACGCTGCCGGCGTGCGTCCACCTGCCTTGTTGCTCGACACGCTACTGCGCCTGCAACTGGATAACCAGGCACAACACATCATCACCCGCGTACGCCATGGGCTACCGCTGGCTGCGCACGAGAACTTTGCCTTACCCGAGTTGCTGCGCCTGCCGGGCTGGCCTGAGGGGAACGTGATCAAGGTTTACCAAGGGCCAGAACCTTGGGGCGAATCGGTGCGCTACGGCGCTATCGACACGGTTGGCCAGGTAGAAATCGAGGTTACCCGTAGTGATCTGGACAATGGCCAGCTGAGCCAGACAGTGTTGGCTCAGCTGGATGAAGAAGCCATTCTGCAGTTGCTCGGTGACACGCCGAACGAGCACAGATCATCTACCCTGAACCATAAACTCGCACAACGCCTTGAACAACATCGTGGGGCTCTGCTGAGCAGCCTGCAACAACGTCACCGGCCCACCCTTCCCCCAACAGCACAACCTCTTGCCCGGCAGTTTCCCGGCCTGCCGGACAGCGCGCTCGAAGCATTGCTGGCCAACATCAGCACCGTGGAGCAGGAACGCCTGGCAAACGGACGTGTGCCTCTTCGCATTGCCGAGGAAGCCCGCCTTCTGCAAGCACGGGGGCGGCTTGACCGCGCCATCCTTGGCATCTTCAGGCCCAGCCTGGCTAATGACGACAGCCAGCGCCTGATACAAGCGCTGCAAGCTGAGCACCCACAGGCCGACTCGGCCCAGTTGCTGCAACTCGCCCTGGGCGATCGCCAGCACTGCGCCTCACTGCTCGGCCAGCAACCGATCAACCCCAGATTCCGCTCCCCCTTGCGATTGGCCAGCGGCCAGCTTGGCTATCCCCTGAGCGGCCGAGGCTCCCAAGGGCGCGCCTTGCCAGCCGCGCGCCGGCTTCGGGCACTGTACCCCGAGCTCAGCGGCCAGCAGATCAGCGCACTGCAAACCGAACTTGCCTTTGGAGGCGACCTGGGCAGCGTGATCAGTCGGCTTGAAGTAGAGCAACGCACCCTCAACCGAGATCTCAATCGCTGGATTAACACCTCAGCCACCCTTGACGAACGCTTTGATCGGCAGCGGTGCACGGCGCGACTGCTGAGTGCTTCGCGCCGAGAAGGCGGCACGCAACGCGCAGCACTTGTGCTGAACCATATGCACATGGAAGCGCTGCCACCGTTCACTGCCCCTATGCCGCATATCCGGCAACTGGTAGTTGATGGGCTGCAGATGCGGCGCCTGGAAAGCGGTTTTTTGCCAAACTTCCCTAACCTGGAAACCCTGGAAATCATCGGCAACCCGGATATGGACGCCGAAACATTGTTCGAGGCACTCAAGTCTGTGCCACGGCTACGCGAACTGGCCCTGACAGACAATGGCTTGACCAGCCTTTCAGCCACTGCCCGACAGGCCATCGGGGCGATGCCCGGCCTGAGGGTACTGATCCTCAGCCGTAATGGGCTACGGCTCGATACTGCCAGCCTGGCCTTCCTGACGCGTTTGCCCCTGGATGGACTTGGCCTGAGCAGCAACCAGATCACACTTGATGAAAGCCTGGCCGTCCAGTTTCAGGACATGATCCACCCCAGGGTGTTACACCTGTCGGGCAACCCCCTGCGGCTGGCGCCAGACCTGCGCTTCATGGCCCGCCTGAGCCATCTGGACCTCGAGGGTTGCCAACTGCAGCAGTGGCCGCACAGCCTGACAATCCTGATGAGCCAGCCGCAGTATCAGCTGCGCTATCTGAACCTCTCCTTCAACCGCATTCGTACCCTGACAGATTTGCCAGGCGTGCTGCGAACCCCGTTCGCCCGCGATGTCGCGGCGCGCTTGCCGGAGCGCCGCTGGCTGTTCAACTACAACACCTTGGAAGCCCAAACACGCGAACGCCTGGGCAGCAGTGGCGTCAACGTATTCGAGCACGCAGGCGACATGCCGCAGTGGCAAGGCCTGTACCGTGGCCAGGCGAGCAGTGCCGAAGAGCAACTGTGGCGCGACCTGTTCGACCAAGGTGAGAATGCGGCGGTGCTTGGGGTGCTGGAGCGGCTTGCCCAGTCGGCAGAAGCGCGGCGCGATGCCGTGGCGTTGAGGGAGCGTGTCTGGAGCTTGCTGGAGAACGCTGCCCAGGACACCGTGCTGCGCGAACGCCTGGCCACAGTGGCCGGCGATTTCCCGCCAACCTGTGGCGATGCAGGTGCCGACGCTTTCAGTGCCTTGGAGATAGAAGTGCTGGCCCACGAAGCTGCAGGCCAGGCCGGTAGCCGAGCGGCCGATCTGCTGAACCTGTATTGCAAGTTGTATCGACGCGATCAGGTCAACCAACTGGCCGACCGTATCAGCTTGAAAAGGTCCGTGCGCAAACAGGCACTGCTCGATGGCGTCTTTAACGGCGACCTCCCCCCATACGACGAGCTCGACGACCCCTCAGCCTTTCCAGACATCGACCTTGAAACGGGGCTGGTGGACGATATCGAGCTGCGCCTGGCCTTGCGCCAGTCCTTGGCGACTGCGCTGGATTACCCTGAGCCGAGCCGAGGCATGCTGTATCGCGACACGGCCAGGGTCAACCAGACAATCATCAACCGTGTGAAAGCAGCAGTCGTGGCACTTGATACAGACGCCACAGCCCGGGAGCAATGGTTGAACCAGCAGCCGGGCTGGGTGGAGTACCTGAAACGGGAACATGCGGCACAGTTCAGCCTGATAACCGATTTTTGGCGGCCAGGCTTGGACTACCTCTACTACTGCCTGGATGAAACCGCCGACCCGGTAACGTCCCTGGACAACTCTGTGCGACGAGCATTGACCAGCGTCATGCCGGAAAACCCCTTGGATGCTCGGGGTGTTCTGCATCGCGTGGCGATCACCGAGCAGCAGTACCGTCAAGGCGTGGACTTGCTGACTGCCGAGCAGCAGCAGGTGGAACACGGCCTGCTGACAAGCCTCACCCGCCAGACGCAGACAATGGGCAGTTAACCCGCAGTCATTGGCCGCGCAAGCCTTCAAGTAAGGCCTGCCGGCCACCTGCCTGACAGAACGCACGCAACACCCGCATACGCATGAGCGCCCTGGGCAGGCAATTATCTACCGCACAGTGCGCCCGCGTATGCGGCCCCATAGCGGCTCCCGTACACGGAGTGCCGACATGAGCCACACCCCTTATCACCACGCGCAAATGGCGCGTACCCTGCCCGGCTGGAGCAAGGCATTGCATGGCGAGCATGCCCGCCAGATCACGGCGCGCTTGCACAAGGACTACCAGGACGGCCAGGGCAATACCTACGCCTGGTATCAACAGGCAGACGAAGCTACCCGCCAAGCCCTGCAGCGCGCCATCGCCAAACGCGATGCAAGCAGCAGGGCCTTGCAGGCAGCGCTCGGCAACTTGCAGGGCGTCACCGAGTTCTGCGCCCCTTTGCTGCAAAAGCAGCTGAACATCGACACCCCGGTCACCCAGGCGCAATACGTTTATCAAGCGACCACGGTCAAGCAACCCGTCGGGCTGCCCACGGGCCCGGCAGTGCCCCATGAGCAGGGCGAGATCGTTTCCAAGGGGGCCCCGCAGTACCGCAGCCTGCTCGAAGCGGCCCTGCACAACTTCGAAGGCACTGCCGACACCACGCGGTTCAGTCGCCTGCAGCACAGCCGGCAGGACATCAGGGCCATGACTGGTCTGACGTTGACAGGCTTCATTGAGCAATGCCGGGCGCTTAACCTGGGTCAGCGCTACCAGCTGCACCTTGACCAAATCTTCGCCGGGCCAAACAGGACCGAACTGCAAGCGCTGGCCATCAACGCACGGCGTGACGAGTTTCGTGTGCAAACCCGTATCGCTGGCTGCAAAGGCCACCTCAGCGCCCCCGGCGCTCTCGCGTTGCATGGCCTGTGTGCCGAACGCGCCGACCCCACCTATCAAGGGCGTCCCCTGCGTTGCTGGCAGTTGCAGCTGTTTGGCATCCCGATCCATGAGCTGCTGTTCATTGCCCCCCTGCAAAACCGCAAGCACGACCCGGTATTTCTCTACAACCCGATGGATGTCGATGCGCTCAGGGAGTTCGCCTCGCTGGGCGAAGCACGCAAGTATTTGCGCCAACAGCTGATGCAGGACGACTACCGCAAGCGCTTCGTCGCCCTGGCATTGCAGTCACAGCAGGCTACCTTGAGCAAGCGGCTCGAGCGCGCCCTCTACAGCAACGCCGACCAGGAAGAAGGGGCGCAGCTGAAACCCCGCAAGTCGGTACACCTGGAATCCATCGACAGAAGCTTGCCCGATGCCCCTTGGGGCCTACTGGAGTCCAGCCACCTTGCGCGCCTGAGAGCGGATGCTCGCAGGGTCGCGGTTCCCACCGAAGATGTTGACGCCAGGGTACGCTTGCAGAACATCGAATACTGGCTGGACCTGGGTATGACCGTGCTGAATGTCGCAGCGATGGTCGTGCCATGCCTGAACCCGATCATGTTGACCCTCGGCGCCGCGCAAATCATGGGCAGTGTATTCGAGGGCATCTCGGCCTGGGAGGAAGGTGACAATGAAGAGGCTGCAGCCCAGCTTGAGTCGGTGCTGCTGAACATTGTCACGGTCGCTGCCGTAGGTGGCGGTGCCGTGGCGCTGAAGGCTTCCGGCTTTGTCGACGCCATGCAGAGCATCGTCAAGGATGGCAAGGACTACCTGTGGAACGCCACGTTGAAGGACCATGCAAGCCCCGTGTCGATTGGCGAAGACCTTGAACCCGATGTGCAGGGCCGTTACACGGTTGACGGGCGTCACTACATACGTATCGAGGGTGTTGTGTACGAACAGTTGCAGGAACGCGGCCAATGGCGGATCCCCCACCCGCAAGACCCGCAGGCCTATCGGCCAGTGATTCGGGACAATGGCGCAGGCGCGTGGCGCGCGGCACACGAAGTGCCTCTGGAGTGGGATGACCTGCAGCTCTTGCGGCGTTTGGGGCCGATCAGTGAGGGCCTGACTGACAGCGAGTTGCAGGCCGCGCTGGAGTGCTCAGGGGTGCAAGGTGATGAACTGCGCCACACCCAGGTGGCCGCACAGTATCCGCCCACCTTGCTGGCCGACGCACTCGAGCGGTTGAAAGCGCCAAACCCGCCCAGGCTACCCGAAGAGGCCGGGCCGCTGGGCAGGCAATTCCCAGGCCTGCCGCAGCATGCCATCGAGCAGATCATGGCCAGGACCTGTGCCCGTGAACGCCTGCTGATGGCCCAAGGCAGGGTGCCCTTGCGCGTTGCCGAAGAGGCCCGGGCCCTGCAGGCACACACCCGCCTGAGCAGGGCCTTGCTGGGGCTGTATCGCACTGATCTGGCCACCGCCGACAGTGAGGTACTGGACCTTGCGCTGCAAGCAGAACACCCTGATCTCGATGCGCGCCAACGGTATCACGTGGCCATCGCCGACCGGGGGCATGCGGCCAGCCTGATCGGGCAACAGCCCATCAGGCCTGGTTACCGTTCGCCAATGCGCCTGGCCGATGGGCGCGTTGGCTACCCACTCAGCGGGAGGCTGCCTTGGCCCAATACTGCAGATCGACGTTTGCGTGCGCTCTACCCCGGCCTGAACGCAAGCGCACGCAATACATTGCGGGGCCAGCTACGCCAGCGCGGTAGCGTCTCGGCACAGCTCAGGGCACTGGAAATCGAGCGCGACACCCTTGACGACTCGCTGCGTGACTGGGCGAACCAAGGCAGTGAAAGCCAGCGCAACGCGCGCACCGTGGTGCGTGAACTGTTCAATGCCGCCTGGCGCCGTGACGACCCGTACAGCCTGACACTGCAAGACCTGGAACTCGACACCCTGCCATCACTGCCAGCGCGCTTCGATCACATCACCACCTTGAACATCCGCGCCATTGGCATCCGCCAGATACCGTCAGACTTTTTCCAGAGCTTCCCCTCGCTGCGCGTCCTGCGCCTGACGCAAAACCCAGAACTCGACTTCGAAGGGCTGTTCCAGGCACTGGCGGCCACCCCGCAACTCGAAGTACTGGATCTGGGCAACAACCAGTTGAACAGCCTGACTGAGGTAATGCGTCACCGGCTGGGTGGCCTTACCCGCCTGCGCCGGCTGAGCTTGCGTTTGAACAGGTTGCAGCTTGCCGAAGCCGACCTGCAGACCCTTGCACGGTTACCCCTCGAATACCTTGACCTGGAGAACAACCACATTGCGTTGAGTGAAGCCCTGGCAGCGCGTTTCGCCGACCTGCGCAGCCTGCGCCATCTGCGCCTGACCAACAACCCGCTGGGGCAGGCGCCTGACGTGACCGGCCTGACATTCCTGGCCAACCTGCAACTGCGCAACTGCGGCCTGCGTGAATGGCCACGTGGCCTCACCTCGCTGATGACGCCGACCGCCCCGCAATTGCGTCACCTCAGCCTGAGCTACAACCCGATCGGCGAGGTGCCGGACCTCGATCAGGTACTGGCCAGCCCCTTTGCCGAAGCCTTGCGTACGCCTGGACGCGATAGCTTCTGGGACTTCAATGAAAACAACCTGGATGCCGCCAGCAACCGCCGGCTGCGCACGGCAGGGGTCGAAGTGCACGGCGCCGATCAGCTGTCGGATATCAGCGAGGACTTCTGGCTGGTGGATGCCAGCCCGGAACAGGCGCAGCTCTGGGACGCGCTGTTCGAGGGTGATGCAAACCGCCATTTGCGCGAAGTGGTCGAACGCGTGGCACGCTCGCAGCAAGCCGAGCGCAACCTGCGAGCGCTGACCCAGCAGGTTTGGCAGCTGCTTGAACAGGCCGGACGTGACGAGGCGTTGCGCACCCATCTGGACAATGTCGCGCAAGATTACCCACCTACCTGTGGCGACGCCGGCACCGATGCATTCAGTGCCCTGGAGCTCGAAGCCCAGGTGTTCAGGCAAGTGGCCGAGGAAGCGGAGCGCCCTGCCTACCTGTTCACCTTTTTCAGAAACCTCTATCGCCGCGAAATGGTCAACGCGCTGGCCGAACGGATTCAGCTTGCCCGCCTGGCCCGCCAGGCGCGCCTGCTGGAGCTGGAACGGCTGCCCGCCCAGGCTCAGCCCGCAAGGCTTGACGTACCTGAACTGGACCCCCTGGACGAACTGAGTGACGACGCCCTGCTCACCGGCGGCACTGACCTGATCGAAATACGCCTGGCCTTGCGCCAGTCACTGGCAGAACCGCTCAATTTCCCGGAAACCAGCCAAGGCATGCTGTATCGCCAAGAAGCGATGATCTCGGCACGTGTGGCCAGCAATGTCGAACGCGCTGTCCTGCAGCTCGACGATACTGTTGCCGAACGCAGGGCCTGGGTTGCCCGGCAGCCCAGCTGGCAACGCTACCTTGCCCAGCGCTTCGCCAGCCGCTTCGCCGCGCTGGATGAGCGTTGGTACCACGGCATGCAGTACCTGGATTATTGCCTGGATGGCGAAAGCGAAGCCGTCACCTTATTGGATGGCGCGGTGCTGCAAACCCTCACCGAGGTACTGCCCGCGCCACCGCTGGATGTAAACGGTCAATTGCACAGGATGGACTTGGGTAGCCAGGCTTACGACCTGGCCAGTCGGCGCCTGAATGCCGGGCGTGACCAGCAGCGCGAGGCATTGTTCGAAACGCTGACCCACGCGCAAGACCCGAACCGCTGAGCCTCTCATTTGAACAGGTTCACCTGAAGCCTCTCAGTCACGCCATTTGGGGCCGCTTTGCGGCCCTTCGCGGGCACGCCCGCTCCCACAGGGACTGCACATTTGGGAAGCTGTGGGACCGGGCGTGCCCGCGAGGGGCTGCAAAGCAGGCCCAGGAGTGCTTAGGCTTTGGCCTACTGCCCACGCAGGTCTTCGAAAAAGGCCTGCCTGCCATCCACCTGGCTGGACGCCCGCGGGGCAGCGGCCGCATCACCATTGGCGGCCTCGACATGCCAATAGCAGTGCTGCACTGCGCGTGTCACCGCCACGTAGGCCAGGCGTTGCACTTCGTCCTTCTGCGCCGTATCGAACGGCTGGGCGTCACCGGCCTTGCCCAGACCGGCCTGGCGATACACCTGGTTCTTGTAAGGCGAGCTGGTCAGGTACTGGCAGTCGCCCAACATGAACACCGCATCGGCCTGCAAGCCCTTGGCACTGTGGTAGGTCAGCTGTCGCAGCCGGCGCTGCTCGGCCGGCAATGCTGCCTCGGCGTGCAGCACGCTTTGCAGGTGCTCGCTCATCAAGGCCCTGTCACCGCCCTTGCGGTACAGCATCATGACCGTCTCGCCCCGTTGGTAGTGCTCGATCAGCGTCTCGCCCAGGGCAGCCTCGTCACGGTCGAACACCTTGACCGGCGAGCAGGGCAAGCCGGCTGCCGGGCCGCTGGCGCGGGCTTTCTTGCCGGCAATTGCCGGGGTCCCTTTGACCAGGTGCTCAGCCGCGTCGATCACCTGCTGCTGGCAGCGGTAGTTGTCGACCAGCATCACCCGCGTGCTGGCCGGTGACGGGAAGGCTTTGCTGAACTCCATGAAATACTTGGGCGAACTGCCACGCCAGCCATAGATCGACTGCCAGTCGTCACCCACACAAAGCAGTGACGAGTGCTGTGCATGGCGCCCGGTGTGCATGGCGGGGCCACGCCGGCGGATTTCTGCAAGGCTGGCACGCAACCAGCTGACGATCTGCGGCGACACGTCCTGGAACTCATCGATCATCAGGTGAGCCAAAGGCCGCAACAACGGGTCGGGCAGCAGTTGAAGGTTTTCCGGGTTGTTCTCGCCGAACAGGGCGAACATGCGGTTGTAGCTCATCACCGGCGGCGACTGGTCCAGCAGGTGTGCCTCCAGTGCCTTCCAGTACAGCGCCAGGGCCTCGAAGAACAAGGCATCGCTGTCGCCGGAAGGAAAGCTCATTGCCGCCACCGCGTTGTTCACGTCCAGGCCAAGGTTCTCGATGAAGTTGGCCGCACCGACAAAGGCATCCAGCAACGGCGCCGGGGCCAGTTCACCCTTGACCTTGTACTCGAACCCGGGGCCGGCCACAGCATCGCCAGCCAGCGAAGCCGCCAGGCGCCGGGCCATGGCGTAGTTGTCGAGCCAGATCAGCGGCCGATCACAAAAGGCCTGCAACAGCGTGCGCTTGACCGCCCACTCGGCACGCACTGCCAGCTTGGCCCCGGGGCGCTGGTACTGCGCGCTCTCGGCAGGGTCGAAGCCCAGCACGACCAGAGGCCCTTGGCCAGCCAGGCGGCCATGCACATGGAAGCGGCTGCCCCGGATATCCACGGTTTCGCGGCAAGGCTCTATGCCCTTGATCGGCCAGGCGCCGGCGGCGAACCACAGGTCTTCGATCACGTCGCACAGTTCTTCGTCGCGCTGGGCCGCCAATTGGGTCACCTGTGCACGCTTCTGTACGTCGGGGTTGTTCGGGTCCAGTGGTTTCAGCTGCAAGGCTTCGCTGCGCAACAGGCCTACCAGCTCGGCAAAACGCGGGCTCTCGCCCAGCAAGCCGCTGTAGCACTGGTTAAGTTGCTGGCGCTGGGCATCGTTAAGGCGCAGGTCGAACGGGTTACTGTCAGCCTCGGCTTCGCGCCCGGCAGGCATCTCGTTGCCCAAGGTTTCGAATGCGCGTACCTGGCCGAAACCCGGCAGGCTGCGCACCAGCGGCAGGATGCGTGAATGGAAGGTACGCACCAGCTCGCGCGCCTGTGCCGGCTGCAGGTTGATCTGCCACAGGGCGAACACCTGCAGCAGGCGCTTGATGAAGTCCTTGCGCGACTCGCGGGTGAACGTGACCACGGTCATCGCGTCCAGTTCGTAACCCAGATAATGGCGCAGCAGCAGAATGCGTAACACCAGCGACGTGGACTTGCCTGCCCCGGCGCCGGCCACTACACAGGTAGACGGGGTGTCACTGAAGATCAGCTTCCACTGCGCGGCGCTGGGCTGCGCCTCGGCGGGCAGGCGCTGGGCGACATCGGCCTTGAAGCGTTTCTTCAGCTCGGCCGTCAGCGGCAGGCGCCAGTCGTCGAACAGGTTGTCGTCCCGGCCGGGTACCGCAGCGGTGTCAGGGCGCGAATCGCGAATCACCAGTACCTGGCGCCCAGCCTCATAGCCCTCCAGCCGACCGCGCTCGAACCCCTCACGCACACCGTCGGCATGCCCAGTGCGCTGGCCCGTGGCGTGGCCGAGGAACCAGGAGTCACGATGCTGGGCTTGCAGGCGGGTCAGGCCACGCCCCAGCAGGCGGGCGGCCAGGCGGCGAAACCAGGGCAGTTGTGCAGGCGGCGTAAGGTCGGCGGGGGCCTGGGGTTGCTCGTGGGCCACGGTCACTCCGTTGAAAAACAAAAACAGCCGGCATGTTCGCCGCATCGACGGAAAATCGCCAGCGAATGCTTGCAGATCAGTGGATTAGGCGATGAAGCGAGTCAAACATTGCAAAAACAATATCGACCAATATGATTGTTTTGAGCCGATATTTACGCTTATTTTCGATGTTTCTTTAGCGCATCATGGCGTCATTCCACTGATTCAAGGAGCACGACCATGCTGCAACTGCGACCCTTCGAAGGCCTTGGCCACGCCAACCACGGCTGGCTCGATGCCCATCACCATTTCTCGTTCGCCGAGTACCACGACGCGCAGCGCATGCACTGGGGCAACCTGCGTGTATGGAACGACGACCTGATCGCGGCTGGCAGTGGCTTCCCGCCGCACCCGCACCGCGACATGGAAATCATCACCTATGTGCGTGAAGGCGCGATCAGCCATCAGGACAGCCTGGGTAACAAAGGCCGCACCGAGGCCGGTGACGTGCAGGTGATGAGTGCCGGTAGCGGTATCGTGCACAGCGAGTACAACCTGGAAGACGTCGACACGCGTATTTTCCAGATCTGGATTGTGCCTGAGCGCACGGGTGAAGCACCGCAGTGGGGTAGCCGGCCGTTCCCCAAAGGCGAGCGTGGCGAAGGCTTCGTCACCCTGGCCAGCGGCCGTGCCGGTGATGAAGACAGCCTGCAGATTCGTACCGATGCCCGACTGGTAGCTGCCACCTTGCGTGCAGGTGAAACCGCCGAGTATCGCTTTGAGGCCGCACGCCGGGGTTACCTGGTGCCGGCCAAGGGGCTGGTGGAAATCAATGGGCTGCGGGCCAAGGCGCGCGATGGTGTGGCGATCGAGCAGGAAGAAGTGCTGCGGGTCACCGCCGTCGAGGATAGCGAGATCGTGCTGGTGGATGTGGCCTGAAATCGCAGCGGACAGGGCTCCCACAGAGTCCCTGCCAGATCAATGAGTCATGGTTTGTTCAATGAGAGCGGGCTTGTGGCGCGATTGGGGCGCACAGCGCACCCGACTGTCGACAAGCCTCGCCCAATCCCGCTGAACATTGGCGCCATCGGCCACCCTGCACTAGCGTTGTGCTACCAGCCAGCCCCAACGTTCATGCGGAGCCCTCACCCATCATGCCGGACCTGCGCCCGAACCCGACGCTGTGCCTGGAGTACCGTGCCGACCAGCCGATTCATTACGCCTTCCTCGAACAGGCCGGCCGCTGCCCGGGTGCCACCGCCATCCTGGCCCGGCACACCACCTGCAACTATGCCCAACTGGCGCAGATCAGCCAGGGCATTGCCGCCTGTCTGCTGGAACAATCTGCCAGTGGCGCCGATCGTGTGGTTATCGTCGCCAGCCGGGGCGCGGGTCTGGTGTACGCCATGCTCGGCTGCCTGCGCGCCGGCCTGGCCTTCACCGTGGCCGACGCCGCCTACCCGCCCGCGCGCATCGGGCAGATCATCCGCACACTGACGCCGGCTGTGGTCTTGCGCTGTGGCGAGGCATCCGTCGACACCGACGGCCCCCTTGTCATCACGGTGCCGGAAACCACCGCCGAGGCACTACAAGCCTTCCCTTGCCACTGCGTCGCGCTGCCCAGTGTGAGCCCCGAGCAACCGGCTTACATCACCTTCACCTCGGGCAGCACCGGTGAACCCAAGGGTATCGTTACCCATCACGCGCCCCTGGTGCATTTCATCGACTGGCATGTGCGCCAGCATGGCTTCACCCAGGCCGACACCTTCTCTCTACTTTCCGGTCTGGGCCATGACCCGGTGTACCGCGACGTGTTCACGCCCCTGTCAATTGGCGCAACCCTCGCCTGCCCCGCCCAGTCGACCCTGACCGACCCGGCACGGCTGGCAGGCTGGATTCACCAGCACGGCGTGAGCGTGATCCACCTCACCCCGCCGCTGGGCAAGCTGATCGAAACCGGCGCACACCTGAATGGCCAGCTACTCGATCAACTGCGCTACCTGTTCTGGGGTGGCGATGCACTCAGCCCGGCGCTGTACCAGCACATCCGCGCCATTGCGCCCAATGCTGTCAATGTGAACTTCTACGGCACCACGGAAACGCCACAAGCCATGGCCTTCCATACCCTCGACCCTGATTCGGACGGTGCCCGGGTGCCCTTGGGCAAAGGCATCGCCAATGCGCAGCTGCTGGTGGTCGACTCGACCAACCAGTTGGTCAGCGCAGGCGAAACCGGTGAAATCCTGATCCGCAGCCCCTACCTGTCGCAGGGTTACTGGGGCGACCCGGCGCTGACCGAGGCCAAGTTCATCGCCAACCCGTTCACCGGCGCCGCAGGCGACCGCTGTTATCGCACCGGTGACCTGGGCACCTACCTGGCCGATGGCAGCGCCAGTTTCCTGGGGCGCGGTGACAGCCAGGTCAAAATCCGTGGCCATCGCATCGAGCTGGCGGAAATCGAGAACGCCATGACCCGTCACCCGCTCATCGGCCAATGCGTGGTGGTGGCCAACCGCGACAGTGCGTCGCCCCGGCTGGTTGCCTATTGCGTTGGGCAAAAACCCATACCCGCCGATGACCTGCGCCAGGCGCTCACACGCCAGTTGCCGGACTACATGGTGCCAGCGCTATTCGTGTTCCTCGACGCCCTGCCGCTCACCCCTAACGGCAAGGTGGACAAACGCGCCCTGCCTGCGCCATTTGACGACAGTGCCCACCCACCTTTGTCCCCTCTGGCCGAAAAACTGAGCTCGGCCTGGGCTCGCATTCTGCAGGTGCCACGCCTGGACGCCAGGTTGAGCTTTGTCGAACTGGGGGGCGACTCGTTGTCATTCGTGCAGGCCTCGCGGGTGCTGGAGGAGCTGATCGGCCACCTGCCGCAGCGCTGGGAAACGCTGCCGGTGTGCCAGCTGGCCGAGCTGAGTGCGCCCCCCAAAGGCGCGTTGCGGTCGATGGAAATGCCGGTGTTCGTGCGCATGCTCGCCATCATCCTGATCGTGGTCGGCCACCTGAGCGAGTTCGACCACTGGCTGATCGTCGGCGAAACGTCTGTGCTGTTCCTGGTGTCCGGCATCAGCCTGGCGCGGTTCCAGCTCAAGGCAATCGACGAACGCGGCGATGCCCGCACGCTGCTCAGGTCGCTGGCGGCCATTGTGGTGCCGACGCTGTTGTACACCGCGCTGATCCAGTTGGTGTTCGACCGGTTGCACTGGCAATCACTGCTGCTGGTGTCCAACTGGTTCCCGGCCAATGAGGTGAGCCTGTTCAATTACTGGTACATCGAAGTGCTGGTACAGATGATCGTGATCATCGGTATCGTGCTGTCGATCAGGCGCGTACGTCGGGTCGTCCTCGCCGACCCGTTCCGCTGCCTGATCATTGCAACCTGTGCGCTGGTGGCGCTGGATGTGCTGCTCAACCGCTTCGTGTTCGACGCCAGTGCGCTGCTCAACCGGGTACCGCAGCACTTCCTGGCGGTCATGGTGCTGGGCATGGCCGTGCACCATGCCGACACCACAGCGCGCAAGTAGGTAGCCAGCGCGGTGGCCGTGCTGGTGGTCGCCGAGCTGGATTTGATGGCGGTTGCCGGCGTTGGCTGGGAGGCTTTCTCGCGCTATGTCGATATCGCCCTGCCAGCAATCCTGGCCCTTATCTGGTTCCGCTCGGTGCCAGTGCCTGCCCTGGTCGCACGGGCAGGTGCGGTCATCGCATCGTCAACCTTGTTTATCTACCTGACGCATTTCCAGTTCCAGTCGCTGGCAGACCATGTTTTAAGGCACCCGTTGTTCGAGGTAGCCCTGGCACTCGCCGGAGGGGTGCTGGTGGGTTACTGCTGGAACACCCTGTTGCGTCTGCTGTTTGCGCGCAGGCACAAGCAGAACCAGGCGCGTGAGGCTGATTCGGCCAGGCGTGCTACCTCTGCCTGAGCTGAATTGCCGGCACGGGATCTGTGATTGCAAACCCTGAAACACTCTGCCTAAAATGCGAACAATTAACATTTGCAAGCATTTTCAGGCGGCACGGATGAGCATCCCGGATGTAGCGTTCACTTCTCAAGTCAGCCAGCTGTACCGGGCCCAGAGCAAATGGTTGCATAACTGGCTGAAACCGCGGGTGAACTGCAGCCACCTGGCAGCAGACCTGGTCCAGGATGTGTTCGTGCGTGTCATGTCTGCCGCCGACGCCGCCGTCAAGCTCGCCGCCGTACGCGAACCCAAAGGCTACCTGGCGACCATCGCTCGCCGCCTGATGATCGATCACCTGCGCCGGGTGCACCTGGAAAGGGCCTGGCTTCAGGTGCTCGCCGAGCAACCCGAAGCACTGGACATCTCACCAGAGCAACGTTTGGCCTTGCTGCAAACCTTGTTCGAACTCGACGCCATGCTGGCTTCGCTCGGGCCCAAGGTACGTGAAGCATTTCTGCTTTCGCAGATCGACGGCATGCCCTACAAGCACATCGCCATCCAGCTGGGTGTTTCCGAAGTCAGCGTGCGCCGCTACATTGCCAAGGCCGCCGAGCACTGCATGATCTACAGCCTTGGCCATGGCCAGTGAGCATGAACCTGAACGCCGAGCAACTGGCCTCGCTACGCCAGGCCGCGCACTGGTTCAGCCAGCTCAACAGCGGTGAGGTGCAGGCCAGTGATTACTCGGCCTGGAAACTGTGGCTGAATGCAGCGCCCGTCAATGCCTGGGCCTGGCAGCAGGCCGAGCGCCTGCAAACGCGCATGGCAGCAAGCGAAAACCCGGCATCGGCACGGGTGTTGGCGCTGGCAGCGCATGACCGCAACGCCAGCCGTCGGCGGGTGGTCAAGGCAGGCTTGCTGCTGCTGGGCGGCGGCGCGCTGGGCCTGGGGGGGTACCGCGAGGTCAAGCAGTCTGCAGTGTTGGCAGACCTGCGCACCGGGGTGGGCGAACAGCGCTCGCTGATGCTGAACAATGGCACCGCGCTGATGCTCAATACCGCCTCTGCGGTCGATGTGGATGACGCGCTCGACCCTGCGCGCTTGCGCCTGCGCCAAGGTGAAGTCATGGTCGCTGTGCCGGCGCGCCAGCACTGCAGGGTCAGCATCCGAAACGGCACGGTCGAAGCCGGCGAAAGCCGCTTTGCCCTGCGGCTGTTCGATGACGGCAGCAGCCTGGAGGTATTTGCCCGGCAGGCCCGTGTAACCCTGAGCTCGGGCCAGACCCTGCTGGTAAACAGTGGCGAGCGTTGTCGCTTCAATGAGCAAGGCTTCGCCGCGCTGGAACCCGTCCCCCTGGCCGCAGATGCCTGGGGCCGCGGGTTGCTGATTGCCAATGATCAGCGCCTCGACGCCTTCATCAGCAACCTTTCACGCTACCGCCCGGGCTGGCTGCGCTGCGCGCCAGCCGTGGCAGGGCTGCGTATCAGCGGCACCTACCGGCTCGACGATACCGACCAGATCCTGCGCGCGCTGACCACGTCGCTGCCGGTGCAGGTACAGGTGCGTACGCGTTTCTGGGTCACCATCACGGCGGCGTAAAAAAATGCTGGGCGCCTGATCACTTTGCCAGGGCTTATCCGACTCATAGGTATCCCGACTTTTACCTATCAGAGAAACGCGACGATGACCTGCCGCTTCAAACCCAGGCCTTTCACTGCGCCAGGCCTGCGCACCTGCCTGCTACTGACTGCACTGCTCGCGGGGCCTGGCGCTGCCAGCGCTGCGCAAGCCCATGACTACCACCTGCCACAGGGCGACCTTGGCGAAACGCTGACCCAGTTCGCTGCCGAGTCTGGCATCGTGCTGTCGTTCGACACCCACTGGACGCGCGGTAAACGTTCGCCTGCGCTTGAGGGGCGCTATGACGTCGACCAAGCCTTGCAGATCCTGCTCAGTGGCACCGGGTTGCAGGCCACCCGGGAAAGCGACGGGCGCTACTCGCTGCTGTTGAGCACCCAACAGGGGGATGTGCTTGAGTTGGCCCCCAGCCGCGTCGATGCGCTGGGGCTGGGTAACGTCACCGAGGGTACCGGCGCCTACACCACCGGCGGTTCTACCAGCGCAACCAAACTGCCACTGACCCTGCGCGAAACGCCGCAGTCGGTCAGCGTGATCACCCGCCAGGTTATCGACGACCACGGCTCGCAAGACATCGGCGACGTGCTGCGCAACACGCCCGGGGTTTCGGTCCAGGCGTACGACAGCGAACGCATGGAGTACTCCGCACGCGGGTTTGCCATCACCAACTACCAGTACGATGGCATCAATACCATTTACGACGGCGTTTACGATGAGGGCGTGACCCACGTCGACATGGCGCCCTACGACCGCATCGAAGTGATCAAGGGTGCCACCGGCCTGATGACCGGCTCTGGCGACCCCTCGGCGACGGTCAACCTGGTGCGCAAGAAGCCCACTCAAGACTTCAAGGCGTCGATCACCGCCAGCGCGGGGTCCTGGGACAACTACCGTACCGAAGGTGATATTTCGGGTTCGCTCAACGACAGCGGTAGCGTACGTGGCCGCCTGGTGGGGGCCTACCAGGACCGCAAGTCGTACCTGGACCACTACAAGCAGAAAAAGGATGTTTACTACGGCATTCTTGAAGCCGACCTGACACCCGACACCCTGCTCACCTTCGGCATCGACAACCAGACCACGACTCCGCGTGGGTCGTCGTGGACCGGTAACCCGACTTACTTTTCCGACGGCAGCCGCACCGATTTCTCGCGTTCGCACAACCCGGCGGCAGACTGGAGCCGTCGCGACTTCGAGTCAACCACGTACTTCACCTCGCTGGAGCAGGCCCTGGCCAACGACTGGAAGGTCAAGCTCAGCCTCAACCACATGATCAGCGACCATGATACGCGCCTGGCGTCTGCCAGCGGCGGCAACCCAAACCCGGCAACCGGCGAGGGCATGTTCCTGTACTGGGGGCGTTGGGAAGGTCACCGCGTGCAAAACACCGCAGACGTGAATATATCCGGCCCGTTCACCCTGTTCGGCCGTGAGAACGACCTGGTGGCAGGCTTCATGACCTCGCATTCGAAGCAGACCGGCGATACCTACGACGCCAGCGCGTTCGCCATGGTGCCCGGCTCCATCTTCGACTGGAACGGCAAACTGCCGGAGCAGAACTTCCCGAAAAACGGCGACTACACCACCACGCAAAGCCAGAATGGCGCCTATGTGGCCACCCGCCTGAGGCCGACCGACAAGCTCTCGGTCATTCTCGGCACCCGGGTCAGCACCTTCAAGTACAACGATGATCAGGACTATTACCCAACGTCTTCGTTGAGCGACACCCACGCAAGCTACAAGGAACACGGTGTGGTCACCCCCTATGCGGGCGTGGTCTATGACCTGGACGACACCTACTCGGTGTATGCCAGCTACACGTCGATCTATCAGCCGCAGGTTTACAAGGACATCAACGGCGCCACCCTCGCACCCGTCGAAGGCGACGGCTATGAAGCCGGGCTGAAGGCTGCCTGGTACGACGGCAGGCTGAACGGCACCCTGGCGTTCTTCCGCATCGAGCAAGACAACGTCGCTTCCAATATCGGCACCAATCCGGTGACCAACGAAGGCATCTACAAAGCCATCGACGGCGCCACCACCAAGGGCGTCGAACTGGAGCTGGCCGGCGAACTGGCACCCGGCTGGAACGTCACCGCCGGCTACACCTACGCCCGTACCCGCGATGCCGACGACCAACGGATTTTCGGCTTCCCACTGGCAACCACCAAGCCCGAGCACGTGGTACGGCTGTTCAATACTTACCGCCTGCCTGGCGCATTCGACCAGCTGACCGTGGGCGGTGGGCTGCGCTGGCAGAGCGGCTTCTACGGGAATATCTACAGCCCGATCGCCAACGACTATACCCGCATCAAGCAAGGCGGCTACACACTGGTGGACCTGATGGCCCGCTATCAGTACAGCGAGCACTTGAGCTTCACGGTCAATGCCAACAACGTGTTCGACAAGGTTTACCTGACCGGGCTTGGAAACTTCGATACCACGTACTACGGCGAACCACGCAACCTGATGGTCACGACCCGCTGGGACTTCTGACAGGGCGGTGAACCAGCGCCCAGCCATTGTGGGAGCGGGCTTGTCCCGCGAGGGGGACCGTGCGCTGCATGGCACCGGCTTTGCCGGTGTTCGCGGGGCAAGCCCGCTCCCACAGGACTGACAGACTAGCCTGCCTGCACGATGATCTGGCACTGCAGGTCTTAGCGTTGTCCCGCCAGTTCGGCCAGCACTTCAGCCGAGGTCGTGACGTGGCGAAAGTGATGCTGCCACAGCTGGATCCCCAGCTTGGCCGACCGGTCCAGTGAAGACCCAACCGTCATGTCCGTCACCAGGGTGGGCGTCAGCCCCGCATCGAACAGGGCAAAGCCGGCGGCCAGCACACAGGTTTCGGTCTGCAGCCCACACACCAGCACGCGCTCCACACCCAGTTGCCTGATGTACTCGATGGCTTCGGCGCTTTGCCCGTAGCCATGCTTGACGAACACCTGGTCGGCTTCGACCAGGCTTTCGTCCTCGGCAGCCGGGTGCCAGCCGAGCTGCCGTTCGAACGGCGTGACCTGCTCGTCGTGCAACTCGACCGAGGCAACGGTAGGGATGTTCGCTGACAACCGTCGCAAGCCATCGACCAGCCACTCGGGCGGGCTGAAGGTGGACTGGACATCGACGATGAGCAAAACCTGGCGCATAGCGTTCTCCCGCCATTGGCAAAATGGCGCGGAGTATACCGCGTGGCGCGGGGGCTTGATCACCAGTCGTAGGTCAGCTCTACCGACGCAACCCGCTCCTGTCCGTAATAGCAGCCAAACGCGTAGTTGCAGTCAGAAACGTACTCGCGATCGAAAATATTCTGAACATTCACGCTGGCCTGCAGGCCACGCAGGCTTGGGTCGAGCTTGGCCAGGTCGTAGCTGACGGTAGCGTCATACACGGCGTAGGCCGGTACTTCGAAGGTATTGGCCGAGTTACCCTGTTTGCGGCCGGTATAACGTGCCCCGGCGCCAAAGGTCAGGCCATTGAGGGTGGCCTGGGTGAAGTGGTAATCCACCCACAATGTGGCAGACACCGGGGCCTGCGCCTCATTGCGGTTGCCCTGGTCGCCATAGGTGCTTTTGGTATAGAACGAGTCGATGTAGGTGGCCGCGGCCAGTACATCGACATTCTCGATGCTGGATTTGAGCTCCAGCTCCACACCACGGGAGCGCACCTCGCCATTTTGCGTCTGGTACTGCGGGTACTCGGTATCGCCGGTCAGCATGTTCTTCTGTTTCACCTGGAACACCGACGCCGTGAACAAGGTCCCGTCGACAGGCTGATACTTCAGCCCCACCTCGTATTGCTCGCCTTCGCTTGGCTCGAACGCCTTGCCACCGCGCTCGGGCGCTGCCGTGCCCACGGTTGGCAAGAACGACTGCGAATAGCTGACATACGGCGCCAGGCCAAACTCGGTGACATAGGTAAGGCCGATGCGCCCGGTGAACTTGCTGTCGCGTTGGGAGGCAATGCTGTGCGCCAGCAGATCCTTGTTGTCGACTTCCGCCCAGTCCTGGCGCCCGCCTACCGTCAGGATCCAGTTATCCAGCTTGATCTGGTCCTGCACGTAGACCCCGGTCTGGCGCAGTGTATTGTCCCAACGGGTATCCAGCACCGGCGTTACGTTGCTGGTGGGGTAGTTGTTCTTGCCATACAGGTCGACCGGCAACACGTTGTAGGCGTTGTAACCATCGTACTTGCGCGAGAAGTGACGGTAGTCCGCGCCGGCCAGCAAGGTGTGCCGCAGTGCGCCCGTGTCAAAGGTGTACTCCAGGTTGTTATCGAGGGTGTAGGCGATGTTGTGCTGACGCCAGTCAAGCTTGACCCGGTTGGCGCGGGTGTAGTCGACCACATCACCTTCTGTCACGAAGCTGCGCAGGTAAAAGCCTTTGTAGCGGTCTCGTACGTCGGTGTAGCGCGCGGTAGATCTGAATGCCAGCTCGTCATTGAAACGGTGGCTGAAGTCATAGCCGAAGATGTACTGGTTGCGCTTGTAATCGTTGTACCGCGAGTCCCCCGAAAAGAAGTCGCGGTCGATATGCTGGCCTGTCGGGCCACGCTTGAGCGAGCCGATCATCGGCAACGTCTGATAATCGGGCAGGCCATCATCACGCTGCACTTGGGCGAGCAGCGTCAGGGACGTGTCTTCGTTTGGCGCCCAGGTCAGGCTCGGCGCCAGCAACAAGCGCTCGCTATGCGAGTGAGCGACCATTTCGTTGCCTTTGTCGGCAACCCCGACCAGGCGATAGGTAAAGACCTTCTGCTCGTCCAGCGGGCCGCTGGTATCGAAGGCGCCGTTGACCCGGTTGTAGCTGCCAGCGCCAAGCTTCACCTGGCTACGCGGCTCGCGGGTGGGGCGCTTGGAAACCATGTTGATCAACCCACCCGGCTGGTTCTGCCCGTACAGCACCGAAGATGGGCCTTTGAGTACTTCGATACGCTCCAGCGTGTAGGGGTCGATCTGGGGTGCACCCCCGAGGCTACCGGCGTACGGCAGGTATGCGCCGTCCAGGTACAGCGGGGTCGGAGCAAACCCGCGGCTGGTGATTTCGTCAGCAATGCTGTTGCGATCGGTAAAGCCGCCGGTGGCCAGGCCCGGGGTGTAGCGCAGCGCCTGGGTCAGGTTGCGCGCGCCCTGGGCTTGTACCTGGTCGGCGGTGATCACGTTGATGGCCTGAGGGATCTCCAGGATGGGCGTGTCAGTCTTGGTCCCGGTGGCACTGCGGCTGGCAACGTAGCCATTCACGGGCCCATAGGCGGACTCCGCAGCCGCACCGGTGATGCTGGTGGTATCAAGCTGCAGGGTCGAATCGTCACCGACCATGGGCAGCAGCGAGTAGCTGCCATTGGCCTGCTTCAACACCTGCAACCGGTTACCCGCCAGCAACTGGCGCAGGCCGGCATCGGAGCTGTAGCGGCCATGCAGGCCGGGCGACTTCAGTGCCTGCACCGATGACGGCTCGAAGGACACCGTCACTCCCGCAGCCGAAGCAAATTGCGTAAGCGCCGTGGCCAGGGGGCCGGCGGCAATATCGAACGAAGTTTCAGCCTGGCTTTGGGCAATGGCAGGGCTGGCCACCATCAGCGTTGCCAATGGCGTCGCCAGCACCACACTGAACATTGCGCGATTCACGGCACGCGCCAGTCTGGTTTTGGTCGAGTTGATCAAGAGGATGCGGTTGCAATCGTTGACAGCGAGCATGCGGTTTCCTTTCGCCCTGCGGCAGTGTTTTCATTGCGCTTGGTGCGCGTCTACCTACAAGTCGAACGAGAACGACAATCGATAACCCCCCCAGGCAAAAAAATCGCCAGCCTTAAGGCCATGACACTCAATCAAGCATCCTGGGGCCGCGTTGCGGCCCTAAAATGCTCAACTACCGGCATCAGGCTTCAGGCAGCCTCGACGCGCGTCCAGTAGCGGCTGAAGCGACGAATGCGCACAGGCAGCGTGGTCGTGAGGTTTTCCAGGACGATATCGATGTCGCCCAAGTGAAACGCCCCGGACAGTCGCAACCCACCCACGGCCTCATCACAGCCCAGGTACCCGGGCCGATACCGCTGCAGTTCGCTGACAACATCGGCGAGGCGCCAGTCATCCACGATCAACATCTCGCGGGACCAAGCGTCTGCCATCGCCGCTAGCGGTGTCACGTTGCCGGTTTTCCCCGCGCTGAATTCCAGCTGTTGCCCGGCCTCTACCCGCACAGACGCCATGGCAAGTGCACTGCGCACCTCCACGGCATGCTGCAATACACAGACCCGCACAAGGTCGTTGTCGCAGCGCACGATGAAGCGCGTACCGAGTGCGCGGACGCTACCCTGCCCGGTATGCACGACGAAAGGCCGAGACAATGCATCCGAGGCGGTTTGCACCAGAATCTCTCCTTTGAGCAACTCAAGGGCCCGCCACTCGCCGTTGTAGCGAATATCAACAGCAGTGTCGGTGTTCAGGCGCAACTGGGTCCCATCGTCCAGCCGCAACGAACGCTGCTGGCCAACGCCTGTGCGCACATCGGCTGTCAACCGTGCAACGATGCCATCCTGCAACACCACCCCCCCTGTCGCGCTCCCGACCAGCAGCACTGAAAGCACCTTGAGGACCTCACGTCGCTTGGCCCTGGCACTGGTTAACGTCGGCCGTGCAATGCCGGGCGTCACCTGCGCCAGCTTGCCCTGCAAGCGTGCCAGGCGCTCCCAGGCCAGCAAGTGTTGCGGGTTACTCGACAACCAGCGCTGGTGCGCCGCTCGCAGGGTGTCATCCGCCCCGCAGCGCAGCTCGACATACCAGCGTGCGGCAGCCTCCAGTGTATCGCGGTCCAATGGTTCGGCCGCCATGGTTCAGGCCTCGGCCAGCATCAGGCAATGGGTCAGCGCCCGCACTGCATGCTTTTTGACAGTAGTGAGCGAAACATCCAGGCGCCGCGCAATTTCCACATAGCTCAAGCCATCGAGCTGGGCCATGAGGAAGATCTCGCGGGTACGCGAGCCCAGCCCGTCGAGTAGCCGATCGATTTCCAGCAGCGTCTCGATGATCAGCAGGCGCGCCTCCGGCGAAACTTCTACAGGCTCAGGCCGTGCCGCGAGGGTTTCCAGGTAGGCCTGCTCCACGGCACGCCGCCGAAACATGTCGATCATCAGGCTCCGGGCAATACTGCTCAGATAAGCCCGTGGCTGTTGCAGCTCGGCCGCCTTGCGCAGGGTCAGTACCCGCATGAACGTGTCCTGGGCCAGGTCGGCCGCATGCTCCACACACCCGAGCTTGCGGCGCAGCCACCCGCACAACCAGGAATGGTGGTCCTCGTAAAGCGTGTGCACGGCTTTTTGCAGGGAAGGGTCAGCACAGGACATGGTAGAACCGATGAGAGCGTCTTTAATAATGACTCTCATTTAACCTGAGTCTGACCGGATTTCGCAATTGCTTTGCGCAGCGGTCATGGGAAACCAAGGTCTTCGGCCAGGCCCAAGAACGCTGAGCTGACGATGCGCCATCGCAGGTGGTCAGCCAGGTTCCACTCGGCCCGCATCAGGATGCCTTGCCCATCGAGGGCCCAGTTCAGGGCGACCTCGCCATCGTTTGTGCTCAGGCTGCCGCGCACTTTCACCGACTCGCTCTGCTTGCCGCGGCTGAGCCGCCAGATGCCGAACGCGGCATCGTTCTGGCGCAACACGATGCAGTTGTGGCTGGCCAGGTCTTTTGGTGCTTCAGGGGTGCCGTGGGCCTCCAGGTAAGCGGGCGCCGCGCACAACCGGCGGCGGTTGGCAGCGATCTTGCGCGCGATCAGGCGCGAATCAGGCAGCTCACCAAAGCGAATGGCCACATCGATAGTAGAGCGTGCGGAGTGGCAGGACCTGGGCATGCCGGAGCCCCTTTGGGTGAACCGTGTTCGCGAGTTCGGGCCGCTGATCATCTCCATCGATACCAAGGGCAACAACCTGTTCGAGCAGAACAAGGCCCGCTTCAACGAACGTAAAGGGGCAGTGATCGAGAAGATCATCAGCCAGGTGCGCTTCATCAAATAACCAAGCCACTTTCGGGCCGCTGTGCGGCCCCAAGACAAGCAAATCAAGCCTTCGACAGTTCGCCAATCTTCTCCAGCCGCGCCCGCACGATGTTGCGGCTGATGTTCAGCAACCGCCCTGTCTGCAACTGGTTGCCGTGGCAATACCGATACGCCGCCCTGAACACCGTCTCCTCAATATGCTCATACAAATTCGGCACGTTCTGCTCGAACAACGCCAGCAACGCGCTTTCCAGGTCAGGCGGTGCCGCGCTCGCTGCCGGCAAATACGCATGGGCCGCAGGCGCCGCCACCTGTGGCCGCATATCGACCAGGTGCAGGTCCGCCGGCGCCACCACCTGATACCGGCACACCAGCAACGCATGGTGAATGGCGTTTTCCAGCTCGCGGATGTTGCCCGGCCAGCTATGCGCCAGCAATTTGCGTTCGGCATCCGGGCTCAACGAAGCACGCTCGTAACCCAGGCGTCGGCAATGTTCCTCGATGAAGAATTCCGCCAGCGGCAGGATGTCCCCCGGCCGCTCGCGCAACGGCGGCAAGCGAATCGTCGCCACATGCAGGCGGTAGAACAGGTCTTCACGAAAGTGCCCCGCCACCACCGCATCGGCCAGATTGACGTTGGTCGCCGCCACCAGCCGGACATTGATCGGAATTGGCGTTCGTGAACCCAGGCGCACCACTTCACGCTCCTGTAGCACCCGCAGCAACTTCACCTGCATGTTCAGCGGCAGGTCACCGATTTCATCCAGGAACAACGTGCCGCCATTAGCCGCCTCGAACCAGCCAGCCTTGTTACTGGTGGCGCCCGTAAACGCGCCTTTTTCGTGGCCAAACAGCTCGCTCTCCACCAAGGTTTCGGCAAAGGCACCGCAGTTGACTGCCACGAATGGCTCACGCCCACGGCGGCTAAGGTGGTGGATATGACGGGCGACCAGCTCCTTGCCGGTGCCGGTTTCGCCGATGATCAGGGTGTTGGCCTCGCTGGGCGCCAGGCGCTCGATGCGGCTGAGCAGTTCCTGGGAGCGCGGGTCCTTGAACACGAGCACGGTGGCACGTACCGACTTGGTCAGCTCGCGGGCATTGGGGTGGGTGATCAGCGACATAGGGGCATTCCTGGCAGTTGACGCGCAGGCCCATAGTGCATGAAACAAATTAGATCAAAAAATTATTAATTAATATTTAGATATTCGAATTAAGAATATTCAAATTTTCAGCAGCTGATTGCTGCCACAGCAGCAACCCGTCAGCACTCCCCTGCCCGCCGATCAGCAGACCTTGCCTTGCACACCTAGGTGCTCATGGCTGGAGGCCCTGTAAATAGGGGGCTTGCGCCACTTCAAGGCATGCTGGCATGCATTTCGCTCCTGGCCTGTAGAACCTTTGCCTGGAGCTGCACATGAACAATCCCTGGCGTAATGCCCTCGCCCTGCTGGGCGGCCTGTTCCTTAGCCTGACTGCGCTGGCCGCCGAGCCACCGGCGGCGGTGCGCATCGCCATTGTTGCCTTCACCCAGGGTGGCGCCCCGGTGTTCGGCGGCATCCCGGGGCGGGTGATTGAAGAAGGCTGGCTGGAACAGCAACTGGCCGCCCGCGGCGTGAAACTGCAATGGACCGCCCTGCCGCATGCCGGCGCCGGGCCGCAGATCAACGAAGGCTTCAGCAACGACAGCCTGGACTTTGCCGTACGCGGCGACCTGCCCTCGGTCATCGCCGGCGCCGGCCAGGTGCCGGGCAAGCTGGTGGTACCGGGTGGCAGCGGCAACAACATCTACCTGGTAGTACCGAGCGACTCGACGGTGCGCAGCATTCAGGACCTCAAAGGCAAGCGCCTGGCTTTGCACCGCGGCCGCCCATGGGAGTTCGCCTTCAGCAATTTCCTGCAAAGCCAGGGCCTGGCACTCAGTGATTTCAAGATCGCCAACCTCAACCCGCAAGTAGGCGCGGCTGCGGTGTCCGCCGGCAAGGTCGACGCTGCCGTGCTGCTCAACGAAGCCTATGCCCTGGAAGACAAAGGCGTGGCGCGCATCCTCTGGTCGACCAAGCAAGGCGCCAACGACTGGCGGCTGGTGTCGGACCTGTGGGGCACTGACCGCTTCGTGCAGCAGCACGCCGACCTGACGCAGCTGGTGGCCACCGCCTGGGTGCGCGCCGCCTGGTGGATTTCTCAGGAGCAGAACCGCGACGCCTACTACGGGTGGTCTTCGCGCGCCGGTGTGAGCGAAAGCGTGCTGCGCCGGGACGACCAGGACGACCCGGTCGTGTGGAAGGCGCGCTGGGCACCGAAAAGCGATGCCCAGCTCAAGGCCCACTACGACGCCCTGGGCCAGTACGCCCTGGCCAACCGGCTGATCCGCACGCCCTACGACATTACCAGCGACCTGGCCACAGGCTTTACCCGCCAGGCGCTGATCGACCTGCAACTGACCCACTACTGGCCGTCCCTCGACGCCCAGATCAGCCAACAACCTTGAGAGCCTTACCCATGAAACTGCCTGCTTCGCTCGTCTTCGGCCTCAGCGCCCTGGCCCTGTCCATCGGTGCCATGGCCGCCGAAACCTACGCACCCAAACCTGATCCGCAGCAGGGCGATGGCCGTGTGTCGGCCTTCTACACCTGGAGCAAGGCCATCCCCGGCACGCCCGGTAAACTGCTGCGCAGCGAACCGCTGGACCAGGCACTCAGCCTGCCCAACGCAGCCAGCGCGCAACGCATTCTCTACACCTCGCTGGATGGTATCGACGGCAAGACCCCGATCGTGGTGTCCGGCGCACTGTTCATTCCCAAAGGCCAGGCACCGGCAGGCGGCTGGCCGGTCGCCAGCTGGGGCCACGGCACCGTCGGCGTGGCAGATATCTGCGCACCGTCCTGGGCTGGCCGCAGCTACCGCGATGTGCAATACCTCAACCGCTGGCTCGATGAGGGCTACGCCATCGTCGCCACCGACTACCAAGGCCTCGGTGTACCGGGTGGCCACCCGCTGCTGAACAACCGCATGGCCGCCTACGGCATTCTCGATGCGGCCAAGGCGGTGGTCGCCGGCGTGCCAGGGCTGGCAGACAAGGTGCTGATCATTGGCCAGTCGCAAGGCGGCGCCGGGGCCTTTGCCGCCGGTGCCTATGCGGCGACCTATGCGCCCAAGCTGGGCGTCAAGGGCAGTATCGGTACGGGGGTGATCTACACCGTGGGCTCGAAGAATGTCGGTGAACAAGACCAGGACAAGGTCGACCCGGCCCTGGCCTATGGCTTCTACACCCTGCTGGCTGCGCAGCAGTACGACCCAAGCATCGACCCGCGCGACTTCTACACCGACAAGGCCTTGCCGCTGTTCGAGCAGGCGCGCACCAGCTGCCTGTCAGCCTTGGTCAGCGACGTGGTCGGCACAGGCCTGACCCCGGCCAACGCCAAGAAAGACTACAAGGGCGACCAGCTCAAGCCATGGCTGGCGCAGGTGTCGTACCCGACCCTGAAACTGGCCCAGCCGATCTTCATCGGCACCGGCGCCGAGGACAAGACCCCCGCCGCCGCTACACAGGTGGCGCTGATGCAGGACGCCTGCAAGGCCGGCTCGGTGGTGCAGGGCCACCTTTACAAGGGCCTGGGCCACAGCGAAACGGTGAATGCCTCGCTGAAGGACTCGATCCCCTTCGCCCGCCAGGTCATCAGCGGCCAGCCGGTCACCCCCAATTGCAGCCCAAGCGTCCAGTAAGGAGGCCAACCCATGAGCATCGAATTCTTCACCCGCCTGCCCTTGCATGGCGAAACCCAGTTCCTCCCCGGCGACCCGCGCAACCGCGGCGACTGGCATGCGGGCGGGCCCAGCACCGGTGCGGTGTCGGGGTTTGCGGTGGGTGATCACTTCACCTATATCGACTACCTCGGTCAAATCACCCGCGCCGCTGAAATAAACGGCTTTGGCGGCGCACTGATGGTCAACGCCCCCACCGGCGAAGAGCCATGGACGGTGTGCTCGCTGCTGGCCCGGGAAACCCGCACGCTGAAATTCGTCACCGCGTTCCAGCCCTATCACTACACCCCGTGGGTGGCCGTGCAACAGGCCGCGACCTACCAGCGCGCCACCGGCAACCGGCTGGTGTGGAACATCATCAACGGCGGTTCCGATGCCATCCAGCGCCAGGTGGGCGACTTTGAAGACCATGACCAGCGCTACGCCCGTGCCACCGAATTCATGGACGTGGTCCGCGGCTATTGGCACAACGAGCAGTTCCACTACGAAGGCACCTACTACCGCGCCGAGGGCGGTGGCCTGCGCGGCCCGCTGAAAAAGGCCGAGCTGCCGCTGATCTGCACCGCAGGCTCGTCGGTGGCAGCGCGCGAGTTCGCCGCCAAGCACGCCGATTTCTACCTGATGCGCGCCGAGCACCCGGACGAGATCGCCGCGCTGATCGCCGACATCCGCGCCCGGGCGCTGAAGTGGGGCCGTACCGACATCCGCTTTGGCCTGTCCATCGACGTGATCGCACGCGAGACCGAAGCAGCCGCGCTGGCCGAGGCCAAGCGCTTCTTCGACGAAGGCGTGGCCAAAGGCACGGTCAAGGCCCGCGCCGCCCACGCCGGCCTGCGCACGGCGCGCAAACTGAGCTACGAGCACGGCTACAGCGACCAGGACCAGCAGCAGGCCTTTGACGACTTCTTCATCCACCCCAATGTTTGGACCGGTTTCGGCTACATCGGCATCCCGCCGGGCTGCGCACTGGTGGGCAGCTACACCAACGTGGTGGCGCGTATCCGCGAGTATCACGGCATCGGTGTCGATCTATTCTTCCTTGCCGGCTACCCGCACCTGGAAGAGGCCTACCGCATCGGCGAACACATCCTGCCGCACTTCCGTGCGCAGCGCGCAGCCCTTGCCCGCCCGGCAGCCGAACCCGTGCAACTGCACGCCAGCAACGGGGCCTGACGCCATGGCCAGGGACGGTTACCCACTGAGCCGGCGCGGCTTCCTCGGCCACGCTGGCGTGCTGGCGGGCGGGCTGCTGGCCGGCTGCGGCCCCGCCGACAGCCCCACCCACGCTGCAGCCGACCAGCCGCGCCACGGCGGGCGCTTGCGCCTGGGCATCATCGACGGCAACCAGAGCGGCAACCTCGACGCCCACAAGCCCATCGGCAGCGGCATCGTGCGTGGCTTTGCCCTGTACAGCAAACTGTGGGAATGGGACGAGCAGATGCAGCCGCGCCTGGCCCTGGCCGAGTTCGCCGAGCCCAATGCCGATGCCAGCAGCTGGACCTTGCGGCTGAAACCGGGGCTGGAATTCCACCACGGCAAGACCATCGACGCCGACGACCTGATCTTTTCCATCCGCCGCCTCACCGACCCGCAGCTGGCCTCGCCCTATGCGGCACTGCTGCACTGGGTAGACCGCGACAACCTGGTCAAGCTGGACGACCGCACCGTACGCCTGGGCTTTCGCGAGGGGCGCAGCTACCTGCCGCTGGCAGAAACCTGGGTCAACTTCGGCGGCATCGTACCGGTGGACTACCACCCGGTCACCAACCCGGTCGGTGCCGGGCCGTACAAATTGAAAAGCTTCACCCCAGGCCAGCGCTCGCTGTTCACCCGCTTCGACAACTACTACAAGCCCGGGAAGCCCTACGCCGATGAACTGGAGATCATCGACTTCAAGGACCAGACCGGCCGCCTGGCAGCGTTGCGTGCGGGGCAAATCGACATGGCCAACGTCATGTCCACCGAGCACTTGCAGGTACTGCAGGCCGACCCTCGGCTGCGGCTGCTGAAATCGGTGAGCGGCAACTGGCTGTCGTTCGACATGAACACCGCCAAGGCGCCCTTCAACGACCCGCGCGTACGGGAAGCATTCCGCCTGCTGGCCGACCGTGACGAATTGGTGCGCCGTGCGCTGAATGGCCAGGGCCGGGTGGCGAACGACCTGTATGCACCCTTCGACCCCACCTTCGACCACAGCCTTGGCCCGCGCCCTCATGACCCGCAGCGTGCGGCGCAGTTGCTGCGCCAGGCCGGCCATGAACAGTTGCAGGTGGATCTGGTGACCACACCAGGGCCGGGGCTGGCTTCGGCCCTGGTATTGGCCGAGCAGGCCCGACGTATCGGCGTGACCCTGAACGTGCGCCAGGTCGACCTGGCCACCTTCCAGGGCCCGCAGCGCGACGACTGGACCTTGAGTACCGGCGGCAGCATCGGTGCGCCGTTCCTGGCCAGTGCCATCCACACCGACGCGCCGTTTGCTGTAGCCAACAAGACCCACTTCCACGACCGCGAATTCAGTGAGGCCTTCCTCGCCGCCATGGCCCAGCCGGACCTGGAGCAACGCAAAGCGCTGGTACACCGGGCGCAACGCATTCAGTACGAGCGCGGCGGCATGCTGATATGGGGCTTTGCCGACCTGCTCGACAGCGTCAGCACCCGCGTGGGGGGCGCGCAGGCCGAGCAGTCGCTGTTCAGTACCTGGCGGTTCGAGAGCCTGTGGCTGAAAACCTGATCCGCCCCAAGACAGCCTATTCCCCTGTGGGAGCGGGCTTGTCCCGCGAATAGGCCCGCCTGGACACCAGAGGTGCATGGCCAGGGCTTCGCCCTGGTTCGCGGGACAAGCCCGCTCCCACAGAACCTCCTGACAGGCTTGAGAGATACCCACCCAACCGCAGGCGCGGCTGCGCCCTCGCTTCTCCCACATTCCTGCTATTGAACGAGGCCCAGCCAATGCCCCGCGTGACCTTGCTGCACCCCAAATTCCCGCCCAGCGCCCTGGCGCTGGCCATGCTGGCCGCCAGCGCGCCGCTGGCCCACGCCCAAGACACCCAACTGCAAACCGTCACGGTGCAGGCCGAACAGACTGACGACGATGCCCTGCCCACCCGACCGCCCGCCTCGATCTATGGCGGCCTGGAAGCCAAGGTGCTGGACACCCCGCGCTCAGTCACCCAGATCAACGCCGAGCAACTGGCCAACGACCCGATCCGCAGCTCCGACGACCTGGTCAAGTACGCCCCCGGCATCACCCGCGGCGGTGGCCAGAACGCCGGCATCGCCCCGCAGATGCGCGGGCAGAATACCGAGGTGTTCCAGGATGGCCAGCGCGCCTACGGGGTGCGCCACCCGGCCAACTTCAACGCCTACGAAGGCGCCGACATCGTCGCCGGGCCTTCGTCGGTGACCTACGGCTCGGTCAGCGGCAGTGGCGGCTACGTCAACTACCTGAGCAAGAAGCCTGACTTCAACCGTTTCCGCACCAAGCTCAGCGGCGAAATCGGCAGCTGGATCCCCGATGGCGAATCACGCGATGCCACCAAGTTCAGCATCGACAACACCGGCCCGCTGACGGACAACCTGGCTTACCGGGTGAGCATCACCCGCCAGCGCCAGGAAGACTTCTACGACAATGTCGAGAACAACTTCGACGCCTTCTACGGCGCGCTGGCCTGGCGCAACGACAACCTGCGGGTGGACTGGAACGCCACCTACGACGACTACTTCGACTACAACATCACCCACGGCTGGAACCGCGCCACCCAGGACCTGGTCGACCACGGCAAGTACTACGCCGGCCGCGCCACACCGGTCATCCAGAACGGCAATACACTGTGGTCGCCAGTGCTGTCCTCCGGTGCCTCCGATGCCCAGGTGCTGGGCTGGGTGCAACGCCAGCGCAATGCCCAGGGCCAGTACCAGGTGGTCAACGGCAGCTTCCAGGGCGCGTCACCCAATACGCAGGCCAACCCCGGCAGCCTGCGGGGCTGGGTCTATGACCCGTCGCTGGCGGGCAACGGCCTGACCTCCTTGTCGTCACAAACCGGCCAGCGTGCGCAGGACGAAAACCGTTCGCGGCGCTTTACCACGCAACTGCGCATCGAAGGCGACCTGACCCCGTCGATCACCTTGGCCAACAGCACCTTCTACCAGCACTCCACCGACACCACCGATGCCGTCGGGGCGTTCCAGGTGCAGGGCAAGGACGACATCTTCGACAACCGCTTCGAATTCCGCGCACGTGGCCAGTGGCAACTGGGCGACCTGACCCTGGTCGACGACAGCAACACCGGGCTGATCTACCGCCGCGAGCGCAATGAGTCGATCGCCGCCAACAACAGCTTCGGCAGCACCATCAACGCCTATGACCTGACCCTCGACCCCACCTTGAAAAACCCCGGCGACCTGCTCGGCCTGAGCGGCCGCAACCCCGCCGGTGGCAACGCCGCCTGGATCGGCCAACCCGGTGTGCCGCAGCTTTCCAGCTACTACGGCTGGCTCAACCTGCCCGCCATGTACCCGGCCGGGCACGGTCTGTATGCAGAATCGGTGGCGCCCTACACCGCCGACAGCACCTGGACCACCCAGACGCTGTTCAGCCAGCACAACCTGCGCCTGGGTGAACGTGTGGGCCTGAACGTGGGCGCCAGCCGCAGCTGGATCGACGCCCGCATCGAAAACCCGTTCGTGCTGACCGGCGGCAACCCGCGCAAGGACTCGGATAATTACCGGCTGTTCTCGGTGCAGGTCAGTCCCTATTTCAAACCCACGGAAAACAGCACGCTGTACTACACGTTCGACCGTTCCCTCGCAGTGAATACCGGCTTCTTCACCAACGGCCTGGGCTGGGGCAGCGGCACGGGGGCCAACCAGCTCAACCCACTGGCCTTCGAGAGCCTGAGCGTGTTGCATGAGGTCGGTTTGAAGGTGGAGGCTGTGCCCGACCAGCTGTTCTTCACCCTGGCTGCCTACAAGCAGGCCCGTGACCAGTCGCCGGACAGCAACAACAACATTGCCCGGCTGATCGTCAAAGGCTGGGAAGCCACCCTGCGCTACCAGGACCAGCACCTGCGCGGCGGCCTCAACCTCAGCCGCATCAGCGCCTACAACGAGTTCACCAGCCAGGCCGGGTTTGCCTCGGCCGGCTTCATCCCCGACAACGGCACTGTGTTTGGCGAAAACAACAGCCTCAACCAGCGCCCGGCCGGCAAGTTCGATGCGGTGCAGATCCCCGAATACAACGCTGGCGGGTATGTCGACTACCGCTTCGACTCAGGGTTTGGCGTTGAGCTTTCCGGCTGGTGGACCAGCAGCTGGTACCTGAACCTGAGCAAGACGGTGAAAGTGCCGGACGAATACAACCTCGATCTTGCCGTGTACTACCGCCAGCCGCAGTGGGGCGTGACGGTGCGCATGCTCAACGTCACCGACGAGCTGAATTTCGTCAGTGGCCTGGCCGGGTCCACCAATACCTTTCTGCAACCGATGCCGGGCCGCACGCTGCTGGCCCAGGTCGATTACCAATTCTGATTCCTCCTCAACCTGAAAGGCCTTAGCCATGTCCATTGAATTTGTCGGCATGATCTTCCCCCGCCAGTGGTCCGAGACCCGTGGCGTACGCACACCCGACTTCGACCTGCCATTCATCCGTCACCACGCCCGCGCCCATGAGCATGCCGGGTTCGACCGGGTGCTGATCGCCAGCGGCCCTGGCAGCGCCGACAGCCTGCAGATTGCCGCCTATGCTGCCGCGCACACCGAACGCCTGGGTTTCATGATTGCCCACCGCCCGGCGCTGACCGCGCCGACGGTGGCCGCACGGGCATTCGCCACGCTCGACCACACCACCGGCGGCGGGCGCATCCGCCTGCATGCAATCACCGGTATCACCGCCGAGCCGCAAGAGGGGGACACGCTGCTGGACAAGACCGAGCGCTACCGGCGTGCCGACGAATACCTGGAGATTGTCCGCCGCACCTGGACGGCCGAGGCGCCGTTCGACTTCGAGGGCCGCTACTTCAATATCAAGGGTGCCTTTTCACCGGTGAAGCCGCTGCAGCAGCCGCATATCCCGATTTCCTTCGGAGGCTCGTCCGACATCGCCTACCAGATCGCCGTCAAGCATGCGGATCTGTATGCGCTGTGGGGGGAACCGCTGAGCGGCGTCGCCGAGCAGATCGGCAAACTCAAGGCTGCCGCCAACGCCGCAGGGGTGGCAGCGCCAAGGGTCAGCCTGTCGGTGCGGCTGATCCTGGGTGCCACCGAGGAGCAGGCCTGGCAGCGTGCCGAACAGATCCTCGCGCAGATCAAGGCCAACCCGCAATTTGCGGCTAACAGCCCTTGGCAGAAACGCATCAAGGGCACCGGTTCTGAACGCCTGCTGGCAGCCGCCGCCCGTGCCGACCGACATGATCGGGCGTTGTGGATGCCGACGGCGACGGCGGTGGGTGCCTATGGCGATACCACCGCACTGGTGGGCACGCCGGAGACCGTGGCCCAGGCGTTGCTCGATTATGTCGACCTTGGGGTGACCACCTTTCTCAACCGGGGCTATGACCCGCTGTATGACACGGTGGATTACGGGCGCTGGGTGATACCGGCGGTGCGCGAGGAAGTTCGACGGCGCCAGGCTCGGTTTGTGGGGTGAAGGTGGGGGGTATGGCTATGGGGTGCATCTGGTTTGCCGGGTGCATGCCTTGGGTTGTTTGGCGCCTGTGAGATCGAGCGCCGCCCGCGCGGCGCATCGCGACGCAAGGCCGCTCCCACATCTGTTTCGGGCCAATTACTCCTGTGACATGGGCGCGCGTCCCCTTGGCGCCCACCTCAATATCGAGACGGGCCAACAAGGCGGTCGCGCGCATTGGTACAGGTATGACTGGCCCGAAACAGATGTGGGAGCGGCCTTGCGTCGCGATGCGCCGCGCGGGCGGCGCTCGGTCTCACAGGCGCTGCATACCCCAAGGCAAGCACCTAGAGGCCAACACGCAACCTGGGCGAATGCTCCACCAGCGTGCGGGTATAAGCATCAACCGGCCGCCCCAGCACCTGATCGGCAATGCCCTGCTCCACCACCCGCCCCTGGCGCAACACCAGCACGCGGTCGGCAATCGCCCGCACCACCCCAAGGTCATGGGTGACGAACAGCAAGGTCAACCCCTCCCCCTGCAAGCGCTGCAACAAGGCCAGTATCGATGCCTGCACCGACACATCCAGCGCCGAGGTGATCTCGTCACATACCAGCAACTTCGGCTCGCAGATCAACGCCCTGGCTATCGCCACCCGCTGGCGTTCACCACCAGACAAGCTATGCGGATACAAGTCGGCCACACGCGCCGGTAGCGACACCCGCTCCAGCACGGCCTCGACCCGCTCGCGCGCTTTACCACCGCGCACCCCGAAAAAGTGCGCCAACGGCGCGCTGAGCGTTTGCCCGATGGTCTGCCTCGGGTTCAAGGCCCTATAGGGGTTCTGGAACACATACTGGATCTGGTGACGCAGCCCCGCATCACGTTCGCGCGCGGCAAACGCCAAAGGCGCGCCGGCGTAACTGAGTTGCCCCTGAACGTTTTCGCCCAGCCCGGCAATGGCCCTGGCCAGGCTGGTCTTGCCCGAACCCGACTCGCCCACCAGCGCCAGGCACTCCCCTTGCCTCACCCGCAGAGACACATCGAACAACACCTGGCGATCGTAAGCTACGTCCAGCCCCTGCACCTCCAGCAACACCGCTGCGCCCGGCGCAGCAGCCGCCTCGACAGCCGCTTCACCGAGGGGCAGCGGCTCTCGGTGCGGCACCAGGCAGGCCACTCGATGCCCGCCGTCATGCGCCAGCAACGACGGCTCGATCACTGAACACTCTGCACGACGCCTGCCGCAGCGCGGCGCAAACGCACAGCCATCCGGGCGCTGCCCCGGTGCCGGTGCATGCCCGGCAATCGCCTGCAAGGGCTGGCGCCGGGCAATGTCAGGTATGGCCGCGAGCAAAGCGCGAGTGTAGGGATGCGACGGCGCGCGGAACAACGCCTCACGCCCGGCCACTTCCACCAGCCGCCCGGCGTACATCACCATCACCCGGTCGACCAGGTCACGCACCACCGCCAGGTCATGGGTGACGTACAGCGCCGCCACACCTTGGTCACGGCACAGGCGCTTGAGGGTCTGCAGCACATGGGCCTGGGTGGTAACGTCCAGTGCGGTGGTGGGCTCGTCGAGTACGATCAGCTTTGGCCGCAAGACGAACGCCAGCGCCAGCATCACCCGCTGTTGCTGCCCGCCAGACAGTTGATGCGCAAAACGCCGCAGGAAGCCGTCGTCATCGGGCAAGCCCACATCCAGCAGGGTTTCGCCGATGCGCTGGCGCACCGCTTCACGCGACAGCGCAGGCTGGTGCGCCAAGAGGGTTTCACGCAGCAAAGCCCCCAGGCGCAGCGCAGGGTTCAGCGCCGTGGCCGGGTCCTGGGCGACGTAGCCGACCAGCCCGCCACGGGCCAGGCGCAAGGCCTCACCTTCGAGCTCGAGCAG
Source organism: Pseudomonas sp. PvP089 (assembly GCF_017875165.1). Classification (NCBI taxonomy): domain Bacteria; kingdom Pseudomonadati; phylum Pseudomonadota; class Gammaproteobacteria; order Pseudomonadales; family Pseudomonadaceae; genus Pseudomonas; species Pseudomonas sp. PvP089. The sequence continues at coordinate 4,115,075 of NZ_JAGGME010000001.1, forward strand.
CGACTGCCCGGCCACCACCACTTGCCCGCCAACGATACGCGCACCCTGCCGGGCATGGCGCAGCAACGCCGTGGCCAAGGTGGTCTTGCCCGAGCCGGACTCACCCACCAGGCCAACAATCTCGCCCGCTGCAACGCTGAAGGACACCTCGGCCAGCACATCGACCTGCCCGGCCAGCTCTACCCGCAGGTCGCTGACTTGCAACACTTCACTGGCCACATTCAACAGCGCGCTCATGGCTGCTTCTCCCCAATCCTTGCACTGGCCCGGCCAACCCCTTCGGCCAGGATGTTGGTGCCATAGGCAAACACCCCGATCAGCAATGCAGGTGCCAGTACGGCCCAGGGCTGCACCAGCAGGCCGGCCTGGTTTTCGTTGATCATCAAACCCCAGTCGGCCGCTGGCGGTGCCACCCCGTAGCCCAGAAAACTCAAGCCGGACAGCATGCCCACCGCCCAGGTCAGCATGTTGCCGAAGTGCACCAGCAGGGGCGTGAGGATGTTCGGCAGGATTTCATGAAAGAGGATGCGCCAACGCGGGTAACCCATCATCTGCGCCGCCTCCACGTACTCCTGCCCGGCGACCGCCACGGCACTGCCGCGGGCCAGGCGGACAACCCCCGGGGTAAAGGCGATGGCCACGGTCAGCACGATCAGCCAAGGTGCACGGCCGAGCATGGACACGATCAGCAGCACCAGGATCAGGTCCGGGAACGCCAGCGATACGTCCGCCGCCCAGCTGATCGCCTGGTCCAGGCGCCTGCGCGAGAAGCCGGCCAACAGGCCCAGGCTGCCGCCAACCAGCAATGCGAGGGTGGCTGCTGCCACCGACATCCACAGCACCGACAGGCCGCCGCTGAGCAACCGCGAGAGCAGGTCGTGGCCCAGAAAATCGTGCCCCAGCGGTGCCCCGGCAGCCGGGGGGCCGTACACCGGCCCGACCATCGCCGTGGGCGCATGAGGTGCCAGCCAGGGGCCGAAAGCGGCCAGCAGCGCCACCATCAAGGTGATTACAGCGCCACGCCGCACCTGTGGGTCGGCCAGCCAACGGGATTCAATCATGGGTCGCCTCCTGGGCAGGGGTGCTGCGCGCGCGTCGCCACCAAGGCCGAATGCCGCGCCGGATACGGCGGATCATCCGCACCCGGCGCGCCGTGCGCAGCTTGGGGGTGAGCAATACGGTCAGCAGGTCGGCCAGCAGGTTGATCAGCACCACCGCCACGGTGATGACCAGCACCACGCCCTGGATCATCGGCAAGTCGCGCATCTGGATCGCCGCATTCAACGCAGTCCCAATACCGGGGTAGCTGAAAATCACCTCGGCCAGCAATGCACCGCCGACCAGCGTGCGCAGGGTCAGTGCCACGCCCTGGATCGCCGGGGTCAGGGCATTGGGCAACGTGTGCCGCCAGACGATGCGCCGCTCGGGGACACCCCGCAGCCGCGCGGCAATCACATACTCGGACTCCAGCGCCTCGATCATCGAGGCCCGCACCATGCGCGTGAGGTACGGCAAGGCCGTCAGGCTCAGGGCCAGCACCGGTAGCACCAGTGACGGCCACTGCCGCCACAACGGCAACTGCGGGTCGAGGATCGACACCGCCGGCAGCCAGCCCATGCCCGGCATTGAAAACAGCAACACCAGGTCGATGGCCAGCAGAAAGCCCGGCGTGGCCTTGAGCAGAATCAACGCCGACAGGCCCCAGCGGTCCAGCCGGCTGTCGCGGCGCAGGGCCAGGCTCACCCCCAACAGCAAGGCCACCGGCACCACCAGTGCCAACACCCCGGCCAGCAGGGCAAGGGTGTGGCCCAACCGGCCGAACAGCAGTTGTGCCACCGGCACCTGTGAGTCCAGTGAAATGCCCAGGTCCCCGCGTAATGCTGCGCCTAGCCAGCGCAGGTACTGCACCAGAATCGGCTGGTCGAGGCCCAGTTGCCGTTGCAGGGTGAGGATGCTTTCCAGCGGCGCATCTGGGCCGAGAATCACCCGCGCAGGGTCAGAAGGCAGTGCCTGGGTGGCGATGAACACCACCAGGCTGATCACCCAGGCCGTGAGCAACCCGTAACCGAGGCGGCCGATGAACCAGGCCAGCCAGGCCGGCGTGCGGGGCGTGTGTCGAGGATCAGGCATTGGGGTTCAACCAGAGTTCGTCAAAGCGCCAGGAGGCGAAGGTGGTCTGTTCCGGGGCAAGCCCGCCAACCCTGGACGACGCCGCATCGAGCACGTCGGAAAAGCCCCAGATCAGCAACCCGCCACGTTCGTGCTGGATGGCCTGGGCTTCATGCACCAAGGCCCTGCGCCGCGCCAGGTCGGGCTGGGCCAGGGCTTGCTGGAACAGTTCGGTAAAGCGCGGGTCGTGGAAGTTGCTGCGGTTGTAGATGGCCTGCGGCGCATCGTTGTGCAGCGCCGAGGCGAGAAAGCCGCGCGCCGGGGTCGACCCGGGCGACAGCTGCCATTGCTCACGTTGCGGGCCGTTGAAAACGGACCCGTCCACCTGGTTGACCTTCACCTGCACCCCGGCCTTAAGGGCCTGCTGGGCAAACACCAGCGCGGCGTTGACGCCAGGCCCTGGCGTGGTGGTCAGTTCCACACGCAAATCGTCCTGCCCCGCCTGGCGCAGCAGCGAACGGGCCTGGTCCAGCGCGTAAGGGCGCTGGGCAATGGCGTGGTTGAAGGTGGGGTCGTGAGGCGAATACAAGTCGTTGGCCACCCGGCCAAAGCCATTGAGCCCACGCGCCACCAGCTCCTGACGGTCGGCCAACAGGCGGAATGCCTGACGCACCCGTACATCCTGGAACGGCGCCTTGGCCAGGTTCAGGTTGAAGCCGGTGAACGAGGTGCTCGGCGAGGCGTACAGCCGCAGCCGTGGGTCGGCCTTGAGCAGTGCACTGTGCTCAGCCTGTACACCACTGGCCACATCGATCTGCCCGGCGCGCAGCGCTGCGGCCCGCGACACCTGGTCCTTGAATTCGATGATTTCCAGCTCGTCCGCGTAGGGGCGATTGGGCTTGTAGTAGTTTTCAAAACGGGTGTAGAGCGAGCGCTGGCCAGGTATGAAGCTTTTCAGCCGGTATGGCCCGGCGCCCACCGGGTTGGTCACCGGGTGGTAGTCGGTGGGCACGATGCCGCCGAAGCTGATCAACGTTTCATCGAGCGGGTAGAAGCTTTGCCCCTGCTTGAAACGTATTTCAATTGTGCGCTCGTCCAGTTTGCGCAGTGCCTGCCGATCGATAGCGCCGACCAGCCCGGCGAAGGGCGAGGCCAGCTGCGGGTCGGTCAGGCGCAGGATCGAGAACAGCATGTCGTCGGCGGTGATGCTTTTGCCGTGGTGAAACTCCAGCCCAGGCTTGAGGCGGATGGTCCAGGCGCTGGCGTCGGCATTCGGCTCGGCGAACTCGGCCAGTGCCAGGCGCGTGCTGACGTCGGCGTTCCATTCCCAGCACTTGGCGTACAGCGCCCAGCCCCGGATGATGCCGCCGCCCACCGGCTTGTGCGCATCAAGGTTGCCGGCCTGGTCGCCATCAATAATGCCCACCCGCAAGCGCCCACCGTGCACCGGCGTGCCCGGCAGCGCCGCACTGGCCGCTGAAGACGCGCCGCTGTCGCAGCCACTGAGCAGCCCCCCCAGCAGCAAGCTGCCGCCAACGGCCAGGCTGTTGCCGAGAAACACCCGGCGCGAAAACAGCTCGCTCATGACCTTCTCCTTACGCCGGTTGCGCCACGCCGGGCTTGCTGACTGCGCCCAGGCGCGGCACCTCGAAGCCATGGTCCAGGTCAAGCAGCGGGAACAGCAGGTCTGCCACCCGGTGCGCCTCATCGATCAGCGGGAAGCCTGACAGGATGAATGCCGACGTGCCCTGGGCCTCGTATTCACGGATGCGTTCGGCGACCTGTTCGGCGCTACCCACCAGGTACGTGCCGGCTGCCGGGCCGAGGATGTTGAAGCCGAACAGGCTGGGGCCCAGCCAGACGTTGGGGTAGATCTCCAGCTCGCGGGCGGTGGGCAGCCGCCCGGCGCGGAGGCTGTCGAGGTTGCGCTGGATGCGCGGGTCGTCGCTGACGTAGCTGTCGAAGGTTTGCCCCGGCGGCAACTGGCGTTCGATGGCCGCGCGCGCGGTGGCCAGCGAGGTGCGCTGCAACAGGCGCTCGGCATGGGCCCAGGCCTCTTCCTCGGTTTCGCGCACGATCACTTGCAGGCGGGTGCCGTAGGTCAGCTCACGGCCAATCTTCGCCGCCTCGGCCGCTACCCGGCGGAACTTGTCGCCGAGCTTTTGCGGGGTGTCGGCGAAGCTCAGGTACACGTCCAGCAACTGCACCGAATGGGCCACGCCCGGTGCCGACGTGCCGGCGCCCCACAACGGAATGCCGGGCTTTTGCTTCGGTGGGTGCCAACCGCCCAGCGGGTGATGGGCGGCGGCCGGCGAACGGGGTGAAAGCTTGACGTAGCGGCCGTCGTAACCCGCCGTTTCACCGGCGTAGAAACTCTGGAAGGCGCGCCAGTATTCCAGGCTGAAGTCGTAGCGTTCATCGTGCGGGTAGTGCACGCCCAAGGTAGCCAGGCCGGCATCGTTGCCGTTGACCACGTTGAACAGCAGGCGGCCGTTGGAGAACTGGTCGAAGGTGAGCGCCCATTTAGCCAGCACCGCTGGCGACAACTCCCCCGGGTGCTGGGCGACCAGAAAGCGCAGGCGCGTGGTGGCGTCGATCAGTGCTGCCGACACGGCCAGGCTTTCGTTGGGGCTTGAGCCGAGCAGCGAGCCGTAGAAGCCCAGACGGTCAGCGGCGATGGCCAGTTGCTTGAGGTGTTCGAAATCGGTGTGCCAGCGGCCTTCGGGCTCCCAGGGATAGGGGCCGTCGGGGGTGGTGAGGTACCAAAGGATTTTGACTGCCATGGGGCTGGGTCCTTTTCAGATGAGGTGTTTGAGGGCAGGCCTCTGGGGCTGCTGCGCAGCCCTATCGCGACGCAAGGCCGCTCCCACATTGGTCGGCGTACGCGGGCCTTGTGGGAGCGGCCTTGTGTCGCGATAGGGGCGCAAAGCGCCCCCAGCGATCGCATCAGTTGCGCCGATCGATGCCAGGCACCAGGCCCAATTCGGTAGCACGGTCGTACAACCCGCTCATCTTCCATTGCTGGGTCAGCACCCCTGGCCCGTAAGGCCGCGACCCGCCCAGGGCATCAGCCAGCAACTGGATCTGCGCCCCCTCCTCCAGCAACAGGATGAACTCCGCCGTGGCCCGCAGCCCCTGCTTGCCCCACACCGTGGAGCCGCCGTTGGCTTCCAGGATGGCCAGGTTGAACGGGTTCTCGGCAATCTTGTCGAGGATGAAGTCCACCTCGGCCTGGCGCCGGTCGATGTACACCGGCAGCTCGCGGGCCAGCTGATAGCGTTGCACCGGCACGTAGTGGAACGGCAAGGTGCGGTGGGTTTGCGCCCAGGCACCGAGGTACGGGCTGTGCACGTGCGACACGGTGGTGACGTCGGCGTGGGTCTGGAACAGCTTGGTGTAACGCCCCAAACCGCCTTTACCTTTGCCGACGATGACGTTGCCCGCAAAATCGGTGACGGTGGCCTGCAGCGGCTTGCGATGGTTCCACGGCCCGCCGTAATTCACCGACACCAGCAGCTCTTCACCCGGCACACGTTCGATGAAGCCAACCGTGCCATTGGCGGTAATGGTGTTGGTTTCGCGAAAGACGCTGAAGGCCGCTTCAGCGTCGGCCACTACCTGGTCGATAAAGGCTTGCAGTTCGGCAGTGACAGGGCGTTCGTTGATCAGTACGGTCATGTTCAATCTCCAGTCAGGTCAGGCGCGGCGTTGGGCCAGCAGTTCATGGGCAGCTTGCAGAGGCCGCGGGTCGACCCAGTCGGCAATGGCGAAATCGGCTTCGAGGAAACCGTGCAGGTACAGAAAGTCCTTTTGAGTGCCGAGGAAGGCCAGGCGCTGTGCGGACAGGTCCGGCGCCAGCGTGGTGTGGAAGTCACCGCGGTAGGCCTCGGCCACACCCTGGCTGCCCGCGCGGGTTTCTTCTTCGAGAATGCGGTTGAGCGCGTCGCGGTTGCCGGCTGCCCACTCGGCGGCACGCAAGGTCTGGGCAAGGAAGCGCACCACCAGGTCGAAATGGTTGTCGAGCAGGCGTTGATGCACGGTGATCGGCCGTGGCGTGCCGTTGTTGATGCGGTGGCGCGGGTCGGGCAGCAGGTCGAGGTCGACGCCCACCACCAGGCCCAGCCGGCGTGCGGCATCGGCTGCTGCCGCGCCCTTCACGTACACGGCATCGACTTCACCGCGCGCCAGGTATTCCAACCCCGACCACAGCCGCTGCAAGCCCAACGCCGGGGTGGCGGCACTGGCCTGGTCGAGCAGGGCCACTTCCACCAGTTGCACGTCATCCAGGTGCAGGCCCGCCGAGGCCAGGGCGCCTTTGTAACCGTGAAGGCTCATGGCCCGGGCAATGCTGCCAGGCCGACTATCGCCCCAGGCCGGCAGCGCCAGGCGTTTGCCGCGCAAGTCGGCGGCGCTGCGGATGCCGGAGTCCGGGCGGACCAGGATGGTTTGCCATTCCTCGATCCAGGTCAGGCCGATCAACCGACTGGGGGAGCCGGCCGCACGTGCCGCCAGCGCCGGCACGTTGCCGCCTTCGCGAAACAACCCGGGCAGTTGGTGATCGTAGTGGTGATGGCCTAGCTGGCGGGCCTCCTGCAAGGTCGAGACAGGCAAGCCATCGGCGGCGAACTCTTGCTCCAGCCAGCCGAGTTTGTAGGCCAGGCCTGAGGCGGTGGGCACAGGGCAGCGGGTGAACCAGATGCGTTCCAGGGCGGATGGGTCGTCTGCCAGGCGGTTTGCTGTGGGGGTTGCGAGGGTCATGGGGTGGCTCCTTGGGCGTCGTGCAAGCACCATTGCAGCGTGCGTGCCAACCGCTGGAGGCCTTGATTTCCGTAGGATTGGCTGTTGTGTCGGAGGGCTGGGTGCTTGGCTGGGAGCAGGATTGCGGGCGGGGTGCTGCCAGATCAGCAACATGACTGCTGCTGAGGCAGCAAAGGCCGCTGGAAGCCACACAGGATGTGGCCTGAGGAGGGGTGGCAAAGATATTGCTCTAGGGCTTGGTACCGCGGTGTGGCCACTCGCGGGCATGCCCGCTCTCACAAGGGCCAGCACAACCCCCAAGGGCAGTGCTGCCTCTGTGGGAGCGGGCAAGCCCGCGAAACAGGCGCACTGGCCCTTCTGACAATTCGAGACCCCACCATGAGTGCCATAGAACCTTCCCCTGCCCGCCGCCTCACCAGCGAAACGGAAGCCATCGAAACCGCCCGCCAGGTCGCCGCGCACATCGCCGAACTGGCCGCCGATCCGCGCAACAACGGCCAGCTCCCCCACCGCCAGGCCGAGCTGTTGTCCAGCAGCGGCCTGACCGCCATCGCGGTGCCCGCCCAGTTCGGCGGCCTCGGTGCCTCGGTGCAGACTGTGGTGGAAACCGTGCGCCTGGTCTCCACCGCCGACGGCGGTGTCGGCCAGCTGCTGCAAATTCACAATGTGATGCTGCGCGGCATCTTTACCGGCTACCCCGACGAAATACGCGACCGGCTGATTGCCGACGTACTCGCTGGCAAGCGCTTTGGCAACGCCCTGGCCGAAGTCGGCGGCAAGAACAAGTTCGCCCTCAAGACCCGCGTCGAGCGCCGCGCCGATGGCCAGTGGGTGCTCAACGGCAGCAAGTTCTACTCGACAGGCTCCTACCTGGCCGAGTGGATCTCGCTGACCGCCGCCAGCGAAGACGGCGGCGTCGGCGTGCTGCTGCACCGCGACACTCCGGGGCTGACCCTGATCGATGACTGGCAAGCCTTTGGCCAGCAGAACTCGGTGAGCGGTACGGTGAATTTCGACAACATCGTGCTCGATGAGCGCTACCTGACCCGCCGCAACGGGCCGATGAAACGCACTGGCCTGACCTTCCCGCAGATCCTCCACGCCGCCATCGACACCGGCATCGCCGCTGGCGCCTTGCAGGCGGCTGTCGAGTACTTGCGCGAGCATGCCCGGGCCTGGGTGGAGAGCGGCGTGGAGCGCGCCAGTGACGAGCCGCATGTCATTCGCCAGGTCGGTGAGTACGCCGTGGCGCTGCGCGGCGCTGAGTCGGTGCTGCGCGAGGCGGCGCGGGTGTTCGACGAACACGAGCGCGACCCGGAGAACAAGGCGTTGCAGGATGAGCTGATCCTGTCGGTCGCTACCGCCCGTGCGCATTCCGATGCTGCATCGCTGAAGATTTCCAGCGACTTGTTCTCGTTGCTGGGGGCCAGCGCTTCGCTGAGCAAGTGGAACCTCGACCGCTTCTGGCGCAATGCCCGGGTGCACACCACCCACGACCCGATCCGCTGGCGGCTGCACAACGTGGGCAACTACTACCTGAACGGGGCAGACCCGGGGGAGTACACGGCGGTGCTTAATGCCAAGGAGAGCCAGGGCGCTACCCGCCGTTGAACCCAGCTGGAGCCGGGGGGGCGCGTCGCGCCCCATTCGCGGCACAAGGCCGCTCCTGCAAGGGCGGTGTCGCATTCTGATCGAGCATCTACATGAACCACCCGCTTCTTCGGGCATTGGCCATCTACCGCGAAATGCCTTGGCGCTTTGCTCTGGTCACTGCCTTGTACATCGCCGGCAACCTCGGCCTGGCCTGGCAGCAGTGGCTGATCGGCCATGCGGTCGATGATGTCAGCGCCGGCCGCGCCGTGCTGCGCCTGGCCGACGGCAGCCTGGACGCCAGCGTGGCCTGGCACTGGTTGTGGCTGCTGCTGGCCATCGCCCTGGGCCGCGGCCTGCTGCAATACGCCGCCGCCGTGCTGTCGCTGGTGCTCAGCCAGGCCCTGCTCACGCGCCTGCGTGAACGCATCCTCAGCCAGGTGCAGCGCCTGCACCTGGGCTATCACTGGCACCACGGCATGGGCGAACTGGTCACCCGCACCACCCGCGATGCCGACAAAGTGCGCGACGCACTGATCACCTTCTGGCGGCAGATCATCGAAACCCCGCTGGTGGTGCTCGTCGCGGTGGGCCTGTTGAGCTGGTACGACCCGCTGCTGGGGCTGGTGCCACTGCTGCTGACCGGCGCCGGGTTATGGCTGTTCGTGGTGCAGACCGATCGCCTGGTCACGCTTGACCGCGCCGTGGGCGCTGCCTATGACCAGGTCAGCCAGGACTTGGCAGAAGGCATCGGTGGGGTGCGGGTGATCAAGGCCTTTGGCCTGGAGCAGCAGCGCATTGCCCGCTTCGCCCGGCAGGTCGAGGTGTTCACCGACCATGCCCGCGCCGCCCTGGCCTACGCCAGTTCACGCATTCCGCTACCGCAGGCGGTGGTGGCGCTGGGGCATGTGTGGATCCTGGTATACGGCGCCCATCGCGTGGCGGCTGGCGCGCTGGGCATCGGCGAGCTGGTCACTTCGCTGCTGGTGGCCACCACGCTGGTGTTCCGCATCGAAGGCATTGGCCGGGTGATGCAGACCTTTGCCGATGCGCGCGCCAGCGCCGAACGTATCTGGCAGCTGCTGGACGAACGCCCGGCCATCGTCGGCAGCCATGCCACCCTGCCCGAGGGGCCGTTGGGGCTGAAGCTGAACCAGGTGCAAGTCAGTGCAGCAGAAGCTGGCCGGCCTATCCTGCAAAATTGCTCGCTGACCCTGCTGCCCGGTGAGGTGGTGGCGCTGGTCGGCGCCACCGGCACGGGTAAAAGCCTACTGGCCAGCCTGCTGCCACGTTTGGCCGATGTACAGCACGGCAGCGTGCAGGTCGGTAGCGACACTGCCGGTTGGTACAACGTACGCGACCTCGACCTTGCCGACCTGCGCCGCCGCGTGCACGTGCTGGCGCAGGAAAGCTTTCTGTTCTCCGACAGCCTGGCCGCCAACCTGCGCATGGCCGCACCACAGGCCAGCGACGCCCGGTTGCGTGAAGCCTTGCGCCTGGCCGCCGCCGAGGACGTGCTGGAGCGCCTGCCCCACGGCCTCGACACCCCGCTAGGCGACCGCGGTGTGACCCTGTCCGGCGGCCAGCGCCAGCGCCTGTGCCTGGCCCGGGCGCTGCTCGGTGCACCCGACATCCTCTGCCTGGACGACGCCACCAGCGCCCTGGATGCCCTGGGCGAACGTCAGGTGCTGCACAACATCCGCCGCCTGCACAGCGCCAGCGGCCAAGGCCCGACCTTGCTGCTGATCACCAGTCGCCTCTCCACCCTGCTGCTGGCCGACCGCGTGCTGATGCTGGAAAACGGCCGCATCACTGCCAATGGCAGCCATGCCGAACTGTGCACGAACAACGCCCATTATCGCGACTTGCTGGGGATCGACCATGACTGATGCGCAGCACACCCCCGCCAGCGATATCGACATCGAGCAGCGCTTGGCCCGCCAGGCGCTGGACCGGGGCATGTTCCACCGCTTGCTGCCGCTGTTGCAGCCCATTCGCGGGCAGATCCTTGCCGTGATCGGCATCGAGCTGCTGCTGGTGTTCACCGTGTTCCTGCGCCCGTGGTTCGTGCGGGAACTGCTGGACAAGGGCCTGGTGCCCAGCGCCGACCACTGGCTGCTCGACGAGCGCCTGGTACTGTGGTTGGGCCTGGGGCTGGCCGCGAGCTGGCTGGGGCGCTTTCTGCTGGCCGGGGTATCGCAGTTCATCGCCGGGCGCGCGGCGATCGGCGTGCTCAATGCCCTGCGGGTGAAAGTGTTCGCCCATGTGCAGGCGCTGTCGGTGAGCTACTTCGACCAGACCCGTGCCGGGCGCATCATTTCCCGTGCCGACCGGGACGTGGATGCGCTGGAGCCGTTGCTCGTGCAAGGCCCGCCCGAGCTACTCGGCGCCCTGCTGCGTTGCGGCCTGGCAGCGGTAATGCTGTGGCGTATCGAGCCCAGCTTCTTTTACAGCCTGGCGGCCACAGTGCCGTTGCTGGCCGTGGCCACTTGGCGCTTCAAGCGCGTGTCGCAACGCAACTGGGCCAAGGTGGCCGAGCAGCGCAGCCGCTTCACCGCGCACTTGGTGGAAAGTGTGAGCGGGGTGCGGCTGATCCAGCAATGCGGGCAAGCGCAGACCAACCAGGCACGCTACCGGCGCCTGCTGGAGGACTTCAACCAGGCGCTGATCCGCGGCAGCCTGCGCGCCGGCTGGTTCGCGCCGTTTACCGCGTTGCTCAGCACCGCCGGCATGGCCGTGCTGTTGCTGGTCGGTGCCCATGGCCTGGCCGAGGGCAAGGTCAGCGTGGGGCAGGTGGCCGAGAGCCTGTTCTACGTGTTCCTGTTCCTTGGCCCGCTGCAAGAGCTGTCAGACCTGTTCGAGCGCTACGCCACCGGCAGCGCTTCAGCCCAGCGCATCTTCCTGCTGCTCGACACCCGCCCGCAAGTGCTCGACCCGCCCGCGCCACACGCCCTGACCCGGGCGCGCGGCCAGGTGGACTTCGACGCGGTCGGCTTTGCCTATACCCCTAACAGCTCGCGCCCGGTGATCGACGGGCTCGACCTGCACATCCGCGCCGGTGAAGTGCTGGCCATCGTCGGCCCCTCCGGGCATGGCAAGAGCACCCTGGTGCAGTTGCTGACGCGTTTCTACGAAGTGCAGCACGGCGCCGTGAAGCTGGACGGCATCGACCTGCGTGCGCTGGCCCAGCATGACTTGCGGCGCAACGTGGGCGTGGTGCTGCAGGACAACGTGCTGTTCAGCGGCAGCATCCTCGACAACCTGCGCCTGGCCGCGCCCGACGCAGACGATGCGCAGTTGGTGGCCGCCGCCCGTGAGCTGGGTGCCGACGAGGTGCTGGAACGTCTGCCGCAGCGCTACCACACCGAAGTCGGCCCGCTGGGCGCGCACCTGAGCCATGGCCAGCGGCAGCTGGTGTGCCTGGTGCGGGCCTACCTGGCCGACCCGGCGGTGCTGGTGCTGGACGAAGCCACCTCGGCGGTGGACGTGCACACCGAGCGGCGTATCCAGCGCGCGCTGCGCAGGCTGTGCCAGGGGCGCACTGCAATCATCATCGCCCACCGCCTGGCGACCATTCGCGATGCCGACCGGATTGCCGTGGTGAAGCATGGTCGGGTGGTGGAACAAGGGGCGCATGCCGATCTGATCGGGCGTAGTGGCGCGTATGCGGCGCTGTACCAAGCGTATCTGCGCAGCGCCGGGGAGGTTGCAACCGAGCAAATCGGGGTCTGACTCGTCGGCCTCTTCGCGGGGCAAGCCCGCTCCCACAGGTATGGCGCCGGACTGACTGACAGCGCCGAACCTGTGGGAGCACCTCTTCGCGGGGCAAGCCCGCTCCCACAGGTATGGCGCCGGACTGACTGACAGCGCCGAACCTGTGGGAGCGCCTCTTCGCGGGGCAAGCCCGCTCCCATAGGTATGGCGCCGGACTGACTGACAGCGCCGAACCTGTGGGAGCGGGCTTGCCCCGCGAAGAGGCCGGACCTGTTCATGCTGCTACCCCAGCATCCGTTGCTGCCGCACTGCTGCCACAGCAGCACCCCTCCCCCCCTCTACGCCTCAAACCCCCGCCCCACAGGCCATGCGCCGCGCATGGCACAGCCGTTGCACCACCCTCCTCATCCGCACAACCGCCCCCTTCAGGAGCCCCCATGACCACCGAATTCTTCTGGCGCCTGCCCTTGGGCACCGATGGCCCGCAGCTGTCCACCGACCGCCACAACCGCGGCAACCCCGCGCACCGCCCCGGCAATATCGCCCCCGGTCGCCTGCCCGATGGCCAGGCTGACGGTTTCAGCTACATCGACTACATCGCCCAGGTGGCCAAGGCCGCCGAGCTGGCCGGGTTCGAAGGCGCCTTGCTACCCACCGGCCCGGAGCCGTGGATAGCCGCCGCCGCGCTGGCCCGCGAAACCCGGCGCATCCGCTTCCTGATCGCCTTTCAGGCCACCTGGACCCTGCCCGCCTATGCCGCCCAGCAGGCGGCAATTCTGCAAAACCTTAGCGGGGGCCGGCTGGACTGGAACATCATCACCGGCGGTAACCCGGCCAGCCAAAGGGCCAATGGCGACTTCCTGGAGCATGACCTGCGCTACAAGCGCACCGGCGAATTCCTCGACGTGATCCAGGGCCTTTGGACACAGGAAAAGTTCTCCTACGAAGGCGATATCTACCGCCTGGAAAACGGCAGCCTGCCGCCGGGCCTGCAACACGAACGCAAACCGGGCGTGTACTTCTCCGGCTTTTCCGATGCCGCACTGGACGTGGCCGCGCGCCATGCCGATGTGTACCTGAACTGGGCCGAGCCCATCGACAAGCTCAAGCCGCATATCGAACGCGTGCGTGAACTGGCCGATAAACAGGGCCGCACGGTGCGTTTCGGCCTGCGTGTCGACCTGTTCGCCCGCGAGACCGAAGAACAAGCCTGGCGCGAACTGCGCCAGCAGTTCGAGCGCCTGGAAGGCAAGGCCAGCGCCAGCGCCAAGGGCTTCGTGACCGGCTCGGACTCTGTCGGCGGTGCACGCCAGGCCGCCTATCACCAAGGCTTGCAGGGCTTCGATGAACTGATCCTGGCGCGCAACCTGTGGGCCGGCTTCGCCAAGGCCAAGCCCGGCCCCACCGTGGGCCTGGTGGGCAGCCATCAGAACATCGCCGAACGCCTGGCTGAATACCGCGATGCCGGTTTCAGCACCTTCATCCTCGCCGCCAACCCGCACCTGGAAGAGGCCTTGCGCATCGGCCAGGAAGTGTTGCCGCTGGTGCAGCAGGCTGCCACCACACCGTTGCAGGCCAGTGCCTGAACCCCAACCGGAGCTGAACATGAGCCAACCCCTCGATACCTTGTGGTACACCCGCTGTCCGGTGCCCACCGGCCTGGGCATTGCCGTGCAGCAAGGCTGGCTGCAGGAAGACCTGGCCGGCCTCGGCACCCAGGTGCAGTCCCTGCGCGAAGCCGACCAGCAGGCAGTGCGCGAATCGCACTTTGACCACAGCCTGCTCAATTCGGTACGCCACGGCGGCAGCATCCCGGCTATCTGGGCCCGCGCCCAGGGCCGCGACACCCGGGTCATCGGCCTGTCGTGGGCCGATGAGGCGCAGTTGATCCTGACCCGCCCAGACAGCGGCATCCACACCGTAAAAGACCTCAAAGGCCGCCGCTTCGGCCTGCCCGACTGGGCCGCCGCACAGATCGACTTCACCCGTGCCCAGGCCCTGCGCGGGCTGGAAAACGCCCTCAAGCTCGCAGGCTTGCAAGTGGGCGACGTGGACTTGGTCAACTACCGCTACGACGGTACCTTCAGCGACCGCCCGGTACGCAGCGTGGCCGGCACGCCGGTGTCCAGCACCCAGAGCGAAGGCCGCAACCTGGAGCTGACCGGCCTGCTGCGCGGCGAGGTCGACGCGATTTTCCTCAAGGGCGCCAGCGCCGTACAACTGGCCCACGCCTTCGCCCTGCACACGGTGATCGACACCGGCAGCCACCCCGACCCGCTGATCCGCAGCAACAACGGCACGCCACGCACCCTGGCGGTGGACAGCCACCTGCTGGCGCAGCACCCGCAGGTGGTGCGCACCCTGCTCGGTTCGGTGCTGCGCGCCGAACGCTGGGCCCACCAGCACCCCGACGAAACCCGCCGCTATCTGGCGCGGGAAACCAACAGCAGCGAGTACTGGGTGCAAGTGGCTTACGGCACCGACGCCCACCTGCGCCTGAGCACGCGCCTGGACGAACAGGCCATTGATGCCTTGCAGGACTTTGTCGAGTTCCTCAAGCGCTGGCGCTTCATCCCGGCGCGCTTCGAGGTGCGCGACTGGATCACTCGCCAACCACTGGACCAACTGCTGGCCCCCCTCCACATGGACAGGAAACCCGTTACCCCATGACCAAGCCCCTGGAAACGCTCTGGTACACCCACAGCCCCGTGCCCACCGGCCTCGGCATCGCCGTACAATCGGGGCGGCTGGCCGAGGCCTTCACGCCGTTTGGCACCAATATCCAGTCGCTGCGCGAGTCCAGCGAACGCGAGGTGCGTGAAGCCCACTACGACCATCATCTGCAGAACTCGGTGCGCCACGGCGGTAACATCCCGGCGATCTGGGCCTACGCCAGCGGCGTCGAGACCCGCGTGCTGGGGCTGTCATGGAGTGATGAGGTGCAGTTGATCCTCACCACCGAAGAAAGCGGCGTACGCAGCATTCGCGACCTGAAGAACCGCCGTTTCGGCATACCCAAGTGGGCCAACGTACAGATCGACTTCACCCGCGCCCAGGCCCTGCGCGGGCTGGAAAACGCCCTGAAGCTCGAAGGCCTGGCGGTGGCCGATGTGGAACTGGTCGACTACCCCTACGGCGGCACCTACAGCGACGATGCCAAGCAGCACCTGTACGGTGCTGAAGTGAGCCTGGACACCAGCCGCTTCAGCCGCCGCAACAATGAGCTGATCGGCCTGCTGCGTGGCGACATCGACGCGATCTTCCTCAAAGGTGCGCATGCGGTGCACCTGGCCCACGAGTTCGGCCTGCGCGTGGTGGTCGACACCGGCAGCCATCCGGACCCGCTGATCCGCAGCAACAACGGCACCCCGCGCACACTGACCGTGGACAGGCACTTGCTGGAAAACCACTTCGATGCCAGCCGTACGCTGGTCGACACGGTGCTGCGCACCGAGCAATGGGCCTGGGCTAACCCGGAAGAGACCCGGCGCTTTCTGGCGCGCGAGCTGAACACCAGCGAGTACTGGGTGGCGGCGGCCTATGGCGATGATGCGCATCGGCGCCTGCGTACTACCCTGGACAGCCGCTCGATCGAGGCGCTGCAGGACTTTACCGAGTTCCTGTTCCGGTGGGGGTTCATACCGCGGCGTTTTGATGTGCGCGAGTGGATTGATTTTCGTGTGCTGGAGAGTGTGATCGGGTCGACTTCGCGGTTGGCGGTTTGAGATTGTTGGGGCCGCTTTGCGGCCCCAACAATCTCAGCCCCGCCACTGCTGCCCCAGCAGCACCCGGCCAGCACCCCACTGCTGCCCCACCTGCAACACCCGCTCAAAAACCAAATAAAAACCTTATATTTCAATAGCTTAACAATATGGCACAGTCCCTGCTCTAGCTCTCCCCAACAACGCTTTACATACGGGGAGATCCACCATGCACCAGCTCAATCCACTGGCCCGCCAGATCAGCCTGGCGCTGCTGCTGGCCGGCACCGGCAGCCAGGCCATCGCCGCCAACGAAGACACTAAAAACGAACCGGCCCTGGAAACCGTCACCGTCACCGCCCAGCACCGCGAACAGACCTTGCAGGAAGTACCGGTGGCCGTATCAGCCATCAAAGGCACCAGCATTACCGCCGATGGGGTGCGCTCGATGGGCGACATCACCACCTTCGTGCCCAACGCCTCGGCCAAGAACCCCGACGGCGACGGCCGCCCACGTTGGTATATCCGCGGCCTGGGCACCGGCGACACCGGCGCGGCAACGGTCTTCCCGGTGGGCATCTACGCCGATGACGTCTACCTCAACGCCCCCATCGCTGGCGGCGGGCCGCTGTTTGACCTGGAGCGCATCGAAATCCTGCGTGGGCCACAAGGCACCCTGTATGGCAAGAACACCACTGCCGGTGCAGTGAATGTGATTTCCAGGAAACCCACCTTCGACACCGACGGTTACGGCACCGTAGGCTTTGGCAGCAAGAACGAACGCATCGTTACCGGTGCCATCGGCGGCGCGTTGGTGGACGAAAAACTGGCCGGGCGAGTGGCGCTGTATTCCGAGGAGCGTGACGGCTTCCAGAACAACGACTTCGACGGCAACACCTATGGCGATGTGAACAAGAAAGCCATCCGCCTGCAGTTCCTGGCCCAGCTCAACCCCGACCTGGACGCCCTGCTCAAGGTGCACAGCCGCCAGTTCAAGGGCGACGGCAGCAATGGTTCGCTGCCCGTGGGCCGCTACTACAACGTCGGCTACGAACGCCCGCATGGCCGCGACATCTCGCTGAACGTCAACGAAGACTACCGCCTGGACCACGACGGCGCCTCGCTGACGTTCAACTACTACCTGGGCGACTACACGCTGACCTCGATCAGCGCCTACGACTACATCCGCAACCGCTCCACCAGCGACGCCGACTACACCCCCTACGAGGTCAACGGCGCGTCGATCACCGACAACAGCTATCGCCAATGGTCGCAGGAGCTGCGCCTGGCCTCGCCGGAAGACCGTCCGCTGCACTGGCTGCTGGGTGCGCACTACTTCCACGAAGACCTCGACAGCGCGGCACAGCGGGTGGTAACCCCCGGGCCGACGCCAAACGGTACCGGCTCGAACCAGGTGGGCACCACGGCGTTGCGCGATATGGGCTTCGATCACCGCACCGACAGCTACGCGCTGTTCGGCAACCTGACCTACGACTTCACCGATGACTTCAGCGTCACGGGCGGCCTGCGCTGGACCCAGGAGAAAAAGGACATCGACCTGGACCTGGTGCAGCTGACCCGCGCCACCGCCAACGGCCCGCTGATCCCGCTGGCGGGCGTGGGCACCAACGGCAATCGCCAGGAAGACAAGACCTGGGAAGCCTGGACCTACGACCTGACGCCCGAGTACCGCATCAATGACAACCTGCGGGTGTTCTTCCGCTACGCCCACGGCTTCCGCTCGGGCGGCTTCAACACCGGGCTGTCGACCAGCCTGGCGCAGCTGACCACGGTCGACCCGGAAGAGCTGGATGCCTACGAGCTGGGGCTGAAGTCGGAGTGGTTCGACCGCCGCCTGACCGTCAACGCCAACCTCTTCTACTACGACTACTCCGACATCCAGGTGAACCTGCTGACGGTGAACAACGGCGTGCTCACCACCGCGCTGACCAACGGCGCCAAGGGCAAGGTCAAGGGTGCGGAGCTGGAGATCGAAGGCCAGCCGACCGAGCGCCTGCACCTGCGCGCGGCGGTGTCGTTCCTCGACACCGAATACACCGACTTCAAGAACACCAACCCGACCACTGGCGCGGTCACCGGCGACTACAGCGGCAACAGCTTCGTGCGTTCGCCGCGCAACGTGGTGTCGCTTGGCGCCGACTACACCATTCCATTGGAAGTGGGCGGCAAACTGGTGGCAGGGGGCGACGTGAGCTTCCGTGACAAGGAGTACTTCCTGGCCGACCGCCAGAGCAGCGCCGACGAAACCCTCAGCCAGCCGCACTACACATTGGCCAACGCCCGCCTGAGCTGGTTCAGCCACGACGACAAGCTGAGCGTGACCGGTTTCGTCAACAACCTCACCGACCGCCGCTACCAGGTGCACGGCCGGCCCAACGGCACTGCCGGGCAGTACGTGATCACCTACGGCGACCCGCGCACCGTCGGGCTCAGCGTTACCAGCCGGTTCTAGGTTGCCCTTTCCGGCCTTAGCGCCGGCAAGCCAGCGCCCACAGGTACAGCACAGGGCCTGAAATGTGTGGGGACCTGTGGGAGCTGGCTTGCCGGCGATAAGGCCAGCACTGCCAATACATCATTCAGCAGGAACACCCCATGCCCCATCACAACCCCTTGGCCAGCGCCATCGCCCTGGCCATCGCCGGCCTCGCCGTGCCCGCATTCGCCGCCGAACCCGCCGACCGCCTCGACACCGTGGTCGTGGTCGGCACCCATCGCAGCGACGTCACCGCCCTGCAAAGCGCCGCCCCGGTCGATGTGCTGAGCGGTGAAAAACTCCAGGAAACCGGCGCCAGCGACCTGTCCGCAGCACTCACCGCGCTTTCGCCCTCGTTCAGCTTCCCGCAGTCGCCCCAGGGCGCCTTTGCCGGTTCCATCGCGCAGGGCGCCTCGCTGCGCGGCCTGGCTTCGGATCAGGTGCTGGTGCTGGTCAACGGCAAGCGCCGCCACACCAGTGCCAACGTCACCCGTCAGGGCCTGGTCAACGCCCGTGGCGCGGCAGCCGTGGACCTCAGCCTGATCCCGCTGTCGGCCATCGAACGGGTAGAAATCCTGCGCGATGGTGCGGCCGCCCAGTACGGCTCGGACGCTATTGCCGGGGTGATCAACATTGTCCTCAAGGAGCGCGACGAAGGCGGTAACGCCGGCTACCGCTTCGGCGGCTACAAAAAAGGCGACGGCCTGCAGCGCAAGCTCAGCGGCTGGAAGGGCTTTGCCTTGCCCAACGACGGCTTCCTGACCCTGGCCTTCGACGCCGGCAGCCAAGACCCTGCCAGCGACACCCGCGACGACAACCGCCTGTTCTACCCCGGTTCCACCCGCATCGATACCCCGCGCGAGCAGAACAACCGCTACCGCAACTGGCGCTGGGGTTCGGGCAATGTCTCGGACCAGTACAACTTCACTGCCAACGCCGAAATGGGTTTGAGCGAGGGGCTGAGCGCCTACGGTTTCGCCACCTATGCGCACAAGAATACCGATGCAGAGAACTTCTTCGACCCGCCCACCACACTGCGCAACAACTACGGCAGCGTAGCCCTGGCGCGCTACCCGGACGGCCGCCTGCCGGTCACCCGCTACGGCCTGGAAGACGTTGCCGTCACCGGGGGCTTGCGCTTCGAGGACCAGGCCCTGGGCAAATTCGACCTGGCGCTCAACTACGGCGACAACCGGGTCGACTCCACCGACCGCGACGCCATCAACCCCAGCTGGGGCAGCGCAAGCCCCTCGACCATCTACACCGGCCGCCGCGAAGCCGACCAGACCAACCTGACCCTGGACTGGACCCGTGACTTCGCCAACGACTGGCTGTTCAAGCCGTTGACCGTTTCCGCCGGGCTGGCCTGGCGCCAGGAACACTACGACCTCAGCGAAGGCGACGCCGCCGGTTGGTCCAACGGGCCGCTGTTCAATACGATCGACCCCATCACCGGCCGACGCATCCCTGGCTACTACTCGGGCATCACCCAGGTCGATGCCGTGTCACTGGACCGCCGCGTGATCGGTGCCTACTTCGATGTCGAAGCCCAGCTGACCGAAAAATTCCAGGCCGGCGTGGCCGTGCGCAGCGAGCATTATTCGGACTTTGGCGATACCACCAACGGCAAGCTGTCGCTGCGCTACGACTTCACCCCGCAGATCGCCGCACGCGCCAGCGCCAGCACCGGCTACCGTGCGCCTTCGCTGGTGCAGAGCGGGCTGTCGTCGTTCAGTGTGCAGGTGGTGGAACAGCCACCGGGCAGTGGCAACTGGGTCGAGGTGCAGCAACGCACCCTGCGCGCCGACAGCCCAGAGGCAGCCTTGCTCGGAGGCAAGGCGCTGAAACCGGAAGAGTCGACCAACTTCTCCGTGGGCCTGGTCTGGCGGCCATTGCCTAACGCCTCGGTCACACTCGACGCCTACCGTATTGACATCGACAACCGCATCACCCTGTCCGACCAGTTGCCTGCAGCGGTGGTAGGCCCGATCTTCGCCGGTACGCCCTACGCCAACATCCAGAGCGCGGCGTTCTATACCAACATTGCCGACACCCGCACCGACGGTTTCGAGCTGGCAGGCCATTACCAGCTGGATGCGGGCCGCTGGGGGCGCGTGGATTTCAACGGCGGTTACGCGCGCAACAACACCCGCATTACCGGGCTGGACGATGTGGGCAGCATCCCCGGCAACCAGATCATTGGCCGCAACACCCAGGGGCTGATCGAGGATGGCACGCCCGAGGACAAGCTGACCCTCAGTGCCAACTGGCTGTATGACGG
Organism: Pseudomonas sp. PvP089; assembly: GCF_017875165.1. Lineage (NCBI taxonomy): Bacteria > Pseudomonadati > Pseudomonadota > Gammaproteobacteria > Pseudomonadales > Pseudomonadaceae > Pseudomonas > Pseudomonas sp. PvP089. Next base: position 4,135,722 of record NZ_JAGGME010000001.1, read on the forward strand.
CTGGAGCGTCACCGTGGCCCAGCGCCGTTATGGTGAATGGAAGAACCGCAACGCTGCCAACCCCACGCTGGACCAGACCTTCAGCCCGCAGTGGGTGACCGACCTGGACGTGTCGTACCGCTTCGACCTGGGCCTGACCTTGTCGGCGGGCGCGATCAACCTGTTCGACAGCCACCCGGACAAGCTGGAAGGTGCGCAGCTGTATGGCGTGCCCAAGTATTCCATCACCAGCCCGGAAGGGGCGCAGGGAGCGTTCTACTACACCAGCGTGAGTTACGACTTCTAGCTGAAACCAGGTTGTCTTCTTCGCGGGCTCGCCCGCGAAGAATCCAGCACCGATGCTGCTGACTGACTGCTGCTGTAGCAGCACCTCGCTGCTGCTCAAGCATCACCCTCGCCCTCCAGCCCCGCAATACGGGGCTCCCGCCCCCTGGCACAGCTCTTGCGATACACCTTTACCTTCTGCTTTCCCAAGGCCAGCCATGCGCGTGCTCCCTCATCTTTCCTGGTTCATCTCCCCCTTGGCCCTGCTTACCTGCTGGGCGGTGGTGGCCAATGCCGGGCTGTTTCCGGCCAACCTGCTGATCCCGCCGCTGGAGGTGTGGCACAGCCTCACCGACCTGCTGGCCACCGGCGAGTTACAAGAGCACTTGGCTGGCAGCCTGTCGCGACTGGCCCTGGGCTTTACCGGCGGCGCACTGGCAGGCCTTGGTTTCGGCGCGGCGCTGGCCTTGTCGAAGACCGTGGAGGCCTACTGCGCACCGCTGTTCCACACCCTTCGCCAAGTGCCCAGCATTGCGCTGATCCCGATGTTCGTCCTGCTGTTTGGCGTGGATGAAACCTTCAAGGTGGTCATCGTCGCCAAGACTGCGTTTTTCCCGGTGGCACTGGCCACCTGCGAAGGTATCCGCGCCATCCCACGCAGCCATTTCGAAGTGGCGGCGGTGTACCGCCTGCGCTGGCCCACGCTGGTAGGCCGGATCGCCCTGCCCGCTGCGGTGCCGGCGATCGTCACCGGCATACGCGTGGCCCTGACCCGCGCCTGGGTGGTGCTGGTGGCGTGCGAGCTGCTGGCAGCCGACAGTGGCCTAGGGCAGATGATCGAGATGGGCCGGCAGATGCTGCGCATCGACGTAGTGATGGTTGGCGTGGTGCTGACGGGGCTGATCGGTTTCACCCTGGACTACACCCTGCGCCGCGTGGAACGACACTTGTCCGCCTGGCAAAGCCGTTGAGGAGGCTGTGATGAAACGAGCTGATTTGCGTGGCCTGGTACTGCCACTGTTGCTGCTCGGCGCCTGGGAGTACGCCTCGCGCCAAGGGGCGGCCGGGGCCTATGCGTTCGTGCCACTGGCGCAGGTGGGTACGGCACTGGCCGAACTGCTGGGCAGCGGCGAATTGCTGGTCAACCTGTGGGCCAGCCTGTTGCGCACCTGCAGCGGCCTGGCCATCGGCATGGTCGGCGGTGTCGGGCTGGGTGCGTTGATGGCCCTGTCCACACCCGCCAACCGCCTGATCGCGCCGCTGTTCCATGCCTTGCGCCAGGTGCCGATGTTGGGCTGGATCCCGCTGATCGCCTTGTGGCTGGGTAACGGCGAAGGCGCCAAGCTGCTCATCGTAAGCCTGGCAGCGTTGTACCCGATGGTGCTCAACACCTTCGAGAGCCTGCGCCAGGTTGCAGGCCAGCACCGCGAAGCGGCACGGGTGCTGATGCTCGGCCGCTGGCAGCAGCTTTGGCTGATCCTGTTGCCCGCCGCACTGCCAGGCATTGCCGCCGGGGTGCTGCAAGCCTTGGCCTTCGCCTGGGTTACCTCAGTGGGCAGCGAGCTGTTCCTGTCTGCCGGGGCCGGCCTGGGCAGCCTGATGATGAACGCCGAAGCTGCGGCGCGCATGGAGATCATTGTGGTCTGTGTGCTGTGCATCGGCCTGAGTGGCTACCTGATGTCCTGGCTGTGCACCCTGCTCACCCGCCGCCTGCTGCGCTGGCGCACCAACCATTGAAAGGCCCGACCATGAACGCCATCGCTCACGCTTTACCCACCACCGCCAGCACTGGCGCGCTGACCATTCGCGGCCTGAACAAGGCGTACCCGCTCAAAGGCAAGCATGTACCGGTGCTCGAAGGCATCGACCTGGACATCCGTCCTGGCGAATTCGTCAGCATTGTCGGCGCCAGCGGCTGTGGCAAATCAACCCTGCTGCGGCTGATCGTCGGCCTCGACCAGGACTACCAAGGGCAGATCCTGCTAGACCGGCAACCCGTGCGCGGGCCGGGCCTGGAGCGCGGTATCGTGTTCCAGGACCACCGCCTGTTCCCGTGGATGACCCTGCAGCAGAACATTGCCCTGGCCTTGAAAAACCATGCGCTCCCCGCAGAGGAGAAAAACCGCCTGGTAGCCGAGCACATCGAACTGGTGGGGCTGAGTGGTTACGAGCAGGCCTACCCGCACCAGCTGTCCGGGGGCATGGCCCAGCGCGCGGCAATTGCCCGGGCGTTGGTGAACAAGCCCAAGGTGCTGTTGCTGGACGAACCGCTCGGCGCACTGGATGCCTTGACCCGGGTACGGTTGCAGCAGGAGCTGCAGCGCATCTGGGTGCAGGAACGCTGCACGGTCATCATGGTGACCCATGACATCGAGGAAGCACTGTACCTGGGTGACCGGGTGCTCGTCATGGATGCGCACCCGGGGCGCATTCGCGAGGATTTGCGTATCGACCTGCCGCACCCGCGCCAGCGGGACAGCCAGGTGTTGCAGGGGTACAAGCAGCGGTTACTGGGCGAGCTGGTGGGGCATTGAGCGCGAACGGTACTGTGCCTGGACCTCAACAAGGAGCTTCGCACACGCACCAAACACGTCGACCAGCGTATCCTCAAGCAATAGCTGCGTCCTTGAAGTTCAGGCTATGATCGGGCCCTATGCCTCGGACGTCCTGCCCATGCGCGTAGACCTTCAAGCCTTGTACCCCAGGCTCATCCACCTGAGGCTGGACACCGTGTTCGTGGTCGACAGGGACAACCAGATCGTCTTCATCAGCGATGCCTGCCCATCAGTGGATACACGCAAATTCACCCACAGGGGCACCACCATGCATGACCCTGAAAGCACCCTGCTCGACAGTTGGCAACACAACGCCCGGGCCTGGATCGACGCCGTGCGCAGTGGCGCCATCGAGAGCCGTCGGCAAGTTACCGACCAGGCCATTTTGCTGACCATCCTTGGCCGCCAGCCCGGACGGGTGCTGGACCTGGGCTGTGGTGAGGGCTGGCTGCTGCGTGCACTGGACGACCGCGGTATCGAAAGCGTGGGCGTCGATGGCGACCGGGCACTGGTAGAGGCCGCGCGCGCTGCGGGCTCGGCCGAAGTGCACCTGGCCAGCTATGCGCAGCTTGCCGATACGCAGGTTTATGTGGGCAAGGGCTATGACCTGGTCTGTGCCAACTTTGCGCTGTTGCACCAGGACATCATCCCGCTGTTGGCGGCGATGAATGAGTTGCTTGTGCAAGGAGGGGCGCTGGTGATCCAGACCCTGCACCCCTGGAGCGTGGCGGGCGGTGACTATCAGGATGGCTGGCGAGAGGAGTCTTTTGCCGGCTTTGCCGGGGACTGGCAACCGATGCCGTGGTACTTCCGGACTTTGGCCAGCTGGCTGAATGCACTGGACATGGCCGGCTTGCGGCTGGTCAGTTTGCAGGAACCACAGCACCCGCAAAGTGCGGTGCCGCAGTCGCTGTTGATGGTGGCTGAGCGCCCCTGAGGCATACACGCTCGGTGCAGGAGCAGCCTTGCGCCACTCCTGCACCGACCGCGTCGGGGTCAGAGGACCGGCTTGCGCGCCGCGCCGCTGCGGGCCTTGGCCATGGCCGCCAGGCGCACCGGGACGTTGGCCGCACCGTAACCGGCATAGCCGCCCTTGCGCTGAATGATCTCGAAGAAGAAACGGTCCTCGAACGGCTCGGTGTACACGTGGAACAGCTCGCCGCCCTGAGCATCGCGGTCGTACAACACGTTGTAGTACGCCAGTTCGCTGAGGAACTCGTCATCAAAATCGAAGCGCGCCGCCAGGTCGTCGTAGTAGTTCAGCGGGATTTCCAGCAGCGGTACACCTGCCAGCTTGGCACGCGCCACTTCACGGAAGATATCTGCACAATCGAAGGCGATGTGATGAACCCCCGAGCCACGGTAGCTGGACAATGCATGAGCGATGGCGGTATTGCGGTTTTCCGAGATGTTCAGCGGTAGGCGCAAAGTGCCGCACTGGCTGCGCAGGGCGCGGCTCTTGACCAGGCCATACGGGTCGGGCAGCACCACTTCGTCGTCGGCGGCGAAGCCGAACAGGCTCTTGTAGAACAGCACCCAGCTGTCCAGCGATTCGGCTGGCAGGGCCAGGGCCATATGGTCGATGCGGCGCAGGCCGCCAGTGGCCGCTGCATCCTTGTCCAGGCTGAAATCGGTGTCGTACAGGGTGTGGCCAGCGGTGCCCTGCTCTACCAGGTACAGCAGGCTGCCATCCGGCGCACGCACCGCCGGCACTTCGCACTCGTTGGGGCCGACCAGGCCGCGGAACGGCTGCCCGCGGAAGGCCGTGGCACGCTTCAGGGCGGCTTGCTGGTCGTTGACCCGCAGCGCGGTGGCGCACAGCGACGGGCCATGGGCCTCGAAGAAGTTGTGGCCGAAGGAGTACGGTTCGGCGTTCAGGACAATGTTGATATCGCCCTGGCGCAGCAGTTGCACTTCCTTGCTACGGTGCTTGCCGGCTTCGGCAAAACCCAGGCGCTTGAGCCAGCTGCCCAGGCGCGCCCCAACGGCTTCGTCGACTGCAAACTCAAGGAACTCCACGCCGTCATAGGTACTGGCCGCTGGTGGAGTGAACAGCACGCCAGGTTCGATCGACGTGTTTTCCTGCTCCAGGCGCAAGCGGGTCTGTTCTTCGAGGTACAACAGCGACCGCAGACCATCGGCGGCATTCTGCCGGGTGGGCGCGGCGCGGAAGCCATCGTTGAAGATTTCCAGCGACAGCGGGCCGCGGTAGCCAGTGGCAAGAATCGGCGCCAGGAAACCGGCCATGTCCATTTCGCCCTGCCCCGGGAAGCAGCGGAAGTGACGGCTCCATTCCAGCACATCCATGGCCAGGATCGGCGCGTCGGCCATTTGCACGAAGAAGATCTTGTCGCCTGGGATGTCGCGGATCGCGCTCGGGTCGCCCTTGAGCGACAAGGTGTGGAAGCTGTCGAGGATCACCCCGAGGGCCGGGTGGTCCGCCTGGCGTACCAGGTTCCAGACTTGCTGGTAAGTGTTGACGTGGCGGCCCCAGGCCAGGGCTTCATAGCCAATGCGCAGGCCACGTTTGCCGGCATGCTCGGCTAAAAGGCGCAGGTCGTCGACCAGCAGCTGTTCGTCACCCAGGGCATCGGCCTGAACGTTGCTGCACACCAGCACCAGGTCGGTACCCAGCTCTTGCATCAGGTCGAACTTGCGCTCGGCGCGGTCGAGGTTTTTTTGCAGGCGGTCGCGACGGCAGCCTTCAAAGTCGCGGAACGGCTGGAACAGGGTGATGGCGATGCCCAGATCGGCGCACATCTGGCGCACCTGGCGCGGGCTGCCAGCGTAATAGAGCAAGTCGTTTTCGAAGATCTCGACGCCGTCAAAACCGGCGGCGGCGATGGCTTCGAGCTTTTCCGGCAGGGTGCCGCTCAAGGACACGGTAGCGATCGAACGCTGCATGGCGGGAGTTCCTTGTTGTTAGAAAATGACGGTGCCAGTCGGGTAAAAAAACCACTGTCACAGTTTATGGCACGATCAATTATTCGCAGGTAAAGTCGTCGCTTCAATCCCTTTGTACGGAATGGTTAGTTTTGCGTTCGATTATCGCACAAAACCCGTTTTAACGAATTGCTAGACCGCTGGCCCGTGGTCAACATGGACCACAGACGCAGGCATACCGACCACTGCCTCCTGCCCTGGCTAACCAACGGCGGAACCTGCGCAAACAACAATAACAACGGAGACAACGATGGCTCACTCCAGCTCGCAAGCCAAAAAAGCGACCGCCAGTGGATGGATAGGCTCGGCACTCGAGTACTACGACTTCTTCATCTACGCCCAGGCCGCTGCACTGATCTTCCCACAGATCTTCTTCCCCAATACCGACCCGAAAATGGCCATCATCGCCTCGCTGGCCACCTACGGTGTGGGCTATCTGGCGCGTCCGGTCGGTGCCTTCGTGCTGGGCCACTGGGGTGACACCCGCGGGCGCAAGAACGTACTGCTGCTGTGCATGTTCCTGATGGGCTTGTCGACCATGGCGGTAGGCCTGCTGCCCACCTACCACGACATCGGTTACCTCGCGCCAGCCTTGCTGGTGGTGCTGCGCCTGATCCAGGGCTTTGCCGTGGCCGGGGAAATCTCCGGGGCCAGTTCCATGATCATGGAGCATGCGCCGTTCGGTCGAAGAGGCTACTACGCCAGTTTCACCCTGCAAGGCGTACAGGCCGGCCAGGTGCTGGCGGCGGCAGTGTTCCTGCCACTGGCTTACTTCATGCCTAGCGAAGCCTTTACCGAATGGGGCTGGCGCATTCCGTTCCTGATGAGCGCCATCGTGCTGATCGCAGGCTTCATCATCCGCAAGGAAGTGCATGAAACCCCGGCATTCGTGAAGGAAGAGAAGCAGGAAAAGGTTGCCAAGTCGCCCATCAGCGAAGCCTTCCGTCACAGCTGGAAGCACATGGTGCTGGTGATGTTCATGGCCTTGATGAACGTGATTCCGGTGGTGGCCACCATCTTCGGCGCAGCCTACGCGGTGCAGCCGGCCTATGGCATCGGCTTCGACAAGAGCGTGTACCTGTGGATCCCGGTGGTCGGCAACATCGTCGCGGTACTGGTGATTCCGTTTATCGGCAACCTGTCGGACAAGATCGGCCGTCGCCCGACCATGATCGCCGGCTGCCTGGGCTCTGGTCTGCTGGCCTTCGTTTACCTGTATGCGATCAGCATCCAGAACGTGCCAATGGCATTCGCCGCCTCGATCGTGATGTGGGGCATGGTGTATCAGGGTTACAACGCGGTGTTCCCAAGCTTCTACCCAGAGCTGTTCCACACCCGCTACCGCGTTTCGGCCATGGCCATCGCGCAAAACATCGGCACCATGCTGACCGCTATGCTGCCCGCGCTGTTCGCCCTGGTTGCACCGCCTGGCTCGGACAACATCCCGCTGGTGGTCGGTAGCCTGGCGTTCTTCATCACCTGCGTGTGCGCCCTGGCCGCTTACATTGCCCCGGAAACCCACCGCCTGGCGATGGAAGACCTGGGTAACCCGAACGCCAAGCCGATGGAAAAGGCAGCGTATGAGGCGAGCCGCAAGGGTAGCTTTCAGGCGGTGAGCCACTGATAGACCGCCGGGGCGCTTCGCGCCCCATTCGCGGCACAAGGCCGCTTGTGTCTTGAGAGGGGATTAGAATTTGGAGTGAGAGCGGTGAATGGCAAGCTGAATGCCGAAGGTGCCTTGAGCACGTGTGGGAGCACAAGCTGCCATTCACCGTTCCACTTTGGCGAGAGCCCGAACAGTTGGATGAGGGCCTAATCTCGAACCACAAGCGTGGGCCAAGCCAAAGCTCTCTCACACTGTTAAGTCTAGGAGGTTTTGGTGATGGCTTCCTTCTTGGGTATCGATGTATCCAGTCTTTCCCTTGATGCACTGGTGCGGCCCCAGGGCATCAAGATCAGCGTGCGCAATGATCCAGCGGGCTTTGAGGAACTGGTGAAGAGCCTTCGAGGGCTCAGCATCAAGCGCGTCTTGCTGGAAGCTACAGGCGGCTACGAGCGTGATGTCATGCGCTTTCTCCAAGACGCCAGCTACAAGGTCATACGCGTAAACCCCACACGAGCCAGATCATTCGCGGATTCCTTGGGTATCAAGGCCAAGACCGATGCCATCGACGCCGCAGTGCTGGCCCATTTCGCTGAGGTCATTCCAGATAAGCCAACCCTGAAGACAAGCCCTGAAAGGGCCCTGTTACGGGAACTCCTTCAGCAGCGTGATCGCCTAGTCCAACAGCGAGATGACGACCGGCGGCGCCTGAAGCAGGCTCAGTCAGCGATGGTCGCCATTTTCCTGAACACCAATCTCCAGCACTTTGCCTCGCAGATAAAGTTGGTGGAGCAAGCGATCAAGCAGCAGGCCACAGTGCTCAACGATGAACGGATTGCCAAATTGGACGAAGTCAAAGGCATCGGGATGGTAACCGCGACCAAGCTGGTAGCGCTCTTGCCGGAACTGGGGCATGTGGAGTCCAGGGAAATAGCCTCTTTGGTCGGCGTGGCCCCCTTCAATCACGACAGCGGAAAGTCCGTGGGCAAGCGCTTTATTTCAGGAGGCCGATTTGAGGTCAGGCGTGCGCTGTACATGGCGTGCCTGGTGGCGGTGAAACATAATCCAACGCTCAAAGCCCGATATGAAGCGCTGCGTGGGCGGGGGAAACTTGCCAAGGTTGCGATTGTGGCCTGCATGAGAATCTTCATCGTGCGCCTCAACGCGATGCTCAGATCGGGCACGCCGTGGCGGGATGACTTACCGCAGCCATGAAAACATAGCGCAGCTCAAATCAGGGTGGGAGCAGGTTTACCCGCGAAGAAGACACCGTGTGGATGGCACGGGCTTCGCCCGTGTTCGCGGGGCAAGCCCGCTCCCACAGGGATCGCGCCAGCTTTTAGAAGTTGAGCAAGACAGTTGCTCCCACATTGACCGCATCGCCTTCAAGCCATGCGCCATACCTGTGGGAGCGGCCTTGTGCCGCGAATGCGCCGCAACGCGGCCCCGGCAATCTCAGCCTTCAACCACTTCTTGCAGTCGCTTCCAAAGCGTCTCGACATGCTCCCGCTCAGTCGGCAGCGCCCCCACCGACACCCGCACCATCCATCGTCCGTCCAGCGTCGCCGGCGTCACATACGCATCCCCGGAGGCATTCAACCGCTCGGCCCACCCCTTGGTATGCGCATCCAGCGCCTCCCCTTCCAGCCCCGCCGGCCGATGGCGAATGCACAAGGTCTGCAATTGCACCGGTGCCAGCACTTCCCAGTGCGCCGCAGCCCCAACCTGTTCCGCCAGCCACCGGGCATTGTCCAGGTCACGCCGCAACCGCGCCTGCAACGCTTCAACACCCTCGCTGCGCAACATGAACCACAGCTTCAACGCGCGGAACCGGCGGCCCAGCGGGATGCCCCAGTCACGCAGGTTTTTCACCTCGCCATCCACCGCCGATTGCAGGTAGCTGGGGTTGGTGCTCATCACCCGGATCAGGTGCTGCGGATCACGCACGTAGTAGATCGAGCAGTCAAAGGCCACACCCAGCCACTTGTGCGCATTGACCACTACCGAATCGGCCAGCTCGATGCCGTCCCACATCCAGCGGCATTCGGGCAGGATCATCGCCGAACCGGCCATGGCCGAATCCACATGCAGCCACAGGCCATGGGCCTGGGCGATCTCGCCAATCGGCCGCAACGGGTCCAGCGCAGTGGTGGTGGTGGTACCGGTAGTAGCCACTACGGCGCATGGCTGGTTACCCGCTGCCAGGTCTTGCTCAATGGCTGCCTGCAGCGCCTGCGGGCGCAGGGCGTAGCGTTCGTCGGTGGGGATCAGGCGAATATTGTCGCGACCAAAACCCGCCAGCAACGCGGCCTTGTCCACCGAGCTGTGAGCGTGGGCGCTGACGTAGACGATCAGGGGTTTGGCCTGGGCTTGCAGCCCACCGCGCACCAGTGCGTAGTCGCTGGCGCGCTCGCGGGCGCTGATCAGCGCCACCAGGGTGCTGGTAGAGGCGGTGTCCTGGATCACCCCGCTCCATTGGCCCGACAGGCCGAGTAACTGGCGCAGCCAGTCGAGGGTGGTTTCCTCCAGTTCGCTGAGTGCGGGGCTGGACTGCCACGACAGGCCTAGCACACCCAGGCCGGTGCTGAGGAAGTCGCCGAGTACCGAGGACAGAGTACCGTTGGAGGGGAAGTAGCCGTAGAAGTCCGGATGCTGCCAATGGGACAGGCCGGGCATGACCAACCGGTTGACGTCGTCGAGGATGGCTTCGAAGGGTTCACCTTGCCGGGGAGCGGTGTCGGGCAAGGCGGCCTTTAGGTAGCCGGGCTCGACCTGGGCCATGACCGGGCGCTCGCCAACGGTCTGGCGGTAATCGGCGATCAGGTCGATCAGTTGGTGGCCGTACTGGCGGAATTGTTCGGGGGTCACGTGGGCTCTCCTGTGGGTAATCCACTGCCTGTACTGGCCTCTTCGCGGGTAAACCCGCTCCCACAGGTACTGCACCAAGTTCGAGAACGGTGCAGTACTTGTGGGAGCGGGTTTACCCGCGAAGAGGCCGGAACAGGCAACACTATGCCCCCAGTCTAGGCACCTATCCCCCGGCGAATAACCCCGCCTTGCGCATACCTGCTATGGCAAACCCGCATGCCCGCCCTGCACGCCAAACTGCGACTGACGCCACAGCTCGAACACCCGGTTGCGCAACCAGCGATGCTCGGCCGAAGCCTGCAGCCGCTGGTGCCACACCACCCAGTAGCGCTGGCTATGCTCGATAAAGCCCAACGGCCGCCAGGCCAGGTCATGCAAGCGGCACAGTTGCCGGGCGATGTGCTCGGGCACGGTGGCCACGGCCTGGCTGTTGGCAACGACCTTTACGGTGGCGGAAAAAAACGGCACTTCCAGGCTGACACGCCGCTGCAGGCCTTGGGCGCGAAGGTGACGGTCGATGAAACTGTCCTTGTCGCCACCGCCAGAAATCCGCACATGCTTGTGCGCCAGGTAATCGGCCTGGCTGAGCGAGGTGTGGGCGGCCAGCGGGTGATCGTGGCGCATCAGGCACACCGCGCGGTCCTCACCCAGCAAGCGCCCGTGCAGGTTGGGTGGCGACTCGTCGAACAAGGTGGTTGCCAGGTCGATTTCGCCGCTGGCCAGCAACGCATACTGGCCGGCCTGCCAGGTACGGTACTCCAGCGATACGCCGGGCGCTTCGTGTTCCAGCGCGGCCACCAGTAACGGCAGCATGTGCTCGGCCACGTAGTCCGAAGCGGCCAGGCAGAAACGGCGCTCACAGCGCGCTGGATCGAATACGGCGGGCTGGCGCAGGGCGTGCAGTTCTTCGAGGACCTGGCGTAGCGGTTCAACCAGGGCTTCGGCGTATTCGCTGAGTACGTAGCCGCGGCCTTGGCGAACCAGCAACGGGTCGTCGAAGGCTTCGCGCAGGTGGGCCAACTGGCGGCTGAGGGCCGACTGGCTGACGCCCAGGCGCTCGGCGGCGTGGCTGAGGTTTTTCAACTGCAGCAAATGGTCGAGGGTGCGCAGGTGGGCGAGGCTGAGGGAGGCGAAGGTGGGGTTCATGCAGGCTGCCTGCGGTGGCATTCAAGGGCCTATTCGCGGGCTCGCCCGCTCCCACAGGTTCACTGCTGTGCCGGAAGCTGCGGTGAACCTGTGGGAGCGGGCAAGCCCGCGAAGGGCCGCAAAGCGGCCCCGGATACACACATTAGTCAGTGAGGCCGACGTAGACGTTCTGCACGTCATCGTTCTCGTCGATCGCTTCGAGGAACGCTTCAACCTCAGCCAGTGCTTCAGCACTCAGGCTGGCTGCGCTCACCGGGTTCTTCGGGGTATAGCCGATTTTCGCCGCGGTCACGGTGAAGCCGTGCTCCGGCAGGGCCTTCTGCACGGCATCCAGGTCAGTGGTGTCGGTAATGAACAGGGTCGAGCCCTCTTCTTCACCTTCTTCGAAGTCCTGAGCGCCGGCTTCGATGGCCGCCATTTCCGGGTCGGCGTCACCTTCCGGGGTGGCTTCGATCAGGCCGACGTGGTTGAAGTCCCAGGCCACCGAGCCGCTGGCACCCAGCTGGCCCTTGCGGAACAGCACACGGATTTGCGCGACGGTGCGGTTGACGTTGTCGGTCAGGCACTCGACGATCAACGGCACCTGGTGCGGCGCGAACCCTTCGTAGGTTACTGCCGAGTACTGCACGGCATCACCGTCCAGACCAGCGCCCTTGCGAATCGCCCGCTCCAGGGTTTCACGGGTCATCGAAGCCTTCTTGGCTTGCACGATGGCCAGGCGCAGGCGTGGGTTCATGTCGGGATCGGCGCCCGACTTGGCGGCGATCTGGATTTCCTTGGACAGCTTGCCCATGACCTTGCCTTTGGCATTGGCCGCTGTTTCTCTATGTTTGGCTTTCCACTGTGCGCCCATGTCGACTCTCTTGTTTCAGCGGCCGGTTCAGGAAGCGACCGGCCAAAAGTGGGGGCATTTTATACGCCCTCGAGCATGGGATCGACAAGAAATCTCATCAGCCTTTATCGGCTTTGCCCGCCGCCGCCGCAAACCGCGCCAGGCGCACATCCAGGCGACGCGGCCGCAAGCCGTGATCCTCGGCGCGCTCCTTGCGACGGATGGCATTGCGCACCATCAGCGAGCCCAGGTAGCGGATCGGTTCGGGCGGGAACAGCCCCAGCGGCCCCTTGACCAGCGGCGAACGGGTCCACGGGTTATCCAGCCCCAGCGCCAGCGACGATAGAATCTGCCCGCCCATATGACACGGGCCAACGCCGCTGCCGGAGTAACCAAAGCCGTAGAACACGTTGCCCTGACCGTCCAGGCGACCAAAGAACGGCAAGCCGGTCACCGAACGGTCCGACGGCCCGTTCCAGCTGGCCGCCAGTGGCACCTCGGCCAAGGCCGGGAAAAACTCGCCAAGGGTTTCGCGCAGCAAGGGCCGGTACGGCGAAGGCTGGTCGAATACCGGCAGCATGCGCCCGCCATACGCGAAGGTGTTGCCGCCCTTGCCGAGCATCAGCCGACCATCAGAGGTGTTGTGGTAGTAATGCACGAAAATACGCGAGTCGAGCACGCTGACTCCGCTGTCCAGGCCACTCTGGCCGAGCAGTTCGGGGCACGGCTCGGTGATCACCATGTCGCTGGAAACGATCGCCACACTGCGCTCGAACTGCGGGAAGGCGCGTGCCATCCAGGCATTGAGGCCCAGCACCACGCGGTCGGCGCGCACGGTGCCATGAGCGGTGCGTACCTGCACCGGGGCACCGTGCTCCAGGCCAGTCATGGCTGTGCCTTCATGAATGCGCACGCCGCGTTGCAAGGCCACCCGACGCAAGCCGCGCACCAGCTTGCCCGGCTGCACCGTGGCGGCGGCCGGCGAGAACCAGCCCTCCAGGTGCCGCGCCGAACCCGCCAGGCGCTGCACCTGCTCCAGTGGCAGGCGGCGGAACGAGTTGATCCCCTTGTGCTCCAGCGCGGCGATCACCGCATCGGTGGCGCCTACCTGGGCCGGGTTGGTGGCAGTGTACAACGTGCCGTCCAGCCGAAAGTCGCAGTCGATGCCATTGGCCGCGCAAAACTCGCCGATGCCGGCGATGCTGCGCTCCGACTCGCGCACCAGGCGCACCGCCTCGGCCACGCCGAACAGGCGTTCGAGGGTGAAGTACTTGGCCGACCAGGACAACGCGCAGCCACCATTGCGGCCACTGGCACCGGCGCCGCAGATGTCGGCTTCGATCAGCACCACCTCCAGGGCCGGTACGGCCTCCTTGAGCATCAGTGCCGTCCACAGGCCGGTATAACCGCCACCGACAATGCACACATCGCAACGGGTATCGCCTTGCAGCGGCGGGCACACCGCCTCCTGCGTGGAATCCAGGGCCTGTTGCAGCCAGAAGGGTCTCATTTGCTCGCTTTCCTTTCAGGTACGCAGTGGCTTGATTGCCATGCTGGTATTCGGTGCTACGTCGGTACTTTGTGCATTGCTGGCCGGGCGGCTGTTCCAGTGCGGTAACAGCACCAGCGCCGAGAACAGCGCGCAGCCAGCGAACACGATGAACACCGTGACGCCATCGAAGTAACCGGGTAGCAGCCCGCCCAGCACCGCCCCCACCGAGCCACAGCCGTTGACGAAACCTGCGGCGGTGGCGCCGGCCTTGGCGGTGCCGAAGTCGATGGCTGCAGCACCACTGATCATTGAGTCCGGCCCGTACAGGGTCAGGCCCATGACGAACAGCAAGGCCACCACCAGCATCACGCTACCGGTATGCATGGCCGCCATGAACGCCGCCAGGGTCATGGTCAGCAGCACCAGGCTGATCACGCAGGCCGGCATGCGCCGGGCGCCGAACAGTTTGTCGGAGGCCAGGCCGATCATGATCGGGCCTAGCAACCCCGCCAGTTCGAAGGCGGTCGGGATGATTGCCGCCCCCACCTTGCCCACCGATGGCATCTGTTCGAAGACAATCACCGGCCCCCACAACAGGATGGCGTAGCGCGCCGGCTTCAGCAGAAAGTACGCAAGCCCCAGGGTCAGCACCGTGCGGTTGCGCAGGATCTCCCTCAGCGGTGCCCACACGCTGCACAGGTTGTCCGCCGGGGCCATGCTCTGCGGCTCGGGCTCCACGGCCGGCAGGCCGACATCTTCAGGCTTGTTGCGCTGCAGGAAGAAAAACAGCACGGCCACCAGGGCCACCACTGCGGCACTGGAGAAGAACGCTGCGTGCCAGGTGCCCACCAGGGTATAAGCCCACCACCCCGCGAACGGTGAGGCCACCAGGCCGCCGAAGGCATAGCAGGAACTCCACAGGCCCAATACCCGCCCGCGCTGCGAAGCCGGGAAGAAGCTGCCGATGTTCTTGCACAAGCCGGCCCAGCCGGTGGACTGCGCCAGGCCCTGCACCAGCATGCAGATGGCAAAGATCGGGAAGGTGGCGTAACTGCCCATCACCACTGCCGCCACTGCAGAAATCAGCAACCCGCCAAGCACCACCACACGCGGGCCGAAGCGGTCGGCGAGCATGCCCCAGGTGAACTGGCCCACAGCGTAGGCGGCCAGGTAGATGGCGTCGAGGTTGGCCATGGCGGCCTTGTCGAGCATGAAGCCTGGGTCTTCGGCAATGCCCAGCTTGGCTACCGAGAAGGCTTTACGGGTGAAGTAGAAGGCGGCGTAAGCCAGCCAGGTGATGGCGAAAATCTGGATGCGCCAACGTTTCAACGCGGCTAGGGATTGATTCATGTAAGTCTGACCTCTTGCTCAAGTGTGCCGGCAGAATGTGAAGAAACGCCTGTCTTGTTCTTGTGTTACGCACAGCGATGACGAGGCTGTCATCGGGTCAGATGGCGCCGTGTGGGTGCCATGGCCCAGGCGGTACTCGTGGTACCCGCATCGGGCTGACATTCATGGAAACAGTTGCGCTAAGATAAATAAAATCGATTTATCGTATTACACACATAAGCCCAGCTTGTTACTGAGGTCTGTCATGTCGCTTTCCCACGCACAACTGAAGGCCTTCCATGCGGTGGCCGTGCACGGCAGCTTTACCCGCGCCGCAGAAAAGCTGTTCCTTACCCAGCCAGCGGTGTCGGACCAGGTGCGCAAACTGGAGGAGCGCTTCGGCGTCTTGCTGTTCCACCGCAACAAGCGTTCGGTGCAGCTCACTGATCTTGGCGAGCGCTTGCTGGGCATCAGCCAGCGCCTGTTCGCCTGCGAGGTCGAAGCTCAAGAGCTGCTGCACGATTCGCGTGCGCTGCACACCGGCAGCCTGGTGCTGGCGGTGGATGCGCCGGTACACGTGCTGCCGCAGATCGCCCGCTTCTGCCAGCGCTACCCGGGCATCCAGGTGAAAATCGAGACCGGCAACACCGATGAGTCGCTGGCCCGCTTGTTCAGCTATCAGGCTGACCTGGCCCTGCTCGGCCGGGATGTCGATGATGAGCGCCTGCATTGCCTGCCACTGCGCCGCGACCCGATGGTGGCGTTTGTTTCGCATAACCACCCGTGGTCCAGCCGTGGCTCGATCAGCCTCGCCGACCTCGACGACACGCCCCTGGTGCTGCGCGAGCCCGGCTCGGTGACGCGCCAGACGCTGGAAGAAGAGATGCAACGAGCGGGTTTGCGGATTCGCCCGGCGATCCAGGTGGAAGGCCGGGAAGCGGCGCGTGAGGCGGTGGTGGTGGGGATAGGCGTGGGGGTGGTCTCGGCGGCCGAGTTTGGCGCCGATGCGCGGGTGTGCGCGTTACCGATTGTGGATTGTCAGCGGCATTTGACCGAGACGCTGGTGTGCCTGAGCGAACAGCGTACGCGCCGGGTAGTGGCGACCTTTTTGCAGATGGTTGAGGAAGGGTTGTAAGCCTGTACCGGCCCTTTCGCAGCGCAAGGCTGCTCCTACAGAGGAATGCGATAACCTGTAGGAGCAGCCTTGTGCTGCGAAGAGGCCAGTGCAGGCCACCCGACTATGCTGGGATAACTTCAACCCCCGGGCACACTAACCATGCTCTACCGCCTGGCCGCCGACACCCTGGTCCTGCTGCACCTGGCCTTCATCCTGCTGGTGCTGTTCGGCGGCCTGCTGGTACTCAAGTGGCGCCCTGCCCTGTTCATCCACTTGCCGGCCCTGGCCTGGGGCGTGGCGGTGCAATGCCTGCACCTGGGCTGCCCGCTCACCACCTGGGAAAACCGCATGCGCAGCGCAGCCGGGGGCGCAGGCTACCAGGGCGGCTTTGTGGAGCACTACATCTGGCCACTGATCTACCCCGCCGGGCTGACACCGCACATCCAGCTGTTACTGGGCAGCGTTGTGCTGCTGCTCAACCTCGGCGTCTACAGCTACGTGGCCTGGCAATGGCACCGTCCTAGCGGGTAGCGATCACGAACAACCGCGGGAACGGCAGCAGCACCTTGCCATCGGTGGCCGGCGGGTAGTCGCGCTGCATGGCCTGCAGGTACATCTGCAGAAAGTCGCCCTGCTCCTGCTCGTCAAGCCTGGCCAGGTAAGGCCGCAAGGCCGAACCCTTGAACCACTCCACCACCGCTTCGGCGCCACCCACCAAAGGGTGGTGATAGGTGGTGCGCCACACATCCACCCGCGCACACAGCGGGCTGAGCAGGTCGTAGTAGAACGCCGCACCGTGCCGTGGCGGCAACTGGAAATCGGCGAATTTCGCCGCCCAAGGGCCTTGGCTGGCAATCTCGCGCAACTGCCGATGGGCTGGTTCGTCGAGGTTGTCGGGGGTCTGCACGGCCAGGCTGGCACCTTCACTCAACTGACGCACCAGGTGCGGGTACAGCGAGGCGTGGTCAGGTACCCATTGCAGCGAGGCATTGGCCAGGATCAGGTCTTGCGGCTCTGGGGCGGACCAGCCGGCAATGTCGGCAATGACCGTGCGTACCCGCGGGATGCACAGCCGTTTGCGTTCGCGGGCCTTGTCGATCATGTCCGGGTCGCTGTCCAGTGCCGTCACCTGGGCATCGGGGTAGCGCTGCAGCAGCACCTCGGTGGAGTTGCCCGGGCCGCAGCCCAGGTCGGTGGCGTGGCGCACCGGCCGTGGCGGGATGGCGGCGAGCAGGTCGCGTACGGCACGGGTGCGTTCGTCTTCGAACAGGGAATACTGGTTGGCGGACCAAGCCATGTGGGGCTCCTTTTGGGCGGGCAATGTGCCTAGCATATGCCATCTGTCGACTGTGAGGGCCCTATCGCCGGAACTGACCGCCTATGCGTGAAGTCAGTCCATGTATGCGCCTGCCCATGAAGACCTACATCGCCCTCGCCATCCTGGCCCTGATCGCCGCCGCCGCCCTGCTCGGCTCGCCGTGGATGAACCAGCGCTTCCACATGCCCGCAGAAAAAACCCAGGCCCAACAACGCGAAACGGCCGGGTCCCCAAGGGAGCCGGCCGTTTCCAGGCACGAGTGACGCTTAGTGCTGCTTGCTGCTGCCAGAGCGGATCTGGTGCACCACGCCCATTGCCACCACGACTGCCGCCGCAATACCGGTGGAAATCACCAGGATCTGGTAGTCAGGCATGAAGGCCATGGTGACCAGTGCGGCCACGATGAACGCGATCACCAGGTAGGTCAGCCACGGGAACAGCCACATCTTCAGGCGCACTTCCTTGCCTTCGGCAATCAGCTTGCGGCGCATGCGCAGCTGCGAGAAGGCAATGACCAGGTACACCAGCAGGGCGATCATGCCGGTGGTGTTCATCAGGGTATCCAGCACGTCTTTCGGGCGCAGGGTTTCGCTGAAGTTGATCAGCGCACACACCACGGCCACGGCGCACGAGCCCATGATCGCGTATACCGGTACACCGGTGCCGGCGCGGGTGATCTTGAAGAACGACGGCGCATCACCCCGTTGGGCCAGGGAGAACAGCATGCGCGAAGCGGTGTAGTGGCCCGAGATCAGGCAGCTGCTCACCGAGGTCAGCACCACGAAGTTCATCAGCAGCTCGGCATACGGCACGCCCAGCAGTTCCAGGGTACGGCGATAAGCGCCATAGCCGGAAACACCCAGGTGCGGGTCGTTCCACGGTACCAGGCAGACGATCAGGAAGATCGAACCGACGTAGAACAGGCACACACGCCATACCACCGAGTTGGTGGCCTTGACGATCTGCGCGGCCGGGTCCTTGGCTTCGGAAGCGGCGATGGTGACGATTTCGGCGCCCAGGAAGGCGAACATCACCCCAAGCAATGCACCGATCACGGTGGTGATGCCATTGGGCATGAAGCCTTCGGCGGTGAGGTGGCTGATGCCACGCACTTCACCAAACTGCCAGACGTTCATCACGGCAGCGGTACACACGATCAGGAAGCAGACGATCGCGATCACCTTGATCAAGGCGAACCAGAACTCGAACTCACCGTAGTGCTTGACGTTG
The DNA here is from genome assembly GCF_017875165.1 of Pseudomonas sp. PvP089. Taxonomy (NCBI): domain Bacteria; kingdom Pseudomonadati; phylum Pseudomonadota; class Gammaproteobacteria; order Pseudomonadales; family Pseudomonadaceae; genus Pseudomonas; species Pseudomonas sp. PvP089. Next base: position 4,154,419 of record NZ_JAGGME010000001.1, read on the forward strand.
AAGAAGTTGACGGTAATCAGCAACAGGGTCGTGGCCAGCACGAACACGTTGACGCTGACATCCGGGAAGAAGCCATGCAGGATCTTGCCCGCCACATAGGCTTCCCAGGCCATGAGGATGACCCAGTACCACCAGTACAGCCAGCCGATGGTGAAACCGGCCCAGCGGCCAATGGCGCGGTCGGCGTAGGTGGAGAACGAGCCGGTGTCTGGCGAGGACGTCGCCATTTCACCCAGCATGCGCATGATCAGTACCACCAGGATGCCGCCCGCCAGGTAGGCCAGGACAGCGGCTGGGCCGGCGCTGTGGATCACGCTGCCGGAGCCGACGAACAAGGCGCCGCCAATAACCCCGGCGATCGACATCATCGTCAGGTGGCGCGACTTCAACGAGGCACTGAGCTTGCTCTCGTGCCCGCCTTTCGCGGTGGTGGTTGTGGATGTTGCGTCCATCAGTTGTGTACCCCGTGCTTCTTTTTATCCAAGGAAAACCGTGAAACCCCGATGGCTGGCGGTTTCACCTGTACATCAGTGCTAATGCGGGCAGGATGGTGTGAGCGAACACACGCAGGCCCTCCATGGCGGCCTGCTGACGCGCCCCAGGACGACTGCCTGAAGCGAACTGAACATGCTTTATGTGGCGATATCCGACACCTAATGTAAAAATGTCCGACGCAGAGAGCCATGCACAGTGGCATGAATCTCGCACTGCACTGTACAGGTCGCCCATGCAGTACACCCTGCAAACGCCAGGCGATACGCACCCTGAAGGCCCCGAATGTTCGAATTACATCCAGACTCCCCCACCCCGCTGGTCAACCAGATCATCGACGGGTTGCGTGAGTTGATCGACAACCAGACCCTCAAGCCGGGCGCCAAGGTCCCGTCTATACGCGCCTTTGCCGCGAGCTATTCGGTGAGCACCTTCACCGTGGTCGAGGCCTACGACCGCCTGGTCGCCCAGGGGCTGCTGGTGAGCCGTGGCAATGCGGGGTTCTTCGTCAACCGTGCGGCGGGCGAAATGCTGGACCGGCACACTACCGAGGCCGACGCCAGTCGACCAATGTTCAACTCCGAGTGGTACCTGCAGCAGATCTTCGAGATCCGTCAGTTGCCCTACAAACCGGGGTGCGGCTGGCTGCCCAACGACTGGATGTACGAAGACGGCCTGCGTCGCGGGCTGCGCCAGGTGGCCGGCAGCCCACTGGAACTGTCGGGTTACGGCGACCCCATGGGCCTGATGGAACTGCGTACGCTGACAGCGCAGAATTTGCAGCAAGAGCTTTCCATCGTCGCCAACCCGGCACAGCTGATGCTCACCCACGGTGCCAGCCAGGCCCTGGACCTGGCCGCCCGCACGCTGGTGCGCCCAGGCGATGTGGTGCTGGTCGACGACCCTGGCTACCCCAACCTGATGAGCATCCTGCGTACCCAGGGCGCAACCCTGGTAGGCGTGCCACGCACCCCGGCCGGTTACGACCTGAACCAGCTGGAGCAGTTGCTCACCCACCACCGCCCGACGGCGTTCTTCACCCAGCCGCACCTGCACAGCCCGACCTGCTCACGCACACCGCTGCCGCAGTTGCACCGCCTGCTGCAACTGGCCAGCCAGCACGGCTTCCGCCTGGTGGAAAACAACCTGTACGCCGACATGGTCACCGAACCGCAGCCATGCCTGGCCAGCCTCGACCACCTGCAGCAGGTGGTGTACGTGGGCAGCTACTCCAAGAGCATCTCGCCCAATGTGCGGGTCGGCTACATGCTGGCCAACCCCGAACTGATGCAGAAGCTGCTGCACCTGAAGATGCGCTCAGGCCTGACCACCTCGCAGGTGATGGAGCGTGTGGTGTACGCCGCGATCATCGACGGCCGCTGGCGCAAGCACCTCAAGCGCCTGCGCCAGCGGCTGGCCGAGGCGCATCAGGAAGTTGGCCGGCATCTGCATCGATTGGGCTTCGAACTGTTCACCGAATCGGATGAAGGCATGTACATCTGGACCCGCCACCCGGCGATTCCGGACAGTGCCGCATTGCTGGATGATGCGCTGGAGAAAGGCATCATGCTTGGGCCTGGGCAGTTGTTCATGGTCGATGCCAAAGCGACCGGGTGGATGCGCTTCAATGTGGCGTTCAGTACGGACCCGGCGATGTGGGAGTTGCTGGAGAAGGTGTTCGTCAAGCATGTGCGAAGGGGTGGGATGTAGTTCGCCACGACATCCTCAGCGTGGGTGAGGTTTGCAGGAACTTGTGGGAGCGGGCTTGTCCCGCGAAGGGGGCCTGGCGATGCATGGCACCGGCTTTGCCGGTGTTCGCGGGGCAAGCCCGCTCCCACAGGGTCCCCCTATTCAATGAGTTATGTCGACACGGCCTGCCCGTGCCAGCACAGCGTTCAGCAGTACATCCGCGCCCTGTCGGGCATTATCAGGCAGCACGTCCTCAGCCTCGTTGTGGCTCAGGCCACCGACGCAGGGGATGAACACCATCGCCGTCGGGCAGTACCGCGCCAACAGAATGGCATCGTGCCCCGCCCCGCTGACAATCGATTGCTGCGCATACCCAAGGCCGTCCACCGCTTGCTGCACGGCAGCCACGCAGTCGGCATCGAACGGGGTCGCCGGGCTCACCCAGTGGCGCTCGATACGCACTTGCAGGCCGCGCTGGCTGGCGATGGCTTGCAGCTTCAGGGTCAGCTCGCGCTCCATGGCTTCGATGGCCTCGTCGCGGTGATGGCGCAGGTCGACCGTGAACTGCAGCAGGCCGGGAATGGTGTTGCGCGAAGATTTGGCAATGGAGAGCTCACCTACGGTGGTCAGGCCTTGGGGGGCAAAGTCCGCTGCCAGTTGCTCGACCGCCTGGATCATCCGCGCAGTGCCGTACAGCGCATCCTTGCGCAGCAGCATCGGCGTGGTGCCGGCGTGTGCCGCCATGCCCTCGACCGTCACGTCCAGCCAGCGGATAGCCTGGCCACCACTGACCACGCCAATGGCCTTGGCGTTGTCTTCAAGGATCGGGCCTTGTTCGATATGCGCCTCGAAATAGGCATCCACCTCGCCGCCCAGCGGGCGTTGGCCGGCGTACCCGGTGCGGTGCAGTTCATCGGCGACGCTGACGCCATCGGCATCGCGAATGGCCAGCGCCTCGGCCAGCGCGAGGTTGCCGGTGAACACCGCCGAGCCAAACATGGCCGGGGTGAAGCGCGCGCCCTCCTCATTGGTCCATACGGCAATTTCCAGTGGCTTGCGGGTCTGGATGTTCAAGTCGTTCAGGCGGCGCACCACCTCCAGGCCGGCCAGCACGCCATAGACGCCATCGAAACGGCCTCCTTCGGGCTGGGTGTCGAGGTGGCTGCCCATCATGACCGGGGCGGCATGCGGGTCACTGCCGGCACGGCGGGCGAACAGGTTGCCGATGGCATCTACCGACAGGCTAAGGCCCGCTTCGCGGCACCAGTGGCTGAACAGTTCACGGCCGGCTTTGTCCTCCTCGCTGAGGGCCAGGCGGCAGTTGCCGCCGCGGGCGGTGGCGCCGACTTCGGCCATGGCCATCAGGCTCGCCCACAGGCGTTCGCCATTGCTTTTCAACATATGCGGGTACTCCAGAATAGTGGGGGTTCGATCAGGCCAGTTCCAGGCGCCGGCTACGGGCGTACTGGCGCGCCAAGGCGAGCACGCAAACCAGCGAAATGGTGGCGATCAGGGTGTAGAAGGCTGCCATCGGCCACCATTGGCCGCTGAAGGTATGGGCCAGCCAGGTGCCAATCAGCGGGGTCAGGCCGCCAGCGATCGCGCCGCAGATCTGATAGGCCAGAGAAATGGCGGTGTAGCGCACGCGGGTTGCGAACATGCCGCTGACATAGCCGGCAATCACCGCGTAGAAGGAAGCCATGCAGGCTGCGGCCAGGGCGATGCCAAGCACGATCAACGGGCCCTGGCCCGAGCTGACTAGCACGAACATCGGGTAGGGCGAGGCCATCGCCAGCAGCGCAACCAGCGCCAGGAAGCGCGTCGCACCGACCTTTTCCGACAGCCACGCCGCAAGCGGCTGCACACAGAACTGGATGATCGCCACAAAGAACAGGCATTCAAGGATCAACGAGCGCTCCAGGTGCAACTGCTGGGTGGTGTAGCTGATCATGAAAGTGTTGGTGAAGTAGACCCCGGCAATGCCCAGGGTGTTGGCGCCGATGCACAGCAACAGCGGGCGCCAGGCGGTGCGCAGCACTTCAAGGACTGGCGCCTGCTCCTTGCGCCGAGCCTTTTGCGCCTGCTCGCGGCTGGCGATGAACTCGGGTGACTCATTCACCCCCAGGCGAATCGCCAGGCCCACCAGCAGCAGCAACGCGCTGGCCAGGAACGGCACGCGCCAGCCCCAGCTCATCAGTTCCTCTTCAGGCAGGCGGGTAACCGCGCCAAAGGCCAGAAGCGACAGAATCAGGCCAGCCGGGCTGCCCAGCTGGGCGAACGAGGCGAAGAAGTTGCGCCGACCTTTGGGCGCATGCTCGCCGGCCATCAATACCGCCCCGCCCCACTCGCCGCCCACGGCAATGCCCTGGACGATGCGTAGCAGGATCAACAGCACCGGCGCGGTGGCGCCGATCTGCGCGTAAGTCGGCAGCAGGCCGATGCACACGGTAACGATGCCCATCATCAGCAGGGTGATGACCAGCGACTTCTTGCGGCCGATTCGGTCGCCCACGTGGCCGAAGACGATGCCGCCCAGCGGCCGGGCGAAGAAGCCCACGGCGAAGGTGCCGAACGCGGCCATGGTGCTGAACAGGCTGTCGTCAGAGGGGAAGAACAAGGCACCGAACACCAGGGCGGCGGCGGTGGCGTAGATGTAGAAGTCGTACCACTCGATCATGGTACCGATGAACGCGGCGGCGGCTGCACGGCGCGGCTGGGCGGAAGCGGTGGGGTTCATGGGGGCTCCTTTGCTTGTTGTTCTGGCAGGAGTTGCTGGGACACGGTGGCGCTCTGGTGGCGCTTGGCCTGCTGGTTCGGTGCTGGCTTGTTCGCGGGCTCGCCCGCTCCCACAGGGGTCGCACCCTGTCTGCAACAGTGCAGTACCTGTGGGACGGGGCAAGCCCGCGAAAAAGCCGCCGCCGACACACCGGGCTTCAATGCATGCGATTTATCGGCCCGGGGCTATGATTAGTCAATTTTCTATTTATTATTCGAACTATTAACCACGCTTATTATCGAGCCCCCGCCATGTCTGACCGCCTGCTCAACGACCGCCTCGACTGGAACCTGCTGCGCACCTTCCGGGTCATCGGCCAGGAGCTGTCCATCAGCCGCGCCGCCGCCCGCCTGCACCTCACCCAACCGGCGGTAAGCCAGGCGCTCAAGCGCCTTGAAGAGCAGCTCGGCCGCCAGCTCATTGCCCGCCGTGGGCCGCGCTTCGTGCTGACAGAAATGGGCGAGCAGCTGTTCCAGCTGGCCGGCGAGGTGTATGGGCAAATGTCGCAGATCGGCGGCTTGCTGGAGCAACCGGCGGACGAAGTGGTGGGCAAAGTGCGCCTGCTGATGATCAGCCGCATCGTCAGCGAACGCTTCGACAACTTCCTCGCCGACTTCCACCGCCAGCGCCCGCGAGTGGAACTGGAAATCGACGTGATGCGCAGCTCCGACATCGTCGCCGCCCTGCAGGAAAAAACCGCCACGGCGGGCCTTAGCCTCACCCGGCGTGCACAGCCACGGCTGGAACAGCGGCTGTTCCTGCGCCAACGCTATGCGTTTTTCTGTGGCAAGCACCATGCCCTGTTTGGCCAGGCCGAAGGCGACCTGCAACGGGAGAACTTCGTCAGTTTCACCAGCGATCAGATTGGCGGCATGTTGTCGCCGCTGACCATTTTCCGAGACCTGCAAGGGTTCGCCGGGCGGATCGTGGCCTCATCGCCAAGCCTTGAAGAAGTCCGCCGGCTGGTGATCGCCGGGTTTGGCATCGGCTGCCTGCCCGAGCATGTGGTGGCACCGGATGTCGAAGCGGGGTTGCTGTGGAAGCTGGCGCCGCAGGAAGGGATTGCCGATGTGGATATTCACCTGTTGTGGAACAGGGAACAGCGGTTCAGCCGGGCGGAAGAGGTGTTTATCGAGGCGTTGCAGCGTGTCATAACCTAGCGCTTCTGAGCGGCTCCATAGACCTCGCGCGCTCGCGCTTGCCAACCTGCGTGCTTCACTAGAATGGCTTGCATCACTGCAACTCACTTACAGGAGCCATCCCATGAACATCGACCTCGGCGGACGCACCGCCATCATCAGCGGCTCGACCGGCGGTATTGGTCTGGCCATCGCCCGTGGCCTGGCCCGCGCCAATGCCGACGTGGTCATTGCCGGCCGCAGCCAGAAGTCGCTGGACGCCGCCCTCGCCGAAGTGCGCAAGCAAGGTGGGCGTGGCCAGGTGCAAGGCGTGGTCGCCGACCTGGGTACCGCCGCCGGTGCCGAAACCCTGTTCGCTGCCCACCCACGGGCCGACATCCTGGTCAACAACCTGGGCATCTACGACGACGTCGACTTCTTCGATGTAGACGACAGCGAGTGGGCGCGCTTCTACGAAACCAACGTGCTCAGCGGTGTGCGCCTGGCCCGCCATTATGCCCCGGGCATGATCGAGAACGACTGGGGGCGGATCCTGTTCATTTCCTCGGAATCGGGTGTCGCCATTCCTGCCGACATGATCAACTACGGCGTGACCAAGGCCGCCAACCTGGCCGTTTCCCATGGCTTGGCCAAGCGTCTGGCCGGCACCGGGGTTACCGTGAACGCAGTGCTGCCGGGCCCGACCCTGACCGATGGCGTGACCGCGATGGTGGCCGATGCAGCCAAGGCTTCCGGGCGCAGCATTCGTGAAGAGGCGGACAACTTCGTCCGCACCGCGCGGCCAAGCTCGATCATCCAGCGCGTCGCCGATGTCGATGAGGTTGCCCACCTGGTGGTATACCTCGCCTCCCCTTATTCCTCCGCCACCACCGGCGCGGCCCTGCGGGTCGACGGCGGCGTGGTCGACAGCCTCGCTATCTGAATTCAACTGGCGGCATTCGGGGAAAACTTGGATCCCATTCTATGAGAGGGTATGCTGCGCAATAGCTATACGCCACTATCCAGGCAGGTTTGACGCCTGCCTTCAAGGACGAAGCCTTTGCCCAGCCACCCAACCCGCCATACCATCGCCCGACAGTGGCAGCTGCTCAAGTTGCTGCCCGGCCGCCACCCCGGGATGAGCTCTACCCAGTTGCAGGCCGCCCTGACAACCGTGGGCCATACCACCAGCAAACGCACCGTCGAACGCGACCTGGTCGAGCTTGCCGCGTTGTTCCCGTTGCAGTGCAACAGTAAAGGCATGCCTTACGGCTGGTACTGGCAACCGGGCCTGAGCCTGAGCGAAGCGCAGCAGCTGCAACCCGACGTGCTTACCCCCCCGGACCACGTTGAACTGCATGCCTGGGTCGATGACGCGCTGGCCCGCCGCCTGGAACAATCACCCCTGTCAGCAGATATGCAACTGACACCGCAAGCGAGCGGCGGCGCCGTGCTGGTCGCTACCGTGGCCGACAACCGGGCGCTGATGGGCTGGCTGCTGTCCCAAGCAGGTTCTATCCGCATCCAGGCCCCGCTGGCGCTGCGTGTGGCCATGCTCGAACAGCTGCGCCAGAGCCTGGCACTGCACGATGGCAGTTATTGACTGGCAAGCAACAACTCCGGGAATCAACGGTGTATGTGGCGTGTATCTTATCTTTCCAGTACAAAAGAAAAACCGGCACAATGCAGCAACACTTTCATCCACGGAGTGAAAATGCAACATGCTGCGTATTGCCGACCTCGAACTGTTTGCCCGCAGCAGCGTACTGGGCAGCTTCACAGCCGCCGCCCATGAAGCCGGCCTGCTGCCGGGCCAGGTGGCCGCAGCAATCAAGCGCCTGGAGCGCGACCTGGATGTACGCCTGTTCGCCCGCACCACGCGCAGCCTGCGCCTGACCGCCGAGGGCGAGCGCTACCTGCCCACCGCGCTGAATGTGCTGGAGAGCTTGCGCCAGGGCCATGAAGACCTGCATGGCAACCCCAATACCCTGCGCGGCACCCTGCAGGTGTCGGCACCTTCCGACATGGGCCGCAACATGTTGCTGCCCTGGCTCAGCGCCTTCCGCCGCGAGCACCCGGCATTGCAACTGCGTTTCTTCCTGTCCGACCAGATTGCCGACCTCAACCGCGACCCGGTGGATGTGGCCATCCGCTATGGCCTGAACCAGGATGCCAACTACATCGCTCTGCCATTGGCCGACTGGAACCGCAGAGTGCTGGTCGCATCGCCCGACTACCTGGCCCGCCACGGCCGCCCGCTCAGCCCCGACGCCCTGCAGCAACACGCCTGCCTGCTGTACATGCAGCACAACCGGGTATACGACAAGTGGCAGCTGGGCAACCGTACCGTGCAGGTGCGCGGGCCGCTGGTCAGTGACGATGCCGACGTCATCCGTCGCCTGGCCATTCAAGGCGAAGGCATCGTCTACAAGTCGTGGCTGGATGTCAGCGCCAACATTGCGGCCGGTGAACTGGAAATCGTCCTGCCCGAACTGCTCGGCGAACCTACCCCGGTCACCTTGGTCTGCCCGCATCGCAAGCAGCTCACACCGGCAGTTTCGCAATTGCACCTGTGGCTGCGCGAGCGCTTCGAGGCCCTGCGTGATCGGGCACTGACCAACGGCTGCACAATCGTTCCAGACTGAGCCGGGGGGTTGCGCTAAGGTAGCCATTTACCCCAACGGCACACGTTCATGAGCAACTGGATCGACCTCAAGCAAGACGCCGATACCGGCATCGAATCGGTCCGGGCGCATTTCGTCGGACATGCCTACGACCCGCACTGGCACGAAAGCTTTCTGGTCGGCGTGACCGAGCAGGGCGTGCAGCAGTTCAACTGCCGTCGGGTGCGCCATCGCAGCACGCCGGGGCAGGTATTCTTGCTCGAGCCTGGCGACATCCACGATGGGCTGGCGCCCACCGAAGAAGGCTTCACCTATTCGACGCTGTACCTGCAGCCCGCTTGGCTAGACCAACAGCTGCGGTCGCTGTTCGAGCACACACCGGGCGACAGCCTGCCCAGTTTTGCCGATACCCTGTGCCACGATGAGCGCCTGGCGCGGGCCACCGCCCTCGCCTTCTGCACCGTGCACGACCGGGACTTGCGCATCGTGCGGCAAACGGCCATGGACGACCTGCTGGCCTGTCTGACCCGCCACATGCACTGGCGCCGACGCATCAACCCCGACCCGCGCCTGCCGCTGAGCGCGCAGCGCGCGCGTGATTACCTGCACGCCCACCTGGAGCGCGACGTCGGCCTGGAAGACCTGGCCCAGGCCTGTGGCATCGACCGTTTTCGCCTGACCCGTGCATTCAAGGCCGCGTTCGGCATTGCACCGCATGCCTACCTGATCCAGCTGCGCCTGGCCCGGGCACGGCGCCTGCTCGCCCAGGGCCAGACGCCTGCCGATGTGGCCGTGGCCTTGGGCTTCGCCGACCAGAGCCACTTGGGGCGCTGGTTCCGTCGGGCCTACCGGCTGACCCCTGCCGACTACCGCAGGCGCTGCTCAAACCTTCCAGACTGAACCCCTGAAGGCAGCGAGCATGGTGCTTCGATTTTCCGGAGCCATGAACCATGTCGCAGTCGTTGTTGCCTTTCATTCTGTTCGCCCTGGTTGCCAGCATCAGCCCGGGGCCGACCAACCTGCTGATCCTGGCCCATGGCGCGCGCGTAGGTTTGCGCGCGAGCCTGGTGCCAATCGTGGCGGCCTGTGGCGCGGCAGCGGCAATCGTGTTGATGGTCGGTCTAGGGCTGGGTGAGCTGCTCCTGCGTCACCCCTTGGCCCAACAGCTGATGAGCTGGGCCGGCGTGTTGTGGCTAAGCTGGCTGGCGTGGAAGATGCTGCGCAGTGCCGCCACCCCCTTGCAAGCGGCCACCGCGCAAGGGCTCAGTGCTTTCAGCGCCGCATCGTTGCAGGTGGTGAACCCCAAGGTGTGGCTGATGGCTGTGGCGGTGGTCGGGGTATTTGCAGCGCCGTCATTGCCGGTGTGGCAACTGGCGCTGGTATTTTTGCTGATCGCCCTGCCGTGCATGGCAGCCTGGGCGGTGCTGGGGGTGGGGAGCGCCAGGTGGTTGCAGGCACCGCGGCGGTTGCAGCTGTTCAACCAGGTGTTGGCGGGGGTGCTGTTGATTTCTGCCTGGGCTGCCGTACTGGCTTGAAGATCAAGCGGTATCCCCTCGGGTCTACGGGGCACCTGAAGGAGCGGCCTTGTGTCGCGATCGGGGCGCGCAGCGGCCCCAAGATGTCAGCTTCGCCGCAGACATTGCCAGGGCCGCTTTGCGGCCCATCGCGGCACAAGGCCGCTCCTACAAAAAGCCCGCTGGCCATTGGGTCAGTGCGTCAGCGCCTCGCGGTAGCGCCGGGTGCTGGCAACAGCCATTACCAGCCCGACCACCGCCACGCTACCGCCCACCAGGCCGATATCCGCCACATCCATCTGGCTGCTGACAATACTGCCCAGCAGCGCACCGCCCCCAATCCCGATGTTGTAGATACCCGAGAACAGCGCCATGGCCACATCGGTGGCATCGGATGCCAGCTTCAACGTCTTGGACTGCAGCGACAGGCTGAAGCTGAGGATCGCCACACCCCAGAACATGCTCAGCGCCGCGAACGCGTAGAAATTGCCCGACAGCGGCAACATCAGCAACAGGCATGCGGCGAGCAAGCCGATCGAGCCTACCAGGAAGCCATGGGGGAAACGGTCACTGTAGCGGCTGAACAGCAATGAACCGAATACCCCGGCACCGCCGAACAGCAACAACAACAGCGTGGTGCGCTCACCGCCAATCTGCGCCACGTGCAGGGCAAACGGTTCGATATAGCTATAGGCGGTGAACTGAGCGGTAATCACCAGCGTCACCAGCAGGTAGGTAATCACCAGCGCCGGGCGCTTGAACAGGATTGGCAGGCTGCGCAACGAGCCCGAGTTCTGGCTGGGCAGCAGCGGCAGCGACTTCATCAGGCACAGCATGGTGGCCAGCGCGACCCCGGCAATGCTAAGGAAGGTCACACGCCAGCCCAGCGCCTCGCCCACCACGCGACCCAACGGAATGCCCAAAACCATGGCCAGGGTGGTACCGGTGGCCAGCAGGCCCAGCGCCTTGGCCTGCTGGCCAGGTGGCGCCACGCGTACTGCCAACGAGGCGGTAATGGCCCAGAACACCGCATGCGACAGGGCGATGCCGATACGGCTGACCAGCAGCATGGCAAAGCTCTGCGACAGCCACGACAGCAAGTGGCTGACGATGAACACCAGGAACACGAACAACAGCAGGCGCCGCCGTTCGATGTTGCGGGTCAGCAGCATCATCGGCAGCGAGGCCAGCGCCACCACCCAGGCATAGATGGTCAGCATCAGCCCGACCTGGGCGGTGCTCATGTCGAAGCTGCGGCCAATGTCACTGAGCAACGCCACCGGGACGAACTCGGTGGTGTTGAAGATGAAGGCCGCCAGGGCCAGGGCGATGACGCTCAGCCAGCTGCCGCTGCCGGCCGCGGGCGGCATGTGGGTGGGTATGGGTCCGTTCATGGGTGGAAAACGCTTCTCCGCAGACAAGGCAACAGTTCGCGCGCCAGCCACCCGCTTGCAGGGGTGCCGACGTACGCGCTGTTATTGATAGGAATGCACGGCATGGTACGCGTCAACCCGGGGCCTCACAACCGCAAGGCAGGCAGAAGGAGTACCATGCGCGCTTTGTGTGAAACGCGTGTGCAACAAGGAGCCCGATCCGCTCATGGACAAGCAGCACCCCCAGCAGCAGTGGCAGCAGGCAGTCATTGCCTATGCCCAGGCCGTCAACGAATACGTCGCGCAGGGCCGTGCGCAAGGCTGGGACAATCTTGAAGAGCCGCAGGCGCCAGCCACCGGGCACCTGCTGGACGCCTGGCTGACAGCCCTGCAGGCAGCCAATCACCCTGGCGCCGACGAACAACAGCGTCGAGCCTTCCGCGAAGCCTGGCCACCTGCGCACCACCCCCTGGTACCGTTGCTCGAAGACCACGGCCAAGGCATCAGCAATGTCCTGCTGCTGGAGGATGGCAGCCTGCTGGCACGCATCGGCATGCCTTACGACAAGGGTCATGTGGTGCGTATCGGCCACCAAGAGGTAACCCCGGTCATCGGTATCGAACACTTTGGCCGCTGCCCGGCCCGTCGCTACTTCGCCCTGGCCAACGCCGAAGGCGTGCGTGTGACCGATGGCTGGGGCGGCCCACACGTGCAGCGCCTGGCCTGGCCAACCGGGCTGGAGGGGTTGCCGCCAGGTTACCCGTTCGAACCGTTCGACCTGCCGCCCACCCCGACCGCGCTGATCCCCTTCCCGGATGGCCAACGCGTGCTGCTGGTGAGTGCCGAAGGTATCTTCGTGCTGTCCACCGAGGGTGCGACTCGCCTGCTGCCACAGCAGACACGCGTGCTCGATGAATTGGCCGAAGGCACCGACCCGGACGACATCAGCCTGGGGCTGAGCATGGAGCATGGCGCGGTGTCGGCGGATGGCCGGCTGATCGTGGTGGGTGAGCAAGGCAGCCGGCACCTGGTGCTGGACGCGCAACTCAGGCTGCTGGCGGACATCGGCCCTGGCAGCGAGTACCCGCACTTCGCGTTGTTCAACCGCGCGGGTGACCACCTGGCCCTCAATGCCTGTCATTTCTACAGCGGCGCCACGTTGGGGGTAAACGTCGCCGATTTGCCGGGGCTGGAAACCGACTACTACAGCCAGGACCCACGTACCCCACTGCTGCAGGATGGCGCGCGGGTATACGCCGGCGTAGCGCGTAATGGCGAGTACATTGTGGGGGATGCCTATGGCTACCTGCGGGCGTTTGGCGAGGACGGTACGGAACACTGGCAGCATTACCTGGGCTCGACCATCAGTGCGATGGATATCAGCGCCGACGGGCAAACGCTGGTGGCGGCTAGCCACGCGGGGGTGGTGTCGGTAATTGCGCTGGATAACGGGCGGCCTGAATGGCAGATCGGCACCGGGGCACATGGCGAGGTGCGGCGGTGGTTGTTCTGGCGGGGGTGGGACAAGGCGATGGTCTGGTAACAGAACCAGGATTTGTTGCAGCCTGTACTGGCCCCTTCGCGGGTGAACCCGCTCCCACGGGACCGCACATAGCGTGAATGCCGTGGTGCAACTGTGGGAGCGGGTTTCCCCGCGAAGAGGCCAGGACAGGCAGCCGATCAATCAGCCTTGCAACGTGGCCATGTCGATCACGAACCGGTACTTGACATCACCGGCGATCATCCGCTCATACGCCTGGTTGATGTTACGGATATCCAGCATCTCGATATCGCAGCGGATGTCGTGCTCGGCGCAGAAGTCCAGCACTTCCTGGGTCTCGGCGATGCCACCGATCAACGACCCCGCCAGCACCCGGCGCTTCAACACCAGGTTGGCCGCATGCACGGGCGGGTCGATCGGTTCGATCAGGCCAACCAGGATGTGCACACCATCGAACTTCAGCGTTTCCAGGTACGGGTTGAGGTCGTGTTGCACCGGAATGGTATCGAGCAGGAAATCGAAACGACCAGCTGCGGCGTGCATCTGCTCGGGGTCGGTGGACACGATCACATGGTCGGCACCCTGGCGACGGGCTTCCTCAGCCTTGGCCTGGGAGCGAGTGAACAGGGTCACTTCCGCACCCAGAGCCTTGGCCAGCTTGATGCCCATGTGGCCCAGCCCGCCCATGCCGAGGATGCCGACCTTGTGGCCCGGACCGACGCCGTGATGCTTGAGCGGCGAATAGGTGGTAATGCCGGCGCACAGTATAGGTGCGGCGCTGGGCAGGTCCATGCCGGCCGGGATGCGCAGCACGAAGTGCTCGCTGACCACGATGCTGCTGGAGTAACCGCCCATGGTGTTGCTGCCGTCGACCCGGTCCGGGGTGGCGTAGGTCATGGTCGGGCCTTCCGAGCAGTATTGCTCCAGGTCCTTGGCGCAGGCTTCGCAATGGCGGCACGCGTCGACCATGCAGCCGACGCCAACCAAGTCACCCACCTTGTGTGCGGTGACCTTGGCGCCCACCGCCGTGACCCGGCCAATGATCTCGTGGCCAGGCATCAGCGGGTACACGGCAATCCCCCATTCGTTGCGTGCCTGGTGGATGTCGGAGTGGCATACGCCGCAGTACAGGATGTCGATGGCGACGTCGTCCGGGCGCGGGCTGCGGCGCTCGAAGGTCATGGGGGCCAGAGGGCTGGAAGGGGTTTGGGCGGCGTAACCGATGGCGGTATACATGCAGGTCCTCGCAGGGAAGTGAAACGATTCAGGCGACGCATTTTGCGCGTCCAACCGCGTCACGCCCACGGCAGATTCTCCGGCATCCATGCCTGATTATCCGAAGATGCCATCTGATAACTCGCGCCATCCCCTTAATCTGCGATGATTAAGCTGTCTGATCCTCTGCCCCTGGTTTAACATGCAACTGACCCGCCACGTCGACGCCAATTCGCCACTTTGTACGCTGATCCGCAGCCTCGCCACGCGCCCGGGCTTTGTGCCCACGCACCTGCCCCAGGTACAGGTGCTGAGCTGGGACCACTATGTGGCCAGCAGCCCGCAGATCTACGAACCCAGCCTGATGATCCTGGCCCAGGGCAGCAAGCTGGCGCGCCTGGGGCCGCGCACCCTGGAGTACGGCGCCGGGCATTACCTGGTGCAGGCGTTGTCGGTGCCGTTCATGTGCGAAACCTTCGCCACCCCTGACGCGCCATTGCTGGGCGTGGCGGTGGACATCGACCGTGGCGTGCTGGGTGAACTGGTGCAGAGCATGGGCCTGGTGCCGGACGCTGCAGTACAGGCGCAAACACCGCAATCGATGACCTCGGCGGCACTGGATGCGCCAATGCGTGACAGTGTGGAACGGCTGCTGCACTGCCTGCAGGACCCGCTTGATGCCAAGGTGCTGGGCCCGGCGCGCGTACGTGAGGTGCTGTATACCGCGCTGCGCGGCCCGCAGGCCGGTGTGTTGCGAGCACTGGTGGAGCAACAGGGGCATTTTGCCCGCATCGGCGCCGCCCTCGCCCACCTGCGCGAGCACTACGCCGAGCCGCTGAGCGTGGAGGCACTGGCCGCGCGGGCCAACATGAGCGTTTCGACCTTCCATGAACACTTCAAGCGCTGCACCGACATGGCACCGATGCAGTACCTCAAGCGCTTGCGGCTACTCAAGGCGCAGCAGATGCTGATCGGTGAAGGCCTGGGGGTGGCGCAAACAGCGCACCGGGTGGGTTACCAGAGCACCTCACAGTTCAGCCGCGAGTACAAGCGCCAGTTCGAGCGCAGCCCGGGGGATGAACAGCCCTACCAGAGCTTGCCTGTGTAGCGAAGCCAGTTATCAAGCATGCTCGATCACTGTGGGAGCGGGCGCGCCCGCGAAGCAGACAACGCGGTGGATGGCACCGGCTATGCCGGTGTTCGCGGGTGCGCCCGCACACAATGGTCGCATGCGCTTCATGTTTGCCGTTCGACCATGGCGATAATGGCGGCCTTGAGCTCAGCCTTGGCCTGCCCGGCTTCCAGCTCTCCCGCTGCAGCCGCCTGGGACAGCGCATCCGCTGCCCCGACCAGCAGGCGCATGCCGGCAACCCCTACATTGCCGCTGGGCGAAAACCCGGCCAAGGCTTCGCGGCACTTGTCCAGGAACGGCTGCTCGTACGCCCGTTTCAGCGCCTCCAGTTCCGGCGACCCGGCCAGCGCTGCCGACACCCCGGGTATCTCCCGGCCCTGGCTCATCACGCAGTCCACGTAGGCCTCGGCAATCACCCGGGCGCGGCTGGCCAAGCTGGCTTCACAGCTGGCCAAGGCTTGCGCCAGCATCTGCGACTGACGCGCATCGTATTCCTGGTACAGCGCCATCAGCAGCCCGTTGCGGGTCTCGAAATGGTCATAGACCACCGGCTTGGTTACCCCCGCCTGTTCAGCCAGGCGGCCCAGGCTCAAGGCATCGGTACCCTCCTCCCGCACCAATTGCCAGGCCATGTCCAGCAACTGCCTGCGTCGGTCGTCGCGGCTCAGGCGCTTGCGGGAACGGGCTTGATCGTTGCTTGACATCGATTACCTACCAAAAGTAACTTACTAAGCGTAACTTACCTGGAGTATATAACGCTTCAGGCTACCCTGCACCGTTGAATGGAGAGCCACCATGCACGCTCTGATCGTCGTCGGTCACCATGACCCGCAATCCCTCACCCACGCGCTGGCCCGGCAGGTTGCCGACGGCCTGGCCAGCGTCGGCCACAGCAGCGAAATCGCCGACCTGGCCAGCGAAGGCTTCGACCCCCGCTTCAGCCTGGCAGACCATGCCGTGCACCGCCGGCTGGCAGCACCGCCGGCTGATGTACTCAACGAGCAGGCACGCATCGAGCGCGCCGATGCCCTGGTGCTGGTCTATCCGGTCTACTGGTGGTCACTGCCGGCCCTGCTCAAGGGCTGGGTCGAACGGGTATTCAGCAATGGCTGGGCGTTCGACTATGAAGAAGGCGCCACGGTGAAGAAATTGCGTGGCATGAAGGTTCACCTGATCGGCGTTGCGGGTGCCGATACAGGCACCTTCGAACGGCACGGCTATGGCGAGGCGATGCGCGTGCAGATCGAGCACGGCATCTTCGACTATTGCGGCGCCGAGGTACTCAGTTCCACCTTGCTGGATGACAGCGAAGGGCCTGACCAGCTTCCCCACTTGCACCATGCACACGCCTTGGGCAAAAAACTGTTTGCAGATTGCCAGGCCGCAGCCTGAACTGGCACAGGGCGGCTACTCAAGTAGCGGCAGCCTCGGTTGGGCACGCCACCTGTTCGACAAGAAGTACTGGGTTGCAGGCTTCAACCAGCTCAATGGCAGCAACAACTATGGCGAGCCACGCAACTCTGACCCCGGGTCAGTCTGCCAGCGGCCACTGCGCCAAGGGCCAGTAGGCGCCCTTGCGCGACTCGTAGAGCGTGAAGTGGCGCGCGCTGAGGTAGAACTCCGGCGCGCTGCTGGCCTCGGGTGGTTGCCCGTGGTAATCCCTGGACAGGGTCAAGTGCGGCCGATACTCACGGTTGGCCGCCTCCACCCCCAACGGCAGCAGTGCCTGCTGCAAGCCGTACACCAGTTGCAACAGGGCCGGCGGTGTCTGCTGTGCCTCCAGCACCAACGCGCCGGCCCGCTGCCACACCTGCAAACGGTCAAGCAACAGCCGCGGTGCCAGAGTTGGCAACGTCAGTTGATCGACTGCCGCACAGATCGCCGGCACCTGTGCGGTATCCACATCGCCGAGGAACAACAGCGTGACATGGAAGTTGGCCGCGGGGACGGGTATGCCGCTGCGCAGGTTCAGCGCCCGGCGCCACTGAGCCAAGGCATGGCGCTGGGCATCGCTGACCGGCAAGGCGAAGAACAGCCGTTTGAACGGGCTACCGCTGGGGCGTATATCCTGAACCATACCAACTCCCTGACATGAAACGTTTGCGCAAGACTGTAGGGCATTACACCAATGTCGCCCCGGTGTTTCGTAACAATAAGTACAAACTACCCCCATGATTGTTTATGCTGGCGAGCTTATGCCATGACGCATGGCCATTTTTCGACAAGTAAACGTCCATGAAAATTGCACTCGTACTTATCTTCGCCCTCTCGATTGCCTACGTGCACCTGCGCGGTCGGGTTCGCCACAAATTGACTCGCCAGCTGGGCGACCACTCCAGCTTCCTCGCCCCGGTCAACAGTTTCCTGTACCTGTTTTCCAAGCTCCCGGCCAAGCCATACTTGCCGGTCGAAGCCTTCCCCGAACTGAAGCCGCTGCAAGACCACTGGCAGGAAATCCGCGAGGAAGGCCGCCAGTTGCTGCACGTGGGCGAAATCAAGAAGTCCGACAACTACGATGACGTCGGTTTCAACTCGTTTTTCAAGACTGGCTGGAAGCGCTTCTACCTGAAGTGGTACGGCGAAAGCCACCCTTCGGCGATGGCCCTCTGCCCACGCACCACCGAACTGCTGCAAAGCATCGGCACGGTCAAGGCTGCCATGTTCGCTACCCTGCCGCCGGGCGCCAAGCTGGTGCGCCACCGTGACCCATATGCCGGCTCGTACCGCTATCACCTGGGCCTGGACACGCCGAACGATGACGGTTGCTACATCGACGTGGACGGCGAGAAATACTCATGGCGCGATGGCGAGGGCGTGATCTTCGACGAGACCTACATCCACTACGCGGCGAACACGACCGAGCACAACCGCATCATCCTGTTCTGTGACGTCGAGCGCCCGCTCAAGTACCGCTGGGCCACTGCGTTCAACCGCTGGTTCAGCCGCAACGTCATGGCCGCCGCCGCCGCGCCCAACGGTGCCGGCGACAAGACCGGCGGTATCAACCGGTTGTTCACCCGCATCTACAAGATCCGTGAACGCGGCAAAGCGCTGAAGAAGCGCAACCGCCTGCGTTACTACGTGGAAAAGTGGGCGGTGGTTGCAGCGCTGGTGCTGGTGTTCATCTACATTTGAAGGCTCAACGCGCCCACAAGTGCTGCTGCACACCCACCAAAGTACAAGCCTCGCAGGTGTCACTCTTCGACTAGCCTGAAAGCTCCACTCGCAACCACCACAAGGTGAAGACGATGAGCATGATGGACTGGGACGCCTACCGTAAGCAGTTGATGGCCGGCATCGGCGATCTCAAGCAACTCTCCCCCGACACCGTGGCCGGTTACATGACCGCCAGCGGTGCGGGAGCCAAGACCAACCACCTCGACGCCAAGACGCGTGAGTTGATCTCACTGGCCGTGGCCGTGACCACCCGTTGCGACGGCTGCATCGCCGTGCATTCGCAGCAGGCGGTCAAGCACGGGGCCAGCCGCGAGGAAATTGCCGAAGCCCTCGGCGTGGCCGTGGCGATGAACGCCGGTGCTGCGCTGGTGTACTCGGCGCGAGCCATGGATGCGGTGGGCAAGGCCAACGGCTAGGCCCAAACGGCGTCGCCGCCCTTGCGCGACGGCGCCGCGCCCCACAGACTTGGCGGCCCAGCCCTTGCAGGAGCCCGCATGATCCACGTTCGCCCTATGACAGCCGAAGACTTCGAGCGCTTCTGGCCCACCTTCCAGGCCATTGTCCAGGCCCGTGAAACCTACGCCTTTGACCCCGAGCTGAGCATCGATCAGGCCCGCCAGCTGTGGCTGGAGCTGCCATTGCACACGCTGCTGGCCGAAGAAGATGGCGAGCTGCTGGGTTCTTATTATCTTAAGGCCAATGCCACCGGGCCTGGCGCGCACGTGGGCAATTGCGGCTATATGGTGTGCGAACAGGCACGCGGCCGAGGTGTGGCACGCCTGATGTGCGAGCACTCGCAGAAGCTGGCACGCCAGGAGGGCTTTCTGGCCCTGCAGTTCAACTCGGTAGTGGCCAGCAATGAAATTGCGGTGGCACTGTGGCACAGGCTGGGATTTGAAACGGTCGGCCGCTTGCCCAAGGCTTACCGCCATGCCCGCCTGGGGCTGGTGGACTGCCTGGTGATGTACAAGTGGCTGGCAGAGGAGCCGGTGGTGGAGAAACCACCGCTGCTGATCGGGCGCAAGAACATCGAGGCACGGGTGTCGCGGCGTCGCGGGCGCTGACCTCTCTTGCAGGTTCGGCCCCTTCGCGGGCTTGCCCGCTCCCACGAGTACTGCGCAGCACCTAAAGGCTGTGCGGTCCCTGTGGGAGCGGGTTCACCCGCGAAGAGGCCGGGCCTGCTAAACGCTCAGCTTCAGAACGCCAAGCCCACCTTTACACCAAACTCGTCACGCTTGAGCTTGGTGTTGTCTGCCACTGGCGAATCTTCGTCCAGCTTGTATTCGGTGCGGGTGTAGTACACCCCGGCCTGCACCGGCAAAGCGCCCTGCTGGTTCATCAGCAACGTCACTTCGGCGTACGGGTTGGTGCGGTCTTTGAGGTCGACCGTGTCGCTGCCAAAGTCGTCCACTTTCAGCCGCGCACGGCCGTCCAGGGTGTGGCGCGCGCCCACTTCCACCCGCAGGGTCGAGGCGTCGAACTGGTGGTTGTAGCCCAGCGCCGCCTTGGCAAAGGGCGACTTCACGGTGAGCTTGGTATCAAGGTCGTTGATTTCCGGCTCGAAGCGCGACCAGCTGTAGCCGCCGCCCACGGTCACATCGACGAAGTTGCGAGCGTCCAGCGCCGCACGCCAGCCAAGGTCCAGGTCAGCCTGGGCTTCCTTGAGCTTGTTGTCGTTCTTCTTGCCGTATTTGGCTTCGGCGCCGATTTGGTAGATGAAACCGGATTCGGCTGTCAGCTTGTTGCCGAAGGTGGCGAACACACCGCCCTGGCCCATGTGTTCCTTGTCGCTTTCACTGCCACCTTCGAACTTGAACTTGTCGTAGGCGCCCTGCAGACCGATGGTGAACAGCGGGTCGGTGCTGGGTGCGGCGGTGGCGGCCAGCGGTGCGGCGATCAAGGCGAGCAGGCAGGTGTGGCGCAACAGATGACGAGCAGGCATGCGTAAAGTCTCCATGACTTGGTAACGAAAGACGAACGTGCGGTTCGAGACAAACGCCACACGAAAAGTTCGAAAAAAAATCAGTAAAAACACGCAACCCTGTGTTTTATCGGCGTATTCATGGCACGCCAACATTTGACGCCTTAGCCTTTCAGTGGTCAGATGCGCGCCAGTTTCAGGTGCCCTTCGCCGCCGCGCGCAGGGTGAAACGGGAAGCCGGTGCGTCATGTTACCCATGACAAGTCCGGCGCTGCCCCCGCAACGGTAAGCGAGTGAACCCTTCGAGATACCACTGTGCACGTGCATGGGAAGGTGGAGGTTTCATGCCCCTCGCAAGCCCGGAGACCGGCCTGGAGCTTCACTTGGCAACCCGCGGTGGGCGGGCGCAGGCCGGAATCCGTGCGCGCGCCTGCCTGCATGGTTCGCCTTTGCGTGTTTTCCACCGGGATCCATTCATTCCTGCAGCAGTGGAACGACATGTCCCGTATGTTCAAGCTTCACCCCCTGGCGGCCTGCCTGGCCGTCGCCCTCCCGGCCCTGGCCGATGGCCATGACCGGCAGCCCTTGGCCTTGCCTTCCACGGCCATCACCGACACCCTCGACAGCCGCACCCTCGACCTGGCCACGCCGACCCAGGCAGGCTCGCGCCTCGGCCTCAGTGCCCTGGAAACACCGGCCAGCACCAGCAGCATCAGCGCCGAGCAGATTCAGCAGCGCAACAACCTCACCGTGCAGGATGCGGTGACGCGGTCGCCGGGCATCACCTTCGTCGGCTCCCCCGGCGACGGCGGCACAGGCCTGTCCGCCCGCGGCTTTGCCGGTCACAGTTCGGTGATGACCCTGTTCGACGGCGCCCGCCTGTACACCGGTGCCGGCACCCAGACGTTCCCGGTCGACCCGTGGATGGTCGAGCGTATCGATGTCATTCGCGGCCCGGCTTCGGTTCTGCATGGCGAAGGCGCCACCGGCGCGGTGATCAACGTGATCCCGAAAAAACCGTTTGCCGGCGAGGTGCGCAACCACCTGCGCCTGGGCTACGGCTCGTGGGACCGCCAGCAGCTCGGCCTGGACAGCGGCGGCAGCCTCAGCGAGCGCCTTAGCTATCGCCTGACCCTTAACCAGCAGGCCGGCAACGGCTGGGTCGACCGCACCACATCGCGCAGCCTGGCCCTGAGTGCCGCGCTGCGTTTCGATGCCAGTGACGACCTCAGTTTCACCCTTGCCCACGACCGTGGTGATGCAGAGCCTGCCAACTACTACGGCACCCCGCTGATCGACGGCCACTACCGCAGCAGCCTGCGCAAGAAAAACTCCAACGTGCAGAACGACGTGCAGCACTACGTCGATGAGTGGACCCGGCTGACCACGGACTGGACGCTGAACGACCACGTCAGCGCCAGCAACCAGCTGTACTACATCAAAAGCCGCCGCCACTGGCGCAATGCCGAAGACTACAGCTGGGACGCCGAGCGCCAGCAATTGCAGCGCGGCAGCTACCTGGAGATCAAGCACAACCAGGAACAGTTCGGCGACCGCCAGACCTTCACCTTTGACCACAGGCTGTTCAGCCTGGCCAGCAAGACCGTGGTCGGCGCGGAATACAACAAGGTCCGCTTCAACGTCGACAGCAACGCGCCCTACAACGATGTGGGCGGTGACTACATCGACCCATGGCAGCCAGAACCGGGCGGGTTCCACAGCGCCTCGCCACTGCGCCCGCAAACCTTGTCCAGCACCCACACCTTCGCTCTGTTCGCCGAGAACCGCTTGCAGCTGAGCGACCGGCTGTCGCTGGCCACTGGGGTGCGCCGCGACCAGAACCACATCGACCGCACCAACCTGACCAACGACAGCCGCAGCGACCGCAGCCTGCAAGGTGGTAACTGGCGCGCCGGGCTGGTGTTCGCAGTCACCGATGACTTGGCGCTGTTCGGGCAGTACTCCACCAGCCAGGAGGGGGTCAACAACCTCATCAGCCTCAGCCCCACCCAGATGCACTATGACCTGACCGAGGCGAAACAGACCGAGGTTGGCCTCAAGCAGCGCTTCTGGGACGGCCGTGGCGAATGGACGCTGGCCGCCTACCACATCGTCAAAAAGAAGCTGCTGGTGGACGACCCGATCACCCACGAGAAACAACAGGCTGGGCAGCAGACGTCAGATGGCCTTGAGGCAACCCTGGAACTGGCATTGGCGCATCAATGGCAGGTGTCGGCCAATGCGTCGCTGGTACGCGCCAGGTATGACGATTTCGACGAGATGGTCGGCGGTGTAGCGCAGGACCGTGCCGGCAACCGGCCGGCCAACGTGCCA
The DNA here is from genome assembly GCF_017875165.1 of Pseudomonas sp. PvP089. NCBI lineage: Bacteria > Pseudomonadati > Pseudomonadota > Gammaproteobacteria > Pseudomonadales > Pseudomonadaceae > Pseudomonas > Pseudomonas sp. PvP089. Next base: position 4,177,285 of record NZ_JAGGME010000001.1, read on the forward strand.
CGGCGTACCGCCAACCTGTGGCTGAGCAAAGGCTTCGGCCAGCAGGTAGAGGCCGGCATGGGTGTGCGCTACGTGGATGAGCGTTATGCCGATACTGCCAATTCCCAACGTGCCCCCGGCTACGCCGTGGTCGATGCCAACATCGCCTGGCAGGTGCTGCCGGATGTGAAGTTGGGGTTGCAGTTGAACAACCTGTCTGATCGTGAATATGTGCAGTCGGCGTTCAGTGGGCAGCAGTGGTTGATGGGGATGCCACGATCGTACTTTGCGACGGTTGATTACACCTTCTGACCTGAGTTGCCTGTAACGGCTTCTTCGCAGCACCAGGCTGCTCCTACCAGTCACCACCGACCGGTAGGAGCAGCCTTGCGCAGCGAAGAGACCGGCACAGGCAACACAAAAACCTCTACCAACCTCTCATCAATTAGTTATAAGATAACGTTTCACATGACATTAATTCCTATCAGCGACCCTCCATGACAAGCGCCAGCGCCACGCCCTCCTTGATCACCCAGCGCCTGCAAAGCATCGATGCCCTGCGCGGCCTGGTGATCCTGTTCATGCTTCTGGACCACGTCCGCGAAACGTTCTTCCTGCACCGACAGGTCAGCGACCCGATGACCATCGACGCTACAGAGCCTTCGCTGTTCTTCAGCCGGACCCTGGCCCACCTGTGCGCGCCAGTGTTTGTCCTGCTAACCGGGCTGTCGGCCTGGCTGTACGGCGAAAAGCACCAAGGCCGCGGCGATGTCTCGGCGTTTCTGTTCAAGCGCGGGTTGTTCCTGGTGGTGCTGGAATTCACCCTGGTCAACTTCGCCTGGACCTTTCAGCTGCCCCCAAGCGTCATCTACCTGCAAGTCATCTGGGCCATCGGCGTCAGCATGATCGCCCTGTCGCTGCTGGTATGGCTGCCACGTGCTGCCCTGCTCGCCCTGGGCGCAGCCATCGTTGCCGGCCACAACCTGCTCGACGGCCTGCACTTTGGCGTGGAGTCAGCCCTGCACGTGCCATGGGCAATCCTGCACGACCGGGGTTGGCTTGAGTTTTCCGAAAACCTGCGCCTGCGCACGTCTTACCCGGTGCTGCCATGGATCGGCGTCATCGCGCTGGGTTATGGCCTGGGCCCCTGGTTTGCCCGGGGCAGTGCGGCTGGCCAACGCCAGCAGCGCCTGCTGCTGGCGGGTTTGATCGCGTTGCTGGGCTTTGTCGCGTTGCGCATGTTCAACGGCTATGGCGAGGCGCCGTGGAGCGGTTACCCCACCTTCACACAAACCGTGATGAGCTTCTTCAACATCACCAAGTACCCGCCTTCACTGCTGTTCCTGGCCTTGACCCTGGGCTGCGGCCTGCTTTTGCTGCGCGCCTTCGAGCGCGCCGGCCAGGCCCGCTGGATCAGCGCGCTGGCAGTGTTTGGCGCAGCACCGATGTTTTTCTACCTGTTGCACCTGTACGTGCTGAAGCTGTTGTACCTGGCCTGCGTGGCGCTGTTCGGCCTCAACCATGGCGACTACTTCGGCTTCGACGGCATCGCGGCGGTGTGGCTGGGTGCAGTGGTGGTGGCGGTTTCGCTGTACCTGCCGGTGCGCGGGTTCGCTCGCCTGAAAGCGCGCCGCCGCGACATCACCTGGCTGAAGTACTTCTGAAAAGCGTTTTCACCCGGCGGCACGATGGTCTACCATGCGGGCCGCCGGTTTCCACCACGGAATTAATAGGGAATCCCAGGCCCGCCAATACGGGCCAAACGGAACTGCCCCCGCAACTGTAGGTGCCGAGCCTGCTCCATTGATGCCACTGGGCCACAACCCGGGAAGGCCGGAGCCGGGCCATGACGCACCAGTCAGGAGACCTGCCGGCCTACATTTACCAACCGGCGGGGTGTCCGGGATTGGCCATCAGTGTTGCCCCTGCCCTCGGCGGGGGCTCGGCGATGCCTGTCCGTGCGTTCCTCACCCGAACTGTCCGATAGGAGATCGCCCAGCATGCTGCCCCGTTTTGCCACCCTGCTCGCCGGCCTCGGCCTCACTGGCCTGGCCCAGGCCGCCGCCACCCACTACCCGCTCACGGTCGAGAACTGCGGCAAACCGCAGACCTTCGCCCAGGCCCCGCAGCGCGCCGTCACCATCGGCCAGGCCGGCACCGAGATACTCTACGCACTCGGGCTTGGCGACAAGCTGGCGGGCACTTCGCTGTGGTTCAACAACGTGCTGCCCGAGTACCAGGCGCAGAACGACAAGGTGCCGCGCCTGGCCGACAATGACCCCAGCTTCGAGGCCGTGGTCGGCAAGCGCCCGCAGCTGGTGACCGTGCAGTTCGAATGGATGGTCGGCGCCCAGGGTGTGGTCGGCACCCGCGAGCAGTTCGATGAGCTGAAGATCCCCACCTACCTGCTGCCGTCGGACTGCGAAGGCAAAGACAACCTGGTCGGCGCCGACGGCACCCGCCTGCAGGCGTTTCAGGTAAACAGCATCTACAAGAGCGTCAGCCAGCTGGCCGAGATCTTCGATGTGCAGGACCGCGGCACTGCGTTGAACGCCGAGCTGAAAGGCCGCCTGGACAGCGCCAAGGCGCAACTGGCCGGCAAGGACCTGTCTGCCACCTCGGCACTGTTCTGGTTCTCCAGCGCTGACCTCGACATCGACCCTTACGTGGCGGGCCGTCAAGGGGTCGCGGACTTCATGCTACGCACGTTGGGCGTTCGCAACGTGGTCGAATCCACCGAGGAGTGGCCGACCGTAGGCTGGGAAACCCTGGCCAAGGCCAACCCCACCTGGCTGATCATCGCCCGCATGGACCGCCGCCGCTTCCCCGCCGACGACTACCAGAAGAAGCTGGAGTTTCTGCGCAACGACCCGGTAACCCGCAACATGGACGCGGTGAAACACGACCGCATCATCGTCCTCGACGCCGACGCCATGCAGGCCGGCATCCGCCTGTTCCGTGGCCTGCAGACGCTGTCCGCCGCCTTTGCCAGCGGTAAAGCACCCCAGTGATGAGCCGCCTGCTACCTTGTATCGCCGTTGCCCTGGCGGCACTGCTGACCGCCTTGCTGGCCGGCACCGCCATTGGTGAGACCAACCTGTCGCCCAGCGTGGTCGGCCAGGTGCTGGCCAACCAGCTGTGGCAGGCCGGCTACCCGGTTGACCCGATCGACGCCGGCATCGTCTGGAACTACCGCCTGACCCGCACCCTGGTCGCGGCAGCCTGCGGTGCCGGCCTGGCCACCTGCGGTGTGGTTCTGCAGGCGCTGTTGCGCAACCCGCTGGCCGAGCCGTACCTGCTGGGGTTGTCGGCCGGCGCCTCGACCGGTGCAGTGCTGGTCGGCCTGCTGGGCCTGGGTAGCCTGACGCTGAGCATGTCCGGGGGCGCCTTCATGGGGGCGCTGGCTGCGTTCGCCCTGGTGCTGGTACTGGCCCGCGCCGCCGGCCCTGGCAGCAACAACGCGCAGGTGATCCTCGCCGGTATCGCCGGCTCGCAACTGTTCACCGCTCTCACCGCTTTTCTCATCACCAAGTCGGCCACCGCCGAACAGGCACGCGGCATCCTGTTCTGGCTGTTGGGCAATCTCAGCGGCGTGCGCTGGCCATCGGTGTGGCTGGCCGTACCGGTGGCGCTGTTTGGCCTGGTAGTGTGCCTGTGGCACCGCCGCGCACTGGATGCCTTCACCTTCGGCGCCGATTCGGCTGCATCGCTGGGCATCCCGGTGCGGCGCACCCAGCTACTGCTGATCAGTTGCACAGCGCTGGTGACGGCCGTGATGGTGTCCATCGTCGGCGCCATCGGTTTTGTCGGGCTGGTGATTCCGCATGCCCTGCGCCTGCTGCTCGGCCCAGGCCACAGCCGCCTGTTGCCCGCCAGCGCACTGGGCGGTGCACTGTTCCTGATTGCCGCCGACGTCCTCTCACGCACCTTGATCACGGGCCAGGTGATTCCCGTGGGCGTGGTCACCGCACTGATCGGGGCGCCCGTCTTCGCGCTTATTCTGGTCAGCCGCCGAGGGCACTCATGACGGTCATGACAGCTGTACAGCTTGCGCCGCTGAGTTGCCAGGGCCTAGGGCTGCAATTGGCCGGCACTGCCGTGCTGCGCGATATCGAGCTGAGCGTTGTAGCAGGTGAAACCCTGGGCATCGTAGGCCCCAACGGCTCCGGCAAGTCCTCACTGCTCAAGTTGCTGGCCGGGCTGCGCAAGCCGGCCAGTGGCAACGTGCAACTGCTGGGCGAACCGCTGGCACAACTGCCCCGCCGCCGGGTTGCGCAGGCCCTGGCACTGGTCGAGCAACAAGCTGACACCCTCGACGCAATCCGTGTGTTCGACGCCGTTGCCTTGGGCCGCACACCTTGGCTGTCGGCATTGGCACCCTTCTCTCGAGAGGACCGTACCATCGTCGAACAGGCCCTGGCTGACCTCGACGCCCTGCACCTGCGCGCACGCCTGTGGGGGTCGCTGTCGGGTGGCGAGCGCCAGCGCGTGCACATCGCCCGCGCCCTGGCACAACGGCCACAGGTACTGTTGCTGGACGAGCCGACCAACCACCTGGACATTCAGCACCAGCTAAGCCTGCTGCAACAGGTTCAAGCCCTGCCCGTGACCACGCTGGTGGCCTTGCACGATCTCAACCAGGCACTCACCTGCGACCGCGTCGCGGTACTGGACAAGGGCCGCCTGGTCGCCCTTGGCAAACCGTTCGAAGTCCTCACCCCCGAGCGCCTGCTGTGCACCTTTGGCGTGCATGCCCGCTACCTCACCGATCCCTTCGATGGCGCGCGCATCCTGCGTTTTCGCGCCCCCTGAACCAGGAAGTTCCACTGATGCTGTTGCGCCCTGTCGCCCTGCTGCTTGCCAGCGCCCTGCTTGCCCCGGCCGCACTGGCCGAGGTGCATGAAGTGAAAATGCTCAACCGCGGCAGCGAGGGCGCCATGGTGTACGAGCCGGACCACCTGCGCATTGCCCCCGGCGACACGGTGCGCTTTCTGCCCACCCAGAACGGGCACAATGCGGCCAGCGTGACCGGCCTGCTACCGGCGGGGGCCGAGGCCTTCAAGAGCAAGTTGAACCAGCCGTTCGAGCAGACCTTCAGCGTGCCGGGGGTATACGGCATCCAATGCATTCCGCACCTGGCGATGGGCATGGTGATGGTGATTCAGGTCGGTGACGCGCCGGCTACCGAATTGCCAGCCAGCTTGCCTGCGCGGGCGCAAGCCCGCTTCGCAGCCCAGTTGCAGAAGCTTGAGGCAGCGCGATGAACCGGCTGTTGTTGGCGCTGCCACTGTTGGGGTTGTCGCCCTTTGCCCTGGCCGACTCCGCTCAGTCGCAAAGCAACGGTTTTGTCGAAGACAGCAGCTGGAGCATCCTCAACCGCAGCGTATTCGACCAACGCAACTACCGGCACGGCGGGCGCAACAGTGCCGCGCGCAATGCCTACAAACCGCGCAGCGAACGTGATGGCAAGGCTGAGGAATGGGCCTACGGTTTGATGGGGACATTTCAGTCCGGCTTCACTCAGGGCCTGATCGGTGTCGGCGTCGATGCCCATGCCTATCTGGGCGTACAACTCGACAGTGGCGGCGGGCGCGCGGGCAAAGCACGCCTGCTGGGGATGGATAACGACGGGCATCCAAAAAACGAATACAGCCGCGCAGGCGCGGCGCTGAAGTTGCGGGTATCCAATACTGTGCTGTCCTATGGCGAACAACGCGTCAAAACCCCGGTGTTCAGCTCTTCCGACAGCCGCCTGCTGCCCGAAACTGCCACAGGGTTCTTCCTCACCAGCAACGATTTCGACACGCTAACGCTGGTGGCCGGGCACTTCAACGAAAGCGCCGACCGCAATGCCTCCAGCCACGACCAGGGCTTCGTGGTGAATTACTCCAACGGCAAGCAGGGCAACAGTTTTGACTTGGCGGGCGTGGTCTGGAACCCCGGTGCAGCCTTCAGCGGCAGCCTGTACACCTCGCGCTACGAGGACAGCTGGAACCAGCACTACCTGGGTAGCACCCTCAGCCACGCGCTGGATGACCGACGCAGCATCAGCCTGGACCTCAACCTGTACCGCACCACAGACACCGGCAAGGCGCTGTCCGGGCGCATCGACAACACCACCTGGAGCCTGGTCTCGCGCTACAACCAGGGGCCGCACGGTTTCAGCCTTGGCTGGCAACAGGTCGACGGCAACACCCCGTTCGACTACGTGACGCGAGGGGCAATCTTCATTGCCAACGCCGTGCAGATGTCGGACTTCAACGCCCCGAACGAGAAGTCCTGGCAGGCACGCTATGACCTGAACATGGGGGCCTATGGGGTGCCGGGGTTGAACCTGACGGCGTTGTATGTGCGGGGGTTCGATATCGACGGCACGCATGTCGACCCCAATGGCGGGTATGCATACCTGGGGTATGGCAAGGGTGGCAAGCATTGGGAACGCGACCTCGAGGCGAGGTATGTGGTGCAAAGTGGCAAGGCCAAGGGGACGACGTTCTCGGTGAGGCATAACGTGCACCGGGGGAACACGGCGCAGGCGGAGCTGGACGGCGACCAGATACGCTTGGCGGTGGAGTGGCCGTTGTCTGGGGGGGGCTGATAGACCGGGTTGCCTGGACTGGCGGCGGTTTGCGGCCCCAGGATCCATCAGGCAACAGCGCTACCCGCAGGCAGCAACCCCCACTGCGCTTGCTCCTGCTCACTCATCGCGGCCAGCACCTCGGCAAACGTGCGCTGCAGCTCCGAACTGACATTGCCAAACGCCCGGTAATGGGTAAGCAAGTAGCGCTTCACCGTCCTGGGCCAGCGCCGCTCGTTGTGCGCCGCGTTGATAATACCTTTGGCATCATGGCGCGTCGCCCCACGCCACAGTTCCATCAACCTGTTCTCGAAATCACCGAAGGTCCACAGGCCAGTGCGGTCTTCGAATTCGTCAAGCAGTTTGAGTTTGTACAGGGCCATGTGTGGCATCGTGAGCCTCCCTCGTGTGCAGTGAATAAGCCGTGCACAGGGGAAGGTAAGCAAGCCGGACCGGCCTGGATATGAACGCGTCGATCACACCCAAAGCGCCGTTGTAGGCACTTTCCCACAGATCAGGGCAATCGCAAGTGCATGTGCGTGGTCTGCCAGACCGGGTCTTGCTCCACATTCACCACGGCAAACCCTTGCCGCTCCCAGAACGCAATCGCACCCGGCAGAAACGGATGCGTATGCAGGTACAGGCAGTCGATACCTGCCTGCTCCGCCCGCTCGCGCAACGCGCCGAACAACGCGGCAGCCAGGCCATGCCTGCGGTAGGCCGGCAACACGAACAGGCGCACCACCTCGACCACCCGCTCAGCGTGATAATCAAGCTGAGGGAAGCGGTGGTCATAGGGCACGTAGCCGATCACCGCAACCAGCCGCCCGGCATCACGCGCCTCAAGGAAGCACCCCGCACCGTCCAGGTAAGTCTCGGCAAAATGCGCAAGGTCGTGCGGCAATGGCGCTTTTGCAAGCATCGGGAACAACTCGCGGCGTGCGCTATCGACAAACGCCACGACTTCGGCAATGGCGACGCGCGCCACAGGTTGCAGGGTCCAGTTCGGCATGGGGCTGTTGGCAGTGGTGGGAGGGCAAGGTTCTACCCCAGTGTGCCGTTCAAGGTAAATCACAAAGCTCGTCGTGGCCGGGCGGACATCGGTATAATCGGCCGTCTTCACTGCCCGACCAGGCCACGCCATGCCTCGCTTCCAGACGTTGCTGTTGCCCCTGCTGCTGACTGCCGCCCTCACCGCCTGCGACCAGAAACCCTCTCGTGAAGACCAGATCCTCGCTCAGTTGCCGCTGCAAGAGGCCTATACCCATAACATCGAGCGCATGGCCGCGCTGCTCGGCCGCACTCACCCGCAGCTGTCGCAAGCCACCATCCAGGGTGTACTGCGCAAGTACCTGACCGTCGAGGACCAGCGCCAGGACCTGTTCCGGCTGTACAGCGAAAAGAACTTCAGCGACGCCGAATTTGCCACCATCGTTGCTGCCACCCAGGACCCGGCCAAGGCCAGAGCGCTGGAAGACACCGAAGCGGGCAAGCGCCTGAGCGAAAAACTCACCGCCCTGATGCGTGAGACCGCCCGCGACGTCAAGGTGCAGGCACTGGTCGAGCGACGCATGCAGCAGGTAGAAGACGAGCTGAATGCGCTGGACAGGGCTGGTTCCTGAACGCGGTTCCCCACTTCCCCTAGCGCGAAAGGTCGTCGCTACTTTCAATCAATCGAGGTCAGGATTGCCACACGCCAAGCACGGATTGCGCCTGGATCTACGCACACTCATTCTGGTGCTCTGCGCCCTTACCGCCCTGGTCATGCTATGCGCCAGCTATTTCGCCAGCTACCGGGTGCAGCGCCAACTGCTGATCGACCACGCCCTGGAAGCCAACCGGGTGTATGCGATGAAGCTGGCCAGCATCACCGAGACATTCATCGGCAACGCCCAGCAGCAGCTGAGGTTCAGCGCCGGCGTACAAGGCCGGCAGCTAAGCGATGCCGCGGCGCTGCTGGGGGAAACCGACCGTGTACTGGGCCAGAGCATGGCCTTCAACTCCACTTTCGTCATCGATGCCAACGGCGTGCTGCGGGCCGTATCCCCCGCCCCGCTGCGGCACCTGATTGGCACCCTTGTCCAGTCGCCCGGCGCTCAGGAAGCACTGCACGAACGCCGCCCGCTGGTTTCCACACCCTACCTTTCGGCGGCCGATAACCTGGTGGTGGCGCTTTCACACCCCATGTTCGACAGCGACGGTCGCTACCTGGGCTATGTCGGCGGCAGCCTGTACCTGCGTGAACGCAACATCCTCAACAGCCTGCTGGGCGAACACTTCTACAAGGACGGTTCGTACCTGTATGTGGTCGACCGCAACCGTCGCCTGCTGTACCACCCCAATCACGAACGGGTAGGCACGGTGGTAGAGGGCAACGCCCTGATCGACCAGTTGGCGACGCTGGACAACGGTACTCGGCAAATCACCAACAGCCTGGGCGTGGAAATGCTCGCCGGGTTCGCCACCGTACCCAGCGCCGGCTGGGGGGTAGTGGCGCAGCAACCGCTGGCGCAGACGGTGACGCCACTGAACCACCTGATCCTCAACGTGGTGGGCACTTCTGCGCCTCTGGCGCTGGTGGGCTGCCTGTTGCTGTGGTGGCTGGCCATGACCATCGCCCGGCCGCTGTGGCAACTGGCTGCCGGTGCCCGCTCGATGGACCGTGCAGGCACCGCCGAGCGCTTGCACCGCGTGCGGGCCTGGTACTTCGAGGCGGCCGAGCTCAAGCGTGCCCTGTTGATCGGGCTGAACCTGCTGCAGGAGCGCATCGGCCGGCTCAACCGCGACGCCCAGACCGATCCGCTGACCGGCCTGGGCAACCGCCGCAGCCTGGAGTTCAGCCTATCATTGCTGGAAGCCGAAGGCCGGGCCTTTGCCGCCATTGTGCTGGACATCGACCATTTCAAACAGGTCAATGACAAGCATGGGCATGAGGTCGGCGACCAGGTGCTGCGCCGACTGGCAGAGTTGATGCGCCGCTGCTGCCGCGAGGGCGACCTGCTGTGCCGCACCGGGGGCGAGGAATTCCTGATGCTGCTGCCGGGGGCCAGCCTGGACGTGGCGACAGTGGTGGCCGAGCGGCTGCGGGTGACGGTGCAGGATACGCCCGTGCCGCCGGTGGGCGCGGTGACGGTTTCGCTGGGGGTGGCACGCTGGGATGGCGAGGCGGGCAGCGAGCCTGTGGAAGCATTGAGCAAGGCTGATCGGGCGCTCTACCTGGCAAAGCAGAGCGGGCGCAATCGGATGTGTGTGGCCTGAGCCTCCTGTTACACCTTTACCCGCGAAGAGCCCGGCACAGGAGAAGTTGAAACCAGCAGCTGTAACAATCTTTGTCATAAAACTGTCGCGTTACAGTCATAGGATTGACCCCAACCTGACATTTTCACTTCATGGATGAGCGTCTCATGCGTCGTGTGGTCTTCAATCAGAAAGGTGGCGTCGGCAAGTCCAGCATCGCCTGCAACCTCGCCGCTGCCAGTGCTGCCGAGGGTTACCGAACGTTGCTGGTCGACCTCGACCCGCAAGCCAATGCCACCTATTACCTCACCGGCCTGGTCAATGACGCCATACCTGCCGGCATCGCCGACTTCTTTCGCCAGACCCTGTCAGCGGCCACTGCCGCCGGCAAGAAGCACCGGGTGGCGATCACCGAAACCCGTTACAGCAACCTGCACCTGGTCACCGCAAGCCCCGATCTCAGCGACCTGCAAAGCAAGCTGGAGAGCAAGTTCAAGATCAACAAGCTGCGCAAGCTGCTGGTGGAACTGAGCGAGGACTACGAGCGGATCTACATCGACACCCCGCCAGCGCTCAATTTCTACACCTTCAGTGCGCTGGTGGCAGCAGAGCGCCTGCTGATCCCGTTCGACTGCGACAGCTTCTCGCGCCAGGCCCTGCACAGTGTCATGGCCGAGGTCGAGGAACTGCGCCAGGACCACAACCCGGCGTTGCAGGTAGAAGGTGTGGTGGTCAACCAGTTCGCCGGGCGCACCGCCCTGCACCGGACCCTGGTCGACCAGTTGCGCAGCGAAGGCATGCCCGTGCTGCCGGTGTACCTGAGCAGTTCGATCAAGATGCGTGAATCGCACCAGGCGTCAGTACCGTTGGTGCACCTGGCGCCACGGCACAAGCTGGCGCTGGAGTTTGTCGATTTGCTGGATGTGCTGGAGCGGGCGGCCTGATAGACCCTGGGGGCGCTCTGCGTCCCTATCGCGACACAAGGCCGCTCCCACAGGAGATCGCGGTTGCCTGTGGGAGCGGCCTTGTGTCGCGATAGGGCTGCAACGCAGCCCCAAAAACTTGCAGTAAAAGCACTACCCGACCGTTCATCCGGATGGTAGATTCGCCGCCATGAAAATCACCCGGCACACTCGCACGCTGACTGCCTGGACGCTCTATGCCAGCGTCCTGTTCAGCCTGTTGCTGTGCGGCCTGCACCATGGCCAGATGGGTGGCCTGCGCCTGGCCGGGCTGGAAGGCGGCTTCTGCTCGGTCAACAGCGAACACGGCGTGGCCATTGACCTGGACGGTGCCGGCGGTGACCAGCACATGGCCCAGCTCGACTGCCCGGTATGCTCCTCGTTTGGCCTGGCCGTACCGCTCAGCAGCGGCGGCTGGTCATTCACCCCGGCGCAAGCCGTGGCCACCTCGCCCATCGTCGTGCGCAGCTGGGCACAACCGCCGCCACGCTACCAACGCCCCGCCCTCAACCCACGTGCCTCCCCCGCCGCCTTCCCCGCAGCCGTACTTCATTTCGCCTGACATCAGCCGGGCGCGCCTGCGTGTGCGCTCGCCGTCAGCCATGACCTTTGCGTGGAAGACATACCAACATGCTTCGCAAGACCTCCCTGGTGCTCCTCATGGGCACCTGCAGCTTTGCCTGCGCTGAAACAGCCCCTGTGGAACTCGGCGCCACCACCATTGACGGCGAACGCGACGCCGCCAGCGGCGTGCAACTGGACGAGCCGATCCGTACCGGTTCGCGCCTAGGCCTGACCGCGCGGGAAACACCCGCCTCGGTCAGCGTCTCGGACCGTCGCCTGATCGAAGAACGCGGCGCCAAGGACAGCCAGGACGTGGTCAACGCCATGACCGGCGTCAACGCCTCGGCCAACCCCGGCTTTGGCGGCTTCGTTGCCTACCGCGGCTTTACCCAGAACCAGGTCACCCAGTTGTACAACGGCATCAACCTGGGCTACAGCAGCGCCACCCGCCCAGTGGACGCCTGGGTTCTCGACCGTGTCGAGCTGATTGGTGGGCCGTCTTCGTTCCTGCACGGCGCGGGTGCGGTGGGCGGCTCGATCAACTACATCACCAAGCTCGCCAGCCGCGACCAACAGACAATCGATGGGCGTATCCGCTATGGCAGTTTCGACGACAGCGAGGTGGCGTTCGGTATCAACCAGGCGCTGGCCAGCAACCCCGCCGATGCCCGCCATTTCATGCGCCTGGACTTCAGCCGCGGGCATGGCAACGGCTACGTCGACCGCAACGAACGGGATACCGACAGCCTGGCCTTTTCGCTGCTCAGCGACCTGGCCCCCAACCTCACGCACACCCTGGCGGTCGAGTACCAGGAAGACCGCGAACAAAGCCCCTACTGGGGCTCACCGATTCTGCCCGGGCGCAGCACGATGAAGATCGACAACAGCCGCCGCTTCGAAAACTACAACGTCGCTGACGGCCGCTATGAGCAGCGGGTGCGCTGGCTGCGTTCGATCCTCGACTACCAGATCAGCGACAGCACCAGCGTGCAGAACACGCTGTACCACTACAATGCCCAGCGCGATTACCGCAACCTCGAACGCTACGCCTACACCCGCGATGGCAAGGTGCAGCGCAGCAGCCCCTACCTGCAGCGCCACGACCAGAACCTGCTGGGCGACCGCATCGAACTGCGCCATGACAACCAGCTGCTGGGCCTGACCAGCCAGTGGTCGCTGGGGCTGGAGTACTCGCGCATGCGCCAGACCCTCTACCCCACCTCCGGCAGCTGGAGTGACGTGGTCGATGCCGACCACTTCAACCCCGGCAGCTTCGATGACATCCCCGGGGTGAATGCCGGCCTGACCAAGCAACGTCACCACGAGGTCATCAACCGCGCCGTGTTTGCCGAAAACCGCTTGCAGCTGACCGAGCGCCTGGCCCTGCTGACCGCCCTGCGCTACGACTACCTGGACATGGAGGTCACCAACTACGGCGCAGTCTCTCCCACCTCGCCGGCCTATTTCGAACGCCGCTGGGAACCGCTGTCCGGGCGCATCGGCCTGACCTATGCGCTGACGCCTTCGGCCAGCCTGTATGCGCAGTACAGCACCTCCGCCGACCTGCCCGCCGGCTCGCTGGCGGCAGCGACCTATTCCAACGTCGGGCTGTTCGACCTGTCCAAGGGCGAGCAGTGGGAAGTGGGCAGCAAGTTCGACTTCCTCGATGGTCGCGGTGCGGCCACGCTGGCGCTGTACCAGATCGTGCGCAAGGACTTTGCCGTGCGCGATTCGAACGACGCAAACCTCACGGTCCAGGCCGGGCAGCAGACCTCACGTGGTGTCGAACTGTCCGGGCGCCTGCAGGTAACGCCGAAACTGCTGGCTGAGGCCAACTATGCCTATGTCGATGCGCGGTACGATGAGTTCAACGAGGCAGTCAACGGCAAATCGGTTTCACGCAAGGGCAATGCGCCGACCAACGTGCCGGCCAATGTCGCCAACCTGTGGCTGACCTACAGCCTGTCGCCGGCATGGTCGGTGGGCGCCGATGGGCGCTACGTGGGCTCGGTGTATGCCGACAACGCCAACAGCCTGAAGGCCCCGGCCTACACCCTGTTCGGCGCTTTCGCCCGCTACCGGCTGGATGAACACACCACGCTGACCGGGCGGGTGCGCAACCTCACCGATGAGGTGTATGCCAAGCAGGCCTATAACAGCCAGTACTACATGGGGCCGCCACGCACCTTCGAGCTGGCGCTGGACATGCGCTTCTGACGCAAGCCAGGTTGCCGTATTCATTGCTCTGGCAGGTTGGCTGTTAACCGCAATGGCGGTTAAATCAGGTATCCCGAGGTCGCACTCGACAAAGCATCGTCCAGCGCCCGGTTATCTACTGGCAAGCACAATAATGATGGCGCGGCCCGACCGCGCCACTTTTCATCATGGCTGCCAATGGAACCGGAGAGCACCCGCATGTCCGCACCTCATGAGGTATCCCCCGCCACCCTGCGCAGGGTGATCGCCGCCTCGGCCATCGGCAATTTCGTCGAATGGTTCGACTTCGCCGTGTATGGCTTTCTCGCCACCCTGATCGCCAGCCAGTTCTTTGCCAGTGAAGACCCCAGCGCGGCGTTGCTCAAGACGTTCGCGGTGTTTGCCGTGGCCTTTGCCCTTCGCCCGCTGGGCGGGATCGTGTTTGGCGCGCTGGGCGACCGCCTGGGACGCAAGCGCATCCTGTCGCTGACCATCCTCTTGATGGCAGGCTCAACCACCCTGATCGGCCTGCTGCCGACCTACGCCAGCATCGGTCTGGCAGCCCCAGTGCTGCTTACCCTGGCGCGCTGCCTGCAGGGCTTTTCTGCCGGTGGCGAATACGCGGGGGCCTGCGCCTACTTGATGGAGCATGCACCCAATGACAGGCGTGCCTTCTACGGCAGCTTCGTGCCGGTCTCGACTTTTTCCGCCTTCGCCTGCGCCGCCGTGATCGCCTATGGGCTGGAAGCCAGCCTGTCGGCCGAAGCGATGGGTGCCTGGGGCTGGCGCGTTCCCTTCCTGGTTGCCGCACCGCTGGGGCTGGTCGGCCTGTACCTGCGCTGGCGTATGGAAGAAACCCCGGCATTCCGCGAAGCCGTCGCCCAGGGCAAGGAACATGAGCATTCACCGCTCAAAGACACCCTGCGTCACCATGGCCGGGTCATTCGCAACCTGGGGGCCTTCATCTCGCTGACTGCCCTGTCGTTCTATATGTTCACCACCTACTTCGCCACGTACCTGCAACTGGTGGGCAACCTGACCCGCGCGCAGTCACTGCTGGTGACCACCGTGGCGCTGCTGTTCGCCGCCGTCGGCTGCCCGCTGGCCGGGGCGTTCTCGGACCGCGTGGGGCGGCGCAAGACCATTGGCTTTACCTGCCTGTGGGTGATGCTGTGCGTGTTCCCGGCGTACTGGCTGGCCAGTTCGGGCTCGATGTCCGGTGCGCTGCTGGGGGTGATCCTGCTGGCGGTGGGGGCCTTGTGCAGTGGTGTGGTGACCGCAGCATTGCTGTCGGAGAGCTTCCCCACCCGCACCCGCTATACCGCTTCGGCGATTACCTACAACGTGGCCTATACCCTGTTTGGCGGCACCGCGCCGCTGGTGGCGACCTGGCTGATCGGGCAGACCGGCAGCAGCCTGGCACCAGCGTTTTACCTGGTGGTGATTGCGCTGGTAGCGTTGGTGGGGGGGTTGGCGTTGCCGGAGACTTCGCGGATTTCATTGCATGATGAGGTGGGATCGGATGCTGTACGGCCTGGAGTCCGTCGTACCGTCTGAGATTATTGGGGCTGCTTTGCAGCCCATCGCGGCACAAGGCCGCTCCTACAGGGACCGTGTCAGCCGGAAGATGACGCGGTCCCTGTAGGAGCGGCCTTGTGCCGCGATGGGCCGCAAAGCGGCCCCAGAATCTCACCCCTCCTGCTGCTCTTCGCGCCGATACGCCCACTGATACAAAGCCGGCAGCACCAGCAATGTCAGTGCAGTAGAAGACAGGATCCCGCCAATCACCACCGTCGCCAACGGCCGCTGCACCTCAGCCCCGGTCCCCGTAGCCAGGGCCATCGGAATGAACCCCAGCGAAGCCACCAGCGCGGTCATCAGCACCGGGCGCAACCGCGTCAACGCGCCCTCTTCAACCGCCGCCCGCAATGGCCGCCCCTCTTCGCGCAGGGCACGGATAAAGGCGATCATCACCAGCCCGTTGAGCACCGCCACTCCCGACAAGGCAATGAACCCTACGCCAGCTGAAATGGACAACGGGATGTCCCGCAACCACAGCGCCAGCACCCCGCCGGTCAGGGCAAACGGAATGCCGGTGAACACCAGCAAGCCATCCCTGAGGTTGTTGAACATCATCAGCAGCAGCGCCATGACCAGTAGCAAAGCCACCGGCACCACCACCTGCAGGCGCTCGGTTGCCGATTGCAACTGTTCGAACTGGCCCCCCCAGCGCGTCCAGTAACCCGGCGGAATCTGCACCTGCCGGATCAGGGCCTGTTCGGCATCCGCCACAAACGAGCCCAGGTCACGCCCACGTACGTTGGCACTGACCACCACCACCCGCTTGCCATCCTCGCGGCTGACCTGGTTAGGCCCCAGTTGCAGGTTCAAACTGGCCACTTGGGACAGCGGGATGAAGCCGATTTGCGCAGCGCCCGCAGCGGCACTGGCCGGTACCGGAATCAGCAGGCTGGACAGCCCGTCCACATCGGTGCGCAAGGTTTCGGGCAGGCGCACCACCATGTCGAAGCGCCGGTCGCCTTCATACAGCGTGCCTGCCGTGCGGCCACCCACAGCAATTGCGATGGCGTCCTGCACGTCACCCACGTTCAGGCCATGGCGGGCCGCCTTGTCGCGGTCGATGTCGATGGTCAGCACCGGCAGGCCGGTGGTCTGCTCGACCTTGACCTCGGACGCACCCGCTACCCCCTGCAGGCTGCTGGCGATCTGTGTGGCGGTGCGGTTGAGCACATCCATGTCATCACCGAACAACTTCACCGCCACATCGCTGCGCACCCCGGAAATCAGCTCGTTGAAACGCAACTGGATCGGCTGCGACAGCTCGTAGTTGCTGCCCGGTACGCTGGCGGCAGCACGTTGTACCTCGGCGATCAGTTCGTCACGCGGCTTGCCAGGGTCTACCCACTGCTCGCGCGGGCGCAACATCACATAGGCGTCGGAGATGTTCGGTGGCATCGGGTCGGAGGCGATCTCGGCGGTACCGGTACGGGCGAACACCCGCTCCACTTCCGGCACCTGGGCGATGATCGCCTGCTCCAGGCGCTGCTGCATGTCTACCGACTGCGACAGGCTGGTGCCCGGCACACGCAGGGCCTGCAAGGCAAAGTCGCCCTCGCTGAGGCTGGGGATGAACTCGCTGCCCATGCGGCTGGCCATGACCCCGGACAGCACCACCAGAGTGGCCGCGACGGCAAACGCCAACTTGCGTCGCCCCAGCACCCAGGCCAGCACCGGGGCATAGCGCTGACGCGCCGTGCGCATCACCAGGCCTTCCTCTTCCTTGACCTTGCCGGTGACGAACAGGGCGATGGCTGCCGGCACGAACGTGACCGACAGGATCATGGCGCTGAGCAGGGCCATGACCACGGTAAAGGCCATGGGGTGGAACATCTTGCCCTCGACCCCGGTCAGGGCAAAGATCGGCAGGTACACCACCATGATGATCAACTGCCCGTAGATCAGTGGCCGGCGCGCCTCGCGGGCGGCAGCGAACACTTCATGGAAGCGCTCGCTGCGCGTCAGCATGCGGCCATGGCGTTGCTGGGCATGGGCCAGGCGGCGGATGGCGTTTTCCACGATCACGACTGCGCCGTCGACGATGATGCCGAAGTCCAGTGCTCCCAGGCTCATCAGGTTGGCGCTGACCTTGTTGCTGAACATGCCAGTGAAGGTGAACAGCATCGACAGCGGAATGACCATGGCGGTGATCAGTGCGGCGCGGATGTTGCCCAGGAACAGGAACAGCACAGCGATGACCAGAATGGCGCCTTCGACCAGGTTCTTCTTCACCGTGGCGATGGCTTTTTCCACCAGGTTTGTGCGGTCGTACACGGTCACTGCCACCACACCCTTGGGCAGGTTGCGGTTGATCTCGACCAGTTTGGCGGCAACGGCCTGGGATACCGTGCGGCTGTTCTCTCCAATCAGCATGAACACCGTACCCAGCACCACTTCCCGGCCGTTTTCGGTGGCTGCACCCGAGCGCAGTTCTAGGCCCAGGCCAACCTCGGCAACATGGCTGACGCGGATCGGCGTGCCATCGACGCTGGCGATGACGATGTTGGCGATGTCTTCGGCCGAGGCCACCTGGCCCGGTGCCCGGATCAGCAACTGCTCGCCATTGCGCTCGATGTAACCGGCGCCAACGTTGGCATTGTTGCGCTCCAAGGCCGCGATCAGGTCGTTGAGGGTGAGCTTGTAGGCTGCCAGCCGCTTGGGCTCCGGTGCAATCAGGTACTGCTTGGCATGGCCGCCGATACTGTTTACCTCGGCCACCCCCGGCACATTGCGCAGCTGCGGCTTGATGATCCAGTCCTGGATCACCCGCAGGTCTGTCGGGGTGTACGGGGTGCCATCCTCTTTGAGAGCGCCCTGTTCGGCCTCCACGGTCCACAGGAAGATTTCACCCAACCCGGTGGAAATCGGCCCCATGCCCGCTTCTATCCCTTCGGGCAGTTGCTCGCGGGCCACTTGCAGGCGCTCGTTGACCAGCTGACGGGCGAAGAACAGGTCGGTGCCATCATCGAAAATCACCGTGACCTGCGACAGGCCCGAACGCGACAGCGAGCGGGTTTGCTTCAACCCAGGCAGGCCGGCCATGGCGGTCTCGATGGAGAAGGTGATGCGCTGCTCGGTCTCCAGCGGCGAGTAACCGGGTGCAGCGGTATTGATCTGTACCTGGACGTTGGTAATGTCCGGTACAGCGTCGATCGGCAGTTTCTGGTAGCTGTGGATACCCACCGCGGCCATCAGGACCACGGCCAGCATCACCACCAGGCGCTGCTCGATGGCAAATTGGATCAGGCGTTCGAACATGCAGGTGTCCCCGTGATCAATGGCTGTGCTCGGCCGAGCCCTTGCCCAGTTCCGACTTGAGGACAAAGCTGCCGGCGGTGGCTACCTGGGTGCCGGCGGCCAGGCCGCTGATAATTTCCACCTGGCCGGCGTCGCGGCGGCCGGCCTTTACCGGGCGGGCCTCGAAGCCTTCCTCGGTGCGGGCAAACACAACGGTCTATTCTTCCCAGGTTTGCAGGGCGCTTTCCGGCACCACCACGGCGGCATTGAAGCGCTCGACGCTGACCGCGATATTGACGAACAGCCCGGGGCGCCATGCGCCGTTGGGGTTTGCCAGGGTGGCGCGGACCGTGGCGGCGCGGTTCTGCTCGCCGAGCAGGCTGCCGACATAGTTGACCTTGCCCTCAACCTGGGCGCCCAGGTCTGGTGCGCTGACCGTGACATTGCGGCCGGTCACCACCTTGTCCAGATCACGCGGCGCCACGGCGAAGGTGGCCCAGACCCGGCTCAGGTCAGACAAGGTGAAGGCGTTGCTGGTCGCGTCGACCACCTCGCCCACGCTCAGATGCTTTTCCACCACCACCGCATCGAATGGCGCGCGCAATTCATAGCGGTTGCCAGCGCCCGCCGGGCCTACTGCGGCGACCTTTTGCCGGGCGTTGGCCAAGGCGATTTCGGCCTCCTGTAACACCTGCCGCGCTTGCAGGTAATCTTGCTCGGCACTGATACGCTCCTGCCATAACTGCTGTTCGCGCTGGAAGGTCAGGCGCGCCAGCTCCAGACGGCGCTGGGCTGCCTGCTGCTCGCTGCGCAGGTCAGAAATCTGCTGGCTGGCAATCACCGCCAATACCTGGCCGCGCTTGACCGCCTGGCCCAGTTCGGCTTGCACCGCCTCGACCACACCGGGTACACGCGGCACCACGTGGGCAGTGCGGTCCTCGTCGAAGCGGATTTCCCCCGGGAAGCTGAAGGCGGTACCCAACTCACGAGGGCCGGCGGCAGCCAACTGCACACCGGCCGCCTCGATCTGGGCGATGGACAGGTGCAATTGGCCCTCTTCTTCGCCGTGCCCTTCCTCTGCATGGCCTTCATTGGCCTTCTCGGCACCATGGCCGTGGCTGTCTTCGCCATGGTCGTCGTGGCGGGCCTGGGCATTCGACGCCTGGCCCAGGTTGCCGGTCCAGGCCAGGCCACCCAGGCCGAGCGCGGCCATGGCGGCGACCAGAAGGGCTATCTTGCGTGGGTTAGTCATGCTTGCTCCTGCTGTTCAAGGGGGTGCTCAGGTCATCGAGGTCGCCATAAATCCGCTCGACCTGCGCCCGTGCGTCGGTCGCCGAAGCCAGCGCCTCGAGGTACAACCCGCGGGCCTCGATCAGCGTGCGCTGAGCGTCGAGTACATCGAGGAACGCGAACTTGCCCATTTCGAAACCACGGGTGGCGGTGTCCACGGCCTGCTGCGCCGAAGGCAGGATGGTGCGGTCGTAGGCGTCCACCTCCTGCATCGCCGTGTGCCACTGGCTGACTGCGCTGCGGGTTTCACTGCGCAGGCGCAGTTCCACGGCGTTACGCAGGTCACGCGCCTGGTCGGCACGGCGTGCAGCCGCCAGCACGTTGCCCTGGTTGCGGTCGAACAGCGGCAATGGCATGGACAGGCCCACTACATTCACCCGCTCGCGGTCCTCGCGGCTGTACTGGCTACCGAGGCTGACAGTGAGGTTGGGAATACGCTGAGCCTTTTCCGACCCCAGGGACGCTTCGCCGCGCTCGACCTGTGCAGCAGCCAGACGCCATTCGGCGGTGTGTTCGACCCGGTCGAGCAAGGCATCGGCGCTGGGCGCGACGCCAGGCGAAAGGTTGGCAGCCTGCAACTGATCGAAGCTTGCCAAGGGGCTACCGGTCAGGCGTGCCAGCGCCTGATAAGCCACGCCGCGCTGGGTCTGCGCGCGTCGTACTTCAGCCTGGGCCTGGGCCAGTTGCACCTGGGCGCGGGTGGCCTCCACGGGGGATGACTGGCCAGCGGTCACCCGCCCCTGTACCACGCGCAGCCCGCGCTCGGTCAATGCCTGCGACTGCTGCGCCAGCTCCAGTGCTGTCTGCGCGCGCAATGCGGCGTGGAAGGCCTGCACCACATCGGCACGCAGGCCATTGCGCTGGCGCTCCAGGCCAAGCTGGGCAATGGCCTGGCCGGTGCCAGCCACAGCAATACGTGCGCCGCGCTTGCCGCCCAGTTCCAACGGCTGGCTGAGGGTGACGGTGGTGGTGCTGGTATCGCGGCGAGTGTCCTCGACCTCCCAGGCGAGCTCTGGGTTGGGGATCAACCCGGCCTGGCGCCGCTCGCCGTCGGCAATGCCGATTTCCCGGCCGGCTGCGGCCAGCTCTGGGTTTTGAGCAAAGGCGGCGGCAAGCGCCTGGGGCAGGCTCAGGCTCTGACTGGCCTGGGCACTGGTGACACTGGCCAGCAACAGGCAGAGCAAAGCGGTCTTGCGGGGGATGGGCACGAACAAATCCTCGTCGACGCGTTTAGGCGAAGGACTGTAGGAAGCCGTGCTTATCGGGGCGGTGGCAGGAAAATTACAATTTTGTAATGCAGGCGCAGAAAGCCAAATCCCCCGTAGGAGGGGGCCTGCACACCTCAACAGTTCGATAATCGCCCACTTTCCCGGTGCGGCGTTTTAGTCCAATTGACTAAACTAACCAGGCGGTACAAAACTAGGTGCATCCAACAACAACAAAGCGATGCTCGTCATGAACCCCCTTATTCTCGTGCTCAACGGCCCTAACCTGAACATGCTGGGTACCCGCGAGCCTGCTCAATATGGCCACGAAACCCTGGCTGACCTGGCCCAAAGCTGTGCCGACACTGCCCATGGCCACGGCCTGGAAATCGAATTCCGCCAAACCAACCACGAAGGTGAACTGATCGACTGGATCCACGCCGCCCGCGGCCGCTGCGCCGGTATCGTGATCAACCCCGGCGCCTGGACCCACACCTCGGTGGCCATCCGCGACGCCTTGGTGGCCAGTGAACTGCCGGTCATCGAAGTACACCTGTCGAACGTGCACAAGCGCGAGCCGTTCCGCCATCTGTCATTTGTATCGTCCATCGCCGTCGGGGTGATTTGCGGGCTGGGCAGCCATGGCTACCGCATGGCCCTCAGCCACTTCGCCGAAATGTTCCAGGAGCGCACGGCATGAGCCAGCACGCCATCCTTGCCGGCTTGATCGGCCGCGGCATCCAGCTGTCGCGCACCCCTGCCCTGCACGAACACGAAGGTGACGCCCAGGCCCTACGCTACCTGTATCGGCTGATTGATGCTGACCAGTTGCAACTGGAGGACAGCGCCCTGCCCGGGCTGCTCGACGCCGCGCAGCACACAGGCTTTACCGGGCTTAACATCACCTACCCGTTCAAGCAGTCGATCCTGCCGCTGCTCGACGAACTGTCGGATGAAGCCCGTGGCATCGGCGCGGTGAATACCGTGGTGCTCAAGGACGGCAAGCGCGTCGGCCATAACACAGACTGCCTGGGTTTTGCCGAAGGCTTGCGCCGCGGCCTGCCTGATGTGGCCCGGCGCCAGGTGGTGCAGATGGGTGCCGGTGGCGCCGGGTCGGCCGTGGCCCACGCCCTGCTGATTGAAGGGGTCGAGCAACTGGTGCTGTTCGAAGTGGATGCGGCCCGCGCGCAAGCGCTGGTAGACAACCTGAATGAGCATTTCGGCACGGGCCGCGCAGTACTCGGCACCGACCTGGCCGCGGCGCTGGCCGAGGCAGACGGGCTGGTCAACACCACGCCGGTGGGCATGGCCAAGCTACCGGGCACACCGCTACCGGTCGAGCTGCTGCATGCGGGCCTGTGGGTGGCGGAAATCATCTACTTCCCGCTGGAAACCGAACTTCTGCGCGCGGCTCGGGCACTGGGTTGCCGCACGCTGGATGGCAGCAATATGGCGGTGTTCCAGGCGGTAAAGGCGTTCGAGCTGTTCAGCGGGCGCCAGGCGGATGCGGCGCGGATGCAGGCGCACTTTGCCAGTTTCACCTGATAGGCAAGTGTTGGCTTCTTCGCGGGCACGCCCGCACCCACAGAGAGTGCGCATACTTCGCTGATTGCACTGTCGTTGTAGGAGCGGGCATGCCGGCGAAGAGGCCGGCACAGCCTAATCACCTTTCTCATACAGCAGTGCCTGTATCAGCTGTTCCTGCCCGCCATAATCGCCTTCGCCAAAGTGCACATGGCGCACCTGTCCTTTACGGTCGACAAAGTAATGGGCCGGCCAGAACTGGTTGCCCCAGGCATTCCACACCTTGTAGTCATTATCCACCGCCACCGGATAACCGATACCCAGCCCGGCCACCTTGTTTCGCAGGGTGCCCAGGTCATGTTCGTAGGCGTACTCCGGCGTATGCACGCCCACCACCACCAGCCCCTGATCGGCATAACGCCGCGCCCAGTCGTTCACATGAGGCAGGCTGCGCTGGCAGTTGATGCAGTCCCAGGTCCAGAAGTCCACCAGCACCACCTTGCCCTTAAGCGCCGGCCCATCCAGCGGGGTCGAGTTGAGCCACTGGCTGGCCCCCGACAGCGACGGCATGGCGCCGTAGCGGTCACGGGCCATCAGGTGTCCGGCCAACCCCAGCCCCGTCAGCGCCAGGGCTATGCCTCCCGCTTTCAGCATCAGGCGGCGATCAGTTGTCATGGCAACCGCCAGTGGCGTAGGTGCGGTACTGCACGCTCTGCTGCTGGCCCTTGGAGTCGAGGTAGTCCATGCGGGTGTTCACCAGGCCGCAGGCGTTGCTCTGCTCGTCCTGTACCGACAGCACTTTCTTCACATCCAGATGCTCACCGTAGCGGTACTGCATGGCGCCGGCAGCGCCCATGGGTGTGGTGGTGGCCTGGGCGGCAATGGCACCAAAGCTGAGCACGGCGAACAGGCTGGCGCTGGCGACAGTCTTGAAATTCATGGCATCTCTCCTGTGTAACGTTTGGCAGTGGGGCGTGTTGTTCCCCGGTCAAGAGCCATTTGACGCCTGCCAAGTATCCCGTCTGTGTCACTCAACGCCGGGATGTGCGTCCTTCTGTAGCTGCATTCCTGTCAGCGAAACCTCGTAGAATCCTGGAAAACCCTGCGCGAGCAGGTCGTTATAAAAAAGAAGGCGCCCACGAAGGGCGCCCCGGCTGTACAAACGGATACAATAGCTTCAAGTTTTTAGAAACTAACGTTTGTTGTCACTCGCCGGTTCAACTTTATCGTGACGACTGTACAACTCAGCCCTCGACGCACGCTCTGTAAGCGGCCCTCTGTTTTCACCCTTGCTGGAACGCTGAGTGGATTTATTGTCGCCCTCATCCGAGCAACTACCGCGTTGAACAGTTTGCTTGTCTTTCATAAAAACCTCGATAAAGCCACCTGCTTACAATGGCTCATCATCATTTTCTTCGAGAAGTGGAGCGCTGGTAAAAGCATGGTTTGTCATGCGATCTGTCAGCGCAGGGCTAGTGCAGCCAAGCGCGTCTCCACGGGGTATCCGGGCCGTCAGAATGGCGGCTGAATTTCGGTGCGTTCGAGGCCAAAAGCTTGTCTGCAGGCTCTGGCCCGGCCTCAGCAACAGGTTCAGGATCGATGTAATTATTCCGATCATCAGTTGTAGGCTGAACAAGACGATCATTGCCCAAACCTTGGCGATCCTGATCTATTTCCGGATCACTCTCCGATGAGCCCTGCCCTGCCTGGTTTTTACCGTACATAAGCACCTCTCATAAGCCCAGATAATCTGAGCTTAATGAGTATGCGCCCTGCCTGAAAATAAAAGACAGGTATCAGACCACTGGACACAATCTATTTATGAGCATAAATAACAACAACCTTCTTTACGTACAGTGCCTGTATTGAACCTTCCTCACGGTCCTACCTCGTCTGCCTGTCGGGTATCGCCAGGCGCTCGAGAGGCCTTCAACAAGAGTGTAAAACTGCCTGTGAGTTGATGACGAAGCGCTTTGGGCATGATGAAAGCGAAATGCACGAGCCATGAGCCGTCCCCCAGCAGAAAGCTCTCCCGCCGGTAGTGGGCCACTTGTTGCTCAGAAATACCTATGCAAACGGCGATTACACAATCGCTCGGCTCTTCGCTCACGGGCGTGCCCCTTCAAGAATGGGTATTGAAGCGCCTGAAGGGTGGTGGGTTCAGGCGCAAAGGCAGGCCATCAAGGCTTGGCTGCACGCTCCTTGTGCCACTGGACTTTAGCTACGCCATAAGGGGAACCGGTGACACCGATGGCTACGTGCTGGATCTGGCCGCCACGCTGGAGAAACGTCTCGATTTGCTCGCAAAGGCGTTCGTGGGCTCTTTGGGGTGTTCCGGGGTGTGTCTGGTACATGCAGGCTACTCGGTGATGAGCCACTGAAATACAGTTACCCGAAACGACATTGTACGCTTTGTTCTGCAACCAGGCTCCGAGCCGGAGCAGAACCCGGCTTTTATCGGCCAAGCGGTCAACTCCCAGTGCTGTGCTGCTTTGACCCGAGCCGCTTCACCCGCCCCCGCTACAGTTCTATACACCTGCCAGATACACTGCAATACAAACCCCCGCAGGCAAGCGCAAAAGGGCCGGGTACACTGCGCCAAACCCACTCCAACAGGAACGCTGCGCATGGAACACGTCGATCACATCCTGATCGTCGACGACGACCGCGAGATCCGCGAACTGGTCGGCAACTACCTTAAGAAGAACGGCCTGCGCACCAGCATCGTCGCCGACGGCAGGCAGATGCGGGCCTTCCTTGGAGCCAGCAGCGTCGACCTGATCGTTCTCGACATCATGATGCCCGGCGACGATGGCCTGCTGCTGTGCCGCGAACTGCGCGCCGGCAAACACCGCAATACGCCCGTGTTGATGCTGACGGCCCGCAACGATGAAACCGACCGCATCATCGGCCTTGAAATGGGCGCCGACGATTACCTGACCAAGCCGTTTTCTGCCCGCGAACTGCTTGCCCGTATCAATGCCGTGCTGCGCCGCACGCGCATGCTGC
The DNA here is from genome assembly GCF_017875165.1 of Pseudomonas sp. PvP089. Taxonomy (NCBI): domain Bacteria; kingdom Pseudomonadati; phylum Pseudomonadota; class Gammaproteobacteria; order Pseudomonadales; family Pseudomonadaceae; genus Pseudomonas; species Pseudomonas sp. PvP089. The sequence continues at coordinate 4,202,643 of NZ_JAGGME010000001.1, forward strand.
CACCCAACCTCACCATCAGCGAAAGCAGCCGCCTGCTGCGCTTCGGCCAATGGCGGCTGGACACCACCGCCCGCCACCTGCTCGACAACGAAGGCACCCTGGTGGCCCTGAGTGGCGCCGAGTACCGCCTGTTGCGGGTGTTTCTGGACCACCCACAGCGGGTGCTCAGCCGCGAACAACTGCTCAACCTGACCCAGGGCCGCGAAGCCGACCTTTTCGACCGCTCCATCGACCTGCTGGTCAGCCGCCTGCGCCAGCGCCTGGGCGACGACGCCCGCGAACCCAGCTGCATCAAAACCGTGCGCAGCGAAGGCTATGTGTTCTCGCTGCCGGTGCAACTGCTCGAGTCGCCGTCATGAAGTGGCCTCGTACCCTGGCCTCGCGCCTGGGGCTGATCTTCTTGACCGGCCTGATCCTGGCCTACGGCTTGTCGTTTGGGCTGCAGGCCTACGAGCGCTACATCAGCAGCCGCTCGATGATGCTCAGCAACCTGGAACAGGACGTGGCCACGTCAGTGGCCATCCTCGATCGCCTGCCTGCAGCCGAACGTGCGGCCTGGCTGCCGCGCCTGGAACGGCATACCTACCGCTACCGTCTCGACCAAGGCCTGGCCGGCGAGGCGATGCCCGGCAGCGACCCGCCCATGGCCGCCGAGTCGATCGTCAAGGCCATCGGCAGCGACTACCGCCTGACCTTCCAGGACATCCCCGGCCCGAATGCCCACTTCCAGGCCCACCTGAGCCTTGCCGACGGCGCGCCGCTGACCATCGACGTCACCCCATCGGCGGTCCCGGTGGCCCGCTGGCTGCCCATGGTGCTGCTGATCCAGCTGGCAGTCTTGTTGCTGTGCACCTGGTTGGCCGTGCACCTGGCCATTGGCCCTTTGACTCGCCTGGCCCGCGCCGTGGACAACCTCGATCCGGACAAACCCGGCGTACAGCTGGATGAAAGCGGCCCGCGCGAGGTGCGCTACGCCGCGGCGGCCTTCAACGCCCTGCAGGCGCGTATCAGCGCCCACCTGAAGGAACGCATGCAGCTGCTGGCGGCCATCTCTCACGACCTGCAAACACCGATCACACGCATGAAGCTGCGTGTCGAAGTGATGGACGACGGGGTCGAAAAGGACAAATTGTGGAGCGACCTGGGCGAGATGGAGCACCTGGTGCGCGAAGGCGTAGCATACGCCCGCAGCATGGATACCAGCACTGAAGCCGCGTGCAGAATTGACCTTGATGCCTTCCTCGACAGCCTAGTGTTCGACTATCAGGACAGTGGCGCCCAGGTGCAGCGTAACGGCAGCACGCGCAGCCTGCTGGAAACCCGCCCGCACGCCCTGCGCCGAGTGCTGGTGAACCTTGTGGACAACGCCCTCAAGTTTGCCGGCGCTGCCGAGCTGGAGGTGTGCCGCGAGGGCGGCATGACCGTGATCCGCGTGCTCGACGATGGGCCTGGAATACCCGCTGACGAGCTGGACGAAGTGCTCAAGCCATTCTACAGAGTGGAGGGCTCACGCAATCGCAGCACCGGCGGCACCGGGCTGGGGCTGGCCATTGCCCACCAGCTGATCCAGGCCATGGGTGGTCGGCTGATCCTGAGCAACCGCGACAGTGGCGGGCTGTGCGCGCGAATCGAGCTCAACTGAAAGCCGAGCCACCACCTGCAATTCGGCACACAACCCCAGCACCGTCGATACACTGCTGCCCCCCACCGCTACACACGCCCGGTCGCACGGCCAGCCAATGCAGGTGTTCAGTCTTCCAGCGGCTTTGGCGGCGCAGCCGGCTTGGCTGGCTTGGCTGGCTTGCTGTCCTTGGCCTTGGCCTTGGTTTCCGGTGCCGCCGCTACCGGTTCAGGTGCAGCCACGGCCTTTTCGCTTGCGGGCAGTTCATCCACCGCCTTGAGGATCACCTGCGGGTCGATGGCCTCGCCTGAGTCGTCGTCCTTGAGCATGTGCCGCTCACCGTCCTTGCCCACCAGGATCACCTTGGTGCCCTTGCTCGCGCCCAGCTTCAGCTCACGAATCAGGGCCATGGTGGTCTGTTGTTCGAGGTTCTTGTCCTCGCGCTTGCCCATCATGTTGGCGACGCTGTACAGCACCAGGTTGCGCTCCTTGAAGGCCGCCTGGGTGGCCGGGTCCTCCAGAGCCTTGTTCAATCCGCGCAAGGTTGGGTCTGCGCTGCTAGGCGCAATGACCACCAAGGGCCTGGCCTTGCCCACTTCCTTGGCCAGCGGTGCGTCACTGTCAGCCGCCAGCAGCGGGCCGGTGACAGCGAGCAAAGTAGCGAGGGTCAGTGACCGGACGAGCATGCGTATCTCCTTATTCTCTCGATAAACCAAAGACTACAGATCATGGAGAAAGATCCGACGCGGGAGACTAAACCAGCAGCCCCAGACGTGCTCGGCACAAAGGTAACTTCCGATTTCCATAACCGGCCGGCAACATCTGCGCAAACATCACCGCCACTCAGAGCATAGCGCAAAGCCACTGGCGCAACGCCCACCTGCCCGAGGTCTGAACCGCTACTGGAGAAGACGCGGCGAATGCATGTCCAGCGCTTCCAGCGTCAACTGCAGCAATACTGCGTGCTCCCGTTGCTGATTGCTGATCTGCAACCGTGCGATTTCCTCCTCCCGGCCACCCAGGGCCATCAGCCGCTCCAGTTCGTCGTGCATGTGATGCGGCACTTGCAGGCGAACGGGGAAGCGCTTGCGCAGGTAATCCTGCCAGAACCACTGACGTGACAGATAATGTGCAACGCCTTCCCGGGTCTGTGCCGCCAGGACCATGTCCCGGGCCACACGAATATCCTGCTTGCTTAGCGCAGCAATACCTGGATAGAGCATTTCGTCTGGCTGGCCAGGCAAATCCAAAGCCCTGCGCAAGGCGATCCGGTATGCCAAGGCGAATTCGATCGACTCATTGCCCGCCCCCTGCCGTTGGGCGTGTTCTGCGGCAATCTGATCGAGCAACGCCAACCGCCACAACCGACCACCGAGACAGAGCAAGGCCCGCTCAGGCTGCTGGGCAACCCCGCCGCGTTGCGCCCGCCATATCATCATCCGCAGTTCCAGATCAGCGAAGCGGGCCGTGGCGTTATCCTGGCAGTCGGTCGCCGCGGCGTGTTCGAACACTTCACGCTTGAGTGCATCATCCTCGTTCATCGCCTGGAACATGTCGAACACACGGGATGCGAGCGCGCACGCGGTCGAAGAGAACTTGAATGCTCCCGAGGCCGTGAGCACCGACAGGGTATTGAAGAAATCGGCCGATTGCTCGTCGGCTTCAAGATGGACCCACAGCATGGCCATTTCATCGCGACGTTCAGCTGCCGATACATCGAGAAAACGCAGCCGGTAGGGAACCCGGCTTGCCTCAAGCCAGTGCCAGGCCGAAAACCCTTCAGGCGTCGCCGCCAGCAGGTTGCCAGAAAGCCCGACTCTGCCTGCGCGCCATAGCTGCGACCGGTAAAAGCCATCGGGCAGTGCAGAGATACTGTTGTCACTCAGGTCAAGGGTTTGCAGGTCAGGCACCTCGAGCACCCCATAAGGCAACTCGGGCATTTGGGTGCCTGACAGGTGCAGCGCATGTAGTTCGGTCATTGCGAAAACGGAAAATGCCCTGCCCAGAGGGTTGTCCGAAAGGTTCAGGTATACCAGCGAACGACAAGCCGCAAGAATCAGTGCCTGGCTTTCGTCAAGCACGATCTGGTTACCCGACAGATCGAGCACCTCCAGCCTTTGGGTAAGCATCATCGGCAAAGGCAAACGCCTGAGCCGACAATGGGTGATTTCCAGGTTGCGCAAGTTGGGAAATGCCCTCAGGAACTCATCCGGAATCCGCTCCAGGCGCATGGAGCGCAAGGCCAGGATTGAGACGTGCGGAAAAGTTATCTGCGCCGGCAGTACTGGCAGTTGTTGCAAGCGGCTGCGGGTCTGGGTCAGCATGAAGCGCCCCCTCTGCACAGCCGCACTGTCTTGAAGCTCGGGGACAAGCAAGCGCCAGCAGTCGGTCAAGCCCTTTCTGAACTCACGCCGGGCGGCCAGCTCAGGTGTCGGAAAGGCATTGCGTACCCATCTGTTCAGGTGGGTGTTGAGCAGTGCGAATTGCTGTTCCAGCGTACGCAACCTGGCTTGCGCGTTGTCTTGCGCCAGCCAGCGGCCGATCTGCTCATCACTGAAGGCTGGGTACAGGTCTCGAAGCCGTGCCTGAGACGCCCTCGGTCTGGACAGCCCCAGCGCGGCCCATAACCGGCCGCCAGCAAGGGGGTAGCCAATCCGGCCATCATCAAGCCTTTGCGGCGCGAAAAACGAGCCGCTTGGCCGCTCCAGCCTGAGCAGACTTACCACCGCCTGCCTTTGACCGGTTGCAACATTCGCCAGCGCCTGGCGCAGTGCGGGCACGAAAGCATGGCCTTGGCCGATGGCCGCCTGAGACGGGTGGTCATAGGCTGCAGCCAGGGTCTCGAACAGCTCGCCCGCCTGACTGACAGAAGGCCGCGCAGGATCGCGCAAGCGAAACACCCCATGCTGGTGAAGCAGGTCGAATGTTTGCCCCGTTCCCTCGATCGTCAGCAACGGCTCGCTGGCATCCCCGTCAAACAATCTCCACCCAGGCCCCTGCGCACCCCGCACGTGGGCCAACAGATTCAGCACCACCCGCGCCAGGTCGAGGTTTTGCGGTGTATCAATGCTCAGCGCCTCATACACGCGCGCGATTCGGATCCGCGCAACCTGCAACCTTGCCGCCTCGGCCATGAACAAGGGCACGCGGCCGGTCTCGCGAAGCTGCTGCAGGTCATCCTCGCTGGCATCGCGCAGCACCTCATCTGCCGCCAAGCGGTGCAGGCTGGCAAAATCCCGGCGTAGCGAGCGACCCGTCGGCGTGTCGGGATTCTGCTCTTCGTACAATTCCTGGAACAGCTCTCGCCGCCCTGCCCAAGCCACATCAGCCAGTGCTGCACCCTGCATGCCGGCGGCCTGAGGAAGATTAATCACCCGCTCCAGCAACTGCGCATCAGCGGTGGCCACGCCTTCACGCAACTGATTGACCAACGTGCGGATGCGGCCGGCGAGGAGCACGCGGTAAACGGTGTCCACCAGCACGGCTTCTGGCGCCCGGCCATACACATGCCATGCCCGCAAGTGCTGGTCATCAAGGCCATGGATGGCCAGCGACTGATCGATCTGCGCGTCATCGAGATCGCTCAATGGCCTGCCCAGACGACGAAACAGCTGGCGTGTGTCATCCCACTCGGCGGGCTGCTCGCACCACAGCCGCCACGCGCCGGCACCGTTGTGACGCAGCGGCGGTGCATACCCTTGATAAGGGAGCAGTTGCCACTGTTCATCGGCGTCGCGCCAACTCACCTCATACCAGTGCCCATCCATGCTGATCCAGCGACGCTCGCCCAGCTGGTGAACCCCCTCCCTGTCCAGCACTGCCGCGTCCGGCGGGGCTTCGCCGCGATAGGGCACCAGGTCTGCGTTCCACAGTTTTTCTTCACCGCTGGCCAACTGCGCCGGCACCAGCTTGTCCACCTCGATGCAGGCGCGACGCACCGTGGCGACCACGGCGACGGTTGCCCCGACAGCCAGCAGGCCTTTGCCTACATTCAGCAGGCGCGCCAGCGCCGCATTGCGCTCGTTGTCCTGCCAGTCCCCGACAGCCTGAAACGTCTGCTCAAGCAGCTCCCAGGCCATCACCCCCAGCAACACCGCGCCAATGCCGGGCACGAAGTACCCTGCGATCCCCGCCAGGGTCCAGCCTTCAGCGCGCAAACGGCGGTTATGCGCTGCCTGGACCTCGCGATCAAGCATGGCCACGGGTGGGGCAATGATTGCAGCATCGTCCTTGATCCGGGCGACCCAGTCGTCAGCGATATGTTCGAACAGCGGCAAGCGATACGCACAGGTTTGCTCATCCAGGTCCCTGGTTGCCCAGTCGCTAACGTCATCGAGCCGTTCGCTGACGGCCGAGAAGAATCGCTGGCTATCGCGACGGCGCACGAAACGGTTGAAAAACCGCCGATAGCCCTCTTCGCGCAGGCGGTTGCCAAGCACCCGGCGGGCATAATCTTCCAGGTCGCTGCGCACGCTCCAGGGGCCGTGCGGGTCACCCGGTACATACACCAGCACTAGCTTGCTGGTGTTGTACAGCAAGCCCTCATCGATCACGTCCAGCACCACGATCTGCTGCAAGCTGCAACCGAACACCCTCAATTGCCGGATGTGAACAGGTGCGCCTTCGAGCTTGCCCAGCGTGCCCTGAAGGCAAAACTCCACCACCCACTGCAGCTGGCCTGCGCTCAACACATCTTGCGCCCTGGCTTGCAGAGCATCTACCAGCATGCTGTAACGTTCCCTTCGCGCCAGCAACCCTCTGGCTTCGGGCTGCAGGACAGCGTCCAGATGCGCCTGGTACTTCTGCCCAAGGTCCAGCCCTCGACACATTTTGGCGAAGGCCAGTGCAGACAGTTCACTGCGCTTTACGCCGTGCTCATCCACCAGGCAGTTGCCACGCGGCTGCTCGCGCCGCTGGTCTGCGGTAAAGTTGCCCAGAGCGGCCTCGAGCAAGGGGAGTTCGTAGTAGTCGCTGCCTACGACTGGGAGCCTGCTGGTCACATAACTGACGGTGGGCGAGGTGAAGGTGTACCACTGGCGGAAGTACAGCCGATCAGCGTCGAGTTCGCCGTGAGCGCCAAGCGCTTCTTGCAGCAAGGTCTGTGTGAATGCATCCAGGTTGCTTAGCTGCGCCAGCGCTGCCGACAGGCCTTCGCGGCAGGCCAGCAATTGCGTCAGCGCCTCAGTCAAGAGAGTGAATTCTGCCACGCTCAGCCGCATCATCCAGGTCGGCAGCCGCTGCGCGATGTACTGGTCCTGGCAGGCTTGCGCCCTGGCAAGGGTATCGGCCGCAGCTGGTAGTTGACTGCTAGTGTTCTGCATCTCTGCCTCCTTGATGGCATGGAGATGCGAGTCTGAAGACTGTTGCGCCGGGTTGACGCCTACCCGACTACCACCCGTTCAGAACAGCAGCAACTGTTGGTCGGTAAGGCGAGCGAAATCATCGCCGACAAAGGGCAGGATGGCATCTGCCACCGGTTGTAGCTGCCGGCTGATGTAGTGGTCGTAGTCGATCGGTGCCTGCAGGTTTTCCAGCGGCTCAGGGCCGGCGGTGGTAATCACGTAACTGATCCAGCCGCCACGTTGGTACTGCAGGGGGCGCCCCAGGCGCTTGTTGTACTCGTCGGCAAGGCGTGCGGCACGCACATGCGGCGGCACGTTGCGCTGGTAGTCGGCCAGCGGCCTGCGCAGGCGCTTGCGATATACCAGCAGTGCGTCCTGCTCGCCCGCCAACGTACACCGCACATACTCGCGGACATAATCGCGGTAGGGTTCGCCGCGAAACACACGGCCATAGAGCGCCTGCTGAAACGCCCGGGCCAGCGGCGACCAGTCGGTGCGTACCGACTCCAGGCCTTTGTAAACCATCTCTTCAGAACCGTCGGCCCGCTGGACCAGGCCGGCATAGCGCTTCTTGCTGCCCTCTTCAGTTCCGCGAATGGTTGGCATCAGGAAGCGCCGGTAATGTACTTCGAACTGCAGTTCGAGGGCACTCTGCAGGTTCATGGTTTCGTGCAGGTGTGCTTGCCACCATTGATTGACCTCGGCCACCAGGTCGCGGCCGATGCGCGCCGCGTCTTCCTCGGGAAGGGCACCCTTGAGCCAGACGAAGGTGGAGTCGGTATCGCCATAGATCACGTCAAAGCCGCGGGCCTCGATCAGCGCCCGGGTCTGGCGCATGATCTGGTGCCCACGCAGGGTGATGGATGAGGCTAACCGGGGGTCGAAGAAGCGGCAACCGCTGGAGCCCAGCACACCGTAGAACGCGTTCATGATGATCTTCAGTGCCTGCGACAATGCCGCGTTACCATCACGTTTGGCGGCCTCCCTGCCCTGCCACACACGCTCGACGATGGCCGGAAGGCAATGCTGGCTTCGCGAAAAGCGCCCACCCCTGAAGCCTTCCACCGAATGCTGGTCATCGGGAACACGCAAGCCTTCCACCAAGCCCACCGGGTCGATCAGGAAGGTACGAATGATCGACGGGTACAGGCTCTTGTAGTCCAGCACCAGCACCGAGTCGTACAGGCCTGGACGCGAATCCATGACGAAGCCACCGGGGCTGGCTTCGTCAGGGCGGCTGCCAAGGTTGGGGGCGACAAAGCCCATGCGGTGCATCTGCGGCATGTACAAGTGGCAAAACGCGGCGACCGATCCGCCGCTACGGTCTACCGCCAGGCCAGTGACCGACGAGCGCTCCAGGAGGAACTCGAGCAGGCGGGTGTGGGCGAAGATGCGAGTAACCAGCTCACAGTCCTTGAGGTTGTACCGCGCCAGGGCCGGTTTGTCCTCGGCGAAGCGCCGGTTGATCTCGTCCATGCGCTGGTACGGCGTGTCGATGGCTTTGCCTTCACCGAGCAGCGTCTGGGCAACGCTCTCGAGGCTGAATGACGGGAAGCTCCAGGTTGCCGAGCGCAGCGCCTCGATGCCGTCGATCAACAGCCGCCCCGGGGCATCGGCAAATACGTGGCCACCACCGGCATGGCTACGCAACGTCATCAGTGCACCCTTACGCCCCAACGCCAGCGGTACCTCCAGCGATTTGGCGTGTTCATGCAGCAGGCGCAGGTCGAACTGGACCAGGTTCCAGCCGATGATTGCGTCCGGGTCATGCTCGGCCATCCACTGATTGAGGCAGCTCAGCAGTGCAGCACGGTCGGCGCAGTAGTGCAGGTCGAAATCGAGGCCGTGGACCGTGCCATTGGCCGGGCCGAGCATGTACACCTGGCGCTGGCCACAGCCTTCAAGGGCAATGCTGTACAGCTCGCCGCGCTCGCTGGTTTCGATGTCCAGCGACACCAGGCGCAGTGGCGGGCGATAACCTGCCAAGGGCTTGAGCTGAGCATCGCAGAGCACGCCCTGGGCATCGGGCTGGCCGGTGAACTGTACCGGGGCAGTGATGAAGCGCTCCATCAGGTAGCGTTCGGGTGGGCGGATATCCGCTTCGAACACCTCGATACCCGCCGTGCGAAGGCGTTGCTCGAGTTGCATCAGTTGCCGGTGCTGCCGGCAGTACAACCCCAGCACCGGGCGCTGGTCGAAGTCCTTCAGGCGCAGTGGCCGCAGCTCGACGCCGGGCTCGTTGGCCAGCAACACCCGCGCAAGCGCCTCATGCACCTGCGGGATGAATGCCACCGAAACCTGTGGGGCCAGACGAAGCTGCCGTGGCCCATGATCAGTTGCCAGCCAGAACTCCACGCAGGTGCCTTCGGGCGTGTCATGCCAATGACGGGTCAGCACAAAACCCTGCTGCAACTCCACTGCGTCGACCTCTGCTGAAAAACGCAATTCTACGCTAGCGAGCCCCCGCCACGAAGCCACTTCTGCGCGCCGCCCAGGCCAGCGACCAAGCCACTGCGATCAACACCAACACCACTGCGCCAAAGGCTTTGGTCCCGCCCCCCGCGAGCAACACGCCCCCCACGATCCCGCCCAGGGCGATAGCACTGTTCCACACGGTCACCAGCATCGACTGCGCCACATCTCCCCCCTCGCCCGCAGCATCGGCACAGGCGGTCTGCAGCAGGGTGGGTGCGCCACCGTAGGTCAGGCCCCACAGGGCGATGCTCAGGTACATCAACCACGACGACGCCTGCCCCAATGCCAGTGTGGCCAAGGCAAAACCGACCAGGCTGAGCAAGACCAGCGTGCGCAAATGCCGGTCGACCAGCAACCCCACCATGCCAATTCCGGCCAGAGCCGAAAGGCCAAACACCATCAGCACCGGGCCAATGTCGGCAGCCATGCCGGCCGCCGCCAGCAGCGGCACAATGTAGGTGTAGAGAATGTTGTGGCCAAGGATCCAGCTCAGGATCACCAGCAGCACGAGCAACACCCCCGGCGTGCGCAGCACCTGCTTGGCCGCCCGGCGGTTGCCGGCGGCATGCCCCGGGTACTCCGGCACCGAGCGCAGCACCCACACCACCAGCAGCAACGCCACCACGGTGACCACAACAAACGTTGCACGCCAGCCCAGCCCGGCGCCCAGCCAGGTGGCAATCGGCAGCCCGAGCGACAAGGCAATCGGCTGCCCGAGCATGGCCAACGCCATGGCCCGGCCCTGCTGTGCCACCGGCACCATGCGCCGGGCATGGCCAGCGATCAGGCCCCAGGCCAGCCCGGCGGCAGCGCCGGTGAAAAAGCGCAGGACCAAGGTCACGCTGTTGGACGTCGACAAGGCAGTCAGCCCGTTGAACAGCACAAAGCCGATGATCGCCAGCAACAGGGCCCGCCGGCGATACCAGCCCTGGGTCAGGGTCACCAGCGGGATTGCCGTCAGCAACGAGCCAAGCGCATAGGCCGTGACCCATTGCCCGGCCATGGCCTGGCTGATGTGCATGCCGTTGGCGATCTGGTCGAGCAAGCCCGCCGGCAAGGTTTCGCTGAGGATGGCGATAAAGCCGGTCATGGCCAGCGCCAGCAGCCCGCTGACGGGCAGGCGTTCGCGGCTGGCATCCAGCAGCAGGGGGGAGGATGTCTGTGACATTGCAAGTGCCTTGAGCAGGAAAACAAGGCGGACAGTCTGCAAGGGAAGCCTACTGCGGAAAAAGGTGGCTACAATGCCGCTCACCCCGGACACCCATGTCCGCAATCAGGAAAGCAGCATGGACAGCCTCAGCGGCTTCGTGGTCTTCAACCGGGTGGCCGAAACCCGCAGCTTCGTCGCCGCCGGCCAGTCGCTGGGTATCAGTGCCTCGGCCGTGGGCAAACGCGTTGCGCGCCTGGAAAGCCGCCTGGGTGTGCGCCTGTTCCACCGCAGCACACGCAGCATCACCCTCACCGCCGAAGGCACGCTGTTCCTCGAGCGCAGCCGGCGCATCCTGGCCGAAATCGAGGCCACCGAGCAGGCGCTGTCTCAGGCCAGCGTAAGCCCGCGTGGCCGCTTGCGCGTCAGCATGCCACAGGTCACAGCGCTGGTGATGCCGGCGCTGGCGGAGTTCATGGCGCTGTATCCGCAGGTGGAACTGGACCTGGACTTTTCCGACCGCATGGTGGATATCGTCGGCGAAGGCTTCGATGTGGTGATGCGCGGTGGGCAGCCGGTGGATTCGCGGCTCAACGCCAAATTCCTGGGGCACTTCCAGCACCGCCTGGTGGCCTCGCCCGGGTACCTGCACGAACGCGGCACACCCTTGCACCCGCGCGACCTGGCCGCGCATACCTGCCTGCATTATCGCTTCCCGAGCAATGGCAAGCTGGAAACCTGGCCGCTGCGCCAGGAGCACCCCGAACAAGCCTACGACATCCCCATCTCGATGGTTTGCAACCATGTCGAGACACGGGTCTGCTTTGCCTTGAACCACCGTGGCATCACTTGCCTGCCGGACTTCAACGTACGTCGCGAACTGGGCAACGGCTCACTGGTCAGCGTACTCGACAGCTTCATGGAGCGGCGTGGCAGTTTCTATCTGCTGTGGCCGTCCGGGCGGCAGGTGCCGCCGAAGTTACGGGTGTTCATCGATTTCATGCTTGAGCGGGTGTTCAACCGTACAGATAGTTGATGTCCTTGTGGGCCAGCGGTGGCACCTGGCCAAGCAGGAAGTCGCGCAGCTTGTGCATTTGCCGCGCTTTCGGGCTGGCCTTGAGCCAGGTCATGTAGTAACCGTCACCGGTGGCCACTGCATGCTTGAACGGCGTGGCCAGGCGCCCGGCCTGCAGGTCGGCACTGGCCAGCACCAGGTCGACCACCGAAATACCCAGGCCTTGCTGCGCAGCCGAAATACCTTGGTCGAGCGTATCGAACACCTGCCCCTGGTCGATGCTGATGTCCAGTGCGTCCATCCGCGCCAGCCAGCGCCGCCAGTCGCGCCGGTCGGGTGACGGGTGCAGAATTTCGCACTGGGCGAGGTCGGCCAAGGCCGGTTGGGCCTGTGGCATGTAATCGGGGTGGCACACCGGGATCAACCACTCATCGAACAGCTTGAAACTCTCGATATCGGCGGGGAAACGCCCGCTGGCCAACAGAATGGCGCAGTCGTAGGGCTCGGAATAGAAGTCCACGGTGTCGATGTCCATCCACACGCTGGACAGTTGCACGCTGCAGTTGTCCTCGGCCTTCTTGAACGCATCCAGCGCCCGCAACAGCCAGCGCACGGTGAGCGTGGAAGGCGCCTTCAAGCGCAAGCCGTAGCGGTCCTGGCGCAGCAATGCGCAAGCATTTTCGATGATCTTGAAGCCAACTTTCAGCTCTTGCGCCAGCAGGCGCCCGTGCTCGGTCAGGCTGAGTTTCGGGCCACGCCGTTCGAACAAGTCGCAGCCAAACAGGGCTTCCAGGGTCTTGATGTGATGGCTGACCGCCCCCTGGGTCAGGGCCAGTTCTTCCGCCGCACGGGTAAAAGAGCCATAGCGAGAGGCCACCTCGAAGGCACGCAGGGCGTGCAAGGCCTGAATCCGTTCCGACATGGCGGCGTCCCGAGCATGAATAAGACTAATAGTAGGTCACAGTTCCACGCGTTTTACAACGTCGAGAGCGTCTCGGAAAATAAAGATAACCAAGATCCTGCCTGCATATGACTGGAACGTTCACTTAATTAACGCCTGGGGAAATCATGTTTACGGGATATGGAACTTGCTATCGCCTGGATGCGCTAGAGCTGGCCGTTGAACATGGATGCACTACGCAACACTGGACTTTCAAAACCATAGAACACTTTCGCAGTATTCTCGCCAACCCCGACTTCCCTTGCCTGTTCGGCCGCAAGGCGGTAAACGGCGAAACCTGCCACATACTCTTCGCCCGTGCCGAGCAACTCGCCGATGATATCGCCCAGGGTCTGGCCGACTACGTGCGCGCCATCGCCCCGATCACACCCAAGCAGCGCATCGGCAGCCCGCTGGTGGTGTTTCTCGAAACCGCCGCCGATTACACCCTGGCCGAACAGCAGGCACTGGCCTGGAAGGTGCTGCGTGGCGTGCATGCGCGCGACCCGCACCCATGGCCGCAGGGCATGCCGACCGACCCCGACGACAACGGCTGGTCGTTCTGCTATGCCGGCATGCCCTTGTTCATCAACATGAACTTCCCCGGCCACCAGCAGATGAAAAGCCGCAACCTGGGGCATCACATCACCTTCGTCATCAATCCACGGGCGAACTTCGACGAAGTGGCCAACGCCAGTACCGAAAGTGGCAAGCGAATCCGCGAGCGTATTCGCGAGCGCGTGCACCACTACAACGACGGCGTCATGCCTGACACCCTGGGTTTTTTCGGCGATGACGACAACTTCGAGTGGAAGCAGTACCAGTTGCAGGAGGCTGGCTCGCTCAACCCGTCACGCTGCCCGTTCCACGCACATGCCGCATACCCGGCGACACCCGACCTACTGATCGAGAACTGACCGTGAATACCGCACTCACCGCCACCTATGCCCTCACCGTCCTGCTGCTCATCGCCACCCCAGGCCCCGTAGTGGCACTGATCGTCAACACCGCGGCTGCATCCGGTTCGCGCAAGGCCATGTTCACTGCCGTTGGCACCAACTGGGCCTCACTGGTGCTGATCGGTGCCGCAGCCTGGATCATCCTCACCAGTGCCGCCATCGACAAGGCATGGCTCAGCACCATGAGCCTGCTGGGCTGCCTGTTCATCGGCTACATCGCCGTGGGCACTTTAAGAGATGTGCTGCAGGCGCCGGTCCCGGACGCGACGAGCGAGGCACCCAAAACCGGGCGTGGCGGGCTGCTGCAAGGCTTCATGGTGGGCATTTCCAACCCCAAGGACATCATTTTCTTCATTGCCTTCTTCCCCCAGTTCATCCAGATCACCGAGTCATTCGGCAAAAGCATGGTGGTGTTGTCGCTGCTGTGGGTGGCCATCGATTTCGCCGTGCTCAGCCTGTACATCTTCGCCATCGGCAAGATCGCTTCGCAGCGCAGCAACCGGGTGATCAGCCTGGCTTCGGGCGTTGCCCTGCTGCTGATTGCCGCTGGCGGCCTGCTGTACAACCTCAACGAACTGGCGGCCTGAAGCGGATGCGAAACGCCCGGTGCAACAGAAGGAAAGACCATGACAGCGACTGATACAGGCCCGTCTCCTTCACCGTTGCAGCAGGACTACCAACGCTTTCTGCTGTTGGGCAGCCGCCGTGCGCCGCACACTGTGCACGTGCATGAAACCGGCTACCGGTCCGGAACCATCAACACTGATGCCCTTGGCCTGCGCTACAGCCACTTTGCCGGCAAGCGTTTTTCGGCGGCAGAACGCGGCGGCGCCTCACGTATCAACCTGCTGGTCGGCGGCTCGACCGCCCTGGGTATCGGCGCCAGCTCCGACGAGCACACGATGGCCTCGCACCTGTCGGCCCTTACCGGCGAGGTGTGGCTGAGCCTGGCCGGTTGCGGTCTCAATGCTGGCCAGGAACTGCTGATGTTCCTGACTCACCAGCACCGCCTTGGCCAACTCGGCCACGTGGTGGTGCTCAGTGGCCTCAACAGCCTGGCCCATGAAGCGCTGTGCGAAGTCCTCGCCAGCCCCAACGACCCACAGCACGCCAAGGCCTACCAGGCCTTTCTCAACAGCTTCAGCGAAGGCATGCAGCCTGCCGCACCACCCCGCCGGCAGTCACTGTGGCGGCGCATCGGCCAGGCCCTGACCACACCTGCGACCGCCCCCCCGGCCTTCTGGCCGCTGTCCCCCCCGGAGAAGCGCTTGGCTCGCGCGGCCGACAGCATTGGCCGGACCTTGCGTCAGTGGGACAGGTTGCTGGCAGACAGCCATGCCACCCTCACCTTCATCCTGCAGCCGCTGCTGCCCTGGTGTCGGGACACCTTGCCCGTTGGCGAGCAAGCCATGTTGGCCGCGCTGGAGCAACAACCGGCGAACTTCGACCGGCTGCTCGACGGCGCATTCGATAGCCAGTTGCACTCGGCCTTTTTCCGCCGTATCAAAAGCCAGGCCGACCCAGTGCCCTGCTACGACATGAACAGCATGCTCAGCAGCTCGCCGGTGTTCGGCGCGGACCTGTTCATCGACCGCCTGCACCTGAACGACCTGGGTAACAACGCCCTGGCCAAAGTGATTACCGCAAAGCTTGGCCTCGCCCAGGAAAAACACGCTCAACGCAAGGTCACACCGATCAAGCTCGTCTGACAGTTGCCGAGTGGTCTTCCGGCCACCCCCCTTGGGTGGCTAGAATAGGCCGTCGTTCCGATTTTCCCGAGGCGTACGCTTGACCGCTATTAACATCGAAGCCGCCCCTCCTTGCCTGGCCGTCCACGGGGCTTGCCTGTGAGCCGCACGCGACGCCTGACCCCGCTGTTGGTCGCCCTGATGCCGCTGGCTGCGCACGCGCTGGAGGTGAGCATCGACCCTCACGCCGACCTGCTCTACCGCCAGGCCTTGCCGCTGCTGGAGCAGGCCGATCGTCAGGGCGACGATACCAGCACCCTGCGTACCGCCCTGGGCAGCGACCCCGAGCTCAGCCGCCAGGGCCAAGCCATGGCCCACACGCTGCCGACAGCGGTTGCCCTGTTGAAAAAGTCGGTAGAGCTGGGCCACCCGGTTGCGCAGTACCGCCTGGCGCTGTACTACATGACTTATCTGCCCGCCACGCAAATACCGGATGCCGCCTGCCCGTTGCTCGAAGCCAGTCTCAAGCAGGGTTTTGCTGCACCCGCGCCAGCGATCGCTACCTGGTGCCGGCCCTACAACACCAGCAGCGAGTACCGTGCAGCGCTGGAAGCCATCCCCAGCATGGCCACCGTGTACGCCCCTTACTACCCGCAGCCGGCCACCCGCCTGACCTGCAGCCGCAGCCAGCCTCAAGGTCTCGAAATGCTCTGGGGCCGGCAGCGCGACTACCAGGCCGAGGTGTACCGCCTGCTCGGCGACTTGGACCCACCGCACCGTCTGAGCCTGCTGCAGAAAGCCGTGGACATCAACGGCTGCGTGACAGCGCAACAGCACCTGACCAGCCGCCCGTGATCCTCTGCCAGACGCGGTCCCTGTTGGGCAACTGTCTCACTCAAACTTTGGATTCCGCGCGATCACTGCAGGCGCAGCCTTGTGCTGCGAAGAGGCCGGTAAGGCTAAAGATTGTTTTCGGCTGCAATGACCTCTTCGCAGCACAAGGCTGCTCCTACAGGGCTTGTGGTTGCCTTGAAATCAAACCCGATCAGCAAGATCGTTCAAGCCATCCCCCGCCCCGTCTGGCATGCTGATCTGCCTCGTACACGCGTTGCAGCCATCATGCCCCACATCGCTCGCCAAGCCTTCCTCCACGGCGCTATCGCCATCATGCCGCTGTCCCTGGCCGTCGCCCCCTGGGGCCTGCTGGCCGGTTCCATGGCCATCGAGGCCAACCTCAGTGCCTGGCAGGGGCAAGGGCTATCGGCCATCGTCTTCGCCGGTGCCGCGCAATTGGTCGCCATTGGTATGCTCAAGGGCGGCGCCAACCTGGCGTCGATCCTGCTCACCACCCTGCTGCTGACCTCACAGCACCTGCTGTATGGCCTGTCGATGCGCCCGGTGCTGTCCAGCCAGCCATTGCGCTGGCGGTTGGGCCTGGGCTTTCTGCTGACCGACGAATTCTTCGCGTTGACCAGCCAGTACGACCAGCAGCAATTCAACCGCTGGTACGCCTTGGGGGTAGGCCTGACGTTCTACGTCGCCTGGAACCTGTTCACCCTGGCCGGTATCCTGCTGGGCCAGAACATTCCCCACCTGGACCAACTCGGCCTGGACTTTTCCATCGTCGCCACCTTCGTCGCCCTGATTGCACCGCTGGTGCGCAACCTGCCGACCGTGGTGTGCGTCGCCGTGTCGCTGTTCTGCTCGGTCCTGTTCAGCCACTGGCATTGGGAAACCGCCCTGGTGGTCGCAGGCCTGCTGGGCATGAGCGCCGGGTTCATCTGCCAGAAATTTGCCGGAGCCCGAGCATGACCTGGATCCTGATTTTCGCCATGGGCGCCATTGTGTTCCTCAACCGCTACGCGTTCCTGGAGCCACGGCTCCCCTTGCGGCTGAGCTCCAACGCCCGGCAGTTCCTCGGCTTTGCCGTGCCGGGCATGCTCACTGCCATCTGCGGCCCGATCATCTTCATGCCCGACCACCAGCTCAACCTGAGCCTGCTCAACCCCTACCTGCTGGGTTCTCTGGTGGCCATCGCCCTGGTACTGTTGACCCGCAGCGTGTTGCTGAGCATGCTGGTGAGCATGTTGATCTTCTTCCTTCTACGCAGCTGGCTGGCATGAACCCGCCCCTGCGCGAACAGACACACCTCTGGCAAGCGCCGGCCCTGGGCGACGTCGAGATGCTGCACGCGCGCTACGTCCAGCAGCGGTTCGCCCCGCATGTGCATGAAGGCTATGTATTCACCGTGATCGAATCCGGCGCCCAGCGCTTCTGGCACCGGGGCAGTGAGCACCTGGCGCCGGTCGGCAGCATGGTGCTGATCAACCCCGACGAGCTGCATACCGGCGCCACCGCCCATGAGGCGGGCTGGCGTTATCGCGGCTTCTACCCCGAGCACGAGCGGGTCACCGGTGTACTGGACGAACTGGAACTGGGCCGCCACGGCATGCCCAGCTTCAAGGACAGCGTGATCCACGACCCGGCCCTGGCCATCGCCTTCAGCCAACTCCATCAGTTGTCCGAAAACGGCGCCAGCGCCCTGCAGCAACAGACCGCCTGGCGCCAGGCGGTACTGGCCCTGGTGCAGCGGCACGGGCAATGCGCCGAACCCTCGGCCCCCGGCCACGAACCCCTGGCCGTGGCCCGCGCCCGCGAACTGCTGGAAAGCCAATTGGCCGACCCGCCCTCGCTCGAAGCGCTGGCGGCAGCCGTCAACCTGTCGCCCTTCCACTTCGCCCGGGTGTTTCGCCAGGCCACCGGCCAGCCGCCGCACGCCTGGCTGAAGCAGCGGCGCCTGGTCCGCGCCCGGGAAATGCTGAAGAGCGGCCTGGCCGCTTCGGAGGTGGCGTTCGACCTTGGCTTTGCCGACCAGAGCCATTTGAGCCGGCAGTTCAAGCAGGCCTACGGGGTGACACCAGGGGCGTATCGGCAGGCATGCGCTCACTCGGCATTACCCGCCTGACGCCCTGCAACTCAAGCTTGCCCCATGCGCCAACATCGCGCGTCGGGCTATTCACGATGGTCGCCATCAAGGGAATGTGCTTTCAGGTTCCAGCGCACTGGCGCGATGAACAGCATGAGCGTCATCCAGATCAAGGTGGCCGGCCCCGCAAGCACAAAGACCAGGCTGGCAACCAGCCCTGAAGCGGCGTCACCAATGACAGCTGTGAAGTAATAGAGGGAAAAATTTCTGCCAACTTCCTGCTCGTTCGACAAGCACTGGATGTTGGTCACGATCGCGATGTCGACAAATGCCCCCATGAAGCCGACCATGAACAAGAACAGCAGAAACAGCCAGCTGTTGAATTGCAGTGCCACGGCTGCAGCAAAAAACAGTGCGCCGTACAGCACCCAGTAACGCACCACCAGTCGTGCGGTTGTGCGCGGGTTGAAGCGTGTGTAGAGCATGCCACCCAATACGGTGCCTGCAGCAAGCAGTGAAAATACGTAACCCACCGCCGCTTCAGAGGCGAAGTGTTCCAGCACTGACGCAGGAAGAATGAAGCGAATCACCGACGTGGCGAACATCGCACAGAGCGTGGTGCAGCCAATAACAGCAAACAAAGGCGCATTGCTGACCCTGAGCTGACTTACACTGCGCGCCGCATCCCGGACAATGGCGCGCCCATCGAATACCTGCCGGACGCCCTGCCTGGCAGGCCCAAGGGTAGCGATGGAAATGGCCGACAACACCAGGCACGCCGCAAAGAACAGGAAGGTTGCTTCGCGAGACAGCAGTAACACACATGCCGAAAACACCAGAGGCCCGATAATCGAGGCAGCATCCTCGATCACCTGAATACCGCTGTTGACCGAGGCCAGCTGTTGCTTTGCGACAAGCTCGGGAAAGTACGCGCGAAACGCAGGCACATAAAAGCATTCGAGCGCTGTCATCAGCATCGCAAGGCCGACCAGGACCGGTAACACGGGTGAGGACAAGCTGAACAAGGTAAAGAAGGCAAGTGCCAGCAGGCCTTTGGCCGCCTCTACCGCCAAAAGTATTCGTTTCTTGTCGGCGCTATCTGCCAGCCAACCGCCCAAGGGTGAACACACCATGCTCGGCAAGTAGCGGAAGAAATAGGCGATGCCAATCAAAAGCAGATCCGCCTCGGTCATGGACACGATTGCCACAGCAAACGCAGCTTCGAACGCAAACTCACCACATTTGGAAAAGCAATAGCCCACCGCCAGAGAACGTGTTCCGGAGTTACGACTCACCGCCTGCATCATGGCTGTATTCCTGAGCCAGCGGTTTAGGTCGGCTGAATTTAGAGTTCATTCAACACCGGGCTCAACGCTAAAGTTGTAACCATTGCGGCACGGCCAGCGCAGGAAAATTCAGGCTTGGAATATTCCTACACCCATTAATGAATGCCGAAAGCAGGCCTACCCCTTGCAAAACTGCATCGCAGAACTATTCAGCACACCTGATCAAGCAGTGCAGGTTGGTACCGCATGCGGAGTGGTGGCAACGGTTTAAACATTGCGTTTATCCGCCCAAAATAGTAACTCGATGTTACTTGGGCAACGGAGCGGCCATTTTTCCGCGTTTTCGGCATGTCCTCCAGAGGCAGCAGGAGCCCCGCCAACCCTCTGCTACACTGACAAGGCTGAATGGAGGATCCTGCCATGTCCGAAAGAGAGCTCACCACCCTTCTGTCGCTGATGAACCAGCGCCAAGCCTGCCTGAACAGCGCCTGCAAGGAGATTGCCGACTGGATCGACCGGCAGGGCGATGTGCCCGCCGCCGGCAAGATCCGCGCCAGCCTGAAGGCACTGGAGGCCGATGAGGCCCAGGTTCGAAAGACCCTGACCTCGCTGACGCTCGACAGGCCGCTGCCCAAGTTTCGCAGCTGATTGAACCAGGGGCCGCCGTGGGAGCGAGCTTGCCCCGCGAAGGAGACAACGCGGTGAATGGCACCGGCTTTGCCGGTGTTCGCGGGGCAAGCCCGCTCCCACAGGCTGCCCCGTTCAACGTTATCAGTGCTTCATGTGCATGTGGTCATGCCCACCGCCGGCCTCGGCGTTGAGCGGACGCACTTCGGCCTGCACGTCGAGGGTTTCCTTGGCCCCTTTGGCATCCTCGATGGTCAGGGTCAGCGGCACTTTCTGGCCTTCCTTCACCTGATTGTTCAGGCCCATCAGCATCACATGCAGGCCATTGGGGTCCAAGGTCACGGCCTTGCCGGCCGGCAACTCGACAGCCTTCACCTCACGCATGCCCATCACGTCGCCGTTCATGGTCATTTCGTGCACCTGCACGGTCTTGGCCACGGGCGAAGCCACGCTCACCAGCTTGCTGTCGCTGCTGGCGGTCAGGGTCATGAAGGCACCGGTGGACTGCTGGTGCGGCACGCTGGCACGGACCCAGGCATCGCTCACGGTAGTCTGGGCCAGGGCCGGCAGGGCCAGACCCATCAGTGCCAGGGCAGCCAGGCCGCGTTTGATCGGTTGCATCGACATTCAGCAGATCTCCATCAGGGTAACCAGGTCTTCGGCGCATTCCTTGGCATTCAGGGAATGGCCCAGGCTCAGGCGCAGGGTGCCACGCGTATCGTAGACGTAGCTGGTGGACGAGTGAGAAATCGTATAGGTGTCACCGGCCGGGACCTTCTCGTAGAACACCTTGAACTCCTTGGCCACTGCGGCGATTTCTTCCGGGGTGCCGGTGAGCGCGGTGAACGTGGGGTCAAAGGCCTTGACATAGGCATCGAGCACCTCGGGGGTGTCGCGCTCCGGGTCCAGGGTGATGAACACTACCTGGAACAGGTCGCGGTCGCGGCCTCTGAGCAGCTTGCGGATTTGTGCCGCGCGCGCCAGGGTGGTCGGGCAAACCGCCGGGCATTGGGTGAACCCGAAGAAGATCATCGGCATGCTGCCGTAGAAGCTCGACAGGGTGCGTACGTTACCTTGCGGGTCTTTGAGGCTGAACTTGCGCCCCAGGATTTCGTTGCTCATGTTCTTGCCGTACTTGAACTCGAGCCCCCGGGCCGGGCTGCAGCCTGCCAGCAGGCCAAGCCCGAGAACGCCCATCCCGGCGACAACGGCGCGCCGGGTGTATAGATCATTCATGAAACCATCCTTTACAGGGAAGGTGCCGACCCTAGGGACGGGCCGGCTGAAAAACCGGGGCATTCTGGCATGACACCCCAAGGGGTTCTACCCGACGAAGGCGGGGATGGCCTGCAGCCCTTTGAAACCGGGCTGCGGCCTGTTGTCGCAGGGGTTGAAACCGTAACAGTTTGTTGCTAAGAGAGCCGCATTTACGCGAACCCTACAGGAGCGCGTCGACGTCAGTAGTAGGCGTTCTCTTTCTGGGTGTGGTCAGTCACGTCACGCACGCCCTTGAGCTCCGGAATACGCTCGAGCAGGGTGCGCTCGATGCCTTCCTTCAGGGTGACATCTGCCTGGCCACAACCCTGGCAGCCGCCACCGAACTGCAGCACGGCAATGCCATCGTCGACCACATCCACCAAACTGACCTGACCACCGTGGCTGGCCAGCCCGGGGTTGATCTCGGTCTGCAGGTAATAGTTGATACGCTCGTTGATCGGGCTGTCTTCGTTGACCATCGGCACCTTGGCGTTAGGCGCCTTGATGGTCAGCTGGCCACCCATGCGGTCGGTGGCGTAGTCGACCAGTGCGTCTTCCAGGAACGGCACGCTGACTGCGTCCAGGTAAGCGGTGAAGCTCTTCAGACCCACGGCGGTGTCGTCAGGCTTCTCTTCGCCCGGCTTGCAGTAGGCAATGCACGTCTCTGCGTACTGGGTGCCAGGCTGGGTGATAAAAATGCGAATGCCGATGCCAGGCGTATTCTGCTTGGAAAGCAGATCGGCCAGGTAATCATGGGCGGCGTCGGTAATGGTTATAGCGCTCATGTAGGTTCCTCACAGACTTGCGGCCAAGTGTACGCCAACCCGGCCCTTGAACAAAGTCCTAGTAATTGACTCGGGAAAGCGCATATTCACGGGATGGCCCCCGTGGCGCCGCCAGCCAGGCCTGCATGCGCCGGTACAGGCCGCGCTCCAGCCACCGGTAGCTGAACCACGACATTAGTCCAATGGACGGCACGCACAGGGCAAATACCAGATACGGGTTCAGATGCAGGCGCTGGCTGGCGAACCAGCCGGCATACAGCACCAGGACATGAATCAGGTACACCGAGTACGAACAATCGCCAAGGGCCTTGAGCAGCCGATTGCCTTGGAACAGTGGCTCCAGGGCCACAAAGGCCAGCACGATCATCGCACTTGGCACCCCCCAATGCAGCAAGCGCTGGGAAGCGTCCAGGTGGTAGATCGCCAGGCTGGCCACGCCCAGCAAAGCCAGCGGCAACCACCTGCCCTGGCGGATCATCCCGCGACGGTACAGCACGCCCACACCGATGCCGAGCAGGAACTCGTAGATGATGTCGTTGTTGTAGAAGCGGCTGACCACACCCATGCGCCCCAGTACCTCGCTGACCAGTAGCAGAGCAACGGTAACCAACAGCAAGTGATGCCGTTGGCGTACCAGGAAGGCCAGGCCGAAAAGCAGGTAGAAAAACATCTCGAAGTTCAGCGTCCAGCCCACGTTCAGGGTCGGGTACAGGCCATAGCCTCCGGGGTTCTCCGCCGGGATGAACAACATTGACAAGAGCAGGTGATGCCAGGCGAATTCCTGATGCGGCATCCATTGGCTGAAGGCCAGCAGCAACGCGGCCATCAATGCGGTGTAGAACCAGTAGGCAGGAACAATACGCAGCACCCGATTGAGCAGGAACTGGCGCGGTTCGATGGTTTTGTCGCGGGTCGACAGGTAGATGACCAGCCCGCTGATGACGAAGAAGATGTCGACCCCCACGGCGCCACGGTCGGTGAGCAGTTGGCCGATGGGGCCGGTGGCGTGGAAGTCGAAGAAGATCTGCATGAAATGGTGGCAGACCACCACCCAGGCGGCGAACGCCCGCAGTGCCTGAAGCGAATACAGCATGAAATACCCTGCGCTTGCCGGTGTATTGAGGCCTTCGGGAGCGCTTTGCGCTCCATCGCCGGCACGCCAGCTCCCACAAAAACCGCGCACGCCTGAGCACTACGCAGGCCTGTGGGAGCTGGCTTGCCGGCGATTGGGCTGCATAGCAGCCCCCGGACCACCCACCATTTCCGACCGCAGGGTACTCGGAAAGGTCAGCCTACCCGATCAGAGGTTCTCATAGCGGTTCATGTCCAGCACACCCGCCTCGACCGGCGTGGTCTCCTTGATGAAGCTGTTCAGGTCATGGAAGTAGCGCCAGAACTCAGGGTGACTGCGGCGCACTCCCCAGCGCATGACGATGCGCTCGAACCTGGCTGCATCGTCTTTCGCATATTCCAGGTCCTCGACAAACTCCGCCACATCCTTGGTCGGCACGTTGAAGATGAAGTTGGGATAGCTGCTGAGCACGCCCGGGTACAGGGTCAGGGTATCCAACCCGGGCTGGTAGCGGTACGCCTCACCCAGCAGGAACGCCACGTTGCTGTGCGCGCGGTTGCGCAGCAGGCTGTACACCTGGCGCTGGCCGCCCTGCCCTTCGATGCGCAGCATGGTCGCTTCGGGCAACTGGTTGATCACCTTCAGCCCCGCAGCCGGGCGCGACACAAGGCGGCTGAGCGACTGCTCGGCATTGCGGAACTCTTCGCTCACCTGCGGCCGTGAGCAGAAGGCGCCCTGGCAGCGGTTTATCGGGTCGGGCGCAGCATTCAGGCTGCCGGTGCGCTGCAGCAGTTTCAGGCCAAAATCGCGCTTGGGGTTACGCGCGTCCAGCGAGATGCCACTGGGCGTGTCGGTATCGATGTCTTCATAATCCATCCACATCTTCACCTTGCCGCTGTTCTGGTACCAGTCGCCGAGGATGTCCTTGCGCTTTTCGGCCGGCATCAGGCGCAAGAAGTTGACTTCGGCGCCATTGCGGATCAAGTCAAAATAAAGGCGCGTCTGCAACTGGTGCGAAACATTGCCGTACACATCGAAGTTGACCGCCAGCTGGTAGTAGGTGCGCTCGAACAGCGGGTAGTCGAACAACCACATGGTCAGCGGCACATCACCGATCAGGCCCTTGGTCACCGAGGCACTGTCGAAGTGGCGGAAGATGCTCAGCAGCGCGTTGTCGTTACCGGCCCACAGCGTCGACCACCCTGGCGCCGGCATGTCGGCATAGGCGTCGCGACGCAGCTTTTCGTACTCGTTGCGCTTGTCGCGGTAGGCGTGCCACAGGCTCAGCACGCTGCCCACATCATCGATCTGCCCAGGCATGGCCAGCAGCGGGGTGGCCTCGCCACGGTACTTGGCATCCGTGATGTAGCGGTCGAAGGCGGGCTCCTGGAACAGTGCCCAGAAGTTGTCGCGGATCACGTCGGTAGCAATCTGCCCGCGGCACACCGGGCCACGGATGAACGTACGCACGAAGTACTCGGCGTTATCCAGCATGAACTGGTAGCGCGCCACTGCCGGGATTGCCTCGAACGTTTCAAACGGGTTGGCGCGGTGACGCGGGCCGTAGCCTGGCAGCGCGGTAGCATGCCAGTCACCGGCGTAGAACAGCTGCTTCACCCGCTTGAGCTTCTGCGGCCCCATCGGGTAGGTGATGTGCGTCTTGTGCACGATCACGCCCTGCACCGGGATCAGGCGGTAATAGAAGTCGGTGCCGGGTGGGTCGTTGGGGCGACGCGTGGCAATGATGTCGGCCGGCTGGCCGCTGGGGGTACGTGAGCGTACCCACTGGAAGAAGTGGCCCTGCTCGCCGCCCACAAAGTAGATGTGCGCCAGGAACAGGTGCTCGTAAAGCCAGCGGCCGACCAGGGCCTCGGTGGAACCCGGGCGGTTGAGCAGTTCTTCCCACTCGGCGATCTGCCTGGCTTCGGTTTCGCTTGGCTTGATCGGTTGATACTCAACAGGCGCCCCGGCCGCCAGCCAGCGGCGCATGGTGTCGTATTCCTTGTCGGTCAGCCCGGTAACGGCCAAGGGCATGCCCTCCTTGGGATGGGCACCGGCATAGGCGTCGAACTCATGGGGCAACGGGCACATGTTGTTGCGGCTCAGGCCCAGCACAATGTCCTCGGGCAGTTTGGCATTGGGCGTGAGTGGGGTCTTGTGCCCCAGCTCCAGCATGCGCGCCATCAGCGCGGCCTGGCTGCCCTGGTTGTCGAGCACCGAGTAAAAGCCTTTCTTGCGCCATTGCTCCTCGCTATGGGCGTCGTAGAACAGCCGCGTGGTAGGCACCGCCTTGCTGCGGTCGCCCTCGTAAACCGGGACCTTGCTGGCACCGCGTACCGCGCCTTCCGGGCTTTCCAGCTTCAGCTGGCAGGCGGCGTCGTTGCAGGCGTGGCAGGCCACGCATTTCTCGGTGAAGATCGGCTGAATGTCCCGGGTATAGGAAATGGCCGGGCTCGACTGGGGGGCTTGCCCGAACACCACGCTGCTGATGAGCAGAGCGAAGGCGCCGGCAAGAATACGATGCACCATGTGCGAAAAGTCCTGGGTCCTGAAAGCTGTCACTGTTGTTGCCTGGTCGTCTTTGGGTGCTGTTAATCGCGCCAGCAACATGAGCAGTTTTCATGCAAATGGGCGGTGCGCCTAAAAACCGCGCAACTTTGATATGATTCTGCACCTTCTGATATTTGCCCGACCAGGTAGTTCCTATGTCCGACCGCAGCGCTCGTCTCCAAGCACTCCAGAACGCCCTCAAAGAGCGCATCCTGATCCTCGACGGCGGCATGGGTACTATGATCCAAAGCTACCGTCTCGAGGAACACGACTATCGTGGCACGCGCTTCGCCGATTGGCCAAGCGATGTAAAGGGTAACAACGACCTGTTGCTGCTCAGCCGCCCGGACGTGATCGCCGCCATCGAGAAAGCCTACCTCGATGCCGGTGCGGATATTCTAGAAACCAACACCTTCAATGCCACGCAGATTTCCCAGGCCGACTACGGCATGGAGTCGCTGGTCTATGAGCTGAACGTGCAAGGCGCGCGCATTGCCCGCCAGGTAGCCGATGCCAAGACCCTGGAAACGCCCGACAAGCCGCGCTTCGTCGCAGGTGTACTGGGCCCTACCAGCCGCACCTGCTCGATTTCCCCGGACGTCAACGACCCCGGCTACCGCAACGTCACGTTCGATGAGCTGGTAGAGAACTACATCGAGGCCACCCGTGGCCTGATCGAGGGCGGCGCGGACCTGATCCTGATCGAAACCATTTTCGACACCCTCAACGCCAAGGCGGCCATTTTTGCCGTGCAGCAGGTGTTTGAAGACGACGCTATCGAACTGCCGATCATGATCTCCGGCACCATCACCGACGCCTCTGGCCGCACCCTGTCGGGCCAGACCACCGAAGCGTTCTGGAACTCGGTGCGCCACGCCAAGCCGATTTCCGTGGGCCTGAACTGCGCCCTCGGCGCCAAAGACCTGCGCCCTTACCTGGAAGAGTTGTCGACCAAAGCCGACACCCACGTTTCCGCCCACCCCAACGCCGGCCTGCCGAACGCCTTCGGCGAGTACGACGAAACCCCGGCCGAAATGGCTGCGGTGGTCGAAGAGTTCGCAGCCAGCGGCTTCCTCAACATCATCGGGGGTTGCTGCGGTACCACCCCGGGCCACATCCAGGCCATTGCCGAGGCCGTGGCCAAATACAAGCCACGCGAGATCCCGGAGATTGCCAAGGCCTGTCGCCTGTCCGGCCTGGAACCGTTCACCATTGATCGCCAGTCGCTGTTCGTCAACGTCGGCGAGCGCACCAACATCACCGGTTCGGCCAAATTCGCCCGGCTGATCCGTGAAGAAAACTACACCGAAGCCCTGGAAGTCGCCCTGCAGCAGGTCGAGGCCGGCGCCCAGGTGATCGACATCAACATGGACGAAGGGATGCTCGATTCCCAGGCGGCCATGGTCCGTTTCCTCAACATGATCGCTGGCGAGCCGGACATTTCCCGCGTGCCGATCATGATCGACTCCTCCAAGTGGGAAGTGATCGAAGCCGGCCTGAAGTGCATTCAGGGCAAAGGCATCGTCAACTCCATTTCCATGAAAGAAGGCGTCGAGCAGTTCAAGCACCATGCCCGCCTGTGCAAGCGCTACGGTGCCGCCGTGGTGGTCATGGCCTTCGACGAAGTCGGCCAGGCCGACACCGCCGCGCGCAAGAAGGAAATCTGCAAGCGCAGCTACGACATTCTGGTCAACGAAGTGGGCTTCCCGCCCGAAGACATCATCTTCGACCCGAACATCTTCGCCGTTGCCACGGGTATCGAAGAGCACAACAACTACGCCGTCGACTTCATCGAGGCCTGTGCCTATATCCGTGACCACCTGCCCCATGCGCTGAGCTCGGGCGGTGTGTCCAACGTGTCGTTCTCGTTCCGTGGCAACAACCCGGTGCGCGAGGCGATCCACTCGGTGTTCCTGTTCCACGCCATCCGCAACGGCCTGACCATGGGTATCGTCAACGCCGGCCAGCTGGAGATCTACGACGAGATCCCGGCCGAGCTGCGTGAAAAGGTCGAGGACGTGGTGCTCAACCGCACGCCGGAAGGTACCGATGCCCTGCTGGCCATTGCCGACGACTACAAAGGCGGCGGCGCCACCAAGGAAGTCGAAAACGAAGCCTGGCGTTCGCTGCCGGTCGGCAAGCGCCTGGAGCACGCACTGGTCAAAGGCATCACCGCGCACATCGTCGAGGACACCGAGGAGTGCCGCCAGCAATGCGCACGCCCCATCGAGGTCATCGAAGGCCCGCTGATGAGTGGCATGAACGTGGTTGGCGACCTGTTCGGTGCAGGCAAGATGTTCCTGCCCCAGGTGGTCAAGTCGGCCCGCGTGATGAAGCAGGCGGTGGCGCACCTTATCCCGTTCATCGAAGCCGAAAAAGGTGACAAGCCAGAAGCCAAGGGCAAGATCCTGATGGCCACGGTAAAAGGTGACGTGCACGACATTGGCAAGAACATCGTCGGCGTGGTGTTGGGCTGCAACGGCTATGACATCGTCGACCTCGGCGTGATGGTGCCGGCCGAGAAAATCCTGCAAACCGCCCGCGACGAAAAATGCGACATCATCGGTCTGTCCGGCCTTATTACCCCGTCGCTTGACGAGATGGTCCACGTTGCCCGCGAAATGCAGCGCCAGGGCTTCGAACTGCCCCTGATGATCGGCGGCGCCACCACGTCCAAGGCGCACACCGCAGTCAAGATCGAACCCAAGTACAGCAACGACGCCGTCATCTACGTCACCGATGCCTCGCGGGCGGTCGGCGTGGCCACCCAGTTGCTGTCCAAAGAGCTCAAGCCGGGCTTCGTCGAGAAAACCCGCCTGGAATACGTGGATGTGCGCGAGCGCACCGCCAACCGCAGCGCCCGTACCGAGCGCCTGAGCTACGCCCAGGCCATCGCCGCCAAGCCGAAGTACGACTGGGCCGGTTACCAGCCAGCAGTGCCCTCCTTCACCGGCGTCAAGGTACTGGAAGACATCGACCTGCGCACCCTGGCCGAATACATCGACTGGACCCCGTTCTTCATTTCCTGGGACCTGGCTGGCAAGTTCCCGCGCATTCTCACCGACGAGGTGGTCGGTGAGGCTGCCACCGCGCTGTACAAGGATGCCCGCGAGATGCTCGACAAGCTGATCGACGAGCAGCTGATCAGCGCCCGCGCGGTGTTCGGCTTCTGGCCGGCCAACCAGGTGGCCGATGACGACATCGAGGTGTACGGCGAGGACGGCCAGGCGCTGGCCACGCTGCACCACCTGCGCCAGCAGACCATCAAGCCCGACGGCAAACCCAACTGGTCGCTGGCTGACTTTGTCGCGCCAAAAACCAGCGGCGTCACCGACTATGTGGGGGGGTTCATCACCACTGCCGGCATTGGTGCAGAGGAAGTGGCCAAGGCTTACCAGGACAAAGGCGACGACTACAGCTCGATCATGGTCAAGGCCCTGGCCGACCGCCTGGCCGAAGCCTGCGCCGAGTGGCTGCACGAGCAGGTGCGTAAAGAGCACTGGGGCTATGCCCGCGACGAACACCTGGACAACGAAGCGCTGATCAAGGAGCAGTACCGCGGCATCCGCCCGGCCCCGGGCTACCCGGCCTGCCCCGACCACACCGAAAAAGAAACCCTGTTCCGCCTGCTCGACGGCACGGCCATCGGCGAAACCGGGCCGAGCGGTGTGTTCCTTACCGAGCACTTTGCCATGTTCCCGGCGGCGGCGGTGAGTGGCTGGTACTTTGCCCACCCGCAGGCGCAGTACTTTGCCGTTGGCAAGGTCGACAAGGACCAGATCGAGCGCTACAGCGCGCGCAAAGGGCAGGATGTGAGCGTAAGCGAGCGCTGGCTGGCACCGAACCTCGGGTACGACAGCTAAGACTGTGCCGGCTTCCTCGCGGGCAAGCCCCCCACAGGTAAATCACTGCCCTGGCGGTTTGTGCCGAACCTGTGGGAGCGGGCTTGCCCCGCGAAGAGGCCGGCACAAGCAACCTTAGCGCCATTGCCTACACTGTTCCTGATTGCCTCTGATCTTCAGGAGCTACCATGGATGATTCCAGCCAGGGCAAACCCCCAACCTTCTGGCAGATGCTGCACAGCATCCTCGCCGCCGCCTTCGGCGTGCAAAGCGGCAAGAACCGCACCCGCGACTTCACCCACGGCAAAGCCAGCCATTTCATTGCACTGGGGACGCTCTTCACCCTGATTTTCATCATGGTGCTGATCGGCCTGGTGCAACTGGCCCTGCACCTTACCCGCTAGCCTGCCCCGGCCTCATCGCCGGCAAGCCAGCTCCCACAGGTTTTCTGCAGCCTCAGGGCCTGCGCTGTACCTGTGGGAGCTGGCTTGCCGGCGATGAGGCCGGGACAGGCCACACAAAAACGCCCGCAGGACATACCCCCGCAGGCGCTGTTGCTACATCACGGTCTGAAAGAGAAGTCTACTGGTGGCTGACCCAATACACGGCAGTGACCACCACCAGGACGATCAGGCAGAGGATCGCCCAGGCGTCGACACTGCTGTCAGCTTTGCGGACCTTGGTTGAGTTTCCCATTGCATTGCCTCTTGTAGTGGTTATGGGAATGCACTTCACAACCAGCAGTTAAGACGAGCAATGCCCTTCCCTCAAGCAGGGTCTTTCAATACTCGACCGGTGACGTCAGGAACCGGTACTGGTAACTGGCCGGCTGCCCTTCGGCGCTGTAATTCAGAAAATCGACGCCGTAGTCGTCCCGCTCCAGCAGTTTCAGCCACCGCCTGGCCTTGGCCTGATCGATCGCCTGCAACACTGGGGCACTGTGCACACGCTGGCCGTCGCGGTTCAGCGCCACCCCGTGGGCATCATCGTGCAGCATCACCATGGCCCAGCCACCCAGGGTGAAATGCCCACCCATCAGCACGCTCAAGCGCCCATCGATGCGCGCACGCAAGGCCTCAGGCGAACTGTTGACGACGCCGAACAGCACATCACGCCCCGGTGTGTGCCCTGCTTCCTCGAACGCCTGCATGGCGCCAAAGCCCATCTCGTCGTTGGCCGACCACACCAGGCGGGTGGCCGGGTAACGCTCCAGCAATTGCTGCGCCTGTTCATAGGCACGCTGGCGGCTCCAGCCGCCGTATACCACCTGACGCAGGCGCACCTGAGGGAAGTCGGCCAGGGCGCGGCGCATGCCCTCCTCGCGCAACTGCGAGGCCGGTGTGGTCTTGAGCCCGGCAAAGGCCACCAGGTCCACCGGCCCTGCGTCGCGAGGCAGTTGCGCGACCATCAGGCGCAACATCTGGAAGCCCGCCTGCTCATCGTTGCTCATCAGGGTACCCAGGGGCTCGGCGTACTTGTCCGGCTGGGCCTGTATGCTACGGGCCTGGCTGGCGGTCAGGCCGTTGTTGACCAGCAACAGCTTGACCCCGGTACCACGCGACAGGCGCAGGATTTCCGGTGCCACGTACTGCTCATTGACCAGCACCAGGTAGTCTGGCCGCTGCGCCCCACTCAAGATCGCGCGGGCCTGGGTCAGCACCCCGTCGGCTCGGCGCTCGCTGTACTCAACGCGCAGGGACATGCCCAGTTCGTCCGCAGCGGCCTGCATGAAGCGGGTGTAGCTGGTCCAGAATGTCTCGGTGGACAGCCCCGGATTGAGGAACACCACCGAGGCCGGCTGCGCATTTGCCGCCAGTGGCAGGGCAAGACACAAGCTTTGGCACAGGGCCTTGAGCATGGGGTCACATCTCTGCGAAGCAAACGCCGGATTATAACCGCCTGGCTGCGCCCGGCGTACAAATGGCAGTCAGTCTCACATAGTCCATTTGGTTCTTTTCATATGCAAAAACATCACTTTAGCGCATAACCGCAACCTGATATCGTTCCACGGCTCCGTACCGGAGTGCGCGGCCGTGCGCGCGAATAGCTGCATGCCTGAGACAGGACTTTTATGTACGTATACGACGAGTACGATCAGCGGATCATCGAGGACCGCGTCAAGCAGTTCCGTGATCAGACCCGCCGCTACCTGGCCGGTGAGCTGAGCGAAGAAGAATTCCGCCCTCTGCGCCTGCAGAACGGCCTATACATCCAACGTTTCGCACCAATGTTGCGTGTCGCCGTGCCGTACGGCCAGCTGAGCGCCCGCCAGGTCCGCACCCTGGCGAAGATCGCTCGCGACTACGACAAAGGCTACGCGCACATCTCCACGCGCCAGAACGTGCAGTACAACTGGCCGGCACTGGAAGACATTCCGGACATTCTCGCCGAGCTGGCTACCGTGCAGATGCATGCGATCCAGACCAGCGGCAACTGCCTGCGCAACACCACCACCGACCAGTTCGCCGGTGTGGCCGCAGACGAAATCATCGACCCGCGCCCATGGTGCGAGATCGTCCGCCAGTGGACCACCTTCCACCCGGAATTCGCCTACCTGCCGCGCAAGTTCAAGATCGCCATCAACGGCTCGCAGGAAGACCGCGCCGCCATCGAAGTGCACGACATCGGCCTGGAGCCGGTGCGCAACGCTGCTGGCGAACTGGGCTTCCGCGTGCTGGTTGGCGGCGGCCTGGGCCGTACCCCGGTGGTCGGCTCGTTCATCAACGAATTCCTGCCGTGGCAAGACCTGATCAGCTACCTGGACGCCATCCTGCGCGTGTACAACCGTTACGGTCGCCGTGACAACAAGTACAAGGCGCGGATCAAGATCCTGGTCAAGGCGCTCACACCTGAAGTGTTTGCCGAGAAGGTCGAGGCCGAAATGGTCCACCTGCGCGGCGGCAGTACCACCCTGACCGAAGACGAAGTACAACGCGTATCGCGCCACTTCGTCGACCCGGAGTACCTGGCCCTCGACAATGTCGACTACGCCGCCCAGGACGCAGAAAACCCAGGCTTCGCCCGCTGGCGCTCGCGCAATACCCGCGCCCACAAGCGCCCTGGCTACGTGGCCGTGACCTTGTCGCTCAAGCCTACCGGCGTTGCCCCGGGCGACCTGACCGACAAGCAGCTGGACGCCGTCGCCGACCTGGCCGAGCGCTACAGCTTCGGTTTCCTGCGCACCTCGCACGAGCAGAACATCATCCTCGCCGATGTCGAGCAGCGTCAGTTGCATGCGCTGTGGCTGGAGCTGCGCGAAAGCGGCTTCGCCACCCCGAACATCGGCCTGCTGACCGACATCATCTGCTGCCCGGGCGGTGACTACTGCTCGCTGGCCAACGCCAAGTCGATCCCGATCGCCGAGTCCATCCAGCGCCGTTTCGACGACCTGGACTACCTGTTCGACATCGGCGAAATCGACCTCAACATCTCTGGCTGCATGAACGCCTGCGGCCACCACCACGTGGGCCACATCGGCATCCTCGGCGTGGACAAGAAGGGTGAGGAGTTCTACCAGGTGTCGCTGGGCGGCAATGCTGCGCGCGGCGCAAGCCTGGGCAAGATCCTCGGCCCGTCCTTCGCCCAGGATGCCATGGCCGATGTGATCGAGAAGCTGATCGCCGTGTACGTCGAGCAACGTACCGAGGAAGAGCGTTTCATCGACACCTACCAGCGTATCGGCATCGACCCCTTCAAGGAACGCGTCTATGCAGCGAATCATTAAGAACAACCAGATCGTCGACGAAACCTGGCACTTGCTGCCCAAGGAAACCTCGTTCGACGAGCTGACCAACTGCGACGACTACATCGTGCCGCTGCAGCTGTGGCGTGACCACGCCCATGTGCTCAAGGCCCGCGACGGCGGCCTGGGCGTGTGGCTGGACAGCGACGAAGAAGCGGAAGAAATCGGCGAAGACGTGCAGTACTTCCAGGTGATCGCGCTCAACTTCCCGGCCTTCACCGACGGGCGTAGCTATTCCAATGCGCGCCTGTTGCGTGACCGCTACAAGTTCAAGGGCGAGCTGCGTGCCATCGGCGACGTACTGCGCGACCAGCTGTTCTTCATGGCCCGCTGCGGTTTCGATGCGTTCGCCATCCGGGCCGACAAGGACCCGGAAGACGCGCTGCAAAGCCTCAAGGACTTCTCGGTGACCTACCAGGCCGCCACCGACGAGCCGCTGCCGCTGTTCCGCCGCCGCTGATCGTCCCGCTCCAGCGAACAGCCCGCCACCCGGCGGGCTTTTTCGTTCCTGGCCCCTGGCGTTGAAGGGCCTTAAGACTCGAATCAAGTTAAACCTGCCGTTGCGCTACCTCACGCTCTGAACAGATGTGCGCGGAATCATTCTTGCCTACAGTTCAAATGACTTTGACGCAGCAGCGGCTTATTCGCTGCCTTGCGAACCTGCACACTGGCCGTCACATGATTTCCCCCACTCTTCAGGAGTAACTCAATGAGCGTTCCTTCCTTCGGCCTCGGCACCTTCCGCCTCACTGGCCAAACTGTCATCGATTCGGTCAAGTCGGCCCTGGCGCTGGGCTACCGCGCCATCGACACCGCACAGATCTACAAGAACGAAGCCGAAGTCGGCCAGGCCATCGCCGAAAGTGGCGTGCCGCGCAACGAGCTGTTCATCACCACCAAGATCTGGGTCGACAACTATGCCGCCGACAAGCTGATTGCCAGCCTGCGCGAGAGCCTGGAGAAGCTGCGCACCGACTACGTCGACCTGCTGCTGATCCACTGGCCGGCGCCGGGCAACGGCGTGGAACTGCGCGAATACATGACTGCGCTGGCCGAAGCGAAGAAGCTGGGGCTGACACGCCAGATCGGTGTGTCCAACTTCAATATCGAGCTGACCCGCCAGGCCATTGATGTAGTCGGCAAAGGCGAAATTGCCACCAACCAGATCGAGCTGAGCCCGTACTTGCAGAACAGCAAGCTGGCAGCATTTCTGAATGAGCAGGGCATTACCGTGACCTCGTACATGACCCTGGCCTACGGCAAGGTTCTGAAAGACCCGCTACTGGCCGAAATAGCAGCCAAGCACAAGGCCACCGTCGCCCAGGTTGCGCTGGCCTGGGCCCTGCAGCTGGGCTACGCGGTCATCCCGTCTTCGACCAAACGCGAAAACCTGGCCAGCAACCTGCTTGCCCGTGACCTGAAGCTGGGCGCCGACGACATGGCACGCATCGCCACACTCGAACGCAATGGCCGAGAAGTCAGCCCTGACGGCCTGGCGCCGGTCTGGGACTGACACCCCCACTTTTCAGCGTTGATACAGGCATTAAGGGCCGCCTTGCGGCCCACTGCCGCACAGCCAGGCCCGACTGCGCGCGGCAAGGCCATGGCTTCGTTCACAAGCCTGTATTGTTCCACGCACCGCAATTATGAAGTGTCGCGCACATCCATTCTCTGTCCAGGCACCGGCAGCTAACCTGCTAAAAACCAAACGACCTGAGGAGTACGCCGATGTCCCGACCACCACTACCGCCCTTCACCCACGAAAGTGCCATCGAAAAGGTGCGCCTGGCCGAAGATGGCTGGAACGGCCGCGACCCGGCCAAAGTCGCCCTCGCGTATACCCCTGACACGGTCTGGCGCAACCGCGTCGAGTTCCCCCGTGGGCGTGCCGAGGTCGAGGCGTTCCTCACCCGCAAATGGGACCACGAACTGGAGTACCGCCTGATCAAGGAGCTGTGGGCCTTCACCGGCAACCGTATTGCCGTGCGCTATGCCTATGAGTACCACGACGACAGCGGACAATGGTTCCGCGCCTACGGCAACGAGAACTGGGAGTTCGCCGACGATGGGCTGATGCACAACCGCCACTCGAGCATTAACGAACACCCCATCAGCGAAGCCGAGCGCAAGTTCCACTGGCCGCTGGGGCGGCGCCCGGATGACCACCCCGGGTTGAGCGAGCTGGGTCTCTGAGCTACCAGCGGGGTTTGGAACAGCGGTGCGGGCACGGATGCCCGAAACGCGACAGTGGCTGCCTGTTCGGCGGGAGACAGGCAACCCGGGTACTGGCTAACCTGCGGCGGCAATGCCTTGTTCCCTTGCCACAGAAGAACCTTGCCCATGACAACTTCCGCCGCCTTGGCCGCCGCCCCGCCTGCCGACCAACCTCAGGGCTTTGTAGTCCGTATCGTCGGTGCTGCCGCATTCGCCCACCTGCTGAACGACCTGATCCAGGCCGTACTGCCGTCGATCTACCCGATGCTGAAAAGCGACTTCGCGTTGAGCTTTGCCCAGATCGGCTGGATCGCCCTCGTCTACCAGGTAACAGCCTCTCTGCTGCAACCCTGGGTCGGGATGTACACCGACAAGCACCCGCAACCGTACCTGTTGCCAGCCGGTATGCTGGTGACATTGGCGGGCATCGCCCTGCTCGCCTTCGCGGGCAGCTATGAAATGCTGCTGGTGGCTGCTGCGGTGGTCGGCGTAGGTTCGGCAACCTTCCACCCCGAAGCTTCGCGGGTGGCCCGCATGGCCTCAGGCGGGCGCTTCGGCACCGCCCAGTCGACCTTCCAGGTGGGTGGCAACACAGGCTCCGCCCTCGGCCCGCTGCTGACCGCTGCCATCGTCATACCACACGGCCAGCCGGCCATTGCCTGGTTCATGCTGGCGGCTGCGCTGGCCGTGCTGGTGCTGCTGCGGGTGACCGGCTGGAGCATGCGCCACGGCCAGGCCCGGCTCAAGCGTTTCGCCGGCCAGCAGGCCCCCGGGCTGTCGCGGGGCGCCATGTGGCGCGCCGTGGTGGTGGTCGCCGTGCTGATGTTCGCCAAGTTTGTTTACATCGCCTCGTTCACCAACTACTTCACCTTCTACCTGATCGAGCACTTCGGCCTGAGCGTGCAACACAGCCAGCTGTATCTGTTCGTGTTCCTCGCAGCCGTGGCATTGGGCACTTTTGCCGGTGGCCCGGTGGGAGACCGCATCGGGCGCAAGGCGGTGATCTGGGTTTCGTTTCTTGGCGTGGCACCCTTTGCCCTCGCCCTGCCCCACGCCAACCTGGCCTGGACAGCGATACTGGCGGTGGCCATCGGCCTGGTAATGTCCTCGGCTTTCGCGGCGCTGGTGGTGTATGCCCAGGAAGCGGTGCCGGGCCGGGTCGGCATGGTTTCGGGGGTAATGTTCGGGCTGATGTTCGGCATCAGCGGCATTGGTGCCGCCGGCCTGGGTGAGCTGGCCGACCGCCATGGCATCGAGTGGGTATACCAGGCGATCGCGTTCCTGCCGCTGCTGGGCCTGGCAACCGCGCTGTTGCCAGCAACCCGTTCGAAGGCCCCGCCCAGCCGCTGCTGCTAAAGTGGCGCTGCCAGGCTGCATCTATACGAGGTCACGATGGTAAAACCGCAGCGCGAATTGCTGGTGGAGGTCGATCAGTGGACCTGGGAAGTGGGTAGCCGTGCAACGGACTACCCCAGCGACTGGTTCATCGAGCCCCATACCCATGCCAAGCATCAACTGATCTATGCCATCAAAGGGCTGATGATCGTCGAGTCCGGCAACGAATGCTGGACAGTGCCACCCAGCCGCGGGGTGTGGATGCCTTGCGGCCAGGTGCATGCCATCCGC
This sequence comes from Pseudomonas sp. PvP089, assembly GCF_017875165.1. Lineage (NCBI taxonomy): Bacteria > Pseudomonadati > Pseudomonadota > Gammaproteobacteria > Pseudomonadales > Pseudomonadaceae > Pseudomonas > Pseudomonas sp. PvP089. The sequence continues at coordinate 4,239,757 of NZ_JAGGME010000001.1, forward strand.
TGCGTGGGCGATGTGAAGATGCGCAGTGTGTTCGTGCGCACCGATGCGGCAGCGGGCCTGCCCCTGCAGAGCAAGGCCATCAGCATCTCGCCGCTGCTCAGCGAATTGATCAAGGCTTCGGTGGGCTTTACCGCACCCTTTGCCGAGGACTCGCGCGAAGCCCGGGTAATGCGCCTGATCCTCGACGAGATCAGCGTACTGCCGACCTTGCCGCTTAAGCTCTCGCAACCCAGCGACAAGCGCCTGCGGGTGATTTGCACGGGATTGCAAGAGCGGCCCGACGATAACGCCACCGTGGCCGACTGGGGCCAGCAACTGGGGGTGGACGAGAAGACCATCCAGCGGTTGTTCCGCAGCGAAACCGGCATGACCTTCGGCCAGTGGCGCCAACAGGCGCGGCTGATGCAGGCACTGGAGCGGATTGCCCTGGGCGAGCGGATCATCGACGTGGCGGGGGCACTGGGGTATGACAGCCCCAGTGCCTTTGCCAGCATGTTCAAGCGCCACTTCGGTACTACGCCCAGCCAGTTCTTCAAATAACCCTCAGTTTACAGATTGTCGGCACCGGCCTATTCGCGCGTATCCTCAGTCAGCAGCGTGCGGCTCGAACACCGTCACCGCACGCGCATCCACCGGTTTGGGCAGCAGCCCTTCGCGGTAGAAGGCATCGGCAATACGCTGTTGCTCACCCAGGTTGTCCAGTTGCACCGGCTGCACGTCATAGCTGCGTCGGCCATTGGCCTGCTGCACCGTCGCGCTGTCCAGGTTGCCCCACAGCGGCCCCAGTACCCGGGCAGCCGCTGCAGGGTTGGCCTTGGTCCAGGCCCCGATCTCGCGCAGCGCCTGGTACACCTGCTGCAGCACTTCAGGATGCGCCTTGGCGTAATCGCTACCGGCCAGGTAGTAGCGCTGGTAACTCGCCAGCTCGCTGCCATCGGCCAGGATGCGCGCGTTCTGCTGGCGCTGGGCGCTGGCCACATACGGGTCCCAGGTGACCCAGGCATCGACCTTGCCGTTCTCGAACGCCGCCCGGCCGTCGGCGGGAATCAGGTACGCCGGGGTAATGTCCTTGAAACCAAGACCGGCCTTGGCCAGGGCCTGGATCAACAGGTAATGGCTGCCCGCCGCCTTGGTCACCGCCACACGCTTGCCCTTGAGGTCGGCCAGGGTCTTGAGCGGCGAGTCGGCTGGCACCAGGATGGCCTGGGCCGAGGGGGATGGCGCCTCACGAGCAAAATAGGTGAGCTTGGCGCCAGCTGCCTGGGTGAATACAGGCACGGTGTCGGCCACATCCGCCGACAGGTCTATATTGCCCAGGTTCAGCGCCTCCAGCAGCGGCAGGCCACTGGGGAACTCGTGCCAGCTGACGCGGATACCTTCGGCCTGCAGGCGCTGCTCCAGGGTGCCACGGGCCTTGAGCAAGGTCAGCAGGGTTGAGGATTTCTGGTAACCGATGCGCAGGGTCTGATCGGCGCTGGCGAGCGACGGCAGCAGGCAGCCGAGCAGCAGGCCCAGGGCCAGGTGGCGCAGGCGTTTGCGGTGCAGCATGGGACGTCTCCGGGTCAATGTTGGGCCAGTGAGTCAGGGGCGGGCACGCTAAAGCCACTGGCAAAGGTCGGGGCCACGTCCAGGCGTTGATTCATCAGGCCGTGGGCGTGGTAAAAGTCGGCGGTTTCCTGCTGTTCGCCGATGGTCTTCGCGTCAATCGCCTGCCAAACCAGTTGGCGCCGCTCGAACTGCAGGCGGGCAGCATCCTGCGGAAAGCCGATGATCGCAGCCAGGGTTTGTGAATAGCTGTCCAGATGCTGGTAAGCCCAGACCTGGGCGCCGGCCAGGCGCACAAGGTAGTCCTGCAATGCGGCCTTGCGAGCCGGATCACCCAGCGCCTTGTCGGTGGCGGCCAGGAAACTGTTGCCACTGGACAACCCCCGACCGTTGACCAGCACTTTGCCCTGGCCGCTCTGCTCGGCCAGCGCGGTGTAGGGTTCCCAGGTCGACCAGGCGTCCACCGAGCCATTGGCCAGGGCGATCTTGGCGTCGACGGGGCCGAGGAAGCGAAACTCCACGTCCTTTTCGCTGAGCCCGACCTGATCCAGCGCCTTCAATGCAAGGTGGTGGCCTATAGAGCCACGGCCCGTGGCGATCCGCTTGCCCTTGAGGTCGGCAGCGCTGTGCAGCGCTGCGTCGGGGCGCACCAGCAGCGCCGTGCCATACGGGTCGGACTTGTCCACGGCAATGGCCTTGACCGGCGCACCAGAGGCCAGCACGAAGAGCAATGGTGCATCGCCAATGATGCCAGCATCGATCGCGCCGGCATTCAGTGCCTCGGCCAAAGGCGCGGCAGCGGGGAACTCGGCCCAGCGGATGTCGTAAGGCAAGTCACGCAGGGCATCGGCTGCCTCCAGCTGGGCGCGCATGTTGCCTTTTTGGTCACCGATGCGCAGGGTCAGGCGGTCACTGGCAAATGCCTGAGTAGCCAGCAGTGTGGCAGCCGCGAAAAGCAGCAGGCGAGATCGAATGGACATCCGCAGTTCCTTGCAGGTTGAAGAAACTGCGAATGTAGCCGGCTAGATCAAATAAATAAAAGTAATTAAATTCATAAGCTAATATGCAAAAAAACAAAAACAGGCAAACCCTCGCCTCAGCCGAAATGAAAGCAACCCTGCGTTCCAGGTCTGGCCAGTGTGTGATTAACGGGGCGCTTTGCGCCCCAGTCGCCGGGACAGAAGACGCAAAACAAGGACAGATCGCGCAAGCCTTTGCACATCACCGCAAAATGTAACATTCAGTTTCATGTTGCCCCAGGACAGTAGACAGCCTAACCCACTGCCTGAGGCCTGATCCGTGCTGCAACGTGTGCTCTGCTCCCTGTCCCTGCTTACCCTTGCCATTTCCACCGCCCATGCCGCCGAAGCGCTCGCCACCCCACGCCTGGCCGGTATGGATAATTTCCGCGACCTCGCCGGCACCACCAGCGCCTACCCGACCAGCCATGGCGGCACAATGCGGGCGGGCGTGTTCTACCGTGCCAACGCCCTTACCCCGACCGCCGCCGACCTGGCCACCCTCAATGGCCTGGGTATCAGCAATGTGTACGACCTGCGCACCCCAAGCGAAATCGCCAGCACGCCCGATACGCTGCCGGGCGGCGCCAGCTACACCAACATCGACATCATTGGCAGCACCACATCGGGCTCCAACATCACCAACATTTCCTTCAGCAGCGCAGAACAGGCGCGGGCGATGATGCAGGAGACCAACCGCGCCTTCGTCAGCGACGCCGGCATGCGTGGCCAGTTTGCCGTGCTGTTCAACGAACTGGCGGCTGCCGATGGCGCCGCGCTGTTTCATTGCACCGCGGGCAAGGACCGCACCGGCTGGACGGCAGCGGTGCTGCTGAGCATCGCCGGGGTGGACGAGGCCAGCATCATGAGTAACTACCTGGCCACCAACGGCTACACCGCCGCCCGCGTGGCTGCCACGCTGGCGGCGATGCCGGCGAGCATGGCCGAAATCTATGCACCGTTGCTGGGGGTCGAAGCCAGCTACCTGCAGGCTGGCCTCGATGAAATCAGCGCCAACTACGGCAACATGGACAACTACCTCAAGCAGGGCCTGGGCCTGAGCCAGGAAACGATCTACGTGCTGCGCGGCAAGATGGTGCGCTATGGTTCCCTGCCCGGCGAGGCAGGCCTGCTGGGCAACGCTGCCGCCGGCGCGCAATTGTTGCGCGAGCTGCAGGACACCTCGCTGTCGGGCAGCTACAGCGCCTACAACTACTACCTGCAATCGGCCATCGATGCCGGCAGCTTGGGCGGCGTGACCTCGACCGTTGGCGGCCAGGTGCACGCGGATGCCGCCAGCTACCTGCTGCGCCAGGGCGCCATGGTCGAGCGTGCGGCTTCGCCCTTTGCCGACGGCAGCGGCCTCAAGGCCGGCCAGGCGCGCCTGTGGAGCACGGCGCTGGCCGGCTACCTCGGCACTGACGGCTCAGCCCATGCGGCCAGCAGCAACGAGCATAGCCAGGGGTTGATGGTGGGCATGACCCAGCGCTTTTCCGAGCAGCTCAGCGGCCATGCCGGTTTTGGCTATAACCGTGGCAAGGTGGGCGGGGCCGGTGGCGAGGCCGATACCGACCTGACCTTCCTCAGCCTGGGCGCACGCTTCGCCCCTGGCGGCCTGGAGCACGGACTGTTCATCGATGCCGACATCAGGGGTGGCTGGCTCGACTACTCCAGCAAACGCGAACTGGGCGGCGGCCTGGGCACGGCCAAGGGTGACAGCCACGGTACGCTGGCTGGCGCCAGCCTGGCGCTGGGTTATCGCCTGCCCACCCATGGCGTGGTGCTGGAGCCGAGCATTGGCGTGCGGGCCAGCCACGTCGACCTGAACGGCTTTACCGAGAAAGGCAGCGAACTGGCCCTGCAAGTGGACGACCTCAAGGCAACCCGCCGCAGTGCAGGGGCCAACCTGAAAGCGTCTTTCGCGCCCATCCCCGTCGGCAGCTGGCAGTGGGTGCCTGGGGTGGAAGTGGGTTACGAACATGCCCTGGGGGATCAGCAAGTGGACAGCCAGGGGCATCTGGTGGGGCTGGATATCGAGCAACGTGCGGCGTTCGACAACCGCGACCAGTTTACTGGCGGGGTGAGCCTGATGGCCAACCTGGGTGCGTTGAGTGTGGGCGGCGAAGTGGCGGCGATGGGCGCAGGCGACAGCCACGGGGTGAGTGGCAGCCTCAAGGCCAGCTACGCGTTCTAAACCATATCATTGGGGCCGCTTTGCAGCCCCGATTGGCTTTACTGACTGGTATCAGGCCTTACCTGCCGCGCCTCAACTCAGCCGGGCTTACCCCGAACGCCTGCTGGAAGTACTGGGCAAAACGCCCCGCGTTGCTGAACCCATGGCGCAAGGCTACTTCGGCCACCGACCCGCCCTCCCCGCGCGCCAGTACCTGGCGCGCGCTCTCCAGCCGTACCTGCCGCTGATAACCCACAATCGATGTGCCAGCAAAACGGCGAAAGCCATCCTGCAAGGCGCGCAGGCTGACATTGACCAACCTCGCCAGCTCAGTGCCACTGACCAAGCGCGCCGGGTGCTCGTGCAGATAGGCCATCGCCAGCTTCACATGGCGCGGCGCCAACGCAGGTGCGGGGCTGCGCAAAGCATCGCTATAGGTGTGCGGCCACGCCTCCAGCACCGCATCCACCACCATTTCCTGCAGCCGGGTGGGCATCAGCATGCCGGTATTGATCAGTTGGTCGAACTGCGTACCGGTGGCCATTTCCAGCAACGCACGTATGCCCTGGAACACCGGCAACGCCAGGTCGACCACTGGAGCAAAACACACCGGTGCCGCCAAAGGCTGGCCCAACAACAGTGACAAGCGCTCAGCAAACAACGCGCGCCGTATCGACATGCCGCACTGGGCATGGTTTTCGGCAAAACGCACGGTGCGAATGTCGCGCTTGTCGACCGCCAGCCCCACGTGGGCACCACCAATCGACTCGCCCCGGTGATCGAAAATGATCTTGCCAGCGGTGGGCAGCACGAAGGTGATCTCATCCTGTGGTGTGGGCAGGGTGATGCTGAAATCGCCGCCGTACTGCATGCGGCGCACGCTCATGCCTTCGAAGCGCCCATACACGCCCCCAATGCTGATGCCTTGGGCCAGCGGCGGCATGTCGGCATACAAGCTACCGAACATCTGGGTGAACAGGGCACCGAAATCATCGCTGCGCATGTCGCTTGTGCGAAGCATGAAGGGCTTGCGGGTCAGGCCGGAGTGCACTGTGGTTTCACCTGTGCGAAGGGGGACCCGGATGCTGCCATGGCCGTATGACAGTGACGTTAAAGCGCATTCAGCCCAGCGAGCGTACCCGCGCAGGGCCCGCGTATCACCTGATCGCGCGCAGTAACCCTGCCAAGCCGTGTACAGTACCCCTACAACAACGCCCGCAAAGGAGCCCGGCACATGACCGTGACGCTGTCCCCCCTGCAGATCGACTGCGCTTTCGATTCCGGCAACATCCAGGTACTGGATGCCAGCAACCCTGCCCAGGTGCACCTGGCCATCCGGCCGGATACCCACAGCGGCCACTATCAGTGGTTCCACTTCAAGGTCAGTGGACTGACGCCGGGCCAGGTCTATCGCTTCAGCCTCGACAACGCTTCCGGCTCCTCGTACAAAAACGCCTGGAGCGGTTACAACGCGGTGGCCTCCTACGACCAGCAAACCTGGTTCCGCGTGCCCAGCCAGTTCGACGGCACAGCGCTGTCGTTCGAAGTGACAGCGGAGCAGGACCAGATCTGGTTCGCCTACTTCGAACCCTACCCACGCGCGCGTCACAACCAGCTGATCGAGCGTGCTCGCCAAATCCCTGGGGTCGAGTTGCTGGCCAGCGGTCGCAGTGTGCAGGGCCGCGATATTCCCCTGCTGCGAGCCGGCGATGGCGCGGCTGGCAAGCGCAAGCTGTGGCTGATTGCCCAGCAGCACCCGGGTGAGCACATGGCCGAATGGTTCATGGAAGGCGTGATCGACCGCCTGCAAGCCAACGACGAGGTGCTCCAGGGCTTGCTGGCCAAGGCCGACCTGTACCTGATCCCCAACATGAACCCCGACGGCGCGTTCCTCGGTCACCTGCGCACCAATTTCAAGGGCAAGGACCTCAACCGTGCCTGGCAGGACGCCAGCGTCGAGCTGACGCCGGAGGTATTCTTCGCCCAGGCGCAGATGAAGCAGTACGGCGTGGATGCGTTCATTGACGTGCATGGTGACGAAGAAATTCCGCACGTATTCACCGCCGCCTGTGAGGGCAACCCGGGCTACACCCCACGGCTGGCAAAACTCGAAGAGCAGTTCCGCAGCCTTTTGTGCAGCGTGACCCGCGACTTCCAGACCGTGCACGGCTATACCCGCGACGAGCCCGGGCAGGCGAATACCACGTTGGCCTGCAATGCCGTGGGCATGGCCCATGACTGCCTGTCGCTGACGCTGGAGATGCCGTTCAAGGACCACGACGACGCGCCCGATGCGGTTGCCGGCTGGTCGGGGGCGCGCTCGAAGGCACTGGCCGGAGCGGTGCTGAAGACCCTGGCGGAGATGGTTGGCGACTTGCGCTAGCCTTGCCTCACGCGGCCCCGGCAATCGGTGCTGGGTCTGCCATCTCGGGGCTGCTGCGCAGCCCTGTCGCGACACAAGGCCGTTCCTACAGGGAACCGAGGCAGGAATGGGGTTCAGTCAAAACTGCACATCCAGTATCACGCTGTCGGAATAGGTGGCTGCCGGCGGTGTAGCCTGGTCGGTATAGACCTTGGCGTTGTAGTTGAACACCTGGCTACCCGTGCCTGTACCCGCGCCGGGGTTTACGTCGGCATCCGTGCTGGAGCGTCTGGCGGCACCCGATGAACCCCAGCGCACCGTCCCGGAACTTTTGAAGATGTCATACGCCAGGTAGTTGTTGGCCGCCGACTTCATTCGCCGGCGGCCATTGGCCACGTTCTGCCCGTCATTCAAGCCCACCGTATAGCTGCTGCCCTTGGTGCACGAAACGCTCAGGCTCTGGCTTACTGTGCCGAACCCGGCCACCACCGGGGCGCTGGCGAAATTGATGTCAGGCGTGGTGATCTGGCAGTCGTTCGTCACGGTCAGGCTCACGGTAAGGCTCGCAGAGCCAGCGCTATTGTCACGCCCGATGCAAAGCCCACCGATGGCAATCCCTTCGCAATAGTTCCATGCCCACCCCAGCGACAGGGTTTCCTGGTACAACCCCGCTGCAACGTTACTGCCAATCTGTGTGCGGATATAGAGCGGCACCGCCTTGGGCGTGCCGTTGAGCAGGCCGAGCAGGTCGAGAATACCGGTGCGACCAAACTCGAAGGCTACATTCCGGGTAATCGGGAAGTTGGTGGTGGCATCGGCATACAGGGTGTAAGGGATAACATCACCGGTAGGCCCTACCAACCCGCCAGTGGCCGGGGTCACGGTCAGCTTGAACGAGTCACTGCTGCTGAGCACACTCAGCACCGTTCCGTTGCACTGCAAGCCCGCGTTGCTGGTAGAGGCGGCTTGGCTGGCCAGGCGTACCTGGGTCGAATTGACTGCGCCGAACAGCACCGGCAAGGTTGACACTACCGTGCACTTGGCCCAGGCCGAGCCAGCCCACAGCAGCAGTATAACGGCCGACAACATGCGCCAACCCGTCTTCATCTGCATACCAACGGGCCAATCAGGGGGATCGAACCTTCAGCCTTGGGCAGGTCGAAGGCCACCTCACACTGTCCACCACCCTCAACCTCTACCTGCAGGCTGTTATGCGGCGAGAGGTTCTCCAGGTACACCAGCCCATCCCAACCGACCACCGCCTGGCTGCCGCTTTCAGCATGGGTAACGCGGCTACCCAGCTTGAGCGCCTGCTGGTTGCTGTCCACCAGTTCGACACTGGCCGCCATCACACGCTTGAGCGGGAACTCCAGCAGGTAGCCACTGCCCCGTCGTACCGCCACCCGCTGCTCGACGCTTGGCGCGAGGACGTCCGGCGGCAGGTCCATGGGGTCGATTTCATATTTGCCACGGTAGTAACCGCTGCTGTACGGCACCAGCAAGTGCCCATTGCCATCGGTACGGCCGACCTCCTGGTTTTCATAGCGCACCGGCACATCGGCGTAGCCTGCGGTACTGACCACCACGAAGGCATCGTCGATGCGGTTGGCGGCGAACACCCCGGCATCCATCCACACCAGGGAGCCACTGGCATCGGCCCAGCGTGTCATCTCGCCGCTGCTGCCATACACACCGGCTTGCAACTGCACCGACTGCAAGCGCCAGGTGACGTCTGCCTGCCGGTAGGCATCACGGTCGCTGCCTGCCGCATAGCCCAGGTTGTAGCCGACGCCGACACCCGCCGGCACCGCATGGCTGTAGTTCACCCGTTGCAGGGTCTCGCCTTCTTTGCTGCGCTCCATGCCCAGCGCCAGGGTGCCGTGCAGGTCGAACGGGATCACCAGTTGCGCCTGCACGGCCCACTGGCTGTCACCCACTTCACGGTTGGCAGACAGGTACACACTGCTGCTGCCCCATAGCGGCCTGCTGTAGCTCAGGTTGATCAGCCGGGTACGCGTGCCATCCCCGGCGCGCACGTCGAAGTAACCGGCGCCAATGCTGCCGTACTCGTTCAGGTTGAGGCTGAGGGTGACCTGTTCGCTGCTTTTGCTCAGTTGCATGTCCTGGGAGTCGACCCGGGTCAGGTCGGCATAGTCGCCGCGGCGTTGCAGGCGCTGGTAGCTGAAGCCGATGCGCTGGCTGTTGTACTGGTAACCGAGGGCAACCTGGTGGCCTGTGTCACCGTCGAAGCGGCTTTGCGCCAAGGCGGCGTTGAGCACGCCGAAGGTGCCCAGGCGCATGTTGCCGCCCAAGCCGCCAAGCATTAGCGACTCGGCTGTTTCGGCGTGGGTTTCCAGGGTGAAGGTGTCGCTGAGCCCGTAGCGCAGGCTGCCCGAGGCAACACCCGGCCCGTAGCTGAAATCGCGCACGGCGTAATCACGCCGCAGGCTACCGGCGGCCACCGAGTAGTCAGAAAGGCCCTTCTGCAGCAAGCTGCTGGTGACATAGAACGGCAAGGTGGTCGACACCTGCCGGCCCAGGGCGTCCGTGGTGACCACCACCGCCTCCCCGGCACCATTGATGAACGGCACGTTGGTCAGGGTGTACGGGCCCGGCTGCAGCTCGGTGGTGCTGGACTTGAACCCGTTTATGAACAGGTCGAGCGATGTCGGCACCGCTGCTTCGCCTGCGAACGCCGGCAACGGGTAAGTGACCAGATCGGGGCGCGCAGCGAAGTCGCGCGACAGCTGCACGCCGCCTACCCGCACAGAACTGCTCCATGGCAAGGCCCCGGTCACGAAATCACCGGCTTCGTAAGTGAGCAGGCGCTGTTCGTCGGTGAAGCGCCAGGTGGTGTCGTAACGCATGAAGCCTTGGCGGGTATCGTCCGCCTGCGCGCCATTGAATGACTGGCGCCATTGCCCGGTACTGGAAAAGGTCCCCCAACTGTCGAACAGGCGCAGCTCGTTCCAGGCTGCCAGGTAGGTGCCGCCTTCATCGGTGTCGTTCAGGTAGAGGTCGTAATTGAACAGGGCGCCGAAACTGCTGCGCGCGTCGCTGGCCGGGTACAGGTTGCGATCACCCACCTGCTGGTCTGGCAACCAGGCCGGCGGTACCTGCAACAGCAAACGCTGGTTCTGGCTGTCATAGTCGGTGTGTAGCCCCGCGATGCTTTCCAGGGCTACCTCGCCTTGGGGGTTGCCCGGCAACGAGATACCGGCTGCCCGCAATACCTCGCTGCCCAGGTACAACTGCCCGGCCCGCTGCTGCACCGGCACCAGTTCAGCCCTTGGCATCTGGTTCACCACCAGGTCGAGGTACAGGGTAGCGTCGGCGATGGCGGACATCTCCGTGGGTGGCGGGGGCAGGTCGTCGGCCAGCGCCAGCACCGGGCTGGCCATGGCCAGCAACAGGCACCTGCGGCGCGTCGTCGCCAAGAGCCATTTCACACACGGTTTCCAACCATTGCCGGGTCCTCCCTGGCCCCTGCACTGCATTCAATCGTTGACTCATTGGCCTTGGCGGATGGCGTCCGCTGCGCTCTGGCCATTGACCCTGCCCTTCAGCACGCTGCCGCTGGAGGCCGCCATGGGAGCAGGCCAGCGCATGCTGGCGCCCGGTAGCACATAGCCCAACAGGCCTTCAGCCAGTGGCTTGCTCTGGCTGCCTTGCTGCACCACTACATCGGTCAGCCGCGCATGCACGGGGCCGGTGTTACGCAGTTCAACGTAAGGTTTGCCCTGCACCGTCACCGGCCGCCAGCTGACCTGCGGCTTGCCCACGCCCTCGGCATTGCGTTTGCCTTCAGGGTCGGCCTTACCCCAAAGCCCTTCGCCATAAACGAACAGCGGCACCGAATAACGCATCTGCAAACGAATGGCCGCCGTGGCACCGGGCTCGGCCTTGTCGACCGGGATGGCGGGCGGGATCTCGTCGATGATGATGCGGTAGGCCTGCTCCTGGCCGGCAGGTGAAGGGCCAGTTCGGGTCAGGCGGATCAGCTGCTTTTGCCCGGGGGCAATGTTCGCGACAGGCGGACTGCCGATGATCTCGCGCTGCGCCTGGAACTGCTCCTGATAATCACCCTGGCGCCAGGCGAATACCCGCACCTGCAGGTTGGCCGGCGCAGTGCCCCGGTTTTCCAGCCACAGTGCACCGGCCTTCTGGTCGGCCTCCAGCACCGGGTCGATCGGCCAGATCAGCACCGAGGTGGCTGCCCCGGCCGGCAGGCTCGCCAGCCAGAACAAGCCTATCAATCCACGCGCCCACTTCGCGCCTGCCCGCATGCAGCTCTCCTTAGACACTTGTCGTTGGTGGCGCTGGCGATTACCAGGTCACCGTCACTTGCACCACATCGGTGTAGGTCCCAGCCGGCAGCACGCCGGTCAGCTGGACCCGCCCGTAGACCGGCAGCTTGATCGCCGTCGGGTCGGAATAGCTCACGGCCACGCTTTGGCCGATGCCCAGGCTCTGGCTGTAGGCCGCGTCCCGGTACAACTGGTAAGCCAGCACTTGCGTGCCGGAGGTGCGCTTCAAATTGCGTGTGCCACTGGCACTGTTCTGCCCACCGTCCAGGCTCATGCTCATGGCCACGCCCGGCGTGCACTGGAAGGTCACTGTAGTGCCACCCAGCGACGTGCTGAGCAACCCCTTGGAAAGCGCCGACTGCGAGCCATAATCGAGCGTGCCGTAACTGGTGACACCGCCCACCACCAGGCACCCGGCAACCACCTGCGCTGTGACTGTGAAGGTACTGGTGGTCACCGCCCCCAACGGGGCGGCCAACAGCATGCCGACTCCGGTCATGCCACCTGCCAGCCAGCCGCGCATGGCTCAGAACGACAGTTCGACCGAGATGGTGTCGCTGTAGACTCCTGCAGGCAGGCCCGCCTTGCCCACGGCCTTGCCGTAGAGGTTGACGGTCTGGGCCACGCCCGTGCTGGTCGGCAGGGTGATGGTGCCGTCAATGGCCAGTAAGGTCGTGCGCCCGGTGTCGGTGTACAGGTCATACGGCACAAAGTTGCCGGCCCCATCGGCGAGCGCACGCGTGCCACCGCTCGACTGGCCGTCATGCAGGCCTGCGCGCACCTTGATCGCAGGCACCGTACCCGCCGAGCACAGGATGCTCATGGCACCGCCGCCGCCGCCGAGCACCTGGGCATTGGCGGTGACGAACAAGGCATCCTGGGTACCGAAGTTCAAGGCACCGAAGTTGAGCCCCGACGTCCCCGAACTACCATTTACCTGGCACGCCGAAATCAGCGTCAGGGTCGAGTTGATGCTGCCGGTCACCGTGGCGGCCTGGGCCTGTGAAGCCAAGGCCAGGCCCAGGCCTGCGAGCATGCAGCATGTAAGGTTCGTTCGCATCGGAGTCTCCTTGCGTGGTTACCAGTCCAGGGTCACTCTGAGGGTGTCGCGGTACAGCCCGGCCGGCAGTGCACGCGCTGGTGCCACTACCACGCCATAAATCGGGATTGGCACCTGCTGGGTGCTGTTGATGGTAAAAGCACGCGCTTGGCCGATGGCGTAGCGGCTATTACCGCCTGGGTCGACCGCCAGTTGATAAGGGATGAGTTCTCGGCCATTACTCAACCGGCGCACCCCGTCGTCGCCATTCAGTCCACCATTGATCCGTACATTAAAGGCCCGCACTTCGGGCGTGCAGCTGATCTGCAGGGTGCCCGCGCCGCCCGCCTCATCAACCCGGCTGCGCAGGGGCTGGTCCCAGTTCGGGCCGCGCTCGCCAAAATCCAGCACCCCTGGGTTGCCCAGCACAGCCGGTTGCGTGTCGTTGCCGCTGATCTGGCAGGCTGCACTGATCACCAACCGCGCCTGGATGAAACCGGTGGTGCTGCCGTGCACCTCACCGCCGGGAACCAGCAGCGGGCCAAGGGTTAGCAACAAGATCGAGATGCGGTTCATGGCGTGGCGTCCTTGAGCATGGCGGCGTCCCTACCAGGTGACCGTGACTTTAAGCAGGTCGGCGTAAACCCCTGCATTCGGCACCCACGCCAGTTTGTCGATGCGTGCGTACAACGGCAGCTCCACCGAGCCACTGCCCGGCACCCTTGCCGACTGGGCGACCCCTACCGCAAGCGGCTCACGCCAGGCAGCGTCGCGGTACAAGCGATAGGGGATGGGCCGAGCCGTGCGGTCGTCGCTGGCCAGGTAGCGCAGCTCGCCGGCGCCACCATGCTGGCCACCATCGACACGCACCTGATACGGCGTGTCCGGATTGCATTCAAGGCGCGGGGGACGCTGGCTGAGCAAAACACCGCTCATCGGCGCGCCGGGGCCGTCCAGGCGTGCCGACGAGCCCAGGTCAATGCGCCCGAGGGCCTGGGCACCCGCGTCGCGGGGCTGGTTGACCAGCATGCAACCGCGCTGCACCAGCACACGCACTTCCACGAGAAAATCCGCTGCTACGGTACTGCCGCTGAACAACAGGCCCAATACCGCTGCCATTAAGCGCTCCGTCACCTTGTTATCCTTGTCGAAACGTCCTGAACAGAGCGTAGCAGTGAGGCAGGGCAACGACGGTGGCACCCAACCGTTTTTTGGTATTAGCGATAAAGCGATAGCGCCCCGTTAAAAAAAACCCGAAACGGCGCAGAACCACAGGCGAACTCCATGTCTCCAATGGCCGAGGGCCGGTAAATGTGCCTGGTTTCTGGTAGGCTGAAGAGCGTTCATCCAGCGCCAGGCGCCTATGCCATACATGGACGGACATGACAGGAGCGTTTTCATTGATGACTGCAGACACCACGCTGGCAGAAGCCATGGAGCGCTGTGCCCGGGAACCTATCCACGTGCCGAGCAGCGTCCAGCCCCACGGTTTTCTGCTGGTGCTGGACCCCATCGACCTGTGCGTGCTGCAGGCCAGTGAAAACGTCGAGCACTGGCTGGGCTTGCCGGCCCGTGAACTGATCGGTTGCCCTTTCGCCAACCTGGTCAACGATGGCTTTGACCTGCACACGCAACTGGCACGGCTGCCTGAAGATGAAATCTTCCCCTTTCACATCGGGGATGTGCGCTTGTCCCAAGGTGCGCCTTACAGCACCCCGCTGCATTTGCTGGTGCACGGCCACGACGACGTACTGATTGCCGAATTCGAACCTCCGTGTTTATCGCCGGAACTGGCGGGGCAAGGCGACTATTACCCGCTGGTGCGCAACTTTGTCGGCAGCCTGCAATTGGCCAGCAGCCTCGAAGACCTGCTGCAGCAAACGGTGTTGCAGCTCAAGCGCATTACCGGCTTTGGCCGGGTCAAGGCGTACCGTTTCGATGCCGAGGGCAACGGCCAGGTACTGGCCGAGGCGGTTGACCCAGGTTACCCCGCTTACCTGGGGTTGTGCTTCCCGGCTGCAGACATCCCGCGCCAGGCGCGCGAACTGTACCGGGTCAACCGCATCCGCGTGATCGAGGATGCCAACTATCAACCCTCGCCCCTGCTCCCGGCGCTCAACCCACGTACAGGCAAGGCACTGGACATGAGTTTTGCCGCGCTGCGCAGTGTCTCGCCGGTGCACCTGCAATACATGCGCAACATGGGTACGCTGGCTTCGATGTCGCTGTCGATCGTGGTCGACGGCGAGCTGTGGGGGCTGGTGTCCTGCCACCATCAACAGCCGCGCGCGGTGGACCTGCGTACCCGTACAGCCTGCGAGTTGCTGGCCAGTGTGCTGTCGCTGCAGATCGAATCGCGCGAGTCCCATGCCAACACGCGCAAGCTGCTGGCATTGCGCCAACACATCGTGCGCATGATTTCGTCCATGGCCGACCACGACAGCGTCAGTGATGGCCTGCGTGACCTGCCCCAGGTGTTGCTGGCTTTTGCCGATGCCCAGGGCGCCGCCGTCATCTCGGCCGAACGCTGTGACCTGATCGGCCAGACGCCGCCTGAAGCCCAGGTGACCGCGCTGGTGCACTGGCTTGGCCAGCGCGGCGAAGACACTGTATTCCACAGTGACAACGTGCGCCGCGACATCACTGACCTGCCCGAGCTCGCTGCCCATGCCGGCGGCGTACTGGCGGTGGCCATCTCGCAGATCCACTCGCACTACCTGCTGTGGTTCCGGCCAGAGCAAGTGCGCACGGTGAACTGGGCGGGCCAGCCGATCAAGCAGGTCGGGCCGCAGGGCAACCTCGACCCGCGGCACAGTTTCGAACGCTGGCAGGAAGAACTGCGCGGCTACAGCGAGCCTTGGGACCCGCTGGTGATCGAGGGCGTACTGGAACTGCGCACCGCCGTGCTTGGCATCGTCCTGCGTAAAGCAGAAGAACTGGCCCAGCTGGCGGGTGACCTGCGCCGTTCGAACAAGGAACTCGAAGCGTTTTCCTACAGTGTTTCCCACGACCTGCGCGCCCCCCTGCGGCACATCGCGGGCTACACCGAACTGCTGGGCGAACTGGAAGGCCAGGGCCTGAGCGAGCGCGGCAAGCGCTTCCTGAATCATATCGGCGAAGCGGCGAACTTCGCCGGTAGCCTGGTCGACAACTTGCTCAACTTCTCGCAGATGGGCCGCTCGGCCCTGCGCCTGTCCGACGTGGACCTCAATACGCTGGTCGATGCCATTCGCAGCGAGCTGGCCCCCGATTACGAAGGCCGCGCAATCGTTTGGGACATCGCTCCGCTACCCCAGGTAATTGGCGATCCGGCCTTCATCAACCTGGCGCTGCGCAACCTGATCGCCAATGCAATCAAGTACACGCGCGGCCGTTCACCTGCACACATCGCGATCAGTGCGGTGCTGCATCCGGGCGAAACCGAGATCTGCATTCGCGACAATGGCGTGGGCTTCGACATGGCCTATGCAAGCAAGCTGTTCGGTGTATTCCAGCGCCTGCACCGCATGGAAGACTTCGAGGGCACAGGGATTGGCCTTGCCAGTGTGCGCCGCATCATCGAGCGCCATGATGGCCGGGTCTGGGCAGAAGGCCAGATCGACCAGGGCGCAAGCTTCCACTTTACCCTCCCCCGAAACACTGCTACCTGAGGCACCGCTACTATCATGCTCAAACCCATCCTGCTGGTCGAAGACAACCCCCGGGACCTGGAACTGACCCTGCTGGCCCTGGAACGCAGCCAGTTGGCCAACGAGGTCATCGTGCTGCGCGATGGCGCCGACGCACTCGACTACCTGCTGCGCCGCAACAGCTATGCCACACGCGATGACGGCAACCCTGCCGTGTTGTTGCTGGACCTGAAACTGCCCAAGGTCGATGGCCTGGAAGTGCTGAAGGAAGTACGCGCCACTGCCGAACTGCGCAGCATCCCCACGGTGATGCTGACCTCCTCGCGGGAGGAGCCCGACCTGTTGCGTGCCTATGAACTTGGGGTCAACGCCTACGTGGTCAAACCGGTAGATTTCAAGGAATTCGTCGCCGCCATTTCCGACCTCGGGATATTCTGGGCAGTGCTTAACGAACCGCCACCCGGCTCACTGCGGCTGAATCGTCGCGGTAGCAATTGAGGCCGCCGCAACGATGCAGCAAACACCATTGAAACTGCTGATGGTCGAAGACAGCTCGATGGACGCCGAGCTTACCCTGATGCGTCTGGAGCGCAGCGGGCTGCATGTGCAGTCACAGCTTGTGTTCGACCATGTGGGGGTTGAACATGCCCTGCGTGAGGCACGCTACGATCTGATCCTGTGCGACTGCGTCCTGCCGGGGTCGTCTGGCACCGAGGTGCTGGCCATCTCGCAGCGTTTGGCACCGGACACTCCGTTCATCTTCTTGTCTGGCATCTACGGCGAAGAGCACGCGGTGGAGATGATCCGCCTGGGCGCCACTGACTATGTGCTGAAGAAGAACCTGCCACTGCTGCCCAAGGCGGTACGCCGGGCCCTGACCGAAGTGCAGGAACGCCAGCGCCGGCGCCGCGCCGAAGAGGCCCTGGTCGACGTCGAAGCACGTGCGCGGATTGCCATCGATGCCGCCGGCATGGGCACCTGGGACCTGCGCCCACAAGAGCACCTGTTGCTGTGGGACGACCGCTGCAAGATCCTGTTCGGCCTGCCTGTCAGCACCGAAATGAGCCTTGAAGTGTTCTACGACGGCATCTACCCGGACGACCTGCCAATGGTACGTGAGGCCGTGGAACACGCCATGCGCCCGGAGAGCGGCGGCCGCTATCGGGTCGAATTTCGCATCGCGCAACCCAACGGCCTGGAACCACGCTGGTTGCTCAGCAGCGGCCAGAGCCAGTTCGTCGATGGCCAGTGCGTGCGTTTTTCCGGCGTGCTGCAGGACGTCAACACGCAACGCCTGGCCACCCAGGCGCTGCGTCAGCTCAACGAGATGCTGGGAGAAAGGGTCGAGCGCCGCACCCGCGAACGCGACCGTGCCTGGGAGCTGTCGCAGGACCTGCTGGCAGTGTTGAACAAAGACCTGACCCCAGTCGCACTGAACCCTGCATGGGAAGCCAGCCTGGGCTTCTCCCGCGAGCGCCTGAGCCAAACGTCATTGCTGCACCTGCTGCCCGAGCCCGACCAGGAACTGCTGCTGACCGAATTGGCCGCCCTCGCCCATGGCCGTACCAGCGTACGTTTCGTCGGCCGCATCCTGCACGCCGGCGGCCAGCAACGCTGGCTGTCGTGGGTGGTGGTGCCTGAAGACACCCTGCTGTACGTGGTGGCACGCGACATCACCAGCGAGCGCGAAGCCGCCTTGGGCCTTGCAGAGGCCAACGCCCGCCTGCGTGAACAGATCAACGAACGCGAGCGCATCGAGGCGGCGCTGCAGCAGATGCAGCGGCTCGAAGCAGTCGGCCAGCTGACCGCTGGCGTGGCCCACGACTTCAACAACCTGCTGACGGTGATCCTCACCGGCGCCAGCTTCCTTGAGCGCGACCTGGCCAAGGCCGACCTGGACAAGGCCCGCACGCGCCTCACCCACATCCGCGAAGCGGGCGAGCGTGGCGCCAAATTGACGTCGCAGTTGCTGGCTTTCTCGCGCCGCCAGCGCCTGGAGCCGGTAGCACTTAACCTCAACCAGACCCTGACCGGCCTGGAAGAACTGTTGCGCCGCACATTGGGGGGCAACGTCTCAGTGCGCCTGGACCTGGACCAGGCCCTGTGGCAGGCACTGACCGACCCCACCCAGACAGAGATGATCATCCTGAACCTGGCGATCAATGCCCGCGATGCCATGCCTGACGGCGGCCAACTGACCCTGACTACCCGCAACACCCGCATCGACACCCGCCCGCAACGCCCGGAAGATCCGGATCCCGGCGAGTATGTAATGCTGAGCATCCGCGATACCGGCTGCGGCATGAACGAAGAGGTGCTGACCAAGGTATTCGAGCCGTTTTTCACCACCAAGGACATCGGCAAGGGTTCGGGCCTGGGTCTGGCCCAAGTGTTCGGCTTCGCCAAACAGTCCGGGGGAGGCGTGCACATCGACACCGCGCCTGGCCAGGGCACCCAGGTGGCGGTGTACCTGCCAGCAGTAAAGGACCAGGCCGTCAGTGAGCCCGTGGTACCGATGCTCAACCAGCCAGTCAGCGAAAGTGGCCGCAACCGCACGGTGTTGCTGGTGGACGATGACCATCTGGTGCGTGACATGCTTGGCGATGTGCTGCGCCAGTATGGCTACCAGGTACGTCAGGCGCACAGCGGCGAGCAGGCATTGGCGTTGCTGGACGATGAAATCGATCTGCTGCTTACCGATTTCGCAATGCCCGAATTCAACGGCGCACAATTGGCGTTGGCTGCGCGCGAAGGGTACCCCCAGTTGCCGGTGGTGTTCCTGACTGGCTATGCAGAGCTGCAAGGGCTGGAGCTACCGGGCAGCGTGGTGATCCAGAAGCCTGTGCAGAGTGATCAGCTGGCCAGGGTGCTGAACGAGATGCTGGGCATTACCGGGTAACCCGCGGCTGTAAGAGCGGCCTTGCCGGGGCGCCGGACCGGTCGGATGGGCTGCATGGCAGCCCCAAGGATTGCAGATCCCCGGGGCTGCTGCGCAGCCCATCGCAACACAAGGCCGCTTCTGCAGGGACTGCGGATCGATGAGAAAACTGCGGAAACGACAAAACCCAGCGCCTATTTTTCTAAGCATCGGGTGAAATACGTTTTAATCTGAAAAATGGCAGGGGCGGCTGGATTCGAACCAACGCATGGCAGGATCAAAACCTGCTGCCTTACCGCTTGGCGACGCCCCTGTATCGGATGCAGCATTCGCTGCTCTGACAATTCCAACTGAGTGACAACTGGGTTGTTGTCTTGGAATGCGCGGCACTTTAACAACAAACTTTCGGTCTGTGAACCCCCTGATGAAAAAAAATTACCAAAAAACAGCGGGTTAGTCATTTCAGTGGTGCGAGAACGACCATCCGTCGCTTTCCTTCCGCTTCGCTTCAACACAATCGCATTCCTCCCTTCCAATCAGATAAGCCCATTGCATTGACCAAGGAGGACCTCATGCCTGTCTCCCACGACCTCTACCAGGACCTGCACTACCCGCGTGAAATCGTCCAGCAACGCCGCCAGCAGGACAAGGCGCTTGACCGGCTGCTGGACGAGTATGTGGACATCGACAACCAGGTACTGGCCGCCGAATCGATCTCGGCGGGCAACTTCGTCGACGAAGACCTGCGCCACCTCAAGGAGCGCCGCCTGGCAGTGAAGTACATGATCGAGCGCCAGCTGGAGCGCAAGGGCTAGGCAAAGCGGGTGTGCGGCCCGACCTATCGCATGAAGTGATCATTGCCGGTCACTTTCTGTATTAGTCAAAACGGCCGCCCTCGGGCAAGCTGCACGCTGCCCCGCCATCGCCCAAGGAGCGTTGCCTGTGTCTGCCTGGATCCCTGCCCCACTGCGCCAGCTTGGCCAGCGCCTGCGCGGCGCCCCCGTCAACCAGAGCGAACTGCTTGACGGGTTCGAGGACAAAGCCCGAAGCCGGGGTTACCAGCTCAGTGACGGCCAGCGACAGGTGATCCACTGCATGGCCGAACAACTGGTACTGCTTGAACACGGCCAGCCCCGCAGCCTGTACCTCTATGGGGCGGTGGGGCGCGGCAAGAGCTGGCTACTGGACGGCTTCTTCCAGGCGGTGCCGGTCGAGGCCAAGCGCCGCCTGCATTTTCATGACTTCTTTGCCCGCCTTCATCAGGGCATGCACCGCCATCGAGCCCTGGACGATGCGTTGGGCGCGACCCTCGACGAACTGGTGGGCGGCTGCCAGGTGTTGTGCTTCGACGAATTTCACGTGCATGACATCGGCGATGCCATGCTGCTTACCCGCTTGTTCAACGCGCTGTTCGCCCGCGGCGTGTTCCTGCTGGTGACCTCCAACTATGCGCCCGAAGGGCTATTGCCCAACCCGCTGTACCACGAGCGCTTCCTGCCGGTAATCCGACTGATCAACGGGCGCATGCAAGTGCTGGAGGTGGGTGGCGACACCGACTTCCGTAGCTTGCCAGCCAATCGCGAGCACCAGCGGTTTACCCAGGGCCACTATGTATGGCCAGGGACGGCAGCACAGCTCCAGGTGCTGAGCGTGCCGCACGAGCAGCCGGTCATGCTTGAAGTGAACAAACGCCCGCTGCGTGCGCTGGCTATCGATGGCCGGCGGGTGGTACTTGGCTTTGACGATTTGTGTGAAAAAGCCACCGCGGTGATCGACTACCTGGCGCTGGCGCAGCAGTACGATGAATGGATCATCGATGGGCTGGATGACCTGGCGCAGTGCTCGCTGGCGGCCCAGCAGCGCTTCGTCAACCTGGTGGATGTGTTGTATGACCAGGACCGACAGGTGACGGTGATTGGCAAACGGCCGCTGGAAGAGAGCCTGGGCGGCCCACTCGCCGACCTGATGCGTACCCGCAGCCGGCTGGGGCAACTGCACCAGGTAGCCCCCTAGACCTGAATTGCCCGCACCGGCCTCATCGCCGGCAAGCCGGCTCCCACAGGTACC
The DNA here is from genome assembly GCF_017875165.1 of Pseudomonas sp. PvP089. Taxonomy (NCBI): domain Bacteria; kingdom Pseudomonadati; phylum Pseudomonadota; class Gammaproteobacteria; order Pseudomonadales; family Pseudomonadaceae; genus Pseudomonas; species Pseudomonas sp. PvP089. The sequence continues at coordinate 4,260,776 of NZ_JAGGME010000001.1, forward strand.
GCGCAGGCTTCAGGGTCTGTGACCAACCTGTGGGGGCTGGCTTGCCGGCGATGAGGCCCTGAGGTCAAGCATCAACCCGCCCTGGGCAAATCCGCCAGCACCGCCTCGATCTCCCCAAGCACCGCCGGGTCGTCCAGGGTAGAAGGCGGTACGTAATCCTGCCCATCGGCAATCTTGCGCAGCACCGCGCGCAAGATTTTCCCCGAGCGGGTCTTGGGCAGCCGCTTCACCAGCCGAACCCGGTTGAAACAGGCCAGCGGGCCAATCGACTCGCGCACGCTACCCACCAGGTCCACCAGCAACTGCGCCTCGGCAATGCCCTCGCCGTCCTTGAGGACAACCAGCGCCAACGGCACTTGCCCCTTGATTTCATCATGAACGCCAATCACCGCACACTCGGCCACTGCCGGGTGGCAGGCCACCAGGTCCTCCATTTCGCCGGTAGACAGCCGGTGCCCGGACACGTTGATCACGTCATCCGTGCGCCCCATGATGTAGACAAAACCGTCATCATCCAGAAAGCCGCCGTCGCCCGTGTGGTAATACCCCGGGTAGGTGCGCAGGTAAGCCTGCAAGTAACGCTCGTGGTCGCCCCACAGGGTCTGGCTGCACCCAGGCGGCAGTGGCAAGGCAATGACGATCGAGCCCTGGTGGTTGGGGCCCAGCAAGTGGCCCTCGTCATCCAGCACACGCACGTGATAACCCGGCACCGCCCGGTTGCTTGAGCCCGGCTTCGCCGCACTGCCTTCCAGCCCCACACAGGGCGCGGTGACCGGCCAGCCGGTCTCGGTCTGCCACCAGTGGTCGTGCACCGGTTTGCCAGTGACCCGCTCCAGCCATTCATGGGTGCTGGAATCGAGCTTCTCACCCGCCAGGAACAGCTGGCGCAGCGAGCTGAGGTCGTGCCTGCGGATCAACTCGCCCTCCGGATCTTCCTTGCGGATGGCACGCATGGCGGTAGGCGCACAGAACAGCGCGTTGACCTTGTACTGCTCCACCACCCGCCAGTAGGCCGAAGCATCCGGGGTGCGGATCGGCTTGCCTTCGTAAAACACGGTGGTGCAGCCGCTCATCAGCGGCCCATAGACGATCAGCGAATGGCCGACCACCCACCCTACATCGGAAATGCCCCACCACACGTCGCCGGCCTGCATGCCATAGATATGGCGCATGGCATAGCACAGCGCCACGGCATTGCCGCCATTTTCCCGGACGATGCCCTTGGGTTTGCCGGTGGTACCCGAGGTGTACATGATGTACAGCGGGTCGCCGGCATCCAGCTCGACCGGTGCCACCGGCTGGGCGCCGGCCAACGCTGCCTGCCAGTCCAGGTCGCGGCCTGGGTGCAGTGCAGCCTGCGCCTGCGGTCGTTGCAGCACCAGCACATTGCGCGGCTGGTGCCGGGCCAGCTGCAGGGCGCGGTCGACCAGCGGCTTATAGGCAATCACCTTGTCGAATTCCAGCCCGCAAGATGCCGTCAACAGCAGCGTGGGCCGGGCGTCATCGATGCGCAAAGCCAGCTCGTTGGCGGCAAAGCCGCCGAACACCACCGAATGCACTGCACCGATCCGCGCGCAGGCCAGCATGGCCATGGCCGCTTGCGGCACCATGGGCATATAGATGATCACCCCGTCGCCCTTTGTCACCCCTAGCTGGCGCAGCAAACCGGCCAGTTGCGCCACTTCATCGCGCAGCTGGTTGTAGGTGTAGGCCTGCTGCACGCCGGTGACTGGCGAATCGTAGACCAGCGCCAACTGCTCGCCACGGCCCTGCTCGATCTGGTGATCGAGGGCCAGGTAGCAACTGTTCAGGCGGCCGTCGGCGAACCAGCGGTGGGTACCGTCGGGGTTGTCTTGCAGGATGACGGCAGGCTTGCGGTGCCAGGCCAGGTGCGCGGCCTGTTCCGCCCAGAAAGCGGCAGGGTCGGAAATGGAATGGGCGTAGCTGTGCTGATAGCTCATATCGAAGGGAACCCGGTACTTGTTGTTATTGAAGGGCGAACCCTGAGTATGGACCGCTACACCCGCGCCGCCAGGGGACTAAAGTCACAACCGACCTGCAAATTTGCAGACAACGCAAAAACGCCCCATAACGGTGCAAAGCCTCTAGAATAGGCCACCCTCAGCCACCGAGCAGCCCATGGACATCGATCAGGCCCGAACCTTCCTGGAAATCGTGCGTTGCGGCAGCCTGGTCGCCGCCGCCGAACGCCTGTTCGTGTCACAAACGGCCATAACCGCCAGGGTTCAGCGCCTGGAGCAGCAACTGGGCTGCCAGCTGTTCGTGCGCAGCCGCAACGGCGCCAGCCTGACCAGCGATGGCGAGGCATTCGTCAGTTATGCCAACCAGCTGGTACAAACCTGGGAAGCGGCGCGACGTGACCTGCCGCTACCTGAGGGCTGCCAGCAAGTGCTGCATGTGGGGGGAGAAGTGAGCCTGGGCAACCCGATGCTGCTCGACTGGGTCAGCGCCCTGCACCGTGAGCTGCCCAGCCATGCCATCCGCAGCGAGGTGAGCGACGGCGAGTCGCTGCTGCGCAAGGTCGAGATGGGTTTGCTGGACGCTGCGCTGGTGTACCAGCCGACCTACGGGCCGGGCCTGCAGGTGGAACAGTTGATGGAAGAGAAGCTGATCCGCGTGCGCCGGGTCGACCGGCCAGAGCCCTATGTCTACATCGACTGGGGCGAGGCCTTCCGCCGCCAGCACGATGCCGCCCTGCCCGACTGCGCCCGCCCGGCGCTCAGCTTCAACCTGGGCCCACTGGCCTTGCAGTTCATCCTCGATCAGGGCGGCAGCGGTTATTTTCGTACGCGGGTGGTGCAGGCTTACCTGGACAGTGGCGTGTTCGAGCGGGTACCGCAGGCACCGGAATTCACCTACCCGACCTTTCTGGTATACCCACGCAAGCGCGACAGCGAGGCCCTGCAACAGGCCTTCGCCATCCTGCGCCGGCTGGTCGCCGCCGGCGCCAGCGACTGGTCACAACGCTGGGACCCGGTTATCTGAGGCCACGGCTTTGCTGAGCAGTTGCCGCTTGAGGCCGGCGATGAGGTCGGTCTGGGTGATTACCCCCACCAACTGGTCGCCATCGAGCACCGGCAGGCAGTGCAGACCTTGCTCGCACAGCAACGGCAGCAAGCACTCAAGCGGGTGCTGACTGCTGACACTGACCACCCGCCGGCTCATCACCTGCTCCATGCGTACCGCCTTGCGGCCGAACAGCCCCCGCCAGCTGAAGCGGCCATGCTGCATCGCCGGGCCCACCAGGTCGCTAAGGCTGACGATGCCCACCAGCCTGCCCTGTTGCAACACCGGCAGGGTTTTCAGGTGGTGGCTGGCCAGCATTTTCCAGGCCTGCTCGAGGGTAGTCTGGGGCGTGGCAAACTGAACATCGCGCGACATTACCGAGGCCGCGGTAATACCGCCAAGGCTGCGCTGCAGGGCGTGCTGCTCGGTGGCCAGGAGGATGCGCTCCAGCTCGTCACGGGTAACGTCGACGAACTCACCCAACTCTTCGAGGGCCTGGTCCAGGTCCTCGCCACGGATGCCGACCCGTTCACTGGGCTGTCGGTCGTGGGTGTGGTGCGAGTCTTTGCGTACCGCGACGCCTTTCGGGTAGCGCACCCCGGTGAGGCGGTTGTAGAGCACCGCCACGCTCACCAGGATCAGTGCATTGAGCAGGATCGGCTCAAGCAGGTGATCACCCATGGCGGTCAGCCCTGTGTCGGCCAGCACTGCACTCACCGCCACCCCGCCACCCGGCGGGTGCAGGCAGCGCAGCAGGCACATGACCAGGATCGAGATACCCAGGGCCGCAGCGGCCACCCACAGTTCCGGGCCAAAGCCTTGGCGCAGGGCCAGGCCGACCGCGCCAGCCAGCGCGTAGCTACCCAGCACCGGCCAAGGTTGGGCCAATGGACCGGAATGCACGGCGAATACCAGCACTGCCGAGGCAGCCAGCGGGCCCAGCAGGTGCAAGGCGATGTCGGGACCGTAGGCCATGCTGGTCAGCCAGCCCGCAAGGAACAAACCGAACACCGCACCGATACCGGCACGCAACCATTCTTTTGCAGGGGTATTCAGAGGCGCCGGCAACAGGCGCTGCAGACGGTTTTCGGAACGCGAGGCAGACATTTAGGTAATCGGGATCTTTGCTATTTCTGATTAAAAAGAAAGCCCAGCCGAGCTGGCCTGGGCCTCGTATTGCGCGTGCAATACCACAAGGGGCTCCGTCCGTGGAGAGATGGAAACCGCAGGGTTTCGTGAGGGGGATTTTGCCGGGTGGAGGGAAATTGGGCTAATTCAAAAAACTGCGGCTGTACTGCAATTTTTTTGCAGTACTGATAGGGCCAAAGGGGCGCTGCGCGGCCTTGTGTCGCGATGGGCCGCACAGCGGCCCCTGCATTACCGGGCCTTGCGCGGCAGGTCAATGCTCACGCGCAATCCGCCCAGCGGGCTCTCTTCCAAGGCCAGTTGCCCGCCCCAGGCGTCGACGATATCGCGCACGATGCCCAAGCCCAGGCCATGCCCGTCCACCTGCTCGTCCAACCGCGAACCACGCTCCAGCACTTGCTGGCGCTGGCCCTCAGGGATGCCGGGACCGTCGTCATCGACCCACAGCTGATAACCCTCGGCACTAGGCGCAATACCCAGTCGCACCTCGCTGTCAGCCCACTTGCAGGCGTTATCCAGCAGGTTGCCCAGCAGCTCCAGGAAGTCTTCACGGTCCCATGGCAATAACAGCCCGGGCGGCACATCACTTGCCAACAGCAGGCCTTCTCCGTGAATCATGCCCAACGTGCCCAGCAACCCCGGTAGCTCGGCGTCACAATCGAACTGCGCGCCTGGCAACGCGTCACCCGCCAGCCGCGCACGGTTCAGCTCGCGCGCCAGCCGCTGCTGAATCTGCTCCAGCTGCTCGCGCATCTGCGCGCGGACTTCGGGCAAATCCTTCAGACGCTCGCTGGAGGCCAGGCTCAGCAGCACTGCCAACGGCGTCTTCAGCGCATGCCCCAGGTTGCCCAAGGCATTGCGCGAACGGCGCAGGCTATCTTCGGTATGGCTGAGTAGGTGGTTGACCTGCCCCACCAGTGGCGCCAATTCGCTGGGCACCTCCTCATCCAGCTGCGAGCGCTGGCCCTGCTGCAGTTGGGCGATTTGCTGGCGTGCCCGCTCCAGCGGCCGCAGCGAGCGGGTAACCGTGATGCGCTGCAGCACCAGGACCAGGATCAGGGCCACCAACCCCATGCCCAGGCCGATCTGCTGCAAGCGCCGGAAGCCTTCGCGCACCGGCGAATAGTCCTGCGCCACGCTGATCGAGATGTCCTGGCCCAGGCGCCGGTAGTCGGCGCGCAGGGCCAACAGTTGCTGGCCTTCCGGGCCGAGTTCATGACTGTCGGAGAGCCCGGGCGCCGAAGGTTTCGGCATGTCCAGATCCCACAGCGAACGGGACCTCCAGGTACCTTTGTCGAAATCGATGCGGAAGTAGTAACCGGAAAAGGGCCGCTGGTAGGCAGCCGAAATACGGCGCTCATCCAGCTGCAGGCCGGACGGGCCACGCACCAATGCCACCAGCAGGTTCTCGCTTTCCTTGCGCAGGCCGTTTTCCAGGTAGCGCTGCAGGCCAGCTTCGAACAGCCACAAAGTCAGTTGCGCCAGCACCACGCCCACCACCACCAGCACCGCCACCAGGCCAAGGCTCAGGCGGGCCTGGATCGACTTCACTCAGCGCTCCCGGCATAGATATAGCCCTGCCCGCGACGGGTCTCGATCACGCTACGGCCCAGCTTGCGCCGCAAGTGATTGACGTGCACTTCCAACACGTTGGAGTCACGCTCGGTTTCACCATCGTAAAGGTGCTCGGCCAAGTGGCTCTTGGACAGGATCTGCTGCGGGTGCAGCATGAAGTAACGCAGCAGCCGGAACTCCGCAGCAGTCAGCTGCACATCCACGCCATCACGGCTCACGCACTGACGGCTTTCATCCAGGTGCAGCCCGGCCGCCTCCAGTTTCGGCTGGTTGGCCAGGCCCCGGGCACGCCGCAGCAACGCCTGGATACGCAATTGCAGCTCCTCCGGGTGAAACGGTTTGCTCAGGTAGTCATCGGCCCCGGCCTTCAACCCTTCGATGCGCTCGGCCCAGGAGCCACGGGCGGTGAGGATCAGCACCGGGGTGGCCAGGCCGGCAGCGCGCCACTGGGCCAGTACGTCCAGGCCCGGCAAGCCAGGCAGGCCAAGGTCGAGAATGATCAGGTCGTAGGGTTCGATTTGGCCCTGGTAAACCGCGTCTCGGCCGTCGGCCAGCCAGTCCACGGCATAGCCCTGGCGCTGCAGGCCAGCAGTCAGTTCGTCGGCCAGCGGGACGTTGTCCTCGACAAGCAACAGGCGCATTCAGTCGTCTTCCTCGTCTTTGAGCAGGGCACCGGTGCTGGCATCGAGCTTGATCTCGCGCACCACACCTTCAGCCGTCAGCAGCTCGACTTCATATTCGTAGCGATCGTCGTCTTCTTCCAGCTCGGCTTCCAGCAGGCGCGCCCCGGGGTAACGCCCCAAGGCGGTTTCCAGCAATTGCTCAAGCGGCAGGATGACGCCCTTCTGGCGAAGCTTCAGGGCTTCGTCCTGGTCAAGGTCGCGGGCAGCGGCCAGAGAGCATACGGCCAACAGCGCCAGCGCGAGGTAGCGCGCTGGCCGCGGTAAGTGAATCATCAGCTGTCCCGCTCGTCCTTCAGCACTTCACCGGTCTTGGCGTCCAGGTCGACGTCCCATTCGACGTTCTGGGTGTCACGCATCTCTACCTTGTAGATGTAGCGACCGTATTCGTTTTCCAGCTCAGAGTCGGTGACGGTGGCGCCGGGGTGCTTGGCCACGGCGGCGGCTTTAAGCTCATCCAGCGACTTGATGGTCTTGGCGTTGACCAGCTTGACCACTTCGTCAGGCTGTACATCCTTGGCGAAAGCAGCATTGGCACCCAGGGCGAGGGCGGTGGCGGCGAACAGGGCAGTCAAGGTTTTCATCGTTCTTCTCTCCTGAGAACTGTGTAAGTTGTCTACGCAATCAAGACTAACCACCGGTCCTTAATTGAACCTGAAAACAGCTGGCGGCATGATAGCGCAGTTACACCTTCAGACAGACTCGGTCTGCAGCTGGTGCAGCCAGTTGTGTAGGCTATGACGGCCCTTTCGCACCGACATGCCCGAGAGATCCGTCATGAGCGCCATCCACATCAAGTACCCTGCCCTCACCTTCAAGGCCGGCCAGCGTGCCCTGCAACACATCCGCGAGCGCGGCCTGCAGGCCGCCGATGTCGGGGTGCTGCCGGGTGCAGCCGGTGGGCCCAAGCCGCTGGGTATCCAGGGGCTGGACCTGGCACTGTTCGGCGAGTGGCTGCCTTCGGCACCCCGCCAGCGCGCCCTGATAGGCGCTTCGATCGGTGCCTGGCGCTTCGCCAGCGCCTGCCTCGAGGACCCCATCGCCGGTATCCGTCGGCTGGGCGAGCTGTACACCGAACTGGATTTTGCCAAGGGCGCCACCCCGGCCGAAATCAGCCACAGTTGCCAACGCATGCTCGACGACCTGCTGCAGGGCCGTGACGCCCAACTGCTGGCCAACCCGCACTATCACCTGAATATCCTGGTAGTGAAAAGCCACGGCCAGCTTGCCCACGACCATCGCGGCCGGCTGGGCCTGGGCCTGGGCTCGGTAGTTGCCAGCAACCTGCTTGGCCGTTCGCGGCTGGCGCGCCACTTCGAGCGCATCATCCTGCATGACGGGCGCGCCGCGCCGCCGCTCGACGCACTGACCGACTTCCCCTCACGCTACCTGCCGCTGGACCTGACCAACCTGCGCCACGCCCTGCTGGCCTCGGGCTCGATCCCCATGGTCATGCACGGCGTGAAAGACATTCCCGGCGCTGGCGCCGGCACCTACCGCGACGGCGGCCTGCTCGACTACCACCTCGACCTGCCCTACCGTGGCGACGATCTGGTGCTGTACCCGCACTTCACCGACAAGGTGGTACCGGGCTGGTTCGACAAAGCCTTGCCTTGGCGCAAGGGCGATGCCACCCGCCTGCAGAACGTGCTGCTGATGACCCCTTCGCCGCAGTACCTGGCCGCCCTGCCCTACGGCAAGCTGCCCGACCGCAACGACTTCAAGCGCTTCCTGGGCGATGCACCAGGCCGCAAGCGCTATTGGTACAAGGCCATCGCTGAAAGCCAGCGCCTGGGCGACGAGCTGCTGGAGCTGGTCGCCACCGGGCGGCTGCATGAACGCCTGCAAGCCTTGTAACGGCCATGCTGGTAGACTGCGCGCATTATTGATTCACACAGAGTTATGACAGCGTGGAAATTTTCAAGGAATTCACATTCGAATCGGCCCATCGCCTGCCCCACGTCCCTGAAGGGCACAAATGCGGCCGCCTGCATGGCCACTCGTTCAAGGTCGGCCTGCACCTGACCGGCCCGCTCGACCCGCACACGGGCTGGATCCGCGACTTCGCCGAGGTCAAGGCGATCTTCAAGCCCATTTACGAGCAACTGGACCACAATTACCTGAACGACATCCCTGGCCTGGAAAACCCGACCAGCGAAGTGATCGCCAAGTGGATCTGGGACCAGGTCAAGCCGCTGATGCCAGAGCTGTCGAAGGTGCGCATCCACGAAACCTGCACCAGTGGTTGCGAATATACCGGCGACTGATTCGCCCTGCTCACTGGCCCTGCGCGCTGCCCATGGCATCGCGCAGGAAGCTGGGGGCGATGTAGCGCTGGTAATGCGCTTCTGAAAGCAGGAAGAACTCGCGATCGATGGCGTCGCGCAGTTGCGGCAGTTCCCAGCCACGGAACTCCGGCAGCAACACCATGCCGTAGGCCTCCAGGTCACGGATCATCCGCGCCCCGCGGGCTATCAGCTGGTAAGCCCAGCAATATTCCGACTGCTGATCGACAAAGCGGATGGAGCGCTGCTCCAGTTGCTGGCGCAACAGGCTTTTGTCGAACACTTCCAGCTTGGCCATCATCACCTGTACCAGCAACTGCTCAAGGCGCAGCCACACCGCACGCTTCTGCGCGTCGTCGTAGCCGTTCCAGTTGATCACTTCGTGGTGAAAACGCTTGCAGCCACGGCACACCGTGTCTCCGTACACCGTGGAGCACAGGCCGACGCAAGGGGTTTTGATGGACTTGTTGGACATGAAAAACAACAGCTTGGCGGTGGAACACCGGCCCATGTTAGCCCTTTGTCTAACCAGGGTCACTCGTTAAAGTCATGTTCACCGCCTTACCTTCGGGCTTTTTTTGCCGTAGAATCATCCGGCCTTTTCGAAGGCAACAATGTCCGTTGGAAGCTGTTTTCAAAGCGTCACGAGCACAGTTAATCCGGTAGAACGGCGTTGGCCCGGGCCATGCACCCCTCGCATGCCCGTGCCAGCCCTCATCAGCTCCCCGTTCTGCAGGCGTAAAACTTTGAAAGCAGCTTCTGTAAGGATTCTTTGCGACTCTGGCTGGGCGGCCCACAAAGCCGGCGCAGCGCATGGGTGCATTGAATGCTGGATAAGCGTCCCGGACCCCCTTTAGGGACCACTGATGAGGGAAATAACTGTGCTTGAAGCCTACCGCAAACACATCGAAGAGCGTGCCGCCCTGGGTATCGTGCCCCAGCCGCTGAACGCCGAACAAACTGCAGGCCTGGTCGAGCTGCTGAAAAACCCGCCGGCCGGCGAAGAAGCCTTCCTCGTAGACCTGATCACCAACCGCGTACCGCCAGGGGTCGACGAAGCTGCCTACGTCAAGGCCGCTTTCCTCTCTGCTGTTGCCAAGGGCGAAGCCAAGTCGCCACTGATCGACCGCAAGCACGCCACCGAACTGCTGGGCACCATGCAGGGCGGCTACAACATCGAAACGCTGGTCGCACTGCTGGATGACGCCGAACTGGGCGCCGTCGCGGCCGAACAGCTCAAGCACACCCTGCTGATGTTCGATGCCTTCCACGACGTGGCCGAAAAAGCCAAGGCCGGCAACGCTCACGCCAAGGCCGTGCTGGACTCCTGGGCTGCCGGCGAGTGGTTCACCGCCCGCCCGGCCATCGCCGAGAAGTACACCCTGACCGTGTTCAAGGTGCCTGGCGAAACCAACACCGACGACCTGTCGCCTGCTCCGGACGCCTGGTCGCGCCCTGACATCCCGCTGCACGCCCTGGCCATGCTGAAAATGGCCCGCGACGGCATCGAGCCGCAGCAGCCTGGTTCGGTCGGCCCGCTGGCACAGATCGAAGCCGTCAAGGCCAAGGGCTTCCCGGTTGCCTATGTAGGTGACGTGGTCGGTACCGGCTCCTCGCGTAAATCCGCTACCAACTCGGTACTGTGGTTCTTCGGCGACGACATTCCGTACGTGCCGAACAAGCGCGCCGGTGGCTTCTGCTTCGGCACCAAGATCGCCCCGATCTTCTACAACACCATGGAAGACGCCGGCGCCCTGCCGATCGAATTCGACTGCACCAACCTGGGCATGGGCGACGTCATCGACGTTTACCCTTACAAAGGTGAAGTACGCCGTCACGGCAGCGACGAACTGGTCACCAACTTCGAGCTGAAAACCGAAGTGCTGCTGGACGAAGTCCGCGCTGGCGGCCGTATCCCGCTGATCGTTGGCCGTGGCCTGACCGAAAAAGCCCGCGCCGAGCTGGGCCTGGGTGCTTCCGACCTGTTCAAGAAACCCGAGCAGCCTGCCGATTCCGGCAAGGGCTTCACTCTGGCGCAGAAAATGGTCGGCCGTGCCTGTGGCCTGCCAGAAGGCCAGGGCGTGCGCCCAGGTGCTTACTGCGAGCCGAAGATGACCACCGTCGGTTCCCAGGACACCACTGGCCCGATGACCCGCGACGAGCTGAAAGACCTGGCGTGCCTGGGCTTCTCCGCTGACCTGGTCATGCAGTCGTTCTGCCACACCGCAGCCTATCCGAAGCCGATCGACGTCACCACCCACCACACCCTGCCAGACTTCATCCGCACCCGTGGCGGCGTGTCGTTGCGCCCAGGCGACGGTATCATCCACAGCTGGCTGAACCGCATGCTGATGCCTGACACCGTCGGTACCGGCGGCGACTCGCACACCCGCTTCCCGATCGGCATCTCGTTCCCGGCCGGTTCCGGCCTGGTGGCCTTCGCCGCCGCCACCGGCGTCATGCCGCTGGACATGCCAGAGTCGATCCTGGTGCGCTTCAAGGGCAAACTGCAACCCGGCATCACCCTGCGTGACCTGGTGCATGCCATCCCTTACTACGCCATCCAGAAAGGCCTGCTGACCGTCGAGAAGAAAGGCAAGAAAAACGCCTTCTCCGGCCGCATCCTGGAAATCGAAGGCCTGGACGAACTCACCGTCGAGCAAGCCTTCGAGCTGTCCGACGCCTCGGCCGAGCGTTCCGCTGCCGGTTGCACCATCAAGCTGCCAGAGAAGGCCATTGCCGAGTACCTGACGTCCAACATCACCCTGCTGCGCTGGATGATCGGCGAAGGCTACGGCGATGCCCGCACCCTGGAGCGCCGCGCCCAGGCCATGGAAGCCTGGCTGGCCAACCCTGAGCTGCTGTCGGCCGACGCCGATGCCGAGTACGCCGAAATCATCGAAATCGACCTGGCCGACGTCAAAGAGCCCGTGCTCTGCGCGCCGAACGACCCGGACGACGCCCGCCTGCTGTCTTCGGTACAGGGCGAGAAGATCGACGAAGTGTTCATCGGTTCGTGCATGACCAACATCGGCCACTTCCGCGCTGCCGGCAAGCTGCTGGAGAAGGTCAAGGGCGGTATCCCGACCCGCCTGTGGCTGGCTCCGCCAACCAAGATGGATGCTCACCAGCTGACCGAAGAAGGCTACTACGGCATCTACGGCAAGGCCGGTGCGCGCATGGAAATGCCAGGCTGCTCGCTGTGCATGGGTAACCAGGCGCGTGTGCAGACCGGTTCGACCGTGGTCTCCACTTCGACCCGTAACTTCCCGAACCGTCTGGGCGACGCTACCAACGTGTACCTGGCATCGGCCGAGCTGGCTGCTGTCGCTTCGATCATCGGCAAGCTGCCGACCGTCGAAGAGTACATGCAGTACGCGAAAGACATCGACAGCATGGCTGCCGATGTATACCGCTACCTGAGCTTCGACCAGATCGCCGAGTTCCGCGAAGCGGCAGCCAACGCCAAGATCCCGGTGGTTCAGGCCTAAGCTGAGTTACAGGTTGTAAAGAAAGCCCCGGCAGCGATGCCGGGGCTTTTTTGTTTCAGGCTGTACTGGCAACCTCAGATCACAAACAAATCCACAAACCTGTGCACCGCCATCCCCTCCAGCCGCTGCTGGTCCTTGCACACATTCACAATCTGCGCACACCGCTGACGGGCAAATCGCGTCCCCAGGTTTGCCCTGAACTTGGCCTCCAGCAGCGGTATGCCCTCCCCGCGCCGCCGCCGGTGCCCGATCGGGTACTCCACCACGACCTGCGCGGTACTGCTGCCATCCTTGAAAAACACCTGCAGCGCGTTGGCAATCGAGCGCTTGTCCGGCTCCAGATACTCGCGACTGAAGCGCGGGTCTTCGACCACCTCCATCTTCTCGCGCAGGCGGTCGATGCTCGGGTGGTTGGCATGGAAGGCATCCTCATAATGCTCGGCCATCAAATGACCAAAGATCAGCGGTATCGCCACCATGTACTGCAGGCAGTGGTCACGATCGGCAGCATTGGCCAGCGGCCCACTCTTGGAAATGATGCGGATCGCCGACTCCTGAGTGGTGATGACAATACGGTCGATTTCATGCAGGCGGTTGCGCACCAGTGGATGCAGGGTTACCGCCGCCTCGCAGGCGGTCTGGGCGTGGAATTCGGCAGGGAAACTGACCTTGAACAGCACGTTTTCCATCACGTAGCTGCCCAAGGCCTGCGACACACGCAACGCCTGCTGCCCGGCAGGTTTGAGTGCCAGGTCTTTGTTGGTATGGCTGAACAACACGTCGTAGAAGCCCCACTGCGGGGCCGTGAGCACGCTCGGCACGCCCATCTCCCCGCGCAGGGCGATATCGGCCAGGCGCACGCCCCGGCTGGAAGCATCACCAGCGGCCCAGGACTTGCGCGAACCTGCATTGGGCGCGTGGCGATAGGTACGCAGGGCCTGACCGTCGACAAAGGCGTGGGACAAGGCCGAGAGCATCTGCTCGCGATTGGCCCCCATCAGCCTGGCACACACGGCGGTTGAAGCCACCTTCACCAGAATCACATGATCGAGGCCGACGCGGTTGAATGAATTTTCCAGTGCCAGCACACCCTGGATCTCATGCGCCATGACCATGGCCTCAAGCACATCACGCATCAGCAGCGGTGCCTCACCTGCGGCTACATGTTTCTGGGACAGGTGATCAGCAACAGCCAGGATACCGCCAAGGTTATCCGAGGGATGAGCCCATTCAGCGGCCAGCCAGGTGTCGTTGTAGTCCAGCCAGCGCACCGTGCAGCCGATGTCCCAGGCAGCCTTGACCGGGTCCAGACGGTAGGCGGTGCCGGGGACGCGGGCACCATTGGGGACCAGCGTGCCTTCCACCTGAGGGCCGAGGAGCTTGGTGCATTCAGGGAAACGCAGGGCCAGCAGGCCGCAGCCAAGGGTGTCCATCAGGCAATTGCGCGCGGTGTCCAGGGCCTCGAGGGACTCGACCCGGTAGCCGAGGGCGTAGTCGGCCAGGGTTTGCAGCACCCGATCGTAGTCCGGGCGGTCGTTGAGGTCTACGTTGGCGCTCATATCCAGCTCCCTTCAGAATTGCCGGGGCTGCGGTGCAGCCCCAACGAACTAAAGCCGAGCGCCAGTGGTGCTTTAGAAGCTGTCGCCAGGCACGCGAACCCAGCCTTCCATCAGCACGCGAGCACTGCGGCTCATGATTGCCTTGGTTACTGTCCACTCCCCCCCCACCTGCCGCGCCTCGGCCCCGACCCGCAGGGTGCCCGAAGGGTGGCCAAAACGCACAGCGCTACGCTCGCCCCCACCAGCGGCGAGGTTGACCAGCGTGCCCGGAATGGCCGCCGCAGTGCCGATCGCCACCGCCGCCGTACCCATCATGGCATGGTGCAGCTTGCCCATCGACAAGGCCCGCACCAACAGGTCGATATCACTTGCCTGCACCGACTTGCCACTGGACGCAGTGTAGGTGCTCGGTGGCGCAACGAACGCCACTTTTGGTGTGTGCTGACGCCCGGCAGCCTGTTCAACGTTGTCGATCAGCCCCATGCGCACGGCGCCATGGGCGCGAATGGTCTCGAACCGCAGCAGCGCCTGAGGGTCGCCGTTGATGGCGTCCTGCAGTTCGGTACCGGTGTAGCCGAGATCGGCAGCGTTGATAAAAATGGTCGGGATACCAGCATTGATCAAGGTCGCCTTGAAGGTGCCGACACCCGGCACTTCCAGGTCATCAATCAGCTGGCCGGTAGGGAACATGGCGCCGCCGTCGCCGTCTTCATCGGCTGCCGGGTCAAGAAACGCCAGTTGCACCTCGGCGGCCGGGAAGGTCACGCCGTCGAGCTCGAAATCGCCGGTCTCCTGGACTTCACCTTCGGTGATCGGGACGTGGGCGATGATGGTCTTGCCGATATTCGCCTGCCAGATACGCACCGTGGCGATGCCGTTGCGCGGAATGCGCGCCGGGTCGACCAGGCCGCTGCTGATGGCGAACGAACCCACTGCGGCGGACAGGTTGCCGCAGTTGCCGCTCCAGTCGACGAAGGCCTTGTCGATGCTGACCTGGCCGAACAGGTAGTCGACATCGTGCTCAGGCTTGATGCTTTGCGACAGGATCACGGTCTTGCTGGTGCTCGACGTCGCGCCGCCCATGCCGTCGATCTGCTTGCCGTAAGGGTCAGGGCTGCCAATGACCCGCAGCAGCAGTGCGTCGCGCGCGGGGCCGGGGATTTGCGCCTGTTCGGGCAGGTCTTGCAGGCGGAAGAACACGCCCTTGCTGGTGCCGCCACGGATATAGGTAGCGGGGATTTTGATCTGGGGTACATGTGCCATTGTCTTGGGCATCCTGATAGTCCGGTGAAATACCCTGGGGCTGCTATGCAGCCCTTTCGCGACACAAGGCCGCTCCCACAGGTACTGCGCCGCCCGTTGTGGGAGCGGCCTTGTGTCGCGATGGGCCGCAATGCGGCCCCCGATTCATGTTCAGGCGGTCGCTTCGAGGAAGTCCTGGGCAAAGCGCTGCAGCACGCCGCCCGCTTCGTAGATCGACACCTCCTCTGCAGTGTCCAGGCGGCAGGTCACCGGCACTTCCAGGCGCTCGCCAGTGGCGCGGGTAACCACCAACGTCAGGGTCGCCCGTGGCGTACGCGCGCCAATCACGTCATAGGTCTCGCTGCCGTCCAGGCCCAGAGTCTTGCGGTCGGTGCCTGGCTTGAACTCCAGCGGCAATACACCCATGCCCACCAGGTTGGTGCGGTGTATGCGCTCGAAGCCCTCGGCGACAATGGCCTCGACACCCGCCAGGCGCACGCCCTTGGCCGCCCAGTCACGGGACGAACCCTGGCCGTAGTCGGCGCCGGCAACAATGATCAGCGGCTGTTTACGCTGCATGTAGGTCTCGATTGCCTCCCACATGCGGGTGACCTTGCCTTCCGGCTCGATACGCGCCAGCGAGCCCTGCTTCACGCTACCGTCTTCCTTGCGCACCATTTCATTGAACAGCTTGGGGTTGGCGAAAGTGGCACGCTGAGCGGTCAGGTGGTCGCCACGGTGAGTGGCGTAGGAGTTGAAGTCCTCTTCCGGCAAGCCCATCTTCGCCAGGTACTCACCGGCGGCGCTGTCGAGCATGATGGCGTTGGACGGCGACAGGTGGTCGGTGGTGATGTTGTCCGGCAGTACCGCCAGCGGGCGCATGCCGCGCAGGGTACGCTCACCCGCCAATGCGCCTTCCCAATAAGGGGGGCGACGGATGTAGGTGCTCATCGGGCGCCAGTCATACAGCGGCGCTACCTTCGGCCCACGGTCTTCCTCGATGGCGAACATCGGGATATACACCTTGCGGAACTGTTCTGGCTTCACCGCAGCACGCACCACGGCATCAATCTCTTCATCACTCGGCCAGATGTCCTTGAGGCGGATTTCCTTGCCATCGACCACGCCCAGCACATCCTTTTCGATGTCGAAGCGGATGGTACCGGCAATGGCATAGGCCACCACCAGCGGCGGCGAGGCCAGGAAGGCCTGCTTGGCATACGGGTGGATACGCCCGTCGAAGTTGCGGTTGCCCGACAGCACGGCGGTGGCGTACAGGTCGCGGTCGATGATTTCTTGCTGGATCGCCGGGTCCAGGGCACCGGACATCCCGTTGCAGGTGGTGCAGGCGAAGGCGACGATGCCGAAACCGAGTTGCTCCAGCTCCTTCTCCAGCCCCGCTTCTTCCAGGTACAGCTGCACAGCCTTGGAACCTGGCGCCAGCGACGACTTGACCCACGGTTTGCGGGCCAGCCCCAGCCTGTTGGCATTGCGTGCAATCAGGCCAGCGGCGATCACGTTACGCGGGTTGCTGGTGTTGGTGCAGCTGGTGATCGCGGCAATGATTACCGCGCCGTCCGGCATCTGCCCAGGCACCTCTTCCCAGCTACCGGCAATGCCTTTGGCTGCCAGGTCGCTGGTAGCCACGCGAGCGTGCGGGTTGGACGGGCCGGCCATATTGCGCACCACGCTCGCCAGGTCGAAGCGCAGGGTGCGCTCGTAGACGGCGCCGCCCAGGCTGTCAGCCCACAGGCCGGTGGCCTTGGCATAGGTTTCCACCAGCTTGACCTGCTGCTCTTCACGGCCGGTCAGGCGCAGGTAGTCGATGGTCTGCTGGTCGATGGCGAACATCGCTGCGGTGGCGCCGTATTCCGGCGCCATGTTGGAAATGGTGGCGCGGTCGCCCAGGGTCAGGGCCCGGGCACCTTCACCGTGAAACTCCAGATAGGCGCCAACTACCTTCTGTTTGCGCAGGAATTCGGTCAATGCCAGCACCAGGTCGGTGGCGGTGATGTTCGGTGCCAGCTTGCCGGTCAGCTCGACGCCGACGATTTCCGGCAGGCGCATCCAGGAGGCGCGGCCGAGCATCACGTTCTCTGCTTCCAGGCCGCCCACGCCGATGGCGATCACGCCCAAGGCATCAACATGCGGGGTGTGGCTATCGGTGCCGACGCAGGTGTCCGGGTAGGCCACACCGCGGTCGTTGTGGATGACAGGCGACATCTTCTCCAGGTTGATCTGGTGCATGATGCCGTTGCCCGGCTGGATCACGTCGACGTTCTTGAACGCCTTCTTGGTCCAGTTGATGAAGTGAAAGCGGTCTTCGTTGCGGCGGTCTTCAATGGCGCGGTTCTTTTCGAAGGCCTGCGGGTCGAAGCCACCGCACTCCACTGCCAGCGAGTGGTCGACGATCAGTTGCACCGGTACCACCGGGTTGACGGCAGCTGGGTCGCCCCCCTTCTCGGCAATGGCATCGCGCAGGCCGGCGAGGTCGACCAGCGCGGTCTGGCCGAGGATGTCGTGGCACACCACGCGGGCCGGGAACCATGGGAAGTCGAGGTCGCGCTGGCGCTCGATCAGCTGGCCCAGCGAGGCGTCGAGGGTTGCCGGGTCGCAGCGGCGCACCAGGTTCTCGGCGAGCACGCGGGACGTGTAAGGCAGGCCGTCGTAGGCGCCGGGCTTGATCGCCTCCACCGCCGCACGGGCATCGAAGTAGTCCAGGTCGGTGCCTGGCAGGTGCTTGCGAAATGCTGTGTTCATATCGTTATCAGGCTCGGTCACGGTACGGTCGTGGATAGCTTTCTAATTGCTGTCCTGTGTTGGCTGGTCCGGCTTCATCGCCGGCAAGCCAGCTGCTACAGGTGCAGCGCAAGCCTCAAGGGCGGTGCAACACCTGTGGGCGCTGGCTTGCCGGCGATGAGGCCGGACCAGGCCACCCCACAGGTTCGGTCTGTCAGCGCTGCTCGATGGGCACGAACTGACGCTGCTCGACGCCGACATACTCGGCGCTCGGGCGGATGATGCGGTTGTTGGCGCGCTGCTCGAAGACGTGCGCCGCCCAGCCGGTCAGGCGCGAACAGACGAAGATCGGGGTGAACAGCTTGGTCGGAATGCCCATGAAGTGATACGCCGACGCATGGTAGAAGTCAGCGTTGGGGAACAGGCGCTTCTGCTCCCACATGGTCTTGTCGATGGCTTCGGAAACCGGGTACAGCACGGTGTCGCCCACTTCGTCAGCCAACTGCTTCGACCAGCCCTTGATCACCTCGTTGCGCGGGTCGGACTCTTTGTAGATGGCGTGGCCAAAGCCCATGATCTTGTCCTTGCGCTCCAGCATGCGCAGCAGCTCGGCAGTGGCTTCCTGCGGGCTCTGGAAACGCTCGATCAACTCCATCGCTGCCTCGTTGGCCCCCCCGTGCAGCGGGCCGCGCAGCGAACCGATGGCGGCCGTGACGCAGGAGTACAGGTCGGACAAGGTCGACGCGCAGACGCGGGCGGTGAAGGTCGAGGCGTTGAACTCGTGCTCGGCGTAGAGGATCAGCGACACATTCATGACCTTGACGTGCAGCTCGCTCGGCTTCTTGCCGTGCAGCAGATGCAGGAAGTGGCCGCCGAGCGTGTCTTCGTCACTGGTGCAGTCGATGCGTACGCCATGGTGGGTAAAGCGGTACCAGTAGCACATCACTGCCGGGAACAGCGCCAGCAAGCGGTCGGTCTTGTCACGCTGGGCTTCAAAGGTCAGCTCTGGCTCCAGGGTGCCCAACACCGAGCAACCGGTGCGCATCACGTCCATCGGGTGAGCGTCACGCGGGATACGTTCCAGTACTTCTTTCAAGGCTTGCGGCAGGTCACGCAGGCCCTTGAGCTTGCGCTTGTAGTCATCCAGCTCGGCCTGGGAGGGTAGTTCGCCGTACAGCAGCAGGTAAGCGACTTCTTCGAATTCGGCACCTGCTGCCAGGTCACGTACGTCGTAACCGCGATAGGTCAGCCCGGCACCGGCCTGGCCCACGGTCGACAGTGCGGTCTGGCCGGCCACCTGACCGCGCAGACCTGCGCCACTGAGTACTTTCGCTTCGGCCATGGTGTTTCTCCTTTCTTGAACTTGTTATGGATTTGCTCTGGCTAATTCGGGGTGTTGCTCAGCCCTTTTTCTGGGCAAACAGCGCGTCGAGGCTCTGCTCGAAGGCGTGATAACCAATGGCATCGTAGAGCTCCATGCGGGTCTGCATGGTGTCGATCACGTTTTTCTGGGTGCCGTCGCGGCGCAGCGCGGTGTATACGTTCTCGGCCGCCTTGTTCATGGCTCGGAACGCCGACAGCGGGTACAGCACCAGAGACACGTCGACCGAGGCCAGCTCTTCGGTGGTATACAGCGGCGTGGCGCCGAATTCGGTGATATTGGCCAGAATCGGTGCCTTCACCCGATCAGCGAACGTCTTGTACATCTGCAACTCGGTGATGGCCTCCGGGAAGATCATGTCGGCGCCAGCCTCGATGCACGCCTCGGCGCGATCAAGGGCTGCGTTCAGGCCTTCGACGGCCAGGGCATCGGTACGCGCCATGATCACGAAGCTGTCGTCGCTGCGGGCATCGACGGCCGCCTTGATGCGGTCGACCATTTCCTGCTGGCTGACGATTTCCTTGTTCGGGCGGTGGCCACAGCGTTTGGCGCCAACCTGGTCCTCGATATGGATGGCGGCAGCGCCGAACTTGCTCATCGAGCGCACGGTGCGGGCGACGTTGAAAGCCGACGCACCGAAGCCGGTGTCGACATCCACCAGCAACGGCACGTCGCACACGTCGGTAATCCTGCGCACATCGGTGAGCACGTCATCCAGGCCGGTGATGCCCAGGTCCGGCAGGCCCAGCGAGCCTGCGGCCACACCGCCACCGGACAGGTAGATGGCCTTGAAGCCGGCGCGCTTGGCCAGCAGCGCATGGTTGGCGTTGATGGCGCCAACCACCTGCAGTGGATGCTCGGCGGCAACGGCATCGCGAAAACGCTGACCGGGGGTGCTCTTCACAGTCATTTCTCACCTCGTGGGCTGTTGTTGTGGGCGTCCAGATAGTGACGCTCGATGTTGCGCTTGGACGCGCCGATGTGGCGGCGCATCAGGAGTTCGGCCAGCTCGCCGTCACGGTCGGCGATGGCATCGAGTATGCGGTGGTGTTCGGCAAACGCCTGGCGTGGCCGATTGGGCGTGGCAGAGAACTGGATGCGATACATGCGCACCAATTGGTACAGTTCGCCGCACAGCATCTTGACCAGGGTCTGGTTGCCGCTGCCCTGGATGATCCGGTAATGGAAGTCGTAGTCGCCTTCCTGCTGGTAGTAACCCAGGCCGGCCTGAAACGCAGCATCGCGCTCATGGGTATCGAGCACCCGGCGCAGTTCGTCGATGTCGCCTTGGCTCATGCGTTCGGCAGCCAGGCGGCAGGCCATGCCTTCCAGCGACTCGCGAATTTCGTAGAGCTCGATCAGCTCGGCGTGGTTCAACGACACCACGCGCGCCCCAACATGCGGCACGCGCACTAACAGGCGCTGGCCCTCCAGGCGGTGGATGGCCTCGCGCAGCGGCCCGCGACTGATGCCGTAGGTGCGCGCCAGCTCCGGCTCGGAAATCTTGCTGCCGGGGGCGATTTCGCCCTTGACGATGGCCGCCTGAATGCGCCTGAAGACGTTTTCAGACAAGGTTTCCGTTTCGTCTGTCAGCACCGGGCTGGGGGTGGAAAGGTCCTGCATATTGTCGACACCTTGAAAATCTATTCGCCAGAAATTAGCGAACTAAAGCGACCCAGTCAAAGAAAAAATGAATATTGTCGACAATCGTCTAAGAACGAACTAACCCCACCCAGGTGATGTCAGATCGCGCACCGCTGGCGTCAAGACGTCGGCGTGATAGAATGCCGCGCCTCCGTTGGGGTATGGATAGCCTGTCTGTCATACATTCATGCTTGTTGACAGATACAAGAGGAAGGTTGCGCAGTCGTTGCCAGTCGCCTTGACCAGAACCTTGCCTAGAACCTTGCACTGCACCGCGCCAGGATTATGAGACTTACACCCGTTTTATTGCTGCTATGCCTCACCCTGCTGCCGGCCCTTGGCCAAGCTGCGGGCAAGACCGTCTATGGCCTGAACGAATATGCACGGCTGGGCGACCTGGACCTGGAAGTGGCTGCCAAGCTCGACACCGGTGCCAAGACCGCCTCGCTCAGCGCCCGTGACATCAAGCGCTTCAAGCGCAACGGCGAAAGCTGGGTGCGCTTCTACCTGGCCATCGATGCTGCCCATTCGCGCCCGATCGAGCGTCCGCTGGCACGCGTGAGCAAGATCAAGCGCCGGGCCGGCGACTATGATGCCGAATCGGGCAAGGCCTACACGGCACGCCCGGTCATCGAACTTGAAATCTGCATGGGCCAGGCCATGCGCACCATCGAAGTCAACCTCACCGACCGCAGCGCCTTCCAGTTCCCGCTGCTGATCGGCTCCGAGGCGCTCAAGCACTTCGACGCGCTGGTCGACCCAAGCCTTAAATATGCGGCCGGCAAACCTGCCTGTGCCACCGACGCTCCCAAAGCAGAGTAATCCCGATGCGCTCTCTTACCCTCCATCTGAAAGTCCTGATCACCGTACTGGTGCTACTGGGCGTGGCGGTCACGGCCTATCAGATCTTCTTCCTCGGCATTCCGGTGACCGAAGACGAAACCGACGACCTGTGGAACATCGACGCCAAGGTCGAGTTTGTGGCCAGCACCAAGGACCCGGTCAAGGTGCAGATGTTCGTGCCACCACTGAACCGCGACTACGTGAGCCTCAACGAGAGCTTCATCTCCAACAATTACGGGGTGAGCGTCAACCGCGCCGACGGCAACCGCAAGGTCACCTGGTCGGCCCGTCGCGCCAGCGGCAACCAGACCCTCTACTACCGCCTGGTGCTTACCAAGCGCTACAGCAACGAAAAGACCACGGTCAAAGGCCCGACCTTCCGGGACAGCCTGGCTATCGAAGGCCCCGAGAAGATCGCCGCCGAAGCCCTGATGGCGCCGATTCGCCAGCACTCCGCCGACGTCGAGACCTTCGTCAGCGAGACCATCAAGCGGGTCAACAACCTCAATGACGACAACGTCAAGCTGCTGCTGGCCGGCGACACCTCACCGATGAAGAAAGCTCAGGTCATCGACCTGCTGTTGTCGATTGCCCACGTGCCGATGGAAAAGGTGCACACCATCCGCCTGGTGGCTGACACCCCGCAAACCCCGGAGCTATGGCTGCGCAGCTTCAACGGTAACGACTGGCTGTACTTCAACCCCGACACCGGTGAACAAGGCCTGCCCAACGATCGCCTGCTGTGGTGGACCGGTGACGACAACCTGATCACCGTCGATGGCGGCAAGAAGGCCAACGTTACCTTCAGCATGAACAACAGCGAGATGAACGCCATCCGCCTGGCCAAGCTGACCGACGAGAACACCGACGCCGACTTCCTCGAGTATTCGCTGTACGGCCTGCCGTTGCAGACCCAGCAAACCTTCATGATCATGGTAATGATCCCGATCGGCGTGCTGGTGATTCTGGTCCTGCGCAACCTGGTCGGCCTGCAGACCCTGGGTACCTTCACCCCGGTGCTGATCGCCCTGGCGTTCCGCGAAACGCAGCTAGGCTTCGGCATCGTGCTGTTCACGGTGATTACCGCCCTTGGCCTGTCGCTACGCTCGTACCTCGAACACCTCAAGCTGCAAATGCTGCCACGCCTGTCGGTGGTGCTGACCTTCGTCGTGGTGCTGATCGCAGCCATCAGCCTGTTCAGCCACAAGCTCGGCCTTGAGCGCGGGCTGTCGGTGGCGCTGTTCCCGATGGTGATCCTGACCATGACCATCGAGCGCCTGTCGATCACCTGGGAAGAGCGTGGCGGTGGCCATGCCATGAAAGTGGCCATTGGCACCCTGTTTGCCGCCTCGGTGGCGCACCTGCTGATGATGGTGCCCGAGCTGGTGTACTTCGTGTTCACGTTCCCGGCCGTGCTGCTGATCCTGGTGGGCTTCATGCTGGCGATGGGCCGCTACCGTGGCTACCGCCTGACCGAACTTCTCCGCTTCAAGGCATTCCTGAAGAAGGCTGACGCCTGATGTTTGGCCTGATCAAGACGTGGAAAGCCCTGGAGGCCCGGGGCATCATGGGTATCAACCGGCGCAACGCGGACTACGTGTTGAAGTACAACAAGCGCAGCCTGTACCCGATCGTCGACGACAAGATCATCACCAAGGAGCGCGCCCTGGCGGCCGGCATCCATGTGCCGGAAATGTACGGCATCATCGAAACCGAGAAAGAAATCGAGAAGCTCGACCAGATCATTGGCGGGCGCAGTGATTTCGTCATCAAGCCGGCGCAAGGCGCCGGCGGTGATGGCATCCTGGTGATCGCCGACCGCTTCGAGGACCGCTACCGCACGGTATCGGGCAAGATCATCAGCCATGAGGAAATCGAGCACCAGATTTCGAGCATCCTCACTGGCCTGTACTCGCTGGGCGGGCACCGCGACCGGGCGCTGATCGAGTACCGGGTTACCCCCGACCAGATCTTCAAAAGCATCAGTTACGAAGGTGTGCCGGACATCCGCATCATTGTACTGATGGGTTACCCGGTAATGGCCATGCTGCGCCTGCCGACCCGCCAGTCCGGCGGCAAGGCCAACCTGCACCAGGGCGCCATCGGCGTAGGCGTTGACCTGGCCACCGGCGTAACCCTGCGCGGTACCTGGCTGAACAACATCATCAGCAAGCACCCGGATACCACCAACGCAGTGGACGGCGTGCAGTTGCCGAACTGGGACGGTTTCATGAAACTGGCCGCCGGCTGCTATGAACTGTGCGGGCTGGGTTACATCGGTGTGGACATGGTACTGGACCAGGAGAAGGGCCCACTGATTCTGGAGCTCAACGCCCGTCCGGGCCTGAACATCCAGATTGCCAACGACTGCGGCCTGACCCAGCGCACACATGCCATCGAGGCGCACATCGAAGCACTGGCCAAGGACGGCATCAGCGAAGATGCCGAACAGCGGGTTCGGGTAGCTCAGGGTTTGTTCGGGCACGTGCCTAACCGCTGAATTTCCGGGGCTGCCTTGCAGCCCTTTCGCAGCACAAGGCTGCTCCTACAGGTACTGCGCAGGTTTCCAGGGCTGCGTTTCACCTGCAGGAGCAGCCTTGTGCTGCGAATGGGCCAAACACTCTGTTGAATGTCGCGCCCAGTGCTAGGCGCTTTTCCTGCACAGGTCTACAATCGCCCTCCTCGCTTTTACATCGCCGTCCACACTGATGCCGACCTGTACGCTTTACCCCCTGCCCTACCAGCCCGACCCTGCCGCGTATTTCGCCCGCCTGCGCCAGGCCCCTGGGGCGATTCTGCTGGACAGCGCCCGCCCCGGCGCCGAACGCGGCCGCTTCGACCTGCTCAGCGCGTGGCCGCTGCAGCAGCTTCAAGCGCACCCCGGTGAACAAGGCCGCGCCTTCCTCCAACGCTTGCGCGCCGGCCTGGCGCAACTGGGCCATGCGCAACTGCCCGAAGGCAGCGCGCTACCCTTCGCCGGGGGCCTGATCGGCTACCTGAGCTACGATTTCGGCCGCCGTCTGGAACACCTGCCCAGCCTGGCTGTGGACGACCTTGGCCTGCCCGACGCACAACTGGGTCTGTATGCCTGGGCACTGGTCAGTGACCATATGCATGGCACCAGTCAACTGGTGTTCCACCCAAGCCTGGCAGACAGCGAACGTGAACGCCTGATCACGCTTTTCGAAAGCGCCAGCAGCACCGCAATTGGCGACTTCCAGTTGCGCGCGCCGATGGCCGGCGACCTGCAGCCTGAACAGTACCGGGCCGCCTTCGACCAGGTACAACGCTACATCCAGGCCGGCGATTGCTACCAGATCAACCTTACCCAACGCTTCCGCGCACCCTGCCAAGGTGACCCCTGGCGGGCCTATCAGGCCCTGCGGCAAGCCTGCCCGACGCCGTTTTCCGGCTACCAGCAACTGGCCGACGGCAGCGCGTTGCTGAGCTTTTCGCCTGAGCGCTTCATCCGCGTCAGCCAGGGCCAGGTTGAGACCCGACCAATCAAGGGCACGCGCCCACGTGCCCACGACCCGGTTGAAGACAAGCGCAATGCCGAAGAGCTGCTGCACAGCCCCAAAGACCGCTCGGAAAACCTGATGATCGTCGACCTGCTGCGCAACGACCTCGGGCGTACCTGCAAGATCGGTTCGGTGAAGGTACCGGAGCTGTTCAGCCTGGAGAGCTACCCTAACGTCCACCACCTGGTCAGCAGCATCACCGGCCAGTTGGCCAGCGACAAGGATGCCCTGGACCTGATCGGCGACAGCTTCCCCGGCGGCTCG
Organism: Pseudomonas sp. PvP089; assembly: GCF_017875165.1. Taxonomy (NCBI): domain Bacteria; kingdom Pseudomonadati; phylum Pseudomonadota; class Gammaproteobacteria; order Pseudomonadales; family Pseudomonadaceae; genus Pseudomonas; species Pseudomonas sp. PvP089. The sequence goes on from NZ_JAGGME010000001.1 coordinate 4,286,173, forward strand.
ATCACCGGGGCGCCGAAGATTCGCGCCATGCAGATCATCGACGAGCTGGAGCCGGCGCGCCGGGCGCTGTACTGCGGCTCGCTGCTGTATGTGGACGTGCGCGGCGAGATGGACAGCTCGATTGCCATTCGCAGCCTGCTGGTCAAAGACGGCCAGGTCAGTTGCTGGGGCGGCGGTGCCGTGGTGGCCGACTCCGAGTGGCAGGCCGAATATGAAGAGTCGATCGCCAAGGTGCGGGTGCTGATGCAGACCTTGCAGGGCCTGTGAGTCCGTCTAGCCCGCGTTTTTTTGTTACCATCACCTCACTACGAGCGCACAGCGCCACAGCCAAGATGGAAACCGCCTGATGAGCCAACCCTTCGACGTCGCCGCCCTGGCCGCGACCTACGCCAACAAGTCCCCACAGGATATTCTGAAGCTCGCCTTCGAGCATTTTGGTGATGACCTGTGGATTTCCTTCAGCGGCGCCGAGGACGTGGTGCTGGTCGACATGGCCTGGAAGCTGAACAAGCAGGTCAAGGTGTTCAGCCTCGACACCGGCCGCCTGCACCCGGAGACCTACCGGTTCATCGACCAGGTGCGCGAGCAGTACAACCTGCCGATTGAACTGCTCAGCCCCGACCGTGCCAAACTCGACCCGTTCGTCAAGGAAAAGGGCCTGTTCAGCTTCTACAAGGACGGCCACGGCGAGTGCTGCGGTATTCGCAAGATCGAGCCGCTGCGCCGCAAGTTGGCCACCGTGAGCGCCTGGGCTACCGGCCAGCGCCGCGACCAGAGCCCAGGCACCCGCAGCCAGGTGGCGGCACTGGAAATCGACAGCGCTTTCTCCACGCCCGAGCGCACCCTCTACAAATTCAACCCGCTGGCGCAGATGAGCAGTGAAGAAGTGTGGGGTTATATCCGCATGCTTGAGCTGCCATACAACAGCCTGCATGAGCGCGGCTTCATCAGCATCGGCTGCGAGCCATGCACCCGCCCGGTACTGCCAAACCAGCATGAGCGTGAAGGGCGTTGGTGGTGGGAAGAGTCAACGCAGAAGGAATGCGGGTTGCACGCAGGCAACCTGATCAGCAAGGCTTGAGATAGCCGGGGCTGCTTTGCAGCCCCCTGCAATCGTGGATCAGTGCACCGGCAGCTCAACACCGGCAAACAGCTCTTCGAGCTCTTGCTTGTTATGGCACTGAATGGCTTTGGCCATCACTTCGCGAGTCAGGTGCGGGGCAAACTTCTCGATGAAGTCGCACATGAAGCCACGCAGGAAGGTGCCACGGCGGAAGCCGATCTTGGTGATGCTGGCCTCGAACAGCTCGCTGGCATCCAGGGCCACCAGGTCATTGTCGAGTTTGGCGTCCACGGCCATACCCGCGACGATACCCACGCCCAGCCCAAGCCGCACATAGGTCTTGATCACGTCGGCGTCTGCCGCGGTAAACACCACTTTTGGCGTGAGGCCACGGTGGTTGAAGGCTTCGTCCAGCTTCGAGCGCCCGGTGAAACCAAACACGTAGGTCACGATCGGGTATTCGGCAACTGCTTCGAGGGTGAGTTTCGGCAGCTTGGCCAGCGGATGCCCCTGGGGCACCACAACACAGCGGTTCCACTTGTAGCACGGCATCATGATCAGGTCGCCAAACAGCTCCAGCGCCTCGGTGGCGATGGCGAAGTCGACCGTACCGTCCGCAGCCATCTCGGCAATCTGCATGGGCGAACCCTGGTGCATGTGCAGCGACACTTCCGGGTATTGCTTGATGAAACTGCTGATCACCGGCGGCAAGGCATAGCGCGCCTGGGTGTGGGTGGTGGCGATGGACAGCGTCCCCTTCTTCTCGTTAGAGAATTCCTGGGCGATCTGCTTGATGCTCTCGACCTTGCGCAGGATTTCGCCGGCGGTATTGATGATGCGCTCACCGGCCGGCGTGACACGGGTCAGGTGCTTGCCGCTGCGAGCAAAGACTTCAACACCCAGTTCGTCTTCGAGCAGGCGGATCTGCTTGCTGATACCAGGCTGGGAGGTATACAGGCTCTGCGCCGTCGCGGAGACGTTGAGGTCATGGTGCGCCACTTCCCAGATGTAGCGCAGTTGTTGAAGCTTCATAGGTTCCCCTCGGTTCAGCGATGAGTCCGCGGCAGCAGGCAGCGACGATATATAACTATATTAGTGGTTCTGGAAATAAATCTAGAACTATTTTGTTACATGCCCCCGCAAACAGCCTACGGCCATCTTCACACTTTCCTACGCCCCAGATGCTGCGCCAACGGCACCATGTACACCGGCACCGGCGACAGCTGCAGCAGCCGCACCGCCGTACGCCCCAAGGGCACATCCACACCGGCACCGGCGCTGTGGCTGCCGAAAATCAACAGGTCAACGCTCAACCGCTGCGCCTGGTCAAGGATCACCTGCGCGGGGTCACCTTGGCGTACCCGCACCGCTTTGATCACTGCCAGGTCGGCCTCCTCGCCCAGCTCATCGCGGAAGCTCTCCAGCACGCGCTGCTCAATGTTGGCCATCACCGTGCTCACCCCCTGGCTGTGCAACTGGTCAAGCGTCTGCTCATCGAGATAGCTTTGCAGCAGGGATTCGGCGAATTGCCCCATTGGCTCCACCGCATGGATCACATACAGCTCGGCATTGAACGTGCGCGCCAAGGCCAGCGCGTGCTGCATCACAAAAGGGGCGTAGACACCGAGGTCGGTGGCGTACAGCATGGAGCGGATCATTCGACCTCCTCGACTGCCGCAGCGGCAGAGCAAGCTTCAGCTTAGCAGCGCACCGGACACACGCTTTGCCGTCCGGCGCGCTACCGGCACGGGCTGGAGGCCCCGCAAAATCGCGCCATCGGGGTCAAAGCCAGCTCAGCGGGGTCGATCGCTGTCGTCGAGAAAACTCAGTGCCTGGTACAACATTTCGGTGCGTGGCAAGCTGCAGCCTGCCGCACGTGCACGCGCCAGCGGTTCAGCATAGATAGCCTGCAGTTCCAACGGGCGCATGAGGGCATAGTCGTGATACATACTTGGCCAGTAGTCGGGCATGCGCTCAGTCATCTGGAACAGGTGCTCGGCATAGCCCTCGGGCAATACGTGCCCGCAGGCGCCAGCGCCTTGCACCACCTCAGCCATCAAGGCCTGTATCAGGGCACGGCTGTGGCTGCTTGCCATCAGCCCGGTGGTGCCTTCACCCAGCAGCACCGACAGGCCGTTATAAGGCACGTTCCATACAAGCTTCTGCCAGCGCGCCAAGTCCAGGTTCGGCATGGCCTGCGAATCGATGCCCGCCGCCTGAAACAACCCGGCACCTTCCCTGACAACTGCGGCACCACCCTCACGGGCCGGCCCACTGTGATAGCCCAGGTTGACCGCCCCCAGGGCCTGGTGACGAATTACACCCGGCGCGTGGCGGTTGACGCAGATGAAGCACAGGCCGCCGAGCAGGTGCATGTCGCCACGTAATGCCGGACGCAGCTGCTCTTCCACACCCAGGCCGTTTTGCAGCAGTAAAACCTTGGCGCCCGGCGCAGCAGCCTGCACGATCACAGGCGCCAGCTGGTCATTGCTGGTGGCCTTGGCACCGACCAGTAACCAGTCGCAAGCCGGCATATCTGCGGCATTGGCATAGGCCTGCACCTTCATCAGCAGCTTGCCGTGCACCGCACTGTCCAGCGCCAACCCCTGTTCGCGTACAACCTGATACTCGCTGCGCAGCAGAAAATGCACGTCGAAACCCGCGCGAGCCAGCATCACACCATAGAAGCCACCGATAGCCCCACTGCCAATGATGCCAATGCGTGGTGTGTGCGGATGCATGCGGACCTCCCGGGAAATATCAGCCTTCTTTTTACACCGCTTGCGCACTGTCAGGTAGCCCATCGACACCAGCGCGCTAAAGGAGCAGGTAAAACAGCACGCTGACGGGACTTGCGCCCATTGTCGCGCCACCCGTAACGCGCTAAGGTTCGGCTCCCCGCTGCGATTATTCTTGCTGCTGGGCCGCACGGGGATAGTTGGCGGCCGGCACCCGTGACCTGACGAGTAACACGATGGCTGATTTACCGATCGATGACTTGAACGTTGCCTCCAACGAGACCCTGATCACCCCCGATCAGCTCAAGAAGGAAATCCCCCTCAGCGCCAAGGCCCTGCAGACCGTGACTGCCGGCCGTGAAGTGGTGCGCAATATTCTCGACGGCAAGGACCATCGCCTGTTCGTCGTGGTCGGCCCTTGCTCCATCCACGACATCAAGGCCGCCCACGAATACGCCGAGCGCCTGAAGGTACTGGCCGAAGAAGTGTCCGATACGCTGTACCTGGTCATGCGTGTGTACTTCGAAAAGCCGCGCACCACCGTCGGCTGGAAAGGCCTGATCAACGACCCGTACCTGGATGACTCGTTCAAGATCCAGGATGGCCTGCACATCGGCCGTCAGTTGCTGCTGGACCTGGCCGAAATGGGCCTGCCGACCGCTACCGAAGCACTGGACCCGATTTCCCCGCAATACCTGCAAGACCTGATCAGCTGGTCGGCCATCGGCGCCCGCACCACCGAATCGCAGACCCACCGCGAAATGGCCTCAGGCCTGTCCTCGGCGGTCGGCTTCAAGAACGGCACTGATGGCGGCCTGACCGTTGCCATCAATGCCCTGCAGTCGGTGTCCAAGCCACACCGCTTCCTCGGCATCAACCAGGAAGGCGGCGTGTCGATCGTCACCACCAAGGGTAATCCGTATGGCCACGTGGTACTGCGCGGCGGTAACGGCAAGCCTAACTACGACTCGGTCAGCGTCGCCCTGTGCGAGCAGGACCTGGCCAAGGCCAAGATCAAGGCCAACATCATGGTCGATTGCAGCCACGCCAACTCCAACAAGGACCCGGCCCTGCAACCACTGGTAATGGAGAACGTTGCCAACCAGATTCTGGAAGGCAACCAGTCGATCATCGGCCTGATGGTCGAAAGCCACCTGAACTGGGGCTGCCAGTCGATTCCGAAAGATTTGAACGAATTGCAGTACGGCGTCTCGATTACCGACTCGTGCATCGACTGGTCGGCGACCGAGAAGACCCTGCGCAGCATGCACGCCAAGCTCAAGGATGTGCTGCCGCAGCGTAAGCGTGGCTGAGTGATGTAGAAAAAGCGGGGCCGCTTCGCGCCCCATCGCGGCACAAGGCCGCTCCCACAGGTCTATGCGATTTCCTGTAGGAGCGGCCTTGTGCCGCGATGGGGCGCGAAGCGGCCCCGCTTTTTTAGGGGTGCGTCAGGCCTTGCTCGAGTGCCGCTGCTGGCGCTCCATGTAGCGTTCCACGTATGAGCAGGACGGGATCACCGTGTAGCCCATCTGTTCAGCGTACTCCAGAGCCCGCTCGGTCAGTGCGGCAGCAATGCCGCGGCCCCGCAAGGCGTTGGGCACGAAGGTGCGATAGATGTCCAGCGTCTGCTTGCCCAGATCCATGTACGTAAGATAGGCACGATGACCGTCCACGTTGGTCTCGAACTGATGACCGGCCTGGTCATGGTGGATGGTCAGCGCTTCGCTCATCACTACTCCTCGCAGGTCTTCTCGGCAGACCCATACCTTAACCGATGGTGGTTTATCCGGCGCAAAATCCTCGACGCCACCTGTTGCCCCTTCGACCTCTGGACGATTGTAATCGTTCGAAGCCTCTGGCACTCACAAGATAGTAGGCGCCGCGAATGGGATTGCTCAAGGTGGCGGTGGCTAAAAAAGGGTGAAAATGCTGAGAGAGCGACTCTTCCCTGTACGCTCAATAGCCGCCGGATGTTGTAGGGCTTAAGACGTCCAAAGACAGTTAAAGTCACCGTTAGTTCAACAAAAAAGTTCCTGTACTACAACAGCTTGGGAACCGTGCACGTTTTTTTCACGTGCGCGTCGCAAATCTTGTCGGGACGGCGTCTAGCCACATTTTTTTTGCAGTTCTTGCGCTCAGTCAGTTTACTTACTACAAGTAATGGGTACTATGTACGCCGGCCAGTTTCTCTTTCCTGAGAGATGGCTCTTTAATAGAAAGTCCTTGAAGGGGAACACGATGAACAACGTTCTGAAATTCTCTGCTCTGGCTCTGGCCGCAGTTCTGGCTACCGGTTGCAGCAGCGTATCCAAAGAAACCGAAGCTCGTCTGACTGCGACTGAAGACGCAGCAGCTCGCGCTCAAGCTCGTGCTGACGAAGCCTACCGTAAGGCTGACGACGCACTGGCAGCCGCTCAGAAGGCTCAGCAGACCGCTGACGAAGCCAACGAGCGCGCTCTGCGTATGCTGGACAAAGCCAGCCGCAAGTAATAATCCTCACGGATTGTTAAGAAGCCGACCCACTTGTGGGTCGGCTTTTTTATTGCCTGCCAGCCAGGCAAACACGCCCGACATTCACGAAAAGGCCCGCACTTAGGCGGGCCGTGATGTGTCGCAATTACCTTACTGCAGTTCAGGCGGAATGCTCGACACCATTGGCGCGCCACCCTGGGTCTCGACCGGCACGGCAATTTCTACCGGCATGCCATCTTCTGCAGCCACCACGTCACGCACCATGTCCCAGTTCATGCGCAGGTTATTGGCCAAGTCTTCACGCTTGAGCAGCGCATTGATAACTGCGGTGTGTTTGTCGACCACCGAAGGGTTACCCTGATCGTCCAGCGGCGTGTGCGCCTCCAGATAGACCTTGCCGCCGCTGATACCGAACTTGTAAGGCTCATTGATGATGCGCACCGGAGTGCCCACAGGCACCATCTTCGACAGTTCCAGCACGTTGTTGTTGAGCATCCGGAAGCAGCCGTGGCTGGTACGCATGCCAATGCCGAACTTCTTGTTCGATCCATGGATCAAGTAGCCCGGCACGCCCAAGGTAAACTTGAACGGCCCCAGCGGGTTATCAGGGCCAGCCGGTACCACAGTCGGCAGGATGTCACCGTCCGCCGCGTGCTCTTTGCGGATCGAAGCGGGTGGCGTCCAGGTCGGATTTGGCGTCTTGGCGGTGATCTTGGTGTTGGCGATCGGCGAACCCCAACCCTCACGGCCAATGCCCAGCGGGAAGGTATGCACCACGTTCTGCCCTTTCGGGTAGTAGTACAGGCGGTACTCGGCCAGGTTGATGACAATACCTTCACGCGGGCCCGGCGGCAGGACGTAGCGGGTCGGCAGGATGATCTCGGTACCGGCGCCCGGCAGCCAAGGGTCGACACCCGGGTTGGCGGCAATCATTTCCAGGTAGCCGAGGTCGTTGGCGGTGCCGATGTCGGCGAACGTATCCTCGTACTTTGCCTTGATCACATGCACCTGGCCGACGATGTCTTCACCGGGCGGTGGCAGTGGCAGCTCCAGCGCAGCAGCGGGGCCCGCTACCAGCAGGGCGGCCAGGGACAGGCTACGGGTGACGGCAGGAAAGCGCGGCAACATCCGGTAAATCCTTCGAAAGGTGGGTCAAGAGGATCGATTGTACACCCGCACCGATGCAAGCGGGAGGCATTGGCGCGATGCAAGCGTTTCAGATGATGAAAGGTGCGTGCCGTTCAGCTGGCTTGCAGCTCTGGCCAGACCGGGCGCATGCCGCGCCGTTGAGCGTCGAGGATGGCACGGCACAAGTCACACAGGCGGCTGTCGCGGTAGATCGCGCGCGGCACCCCTGACCAACGCGGCTGCGCTGGCAGCAGGCCGCCGCACAAGGTACGGTCTACCGGCACGCCCAGCTCAAGCTGGCGGGCCACCAGGTGGACACGGATTTCCTGGCAGGCGAACAGGTCGAGCTGCTCGTCGGGCTCGATCAGTTGATAGGCATACAAGGACCAGGCAGGGCGCGGCATCGGGTGCACTCGAAACGGGGGGCGCAACATTAGCCGAAAGCCCGCCCCGTTTAAAGCATCACAGCAAGGGTTTTATCGCCGGCCAGGCATTTTCCAGCAGGCGCTGCTGGGCACCCTGGGCCGGGTGGATGCCATCGGCCTGCATCAATTCGGGCACCCCTCCTACCCCTTCGAGGAAAAACGGCACCAACGGCACCTGCATGTCCGCGGCCAGCTGCTCATACACCTTGGCAAAAGCGGTGGTATAGCGCACGCCGTAATTGGGTGGCAGGCGCATGCCCAGCAGCAGCACCTTGGCGCCGGCCTGCCGCGCGCTCCCGATCATCGAGGCAAGATTTTGTTGCAATTGCGCGGGCGGCTGCCCCCGCAGGCCATCGTTGCCGCCCAGCTCCAGCACCACCAGGTCCGGTTTATGCGCGGCAAGCAGCGCCGGGAGCCGCGCCTGGCCACCTGCGCTGGTGTCGCCACTGATTGACGCATTGATCACTTTGTCGTCGAAACCTTCGTCCTTGAGACGGGTCTGCAACAGGGTGACCCAACCCTGGCGGGTATCCAGGCCAAAACCGGCGCTGATACTATCGCCAACAACCAGCAGTGTTCCCGCCGCCGCGCTCTGGGCCAGGCAATACAGGGCCAGACCGGCACTCAACCACCACACTCGCATCGGATTCTCCATGGGCCCCAACATACTCGTTGCGCAGAACCTTAGCAAAGTGGTCCCCAGCGCGGAAGGTGACCTTACCATCCTCCACGCACTCTCCCTCGAGCTGGCCAAAGGCGACAGCCTGGCCATCGTCGGCGCCTCGGGCTCGGGCAAGTCGACCCTGCTCGGCCTACTCGCCGGCCTCGACCAGCCCAGCGCGGGCAAAGTCCTCCTCGCCGGCACCGACCTGGGGCCACTGGATGAAGACCAGCGCGCCCGGGTACGTGCCGAACATGTGGGCTTTGTGTTCCAGTCATTCCAGCTGCTCGACAGCCTGAATGCGCTGGAGAACGTGATGCTGCCACTGGAACTGGACGGCCGCCGCGACGCCCGCGAACAGGCGCGCAGCCTGCTGGAACGGGTCGGCCTGGGCAAGCGCCTGAGCCACACCCCGCGCCAACTGTCGGGCGGCGAACAGCAGCGGGTAGCCATCGCCCGCGCCTTCGCCGCGCAGCCTGCGGTGTTGTTTGCCGACGAACCCACCGGCAACCTCGACAGCCACACAGGCGAGCGCATCAGCGACTTGTTGTTTGAACTGAACAAAGAGCGCGGTACTACCCTGGTGCTGGTCACCCATGACGAACGCCTGGCCCGACGCTGCCGCCGCCAGATCCGCCTGGATGCGGGGCGCTTGGTGGCCCCGGTGGAGGCTTGATGAAACATATGCCGTTGTCCCGCCTGTACGGCCTGGCCCTGCGCCAGTTGCTACGCGACCTTCGCGCCAGCGAAGTACGCGTGCTGTTCTTCGCCCTGCTGGTGGCGGTGGCAGCCAGCACCGCCATCGGCTACTTCGGTGCACGCCTGAATGGCGCCATGCAACTGCGCGCCAGCGAATTCCTGGGCGCCGACCTGGTGCTGCAGGGCAGTGCCCCCGCTCGCGAGCAACAGATCGCTACCGGCACGGCACTTGGCTTGCGCCACGCGCAGGTGATCGAGTTCACCAGTGTGGTGGGCGGCGACAACGGCATCCAGTTGTCCAGCGTCAAGGCCGCCGACGCTGCCTACCCATTGCGCGGGCAGGTACGCAGCGCACCGGCGCCCTATGCAGAGGAAATACCTGGTGGCGGCCCGGCACCTGGCGAGGCGTGGGTCGAGCCCCGCCTGTTGGCGGCGCTGGGGCTGGCGATTGGCGACAGCATCGACGTAGGCATGAAAACCCTGCGCATGAGCCGTGTGCTTACTTACGAACCGGACCGCGCCAACAACTTCTACAGCCTTACCCCAAGGGTGATGATGAACCTGGCCGACCTGGAAGCCACCGGTGTTATCCAGCCTGGCAGCCGGGTTACCTACCGCGACCTGTGGCGCGGCGATGCCGAGGCACTGACCCAATACCGCCAGGCCGTGGAAAAAGACCTGGCCGCCAACCAGCGCTTGCGCGACACACGCGATGGCAACCAGCAGATCGGTGGCGCCTTGGGCAAGGCCGAACGCTACCTGAACATGGCGAGTCTGGTGGCGGTGCTGCTGGCCGGGGTCGCCGTGGCCCTGTCGGCCAGCCGTTATGCCGCTCGGCGCCTGGATGCCAGCGCGCTGCTGCGCTGCCTGGGGCTCTCACGCCGCCAGGCACTGGGCCTGTATTGCCTGCAGTTGGCCATGCTCGGCCTGGTCGCCGCCTTTGCCGGCGCCCTGCTCGGCTGGCTGGCACAGCTGGGCCTGTTCCGCTTGCTGCACGGCCTGCTGCCGAGCGTGGTGCCGGCCGGCGGCATCGTCCCTGCCCTGGCTGGCATCGGCACCGGGCTGGTTGCACTGGCCGGCTTCGCCCTGCCGCCGATTGCTGCCTTGGGCCAAGTCCCGCCACTGCGGGTGCTGCGCCGTGATCTGTTGCCGATACCACCGAGCAGCTGGTTGGTGTACGGCGCCGCACTGTTTGCCTTGGGCCTGATCATGTGGCGCCTGAGCCTTGACCTGCTGCTCACCTTCGCCCTGCTCGGTGGCGGGCTGGTCGCCGCGCTACTGCTCGGTGGCTTGCTTTTGCTCGGTTTGCGCAGCCTGCGCCGGCTGTTGGCCGGCGCACCACTGGCCTGGCGCCTGGGGCTGGGCCAGTTGCTGCGCCACCCCACGGCAGCCGCCGGCCAGGCCTTGGCCTTCGGCCTGATCCTGCTCGCCATGGGGTTGGTCGCCCTGCTACGCGCAGAACTGCTCGACACCTGGCAAGCTCAGTTGCCAAAGGATGCCCCCAACCATTTCGCCCTGAACATCCTGCCGGATGACCGTGAACCGTTCGCTGAACGGCTGCATCAGGTCAATGCCACTTCAGCACCGCTATACCCGGTAACGCCCGGGCGCCTGGTGCAAATCAACCAGCAACCGGTACAGCAAATCGTCAGCAAGGATTCGGCGGGTGAGCGCGCCGTGCAGCGCGACCTCAGCCTGACCTGGGCCGCCGAGCTGCCCGAAGGCAATGCACTGACCGCCGGCAACTGGTGGCAAGCCTTGCCCGCCGACGACGAGACCCCTGGCGTTTCGGTGGAGGCCGAGCTGGCCAGCAGCCTGAAGCTTAAAATGGGCGACCTGCTGACCTTCGACATCGGCGGCCAGCAGCGCCAAGCGCGGGTCAGCAGCCTTCGCAGCGTGCACTGGGACAGCTTCCAGCCAAACTTCTACATGATCTTCCAGCCCGGCACGCTGCAGGGGCTACCGACCACCTACCTGACCAGCTTCTATCTGGCGCCGGGCCACGACCTGGACGTGGTGGCGCTGTCACGGGCATTCCCGGCAGTGACCATCTTGCAGGTGGATGCCTTGCTCGACCAACTGCGCAGCATCCTCGCCCAGGTGACCCTGGCAGTGGAGTATGTACTGGTCTTTGTGCTGGCTGCCGGGCTGGCGGTGCTGTTTGCCGGTTTGCAGGCAACGCTGGATGAACGCATTCGCCAGGGTGCCTTGCTCCGTGCGCTGGGGGCCGGGCGGCCATTGCTGGTCAAGGCACGGCGTATCGAGTTCGGCTTGCTGGGGGCAACCAGCGGATTGTTGGCCGCAGTGGGCTGTGAACTGATTACCCTGGTGCTGTACCGCTATGCCTTCGACTTGCAGTGGAGCCCGCACCCGTGGCTGCTGGCGTTGCCGCTGGCGGGGGCGCTGCTGGTGGGCGGTGCCGGAGTACTGGGCACGCGGCGGGCGTTGAATGCCAGCCCGTTGACGGTGTTGCGCGAGGGTTGAGGGTTACCTGCACCGGCCCCTTCGCGGGCGTGCCCGCGAAGGGGCCGGTGCAGGTAACATCAATTTATTGGCCGTAACTGATACTGTTGACATACCAGGTCGCTTCACCGGTAGGCGTGTGCACCACTACCTCATCGCCCTCCTCCTTCTTGAGCAAGGCGCGCGCCATGGGCGAGTCGATCGAGATGTAATCGTTGCGCCCGTAGATCTCGTCATAGCCGACAATGCGAAATTTCATGGTCTCGCCATCGTCATTCTCGACTTCGACCCAGGCACCGAAAAATACCTTGCCTTCCTGCTGAGATGAGTAGGCCACCACTTTTACATCTTCAAGACGCTTGCGCAGGTAACGCACCCGGCGGTCGATTTCGCGCAACAGCTTCTTGTTGTACTGATAGTCGGCATTCTCGCTGCGGTCGCCCAGCGACGCGGCCCAGGCAACCTTCTGGGTGATCTCCGGGCGATATACCCGCCACAGGTGGTCCAGTTCTTTCTTCAGCGCCTCATGGCCTTGCGTGGTGATGATGTTGGTACTCAACAGCGCACTCCTCAGCGGCGGGTAATAAGGCCTTGGCGCGCGATGCGGGTGAGGTGGCCAATGACTTCTGCGGCCTCGCCCGGCGCCGGGGCCTGAATTACGGCCAGGTCGAAACGGTCATTGCCGTATTGCGCCAGGTGGCAGCCGATTTCAGCGAACTGGATCAGAAAGGCACGCGCCTGGCCCTTGCGCCGGGACAGGCCTTCGAGATGACGCAAAAGGGTGGGCTGATGCTGACCACCGAGCAGAATGCGCGGTGTGCGGGTGGCCTGGCTGGCAGGCAAAGGGCTCAAACAGACACTGGTACGTGGACAACTCATGGAGCTTCTCTCCGCCTCGCGAATCCCGCTGGGCAGCGGTGGGAGGCGTCACCGAACCAGCGCTTTAGCGGTATTTCGGATGGCCCGGAGGTGGGGCTTTCCTGCGCCCCGCAAGTAGCTGTTTAAATCGGCGCAGGCGGTATGCTAGAGCGATGAGCTACAAGTTGCAAGCTGCAAGCTGCAAGCAAAAGCACGCCAGCAAAATCATTTATCAACGCTTCGCTACGCGCTCCAGCACGGCCCGCTCGCGGTTGAATGCCAAAAAGTACTTGTTGACACTGTTGACGAAGTTGACCGGCCCCATGCCTACCTGCTCCATGGCGATGCGTTCGGTCTGGAAGAACCACTGATTGCCGTTAAGGCCGCGCCGCCGGGCTTCGGCGCGCATGGCCTGAACGCGCTCGGGGCCGAGGTTGTAAGCCGCCAGCACAAAGGCCATGCGCTCACGCTCGTTGATTCTGGGGCTGGCAAAGAACTTACGCCGAATCAGGGCCAGGTAGCGTGCGCTGGCCTGTACATTGCCATCTACCGTGGCGGTGTTGCTTACCCCCACGCGCTGGGCCGCCGAAGGGGTAATCTGCATCAGGCCATGGGCACCGCCCGTGCCGCGTGCGGCCGGGTTGAGCGTCGATTCCTTGAAAGCCAGCGCCGCCAGGTTGAGCCAGTCGATCTGCTGCGCCTGACCATGCTTCTGCAGCACTGCCCGCACCGAGGCCAGCCGCTGGCGGTCCTTGCTGGCCAATGGGTTGTGCACCCGGTACTGGCGCCGGTAGATGCGCTCGAACGCGGCATCCTGATTGTCTGGCGCGCGGTAACCTCGCAGAAAGTGATCGACCGTGGCCAACAGCTGCGGCGCATCGCGCCCCACATACCAGCGCATGGCTTGCGGTGGCCCCAGGCGCACACGGCTGTCCAGCCGCAGGCGCGGCATAACCCGCGCCCAGCGCCGGGCAATCGGCTGTTCGACAACGGTAAGGTGGTAGATGCCTGCCTGCACCATTTCCAGTACATCCTCCACCGCCAACGTGGAGTCAACCCACTCCACCTTGATCGGCGGCCGCTTGCGCAGCGCCAGTTGCTGGTTGACCTGCTGGATCAGCGGGCCGGCGGCACTCGCGCTGGTCAAGGCCACGGTACGCCCGGACAGCTGTTCGACCTTGCTGAAGCTTCGCTCGCCTTTGCGCCCCACCAGCGTCAACGGCACCTGGTCGAGTATCGGCGCAGTGCTGCTGACCCCGCGTACCGTGCCAGGGTCGAGCAGCTCGCCCGGCGCAGCCAGGTCACCCTCCCCGCGGGCCAGAGCGCCCAGCAACTGCTCCTTGGCACGTGGGATGAGCTTTAGCTGGATCTGCTGGTCGTCCGCGTTGCGGGCATTGAGGTAATGCTCCAGGGCACGCAGGCGATAGTACTCGATGCCAACTGGCTCGCCCTTGACCTCGCCAGAGCTGTTACGGCTCTGGTTGACCAGCACCCGCAGCACTTTGCTGGTGCGAACCTGCTGCAAGTCACGCACCTTGGCGGGTGGTATGTTCTGCTGCGGCCCCGGCGCGCGCGCCTGGGCCGGGCCGGTCAGGGTCAGGCCCAGCGTCAGCAGAAAAACAAGCCAGCATCGCAGCATGCCAAAACGTGTCCGTGGTGGTTGGGCGGTATCCATGGGTTGAACCGCCAAGTGAGAAATGACGGTAAAAGACCACGGCAACAGCATGAAGTTCTTGGTTTTTTCAGAAAAACGCGGATTTTGCTATGCTGGCCGCCCCGCGGCACGAGATAGCACCATGCAACTGATCGATATCGGCGTCAACCTGACGAACAGCAGTTTCCACGACCAGCAGGCGGCAATCGTCGAGCGCGCCCTTGAGGCCGGGGTCACACAAATGGTGCTGACAGGCACCAGCCTGGCAGTCAGTGAACAGGCGCTGGAGCTGTGCCAGCAGTTGGATGCAAGCGGTGCGCACCTGTTCGCCACAGCGGGCGTGCACCCCCACGATGCCAAGTCCTGGGATGCCGGCAGCGAGCGCCAGTTACGCCAGTTGTTGAATGAGCCGCGCGTGCGCGCCGTGGGCGAATGCGGCCTGGATTTCAACCGCGACTTCTCCCCTCGCCCACTGCAGGAACAAGCCCTGGAAGCCCAGTTGGCGCTGGCCGCAGAGCTGCGCCTGCCGGTGTTCCTGCACGAGCGCGACGCCAGCGAGCGCTTGCTTTCGATCCTCAAGCATTACCGCGACCACCTGAGCGGCGCGGTGGTGCACTGCTTTACCGGCGAGCGCGAGGCGCTGTTCGCCTATCTGGACATGGACCTGCACATTGGCATTACCGGCTGGATCTGCGATGAACGCCGTGGCACCCACCTGCATCCACTGGTAGGCAACATTGCCGAAGGGCGGCTGATGCTGGAGAGCGATGCCCCCTACCTGCTGCCACGCAGCCTGCGGCCCAAGCCGAAGAATGGGCGCAACGAGCCAGCATTTCTGCCGGAGGTGTTGCGCGAAGTGGCGCTGCATCGGGGCGAATCGGTCGAGCACACGGCGGCGCATACCACCGCAACGGCGCGGGCGTTTTTCCGGCTCCCCTGAGCCCTGTGCGCGGGCTGTTGATATGGGTCAACATCTGGCTGAGTAGATGCAGGCACAATGATGGCACCTTGCGAATACTGTTTCCGCTCAACTCAGAGAAGACCTGCCCATGGGTGCCTGGCTTAGCAATGTTTCCCTGAAGTACAAATTCTGGGCCGTCAATGCGGTGGCCTTTGTCACGACCCTGCTGCTGGTGCTCTACGCCGTACACCTTGAGCAACGCGCCCGCGCCGAAGCGGCGCAGGCGCAGGCGGCAGCGCAAGCCCAGCTGCTGGCTGCCTGGCCTGCCGGGCAAGCATTGCCACGCACGGCCAACGTCATCAGCTGGTCGGCCGGGCAGACGCCGATTTTCGCCGGTGAAGCGCTCGATAGCCTGCGCAGCGGCCAAGGTTGGGTCGAGCTGCCGAGCGCCTGGATCCTCGGCGAAAACCCGTTGCGCGGTGCGCAGGTCTTGCGCAACGGCGACCAGCAGGTGGCCGTACTGGCGCAGTCGCCAAGCCTGCGTCAGGTATTTTTCGACCGCTTCAGCAACTACGCGGTGTGCGTCCTGATCCTGATGCTGGCCATGCTCGGCGCCTCGCAGTTGCTGATCCGCTTCCTGCTCAGCCAGCTCAATACGTTGAAGGATGTGATGCTGCACGTGGAAAAGACCGGCGACCTTGCTGCCCGTGTGCCGCTGGCCTGCGGCGACGAGGTCGGCCAGATGGCCGGCGCCTTCAATGCCATGCAGGCCACCTACCACCGCGTGGTCAGCACCGTCGCCCACACTGCGGCACAGCTGGACTCGGGCGCCGCACGCCTGGCCGCCAGCATGAGCAACGTCCGCCACGGCATGCTCGGCCAGCAGAGCGAGACTGATCAGGCCGCCACCGCCATCAACGAAATGTCGGCGACGGTGCACCATATTGCCCAGCATGCCGGTGCCACCCGTGACCTGTCACAAACCGCCGACACCTTGGCCGGCAGCGGCCAAGAGGTGGTCAGCCGGGTGCAGGATTCGATTTCCGGGCTTTCCAGCGGTGTTCAGCAAACCGCTGAAATGATTCGCCAACTGGCTGACGACAGCCAGAAAATCAACAGCGTGGTCGGTGTGATCCACAGCATCGCCGAGCAGACCAACCTGTTGGCGCTCAACGCGGCCATCGAAGCGGCGCGCGCCGGGGATCTGGGCCGCGGCTTTGCTGTGGTGGCCGATGAGGTACGTAACCTGGCCAAGCGCGTGCAAACCTCAACCGACGAAATCACCACCATGGTCTCTGCCCTGCAATCAGGCACCCGCGATGCCGTGGAATTCATGCAGGAAAGCTCGTTCAAGGCAGACGATTGCGTGCGCCAGGCCCAGGAGGCCGGCGAAGCACTGGCCGAGATTACCGGAGCTGTGGCGCAAATGCGCGAAAGCAATACCCAGATTGCCGTGGCGGCCGAGCAGCAAAGCCAGGTGGCCGAGGAAATGAACCGGGCGGTGGTGAGCATCCGCGATGTCACCGAACAGACCGTGCAGCAGACGGTGGGCTCGGCGAATACCAGTAGCGAATTGGCGACCCTGGCCGGCGAACTGAACAGGGCCATTGGCCAGCTCAAGCTATAGTCGCCATAGCCTGCCTCGATTGGCCTGCGCCCGGCATCCGCACTAGACTTTGGGCATGACCGAGAGGAATTGCCCATGAGCAAACGCCTGCCCAACCTGCCCGCCTGGCAATGGCGCGGCTATCACAATAACCACCGTCACCCCGCCAATCTGGTGCTGCACCTGATTGCGGTGCCGCTGTTCATACTGGGCGCCCTGCTGATTTTGTCGGGCCTCTTCGCCCTGGACCTGGGCCAGATCGCCGTTGGCGTGATCGCCCTGATTGCCGGCCTTGGCTTACAGCGCCATGGCCACCGCCTGGAGGTAGAGCAGCCCGAACCCTTTGCCAACCGCCAGGATGCCGTGCAGCGCCTGCTGACAGAGCAGTTCATTACCTTTCCGCGCTTTGTGCTGAGCGGGGCCTGGTGGAAGGCCTGGCGGGAGCGGCACAAACACCGCCATTGATGCCATGGGGCTGCTTTGCAGCCCAATCGCGACGCAAGGCCGCTCCCACAGGAATCACGCGCAATCTGAAAATTGCGAGATCCTTGAGGGAGCGGCCTTGTGTCGCGAAAGGAGCGCGCAGCGCTCCCAAGATTGATCAGGCAAACACGGTCACAGTCTGTCGGCTGAGGGCAAGCAATTCGCCTTCCGCCGTCCACAACGCCGCCGCAGCATGCCCATAACCCTCCCGCGCATGCTCGGTCTCCACGCAGTAGCGGCACCAGTCCAGGGTCGACAGCTTCGCCGTGGGCTGAATGAACTCGATGGTCCAGGTCAGGGTGCTGCCTGCTGCGGGCTGTTTGAGAAAGGGCATCAGGCTGGGTGGCCAGGCATCGACCAACGCCAGCAAATGCGCCTCATTGACCTGTTCTTCAGCCACATCGCGCAAGCGCACCCAACCGCCCATCTTGCGCGACTGATTGCCACTGAATGGCAACCCACCCACTGCCCAGCGCAAGGCCACGTGCCGCATGAACTCCGGAGTAACGCCTTTGATATACGGCAACTCGGGCGCTGCGTCATCGAGTGCTGGCATTTCCATCGCCGGTAACGCTGGCACCTCGACCACCGAAGGCCGGCCTGCACCGAAATTACCCTGCACCAGGGTCACCACCTGGCCATCCTGCACGGCGCGGCCGAGCAATGTGCTGACCGCCTTGCCTTCGCGCAGCACCTCCACTTCGAAACGGATTGGCACATCGGCAGCAGCAGGCGCGACGAAACTGATGGCCAGCGAGCGCACAGGGCGGCTGTCGGACAGTTTCAGGCACATGGCCTCATAAACCATGGCCGCCATGAGGCCGCCAAAGGCGGCGCGACCCTGGGCCCAGCCAGGCGGGATACTGACGGCATCCGGATTGGCCCGCACGGCGTCAAGCAGTTGGTTGAAGTTCATTGGCTGGCTCCTGCCCACAGCGATAAGGTCTGCCCATCGTAGCCAGCAAACTCCAGGCGATCAGCCCGCATATCGGTCAATGTTCGGGCTAGCGACGCGCCAGCGCGCGCAGCAGGGCATCCAGCGTCACATCCGCCGTGCGTTCCGCCTCGTGCAGTTCCTGCTCCCACGCGGCCTTGCAAGGGGCCAGGTCAGCATGGTCGCGTGCCTGCAGCAACCACTGCAGGCGGTCATGCCAGCCGCCCAGGTCTGCCTGTGCCTTTTTCAGCAGGCGCTGCAGTTTTTTCCCGGCATGGTCGAGCTGCGGGTAGGCTTCGTCGCCATAGCGCGCACGCTTGATCAGCAAGCGCAGGCGGTGGCGGTCGTGAGCAGGGTCTTGCAGGGCTTCGTGCAGCCTACGCCACTGCTTGACCAGGCGCTTGTCAATGCGCTTGTCCAGCGACTTGACCAGCCCCTCACGGCCTGCCGCCCGCAAGAACAACGGAAACGCGTCCACAATCGCCAGCACCCGGGTCAGTTGTGGGCTGGCAGCCACACTGGCAAAGGTCCTGCCACGCCCTTCCAGGCGCCGCTGCCCTGCTGCAGTATGGCCGCGCCCGATCAGTTCCGCTGCCAGCACCTCGCGGTCACGCAATGGCGTGGTCAGGGTACCCAACGCGCTGGCGGCCTCCTCCAACTGCTCCACACCAGGCAGCCCGCGCAGGGGCCTCAGCAGGCTGCGCAAGCGCCGCAGGCTGATGCGCAGGTCGTGCAAGGCCTCGCTGTCAGTATCAGCGGCCAGGCGTTCCCGGCAAGCCAGCAGCCGCACCTGCACCGCCAGGGTCTGTGCAACGACATGGTCTAGCATGGCAGACATACGACGCTCCTCGGTCAGCGCCCAGCGCGCGACTCACGAATGTAGAAGCGCGCCTTTTCGGCTTTGCGCGTGCAGCTTTCATAACCTTCGAACTGCTGCTGGGTCTTGGCCCCGGTCAACAGCGACAAAGCCTTGGAGTAACTGACAGCACCGGCAAAGCCTTCGGCCTTGGCCAGGTCCAATTCCTTCCAGGCGGCATCCAGCTGGGTCGCGCAGCTGTCACGGTAGGCCGTCTTGCCTGCGCAGCCAGCAAGGGCCAAGGCAATCAGTGGAAGGCAGATCCAGGCTTTCATCAGTAATACCTCAATGGAAAAAACAGTGGCTGTTCGACGCCCCGGCAGCTGAAAAGTGCCCTGCCCGACCAACTGTGCCTGGCCGGTTTTATTACAGTAGCTCAGCGCGATCGACATTGAAGCACAGCCTGTGATGGGTGCATTGTAGGACCATGGTTGCACTGGACGGGGAATATTCATGAGCAAACGCGTGGCACTGGTACTGGGCTCAGGCGGAGCCCGGGGGTATGCACACATCGGTGTGATTGAAGAAATCGAGCGGCGCGGCTACGACATTGCCTGCATTGCCGGCTGCTCCATGGGTGCAGTGGTTGGCGGCATCTATGCCGCCGGCAAGCTGAGCGACTATCGCAACTGGATCGAGAGCCTCGATTACCTGGATGTACTGCGCCTGGTCGACGTCAGCTTTCGCCTCGGTGCCATTCGTGGCGACAAGGTGTTCGGGCAAATCCGCAAGATCGTCGGCGAAATCAACATCGAGCAATTGCGCATCCCCTATACAGCGGTTGCAACCGACCTCACCAACCAACAGGAAATCTGGTTCCAGGAAGGCTGCCTGCACCAGGCCATGCGCGCCTCGGCGGCCATCCCAAGCCTGTTCACCCCTGTGATGCAGGGCAACCGTATGCTGGTCGACGGGGGCATCCTCAACCCGCTGCCGATTGTGCCTGTGGTATCCAGCCACTGCGACCTGATCATCGCGGTCAACCTCAACGCCACCAATCAGAAGCAATACCAGTTACCGGTGATTGAGCGCCCTGCGGCGTTCAAGATGCGTTTTGACTCCTTGCTGAGCTCATTGGGCTCTCGCCTGCCATTCCGGCGCAAGCCGGCGGAAGAGCTGATGCGTATCGAACAGGAGATCGCTGCCGATGGCCTGGCACCGCCAAACCCTTGGCTGGCAGATGCCGCCGACCCGGAAGGCCAACAACCGGCGGCGGCACCGGAACGCGAGGGCGCGCCAAAATCGGCGACCGGCTCGTTCATCATCGACAACGTGGGGCCTGCTTCGCTGCTGGACCTGATCAACCAGAGCTTCGAGGTCATGCAGACTTCGCTGGCGCAATACAAGATCGCCGGCTACCCACCGGACGTGCTGATCAACGTGCCCAAACGGGTGTGCCGATTCTTCGAGTTCTACAAGGCGCCCGAGCTGATTGCCCTGGGACGGGAAATTGCGCGGGATACGCTGGATAACCACGAAGGGGTGAAGCGCTAAGCGCTATAGCACCTGTGCCGCTCTCTTCGCGGTAGCCCGCCCCCATAGGTACTGCGCCGGGCTCACTGCGACAGAAACGAAACAGGCCGCACGAGGCGGCCTGTTTCTTCATGCAGCAACCACCTCAGTAACGGGTGATGTCAGCATTGGCTTCCAGCTGCTTGCGGTACGCCGCGAAGTCCTGCTGACCAGCACGCGATGCGAGGTAGCGGCGGATCTGCTGCTTCTCTTCGTCGGTGGCGGTAGCGCCTTCGTTGACACCCTTGAGCTGCAGCACCACCAGGCTACCGTCACGCAGCACTACGCTGCCATACACCGGCTTGTCCTTGGCTTGCGGCTTGCCCAGGCGGAACAGCGCCTGCAGTTCGGCCGGATCAATACCGTCCTCGCCACGGGTGACTGCTTCATAGGCCTTCCAGCCTTGCCCGTCGTGCACGCTGCCTGCGGCAATGGAGCCATCACGCAGGCCGGCAATCAGCTTGTCCGCCTTGGCCTTCAGCTCGGCAGTCGCCTTCTCTTTGGCCAGGTGTTCGCGGATGTTGCTGGCCACCGCTTCCAGCGGCAGTTGCTCCGGCTTGCGGTGCTCCTTGACGCGCAATACCACGGTGGTCTCCGGGTCGAGCTCGATCGCGGTGCTGTTGGCAGCCTCCTCCAGCACTTCTTCGGAGAACGCAGCCTGCACCACCGAACGGTTGGCGGTAATGCCTTCACCACCCTCGCGCCCAAAGGCTGCAGAGGTCTGCACCTTGAGGTTCAGGTCCTGAGCCGGCTGGGCCAGGTCGGAAGCCTCGTAGGCAGCATCCTGCAGCTGCTTGCTGGCATCGACGTAACGCTGCTCGACCAGCGGGATTTTCAGGTCACGGGTCAGTTTGTCCTTCAAGCTGGCGAAGCTCGGCACCTCTGGCGCCTGCACACCCAGCAGCTTGATCAGGTGGTAGCCAAACTCGGTGCGCACTGGCGCCGAGACCTGGCCGTCCTGCAGCTTGTACAGCGCGTCCTCGAACGCCGGGTCGTAGACACCCGGGCCGGCAAAGCCGAGGTCACCACCGCTGCTGGCCGAACCCGGGTCCTGGGAGAACTCCTTGGCCAACGCGGCAAAGCTTTCACCCTTGGCCAGGCGCTGCTCGATCTCTTCGGCACGGGCCTTGGCCTGGGCGTCGGTGACCTTGTCGTTGACCTCGATGAGGATGTGCGCGGCATGGCGTTGCTCGGCCAGGTTGGCGATTTCCTTCTCGTACTGGGCCTTGAGCTCTTCGTCGGTCACCTTGACCTGGTCGAAGAACGCCGACTTCTTCAGTTCGATGTAGTCGATCACCACCTGGTCAGGCGACATAAACTCCTTGGCGTGCTGCTCATAATGCGCCTTGACCTCTTCGTCGCTGACCTTGACCGCAGCCGGGTCGGCCTTGAAGGTCAGGGAGGCGAAGTCACGGGTCTGCTTCTCCAGGCGAGCGAAGGCATCGACCTGCTGGTCGGTGACAAAACTGCTGCCGGCCAGGCCGGTGCGCAGCTGGCCGATGAGCATTTCCTCGGCGAGCATGTCGCGGAACTGCATGCGGCCGTAGCCCATTTGGCGGATGACCTGGTCGAAGCGGTCAGCACTGAACTTGCCGTCCACCTGGAACTCCGGGGTTTGCAGGATCACCTGATCCAGCGCAGCCTCGGAGAAGGCAAACTTGGCATCTTCGGCGCCTTGCAGCAGCAACTTGCGGCTGATCAGGCCCTTGAGCGCCTCTTCACGCAGCAATTTGTCATCCAGCAGCGCTGGGTCGAAATCCTTGCCCAACTGTTGCATCAACTGACGGCGCTGCATGTCGGCAGCCTGCCCCAGCTCGTTCTGGCTGATGGTCTGGCCGTTCACCTTGGCGGCGTCCTGGCTATGGGTGGCGGCCTGGAAAATGGCTTCGAAACCGGTCAACGCCATCAAGACGACGATAAGGCCGATGATGGTCTTGGCAATCCAACCTTGTGAATTGTCCCTGATATTTTGCAGCATGCGTCCCCCAGAAACGGCTGTACCACTGCGTCGACAACCGCGGAGCGTGGGTAGAATCCTGATAAAAGAAAGGCGCATCCGAGGATGCGCCTTTTCTTAGCAAACGTGTCAGGCGGGAACGTTTGCGCCCCGCCTTCAGCGTGCTCGGACCCGGCAAGGCCGGGGCCGGCTGAAAGACGACTTAGTTGACGGCGTCTTTCAGGCCTTTGCCAGCCTTGAAACCTGGAACCTTGGCGGCTTCGATCTTGATGGCCTTACCGGTTTGAGGGTTGCGGCCAGTACGTTCGGCGCGGTCCTTGACCGAGAAGGTACCGAAGCCAACCAGAACGACGTCGTCGCCTGCTTTCAGGGCACCGGTTACGGAGTCGATCACAGCGTCCAAAGCCTTACCTGCGGTAGCTTTGGAAATGTCAGCCGATGCAGCGATAGCGTCAATCAGTTCCGACTTGTTCACTCTAAGTCCCCTTATTTCTCTAATGAGTTTGTTTCTAAGTATGTAATGAAAAGCTTATGAAACGTGCGCTGGGTGGCTTGATGACAATAGCGTGCCGCTTTATAGCAAGGGCCCGAAAAAACTGTCAAGGAAAGCCCCCCAGCCAAAAACTACTAATGCGTGCTGATTCTTTCCTTAGCATCGCCGTCGCGCTTTTCATCTTTCGCGACAATCTCAGGAGCCACATCTGGCAAGGGCTCCGGGGCGTATTGCAGCGCAATTTGCAGGACTTCGTCAATCCATTTGACCGGTTTGATCTGAAGATCCTGTTTGATATTTTCCGGAATCTCCTTCAGATCGCGAACATTCTCCTCTGGAATGATCACCGTCTTGATGCCGCCACGGTGTGCCGCCAGCAGTTTTTCCTTCAACCCGCCAATGGCCAGTACCTGGCCACGCAGGGTGATTTCGCCGGTCATGGCCACGTCGGCACGTACCGGAATCTGCGTCAGCGCCGACACCAGTGCAGTGCACATGCCGATACCCGCGCTTGGGCCGTCCTTGGGCGTGGCGCCTTCCGGCATGTGAATGTGCACGTCGCGCTTCTCGTGGAAGTCGGCGGCAATCCCCAGGCTGCGGGCGCGGCTGCGCACCACGGTCTGTGCGGCGGTGATCGACTCGACCATCACATCGCCCAGCGAGCCGGTCTTGATCAGTTGGCCCTTGCCAGGAATGACCACGGCCTCGATGGTCAGCAGTTCGCCACCCACCTGGGTCCAGGCCAGGCCGGTGACCTGACCGATCTGGTCCTGCTGCTCGGCCAGGCCGTAACGGAACTTGCGCACACCCAGCAGGTGCTCCAGCTGCTCGCTGGCCACCTTGACCTTGACCAGCTTCTGCCCGGTATGTTCCTTGACGACCTTGCGGCAGACCTTGGCAATTTGCCGCTCCAGCCCACGCACACCGGCTTCGCGGGTGTAGTAGCGGATGATGTCGCGGATCGCCGAGACATCGACCTCCAGCTCGTCCTTCTTCAGGCCGTTGGCCTTGACCTGCTTGGGCACCAGGTATTTGACCGCGATGTTGATCTTCTCGTCTTCGGTGTAGCCCGGCAGGCGGATGACTTCCATCCGGTCGAGCAGCGCCGGCGGGATATTCATCGAGTTCGAGGTGCACAGGAACATCACGTCCGAGAGGTCGTAGTCGACTTCCAGGTAGTGGTCGTTGAAATTGTGGTTCTGCTCAGGGTCGAGCACTTCAAGCAGTGCCGAGGCCGGGTCGCCACGCATGTCGCTGCCCATCTTGTCGATTTCGTCGAGCAGGAACAGCGGGTTGCGCACCCCCACCTTGGTCATCTTCTGGATCAGACGGCCAGGCATGGAGCCGATGTAGGTACGGCGGTGGCCACGGATCTCTGCCTCGTCACGCACGCCACCGAGGGCCATGCGCACGAACTTGCGGTTGGTGGCAGCAGCGATCGATTCAGCCAGCGAGGTCTTGCCGACGCCAGGCGGGCCAACAAGGCAGAGCACCGGGCCGCGGATTTTCTTGACGCGCTTCTGCACGGCAAGGTACTCGAGAATGCGTTCCTTGACCTCTTCCAGGCCGTAGTGGTCGGCATCGAGGATTTCCTCGGCCTTTGTCAGGTCCAGACGCACCTTGCTCTGGGCTTTCCAAGGCACCTGCACGAGCCAGTCGAGGTACGAGCGCACCACAGTGGCCTCGGCCGACATTGGCGACATCTGCTTGAGCTTGTTCAGCTCTGCCTGGGCCTTGGCCAGGGCATCCTTGGGCAGGCCAGCGGCTTCGATGCGCTTTTTCAGCTCTTCGACTTCGTTGTGGCCTTCATCGCCATCACCGAGCTCTTTCTGAATGGCCTTCATCTGCTCATTCAGGTAGTACTCGCGCTGGCTGCGCTCCATCTGCTTCTTGACCCGGCCGCGGATGCGCTTTTCAACCTGCAGCAGGTCGATTTCAGCATCCAGCAGCGCCAATACGTGCTCGACACGGGTAGTCAGATCGACAATTTCGAGAATTTCCTGCTTCTGCTCGATCTTCAGGGCCATGTGGGCGGCCATGGTATCGACCAGACGCCCTGGCTCCTCGATGCTGTTCAGCGAAGACAGCACTTCGGCAGGGACTTTCTTACCCAGTTGCACGTACTGCTCGAATTGCGACAGCAAGGTGCGCACGAACACTTCCGACTCGCGCTCGGCGGCGTCGGTTTCGTCGATCAGGGAGACTTCGGCACGGATGTGCCCTTCTACTTCGGTGAAACGTTCGACGGCGCCGCGCTGCTCGCCCTCGACCAGCACCTTGACGGTGCCATCAGGCAGTTTCAGCAGTTGGAGTACGGTGGCAACGGTACCGACACGATACAGGGCGTCCTCGCCCGGGTCGTCGTCGGCCGGGTTTTTCTGGGCAAGCAGGAGGATCTGCTTTTCGCCCGTCATCGCTGCCTCGAGGGCTTCGATGGACTTTTCGCGCCCCACGAACAGCGGGATAACCATGTGCGGGTAAACAACGACATCGCGCAATGGCAAAAGAGGCAAGTCGAGGGTTGTCTTCATGATTTCGCCTCTACAGCGGCCTTATGGCCGGAAACCGGTGGAAATGATGCTTGGACCTAATGTGGGGGCATGCCTGGGAAATTACAAGCGCTAGCGCAGGAAAAGCAGAAAGGGGCCCGTAGGCCCCCTTCTTGCTTGCAACCGCCACCGGCCATTGCCTGAATCAGGCGTCTGGCGCGGCCTTGGCTTGCGGCTCGCTGTTTTCGTAGATCATCAGCGGCTGCGAGGTGCCTTCGATGACGCTCTCGTCGATCACCACCTTGCTGACATCCTTTTTGGAAGGGATCTCGTACATGGTGTCGAGCAGCACGCCTTCGAGGATCGAACGCAGGCCACGGGCGCCAGTCTTGCGCTCCAGGGCCTTGCGGGCAACGGCCTTGAGCGCATCGCTGCGGAACTCGAGGTCGACGCTTTCCATCTCGAACAGCTTGGCATACTGCTTGGTCAGAGCATTCTTCGGCTCGGTGAGGATCTGCATCAATGCAGCCTCGTCCAGCTCGTCGAGGGTAGCCAGCACCGGCAGACGGCCGACGAATTCCGGAATCAGGCCAAACTTGACCAGATCGTCCGGCTCGACCTCACGCAGGGACTCGCCAACCTTCTTGCCCTCTTCCTTGCTGCGCACTTCTGCGCCAAAACCGATGCCACCCTTGGTGGAGCGGCCCTGGATGACTTTTTCCAGACCCGAGAACGCGCCACCGCAAATGAACAGGATATTGCGGGTATCAACCTGCAGGAATTCCTGTTGCGGGTGTTTACGCCCGCCTTGCGGCGGCACCGAGGCCACAGTGCCCTCGATCAGTTTCAACAGCGCCTGCTGCACGCCCTCGCCCGAGACGTCACGGGTGATGGACGGGTTGTCCGACTTGCGCGAGATCTTGTCGATTTCGTCAATGTAGACAATGCCCATCTGGGCCTTTTCCACATCGTAGTCGCACTTCTGCAACAGCTTCTGAATGATGTTCTCGACGTCCTCACCCACATAACCGGCCTCGGTCAGGGTGGTGGCGTCAGCAATGGTGAACGGTACGTTCAACAGGCGTGCCAGGGTTTCGGCGAGCAGGGTCTTGCCCGAGCCGGTCGGCCCGATGAGCAGGATGTTGCTCTTGCCCAGTTCGACTTCGTCACCCTTCTTGTCACGCTGGTTCAGGCGCTTGTAGTGGTTATACACCGCTACGGCAAGCACCTTCTTCGCGCGCTCCTGACCAATCACATACTGGTCAAGGATGCCGCTGATTTCTTTCGGCGAAGGCAATTTGTGCGCGCTGCTCTCGGCCTGGGCTTCCTGCACCTCCTCACGGATGATGTCGTTGCACAGGTCGACGCACTCGTCGCAGATAAATACCGAGGGCCCGGCAATCAATTTGCGCACTTCATGCTGGCTTTTGCCGCAGAAGGAGCAATAGAGCAATTTGCCGCTGTCCTCGCCGTTACGGGTGTCAGTCATTCGATCGATCCAATCCGGTAGGCTTGCAACACAAGATGAAGGCAATTGCGGGCTTTTTCAAGTCCGCAGGCAGGCGGTTTGCGCGCCTGCCTGCTCTGGCGCCCCGGTTCAGGAGGCCAGTTGCCGCTTGTCGTAGACCGAGTCGATCAGGCCGTACTCGGCCGCGCGCGAGGCGCTCATGAAGTTGTCACGCTCAGTGTCACGCTGGATGGTCTCGAGGTCCTGGCCGGTGTGATAGGCCAGCAGCTCGTTGAGACGCGCCTTGATGCTGAGGATTTCCTGGGCGTGGATCTGGATGTCGGTAGCCTGGCCCTGGAAGCCGCCCAGCGGCTGGTGAATCATCACCCGCGAGTTAGGCAGGCAATGACGCTTGCCCTTGGCACCGGCGGTCAACAGGAAGGCACCCATGCTGCAGGCCTGGCCGATGCAGATGGTCGAGACATCCGGCTTGATGAATTGCATGGTGTCGTAGATCGACATGCCAGCAGTCACCGAGCCGCCTGGGGAGTTGATGTAAAGATGGATATCCTTGTCCGGGTTTTCCGCTTCCAGGAACAGCATCTGCGCCACTACCAGGTTGGCCATGTAGTCTTCTACAGGACCGACCAGGAAGATCACTCGCTCCTTCAACAGGCGCGAGTAAATGTCGTAGGCACGTTCGCCACGGGCGGACTGCTCGATAACCATCGGGACCAGGCCGCCTGCGGCCTGGATGTCAGAGCTCTGCTGAATATAAGAATTGCGGGACATGTCCTGCGCTCACTCCCAAATAGTCATGGCTTGAATACGCACAAGCCAGCTCGAAGGCTGGCTTGTGGGGGTTTCCTACGAGAGAAGCCCGTTACTCAGCAGCGGCAGGTGCCTCAGCTGGTTTTACGGCTTCTTCGTACGAGACCGACTTGTCGGTCACAGTCGCTTTCTGCAGGACAGTATCTACAACTTGCTCTTCCAGCACAACCGAACGGACTTCGTTCATCTGCTGGTCGTTCTTGTAGTACCAGGCGATGACCTGCTCAGGCTCTTGGTAAGCCGAAGCCATTTCTTCGATCATCTCGCGAACCTTGGCGTCATCCGGCTTCAGCTCGAACTGCTTGACCACTTCGGCCACGATCAGGCCCAGCACTACGCGGCGCTTGGCTTGCTCTTCGAACAGCTCAACTGGCAGCTGCTCAGGCTTGATGTTGCCACCGAACTGCTGAACGGCCTGCACGCGCAGACGGTTGACTTCGTTTTCCAGCAAAGCCTTTGGCACTTCGATCGGGTTGGCGGCCAGCAGACCGTCCATGACCTGGTTCTTCACCTTGGTCTTGATCGCTTGGCGCAGTTCACGCTCCATGTTCTTGCGAACTTCGGTGCGGAAGCCTTCCAGGGTCGACTCTTTGATACCGAACTGGGCGAAGAACTCTTCGTTCAGCTCTGGCAGCACAGGGGCGGCAACACTGTTGACGGTGATGGTGAACTCGGCAGCCTTGCCAGCCAGGTCCAGGTTCTGATAGTCCTCTGGGAAGGTCACGTTGACAACGCGCTCTTCGCCAGCCTTGGCGCCAACCAGGCCTTCTTCGAAGCCCGGGATCATGCGGCCGGAACCCAGCACCAGCGGAGTGCCCTTGGCCGAACCACCCGCGAACACTTCACCGTCGACCTTGCCGACGAAGTCGATGTTGACCTGGTCGTCGTTCTGCGCGGCGCGCTCGACAGCCTCGAAACGGGTGTTCTGCTTGCGCAGCACTTCCAGCATGTTGTCCAGGTCGGCGTCAGCCACTTCGGCGCTCAGGCGCTCGACACTGATCGACTCGAGGCCGGCAACGGTGAACTCAGGGAACACTTCGAAGATGGCGACGAATTCCAGGTCCTTGCCCTTTTCGAAGGACTTCGGCTCTACAGCGGGGGCGCCGGCCGGGTTCAGCTTCTGCTCGACGATGGCTTCGTAGAAGGATGCCTGGACCAGGTCACCGAAAGCCTCTTGACGGGCGTCAGCTTCGAAACGCTGACGGATCACGTTCATCGGCACTTTACCAGGACGGAAGCCCGCAATCTTGGCGCGCTTGGCAGTCTGCTGCAGACGCTTGTTGACTTCGTTCTCGACGCGCTCGGCCGGAACGGCGATGGTCATGCGGCGCTCGAGAGCGGAAGTGTTTTCAACAGAAACTTGCATGGATATTCCTCGTTGCACAGACGTTAGCCGGCGTTAGCCCGACTCCAGAATCAAGGGCAAGCATTCTAGTGAGTCGCGCAGCAGAAGTCACCCCACTCGGGACGACGGGAAACCACGCCGGTCGATTAACTTTCATGGCCCGCACGGCATACCGCCAGGCCTGCTTCCAATAGGGGCCGCACGGCGCCCGTAGCGCCCTGTAGCCGAAATACCTTGTCAAACAACTGCCAGTGGCGAAATCGCTGCCTTTATTCAGGTTCAATTTCGTTGAACTGGCAATATTCTTCCCACTCCATCCCCAGCGCCTCGGCCACCTCGCGGTGCGTCTCCAGGCGCATGGCCTGCAGCTGCTCCGGGGTTTCGGCAATCAATTGCAGCGCCAATTCCCAGGGCTGAACGCCCTGCTCCTCGGCCGCGTCCTCGAACGCCCACTCGATTTGCTGGGCCTGCTCGCGCGCATCCAGCTCGCGGATCTCCTCGAGCAACTGCGGGTTGGCCTCTGCGAAGCGCTGTAGCGCCAGGGCCTGACGGGATTCTTTTGCGATCATTCGGCTGTTCCTCTGCCGGCCAAAAGACCGGTGTTTCAACCGGCTGAAATCTAACAGCTTTTATTGGGATGCCACTAGAGGATTGCAAGGGGGCGGATGTGAATTGGCGGTGAGGGCGTTCGCCACGACATTTTCAGCGCATGGAAGGCCGAGCGCCAAAACAAAAAGGCGCCCGATCTCACGATCAAGGCGCCTTTTCTGAAATATGGGGTGGACGATGGGAATCGAACCCACGACAACTGGAATCACAATCCAGCGCTCTACCAACTGAGCTACGCCCACCATATTGCGGTCTTGCGATGTTGCGGTACAGCTTTACAGAAGCATGGTGCGGACGAAGAGACTCGAACTCTTACAGCTTGCGCCGCTGGAACCTAAATCTGGTGCCAGAGCTTGGTCAATTCGCGAAACCCTTTAGATACAAGGGCTTGGCGCGCATCTTACACAGGTGGGACACACTATGCAACGCTAAATTCGTGTCCCAAGTGTCCCCATGTGTCCCGGTGTGTCCCGCCCCGTTTTGGGTGGGCCCACGGTCGCCGCTCAGGGCCTACTCTGCCCGAGCCACGAATCAGAAAATGTGTCCCAACTAGGCCGTTGTAGCCTCACCATAGTTGAAGAACGTGTCGCGCTCTACCGACTCAAAAGCGGTCGGCTGTGCCGGTGCTGCCTCTAGCGCATTGCGCGCCTGCATCAGATTTTCCGGTGCCAGATGCGCGTACCGGAGTGTCGTGTTGATGTTCTTGTGGCCCATCCAATGCTGGACGGAGGCCAATGGGACGCCGCGCTGTACCAGGCGCGAAGCGCAGGTGTGGCGAAGCATGTGAACGATGAACTGCGGGTCTTCTTCCATGCCCATGTAGGCGCGCAGAGTGGCCCACTGGTGACGCAAAGACGAAACGGTGAGCCCTTCAAAGGTAGTCAGGTTCATCCGCCTGCGGTGCAGGATGCGCGCCACGCGACTGGTAGCCGGGATGGCACGGGCGTCTCCGTTCTTGGTCTGTCCGGCGTACAGGTGAATCATCCCTTCCTGGAAGTCAGGAGCACTGAGCCCGAGGAGTTCAGCACGGCGGAACCCTGTATCGACCGCCACAATGATGAAGTCGTGAAGGCAGTTGAGCCCCAGGTGCTGGCACGCCTTTAGGACGTTGCCCTCCTCCTCCGTGTTCATCCAGCGGATACGGTGCTTGCCCTCTTTACGGCGGATCATACGTGGCACGCTGAGGAGCCAGTTGTGGTTCACAGCGGTCTTGAGGACCATAGAAAGAAGCGACAGCTTGCGGTTCACGGTCGAACCAGAGTTGCCCAAGTCCTCAAACTCCAGGACCATTTCGGTGATGGCCTCGGTCTTGATATCGCTCAGCAGCGTGTCGGCCCCAAGTGCTTTCAGCACGTTGCCGCCATTGAGTGTCATCGTTTTTTCAGACTTGCCACCCTTCCACTCCAGGCGGAATGTCAGGTCGTAGGCTTCTTGAAGGGTCTTGCGGGATTTCAGCGGGGAGATGGTGCCGGTGCCTTCGCCACGTACCGCCTTGGGTAGCGTGGCCCTCCTTGCTAGCTCTCTAGCCTCATCGGCCTTCGCCTCTTCCTCTGTGGCGAACGTTTGTCTGTAGCGGTCGTTGCGTGACCCGAGTGAAACTAGGTATCTATTTCCCTTCCTGTATATGGGCATTTTTGTCCTCTGATTCGAACAAGCTTTCAATGAATTTGCGCCCGGCGTCAGTGAACACCAGTTGCTTCTTACGCCAATCGTTCGGGTCTTCCTTAGCGACCAGGAAGCCCAAACCAGCGTCCGTGCGCCCACCACGCCCATAGCTCGCAGCGTAGCGGGATGCGACAGCTACACCTACCCCAACCAAGTCGGCCATTTCTGAGATGCCCACAGGCTCTTTTTGCTGGGCAAGAGTGAGCAAATAGATGACTTGCCGAATCGGCATTTTGGGGTCCAGGTCGTGGAACTTCTCAAGTGCCGTGACCAGGCTTGTGATCTGTGCGCTGTCCATGTTTCTTATCTACCACCTTGTTGAAAACCAAGTGAAGGCCCAGGAGCCAGATATGATTCTCACAGATGGAAAAGTAATAGTCAAGGAACATTCCCGAACGCGAATATGTTTCGAGGAAGAATTCCCATCCGAACAATGTCAAAAACACGCCTTTGAATCCTTTTAGTGAGCCTGTGACGGATAATTGTCACAAATGGAAAGGTATTGTTCAAGCGACATTTGCCTGGCTAACGACTTCTCTTAGAAGATACTTTATCAGAGACAAAATCGAAAAATCCGGGGAGTCTACGCCTCAACACCCTGATGCGAAACCGCTACACTGTAAATTCATACAGTGCTTTTCGTCGACGATAGAAAAAGCCCCCGGTAGTTCCCGAGGGCAGCGCTGAAACGATTTTGAGGAGTTCGTCACAATTACCAGGAGCTATGGAACACGTAGCCGTCCTGATAGACGAATGTGTGGGACAGATCGCAGTCCCAAGCCTGCTGCCAGTCGATCCAGTTAAAGAAAGATTCATCTCCTTTCAGGCCGTGAAGCTCGCAGCACCACTCCTCTGCGAAGGCTTTTTCGCTGTCGTAATGGCCACGGTAGGCGGCCTGGAAGTCATCTTCTGTAACAGAATCGCCATGATAGGCAGTGAAGGCAGCCCAGGCTTCGCCGTGCATCTCGACCATCTCCACATGGTTCAAGACACGCTGTAGGTCCGGGTATTCGCCAAAGGTCGCCAAGCCCTCACCATCCCAATCGTGTGCAGCCCATTCCTCTGCCGAAGCCACCTGGCCGGTCTTATCGCAGCACCTGCAGAAGAACTGCTCGGGCTTCTTACCGCTGCACGCTGGGCAGGTAACGGTGACGTTAGGGTATGGGCTGGTGCGCAGGACGTAGACCGCAATGGCCTGTTTCAGCTCGTCCGCGTCCGCGTAGTCCTCCAGGTCGAACCAACGGCCGTGCAGGTGGCCGTTGCTGTAGGAGGCCAGGCAGGCTGCGTACATCTTCATTGTGTCGCTCCAGGTAGTGCGTGTGTTCGTAGTCATTTCCGACCGTGTGAATATATCGTATGTGGTAACGACACCCCATGCAAGTGATTTATTTCCATCTGTGGAAATGACGTGTTTTCGTAATTTTGGCGCGCTTCTACGCGGATTCTGTCGGGCTTAGCCCCTGCGAATTCTCCAGAATCGACGTACAGACGCGAAAAAGGGCCCGATTGGGCCCCTTGAGGTGTGATTGCGTATGACTTGCGTCAGCGCTTCCTCACGAACTTG
This sequence comes from Pseudomonas sp. PvP089, assembly GCF_017875165.1. Lineage (NCBI taxonomy): Bacteria > Pseudomonadati > Pseudomonadota > Gammaproteobacteria > Pseudomonadales > Pseudomonadaceae > Pseudomonas > Pseudomonas sp. PvP089. The sequence continues at coordinate 4,319,026 of NZ_JAGGME010000001.1, forward strand.
GTGTAGGTGTAGAAGGCTCGACCACTCGGAGAAAGGAAGGTGACCGCGTACTCATTCTGTTGGAACACCTCCACACGCATCCCCGAACTGACGTGGCAGCGACCCTGGCTCACAAGCCGGTCAGCGCCCGCTTGATCGCCGTCCTGGGCAACGGCCCCGAACGCGTCAAGGTCGCTCTGCTTGTTGCAGTAAACATAGTCTGCGGGACTGACGCCGTTGTAACTTACGTCTCGCCATTGCGCCCAAGCACCAGAAGGGAGGGTGAGCGCTACAGCACCGACCGCAATAAATCCTTTCCAATCGACAGCCATGACTCGCCTCCAGGGACCATTCACTTGGTCTGCTTCTCGCCGTTTTCTTCCATAAACTCTGCGAACGCTTCGAGACGTACGCCATACCAGCCTTTGCCGTTTTTAGGAGACCAAAGCACGCCGCTTGGCTTTACGCGGATGTGGCCGACCACTCGGCCCTCAGGATCGACGATTTCATGATCTTCATATTTGCGCGGACGAAACGAATTAACTGCCATAACTTCCCCTGTCTCCGGCTCTCTGCCGCTAGCGATACGTTGGCAGCATTTTGCCATCACGATTGGAGCTGTGTGTAGCCCTCTGCGCAAAAACAGATAGCCGAACGTCCACACGCTTAGGATTTGCCGCTGAGGGCCCAAAAAAGCCCCACAAAGGGCCGAAGATGGCCGCCTGTGAGGCTGGAAAGGTGGAGCGCGGGATTCTTAATCTGGTGACAGGCCCTGTGTTTACTGGGGTTTCCGGCCATGTGGGACACATTCCGGGACACATTGGGCTGCCGCTGGGCCGCTTGGGGCCTGCCCGGAGGGTTCTCAGAGGGCGGATTCTGGCCGCTCGCTGGGGGCACCGGGGGTAGTCGCGGCCCATCAGTTTCGAGGTGGGCTCTCAAATTTTTGCAGCAAAATCATTTGGCTCCCCTCGCTGGTACTATGGTGGCTTTTAGGAACCACTCAGAGGGACGCAATTGAGATTTGTAGCGCTGGCTTTGCTTTTATGTGTAGGGGCCGCAGATGCCCAGGCCGCAGTGAACGGGCGGTTTAGGCAACTGGGTATTGGCACGATGGGGTGCGGGGAATTTGTCCGTGCGGCTAACGACAACATCATCCAGGACGGTGTAGGGATATGGCTAAGTGGTTACTTCACGGCCTACAACAATGTGAAGGACGGCAACGATGATGTGACCAAAAAGACTGGCCCCGATGACTGGACCCTCTGGATACAGCGCTGGTGCAAACAGAATCCACTGAACAACGTAGGCAGTGGCGCTGAGGCTTTGCTGATGACCTTGAGGGCTGATGCGACCCATCTACCTTCTGCTCATAAAGGAAGGTGATGGTGATGGTCTTCTATTAAGGACCACTATAGATGAATCAGTGACTGCATCTCCATGATAGACCATTAGGAAACCTCAGTTAGCCCCCCTACCCCCCATAAAGAGAGTGGAGAGGTAAGGTTCCCAATGGTCATCATCATCAGCAGTCAAGCCATGACGGACACACTGAGGTTTCCCTACAGTCCGAACAGTGTCCGGCACCACATAAGCCGTGATGTAGCCCCCGGATGAACGTCTCCGTCATCCTATTGTGGTCCCTTGGGGACTTGGGGGCGAACGTGCAGGGAACGTGCAACTTATCCGATAAGTCCCAAAGCAGCGGGCAAGCCAGCCCCCACAGCGGCACTCACCAGGGGGTGCTCAAGGAATTTGCTGAGTAGACCCTTTGCTTCCTCCTTCTCATCCTTACTGGCATGTGCCTTCTCGATAGCGGCAAGGACTTCCTTGATGGCGGCCTCTAAATGCTGGACGTTGTGGTCGCCGATTTGGATGCCAGTAGAGTTAGAGATGTTGAAGTTGTTAGTGGTTGCGCTGCGGGGCTGCTGCTGGATGGCCGTGTCCTTGGACAAATTGAGGGTGTAGTGCGCGGGTATATGGCCGCCCATTCCATGGCTGTAGCCAACCTCCCGCACCGTGTAGACCTGCTCTTTCCCATGCAGAACGCGGATGAGCTTGTCACCTTCCTCAATGTCCAGCTCCTTGTACCAAAGGCTCATCTTAGGGCTGGCAAAGCGGCATTTGTATGGGCCCTGGCGATCACCATTGCGATCAATGTAAATGACATCCTGGCCTGCATTGGGAGAGAACAAGTTCATTCTAGGGGCGTCCATGATTACGGGAATGAGGGGCACTATAGCGCGGGCAGTGTGGAAGATCACCGGGCCCCCGCATTACCTCCCATCCAGCCTTTGTTGCGCTGAGAGCGGCCCAGTACGTGGCCCATGAATTTCTTCAATTCGGCATCCATGTTCTTGGTCCGCATCTCCTGGACAGCCTTGTCGTTGTCCCGAGCCATATGGTCTACCCAGTACGCCACGGCCATCGCCAGGGCATCGAGCCGGTCATCATGAGACAAGGCCCCACGGTCGCGCGTGAGGCGCGTGAGCTGGTAGAACAAGCTGTACTTGATGTCTGCCTGGGCCGACTCAAAGTCCCGCTCAATCAGCTTCTGGTCCACGATGAGACGGTGCTGCGTGAGGACGGGTTCCAGGGTGTCGATGATGCGCTGCTCTTTCTGCTGCGAGTGCTTCACCTCTTCGACCAGGCAGCGGTGATGCTTCTGCAGGATCGGCTGGAAGAGCTTGGTGTACATGCCGTCACCGAAGTTGGCTTCGATGATGATGTGGTTTGCTTGGTGCGCCTTGGCAATCTTGGCGAGCGTCTCCAGTGTTTCATCGGAGTAGCCACCACGGAGGCCCCCAGCGGCCACCAGGAACAGGTTGCCCATGAGGACTTTCACCACGGCATAGCCGGTTTCGTCTTGACCACGGCCCGAGGGGTCAATAGCCATCACGCATCCGGTGTACTCGCTCATCTCGCTGGCGTGCCACATAGGCCGGTAGAAGCGGTCCCCGGTGAGCGCAACCGTGGGCATATCGTTGATGCAGAGTTCAGGCGATGCAGCCCAGGCCAACTTGACGTGAGCCATGATCGGGTTGAGGTTCATCACCATCAGGTCTTGGACCTTGAGCGGGAACTTGTCACCGTCACTGAGGCTGGTGTCCAGCATGAACTGGAGGGCGAAGCCAGCGCGGCCATACGACGCCATACGCTCCATCAGGTCTTTCTCATCGAACCTTCGCGGGTCCGTTGGCTTGCCTGATAGTGTTGGGTCAGCTTCCATCGCTTGCGTGATAAATGGGGCCAGGCTGCCCTTGTAGTGCGGCACCTTCTGGAGTGTCGGGTACAGCGCGGGCCACACACGGATTTCATAGCCTCGTTCGGGGAGCCGGTTGTACAAGGACATCTCACACTGAGGTGTGCCCAGGTAGATGATGCGTGCCGTCTGGAGCGGCTTGAGGATCGCATCGAATTCCTTCACGGCCTCGGACAGCTTGTCCCGCATCATCTGCGTGGCAGAGTTGTTCGGGATTTCGATGTCGTCCGCAATGATGATGTCAGCACGGGAACCAGTGATCTGACCCATGATGCCCACGGATTTAACCGAGGGGGACTGGTCAGGCAGCGCGGGGGCAACCTCAAACGCTACCATCTTGTCGATCTGATCCGGCCCCGGCTTGAGGTGCTGGAGCAACGGCATTTCGTGGATGAGGCGTTTGACGAAGGTGGAGAACGCATCGGCGCGCGCGCTAGAGGCGGACACTACCAAGATGCGGAGTTGGGGATTTCGCCACAGGAGCCAGCACACGAATGCGGCTGTGACCCATGACTTGCCCACTCCTCGGAAGGCTTCAATGACGCATCGCCGGGGACCGTGTTGCAGGTATCGGGCGATGTCGTATTGGACGGGGGTGGGTTCGGGGAGGTTGAGGTGTTTCCATACCAGGTAGATAAACTTTCGAAAGTCTTCCTGGGCGGGGTGAACTTTAATGCGGTCAGCCATACGGCAAAGGGACTCCTTGGGCCCAAGCAGGAACGAGCCAAGGCAAAACCGTAAGGCAGCCCAGGACGCGCCTGGGGGCACCTGTTATTGTTTTATGGATTGGTTAGAAATAAAATCTGAGCTTACGCCCATCAACTACATAGCAGGGATGAAATGAACGCTCGCTTAAAGGAACAAAACACTCAACTCCCGCCCGTATTTCACTCTAGCTATGAAGCTTGTTTCACCGCACACGACATCGCTGTACAAATGCTAAAGTCAGGCATGGAGCAAAGAATATTTGACATCCCGATTGACAATGGATACCTCCGAGCGCACGAAGTCCCGGTAGAAGACATTTCAACTTGGCTAGACAGCATTGCAGACAAGTCAAAAATCCCAGACCTACTCATAAGCAGGATGTTCCCAGCTATCCTTTCCGACATGCTTCATTATGTATTTGAAGCACTAGAAGCTTCACGCAAAGGGAAGCTCGCCGTAGCCTACACACTACTGCGCAAACCGTTGCAGGATAATTTATTTGTTCTAGAAGCAATTGTTGATGACCGCGACTCATTTGCTGAAAAATTCTCATATTCCCCGCCGAAGCTCGACCACGGTAAGAATGGTGGCCTTGATGGACACAGGGCGAGAATCCAGAGAGTACTCGACAAGGTGGGTAAGGCCGATGTATTCAATGCGGAATTCCTTACCCAGTTGAGATACGATAAAAGCAACTCTGATAGCTTTGACGGCTTTTGCAACAAAGCCACGCACCTGTTTACAACAAAAACAGCAATCGTAACCAAACCCTATCAAGCGAATTTCATTTTCTCTTCTTATCGAGATACGGTTAGCCAGTGGTCCTACCTTTACAGCAGATTGCCTTACGTCCTTCTGTACTTCATATCAATCCTAGAACACATATCTGGAAGATTCGCACTCACCCCAGCAGACTACTCAAATGATATGGATAGAAGACTGAGCGCTGGCTACATATTGAGCCTCACCGCTATTAGCGATGAATTTAAATCAGACCATCTATACGCCCTCGCAGAGTCAAAACTTGGCTGGCTTTACAAGCACTGTGAAGAATCTGAATTCCCCTTTGATGACACTGAAAGCATAGATATAGAAGCTCTGATTAGGATGGCGGAAACGGGGGCTTTTCCTGGCGAATCAGAAGAGAGAGTCCAAATACGCGATACCTTTTATCGCGAGTTAAGCGAAGCACTCAAAGCTGAATATGAGAAGCTAGCGTGACAACGTAACTACATTGTCATCGTCAAACACTGGGAGGTCGCTAAGGTCTCCCATTGTGGTTCCCTTAGGGGCCAGGGATTCAATCTTGTTGTCTTTCAGAAACTGGCGGATGACGTTGAGATAGGCCGGTGCAGGTGGCGAACGCACCAGCTTTCCCTCCTCCATCACCCCTTCGCCGTCGATGGTCACGGGGACGCCACGCATGATTTCTAGACACCACACGGCGAACTCGTTGTGGACTACTGCAAGTTCCTTTTCGGTTGCTCTATCCGAGGACATGGTGGACCACCATTTCGAGTGCTTTAGGGAAGCCGAGGTAGTTCACGGCCATGGTTATAGCTACGCCCAAGGCGAGCCATTTGATTTGAGTGAGGTTGTCCTGGATGTTGGTCAGGGCCTCATTCAAGGCTTCGGTCATCTTCTGGACCACGCCCAGTTCTTTTTCTTGCGCCTCCACGCGGACCTCAAGACGAGTCACGCGGCGGTCGATTGTTTCGCTCATTGTTGTTTTCCAAGTGGTGGCCCCCGGTCTGCCGAGGGCGAATCAATTAAGAGGTTGTGGTGGTCTGGACCCATAGGGCCGTTTGGGCTTCCCCGGAGAGCCTGAGCGCCTCCTGGAGTTCGGCCTTAGTGGCCTGGATGGTGCTGTTGTCCGCAAGTACCCAAGTGATGGTGTCGGTGTCGCCCAGGGCAACAATGGAGCGAGCCATGCGGTTCTGGCTGGCCTCATCGCCATTGAAGGTATTACCTGCGGTGGTGGTTACTGTGATGGCTGCAACGGCATCGGCGCGGCTCAGAACGAACTCCATCCGTGTGGTGGAGCTGGAGACCGCAAAGTCCCCTACGGTCCCGAAGTCCCCTGCTACTGCGCGGGTGAATAGCTCGCGCCCGTAGTCGTGAGTGTCATCCTGGCTGGCCGTGAATGGGGCCTTACCAATCCCCGTGAAGGTGACAGTGAGGGTCACGGCGGTTTTGTCAGCGTTGGCATAGGCCGGGCCCGAAGCCGTGGTGTACACCGCTGGAGTGGTGCTGGTGGTGCTGGTATCAGTCATTACGCTACTCGCAACATAACGGTGGCCTTGTAGCCGGAGGAAAGGTATCCACACACCATCCATGTGCCGGATGCCGTGACGGAAGATTGGTAGTTGTAGGAGCCGTAGTAGATGGCAGAGCCAGCCAGGAGCGTGCCTGGGGCGTAGTTGCCGTTCGCCCACATGAAGGCATAGGTGCCGACCGCGCCCACTGCGAGCTGGCCGGTGTACGCCCCCAAGTTGCCCGTATGGATGATTGGGTAAGACACGTCCCCCATGGACCAGCCACCGACTTTGAACACGTTGTCCGTGTCGATGCCCAGGTAGCAGGCGTACTGCCCATCGCGAATGAACGCCATGACGGCGGAGGCATAGTCGTTGGAGCCGTTACCGATGGTGAGTGCGTTGGCTGCACCACTGGAGGTGATGTTGGCGATGGCGGGCGGGCTGGCTGATGCAAAGCGCATCCCCGTTGTGTCTTGCGTCTCTCCTGCCTTGAGGTAGTCAGCGATAGCGAAGTGAGCGCTGTTGTACACCGTGAGCCAGCCGGACCAGGTAGTTGCTGCCGTGGCGTAACGGAAGAAGCGCTCAGTGCCTGAGGAGAACTCCTGGCAGATTGCGGTCAGCGCCGATGAGTCCTTCCACTGCGCATGATTCACTAGGACGCCGTAGGTAGGGTCGCCTAGACCTGGGATAGCTAACCCTGCTGGCCCCCCGGAGATGAACCCCACCTGGGTGCCTGTGCCGTACAAGTCCGCTGGGGTTGCAGCCGCCATCGTGGTGCTTCGGAAGTCCACAACGGCCCCCAGGCCATGCGCCAGGTGGGACGGGAAGTATTCCAGCCCTGTTTCCGTGGAGTTCTGCCGAAGAGCCTGGAGCGCCTCCCCCGTTGCGGCAGGCAGCTTCAAGCTCGCAGCGTAACCGGCTGCCTGCTGCTCAGACGTTGCGGCATTGGTCTCGCTGGTTTTCGCAGAGGCCTGAGAGGCGGCACTGGCTGTCTCCGATGCCGAAGCTGCGGCTGCCGAGTTCGCGGCGTTGGTTTCGCTCGTTTTGGCAGCCGTTTGGGAAGCTGAGGTTGCGGCTTCTGCGGCCTGAGTGATGGTGTTGAGATCGTTCACAGCAGTCGTGTGAATCGCCTCCAGGTCACTGTTGGCGGCTGTACGGATAGCAGTGGTCTTGTCGATGGAGTCCTGCTCAATCGCAAGCATGGTGTTCTTGAAGTTGACGTTCATGTAGTTGAGCGTCATCAGGTCTTGCGCATCTACAGGGTCTGCGAAGTCAGTGCCACGGACACCTTGCCCATCCCATACGCCATCAGCGGTCAGGTGGATGCTAGCCTGGGTGCCGTCATACGCCTCCTGGGCGCAGTACAGGTTGTACGTGACCATCAGATCCAGGTCGGCTTCCAGGAGCGTGGAGCCATCCTGGAAAGAAACAATGGCGGAATCCTTGGGAGTGATCCGGCGAATCTCGACCACGCCACCAGCGACAGGCGCGGAGGCGATCTTGATGGTGTACGAATCTACCCAAGTGAAGTCCGTGACCACTGTGTCCACGGACACCTGGATATGGGCGGTGTCCAGGTAGGGGAAGTTGAAGGGGAAGTTTGTGGTTGCTCCGTCCGCTTTCAACTGGACGTAGCTGTAGGGTGTGTAAGCCAAATAGAGGGTTCCAAAAAAAAGAAAACCCCAGCCGAAGCCGGGGTTCCCGTTGAGGTGGTTATGTCAGTGCTGCTTCGAGCCGGTTGGGTAGTCGTTGGCGATCATGTTCAACATGGTGCTAACGGGCGCTACGTTGTTCAGCGGCAGGAGGCGAGCCCAGTTCTTGATGTCCGAAGCGGACGTTTGGGAGTCATCAGAGAGCCCGTTCTTGACGAGCTTCTTCATGGAGATGAGGCCGTTGATGGCCTGATAGGTTGGGTTGGAAACAAAGCTGGACAGGTCGCTGGTGGTCCGCATCCCCGAGAACAGCGGGTACGGAGACACCGTGTCATAGAGGTTTGGCAGAAGAGAAGCCTGAGAAATTTTGCCGAAGCTGTTGGCCACAATCTGGCCGGGGGCCATACGCTGGTCCAGGAACTTCTGGCGGTTCTCCTCATTCATCCCCATGGAATCCAGCATGGTTCGGCCCATGTAGGTCAGGCTCGCCAGGAATCCCCCGTGCAGGACAGTGGACAACGTGGCCCAGTCCCGGTGGTTCGCGGCGAAGAGCATGGACTTGTTCCAGCCGTGCATGGTGAAGGCCATGAACTGGAACATGGCTTTTCCTAGTGTGGTCCCCATGAGTGGAATCATGGAACTAAGGTCGTTCTCCTGGATGACACGGCGAGACTCACGGTGCATCGCAGTCATGAACCTGGAGTAGTTCTCAGGGGAGTCCTTAACCCAGGCCCCGAAGTCCAGCTTATGGGACGGCCCGAAGGCACCATTCCGGGGAGTGCTGTACTTCTTGAGGTCCGCCAGAACGCCGTTCGCTTGTTCTCTGCTCATCCCCATCCAGGCCAGTCGGTCATCGGTGAGGAGCTTGGACGCCGCACCATTGGCGTGATTGACCCAGTGATTCACCAGGGCGATAGCGTGGATGCGCTTCTGCTGGATCATGAGCGGTGTCATGCCGGTGCAGTCCAGGACGCCTTTGGCGACCTTGCGTAGCCCGTTGTCCACGGCATCCAGCTTGCGGTTGAACGCGGTGTCACCGTTATGGCGAACCCAATCGTCCTTGGCGCTGAAATTCAGGCGGGCCACGTAGTCAGCCCCGGCACCTCCGATTGTGTTCTCCAGGTGGTCCAGGAGGTCATCCGGGGCTTTGCCAATGGCGATGTCACGGCGCAGTGCTCGGAGAGTGGGCACGGCCTGAAGCGTGGCCTTCCATCCCATGGACCCAGTGATCTGCGACAGTTCGGAGACTTGGTTCCATACCGCCCCGCCCATGAGGCGGATGACGTTGAAGTTACGCCACATTTCCAGGCTCTTGTTGAGCGTGGAGAACTCCTCCATCGGGAGGCCCTGGATGCGATCGAAGGCGAACTTCAAGTCCTTTCGCATACCGGCCACGTTCGCGCCTGGGCGCATCCCTTCCCCGAACTTGTTCTCCGTGGCGGCCATGATGGCCTTTTCGATGTCCTGCCCCTTGTACACGTCCAGGTGCTTTGCAAGGGCCACGCTCCCTGCCATACGGCGCAGGTACGGCTCCACTACTTCGAAGGCGTTGGTGTGGATGAAATCGTTGAGAGAAACAGCGCTCTTCGTCCCATCGGCACCTGTCCAGGTCTCGGTGTGCAGCTCGTTCACGGAGTTCCGGTTCTTGAGGCTTGCGGCAGTACGCCCCGCATCAGTCCCCTTCGTGGGCAGCATATCGTCCATGACCCGGACGGCCTCCTCTTCGGAGTAACCGCCATTGAGCATCAGCGAGTGCTTCAAGGCTTCCCGGTCGGTGCCCATCATCATGGAACCCATCGCGTCCTGCGTGCGGTTCGCATGGGCCTCTTCGACAGTCCGAACGTACCACTTCGCCCAGCGGTTGGCGGCCTCATCCGAGATGCCCTCACGGGCTCCCTGATACGCCCTAGCCCACCATCCGGTGACAGCTTCGTGGCCCCAGGTGTTGACCATGGAGTTCCACTTGTTCACGTCATGCTTTCGCGGGAGGTAGTTCGGGTTCTTTTCCAGGGTGCCGACCACGGAGGTAGCGCCCGTGTCGGAGTCACGGATTTCCGTTTCAGTCAGGCCCAGCTTGATCCGCCCTTCATCCTTGAGCGGGTTGTTGATGTAGTCCGCCACATGGTCCAGGGTCTTTCGGACGGTCTCACCAGCACGCACTACCTCATCAGGGAAGTCAGCATCCCGGCCCCGGATGAAGTCCGACACCAGGCTACCGAAGTGGTCAAATGCCTCAGCCTTCTGGTGCCACTTGAAGCCGTTGGCCTGGAACCACTTCTGGAACTGCGGGAGCGAGGCTTTCTTCATCTGCGTGGCCCAGCCTTCTGCCCACTTCGTGGTGTCGTCCCAGGCATTGGGCCCGACCACGGAATGGTCCTTGTAGCCAATGGACGTGCCGAAGAGCTTGGCGGCCAGCGCACGGACTGCGGTTGGAGAGTCAGCTTTGCCAAGCTTGTTTTCCAGGCCGAGGCCCCAGCCGAACACTTCGGGGATGTGCGCAGCCTTCGCGGCCTGAGCATCCACGCTGCCTTCCAATGCGGGACTGCGCACCGTCCTGGACACGCCTCCTGGGCGGGTAAGTGGGTTCGCCAGCTCCACCAGGCGGGACAGGGCGTTGTGTTCGTTTTTGCCGATTCCTAGCAACTTTCGAAGGCCACCGACAAAACGGTCCCACAAGGAAGCATCGGGCTTGCCTGGAAGGGCCTTCCCCTTGAGCCACTGCTGGAACCGGGCATTAGTCAGTCCGTAGGCGATCATCTCCTTGGGGTTGTCCAGGTTAATCCCCAGGCGACCCTCCAGAGCGCTCTTCCAGTGTTCCCCGAACTCACTCTGCGCAGCCTTGAGCATCGAGTCGTGCAGCGTGCTGAGGTCCGTAGTGGCCTTGCTGATCTGCGGGTCCGTGGACATCAGGCGGTCGCTGGTGGCGTGCATCTTGTACACGGTGGCTGCGTGGACCAGCTCATGCACGAAGGTTTCTTCATTCAGGCCGGACAGGTCCGACAGACGCCCGGTGGGGCTCATGTAGGAATGGCCCCGGAGGAACATTTGAATGCCATCCCCGGTGGACTGGTGCGGGGTAAGAACCGCGCCCTTAGCAGTTTTAATTACCGCGTCCATCGCCGCATTGCCAAACTTCTGGCCCTGTTCGATGACCTTGAAGTTCATCTTGCGGAGGTCCACAGCCTTGAGGACACGGTTCAGCACTTTGACCGTCTCGGGGTTCTTTGAGTACGCCCGGACGTAATCGGCCAACTGGCTCACGCGGTTGACGCCACTGGGGAGGATCAGGTTGTCATCCCGGCCGCCACTGGCTTCGTAGCGGGGGGTGTCCCACTCTTCGCTCCAAGGCTGCTTGCGCCCAGGTGTACCCACTGATGGTTCCTGCGGCTCATCCCGTGGTTCACCCGCTGCCGGTGGTTCCTCTGGTGCCCGTGGCTCCTCGGGCGGCAAGTCCACGGTCTTGGGTTCCTCCCCCGGCGAATGGATGCGGGCGGAACCTCCGTCCTCCGTCCGCCAGATAATGGCGTTGCCAGGGGTGTTCTTCGTGTCCACGTCCTGGCCGAACCTGCGGAGAAACTCAGGCTGGCTCAGCGCGCCTTCACCGGGGCGCATGAGGCCCGCATCGGTAAGCTCCCTGATTTGCGCCTTGCCGGACTCCTGGCGACCCCACTGGGCCAGGCGGGCGTTTTCCTCAGCCAGCGGCCCCTCTACGCGAGCGAGGCTACCGCCAATGGCCCCGAGGCCCAGGCCCATCGCAGCGGAGATGTACAAGTCGTCATCCGTGCGGAGCGGGTTGTATCGGTTCATCAGCGCGTCATAGCCCACGTTGGTCCCAGCCCCGACCACGCCCATGCGGACTGCGTTGGCAATCCGTGAGCCAGCCGTGAGTAAGCCTTCGCCGCCCATACCGGGGACAAATCCGATGAGCGTGGGCAAATCCACCAGCCCGCCGACTAAACGGCCCCCAAGGCCTGCGACTCCCATTTCAGACAGCTTCTGCTCATCCTGCATGGACTGCTGCATACGGGAGCGCCGGAAGTCAGCATCGGAGTCACTTGTGGCCTGGAGGATGTAGTCCCAGTTCTTCTCGGGAATGCCCTCCAGGTACTTGCCAGCCTTGTAGTTGTCCCAGGAGAAATTCCAGTCCGTCGATTGGGTGCCCCTTTCCCGCCACCAGTTCACCACGGAGTTGTCCGAGGCGAAGCCCAGGGCCAGAGCTTGGGGGATATTCTCTACGTTGTTGATGAGCCCCCCGTTCTCTGCCCGCTGCTGGGCCTGCATCTGCACCAGGTCCGAGGCGGAAGCGCTCTGATCCGGGTTGACTGAATCGCCGGAGATGAAAGCGGAGGACAGGGGGTCAGGCTTTCCCGAGGGGGTCTGCCCTGCTGCGGGGGTGGTGCCGTTGAACTTGCTCAGGTAGTCCCGTGTTTCCGGCCAGGGACTCCCAGCGGCCAGCGCCTTGGCAGCCCGAGGGCCGCCGTTGTAGTCGGCCAGGGCCATATCAATGTTGCCGTTGTACTTAGCCAGGCTGTCCCGCATGTAGCGCCCAGCGGCATCAGCGGCCTGGGTGTAGTCGTGGGGGTCAGTGACGCCGTATGCCTTTTGAGTGGCGGGCATCAGTTGGAACGGACCTTCGGCGCCCTTGCCGCTTTCGGCATCGAGGTTGAACGATGATTCCTCACCGCTCATTTTGAACAGCGTCCCTTGAGGGAGGCCATATTGTTGCTCGGTCGAATCAGTGATTTTCCGGGCATCTTCCAGAGAAATTTGAGTCATTACTTACCTTTGTTATTGGAGATACTGCGGGTCAATAGGATTCAGCGCACGCTGCACTTCGGCGGCATGTTCTGCATTAGCTGCGGCTGTCTTGGCCTTGAGGTCTGCGGCGTAGGTGTTGCCAATCCACTTCTCAACCTGTTGGCGGGAGTAGTTGAGGACTTGGTGATTCACGCCTGTGAGGGGCACTCCCCCGGTCCACATGGTGTAACCGCCTCGGTCATTGGGCTCCATGCGGATGTTCCCCTTGCCGATGTCTTGCTCATCCGCGATCTTCCCTGGCACCTCGTCAATGAAGCGCTCGACCCACTTCCCCCGGTCTTCTCCCTTGGGGACTTGAGGCAGGTCTTTATTCAGGTACAGGGTGTTGTTGATGTTCGTGGAGACATTTGGGTCTTGCAGGTACTGCACGGTGGCCTTCACTGCGCTGGCCGCATCGGGCACCTGGCCGGACTTGAGGAGGAGTTCCGACCTTCGCCGGATGTCCGCTTGGACTGCCGTGAGGTTCGTCTGGTCATTGCCCCAAAGCCCCTCAGCCCAGTGGACGGAGCGAGATAGGAAGCCGGGGTTCACCACGTCATTCACAGCGCTCGCTACGTTGGCCTTCATGGCCCCCATATCGGCCTCGGTGACACCGGAGTTCCCGCCCTGATAGACCAGGGATGCCGCTGAGTTGGCATCGGGGAATCCGCCCTTCTCCATCAAGAACTGGATGTCGGAGAGCTTCTGGTATGCCCCACCGGCAAGCTGTTGGGCGTATGCGGGGTTCACCGCGTTGATGTGGTTGAAGGTGTCGATTGCGCCCTGGCCCTGCTGGTTAAGCTGGCCCTGCTGCTTCCCGTCCGGGGTCCAGCCGAGGGACGCCAGGTTGGTGAGACCCGACTGGAGAATGCTCTTCCACTGCGGGTTATCCACCTTGTTCGTGGAGTAGAACTGCACCTGCTTGTCGAACGGCATCTGCTCCTGCTGGACACGGTTTGCCATGTACTGCTGGGCGTACTGCTCAGTCTCGAAAGCCTTCATCTTGCCTTCGGGGCTCATCACCTGCTGGGGCTGGAGGTACGCCAGGTTGCCTTGGTCGATGGCTACCCGCGTGGATTGCTGGGCGTTCGCCATGGACTGCTGGGCGGTGGACAGAAGCTGGAAGCGGTTGATGTTGTTCTGCCGCTGATTCAACTGGGACTGGCTATGCTTGATGACAGCGTTCCAGGTGCTGGCTGTGACCCACCGTTCGTTCTTCTGCGCCCAGTCATTGAAGCCCTTCTGGTCCAGTTCACCGGCATCCGCTTGGGTCAGGAACGGGCGAATCTCATCATCCACACGCTTGCGCTGGTTCTGGTCATCCATGCTCTGCGCGTGGAGGCTCACTTCGGCAGCGGTGGTGCCGCCCAGTGTGGACGCCACAGTGGCACCGGATGACAGCTTCTGAGCCAGGAGCGCGTCCACCAGGGACTTGTTTCCGGTCTGCGCGATCTGGACCAGCGTGTTGTTCAAGGTGGTCTTGCGGGCATCGTCCCGGAGTAGCGAGGTGGACGACAGAAGGTTGAAGCGACTGGCGATGGCCTGGGCGGCTTGGTCAGTAGTGCCGTTGAACTGGTTCCCAGTGACATCCCCGACCACGTTCATGAGGTTGTCGCTGGACTGCTGGATGCCCTCAGTGATGGCCTTGGCGTTCATCGTCCGTGCGTTCGTGTCGAACACGTTCATGCGGAAGGCGTTATAGCCCTTGTCGAAGCCCGCAACGGCAAACTGGTTCTGCCCCTCAAGTGCCTCATTGCGGCTCTTCGTGAGGTACTCGTCCACCTGCTGCGGGTCGGTGAACTGGAGTTCGCCAGTCTGGATTTTCGACATGGTGTCCCGCTCCATGCCTTGCATCAGGTTCTCACCGTAGATGTGCTGGAGCGTGCCCTGGAAGGCTGGGGACTGGGAGGCCAGGATAGAGCCGTCTTTGATCTTCTGGCCCAGCTCGCCCACGGTCATGGAGTCGGCTGTGTCCTGGGCCTTCTGCCGCTCCTGTTGGTCCTCAGCGGAGCCGAACTGCTGGAGCGCCTGGGGGATCGCTGAGGAGCCCAGTGCCTGGGCCAATTGGTTCGCCTTCAATCCAGCCGTGTCATCCAGGTGCGCCCGGACTGGCTGGAAGGCGATTGGGTTTACTTGTTCCATGCCCTGGACGCCAGGGTCATAGTTCACTTGTCCACGCATGGGGCCTCCTTAGGAGCCATTAGGGGTGACGGTGGTTGAGCCGGAGTTGGCCCGGAGTTGGGTGCTGTAGGCCCCGAGAGCGCTGGAGCCGAGGCGGCTGGCCGCTTCCAGGTAGTTCGGGGAGTCCACAGAGCGGAGGGAGTTGAGCGCGCTTTGGGTGCCGTAGTAGTTGTTCTGTAGCTGGGTGTTGTTGTTCGCTACGGTCGTGCTGTAGTTCTGCTCTACGGATTGGTTGTAGTTGTCGCGCTGAGCCGAGAGGTCGGCCAGGAGCGCATCCACGGAGTTGCCCTCTACGCCCGCTTCACTCGCCTGGGCGCGCGCGGTGGACATAGCCGCTCGGGCCTTGAGGTTGTTCTGGTATTCCTGCTGAGAGGCAGACTGGCGGGCTTGCTCGTTCGCATACCCGGTCTGCGCTTGGTTGTCCTGAAACGCCTTCAAGTCGTTCTCAGACTGCTGCTCTTCATAGGCTGCGGTCGATTTCGCTTGCTGGTTCTGCTGGACCACGGACGCGGTGGTGCCAGCCGCTGCGATGGCCGTTGCGGCCCACGCTGCTGCTACGATGGTACACATGGGAATTGGACCTTCTGGAATTCCTGGAAGGCTTCGCCATCGGGGCCGAAGGGTTCCGGGTCGCAGAACTCAAAGCCCAGCCAGCGGAGCCACAGGAGATGAACAGGGTTGCCCGTCCACGCCCGGTTCATGAGGACCGGACGGAGTTCGTGCATTTGGTTGATGTAGTCCCGGCAGTGAGCCAGGAATGTCTTGCGGGCTTGCGGAAGCTCAGGGGAAGCGAGCATCCAGGGAGCGCCGACCATATCTGTCAGCGGAGCCACACCGAAGATGGCGACCACACGCCCATGAACCAGGAAGGTCCAAGTGCGCAGGGAATCCATCTGCCCAAGGAGCAATGCTTCCAGGGGTTGCAGGCGGGAGGACTTCCAGATTTCGTCCCGGTCCTCCTCCCGCATGTTGGCGGCCAACTCATGGCAGTGTGTCGGTGTCGTCTCAAGTACCCACGCGACCTCAGACAGCCTGGCTGCGTTTGACAAAGAAGCCCTCCCAGTCCGCGCTCAGGAAGGCCGAAGGCATCGGAGAGTCGTTCTGAATAACGATGGTGGCATCCGTGTTCTGCGTCATGATGGGGAACGTGAACTTGCCGGTGCTTAGCTCTGCCTGTCCTAATGTGGCGCTTGGGGTGCCCAGTACCTTGCCCGAGTAGGTATAGGTGTAAGTGTCCCGGTAACGTGGCGTCACCTTCACCTGGAAGTACCCGGTGCTGGCAAAGTTCACGGACGCCTTGCGAAGCTGGAGGCGGCCTTCGGTGTCGCTCTTGGTGCCCCCGCCTGCGCTTTGGGTCTTCACGGTGATGGTGCTTAGCTGGAAGCTGAACACGTACCGCCGACCGACGATAAGGTCCGAGGAGGTGTAATTCCCCTTCACCTTCGCTGTTGTCCCATCCCACACAATTTCAGCGACCACGCCAGGCTTGAGTGTCTGCCCGGTGGCGGTCACGGCCATGTACGTGCCGTCATCCATAGCCCACGAATGCGGGATGGTGGTGTAGCCATCCGCGTAACTCAGGGTGTCTTTCGTGACGTATTGCTTTCGGTCCAGGTGAACCAGGTACGGCTCATTGGTGCCCAGGCTGTCCGTGGCTACAGTGAGTTTTTCGAAGTACAAGCCATCGGCGCGGTTGATCGCCAGGAACACTTCGGAGTCCAGGAACTCCGCGCTCAGGATGGTATCGGTGTCCGGGAAGGTCCACTTGCTCCAGGAGCTTTGCACCTTCGTGTCACCGTCCCAGTAGAACTTGTACACGTAGATCGAATGGCGGTCCCCGGTAGTGAGGACGCACAACATATCCTCAGAACTGGATGAGGCGATCTTGAACACGCCCGAAGGGATGTACTGGGGAACATGCGAAGCCACGTCCGTGGAGTCGTTGGAGACATCGTTGGTGTCCGTGAAGTATTCCCGGATGGCCGTCCAGTTCTCCCGGTCAGAGGCGAAGTACACGTTCTTGCCCACGGATTGAGGAGTGGTCAAGGCGTTGCACACGAACTCCGTGGACGGCTTGATGGAGATGGTTTTGGGCGTGAGGGTGTCCCCGTTGTCGATCAGGAATTGGACCTCATCGGAGAACAGCAGGAGTTGCTTGTTGAACGACACCGCGTGCTTGAGGATCGCGACTTTGGTGTACGTGCTGGACACGTCGATAGGATCGCTGTCCAGAAGCTCCGTCACAGTGGTGCGGTAGAAGTTCCAGTATTTCCCCGACTCCGAGAAAATCACGGCCTCATCGGCTAGGAATCCCAGGCGGTTCCGGTAGAAGACAACATCGTTGATTGTCCGGCCCACAAAGGACGGGTCTTCGTTGGTGTCCGCATCGCCTGCCACTCTGTCCGTCCAGGTGGCTGCCTGGAAGGTGAAGGTGCCGTCCGCGTTACGGACCAGCGTGTGCGGCATGGTTGAGCCGTCCAGGCCCAGTGCCACGCCAGGGCCGACACACTCACGCCACACGCCAGTGCTGTCAGTACCGACATCGTAGTAGACGTAGTAGTCGTCCGAAGAATCGCCAGGGTCGCCGGTAATTTCGAACAGGCAGCCACCGGCCTGGGTGCAGTTGGAAGGCAGCGTGGAGAACGACTGGACTACCTTCTTGTACGCCTTCATGGCGTTGTTGTTGAAACCATCGTAACAGTCGATGGTGAAGTCCGCGGTGCTGGTGATGTACAGACAGGAGCCCGCCCGCACGCATGTGAAGCCCGCGCTTTGGATGCCCGCCACCAGCTCCGTGGCGATGTAGTCCGTGGAGGCCAGGGAGGTTTTCGTGGCATCGGACCCATCTGGGGTCGCGTATGTAGCAACGGTCACGCCGTTGAGGATGACCCCGTAGGTGCGCCCGTAGTTACCCTGGATGACACTGATGAGTGCCTCGGGCCCACGGGTGGCACTCACGGCTGCACGGTTCGCCACGGTGATGGCCTTGTTCACGATGAAGGTGTAGTCCGCCACGGTGATCGCGGTGAAGTCGCTTGCCGGGTCGCTTGCGGCTAGGTAGCCGGTTCCATCCGGGAAAGACACCGTGCGCTCAGTGCCGTCTACGGCAAATACACGGAGTCCGCCGTTGGTGATCGCCACTTGGTAGCGCTCGCTCGCATCGCGGTTGATGGTGTGGACGAATGCCGACTCCAATGGGGAGGCTGTCACTCGGGCCAGGTGGGTGGTTGGGGGGCGCTTCATCAGTCCCTCAGAGACGGTCGAGATGCCGTTCTCTTGGGCGTCCAGTTGGGAGGACAGACGGAGGGTGAATGGTTGCTGTGAGACGCCGTTAACGAAGTTCGGGATGGAGGATGAGATTAAGGACATAGGCTATCGGTCAAGTACCCGCATGACGGAGTAGTTGCCGGTCAGCACGTTGTAGCCCCCGGTCTCCGAGTCGTACTTGCGAATGGCGACCAGGGCCCGCGTTTCGTCCTTCTCGGTGAAGCCGTTGAGGACATCGGAGCCCACATTCCGCTGCTGGAACACTCGGGCGGCCCGGACGGTGATGTAGTGCCGCACCGATTGTGGAAGTTCGGAGAAGTCCAGGAGAACGATCATGTCCACGGTGATCGAGGAGCCGAACTCATACGTGTGGTTCTGGCGGTCGTAAATGCGCGTGCCCCGGAGAGTGATGTCCAGGGTGGCGCTCTTGCCGCTAGGTGTGACCTCCAGGCAGTTGCCGGGGACGGTGATGTACTTCGTGAGGAGAGCCGGAGTCAGCTTGTAGTTGCGCTCAGTGTTGAACTGCCATCCAGGCGATTGCACGTCGATGGTGACTTCGCGGAGGACTGAGCGGGCGATGGCGGCATCCGCTACGGGAAGGCCATCATCCAGGGAGTTGACTGGCGACTCGCCAATGGTATTGAGCATGATGTTTACGGCATCTAGCTCGGTCGTTTGGGCGAGTGTCTTCATTTTCTAGGCACGAAAAAAAAGCCCCACACAAGGAAGTCCTTGAGTGAGGCTAGGTTGGTGGTTAGGCGGTTTTCAGCTCTACAGCGGCTGCTGGGCGGAGGATGCCGTGGCCCATGGCGTACTTGGCGACCATGAGGGTGCCTTGACGGCGGATGTCGTAGTCCGACTCCATCGCCAGGTCCATCAGCTTGACGGTGCCGACAGCGGCCTTGTGCATGACCAGGGCTGCGGTGCTGGTGGCATCTACAGCGTACTTGTCGCTGGTGCCTGCGGTCAGCGCGGTGCCGCCATTCGCAACGGTGGCGATGTTGGAACCGAACGGAGCGTGGACAGCTTTCACCAGGTTGATGCCCGCCACTTGTGGCAGTTCGCCCTTGGCATAGCTGCCTTGGCCGCCCCACAGGGAGTTCATCAGTTTGGTGTTCTGAGCCAGCATGTAGTACGCCGCTGGGGTCAGGTAGGCGTAACGCTCATCAGCCGGGATGAATTTCTCATCCAGCTTCTGCGCGGCTGCGAACAGTGCAGCTACCAGGGCTTCGCCAGTGGTATCGGTCAGCAGCGCGGAGTCAGTTACCGAACCGCCACCAGCTTCGGTCGAGACCGGGGCCGATGCGCGGGCAGCCAGGACGCCCAGTTGCAGGATGTGCTTATCGTAGGTGTACGACAGAGCGCGGCCCATCTCAGTCGAGTACGGACCACGGACATCGTAGTGGTTCATGGCTTCGTCGATGGAAGCGATGAAGGCGTGCGAGATGAGCAAGTCGTCGATGGTGATAACTTGCTCGTTCGCAGGAACGCTCAGGCCAGCAATCTCAGCGCCCGGAGTGTGGTACTGGGCCGAGATTTTGCCCAGGATTGGGAACTGGGCAGACTTGCCGCTGGTAATGGTGCGGACCAGGTGCTTGTCAGCGGTGACGCACGACTCCTGAAAGGCAGTCAGGACTTCGCCCGAGAACACTTTCAGGAACAGCGCTTTGGCATCGCCAGTCAGGTTCGCTTGGCCCAGGCGGGAAACAGTTGCATCAGACATTGAGGGGTGAATCCTTGAGAAAAAGTCGATGGAGCGAGCCGGGATGAATCCCGTGGCCCGCGTTGCCACCGCGCAGGGGCGCAGTGCGGCTGGACTTTTCTGTTGCTTCTCAAGGTGCTGAGGCGGCCCGTATTAACGGCTACGGGCCAGGCCGGGTTGATCAGTTGTCAGCGACAACGGCACCGGATGCAGCGGAGGCGCTGGTGGCGCTCGCCAGGGTCGAAACAGCGGCAGATGCCACCGCCTGGATTGCATCAGCCTTGGTCACAGTGCCGTCAGCGGCGACTTCGGAGACCAGGTTTGCCAGGACTTTTGCCAGGAACGACTCAGCGTCTACGGCTACGGTTTTCAGAAAGCTCATGGGGGTGTTTCCTTTTATTGGGGTGGGTTGGGTAGGTGGACCAGGCCGGACGGCTGGGTCACGTTTGCGGCCAATGCGTAAGCACGCACGGCCCCATAAATTACGGAGCGTTTCCACAGGGGAACTCCAAGGTCGGTCATGGCCTGGAGCAAGATCCGGTCGCATTCTTTTCGGGTGATGCGAATAGGCACGCCATCCAGTAGGACGGTGAGGGTCTCGCACAGGTAGTCATGGACGATTGCCGCCTGGCCGTATGTGCCCCATGGGGGAATCAGTGACCAGAACGGACGGGGTACAGAAGCTCCATCAGTGATGAAGCCAGCGGGGACATCCACGTACCGGCCAGTCCCTTCGGGACCGATCCAGTAGCGGAAAGGCGAAGATGCCCAGTAGTCCACGCCATCCACTTCCTCCATCCACTTGATGGAGAAGTGTTCGTCGGTGAAGCCGCTCATTGTTGTTTTTCTTATTGCGGCCAGGCGTCAGAAGACGTTGGAACGGAGGAGCTTGGCCTGGACTCGGGCACGGTATGCCGGGTCACTGCGGTAGCGCTTATCGCTCATCGCCTCAGTCACCTGGGAGGTGGATTCGAAGACATCGGCTGCGGCTGCTTTGCCACCGCCAATGAGGTTTGGCTCGCTGCCAATTGCAGAGCGGTACTGCGCGTTGAGGCCGTTCACGGCCAGCTTCGCTTGCTCCAGGCTGCCATTTACTGCGGTGTTGAAGGCTTCGATTTGAGCCGGTGCCAGATTGGCCTCGGCCCATGTGACCAGGCTTGCGTACGCATCGGCACCGCCAGCTTCGCCCTTGATTGCGGAGATGTGCTGGTCTGCCAGAGCCTGCTGGCCCGCCACATATTGGTCGACCACGCCACGCGGATAGCCCGCTTTTGCCAGGCGGTCGTAGCTTTCGGCACTCAGTGCGCCAGTTCGGTCGAACTCCTGGGAGAACTCATCCAGGTCCAAGCCTTTCGACTCCAGGGCCTTGCTCGCCTCATCCGGGGTGGCCGTAGAGGGTTCGGGCTCTGCGGTCGCTGCTGGAGTCTCGGGGGCAGGTGCCTTGAGGTCGGCGTAGGCTTTCGCCAATTGGTCCCAGGATTCGAAGCCTTCGGGCAAGCCCTCGGGGCGCTCTACGGTTTCAGCAGGGGTCGTGATGTTGTCGCCTACCGGGCCAGCATTGGCCTTGTCGATGGCGGCAATCATTGCCTCATCATGCCCTTCGGGGGCAGACGGGTTCGGGGATACGATTTCGATGCTTTCCATTAAAGGTCTTCGAGAACGCGGCCATTAGCGAACACGCGGTATCGCTTGGCCTGGGGGTTGATGTTGAATTGAACTTGCTCTGCGCCCTCACCGAAGTATTCGATAAGGGGCTCTGTTACTGCGCCCTCTTCGGGCTCTTTAGGTTTGCGCTTGGCTGCCATCGGGTTGGCCTTTCTCCATCATGCGACCAGCGGCCTGCACTGCCGGGGCTACGCCCGACTGCATTGCCTGCTGCATCTGTTGCTGTTGTTGTTCCTGCTGTACCTCTTGATCGGTCTTCACCAGGCCGTCTGTGTCGATCCCGAGGGCGGTGGCCCTGCGGGTCATGTAGTTGCCCCAGTTGATCCGGGAGGCGGCATCAGGAATCTGCATGATGGTGGAGATGAACTGGTCCAGTTTGGTCAGGTCATTGCCACGTCCAAGGGCCTCCATACCCGTCACAATGGTGGGGCTAACGGTGCCCTTGGGCAGTTCGGGGAGCTTCTTGCGGCGCTGCATCGAGAACATGATGCGGTTGACTAGCGGAAGCTGGAATTCTTGGCTGAGGATGGAGTAGACACCGCCCAAGGCGGCTTCCAATTCCCCGGCCATGTACCGGATTTCTTCGGCTGTCACACGCTCACCATTCCGCTGAATCGCGGAGTTCAGCATAAAGGCGAACTCAAGGCGCTCAGTGATGGTGTTGATGGTCTCCAGTGCCACACGGAAGTCACCGGACTTTTGAAGCTGGAGGGCCTGGACATCAGATGCCACGCCATCCACAAAGTCGCCGTTCGGCGCTTCGGCCAGCTCGCTGGAGCTAGTGACCCCGTTGGGGTTCACCAGGAACAGGACTTTCGCGGAGGCTGCGGAGCCTTCCACGATGGCCTGAGAGAGACCTTCCAGGGACTTGATGTCGCCCAGGTACTCTTCCACGTAGGAGCGGCCATAGTTCTCACCGTCGATCTTGACGAATCGAATCGGGAGCCAGGCGCACTTGTCTTTCGGGTACGTGCCTCGGGAGCCGGGAACAATCTGACCCTTGACCTCCTGATACACGTTCCAGGTCTCACCCTTGAGGGTGATGTGGGTGTAGATCGAGACGTTCTTGTTATGGTCTCGGGGGGTGTCGCCGGAGTCATCGCCAGGCTCGACTAATGACCGGGCCTCTTCTGGCAGTACCGCCAGGGAGACCTCCTCCTTGACCACGATGTCCAGGACGTTGCCCATTGGGTCACGCCGGACCACGTAGCGGTCAAGGGGGTAGAACTTCATGCCGCCCTGCTGGGGCAGGTACACAAGGCCGTTGCCGCCAACAATCAAATGCTTGAGCAACTCAAAACCAGTCACACGGATGGCGGTGGTTTCAATCTCGGTTTGCACCGCGCGCTCAATCTTCGCTAGACCCGCTTGAACATCAGCGTGCATCTGCGGATTGCTGGTCAGCTTCTCTTCGGTGAACTCGTCGATTTCCAGGCGGAAGAAGGGAGAGTTCGGCGGGAGCAAGGCCATGAGCAATTTTGCTCCGAGGTTGTTAACTCCTCGGGCGGCCACCGCTTGCCATGGGGTGTAGAACTTCGTGCCACTTGCGTGACCGGCAGGCGGGATCAGGGTGGGGATGCTGTATTTGGAACAGTCCCGCGCCCTCTGTAGGAAGGTCTCGCGATCTGGTTCGAGCTTGGCATAAAGACTTGCGGCAAGGCCCCGTTCGGGTTCTTGCTCGGTCTTCGCCATGGGGTCTCGTTATAGAGGGATGTTCAGCCCCGAAGAGCTACTCCCGGTGGATGCTTGGGTCAGGTCGATGCGGAGGGACTTGCGCCCATTCGCTGCAGACTGAGCCTGTTGGGTGTCGGTGCTTTCTGCGGTGTTGCTTGTCGCAGGCGCGGACTGCACCGTGGGTGCGGCTGGGGCAGGCGTTGGAGCCGCTACAGTCGTCTTTGGTGTGCTTGAGTGCGAACACATTATTGTGATTCCAGAACAGTAGTGTTTTGGATGTCGAAGCGGCTTCGCAGGAGTCGGATGACCTCTTGCTGTCCTTGGCGGATGTTCACTTCGTTGATGGTGGTGTGAGGGTCTACAGGCAGGACGTTGGGGAATCTCTTCTCCAGTTCCACCAGTAGCTCACGGGGAATGTTGGGGAATCTTTCCGTTTTCACGGCTCAGTAATCCTACTGTGGGCCCACGAATGGGCCCGCGTTTTTCGAAGCTAATCAGTCTTAACTCTCAGCTCAAACATGAGCGCTTCGCCTTTCGGAGTCAGGCGCCATACCGATGAATGGTTCGGATTATCGGGGACCTGGACCGAAACAAGCCCCAAGGCCCGCATCTGGATCGCGACAGTTTGAAAGTCTTGATCGTTTAGCGTGTTGCGTAACTTATTAATCCCTCTGCTTTCAATCACCCCCAAGTGAAGGTGAGTACGGATGGTGTCTTCATTCGTAGGCTTCATCAAATAGGGCGAGATCAAGAAGAAAACCTCACGCCACGTCAGATTAGCCGACCATTTCTGCCTAGCATTGTTTGACCAGTATGTACCGCGAATCGTCTGAACTGCATCGAGATCGGCTGGTGAAATTTTAGTCAAATCAATTGGTGCAGATGAAGGAACTGCCTTCTTTAATGCATCGTTCTCCTTACGGAGATCGTTAATTTCGCGCAAAAGATCTTCACTAGCGGCATTGGATCCTCGAATCCATCCTACTCGCGGGAATCGGGACATTGTCATCGCCATGCTGACAGCAACCTGCCCGGCCAGCTCGCTGCCAGTGTTCCAAAACTTCACTAGCCGCCCCGTTGAGGCACGGGCTCTAAACGCCTCTAGGCGCTCACGCATTTCAGGATCAAGTTCAGACTTAGACACTGGCAATGAACTTGCGCTTCCATGGAGCAAGGCAATGACAGGAATCCCTTGACTTATAGCGTAATCAAATTCTTTTTCTGTATAGCTGACACCCTCTTCGGTAACAGAACCGTAGCGACCACCAATAATCAGAAGGTAGTAATCGCTGTCATCTATTACTTTTTTTATGAATTCAAATTGTTCTTCATCCGTAGCGGGGAACAACTCCATCCCAGCAGGGATGCAATCCATCTGCATCAAAACCTGACTAACCTGTCCACGCTCTTCCTTCAAGTCGGTATAGGTTGAGCTAATAAAAACTTGATAACGCTTCTGCATGCCATCTCCCTTGAGGCAAGGTAAGGTGGCAATACGATAGCGCCCTGCTGCCTGCAAGTCGAGAAGGGTTAGCTCATGCCTTAGAAAGCGCCTAAGGCATTGAGCGCATCGTAGTTTTCGATGCAGTGATCTAGGTAGTGTCGCGCCTTCAACAAATCTTCCTTTTCGTTTTTCGCAGTACACCGGAGAACATACTTGACAACGTTTCCTCGAAAAAACCCTAAATCCCACGCTTTGACGATGTCAAACGGCTGGATTTCGCGAAGGTAGTGCGTGCCCCCCACCTGAGTGAGCTGGGTGGAGGATTCTTTTTGGCTTGGGGACATGAATAGCGGTTTCCATAGGTTGTAAAAAGGGCCACAGCCCTTGCACACATTGGGTTCAGTCGAAGCAAGGTTTGCACAGGACGCGCAGTTCATCACGGGGTCCACAGCTTCACCTTCTGGTTCTTGAAGTCGTAATCCGAGGCACGAAGGATGCGGGCCACACGGGCCTGAATCAGTGCTTCCTCTTCGCAGAGACCGGCCTTGTCGAAGGCAGCCACTACAGTGTCCCAGGTGGGTGACTTGTCTAGGAGCCGCTTGGCAGCCACGGGCCCAATACCTGGGCAGCCGGAGTAGCCGTCCGTGGTGTCGCCCATGAGGGTCTGGTAGAGGTGCCAGTAGTCGGCCTCTTCCTCGGTCACTTCGAAGAACGTGTCTGTGTTGAAGTTGTAGTGGTGGCCGGGGACCGTCTTAAAGTCCTTGTCGATGGACGCGACCACGATTTCCTCACCGAACTTTCGGGCTCGGGTCAGGAGAATGCCGCACACGTCATCGCCTTCCAGGGTGGGCTTGGAGATGGACGGGAAGGTTTCTTGAGCCCAGGCCGTGAGGTGGGAGCGGAGCAACGGCTGGACGGTCTTGCTACGGTTGTGCTTGTAGGTCGGGAGAACGGTCTTGCGCCAGTTCACCTTGTCCGAGAAAACAAGAAGGGCCTCATCGGCCCCTGTCTTGTCTATCAAGTTTTGCACCATCCCGGTGAAGGTGGCTTCGCCATCCTCTTCAAATGCGTGGAGGGTCCAGAGGGCTCGTTCACCCTCCTCATCGCCTCCCCAGCGGATGGCTTTCTGGTTTACTACTGCTGCTTGGACGGATAGGACATCGGCGTCGATGATAACTCTGCGCACTCGCGAATCTCTGTCAGGTCTTCTTGGAAGATGAAGCCGTATTGGCCGAAGAGCTTCACTAAGTCAGCGCCCAGTTCCGCATCAAGCGGACGTGCCGGATACTCCAATGCGTGCTTGGTGCCGTTCACGTCGATGGTGATGGTCCAGGGTTTCAACATGGGAGTGCCTCTCTGACTTAGTGAAGTGATGGGGTCACAGGTAATCGTTTTCCCGTAGCAGGTCAAGGCCGGTGCCGGTGACACGCCACTTGCGACCATACTGGCCGTGACCTTCCAGGGTGCTGAGCAAGCCCAGCGATGCCAGCGATGCTACTGCCTGGGCTTCGAAGCGAGCGAAGTCCGATTGGATTTTGAAAGGGCTCTTGAAGGCTTCGTACAGAACTTCCAGGAGAACAGGGTCTTTAGTCATTTGCGTTTACTCGTTAGTGGGTTTCGGCCCAGTTCAGGCCCATTTTTGATTCACCGGCCAGGGGGCACCGGAAGTTGAAGGCTTCACCTGCTTTCGCCACGCACGCCTCAGCCGCTTCCCGAACGATGGCCGCGATGGCTTCGTTACGGCAGGCGATCTGCACTTCGTCGTGGACCCAGGCGCAGAAGGCGTAGTCGCCATCCCAGCCGTGTTTCAGCCCGCGTGCCTGGAGTTCGTCGTCCAGGAACACAAGCCACTGCTTACAGGCCAGCGCACCGGCCCCTTGCAGGAGGTAGTTGAGTGCCGCGTGGGCGGATTTGACGTGAACGTGGCGACCATCCAGGCCGACCAGGTGGCCGCGCTTGGCGGCTTCTTTCACAGCTTTGACCAGCTTTTTCAGGGCCGGGGTTTTGCGGAGGAAGGTTGCTTTCAGTTTCTTGCCAGCGGCCTTGAGCGCCTCTTCGTCCGGGTTGTCTTGCCCGTTGAAGAACACGTCCAGGAGGTGCTGGTAGTCGAGACCCAGCGCCTTGGCCTTCGCAACCATGCCGAACACAATGGTCCCGACCTTTTCATCACCGGCCCCATAGAGGAAGGCGTAGATGAAGGTCTTCGCACCATCGCGGTACAGCTTGTGCAGCGTGTTGTGGTCGTCACGCTTCTCACTGGTGATGCCCATGGCCTGGACGTTGGCCCAGTGGATGTCCCCGTTGAGGAGGATGTCCACGTACTTGCCACCATCGTAGCGAGCCATGAAGTGAGCCAGGCAGCGCAGCTCCAGGCCCGAGGCATCGGCACCGACCAGAAGCCAGCCGTGAGGCACCGTGAAGAGTTCGCGGCAGTCTTTACCGTAGGGGGAGCCAGATGCCGGCACCTGAGCCACGTTCGGGTAAGCGTGAGTAGCTCGCCCGGTGGCGGCACCGTTGGGGTTCACGGAGCCGTGGATGCGGCCCTGCTTCTCCACCAGCATCCACGCCTGCTTCCCTTCGGCCAGTTGCGAGATGCGCTTGGCGACCAGGAGGTATTCCGTCAGGAGCTTGCACGGCGGGTAGCTCAGCTTGGACATCACTTCGTCGTCCACCTGGGGCTTGCCGCCCTTGGTGAACTTCTCGGGAACCCAGCCGTACAGAGCCGTCAGCCGGTCAGCGATGTGGTCCCGTGAGGACGGGTTGAACTCCACAATCTTGACTTTGGTGTACCGGACGCCCTCGGTGTACTTCTCAAACCAGCCCACTTGGTTGAACGCGGACTGGCCTTTGAGCTTCACACGGCGCTCAGTGTTGCCCCGTGGGTCTTCGATAAAGACTCGCCGGGTTTTCTTGGTGAGCACTTCGCCTGCCGGTGCGTGCCAGAACTTGAAGAACTCTTTCAGCTCGCGCTCCAGGTCGCCCCTGCGCTGCGCCAATTTGGCGTACAGGAGGGCTGCCTTCTCGCGGTTGAAGTGGAACCCGTTGCGCTCCTGGGCGGCCATGAGCCAGGCCACTCGATGTTCCAGGGCCAGGGCCCGTGCCGAGTAGTTCTTGCCAAGGATTCGCTTCCACAGTGCGGAAGTGACCACAACGTCCTGGACGCAGTAGTCGAGCATCTCTTGCGAGAACTCCAGCCACTCCATGCCGTCCACGTAGGCATCGCCCATGCGCGCCTTGAACTCGGTTGCGTACTCGCCTTTCATCAGGCGCAGGCGGTAGCCCCAGGCTTCCAAGGAGTGGGAGCCGAAGAGCTTGCCGGGGAGGACTGCTTTCTTGAGGAGGCCGGTGTCGGTGTCCTTGATGTTCGACCAGATGAGTCGGGTGCAAACAAGGGTGTCGATGACCAGCGCAGGGTTCACGATGAAGCCGGGGTACAGCTTCTGGATGACGGGAATGTCGTACTTGATGACGTTGTGGCCGCCGATGAAGCGGCCTTGGGAATGTTGCTCCTGGAGCCATTTGACTCCCATGGCGATGAGGCCAGGCGGGAATTTCTTAACGTCCCCAGTTGCCGTGTCTTCGATGACAAGGCAATGGATGACGGAGACTGCCTCCAGGAACCCATTCGTTTCGAGGTCGAACAGAAGGGGTTCTTGCATTGGTCCCCCAGTCAGCAGGGGGTCGGCGTATGCCACAGCTCTCGGAAGAGCGTGCCGGTATCGGCCAGGGCATCACAAAAGCCGTGGTACAGGCCCTTGAGGGCTTCGCCCAGGATCATGATGGGAACCAGGGGCAGCGCGATCATGACTCGGGTGAGCGGGTAGCGGTTGAGCCAGAACGGGCGCAGGTCGGATTCAGTGGACACGGATTTGCTCCAGGGTGGTTTCGTCGTGGATGTACTCGGGGTACTTCTCTTGCAGGCGAGATACGCGCTTGAATGAGCGGCGTTCTTCCAGGTCGCTTTCGCAGCGGAGGATTCGGAATGCCTTGTCCCGCACGCCCTCTTCGAAGACCGCGGAAACGTGCAGGGAGTAGCCGTCATACGTGGCGCGGGACAGGTTCAGGTCGAACGAATCGGCCAGCTCTTGCGGGGTCATGAAGTCGGCCAGGATCAACTGGATGGGCAAGCCCTGTACGTCCTGGAGGAAGTCCCAGGCACCGTGCATATCCTTGCGGCCATAGAGGGCGAGGAACGCTGGCTGCTTCACCTTCACGGTGAGTTCGGAGTCCAGCTCGTTGTGGTCAATGCTGCGCATGAACACGTCGATGTCTTTGATCGGTCGGCCCAGGAGGGCGTCCCGGATGGCACCGCCACCGATGACCGGGTGCGAGCCAGGAAACTCCCAGCGCACCAATTCCAGCGCGTCATCGAAGAGCGGCTGGAGGTGGCCCGGAAGCTTCCATTCAGGCAAGGACGAACACAACGATGAAGAGCAAGAAGAGGTAGTAGTTGGCATCACTCATCAGCCCTCCCCTTAAAAGAACGCAATGAGGCCGTGGATGGCCCCAATCGGTGGGAAGGCGATGCCGACAATGCCCAGGAGCAAAGCGTCACCACACTGGTGGAAGGTCCAGACAACGTTGTAAACCCAGCCGAAGCACAGGCAGAAAACGACAAACAGGTAGGTCAGAATCAGAGGCATGGTTTTCTCTCAGGCACAAAAAAAGGCCCGCTTGGGGCCCGTGTGGTGGTGCGTTGGGATCAGTGCTTGGTTTCGGCGCGGTAGCCAGCCACCAGGTACTCCAGAGCGGCGTTGCCGTTTTCATCGTTGCAGACGTACAGGCGCACACCGGCCACCGTTTCGCGGTGGGTGTACACAGCACGGCGCATGTGGCGCGACACTGGCTCAGAAGCCAGCATCTGGCAGCGGGGGGATTCCATTACCGGGACTTCGAGATAGGGAACGCCCTGGACGAACATCCGGCGTCCATCTACCGGGCCCCCGATCATCAGTGCGGGGAATGTAGAGTTGCGCATGGGGCTCCTTACAGCCGGAAGTCTTCCAGCAATGCGTTGAGGTAGTTGCTCAGTTCGTAGCGGTTGGTGAACACGTTGCAGTCACCTTCGTTTGCCAGGCCCAGGATGTTGTCTCGGGCCCGGACGATGACTCCGTTGTCCACACGCTCAAAGCGCAGGGACAGTTCTTTCAGGCGCGGTGGCCGTTGGGCTGGAGTCGTCATGGTTTACCTGCGGGAGCGGAAGCTGGAGAAGCTACTGGTGCGGTAGCTGTAGCTGGCTCGCGGTGCCGAGTAGCTGGCTCGCGACGCAACGTAGGCTGGGCGTGGAGCCACATAGGCCGGACGCGGAGCCACGGTGGTCGCTCGGGTGTTGGTCGTGGTGTTGTTCACGATGGTGGTGTTATGGACAGCCGGGGCCGATGCCGAAGCACTGCCCAAAATGTGCCCCATCATCATGCCGGTGAGCATGGCGTTGGAGTTGTCCTGGAGCACGACAGGGGCTGCGACCACTGGCGCCGCTTGCACGATCGGGGCAGCCTGGACAACTGGAGCGGCAACCACAGGGGCCGGAGCTTCGACTACTGGGGCCTGTACAACGGCTGGGCTGTAGCAGGAGTGGCGCTCACAGGCGGCCAGGGAAAGGACGGCCAGGGCCGCGAAGATCAACTTGCGCATGGTTCAGTCCAGGAGTTTGGAAATACGGGAATGGATCATCGAAGCCCGGTCAGCCAGGGCGTACTGCATATCGGCGTGGTCGTGCAGATCGCAGGCGGTTTGCCGGGCCTGGCGTGCAGCTTCGCTATGGGAGGCTTCGGCCTGGCTCAGCTTGTCCAGGGTGCGCTCCAGGTCGGATACAGCGGACGCGGTGGTCTGCGGGAACACTTTTGCCAGCAGTCGTTTCAACATGGGGGTATCTCCAGTCAGAATTCGGATTCATCTTTAAAGGGTGAGGACGGCTCGGGCGCTTCGGTGAGCGAGAGCAACCCGGTATCGCGGTCGTATGCCAGGTACAGCACTTCCCCGGTCGCTTGGCCGGTGTAGCGGTCCTTGAGGATGCGGAAGGTGGTGGTTTGGCGAACCACGGGGTCTTCGGCCTGCTGGTCACGCTCAAGGCCGAACATGAAGTAGCTCCAGAAGCCGATGGCTCGGGAGCCTTTGAAGTGGCGAATCGTTACCCGCCCGCCTTCCTCATGGGGTTTGCCCTCGGGGGTGGTCAGGTGAGAGATGAACGTGATGATGATTCCCAGCTCGTTCGCCAGGCCCGCCATCTCTTTCATGATCTGCTCAAGCGAGCCCTTCTCATCTGCGGTGTCAGCCATCGCAGTGAGGTGGTCGATGTAGATAAGCTTGATGCCCTCTGAGACAGCCATGTAGCGCACCTTGCGCTTCACAATGTCCCACTCGGTTTCACCAAATGCGTCGTACATGACCAGGTTTTCGCCCAGCGCATCTACGGCTGCATCCAGCTCCTCATCGGTCCAGCCAGCGGTTTCCTTGGGAACGTGGAAGCGTCTCCCGGCGATCTTCCCGGCCACGCGCTTGGCGGTCTCGGTCGGTTTCTGCTCCAGGAAAATGGTGCCTACACGCTCGCCCAGGACTTGGATGTCGTATGCGATTTGCTGCGTGAGGAAGTCGGTCTTGCCCACACCAGTACCAGCGCCCAGCCCGTAGACTTCGCCGTAGCGGCGTCCATAGGTGAGTTGGGTGAGTGGATCAAGGAACCACGGCAAGCCCATGACCAGGGCCTTGCGAATCTCTTCGCGGAGGTCTCGGACGTTCACTACACCATCAGGCCGGTACAGCTTGGCGTTCCAGATGGCGGTGACGATTTCCTGCTCACGGCCCGCTACCAGAAGTTCGTTGGCGTCCTTCATGGATAGCGTGGCGATCTTGCACTTGCCTGGGCTGAATAGCTCTGCGCATTCCTGCGCTGCTTCGCGGCCCGGTTCGTCCATATCGAACATGAGGATGACTTCTTCGAAGCTCTCCAGATATTCGATGTTTCGCTGGATGGCCTTGCGTGCTGCCGGAGCCCCGTTCGGGAGCGACACCACGGGCCACTTGTTGTTTTGCACCTGGGAGACAGACATAGCGTCCAGCTCGCCTTCGGTGACAACAATCTTCTTGCCCCCACTCGCCCAAAGGTTCTGGCCGAAGAGGGTCAACTTTGCACCATCGCCCAGGATGGCGAAGCCTTTATCCTGATCGCGCAGTTTTTGGGCGACCATCACACCACTGTTGTCGAAGTAAGGGGCAACTTGAACTAGCCTGCCACGCACCTCACTTACGAAGTATCCGAACTTGCGGCAAGTCTCCAGGGTAAGTTTGCGCTTCATCAGCGGCTTGAATTCGCCGGAGATTAAACCTTCCATTCGTTTTGTTCGCCCTCCAGTAGTTGGGGTTTCGCCATCACCGTGAACGTAGTGCTCACAGGCGAAGCAATATTGGTGGTTGTCGGTATAGATAGAGTTGGCATCACTTGAACCACAGTTTTCACAGGGCAGGTGGCGCACGAACTCACTCTCTGTTTCATGCTTTCGATTTTTCATGGGCAATAAAGAGGGCCAGCCCGAAGGCCAGCCCTTTCTCAGAGTTGAGTGATAGACGTGGCGGCTGCCATATCCAACTGAGGGCCCACGACTCTTATAAGTTGGCCGCTACCCACGGTTTAACGTCGAAGCTCGGGCAAGCCTTGGCTACTTTCGGGAAGTCCCGGTGGCCTTGGATTGTCGCGCTGGGGTATTTCTCTTTCAGCTCGCCCAGCAGGTGCTTGAGACTTGCAAACTGCTCGGGCGTGAAGTTGTTTTCGGGGACGTTGATGTCCGCGTCGGTGACTCCACCGGCCATGCAAATGCCTACGGAGTTGATGTTATGGCCCTCTACGTGGGCGCCGATTTGATCCAGCTCGCGGCCCTCCTCCACCACGCCATTGCGGCGGATGACAAAGTGATAGCCGATGCACCGCCAACCTTTGGCGCGATGCCAGCGGTTGATGTCAGCAGCCCCGATGTCTTGGGATGGTCGCGTGGCGCTACAGTGAACTACCAGGTAGTCCGTCTCAGCGCGGGGTTTCGTTCCAGCGTTGTATGTCATTATTATTTTTCTTTGCTGAGGCCCTTGATGATCGACAGGGAGGCTTCATTGACCGGCTCGTTAAGCCAGGCATGGGGAACCAACTTGTCGGCATACTGGAAGCCGTTCTTGCTGCACCAATCCGCGTAGGTGGTGGTACTGCGTTTATTTATTTTTGTTTTTGAGTTGGAGAAGACAAAGCGCACGTCAAGTTCAGGGTGCTGCGCTTTGACCAGGAGTTGCTTTTGGCGGTCCTCGGTCAAAAAGCGGCCCTTAGTTTCGACAATGATGCCGTTCGCTAGTGCGAAGTCCGGGGTGTACTTGTGAACTTTCGCAGGTCGGGTATAGGGAACTACCAGACTTTCGAAAGTGAAGCCCATGCCGACAGCCGTTAGTTGGTCTGCGGCACGTTCTTCAAGCCCGGAGCGGAACCCATATTTGAGTCCCACTTTTTCGGCATCCAGAGGCGTCTTAGAAGTCTTCTTCGTAAGTGTTGCTTTCGCCACCTTCTTCCTCTTCTTCGAACTCGTCTTTTTCTTCTTGTTCTTGTTCGGCTACGGATTCAGCGTCGAAACCGCCTTCCTCTTCACCGAAGCCGTATTCGCCAGCGGACTTGTTGCCGCCACTGCGCAGCTCGATGACCTGGACTGCGTTCAGGCGCAGCTTGATACCGGCCAGGGCGGTGCCTGGGATGAAGTAAGGGGCCACTTCAAAGCTCACCTTGCCTTCGGTGCCGCCCCAGATGTCCGGGACTTTCAGCATTGGCTTGCCCTTGGCATCGAACAGGGCTGGCTTGCGGGTCCAGACGGAGCCGTCTTTCTTCGACTTGCCCGAGGCGGCCATTTTGATGTTGAAGAACAGGCGGCCAGTCGGCTCCTCGGTCTCCTTGTCGTACTCCTCGGTGAAGAGCGGCTGCACGGTTACGTCTTTCAGCTTCTTGCGGGCTTCGATCTTGAGCTTCTTGAACTCTTCACGGCCATTCTCGATGGCGGCTTCGTGCAGCGGTTCCAGCTTCGCCAGGAGAGGCGCCGCCTCTTCTTGGGTCAGGATCAGGGTGACTTTGTACTCACCGTCCGGCTTCGGGTACTCATCGGTGCCGAAGTCAGGTTTGGTCAGTGCCGGGTAGCGGAAAATGCCACGCGGCGAGGTCATGGTTACGTTCTTTGGGCGTTTCTGATAGGACATTTTGGGGACTCGTTTTGTGTGTGCGTGTTAGCGGCTGTGGCGCGCTTCCAGGGACGGAAGGTCAAAGCCTTGTTCAATCAACTCAGCGGCGAGGGCCATAGAGATGGAGCGACCCATGCCCCAAAGCGCGATAGCGCGGCCCAGGGCGGAGTCGTAGTTCTCGGGTTCGTTGCGTTGGTTGTCTGCGGTGCCGAAGCGATTCATTGCGGTTCTCTCAATACGGCCACGGGGTTGTGGCCTGGGTTGTCCGTTGGGGTTGCCTACGGGGCCCAGGCGCACGTTTCCCGTCCCTCTGCACCGGCACGGTGGAGGCTCTATGGCAAAGGTCAGGGGGAGTTGCGGGTGGTCCGTAGAGGTGATGCGAAGGTGTTGCTGGTTCATCCGAGGCGTTGCGGCACTGGCACGGTGGAGGCTCTATGGCTGCTGCTGCGGATGAATGGGGAATTGGGGGTGGTCTCAGGATCGGCTCATAAATGAGCGGATGGCGCACTGGCACGGTGGAGGCTCGGGCGGAGACTGGGGTGTTGCGGCTTGGTTATCCGAATGTGGTCCCTCGGGCCCAGCTCAGAAATGAGCGGGGGGGCCGCACTGGCACGGTGGAGGCTCTGGCGGAGGGATGCGGCTCGGTTATCCGAATGTGGCCCCACGGGAATCACCGGGGGCCATTCAGAATCGTTCACTCATGGAAACGTTGCCTTTATGGTTTATTTCCATGAATGAGAACGATCAGGCAAAGCAAAAGCGCGACTCTGCTACGGCTGCCAGGCTCAGGCTGCCGCGTTTCGGGAGTTCTGCGAGCTTGGCCCGCGCCTTGTCGCTCAGTTGTGCGGCCAGCTCATCCCGGAAGCGCTCCAATACGGCGGTCTCTTCGTACATTTCAATGAACGCCTTGCGGACAGTCATGAAGAAAAGCTCGGTCTCCCCTGCGGTGGTGCCGAAGCTGTCATGGATCATCGCGAAGCTCTTCAAGCCGGACTCCACGCCACGCACAACGGTGAGCATGAGGTGGGCCGCATCGCAGCTATGGACGAAGTTGGGGCTGATCCCCTGCGACTGCTTGCGCTTGTCCAGGGCGTCTTGCTCTTCGTTCATCAGGAGGCGCACACGGGCCCCGTTGATGGCCGTTTTGACGCGGCGAGCTACCACGGAGTTGTACGCCTGCATCACCGGGAAGCCCACGGCAGTGGTCCAGCACACCGGCAGCTCTTCTTTTGCGGCCAGGGTTGCAGCGTCCTGGAGCCACTTCATGGCCTCACCAGCTTTCACCAGAACCTGGTTCACGGCTTCCCAAATGGCCTTCGCCATCCAGCCAGCGGCCCGGAAGCCATCCCCGGTGAACGGGAAGTGGCGGGCGTCCACGTTGCCTTCGGCATCGGTGGCTTTCTTGCGTGCCGGGTCCAGGATGTCCTCCATTACCTGATCCTTGAAGCCGTACTCCTTGGAGCCGTAGGCCAGGGTCATCACGGAGCGCTTCGTCACCTTGCGGTTGATGCCAAAGCGGGTCCATTGCTGGGCCAGGTTCTTCGTGCCCTCCTGGACGTATGCCTTGCCATCAGCGTCATGTTTCAGGACGTCCTCAGTGCCGTGCTTGGCATCGTGAATGGCCCGCTCGATGACCTTTTTGGCTACCAGGCCGTACACGTCTGCGGGGAGGTCGCTAGGGACCAGGTTCACGGCTGCGCCACCGACCTCATCCCGGAGCATCGCGGAGAAGTGCTGGATGCCGGAGCATGAGCCGTCCATAGCAATCGGGAGCTTCGACACAAAGCGGTCGCCGTGCTCGCAGTAGCCCTTCCACTCCAGGCAGAACGCCAGGAACTGCCATGGTTTGTCGATGGCCTGCGCGCCTACGTGGTCGGCCCAGCCGCGTGCCTGGAACGGGTCAGCAGCAATCGCCAGGATTTCCGCTTGGTGACCGTGGACCCACTTCACGCGGTCCTCCAGGCTGGCCTTGTCGTACCCGGCCACGTTCGCCCCGTGGATTGCCAGCCACTTGGCCCCATGCTCGCCCAGCGGCTTGCCGTAGGCGAATCGGAGCAAGCCCTTCGTGTGGTCCGCGCCTTGGGGGTTCAGGTGCGGCACCGCGTAGATGCGGCCACGGAAGTCCAGTTGGTACGGGAAGTAAATCTTGCGGAACGGGGAGTAGCGGTTAGCGATGTCCAGGGACATGGAGACGTTGATGCGCGCGCCCTGAATCTCCAGGTTGTCCGAATGGGCCTTGAACGCGGCTTTACGCCAGGCAGCGCGGGCCACCTCGTTGGTGTCGATGTCGAACGGTTTGACTGGCTGGGGGATGCCTTCACGGGGTGGGAGGCCGCACCAGGTGGCGCCCTGCTCCCACAGCGTGGTCATGATGTTCAGGATTGGCGTGTTGATCTGCCACGCGGTGGCCTGGATGGCGTTGAGCGCGGTGTAGACCATCGGCATATCGACGTTGCCCAGCTCTTCCAAGTATGCCCGGTTGCGGGTCTTCACCATGCGCAGCGGCTTGAGGCTGGACGACAGGTAGCCCCCATCGGTCGGTGAGGTCCAGTTGCGTGGCGGGACAACCATCGGCTCATACACGGGGCGCAGCATGGCCGTGACGTTGTTCTTGCGGGCGATCCACTCCAGGGTGGACTCCAGCGGCTTCACGTACTTCAGTGCCTTCTCCGTGCCTTCGCCGTTGGTGGCAATGTGGATCAGCCCCACGGAGTTCATCAGCAGCTCCAGGAGCTTGGTCCCTACGTGGATGCGGTCGTTGTTGCTCCAGTTGCTCCAGGTGTCCAGCGCAGAGGCCACACGGGTGGCGTAGATGTGCTTGTGGCGCTGGCTGGACCGTTTGTTGGCCCGCTCTACCAGTTGGTCGTACTTCTTGCGCTCCTTGTCGCGGATGCCGGACAGGCGCATTTCGTCTTCCACGGACTGAGCGATGGAGACGGACACATGCTGGAGCGTGCGGGGCTGCGAGATGCCAGCCAGGGTGTGCTTGAGGGTCAGGTAGGCCAGGACATCCGCATCGTAGCCACGGAGGAGCTTGTATGCGCTGCCCCAGCGGGACGACACACCGGCCTCAGACTCATCCATCCACGCCTTGATGGCCTCAGCGAGCGCCTTCATGCGGCCGGAGACGATGATGGAGCCGTACTCGGTGCCATCCTCAGCGCCCATCCTCCGGGCGGCCTCTACGTTGCGCTGGAAACGGCTCACACCGCGCTGGGTCATCTCCTCTTCCAGACGGACTTGGGTGGCGATGAGGTCTTCACCATCCAGGCGGCCAACTAGAGGAGTCATAGAGGTAGTCATAAAGGGAATCTCTTAGTAATCATCATTAAGTAATCATTTCTAAGGATGTCTTTAAGGATGTCTCTAAGGGTCATCTCAGAGGGCATCGCTAAGGAATCCAATTGTGGGTCCGCGACTCTGGATGTGGTCTCCCACAGCGCCCTGGCGCGGCCCCGGATGCCCCCCAAACGGGAATGTCTCGTCAATGAGTCAGTCTCATTCGAGAGAACCATCAGGCGTAGCTACCCCCTCCAGGCAAAAACTGGCAGCCATAATGTGGTCCCATGACTTCACGCGGGCAGCACTCTCCCGCACTGGATTTTCCCCGGTCAAAAGGGGCCAGTGTCAGCCGGTAAAGTCCGACGAACGGTCAGTTAGGGATTCAGTGGATGAGGGGCTCAGAAGAGGTCAAAAAGGGCCTTTGTGTCCCAAAAGTGTCCCTTTTGCTCTCTTTGCTGAGAAGGCGATTATAGGTGAAAAGGTATCATTCGTGCAAGTGATAGGCGAAAAAAATCCCCGAACCCTTGAGCCGTGTGGCTTTCAGGAATTCGGGGAGATTTTTTCTAATTCGTGGTGCGGACGAAGAGACTCGAACTCTTACAGCTTGCGCCGCTGGAACCTAAATCCAGTGTGTCTACCAATTTCACCACGTCCGCGTAACGCTTAAAACAAAGGCGCCAGAAGCTATCGAGGCGCCTTTGAAGAATATGGGGTGGACGATGGGAATCGAACCCACGACAACTGGAATCACAATCCAGCGCTCTACCAACTGAGCTACGCCCACCATATTGCATTACAACTTTACTTGCTTGCCCAAGCTGCCTAATGGCGCACCCGGCAGGACTCGAACCTGCGACCATCCGCTTAGAAGGCGGATGCTCTATCCAGCTGAGCTACGGGCGCTTAAGCTTGAAGCCTAACCGAACAAGTCATTAACAGGTAACTGCTAAACCACTCATTCTGCCCGACTTAGCCAACCAGTGCTAGGCTGTGCCCGACAAGTGCGGCGAATCTTATAGGCGACCCCGAAAGTCGTCAACACCTTTTTCAAAAAAATTTAAATTATTTAAGGGGTTAGGGGATTTGCCCGACCACCCGCCTTTGCCCTTGGCGCGTGTCGTGCGAGAATACGCGTTCTTTATTGTTTCCTTCTCGATGGTTAATCACGCGTCTATGACTGCACACCTAATCGATGGCAAGGCGATCGCCGCCAGCCTGCGCAAGCAGATCGCTCAACGTGTCGTGGAGCGTCGCCAGCAAGGCCTGCGTACGCCGGGCCTGGCAGTGATCCTGGTCGGCACCGACCCCGCCTCGCAAGTCTATGTCTCGCACAAGCGCAAGGACTGCGAAGAGGTCGGTTTCATTTCGCAGGCATTCGACCTGCCCAGCGACACTTCGCAGCAGGCCCTGACCGAGCTGATCGATCGCCTCAACGACGACCCGGCCGTAGATGGCATCCTGCTGCAACTGCCGCTGCCGGAGCACCTGGACGCCTCGCTGCTGCTCGAGCGCATTCGCCCGGACAAGGACGTGGACGGCTTCCACCCGTACAACGTAGGCCGCCTGGCCCAACGCATCCCGCTGCTGCGCCCATGCACACCGAAAGGCATCATGACCCTGCTGGAAAGCACTGGTCAGGACCTGTACGGCATGGATGCGGTCATCGTCGGCGCCTCCAACATCGTGGGTCGCCCGATGGCCATGGAGCTGCTGCTGGCCGGCTGCACCGTGACCGTCTGCCACCGCTTCACCAAGGACCTGGCCGGCCATGTCGGGCGTGCCGACCTGGTGGTTGTGGCTGCCGGCAAGCCGGGCCTGGTCAAGGGGGAGTGGGTCAAGGAAGGCGCCATCGTCATTGACGTGGGCATCAACCGCCAGGAAGACGGCAAGCTGGTGGGCGACGTGGTCTACGAGACCGCCCTGCCGCGCGCTGGCTGGATCACCCCGGTGCCGGGTGGCGTCGGGCCGATGACCCGGGCCTGCCTGCTGGAAAACACGCTGTATGCGGCGGAAGAGCTGCATAAGTAACAGTACGTGATGTGAAAACGGCACCTCTGGCAGATGCCGTTTTTTTTGCCCATAAGCAATGCGCTGGCAGCACGCTGGCAGGCCTGAGTCTTTACCACCCTCCGCGGGTGGCCGCTCAGGGCTGGCGCCACTGCACCGGCTGCCGGTAGGCCTGCGCCCAGGCTTGCACTTCGCCGGCCGGCATCGGCCTGGCAATGCAATAACCTTGCGCCAGCTCGCAGCCCAGGCCCATCAGCACCCTGCCGTGCTCCACACTCTCCAGCCCTTCGGCTACCACCTCGCGACCGAAGGCTCGCGCCAGGCCGATGACGGCGGCGGTCAGCGCAAGGTCGTCCTGGTCGTGCAGGATGTCGCGCACGAACGACTGATCGATCTTGATCGTCTGGGTGGGCAAGCGTTTCAGGTAACTCAACGACGAATAGCCGGTGCCGAAATCGTCCAGCGAAAAGCGCACGCCCAGTGCACGACAGGCATCCAGGCAGCGGCTGACGTGCTGCAGGTTGTCGATGGCCACTGACTCGACGATTTCCAGGTCAAGCCGGGACGGGTTCACCTCCGGGTACTCTGCCAACAGCTGCTGCAGCCGCTCGGTAAAGTCACTGCGCTGTAAATGCCGCGCCGCAATATTCACACTCAATGACCAAGGCTGCCCCTGCCGCCCCCAGGCCTGCAACTGACTCAGCGCCTGGCCGATCACCCACTCGCCGATTTCAACGATCAGGTCGGTCTGCTCAACCCAAGGCAAAAAGTCGCCGGGCGGCACCACGCCCCGGCCAGGCCGCTGCCAGCGCAGCAAGCCCTCGAAGCCCAGCACCTGACCACTGCGCAGGTTCACCTTGGGCTGGTAATACAGGCACAGCTCGCGGTCGGTCAGTGCCCGTCGCACCCGCGCCACCGTCTGGTGGGTAGCCTTGAGCTCCTGCTCCTGCGATACGTCGAACAGGTGATAGCGGTTGCGCCCGCGCTGCTTGGCCAGATACATGGCCTGGTCGGCGTGGCGTACCAGCGTATCGGCATCTTCGTCATCCTGCGGGTACAGGGTCACGCCAATACTGGCGCTGAGCGACAGCGTGTGTTCACGTACCACACAGGGCGCCGCCAATGCCCGCAACACCCGCCTCAGGGCTGCATGCAGCTGGCGCTCATCATCAACATGGCGCAGGATCAGCACAAACTCGTCACCCGACAACCGGGCCACGGCATCACCCCCTCGCAGGATACCCTTCAAGCGCTGCGCCACTTCCACCAGCAGCAGGTCGCCCACGGCATGCCCGTAACCGTCGTTGACCGCCTTGAAGCCATCCAGGTCGAGCATGCACACCGCCAGCGAGATGTCTTCGCGGCGTGAGTAGGCCAAGGCCTGGTTCAGCAGGTCGGAGAGGTAGGCACGGTTGGGCAGGCCCGTCAGCACATCGTGACCCACCCGCCACTGCAAGGTATGCAGCAACTGGCGCTTCTCGGTGACGTCAAAGCGGATCGACACATACTTGCGCACCTGGCCAGTCAGCGGATCGACCAGTGGCACCATTGTGCTGTCGACCCAATACAGCGAACCGTCTCTGGACCGGTTGCAGATCTCCCCCTTCCACACCCGCCCGGCGGCGAGGGCGCGCCACATGCCGACAAAGAACGCCGGCTCGTGCAGGCCGGAGTTGAGGATGCGGTGGTTGGCGCCCAGCAGCTCCTCACGGCTGTAGCCCGAGATGCTGCAGAACTGCTGGTTGACGTAGGTGATGTTCCCACGCAGGTCGGTTTCGGAAAAGATCGCGGCCGCATCTACGGCCGCGCGATAGTTATCATCCATAAAGCATCCTGCCTTAGCGGTTGAAGCGCTCCACCAGGGCGCGCAATCCGGCGCACACCTGTTCCAGTTCGGCGCCGCGCGAGGCGGCGGCGTTGGCGCTGTGAGCGCTATGCTGGGCAATTCCGGCTACGCCGTTGATCTGCCGCGAAACGTCTTCTGCCACCGCCGACTGCTGCTGCGAGGCGGTCGCCATCTGCTGGCTCATGTCACTGATACGCTGCACCGCGTCACGAATGCCATGCAATGCCTGCTGGGCTTCCTGGACCTGAGCAACACCTTGCTCGGCGCCAATGATGCCTTGGCTGGCAATGGCCACGGCCTCCTCGGCGCCAGTGCGCAAGGTGTCGATGATGGCCTGGATGTGCAGTGTTGACTGGCGGGTCTTGTCAGCCAGTGCACGTACCTCGTCGGCAACCACGGCGAAACCACGGCCTTGTTCGCCTGCACGCGCAGCTTCAATGGCTGCGTTGAGGGCCAGCAGGTTGGTCTGTTCGGCAATACCGCGGATCATCCCGGCAGCTTCGGCGATGGCACCGGTCTGACCGGCCAGGTGGCTGACCGCCTGGTTGATCTGGGTTACGGTGCTGGCCAAGGTGCGAATCGCCGCGCCACTGGCATCGGCCACCTGGCTACCCTGTTCGGCCAACTGGTGCGCAGTGCGGGCTTCGACAGCAGTCAAGTGCACGTGGTTGGCCACTTCACCGATGGAGGCCGCCATCTGGTTCATCGCTGTGGCACTCAGATCGGTTTCTGCGCGCTGCTCCAGCGACGCCGCCTCAGTGCTGCGTGACAACTGCCCGGCATCGTGGGCCGCCACGGCCATTTGCCCGGCCAGGTCGCTCAACCGCGTCAACGCGGTTTTCAGGCGCGCTTCTTCGCTGATCAGCATCAGTTGCAGTTGCCCGGCAGCGCCAGGCAGGTCGCTGTAGGTCAAGGCCGCGACCGGGTCGGCGAACGTACCTTCGGCACCCTCGACCACCTGTTGCATCCGGCGTCCGATGGCGTTGTGCGCCCACAGCCCGTAGGCCAGGAACAACCCCACGGTCAGCCCCTGCCCCACCAGGCCAGGCCACAGCTGGTTGGCGCCCAGCGCCAGCAGCCCGCCGGCCAGTGGCAAGGCCAAGGCCTGCACCAGCATGCTCAGCCGGCGCGGTACCGACAGTGCCGCCTGGCCGGCACGCATCCGCGCATACAGGGCCTCGGCGCGTGCCACCTGCTCACGCGTGGGGCACACCCTTACCGACTCATAGCCCACCACCCGCCCACCTTCGAGGATCGGCGTGACATAGGCGTTGACCCAGTAGTAGTCGCCGTTGCGGCAGCGATTCTTGACGATACCCATCCAGCTCTTGCCAGCCTTCAGGTAGCGCCACATCAGTTCGTACACCGCCGGCGGCATGTCCGGGTGGCGCACCAGGTTGTGCGGGCTGCCGATCAGTTCAGCGTCGCTGTAGCCGCTGATGGCGGCGAATTCGGGGTTGCAATAGGTGATCAGGCTGGCGGTATCGGTAGCGGAAATGAGCCGCTGATCAGAGGGAAAACGTTGCTCGACCGGGGTTACCGGCAAGTTGAGACGCACAGTGAGACTCCATTCATGGGGGGTGCCAGGCGGCTGCTACCGAGCGTTTTGCGGGATAAATAATCCCGCAAACACCTGCTTGGTGACTGCCCAGTCAGGCGCGGATTCTACGAGCCCCAACACATAAAGCAAATAAACCTTACGGATCATGGCGTTATCTATTATTCAAGGCTCTCGGCTGGGCTTGGCAAGCTGATTGCAAAGCCCTTGAGGCGCTGGTCAAGCCCTGCACAATTTCGTACGAGCCACCTGCATGGCGCGCACCGAACTAGAGCCTGGCAAGCCAGAGTGCCCCATAACTGGTCAGACCGGTAAGGCCAAAAACCCTTGCAATGTCGGATTTTTCGCGCTTTTATGGCTTCGCGCTGAACAAACCGGTAAGACCACAATAATTAAGTCCTGCGCTCTTTCGCCCCGTGCGGCTACCGAAGCAAGGACACCGATCAGAGACTCCCCCCATGCTCAAATGGTGCTCGCGTTCGATATTCCTGCAAGTCGTGCTCGGCCTTGCCCTCGGCATCGCCTGCGGTCTCAGTTTTCCCGACCTTTCCCTGCAACTCAAACCCCTCGGCGACGGGTTCATCAAGCTGATCAAGATGCTCATCGGCCTGATCGTGTTCTGTGTGGTGGTGAGCGGCATCTCGGGCGCGGGCGACCTGAAAAAGGTCGGACGCATCGGCCTGAAGTCGGTGATCTACTTTGAAGTGCTGACCACTCTGGCGCTGGTGATCGGTCTGGTGTTCGCTTTCAGCAGTGGCATCGGCAGCGGTGCCAACATCCACCTGGACCAGTTATCCAGCGCCGATGCCAATGGCCTGGCCGAGCGCGGCCAGCACATCCATGGCGCCACGGCGTTCTTCATGGACCTGATCCCCACCTCCGTGGTAGGTGCCTTCGCCGACAACAACATTCTTCAGGTACTGCTGTTCTCGGTGCTGTTCGGTAGTGCACTGAACCTGGTAGGTGACTCGGCCGCCGGTATCTCGCGGCTGATCAACGAG
Source organism: Pseudomonas sp. PvP089 (assembly GCF_017875165.1). Taxonomy (NCBI): domain Bacteria; kingdom Pseudomonadati; phylum Pseudomonadota; class Gammaproteobacteria; order Pseudomonadales; family Pseudomonadaceae; genus Pseudomonas; species Pseudomonas sp. PvP089. Next base: position 4,362,504 of record NZ_JAGGME010000001.1, read on the forward strand.
CTGAGCCATGTGATCTTCCGCATCATGGGCATGATCGTACGCCTGGCCCCCATCGGCGTATTCGGCGCCATCGCCTTTACCACCAGCAAGTACGGCCTGGAATCGCTGCAACACCTGGGCGGCTTGGTGGCATTGTTCTACCTGACCTGCGCCGGCTTCGTGCTGATTGTGCTGGGTACGGTGATGCGCCTGTCGGGGCTGAAACTGCTGCCGTTGATCAAGTACCTGCGAGAGGAGCTGACCATCGTCCTTGGTACCGCGTCTTCCGACGCTGTGCTGCCCCAGATCATGCGCAAGCTGGAGCACCTTGGCATTGGCAGTTCCACGGTCGGCCTGGTGATCCCCACCGGCTACTCGTTCAACCTCGACGGTTTCTCCATCTACCTGACCTTGGCCATCGTGTTCATCGCCAACGCGACCGGCACGCCGCTGGAAATGACCGACCTGCTGACCATCCTGCTGGTGTCGCTGGTGACTTCCAAGGGGGCTCATGGCATCCCAGGCTCGGCACTGGTGATCCTCGCCGCCACCCTGACTGCCGTGCCGGCAATCCCGGTGGTAGGCCTGGTGCTGGTGCTGGCGGTGGACTGGTTCATGGGCATCGGCCGGGCGCTGACCAACCTGATTGGCAACTGCGTGGCCACCGTGGCCATCGCCCGCTGGGAAAAGGATATTGACCTGGAACGCGCGCAGAACGTGCTCGACGGCAAGCTCGGCTTTACCCCAACCCCGCGCAAACAGCCCAATACGCACCATCAACAGGAATTTTGACCGAAAGTGGCCGGCGATGACGCCGGCCCTTGCAGGAGCGAACCGTGATCAGCTCATCGACCGTCGTCAACTCAGTGGTGGAAAAACTGCGCCAGGCCCTGGCCCGGGGCCAATGGCGCACCGGCGACATGCTGCCGGGCCAGCGCGAGCTGGCCGAACAGCTGGGCATCAGCCGGCCCAGCCTGCGCGAAGCGGTGACCGTACTGGAAACCTTGGGCCTGGTGCGCTCGCTGCCGGGCAAGGGCGTCCTGGTGCTGGATGCCGACGCCGTCACTCAGGAACAGGGCATGGACACCGGTGCTGCGGCCAGCCTGGCCGATGTGCTGGAGCTGCGCTACACCCTCGAGCCTTTCATCGTCGGGCTGGTGGCGCAGTCGGCCAATAGCCAGGACGTCGGCCAGTTGCGCCTCACCTTGATGGACATGCGTGAAGCGCTGGAGGCCGATGACAGCGAAGCCGGGGTAAAAGCCTACATCGCTTTCCATGAGGCGCTGTTCACCCTGACCACCAACCCGATCTTCCAGAGCGTGGTGCAACAGACCGGTAATGCCTTGAAGCAAAGTGCCGACATGCTGCGCAATTCGCCCGAACACCTGGCAGCACGGCTCAAGGAAAACGAAGCCGTGGTACGCGCCATTCGCGAACGCAACAGTGCCCAGGCCAGCGCCCAGATGCGCCAGCACATTCTGGCCGAAGGCCAACGCATGGGCATCCCGCTGAACATCCCGGACGAACACCCGCGCCCATGACCCCAGGAGAGCGACCATGAATGCCGCCCCCCACCTGCCAGCCCTGCTGGCTGCTGGCGAAACCCGTCTGTCGGCCGAGCAAATCTACCCTCGGCTGTTCGACGCCATTCTCGAACAGCGCCTGCCACCGGGCGCCCTGTTGCCCGAGCAGGCGCTGGGCCATGCCTTTGGCGTCAGCCGCACCGTGATACGCCGTGTGCTTGGGCGCCTGTCCGACCAGCAGGTGGTGGTGCAGCGGCCCAGCCACACCGCGCACCTGGCGGCGCCCGACCCGGACCAGGCGCGCCAGGTACTCAGTGCCAGACGCCTGGCCGAAACCACGCTGATCACCTTGGCCGCCCAACGCGCTCGGCCGGCGCAGGTGCGCCAGCTGCGGCAACTGGTGGAACGCGAACGCCAGCACCATGAAAGCGGCGAACGGTGCGCGGCAATCCGCCTGGGCGGCGAGTTTCACCTCAAACTGGCGCAGGTGGCAGCCAATGCGCCACTGGCGCGGTTTCTCAACGGCCTGGTTCCAATGACCTCGCTAATCATTGCCCGCTACGAATCGCCGTGCTGCGACCACTGCGCCTGGCAAGAACATGCGGCGATCATCGATGCCGTGGAGCAAGGCGATGCCGAGGCGGCGCTTGGGCTGATGCACAAGCACCTGGACCGCCTGGAACAAAAGCTCGACCTGAACTAGCCGCTCATGCTGACGCGGTCCCTGTAGGACCGCGATGACCGGGCGATGGGCTGCACAGCAACCCCACTCACCCGGCCCTATACTGCGAGAACCACCCCAGCCTCTACCAGGGAGGCGGCCGCGTGAGTTCTCGAATCCTTCTGTTGCTGTGCCTTCTGCTGGCCCTCACCGGTTGCGCGGGCAAGCGCCCAACAGCCCCGCCGCCCCCTGCGGTGCTCACCCCGGCCACCTGGCAACGCATCGATCAGGAATTGATCGACGCCTCGGTCGGCGCAGCCGGCTCGGCCAATGACTATGCACGGCGCTCCATGCGGGTGTGGCGGGAACAGGTACAACAGCGCACCGAAAGTGACTTCATCCCCTGGTTCACCGGCTACTGGACCCAACAGTGGCTGACCCTCAAGGTGGCCTGGTACAAACTCGACAGTGGCACAGGCCGGGAGCCGGCAGAAAAGCGCCTGGCCCTGTACCTGCAGGAGCAATACCACGTGCGGGTGATCGAGCCGGTGGCCGAACAGATCAACCCCGAGGGCATCCGTGACCGGGCCTGCGAGCTGTACCTGCAACTGTTCGGCCAGCAACTGCCAGCCATCATCAGCCGCTACAACGCGCCGCCCGAGCAGCTCAGCCAGCGCCTCAACCGCATCCCCGCCATCGCCCTGGGGCCACCGGATGCCCGCAATGCCAGCCTGTATCAACTGCTACGGGCCAAGCCGCTGGACCAGCAGCCGGCCTGGCAAGCCATGCGCCAGCACCTTCATCAACTGGCCAGCAAGGGCCCCGGGAGAACCGATGTCGGGCTTAATTCGGTGGCCACCCAGGCGAGCGACAAGCTCGGCGCTACCCTGGCCCCACGCGGCATCGCCAGCGCCGTCGCATCAGCAGTCGGCAAAGTGGCAGGAGCGATGATTTCAATCGCCGCGGCCGGCTACGGCATGATGACCCATGACCGCGAACAGCCGCAGATGGTCGAGCAGTTGCGGGTGATCCTCAACGTGGCACTGAACCAGGAATGGCAGGAGTTGATGGAGAACCGCCAGAGCGGGGCAATGGCGGGGGTGTATTACCTGTCGGGGCAGGTTGAGGACAGCTTGCTCGCCAGCGCACCACGGCCAGTTGAACAACCGGTGGAACAGCAGGTAAAGCAGCAGCAAGAACCTTTGATCATCCGCCTGCCGCCTTAGTGGTTACAGGCTGGATCAAGCAGCAGCCATGGCAGAACGTGGCAGCCCAAAGACCCGGTCGAACGCCCAGTTGTAGGCGAAGGTGTAGCACGGCACCAGAATGATGAACGCCATATCGACCAGCAACGCCTCCATCAGCGTCATGTCCAGCCACCAGGCAATCAGCGGGATCAGGTACACCACCAAGGTCAGCTGGAAACCGATGGCATGCGCCACTCGGCGCGCCACGCTGCGCCCGCGCCTGGCCTGGCGGCTCTCCCAGTACTCGAACAGGGTGTTGTAAATCAGGTTCCAGAGCATGGCGATGGTGGTGATCATGACCGCCAGTGGCCCGGTATGCGACGCCTGGGTGTCCGACAGGTAGGCCAGGCCGAGGGTCGACATGCACAGCCCGATCAGCTCATAGAAAGTCACGTAGACCAGTTTGCGTTTTAGTCCCTGCATCGGGATTACTCCAATGACAAAAGCGATGGGGCGCGATCATGCGTCATCATGCTTGACAGCAAAAGTCAGCGGCTGTCAGATCTACTGACAGGAGGCTGCCATGAATTTTTCCAGCGACAACATCCAGCTGTTTCTTGCCGTACTCGACCGCGGCTCGTTTTCCGCCGCCGCACGCGCCCTCCAGCGGGTGCCTTCGGCCGTGAGCATGGCCATCGGCAATCTTGAGGCCGAGCTGGGCTACAGCCTGTTCGAGCGCGGCTCACGTGAGGTTCGCCCTACCGCAAAGGCTTTGGCCCTGGAGCCACACGCCAGGCTGATTGCCGAACAACTGGGGCTGCTACAAGTGCATGCCCTGGAGCTGTCCCAGGGGTTGGAAAGCAGCCTGAGCGTGGCCGTTGTGCCAGACATCGACCACCGCCCGTTGCTGGCGGCCATCGCCAGCCTGGGCGAGCGCCACCCGTTGCTGGATATCGCCCTGCTCAGCGCCCCGCAGGAAGAAGCCCTGCACTTGCTGGACAGCGGGCGGGCCGACCTCTGCGTGGCCTTTGCCGGCCTGCAGGTCGATGCCCGCCGAAGCTTCCAGCACATCGGCGTGGAGTCGCTGGTGGCCACACTGTCGCCCACCCACCCGGCCTTGCGCGAGGGGCGCATTCACTACCTCGAAGACCTGACCCGGGTGCGTCAGATTCTGGTGCGCAGCCGCGACCTGCCGCTGGCTGACCCGCGCCCGCTGATCGGCGCCACACACTGGTCCACCGACAGCTTCGACCTGGCGTTGCAAATGGTGGAAGCCGGCCTGGGCTGGGGCGACCTGCCACTGTCGCGGGTCGCGCCGCGGCTGGCCAACGGGCGCTTGGTACGCCTGGATTTTCGCAATACCCGCAACGAGTTGCAGTTGCCGGTACACATTTTGTGGCGCAAACAACAACCGCTGCAGCAGGCCGCACGGCTGTTGATCGAACAGCTGACGAATCAGTGACTGCCGTCTGTCGAAACGCCCAGAAGAAATTACTGTAAGTGCTTCAATCTTTTACCCCTTGAGCCGATATCTCGGTCGACAGGCACCGCATCGCGTCATGAGCGTGCTGCGCCCTCCCCTCATTGGCTCAAGGTCTCGAAACATGAACCTGAAATTTCGCCACAAGATCCTGCTCAGCGCCTGCGGCGTCGTGGTCCTGGCATTTGCCCTGTTCACGCTCTACAACGACTACCTGCAACGCAACACGATCCGCCAGAACATCGAAGCCTCGGTACAGCAATCCGGCGCACTGACTGCCAGCAGCGTGCAAAACTGGATGAGCGGGCGCATCCTGGTGCTGGAAAACCTGGCCCAGGATATCGGCCAGCAAGGCGCCGGCGAGACCCTGACCGGGCTGATCGAGCAGCCTTCCTACACGCGCAATTTCCTGTTCACCTACCTGGGCCAGGCCAACGGTGTGTTCACCCAGCGCCCGGATACCCAGATGCCTGCCGGTTACGACCCTCGCCAGCGCCCGTGGTACGGCGCCGCCGCCAGCGCCGGGCAGACTGTGCTGACAGCCCCCTACCAAGGCGCTGTCGGTGGCCTGATGGTGACCATCGCCACCCCGGTGAAGCGCAAGGGCAATGGTGAACTGATGGGTGTGGTCGGTGGCGACGTGACTTTGGACACGCTGGTCGAGATCATCAACTCGGTCGATTTCGGCGGCATCGGCCACGCCTTCCTGGCCGACGCCAACGGCCAGGTGATTGTCAGCCCCGACAAAGACCAGGTGATGAAGAACCTCAAGGACATCTATCCGGGCAGCAACCTGCGGGTTGCCGCCGGCATGCAGGATGTCATCCTCAACGGCCAGGACCGCATCATTTCCTTCGCCCCGGTGGCCGGCCTGCCGTCGGCACAGTGGTACATCGGCCTGTCCATCGATAAAGACAAGGCTTACGCGGCGCTCAGCCAATTCCGCACCTCGGCGATCATCGCCATGCTCATTGCCGTGGCTGCCATCGCCGGCCTGCTGGGCCTGCTGATCCCGGTGCTGATGCGCCCGCTGACCACCATGGGCCGCGCCATGCGCGACATCGCCGAAGGTGAAGGCGACCTGACCCGCCGCCTGACCGTGCAAAACAAGGACGAATTCGGCGAGCTGGCCACCTCGTTCAACCGCTTTGTCGAACGCATCCATGCCTCCATCAGCGAAGTGTCCTCGGCCACCCGCCTGGTGCATGACCTGTCGGAAAAAGTGGTCAGCGCGTCCAACGCGTCAATCAGCGGTTCTGAAGAACAGAGTATGCGCACCAACAGTGTGGCCGCGGCCATCAACGAACTGGGGGCTGCCACCCAGGAAATCGCCCGTAACGCCGCCGATGCCTCGCAGCATGCCAGCGGCGCCAGCGAGCAGGCCCACGGCGGGCGTGCAGTGGTCGAGGAAGCGATCAGCGCCATGACCGCCCTGTCCCAGCGTATTAGCGAGTCCTGCGCGCAGATCGAAACGCTTAACGCCAGCACCGACGAAATCGGCAAGATCCTCGATGTGATCAAGGGCATCTCGCAGCAGACCAACCTGCTGGCACTGAACGCCGCGATCGAGGCCGCCCGTGCCGGTGAGGCCGGCCGTGGTTTTGCCGTGGTGGCCGACGAAGTGCGCAACCTGGCACACCGCACCCAGGAATCGGCCGAAGAGATCCACCGCATGATCACCAGCCTGCAGGTCGGCTCGCGCGAAGCGGTGCACACCATGAACACCAGCCAGGTTTCGAGCGAGCAGACCGTGCAGGTGGCCAACCAGGCCGGCGAACGCCTGGCCAGCGTGACCCAGCGTATTGGCGAAATCGATGGCATGAACCAGTCGGTGGCGACCGCCACCGAAGAGCAGACTGCCGTGGTCGAGAGCCTCAACCTGGACATCACCCAGATCAACGCCCTGAACCAGCAAGGCGTCGAGAACCTGAACGAGACACTGCTGCACTGCGATCAACTGGCTCAACAGGCTGGCCGCTTGAAGCAGCTGGTAGGCAGCTTCAGGATCTAAGCCCTGTCATAGACGGCAACAGCCACTGCCTGTTGCCGCCTCTTAGAAAACATGGGTTATTGATTTGCCAGGGACTCAGCCCGGTCAGGCTTCGCCGACAAACGCCTGCACTTCAATTTCCACATCCACACCCAGCGCCAACGCCGAGGCCACAGTCGAACGCACTGGCAGCGCCGCGCCAAAAAACTCCTTGTAGACCTCGTTGAAACCGGCAAAGTGGCTCATGTCCGACAGCCAAACCGTGGCCTTGACCACTTGATCGAAGCGCGCGTCGCAGGCCGCCAGGCTTTCGGCGATGCGCTCGCAGGCTGCGCGGGTCTGGGCCTGGATATCACCGCGCACTACTTCACCACTGGCGCTCATCGGCACCTGGCCGGAGAGGAACAGAAACCCCCCGGCCTTCACTGCACGGGAAAACGGAAACGGCAGGCTACTGGGGAAACGCTGGATGTCATTGCTCATGGGATGCTCCTTTCGAGGTTGCTGGAAACGGGCCGGGGAAGGTGGGGGCGCTGCGCCGGCAAGGTGACAGGCCGACCCTCGCCATGCCGCACTGATCGGCTCCGGTCCAAGCCCGGATTATCGCCCGCGAACGGGCGCCAGTTCGACGATTTTATCTGCAACCCCGGGCAAGCGTTCGCCCGGGGCCTGAACACATGCCGGTTATAACCTAATAACGAACAAGTCTATTTGGCTATAAAAAAATCTATATGCTGGCTGCATCCGATAACGGGCAAAGATGGGCAGTCGAGTAGCGTATGGATGTAGGTTCTTTCGGTTTCACCATTGCGGGCCTGGTCGTGGGTTTCATCGTCGGCATGACCGGCGTCGGTGGCGGCTCGCTGATGACCCCGATCCTGTTGTGGTTTGGCATCAACCCGGCTACGGCCGTTGGTACGGACCTGCTCTATGCAGCCATCACCAAGGCCAGTGGCGTCTGGGTGCATGCGCGCCACAAGAACATCGACTGGAAGATCACCGGGCTGCTCAGCCTGGGCAGCGTGCCCGCCGCAGCACTGACCCTGTGGTTCCTCAGCACCCTGCACACCGACACCTCGGCGCTTAACGCCATCATCAAGCAAGGCCTGGCAGTGGTGCTGATCCTCACCGCGCTGGCCATTCTGTTCAAATCGCGTCTGCAGGCCTTTGCCAGCCGCCATGCCAGTGACCACTATCACCTCAGCGACCGCAGCCTGAACACCCTCACCGTAGTCACCGGCGTGGTGCTGGGGGTTATGGTCACCCTCACCTCCATCGGTGCTGGCGCCCTGGGCACCGTGGCGCTGTTCCTGCTGTACCCGTTTCTGGTCACCCGCCGCCTGGTCGGTACGGAAATCGCTCACGCGGTGCCGCTCACCCTGGTAGCAGGCCTGGGCCACGCGGGCATGGGCAACATGGACTGGTCGCTGTTGGGCTACCTGCTGCTGGGCTCGCTGCCGGGCATCTACCTGGGCAGCCACCTCACCGGACGGATCTCGGACCGCGTACTGCGCCCGTGCCTGGCGGCGATGCTGCTGCTGATCGGCTACAAGCTGGCGTTCTGACCCTCAGCCCAGGCGCAGGCGCCACTGCCCGGTAAAGCTCAACTCGAGGCGCGAAAGCGGCGGCACGTCGATACGCTGGCTAGCCTGCATCGGGCACCCCAACACCTCTACCAACACGGCGCGCATCACCATCGGGTGAGTCACTGCCAGCCACTCACCCGGCGTGTCGAAGGCCGCCAGCCAAGCGGCCACCCGCTGGCATACTCTCGCGAAAGATTCCCCCCCATGCACCGCACTGGCCGGGTCCTGCAGCCACTGCGCCAACGCCTGCGGTTGTTCGGTTTGCAACTGCTTCAGCGGCAAACCCTGCCAACGCCCCAGGTCGCAATCGGCCAATGCCGGCTCGATCTGCACCGGCCCCGACCACCACGCCGCCGTCTCGCAGGCTCGCCGTTCTGGCGCAGTCAGCATTTGCACGCCGGGCACGATGGCGTCGGGCTCTTGGGTCAACGGCAAGATGGCGTCATCTGCACGGTGCAGGCGCCCGGTCTTCTGGGCCTGGGTCAGAGCATGGCAGATCAGGGTCAGGCGGACGGCTTTCACCGGGGCTCTCTCGCAGCAGGCAGGGGCCCATGGTTTAGCATGCTGCGAGGCGTTTGGCTGCAACAATGTCGCCGCCCGCACAAACGCGTATCCCTTGTAGGCGCGCTCAGTTCATAGATAGGTAACCACCTGCGCCAAACCCCACACCGGCAGCGCCCCCACCAATCCCACCGCCAGCCGTGGCCAGTACGGCAGTAACATCACCAGCACCAACCCCGCCAGCGACAACACGCCGAACCAGGCCACCGGCCCCATGGCCCAGCCCCAGGCCTGGGCGCACAGCGTCAGGCTCGCCAGCAACGCCAACCAACCGGCACTGCGCAGGCTGATACTCCACACGCGCGGGCAGGTGCGATTCCACACCTGTTTGTAATGCCGCTCCAGCCCCTGGCACAGCCCGAGCATACCGGCATAAGCGAACAGCACTGCGCCTGCAATCCACATCATCATGCCTCGGCCTCCTGTTGCCGGCCTGCTCGGGCCTTGCGCTGCACCGGTTGTACTTGCCGCACCCGCCAGGCCACCAGCCCAATCAACACGCCCAGCACCAACGCACAGGCCGCTACGCCCAGGCGCATGGCGTCTTCGAGGCCGCCAAACGCACCCAGGCCGATGCACAGCAATGCCGTCAGCAACAGTTGCTCGGCCCATGCACGGCGTGCCGGCCTGACACCCGCATGCAACAGCGCCAGCAGCCATACACCAAAGAACGCACGTACTTCCCAGCTCTCCCGCTGTAGCAGTTCCACCGGCAACAAGCGGCTGGCCCACAGCAGCCCGACGCATGCCAGTAGCAAACCGCTGATGAAGCCCACGTTGCACACCTCGGCCACCCGGTACCAGCGCCGTGCCGAAGCATCGGCAGTGGCACTGACATACTTGCGCCCGCGCTTTACGCAGAACAGCACCAGGCCGCTGGCGATCATCAGGCAGCTGACCAGCCCGCACACGAAGTACAACCAACGCATCGGGTAGCCGCCAAATTGGGCAAAGTGCAGCCCGACCATGACCCGCTGGGTCAAAGGCACCGCGCGCCACTCAGGTACGTCGCTGAGCAGTTGCCCGCTGACGCCATCGAAGACCATGGCCTGCCCCTTGGCCAGGGCAATCCGGTTGCCCAGCTCGGGGCGGATTTCAACGCGCGCCGCCGCCGTGTTCGGGTTGCGGATGTTCAAGCCGCCGATCGGCCCCAACCGCGCCTCGGCCTGGGCCAACAGCGGGGCTACATCCACCAGCGCGGCCGGCTGCCTGGCCAGGCCACGGGGCTGTTCCACGCGAGCATTGCCTTGGGCCTGGAAGTAGGCGCGTGCGTCGCCGGCAAAGAGCGCATCGACCCCGGCGGGGATGTAGATGAGCATGAAGATTACCAGGCCGGTGTAGGTGATCATCAGGTGGAACGGCAGCAACAGCACCGCGCTGGCGTTGTGGAAATCCAGCCACGAGCGCTGGCCCTTGTTCGGCCGGAAAGTAAAGAACTCCTTGAAGATCTTCTTGTGGATGACGATGCCGGTCACCAGTGCCGCAAGCATCACCAGCGCCAGCGCACCGACCACGAAAATACCCCAGTTGCGTGGCAGGTCGAGGGTGAAGTGGAAGCGGAAGAAGAAGTTGCCGCCGACACTGTCACGCACCTCGATGGCCTCGCCGGTGCGCGGGTCGAGCTGCACGCCACCGCCGTGGCGGCGCTCGCCGGTAGAAACGCGCAGCCCTGGCGCGCGTTCGCTCGGCAGGCTGATGCCCCAGTTGCCTGCTTTTGGTTCATGGGCCTGCAGGTAGTCGATAGCGCGCCGGGCAGCGTCGGCCTGGGGCACCTGGGTGGCCGGGATTTCCGGCTGCATCCAGTGGTTGAGCTCCTTGTCGAACACCGCCAGGGTGCCGGTGACGAAGATGGCGAACAACAGCCAGCCGAAGATCAGCCCAGCCCAGGTATGCAGCCAGGCCATCGATTGGGTGAAGGTATTCTTCATGTCAGCCGCTCCATTACCTGGGGCCAGAAACCGATCAGGGCAAGGGGCACGGCCAGTGCCAGCGGCGCCCAGGCGCGCAGGGCATCACGGCAGGCGAAGGCCCAGAGGATGGCAACGGTGTAAAAAATGAACGCCGGCAGGGTCGCGACGATGACCGCATCGGCGGCAGATAGCGGCAGGATGCGGGCCAGGCAGGCACTGGCGGCGTAGCTGAGGGCGTAACCGCCGAGCAACGCGGCGGCGCTGCGAGAGAGTAGTTGTAGCCAGGCAGGGGCTTTGATCATCGGAGGGTTCCTTGAGGTCCGGTGATGAGGCCAGGGCTGTGCGCAGCCCAATCGCCGGCAAGCCAGCTTCCACAGGCCCCGCACAGCATTCGAGGGCTGTGCGGTACCTGCAGGAGCGGCCTCGTGTCTCGATCGGGCCGCGAAGCGGCCCCCGCTGTCAGAAGTTGATATTCAGCGCAGCAAACACCGCCCTGCCCGGCTGGTTATACGTGTTGGCCCCCGAACTGCTGGCGTTGCCGCCACGCAGGATCTGCTTGTCGAACACGTTGTTCACGCCCACCCGCACGTCATAGTTGGCGTTGAACTTGTACCCGGCGCTCACATCCACCAGGCCATAGGCCTCGACGTCCTGCTGCGCGGCCTTGTCGTAGTCTTGCTGGGTGCGGTAGTTGTAGGTCGGCGATTTCTGCTTGCCAAAGTAGGTGCCCGCCACCTGGAACGACAGCTGCTCGGTGGCGCGCCAGTCCAGGGTGGTGTTGACGGTATATTCCGGGATCACCGACAGCGGTTCGCCAGTCTCGCGATTGTCGTTGTCGAGCATCCAGGTCAGGTTGGTGTTCCAGTCCAGGGTCGGCGTCAGCTCGATGAAGACGTTGCCTTCGATCCCTTCCACCCGCGCCTTGCCGGCGTTTTCCCACTGGGTCACGCGGCGGCCGCTGTTAATGGCATAGAGCACATCGGTACCGCCGATGATCTTGTTCTTGTAGTCATTGCGGAAGTAGGTGGCGCTGGTACGCCAGGTGCCGCGGTCGTACAGCAGGCCAATCTCCTTGTTGACGCTGATTTCCGGCTTGAGGTCGGCGTTACCCTGCAGGTAGCAACCACCGGAGTTGGTCTGCTCCACACTGCAACCTTGGCCGCGGCTGTAGAGCAGGTAATTGGGGTTGGACTGGTACAGGTTCGGCACCTTGTAGGCGCGAGCAATGCCGCCTTTGACCGACAGCGCCTCGGTGAGCTTGTGCGACAGGTTCAGGCTGGGGCTGAAGTTGTCGCCAAACATCTCGTGATGGTCAAAACGCAAGCCAGGCGTCACCGTCGTGTCGCCGATGACGATATTGTCCTCGACGAACAACGCGTAGCTTCTGGCGGTCATCTTCGATTCGCTGCGGTCGAAACCGCTGATCGCGTCATTGCCCGACCCACTCGGGTCGAAGCTCTGCGGACGGAACGAGCCCTGGTCGTTGAGCGACTCGTACAGGTACTCGCCCCCCAGGGTCAGCACATGCTCGGTGCTGCCCAGGGCGAACGGCAAGTTGACCTCACTGTTCAAGCGCGTGTTACGCAACCGCGACATCGCCGCGCCGCTGTCGTTGATCGCCCCTTCCGGGCCACCAGCCAAACCCTCGTTGAGGCGCCAGTTGCGCACGTATTCGTAGGCCAGTGTGGTCTTGCTGGTACCCCAGGTGAAGTCGCCCAGGTGGGTCAGGTCGTAGGTGCTGCGCTGCATGACGTTGGTTTCGTGGCCATACAGGCTGGAAATCAGTGCGACGTCGCTGCCGCCGTTGCTGTTCATGGTGTCGCCCGCGTAGATATTGCCTTGGCGGCTGTAGCCGGCACTGGCTTCGAAGCGGTGCTCGTCGTTCAACTTCCAGCTGAGCAGGCCGTTGATGTCCTTGTTGCGCACCCCCTCGCGCCCGGCAACCAGTGCGCTGTTGGCGTGGCTGGCGTTGATATCGAGGTCGTCAGCGTCAGTCTTGGCCAAGCCGCCGAACAGCCGGAAACCAAGGTTATCGGTGAGGCCGCCACCGAGGTTGAAGTTGGCGCGGCGGCTGGCACCCTCGGCACCGTCTTCCGGCAACTGGGTGAACAGGCTGACGCTGCCCTTGAGCTCGTCGGTGGGGCGTTTGGTGATGATATTCACCACCCCGCCCATGGCGCCGGAGCCGTAGCGAGCGGCGGCTGGGCCACGCAAGATCTCGATACGCTCGACGGCCTCGGCGGGCACCCAGTTGGTTTCACCCCGGGTATCACGGTCACCGTTCCAGCCATAACGCACAGCGTTGCGGGCGCTGGAGGGCTTGCCGTCGATGAGGATCAGGGTGTTTTCCGGGCCCATGCCGCGCAGGTCGATCTGGCGGTTGTTGCCGCGCGCGCCGCTGGCGCTGTTGCCGGTCAGGTTGACGCCGGGCTCGCGGCGGATGATATCGGACAGGTCATTGGACGGCGGGTGGCGCTTGATGTCGTCGGCGGTGATGATCGACGAACCCAAGGCCTGACGCGCCTCGCGCTCGGCGGTGATCAGGGTGTCCTGAATCACCAGCGCGTTGTCGGCAACCGGCACTTCCAGCACCTCACCCGTACGCTGCTCTTCAGCCTGGGCCGCGGTGGCCACCATGGCCGGTGACGCCAGCGCCACGAACGCCAGGGCCAGGCTGTTGGGTGAAGTTCTGCACTGCATGGGTACATCTCCTGCGATTCATGAGCGAAACGGCACATCCCTGTCGCAAACCGGGAGCCCTCGCCCACCGGCCTCGCAAACACAGTCTGGTGGCCAACAGGGGTGGTAAATATAGGGAATTGCAAATGAGAGTAAATCGTATTTACGAAGTTTACATGTTTGTAACCGAACTTTGCTGAAGCGCGCGGTAGAGCGCCGTATTCCCGCTCACACAGAATCCTGGCCATGCTGCAGTAATTGGCTGCTGCACTGGCTACACTGGCCTTCCTCTAACCCGAGCCATCTGTTCATGCTCCCAGCCACGCTGATTTTCCTGTTCACCCTGACCCTGGTCATCTGGCAACCCAAAGGCCTCGGCGTCGGCTGGAGTGCCACCTTCGGTGCGCTTCTGGCCCTGCTGTGCGGCGTGGTGTCACTGCACGATATCCCCACCGTCTGGGCAATCATCTGGAACGCCACCGCCACCTTCATCGCCCTGATCGTCATCAGCCTGTTGCTGGACGAAGCCGGTTTCTTCGCCTGGACGGCGCTGCATGTGGCGCGTTGGGCCCGAGGCGACGGGCGTCGCCTGTTTGCCTTCATGGTGCTGCTGGGGGCAGCGGTATCCGCGCTGTTCGCCAACGATGGCGCAGCCCTGATCCTCACCCCCATCGTCATGTCGATGCTGCTGGCGCTGCGCTTTTCCCCCACGGCAACCCTGGCCTTCGTGATGGGCGCCGGTTTTATCGCCGACACCGCCAGCCTGCCGCTGGTGGTATCGAACCTGGTCAACATCGTGTCGGCGGACTACTTCGGGCTCGGCTTCAACGCCTACGCCGCCGTGATGGTGCCGGTGAACCTGGTGGCGGTCGCGGCCACGCTGCTGGTGCTGTGGCTGTATTTTCGCCGCGACATCCCGCTGCGGTACGCCACCGACGACCTGCAAGTGCCTGCCCTGGCAGTGCGCGATCGCGCCACGTTCCGTGCGGGTTGGGTGGTACTGGTGGTGTTGCTGGCCGCGCTGTTCGTGCTGGAGCCGCTGGGCATCCCGGTCAGCGCCGTGGCCTCGGCCTGCGCCGCCGTGCTGTTTGCCGTGGCCGCCCGCGGCCACGTGATTTCAACCCGCCGCGTGCTGCGCGAAGCACCGTGGCAGATCGTGGTGTTCTCACTGGGGATGTACCTGGTGGTGTACGGGCTGCGCAATGCCGGCCTGACCGACGCCCTTGCCGGGGTACTGGACTGGCTCGCCGGGCATGGGCTGTGGGCGGCTACGCTGGGCACCGGGCTGATTGCAGCGCTGCTTTCGTCACTGATGAACAACCTGCCCAGTGTGCTGATCGGCGCCTTGTCGATCCATGCCAGCGAAGCTCAGGGCGTGGTGCGCGAGGCGATGATCTACGCCAATGTCATCGGCTGCGACCTGGGGCCGAAGATCACCCCGATCGGCAGCCTGGCCACGTTGCTGTGGCTGCATGTGCTGGCGCGCAAAGGGGTGGTGATCGGCTGGGGGTATTACTTCAAGGTCGGCGTACTGCTGACCGTGCCGGTGCTGCTGGTGACCTTGGCGGCCCTGGCACTTTGGTTGAGTGTTTGAGGTTGCCGAGCAGCTGGCTCCAATCCCTGGAGCACAGCTTCAGCCAGCGCAAAACCTCTCGTCAACCAATGCTCAGTTGCCGTCAGCGGTTTCAGCCGTCTTGCGCAAGAAGCCCTGCTGGCCACCGTTGCGGTTTGGCGCGAACCCATTGGCCTGCAGGCTTTCTTCGACGGTGTCGTAGAACACGCCGATCTTGCTGATTTCGCGGGCTTGCCTGGCGGTGGCGATCGGCCGACCGAACTCGCGCGACATGCGCACCAGCTGCTCGATCTGCTGCACCGTGGACATCTTCTCGGTCTGCGCCTGGTTCCACAGGTTGTCCTCGATGCCGCAGCGCACGTGCAGGCCCATGGCGATGCCCATCATGTTGATCGGCAGCACGTTGCGCATCGAGCTTTCCACGGTGAGCACGGCGCCGTCCGGCACGGCCCGCACGATGTTGGCGAGGCTGTAGATGTTCGGCACGTCCATGCCGCCGCCGATGGCCACCCAGTTCATCACCAGCGGGCCTTTGTAGATGCCACGGCGCATCAGGCGCTCGACCGACTCGAAACTGTTCAGGTTGTAGCACTGGAAGGCACTCTGGATACCCGCGGCGCTAAGGCGGCGCACGTGCTCCTCGACCCAGCCGGGCTGCGCGGGCACGGTCATTTCCTTGTAGGCCTCGTACACCGCCGGGTCTTCCATCGAAGTCCCGCGCACATCCTGATAGCCCCAGTGCTCGACCACGTTCATCTGCGAGGTGTTGACCGTCACCGTGACCTGATCGGGCTTGGGATCGAGCTCGGCCAGCATGTGGCGAGTATCGTCGCTCAGCCACTTGGCCGCAGCGCCTTCGGTCTCGGGGGCAAAGCTGATCGAGCCCCCCACCTGGATGATCATTTCCGGTACCGCTTCACGCACACCGGCAATCAACTCGTTGAACTTGGACAGGCGCTTGGAGCCCTTGCCATCCAGCTCGCGCACATGCAGGTGGAGCACCGTGGCACCGGCGTTGTAGCAATCCACGGCCTTCTGTACCTGCTCGGCCATGGTCACCGGGATGTCCTCGGGGAAGTCGGACGGCACCCAGGAAGGCGCATAGGGCGCTGCGGTGATGATCAACGGCTGCTGGTTCTCGGTGAACAGGTGGCCATCAAGGAAGTTCATGGGGTGTTCCTTATATTGGGATTGTTGGAAAGGTGTCGGTACAGACCGACGGCTATTGGGTTTCAGCAATGCATCTCGCGGATCAGCTTCTTGTTGATCTTGCCGACACTGGTCTTGGGGATGTCCGCCACGAAGTGCACCTGGCGCGGAATCGCCCACTTGTTGATCTGGCCACTGTCGACAAACTGCTTCAGGTGCGCTTCGAGCCCTACCTGATCGAGGCTGTCACCCGGCATGCACACCACCAGCGCAATCGGCCGCTCGCCCCAGTGCTCGTCGGGAATGCCCACCACCGCCACGGCATTGACCGCAGCGTGCTGGCTGATCAGGTTCTCCAGCGCCAGCGAGCTGATCCACTCACCCCCGGTCTTGATCACGTCCTTGATGCGGTCCTTGATCTCCAGCACCCCGTGGCGGTCGATCGAGCCCATGTCGCCGGTGTGCAGCCAACCGTCCTGCCACAGTTCGGCACCCTTTTCCGGCTCGTGCAGGTACCCCTGGGTCAGCCACGGCGAACGCACCACGATCTCGCCCAGCGACTCACCGTCGTGGGCCACCTCGACGCCCGCCGCATCAACGATGCGCAGGTCGACCATCGCCACCGGGGCGCCGGTCTTGATCCGCTGCGCCACCTGTTCGCACATGGGCAAGGCCAGGTCTTCGTCGTGCAGGTGGGTCAGGGTCAGCAGCGGGCAGGTTTCCGACATGCCGTAACCGCTGAAGATCAGCATGCCGCGCTCGCTGGCCTGACGCGCCAGGCCGTGGGTAAGCGCGCTGCCGCCGAGCAGGATCGTCCAGCGGCTGAAATCGGTGTGCCGGCCTTGCTCGCTGTCGAGCATCATCTGCAGCAAGGTGGGTACGCAGTGGGAGAACGTCACCCCCTCATCGCGGTACAGGCGCACCAGCTTGTCCGGCTCGTAGCGGCCCGGATACACCTGCTTGATGCCCAGCATCGTGGCCGTGTAGGGCACGCCCCAGGCGTGCACATGGAACATCGGGGTGATCGGCATGTACACGTCGCTGGATCGCAGCAACGGCTGGCCGTCGTAGGCGGCGAAAGTGCCTAACTGGTTCAGGGTGTGCAGCACCAGCTGGCGGTGCGAGAAGTACACCCCCTTGGGGTTGCCGGTGGTGCCGGTGGTGTAGAACAGCGTGGCCACCGACTGCTCGTCGAAGTCCTCGAACTCGGCCTCGGGGCTGGCTGCATCCAGCAGCGCTTCGTACTCGCCGAGCACCGGCAGCGACGTGGCCGCAGCCTCCCGGTCCGTCAGTTGCAGGTAGCCTTTGACCTTACCCAACTGGCCGTGCAGCTGCTCCAGCAGAGGCACGAAGTCGTCATGCACCAGCACCAGGTCATCCCCGGCGTGGTTCATGGTGTAGGCCACCTGCTCCGGCGACAGGCGAATGTTCACTGTGTGCAGCACCGCGCCAATCATCGGCACGGCGAAGAAGCATTCCAGCGAACGGTGGCTGTCCCAGTCCAGCAGCGCGACGGTGTCACCGGCCTGCACGCCGGCCGCGCGCAGCACGTTGGCCAGGCGCCGCACCCGCTGCTCGAGCTCGCGGTAGGTGTAGCGCAGCGTGTCGGCGTAGACGATCTGCTGGTCCGGCTGGTGTTGCACACCCGCCATCAGCAGGCGTTTGATCAGCAAGGGGTAGGCATAGGCGCCGGCTGCCGGCGGCATTATTTTTGTCTTGGCCATGACGTTGGTTCCAGTTTCCATGTTCGAATCGACTAAGAGCTGACTACGCCTGCACCCGCGCTTGCGCGCGTGGTACCTGGGCACTGTCACGGGGCTGTGGTGCGGCTTCGCAATGCGCGGGGGCCGCCGCGACAAAGCGCTTGTCCGGCAGCAGGAAGTGCGACAGGGCCGGGATCAGCAGCAGTGCGCCGAGCATGTTCCAGAGGAACATGAAGGTCAGCAGGATGCCCATGTCGGCCTGGAACTTGATTGGCGACCACGCCCAGGCGACCACGCCGGCAGCCAGGGTGATACCCACCAGCCCGACCACCCGGCCGGTGAAGGCCACGGCGTTCTGGTACGCCTCGCCCAGGGTGCGGCCCTGCCGCTGGTAGTGCAGCTGCACACTGAGCAGGTACAGCGCGTAGTCCACGCCGATGCCGACGCCCAGGGCGATCACCGGCAAGGTGGCCACTTTCACGCCAATGCCCATGGCCACCATCAGCGCTTCGCACAGCACTGAAGTCAGCACCAGAGGCAGCAGCGCCACCAAGGTCGCGCGCCAGCTGCGGAAGGTGATCAGGCAGAACAGCGTGACCGCCAGGTAGACGAACAGCAGCATGGTGCGGTTGGCTTCGCGCACCACGATGTTGGTGGCAGCTTCGATACCGGCGCTGCCGGCGGCCAGCAGAAACTGCCGGTCGGGGCTGCTGTTTTCGCGGGCGAAGCGGTCGGCGATGGCCACCACGTCGTCCAGGGTCTGGGCCTTGTGGTCCTTGAGGTAGGCGATCACCGGCATCATCGAGCAATCGGTGTTGAACAGCTCCGGGGCGTTGACCGAAGCCTGCTGGGCGGCGTAGTTGAGCATGTCCTGGTTGCGCTGCAGGCTGCTCATCTTCGGGTTGCCTTCGAAGGCGCCTGCGGTGATCTGGCGCACGGCGTTGACCAGCGACACTGTGGTCTGCACCCCGGGGTACTGCTGCAACTGCCAGGCCAGGCGGTCGGCGAGGATCAGCGTCTTGTAGCTCAGGCAGCCTTCCGGCGGGGTCTTGATCATCACCGCGAACAGGTCGCTGGACAGCGCGTAGTGGCTGGTGATGTAGGCGTTGTCGCGGTTGTAGCGCGAATCGGCGCGCAGCTCCGGCGCGCCGCTGTCGAGGTCGCCGATCTTCAGCTGCAGGCTCACCCAGAAACCGCCCAGGCCCAGCAACGTGGCTACCAGCAACGCGCCGGTGGCCCACTTGCGCGTGGTAAAGCGGTCGAGGGCGTCCCACAACTTGCCAAAGCCCCGGTGCTCGGCGGCGCGCTGGTCGATACGCAAGGCACGCTCCGACGCCTTGCGGCCAACGCCAACGTAAGACAGCGACACTGGAATCAACAGCAACGAGGTGAAGATCAATACCGCCACGCCGATGCTGGCGGTGATCGCCAGGTCCTTGATCACCGGAATGTCGATCAGCATCAGCACGGCAAAGCCCACGGCGTCCGCCAGCAGCGCCGTAACCCCGGCCACGAACAGGCGGCGGAAGGTATAGCGCGCCGCCACCAGCTTGTGGGTGCCACGGCCGACGTCCTGCATGATGCCGTTCATCTTCTGCGCCGCGTGCGACACGCCGATGGCGAAGATCAGGAACGGCACCAGGATCGAGTACGGGTCGATGGCATAGCCGAGCCAACCGACAATGCCCAACTGCCACACCACCGCCGCCAGGGAGCAGAACACCACCAAGAGGGTACTGCGCACGCAGCGGGTGTACAGGAAGATAATCACCAGCGAGGTGACCACCGCCAGGGCGAAGAACATCATCACCTGGATCAGGCCGTCGATCAGGTCGCCCATCAGCTTGGCAAACCCGATGACCCGCACCTTGTACTTGCCCTCGCCTTCCTTGCCAGACGCGCGCGCCTTGCTGTCGCCGCCGTATTCGTACGTGTCGCGCAACTGCTGTTCGAGCATCTGCGAGAACTGCCGGTAGTCGATACCGCGCCCGGTAGCCAGGTCGTGGTCGAGCAGCGGCACCACCAGCATGCTGGACTTGAAGTCGCTCGCCACCAGGCTGCCGACAATACCGGCACGGTTGATGTTCTGGCGCAACTGCTCGATGTCGGCCGGTTTGCCCTGGTAGTCATCGGGCATCACCGCGCCACCCTGGAAGCCCTCCTCCGTGACCTCGGTCCAGCGCACGCCCGGGCTCCACAACGACTTCATCCAGGCACGATCGACGCCCTGGGCAAGGAACAGCTCGTCGTTGATCTTTTTCAGCACGTCCAGGTATTCGGGGTCGAAGATATCGCCCTGGGTGTTCTCCACCACCACCCGCACCGAGTTGCCCAGGCCGCGCAGCGACTTGCGGTTGTCCAGGTAGTTCTGGATGTAGGGCTGGCTCTGCGGGATCATTTTCTCGAAGCTCGGCCGCAGTTCCAGGCGAGTGACAGCCACATAGCCGAGCACCAGCGTGGCCAGCACCATGAACAGCATGAACAGCGGGCGATAGTTGAAGATCATGCGTTCGAGCAGGTTGCCGGAACGTGGATCGAAATCCCGCAGGTCGCGGATCACCGGCATGGTGTCTTGCTTGATGTTGGCCATCACGAGGCTCTCTTGGAATACTTGTGGGTCTTAGCGGGCTGGCAGCACGCGCACGCCGCGCTCACCTACCAGCACGGTGCCGTTGCCGCGGGTCTGCAGGGCAGCCGCCACAGGTGCCAGCGGCACCTGCGGTTGCAGGGCGAAGCTCTGACCGCCGTCGTGGCTGCGCAGCACATGCCCGGCCTGGCTGAACAGCCAGTAGTCACCCTGGCTGTCGAGGCTGGCGGCGGTGATGCTCTGGCCCAGCCCGGTGTCCACCTTGGTCCAGCTCTGGCCGCCGTCGAGGCTGCGCGCCACGTGGCCACGCAGGCCGTAGGCAAGCACTTCGCCGGGCTTGCCGAGAATGCCGAACCAGGTGCCCTGGTAAGGGCCAGGCAGGGCGACGAAGCGCTGCTGCCGGGCATTCCACTTAAGCAGCAGGCCCTGTTCGCCGGCCACGTAAAGGTCATCGCCGACCGCCCGGATGGCATTGAGGTGCAGGCCTTGCGGGTTGTCGGTGCGGTCCTGCATCGGCACCCAGCTTTCGCCACCGTCGTCGGTGCGCAGGATCAGGTTGAACACGCCCACCACATAGCCGTGCCGGGTGTCGGTGAACCACACACCCAGAAACGGCTTGTCGGCACCCTCCTGCTCCAGGCGCTGGCCTTCGGCGGCGAACTGCGGCCATTGCGCATCGTCGGGGTGGGCCTGTGCCAAGGCCTGGTAATGGGCCGTGACCAGTGCACCGATCTTCCGGCCATCGAGCTGCACGGCCCAGTTCACACCGCCATCACGACTGTGCAGCACCACGCCATCGTTGCCTGCCGCCCACCCTTCCTGGGGGGTTGGGAACGCCAGGGCATTGAGGTCGGCGCTGACTGGCACGCTGGCCTGGCGCCAGTCCTGGCCCTGATTGTCGGAATACACGATGTGCCCACGGGGCCCCACCGCGACCAGCCGCTCGCCGGCCCGCACCACATCGCGCAGGGCGCTGTGCACCGCTAGCGCGCTAGGCTCGGCCGGCAGGTCCAGCACATCGACATAGGCCGCCTGGGCCACACCGCAGCTGCCGCCCAGGGCGAGCGTGATTGCCAACGCCCACGGCGCATACTTGTTCAAAGAAGCCATGCCACATCCTCTGCAAAACCTGACGGCGGCCACTTGCGGGCCGCCGCCAGACGGGTCATCGGGGTCAGCGAATGCCGGCGCCGGCCAGGGCTTCCGGTGACCACTGCGCCTTGGACAGAGGGGCGATGTACTCGATACCGCCGTGCGGGCCGATCAGGCCGTTGACGTTGTAGGTGCCACCGACCAGGTCGTAGACCACGTGCGGGTTGTTGTTGGGAATCTGCACGTCGTAGCTCTGGGTGAAGAAGCTGAACGAGCCGCGATACAGCTGGCCACGGGCGTCGTACTGGTCAGAAGCCAGTGCAAACCAGCTGTCCTCGTCAAGGTAGAAGCGGCGCTTGGCATAGATGTGGCGGGCATTGCCCTTGAGGGTGCCTTCCACTACCCAGACACGGTGCTTTTCCCAGCGCACCTGGTCGGGCGAGAGGTGGTTCGGCGTGGTCAGGGCCTTCGGGTCGTGGATGTAGGTGAGCTTGTAGGTGTTGTACGGCACGTACATTTCTTTCTTGCCGAGCAGTTGCCAGTCGTATCGGTCCAGCGCACCGTTGAACACGTACACGTCGTCGAAGGTACCGGAGCCTGCGGTGCCTGGGTTGGGTGTGTCGTAGGCCAGGTTCGGCGCCAGCTTCACCCGGCGCTGCCCTGGCAGGTACTGCCAGGCGCGGCGCTCTTGTACCAGCGGGTTGGCGGCGTCCTTGAGCATCATCGACTCACCGGCGCGGCGCGCCGGGCCTTCGAAGTACAGCTTGGTCTGGAAGTAGATGTCCTTGGGTTCGATGACTTTGTTCATGTCTTCGTAGATCGGGTAGGCGTTGTACGCCAGGCCCGTGGTGGCCAGGGCCGCGACACCGGCGGAGTCGACGTTCCAGGAGTCATACTTGGCCTTCTGGGCCACACCCTGGTAGCGCAGCAGGTGGTTCCACATGGCCTCGGCGCCCGACTGCGGGATCGGGAACGGCACGCCGGGCAGCACATTTTCGATGGCCATGCCGTCCTGCAGGGACTTGGCATTGGCGGCATTTTTCAGGGTGTTGTCGAGCAGCACCTTGGGCAACGCCGCGGTGCGGTGGCTCGGGTACACATCGATGTGGAAGCTCGGGAAGCGCTTGGCCAGCTCCACGGTGGTAGCGGTCAGCGAATCCTTGTACTGGTCGACGTTCTTGCCGTCGATCACCAGCAGCGGTTTCTCCGAGGCGAAGGGGTCCGGGCGCAGGGTATCGCCCTGCTTGAAGCTGGCAGGCGGGGTGTTCAGGCCACCCTGGTAGGCCGGGATCGCGCCGTCGGCACTGGCGGCCTTGTCGGCGCCGACCATGGTCAGGTCCTTGCCCAGCCGGGCGACGTCCTGGGCCGGGGCGGCCGCATGGGCACTACCGGCAATAACGACCGCAAGCGAGGCCGACAGCAGGCTATTGAGATACTTCATCGCGTTTCTCCGCTTGTTGTTGTACTAGGAGCTTCAGAAGGTGGTCTTGAACGAGGCCGTGACCATGCCGCGATCTTTCAGCAGCGGTGCAAGCCCAGCCTGCGAAGTGATCTGACCGGGGATGCACTGGTAGCGCCCGTTGGTGCCCGGGGTGTTGTTGTCGGTGCCGGTTTCGCAGGTATCGAACTTGCCGAAGGAGTCGACGTACTTCAGGTCGAACTTGTACTTCTGGTAGACGTCGGCGGCGATCCCGATCGAGTAGCTGCCGGCGTCTTCGTTACCGCCCAGCTGCACGGCCGAGTTGCCCTTGAGGCCAACGTTGTAGGACAGCGGCAGTGTGATATCGACCCCTGGCAGCGCCTGGAACCAGGTCGGGGTGAAGTTGACTGCCAGGGTGTAGGCGTTGGTGGTGACCTTGTCGACGCCTTCGTAGCTGGCGTCGCCCTTGAAGGTTTGCTCGCCCTTGTCGACGCTGACCAGATGGGTCATGGCGCCTTCCACGGCCAGCGACGAAGCGTTCCACAACGGCGTGGCGCCGAACGACACCAAG
The DNA here is from genome assembly GCF_017875165.1 of Pseudomonas sp. PvP089. Lineage (NCBI taxonomy): Bacteria > Pseudomonadati > Pseudomonadota > Gammaproteobacteria > Pseudomonadales > Pseudomonadaceae > Pseudomonas > Pseudomonas sp. PvP089. Next base: position 4,386,155 of record NZ_JAGGME010000001.1, read on the forward strand.
CCGTTGAGTACCACATGCAAGGTCTTGCCGCGGGCCAGCCCGGTTTCACCGTGGCCTGGCACTTCGCCGATCAGGTTGGTGCCGCCGGCGGTGCCGGCCAGGGCACCGTACAGCGGCCCGTTGATCGTGGTGAAGTTGCTGATCAGCGGCATGTTTTCGCGGTAGTTGACGTCCAGCCCCACGCTCACCGGACCGACGCTCTTGGCCAGGCTGATGCCGTAGATATCGATATCGTCGGCATAGGCCGTCATGTAGCTAGTGCCTTCCAGGCTGCCCGTGTGCAGGTTGGGGGCATTGATCAGCACCGCGGGGGTCGGGTCGGAGGTATTGCGGTAGTAGAAGCCCAGGGTGCCGTCGAGCCATTCCGGGCTCCACTTGGCCATTACACCGAAGTCGCCGCTGTTGTGCGGGCGGATGTCATGCCCGCGGGGTGCGCCATAGAAGGCACCGGCACCGCCGACCGCGTTGGGCACCGGCAGCCAGAAAATGTCGGCACCGTCGCCAAGCATGTCGTAGGCGCCCATGTAGGTGCCCCCTTCAGGCAGGCGCGAGTTTTCGAATTCAAGAAAGTACTGGGCCGCCAGGGTCAGTTCCGGGTTGATCGTGTAGCTCAGCGACAGCTGCTTGCGCGGCAGGAACAGTTCCTTGGTTTCGGTGCCGGGCACGTTGTACAGCTTGGCCAGGTCCAGTGCCGACTGGCCATAGTTGATGCCGTTGGCGGCGTTGAACAAGGTCTCGCCCCAGTACAGCGAGTGCCAGCCGAGCTTGCCGCTCACCATTGACTCGTCACCGATTTCGGTGCTGTAGAACACAAAGGCATCGAGGAATTCGCCAGACGGGCCGTTGTAGTACCGGTCGCTGTAATTGCTCAGGCCATGGCGCCTGGACGGGCCGCCCTGCAGCACAGCGCCAGCCGGCAGGCCACCGGCCGGGCGCGCCAGCACCAGGTTGCCGGCATTGCCCGCCTGGCCGGGAAACGGGTTGGAATTGGAGCCCACGTCGTCATAAGCGTGGTCGTACCAGCTCGCAGCACTAACACGCATGCCCATGTTGCCCTGGTACACCACGTCCAGTTCGGTCAGCAGGTCGACCCGCTGGGTCACCGCGCTGCCGACGCTGAAGTTCTTGTCACCGTCGTTGAGGTTGGCGGTGCGGGCGACCTTGGCGTTCTGGCCCTCAACGCGCTGGCCGTAGCTGAGCTTGGCGGTGTTGTCGAAGCGCACGTTCCAGTCAGGGTCGGCGAGGTCAAGCTGAAATGCCTGGGCAGCCGGCGCGCCGGCGACCAGCACCAGCGTGGCCAACAGATTGCGGCGGTGAAGGCAGAAGAGAACGTTCTTATTGTTGTTCATGCGGTATCTCTGCTTGGGATGTGCAAGGTGCCAGCAACGATCGGGCGCCGGCCTGACCCTGAGTGCGCGTGCCCCGGGCGGTTTAGCGATCGAGTTGCTGGATCAAGGCCTCGGCGTGTGGCCATGGGCCGAAGCCCGAGGCTGGGTTGAGGTGGCCAACGGCGCCGAGATCGACCAGCTCGCTGCCCCACTCGTCGGCCATGCGGGCGACGGCTTCGAAGCTCGCCAGGTGGTCGTTGCTGCTGGCCGCGACCAGGCTGGGGAATGGCAGCCGGCCGCTTGGCAGGGGTGCCCAGCCGTTGGCGCGCAGGCTGTCGGGGGTGGGATAATTGGCCGGCCAATCGGTATCCAGGTCCGGTGGGGCGGCCAGCAAGGCGCCCTTGATCGGGCGTTGGTAGCGGGCGGCCCAGTGCGCCACCATCAGCACACCGGCGCTGTGCGCGACCAGGATCACCGGGCCGTCAATGCTGGCCAGTTCGCGCTCGATCGCTTCGACGCGGGCGCTGCAACTGAGCTTGTCGGTTTCCAGCGGTGGTACCGAGCGCACCTTGCCCAGGCGCGCTTGCAGCAGGGTTTGCCAATGTTCGGGTACATGGTCGCGCAAGCCAGGCACGATCAGCACGGTTGCGGCGGTTTGCAGTTTTTCCACGTCAGGGCCCTTGCTCTGGTCAACTCGGTCGATTGCCGACTGCTTGAAGCCAGAGTAAAGAGTCGCCCTGCCAGCCGCTTTACATTGCGCGTCACGAACTTTTCAGTTGATGACACGGCTGCCGTGCCGCCCGGCCCCGGGCTCCGCTGCTCGGAAATGGCTTTGCATCTGACGACACAACCGCTATAAAAGACCACCCGCCAGCGCAGCGGAAGCTCATCAAGATCACGTGGAAAACAATAAAATGACCGTGCTCGCCCGTGCTGCAACCCTCACCAATTACCTGGAAGTTTCACGCCATCTGGGCCTCAACGGCCATGGCCTGCTGGCTCAGGCCGGCCTCAGTGCATCGCTGCTGGAAACCCCCGATCAACGCATCCCGGTGGCCGCTGCCATCAACGTGCTGGAGGAGTCGGCGCGGCTGAGCGGCTGCGAAGCCTTCGGCCTGCGCATGGCCGAACTCCGCCAGTTGTCGGACTTTGGCCAAGTCAGCCTGCTGATCAGCCATCAGCACTCGCTGCGCGACGCCCTGCAGGTGATCGTGCAGTACCGCCACCTGCTCAACAACGCACTGGCCATCCACATCGAGGAAATCGGCAAGACGGTGATCATCCGCCAGGAGGTCATCACTGACCAGCCGATGCACAGCCGCCAGGCTATCGAGCTGGCCATCGGCGTGATGCACCGCTTCTGCTCGGCGCTACTGGGCTCGCACTGGCACCCGATCAGCGCCAACTTCACCCACGCCGCCCCCGCTGACCTGGCCATCCACCGGCGCATCTTCGGCTGCAAACTGGAGTTCAACACCGACTTCAATGGCATCGTCTGCTCGGCATCCGACCTGGACACCGCCAACCCCCAGGCCAACGAAGGCATGGCGCGGCTGGCGCAACGTTATGTGGGGTTGCTGCAGGACGAAAACCTGCCATCACTGACGCTGGAAGTGCGCAAGGCGATCTTCCTGCTGATGCCCATGGGCCGCGCCACCATCGAGCACATCGCCCAGACCCAGGGCATGAACGTGCGCACCTTGCAGCGGCGCCTGGAAGAAGAAGGCGCGACCTTCAGCGAGCTGGTCAACGGCGTACGCCGCGACCTGGTGGTGCGCTACCTGGAAAGCCCTGGCTATTCGCTGGGGCGCATCGCCGACATGCTCGGTTATTCCATGCACAGCTCGTTCACCCGCTGGTTCATCAACCAGTTCGGCCAGCCGCCAGCCACCTGGCGTGCGCAGCATGAGCCGCACACACAAACCAGACGCAACCGCAGCGCCGCCCAGGCGACCACCAGCGCACGCTGACGGCCCTGGGCCTCTGGGCTACAGGCCGACGTGCATCAGGCCCAGCACCAGCAGCACCAGGAACACCGTCTCGCCCACCATCAGCAAAATCGGCTTGATGCCTACGGCGGCCAGCTCCTTGAGCTGGGTTTTCATGCCCAGGGCTGCGATCGATACCACCAGGCACCCACGCGACAGTTCGTTGATACTGCCCTGCACCGCCAGCGGCACCCAGCCGGTGCTGTTGACGCAGGCAAGGATCATGAAGCCGACCGCGAACCATGGCAGCAACGGCGGGCGCTTGCCGGTACTGTCGATACCCTGGCGACGCGCGATCATGGCCGCGACGACGATCACCGGCACCAGCATGGCCACGCGCATCAGCTTGACCACCGTGGCGGTATCACCGGTTTCGGTGGACATGCTGTAGCCGGCCCCCACCACCTGCGCCACATCATGGATGGTGGCGCCGAGGAACACGCCGGCGGCTTGCGGCGACAGGCCCAGGGCATTGGCGATCATCGGGTAGAGGATCATCGCCAGGGTCGACAGCGCCGACACGCCGATCACCGTGAACAGCGTCGCCCGTTCCTTCTGCGGGTGGCTGGGCAGCGCAGCAGCCAGCGCCAGCGCCGCCGAAGCACCGCAGATCGCCGTGGCGCCGCCTGTCAGCATGCCGAACAGGCGCTGGAAGCCCATGGCCTTGGCCGCCACCATCGACACGCCGATGGTCACCACCACCAGGATCACCACCAGCGCCACCGCCTTCCAGCCAAGGCCAGCCATCTGCTCCAGGGTGATGCGCATCCCCAGCAGCGCGACGCCCAGGCGCAGCACGCTGCGCGCGGTAAACTCGATGCCGGCCTTGCACTTGCCGTCCGCGCTCAGAAAGTTCAGCGCCAGCCCCAGCAACAGGGCGAACAGCATCACCGGCGCGCCGTAGTGTTCGGCCAGGAAACTCGCCGCACCCGCGGCGATCAGGCTGACGATCAGGCCCGGGGCCAGGTCGCGCACCCGGTTGTTGACCCAGGCAAACGCCAGCGTGCTCATGCCTCCCTCTCCGCCAGGCCCGACACCGCCAGATGCATGGCCTCCAGCAAGGCCTCGGCCGGCTGCGCACCAACCACTTGCAGCCGGTCATCGAAAACGAAGCACGGCACGCCACGGCCGGCGATGTCGGCGCCGGCACTGACGAACGGCAGGCCATCGCCACGCACGCTGCCGGCCAGGGCCTCGGGGGCAAAGCCGCACTGCTCGGCGATGCACAACAGCGTAGCGCGGTCGCCCAGGTCTTCACCCTGCTTGAAATACGCAGCCAGTAACCGCTCCAGCAGTGCCTCTACCTGTGCTTCATTGCCCAGCTCACTGGCGTGAAGCAACAAGCGATGGGCGTCGGCGGTATTGGGCATGCGCTCGATGCGGCTGAATTCGATCTGCTCGCCGACGGCGCTGGCCGCTTCGCGCACCTGGGCCTGACGTTGCCGCACGGCCTGATCGCTGCCCAGGCGTCGCCGGTAAAACTCGGCGAACGGCTGGCCGTCAAATGGCAGCTCAGGCAACAGTTGCACGCCCTGCCAGGCCAGGTTGACCTCGACCTCTGGCTGCGCTGCCTTGAACTGCACCAGGGCGGCTTGCAATTGCCGGCGGCCTATCAAGCACCACGGGCAGATAAAATCGAAGTACACATCAATCGACAACAAACGCTTCACGAACGGGCCTCCAGTTCTGGCTGGACAGGTGCCTGGGCGGTTTCACCGAGCTGCAGGCGCGCCATGTCCAGGTGATAGTGACGCTTGGCATAAATGAACACCGCTGCTGCGCCGATGCTGATCAACGGCACCAGCTGGAATGCCGACTGCAAGCCGATCAGGTCAGACACCTTGCCGGTGATCAGCGGGCCGGTGGCCAACCCGAGCAGGTTGTTGCACAAGGTCAGCGTGGCAAACGCGGTGCCATGCACCGTGTAGTGGGTGAGGTTGGCGACCATGGCGCTGGACGGGCCATTGGTGCCGGCGGCGATCATCATGCCCAGGCAAATCAGCACCAGTTGCGGCATGCCCGGCGGCAAGGCAAAGGCCACTGACAGCAGCACACAACTGCCCAGGCAGTAGGCGATGGCCAGGCTGATTTTGTGGTCCGGGCGCTTGCGCCCCATGCGGTCGCAAAGCATGCCGCACAGCACGATGCCCACCCCGCTGCACAGCACGATAATCGCAGCCACGGCGCCGGCGCGGTCAGTGCTCATGGCGTAGTAGCGGTTCAGGTAGCTGGGGAACCACACGATCACCGTGCCACCGACGAACAACTGCAAACCGCTGCCGACATAGGCGCTGATGACCGAGCGGCTTGAATACAGGGTACGCAGTGGCCGCATTGCCTTGAGCGCAGCCTTGTCGGGCGTTGCCGCCAGGCCTTTGGGGGCAATGCGCGCCTCGCGCACGATGAGCGGATACAGCAGCGCCAGCGCCAAACCAAAGAAGGCCATGCCGGCGAATGCCCAGCGCCACCCCAGGTGCTGGGCCATCACACCGCCCAGGCCCATGCCCAGTACCGAACCGAACATGCCACCGGCCATGAACGAGCCGGCCAGGGTGGCGCGCATCTCACGCGGGAACACCGCCACCACCACGGCAATACCGACGCTGCCGTAGGCCGCCTCGCCGACACCAACCAGAAAGCGTGCGATGAACATCTGCTGGTAGTTTTCCGCCAGGGCGCAACCCAAGGTCGCCAGGCTCCACATCACGGCCATGAACGTCAGGCTCTTGATCCGGCCAATGCGGTCGGCCAGCAACGACAGGGGGAAGGTCAGCAAACCGACCATCAGCGCGACGATGCCGCTGAGCAGCCCCAGCTGGCTGTCGCTGAGCTGCCATTCCTGCTTGAGCAGCGGGAATACGGCGTTGAGCACTTGCCGCGACATGTAGTCGGAAATCAGCAGGCCGAAGGTCAGGGCGAAAACGATCCAGGCGTAGCGCCGTGGAATGCCGAGCGAAGTATCAGTGCCTGGTTCTGCCGCACTGGCGTGATAGGTGGCCATGCTGCCTCCTCGGATATCTGAGTTTTATTGTTGTTATTGCTTACAGGCTATCGCGTAGCGATTGGGGCCGCATTGCGGCCCCAACGTGTCTGGCGGGTCAGAAAGTCGCATCCCCCATGATCCCGGCGCGCTCCATCTTGCGGTGGCAGGCGGGGTAATCCATGACGGCGTAATGCTGGGTACTGCGGTTGTCCCAGATGGCAATGCTGTTGGGCTTCCAGCGCCAGCGCACCTGGTACTCGGGGATGTAGGCCTGGCTGATCAGGTAGCGCAGCAATTCGCCCGCGCCGGGGTTGGCGTCCTGGCCGAAACGCACGCGCTCGGGGGTGTGGTAGTTGCTGAAATGGGTGGCGAAGGCGTTGACGAACAGCACCTTCTCGCCGGTTTCCGGGTGGGTACGCACCACCGGATGCTCGGCATCGGGAAAGAGGGCCTTGAGGGCAAGGCGCTTTTCGATCGGCATGGCGGCGCCGAAGCTGGCCTCGATGCTGTGCCGGGCACGCAGGCCCTCGATGCGCGACTTGATCTCGGTAGGCAGGTTGTCGTAGGCCAGCACCATGTTGGTCCACAGGGTGTCGCCGCCCACCGCAGGGCTTTCCACGCAGCGCAGCACGCACCCCATCGGCGGTGCTTCACGCCAGGTGGCATCGGTGTGCCAGGCATTTTCATAGCGGTCTACCGGCGTTTCCGGCGATTTGTAGATCCGCACCAGGCCGGGGTGGTCCGGGTCGCTGCCGACCACGGGGTGGTCCTCCAGCTCGCCAAAGCGGCGGGCGAACGCCACGTGGTCGGCGCGGCTGATGTCCTGGTCGCGCAGGAACAGCACCCGGTGCTTGAGCAACTGGGCACGGACCTCTGCAAACAGGCCGTCATCATGAATCGCATCGGCCAGCCTGACGCCAAGCAGTTCAGCACCGATGGCGCAGGTCAATTGTTCGACTTGCATGGCAGTGCCCTCCTCAGATGACGAAGATCGACGAACCGGTGGTCTTGCGCGACTCCAGATCACGGTGCGCCTGAACTGCGTCCTGCAAGGCGTAGTGCTGGTTGATCTCGATCTTGATGCGGCCACTGGCCACATGGCCGAACAGCTCGCCTGCCAGGGCGGCTTTCTCAGCCGGGTCGGCGATATAGTCGGCCAGTGCCGGGCGGGTCAGGAACAACGAGCCCTTCATCGCCAGGATCTGCGGGTCGAACGGTTCGATGGTGCCAGAAGCGGTGCCCACGCAGACCATCAGGCCACGGCGCTTGAGCGAGTCCAGCGAGCCCATGAAGGTAGTGCGCCCGACGCTGTCGAACACCACGTTGACGCCAACCCCATCGGTCAGCTCGCGCACGCGCTTGGCCACGTCTTCGTGGCTGTAGTTGATGGTGTGGTCGCAACCATGGGCACGCGCCAATTCGGCCTTGGCGTCGGTGGACACGGTACCGATCACGGTCAGCCCCAGCAGCTTGGCCCACTGCGAGACGATCAACCCGACACCACCCGCAGCGGCGTGCAGCAGGATGCTGTCACCCGGTTTGAAGTCGTACAGGCGACGCATCAGGTACGAGGCCGTGAGGCCGCGCATGGTCATGGCCGCGGCCGTTTCGAACGCGATGGTTTCCGGCAGCTTGATCAGCGGCGCGGCAGGGATCAGGCGCTCGGTGCTGTAGGCGCCGAGGGTATTCATGAAGCCGGTGTAGGTCACCCGGTCGCCGACCGCTACGTCGCTGACACCCTCGCCCACCGCCTGGACCACGCCGGACGCTTCCACGCCCATGCCGTTGGCCAGCGGGATCGGGTAGGTGCCGTTGCGGAAATAGGTGTCGGCGTAGTTCAAGCCGACCGCCACGTGCCGCAGGCGCACCTGCCCAGGGCCCGGTTCGCCGACTTCGACGTCTTCGTAGCGCAGGACCTCAGGCCCTCCGGTTTCGTAGAAACGTACCGCTTTGGCCATGCCAATCTCCCTTCTTGTAGTTTTTGTTGAACAGCAACATGCGTCTTGAAGGGCAATTTAGGCCGTTGCGCAATACGCCGCTTATCATCGGACGACAACGGTTTTTCAGTTCATGACAGCGCCCCCGGTTTCAGTGCCGGGGCGCGGCTGGCATGGCTCAGAACGCCGAAATACCGCCATCCACGGCGATCGCCTGGCCGGTCATGTAGCTGTTTTCACGGGCGCACAGCATCAGCATGGCCGCCACGATTTCGTCGGGGGTACCCAGGCGCTTCATCGGCGAGCCCTGGGCGAGAAACGCCTGTTCCTCGCCCACATCGCTCCCGGTAACCATGGGCGTGGCGCTGTAGAACGGGCACAGCGCATTGACGCGGATGCCTCGGCGGGCGTACTCGACCGCTGCGGTTCGGGTCAGCCCGACCACCGCATGCTTGGCCGCCGCATAGGCGGCCAGCTTGGGCGCACCGCCGAGCCCGGCCATGGAGGCGATGTTGAGGATCACCCCGCCGCCTTGCGGCAACATCTGGCGCAGCTGTTGTTGCATGCAGAAGAAGACGCCCTTGGTGTTGACCGCGTGGCTGCGGTCCAGCTCTTCTTCGGTGGTGTCGACGAAGCGCTTCATCGGCGTAAGTATCCCGGCGTTGTTCACCCCCACATCGAGGCGGCCGAAGGTGGCCATGGCCGCGTCCACCAGCGCCTTGACCTGCACCTCACGGGTCACGTCGCACGGCACCGCCAGCACTGTGGCGCCGGCCTCGCGCACGGTGCCGGCCACCCGCTCCAGGCCCGTCACGTTGCGGTCGCCGAGCACCAGGTGGGCGCCCAACCCGGCCAGGCGCTCGGCCAACAATGCGCCAAAACCGCTGGCGGCGCCGGTGATCATCACCACCTGGTTGCGATAGCTGTCCAGGTTCATCCGGCCACCCCCGGCGCGGTACGGGCGAGGATCTTCTTCGCCAGGCTCATGCGGTGCACTTCGTTGGGGCCGTCATAGATGCGGAAACTGCGCGCATCGCGGAAAATCCGCTCGACGATCGACTCGCCGGTAACGCCCTGCCCGCCGAGCACCTGCACACAACGGTCGATCACCCGCCAGATGGCCTCGGAGCTGAGCACCTTGGCCATGCTCGACTCGAAGTTGCCGCGCTCGCCCTGGTCCAGTACCCAGGCGCAGTGCCAGATCGACAGGCGCGTGGTGTGCAGGTCCATATCGTTGTCGGCGAGCATGAAGCCTACGCCCTGATGCTCGCCCAGCGGCTTGCCGAACGATACCCGGTGGTTGGCGTAGCGGCAGGCTTCGTCATGGGCACGACGGGCCTGGCCGAGCCAGCGCATGCAATGAGTCAGGCGCGCCGGGGCCAGGCGCACCTGGGCGTAACGGAAACCTTTGCCCACTTCGCCCAGCACATCGCTGGCGGGAATGCGCAGGTTGTCGAAGCGCAGCACCGCGTGGCCGCCGGCGAAACAGCTGTCGAGCGAGTCCATCATGCGCTCGAGGATGAAACCGGGGCGGTCGGTGTCGGTGAGGAACATGGTCGCGCTGCCGTCTTCCATGCGCGCCATGATGATTGCCACTTGCGCGCCTTCGGCACCGGTGATGAACCACTTCTGGCCGTTGATGATGTAGTCGTCGCCGTCGCGTACGGCCCGGGTGGTGAGCATCGAAGGATCGGAGCCGGCGCCCGGGCTTGGCTCGGTCATGGCGAAGCAGGAGCGGATCCGGCCCTGCACCAGCGGCTTGAGCCAGCGGTCTTTTTGCGCAGGCGTTGCCACTTGTTCCATCAGGTGTATGTTGCCTTCGTCGGGGGCATGGATGTTCAGGGCTACCGGCCCAAGCGGCGAATAGCCGGCCTCTTCAAAGATGATCGCCTTCTCGATGTGGCTCAGTCCCAGCCCGCCCATCTCACGCGAGGCATGCGGAGTCAGCAGGCCGTGTTCACGGGCGCGCTCGATCAGCACCTGGCGCAGCTCGGGCGACGGACCGTGGGGGGTCTGGCGCCGGTCGCGCTCCAGGGGGATGACGACGTCAGCGACGAACTGCCGTACTTTGGCTTGCAGGGCAGTCAACTCGGCAGACAGGGCGAAATGCATGGCGGTATTCCTTAGCAGGGTCATCAGGGTCAGGCGAGCAGGCGACGTGGGTCGATGGAGGCGTGCACATGCTCCATGACGGTCTGGTCGATCGTTGCCTTGGCAGGGTCGTAGGCTGAGTAGTTGAGGGTGCGGATGTAGGCACGCAGCGCCTGCGGGCCCGCCATGTCGATGTCGACGATGTTCAGGCAGGCCGGGTCTTGCTCGAAGGCAGCCAAGGCACCAAGGCCGGCGCCGCAGGCCCAGGCCAGAAGAATGCGGTTGACCGCATCGTGGCTGACCAGCAGCAGCGCGTTCCAGTCAGGTGCTTCCAGCAACTGCTGGAAGCTGCCCAGCACGCGTTGCTGGAACGCGGCCCAAGGCTCACCGCGCAAGAAGGCTGCGTCGGGGTGATCGGCGAGCTGGTAGGCCTGGGCCACTTCACGGTGCAGGTATTCACGGGGGATTTCCCGCAAGCGGCCGGCACGGATCTCACGAAACCCGGCGTGCTCTTCCACAGGCTGGACGCGGCCGCCCAGGAGCTGGTCGAGGGTTTGCCGGGTGCGCGGGTAGTCTGAGCACACGGCGCGGTCGAATGGCGTGTGCGCCAGCACCTGCCCCAGCGCCTGGGCCTGGGCTACGCCGTTGGCCGACAACGCCACGCTGCGCGGGTCGAGGGGACGGCCGCTGGTGTCGAAGTAGTCGACATGGCCATGGCGGACCAGGTAGCAGCGGCGGCGGCGCACCGGCTGGGCAGGCTGTTCAGTCATGGGCCAATACCTTGGGGTTGGTGATGCTCAGTTGTGCACGGTTGATGGTGCGCAGTGCCGCCAGCAGGTGGGCGCGGGGCTCGCCGGCCTGGTCGAAGGCACCCAAGCGAATACGCTGGGCGAGTTCGCTGCGGGCTTGCTCGAGCGACGCCTGGCCTTGCACCAACCCGGCCATGGCCTGGCGTTCGATGTCGGCACAGGCTGCACCCTGGGCAGCCTCGCGGCTGGCGATCAGCAAGGCGCTGGCCACCATCCGCGCCTCGTAGTGCAAGTGTGCCGGCAATGCGGGCAACAACTGTCTGAGCAGGGCGTCACGCGCCGTCAGCAGCAAGTCCTGGGCATCGGGCGGGTTCATGCGCGGCCTCCTTGGGTGAGCAACAGCAGTTCCTGTTCGAGCTCGCTGACCATGCGCCCGGTCAGCGCCAATTCCAGCGAGCGTTGCTGGCCTGAGGCATGGCGTTCGGCCTGCTGCAGGGCGATCACCGCCCAGCGCAGGTGGGCCATGACCTGCCAGAAACGCAGCGTTTCGCTGTCCAGGTCGAGTGGCGAGACGCTGCGGTAGCCGGCGAGCAGGTCGTCCAGGCGGCCGATGCCGCCCGCCGCCAGGTCCGGCCGGGCAAACCGCCAGCAGCGTGCGGTGAACCAGCCCAGGTCTTCGCGGGGGTCGCCCCAACCGGCAAATTCCCAGTCCAGCACGCCGCAGAGCTCACCTTCCTCGACCATGTAGTTGCCTGTGCGGTAGTCGCGGTGGATCAGGCAAGTGGCAAGGGGGGCAGGCTTGTTCAGCTCGCACCAGCGCAGGCCCCATTCGATGATCGGGTGGCTACCCGGCAAGGCATCGAGGAACAGGCGGTACTGGTCGACGCTGGCCTGCACGGCATCGGCCACCGGTGCAGGCAGGAACGCCAGCGCCGCTTGCGGCGGGCGCAGCTGGTGCAAGCGTGCGAGGTTGGCCCCAAGCGCCCGGCACAGCCCCGGGTCGCCCTTGGGGGCGCCTTGGCTACTGGTCAAGTGGTGGCCGCCAGCGTGGCCGGCCAGGGCCTGCATGATGAAGAAATCGCGCCCGATCACTTGTGGCATCTGGCACAGCCACAGTGGCTCGGGCACCTTCACACCCACTTGGTGAGCGGCGCTGAGCACGGCGAACTCCTGCGCGCGGCTCATGCTGGCGGCCACGGCGGAAGCCGCATCGGTACGCAGTACCCAACGTTGCGGCACACCGGCAACCTCGGCCTTGATCAACCAGTTCTCCTGGATGGCGCCACCCGACAATCGCTCGCTATGGGTAATGCGCACCGGCTGGCCGTGAAGGCGCTCCTGTAAATAGGCAGACAGCACCTCATGGGCGTCTGCGACGTCGATGCGAGCACTGGATTGCTGCGCTAAATGACTGCTTGGCATGGTCGGTCCAACTCACTGTTCACGAGTGCCGTGGCTCTAAGCAAGATGGTTGCCAGCTTCCTATGAATTAAATATTCGCTTAAAAATCAATAAGTTGTATCTAATTTTTCAGCGCACTCAACGCCATTCAAATCAGACTTGAACAGCGCCATTGCACAGCTGAAACCGCCGTTCAATTCTGCACAGCAAGCCACTGCCCTCCCCCAGCAGAATTTCCCCGCGCCGGGCGTGCGCTCGGCTAGGATGTCTGGCCAAACCGATGGAACCTGCTAGCCATGCATCTTCCCGCGCTCAAACCGAACCAGCTTCGCCCGCCCGCCGAGCCGACCAGGGGGGTGGTGCGAGCGCGGCTGCTCGACCAGTTGGCCAACGCCCTGGACGAAGGCAGCGTCGTGCTCCTGCAAGCACCGCTGGGCTATGGCAAGAGCACACTGCTTGGCCAGTTCACCCGCAGCCTGGCCGGGCCTTGGGCATGGCTGCGCCTGACCCGCGCCGAGAACCAGCCACTGGCCCTGCTGCTGCACCTGCACGCTGCGCTGCAACTGCCTGCGCAACAACGCGATACACCGCAGGCCGAGCACCTGTGGAGCCTGATTCTGGCCGACCTGGAGGCCCGCCAGGCGCCGCTGACGCTGCTGCTCGACGACCTGCACCTGCTCAACGCCGCGCCCGCCTGGCAGTACCTGGACACGCTGCTGCATGACCCGCCGCCTGCGCTGCGCCTGGTCGCCGCCAGCGAAGGACCGCCCCCGCTGCCGCTGGCCCACTTGCGCCGCGAGGGTCGGTTGATTGTGCTGGGCGCCCGTGACCTGGCCCTGGACAGCGAAGAGACGCGCCAGTTGGCACAGGCCCGGGACGTCAACCTGGGCAGCGATGCGCTGTACCAGCTGCGCGCCGGCAGCGAAGGCTGGCTTAGCGGTGTGCTGTTCTGGTTCGAGGCCTACCGCGAGGCGCTGCACAGCACCGGCCAGGCCCCCGCTGACCTGCGCCCGATCACCCGCCAGGCCTATGCCCATGCCCGGCAGTTTCTTGAGGAAGAACGGCTGCAGCGCTTGCCCGTGCCGTTGCGGATATTTCTGGAACACACCGCCGTGGCCCAGGTGTTTGATGCAGGCCTTGCCAGCGAACTGGCCGCCGATGCCGACGTGCCCGCCGCGCTGCGCCAGCTGCAGCGCCTGGACCTGATCATCGAAGTCCCCCAGGGCAGCCACGCCGAGTACCGCTACCACCCTGCCCTGCGCAACAGCCTCTACCAACGCCTGGAACAACGCGACCCCCAACGCCTGCGCCAGCTGCACCGCCAGGCTGCCAGCTGGCTGCTAGCCCAGCGCCGCTACACCGAGGCGATCTACCAGTTCGGCCGGGCACGCGACCTGGATGCCGTGCTCAACATCGTCGACCGGCACGGTTTCGAGCTGCTGCGCGAGGGCAAGGTCAACACCCTGGTCGATGTGCTCGACGAGGTCGCTGGCCACGCTGGCAACGACAGCTTCACCTTGGCGGTGACCGAGGCCTCCACGGTGATGGTCACCAACGATATCGCCCAGGCCTGCCAGTGCCTGCACCAGCTACACGCCTTGCAGCGCCGCCAGGCAGTGCCGCGCCACCCCGAGCGGGTGCAGCAGACGGTAATGTTCTTGCGCAGCCGCCTGGCCTACCTGGGCGGCAACCTGGGGCACGCCCTGGCCCTCGCGGCGCGGGCACTGCAGCGGTTTCCCCAGCACAACGCAGCGCGCTCGGTGCTGTATTTCGACCGCGCCAACTGCCTGGCGGCGCTCGGCCAACTGGAGCAGGCCCACACCGAAGGCAGCCGCGCCCTACGCGAGCTGCAGGGCTTTGGCCTGAGCGGCTATACCAACCTGCTGCAACTGTTGCTGGCGCAGATCGAACTGGCCCAGGGTGCCAACGATGCTGCCTGGGCGCGCCTGCAAGGCATGGCCGAGCTGCCTGCCGCCGGCAGTTCGGGGCGCTTCTATGAACTGTTCCGCCACCTGGGCAAAGGCCTGGCACTGCTGCAAGCCAACCGCCTGGCCCAGGCACGCCAAGCCCTGGCCCAGGCCGAGGTGCTGGCACTGGGCTTCCCCCACAGCGCTGCGCTGCCCTGGGTGTTTCACCACCAGGCATGCCTGCACTGGGCGCTGGGCGAGACCGGCCAGGCCAGGGCACGCTGGGCAGAGGTACGCCGGCTGGCCCGCCAAAACCGTTTGCTTACCCTCTACCGCCAGGCCGGCGCCTGGCTCGCGCGCCTGGCCTTGCGCGACAATGACCAGGACTACCTGCCCGACTGGCTCGACCAATGGCACTGGTGCCGGCGCCAATATGGCGAGCAACTCTTACCGGAAGAGTGGCTTGCCTATGCCTGGGTGCAACGCCACCTCGGCCAGCGCGACAAGGCCTGGCAGATCCAGCAGAGCTTGCAGGCTCAAGCGCAGGCCCAAGGCAACCGCCGCCTGCTGGTCGACGCACTGCTGCTCCACGCTGCCCTGCTACAGGACCGTGGTGCCCGCGACGACGCCCTGCTCAGCCTCGAACAGGCGCTGCAACTGGCCTGCACCTACGGCTTCGGCCAACTGCTGCAGTATGAAGGTGACGTCTGCCTGGAGGCCCTGCGCCAACTGCTGCTGCCCCAGGTGCGCCAACGCCTGGGCCTGCAGGCCCCAGCGCCCTTGCGCGAGCACCTGAATGCCCTGTTCCGGCCATTGCTGGCAAACAAGGAAAACGTGGAAAGCGCCCTGATCGTGCCGCTCTCGCGCCGTGAGCTGGAAGTGTTGCAGCGCATGGCCCGCGGGCAGAGCAACGGGCAGATCGCCGAGGCGATGTTCATCAGCCTTAGCACGGTCAAGACCCACATCAACAACCTGTTCCGCAAGCTCGACGTGGCCGACCGCGACAGCGCCCTGTGTTCGGCGCGCGAACTGCAACTGCTGGGCTGACCTCCACCTGGCCCTCGCCGCGATTCCACCCGCCATTCCACCCGGGGGGTGGACGCGGTGTCCGGGCCTGCCTGTTACAACATGCCGAGTCCACCCAGCCAGGAGTTCGGCATGCCCAGCTACACCGCCCCATTGCGCGATATCACCTTTGTTGCCCAGGAGCTGCTCGGCCTGAGCCGCCACTACCAACAACTGACTGGCTGTGAAGCCCCGGACGCGGCTACCTTCGCCGCCATCGTCGAAGAAGGTGCCAAATTCGCCGAACAGCAGCTGGCCCCGCTCAACGCCGTGGGCGACCAGCACGGCTGCCAGTGGCAGGACGGCAAGGTCACCACCCCGCCCGGCTTTGCCGATGCCTACAAACGCTTCGCCGACAACGGCTGGCTGGGCCTGGACAAGAACCCGGCCTTCGGTGGCCAGGGCCTGCCGCCGTCGCTGGGGTTCGTCAACTACGAGATGGTGTGCAGCGTCAACCACGCCTGGGGCATGTACGGCAACCTCGCCGGAGGCGCCATCAGCACCCTCAGCGAGCACGCTGACGAAGCCCTGCAGCAGCGCTTGCTGCCACCGATGATCGCCGGCCGCTGGGGCGGCACCATGTGCCTGACCGAAGCCCACTGTGGTTCGGACCTCGGCCTGCTGCGTACCAGCGCCAAGCCTCAAGCCGACGGCACCTACCAGGTCAGCGGCAGCAAGATGTTCATCTCCGCCGGTGAGCACGACATGACCGAAAATATTATCCACCTGGTGCTGGCGCGCATCGAAGGCGCGCCGGCGGGGGTCAAAGGCATTTCGCTGTTCGCCGTGCCGAAGATCCAGGTCGATGCCCAAGGCCAGCTTGGCGCGCCCAACGGTGTGAGCTGCGGCTCCATCGAACACAAGATGGGCATCCACGGCAACGCTACCTGCGTGCTCAACTTCGACAGCGCCACAGGCTACCTGCTGGGCGAGGCCAACCGTGGCCTGAACGCCATGTTCACCTACATCAACGAGTCGCGCCTGGCGGTGTCCCAGCAGGCCCAGGCCCACGCCGAAGCGTCGTTCCAGGGTGCCTTGGCCTATGCCCGGGACCGCGTGCAGATGCGCGCCACACCCCGCCTGCGCAGTGACCAGCCAGCCGACCCGATCATCGGCCATGCCGATGTACGGCGCATGCTGCTGACCCAAAAAGCCTATGCCGAAGGTGGCCGCATGCTTGCCTACACCTGCGCCAAGGGCGTCGACCAGTTGCACCACGGCGCCAGCGCCGGCGTGCGCGAGGCGGCGGCACGCCGCCTCGCGCTGCTCACGCCGATTGCCAAAGGCTTCCTCACCGAAACCGGCAACGAGGCCGCGCAACTGGGTATTCAGGTATTCGGTGGCCACGGCTACATCCGCGAGTGGGGCATGGAGCAGATTGCACGCGACGTGCGCATCACCGCGATCTACGAAGGCACCAACACCATCCAGGGCCTCGACCTGCTGACCCGCAAGGTGCTCGCCGATGGTGGCGAAGCCCTGGGCGAACTGCTCGGTGAAATCGAAGACTTCACCCAGAGCACAAGTGCCCCGACCCACCTGGCCCAGGCCCTGCTCAAGCAAGTGATTGCCTGGCGCGAAGTCAGTGCCTGGCTGAGTGACGCCAGCGCAGGCGATGCCAACCTGATCGGCGCCAGCGCCTACGACTACCTGATGCTCAGCGGTTACACCCTGCTCGGCTACCTCTGGCTGCGCGCTGCGTGCGTGGCCGAACGGGCACTGGCTGCCGGCAGCGACGAGGCGGCCTTCTACCAAGGCAAGCGCGAGACCGCACGCTTCTACCTGCAACGCCTGCTGCCACGCGCCAACCTGCACGAAACGCTGATTCGCACCGGTAGCAACAACCTGATGGACATCAGCGAGGCCGCATTCGCCCGCTGATACCAGCGCGCCGGTCAAAACCCCGGCAAGCGGCGCTTTACCCTGTGGGAGCGGGCTTGCCCGCGAAGAAAACACCGCGGTGCATGGCACCGGCTTCGCCGGTGTTCGCGGGCGAGCCCGCTCCCACCGGGTCGGGCGTGCGCCCACGGCCCACTAACAGGAAGGTTACCCCATGCAACTCATCGACTATCGCCGCGAAAACCAACTGGCCCTGATCGGCCTGCGCCACGCGCCGGTCAACGCCCTTGGCCATGACTTGCGCCAGGCACTGATGCAGGCCTGCAGCCGGGCCGCTGCTGACCCCGAAGTGCAGGCCATTATCCTGCACGGTGAGCAACTGCCGTTCAGTGCCGGTGCCGACATCAGCGAGTTCGGCAGCCCACGCACCTGGGAGGCGCCGGCACTGCCCGAACTCCTCGATGCCCTGACCCGCATCGAAAAACCCCTGATTGCCGCCATCGACGGGGTGGCCCTGGGCGGCGGCCTGGAACTGGCCCTGGCTTGCAGCCATCGTCTGGCTACCGCCACCGCACGCCTGGGGCTTCCCGAAGTCCGCCTGGGCCTGCTGCCCGGTGCTGGCGGCACCCAGCGCCTGCCGCGCCTTATCGGCGTGGCCCCGGCGTTGGAGATGATGCTCAGCGGCGACCCGATCGATGCCCGCCAGGGCCTTGCCCTGGGTCTGATCGATCGCCTGGTCGAAAGCCGGCAGGACTTACTCGAAGCAGCCTGCACTTTGGCTCGCGAGCAACTGGCCCAACCGGCCCTGCCAAGCGCCCCTGCAACACCTTTGGCCGACGGCCTGGAAAGCGACTTCTTCGCCAGCCGCGAGGCACAGCTGATCGCCCGCAAGCCCGGCCAGACTGCGCCCCTGCGCGTGCTCGCCGCGGTCCGCGCCGCCTGCGAGATGCCCCTGGCCGAGGGCCTGGCCCGCGAGCAGGTACTGTTCCGCGAAGCCCTGCAAGACCCACAGGCCACCGCCCTGCGCCACCAGTTCTTCGCCGAGCGCGAGGCGCTGCGCGTACCCGGCATCGACGCCAGCACGGCGCTGCGCGGCATTGACCGGGTAGCGGTGATCGGCGCCGGCACCATGGGCGCCGGCATCGCCATGAACTTTATCAACGCCGGTATCCCGGTACGCCTGCTGGAGCTCAAGCCCGAAGCGCTGGACCGGGGCCTGGCGCAGATCCGCAAGACCTACGAAGGCAGCATCAAGCGCGGCAAGCTTGGCGCCGAGCAGCTCGATCAACGTATGAACCTGCTGCAAGGCACCCTCGACTACGCCGACCTGGCCGACGCCGACCTGGTGATCGAGGCGGTGTTCGAGGACCTGTCGATCAAGCAGCAGGTGTTCCGCACCCTGGACCGGGTGTGCAAGGCGGGCGCGATTCTCGCCAGCAACACCTCGACCCTTGACGTCGACCGCATCGCCGCCTGTACCCGCCGACCGCAGGACGTGGTCGGCCTGCATTTCTTCAGCCCGGCGAACGTCATGCGCCTGCTCGAAGTGGTGCGCGGCCGGCTGACGGCGCCCGACGTGCTGGCCACCACGTTGCAGGTCGCCAAGCGCATCGGCAAATTGCCGGTGGTGTCGGGCGTGTGCTTTGGCTTCATCGGCAACCGCATGCTCGAACCCTATGCCCGCGAAGCCCACCGCCTGGTGCTTGAAGGCGCCTCGCCAGCCCAGGTGGACAAGGTCCTCACCGGCCTGGGCCTGGCCATGGGCGTGTTCGCCATGTACGACCTGGCCGGCATTGATGTCGGCTACCTGGTGCGCCAGGCACGGCGCAGTGAAATCGCCCACGACCCGAGCTACTTCCGCCTGGCCGACGAACTCTACAGCCTGGGCCGCTACGGCCAGAAGAGCGGGCGCGGGTTCTACCGCTACGAAGGCCGCGAACGCATCGAAGACCCGGAAGTGGAGCAGATTGCGGCGCAACTGGCGGCCAGGCTGGGCATCACCCGGCGCACCATCAGCGACGCCGAAATCCACGACCGCTGCCTGTTCATGCTGATCAACGAGGGCCTGCAGGTGCTTGATGAAGGCATTGCCCTGCGCAGTGGCGACATCGACCTGGTGTGGACCAACGGCTACGGCTTCCCGGCCTGGCGTGGGGGCCCACTGCACTATGCCCGCGAGCTGGGCCTGGACAACGTGCTGGCGGGCATCGAGCAACAGCGCGAAGCGCTCGGCGCCTATGGCCACATGTGGCTACAGCCAGCCCCGTTGCTGCGGCGCCTGGCTTCCAGTGCGAAGTTGCGCACGGCCAGCCTATGAGCCGTTCTCCCCTGTTCATCAAGGAACCCCGGACATGAAAGAAGCCGTCATTCTCTCCACCGCCCGTACCCCGATCGGCAAGGCCTTTCGCGGCGCGCTGAACAACACCCGCTCGCCGAGCCTGGCCGCGCAGGCCATCCAGGCGGCGGTGGTCCGCGCCAGCATCGCCGGTGATGAAATCGAAGACCTGGTAATGGGTACCGCGATGCCCTCCGGCACCGCTGGCTGGAACCTGGGCCGCATGAGCGCGCTGGCTGCCGGCCTGCCGGTGTCGGTCAGCGGCCAGACCCTGGACCGCCAGTGCGCCTCCGGGCTGATGGCAATCGCCACCGCCGCCAAACAGATCATGGTCGATGGCATGCAGGTGACCGTCGGCGCCGGCCAGGAAAACATCAGCGCGGTACAGGCGCGTAACCTGGAATGGGCATTGGCCGAGCAGGACAGCCGCGTGATTCAACGTGTCCCACATGCCTACATGCCGATGCTGCAGACTGCCGAGCACGTGGCCAAGCGCTATGGCATCAGCCGCGACGCCCAGGACGCCTACGCCCTACAGTCACAGCTGCGCACCGCCGCCGCCCAGCGCAACGGGTTGTTCGAGACCGAAATCGTGCCCGTGACAGCGCAGCAGTTGATCAAAGACAAGCAGACCGGCGAGGTCAGTTACCGCGAGGTGACCCTGACGCAGGACGAAGGCAACCGCCCGCAGACACGCCTGGAGGACCTGACCGGCTTGAAACCCGTGCTCGAAGGCGGCTGCATCACCGCCGGCAATGCCAGCCAGCTGTCCGACGGTGCCAGCGCCTGCGTACTGATGAACGCGCGCCTGGCCGAGCAGCGCAACCTTGAGCCGCTGGGCCTTTACCGGGGCATCGCGGTGGCCGGCCTGGCCCCGGAAGAGATGGGCATTGGCCCGGTATACGCCGTGCCGCGCCTGCTCAAGCAGCATGGGCTGAAGGTGGGCGACATCGGCCTGTGGGAACTCAACGAAGCGTTCGCCTGCCAGGTGCTGTATTGCCGCGACAAGCTGGGTATCGACCCCGCGCGGCTGAACGTCAACGGCGGCGCCATCGCCATCGGCCATCCCTATGGCATGAGCGGTGCGCGGATGGTCGGGCATGCCTTGCTCGAAGGCAAACGGCGCGGGGAGCGGTTCGTGGTTGTGACCATGTGCGTGGGCGGTGGCATGGGTGCCGCCGGCCTGTTCGAAGTACTTTGACCAAGGGCCGACAGCATGCTTGCAAACACATTTTCCTTGACTGGCAAGACCGTGCTGGTCACCGGGGCCTCCAGCGGCCTGGGCGCGCATTTCGCACGCCTGGCCCAGGCTGCTGGCGCCCGGGTGGTGCTGGCAGCGCGCAGGGTCGAGCGCCTGCAGGCGCTGGCCGACGCACTGCAGGCCAACGGCGGTGAAGCACTTGCCGTGGCACTGGACGTGACCCGCCGCGACAGCGTCGAGCAGGCCTTCGACCAAGCCGAGGCACGCTTTGGCGTGGTCGACGTGATCATCAACAATGCCGGTATCGGCGACCCCGGGCGCTTTCTCGATATGAGGGAGCAGGACTGGCAACGCATGCTCTCGACCAACCTCGACGGTGTGTTTCATGTTGCCCAGTGCGCAGCCCAGCGCCTGGTCAAGGCCGGGCAGCCAGGCAGCATCGTCAACATCGCCTCGATCCTCGGCCTGCGGGTCGGCAGCGGCCTGAGCCACTACTGCACGGCCAAGGCCGCCGTGGTGCAACTGACCAAGGCCATGGCACTGGAGCTGGCCCGCTACCGGATCCGCGTCAATGCCATTGCCCCAGGCTACTTCAGGACCGAGATGAACGAAGACTACTTCGACAGCGAGGACGGTCAGGGTTACATCAAAAACCACGTGCCGATGCGCCGCCTGGGGCAACTGCACGAACTGGACGGCCCTTTGCTGTTGCTGGCCAGTGATGCCGGCGCATTCATGACCGGCAGCATCGTGGCCGTGGATGGCGGGCACCTGGTAAACCCTCTGTAATGCCCCAATTGCTGTAGACAAGGAGCCTGTATGCCCGTCACCGCTTACCTGCCCCGCGTGGTTGCGCTGGTTACCCACCTGCATCGCCCCGCCGCTCCCAGCCGCATGGCGCAACTGATCGAGCAAGTAAGCGCCGACTACCGGCAACAAGCCCGTATAGAGGTCATCGAAACCAGCCTGGCCGACCTGCTGCCACTGGCGCGCAAGCTGGAAAGCCACCAGCAGGCAGACGTCATTCTGTGTTCCGGGGCTGCCGCCGATTACTTGCGACATCACCTGATTACCTCGGTGCGAACCCTGCACCTGGGCGAGTTCGACCTGATCCGTGCCCTGGTGCAGGCCCGCGACCGGGCCAGCCGGGTGGGTATCCTCAGTTTCGCCCAGCCGTACCCGGAACTGGCGGCGATGCAGGCGCTGTTCACCCTGCAGATTCGCGAGCACACCTACACCAGCCTGGAGCAGGCCCGGGATCAGGTCGAACGCTTGGTCGCGGATGGCTTCGAGGTGATCATCGGCTCGCCAACGGTATGCCAGTTGGCCGACGCCGCGGGTGCCCAAGGCGTGCTGGCGCTGGATGCCGAAAGCCTGCGCCATACATTCGACAGCCTGGTGACCCTGAGTGCCAAGGCTGGTGAGCCCCCCACACACCGCCTGCCACGGCGCGGCCGTGAACAGCCCGATGCGCGCCCGTTCAAGGCGCGCCATCGCTTCGAGCAACTGCTCGGTGACGCGCCGGCATTTCGCGCCATCCTGAGCCTGGCTCAGCGCTACGCACAGGCCGACGCCACGGTGCTGATCACCGGCGAGAGTGGTACCGGCAAGGAGTTGCTGGCGCAAAGCATGCACCACGCCAGCCCGCGCCAACAGGGGCCGTTCGTGGCGATCAACTGTGCGGCGCTGCCCGAGTCGCTGCTTGAAAGTGAACTGTTCGGCTACGAGGACGGTGCCTTCACCGGTTCGCGCAAAGGCGGCAAGCCCGGCCTGATCGAGCTGGCGCACACCGGCACCTTGTTCCTCGACGAAATAGGTGACATGCCGGTGGCCCTGCAAACCCGCCTGCTGCGGGTGCTGCAGGAGCGCGAGGTGCTGCGTTTGGGCGCCTGCCAGCCGAAGGCAGTGGATATCCGGGTGATTGCCGCCACCCATTGCGACCTGCCCGCGCGCATCGCCGACCAGCGCTTTCGCCAGGACCTGTATTACCGCCTGAATATCCTGCGCCTGGCCGTACCGCCGCTACGCGAGCGGATCGCAGACATCGTGCCGGTGTTCAATGCCCTGCTTGCGCGCCACTGCCGAGCCAGGGGCTTGCCGCCTTCAAGTGACGAGCACGTGCAGCACATTCTGCCATTGATGCTGCGCCACCCTTGGCCGGGCAACATGCGTGAGCTGGAGAACATCGCCGAGCGCGCGGCCTTGTGCCTGAGTCCGCAGGGCCACGATGACAAGGTCGACTTGGCCACGTTGTTCCCGGAGTTCTTCGAGGCCGGCGCGGCTGCAGCGGCGAAGCGGCCCCATGCCGCCACCGACAACCTGCGTAGCCTGGGCAAAGCAGCCGAAACGGCCCATGCGCGTCAGGTGCTGGCTTGCTGCGACGGCGACATGGACGAGGCCGCGCGGCGCCTGGGGGTCAGCCGCAGCACCGTCTGGCGGCGGGTGCGCAGCTTGGCCTGACCGGTCGTGGTTCCGGTTTGCATCCTGCGCGTGGGCTCCTACAGTTTGAACGTAGCAACGCTGACGAGACCCCAGATGCGCAGCAATGAAGAAAGCGGCGCCGTTAATGCCAGCCGAACCTTGCCAAAGATCCCGCGCAGTGTCTGGGCGCTGGGCTTCGTGTCGATGTTCATGGACATTTCCTCGGAGATGATCCACGCCCTGCTGCCACTGTACATGGTCACCGTGCTCGGCACTTCGGTGGTTGCTGTGGGCGTTATCGAAGGTATCGCCGAGGCAACCGCCTCGATCACCAAAGTGTTTTCCGGCGCGCTCAGCGACCGGCTGGGCAAGCGCAAGCTGCTGACCGTGCTCGGCTACGGCTTGGGCGCGCTGACCAAGCCAGTATTCCCCATGGCCTCCGGGCTGGAGTGGCTGATCGCAGCACGTTTCGTCGACCGGGTCGGCAAAGGCATACGTGGGGCGCCGCGTGATGCGTTGGTGGCTGATGTCACGCCCCCCGAGTTGCGTGGTGCCGCCTTTGGCCTGCGTCAGGCGCTGGATACGGTTGGCGCTTTCCTCGGGCCATTGCTGGCGATCGTGCTGATGTGGCTGACCGCGAGCCACTTCCAGAGGGTGTTCTGGGTGTCGGTGATCCCGGCGTTGGTGGCGGTGTACATCCTCATCGCCTTCGTGCACGAACCTGAAACGCCTGCCACGACACCGCCCGTGCGCGCACCGCTGGCGGTGCACGAACGGGTACGCCTGGGCCCGGCCTACTGGCGGCTGATCGGCCTGGCCACCTTGTTCACCCTTGCCCGCTTCAGCGAGGCCTTCCTGCTACTGCGCGCCCAGGACATGGGCCTGGCGCCAATGTGGGCGCCTGCGGTGCTGGTGCTGATGGCGCTGGCCTACTCGGTGTCGGCCTACCCTGCCGGGGTAATGTCGGACCGTCTGGGGCGCCGCGGCGTGCTGATGACGGGGCTGGGGCTGCTGATCGCCGCCGACCTGTTGCTGGCCCTGCTGTCTGGCTGGGCGGGGCTGGCCTTGGGGGTTGCCGCCTGGGGCCTGCACCTGGGCTTCACCCAAGGCATCTTCGCGGCCATGATTGCCGACAGCGCACCGGCCAACCTGCGCGGGACCGCCTTCGGCCTGTTCAACCTGCTGACCGGGGTGGCACTGCTGACGGCCAGCGTGGTGGCAGGGTTGTTGTGGGATGGTGCGGGGTTCCAGGCAACCTTCCTGGTCGGCGCAGGGCTTGCCAGCACCACCCTGGTGGGGGTGATGCTGTTACGTTGAGCATACCGGACTAGGCCAACGCCGGCTCCTGCTTGAGCAACGACCAGCCCCCGTGCCCATCCACCTCCAGCCGGTGAGTATGGAACCCCGCCAGTGTGCTGCGATGGCCAACACTGACCAGCAGCGCACCCGGCATTTCCGTGCGCAGCAGCGAATACAGGGCGTGCTCGAGCCCTTCGTCCATCGCCGAAGTGGACTCATCGAGGAACACTACCTGAGGCCGGTTGAACAGCACCCGTGCGAACGCCAGGCGCTGCTGCTCGCCCACCGAGAGAATATGCGACCAGTCGCAACTGACCTCCAGCCGCTCCGCCAGATGAGCCAGGTTGACCTGGCGCAAGGCCTGTTGCATACGTCCTTCGTCCTCGGGCTTGCTGGCTGCCGGGTAGGCGATGACCGCCCGCAAGTCGCCCAGCGGCAGGTAGGGGCGCTGCGACAGGAACAACGCCTGATGGCCTGGCGGGCGCCTGACCTTACCTTCAGCGTAAGGCCAAAGGCCCGCCAGGGCTCGCAGCAGGGTAGTTTTACCACTGCCCGACGGGCCCTTGATCAACAATGCCTGACCGGCGTGCAGGCTCAGGCCAAGGTCAGCGACAAGGGCATGCCCGTCTGGCCGCAGCACCTGCAGATCAATGATTTCCAGCCCATGCTGCTGAGCCTCGAGGGTGACACGCGGCAAGGCGCTCGCCTGCTGGTTGGCATCAAGAAAACCGGTCAGACGGTCGAGGGTGGCCCGGTATTGAGCGAACGCATCGTAAGATTCGCGGAAGAACGACAATGAATCCTGCACCTGGCCAAAGGCCTGGGCGGTCTGCATCACGTCACCCAACTTGATCGCACCGCTGAAGAAGCGTGGCGCCTGGAGTATAAACGGGAACACCACGGCAACCTGGCTAACACCCAGGTTGAAACCACTGAATTTCAGGTTCCGGAACACCAGCGCCCAGGCATTGACGATCAAGGCGCCAAAGCGGCCCAGTAACGTGCCACGCTCCACCGAGGCGCCTTGGTAGAAGGCAATGTTCTCGGCATTCTCGCGCAGGCGCATCAGCGCATAGCGAAAATTGGCGGTGAGTTTTTCATTGAGGAAGTTCAGACGGATCAACGGGCGCCCCAGGCGGAAGGCAATCCAGGTGGCAACGATGACATACAGGTACACGGCAAACACCATCGCCCGGGGGACTTCCACACCAGCAACCGCCAGCGGTGCCGACAGCGACCAGAGGATCCCGGTGAAGGCCACCAGCGACACCAGTGCACTGACAGCACCCAAGGCCAGGGTGACCGAGTTGGTGACAAATGCATTGGCATCCAGTTCGATACGCTGGTCAGGGTTGTCCACCGGCTCGGCCAGAAACTGACCACGGTAGTAGGCATCGCCATGCATCCAGTCGTGGGTCAGACGCTCGGTGAGCCAGACCCGCCAACGAATGCTGAATGCCTGGGTTACATAGAAGGTGAACAGCGAACGCAGTACATGGATGGTGGCCAGTACGGCAAAGACGCCGAGCATGTACCAGAAAGCGGATTGATCCAGGCCTTGCAAGGCACTGTAGAAGCCGTTGTACCAGAACGAGAACAGTACGTTGAGGCGCACCGAGAACAGCGTCAACACCAGCAACAGCGCAAACACCAGCAGTGGTCGCCAACTGCGCCTGAAACTGAAGTAGGGCCCGGCAAGCTGCCAGAACTGGCTGCCCCAGCGCGTGCAACGTACAGCCAGTGTCGCGGCAGCGGTAAAGCAGACAAGGGTGATGAACGAAGCGATTGCCAGCCATCGCAGGCTCTCTTGCAGGGCCTGGTGCCAGTTCATGTCCATGGTGGGTATCCGTGCTGAGTATTTCCGCGAGCGTAGCATTGCCCTACGTTTCATCAGGCATAGATGACGTACATTTCATGATCCTGACCTGTTGCCACAGACCCTGCAGGAGCGGCCTTGTGTCGCGATCGGCGACTTACCACAGACCCCTGTAGGAGCAGCCTTGTGCTGCAAAGAGGCCATTGCAGCCGAAGATAATCTTTAGCCTTACCGGCCTCTTCGCAGCACAAGGCTGCTCCTACAGGGGTTCGGGCAGGGCTGAGTTTTTTTGCCCACAAAGACAAAACCCCTACCTGCATGCGCAGATAGGGGTTTTGCGAAATGAATCTTGACGATGACCTACTCTCACATGGGGAAACCCCACACTACCATCGGCGATGCATCGTTTCACTGCTGAGTTCGGGATGGGATCAGGTGGTTCCAATGCTCTATGGTCGTCAAGAAATTCTGTAGCCAGAATGTCCAGATGGACAGCCCAGCGAATTCGGATATGTGATGTTTGTGGTTCGTTGCGAACTTTCGGTTCGTATCATCTTCACCACCGCAATCTGCGTCAGCAAATTGCTTGGGTGTTATATGGTCAAGCCTCACGGGCAATTAGTATTGGTTAGCTCAACGCCTCACAGCGCTTACACACCCAACCTATCAACGTCGTAGTCTTCGACGGCCCTTTAGGGGATTCAAGATCCCAGTGAGATCTCATCTTGAGGCAAGTTTCCCGCTTAGATGCTTTCAGCGGTTATCTCTTCCGAACATAGCTACCCGGCAATGCCACTGGCGTGACAACCGGAACACCAGAGGTTCGTCCACTCCGGTCCTCTCGTACTAGGAGCAGCCCCTCTCAAATCTCAAACGTCCACGGCAGATAGGGACCGAACTGTCTCACGACGTTCTAAACCCAGCTCGCGTACCACTTTAAATGGCGAACAGCCATACCCTTGGGACCGGCTTCAGCCCCAGGATGTGATGAGCCGACATCGAGGTGCCAAACACCGCCGTCGATATGAACTCTTGGGCGGTATCAGCCTGTTATCCCCGGAGTACCTTTTATCCGTTGAGCGATGGCCCTTCCATACAGAACCACCGGATCACTAAGACCTACTTTCGTACCTGCTCGACGTGTGTGTCTCGCAGTCAAGCGCGCTTTTGCCTTTATACTCTACGACCGATTTCCGACCGGTCTGAGCGCACCTTCGTACTCCTCCGTTACTCTTTGGGAGGAGACCGCCCCAGTCAAACTACCCACCATACACTGTCCTCGATCCGGATAACGGACCTGAGTTAGAACCTCAAAGTTGCCAGGGTGGTATTTCAAGGATGGCTCCATGAGAACTGGCGTCCCCACTTCAAAGCCTCCCACCTATCCTACACAAGCAAATTCAAAGTCCAGTGCAAAGCTATAGTAAAGGTTCACGGGGTCTTTCCGTCTAGCCGCGGATACACTGCATCTTCACAGCGATTTCAATTTCACTGAGTCTCGGGTGGAGACAGCGCCGCCATCGTTACGCCATTCGTGCAGGTCGGAACTTACCCGACAAGGAATTTCGCTACCTTAGGACCGTTATAGTTACGGCCGCCGTTTACCGGGGCTTCGATCAAGAGCTTCGCTTGCGCTAACCCCATCAATTAACCTTCCGGCACCGGGCAGGCGTCACACCCTATACGTCCACTTTCGTGTTTGCAGAGTGCTGTGTTTTTAATAAACAGTCGCAGCGGCCTGGTATCTTCGACCGGCATGGGCTTACGGAGCAAGTCCTTAACCCTCGCCGGCGCACCTTCTCCCGAAGTTACGGTGCCATTTTGCCTAGTTCCTTCACCCGAGTTCTCTCAAGCGCCTTGGTATTCTCTACCTAACCACCTGTGTCGGTTTGGGGTACGGTTCCCAGTTATCTGAAGCTTAGGAGCTTTTCTTGGAAGCATGGTATCAACCACTTCGTCGCCTAAAGGCAACTCGTCATCAGCTCTCGGCCTTGAAATCCCGGATTTGCCTAAGATTTCAGCCTACCACCTTAAACCTGGACAACCAACGCCAGGCTGGCCTAACCTTCTCCGTCCCTCCATCGCAATAACTGGAAGTACAGGAATATTAACCTGTTTTCCATCGACTACGCTTTTCAGCCTCGCCTTAGGGACCGACTAACCCTGCGTCGATTAACGTTGCGCAGGAAACCTTGGTCTTTCGGCGTGCGAGTTTTTCACTCGCATTGTCGTTACTCATGTCAGCATTCGCACTTCTGATACCTCCAGCAAGCTTCTCAACTCACCTTCACAGGCTTACAGAACGCTCCTCTACCGCATCACCAAAAGGTGATACCCGTAGCTTCGGTGCATGGTTTGAGCCCCGTTACATCTTCCGCGCAGGCCGACTCGACTAGTGAGCTATTACGCTTTCTTTAAAGGGTGGCTGCTTCTAAGCCAACCTCCTAGCTGTCTAAGCCTTCCCACATCGTTTCCCACTTAACCATGACTTTGGGACCTTAGCTGACGGTCTGGGTTGTTTCCCTTTTCACGACGGACGTTAGCACCCGCCGTGTGTCTCCCATGCTCGGCACTTGTAGGTATTCGGAGTTTGCATCGGTTTGGTAAGTCGGGATGACCCCCTAGCCGAAACAGTGCTCTACCCCCTACAGTGATACATGAGGCGCTACCTAAATAGCTTTCGAGGAGAACCAGCTATCTCCGAGCTTGATTAGCCTTTCACTCCGATCCACAGGTCATCCGCTAACTTTTCAACGGTAGTCGGTTCGGTCCTCCAGTCAGTGTTACCTAACCTTCAACCTGCCCATGGATAGATCGCCCGGTTTCGGGTCTATACCCAGCGACTAAACGCCCTATTAAGACTCGCTTTCGCTACGCCTCCCCTATTCGGTTAAGCTCGCCACTGAATATAAGTCGCTGACCCATTATACAAAAGGTACGCAGTCACCTAACAAAGTAGGCTCCCACTGCTTGTACGCATACGGTTTCAGGATCTATTTCACTCCCCTCTCCGGGGTTCTTTTCGCCTTTCCCTCACGGTACTAGTTCACTATCGGTCAGTCAGTAGTATTTAGCCTTGGAGGATGGTCCCCCCATATTCAGACAAAGTTTCTCGTGCTCCGTCCTACTCGATTTCATTGATAAGAGATTTTCGTGTACGGGGCTATCACCCACTATGGCCGCACTTTCCAGAGCGTTCCACTAATCTCAAACCAACTTAAGGGCTGGTCCCCGTTCGCTCGCCACTACTAAGGGAATCTCGGTTGATTTCTTTTCCTCAGGGTACTTAGATGTTTCAGTTCCCCTGGTTCGCCTCTTGCACCTATGTATTCAGTACAAGATAACCAGCTTGTGCTGGCTGGGTTCCCCCATTCAGAGATCTCTGGATCACAGTCTGTTTGCCGACTCCCCAAAGCTTTTCGCAGGCTACCACGTCTTTCATCGCCTCTGACTGCCAAGGCATCCACCGTATGCGCTTCTTCACTTGACCATATAACCCCAAGCAATCTGGTTATACTGTGAAGACGACATTCGCCGAAAATTCGCACGTCGCTCTTTCGAGCAGAACTCACAAATTTTACCTTAGCCTGATCCACCAGCAGTGAAACTGGTGTTCAGTCTATTTCTATCACATATCCGAATTTTTAAAGAACGATCTGACAAAAGTCAGAAATCAACATTCATCTACGAATGTTCATTTCTAAGTTCTGATCAAGTAAAGCGAGTGGTGGAGCCAAGCGGGATCGAACCGCTGACCTCCTGCGTGCAAGGCAGGCGCTCTCCCAGCTGAGCTATGGCCCCGCATATTGGTAGGTCTGGGCAGATTTGAACTGCAGAAGAGCCGTCCTCACCACTCTTTATTAAGAGGCGTGGGGTGCTCATCATTCCAACCAAAATTGGTAGGTCTGGGCAGATTTGAACTGCCGACCTCACCCTTATCAGGGGTGCGCTCTAACCAACTGAGCTACAGACCTAAGGGTATAACTTTGGGTCTTGATCGTCTTTATACAATGAATCAAGCAATTCGTGTGGGAGCTCATCAGCAGGCTGATGTCGTCGATTAAGGAGGTGATCCAGCCGCAGGTTCCCCTACGGCTACCTTGTTACGACTTCACCCCAGTCATGAATCACACCGTGGTAACCGTCCTCCCGAAGGTTAGACTAGCTACTTCTGGTGCAACCCACTCCCATGGTGTGACGGGCGGTGTGTACAAGGCCCGGGAACGTATTCACCGCGACATTCTGATTCGCGATTACTAGCGATTCCGACTTCACGCAGTCGAGTTGCAGACTGCGATCCGGACTACGATCGGTTTTGTGAGATTAGCTCCACCTCGCGGCTTGGCAACTCTCTGTACCGACCATTGTAGCACGTGTGTAGCCCAGGCCGTAAGGGCCATGATGACTTGACGTCATCCCCACCTTCCTCCGGTTTGTCACCGGCAGTCTCCTTAGAGTGCCCACCATAACGTGCTGGTAACTAAGGACAAGGGTTGCGCTCGTTACGGGACTTAACCCAACATCTCACGACACGAGCTGACGACAGCCATGCAGCACCTGTGTCAGAGTTCCCGAAGGCACCAATCCATCTCTGGAAAGTTCTCTGCATGTCAAGGCCTGGTAAGGTTCTTCGCGTTGCTTCGAATTAAACCACATGCTCCACCGCTTGTGCGGGCCCCCGTCAATTCATTTGAGTTTTAACCTTGCGGCCGTACTCCCCAGGCGGTCAACTTAATGCGTTAGCTGCGCCACTAAAATCTCAAGGATTCCAACGGCTAGTTGACATCGTTTACGGCGTGGACTACCAGGGTATCTAATCCTGTTTGCTCCCCACGCTTTCGCACCTCAGTGTCAGTATCAGTCCAGGTGGTCGCCTTCGCCACTGGTGTTCCTTCCTATATCTACGCATTTCACCGCTACACAGGAAATTCCACCACCCTCTACCGTACTCTAGCTTGCCAGTTTTGGATGCAGTTCCCAGGTTGAGCCCGGGGCTTTCACATCCAACTTAACAAACCACCTACGCGCGCTTTACGCCCAGTAATTCCGATTAACGCTTGCACCCTCTGTATTACCGCGGCTGCTGGCACAGAGTTAGCCGGTGCTTATTCTGTCGGTAACGTCAAAACACTAACGTATTAGGTTAATGCCCTTCCTCCCAACTTAAAGTGCTTTACAATCCGAAGACCTTCTTCACACACGCGGCATGGCTGGATCAGGCTTTCGCCCATTGTCCAATATTCCCCACTGCTGCCTCCCGTAGGAGTCTGGACCGTGTCTCAGTTCCAGTGTGACTGATCATCCTCTCAGACCAGTTACGGATCGTCGCCTTGGTGAGCCATTACCTCACCAACTAGCTAATCCGACCTAGGCTCATCTGATAGCGCAAGGCCCGAAGGTCCCCTGCTTTCTCCCGTAGGACGTATGCGGTATTAGCGTTCCTTTCGAAACGTTGCCCCCCACTACCAGGCAGATTCCTAGGCATTACTCACCCGTCCGCCGCTGAATTGAAGAGCAAGCTCTTCTCATCCGCTCGACTTGCATGTGTTAGGCCTGCCGCCAGCGTTCAATCTGAGCCATGATCAAACTCTTCAGTTCAATACTGCTTGGGTTTTTAAGAAACCCTAAACTTGGCTCAGCAATCTCAAATGACTATGTGATTTCTCGCATGGTCACTTGTGATGCTGATAATCTTTTTGACTATCAGTCCATACTCACAAGCACCCACACGAATTGCTTGATTCGATTTGTTAAAGAGCGTTTGGTTAAGAGCTTTTCGTCTCAACCGAGGCGCGCATTCTACGCTTTCCTCAGAGTCTGTCAAGCGTTTATTTTGAAGTTCTTTGCGAGAAACGCGTTTAGCTTCAAACACTTAACTCAACTGGGTGGCTAGTTCTACTTCGCTGCCCCGTTGGAATGGTGCGCATTATAGGGCAGTCCTGCAGAAGGTCAACCTTTAATTTCAATGATTTGAAAAATGACTGGCGGAGTCACTTAAGGGCTATCACGCGCCCCACCAATTGCGCACTATATTGCTCACTCCACACACCGCCCAAGGATCGCCGCACCTAAATGAACACCCAACCCCGCGGCCTGGCCGCCACCCTCTTCCCGATCGGCCTGCTGCTTATTGCCATGGCATCGATCCAGTCCGGTGCCTCCCTGGCCAAAAGCATGTTCCCCATCATCGGCGCACAAGGCACCACTGCACTGCGCCTGATTTTCGCCAGCATCATCATGCTGCTGCTATTGCGCCCGTGGCGGGTACGCATGACCGCCACCACCCTACGCAACGTGGTCATCTATGGCATGGCGCTGGGTGGCATGAACTTCCTCTTCTATATGGCACTGCAAACCGTTCCGATCGGCATCGCCGTGGCCTTGGAGTTTACCGGCCCTTTGGCGGTGGCAATCTTCTCCTCGCGCCGACCGATCGACTTCCTGTGGATCGCCTTGGCGATAGCCGGACTGCTGCTGTTGATGCCGGCTGGCCACAGCGGCCAGGCACTCGACCCGGTGGGGGCTGCTTATGCTTTGGGTGCTGGCGTATGTTGGGCCCTCTATATCCTGTTCGGGCAGCGTGCCGGCGCCGAGCATGGTATGCAGAGTGCGGCCCTGGGGGTGGTGGTAGCCGCCCTGTTCGTAGCGCCGATAGGTATCGCACACGCCGGCAGCGCACTGCTCACACCTGCGTTGATCCCCGTGGCCCTGGCCGTTGCGGTGCTGTCCACCGCCCTGCCCTACAGCCTGGAAATGGTTGCACTCACACGCATCCCGGCGCGCACGTTCGGCACCCTGATGAGCATTGAACCTGCATTCGGCGCACTGTCCGGCCTGCTGTTCCTCGGCGAGGTGCTGACGCTCACCCAATGGCTGGCGATTGGAGCAATCATCGCCGCTTCGGTTGGCACTACCCTGTCCATGCGCAAGGAGCCCGCCGCGGTTGTTGCGGCAGATTGATATGAGAAATATTTTCATTTGAGACAGGATTAGTGATTGTAGCCACCCGCCTCGCTGATTAAGCTGTCATAAAATCATCATCTTTACGCTATCTACTGGACCAAACACGGACGCTGGGGATATTTTCAGGAAGAAGCGAAGCGATAACGACAGGGCCAGACAACTGATCCGCCCTGCATTTAAGGACAGGAATGAAACGTATTTTTCTTATCCTGGCCATCTTGGCTATTGCTGGATGTGCCGCTACAGCCAAGACTGAGGTCAAAAGGGGCAAGAAGGGCCTGCATATCAATTGCTCAGGTCTTTCCTCTTCATGGGACAACTGCTACAGCAAGGCCGCGACCTCGTGCAGCACACGCGGCTACCGGGTCGTTGCACGCTCGGGCGATAGCGATGAAGAGGCCGGTGACTACTTGTTCGGCATCAACCCGGCGGGGTACACCAGCCGCAGCATGATCGTCATCTGCAAGTAGAAGAAAGGGCAGCTCACAGGCTGCCCTTTTTCATTTGCCCTTACAGGGGCTCGGTACGCACCTGCAGCCAGGCCAGCGCATCACCCTTGAGCAGCGGTGCCAGGCGTTCACGCACGTTCGCGTGGTAGCCGTTCAGCCACTCCACCTCTTCCTTGGCCAGCAGCTCGGGCAACAGGCAGCGGGTATCGATCGGGCACAGCGTCAAGGTCTCGAAGCACAGGAAGTCACCAAAGGCACTCTTGCCTGCTTCGCGGTTGACCACCAGGTTCTCGATACGCACGCCCCACTGCCCCGGGCGATACGTACCCGGCTCGATGGAGCTGATCATGCCCAACTGCATCGCCGTCTGCGGTGTGGGTGCCGCCTGGTAGGCAATCACTTGAGGCCCTTCGTGCACGTTCATGAAGTAGCCAACACCATGCCCGGTACCGTGGCCATAATCCACCTGGTCAGCCCAGATTGGCGCCCGGGCAATGGCGTCGAGCAACGGCGACAGTATTCCTCGCGGGAAGGTGGCACGCGACAGGGCGATCATGCCCTTGAGTACCCGGGTGCAGTCCTGCTTCTGTGCGTGGCTGGGGTTACCGACTGGCACCATACGGGTGATGTCGGTGGTGCCACCCAGGTATTGCCCGCCAGAGTCGATCAGCAGCAAGCCATCCCCCTCAATGACCGCATGCGACTGCTCGGTGGCACGGTAGTGTGGCATGGCGCCATTGCCATTGAAGGCGGCAATGGTTGAAAAACTCAGCGACACGAAGTTCGGACGCCGGGCACGTGCGGCACTCAATTGCTCGTCGACTGTCAGCTCGGTAATGACCTCCTGGCGAAGGTTGGCCTCGAACCAGGCGAAAAACTCGCACAAGGCCGCACCGTCCTGCTCCATGACATGGCGGATATGCACCAGGTCATCGTCACCTTTGCAGGATTTGCTCAGGCTGGTGGGGTTGAGCCCCTCGACCAGCACCACCTCTGCCGCCAGGTTGCCCAGCAGGCCGCAGGTGACACGGGCAGGGTCCACCAACAACCGCGCCCCCACCGGAACAGCGGCCAAGGCGTTGCCTGCCTCGCTATAGTCGCGCACCTCGATGCCGTCCACCGCCAGCACCTGACGCAAATGCGCGTCCACCTTGTCCTGGCCCACGAACAGAATGGCCTGCTGCTGACTGATCAAGGCAAAGGCCAGGAAAACCGGGTTGTACGAAACATCACTGCCACGCAGGTTGAACAGCCAGGCGATGTCATCCAGGGTTGCAATAAAGTGCCAGTCGGCCCCTTTGGCCTGGAGGCCCTGGCGCAATTGCGCGAGCTTTTCCGCCCGGCTTACCGTGGCGTGCGGCGGCAAGTGCTGGTACACCGGGTTGGCGGGCAGCGCTGGGCGCCCTTCCCAGACCTGGGCTAGCAGGTCCTGGTCGGTCACCAGCCTTGCCCCACGGGCCTTGAGCCGCTCACCCAGCTGGCGCGCCGACGCCAGCGCCATGACGGCCCCATCCACCGCGACGTTGCCATCGGGCTCGACATTATCGCCCAGCCACTCCAGCGCCCCAGGCTTGCCGGGCAGCAGCTTCATCAGTTCGATACCGCTACCAGCCAGCTCGTGATCCGCTTGCTCCCAGTACCGGCTATCGACCCACAACCCTGCAAAGGCGGGCGTGACTACCAGCGTGCCGACCGAGCCGTGAAAACCCGAAAGCCACTGGCGCCCCTGCCAGTAACCGGGCAGGTATTCGGAAAGGTGGGGGTCGGCCGAGGGTACCAGCAAGGCATCGATGCCCCCTGCGGCCATGGCCTGGCGCACGTGCGCCAGTCGCTCTGGCACGCTTTGCTCAAGGGTGGTCTGAACGTTCATGCGCTCTCCTGCGGCTACATCACGGTTAATCCAGTACCCGATAATGGAACAGCCGCCAGAGCGCTGCAATCGCGGCGACCAAGACACGGCATGCATTGCCCGCCACGCCCTGTGCCAACAGGACGCTTCCTACAAACGGACAGGACCACCGATCAAGTCCCGCTGAACTTCCCCAAAACACCGGCTTCAGACACAGTACATTCATTGCACACAGGCAAATGACCATGCCCAGTGCCTGCGA
Source organism: Pseudomonas sp. PvP089 (assembly GCF_017875165.1). Lineage (NCBI taxonomy): Bacteria > Pseudomonadati > Pseudomonadota > Gammaproteobacteria > Pseudomonadales > Pseudomonadaceae > Pseudomonas > Pseudomonas sp. PvP089. The sequence continues at coordinate 4,422,038 of NZ_JAGGME010000001.1, forward strand.
CCGGAAAACCGGCGTGGTGTTGCTCGACACCCGCGAACATACGCCAGAACATGAGCATGCCGTGCACCTCAAGCTCGCCGATGGCCTGGCAGGCCTGCTCGGCTGCCCGCACATACAAACACCCCATTCAACAACCGCCGCTGACAGCTATTATTACTTGCCTACCGAAACCCTGATCGAGCCAAAACGCCATGCCGCCATGGGCATCCGCAGCGAGCAGGACCTTTTCGGCGGCCTGGTCGCCCACCCTTACATGGCGACCAAGGCAATCTCCCACCCGTTACCGGCCGGAGCCAGCTTTCCGCCAGGCTGGACCGATGACTTCGCCCGACAGGCAAGCGACGCTTTGCTGCGCGGCTATACCGTGTTCAGCAAAGCCGATGCGCGCACCGCCGCTCAGTTGTTATTGCTCGACGGCCCCCTGAGGGTCAAGCCCGTGCTGGCCTGCGCAGGCCGAGGGCAGCAGGTCATCTCAACGGCGAGCGCGCTAGAGCCACTGCTGGCCGCCATGGATGACCAGGACCTGGCACTGTGGGGGCTGGTACTCGAAGAAGATCTGAGCGACGTGCAAACCTTCAGCGTTGGCCAGGTGCGTGTCGCCGGCCTGACCTGCAGCTATCACGGCACCCAGCAACTGACCCACGATCATCAGGGCACCGAGGTGTATGGCGGTTCTGACCTGGTAGTAGTACGTGGTGACTATCAGGCGCTGCTGCAACTGCCGCTGGAAGACCACCTGCGCCTTGCCATCAACCAGGCCATGGCCTACGAACAGGCTGCCGAGCAGCACTTCCCTGGCTTCATCGCCTCGCGGCGCAACTACGACATCGCTCGCGGCCTGAACCCTCAGGGCCACCTGCGTAGCGGCGTGCTCGAACAATCCTGGCGCCTGGGCGGTGCGAGCAGTGCCGAGCTGCTGGCCCTGCAGGCTTTTGCCGATGATCCGGCATTGCAGCGGGTGCGAGCCTCCACGCACGAAGTATTTGGTACGCCCGACCTGCCCGCTGACGCCACCCTCTTCTACCAAGGAAACGACAGTGAACTCGGACAACTCAGCAAATTTGCACGGATTCGCGAACATGGCCGTTCAGAGTGAAACCGTTGAACTGCAAGTCGACAACGACAGCATTGTCGGCACGCTGGTCAGCCCTGGCAGCAAGATGCCAGGCATCCTCTTCGTGCACGGTTGGGGCGGCAGCCAGCAGCGTGACCTGGCCCGTGCCCGACACATCACCGGGCTGGGCTGCGTGTGCATGACCTTCGACCTGCGCGGCCATGAAAAGACCGAAAGCCAACGCCTGACGGTCACCCGTGAACAGAACCTGCAGGACCTACTGGTGGCCTACGACCGGCTGGTCAGCCATCCAGCCGTAGACAGCAGTGCCATCGCCATCATCGGCAGCAGCTATGGTGGCTACCTGGCAACCTTGCTGACCCGCGAGCGGCCAGTCAGATGGCTGGCCCTGCGCGTACCCGCCATGTATTGGGACGACGAATGGAACACCCCCAAGCAAACCCTCGACCGCCAACGCCTGAATGCCTACCGCCAGCGATCGCTGGGCCCGGCAGACAATCGCGCACTGGCGGCGTGCGCCGAATTCGGCGGGGATGTGTTGCTGGTGGAGTCCGAGCAGGACGACTATGTGCCGCATAGCACATTGATGAGCTACCGTTCGGCATTCGTCGGCGCCCACTCGCTCACCCATCGCATCGTCGACGGTGCCGACCACGCGCTGTCCAGCGAAGCGAGCCAGAAGGCCTACAGCTCGATCCTGGCAGCGTGGATCAGCGAAATGGTGATCGGTGCCCGCCTGGACCGCTACCCGCACTATGCCCCCTGGTATGCCTGAGGCTCACCCCACCTCGCACTGCAGACCACCATCGGCGCCGCGCACCAGGCTGCGTAAGGCCTGGTAGGCGGCAAAGTTTACGCCACGCGCCTGATGCTGACCCAGCAGTTCAAGGAAGGGTTCCTCGACGAAGTACTCGGCTGCCGCTACCCAGGCTTGGCGTGACTGCCACTGCAGGTACTGGAGCACCCGGCTGCCATCGTCACTGGCCTGGATGCTGACACCCTGCAGCCCTTCACAGCGCGTGGCCAGCGCTTCGCTGCGCGCCACCAACGCCAGGGCCAGCGCTTGCTGGCACATACTGGGCACTTCATATTCGATCATTTGGGTGAACCACAGGGCATGAGGGCTTGCCGACATCGACGTTCTCCTGGTTACGGACGCATGCTTCGCGATGCCGAGCAGGGTAAAACCTCAAGTTAAGTCAAGGTCAAGTGGTTTCTGCCTGCCCCTGGCCTGATACCGCAAAACGCCGCCGATAGTCACTCGGGGTCAGGCCAGTGATGCGCTGGAACACCTTGCGAAACGCGCCCGGGTCCTGGTAACCGACACCCCAGGCGATCTGTTCGACGTTGCGCCGGGTGAATTCCAGCAAACGGCACGCCCGCCCCACCCTCACCTGCTGACAATACTCGGTCGGTCGCAACCCGGTAGCGGCACGAAAGCGCCGCAGAAAGGTGCGGGCTTCCAGCCCTGCACACGCAGCCATGGCGGCGAGGTCGGCTTCCTGCCCGCCACTGCCCTGCAACCAGTGCTGCACTTTCAGCACCGCCTCGTCACCGTGGTCCAGACGCGGATTGAACACAGCCCCAGGCAGCGGTGCCGCGACCGGGTCGACGGCGAGATAGCGGGCAGTCTCCCGTGCCACCGTAGGCCCCAAAAAACGCTCCAGCAAGCGCAAGCCCAGGTCAGTCCAGGCCATAAGCCCGGCCGAGGTCACGATATCACCGTCATCCAGCAATGGCTGCTGAGACTCTACTCGCACCTTGGGGAAGCGCTGGGCTAGCGCCTGCACGTAGTTCCAGTGCGTGCAGGCCGGGCGACCGTCGAGCAGGCCGCTGGCGGCAATGAAGAACACACCGATACACACCGACGCCAGTACCGTACCGTGCCCGTGCAGCTGGCACAGCGACGCACGGTGACGTTCGAGCAGCTCGGCTTGTGGAGCCGACTCCAGGCTCGGCGGAATGACCAGTACACGCAGGCCCGGCGCGGCGACCGCCGGGCTATCCGGGGCAGGCAGCAACTGCCCCGCCTCATCTGCCTGCCAGAAGCTGACACGAATGTGCGGCAGTTCGACGGCCCCCAGCTCCGCCACAACCCGGTTGGCCACCAGGAACAGGTCAGCCAGGCCATGCACAGCGGCGCGCTGCACGCCGGGGTACAGCAGCAGGCCGATGTCCAGGCTGGCGAGGGTGTCAGTTTTTGCCTGCATAGTGTCGTTCGCGCCAATCCTCAGGTCAGTGCACACAGCCTATAACTAACGTCTCCCGACGACTACTGCCACAGGAGGCAGCATGAGCAAGCAGGCGCTGATCATCATCGACATCCAGAACGACTACTTCCCGGGCGGCAAGTGGCCCCTCGTGGGCGCCGACCAGGCGGCCGACAACGCCGCCCGGCTGCTGGCGGCGGCGCGCCAGCGCGGCGAGCTGGTGGTACATGTGCGGCATGAATTCGACAGCGTCGATGCACCATTCTTCGCGCCCGGCTCGCTGGGTGCGGCCATTCACAGCAAGGTCGAGCCGGTAACAGGTGAACCGGTGGTGCTCAAACACAAGGTCAACGCCTTCCTCGGTACCGACCTTGAGCTCACGCTGGACCGGCATGGCGTCGAAGCCCTGACCATCGTTGGCAGCATGAGCCACATGTGCATTGACGCCGCTACCCGCGCTGCAGCTGACCTGGGCTACACGGTGACCGTGGCGCATGATGCTTGCGCTACCCTGCCACTGGAGTTCAATGGCAAGCCGGTGCCGGCTGCGCAGGTGCATGATTCGGCTATGGCGGCCTTGGCGTTTGCCTATGCCTCGGTGGTGAAGACGGATGAGCTACTGAAAAACTGATCGGGTTAACGCTCTTCAGGGAGCGGGCTGGGCAATCGGCTACAGGTATCGCTGCAGGCATCAGGCTTGCCCGATGCCTGCAGCGACTCAAATCACCACATTGCGCACAAATCTCACCGCAACCCCAGCATCATTACGGTAGGCGTACCGGCAATTGCTGGGAAACACATGAAACTGCCCCACCTGCAGGCAATGCTCGATCCCTTCGATAATCAGCGTCAGTTGCCCTTCAGCCACATAGATCTGCTCGCTCCAGCCTTCGGCATCAGCCTCGCTGGAATAGCACTCGCCCGGTGCAAGGGTCCACTCCCAAAGCTCCACCTCACGCCGTGCCGCACTGCTACCCAGCAGCACTGCCCGGCTCTGCGGGTATACCCCGGCCCAGGCCAATTCCTCGATGCGGCCGGGGTCGCGCTGGTCAGGCGCCTGAATCAGGGTGCTGAACGCCACCCCCAAGGCTTCGGCGATCAGGTCGAGGGTAGTCAGGCTGACGTTCTTCTCGCCTGCCTCGATCGCCACCAGCATGCGCCGGCTGACGCCTGAGCGCTCGGCCAACGCCGTCTGGCTCAACCCGCCAGCGTTGCGCAGGCTGCGTACGTTGAGGCTCACATGCTGCAGCACCGATGCCCGATGCGAAGTATCTTTGTGCACTATATTGCTCACTGGTCAAGATTGCGCAGTATACTGCCCACTTTGCGGCGATTGTGCGCCGCCCCCTCCGAGTGCGCAAGACCATGAGCCAGGCCCGCAACACACCCACCCCCGCCGTTACCTTCCGCCTGAGCAAGGCAGAACTGGTGCTGGTGTTCATCACCATGTTGTGGGGCGGCACCTTCCTGCTGGTGCATAACGTAATGACCGTCAGCGGCCCGATGTTCTTCGTCGGCCTGCGCTTCGCTGCGGCAGCGCTGTTCGTGGGCGTGGTTTCGGCGCGGGCGTTGCCCGGGCTGACCTTCACCGAGCTCAAGGCCGGCATGCTGATAGGCGTGTCGATCATGCTCGGCTACGGCCTGCAAACCATGGGTCTGCAGACCATCAGCAGCAGCCAGTCGGCGTTCATCACTGCGTTGTACGTGCCGTTCGTGCCGCTGTTGCAGTGGCTGGTGCTGGGCCGCCGGCCTGGCCTGATGCCCAGCATCGGCATTTGCCTGGCGTTCATCGGCCTGATGCTGCTGGCCGGCCCGGAAGGCGGCAGCCTGCACTTCAGCGAGGGCGAGGTGGTTACCCTGGTCAGCGCCGTCGCCATCGCTGCCGAAATCATCCTGATCAGCCGTTACGCCGGCCAGGTCGATGTGCGCCGGGTCACCGTCGTGCAACTGGCGACCGCTTCGCTGCTGGCGTTCCTGATGATCGTACCGACCCAGGAACGCATCCCCGACTTCTCCTGGCTGCTGCTGGCCAGCGCAATAGGCCTGGGTGCCATGAGCGCGGTGATCCAGGTGGCCATGAACTGGGCGCAGAAGTCGGTCTCGCCCACCCGCGCCACCCTCATTTATGCCGGTGAACCGGTGTGGGCCGGGATCGTCGGGCGCATCGCCGGCGAACGCCTGCCGGGCGTGGCGCTGCTCGGTGGCCTGCTGATCGTGATCGCGGTGGTGGTCAGCGAACTCAAGGTACGCCGCCCCCGCGAAACCGTCGAAGCACACGACGTCCAGAGTGAAGGCGAGCGCCAGACCGGCCTGTAAAGATGACAACAGCGACTATGCTTTGTAAAAAACTGTTATAAAAAAACAGCTTGTCACAGCCTGTTTGTAGGATTCTGCGACAGCTTGCGTGTTGGTGATCACTTCCCCGGCACGTATGATCTTTGCAAACTTCTCCAGAATAGGCCCCTATGTCATTGATAGTGCTATTGCTTCTGCCGTTCGTGGGCAGTTGCCTGGCAGCCGTGCTGCCGCACAACGCACGTAACGCCGAGTCCATTCTCGCCGGGCTCGTGGCCTTGGTCGGCACCGTCCAGGTAGCACTGCTGTACCCTCAAATTGCCCACGGGGGCGTGATTCGCGAAGAATTCCTCTGGCTGCCCAGCCTGGGGTTGAACCTGGTACTGCGCATGGACGGCTTTGCCTGGCTGTTCTCGCTGCTGGTGCTGGGCATCGGCACACTGGTGTCGCTGTATGCGCGCTACTACATGTCGCCACAGGACCCGGTGCCGCGTTTCTTCGCCTTCTTCCTGGCCTTCATGGGCGCCATGCTCGGCCTGGTAATCTCCGGTAACCTGATTCAGCTGGTGTTCTTCTGGGAACTGACCAGCCTGTTCTCATTTCTTCTTATCGGTTACTGGCACCACCGCGCTGACGCCCGCCGCGGCGCCTACATGGCGCTCATGGTGACCGGCGCGGGTGGCTTGTGCCTGCTGGTGGGTGCCCTGCTGCTCGGCCATGTGGTCGGCAGCTATGACCTGGACAAGGTCCTGGCTGCCGGCGACACCATCCGCCAGCATGCGCTTTATCCGGTGCTGCTGCCCCTGATCCTCATTGGCGCGCTGAGCAAAAGCGCACAGTTCCCCTTCCATTTCTGGCTGCCCCATGCCATGGCAGCGCCCACTCCGGTATCGGCCTATTTGCACTCTGCCACCATGGTCAAGGCCGGGGTATTCCTGCTAGCGCGGTTCTGGCCGGTGCTGTCAGGCAGCGAAGAGTGGTTCTGGATCGTCGGCGGTGCCGGCGCCCTCACCCTGCTGCTCGGCGCTTTCGCCGCCATGTTCCAGAACGACCTCAAGGGGCTGCTGGCCTATTCGACCATCAGCCACCTGGGGCTGATTACCCTCCTGCTGGGCCTGAACAGCCCGCTGGCCGCGGTCGCCGCCGTGTTCCACATTCTCAACCACGCCACCTTCAAGGCCTCGTTGTTCATGGCCGCCGGCATCATCGACCACGAAAGTGGAACCCGCGACATCCGCCGCCTCAGCGGCCTGATCCGCCTGGTGCCATACACTGCCACCCTGGCCATGGTGGCCAGCGCCTCGATGGCCGGCGTGCCGCTGATGAACGGCTTCCTGTCCAAGGAAATGTTCTTCGCCGAAACGGTGTTTATCAGTTCCACTGCCTGGGTCGAAGCAACGTTGCCGGTGATCGCCACCCTGGCCGGTACCTTCAGCGTGGCCTACGCCCTGCGCTTTACCGTGGATGTGTTCTTCGGTCCCACCGCCCAGGACCTGCCCCACACCCCGCACGAGCCGCCACGCTGGATGCGTGCTCCGGTCGAGCTGCTGGTACTCACCTGCCTGGTGGTGGGCATCTTCCCCGCCCAGTCGGTCGGTCCGCTGCTGGCCGCCGCAGCCCTCCCGGTAGTAGGCGGTACTTTGCCGGAGTACAGCCTGGCGATCTGGCATGGCTGGAATGCGCCACTGATCATGAGCCTGGTGGCCATGAGCGGCGGCATCGTGCTGTACCTGCTGCTGCGCAAGCAACTGCGCCTGGGCCGCTTCCCCTACCCACCGTTGATCGAACGTTTCAATGGCAAGCGCCTGTTCGAGCACGGGCAGGTTCACCTGATGCTGCTGGCGCGGCGCATCGAACGCCTGTTCACCACCCGCCGCCTTCAGTCGCAGCTGTTCATGCTGGTGCTCGCGGCCTTCCTCGCCGGCCTCACGCCCATGCTCTACAGCGGGCTCAGCTGGGGCGACCGGCCTAAGATCCCGGGTTCCGGCGTGTTCGTCGCGCTGTGGCTGATCGCCATCGCCTGTGCCATCGGCGCCGCGTACCAGGCCAAGTACCACCGCCTGGCAGCACTGATCATGGTCAGTGTCTGCGGCCTGATGACCTGCATCACCTTTGTCTGGTTCTCCGCACCCGACCTGGCCCTGACCCAGCTGGTGGTCGAAGTGGTCACCACCGTGCTGATCCTGCTTGGCCTGCGTTGGTTGCCACGGCGTATCGAAGGGGTATCGCCACTACCGGGCAGCCTGGAGCGTGCGCGCATGCGCCGCCTGCGCGACCTGCTGCTGGCGGTGCTGGTGGGTGGCGGGATGGCCTTGCTGTCCTACGCCATGCTGACCCGGCCGACCCCCAACGACATTTCCTCGTTCTACCTGAGCCGTGCACTGCCCCAAGGCGGCGGCACCAATGTGGTCAATGTCATGCTGGTCGACTTCCGCGGCTTCGATACCCTCGGTGAAATCACTGTGCTGGTGGCCGTGGCGCTGACCGTGTTCGCCCTGCTGCGGCGCTTCCGCCCGCCCAAAGAGAGCATGCAGTTGCCTGCGCAACAACGCCAGCTGGCGCGTGACGTGGTCACCGACCTGATCAACCCGCGGCATGCCACCGACACCGCCCTGGGCTTCATGATGGTGCCTGCGGTGCTGGTGCGCCTGCTGTTGCCAATCGCCCTGCTGGTGTCCATGTACCTGTTCATGCGCGGCCACAATCAGCCAGGCGGCGGCTTCGTCGCCGGCCTGGTGATGTCGGTGGCGTTCATCCTGCAATACATGGTGGCGGGCACCCAGTGGGTGGAGGCGCAGATGAGCCTGCGCCCACTGCGCTGGATGGGCACCGGGTTGCTGTGCGCCACCCTGACCGGAATCGGCGCCATGCTGCTGGGCTACCCGTTCCTGACCACCCATACCGCCCACCTGCACCTGCCTTTGCTCGGTGATGTGCACGTGGCCAGCGCGCTGTTCTTCGATGTTGGCGTGTACACCGTGGTGGTCGGCTCGACCCTGCTGATCCTCACTGCCCTGGCGCACCAGTCGGTGCGCGCCTACCGCCCGGGCAATTCATCGAAAACCAGCCAAGCAGGAGCCGCCTGATGGAAGAAGTCATTGCAGTCGCCATCGGCGTGCTGGCCGCCTCGGGGGTGTGGCTGATTCTGCGCCCGCGGACCTACCAGGTAATCATGGGCCTGTGCCTGCTGTCGTACGGCGTAAACCTGTTCATCTTCAGCATGGGCAGCCTGTTCATCGGCAAGGAGCCCATCATCAAGGAGGGCGTCACCCAAGACCTGCTGCACTACACCGACCCGTTGCCTCAGGCCCTCGTGCTTACGGCCATCGTCATCAGCTTCGCCATGACGGCGCTGTTTCTGGTGGTGTTGCTGGCCTCGCGCGGCCTGACCGGTACCGACCACGTGGATGGCCGGGAGCGTGACGAATGAATGGCATGAGCCAACTGATCGTCGCGCCCATTCTCCTGCCACTGGTGACGGCAGCGGTGATGTTGCTGCTGGGCGAGAAACATCGGCGTATCAAGGCCCGGCTCAACCTGCTGTCGACCTTCGCCGGCCTGGCCATCGCCGTCAGCCTGCTGCTGTGGGTGCGCACCCAGGGCCAGGCGGAATCGATCGGCGTCTACCTGCCGGGCAACTGGCCAGCACCGTTCGGTATCGTCCTGGTGGTGGACCACCTTTCGGCATTGTTATTGACCCTCACCGGTGTCATCGGCTTCAGCGCCCTGCTGTTTGCCCGCGCCCGCTGGGACGGTGCCGGGGCCAGTTTCCATGCGTTGTTTCAGATTCAGCTGATGGGGCTTTACGGCGCCTTTCTCACCGCCGACCTGTTCAACCTGTTCGTGTTCTTCGAGGTGCTGCTGGCAGCCTCCTATGGCTTGCTGCTACATGGCTCGGGGCGTGCGCGGGTACGAGCCGGCCTGCACTACATTGCCATCAACCTGTTCGCTTCGTCGCTGTTCCTGATCGGCGCAGCGATGCTGTATGGGGTAACCGGCACCCTGAACATGGCCGACCTGGCGCTGAAGATTCCACTGGTACCGGAGGCGGACCGCGGCCTGCTGCATGCCGGCGCGGCGATCCTGGCCATGGCCTTCCTGGTCAAGGCCGGCATCTGGCCGCTGAACTTCTGGCTGGTGCCGGCCTACGCCTCAGCCAGCGCGCCGGTAGCCGCGTTGTTCGCCATCATGACCAAGGTCGGCCTTTACGCCCTCCTGCGCCTGTGGACGTTGCTGTTCTCCGGGCAGGCCGGCGCATCGGCGCATTTCGGTGGCGAGTGGCTGGTGTACGGTGGCCTGGTCACCCTGGCGGTGGCTGCAGTGTCGATCCTGGCCGCACAGCGCCTGGAGCGCATGGCAGCGCTCAGCATCCTGGTTTCGGCCGGCACCCTGCTCGGCGCCGTCGGTTTTGCCCAGTCGGCGCTGACTGGTGCGGCGCTGTTCTACCTGGTCAACTCGACCCTGGCGCTGTGCGCGCTATTCCTGCTTGCCGAACTGGTCGAACGCTCGCGCTCGGCCAACGAAGTGCCGCTGGACGAAGAAGAAGACGCCATGCCGCCACCGCTGGAGTCGTTACACCCGCCCAAAGGTATCAACCTCGACGACGAGCAGAAGGTGGTGATTGGCCAGATCATCCCCTGGACCATGGCGTTCCTCGGCCTCAGCTTCATCGCCTGCGCCTTGCTGATCATAGGTATGCCGCCGTTGTCAGGCTTCGTCGGCAAGCTCAACCTGATCAGCGCACTGTTCAACCCGCAAGGCCTGGGCGTGCCGGCCGAGCAGCCGCTGAGTGCGGCGGGCTGGGGCCTGGTGGCGCTGCTGATCCTGTCCGGCATGGCCTCGCTCATCGCCTTCGGCAGGGTCGGTATCCAGCGCTTCTGGAAACCCGAAGAGCGCCCGTCGCCAGTGCTACGCCGCTATGAGTGCCTGCCCATCGTCATCCTGCTAGGCCTGTGCATCATCCTCAGCCTCAAGGCCGAGCCGTTGCTGCGCTACACCCAGGACACCGCTGCCAGCCTGCAGGCCCCCGATGCCTATATCGAAGCCGTGATGGCCGCACGGCCGATTTCTGGGCCCACCTCGCTCGACGTACAGGTGCAGCCATGAACCGACTGTTCCCCGCTCCGCTGCTCTCGGTTTCGCTATTCGGCCTGTGGCTGCTGCTGAATCTATCGGTCAGCCCTGGCAACCTGCTGCTAGGTGCCGCACTTGGCGTGCTGGCGCCACTGCTGATGGCGCCGCTGCGCCCACAGCATGCCCACGTGCGTCGGCCAATCGTCATCGCCCGGCTGATTGGCCGGGTAGGCATGGATGTGATCATGTCCAATTTGCTGGTGGCCCGTGGCGTCCTGCGTGCCGGCAAGCAACCACCACGCTCGGCGTTCGTGCATATTCCGCTGGCCCTGCACGACGCACATGGGCTCGCGGCACTGTCGATGATCACCACTGTAGTGCCCGGCACGGTCTGGTCCGAGCTGGCGCTGGACCGCAGCGTATTGCTGCTGCACGTGTTCGACCTGGAGGATGAGGCTGCCTTTATCCAGCACTTCAAGGACACCTACGAACGCCCGCTGATGGAGATATTCCAATGACAGGCCTGCTCGCCAACGCTGTCCTCGCCAGCCTGTTCATCTTCACCTTGGCCATGGGCCTGGCGCTGGTCCGGCTGTTCCGTGGCCCGTCCGCCCAGGACCGGGTGCTGGCGCTGGACTACCTTTACATCCTGGCCATGCTGACCATGCTGGTGCTGGGAATCCGTTATGCCAGTGACACCTACTTCGAAGGTGCCCTGCTGATTGCGCTGTTCGGCTTCGTCGGTTCGTTTGCCCTGGCGAAGTTTCTGCTGCGCGGTGAGGTAATCGAATGACCGAAACCCTGGTACTGCCCTTCTGGCTGGAAGTGGTCACCGCCGCGCTGCTGCTGGCCGGCAGCCTGTTCGCGCTGGTCGGAGCAATAGGCCTGGTGCGCCTGAAGGATTACTTCCAGCGCATGCACCCACCGGCGCTGGCTTCGACCATTGGCGCCTGGTGTGTAGCGCTGGCTTCGATCATCTACTTCTCGTGGCTCAAGGAAGCCCCGGTCCTGCACGCCTGGCTAATTCCCATTCTGCTGTCGATCACCGTGCCGGTCACCACGCTGCTGCTGGCCCGGGCGGCGTTGTTTCGCAAGCGCATGTCTAAAGAGCCAGTGCCTGAAGAAGTCAGCAGCGGCCGCGACCGGGGCAACTGAAGGGCTGCCGTCTCAGCCTTGGCTGAGGCGCTGCAGCTCCCGCCGCACCATGGCGACATAAGGGGGCGGGCCGAGTTGGTACAGCTCACCCGCGACCCAGTTCAACCATGCGCCTTGCAGCTCCCCACGCCTGCCCAGCAAACGTTCGGCCTCAGCCACAGCATCCGCCTGGTGCAGCCGATGAAATTCGGCACGCGAGGCAGGTGCACTATCGCTGTCGGTCATTCACTGGCCTTGAAGGTGGTCAGCTCGCCTTTGCGCCATTTGGCAACCTTGCCGGTCACCGCCTTGAGCAATTTGCCCAGGCCTTCCTGCACCTGCTGTTGCGCGGCGAAAACCAGCATTACGCCGTGCCCCTCGCGCAACACGATGCCCTCGCCTTGAGGTACCGAGACGAAGGCATAATCGCCCACGCCATACACATTCAGTTTGATATCGCGAAAGCGCATTTCCAGCTTGCCACCTTCGCGGCTGGGCAACACGGCAGCGCGGAAGTGGTCGCCGACTTTCAGTTCGAGGCGCTGCTTGTCATCGACCACCAATGCGTTTTCGGTGTCGATCTCGGCCATGTAAAGGCCTTCAGGAGTTTGTTCGGTAACGTAGATAAAACGACCCTGGAACAGCTGGGCCAATTTACCGCGCAAGTCGCCCAAGGCGAACAACGCATGGGTATCAAGTGTGCTGACTGCCAATGAAGTAATCCTCAACCGGTTACAACCCGCCCTCCCCCAAGCTCGGGGAGGCACGGCCATTTCTTATCGATAGGCGAAAAGAGTAATAAAGCGATATGCGAAATGTCTGTGCCCGCTGACGATGCAGCGTGCAGGAATCTTTACTCTGGTTTGCCAGATTCGCCCTCAACCGAAGGCGTTTGGCTCATTCCCGGTTTGGGAAGCGTGATGCCTGAGACCACTCACCAGAAAACGCAACCATGGGGGTGAGCCTGCAAGAAGACAAGCCCTGGCATCCATGTGCGCATTACTGTGGGACAAATATGCCCGAAAACACCGAAACCCGTCGAGAGGCAATAAACAATTTCAGGCAGCCAGGCCTTTCTCAAGTTGCTGCTGCCAGGCAGCCTGACACTCTATTGCCTCTTCACGCGTAGCGAAAGCGGTGCCCCGGCGCTCGCCATTGACCAGCACCACCCAGCAGATGCGTTTGCCCAGCGCCTGCAAGGTGGCTGGCACACCCGAACCTATCATCACGGCTACATCGACCCGGCTATTCATCCTGCCCTCCGGCATTTAGTTAGCACCCTAACGATAAAGCCATGATACGCCTGCCCGCCTGGAGAAAACAGCGCTTCGCGGTACAGCAGTGTTACGCGCTGGGCAACAAAACCGGTACCTGCAAGAAACGCGAAAAGCCCCAGGGATCGCTCCGTGGGGCCTGGCACCGCGCGCGGGGTTATACCTGGCGCTGGTGACGGTCGAGCTGCTCGTGGCGCTCCTGGGCTTCGATGCAGTACTTGGTGGTCGGGCTGATCAGCAGGCGCTTCAGGCCAATGGGCTCACCGCTGTCATCGCACCAGCCGAAGCTCTCGTCGGAGATACGATCCAGGGCCATTTCCAGCTGGGGCAACAAGCGCTGGTCGCGGTCGATGGCATTGACCAGCCAGCTACGCTCTTCTTCGACCGAAGCCACATCGGCGGGGTCCGAAGGAGTGTCCAGGCCTTCGATGGTGGCACGGCTGAGCTCGATGCGTTCATGGGTTTCGACTTTCATCGACTGCAGCAGGCCAGTGAAGAAAGCCAGCTGGTCAGCGTTCATGTAGTCATCGGCCGACATGGCCAGCAACTGTTCCTTGGTCATCGATTTCTCTATGAAAAAATGTGCATTGGGGCGATTCGGGTGCCGCCGACGCCTTGGCATCGGCAGCGGAAATTTTCAAGCGCCAACCGGCACTCTTTTACAGGGGGCGGCAGTCTAAGGCGCCACGTCGCGTGGAGCAACTGCAATCGGGTGCAAATTTGCTTCCAGTGCTTACAATCCGCCGGTCGGCACCCCAGGTCTGCTGCATAGCCAGTAGTAAACAGTATTTCTGGCTGCGGCCGTGTCGCCGGCTTTCGATCTTGCTCTTGATCTTGCTCTTCGCGACTTCAGGAGGCCGGAGTGAGGGAACCCCGGAGCGCAGCGCAGGGGCCGGATGATGGGAGCGCAGCGTTTTTTTACTTTTTGTCGCGTCTGACAAAAAGTGACTCGCCGTAAGGGCGAAAAGGTGAGTCAGCGTCACCTTCGCAAACGGACTGTTCGCTGCACCAAAACAGCCATATCCGCTTTTTAGCTTCTTGCGATGTGGGCCTTAACACAGTGTAGACATTCGTTCGCGCAGGTGGCGCTGAGTCACCTTTCCGCCCTTCCGGCGGGTTACTTTGGTCTTGGCCAAAGTAACCAAAGCCGTCCGCTCCCATCATCCGGCCCCTGCGCTTCGCTCCGGGGTCCCCTCGCTCCGGGCTTGCTCCCGGGAGGACCGCGCTGCAGGCCCCATCCTGGGGCCCAGCGCTTGACGGGCATCCATGCCCGTCACCTCCCTACGCAAGCCCTGCGCTCGGCCTCCTGAAGTCGCAATCTGCGTCGCCTGAACTACCGCGCGCTTAGAAGCAAAAACAACGGCAACGGCAACGGCAACGGCACGAACCGAGTCTAATCAACGATCCTTGAACTGCGCCTCGCGCTTGGCGATGAATGCGGCCATGCCTTCTTTCTGGTCTTCGGTAGAGAAGGCCGCATGGAACACCCGACGCTCAAAGCGCACACCCTCGCTGAGGGTAACTTCGAACGCGCGATTGACGCTCTCCTTGACCATCATGCTCACCGGAATCGACTTGCTGGCAATGGTCGCCGCCACTTTCAGCGCCTCTTCGACCAACTCCGCCTGCGGCACAATGCGCGCCACCAGGCCAGCACGCTCGGCCTCCTCAGCCCCCATCAGGCGCCCGGTCAGGCACAGTTCCATGGCCTTGGCCTTGCCCACCGCACGGGTGAGCCGCTGGGTGCCGCCCATGCCGGGCAGCACCCCTAGGTTGATTTCCGGTTGACCAAATTTGGCGTTGTCCGCCGCGAGGATAAAGTCACACATCATGGCCAACTCGCAGCCGCCGCCCAGAGCAAAGCCGGACACTGCTGCAATGATCGGCTTGCGTCGGTTGGCAATGCGGTCGGCATCGCTGAACAGGTCATCGACGTAGATCTGCGGGTATTGCAGTTCAGCCATTTCCTTGATGTCGGCGCCAGCGGCAAAGGCCTTGGCCGAGCCTGTCAGCACCACGCAACCGATGTTCGGGTCACGCTCAAGCTGGTCCAGAGCCTGGTTGATCTCGCCAACAATCTGCGCGTTCAGCGCATTCAGCGCCTGCGGGCGGTTGAGGGTAATCAGGCCGACCTTGCCGTGAATGTCCAACAGGATGGTTTCGAATGCCATGCAGTCTGCTCCTTCAAAGATTGCGCGCAATGACCATGCGCTGAATGTCGCTGGTGCCTTCGTAGATCTGGCAAACCCGAACGTCGCGGTAGATCCGCTCCAGCGGGAAGTCACTCAGATAGCCATAACCGCCCAGGGTCTGCAAGGCATCCGAACAGACCTTTTCGGCCATTTCCGAGGCAAACAGCTTGGCCATCGACGCTTCCACCAGCGCCGGGCGCCCGGCGTCACGCAGGGCGGCGGCGTGCAGCACCATCTGCCGGGCCACGGCAATTTTCGTCGCCATGTCGGCCAGGCGGAAGGCCACGGCCTGGTGCTCGATCAGCGCCTTGCCAAAGCTTTGCCGCTCCTTGGCGTAGTCACGCGCCACTTCGAACGCGGCACGGGCCATGCCCACGGCCTGCGAGGCAATACCGATGCGCCCGCCTTCAAGGTTGGCCAGGGCAATCTTGTAGCCCTCGCCTTCTGCGCCCAGGCGGTTGGCCACCGGCACCTGCACGTTGTCGAAGACAATCTGGCAGGTGTCGGACGCGTGCTGGCCGAGCTTGTCCTCGACCCGTGCTACCTGGTAGCCCGGTGAATCGGTGGGCACGAGGAATGCGCTGATCCCACGCTTGCCAGCCTCCGGATCCGTCACGGCAAACACGATCACAACCCCGGCGTTCTGCCCGGAGGTGATGAACTGCTTGCTGCCATTGAGCACATAGTGGTCACCGTCCAGACGCGCACGGGCCTTCAGGCTGCTGGCATCGGAGCCAGCCTGCGGTTCGGTGAGGGCAAAGGCACCCAGCATCGCGCCAGTTGCCAGGGGCGTGAGGAACTGCGCCTTCTGCTGCTCGCTGCCAAACCGCAGGATGGGTACACAGCCCACCGAATTGTGCACGCTCATGATGGTCGAGCAGGCACCATCGCCAGCGGCGATTTCTTCCAGGGCCATGGCGTAGGCCACGTAACCGGTGTCACTGCCGCCCCACTGCTCCGGGACCAGCATGCCGAAAAGGCCCAGCTCCGCCATCTCTTCGATGGCCTCCTTGGGGAAGCGGTGTTCCTTGTCCCACTGCTCGGCAAAAGGTTTCAGCCGTTCCTGGGCAAAGGCGCGTACCGCGTCGGCGATCTGTTGTTGCTCGTCAGTTACCAGCATGGTTCACCTCAGTACAGGCATTCGACAGCCATGGCCGTGGCCTCGCCGCCGCCAATGCAGATGGCCGCCACGCCGCGGCGCAGGTTGTTCTGGCGAAGGGCCGACAGCAAGGTCACCAGGATGCGTGCGCCGGAGGCGCCGATGGGGTGGCCAAGGGCGCAGGCGCCGCCATGGATGTTGACCTTGTCATGGGGCAGGTCAAGGTGTTTCATGGCCGCCAAGGTGACCACGGCGAAGGCCTCGTTAATCTCGAACAGGTCGACGTCGGCCAGGTTCCAGCCGGTGCGTTTCATCAGTTTGTCGATAGCCCCTATCGGCGCGGTCGGGAACAGCGCCGGGGTGTCGGCGAAGGCCGCGTGGCCATGGATCACTGCCAATGGCTTGAGGCCGCGCTTGTCAGCTTCGGAGCGCCGCATCAGCACCAGCGCCGCGG
This sequence comes from Pseudomonas sp. PvP089, assembly GCF_017875165.1. Taxonomy (NCBI): domain Bacteria; kingdom Pseudomonadati; phylum Pseudomonadota; class Gammaproteobacteria; order Pseudomonadales; family Pseudomonadaceae; genus Pseudomonas; species Pseudomonas sp. PvP089. Next base: position 4,438,844 of record NZ_JAGGME010000001.1, read on the forward strand.
CACCGTCGGAAATCGAACTGGCGTTGGCTGCGGTCACCGTACCCCCTTCACGGAAGGCAGGCTTGAGCTGCGGGATCTTGTCCAGGCGCGCCTTGGGCGGCTGCTCGTCGTCCTTGATGACGCGCTTTTCCTTGCCCTCGGTGACTTCCACCGGCACGATTTCGGCGGCAAAGCGGCCACTGCTGATCGCGTCCTGGGCACGGGTAAGCGAGGCGATGGCGAACTGGTCCTGGGCTTCGCGGCTGAAGCCGTTGGCCTGGGCGCAGTCTTCGGCGAAGGTGCCCATCAGGCGGCCTTTGTCATAAGCGTCTTCCAGGCCGTCCATGAACATGTGGTCGATGACCCTGCCATGGCCCATGCGGTAGCCGCCACGGGCTTTGTCCAGCAGGTACGGGGCGTTGGTCATGCTTTCCATGCCACCCGCCACCACCACGTCTGCGGTGCCGGCCAGCAGCAGGTCATGGGCCATGATCGCGGCCTGCATGCCCGAACCGCACATCTTGTTCAGGGTGGTACAGGTGGTGTGCTTGTCCAGCCCGGCACCCAGTGCAGCCTGGCGTGCCGGCGCCTGGCCAAGGCCAGCCGGCAGCACGCAGCCGAACAGCACTTGCTCGACACTGGCAGCATCGATGCCGGCACGTTCCACGGCACCACGAATGGCCGCACTGCCCAGTTGCGGCGCAGTCAGGCTTTTCAGGTCGCCCTGCAGGCCGCCCATGGGCGTGCGCACGGCGCTGACGATAACAATCGGATCATTGGCGAGGGTCATGTTCGCTCTCCTTACTTGGCAGCCATGCGCAGTGCACCGTCGAGGCGGATCACCTCGCCGTTGAGCATGCTGTTCTCGATGATGTGACGGGCCAGCGCAGCGTATTCCTGAGGGCGCCCCAAGCGTGGCGGGAACGGCACGCCGGCAGCCAGCGAAGCCCGCACTTCCTCGGTCATGCCAGCCATCATCGGCGTTTCGAAGATGCCCGGAGCGATGGTCATCACGCGGATGCCGAAACGTGCCAGTTCGCGCGCGGCCGGCAAGGTAAGGCTGGCAATGGCACCCTTGGAGGCAGCGTAGGCCGCCTGACCGATCTGGCCGTCATAGGCAGCGATGGAGGCGGTATTGATGATCACGCCACGCTCGCCGGCCTCATCGGCAGCCCCTTCAGCCATGGCTGCAGCAGCCAGGCGCAGCAAATTGAAGCTGCCGATCAGGTTGACGTTGATGACCTTGGCGAAGCTGGCCAGGCCATGTGGCCCCTGTTTGCCCAGCACCTTCTCGGCACCGACGATGCCGGCACAATTGACAAGGCCATGCAAGCTGCCGAAGGCACTGACGGCTGCGTCGACGGCCGCCTGCGCCGCCTGCTCGTCGCTGATGTCGGCCACGGCGAAGCGGGCGTTGTCACCCAGCTCACGGGCCTTGGCCTCGACGGCCTGGGCATTGAGGTCGACCAGCATGACCTTGGCGCCGGCCTCGACCAGCATCTGCGCAGTGGCAGCACCCAACCCGGAGGCGCCGCCGCTGACAATGAAGTGTTTATTGGCTATCTGCATGATCGGTTTCCTTTCAGGCGCTGGCAGGGGTGGCCTGTTGCGCTTGTTGTTTGGCGACTTCCTGGTTGCGCAGGATGAAGCGTTGCAGCTTGCCGCTCGGGGTCTTGGGCAGCTCGCTGACGAATTCGATTTCGCGGGGGTAAGCATGGGCATACAGGCGCTGGCGTACATGCTGACGCAGCGCTTCTTCCAGCTCGGCACAACCGCCGACGCCTTCAGTCAGCACCACGAAAGCCTTGATCAGCTCGGTACGTTCCGGGTCCGGCTTGCCGATGACGGCGGCCTCCACCACCGCGGGGTGCTCGATCAACGCGCTTTCGACGTCGAACGGCCCGACGCGGTAACCGGAAGTGGTAATCACATCATCGCTGCGGCCAACGAAACTGATGCTGCCATCCGCGTTGAGCTCTACAGTGTCGCCACTGAGGTAGTACTTGCCGATGAACGCCTTGGTCGGCAAACCGTGGTAGCCACCGAACCAGCAAAGTGGCGATTGCTCGCGGTCGACGGCAAGGATGCCCGGTTGACCGGCCGGCAGTTCGTTAGCTTGCTCGTCCAGCACCACAATGCGATGGCCGGGGATAGCGAAGCCTGCAGACCCCAGGTGCACAGGGTGTGACAGACCGTGATGGTTGCACAGCACCATACCCAGTTCGGTCTGGCCATAATGGTCGTGGATGGTCACGCCCAGCTCATTGGCGAACCAGCGGATCACCTCTGGATTGAGCGGCTCACCTGCACTGCTGACCACGCGCAGGCGGCCCTTGACCGGCGCCGAGAAAGCACTGCCGGCTGCAATCAACATGCGGTAGGCGGTGGGCGAGCCTGCCAGGTTGGTGATACCCAGCTTGTCGATGACCCGCGCGCAGCTTTCGACGCTGAACGGGCCATCGTAGAACGTGGTTGCATGGCCCAGCGACAATGGGCCGGTGACCGCGTAATAAAGGCCGTAGGCCCAGCCCGGGTCTGCCAGGTTCCAGAAGTTGTCTTCGCTGCGCAGGCCGATGGCGTCGCGCATGTAACCCTTAAACGCTACGATGGCCCGCAGCGGCACCTCCAACGGTTTCGCCGGGCCGGTGGTGCCTGACGTGAACATCAGCAAGAACGGGTCGCTACCCGCGCGCATTACCGGATCACAGTCGTTCGCGGCACGCTCCAGACACTGCTGGAAGTCCAGCTCGCCGACGCGGGCATTGACTGTGATGATGGTCGGGCAGGCATGCACATCGTCCAGCTTGCTACGGTTGAGGCTGTCGGTAACGACTACGCGGGCATGCGACTGCTCAAGGCGGTGCTCGATAGCCTTGGGGCCGAAGGCAGTGAACAAAGGCTGGTACACCGCGCCCAGGCGCCAGGTGGCGAGGATGGTGACAAGAAGCTCGGGAGTGCGCGGCATCAAACCAGCCACCCGGTCACCTGGACCCACACCTTGGGTTTTGAGCACATTGGCAAAACGGGCAGACTGCGCCTTGAGCTGGTCGAAACTGTACCGTGCTGTGTTGCCATTGCGGTCTTCGTAGATTAGCGCCAGCTTGCCGTCACCGGCATGGCGATCACAGCATTCAACACAGGCATTGAGGGCTTCGAGGTCGCCATGCAGCGCCGCACTGGCAGCCTGAGCGTGGTCGAACGCACGAGCAGCCTCGGTGTAATCGCGCATCGTCGGACTCCTGGTTTCTTGTTTTTGGTGTTAACCATCGGTCCGACGATGTTCGCGCCGCTCAAGCCCCGCGGCAATGGCCAAAGCTGTCAATCTGGATGACTGGTTTGGCCGCCTTGCAGGTCAGCTGGCACCCCGGCCCAGGCTGTGCAGGTAAGACTCGGTCAGCCCTGTCAGCAATCGCTGTGTATCGCGTAGTTCCTGCTCATCCAGATCAGCAAGCTGAGAACGCAGTTGTTCGGCCGCAATGGGTGGCTGCACAATGCGCAAGTCCGCCCTGCGCTGCAGATAGTCGGCTCTGAGTGCCTCGAACAGCGCCCGGTGCTGCTCACGAAGGCAGGTTTGCCAGAACAGGCGACTCGCCAGGCTTTGAGTCAGCGCCTCGAAGTCTTCACTGGCGAGGACAGCTGCGGCAACACTGTTGACGTGCTGGTCGCTCAACCCGGCAGAGTCCGGGTAGCGCATCGCCCGCGGCTGACCGGGCAAACCCAGACGTTCGCGCAGGCGTACACGGTATGCCAGTGACAAGGCCGAGCGCCCCACCTGTTCACCCGCGCCGCCCTGGCGCAATATCGCTCGGCTGGCCTCCTGCCAAACCTGATCAAGCCGAAACAGCTGCCGGCCGAATGCCATCAACTGTCCCCGTTTCGTCAGGTCTAGCGCATCGGTTTCAGCCTGGGCCAGCAAGACCCGAATATTCACGTGACTGAAACGATCGATGACCATGTCCGAGCAGGAAACAGGCTGATTGCACTCTTCAAAAACCCGTATCCGCAACCCCGGACTGCCCTCCATGGCCCGCAGCGCGGCCCATACTTCACGCGCAAGTGCTTCCCGGCCGCCTCCGGTGGCTGCCGGGTCATAATCAGCCGTATGCTCCAGCCACGCTAAAATACGGAAAAAGCCTACGCTGTCCGGGTCGGCCAACAGGCCGTCCCACAGCGCTGCGCACGCCATTCGGTCGTTATCGGCGACATGCTGCAGCCACAAGGCGCGTGCATGAAGCAAGTCGACACGGGCCATCGACTCTGGCAAATGTCCGTGTTCCTCGATGGGATCCAGCGCGAACAACCGTTGCAACTGGACCCCTGTCAGGGGGTTACGGTCGACGACAAGCGCCCGGCGCCAGGCATGAGGCATGGCCAACACCGCCTCCGGTAGTTCCCGTAGCTGATTGTCGCTCAGGTCACAGCGCACCAAAAGGCCGCACAGCTCGATGTGGTCGGGCCAGGTCGCCAGCCGGCAGTGCCGCAGGTTCAAGTGAGTCATTGCCGAAAAATGGTTGAGGTTCAGGTAGAGGTGTTCCAGCCGGTTGTAGCTCAAGTCAAGATGGGACAAGCCAGGCAGTGCCTGCAAGACCTCGACCGCCTGCGCGTCGAGACGGATCTGGTTATGCGCCAGGCGCAAGCGCTGGAGTTGCGGCAGGTGAGCGATCCCGAGCGGAATGTTGCGCAGCCGGTTGAAACTCATGTCCAGCTCGCTCAGCGTGGTAAACGGGCGCAAGAAGTTCACTGGCACCACATCGACCGCCGACTCGTACAACCGCAGGCTGGTTACACGGTGGAAGTCAATGACAGGCGGCAGCTCCGGCAAACTGCTGAGCTGCAGGCCACTCAGCGACAGGCGCTGACCTGTCGGTGTGCCCGCATCGTTGTATATCCAGTGTCCCTGCAAGCGCCAAGCCCGCAGAATGGCGCCGACGACCTGCCGGCGAAGTATCTGGCGCCCCTCGTTCAGTTCTGCGCTGCACCAGCGGTTGAGGTGGCGAATCAACTGGTCATGGTCATCTTCCAGCTCTACGAGGCGCTCATAGACCGGCCGCGGCCCATTGGCAAGAAGCGCCTGCTCCTGGTCCAGCTGCACCTCATCCAACCCTGGATAAAGCTGGCGCAAACGCTCCCGAACCCGCGCAGCAAATGAACGGCTGTCGGCCCCGGTGCGGCCATTGAGCAGATAGCCAACCCGGCCATCTGGCAAGCGTCGTCCAGGGTTCAACCATTGCACCTGTGTCGGCCATTGCAAGAGTTCGGCAACCCCCTGGTGCGTAGCAGGAAGCCGGGCAAGCAGACGCTGGCGTAGCTGTGACCCAACATCGCCGTGAGCCATGCCAAGCGCCGCGCAATGCTCAGGCGCCAACACCGCTGCAAGCGTTTCGTAAAGGCTTGCCGGGTCACCTGCGCCGAACGGCAGCCCACGCCCCAGGCCATCATAAAGATGGAAGCATCCGTCTTTATGCACCACTATCCTGCGCACAAGGGGGTCGACAGCGGTGCCTATGGCCTTTAGCAAACGCCCGTCCGGTGCACTGTCGCGCAGCTCCAGGCTGAGCGTTTCGGGAGGCACACCTGCGCGGCTTGCCAGCTCGCCCTGAAGCAGGGCGAAAGCCAGTTGACCGGTTTCGTTGCAGTAGCTGCCGGGCAGGTAAAGCCCCTCCAGCGTACGGTTCAGTCTGGCCAGGCGAAGCAGGGAGCGGGCCTTTTCCGCGAGGCCCAGCGTCACACGCCCGCTTGACGTCGTCAGCAACCGGTCGCCTTCACTGGCCTGCGCGACCAGCGCCTGTGCGTAGGCTTCCGGCAAACCGGCGAAATCACGTTTTACCAAGGTCAGCAGCCTGTCGTCGGCAGCGGGTGGCGTGCTCAGGTGCTCCAGAAGAGGCCCCTGCAGGGCAGCTCGCTGACGCAGCAGGGTATCGCTGTCGGTACTGGCAGACTGGGCCTGACACCACTCCAGCAACGCACTGTCCTGTGTGGCCAGCGAGTAGCTGGCCAGACGAGTAAAGAACGACTCGATACGCGCATGGGCTTCGAAGCGCCGCAAAGTCTCACGCAGGTTTACTGGCGCCGGCCGGTTCTCTACCAGCACGCCCCGCAACTCCTCGGTATCCACACCGGCAACCCGCAGCACTTGCGCCGCCTGCTGTGCATCAATGGCGGGATGCTGCGGCCACAGGCTATCGAGCATGCTGCGCACGTCGTTCCAGCGTTGCGGTTGATCGCGCAGCAGGCGCCAGCCGCGTTCGCCGTTGTGCAAAACCAGCGGCCCGTAACCGTTGCTTGCACCAGGGTGACGCAGGCGGTACGGGGCTTCAGGCTCACTGCGCTGAACTTCATAATAACGCTGCCCCCGGCGCATCCAGCGCCTGCTCTCGTCACCATAAAGCCCATCATCACGCAGGGCGATGGTGCCTGGGTTGGACTCATAGGCTGTGATGTCATCGGAGCACAGCAGGCCGCGCCGCCCCCCCACGTTCACAGGCTGCAAGCCATCGACAAAGGTACTTCGCAGAAAACTCACACTGGCTGCGGTCAACGCCGTCGCAGCCACCGTTTCGGCAACCCCCAGCATATGCTCGAGGGCTTCGTGCTGGTGCCCACGGGTCCAGTCCTTGACGCCCTCGAATACCTCGCCAAGTGTCTGCGCCACCAGTTGGCCAAGCAGTAGCGCGCCTACCACAGGGATGAAAAGCCCCGCCAGGTTGAGCAAATCGAGCCCTGCGCCATGCCAGGCCGCATGACGAGCGCGGGCGGCAGCCGCGTCAGCGTCCGCAGTAGGGACCAGTAACAGCCGGGCGTCGTCCTTGACCCTTTGCAACTGTTGCGCGGCCAGCGCAGCGAACAAGTCCCCAGACTCAGTCGCGCCCTCCAACGCCAGATCGGGCTGGGCATCCTCCAGGCGTGCATGCAGCCTGCCTGCGATGCTCGCGCGATGTCGCAGGCTGATCAGCTGCATGAAGTAATCCCGGTAGGCCTTCTCTTGCAATGCTGCAACCATCGCAGTGTTCATGGCCTGTGTGGAGTCGAAGCGGCGCAGCGCCTGCACGGGATCGCTGGGCAGGTAGAGGACCACACCTCGGTCCTGGCCCACACTGTCTCGCAAACGAATGAACAGCCCGTCAGCAACACGCTGCCCCAACACCTCCAGCAACCCGGGGTAGGCATGCAGGCCCGTGTCGGCATGGGCACCCCCACCCTCAACCATCTTGGTCAAGGCCTGCTGCACCTGCTCGTCGATATCGCCCTTGAGCGTCGCAACCTGCGCAGCCAGTGCCAGACCCGAACGTTTGTCCTGCGCAAGGATGCCTTCGGTGGTCGCGTTGAACGTGCGCTGCAGCTCGGCCTGGTAAAGCTGGCCCACATCCAGCGCCCGGCATGTCGCAACCAGTTGCTCGGGCGTCCCGGTCAACACGGCGTCCCGGCCAGGGGACACCAGCCCGGTGCCCTGGTAAAACGATTCGTCAGGGCCGAAGTTGCCCATCAGCCTCAGCAAGCCATCCTGGCGGGTCGCCGAGTAGTGGTAAGTCTGCTGAAGAGTGCCGGGCATCGTGCCGAAACGCGGTGATACCTGCAGCCATTCCAGTGCTGCGAGGGTCATGCCTGTGGGCAGTGGCTTGACCAGCACGCCCAGCAGGTGCTTTTCAGCGAACACCTGCAGAGGCTCAAGGGTCAGCGTAAGCCCGCGCAGACGGGCCTGGCTGGCGTGATGGGCGTTGAGGCTGGCGCGCAGGGCGCCGATCTGAGCCTGGCTGGCCCGCTTTAGCCAGTCGGGAAGCCTGGCTGCGATGAAATCATCAGTTGCTTGTTCATGGCTGATGATGGCGTTCGAAGTGCTGGAAGTCATGGATGTGCCGGGAGCGAAGGGTTGGGGCTGGCATGCTCGCCAACTCGCACTGCCCAAGGCACGAGGAAATACGACCGTGCCCACGACCCGCCACCGCTTGCATCATCGATGCCCTTGATGGGCAACGATCGACTCCCTGCCTTCACCCATCGCCAGTGGCAGCGGGAGCCTCAATACAGCCTGCCGCTCCCCGGGCCTGGATCAGCGCACGGTAATGCCCAGGGTTGCAGCCGAACCACTTGCGAAATGCCTTGTAGAACGAACTGCTGTCGGCAAACCCCAGACGCTCGACAATCTCACCCATGGCCACCTCTTCCCGGCTCAACCAGGCAATGGCAAGTTCGCGCCGGACACTGTCCTTGAGTACCTGGTAGCTCTGCCCTTCCTCCGCCAACCGACGACGCAAGGTTGACGGAGACAGGCACAAATGTCGTGCCAGGGCGTCGGCATCCGGCCAACGGGACGGGTCCAGTTGCAGCAAGTCGGCGCGGATACGCCGCGCGAGGCTGGCCGGATCACGGTACTTGACCAGGATGTTGCCGGGCGCCTCGGCCAGAAAACGCTGCAGGTCCTCGGGGCTACGACGCAGTGGCACGTCAAGGCAATCGGCACTGATGATCATGCGGGTGCGCGGCCGCTCGAACTGCAGGTTCTGCGAAAACATCACCCGGTAATCGTCACAGTACGGCGGCTCGGCACAGCGCAGCTCAATGGCCAGGATGGCGATGCGTCGCCCGGCCAGCCAGCAGGCCACGCCATGCACGATCATCCAGAAGGTGAAGTAGGTGAACGGGCGCCGTGGCAGGTCACGCGGCTCATTGATGACAATCTCGGCCAGGCCCTGCTGACGCACCAGGCTCGGCTGCAGGTCCTCGAGCATCAGCGAAAGAAACGCCAGCGCGGTTTCCAGGCCCTCGCCCAAGGTTGGCTGGGCCATGCTCGCCCGGCACAGAAACGCCAGGCTGCCGCTGCGCAGGCCACGCGGGTCCATGGCAAAGAACTCGTCGTTGCAACGCCGTGCCAGCAACCGCCAGAGCCGGGCATAGGCCTCGGCGCTGACCCGTGCATCCGGGGCCTGCAACTGCCCGGCGTCGATACCGGCACGGGCCAGCAACGCGGCATCCGGCTCACCCGCCGGGCAGGTCTGCAACAAGGCCTCACGCACCAGTTGCATGGAAATGGTGTCTTTCTCGCTCATCTGCAGTCCATCAGTCATACCGCCATCTCGGCCCGGCTCAAAGGCTGGCCGCCAGGCCCAGGAATGCCTGGATCAAGCGTAACTCACGGCGCCGCTCCAGGCAGCCAACCATGTGCTGGTTGACCAGACCCTGCCCGCCTAGCGGTCGCGCCACCACCCGGGGGTCGTTCGCCACTTCCGTAGACGACACCACCCCGATGCCCAGCTGCGATGCCACTGCCTCGGTGACCGCCTCACGGCTGTCCAGCTCCAGCTGCACCCTCGGCTGCACGCCGGCTGTAGCGCAGGCCTTGTCGAAGGTGCGCCGGGTAGTGGAGCTGGGTTCGCGCAGCACCATGATTTGCTGGTGCAGCCCGGTCAGGGCCAGGTCACCTTCGCCGCCCGCCCAGGCGTGCCCTGCCGGCAACAGCGCGCACAAACGGGATTCGCACAGGTTCTGAAGATACAGGCCCTTGCGTGGCTCGATCTCAGTCAGTACCGCCACGTCGGCATGCTCGGACAACAGGGCCGCCAGCGTCTCTTGAGCGTTACCCAGCCGCAAATTGACCGTGATACCGGGGTAGCGCTGACGTAACTGCGCCAGCATGGGCATGACCCGGTGCGGGCCATCGGCGGCCACCTCCAGGCGCCCGGTCAGCAACTGCCGGTTGGCTTCCAGCATGGCCTGCGCCTCTTCAGCCAAGCCGAACATGGCCCGGGTGATGGCCGCCAGCCGCGTGCCCTCTTCGGTCAACTCAACGCGCCGCGCGGTGCGCCTCAACAAGGTGATCTGGTAGTGCTCCTCCAGCGCCTTGACGTGCCCGGTCACTGCCGGCTGGCTGATGAACAGGCGCTCGGCGGCTCGCGTAAAGCTGCCCTCACGGGCCACTGCATCGAACGCACGTAGCTGAAACAGGTTCATATTTATCGGCCTGACTTATAGCTGGGATAACAACAAACAATTTGATTGATGACAGCGCGAATTGCAACCTAGGCCTCGTAGTTTCAGCCCACCGCTTGCGAGGAATAACGGAATGAGCAACGCCCCGATTCTGCTGACCCCAGGTCCCTTGACCACATCAATCCGCACCCGCCAAGCCATGCTGGTGGACTGGGGCTCCTGGGACCGCGACTTCAACCAGCTGACTGCCAGCGTCTGCGAGCAACTGCTGGCGATCATCGACGGCAGCGCCAGCCACCACTGCGTGCCCCTGCAAGGCAGCGGCACCTTCGCCGTGGAAGCGGCCATCGGCACCCTGGTGCCACGCGATGGCAAGGTCCTGGTGCTGATCAATGGCGCTTATGGCCAGCGCCTGGCGAAGATCTGCAAAGTGCTGGGCCGCAGCTACAGCACCTTCGAAACCGCCGAAGACCAGCCGACCACGGCTGCCGATGTCGACCGCCTGCTGGCTGCCGACCCCGCCGTCACCCACGTGGCATTGATCCACTGCGAAACCAGTACCGGTATCCTCAACCCGCTGCCCGAGATCGCCCAGGTGATCAAACGCCACGGCAAGCGCCTGATCATCGATGCCATGAGTTCATTCGGCGCGCTGCCGATCGATGCCCGCGAAATCCCCTTCGAAGCGCTGATCGCCGCCTCCGGCAAGTGCCTGGAAGGCGTACCTGGCATGGGCTTCGTCTTCGCCGAAAAAGCCGCCCTGGCCGCCGCCGAAGGCAATGCCCACTCGCTGGCCATGGACCTTTACGACCAGCACGCCTACATGGCCAAGACCGGCCAGTGGCGCTTCACCCCGCCCACGCACGTGGTCGCGGCCCTGCACGAGGCGCTGCAGCAATACAACGAAGAAGGCGGCCTGCCTGCGCGCCACCAACGCTATGCCGACAACTGCAAGACCCTGCTCGACGGCATGGCCGCCATTGGCCTGCGCAGCTTCCTGCCGGCCGATATCCAGGCGCCGATCATCGTCACTTTCCACGCACCGAACGACGCCCGCTACCAGTTCAAGGACTTTTACGAACGGGTCAAGGCCAAGGGCTTCATTCTCTACCCGGGCAAGCTGACCCAGGTCGAAACCTTCCGCGTCGGCTGCATCGGCGTGGTCGGTGCCGATGGCATGCAGGCCGCCGTAAATGCCGTGGCCGAAGTGCTGCGGGAAATGGAAGTACTGGACATCTGACCCTTTGCCCACCTGAATTCAGGAATTTGCGCACATGAACTACAGCAACCCTACACAACTGCAAGCTGCCATCCTCGACTGGGCTGGCACCGTGGTCGATTTCGGCTCGTTCGCCCCTACCCAGATTTTTGTCGAGGCCTTTGCCGAATTCGACGTGCAGGTGTCCATCGAAGAGGTCCGAGGGCCGATGGGCATGGGCAAGTGGGACCACATCCGCACCCTGTGCGACGTGCCGGAAATTGCCGAGCGCTACCGCAAGGTGTTCGGCCGCACGCCGACCGACGATGACGTGACCGCCATCTACAACCGCTTCATGCCGCTGCAGATCGAGAAGATCGCCGTGCACTCGGCGCTAATCCCCGGTGCGCTGGACACCCTCACCGGGCTGCGCCAGGACGGCCTGAAGATCGGCTCGTGCTCGGGCTATCCGAAGGTAGTGATGGACAAGGTGGTGGAACTAGCGGCGCAGAACGGCTACGTGGCCGACCACGTGGTGGCCACCGACGAGACGCCTAACGGCCGACCTTGGCCGGCCCAGGCCCTGGCCAACGTGATTGCACTGGGCATCGACGATGTGGCGGCCTGCGTGAAAGTCGACGATACCGTGCCAGGCATTCTCGAAGGCCGCCGTGCCGGCATGTGGACCGTGGCACTGGTGTGCTCGGGCAACGCGCTGGGGCTGACCTGGGAAGGCTTCCAGGCACTGAGTGCCGAGCAGCTGGAAAGCGAGCGCCAGCGTATCCATGCGCTGTTTGCCGGCTCGCGCCCGCACTACCTCATCGACACCATCAACGACCTGCCCGAAGTGATCGCCGACATCAACCGGCGCCTGGCCAAAGGCGAGATGCCACAGGCCTTCTGAGGCCGTGCGAAAGGCCTGCAGGAGCGGCCTTGTGTCGCGATCGGGCTGCGCAGCAGCCCCAGCAATCCAGGCCTTTTTGCTGAATCCGAGGGGCCGCGCTGCGGCCCGATCGCGACACAGTGCCGCTCCCACAAAATACTGCAAAGCCGGCCGAATCAAGCAGGTAATCTGGGTCGCCTTTCAGCCTGGATCTGTACATTGAGTTGCCGCTGCAAGCTCCCGACAATGGGCCATCCCTGTCCTGAGATGCCCAGCCCCCAATGAGCACACACACCCGCACCAGCCGCCTTACCGTCCCGCAACTGGTCGCCATGAAAGGCCGGCAGAAGATCGTTTCGCTCACCGCCTACTCAAGCGCCATCGCCCAGGTGATCGACCCGCTGGTCGACTTCATACTGGTCGGCGATTCCACGGCCATGGTCGGCTACGGCCGCCCGTCCACCCTGGGCATGCGCCTGGACGAAACCATCGCCCATACTCGCGCCGTGGTCGACAGCACCCGCCTGGCCTGCGTAATCGCCGACATGCCGTTTGGCAGCTATCAGGAATCCCACGAGCAAGCTTTTCGCAACTGCGCCCAGGTATTGGCCAGCACTGGCTGCGACGCGCTCAAGCTGGAGGCCAACCAGGCGTTGGCGAGCACCGTCGAATTCCTGGTCGCCCGGGGTATCCCGATCATGGCGCACATCGGCCTGATGCCGCAGTTCGTCAATGCCATGGGCGGCTACAAGGCCCAAGGGCTTAGCCCTGACAGCGCTGCAGCGCTGCGGGCCGATGCGCAGGCCAACCTGCACGCCGGTGCTTTCAGCCTGCTGCTCGAAGGCGTGGCCGAGCCCGTGGCGCGCGCCATCACCCAGGCCAGCCACAAACCGACCATTGGCATTGGCGCCTCACCCGCCTGCGATGGGCAGGTGCTGGTCACCGAGGACCTGCTGGGGCTAGGGGGTGACCACGTGCCACGCTTCGTCAAGCAGTATGCCGACGTCGGCCAGGTGATCCGCGAGGCCTGCGCACGCTATGCAGACGAAGTGCGCGATGGGGCGTTCCCGGCCTTGCACCACTGCTACGGGGCTTGAGCTTCGTCCTGAATAGCCCTGACCAGGCATTGCAGTGCCAGGGCAATGTCCTTGCTCCAGTCCACTGTGCAGCACAACCGCAGGTGGCTGCGCCATAGGCCGCACTGGCTGAAGAGCTCCCCGGGGGCGATGACGATGCGTTGTGCCAGCAGCCGCTCGAAGACCCGGCGCATATCCACCGGCCGGGCCGCCTGAAACCACAGGCAGGCCCCGCCTTGAGGCTCGGTGATGCGCAGGCAGCCCTGGCCGTACACGTCCAGCAGCGCCTTCATCTGCTGCAGGCGTTCACGCAGCAAGGGCCGCAAGCGCTGTACGTGCCGCTCGACCCGGCGCGAGACGAACAGCCTGGCGATGGCCTTTTGGCGAATCGGCGACAAACGAAAGGCGCGTTCAAGGCACAACTGCTGCAAACGCTCATTATGCTGCCGGCAAAGCAGGTAGCCAAAGGGCGCCTCCGCGCCGATCAGCTTGTCGAAGGTCGAAAACACCAGCACCCGGTCAGGGTCGGCGAAGTCCCGGTAGCGCGGCGCTGAAGCGTCGAAACACAAATCGCCGTAGCCATCGTTTTCGAACAACCACACAGCGTGCTCAGCCAGCCAGCGGCAAATCTGCTGCTTGTCCGACGCGGGCATCACGCCACCTTGCGGCACATTGGCCGCTGACGACAGCACTGCCAGGCGCACCGGCTGATCGCATAGCAGCCGGTGCAACTGCTGTAAATTGAAACGCCCATCCTCACCCAATGGCACTTCGATGATGGTCATGCGCGCAGCCTGCAACTGCCTCAGCACCGCCCAGTTGCAGGGTGACTCCACCAGCGCCACCTGGCCTTCCAGGTCGAGGGCGCGTAACGCCAACTCGAGAATGCTGCGCAGGTCCGCGCCAATGAACACCTGATCGGCGCTCCAGTAATGCTGCGCCGAGCGGGTGTAGCGGTCGGCCAGCACTCTGCGCAACTCGGGCTCACCGAACGGCTGGAACAGCGGTACCAACGCGTGCGGGTATTGGCGCGCCAGTTCGCGCTCAATCATCAGTAGCGGCTGCTGCAGCGACAGCAACATGGCCGGCGCATCGCTGCCCAGGGCCAGCATGCCCGGCTGACGGGCGCTGGCGAACACCGTGTCGAGCAGGCTCGGTGAATGCTGCCCGCGCATGGCGGGGGCGCGGGGCCGGCTGAAGTAGCCCAGCTTGGGGCGCGCATACACCCGCCCTTCGTCCTCCAGCAGTGCATAGGCGTACTTGGTACTGGATACCGAAACGCCCAAGCGCTGGGCCAGCTCGCGCAGTGACGGCAAGCGCTGCTCCACATCGCAGGGCGCTGCTTCGATCCTGTCGAGCAAGTAGCGGTAGACTGCCTGGTAGGTGTAGCTGGGCTTGTCGATCTGGCTGTTTCCATCGCGGCGGGTGTGACGGCATTGAACCCAACCTTGGGTGCTGCGGTAAACCCCTACTGTGGCAATTGCACCTGCGGCTTGGTTGCGGCAAAAATCGCCCAGCTGGACACGAACAGCGCCGCGATCAAGGGCCCGATCACGAAGCCGTTGAGCCCGAAGACTGCCAGCCCACCCAGCGTCGATACCAGAATCAGGTAGTCCGGCATGCGCGTGTCCTTGCCCACCAGGATCGGCCGCAGCACGTTATCCACCAGGCCAATCACCAGCACTCCGAACGCGGTCAGGATAATTCCCGGCAGTATCGCTCCGGTCAGCAGGAAATACGCGGCCACCGGTGCCCAGACGATGCCCGCACCCACCGCCGGCAGCAGCGACAGAAACGCCATCAGCACCGCCCACACCAGTGCACTGGGGATATCCAGCACCCAGAAAATGAACCCGCCCAGCGCCCCTTGGGTAATGGCCACCAATACGTTGCCTTTCACCGTCGCCCGCACCACACGGTTGAACTTCAGTTGCAAACGACGCTTCTGGTGCTCGGGCAGAGGCACGGCCAGCCGCACCCGGCGAGCCACATCTGCGCCTTCGCGCAGGAAAAAGAACAGCAGGTACAGCATGATGCCGAAGCTGACCACGAACTCGAACGTGCCCTGACCAAAGCTGAACGCCTGAGTGGCCAGCACCTGGCTGCCTTGGGTGGCCCACTTGGTGATCTTGTCACGCAGCGCGTCGAGGTTGCCCATGCCCACGCTGTCCAGGCCATGCTGGGCCCAGGCCGGCAGCATGTTCTTGCCATGCTCGACAAAGCCGGCAATATCCAGTTGCCCGCTCTCTATGCGCTGGTACAGCGACGCCCCCTCCTGCACCAGCAGCGCGCTGGTGATGATCACTGGCAGAACAGCCACCAGCAGGCACACCAGCAAGGTCGTGGCGGCCGCCAGGTTGCGTCGGCGCCCGAAGCGGATCAGCAGGTGGCGCTGCAAAGGGGCGAACAGGATGCCGAGGATCACCGCCCAGAAGATTGCGCCGTAGTACGGCAGCAGGATCCAGAAGAAGGCAATGGTCACCAACGCCAGGAGTACTGCCAGGGCTTTGTTCTGTAGCGCGGTTTCGTTCATTGCAGTTCCTCTCATGGCTTGTGAGTGATTAGTGCACGGCACCCAGGCAAAAGTGCCGCGCTCACTTGACGCAAATCAATACGCACCGTGTTCATCGCTCCTAGCATCCCGGCCTTTTTACCCCGGTGCGCACATGAACCCTACCGCCAAGCCCGAACTGCTGGCCCCTGCCGGCACCCTCAAGACCATGCGCTATGCCTTTGCCTACGGCGCCGACGCGGTCTACGCCGGCCAGCCGCGCTACAGCTTGCGGGTGCGCAACAACGAATTCGACCACGCCAACCTGGCGCTGGGCATCCAGGAGGCGCATGCCTTGGGCAAGCGCTTCTACGTGGTGGTCAACATCGCCCCGCACAACGCCAAGCTCAAGACCTTCCTCAAGGACCTGGCACCGGTCATCGACATGGCGCCGGATGCACTGATCATGTCTGACCCAGGCCTGATCATGCTGGTGCGCCAGCACTTCCCGCAGATGCCGGTGCATTTGTCGGTGCAGGCCAACACCGTCAACTGGGCCAGCGTGCAGTTCTGGCAGCAGCTGGGCCTGAGCCGGGTGATCCTGTCGCGCGAGCTGTCCCTGGAAGAGATCGAGGAAATTCGTCAGCGGGTGCCGGGCATGGAGCTGGAGGTGTTCGTCCACGGCGCGCTGTGCATGGCCTATTCCGGCCGTTGCCTGCTCTCGGGCTACCTCAACAAGCGTGACGCCAATCAGGGCACCTGCACCAACGCCTGCCGCTGGAAGTACGACGCCACCCCGGCCACCGAGAATGCCACCGGCGATATCGTGCGCGAAGTGCAGCCTACCCTCGGCCTGGGCGCCCCTACCGAACAGGTTTTCCTGCTGCAGGAAAGCAACCGCCCCGGCACCGAAATGCCGGCCTTCGAAGATGAGCACGGTACCTACATCATGAATGCCAAGGACCTGCGCGCCATCCAGCACGTCGAGCGCCTGGCCGCCATGGGCGTGCATTCGCTGAAGATTGAAGGCCGCACCAAGTCGCACTTCTACTGTGCCCGTGCAGTACAGTCGTACCGCCAGGCGATCGACGACGCCGTGGCCGGGCGGCCATTCGACCGTGCCTTGATGGGCAACCTCGAATCCCTCGCGCAACGCGGCTACACCGAAGGCTTTCTGCGCCGCCACGTGCACGACGAATACCAGAACTACCAGCGCGGCAACTCGGTCTCGGAGCGCCAGCAGTTCGTCGGCGAACTGACCGGCGTACGTGTCGATGGCTTGGCCGAGGTCAAGGTGAAGAACCGCTTTGCCGTGGGTGACCATTTGGAACTGATGACGCCGCGTGGCAACTATCACTTCGACCTGCACCGCCTGCGCAACCGCCAGCAGCAGGCCATCGACGTCGCGCCAGGCGACGGCCATGTGGTGTACTTGCCCATCCCGGAGCAGGTCGCCCTTGACTACGGCCTGCTGATGCGCGACCTGCGCGCTGACGAGGCGGCAAGCTGACAACGCTGTAATGTGCGCCTCAGCTACCTGACAGGCGCCTGCAGCGAACATCGTGGCTCCCCCGCATGAGGCCACGCCATGTTGCGCCCCCCCACCCGCCGTACCTTCGTCAAAGGCCTGGGCGCCGCCACCACGCTGGCGGGCCTGGGGCTTTGGCGACCGTTGGCTCAGGCGGCCGAAGGCCAAGACCTGGCCGGCCAGCACTTCGAGCTGTTCATCGGCCAGACCCCGGTCAATATCACCGGCCGCCCGCGCACTGCGCTCACCCTCAACAACAGCCTGCCCGGCCCGTTACTGCGCTGGCGCGAAGGCGACACCGTGACCCTGCGCGTGCGCAACCGCCTGGCGCAGGACACCTCGATCCACTGGCACGGCATCATCCTGCCCGCCAACATGGACGGCGTACCAGGCCTGAGCTTCGCCGGCATCGAACCCGGCGGCGACTACTTGTACCAGTTCACCCTGCGCCAGAGCGGTACCTACTGGTACCACAGCCACTCCGGACTGCAGGAACAGGCCGGGGTGTACGGGGCCATCGTGATCGAGCCACGCGAACCCGAACCGCACCGCTACCAGCGCGACCATGTGCTGCTGTTCAGCGACTGGTCGGACCAGGCGCCGGAACAGCTGATGGCCACCCTGAAGAAACAGTCCGACGCGTACAATTATCACAAGCGCACGGTCGGCGATTTCATCGATGACGTCGCCGACAACGGCTGGGGCCCAACCGTTGCCGAGCGCACGGCCTGGGCGCGCATGCGCATGAGCCCTACCGACCTCGCCGATATCAGCGCCGCCACCTACACCTACCTGCTCAACGGCCAGCCGCCGGAGGGTAACTTCACCTGCCTGTTCCAGCCGGGCGACACCGTGCGCCTGCGGCTGATCAACGCCTCGGCCATGACCTATTTCGACTTCCGCATCCCCGGGCTTGCGCTGACGGTGATCGCCGCCGACGGCTTGCCGGTAACGCCAGTGAGCGTGGATGAACTGCGCATTGCCGTGGCAGAGACCTACGACGTACTGGTGACCGTGGGCGACCAACCTGCCTACACCCTGTTCGCCCAGAGCATGGACCGTACCGGCTTCGCCCGCGGCACCCTGGCCCGCGCCGCCGGGCTGCAGGCACCGGTGCCTGCACCCGATCCGCGCCCGGTGCTGAGCATGGACGACATGGGCCACGGCGGTATGGCCGACATGGCGGGCATGGACCACAGCAACCTGCCTGGTATGGACCACGCTGCCATGTCGGCGATGCAGCAACACTCGGCCAGCGAAACCGGTAACCCGTTGGTGGACATGCAAACCATGGCACCGCGCGCCAACCTGGCAGACCCCGGCATAGGCTTGCGCAACAACGGCCGGCGCGTGCTGACCTACGCCGACCTGCGCAGCCCCTACCCCGACCCGGACGGCCGCGCGCCATCGCGCGACATCGAGCTGCACCTGACCGGCCACATGGAGCGTTTCGCCTGGTCGTTCGACGGCGTCAAGTT
Source organism: Pseudomonas sp. PvP089 (assembly GCF_017875165.1). Taxonomy (NCBI): domain Bacteria; kingdom Pseudomonadati; phylum Pseudomonadota; class Gammaproteobacteria; order Pseudomonadales; family Pseudomonadaceae; genus Pseudomonas; species Pseudomonas sp. PvP089. Next base: position 4,457,401 of record NZ_JAGGME010000001.1, read on the forward strand.
CAGCGATGCCGAGCCGTTGCGCCTGACCTACGGCGAGCGGGTGCGCATCACCCTGGTCAACGACACCATGATGACCCACCCCATCCACCTGCATGGCATGTGGAGCGACCTGGAAGACGAGCACGGCCAGTTTCTGGTGCGCAAGCACACCGTCGACATCCCGCCCGGCAGCCGACGCTCCTACCGGGTGACTGCCGACGCCCTTGGCCGCTGGGCCTACCACTGCCACCTGCTCTATCACATGGAGACCGGCATGTTCCGCGAGGTACGCGTCGATGAATGACACCCGCAACCGCAGCATTGTGGCCGGCGTGACCCTGCTGACCCTGCTCGCCAGTGAACGCGCGCTGGCCGCCGGCATGGAGCACATGAACCATGGCCAAATGAACCATGCAAGCATGGGCCATGGCCCGGCTACGCCCAGCCCGCCGCGCACGCCCTTGGCTGCAATCACCGACGCCGACCGCCGGGCTGCCTTCCCGCCACTGCCCGGGCACCAAGTGCACGACCGGGCGCTGAACTGGGCCGTGATCGTCGACAAGCTCGAATATCAGAACTTCGAGAGCAGCAACGCCCTGAACTGGAACGCTACGGCCTGGGTCGGCGGCGATATCGACCGGCTGTGGCTTCGCACGGAAGGCGAGCGCGAGCAGGGCAAGACGCACAAGGCCGAACTGCAAGCGCTGTGGGGCCATGCCGTGAGCCCGTGGTGGGAGCTGGTGGCTGGCGTACGCCAGGACTTCAAGCCCGCCAGCGGCCAGGCCTGGGCCGCTTTCGGCATCCAGGGCACGCCGTTGTATGGCCTGGAGCTGCAAGCCACCGCCTACGCCGGCGAGCGGCAACAGACGGCGCTGCGCCTGGAGGCCGCTTACGCTATGCTGCTGACCAACCTCTGGATACTGGAACCGACCCTGGAAGCCAACCTCTACGGCCGCGACGATGCCGGGCGCGAGCAAGGCGCAGGGTTGGCCGACAGCGAGGTCGGCCTACGCCTGCACTACGAGATCACCCGTGGCTTCGCCCCCTATGTCGGGGTCAGTTTCAATCGCCTGCACGGCACGCGTGCCGACCAGGCCCGCGAAGACGGCGAAGACCTAGGCCAGACCCGCCTGGTTGCCGGTATCCGCCTGCGTTTTTAAAGGAGTGCTTCACCATGCTGCGCAAACACTTGCTGACCCTGGGCCTGCTGGCCATCACCGGCCTGGCCCAGGCCGCCGAGACCATCGACGTCTACCGCGACCCCAACTGCGGCTGCTGCAAGGCCTGGATCAGCCACCTGCGTGACAACGGTTTCAGCGTCAACGACCATGTCGAGCCCAACATGAGCGCGGTCAAGCAGCGCCTGGGCGTGGCGCCGCGCCTGGCCTCATGCCACACCGGGGTGATCGACGGCAAGTTCGTCGAAGGCCATGTGCCGGCCGAACAGGTGCGCCTGCTGGCCAAGCGCAGCGACCTCAAGGGCCTGGCCGTGCCGGGCATGCCCATGGGCTCGCCCGGTATGGAAATGGGTGACCACAAGGATGCCTACCAGGTCATCGGGGTCACCCAGGATGGCCAGGACACCGTCGTCGCCAGTTACTGATGCTCAGCCTGTGGGCGCTGTTCCTCAGCGCCTTCGGCGCCGCCACCCTGCTGCCGTTGCAATCGGAGGCCGTGCTGGTCGGCCTGTTGTTGCGCCAGCCCGAGGCTTGGGCAATCCTGCTGCTGGTGGCCACCCTGGGCAATGTGCTGGGTTCGGTCGTGAACTGGCTACTGGGCCGCGCCGTCGAGCACCTGCGCGACAAGCGCTGGTTCCCCTTCAACGCTGCCCAACTGGCGCGCGCGCAGCAGCGGTACCAGCGCTGGGGGCAATGGTCGTTGCTGCTCAGCTGGATGCCGGTGATCGGTGACCCGCTGACATTGATCGCCGGCATCATGCGAGAGCCGTTCTGGCGCTTCCTGCTGCTGGTGACCCTGGCCAAGGCTGGCCGCTATGCGGTGCTGACGATGATTACCCTGGGCTGGTTTCACGCCTGGTAACACCTTTCACGTTCCCGTCGCACGCCTGGCTGCTAAAGTCGCCTATTCCTACATGGCCCTACACGGAGTGCCCCCATGCTGCGCGCAACCGCCCTGGCCCTGGCCTGCCTTGTCGGCAGCCCGGCCATCGCCGCCGAGCCGCCTACCTATGGCGCCCAGCTCGAAGGTTTCAGCTACCCGCACCCACTCAAGCATTTTGACTTCAAATCCCAGGGCCAGCCCCTGCAGATGGGCTACATGGACGTCCCCGCACAAGGCCAGGCCAACGGCCACAGCGTGGTGCTGATGCACGGCAAGAACTTCTGCGCCGCCACCTGGGAAACCACCATCGACGCACTGAGCAAGGCCGGTTACCGGGTCATCGCCCCCGACCAGGTTGGCTTCTGCACGTCCAGCAAGCCAGCGCATTACCAGTACAGCTTCCAGCAGCTGGCTGAAAACACCCATGCCTTGCTCGAACAGCTGGGTATCAGGCAATCCATCGTGCTCGGTCATTCCACAGGTGGCATGCTCGCCACCCGCTATGCGCTGATGTACCCGCAGCAGGTCGAGCGCCTGGCCATGGTCAACCCGATTGGCCTGGAAGACTGGAAAGCCCTGGGCGTGCCCTATCGTACGGTGGACCAATGGTATGCCCGTGAGCTCAAGCTGAGTGCCGAAGGGGTGCGCGAGTATGAACGCAAGACCTACTACGCCGGGCGCTGGAAGCCGGAGTATGAGCGCTGGGTACAGATGCTGGTAGGCCTGAACAAGGGGCCGGGGCATGAAGCGGTGGCATGGAACTCGGCGCTGATCTACGACATGATTTTCACCCAGCCGGTGTACCACGAGTTCAAGGATCTGCAGATGCCGACCTTGCTGCTGATCGGCGACAAGGACACCACAGCCATTGGCAGCGACATCGCACCGCCGGAGGTAAAGGCGAAGCTGGGCAAGTATGACGTGCTGGGGCCACAGTTGGCCAAGCTGATCCCCAAGGGTGAACTCATCACTTTTGAAGGCATGGGGCATGCGCCACAGATCGAAGAACCCGTGCGGTTCAACCGCACGCTGGTCGAGTGGCTGGCCAAGTGAAACGGGTGGCGCTTTACGCCCCTATCGCGGCACAAGGCCGCTCTCACAGGTAATTCGTAGGTTTAAGCGTCGGCGCCGTACCTGTGGGAGCGGCCTTGCGTCGCGATGGGCCGCAAAGCGGCCCCCAGCACACTTCAGCCAAACCGCTGTAGTTGCATCTCCCGCAACCGGCTCAAGGTTCGCTGGTACGGGAATGCCAGATACCCCTGCGTATACAGCTCTTCCAGCGGCACCTCGGCCTCGAGGTACAGTGCCACACGGCGGTCGTAGCACTCATCGACCAGGGCGATGAAACGGCGTACCGCATCGTCCTTGGGCGACAGCGCCGGCAGTTCGCGGTCGCCTGCCACCACCCGCGCCGCGCCGTCTTCAGTGCCACGGGCAATGCGACCAGCCTGCTGTTTACCGCCCAGCGCCGGAATACCCGACACCAGGATGGCCGGAAAACGGTCGCAAAGCGCCATGAATTCCATGGCCGCCAGCGGTTGCTCGCACAGGTCGGTGAAGCGGCACCAGATAGCCTGCTCGCTGCGCCGCACAACCTGCACCTGCCTGGAGCCGATAACCAAGGGTTGATCAGTACCCGTGTGATCCGGGCTGAGCTGGCAGAACACCTCGCCCAGCGGGCTGGCCTGCCCTGTCGCTGCCACCCAGTAGCGCTGCCGCTCTGCACCGGGGTGCAGGCGGTGGTCCTGCTCGCCGGCCACTGGCAGTACCTGCATGTGCCGCTGGATCGCGGCGATGGCCGGCACGAACCGCTCGCGGTTGAAGCCGTCGCGGTAGAGCTGCTCGGCTGGCTGATTGGACGTGGCGACAATCACCACGCCTTGGTCGAACAGCACCTGGAAAAGACGCCCCAGGATAATCGCGTCACCAATGTCGTTGACGAACAGTTCGTCAAAACACAGTACACGGATCTGCCCGGCCAGTTCCCGGGCCAACGCCAGCAATGGGTCGGCGGTTCCATTGAGCTGAAACAGGCGCTGGTGGACCCAGGCCATGAAGTGATGGAAGTGCTGGCGCCGGCTGGGTACCCGCAGGCAGCGGTGAAACTGGTCCATCAGCCATGTCTTGCCCCGCCCGACCGGGCCCCAGAGGTAGATGCCCTGGGTGGGGCGGCCCTGCTCGACAGCCAGGAAACAGGCCTGCAAGGCATCGACGGCGCGGGCCTGGGCAGGGTCGTCAGCGTAGCCCTGAGTGCTCAGGGCTTGCTGGTAAAGGGATTGGGGAGTGATGGCCATGGCCGCATTCTACACAGGTCCCTGTAGAAGCGGCCTTGCGCCGCGATGGGCCGCGCAGCGGCCCCTGGACTTCAGCATTGCAGCATAGATTGTTGGGGCCGCTCTGCGGCCAATCGCGGCGCAAGGCCGCTCCTACAGGGACCGCGTCAGTCGGCCAGGCCCACCTTGAGTAGTGCGCCGTCCTTGTCATCGGTCAGCACATAAATATAGCCATCCGGCCCCAGCCGCACATCGCGGATACGCGCCTTCAAGTCACCGAGCAAACGTTCCTCATGCACGACCTTGTCCCCCTTCAGCTGCAAGCGGATCAGCTCCTGTGTCGCCAGCGCACCAATGAACAAGTTATGGTCCCAGGCCTTGAATGTCGGGCTGTCGTAGAACGCCATGCCGCTGATACCTGGCGACTTCTCCCACACATGGTGTGGGTCGACCATGCCTTGCACATGCTTGCCCTTGGCCTCGGGGATCGGCAGCAGCGAATAGTTGATGCCATGGGTCGCAATCGGCCAGCCGTAGTTCTTGCCGGGTTCGGGGATGTTGATTTCGTCGCCACCGCGCGGGCCGTGCTCGTGGGTCCACAGCTTGCCGGTCCAGGGGTTCAGCGCGGCGCCCTGCTGGTTGCGGTGGCCGAACGACCAGATCTCCGGCCGCACGTTGTCCTTGCCAACGAAGGGGTTGTCCTTGGGCACTTCGCCATCCGGCAAAATGCGCACGATCTTGCCTTGCAGCTTGTCCAGGTCCTGGGCAGTGGCGCGCTGGTTGTTCTCACCCAGGGCGATGAACAGATAGCCGTCACGGTCGAAGACCAGGCGCGAGCCGAAGTGGTTGCCCACCGACAGCTTGGGCTGCTGGCGGAAGATCACGCTAAAGTTCTCCAGCCGGGCGCGGTCTTCGGACAGCTGGCCACGGCCGACGGCGGTGCCGGCCTTGCCGTCACTGCCCTCTTCGGCGTAAGACAGGTACACGGTACGGTCCTTGTCGAACGCCGGCGACAGCACGACATCCAGCAGGCCGCCCTGGCCCTCGGCCCAGACCTTGGGCACACCGCTGATCGGCGGGCCGACCTTGCCTTCAGTGTTGACCACCCGCAGGTTGCCGGCGCGTTCGGTGACCAGCATGTCCTTGCCGCCTGGCAGAAACGCCAGAGCCCAGGGGTTGCGCAGGCCGTCGGCCAGGGTGCTGACGGTCAACGTGCCTTCTTCGCTGTGAAACTGTTGCTCTGCGGCCGCCTGAGCCAACAACGGCATGAGTGCAGCAGCAGTCAAGGTGACTAGCCAGGTTGCTTTAGTCATGCAGGATTCCTTTCATATGGGCTCACGGCGCACGGGTGTTGTCGCGGGGTGGCCGGGTCGGTTCCAGGTTCGGGGTTTGTTGCTGACGACGCAGGTTGTCGCCGTTGCCGATGCCGCGGTTGTCGAGGCTGGGCGTGCGCTGGTACGGGTCGGTGGACGGGCCGCGCACAGGAGGCATGGCCGGCATGCTGCCCTGGCGGCTGTTGGGATTGGCACGCTGAATCGGGCTGTTGTAGGGGTTATTGTTGCCAGCGGCAAGCTGCAAAGGCTGTTGCGGGGCAGCGTGCGCAGGCAGGCACAAGGCCAGGCTGAGGGCCAGGATGGGCAGTGTCGGGTTCATGCTTCACCTCCTGTACGAAAATGCCGCGCCTGGTGGGTTTGATAGCCTAAGGCGCGAGGGGTTCGAGACAAAAGTGTGAATTGGGGCGGAGATGATTCCTGATGTTTCAGTATGCGCCCTTTCGAGCATTGATCATTGTGGGAGCGGGCTTGTCCCGCGAAGGCAGCCACGCGGTGCATGGCACCGGCCTTGCCGGTGTTCGCGGGCCAAGCCCGCTCCCACAGCGCCCCTGCTTACTGGCTTTTGTCTACCTTGTGCCGCGCCGCATACAGGCACAGCATCTCCATCGCCAGGGTCGCCCCCGCCAGCGCCGTGATATCGGCATGGTCATAAGCCGGTGCCACCTCCACCAGGTCCATGCCCACAAGGTTGATACCGCGCAGCCCACCCAGAATCTCCAGCGCCTGCACCGTGGTCAACCCACCACACACCGGTGTACCTGTGCCCGGCGCATAGGCCGGGTCGAGGCAGTCGATATCGAAGGTCAGGTACACCGGCCGCTCACCCACGCGCTGGCGAATCGCCGCAATCACCGCCTCGGTGCCCTGCCGGTGCACCTGACGGGCATCGAGGACGGCAAAGCCCTGGCTGTCGTCGTTGGTGGTGCGCAGGCCAATCTGCACCGAGCAGGCCGGGTCTACCAGGCCCTCGCGGGCGGCATGCCAGAACATGGTGCCATGGTCGATACGCTTGCCCTCCTCGTCCGGCCAGGTGTCGCTGTGGGCATCGAAGTGGATCAGCGCCAGTGGGCCATGCCGGCGGGCGTGGGCCTTGAGCAGCGGGTAGCTGATGAAGTGGTCGCCGCCGAGGGTAAGCATGGCGCAGCCCGCGTCCAGAATATGGGCGGCGTGGGCCTCGATGCTATCCGGCACCGACTGCGGCGTGCCACTGTCGAACGCGCAGTCGCCATAGTCGATCACGGCCAGGTGGTCGAACGGGTCGAACGCCCACGGCCAGTGCCGTGCCCACGCCTGCTGCACCGACGCGGCGCGAATCGCCCGTGGGCCGAAACGCGCCCCTGGGCGGTTGCTGGTGGCGGTATCGAACGGCACTCCGCTGACCACCACATCCACACCGCGCAAGTCGCGGCTGTAGCGGCGGCGGGAGAAACTGGTAATGCCGGCATAGGTACTTTCTGCGGCAGTGCCGTACAGGCTGTCGCGGGTCATCGCCTGGTCGTTGCTTGCGGCTTGCTCCACGGTCGGGCTCCTTGGTTGTTATCAGTTACTGGCGGCTGCGAAAGGCCGTCCACAGGCGGTTACGCTGGCGCAGGTCGGCCAGGGCCATGCTGCGGTCGGCAAACAGCCGCTGGCGCACCTCGGCAGGCGGGTAGATGTCCGGATCGTTGCGCACCGCTTCGTCCACCAACGGCGTGGCTGCCTGGTTGGCGTTGGCGAAGAACAGCGTGTTGGTCAGCGCAGCCACCGACTCGGGCTTGAGCATGAAGGCGATGAACGCCCGCGCGGCTTCGGGGTGCGGGGCGTCCTTGGGGATAACCAGGTTGTCCTGCCACACCAGCGTGCCTTCGCGTGGGATGCGGTAGATCAGCTCGAACGGCTTGCCGGCGCGGCGCGCCTGGTCGGCAGCCATCGCTGCATCGCCGTTATAGGTCAGCGCCAGGCACACGCTACCGTTGGCCAGGTCGCTGATCTGCCGGCCATTGGCGACGTAGCTGATCGAGGGTTGCAACTGGCTAAGCAGCTGCTGCGCGGCGGCCAGATCATCTTTGTCCTGGCTGTAAGGGTCCTTGCCCAGGTAGTTCAGGGCCACGCCGATCACCTCTTGCGGCGAGTCGGGCATGGCGATGCCACAGTCCTTCAGGCGGCTGGCGTATTCGGGTTTGAACAGCAGGTCGAGGCTGTCCAGCGGCACATCGCCCAAGCGCTGTCGCACGGCCTCTACGTTCACCCCAAGGCCCAGCGTGCCCCAGGTGTACGGCACGGCATGGCGGTTGCCGGGGTCGGCCTCGGCGAGCTTGGCCAGCAAGTCCTTGTCGAGGTTGCTGTAGCCGGGCATGCCCTGGGGGTCGAGCGGTTGCAGGGCATTGGCCTTGAGCGCCCGGGCCAGTACGGTCGACGATGGCACCACCACGTCGTAACCACTGCCACCGGTGAGCAGCTTGGTCTCCAGCACCTCGGTGGTGTCGAAGGTGTCGTAGCGCACTTTGTAGCCGGTTTCCTGCTCGAAGCGCTGAAGGGTTTGCGGGGCGACGTAGTCGGCCCAGCTGTAGAGGTTGACGACCTTTTCTTCGGCCTGCAGCGGCAAGGCCAGGACCAGGGACAACAGGCACAACGATCGACGCATGACGGACACCTCGGCAAATGGGTGGATGCCGCAAGCATGCCAGCCGGGTTACATTGCAGGAATGACAAGTTTGCAAAGCTGACATTCATCAGGAGCAATGTAATGCTCGGACAAGTACACGACCCCGACCTGCACCTGCTGCGGCTGTTCGTCACTGTAGTCGAGGCCGGGGGTTTCAGCGCCGCGCAAGGCGTGCTGGGCTTGAGCCAGCCCACCATCAGCCAGCGCATGGCGCAGCTGGAAACGCGCCTTGGCTACCGCCTGTGCAGCCGAGGCAAGGGTGGTTTCCACCTGACGGAGAAAGGCACATTGCTATTGGATGCAGCACGTGGGCTGCTGCTGAACATCGAGCAGTTTCGCCAGCAGGCCAACGGCGTGGGCGAGCGGTTGCTCGGGACGGTGCGCATCGGCATGGCAGAAAACCAGGACAAGGCAGTGAGCCTGAAGCTGGCGGCGGCCATTGCGGCGTTCCGCACACGAAAGGAATCGGTGCAGCTGGAGCTGATCAGTGCACCGCCGGCGGAACTGGAGCGGTTGTTGCTGGAGCAGCGGCTGGATTACGCCATCAGCTACTTCTCTGGCATCCAGGCGGCCTTTGATTACCAACCCTTGTTCCAGGAGCGGCAACGCCTGTATTGCGGCAAGGGGCATGAACTGTTCGGCGAGCCGAGTGTTGGGCTTGAGCGGTTGCTGGAGATGGACCAGGTACGCCATCCCTACCGGTTTCTCAAAGGCGGTGAGCCGTTCCAGAGCCGGCACAGCATGGCTGTGGCGGAGCAGATCGAGAGCGTGCTGACGTTCATGCTGTCAGGGCGGCATATTGGCTACCTGCCCTGCCATTGCGCGCACGCCTGGGAGGCGGAGGGGTTGTTGTGGGCGCTGAACCCAGGGCTGGATTTTGTAGTGCCGTTTACCCTGGCCAGGCATCGGGCGCAAGTGACGGGTGAAGCGCAGCAGGCGTTTGCCGAGGACTTGCTCGCGGCGTTTGCCTGAACCGGCCTCTGTGGGGGGCTTGTCCCGCGAAGCAGCCTGCGCGGTGGATGGCACGGGCTTCGCCCGTGTTCGCGGGGCAAGCCCGCTCCCACAGTGATCGCGCCAGCTTTGAGGTGTCGTGCAAGACAGTTGCTCGCACAGAGGCCGGCGCAAACAACACCCATCAGTAGGCCATGCTCCAGGTCAGGGTGTAGGTCCGCCCGCGCCCCTGGTAGTCATACAGGTATGCCGGGCCGTAGGTCGGCGAATAGAACAGCGTCGCGCGTTGGCCCCAGACCGTGCTGTACTGCTTGTCCAGCAGGTTCTGGATGCCGGCGCTGAAGGTGCCTAAGCCGGTGTCCTGGCTGGCCAGCAGGTCGAAGGTGGTGTAACCGTCGATCTCGTGGTCGGCATCATCCTTCAGGCTGAAGGCATGGTTAGCCTGCAGCCGCGCACTGCGGCCATCGTCTTTCCACCCGACAAATGCAGTGGCCTTGGACAAGGATGCATAACGGGCATCACGCTTGATCCACCCGCCGTCAGCGGCCTCTTCCTCGGAACGGGTCAGGTGCAAGGTACCGCCCGCTTCCCAACCCGTCTGGAAGTGGCGGGTCAGCGCACCTTCGAAGCCGAAGTCGCGGCTCTTCTGCTCTTGCACGTTGATCGTCAGCGTTTGCGAATCAACGTTGATGATCTTGTCCGACCAGATGTAGTACAGCGCTGCCTGGGCATCCCAGTCCAGGTCGGCATAGCGCCAACCCAGTTCCACCTGGCGGCTCTTGATGCCGGCCAGCGGGTTGTCGGCCACGCTCAGGCCCGGCTTGCCGTAGTACTTGGCAGGGTCGGGCAGGTCGAAACCTTCGCCATAGTTGGTCCATACCTGGTGGCCGTTCTTGAAGTCGTAGATGGCACCCAGGTTGAACAGGTTGACCTGGTAATCGTTGCTGCCGCCCGGCACGCCCTTGAAGTCGCTGACGTCCACGTCCATCTGCTGGCGACGGGCACCGCCGGAGAACGTCAGGTTGTCAGTGGCATGCCAGTCCAGCTGGGCATACACCGAAACACCATCGACCCGGTAGCTGGGATAGCGCGCCGCCTTGCTGTCCTTTTCCATCTCAAGGCCGCCCGATTCGGACGATGTCAGGGCATTGAAGGTGGTCTGTTCGGCATTGAAGCGCTCGCGGTCAAGGTCGACGCCGTAGGTCAGCTTCAACGTGTCCCACTGCTTGGCGAACAGGCCCTTGAGGCTGGTGACCTCGAAATTCTGCTGCGAGGCAGCAAAGTAAACCCCACGCGAACCGGTGGGCGTGGCGCGGTTGTAGTACGGGAAGGGGTAAAAGTTGTCGTCTTCCTTGCGGTACGAGGCCTGCAGGTAGAAGTCCTGGCCCAGCACGTCGCTGTGGTGGTAATTGGCGTTCAGCAACAGGCGCCGGGTACGCGGCTCCAGGTCCGACGAGTAACCGCTGCGCAGTTCGGCGTCTTCGAGGTCTGACGGCGCGTTGTAGTTGAGGTTGGGGAAGTAGATGCCCGTGCTGCCGTGGTTGCCAGAATCGTAGTACTGGGCCAACAGGTCGAGACGCTGCTGGTCATTCAACTGCAAGCCCAGAGTGCCGAGCACGTCGATGGTGCGGTTGTACTGCAGGTCGGTCTGGGTGTTGTCGATGAAAATCTGGTCGCCGGCGCCGTCGTAGAAGGCTTCGTTCTGCTCACCGGAAATCCCCAGCCGGGCATTGAAGCGTTCGTTGCCGCCACTGATCGACTGGGCAAAGCGAGTGGCCAGGTCATCGCTGTTGTTGAAACCGCTGCTGGCACCAAGCTGGGTTTCGAAGCGCGCAGGGCCGGGCTCGCCCTTCTTGGTCACGATGTTGATGATGCCGCCCGTGGCGCCGCCGCCGTAGATGGCGCTGGCGCCAGACAGCACTTCGACCCGCTCGACGTTGAACGGCGAAATGCTGTCGAACTGGCGCGACAGGCCGCGCGAGCTGTTCTGGCTGACCCCGTCGATCATCACCAGCACATTGCGCCCGCGCATGTTCTGGCCATAGTTGGTGCGCCCTTCTGGCGCCAGGTCGAGGCCGGGCACAAGCTTGCCGATGGCTTCTTTAAGGCTGACGCCGCTGTCGATCTGCTCACGCAACTGCTGCTGGTCGACCACCCAGACGGTGCCGGGGATTTCGCTGATCGAGGTGCTGGTGCGCGAGGCCACGCTGACTTCGATCGGCTTGAGGGTGACGGCCTGCGGCGCGGCCTCGGCCTTGCGCAGGGTTACGGTGCGCGCGTCGCTGAAGTGCCAGTTCATGCCGCTGCCGGCCAGCAACTGCTGCAGGGCCTGCTCGACGCTGTAGCTGCCGTGGAGGGACGGGCTGGCAACGCTTGCAACATCGCCTGTGGTGTACAGCAAGTGCAGGCCGACCTGGTCGGCGAAGGTGGTCAAGGCCTGGTCCAGCGGCTGGGCTGGCAGGTTTAGCTGAACCTGGCGAACCTGCATCCGGGGCTGTTCGGCAGCCGTCGCGGCCCAGGCATGCGGGTGTCCGACCAGCATGGCCAGTGCGCTGCAGGACATCAGGGTGTGGTGAAAAGCACTGCGACGGCGGTGCAAAGGCTTGAGCATCAGAGGCACGAATGAGCTTCCTGACAAGTCGTAAATGAGAATGGGTTGCTGATCAGTCCCACTACGACGATCTGGCTTGCAGGAACTTGCAGTGCCAAACGGAAAATATTTTTATTGCTGTGCTGCGAAGAGGCCGGTACAGGCCAGTCAGTGAACCACAGCCAACCACGGCAGATAGGTAACCTTCAGCCCATAGCGCTGCTCCAACGTGCGCAGCAGGGCTTCAGGCTCATCAAGGTCAAACACCCCGCTCACCTCCATCGCCGCCAGCTTGCTATCGGACAGCACGATGCGCCCATGCCGGTAACGCTCAAGCTCGGTCAGCACCTGCGCCAGCGGTTTGCCGTTGAAGATCAGCTTGCCGCGCTGCCAGGCCATCTGCGCACCGGCATTGGCCGTCACCGCCAGTTCAGTTTCGCCAACCTTGGCTTCACCGCGTGCCAACACCACGCGACCATCGCGACGCACGCTAAAGGTGGCGGCACCACCCTGCACCTGCTCACCTGCCGTATCGACCACAAACGGCCGCGGATCATCGGTGGTCTCGAACAGGGCCTCACCGGCATCCAGCACCACCCGGCGTTCGTGCTCACTGAACACCACACTCAACGCACTGGCGCTGTTCAAGGTTACCCGCGTGCCGTCCGCCAGGATAATGACCTGCCGCTCACCCACTGCGGTGTGGTAGTCCGCCAGCAGTATCGGCGCCTGCTGCCAACCCGCCACAGCAGCGACCAGCAATGCCACAGAGGCAGCCACACCCGCCTGCTTGAGCCAGTCGCGGCAATGGCGCAGGGCTTGGCCGATATATTTGGCCACCATGCTCTCGGAAACCCCCAGCCGCTGTGCGATCTGCGCCTGTGTCAGGCCATCGACACGGTTCAGCAACAATGCCTGGCGGGCGTTGTCGGGCAGTTTCAGCAGCGCATCGTCAAGAATTTGCAGGCGCTCCCGGGCCAGCAACAACGCCTCAGGCGCAGGCGCCGGGCAGGCCAGCTCACCGGCTCCGTCACAGTCGTCATGGCTGGCAGCGAGGCGCTGCTCGCGGCGCAAGGCATCGATTGCCAGGTTACCGGCCACGCGGAAGATGAAGCTGCGGGCGTGCAGCACCGGCACCGCTAGTTCATCGACTTTCACCAGCTTCAAATAGGTTTCCTGCGCCACGTCCGCGGCGCGCTGGCGATCGCTCATGCGCCGGGTCAGAAACAGCAACAGGTCGTCGTAGTGCTCCTGGAAAGTCGCCAGCAGGCCCGACACGGGTGACATCAGCATGGGTTTGGTAACAGCCAGCAGGAAAAGTTATCGAGCGTTAATGAGAAACAGTATCGTTCATCTTCAAGGACACTTTCAACGCCGACGCGCATTTGCCACACTGAGGGTTCGCCCACTCTGGCAAGGTCGCCCGCAATGACTCCCCGCCCGTACCGCTGTATCCGCCTGTTTCTCGTCCTGCTGATGGTTTATGGGCTGGGCGCTTGCGCTCTGTTTCAACCACGCGACCCGGTCAACATCAGCGTGATCGGTATCGAGCCGCTGGCCGGGCAGGAACTGGAACTGCGCATGGCGGTGAAAATGCGGGTGCAAAACCCCAACGAGTCGCCGATCGACTACAACGGGATCGCCCTGAACCTGGAAGTGAACGGCCAGCCGCTGGCCGCCGGGGTCAGCGACCAGCAAGGGCACATTGGCCGCTACGACGAGGCGGTGATCGTGGTACCGGTGAGCATCACGGCGTTTTCCTTCCTGCGCCAGGCCTATGGGCTGGGCACGGTGGATTCGCTGAAGGGTTTGCCCTACAAGCTGCGCGGCAAGCTGGCGGGCGGGTTGCTGGGGACCGTGCGCTTTACCGACGAGGGCAAGCTGGACCTGCCCAAAGGCGCCTACTGGTAAGCGCCCGTCGACGGGTGTTCAGCGGTTGGCGCTGGCGGCGGCCATCAACTTGTTGACTTCGCTGCGCACCATGCTGGCGTATTCGGGCGGCGACATGCCCTCCAGTTCGGCGCGTACCCACTCGGCCCATTTACCTTTGCGCCGCGGTTTCTCGGCGATCAGCCGGGCTGCATCACCCTTGGCCTTGCCCAGGTTGCTCTGCCACAGCTCGAACAGCCGCGCCTTCTCTGCCTCGATCTGCGCCCGTTCCTCGAAGCTCATGTTGGCCAGATTGAAACTCATGAAGGTACCTGCAGGTTTGAAAATGGCCGCTATCTTACACCCAGGCAACGCAACATCGGAAAGCCACCGCAACTTTCCCGACGCAGCGGCATCCATTGTTCACACTACCCATCAACGAGGACGAGTTCATGGCCCGTAAAAACGCCACGCTGCCCGACAGCGATCAGATCAAGGACCAGGTATTCAGCGAACTGCAGTCGCTGATCGAGGAATCGGAAAAACTGCTGAACGACAGTGCCGCCCTGGTGGGCGAAGAAGCAGAAACCCTGCGAGCGCAGGTCAGCCTCAAACTGAAACAGGCGCGCCAGGCCGCTGGCAACATACGGGACAAGGCGCAGCCGGTGGTGGACGCCACCCAGGACTATATCGGCGGCCATCCCTGGCAGACCGTAGCCATTTCCGCCGGCCTGGGGGTGGTGGTGGGCCTGCTGCTGGGGCGGCGCAACTGACGCCTGGGCCGCCTGGTGCGAATCAGGCGGCCAGCGCTTGCGGGATACCGCTGTGGAAGCGCAGTTCCACATCTGGGGACTGGATCAGCTCCATTTCTGCAGCGCGCACCAGTTCAACCCGGCGGGCGATGTCTGCCTCATCGCCATAGTTGTGCGCCAGTTTCAGGTAACCCTGGTAGTGGCGCGCTTCGCTTTTCAGCAGGCCGTGGTAGAAGCGGCCCAGCTCTTCGTCCAGGTGCGGCACCAGCGCGGCAAAACGCTCGCAACTGCGCGCCTCGATGAACGCCCCCACCACCAGCGTGTCCACCAGCTTGACCGGCTCGTGAGCGCGCACCAGGCGGCGCAGCCCTGAGGCATAGCGCCCCGCCGACACCGGTCGTAGTGCCACGCCACGGCGCTTCATCAAGCGCAGTACTTGTTCGTGATGCACCAGTTCCTCACGTGCCAGGCGCGACATCATGTTGATCAGGTCGAGGTGAGTGTTGTACTTGGCCATCAGGCTCAAGGCCGTGCTCGCGGCCTTGAATTCGCAGTTCTTGTGGTCGATCAGCAGGGTTTCCTGGTCGGCGAGCGCCGCTTCGATCCAGGCGTCTGGCGTCGGGCAGCCAAGAAAGGCATCGATTTCGGGGATCAGGGACATAAGCGTGCAACCACACAGAACAGGCAGGGCCGGCGATTATACCGGCGGCGGCGGGCGGCGCCAGTGACTAAGCTTGTTGATGTACATCAAACGCCAGCAGGGGGCGCGCCGTCTATAGTCAGGCATTGGTCGCCACCTTTGAAGGGAGCTTACGCCCATGCAAGCCGTCCGCAGCATCCTCGTCGTCCTCGACCCCGAGCACGCCCACAGCCGGGCGCTGACCCGGGCCAAGCTGATCGCCGGCGTCACCGGCGCTCGGCTGCACCTGCTGATGTGCGACAAACGGCATGATCACAGTGCGCTACTGAGCCTGCTCAGCAGCCAGTTGCATGATGACGGCTACGACAACATCACCCATGAGGAGGCTTGGCGCGACAACCTGCACGACACCATCATCTATGTCCAGCAGGCCGAAGGTTGCGACCTGGTGATCAAGGACCACCGCCCGGACAGTTCGCTGAGAAAGGCCCTGCTCACCCCCAGCGACTGGAAACTGCTGCGCCAATGCCCATGTGCCGTGCTGATGGTCAAGAGTGAACGGCCGTGGACCGGGGGCAAGATTCTGGCGGCGGTCGACGTGGGCAACCAGGACGAAGACCATCGCCGCCTGCATGCCAGCATCATCGACCATGGCTTCGAGATTGCCAAACTGGCCAAGGGCGAACTGCATGTCATCAGTGCCCATCCGTCGCCGATGCTGTCGGCCTCTGACCCGACCTACCAGCTGAGCGAGACCATCGAGCAGCGCTACCGCGATGCGTGCAAGGCGTTCCAGGCTGAGTACGGCATCAGCGAGGAATGCCTGCATGTAGCTGAAGGGCCGGCAGATGTGTTGATTCCGCACACCGAGAAACTGCTGAACGCGGTGGTGACGGTGATTGGCACGGTGTGCCGCACGGGGATTTCCGGGGCGTTGATTGGTAATACTTCGGAGGTGGTACTGGATGCGCTCGAGGGGGATGTGCTGGTGCTCAAGAGCGAGGAAGCCATCGCTCACCTGGCCGAATTAGCCCGCGGCTGATGCAATTGGCACGATGGGTGCGCCCCTTGTAGGAGCGGCCTTGCGTCGCGAAAGGCCGCACCTACAGGGACCGCGAAGGCCCGCTACGGCATCGCCTCCAGCACCTTCGGGTCCAGCCCTTCCCCTGCATTGGCCTCGATCCATTGCGCCAGCTGTCGGCGCATGGCCGGCGTCCAGAAGCTTTGCATATGCTGGCGCACCCCCTGTACCGCCAGCGCCTGGTCTGGTTCGCTGTCGAAGTAATGGGCAATCTGGTTGGCCATCTTGACCAGGTTGTCGCTGCTCATCGGCGCACCTCGGCTTGCTCCGCTGTGCGGCGCTCTTGCAGCAGGCGCCGCTGTTCGTCACTGAAGTCCTGATAGCGCTTTTGCCACTGCGATGGCTGGAACACCTTCACCACTTCCACTGCCGTTACCTTGTACTCGGGACAGTTGGTGGCCCAGTCGGAGTTGTCGGTGGTAATCACGTTGGCCCCCGACTCGGGGAAGTGGAACGTGGTGTACACCACCCCCGGCGCTACCCGCGCACTGACCTTGGCGCGCAGCACAGTCTGCCCCGCGCGGCTGCCAATGCCGACCCAGTCACCGTCCTGGATACCGCGGCTTTCTGCATCGGTGGGGTGAATCTCCAGGCGGTCGGCATCATGCCAGGCGACGTTGGCAGTACGCCGGGTCTGCGCGCCGACGTTGTACTGGCTGAGGATGCGCCCGGTAGTCAGCAACAACGGGTAGCGGTTGTTGACCTTTTCGTCGGTAGGCACATAACCGGTGAGCATGAAGCGGCCCTTGCCACGCACGAACTGGTCGATGTGCATGGTTGGCGTGCCGTCTGGCGCGATGTCGTTGCATGGCCACTGCAGGCTGCCATGGCGGTCGATGTCGGCATAGCTGACACGGCGGAAGGTCGGCGTCAGGCGGGCGATCTCGTCCATGATCTCGGACGGGTGACGGTAGTTCATCGGGTAGCCCAGAGCGTTGGCCAAGGCGATGGTCGCTTCCCAGTCGGCCTTGCCGGCCAGCGGCTCCATGACCTTGCGCACCCGCGAAATGCGCCGCTCGGCATTGGTGAAGGTGCCATCCTTTTCCAGGAACGAGCTGCCCGGCAGGAACACATGGGCGAACTTGGCGGTTTCGTTGAGGAAGATGTCCTGCACCACCACGCACTCCATGGCGAGCAAGGCCGCGGTGACATGCTGGGTGTTAGGGTCGCTCTGGGCGATGTCCTCGCCCTGGCAGTACAAAGCCTTGAAGCTGCCGTCCAGCGCTGCCTCGAACATGTTGGGGATGCGCAGGCCCGGGTCGGGCTGCAGGGTCACACCCCAGGCGCGTTCGAACTCGGCGCGCACGCCCTCGTTGGAAATATGCCGATAGCCGGGCAGCTCGTGGGGGAACGAGCCCATGTCGCACGAACCCTGCACGTTGTTCTGCCCACGCAGCGGGTTCACCCCTACCCCTTCACGGCCGATATTGCCGGTGGCCATGGCCAGGTTGGCGATGCCCATAACCGCAGTGCTGCCCTGGCTGTGCTCGGTCACGCCCAGGCCGTAGTAGATGGCCGCGTTGCCACCGGTGGCATACAGCCGCGCAGCCGCGCGGATCTGCTCGGCCGGCACGCCACAGACCGGGCCGAGTACTTCAGGGGCGTTTTCTGCCAGGCTGACGAAGTCGCGCCAGCGGGCAAAGTCTTCGGTTTCGCAGCGGGCATCGATAAAGCGCTGGGCCAGCAGGCCCTCGGTGACGATCACGTGGGCCAGGGCGTTGAGCATGGCCACGTTGGTGCCCGGGCGCAGTTGCAGGTGCAACTCGGCGCGGGCGTGCGGCGAGTCGACCAGGTCGATGCGCCGTGGGTCGATCACGATCAGCCGCGCGCCCTGGCGCAGGCGGCGCTTGAGCTGCGAGCCGAACACCGGGTGGGCGTCGGTGGGGTTGGCGCCGATCACCAGCACCACGTCAGCCTGCATCACCGAATCAAAGCTTTGCGTGCCGGCCGACTCACCCAGGGTCTGCTTGAGCCCATAGCCGGTGGGCGAGTGGCACACCCGCGCGCAGGTATCGACGTTGTTGTTGCCAAACGCCGTGCGCACCAGTTTTTGCACCAGATAGGCTTCTTCGTTGGTGCAGCGGCTGGAGGTAATGCCACCGATGGAATCGCGCCCGTACTTGAGCTGGATGCGGCGGAACTCGCTGGCAGCGTAGGTCACCGCCTCGTCCCAGCTCACTTCCTGCCACGGGTCTTCCAGGCGCTTGCGGATCATCGGTTTGGTTATGCGGTCCGGGTGGGTGGCGTAGCCCCAGGCGAAGCGCCCCTTCACGCAGGCGTGGCCGTGGTTGGCCCCGCCGTTCTTGTCCGGGACCATGCGCACCAGCTGATCGCCTTTCATTTCGGCGCGGAACGAGCACCCGACGCCGCAATAGGCGCAGGTGGTGATCACCGAACGTTCGGGCTGGCCAAGCTGCACCAGGCTCTTTTCTGTCAGCGTCGCGGTCGGGCAGGCCTGTACGCAGGCGCCGCACGACACGCACTCGGAGGCAAGGAAGTTGTCGCCGCCTGCCGCCGCGACCCGCGACTCGAAACCGCGGCCGGTGATGGTCAGGGCGAATGTGCCCTGGATGTCTTCGCAGGCGCGCACGCAGCGGCTGCAAACGATGCACTTGCTGGGCTCGTAGTCAAAATACGGGTTGGAAACGTCCTTCTTTTCGGCCAAATGGTTGGCGCCGTCGTAACCGTAGCGCACCTCGCGCAGGCCCACCTGGCCGGCCACGGTCTGTAGCTCGCAGTTGCCGTTGGCCGAGCAGGTCAGGCAGTCCAGTGGGTGGTCGGAAATGTACAACTCCATCACGTTGCGGCGCAGGCCGGCCAGGCGTGGCGTTTCGGTACGCACCACCATGCCTTCGCTGACCGGCGTGGTACAGGACGCCGGGTAGCCGCGCATGCCTTCGATTTCCACCATGCACATGCGGCATGAGCCGAAGGCTTCGAGGCTGTCGGTGGCACACAGTTTGGGGATGCTGGTGCCCAGCATGGCCGCGGCGCGCATCACCGAGGTGCCGGCGGGCACGCTGACAGCACGCCCGTCGATGCTCAGGCTGATCTGCACGTCGCTGTCACGGGCCGGGGTGCCGAGGTCGCTGCTTTTATCAGACGCGGGGTCGAAGACATTGATCATTGCGCGGCCTCCGTGGTGGTCAGCCCAAAATCAGCGGGGAAGTACTTGAGGGCACTGGCCACCGGGTAGGCAGTCATGCCGCCCATGGCGCATAGCGAGCCGTACTGCATGGTGTCGCAGAGATCGCGCAGCAACAGGGCCTGGTCGTGGCGTTCGGTGAAATCAGTCGATGCGATCAACCGGTCGACCACTTCCATGCCCCGGGTGGAGCCGATGCGGCACGGGGTGCATTTGCCGCAGGATTCTTCGGCGCAGAACTGCAGGGCGAAGCGCGCCATGCTGGCCATGTTCAGGGTGTCGTCGGCCACCACCACACCGCCGTGGCCGAGCATTGCGCCCATGGCGGCGAAGGCTTCATAGTCCAGCGGGGTGTCGAAGTGGCTGGGGGGTACCCAGGCGCCAAGCGGGCCGCCCACCTGCGCAGCCTTCAGCGGCCGGCCACTGGCCGTACCGCCGCCGTAACCCTCCAACAGCTCGCGCAGGGTCAGGCCGAACGCACGCTCCACCAGGCCGCCCTGGCGGATATTGCCGGCCAGCTGGAACGGCATGGTTCCCAGCGAGCGGCCCATACCGAAATCGCGATAGAACGCTGCCCCCTTGGCGAGAATGATGGGCACTGAAGCCAGGGTGAGCACGTTGTGCACCAGCGTGGGCAGGCCGAACAGGCCTTGCAGCGCAGGCAGTGGTGGCTTGGCACGGACGATGCCGCGCTTGCCTTCGATGGACTCGAGCAGCGCGGTTTCTTCGCCGCAGATATAGGCGCCGGCCCCCACCCGCACTTCCAGGTCGAAAGCCTGGCCGCTGCCGGCAACGTCAGTGCCGAGGTAGCCGGCTTCACGCGCGATGGCAAAGGCCTGGTTCAGCACGCGAATGGCATCCGGGTATTCCGAGCGCACATAGATGTAGCCCTTGTCGGCCCCCACGGCCAGGCCGGCAATGATCATGCCCTCGATCAGGAGGAAAGGGTCGCCTTCCATCAGCATACGGTCGGCGAAGGTGCCAGAGTCGCCCTCGTCGGCGTTGCATACCACGTACTTCTGCCCAGCCCCGGCGTCGCGCACGGTGCGCCACTTGATGCCGGCAGGAAACGCCGCACCGCCACGGCCACGCAAGCCGGAGTCAAGCACGGCGGCGACCACCTCGGCAGCGTTCAGGGCCACGGCCGCTTCAAGGCCGGCGAAACCGCCATGGGCGCGATAGTCATCCAGCGACAATGGGCGGGTGATGCCGGCGCGGGCGAACAGCAGGCGTTGCTGGGTCTTCAGGTAAGGCATTTGTTCGACCAGCCCCAACGCCAGCGAGTGGCCACCGGGCTCACCGGCCAGGGCATCGAGCAACGCCGGCACGTCTTGTGGGGTCACCGGGCCGAAGCCCTGGCGCCCTTGCCCGCTGTCGCATTCGATCAGCGGCTCCAGCCAGTACAGCCCGCGTGAGCTGGTGCGCTGGATGTCCAGCGGCAGCTGGCGGCGCTCGGCCTCGCGCTGCAAGGCATCGGCAACCTGGTCGGCCCCCACGGCACGGGCCACCGAGTCGCAGGGAATGTAGAGCTTCAGCATGCTGCGTCCTCCCGGCAAGCGTTTACCAATGCACGCAGGCGCTCAGGGGTAAGCCGCGCATGCACCTGGCCGTCCAGCTCCAGCGCCGGCGAGCAGGCGCAGGCACCCAGGCAGTACACCGGGCGCAGGCTGATGGTACCGTCGGCGCTGGTGCCATGGTCATCCAGTGCCAGCTGATCACGCAGTTGCGCGGCCAGGGCCTCGGCGCCACGGCTTTGGCACGATTCGGCGCGGCACAGGCGCAGGGTGTGGCGCGCCGGCGGCGCAGTACGGAAGTCGTGGTAAAAGCTGATCACTCCACGCACCTCGGCCAGGCTGAGGTTCAGGGCATGGGCAATTTCAGGGACAGCGGCATCGGGGATGAAACCGATGTCGTGCTGGATGGCATGCAGGATCGGCAACAGGGCACCGGGGGTTGCCTTGTCACGGGCCAGAATACGGTGGATCACGGGCAGGTGGAGCAGTTCATCAGGCATACAGCGGACCTCGGCATCACGGACCCCGCCTGAATTATTGTGAGGGCAGGTATCCAGCGTGTTCTGCTGCGGCGCGTCGGCCGCGTCACGGTTGCGCGGCGCCGACGGCCTCCTTGCCCACGGCCGCGCATCTGCGCACGCTGGTCCGAAGGCATCCTGCAAGCATGGCACTTGTGGCGCCAGGGGGTTGCGTGCGAACGACCAGGCGCATCCTGAAACCGACGCCAAGCGTTACGGCCCCTGCACGGTATGCGGGGTTTCACAGCAGTACAGGTGCGTCGATGACTACCCCAGGCTAATGCCCGGCGCGAGCAGCCTTGCCTTGGCGCCCCCGGCCGCAAAGGCGCGCAAAGCGCCCCCGGCAATTCGGCACAGGCCTCAGGCCACTGCCTTGTCTACGCTGCGACCGGCTTCCAGCTCACGCACCAGCGGCAACACGTGCTCACCAAAGTACGCCACTTCCTCCTGAAAATGCAGAAAGCCGGACAGGATCAAATCCACCCCCACTGCCTTCAGCGCAACGATGCGCTCGGCAATTTGCTGCGGCGTGCCGATCAGGTTGGTCTTGAAGCCATCGTTGTACTGCACCAGGTCCTCGAAGCTGGACTTGGCCCAGTTGCCCTCGCCTTCCGGGCTGGCTGCCCCGGCGTGCTTCACCTCGTTGCCGAACGCCCGCACCGCCTCGGGGTTGGCCTTGTCGATGATCTCCTGCAACACCGCACGCGCCTGTTCCTCGGTGTCGCGGGCAATGATGAAGGCATTCACCCCAACCTTGACCGAGTGGCCGTTGGCTGCGGCCTTGGCGCGGATATCATCGACCTGGGCCTTGATCCCTTCCACGCTGTTGCCGTTGGTGAAGTACCAGTCCGACACCCGCGCGGCCATATCCCGCGCCGCACGCGAACTGCCGCCCTGGAAGATCTCGGGGTGCGGTTGCTGCAGTGGCTTGGGTTTGAGGTTGTAGTCACGGAAGCGATAGAAGTCGCCGTTGAAGGTGAAGTTGTCCTGCGTCCAGATGCCCTTGAGCGCGCGGATGAACTCCTCGGAACGGCGATAGCGCTCGTCGTGGTCCAGCCACGGCTCACCGATGGCGTGGAACTCGCCCTTGAACCAGCCCGACACCACGTTGATGGCGATGCGGCCATGGGTGAACTGGTCGATACTGGCCAACTGCTTGGCCGCCAGCGCCGGGTTCCACGGCCCTGGCAGGATGGCGGCGATGACCTTGAGCTTTTCCGTGGCCGCCAGCAGCGCATGGCTGATGGTGACCGACTCATGCTGGTTGTCGGCGCCGTAGCCGGCGGTGAAGCGGATTTGCGACAGGGCGTAGTCGAAGCCCGCTTTTTCAGCGATTTGCGCAAGCTTGCGGTTGTAGTCGATGTCCCAGCTGGTGCGCTGCTCGATGGTGCTGACCACCAGGCCACCGCTGACGTTGGGGACCCAGTAGGCGAACTTGAGTGGGGCGTGGCTCATGGGGAAGCTCCTTGAGAATCTTTGGGGTTCAAGGAGGCAGGAGCAGCAAGCGTGCCAACGGCTGGATTCCTTTACTTTCAACGGGTTAATGGAACTAGTCGGCGATGTTGACTGCATGTGGTCAAACACGCTGTCGGATCACTGTTGCCTGCGCAACATCGCCGCTTGCTGCTGGCTCACCGGTTCTTGCGCATGCCCATGTGAGCGTCATCCATCAAGGCTTTGGCCATGTCGCACAGAAAGTGCGAGGCCCAGACCAGCACCGGCTCGTTGTCCATTACCCCGATAAACGATGCCCGCCGAGAGCAGTCCATCAACACAGAGGCCTGCTCGACAGCATGGTCACAGCAGTTGCCGGGCTCGACACGGAACAGCTTCTTGCCGTCGATGATACCGTCCAGGCAAGTGGCCGAGCCTACGGTCAGCCCCAGGGTGCCGGTGTCGTCATCCAATTCTTTATCCATCTTGAACCTCTTCTGAATCTGCCAGCCAGTGGTACTGCCCTCCACTCTCCTGTGGGAGCGGGTTCACCCGCGAACACGGGCGCAGCCGGTGCCATCCACCGCTGGCAAAACTTGATTTCAGCCCATCAATGCAAGGTATGCATTTGCGGCTTGCCTTTGAACTGCACCTGCGCAATCGCCGACTCCAGTAACGAGCGCACGGCCTCCACTTCATGCATCACCGCCAAGGTCATGACGGTGGCGGGAGACTTGGGCAGCGTGGAGAGGGCGTGATGGCCTACGGACAAGGCGCAGAGGACGTATTCGGTGGCCTGGATCAGGGTGTCTTCCAGGTGGTGCGAAGGGTCAGCGGAGAAAGGTGGATCGGGAACAATTTTGAGCATGGCGAATCTCTCTAGTTGCACTACCAAGATCGCCACCTGCTCACTTGCAGATGATTGGGTGGCGGCTACGTAAGGGCCTGCAAGACCGAGGCAACTAGAAAGCCCGGTTGGTCCGAAGACCACCCGTACGCAGCCACCATAAAACGCAGCTGAGCGCAAAGCGCCGTTAGCTGATGGTGAGCTCTTCTAGTTGACTCGCAGGCTTGCAGACCCGGTCGTTGAATTTGCAACGACAGGTCGAGACTAGGGAGATCAGGTTTCCATCGCAATGGTGAAACGGCTTGAAAAAGGATGATTCAGAAACGGACTACATGGAAGGGGAAAAATCTGGCTCTATCGTGTAGGAACGACAAAGAATGTGGCGGGCCAACGAAGAGCCCTGTGCGTGGTTGCCCCACGCACAAGCGACAATGTTCAGTGCTGACTATACCGCCAACCGCGCCAGCCGCTGCAGCGCCACAATCACTTCCTCGTCCCGCTCTTCGAGCACATCCGCCTGGATCAGGGCGATCACGGCCTTCAGCAACTCGGTCTGGTTCATCTCGGTTTGTTGTTGCAGCGCAAGCAGGTCCTCTGCCATGTGCGGATTAACCTTCATCGACAACCGCCGGGTAGCGTTGGACCTTGCAAGCCCGCGCTGCTCCCGCTGTGCATCCAGCGCCTGGATGAACGCCAGATGCGCAGCCTGCAATCGCCCCCCCTGCTGAACCTGCGCCAACCGCTGAACATAGTGGGCCAGAAACAACTTGCGTAAATGGGCCCCGGCGTCGCTGCTGACTGCATGCATGGCCGCATCCAGCACGTCCACGTACACGGCCGGCAAGCGCGCCTCGATCGACTTGAGCTGCTGCTTGCGCGCCTCGTGAATGGCTGGTGTGGATTGCGGTGGAAGTGCGACCACGCCATCGCAACGGGTACACACGCCCACCAATATGTCCCTGGCCACACCCTTGCCATCGCTGAACGGTACATCCCGGCGGGCATAACGAGTGGGCACCACTGCCTGGCAGTGCTCGCACAGTGCTTTTCCGCTATCCCCTTCAAACAGAATCTTCATGATCTGGGTACTCACTGGTGAACGCTTATGAACCAGGTATCCGGTTCGATAAAAAAGAACTTGATGTACCAGCCATCCCGTTTGAGTACATGCACCTCTACGGCAGCGACAGCGTGGTGAGGGCTGCTTGCGTGGTGAATGCCCCGGCAGGAGCGCACGACTTCGACAACCTCTCGGGCTGACACCTCCCCTGTAGCCAACAGGTTCTTTATATCGATATCCCCGCGCGAAACGTGTTGGTACTCCCCTGATTCAAGCGCCGCTATCACTGCGCGCTGGGCCTCCCTGAAACCGGTTTTCATAGCTCATCCCTGCCATTACGAAAATCATCGTACAAAATCCGGATCAAATCTAGCGCTTGCGAAGCCAAAGCGACCAGCGGTTCCCCCCCGATTCGAGCGATGACCCGGAACACGCATGAACTATGGCCCTGCCAGCCGCAAGACGGCGCAGGGCAATGTAACCAACGCTTTCAAGGCTGCTCGCGGCAGCCGCTTGAAACCTCCGTGAGCACCGGCTAGCTGCTGCCATCCACCTAGGCCGTGTTTCGCGAGAGGTGAAGAAGCATGAAACATTATTTATCAATATATCTTCTCATTTGACGTAGATTCTCATTCGCACGAAATCTGTAACCCTTTTACCAGCCCCCGCCTCAGGAATTCCCCGTGAAACGTCATCTCCCTGCCCGCCTCTTGCTGGTCGGCGCATGCAGCGCCATGCCTGTCGTTCATGCCGCCGACAACCTCACCCTGCCCGCGACCCAGATCGACAGCACGAGCGAAGTGATGGATGCCGTGAGCCAGGGCTACGAAGGCAGGGCCTCATCCAGCACCACCAAACTGGGCCTGACCGACAAGCAGACCCCGCAGGGCGTGACAACCATCACCCGCCAGGCGCTGGACGATTTCAAGATCACCGGTATCAAGGACGCACTGCGCGCAGCACCGTCGGTAACCGTCGAGCAAACCGAAACCGACCGTACCGAATTCACTTCGCGCGGTTTCGACATCGACACCTTCGAGTACGACGGCATGGGCATGCCCTTCGTAAGCAGCACGCTGGTAGGGGACCAGGACCTGGCCGAGTACGAGCAGATCGACGTGTTGCACGGCGCCAATGGCTTGATGAGTGGTGCCGGCAACCCGTCGGCCACGGTCAACTTCGTGCGTAAACGCCCGACAGATACCTTCCAGGCGCAGGTCGACACCAGCGTCGGCTCGTGGGACAGCCGCCGTATCGACGTCGATGTTGCCGGCCCGCTGACCGACAGCGGCAATGTGCGCGGGCGTTTCATCTACTCCCACGACAAGGGCAACTCATGGATGGACCGCTACAGCCACGAGCGCAACGTTGCTGCCGGCCTGCTGGCGTTCGATGTGTCCGACGCCGACACCGTGACCGTGGGCTTCTCCCAGCACAACAGTGACTCCAACGGCAGCACCTGGGGCAACCTGCCACTGGTGGACAATGACGGCAATGCCATCCACTACAGCGGGCGCAGCAACAGCATCGGCCAGCCGTGGACCTACTGGAACCTGCACACCCAGCGGGCCTTCGTCGAGCTGAAGCATGATTTCGGCAATGACTGGAACGCCACGCTCACGGCCACCGGGCAGCAGGAAAAGCAGAACACCAACATGCTTTATGTAGGTGGCGTCTCTGGTGATGTAGCCGACGCGTATGCCAACCACACCCGCAGCGAGGCTCACCAGCTGCTGGGCGAGGCCAAGGTGCAAGGCCCGTTCAGCCTGTTCGGTCGCGAGCACCAGTTGACCTTCGGGGCCGCGTACGGGCGCACGCACCAAAAAGGCCAGGAGTACGATGAAGACCTGGAGCATGGCAGTTTCTTCAACACTTCGTTCTCGGGCATCCTCGCGGGCAATACGCCTATGCCCTCGTTTGGCGTCACCAGTGACGACCTGGCGCAGAACTTCCAGGACACGCAAAAAAGCGTATTCGCCGGTGCGCACTTCAGCCTGGCCGATAACCTGCACTGGATAGCCGGTGCACGCATGCTCAGCGCCGACGGCAAGGGTGAGAGCTACGGTTCAGAACACTCCACGCGCGCCCATGGCAAGGTCACGCCCTACACCGGCCTGGTCTACGACCTGAACGAGGCATGGAGCATTTACGGCAGCTGGACCAAAATCTACAACCCGCAGTACAACGTGGTCGGTACCGACGGCAAGCTGCTCGACCCACTGGAAGGCAAGAGCATGGAAGTGGGGGTAAAAGGCAGGGTGATGGACGAGCGCCTGCACCTGACCGCTGCGCTGTTCAAGACCGAGCAGCGCAACGTGGCCGTGGATGCCGGGTTCGACGGGGTTCAAGAGGTTTACACACCGGGCGACTTCAAGAGCCACGGCGTAGAGTTGCAGGCATCCGGCGAAGTGGCGCCAGGCCTCGACCTGCTCGCCGGCTACACCTATGTACGTATTGACGATGACAACGGCGAGCGTGCGCGCAAAAATGTGCCGGCCCACAGCTTGCGCGGCATGGTCACTTACCGCTTGCCGACCCTGCCACAGATGAAGGTTGGCGCCCGTGTTAGCTGGCAGACCGGCGTCGAGAACGACACCAACAGCGCCATCCACCAGAACGCCTACGGCCTGGTTGACCTGATGACCAGCTACGACATTGACAGCAACTGGAGCACGTCGCTGAACCTGAACAATGTCACCGACCGCAAATACCTGCTGTCGCTGTACAACAACGCGACAACCGCCAGCTACGGTGCACCGCGCAACCTGACGGCTTCGGTGACCTGGAAGTACTGACCCCGCCCGTCCTGTGTAGCGGCGCACTGAACGGCATCCAGTGATGGCTTTGGCGCCATTCAGGTAAGCTCAGCCCTTGCAATGCGACTATCAAGGACGGTATCCGTGCATTCACTGACTGACGAGCAGTTACTGGCGATCATCCGCGAGAACCCGGTAAACCGGGCACTCCTGGCGGTGCTGGCAACGCTGGATATCCCCCACTGCATGCTGGTGGCAGGCGCCCTGTTCCAGACCTTCTGGAACCACCGCGCAGGGCTGCCTGCCGGCTGGGGCATCAAGGACTATGACATCGCCTACTTTGACGCCGATGTGTCCTGGGAGGCAGAGGACCGGGTAATCACCAGGGTGCAGCAGGCCTGCGCGCACTTGGGCGTCAACGTGGAAGTGCGCAACCAGGCCCGCGTCCACCTGTGGTACCAGGGGAAATTCGGCGGTGCTTATTCGCCATTGCTCAAGGTCACGGATGGCATCGACCGCTACCTGATCCGCTCGACCTGCCTTGGGGTTGATGTGTGCACGGGCACGTTGTACAGCACCCATGGCCTGGATGACCTGCAGCACGATCTGCTGAACATGAACGAGCTGAACCCACGGCCAGGCTTGTTCAGGGAAAAAGCCGCCAGCTACCGGGAGCGTTGGCCATGGCTTGTCTTGGTCGAGTGATCAGAATGCTCAAGCTAGTGTCCGGTTTTCGACGCGCTGAACCAGTCACTGCGTGTCAGCTCCCATACCTCGACCTGCATTGGCCCAGAAACAAAATATCCATCGCGGGTACTCACCCTGCGCATTCCCTCATGCTCTGAAACCTTGCGCGAGGCATGGTTGGCAACGGCTTTGGGAACCTGCATGAGCGGGCGTGACAACGCCTCGAACCAATAGGCGTTGATGACCCTGCAGGCTTCGCGCATGTAGCCCATGCCCCACCACTGCGGCGCAAGCCAGAAGCCTCTGTTGTTTCCAGGCTGCTCATACAAACTGATGCTGCCAATGGTGCAGTCAGCCTCGTTGCGCAGGCGGATCATCCAGTGCCATTCACGGCCCGCAGCCATGGCAGGCAGGGCGATATCCCGTACATAGACCAGCGCACCGTCTTCCGGATATGGCCATGGGACGCGACGATCGAGGTAGCGGACAACTTCCCATTGCGGGAACAGTTTCTGGATTGCAGGTGCATCCTCCAGTCGCAGGGGCGTAAGTACAAGGCGATCGGTATGCAGCGTCGGCAGGCAATCCATGGCATTCGTTCCTGGGCATCCTTATGGAAGCTTCAGATGGTCTGCGATGGGTTGTTTCTTGTCGAGCGGGACTACAGCTTACCTATGTGACCTGCATCCAAACGCCTCTCAGCTGAACACCCAGAGCACGCGGGTGGGCTTGTCGGTGAGGTTGGCATAGCGAAAACTGGCGTGGGGTTGCAGCTGAAAACTGTCACTGGCCCGCAGCGTGACCGGCTCGCCACCACCCAGCCACACCGTCAGCTCGCCTTCGAGCACGAAGCAGCCCTGCTCCGAGCTGTCGTCCAGGTATTCCTCGCCACTGCTGGCGCCCGGTTCCAGGTGGCTATCGAGCATGGAGAAGGCACCGGTTATCGTGGGGGATGCCAGCACATCGGTGATGCCACCGGCCAGGTGCAGCGTGCGCCGCTCGTGAGGGCGGGTGACCCAGTCGAGCTCGCGGGGCTTGTCCAGCTTGTAAAAGTAGGCGGTCGAGACGCCGAGCTCTTCACTGATGGCTGTGAGGTCGGCCACGGTCGGGCGCGACACGCCCCGTTCGACCTGGGACAGAAAGCCCACCGAACGGCCTATACGCTGAGCCAGCTCGCCCAGCGTCAGGCCTTTGAACTTGCGCAGGTCGCGAATCAGTACTGCCAGGCCTTCGATTTCTTCGTGCACTTTCATAGTTGAATCGCGACTTTCAGACGGGAAAATAATGCCTTGAAAAGTACAGGATTCATCTCACAAAGCAAATTGCTTTGGGGGCCTGACGTGGGTTTTGCGGTTGGGGCGTAGATCGAGCGCCGCGTGGGCGGCGCTCGATATCACAGGCGCTGAAAATCTACAGGCAAAACCTCTGCCCTTACCGCACAGCCTCATAGGTCAGGTCCAGGCACTTGCGGGCTTTTTCCACCAGCTCGTCGATCTCTTCGATGCTGATCACCAGCGGCGGCGCGATGATCATGGTGTCGCCCACGGCGCGCATGATCAGGCCGTTGTCGAAACAGTGCTGGCGGCAGATCATGCCGACACCTTTGCCTTCGTAACGGGCGCGGGTGGCCTTGTCTTTCACCAGCTCGATTGCGCCGAGCATGCCCAGGCCGCGCACTTCGCCCACCAACGGGTGGTCGGCCAGTTCGCGCAGGCGTTGTTGCAGGTACGGCGCGGTTTTATCGTGCACCTGCTGGATGATCTGCTCGTCACGCAGGATGCGCAGGTTCTCCAGGCCTACCGCAGCTGCCACCGGGTGGCCGGAATAGGTAAAGCCATGGTTGAAGTCACCGCCTTCGCTGATGACCTTGGCCACTTCGTCACGCACGATTACCCCGCCCATGGGGATGTAACCAGAGGTCAGTCCCTTGGCAATGGTCATCAGGTCGGGCTTGAGGTCGTAGTAGTCGGTACCGAACCATTCACCGGTGCGGCCGAAGCCGCAAATCACTTCATCGGCAACGAACAGGATGTCGTACCTGGCGAGAATTTCCTTCACCTTCGGCCAGTAGGTTTGCGGCGGAATAATCACGCCACCGGCGCCCTGGATCGGTTCGGCGATGAAGGCGGCAACGTTGTCTACGCCAACTTCAAGAATCTTCTTTTCCAACTGCTCGGCCGCCCACACGCCGAAGTCGGCCTCGGTCATGTCGCCGCCTTCGCCGAACCAGTACGGCTGCGGGATGTGCACGATATCCGGGATCACCCCGCCCTGCTGGTGCATGCCGCTCATGCCACCCAAGGCTGCGCCCGCCACGGTAGAACCGTGGTAGCCGTTGATGCGGCCAATGATGACCTGCTTGCTCTTCTTGCCCTTCAGCGCCCAGTAATGGCGCACCATGCGCAGCACGGTGTCGTTGCCTTCAGAGCCGGAGCCGGTGAAGAACACATGGTTCATGCCTTTCGGCGCCACATCGGCGATTGCCTTGGCCAGCTCCAGCGCAGGGGGGTGCGCGGTCTGGAAGAACAGGTTGTAGTAAGGCAGCTGCTTCATCTGCTGGCTGGCAACTTCGGCCAGCTCATCGCGACCGTAGCCGACCGCCACGCACCACAGGCCGGCCATGCCATCGAGAATCTTGTTGCCCTCGCTGTCCCAAAGGTACACGCCCTTGGCCGAGGTGATGATGCGCGGGCCTTTCTCAGCCAGTTGTTTGACATCGCTGAACGGGGCCAGGTGATGGTCGCGGCTCATCGATTGCCAGGCAAGGGTCTGCGAATTCTTTTCACTCATTGACTTCTACTCCATCAAGTTGCGCGGCCAGGCTGCGCGGGTACTTTTATAGTTGGGAACGGTCGGTGTTCAGGCCGACAGCAACAGCCTTTGGCGCAGTACCGAGCGCTGTCGGCAGGCCTTGCCAAAGGCCTGGAAGATGGTCAGGTAATGCGGGTTGTCCATGACCTGGAACTCGGGGTGCCATTGCACGGCCAGGGCAAAACCCTTGCCGTTCTCGACCGAAATCGCTTCCACCAGGCCATCGGGTGCCAGCGCTTCCACCCGTAGCCCCGGGGCCAGTACATCGATGCCCTGGCCATGGATGGAATTGACGTCGAAGATCGCCGGCAAGCCCATGCGATCGAGCATGCCGCCGGGCTTTACATGCAGGGTGTGGCGCGGCCCATATTGCTTGTCCAGGGGCTCGTCCTTGCCTTCGCGGTGGTCCATGAACACGCCGGTCTCGTGGACTTTCTGGTGCAGCGTGCCGCCCAGTGCCACGTTCATTTCCTGGAAGCCCCGGCAAATGCCGAGCACCGGCACGCCGGCGGCGATGGCCGCACGCATCAGCGGCAACGTGGTGGCATCACGCAGCGGGTCGTGCAGCGTGCCCTCTGCACTGGCCGCGCCGTTGTAGTGGAACGGCTCGATGTTGGACGGTGAACCGGTGAAAATCAGCCCGTCCACCACGTCGAGAATATCGGCGCTGTCCATCAGCTCACCTAGGCTGGGAATCACGATGGGCAACCCACACGCTGCCTTGGCCGCCGCACGCGCGTATTTCTCGCTGATGGTCTGGGTTGCATGTAGCTCGATCATGCTGGTGCATGCGGTAATGCCGATAACGGGCACACGGGGCATATCTTCCTCCGGCAAATCCATATTGCGCGTTGTAGTGAAAGGGAGGGTGCAGCGTCGCTGTCTGGACTTCGCCACCTACAGGAACCAGCGGTATTCGCGGGCATCGATGTGGCGCATGAAGTCCAGTTGTTCCTGGTATTTGTTCTCGCAGTACACCATCACGAACTCACTGCCCAAGCCTTCGTTGACCACCGGGTGGTGACGCATGGCGGCCAGGGCACCGAGGGCATCTTTGGGGAAGTCGATACCGCTCTGACGGTTTTCGTTCAGCGGGGCGATGGGCTCGACGCCACGGTCCAGGCCATGCTCCATGCCGGTCAGAATGGCCGCCAACACCAGGTACGGGTTGGCATCGGCACCGGCGATGCGGTGTTCGATGCGCAGGTTGCGCGGGTCGGACTCGGGGATGCGAATGCACGCATCACGGTCTTCGAAGCCCCAGCTGGCCTTGCTCGCCGCGTTCACCATGGCGCCGTAACGGCGGTAAGCATTGTGGTTGGGGGCGAAGATCGGCATGCAGTGCGGCAGCAGCTCCAGGCACCCCGCCACCGCATGGCGCAGCTTGCGCTGCTGCGCGCCGGCCAGGATGTTGTTGCCGGCAGCGTCATACAGGCTGACGTGTACATGCATGCCGCTGCCCGGCGCGTCCAGGTATGGCTTGCTCATGAAGCTGGCACGGTAGCCGTGCTTCATGGCGATACCGCGGGTACTGCGGCAGAACAGCGCCGACCAGTCCGCCGCGCTCAGCGCATCGTCGCTGTGGGAAAAATTGATCTCGAACTGGCCAGGGCCCAGCTCTGCGGTGATGACGTTCGCCGGCACACCCTGCTCGTTGGCGCCATCGACCATCTCGTGCAGCACCGACGAGAAGCGTGAAAGCCGCTCGATGTGCATGTTCGGCTGGTCGTCCTCGTCCCCGGTCGCGGTGTCCCGTGGGTACTGTGGCAGGCCGTTGTCGAGCTTGCGGTCGAACAGGTAGAACTCCAGCTCGAAAGCCACCACCGGGCGGATGCCGCGTTTGGCCAGGCGCTGAATCACGCGGGCCAGCACTTCACGGGGCTCGAACTCGATAGGCTTGTCGGTGCCGTCGGAGGTGATGAGCATCTGGGCAATCACTTCTTTTTCCCAGCGCACTGGCTTCAGGGTACCCGGCACCAGGCGCCGGGCAGCATCCGGGTCGCCGTCGGCAAAGCAGTAATCGCCAATCGGGTAAAGGCCACCCTGGGTACCCAACAACACGCAGTTCTGCGGCAGCTTCAGAGGTGCACCGGCTGCGACCTTTTCCAGCATGTCCATGGGGTAGCGCTTGCCGTAGAAGTGCCCGGGGATATCCAGCGCAATCAGGTCGACATAACGAATTTCTGGGTGCTCCGCTCGGAACGAGCGCACTTCAGCCAGCAGATCCGGAAAGATGACACTCATCTTCTTATCCTTGTGAGGTGAACGAATTCAATTGAAGACCCAGAGCACGCGGGTGGGTTTTGCCGTGAGGTTGGCGTAGCGGAACTGCGCGTGGGGTTGCACCTGGAAGCAGTCGTTGGCCTGCAGGGTCACGGGCTCGCCGTGGTCCAGCCATACCGTGAGTTCGCCTTCCAGTACGAAACAGCCCTGCTCGGAACGGTCACTCAGGTACGCCTCGCCACTGGTGGCGCCTGGTTCGAGGTGGCTGTCGAGCATGGCGAAGGCACCGGCGATGGTGGGCGAAGCCAGCACATCGGTAATGCCCGACTCCAGGTACAGCGTGCGCCGCTCGTGGGGGCGCGTGACCCAACCAATGCTGCGGGGCTTGCTGAGGTTGTAGAAGTACGCGGTCGACACGCCGAGCGCTTCGCTGATGGCGGTGAGGTCCGCCACGGTAGGGCGCGAAACACCGCGTTCGACCTGAGAGAGGAAGCCGACCGAGCGGTTGATGCGCTCGGCCAGCTCGCCCAGGGTCAGGTTCTTGAATTTGCGCAGGTCGTGAATAAGGATCGCGAGGGCTTCAACCTCTTCGTGCATCTTCATCGATTGGGCTGCCGTGAAATTTTTAGAGTTATTTTTCATGAAAAAATACAGTAAATTTTTCACGAGTCAAGCAGGACGATGGAAATGCGCAGCAGCGAACCGATGCCCTGCGGCCCAGGGATCTGGGTTGATAAAGGTGGGCCGGGTTTCTTTAACGGTGCTCAGGGAGTAGCCTGCGCGGTGAATCTTCCCAGCCCGGCCATTGCCATCGTCATGCCAAACGGTTTCCCTGAACTGCCCCCGCTTAACGCGCTACGCGTGTTTGAAGTGGTTGCCCGCCACCTGAACTTCCGCCTGGCTGCCGAGGAACTGGGTGTGACCCAGGCGGCAGTTGCTCAACAGATACGTGGGCTGGAAGCGCACCTGAAGCTTCGTTTGTTCGAGCGCCTCCCGCGGGGCCTGGCGCTGACCGATGCGGGCCTGGGCTACAGCGCCAGCATCCGCAGCGCCTTGGCAATGATTGATGAAGCAACCCGGCTGCTCCGGCCACAGGCGGCTCACTTGACCGTCAGCGTTACCCCGACGTTTGCCTCAAAGTGGCTTATCCCCAGGCTGGGCAACTTTGCGCAAAAACACCCGGATATCGATCTGCGTGTGCTGGCCACGGACCGGCTGTCGCACTTCAGCACCGATGGCGTGGATATCGCAGTGCGCTACGGCAAGCCTGAAATCGGCGCGGGCTTGAACAGCGAACTGCTGATGGATCAGCGCATTGTCGCCGTGGCCAGCCCAACGCTTTTTGAGGGCACCCGTGTGCCCGCCAGCTTTGCGCAGCTTCAAGATTTCATCATGCTTCACGATGCCCATGATTTCTGGCCTCAATACCTGGCCGCAGTGTTCCCGCAACACGCGCAACCGACGGCCAAGAACCTGCGGTTCAATCAGACCTCGTTGGCTATTGATGCGGCCGTCAGTGGTCAGGGCATTGCGTTGGCCAGCCTGGCGTTCGTCAGCGATGAAATCGTTGCGGGCAGGCTGGTCCAGGTCTTCGCTCAGCAGCTAGGGCTCGACAAGTCGTTCTATCTGGTGTGGCCACGCAAGCTGCAGCAGCCTGAATCGCTAGGCGTTGTGCGGCGCTGGCTCAAGCAACAGGCTGACAATAGTTAATCTACTGCCACGGTAAAGTTTGGCTGCCTCCCTCCCCGCTGGGGCTACTGCTAAGGTGATTGCACCTAAGCAATCAGCCGTTCACGTTGGAGGCAGCATGTCAGTAGAAAAAGTTGCGATTATCACAGCCGGTGGCAGCGGCATGGGCGCGGCAGCAGCACGACGCCTGGCCGCTGACGGCTTCAAGGTGGGCATCCTTTCCTCTTCGGGCAAGGGCGAAGCACTGGCTGCCGGCCTTGGCGGCATTGGCGTAACCGGCAGCAACCAGTCGGTTGAAGACCTGAAACGCCTGGTAGATGCCGTGGTAGAAAAGTGGGGCCGCATCGACGTGCTGGTCAATAGCGCTGGCCATGGCCCGCGCGCGCCGATCCTGGAGATCAGCGACGAGGACTGGCACAAGGGCATGGACACCTACCTGCTCAATGTCATCCGCCCTACGCGCCTGGTAACGCCTTACATGCAACGCCAGAAAGGGGGGGTGATCATCAACATTTCCACGGCGTGGGCGTTCGAGCCGAGTGAGTTGTTCCCGACCTCTGCTGTTTTCCGCTCGGGCCTGGCCGCCTTCACCAAGATCTTCGCCGACAATTTTGCCGGGGATAACGTGCGCATCAACAACGTTCTCCCCGGCTGGATCGACAGCCTGCCGGCCACCGAACAACGCCGCGACAGCGTGCCGCTCAAACGCTATGGCACCCGCGAGGAAATCGCAGCCACCATCGCGTTTCTCGCCAGCGAAGGCGCTGCCTACATCACCGGGCAAAACATCAAGGTTGACGGCGGCCTGACCCGCAGCGTGTGATTGGGTATGGCCGCAGTCTGCGCTGCTGCGGCCTTCGGTTTCTGCAACAGGGGGGCTCGCGTGCTCGACGCGCTCCCCCGCAAGCCAGCCAGTCGTGGCCGTTTGACCTTCAAGGTTAATAGTTCTCGTAAGCCAATATGAATTGAGCCAAGGCCATGTCACTGATAGCTATGTCTGGATGGGAGTGCCGAAATTTATCCATCGCAGCTTCAAGGTAGACCCCCTTGATGTTGCCATCGCTCGCAACATAGCTGCTGGCATCATCTCGCGTTGCGGCTATCAGCTTTTTATCCCGCGAGGTCAAGTAGGTGGTTGCAGTGCTCGTGCTGGAGATGAGGGTTTCGGCCCAGAAATCATTCATCGCCATCGCAGGGCTGGAAAAAACCAAAAAACAATAAGTGGACAAGGAAAATATAAAGCGCATTAATAAACCTGAATAAAGAACACCCGAAGCAGCGTTAAAGCCGTTATACCATCACTTCAGCAGACCCGTCAGCGAGCCCTTTACTGGCATCACTCAACAAAATGGCTCCGCTTCATCCGCATCGCCGCCTTATTCGCGCGCTTCAAGCGCGCAGTGCGCTGGGCTTTATTATAATCGTCACGCCCCTGCATGACACCGCCCGCCACTTCAACCCAATCACTCGCGGTACAACCGGAAACCAGAAAGGAAAATAAAAGCGGACACATACACATCAATGACTTCATTAAACGCCCCGTTGACCACCGATCAATATAACAATGTAACTACCTTTCTTCCCCTGAAACCCTGCGCAGCCGCTCCTGCGCTTGCTCCAGTTTCCCCTTGTATCTTTCAACCATTCTGGAAGACCCGGACGCTATCGCAGCTTCCAGCTGGTCCTCCCTCCGGTGAACGTCTTTCAGTGCGCGAGACACTTGTTCGCCTGGTTCGCTCGGTTCATCATCACGGCAATACCGCTGAACCCGAGACAACGCCGCTTCCAATCCTCTCTGCTGGTATATATTCCCATACCGTATTGCCTGATCCCTTTCGTGAGCAATCTCGTCTCTGCGCTGTTCACAGCGCTTAACATCTCCTGCCAAAGACAGGTCACACACTGCAAACACAGCGAATACAACCAGTAAAAAAGGCGCTGCCCCCACGCTACGAATACCGAGCGCGTGCTTCCTGTACGGATACCCTGCTAACTGCTTACCCACAACACGTCGACCCTGCATACCTGAAAGCCTTGTAAAACCATCGAGCACCATGCTCAACCTGGGCAGCACAGTACCTCGCGATGACGCGACCGGCTTTACGTCGACCTTACTTGGCCTTACTTAACCACCTCAACAGGCGCCTGACCCTTACTTTTTCTTACCAAACGCCTGTACACCGCCTACCCTGCCCTGATAACCGCATCCCCCGGGCAGCGGACGAGCGCCTACTCAAACAGCGCAATATTCACTAACGCGGCACGTGGCACACCCCTACCACCAGGTTATTCACATTGAAATAGTACTCAAAATCCGAGAAAGCATTGAAGGTCATGATGCCGCCCTGAAAACCACGGGCCATGAATGGAATATGACTTCCCGCCGTATCGCCATCGAATGTTGAAATAGAACGTGTCTTGAAGAGATATCGCGAGGTGTCCAGGTGCGTCAGCGACAACTCGAAGCGTCTGTCATACACATATTTTACACCGCGCGGGCTTATCACATGATAATAGGCATAGATCGCACCCTCATTGGGGTCGATCGTCATATCTCCGACGCCGCGCCAAAGCCCCTCTCCCTCCTCCACATGAACAAAGTCAATGGAGGCGCTGCACGGAGCCCGAGGACTATCTCGGTAGACCGATATCAGGTAATTGCTTATCAAACCCGCAAAAATAAAAACCGAGAGAAGTGACGTAAACCCAATCACTTTTTTCCAACGCGAAGATAATTTACGCACAATGCCTCCCCGTGGCTTTCTGGCTTTACACAACTTACCAGCAACTGACTGAGAGGCTTGCGCACATAATAGTTGCTGTCTTTCAAGACCAACGCCGGCTCGAACCCGGCCATCGCCGCCAATACATCATCCTTAGACATATTTTCACTCTGTTCGGCGTACAGCGTTGCCCCATCACTCTCCCAGACACGTTTCCACGCTTCCAGGTCCGGCGGCTTGTGAAACATCAGGTAGGCATAAATAACGGGGAGCGAGGCGCCTAGAAAAGCGAGAGCCGGTAAAAACAAGTGGCTATTTCTTCTTATCCATCCGTCACGCAATGGAAGGGGGGCCATGACAGCGTTTTGCCTTTCTTCAGCGAGTTCCGCCTTGCCAGCTACAGTCTCACTCGAGCCGCTCTGTTTGCTGTCATTTCCGACGGGTTGCTCATTGGCGCCCGATGATGCCCGAGGCCTGTCTTGCTCGAGGTGCAATGGCATGTCACGTTCAACTGCAACGTCCGCGGAAACCATGGTGATTTCACACAGCAGTATCAAACCTCGCTTAGGCAATGTTTTCAAACTGTCTCGAGGCACACCAACATCAACCAGCTTCGAACGAAGCGCATGCACTGTTTTATAATAACTACTGTCAGAGACAACCAAGCCCCGAGCACCCCATACTTGAGAGATTATCGCCTCTTTATCAGTAATGCCTGCTATCAGGGCAAGCAACAGATCGCTTTCGTTACTGCCTAACGTTGTCGATAAGTTAGCACGACTCAGTGTCATCCGTTCAGCGTCGTAACAAACCTCCATCAATCCCCTCCACTGCCAATGACTTGCGCCAGCAGGATGACAACCTTCCGGCTAGCCAACTGCTGCTTCAGCACAGTGCCGCTGCGTCACGCATACTATCATTTTGCGGGGCCTGACCTGCCCCAAGGGAGCGAAGGCTTACTTGCTGGCGACCGATTGATTGGGCAGCGCACAGCTCTGGGCGTTAAGAAAGCGCGATTTTTTCAGCCAGTCTTGCTGAGGATAATAGGCAAATACGTAACTGCCGCGTTGCAGCGTCTCGATCAGCTTGCCGGCAATTGCTGGACGAACGGCCGGGCAGCCCTGGCTGCGCCCCAGGCGCCCGAGACCCGGTACTACCTTGGGGTCGGCATACGCAGCAGCATGCATAACGATCGCCCGCGACATGCTGTTGTCGTTGAACCCCGGTTCCAGCCCCTGCAGGCGCAGCGAGCGGCCGTGCTTGCCACTGTAGGTCTGCCCGGTCTCATACAGGCCGATGGAGGACTGGAAGCTGTTAGGCGCATTGGAGAACGTGGTCGGCACATCCGCGCCGCTGTTCTTGCCATGGGCCACCCACTCCTCAAACAATAGTTTCCTGGCGCGCAGGTCGAACACCCACAGGCGTTTGTCACGCGAGGCTTTAGAATAATCGATCACCGTCAGCAGCTTGTCCGCGTTGCTATGACTCGCGCAGGTATAGGCGCTAAGTGCCAGTGCCAAGGTCGAGAGACTGGCGTTTGGCGCCAACTGCTGCAGCTCGCCCGCACTCGGCAGGGGTTGCGCATCGGCGGCATGCCCGGTGCTGAGAAAACACAGGCCAATACCGGCCACCGAAAGCCGTAAGGCTCCCCGCAATAATTGGAAAATCGACATGGAATACCCTGTGAAAAACTGGCTTTTCTTGCCTTGATTGCAGCCAAAACCGGCTACTGTGCTTGATTATCTCAGCAATGCCGATCACTTCTTGACCAATGGTTTGGATGCTTCACTGCCTTCGGTGCTGATCACCGTGAATTTGCCGTCGCTGCGGGTATCCCGGGTCGATGCCCAGTCCGTAATCACCAGCATCGTGCCAACGTCCATCGCCGCACGTAAATGGCGGCGGAACGCCGGGTTGATGTTCAATTGCCCCAGTTGTTCATAGGGCGTATTCCCGTACTCCGGGTTGCTCAGGCCCACCACTGACCAACGCAGGGGCAGCCCGTCATCGAGGGCAAGGGTGGATGGCTTTTGCAGCAGGGAATACACCGCCATGCCGCTACGATGCTGACGGCTTTCAAGCGAAAGTGCAGGTGCCGAACCGATCAGTTGCCCACCGCGATACACGTAGGCGCGCATATCGGCGCGGCTGATCAGGATCGACAGTGGCCCTGCCGTCGGGTCTGGGTCGTCCCAGAATTGCTGGTTGCTCAGCACCAGCGGGCCCTGGGCCTTGCCATCACTGACCGTCGGCGCCAGCACGCCGGGGTGGTAAACCTCCACCGGGGCACTGTTGGTATCGGAAACGATGACTGTGGTTGAGCTGAAACCGGTGACTTCATACAGCTTCTTTGCAAAATCCATCGGCAGTCGAACACACCCATGCGAGGCAGGGTACCCCGGTAGATGGCCAGCGTGCAGGGCGATGCCGTCCCACGTCAGGCGCTCCATGTAGGGCATCGGTGCGCTGTTGTAGAGGCTGGACTTGTGCTCGACCTTCTTCTGCAAAATGCTGAATACCCCGGTGGGGGTTTCCCGGCCGGCCTTGCCGGTGCTGACGGTGCTGACGCCAATGGCGATGCCATTGCGATAGACGTAGGCACGTTGCTCGGTAAGGCTGACCACAACGGTCACCGGCCCCACCGGCGAGACCTGCGGGTACCAGAGAAACTGGCCAGGCTTGAGGCTTTCAAGCTGGCTCCTGAGTGCGGCCGGCGTGGGCACCTGAAAGGGAGCCGCTTCGACCATGGCGGCGGCGAGCAACAGACTCAGCCCAAGCGGTACACGCAACATCCAATAGCCCCCATATATCCCTGCCCCCAGCTTAGTCGGAACATCATCCGCAAAGCCACCCGCTCAATACACCGGGTAAAAGCTGCCGGCCCGGCGCACGGCCAGCCGTGGTGCGAGTGGTAACAACCTTACCCAAAAAATGTGCACAAAATTCCCAATTACAGCCTTGGAGCACCTGCTGACTATGCCGGATGAAGGCTATAAAGCAGTGGGAGCCACCGAACGCATGGGTTGGTACGAATCTTGTTTGTATACAAGACCAAAAATAAAAGTACACAACCATCATGGAGTTCCGATGGCGTCGATTTCACGTTCCGATGTTGACCAGCTTGATGCTCTCCCGGCCGATACGGCTGGGCCCAGTCAGCTGGCGTTGAGCCCGCGCCTGTACAGTGCCGACCTTGCCCCGACACGCGCGGCAAATCGCACTTGGGGGCGCTACAGCCTGTTTGCGCTGTGGACCAACGATGTGCATAACATCGCCAACTATTCCTTCGCCATCGGCCTCTTTGCCTTGGGCATGAGCGGCGCTCAGATCCTCGCCGCCTTCGCGCTCGGCGCGATGGTGATCTACGGCCTGATGAACCTGTCCGGCTACATGGGCCAGAAGACCGGCCTGCCCTACCCCGTGTTGTGCCGGATCAGCTTCGGCATTCATGGGGCGCAGATTCCGGCACTGATCCGTGCGGTGATCGCCATCGCCTGGTTCGGCATCCAGACCTACCTCGCCTCGGTCGTGCTGCGCGTGCTGCTGACCGCCATCGCTCCGGACCTCAAGGCCTACGACCAGAATTCGATCCTCGGCCTGTCGACCCTGGGCTGGCTCACCTTCCTTGGTATCTGGTGTGTGCAGGTGGCGATCTTCGCCTACGGCATGGAGATGGTGCGCCGCTTCGAGTCGATCACCGGGCCGATCATTCTGGTCGCGTTCGCCTGCCTGGCGGGGTGGATGTACTGGCGCAGTGGCTTGTCGATAGCCTGGTCCAGCGGCAACGCGCCAACCGGCTCCAGCCAGTGGCTGAAGGTGCTCGGCGCCGCTGCGTTGTGGGTTTCGCTGTATGGCACCATGATTCTCAACTTCTGCGACTTTACCCGTAACTGCCCGGATCGGCGCACCATCAGCGTGGGCAACTTCTGGGGCCTGCCGGTGAACATGCTCGGCTTCGCGCTGATCGCCGTGGTGCTGGCCGGTGCGCAGTTCAGCATTGACGGCAAGCTGGTGCAGGGCCCGACCGACATTGTCGCCGCCATCCCGAACACTGCCGGCCTGGTGCTGGCCTGCCTGGCCTTCCTGATCGTCACCGTGGCAGTGAACATCATGGCCAACTTCGTCGCGCCGGCCTACGTGCTCGCCAACCTGGCGCCGAACCTGCTGAACTTCCGCCGCGCTGGCTTGCTCAGTGCCGCAATCGCGGTATTGATCCTGCCCTGGCACCTGTACAACAGCCCATCCGTGATCGTGTATTTCCTCGGCGGCCTGGGCGCCCTGCTCGGCCCACTGTACGGCATCATCGTCACCGACTATTACCTGGTACGTCGCAGCCGGGTGAACCTGCCGCAGTTGTATAGCGAAAGCACAGAAGCCGCCTATCACTACAGCGGCGGGGTCAACCTGCGCGCCGTGGCCGCCTTTATCCCGGCTTCGCTGATCGCCATCGTGCTGGCGCTTGTGCCGGCGTTCGAGACGCTGTCGCAGTTCTCCTGGTTCTTCGGTGCAGGCCTGGGCGCGTTGATCCACTACGCCATCGCCAATCGCAGCATCAAGCACCTGGAAGTTTGCGGCGAAAGCATTGCGGTAGAGAGCGCGCAGCACTGACCGGCGCATTTTTGAATCGGCGCATTTCGCCGGTCACGATGGACCAGCCCTCAGCTCCGCTGAATAGTCCTGAAACCAAGGCCAGCGGCATGCCGCCCCTTCTCATGGGTATCCTGTGTTGCGGGTCGGCCGTTCACGGGCCTTTATCGCCTGTCGGCGCAAGGCCTGGATGATGAGTGCGGATTCCACGCTGACTCGGACACCCATTCCACGCGCATCCGGACAGTGATTCCACGCTGATCCGGACACTCATTCCACGAGCATCCGGACACCGACTCCACGGTCATCCGGACACTTTTCTGGCAGGCAGCCACGCAGGATTTATTCACTACCATCGATCTCTTTTTCGAAGCAGAGAGGTCGTTGTGGAGCGTTTATCCATGCGTAAAATCCGAGAGGTGTTACGCCTCAAGTTCGACTGCGGCCTGTCCGTGCGCAAGATCGCCCGCAGCCTGGGCATTGGCCACAGCAGTGCCGGTGATTACCTCTGCCGTTTTGCCGCCAGCGGCCTCACCTGGCCCTGTTCGTTGTCCGATGCCGAGTTGGAGCAGCAACTGTTCCCGCCGGCCCCGGCGGTTGCCAGTGAGAAGCGGCCTTTACCCGATTGGGCATGGGTGCATGCCGAACTGCGCCGCCCCGGGGTGACCCTGGCGCTGCTCTGGCAGGAGTACCGCCTGAGCCAGCCTCAGGGCTTTCAGTACAGCTGGTTCTGTGAGCACTACCGAGCCTGGCAGGGCAAGTTGGACGTGGTGATGCGTCAGGAGCACCGCGTCGGCGAGAAGCTGTTCGTCGACTATGCCGGCCAGACGGTGCCGGTTATCGATCGCCACAGCGGCGAGATCCGCCAGGCGCAGGTGTTCGTCGCGGTGCTCGGCGCGTCCAGCTACACCTTCGCCGAAGCCACCTGGTCGCAGCAGCTGCCGGACTGGCTAGGCTCCCATGCCCGCTGCTTCGCCTTCCTCGGCGGCGTGCCGGAGATCGTGGTGCCGGACAACCTGCGCAGCGCGGTGAGCAAGAGTCACCGCTACGAGCCGGACATCAACCCGAGCTACCGCGATCTGGCCGAGCACTATGGCGTGGCGGTGGTGCCGGCGCGGGCACGCAAACCGCGCGACAAGGCCAAGGCCGAAGTCGGCGTGCAGGTGGTCGAGCGTTGGATCCTCGCCGCACTGAGGAATCGGCAGTTCTTCTCCCTGGATGAACTCAACACGGCCATCGCCGGGCTGCTGGAGCGGCTCAACCAACGCCCGTTCAAGAAGCTGCCGGGCTCCCGGCAGTCGGCCTTCGACAGCCTGGATCGTCCGGCGCTGCGCCCCCTGCCGGAGCAACCCTACGTCTACGCCGAGTGGAAGAAGGCGCGGGTGCACATCGACTACCACGTCGAGGTCGATGGGCATTACTACTCGGTGCCGTATCAACTGGTGAAGAAGCAGCTGGAGGTGCGCCTGACGGCGCGCACCGTCGAGTTTTTCCACGCCAACCAGCGAGTGGCCAGCCACCTGCGCTCAATGCACAAGGGCAGGCACAGCACGCAGGCCGAGCACATGCCCAAGAGCCATCGCGAGCATGCCGAGTGGACGCCGCAACGGCTGATCCGCTGGGCCGAGCAGACCGGGCCGAACACCGCCGGCGTGATCCGGCACATCCTCGAACGGCGCATCCATCCGCAGCAGGGCTACCGGGCCTGCCTGGGCATCCTGCGCCTGGGTAAAACCCACGGTGAGGCGCGTCTGGAGTTGGCCTGCCGTCGCGCCATCAGCCTCGGCACGTGCAGCTACAAGAGCCTCGAATCGATCCTGCGCCAGGGGCTGGAAAACCTGCCGCTAGCTCAAACCAACCTGCCGCTACTACCGGACGACCACGCCAACCTGCGCGGATCCGCCTACTACCACTGACCCCAAGGAATCCCACCATGCTGCCCCATCCGACCCTGGACAAGCTGCAAACCCTGCGCCTGCACGGCATGCTCAAGGCGCTGAATGAACAACTGAAAACCCCGGACATCGACAGCCTGAGCTTCGAAGAACGCCTCGGCCTGCTGGTCGACCGCGAGCTGACCGAACGCGATGACAAGCGCCTGAGCAGCCGCCTGCGCCAGGCCCGGCTCAAGCACAACGCCTGCCTCGAAGACATCGACTACCGCAGCCCGCGCGGACTGGATAAGGCGCTGATCCTGCAACTGAGCAGTGGTCAGTGGCTGCGCGACGGCCTCAACCTGATCATCGGCGGCCCCAC
Organism: Pseudomonas sp. PvP089; assembly: GCF_017875165.1. Lineage (NCBI taxonomy): Bacteria > Pseudomonadati > Pseudomonadota > Gammaproteobacteria > Pseudomonadales > Pseudomonadaceae > Pseudomonas > Pseudomonas sp. PvP089. Next base: position 4,501,825 of record NZ_JAGGME010000001.1, read on the forward strand.
CGGTGTCGGTAAAACCTGGCTGGCCTGCGCCCTGGCCCACCAGGCCTGCCGGGAGGGCTACAGCGTGCGCTACCTGCGCCTGCCACGTTTGCTGGAAGAACTGGGTCTGGCCCATGGCGACGGCCGCTTCGCCAAGCTGATGAGCAGCTACGCCAAGACCGACCTGCTGATCCTCGACGACTGGGGCCTGGCCCCGTTCACCGGCGAGCAACGGCGCGACATGCTGGAGCTACTGGACGACCGTTACGGCCAGCGCTCGACCATCGTCACCAGCCAGATGCCGGTGGACAACTGGCACGAACTGATCGGCGATCCGACCCTGGCCGATGCCATCCTCGACCGCCTGGTGCACAACGCTTATCGGATCAATCTGAAGGGTGAATCAATGCGCAAACGGACGCAGAAATTGACGACGCCAGCCAACCCGGACTAACAATGCCACCCCTGCGTCGCTGCGCTCCGACTGCCTGTCCGAATGAGCGTGGAACAGGTGTCCGGATCAGCGTGGGCTGAGTGTCCGAATGGCGTGGAATCCGCAATGATGAGCTCATCAGCCAGGCCAGCCAGCGACCTGGCGGCACGGCTGACAGTAACCAGCAAGCGTCGCCCAGCCGATTGGCGCAGGCTTGCAACGCCTCATCGAGCCGCGTGAACGGCTCACCCGCGCAGATCTCCCAATCCCAGCGCCAGTGCGCAGGGTTTCACTTTACCGAGCTGAAGCAGCGTCGCATGCCGTGCTGACGGTGTTCGCCCAGAGCATGATGGGTACCGTTGAATCCACCTAACCTGCCACCTGGCCAAAGGGGTAATCCTTGAAAATCAAGTACCCGATCCCATGGGAGCACCGCACATGCTTATCGACTTCAGACCCGCTCATGCCTCGGATGCGCAAGATATTGCGCGCTTCTTTCAACTGACATCGGAGGGCATGGCCGATTACATATGGAGCAAGCTTGCAACACCTGGAGAAGCATTGCTGAGTGTCGGCACGTCTCGCTATGCCAGGGAACAGGGCGACTTTTCCTACAAGAACTGCCTGATGGCCATTTTCGAAGGGCGCGTCATCGGCATGATGCATAGCTATGCTTTGCGCGAGACCCCTGACAGGCCTGTCGAGACCGACCCGGTCCTCGCGCCGTATTCCGACATGGAGATACCCGACACCTTATACATATCCAGCTTGGCCCTGGATGAAGCCTGGCGCAGCCAAGGGCTGGGCGTCCAGTTTCTTCGCCACGCTCAGCAACGCGCTGAGGACGCTGGCCTTGATGGGCTATGCCTGATTGATTATGCCGAAAACCACGGTGCACGCCGCTTCTACGAACGTCACGGTTTTCAAATTGTTAAAACCTGCCAGATCGTTCCGCACCCGATGCTGAACGTAACCGGTGAAGCCTATTTGATGTATCGCCCTACCCACAATGTGCTCGAGAAAAAACCATGAACAAGAAGCTGACCGTATTCCGCGAACTGGATATCCAACCGGTGCGCGACCTTCCCTTTTTCGAAGCGGTCGTGGAAGGCACGCCTCATACGCTGACGTCCAAGTATTATCACGATGAACAACAAGGTCGCATTTCCGGAGAATGGGAAGCCAGCACCGGCGCGTGGCGCATCGACTACAAAGTTTGGGAGTTCTGCCATGTCCTGAGTGGATGCTGCGTCATCGAACTTGAGGGTTGCGCCCCCATCACACTGGCCGCTGGCGACACGTTCATTATCGAACCGGGTGCCAAGGGCAAATGGACCGTACTGGAAGACATGAAAAAGAACTTTGTGATCCTCTTGCCCGCGAACTAGGCATGGGGTGGCGGTTCATCGAGCGCAAGGCCACTTTGCATGCTTGCCTGCTGGCCGCGCTCGAATGTTCTTCGGCAGGCCACAGCAGCCCTCTACCTCATGGCTGCGCTGTCGCGCATACAACCAGGCGTTCGGCGAAGCAACCTATCAACCGAGACTTACATCTAGCCCTCTTCCGTCCACTCCAAGGTGCCAGGGAACCTCGCTATGAAGCGCGTGCCGTCCTCAGGCGTAGAGGTTACCGATAGCGTCCCGTTGTGACCCGCTACGATCTGAGATGCGATATACAAACCGAGCCCCAGCCCCTCCCCGCGACCCCCTGCCGCCCTTTTGAACGGCTGGAACAGTAGCGGTAACAAAACGTCGGGGATTTCTGGGCCATGGTTCATCACTGACAGCACTATATGATTTTCTTGCATGCTTGCGCTCACGTCTATCGGACAATCACGCGCCCCATGAGCAACGGCATTGCCCAACAGGTTTGAAAGCAATTGCCCCATTCTCCCAGCATCACAGAACACCCCAGGTGAAATGACCACCTCTTGACGGATTGTGACGTTGGGATGACTCATCATGATTTCATTGATGACCAGTAAAAACGTCACCCAGGTTATCCACTAAAGTCCGTTTGACCGGAATGCCTCCCCCCAACTTTGCTCGAGAAAAATCCAGGACATCCTCAATCAAGTGATTCATCCGCTGCGAGCTTTGTCGTATTGCAATGGCAAGCTGCTGCTCGCGACCGGCGGGAAGCTTGGCCTCCAGTAGATCAGCGCTCATTCTGATAGCGCTCAGTGGCGAACGAAGGTCATGCCCCAGTACGGCAATGAACTGCTCACGGACAATGCCGGTCTCGGCTGCATTGGCCAGTTCAATCGTTTTGGCCTCAAGGTCCGCCAAAACGTCGAGTTGAACAGCTATCAACTGGGCGAAAAGCGTTAGTGTTTTGCACACCGCATCTTCATCAAAACGTGCTGGAACCTCATCAATAGCACAGAGCGTTCCGAAAAAATCCCCGTTTGTCCTGATGATAGGTATGGAGACATAGCTTTCTAAGCCGTATGTCCTAGGGGTGTGGTGGGCTGAATACACCGGGTGCTCACTGGCATGCTTGAATATAACGGGTTTGTGGTGCTGACGAATTTCGTGGCAAATCGTCGTTTCCAGCACCAACTCGCCGCCCGGCATGAGCCCAAAATCAATAGAATCATCGACGGCGCAAGCCACCCATCTCGTCTCGGTGACACGCGCAATTGCCGCAAAGCGCATGCCGGTGACATGCTTCACCATATTGAGAATGAGCGGGACGGCCTCGACCTTGGCAATCGTACTGATGTCATATGAAAGGTCAGACGGATAAGGCATCAAGTCGCCGATTGTTTGAATGGTAAATTGGCATTAAAGCGTATGCTCCAGCGTTTGACAACGAACCCGTGCAGGGTATGCGGCCGTCAATCCGGGCATGTGGTTTCGATCAATACAGGTGGCTGACGGGCAGTTCCAGTTATGGGGAAGGCGTTGGTCAAGTCAGGTGATTTGAGCGTTCCGAAGGGATGCTCCACCGTCTGCCGGCGAACCTTCATCTTTCTGGGTCGTGCTCCAATCGGATCTGCACGGCTTCGACTGTAATAGCCTCGGCTTCAATGTCCTTGAGCTTCGTCATCTGCTGTTTCACTTTTTCTATTTTTTCGCTCAGCCGTTCAGCCTTTGCCCCGGCGACCTCGAGCGCTGCCCGATCCGCCGAACCCATCGCCGCAAGAGAGCGGTCAATGCTCTGCTCGATCTGCTGCATGCGCGCCTTGATCTTGCCCTGGGTAAAGTTGCGGTCGCGGTTATTTACGGCTTTGAATTTGCTGCCGTCGATGGCAATGATCGACTGGGATAACAGATTGAGGTTGCGGCAAAGCACTACGAATTGCCGGCAGATGCTGCGAATGGCTTTGCCGTTGTCTCGGCGAAAGCCGGCAATCGTTTTGGATTCAGGAACCAACCGGCCCGTTAACCACATCAGCTCGACATTGCGCTCTGCTTCGCGCTCAAGCCGGCGGCTGGACTGAATCCGGTTGAGGTAGCCATAGATGCAGATTTTCAGCAGGACTGCTGGATGGTAGGCCGGACGACCCGTTGCCGCAGGATCGACACCCTCGAAGCCGAGTGCTCCAAGGTCGAGTTCATCGACAAAAACGTCGACTACCCGAACTGGGTGTTTTTTGGTGATGTAGTCGTCCAGGCACTCCGGCAGCAACGTAACTTGTGTCCGAGACTCACCTTCAGTGAATCGCTTCATGATCGTCCCCGCCACGATCTCGACGATCAAAAGGTTGGACAATTGCAGGCGTTTTCACACAGCCGGGGTCGTAAGCTGCCACACGCGGACGGCAGCTATCGACCCATAGCTGCCCTTCGCGAAAGGCAGCTACCGGCCAATAGCGGCCGTTCTGGAATGGCAGGAAACGACCGATAACGGCCTTCGATACGCGACTTTCGCCCGCCAGCGGCTCGATTGTAAGAATATGGCGGAGAGCTGCAAAACCGCCTACGCTTATAGAATGATTCCTCGAACGCCTTGCCCATCTGGTGGTATAGAACCGAGAGATCTGACTTCCTTTGACCGTCCGCTTAACACCCACCCGGACCACCCGCGCCTATCGCCAGCAACTGCCCCCTGAGTCCGGTCCACACGACCAGCAGTACGGCGCAACGGGTAAAAGCCAGACCCAGTCCCCCCACTGCCGTTCAAAAGCGACCGATGCCGCAGCACCTCTGGAAACGGGGGCGCTGTTCACGTTCTGCCATGAGGTCAATCCGTATGTATCGGCCGAGCACGATTCCTTACCAGAAGCATCGAGGGTTCAGCCGAACCTTCACTCAGGGGCATTTGAGCCTTGGATTATTCTTTCCCATGGAGGCGTTCGACGGGGACACTCCGAGCATGCTCAGCCAGGTCACACTGGCTAAACAAGCCGAGGCGCTGGGCTTCTGCGCGCTCTGGTTTCGCGACGTGCCGCTTCGCGACCCTGGCTTCGGCGATGTCGGCCAAGTCTTCGACCCCTGGGTTTACCTGGGTTATATGGCCGCCCATACCTCGGAGATTGCACTTGGCACCGCCTCCATCGCCATCCCGCTGCACCATCCCCTGCACACGGCCAAGGCGTCAGCCAGCGTAGATCAGTTGAGCACTGGTCGCTTGATTCTGGGGGTTGCTTCGGGAGATCGGCCAGTGGAGTTTTCGGCGTTTGGCGTCGATCCAGAAAGGCGTGGAGAGATCTTTCGAGAACACTACGAAGTGATTCGCCGCGCCCACAGCACCAGTTTTGAGCCCATCCACTGGAGCACTGGTGAAATGCAAGGTGCAGACCTGATTCCGAAACCGACCACCCAATTCATTCCAATGCTCGTGACCGGCAACAGTCGCCAGTCACTGGATTGGATCGCGCGTGAGAGCAACGGATGGATCAACTATCCACGCATTCCGAACATGCAGCGGGTGGTCGTGGAAGATTGGCGACTGGAGGTCACGAAACAATGTGGTTCTGTGTATAAGCCCTTTACTCAGTCGCTGTACATCGATCTCGATGAGAATCCGTCAACGCCACCCACACGTATCCATTTGGGGTTCAGACTTGGACGTTACCATCTACGTTTTTTGCTGGAGTCGCTTGAGGAAATCGGCGTGGACCACGTCATTCTCAATCTCAAATACGGCAAGCGCCCTGCGGTGGAAGTTATTGAGGAATTGGGTACGCACATCGTTGCGCAGTTCGGAGTGCAGCCGCGTCAGGCAGCTCATTGAACATCGGTCACTGCTACGCCGACGAATGCTCACTTGACGAAACCATAAGGTGTCACGGCGCGGATGACCTCCGGTTCTATATCAATGATGGAGATCTTCGCGCCATCAGCGACCGGTGCCCGGCAAACAATCTACCCTACCCAGCCTAAACCCGTGATGAGCACGTTGCCTTGCAGATTCTGTGCGGCTTCCACGCCGTCCCTGGACACGATTTGCGCGCGTATCCTTTCACTTATACCGAGCGCGCAAGCATGGCATGAACCCTGGACACGGCACTTTAGCCATGACATTTATCTTCAATACAAGTGTTTTGATTGATCACCGCCCGGAACAGCAGCAGGCCCAAGCTATCCTGATTTTCACAAAATACATCGTGGGCCTCCCAGTACTGACTGGAGCTTCCTATTGGGTTTGCTTAGCCGGGTAGCTTGGCCGCAAGGACGTCAACCTTCTCGATTGATGGCGGTTCGGCAAATAGCTCGGCAGCGTTTGCCATAAGCGCCGCCGCGACCTTGCCCGAAAGATGAGCCTGCCGGCCCGCTTCATCCGGGAATGCGTCAAAGATGCCAAAGGTGGACGGCCCCAAGCGGATTCCAAACCAGGCTGTAGTGGCTGGCTCCTCCTCCACTAACGGAAGGCCACCCAAAAGAAAGCTCTCTACATCCTTTTCTTTCCCGGGTTTTGCTTCTAGGCGAACGAACAACGCTACTTTGACCATGATGTGGCTCCTGTTGTTACGATGCGGCTGGCGCTATCAGATCGCGATAGCTAAGAGGGGCATCCGAGACTCTTAACTATGGTCGACGATACCAGGATTACAAACCCAAATAGACCAAGGGTAGCGGCGAGTAGCGCACGAGCAGTGAGAACGACGTAGTGGGCAGCATGTAACCGCAAGTCAGCCACTTGCTCACTTGGTCCCACCCTCTGGTCTGATAATGATGATTCAACGATATCTGAAATTTAGAAAAACATAAGAGATCATGGTTGCTGTCAGGCCGACCAATATGTACTCGACGCGGGGTAAAAACACGACTAACCCGCCCAAAGAAAACACTATCAACGTGTTTTGTAGGATGTATTTCCTTATTCTACTCACGGCTATGAAATAGCCATATTGCTTACCTAGGAAAAACAAGGCCATGCCGGTGATCGACATAATCTGGAAATCGCGTATCGCAATGTCGTTCAGGATCGCATGCCTAATCAAATTTGCCAGAAGTGCCAGCCCCATAAAAAGAAAAAGGTGCGAGTAGATTAAGGCGTGTCCACTCATACTGCTTTGATGTTTGTTCAGCAAGTAAAAACTATCAAAATAGATCCACCAGATACTGCAAATCATGATAAATCCGGTGATGGCTGCCATCACATTATAACAACCCCATTGAATGTTAGATAAGCCTCCGGAAAGGCTAATAATTGACTCCCCCAATAAGATTAGGGTGAGTAGGCCTATGCGCTCAACCAAGTGCTCTGTGTGTGCTGGCAACGGTTTTAGTTTAGTCCAGAAAAATACAGGAAACAGAATATCAAGAATAATCCCAATATAAGCAACAAGGTAACGCAAGGGCGGGTCAAAAATAACGGATGAAAGGCTAATAACTGCGCTAACTAATAGGGCGAAGCCAAGCCTTGAGGAAAGTTCGCCGCGAGAATCGAGTTTACTAATGGATGAAATATACATAACACTGATGATTGCACGTATACCAAAATAGCAGGCAATAATGAGCGAGTAGTTCACTTCCAAGTCTTCCCCGATCCGTGCCGATAGCACAATGAGCAGGAGCATTATGAATAATGTTGCCAAACGGTGAAGATTGCTGTCTGTATCGAACCTGTTGGAGTAAATCGTGTGACTGGACCAGATCCACCACAGCGGCACAAAAAGCAGTAAGAATGTCCATAATTGCTTATGTTCAAAGTGCCCATCATGAACATGTCCGAGAGTGTGCGTAACTTGGCCTATCGTAACAACGAAAGTCAGGTCAAAAAACAACTCCAACCATGTGGCGTGTCGATTTTCTTCATAATACTTCAAAGATTTCATTAGTTGCCGGCTCCGTGCCCACCTCTTTAATGTAAAAAGGAAGCTAACGTTGGTTTTTCCTCGGCTCCGATGTGGGTGATGCCAAGCCGATTTGGCTCTCTAGCGATTTCGTCCACGCACTAACAAAAGCTCAATCATCTGACTCATCCCGATGAACTCTGGAACTCCGTCATAGCGAAGCCCGTCAATGTAAAACGCTGGGGTGCCATTCACGCCGCTGCGTACACCGCCATTGAAATCGGCTTGTATTTTGGGAATGTAAGTATCCTCTTGCATTGCAAGATCGAATTCCTCCCTGGAAAGGCCGTGTTTGAGAACGATGGCGCGATACAGCGGCAGGCCCAATCGATCCTGATTTTCGTACAATTCGTCGTGGGCCTCCCAGAAGAATCCTCGACTCCCGGCATACTCAGCGGTGACCGCTGCACCCAATGCATGGGGGTGAGCGGTGGTCAGAGGGAAGTTACGGAACACAAACAGCAAGTCATCGCGAAAATGCTGTTGCAGATTCTTGACCATCCAATAAGCTTCACCGCAATAGGGACATTCATAGTCGCCAAATTCGACCAAGGTGACCTTGGCATGCGCACTTCCCTGGCGATGGTCGTTGGCACTTACCGGGACTTTGAGAGTGGCCATCTAATCACCTGTTAATTTTTGGTTGGCGTGCTTTGTGGCGAATTCGCCAAAGCATCCAGCGCATCCAGAATACCGTCCGCACCAGGGTTGATTGCCATCGGGGAGACGTAGCTCCAGGCAACCACCCCGTCCTTGTCAATCACGAACAGCGCACGCTTACAAACCCCGAGCTGGGACTGGTACGCTCCATACTGTCGTGCCACAGCCCCTTTGGGCTCGAAATCGGCCAGCAGGCTGAAGTGAAAATTCCGATCTTTGGCAAAGGCCTGATGACACCAGGCGCTGTCAACCGAGATACCCAGTAGCGCCGCACCGTATTCTCTGAATGTGGGTAGCAACTGGTTGTACAAAGTCAGTTGGTCACCGCACACCGAAGTCCAGTCAGCGGGATAAAACGCCAATATCACGGGATTTCCCTTTAGCTCACGCAGCGACAACTGTTGATCAGGGGTTGCGTGAAGAGTGAAGTCGGGCGCGACAGTGCCGGCCGGCAGCGGCCCCTGAACCAGGTCGCCATTGGTTTTTTGTGCATCATCGAACTCTAAAGTATTCATTGCTTGAACCTTGATAGATGGGTGGTTGGGACGTGCTCAGTGGGATGCGACGTGCCCGGTGGGATAACTCCATCCACCATCAAGGGGTTCAAAAAAAGACAACGCTGCCTCGATCTCAGCCTGAGCCTGAGTGATTTCGGCAGCGAAACGTTCACGTTCCGCATCAAGGAACACAAGAAGATCCGCCGTGTAATCGCGGAATTGGATTAGGCCAGGTTGGCAGGGGAATGGTCAGATTCGCTCTGGCTCACCAATGACTATAGTCGTTGATGACGCTTACCGTAGTAGCTGAACGATTTTTCGCTACCCTCCAGTGCCAACAACACTCACGCGCTTATCTTGCTGCCATTTCAGGCGGCGTTTTAACACGATGATTTTGGCAGCTATTTCGCCACTTCAGACAAATTTACATCTGCTTTCTGGACGACAACTGCTACCCCTTACGACAAGCAGAAATCGACCAGAGGCAGACACTGAAACCGCCTTCAGGTCTACAGAGTGAAGGTTGATATGGGAAATGCTCTGGACAAACGAGTCGTTGTCATTAGTGCCGGCATCGTGGGCGCTTCGCTGGCGTAACACCTGGCTGATAAAGGCGCGAATATCACCTTGGTTGAGGCTGAAGGTATCGCGTCGGGAGTGTTTGGAGATTCACTCGCATGGAGCAACATCCTATACGGATAACGTGACCCCATTGCAGCACTGCGCGGAGCAGCAGTCAAAGATGCGGCTCGCGCAGCGATGGTGCTGTACCTAACGAATAGTCGAGATCGGTCTTCGGGAAGCTGAGCGGCAGACTTTGCGAATATTGTCACTGACCGCTTTTGGCCGTTAGCTGCCCTCCGCCAAGGGCAGCTATGGGTCGAAAGCGGTCGTGCGCGACCGGCAGCTGCCGCCCCCTAGCGGACCATCACCGTCGCCTGTTATCCCCCTCAAGCAACGCCGCGATAATGAACGGCCCCTTCTTTTCCAGATACTCAGCCATACCGCCGGTATTGGTGGCTTCCAGCTCAATCTTTAGGTCTTGATATCGCTGCCGAAGTAAGCTGTCGTTCCTGAGCAGATCTCTGAACGTCAGCATCTGGATGACTGATTGATGGCCACACCTGCAAATGTGGATCTTGTGGGTTCGCACCTCGCCAACATTGCGGCGGTAGAAATGGTGCCCTTGCGACAGGTCACTGCCGCGTACATACCCCAGCGTCAGCAGAACCTCGTCCCGCGCTGCCTCATTGCGATGCTCCGAAACCTCGATCAGCACATCGATTTCAGGCTTGGCTGCAAGTTGCGGGACAGCTGTGCTGCCTACATGATGCATGGCGACAAGCTCATCGCCGAATGCCAAGGCGAGCAGCAGTTTGTCCGCTTCGTACCGTTGCGGCCATGCGGGGTTGTGGGTCGTGATCTTGCTGGTCAGCGCCATGGGCCATCCTTGGGCAGGTAAGAACGTTCTGATGCGCCGTTTCGGCAGGCGCCCGCCGCCATCTAATGACCTTGCACAACCCCATCAGGCTGCGTGCCCATGCTTGCGAGAAAAATCTCGGTCTCCCGATTGGACCGCAGGCAGACCACGCGACACCCCGACGGCACCGTCGCCACGAATCGCTTCATTGCCTTGCGAGACGAGGTTTTCGTCCGCCACATGAACCTGAAAAACTCCGGCAGGTTGGCCAGCAGTTCCGGGCAGTCATCCGGCAAGTCTGGCCGGGACCGACCGCGGTTCAGCATCGTTCTGATGAGCACGCGCCAGAATCGAAGCGGCGCCGAGCGATCGATCCATATCACCATGTCAGCGCGGGCCAGGCGGTTGCTCCATGTGGCCGAATGGCCGCCTTCGAAGATCCAGCGCTCACGAGCCTCGACCTCGTGGCATAGACGCGTCTTCTCGTCCCGGCTCCGCTCCACCCAGCCTGGCTGCCAATGAATCGTGTCGATATGCACGACCGGCAAGCCCGTGCGCTCGCCCAGCTTGCGCGCCAGGGTACTTTTCCCAGAACCCGGCTGACCAATGATCATCACCCGTTGCATTGAAGCTCCCTCTCGCCATGCTTGTTGAAATTGGGGCGCGCGATTCTACGGCAATGGGCGATGCGGCCAACTGCACCGCCCTGGTCAGCTGACAGGTTGAATGACGCGCCCTCATCTGCAAGGAAGCGCCGGTCGCCATACGCTTCAGAGCCCCGTCTGCTCTTTCTTGGGGGCAGCCCACTTTGTGGGAGCGGGTTCAGCCGCGAACACCTGCACAGCCGGTGCCATCCACCGCACCGCCTGCTTTGCGGGTAAACCCGCAGCCACAGGTATTGCCAGTCCTCACGCTCACAAACAATAATAAGAGCAATTCCTATTTGAGATAGCCTCCATGTCGGCCGACTCGTCTGTTTCTGCCTCCGTCGGCACGCTCTACGTCGAACACAGCCCTTGGCTGCTCGGCTGGTTGCGCAAGCGTATGGGCAACCACTGCGATGCTGCGGACCTGGTGCAGGATACGTTCCTCAAGGTACTCAAGGCGCGTACCGCCGATGAGATCCGCGCCCCCCGGCACTACCTGTCGAAGGTGGCCAAAGGCTTGATGATCGACCTGTATCGCCGTCGCTCGTTGGAGCAGGCTTACCTCGAAGCACTGGCCGCTTTGCCTGAGACCCACGTGCCCAGCTCCGAAGCCCAGGTGATGGTGTTCGAAACCCTGATCGAGCTCGACCGAATGCTCGCCGGCCTCGGCGCCAAGGTGCGCGAGGTGTTCGTGCTGGCGCAACTCGAGGGCCTGCCCCGCGCCAGGCCGTTCGCGAGGCGGCACGCTGGTATGCGCAGTTGTCCACCCAGTCGGCCAGCACAGAGGAGCAAGCGCGCTGGCAGGGCTGGTACGACAGCGACCCGCTGCACCGTGAGGCGTGGCAGAGGATGCTGGCGGTCAGCGACCGCTTTGCCGGCTTGCCTGGGCGCCTCGCCGCTTCGACCTTGCTCGGCGCAGGGCAGGCCCGCCGCCAGGTATTGTATGGGCTGGCCGTGCTGTTGGGTGGTGGTGTGCTCGGTGGTGTCGGCTGGCGCAGCGAAACCCGGCAGGTCTGGGCCGCCGACTATCTTACGGGTGTCGGTGATCAGCGCACGGTGCAACTCGCCGATGGCAGTCGGATGCTGATGGACACCGACACGGCGGTGGACGCGTTTTTCGATGGCCAGCAACGGCGTTTGCTGTTGCGGCGCGGCCAGGTGCTGATCACCACTGCACGCGATCACGCTGCCCGGCTGTTCATGGTCGACACCCGCGATGGCCGTGTGTTCGCCCTAGGCACGCAGTTTCAGGTCAGTGTCGACGACCACCGCAGCGAAGTGGCCGTGCTGGAGAAAGCTGTCGAGGTTTCTGTCGGCAGGTTTTACGAAATGCGCCTGGTAGCCGGCCAGCGCGCAACGTTCAACGCCCAGGGCATTGGCCCGCTGCGTGCCAATGACGCCAGCGTCGCTGCCTGGGCGCAAGGCAGCGTCGTGGCCATCGACACCCCGCTGGTTGAGCTGTTGGCGGATTTGTCGCGCTACCGGCCCGGCTTGTTGAGCTGCGACCCTGGCGTAGCGCGCATGAAGATCTCCGGCGCGTTCCCGATCGCCGACACCGACCTGGCGCTGACCGCGCTGGAAAGTGCATTCCCGCTCAAGGTGCATCGGCGCACGCGTTACTGGGTGACCGTGTTGCCAGGCAGCTGACCGCCGCACGCGGAAAAAAATGTTCGCCACCTTGCACTTTGCTGGCAGCTCGTTCGGCTTTTCCTCCCACATGTTCAATCGAATGTTCCTGGGGAGGGAAACATGAGCAACACGCGACAGTCGCATCCAGCATTGGCATTGGCCGTACACCTGGCTTTGGGCGCAATGTACATGGCAGGGGGCAATGCCGTTGCCGCATCGGCGGCCCAGGAGCAAACCCGCAGCTACGATATTGCACCGGGTTCGCTGACCGAAACCTTGGGTCAATTCGCCAGCGCCGCGGGCGTTACACTGTCGTTCGACGGTGCCAGTACCGAGGGCCGCCGCTCCGCTGGGCTCAGGGGCAGCTACAGCGTCGCGGGCGGTTTTGCCACGCTGCTTGCTGGTAGCAACCTGCAGGCAGTGCGCCAGGCCAACGGCATCTATTTGCTGGTTGACGGTGGCGATGGCGCGGTGGTGCTGGGGGCCACCAGCATCACCGGGCAGGCTCTTGGCAGTACCACCGAAGGCACTGGTTCATACACCTCCAGCGCCATGCAGAGCGCCACCAAGCTGCCTTTGTCCATACGCGAAACGCCGCAGTCGGTAACGGTCATCACCCGGCAACGGATGGACGACCAGGCCATGCGCAGCCTCGATGACGTGGTGCAGGCCACCCCCGGCCTGCGGATGTCGGCAGCACGCCCAGCCAACAGCGAGTATTTCTCGCGTGGCTTTCCCGTCACCAACCTGATGTTCGACGGCTTGCCGACAACCTACAACGCCGACTGGGTCGCCGCAGCCGATATGGCCCCGTATGACCGGGTCGAAATCGTGCGCGGTGCCACGGGCATGATGCAGGGTGCAGGCAACCCGTCGGCGGCGATCAACATGGTGCGCAAACGGCCCACCCAGCAGTTCCAGGGCAGCGTCACAGGTTCCGCCGGCAGTTGGGACAACTACCGCGGCGAGCTGGACCTCAGTGGCCCGCTCAGTGACAGCGCCAGCGTGCGCGGGCGTTTCGTGGGCGCCTACCACGACAAGGACAGCTACCAGGACTACGCGGGTCGCGAGCGTGGCCTGTTCTATGGCATCACCGAGTTCGACCTGACCGACAGCACCACCCTGAGCCTGGGTGCCTCCAACCAGAACGACAATAACAACATCAACTGGGGTGGCCTGCCGGTCAACCGTGATGGCAGCCACGTCGGTTACTCCCGCTCCACTAACGTTGGTTACGACTGGAGCTATCAGGACATCGACAACACCACGGCTTTCGCCGAGCTCGACCACCGCTTTGGCAACGACTGGCGCCTGCACCTGGCCGCTTCCAAGAGCTGGTCGGACTTTGCCATGCAAGGGGCGGTGTTCGAGCGCACCGGCACGCCGGCTGCAGAAGTTCTCCGCCAGCGGGTGTTCAACCAGCGGCGTGACTATGACCAGTCCACCTACGATGTGTACGCCAGTGGCCCGTTCAAGTTGCTCGAGCGCCAGCATGAGCTGGTGGTCGGTGCCAGCAAGCGTGAAGTCAAGACCAGCGCCCACGGCGGTACCGTGTTCCTGCCGGTCGACGATCTGTTCAGCGTCAACCCAAGTGGTGTGAGCAAGCCTTCTGTGGCCGACATCTACACCCTCAGCGAGCACGTCGAGCAGGAAGGGGTTTATGCCACCACCCGGATCAACCTGGCCGACCCGCTCAAGCTGATCGTTGGCGCGCGTTTGGACTGGTATGACAACCAGTCGGTGTACAGCGAGATCAATGATGGCTACTACACCAATGCCGACTACAAGGTAACCCGTAACGTTACCCGTTACGCCGGCGTGATCTACGACCTCGATGACCATCACTCGGTCTACGCAAGCTACACCGATATCTTCATGCCCCAGTCGGAACTGGCCCGAGATGCCTCGATCATCCGCCCGATCGAAGGCAAGAACTACGAAATAGGTATCAAGGGTGAGTACTTCGACGGCGCGCTCAATGCCAGCGTGGCTGTCTTCCAGATCGATCAGGAAAATCGCGCGGCGGAAACTACCGACCAGGCCGGTTGCACCAACTTTACCTGCTACGAAGCCTCCGGCAAGGTGCGTACCCAGGGTATCGACCTGGAGTTGATGGGGGCATTGACCCCGAACTGGCAGGTGGGCGCTGGCTACACCTACTCGCAGACCCAATACCGCAAGGACGCCGACAAAACCAAAGAGGGCACGAAGTTCGACACCGACCTGCCCGAACACCTGTTCAAGCTCAGCACCACCTACACCTTGCCGGGCGAGTTGCACAAATGGCGTGTCGGCGGCAACGTCTATGCCCAGAGCAGCATCTTCAACAAAGGTTCCAATGCGTTCGGCAATTATCACATCGACCAAGGTGCTTACGCGGTATACGGGTTGATGGTGGGCTACAAGGTTAGCGAGAAGCTCGACACGCGGTTGAACGTGAACAACGTGTTTGACAAGAAGTACTACCAGGGAATCGCCAGCAACAACACCTGGAGCCCGTACGACGTCTATGGTGATCTGCGTAACTTCACTGTCACTGCCCGGTACAGCTTCTGAAATAGACGCGACAATAGATGCACGACTGGCATGCCTGGTTCACGCCTGCCAGTTACAGCGCCCCGAGCAACCTGACGGCGTCGGTGACCTGGAAGTACTGTGCTGGCCTCTGGCTTTCGCAGGGGTGTCACCAGCTTTCAGGCCAGCACTGTACCAGTGGGAGCCGGGCTTGTCGGCGATGGGGCGCGAAGCGGCCCCGATGCAGATGGTGCCCGCTCAGGGTTGAAGTCAGCCGATCGCAGACTGCTATCGACCCGAAGCTGCCCTTTGCGGAGAACAGCTGTCGGTACAAACAGATACCCGTTCCCTCTAGCTCTTATCTGACTTTACCTGCCTGGGGTTTCGGGCAACGACCTTGCATAGGTATAGGGGGTATGCCTATCATAGGCGTAGATAGGTATAGGGGGTATCCCATGGGTCATATCGCAGCAAACAAAGACGATCTTCTCAAGCGCGTAAAACGCATCGCCGGGCAAATCCAAGCCGTTGAACGGGCATTGGAATCAGACCACGATTGCGCCAAAACACTTCACCTTGTTGCCGCTACTCGCGGAGCCATCAATGGCTTGATGGAGGAAATCATCGAGGACCATGCACGGGAGCATGTCGCTAACCCAGCACTCAGCGAAGAAGAGCGTAGCAAGGGTGTCGAAGAGCTACTGGAAGCCATCCGACGCTACTCCAAGTGAACACGTCCATGAACAGCATCAACATCAACCACACACACGACCACATGTTCCTTGGCTCGGCCCACGACGAAAATGCCAAGCGTACGCTTTGGGTTGTGGCCCTGACTGTTGTGATGATGATTGGCGAGATCACCGCCGGCTATCTCACAGGCTCGATGGCGTTGCTCGCCGACGGCTTTCACATGGCAACCCACGCCGGGGCGCTGGGCATCGCCGCAGTCGCTTACGGATACGCAAGACGTCATGCATCCAGCCAGCGCTACAGTTTCGGCACCGGCAAGGTTGGTGACCTGGGCGGGTTCGCTTCGGCACTGATTCTCGGCCTGGTCGCCCTGGGCATCGCAGTTGAGTCTGTCATGCGCCTCTTGCAGCCAACAGATGTTCAGTTCGGTACTGCTACGCTCATCGCAGTTGTCGGCCTGGTCGTCAACCTCGTCAGTGCGCTGTTGCTGGGTCACGGGCACAGTCATGGGCACGATCATGATGATCACGGCCATGCCCATCACGGCCATGACAACAACCTGAAGTCGGCCTACGTCCATGTCATCGCTGACGCACTCACTTCGGTGCTGGCCATAATTGCACTGCTCGCCGGGCGATATCTCGGCTGGGTGTGGCTGGACCCGGCCATGGGCATCGTAGGCGCCATTGTCATCGCACGTTGGGCCTGGAGCTTGATGGGGATTACAGCTGGGGTACTGCTGGACCAGACAGATATGCACGTTGCCGAGGAAATTCGCGAACTGGTTGAGAAGCCGGGAGATGCCTCCATTACGGACCTGCACGTCTGGCGGGTTGGGCCACAAGCCCATGCTGCCATCGTCAGCGTCCTTGGCGACGCCACTGCGAACGCCGACAGCATTCGTGAGCGGCTCAAACCTGTTCACGAAGTCAGTCACCTCACAGTAGAGTTTCGACTATCAGATGGCAGCCGGTAAATCGCCTGATTTACTCTCGCGCAACTAAGATTACTGACAATCGCGGCCTGAAAAATGGCTGCCGTGCAAAGGGCGCATGCAAGCTTGAAGTGGTTAAGAAAGCTCACGGATAGATACTTCCCGGGCCGGACGTGACCGTCCGTGAGCGGCAGATATGGGTCGAATCGCGACGGTCATTCCTCGACCGTCGCTGGACGCTGTCAGACCTCCGTCTGCTCTGCCATCTCCAATGCGTCATCGACTTCACTGCCCAGGTATCGCACCGTGCTTTCAAGCTTTGTATGGCCGAGCAGGAGCTGAACTGCTCTCAGGTTCTTTGTCCTGCGATAGATCAGCGATGCCTTTGTACGTCTCATCGTGTGGGTGCCGTACCTAGCAGGATCTAGCCCAATAGACTTTATCCACGCCTTGACGATTCGGGCGTACTGCCGGGTGGAGAGATGCGCTGAGGCGTGTAGCCGGCTTGGGAAAAGACAATCCTCGCTGTGGAGTTGGGCTTGATGTATCCACGCCTGTAGGGCCAGCCGCGTTTGCTCTGTAATTTCAAACTGTACGGGACGTTGGGTTTTCTGCTGCATCACTATCGCCCGCGATGACACGTGCTCCCCATGAGCAACGTCGCGTACGCGAAGCTTGGTCAGATCGCAGGCTCGTAGCTTGCTATCGATGGCCAGATCGAAAAGGGCTAAATCACGAGTTTCCTCCGCGATTTGGAGCCTTACCCGAATGGCCCAGATATCTTTCAGTCGGAGCGGAGCTTTCTGCCCGACCAATTTTGCTTTGTTCCAAGGCTGATGGTTGCTGGTCGTAATGGCGTTCATGGCTTGTCCTCCATGTGAGGTAGGACAAGGATGGCCAACCCAATCCAGAGGCGCTAACCGGCCCGTTGCGGACATTCACCAGAGGCTACAATACAGCCCCAAACCACCAGCAACTGCCTGCCCTAACCAAACGTAGGCTCATGAAAAGGAAGTCAGGCAAATGGACGTACGTTGCACCTCTCTGGACGAAGTCCGCCAAGGGATCGATGAAATCGACCGCAACCTTGTTTCGCTTCTCGCCAAACGGGGCCGGCTTGTGACCCAAGCGGCTGCCTTCAAGAAAACCACCGATGATGTGCGTGCGCCTGCTCGGGTCGAGCAAGTGATAAGAAAGGTTCGTGAAATGGCTGCAGAGAATGGTGCCTCGGCTGAGGTCGTAGAGCAGGTCTACCGGGCAATGATTTCGGCCTTCATCACTGAAGAACTGGCCACCCATGCGAAGCTGGCCAACGATCCTTCAGTGTCTTGATGACAACGCGGGGCTCATTCGAAGCTCCGCCGCTTTCCCCGAGCCAGAGCAGATAGCCGGCAGAGCTTGATCACCGAGAAAGCGGCCACCGCGGTTTGCATCAGAAGGCGCAACCCTAACGAAGCGGCTGCGACGTGGAACAGAATGCCCGCGCCTGACGCCATGCCGGATTATTTTTCAGCATTTTCAAGGGTCGATAGCGGCCAACGGCACCCTTTTACATCCGCTGAACGGAGCGGCCTGGCGACTCAAGTTGCTTGGCCACTTTCATCGCCAATTCGACAAAGGCCCTGGCTGCAGCCGTTTGGTAAACCCCTTTTCGTTGCATCAGAACAGCAGTGCGTTGCAGGCGCTGCGGGTCTAGCTCGATAGCGACCAGCTGCTCGTGAGCCTGGGCGATGGTGGCCGGCAACAAGGTCGAGAGCGTGGTCCTGCTGACCACTTCGATAAGCGCACTGATGGTATTGGCTTCCACTTGTACGTGCGGGCGAATGTTGTGTTGGCGGCAGTAGCTGTCGATCTGCTCACGCGTGGCGAATTCGGCGCTCAAGAGTATCAACGATTCTGAGTTCAACGCCTCCAGGCCAATACTGCCCGTCGTGGCTAGAGGATGATGCTTGCCGACCACCAGCGCGAGGGTTTCGACCAGTAGCGCTTGGGCCTCCAGGTCCAGATGATGGCCATTGTCGAACGCAATGCCCACATCAACCTCGTCGGCCAACAACAGTTCTTCCATCGCCTCTTGAGCGATCTCACGCACCACCAGCGTGATGTTCGGGTACCGCCCATAGAACGCTTCAACCAGCGGGCCAACGAGGTAGCTGGTGAATGTTGGTGTTACCCCCACCCGAAGTGACCCGCGACTCAGATCGCCGAGGTCATCAATCGCTCGTTTTGCTTCCTGCAGTTCCTGCGCAGCTCGCTTGGCATAACGCAGGTAAACCTCGCCGGCATCCGTCAAGCGCGTGGTCCGGCCAGAGCGATCGAACAACAGTGTTCCAAGACTCTCTTCCAGCTGCCGGACCTGCTGCGACAAGGCCGGCTGAGACACATGCAAGGCCGCTGCGGCGCGCGTGAAACTGCGGTGATTTGCCACTGCGATGAAGTACTGGATGTGCCGGGCAAGCATGAACGCACCTATAAGATTATCTGATGGACTAGATCATAAATCAGACTTTTACCTTATTGAAGGGGCTGCGTAACCTTTGCTTCAACACATCGCGTCATTCAAGGAGTCAACCATGAAAGACATCATCGACGGGTTTCTGAAGTTCCAGAAAGAGGCCTACCCCGAGCGCGTCAAACTGTTCAAGGATTTGGCCAGCCAGCAAAGCCCACGTGCACTGTTCATCTCATGCTCCGACAGCCGCCTGGTGCCCGAGCTGGTCACCCAGCGCGAACCCGGAGACCTGTTCGTCATCCGCAATGCAGGCAACATCGTGCCGTCCTACGGCCCCGAGCCTGGAGGTGTATCGGCCTCGGTCGAATACGCCGTGGCGGCCTTGCAGGTTTCTGACATCGTCATCTGCGGCCACTCCGACTGCGGTGCCATGACGGCCATCGCCACCTGCAAATGCCTGGACCACATGCCCGCAGTGGCCGGTTGGCTGCGCTACGCCGACTCGGCCCGCGTGGTAAACGCAGCCCGCAACCATTTCGGCCCGCAGGCCAAAGTCGAAGCCATGGTGCGCGAAAACGTGATCGCCCAGCTTGCCAACATCCAGACCCACCCCTCGGTGCGCCTGGCCTTGGAAGAAGGCCGCGTGACATTGCATGGCTGGATCTACGACATCGAAAGCGGGCTGATCGAGGCCTTCGATGGCAGTACCGGCACCTTCGTATCCCTCGCCCACAACCCCGAAGTACACGCCGTTTCCCATCAACCCAAGCGTGTTGCCTGAACATCTTTCAACCAAGGAGAAACACCATGATCCAATCGCAAATCAACCAGAACGCCCGCCTTGCCCTGAGCGAAGTCATCCTTCTGGCCAAAGCCCGCAAAGACCTGTCGTTCTCCCAGATCACCGAGGGTACCGGCTTGTCCGAAGCGTTCGTCACCGCTGCACTGTTGGGCCAGCACCCGCTGCCAGCGAGCGCTGCCCAGGTGGTGGGCGACAAGCTCGGCCTCGACGCGGACGCCATCGCACTGCTGCAGACAGTGCCACTGCGCGGCAGCATTCAAAACGGTATCCCGACCGACCCCACCATCTACCGCTTTTACGAGATGTTGCAAGTGTACGGCACCACCTTGAAGGCGCTTGTTCATGAAAAGTTCGGCGACGGCATCATCAGTGCCATCAATTTCAAGCTGGACATCAAGAAAGTCGAAGACCCCGAGGGTGGCTCGCGCGCGGTAATCACCCTGGATGGCAAATACCTGCCCACCAAACCGTTCTGATTTGGCTGACACATGGGTTCGGCCGCAATTTTGCGGCCGAACCACAACCTGAAGGTGATCAAATTGAAAGCGTTGTTCGCATTGATACTAAGCGGGCTGTGCAACGTGGCCATGGCTGCCGGCGTTGAGCAACAGGTCGACCCGCTGCCGGTTGAACAGTACAGCTATGGCCAGCACCTCGATATCGCTCGCGTCATTTCCATGAGCGAAGTGCCGGATGTTTGCCAGGTAGTGCCTGCTCGCATGACGTACGAAGACTCCCAAGGCAAAGAGCATGTGCTTGAGTACCGCGTGATGGGCAATGGTTGCTCGAATAATTGAGCCCGGCCTTCGTAGCGCAACAGCACTCACTATGAGGACTGAAGTTGATGGACCTGATATTTCGAAGTGTACGCATTGACGATGCCCAGCCACTGGTAGATGTGGCTGTGCGAGCAGGCAAAATCGCCGAGATCGCGCAACACATCGACACCACGGCAGAGCACGAAGTGCAAGGCCACGGCAAAGTGCTGGTTGCCGGGTTTGTCGAAGGCCACCTGCACCTTGAAAAAGCTTACGTCATGCAGCGCAAAGCCAATCGCTCCGGCACCTTGAAGGAAGCGATAGCCGTCACTGCTGAACTGAAGCCCACACTGACCCGTGAAGATATCCGCGAACGTTCGATCCAGGTACTGCGCGCACTGGTGCAGGCCGGTACCACGCACGTGCGTGCCCACGCCGAATTCGACCCCGCCCAGGGCTTCACGGGGCTCGAAGTGGTGCTGGAGTTGCGCGAGCAGTTCCGCGAGGTGATCGACATCCAGGTCGTAGCCTTTCCGCAAGAAGGCATTCTCAAGCTGCCTGGCATGCAGGCCATGATGACCCAGGCAATGGAGATGGGGGCCGATGTGGTGGGCGGCATTCCCTACAACGACGAGTCACCGCTGGAGCACATTGATTTCGTCTTTGATTTGGCCAAGCGCTATGGCAAAGACATCGACTTGCACCAGGATTTCGCCGATGACGCCGAGCACATGACCATTGAATACGTGGCACGTCGAACCATTGCCGAAGGCTACCAGGGGCGGGTCTGCGTGGGGCATCTGACCAGCCTGGCCGCCGTCTCGCCTGCGCGACAGGCGCAGGTCATTGCGTTGCTACGCGAGGCCGGCATCAGCGTGATGTGCCTGCCTGCCACCGACCTGCACCTGGGAGCCCGGGGTGACAGTCACAATGTCAGACGCACCCTGACACCTGTACGTGCGCTGCGCGACGGCGGTGTGACGGTTTGCCTGGCCACCAACAACATCCGGAACGCCTTCACCCCGTATGGCACAGGCGACCTGCTGCACATTGCACAAATGGCCATTCCCGCGTGCCACTTGGGCGGCGCGGATGATCAAGCCACCGTGTTGTCGATGCTCACGACAAACCCTGCCAAAGCCTTGGGCTTGAAACACTACGGTTTGGCGGTGGGCAATGATGCCGACCTGGTGATGATGGATTGCCGTGCTGTGGCCGATGTCATTCTCGACCTGCCGACACGGCTTATGGTGCTCAAGCGCGGCAGGGTGGTGGCAACGGCTGAGCATCGTCGGTCAGTCGCATTTTGAGGCCATCGGGGAGATTCCTATCGCAGGCTCACCCTGCCTCTCCCAGGCCATTACGCGAAGCCTCTTCTATCCATCTCCGATACTGGCGAGTACGCACTGCCATGGAGAGCTGTTGCAGGATCAGCGCGCCCGCTGATCTTCGCCAGTTCACCTATCCTCGTAGCCCACTTGGAAAATGCTAGCGACCTTGAGTTGACTTTAAACCTGGAATCATCGGTCGGCCAAGCCACTGCGTATCACCTGTGCCCTGTCTGGCTCATATTACCTTCACCGCGCGGCCAATGAACTTCACTGGGCCCGTTGGTGCACCCGTGGGTGAGCCCCCCGCCTTCTCAAGGGTCAGCTCGAACAACTGGTTGGGCTCAAGCTCAGGCAAACGCCTCAACGGCACGCGGTACTGCTCGCCAGGTTTGACCAGCCCCAACGAAACAGGTGCGCGCCACTGCTCGCCCTTGGTCCAGAACTGCAAGGTCATGCCTTCGGGCACATCGTCCAGGCCAAGCGGGATCAGTTCGATCATGCTCGCATCGTTGGCTTGCACGACCCACCCCGGGGCCTGGCCCGACGGCGCTACCAGCACCACCATGTAGGTGGTCACAGGTGGCGCCTTGGTCAATAGCGCAAAGGCCAGCAGCAAGCTCGCCGCAAGCCCCGCAGCGCTCAGCCCCTGCCACAGTCCAAGTCGCTGCCAACCGGCAGGCCGTTGGCGCCTGGGCGGGTTGACCTGCGCCAGGCTTCGCTCGATTCGGCCCCACAGGCGGCGGCTTGGCGTGACGGGCTCAACCCGCGTAGCCAGTTCGAGCAGGCGGGCCTCCCATGCGTCCACTGCGGCACGTACGGCCGGCTCCGACGCCAACCGCACCTGCATGGCAGCACGCTGTTCGCCGCTCAAGGTGCCCAGTACGTACTCGGCTGCAAGGTCGTCCAGCTGCTCGGCGCTGTCATCACCAGGGGTCGGCTTCATGTCATGCACTCTCGCAGGGCCTTCAGGCTTCGCTTGATCCATGCCTTCACAGTGCCCAGCGGCGCCCCCAGCAGGGTTGCGATTTCGGCATTGCTGCAACCGTCCACATACGCGTGCAGGATGCAGCGCCGGGGAGCGGGTTGCAGTCGCTCAAGGCAGCGATAGATTTTCGCCGAGCCTGACCACAGTTGCAGGTCGTCCAATTCCGGGCTTGCAGTTGCGATCATGCCAGGCTCGTCCAGCTCGGTTTCCCAGCGGCTGTCTCGCACGCAGTTCAGCGCCAGGTGACGGGTGATGCTGTAGACCCAGCCCCGGGCAGACCCGCGCGAGGGGTCATAGCTGGCTGCATGTGTCCAGATACGGACAAAGGCATCGTGAACGATATCCTCCGCGCTCGCCTGGTCGCGGGCAATGCGCCGTGCCACACCCAGTAAACGGGCCCCCTCCTGCTCATAGAGCGCCTGCAAGGCGTGGCGGTCTCCTTGAGCACAAGCAGCAAGACAGCCCTCGAAATCAAAGGGAAGCACAGGCGAATTCAAAATGGGGTCGTTCCTTCGTCATGAAACCTGGACGGTGCCCTGGCTTACCAGCTTGGGGCACCTCCAGCAGCGTAGATGATCAATCGCTGGTGTGCTGCTCAAGCCCTGGTCATTTGGCTGACCAGAACACGTAGTCCGCCTGGTACTTGACGACCTGCTGCGCCCCTTTGCTCTGCGCTGTGCAGTCCATCGAAGGCGCTACTCCCCCGCGCGTCGCCAGGCGCTGGATGTAACTGACCCCTTGCATTGCACCCTTGCCCTCGGCAGGGTTGGCCTTGACCAGTTGATACGGAATGTCCCCTTTGGCGGCCGGGGCTACGGCAAGCTGGGTACCGGTCACTTTCGAACCGTCCTTGGCCTGCCAGGTGGCCGGAGGACCAAAATAGTCACCCACAGGCTTGCCGCTACGATCGTTCAGGACCGCCTTGGGGCCGACGAAAACCCACTCCATCTGGCCTGGCGCACTGGCCTTGTCGCGGCATTCGTAGGTGATCTCACCGACACCGACGGTTTCCAGCATGATGGCGTGGCCGTCGGGAACCTTGATTGCGTCCGGGACGCCTGACTGGGCATGGGCGGCGCCAGATGCAAGTACGAGGCAGGCAGCGAGCAGGGAGAAAGCGGGCTTGATGATCATGGGGCGAACTCCGTAAGGGTCTGGGGTCAGGCAATCATCGACTGCCTGATAAGAACTACCCATCGGGTGCCGTTCTGGATGCACCGGCTGAAAAATAATTTTGCATGCTCGTTATCGATACCATGCGGACACCGAAGCAGGTGTGCAGGCGTGCCACGGTCGACTGATCCCGCCGGGGCGGTTACGCTGGCGTTTTCCACCTGCACGGAAGCGCCAGTGAAAGAGGCATACCAAGGAAGCTGCTTGTGCGCAGCGGTCAGTTACCTGCTGCTTACCCCGCCAAAAGCTGTGAGCCACTGCCATTGCAGCCAATGCCGCAAAGGGCACGGGGCAGCATTCGCTTCATACGGCAGTGTTCCGCGCAGCATGCTGCGTATCCTTCGTGGCGCCACCAGTATCAAGACCTATGCGTCTTCGCCGAGGGTGATGCGGGAATTTTGCGTAGAGTGCGGCTCGACCTTGTTCTGGTCACGCTCCGAAGGTGAGTTTGCCGACTGGGTTTCGATAGCCCTGGGCACGCTTGATACGCCATTCCTGCCCAAGAAGCAGCAACACCTGCACGTTGATTCTGCTGCCCCTTGGTACGGGCCCTGCAGCTCAGCTCCTCAAAATCACTGACATTGCAAAGCATCCTGATAGCCCTATAATTGCGATCAATTCTTATCCGCACTTTATAATCAGGAAGATCCAGGTGCCCTACCCGCAGCCGCCCGCATCAGCCCGGCATGATGAGATGCATGCCCTGTACCGCGACCACAGCCAATGGCTGCAAGGCTGGATTCGCCGACGCCTGGGTAATGCAGACCGGGCGGCCGATATTACCCAGGACACCTTTCTGCGTCTGATCAGCAGCGCGCTACGCCAGCCGTTGGCAGAGCCTCGCAGCTTTCTGGCCACCGTAGCGCGGCGGGTGATGATCGACCAGCTGCGCCGACGCAACCTTGAGCAAGCCTACCTGGAGTTCCTCGGCAGCCAGCCGGTACTCGAAGAGTGCTCGCCCGAGCAGCGCCTGCTGATGCTGGAAACCTTGATGCAATTGAACGCCATGCTCGACGGGCTGGGCCAGAAAGTGCGCGATACCTTCCTGTACGTGCAACTGGATGGCCTGACCTACCCAGAGGTCGCACAGCGCCTCGGTGTGTCTGTCAGTTCGGTGACGAAGTACATGGCCAAGGCCACCGAACGTTGCCTGCTGTTCGCTTTCGATGCGCAACTGTGAGCCCCTCCGACCAGCGCCAGGCCCTGCGCGAAGCGGCACACTGGCATGCGCGCTTTCTCGCCGCACCTGACTGCCCGCAAAACCGGGCACAGTGGCAAGCCTGGCTCGAGCAGTCACCCTTGCACGGTTGGGCCTGGGGGCGCCTGGAGCAGTTGCAGGCAGGCCTGGCCGGCGTGCATGGCCCGCTGGCAAGGCACACCCTTGCCGCAGGCCAGATCGGGACGGGACGGCGTACGGTGCTCAAGACGCTGGTACTGGGTATGGGGCTGGCTGGGGTAGCCTGGACGGGCTACCGCAATGCCCCTGTCTGGTTGGCCGATGTGCGTACGGCGACCGGCGAACGCCGCAGCCTGACCCTGCAGGACGGCACGCGGCTGACGCTCAATACCGCCTCTGTCGTCGATATCCGCTATAGCACAGAGCAACGCCTGATCGTCCTGGTCGAGGGAGAAATCGCCATACGCACTGCCAGCGACCCGCGTCCGCTGCGCGTGCGCACGGTGCATGGCGAGATGCGTGCCCTGGGCACTGATTTCACCGTGCGCCTGCGTGCCGACTGCACCGAGCTGTCCGTTATCGAACACGCCGTTGCAGTGCGCAACGCTGCGAGCGCCCGCGAGGTGCGGGTTGACGCAGGGATGGCCCTGGCCTTCGACAACGGCCCGCTGCCCGAGCCACGCCCAGCCGACCTGGCTCGCACCGCGTGGCGCGAGGGGCAGCTGGTGCTCGACGGCTGGCCGCTGCGCCGCGCCTTGGCCGAACTGCAGCGCTACCGCCCCGGCGTGCTGAGTTGCAGTGACGACGTGGCCGGGCTGCGCCTGGCTGGGGTGTATCCACTGGACGACACCGACCGCGCCCTGGTGGCGATCGCCGAGGCGCTACAACTGAAGATCAGCACTTGGACGCGCTACTGGGTCAGGCTGATGCCTGCCACGTAATGGCGTCGGGTGAAAATATTATCAGCCGCATTGTCGGATTGGCCTCTCTCGTTCGAGCTCTCCTGCAAACCGCCCAAACAGGCATTTGAAGGAGCTGTCATGCCTATAACAACAAGCTGCCCATACCCGCGCCGAAAACACCTCACGTCCCTGCTGCTTGGCAGCGCCATCGCACTGCATACCGGGCTGCTGGCCCCGCTGCTGTCGACGAGCGCCCAGGCCCAAGCGCAACAGGCCAGCCGCGTCTACGATATCGCCCCAGGGCCGTTGATGACGACTTTGAACCGCTTCGCCCGCGAGGCCGGGGTGCTGCTGTCGTTCGATGCGGCGCTGACCCAGGGTCGGCAGAGCAGCGGGCTGCACGGCCGCTTCAATATCGAACAGGGGTTTGCCCTACTGCTGGCCGGTAGTGGGCTGCAGGCCCAGCGGGTGGGCAACGACTATGTGCTGGTGAGCCAGGTTGATGCTGGTTCGGCACTGCAACTGGGCGCAACCAGCATCACGGGTGAAGGTTTGGGCCTGACCACCGAGGGAAGCGGCTCCTACACCACCGGCGAAACGGCCGCCGCCACACGCCTGAACCTGAGCCTGCGCAAAACCCCGCAGTCGATCAGCGTGGTCACCCGCCAACAGATGGACGACCAGAACCTGCAAAGTGTTTCCGAAGTGCTGAAGCAAACGCCCGGTGTCACGGTCAACCAGGAAAGCTCCGAAGCCTTTACCTTCTACTCGCGCGGTTTCAAGCTGGATAACTACCAGTTCGATGGCGTGCCCAGCCTGTCCTCCGACGGCGGCTCATTGCGCGACAACTACAGCATCGGCAACAGCCTGGTCTATGACCGGGTCGAAGTACTGAAGGGCGCAACCGGCCTGGTCAACGGCGCCGGCAACCCCTCTGGGGTCATCAACCTGGTGCGCAAGCGCCCCACTGCCGCACTGCAGGGCCGTATCGGCGCAGGCGCCGGGTCCTGGGACAAATACCAGGCCGACTTCGACCTTGCCGGCCCGTTGACCGACAGCGGTAATGTCCGTGGCCGCATGGTCGCTGGCACCCAATCCCAGCACAGTTACGTCGAGTACCTGACCGGCGAGCAGAACACCTTCTATGGCGTGCTGGAAGCCGACTTCAGCGAGAACACCTTGTTCACGCTTGGCTACGACGTGCAGAAAAACTACGACAACGGCAGCACCACCGGCGCACTGCCCGCGTTCTTTCTCGATGGCCGTACGGTCAAGTTCGACCGTGATACCAACGCCGCCGACCGCTGGACCTGGCGCAATCAGGAAACCCAGCGCGCCTTTGCAGAACTTGCCCACACCTTCGATAACGACTGGGTACTCAAGGGCGTACTCAGCAGCCGTGATTACCGCTCGCGCGAGCTGATCTCGGGCATCAGCAGCGAGGCCATTCAGGCAGACGGCAGCATTTCTCATGGCTTTGTCGGCGGCAACATCGACCCCGAAACCGGCGCCGTGAACAACAACGGCACCGCGAGCAAATTCAACACCACCAGCAAGGAAAAAGGCCTGGACCTGTATGCTCGCGGCCCGTTCTCGCTGGGTGGACGCGTGCATGAAGCCGTGTTCGGCTACAGCATCGCCCACACCAAATCAACCTCCAAGCGTGATGATGGTGTGACCAATGGCGTCATCGACGATGTATTCCAGTGGGACGGCTACGGCGATACCCCAACCAACTTCGAATGGTGGTCCACCTTCGATATCGAGGCGCGGCAGAAGGTGGGCTTTGCGGCAACCATCCTGAAACCTACCGACGCGCTGGCCGTTATCCTGGGGGCACGGATCGTCGACTACAAATGGGACATCGACACGATCAACGCCATCGGTCGCCGCCTCCCGGCCAGCGCCACCAACTCCAGCGAAATCGTGCCTTACGCTGGCGTCACCTACGACCTGGACCGGTACCACACCGTGTATGCCAGCTACACCGACGTGTTCAAACCCCAGGCGTATAGCCTCGGCGCGGACGGCAAGCCTATCGACCCACTTACCGGTGCAAGCTATGAAATCGGTATCAAAGGCGCCTACTTCGAAAACCGCCTGAATGCCAGCCTGGCCCTGTTCGAGCTGAAGCAGGACAACTTCGCTGTGCTCACCGGCGGCACCACGCCAAGTGGCGGCAGCGCCTACCGGGCGGCGCAAGGCGTCACCACCCGCGGCGTCGAGCTGGAAGTAAACGGCGAGCTGATGAAGGACCTGCAAGTGATGGCGGGCTACACCTTCGCCGAATCCCACGATGCTGATGACCAGCGCGTGGCAACCAACCAACCGCAGCATCTGCTCAAGCTGGCGACCAACTACCGCCTGCAGGGCGATTGGCACAAGTTCACCGTGGGCGGCAATGCGTATTGGCAGAGTGCGACCTTCTTCAAGCCAAGCGATGAGGACTGGTACGCGATCGACGACCCGGCTGCCAAGTTTGAACAGAAGTCCTATGCGCTGGTGGGGTTGGTGGGTGGCTATGACTTTACCCGCAATCTGAAGGCAACCCTTAACGTCAACAACCTGTTCGACAAGCACTACTACAGTGGCATTGGCAACTACGGGACGGTTTTCTGGGGGGCGCCGCGTAACCTGATGGTCAATGTGAAATACAGCTTCTAGGGAATTGCCTGGCACCTCACGAAGCCCCGGCGCCACCACGCCGGGGACAGGGTCTATCTAGCCAGCGCTGCTGGCGCCGGACGACTGGGTATCAGCGGCGGGTCAGTAGGCAGTGCCGAGGTCGTGCGCCTTGGCCTGCCCGCTTGATGCGCCCTAGCGCAAGGACAACATCATTGTCAGCGGAGACAAATCGGGACACGGCGACGGTTCCGACACATATAGCTAACGTCTACACGCGTGTATTGGGCCTCAGACGGAACACTCGGCCTGTTTCCAGACGGATACCAAGCTCTCTTGGTAAACTAGCCGACACCCCGGGCAAACGCAGATCCTTTTTGATGCCAGCATTTGCTAATGCCGCCCCTGCAATTTGCTGCTACGCCCTAAAATCCAGCATTCGGTACCGAAAACGTTGAACGATATGACCGCTAATACAGGCTCTAGCCCAACAACCACGCGCCCTGAGCCGTCACGCCGCTTCAGCGTTGCACCGATGATGGATTGGACAGACCGCCACTGCCGCTTCTTCCTGCGCCTGCTCTCCAAGCAAACCTTGCTCTACACCGAAATGGTCACCACCGGTGCCCTGCTGCACAACGACGCCCACCGTTTCCTGCGCCACGATGCCTCCGAGCACCCGCTGGCCCTGCAACTGGGCGGTAGCGTGCCCACCGATTTGGCCGCCTGCGCACGCCTGGCCGAGGACGCGGGCTACGACGAGGTCAACCTCAATGTCGGCTGCCCGAGCGACCGGGTGCAGAACAACATGATCGGTGCCTGCCTGATGGCTCACCCGGCATTGGTGGCCGATTGCGTGAAAGCCATGCGTGATGCGGTATCGACACCGGTGACGGTCAAGCACCGCATCGGCATCAATGGCCGCGACAGCTATGCCGAACTCTGCGACTTCGTCGGCCAGGTGCGCGAAGCCGGCTGCCGGAGTTTTACCGTGCATGCGCGCATCGCGATTCTGGAAGGACTGTCGCCGAAGGAGAACCGCGAGGTTCCGCCCCTGCGCTATGAAGTAGCAGCGCAGTTGAAGGCAGACTTCCCGGACCTGGAGATCGTGCTCAACGGCGGGATCAAGACCCTGGAAGAATGCCAGGCACACCTTGAAACCTTCGATGGCGTAATGCTCGGGCGTGAGGCGTATCACAACCCTTACCTGCTGGCCGAGGTGGACCAGCGGCTGTTTGGCAGCGATGCGCCGGTGGTCAGCCGTAGCGAAGTGCTGGCGCAATTGCGGCCCTATATTGTGGCGCACATGGAAAGTGGCGGCGCGATGCACCACGTTACCCGGCATATTCTGGGGCTGGCCCAAGGGTTCAAGGGGGCGCGGCGCTTCCGTCAGTTGCTGTCGGCAGACATTCACAAGGCGGCGCTGCCGCTGGCAGTGTTTGACCAGGCGGTGGAGTTGCTGCAAGGACGGTGATACTACCCGTGCACGCGACACAAGGCCGCTCCTGCAGACGAGTATGTGGAACCTCAAGGCAGCCGGGCACTCGAATCTTCACCTTACGTACGGCCCTTCGTGGGCAAGCCCGCTTCTATAGGCCCTTGAGCGGCTGTCGGGGCTCGGGTAATGTCGAGTAAATGCACAGGACAGAGCACGCCCATGACTTCCAAGCTGGAACAACTGAAGCAGTTCACCACCGTGGTCGCCGACACCGGGGACCTGGATGCCATCACCCGCCTGAAGCCGGTCGATGCCACCACCAACCCGTCGCTGCTGCTCAAGGCTGCCGCCATCCCGGGCTACGCCGACCTGCTCAAGCAGGTGAAGGCCGATGCCAAGGGCGATGTCGACCTGGCCTGCGACAAGTTCGCGGTGGCCGTGGGCTCGGGCATTCTCAAGGTCATTCCCGGCCGTATCTCGACCGAGGTGGATGCACGCCTGTCGTTCGATGAACCGGCGCTGCTGAACAAAGCCCGCCAGCTGATCGGCCTGTATGACGCAGCCGGGGTCTCCAAAGACCGCGTGCTGATCAAGCTGGCCTCCACCTGGGAAGGCATCCGCGCTGCCGAGCAGCTGGAGAAGGAAGGCATCCAGACCAACCTCACCCTGCTGTTCTCCTTCGCCCAGGCCCAGGCCTGTGCCGATGCCGGGGTGTTCCTGATTTCGCCGTTCGTGGGTCGTATCTACGACTGGTACAAAAAGAGCACCGGCACGGATTACGTGGGCGCCGAGGACCCTGGCGTGCAATCGGTGACGCGCATCTACAACTACTACAAGGCCAATGGTTACAACACCGTGGTGATGGGCGCCAGCTTCCGCAACATCGGCCAGATCGAACAACTGGCCGGCTGCGACCGCCTGACCATCAGCCCCGAACTGCTGCAGCAACTGAGCGACGATCAGGGTGAACTGCCGCGCGTGCTCAAGCCGGGCAATGCCGGTGAGGCCAAGCAGCAGTTGAGTGAAAGCCAGTTCCGCTGGGCGATGAACGAAGATGCCATGGGCACCGAAAAGCTGGCCGAAGGTATCCGCCAGTTTGCCCGGGACCAGGAGAAGCTGGAGAAGTTGATGGCTGAAAAAGCCTGATACATATCCGGTTTGCCTGATGGGCGGGAAGTGTTCAGCATTTTCCGCCCGTTTTTGTTTTGCCAAGCTTTAGTTGTGAATTGAATTCCAGGGCCTCTTCGCGGGTAAACCCGCTCCCACACGCATACCCACAGGCCTGAAATTGGCGCTGTACTTGTGGGAGCGGGTTTACCCGCGAAGGGGCCCGATAAGCCACCCGAGCTGTCGATGACCTCCTCTACCCCCTTGCCCCTCGTACTCGCCGGCCCGGTACTGCGCCGCCTGGAACCCCAGCGCCTGGCCATCTGGCTGGTCGCTACCCAACCGCTGCAACCCGAATTCATCCTCCCGGCAAGCGAGGCCACGGTGGATTGCCAGGTCGTCCCGGTCGGCCAGCACGCCTTCATCCACCTGCTGGATATACACTTCGACAATGCCCTGCCCCGCAACCAGCAGCTCGACTATGACCTGCTGATCAATGGCCAGGGCATCGCTGGATGGGGGCCGCATCTGCTCTACCCCGGCACCCAGCGCCCAAGCCTGGTGCTGCGCGATCGGCTCGACCACTTGCTGCACGGCTCCTGCCGCAAGCCCCACCACCCCGCCATCGATGGCCTGCTGTGCGCCGACCGCTTGCTGCAAGCCTGCAAGCAACCCGAAGATCGCCCGGCCGTGCTACTGATGACCGGCGACCAGGTGTACGCCGACGATGTTGCCGGCCCGATGCTGCGTGCTATCCATTGCCTGATCGAGCGCCTGGGCCTGTTCGACGAGCAACTGGATGGCGCAGTGGTGCCTGATAGCCAGGCGCTGTACCAGCACCCGGCCAGCTACTACCACCGCGCCGACCTGTTGCCGGCGCAGGAAACGAACGACACCCTGCGCGAGCGCTTTTTCGGCGGCAAGCGCAAGCCGATCTTTTCGTCCAGCAATGCCGACAACCACCTGGTGACGTTCGCCGAAGTCATGGCCATGTACCTGCTGGTCTGGTCACCCGTGCCTTGGCAGTGGGTGGACATGGTCATGCCCGACGGGCTCAGCGACCAGCGCCAGGCGCGTTACCGGCAGGAGCTGCCGCTGATTCAGGCGTTTGCCGAGAACCTCGGCCAGGTGGCGCGGGTGATGGCCCACCTGCCCTGTCTGATGATCTTCGACGACCACGACATCACCGATGACTGGAACCTCTCGGCACAATGGGAAGAAACCGCCTACGGCCACCCGTTTTCACGGCGGATCATCGGCAATGCCCTGCTCGGCTACCTGCTGTGCCAAGCCTGGGGCAACGATCCGGACGGCTGCAAGCCACTGGTCAGGCAATGCCAGGCGTCGAACAGCCAAACCCGCGATGAACTGATCGGCGATCTGCTGCGCTTTCAGGGCTGGCAATTCAGCTTGCCAACAAACCCACCCTTGCTGGTGCTGGACACCCGTACCCGGCGCTGGCGCAGCGAAAGCAACCTGGCCAAGCCATCCGGCCTGCTCGACTGGGAAGCGCTTAGCGAACTGCAGCACGCGCTGCTCGACCACCCATCAGCAGTCATCGTCTCGCCTGCGCCGATTTTTGGCGTGAAGCTGATCGAGACCGTGCAGAAGGTGTTCAGCTGGCTGGGGTATCCGCTTTTGGTGGATGCCGAAAACTGGATGGCCCACCGCGGTGCGGCGCAGGTCATCCTCAACATCTTCCGCCACTCGCGTACGCCGGGCCACTACGTGGTGCTGTCCGGGGATGTGCACTACTCGTTTGTCTATGAAGTAATGATCCGCCACCGCCAGCGCAGCCCGCATTTGTGGCAGGTGACCAGCAGCGGAATCAAGAACGAGTTCCCCCGGCGCCTGCTCGACGTGCTCGACCGGCTCAACCGCTGGCTGTATGCGCCACGCTCGCCGCTGAACTGGTTTACCAAGCGTCGGGAGATGGAAGTAGTGCCACGTACGCCGAGCCACAGCAAGGCCGGGGAGCGGTTGTGGAACGGTGCGGGGTTGGGGCAGGTATTCTTTGATGAACAGGGGCGGCCGATGCGGGTGTATCAGCTCGATGCGGGTGGGGGTGAGGCTACCGAGTTTATTGGCGGAAAATAGTCTGCTCGAGAAATTCTGCTGCCTGTGCCGGCCCTTTCGCGGGCTTGCCCGCTCCCACAGGGGCGGTGTACCGCTTGAAAACTACGCAGCACCTGTGGGAGCGGGCAAGCCCGCGAATGGGCCGGCGCAGGTTAACGATCAGGTCCGCTCCAGCGCATTGACCAGGTCATGGAAGGCTTCGCGGTTGGAGTCGTTCAGGCCCATGAGGATCTTGTGCGCCTCCAGTACCTTGGAACGCACCACGTCTTCGTTCTGGTCCTGCGACGGCAGGTCGGTCAGGCACTCAGGGCAAGGAATCGGGCGATCGACAATGTTGAACACCTGATCGAAGCCCATCGACTGCAACAGCCGGGAAATGTCCGGGTTGGTGGTGACCACGGTCGGCAACAGGCCGACCTTCTGCCGCGACAGGATCGACAGCTTGGCCAGCAGGCCCAAGGTAGTGCTGTCGATACTCTCGGTTTCGGTGAGGTCGATGACAATCGCCGAGAAGTTCAACGCAGTGAAAATTTTCTCGATCGTCGCATCCAAGGCCGAACACAGGGTCAGGCGCACTTCACCGACGAACTTCAGTACGAAGGTGCCGCTCTGCTCGGCGAACTGGATTCTACCGGTACTCATTGAAGGTTCCTGCTTAACACCAATAGGGCGATATCATCCGGCATATCCCCAAGCGTAGCTAATCCGAATCGTTGACGCAGCCCATCCAGGCTGCCACCTGCTGCCCTGACGATCTCCGGCAAGGCGGCTTCTTTATCTTTGAGCGTATCACCCGGCAAAAGGTCCAGAATGCCATCGGACATCAGGCTAAGGCTGAACTGCGGTGGCAGCTCAACAACCAGATCCTGATAAGTGGCCTCGTCGAACAGCCCCACCGGCAGGCCCCGGCCTTCCAGGTAACGGGTGTGCGCCGGGGTATGCAGCACTGGCAGCGGCAAATGCCCACCCACGGCGTAGGTCAACAGACCAGACTCTTCGTCGATCACCCCGCCGACCATGGTGACGTGCTTGCCCAGCTTGCTGTTGATCAGGCCGCGGTTGATGTGACTGAGCACTTCGGACGGCTTGAACTCGCGCATTTTGCTGCGCTTGAGCTCAAACATGAGTCGCGTGGTCATGAATTTCAACAGGACGGTGACAAAGGCCGACGACGCGCCATGCCCGGAAACATCAGCGAGGTAGAAGGCGATGCGCCGCTCGTCCACGCGGAAGTAATCGACAAAATCACCCGACAGGTACAACGACGGGATGATCTGGTGCTCGAACGCGAACTCGCCAGCTACCCAGGGGCTTTCCGGCAGCATGTTCATCTGCACCTGGCGACCGGCGGTCTGGTCCTCCTGCAACAGGTGCAGGCTGGCCTCCAGCTCGCGGTTGGCCGCTTCGAGCTTGTCGCGGTAGCGCTGGTTTTCCAGCACCAGACGCGAGCGGTCGAGGGCACGGCGCACCGAATGCTCAAGGACGGCCAGGTCTTCCAGCGGCTTGATCAGGTAGTCGGCGGCGCCCAGGCGCAACGCTTCCACCGCATCGCTCATGACGCCGGCACCAGACACCACGATCACCGGTAACTGCGGCGCACGCTCGCTGACCTGACGGATCAGTTCGAGGCCGCCCATCTGCGGCATGCGCAAATCGCAGATCACAAGGTCGGGCTGGTGTTCTTCGAAGACCTGAAGCCCCTGCTGGCCATTACCGGCCTGGAGGACGCTGAAGCCACTGTCTTCGAGATAGGCGGCGAGGCTCGCACGGACCACGTCGTCATCATCGATAATCAGCAGCGTTGCACTGGTTTTCTGCATGTGGGCGAACGGCGCCGATTTGGGTTGGTGCAGCGGTGTCGGCAAAGCAGACGGCCAGCTACGGGAATTCTTGGTGGTCACACTCTACTTGAGTTGTAGGACAAGAACACCTGCCCGGCAACTGTCAAAGGTACCTTGTAAGGCGCAGACGGTACTCCCATCCGGCAGGCGTTTCAAGCATGCAACGGTCGACCTCGCCGCTCTTTACAGGGCAAATCACCGGGAGTTATAAGAAAGTCGACTAGCGCACCCCAATGGGAAGGATGCAGCATGCCCCACACGCCCTCCAGCCATAGTGAAAAACGCGATTTCATCCGCATGCGCATCGACACTGCGGTGAGCCTGCTGCATGAAGGCCAGGTGATTTCAGCCGTGTGCCTGGACCTGTCCAGCAGCGGCATGCAGGTGCAGGCCCCGCAACGCTTCCAGGTGGGCGATCAGATTGAGGTGCGCATCGATTCCGACCACCCGGCGTTGAAAGGGCTGCACGCCAGCACTGAGGTGGTATGGATTGCCGACCAGCCGGGTGGGCAGCAGAAGTTCGGGTTGCGCGTGCTGGCCATGCATTGAACAGGGGCCGATTGCGGCCCCTGTTCACAGATCAGAAGTCGTCTTCGACTTCGCCATCCTTGACCTTGAACTCGCGGTTCTGCAGGTAGGCGTTACGAATGAAGATGTACTTGTCACCCTGAATCAGCTTCTCGGCGGACAGCAGGTCGGCACGCGTGTCGATCACGTCCAGGGCGAATATCGAATTGCGCGTCGGCACATGGTCGATGTAGCGGTAAGGCTTGGTGTAGCTGTCGGGGTACTTGGCCACGCCATCACGCA
Organism: Pseudomonas sp. PvP089; assembly: GCF_017875165.1. Lineage (NCBI taxonomy): Bacteria > Pseudomonadati > Pseudomonadota > Gammaproteobacteria > Pseudomonadales > Pseudomonadaceae > Pseudomonas > Pseudomonas sp. PvP089. The sequence continues at coordinate 4,537,951 of NZ_JAGGME010000001.1, forward strand.
CCGTGCTTGGCCCCAGCAGCGGGATGACCACGTAAGGGCCGCTCGGCACACCCCAGTAACCCAAGGTCTGCCCGAAGTCCTCGTCATTGCGCTGCAGGCCCATCTTGGTGCCCACATCGAAGAAACCGCCCAGGCCGAAGGTGGTGTTGACGATCAGCCGCGCAGTGTCCACACCCGCCGCATGAGGCTTGAACTGCAGCACGTCGTTGGCCAGGTTGGTCACGTCGCCCAGGTTGCGGAAGATGTTGTGGATGCCATCTTCAAGGAACTGCGGCGTGACAGCCTGATAGCCCTTGGCCAACGGCTTGAGGGCATAGGTGTCGAGGGTATCGTTGAAGCGGAAGATCGGCCGGTTGACCGCTTCCCAGGGATCTTCCTCGGTGGCTGCCTGGGTGGCTGCCACGGGCGCCAGCAGCATGCTGGCGCAGACACAGGCCTGGGTGACTCGTTCGATCACACTGGCACCGATCCTACGCATAGATGTCTCTCCATCGAATTTCTCGGCCGCAAGCGCAACGGGTCGCGCTGCTGGTAAGGCGGCAGTATAGAGGCTTGCGGGCTGATAAACAGCTTTACACATGTTTGTTCAATATTTTGTGAACAACTGTTGCACAAGGGCCGATGTCACAGGGCGGTAACAATCAACGAATAGCCTGCGGACTATTTGGGGGAAGTTGCCATGGACGCTGCACCCGCCTTCACTGCTGTGCTGTTCGGCTTGCGCGGCTGCCTGGTGCAGGCGGCCAATGGTAGCGCCCCCTCGCCCGCCCCCGGCGCCCTGGCTACCCTCGCCAGCCTGCGCCAGCACCAGGTGCCGTGCATCTGGCTGGATGACCTCAGCGCCACCCAAAGCAAGCGCCTGGCACACGTACTGCCCGACTGGCTGCCGGGGCATTCGGTAAACGGCGTACGCTGGCCGGCGCCCAACGCCTGCTGGCAGGCGTTGATGACCCTGGAAAGCGAACGCCTGGACGGCTGCGTACTGGTCAGCGGCAACCCACAACTGCTGCAGTCCGGCCTTAACGCCGGCTTGTGGACAGTTGGCCTGGCCGCCTGCAGCCCATTCTGCGATCGCAGCTCTCGGCAATGGCAAGCCATGACCTCACAGCAACAGGACGCGGCCCGTGGCAAGGCGACGCTGGAACTGTTCGGCCTGGGGGTGCACTCGGTCATCGACCACCTGGAAGCGCTGGATACCTGCCTGCAGGACATCACCCAGCGCCGGCGCAAAGGTGAAAAACCTTGATACAGCACCCTTGATGCGGATCATGCAAAGCAGCTTCAGGTGGATTACGCTGAAGGCAGACCAGAACCTTTGCCGCTTCGCTAAGGTCCATGGTTTGCCAAGCCATTGATGGAGAACTACCCATGCCTGCCCGCGAATTGCAAAAGCGCCTGAACAGCCTGCGCGAGCAACTGGACCGCAACGTACCGCTTTCGGAAGACGAACTGGCTGCGCTGCACGAAGAAGCGCGCCAGATCGAGGCGCAACTGAAACTGGAGGAAGCCACGCCAGACAACAACCTGGTGGATGGCGTGAACCTGGCAATCGAACGCTTCGAGGCTGACCACCCAGACCTTACCGCCACCCTGCGCAGCATTGCCAACTCGCTGCACAGCATGGGTATCTGATACAGCAAGGGCCGCTTCGCGCCCCATTCGCGGGACAAGCCCGCTCCCACAGGCTATTCGCTGCACTTGAGGGCAGTGCGGCACCTGTGGGAGCGGGCTTGCCCCGCGAATGGGCCGAGAAACGGCCCCAGTCCGGTCAGAGTTACTGACGCACCAGACGCACATTCTTCGGGCTGATCGCCCCAGTGCTACGGTACGGGTTGATATCCAGCCCACCCCGGCGCACATACCGCGCATACACCGTCAGGTGCTCGGGCTGCAGCAGGTTCTTCAAGTCCAGATAAATGCGTTCTACGCACTGCTCATGGAAGTCGGCATGCTGGCGGAAGCTGATCAGATAGGTCAGCAGGCTGGCGTGGTCCAGCGCCCTGCCCTTGTACTCGACCACCACGCTGCCCCAGTCCGGCTGGCCGGTAACGGGGCAGTTGGACTTCAGCAGGTGGCTGTGCAAGGTTTCTTCTACCACTCGCTCCGGGGTGCAGCGCAGCAGCTCAGGCTGCGGCTGCTCGTAGTTGCTGATGGCAACGTCCAGCGCATCGATGCACAGCCCAGGCAAGGCCTCCACGCCTTGGCCCTCGACTTCAGCCAAGGTACGTACCTTCACCCCCACCGGCTTGCCGGCCGCGGCAGACAGGTCTTTCTCCAGGCAGGCCTGCAATTCGCCCAGCGAGGCAAACACCGTCTGATTCAGCGAGTTGAGGTACAACTTGAACGACTTGGACTCGATGATGTTCGGCGAATCGGCCGGGATGGCGAACTCGCCGATCGCCACCACCGGTTTGCCCGACGGCAGCAGCCAGCTCAATTCGAAGCAGTTCCAGTAATCCACGCCCTGCCAGGGCAAGGTCTGTGCAGTGACGCCCAGCTCAGCCCACTTGGCGGTACGCGGGATCGGGAAGAGTTGCTCCGGGGAGTAGGTGGCAATGTATTCGCTGGACTTGCCCAGCGGCGAGTGTTCGGCAGCAGGATGCATGGAAACTGACCTAGAGGTTCGAAATTGCCCCTAGTCTACCGGTTTTGCACCCTGCCTTGGAGCGCAAGTCACTCGATGGTCAACGCCCCGACCATGCCAGCCTGATAATGCCCCGGCACGTTGCAGGCGAACTCGATGGGCGCCGACTTGCGGAAGGTCCAGGTCAGCTCGGCGCGCTGGCCTGGCATGACCAGCACCGTGTTGCCGCCACCGTGGCCATGGCCGCCGCCGTGACCCATCATCTGGCCGTGGTCCATGCCTTCGTGGTTCATGGCCTCGGTGAACAGCTTGCCTTGCATGGCGACCATTTCCTTCTGGTGCTCGGCATGCATGGCCTTGTCACCCAGGTTGAATTCATGCGGCAGCTTACCCTCGTTGACCAGCACGAAGCGCACCGTCTCGCCGGCTTTTACCTGCAGGTTTCTGGGCTCGAAGGCGATGTCCTTGAGCACCACGTTGACCGTGCGGGTGGCTTTGTTCGCCGGGGCCGGCTCGCCAAAGGCGAAAGTTTGCGCCTCGCCGGCAAAGGTCGGCAGGCTGGCCAGGGCAAGGACGGCGATGAACAGGCGTTTCATGATGACTCCGGAAATGTACAACAGGATGAGGCCACCTTAGTCACGGGCGACTGGCAGCTACCTGACAGGGAGATTACAACTTTGTCAGCTTGGGCGTGCCTGCGCTTCGTCACGTATCATTTCAGCCACTACATCACCCGCTTCCACAGGGCAGGTACAAACTTTCAGATTATGGACAGTGCATGAAACTGCTGATCGTCGAAGACCAGGCCCGCACCGGCCAGTACCTCAGCCAGGGCTTGAGCGAGGCCGGCTTCGCCACTGAGCTGGCCACCGATGGCGAAACCGGCCAGTTCCTGGCCCTGACCGGCGACCACGACCTGCTGATCCTCGACGTAATGTTGCCTGGACGTGACGGCTGGCAGATCCTCCAGGCCGTGCGCCAGGCCGGCCTGGATACGCCAGTACTGTTCCTCACCGCCCGCGATGCCGTCGAGGACCGCGTGCATGGCCTGGAGCTGGGCGCCGACGACTATCTGGTCAAGCCGTTCGCCTTTTCCGAACTGCTGGCCCGGGTGCGCAGCCTGTTGCGCCGCGGCACCAGCCCCAGCCAGGACACCACCCTGAACCTGGCCGACCTGCGCCTGGACTTGATCCGCCGCCGCGCCGAGCGCGCCGGCCAGCGTATCGACCTGACCGCCAAGGAGTTCGCCCTGCTCGAACTGCTGCTGCGCCGCCAAGGCGAGGTATTGCCAAAATCGCTGATCGCCTCGCAGGTGTGGGACATGAATTTCGACAGCGACACCAACGTGATCGAAGTGGCGATCCGCCGCCTGCGCCTGAAAATCGACGACCCGCACCCCAACAAGCTGATCCACACCGTACGTGGCATGGGCTATGTGCTCGAAGAGCGCACGGAATGATGCGCAGGGTTTCCCTCGGCAGCCGTCTGGCCCTGTTGTTTGCCGCCTGCACCGCCGCCGTTTCGCTGGGCGCCGGCGTGTTGTTCAGCCGGGCCAGCGAGCAGCACTTCGTCGAACTCGACCAGCAACTGCTGGACTCGCGCCTGTCACTGTTCCGTACGCAACTGGCTGGCATCGCCACCCCAACCGAGCTGCAGGCACGCCTGCCCGCCCTGCGCGATGAGCTGAGCCACCAGGCCGATCTGGCCCTGCGCATCAGCGGCAGCGACGGCACCACCTGGTTCGAAAGCCGCACCGGGCTACCGCAGGCACCGCTGCCCGCCGGGCTGGCCACCCTGCATGCACAAGGCACCGACTACCGCAGCCTGGCTGTGCACCTGGCGCAGGGCGCCGTGCAGTCGCCACAACTGGCCCTGTACCTCGACATCACCCACCACCAGCATTTCCTGCAGGGCATGCAACGCCTGATCTGGCTGACGGTCGGCCTTTCAGCGCTGGCCACCGCGCTGCTCGGCGCCTGGGCGGTACGCAGCGGCCTGCGCCCGTTACGGCAGATGGGCCAGGTGGCCGCCAGCGTGTCGGCACGCTCGCTCACCACACGCCTGCCGGTGGCGCAAATGCCCGAAGAGCTGGCCGAACTGGCCACCAGCATGAACGCCATGCTGCAGCGCCTGGACGACGCCTTCCAGCGCCTGTCGGCATTTTCTGCCGACATAGCCCACGAGTTGCGCACGCCGCTGTCCAATCTGCTAACTCATACCCAGGTTACCCTCACCCGCCCACGCAGCCTTGAGGAGTACCGCGAAGCGCTGCATGGCAACCTGGAAGAACTGCAGTGGATGGCGCAAATGATCAACGACATGTTGTTCCTGGCCAAAGCCGATCACGGCTTGCTGGTACCGGGGCAAGCGCCGTTGGCGTTGCATGACGAGGTGGATGCGCTGCTGGAGTACTACGCGCCGCTGGCCGAAGACAACAATGTGCAGATGCTGCGCGAGGGGGAGGCCGTGTTGCACGGTGACCGGCATATGCTGCGCCGGGCGCTGTCCAACCTGCTGGATAACGCCATGCGCTTTACCCCGGCGGGCGGGCAGATAAGGGTGACACTGGCGCCTGGGCCGAGAATCAGCGTGGCCAATACCGGGCCGGCCATCGAGCCAGCTGCTTTACCGCGGTTGTTCGACCGCTTTTACCGTGTGGACCCGGCACGGCGCGAAGGCAGTAGCGAGCATGCTGGGTTGGGCTTGGCGATTACCCGGTCGATCGTGCAGGCCCATGGCGGGGGCATTCGGGCGGAATGTGAAGATGGGTGGACACGGTTCGTGATCGAGTTCAGCCAGGATCGGTGAAAATGGGGCCGCTTCGCGGCCCATCGCCGGCAAGCCGCCCCCACGGGTACGCATCAAGCCGGGAGCCTGCGCGGCACCTGTGGGAGCTGGCTTGCCGGCGATGGGCCCTGGAACCTACCTCAAACCGCCAGGCCAATCGCCGGCTGCACCTGCGACGCCCGATAAGCCGGGTAAATGGTCGCCAGGAAGCTCATCACCAACCCCGCCGTGCAGATCATCACCACATCGCCCCACTGCAATTGCGACGGCAAGCTGCTGACGAAGTACACATCCGAAGTAAAGATGTGTTGCCCGCTCACCCGCTCCAGCCAACCCACGATCTGGCTGACATTGAACGCCGCAATCACGCCCAGCACGCCGCCGATCAGCGTCCCGACAACACCAATCAGGCTGCCCTGGACCATGAACGTGCCCATGATCTGCGCAGGCGTGGCGCCCAAGGTCCGCAGAATGGCAATGTCCGGCCCCTTGTCGTTCACCACCATTACCAAGGTGGCAATGATATTGAAGGCCGCCACGGCGATGATCATCATCAACAGCAGGCCGATCATGGTCTTTTCCATCTTCATGGCGCTGAACAGGCTGCCCTGGGTGTGCGACCAGTCATCGGCGCGGTAGGCGTCACCCAGCCCGGCTGCAATCGCCTTGGACACCTGCGGCGCGGCATACAGGTCATGCAGCTTCAGGCGCACGCCCTGCACCTGGCCCGGTGCCCAACGTTGCATCTCGCCGGCATCGGCGACGTGGATGTAGGCTTGCGAACCATCCAGCTCGGCACCGACCTTGAAGATACCGACCACGGTCAGGCGCTGCATGCGCGGGGTAATGCCACCCGGCTCCTTGCTGATTTCCGGCACGATCAGGGTCAGCTTGTCGCCGGTGTTCAGGCGGAAGCGCCGTGCGGTCAATTCACCAATGACCACACCGAACTCACCCGGCTGCAGGTCCTGCAGGCGGCCCTGGACAATGTGCTGGCCAACGATCGAGACCTTGCCCTCTTCGGCCGGGTCGATACCGCCCACCTGGATCGGCTGCATCGCACCCTTGTACGAGAGCATGCCCTCCATTTCGGTAATCGGCGCAGCCGCCATCACCGCCGGGTTCTGCAAGGCTGCGTCGGCCACCTTGTGCCAGTCGTCCAGCGGCTGCACGCCGAGGATGGCGGCATGCGGTACCAGGCCGAGAATGCGCGAGCTCATTTCGCGCTGGAAGCCGTTCATCACCGACAGCACCACGATCATCGCCAGCACGCCCAGCGACAGGCCGATCATCGAGGTCATCGAGATGAACGAGATGAAGTGGTTGCGCCGCTTGGCTCGGGTGTAGCGCGCGCCGATGAAGATGGGCAAGGGTCTGAACATGTACGAAATCACCCAATGAAAACAGGAAAACGGGGCGGCACCTGCCACCCCGAGCAGTCGATCAGATCGCCACCAGGTGGCCGTCGTCGAGCTTCAATACACGGTCCATCTGCCGCGCCAGGTTGAGGTCATGGGTCACCACCAGGAACGCCGTGCGCGACGAACTGGACAGCTCCTGCATCAGTTCCTGGATGCCTTGTGCGGTATGGTGGTCGAGGTTGCCGGTAGGCTCATCGAGCATCACCAGGCCGGGGCGGTTGACGAGTGCCCGGGCAATCGCCACCCGCTGGCGCTCACCACCAGACAATTCGGCCGGCTTGTGGTTCAGGCGGTGGCCCAGGCCCACCCGCTTGAGCAGCGCCTCGGCACGTTCCCGGGCCTCAGGGATGGGCGTGCGGCCGATCAGCAGCGGCATGCACACGTTCTCGATGGCGGTGAATTCCGGCAACAGGTGGTGGAACTGGTAGACAAAGCCCAGCTCACGGTTGCGCAGCAGGCCACGGGCACGTTCACCCAGGGCCGACAGCTCTTCGCCAGCCAGCCATACGCTGCCTTGTGTGGGCCGATCAAGGCCGCCCAACAGGTTGAGCAAGGTACTCTTGCCCGAACCGGAGCTACCGACAATGGCCACCCGCTCACCGGCATGCAGCTCAAGGTTGAGCCCGGATAGCACCTTCACCGATTCCGGGCCTTCGTCGTAAGACTTGCCCAGGTTGCGGCAACTCAGAACGGCTTTATCACTCATGCGCGACTCACTCATAACGTAGCGCCTCTGCAGGCTGGGTGCGGGCCGCACGCCAGGCCGGGTACAGGGTGGCGAAGAAACTCAGGACCAGCGCCGCACCGCAGACCATGTACACGTCCTGGGACTGGATCTGCGACGGCAGGTAATCGATGAAGTACACGTCGGCGTTCAGGAACTTGTGCCCGATCAGCTTCTCGATGCCGGCGATCGCCGCACTCACGTTCAGCGCAGCAACGATCCCGACCACGGCGCCGATCAGGGTACCGATCACCCCGATCACCGTGCCCTGGACCATGAAGATGAGCATGATCTGGCCGGGCGTGGCGCCCAGGGTGCGCAAGATGGCAATGTCGCCGCGCTTGTCGTTGACCACCATCACCAGGGTAGAAATGATGTTGAACGCCGCCACCGCCACGATCAGCAGCAACAGCAGGCCGATCATGGCCTTTTCCATGCGGATGGCCTGGTACAGGTTGCCGTGGGTGCGGGTCCAGTCACGGCTGTAGAACTCCTGGTCGCCCAGCTGCTGTGCGATGCTCCAGGCCACGCGCGGCGCCTGGAACAGGTCGTCGAACTTCAGGCGCAGGCCCTGCACCTGGTCGGGCTTCCAGCGGTGCAGGCGGGAAAGGTCGCTGATGTTGGTCAGCCCCAGGTAACCGTCGATCTCGCCTGCGCCGACGTGAAAGGTGCCAACCACGGTGAAGCGTTTCATGCGCGGGAACATGCCGGCCGGCGTCACGCTGACCTCGGGGGCCACGAAGGTGAGTTTGTCGCCAATGCCCACCCCCAGCTTGGCCGCAGCCTTGTCGCCGATCATGATGCCCCACTCACCCGGCGCCAGCTGGTCGAGGCGGCCTTGCAGGACAAAGTTGTCGATGATCGACACCTCGCGCTCGCGGGCCGGGTCGATGCCGTTGAGCAGCACCTTCTGCACCTTGCCGTCATGGGTCAGCAGCCCCTGCATCTGGGTGAACGGCGCAACCGCCACCACCTGCGGATTCTGCTTTACTTGTTGGGCAAGGGCCGGCCAGTCGGCAATGGGCTGGCCGCTCTCCAGCGTGGCATGCGGGATCATGCCGAGCACGCGGGTGCGCATCTCGTGGTCGAAGCCGTTCATCACCGACAGCACCACGATCATCACCACCACGCCCAGGGCGAGGCCGATCATCGAGGTCAGGGAAATGAACGAGACGAAGTGGTTACGGCGTTTGGCACGGGTATAACGCGTGCCTATGAATGCGAAAAGAGGTCTGAACATGTCGGGGCTTGTTCGGATGAAAGGGAACGTCCTTGTGGCGAGGCGCCTACGGCGGCTTTACACTCGGACCACCGCCGCTACCTTGGGTTCGCCATGACGACATTAGACGAAGAAGATCGCCGCGAATACTACCGCATCGAAGACCGGATCGCACTTCAAATCAGCCCCCTCAGTGCGGCCGAAGCCCTTGAGCCAGATGTATTGCAAGATGATTCTCCGCTGTTCAACCTGCTGAGCGAGCTGCACCTGTCCGACTTCGAGTCGCAGCACCTGCTGCGTCAGTTGAGCGACAAGGACCGCACACTCGCGGCCTTCCTGCGGGCGCAGAACAAACGCCTCGACCTGCTCAGTGCAGTCGTTGCCCAGACCCTGCTCGGCGAAGTAGGCCAGCCTGTGCCGGTCGTGCTTTCCGAAGGCGGTATCGAATTCGCCCAGGCCACGCAGGTTGCCCCTGGCACCCGGGTGAAAGTGAAGATGGTGCTGATGCCCCGCGCCCACGGTTTGCTGCTGCGCGGCAAGGTCACCCATTGCGACCCGCGCCCCGCGGGCGGCTTCGAGGTCGGTACCGAATTCATCGACATGACCGACGCCCAGCGTCAACTGCTGGCTCGCTATATCCTGCAGCGCCAGCAACAACAGCGGCGCCAGCAGCTGGAACAGAACGATCCCGCCCCATGACCCTGTTTTTCTCTGATTTGAAGGAACGAACGTGACCCTGATCTACGGCCATCGCGGCGCCAAGGGCGAAGCACCCGAGAACACACTGCACAGCTTCCGCCAGTGCCTGTCCCACGGCGTCACCCGCTGCGAACTGGACCTGCACCTGTCGGCCGACAACGAGCTGATGGTGATCCACGACCCCACCCTCAAGCGCACCACTGGCCGACGCGGCAAGGTGGTCGACCACCCGGCCGCCGACTTGATGAAGATCGATGCGCGCAAAGGCGGCCCGGGCCACGTGCAGCCCTGCCCTATACCGAAACTGGAAGAGCTGTTCGAAAAATGCCCGTTCGAGCACTGGCAGCTTGAGGTAAAAAGCGCCTCGCGCACCCGTGCTGCCACCACCGTGTTGGCAATTCGCGAATTGGCCCAGCAGCATGGCCTGCTGGACAAGGTCACCATCACCTCCAGCTCACGCGAAGTGCTGGGCGCCGCCCTGGAGCTGGTGCCAGACGTGAAGCGCGGGCTGGTCGCCGAGTACGCCTGGCTCGACCCGTTGAAGGTGGCGCAGAACTACGGCTGTGAACTGCTGGCATTGAACTGGACACTGTGCACCCCCGAGCGCCTGCTTAAAGCGCAGGGCCAGGGTTTGCACGTATCGGTGTGGACGGTCAACGAGCCGGCACTGATGCGCCGGCTCGCGGACTTTGGCGTGGACAGCCTGATTACAGACTTTCCCGGTTTGGCCAAGACCACCCTCGGGTAGTGTTGAAATCGGTCTCTCCGACCGGCTCAGGCCACCGGTCGGAGCCGCTCAAAAAAGCCGGTTCAGGCCATCGTAGGCAGCTACCCGATAGGCTTCGGCCATGGTCGGGTAGTTGAACGTGGTGTTGACGAAGTACTTCAGGTTGTTCTGCTCACCCGGCTGGTTCATGATCGCCTGGCCGATATGGACGATCTCCGAAGCCTGGTAGCCGAAGCAGTGCACGCCGAGGATTTCCAGGGTTTCACGGTGGAACAGGATCTTCAGCATGCCCTGCGGCTCGCCGGCGATCTGCGCACGCGCCATGCTCTTGAAGAAGGCCTTGCCCACTTCGTATGGCACCTTGGCCTGGGTCAGTTCCTGCTCGTTCTTGCCGATCGAGCTGATTTCCGGAATGGTGTAGATGCCGGTCGGTACGTCATTGACGAAGCGCCAGCTGCCATTGTCGACGATGCTGCCAGCCGCAGAACGCCCCTGGTCATGGGCGGCACTGGCCAGGCTCGGCCAGCCGATCACGTCACCGGCGCCGTAGATGTTCGGCACGGTAGTGCGATAAGCCTCGTCGACCTCGATCTGGCCACGGCTGTTGACCTTGATGCCGATGTTCTCCAGGCCCAGCTTGTCGGTGTTGCCGGTCCGGCCGTTGCACCACAGCAAGGCGTCGGCCTTGATCTTCTTGCCCGACTTCAGGTGCAGGATCACCCCGTTGTCCAGGCCTTCGACACGCTCATACTCTTCGTTGTGGCGCACGGTGATGTTGTTGTTGCTGAAGTGGTAGCTCAGTGCCTGGGAAATTTCCGAATCCAGGAAGCTCAACAGTTGGCCACGGTTATCCACCAGCTCTACCAGCACGCCCAGGCCGCTGAAGATCGACGCGTACTCGCAACCGATCACACCGGCGCCGTACACGATCAGCTTGCGCGGGGTGTGGCTGAGGCTGAGGATGGTGTCGCTGTCGTAGACCCGCGGATGGTGGAAGTCGATGTCGGCCGGGCGGTAAGGGCGCGAGCCGGTGGCGATGATGATGTGCTTGGCGTTGAGCTTTTCAACTACACCGTTCGGGCACACCACTTCAACGGTTTGCTCGTCGGCAAAGCTGCCGGTGCCGACGAACACATCAACACGGTTGCGGGCGTAGTAGCCGGTGCGCGATGCAACTTGCTTGGAAATCACCTTCTCGGCGCTTTTCAGCACGTCCGGAAACGAGAACCAGCGCGGCTCACCGATCGCCCGGAACATCGGGTTGGTGTTGAACTGCATGATCTGCCGCACCGAGTGACGCAGTGCCTTGGACGGGATGGTACCCAGGTGCGTGCAGTTGCCACCGACCTGGCGACGGTCATCGACCATCGCTACCTTGCGCCCTGCTTTGGCGGCGTTCATTGCCGCGCCTTCACCGGCCGGGCCGGAACCCAGCACCACTACGTCGTAGTTGTAGACAGCCATGCGTACTCCTTCAGAACTGGCCCGCAAGCCACGGTCGCTCGCGGGACGCGATCATGCCGCCGGGGCGTCATGAGAAAATTCGGGTGCAGTCTAATCAAGCCTGAACGCCGCGCACATTAACCCTTGGTCGCGTCGTAGGCCAATTTTGCCCGCACTACATTTGGTTCACCCATTCCCTGGCGGCCATCATCCCTGCCTGCGCTTTCAATCGCCTTTCACCGCCCGTTCGAATGCGGGCGTAGCTCGAGAGACGAAGCCACCCTCGGCCCGAGTCACCAATACCGCGGCCAAGCCGTGCGCCACGGCAAAATCCCAGCCACGCTCAGGGCCAAGGATCAGCAGCAGTGTCGAATAGCCGTCGGCCTGCAACGCCGAGGCGTCCAGTACGGTGACTGCAGCCAGGTCGTGCTGCACGGGGCGCCCGAGGCGGGCATCGAAGGTGTGCGAATAACGCCGGCCATTCTCCTCGAAATAGTGCCGATAGTCACCCGAGGTTGAGACTGAAAGCTCATTGACTGCAATGATCTGCCGGGCGATCTGGCGGTCTTCACGGGGCAACTCCAGGGCGATGCGCCAGGGACTGCCATCGGGCTTGCGGCCAACCGCCTTGAGCTCGCCAGTGGCTTCGGCGACAAAACTGGCTATACCCATGGCGCGCAGGCGCGCAGCGATCAAGTCCACGGCATGGCCGGCGGCGATGCTATTGAAGTCGAGCTGCACCGGGGCGTCCTTGCACAGGGCCTGGTCTTCGATATGCAAGTGCCGGTAACCCACACGCTGACGAACCTGGGCCACGGCTTGCGGGTCGGGTACCCGCTCATGGCGGGCCTGGGGGCCGAAACCCCACAGGTCAAGCAAGGGTTCAACGGTGAGGTCAAAGGCACCCTCACTCTGCTCGGCCAGGTGCTGGCCAAGGGCAACCAGTTCAAGCATGTCGGGTGGCAGGGCCAGGCACTGGTTGGCGGGCAACTGGTTGAAACGGCTGACGGTAGAGTCGCCGCGGTAGGTCGAATAGTGCCGGTCGATTTCACCAAGAATGGTTTCGACCGCTGCCTGCACCTGGGCCGGCGCCGGGCCGCCAGGCTCGCGAACGTACTGGATGCTGTAGCTGCTACCCATGGTCGGGCCGCCCAGGCGCTCAAGGGTGGGGCCCTGGTTGCAGGCGGTGAGCAGCAGGAAAATGAACAGTAAGGCTGTGCGCAAGGTTCGGTTCCTGGGTGCTTGGCTTGGGCTTTGGGGTATGGCGCATATCGAGCGCCGCCCGCGCGGCGCTCGATCTCACAGGCACCACACGACCCACGGCAAGCAAAAAAAAGGGGAACCCGAAGGTTCCCGTTTTTTCATTGCCTTACAAGCGAATCAGCGTGGAAACGCTGGCGGGTTCACACCGGCCATGTCTTCCATCACGCGAACCACCTGGCAGCTGTAACCGAATTCGTTGTCGTACCAGACGTACAGGACAACGCGGTTGTCGTTGGCGATGGTGGCTTCAGCGTCAACGACACCGGCGTGGCGCGAGCCAACGAAGTCGGTCGAAACCACTTCCTGCGAGCTGACGTAGTCGATCTGCTTGTGCAGTTCCGAGTGCATGGCGGTCTGGCGCAGGTACTCGTTGATTTCGTCGCGGTTGGTGGCCTTTTCCAGGTTCAGGTTCAGGATGGCCATCGAAACGTTCGGCGTCGGTACGCGAATGGCGTTGCCGGTCAGCTTGCCCTTCAGCACTGGCAGCGCCTTGGCGGCAGCAGTGGCTGCGCCGGTTTCGGTGATGACCATGTTCAGCGGCGCGGCACGACCACGGCGGCTGCCCTTGTGGAAGTTGTCGATCAGGTTCTGGTCGTTGGTGAACGAGTGAACGGTTTCGACGTGGCCGTTGACGATGCCGTACTTGTCGTTGACAGCCTTGAGCACCGGCACGATGGCGTTGGTGGTGCAGGAGGCCGCCGAGATGATCTTGTCATCGGCAGCAATGTCACCGTGGTTGATGCCGTGCACGATGTTCTTCAGCGCGCCCTTGCCAGGTGCGGTGAGGATCACGCGGGCAGCGCCCGGGCAGGCCAGGTGCTGGCCCAGGCCGTCGGCATCACGCCATACCCCGGTGTTGTCGACGATCAACGCGTTTTCGATGCCGTACTGGGTGTAGTCGACTTCGCTCGGGCTCTTGGCGTAGATAACCTGGATCAGGTTGCCGTTGGCAGTGATGGTGTTGTTGGCTTCGTCGATGGTGATGGTGCCGTCGAACGGGCCGTGAACCGAGTCACGACGCAGCAGGCTGGCACGCTTGACCAGGTCGTTCTCGGCGCCTTTGCGCACGACAATGGCGCGCAGGCGCAGGCCGTCGCCACCACCGGTCTTCTCGATCAGGATACGCGCCAGCAGGCGGCCGATGCGGCCGAAGCCGTACAGGACAACGTCGGTGCCTTTGCGCGCCGAAACGTTCTGCTGGCCAACCACGTCGGCCAGTTCTTCACGGACGAACTGCTCGGCAGTACGGCCATTGCCTTCCTGCTTGAATTTGTTGGCCAGCTTGCCCAGGTCGACCGAAGCGGCGCCCAGTTTCAGCTCGCTCATGGCCTTGAGCAGGGGGAATGTCTCGTGGACGGACAGCTCGGTTTCGTCGGCTTGACGATGACGCGCAAAGCGGTGCGCCTTGAGGATCGAGATAACCGAACGGTTGATCAGGCTACGGCCATAAATCGAGCTCACCACGTTGTTGTTGCGGTAGAGCTGACCGATAAGCGGGATCATCGCTTCAGCCAGAGCTTCACGATCAATCCACTCACCAAGACACTGGTCGGGCTTCTGAGTCACGGGAACCTTCCACATGTAGGGACAGAAAAAAGGGGCTACATTATGACGCCCCGACGCGGAACCGGCAATGAGCGCCTGTCGCAGTCACGCAAGCCAGCGTTCACGCCCTTTCGAGCCTGACAGCCGGCACGGTCACCGGTACAATCGGTGTCTTTGCCGCAACGCTTGGAGTGCAATCTCCCGTGTCAGTTCTGCGCCTACCGCACATGTCGGCCACGGCCGGCAAACAAACCTGGGGTAACCTGCCCGGTGCCGCCCTCAGCCTTGCCATCGCCGAGGCCGCCAGCAACGCTGGCCGCTTCACCCTGCTGCTGACAGCCGACAGCCAGGCCGCCGACCGTCTGGAGCAGGAGCTGCGCTTCTTCGCCCCGGACCTGCCGGTGCTGCCATTCCCCGACTGGGAAACCCTGCCCTACGACCTGTTCTCGCCACACCAGGACATCATTTCCCAGCGCATCGCAAGCCTGTACCGCCTGCCGGAACTGAGCCATGGCATCCTCGTGGTGCCGGTCACCACCGCCCTGCACCGCCTGGCGCCCACCCGCTTCCTGCTGGGCAGCAGCCTGGTGCTGGACGTGGGCCAGACCATCGACGTGGAGCAGATGCGCACACGCCTGGAGGCCAGTGGCTATCGTTGCGTCGACACCGTCTACGAGCATGGCGAGTTCGCCGTGCGCGGCGCGCTGATCGACCTGTTCCCGATGGGCAGCAAGCTGCCCTACCGCATCGACCTGTTCGATGACGAGATCGAGACACTGCGCACCTTCGACCCCGAGACCCAGCGCTCGATCGACAAGGTGGATTCGGTGCGCCTGCTGCCGGCACGCGAATTTCCGATGCAAAAAGAGGAAGTGACCCGCTTCAAGGCACGCTTCCGTGAACGCTTCGACGTCGATTTCCGCCGCAGTGCGATCTTCCAGGACCTGGCCAGCGGCATCATCCCGGCCGGCATCGAGTACTACCTGCCGTTGTTCTTCGAAGAAACGTCCACCCTGTTCGACTACCTGCCGGCCGACACCCAGGTGTTTTCGCTGCCTGGCGTGGAACAGGCCGCCGAACACTTCTGGAACGACGTGCGCGGCCGTTATGAAGACCGCCGTGGCGACCTCAGCCGGCCGCTGCTGCCGCCTGCCGAGCTGTTCATGCCAGTGGAGGACTGCTTCGCCCGGCTCAAGCAGTGGCCGCGAGTGGTGGTCAGCAGCGAAGACATCGAACCGGGCGCGGGCCGCGAGCGCTTCCCGGCGCGCGCCCTGCCCAACCTGGCGATCGAGGCCAAGGCCAACCAGCCGCTGGCCGAGCTGGCCAACTTCCTCGACCAGTTCCCCGGCCGCGTGCTGTTCACCGCCGAATCGGCCGGCCGCCGCGAAGTGTTGCTGGAGCTGCTCGAACGATTGAAACTGCGGCCGCACACTGTCGACGGCTGGGCCGACTTCATCACCGGAAGCGAGCGCCTGGCGATCACCATCGCCCCGCTGGATGACGGCTTGCTGCTGGACGACCCAGGCCTGGCCCTGGTCGCGGAAAGCCCGCTGTTCGGCCAGCGCGTGATGCAGCGCCGCCGCCGCGACAAGCGTGGCGAAACCGCCAACGACGCGGTCATCAAGAACCTCACCGAGCTGCGCGAAGGCGCACCGGTGGTACACATCGACCATGGCGTGGGCCGCTACCTGGGCCTGGCCACCCTGGAAATCGAAGGCCAGGCTGCCGAATTCCTTACCCTGGAATACGCCGAGAACGCCAAGCTGTACGTGCCGGTGGCCAACCTGCACCTGATCGCCCGCTATACCGGCAGCGATGATGCCCTGGCACCCCTGCACCGGCTGGGCTCGGAAGCCTGGCAGAAGGCCAAGCGCAAGGCCGCCGAACAGGTGCGCGACGTGGCCGCCGAACTGCTCGACATCTATGCCCGCCGGGCCGCGCGCAAAGGGTATGCGTTTGCCGACCCGTCCGCCGACTACGCCACGTTCAGCGCCGGCTTCCCGTTCGAAGAAACCCCGGACCAGCAAACGGCCATCGAGGCGGTGCGGGCTGACATGCTCGCGCCCAAGCCAATGGACCGCCTGGTGTGTGGCGACGTCGGCTTCGGCAAGACAGAAGTGGCCATGCGGGCGGCGTTCATCGCCGTGCACAGTGGCCGCCAGGTCGCCGTGCTGGTGCCCACTACCCTGCTCGCCCAGCAACACTACAACAGCTTCCGCGACCGCTTTGCCGACTGGCCGGTGACCGTGGAGGTCATGAGCCGCTTCAAGTCGGCCAAGGAAGTGGCCGCCGCCGCCGCCGACCTGGCCGAAGGCAAGATCGACATCCTCATCGGCACCCACAAGCTGCTGCAGGACGATGTGCGCTTCAAGGACCTGGGCCTGGCCATCATCGACGAAGAGCACCGCTTTGGTGTACGCCAGAAAGAGCAGCTCAAGGCACTGCGCAGCGAGGTCGACATCCTCACCCTGACCGCTACGCCGATCCCGCGCACGTTGAACATGGCAGTGGCCGGCATGCGCGACCTGTCGATCATCGCCACGCCGCCAGCGCGCCGCCTGTCGGTGCGCACCTTTGTCATGGAGCAGAACAAGAGCACGGTCAAGGAGGCACTGCTGCGCGAACTGCTGCGCGGTGGCCAGGTGTACTACCTGCACAACGATGTGAAAACCATCGAAAAATGCGCCGCCGACCTTGCCGAACTGGTGCCCGAGGCACGTATCGGCATCGGCCACGGGCAAATGCGCGAACGCGAGCTGGAACAGGTGATGAGCGATTTCTACCACAAGCGCTTCAACGTGCTGGTGGCGTCGACCATCATCGAAACCGGCATCGACGTGCCTAGCGCCAATACCATCGTCATCGAGCGCGCCGACAAGTTTGGCCTGGCCCAGCTGCACCAGCTGCGTGGCCGGGTCGGCCGTAGCCACCACCAGGCCTACGCCTACCTGCTGACCCCAACCCGACAGAAAGTTAGCGCCGACGCTGAAAAACGCCTGGAAGCCATCGCCAACACCCAGGACCTGGGTGCTGGCTTTGTGCTGGCCACCAACGACCTGGAAATCCGCGGTGCGGGCGAGCTGCTGGGCGAAGGCCAGAGCGGTCAGATCCAGGCGGTGGGCTTCACCCTGTACATGGAAATGCTCGAACGCGCGGTCAAGGCGATCCGCAAGGGTACCCAGCCAAATCTGGAGCAACCGCTTGGCGGCGGCCCGGAGATCAACCTGCGCCTGCCCGCACTGATCCCCGAGGACTACCTGCCTGACGTGCATGCACGGCTGATCCTGTACAAGCGCATTGCTTCGGCCGCCGACGAAGAAGGCCTCAAGGACCTGCAAGTGGAAATGATCGACCGCTTCGGTCTGCTGCCAGAACCGACCAAGAACCTGATGCGCCTGACTTCGCTCAAGCTGCAGGCGGAAAAGCTCGGCATCAAGAAAGTCGATGCTGGCCCCAATGGTGGCAAGCTCGAGTTCGAAGCCGAAACCCCGGTCGACCCGCTGACCCTGATCAAGCTGATCCAGGGCCAGCCCAAACGCTACAAGTTCGAAGGCGCTACCCAGTTCCGCTTCCTTGTGCCGATGGAACGCCCCGACGAACGTTTCAACACCCTGGAGGCGCTGTTCGAGCGCCTGACCCCACAGCCTGCCTAAGGAAGATCCATGCGTGCCATCCGTTGCCTGACCCTGCTGCTGGCGCTGTTCGCGCCAGCCGCCTTCGCCGAAGGCCTGTATCAGGTAGAAATGATTCTGGTGCGGCAGAACAGCGTGCCCGCCTTCACCAGCCCGTTCGCCCCGGAAGACTGGAGCGCTGGCGCCCCACGCCTGGCAAAAGACGCAGAGCGCCCACTGGCGCTGGAAGACGAAGCCACCCGCCTGGAAGCCACCGCCGACTACACCGTATTGATGCACAAGGCCTGGCAGCAGCAGGTCGGCAGCGAACCTGGCCGCATTGCCCTGGGCGAAGGCGCCGAACAGTTCGGCCACTTCCCTATCGAAGGCAACCTGAGCATCGCGCAAGGCCGCTTCATCTCGGTCGAGGCCAACTTCTGGGTCAACCAGCTGGACGGCAACGGCAGCGTGCTGCAAAGCGAGCAGTTCAGGCAGAACAACAGCAACGTCAAGGCCGGCCAGCTGACCTTCCTCGACGGCGGGCACCTGGCGGTGCTGCTGAAGGTGACACCACCGGGTACGCCGAAAATGCCGGTGATGGACCCGGAGATGATGGAGCAGTAATCCGATGAAGCAAGATGCCGCCGAGATGGTGAACGCTTATCCGAACTGGACCCAATCGTTCAGCAAAGCTGCCCTGCAACGCGGTGAGCGCTATGCCGAGGAAGGCAGGGTCGAACTGGAAGGCTTCTATGGGCCGACCATCACGGCCAATTGCCAAGGGAGTGGCGACAACCACTATCGGCAAAGCATCGAGTTGCACGTAGCCGGCGGCCGTTGCCATGTGCACGGTGAATGCGATTGCCCTGTAGGGCAAAACTGCAAGCATTGCGCCGCTGCACTGTTCTGCATAAGCGACCCTTGGTCCAATCATGAGGCCACGCAAGCCGACCCGGCAACGTTGTCCGCGGAACTGCAGCACTGGTTGAGCGGCCTGGAGCAGGCCCCGCCCAAGCCCAACGCAGCCGAAGACAAACGCGGACGCATGGTGTGCTACCAGCTCGACCTCACCGATGATGCCGGCTGCGCCCTGCTGGTACGCAAGGGCACACGAACCGAGGACGGCATACGCTTCAGCCGCGTCCAGTCACTGTACGACTTTCTCTACGAGCCACCGCGCTTCGTGACGGAGGAAGACACCCGCATTCTGCGCCTGCTCTCGGCCCTGAATCAGGGCGGCGGCCAGGACCGCGGCTATAAACTGAAGGGCCAGGAAGGTGGCGAGTTGTTCCAGCGCGCACTCGAAACCGGGCGCATGTTTTACGATGTCGGCTTCCCACCGCTTCATCAAGGCCCGGTGCGCCATGCCGAGTTCCGCTGGGTACGCCTGGACAACGGAAACTACCGGGGACTGTGGTACAGCGGCGAGGAAATGCTGCGCTGCGTCATCCCGCTGCTGCCACTTTACTACTTCGATCTGCTGACCAGTGAAGTGGGCAAGGTTGAGCACAGCCTGGATCCGCATGTCGCCGTGCAGCTGACTATTGCCCCGGATGTACCCGAGCACCTGGTCGTACCCCTCAGCCATAAACTCAATGCCCTCAGCCACAAGGTGCCGACGCCGACGCCAGTGCAGGAGCAGTTGCTCGATCACATCCAGCCCAAGGCCATTCTTGCGCTCGGCAGCCTTGAATACACCGCCTACATGCCGAAAACCGGTCGCATGCAACGGCAAATGCAACACCGCGCCGCATTGGCATTCAACTATGACGGTTTGCAGGTCAGCGGCACCGACGAGAAGCCGCTGACCCGACTGGCGGGCAGCACCAGCCAGCGAATTCGCCGACAGCCGCAAGCCGAGCTAGCCCTGCGCAATGCGTTACGCGACCTGGGCTTCAAACCCGCCACTCGGCAGAGCAAGGCGCTGCCCGACAGTGCCGGCGAAATGTATCAGTTGCCCGACGACGAAGCCTGGCTGCGCTTTGCACGCGAAGGTCTGCCACGCCTGCGCGAAGCTGGCTGGAACATCGACATACACCGCGATTTCGCCTTCAACTTGCAGGAGGTGGACGACTGGTATGCGACCATCGACGAGGCGCCCGGCCATGAATGGTTCGACCTGGAGCTGGGCATTGTGGTCGATGGCCAGCGTCACAGCCTGTTGCCCATCGTGTTGCAACTGCTGCGCAGCAGCCCAGAGCTGCTGCGCCCCAGCGAACTGGCCCGGCGCAGTGACGATGAACACCTGCTGATCGACCTCAACCGCGGCCGCCTGGACACACCGGCATTGCGCGTGGCCCTGCCCTACGGCCGCATCAAGGCCGTGATGGGCACCCTGGGTGAGCTGTACCTGCACGAAGACACCGCTGGCCCGAGCCTGCGCATGGAGCGCGCCGACGCCGCGCGCCTGAACGAAATCGAGGGCCTGCCCTTGCACTGGGAAGGGGGCGAGCACGTTCGCGATCTGGGCCGCCGCCTGCGCGATGCCCGCGAGCTGCAAGTGCCACCCCCCGCCGGGCTGCGGGCCAACTTGCGGCCGTATCAGCAGCAGGGCCTGAACTGGCTGCAGGCACTGCGCGGGATGGGTACCGGCGGCATCCTCGGCGACGACATGGGCCTGGGCAAGACCCTGCAGACCCTGGCGCACCTGCTGCTGGAAAAGGACTCCGGGCGCTTGGGCGCACCGGCCCTGGCGGTCATGCCCACCAGCCTGATACCCAACTGGTTGGACGAAGCCCAGCGTTTCGCCCCTGACCTGCGCGTACTGGCACTGCATGGCCCAGGGCGCAGCAAGCATTTCACCCGATTGCACGAATACGACCTGGTCCTGACCACTTACGCCCTGATGCCACGCGACCTGGAACACCTGCGCGCCCAAGCCTGGCACATGCTGGTGCTGGACGAGGCACAGAACATCAAGAGCAGCACCAGCAAGGCCGCCCTCGCCGTCTGCGAGCTACAGGCCGGCCAGCGCCTGTGCCTCACCGGCACGCCGATGGAAAACAACCTGGGCGAGCTGTGGTCGATCTTCCACTTCCTCATGCCCGGCTGGCTGGGCGACCTCAAACGGTTCAACCAGGACTACCGCGTCCCGATAGAGCGCCATGGCGACGCTGAGCGCCTGGCCCACCTGGTCACGCGTATTCGCCCCTTCCTGCTGCGCCGCACCAAGGAGCAGGTGGCCACCGAGTTGCCCGCCAAGACCGAGATGGTGCACTGGGTCGAGCTCAGCGACGCCCAGCGCGACACCTACGAGGCCGTGCGAGTGGCCATGGACCAGAAAGTCCGCGACGAAATCGCTCGCAATGGCGCCGCGCGCAGCCAGATCGTCATCCTCGACGCCCTGCTCAAGCTGCGCCAGGTGTGCTGCGACCTGCGCCTGGTAAAAGGGGTGGAAAGCCATGGGAACCAGGCCGACAAGGGCAAGCTGGGCGCGCTGCTGGAAATGCTCGAGGAGCTGCTCAGCGAAGGGCGCCGGGTACTGCTGTTCTCGCAGTTCACCTCGATGCTGGCACTTATCGAGCAGGAGCTGCAGAAACGCAAGATCCGCTATAGCTTGCTGACCGGCGACACGCGCGACCGGCGCACGCCAGTGCGGCAGTTCCAGCAGGGTGACAGCGAAGTGTTCCTGATCAGCTTGAAGGCAGGCGGGGTGGGCTTGAACCTGACGGCCGCAGACACGGTGATCCACTACGACCCCTGGTGGAACCCGGCCAGCGAAAACCAGGCCACCGACCGGGCGTACCGGATTGGCCAGGACAAGCCAGTGTTCGTGTTCAAGCTGATTACCCGGGGTACGGTGGAAGAGAAGATCCAGATGTTGCAGCAGGAGAAAGCGGCATTGGCAGCCAGCTTGCTGGATGGCGGGCAGGCTGGGCAATGGCGCATGGGCGATGAAGAAATCGAGGCACTGTTTGCGCCATTGCCAGGCAAGCGTGGGCGGTAAACCATCAACTTTCACTGCCCAAGCTGGCCTCTTCGCGGGTGAACCCGCTCCCACAATGACCGCACCGCTATCTGGCATGCGCAGTACCTGTGGGAGCGGGCATGCCCGCGAAGCGGCCGAGGCAGTCAATCGACCAGCTGAGCTTCCTTCAACGCCCCCAACGCCTCCAGCCAGCGCGGCTGCTGGCGATAATCGGTCCGCGCAAACCCTTGCCCGCGCATCCGCGCAATCCGCGGCGATGGCTTGACCTTCATACGTTGCGCCGCACTCAGTGCCAGCTCCGCTGCCGCCCGGTCATTGCACACCAGGCCCATGTCACAGCCGGCGCTCAACGCTGCCTCGATACGGCTGGCCGCATCACCCACCACATGCGCACCGGCCATCGACAAGTCATCACTGAAGATCACCCCGTCAAAGCCCAGCTCGCCGCGAAGGATGTCCTGCAGCCAGCGCCGCGAAAAACCGGCTGGCTGGTTGTCAACCTGCGGGTAGATGACATGCGCCGGCATCACCGCCGCCAGCTGGCCGCTCAGGCGCGTGAACGGCACCAGGTCGGCCTGGCGTAATTGCTCAAGGCTGCGCTCATCGGTGGGAATGGCCACATGCGAGTCAGCCTCGGCCCAGCCATGGCCGGGGAAGTGCTTGCCACAGGCAGCCATGCCCGCCGCATTCATACCGCGGATGAACGCCCCCGCAAGTTGCGTGGCACGCAGGGGGTCGCCCTCGAAGGCACGGCTGCCGACCACGGCGCTGCGCTGGTGGTCCAGGTCCAGCACGGGTGCAAAGCTGAGGTCCAGGCCAACCGCCAGCACCTCGGTCGCCATCAGCCAACCGCACTGCTCCGCCAGGTACTCGGCGTTGTCATTGTCGGCCAGCGCACGCATGGCTGGCAGGCGCACGAAACCCTGGCGCAGGCGCTGCACGCGGCCGCCCTCCTGGTCTACCGCCAGAATAAGGTCAGGGCGTATGGCGCGGATCGATGCGCACAGCTCACGCACCTGGCGCGGGCTGTCGATGTTGCGGGCAAAAATGATCAGGCCGGCCACTTCGGGTTGGCGCAGCAAGTGACGGTCTTCGGCGGTCAGCCATTTACCGGCGATATCCACCATCAGGGAGCCTTGCAGGCTGACGGTCATGGGTAATCCTTCATTGAAGACAAAGAGAGGCCCACTGGGGGCAGGCGGCCTGTTCGATACGCACCGGGCAATGGGCCGGCACCCGCTCGAACAGGCTTAGCAAGTCAGTGTTGCGCAGGCGTATGCAGCCATGGGACAACGCTACGCCCATGGGTTCCGTATCCGGGGTGCCGTGCAGGTAGATGTAGCGGCGGAAGGTGTCGACCGCGCCCAGGCGGTTAAGCCCCGGCTCACAGCCGCTGAGCCAGAGGATGCGGGTGAGTATCCAGTCACGGCCCGGGTATTGCGCGTGCAATACCGGCGACCACACCTCACCCGCCCAGCGCCGCCCGACCAGCACTGCAGCAAGCGGCAGGCCCGCGCCAATTTTTGCCCGCACTTGATGCAGGCCACGCGGTGTGCAACCCGAACCGTGGCGCTCGCCCGCACCGTTGCGCGACGTGGAAACCGGCACGCGCACGCGCAGCTGGCCACGGGCAAAGCCATACAGGCATTGGTCGGCAAGGGAAATGTGCAGCAGGTCGAGATCGGGCATGGCGCTAGCTTAGCCGAAGCGCCCTGCCCCGCCCAGCCTTCAGGCCTTGGCGGTAATAGCGGTAGCTTTGCTGCGTGGTCGCAGCTGCGCCGTGGCCATGGCTTCGTCGGTGACGCCGCTGTGGGCACGCATGCCTGCAGCCAGGAACGGTACCATCAGGCGCATCACCTGCTCGATCGAGGTGTTGATGCCAAAGTCAGTCTCGGCGATCGCACGCAGCGCCTTGATGCCGGACATGCTGAAGGCGGCGGCGCCGAGCATGAAGTGCACGCGCCAGAACAGTTCCAGTGGTGGAATACGCGGCGCAGCCTCGTTGACCAGCAGCATGTAGCGGCGGAACACCTTGCCGTACATGTCTTCCAGGTAACGCCGCAGGTGGCCTTGGCTCTGGCTGAATGCCAGGCCCAGCAGGCGCATGAAGATCGACAGATCGTTGTTGCTGCGAGGTTGCACGACCAACGCCTGCTCCACCAGCATCTCCAGCAGCTCTTCGAGGCTGGGCTTGTGCTCCGGCTTGGCCTGGCGACGCTCCAGCTCGCGCTCCAGGCTGGCGCAGAACGGCCCGAGGAAGCGCGAGAACACCGCCTGGATCAACGCTTTCTTGGAGCCGAAATGATAGTTGACGGCCGCCAGGTTCACCCCGGCCTTGCTGGTAATCAGCCGCAATGAGGTTTCGGCAAACCCCCTTTCCGCGAACAGCTGCTCGGCAGCATCGAGAATGCGTTCAACGGTTTCCGATTGGGCCATGACTACTCCGCGTACTCCGCCAGACAAACAGGTGTTTGAAACATACGTTTCAGTCCTGCTTCTGTCAAGGCTCGGTGACCGGGCGGTCGCCATTTAAAAGCCCCAGGCGGCGTGCTGCAAGTGCCAGCGTTCAGGTTTAATGCGCCTTTTGGCTTGCAGCGCATCCAGTACTGTATATAATCCCAGTCACTGTACAAAAAGACAGAGCGCTCACCATGTCGAAACTGACGCCACGCCAAGCCGAAATTCTCGCGTTCATCAAGCGCTGCCTCGAAGACAACGGCTTCCCGCCGACACGCGCCGAGATCGCTCAGGAGCTGGGCTTCAAATCGCCCAACGCCGCCGAGGAGCACCTCAAGGCCCTCGCCCGCAAGGGCGCAATCGAGATGACCCCGGGCGCCTCCCGTGGCATACGCATTCCCGGCCTGGAAACCAAGGCAGAAGAAAGCGGCCTGCCTATCATTGGCCGGGTTGCTGCCGGTGCGCCGATTCTTGCCGAACAGCACATTGAGCAATCCTGCAATATCAACCCCGCCTTCTTCCACCCCCAGGCCGACTATTTGCTGCGCGTACACGGCATGAGCATGAAGGACGTCGGCATCTTCGACGGCGACCTGCTGGCAGTTCACACCTGCCGCGAAGCCCGCAACGGCCAGATTGTCGTCGCCCGCATCGGCGACGAAGTGACCGTCAAACGCTTCAAGCGTGAAGGCAGCAAGGTCTGGCTGCTTGCCGAAAACCCCGAATTCGCCCCCATCGAAGTCGACCTGAAAGAACAGGAACTGGTGATTGAGGGTTTGAGCGTCGGCGTCATTCGCCGCTGATCCAGGAGGCGTCATGCAGCAGTTCATTCACGCACCCGAGCAAGCCCAGTTGCCCCTGTTCGAAGCATTTCTCGCCCAGCCCGTGCTACCTGGCCTGAAAGCCAGCGAACTGGCGCGCAAGCACAACCAGCCTGAACTGTTCAGCGAATTGTCGCTGCGCGGCGCGCCAGGTCACTGCCAAAGCCTGCTGGCACCGGTACTGCGCGAACTGAGCGAAGAGGACGCGGCCCGCTGGCTGACCCTGATCGCCCCGCCGTCGAGCCTGACCCAGGCCTGGCTGCGCGATGCCGGCCTCAACCGTGAACGCATCTTGCTGCTGCAACCTCGTGGCAATCAAACCCCGCTGCAACTGGCCTGCGAAGCTTTGCGCCTGGGCCGCAGTCACACGGTGGTCAGTTGGCTGGGCAACGTCAACGCCACCGCTCGCCAGCAATTGCTGCGCGCCGCCAGTGTCGGAAACGCACAAAGCCTGAACATCCGCCTCGGCTGATGCTCAGGCTTTGCCTGTCATTTGAAAAACCTGCTGGCTGCTGCACGGTCAGTGCAGCACACGCGGCCCTTCATCACGTTCGAGCTCACCATCCATGAGGCGGCCGGCCATCTGCACGCCCACGCTAAGCATGGCCTTGGCCACTTCTACATGCTGGCCCTGCAGGAACACCTTGGCGTCTTCCGAGAAATCCAGGGTTACCAGAGAGCCCTCATCCTCAGCGCGACGCAGTTCGATGCGGCCATCAGGCAACTCGACAATTTCCAGAAAAGACGTAGACATAAATGGCAGTTCTCCGCGAAAGGTCCGTATTGTACCAGCCGTAACGGCTATCAGCACTCACTCAACGCATCGCGGAAACGTCTCACCAAACCCTTGAGGTTGTTGCGCCAGCTTTCCAGCTCGGTACGCGATAGCGCAGGATGCTCGGGCTCATCGAGATTGACGGCCTGGATCAGAGGCTGCGTGACATCGGTTTTCGGCGCTTTCCTGGCGACCGGTGGTCGGAACAAATCGGCATAAGCACCCAGCATTTGCGCCAGCCAGGTTTCGCGCTGACGGGCAAGCTCAAGCAGCTCGGCCACTTCCGGGATAGCGATGCCATTCAGCGCGTCGTCGGCCAGCGCTTGCTCGACAGTTGCAACCACCGGCAGGCGGTAGAACACCCCGATTTCATGGCACAGGCCCAGCAGCGCGCCATACAGGTGGAACAGCGCCGATTCGCGTTCAGCCTGAACCAGGCCCTGTGCATTCATGGCCTGGCTTTGTTCAGCCTTGGCCATGGACTCCAGAGCAAGGCCGGCGAAGAACAGTTTCTGGTTGGTGCGAGTGTAGGTTTCCTGGGCCATTTCTTTGCCCTCCCATCAGGCTGCAAGGCGAATACATGCATCATAAATGATTGGGGCCGCTTTGCGCCCCTTCGCGGCACAAGGCCCTCCTGCAAGAGAACGCGATTCCTTGCAGAAGCGGCCTTGTGCCGCGAAGGGGCGCAAAGCGGCCCCAATTAAAGCACCGAAAGATCAGCGCTTGTCTTCAACCTTCCAGGCATTGCCGTCGTAGAAGGCCTTCCAGCCGGTCGGCTTGCCATCGACCTCGGACTGCACGTACTGCTCCTTGGTCTTGCGGCTGTAGCGGATAACTGCCGGGCGGCCTTCTGGATCTTTCTGTGGCGCATCGCAGAGGAAGTGGTACTTCGGATCGATCTCGTGCTTGTGCGGCACAATTTCAAGCACCAGCGGCGCACGGGTTTCACGGTTTTTCGGGAACTGACTGGCAGCCAGGAACAACCCCGAAGCACCGTCACGCAGCACGTAGGTGTCGTCCACCTTCTCGCACTTGAGCTCCGGCATGTCCACCTTGTCCATCTTCGGTGGCGCCGCCTCGCCACTCTTGAGCAGCTTGCGGGTGTTCTTGCACGCCGGGTTGGTGCAGCCGAAGAATTTGCCAAAACGGCCGGTCTTCAACTGCATCTCGCTGCCACACTTGTCGCACTCCAGGCTCGGCCCTTCGTAACCCTTGATGCGGTAGCTGCCCTCTTCGATCTCGTAGCCAACGCAATCGGGGTTGTTACCGCAAATGTGCAGCTTGTGCTTCTCATCCAGCAGGTAGGCGTCCATCGCTGTGGCGCAGATCGGGCAACGGTGCTTGCCCAGCAGCACGCGGGATTCCGATTCACCCTCGTCATCAGCGGCAATCTCGTCACCCGGCACCAGGTTGACGGTGGCCTTGCAGCGCTCTTTTGGCGGAAGGCTGTAACCCGAACAACCCAGGAAAACACCCGTGGAAGCGGTGCGGATCATCATCGGCCGGCCGCATTCCTTGCACGGAATGTTGGTCATGGTCGGCTGGTTGGCGCGCATGCCGTTTTCGCTGGACTCTGCAGTCTGCAGCTTCTTGCTGAAGTCGCCGTAGAACTCGTCGAGTACGTTTTTCCAGTCACGCTCGCCCTGGGCCACGTCGTCGAGGTTCTCCTCCATATCGGCGGTAAAGCCGTAGTCCATCAGGTTGGAGAAGCTTTCCGACAGGCGCTCGGTGACGATGTCGCCCATTTTCTCGGAATAGAAACGGCGGTTATGCAAGGTCACATAACCACGGTCCTGAATGGTCGAGATGATCGCCGCATAGGTCGACGGGCGACCAATGCCGCGCTTTTCCATTTCCTTGACCAGGCTGGCCTCGGTGAAGCGCGCCGGCGGCTTGGTGAAGTGCTGGCTCGGGTCGATCTGAATCAGCTTCAGCGCCTCGCCCTGGACCATCTCAGGCAGCACGTCGTCTTCGCCCGGCTTGCTCTGTTGCGGCAGCACGCGGGTATAACCGTCAAATTTGAGGATACGGCCCTTGGCACGCAGCTCGAAGTCGCCCGCAGCCACGGTGACGCTGGTGGACAGGTACTGCGCCGGGGGCATCTGGCAGGCCAGGAACTGGCGCCAGATCAGCTCGTACAGGCGCTCGGCGTCGCGCTCCATGCCGCTGAGCTTGGTCGGGTGCGTATTCACATCGGAAGGACGAATCGCTTCGTGCGCCTCCTGGGCCCCTTCCTTGCTGCCGTAAACCAGCGGCGCATCCGGCAGGTACTGCTTGCCGAACTCGCGCTCGATGTAGCTACGCGCCATGTCCAGGGCATCGACCGACAGGTTGGTCGAGTCGGTACGCATGTAAGTGATGTAGCCGGCCTCATACAAGCGCTGGGCCATCATCATGGTCTTTTTCACCCCGAAGCCCAGGCGGTTACTGGCCGCCTGCTGCAGGGTGGAGGTAATGAACGGCGCCGACGGCTTGCTGCTGGTCGGGCGGTCTTCACGCTTGACCACGCTGTAGCTGGAAGCCTTGAGCTTCTCCAGCGCAGCCATGGCCTGGGCTTCGTTCAGCGGCTTGAAGGCCTCGCCCTTCTCGCGCGCCACCTCGAAACGCACCTTGGCGTTCTTGGCGGTACCGAGGTCGGCATGAATCTCCCAGTACTCTTGCGGGATGAATGCACGGATTTCACGCTCGCGCTCCACCACCAGCTTCACCGCGACCGACTGCACACGGCCAGCAGACAGGCCGCGAGCAATCTTGGCCCACAACAGCGGCGAAACCATGTAACCAACCACACGGTCGAGGAAGCGCCGCGCCTGCTGAGCGTTGACCCGGTCGATGTCCAGCTCGCCTGGCTGCGAGAAGGCTTCCTGGATGGCCTTTTTGGTAATTTCGTTGAACACCACGCGCTTGTAGCGTGTGTCGTCACCACCGATGGCTTCGCGCAGGTGCCAGGCAATGGCTTCCCCTTCGCGGTCCAAGTCGGTTGCGAGATAGATGGTGTCGGCATCCTTGGCCAGGCGACGCAGCTCTTCGATCACCTTTTCCTTGCCAGGCAGGATCTCGTACTTGGCCTTCCAGCCGTGATCCGGGTCGACGCCCATGCGTGCCACCAGCTGGCGACGGGCCTTTTCTTTCGGCGACAGGGCCGGAGCCTCACCCGCGGCCTTGCCACGCTTGGCGGCCGGCTCTTTGCTTGCGCTGGCCGAACCGCTGGTGGGGAGGTCTCGGATATGGCCGATACTCGACTTCACCACGTACTGGTTGCCCAGGTACTTGTTGATGGTCTTGGCCTTGGCCGGGGATTCCACAATGACCAGCGATTTGCCCATGGATCGGAGTATTCCTGAATCTGAAAATGAAAAACGCGTCAGGTACCAAACGCGGCACCGCTATATATAGTGGCAAAAGTGTGAGGTCAAGCTCGGACAATCACTCGTGCGACTTGCCCAGCAACCCAGGCAGCCCTTCTTCGGCCTTGACCAAAGCAAAGCGTGGCACCTGCTCGCCGTCAACCTCGACGGACTCCTGGAACATCAAAAGGGGGCGTACCCAGAAGCTGTAATCACCATACAGGCATTGGTAGAACACCATCCACTCTTCGTTCTCGGAGTGCCGCGCAACGCTGAAGACACGGTACTCAGGCCCTTTGTAATGCCGGTATACGCCTGGTTGTATCTGCATGTTGCCCACCCTCTTGAATAAAACCTGTAAAAACAAAACCGGGGCACAAGGCCCCGGTTGCTGTCCCGCAACGCGATCAGACGCGTTCGAAGACAGTGGTGATACCTTGGCCGAGGCCGACGCACATGGTCGCCACCCCCAGAGTACCGCCATTCTGCTTCATGACATTGAGCAGGGTGCCCGAAATGCGTGCCCCGGAGCAACCGAACGGGTGACCCAAAGCAATGGCGCCGCCGTGCAGGTTAACCTTCTCATCCATCTTGTCGAGCACTTTCAAGTCTTTCAGCACTGGCAAGGCCTGTGCAGCAAAGGCTTCGTTAAGCTCGATGAAGTCGATGTCGGCCATGGTCAGCCCGGCGCGCTTGAGCGCTTTCTGGGTCGACGGTACCGGACCATAACCCATGATCGCCGGATCAACACCTGCCACCGCCATCGAACGAATCACCGCCAATGGCTGGATACCCAGGTCCATTGCACGCTGGCCAGACATGACGATCATGCACGAAGCGCCGTCGGTGATCTGCGACGAGGTACCGGCGGTGACAGTACCGCCTTTCGGGTTGAACGCGGGCTTGAGCGATGCCAGGCCTTCGAGGGTGGTTTCCGGGCGAATGGTTTCGTCGAAATCGAATACCTTCAGGAAGCCGTTCTCGTCATAGCCCTGCATCGGGATGATCTCGTCCTTGAACTTGCCTTCGACCGTGGCTTTGTGGGCCAACTGGTGCGAACGCACGCCGAACAGGTCCTGCTGCTCCCGGGTGATGCCGTGCATCTTGCCGAGCATTTCTGCAGTCAGGCCCATCATCCCGGAAGCCTTGGCCGCATGCAAGGAAAGGTGCGGGTTAGGGTCCACGCCATGCATCATGCTGACGTGGCCCATGTGTTCCACGCCACCGACCACGAACACATCGCCGTTACCGGTCATGATCGCCTGGGCAGCGGTGTGCAAGGCGCTCATCGAAGAGCCGCACAGGCGGCTGACGGTCTGCGCTGCAGACGTGTGCGGAATCTGGGTCATCAGCGACGCCATGCGGGCGATGTTCCAGCCTTGCTCCAGGGTCTGGTTGACGCAGCCCCAGATCACGTCTTCGACTTCTTTCGGGTCGACCTTGCCGTTGCGCTCCAGCAGCTTGCTGATCAGGTGCGCCGACATGTCTTCGGCGCGGGTATTACGGTGCATGCCACCCTTGGAGCGGCCCATTGGCGTGCGACCGAAGTCGACAATCACCACGTCTCTTGGATTCAGGCTCATATCAAATCTCTCGCTCTAGCTCGTTGACCGCTCAGTTGAAGAAGCGCTGGCCGTTCTTGGCCATTTCACGCAGCTTCGCAGTCGGGTGGTACAGCGGCCCCAGATCGGCGTACTGATCGGCCAGTGCGACGAATTCGGCCACGCCGATCGAGTCGATGTAGCGCAGCGCACCACCGCGGAAGGGAGGGAAACCAATGCCATAGACCAAGCCCATGTCGGCTTCGGCGGCGGTTTCGACAATGCCGTCTTCCAGGCAGCGCACGGTCTCCAGGCACAGCGGGACCATCATCCAGTTGATGATGTCTTCGTCGGTGACTTCACGCTGTTCGAACACGATCGGCTTGAGGACGTCGAGCACGGTGGCATCGAAGACCTTCTTCGGCTTGCCGCGCTTGTCGGTTTCGTAGGCGTAGAAGCCCTTGCCGTTCTTCTGGCCCAGGCGGTTGGCCTCGTACAGCGCGTCCACGGCCGAGCGGCGGTCGTCCTTCATGCGGTCCGGGAAGCCTTCGGCCATCACGTCACGGCCGTGGTGGCCGGTGTCAATGCCAACCACGTCCATCAGGTAAGCCGGGCCCATTGGCCAGCCGAACTTCTCCATGACCTTGTCGATGCGCACGAAGTCGACACCGGCACTGACCAGCTTGGCAAAGCCGCCGAAATACGGGAACAGCACGCGGTTGACCAAAAAGCCCGGGCAATCGTTGACCACGATCGGGTTCTTGCCCATTTTCTTGGCGTAGGCCACGGTGGTGGCCACCGCCACTTCACTGGACTTCTCACCACGGATCACTTCAACCAGCGGCATCATGTGCACCGGGTTGAAGAAGTGCATGCCGACGAAGTTTTCCGGGCGTTTGAGCGCTTTTGCCAGCAGGTTGATGGAGATGGTCGAGGTGTTGGAAGCGAGGATCGCGTCGTCCTTCACCTGGCCTTCCACTTCAGCCAGCACAGCTTGCTTGACCTTCGGGTTCTCGACCACAGCTTCGACGACGATGTCGACATTGGCGAAGTCGCCATAGGACAGGGTCGGGCGAATGGCGTTGAGTGCCTCGGCCATCTTGGCCGGGGTCAGGCGGCCCTTCTCGACGCGGTTGCCGAGCAGCTTGGAGGCCTCGTTCAGGCCCAGCTGGATAGCTTCCTCGCGGATATCCTTCATCAGGATCGGGGTGCCGTTGACCGCCGACTGGTAAGCGATGCCGCCACCCATGATGCCGGCGCCGAGCACGGCGGCCTGCTTGACGTCGTGGGCAATCTCGTCATGCGCCTTGGCCTTGCGCTTGAGTTCCTGGTCGTTCAGGAACAGGCCGATGAGGCTTTCGGCAACCGACGTCTTGGCCAGCTTGGCAAAGCCTGCGGCTTCGACCTCCAGGGCCTTGTCGCGGCCGAAGTTGGCGGCCTTCTGGATGGTCTTGATGGCTTCGACCGGGGCCGGATAGTTCGGGCCGGCCTGGCCGGCAACGAAGCCCTTGGCGGTCTCGAAGGCCATCATCTGCTCGATGGCATTGAGTTTGAGCTTTTCCAGCTTCGGCTGACGCTTGGCCTTGTAGTCCAGCTCGCCGCTGATGGCCCGCTTGATCAGGTCCAAGGCACCGGCCTGCAGCAACTCAGGGGCGACCACGGCGTCGACAGCGCCCACTTTCAAGGCGTCCTCGGCACGGTTTTCCTTGCCGGAGGCGATCCACTCGATAGCGTTGTCCGAACCGATCAGGCGCGGCAGGCGCACGGTGCCGCCAAAGCCGGGGTAGATGCCCAGTTTGACTTCGGGCAGGCCAATCTTGGCGCTGGAGGACATGATCCGGTAGTCGGCGGCCAGGCACATTTCCAGGCCGCCGCCCAAGGCGATGCCGTTGATGGCAGCAACGGTCGGCACTTCGAGGTCTTCGAAGGCACTGAAGATGCGATTGGCTTCCAGGTTGCCGGCGACCAGTTCGGCCTCGGGCAGCTTGAAGTTGTCGACGAACTCGGTGATGTCGGCGCCGACGATGAACACGTCCTTGCCACTGCTGACGATCACGCCCTTGACCGAGGCGTCGGCCTGGATGGCGTCGACGGCCTGGCGAAGCTCGTTCAGGGTCAGGCGGTTGAACTTGTTGACGGACTCACCCTTGAGGTCGAATTTGAGCTCGACGATGCCACTTTCAAGAGCCTTAACCGTGATGGCTTTACCTTCGTAAATCATCAACTGATCTCCACGATATGGAAGCTGAACTGTACACGCCGATCGCTGCAGCAGAAGCAGGCCTAGCTGCCCTGCCCCAGGCACACCCGTCAGCGCGCTAGTCGGAAGTATGGCTTGGCGTCATGACATACAAACGCTCAATTCATACGCCCGTTTGATTTGGGTGTGCACACATTCTCCGAAAAGATCGGCGTTGTCAAATGCTCAGGAGCACGACGAAAACGCGACTTTCCAGTCACTTTGTATCGTCCGGGTGCAAAACATGATGACAGTGATCGCCGACCATTCACGTCAGCGATTGACCACGCCCGGTTGGACAGTGCTGCATCTTTCGGCTTGCGCGGCACCCCAGTGCGGCTACACTGGCACTTGCTTGAATGAATACCCGGCCTGCCTGGCCTTTTCTGCGTAGCAGAAACGCAAAGCGGCGACTTGGCACCCCACCCCTTCAGGGTTCTGCCAAGCCGCCGCTTTGTCGTTTAAAGCCCTGAACGCCTGCGCCGTACCTGTGGGAGCCGCCTTGTGCGGCGAAGAGGCCGATACGCCCGGAACAGTACTATCAGGCATACCGGCCTCTTCGCAGCACAAGGCTGCTCCTACGGGTACGACGTGGCCCCACGAGGTTTCAGGCCAGGGTTTCGAGGACGTAGGCAACATCCTGCAATACAGCCGTATCACCCCGTTCAGTCCAGTACAGGGCGATCATCCGCGCGTCGGCTTCGACCTTGTAGACGCTCGCCGGCAAGCGCGCCAAGGCCTCGATGAAGCGAGGATCTTCGCAGGGCTCGCGCCATTGGTTCCACCACACCCCTGGGGTGACCTGCCAGAAGCTGAAGCTGTCCTCATGCCCGCGATGCCGCGCCCGGTGGTATTGCGGGCAAGGGCTTGGCGGCTCCATTTCGAGCCAGTGCGGCCACTGCTGCGGCGCCAGTTGCATGGCCAACCCCATGCGCCGGGCCTCCAGCCGCAACTTCATCTGCTCGCTCTGCTTGCGCGAGCCTCGCAGCCAGGAAAGCGGGCTGAGAATCAGCGCAAGGATTGACACCACCAGCAATACCGTCATATCAGTAGTTCCCATAAAGCGTTGCAAATGAGCTGGTTAGCCATTTTTCACGGTAGACCCGCCCGAAAGCGACCATACTTCTTCTATCGCGATTGCCAGGAGTACCGCTCATGCAATATGAACATTTGTTGGTCGCCGTCGACCTGACCGAAGAATGCGACCCGGTGATCAAGCGTGCCATGAAGCTCGCCGAGCCCTCAGGCGCCAAGGTGTCCCTGGTGCACATCGTCGAGCCGATGGCCATGGCATTCGGCGGTGACGTACCGATGGACCTGTCGCAGTTGCAACAGCAACAGTTCGACCAGGCCAAGGAGCGCATGGACCGCCTGTTCAACAAATACCCGGACATCCAGCGCGGCGATTCCCACCTGACCTACGGCCAACCGCGCCAGGAAATCCACCAACTGGCCAAGGAACAGAATTGCGACCTGATCGTGGTCGGCAGTCATGGCCGCCATGGCCTGGCGTTGCTGCTGGGTTCCACCGCCAATGACGTGCTGCATGGTGCGCCGTGCGATGTACTGGCGGTGCGGTTGCAGAAGAAAGAATGACTTAACCTGTACCGGCCTCTTCGCGGGGCAAGCCCGCTCCCACAGGGACCGCGCCGCGATACCTGTGGGAGCGGGCTTGCCCCGCGAAGAGGCCGGTACAGGTTAAAGCCGATCAGCCTTCCAGCTCGGCCCAGCGCTCTACCAGCGCATCCAGCTCACCCTGTAGCTTCTCGATCTTCGCAAGCACTGCCGAAGTTTCCGCAATCGGCCGCTGATAGAAGCCCGCCGCATTCACTTCTTCCTGGGCCTCAGCCATACGCTGCTCAACTTCGTCGATCTGCCCTG
The DNA here is from genome assembly GCF_017875165.1 of Pseudomonas sp. PvP089. NCBI lineage: Bacteria > Pseudomonadati > Pseudomonadota > Gammaproteobacteria > Pseudomonadales > Pseudomonadaceae > Pseudomonas > Pseudomonas sp. PvP089. The sequence continues at coordinate 4,572,963 of NZ_JAGGME010000001.1, forward strand.
GCAGCATCTCCAGCTCACGCTGCAGCTTGTAGCTGAGCTTCTTCTTCGACGCCTCTTCCGCCACCGGCGCAGCAACAGGCGCGGGCTTGTCCTCGACTTTTTCCACCACTGCGCTGTTGAGTTCGGACTTGCCGCCCTTGCTCTCGGTCACGCCCAGCAGCTTTGGCGAGCCCCCCTGGCGAATCCAGTCCTCGTAGCCGCCCACGTACTCACGCACCTTGCCCTCGCCTTCGAACACCAGCGTGCTGGTGACGACGTTGTCGAGGAAGGCCCGGTCGTGGCTGACCATCAGCACGGTGCCCTTGTAGTTGGACAGCACTTCCTCGAGCAGCTCGAGGGTTTCCACGTCCAGGTCGTTGGTCGGTTCGTCGAGTACCAGCAGGTTGGCCGGCTTGCTGAACAGCTTTGCCAGCAGCAGGCGGGCACGCTCGCCACCCGACAGTGCCTTGACCGGCGTGCGGGCACGCTGAGGGCTGAACAGGAAGTCGCCCAGGTAGCTCAGCACGTGGCGGTTCTGGCCGTCGATCTCGATAAAATCACGGCCTTCGGCCAGGTTGTCGATCACGGTCTTTTCCAGCTCGAGCTGGTGGCGCATCTGGTCGAAGTAGGCCACTTCCAGCTTGGTGCCGCGCTCGACCTTGCCCGAAGTGGGCTCCAGGCCGCCGAGCATCAGCTTGAGCAGGGTGGTCTTGCCGGTGCCGTTGGCCCCCAGCAGGCCGATCCGATCCTGACGCTGCAAGACCATGGAAAAGTCTTTGACCAGCATCGGCCCGTCGGCGTGATGGAAGCTGACGTTTTCCAGCACCATCACCTGCTTGCCGGATTTTTCCGCCGCCTCGATCTGGATGTTGGCCTTGCCCTGGCGCTCGCGGCGCTCGCCACGCTCCACACGCAAGGCTTTCAATGCCCGCACACGCCCTTCGTTCCGGGTGCGGCGTGCCTTGATGCCTTGGCGAATCCACACTTCTTCCTGAGCCAGGCGCTTGTCGAACAGCGCATTGGCAGTTTCTTCGGCGGCCAGTGCGGCCTCCTTGTGCACCAGGAAGCTGGCGTAGTCACCGTTCCAGTCAATCAGGCCGCCGCGGTCCAGTTCAAGGATGCGGGTGGCCAGGTTCTGCAGGAAGGACCGGTCGTGGGTGATGAACAACACCGCGCCGTTGAAACTGCGCAGGGCCTCTTCGAGCCAGGCAATCGCACCGATGTCCAGGTGGTTGGTCGGCTCGTCGAGCAGCAGCAGGTCGGGCTCGGACACCAGCGCCTGGGCCAGCAGCACACGGCGGCGCCAGCCACCGGACAGCTCGGCCAGGGTCTTGTCGGCCGGCAACTGCAGGCGGCTCAGGGTGCTCTCCACCACTTGTTGCAGGCGCCAGCCATCACGGGCTTCCAGCTCGTGCTGGACGTGCATGAGTTTTTCCAGGTCTTCGTCGTTCTGGATATTCATGCTCAGGTGGTGGAACTGCGCCAGCAGCTCGCCGACGCCATCCAGGCCTGCGGCCACCACATCGAACACCGTGCGCTCGTCGGCCACCGGCAGTTCCTGCGGCAGCTCGCCGATCTTCAGGCCCGGGGCACGCCAGACTTCACCGTCGTCACCCTTCTGCTCGCCCTTGACCAGGCGCAGCATGCTGGACTTGCCAGTACCGTTGCGGCCGATGATGCACACCCGCTCACCACGAGCGATCTGCCAGGACACTTTGTCCAGCAGCGGCATGGCGCCGAATGCGAGGGACACATCGCTGAATTTGAGCAGGGTCATGTTGGTCTCCATAAATCGGGCGCGCATTCTACCTGACTTGGCCCTCGACGGCATCCGCTTGGCCACCCGGCGACCGCTTTGCGACATCTGGTCGAAGTTAATATCCCGATACAAGCACAGTGCTTTCACCCGCCGCCGGCAAACAGCTAAGCTAAGGGCAATCGCTTCCAACAGTGCTGGCTCCGCCGTCACTTCCCCATGGTTCTACTGCCCGGACGTATCATGCGCAGCCGCCTGTTACACATTGCATCATGCCTGCTGCTCACCGCTGCCACCTGCGCGGCGCAGGCCACCGACCTCACCCAGCAACGCCAGTACTACGACGAGGCCAAGCGTGCGCTGGCCAAGGGCGACAAAGGCCCGTACTTGCGCTATGCGCAAGCCCTGAGCGACTACCCGCTCACACCGTACCTGGCCTACGACGAGCTTACCGCCCGCCTCAAAAGCGCCAGCAACCAGGAGATCGAAGGCTTTCTCGCCAAGCATGGCGACCTGCCCCAGGCCAACTGGATGAAACTGCGCTGGCTACGCTGGCTGGCCGAACGCGGCGAATGGGATACTTTCGTCAAATACTACGACCCAAAACTCAACTTCACCGAACTGGACTGCCTCAATGGCCAGTATCAGCTCAGCCATGGCCTGCGCGCCGAGGGCTACGCCACAGCCGACAAACTGTGGAACGTCGGCAAGTCCCAGCCTGCCGCCTGCGACACGCTGTTCGGCATGTGGGCGGCGGAAGGCCAACTGACCGAGGCCAAACGCTGGGAACGCACCAAGCTGGCGGCCCAGGCCCGCAACTACGCCCTGGCCAACAACCTGGTCAAGACGCTGACCACGCTCGGCCCGCAGGGGCGCCTGCTGGTCGATGTGGCGCAGAAGCCTGAGCTGCTCGGCCAGCCGTCGCGCTTTACCCCGGCCAACGACGCCATGTCCGACGTCGTCAGCCTCGGCCTGCGCCGTCTTGCACGGCAAGACCCGGACCGGGCCATGGCACTGCTCGACGATTACGCCCAGCGCATGCACTTTTCCCGCGATGAGAAGGTTGCCATCGCCCGCGAGATCGGCCTGACCCTGGCACGTCGCTACGACCCGCGCGCGCTCGACCTGATGACCCGCTACGACCCCGAGCTTCGCGACAACACCGTCAGCGAATGGCGCCTGCGCCTGCTGCTGCGCCTGGGCCGCTGGGAAGACGCCTACGAGCTGACCAAGCGCCTGCCCCAGGACCTGGCCAGCAGCAGCCGGTGGAAATACTGGCAGGCACGCAGCCTGGAACTGGCCCAGCCGAACAACCCGCAGATCCCCCTGCTGTACAAGACCGTGGCACGTGAGCGGGACTTCTACGGCTTCCTCGCCGCCGACCGGGCACAGACGCCGTACCAGTTGAACAACAAGCCGTTGTTGCTGAGCCCGCAACTGGTCAAGAAGGTCCGCAACACACCCGGCATTCAGCGTGCCCTGGAGTTCCACGCCCGCGGCCAGATCGTGGAGGGCCGTCGCGAGTGGTACCACGTCAGCCGCCACTTCACCCGCGACGAAATGGTTGCCCAGGCTCGCTTGGGCTATGAGCTGCGTTGGTACTTCCCGGCCATCCGCACGATCAGCCAGGCGCAATACTGGGACGACCTGGACATCCGTTTCCCGATGGCCCATCGCGACACCCTGGTGCGCGAAGCCAAAGTCCGCGGCCTGCATTCGAGTTGGGTATTCGCCATCACCCGCCAAGAGAGCGCATTCATGGAGGATGCGCGCTCGCCGGTGGGCGCCAGCGGCCTGATGCAGCTTATGCCGGCCACCGCCAAAGAAACCGCCCGCAAGTTCAGCATCCCGCTGGCATCACCGGCGCAGGTGCTGAACCCGGACAAGAATATCCAGCTGGGTGCGGCCTACCTGAGCCAGGTGCACGGCCAGTTCAACGGCAACCGGGTGCTGGCCTCGGCGGCCTACAACGCCGGGCCCGGGCGCGTTCGGCAGTGGCTGAAAGGCGCCAAACACCTGAGCTTCGATGTGTGGGTGGAATCGATCCCGTTCGACGAAACGCGCCAATATGTGCAGAACGTGCTGTCGTATTCGGTGATCTACGGGCAGAAGCTGAATTCGCCGCAGCCGCTGGTGGATTGGCATGAGCGGTATTTCGATGACATGTAAGGCCTGCTGAACCTGAACCGGCCCTATCGCTGGCTTGCCGGCGATAGGGCCGATTCAGGCGGCACATTCACTCCAGAACTTCCACCTGCATTCCTGTTTCAAGCCACCCGCTGCCATCCACTGCCAGGTTCTGGCCAAACAGTACATCCCCCTCCTTCTCGCGAAAGGTCTTGAGCGTGACCATCGGCTCGCGGTCCGCACTGCGCTCCCCGGTTGCCGGGTCTATCGTGGTAAAGATGCACCGCACACTGGGCTTGAGCACGCGAAATTCCAGGTTGCCGATGCGGATTCGCTTCCAGCCATCCTCGGCAAATGGTTCAGCCCCCCGCACCACCAGGTTGGGTCGAAAGCGCAACATTTCCATGGGCCGGCCAATACGCCGGTTGAGCTCGTCCAGCGAGCCCTGCCCGATAAGCAGCAAGGGGAAACCGTCGGGAAACGCCGCCCGATCACTGTTGAAGCCATAACCATTGGGCAGGTAACGTGCGCGCTGCTCCGGGCAATACACCAGGCGCACGGGCTTGCCCAGCAACGCGGTCAACCAGGCGGCTGCCGCGTCGCCGGCATCCGGCACCCGCAGGGTGTCGCGCCAGATCGTCACGCCGCGCAGGGCCTCATCGGTAGCGGGCACGGGCACCCGCAACGGCACCCGCCCGGGCGCCTGCAGCAACAACTGGCCCTCGTCGTCGTCGCACGCCTGGAGCTGGCCAAGGTGCGGCCAGGCCCGCTGGGTCAGGAAGCGTCCATTTTCTTCCTCGACCACCATCCAGCGGCGGTCGCCTTGCAACCCCAGCAAACCCACCCGTGAAGCCTGCAGGCTTTGCGCCTGCCCCGACTTCACCGGGTATCGATACAACTCACTGAGAAACATCCCTGCAGCCTCGCATCATGCCAAACACCAAGCTTATACCTGGCCGGCCCAACGTTCACGCAGTGGCGGTATCCAGCAGCAGGCGTTGCTTGACCACATCGACCAGGCGGTCGGGCTGGAACTTGGACAGGAAGTTGTCGCACCCCACCTTCTTCACCATGGATTCATTGAAGCTGCCTGACAGTGAGGTATGCAGCACCACATAGAGCTGGCGCAGCCGCGCATCACTGCGGATCTCGGTGGTCAGCCGGTAGCCGTCCATTTCCGGCATTTCGGCGTCGGTAAACACCATCAGCAGCTTCTCGCACACGTCCTCACCCGCATCGGCCCAGGCCTTGAGCATGCGCAGCGCCTTCAGGCCATCGCTGGCCACATGTAGCTTCATGCCCAGCTGGGACAGGGTGTCACGCAACTGCGCCAGGGCCACACTGGAGTCGTCCACCAGCAGCACCTCGCGGCCACGGGCACGGGCCAGCACCGGGTCGGCGAGTTTATCGCCAGAGACCCGGGCGTTGTACGGCACGATCTCGGCCAGCACCTTCTCCACGTCGATCACCTCCACCAGCTTTTCATCGACCTTGGTGATGGCAGTCAGGTAGTGCTGGCGCCCGGCGCTGGCAGGCGGCGGCATGATCGACTCCCAGTTCATGTTGACGATGCGGTCGACACCGCCCACCAGGAAGGCCTGAACCGAACGGTTGTACTCGGTGACGATGATGGTGCTGTCCGGCCCCGGCTGCAGCGGGCGCATGCCGATCGCCTGGGACAGGTCGATCACCGGCAGGGTCTGGCCACGCAGGTTGACCACCCCGCAGACGAAGGCGTGGCGCTGGGGCATCAGGGTGAGCTTGGGCATTTGCAGCACCTCCTGCACCTTGAACACGTTGATCGCGAACAACTGGCGGCCGGCCAGGCGAAACATCAGAATTTCCAGGCGGTTCTCACCCACCAGTTGCGTGCGTTGGTCTACTGTGTCGAGAATGCCAGCCATTGGAAAACCCCCAGGCTTGAGTCAAAAAAGTGAAAACATCCACCCTGTATCGGCGGCTTCACGTGCACCTTGACCCTTGCGGGAAAATGCCGTGAAGGCAATTGATATCACTTTACCATCATGCATTACTGCGGGCAGTCCATGGGAATTCAGCGGGTGCTACAAAAGTTCCCCACCTTAGCCCGGCATCAGGGAAACCCTTAGCTGCAATCGGGTGTAACCTGATGTTCGCGATATCCTTTAGCCATTAATGTGACGCCATTCTCAATGCATGAATGGAGTCAGGCTTTTGCTAGCTATCGTTTCGGCGTGCCCGCCCCCTGCGCCTGCACCACGCGCGGGGACCTGATCATGGACACTGCCTTATCGTTCGATGAAGCCCTGCAGAATTACCTGCTGGATGCACAGATATTGCTGACCCAGGCTCAGGAGTGCCTGCAGCATCTGGAACTGATCGACAATGATCCGGATGCCTGCCGCTGCCTGGACAGTACCCTCGATAACCTTGCCCGGCAGGCCACGCGCCTGGGCCTGCGTGAAGTCGCCCATTACACCAACGCCCTGCAACAGTTGCTCGCCCCCGCCTGTCACCGCGGTCGCCTGCAACGTGAAGCCCTGCCCGCGCTAGAGGCCTGCCTTACCTTGCTGGCCTGGCAACTGGAACTGGTCGATGCCCGTACCGGGCGGCTGAACCTGGACATCGGCGAACAACTGGTGTTGCTGAAAAACCTGGCCAAGGTCGTGCAGCAACCCATTGCGCCGTCCTGTGCTTCCTGCGACGAGCAAGGCAGCGTGTGCCTGCACTCGCACACCACTGTGGCAGCCGGCACACGCCCCGGCCGGTCGAATCCACCGTATTAACCAGACACAAAAGGCAACTAAGCCTGCTCGTTCAGGCCCCGCCAAGATCAAACTTGAAAAGTTCTAAAAATGCTCGGGGGCCACGTTGAATGATTACCGCACGAGTTAAGCGACAAGTGCATAGTGCGCGATCAAAGGGTGGCACTTTGCTACCCGCCAAATGCCCCACCCGCAGGCGTTTCAAGGCGTTACCCAGCCGCGACCGATACAGTGCGAAGTGGTAATATGCGCCCCCACAAACGCTTGCAACCTGAATAAAGGTTGAACGATCACGTGTCAGAAAAGAAATCGAAAGTACTGCGCCAAAGCCTCTGAGCAGCATTGTGCAAGGCCTCCATCAGCAATACTTCAGTGGCTTCCCTACCTATGCTCCCACGCTTGAAGACTTCTTTGCGTTGCTGGTCCCGCGTTGCCCTGCTGCCTTGGGCCACGGCCGCGCTATGCGTGGCCTCGCTGGTCGCCAATCTGGTGCTCTACTTTACCCAGCAGGCAATCCCGGCCAGCCTGCTGGCTCTGCAACTGGCCGCTACGCTGGCCACTGTCGCCTATCTGGCCCTGGGCGCAAGGTCGATCAGCCTGCGCCCGGCGGAACTGGCCGAGCGCATGCTCAAGGTCCAGGAAGACGAGCGCCAGCACTTAAGCCGCGAACTGCATGACGACATCGGTCAGATGCTGACCGCTGCCAAGCTGCAACTGCAGTGGTTGCAACGGCGCATGCCAGACGAACTGCAGAGCCACTGCAACACCCTGCGCAGCACACTGGATGACACCTTGGGCAACGTGCGCGACGTGTCCGCCCTGCTCAACCCTCGGCAATTGGCCAGTCTTGGCCTTGAAGCCAGCCTGCGCGCGCACCTGGTGCGCACCCTGGCCAACAGCGACGTGCACTGGAGCCTGGCGTGCAACCAACGCCTGGGCGGCATCGACGAGGCAGTGGCCATGGCGGTGTTTCGCATTACCCAGGAAGCGGTGACCAACATGCTGCGCCACGCCCAGGCAGGCAACCTGATCATCCAGCTGCAGCGCACCCCAGAGGGGCTGGCGTTGTCGATTCAGGACGATGGCTGTGGGTTCGTCCCGACGCGGCACCCCGCCGCAGCTGGCCAGCGTGGCCTGGCCGGCATGCAGGAGCGGGTCACCGCATTGCAGGGTAGCCTCGACATCACCAGCCAGCGCGGCCTTGGCACGCGTATCGAGGCAGTGTTCCCTTGGCCTGCGCGTACTCAGCAACGTGCCGGGAGTACGAACACCCATGATCTGTAGACTTTTGCTGGTAGACGACCACTCGCTGATCCGCGCCGGTGTGCGCGCACTGGTCTGCGACATTCCTGGGTATGACGTCATCGGGGAAGCAGACGACGGCAGCCAACTGCTCGACAACGTGCGCGCGCTGGCGCCCGACATCGTCTTGCTGGACATCTCCATGCGTTCGACCAGCGGCCTGGATGCACTCACTCAACTGCGGGCAAGCGGCAGTCCGTGCAAGGTACTGATCCTGTCGATGCACACTGACCCGGACCTGATCATGCGAGCTCTGGAAAGCGGCGCCCACGGCTACCTGCTCAAAGACACCAGTGCCACCGAGCTGGAACAAGCCCTTGGTGCGGTACGCAACGGCGAACGCTACCTAAGCCCGGCCATCGCCCATACGGTCATCAACCAGGCCCTACGGCACACCAAGAATGGCAAGCAAGCTGCTGGCGAGCGGCACAACCTCACTGCTCGCCAACTGGAAATCCTGCGCCTGATCGTACGCGGCAAGGCCACTCGGGAAATCGCCACTGGCCTGGGCCTGTCGATCAAGACCGTCGAAACCCACCGCTCGCAAATCATGAAGCGCCTGCAGATTCATGACGTGGCCGGGCTTGTGCTGTTCGCCGTACGCGAGAAAATCATCAGCCTGGATGACTAAGCAATGGCGACCCGGCCGGCAGGTGCAGGCGTAACGCGGCAGGCCTGGCCTGGAAGCGCAGGTTGTCGGCCTGCAAAGGCTCGCCGTCAAGGTTCATGTCCAGGCCTTGGGCACTCTTGATCTCGACCCAAGGTAACCTGGCCCGAACGAACAGGCCGTCACCCGCCAGCAGGTCACGCAGCGCCCCAACCACCTCTTGTGGCGCTGGCAGGATGGCGATGTCGAGCAAGCCGTCGTTCACCACCGCGTCGGGGCATAGCACTTGACCGCCCCCAGCCTGACGACCATTACCGATACCCAGTGCCAGCAAGCTCCCCTGCCAATGGAAGTCAGGCCCCTGCAGCTCAACAGAAGCGGCCTGCAATTCGCTGAAACGTGACAAGCCAGTGAACAGGTAGGCCGCAGCACCCAGCACTTTTTTCAGGTCTTCGGAGGTGTTGGCGGTGACCTGGCTACCAAACCCACCCGTGGCCATGTTGAGGAACAACTGGTCGCCGGCCTGGCCCAGGTCAATGGCCTGCGCGGGCGCATTCAGCAGCGCCAGTGCCGCAGCGGGCTCCAAGGGTATGCCGGCGGCTTTGGCGAAATCGTTGGCCGTGCCCAGCGGCAACAACGCCAGGCTGGCTCCGGCGCCCGCCAGCCCCATGGCCTCGGCCACATCCCGCAAAGTGCCATCCCCACCGCCAGCGACGATATGGCTGTAGCCAGCCGTCAGCGCCTCGCCGACCAGGCGCTGCGCGTCACCTGCCTCCCAGGTGACCCGCACATCCAGCACCCAGCCTGTATCACGCAGATCCAGCACGGCGCTGCGCAGCTCTTCATTCATCGCCTGCTTGCCGTGCAGAATCAGCATTGCCTTGCGCCCTTGCATCGCGCGTCTCCGAGAAATTGACCGACGCAGATCTCGACCACACACGGCCGCGGATCGTTGCATGCCCACAAAAAAATACCGAAGCGTGCGTGGTCTTTTTCCCACACCCGACAATGCGCGCTATGCTCAGAAAATGAACATTTGACAAGTTTTTGACCTAGGCAAACAACGCCCCTGGCAAGTCAGTCTTTTGACGCTTGTGTGTGGGGCTCCGAACCCTAGCCATGGACGCGCCCCGGCAGTGGTACTCAGCACACTGGCGATGGGCGCGTCTTTACATCCGCGGCCTTTAGCGAGGATTCCGGGTCATGCGCATTCTCTGGACACTGCCCTATCTACCCTGGCCGACCACCAGTGGCAGCAAGACCCGGCAATACCACCTGATACGCGCACTGGCGCAGAAGGGCCATCGCATTACCCTGTTGGCGCAGTCAAAAATACCCCTGAGCGACGCAGCCCGCGAAGCCTTGGAGCCCCTGCTCGAACGCCTGATCGTAATACCCCGTCGGCCATTGCACAGCCCGTTGAACCTGCTGGCTTCGCCAATCATCGACTACCCCATGCGGGCCATCATCAACGGCCTTTCGCCTTGTCTGCGGCACCGTTTCGAGCAATTGCTGGACGAACCCTGGGACGTGATCCAGATCGAGCACAGCTACAGTTTTCAACCCTTCGAAAAAGCGCTGCAGGCCCGCGGGCTGCCCTACATGCTAAGCGAACACACGCTGGAGTCGGTGATGGGCGGGGCCTGCCACGACCGGCTGCCCTTGTGGCTGCGTCCTCTCAACGCCTTCGACCGCTGGCGCTACCGCCGCTGGGAACACAGGGTGCTCCGCCAGCCCACCGAACTGGTGGCAGTCAGCGCCCACGATGCCGAGCTGATCGCGCAGATCAGCGGACGGCCGGTAAACGTAGTGGTCAATGGGGTTGACTGTGATTTCTACCAGCACGTGGAACCCGCGCTACACAGCCAGCGCCTGTTGTTCGTCGGCAACTTCGAATATGGCGCCAACCTGGAGGCCATCGAGTGGGCGCTGGAGGACATCATGCCGCAGGTGTGGATGAGCAACCCGGCAGTGCGCCTGGCAATAGCCGGGCACGCCCTGCCGGCTAGCTGGAAACTGCACTGGAACGACCCGCGCATCGAATGGTTCGGCTACCGCCCTGACCTGCGTGAGTTGCAAAAACGTTCGGCACTGTTCTTCGCGCCGCTGCGCTATGCCGGCGGCTCCAAGGTAAAAATCCTCGAGGCCATGGCAGCAGGCCTACCGGTAATCACAACCGGCAAAGGCGTATCGGGCCTGAGCGCAAACAATGGTGAGCACTACCTGGGCAGTGATGACGGCGACCAGCTGGCCCTGCTGATCACCCAACTGCTCAACCAGCCCTGGCGCATGAGCCAGTTGAGCGCTGCCGGGCGCCAGTTGGCCCGCCAGCGTCATGACTGGAGCGTAGCCGCACAGCAGCTGGAGAATGTGCACATGCGCCTGACCCAGGCAGCACCGTCAGAGGCCGCCCCACTGGGCAGTGCCTGGCTGGGCCGCTCAGCCAAGTAGCTCGCTGAAGGGAATGAACGGCACGCTGTCACCTTGTTTCAGTGTGCTGCCCTCACGCACTTCTACCAGCCCCTCGGCCCACGCCGCGCTACGCAGCACGCCAGAGCTCTGGTTCTTGTAGATACGCACCTGGCCGTGCTCGATGCGTGCACGCAGGTACTCGCGCCGGGTGCCAGGCTTGGGCCAGTCAAAGCCTGCCGGCATGTCGAAGCGCAGCGGCGTGACATCCGGCACACCCTGGCGGCGCAACAGGTAAGGCCGGGTTAGCAGGCCAAAGGTGACCAAGGTCGAGGCCGGGTTACCCGGCAGGCCGATCACCGGTACGCCCTGGAAGTGGCCGAAGGTCAGTGGCTTGCCCGGCTTGATCGCCAGCTTCCACAAGGCCAGTTCGCCGGCTTCGCGCAGCGCCGCGCCCAGGTAGTCGGCCTCGCCCACCGAAACACCACCGGTAGACAAGATCAAATCAACGTCGCCCAGCGAAGCCAGGCATGCGCGGGTCAGCGCCAGGTCATCCGGCAGGATGCCTGCATCCACAACATCGCAGCCCAGCCGCTGCAGCCAGCTGACCAGCAGCCGACGATTGCTGTTGTAGATTTGCCCCGGCCCCAAGGGCAGACCAGGCTCGACCAGTTCGTCTCCCGTGGACAGCACCGCCACCCGCACCTTGCGCACCACGTCCAGGCGGCCGTGACCCAGCGTCGCCGCCAAGCCCAGTTCGATCGGCCCCAGCCGGGTACCGGCGCTCATCACCTGCTCGCCCTTGCGGGTTTCCTGGCCTTGGGGGCGAATGTTCTGATCAGCCTGCAAAGGTGCGAGAAAGCGCACCCGACCGCCGTCGACCACTTCGGTGTTTTCCTGCATTTCGACGCAGTCGGCACCTTCGGGCACAGGCGCCCCGGTGAAAATGCGCGCACAGGTGCCTGGCTGCAGCGGCTGCGGCGCATGGCCGGCGAAGATCCGCTGGCTGACCGGCAGAGGCTCGCCTTGCCAGTCGGCCTTGCGCAAGGCATAGCCGTCCATGGCACTGTTCGGCCAGGGCGGCAGGTCGAGCGAGGCCACCAGGTCGGTGGCCAGTACGCGGCCCTCGGCCTCGGCCAACGGCAGGTTCTCGATGTCACGGATTGGCGCCGTTTCGGCCAGCGCCAGCAGTTGCCCCAGGGCTTGCTCCACCGGCATCAGCGGCCGGGCCTGGCTGACCTCAGCCACGGCTGTCACAGGCCGCTGCCTGCTTCAGGTGCGCCACGAAGTTGCAGGGGCGATGGCGTGCATCGAGCTGCTCGGCCAGGATGCCATCCCAGCCCGTGCGCACCGCATTGGTAGAGCCCGGCAGGCAGCAGACCAACGTGCCGTTGGCCAGCCCGGCCAAGGCGCGCGATTGCACGGTGGAGGTGCCAATATCGGCCACGGAGATCTGCCGGAACAGCTCGCCAAAGCCATCGACCTGCTTGTCCAGCAGGCAGGCCACCGCCTCGGGCGTGCTGTCACGGCCGGTAAAGCCAGTACCGCCCGTAATCAGCACCACTTGCACGCTGTCATCGGCAATCCAGGTGGCGACCTGGGCGCGAATCTTGTACAGGTCGTCCTTGAGCAGCACACGCTCGGCCAGGTGGTGGCCCGCGGCGCTCAGGCGGTCGACGAACAGCTGGCCAGAGGTGTCGGTGTCGAAGGTACGGGTGTCGCTGACCGTCAGCACGGCGATGTTCAGCGCCACGAAGGGGGTATCTGCCTTGGCTTTCATGGGTGTCCGTCACAACAGGATGAGATGGCCGCAGTTATATCACAGCGTACCTTTTCCGGCGTTGCGCCCATCAGCCTTGCCCTGGATCAAGGGGACAGATTTGTCGCTATGCTGCACTTGCAGTGAACTTGCACTAAAGTCCTGCGTCATAAATGTCATCTAGCACCATCGCACTTGGAGAAACACGATGATCAAACGGACCCTACCCGCCTTCCTGCTCGCTCTGGGCCTGGGCGCCCTCGCTGGCTGCTCGACCCCTACCGTCATCACCCTGAACGATGGCCGGGAGATCCAGGCAACCGACAAACCGTCCTTTGACGAAGACTCCGGTTTCTACGAATTCGAGCAGCTCGACGGTAAGCGCACGCGCCTGAACAAGGACCAGATCCGCACCGTCAAAGAGCTGTGAAAAACACCTTTTTTTGCCAATGGCCCTTTAAACAACAAGGGCTTGCGGGCAAAAACCGGATGCAGTAGGATTTTGTTCATCGGAGTGTAGCGCAGCCAGGTAGCGCGTCTCGTTCGGGACGAGAAGGCCGCAGGTTCGAATCCTGTCTCTCCGACCAGATCCTTTCAAAAAGCCCGCCTTGCGCGGGCTTTTTGTTGCGCTGAAATTGTCAGGCGCTCAGGCGCGAGGTCACTTCACCCAGTTGCCCCGACAACCCATGCAGGCGTTGCCCCGCCTGCTCGGTGTACTGCACAGACGCCTGGTTGGCCGTGGCAATACGGGTGATTTCGATGAGGTTGCGCGAGATGTCTTCGGCCACGCTGGTCTGTTCTTCGGCCGCCGTGGCGATCTGCCGGTTCATGTCGCGGATCGCCTCTACCGCCAGGGTGATGCGCTGCAACATCTGCCCGGCCTGCTGCACCTGCTCGGCCCCCTCTTCGCTTCGCTGCTGGCCGCTTTCGATGGCCTTCACCGCTTCCACCGCGCCCGACTGCACCGCTTCGATGATCTGATGGATCTCGGCAATCGAGGCTGCCGTGCGCTGGGCCAGGCTGCGCACCTCATCGGCCACTACCGCAAAGCCCCGCCCGGCCTCACCAGCGCGGGCCGCTTCGATCGCCGCGTTGAGCGCCAGCAGGTTGGTCTGCTCGGCAATACCGCGGATCACTTCCAGTACTTTGCCGATACGGGTGCTGTCATGCTCCAGGTCGCGGATCACCGCTGCGGTACCGGCGATTTCGCGGTTGACCACGCCAATGATGTCGATAGTCTGCTGCATGACCTGCTCACCGGCCTGGGCACTGTGGTCGGCGTCATCCGCCGCACGGGCAGCTTCTGCAGCATGGCGGGCAACTTCCTGAGCGGTGGCAGACATCTCGTGCATGGCCGTGGCCACCTGGTCGGTACGCTGGAACTGGTCATGGGTGCCGCAGGCCATGTCGCCGGCAATGCTGCGCAACTGGCCGCTGGCACCTTCCAGCTCCTGGGCATTGTCCTTCAGCCGGCCGACGGTGTCGGCGAGGAAGTCGCGCAGGGTATTGGCGGCCCGCGCCAGGCGCCCCAGTTCATCCTCCCGGCGGCTGTCCACCCGGGCGGCAAAACGGCCCTGGCTCAGCTGCGCAACATACTCGATCAGCTGGCGGATCGGCTCGATCAGGCTGCGGTTCACCAGCCACAGGCTGAGCAGCCCCACTGTCACCGCCGAGGCCAGCATCACCAGCAGGCCCAGCCATACCGTGCGCTCGGCGCTGGCGCTGATACTGGCCGCGCGCTGGCGGGCATCGGCACGCAATTGCTCGACCAGTTCGCTCATCTGCTCACTGGCTGCGCGATCCACGCCCTTGACCGCCCGATCGCCGGCGACCGGGTCGCCACCCGCGGCGACGAAGGCCTGACGGCCCTGCGCATAGGCCTGGCCCAACTGTCGGTGGCTATCACGCAATTGCTGCAACGGCGCCTTGAGCCTGGCGTCGCTGCTGTCGATCAATTGCCCGAGCAGTTGCTGCACCTGTTGCTCGCGCGCCTGAAACTGCTGCCAGTACTTGTCCAGCTCAGCCGGCTGACGCCCGCGCAGCAGCACGTTCTTCCATTCCTGCACCTGGATCTTGAACTGCAGGTTGGCTTCGTCAATCAGTTGCGAGGCCCGAAGCGGCCCGTCGACCAACTCAGCATAACCGCGCACGCTGGACGACAAAAACTGGAAACACACCAGTGCGATCAGCAGCATCGCCACCAGGCTACCGCCAAGCAGCGAGAGAATTTGCACTCTGAGGGATTTACGCAACATCGTGGATCTCGAAACCGGAAGGAAAGGAATGGCGCGCATCCGCAACACCAGGTAAGACATTCCATGTCCTTGTTGGCAGGCCAAAAAAAAGCTGCCATCAAGCAATGGCAGCCAGGTCGAGCACTTACGCAACAGTTGAGCCAGATACTCTCAGGCAATTGCTACAAAATTGTTACAAGCTTACGACGCGTTAGCCGCTTGTGAATTGCAAGGCCGCCAGCCGCGCATACAGTGGGCTTTCCTCGATCAACTGGCGGTGGGTGCCCACCGCCACCACCCGCCCCTTGTCGATGACCGCGATGCGCTCGGCGTGCTGCACCGTGGCCAGGCGATGGGCGATCACCAGCGTGGTACGCCCGGCCATCAGGCTGGGCAATGCCTGCTGGATCAGGTGCTCGCTCTGCGCATCGAGCGCGCTGGTGGCCTCATCCAGCAACAGGATCGGTGCATCGACCAGCAACGCACGGGCAATCGCCAGGCGCTGGCGCTGGCCACCGGAAAGGCCGATGCCGCCCTCGCCCAAGGGCGTCTGGTAGCCTTGCGGCAGCTGCCGGATAAATTCGTCGGCATAGGCGCCATGCGCCGCTGCTTCGACCTCCGCCAGGGTCGCCTCGGGCCGGCCATAACGGATATTGGCCTCCACCGTGCCACGAAACAGTGAGGGGTTTTGCGCCACCAGGGCAAACTGCCGTCGCAATTGGTCGGGATCCAGCTCGGTAACCGGCAGCCCATCGAGCAGGATGCACCCTTGCTGGGGGTCGTAGAAGCGCAGCAACAAATCGAACAGGGTCGACTTGCCCGCCCCCGAAGGGCCAACCAAGGCCACGGTCTGCCCAGGCTCGATGACCAGGCTCAGGCCATCGACAGCCGCCACCGAGGGCCGTGACGGGTAGGCGAATACCAACTGCTGCAGCTCGATATGTCCGCTGGCCCGCTGCTGCGGTAGCGCCTGCGCCACGGTGGGTGGCAGGATCGCGCTGCGCGCCGCCAACAGTTCGGCGATACGCTCGGCCGCACCCGCCGCACGTTGCAGCTCGCCGATCACCTCACTCAGGGTGCCGAACGCGCTACCGACGATCAGGCTGTAGAACACAAAAGCCGCCAGCTCGCCTGCGGAAATACGCCCGGCAATTACATCCATGCCGCCGACCCACAGCATCACCCCCACCGCCCCCAACACCAGCACGATCACCAAGGTAATCAGCCAGGCACGCTGGGCAATCCGCTTGCGGGCGACGCCAAATGCGGCTTCGACCGTGTCGGCGAAACGCTCGCGGTCATGTGCCTGGTGGTTGTAGGCCTGTACTGTCTTGATCTGCCCCAAGGTCTCGGCCACGTAGCTGCCCACATCGGCCACCCGGTCCAGGCTCTGGCGCGACAGGCTGCGCACCCGCCGGCCGAACAACAGGATCGGTGCCAGCACCAGCGGCAGGGCCACCACCACGATGCTGGTGAGCTTGGGGTTGGTGATGAACAGCAGCACCACACCGCCAATGACCATTAGCGCGTTACGCAGGAACATCGACAACGAGGAGCCGATGACCGATTGCAGCAAGGTGGTGTCGGAGGTCAGTCGCGACTGGATCTCGGAGCTGCGGTTGTCTTCAAAAAAACCGGGGTGCAGGCCGATCAGGTGGTCGAACACGGCACGGCGGATATCGGCCACGCAGCGCTCGCCAATCCACGACACCAGGTAGAAACGACTGAAGGTGCCCACTGCCAAAGCCAGCACCAGCAGCAGGAACAGCCCGATGGTCTGGTTGAGTTGGTGCGCGGAGCGGGTCATGAAGCCCTGGTCTACCAGCAGGCGGATGCCCTGGCCCATGGACAGGGTGATGGCGGCAGTGACCACCAGGGCCAACAAGGCCAGTAGCACCTGGCGGCGGTACGGACGGACGAACTGCCAAGCCAGGCGCAAGGCACGGCGTTGGCGAGGAGAAACCGATTCTGGCATGGCAGCGACCACAATGGCGGGGAAACCGCAGACTATCATTCATCCGGGTCGGTGGAGTGTACGCAGGTTGCTATAACGCATTGGTCTAAACAGATCATGGAGCTTTCACAGGGTTTCTGTTGGACTGTTGCTGCCGTGACACAGAAGCTGTCACAGGCCAGTCACGGCGCAGGGCTACCCTGACCTTGAACCTGAAGAGGAGACAGTGCATGAGCTTGCAGCATGGCAATGACAACCAGAAGCCCCAGACCATCCCGCAATCACAGGCGTGCGGTTCGATCATCGACGGCAAGGGGCGCGAAGTGCCTATCACCGAGCAGATGATCCAGCAGGCCTGCAAGGCTCTGGAAGAAAGCCGGGTCGAGCGCGTACGCAAAGGTTAATCGGCGGATTTTTTGCAACCCGGCGCATGCGCCGGGTTTTTATTGCCTGGCAGCCGGTGGACGCCGCGCCTACAGGGGACTGCAAAAACCTGGGGAATTGCCAACTTGTCAGACCAACTCAGCCCCCAAGGCACTGACCAGCTGCGCCAACTGCGGCGACTCTCCGCGCAAGCGCACCGCCAGCCCTTCGATCTCGCGCCGAGGCGGGTACTGTTTGCGCAACTGGTCGAACGCCGCACGCTGCTGCTGCGGGTCATCACTCAGGCTGCGACGGAAGTCGGCATCGTCGCGTCGTGGGTCGTACACGGCGCGGCACAGGGTCGCCAATGCCCAAGCCGGGTCAGTGCTGGCATCCAGCTCGATCTGCGCCAGCGGCGGTCGGGGCAGCAAGTCTGCCAGCTGCACCTGCTCATGCACCCCCAGGAAACGGCACAGCGCCTGGTAGATCTGCGCCGTGCCACGCTGGCGGCCGTCGAGGCTGTAGCCGGCAATGTGCGGCGAGGCCAAGGTGCACAGGTCGGCCAATTGCAGGTCGACCTGTGGCTCGCCCTCCCACACATCCAGCACCGCATGCACATCTTCACGGTCCAGCAGCAGCTCGCGCAAGGCGGCGTTGTCCACCACCGGGCCTCGGCTGGCATTGATCAGCCAGGCACCCGGGCGCAACTGCGCGAGCTGCGCCTGGCCCAACAGGTGCCAGGTCGGGTGCTCGCCACCGCGCTGCAACGGGGTATGCAGGCTGATCACATCGCACTGTTGCACAATGGTTTCCAGGCTAACGTAGTTGCCGCCCTCGGCGGCCTGGCGCAACGGGTCGCACACCAGCACCTTCCACCCCAGGCCGTGCAGCACCCGCACCAGGCGGCCACCCACCTCACCCGCACCCACTACCCCGTACACACGTTCGGGCAGTGCTGCTCCATCCAGCTCGGCCAGGGTCAGCAGGCTGCCTAGCACGTAATCGACCACACCGCGGGCATTGCAGCCCGGCGCACTGCTCCAGCGAATGCCGGCTTGGGCAAAGTAGTCCAGGTCCAGGTGATCGGTGCCGATGGTGCAGGTGCCGACAAACCGTACACGGCTGCCTTCGAGCAACTGGCGGTCGACCTTGGTTACCGAGCGCACCAGCAGGATATCGGCGTCCTTGACGCTGGCGGCATCGAGGCTTCGGCCGGGGTAACGGCGGATTTCACCGAAACCCTGGAAGAAGGCATCGAGCAGCGGGATGTTCTCGTCGGCAACTATCAGCATGGCGCTCTCCTGTCTGGGGAACGCAGTGTAGGCGCAACGTCGGGCGTGTTCCAGAGCGCTTCAGTCGGCTTTCTTGCGGATCCAGTACAAGAAAGTACCGGCGTCCTCTTGCTGTTGCAGCAGTTCGTGGCCGAGGAAGTTGCAGAACTTGGGAATGTCGCGGCGGGTCGACGGGTCGGTGGCGATGACCTTCAGCAGGCCGCCAGCGGCCAGGCCACGCACGTGCTGGTGCAGCATCATCACCGGTTCCGGGCAGTTCAGGCCGGTTGCATCGAGGATGGCGTCGGGGGTGAAATCGGTCATGGGGGGCTCCGAAAATGATCGCCATTGTCGCGCATAGCGCGACGCGGTCCAAGCACCGCTTGAGAAATGCCCAGCTGCGCCCCCCCCCCGGCCCAGCTCTTGATCTTGATCTTGATCTTGATCTTGATCTTGGATCTTCGCGACTTCAGGAGGCCGAACGCAGGCCTTGCGAAGGGAGGTGACGGGCATGGATGCCCGTCAAGCGCTGGGCCCCAGGATGGGGCCTGCAGCGCCATCCTCCCGGGAGCGAGGCCGGAGTGAGGGGACCCCGGAGCGCAGCGCAGGGGCCGGATGATCGGAGCGCAGCGTTTTTTGGTTACTTTTTGTCGCGTCTGACAAAAAGTGACTCGCCGTAAGGGCGAAAAGGTGAGTCAGCGTCACCATCGCAAACGGACTGTTCGATGCACCAAAACAGCCATATCCGCTTTTTAGCTTCTTGCGAGGTGGGCCTCAACACAGTGTAGACATTCGTTCGCGCAGGTGGCGCCGAGTCACCTTTCCGCCCTTCCGGCGGGTTACTTTGGTCTTGGCCAAAGTAACCAAAGCCGTCCGCTCCCATCATCCGGCCCCTGCGCTTCGCTCCGGGGTCCCCTCGCTCCGGGCTTGCTCCCGGGAGGACCGCGCTGCAGGCCCCATCCTGGGGCCCAGCGCTTGACGGGCATCCATGCCCGTCACCTCCCTTCGCAAGCCCTGCGCTCGGCCTCCTGAAGTCGCAACCTGCGTCGCCTGGACTACCGCGCGCTTAGAAGCAAAAACCGAAGCAAGAGCTAGAACAAGAGCTACAGCTGGAGCGCGAACAGCGCGCTGGGCTCAGCGCGGCTTCAGATCGAGCCGGCGCAGGTGGCAAGTCACTTCCTCACGGTCGTGATACAGCTGCTTGCAGGCAATCGACACCCTGATCTTGCGCGCCTTGAACGTCGCCTCCATGCGGTCGAGCAGCCGGCGCACTTCGGCATAGCGCTGCTTCATCGGCAGTTTCAAGTTGACCACCGCCTCGCGGCACAACCCCTCCCCCAGCCAGGTTTCGATCAGCGAGGTGGTGCGCGCCGGCTTCTCGACGATGTCGCACACCATCCAGTCAACCGGCTGCTTGGGCTGCCAGGTAAAACCATCAGCCATCAGGTGCTGGACCAGGCCAGTGTCCATCAGGCTTTCGGCCATCGGGCCGTTGTCGATGGCGGTCACCAGCATGCCCCGGCGCACCAACTGGTAAGTCCAGCCACCTGGCGAGGCGCCCAGGTCAACGCCGGTCATGTCATCCCCCAGGCGCTGGTCCCATTGCTCGCGCGGGATGAACTGGTGCCACGCTTCCTCCAGCTTGAGGGTCGAGCGGCTGGGCGCCTCGCGAGGGAATTTCAGGCGCGCAATACCCATGGGCCACAGCGCACTGTTGTTGACCGGGGCAACACCGGCAAACACCCGCCGGCCGCTGATGAAGGTGAGCAGCAGGCGTGGGCGGCTGGCATCGTCAACCAGGCGGCCGGCCTTTTCCAGTGCTTTGCGCAGCGGCACTTCGAACTTGCGGCAGAACGTAGACAATTCCTTGCCGTCGTTACTGTCCAGCACTTCCAGCCACAGGCTGCCAAACACCGGCAGTTCGGCCAACTGTGCCAGCAACACACTGATGCGGTCACTTTCCGGCAGCTCGACATAACCGCCCCGGGCCCACTGCCGCGGGAAAATCAGCTCGCTGAAACGCAACGCCCCCATCAGCCGCTCGGCACCGCCTTCTTCGGTACAGACAAACTCGGCGCTGGCACTGTGCGGCTTGCCTTTGGCGTAGCCCGCAATGCCAAGGCGGGCAGCATGTTCGCTGATTTCGGCGCACACCTCGCCCTCGAAACCAGGCCGGCAATGCATGAACAGGGTATTCATCTCTCACTCCACTACGGCTGGCGCGCAACAGGCGCCGGCAGGGCGGCGATGATAAAGGAAGTTCGGAACCTGCGACACGCCCCGCCGGTCCAGAAAAGGGTCAGGGGCCGCAAAGCGGTCTAACCTGACCACTCAGCCAGGTCCGTACCGTGCGGATCGACACAGAGCGGTGACACCGGCAGACCTTTAATATTTGCCGGGCACCGGCGCAGAAGGAGTTGGCAATGCCCTCGCTCGATAGCCTGAACACCCTCAAGCCCCTCCAGGTCGGGGACCAGACCTACCATTATTTCAGCCTTACCGAGGCCGCCCGCCAGTTGGGTGACCTGCAACGCTTGCCCATGTCGCTGAAAGTGCTGCTGGAAAACCTGCTGCGCTGGGAGGACGGCCATACCGTCACCGGCGACGACTTGCGCGCCCTCGCCCAGTGGCTGAGCGAGCGGCGTTCTGATCGCGAGATCCAGTACCGCCCGGCGCGGGTGCTGATGCAGGACTTCACCGGTGTGCCGGCCGTGGTCGACCTGGCCGCCATGCGCGCGGCAATGGCCAAGGCCGGCGGCGACCCCCAGCGGATCAACCCGTTGTCACCGGTGGACCTGGTGATCGACCACTCGGTAATGGTCGACCATTACGGCACGCCGCAGGCCTTCCACGAGAACGTGGACATCGAAATGCAGCGCAATGGCGAGCGCTATGCTTTCTTGCGCTGGGGGCAGAGCGCCTTCGACAACTTCCGCGTAGTGCCGCCGGGCACCGGCATCTGCCACCAGGTCAACCTTGAATACCTGGGCCGTACGGTTTGGACCCGTGAAGCCGATGGCCGCACCTACGCCTTCCCCGACACCCTTGTCGGTACCGACTCGCACACCACCATGATCAATGGCCTGGGCGTGCTCGGCTGGGGTGTCGGTGGCATCGAAGCCGAGGCGGCCATGCTCGGCCAACCCGTGTCGATGCTGATCCCCGAGGTAATCGGCTTCAAACTGACCGGCAAGCTGCGCGAAGGTATTACCGCCACCGACCTGGTACTGACGGTGACGCAGATGCTGCGCAAGAAGGGTGTGGTGGGCAAGTTCGTCGAATTTTATGGCGACGGCCTGGCCGAGCTGCCCTTGGCTGACCGTGCGACCATCGCCAATATGGCGCCCGAATATGGCGCCACCTGCGGTTTCTTCCCGGTTGACCAGGTGACGCTGGACTATCTGCGCCTGTCGGGCCGCCCCGAAGCGACAGTGCAACTGGTCGAGCAGTACTGCAAGGCCCAAGGCCTGTGGCGCCTGCCGGGGCAGGAGCCGCTGTTCAGCGACAGCCTCGCACTGGACATGCACGAGGTCGAAGCAAGCCTGGCCGGGCCGAAACGGCCACAGGACCGCGTGGCGCTGGGCCAGGTCAGTCAGGCCTTTGACCATTTCATCGAACTGCAGCCCAAGCCACTGGCAAAAGAAGTCGGCCGCCTGGAAAGCGAGGGCGGGGGCGGCGTAGCGGTGGGCAACGCCGACCAGGCTGGCGAGATCGATTACAGCCATGCAGGCCAGACTCACACCCTGCGCGATGGCGCCGTGGTAATTGCGGCGATCACCTCGTGCACCAACACCTCCAACCCCAGCGTGATGATGGCTGCCGGGCTGGTGGCCAAAAAGGCCGTGGAAAAAGGCCTGCAACGCAAACCCTGGGTCAAGAGTTCCCTGGCACCAGGCTCCAAGGTTGTCACGGACTATTTCAAGGCCGCCGGGCTCACCCCCTACCTTGAGCAACTGGGCTTCGACCTGGTCGGCTATGGCTGCACCACCTGCATCGGCAACTCGGGCCCGCTGGACGAAGCGATCGAGAAAGCCATCGGCAGCGCCGACCTTACCGTAGCCTCGGTGCTGTCGGGCAACCGCAACTTCGAAGGCCGCGTGCACCCACTGGTCAAAACCAACTGGCTGGCTTCGCCACCGTTGGTAGTGGCTTACGCACTGGCCGGCAGCGTTCGCCTGGACCTGACCCGCGACCCGCTGGGCACCGGCAAGGACGGGCAACCGGTGTACCTGCACGATATCTGGCCCAGCCAGCAGGAAATTGCTGCGGCCGTGGCCAAGGTCGATACCGCGATGTTCCACAAGGAATACGCCGAAGTGTTTGCCGGCGATGCGCAGTGGCAGGCCATCGAGGTGCCACAGGCTGCCACCTATGTGTGGCAGGCCGACTCAACCTACATTCAGCACCCGCCGTTCTTCGACGACATCGCCGGGCCGCCGCCACAAATCGCCGACATCCAAGGCGCGCGGGTGCTGGCGCTGCTGGGCGACTCGGTGACCACCGACCACATCTCCCCTGCCGGCAACATCAAGGCCGACAGCCCTGCCGGGCGCTACCTGCGTGAAAAGGGCGTGGAACCGCGCGATTTCAACTCATACGGTTCGCGGCGCGGCAACCATGAAGTCATGATGCGCGGCACCTTCGCCAACATCCGCATTCGCAACGAAATGCTGGGCGGAGAAGAAGGCGGCAATACCTTGTACGTGCCTACTGGCGAAAAGCTGTCGATCTACGACGCGGCCATGCGCTACCAGCAGGAAGGCACCCCACTGGTGGTAATCGCCGGCCAGGAATACGGCACCGGCTCGAGCCGCGACTGGGCGGCCAAGGGTACAAACCTGCTGGGCATCAAAGCGGTGCTGGCGGAGAGTTTCGAGCGCATTCACCGCTCCAACCTGGTGGGCATGGGCGTGCTGCCGCTGCAGTTCAAGGCCGGCCACGACCGCAAGCAACTGGTGCTGACCGGCAAGGAGCGGATCGATGTGCTGGGCTTGAACGGTGCACAGATACGTCCGGGCATGAGTCTGCCGTTGCGCATTACCCGCGAAGACGGGCAGCAGGAACAGATCGAAGTGTTGTGCCGGATCGATACCTTGAATGAGGTGGAGTACTTCAAGGCCGGCGGAATCCTGCACTATGTGTTGCGACAGATGATCGCTGGCTGAGGCTGGGAGGTTCGGCTGCAGATTTGCGGCGCTCTCGAGACCGAGCGCCGCCCGCGCGGCGCTCGATTTCACAGGCGCCAGAGCCCCAACGACGAACAAACGCAGCCACATTAAATAATCATTCAATAAAACCCCTAGCTTGCCGATACCTGTCCAAAGCCCTGCGGACTATCAACCCATGCGTAACAACCAGCCGATTACCCAGAGAGAACGGACTTTCCCTGCCCAGCAGCGGTTGATCTCCACCACCAACGCCAAGGGCGTGATCACTTACTGTAACGATGCCTTCATCGACATCAGTGGTTTCACCCGCGAGGAGTTGACCGGGGCGCCGCACAACCTAGTACGCCACCCCGATGTGCCGCCTGCCGTGTTTGCCCATATGTGGCAAACCCTCAAGCAGGGCCAGCCGTGGATGGGCATCGTCAAGAACCGTTGCAAGTCCGGGGACCACTACTGGGTCAACGCCTACGTCACACCGATTTACGACAATAACCAGGTCATCGGTTTCGAGTCGGTGCGGGTCAAGCCAACCGCCGAGCAGATTCGCCGCGCCGAGGCCCTGTACCAACGCATCAACCAAGGCAAGCCCGCAGTACCTCGCAGGGACAAGTGGCTGCCGGTGCTCCAGGACTGGCTGCCGTTCATCCTGATCAGCCAGGTAGGCTTCCTGATCGGCAACTGGCTGGGCCATTCCTGGGGCTTTGCCCTGGCTGCCGGGCTATCCGTCCCCTTGGGCCTGCTGGGCTTGAGCTGGCAGCAGCGCGGCCTCAAACGCCTGTTGCGCCTGGCCGAACAGACCACCTCCGACCCGCTGATCGCGCAGATGTACACCGACAGCCGTGGCGTGCAGGCGCGTCTGGAGATGGCCATGCTCAGCCAGGATGCCCGCATGAAAACCTGCCTGACCCGCTTGCAGGACAGTGCCGAACACCTCAGCGACCAGGCGCGCCAGTCCGACGCCTTGGCACACAAGAGTTCGTCGGGGCTGGAGCGCCAGCGGGTGGAAACCGAGCAGGTCGCCGCCGCTGTCAACCAGATGGCCGCCACCACGCAGGAAGTGGCCAACCACGTACAGCGCACGGCCGACGCCACCCAGGAAGCCAACCGCCTGACCAGCCAGGGCCGGCAGATTGCCGGGGAAACCCGCGAGGCCATCGAGCGTCTGTCGGCAGCGGTGGGCGAAACCGGTCAGACGGTTACCCAACTGGCCAAGGACAGCGACGAGATTGGTGGCGTGGTCGATGTGATCAAGGGCATTGCCGACCAGACTAACCTGCTGGCACTGAACGCGGCCATTGAAGCGGCGCGTGCCGGCGAGATGGGCCGTGGCTTTGCCGTGGTGGCCGACGAAGTCCGCCAGCTGGCCCAGCGCACTGCCGAATCCACCGGGCAGATCCACGGCCTGATCGCCAAGCTGCAACAAACTGCCAGCAACGCCGTGCTGACCATGGAAACCGGCCACCGTCAGGCGCAGGAAGGTGTCGACCGGGTGATGCAGGCTGATGAGGCATTGGTGGGGATCAGCGAAGCGGTGGCCAACATCACCGATATGGCCACCCAGATTGCCGCTGCGACCGAGGAGCAGACTGCAGTGGCCGACGAGATCAGCCGCAACATCAGCACCATCGCCGAACTGGCCGACCAGACCGCCGAACAGGCGCAGCATTCAGCACTGCTGAGCGAGGCGCTGACCAGCACAGCGGGTAGCCAGTATTCGCTGGTGGAGCGGTTCAACCGCTGACGCTCCGGTATTCGCGGCTGAAGCCGCTCCCACAGGAACCTAGTGACCTTGGAGCCTGCGACGTACCTGTGGGAGCGGGCGTGCCCGCGAAGAAACCAACGCGGTGGATGGCACCGGCCCTGCCGGTGTTCGCGGGCAGGCCCGCTGCCACAAGGGCCGCGTATGCCTGCGGCCTGTGTTACCAGTCCAGCCGCAGGCGGCTCTCGAAATAGCGTTCTTCGCCGCTCAACGGGTCTTCGAAACGCAAGCTCTGCGCCAGCAGTTTCAGCGGCCGTTGGTAGTCATCCTCTGCAGTAAGCAGCTGCGGGTAGAACGGGTCATTGCAGATTCCCGCCCCCAAGGCTGCCATGTGCACGCGCAACTGATGGGTCTTGCCGGTCACTGGTGACAGCCCATAGCGCCACAGCTCCCCATTCTTTTCCAGCACCTCGGCCAAGGTTTCACTGTTGGCCTCACCCTCCACCTCATGCATACGGAAAAACGGCTCGCCATGCACCAGGCGGCTTTTGTGCACCAGCGGAAATGCATGCTGCGGCATCGCCGCCGCAATGGCCTGGTAGCGCTTGTCGATGCGCCGCTCGGGGAACAGGCGTTGGTAAACGCTGCGGCTGTGCGGGTTGGCGGAAAACAGCACAAGCCCGGCGGTGTGCCGGTCTATGCGGTGCAACGGCACCAGATGCGGGTTATCCAGGCGACGAATCAGGCGGCGCAGCAAGGTCTGCTCGACGTACTCGCCCGTCGGCGTCACCGGCAGGAAATGCGGCTTGTCGGCCACCACCAAGTGTTCGTCCGCGTGCAGTACCACTTCCTGCACCGGGATCGGCCGCTCGTTCGCCACTTCGCGGAAGTAGTGCAAACGCAGGCCACGCTTGTAGGGTAACTCGGCAGCAATCGCCCGCCCCTCGGCATCCAGCACCCGGCCACGGGCAAAACGGTCAAGCCACTGGGCGCGGTCGATGGCCTTGAAATGGTCGCACAGGCAATCGAGCACCGTCGCCCAGTTACCGGGGGGCAGGCACACCGTGCTGGCTTGCTGGCGGGCGGGGTCGAAGGGCGCGGTCATGGCAGGGCTCGAAACGTTCACGGCCGCGCATTATCGCCCAAGCCCGCGCCCTCAACCAGCCTGGACTATCGCCTCGCTGCGTTCCTTCAGCCAGCGCAACACCTGCACCGGTTCCCAACGACCGGGGTCGTACAGGGCATAGAGCAACCCCTGGTAGCCCACCACATCCAGCCCGCGGTGATAGCCGGCACGCTGGAACAAGGCCTCGATCTCGGCGAAGCAGGTATTGAAGTGGACTTTACCGAACGGCGTGCGGTCGTCGGTCACCAGGCCTTCGAGGCGCAGTTCCAGAACGGCGTCAGCCACCCGATCCACGGGCATGCGGTTGACGCTGTACTTGAGTTGCTCGACGTTGAGCATGACGTTACCTCGACACTGTATTTATATACAGCATACGAACATCCCCTTGCCGCCGTCAATGCGGTTCATTGCAGCCCCGGCAGGTAGCCGCTGCCTCTGCGCAGGGTCAAAACCTGCCTGCGCGGGGTGCCACGGGTTACCGAAAGATGCACCCATCTGTCGAACTCCAGGATGAGTTGATCGAACGGCACGGCACTTTCGTTGATCCGCCGAGCGGTTTCCCGAGGGCTGACTTCCATCACCGTGAAGTCAGCCGCCAGCCCCTGAATATGCTGGCTGTTGGTGGCACCGCCGATCAGCCGGTTAACCTTCTCGCTGCGAAAACCGCTGCTGACGATGATCGGCACGCCGAACAGTGCGCGCACCTGCTCCAGCGCACAACACAGCAATTGCAGGTTGGCCCGGGCATCAGGAGGTGGGGTGTTATCGAACCCGTCCCTGGCGGCGAGCTGGGAAACGGTCATTTCATCGAGCGTGAAATGTGGAGTGATCAACATGGCGAACTATTCCGATGATGGGAAAGGTGACCGGCGCCAGTGCGCCGGCACCTGATCATCAGCTCGCTTCACCCTTCATGGAGCAGGGTTGCAACTCCTCTGCAGCCATCATTGCCCCAGGAACGCCACCACCTGTTCGGCATCGAACGGCCAGTGCAGCTCAGCAGCATTGTCGCAGCGTCGCAACACCGGAATGATCAGGCCATAGCGCTCGAACAGCACCTCACTCTCGGCGATGTCGACCAGCTCGACCAACAGGCCATGATCGACAAAAGGCATCAGCACGGCCTCGGCCACTTCACACAGGTGGCAGCCGAGGGTACCGAACAGTTGGCATTCAGGCAGCATGGCTCAGGTCCCGGTTGGCATGCAGAGATACCTATTCTAGGTCTCTCGCACTCGTCATGCACCTGACCTGGCTCAATCCTGGCTGGTGGCGCCGATACGGTGCAGCGACAAGTCCGCGCCCTGAAACTCCTGCTCATGGCTCAAGCGCAGCCCATGCAGCGCACGGATTGCGCCATACACGGCAAAGCCGCCGGCCAATGCCACCAGCACGCCCATCAGGCTGCCCAGCAGCTGGCTGGCCAGGCTGACACCACCCATGCCGCCCAGTGCCGTCTGGCCAAAGACGCCGCAGGCAATGCCACCCCACACGCCGCACAGGCCGTGCAGTGGCCACACGCCCAGCACGTCGTCGATCTTCCAGCGGTTTTGCGCTGCAGTGAAGGTCCAGACGAACAACGCGCCAGCCACCAGTCCGGTGGCCAGTGCGCCAATCGGGTGCATCAGGTCGGAGCCGGCGCAGATCGCCACCAGGCCGGCCAGCGGCCCGTTGTGCAGGAAGCCCGGGTCGTTACGCCCGGCCAGCAAGGCCGACAGGGTGCCACCGACCATGGCCATGAGCGAGTTGATCGCCACCAGGCCGCTGACGCCTTGCAGCGTCTGTGCACTCATCACGTTGAAGCCGAACCAGCCGATGATCAGAATCCACGACCCCAACGCCAGGAACGGAATGCTCGACGGCGCAAACGCCACCAAACGGCCGTCCCGGTAGCGCCCACGCCGCGCGCCCAGCAGCAATACCGCCGCCAGGGCTAGCCAGCCGCCCATGGCGTGCACCACCACCGAGCCTGCAAAATCGTGGAAAGGCGCGCCGAAGCGGGCCTGCAACCAGGCTTGCAGCCCCAGGTTGCCATTCCACACCACCCCCTCGAAGAACGGGTAGATAAACGCCACGATCAACGCCGTGGCACACAACTGCGGCACGAAGCGCGCGCGCTCGGCGATGCCCCCGGAGATGATCGCCGGGATCGCCGCAGCGAACGTCAGCAGAAAGAAGCACTTGACCAGCGAATAACCATGGTCAACGGCCAGCGCCGCTGCCGGCTGGAAGAAATGGACACCATAGGCTATCCCGTAACCAATGAAGAAATACACCAGTGCCGAGATGGCAAAGTCGCTGAGGATCTTCGACAAGGCGTTGACCTGGTTCTTGTGGCGTACCGTGCCCACTTCAAGGAAGGCGAAGCCGGCATGCATCGCCAGCACCAGGATGGCGCCCATGAGAATGAACAGAGTGTTGGAACCGTGGACGAGGGAGTCCATTGCGCTGTGCATGTTTTCCATGAAATAGGCAGGCCTGCTAAAAAAGGCACCAGGACAGTTCAAGAACCTGCATCCCTGCACCGAATCGGTGCCAGCCCCCTGCCCTGTTTCGGTGAGCGGGTCGGAGCCTGCGTGGTTTTTTCTTGGGTTTGTCGTGGATTGGGTTAAGGTTTATCGGTACACGCTGCGCTGACGCCCTGAATCGGCGCAATCGCTGCCAGCCACGCCCCGCAACGTGGCAATGACTTAGCAAGGCCCATACCAGCACCGGCACTTGAACCTTCCGCGCGTGCTATTACTCGAACTACCAACACTCATCGACAGGGAGAGGCCCATGGCCAGCAAATCGGCAAAGACTGCACAAGAGATACTGATGGCTGACTTCCAGGCGTTGGTACGCGACACCGAGAGGTTGCTGGCCGACACTGCCAACCTGGCCGGCGACCAGGCCGACGAATTGCGCGAACAGATTCACGACCGCCTGACCCAGGCTCGCGAAACCCTGCAACTGACCCAGGACTCCGTGCGCCAGCGCGGCCAGGCCGCGCTGGGCAGCGCCGAGCAGTACGTGCAGGAAAACCCGTGGCAGGCAATCGGCATCGCCGCCGGCGTCGGCCTGTTGATCGGCCTGCTGGCCAACCGGCGCTGAGGGGTTCCCATGGAGAATGACGCCAACGGCGCCAGCGCCTCGGGCAAGCGCCTGGGCGCAGCTGCGCTGGGGCTGCTGCACAGCCACATCGAACTGCTTGGCATCGAATTGCAGGAGCAAAAGGGCCGCACCCTGCGGTTGCTGCTGTTCGCAGGCCTGGCCCTGGTGTTCGCCCTGCTGCTGCTGACAGCCCTTTCCGGGTTGTTACTGGTGCTCCTGTGGGACAGCTATCGCCTGGCCGGCATCATCGGCCTGTGCGTGTTCTATGGCTTTGCCGCGCTGTACTGCGGGTTGCGCCTGAAGGCAGCGGTGTTCGACGAATCGTCGCCATTCGGGGCCACCCTTGAAGAACTCGCCAAGGACCGGGAGCGCCTGTTGCCATGAGCCTGCCCCAACTGCCAAACACCCGTAACCCGCGCGAACTGCGCAAAGCACTGCTGCGCCTGCGCATGGAGATGCACCGCCAGGAAATCCGCCATGAGTCCGGGCAACTAATGGAGCCGCTGCGCCGCGTGCGCGGAATGGGCAGCTCGCTGCACGCAGGGTTGGGGATCAAGCATGCGCCTTTATGGGGGATTGGTGCCGTGGTGGCGCTGGGCTTCCTCACTGGCAAGGGCGTGCGCAGCGGTAACCTGGCACGGCTGGTGCGCCTGGGCAGCAGCCTGCTGCCGCTGGTGCGCCTGTACCTGCAAGGCAACCGCCGCCCCTGAACACTGCACATTCCTTTGTAGGAGCAGCCTTGTGCTGCGAAGAGCCCGGCCCGGCGATACCCGTGTATCGCTCAAACAGGCCTCTTCGCAGCACAAGGCTGCTCCGGCAGGATATGCTGCTTCCTTCGATCCACAGGAGAATGCGCCTTGGACTGGCACACCCTGCTCACCCGCGAACGCCTGGGCAAAGCCCTTTATAGCGCCGATGAACTCGGGCGCAGCCCCTTCCACAAAGACCATGACCGCATCATCTTCTCTGGTGCCTTTCGCCGCCTTGGGCGCAAGACCCAGGTACACCCGGTTTCCAGCAACGACCACATCCACACACGCCTGACCCACTCACTGGAAGTCAGTTGTGTCGGTCGCTCCCTGGGCATGCGCGTCGGCGAAACACTGCGCGACAACCTGCCCGACTGGTGCGCCCCCAGCGACCTGGGGATGATCGTGCAGTCAGCGTGCCTGGCCCACGACATCGGCAACCCACCCTTCGGCCACTCCGGCGAGGACGCCATCCGCCACTGGTTCCAGCAGGCAGCCGGGCGTGGATGGCTGGATGACATGAGCGACGACCAGCGGGCCGATTTTCTGAATTTCGAGGGCAATGCCCAAGGCTTTCGTGTGCTCACCCAGCTGGAGTATCACCAGTTCGACGGCGGTACCCGGCTGACGTATGCCACCCTCGGCACTTACCTGAAGTACCCCTGGAGCGCGCGCCACGCCGACGCCTTGGGCTACAAGAAGCACAAGTTCGGCAGCTACCAGAGCGAACTGCCCCTGCTCGAGCAGATCGCCCGCAAGCTCGGCATGCCGCAACTGGAAGAACAGCGCTGGGCGCGCCACCCGCTGGTTTACCTGATGGAGGCTGCCGATGACATCTGCTATGCGCTGATCGACCTGGAAGACGGCCTGGAAATGGAGTTGCTCGAATACGCTGAAGTCGAAGCCCTGCTGCTTGACCTGGTCGGTGAAGACCTGCCAGAAACCTACCGCCAGCTCGGCCCCCGTGATTCCCGCCGGCGCAAACTGGCGATTCTGCGTGGCAAGGCTATCGAACACCTGACCAACGCTGCCGCCCACGCGTTCGTCGAGCAGCAGCAGGCATTGCTGGCCGGGCACCTGGCAGGCGACCTGGTAGAGCACATGCACGGCCCGGCCAAGCGCTGCGTGCTGCAGGCCAAGGACATGGCACGCAACAAGATCTTCCAGGACAAGCGCAAAACCCTGCACGAAATTGGTGCCTATACCACCTTGGAGATTTTGCTCAATACCTTCTGTGGCGCAGCGCTCGAACAGCACGGTGGGCGCACCCCCTCGTTCAAGAGCCGCCGGGTACTGGACCTGATCGGCAACAATGCTCCGGACCCACGTGCCTCGCTGCACAGTGCCTTCCTGCGCATGATCGACTTCATCGCCGGGATGACCGACAGCTATGCCAGCGAAATGGCTCGGGAAATGACCGGGCGCTCCAGCCCCACCTGAAGCACGCCGGTGCAGCCACGGTCCTTGAGCCAGTGCTGCACCGCATATTGCAGGAAACTTCCTACATATACTGACGGCAAATTAAACAGCCCGAGTAAAAGTGCACGAAAAGTTACCAATCACGCTTTGACATTGGGTCAAACACACAAAATTCGTAGCCCGTTTTGTTTTATCTTGTAAGCCATTTCCCATAAAGGGCGAATCGCCCTTCCTCGCATGTCTGACGACTTCCAACTGCGATAAGGTGCCGATTATCCCCCTCAATCGCCCGCAGGGAAGTTGAACATGCATTCCATATTTATTGTCGACGATCATCCTGTCATCCGCCTGGCCGTCCGTATGCTGCTGGAAAACCAGAACTACAAGATTGTCGGCGAGTCGGACAACGGCGTGGACGCCATGCAGATGATTCGTGAAGCCGCCCCTGACCTGGTCATCCTCGACATCAGCATCCCCAAGCTAGACGGGCTGGAGGTGCTTTCCCGCTTCCAGGCCATGGCCCTGCCATTGAAGGTTCTGGTATTGACCGCGCAGTCTCCCGCATTGTTTGCCGTACGTTGCATGCACTCCGGCGCCGCAGGCTATGTGTGCAAGCAGGAAGACCTGAGCGAACTGCTCAGTGCAATCAAGGCGGTCCTGGCCGGTTACAACTATTTCCCCAGCCAGGCAATAAAGCATGACCAGACAGCCGATGCCGAGCTGAAACTCTTCAGGCAGGTAAATGACCGCGAACTGATGGTACTGCAACTCTTCGCCCAAGGCCGCAGCAACAAGGAAATTGCCAAGGGCATGTTCCTCAGCAGCAAGACTGTCAGCACCTACAAGAAGCGCCTCATGCACAAACTTCAGGTCAACACACTGGTTGACCTGATCGAAATTGCCAAACGCAACGCGCTGGTCTGAGGATGGTCATGCCGCGCCCTTTCGCTCGCCTGCTGTTCGCCCTGCTCCTGTTCAGCGGCGTCGTGCAGGCCACCTATCAAGAGGCCTCATCCTATACGTTACTGGCTCGGTCATCAGCCAAGCCGACCCGCCCCATGCTCACGGCCGAACAACGGCGATGGCTCGAAAGCCGTCAGGAACTGGTACTGGGCACGTCGGCTCCGGATTACCCACCGTTCGACATCACCAGTGGCGGCCGCGACTACCAGGGCCTCACCGCCGAGTACGCGAGCCTGATCGGCACGGCCCTGCAGTTACCCGTGCGGGTGCTGCGTTTCTCCAGCCGGCAGGCGGCAGTGGAGGCGCTCAGGCATGGCGATATCGACCTGCTTGGCACCGCCAATGGCTACGAAGCGGCCAGCGACGGCCTGGCGCTGTCGCATCCGTATGCCGTTGACCAACCGGTGCTGGTAACACGCGAAGACGAAACCCGGGCGCTGGACGCGGACCTGACCGGCCTGCGCCTCGGCATGCTTTACCATTACCTGCCCAAGCAGGAGGTACGCCGCACCTACCCCATGGCCGAGCTACTGGCCTTTGGCTCCTCCAGCCAAGCCTTGAACGCCGTGGCGTTCGGCCAGGCCGACGTATACATCGGCGACACCATCTCCACCCACTACCTGCTTAACCGCGGCCACCTGCCACGCCTGCGCATGGCCAATTTCGGCCAGCACGAAGCCATCGGCTTCGGCTTTGCCTTGCGCCAGCAAGACACGCAACTGCTGGCGCTGGTGAACACCACACTGGACAGCCAGCCTGCGGCACTGCGTGCCAGCATCTTCAAACGCTGGAGCGCCGGCAGCGACCTGCTGCTGACTGACCGCAAGCTGCAACTGACCGATGCCGAGGAACAGTGGCTGCAAGATCACCCGGTGATGCGCGTAACGATCGATGATACGGCTGCGCCGCTATCCTATTTCGATGGCTCAGGGCATTTTCGCGGCATCACAGCCGACCTGCTGGAGCTCATCAGCCTGCGCACCGGTTTGCGTTTTGACGTGCAGCGTGCAAGCGGCATTGCCGACATGATCGCCCGCCTCAAGGATGGCCGCGCCGATGTGATTGCCGCACTGGCCACTGGCGGGGTGACCAAAGACGACCTGCAGGTCAGCCGGGCCTACCTGGAGAGCGCCTTCGTGCTGGTCGGCCGCAAGGATGACAAGGGCATGAGCACGCTGGAGCAGTTGCAGGGGCATCGCGTGGCCATTACCCGCTACAGCGCCATGGACACCCTGTTGTCCCGGCACTATCCGAAAATCGGCTGGGTCGAGACCGAGAGCGCGTACTATTCCATGGCCTTGCTCAACAGCGGTGCCGTCGATGCGGTGATCACCACGTTGATCGACGCCAACCATGCCTTGGCCAGCAACCCTGGGCTGGTCATCCGCACCACGGTCGGCAGCGAGCCTGCCAACTTCGCCATGGCCACCAGCACCCCGTCACAGGCGATGCAGTCGATCCTCGACAAGGCGCTACTGAGCATCTCGCCCGAAGAGCTGGGGGTGATCAACAACCGCTGGCGCGGCTTCGGGCAGCACGACGATGGCAGTGGCAAAGACTACAGCCAGCTTGCGCTACAAGTGGTGCTGGGCATGGTCGCGCTGCTGTTGCTGGCCTTGCTCTGGAACGCCCGCTTGCGCTTGCAGATTCGCCAGCGCCAAACCGCCGAACGCGCACTGAACGACCAACTGGCGTTCATGCGCGCCCTGCTCAACGGCACGCCCCACCCCATGTACGTGCGTGACCGCGAGGGGTGCCTGCAAAGCTGTAACTACAGCTATCTGGAAGCCGTGCAGGCCCGCTCCGACGAGGTCATCGGCAAACGGCTGGACGCCAGCCTGTTTGCCGACAGCGAGCAGACACGGCAGATCCAGGCCGACTATCTGAAAGTCATGGCCGCAGGCTCGCCGTTGATCATGGACCGGCCACTGCGGATCAAGGGCCGCGAAATGACCATCTATCACTGGATACTGCCGTACCGTGACTCACTGGGCGAAGTACAGGGCATCATCGGCGGCTGGATCGACATCAGCGAACGCCGCCAGTTGGTCATGGAGTTGCGTCAGGCCAAGCAGCAGGCCGACGACGCCAACCGCGCAAAGAGCACCTTCCTGGCCACCATCAGCCATGAGATCCGCACCCCGATGAACGCCGTCATCGGCATGCTCGAACTGGCAGTCAAACGCGCCGACCAGGGCCAGGTGGACCGCAGCGCACTGGAACTGGCCCACCACTCAGCCAAAGACCTGCTGGGTCTGATCGGCGATATTCTCGATATCGCGCGTATCGAATCCGGGCACTTGTCCCTGGCACCGGAAGCCGTCGACCTTGCGGCCCTGGTCGAATCGGTAGGGCGCATTTTCGAGGGGCAGGCACGCCAGAAAGGCCTTGCCCTGGAGGTGATGATTGCACCCGCCGCGCGTTGCCACGCACTGCTCGACCCGCTGCGTTTCAAACAAGTGCTGTCCAACCTGGTAAGCAACGCCATCAAGTTCACCGAGCATGGCCAGGTTCGCATCTGCGTAGGGCTGCTGGATGACGGCAGCACCCTGCCCGCAGTGCTGGAGCTGGAAGTGCGCGACAGCGGCATCGGCATCCATGCCGACGACCTGCAGCGCCTGTTCAATCCGTTCATACAGGCCAACCCGCATAGCCAGGGCGCCCGCGCGGGTACCGGGCTGGGCCTGGCCATCTGCCGCAGCCTGTGCGAAATGATGGGCGGCAGCCTGACCATCAAGAGCCTGGAAGATGTTGGCACCCAGGTGCGCCTGAAAATGCCGCTGCAGCGCATTGACGCCGCCCCGCATTCAGCGCCGCCCTTCGAACACCTCGAGGTGCCTGACCCGCGGCTGAATGTGCTGGTGATCGATGACCACCCGGCCAATCTGCAGCTGATGGCGCAGCAGCTCGGCTACCTGGGCCTGCCGCACGCCAGCGCCCGCGATGGCCGTGAAGGCCTGGCCACCTGGCGCGCAGGCGACTTCGATGTGCTGGTGCTCGACTGCAACATGCCGCACATGAACGGATACCAACTGGCGACCGCCGTCCGTGCCGAAGAACGCCATGGCAAGCGGCAGCGCTGCACCATTCTCGGCTACACCGCCAACGCACAGCCAGAGGTGCGCCGCCAGTGCCTGAGCGCCGGTATGGACGACTGCCTGCTCAAGCCGATCAGCCTGGGCACCCTCAGCCAGCGCCTGGCGGGCATTCGCCCGCGCCGCCAGCAAAAGCCCCGGCGCAAGCTGTACCACCTGGAAGGCCTGGCTGCAGTGATCGGGCATGACCCCGACGACCGCCAGCGCTTCCTGCTGACCTTGCAGCAAAGCCTGCAGGCCGACCGGGCCAGCTTGATGGCGCTGCACCCGGAGCAAGACAGCGAGGCCATTGCCGAGCAGGCCCACAAGGTGCTGAGTGCCGCGCGCATGCTGGAAGCCCACGACCTGATGGCGGCCTGCGAAGCCCTGGAGGCCCGCGGCTTGCCTACCCCCCAGTTGCGCTTGCGCCGTCAGGCACTGGCGCGGCACATGTGCCGTGTGGAACGGGCGTTGGCCAACGAACTGACTACCGGCGCATGCACTCAGGCAGGCAGCCCCACGTGTTAACTGGTAGACTGCGCGGCGTTATTACCTAAGAGGATTGTTTCATGGCCACAAACCGCTCCCGTCGTCTGCGCAAAAAGCTGTGTGTCGACGAGTTTCAGGAATTGGGCTTCGAGCTGAACCTGGAATTCAAGGAAGATCTGGATGACCAGGCAATCGATGCTTTCCTCGATGCGTTCCTGGAAGAAGCGATGGACGCCAACGGCCTGGACTATGTAGGCGGTGACGATTACGGCCTGGTGTGCTCGGTCAAACGCGGATCGGTCAGCGAAGAACAGCGTGCTGCCGTTGAAACCTGGCTCAAGGGCCGTAGCGAACTGACCAAGATCGAAGTCAGCCCGCTGCTGGACGCCTGGTACCCGGAAAAGCCGATCAACAAGGCTGAGTGATCCCTGCCTGGCTTGATCGCTGAAAAGGCTGCCCTTGTGGTGGCCTTTTTTATTGGCGGTGCTTTTCCGTCGAACGTGGCGCATCGTCGCTACGCTTGGGGCATAATGCGTACTCTTTCGTCGTGGGGCCATCATCTCTTACAGCCCCAATGCCCTTTTCCCTCGCCGCAGGGTATTTATCCATTATGATCAAAACGCTTCGTCCCCTCATTCTGGCAAGCCTGCTGTTGCCACTCGCATTGCCCAGCCAGGCCGCCACCGTCAATACCACCCTGCCCGCCAAAGTGCAGCAGGCGCTCAAGGCCAACAAGCTGCAGGACACGGCCCTGTCGCTGGTCATGCTGCCGCTGGACGGCCCCGGCACGCCCACCGTGTTCAATGCCGATGTGTCGGTGAACCCGGCCTCGACCATGAAACTGGTCACCACCTACGCGGCCCTCGAACTGCTCGGCCCGACCTTCCAGTGGAAAACCGAGTTTTATACCGACGGTACCCTGAGCAATGGCGTGCTCAACGGTAACCTGTACCTTAAAGGTGGCGGCGACCCGAAACTGAACATGGAAAAGCTGTGGCTGCTGATGCGTGACCTGCGCGCCAATGGCGTGCGCACCATCACCGGTGACCTGGTGCTGGACCGCAGCCACTTCGTGCAGCCCAACCTGCCGCAGTTCAACGATGACGGCGGCGATGAAAACAAGCCGTTCCTGGTCAAGCCCGATTCGCTGCTGGTCAACCTCAAGGCGCTGCGCTTCGTGGCCCGCAACGATGGCGGCAAGGTGACCGTTGCGGTCGAGCCACCGATTGCCAGCATCCGCATCGACAACCAGGTCAAGGCGGTGGCTTCGAAGCAGTGCACAGGCGATGTGCGCTACAACCCGGTGCCACAGGCCGATGGCATCAGCGTCACCGTCAGCGGCCAGCTGGGTGACGGCTGCAACTCGCAGACCTACCTGTCGCTGCTCGATCACGCCACCTACGCCGCCGGTGCCGTGCGCGCCATCTGGAACGAGCTGGGTGGCAGTATCCAGGGTGGCGACCGCATCGAGAATGTACCCAAGAGTGCTCGCCTGCTGGCCCGCGCCTTCTCGCCAGACCTGGTGGAAGTGATCCGTGACATCAACAAGTACAGCAACAACACCATGGCCCAGCAGCTGTTCCTGAGCCTTGGCGCGCAGTTCCGCACCGATGCCGATGGGGACGATGCCCGCGCCGCCCAGCGCGTGGTGCGCCAGTGGCTGGCAAAAAAGGGCATTACCGCGCCGCATCTGGTCATGGAGAACGGCTCTGGCCTGTCGCGTGCCGAGCGGGTCAGCACCCGGGAGATGGCCCAGATGCTGCAGGCCGCCTGGAAGAGCCCCTACGCTGCCGAATTCATGAGCTCCATGCCGCTGGTGGGCATGGACGGCACCATGCGCAAGCGCCTGAAGCGCACTGCCATGACCGGTGAAGGCCACATCAAGACCGGCACGCTGAATACCGTGCGGGCAATTGCCGGCTTCAGCCGCGACAGCAACGGCCATACCTGGGCGGTGGCGGCGATTCTCAACGACCCGAAACCGTGGGGTGCTTCGCAGGTGCTCGACCAGGTCCTGCTGGACCTGTACCGCCAGCCGAAGCTGGCCGGCAGCACAGCGGCCAACTGATTGGCTGGTCCGTACCGGCCCTTTCGCGACTGAGAGCAAGTGTCTTGCGCAAACTGTGACAGTTTGCGCGATCACTGTGGGAGCGGCTTTAGCCGCGAAAGGGCCGGCACAGACAGCTGGCAGCTAACAGGCCGACTCCCCCTCCACCCGGTCCCGCCCGGCCTGTTTCGCGATGTAAACACCCGCATCAGCCCGTAGCAGCAAGGCATCGGCACCCTCCCCCGGCCGCCAGCCAGCCACACCAAAACTCGCGGTCACCTGGCCCACGCCTTCCACCGGCAACGTGCGCACCCCTTGCCATAACTCAAGCGCTAACAACCGCGCCTGCTCAGCATCACTGCCCGGGCACAGCACCATGAATTCTTCCCCGCCCAGCCGGCAGAACACATCAGTACGCCGCAAACGCTGGCCGATACGCTGGCACAAGCTGCGCAGCACGCGATCGCCCATGGCATGGCCGAAGCGGTCGTTGATGCATTTGAAGTGATCGATGTCGAGCATGATCACGGCCAGCGCCAAGCCTTCGCGCTGGGCGCGTTCCAGCTCAACCTTGAGCCGCTCCTGAAAGTAGCGGCGGTTATGGATGCCCGTCAGCGAATCGGTCACCGACAACGCCCTCAATTCCTCCTCCACGCCCTTGAGGTCGGAGATATCCGTCAGGTAGCCATGCCACAGCGTGCAGCCTTGCTCACCCACCTCTGGCGTCGCTTCGCCACGCACCCAGCGTAGCCCGGCACGCGGCAGGCATACCCGGTATTCCTCGCGCCAGGGCGCCAGGTGCTCGGCCGAATAACGCACCGAGCGGCGCACGCGGTCCAGGTCGTCGGGGTGGATACGCTCGAACACCAGCGTGGCATCCTCGCGCAGCTGCTGCAGGTCGACTTCATAGATGTCGTACAGCCCTTGGCTGGCATAGGGAAAGCACGAATGACCATTGGCATCGAGGCGATACTGGTAGATACCGCCCGGCACCTCGGCGCTGAGCTTTTCCAGCAGTCGGTCACGCGCCGCCAGCGCCTCATGCACCCGACGCCGCTCTGTGACATCAATGCAGATGGCCAGATAGCCCACCCACAAACCCTGTTCATCCAGCATGGCGGTAACCAGCATGTTGGCCACCAGCTGACTGCCATCGGCGCGCAACAATGTCCACTCCCCAGGCTCGGCACCCTGCGCTTGAACCGTTTCGGCGAACATGGCCTGACCACCGGCGATCGTGCGGCCATAGCGCAGGCTCAGCGCCTGAGCCCGCTGGCTCAGTTCTTCAGGCAGCACCAGGTGGTCAAGGCGAAGCTGGCCGATCGCCTCGCTGGCCGGATAACCGAGCATACGCTCTGCACCGGCATTGAACGTACTCACTACACCCTTGAGGTTGGTGGCAATGATCGCCACCTGGGTGGCCGCATCCAGCACGCTGCGCAACTGGTTGTGGGTACCTCGCAGCGACTGCTCGCTGACCCGCAGTTCGGCGGTGCGCTGCTCGACCAGGGCCAGGGCGCGCTGGCGCTGGCTGAACAGGTTGTACAGCAAGGCGCTGAGCAGCAGGCTCAACAACCCGCCCAGTAGAACGACTGCCAGCACAGCTGACGAACGATTAGCCTGCAAGAAGGCCAGGCTCGGCAGGATGCTCAACTCAAAGCGATGGTCGGCCAGCTGCAACACTTGGTTGCTGGCCAGCGACAAGGGGGCTGCCTGGTTCAGCGAGTCGAACATCACTTCCGGCCCTTGCAAGCCGGACGGATCAACGATACGCACCACCAGGTTGTCATCCGTCGCCACTGGCCGCCCATCGCTCACCAGCTCGCGCATGCTCAGCAAGGCCATGACGTAGCCTGCTGCTGCGCCATGCTCGTTTGCGTCGGAAAACACCGGCGCCACCAGCAGCAGACCACGCGCGTACGAAGGAATATCGTACAAGGCCAGGGGTTCTGACACCGCCATGCTGCCAGGCCCGAGTGCGCGCGCCAGCGCGGCCTGGGCCGCACCTTGGCCGGCAAGATCCAGCCCATACGGCAGCCCGGGCATTTCACCCGATTGGGTATACAGCACAGGGAAGTAATGGTCGCGCTGTGGCGCGGGGCGCCACTGGCCTTGCGCGTCCTGATCACGGATTACATAGCCCGGGCCCGAATGCTCACGCGCATGGCGCTCGAACTCGGCGCGTTGCGCAACTTCGACGCGGGGCGCCCAGGCGTAGGCCAGCGTGCGCTGCAGCAACGGCCTGGTGTAACCGTCAAATTCAAGTGAGGTGACTGTGTTGGAAAAGCCGAAGAACCGCCGCAGGCCGTCCAGCCGCTGCTGCTGTTCATCGAAGCGTTCAGCAATGCGGCTGAAGCGCTCGCTGGCCAGCAACTCGAAACGCTGGCGCAACTGCTGCTTGTAGACACCCTGCGCGGCAAGCGCCAAGGCGGCCGTCAACAGGCCGCCCGCCACCAAAACCACCAGCGCCACCGCCCAGGCGGACACCGCTTCTGTGCACAGGCCAGATAACCGCGCACGCACGCCACACTTTGACATACACCCATCTCGTCACGTCAGCGTCCTGCGGATTAGCTTGCCCTGCCCTCATTTATAGCTATTGGCCATCAGCCGCGCAACGTACCTCGTCGGCTCAACGCAATTGCAGACGCCAGGCGCGGTGGATGCGGTTGTTACGGGCAAAGTCCGGGTCCAGGGTCTGGGCGGTGATTTCCTCCACGGCATAGCGTGCCATCAGGTGCTCGTCGAGCTGGAACTTGCGGAAGTTGTTGGAGAAATACAACACCCCCTCCGGCGCCAGCCGAGCCATGGCCAGGTCCAGCAGTTGCACGTGGTCACGCTGCACATCGAACACGCCTTCCATACGCTTGGAGTTGGAGAAGGTTGGCGGGTCGATGAAGATCAGGTCGTAGCTGTCGCGGTTGCTTTCCAGCCAGGCCATCACATCACCCTGCTCCAGGCGGTTGCGCTCGGAGAAGCCATTGAGCGCCAGGTTGCGACGCGCCCAGTCGAGGTAGGTTTTCGACAGGTCGACACTGGTGGTGCTGCGCGCCCCGCCCTTGGCTGCATGCACCGACGCCGTAGCGGTGTAGCAGAACAGGTTCAAGAAACGCTTGCCGGCAGCCTCGCGCTGGATGCGCATGCGCATCGGACGGTGGTCCAGGAACAGACCGGTGTCGAGGTAGTCGGTGAGGTTGACCAGCAGCTTGACGCCACCTTCGTTCACTTCCTGGAAGCGGCCCTCGGTGGCCTGGCGCTCGTACTGGCGGGTACCACTCTGCCGCTCGCGGCGCTTGAGCACCACGCGCTGCGGCGAAATGCCCAGTGCCTGAGGGATCGCCGCCAAGGCATCGAGCAGGCGCGATTGGGCCTTGTCCGGGTCGATCGAACGTGGCGCAGCGTATTCCTGCACATGCACCCAGTCGTGGTACAGGTCGACTGCCAGGGCGTACTCGGGCATGTCGGCATCGTACAGGCGGTAGCAGTCCACCTGCTCGCGACGAGCCCACTTGCCCAGTTGCTTGAGGTTCTTCTGCAGACGGTTGGCAAACATCTGCGCCCCTTCCGACAGGCGCGCCGGCTCGCTGGCTACCGACGGTGCCTGTTCGCGGACTTGCGCGCTTTCGGGCTGTGCCTCGCGGCGCTCGCCCGTCACGAACTGGTCAGGCTGCACCTTGAACAGCAGCAGCTTGCACGGCAAGGCGCCGTTCCAGAACGCGTACTGCTTGTGGCTGCGAATACCCATGCGCTTGCCCAGCTGCGGCGCGCCGGTGAACACCGCCGCCTCCCAGCCCATGCACGCCTGACGCAGGCGCTCGCCCAGGTTCTGATAGAGGTACAGCAAGCTGGCTTCGTCACCCAGGCGCTCGCCATAGGGTGGGTTGCTGATGACCAGGCCTTTCTGGTTCTGGTCCGGGCGTGGTTCGAAGGTGCTGACCTCGCCCTGATAGATCTTCACCCAGTCGCCCAGCCCGGCACGCTCGACGTTATTGCGGCCCGGCTGGATCAGCCGCGGGTCGGCCTCGTAGCCACGGATCCACAGCGGTGGCTTGGCCAGGCCGGCCTGCGCCCGCGCCTGCGCCTCGTCGTGCACCTTGCGCCACAGCGCCGGCACGTGGCCGAGCCAGGCACTGAAGCCCCAACGCTCACGCTTGAGGTTGGGCGCGATATCGGCGGCGATCATCGCCGCTTCGACCAGGAAGGTGCCCACACCGCACATCGGGTCGGCCAGCGCGCCACCTTCGGCGGCAATGCGCGGCCAGCCCGAGCGGATCAGCACCGCCGCCGCCAGGTTTTCCTTCAGCGGCGCAGCCCCTTGCTGCAGGCGGTAGCCACGCTGGTGCAGGCTGTGGCCGGACAGGTCGAGGGAAAGGATGGCCTCACCACGGTCCAGGCGCAGGTGCACACGCACGTCCGGGTCGATTTTTTCCACCGACGGGCGCAGGCCTTCGCGGTTGCGCAGCTTGTCGACGATGGCGTCCTTGACCTTCAGCGCACCGAAGTGCGTGTTGTCGATGCCCGAGCCATGGCCGCTGAATTCCACCGCCAGGGTGCCGTCGGCTGCCAGGTGGTCGGCCCAGTCAACCGCGTTCACGCCGTCGTAAAGGTCGTCGGCGTTCTTCATGGAGAAGCGCTTGAGCACCAGCAGCACCCGGTTGGCCAGGCGCGACCATACGCACAGGCGGTAGGCGGTTTCCATGTCGGCGGCGCCGCGGATGGCCGAGGTGTGCTCACGCACCTCGTCAAGGCCAAGGCCCTTGGCCTCCTCGGCAAGCAGGCTTTCAAGGCCTTTAGGGCAGGTGAGGTAGAGTTCGAAACGGTCCGACATGAGTATTCCAGAGCCTTGGGCTATTTGACTGACGAGGCGACGCATCGCCCCGCGATGTTTGCCCGCATGCCTTTCCAGCAGGCGTGCGGGTGGCCCTTTTCGGCACATAAGCGTGCCGCGAAGGGCCGGGCCGCCTGACCGATCTGCGCT
This sequence comes from Pseudomonas sp. PvP089, assembly GCF_017875165.1. Lineage (NCBI taxonomy): Bacteria > Pseudomonadati > Pseudomonadota > Gammaproteobacteria > Pseudomonadales > Pseudomonadaceae > Pseudomonas > Pseudomonas sp. PvP089. The sequence continues at coordinate 4,616,273 of NZ_JAGGME010000001.1, forward strand.
CGGCCCAGTGGCAAAGACAGCTTAGATCATCAGGCAGTACAAAAAATTCTGGCGATGCCGGGGCCTGTGTGACCCTTCGTCGCATTTCAAATTATTTCTGCCACCCGCCAGAGACGCTGGCGAAATGACGTCAATCATCAGCAAACCCCGATCATAGCGGGCCAAACCTCAAATAAGGTTAAGTCGCATTTATTTACTTATCCCCTGACCCTATGAAAGGTTACGTGCTTATGACAAATCGATCATTCACACCGTGACTCGCATTCGTTAGAACTGGTCTCAGGCCGCTTCGCAACGAGGCGGCACTTTCAGCTCGCCACGCCGGCAGCGAGCGCAAACCGGCAGAAAGACTCTGCCCGGCCTCAGAGAGGCCGACGGGACATTACAGTCAACAAGTGAGGGCAACACCCTATGAGAAGACTTAAGCGTGATCCGTTGGAAAGAGCATATTCACGTGGCTACCAATATGGGGTCACCGGCAAATCCCGCGAACTTTGCCCCTTCAATCTTCCTTCTGTTCGCCAAGCCTGGATCAACGGCTGGCGCGAAGGTCGCGGTGATAACTGGGACGGAATGACTGGCACCGCTGGTATCCATAGACTCAACGAAAATCACGCCGTTGGCTGATCGAGGACACTGAATTCGATTTACCATGCACGCCCCATCCGGGCGGCGGGCGAAGGCCCAGGGGCCCCTTGAAGGGGCCCTTTTTTTGTCTGCCGATCAAACCCGTGGCATTGCCGCGATAGCGTCCACCGCCTCGCGGACAAGTGCCGGCCCCTTGTAGATGAAGCCCGAATAGATCTGCACCAGGCTCGCCCCGGCGGCGATTTTCTCGGCAGCGTGACGGCCTTCGGTAAGGCCACCGGCAGCAATGATCGGCAGTTTGCCGCCCAGTTCACCTGCCAGCACCTTGACGATGTGGGTGCTCTTCTCCAGCACTGGCGCGCCCGACAGGCCGCCCGCCTCGCCACCATACGGCAGCCCTTCGACACCTTCACGACCCAGCGTGGTGTTGGTGGCGATCACCGCATCCATGCCCGATTCCATCAGGGCGGCGGCTACCAGCGCGGTTTCTTCGTCACTCATGTCCGGGGCAATCTTGATGGCCAGCGGCACGCGCTTGCCATGGGTAGCGGCCAGCTGCTCACGGCGCACGGCCAGGGCATCGAGCAACTGCTTGAGCGAATCGCCGAACTGCAGGCTGCGCAGGCCGGGGGTGTTCGGCGAGCTGACGTTGACGGTGATATAGCTGGCGGCGGTGTACACCTTGTCCAGGCAGATCAGGTAATCATCGACGGCACGCTCCACCGGGGTGTCGAAGTTCTTGCCGATGTTGATGCCCAGCACGCCCTTGTAACGCGACGCACGTACCCGGTCGAGCAGGTTATCAACACCCAGGTTGTTGAAGCCCATGCGGTTGATGATGGCCGTGGCTTCCGGCAATCGGAACAGCCGCGGCTTGGGGTTACCCGGCTGCGGCCGCGGGGTGACGGTGCCGATTTCGACAAAACCGAAACCCAGCTGGGCGAAACCGTCGATGGCTGCGCCGTTTTTGTCCAGGCCGGCAGCCAGGCCCACCGGGTTGGCGAAGTTCAAGCCCATGACCGTGACCGGCAATGCTGCCGGCTGCTTGCACAGCATGCCGTTAAGGCCAAGGCGGCCACCGGCACCGATCAGGTCCAGGGACAGGTCGTGGGAGGTTTCCGGAGAAAGCTTGAACAGCAGCTGGCGGGCCAGGGTATACATGGGCAGGCAAGGCTCGGGGTAAGTGAGGGGGCGATTATAGCCACCGTGGCGCTGGCAGGACAGCAAATCATGGGCCAGTGCAGCCCTGGCACATCGGTTGCACCGGTTTGGCCCACAGCCTAATCAGTACAGGCGAGGAACCTTGTGAACACTGTACCCCGAGCAACGCCCCTGGCCTGGGTCAACGGCAGCGATGCGCCCGAGAAGCCCAGCCTGAACATCGGCTACATGGCCCTGACCGACTGCGCCTCGGTGGTGGTCGCGGCCACCCAGGGCTTCGCCCAACAACACGGACTTACCCTCAACGTCCACCGCCAGGGCTCCTGGGCGGGGCTTCGCGACAAGCTGGTCAGCGGCGAGCTGGACGCGGCGCACTGCCTGTATGGCCTGGCCTACGCCGTGCATCTGGGGATTGGCGGGGTACCCGCCAGTGATATGGCCGTGCTCATGGGACTGAACCAGAACGCCCAGGCCATCAACCTGTCCCCGGCGCTGCAGCGCAAAGGCGTGACCAACCCTGAAGCACTGGCGCGGCTGGTGCACCAGCAAGGCGCACGGCTGACCTTCGCCCAGACCTTCCCCACCGGCACCCATGCCATGTGGCTGTATTACTGGCTGGCCAGCCAGGGCATCCACCCACTGCGCGACGTCGACAGCGTGGTGGTGCCACCGGCACAGATGGCCGCACACATCCAGGCCGGTCGCATCGACGGCTTCTGCGTGGGCGAGCCCTGGGCCGCTGATGCGGTCGCCAAGGGCCAAGGCTTCACCCTGGCCACCAGCCAGTCGATCTGGCCGGACCACCCGGAAAAGGTCCTGGCCTGCGCCCGCGCCTTCGCCGAACAGTACCCCAACAGCGCCCGCGCCCTGATCAAGGCAATCCTCGCCGCCAGCCGGTTCATCGAGCAAAGCCCGGAAAACCGCCGCAGCACCGCGCAACTGCTCAGCGGCAGCGCTTATCTGGATACGCCGCTGGCGAGTATCGAGCCACGCCTGCTCGGCCACTACCAGGATGGCCTGGGCAACCACTGGCAAGACCGGCATGCCCTGCGCCTGTTCGACCACGGCCGGGCCAACCTGCCATACCTGTCCGACGGCATGTGGTTCATGACCCAGTTCCGCCGCTGGGGCCTGCTGCGCGAAGACCCCGACTACCTCGGCGTGGCCCGCCAGGTACAGCAACTGGCACTGTACAGCGAGGCGGCGCAAAGCCTGGGCGTAGCGTGCCCTTCGCTGCCGATGTGCAGCAGCCTGCTGATCGACGGCACCTGCTGGGACGGCAGCGACCCCTACGGCTACGCCCGCAGTTTCAGCCTGCATGCATTGGGCGACCTGCCCGAAGCCCGCGTCGGCGTGTGAGGGAGACCTACATGTTGCGCATCCTGCTGATTGACGACACCCAGCACAAACTTGGCCGCCTCAAGGCGGCGCTGATCGAGGCGGGCTTCGAGGTCACCGAAGCCCCAGGCTTGACCATCGACCTGCCCGCCTGCATCGAAACGGTGCGCCCGGATGTGGTGCTGATCGACACCGACTCACCTGACCGTGATGTGATGGAACAGGTGGTGCTGGTCAGCCGTGACCAGCCACGCCCCATCGTGCTGTTCACTGACGAGCATGACCCCGGGGTGATGCGCCAGGCGATTCAGGCGGGCGTCAGTGCCTATATCGTCGAAGGCATCCATGCCGCCCGGTTGCAGCCCATTCTGGATGTGGCCATGGCCCGCTTCGAAAGCGATCAGGCACTGAAGGCGCAGTTGGTGGCACGCGACCAGCAACTGGCCGAACGCAAACGCATCGAGCAGGCCAAGGGTTTGCTGATGAAAATGAAAGACTGCAACGAAGAACAGGCCTACACCCTGATGCGCCGCCAGGCCATGAGCCGGCAGCAGAAGCTGATTCAGGTGGCAGAGCAGATCATTGCCATGCATGAAATGCTCGGCTAGCAGTGCAGGCCTTTGTGGGAGCGGCCTTGTGTCGCGATAGGGCTGCGCAGCAGCCCCGGCAATCTCAGCGGCGAAGCTGAAATCATGGGGCTGCTGCGCAGCCCTATCGCGACACAAGGCCGCTCCCACAAAGTCCGCGCTGCTCGATATTCCGAATTGGCCCGGCTCTTGCTGATGTATTTGCACCGGTAGCCAACGGCGGTTGCCCCACTTAAATCCCGACAAAGACGTCGCTCTCCCCTCCACCTCCGTGGAGCGGGTAGCGGCGTCTTTTTCGTTCCGCTGCATTGCCAAGTGAGGTGTTCGATGAGTACCAGCTTCTGGAAATCCGGGCATGTGCCCACGCTGTTCGCTGCGTTTCTGTACTTCGACCTGAGCTTCATGGTCTGGTACCTGCTGGGCCCGCTGGCGGTGCAGATTGCCGGTGACCTGCAACTGAGCGCACAACAACGGGGCCTGATGGTGGCCATGCCGATCCTGGCCGGGGCAGTACTGCGCTTTGCCATGGGCGTACTGGTCGACCGCCTGTCGCCCAAGACCGCCGGCGTGATCGGCCAGGTGGTGGTGATCGTCGCGCTGGCGGTGGCCTGGCACTTCGGCGTACACAGCTATGAACAGGTGCTGCTGCTGGGCATGTTCCTCGGCTTTGCCGGCGCTTCGTTCGCCGTATCACTGCCGCTGGCGTCGCAGTGGTACCCGCCGCAGCATCAGGGCAAGGCCATGGGCATTGCCGGCGCCGGCAACTCCGGCACAGTGTTCGCCGCCCTGCTGGCGCCGGCGCTGGCCGCGGGTTTTGGCTGGAACAATGTGTTTGGCTTTGCGCTGATTCCTTTGACACTGGCGCTGGTGGTGTTCGCCCTGCTGGCGCGCAACGCCCCGCAGCGCCCAAAACCAAAGGCCATGGCTGACTACCTCAAGGCCCTCGGCGACCGTGACAGCTGGTGGTTCATGTTCTTCTACAGTGTCACCTTCGGCGGCTTCATCGGCCTGGCCAGTGCCCTGCCTGGCTACTTCAGCGACCAGTACGGTTTGAGCCCGGTCACCGCTGGCTACTACACCGCGGCCTGCGTGTTCGCCGGCAGCCTGATGCGCCCTCTCGGCGGTGCCCTGGCCGACCGCTTCGGCGGTATCCGCACCCTGCTGGGCATGTACAGCGTTGCAGCCATCTGCATAGCCGCAGTCGGTTTCAACCTGCCGTCTGCCGCCGCCGCCCTGGCGCTGTTCATCAGCGCCATGCTCGGCCTGGGCGCGGGCAACGGCGCGGTATTCCAGCTGGTACCGCAGCGCTTCCGTCACGAAATCGGCGTAATGACCGGGCTGATCGGCATGGCCGGGGGCATCGGTGGCTTCCTGCTGGCCGCCGGGCTTGGCACCATCAAACAGCACACCGGCGATTACCAGGTGGGGCTGTGGCTGTTCGCCAGCCTCGGCCTGCTGGCCTGGTTCGGCCTGCACGGCGTGAAACAGCGCTGGCGCACCACTTGGGGCTCGGCTGCAGTCACTGCGGCGCGGGTCTGAGGCACCTCGATGAGCCTGCAACTGAGTTTCGCCCAGGCCAGCGCCACCGGGCCGCGCGAGGAAAACCAGGACGCCCTGCGCCTGGTTACCCCAGCGCCAGAGCTGGCCGCCAGCAAGGGCTACCTGTTCGCCCTTGCCGACGGCGTCAGCCAATGCGCCGATGGTGGCCTGGCAGCACGCGCCAGCTTGCAGGCGCTGGCCCTGGACTACTACGCCACCCCCGCCACCTGGAGCGTGGCCCAGGCCCTCGACCGCCTGCTGCTGGCACAGAACCGCTGGCTGCGTGCCCAAGGCAGCGGTCAGCCATTGTTGACCACCCTCAGCGCCCTGGTGCTGCGGGGCCGGCGCTTCACCCTGGCCCATGTTGGCGACTGCCGTGTGTACCGCTGGCACGCCGGGCACCTGCAGTGCCTGAGCGAAGACCACGTGTGGGACCAGCCGGGCATGCAGCATGTGCTGAAACGCGCGCTGGGCCTGGATCAACACCTGCTGGTGGATTATCTGGAGGGCGAGCTGCAGGCGGGTGAATGCTTCTTGCTGGTCAGCGACGGCGTCTGGGCCAGCCTGGGCGACCAGCATATACAGGCGGTGTTGCGTGAGCAGCCCGACCTGCAACTGGCCGTCGACACGCTGGTTACCAGTGCGCACCTCAATGGCAGCCAGGACAACGCCAGTGCCTTGCTGGTGCAGGTCGAGCAACTGGGCACGGCCAACCTCGGCGACACCCTGGCACAGCTGCAGCAGGGGTCGGTACCCGGCCCGCTGCGCGAAGGCCAGGTGATCGATGGCTGGCTCACCGAACAGCTGCTGTCACACAGCCGCCAGTCCCTGGTCTACCGGGTGCGCGACGGCCAAGGTCAAGCGTGGCTGCTAAAAACCCTGCCTGCCGCACGCGAGCAGGAGCCAAAAGCGGCGCAAGGACTACTACTGGAGGAGTGGTTCCTGCGCAGGGTCGCTGGCCGACATTTCCCCGAACTGCATGCCGCCAGCCAGCGCCAGCACCTGTACTACGTGATGCGCGAATACCCCGGCCAGACCCTTGCAACGCTGCTGGCCGAACACGGCCCGCTGCCCTTGCCACAGTGGCTGGAAATGGCCCGGCAACTGCTGCAGGCGGTTGGCGTGCTGCACCGGCGCAACCTGCTGCACCGCGATATCAAGCCAGACAACCTGCACTTGGGCAGCGATGGCCAGCTGCGCCTGCTGGACTTCGGCCTGGCTTACTGCCCAGGCCTGTCCGAAGACCCGCTGCACGACGTGCCCGGCACACCCTCGTACCTCGCCCCGGAAGCGTTTGACGGCCAACCGCCCAGCCCGCGCCAAGACCTGTATGCCGTGGGCGTGACGCTGTACCGTCTGCTGACCGGTCACTACCCGTATGGCGAGGTGGAAGCCTTCCAGCGCCCGCGCTTCGGCCAGCCAGTCAACGCCGCGCGCTACCGCCCCGACCTGCCGGAATGGCTGCAGCACAACCTGCAACAGGCGGTGGCCGCCGACCCGGCGCAACGCTTCGAAACGGCCGAACACTGGTTGCTGCTGCTTGAACGCGGCGACCGCCAGGAGCTGCCCACCCGGCCACGGCCACTGCTGGAGCGTGAGCCGCTGAAGGTGTGGCGCACCCTGGCCTTGCTGTCCCTGCTGTTCAACCTGATTTTGCTGTTCAGCCTGCTAAAAGGCTGAGCGGACCCTGCCGATGAGGAATACCTGATGAGTGCAAAAGTCTGGCTGGTGGGTGCCGGCCCTGGCGACCCTGAACTGCTCACCCTCAAGGCGGTACGCGCCCTGCAACAAGCCTCAGTGGTGATGATTGAGAATGCCTCGATGCCGCAGCAGCGGGAGTGCAGGAGCGATGTGCGGGGCATAGTTGAAGATGCGCGTGGGTTTGGCTTGCGTAGCCCGGCGATTCTGGTGATTGGGGAAGTGGTCGGGGAACAGCAGGCTCTGGAGCTGGTTTCAATCGCGGGCTGAATACCCTTCACTGCAGGAGCAGGCTGTCAGGCCGGTTAAAACCCAGGCAAAGAAAAACCCGGCCGAGGCCGGGTTTTTCATGAAGCATCAGGCCAATTACTTGGACTGAGCTTCTACCTGAGCTTCAACGCGACGGTTGATAGCACGGCCTTCTTCGGTGGCGTTGTCAGCAACCGGACGGGTTTCGCCGTAGCCAACCGAGTCAACACGGTTGGATTCTACGCCGTACTGCTGGGTCAGGACTTGCTTGACAGCGTTGGCACGACGCTCGGACAGCTTCTGGTTGTAAGCGTCTGGACCCACGGAGTCAGTGTGACCTTCAACCACGGTGGTGGTTTGTGGGTACTGCTTCATGAAGTCAGCCAGGTTCTTGATGTCGCCGTAGCTGTTTGGCTTGACGACCGACTTGTCGAAGTCGAACTTGACGTCCAGCTCAACACGAACGACTTCGGCAACAGCCGGGCAGCCGTCGGCGTCAACGGTAACGTTGGCCGGGGTGTCTGGGCACTTGTCGACGTTGTCGCAAACGCCGTCGTTGTCGGAGTCGGAGCACACTTCAGCTACTGGAGCTGGAGCGACTTCGGCTTGCTTCGGGCTACCGCCGAAGTTCAGGCCAACACCAACGCTTGGGGCCCACTCGGTGTCGCCCTGGTCGATGTTGTACTGAGCTTCTACGCCGGCACGGGCATAGAACATGTCGGTGATGTACCACTTGGCACCAGCGCCAACGTTGGCGAAGGTGGAGTGGTCACGACCGCCACGGCCGGTCTGGCCCAGCGACTGGTGCGAGAAACCAGCGGAAACGTACGGACGGATGGCGTCATACGGGTTGTTGAAGTGGTAAACGGCGTCCAGGGCGGTGTTCGAGCCCTTGATGTTCTTGCCGTCTTCGCCACGAGCGTTGTGAACTTCGTCGTAACCCAGGCGCAGTTCAACGTCGTCGGTCAGGAAGTAACCGATCGAGCCGCCGAACAGGTTGCCGTCGTTCTTGAAGTCACGCTGGCTGTCGAAGAACTCTTTCTTGTAGAAGCCTTCGACTTCCACAGCGCCTGTGCCTTGTGCCATAGCGCCAATCGAGGTAGCGGCTACGAGCGAACCAATGGCCAAGCCCAAGGTGTTTTTCAATTTCATCCGTTAAATCCCCATCTGGTGATAGTTAAGCAGTCCCACCACAAACAAGGGGGACAACTCGACGGCAAGTCTAGCAGAACTCGCCGGTTCGTTAGAGATATTTGCACGCCACTAAGTTTCATCCAGGCCGGCAAATTTCTCACGAAGCTTGTCTAGCGCGCGCTTGTAACGCATTTTCGTCGCGCTCAGGCCCATGTGCATGATGTCTGCAATTTCCTGAAATTCCAGCTCTGCGACAAAACGCAGCACCAAAATCTCCCGGTCAATCGGGTTCACATGCACCAGCCACTTGTCCAGCCCGCCTTTTTCTTCCGGTTTCGGTGCCTTGTCTTCGGACGCCTCTTCAACAGGGTCCAGGCTCAAGGCATCCATCAGCCGGCGTTTACGGCGCTCCTTGCGGTACTGGGTAATGCACTCGTTGTAGGTGATGCTGTAGAGCCAGGTCTTGAACTTGGATTTGCCCTCGAAGTTCTTCAGCCCGTACAGCACCTTGAGCATCACTTCCTGACAGACATCGTCCGCGTCACGGTCGTTCCCCAAATAACGCGCACAGACGTTGAACAGGGTTCGCTGATAGCGCCGCATGAGCTCCTCATAGGCGCGGGTAACGTGGTACAGCTCCTCATGCGAACGCGCCACCAACTCTTCGTCGGTGAGCTCGCGGGGGTCATAACGCATGGGCGGCGAATGAACTTTATTCAAAACGGATCTGGCCGACAGTCAGGTCAATGTCGCCGCGCGACCCCGTGGGTCGAATTTCGCGGCGGCATACATTAACAGCTTTTGTGCGGTTAGCGACTATTGACGCGCTGCTCGAGCAACTCTCGATTGGACAGCGACACCAGTTCGCCATCATCGGTCAGCAACGTAGTCTTGACCGTGCCGATTTCTTCAATATGCCCTTCGACCTCTCCAATTCGCACCTGCTGGCCGACCTGGTACAGCTCGCGCACGTAAATTCCGGCCAGAATCTGCCCGGCAATTTCACGGCTGCCAAGGCCCATGGCCAAGGCTACCGCCAGACCAACGGTAATCAGCCCGATGACGATCACGTGGTTCAGCAGGTCGGTTTTCACCTCCAGCTGGCTGATGGCCACCGAGATGCTGATGATGATCACCAAGCCCTGGGTGATACGCCCAAGGCCCGCCGAGTACTCCAGGCCGATGCCTTCGGCGGCGCCGCGCACCAGGCCGTTGGCCACCTGTGCCAGCAGCACGCCGACCAGCAACACCAAGGCCGCGCCGAATACTTTCGGCAAATACAGGGCGAGCATGTCCAGGGTGGCCGAAACCCGCTCCAGGCCTAGCGATTCAGCGGCCGAGACGAGGAAGATGAGCAGCACGAACCAGTAGACAATCTTGCCGATCAAGGTAGAGATCGGTACCTGGATGCCGACCCGGCCGAGCATCTTGGTCAGGCCGGTGCCGGCCATCAGGCGGTCCAGGCCAAGCTTGGCCAGCAGCTTGGACAGCAGCGTGTCGAGCAGCTTGGCCACCACGAAACCGAGCAGCACCACGACCAGCGCGCCGAACAGGTTGGGGATGAAGTTCGCTACCTTGGTCCAAAGGGCGGTCATCGCGGTGACCAGGCTCTGGGTCCAGAGATCGAGTTCCATATTCAATCGGCCTTATCTGCTTTGCTGCCGCTGGCAGCGTTGCGGGAAGAGTGTCGACGCACCGGCGCGACATGCGCCGAGCCATTATTGACGGCAATCAGCAGCGCCTGGCTCCAGCGGCCAAGCAGGCTGAACAGATCACCCGCGCCAACCTGACGGTTGGCAGTTTTAAGCACGCGACCCAGGCAAGCAGCGTCGTCCAGGTCATCCCGGTCATTGCCGGAGGGTGACGCCTTGAGCAGGTCACGCAGGGATTCTTCAAACGGATCGTGCATGTGCACCTCGCGCAGTGTCAGCAAGAGACGAGATGGCCGGGCAATGGGTCACACATCCGATTGGCACGAATGTTTCAAAATGAACACCTAGACCCATCGCAACCGCCGGAACATCCACCACTGCCCCACCGCCAGCCCCAGCACGACGAGGCAGGCGAACAGGAAGCCATAGGGGTTTTCCGCCCCCGGGATGCCGCCGACATTGATGCCCAGCAACCCGGTGATGAAGCTCATGGGCAGGAAGATGCAAGTGATGATGCCAAAGCGGTACATGGTACGGTTCATCCGCTCGCTGCGCCGGCGATCTTCGCTCTCCAGCACCAGCGCAGCGCGCTCGCGGGTCAGCTCAAGCTCTTCGAGGTAGCGGATCAGGCTGTTGTTCAGCTCGTTCCAGTAATCGGCATCGGCATCGGCAAACCAGCCCCATTTGCTGCGCGACAGCTGGGCATAGATTTCCCGCTGCGGCGCCAAAAAACGCCTCAGGCCCGCTGCACGACGGCGGATCTGCTGCAGGCTGCCGTTCTCCGGGGTGTACCGTTCGTCGGCTTCGACCTTTTCTTCTTCCAGGTCGACCAGTTCGGAGAGGTCGCTGACCAGGCCCTGGACCTTTTCGGTCAGCAGCTCGCCCATCAGCAGCAGCAGTTCGGAAGCCGACTTCGGCCCCCTGCCCTGCTCCAGCAACTGAAGAATCTCGTCACTGGCGCGCAATGGGCGCAAGCGCAACGATATGACCCGCTGCGCCTGGGCGAAGATACGCACCGAGACCATGTCTTCGGGTTCTGCGCCCGGGTTGAGGTTAACCCCGCGCAAAAACAGCAACAGCTGTTCGTCAGCCATGGGCAGCAGGCGCGGCCGGGTGTTTTCTTCCAGCAGCAGCTCGCAGGCAAACTCGCTCAGGCCGCTGTCATGCAGCAGCCAGGTGCGGGTTTGTGGATGGCTGCGGTCCCAGTGCAGCCACAGGCTCTGCTCAGGTTGCAGCTGCAAGTCGTCCAGTTCGGTACGGGCAATCGGGCGGGCGCTGCCTTTACCATCGAGCACCAGGGCATGGACCAGCCCCCACTGCGCGTTGTCTTCCTCGAACATCAAAGCTCCATCAGCGCGTGCGGCGCATCACTCCGGCATCTTCAGCGGGCTTGGCGAGACCAGCACGCCATTGTTGTCGGCATACACATATTCGCCCGGGCGGAAGGTCACCCCGGCGAAAGTCACCACCACGTTGAGGTCGCCGATGCCGCGCTTGTCGGTTTTCATCGGGTGGCTGGCCAGGGCCTGTACGCCGACATCGGTCTGGATCAATACGTCTACGTCACGCACGCAGCCATAGATCACCAGGCCTTCCCAACCGTTCTTGGCGGCCTTGTCGGCAAGCATGTCGCCAAGCAGCGCACGGCGCAGCGAGCCACCGCCATCGACCACCAGCACCTTGCCCTTGCCGTCGAGTTCGACCTGCTCCTTGACCAGCGAGTTGTCTTCGAAGCACTTGATGGTCACGATCTGGCCGCCGAACGAATCACGGCCGCCAAAATTGCTGAACATCGGTTCCAGCACCTGCACCAGGTCCGGGTAGGCGTCACACAGGTCGGGCGTTACGTAATGCTGCATGGGGAGGCTCCTGTCAGTCACAACGAAAGCGGGTATCGGCCAAGGCTACACCTTGGAGGCTGTCGTAGTCACCAAGGACCAAACGGTCATCTTCAGCCTGTGCGGGCCTCTTCGCGGGTGAACCCGCTTCCACAGGGATATCACAAGACTTCAGTGCTGTGTAATCCCAGTGGGAGCGGGCGTGCCCGCGAAGAGGCCCGCACAGGTAATGCAGGATCAGCTGGCTGGCAAAGGCTCTACAGCCACAATGGACTCGTGCACCGGCAACAGCGGGTTACGCAACCAGCGTTCCACCAGCGGCCACACCTGCACCTGCGCAGCCTTGCTCACCAGCATGTCGACATGCCCGAAGGCGTCGAAGCCTTCCTCACGCCCAAGCCGCAGGAACTGCTTGCGCTCACCCCCCATTTGCTCGAACAGCTTGCGGCAGGCCCACACCGGGTCTTGGAAGTCCCCCGCGCCAGCCACCGCCAGCAGCGGCACATCCACCTCTGCCAGCCCCGCCCACCAGTCGCTCTGCTTGTCGCCAAAGCGCCCGAACAGGCCGTGCCAGCGCATGCTCTCCAGCGCCAGACCGATCGGCTCATCCTCCGGCCCACGCTTGAAGCGCGGCCCGGAGATCTGCCCCCAGCGCTTGAGCAACAGCTTCGCGCCCCAGGCCAGCGGTGGCACTTTCAGCGGCCAATAGACGCGGCTGATCTGGGTACCGAACAGTGCCACGCTGGCCACCTGCCCGGCAGCCAGAAAACCACCGCCCAAGGCTGCCGCCAGGGTCGTGCCGCCGAGGGAGTGGCCTACCCAGTGCGGCGCCTGGCCCGACTGCTCGCGCACGAACGCAGCAATCAGTGGCAGGTCATCACGGGCATAGGCGGCAACAGTGTTGTGCTGCCAGGCGCGGTTACGCGGCGACAGGCCATGGCCGCGCATTTCCGGGATCCACACATCGAAACCGGCACGGGCGAGATAGGCGCCCAGGCCAACCCCTTTGGGCGAATACCAGAAACGCCGATTGGAAAAACTGCCGTGCAGGAGAATGACCGGCACGCCAAAGGCCTGCCCCTGATCGGCAAGCCCCAGACGGGTGAGGGCAAGCTCGACGCTAGGGTCGGGGCTGTTGCCAGCCTTGATCCGGTACACGTCTTCGCTGAGGTCGCCGCGCCGCTCGGCACTGAGCAGGGCCACGGGAAATAGAGTGCTGCTGCTTTGCATAAGGTTGCTTGGTGCACAAAAAAGGGCGGGAACCATTACTGGAACACGCCCTGGAAAAAACCAGGCGGGGGCACGCCAGACGTCCCCCCGCGTTTTACTGCGTCAGGCCGCGCCCTGGCCTTCGGCCAGGAAGAACCAGGTCTCGAGCACCGAGTCCGGGTTCAGCGACACGCTTTCGATGCCCTGCTCCATCAGCCACTTGGCCAGGTCCGGGTGGTCCGATGGGCCCTGACCGCAAATGCCGATGTACTTGCCGGCCTTGTTGCACGCGGCAATGGCGTTGGCCAGCAGCTTCTTCACCGCAGGGTTACGCTCGTCGAACAGGTGGGCAATGATGCCCGAGTCACGGTCCAGGCCCAGGGTCAGCTGGGTCAGGTCGTTGGAGCCGATCGAGAAGCCGTCGAAGTACTCAAGGAACTCTTCAGCCAGAATGGCGTTGGACGGCAGTTCGCACATCATGATCACGCGCAGGCCGTTGTCACCGCGGGCCAGGCCGTTTTCGGCGAGCAGGTCGACGACCTGGCTGGCTTCGCCCAGGGTCCGCACGAACGGCACCATGATCTCGACGTTGGTCAGGCCCATCTCGTTGCGTACACGCTTCAGCGCACGGCACTCGAGCTCGAAGCAGTCACGGAACGATTCGCTGATGTAACGCGAAGCACCGCGGAAGCCCAGCATCGGGTTTTCTTCTTCTGGCTCGTACAGCTTGCCGCCGATCAGGTTGGCGTACTCGTTGGACTTGAAGTCCGATAGACGCACGATGACCTTTTTCGGGTAGAACGCTGCAGCCAAGGTGCTGATGCCTTCGACCAGTTTCTCGACGTAGAAGCCGACCGGGTCGTTGTAGCCGGCAATGCGTTTGTCGACGCTTTCCTTGAGCTCCGGCGGCAGGCCCGCATAATTGAGCAGCGCCTTGGGGTGCACGCCGATCATGCGGTTGATGATGAACTCCAGCCGCGCCAGGCCGACACCGGCGTTGGGCAACTGGGCAAAGTCGAACGCACGGTCCGGGTTGCCGACGTTCATCATGATCTTGAACGGCAGCTCCGGCATGGCATCGACCGAGTTCTGCTTGATGTCGAAGCCCAGCTCGCCTTCGAAGATGAAGCCGGTGTCGCCTTCGGCGCAGGACACCGTCACACCCTGGCCGTCTTTGAGCACCTGGGTGGCGTTGCCGCAACCGACTACGGCCGGAATACCCAGTTCACGGGCGATGATCGCCGCGTGGCAGGTGCGGCCGCCGCGGTTGGTAACGATGGCACTGGCGCGCTTCATCACCGGTTCCCAGTCCGGGTCGGTCATGTCGGAAACCAGCACGTCGCCCGGCTGGACCTTGTCCATTTCCGATACGTCGTTGATCACACGAACCTTGCCGGCGCCGATGCGCTGGCCGATGGCGCGGCCTTCGACCAGCACGGTGCCCTTTTCTTTCAACAGGTAGCGTTCCATGACATTGGCGCTGGAACGGCTTTTCACTGTTTCCGGGCGTGCCTGCACGATGTACAGCTTGCCGTCGTCACCGTCTTTGGCCCACTCGATGTCCATCGGGCGCTGGTAGTGCTGCTCGATGATCATGGCCTGCTTGGCCAGCTCGCTGACCTCGGCATCGGTCAGGCAGAAGCGCGCGCGCTCGGCACGGTCGACTTCGACGGTCTTGACCGAACGGCCGGCCTTGGCTTCTTCGCCATAGACCATCTTGATCGCCTTGCTGCCCAGGTTGCGACGCAGAATGGCCGGGCGGCCAGCCTGCAAGGTGTTCTTGTGCACGTAGAACTCGTCAGGGTTGACCGCGCCCTGCACCACGGTTTCGCCCAGGCCATAGGCGCCAGTGATGAACACTACGTCGCGGAAACCCGACTCGGTGTCGAGGGTGAACATGACACCGGCGGTGCCGGTTTCGGAGCGGACCATGCGCTGCACGCCGGCAGACAGGGCGACCAGCTTGTGGTCGAAGCCCTGGTGCACGCGGTAGGCGATGGCGCGGTCGTTGAACAGCGAAGCGAACACTTCCTTGGCCGCGCGGATCACGTTATCAACGCCGCGGATGTTGAGGAAGGTTTCCTGCTGGCCGGCGAACGAAGCATCCGGCAGGTCTTCGGCAGTGGCCGAGGAGCGCACGGCAACCGCCATGTTGTCGTTGCCGGCAGCCATTTCGGCGAAGGCGGTTCGGATTTCCGAATCCAGACGTGCCGGGAATTCGGCTTCCATGACCCATTGGCGGATCTGCGCGCCGGTCTTGGTCAGGGCGTTGATGTCATCCACGTCAAGCGCATCGAGCGCCGCATGAATCTTGTCGTTCAGACCACTCTGTTCGAGAAAATCGCGGTACGCCTGCGCCGTAGTGGCAAAGCCGCCCGGCACCGATACACCAGCACCGGCAAGGTTGCTGATCATCTCGCCCAGGGATGCGTTCTTGCCCCCCACATGCTCTACATCATGGACGCCGAGCTTATCGAGGGAAACTACGTACTCTACCAAGGTGATCTCTCCACTAACTGTGTTGGAAAAGCTCAAAGAGGCGCCCGCCTGTCTTCGGTGACTTGGCCGGGCGTTTGTGGCCTGTACCTGGAAAATAAGTGAGAATGCCGACAGCCGCATTCGGCAAACCGAACTTATCATATCCAAGAAACGTCATCAGCTTAAGGCCCAGATCGCAAATGAAACGAACCGCGTTCTTCATCTCCGACGGCACCGGTATCACTGCCGAAACCCTGGGCCAGAGTTTGCTGGCGCAATTCGAGAGCATTCCGTTCAACAAATTCACCCGTCCGTACATCGATTCGCCCGACAAAGCACGCACCATGGTCCAGCAAATCAACGCGGCGGCCGAACGTGACGGGGTACGCCCGATCATCTTCGACACGATCGTCAACCAGGACATCCGTGAGATCCTGGCGACCTCGAACGGCTTCATGATCGACATCTTTTCTTCGTTTTTATCCCCCCTTGAACAGGAATTGACCGCCCATTCGTCGTATTCCGTGGGCAAATCGCACTCGATTGGCGGCAACTCCAACTACATGGAACGCATCGAGGCGGTGAATTTCGCCCTGGATAACGACGACGGCGCGCGCACCCATTACTACGACAAGGCCGACCTGATTCTGGTGGGTGTGTCCCGCTGCGGCAAAACCCCTACCTGCCTGTACATGGCGATGCAATTCGGCATCCGCGCGGCCAACTACCCGCTGACCGAAGACGACATGGAGCGCCTGCAACTGCCAGCGGTGCTGAAAAAGCACCACAGCAAGCTGTTCGGCCTGACCATCGACCCCGACCGCCTCACCGCCATCCGTCACGAACGCAAGCCCAACAGCCGCTATTCCAGCTTTGC
This sequence comes from Pseudomonas sp. PvP089, assembly GCF_017875165.1. Taxonomy (NCBI): domain Bacteria; kingdom Pseudomonadati; phylum Pseudomonadota; class Gammaproteobacteria; order Pseudomonadales; family Pseudomonadaceae; genus Pseudomonas; species Pseudomonas sp. PvP089. The sequence continues at coordinate 4,632,621 of NZ_JAGGME010000001.1, forward strand.
CCAGTGCGAGTTCGAAGTGCGCGAGGTAGAGAGCCTGTTCCGCCGGGAGAACATTCCCAACATCAATTCCACGCATTTTTCAGTGGAAGAGATTTCCGCCAAGATCCTGGTGGAAAAAGGGGTGGAGCGGCGGTTCAAGTAAGCCTCTACCGGCCTCTTCGCGGGGCAAGCCCGCTCCCACAGCTGCTGCACTGAACTTGAAGGCAGTGGGGCACCTATGGGAGGGCCTTGCCCCGCGAAGAGGCCGGTACAGACAAAAGAAAAGCCCCGGCATCACTGCCGGGGCTTTGTTTTACCGCACCACAAGGCTCAGGACGGTACCACCGCCGCCTGCCCGCTCATGGCCAGGTCGACCAGCTCGCGGTTGGCCACCGCGTACATCGCATAGTCGGTACCGGTGGCGTTGCGCAGGTCGTCCAGCATGGCGCGCCAGCGCTCCACCATGACCCGGTGCTGTTCGGCCCACAATGCCACACGGGCGTCCATGTCATCCGGCGCATCGGCCATTTGCAAGACCGAGATGGTGATCGCCCGCTGCTGCAGGTCGATATCGTCGCGGAAGGCTTCGCGGGCCAGCGCCTGCCAGTTGTTCTCAACCGGCAAGTTACTGATTTCCTGCAGGTACCAGGTCAGGTCCAATGCACTCCCCACGGCAAAGAACGCCTTGGCCACCTGCGCCGGGTCGTGGCCCGTGACGTCGGCTGCTTCAATGATCGGCAGCAAGGTGTAGAGGTGGCTGGTACCCGCCACCATGCGCGCCAGCAACTCTGGCACACCGGCGTCGACAAAGCCTTGATAGCGAACCATCCAGCGTTCGCGGGTCGGGCCTTCGAGCAGTTCATCGAGCTTGAGCCCCAGTTGCGCGACTTTCGGCCCGAAGTGTGCGGTATCACGCCCAGCGTCCTGCTCGTTACGGCGGCTGCGCAGGAACCAGCGCGTGGCACGGCGGCCCAGGCGCATCAGTTCGTCCATCAGGGTCAGCTGGACTTCTGCCGGCACCTGGTAATCCAGTGCCTCGATCTGGCGGAACCAGTGCGGCAGGTGGAAGATGTCGCGCACGATCACATAGGCCCCGGCCACGTTCGCCGGGCTCATGCCGGTCGACTCCTTCAGGCGCTGGACGAAGGTGATACCCATGTTGTTGACCAGGTCGTTGGCGATCTGGGTGCTGACGATTTCACGCTTCAGGCGGTGGCGGCGCATGGAGTCGGCGAACTTGCTGACCAGCGACGGCGGGAAGGCGGTTTCCATGTCGCGGGTCAGGTAGTCGTCGTCTGGCACCAGCGACTTAAGCAGCTGTTCCTTGAGGTCGATCTTGCTGTACGAAATCAGCACCGACAGCTCGGCGCGGGTCAGGCCCTGGCCGGCCGCCAGGCGTTCGGCCAACTGCTCTTCGGACGGCAGGAACTCGATGGCACGGTCCAGCTTGCCACGGGCTTCCAGGTCGGCCATCAGGCGCTTGTACTCGGCAATCCGCTCGCGGGCACGACGGGCCGCCAGCGATAGCGCCTGGGTCTGCTTGTAGTTGTTGCCCAGCACCAGGGCGCCCACTTCGTCGGTCATGCTGCCGAGCAGCTGGTTGCGCTGCTTCTCGGTCATGTCGCCACCCTGCACCACTTCGTTGAGCAGGATCTTGATGTTGACCTCGTGGTCGGAGCAGTCCACGCCGCCGGCGTTATCGATGAAGTCGGTGTTGGTGGCGCCGCCGTTCAGGCCGAACTCGACCCGGCCGAGCTGGGTCATGCCCAGGTTGCCGCCCTCACCCACCACTTTGCAGCGCAGTTCGTTGCCATTGACCCGCAGCGCGTCGTTGGCCTTGTCGCCAACATCGGCGTGGCTTTCGGTGCTGGCCTTCACGTAAGTACCAATGCCGCCGTTCCACAACAGGTCGACCGGTGCCTTGAGCAACGCGTTGAGCAGCTCGGTCGGGGTCAGGCGGTCGGCTTCGATGGCGAAGCGCTCTTTCATCTGCGGGCTGATGGCGATGCTCTTGGCACTGCGCGGGAAAATCCCGCCGCCTTCGGACATGATGCTGGTGTCGTAATCGCTCCAGGCCGAACGCGGCAGGTCGAACAGGCGCTTGCGCTCGGCAAAGCTGGACGCAGGCTCCGGGTTCGGGTCAATGAAGATGTGCAGGTGGTTGAACGCCGCCACCAGTTGCAGCTTGTCGGACATCAGCAGGCCGTTGCCGAACACGTCGCCGGCCATGTCGCCCACGCCAATCACGGTGATCGGGTCTTCCTGCACGTTGATGCCGCGCTCGCGGAAGTGGCGTTGCACACCAACCCAGGCGCCGCGCGCGGTAATACCCATCTTCTTGTGGTCGTAACCGGCGGAGCCGCCCGAGGCGAACGCATCGCCCAGCCAGAAGCCGTAGTCGATGGCAATGCCGTTGGCGATGTCGGAGAAAGTCGCCGTGCCCTTGTCGGCCGCCACCACCAGGTACGGGTCGTCATCGTCGTGGCGCACCACGTTGGCCGGAGGCACCACGCCGCCGTCCTTGAGGTTGTCGGTGATGTCGAGCAGGCCGGAAATGAAGATGCGATAGCACGCCACGCCTTCCGCGGCGATCTCGTCACGGCTCCCCCCCAGCGGCAGGCGACGCGGCAGGAAGCCACCCTTGGCGCCGACCGGTACGATGACCGAGTTCTTCACCTGCTGGGCTTTCACCAGGCCCAGCACCTCGGTACGGAAGTCTTCCTCACGGTCAGACCAGCGCAGGCCGCCACGGGCGACGTTGCCAAAGCGCAGGTGCACGCCCTCTACCCGCGGCGAATAGACGAAGATTTCGAACTTGGGGACTGGTTTGGGCAGTTCGGGGATCAGCTTGGGGTTGAACTTGAAGCTGAAGTACGACTTGTTCTGGCCGTTGGTGTCCGGCTGGTAGAAGTTGGTGCGCAGGGTAGCCTTGATCAGGTCCAGGTAGCGGCGCAGGATGCGGTCTTCATTGAGCACCTGCACGTCGTCCAGCGCGGTCAGGATCGCTTGCTCCAGGCGCAGTTGCTTGTCGTCCAGGTCGTCCTGGGTGAGCTTGCGTGCCAGGTAGAAGCGGGTCTTGAACAACCGGGTCAGCTCGCGGGCAATGTCGGTGTGGTTGTTCAGGGTGCTGGCGATGTAGCCCAGGTCAAAGCCCAGACGAATCTGCTTCATGTAACGGGCGTAGGCGCGCAACAGCGCAACGTCACGCCATGGCAGGCCGGCGGTGAGCACCAGCCGGTTGAAGGCATCGTTCTCGGCATCGCCGCCCACGATGTGGATGAAAGCGTCCTGCAGGGTGTCGTTGAGCTGCTGGATATCCAGGCTCAGGCCCTCGCTGTAGGTGAAGGCGAAGTCGTGGATCCAGTACTCGCGGCCATTGGCATGGCGCAGGCGGTACGGAAACTCGCCGAGCACACGCAGGCCGAGGTTTTCCAGGATCGGCAGCACATCGGACAGCGCCAGGGGCGTATCGGCGTGGTACAGCTTGCAGTGCAGGATGCGCTCGCCCACCTGGGTCAGCGGCTGGTAGAAGCTCATCGCCAGCGGCTTGCTTTCCGACAGGTTCAGCACGTGCTGCAGGTCGACCACCGCCGAGTGCGCGGCGAAGCGCTCACGGTACCCGGCCGGGAAGCCCTTGGGGAAATCGGCCAGGATGTTGGTGCCTTGGGCTTCACCAAAGTTCTCGACCACCAGGGTCGAGTAGTCGTCTTGCCACGAGCGGCAAGCCTGGATCACTTCGCGTTCCAGCTGCTGCGGGTCGATGTCGATGCGGTTTTTCGGGTCTACCCGCAAAATCAGCTGCACGCGTGCCAGCACCGACTCGGAGAAGAAGGTCCAGAATTCGCAGTCGCTGGCCTTCAGGCGCTCCATCAGCACCTGCTGGATCTTCTGCCGCACTTCGGTGGAGTAGATTTCCCGCGGGACGTAGGCCAGGCAGTAGCAGAAGCGGCCGTAAGGGTCCTTGCGCAGGAACACGCGGATCTTGTTGCGCTCCTGGATCTGCACGATCGCCATGACGGTGGTGAACAGCTCGTCGATCGGCGTCTGGAACAGGTCGTCGCGCGGCAGCACTTCCAGCACCTGGGCCAGTTCCTTGCCCAGGTGGGCCTTGGCGTCGAAGCCCGAACGGCGCTCGACTTCAGCCACCTTCACACGGATGTACGGAATGGCATGCACGCTTTCGCCATACACCGAAGAGGTGTACAGGCCCATGAAGCGGTGTTCCTTGATGACTCTGCCGTCGGCGTCCAGCTGGCGGATCGACACGTAGTCCGGGTAGGCCGGGCGGTGCACGCGGCTGGGCAGTGCGGCCTTGGCGAACGACAGCAACAGTGGTTCGTTGAGGTAGGCCACGGCGTAGTCTTCGATGCGCAGCTCTTCGGCCGTCAGCCCCACGCGCAGGCGGCGCGGCAGGCCGAGGAACGACTGCTCGTCGTAGACCATCTGGCCGCCGTCGGCGTCGCGCTTGACGGTGAATTCTTCATAGCCCAGGAAGGTGAAATGGTTGTCCAGCAGCCACTCGAGGAAGGCTTTGACCTCGCCCTTCTCGTTCTGGGCAGGACCAAAGGCGGTCTGCTCCACCTGCGCCACCACTTCACGCAGCTTGGCCTTCATCGGTTCGAAGTCGGCCACGGCCACCCGTACCTCGGCCAGCACCTGCTCGATCTCGCGGGTCAGCACGGTCAGTTCGGCGGCATTGGCGCAACGGTCGATCTCCAGGTACATCAGCGACTCATGACGCACGCCCTCGCCCTGTGTGCCCTTGGGCAGCAGCTCCAGCAGCTCGCCCTTGGCGCCACGGCGCACGCTGAGCACGGTGGTTTGCAGGGTATGGATGCTGTAGCCGCGGCGGTTGAGCTCGGTGCGCACCGAGTCGACCAGGAACGGCAGGTCGTGGTGCAGCACTTCGACCACGGTATGGGTCGATTGCCAGCCGTTGCGTTCGTAATCAGGGTTATACACCCGCACTTGCGGGTATTCGGGGTCGAAACGCTCGATGATGCGCCAGGCTGACAGGGTGCAGCCGGCCAGGTCGGAAAGCCTGCGTTGGGTGAGTTCGTCCAGAGAGATGATGCCGAAGAACTGCTCGGCGAACAGCGCCACTTGTGGCAGGGACTGTTCGCTGATGTGCTGCGCCAGGGCCGCTTGCAGTTGATGCTGGAAGTCGGCTTTGCTGGCTGCGGTGAAGAACGCCATCTGTGGTACTCCGCTTGGGCTTTGTAATAATTGAAGCGTCGCTGCGTGCGCCGTGTACGGATCAACGATAGCCAACCCGTGGCAAGGCGGACGGTAAAACCAGGCGTCGAACGTGCACAGGCACGCTCAGGGCTCGGCGAAGCTTAACGACTGATCGGTCATCAACGCTTGCAGCGCTGCGACAATTTCGGTCAAGGGGCGGTAACTTTACGTTTATGCCTGTACGCAAGACTGTCAGAATTCCCTTCCGTTTCCTTTGATCCGAGCCTGCTCATGCAAATCAACACCGCCCTGCTGTTCGCCACCCCTTGCGATGACGAGGAAGACAACATGGCGACCCTGTGCTGCCACAGCGACAAGGGTCAGATGTTCCTGCTTACCCGCTACCCGGACGAAGACACCGTCGACCTGACCCTGGATGACGAGCCGTCGACGCTCGATGGGCTGAAGGTGACGCTGAGTGCCAAGCGCCTGCTGATCGAAGTGGCGGCCGGCGACCAGGATGCGCTTAAGGGGGACGAGGTGCTGGAGATCCACCTCACCAGCGACCTGAGTGACCTGGACGAAGTGAAGCAAACCCTGGAAAACATCCTGACCGGGACCGGGACCTTCGTCTGCGAACTCTGAACCGCAGATTGCACATAGGACCGACCGTTGTTGCCTGTACTGGCCTCATCGCCGGCAAGCCAGCGCCCACCCCGACCACCTCTGCCTCAAGCCATGTGCAGCACCTGTGGGAGCTGGCTTGCCGGCGATGAGGCCGGTACAGGCAGCACAAAACCCCTTGGGAGAGCCAGGCGCTAGCGCAATGCTGCCTGCATTGCTTTAGCCTGCACCCGCAGCGCCTCGCAAAACGGCTCCACCGCTGCCGATGCCGGCCGGTGGTCGGGGCGTATCAGCATCACCTGGTACGGCACCGACACCCGCAACCTGCGGATCGGCAACCCGCCCTGTGCCGCCTCCAGCCCGCTCAGCGGGTTGATGATCGCCACCCCTAGGCCTTGCCTGACCATGGCGCACACCGAGGCGGCACTGGTGGTCTCGATCACCGTGCGGCGGTTCACCCCCGCCGCACGAAAGTGCTGGTCCAGGCGCTGCCGGTAGGTGTCCAGGCTGGCCAGGTTGATGAAATCGACCTCGTGAAAATCGCTCAGCTCCAACTCGGCCTTGGCCTGCAACGGGTGATGCTCGGGCAGCACGCACACCATGTTGGCGCTGAACAGCAATTCGCCATAAGCGCCGCGCGGTATCTGCTCCACCTCGGTCAGGCCAAGGTCATGCTGCTGGGCGACCAGTGACTCCTCCAGCAACGGCGATTCCTGCGCCAGGATGCTCACGCTCACGCCGCGGTGCTGCTGGTGGAAGCGCTGGCAGGCCTTGGGCAGCAAGGTCTGGGAGAACAGCGGCAGGCAGGTGATGGCCAGCCGCCCCTGCTCGAAATTGCGGATGGCCTGGGCAAAGCGATCGATCCGCTCCAGCCCGACGTAGGCGCGCTCGACTTCTTCGATCAACAGCAGCGCCTGGGCGGTCGCCACCAGGCGCCCTCCCTCGCGTTCGAACAGGTTCAGGCCAGTCACCTGCTCCAGCCGCGCCAGTTCGCGGCTAACGGTGGGCTGCGAGGTGAACAGCAGGCGCGCCGCACCGGTAACACTGCCGGCGGCCATGATGGCGCGGAACACTTCGATGTGGCGCACGGACAGTTTCACGGCAATACCCGATGAGTAGACGATGGGTATATCAGATATGAATGACTGACGGAAAAATAGCTATTTTTATGAATTCCCGCTTTGGCTCATCCTTGTGGCCTTCCTTATATGAGTTGCGCCACCATGACCGCACCCTTCACCCTCCTGGCCGAGGCGGTTCGCCAGCACGGCTCGCCGCTGTGGGCGTACGACGCTAGCACCATCGCTGAGCGTGTCGAGCAACTGAACGTTTTCGACACCGTGCGTTTCGCCCAGAAAGCCAACCCCAACCTGCACGTACTGCGCCTGATGCGCGCCCACGGCCTGGTGCTGGATGCCGTGTCGCTGGGTGAAATGGAGCGGGCCTTCGCTGCGGGTGCAAGCGTGGACGGTGATCCTGCCGGCGTGGTGCTGACGTGCGACGCGCTGGACCGGCCAACCCTGGAGCGCGTGGTGGCAGAAAAGATCGAAGTCAACGCCGGCTCCATCGACATGCTGCGCCAACTGGGTGAGCGCTCGCCCGGCCACCGCGTGTGGGTCCGCATCAACCCGGGCTTCGGCCATGGCCACAGCCGCAAGACCAACACCGGCGGCGAAAACAGCAAGCACGGCATCTGGCACGAGGAACTGGACGAGGCGCTGGCATGCATCAAGGCCCATGGCCTGCACCTGGTAGGCGTGCACATGCACATTGGTTCCGGGGTGGACTACCAGCACCTGGAACAGGTGGCTCGCTCGATGATCGAGCTGATCGGCCGCCTGGGCGTGGACATCGAGGCGTTCTCCATAGGTGGCGGGCTGTCCACCCCTTACCGCAGCACTGACAAGCCGGTCGACCTGCAGCGCTACGCCCAGACCTGGGCGGTGGCGCGCAAGGAAATCGAAGCCATGCTGGGTCACCCCGTGCGCATGGAGATTGAGCCTGGGCGCTTCCTGGTGGCCGAGTCGGGCTACCTGGTAGCCGAAGTGCGTGCCGTCAAGCAAGTGGGCCGCAATACCTTCGTCATGATCGACGCCGGCTTCAACGACCTGATGCGCCCGGCGATGTACGGCGCCTATCACGGCATGACCCTGCTCGACGCCAACGGCCAGCCGGTGGACCGCCCACGGCAGCCGACTGTTGTGGCCGGGCCATTGTGCGAATCGGGTGACGTGTTCACCCAGGATGACCAGGAACTGACCCCGCAGGACCTGCCCCAGGCACAGGTGGGCGACCTGCTGGTGATCCATGATGCCGGCGCCTACGGTGCATCGATGTCGTCGAACTACAACAGCCGGCCGTTACTGCCGGAGTTTCTGATCGAGGACGGGGCGCTGCGGATGATTCGCCGGCGGCAGACGGTGCAGGAGCTGCTGAGCCTGGAGGCCGGGTTCTAACAACGTTTTCAATGTGTGCGTCCTGCCTTTGTGTGAGCAACTGCCTTGCTCAGGATCCAGAAGCTGGCGCAACCTCTGTGGGAGCGGGCATGCCCGCGAACACCGGCAGAGCCGGTGCCATCCAACGTGTTGCCTGTTTCGCGGGCACGCCCGCTCCCACAAGGCTGTGTGCATGCACACGATCCTTGCAATCAGCCCGCCCTACTACGACAATGCGATCAATTCCCATTAATATTGCGGTCTTGACGCATGTCGACGCTCGATCCCCAGGCCCTGCACCAGCTGTACAGCGAAAACAACAGCTGGCTGAAGGGCTGGCTGCGCGCCCGCCTGGGCAACGCCGCCGATGCTTCCGACCTGGCGCACGACACGTTCTTGCGGGTAATGACCGCGCGTAATCCGTTGCCGATCCGCGAGCCGCGCAGCTACCTCAGCGCTATAGCCCGCGCGCTGCTGATCGACAAAGCCCGCCGTCGCTCCATCGAAAAAGCCTACCTCCAAGCCCTGGCCCTGCGCCCGGAGCCGGTTGACGTCTCGCCGGAGGTGCGCTTGTCCATCATAGAAATGCTGGTGGCCGTGGACAGCCTGCTCGACGAACTCGGCGCCAAGACCCGCGCCATTTTCCTTGCCGTTCAACTTGAAGGCCTGACCTACGGTGCTGCGGCTGAGCGTTTCGGCGTGTCGGTTACCACCGTGAAGAACCACCTGATCAAGGCGATGACCCGCTGCCTGCTGGTAGTTGAAGGCTGAACGCGATGGATCTCAAGACACTCGAAGCCGCTGCCACCTGGTATGTGCAGCTCAACGATGGCGCCTGCGACGAGACCCGCACCCAGGCGTGGCGGCAATGGCTGCAGGCCAGCCCGCACCACGCTGCCGCCTGGGCGCGGGTGGAGAAGCTGCAGCAGCAATGGGCCATGGTGCCCGCGCAAGCAGCATTGTCCAGCCTTGGCGCTGCGCAGGCGCAGCGCCGCGATGTGCTGAAAGTGCTGGGCCTGCTGGTTGCCATGGGTGGCGGCAGCTGGCTGGCAGCCGAACAGGTGCCCTATCGCGCCTTGCTGGCACAGCAACGCACCGGCACGGGTGAGCGACGCACCCTAGCGCTGGCGGACGGCTCGCAGCTGGAGCTGAACGTGGGTACCGCGCTGGATGTACGCTATGACACGAAGGTGCGGGCGATTCAGCTGTACCAGGGAGAAATACTGGTCAGGCCTGTCAGCGAGGTGCAGCACCGTCCGTTCATCGTGCACACCGAGGACGGCAGTATCCTTGCCCGCAGCACCGAGTTCAGCATCCGCAAACTCGCGCACAAGACGCGCGTCGGGGTACTGCAGGCCAGTGTCGAGGTTCGCCCGCAGCGCCACGTTGAGCGGCGGCTGCAACTGCAAGCCGGGCAGCAGGTGAGTTTTGACCAGAATGACTTCGCCACCCCGCACGCCCTGCCCGTTGACTCGACTGCCTGGCGGCATGGCATGTTGAGTGTGAACGACTGGCGCCTGGACGACTTCCTCGAAGAGCTGGGGCGTTATCGGCCAGGGGTGTTGCGCTGCGCCTCGTCGATCCAGGCCATGAGCATATCCGGCGCATTCCGCATCGACGACACCGATATCGCCTTGGCCAACCTGCCAAAAACACTGCCCGTGAAGCTGCGCTACCTCAGCCGCTATTGGGTGAGTGTGGAACCCGCCTGAGCAATTGCGAAAAAACTTTCGCCGCAATCTTGCTGATTTCGATTCTCGTCCGTCCCTGACACAAGCCGCGACGACAGCGACTTTCTGCCATGACTCGGAAGGATCACGAAATGCCTCACCTGCACCCTACCCCTGCAACCAAGCTGAGCCAGGCCGTACGCCTGGTGCTGTTCGGCATGTCCCTGGCCAGCGCGCCGGGCCTGCTGCTGATGCCTGCCCAGGCCATGGCCCAAAGCCAGACCGCCTACCACGTCGCCGCTGGCCCGCTGGGCAATGCCATCACCCAGTTCGGCGTGCAGGCGGGCGTGACCATTTCGTTCGACACCGCACAGACCCGCCACTTGAGCAGCGCCGGCCTGGAAGGCAGCTACAGCATCGATGAAGGGCTGGTGCGGCTGTTGGCCAATAGCGGCTTGCAGGCACAACGCCAGGGCAATGGCGGCTACGTGCTGATGCCTGCCAACAACGGCGCGGCCATGGAACTGGGCCCACTGAACATCGATGCCAACCGGCTGGACGCCACCAGCGAGGGCACCCAATCGTACACGGCACGTGCAGTAACCATCGGCAAAGGCGTGCACACGCTGAAGGAAACCCCGCAGTCGGTCACCGTGATGACCCGCAAGATGCTCGACGACCAGAACCTCAATACGCTGGAACAGGTGCTGGACAAGACCCCGGGCATCACCGTGTACGACTCGCCCATGGGCGGCAAGTACTTCTACTCCCGTGGTTTCAACCTGGACGGCCAGTACCAGTATGACGGCGTGCCGCTGGACGTGGGCGGCAACTACGTGCAGGCCAACAGCTTTTCCAGCGACATGGCGTTCTACGACCGCGTCGAAATCCTCAAGGGCGCGGCCGGCATGATGAAGGGCTCCGGCTCCTCCGCCGGCGGCGTCAACTTCGTACGCAAGCGTGGCCAGGAAAAGGCCACCACCACCGTCACCCTGTCTGCCGGCAGCTGGGACAACTACCGCGGCCAAGTAGATGTAGGCGGCCCGCTGAACGAGTCGGGCACCGTGCGCGGGCGCGCCGTGGCCTCGCTGCAGGACCGCCAGTACTTCTATGACACGGCCAAGCGCCAGGACCAGATACTGTACGGTGCCATCGACTGGGACGTCACCGCCGACACCACCCTTGGCTTTGGCCTGGCCTACGAGGATGTCGATGCCACACCGTGCTATTCCGGCCTGCCACGCTACGCCAATGGCAGTGACCTGAAGCTGTCGCGCTCTACCTGCCTGGGGGCCAGCTGGAACGACCTGCAAAGCCAGCGTATTACCGGTTTTGCCGACCTCAAGCACCGCTTCAATGATGACTGGACGCTGAACTTCGCCTCGATCTACACCCACAACACCCAGGACATCGAATACGCCTACTCCGAAGGTACGGTGCCGGTCGGCGCCAGCACCGCCAGCATGAACGTGCGCGCCGGCCGCTTCGACTACGACCAGGACGACTACGGCTTCGATAGCTATGTCGATGGCAAGTTCGAGGCGTTCGGCTTGCAGCACGAGCTGATCATCGGCGCCAACGCCAGCCGGCAGAAAACCCATGATTACTTCGCGTTGATGCTGCTGAACGCCAAGCAGGACCCATTCAACCCAACCTCGAACTTCCCACACCCGTCCAAAGGCGATTATCTGGTCAACCCGAGCCGCGGTGGCAGCGTGCCAACCGATTCCACCACCACTCAATATGGCACTTACGCCAACCTGCGGCTGAAGCTGGCAGAGCCGCTGACCCTGGTGCTGGGCGCACGGGTCAGCTGGTACCGCAACAAGAGCGACTCCTATACCCAGCTCTACGATTACTGGGTGAATAACCGTAGCCAGGAAAACGGCCAGGTCACGCCGTTCGCCGCCGTGCTGTACGACCTGAACGAGCAGTGGACCGCCTACGCCAGCTACGCCGACATCTTCCAGCCGCAGAGCGACAAGGTGAACGCCGAGCGGCAGTCGCTTCAGCCCAAGACCGGTGCAAACTACGAGATTGGCATCAAGGGCGAACTGCTTGACGGCGCATTGAACACCTCGTTCAACCTGTTCCGCACTGTGGAGAAACACCGTGCGGAAACCGACTACAACGAAGCCTGCCCGTCAGGCGACGGCTATTGCTACACCGACAGCGGCAAGGTTCGTGCCCAGGGTTTCGAGGCTGAGATCAGCGGCTCGCCGATCGAGCGATTACAGCTGCTTGCAGGCTACACCTACACCCAGACCAAATACCTGAATACCATCGAAGACAGCGACCCCACCGAGCTGACCTTCACCTCCAGCTTCATCCCGCGGCACATGCTCAAGGTGTGGGGTGACTACCAGCTGGGCGGTGCACTGGAGCGCTTCACCGTCGGCGCCGGCCTGAACAGCCAGAGCGAGAACTTCCGCACCACCGGCACTACCCGCGTCGAGCAGGCAGGCTACACCGTATGGAACGGCCGCGTGCAGTATCGCATCGACCCGAACTGGACAGTCGCGCTAAACGGCAACAACCTGTTCGACAAGAAGTACTACGCCACCATCGGTGCGCCGGCGTGGGGCAATTTCTATGGTGAGCCACGCAATTTCATGGTGACCTTGCAAGGCACGTTCTAAGCGATCACGACGCAGTTGTGGGAGATTGTGCAGAGAACAAAGACGGCAGGTAAGCCACTTGTGGGGGCAGGCTTGTTCCGCGAATGGAACAGGCGGTGCCTGGCACCGGCTTTGCCGGTGTTCGCGGGACAAGCCCGCTCCCACAAAGCCCGTGCTGGATCAACGGGCTGGCGGTCGTTCTATGAGGGCGCAAGCACGCTACTTGTGGGAGCGGGCTTGTCCAGGGTACAGACCGGAGACATCGTTGACATTTTCAACCGGGGACATGGTTGCGCTCCTGCATCAGGGCTTCGAACACCACCATCAGGTTGATATCGGCTTTGCGCAGTTCGTTGCGGTTCATTGGGGCTCCCGGCCATGGCCATGACGTGCGGACTCAATTCCAGCATCGATATGGATTGCGGTCGAGTAAAAACCGGAAACCCGACTCAGGCTGCATTGCCCCACACTGCGCAATCCGGGTAACCTTCTGCCATCTTCCCTTCCGGCTTCCCCTGCCGTGCACCGCCCAGGCGTTAAATCGCGAAGCGGTCATTCATGATGCCGACACCTGCATGGCCGCCACCTTTTGGCGCGCCCATCTGCCATCTATACATTCAGGATGACCCTATGATCATTCGCCAAGGCATTGCTGCAGACTTCCCGCTGCTGCTCGACATCTGGCTGCGCGCCGTACGCGCCACACACCACTTTCTGCAACCGTCCGACATCGACGCGCTGTTGCCACAGCTGCAAGACGTGTACTTTCCGGCCGTCGAGCTGTGGGTTGCAGTAGATACCGATGACCAGCCGTTGGGCTTCATCGGTTTCAATGAAAACCACGTGGAAATGCTCTTCGTCGACCCCGAGCGACATGGCCAGGGTATTGGCCGTGCGCTGCTGGATTTTGGCCGCCAGTCGCGTAACGCGATGAGTGTCGATGTCAACGAGCAGAACCCCCAGGCAACAGGGTTCTACGAGCACTACGGCTTCGTCCAGACCGGCCGCTCGCCGCTGGATGGCGAAGGCCGGCCGTTCCCCTTGCTGCATATGAGCTTGCCCACCAAGACATGACTAGAAGGCACACACCGCGATGGACCGGTCCATCGGGCCATGTGTCGCAAAAAGGGCCGCAAAGCGGCCCCCCAGGGCAGCCGTTCAGCGCAAGGTATTTTTGGTCAGTTCGACTTCGTTCATCAATGCCTTGGCCAACGCCGTGAGGTAATCGGCGGCGCCCAGGAATTTGTGGTCGTCCTCCATATCGCCTTCGCGCAGCAGATGCTTGATGTAGCTCAGCAGGATCGAAACTTGCTCATAGGCATCATCGATAGGAATGCCGGGCTGGACCCGCAGCAGATCCTGTGGATCGGGGACGAACTTTTTCATTGTGTAATTCCAGCTTCTAGGGAAGGAACCACCACCTGAATCTTTCTCATGGATTGAAGGCGGCAGCCGTACGCAGGTGTGAGAAAACCGGGCAGAAGCTAGCAAAGGCCCGGCCAGGCGAAAGCCCGCCCACGTACGGCCACCATGAAGGTGCTGCTAGCTTGACTGTCGGGTTCTCATGCCCGGTCGCCGGAGCGACGCGAAAACGTTATCCCTGAGGTACTTCGCCGGCAACGGCGATAGTTCAGCAGCGCGCGTAGGATAATTCCTAAGCGGGTTGATTCTGAAGCATTTGGTTTCATGTTCAGAAATGTCTTACAGGGGATGGCTTTGAGGTGCCTGCCAAGGGATCGGTCAGGGCCACCAGGTGCTTGCCGCAACATTTTCAGCGCCTACAAGACCGAGCGCCGCCCGCGCGGCGCTTCGCGGGGCAAGCCCGCTTGTGTTTTGGGGCCAATCATTCCTGTGACAGGTGCGCGCGACCGCCTTGTTTGTCCGACGCGATATCGAGTCATGCGCCAAGGCGTTCGCGCGCAAATCGCACAGGCAGAATTGGCCCCAAAACACATGTGGGAGCGGGCTTGCCCCGCGAAGCGCCGCGCGGGCGGCGCTCGATCTCGCAGGCGATGAATAATTGCGCCGAACCGCCAACCTTCGCAATCAAGCATCAATAAACCGCCGTATAATCGGATCCAATACCGAGGATGCCCCGCATGCAAGCATTGGAAATGGACTACGGACACGGCGAAGAAGTGGCCAGCCACTGCCACGCCGAAGATCAGCTGATCTACGCCGCCAGCGGCGTCATGCGGGTCAGCAGCGAAGGCGGTAGCTGGGTGATCCCTGGCGGGCATGCGTTGTGGATGCCCGCCGGGGTCAGCCATGGCATCCGCATGGAAGGCGTGGTCTGCATGCGGACCTTGCTGCTCGAAGCACGTATCGAGCGCTGCCAGGTCATCGTGGTAACCGGCCTGCTGCACGAACTGATCCTGGCTGCGTCACGCATGCTCGACCTGCGTGACGGCGAGCACGTGCGGGCGCTGATCCGGCTTGAGTTGGCCACTGCCAGGCGCATCGATGCCTTTGTGCCGTTGCCGCACCAGGCGAAACTGCGCGCCTGGTGCGAGCGCTTCCTGCAGGACCCGGCCCAGGACCTGACGCTGGAACAATGCGGCGCGCAACTGAACATGAGTGCCCGCAGCGTGGCACGGCTGTTCCAGCGTGAGGTGGGCATGTCGTATGGCGAATGGCGCGCCCGTGCCCGGGTGATGCTCAGCCAGCAATGCCTGGCCGATGGCCAACCGATCCTGAACGTGGCGCTGGAGCACGGCTACCAGAGCGCCAGCGCCTTTGCCGCCATGTTCAAGCGCATCCTCGGCTACGCGCCGAGTGATTGGCAAAACAGTACCGCGCGCGGGTACTGAGCTCCAGGTTGTCCCACTTGCGCGCAGGGTTGTCCCGCTTGCGGCAGCGGCGGGCGCCCCACCCTCGTTAACCTCGCATCACCACCCTTGAGCGACATGTGTGATGCCCTTACTGCCTTCATTTCCCTCCCCTGCCCGGTTTGCCGTACTCGCCATACTCGGCGTGCTGGCGGCGTGCACCCGGCAACCCGCACCTGCCGAGCCACCCGCAGCGCTGCTGGCCAACCCGCTGGCGAATGTGCCGGCGGGTGTCAGCCGGCAACCATTGCCCCAACAATGGTGGGCGCTGTTCCAGGACCCGCAACTTAACCACTGGGTACAGCAAGCCCTGGCGCACAATCAGGACCTGGCCCAGGCCGAAGCCAATGTGCAGGCCATGCTGGCGGGGATAGGCGAGTTCGATGCCAGGCGCTGGCCGTCAACCTCGATGGACTTTGCCGCCACCTATGGCAAGAGCGCCGATGACCAGACCCTGGCCGAGGCGACCGACAGCCACGCGCCGTCGCAATGGCAATTCAACCCAGGCATCGAGTTGGCCTATCAGGTGGATGTCTGGGGCCAGGTGCGTGCTGCCATCGAGCGCGCCCGGGCCCAGGCTGAAGCCAGCGCTGCGGCGCTGGATCTGGTGCGCCTGCAAGTGGTCGCCCAGACCAGCCGCGCCTACCTCGACCAGTGCATCTACACGGCGCGCCTGGACGAGGCTAAGCAGTCCCTGCAAACCCTCGACCACAGCGTGCAACTAAGCGAACGCCAGCGCCAGGCCGGCGTGGCCACTGCCCTCGACAGCGAGCGCCTGCTGGGCTTACGGGAACAAGTGCGGGCGCAGCTGCCGATGCTCGCAGCCGGGCGGCAGATGGCGCTTTACGAACTTGGCATGCTCAGTGGCCAGGCCTCGCTGGCCGACACCACCACTTGCACAACCATCCCCACGCTGTCGGCGCCGCTACCGGCCGGCGATGGTTGGCATTTGCTCGAACGCCGGCCGGATGTGCGCCAGGCAGAACGGGAGCTGCAGGCTGCCACCCTGGAAACCGACATCGTCCGGGCCGACCTGTATCCGAAGGTCAGCTTCGGCGCTTCGCTGACCTCCTCGGACCATCACCTGGCCAACCTCGGCGACAGCCGCGCGGTGATGTTCGGCATTGGCCCGCTGATCCGTTGGGAGTTTCCGAATATGAAAGCCAACCGCGCGAGGGTCGGCAAAGCCGAGGCGTTGCAGCAGGCGCAGGTTGCCCATTACCACGGTATGGCGCTGAGCGCGCTCAAGGACGTGCGCCAGGCCCTTGCACGCTATGACGGTGAGCGGCAGCGGTTGCAGGCACTGGATGCAGCCCTGGCGCACAGCCAGCGCGGCTATGCCCTGGCCCAGGGCAACTACCGCGCCGGCACCTTGGACGGGCTGGCCTTGCTCGACAGCGAGCGAGAACTGATCCGCCTGCGGGCCAGCCACGTAGAAGCCCGAGGGCGGCTGGCGCAGGCACAGGTCAACCTGTTCCGCGCCCTGGGCGGGCGGTGGTAGCTCCAGGTAACAACAAATGGGGCCGCTTAGCGGCCCTTCGCGGGCACACCCGCTCCCACAGGAACTGCGCAGCGCCCGAAGAAAACGCCATCCCTGTGGGAGCGGGCGTGCCCGCGAAGGGCTGCACAGCAGCCCCAAAAATCAAGCATGGAAACCGAACATGAATGTCGCCGTAGAACAAACCGCACCCGCCGAAACTGAACCGCGGGCCAAAGCCAGATCCCGTCGCCGCCTGGCCTACACCGCCAGCGGTAGCCTGGCAGCAATCGCCCTGCTGGCCTTCACCAGCTACTGGCTCACCACCGGCCGCTACCTGGAGACCACCGACGACGCCTACGTGCGCGCCGACTGGGTGGCCCTGAGCCCACGCGTGGCCGGTTACGTGGCCGAGGTCGCAGTGGCTGACGACCAGCCCGTGAAGGCCGGCGATGTACTGGTACGCCTGCAAAGCCGCGACTACCGCGCCCGCCTCGAGCAGGCACGGGCAGGTGTGGCCGAGGCCCAGGCGGCACTGATCGCCGCCCAGGCCCGCCAGCAGGTGGCCAGCGAACGTATCAACCAGCAACAACAAGCCATCTTGCAGGCTGAAGCGGCCATGCGCAGTGCCACTGCCGAACAGCGGCGCAGTGACTTGGACATGCAACGCTACCGTGGCCTTGTGCGAGACGAGGCCGCGACCGTGCAGCGCCTGGAAACCGCCAGCGCCCATGCCACCCAGGCACAAGCTGCGCTGCAAGGTGCCCAGGCCGCGCTGCGCCAACAACGGTCACAACTGGCCATGGCCAAGGCCCGGTCAGCCCAGGCTGACGCCGAACTGCAACAGCGCGCGGCAGCGCTGACCCGCGCGCAGGCCCGCCAACAGTTGGCCGAGCAGGACGAACAGGACACCGTGATCCGCGCACCGATCACGGGCGTGGTCGGCCAACGCCGCGTACGTGCCGGCCAGTACGTGGTGCCGGGCCAGCCGCTGCTGGCCGTGGTACCCCTGCAGCAGGCCTATGTGGTGGCCAATTTCAAGGAAACCCAGTTGGCCAACATGCGCCCGGGGCAGCCGGTAGAAATCCGCGTCGACAGCTTCGTCAGCCAGCCACTGCGCGGCCATGTGGCCAGCTTTTCGCCAGCGTCCGGCAATGTCTTCGCATTGCTGCCGTCGGACAATGCCACCGGCAACTTCACCAAGATTGTCCAGCGCTTCCCGGTGCGTATTCTGCTGGACACACCGCTGGATGGCCCGCAGGTACTGCCCGGCATGTCCGTGGTGAGCACGGTCGACACGCGCCCCGCAGAGGTCGCCGATGGGCACTGAACCAACGGTCACACTGCGCGCCTGGGTAGCGGTGCTCGGCGGCCTGCTGGGCTGCTTCATGGCCGGCATGAACGTGCATGTCACCAGCGCCGCGCTGCCGGAAATCCGCGGCTCGCTGGGCGCCAGCTTCGAGGAGGGCTCCTGGATTTCCACCGCCTACCTGGTAGCGGAAATCGTGATGATTCCGCTGACGGCCTGGCTGGTGGACGTGTTCTCGCTGCGCCGGGTGATGTGGACCGGCTCGCTCATCTTCCTGATCGCTTCGGTGGCCTGTTCCTGGGCGCCCAACCTGGAGGCGATGATTGCCATCCGGGTGATCCAGGGTGCTGCGGGCGCGGTGCTGATCCCCCTGTCGTTCCAGCTGATCATCACCGAACTGCCGGCCAGCAAGATGGCCATGGGCATGGCCCTGTTCAGCCTGGCCAACAGCGTGGCGCAGGCGGCCGGGCCATCGATTGGTGGCTGGCTGACCGATGCCTATTCGTGGCGCTGGATCTTTTATCTGCAACTGTTCCCCGGCCTTGCGCTGCTGTTCGCCATCGCCTGGTCGATCGAGGCCAAGCCCATGAAGCTTGAGCTGCTACGCAAAGGTGACTGGCTGGGTATCGCCGCCATGGTGATCGGCCTGGGTGGCTTGCAGATCGTGCTGGAAGAAGGCGGCCGGCTGGACGGGTTCGGCTCGCCATTCATCGTCGCCATGAGTGTGGTCGCCGCCATTGCCCTGGTGGTGTTCGTGGTGACCCAGCTGTTCGGCCAGCGCGCCTTCATCAACCTGCGCTTGCTCGGGCGCTACAACTTCGGCGTCGCCAGCGTGGCGATGTTCATCTTTGGCGCCGCCACATTCGGCCTGGTTTTTCTGGTGCCCAACTACCTGTCGCAGCTGCAGGGTTTCAGCGCGCACGATGTCGGCGTGGCGCTGATCGCCTATGGCGTGGTGCAGCTGCTGCTGGCGCCGTTGATGCCCCGGCTGATGGGCTGGACCAGCGCCAAGTTCATGGTCGCCAGCGGCTTTCTGATCATGGCCCTGGGCTGCTGGCTGGGGGCTAGCCTGAGCGCCGACAGTGCCGACAACGTGATCATCCCGTCCACGGTGGTGCGCGGTTTTGGCCAGCCTTTCATCATGGTGGCGTTGTCGGTGCTGGCGGTGGCCGGGCTGGACAAGCGTGAAGCCGGCTCGGCCTCGGCGGTGTTCTCCATGCTGCGCAACCTGGGGGGAGCCATCGGCACGGCCGGGTTGACGCAACTGGTGGCCACCCGTGAGCGCTTTCACAGCGAGCGCATTCACGAGCAGGTGACAGTGTTCGCGCCTGGCGTGCAAGAGCGCATCAACCAGACAGTACAGAGCTGGTTGCCGCACCAGCAGCAGATGCTGGAGGGGCTGGCCGGGACGATTCGGCGGGAGGCTTACCTGCTGGCTTACAGTGATGCGTTCTACCTGGCGTGCCTGGCGTTGGTCGGGTGTGCAGTAGCGGCATTGCTGTTACGGTCAAAACACCAATTGTGACGCCGACACTTCTCCCTGCAGGAGCATGCGTTTAGAGTGCCGCACCCGGCGCGCGGCCCAGCACCGCACACATTTCGGCGGTGCCGAACATATCCCTGCCGCTGTTACACTGCCAACCGATGAAATTTACGAGACAGACCAGAGGTATGAACCCGACGCGCTACTCCACCGTGGCAAAGGACTTGATGGAAGGCATCGCCAACGGCCGCTACCCGGTGGGCAGCCTGCTGCCGACCGAGTTCGAGCTGTGCGACCTTTACGATGTGAGCCGGCACACGGTGCGCGCCGCGATCAACCAGCTGCTCGACCAGGGGCTGGTGTCGCGGCGCAAGCGCGTAGGCACCCGGGTAGAGGCCAGCAGCCCGCGCGGCGGCTATTCGCAGTCGTTGGCCAGCGTGGCCGACCTGGCCCACCTGGCCGAAACCCAGCAGCGGGAAATCCAGGACGTGCGCCATTTCGTCGCCGACCTGAGCGAGGCGGCGCGGCTGGGGCTGGTACCGGGGGAGCACTACTTTTGCGTGTCGAGCATCCGCGTCGACCGCCTGCACAATGCCGCACCGCTGTGCTGGATCGATGTGTACGCACAGCGCGACTATGCCGAGGTCATCGAGCGGGCCCGCGAGCACCCCGACCAGCTGATTGCAGGGCTGATCGAGCAGCACGTTGGCCGGTCAATCGCGGTGGTCGACCAGCAGGTACGGGCAGTGTTGCTGACGGCAGAGCTGGCCAAAGCACTGAAGGCCGAGGCGGGTTCACCGGGGCTGAAAATCATCCGCCAGTACCGCGAGGAAAACGGTGATTTGATGGCGGTTTCCGAAACCGTGCACCCGGATGACCGCTTCACCCTGGTGACCCAGATGCGCCGGGTTCGCTCACCGTCCTGATCGTGCAACCGGGGCCGCTATGCGGCCCCGATATTCCTGTTCCCTCACTTCACATGCCCAACACCCGATCGGCCTCCAGCAACTGCTGCCCCCGCACCGTGGTCACCCGGTGATCGCGCGCCAGCCAGGCATAGAGGGTCGGCAGCACGAACAAGGTAAACAAGGTGCCCACCAGCATCCCGCACACAATCACCACCCCCAGCCCGAAGCGGCTGTTGGCCCCGGCGCCGCTGGCAAACAGCAGCGGCAGCACGCCAAAGGTCATCGCTGCGGTGGTCATCAGCACCGGCCGCAAACGTATCTGCGCGGCACGGACAATGGCGGCAGCACGGTCGAGGTTGTCGCGCACCTGGATCTCGTTGGCGAACTCCACCATCAGGATGCCGTGCTTGCTGATCAGGCCGATCAGCGTCACCAGGCCAATCTGCGTGTAAATGTTCAGCGTGGCCCAGCCCAGCGCCAGCGGCAGCAGCGCACCGCAGATCGACAGCGGCACAGTCACCAGGATGATCAGTGGGTCAACCAGGCTTTCGTACTGCGCCGCCAGCACCAGGTAGATCACCACCAGGGCAGCAAGAAACGCCCACATCAAGGCAAAGCCTTCCTGCACATACTGGCGCGATTCCGATTGCCAGTCGTGGCTGAAGCCCGGTGGCAACTCGGCGGTGAGCTGTTCGAGAAAGGCCACGGCGTTGCCCATCGACACACCCGGGGCCGGGATTGCCTGCAGGGTACTGGCGTTCTGCTGGTCGAACTGCAACAGGCGGTTGGGCGCCACTTCGAGATCCAGGTGCACCACCGTGGCCAGCGGCACCAGGCTGCCCTCTTCGGCGCGCACATACTGGCGGTTCAGCGCCGCAGGCGTCAGGCGCTGGTCCTGGATACTCTGCGGGATCACATCATAGGCGCGCCCGAACAGGGCAAAGCGGTTGAGGTATTGCTCGCCCACCAGCACCCCCAGCGACTCGCCAATGGCCTGCATGCTGATGCCCAGGCTGGCCGCCTTGGCCCGGTCGACACGCACCTTGACCACCGGGTTGTTGTAGTCGAGGTCGCTGTCCACCACGGCAAACAGGCCGCTGTCGCGGGCGCGTTGCTTGAGCACTTCCATGGTCTGGTACAGCTCGGGGTAATCCTGGGCGCTGCGCAGCACCATCTGCACCGGCAGGCCACCACTGGAGCCCGGCAGCGAAGCGACCTGGAAGGCGAAGATGCTGCTGCCTTCGATATCCGCCACGGCCTGCTGCAGCTGTGCCTGCACCTGTGCCGCGGACCGCTCGCGCGCCTGCCAGGCGCTGAGGTTGATGCCCCCGAAACTGGCGGCCGGGCCGTCGGTGCCGTTGATGATCCAGGTGTCGGTGGTTTCGGCGATGGACTTCATCACCTGGTCGAGCTTCAGCGCAAAGCGTTCCGCATATTCGAGGCTGGCATGCTGCGGCGACTTGATGGCGGTCAGCACCGCGGCCTGATCCTCGGGTGGCGCCAGCTCGCGTTGGGGCAGCAGGTAAAGCCAGGGCAGGCTCAGGCACACCAGCAGCGCCACACCAGCGCTGATCCAGCGATGCGCCAGGGAGTAGGCCAGCACTTGTCCATAGGCCCCGGTCAACGCAGCAAACAACCGATCGGCCATGTTGGCCATCGCGCCATGCTGCTGCCCGGGTTGCAACAGCAACGAGCTCATCACCGGCGACAAGGTCAGCGCCACAATGCCGGACACGATCACCGCCCCCGCCAAGGTCAGGGCGAATTCGCGGAACAGCGTGCCGGTCAGCCCGCCCATCAGCCCGATCGGCGCATACACCGCCGCCAAGGTCAGGGTCATGGCAATGACCGGCCCGGCGATTTCCCGCGCCCCGGCCAATGCCGCAGCAACCGGCGACTTGCCCTCTTCGATATGCCGGTGCACGTTCTCCACCACCACGATGGCATCGTCCACCACCAGACCGATGGCCAGCACCATCGCCAGCAAGGTCAGCAGATTGAGACTGAAGCCGAACATCAGCATCAGGCCCGCGGCACCGAGCATCGACAGCGGAATGGCCACCACCGCGATCAGCACACTGCGCAACGAACCCAGGCACAACCAGATCACCAGCACCACGATCAGCATCGCCTCCACCAGGGTGCGCAACACCTCATGGATCGAAGCATCGATGAAGCGCGCAGTCTCATAGGCCAGCGCCACCTTCACCCCAGGCGGCAGGGTCTGCTGGATTTGCGGCAGCAGCTGGCGAATGCCCTCGACAATCACCAGGGGGTTGCCGGCCGGCGTGGGGAACAGCCCCAGGTGCACGGCAGGCTTGCCGTCCATGGTAGCGCTGGTCTGGGTGGCCGCCGCACTGAGCTCGACGGTGCCGACATCGCGCAGGCGCACCAGGTCGGTGCCATCGTTGCGGATGATCAGCTCACGGAAGTCCTCGACCCGGGTCAGGTCGGTGTCCACCTGGATATCGGCCAGCACGTACTGCCCACGCACCTGGCCCGGCGTCGCTTGGTAGTTGTTGGCCCGCACCGCCTGCGCCACGTCCGCTGCCGTCACCCCGCGCCCGGCCATCTGCTCGCTGTCCAGCCACAGGCGCATGGCCAGGCGTTGCCCACCGAACGACTGCACGTTGGCCACGCCGTCGATGCCTGAGAACTGCGGCTCCACCACCCGCGACAGGTAATCGCTCAGCTCCGGGA
This sequence comes from Pseudomonas sp. PvP089, assembly GCF_017875165.1. Taxonomy (NCBI): domain Bacteria; kingdom Pseudomonadati; phylum Pseudomonadota; class Gammaproteobacteria; order Pseudomonadales; family Pseudomonadaceae; genus Pseudomonas; species Pseudomonas sp. PvP089. The sequence goes on from NZ_JAGGME010000001.1 coordinate 4,655,830, forward strand.
TCGAAAGGCTGTCGCTGGAAAAACCCACATAGGCCACGGCGGTGGAGTCGCCTGCCGACAGCTCCACCACCGGGTCGTACGCCTTTTCCGGCAGGCGATAGCGCACCTGGTTGACCTTGGCCATGGTCTCGGCCAGCGCCTGGGTCGAGTCGCGGTTGAGCACCATGCGCAAGGTGATCAGGCTGCGCCCCTGCTGCGACGACGAGGACAGGTAGTCGATGCCCTCGACCGACGACACCGCCTGGGTAATCGGCTGGGTCACGAAGCCCTGCATCAGCTCGGCAGAAGCGCCGGGGTACTCGGTGCTGATGGTAATGGTCGAGCTTGCCAGCAACGGGTACTGACGGATCGGCAACTTGCCCATGGCAAACAGCCCCATCAGGATGATCAGGCTGCTGACCACCAGCGCCAGCACCGGGCGGCGCACGAAGAGATCGGTAAATTTCACCGCTGCCGGCCTCCGAGGTTGGCCTGCAAGCTGTCCTGCGCCACCGGCTCGACCGACATGCCGTCGCTCAGCTTCAACTGGCCAGACACCACCACCCGGTCACCGGGCGCCAGGCCGGAGGTAACCTCCACCCGCCCCTGCCAGCGCTCACCCGTGGTTACCCGCACCCTGCTGACCCGGGTACCATGCGCCGCGTCCTGAGTGGCAACGAATACTGTCTGGCCATAGGCGGCGTAGGTGATCGCGGTTTCCGGCACCGCCAATACAGTCGAAGGCTGCACTGCATCCAGGCGCACGCCAGCGTACATGCCCGGCTGTAGCTGCCCGTCCGGGTTCGGCAAGGCTGCCTGCACCTGCACCAGGCGCGCCTTGCTGACCACCGGATCGACCGCCACCACCCGGGCCTGGAAGCCTTGCCCGGGTACGGCGTCCAGCGTCAGTGCCAGCACTTGCCCGACGTGCACTTCGGGGGCGGCCTGCTCGCCCAAGGCAAAATTCACATGCAACTGGCTGATGTCGGCCAGGCTGACGATGGCCTCGCCGGCGCCCAGGTATTGGCCCTGATGCACCCGCCGAATGCCCAGCTTGCCGGTAAACGGTGCGCGAATGGCCTTCTGCGCGATCAGCGCTTCGACATGCTGCAGCTCCCCGCTGGCCACGTCCACGGCGGTGGCGGCGTTGTCCAGCAACTCTTGCGACACGGCATTCATCGCCCGCAGCTTGCGGCTGCGCTGCAGCACCACGTTAGCGTTACGCAATTTCGCCCGCAACTGCACCCGCTGGGCCTGCTCCGGCGCGTCGTTCAACTGCACCAGCAACTGCCCGGCGGTTACCGCCTGCCCCGACTCGAAGGCAATGCGGGTAATGCGCCCCGCCGTCTCGGCCGCTACCTGCACCTGGTTGACCGCCTCCAGCTCCCCCGAAGCAAAGTGCTGCCGCGCCAGTGGCACCTGCTCGGCCGTGGCCAGCGCCACCTTGGTCGCCGGCCACGCCGCCGCGGCGGGTGGCGCCGAACCGCTACCCACTAACGCATAGCAAGCAGCCAGCACACCGGCTACAGCGCCAGCCCAGGCCAGTAACGTCCGTTTGTTCATGCACAGCTCCGATCACAGGGAAAGCGGTTGCGGGGAAGATCGGGCAGGACTATAAGAGCTCAACTTAACTTGAGGTCAACAGGCATGGCAGCGGACAACACGCGGATGCTCACTGTGGGTGAAGTGGCCAGGCGCAGCGGCGTGGCGGTGTCTGCGCTGCACTTCTACGAGACCAAGGGGCTGATCGCCAGCGTGCGCACGGCTGGCAACCAGCGCCGCTTTCCCTCACTGGTGCTGCGTACACTGGCGATCATCAAGGTGGCGCAGCGCACGGGTATTCCGCTGGAGGAAATCAGGCAGGCGTTCAGCCGCTATGCGCCCAACAGCAAGCTTACGGCGGCGCAATGGGGTGAGATGTCCACCGCCTGGCGCGAAGACCTCAACGCCCGCATCCGCACGCTGGAGGCGCTGCGCGACAGCCTCGACAACTGCATTGGTTGCGGTTGCCTGTCGCTGGAAGACTGCCCGCTGCGCAACCCCGAGGATGTGCTGGGCAAGGAAGGTACCGGGGCACGGATTCTGGAGAAGAAGGCCCGCTAACCTCGCGCTCTCGAGCCATGTGCAACCCTTCGCAACAGCGCGTGGCCTGCAGGTGGCAAGCAGTTGCTTGGAACCATTGCGGTCCTTCACCGCCCTAACCCTGTGCTGTTAACCCAAAGCCGATCACAGGAAGGAACAAAGCCATCATGAAACGTGAACAGATCGAAGGTGTTGCAGAGAACCTCGCAGGCAAGGCACAAAGCGCTGTAGGCCGTCTGGTCGAAGACCCGGCGCTGGAAGCCGAAGGCGATGCGCGTCAGGCCGCAGGCCAGGTGACCAAGACCTACGGCGACACCCTGGATACGGTGTCTTCGTTCGTCAAGGAAAAGCCCTTCGCCGCACTGGCCATCACCGCCGCCGTCACACTGGTGGTTTCTCGCCTGCTGCGCCGCTGAACCACGGCGCCTCAGGCGGCTCAGGGCCGGAGATATCGTCCGGCCTGTGCCATCACCAGATGGCAATATCGTAGGTCAGGTACAGGCGATTGCTGTCTCGGCCGCGGGCGAAATCTGATCGATACACATAGTTTCGCAGCTTCACGCCCAGCCCTTTCAGCGGTCCGCCCTGCACCACGTAGGCAATCTCGGCGTCACGCTCCCACTCCTTGATGCCCTCGCCAGCTGAACGGCCATTGTCCCCACTCAGGTACCGCGTCATGAAGGTCAGCCCCGGCACCCCGGCCGCAGCGAAGTTGTAGGCGTAGCTGGCCATCCAGGTTTTCTCTTCCTCCTCGATGAATTTGCCGATGCCGACGTTGCTGAACGAATACACGGTCGCACCGCTGATGTACGGCAAGCCGGCTTCGCCATCGAGCACCTGGTAACCGGCACCCACAGAATGACCGGAATGCGCGTACGCCACCTGGCCGCTGAACATGTGGTTGTCGATGCCGCCGCCGTAGGCCGCCCCGCTGTCGCGGCTTTTGAAGTAGCGCAGGTCGGTGGTCAGTACCCCGCCGGCCAACGGCAGGTCATGGACCAGCCCGGCAAAATCCTGGCGATAGAAGTTTGCCAGCTGGCCATGGTAGACACTCAGGCGCAGTTGTTTGGTCACTGCATAATCGGCACCTGCAAAGCTGAAGTCACCCGATTTGCCGCCCCCATATCCGTCCAGATAGATACCGGTGCTGTCAGACGAGTCACGCTGCTTGAAGCGGTCGAGGTGCCCGGCCGTCAGGGTCAGCCCGTCGATATCCGTGCTGGTCAGCTGAGTGCCCTGGTAGGTCTGCGGCAGCAGCCGCGCATCGTTGTAAACCAGCACCGGTGTCTTTGGCAGCAAGGTGCCGTACCTGACCACGGTCTGGCCCAGGCGTGCCTTGGCCGTGGCCCCGGCACTGGCAAGCTCCTGCGCTGCGCGGCCATCGTCGTGCACCGGCAACAAACCCGTGCCGCTGCGCCCACGACCGGAATCGAGGCGCAAGCCTAGCAGCCCCAGTGCATCGAGCCCCACGCCCACCGTACCTTGGGTAAAGCCAGACTGGTAGTCGAGCAGAAAACCTTGAGCCCACTCCACCCGTTCGCTTTTGGCGGTGGCGGCCGCGCGGGCGCTCATACCGTGCTCGTCACGGAAATTCTCGTTGAAATACACATTGCGCAACTGCAGCTTGAGCTTGCTGTCGTCGACAAAACCGGAAGCGCCGGCAACAGGCAGCCAGCCGCAAAGCAGGCCACAGGTGGCCCCACGGAACACAGCTCGGGACATGATCGGTACTCTATTGTTGTTTTCTGAGTGAGCGGGAGCCCGGGCGCCTGGCAACGCCCGGTAATGCTTAGACGAAGAAGGACAAGGCGCCCGTGAGCAGCGCCAGCGCTGTGATCACCAACGAGGTGAGCACGGCCCATTTCACGGTGGCTTTCTGGAAGTCACCGATATCACGGTCGACCATGCCCACCAGCAACAACGTGGAAGCCACCAACGGGCTCATCAGGTGCACAGGCTGGCCTAGCACCGAAGCGCGGGCAATTTCCACCGGGTCGATGCCGTACGCGGCCGCGGCGTTTGCCAGGATCGGCACAACGCCGAAGTAGTACGCGTCGTTGGACAGCACAAAGGTAAGCGGCATGCTGGTCAGCGCCACCACCAGCGGGAACCAGTGGCTCCAGGCTTCCGGAATCCAGTCCACCAGGGTCTGGGCCAACGCATCGACCATCTTGGTACCCGAGAAAATACCGGCGAATATGCCTGCGGCGAACACCAGCAGCACCACGGTCATGGCGTTGCCCGAATGGGCGAGGATGCGCTCTTTCTGCAGGTCCAGCTGCGGGTAGTTGATCATCAGTGCGGCGACAAAACCGATCATGAACAGGATGGCCGCGTGCATCAGCCCCAGCACCAGCGCGGTCATCACGGCGATCACCAGCACCAGGTTCACATAGGCAAGGCGCGGGCGCTTGTGCGGGCTGTCCCCGAGGATTTCCTTGATGTAGCAGTTACCCCCTCCCGACTCCAGCGCAATATTGCCGATACGCCGGCGCTCGGTGCGACCAAGCAGGTAAGCGGTGAACACCACCCACAATGCGCCGCCGATGACGGTGGGCAACATCGGAATGAAGTATTCGGTCGCATCCAGACCGAGCGCGGCAATGGCGCGGGTGGCGGGGCCGCCCCAAGGGCTCATGCCGCTCATGATGCTCAACGACAGCATCGACACGGTGGCCAGGATCATCGGGTTCATGCCGATCCGCTTGTACAGCGGCAACATGGCGGCGCAGGTAATCATGTAGGTCGTGGTGCCGTCACCGTCCAGCGCCACCAGCAGCGACAGCAAGGCCGTGCCGATGGCGATCTTGACCGGGTCGCCGTTTACCCGTTTGAGGATCTTGCGGATCAGCGGGTCGAACAGGCCAGCGTCGATCATCAAGCCGAAGAACAAGATGGCAAACAACAGCAGCGCGGCAGACGGTGCGACCATTTTCAGCCCATCGAGCATCATCTTGCCCAGGTCTGGCGCGAAGCCGCCAACCAGGGCGAAAACAATCGGAACGACGGTCAGTGCAACGATCGGGGACAGGCGTTTACTCATGATCAGGTAGGTGAAAGTCACCACCATGATCAGGCCCAAGAGTGCGAGCATGGTTTGTTCTCTTGTTTTTATTGTCTATGTGGCCACCTGCAGCGCAGACGGCCCCCTACCCCACCCGGCAGCGCCTGGTGGGGGCCTTGTCAAAAGGGTGAAGGAGTGGGTGTTCAGCCGTGGCGGCGCGGTTCGGCGACCCAGTCGGCGGATTCAACCACGGGGCTGGCCACCGGCTCGCCGTTCAGGCGGCTGTGAAGCGTCTGGCGGTCACAGGCATTTTCCGACAGCGAAACCACCACCGTAGCCACTGCGTTGCTGGCAAGACTCGTCAGCGCACGGGCTTCCGACATGAAGCGATCGACGCCGATCAGCAGGGCCAGGCCGGCCAGGGGAATGTCATGGATAACGGTAAGGGTCGAGGCCAAGGCCACAAAACCGCTGCCGGTGACACCTGCCGCGCCCTTGGAAGACAACAGCATGATCGCCAGCATGGTCACCACCTGGCCCAGGCTCAGGTCGATGTTGCAGGCTTGTGCGATGAACACGGCTGCCAACGACAGGTAGATGGCAGTACCGTCAAGGTTGAAAGAATAGCCGGTGGGCAGCACCAGGCCGACCACGCCTTTCTTGCATCCAAGCTTCTCGAGCTTTTCAAGCATGCGCGGCAGCACAGGTTCGGTGGACGAGGTGCCAAGCACCACCAGAAACTCCTCACGGAAATAACGCAGCAGCTTCCACAGGCTGAAGCCATGGGCCCGGCAGATGCCACCGAGCACCACCAGAACGAAGAACGCACAGGCGATATACAACGTCCCCACCAGCTTGGCCAGCGAGCCGAGGGAGGTAATGCCGTACTGGCCTACGGTGAATGCCAGTGCGCCGAAAGCGCCGATCGGGGCAAAGCGCATCAGGTAACCGAAGATGCGGAACACCATGGTCGACGCCGATTCCAGCACATCCAGTACCGGCTTGCCCTTTTCGCCCATCGACGACAGCGCGAAACCGCTGAGCACGGCGATGAACAGCACCGGCAAGACCTCTCCCTTGTTGAAGGCACCGACGAAGGTGTCCGGGATGATGTGCATGAAGAAGTCCACCACGCTCAGCTTGGCGGCCGAGGCGGTGTACTGGCTCAGGCCTGCAGTACTGAGGGTGGCAGGGTCGATGTTCATGCCACTCCCCGGCTTGAACAGGTAGACCGCCGCCAGTCCGATCACCAGGCTGACCACCGTCAGGCCCAGGAACAACAGCAGGGTCTTGCTCATCAGCCGCCCCAGCGAGCGCTTGTCGGTCATGCCGGCGATGCCGGTGACGATGGTGCAGAACACCACCGGCGCAATCATCATCTTGATCAGCTTGATGAACGCATCACCCAGCGGCTTGAGGGCCACGGCCTGTTGCGCCCAGAAGTGGCCGACCACCACGCCCAGCAGGACGGCGCAGAGGATCTGGAAGTACAGCGATTTGGCGAGTTTCATGGGGCATCACCATTGTTGAAATTGTGCGGATGCGCTTGCTAAGAATGTGCGGGGCTTGATCGACGCCTGGTGCTACCCGGCCAACCTGCGGAATGTAGGGGCGTAGACGAAGCCTGAGAAGAGCCGCCGGGCGGTTCGTACGACCGAGGCCTGGATCGTCTGGCCATCGGCACCGCTGCGCGTCAGGGCGATATCGATGCCGCCACTGGGGTGCTCGAGTCGGACCTCGGTCAGCTGCTGCGCGCCTTCGCCCAGCAGGTCGGCAATCACCGTGCCGGGGCTGACGCAGGCAGTCGCCAGCCCCACTGCGCCAGTGATAGCCAAGGCGCGATGGCAGTTGTGCGGCATGAAATAGCGAACCTGCAGCGTGCCGTCGTAGCAAGGCCTGGATACCAGCACTGGTTTGGGAATGACCATGCCACTGACGTCGCCCAGGCCCATGGCCTTGCCGGCCTTCAACCGCAATGCTTCAAGGCGTTGCAACAGTTCGCTGTTGGCGTCCAGCTGGGCCGGGGTTTCCGAGCCGGTGACACCCAGCTGGCTGGCCTCTACCACCATCATCGGCATGGCCATGTCGATGCAGGTCACCGGTACACCATCGATCAAATCCTTGGCCTGACCGGTGGGGAACAGCTTGCCGGTCTTGCTGCCGACTGCATCAAGGAAAGTCAGGTGCACCGGGGCCGCCGTGCCTGGCACGCCGTCGATTGCGGTTCGGCCTTCGTAGCGCACGATGCCGCCTGGGGTTTCTACCAGCGAATTGACGAAGGTACCGGTGTTCAGGTTGCGAATACGGACCAGGGTCTTGCCTTCCTTGCCTTTGACCAACCCCTGTTCAATGGCGAACGGGCCAACGGCACACAGCATGTTGCCGCAGTTGGGGGCAGTATCGACCCGCCGCTGTGCAACCATCACCTGCACGAACAGGTAGTCGACGTCGGCGTCGGCGTGCAAAGACGGGCTGATGATCGCCACCTTGCTGGTCTGCGGGCTGCCGCCACCGATGCCGTCGATTTCCAGCTCATGGCCAGAGCCCATCAGGTTGATCAGCAACTCGTCGCGCTCGACCACATTGGCAGGCAGGTCCCAAGCGTGGAAGAACGGCCCTTTGGAGGTACCACCGCGCATGAGTACGCAAGGAATTCGTTGCATGATTTCGCACTCTTGTTGATCAATGGACATCATTGATGCTGTGAGCAAAAGAGTGACAGGCATGGATAAATCAATCCAATGCAAATATCGTAGCCATTATTGCGATTCAAACATTAATCAAGCACGGCGACAGTAGCGGGTTTTCTTATGGAATATGAGCTGCAAGACATCAGATCTTTCGTGAAAATCGCCGAACTCGGCAGCTTCCACGAGGCCGCCGAAGCGCTTCACCTGTCCCAACCAGCGCTAAGCCGGCGGATCAAGAAGCTCGAGGAAGGCCTGGGCACCTCGCTGCTGGAACGCACCACTCGCCGGGTCAGCCTGACCAGCGTGGGCCGCGACTTCCTGCCCAAGGCCAGGCGCCTGCTGGATGATTTTGAAGACTCGATCCTCAGCATTCGCGAGCTGGCCGAGCGCCAGACCGGCCAGGTTACCCTCGCCTGCATTCCCACCGCAGCGTTCTACTTCCTGCCGTCGGTGATCCGCGATTACAACGAGCAGTACCCTAAAATCCGCATTCGCCTGCTGGACCTTAGCGCCAACGACGGGCTCGAAGCAGTGCTGCGCGGCGAGGCCGACTTCGGCATCAACATGATGAGCGGCCAGCACCCGGACATCGAGTTTGTCTCACTGGTGCAAGAGCATTTTGTACTGGCGTGCAGGCGCGACCACCCACTGGCAGAGCGCGCATCCGTTACCTGGACAGAGCTGGCTGATTACCGCCTGATCGGCGTCGGCCGCCTGAGTGGCAACCGCATGCTGCTGGACCATGCGTTGTCCGGGCTCAACCTGCGGCCCAAATGGTTCTACGAAGTGCAGCACCTGTCGACGTCGCTGGGCATGGTCGAGGCCGGGCTGGGCGTGTCGGCCATGCCCAGCCTGGCCATGCCCAACGCTGATCACCCGACGCTGGTGAGCGTGCCGTTGATCGAGCCGCAGGTCACACGCACCCTGGGGCTGGTGTACCGGCGCGGTGCGTCATTGTCGCCTGCGGCGGAGAAGTTCGTTTCGATCCTGCTGCAGCAGTGGCCCAACCGTTGAGTCGCGGCTGCGCAGGCAGGTGAGGTCAGGCGTCCTTGCCTAGCACAATGCGGTCGAAATGCTCGATGTGCTCATCCAGATTATCTTCGAGCATCATCCGGTACTGCTCGCAGAAGTACTTCAGAATCTCCTCCCGGGCTGCCGCAAGTTCCGCGCCCGACTTGAAGCTGCGGGCGCTCATCCAGGCGCTGAAACGCGTGGCGCCAAAGGTCAGCGAGGCACTTACCTTGCCCAGGTCTTCGAATTTTTCAATCTGCTGGTTGGCCAGGTCGATGTGCGCATCGGCGCGGTCATAAAAGGCCTGATCGGTAGCTTGGGTCATTGCGCTTCACCTTGTAACGGAAGCCCAAGCCTTGCATGGCGGCGCGCATACGTGCAAGGCTGAAAAAGGATGACCCATGACGAAAAAGGAAGCAAAGCACCTTATGCTTGGAATCACACGTATCCATCGCTACTTGCGCCCACTGCCTGCAAAACCGACTGCAGCCAGTGGGCGTGACCTCAAGGCCAAACCAGTTGCCCGCCTCGCCTCAAAGGTTACAAACCTGCTCTGCACCCCCCGCTCCGCCCCGCCTTACCTCTGCGTCACCCCTGAGCGCCCCCCTGTCGACCGTGTGCCCCCTACCTGACTGCCATCGCTGCAGCTCACACACCGTATTCGCCTGTTACAGGCGGGATGTATGACGCAACAACAAGGGGCAATACCCAATGCTTTTCTTTCACGGTAAACGCATTTTCAGCGCCATCTTCGATATGGATGGCACCCTCTTCGACACCGAACGCTTGCGCTTCAAGACACTGAAGCAAGCCTCTGTGGAAATCTTCGGCAAAGCGCTGAGCGAGGACACATTGATCGGCTCGCTGGGTTTGAGCGCGACCAAGGCCGAAGCCTTGGCCAAGGCGCATAACGGTGAAAACTTCCCGTACGCCGAGATTCGCAAACGCGCGGATGAACTTGAGCTCGAATATGTGCGCAATCACGGCGTACCCAAAAAGGCCGGCCTGCTGGAGGTACTCGAACGCCTGCGCAAGTCGGGGTTGACCATGGCAGTGGCCACCTCCAGCCGCCGTGCCATTGCCGAGGAATACCTGATCAATGCCAATGTGCTGAAGTATTTCGACATCACTGTCTGTGGCGATGAAGTCAGCCAGGGCAAACCCCACCCCGAAATTTTCCTGAAAGCCGCCCGCGCGCTCAATTGCGAACCCGATCAGTGCTTCATGGTCGAGGATTCAGAGAACGGCATGCTGTCGGCCATCCGCGCCGAAGGCCAGGCGATCCTGATCGAAGACATCAAGCCGCCCGCTGCCCAGATCAAGGCAGGCGCACTCAAAGCCTACCGCAGCATGCATGAGTTTCTCGCCGACCTGAGCGAGTGCGTACCTGACTTGGGCATGCCAGCGTTGAGCGAGCCGTTCCCGGCTTCGTTGAACCAGTTCAGCGTGGGCATTCATGGCTTCGGCGCCATCGGCGGTGGGTACCTGACACAGGTATTTTCCCATTGGGACGGCTACACCCGGCCCCGTGAAATCATCGCCGCGACCCGCTCGCGCATGCTGCGCGAAAGCGTCAATGCCTTCGGCCGTTACAGCGTGCGCTACGGCGCCACTTCGTTCGACCAGACCATCGACAATGTACGCATGATCGACCTGGACGATGACGACGCCGTGATCGGCATGTACACCACTGCCGAAATTGTCGGCCTGAGCCTGCCCGAGCAGGCCATCCGCAACCAGGCGAAGGTGATCGCCAAGGGGCTGCTGCAACGTTTCGAACGACGTGGCCGTGAGCTGACGCTGCTGATCGTGCTAAACAAGGTAGGCGGCGCCGCGTTCGTGCGCCGCCATGTGCAAGCGGAGCTGGCATTGCTGTGCCCGCCGGCCATTGGCGAGCAAGTGCTGGAAAAGACCCATTTCGCCGAAACGGTGGTCAGCCGCATCGTCTCCAAGCTCAGCAATGACGCACTGGTACGGCAACTGCGCATCAAGTCGCAGATGTTCCAGAACAGCCTGGAAGACGAACCGGCAGTCGCCACAAAGGCATCCACGCCAGTGCCTGAGTACGAACGACTGATCGGGCGCTTCAGGCCTTTCGCCCAGCCGAGCAGCGCGATGAGCCAGTTGCACCTGATCCTGTTCAACAGCGAACCCGACATGCCGCTGTATGTAGAGCACGGCAGCGAGCTGCTCGAGCGCCTGCGCCAGGTGAAGACGGTGCCTGACATCACCCAGATCCAGGTCATCAAGAACCGCCTGTGGAACGGCCCACATGCCGTTGTTGCCTGGTACGCAAGCCTGCTGGGCCATGATTCGGTGGGCCAGGGTATGGGCGACGCGCGTGTCAGCGAACTGGCCGAACGCCTGATTCGCCAGGAAGTCGGGCCCGCACTGGTGGCGGAGTACCCACACATGGCCGAAGTGGTCAGCCGTTTTGCCGATACGTTCCTTGAGCGCTGTGCAACCTCGTTCAAAGACCCTTGTGCCCGGGTGGGGCGCGACCCGTTGCGCAAGCTTCAGCGTAACGAACGGATCCTCAGCAGCATCGACCTTGCACGCAAACACGGTATCGAAACCCCGGCACTGACGTTTGGCGCGGCCTTGGCCATTCACCATGCGTTGCGCTGCGAAGACAGCAAGGACCAGGAAGCCCAGGCGATCAGACAGGTTTATCGGGAAAACGACGCCAGCGTTGAGGCCGTGCTTACCCGTGACGGTGACTGTAATGGCAAGCGTTTTCCAGGATTGCACCCGATCAGGGATGAGCAGCTGATCACCGCCATTTCAGAGGCGTTTCGACAGTACCCGCAAAGGGATATGGCAACCAGGCGGGACGACCTTTGCATAGGCGCATGAGGTACTGCATAAGCCTGCAACCCGCGCAGTGAATGGCACGGGCTTCGCCCGTGTTCGCGGGGCAAGCCCGCTCCCACAGGGATCGCGCCAGCTTTTAGAAGTTAAGCAAGACAGTTGCTCCCACCTTGATCGCGCTAGCTTTCAGAGGGTTGCCAGCCAGCCCCCCTTTTTGAATGACACAATGCTTGCGAATGACACAAAGTGTCATTAAGATCGCCATGTGTCCTGGCGACGCCATCACGACGAACAGCCAGCGCCCGCCCTTTCCCATGCAGGTACCGCCCATGACGACCACCATGCACATCCCCAAGGACCAGTTGGTCAAGCTGGCCCAGCAGCAGATGCTGACGGCCCTGGCCGACAACACCTACACCGCCCGACAAAAGCTTGCCCTCACCTGCCGCATCCTGTTCGATGGCGGCCACGACTCCGGCCTGGCCGGGCAGATCACCGCTCGTGCGCAGGAACCTGGCACCTATTACACCCAGCAACTGGGCCTGGGCTTCGACGAAATCGCTGCCTCCAACCTGCTGGTGGTGGACGAAGACCTCACCGTCCTTCAAGGCCGCGGCATGGCCAACCCGGCCAATCGCTTCCATAGCTGGCTGTACCGGGCCCGCCCCGACGTCAACTGCATCATCCACACCCACCCGCTGCACAGCGCCGCCCTGTCGATGCTTGAGGTGCCGTTGGCCATCTCGCACATGGATCTTTGCCCGCTGTTCGACGACTGCGCATTCCTCAAGGAATGGCCAGGCGTACCGGTGGGCAACGAGGAAGGTGAAATCATCGCGAAGGCGATTGGCGACAAGCGTGCAATCCTGCTCTCCCACCACGGCCTGCTGATTGCCGGTGGCTCGATCGAGGAAGCCTGCGTGCTCGCCCTGCTGTTCGAGCGCGCAGCAAAGATGCAATTGCTGGCCATGGGCGCCGGTGACATCCGCCCCATCCCTGAGGCACTGGGCAAAGAAGCCCACGACTGGATCTCCACCCCCAAACGTCATGGCGCCGCGTTCAGCTACTACGCACGCCGTGCCTTGCGTGCCCATGGCGACTGCCTGGGCTGATCGAAGCTGTACTCTTTCCTCAACAACGGCAAAGGTGCCTGGTCATGTCTACACCTGTAATTCGCGGCGTTATCGGCTACACCATCACTCCCTTCACGGCTGAGGGCACGCTCGACCTTGATGCCCTGGGCACGTCCATCGACAGCCTCATCGCAGACGGCGTGCACGCCATCGCACCGCTGGGCAGCACCGGCGAAGGGGCCTACCTGTCCGACAGCGAATGGGAAACCGTGGTGCGCTTCAGCCAGGCACGCATTGCCGGCCGCGTACCCAGCGTGGTCAGCGTATCCGACCTGACAACCGCCCGTACCGTGCAGCGTGCCCGCCTCGCCCAGGCCTGCGGTGCCACAGCAGTGATGGTGCTGCCCATTTCCTACTGGAAGCTCACCGAAGCCGAAGTGGTTGCCCACTACAAGGCCGTCGGCGCGGCCATCGACATTCCGATCATGCTCTACAACAACCCGGGCACCAGCGGCACCGACCTGTCGGTGGAGCTGATCCTGCGCATCCTCGGCGAAGTGCCCAATGTGACCATGGTCAAGGAAAGCACCGGTGACATTCAGCGCATGCACCGCCTGTTCAAGGCCACCGACGGCCGGGTGGCCTTCTATAACGGTTGCAACCCGCTCACCCTGGAAGCCCTGGTGGCTGGCGCCACGGGCTGGTGCACCGCCGCACCCAACCTGATACCAGCCCTGAACCTGGCGCTGTGGGACGCCGTGCAGCAAGGCGACCTGGCCCAAGCGCGCGCGCTGTTCTACCGCCAGTTCGAGCTGCTGGAATACATCACCCGCCGTGGCCTGCCCACCACCATCAAGGCCGGCCTGAAAATGCTCGGCCAGGATGTCGGCGCGCCGCGCCTTCCCCTGCAGCCGCTGGATGCGCAAGGCAGCAACTACCTGAAAAGCCTGCTGACCGAACTGGCCAACTGACCTTGAAACCTGCCCGGCGGCACCTCGCAGCCGGGCCCCTGCTGCACCCGACCTTCACCAGAGGCAACCATGGACGCGCCTGCACATAGCTCTTCAACCCCGTTTCGGCCTACAGACCTCCTTCACCCCGTGATAGCCGGGCTCGTTTCGGTCATCGTCAACTATGGCGGCACCTTCATCCTGGTGTTCCAGGCGGCCAAGGTGGCCGGGCTGAGTCCAGAGCTGACGTCATCATGGGTCTGGGCCGTGTCGATCGGCGTCGGCCTCAGCGGCCTGTTGCTGTCCTGGTACAGCCGCGAGCCGATAATCACGGCATGGTCCACGCCAGCCGCAGCTTTCCTGGTCACCGCCCTGGCCAGCGTGCCCTACAGCGAAGCCATCGGTGCCTACCTGCTGTCGGCCGCGGGCTTCGTGGTGCTGGGGCTGAGCGGGTGCTTCGAGCGCCTGGTGCGGGTGGTCCCTGGCGGCATTGCCGCCGGGCTGCTGGCGGGCATCCTGCTGCAGTTCGGTATCGGCGCCTTTGCCAGCCTGTCGCTCGACCCCGTCCTGGCCGGGCTGCTGATTGCGGCCTATGTGGCATTCAAACGCTTCACCGCCCGTTATGCCGTGGTTGGCATTCTGCTCCTGGGCCTGGGCTACCTGCTGCTGCAGGGGCAAGCAGGCCTGACGGCATTGCAGCTGGAATTCGCCTCACCAGTGTTCACCGCGCCCACCTTCACCCTCAACGCCGCCCTCAGCGTGGCCCTGCCATTGTTCCTGATCACACTCACCGGCCAGTACATGCCAGGCATGCTGGTGCTGCGCAACGACGGTTTCAAGACCAGCGCCAACCCGATCGTCGCGGTCACGGGCCTGGGCTCATTGCTGATGGCGCCATTCGGTTCCCACGCCTTCAACATCGCCGCTATCACGGCGGCCATCTGCACCGGCAAGGAAGCCCATGAAGACCCGGGCAAGCGCTGGGTGGCGGGGATTGCTGCCGGTGTCTGCTACATCGGCGTGGGGGTGTTCGGGGTCACCCTGGCCAGTGTGTTCATGGCGCTGCCAGGTACCTTTATCACGACTCTGGCCGGCCTTGCCCTGCTGGGCACCATCGGTGCCAGCCTGGCCGGCGCGATGGCGGATGCCAGCTCGCGCGAAGCGTCACTGATCACCTTCCTGGCGGCGGCGGCCAACATCAGCCTGTTCGGCATTGGCGGGGCCTTCTGGGGACTGGTCATTGGCCTGCTGGCGTATGCCGTGCTGAACGGGCGCCTGCCACGCGCCAGCCGTTCATCCCGATAGACAGCTTACAACCAACCTACCCTGCGCCCTGTATCCACGCCGTTCGACAGGTATCGACATGCCCCAAGCTGGCCCCAAGCTTCTTACCCAAATTGCTGCCGTGCACTTTGTCAGCCATGTGCACATCATGCTGATCCCGGCATTGCTGCCCGTCCTCCCCGGCCTGCTGGGTGTGGGGTTCGTCGAGCTTGGCGTGGCCCTGGCGGTGTTCAACATCGTCTCTGCCTTGGTGCAGGCACCGTTGGGCTTTGCCGTCGACCACTACGGTGCGCGCAAGGTGCTCAAGGCCGGGTTGCTGCTGGGCAGTCTCAGTTTCCTGATGCTGGCGGTCAGCCCCGGCTATGCGGTATTGCTGGTAGCGATGGCCTTGGCCGGGCTGGCCAATGGCGTCTACCACCCTGCCGACTACGCGTTGCTGGTCAACGGCATTGAGGCAGGCCGCCTGGGGCGATCGTTCTCGATCCATACGTTCGCCGGTTTCCTCGGTTCGGCGGTAACGCCAGCGGTATTTCTCGGCATCGCCGCCGTGTTCGGTACCCAGGCCGCCCTGGCAGCAGGTGCGGTGGTAGGTATTGCCGCGCTGCTGCTGATCTCTGTGCCACGCAGCGGCATTTATCAGGTTTGCGGGCATGGCAACAAAAGTGACGCTGGCCTTGGTGCTGCGCCTGGCCGCGTGCGCTTGCTCACGCCGATGATCGGTGTGTTGACGGTGTTGTTCATCCTGCTGAACCTGAGCACCAGTGCCATCGAGAAGTTCTCCGTGGCCGCCCTGGTCCAGGGCCAAGGCCTGACCCTGGCCTGGGCCAACACGGCGCTCACGGCGTTTCTGCTCAGCAGTGCAGTGGGCGTTTTGTGCGGCGGAGCCCTGGCTGACCGCACCCGCCGCCATGGCCTGGTGGCGGCCATGGCCTTTGCCCTGGCGGCGGCGCTGACGACGCTGGTGGCGCTGGGGCTGGTGCGGGACTGGGCATTGGTAGCGGTACTGGGGGCCATCGGCTTGCTGACCGGGGTCATCGCGCCGTCGCGGGACATGCTGGTCAAGGCGGCGGCACCCCGTGGTGCCGAGGGTAAAACCTTCGGGCTGGTCTCGACCGGCTTCAACATCGGCGGCGCTCTCGGGCCCATTGCATTCGGCTGGATGCTCGATCAGCGCCTGCCCGAAGGCATCTTCATCGCTTCGGTGGTGTTCATGCTGCTGACCGTGCTGCTGACCCTGGCGCAGGAGGCATATTTAGCCAGTAAGCGTCGCCAGCTGGCTTAGACCCTAGGGCTGCTTTGCAGCCCTTTCGCCGGCAAGCCAGCTCCCACAGGACTCCACACCTCTTGAGTGCGGCGCGATCCGTGTGGAAGCCGGCTTGCCGGCGATGAGGCCGGTTCAGGTTGATAAAGCTACCGGGTTCGGATGCACCACCCGACCGCCTGCCGCTGGCCGGTTGATGAACAACATATCCAGCACACTGTTGCGCAACCCCTTCAGCGCATTCCAGTTCGCCGAGGTGTGCACATACCTGTCACGCAACAACCGCTGCTCATCCCCGGTCAGGCCAGGCTGTTCACATTCGCCCAGGGCAAACGCATGCAACTTGCGGCTGATCTCCAGCAAATCAGCCGGCACCCCATGCTCAGCCTGCCCACCCAACGGCTCAAACGGCACCCCCGCACGCACCGCCAGCTCACGCATGACACTCAGGTACACCCGCGAAAGCTGCCCCGCCACCTCCCGCTCCCGGTACACCGCCGCATACACCTGCTTTTGCGCCTCCTCTGGCCGCCCACCGGCAATCGCTTCTTCCCAGGTAATCACCCGCGCGCCCAAGCCGCCAAATGCCGACGCCAACAACGCACTTACCTTGGCATATGCGCGGGTCTGTTCAGCGCAGACGCGCCGCATCACACGCTGTGACTGCGGTTTGCACAGCAGTACCCGCTCCTGCGTACTGCTCGGGTAACCACCACCAATATTCGAATGCACACCCGGCAACACGATGTCGTGACCGCTGCTCACCAATGGGAAGTTGTGCCGCTGCTCATCCCCCGCCACCAGTTGCACCACATGACGGGCAATGCCGCTACCCAGGCCCAGCCGCAAGCCGCCATGGCGGTCGTCGGCAGGGTCGAAATCGCCCTGCAACGGCGCAATGATCGCAGCCACGGTGTCGAACAGGCCGATGAAATTGATCGTGATACTGCACGGTACTGCCAGCAGCCTGGCGCCGTCGTCGTGCAGCAGATTTGCCAGATGACGCACTGCCGCCGCACCGCGGCTGAAGCCGAACAGGTCGAACTCGACCTGCGCCAGCATGGCCTGCGGATGCGCCCGGCGCCAATCGCGCAGTTGCCCGGCAAGCCCCGCCAAGGCTTCGGTAACCCGCGCTTGCGCCCCCGTGTGGCCACGCCCGGTGGCCGAGGCATAGGTGCCATCCGCCTCACCGGCTCGGGTACCCACCCCCTCCACATAACATTTCAGAAACGCCATGGCCCCGCCCGTATCGGCCGCCTGCGCCGGGTACAGCGCATGCAACAGGGCCACATTGCTCAAGGCGTTGGCATAACTGGCGCCTTTGTCGCCGTTCGCATCCGCCGATATCGCATTGTGCTGGTTGTTACCCGTGCCGTCGAAAAACACGCCGAACCTCAAAGTGAGCGGCGCAGCGGCTTCATTACTGCAGCTGTTCAGTTCCATCGTTGTGCTCCTGCTTGCGTCAGAAGCACAAGCAGGCGCCAGGACCCCGCCGCAGAACATCGGCCTTTGGCCAGCCACTTGCAGGACATTTCTGTATATACAAGGCCCAGGGCTGGATAAATTTCCCAGCCGCCATTGGTCGCCACCCCCCCGGATGGATTAAAGTATCACCCCTTGCCAGGGCAGCTGCCTTCAGCCCCGCCTGCGGCCCCATACCAGGAACCGTCACTGATGGAACACCGTGAAGCGCTGACCGCGCTGCGCACCTTTCTTTCTACCCAGATCCTAGGCCAGGAGAAACTGGTCGAACGGCTGTTGATCGTGCTGCTGGCCGACGGCCACATGCTGGTCGAAGGTGCCCCGGGCCTGGCCAAGACCAAGGCCATCAAAGAACTGGCCGAAGGCATCGAGGCGCAGTTCCATCGCATCCAGTTCACCCCAGACCTGCTCCCGGCCGACATCACCGGTACCGAAATCTACCGCCCGGAAACCGGCAGCTTCGTGTTCCAGCAGGGGCCGATCTTCCACAACCTGGTACTGGCCGACGAAATCAACCGCGCCCCGGCCAAGGTGCAGTCGGCACTGCTCGAAGCCATGGCGGAGCGCCAGGTCAGCGTGGGCCGCAGCACCTACGACCTGTCGCCGCTGTTCCTGGTCATGGCCACGCAGAACCCGATCGAGCAGGAAGGTACCTACCCCCTGCCCGAAGCCCAGCTCGACCGCTTCCTGATGCACGTTAAAATCGGCTTCCCCGACGCAGCCGTGGAGCGGCGCATCCTGGCGCAAGCACGTGGCGAAGCGCTGGGCGGCGAAACCAAGCCCGAGCGCCGGGTCAGCCAGCAGGCCATCTTTGCTGCGCGCAAGGAAATCCTCGGCCTGTACATGGCCGACGCGGTGGAGGAATACCTGGTGCAACTGGTGATGGCCACCCGCACCCCGGCCAAGTTCGACACCGAGCTGGCCGACTGGATCGCCTACGGCGCCAGCCCACGCGGTTCCATCTCGCTGGACCGCTGCGCGCGTGCCCACGCCTGGCTGGCCGGGCGGGACTTCGTCAGCCCCGAAGACATCCAGGCCGTGCTGTTCGACGTGCTGCGCCACCGCATCATCCTGTCGTTCGAGGCCGAGGCGGCGGGGATCGACCAGGACCGTGTGGTCCAGCGCATCCTCGACGTCGTCGCCGTTGCCTGACCCAATGCCCACCGCGCAGCTGGCCGAACCCGGCATCCGCATCGGCCTTGCCGAGCTGATCGACATGCGCCACCGCGTGCGCGAAATCCAGCTGTTTTCCAAGCCCGGCCAGCGCAGCCCGCTGGTGGGCCTGCACCATTCCAAGCTGCGCGGGCGCGGGGTGGACTTCGACCAGGTGCGCGTGTACCAGGCCGGCGACGATGTGCGCAACATCGACTGGCGGGTCACTGCACGCACCCAGGAACCGCACACCAAGCTGTTCCACGAAGAGCGCGAGCGGCCGATCTTCATCCTCGTCGAGCAAAGCCAACGGCTGTTCTTTGGTTCGGGCCTGCTGTTCAAGTCGGTGCTGGCGGCCCAGGCTGCGGCACTGTTCGGCTGGGCCGCACTGGGCCACAACGACCGCATAGGCGGGTTGGTGTTCGGTGACAACGACCCTCACGAAATCAAGCCCCGGCGCAGCAAGCAGAGCCTGCTGCAACTGCTCAACCGCCTGGCCAAGGTCAACCAGTCGCTGCACACCGAAGCCGTGCCCCAGGCCGACAGCCTTGGCCTGGCCCTGCGCCGGGCGCGAGAGGTACTGCGCCCTGGCAGCCTGGCCATTGTCATTTGCGACGAACGTGCGCTGACCGCGCAGTGCGAACAGCACCTGGCCATGCTTTCGCGCCACTGCGACTTGTTGCTGCTACCAATCTCCGACCCGCTCGACCACGCCCTCCCTGCCGCCGGCCTGTTACGCTTTGCCCAACGGGGCGCGCAGCTGGAACTCGACACCCTGGACGCCAACCTGCGCCAGGCCTATCGCAAGCAGGCCGAAGCACGCATCGAGCGCTGGGAGCTGATGGCCCAGAAACTGCGCGTCGTGTTGATGCCGCTGAGCACCCAAAGCGACATGATCGAGCAACTGCGCGAGTACCTGAACGCCCAGCGGCCAAGGAGCGCGTCATGAACCCGCTCGACCAGTTGCACCCACTGATCGAGCCTGCGCCTGTCGGCCTGTGGCCGCCGGCACCGGGCTGGTGGCTGCTGCTGGCCGTGCTGCCATTGCTGGGCTGGGGCCTGTGGCGGCTGCGCCGCTGGCGCCCGGGCAAACGCCGCATCGTGCGCGCCGAACAACCGCTCGACCCGGTGCGCGTGGCCGCCCTGGCCGAGCTGGCGCGCCTGCCGCGCCCCTACGACGGCGCCCCGGCCGGCGCCTGGCTGCAACAGATCAATGCCCTGCTCAAGCGCCTGTGCCGCAGCCACTACCCGGGTGCCAACAGCCACACCCTCAACGGCCGCCAGTGGCTGGCATTTCTCGACAACCGCTGCCCGGCTGCCGGCCTGACCCGCTGGATGATACTGGTCGAAGGCGCCTACAAGCCTGAGTGCAAGCTCGACGACAAGGCCATTGCCGGGCTCAGCCAGGCCGTCGAAACCTGGATCCGCAAGCATGTTTGAACTGGCCTGGCCGTGGGTCTTCGCCCTGTTGCCGCTGCCGTGGCTGGCGCGCCTGCTGCTGCCGGCCGCCGACAGCGGGGAGCCGGTGCTCAAGGTAGGCTTCCTCAACGAGCTGGAAGGCCTGGCCGGGCGCCGCGCACGGCTCAACCTGCCCACCTGGCGCCAGCAGGCGCCGTTCGTGGTCATCTGGTTGTTGCTGCTATGCGCCGCCGCCCGCCCGCAATGGCTGGGCGATCCGGTGCCGGTGGCCGCCAGCGGCCGCGACCTGCTGGTGGCGGTGGACGTGTCCGGGTCGATGGACTTCCCCGACATGCAGTGGAAAAACGAAGACATCAGCCGCCTCGACCTGGTCAAGGCGCTGATGGGCGACTTCTTGCAAGACCGTGAAGGCGACCGTGTGGGCCTGATCCTGTTCGGCAGCCAGGCCTACCTGCAGGCGCCGCTCACCTTCGACCGGCGCACCGTGCGTACATTCCTGATGGAGGCGCAAATCGGCATCGCCGGCAAAAACACCGCCATCGGTGACGCCATTGGCCTGGCGGTCAAACGCCTGCGCCAACGGCCAGCACAAAGCCGGGTGCTGGTGCTGATCACCGACGGCGCCAACAACGGCGGGCAAATCCACCCGCTGACCGCTGCCCGCCTGGCCGCCCAGGAAGGGGTGCGTATCTACACCATCGGCATTGGCGCCAACCCCGAAGCCAGTGGCACCCCCGGCTTGCTTGGCCTGAATCCGAGCCTGGACCTGGATGAGGCCTCGCTCAAGGAAATCGCCGACATCACCCACGGTGCCTATTTCCGTGCCCATGACGGCGCCGAACTGGGCGCCATCGGCGACGCCCTCGACCAGCTGGAGCCGGTAGCCCAACAGCCTACCCAGGCACGCACGGCCCAGGCCCTGTACGCCTGGCCCCTGGCCTTGGCGCTGCTGCTCAGCGTGCTGCTGGTGGTGGCCGTGCAATGGCCCGACAACCTGTTGCAACGCCTGCTGCGCAAGCCGCGTTTCCTGCAGCCGCACCCGGAATGGCGCCAGCGTCTGAAGCGCCTGCGCCTGAGGAGGCGGCGATGATCGAACTGTGGCCCCAATGGCTTCGCCCGCTGTGGTTGCTGGCCGTGCCGCTGCTCGGCTGGCTGCTGTACAAGCTGTGGCACCGGCGCAAGCGCGCCGGGCGCTGGCAGATGATCTTGCCACCGGCCTTCCACGGCGTATTGCTGGGCGGTGGCAGCGGCAGCGCAAGCAAGCTGCCGTGGATAGCACTGGGCCTGGCCTGGGCGCTGGTGATCCTGGCCCTGCTCGGGCCCAGCTGGCAGCGCGTGGAAGAAAACCGCCAGCGCCCGGCCGACCCCTTGGTGATCCTGCTGGAGCTGACCCCGCAGATGCTCGCCGACGACAGCCCGCCCAACCGCCTGGAGCAGGCCCGGCGCAAGGTGCTCGACCTGCTCGAACGCCGCCGTGACAGCCAGACTGCGCTGGTGGTGTATGCCGGCTCGGCGCACACCCTGGTGCCGCTGTCCGATGACCTGGCCACCACCCGCAACCTGCTGGAGGCCATCGACCCGTCGATCATGCCAAAACCTGGCCAACGCGCCGACCTGGCCGTGCAAAAAGGCCTGGCCTTGCTGGCCCAGAGTGGCCTGGGCCAAGGGCGTTTGCTGTTGATCGGCTCGTCGCTGAGTGCCCAGGAACGGCAAGGCATCAGCCAGGCCCTCGGCCGTCAAGGCCCAAGCCTGCTGATGCTGGGCATTGGCAGCCGCGAAGGCGCGCCGGTACGCCAGGCCAGCGGCGAATACCTCAAGGACGACCAGGGCGGCATTCTATTGCCACGGCTGGACAGCGCCAGCCTCAAAGGCTTCATCAACGGCACGGGCGGACGCTACCGGCATGCCCGCATCGACGACCTCGACCTGCGCGGGCTGGGCCTGTTCGACAACCCGCGCACCGCACGCAATGACGGCCAGACCCTGCAACTGGACAGCTGGGCCGACCAGGGTTACTGGCTGCTGATCCCGTTGTTGTTGCTGGCCGCCTGCGCCGGCCGTCGTGGCTGGCTGTTCTGCCTGCCACTGCTGCTGGCCCTGCCACAGCCGAGCCAGGCCTTTGAGTTCAACGACCTGTGGCTGCGCCCCGACCAGCAAGGCCAGCGCCTGCTGGAACAAAACCGCCCGGCCAGCGCCGCACGCCACTTCCAGAACCCACAGTGGCGCGGCATGGCGCTGTACCAGGCCGGCGACTATGCCGGTGCCGCCGAGGCATTTTCCCAAGGCGACACAGCCGCCGCCCACTACAATCGAGGCAATGCCCTGGCCCGCAGCGGCGAACTGGAGGCCGCCCTGGACGCCTACGAGCAAGCCCTGGAGCGCCAGCCAGACCTGCAACCGGCGCTGGACAACCAGGCGCTGGTGCAACAACTGCTGCAACAGCGCGAGGCCAAGGCCGAGGAGCAGTCAGCCAGCAGCGATGCCCAAGGTACACCCGGCAGTGAAACCGAAGGCAATAGCAGCTCGGCCAGCAGCCCGGCCCAAGGCACGCCCGGCAGCGACGAACAGGCCAACGCCGAACAACCCGGTGAAAGCAGCAATAACAACCAGGCCGCGCCCGGCAACCAGGCGGGTGCTGACGACAATGTCACCCAGCCGCCACAGCGCCCGGTTTCGACCAGCCTCGACACCGAGCAGCGCCAAGCCCTGGAACAATGGCTGCGGGAGATCCCCGATAACCCGGCGGAGCTGCTGCGGCGCAAATTCTGGTATGAACAGCAATTGCATCAGGAAACCCCACGATGAGTCGCTTCGGCGTCTTTCTGCTCACCCTGGTATGGGCCGTGCTGGCCCAGGCCGAGCCGCTGCTGCAAGCCAGCGTTGACCGCACCCGCCTGGAAGCCGGCGAGAGCCTGGAGCTGACCCTGGAAAGCCAGGACGTCACCGAGTTCGGCAAGCCCGACCTGCGCGCCCTGGAAGGTGACTTTGAAGTGCGCGGCACGCGCCAGCTGAACAGCCTGCACACCCTGGACGGTGAAACCCGCGCCAGTACCCGCTGGATCATCACCCTGCTGCCACGGCGCAGCGGCAGCCTGCGCATTCCCGAGCTGCAACTGGGCCAGTCGCACAGCCAGGCCATCGAACTGCAAGTGCTGCAAGCCGATGCCAGCCGCCAGGACAGCGCCTCGCAAGTGTTCATCGAAGCGACCCTGGACAGCAACGACGTCTACGTCCAGGCCCAGGCTGTGCTGACCCTGCGCATCTACCATTCGGTGGCGCTGTACGACGACAGCAGCCTCAGCCCGCTGCAACTGGAGAACGCCAAGGTCGAGCCACTAGGCGAATCGCGCACGTATGAAAAGGAAATCAACGGCGTGCGTCATGGCGTGATCGAAACCCGCTATGCGGTGTACGCCCAGCAAAGTGGCAGCCTCGATATTCCCTCACTGACCTTTACCGCCACTGCCGCCGCCAGCAACGACGAAGCGCCACAAGCCAATGGCACGGCGCGCGCCGGCCGCCAGGTGCAGGTCAGTTCGCTGCCCTTGCGCCTCACCGTGCGGCCGATTCCCGCGGCCTGGCCCGCTGGCGTACCATGGTTGCCAGCCCGCAGCCTGACCCTGGAAGAGCACTGGAACCCCGACCCGGGCAGCCAGCAGGTGCAGATTGGCGACTCGCTGACGCGCAACATCACCTTGCGTGCCGAGGGCTTGTCCAGCACCCAACTGCCGCCGCTGCCCGCCACAGAGATCATCGGCTTGCGCCGCTACCCTGACCAACCGCTGCTGCGCAACGAAATCAGCGAGCGCGGCATGACCGCCAACCGCGAAGAACGCGAAGCCCTGGTGCCGACTCACGCCGGTACGCTGACCTTGCCGGCGCTGGAAGTGGCCTGGTGGAACACCCGCGAAGACCATCTGGAACACAGCAGCCTGCCGGCGCGCACCCTGAATGTGCAGGACAACCCGGCGCTAAGCGCAGACACCCCTGTGGGCGACAACAGCAGCGCCAGCACCCTGCTGTGGCCTTGGCAACTGGCCACACTGGTGTTCGCCCTGACCACCGTGCTGGGCTTTGCCCTGTGGTGGCGCGCCCGCTCGCGGCCTGCGGTGCTGCGCGCGGCGCAGAACGGGCCAAGCCCACGTACCTTGCTGGACGACCTCAAGCGTGCGTGCCAGGCCAACGACCCCCAGGCCACGCGCCAGGCGCTGGATGCGTGGGCCCGGCAACAACCGGAAACCCTGGCCGAGATGGCCGCGCGCTTCGTGCCGTTGTCGGATGCGCTGGATGGGTTGAACGGGGCGTTGTATAGCGAGAGTGGCCAGTATTGGCAGGGTGAGGATTTATGGCGGGCGATTGGCACCATTCCGCCGGCTGAGCAGGTGCTGCTGCCGACGGGTGACAACGGCAGCTTGCCGCCGCTTTATCCCAAGTAATGCGCTGCCTGGGCCGACCTCTTCGCGGGTAAACCCGCTCCCACGCTGACCGCGCAAGCTTTTAGCGCTTGCGCAAGACAGCTGCTCCAACGATGAACTGCGAATACCTGGACGATACGGTTAAAACCATTCATCGCCGCGGAGCCGCTCAGCTGTCTGCGAGGGTGGTTCTGCGATCGACTCGGCAGGACCAAACCTGGGGGGGAACGGATCATTCGAATTCAACAGTCCGTGGATCATTGGCGTTGCACTCGACACCTTGCTTTGTAATTCAATCGTTTGCGGCGAAGGACCTTTCTTGACCTGCCTGGATGCCAACTTATTGATCAGCAGCATTTGCTGATCGTGGAGCTGGCTTTGCGTTGTCCTGGGATTTGAAAGTTTGTTTTCGATCATTTGCCAGCCGAGCGTGTTGTACTTCTGAACCAGCCGCTCCGCAGGCAGCGCCTGCATTTTTTTTGCGGGATCAAGTTTGATCCGGATAGGGCGGCGTGTAACAACGTTGCGTTCAAATCCTTGCCCGGTGGGATCACGTTTGCTCCGGATAGGCCGGCGTGTAACAACGTTGCGTTCAAATCCATGCCCGGTGGGATCCCGCCGGTTCACAGGCTCATTCGAGCAATAGGCATAACTGTTCAGTCCCCCCTCCCCAAATGGGCTGAGGCTATCCGGTGAGTGGAAGCGCATCAGAACCGGGCTAAACGCTCGATACCCATTGCCCAGCAGGTAACTCGCCAACTCGACGGCCAGCCGCTCACCATTGAAGCCGAGTACTGTGGTGTTCGATGGCCGTTCGGAGTACCCGTATGCCGTATAGACCTGCGTCAAGGTTGCCATCGCCTAGCCTCATGCAAGTGAGCCAGTTGCAGTCTGCCCGAGCACAATTTTTCAGTCATGAACAACGGCACTGCAACTGGCAAAAATGCCAGGCGAGCGCGGCCCTTGTGGGAGCGGCCTTGCGTCGCGAAAGGGGTGCGCAGCGCCCCAGGATACTTGCATCATCGCAAGATTGCCGGGGTCGCTGTGCGGCCCTATCGCGACGCAGGGCCGCTCCCACAGATACAGCGCATGCATTGAGCCTTGTGCAATACCTGTGCGCGCTGGCTGCCCGCGATTGGGCCGCACAGCGACCCCATCCCTGGGTTACCATACCGCCCTTTCCCCGCTTGCCCGACTCGACACCAACAGGTCATCCATGCGTCTGTTTCATACCTCCGACTGGCACCTGGGCCAAAGCCTGCACGGCCAGGAACGCGACTTCGAACACGCCTGCTTCCTCGACTGGCTGCTCGGCCAGCTGCGCCTGCGCCAGCCGGATGCGCTGCTGATTGCCGGCGACATCTTCGACACGGTCAACCCGCCGGTCAAAGCCCAGGAGCGCCTCTACGACTTCATCGTCCAGGCCCATGAGCAACAGCCCAAGCTGGACATCGTGATGATCGCCGGCAACCACGACTCCGGCTCGCGCATCGAGCTGCCCGCCGCATTGATGCGCCGTCTGCGCACCCATGCCCTGGGCCGTGTGCACTGGCTGGATGAAGGCCAGCTGGATGCCGAGCGCCTGTTGATCCCGTTGACCAACGGCCGCGGCAAGGTCGCCGCCTGGTGCCTGGCCCTGCCCTTCCTGCGCCCGGCCGAGGTCACCGGCCCGAACCTGGGCGACGACTATCTGCAAGGCATCACCCAGGTGCACCAGCAACTGATCGCCGCCGCGCAGAAAAAGCGCAAGAAAGACCAGGCGCTGATCGCCATCAGCCATGCGCACATGGCCGGTGGCTCGGTGTCGGAGGACTCGGAGCGCAGCCTGATCATCGGCAACGCCGAGGCACTGCCGGCCAAGCTGTTCGACAAGGCCATCAGCTATGTCGCCCTGGGCCACCTGCACAAGCCGCAGAAGGTCAACCGCGAAGAACGCCTCCGCTACAGCGGCTCGCCGATCCCGCTGTCGTTCGCCGAAATCAACTACCCGCACCAGGTGCTGGAAGTGGAGCTGGACGGCACCGACCT
This sequence comes from Pseudomonas sp. PvP089, assembly GCF_017875165.1. Taxonomy (NCBI): domain Bacteria; kingdom Pseudomonadati; phylum Pseudomonadota; class Gammaproteobacteria; order Pseudomonadales; family Pseudomonadaceae; genus Pseudomonas; species Pseudomonas sp. PvP089. Next base: position 4,682,471 of record NZ_JAGGME010000001.1, read on the forward strand.
GGTCAGCGTCGAACCGCGCCCGGTACCGCGCGCGGTGGCCCTGCAACGGGTCGGCCCGGCGCCGCTGGGCGAACTGCTGCAACAACTGGCCGACCTGCCCGTGATCGACCTGCTCGAAGACCCCAACCGCCAGCCCTGGCTGGAGGTGCGGGTGATACTGGACGAGCCGCAACCCGACCTGCGCCAGCAGATTGAAACTGCGTTGGAAGGCAAGGCCGTGCGGCTGATCCGCATCAGCGCCGAATACGCCGGCCGCAATAACGCCGAAGACGATGACCTGGCCTTTGTCGAGCTTTCCCAGATGACCCCGCAGGACCTGTTCAGCCGCGCCTGGGAGCAGGCTTATGGCAACCCCGCAGATGAGCAGGCGCTGGCCGACTTTGCCCTGCTGTTGCAGGACGTGCAGCAGGAAGAGGAGCAGCCATGAAGATTCTCGCCATTCGCTTGAAGAACCTGGCATCGCTGGCCGGCCCGGTCGAAATCGACTTTACCGCCGAGCCGCTGGCCAGCGCTGGCCTGTTTGCCATCACCGGGCCCACCGGGGCGGGCAAGAGCACGCTGCTCGACGCCCTGTGCCTGGCGTTGTTTGGCACGGTGCCACGCCTGAACGACATTGGCCGCGAGGCCAAGGTGCCCGACGCCGATGGCGAAATCCCCACCTACGACCCGCGCAACCTGCTGCGCCGGGGCACCGGCAGTGGCTTCGCCGAGGTCGATTTCATCGGTATCGACGGCCGCCGCTACCGCGCCCGCTGGGAAGCCAACCGCGCCCGCGACAAGGCCAATGGCAAGCTGCAACACAGCCGCCAGAGCTTCTACGACCTGGACAGCGAACAGGTGCTGGGCAGCGGCAAGAACGAATACAAGCAACTGGTCGAAGCCCGCCTGGGCCTGAACTTCGAGCAGTTCACCCGTGCGGTGATGCTGGCTCAAAGCGAGTTCGGGGCCTTCCTCAAGGCTGACGACAAAGAGCGCAGCGAGCTGCTGGAAAAGCTCACCAACACCACCATCTACACCCGCCTGGGCCAGCGTGCCTTCAGCAAGGCCCGTGAAGCCGCCGAGGCCCACAACGCCCTCAAGGACCGCGCCAGCCACCTGTTACCAATGGCCGCCGAAGCCCGCACCGAACTGGACCAGCGCCTGGAGCAGGCGCAGCAGCAGTTCAAGGCCGACCAGGCCGGCGAGCGCCAACTGGAGCAGCAACGCAACTGGCTGAATGAGCAACGCCAGCTGCAGGCCCAGCATGCCGAAGCCGGCACCGCGCTGCAGGCCGCCGAACACAGCTGGCAGCAACTGGCCGAACCCCGCCTGGACCTCGTTCGGCTGGAACGCCTTGCCCCGCAGCGCCACCAGTTCCACCGCCAGCAGGCGCTGGCTGCGCAACTGGCACCCATGGCCGCGAAGATCGCTGAGCAACAGCAACAGCAAACCGAGCTGCAACTGCGCACCCTCGAGCTCGAACAGGCGCTGAGCGCCGCACGCCAAGCGCTTGCCGAGCGCCAGGCCCGGCACAGCGAGGACGCACCACGCCTGCGTCAGGCCTTTGCCGCCCAGGACAACGTGGCCCGCCTGGGCCAGGAGCTGGCCGCGCAGCGCAGCACCGGCCAACAGGCTGAACAACAGGTCGCCGAGGGCCAGCAGCAGGTGCAGCAGCTGGAAGCCAACCAGCAGCGCAGCCTGCAGCAACTGGCCAACATCGACACCGCACTGGCCGACAGCCAGCACCTGGCGGGCCTGGCCGATGCCTGGCACGCCTATCTGCCGCAGCTCAAGCAGGTGATGCTGATTGGTGGCCGCCTGGCCAAAGGCCGTGATGAACTGCCCGGCCTGCAGGCCCAGGCCAGCCAGGCCAATGCTCACTTGCAGGCCGAGCGCGACGCCTATGACCTGCTATTCCGTGAAGCCAAGGCCGAACCGCAGGCCCTTGCCGAACAAATCGACCTGCTCGGTGGCATGCTGCAGGACAACCGCAAGCAACAGCGCGCCGTCGAGGAGCTGTCGCGCCTGCATGGCCGTGAACAAGACCTGCGCCAGCAGCTGGATGCCATGCGCGAACGGCAGCAGCAGGCCATGCAGCAACGCCAGCAACTGATTACCGAAGGCACCGCCGCCAAGGCCGAGCTGGAAGCGGCCGAGCAAGCGCTGACCCTCACCCGCCAGTTGCTGGAACGCCAGCGCCTGGCGCGCAACACCAGCGTCGAAGAACTGCGTGGCCAGCTGCGCGACGGCGAACCCTGCCCCGTGTGTGGCAGCGCCGAGCACCCGTTTCATCAGCCCGAAGCGCTGCTGCAGAGCCTGGGTCGCCATGACCAGGCCGAAGAAGAGGCCGCGCAGAAGCAGGTCGAAACCCTCAACGGCAAGCTGGTGGAACTGCGTACCCAGCTGGGCGTGGTGAATGCCCAGCTCAAGGACTACCAACAGCAACTGCAACAATTGGGCGAACAGCTGCAACCGCTGGTGGCCCAGGTACAGGCGCACAGCCTGTGGCCGGCCCTCGCCCCGCAGGACGACAAGGCCCGCAGCACCTGGCTCGACAGCCAGTTGCGGCGCCTGGATGAAGAAATCGGCCAGGACGAGAAGCGCCAGAGCGCCCTGCTCGCCCTGCAAAAAGATGCCGCCCGCCTCAACCAGCAATTGCAGGCTGCCCACGACTCCCAGCAGCAGGCCCAGCGTCATCTGGAGCAACAGCACCAGGCCCTGGCCAACGATGAGCAGCAGTTGCAGCAGGGGCTGAGCGACCTCGCTGGCGTATTGCCCGAGCAAGCCCTCAAGGCCCTCAACGAAGACCCGGCAAATGCCTTCCTCGCCCTCGACCAGCAGATTGCCCAGCGCCTCCAGCAACTGGAGCAGCGCAAGGACGAACTGGAAGAACAACAAGCCCGTCAGGCACAGCTGGACAAGTTGCACGACCAGCAACAGGCGCGCGTGCAAGGGCTGCAGCAGTTGCAGCAGAAACTGGCCGTCCTCGAAGAACAACGCCAGCAGGCCCAGGCCTCACTCGGCGAACTGCTGGGTGAGCACAGCAGTGCAGAAGCCTGGCAGCAGCACATGAACAGCACGCTGGAGCAAGCCCGCGCCCTGGACGCCGACACCGCCCAGCGCCTGCAAGACCTGCGCACCCAGGGTGTGCAACTGGCCAGTGAACTCAAGGCCAACGTCCAGCAGCAGCAAGCGCTGGACGCCGAGTGCCAGCAGTTGCAGGGCCAGATTGCCCAGTGGCGCAGCGAGCACCCGGAACTGGATGACGCCGGCCTGGATCGCCTGCTGGCCATGGATGACGCGCACGTCAATGAACTGCGCCAGCGCCTGCAAAACGCCGAAAAAGCCATCGAACAGGGCCGTGTGCTGCTGCAGGAGCGCGAACAACGCCTGCAACAACACGCCACGCAAATGACCGTGGACACCTCGGCCGAAGCCCTGGAGCACGCCCTGACCGGGCTGCGCGCGCGCCTGGCCAGCCACGAGCAGCAGTGCGCCGAACTGCGCGCGCAACAGGCCGACGACCAACGTCGCCAGCAGGCACACCAGGCGTTGGCGGCAGAAATCGAACAGGCCCATCAGCAATGGCAACGCTGGGGGCGCCTGAACGCTTTGATCGGTTCAGCCTCGGGCGATGTGTTCCGCAAGATCGCCCAGGGTTACAACCTCGATCTGCTGCTGCACCACGCCAACACCCAGTTGCGCCAGCTCGCCCGCCGCTACCGCCTCAAGCGTGGCGGAAGCGCCTTGGGCCTGCTGGTGCTGGACACCGAGATGGGCGACGAACTGCGCTCGGTGCATTCGCTGTCGGGCGGGGAAACCTTCCTGGTCTCACTGGCCCTGGCCCTGGGCCTGGCCTCGATGGCCTCCAGCACCCTGCGCATCGAATCGCTGTTCATCGACGAAGGCTTCGGCAGCCTCGACCCCGAGTCGCTGCAACTGGCCATGGACGCACTCGACGGCTTGCAGGCCCAAGGCCGCAAGGTGGCGGTGATCTCCCACGTGCAGGAAATGCACGAGCGTATCCCGGTGCAAATCCAGGTGCGCCGCCAGGGCAATGGCCTGAGTGACGTGGAGGTATGCGGGTGATCCTCTACTCGTTCCGCCGCTGCCCCTGGGCCATGCGCGCGCGCCTGGCCTTGCGCTATGCCGGGTGCGCGGTGGAAATCTGTGAGGTGGCGATGAAGAACAAGCCGGCAGCACTGCTGGCCTTGTCGCCCAAGGGCACGGTACCGGTGCTGGATACCGGTGCCGGGGTACTGGAAGAAAGCCTGGACATCATGCGCTGGGCGCTGACGCAAAACGACCCGCAGGACTGGCAGCTACAGGCTGACCCTGCGGCGGCGCAGCAGGCTGAAGCGCTGATTGCGCGCAACGACAGCACGTTCAAGGCCCAGGTGAACCTGTACAAGTATGCCGAGCGTTACCCGCAGCATTCCCGCGAGCATTACCGCCAGCAGGCCGAGGCCTGGCTGGCGGAGCTCGAAGGCCTGCTGGCCGGCCGGCCCTACCTGCTGGCCGACCACCCGAGCATTGCCGATGCCGCGTTGCTACCCCTGATGCGCCAGTTTGCCGGGGTCGAACCGCAGTGGTTCGCCGAGGCGGCTTATCCGCGGGTGCGGAGCTGGCTGGAGGGGTGGCTGGCTTCGGAGCTGTTCAGGTCAGTCATGGCCAAATGAACAGCTCTCAGCTTTACACGGTCCCCTGTGGGAGCGGCCTTGTGTCGCGAAAGGGCCGCACAGCGGCCCCAGCATTCTTAGAGTAAACCGCTCAAATCCTGGGGGCGCTGTGCGCCCCTTTCGCGACACAAGGCCGCTCCCACAGGGGCCGCAGCAGGCTGGCTCAGTGGTGCTGCTTGGCACTCAAGGCCGCATGGAAGTTGGCACTCTGGCGCAGGTACTGCTCGGTGTAGCTGTGGGTGGCAGAGGCCTTGCCGCTGCTGTCGGCATGGGCATGCGCCGGCAGTACGACCGATGCGGAAATGGCGGATGCGGCAATAACCGGGAAGAGATTGAAGTTCATCTGGGCTGACCTCGACGGCGGTGGTTTGACGGTGGCCCACTTGGGCCTTGGGTCAAACTTACGCCGCCGAGGCCGCACGCAAAAATTCATTGCGCCAGTATCGATTATCACGCCAATCGATATCACTCGATGAACTTGAGGTCCGAGGGTGCATCCTGCTGCAGCGTCTGCACCGTCTCCAGCAGCTTGCCGCTGCGCGGATCGCGACGCATCACCACGATCTGGTTGCTCTTCTGGTTGGCCACCAGCAGGAAGTTGTCACTCGGGTCCAGGGCAAATTCCCTGGGGTGATCGCCTTCCACCGAACGACGCTGCAGGAAGGTCAACTGGCCATCGTCCTTGCTCACGCCAAACACCACAATCTCGTTAGCCGTGCCGCGGTTGCTCACGTACAGGAAACGCCCGTCCGCCGACAGGTGCAAGCCACCCGCCGCCTTGGCTGCTGCCTCCTGGTGCTCGGTCAGGGGCAAGCGCTGGCGTTCGACCAGGTTGCCGTCCTGCACATCGAACATCACCACCTCGGCGTTCATTTCCAGGGTGAGGTAGGCATGGCGGCCTTTGGCATCGAACAGCAGGTGACGCGGCCCGCTGCCCGGCGGCAAAGCCACGGACGCCGGTATCGCCGCTGTCAGCGGGTGGTCCGCACTGGCGCCGTCGTACCGGTAGATGAACACCTTGTCGGCACCCAGGTCGCTGGCATACAGGTGCTGGCCATCAGGCGACAGCACCAGCGAATGCACATGGGCACCGGCCTGGCGCTCAGGGTTTACCCCGCTGGCCTGGTGTCGGGCCTGCTGCACCACGGGCTTGAGCTTGCCGTCCCTGGCCACCGGAATCACCACCAGGCTGCCACCGGGGTCGGGCTTGACCGCATAGTTGGCCACGAACAGGTAGCGCTGGTCACGGCTGATGCTGGCGTGGGTTGGCTCGTCGCCCTCGGTGGCCACCTGGTTGAGCGGCTTGATTTCGCCTTTGCTGCTGATGCTGAAACTGCTGGCATGGCCCTGCGGGGTTTCATTCACCGCGAACAGCTGACGCTGGTCGGCCGACAACACCAGCCACGAAGGGCTGACGCTCTTCACCACCTGCAAGGGCGTGGGGTCAATATGGCCGACCTTGTCGTCGAATTGATAGCGGTAGATGCCTTGGCTGGCACCATCGGTATAACTGCCCACCAGCAAGGTAGCGGCGTGGGCGTGGATTGTCAGGCTCATCAGGCTAGCGGTCAGCAGGTTCGTCCAGATCCGGTTCATCTTGGTCTTCATCCGGGGCGCGAAAGGCACTCATACAGACTAGCCGATGCTCGCCGTTGGCATCGTTGAGTTGCCATTCATCACCGGTGGCGATAGCGGCGGCGACCTGATCAGGGGTGAAGGACCAGCGGCGCAGCTGGCGGCCGTCCATGCATTCGACGGTGAGGCCGGATGCGTCGGCGGTGAAATCGAAGGCGTGCAGGCCGTCGATCAGGAGCATGTCGCAGGACTGCAGGGCGGTGGCGAGGGGGGACATGGGGGTACCTGTGGGAAATATGGCGGCATTATAACCCTGGGGCTGCTTTGCAGCCCATTCGCAGCACAAGGCTGCTTCTACAGGGGATCGCGTAACCCTTGCAGGAGCAGCCTTGTGCTGCGAATGGGCCGCAAAGCGGCCCCTTGCGATTCAATGGGCGAAAATGGACCCACCTTCCTTGCCCACCATCTTCTCCGGCTTGATCAGGAACCGTGCCAGCGCCGGCAGCAGCCACAGCGCGCCAAACATGTTCCACAGCAGCATGAAGGTCAGCATCAACCCCATGTCGGCCTGGAACTTGATTGCCGAGAAGATCCAGGTGCACACGCCGATGGCCAGGCACAAACCAGTGAACAACACGGCTTTACCCGTCGAACGCAGGGTCTGGTAATAGGCTTCCTGCAACGGCAACCCGGCACGCAGGAAGCTTTCCAGCCGGCTGTAGATGTAGATGCCGTAATCCACGCCAATCCCCACACCCAGCGCCACCACCGGCAAGGTCGCTACCTTCACCCCGATGCCCATGTAGGCCATCAGTGCATTGCCCAGCACCGAGGTCAGTACCAGCGGCAGGACGATGCACAGGGTGGCGGCGAATGAGCGGAAGGTGATCAGGCACATCACCGCCACACAGATGTACACCAGGATCAGGATAGTCAGCTCGGCCGACTTGATCACTTCGTTGGTCGCCGCCTCGATCCCGGCGTTGCCCGCCGCCAGCAGGAACTGCAGGCCTTCCTTGTTGTGGCTGTCGGCAAACGCCTTGGCCACGGCGGTCACCCGCTCCAGGGTCTCGGCCTTGTGGTCGTTGAGAAACACCAGCACCGGCGCCAGCGAGCAGTCACCGTTGTACAGGCCGTCGGCACGGGCGATGGAGTTGTTGAGGATGTCCGGGTTACGCGACAGGGTTTCCCATTTCAGGCTGCCCTCGTTCATGCCCTTGATCACCTGCTTGGACACGGTCACCAGGGAAATCGCCGACTGCACACCCGGGGTGTTCTGCATGGTCCACATCAGCTCGTCGATAGGCGCCATGGTCGCGTGGACCGAGCACTGCTCGGGCGGGGTTTTGACCATGATCACCAGCACGTCGGAGCTGGTCGAGTAGTTGCTGATGATGAAGCTGTTGTCCTGGTTGTAGCGCGAGTCAGGGCGCAGCTCCGGCGCGCCTTGGTCGAGGTCGCCGATCTTCAGGTTCTGGCTGTACCACAGCCCACCGGCGAAGGCGACCAGCGCCAGGGTGACAGACACCGGCGCCACCTTGGCACTGGCAAAATTCGATAGCAGGCGCCAGAAGGGGTGCTCGCGGGTCGCGTCCTTCTTGCTGCGCTCGATGGCCTTCTTGCTGATGCCGACATAGGAAATGGCCACTGGCAGCAGGATCAGGTTGGTGAACACGATCACCGCCACGCCGATGGAGGCGCCGATGGCCAATTCGCGAATCACCCCGATATCGATGATCAACAGAGTGATGAAGCCCACCGCGTCGGCAAGGATGGCGATCATCCCCGGCAGGAACAGCTGGCGGAAGGTGCGCCGGGCCGCCGTGAGGGCGTTGTCAGCGTCACTCGACTGCAAGGCGATGCCGTTGATCTTCTGCACCCCGTGGGAAATGCCGATGGCGAAGATCAGGAACGGCACCAGCATCGAGTATGGGTCCAGCCCAAAGCCCACCGCATGCATCAGCCCCAGCTGCCAGACCACCGCCACCAAGGTAGTGATGAGCACGGCGATGGTGCTGCGTATGCACCAGGTGAACCAGTACAACAGCACCCAGGTAATGGCCAGGGCGACGCCGAAGAACATCGCCACCATCACCAGGCCATCGATCAGGTCACCGACCTTCTTGGCGAAGCCGACAATGTGGATTTTCACATTGGGGTTCTGCGCCTGGAACTTGTCGCGGATCTTCTCTTCCAGCAGGTGCGAGAACTGCTGGTAGTCCAGCTTCACCTGCTTGCCTGGGTCCTGCGGGTCGGGGTAGCTCTCCAGCAGCGGCACGTCGACGATGCTCGACTTGAAGTTGTTACCCACCAGGCGCCCCACCTGGCCGGACTTGAGCACGTTGTCGCGCAGGGTGTCGAGGCTGTCCTGCGAACCGTTGTAGGTGTTGGGGATCACCTCGCCACCGGAAAAGCCCTCCTCGGTTACCTCGCTCCAGCGCACGCTGGGGCTCCACAGTGACTTCAGCCCGGCACGGTCGACGCCGGGGATGTAGAACACCTCGTCATGGACCTGGCGCAGGGTCTCCATGTAGTCCTTGTCGAAGATGTCGCCATTCACCGCCTCCACCGAAATGCGCACGGTGTTACCCAGGTTGGCGAGGTCGTTACGGTGCTCCATCATCTGCTCGATGAACGGGTGCTGCAGCGGGATCATCTTCTCGAAACTGGTGGACGGGCGAATCTGCGTCGCCTGCCAGAACAGGAAAATGCTCACCAGCACACACAGGGCGATGACCACGGGGCGGTTGTTGAAGATCAGGCGCTCAAGCAGCGTGGCCTTGTCCTGGTGGTGCGGGTGCATGGTAATGCTCTCCCTGCTGGTCATCGGCTCACCCCTTCGGCACCCTGGGCATCCGCCAGGTGTACGCCGCCCTGCCCCACCAGCAGCAGGCCGCCATTGGCCAGGCCGCTGACGCCAGCCAGGGCGATGCGGTCGGCGCGGTTGTACACGCTGAAGGTCTGGCCGCCATCGGTACTGCGCAGCACACTGCCGCCGTTGCCGACCAGCACCAAGGTGCCATCATCGAGAAGCGTAGCGCTTGCCAGGCCGAATTCGAGGTTGCCGCGCGCGACCTTGAGTTCGATCGGCTGCCAGCTGTCACCAAAATCGGTGGAACGGAACAGGTTGCCGCGCAGGCCGTAGGCCAGCAAGGCGTGCGACTGGGCGGTGCCGATCACACCGAACAGCGAGCCCTCGTAGGGGCCCTGCACCTTGGCCCAGGTCTGGCCGTTGTCGGCGGAGCGGAACATGCCGCCCTGCTCGCCTACGATGAACAGGCCGGCATCCCGCACACGGGCAATACCGTTCAGGTGTAACTGGTCAGGGTTGTCCAGGCGCTCGGCCACGTCCTGCCAGTGCTGCCCGCCGTCGGTGGTTTCCATCAAGGCGCCATAGGCCCCTACGGCAAAGCCGTGCTGCGCATCGAGGAAAGCGACATCGAGCAAGGGTGCTTCACGGGCGAGGTCTTCGAACTGCTTGGTCCAGGTTGCGCCGCCGTCGCTGCTGACGAGGATCTGCGCATCATGGCCGACCGCCCAGCCGCGCTTGTCATCGAGGAAGAACACGGCGGTGAGCAACTGCCGGGTGGGTACACGAGCCTGGGTCCAGGTATTGCCCTGGTCGTCGGAGAACAGAATATGGCCGCGATCACCCACCACCACCAGGCGCTTGCCGGCATGGGTGGCGCCGATCAGCAGGCTTTGGCTGGCCTTGGCAGATTCGGTGGAGTATTCGTCGGCAGCGGCGGCCTGGGCACTGTCAGCCCACACCCCCAATGCCAGTGCCAGCAATGCGCTGGCCGCCAATGGCCAGGCACCACGCCTGGCCGGCGCCCGTAGCTGTTCCCTCATGACTGCCCCCTTGTTGTGTTCTTGTTGGTGGGTCAATGCATTGCAGGTACTGCAAAAAGCCTGATCTAGAGGCCTGCAATAGCTTGAGGGGATCGTAGCGGGGATGTCTGCGCGATTACAACGGGCGGGGTGTTATGTTTTGTTGTCGGCCCAAAAAGCTTCGCGGGTAAACCCGCTCCCACAGGTGCTACACCGTCCATGAAAGCGGTGAAGTACCTGTGGGGGCGGGTTTACCCGCGAAGAGGCCGGCACTGACTACAGAAAACTCAAGCCAGGCTCTTGCTCACCACTTCATACACATCACTGGACAGCTCACCCGAAGCCAGAATCCGCTCCAGCTCGCCCCTCATCAGCGCCTGACGCGCATCGTCATATTTGCGCCAGCGGGTCAGCGGCGCCAGCTGACGCGAGGCGATCTGCGGGTTCAGCGCATTCAGCTCGATCACCAGGTCCGCGAGGAAGCGATAGCCCGAACCATCGGCGGCATGGAAGTTGATCAGGTTCTGCCCGGCAAAGGCCCCAATCAGCGCACGCACCTTGTTCGGGTTTTTCAGGGTGAACGCCGGGTGCTGCATCAACGCCTTGACCCGTGCCAACCCGCCCGGCAGTGTGCTGGCCGCCTGCACGCTGAACCACTGATCCATGACCAGCGGGTTGTCCTTGAAGTGCTCGGCAAAGGCTTCCAGGGCCTTGGCCCGCTCGGCTTCGAACGGCGAGTTGACCAGCACCGCCAAGGCCGTGAGGCGCTCGGTCATGTTGTCGCACTGATCGAATTGTTCCAGGGTCGCTTCCAGCACCTGCGGCTTGCCGCTCTGCATCAGGTACGACAGGGCAATGTTCTGCAGGCTACGGCGGGCGAAGTGCTCGGCAGAGGCCACGTAGGCGGTGCCGCGCGACACTTCACGGTGGGCCTGATAGCGCGCCCACAGGGCGTCGAACAGCTGCTCGGCGATCTGCTGGCGGGCGAACTCGCGGGCTGCGTGGATGGCGTCCACGTCGGCCACCTGGCTGATCTCGGTGAGGTACGCCTCGCCCGGCAACGAAAGCATTTCGGCAACCATGGCCGGGTCCAGCGACGCGTTACCCAGCACGGTGCCCAGGGCCGTGATCAGGCGCTGGTCGAGTTTCAGGGCTTCGCCGCGTTGATGCTGGCCGATCAGCTCCTGCAACACCTGTACCGACAGTTGCTGCCCCGCTTCCCAGCGGTTGAAACCGTCGCTGTCGTGCTGCATCAGGAACATCAGCTGGTCGCGGTTGTAGGGGAAGCTGAGCTTCACCGGTGCGCTGAAGCCGCGCAGCAGCGAGGGCAGCGGCTTGGCCTGGATACCCTCGAAGGTGAAGGTCTGCTCGCCCTCGGTCACCGACAGCACACGGCTGGTACCGCCAGCTGCCGGCTCACCGGCCAGACGCAGCGGCAGGTCATTGCCTTGAGCGTCCAGCAGGCCCAGCTCGACCGGGATCACGAACGGAAGCTTTTCGGCCTTGTCCGGGGTTTGCGGGCAGCTCTGGCGGAAGGTCAGGCTGTAGGTTTGTGCAACTGCGTCATAGCTTTCGCTCACGTCCAGACGCGGGGTACCGGCCTGGCTGTACCAGCGCTTGAACTGGGTGAAGTCCACACCGTTGGCGTCTTCCATGGCCTTGATGAAATCATCGGTGGTCACCGCTTGGCCATCGTGACGCTCGAAATACAGGTCGCTGCCCTTGCGGAAGCCGTCGGCGCCCAGCAGGGTACGGACCATGCGCACCACTTCGGCGCCCTTCTCGTACACCGTCAGGGTGTAGAAGTTGGAAATTTCGATGAAGCTGTCCGGGCGCACCGGGTGGGCCATGGGGCCAGCGTCTTCGGCGAACTGGTGGGTGCGCAGGTAGGCGACGTCTTCGATGCGCTTGACCGTGCGCGAGTTCATGTCGGCGCTGAACTCGGCATCGCGGAACACCGTGAAGCCTTCCTTGAGCGACAGCTGGAACCAGTCACGGCAGGTGACCCGGTTGCCCGACCAGTTGTGGAAGTACTCGTGGGCGACCACGCCTTCGACGCGCTGGTGCGCGGCATCGGTGGCGGTTTCGGCACGGGCCAGCACACAGCTGGAGTTGAAGATGTTCAGGCCCTTGTTTTCCATGGCGCCCATGTTGAAGTCGTTGACCGCGACGATCATGAAGATGTCCAGGTCATACTCACGGCCGTAGACTTCTTCGTCCCAACGCATGGACTTCTTCAGGCTGACCATGGCGTGGTCGCACTTGTCGAGGTTTTCGGGTTCGACATAGATGCGCAGCATCACATCACGGCCAGACTGACGCGTAAACGTGTCCTCGACGCACCACAGGTCCCCGGCCACCAGCGCGAACAGGTAAGCCGGTTTCTTGAACGGGTCTTCCCAGGTTGCCCAGTGGCGGCCATCCTCGGCCGGGCCGCTGCCCGTCGGGTTTCCGTTCGACAGCAATACCGGGTAACGATGCTGCTCGGCGATCACCGTGGTGGTGAAAGTGCTCATCACGTCCGGGCGGTCGAGGTAGTAGGTGATCTTGCGGAAGCCCTCGGCCTCGCACTGGGTGCAGAACATCTTGCCGGACTTGTACAGGCCTTCCAGCGCAGTGTTGCGCTCAGGGTGGATCTTCACGCTGGTGTCGAGGGTGAAGCGTTCGGCCTTGGGATGGACGGTCAGGCTGTCGGCATCGACCTGGTAGTCGCCCGACTGCAGTTCCTGGTCGTCCAGCGAGGCACGCAGCAGTTCCAGCTGCTGGCCGTCTAGCACCAAAGGCGGCAGGCCGGCACCGCGTGCCGGGTTGCGGCGCATGACCAGTTGCGCGTGGACCAGGGTGTGGTCCTCGAACAGCTCGAAAGTCAGGTGCGTCTCGTCGATCAGGTACTCGGGCGCCTGGTAATCCTTCAGGTAGATCACTTGCGGTTGTTCGGTACGCATGTGCAGGTCCTTTTTACTGGAGCACGGCCAACTGGTAGGCCGTGTACTTGCGAATATTGATCACCCCGGTGTCAAAGATCAGATACTGGCCCTTGATGCCCAGCAGCGTGCCTTCGGCCACCGGGTCCTTATCGAGGTTGAAGCTGACGATCTTTTTCGGGTAGGCCTCGACCGGGTAGTTCATCTGCACCACTTCGGCGTCGGGCAGCGGCTGAATCGCCTGCAGGCCAAAGCGCCCGTGCAGCTCGCGCAAGCCGTCGGCGCAGGCGTCGAAGATCTGCTCACGAATGGCGGGCAGGTCGAGCACCTCGGCATCGCCTTTGAGCAGCGTGCGCCAGTTGGTGCGGTCTGGCACCTGGCTGCGCAGTACATCTTCCACCAGGCCTGATTGCTGACGGGTGGCCACACGCATGATCGGCAGGGCCTGGCTGGCGCCCTGGTCGAGCCAGCGAGTGGGCAGCTGGGTGGCGCGGGTGATGCCGACCTTGATCCCCGACGAGTTGGCCAGGTAGACCACGTGGTCGGTCATGCAGAATTGTTCGCCCCACGACGGTTCGCGGCAGGTGCCGGCATCGTAGTGGCATTTTTCCGGGGCCATGATGCACAGGTCACACTGGGCCAGCTTGGTCATGCACGGGTAGCAGTAACCCTGGCTGAAACTGGTCTTGGTGCGCTTGCCGCAATGGCTGCAGTGAATGGCGCCGAGGTATTCCAGGCGCAGGCGCTGGCCGATCAGCGGGTTGACTGGCACCTGCGTGTCATCCAGCCGGAAGCTGTATTGCACCACGGGTGCCTGCAGGCTTACTGCCATCTTGCTCAACGAGCCACGAGCGAGTTCGATCAATGTACCGAGTCCGACTTGAACAGAATGTTGGCGATCGGCGCAGACTTCGATGCGCATTCCTGCGGGCCCATGTAGCCGGTGCGCTGCTCTTCGGGCAGGTTTTTCATCTCCCAGGCGATGACCGCCTGCAGCGACTGCTCTTTCTGCTCGGCCGTGAGCTTGCGGCCATCCGACCATTTGCCGATTTCCACGGCCAGTTTCAGGCTTTCGTAGATTTCCGGGGTGATGTTTTCAATCATTTGCGCGAAAGTGGACATAGTGTCTCCTGATTCAAGCCGACAGTTTACGCCGGGCCAGCGCCCCACCCAAGAGCCCGGTCAGGCATCCGATGAGCAACCCGCCAACATGGGCAGCGTTGGCGATCTGGCCAAGGCCCAGGGTGCCGACCACGCCGGTCAGGCACACCACCAGCCAGACCAGCATCATCACCAGTACGCCCTTGGGCAGGTTGAAGTGACGGTTGGGCGCCAGCCACTGGTACAGCCAGATATGCCCGAGCAAGCCGTACAGCACGCCGGACAGGCCGCCGAACAGGCTCGGCCCGCTGGTGTAGTGCTGGGCCAGGTTGGACACCAGGCTGAACAGCAAGGTCAGGCCCAGCAGCATCCACGGGCCCTGGCGCAACTCGATGCGCTTGCCCAGCTCCCAGTACCACAGGCTGTTCATGGCCAGGTGCAGCACGCCAAAGTGCAGCAGCATGGGTGATACCAGGCGCCACCACTGGCCTTGGTCCAGGACTTGTGCCAGCGAGCTGAAGTACAGGTAGTCGCCCTGGACGCGGAAGTCGAGGAAGGTAAACCAACTGATGGTGGTGAAATTGTCGCCCAGGCTGGTGAGGCCGGCGACGATGAAGCACAGCAGCAGCGTGAGGGTGGTGATCTTGCAGGCTTTGGCCTGCTGCACCAGGGAGGGTTGTGTGGGGCCGTTCGCAGGCCCCGCTCCCACAGGTTGCTCCACCGCCTGGAGGTCGGCGTTGCCGTCGGGGTAGCGCTGGTAGAGTTGCAGCACGTCTTCGGCAAGGGTGTCGGGTGCCCAGAGCACTTGGACATCGCCCTCCTCGCTGACCCGGTGCGGCACCTGCAGACGTTGCAGCAGGTGGACGAAGCCGCTGAGGTCGACCGACAGCGGCAGGCGCATCACTTCGATAATGTTCATTGGTTGGCCTGTGGGCGGTCGACGTCGACCCAGACGAACTTGTGCGGGTCAATGCGGGTTTCATCATCCAGCCGGTAGGCGGCCAGTTTGCCGTAGAGCACGGCACTGTAGTCCAGGCAGGCCAGGTTGGCGCGGATCGGCGCTGGGCGGCCGCTGCGCCAGTAATGGCCCACGAACAGCAAGGGCTCGTCTTCGGCATAGCGCAGCAAGGCGTTCTTCTGGCTGTGGCTGAGCGGGGTACTGGCTACCTCCTCGGGCAAGGCATCGGGCTGAAACACGATGTCGCCATAGGTTTGCGGGTCTTCTTCCCAGAACTTGGTGCGGAAGAACGCGCGGGTCAGGCCGTCGCCGCCGGTCAGCGTCAGGCCGTCCGGCAGGCGCATGTCGGTGCCGCGCAACAGGCGGTTGCACACCGTGTCGGCAAAACTGCCACTGACCGCCGAGGCCTGGATGAAGTGTTCATCGATGCGCCCGTCGGGGTATTGCTGGCGCAGCGGCTCGATCAACCGCGGGTCCCAGCAGGCGTGCACCAGGCGGAAGCGCCCGGCATCGATGAACAGCGGCAGCTGGTAGAACCAGTTGACGAAATCGTGCCAGTCGCCGGGGTGGTGGGCGAACTGGGTGAGGGTTTCGTCAATCAGCCGGGCGTGGCGTGGCGTGTGCTCGCGAACATAGGCCTTGCCGCTGCCGGGCAGTGCCGGGGTGACCCAGCCCAGGGCGTTATATTCGTGGTTGCCCATGATGCAGAACGCCTGGCCGGCCTCGACCATGTCATGGACGATGTGCAGCGCCTCGCGAATGCGTGGCCCGCGGTCGACGATATCGCCCAGAAACAGCGCGAGGCGCCGCGGGTGGCGCCACACGCCGGCCACACGCTTATAACCGAGGGCGTCGAGCAGGCGTTCAAGGGTCAGTGCACAGCCGTGTACGTCACCGATGATGTCGAAACTTCGCGCCGGATCGAGCATCAGTCGTCCCTGCTCCCCAGGCGGCTGCCCCAACCGAGCTTGGTGCGGCAGACCTCGTAGTAATTGTGGTCCAGCGGGTGAATCAGGCGCAGCTTCTGCGGTTTCTTGCTCACCGTGATGGTGTCGCCGGGGGCGCAGGTGAAGTGGTTCTGGCCGTCACAGGACACTTGCGGGTAGATCTGCAGGTCCTTGGACACCACGATCTTCAGCTCGCTGTTGCCGTCGACCACGATCGGCCGGCCCGACAAGGTGTGCGGGTACATCGGCACGATGACGATGGCGTCGAGCTTGGGGTGCATGATCGGGCCGCCGGCCGACAGCGCGTAGGCAGTGGAACCGGTGGGCGTGGCGACGATCAGGCCGTCGGCCTTCTGGCTGCAGACGAACTGGCCGTCGATGTAGATTTCGAACTCGATCATGCGCGTGGACTTGCCTGGGTGCAGCACCACGTCGTTCAGCGCATCACCCTGGCCAATGGCCTCGTGATGGCGACGCACCTCGGCCTGCAGCAGGAAGCGGTTTTCCACCAGGTAGTGGCCGTCGAGCACTTCGGCAACTTTCTCTTCCAGCTCGTCAGGGCGGATGTCGGTGAGGAAGCCCAAATTGCCACGGTTGATGCCCAACACCGGAATGTTGTGCCGGGCCAGGGCGCGGGCGGCGCCCAGCAGGCTGCCGTCGCCGCCGACCACGATGACCAGGTCGCAGACCTCGCCCAGCAGCTTGCGGGTAGAGGTTTGCAGGCCATGGCCGGGTAGCACTTCGGCAATGGTGTCCTCGAGGATCACATGCAAGTGGCGATCGAGGAGGAATTTTTTCAGTCGGCGAATGGTGTCGAGCACCTGCGAGCTGCCAAGGCGGCCGATGATACCGATATTGCGAAATTGCTCCATGGGGCTCCTGCGGGGCTCTGCGACGGGTGACGATGGCCCGATTATGGGCGAAACCACCGGGTAGCGGCAAACCGGCTATGCTCGCAGGATGATGCCATTCGCCCTGCTCATCGACCTGCCCCGGCAGCTACGCCGCCCCGCCGTGCGCGACCTGGCCTGGGCGCTGCTGTCGCCGCCCCTGCTCAGCACCCCGCCCTGTCCCCAGCGCCACCCGCTGACGGGCAGCCTCTGGGCGCAGCAGCCGCAGCGTCTCGAGGGCTGGTTGCGAGCGCTGGATGCCGACGATCGCCCGCTGCAAGCGTGGCTGGCAAAGCTCGGCAGCCGGCGGCTGGGGCTTTACTACGAACGGCTGTGGCAATTTGCCCTGGGCCAGGCACCCGGCATCGAGCTGCTGGCGGCCAACCTGGCAATCCGTGACGGTGGGCACACCCTGGGCGAGCTGGACGTGGTGCTGCGCGACCGCGACGGTGTGCACCACCTGGAACTGGCGATCAAGTTGTACCTGGGGCCGCAAGACGCCGGGCACGACCCGCATGCCTGGCTGGGACCTGGGTGCCATGACCGGCTGGGGAGCAAACTTGCGCACCTGACGGGGCACCAGTTGCCCATGTCGAACGGCGCGCACAGCCGCGAGCTGTTGGCGCGGTTGGGGGTTGAGCAGGTGCAGGCACACGTGTGGCTGGGTGGCTACCTGTTCTATCCATGGCCTGGCCATGCCGAGCCACCCGCGGGCGCCAACCCGCAGCACTTGCACGGGCGCTGGGTGCGCCGGCGGGACTGGGTCATGGCAGAGGGTGAACATTGGCAGCCCTTGCAGCGGCATGCCTGGCTGGCACCTGCGCGGGTCGAGGCAGGTGAAGGCTGGACGGTGGAGCAGTTTGCGGCCTGGTTGCATGTGCTGGAGCGGCAGGCGCCGGCGCAGTTGCTGGTGAGGTTGGAGGCTGATGCCGAGGGTGCCTGGCAGGAGGTGGAGCGGGTGTTTCTGGTGGCTGATGACTGGCCGCACGTGCCCGGTGCCTGATGTTACCTGTACCGGGCCTATCGCCGGCAAGCCAGCTCCCACTGCACAGGCCCCAGGCTCAGCATCGTCCCTGTGGGAGCTGGCTTGCCGGCGATAGGGCCGGTGCTGGCAACACAATTTTCACAGACCTAGCGCAAAGATTTATTTCTGGTAACCACTACAGTGGTACCTGAGCGCCAGCAAGAGCGCCATTTTGACCTGATGACGAGGACCGATCATGGTTTCATCCAACCCCGCGACCCATTACGCACGCGTGTCCATCGCCCTGCATTGGCTGATGCTGGTGCTGCTGGCCGCTGTTTATGCGCTCATCGAACTGCGTGGCCTGTTCCCCAAGGACAGCGCCGAACGCAATCTGATGAAAGACCTGCACTTCATGCTCGGGCTCAGCGTGTTCGTGCTGGTCTGGCTGCGCCTGGCCATGCGCCTGAGCCGCCCTACCCCGCCCATCGTGCCCAAGCCGCCGGCCTGGCAGACCGGGCTTGCGCACCTGATGCACCTGGCGCTGTACCTGCTGATGATCGGCATGCCACTGGCCGGCTGGCTGATCCTCAGCGCCGCCGACAAACCTGTGCCGTTCTTCGGCCTGGAGCTGCCACACCTGATTGGCCCGGACCCGGACCAGGCCAAGTTCATCAAAGGCTGGCATGAACGCGTGGGCAGTTGGGGCTACTGGTTGATCGGCCTGCACGCCCTGGCCGGGCTGTATCACCACTACGTGCAGCGCGACAACACGCTGCTGCGCATGCTGCCCTTCAAGTAACCGCGCCGGCCCTGCAGGCCACCGGTATGCACAACGATCAGGCGAGTGCCGGGCGCAAACAGCCCGGCCTCGACCTGATCACGCAGGGCCAGCAGGGCCTTGCCGGTGTACAGGGCCTCGAGCGGTACACCACTGTGCTGCTCGCACCCGGCAATGAAGGCCAGCAGCTCATCGTCGAATTTGCCAAAACCGCCACGGCACGCATCGTGTAGCTGGTAGCCGTGTGTACCGGCCAATGCTGCCACCGTCTCCGGCACGCCATGATCCCTGGGCACGGCCAATGCGCCATGTACGACATGCGCACCCGCCTCGGCCAGCACCAGGCCGGCCAGGGTAGTACCGGTTCCAGCAGCCAGCCACCAGGCATCGTAGCCCGACCAGCCCAATGCCGTGAGCTGCGAACGCGCCTGCTGCATGATCAGCGCACAGCCCTGTGCACCAGCCGGGCCGCCGCCGCCTTCGGGGATGCAATGCCAGCCTGGGTAGCGTGACTGCCAGGGGCCCCAGAATCCGGTTTCGTTGCGCGCGCGGTAGCCGCCGTAGCCGAGCCAGTGCAGCTCCATGCCCAACGCCTGAAGGTCACGCACCGTAGGTGTTTCCTGAACGTGGCCCCGCAGCAGGCCGGCGGTGGCGAAGCCGAAGCGCTTGCCGGCGGCGGCCAGGGCGTGCAAGTGGTTGGAGTGATTGCCGCCAAGGCTGATCAGGCCCGGGGCTTTGCTGACGCTGGCTTGCTGCAGGTGAAGGCGAAGCTTGAACCACTTGTTGCCGCTGACCAGTGGGTCGATCAGGTCCAGCCGCAGGATGGCGGCCTCGACATTGGCAGTTGCCAGCCAAGGCAGGTTCAGGGGTTGCAGGGGCGCTTGAGGGAGGTCGAAAAGCATCGTGCGAGTTTACCAGCGAAATCCTGGGGCTGCTTTGCAGCCCCAGCGATCTCAGAGTTCCGCCGCCAACCTCGAACCTTGGTTGATCGCCCGTTTGGCATCCAGCTCGGCCGCCACATCAGCCCCGCCAATCAGGTGCACCGACTGCCCCGCCGCCACCAGGCCGTCCTGCAATTCGCGTAGCGGATCCTGGCCAGCGCAGATCACCACGTTATCCACCGGCAGCACCTGCGGCTCGCCGTCGGCCACACGAATGTGCAAACCGGCATCGTCGATACCCAGGTACTCGACACTGTTAAGCATCTGTACCCGCTTGTTCTTCAACCCGGTGCGGTGAATCCAGCCCGTCGTCTTGCCCAGGCCATCACCCACCTTGGACTTCTTGCGCTGCAACAGGTACACCTGCCGCGCCGGCGCATGCGGCTCGGCCTTGATCCCGGCCACACCGCCACGCGCCTCAAGACGGGTATCGATGCCCCACTCCTGCCAGAACGCCTCACGGTCCTGGCTGGTGGCCACGCCTTGGTGCACGAGGTATTCGGAGACATCGAAGCCGATACCACCCGCACCAATGACCGCGACCGCCTTGCCTACCGGCTTGCGTTCAAGCAGCACGTCCAGGTAGCTGAGCACCTTGGCGTGCTCAACACCGGGAATGGCCGGGGTACGCGGTGCGATGCCAGTGGCCAGGATGATTTCGTCGTAGCCGCCGCTCACCAGCGCCTGCACGTCGACACGGGTATTCAGGCGCAGGTCCACGCCCGTGCTCTTCACCTTGTTGCGAAAGTAGCGCAGGGTTTCAAAGAATTCTTCCTTGCCCGGCACCCGCTTGGCCACGTTGAACTGGCCCCCGATTTCGCTTGCGCCGTCAAACAGGGTCACCGCGTGGCCCCGCTCGGCCGCCACGGTGGCCGCAGCCAGGCCAGCCGGGCCGGCGCCGACCACGGCAATGCGCTTCACTGCCCGCACGGGCAGGTAGTTGAGCTCGGTTTCGTGGCAGGCACGCGGGTTGACCAGGCAACTGGTCAGCTTGCCGCCGAAGGTGTGGTCCAGGCAGGCCTGATTACAGCCGATGCAGGTGTTGATCTCATCGGCACGGCCAGCCGCTGCCTTGTTGACGAATTCCGGGTCGGCCAGGAACGGCCTGGCCATTGAAACCATATCCGCATCGCCTTCGGCCAATACAGCTTCGGCCACTTCCGGCGTATTGATACGGTTGGTGGTGATCAACGGAATATTCACTACCCCACGCAGCTTGGCCGTGACCTTGCTGAATGCCGCACGCGGCACCTTGGTGGCGATAGTGGGGATACGCGCTTCGTGCCAGCCGATGCCGGTGTTGATCAAGGTCGCGCCAGCCTGCTCGATGGCTTTGGCCAGCAGCTCGATCTCGTCCCAAGTGCTGCCACCCTCAACAAGGTCGAGCATCGACAGGCGGAAGATGATGATGAAATTCGGCCCTACCGCGCCGCGTACCCGGCTGACGATTTCCACCGCCAGGCGCATGCGGTTTTCATAGCTGCCGCCCCAGCGATCGGTGCGGTGGTTGGTGTGGGCGGCGAGGAACTGGTTGATGAAGTAGCCTTCCGAACCCATGATTTCGACGCCGTCGTAACCCGCGCGCTGGGCCAGTGCCGCGCAATTGACGAAGTCGGCAATCTGTTTCTCGATGCCCTCCTCGTCCAGCGCCTTGGGCGTGAACGGATTGATCGGCGCCTGGATCGCGCTAGGTGCCACCTGCCGAGGGCTGTAAGCGTAACGCCCGGCATGCAGGATCTGCAGGCACACCTTGCCACCCGCCGCGTGCACGGCTTCGGTGACGATGCGGTGCTTGGCGGCCTCTTCTTCGGTACTGAGCTTGGCCGCGCCGGAATACACCCCGCCTTCATCGTTGGGCGCAATGCCCCCGGTGACCATCAGGCCGACGCCCCCACGGGCGCGCTCGGCAAAGTACGCAGCCATGCGCTCGAAACCACCAGGGCGCTCTTCGAGGCCGGTGTGCATCGAGCCCATCAGGGTGCGGTTGCGCAAGGTAGTAAAGCCCAGGTCCAGCGGGGCGAGCAGGTGCGGGTAGCGGTCGGCAGCCATGGAAAAGTCCCCTGGTGGCGTGATCACGGTATGCGGGCACCTCACTGGTCGGCGGGGCCCGTCGTTTGTCTGTCAGCGAGATTAAACAGCCGTTTGAATGGGCTCAATGATCGAAAATGACAAGTTATTGATCCTGACGTACAGCCGGACTACCCTAGGGAACCCTCGGTTCTCAAGGCCTCGTCCTGTTCCATGCGAAAACTCCTGGCAAGCGCGCTGGCGCTGGTGATGATCGCCTCCCTGTGCGGCTACGGCTTCTGGACCCAGCAGCGCCCAGAAGGCCACTACCTGTCCGACCTGCGCATCGAGCTGGCCCTCAACCATGGCGTGCCGGGCGAGCACGGTAATCTGCTGGGCGTCGAGCCGCTGCTGTACCCGGGCGACTACCAGAACCTGCAACGCCTGCACCGCAAGCTCGCGGCTTATCTGGAGCAAGCCCGCGCGCAAGGGCTGGTGAGCCCGCGCACGGTGGTGGTGCTGCCGGAGCACATCGGCACCTGGCTGTGGGCGCGTGGGGAAAAGAATGAGCTTTATCAAGTCACGCACAGCCGCGAGGCCTTGCAGTGGCTGGAGCTGAGCAACCCGCTGCGCTACGGCCTGGCAATACTCGGCGCAGACGGCGACGACTGGCGCGCTGACGCGCATTTGCGCATGAAGGCCGAGCAAATGGCCGCAGACTATCAGCAGTTGTTCGGCGGGTTGGCCAGGGAGTTCGGCGTCACCCTGGTGGCCGGCTCCATCGTGCTGCCCGCACCCTATGTCAAACAAGGCGTGCTGCATGCCGGCAGTGGCCCGCTGTTCAACAGCAGCCTGGTGTTTGCCGCAGATGGCTCGCTGCTGGGCCAGCCACAGCGCCAACAGTTTCCCGACAGTGAAATCCGCCGCTACGTCCATGATGGCCGCCAGCAACCGCTGCAAGTGGTGCAAACCCCGGCCGGCCGCTTGGGTGTCCTGGTGGGCAGTGACAGCTGGTATCCGCAAAACCATGAGCAACTGGCACAACAAGCGGTACAGCTGATCGCCAACCCGGTGTTCCTCAGCGGCAAGGGTAGCTGGGAAGCGTCATGGCGCGGCAATCGCCACCAGGACGCCAGCGCAGGGCTGGCCCTGCAACGGGGCGAGGTCAGCGAACAGACTGCCTGGCAACGCCTGACCGAGGCAGCCGGGGCCAGCGTCAGCAGCATGAGCGTGTTCATGCGCGGGCAGTTCTGGGAGCAGGCCAGCGACGGGCAGGGCTTTGCCCGACAGTCGGGTGAGTTGCTGACGGGTCCCCCCAGCCCTGGCGCCCGCCTGCTGAATCTGTGGCTGTAGGCTCATGACCCGCCCCCGCGTACGCCTGGGCGACCTTTCGGTAGGCTTTGTCCAGCCGCTGACAGAGGCCCTGCGCGAACTGGGGCACGACCCCGAGCCCCTGCTGCGCCGTTATGGGCTGGGTGCGCCCCGCCTTGCCGAGGCCGGCGCGCGCTTGTCGATCCCCCGTTACATGCACCTGGGCCACGCAGCCATCGAGCTGAGCGGCGAGGCCGCACTGGGCCTGCACATGGGCCGCCTGAGCCGCCTTGCGCATGCCGGCCTGGCCGGGGTCACCGCCGCCCAGGCACCGACACTGGGCGACGCGGCGCGCACCCTGCTGCGCTTCGAGCCACTGTATGCGGCCAACTACCGTGGCCACTCCAGCTTTGAGGAAGACGCCCAAGGCGCCTGGTTGCGTTTCTACTCCATCAGCCCTTACAACGCCTACAACCGCTTCGTGGTCGACTCACTGCTTGCCGGCTGGCTGGCGCAACTTGCCGACCTGGCCGGCACACAGGTGCAGGCCGAGCGCCTGGACATCGAGTTTGCCGCCCCTGCCTACGCCAAGGGTTATCAGGCGCTGTGCAGCACACCTGTACAATTCGCGGCCGAGGGCAACCAGCTGCGGCTAAGCCGCGCAACCCTGCAACTGGCCAACCCAAGGCATTGCCCGAGCACCTGGCAGCACCTGCTGCAACTGTGTGAGGCAGAGCTGCTGCAACGCACACGGGTGCGCAGCCTGGGTGAACGCATTACCCACTTGCTGGGCCCGCTGCTCAATGGCGGCCGTGAACCGGACCTGGAAGAAGTGGCGCTGCACTTACAGCTACCGACCTGGACGTTGCGCCGCAAACTCGCCGAAGAAGGCACGCGCTTTCGCGACCTGCTCAACGAAACGCGGCGCGACCTGGCCGAGACCTATATCCGTGACACGGAGCTGGCCTTCGGCGAGATTGCCTATCTGTTGGGGTTTGCTTCGGCCGAGGCCTTCCAGCGCGCATTCAAGCGCTGGACGGGCCTAACGCCGGGGGAGTTCCGCCGCAACCAGCGGCGGGCGGGCTAAAGCTCGGTAGCGTCTTCAGCCGGTTCCGGGGTGTCCAGTTCGTAAGCCTGGGTTTCGAGTAGTTCTTCCTGGTATTCATCCATCGCCCTGCGTCCTCTTTACTCATATTGTCTTCGTAGGTATCGCCTTCAGCCTAAGCAGGTGGGATGAAGGGATGATGACAAGCTTATGAGTGGTAAACGTAGCAGGGGTTCAGGAAGTTATCGCGGGTGTCTGTAACAGGCAAACAGTCAAAGGGAGGGTGACGCGGCCTCGGCAGGCTGGGATTGCTGCTGCACCTGAATAGGCGCAGCTTCGGCCGGCGGCGCCACCGGCTGCGAGCCCTGGCTGTCATCCACCACCGGTGCCGCTGCCGCTTCACTGGCCGGGGCAACGGCCGGCGCAGGTGCATCTTGCGCCTCCGGTGCCGCTTCCGGAGCCGGCGCAGGCGCCACCGGGTTCGCCGCTGCCTGCTCAGGTAACCCCAGTTCTACCGCTGGCTTCGGAACCTTGGGCGCCTCGACCTTGGCTTCTTCAACCTTCTTAGGCTTGGGCTTGGGCAGGTAGCTCTCTACCAAGGCGAAATAACGGTCATAGAACTGCGCTGCCGTCACCGTTTCGCTGGCCACCTTGACCATCGAGTCGTCGCTGGAGCCGATCGGCATCGATACCGAACCCAGTACCCCCACGCCCAGGCTGGCGGAGGTGTTGGATTTTTTCAGCGCGTAACGGTCCTGCAGGGCGTTGGCGAACATGGTCGAGCGCTGTTCGTCGCTCACATCCGGCGCACAGGTCACGTTGAAGCTGATCTGCAGGTGATTCTCGCTGTTCTGCTGGAAGCTCTTGTTGCCCACCACCTGGTTGGCACCGCTGTTGGTAATGATGTAGCCCTGGCTGAGCAAGGCACGCCGGGCGGCCTCGCAAGTGCCGGCATCGCTCACCGGAAAGCTGCGCGAGAAGGTACCCGAGTCATCGAAGTTCTCGTGCTCGTACACGGCAGTCTTTTTCGAGGAACAACCGGCCACCCCCGCCAGCACCAGGGCCAGCCCGAGCGCACCAAAGACGGAAGATCTGGTCATTGCGAATTCCGGGTAAGTCGAGAAGGTGCCTATTGTGCAACACAGCAGGCAGGCACAGGAACCACTGGTCGGTGAAGAGTCTGTCAGGTTGGTGTAAAAATGGGTAAAGACAGGTTTTCAGCCGCAGAAACAAAAAAAGCGACCCTAAGGTCGCTCTTTTTGTGCTTCAAGGCGTTCAAAGGGGCCTTGAGGCAAAGATGGCGCAGCGGACGGGACTCGAACCCGCGACCCCCGGCGTGACAGGCCGGTATTCTAACCGACTGAACTACCGCTGCGTATCATTCAGGCTTTCACCCGATTGAAACCTGGGTCTACCCTTCCGGCGCCAAGGCCTCAGGGCAGGCACAAAAAAAGCGATAACATGATCGCTTCTCTTGTGTTTGCTTCAAGGTGTTCTAGGGACCTTGAAGCGAAGATGGCGCAGCGGACGGGACTCGAACCCGCGACCCCCGGCGTGACAGGCCGGTATTCTAACCGACTGAACTACCGCTGCGTATCGTTCAGGCTTGCACCTGATTGAAACTGGGATCAGCCAAAGACAATTTGCCTTGTGGCTTCAGACCGGTGCAAAGCACCCATCTGTTACTGAAAAATGGCGCAGCGGACGGGACTCGAACCCGCGACCCCCGGCGTGACAGGCCGGTATTCTAACCGACTGAACTACCGCTGCGCAGTGCGTTCCTCTCTGGCTATGGGCTTCTTGCGAAACCTTGCACCAGGAACTTCTCAGGAAGTGGTGGGTGATGACGGGATCGAACCGCCGACCCTCTGCTTGTAAGGCAGATGCTCTCCCGGCTGAGCTAATCACCCTCGCGATGTTGCTTGTTGCGTTTGCTTCGCTGAGGCCGCGAAATTTACGCAGATGGCGAAGCTAAGTCAATAGCCCCATTGAATTTTTTTCAAAAAGGGCAAAATAGTGCGCTTGCCTGTACGGGCCCCTTCGCGGGTGAACCCGCTCCCACAGGTACGGCACAGGTCTTTAGCACTGCGCTGTACCTGTGGGAGCGGGTTCACCCGCGAAGAGGCCCGTAAATGATAAGCAGAATGTTCAGGTGTAGATCATCTTGCGGGTCATGCCGCCGTCGACCACAAACTCCTGGCCAGTGACAAACGCCGCCTGGCGCGACAACAGCCAGGCAACCATGGCCGCCACATCTTCCACGGTACCCACCCTGCCCGTCGGGTGCTGGGCATGATCGGCGTCGGTCAACGGCTCGGCGCGGCGCTGCGACGGGTCACGGGCATCGATCCAGCCCGGGCTTACCGCATTGACACGAATCTCCGGGCCCAGGCTCATGGCCAGGGCGTGGGTCAAGGCCACCAGGCCGCCCTTGCTCGCCGCGTAGGCCTCCGTATCGGGCTCGGACTGCCGCGCCCGGGTGGAGGTAAGGTTGACGATCGCCCCGTTGTGCGCACGCAGGTACGGCGCACAATGCTTGGCCAGCAGCATCGGGCCATTGAGGTTGACCGCCAGCACCCGGTTCCATTGCGCCAGGCTCAGGCTTTCCAGCGTCTGGTTGTGCGGATTGGCGATGGCCGCATTGCACACCAGCGCGTCCAGCCGACCAAACTGCCCGAGCACTTCAGACACCCCGGCACTGACCTGGGCCTCGTCGGCAACGTCCATGGTAATGAACCAGGCGTTGTCGCCCAAGGCCTTGGCCACTTTGCTGCCACGCTGCCGGTCGAGGTCGCTCAGCACCACCTGCCAGCCTTCACAGACCAGCCAAGCGGCAATGCCCAGGCCGATGCCGCGCGCGGCACCGGTGACCAAGGCTACCCGGCCATTGTGGCCCGGGGTACTGCCGCGGATTTCGATCACAGTGCGGCCAGCCCGCGTGCAAGGTCGGCCTGCAGGTCGGCCACATCTTCCAGGCCCACGGCAACGCGGATCAGGCTGTCGCGGATACCGGCGGCTTCACGCTCCTGCGCCGACAAGCGGCCGTGGGAGGTGGTGGCCGGGTGAGCGATGGTGGTCTTGCTGTCACCCAGGTTGGTGGTGATGGAAATCACCCGGGTCGCGTCGATAAAGCGCCAGGCGCCCTCTTTGCCGCCCTTGACCTCGAAGCTGACCACCGCACCAAAGCCACTCATCTGGCGCTTGGCCAGCTCGTGCTGCGGATGGCTGGGCAGGCCGGCGTAGTGCACCTTCTCCACGCCATCCTGCTGCTCCAGCCATTCGGCCAGGGCCTGGGCGCTTTCGCAGTGCGCACGCATGCGCAGGCGCAAGGTTTCCAGGCCCTTGGTGAAGATCCAGGCATTGAACGGGCTGAGCGTTGGGCCTGCGGTGCGCAGGAAGCCCACCACTTCTTTCATCTGTTCGGCACGGCCGGCAACCACGCCACCCATGCAGCGGCCCTGGCCGTCGATGAACTTGGTGGCCGAGTGGAACACGATGTCGGCACCCAGCTTCAGCGGCTGCTGCAACGCAGGGGTGCTGAAGCAGTTGTCCACCACCAGCATGGCACCGCGGGCATGGGCGATTTCACTGAGCGCGGTGATATCGACCAGCTCGGCCAGCGGGTTGGACGGCGACTCGACGATCAGGAGCTTGGTATTGGCCTTGATGGCCTTTTCCCAGCCACCGAGGTCGACCAGCGGCACGTAGTCCACCTGCACACCAAAGCGCTTGAAGTACTTCTCGAACAGGCTGATGGTCGAGCCGAATACGCTCTGCGATACCAGCACGTGGTCACCGGCACTGCACAGCGACATTACCACGGCCAGGATCGCCGCCATGCCGGTGGACGTGCCCACGGCCTGCTCGGCGCCTTCCATGGCCGCCAGGCGCTCCTCAAAGGCGCGCACCGACGGGTTTGTGTAACGCGAATAGACGTTGCCCGGTGTTTCACCGGCAAAGCGCGCGGCCGCATCGGCGGCCGTGCGGAACACGTAGCTGGAGGTCAGGAACAGCGCTTCGCTGTGCTCGCCCTCAGGTGTACGGTGTTGACCGGCGCGCACTGCCAGGGTGTCGAAACCGACACCCTCGAGGTCGCTGTCCAGTCGCCCGGCATCCCATTGATCCGTCATGCCGTCGCTCCCTGAATCAGTTGTTGTAGAGGTCGATGATCGCGCTGACGGCCTGGTTCTTGACCTTGGCCAGGTCATTACGGGCCTGCTCGATACGCTCGAGGTAGGCATCGTCGATATCGCCGGTGACGTACTCACCGTTGAACACCGCGCAATCGAAGTGATCGATCTTGATCTTGCCGCCACCGACCGAGTCAATCAGGTCTGGCAAGTCCTGATAGATCAGCCAATCGGCACCAATCAACTCGGCCACTTGTTCGGTGGTACGGTTGTGGGCGATCAGTTCGTGAACACTCGGCATGTCGATGCCGTAGACGTTGGGGTAGCGCACCGCAGGGGCTGCGGAACAGAAGTAGACATTCTTGGCACCGGCTTCACGGGCCATCTGGATGATCTGCTTGCAGGTGGTGCCGCGCACGATCGAGTCGTCCACCAGCATCACGTTCTTGCCGCGGAATTCCAGTTCGATGGCGTTGAGCTTCTGGCGTACCGATTTCTTGCGCGCGGCCTGGCCGGGCATGATGAAGGTACGGCCGATGTAGCGGTTCTTGACGAAGCCTTCGCGGAACTTGACGCCCAGCCGGTTGGCCAGTTCCAGCGCAGCAGTGCGGCTGGTGTCCGGGATCGGGATGACCACGTCGATATCATGCTCTGGGCGCTCGCGCATGATCTTGTCGGCAAGCTTCTCCCCCATGCGCAGACGGGCCTTGTACACCGAAATACCGTCGATGATCGAGTCTGGGCGGGCCAGGTAGACGTGCTCGAAAATGCACGGCTGCAGTTTTGGCGATTCGGCGCACTGCTTGGTGAACAGCTGGCCTTCTTCGGTGATATACACCGCTTCGCCCGGCGCCAGGTCGCGGATCAGGGTAAAGCCGAGCACGTCCAGAGCCACGCTTTCCGAGGCGATCATGTATTCCACGCCTTCGTCGGTGTGACGCTGGCCGAACACTACCGGGCGGATACCGTGGGGATCGCGGAAACCGACGATGCCGTAGCCAGTGACCATCGCCACCACGGCGTAACCGCCGACGCAGCGGCTGTGCACGTGGGAAACAGCGGCGAACACGTCCTCTTCGGTCGGTTGCAGCTTGCCACGCACCGCCAGCTCATGGGCGAACACGTTCAGCAGCACTTCCGAGTCGGAGTTGGTGTTGACGTGGCGCAGGTCGGACTCGTAAATCTCTTTGGCCAACTGCTCGACGTTGGTCAGGTTGCCGTTGTGGGCCAGGGTGATGCCATACGGCGAGTTGACGTAGAACGGCTGGGCCTCGGCCGAGGTCGAGCTACCTGCCGTCGGATAACGCACGTGGCCAATGCCCATGCTGCCCACCAGGCGCTGCATATGGCGCTGCTGGAAGACGTCGCGCACCAGGCCATTATCCTTGCGCAGGAACAACCGGCCGTCATGGCTGGTCACGATACCGGCAGCGTCCTGGCCGCGGTGCTGGAGGACCGTAAGCGCGTCATACAGCGCCTGATTGACGTTCGACTTACCGACGATACCGACGATGCCACACATGCGACGCAACCCCTACTTTGACGAAACTTGAGTGAATAGCGCTCAGGGCCGGGACGGCCCGAGCAACTGTTCCTTGAACGGAAGATCAGCCGGAGCGCTGATCAACCCACTGGGCGTCCATTGGCCGGTAAAACCCAGGATCAGGTTTTTCGACCAGTCGGCGACCAAGAGAAATTGTGGTATCAGGCGTGATTCCTGCCACCAGGTGTCTTGTTGAACAGGCCCCAGGCTGATCAGGCCTATGGCCACCACTACCAGCAAGGCCCCGCGCGCAGCGCCAAAGGCCATGCCCAGGAAACGATCGGTGCCGGACAGCCCGGTCACACGGATCAGCTCGCCGACAAGGAAGTTGACCATGGCCCCCACCAGCAAGGTGGCGACGAAAAGAATGGCGCAGCCGGCGATGACGCGCATGGATGGCGTCTGGATATAGCTCTCAAGATACACCGAGAGCGAACCGCCGAACATCCACGCAACCGCACCCGCAACGATCCAGATGAGCAACGACAAGGCTTCCTTGACGAAGCCGCGCTTGAGACTGATCAGTGTGGAGACGGCGATGATCGCGATGATCGCCCAATCAACCAAGGTAAATGCCACGGTGCTGCCTGCAGACGTTTGAGGCGGCGCATTTTACCAGAGCGACGGGCTGGGAGTAAGCGGAATGTCGGGTGGATTGGTGTTGGCTTCATCGCCGGCAAGCCACCTTTCATAGAACAAAACATGACCGGGTGATTTGCCAGGCACTCTCTGGAGCTGGCTTGCCGGCGATGGCCGGCAAAGCCGCCCTCGTGCTATCAGCTGCGCTCTGGCTGGAAACGCACCACAAAGCCTTTGAGGCTGTTCTGCCGGTTGATGGCGTCGCGTGTCCGCTCCGCCTCGGCGCGCTCGATCAGCGGCCCGACGTACACCCGATTCATTCCGCCCGCCGAGCGGATATAGGCGTTGTAGCCCTGGCTGCGCAGGGTTTGCTGGAGCTTTTCGGCACCGGCACGATTGGACAGGCTGGCCAACTGGATGGACCAACTGACAGGCAAGCCATTGACGTCGATTTTTGAAGGGGCAGCCGGCTTTGCCACTGCTGCGGCAGGTGCCGGGGTGGCCACTGGCTTCGACTCCACTTTAGGCGCAGCAGCCTGTGGCTTGGCCGGCTGGACCTGCGCCTGGATTTGCGGCGATGGCGTAATGGGCTGACTGGGCGTGGCGGGCGGCGCAGTGGACTCGTCGACCACCACCGCTGGCTGCTCCGGCGCTTGCGCAATCGCCTGCGGCTCGGGCACGGCGACCGGCTCCACCTTCACTTCCGGCAGGCTTGGCATGGCCGGTGCTTGCGGGGCCTCGACGTGCACCTGGCGCATCTCGTCCTCGCGGGTGAACAGCATCGGCAGGAAAATAACCGCCAGCGCCACCAGCACCAGCGCACCCACCATGCGCTGTTTCATCCCTTTATCCAGCACTGCCATCTACTCCACCCTCCTGGGCGTGCCGCTCCAGCCACTCCAGCGCCTGGGCAACACAGAAAAACGAACCGAACAGCAGGACCTGATCATCCGCCGTCGCCTGCGCACATTGCCCTTCAAGGGCGGCGTCGACGCTGGCATAAGACTTCACCGCGGCGCCGAGGTTCGTCAAGGCTGTGGCCAGCTCGGCAGCCGGGCGGCTGCGCGGGGTATCCAGCGGCGCCACGGCCCAGTCGTCGACCAGGCCCTGCAGCGGCGCGACCACGCCTTCCAGGTCCTTGTCGGCGAGCAGCCCGAACACCACCAGGCGACGGCCCTTGGGCGGCCGGGCCGTCAGGCGCCGGGCCAGGTACTCCGCTGCATGAGGGTTATGCCCCACATCCAGCAACAGCTCCACCCGCTTGCCCTGCCAGTTCACCAGGCGGCGATCAAGGCGGCCTGTAATACGGGTAGCCAGCAGCGCCTGGCGCACCTGCGCGGCATCCCACGGCAGCCCCATCAGCAGGTACGCCTGCAGGGCCAGCGTGGCGTTTTCCATGGGCAGGTCGAGCAGTGGCAGGTCACAAAGCGCAACTTGCGCGCCGTCTGCCGCAGTACCGCGCCAGCTCCAGCCGGCCACGGTGCTGGCCAGATCAAAGTCCCGACCACGCAGGAACAGCGGCGCAGCCAGCTCGGCGGCCTTGTCCAGCAACGGTTGTGGCGGATCGAGGTCGCCGCACAGGGCCGGCTTGCCCGGGCGGAAGATCCCGGCTTTCTCGAAGGCTACCTGCTCGCGGGTATTGCCCAGGTAATCGACATGGTCGACGCCGATGCTGGTCACCAGCGCCAGGTCGGCATCCACCACGTTCACGGTGTCCAGGCGGCCACCAAGCCCCACTTCCAGCACTACGGCATCCAGCTGCGACTGGTAGAACAACCAGAACGCGGCCAGCGTGCCCATTTCGAAGTAGGTCAGGGAAATATCGCCCCGCGCCGCCTCGACGGCGGCAAAGGCTTCGCACAGGCGCTCATCGCTGGCCTCTTGGCCATCGATCACTACCCGCTCGTTGTAGCGCAACAGGTGCGGCGAGCTGTAGACGCCGACCTTGAGCCCCTGGGCACGCAGCAGCGAGGCCACGAATGCGCAGGTCGAGCCCTTGCCATTGGTGCCGGTTACCGTCACCACACGTGGCGCCAGCTTGCCTAGCGCCAGCCGGGCAAGCACCTTCTGCGACCGCTCAAGGCCCATGTCAATGGCCGAGGGATGCAACTGCTCGAGGTAGGCGAGCCATTCGCCCAGGGTTCGTTGTTTCATCACGCGACAGCAGCCGCCTCACGCGCTTGCTCCGGGGTTTCCTGGCCGGTCATCTGTGCCAGCAGGCGGGCCAGACGCGGGCGTAGTTCACCACGGGAGATGATCAGGTCGATAGCACCGTGCTCCAGCAGGAACTCGCTACGCTGGAAGCCTTCTGGCAGCTTCTCGCGTACGGTCTGCTCGATCACGCGTGGGCCGGCGAAGCCAATCAGGGCCTTAGGCTCACCGACGATAACGTCGCCGAGCATCGCCAGGCTGGCAGAAACGCCGCCGTACACCGGGTCGGTCAGCACCGAGATGAACGGGATGCCCTCTTCGCGCAGGCGCGCCAGCACCGCCGAGGTCTTGGCCATCTGCATCAGCGAGATCAGCGCTTCCTGCATGCGCGCACCGCCCGAAGCAGAGAAGCAGACCATTGGGCAACGGTGTTCCAGGGCGTAGTTGGCCGCGCGTACGAAGCGTTCGCCGACAATGGCACCCATGGAGCCGCCCATGAACGAGAACTCAAAAGCGCTGACCACGATCGGCATGCCCATCAGGGTGCCGCTCATGGAGATGAGCGCGTCTTTTTCGCCAGTCTGCTTCTGGGCGCCGGTCAGGCGATCCTTGTACTTCTTGCCGTCACGGAACTTCAGGCGGTCGACCGGCTCCAGGTCGGCCCCCAGTTCGGCACGGCCTTCGGCATCCAGGAAGATATCGATGCGCGCACGTGCGCCGATGCGCATGTGGTGGTTGCACTTGGGGCAGACATCCAGGGTTTTTTCCAGCTCCGGACGATACAGCACGGCCTCACAGGCTGGGCACTTGTGCCACAGGCCCTCAGGCACCGAGCTCTTCTTCACCTCGGAACGCATGATCGAAGGGATCAGTTTGTCGACTAACCAGTTGCTCATGCTTTATTTCTCCAGTATCGGCAGGCGGGGGGCGGTGTCACCGCCCTGCCCTGCCCTTGAGCTCAAAATCTTTTATGAAACAATGGTAGACCGGCCACCGGGGCTGCCAGCGTGCCACTCCACCGCTAATGTGTTGTTCCGCCGCCAGCGGCGGCTGCCCCGCAGGGCTGCGAAAGCTATGGACGATGGCGCGCAGCCAGCCGTCACATCTGCCATCACGCCTGTTTCACCGCCTGCATGAAGGCCTCGATTTTCGCCGCGTCCTTGATGCCCTTGGCCTGTTCGACGCCACCACTGACATCCACCGCGTAAGGCCGTACCTGGGCAATGGCCTGGCCAACGTTGTCGGCCGACAGCCCGCCCGCCAAGATGATGGGCTTGCTCAGATGTGCCGGCACCAGTGACCAGTCGAACGCTTCACCGGTTCCCCCGGGTACGCCTGCCACGTAGGTGTCCAGCAGTATGCCGCGAGCCCCCGCATAAAGCTGGCAGGCCGCCTCCAGGTCGTCGCCCGGGCGCACCCGCAGGGCCTTGATCCAGGGGCGGTGATAGCCTTCGCAGTCTTGCGGGGTCTCGTCGCCGTGGAACTGTAGCAGGTCCAGCGCAACCACTTCGAGGATCTCGTTCAGCTCGCAACGCGAGGCGTTGACGAACAGACCGACCGTGGTCACGAACGGCGGCAACTCGGCAATGATCGCCCGCGCCTGGCGCACGTCCACGGCCCGCGGGCTCTTGGCATAGAAGACAAAACCGATGGCATCGGCACCCGCCTCGGCAGCAGCCAGCGCGTCTTCGATACGGGTAATCCCGCAGATCTTGCTGCGAACATTGCTCATGGACAGCGAACCCTGATTGTTACGGTGAAAGGCCGGATGTTAGCAAATGGCTATTCGCCCGTCAGTCGGCCAACGCCTCGTAGCCCGTCAAAAAGTGTGGGCCGATGTAACGCTGGGGCAGCGCATACGCCTCGGGGTACTCCACCTGGACCAGGTAAAGCCCGTACGGATGGGCCGTGACCCCGCCTTCACGGCGGTTGCGCCCTTCCAGCACTTCACGCGCCCAGGTGACCGGGCGCTCGCCGGCGCCAATGGCCGTCAGCACACCGACAATATTACGCACCATGTGGTGCAGGAAAGCCGTGGCGCGCACGTCCAGCACGATCATCTGGCCATGGCGGGTAACGCGCAGGTGGTAGATATGCTTGATCGGCGACTTGGCCTGGCACTGGCTGGCGCGGAAGGCGCTGAAGTCGTGGGTGCCAAGCAGGAACTGCGCGGCTTCGGCCATGCGTTCGACATCCAGCGGGCGGTGGTTCCAGGTCACTTCCTCGGCCAGGTGCGCCGGGCGGATCGGGTCGTTGTAGATGACATAGCGGTAGCGCCGGGCACATGCCTTGAAGCGGGCATGGAAGTCGGCCGGCATCGGCCGCGACCAAACCACGCTGATGTCGTGCGGCAGGTTGAAATTGGTGCCCAGGGTCCAGGCGCGCTCGTCGCGTACGGCACGGGTATCGAAGTGCACGACCTGGCCACAGCCATGCACACCGGCATCGGTTCGCCCGGCACAGATCACCGAAACCGGTTCGTTGGCCACCTTGGACAATGCTTGTTCCAGCGCTTGCTGGACGCTGGGTACTCCGCTGGCCTGGCGCTGCCAGCCGCGGTAGCGGGCGCCCTTGTATTCCACGCCCAGGGCGATACGGGAGTAGCCTTCGGCTGCGGATTCGGCGGTAGCGGTGTCGATGATGTCCAAGCGCATGAAACCTGTGGGGTGTACGAAATGGCGGGGATTATAACGACAACGGCAGCCTTGTAGGGCTGTGGGAGCGGCCTTGTGCCGCGATAGGGCCGCAGAGCGGCCCCGGCGATGCTAGCTGAGTGGCTGAAATTCTGGGGCCGCTATGCGGCCCTATCGCGACACAAGGCCGCTCCCACAGGCGCGAGATTCAGACCAGGCGAGACAGCATGTCCTCGGCTTCCTGGCGCTGGCTGTCGTCGCCGTCCTTGACCACTTCATCAAGGATGTCGCGGGCCCCCTGATTGTCGCCCATGTCGATGTAGGCGCGGGCAAGGTCGAGCTTGGTGGCCACTTCGTCACTGCCGGAGAAGAAGTCGAAGTCCAGGTCGTCCAATGGCTCGGGTTCAGGCTGCGCAATCGCATCGTCGCTGGTGAAGTGTGGCTCCAGCGATGGCGATTCGAGGCTTTGCGACAGCTTGTCCAGTTCGGCGTTGACGTCGTCCAGCTCCGAGGCAAAGCGCTTGGCGGCAGGCGAATCGTCTTCCAGCGACAGCGACAAGTCGAAATCCGACGGCATGTCGAACTCGGAGACCGGGTCAAACTCCGGCACGCTGTCGAAGGCAGCCAGCTCGGCGGCGATGTCCACCGGGGCCTCCTCCTCGGCTTGCGGGGCGGCCGGGGCAACCGGCTCAGTGACATCGAGGTCGAAATCGGACAGGTCCGCAGCAGGCTGTGGCTCTGCCTGGGCCAGCATGGCCTCGAAATCGGCGTCGGCGTCGGCTTGCAGTTCGGCATCCACGGCAAACGGCTGCTCTTCTGGCTGAATCGCTTCCAGCGCTGGCTCATCCAGCACAGGCTCGGCAATGACCAGCTCGTCGGGTACAGGTTCCTGTGCCGCCGGCTCGTTCAGCAACGGCGCTGCCAGTGGGTCTTCTTCCGGCAGGTCTTCACCCAGACTCAGGTCGAAGGCGCTGTCCAGGTCCTGCTCATCCAGGCC
The DNA here is from genome assembly GCF_017875165.1 of Pseudomonas sp. PvP089. Lineage (NCBI taxonomy): Bacteria > Pseudomonadati > Pseudomonadota > Gammaproteobacteria > Pseudomonadales > Pseudomonadaceae > Pseudomonas > Pseudomonas sp. PvP089. The sequence goes on from NZ_JAGGME010000001.1 coordinate 4,718,437, forward strand.
CGGTGCATCGAGGGTCGGCACTTCTTCGAAGGCATCCAGTTCGGCTTCAGGCTCTGCTTGCGCCACAACCTCTGGCTCAGCCTCTACCTGTTGCTCGAACTCAGGCACCTCGCCAGGCACGACATCGGCAACCACCGGCGCCTCAGGCTCGTCGTGCAGCAGCTCCTGCACATACTGCTGATCCATCTCGGCAGCCAGCGCCGCGGCACCCAGGCCGGCGGCGGCCAGGCCGAGCATGGCCGGGTAACGTTCTTTCAGCCCGGCAACCTGGGCAGTGTTGTGCTCGCTGGCCGGCAGCTTGCGCTCCTGTTCGGCGAACGCGCTCTGATCACCTTGGCGGGCGTACACATCCATCAGTTTCAAGCGCAGGTCGTCACGCTCCGGCGCGGCGTCCACAGCGGGCTCCAGCAGTTCGGTGGCGCGATTCAGGCGGCCCTCGGCCAGGCATTGATCCACTTCGGCCAACAGCGCGGCGTGAGGGTCTGCGTACGGCTCAGGCTCGAGTGCTGGCTCGGCGGCTGGCGCTGCCACTTTTTCCGCAGCAACGGCAGCGGCAGCCGAGGCTGCGACCACGGCTGGCGACAGCGTCACGCTCGGCTCCGCGACCTCAACGCCGTCAAGGCTCTCGGTATCGTTGTCGAAACCTGTGCCTTGCTCTTCTTCCAGCGCCCGCGCCATGCGCAGGTGCTTTTCTGCTTCTTGCTGGGCCTTGCGCTTGCGCGCCAGCAGCCACAGCAACAAGGCCAGCACCAGAATGCTGGAGCCGGCAATCAGCCAAAGCAGCCACGGGTTGCCCAGGATCTGGTCAAGTGCGCTGCCCGACTGGCTAGCTGACGCCGGATTGGCGGCCGGCACCGGCTTGGGCGCGGTATCGACGGCAGCAGGTGCAGGCTTGACCGCTGGCTGAGCGGCGGCTGCCGGCTGGGCAGAAGCAGCAGCTGCCACTGCCGGAGCGGCTGCACCCTGGCCTTCCAGGCGCGCCAGCTGATTGTTCTTCAGCTCGATCAGACGCTGCAGCTTGTCCAGCTGGCTCTGCAGGTCGGCCATGCGGCTTTTGAGTTCGTCGTTGTCACGGCGGCTGGTGTCCAGGCTTTCCTGGGCCACGGCCAGCTTGTCGTTGAGTGCCTTGGCCTGGCCGGCACCGGCCTGGCTGCCCGGTGTGACCAGGCGCAGGTTGTCGCCCTGGGCGATGCGCGCCGGGGCGGCTTCGGCGGCGCCACGGCGGGTAGCGTCCAGCTGGCGGGCACGCGGGCCGAGGCGGCGGCCTTCACGCCAAGCGGCGTACTGCTCGGCCACCTCGCGGTTCGCCTCGCCTTGGGCAATGTTCTGGACCTGCTGCTGGTCGGGCAGGCGCAGTACCTGGCCAACCTTCAGCTGGTTGATGTTGTTGCCGATGAAGGCGTCCGGGTTCAGCGCCTGGATCGCGATCATGGTCTGCTGGATCGAGCCACCCTGGGTGTTGCGCGCAGCAATTTGCCACAGGGTATCGCGGCGCTGGGTGGTGTAGTTGCTGGCACCGGTTGTGGCCGGTGTGACATTGCCCGCCGCCGGCTTGTCGCCTTGCGCCTTGGCCTGGTCGAGCAACACGCTGTAGTCACGCAGCAGGCGGCCTTGCGGCCACATGACCTGGACCAGGAACTTGACCACTGGCCCCGGCAGCGGCTGGCTGGAGGTCACCCGCAGCACGCTCTTGCCGTTGGGGTTGATCACCGGTGTGAAGGTCAGGTCTTCGAGGTAGGTCGGAAACGCCACCCCGGCCTTGCTGAACTCTTCCGGTGGCGCCAGGCTCGGCGCCACTTCGGCGGCTTTGAGGTCGCGTACGTCGAGCAATTCGATCTCGGCGTCCAGCGGCTGATTCTGTGCCGACTTCAGGGTCAGCTCCCCCAGGCCCAGCGCATTCGCCATGCCAGACGACAGCGCGGAGGCTGCAGCCATGGCCAGAACCAGTTTGCGAATTCGAAGCATGACCTCTTCCCTTGTATGAATCGTCCCGAAACCTGCAAGCAGAGCAGGACAAAAGTGCTCGCCAGTATCTTTTACGGCATCTGTTTAATCAACAATTGTGCCACTTGCACGGCATTGAGCGCGGCGCCTTTGCGCACGTTGTCGGTGGTCAGCCAGAGGTTGAGCTGCTGGTCTTCATCAACACCGTGACGTACACGACCAACATAGACCACGTCTTGGCCCACTGCGTCACCGACCGGGGTCGGATAATCATCACGCTCCACCCGCTCGACGCTATCGGCTGCCTCCAGCGCCTGGTTGACCGCCTCCAGGTCGACCGGGCGACGGCTCTGCACAGCCACACTGAAGCTATCGCCGAAAAACACCGGGACTTGAACGCAGCTTACGGAAATCTTCAATTCAGGCATGCCGAGCAGCACCCGCAACTCGCTGACCAGGCGGCGCTCCAGCGCTGTATGGCCCTGTTCATCGGCGGCCCCTACCTGGGCCAGCAGGTTGAATGCCACCTGGCGGTCAAAGAAGCGAGGCTCCAGCGGCCGGGCATTGAGCAGCTCAGCGGTTTGCCGGGCCAGTTCGCTGACCGCTTCACGGCCTTGCGCAGACACCGCCAACGCGGCCATCACTTGCACCCGCTCAATGTCGAGCAGGCCTTTGAGCGGCGCCAGCGCGACGGCCAGGGCTACAGCGGCCGAGCATGGGCTGATGATGCGCGCTGGCAACGACAGGCCGGCCAGGCGGTCGGCGTTGGCTTCCGGCACCAAGGCCAGGGCGTCGTCCAGGCCACCGGACAGGTCGATCACCGTGCAGCCTGCCTGCAGCGCCTTGCCGGCAAAGCTGCGGCTGACGGCGGCGCCGGTGGCGAAGAAGGCCAGCTTGACCTGGGCAAAGTCGAAGCTGTCGACTTCGCGCACTTTCAGCTTCTTGCCAGCGAACATCACGCTGCTGCCCGCCGATTCCATGCTGGCCAGCAGGTGCAGCGTGGCGACCGGGAATGCGAGTTCTTCGAGGATCTGCACCAAGGCTTCACCGACGCTGCCGGTGGCGCCGACGACGGCGATGTCCAAAGGGTGTGTCATGGTAGGGATCCTCTTGCAGAAAACGGCGGGGGCGGCACTTTACTCGGATTGTAGGGTTTTGTCTGTGCTGGCCGTATCTTCGCCGCTGTGGGTTGCGTGAGGGCTAGCGGGGATGGTTTGGGATTTGCGGTGTTTGTGAGATCGAGCGCCGCCCGCGCGGCGCATCGCGACGCAAGGCCGCTCCCACATTTGTTTCGGGCCAGTCCATCCTGCGCCAGGCGCGCGCGACCGCCTTGTATGTACGACGCGATATCGATGCATGCGCCAAGGCCTACGCGCGCGAATCCCACAGGAATAACTGGCCCGAAACAAATGTGGGAGCGGCCTTGCGTCGCGATGCGCCGCGCGGGCGGCGCTCGATCTCACCGGCACCAAAAATGCTGTGGCGAACACTCAAAAAAAACCCGCACTGTCGCCAGCGCGGGTTTTTGGTCAAAGCAGAACGATCAACGCTCCAGCAGAATCCGCAGCATGCGGCGCAGCGGTTCGGCGGCGCCCCACAGCAGCTGGTCACCCACGGTGAACGCGCCCAGGTACTGCGAGCCCATGTTCAGCTTGCGCAGACGGCCAACCGGGATGTTCAGGGTACCGGTGACCTTGGTCGGGGTCAGCTCCTGCATGCTGATTTCACGCTGGTTCGGCACCAGCTTCACCCAAGGGTTGTGCTGGCTGATCATGCCTTCGATGTCGGCGATCGGCACGTCCTTGTTCAGCTTGATGGTCAGCGCCTGGCTGTGGCAACGCATGGCGCCGATGCGCACGCAGATGCCGTCGACCGGGATCGGGCTCTTGAAGCGACCGAGGATCTTGTTGGTCTCGGCCTGGGCTTTCCATTCTTCACGGCTCTGGCCGTTCGGCAGTTCCTTGTCGATCCAAGGGATCAGGCTGCCGGCCAGTGGCACACCAAAGTTCTCGGTCGGGAAGGCGTCGCTGCGCATGCTCTCGGCAACCTTGCGGTCGATGTCGAGGATGGCGCTGGCCGGGTTGGCCAGGTCGTCGGCAACGGCTGCGTGAGTGGCGCCCATCTGCTTGATCAGCTCGCGCATGTTCTGCGCGCCAGCACCCGAGGCTGCCTGGTAGGTCATGGCGCTCATCCACTCGACCAGGCCGGCTTCGAACAGCCCACCCAGGCCCATCAGCATCAGGCTGACAGTGCAGTTGCCGCCGATATAGTTCTTGGTACCGGCGTCCAGCTGCTGATCAATGACCTTGCGGTTGACCGGGTCGAGGACGATCACCGCATCATCCTGCATGCGCAGGGACGAGGCCGCATCGATCCAGTAACCCTGCCAGCCGGCTTCACGCAGCTTGGGGAAGACCTCGTTGGTGTAGTCGCCGCCCTGGCAGGTCAGGATCACGTCGAGGGTCTTGAGTTCTTCAATCGAATAAGCGTCTTTGAGCGGCGCTGTATCCTTGCCCACGTTCGGGCCTTGGCCGCCGACATTGGAGGTAGTGAAGAACACCGGCTCGATAAGGTCGAAATCCTGCTCCTCCAGCATCCGCTGCATGAGCACGGAACCGACCATGCCGCGCCAACCGATCAGACCTACACGTTTCATCGCAACTACACCTTTGCTAAAAGTGGGCCGCCACCGGGAATTTGGGGTGGCGGGCCAGAGAGATTACAGATTCCGCAGCGCTGCGACTACTGCGTCGCCCATTTCCTGCGTACCAACTTTGCGGCAGCCTTCCGAGAAGATGTCGCCGGTGCGCAGGCCCTGGTCAAGGACCAGGCTGACGGCCTTCTCGATCGCATCGGCGGCAGCCGACTGATTGAAGCTGTAACGCAGCATCATCGACACCGACAAAATGGTCGCCAGCGGGTTGGCGATGCCAAGGCCGGCGATGTCCGGCGCCGAACCGTGGCACGGCTCGTACATGCCCTTGTTGTCGGCATCCAGCGACGCAGATGGCAGCATGCCGATGGAACCGGTCAGCATGGAAGCTTCATCCGACAGAATGTCACCGAACATGTTGTCGGTCACCATCACGTCGAACTGCTTGGGTGCGCGCACCAGCTGCATGGCAGCGTTGTCGACGTACATGTGGCTCAGTTCGACGTCCGGATAGTCCTTGGCCACGTCTTCGACCACTTCACGCCACAGCTGGCTGGACGCCAGGACGTTGGCCTTGTCCACCGAGCACAGCTTCTTGCCACGTACGCGGGCCATGTCGAAGCCGACACGGGCAATGCGGCGCACTTCGCTTTCACTGTACGGCAGGGTGTCGTAGGCCTGGCGCTCGCCGCCTTCCAGCTCGCGCTGGCCACGCGGGGCACCGAAGTAGATGCCGCCGGTCAGCTCACGGACGATGAGGATGTCCAGGCCCGAAACGATTTCCGGCTTCAGCGACGAGGCATCGGCCAGCTGCGGGTAGAGGATGGCCGGGCGCAGGTTGGCGAACAGGCCCAGTTGCGAACGGATTTTAAGCAGGCCGCGCTCAGGGCGGATGTCACGCTCGATCTTGTCCCACTTCGGGCCACCCACGGCGCCCAGCAGCACGGCATCGGCCTTGCGCGCACGCTCCAGGGTTTCGTCGGCCAGCGGCACGCCATGCTTGTCGATGGCGGCGCCACCGATCACGTCATGTTCCAGGCTGAAGCCAAGCTGGAACTTGTCGTTGGCCAGTTCCAGCACCTTGACCGCTTCGGCCATGATTTCCGGGCCGATACCGTCACCAGGGAGAATCAGAATCTGCTTGCTCATGCTTTCCTCTATCCATTCACGCGGTGCGGCCAAACGGGCCCCACCGAAAAGTGCTTAACGCTCGGCCCACAACACCAGCACATCGGTGCTGAACGAGCCATCGGCCTCGATCTGGTAATACTGCCGTACTTCTTCACCCATGGCTTGCTGCAATTGGCGTATGGCCACGCGCATCGGCTCGGGGGTGCGCATGCGCTCGACCCAGCTGCTGAACTCCAGGCGCAGTGGCTGGCGCGTGTGGCTGCGCACATGCAGGCCGGCTTCGCTGACCTGACGCTGCCATTCGGCGGCGGAGTAGTCGCGCACATGGCTGGTGTCGCGCAGCACCTCGACCGTTTGCAGGTAGGTGTCGAGCAGCGGGCTGCCGGGTGACATCACATCGACGAACGCCGCCACGCCACCGGGCTTGAGCACCCGGCGCACTTCGCGCAGGGCCAGGCCCAGGTCGCTCCAGTGGTGGGCCGAGTAGCGGCTGAAGACGAAATCGAACGAAGCATCGGCAAACGGCAGGCGTTCGGCCGCGCCGCGCTCGGTGGTGATGTTGGCCAGGCCGCGCTCGGCGGCAGCACTGGCGACCACGTCGAGCATGGCTTGCGAAAGGTCGTAGGCGACCACCTCGGCGACCAGCGGCGCGACGTGGAAGCTGACATGACCGGCACCGCAGCCCAGGTCCAGCACGCGCGCATGGGCCTGCCCTGCCAGCTCAGCCTGCAGCAGGGCGAACTCACTGCCCTGGGCGTGCACGGTGCTGCTGAGGTAGGCGCTGGCCTGTTCGCCGAACTGGCGCTGGACCACGTCGGTGTGGTTGGTGCTGGTCATGGGTGCAGTCCTTTTGATTGTCATCACCAGTACCGGCCTCTTCGCGGGGCAAGCCCGCTCCCACAGAGGCCAGCACTCACAGCTACATCACTCAGGCATCACGGAACAGCCAAGGCTGGCTGGCGCGGTGCTTGCCTTCGAAGGCCTTGATCGCATCGCTGTCCTGCAGGGTCAGGCCGATATCGTCCAGGCCGTTGAGCAGGCAGTGCTTGCGGAACGCATCGATCTCGAAATGCAGCACCTTGCCATCCGGACGTGTCACGGCCTGCGCTTGCAAGTCGATGGTCAGCTGGTAACCCGGGTTGGCTTCGACCTGCTTGAACAACTCGTCGACTTCCTCATCGCTGAGGATGATCGGCAGCAAGCCGTTCTTGAAGCTGTTGTTGAAGAAGATGTCGGCAAAGCTCGGCGCGATCACGCTGCGGAAGCCGTACTCGTCCAGCGCCCACGGGGCGTGCTCACGGCTGGAGCCACAACCGAAGTTTTCCCGCGCCAGCAACACGCTGGCACCCTGGTAGCGTTCGTGGTTGAGCACGAACTCGGTGTTCAGCGGGCGCTTGCTGTTGTCCTGGTAGGGCTGGCCCACGTCCAGGTAACGCCATTCGTCGAACAGGTTAGGGCCAAAGCCGGTGCGCTTGATCGACTTCAAAAACTGCTTGGGGATGATCTGGTCGGTGTCGACGTTGGCACGGTCCAACGGCGCGACGAGGCCAGTGTGCTGGGTAAAGGCTTTCATGCTGCGCTCCCTTGGATCAACTCGCGGACATCGATGAAGTGGCCGGTCACCGCGGCAGCGGCAGCCATGGCCGGGCTGACCAGGTGGGTACGGCCACCGGCCCCCTGACGGCCTTCGAAGTTGCGGTTGGAGGTGGACGCGCAGTGCTCGCCGCTCTCCAGGCGGTCCGGGTTCATCGCCAGGCACATCGAGCAGCCTGGCTCACGCCATTCGAAACCGGCTTCGACAAAGATCTTGTCCAGGCCTTCGCGCTCGGCCTGGGCCTTGACCAGGCCCGAACCTGGCACGACGATGGCTTGCTTGACGGTAGCGGCCACCTTGCGGCCCTTGGCGATTTCGGCTGCGGCGCGCAGGTCTTCGATACGCGAGTTGGTGCACGAGCCGATGAACACGCGGTCCAGCTGAATATCGGTGATCGCCTGGTTGGCGGTCAGGCCCATGTACTTCAGGGCACGCTCGATCGAACCACGCTTGACCAGGTCGGCTTCGGCAGCCGGGTCCGGCACGCGCTGATCGACGGCCAGGACCATCTCGGGCGAGGTGCCCCAGCTGACCTGTGGCTTAATCTGGCTGGCATCGAGCTCGACCACGGTGTCGAACACGGCATCGTCATCCGACACCAGGTCTTTCCACGACTCGACCGCTTGTTTCCACTGCTCGCCCTTCGGCGCGTACGGGCGGCCTTCAACGTAGGCAACGGTGGTGGCGTCAGTGGCCACCAGGCCCACGCGGGCACCGGCCTCGATGGACATGTTGCAAATGGTCATGCGGCCTTCCATCGACAATTCGCGGATGGCGCTGCCGGCAAACTCCATGGCGTGGCCATTGCCACCCGCGGTGCCGATCTTGCCGATCACGGCCAGGACGATGTCCTTGGCGGTAACACCGGCAGGCAATTGGCCTTCCACGCGCACCAGCATGTTCTTCATCTTTTTGGCGACCAGGCACTGGGTGGCGAGCACGTGCTCGACCTCGGAGGTGCCAATGCCGTGGGCCAGGGCACCGAAAGCGCCATGGGTGGAGGTGTGCGAGTCACCGCAGACCACGGTCATGCCGGGCAAGGTGGCGCCCTGCTCGGGGCTGATGACGTGAACGATGCCCTGGCGTTCGTCATTCATCTTGAATTCGACGATGCCGTATTCGTCACAGTTTTCGTCAAGGGTCTGCACCTGCAGGCGCGACACCTGGTCGACGATGGCCTCGATGCCGCCCTTGCGCTCTGGCGTGGTCGGCACGTTGTGGTCGGGGGTGGCGATGTTGGTGTCGATGCGCCACGGTTTGCGGTTGGCCAGGCGCAGGCCTTCAAAGGCCTGGGGCGACGTCACTTCGTGGATGATGTGGCGGTCGATGTAGATCAAGGACGAGCCGTCATCACGGCGCTTGACCTCATGGGCTTCCCAGAGTTTGTCGTAGAGCGTTTTGCCAGCCATCAGACTGTTCCTCATCAGCGTCTTTCTATGCCAAAGACCCCTTGGCTTGTACGGACGATGCTAGGGGGTTAGATTGAATAACTCAAATTCATAATTTTTATGCTTTGGATAACCCAAAGGAATACAACCCCATGGACCTGGCCAACCTCAGTGCCTTTATCGCCATTGCCGAAACCGGCAGTTTTTCCGGGGCCGCCGACCGGCTGTTCCTGACCCAGCCGGCCATCAGCAAACGCATCGCCGGGCTGGAACAGCAACTGGGTGTGCGCCTGTTCGACCGCCTGGGCCGCGAGGTCACCCTGACCGAGGCCGGGCGCGCCCTGCTGCCACGGGCCTACCAGATTCTCAATGTGCTTGATGATACCCGACGGGCGCTGACCAACCTGACCGGGGCCGTGAGCGGTCGTCTGACCCTGGCCACCAGCCACCACATCGGCCTGCACCGCCTGCCTCCATTGCTGCGGGCTTTCACCCGCCAGTACCCGGCGGTGGCGCTGGATATTCAGTTTCTGGATTCAGAACAGGCCTACGACGAAATTCTGCATGGCCGTGCCGAGATTGCCGTGATCACCCTGGCGCCCGACCCGCACCACCTGATCAAGGCCGTACCGGTGTGGGACGACGCCCTGGACTTTGTCGCCGCGCCCGAGCACCCGCTGGCCAACAACCGTACAGTCAGCCTGGCTGATGTGGCCCGCCACCCGGCGGTATTCCCCGGCGGCAACACCTTTACCCACCATATTGTCCAGCGCCTGTTCGAAAGCCAGGGCCTGACGCCGAACATCGCCATGAGCACCAACTACCTGGAAACCATCAAGATGATGGTATCGATCGGGCTGGCCTGGAGTGTATTGCCACGCACCATGCTCGACGAACAGGTTGCACCCATCGCATTACCGGGCATACAGCTGTCACGCCAGCTAGGCTACATCTTGCACACGGAGCGTACGCTGTCGAACGCGGCCAGGGCTTTCATGGCCCTGCTCGACAGCCACGCAGGGCCGGCCTGACCGGCCGTCAGCCCGGCACATCCAATTCAAGGACGCGTCATACGCCAAAGGTCTGGTACCGATGCCCAAATCAGCAAACCGCTTTTTGCGCCTGCCGCGTATTCCTGCGGCCGATCCCCAAGAGTCGGAGCAGGCCTGGCAGAACGCCCCACAACTGCTGGCCGCGCTCAATGGCGCGCGCCTGGGGGCCTGGCTATGGGACATCGATAGCGGCCGGGTCAGCTGGTCACGAGGCACCCAGGCGCTGTTCGGCTTCGACCCGCAGCGACCGTTGCCCGCCGATGTCGACTACCTCGACTTGCTGCCCGAGGAAGACCGCGCCCGCACCCGCCAGGTGTTCCAGGCCGTGTTCAACGGCGAGCCGGTGGAACAGGCCATGCGTCACCGCATTCGCTGGCCTGACGGCAGCCTGCACTGGCTGGAGATCAACGGCAGCCTGACCCACGACCAGCATGGGCGCCCGCAGATGATCGGGGTGATCCGCGAAATCACCCGCCAGCGCGAGCGGGAAACAGCGCTGATCAATTCGGAAAAGCGCTTCGCCACCCTGTTCCACCTCAGCCCCAACGCCATTTTGCTGACCCGCCGCCACGACGGCATGATCTTCGAGGTCAACCAGCATTTCGAAGACATGTTCGGCTGGCCTGGCAGCCAGGTGATCGGCAAGACCAGCCTGGAGTTGGGCCTGTGGGTCCACCCCGAACAGCGTCACCAGGTGATGGAGTCGACCCGCGCCAATGGCGGCCCGCTCATCATGGAGGTGCAGTTCCGTGCCTCCAGCGGCAAGGTGCACGACGGCATCCTCTGCACCCAGGGCATCGAACTGGAGGGCATCACCTTCCTGATCAGCACGTTCGTCGACACCACCGAACGCAAGCGCGCCGAGCAGGCCCTGAAGGACAGCCAGGAACGGCTGGACCTGGCCCTGGACTCGGCGCAGCTGGGCACCTGGGACTGGCATATCCCCAGCGGCATGCTCTACGGTTCGGCCCGCGCCGCGCAGCTTCACGGCCTGCCGCCCACCCCTTTTCACGAGTCGTTCGATGCGTTTTTCGAGGGGGTGCCGGAACAGGAGCGCAACTCGATGCGCCAGGCCTACCGCAGCCTGCGCGAAGGGCCCGCTGGCAACTACCAGATTACCTACCGGGTGCAGCTGGAGAACGGCATTTCGCGCTATATCGAAAGCCGCGCACGCCTGTACCGCGACGAACAGGGCAACCCGCTGCGCATGGCCGGCACCTTGCTCGACATTACCGACCAGGTGGAGCGCGAGCAGCGCCTGAGCGCCTCGGAAGAGAAGTTCGCCAGCCTTTTCCAGGTCAGCCCCGACCCAATCTGCGTTACCCGCCAGGACACCGGCCAGTTCATCGAGATCAACCCCGCGTTCAGCCAGACCTTTGGCTGGGGCAGCGACCAGGTGATTGGCCGCACAGCCGAGGAAATCGGCTTGTGGGCCGAGTCCATCGAACGTGCGCAACGTATCGAGCGGGTCATCCGCGAACAGGCCCTGAGCAACGTTGCCGTGGTGGTCAACCACCGCGACGGCGCGCCGCTGACCTGTGTGATCTCCAGCCGCCTGATCACCGTCGACGACCAGCCCTGCAGCGTTACCACCCTGCGCGACATCACCCAGCAACAACGCGCCGAGGCGGCGCTGCAGTCCAGCGAGGAAAAGTTCGCCAAGGCCTTCCACTCCAGCCCCGACGCCATCACCATCACCGAACGCCACAGCGGCCGCTACCTGGAAATCAACGATGGCTTCTGCCGCCTGACAGGCTACAGTGCCGCCGATGTGGTCGGCCACACGGTATATGAGATCGGTATCTGGGCCGATGACAAGCAGCGCAGCGCGTTGCTGGCCGAGTTGCGCGAGCGCGGCCGGGTGCATCACCGGGAAATGCTTGGGCGTAACAAGCGCGGCGATATCCTCACCGTGGAAGTTTCTGTCGAGCCGATCACCCTCAACGAAGTCGACTGCCTGCTGCTGACCGCACGCGACGTCAGCCAGTTGAAAAACGCCCAGGCGCAAATACGCCATCTGGCCTACCACGATCCGCTGACCAACCTGCCCAACCGTGCCCTGCTGATGGACCGCCTGAGCCAGCAGATTGCCCTGCTCAAGCGCCACAACTTGCGCGGCGCCCTGCTGTTCCTCGATCTCGACCACTTCAAGCACATCAACGACTCGCTGGGCCATCCGGTGGGCGACGCGGTGCTGAAGATCATCACCGCACGCCTGGAAGCCAGTGTGCGCCTGGAAGACACCGTGGCCCGACTGGGTGGCGACGAGTTCGTGGTATTGCTCAGCGGACTGGAAGGCAGCCGTGAGCTGGTAGAGGAAAAAGTGCGTGAACTGGCCGACACGCTGCGTGAGCTGTTGGCCGAACCGATGTCGCTGGATGGCCAGCGCCTGCAGGTGACGCCCAGCATCGGCGTGGCGCTGATCCCCGACCACGGCACCACGCCGGCCGATCTGCTCAAGCGTGCCGATATCGCGCTTTACCGGGCAAAGGACTCTGGGCGCAACACCACCCAGTTGTTCCACACCACCATGCAGAAGGCCGCCAGCGAACGCCTGCGCATGGAAAACGACCTGCGCCTGGCCTTGGCCCGCGGTGAACTGGCGTTGTACTTCCAGCCCCAGGTGGATGCCCGCGACAACCGCATCGTCGGCGCCGAGGTGCTGCTGCGCTGGCATCACCCGCAACTCGGCCAGCAGCCGCCCTCGCAGTTCATCCAGGTGCTGGAAGAAAGCGGCCTGATCCTGGAAGTTGGCAGCTGGATCCTTGACGAAGCCTGCGATGCTTGCGCGCACATGCTGGCCGACGGCCTGATCGACGCGGATGATTTCAGCCTGTGCGTGAACATCAGCCCTCGGCAGTTCCGCCAAAACGACTTTGTCGGGCGCGTGCTGCGCAGCCTGGACGACTATCGGCTGCCACGACACATGCTCAAGCTGGAAATCACCGAAGGCATCGTCATCCAGAACCTGGAAGACACCATCAGCAAAATGCGCGAACTGAAGCACTACGGGGTGAGTTTTGCCATGGATGACTTCGGCACTGGCTATTCATCGCTGACCTACCTCAAGCGCCTGCCGGTCGATGCGCTGAAGATCGACCAGACCTTTGTGCGCGATGCACCGATCGACCCCAACGACGCCGAAATCGTCCGCGCCATTGTCGCCATGGCCCGCAGCCTGGACCTGGCGGTGATTGCCGAGGGGGTCGAACTGACTGAACAGCTTGAGTTTCTGGAACGGCTGGGCTGTCACCTGTATCAGGGCTACCTGCACAGCCGGCCGTTGCCGTTGCCAGAGTTTCGCAAGCTGTTGCTGGAAGCGCCGGCAGACTACTGATCGCCTGGCTGCCAGCGCCTGCACGGTAGCGCGTCAGGAGCACAAAAAAGGGCACCCCTGGGGGTGCCCTTCTTCATCGCAGCGTGATCAGTTCAGCGCTGGTTTGTCGCCATTGATCGGGATGCGCTTGGCCTTGGCTTCTTCAGGCACGATGCGCAGCAGGTCGATGCTGAGCAGGCCGTTGGCCAGGCCGGCGGCTTTCACTTCGATATGGTCAGCCAGGCGGAACGACAGCTTGAAGGCGCGTTGCGCGATACCCTGATGCAGGTAGGTCACTTCAGCGGCGCCATTGTCGCGCTTGCCACCGGTCACGGTCAGGACACCTTTCTCAACCTGCAGGTCGAGGTCCTCCTCTTGGAAACCGGCTGCGGCTACTACGATGCGATAGTGGTCCTCGCCATGTTTTTCCACGTTGTAGGGCGGGTAGCTGCTACCGGCCTCATTACGTGCCGCGGATTCGAACAGGTCGTTGAAACGGTCGAAACCAACGGAATGGCGGAACAGTGGAGCAAGAGAGAAAGCGGTAGTCATGGTCATAAACTCCTGAGATTCAGCAAGTAAGTCATTACGCGACCCGGCTTCGGCATCGCGTACTCAAAAGATATGGCCGAGGGAAAAGCTTTCAAGGGGCAATGATAAAAAAATTTGAAATCGGTGTAGCCCTTTTCGCGGGCATGCCAGCGAAGAGGCCAGCTCAGGCAACACAGGCCTCCAAAGCCTGCACCTCAACCCCCAGCAACCGGCTGATCCGCGCGCAGTCATCTTCCCGGCGCAACTCGGCAAACAGCACCACCGCTTCGGGGTAACTGCGGGTCAGCATGGCCAGCCATTGCTTCATCCGCCCCGGTGCATAACGCGGTGACAGTTTGGCCTGGGCCTGACGCCAGAACTCGCGCAACAACGGCAGCAGGTCATCCCAGCTCATCGGCTGATAGTCTCGCCCATCACGGGCTGCGGCAATCTGCAGGCCAAGGTCCGGGCGCGATACCAGGCCACGGCCCAGCATGATGTCCTCGGCCCCGCTGACCTCACGGCACCGCCGCCAGTCATCAACAGTCCAGATCTCGCCATTGGCGAACACCGGCACCTTGACCACATCCTGCACCCGCGCCACCCATTCCCAGTGCGCCGGCGGCTTGTAGCCCTCGACCTTGGTCCGCGCATGCACCACCAGATGCGCCGAGCCCCCCTCTGCCAATGCCGTGGCACACTCAAGCGCGCCGTCGGGGCTGTCGAAACCCAGGCGCATCTTCGAGGTTACCGGGATATGCGCCGGCACTGCGCGGCGCACCTCCCGCACGATGGCGTGCAGCAACTCCGGCTCTTTGAGCAGCACGGCACCGCCACGTGACTTGTTCACGGTCTTGGCCGGGCAGCCGAAGTTCAGGTCGATCACTGGCGCACCCAGCTCACAGGCCAGCGCCGCGTTTTCCGCCAGGCACACCGGGTCCGACCCCAGCAACTGCACGCGCATGGGCACCCCCGCAGCCGTACGCGCGCCCTGGCGCAGCTCGGGCGCCAGCTTGTCGAACGAGGACGGCGGCAGCAGGCGGTCGCACACGCGAATGAACTCAGTGACGCACCAGTCGATACCGCCCACGCGGGTCAATACGTCGCGCAGGATGTTGTCAACCAGCCCCTCCATGGGGGCCAGGGCAATTTGCATGTCGGGGTCTCGGTGAAAAAGCCGGCAGTCTAACAAAAATTGTCGACGATTCAGGTGCCGATCAGCGCCGGACCGTAGCCATCTACGAATTCCGCCGGCATGCGCCTGGGCTTGCCGCTGGACAGCTCGATGCAGGCAAAGGTGGTGTGCGCACGCAGCAGGGTTACGCCGTCACGCGGGCGCTTGAGCTGAAAGCGCCGGGTCATGCGCAGGCGCTGATCCCAGTCGATGATCCAGGTGGCCAGTTGCAGCTCGTCATCCTCGTAGGCGGCGGCCAGGTAATCGATTTCGTGACGCACCACCGCCATCGCCCGATCCAGGCGCCGATACTCCGCCAGGTCCAGCCCCAGGCGCTGGGAGTGGCGCCAGGCGCAACGCTCCAGCCACGTGACGTAGACCGCGTTGTTGGCATGACCAAGGCCGTCGATGTCCTCGCTGCTGACGCGCAGGTCGATGACGAAGGGTGTTGCCAGGTCCCAGCTCATGTTCGCTTCCTTGGCACAAAAGGCGATTTAGCAGCGACCTGCAGGGCAATGTCCAGCCCCTGCGCAAGATTTACCGGCCTCATCGCCGGCAAGCCAGCTCCCACAAAAACCGCGCAGGACTCCAGGTTTGCGCCGTACCTGTGGGAGCTGGCTTGCCGGCAATGAGGCCAGCACAGGCAACACCATCAGGCGGTTTGCCGCGCTGGCTCGTCAGCCCGGGCCAGCAATTCGAGCACGGCCACACTCAGCCGCGGGTCGGCCAGCACCCGCTGGTGGCCGCCCTCCTCCAACATCAGCAAACGGCTATCGAACCAGGCCTTATGAATGACATGGGCTTCATCGGCGGCCACGAGGGCGTCATCGGCGGCATGCACCACCAACCCCGGAAGCTCAAGCTGGTAACCGGTCACATCCAGCCGCGCAATCTGCATGCCCACGTCCCGCTCCACCTGGCGTATGAAAGCCGCCCGCGCCCGCGCCGGCATCCCCAGGCGATGAGCAAAGCCACGCAACACACCCAGCAGCCGCGCCGGGGCAGCAATGCTCACAGCCGCTTCCGTGCGCAACCCCATCTGCAGGGCCAGCAGCACACTGGCACCCCCCATCGAGTGGCCAATGACCGCACGCAGCGGCGGCAGCTCTGCAGCGGCCTCCAGCAGTGCCCGGGCAAACAGCACCACATTTGCCTGCTCGCCCGGCGAACGGCCATGGCCCGGCCCTTCCAGCGACACCACCGTGTGCCCGGCCTGGACCAAGGTCTCGATCAAAGCGGCAAACTGGGTCGGGCGCCCTTCCCAACCATGCATCAGCAACACGGTCGGCCCTTTGCCCCAGCGCAAGGCAGACAAGCCGAAGCGCAGGGTGATGCGTTCGGCGCTGGCCAGCGCGGGCAACTCCCATTCCTTAGGTGGCAGGTTGCGCGGGGTCATGAAGGCACGGCGCATCTTGCCCGCGACATGCTCAGGGGCCAGCCGGCCCAGGGTGCCATTGACACCACGAATCCAGCTCAGGGTAGTCATCGCCATGCTCCAGGGTTAAAGCACCGCCGATTTGGCGGCGCGCAGAATACGGTCAGAAAGTTCACCGGTACCCAAGGCACGGGCCAGGGCAAGGCCGCCAACCATGAGCGCCAGATCAGCCAGGGCCTTGTCGGCATCTTCAGGCCGGTCGACCATGGCGGCAGTCATCAGCTCGATGTGCTCAGCCAATACCTCGCGGAACGCCTCTGGCAGGCGCTGCATCTCGCCCAGCGAGTTGGGCAGCGGGCAAGCGTGCACTTCGGCATCCCGGTGCTTGCGCGACAGGTAAAAGGCACTGGCCAGCGCCCGCCGCCCTGCACCATCGAGGCTGGGGTCGATCTGGGCGAGCAAGGCGCGGCGCTCACCCAGCAGCTGGCGAAACGCTTCGAGCATCAGCTCGTCCTTGCTGTCAAAGTGGGCATAGAAACCACCGACGGTCAGGCCTGCCGCCCCCATCACCTGGCTAACGCTGGGCTCGGCCGGGCCGTGCTGGATCAGCGCACTGCGCGCTGCTTCCAGGATGCGTTCGCGGGTTCTGCTCTTCTTGTCGCTCATCAGGCATCCGCCATTCAAAATATGATGCTTGAAATATTATGCATATCATATTTTTTGGCAAGCAAAATTTTACGCCGCTGGTCAGCTGCGATTTTTCGGAAGGGAGAAAAAACAAAAGGCCCATTCAATAAGCGAATGAGCCTTTAAAATCCCGCAAAACGCGGGTAAATGTGGCGTCCCCTAGGGGACTCGAACCCCTGTTACCGCCGTGAAAGGGCGGTGTCCTAGGCCACTAGACGAAGGGGACGTAACCTTCGCGAAGATCCACTTACGTGAACCCTGGCAGAAATGGTGGAGCTAAGCGGGATCGAACCGCTGACCTCCTGCATGCCATGCAGGCGCTCTCCCAGCTGAGCTATAGCCCCGAAACAAAAGGCTCATCAATAATCGACGAGCCTTTTTAAGCCCTGCAAAACGCAGGAAAAAGTGGCGTCCCCTAGGGGACTCGAACCCCTGTTACCGCCGTGAAAGGGCGGTGTCCTAGGCCACTAGACGAAGGGGACGTAACCTTCGTGCCGATCCGCTTACGCGAACCGCGGCAAAATTGGTGGAGCTAAGCGGGATCGAACCGCTGACCTCCTGCATGCCATGCAGGCGCTCTCCCAGCTGAGCTATAGCCCCAGATTTCTAGCCTCGCGGCCCAGCGACAAGTGCACCATCGCTTGTGTAAAACTGGCGTCCCCTAGGGGACTCGAACCCCTGTTACCGCCGTGAAAGGGCGGTGTCCTAGGCCACTAGACGAAGGGGACGAACCTTCTTACCTTCAAGACCTGGTTGCTGGACCCGGTCTTGCTTGCCAGCCTTGACTGACAAGCGGAATTTGGTGGAGCTAAGCGGGATCGAACCGCTGACCTCCTGCATGCCATGCAGGCGCTCTCCCAGCTGAGCTATAGCCCCACAATGTCGCTTTGAACTGAACCGCTGGCTGGGTGCCTGACGATTCGTTTTCGTTCATCGCTGTGGACGGGGCGCATATTAAGATCGGATTGCAGGGCTGTCAAACGAAATTTTGAAAATATTCAAAAGTTTTTTCACAGATAACAATCACTTACCGCCCTGCCCCAGCAAAACCTCACCCTCGAACCCTTGTAGGAGCGGCGTTGTGTCGCGATAGGACCGCAGCGCGGTCCCACAATCTTCGCCTTGAAGCAAAATCATCGGGGCCGCTTTGCGGCCCTTTCGCGGCACACGGCTGCTACTACACGGTTCAGCGGCAGCTTTCAAAACACCGTCAAGCGATAGAAGCCAGCAGCTTTTCCCACTCTTTGTTTTCTTTCTTCGAAACGCCACCCAGCAGGTCCAAGGCCTGGCGCAGGCGATAGCGGGTCAGGTCGGGGCCGAGGATTTCCATGGCGTCCAGTACCGACACCGAGCTGGCCTGGCCGGTAATGGCGGCGAACATCAGCGGCATCGCATCCCGCAACTTCAGCTCCAGCGCCTCGACCACGGCCTGGATGCAGCCGGTGATGCGCTCTTTTTCCCACTGGCGCAGGCTTTCGAGCTTCCACAGGATCAGCTGGATCACCTGGCGCACCTGGTCGGCCGACAGTTTTTTGCTTTCGAACAGCTTGGCATCCAGTTTCAGCGCGCCTTCAAAGAAGAACCCGCCCAGCGGGGCAACCTGGCTGAAGGTCTCGACCCGGCCCTGCACGTGCGGGGCAATCTTCATCATGTAGTCGCTGTTGAATGCCCACTTCTGCAGCCGTGTGGCGAATTCCTCGACCGGCAGTTCGCGCAACCACTGGCCGTTGAGCCAGGACAGTTTCTCGATGTCGAAGATCGGGCCACCCAGCGAAATACGCGACAGGTCGAAGTGCTCGACCATTTCGTCCAGCGAGAACTTCTCGCGCTCGTCCGGCATCGACCAGCCCATGCGGCCCAGGTAGTTGAGCATCGCCTCAGGCATGAAGCCCATGCGCTCGTAGAAGGTCACCGAGGTCGGGTTCTTGCGTTTGGACAGCTTGGACTTGTCCGGGTTGCGCAGCAGCGGCATGTAGCACAGCTTGGGCTGCTCCCAGCCGAAGTATTCGTACAACTTGATCAGCTTGGGCGCCGACGGCAGCCACTCTTCGCCACGCAGTACGTGGGTGATGCCCATCAGGTGGTCGTCCACCACGTTGGCCAGGAAGTACGTCGGCAGGCCGTCGTTCTTCATCAGCACCTGCATGTCCATGCGGTCCCATGGGATCTCGACATCGCCACGCAGCATGTCCGGTACCACGCAGACACCTTCGCTCGGCACCTTCATGCGGATCACATGTGGCTCGCCGGCGTCCAGGCGGCGCTGCACTTCTTCGGCGCTCAACAGCAGCGCGCGGCCGTCGTAGCGCGGGGTTTCGCCGCGGGCCTGTTGCTCGGCACGCATTTGCTCCAGCTCTTCGGCGGTGCAGAAGCAGTAGAAGGCATGACCGGCATCCACCAGCTGCTTGGCATACTTCGCGTAGATCTCGCCACGCTCGCTCTGCCGGTACGGGCCGTGCGGGCCGCCCACATCCGGGCCTTCGTTCCATTCGATGCCGAGCCAGCGCAGGGCGTCGAAGATCTGCTGTTCCGACTCGCGCGTGGAGCGCAGCTGGTCGGTGTCTTCGATGCGCAGGATGAACTCACCGCCGTGCTGCTTGGCAAAGCAGTAGTTGAACAGGGCGATGTAGGCAGTGCCGACATGGGGGTCGCCGGTAGGCGATGGCGCGATACGCGTACGTACGGTGGTCATGGAAGGTCTCGAACTGAAGATGAAACAAAGGCGGGATGTTAGCAGGAGGCAGGCACCGGGCTCCAGCAATGGCGCGAACGTCACTTGTCGACAGCCCCTGCAGCGCTGTTAAATTTGTTTACATTTCTGGAACGATAGTGCCCATGCCTGCCCAACTCAAACGTCGCCTGCTGGTCTTCTTCACCCTGGTGGCCATCATCGCCCTCGCCTTTCTGGCCCACTGGTACTTCAAGGGCCGCTTCTACGAGAGTACCGACAACGCCTACGTACAGGGCGAGATCACCCGTATTTCCAGCCAGCTGGGCGCACGTATCGAGGCGGTGCCGGTCGAGGACAACCAGCATGTCAACAAAGGTGACCTGCTGGTGCGCCTGGAAGTAGCAGACTTCGAGCTGGCGGTTGACCGCGCCCGCGCTACCCTGGCTACCCGCGAGGCAGAATACGCGCAAGCGCAAAGCCGCCTGACCCAGCAGGGTAGCCTGATCGCCGCCGGGCAGGCGCAGGTGGCAGCCAACCAAGCCACGTTCGAGCGCTCGCGGGTGGACCTGAGCCGTGCCGAAAAGCTGCGCAAGCCAGGCTTCATATCCGAAGAGCGGGTCACCACCCTGTCGGCGGACAGCCATGTCGCCGGCTCTCAGGTCGACAAAGCCCGCGCCGACCTGCAAAGCCAGCGCCAGCAGGTCAACGCCCTGAACGCCGACCTCAAACGCCTTGATGCACAGATCGCCAACGCCCGCGCCGACCTGGCACAGGCCGAACTGAACCTGACCCGCTGCGAAATCCGCGCGCCGATCAGCGGCACCATCGGCCAGCGCAACGCGCGCAATGGCCAGGTGGTGCAGGCTGGCGCCTACCTGCTGTCGATCGTGCCCGACGAAGACATCTGGGTGCAGGCCAACTTCAAGGAAACCCAGATCGGCCGGATGCAGCCCGGGCAACGCGCCGAGCTGCTGTTCGACAGCTACCCGGATACCCCCATCGAAGGGCGGGTCGACAGTGTCTTCGCTGCCTCGGGCGCGCAATTCAGCCTGCTGCCACCCGACAACGCCACCGGCAACTTCACCAAGGTGGTACAGCGCATCCCGGTGAAACTCACCTTCAGCGCCGACAACCCGCTGCACGGGCGCATTCGCCCCGGCATGTCGGTGACTGCCACCGTCGACCTGCGCAGCGAAAGCGAAGGCCACAATGGCCGGTGACCAATTGCTCCGGCCCACCGCTGAGCCCACCCGCCGCGACTGGATCGCGGTAATGAGCGTGATGCTCGGTGCGTTCATGGCGGTGCTGGATATCCAGATCACCAATTCGTCGCTGAAAGACATCCAGGGCGCACTGTCAGCGACGCTGGAGGAAGGCTCATGGATTTCCACCTCGTATCTGGTGGCGGAAATCATCATGATCCCGCTGACTGCCTGGCTGGTGCAGTTACTCTCGGCGCGGCGCCTGGCGGTGTGGGTTTCTGCAGGGTTTCTGTTGTCGTCACTGCTGTGCTCGATGGCCTGGAACCTGGAGAGCATGATCCTGTTCCGCGCCCTGCAAGGCTTTACCGGCGGCGCACTGATCCCGCTGGCGTTTACCCTTACCCTGATCAAGCTGCCCGAACACCACCGCGCCAAAGGCATGGCGATGTTCGCCATGACCGCCACGTTCGCCCCCTCCATCGGCCCCACGCTGGGCGGTTGGCTGACTGAGAACTGGGGCTGGGAGTACATCTTCTACATCAACATCCCGCCCGGCCTGGTGATGATTGCCGGCCTGATGTATGGGCTGGAGAAGAAAGAGGCGCACTGGGAACTGCTGAAAAGCACCGATTACGCAGGCATCGTCACCCTGGGCCTGGGGTTGGGCTGCCTGCAGGTGTTTCTCGAAGAAGGCCACCGCAAGGACTGGCTGGAGTCGAACTTGATCGTTGGCCTGGGCAGCATCGCCCTGATCAGCCTCATCACCTTCGTCATCCTGCAGTTTTCCAAGCCGCACCCGCTGATCAACCTGCGCATTCTCGGTAACCGCAACTTCGGCTTGTCGAGCATCGCCAGCCTGGGCATGGGCGTAGGCCTGTACGGGTCAATCTACCTGTTGCCGCTGTACCTGGCGCAGGTGCAGGGTTACAACGCCCTGCAGATCGGCGAGGTGATCATGTGGATGGGTGTCCCGCAGCTGTTCCTGATCCCGTTGGTGCCGCAACTGATGAAGGTGGTGTCACCCAAAGTGTTGTGCGCCTTGGGGTTCTGCCTGTTCGGCGCCGCCAGTTTCGGTTCGGGGGTGCTGAACCCGGACTTTGCCGGGCCGCAATTCAACCAGATCCAGATCATCCGCGCCCTGGGCCAGCCGATGATCATGGTGACCATTTCGCTTATCGCCACGGCTTACATCCAGCCGCAGGATGCGGGGTCGGCATCGAGCCTGTTCAATATCCTGCGTAACCTGGGGGGTGCGATTGGTATCGCCTTGCTGGCCACGTTGCTGGATGCGCGGACCAATGTGTATTTCGATTACCTGCGCGAATCGGTAGTGCCGAGCAACCCACAGGTGGCAGAACGGCTGGCGCAACTGGCGGAGCGCCTGGGCAATGACAATGCAGCGCTGGGCAAGCTGAGCGAGATTACCCATCAGCAGGCCATGATCATGGCCTACAACGATGCTTTCCACTTTGTCGGGATCGGGTTGGCGGTGAGCATGGTGGCAGTGTTGCTGACCCGCAAGCTGCCGGCGGGGTTGAAGGCTGGGGAAGCTCACTAGCTTGTACTGGCCCTATCGCCGGCAAGCCAGCTCTCACAGGTACCGGGCAAATTTTGAATGCAGCGGCACACCTGTGGGAGCTGGCTTGCCGACGACAGGGCCAGTTCATCCACCCAAAGGGATCAGCTGGTAATCAACCGCTCGCGCAGCTGGGTAATCTCGTCGCGCAGCTGCGCCGCAGCTTCGAACTCCAGGTCGCGGGCGAGCTGCATCATCTTCTCTTCCAGCTGCTTGATGCGCTTGGTGATCTCGCCCGGTGTACGCAGCTCTGCCTCATAGCGGGCGCTCTCCTCTGCCGCCTTGGCCATGCCCTTGCGCTTTTTGCTGCGCGCGCCGGGCACGGTAGCGCCTTCCATGATGTCGGTGATGTCCTTGACCACACCCTTGGGCACGATACCGTTGGCTTCGTTGAAAGCGATCTGCTTTTCCCGGCGTCGCTCGGTTTCGTCAATTGCCCGCTGCATCGAGCCGGTAATATTGTCGGCGTACAGAATCGCCCGGCCATTGAGGTTACGCGCAGCACGGCCAATGGTCTGGATCAGGGAGCGCTCGGAACGCAGAAAACCTTCTTTGTCCGCATCCAGAATCGCCACCAGCGACACTTCTGGCATGTCCAGGCCTTCGCGCAGCAGGTTGATGCCCACCAGCACATCGAAAGTACCCAGGCGCAGGTCGCGGATGATCTCCACCCGCTCCACCGTGTCGATGTCCGAGTGCAGGTAGCGCACCCGCACATCGTGGTCGGCGAGGTAATCGGAAAGGTCCTCGGCCATGCGCTTGGTCAGCGTAGTGGCCAGCACCCGCTCCCCCACCGCCACGCGCTTGCGGATTTCCGACAGCAGGTCGTCTACCTGGGTCAGTGCCGGGCGTATCTCGACTTGCGGGTCGACCAGGCCGGTCGGGCGCACGACCTGCTCCACCACGCGCCCGGCATGCTCAGCCTCATAGGGGCCCGGGGTCGCGGAGACGAAGATGGTCTGCGGGCTGACGTCTTCCCATTCGTCGAAGCGCATCGGCCGGTTGTCCAGTGCCGAAGGCATGCGGAAGCCGTATTCGACCAGGGTTTCCTTGCGCGAACGGTCGCCCTTGTACATGGCGCCTACCTGCGGAACGCTGACGTGGGATTCGTCGATGACCAGCAACGCATCGGCTGGCAGGTAGTCGTACAGGGTGGGTGGTGGCGCCCCGGCCGGGCGCCCGGACAGGTAGCGTGAATAGTTCTCGATGCCGTTGCAGTAGCCCAGCTCCATGATCATCTCAAGGTCGAAGCGGGTACGCTGCTCCAGGCGTTGCGCTTCTACCAGCTTGTTGGCCTTGTGCAGGTACTCAAGGCGCTCCTTGAGCTCTTCCTTGATGCCCTCCACGGCCTCCAGCAGGGTTTCCCGCGGGGTAACGTAGTGGCTCTTGGGGTAGAAGGTGAATCGCGGCAGCTTGCGGAAGACCTCGCCAGTGAGCGGGTCGAAGGCGGCTATGTTCTCCACCTCGTCATCGAACAGCTCGATGCGGATGGCCTCTAGGTCCGACTCGGCCGGGAAGATATCGATCACATCACCCCGCACGCGGAAAGTGGCACGGGCAAAGTCCATTTCGTTGCGGGTGTACTGCAGGTCGGCCAGGCGGCGCAGCAGTGCGCGCTGATCGAGCTTGTCGCCGCGGTCCACATGCAGGACCATTTTCAGGTAGGACTCGGGGCTGCCGAGGCCATAGATGCAAGACACGGTGGTGACGATGATTGCATCGCGCCGCTCCAGCAGCGCCTTGGTCGCGGACAGGCGCATCTGCTCGATGTGGTCGTTGATCGAGGCGTCCTTCTCGATGAAGGTGTCCGACGATGGTACGTAGGCCTCGGGCTGGTAGTAGTCGTAGTAGGAAACGAAATACTCCACCGCGTTGTTGGGGAAAAACGCCTTGAATTCGCCGTAGAGCTGCGCGGCCAGGGTCTTGTTCGGTGCCAGGACAAGTGTCGGGCGCTGCACCTGCGCGATGACGTTGGCGATGCTGAAGGTCTTGCCCGACCCGGTCACGCCGAGCAGCGTCTGGTGCGACAGCCCCGCTTCGATGCCTTCGACCATCTGACGGATGGCCTCGGGCTGGTCGCCGGCCGGCTGAAAACGGGTGACGAGCTGGAACTCGGACATGTTTGACCTCGCGGTGCTGCAGCAACTGTAAATTTAGCCAGTAGTCTATACCCAAATGCGGCTAGCTGGGGGCGCTTTCAAGGCTGGGCTGTGAGCGCTTGTTACAGTGGACCCGGCAATTAGACCAATGGTCGAAAAATATTTGCGCAAATAGCCGGAAAAGCTGTGCCAGAGTGTCGCAGTGACCGGACGGTATCACTATACTGACTCCCCGTTTGTGCACCGCTTCAGTGCATTCGGCTGGAGCGTGTACGCCCTATCACTCTCCAATCAGAGCCAAGGTAACAATGAGCCTGTTTTCCGCTGTCGAGCTGGCACCCCGCGACCCTATTCTGGGCCTCAACGAAGCGTTCAACGCCGACCCACGTACCGATAAGGTCAACCTGGGCGTTGGCGTGTACTGCAATGAGGAAGGCCGCATTCCGCTGCTGCGCGCCGTGATCGAAGCCGAAACCCAGCGTGCCGCCCAGCACGCCTCGCGCGGCTACCTGCCGATCGACGGCATCGCCACTTATGACCAGGCCGTGCAAAAACTTATCTTTGGCGCCGAGTCGCCACTGCTGGCCGCTGGCCGCGTGGTCACCGTGCAAGCCGTTGGCGGCACCGGCGCGCTGAAGATCGGCGCCGACTTCCTCAAGCGCCTGTCGCCCAACGCTGTGGTAGCCATCAGCGACCCGAGCTGGGAAAACCATCGCGCACTGTTCGAGACTGCCGGCTTCCCGGTACAGAATTACCGCTACTACGACGCGCCAAGCAACGACGTCAACCGCGCGGGCATGCTGGAAGACCTGAACAACCTGCCGGCCGGCTCGATCGTGGTGCTGCATGCTTGCTGCCACAACCCGACCGGTGTCGACCTGGGCCTGGACGACTGGAAAAACGTCCTGGAAGTGGTCAAGGCCAAGGGCCATGTGCCGTTCCTGGACATGGCCTATCAGGGCTTTGGTGACGGCATCGCCGAAGATGCCTTCGCCGTGCGCCTGTTCGCCGAGTCGGGCCTGGAGTTCTTCGTTTCCAGCTCGTTCTCCAAGTCGTTCTCGCTGTACGGCGAGCGCGTTGGCGCACTGTCGATCGTCACCGCCTCGAAGGATGAGAGCACTCGCGTGCTGTCGCAGGTCAAGCGTGTGATCCGTACCACCTACTCCAACCCGCCGACCCATGGCGCAACCATCGTCGCTACCGTGCTGAACAGCGACGAACTGCGCCAAATGTGGGAAGCCGAGCTGGGCGAGATGCGCCAGCGCATCCACGGCATGCGTCAGCAAATGGTCAGCCTGCTGGCTGAATATGGCGCCAAGCGCGACTTCAGCTTCGTTGGCCGACAGGCAGGCATGTTCTCCTACTCGGGCCTGACCGTTGAACAGGTAGCCCGCCTGAAGAACGAGTTTGGCATCTACGCACTGGACACCGGCCGCATCGCGGTTGCCGCGCTGAACCAGAGCAACATCCACGTGGTAACCAAGGCCATCGTCGAAGTGCTGTAACCTGTTGATTTGCCTGGGAGAGGCTTGACTTCTTCCAGGCAGTCAGTAAGATACGCACAGATTCCGCGATAGCTCAGTCGGTAGAGCAAATGACTGTTAATCATTGGGTCCCTGGTTCGAGTCCAGGTCGCGGAGCCAAACATTGAAAAGCCCCCGGGTGCGCCAGCAACCGGGGGCTTTTTGCATTGCATCGGATTTACTGGCCCAGCGGCTCGGTCACTGGCTTGCCCTCGTCCACCAGGCTCCAGACCAGCAGCTTGGCGGGCTGGGTCTTGCTTGCATTGCGTGACACGCTGTGCACGGTGCCTGGCGCCTCGTACCAGTACTCACCGGCCTTGTAGGTCTTTTCCGGATCGTTGTTGAGCTTCGACACCACTGCCCCCTCCAGAACGTAGGCCATCACTGCGCCGGGGTGCTGATGCGCGGGCGATGCCTCGCCAGGGGCGTAGCTCACCGTAAGCATGACAGCCGTTTTGCCCGGGGCGTTCGAGGGTTGTTGCTGCTGCAGGACTTTGACCTGGTCGGCAACGTCGCCGTGGGCCCAGGCGGGGGCTTGGACGGCGAGCAGGGCAAAAAGGACGATAGCCAAGGGTTTCATGGCGGGCTTCTCCTGGATGACTAATGCCAGCAGGTTAGGCCTTCGTTGGCTGAAGACAAATGGCCAATTCGAGGTAAAAGCAGGGGGCCGATTTTACCTGTGCCGCCCGCTCCCACAAGTTCATTCGCCACAGGTGCTGTAGCTGTGGGAGCGGGCATGCCCGCGAAGAGGCCGGTACAGGCAACCAAGAGCTCAGCTGCTACGCCCAATCGGGTAGAACACGCCTTGGCTCCAGACCCCCAGCCATTCCTCGCCGTCGATTTCACGCGCCACCGCCAGCTCTACCAACTGATAGAAAACATTGCGGTGAATCAGCGCCTCAAGGTTGCTGCGCATCAGCACATAGGGCGATGGCTCCTGCGTCACCGGGTCGATGACCACACGCAAAGGGTTGTCCGGCCCGGCGTCAACCTGGTCCTCGACATTGCTGGTGAAGCGCAGCACCTGCTGCTCCCCCTCCCCCAGCACCTCCAGAGTCACGGCCACAAATGGGGCATCGTCGACGCGGATGCCAACCTTTTCTACCGGGGTAATCAGGAAGTAGTCATCGCCATCGCGGCGAATGATCGTGGAAAACAACCGCACCATCGGTTTGCGCCCGATCGGCGTGCCCAGGTAATACCAGGTGCCATCGCGGGCAATGCGCATATCGATGTCACCGCAAAAATCCGGGTTCCACAGATGCACCGGCGGCAGGCCCTTGGCCTTGGGGATCTGTGCCAGAAGATCATTGGCCTTGCCGGAATCACTCATCACGCCTGCCTCATTCGCTCATACCCAGAAGGCTACGAGCGTACTCGCGCATCGGCGCACCAAGCAAATCCTCCGGGGTGTTGTCGTGGAACGTCAACAAACCGCCACGGCTCTTGATGCGTGCGGTGTCGATCAGGTAGCGGGTATTGGTTTCGATCAACATCATCTGCACCACGCCAGTGTCCCACCCCAGCCGGTCGACGGCCTGTTCGTCATACCACTCATCGCCATTGCCGATGCGGTCGTCGGTACGGGCGAAGCGGGTGTACAGGACGTAGTCGGCACCCACCGAGCGTGCCTGGGCAATGGCGTCTTCCAGGCCCAATGGGCCTTGGGCGCGGCGCACCAACGGGAAATACTCGACAAAGCTCTTGAACGCCTCGTCAGCCACCGCATTCTGCCGTGGCACCGGCCCCTTGCCCGGCGGCACGAATGCGCCCTGGCCGATGAAAATGAACGAATCGGGCTGCAGGCGGATCGACAGGGTACGCCGGGTATCGCTGTGGTCCAGCAGACCGGCATCGCTCATGTGATAGCGGACGCCTTCGCCCATATCGCTGACATTCATGCAGCCGCCCAGCGCCATCAGCGCCAGCAGCAAGACCAGGCTACGCATCTTTCCTCCAGTGGCCGGCGACGAAAAACCGGCGAATAGCAGGCGGATGCAGCTTTTGCGCCAGCTTCAGCCGCCAATCACCTTCATCACCATCACATCACCGGAAAACGCCAGGTCCTGCTTGTCTGCCAGCGCCTTGACCAACAGGCGCTGCAGGGCCGGAAGGGCCTGATGACGCGGCTTTTCCAGCAGGTCACCGACGAAGTGGCGATTGCTCGAAGACAGGCAGCCATGCAACCAGCCCGTGGAGGACAGGCGCAAGCGCGAGCAGGTACGGCAAAACGGCACGCTCTCGTTGGCGATGATGCCGAAGTGGCCAATGCCCGGGATTTCATAGCGCAGGGCTGTAGCGTCCAGCGGCGCATCGACCTGGACATAGGCATACTTGCCGCCGATCAGCGCCAGCAACTGGTCGAGCCCGACGAACTGCTGCACAAAGGCATTGTGCTCACGGGCCAGGTGGCCCATGCGCATGAGTTCTATGAAGCGCAACTCGAAGCCGCGCTCCAGGCAGTAATCCAGCAGCGGCAATACCTGGTCGAGGTTGTGCCCGCGCATTGGCACCATGTTCACCTTGATTCGCATGCCCAGCGCAGTGGCCTGCTCCATACCCGCCAGCACACTGGCCAGGTCGCCGCCCCGGGCAATGCGGCGGAAGGCCTGGGGGTCGAGAGTGTCGAGGGAAACATTCAGGCGTCGGATACCCGCCGCTTGCAGCTGGGGCAGCTTACGTGCCAACAGCTGGCCATTGGTGGTCAGCGAGATATCGTCGAGGTCGAGCTTGGCCACTGTGGCCAGAAAGGCATCCAGGCGCGGGCTGACCAGCGGCTCACCCCCTGTGATGCGTAGGCGCTCGATACCCGCCGCTTCGATCAGGTAAGCCACGCCGCGGGCCAGGGCATCTGCCGAGAGCTCGTCTTGCGCCGCCACCAGGCGTTTGCCGTCGGGCACGCAGTAGGTGCAGGCATAATTGCAAGCAGCCGTCAGGCTGACACGCAGGTTGCGAAAGCGCCTGCCTTGACGATCGACAATCATGAATGACTCCGGCATGGATGATAGGGGCAGGCGAAACCTGACTCATAAATCAGGTTTTTGCAAGCCCCCGCACCCTGCCGGTTTCAGCGTCAAGTGACGGAACGCTTCAGTTCGTCGGTTCCGGATCGCGTTTGCGTTTGTTGCCCATGCGCACACCGATGTCCATCAGGAACTGGAAGAAACCTTCCTGATCCTCAAGCACATTGCTCCAGAACGGCGAGTGGTACAGCGCAACGGCGCCGTGCACCAGCGCCCAGGCGGCGCAGTAATGGAAATACGGCGGTACGTCTTCGAGCTTGCCTTCGCTGATGCGGCCCTTGATCAGCTGAGTCAGGCGATCGAAGTTGGAGGCACGGATACTGTGCAGTTGCTCGACCATTTCCGGCACCTGGTTGCCCTTGACCACCTTCTCTTCCAGGCGATCGAACAACCGGTAACGTTGCGGGTCGCGCATGCGGAACTCGAAGTAGGCGCGTGACAGGGCTTCCTTGTCACGGTCGACGTCGGCCGAGTGCAACAGTTCGTTCAGGTCGCGCTCATAGTCGAGCATCAGGCGCAGGTAGATTTCCGCCTTTGACTTGAAATGCTTGTAGATCGTGCCTTTGCCGATACCCACGGCGTCGGCGATCATTTCGACAGTGACGCTGTCCTCACCCTGTTCGAGAAACAGCTTGAGCGCGGTGTCGAGGATTTCCTGTTCGCGACGGCGAAACTCACGGACCTTACGAGGTTCTTTCTGCATGGGAAGGACTGGATGACAATCGAAGCGGTTTATTATGCCTAACTTGCAAGAAATTGCACGGATCATCCACGCATGTCTGTGTTTCACCATGCTTACTGCCATGCGCTGTGGAAGGATTGAAACCTCGGCGTATTCCAAATTTGTTTAAAAAACGACCAATATACGCTGGCACTGCGCCAAACCTGACCAATACTTGAAGTGTTGGCGCGGCGCATCCCCCCCAAGTGGCGCGCCGATAAAGGTGCTCAGGGACCGCGTACCTTTGTTTTACTCCTAATGGTCTTAACCCGGATTCCCCCCCCAGAACCCGGGTTTTTTTTGCTTGCGCGACGGGTCGCACAGCGACCCGCACTCCCCGCTCGAGGTTGTGCTGTACCGTGATTTTGATTTTGATCTTCGCGACTTCAGTAGGCCGAACGCAGGCCTTGCGGAGGGAGGTGACGGGCATGGATGCCCGTCAAGCGCTGGGCCCCAGGATGGGGCCTGCAGCGCGGTCCTCCTGGGAGCGAGGCCGGAGTGAGGGAACCCCGGAGCGCAGCGCAGGGGCCGGATGATGGGAGCGCAGCGTTTTTTGGTTACTTTTTGTCGCGTCTGACAAAAAGTGACTCGCCGTAAGGGCGAAAAGGTGAGTTAGTGTCGCCATCGCAAATGGCCTATGCGCGAGCTAAAAACCAGCACTGTTTCGCTGTTCGCTGTTCGCTGTTCGCTGTTCGCTGTTCGCTGTTCGCTGTTCGCTGTTCGCTGTTCGCTGTTCGCTGTTCGCGTTCAGGTGTGGGCATCAACAATGAGTCAACATTCATTTTCAAAGGTGGCGCCACATCACCTTTCCGCCCTTACGGCGGGTCACTTTTTGTCAAACGCGACAAAAAGTAACCAAAAAACGCTGCGCTCCCATCATCCGGCCCCTACGCTGCGCTCCGGGGTCCCCTCGCTCCGGGCTCGCTCCCGGGAGGACCGCGCTGCAGGCCCCATCCTGGGGCCCAGCGCTTGACGGGCATCCATGCCCGTCACCTCCCTCCGCAAGCCCTGCGCTCGGCCTCCTGAAGTCGCAATCTGCGTTGCCTGAGCTACCGCGCGCTTAGAAGCCAAAGCCGAAGCAAGAGCAAGAGCAAGAGCACTCAGGCTCGTGGGCCATCAGGCCACCCGCGCCAACGGGAACAACCGCTTGAAGTTGGCAGTAGTCTGCTCAGCCAGTTGGTCATAACTGGCGCCCCGCAACGAAGCCACATACTCAGCCACTTCCCGTACATACTGCGGAAGGTTCGGCTTGCCACGGTACGGAATGGGTGCCAGATACGGCGAATCGGTCTCGACCAGCAAACGATCGACCGGCACCTGCCGAGCCACTTCACGCAGGGCATCGGCGTTGCGGAAGGTTACGATGCCAGACAGCGAGATGTAATACCCCAGGTCCAGCGCGGCCTTGGCCATCTCCCAGTCTTCGGTGAAGCAATGCAGCACGCCAGCCTGTGGCAGGTTGGCTTCACGCAGCAGCGCCAGGGTATCGGCACGTGCCGCCCGGGTGTGCACGATGACCGGCTTGCCGGTCTGCCGCGAGGCTTCCAGGTGCAGGCGGAACGAAGCCTGCTGCAGCTCGGCAGCTTCCGGCTCATAGTGGTAATCCAGCCCGGTTTCACCTATCGCCACCACATGGGGGTGGGCCAGTTCGCGCAGCAACCATTCCAGCGCCGGGGTTTCACCCGGTGCCAGGTCAAGCGGGTGCACGCCCACCGAGCAATCGACATCGGCGTACTGCTCGCTCAACGCCTTCACGGCACCGGCGTTTTCGGCACTGACGCCAATACACAGAAAATGACCGACCCCACGCTCACGCGCTGCCTGCAAAGCGGCATCGAGGGAGCCCTGGTGGGCGCTCAGGTCAAGACGGTCGAGGTGGCAATGGGAATCTACGAGCATAGGATGACGACACACATGAAAAAGTGAAAATCAGCGGGTACCGGGCAGTTGCAGCCAGTGAGCCAGCAGCGATTCGAGCAGCAGGGCGCGGTTGAGGTTGGCCTTGCCCAGCACCTTCTGACGCTGCTCCAGGATCCAGGCCTGCACCTCCAGCACCTTGGCCTGGCGGCTCTTCTGCGCCAGGTATTGCACCACCTTGCGCATATCAGCCAAGCCTAACCCCTCCTCGTCCTGGGTCAACTGGTAGCGCAGGATCAGATGCGACCAATCGCAGAACCAGTCGAACAGCAACAGCAGTGGCACGCCGTTCCAGGCATCGGCCAGCTGGCTGGGCGATTGCTGCTGCTTGATCAGCTTCTTCACCCCGTCAGTAACCAGCGCACGTTGCTCGCGCACACCTTGTGCCTGCAGGCTGACCGCCATCAATGGCGAACCGGCGGCCAGCGTCAGTAGCTCGTCACGCTCGGCCTCGTCACTGTCAGGCAACGCACCCGCCAGCCAGGCCTGGCTCTGGGCCAGGCTTGGCTGCGGGCACGCCACCTGCTGGCAGCGGCTCTTGATAGTCGGCAACAAGCGGCTGGGCTGGTGCGTGACCAGCAGCAGCACCGTGTCGCCAGATGGCTCTTCGAGGCTTTTGAGCAGCGCGTTGGAGGCGTTGACGTTCATCGCCTCGACAGGCTCGATCAGCACCACCTTGCGCCCACCCAATTGCGCAGTTTGCACCACGAACGCCACCAGCTCGCGCACTTGGTCGACCTTGATCGGTTTGTCGGCCTCTTCAGGCTCAAGCACAAAATTGTCCGGGTGGCTGCCGGCCTTGAGCAACATGCAGGCCTTGCACCCGCCGCAGGCATCCAGCCCTTGGGGCTGCTGGCACAGCAGGCGGGCCATCAGGCGTTCGGCCATGGCCCGCTTGCCGATACCCTGCGGCCCGTGCAGCAGGTAGGCGTGCGCGTGCTGGCTGCGGCCGGCCAGCTGCTGCCAAATAGCCTGCTGCCAGGGGTAGGCGTCAGCCACGGCAACGCTCCACAATCGCCGGGAGTAGCACATCGATAGCGCGCTGCACGGCCTCCAGCGATTGTGCGGCATCGAGCAGGCTGTAGCGCTGCGGCTCGCGCTGGGCGCGCTGCAGGTAAGCCTGGCGTACAGCTTCGAAGAACGCCTGGCCCTCCTGCTCGAAACGGTCCAGGCGGCCGCGGGCGGCAGCACGGGCCAAGCCCACTTCCACTGGCAGGTCGAAAACCAAGGTCAGGTCCGGGCGCAGGTCACCCTGGACGAATTGCTCCAGGGTGGCGATGCGCTCGACCGACAAACCGCGCCCACCGCCCTGATAGGCATAGGTAGCGTCGGTGAAGCGGTCACACAGCACCACGGCGCCGCGGGCCAGCGCCGGGCGGATTACCTGCGCGAGGTGTTGGGCGCGCGCCGCGAACACCAGCAACAGTTCGGTGTCGGCCGCCATGCTTTCATCGGTGGGGGCCAGCAGCAGCTCGCGCACTTTTTCGGCCAGCGGCGTACCACCCGGCTCACGGGTCAGCACGACATCCAGGCCCTGCTCGCGCAAGCGTGCAGCCAAGTAGTCGCGGTTGGTGCTCTTGCCCGCACCTTCGGGGCCTTCCAGCGTAATAAACAAGCCGCTCACAGGCAGTCCTTAATGTTGTTCGTCAGGCGTCGGCCGTTCGGCCGCTTGAGCGCCGCCAGCAGGGGCGTCCTGCACAGGCGGCGCTTCGGGTGATGGCTGCGCAGCCGGCTCGTCAGTTGCAGGCACCTGGGGCTGGGCGTCGTCAGTACCCGGCTGTGCCTCTTGCTGCGGTGCGGGGCTGGAGCGGTAGCCTGCACGTCGCTTGAGCTGGAACTCACGCACCGCCGAGTTATGGTCGTCGAGGTCGTCGGAGAACACATGGCTGCCATCGCCGCGGGCGACGAAGTACAAGCTGGTGCCATCGGAAGGGTTGAGCGCCGCGTGAATCGCTTCACGGCCGACCATGGCAATCGGCGTGGGCGGCAACCCCGTCATGGTATAGGTGTTGTAGGGTGTCGGTTCGCGCAGATCGGCGCGGGTAATCTTGCCGTTGTACCGCTCACCCATGCCGTAGATCACCGTCGGATCGGTCTGCAGCATCATGCCCAGGCGCAGGCGCCGCACAAATACACCGGCAATCTGCCCACGCTCCTGGGGGATACCGGTTTCCTTTTCCACCAGCGACGCCATGATCAACGCCTGGTACGGATCGCGATACGGCAGGTCGGTGGTGCGCTCGGCCCATTCCTTTGCCAGCACTTCGTCCAGGCGCATGTAGGCCTGCTGCAGCAGCTCGACATCGCTCATGCCACGTACAAAGCGGTAGGTGTCCGGGAAAAAGCGCCCTTCCGGGAACACACCGGTATGGCCGAGCTTGTCCATCACCTCGGAATCCGACAGGCCGTCCAGGGTATGCTTGATTTTTTCATGCTTGGCCACGGCCGAGCGTACCTGACGGAAGGTCCAGCCTTCCACCAGGGTGAGGTTGTATTGCACCACGTCGGCCCGGCGCCAGGCGTCGAACAACTGTTCGACCGTCATGCCTGGGGTAAGGCGATACTCGCCGGTGTGCAGGGCAGTGCCTGCCATGTTGAAGCGCCAGTACAAGCGCAACCAGACGGCGTCGTCCAGCAAACCTTCTTGCTCCATGCGATAGAACATGCGGTTTGGGTTGGTGCCATTGGGCACGTCGAGCAGGCGCTCCTGCGTCACGTGCAAGGGCTGCTCAAGGACCGAGTTGACCTTCCAGGCCGACCAGCCAAGCGCCAACCCGGCAATGATCAGGCCCATTTCCAGCAGTAGCAGGAATTTACGTCTCACGAATTCAGGTTTCCAGTAACGTACGGGCAACGGCCTGCAGTTTACGGGTGAGCGGGCCAGGCGACCAGTTTAGCGCGGCTACGCCTCGCACGGGCCAGATGCCGTAAACGCTATTGCAAACAAATACTTCATCTGCCTGCTCCAACGCGTCGAACGGCAGGTCACATACCTGCGCCGGAATGCCCAGCAGCGCGGCCTGTTCCAGCAGTGCCGCACGCATCACCCCGGCCACACCACAACGGCTGAGGTCGGCAGTCAGCAGCACGCCATCACGCACCAGGAACAGATTGCTGTACACCCCTTCGATCAGCCTGCCCTGCCCGTCACGCATCAGGCCTTCGGCATGGCCGCTGTCCTGCCATTCGGCACGGGCCAGCACCTGCTCCAGGCGGTTGAGGTGTTTGAGGCCGGCCAGCAGCGGTTGTTCCCCAAGCCGGGTCTGGCACAGGAACAAGCGCACGCCCTGCTCGGCATGCTCGACAGGATAGCCGGGTAACGGGCTGCCCTGCAGAATTCGCCGCGGCGCAGCACCGGCAACCGGCGCATAGCCACGCTGGCTGTCACCACGGGTAAGGATGAGTTTGGCTACACCGTCACCGAGCTGGCTGGCATAGCGCAGGAGTTCGTCGCGCACCAGCACCAGGTCGGCGCTGAGCGCCAGGCGCTGGCAACCCAGCGCCAGGCGTGCAAGGTGGCCTTCCAGCAAGCGGGGCTGGCCACCACGCACAGCGATGGTTTCAAACAGCCCATCGCCGTAGGCCAGGCCGCGGTTCTGCAGGTTGACTGCACCCGCAGGCTGGCCATCGACCCAGCTCTGCATCAACCGGCGAACCGGCGGAACACCAGCGAGCCGTTGGTGCCACCGAAGCCGAACGAGTTGGACAGCACCACGTCGATCGGCATGCTGCGCGCCTGGTGCGGCACGAAGTCGAGGTCGCAACCTTCGTCCGGTTCGTCCAGGTTGATGGTGGGCGGGGCCATCTGGCTGTTGATCGCCAGCACACTGAAGATCGCTTCCACCGCGCCTGCGGCGCCCAGCAGGTGGCCGGTCATCGACTTGGTCGAACTGACAGCCAGCTTGTAGGCATGCTCACCGAATACGCGCTTGATCGCGGCCACTTCGGCCACGTCGCCCGCAGGGGTCGAGGTACCGTGGGCGTTGATGTAGCTGACCTCTTCCGGCTGGATACCGGCATCGCGCAAGGCGTTGGCCATGCAGCGGGCAGCACCCTCGCCGGTGTCAGGTGGCGAAGTCATGTGGTAGGCGTCGCCGCTCATGCCAAAGCCAACCAGCTCGGCATAGATGGTCGCACCACGGGCCTTGGCGTGTTCCAGCTCTTCGAGTACCAGGGCACCGGCACCGTCGGACAATACAAAGCCGTCACGGCCCTTGTCCCACGGGCGGCTGGCCCGGCTGGGCTCGTCGTTGCGGGTGGACAGCGCACGGGAGGCACCGAAACCGCCCATGCCCAGGCCACAGGCAGCCATCTCTGCGCCACCTGCAATCATCACGTCAGCTTCACCGTAGGCGATATTGCGCGCTGCCATGCCGATGCAATGGGTGCCGGTGGTGCAGGCGGTGGCAATGGCGTAGTTCGGCCCCTGCAGGCCCAGGTGGATCGACAGGAACCCGGAGATCATGTTGATGATCGAGCCCGGCACAAAGAACGGGGAAATGCGACGCGGCCCCGAATCGTGCAGCGTACGGCTGGTTTCCTCGATGTTGGTCAGGCCGCCGATTCCCGAGCCCATGGCCACGCCAATGCGCTCACGGTTGGCGTCGGTGACCTCCAGGCCGGCATTTCGCACCGCCTGGAAACCGGCCGCCAGGCCGTACTGGATGAACAGGTCAAGCTTGCGGGCCTCTTTGGCCGACAGGTATTGCTCAACCTCGAAGCCTTTCACCGAGCCGCCAAAACGGGTGGAGTAAGCAGACAGGTCCGTGTGTTCGATCGGACCAATGCCACTGCGGCCAGCCAGAATGCCCTGCCAGGTGCTCGGTACATCGGTACCCAGTGGCGACAGCATACCCATACCGGTGACCACGACGCGTCTACGCGACACAGTACTCTCCTTTTCTAATAACAGAGTCTCTTGCGATTACATTCAAGCGCTGGAATGGAATGGCAACAGGCTCTTGGTGCGCGGTGAGCGAAGCCGGCTCGCCAAAAAGCAGCACGTTCGCAAAGAAAAAACCGCACGCCGGCAAAGGCAGTGCGGTTTTTCTCGTCAAGTAGCGACGACTACAGCGTCTTAGGCCTTGTGGCTGTTGACGTAGTCGATAGCGGCTTGAACGGTAGTGATTTTCTCGGCTTCTTCGTCAGGGATTTCGGTCTCGAATTCCTCTTCCAGAGCCATCACCAGCTCAACGGTGTCAAGCGAATCGGCACCCAGGTCATCGACGAAGGACTTCTCGTTAGTCACTTCCTCTTCCTTCACGCCCAGTTGCTCGGCGACGATTTTCTTGACGCGTTCTTCGATGGTGCTCATACCTAGTTTTCACTCCTAATGGATATATGTCAGGCAGCTGGCCGGTGGCTAATTTTATAGAAAGACGTTCGCTTTTCAAGCTAAACGCACTCTCAGGCTAGACACCCTACCCGCTGCCTGGAATCTGGTTGCAGCTTTATAACGGATTTTAGGCTCGCAGTATGACTCTTTTTTTACGAAATCCGTCACATTGAGTTGCAGTGTTACATGTACATCCCGCCGTTGACCGGCACGGTAGCGCCGGTCACGTAGGCTGCACCGTCGGACGCCAGGAACGACACCACCTTGGCGATTTCGTCGGCCTGGCCCAGGCGGCCCAGCGGAATCTGGGTTTGCAGGGCTTCACGCTGCGCTTCTGGCAGCTCGCGGGTCATGTCGGTGTCGATGAAGCCCGGAGTCACCGAGTTTACGGTGATGCCACGCGAGCCCACTTCACGCGCCAGGGCGCGGCTGAAGCCTTCCAAGCCAGCCTTGGCGGCGGCGTAGTTGGCCTGGCCCGCGTTACCCATGGCACCGACGACCGAGCCGATGCTGATGATACGACCCCAACGTGCCTTGGTCATGCCACGCAGCACGCCCTTGGACAGACGGTAGAGGCTGTTCAGGTTGGTGTCGATCACGTCGAACCATTCGTCGTCCTTCATGCGCAGCATGAGGTTGTCGCGGGTGATACCGGCGTTGTTGACCAGGATGGCCGGCGCGCCAAACTGCTCGGCGATTGCACCCAAAACAGTTTCAACGGATTCGGCGCTGGTCACGTTCAGTTCCATGCCGGTGCCGGTGATACCGTGCTCTTTCAGGGTGGCAGCAATACGCTCGGCGCCGGAGGCCGAAGTGGCGGTACCGATCACGGTCGCGCCCTGGCGGCCCAGCTCGAGGGCGATGGCCTGGCCAATGCCACGGCTGGCGCCGGTGACCAGTGCAACTTTACCTTGCAGGCTCATGCAAGCTTCTCCAAATCAGGCCAGTGCCGCGCGGGTGGCGGCAACGGCGTCAGGGGTATTGAGGTTGTAGGTGGTCACGCCGTCGGCGCAACGCTTGTTCAGGCCCGCCAGGACCTTGCCCGGGCCGCACTCGACCAGGTTGACCGCACCGTTGGCAGCCAGGGTCTGCACGCACTCGACCCAACGCACAGGCTGGTACAGCTGTGCCAGCAGGTCATGCTTGAGGGCATCGAGGTCAGGGGCAATGGCAGCGGTGACGTTCTGCACCACCGGAATTTGTGGCGCCTTCCATTCGATGGCGTTCACGTTCTCGGCGAAACGCTCGGCGGCCGGCTTCATCAGGGCACAGTGCGACGGTACGCTGACCGCCAGTGGCAGGGCGCGCTTGGCACCAGCCTCTTTGCACAGCTCCATGGCACGGTCCACCGCAGCCTTGTTGCCAGCAATCACAACCTGGCCCGGCGAGTTGAAGTTCACCGCGCTGACCACTTCGTCTTTGGCCGCCCTACCACAGATCTCGACCACCACGGCGTCATCCAGGCCGAGGATTGCGGCCATGGCGCCATGGCCGGCCGGGACGGCTTCCTGCATCAGCTGGCCGCGACGCTCGACCAAGCGCACGGCATCTTTCAGCGACAGGCTGCCTGCGGCAACCAGGGCGCTGTATTCACCCAGGCTGTGACCAGAAACGAAAGCCGGCGTGGCGCCGCCCTCCTCCAGCCACAGGCGCCACAGCGCGATGGAAGCGGTGAGGATCGCAGGCTGAGTCTTGTCGGTTTGATTGAGTTGTTCTTCCGGGCCTTCCTGGACCAGCTTCCACAGGTCGTAACCCAGAGCGTCGGAGGCCTCCTTGAAGGTCTCAACGATCACCGGCTTTTCGGCGCCCAGTTCCTTGAGCATGCCCAGGGACTGGGAACCTTGACCGGGGAAGACGAATGCGAGGGATGCAGACATTGAACAAGCCCTTATGATCTTGTCGTCGAATGAGGTGCGCCGAGCCGTGGGCTGGACGCAGAATCTGAAAACTTGGATGAATACGCAGACCAAGCGGTCACATTTAAGCACTTCATCGGCGAAATGCCTAAGGCAACAAATCTTCGAGGCGGCCATGCAGGCGCTGCGGCAGGTTTTCCTGAATCTCGATCAACGCCCTCTGGATGGCGCTCTGGAAGCCCTGCACGCCGGCCGAGCCATGGCTCTTGATGACGA
Organism: Pseudomonas sp. PvP089; assembly: GCF_017875165.1. Classification (NCBI taxonomy): domain Bacteria; kingdom Pseudomonadati; phylum Pseudomonadota; class Gammaproteobacteria; order Pseudomonadales; family Pseudomonadaceae; genus Pseudomonas; species Pseudomonas sp. PvP089. The sequence continues at coordinate 4,757,481 of NZ_JAGGME010000001.1, forward strand.
TACCCTGCAACCCCAGAAAGCTCGCACCGTTGTGCCGCGCCGGCGCCAGGTCGGCCTGCAGGCGCTTGAGCAGCGGCATGGCCATGGCCCCGGCAACGCGGGCAAAAGCACCGCCCTTGAACAGTTTTTCGATGCGCGCACCGATCATCGTCGCCAGGCCCTCGCTGGACTTGAGCAGGATGTTGCCGACAAAACCGTCGCACACCACCACGTCCGCCTCACCCCTGTACAGGCCATCCCCTTCGACGAAACCGACATAGTTGAGGCCGCGAGCGTTCTGCAACAGCGTGGCCGCCAGCTTTACCTGCTGATTACCCTTGATGTCCTCGGTGCCGATGTTAAGCAATGCAACACGCGGCCGATGCACACCCAGGGCCTGGGCGGCCACCGAGCCCATCACCGCGAACTGATAGAGGTTTTCTGCACTGCAGTCGACGTTGGCGCCGAGGTCGAGCAACTGACAGTAACCCGCCTGGGTGGGAATCGCCGCCACCATGGCTGGCCGATCGATACCCGGCAAGGTCTTGAGCACGAAGCGTGACAGCGCCATCAGCGCCCCGGTGTTGCCGGCACTGACGCAGGCCTGGGCCTTGCCGTCGCGCACCAGTTCGAGGGCGATGCGCATCGACGAGTCCGGCTTGCCGCGTAGCGCCTGCGATGGCCGCTCGTCCATACCGATCACCTCACTGGCGGCGACAATCTGCAGGCGCGCGCGATCCGCAGCTGCAAGGCCACTGACAAGATCTTCTAGGAGGGAGGGTTGACCGACGAGGGTCAGGTGCAGCGAGGGGGTAGCCGAAAGGCAGGCAATGCTAGCCTGGACAATGCTGCGGGGACCGAAGTCCCCGCCCATTGCGTCGATCGCGATGATCTGAGCAGACAAGGATTACTCGTCAGCGCCCTTATCGATCACTTTACGACCACGGTATACGCCTTCTGGCGAAACGTGGTGACGCAGGTGAATTTCACCGGTGGTCTTTTCTACCGACAGCGCGTTTTCCGACAGGGCGTCGTGCGAACGGCGCATGTCACGGGCAGAGCGGGATTTTTTGTTCTGCTGAACAGCCATAATTGATTAACTCCTAAACGTTTGGGTCACGCTTTAACTGCGCCAAAACACTGAACGGGTTGGACCGCGATACCTCGTCCTTGCTCGATTCGGGCTCGTCTGCGCCCGCCGGCTGCTGGCATTCTTCCGGATGGTGAGCAGGCACGATTGGCAAGGCGAGCAGAAGCTCTTCCTCGACCAATGCCTGCAGATCCAAAGGATCTTCGCCCAGTTCCAGCACGTCATAGCCTTTCGGCAACGACTGGGTATTCGCACCCTCCTTCACCACAGCGTATGTACATTCGCTGTAGATCGGCAGGGTGACCAGCTCAAGACAACGCTGGCAAACCATCTTGACCTCGACGTTCAGCTCGGTGTGGATAACCACTACGTGCTGCTCATCTCGTTCAAAATCGAACTTCGCCTGCACCGTACCGACATTGTCGGAAAGCGGGTCGCAGAGTCTTTCCAAATCAGCGAGTTGCAGCGAACCGTTAAGGGTTACGCCACGATCGGCTAATTTGCGCGGGTCAACGTGAGGTGGAATCGGGTCATTCAACATAGGCGCAGCATTCTAGGGATGCCCCCCGCCCCTGTCAAAGGAAATTAGGCGGCATCGTGCGTGATAGGATTGGTTCAACCGAACCCGGAGTCTACCATGCTTCCTTTGTTACTGGCTTCCAGCTCTGCCTACCGCCGCGAACTGCTCACACGCCTGCGCTTGCCCTTCACCTGGGCAAGCCCTGATATAGACGAACAGCGACAGGATGACGAGCCCGCCGTGGACCTGGTGCGCCGACTGGCCAGGCAAAAGGCCGAGGCATTGGCGGGCAGCCACCCCGGGCACCTGATCATCGGCTCGGACCAGGTTGCGGTGCTGGGCGAACAGGTACTGGGCAAGCCGCACACCTTCGAGCGGGCTTGCGAGCAACTGCTGGAGTGCAGCGGTCAGCAGGTGAGTTTTCTGACCGGGCTGGCACTGCTGAACAGCGCCACCGGGCACTGCCAGGTGGATTGCGTGCCGTTTACCGTGACGATGCGCGAGCTGAGCCGTGAGCGGGTGGAACGCTATGTGGCGGCGGAACAACCACTGGATTGCGCGGGGAGCTTCAAGGCGGAGGGGCTGGGGGTGAGTTTGTTTCAGAGCACCCATGGGTGCGATTCGACCAGCCTGATCGGGCTGCCGTTGATTCGGTTGGTGGATATGTTGACCCGGGAGGGGGTGGTTGTACCTTGAGCCTGGCTCGAGATTTTCTGCGCCTGTGAGACCGAGCGCCGCCCGTGCGGCGCTTCGCGGGGCAAGCCCGCTCCCACATCTGTTTCAGGCCAATTTCTCCTGTCACCATTGGCGCGCGGACCCTTTGGCGCATGACACGATATCGCGTCGTACCTCCAAGGGGGCGCGCACCAATGGCTCAGGACTGACCGGCCCAAAACAAATGTGGGAGCGGGCTTGCCCCGCGAAGCGCCGCACGGGCGGCGCTCGATCTCACAGGCGCCGCAAAATGCACGCCGAACTCAACGCAACTGTGGCCCCTGGAACCCCATCCACATCGCCAGGTGCTCAGCCACGCTGGCACCCACGCGCTTGGAGAAGCGATCGAAAGGCGATTCCTGAACGGTAAAGTCCACCAGTTCCTTCTCGCCAACAATCTCACGTGCCACATAGCTGGCACTGCCCAGCCCATCCACCAAACCCAGCGCCTTGGCCTGCTCGCCCGACCAGACCAGGCCGCTGAACAACTCAGGATGTTCCTTGTCCTTCAAGCGTTCGCCACGCCCCTGCTTGACCATGGCAATGAACTGCTGGTGCGTGGTATCCAGCACACCCTGCCAGAACCGGGTTTCTTCGGGCTTTTCAGGCGAGAACGGATCAAGGAAGGCCTTGTGCTCACCCGAGGTGTAGGCGCGCCGCTCCACACCGAGCTTTTCCATGGTGCCAACAAAACCGTAACCGGCCGCCGTCACACCAATGGAGCCCACCAGGCTGGCTTTATCGGCGTAGATTTCGTCCGCCGCACTGGCAATGTAATAGGCACCAGAAGCGCCGAGATCGGCGATGACTGCATACAGCTTGATAGCCGGGTATTCAGCACGCAGGCGGCGGATTTCGTCGTACACGTAACCCGCCTGCACCGGACTGCCACCCGGGCTGTTGATGCGCATTACCACGGCCTTGGTCTTGCTGTCCTTGAACGCCTCGCGCAGGCTCTTGACGATATTGTCCGCGCTGGCGGCCTCCTGATCGGCAATCACCCCGCGCACCTCGACCAGCGCGGTATGGCTGGCACTGCGCGATGCCGCCTTGTCGAAATCCATCAGCGGCGTGAACAACGCCAGGAAGCCGAACAGGTAGATGAAAGTCAGCAGCTTGAAGAAGATCCCCCAGCGCCGCGCCCGGCGCTGCTCCTGTACACTGGCCAGCAAGGTCTTTTCCAGCAACTGCCAGCTCTTGCGCCCTTCGCGCTCCTCGGGTTCGGCCTCGGGGGCTTTCCATTCGTCTGCCATGCTTACCTACCTTGGAAGTGGAATTGCGGAACCACCCAGCCACTCGCGCAGCTGGGAAAAATGATCGATGCACACCTGCGGACCAAACTCGGCCAGCGCCTGCAGCGGCATGGCACCATAGCCCACCGCCACCGAATGCATCCCGGCATTGCTGGCCATCTGCAGGTCGAATGCCGAATCTCCGACCATCAGCGCACGCGCCGGTTCGACGCCGCAATGGCCGAGGATTTCCTCGAGCATCAGCGGGTGCGGCTTGCCACGGGTTTCGTCGGCAGCACGGGTGATGTCGAAGAACTGCTCCCAGCCATTGGCCTTGAGCACCCGGTCCAGCCCGCGACGCGCCTTGCCCGTAGCCACCGCCAGGCGGTAACCCTCGGCACGAAAGGCATCCAGCGACTCGACCACGCCCTCGAACAGTGGCGAAGGCTGCTGATCCAGCGCCATGTAGATATCAGCATAGTGCTGACGGAAGCTGTCGACCTGCGCAGGTGCCAGGTGCGGGTACAGGGTATGGATCGCCTCACCCAGGGCCAGACCGATGATGCCCTTGACCGCATCCTCACGGCTGGCGACCTCGCCGGCACGCTCGGCGGCGGCATTCATGGCCTCGACAATACGCCCGATAGAATCGGCCAGGGTACCGTCCCAGTCGAAGATCAGTAGCTCATAGCCTTTCTTCATGGATCAGGACGCACTCAGACGTTCAATGGTTTTCGCCCAGACTTCATCCACAGGCGCTTCAAGTTTCAGCTCACCACCATCCGGCAGCGGCACGGTCAGCGCATAGGCATGCAAGAACAGGCGCTTGCCCCCCAGCTCGCGAATTTCGCGGCTGAAGTCTTCGTCACCGTACTTGCTGTCACCGGCAATCATGTGCCCCGCATGCAGGGTATGCACGCGAATCTGGTGGGTACGCCCCGTGATCGGACGGGCCTCGACAATGGTGGCGAACTCGCCAAAGCGGCGGAGCACGCGGAACAGGGTCAACGCGTCCTTGCCCTCTTCGTTCACTTCAACCATGCGCTCGCCGGAGCGCAGGTTGCTCTTGAGCAACGGCGCATTCACCTGCTTCTTCGACGTCGGCCAGTGGCCGCGCACCAGCGCCATATAGCGCTTGTCGACCCCGTCACCGCGCAGGGCGGTATGCAAGTGGCGCAGCATGCTGCGCTTCTTGGCAATCATCAGCAGGCCAGAGGTGTCGCGGTCCAGGCGGTGCACCAGTTCGAGCTCCTTGGCGTCCGGGCGCAGCTGGCGCAGTGCCTCGATCACACCAAAGCTCAGGCCGCTACCGCCATGCACGGCAATGCCGGACGGCTTGTTCATCACGATCAGCGCCTTGTCTTCGTAGACAATGGCCGCCTCAAGGCGCTGCAGCAAGCCCTGGGCCACCGGTGCCGGCTCGTCACGCTCCGGCAGGCGGACGGGCGGCACCCTCACGATGTCGCCGGCCTGGATCTTGTACTCAGGCTTTACCCGACCCTTGTTCACCCGCACTTCACCCTTGCGCAGGATGCGGTAGACCAGCGTTTTGGGCACGCCCTTGAGGGCCGTGATGAGGAAATTATCAATGCGTTGGCCGGCAAGCTCCGGCGCGACTTCGATCAGCTGAACGCCGGAAGTCGGAGGGGTATTGGTCGTCATTGCGGGATCATAACAATTTTTTATGGAATTGAAGCACTTAATCATTGCTGCTATAGTCGCGAACGCCGCCAAAAGCGGCAGGCCAGCGGCAACAGGCTTTCAGCCGGCCCTGACCAACGCAATTCTCCAGGACGCGAGGCCGTCCTACGGGGTGTTCGCCAGTTTACCGAATTGCCTGGAATCGCCACCAGCGCCGTGTAGAGAAGACCGAAAAAAAACGACAAGCGCGGTGTTTCACCTGCTTACCCGATTCTTTTCGCAGCCCCTCTGCCCGCCCCGTCGCTTCCACGCAACGCACGGCGAATGCTTCGGAAATACCTGCCTTGGATATGAATGGCGCCAGTGCAGTACCTGCAGTGGCGAAAAATGCAACCCGTTGCGGATTCAGCGCGCGGCAGCACCCGAATTATCAGGGATACGTGCAGGGTGGAGATGCACAGCCCTCGGACCGTGTAGCACCGCGTCCGGCCACCAGCCCACTGACGGCTGGCGAGCGGATAAGGTCCTGAACAGATGCCCCCGGGCGTCCACGGCTGAAGGTTGATTCCTCCTCCTGACTGAGTGCACAAGGCCCGCTTGGTTGATTCGATCTCCATTCGAAGCCACCGGGGCCTTGTTGGCACCGCAGCAAACAGGACGCGTCGTCGCGACAACGGCAGGCTGGGCAACTGGCTGGTGCCGAACGTCGCTCGACACGGGGGTGGCCCGGCCACCCTTTGCGCACCTTGGCACCGACCATGAGAAGTCGTGTGTGCCGAACGCCGTTTCCGGCAGCCCGGAAACCGACGGTACAACATGAAAAGAATGCTGATTAACGCAACTCAACCCGAAGAGTTGCGTGTAGCCCTGGTGGATGGCCAACGCCTCTACGACCTGGACATCGAGTCTGGTGCGCGCGAGCAGAAAAAGGCCAACATCTACAAAGGCAAGATCACCCGCATCGAACCCAGCCTCGAAGCCGCCTTCGTCGACTTCGGTTCCGAACGTCACGGCTTCCTGCCGCTGAAAGAAATCTCCCGCGAATACTTCAAGAAAGCCCCCGAAGGCCGGGTGAACATCAAGGAAGTGCTCAGCGAAGGCCAGGAAGTCATCGTCCAGGTCGAGAAGGAAGAGCGCGGCAACAAAGGCGCAGCCCTCACCACCTTCATCAGCCTGGCAGGTCGTTACCTGGTGCTGATGCCCAACAACCCACGTGCCGGCGGCATCTCCCGCCGCATCGAAGGCGAAGAGCGCAACGAACTGCGCGAAGCCCTGAACGGCCTGACCGTGCCGGGCGACATGGGCCTTATCGTGCGCACTGCCGGCCTTGGCCGCAGCAGCGAAGAAATGCAGTGGGACCTCGACTACCTGCTGCAGCTGTGGACTGCCATCAAGGAAGCGTCCCTGGACCGCGCTGCGCCATTCCTGATTTATCAGGAAAGCAACGTCATCATCCGCGCTATCCGCGACTATCTGCGCCAGGACATCGGCGAAGTGCTTATCGACAGCATCGATGCCCAGGAAGAAGCCCTGACCTTCATCCGCCAGGTAATGCCGCAGTACGCCAGCAAGGTGAAGCTGTACGAAGACAGCGTACCGCTGTTCAACCGCTTCCAGATCGAAAGCCAGATCGAAACCGCCTTCCAGCGCGTGGTCGACCTGCCGTCCGGTGGTTCGATCGTGATCGACCCGACCGAAGCCCTGGTGTCCATCGACATCAACTCGGCGCGGGCCACCAAAGGCAGCGACATCGAAGAAACCGCCCTGCAGACCAACCTGGAAGCGGCCGAGGAAATCGCCCGCCAGCTGCGCCTGCGTGACATTGGCGGCCTGATCGTCATCGACTTCATCGACATGACCCCGGCGAAAAACCAGCGTGCCGTGGAAGAGCGCGTACGCGAGTGCCTGGAGGCAGACCGTGCCCGTGTTCAGGTCGGCCGCATTTCGCGCTTCGGCCTGCTGGAAATGTCCCGTCAGCGCCTGCGCCCATCGCTGGGCGAAAGCAGCGGCATCGTCTGCCCACGCTGCTCCGGCACAGGCATCATCCGTGACGTCGAATCGCTGTCGCTGGCCATCCTGCGCCTGATCGAAGAAGAAGCCCTGAAGGACCGCACCGCCGAAGTACGCGCACAAGTGCCGATCCCGGTGGCCGCATTCCTGCTCAACGAGAAACGTAACTCGATCACCAAGATCGAACTGCGCACCCGCGCACGCATCATCATCCTGCCGAACGATCACCTGGAAACCCCGCACTTCGAAGTCCAGCGCCTGCGCGACGACAACCCGGAAGTGCTGAACAACCAGTCCAGCTACGAGATCGCCGCCACCGAGACCGAAGAGGCACCGCAGCAGACCGCCACCCGCACCCTGGTTCGCCAGGAAGCGGCGGTCAAGACCGCACCGGCCCGCACCAGTGCGCCAGTACCGGCTGCTGAAGAGCCACAGGCTGTCGCCCCGGCTGCCCCAGCCCCGAGCGCCCCAGAGCCAAGCCTGTTCAAAGGCCTGGTGAAGTCGCTGGTCAGCCTGTTCGCCGGCAAGGAAGAACCTGCTGCTGCCCCGGTCGTCGCCGAGAAACCGGCTGCCGAGCGCAGCCCGCGCAACGAAGAGCGCCGCAACGGCCGTCAGCAGAGCCGCAACCGCAACGGCCGCCGTGACGAAGAGCGCAAGCCGCGTGAAGAACGTGCCGAGCGCGCCCCGCGCGAAGAACGCCAGCCACGTGAGGAGCGTGCACCACGCGAAGAACGTGCACCACGTGAAGATCGCGCCCCACGCGAAGAACGTGCACCACGTGAAGATCGCGCCCCACGCGAAGAGCGTGCACCGCGCGAAGAACGCGCCCCACGCCAGCCGCGCGAAGACCGCCGCAGCAACCGTGGCGAAGAACGCGTACGCGAGCTGCGCGAGCCGCTGGATGCCACCCCGCCAGCCGAACGCGAAGAGCGTCAGCCACGTGAAGAGCGTGTAGCCCGTGAAGAACGTGCTCCACGTGAAGAGCGCGCACCTCGCGAAGAACGTGCCCCGCGTGAAGAGCGCGCACCTCGCGAAGAACGTGCCCCGCGTGAAGAGCGCGCACCTCGTGAAGATCGCGCCCCACGTGAAGAACGTGCTCCGCGTGAAGAACGCGCACCTCGCGAAGAACGTGCCCCGCGCCCACCGCGCGAAGAGCGCCAGCCACGTGTAGCGGAAGAAGCGGCCGAGCAGGCTGCCGAACTGGCCGAAGAGCAACTGCCGAACGAAGAGTTGCTGCAAGACGAACAGGAAGGCACCGATGGCGAGCGCCCGCGCCGCCGCTCCCGTGGTCAGCGTCGTCGCAGTAACCGTCGTGAGCGCCAGCGCAACGCCAATGGCGAGCTGATCGACGGTGGCGAAGAGGACGAAGGCAGCGAAGAGCAGCCACAACAGCACAAGGCCACCGAGCTGGGTGCCGAACTGGCCGCCGGCCTCGCCGTGACTGCCACTGTTGCCAGCAGCAACATCAGCGCCGACGCCGAAGCCCAGGCCAACCAGCAGGCCGAACGTGCCACCGCCGAAGTCGCTACCGCTGCAGAGGCCGACAACCGCGAGGCCGCCCAGCCGGCCGAGCAAGCTGAAAAGGTCGAGCAGGTCGAGGCCGTCGCCAAGGCTGAAGAAGTTGCCGTGGCCCCAGTGGTCGAGCAGCCTGTCAGCCAGCCGGTAATCGTGGCCGAGGTCACTGCCGAGCCAGTGGTCGAAGTTGCTCCGCAGCCAGTGGTTGACGAAGCACCTGCAGCCGAGCCTGCGATCATCGCAGAGGCACCTGTTGAAGCGCCTGCCGTCGAAGCGGGTGAAATCGAACAGGCTCCGGCCGTGACTGACACCGCTCCAGCTGCCGAGCAGCCTGCACCGGTTGTCGAAGCCCAGCCAGAAGTGGTGGCCGAGCCTGCCCCTGTGGTGGTCGAGCCTGCGCAAGTCGAAGCCCCGGTTGAGGCAGAACCTGCCACTGTCATGCTGGCCAACGGCCGCGCGCCGAACGACCCGCGTGAAGTGCGCCGCCGCAAGCGTGAGGCCGAGGCCGCTGCCAAAGCAGCCCAGGAAGCTGCTGCAGCCTCCCAGGAACCCGCCCTGGAAGCCGCCGATGAGCACAAGCCTCATCACGGTTGATAGCCAAGGCTGAATGAAAAAGCCCCGCCAGTGCAAACTGGCGGGGCTTTTTCTTGGCTTGACGCTTAATGTCAATGCTGGCTGCCGCATTTGTAGGAGCGGCATCTGCACCGCCTCAGTAAAGGTTAGGCTCCATCTCCAGCTCCACCCCGAACCGCTCCAGGATATCCGCCTGGATCTGCCGCGCCAGCGCATGCATCTGCGCCCCGCTCGCCTGGCCGTAGTTCACCAGCACCAGCGACTGCAAGCGATGCACGCCCGCATCGCCATCACGATGGCCCTTCCACCCCGCCTGCTCGATCAGCCAGCCCGCCGCCAGCTTCGCCTGACCATCGGCCTGGGGATAAGCCACCACTGCCGGGTGTTTCGCACGAATACGCTCGACTTGCTCCGCAGACACCACCGGGTTCTTGAAAAAACTCCCGGCATTGCCGAGCTCCACCGGGTCTGGCAGCTTTTCGCGGCGAATGCTGCAAATGGCATTACTGATCGCCTGCGCGGTCGGTTCGGCTACACCCTGCTCCGCAAGGCGCTGACGCACCGGACCATAGTCCAGGTGGGCCTGCAGGGTGCGGCTCAAGGCAAAACGCACGCGCAGGATCAACCAGCGCCCGGGGTTGCGCTTGAACAGGCTGTCGCGATAACCGAAGGCACATTCTGCCAAACCAAAGTCATGCAGTTCGCCAGTCTCACGGTCCAGGGCCGTCAGGCCGGCAAACACGTCCTTGATCTCCACCCCGTAGGCGCCCACGTTCTGCATCGGCGCGGCGCCCACCGTACCGGGGATCAGGCTGAGGTTTTCCAGCCCGCAATAGCCCTGCGCCAGTGTCCACTGCACGAACGGGTGCCACGGCTCACCGGCCTCGGCCTCGACCACGATGTGTTCGCCATCGTCACTGAGCACGCGGCAGCCACGGCTGGCCATGTGCAGCACCAGTGCATCGACATCGCGGGTCAGCAGCAGGTTGCTGCCGCCGCCGATCACCAGCACCGGCAGACCTCGCTGCTGCGCCTGGCACAGCGCCTGTCGCACCTGCTGATCATCCTGGGCCTGGCTGAAAAAACGCGCCTTCACGTCGATGCCGAAGGTGTTAAAGGGTTTGAGCGAAACCTGCTCCTGCCACTGCACTGTCATAGGCGGCCCTTGATTTCCAGCACCAGTGCCTGGCACGCCGCCTCGACCAGGTCGAGCACCTGCTCGAAGCCATCGGCGCCACCGTAGTAAGGGTCAGGTACTTCATCCAGCACTGAGCCATAGCGGCGCAGGAACAGGTCGAGTTCGCCCGCTGCAGTGGGCGGGCGCAAGGCGCGCAGGTCGCGCAGGTTGCTCTCGTCCATGGCCAGCACCAGGTCGTACTCGGCAAAATGCGCTGCCTTGACCTGCTGGGCACGCTGCGCTGAGAGGTCGTAACCACGTGCCAGCGCTGCCTTGCAGGTGCGGCTGTCTGGCGCCTTGCCAACATGCCAGTCGCCGGTGCCGGCAGAGGCCACGTGCACCCGGTCGGCAAGCCCGGCGGCCTGCAATTGATGGCGCAGCACGCCTTCGGCGGTGGGCGAGCGGCAGATGTTGCCAAGGCACACGAACAAAACGCGCATCAAGCCTCCAGCAAGCGCCGTACGCGCTCCAGGTCTTCAGGGGTATCAACGCCTACGGCTGGCGCCTCGATGGCGTCCTCGACGTGAATGCGCACGCCGTGCCACAAGGCACGCAGTTGCTCCAGCGCTTCGGTCTGTTCAAGCCAGCATGGGCCCCAACCGACAAAGTCCTGCAGAAAGCCGACGCGGTAGGCGTACATGCCGATGTGGCGGCGATACGGCACGCCTTCGGGCAGCACATTGCGGTCGCTGGCAAAGCCATCGCGGGCCCACGGCAGCGGCGCACGGCTGAAAGTCAGGGCCAGTCCGTTCTTGTCGCTCACCACCTTGACTGCATTGGGGTTGAACACGGTTTCCGGCTCATGGATCGGCTCGGCCAGAGTAGCGATGCCGGCCTCTGGATGCGCAGCCAGGTTGGCCGCCACCTGGTCGATGATCACCGGCGGGATCAGCGGCTCGTCGCCCTGCACGTTGACCACGATGGCATCAGCCGGCAAGCCCAGGTGCACAGCCACTTCGGCCAGGCGGTCGGTGCCCGATTCATGGTCGGCGCGGGTCATCAGCACTTCGGCACCGAACGCCTGGCAGGCCTCGAAGATACTGGCGTCATCGGTGGCGATAACCACACGGCTCGCGGCACTTTTGCGTGCCTGCTCCCACACGTGTTGCACCATCGGCTTGCCGGCAATCGGCAGCAGCGGCTTGCCTGGGAGCCGTGTGGAGCGCAACCGGGCGGGAATCACCACGGTGAAGTCCAGGCTCATTTGTCCAGACGCTCGTCGTCGGTCAGGGTGCGCGCCTCGCTTTCCAGCATGACCGGAATGCCGTCGCGGATCGGGTAGGCCAGGCCGGCGCCCTTGCTGATCAGCTCGGTCTTGTCGGCACTGAGCTTGAGCGGGCCCTTGGTGATCGGGCAGGCCAGGATGTCGAGCAGTTTAGTGTCCATTGGAGGCTTCCTTTAGGCCAGGTGGCCGGAAATTGAAAACGGGCTCAGGGCTTGCGCAGCAGCCGCTGCAGCTGGTTGTCGAACCAGGTGCTGAACGCTGGCGTGGGCTGGGCCTCGACGGCCAGGTACCACCAGTCGTCAGCGGCGAAGGCTCGGCATTTCACCGCATCCTTCTCGGTCATCACCAGCGGCAGCGGCGGGCTGAAAGCCAGGCTCCGGGCGCTGAACTGCGCATGGTCGGCGAAGGGATGCGGCACCGGCTGCCAGTTTAGCCCCAGCAGGGTATTGAAGAAACGTTGCGGGTTGCCAATACCGGCCACCGCGTGCAGGCGCTGGCCTGGTGGGAAATGGTCGAGGGTACGACGTTCGCCGCTGCGCACGTTGACCAGTGCGGACGGTTGCAGGCAGAAGCCAAAACCATCGGCGCGGTCGGCACTGGCACCATTGAACAGCACCGCGTCGGCGCCTTGCAGGCGCTCGACGGGCTCGCGCAACGGGCCGGCAGGCAGGCAGCGGCCATTGCCCAGGCCGCGGGCGGCATCGATCAGCACCAGCTCCAGGTCGCGGGCCAGGCGATAGTGCTGCATGCCGTCGTCGCACAGGATCAGGTCGAGCGGTTCGCTGGCCAGCAACGCCTGCACGGCGCGGGAACGGTCAGGGTCGATCATCAGCGGCACGCCGGTGCGCTGCACGATCAGCAGCGGTTCGTCGCCCGCCTGTTCGGCCGGCTGGTCGGCCTGCACCCGCCAAGGCAGCTGTGGTGGCTTGGCACCATACCCACGGCTGACCACACCCACCTTCAGCCCCTGTTGGCGGCAGTGTTCGATCAGCCAGAGGATCATCGGCGTCTTGCCGGTGCCGCCCACGGTGATGTTGCCCACCACGATGACCGGCACTGGCGCCCGGTAACTGGCACTTTCGCCACTGAGAAAACGTGCCCGCTTGCGGGTGACCACGCGGCGGTACAACGCCTCCAGCGGGCGTAATAGCGCCAGGGCGGGGTGCCCGGCGTACCAGGCGGCGAGCAAACCGTCGGCGAAAGGCATCAAGGCGTGCCCTGTGCCGCCTCGACGGTGGTCATGCGCAACTGGCTGAAACCGAGCTTGCCGGCGGCATCCATTGCGGTGACCACAGCCTGGTGCGGGGTCTTGCCGTCGGCGCTGATGGCCAGCGGGAGCGTGTTGTCACCGCCCGACTCACGCTCGATGGCCTCGCTCAAGGTGGCCAGGTCGCTCTTGGGCAGCAGGTGGTTGTTCACCGAATACACGCCTTCGGCGCTGATGGTGATTTCCACCAGCTTGTCCTGGTCGGCTGGCGCCTTCTCGGCGCTGGCAGCTTCGGGCAGCTCGACACGCAGTTGTGTCTCGCGGGTAAAGGTAGTGGTGACCACGAAGAACAGCAGCAGGACGAACACCACATCGATCAACGACGCCAGGTTGATGTCGACGTTCTCCCGCTGACGATTGCGCCGGAACTTCACGCCTTGCCTCCGGCCACTTCCACTTCACGGTCGCCCTGGATCACTTCCACCAGCTTGATCGCCTCCTGTTCCATGCCCACCACCAGCTCATCGATGCGGCGCAGCAGGAAGCGGTGGAAGAACACTGCCGGGATGCCGACCATGAGGCCGGCCGCAGTGGTGACCAGGGCCTTGGAGATACCACCGGCCAGCACGGCCGCATTGGCGGTCATTTGCGAGCCCATGAAGGCGCTGAAGATGTCGATCATGCCCAGCACGGTGCCCAGCAGGCCCAGCAGCGGCGCCATGGCGGCGATGGTGCCGAGCGTGCTGATGTAGCGCTCCAGTTCGTGAATGACGCGCGAGGCGGCTTCCTCGATGCACTCTTTCATGATTTCGCGGCCATGACGCGAGTTGGCCAGGCCAGCAGCAAGGATTTCGCCCAATGGCGAATCGGCGCGCAAGGCCTTGAGCTTGTCACTGGTCAGTTGCTTGTCCTTGATCCACATCCATACCTGACCGAGCAGGTGCGGCGGGGTGACGCGACTGGCGCGCAGGGTCCACAGGCGCTCGACGACGATAGCCATGGCAGCGATGGAACTCAGAATGATCGGCAGCATCATCCAACCACCGGACTTGACCAATTCCCACACAGTAAACGCCCCTTCGCAAAAAGGCCGCCACTCTACCATAGGACCGCCCGAGGGCTCATCTGCCGAAGGTCAGGGAATTGGCGTGCCGGGCTGAGAAGCGTACTCCGTTACAAGTGTGGTGCCTGGGCGATCGAGCGCCGCGCGGGCGGCGCTCGATCTCACAGGCGCTGAAAATACCATGGCATGCACCTGCCTGCCTCCCCCTCACTCAGCTCGAACCCGCCAAAACCGCCGCTGCCCCCTCATCCCCTCAACCTCCCCATGCCGCCCCAACACCAACCGCAACGCCCCCTCCACCGCCGTGTCATGCACCGCCAGACCATGCCGCTGATAACGCTCCATCACCTGCACATGCGGGTGCCCGAAGCTGTTGTTACGCCCTCGCGAAATCAATACCCCGCGCGGCGCACTAGCCCGGATGAACGCCTCGGTGGACGAACTGCGGCTGCCATGATGCGGTGCCTGCAACCAGTCGATACGCGGCATTTCTGTGTCTGCCAGCCAGGCCCGTTCGGCCGCAGCTTCCATATCCCCCGCCAGCAGCAAGCGCTCACCCTGCGCCTCTACCAGCAAGACACAGGAACGGTCATTGCTACTCTGCCCGTCCGCCCAGCGCCATAGCGAAAAGCGCACGCCATCCCAGTTCCATTGTTCGCCACTGGCACAAGGCTGCAACGGCACATCATCCAGCGCTTCCCCACCGATCAGCCGCCTGACCGACAGCCCACGCTGTATGGCCGCAGCACCGCCCGCATGGTCGGCATGCGCATGGCTGATGACCATCAAGTCCAGGCTGCCCACCCCCAGCTTGCTCAAGGTCGGGAGCACCACCCGCTCGCCCAGGTCGGTCTCCCCTCTGGCCGGCCCGGCGTCGTACAGCAGGTTGTAATGCCGGGTACGCAACAGCACCGCCAGCCCTTGGCCAACGTCTAGCTGCCAGACCTCGACCTGGCCGAGCGGCACCGGCTCCCTGGGCACCCACAGTGCCAACAACATGACCCCACCCAACCCGCGCAAAGGCACGCCACGAGGCAGCAGCACCAGCAGCGCACCCAGCAATACCAGCAGCCAGGCCCACAACGGCAAGGCCGGGGCCAGCCACGCCGGGCGCTGATGCGCCACCAACGCCAACAGCCGGAACAGCCCATCCAGCAGGCCACCCGCCAGCCACAGCAACGCTTCCCCTACCCCACCCAGCGGCAGCAGCAACGCCCCCAGCAACGCCAACGGCAACACCGCCAGGCTAACCCATGGCACCGCGACAAGATTGGCCAGCGGCGCACTCAGACTCACCGGTAAACCTGTGGCCAGCAACACCGGCAGCAAGCCGATGGCGATCACCCATTGCGCCCGCGTCCAGGCCTGCCAGGGCCGCCAACCGCCCAAACGGCCGCTGAAGCAGTAGATGAGCGTGGCCACTGCGGCAAACGACAGCCAGAACCCAGGCAGCAGCGCCGCCAAGGGTTCGACCAGCAGCACCGCGACCAGCGCCAGCAATAGCGGCAGCATTGCGCCGAGGTGGCGAAAACGCAGGCGCCACAACAGCACTACCGCCAGCATCAGGCAGGCACGCTGCACCGGTACACCCGCACCGGCCAGCCAGCCGTAGGCCAACGCCGCCGCCATGGCCAGGGCACAGGCACAGGGCAGCCACGGCAACCGGGCGGGCCACAGCCCCCAACGCGCCAGCCCGGCCACCAGGCCGTACAGCAGACCGGCCACGAGGCCGATGTGCTGGCCAGAAATAACCAGCAAGTGCACCGTACCGGTGGCCTGCAACGTCTGCCAGTCCTCCCGGGCCAGGCCAGCGCCGTCACCCAGCACCAGTGCCACCAATGCGGCCTGCCGGCCATTGGCTTGGACCACCAGCAAGCGCTGACGCAGCGCATCGCGCCAACCACCGCTTACCGGCGCCAGTAGCTGCCCGGCTTTTACCGTACCGGTGGCGCCCACCCGCCGCGCCAGCAGTTGCGCCTCCCGGTCGGGCCCATGTGGGTTGAGCAGCCCGGCCGGGCGCTGCAAGGTCACCGCCAGCCGCCACTGCTCGCCCGCCCGCAGCGGCGGCCCATCGAACCAGCTCAGTTGCAGCCGTTGCGGCAGTTCGGCCCGCCGCGAGCGTGCCGCCTCCAGCTCGAAGCGCACCCCCTGCGCAGTTCGCGCTGGCAGGCCGACCACCCGCCCCTCCAGCCACAAGGTGCGGCCGTCCAGGCCGGCAGCCAGGCGATCGTCAAGGGCCTGCTGGGCAGACCAGCACGCCCAACACAGCCCCAGCACAAAACAGCCCAATGGCCAAACGCGGGTAAACACGCTGACGGCCGCGCAGGCAGCCAGCGTTATCAACCATCCGACCGATGGCAATGCGGGGAAAAAGCCCGGGCACAACAGCCCGAGCGCGAGCGCAAACATCCCTGTGCGCATGAGGTAGAGCTCCAGAAGGTAAATCACCCCCTGAGGCATAGCTCAATTGCCGGCAACGCTTGCTCAACAATTGTCACAAACTCTAAACGAGGCCGAGCAGGATTAAAGGCATACTGCCCGGGTCAACGCTCCGGGAGCCTACATGCCGCGCCGACTTTTCAAACGCTACATGCCGGACCCGACCAGCATTCGGGAACACAAGTCCTTACGCTTTTTCGGCAAGCTGCTGCACGACCCCAACCTCTGGCACCTGAACCGCCACTCGGTGGCGCGGGCCATGGGGGTGGGCCTGTTCGCGGCGCTGATTCCCATCCCCATGCAGATGCTGCTGGCGGCGGCGCTGGCAATCCCGGTACGCGGCAACCTGCCGATCGCCGTCAGCCTGGTGTGGCTGACCAACCCGCTGACCATGCCGCCGGTGTTCTTCGTCACCTACATGACCGGCGCCTGGCTGATGCAGGTGCCGCCGCGCACCTTGCCCGACGAATTGACCTTCGAGTGGATCACCGACCAGCTTGCCACCGTGTGGCAGCCGTTCCTGCTGGGTTCGGTGGTGTGCGGGGTGGTGCTGGGCATCGTCGCCTACTTCACCACCCTGCTGTACTGGCGCTGGTGGATTGGCCGGCAGTGGCGCCGGCGCAAGCTCCGTTGCTCATGCACGCATGCCGCGGCCGCTGACCAGCAGCCGGATGCACAACGCGTAGAGCACAGCGGTGGCGACCAGCATGAAGGTGATCGCCGTGCCAATGCTGATATCCGACACCCCTAGGATGCCGTAGCGGAACGAGTTGACCATGTGCAGCACCGGGTTTGCCAGCGATACGGTCTGCCAGAATGGCGGTAACAGGTTGATCGAGTAGAACACCCCGCCCAGGTAGGTCAGCGGCGTCAGCACAAAGGTCGGGATAATCGAGATATCGTCGAAGTTGCGTGCAAACACGGCGTTGACGAACCCCAGCAGCGAGAAGATGGTGGCCGTCAGCAGCACCACGACCACGGTCACGCCCAGGTGGTGCACCTGCAGGTCGGTAAAGAACATCGACAGGATGGTCACGATCACACCGACCGCCAGGCCGCGCAGCACGCCCCCCAGCACATAGCCGACGAGAATGGTGTGCGGCGACACCGGCGACACCATCAGCTCTTCGATCGAGCGCTGGAACTTGCTGCCGAAGAAGCTCGACACCACGTTGCCGTAAGAGTTGGTAATCACCGACATCATGATCAGCCCCGGCACGATGTACTGCATGTAGGTGAAGCCACCCATATCGCCGATCTGCCGGCCGATCAGGTTACCGAAGATGACGAAGTACAGGACCATGGTGATGGCAGGCGGCAGCAAGGTTTGCGGCCAGATGCGCAAGAAGCGCCGCACCTCGCGGTAGACGATGGTGTTCAGGGCGACCCAGTTGGTGCGCAGTTCCACACTCATACGGCCACCTTCGACAGGTTTTTTTCCACCAGGGACACAAACAGCTCCTCAAGTCGGTTGGTCTTGTTGCGCAGGCTCTGCACCTCGATGTTCTGCAGCGCCAGCTGGCCGAACAGCGCGGTAATGCCAATGTCCTTGTCCACCTGCACTTCAAGGGTGTGCGGCGTCAGCAGGCGGCATGGGTAGCCCTGCAGGGCCGGCGCCTGGGCCAGGTCCTGCCTGAGGTCGAGGACGAAGGTCTCGACATGCAGCTTGCCCAGCAGCTTGCGCATGCTGGTGTTCTCGACGATGGTGCCGTGGTCGATGATGCCGATGTTACGGCACAGCTGCTCGGCTTCTTCCAGGTAGTGGGTAGTCAGGATGATGGTGATGCCCTTCTGGTTGAGCTCGGTGAGAAAGCTCCACATCGAGCGGCGCAACTCGATGTCTACCCCGGCGGTCGGCTCGTCGAGGATCAGCAGGCGCGGCTCGTGGATCAGTGCACGGGCAATCATCAACCGGCGCTTCATCCCGCCCGACAACGAGCGCGACTGCACATCGCGTTTGTCCCACAGGCCGAGCTGGGTCAGGTACTGCTCGGCGCGTTCCTTGGCCAGCTTCGGCGGGATGCCGTAGTAGCCGGCCTGGGTCACGACGATGTCGAAGGTTTTCTCGAACTGGTTGAAGTTGAATTCCTGCGGCACCACACCCAGGCAGCGCTTGAGCGCCGCCGGCTCACGGTCCAGGTCATGGCCGAAGACGTTGACCGTACCGCTGGTCTTGTTGACCAAGGTCGAGAGGATGCCGATGGTGGTGGATTTGCCGGCGCCGTTGGGGCCAAGCAAGGCGAAGAAGTCACCTTCGGCAACATCCAGGTCGATGCCCTTGAGGGCCTGGAAGCCATTACCGTAGGTCTTGGTCAGCTGTCGGATGGACAGGGCAGAACTCATAGCGGGTCACGTACCGAATAAAGAATGGTTCAGGACACGCCAGGCGAAGTCACTGGCGCAGTGAGTGCGGCCATGGTGCAAGGCCATGCCGCACAAGTACAGTCACATCTATTGATAATGACTATCGAAGCAGGTTCAGGTCAGTGCAGTCATCACTGCCGCCTGGTAGGCCGGGCGCTGTTTCAGACGTTGGTACCAGGCTTCGAGGTGGCGCATGGCCGGGCGCTCGATGGGCATTTCAAACCAGGCATAGACAAAGCTACCCAGTGGGATGTCGCCCATGCCGATCTGGTCACCGGACAGGTAAGGTTGTTTGGCCAGGGTTTCGTCAGCAATGGCCAGCAACTGGGCACATTGCTTGTGCGCGGCGTTGATCGCCACCCAGTCGCGCTGGTCTTCAGGCGTGCGCAGCAGGCCCCAGAACAGCGGGCGGAACGGGGTGGCGAGTGACGAGGTTGTCCAGTCCATCCACTTGTCGGCCAGGGCGCGCTGGCGCGGGTCGTCCAGGTACCAGCCCTGCTCCGCGCCGTATTCGGCGCACAAGTAGCGGACGATGGTATTGGATTCCCACAGCACCAGGTCGCCATCTTCGAGCATGGGCACCAGGCCGTTGGGGTTGAGGGCGCGGTAATGCGGTTCGTTGACCACACCGAAAGCGCCGCCGGCGTCGATGGACTCGAAATCCAGGCCCAACTCGTGGGCGATCCACAGCGCCTTGCGCACATTGCTCGAATTCTTGCGGCCCCAGATCTTCAGCATGGCAACGTCCTTATGAATGCGGAGATCGTGCAGTCTACTCCAGACCTTCGCCGCCTGTACCGGCCTCTTCGCGGGGCAAGCCCGCTCCCACAATCAATACGTTGTTCAATGAGAGCGGGTATGCCTGCAAAGAGGCCGGCACTCACGAACAAATGAACTGAAACTCCCACCGCCACACCCTGTCACTGTTCTGAAGCTGCCGTTCACAGCATTGCGTCTAAGCTGTCTGGGACGGCTCAAGCCCTTGGTTCCAAGGAGGACCGATTATGTTGCTGTTGTGGTTGGTAGTGCTGGTGATCGGCGCGGCGTACCTCACGCACCGGCGCCTGGCGCCCTTGCAGATTCTCGGCATCATGGCGGCCTATGTGCTGCTGATGGGCATTTTCAGCAGTGCCCCTGGCTGGCTACTGGCCCTGATCTGGGTGGTGCTGGCCCTGAAGATCGCTTTGGTGGCACTGCCGGAGTGGCGGCGCAAAGTGTTTACCGCTCCGGTGTTCCGCTGGTTCCAGCGCACCCTGCCACCCATGTCGCAAACCGAGCGCGAAGCCATCGATGCTGGCACGGTCTGGTGGGACGGTGAACTGTTCAGCGGCCGCCCAGACTGGCGCACCCTGCTGGCCTACCCGGCACCAAAGCTGACCGAAGAAGAGCAGGCGTTCATCGATGGGCCTACGGAAGCACTGTGCGCCATGGTCAGCGACTGGCAGATCGGCCAGGACCTGGACCTGCCGCCCGAAGCCTGGCAGCATATCAAGGAGAACGGCTTCTTCGCCCTGATCATTCCCAAGGAATACGGTGGCAAGGGCTTCTCTGCCTACGCGCACTCGCAGGTTGCGATGAAACTGGCCACACGCAGTGGCGACCTGGCCTCCACGGTCATGGTGCCCAACTCCCTCGGCCCGGCCGAACTGCTGCTGCATTACGGCACCGATGAACAACGCAACCACTACCTGCCACGCCTGGCCCGCGGCGATGAGATCCCCTGCTTCGCACTCACCGGCCCCCTGGCCGGGTCCGACGCGGGCGCCATGCCCGACACCGGCATCATCTGCAAGGGCCAATGGTGCGGCGAAGAAGTGCTGGGCCTGCGCCTGAACTGGGAAAAGCGCTACATCACCCTGGGCCCGGTCGCGACCTTGCTGGGCCTGGCATTCAAGGCCTACGACCCGGACCACTTGCTGGGCGAGCAGGAGGAACTGGGTATCAGCCTGGCCCTGATCCCCACCGACACCCCCGGTGTCGAGATCGGCAAACGCCACCTGCCGCTGGGCGCGGCCTTCATGAACGGCCCCAACAGCGGCAAGGACGTGTTCGTGCCGCTGGACATGCTGATAGGCGGCCAAGCCATGCTCGGCAAGGGCTGGATGATGCTGATGAACTGCCTGTCGGTAGGGCGCTCCATTTCCCTACCAGCGGTCGGCACTGGTGCGGCCAAGTACACCAGCCTGGTCACTGGCCAGTACGCGAACATACGCGAGCAGTTCAACGTGCCGCTGGCGGCCTTCGAGGGTATCCAGGAATCGCTGGCACGCATTGGCGGCAACGCCTGGTTGATGGACAGCGCTCGCCTGCTGACCGCCAAGGCCGTGGACCTGGGCGAGAAGCCTTCGGTGCTGTCGGCAATCCTCAAGTACCACCTTACCGAACGTGGCCGCGAATGCATTCAGCACGCCATGGACGTGCACGGCGGCAAAGGCATCATCATGGGCCCCAACAATTACCTGGGTCGCAACTGGCAAGGGGCGCCGATCTTCATCACGGTCGAGGGCGCGAACATTCTCTCGCGCAACCTGATGATCTTCGGCCAGGGTGCCATCCGCTGCCATCCATTCGTGCTGAAGGAAATGGCCTTGGCCGGGCGCGAAGACCGGGAGCAGGCACTGATAGCGTTCGACGACCTGCTGATGAAACACATCATGTTCGCAGCCGGCAATGCCGCCAGCACGCTGGTGTTCAACCTGGGCCTTGGGCACTTCGAGCCAGTACCTGGGGATGCCTTGAGCCAAGGTTACTTCCGTGCCCTCAACCGTCAGGCCGCCGCCTTCGCCCTGCTGGCTGACCTGTCGATGATGCTGCTGGGCGGTGCGCTCAAGCGCCGCGAACGCCTTAGCGCGCGCCTGGGCGATGTGCTCAGCTACCTGTACCTGTCCAGCGCCGCGCTCAAGCGCTATCACGACCTGGGCTCACCCGAGCATATGCAACCCTTGCTGCGCTGGGCCATGGAAGAAAGCCTGGGCCAGGCGGAAAAAGCTCTTGATCAGCTGCTCGACAATTTTCCTAACCGTTTCGTTGGCTGCGCACTACGCCTGCTGGTTTTCCCCTTCGGCCGCCGCCACACCGGGCCAAGCGACGAACTGGATGCCGAGATCGCGGCCCTGATAGGGCGCAGCAAGGGCGATCCGGCGCTGGAAGAGCTGCTGGCGGGCTGCTTCAGGCCGCAGGCCAAAGGCGACCCGGTGGCGCAGCTGCAACGGGCAAGCGATTTGCTGGATGAAACAGCGCCCGCGCGCAAGGAACTGCATCAGGCGCTGAAGGACGGCAAAGTGAAGCCTCGACATGGGCAATCGTCAATCGACGCGGCAGTTGAGGCGGGCATCCTTCAGCAGAGCGAGTGCCAGCGGCTGCAAGCGTTGGAAGCCGCGCGAAGACTGGTGATCGATGTGGATGCCTTCGACCCACAAACGCTGCTACCAACCAAAGGCCAAGTGCGCTGACTGCACACTTCACGCGCTCCCGGCAACGCCGGGGGCGCGCATTGGTGTGGCTCATTGCAGATCCACCAACTGATCGACAGCTAGCGGCGGCAACACGGCGACCGCCCAGTACCATCTACGGTTATCCGACTCGACGGCCAAAATAGCCGAACAGCCACGCAAATCCGTACCAGGGGTGTACAGGCCCTCTTGAGAAACCGAGCCGTTGCCCGCCAACACCGTCCACTCAATATCTGCGGGGTCGACAACCTCCTCGACATCGTTTTTGTTGATGAAACACAGTGACAGCTGCAGCTTCCCCTGGACCTTCCCCAAGCGTAAGAAATGAGTGGGTGTCATGTTGAAGATAAGAAAAGCGGCGGAAGCTGACGCCCCACCGCCATCAATTTGTGCGATGTCAATATTGACCGGGACCAGATCGCCTGCCTTCAAGACGGCCAAGGGTACGGTTTTACTGTCGTCGTCAGGCGTCACACTCGATGCTGGCAGGACGGGTGGCGATTTATAGAACCATACCCCAGCCTCGCGCTGCAAAGTACCGCGGACGTCTCCTATCAAAGAGACGCCTGCGGGGTGAGTCATTGCCACCTGCATGGGGTAACGCACCGATCCGCGCTGAACCACCGTGATGATCGGATTGATGTCCTTTATTACATCCAGCGGTTCAGCACGTACTGTGATCGCATCCGGTAAAGACAGCCTTGGCAAGAAGATCATCTGGTAGATCTCTTCTGAAATGGGCTGCCACTGCCCTGCCCTGAGCGTCTGATAGGGATAGATGATATAAGGCAGGTTCAGTAGCCACTCGCTTTCTGCGTCCCCGGGAACGCGCTTCGTGGCCATGCGCACCTGGACCATGAATGAGTGGTTTTTATCGTGTTCGACCCGATGAACTGGAGTCGTTGGTACAGCAGATCGCAACGTGTCGCGTATTGCTTGCGAAAACGAAAAATACAGTACGAGCTCTTCACTATAAATAATTGGCTTGACGACGGTGAGTTTGAACGAAGCATTGGCAAACAGTGGCGAGTTGTACTGTTGCCTACCCAAACTCATGAGGGAATCATTGATACTACGCAGCGCCTGCGCATATCTGGCAGCCATAAGCGTATCGTCCTGGCCATCTCGAATCAGGTGGTAATCAGCAGCAGGCACGTCGCTAAGCACCACTAGCCCGTCCGGCCGATAGGTGCCCTCACGTTCAGCCAGGAGGAAATCCGCCCGCAATAGCGCGTCACGGCTGGGTTTACTGACCTGCATGACGCTTCTGACGGGCACACCCGAATTCTTGCTCATGATCAATTCGACAGCTTCCGAGAGCACACGGGACAACGATGCAGAAGCCGCTGAACCCGCAGTGCTACCCACAGCAAGCAAAGGAGCCCCCACTACGCCGTAGGACCTGAACCAGGTCTGGCCAGGGGTAATGATCGTTTCAAGCATCAAGGGCTGAGAATCAGTTTGCTCGTGTGCTTTAGCCAACGCAGTGTTCAGTTGGTTTACGCTGACCATGATCAGCCCGTCCCACCCATTCAGTTCAGAGGACGATTGGTTGTGTTCGTTATCCATCGCCATGCTCGCTCTCCCAGGTCAGGTGTAAGCGAACACTAGACCCGCCTCGCTGAGCCCTACAACTGGCAAAACTATCAGTACGTGCCCCTGCTCGTCGGTCACGCGTATACTTCAACCTCGTTTTTTACACCCCGAGGACCGCCTTATGGCCAACCCACATCTGGAATACCACCTGCAACTGCTGAACCACCTGCGCACTATCCTGGTGGCACTGGGTGAAGCCGAGCAGGTACCGCAGGAGAGCCACGGCCTGTTCCTCGAACGCTTCGACGAAATGCTCACCCTGCTGCCGCAAGACCCGCTGGAAAGCCAGTATCTGGGCCAAGACCTGCTCTGCCAGGTAGTCCAGCGCTACCCTCAAATTGCCCACTTGGTGCCACGCGACCTGTTGTGGTTCTTCGGTGGCGACTGCCTGCACTACATGCCCGACGAGGAACTCGCGCTGTATCAACAACTTGAGGAACTGCGCTACGAAGCCGGTGAACGCGGCGAACCTTTCGACTGGCACCAGCACAAGCAACTGCTTAGCCTGTCAGGTAACAGCCAGAACCAATGACCGGGGGCCCCTGCTAGTGGTAGGGGTCTGTCGAAAATGCCCATCGGTTTGCATGACTCGACCTACAGCCCCAAGCAATCACCATCCCTACCCTGTACGGCGCACTGGATAAATACAGAAAGTGCCGTGCGTTTGGCGCACGCCAACCAACAGCGTAGGAAGCACATCAATGAAGATAGCCATCATCCCTCTGGCACTGGCGTTCGCCAGCACTGCCGCCATGGCAGCACCGGCAACAGGCACTATCAATTTCTATGGCGCAGTGACCGATGGGGGCCCATGCCCCATCGAGGTGGTTGACCCCGACTCCGGCGTCCCTGCCCGCGTTGAACTGGGCCATCCATACACAAGCCACTTCAAAAACGTCGGCGATAAGACCGAGCCTCGTCAGTTTGCCCTCAAGATCACACCCAACAGTGAGTGCAGTATCCCTAGCGGCACGGAAGTGGATGTCACTTTTAATGCCGTAGGCAGCCCTGTTGGCCCAGCAAACGACCTGTTCCCACTCGTGGCTGGCGATACCTCGACCCCGGATCTCGCCATCTCGATCCGCGACAAGACCGATACCCGCCTCGCCCCGGGAGAAACCTCGGCGAGGTACCTGCTGGACGAACTTGCTCCCACGCTCATGCTGTTCTCCGCCCATTACGAGGCCATCAGCACACCGGTCAAGGAAGGGTCTGCGCTCGCCAACGTGAATTTCGTCGTTAACCTTCCATAACGCAGCACGCCGGGTGCGCCAGCACCCGGTCCTTGCTCTCAACCGCCAGGCTTACACAATGTCATTCACTTCTCCCCGGCTGCGCTCTGCCGCCTGTCTGTTCGCGTTGCTCGGCTGCCTGAACAGCGCTCACGCAGCTCTAACACTCAGCAACAGCCGCATCATCCACGAAAGCGACAAGAACAGTAGCTCCGTCACAGTCGGCAATCCCAGTACGAAAACCTACGCGGCGCAAGCGTGGGTCAACACCGAAACGGACGACACCACCACGGCCGTGCCGTTGATCGCCTCTCCCGCCCTGTTCCGCATACAACCGGGCGATGAGCAGTCGGTACAGATCAACCGCCTGCCCAATGACCTGCCGCAAGATCGCGAGTCGCTGTTTTTCTTCAACCTGCAAGAAATCCCCCAGGCCGAGGCCAATGAGCGTAATACCCTCAACATCGCCTTGCGCACCCGGATCAAGCTGTTTTACCGGCCGAGCCAGCTCAAAGGCAACCCGCAAACCCACCTCAAAGACCTGAAGTGGTCAGTGCAGCGCCTCGAGGGCCAACTGCGCCTGGTGGTCGACAACCCCTCGCCGTTCCACTTCACGTTCGGCATGCTCGAAGTCAAGGGCAAGGGCAAGACAGAACCGCTCAAAGGGCGCGAAATGGTAGCGCCGTTCGGGCGCCAAACCTACACGCTTGCCAGCACCACGGAGTCGGACGACCTTTCATTGACGCTCAATGCGTACAATGATTACGGCGGGATCACGCCAGCCATCACGGTGCCTCTGCCCGTCGCGGTCCAGTAACGCGGCCATTCATAGTATGTTCATCCAGAGCCTGCCAAAGTTGGGCAGTAGTGGCCAGGTTGTACCATTGTCGTAGCTGAGCTTGGCGGTGACCTCCAGCTGTGAGCCGGGAACCAACTGGCGGAGGTATGACAGCGGAATAGGCACTGGCACGCCGCTACCGATACCTTCGGCCACATCGGTTTCAGACAACTTGTAATTGACCAGAATAGGGTGGAGTACCTGGCCGTTGCGGGATAATCCCTCTGCCTGGAGCGATACCCGTTGATCGACGCTGATGTGCAACCACGTTCCCAGCGTGACCAAAGGATCCGAGGTCAACCCTCCTACGTCCAGGTTGCCTCCTGAGCGTCCGCCGAGCTGTGGCGTAGGCATATTGGCCGTTGGAGTAGGGGTCACTTTGACACTGCGTGTATCTGAAGGCAGTGGCTCGTCACCCACCAGCACCCGGTAGTACAACTGTGCTTGCTTGCTGGCCATGGCCACCACATTACGCAACGGAACGGCGTAATCGTTCTTTCCTGGGACACCTTCCTCACGCCAGGCGCCGAAGCACTCCTCGTCGCCCCAGAGCAACTCGAAGGCCTCACCCGGTTTTATGACCGCAGCCTGCGGAATGCTCACATCAAGCGCGGCGTTGAGCTTTCTCAGCTCCAGCTCGGCCGACTGGCCCAACAACGGCACTTCCAAAGCCGGCAGTACACGCGGCGCCGGCTGCGCAGCGACCTCCAGAACCGATGGCGTCGCGACCTGGCTGGCATTACCAGCGCGATCCTCGATGAGGTACTGCGCATAACGCATCCCATCCCCTCGATCAACGATCACTTCGCCTGTGTAGGCAAACTCCAAAGGTTTTGCAAGGTCCTCGCGGGTGAGCACCCAACGGTCGACCTCGTTGTTTTCAAACGGTTCGCTGTCCCAGTAATAGATGATGACATCCCCCGGCGCTGCGCCCTGGTAGTCAGGCATCAGGGCCAGCAGACGATTACCGTGGGTGAGCAGGAAATCTTCCGTCAGGTCGCTGTCACCCAGTTCGGGAAACTGCAAACGCCCATTGTTGGCGCCCAGCACCGGCGGGGTCTTGTCGACTGTCAGTGTGAGGTCATCTGAACGCAGTTCGCTGGCGTTATAGACATGCCCCACATAGTGAAACTGCAACGTGCCTTCGCTGAAGCAGTCGGGCGTGATTTCCACGAAACGTTCACTTTCTGGTAATGGCTGAGTCCATCTCCTGTCGCCTACCTTGACACCCTCACAGAAAATTTCGACCGACTCGGGTTCCGTCGGCGTCGGCCTGGAATGCTGCCACAACGTGAACTCGAGACGCACAGGGTCGGCCAATGCCTTGATGGGCATCAGGTTCGGTACACCCCCCGGGATGTTCGGCAGAGCAGCGGGGGCGGTGGGCGCCGGCAGGGCATTGGCGACCCTCACTCGAACGATGTCTGCATTATCCATAGCGGTCTCCTGGCTCAATGGCGAAAAAAAAGGGTAGGCCCAATGCCTACCCTGTACTAATGCCTCACCAGCTGTAGCGCACCCCGACATTCGCCCCCCAGGGCTGTTCAATGTGTTCACCATTGCTGTAGTCGAAATCGGCATGCAGTTGCAGCCGCTCGTTAAGTGATATCGCCAGCCCCGCCCCAAGTTCACCACGTGAGCCGGACAGGTCGTTGTCGAAACGGTTGTCATTGACTTTGACGTCGTTACTGTTGACGAACTCATGAGCGTATGCCAGGCGCACGTATGGCTGAGCGAAGCGCCCTTGGCCAAGGTCGTAGGTACGGCCCACGGTAGCGCCGACTTTGCCCAGCAGCGAGCGGGTATCGTCGCCATTTGCCCGCAGGCCGTTATCCAGCTGGTAATCCTTGCCTTCGATACTGACGGCCGACCATTGGGTGTAGGGCTCGACGAAATAGCCATTGCCCAGTTCGACATGGCGGCCGAACTCGGCAGACACGCCCAGCCCGAGGTTGTCGTAATCACCCTTGGTACGCTTGCCATCACTGAGGGTCACCTCGGAGGAGTTGTCAAACCGGTTGAGTTTGACGACACCGTCGAAGTAATACCCGCTCGCGGCATCCAGCCACGTGCTGTAAAGCCCCAGGTAATAGCTTTTCACGTCGGCCGAAGCCCCGCGATCAAGGTTCAGGTCCGAACTGCTATGGCCCGCCATGACCCCGACCAGCCACTGCCCATCACCCACCGGCAGCGGGGCATCGGCACCGATGGAGAACCCTTGCTGGACCTGTTGATAGCCGCTGCCGGCTGTGGTCGATACATTGAATTTGTTGCCGTATGCCCGGACCCAGCCACCCGCCTTGCCTTCATCCTGGCGCAATTCACCCATACGGCTACGCAGCGTGGTGAGTTCGCCATACCAGACAGTAGGGGCGGTGTTGAACAAGGCCAGCACCGACGCCGTGCCCGGGCTGATGATCTTCCTCGAACCATCCAGGAACCAGTCGTTACCCCGCTGCGCCAGTTCATAGGAGAACGCGCCAAGGTCGACCGAGCCGTTGAGGAGCGAAAACTGTGCATCACCACTGCCAGCATGAACCAGGTGAAGCTGGCTTGCCTCCAGCGGATCCGCGCCGCTGCTGCCAACCAGCAGGCTGTGAGCACCCGTGGCAGAGCCGGTCACTTCAAGAAAGTCAGTTTGCCCGGTGCTGAAATCGGCATCCATGATGAAGGTGCCATTGCCACTCAACTCCCCAACCGTCAGGCGCTGGTACTGATCGGCTTCGCCAAAACGTACCGAGCCTGCATTCAGGGCCAGGCTGCCAACGGTGCTGTCTTCGACCATATTCCAGCGCGCCCGGTTGGCCACGGACAATGACTCGACGTTTTCCAGGCGCCCGGTCAGGCTTGCGTCTTTGTCGAGGCTGATGCTCGCACTGGAGCCCGCTTCCACCTTCACATCGCCGACCAACGCACTGCCCTCGACAGCCATCGTCGCTGCCGAGTTGCCCAGCACCTCCAGCAGGATGCCATTGCTGCCCACCAGACTCGAACCGGGCCCTACCTGGACAGCGGCCTTCGCTGGCCTGCCAGGATAGTCGCCGACGACAATCGCCGAGCCATCCTTGCCCTCCACTGTGCTGCCCACCAGGGTGACCTTGGCGGGTTCCGTGAATGCACTGTCACTGATTATCTCCAAGCCACTGCCTGCCCCCGTCAAGGTGCTGCCTTGGGCATTTAGCGCGGCGTTGCCAAACAACGTGGCGGCACTGGATGTGCCATCTCCGACCAAGGTGCTGCCCTCCAGGTTCAAGGTAGAATTCGCCGACAGCAGCGCACCGCCTTGCCCCCCCTCCACATGGCTGTTGACCACTGTCGCCGTGGACCCCTCGAGATCGCTACGCTGCAAACGCAAACCGACGCGGTCGCTGACAACCTTCGAATTGCCAGAGATGATGGCATTCCCATTGACCAACGAAACGGCATCAGTGCCATTACCCGTGACAGTGCTGTCGGTCATCCGAAGCGTACCGGCACGCACATCGATCCTTTCGGTTGTGGCACCTTCGGCAACCAGTTCCGCCCCCCGGTTGACGCGGTAGCTGTCAAGAGGCGTATCTTGGCCAATGTTCAACTGATCATCGACAATCGTAACCGCGTGGCTGACTTGTGACATTGAAAATGCCGAGGCCAATAGTAAGGCGTGGGCGAGCGGATGCATTCTTGCATGTCCAGGAATCATGGATTTTACCCCGTTAATACTTCGTATAAATGAACTGTTCTGACGCTACGAATTCCCGAGATTACAAGTCCAGTTCCGAAATAACTGTAGGAAAATTCTGATTTTCATTTTGGCTTCATCCGTGACTTTTCTACGCACCCCACTCCACCTACGGTTTAGGTCTCAAGTCGCAGGTTGTTAGGCCGTTATGCATGGTAGCAATCGTCTCCTGAACGGGGGACTCGTAAGTTTTTTCATTCAAAACAAACGAATAATTCGCTCGCGCACGACCATCGGGCCTATTATTCTCCGGGTCATAAATTTGCTTCACGTATGTTTCGAATGGTACTTTCCAGATATAACCTTGTGCTTTGATCTGCCCCCAAGTTAACTCTTCATCCAACGCAGCTCCCGCCACAGGATCTTCGCCAGTATAATCATGCACTGCGGACCAGTGCATAAATACGTGGTCCTCGTCCTT
The DNA here is from genome assembly GCF_017875165.1 of Pseudomonas sp. PvP089. Lineage (NCBI taxonomy): Bacteria > Pseudomonadati > Pseudomonadota > Gammaproteobacteria > Pseudomonadales > Pseudomonadaceae > Pseudomonas > Pseudomonas sp. PvP089. Next base: position 4,787,490 of record NZ_JAGGME010000001.1, read on the forward strand.
CAAACCATGCTCGGCCAGGTCTGGCACTTTCACACGGACTGCCGGTTCCACGTCATCTTCACCTACGTAAATCGATCTACAGTCCAACCAACCCAATTCGCTAAGCCCGAGGAAATCAGGTGCAACAGGATGAATACCCACAGCCTCTACCAGCACATGGGTCTCTTCCGAGCGAATCGGGTTCGGGTTTCCTGGGCGTTGCACTCTGTAATAAACGAGCACGGTGTCGTCGCCTCGCGCCTTGATAACGTCCCACGGGACTGTTTTGGTTATTTCAGTTCCGGGTTCGCCATCCTGAACTTCATGATCTATACCTTCTATATAGGCATCGCCCCAATAAAAGGTCAGCACATCACCCTGCTTGAGCGCGGCATTGACTAGAAGTGTGAGCGTTGCCGGCTGTTCATAGTCCCCAGGATCTACCAAGTGGTTCTCCCCACCCGATTCCCCGTTGATCGTGACTTTCTCCAGCCCCGGATTCAACGGATCCGGCCACTTAGGGTTACCAGGGCCAATTTGCTCCAGGTTGACATTCACAACGATGTTTTTCGAACCTTGCAGCACAGTGCCGCGACGAACCTCATAGGCCACGGAAGTTGATTTATCCCCTGTACCGTCTGCGCCGTAGTCCGCAAGCAAGGTGTCAGCATGGATGGAGAACGCTAGTGGGAACACCGGCGAGTCAGTGACCGGCCGCCACTCCGAAGGGGCCTGCTCGCCCCAAATAACCCGCACCTGGTCGGTGGGTTTCCAGTTGTCAAACTTGGGGACCTGCACAATAACCCCGTCAAAGGCATCCTGCTGGTAGATTCCCCCATCCGCCGCCTGCGGTACGATCGGGTCCTTGAGGTTTGCGGGCAGCGCCCCTAGGGCGACGCCGATGTGGGTGATATCTGACAGGTGGCTGTTGTTGCCTGCCTTGTCCAGCAAGACGTAGACAGCCATTACACCGCCATCCCCCACCCTCTCGATCACGTCGGCTGAAACAGGCAGTTGTGCCGGTAGTGCACCAACTTCCGCGATACCGACCGGGTCAACACCCCACGGGTCTTCAGGAATCGATGCTTCCCACCAGTAGGCAACCCGGTCACCAGGCTGGTAGTCAACATATTCGGGCAGTTCGAGTTTGACGCCGCCTTTGTTGGCATCCGTGACTGCAGGGATAGCCGGGATTTTTGTAGGTGCAGTCTGATTGTAGGGTGGCACACGGTCGAAAATAAGTTCAAGGTCTAGCGAGTCACTATGCTCCCCATGGTAATGCGCAACTTCATAAGTGAAGGTATTTATACCCTCCCCCCACTTAGCAATCAATTCCTTTGGCACTTCGCAATCAAAGGGGAATTTTCCTTCGTCTCCCCGAAAAAACTCTGCGGTCTTGATTTCTGTACCGGTTTGCACATGCAAAATCGTCAGCGTATCGTGAAAAGTAGGATGGCCCGGCATCTGCCAAGGATTTTCAATCGTGATAATCAGTCGCGATGCTTCCTCCCTGAGGTACTTCACAAGCACAGTATTATCCTTTGGAACCGCCAGCAGTTCGTCCTTGATCGTCATGGCGTCCAACGTTGCCAGGGGTTGTGCACCGGCGTTGCGCATGTGGCGCACGAAACCTGAATTCTTGGCACTGTTCATGTGTAACCTCGCACAAGGTTTACGCTGTATTGAGGCGCAGAACAATCCACCTCCCTTTTCGTCCATACTCGTATCTGCACTGCCCTCACGCAACTGGCACTTTTATCAGTTGACAATGCGCCATACCCTAAGAAATTTTATTCATGGACTGCCGGTTACTGGCTCCCTCGAACTTGCGCGAGGCACCATAAAAAAACCCGCCTGTTACGGCGGGCTTCTAACTATTTGAAAGGGTCTGATTAATATGCCTGACTGGTCAATCTGTCCAACGCATCATACCCATACTCTGCAGTTTCAGGGCGCTGTACGGTGTCACACCACAAGAGCCTGCCGCTTTCTTCACGCCAGGCTGACAACAGCTTCCCTCCAGCCCCTTGTCTGCGCCTAACGCCACTGATTGGGCGTGTTACAGATGGCACATCCACCCTGATCACATTGCCTTGCTCGTCAGCCGTGAATCGCCGATTACCCTGGTCCCAGACACGGTTGCCCTGTTGGTCGAACGCCTCGCCGAACAATTGGGGGGCTTCCACACTGATCAGCCGCCCGAGCCCATCGTACGTCAACTTGCGCCCGGCATCGTCGCAGGTAAGATTGCCATCGCAGTCATATTCCAGCTTGATATTGGTCGGGTAATCTGCATGGCTGTTTTCGATGCGGCTCAGTTGCGCCGGGTCGTCTTCCTCGAAGTAGTACCTGGCCAGGTTATTACCTTCGGGATAGGTCGTACTGACCCGGGTAATGTTGTCCAGTTCATCAAACCGGAACACCTGCTCCCGTATGATATTGCCATACGGGTCCTCGGGAGAAAGGCGGCCCTCGCAATTATAGATGCGCAACCGGCCACGGATGTCGTATACGTAGGTTTCATGGCGTAACACTTCAAGGATTTCACCTTCACCCAGTGTCTTCCACACGATCGCATCTTCCGCATCGTAACCTTGGGTCAGCGATTGCAGCGTAGCGCCCGTGTCGAATTCACGCTTCACTTCTCTGTCGAATTCGTCAAATGCCAGTCGTGTTTCAAGGTATTGGCTACCTTCCGTGGTCCGGGTCTTGAACAGCCGACCAAGGCCATCGTATTCGAAGTTCGCCGTCATCGTGCCCAATGTCGTTTTGTCCAGCCTGCCGTAGCGGTCGTAGGCATAGGACTGCTGCCCGCCGACTACGTCGGTGTAAGCCAGCTGGCGCCCCAGCAAACTGGTCTGGTAGTGCATGACATGGGTTTCACCCTCATACTCCCGGGTCTCGCTCTTGACCTCCCCGTGGCTGAAATACTCACGCGACAGTACCAGCCCCAGTTCCTCGCAGCGCTTCAGACGCGCGTTCTTGTTGTCGAACTCGTAGTCGGCCTTGATCCCCTTCTCGACGATCTGCCGCAACTGCGGTTCGTCACTGAGCTCAGGCTGATAGCGGTACTCGATCAGTTGATTGCTTGGGGTCAAGACCGTGCTAGGTTTCATCTCGCCCGGCTTGAAACCGAATTCGCGCACCCGCCCACCCGTGATCGATTTGACCATGCGGTCCAGGCCATCGAAACGCTGCTCGCCCAACACCATGCCGTTGACACTGATCTGGACAGGCAGATCCTCTCGGCTATGCTCGGCGTAGTCGCGGTGCACCACGCTGTCATCAGCGAGGGTTTCATCCATCAGACGATCGAATACATCGTAGACAAAGCGCTGGGTTTCACTGCGAGCATTGACTTCACGCGCTTTGCGCTGCAAACCATCATGGAACGTCAGGTTGATGCTGTACGACTTGGCGTCGGCATCAAACCGCTCGACACGCGCTGGCTCATCGAACAGGGTAAGCCAGGTGACGGTTCTGGCGCTGCGCTGCGTGCCATCAGCGGACTCGCGCCACTGCGTTCGGCTGGGCCCTGGCGAGCCAGAGATGCCAATCGGATCGTAGCGATCAAAGTGACGCACCCTGTCCGCTGCGATTTCGCAATACTGCCGGCCCCAGCCATCGAACAGCATCTGCCGCGGCAACGCCAACTCGCAGGGTTGCTGCTCCGGGTAGTCCATCCAGTCGAAATCGGTTTCGCCAACCAAATTGCCCAGCGCGTCGTATTGGGCAGCATAGCGCGGCCGCCAGCCGGCGCGCTTGTTGACGTCAACATTGTCGGCGTCCTGGCGTGACTGCGCGACCACCCGATTGAGCCCATCGACCAGGGTGCGGGTAATCACCCCCTTGACATCCTTGGCGGTTTGATCGGCCTGCCCGCCCGCCCCGCTGACCAAGGTATAGGTGTATTCGCGCTCGGCTTTCAAGTCTTCGTCATTTGGCGAGACCGTTTCCTTGATCACACGCCGTAAGGCATCGTAAGCGTAAGCGATTTGCACATCATTATCGTCGTAGTTCAGCATGGGCTGGTTGATGAACACAGAATGGTGCAGGGTAGATACCTTCTGGGCGTGGCGAATAGTGCCATCATCAAGCGCTTGGCCATGGTCGAAACCGGTGAAGGTGCGCACCTCCTCCAGCACCTCATCACCCAACTCTGCGCGTTTGGCGAACCGGTGCTCAACTTTCGTATCGTAGCCATTGAGCGTCTGCACCTGCCGGGTCATGCGGCCGTGCTGCAGTGCAGTTGCAGGCGCGTTCTCGTAGTGACGGACGGTGTACTGCAGCCCCTGCTCCTGCTCCCCAATGACCTGCATCAGGTCTTCCTCATGGGCCTCGAGCCAGCCCTTGCCCACCTCTGAGCCGCCCAGCGCTGGCAGGTGCTGGTAACGGAAACGGGTGCGCAGGGTCTGCGCCTGGCCTTCGCCGGTGGTGGCCGGGTGCACGGTGCTGGTCTTGCGGCTACGGGTGAACAGCTGCGGGTCGGCCGGGCAATCGCTGCCTTCGCCGGTGTGCGGGTAGTAAGTGTGCCGGGCGTGGATCGTGCCGGCCAGGGTGGCGAGCTCGTCGATCGCATCGCCTTGATAGACCGGTGCTGCGGCCTGGGACTCCAGCTTCAGGTTGCCATGATCGTCGTAGTCGGTAATGAGCACTTCCTCACGCAGCCGGGTGGGAAGCTCCTTGATCTTCCAGCGCTTGAACTGATGCTTGGGCATCTGGAAGTAAGCCGGTTGCTGCTCGAAACTGGCATTGGTTTCGTGGTAAATGGTCTCGACTTCTTCAATACAGGTCTCGCGACGAGGCTGCTCGGCGCCTTCGTCGTATACCTCATGGGCTTGCTCGGTACGTTGCAGGGTCAGCAGGTGGAAGCGGTTGAAGCTGCGCTCGATGCTGCGCAGCGGTGTGTCACCGGCGAGGTAGGTGGCAGTCGAGCCGTAGCTGAAGCTAGTACCGGTGAATTGGTAGAGGTTGTCCTCGCCATTGTCGCGCCAGGAAATGCCACTGCCCATGCCGAGGAAGTTGTTGCTGGTGTAGTTGTAGGTGGTGACCATGTCGGGCTGGTCGAAGCCAGGCTTGATGGTGTGCCTGGTAACCCGGGGCAACGGGTCGTGCGCATCGCCGGGGAAGCGGTGGCCGGCATCGTTGTAGTCGATGGTTTCGGTGCCGCCGACGGGTGTACGCACGGTTTTCAGGCACACCACGCCACGCACCTTGTCGTAAGTGAGCCCCCAGCTGGCCTTGTCGTCGCTGGGCAGGACGATGGTATGGGGCAGGCGAACCGCCGGGGTGAAACGCTGGTCGAGCTGGAGCGTGTAGGTCGCCAGGGCGGTGCCGCCTGGGCCGGATCTGGGGTGCAGGGCAAGGATGATTTCAGCGCTGGTGTAGTTGATGGCCAGCAGCTCGAGCCCAGTGTCGTCCTTGATGCCGGTCAGGCAAGGGGCCCCCTGGAAATTACTGTAGCTAAGGGTGATGCCATGGCCCGAAGGCGCCTCGACCCGGGTGGGCAGAGCAACGCGGTTGTCGCTGGGGCCTTGCAGTTCCAGCAGCTCGATCAGGCCGGCCTTGTGCTCAACGCGCCAGCCGCTGCCGTGGTCGTGGAAGTGGAAGCTTCTGAGCTTGCGTTCCTTGAATACCTTGCCGGTGCCGTCACTGGCGTCGCTGCCTGTGACCTTATAGCTTTCGCCGGTGTGCAGGTGCAGCAGGTTGCTGGCGGGGTCGTACTGGGTGAGGTTGAGTGTCCAGCCCATGCCGAAGCCCGAGTCCTGGGTGTTCATCGGGTTGAAGCCGATGTGCAGGGGCAACGACGGGCCGCTGAGATTGTTGGCGGCCAGCTCCGGCAACTCGATGCCCAGCGTGTATTGGCCGGTGCGGGGGTCGACGCTGTTGTTGATGAAACTCAGGAAGTTGAAGGCGTTTGAATGCAGCATTGATTTGGTAGTCATGACCAGGTCCTTGAGTAGGAGGACCCACCCCGCTTGGCGAGGCGGGGACACATCATTGAGCAGACCACTCCAGCGTGTTGCGACTGTCTTCAATGCTGGGTTCAGGGAATCCGATACGCAACCGATGCCGTGTTCCATCCTGATCGTAGAGTACGAACATCAAAGGCTTGTCCAGCATTTTTCTGTACTTTTTGCTTTCTTCGTCTGTCATATCGTCACTCCAGAAGGGCATGTCCGACAGGCGATGCAGCATGATCAACAATTCTCCCGGCCCTGGCTCTTTGCCTGCGATCAGGTTTTTCTCTATTTTTAGGTAGGACAATTCCTTGGCCATTTGCGTCAGATAGCTGTCATCCTTGAGCTCGGCTACTTTCTCCGGTTGCCCCGGTTCCGGCAATTCCCTGAACGCATAGGACAGGTAACTGAAGAACACCTCATCCACCTGCTCGCTTTCCCACCGTACCGATGCCGCTGCCGAATCCTTGTCGACCCTGCACGTGGCGAACTTGATGTTTTTCCCTTTGAACCTATGCACCAGCCTCCAGTAATCGATCGATTCCAGCATGTAGCTGAATTCGTCCTTGGGCGCCCCATTGCCCGGGTCGTGAATTCTGCCCGCACCGTTGCGTACGCGCTGGCGGACAAGCTCGTAGTCGTCTGTTGAGGGACTATCGACGGGGGCGGCAGTGACGCAGACAAAGCCTTGTTTGTCACGGGAGTCCCACCAGGTGCCGTCATCAGCCTGGAACTTGGCATAGAACTCCTCCGTCGCGGCGACGCTGCTATGGAGCCAGAGTTCACGGGTGCTGCGTGTGGCTTCGGAACGCACTTGCGGCATTTCACTCTCTGTTACAGGACCGTACAGATTGAAACGGTTTCGCTTGACGCTTGTGGCCCATTTTGGAATTTCAAGCGGCAAGCCTTCCTGACCAGGTTCAAGGAACTCTACCTCGGAATTGCCGCTGCGATAGACCAGCCTCATGGTAGAGAGCTCGGTCACTGTAAGCGGAATGGGATATGTGACACCGCCCACACTGACCTCCTTGGGTTCAACCACGATTTCCAACGGTATCTGCTGCATGCCATTGGCCAGGCAGATGGGGGTGCCCTTTACGTTGATTTTAAAACCTTCGAGCTCTGTCCATCTGATAGGGGGCTCTTGGTAGGCGTGCTGGACAATCGCGTAACCGGTTTGCCGGTCATCGATATCGGCCATCACTACGCTGATGGGGGCCTGGGCCTGAATCGGCGGGTTATACACTCCGTCTTCGTTGATCTCTCCCTCACCAAATACCTTCCAGGTTGCAGCCTCGTGCCACTCAGCGGGCAAGCGGAAGGCAATCGGCGCGATGCCGGTCATCACAGGCACATGAAATGGCGTCACATTAAGTTGCTGGGGGTAGGCAAAGATGACCACGGTGGCAATATCGCTGGTAGTTGTCGCCTGGTCAGTGACTCGGATTTTCTGCAAACGCACTTCAGGCAAGTAACTCTCAGGATCGAAAGGTGTGAAAAGCCGCCCCGCAGGTCGCTCGGGATCCACGACCAGATCACCGTGCAACTGCCCATTGTCCGGGATCAGCTCCCAGCTCAAGTCGCCACCTGTTACAGCGCCGGCATGCAGCTTGATAGGGCCCATGCCAATACCCCAAGTGGCCACACGAGGGATCACGTTTACAGCTTGCCGGGATTCCACAACCAACCCCGTGCGTACCTGCTCCCCCGCAGCGGAAGAAAAACGCCCCGATACCAGCACCAATTGCTGATCGCGCTGGAACTTCTCAGTCCCCATCGCCTGGTAGGTCCCATCCTGCATGCTACCGGTCGCGAGTGGCTGATTGATATTGACTGCCTGCCATTGCGCCCTGACCTCGTTTCCCTCGTTGTCGATGATAAAATGTTGCGTGCTTTCCGGTAATAATGCGCTTTGCAGGGGCTCGACGAAAAATGACAGTGCAGTAGGCTCGATGCTGCCGAAAATCACATGATCCAGTGGGTCCTCCCGATCTACCATGCTCACCTGAAGCGCGTTGGGCAAAGTGAATTTCTGCAGAATGCCAGGCGCTTGCTGGTCATCGACAAAATGGCGCAACGGTGCCGCGATCAACGCCGTGGCGTTATAGGCAGGCGCTCCTTGCACGGTCAGGTCATCCGGTATCAGATACGGGTAGTCGTCAGGATTACCCGGCATCCTGCCCGGCTCGCTGTTGACACGCAGGTGGCAGAACAGTACGACCGCGCCGTTACCGTATTGGTCCGAATGCTTGTCGCCACCCTCAGGTGCCGGCTGGGTACGCACCTGGAAACTGCGCGGGCTCAATGGCCCATAATCGTTGAAATCCATCATCGCGCAGCTGTAGATCTGCCTGTAGGCAGGGTGCGACTGGATTTGCTCGCCCAGTTTGGCGCCGATCGCCAGCCTGGCGTCATCACTCAATCCCAGGTTGCAGCTGAACCGCTCCCCCTGCGAGAGGTCCAGCATCAATTTGCCCCTGTCGTCCACGCTGCCCACCCGCACACCCAGCTCAGCAGTCATTTCGAGCATCAGCCCCATGTCTTCACGCAACGTCTCACTGCGTAAAAGGTAGGGCGGGCTGCCAGGGGGATGGAAGGTGGAGGAATAAGTACCTGCCACAATATTGAGCCTGACCGTGGCCTTGGCATTGGTAAAGGTGGCACTTTCAAAGGAGACCTGCGGCGCACCGAGTACGATATCGCTCAAAGTGACGTGCTCAAGGTCGCCGATGACCACCTCATCGCTGAATGGCAACAAGAAGCTAAGGTCGTTGAACGCGGCCATGTACTGTTCCCGCAGCATACGGTTAACCTGGCCGCGGTCAAACGCCAGGATGGCGCCCCAGTCGAACATCACGTTGCCTTGAGCCAGACGCTGCAACAAAGCGGATTTGGGGTTACTTTTCATTGTCCGACCCTCCAGGCAAGGCTGCGTCTTCATCTTGTGCCGTCAGTTTCTCAACCAGCAATTCAGGCGTGAGGAACGGGATGGGTAATATGGCGTACGTCCACAGCCAGAAAGTTCTGTTGTCTTCAATTGCTGCCACCACCGCATAACGGCTCAAGGGTTGGCCATCGTTGGCTATCGGGGTATACAAACCATCCTCGAACGTACCGTTGCCAAGCACCAGGTACCAGGTCGTGTCTTCGGCAGGCACTTCGTAGTCATTCCCCTTGCCTGATCCCCAGAACTTCAACCGTATGCCGTTACCCTCAACATGGTGGGTGAACCAGTTGGTTTCATTTCGTAATGGCAGCAATACCGGAATCTGCTCCTGCCCATTGCCCGATTCCCTCGATACGTTAACGGTGTCAATTGCCAGTACCTCTGCCAGGTCGTCCTCAATACGCCAGGCGGCTGTAGCACGCAGACGTCGCCATTCATCGCTCTTGCGCGTCCCCTGTTGAAGGCCACCAACAGGCGCCACGTAGAGCATGCTTTGCTGTACCGAGGGGTCTGGCTGAGGGTCTTCCTGCAATGAGCCCTTGGCATCGGAAGGGAGGGTAAACGTGACCTTTTCTCCATCGAGGGTCGCCGCCGATAACTTGAACTTGCCACCTGCAGCGGCTTGCATGACCATAGGTGCTACCGCAATGCTGCGCGAGGTGATACTGACCAAAGCTTTGCTGTAACTCGTTCCACGGGTGGCGGTGACAATGACCTTCTTGCCGCTGCGCAGCACGGCGCTGGCGGCCGGTGCGGTGTACTCGTTGGACGTGAACGACCCACAATCTTCACCCTCGTCACCGGGTAGATTCGCCACGCTCCATGTCACTGACGCGCCTGCACCAAGCGTGGTCTCGAACGTCCTCTTGCCTCCGGCCTCCACCAAGGTTTCGTTTGGCTCGATTTCGAACTCTGTGCGTGCCGGCGCAAGGTAACCAGGCAATGTCAGATCACCCGGAAAGCGCACAACCGATGGCTGGGCAGACTCCTTGCCACTGCGGAACAACAGGCCATTAAGGCGGAATGCATCGATTTCCGTTGCCACACCAACAATGGTTTCGATCGTCTTTTCGAGGTGCTCGGCCAAGGCTTGCTCGCCGAAGTTGATGAAGAGCTCCAATGCAAAAGGGTGGCCTGCATTAGCCGCCAACGCTTGATCGGGCCACATTTTGCTGCGAAGGCTTGGCTTCGCCCTCAACTTGAGCGTCAACTGGCCAACGTTGTCGCCGGCCGTTTCCAGATGAAACGCGTACGAGGCCTTGTATTCCCAACGGTAGGACACCATGCCCGAGCGAGTCTGCTGGCTCCCGGATCTCACCTTGAAGGTGGCGGGCGCCTTCGCTAGGCCAAACCACTCAAAGTCCAACGTTTCGTCACTGGCCTTGACTTTGAAGTTTGTAAAGTCGTCTTCGTCGCTGCTGCTGGAAAAATTCAATAGCAGCCCCTGCGGGAATTCAATTATTTCAAGTACATCAGTATCACCTTCAACGGGAATACTCAAAAGCCCCGCTGTCGCCTGAATACCGGTGACGAACGTTTCACCCTCACCGCCTGTATACGTGGCCTTGAATGGTTCAATCACGCGTTCCAACCTTTCAAACCCAAAAGACACCAGCCGCTTGATCAGAAACTTGTTCCCGAGCAACAGGTTCATCGTGTAAGGGGTTGCCGCATCAGGCAGCAGATAATGCATGTTTTCATCATCTGCAGGGATGCCAGCATCGGAGTTATTGCTGCCTTTCATTGTGACGAAAAGCAGAACTTCCCCTTCGCCGTACTGGTCGGAGGCTCGTACTTTAGCAAGCGGCGCAGCATGGGTTCTGACCCAAAATTTCTCCGGCTGCAAGAAGTCGCTATCCTTCATCGGCATCTCAGTGAGGACGAAAATCCTTTTGGCAGGCTCCCAGCTGTCGAAAATAACTTTGTATCGCTGGCCACCGATCAGGTTTTCCTCATCGGTGTCGGCAAAACTCAGATAAAAGTGCTCAGCTTTCTGCAAATCCAGAGACACCGTCCCGGCCTGGGACACTGACCCTGGGCTGGCGTCCAGTGAAATCCTCACGTGCAAGGCTGGGCCATCGAGTGAATCGGCCTCTTTTACCCGAATCAGCTTCTTGACTTTGGCTCCAATGGACCTGGTCAGGGTCAATTGCTTACCGGCGGTGATACGCATGGTCAAGTCCGCGCGTGAATGCGCAATACTTGAGTTTTCAAACGATAACCGCGGCACATCCAGCGTATGATCAACTACCGCTTCCCACTGCGCCCCCGGGGTAATCGTGGTGGTAAATGACAGCGGTTCAAAATAACTGTTATTGTCAAAACGATCGATGTACTCCTGAAGCAATAACCGGTTGGCGCGAAAACGATCGTACGCCAGAATGGCATCATACCCATACGTGCTCGGTTTATTTTTCAGATACGTGACAAATTCTTCCAGCGTTTCTTTGTTTTTCATGATTCCACCTATGGCATTTAGCGGCATACGTGCGCGCCCCGTCACTTTCGCAATGTCATTGACGTCGGCGTGAAGAGTGTCCAGTTATCACTCCCCCCTTGGCCCTCGAAATCAACACTGACGTTGAATTCAAGTGGCGAGTTATCATCCAGATTCTCAAGGGTCTCTTTCAGCAAGATCGCGTTGATGACACCCTTGTCCACCTCCTCTTGAGTCACGGGGGAATTACGAATGGGATAAGGCCTGGGTGAGCCACCGGCGACGCCCAGCAAGGTAATGACCAGGTGTTGCCCCGGACTCATGAATGGCCAATTGGGCAGTGTCAGGTCCGCGTGAGTACCTTTGATATCTTCTACGTACAGGTCGGTGTCCCTGCGCGGGCTGCACTGCACCGTGGGGTATTTATCCCGGGCCAGGGGAAGAATGCGCAAATTTAACTTCTTGGACTCATGCCCCACGGGCGCTATCCTGTAGTAAACCGGAAACCGCTTTACACTGGTTTCACCCTGTTCCATGTTGGCTGCCACCGCCGCCGGGGGTATATTCAAAGGTTCTGCGGGCACCGTCCCAAAAGGGAAGACAAATGTTTTATTGCCTAATTCGGAGCGCCCCTGCCAATAAACTTCCAGGGTTTCGCCCTCCCTCAAGGTGACACCGGACAGGTCGATATAAGCTCCCGCCGTTGCGTTGCCCGCAGGCAGCCTTGCATTGAACTCACCCTCGCCACCCTCACTTTCCGCGAAAAATACTTTCAAAGGGGCATCCTCACGGCGAACAACCAATTCAACCTCTCGCACGGTCGCGCTGTAGGCAACACCTTCGCGAGCGACCTGATAGCCCAGCCTGATGCGGCCCAGCCCCTTCAACTTGTCTTTTGCCAGATTGAATACAATCACCCCGCTTTCCAGGCTGCTCAAGTCAACGCGCAGTTGCTGTTCACCCCATTCATCATTGAAGTGCAGCAACAACCAATCACTCACCATGAGCTCTGCATTGGGGGGCACGCGCAATGTCAAACCGTCGGGGAACAGTTCCGGGTCGAGCAGGCCGCTTTCATAATTATCGATGTCCAGCGCCGGCAGCAGGGGCGGCGTATCAGGCACCTTATCGACCTGGAATGTCTGGGTCGGCGACTTCAAACGTTTCGGGGGGGCGGCAAATTGGATCTCATAATAAACTTCGGCGTACCCCTTTTTTATGAAATCGAAATAAGAGGATGGTACATTCCAACTCAAGACCTGCCCGACGTGCTGTGCCTGCACGTCGATAAGTTTTGACCATGTATCATCTTGCGTGCCGTCACTTTCATATCCCACGAATGTCAGCGTCACTTTGTCTGCCACTTGCATGGCTTGATACGCAGGTACCAGGAAAGTGGCACCCGCACTGCCCAGCGAGTCCGGGTCAATAAACAGATTGTGTGACTTCGGCGCCTGGGCCACCGGCATATGCTCAAGGCGGTGCGGGCGCACCCCCACGAAGCAAAAAGCGCGCATCGACTCCTCCAGCGCCGGAAACGTAGGCTGAAAAGACGCAAATGCGTAGCCGTCGGCAGCCGCCACGACAAATGCATTGGACAAACTCACTGTTGCCCGTTTTGTCCTGGGGTCGAAGTTGTGATCGGCGATATCCACATCCCCGGAAAAACCGACTGCGTTACCGAGTTTGTCGGCACCTGTCCAGTTAAAGACTATCAGTTGACCTACGGCGATACCGTCATAGGTTATAAAAACGTTCAGGGCCTCCCCGCCCAACTCATCAAGGTCAATTTCGTCATAGGGTGTGAGGCCTTCGATTATCGGGCGGGGTGGGCGATCTGCGCTGTCGCGTTCACTAGCAGTATTCTCGGTCATGGCTTCGACTCGGCATCCGATTTACGTTTGCCCACACGCTATCGCCTACCTAGCACACTGCCTACTAGCAGAAATAACAGGTCGGCATCGTCGGTCGTGTTGTGTCACCTCGCACTTACGCACCCCACCTCCCTATTATTTTTGCCAGGTGTTGCAGGCGCTGGCGCTCGCTAGACTCGATCTGCACGCAGGGCGCCATCACCGAGGTGACGTTAATAACACTACAAAACACGTAGGCGCGAGCCATGCTCATACGGGCTGCGGCTCAAGACTGACAAGCACGCGGCCGCGAGGGTGATGAGCGCTCAGACCAGTGGTTCTATTGCACATAAGTCGGGGCAGCTGGAACAAGCCATCAATTCCCATGCATCCCACCGCCCGTAGATACCGCGAGCATCAACACGTCGCGAAGTGCGATAACCATGAAGTATTTGTGGCATGTCTCATTCCGGCAACAACCAGTACTACTGAAGCCTACTCTTCTGAGCAAAACCACGAGATTTCATCATGTCGAACCCACTCAAATACGGAATCATCGCTTTACCCCTGTTGCTGTCCTGCCTGCCTCAAGCGGTACAGGCAGCGACGCAGAACGGCACAATCCTTATACGGAACAAAGACTACGAGCAATGCTCACTGACTGTGCCCGGTGAAGGCTCAGGCAAGCTTACACAATATGAATTCAATCTTCCGGACTCGAGCTGCAAGAATATAAAACCACGCACAATACAATTTGATGGCCTCCCCAGCGCCGCGACAATCCTGATTACCGATGGCCTTGGGTGCGACTTGGAAGATGCCAAGTTCCGACTAAAACTTCGCACTACCCGCCGCGTAACATCCATGCCCGCCTTCGAATTCGAAGACTTGGTTTCATTCGAAAACTACATCGCACCCGGTGTGCTAGTGCTTGAAAAAGACTTCACGCAAGACAGCGACGCCCGGGACAGCACTGCGTGTATCCGTATAACGACCTCGCCAGCCACCAAGCGCCCTGATCCTATACCCGCAACGCAGGTTAAAGAAGCCGCATACTTCGTGGATCCAAGGGAGCGATTCACATGCGGCTTACACGAGGTGATCACGGCGCGCTTACATCGGGGCGACGAAACGGATGGCCGGACCGCCTACATATGCGCGACCTTCAAGCAGGCTTCAACTGATCTCTTGATAGGGCCTCTCTCCTGGTCCAACAAAATCATCGAAAGCAGTGGCACTTACTATATGTGCCCTCCAGGAAAGGTCATGGTTGGCCGCGATCACTGGAATGACGAGAATGGTTCCACCACTTATGCCTGTGCCTCACTGAAAAACGGGAGTAAAGATCTGGAAATTATATGTTCTGACGGGTGGTCCGCACCACAAGGAGAGCATGAGAGCGGTTTTGCCTGCCCGACCGATAGCTTTCTGGTAGGGCGCTATCACGATGGCGATGAAGAAGGCCCTACCCGCTACCGATGTGCAACTGCACAGTGAATATTGAACTGAACTATCAAGACCATCACCCCCAACATGGAACGTCTGGGTGAGGGACTTCAACCGCCCCGGCAGATCAGAAAATTGAATTTCATGATAAATTCAGCGCCCCCCTTTTCGCTTAGCATACGCACTGGATACTAGCAAAAAAACAATAAGTCGGCATCGGCAGTCTTGTTGTGTTACCTCGAGGCCGCCCACTCCACCTACCTAGTATTTTTGCCAGGTGTTCCACGCGCTGGAACTGGCTAGACTCGACGTGCACTCTTTTTTTCTAGCCAATGAGGACCCGCTCATGAACAGTAAATGGCCCGCACCTGCGGCCGCAGCGTTGCTGCTACTGCTGTGCAACTCTGCCGTTGCAGAACTTGCAATCATCGATCCTAATGAAATTTCGCCCCCTCCGCTAGTGGAGTTTCACCATGACTTCAAGTGTAAACCCGGCAATGTAATGGTGGGGCGTGTTCGCTTGGAAGACAAAGTTGGGTACGTATGCGGAAGTGTTACTCAAAGCGGGGAGGTGCTCAATACCTACAATGAAATCAAAATTATTGCAACAGGCGCTCTCGCCAACTGCCAGAGTCCGAAGATCATGACCGGGCGTGGCCGAGACATACTTGACGCCTCAAACTACTGGATACATTGCGCTGAAGTCAGAGACATCTGGGGCCAACCATTGACCCCCTCTCATACCAGCACCCGGAAATTCAAAGAGCCTGACCACGGCATGCAATGCGCTGCAAATGAAGTACTTTCGGGCATGGCGCTTTCCAGTGACAAGGAAATGGAGACCGAGTACTACTGCAGCAAACTGTTCTAACCAAACATCCGAGGTTTCATCATGTCAAGCGCACTCAGACTCAGCATCATTGCTTTACCCCTACTGCTGGCCAGCCTGCATCAAGCGGTGCAGGCAGCCACACAAAACGGCACAATCCTTATCCGGGACAAAGACAATGCGCAATGTTCACTGACTGTTCCCGGCGAAGGCTCAGGCGAACAGGTAAACTATGAATTCAACTCTCCCAACACCTGGTGCAAAGATATAAAGCGACGCACCATACAGTTCGATAACCTCCCATCTTCCGTGAACATCCTGATTACCGATGGCATTGGTTGCAACACAGAGGATGGCAAGTTTTCGATGGAACTTCGCACCACGAGGCGCGTGACGTCCACCCCCGCCTTCGAATTCGAAGACTTGGTTTCCTACGAAGACAATACGATCATCGCCCCGGGTTTGATGATGGTTAAAAAAAGAAAAACTCAAGACAGCGACGCCAGGGACAGCACTGCTTGCATCCGTTTAATTACATCGTCACGCACCCCTCTTCGCCCCACGAATCAATATAGAGTGAAGGTATATGAAAACGTAGGCACCCTAGATGAATTCAAATGCGGGCTGAACGAGGTGATGACGGGGCGCAAGGTAGTAGATGGCAACCTAAAGCAAATTTATACCTGCGCGGGATTCCAGCAAGATTCAGCCTCTCTCATGGTAAGAGATCCATCTTGGTCCGATGATATCCTTGAAAATGATGACGTTTACTTTATGTGCCCGCCTGGGAAGGTCATGGTTGGCCGCAAACAAGAGACTTTTTATTTTGGACCCACCAATTACGCCTGCGCCGCACTTACAAACGGCGACGAAAAGCTGAACATTCGATGGTTCGACGGATGGTCTGCACCACAAAATGAGAATGAGAGCGATTTTACCTGCCCAGACGATAGCTTCCTGGTAGGGCGCTATCACGATGGCGGTTTTGATGGCCCTACCCGCTACCGCTGTGCAACTGCACTTTGAACCTGGAGCTGAATTGTCATGACCATCACCTCAAACACAGCGTCCAACGCCTTCAACTTCCTGAGTTTCGTCAATAACAGCGTCGACCCCCGCACCGGCCAATACACGCTGGGCATCGAGTTGCCGGAGCTCGCCGCCAACAATCTCAGCGGCCCGTCGTTGCCCCTGCACATCGGCTTCAACCCGATGAACACCCAGGACTCGGGCTTCGGCATGGGCTGGACGCTCAACCTCACCCAGTACGACCCCGCCAGCAACCTGCTGCACCTGCACACCGGCGAAAGCTATAAGGTCACAGGCAGCGACGCCAGTGACGGCACCGGCAAGGTATTCAAGGAACGCAAGCTCAGAAGCTTCCACTTCCACGACCACGGCAGCGGCTGGCGCGTAGAGCACAAGGCCGGCCTGATCGAGCTGCTGGAACTGCAAGGCCCCAGCGACAACCGCGTTGCTCTGCCCACCCGGGTCGAGGCGCCTTCGGGCCATGGCATCACCCTTAGCTACAGTAATTTCCAGGGGGCCCCTTGCCTGACCGGCATCAAGGACGACACTGGGCTCGAGCTGCTGGCCATCAACTACACCAGCGCTGAAATCATCCTTGCCCTGCACCCCAGATCCGGCCCAGGCGGCACCGCCCTGGCGACCTACACGCTCCAGCTCGACCAGCGTTTCACCCCGGCGGTTCGCCTGCCCCATACCATCGTCCTGCCCAGCGACGACAAGGCCAGCTGGGGGCTCACTTACGACAAGGTGCGTGGTGTGGTGTGCCTGAAAACCGTGCGCACACCCGTCGGCGGCACCGAAACCATCGACTACAACGATGCCGGCCACCGCTTCCCCGGCGATGCGCACGACCCGTTGCCCCGGGTTACCAGGCACACCATCAAGCCTGGCTTCGACCAGCCCGACATGGTCACCACCTACAACTACACCAGCAACAACTTCCTCGGCATGGGCAGTGGCATTTCCTGGCGCGACAATGGCGAGGACAACCTCTACCAATTCACCGGTACTAGCTTCAGCTACGGCTCGACTGCCACCTACCTCGTCGGCGACACACCGCTGCGCAGCATCGAGCGCAGCTTCAACCGCTTCCACCTGCTGACCCTGCAACGTACCGAGCAAGCCCATGAGGTATACGACGAAGGCGCCGAGCAGCCCCGTCGCGAGACCTGTATCGAAGAAGTCGAGACCATTTACCACGAAACCAATGCCAGTTTCGAGCAGCAACCGGCTTACTTCCAGATGCCCAGGCATCAGTTCAAGCGCTGGAAGATCAAGGAGCTTCCCACCCGGCTGCGTGAGGAAGTGCTCATTACCGACTACGACGATCATGGCAACCTGAAGCTGGAGTCCCAGGCCGCAGCACCGGTCTATCAAGGCGATGCGATCGACGAGCTCGCCACCCTGGCCGGCACGATCCACACCCGGCACACTTACTACCCGCACACCGGCGAAGGCAGCGATTGCCCGGCCGACCCGCAGCTGTTCACCCGTAGCCGCAAGACCAGCACCGTGCACCCGGCCACCACCGGCGAAGGCCAAGCGCAGACCCTGCGCACCCGTTTCCGTTACCAGCACCTGCCAGCGCTGAGTGGGGCAAGTGCGGCCAAGGGCTTCCTAGCGACTGGTGGCGAAGACGTGTTGCAGGTAGACGACGAGGGTGAGAAGGTCTTGCGCACCACCACAAGCCGCTTCCTCAAGGAGAGCGAGCACAATGCTTTCCTGCATGGCCGCCTGGACCAACAGACGGTGACACTGAAAGACTTGAGCGACCCTGACAGGGAAAAAACTGCCACTTCAACGTTTTTCCATTCGCTGATCAACGATGACAACCAGCAAAAGACGTTGCTGCAGGTGCGCGAGACCTTCAAAGGTCATGACCTGGCGGAACGGGCGGTTGCCCGTGCCGTGTCGATCCATACCGGCCTGCTGCACCGCGCCCAGGATTTCAACAAGGTTGAAACTCACTACCACTACGATGCCCTCAACCGCCTGACGGTCGAAACCATCGCGCCCGGAACATCTCATGAAGCAGTCCGTAGATACACCTATGAGCTTGGCGCAAAGCCAAACCAAACGGTAAAGGATGTAAACGGGGTGGTCAGCCGAACATGGTTCGATGGTTACAATCGAGCTATCCGCGAAGAACGAGAAACCGAGGATGAGAAAACCGGTAAGCGCACCTGACACGATGTGCAAACCACGCACTACGACAGCGCAGGCCGGGTCGAGTCGCAGACCAGCTACGATTACCTGGAGAGCGAGACACGCACCCTCACCAGTACCTTCGGCTACGACGGCTGGGGCAACCGCACCAGCACCCTGATGCCAGACGGCGTGGTGGCATGCACTGAACGCTCGCCCTTCGGCAAGGAAGGGTTCATTGTCCAGCAGTGGCAGGAGCGCTTCACAGAAGCCAGACCACGCATGCGGCGGCAGTGCGTCAGCACTGAATTCAACCGTTTCGACAAACCGCTCGAAGACCGGCGCCTGGACCTGAGCGGCCAGATGGTGGGCAGCACGCGCTACCATTATGACGGTGGCGGCCGCTGCGTGCGCCAGGTGCAGCAACTGCGTGACCCACTGGACAAGGATGCAGCGCCACTGGAGCAGACCACAAGGTTCAGCTACGACGTGTGGAACCGCATGGCCAGCACCGAGCGCCCGGATGGCAGCAGCCTGCTACGCCGCTTCGCCAGCCACAGCATCAATGAGCTCACCACCGAACTGGAGCTTGCGCCAACCGAAGGCGAGGCAGGCACCATCATCTGTAAGCGTACGTTCGATGGCCTGGAACGGCTCACCCATCTAACGGTCGGCAACAGGACAGAAAGCTTCCGCTATCAAGGCCAAATGACACTGGTCGATGAACATGAGAAGCAATCGGGGCGCATCCTCAAATATGCTTACACACCGGAGCTGTCCCACCAGCCCGTCTCGATCACAATGACCCCCAAGGGTGCAACAGCCGCCAACGAAGAGTCCATCTTCGGTTACACAAGGCCCGACGCAGCGATCACTTCGGCTGGCAACGGCGCGGGTACTCGGGACTATGAGTATACCGACCAAGGCTACCTGCTGAAGGAAACCTGGACGGACAAGCAATCGGCGGGAAGCTATTTCATCGAGCATCTAGCGTCGCTGCAGGGTCGCCCGCTCACCCGCAGCAGCAGCGACGGCCCGTTGACCCGTTACGAATACGATGACAAGGGACGGCTTGAGTCCACGACACAAGGCAACCTCACCGCCACTTTCACCTATGACGACGACGGTCGCCTGCACACCACCACCACCGTTGACCGCACCAGCAAACGGCAGAGCATCAGCGCCGTTGTCTACGACGACCTGGGACGTGAATGCGAACGCAGCGTGACCCTCGATGGCGGCAGCACGCGAACGATGAAACTGGTGTGGAGAGACGACGACCTGTTGCATAGCCGGGCGACACTGCGAGACGGCCAGCAGCGCCTGCTCGAAACATTCCGCTACGATGCATTGAACCGGCTGGACAAGGTCACCTACACGGTTGAGGACGAGAACGACGCCGAGACCTACCTGCCGCGTAACCGGGCCGGACGCTCTATCGTGAGCCAGACGTTCCGCTTCGACGCCTTCAACAACCTCACACGCTGCAACACCATGTTCAGTGACGGCAGAGACGACCAAGCCCGCTTCAGCTATGGCAATGCAAGCACAGCCAACGTCCACGACATGTTCCAGTTGCGCGAGCTGACTCATTCACTGCAGCCGGATTACCCGGTAGCGCAGGCGATCTATTATGACGATGACGGCAACCAGACCAACGATGAGTGGGGACGCCGGCTCGAGTACGATGACTTCGGGCGCCTGAAGCAGGTGTCTACCAGCGATGGCACTGCTGCCCTCGTGCGTTACCGCTACGATGGGCACAATCATCTGGTGGGCGTTACCCAGGGTGGAGATACCGAACAACTGCGCCGCTACGAAGACTACCGCCTCAGCACGGTGAGCCAGGACACAGAGCGGGTGGACTACCTGCACGGCGGCGCTCATCCGCTTGGGCTTCAGAACCCGACCAAACCACAGAATACGCGCCTGCTGCTGACCGACAATACCGCCTCGGTCACTGCCGAGTATGGGGCCGCCGGGGTCAACGAAGCGTACTTGAGCCTGTATGGCGAACGCGGTGACGATGACACACTGCAGAGTCTGCTGGCGTTCAATGGTGAAGTGCGAGAACAGCAGCTCGACTGGTACCTGCTAGGGCGCGGTTACCGGGCTTACAACCCCGGGCTGATGCGCTTCCACAGCCCAGACTCGCTGGCCCAGGAAGAGGTCGGCGTGAACCCCTACCTGTACGCCCTGGGTGACCCGGTGAACTGGCGCGACCCAACTGGCCACAGGTCCTCGCCAGTACCGAGCAGGGATCCGAAACCGCCCTACCAGGACCCGCTGCCGGAACCCGAGAAGCCAAGCATTTGGGGGGCGATCTTGCCGGTCATTGCGGGGGTTGTAGGCTTGATGGTCGGCGTTGTACTGACTGCAATTCTCCCCCCTGCGGGTGCGCTGCTTCTTGGGGTTGTGGCCCTGGGCATGGGCATCACGGCAACGGCGTTAGCAGCCAAGGAGGAAGATCCAAAGAAAGCCATGATGTGGAACAGCATAGGGGGTTTCTTCCTGGGTGCCGCTACGCCCTTGATATTTAGTGGGGGGGGCGGGACGTACAAGCAGTGGAAGGCGAACCGGCCTTCAGCGCCAGGGAGCAAACTACCAAACCCAGCCAGTAGAACAAATTTGACAGAATCGCCTGAAGTGGCAGCGGCAAGCTCAGACTCGCAGATAGGCGCAATGCCCGGGCCGACTAATTCACCACCGGTTCCGGCATCTGCGGCACCTGCGGCACCTCAAGCAGGTCAGGCAGGTCAGGCAGGTCAGGCAGGTCAGGCAACTCAAACAGCTGAGACACCCTCGGGGTCGTCAAACTGGCTGCATGGGATGTACGTGCGTCAAATACTTAAGAGTGCAAAGCAGGTTGGGCGACAACGCGAAGAAAACGTACAAGGCCGTTTATCGGGCGATCCTACACGCAGCAACATACATAATCAAAGTGGATTCGACTTGCTTTATTAAATCATAACTAACAGAACTACCAGCATTTCGGGGCCGCAAAGCGGTCCCGATTCATTTCCCCTCAAAATCGTTCTGATGACAAGTTCATCAGATCATGCAGATATATCCTACATATCCCCGCGCACGCATTCCCTATCGTGCCCCTCGTAACTCAGTAGTGCGCAACATAATCGCGCCTCACTACCTGGCCCACGTGGTCTGACCGGACCGCATCGACACGCCCTTGTCAAGGATAAGATCATGCTCCTGCCCCCCACGCGCAGGCTACTGTTATCGCGCCTGCGGATTACGACGCTCGTGGCGCTTGGTTCAGGAAGCTTGCTGATTGCCCCGCAACGCCCGGCGAGCGCCTCCCCACAATTCGACGCCAGTTTCATGCGCCAAGCCCCCGACCAGCCCGCCGACGCCGGTGCCCTTGCACTTCAGGCCCTGGCTGCCGAAACCCCACTCGCCCCTGGCCGCTACCGCCTTGAGGTTTGGGTAAACCTGGTGTTCCTGGCCGAGCAAGATGTACACCTGCAAAAAATCGACGGCCACCGCACCCTGCGCCCCTGCCTGAACGCCACCCTGCTACGCCAGGCCGGCCTGCGTGAACAAAGCCTGGCACAGCCGCTGCCCGACGATGACAGCTGCATCGACCTCGAAACCCTCGCCCCTGGCGCCACGACCAAGCTCGACAGCGGGCGGCTGCGCTTGGAGCTGTCCATCCCCCAGGCATTCATGATCCGGCAAGCGGGGCGCATGCCCAGCGCCGAGCAGTGGGACTACGGCATAAATGCCGCCTTTATCAACTATCAGGCCTCGGCACAAATGCGCAGCCTGGCGCACGGTGGCAGCCAGAGCAGCCAGGACCTGAACCTCAGCAGCGGCCTCAACCTCGGCCCCTGGCGCTTGCGCAGCAGCCAGTCGCTGCGGGAGGACGAACACGGCAGCCGGCGCTGGACCCACACCAACACCTATGCCCAGCGCGACCTGCCCGGCAGCTTCGGCACCTTGACCCTGGGCGAAACCTTCAGCAACAGTGACGTGTTCCGCAGCCAGCCGTTCAAGGGCCTGCAGCTGGCCTCCGAGCTGGGCATGCTGCCCGATGTGATGCAAAACTACGCACCGATCATCCGTGGCGTGGCACAGACCCGCGCCAAGCTCGAAGTGCTGCACAACGGCTACCCTATCTACACCACCTATGTGGCCCCAGGCCCTTACGAAATTGATGACCTCGCCGTGGGCGGCGGCAGTGGTGAACTGGAAATCGTCCTGACTGAAGCCGACGGTCAGGTCAGGCGCTTCATCCAGCCCTATTCCAGCCTGAGCAACCTGCTGCGCGAAGGCGTATGGCGCTACAGTGCCACCTTCGGCCGCTACAACGGTGCCGAAGACCTCGACGCGCCGCTCCTGTGGCAGGCGACACTGGCCCGCGGCACCAGCTTGAACACCACCCTGTACGGCGGCGTGCAAGGTGGCGACTACTACCGCGCAGCCACCGTGGGCGCCGCTCGCGACCTGGGCACACTCGGCGCGCTGTCGCTTGATGTAACCCGCGCCGAGACCGACCTGGGCAACACCTTGGGCCAGGTTCACGGGCACAGCTTCGCCGCCCGCTACGGCAAGGCATTCGACACCGGCACCAACCTGCGCTTCGCCGGCTACCGCTACTCCACCGAAGGCTACCGTGACTACGACGAGGCCGTGCGCGAACGCAATGCCTATAGCGCGTACCGGGGGAGCCGTCGCAGCCGCCTGGAAGCCTCTGCCCACCAGCGCCTGGGCAGCCGCAGCTCACTCAGCTTTACCATGACCCAGGACGACTACTGGCAAAGCGGCCAGCAGTTGCGTCAGTACCAACTGCAGCTCAGCACCAGCTGGCACAATGTCTCCTACAACCTGTACGCCTCACAGTCCCTGAACGAGCGCAGCCAAAATGACCGCATGTTTGGCTTGAGCGTTTCGCTACCCCTAGGCTTCGGTCGCGCCTCCAGCGCCAACATCAGCCTTCAGTCACATAACGGCGAACACAGCCAGCGGGCCAGTTTTTCCAGCAGCGCAATGGACCGCCGTCTCAGCTACCTTGCCTCGACCAGCCGCGACGCACGGCGCAACCAGACATCCGCTTTCTCCGCCAACTATCGGGGAGCCAACGCCAGCCTTGGCGCCGGCTACACGCAGAGTGACGATTACCGTACGTTGTCGCTCAACGCCAGCGGCAGCCTGTTGCTGCACGAAAGCGGCTTGACCCTTGGCCGCTATCTTGGCGAAACCAATGCCTTGGTACACGTGCCCGATGTTGCCGGGGTTGGCGTGAAGAACAACCCTGAAAGCCGCAGCGACAGCAGCGGCCACATGGTGGTGCCGTACCTGCGGCCGTACCGCAGCAACTTGCTCGAACTGAACACCGATGACCTCGGCCCACAAGTGCACATCGACAACGGCGCCCAGCACCTGATACCGCGCCGCGGCGCGATCGTGCTGGCCGAATTCCAGGCGCGCAAGGTCAGCCGGCTGATCCTCACCCTGCTCCAGGCCAACGGCAGACCAATGCCTTTCGGCACCCAGGTCAACGATATCAGCGGCACGTCGCTGGGCGTGGTCGGCCAGGCCGGCCAGGCCTTGCTGGCTGTGGAAGACAAACCCCAGACGCTGCACGTGCGCTGGGGCGAAGCCAATGATGAGCAATGTCAGCTGCAGATCGAGCCCGCCAGCATGGAGCAAACCCAGGGCTACCACCAACAGACGCTGAATTGCCCCACGACTTGACCCTCGCCCACCCGGCACTGGAAACCATCACCATGAACGCTTCATTCATCCGCCGCGCGATCCTGCCCCTGGCGTTGACAAGCCTGTTCACCAGCAGCAACGCGCTTGCCCTCTGCTACTGGAAAGACGCTCCGAGCGGCGAACTGCTGTACGACATTCATCTGGAGCCCCTCTTTGTACCGCGCGATGCACCGGTCGGTACGGTCATCCGCACCGCCAGCCAGATGAGGACGCCGAACGCCACCGGCGACATCCTCCTCTGCTCGGTGCCGGTGGCGGGCGAATATGCCGAAGTCAACCTGCTCAACTCCATGAAGCTCTTCCCGGGGCCTCTGCCCGTTATCCCGGGAATCGAAACCGATCGGGTGCTCGAAACCAACATCCCGGGCATCGGCATACACGTGGGACTCGGACAACAGTACGCTGGTGGAAACCAGACTCGCTGGATACCGCTGACCCCAGTTTCCATTCCCTACAAGGGGTACCAGGACCAGCCGGCAGGGCTGCCGATTACCACAAACTACCTGGACACCCTCATCACGGTCATCAAGACAGGCGACATAGATTCGGGGCCGCAGTACTTTCTCGGGGAGGAGATTTTCACCGGCAATTACACAGACGTGGGCAGGGTGCTGAGGGCCAATTTGCACGGGACAGTGACCCAGGCCGAATGCTCATTGCGAGCCGACGTGGTCAGCGACACCTCGGTAGACCTCGGCGAACACAAGCTGGAAACCTTCAACGACGAAGGTTCGGGCACCAGCCCGAGGCCATTCCATATCAACCTGACCAAGTGCACCGGGGGCAAGGCAGGGGTTTACGTCAAGTTGGAGGTGGCCAAGGGCGCAACCGTGATCGATGCCGACAAGGGCCTGTTCAGCCTGACACCCGACCCTAACAGCGCGTCCGGGATTGGCGTACAAGTGCTTCGAGCCGACGGCGAGACACCCGCCGCACTTGGCCAGGAACTGGAAATGGCCCAGATTTCCCCCGACCCCGACGACATACGCATCGACTTCAGCGCCCGCTACGTAAAGGTGGCACCCGTGGTCACGAGCGGGGACGCCAAGAGCGCACTCAGTTTCACGATCTATTACAAGTAAGGTCGAGAGGGAGCAACGGGCCAGTTCGGTCCGTTGCACGAACAGCAGACCGCTCTGCGGGATGAAAAACAGACGCACAAAACGAAGAAAGGGACTTTCGTCCCTTTCTTCGTTTTTCGATTTGGAGCGGGAAACGAGACTCGAACTCGCGACCCCGACCTTGGCAAGGTCGTGCTCTACCAACTGAGCTATTCCCGCATTGTAAAACTTTTACCGCTTTTGGCGTGAAGCGCCTTGACGACCTTCACCACCACTGCACCGCATAGACGCCACAGTATTTAAACTGGAGCGGGAAACGAGACTCGAACTCGCGACCCCGACCTTGGCAAGGTCGTGCTCTACCAACTGAGCTATTCCCGCAAATGGCGTCCCCTAGGGGACTCGAACCCCTGTTACCGCCGTGAAAGGGCGGTGTCCTAGGCCACTAGACGAAGGGGACACACAACACTTTTCAGTGCACCAGCACATGAACCTCACGGTTCAGACTGGATTTTCTTTTCCTGCCCCGCCGTTAAGCAGTGCCGGAGAAACTGGAGCGGGAAACGAGACTCGAACTCGCGACCCCGACCTTGGCAAGGTCGTGCTCTACCAACTGAGCTATTCCCGCATTGGCGTCCCCTAGGGGACTCGAACCCCTGTTACCGCCGTGAAAGGGCGGTGTCCTAGGCCACTAGACGAAGGGGACACGCTACAAGCATTACTGCTTGCTTTCACTCCCTGCCGCGTTTCGCTGTGTGCTTTACGCTGCAAGTGGCGCGCATTCTATGGATGGATCGGGAAGGCGTCAACCCCTTTGTAGAAATTTATTTAAATCAAAGACTTCCGGGTGGGTTGGGGTGTAAATGCGGGGCGGGTTGTCGATATAGAGAGCAGTCATCCTGCACTGGCCTCCTCGCGGCTTTAGCCGCGAAAGGACCAGCACTGGCATACAGCCGCTGTTCGCCCCTTGGCAAACTCACTACACTCAAAGCTGTAATTCTTCTTCAATGAGGCATTAACGGTGACACCACTTCTGATCACCCTGCTCATCGTGGCAGGCATCGCGTTGCTGATCGTGATCGGCTACCTCAACAATGTGGTCGAGAACGGCAAGCTGGAACGCGCCCGGACCAAGATCGAGCTGGCCGACCGCCTGCGCCGCTGTGGCGAAATCACCGAGACCTTCCCGGGCCAGTTCATGACCCCGGCCCTTAAACTGTTGCTCACCCGCCTGGAGCTGAACCTTACCCAGCGCCAGCTGGCGGTGGACAAGCATAATGCCGAACTCAAGGCGCGCATTGCCGAGCTGGACGTGCTGATTGCCCTGGGCGAAAAGATCCCGGTGAACAACCCGCCCAACCCGATCCATACCGAGATCAAGGCCAAGGACGTGCGCTTCTTGCTGGAGGCCATGCACAACCAGGTGACTCGTGCGGCCCAGGAAGGCTTCCTGACCACGCCTGAAGCCAAGCACTGGGTCAAGGAAATCCGCCACATCCTGGTCCTGCTGCATATCGAGTTCTTCAACAACCTCGGCCAGCAAGCCCTGCAGAAGAACCAGCCCGGCCAGGCACGCCTGGCATTCGAGCGCGGCGTGCAGTACCTGCGCAAGCAGCCGGAGCCGAAGGTGTATGAAGAGCAACTGACGTATCTGGAAAAGCTGCTGGCGCGGGCCAATGCCCAGGTGCTGGACCGCATGGCACCTGCGGAGGACGAGCACAACGAACTGACCGACGGGCTCAAGACCGATGCAGAAGAGACCTGGAAGAAGAAAGTGATCTACGACTGATTCGTTAGCCTGTGCTGGCCCTGTGAGAGCGGCCAGTACAGCGAACCTGTTGGTCAGCAGTCTGTCAGCTCCAGGAAGATCGCCGCCAAGCGTTCCAGCCCCGCCTGGTCTGCCTCGCTGAACCGCCCAACCTTCGGGCTATCCAGGTCCAGCACACCAATCAACCGCCCCGCCTTAACCAACGGGATTACCAGCTCGCTGTTGGACGCGCTGTCACAGGCAATGTGGCCCGGAAACGCATGCACGTCCTCTACCCGCTGGGTCTGGCGCGTTGCCGCCGCTGCACCGCACACGCCCTTGCCGAACGGAATGCGCACGCACGCCACCTGGCCCTGGAACGGGCCCAGCACCAGCTGTTCGTTGCGGTTGAGGTAGAACCCCGCCCAGTTCAGGTCGTCCACCTGGTTGTACAGAAACGCCGAAAACTGTGCGGCATTGGCGATGAAGTCACGCTCGTCGGCAAACAGCGCCTGCACTTGCGCCGCCAGCAGGTGGTAGCCGTCGAGGCCGGCGCCACTGGCATTAAGGTCGATCATTTACTTTGCTCCAGCAATTGCAGCCCGACCCAATAGCGGGCGAACTGATAGGCACAACGGCCATTACGGTTACCGCGGCCGGTGGCCCAGCGCACGGCGAGGATGTCGAGTGCTTCAGAGCGCTGCCAGGCAAGCCCGGCAGGCCGTGCCAACTGGCCAATCCAGTGCTCGACAACATTCAGGAAGTGGTCCTGGGTAAACGGGTAGAACGACAGCCACAGGCCAAAGCGGTCAGACAGGGCAATCTTGTCCTCCACCGCTTCGCTGGGGTGCAGTTCGCCATCTACGCGCTTCCAGTTTTCGTTGTCGCTTTCTTTTTCGGGCACCAGGTGGCGGCGGTTGGAGGTGGCGTACAGCAGCACGTTGTCCGGCGCCTGCTCCAGCGAGCCGTCGAGCACGCTTTTGAGTACCCGGTAGTCGCCCTCCCCGGCCTCGAACGACAAGTCGTCACAGAACAGGATGAAGCGTTGTGGCAGCTTCTGCAGCTGCTCGACCACCCGTGGCAGGTCGGCCAGGTGGTCGCGTTCAATTTCGATCAGGCGCAGGCCGGCGCTGGCATGCTCGGCCAGCAAGGCGCGCACCAGCGACGACTTGCCAGTACCGCGCGAGCCCCACAGCAGCGCGTGGTTGGCCGGCAGGCCGTTGATGAACTGGTGGGTGTTGCGGCCCAGCTGGTCGCGCTGCTGATCGACGCCGATCAGGTCGGTCAGGCGGATGTCCAGGCTGACTTCCAGTGGCAGCAGATAACCGCTGCGGCCATCGCGCTGCCAGCGCGCGGCCAGGGTGGTGCCCCAGTCGATGTCCGGGCGCTGTGCCGGTAACAGGGGCTCAAGGCGCGCCAGTACCGATTCGGCGCGGTCCAGAAAAGCAATCAAGCGAGCGTCCATGACGACTCCTAACAATTCAGATTCGAGGCTGCTGTGCTGGCCTCTTCGCGGCTAAAGCCGCTCCCACAGGGACCGCACCAGGCCAGAGGACGGCGCAGTACCTGTGGGAGCGGCTTTAGCCGCGAAGAGGCCGGTACAGCCAGTTGAGCAATCAAGGCTGAATGTGTGACAGACCCACCAGTAGCCGGGGTTGATCGGCTATGCTTGCGCAGCGCAAGGAACGGGAAACCGGCTCGGGACTCATGGATATCAAGTTCACCAATCGCCTGTCATACAAGCAAGCCCGGTTGACAGTCCTGGTCGGCTTCATCCTGGGAACATTGCTCAGTCTCATCCAGATCGGCATCGATTATGCCAGCGAAGATGCGTCCATCAACCGTGAAGTGAATGCGTTGCTGCAAATCAGCCACAACCCGGCCTCGCGCATCGCCTACAACATCGACTCGGAGCTGGCGCTGGAGCTGACCCGCGGCTTGTTGCAGTCGCCGGCCATCATCCGTGCGCGGCTGATCGACAACAACGACACCGTGCTGGCCGACGTCGAGCGGCCCAGGCTGCAACATCGCTACCGGCCGCTGAGCGACTTCCTGTTCGGCGAGCAGCGCCAGTTCAAGGAACGCTTGTACCTGACCCACATGCCAGAGGAAAACCTGGGCACCCTGTACCTGGACGTCGACACCTTTGCCTTCGGCAGCCGCTTTCTCGAACGCGCCGGCATCACCCTGCTCAACGGTTTTGCCCGTAGCCTGGTGCTGACCGGCATTCTGCTGGCGCTATTCTACATGATGCTGACCAAGCCACTGGTCACGGTGATCGGCGCGCTCAGCGGCAGCGACCCGCGCAAACCCCGGCAAACCCGCCTGGACTGCCCGCACGGCCACGAGCACGACGAAATTGGCGTGCTGGTGAAAGTCGCCAACCAGCAGTTCGTCAGCATGGCCACCGAGATCGAGCAGCGGCGCACCGCCGAAAACCGCCTTACCCAGTACCTGAACGAACTGGAAGACATCGTCTCGGCACGCACCAACGAGTTGAAGGCCAGCAACAACAGCCTGAGCCTGTCCAACCAGGAGCTGGAAGAAGCGCGCCGCCGCGCGCTGGACATGGCCCAGGCGCGTGCGGCGTTCCTTGCCAACATGAGCCACGAAATCCGCACCCCGCTAAACGGCATGCTCGGCATGATCGCCCTGGCCCTGGACAGCCCGCTACCCAGCGAGCAGCGCCAGCAACTGGCGATTGCCCACGACTCGGGCAAAGTACTGGTGGAGTTGCTGAACGATATCCTCGACCTGTCCAAGTTCGATGCCGGCCAGCTGGAGCTGGAACGCATTCCGTTCGACATGGGTTCGATGGTGGAGGACACCGCCAACCTGCTGTCTCAGAACACCGCACAGAGCGTGGAACTGACCTGCCTGATTGCCCGTGACTTCCCCAGCAGTGTGCTCGGCGACCCCACGCGGGTGCGGCAGATCGTCAGCAATCTGCTGTCCAACGCGCTGAAGTTCACCCGCTTCGGCCGCGTCGATGTGCGCCTGGTGACTATCGTCGGCGGTGTCCGGCTAGAGGTGCGTGATACCGGCATCGGCATCCCTGAAGACGCCCAGGCACGGATCTTCCAGCCGTTTACCCAGGCCGGCGCCGGCATCACCCGCCAGTACGGCGGCACCGGCCTGGGCCTGGCGCTGACGCGCAACCTGTGCAAGGCCATGCAAGGCCATTTGCACATTCGCTCCGAAGCGGGCTTTGGCAGCTGCTTCAGCGCCGAGCTGCCGCTGGTCGTGCACACTGAAGCCATAGCACCGTTGCCGCTGCATGGGCGTGTGGCCGCCCTGAGCGATGCAGGCAGCGGGCTCAACGAACTGTTACAGGGCCTGCTGCCCGCCTGGGGTTTGACCTACCAGCGGCATGACAGCAGCGCGACGCTAGCCGCCACCGCGATGGACCTGCTGATCACCGACGACGTAGAGCGCCTGTTCGAACTGCGCCAAACGCTGAAAACCCCCATCTTGCTGGTGACCGCCTACGGCAACTTCCTGTCCAGCGAGCAATCCGCCGCCCTCGCCCCACTCCATCAACTGGCCCGGCCACTGGCGCGCAACGCCCTGTACCAGACCCTGCGCCGCACCCTGCAAGGCTTCGACCCCGAGCACCCGCTGGCCAGCCCGGCCATCAGCCTGGAGGCAGGCCGCGCGCGCATCTTGCTGGTGGAAGACAACCCCGTGAACCAGTTAGTGGCCAAGGGCATGCTGGCCAAGCTCGGCTGCCAGGTGCAACTGGCCACGCAGGGCGCCGAGGCCCTGGAGCAGCTGGAACGGGATGACTTCGACCTGGTGCTGATGGACTGCAACATGCCAGTGATGGACGGTTACGAAGCCAGCCGACGCATCCGCCAGAGCGGCCGCTGGCCCAACCTGCCAATCGTCGCCCTCACCGCCAACGCCATGCCCGAGGAGCGCGAGCGCTGCCGGACCGCGGGCATGAACGACTACCTGGCCAAGCCATTTCGCCGCGAAGAGCTACTGGCGCTGATCGACCACTGGGTTCCGCTCAGCGGCTAAGCAGGCGCTCGATGTCTGTTGCCAAGGCCTGTGGCTTGGTAGTGGGTGCATAACGCGACACCTGGCCGCTGGCCGGGTCGACCAGGAACTTGGTGAAGTTCCACTTGATCTTCTGGCTGCCCAAAATGCCCGGTGCGCGCTGCTTGAGCTCGACGAACAACGGGTGGGTGCCTGGGCCGTTGACTTCGATCTTGCGAAACAGCGGGAAGCTCACGCCAAAGTTGCGTTCGCAGAACTGCGCAATGTCCCGCGCGTCGCCCGGCTCCTGCTTGCCGAACTGGTTGCAGGGAAAGCCCAGCACCACCAGGCCGCGCTCGCGGTAGGCCTGCCACAGTTGCTCCAGGCCCTTGTACTGCGGGGTAAAGCCGCACTGGCTGGCGGTATTGACCACCAGCAACGCCTTGCCCGGGAAGTCGCCGAGCTTCTTTTGCTCGCCGCCCAGGGTCACGCAGGGGATGTCCAGCATCGATCCAGCCATGTCAGGGCTCCGGTCAGTCGCGCGGGCGCAAGTCGATGCACACCGAGTTGATACAGTAGCGCAGGCCAGTCGGTGGCGGGCCATCGGGGAACACGTGGCCCAGGTGCGCGTCGCAGCGGGCACAGGTGACTTCGGTACGGATCATGCCGTGGGAGGTGTCACGGATCTCGATCATCGCACTGTCTTCGATCGGCGCGTAGAAGCTGGGCCAGCCGCAGCCGGAATCGAACTTGGTCTGCGCATCGAACAGTTTCGCGTTGCAGCAGATGCAATGGTAGATGCCGTCTCGGCGCTCGCTGTTGTACTTGCCGCTGAACGGCCGCTCAGTGCCTTTTAGGCGGCATACCTGGTACTGCTCGGGGTCGAGCATCGACCGCCATTGCTCCAGGGTTTTTTCGATCTTTTGCATATGGAAACCTCGGCAGGCTGAATTTCACCTCGCGCCGTCTTTTCCGGGGCGCGGGTGGCACGTATATTAGTTGGCTTCGTGTGCCAGGCGTTCAGTCTGGCACCCGCTTCCTGCCGTTACAAACCTTTCGGCGGGGCGTAGCGCGTTTTCTCATATCGGGATCCCATCATGCAGTTCAGCAAATCGAACAAGCTCGCCAATGTCTGCTATGACATTCGCGGCCCAGTGCTCAAGCACGCCAAGCGCCTGGAAGAGGAAGGCCACCGCATCCTCAAGCTGAACATCGGCAACCCAGCGCCGTTTGGCTTCGAGGCGCCCGATGAAATCCTCCAGGATGTGATCCGCAACCTGCCCACCGCGCAGGGCTACAGCGACTCCAAAGGCCTGTTCAGTGCACGCAAGGCCGTGATGCAGTACTGCCAGCAAAAGGAAATCGAAGGCGTCACCATTGAGGACATCTACCTCGGTAACGGCGTTTCCGAGCTGATTGTCATGTCGATGCAGGCGCTGCTGAACAACGGCGACGAAGTGCTGATCCCGGCCCCCGACTACCCGCTGTGGACGGCCGCCGTAAGCCTGGCCGGGGGCAAGCCGGTGCACTACCTGTGCGACGAGCAGGCCGACTGGTTCCCCGACCTTGAAGACATCAAGGCCAAGATCACCCCGAACACCAAGGCCCTGGTGATCATCAACCCGAACAACCCGACCGGCGCGGTGTACTCCAGGGAGCTGCTGCTGGGCATGCTGGAGCTGGCCCGCCAGCACAACCTGGTGGTGTTCTCCGACGAAATCTACGACAAGATTTTGTACGATGAAGCGGTACACATCAGCACCGCCTCGCTGGCACCAGACCTGCTGTGCCTGACTTTCAACGGCCTGTCCAAGTCTTACCGGGTGGCGGGCTTCCGTTCCGGCTGGCTGATCATCTCCGGGCCCAAGCACCACGCGCTCAGCTACATCGAAGGCATCGACATGCTGGCGAACATGCGCCTGTGCGCCAACGTGCCGGCCCAGCATGCCATCCAGACCGCACTGGGCGGCTACCAGAGCATCAACGACCTGGTGCTGCCGCCAGGCCGCCTGCTGGAGCAGCGCAACCGTACCTACGAGCTGCTAAACGATATCCCGGGTGTAAGCTGCGTGAAGCCGATGGGTGCGCTGTATGCCTTCCCGCGGATCGACCCGAAGGTGTGCCCGATCCTCAACGACGAGAAGTTCGCCCTGGACCTGCTGCTGTCGGAAAAGCTGCTGATCGTACAAGGTACGGCGTTCAACTGGCCGTGGCCGGACCACTTCCGCGTGGTGACCTTGCCGCGGGTGGATGACCTGGAAGCGGCGATTGGCCGGATCGGCAATTTCCTGCGGACGTATTCGCAATAAATGATGGCCTCTTCGCAGCACCAGGCTGCGCCTACAGGTGTACGCGTTCTCCTGTAGGTGCAGCCTGGTGCTGCGAATGGGCTGCAAAGCAGCCCCTCGCACTCTCACAGGGTGTTTCTTACATCCTGCAACGCTCTATCCCACAGCCCCCGCGTCATCCTCTGCCATACTCCGCCGTACACAGTTTGAAATAGTCGGCCGATTGAATCGGCGCGACAGGCCCCTTATATACCCCGCAGTAAGCGACAATTCATCCGTCAGGAGAACGTAACAACCATGATGCGCATTCTGTTGTTTGTGGCCACCAACCTTGCGGTGGTGCTGGTTGCAAGCATTACCCTGAGCCTGTTCGGTTTCAACGGGTTCATGGCCGCCAACGGGGTCGACCTGAACCTCAGCAGCCTGCTGGTGTTCTGCGCCGTGTTCGGCTTTGCCGGCTCCCTCGTCTCGCTGTTCATCTCCAAGTGGATGGCAAAGATGAGCACCGGCACCCAGATCATCAGCCAGCCGCGCACCCGCCACGAGCAGTGGCTGTTGCAAACGGTCGAAGAGCTGTCCCGTGAAGCGGGTATCAAAATGCCCGAGGTGGGTATCTTCCCGGCGTACGAGGCCAACGCCTTCGCCACCGGCTGGAACCGCAACGACGCATTGGTAGCCGTGTCCCAGGGCCTGCTGGAGCGTTTCTCGCCCGATGAAGTGCGGGCGGTGCTGGCCCACGAAATCGGCCACGTGGCCAATGGCGACATGGTCACCCTGGCGCTGGTACAGGGCGTGGTGAACACCTTCGTGATGTTCTTCGCACGCATCATCGGCAACTTCGTCGACAAGGTCATCTTCAAGAACGAAGAAGGCCAAGGCATTGCCTACTACGTGGCGACCATCGTTGCCGAGCTGATCCTGGGCATCCTGGCCAGCATGATCGTGATGTGGTTTTCGCGCCGCCGCGAGTACCGCGCCGACGAAGCCGGTGCGCAACTGGCTGGCACCTCGGCCATGATCGGCGCCCTGCAGCGCCTGCGCGTGGAACAAGGCCTGCCGGTGCACATGCCAGACACCATGAAGGCCTTTGGCATCAACGGTGGCCTCAAGCACGGCCTGGCCGGGCTGCTGATGAGCCACCCGCCCCTGGAAGACCGTATCGAGGCCCTGCGCCGTCGCGGTTGATCCATCGGGTAATACAGAAAGGGCGACTTTGGTCGCCCTTTTTCGTATTACCGGCCAAGCCGGTAAACCCGCTCCAACAGACTGGAAACCCCGGCCTGCACAAACTTGGGGCTCTCCTGAATCACCTCTACCGCCTCCAGCTCATGCAGCTGCCACCCTGCAAACCCCTGCCGCACCTCTGCGTCCCCGACTGAAAACGGCGGCCCGGGCAGCAGTGACTGATCATAATCCAGGGTCACCACCAAACCCCGGCAATTGGCCGGCAGCAAAGCCGTCAGCGCCTGCATGTACATCGCGCGCATTTGCGCCGGCAGCGCAATCAGCGCCGCCCGGTCATACAGCCCCACGCAGTCGCCGATATCCTGCGCACGCAACGCAAAGAAATCACCACACCACAGCTCCACGTCACCACTGCGCCAAACTTCGAAGTCCCCGCGCTGCTGCACCTCGGCTTCAAGCCCGTGCTCGCGGAAGAAATCCTCTACCGCGCGTCGCGACAGCTCCACACCCAACACTCGGTACCCCTGCCCGGCCAGCCAGATCAAATCCAGGCTTTTGCCGCACAGCGGCACCAGCACTCGGCTACCAGACTCAAGGCCGAGTGACGGCCAGTGCGCCTGCAGGTACGAATTGACCTGCCCCTGATGAAAGCCGATCTGGTTATCGACCCACCGCTTGTGCCAGAAAGCTGGCTCCATGGTTGCTCCTTGTTTATCGAGTAAACCGATAGAAAACGCGTAAAACTTGCGATGGATATCGATCAGTTTCTGACCGAAGATGAGTGCATCTTAACCTTCAGGACCTTGCCATGCTGCCCAGCCTGTTCATTTCCCATGGTTCGCCCATGCTCGCCCTGCACCCGGGTGCCAGCGGGCCGGCCTTGGCCGGGCTGGCCAACAGCCTGCCACGCCCCAAGGCAATCGTGGTGGTGTCAGCGCACTGGGAAAGCCGTGAATTGCTGGTAACCAGCAGTGCACAGCCAGAAACCTGGCACGACTTCTACGGCTTTCCACCGGCCTTGTATGCGGTGCAGTACCCGGCGCCGGGCGAGCCTTCCCTGGCAGGCCAGGTCAGCGAGTTGTTGAAAGCTTCGGGGCTGCCAGCCCGGCTGGACGCCCAGCGGCCGTTCGACCACGGCGCCTGGGTGCCGCTGTCGCTGATGTACCCGGACGCAAGCATTCCCGTGGTGCAGGTTTCCCTGCCCAGCCACATGGGGCCTGCGCTGCAGGTGAAGGTGGGCCAGGCGCTGGCGAACTTGCGTGCCGAGGGCATCTTGCTGGTGGGTTCGGGCAGCATCACCCATAACCTGGGGGAACTGGACTGGCATGCAGGGCCGGATGTGATCGAGCCATGGGCGCTGGCGTTCAGGGATTGGGTGGTGGAGCGGCTGCAGGAAGATGACCAAGCGGCATTGCTGGATTACCGGAAGCAGGCGCCACATGCCGTGCGTAACCATCCCAGTGATGAGCATTTGCTGCCGCTGTTCTTTGCCCTGGGGGCTGGGAGCAGGTTTGGCGTGGTGCATCAGGGGTTTACCCTAGGGGCGCTGGGGATGGATATATATCGGTTCGACTGAAGGGCCTCTTCGCGGGCTTGCTCGCGAAAGGGCCGGTACAGGCAAAAAAAATCCCCGACCTGGGCCGGGGATTTTTTTATAGCGCCAGGATCAATCCTCGCGGTAGCGACGCAGCTTCAGCTGCTTGCCAGCTACGCGGGTGTCCTTGAGCTTGGACAGCAGCTTCTCGAGGCCGTCTTCCGGCAGCTCGACCAGGCTGAAGCTGTCGCGAACCTGGATGCGACCGATGGCATCACGCGCCAGGCCACCCTCGTTGAGGATCGCGCCCAGCAGGTTCTTGGCAGCGATACCGTCGCGGGCACCCAGGGCGGTACGGCAACGTACACGGCCTTCGGCCAGCGGCAGCGGCGCACGGCGCTCGCGGTCACCGCGGTCAGGGCGCTCGCCACGCTCAGGACGCTCACCACGCTCACCACGCGGGGCACCAACGCCCGGCACCAGCGGCTGCTCACGCTCTACCGCAGCCAGGTCCAGCGCCTGGCCATTGGTGGCTTTGCGCAGCAAGGCCGAAGCCAGCGCACGTGCGCTGCAACCCAGGTCGGTGGTCAGGCGGTCGAACAGTTCACCGTGGGTGGCTTCTGCTTCGGCTACCAGCGGCGCCAGGCTCGAGGTCAGCTTCTTGATGCGGGCATCCAGCACGGCCTGGGCATTCGGCAGGCGGGCTTCGGCAACTTTCTGTCCGGTTACACGCTCGATCACCTGCAGCATGCGGCGCTCACGCGGGGTGACCAGCAGCAGCGCACGGCCTTCGCGACCGGCACGGCCAGTACGGCCGATACGGTGCACGTAGGACTCTGGGTCGTACGGCATGTCAACGTTGAACACGTGGGTGATGCGCGGTACGTCCAGACCACGGGCAGCGACGTCGGTGGCGACGACGATGTCCAGGCGGCCATCCTTGAGCGAGTCGATCACGCGCTCACGCTGGTTCTGGGCGATGTCGCCGTTCAGCGCGGCAGCCTTGTAGCCTTTGGCTTCCAGGGCGGCGGCCAGGTCCAGGGTGGCTTGCTTGGTACGCACGAAGGCGATCAGTGCGTCGAACTCTTCCACTTCCAGCAGACGCAGCACAGCCGGGATCTTCTGGTCGGCATGGACCATCAGGTGGGCTTGCTCGATCGCGGTTACGGTCTGGGTCTTGGTCTGGATCTTGACGTGCTTGGGCTCGCGCAGGTGGCGCTCGGCGATCGAACGGATCGACGACGGCAGGGTTGCGGAGAACAGTACGGTCTGACGGGTAGCCGGGATTGCGTCGAAGATCACTTCGAGGTCATCCATGAAGCCCAGCTTCAGCATCTCGTCGGCTTCGTCCAGTACCAGGTACTGCACGGTGGACAAGACTTTTTCGTCACGACGCAGGTGGTCGCACAGGCGGCCCGGGGTGGCGACGACGATTTGCGCGCCGTTGCGGATTGCACGCAGCTGTGGGCCCATCGGGGCACCACCGTATACGGCAACCACGTTCACGCCCGGCATCTGCTTGGCGTAGGTTTCGAAAGCGGTAGCTACTTGCAGCGCCAACTCACGGGTTG
This sequence comes from Pseudomonas sp. PvP089, assembly GCF_017875165.1. Taxonomy (NCBI): domain Bacteria; kingdom Pseudomonadati; phylum Pseudomonadota; class Gammaproteobacteria; order Pseudomonadales; family Pseudomonadaceae; genus Pseudomonas; species Pseudomonas sp. PvP089. The sequence continues at coordinate 4,825,218 of NZ_JAGGME010000001.1, forward strand.
GCGCCAGGATCAGGGCTTGCGGTTCGCGCTTGCTCACATCGATCTTGTTGAGGATCGGCAGGGCGAAGGCAGCGGTCTTGCCGGTGCCCGTCTGCGCCTGGCCGATCATGTCGTGACCGGCGAGGATGATCGGGATCGATTGTTGCTGAATGGCGGACGGCTCTTCGTAGCCGGTAGCTACCACAGCAGCAACAATGTTCGGATTAAGATCGAGAGCGGCGAAGCCGCCGGTTTCCTGGGTCATGGGTCTGCCTCTAGGTGCATCCGCAAAGACCCATGCTCCAAAGCTGCACATGCCTTGAAAGACCGTCAGGTCACCCAGGCAGCTTTGGCGGCGGGGATTTGCGAAAACGATTGAAAAAGAAAACTTGGGAAGGTCCGCCTAGCGGACGCGCAGCCGAAGCTGGACTCGGAGGATTTGCACCACCTGATTTTGAGGTCCGCTAAAAGACCGGCGCGTACTATACCTGAAATAGCGGCAACCGTGAGGAATATTTTCAGGGGGCAAGGCCATTATCGGGCCATCAACCAATCCGCGCTGAATCGATAATTCCCTGAAGCCTCACCCGATCTGTGTGGGAGCGGCCTTGCGTCGCGAAAGGGGTGCGAAGCGCCCCCAGGATTTAAGCCACGCCGCATAGATTGCCGGGGCCGCTCCCACAAATGGCCGCGTCAGGCGTTCAAGTTGCTGGCCGAATCTCTTTGATCAACCCATCCAGGCTATAACCCAGCTGCGGCGCCAGCGCCTCGGCCCGGGCACGCAACCCCTCCAGATCCAGCACCTGCTCAAGATCAGCCGGCACCAGCAAGATCACATTACCCTCCTTCACCGGCAGCTCCCAGTAATGCCGATGGTACAGCCCGCGCAGCAATGCCGCGCCCAGCGGCTTGCCGTCGTCGGTAGCCCACTGGTTGATTACCAGCCAGCCGCCCGGGTTCAGTTGCTGCTGGCAGTTTTCCAGGAATTTCCATGCCAGGTGCCCCACGCCCGGCCCATGGTCGGTGTACAGGTCGACAAACAACAGGTCGGCCTTCTCCGCCGTGGGCAGCAACTCGATGGCATCACCGATGCGCACGTACAACCGAGGGTCATCATCCAGGCCCAGGTGCTCCATGGCCAGGCGCGGTACGTCCGGGCGCAGCTCGATGGCCTCGATGTCTTCAAGTGGCAGGAACTTCATGCAGGCCTGGGTCAGCGTGCCGGCACCCAGGCCAAGAAACAGCGCGCTCTCCGGCTGTTCATGGCACAACGCCCCCACCAGCATGGCGCGGGTGTAGTCGTACTCCAGCCAGCTGGGGTCGGCCGTGAACACACAGCTCTGCTCGATGGCATCGCCGAATTCCAGAAAGCGGTAGTCGTCGACTTCATACACGCTGATGACGCCAAAAGCGTCCTCTACCCGTGCCAGTAGCCGCTCTTCCCGTTCCGCCGTCATGCTTACCACCCACCCGCGCAAAACGCGCATTGTCCGTCAACACCCTTGATGCAACAAGCGCAGCGCCAACTGTTACCATGGCCTATAGCCTACAACCTACAAGACCGAGCCCGAGATGAACCGACCGTGGAGCCCTGACAGCTGGCGCACCCTGCCGATCCAGCAGCAACCGACCTACCCCGATGCTGCGCACCTGCTGAAGGTTGAACAGACCCTCGCCAGCTACCCGCCGCTGGTGTTCGCGGGCGAGGCACGCGAGCTGCGCAGGCAGTTTGCCGAGGTTACCGAAGGCCGCGCCTTCCTGCTGCAAGGTGGCGACTGCGCCGAGAGCTTCGCCGAGTTCTCGGCGGCAAAAATCCGCGACACCTTCAAGGTGCTGCTGCAGATGGCCATTGTGATGACCTTTGCTGCCGGCTGCCCGGTGGTGAAGGTGGGGCGCATGGCCGGGCAGTTTGCCAAGCCGCGCTCCTCGGGCGATGAAACCATTGGCGACATCACCCTGCCCGCCTACCGCGGCGACATCGTCAACGGCATCGGTTTCGACGCCAAAAGCCGCATCCCCGACCCGGAGCGCCTGCTGCAGGCCTATCACCAGGCCACCGCCAGCCTCAACCTGCTGCGCGCCTTCGCCCAGGGCGGGTTTGCCGACCTGCACCAGGTGCACAAGTGGAACCTGGATTTCATCGCCAACTCGGCACTGGCCGACAAGTACCACCAACTGGCCAACCGCATCGACGAAACACTGGCATTCATGCGTGCCTGCGGCCTGGACAGCGCGCCGCAACTGCGCGAAACCAGCTTCTTCACTGCCCACGAAGCGCTGCTGTTGAATTATGAAGAAGCCTTCGTGCGCCAGGACAGCCTGACCGGCGACTACTACGACTGCTCGGCGCACATGCTGTGGATAGGCGACCGCACCCGCCAGCTCGACGGCGCCCACGTGGAGTTTTTGCGCGGCGTGCACAACCCGATCGGGGTCAAGGTCGGCCCGAGCATGAACCCCGAAGAGCTGATCCGCCTGATCGACACGCTGAACCCGGCCAACGACCCCGGGCGCCTGAACCTGATAGTGCGCATGGGCGCGAGCAAGGTTGGCGACCACCTGCCGGGGCTGATCCGCACCGTCGAGCGCGAGGGGCGCAAGGTGCTGTGGAGCTCCGACCCGATGCACGGCAATACCATCAAGGCCAGCAGCGGCTACAAGACGCGCGACTTTGCGCAGATCCTGGATGAGGTGAAGCAGTTCTTCCAGGTGCACCAGGCCGAGGGCAGCCATGCTGGCGGCATTCATATCGAGATGACCGGGCAGAATGTCACCGAATGCATCGGTGGCGCCCGGCCGATTACCGAGGATGCGTTGTCTGACCGGTATCACACCCATTGTGATCCGCGGATGAATGCCGATCAGTCGCTGGAGTTGGCGTTTTTGATTGCCGAGACGTTGAAGCAAGTCCGGCGGTGAGGCTGGGGCGCATGCCTTGAGAAGCCAGGCGCCCGGCCCACACTCACTTCCTCAGCGGATCATCCCAGAAATGCCGCTCGGCCTCTTGCTGGATATCCGCCCGGCTCAACCCCAAGTCGTGCAAGGTTGCGTCACTGAGGCTGGCCAGCTCCTGGCGCTGGCGGTACAGCTGCAGCCAGCGCGCCGGACGCTGCAGGGCCGCATGCCACAGGTGGTTCAGGGAAAAGGCAGGTTGCTGGATGCTGCTGACATGACCTTTCATCGTGAAGCCCTCCGTGTTGGATGGCCTCAGTCTCGCGCCGGGCTTAAGATCAATCCAACGAATGTTTCTGATGCCATGCATCTCGGAGATTGATGCAATGTCCCAGTACCAGAGCCTCGATGCGGACGTATTGCGCACCTTCGTCGCCATCGCCGAGCAAGGCGGCTTTACGCGCGCCGGCGAAGTGGTCAACCGCACCCAATCGGCGGTGAGCATGCAGATGAAACGCCTGGAAGAAGACATCCTGCAGCGCCAGCTGTTCGAGCGCGACGGCCGCCAGGTTCGCCTCACCGCCGAGGGCCAGGTGCTGCTGGGCTATGCCCGGCGCATCCTCAAGCTGCATGGCGAGGTGTTCAATACCCTGCGCATGCCGCACATGGTCGGGCTGGTGCGGATTGGCACGCCTGACGACTACGCCATGCGCTTTCTGCCGACCATCTTGTCGAGCTTTGCCCAGGCCTACCCGCTGGTGCAGGTGGAAGTGCATTGCGACTCTTCCAAGCAATTGATGCTGCGCCAGGACCTGGACCTGACCATTGTCACCCGCGAACCAGGTAACGAGGTGGGCCAATTGCTGCGCCAGGAACGCTTGGTGTGGGCCGCCGCCGAAGGCTTTTGCCCACAGGAACAGCGGCCGATGCCCGTGGCACTGTTCAATACCGACTGCTTCTGCCGGGCCTGGACCTGCAATGCACTGCAAGCACAAGGTATCGACTACCGCATTGCCTATACCAGCCCCAGCCTGGCGGCGATCTTTGCCATCGTCACGGCAGGGTTGGCGGTGACGGCGCAACTGCAAAGCCTGATTGGTGGCAATATCCGCATACTGGGTGAACAGGACGGGCTGCCGCAGTTGCCCTTAGCCAATGTGATGCTGGTGCGCAGTGCGCAGAACCCCTCGCCGATTACCGACTGTATGGCCGACTACATCGTTGAGGGTTTCAAATAATTGGGGCTTGTGGGAGCGGGCTTGTCCCGCGAATGGGCCGCAACGCGGCCCCACAATCTCACAGTTCAAACCCCAGCATCACCGCACACACCACCAAAAACACACAGAACATCGCCCGCAGTACCTTCTCCGGCAACGCATGAGCCAGCTTCACCCCCCAGCTGATGCTGAGCAAACCACCCACCGCCAACGGAATCCCCACCGCCCAGTCGACACTGTGGTGCACCCCATAGGTCACCAACGTCACCAAAGTACTCGGCGCGGCCAGCGCCAGCGACAGCCCCTGCGCCACCACCTGGGTGGTGCCGAACACACTGGTCAGGATCGGCGTGGCCACCACCGCCCCGCCCACGCCGAACAAGCCGCCCATGGTGCCGGCAAAACTGCCCAGCACGCCCAGCCAGGGCCAGGCATAACGCAGTTCGGCACTGGGCGGCGATGCCTTCATGAACATGCGCGCCACGTTCCACACCGCCAGGGCGACCAGAAAGCCGACAAAGCCCAGGCGCATGGATTGCGCATCCAGCCCCACTGCCCAGATCGACCCCAGCCAGGCAAACAAAAAGCTGCACGCCGACAGCGGCAAGGCATGGCGCAGCTCGATGCGGTTGCGCTGGTGATAGCGCCATAACGCCAGCAGCACGTTCGGCACCACCATCACCAGCGCCGTACCCTGCGCCAACTGCTGGTCCAGACCAAACAGCACGCCCAGCGCGGGGATTGCGATCAGCCCCCCACCAATACCGAACAAGCCCCCCATGGTGCCCAAGGCAGCGCCCAGCACGATATACAACAACCACTCGATCATCAGGGCCTCGTTTGCCTGTACAGATAATGCGAGCATGCTAACGACTGTGTGCTGGCGGGGAAACGCACAGCAGCGCACAATGGCTATGCGTTTTTCGCAAAAGCAAGGCAGCCATGAGCCCCGATACCCTGACCGACCAATTGAGCCTGTTCCTCGATGTGTTGGAGGCTGGCAGTTTTTCCGCCGCCGCCCGCCGTCACCCGCTGACCCCGTCCGCTGTGGCCCGGCGCATCGACAACCTGGAAAGCGCCGTCGGCAGCCGCCTGTTCACCCGCAGCACCCATGCCGTGCGCGCCACACCCGCAGGCAATGCCTTTGCCGAACGGGCCAGGCGCATCATCGAGGAGCTGCGCCTGGCCCGGGCTGAAGCGGTATCGCTGAGCAACGCCCCCGAAGGCCTGATCCGCATCGACGCCCCCGCCGCGTTCGGCCGCCGCCATCTGGCCCCCGCCATCGCCGACTTCCTGGTGGCCTACCCCGGCCTGGATGTGCAACTGCGGTTGATCGACAGCTTCGTCGACCTGCAGGGCAGCCACCTGGGCGAGGTCGACCTGGTACTGCGTGCCGGCCCCTTGGCCGACACCCGGTTGGTCGCCACGCCGCTGGCTTACATGGTGCGCGTCGCCTGCGCCAGCCCCGCCTACCTGGCCAGCCGCGGCATGCCCACCTGCCCCAGCGAACTGCCTGGGCATGACGGCCTGGACTGGGACGGCCTGGCCCCGCCGTTCGCCTGGCGCTTCAACGTGGCCGGGCAAACGCGCCTGTACCGTCCTGCGCGCATGCGCATGGCCGCCAACAATGCCGAAACCTTGCTGTTCGGTGCGCTCGCCGGCTTAGGTGTTGCCCACCTGCCTACCTGGCTGATCAGCGAATACCTGCTGCGTGGCGAACTGGTTCCGCTGTTTTGCGACGGCGGCCTGCCAGCAGCCGAGACCAGCGGCATTTACGCACTACGGCTGGAACATGAAACGAACTCTCGCAGCCGTTTGCTGCTCGAATTCCTCAAGAGCCGCTTCAGCCCGATTCCACCCTGGGACCTGGCCTTGCGCAGTGAACTGCGTGAGTAATGCGCGCACTAAAAATAAGCGTGCCAGAATTCCCCATTGATCAATTTCAAGGACCTGCATGAACGCCGACACCCAAGCCTCTTGCGACGAGCTGCTGCTGGACAACCAGGTCTGCTTCGCCCTGCACTCCACCTCGTTGCTGATGACCAAGGTCTACAAACCGCTGCTGCAAGCCTTGGGCCTGACCTACCCACAGTACCTGGCCATGCTGGTGCTGTGGGAGCGCGACGACCTGACAGTGGGCGAAATCAGCCAGCACCTGCTGACCGACCCGGGCTCCCTGACGCCACTGCTCAAGCGCCTGGAAAGTGAAGGCCTGCTGCAGCGTAACCGCAGCAGGGAGGACGAACGGGTAGTAATGGTGCAGCTGACTGAAAAGGGCCGCGCCCTGCAACAGCAGGCCAAAGAAGTGCCGCAGTGCATCCTCAAAGCCAGCGGGCGCAGCCTGGAGCAGTTGCAGCAACTGCAGGCCGACCTGCTGAACCTGCGCGAGAACCTGCAGAAAAACCTCTGACAGCTATGCTGTGCACTGGCCGTTCGGATGGACGGCAATGATTTATCTTGCGCGCAAACTAATTGCGCGCTAATTTAAATCCCACACCAATCCGCGCCCTCCTTGACCGGGAGCGCACAGCACATTAGCGAGGCTCAAGATGCAAAAGGTCACTCCGCTGTACATCGCAGAAGCTACCTCCACCGGTGGGCGCGACGGAAAATCGAATTCCAGCGACGGCAAGCTGGCAGTCAGCCTGAGCACGCCCAAGGAACTGGGCGGCGCAGGCGGTGACGGCACCAACCCCGAGCAGCTTTTCGCTGCCGGATACTCAGCCTGCTTCATCGGCGCCCTGAAGTTCGTGGCCGGGCAAGAGAAGAAGGCCCTGCCGGCAGATGCCTCTATCACCGCCAAGGTGGGCATTGGCCAGATCCCAGGCGGTTTCGGCCTGGACATCGACCTGCACATCAACCTGCCAGGCCTGCCCCAGGCCGATGCCGAAGGCTTGGTGGAAAAGGCTCACAAAGTTTGTCCGTATTCCAACGCTACCCGCGGGAACGTGGATGTGCGCCTGCATGTGACGGTTTAAGTCGCAGGCACAAAAAACCCGGCCGAGGCCGGGTTTTTTGTGCACATTGCAAGAAGAATTACTTCTTGGCACGGCCTTTGTACGAACCGCCTTCGCGGGTATCGATTTCGATCAGGTCGTCGATTTCGATGAAGTCAGCAACGCTGAGTTCAGTACCGTTTGCCAGCTTGGCAGGCTTCATGACTTTGCCCGAAGTGTCGCCACGAGCCGAACCTTCGGTGTAGGCAACCTTACGCACGATGGTGGTCGGCAGCTCTACCGATACCAGACGGTCTTCGAAGAACACAGCTTCGCAGATGTCTTCCATGCCTTCTTCGATGAACGGCAGAACGGCCTCGATGTCTTCGGCGTTCAGCTCGTACATGGTGTAGTCGGTGGTGTCCATGAAGGTGTATGTGTCACCGCTGATGAACGACAGGGTCGCTTCTTTGCGATCCAGGATCACGTCGTCCAGCTTGTCGTCCGCACCGTATACGGTTTCGGTCTTGTAGCCGGTCAGCAGGTTCTTCAGCTTGGTCTTCATGATCGCGCTGTTACGGCCCGACTTGGTGAACTCAGCTTTTTGAACCAGCCACGGGTCGTTGTCGATCCGCAGGACGGTACCGGGTTTCAGTTCTTTACCAGTTTTCATTACGAAGTATCCGAATCTGGATGGATTTATAAAAATCGAGGCCGCGTATCATAGCGAATTTCGGTAAAAGTGTACTAGCGCTGTGGCAAGGTCCGGCTGAGCGGCCTGTCGCACCGCCCAAAGCCGGGCATGCCGTTGCAGTTCCGGCCAGTGCTGGCGGGCTGCCTGCCACGCCTGGCCCATGTCGCAGTCCATGTTCCAGGCACGCCACAGGCCCAGCAGGGCGGCATCGGCTTCATCTGACAGGCCGCGTCGATAATGCGCCAGAAACGCTTCGAGCTTTTCCCAGTGGGCGTTCTCGTCCTGCACATAGATGTGCCACAGCATCGGCTGCCCGGCCCACTGCGCCCGCACGAACGAGTCTTCACCACGCACCGCGTTGAAATCGCAACTCCACAGCAGCCGGTCGAAGTCGTCCTGGCTGACGAACGGCAGCACCTGCACGGTCAGCGCGCCCCGCTTGCGCACGCTGCCCACCTGCAGCGGCACCTCGCCAAGCCACTGGCTCAGCCCCGCCACGATACGCCCTTGCGGTACCAGCAGGTGGCACGGTTGCGCGCCTGTGGCCAAGGCATTCAGCCAGCTGGCCAACTGCGGGTTTTCGTAGGCAAACAGCGATATCAGCAATGCCCCCTGCTCGGGCGCTACCCCAAGCTCCTGCAGAAACGCCTGGCGTGCCCCGGCCGACTGCTGGAAGGCATCACGCCGCGCCAGCAGCGAGCCCTCGCGTAGCAGGCCGCCGGTTTTTTCGGTAAAGCCGGGGAAGAAAAACACCTTGCGCAGGCCGTTGGGCTGCGGCGAAGGCAAGCCATGGCAGCCCTCCACCCAGTCCTCGGCACTGAGGTATTCAAGGTTCAGCCACAGCGGCGGCGTGGCGCAGGCACGCATTGCCTCTACATAGGCCGCCGGCAACTGGCACGCGAAGGCGCCGATCACCCCATCGGCCGGTGCCACCGGCAGCCAGGCCGCAGGCCACTGACGCACATCCACACCGTGCTGCCACTGCTGTGCTGCGCTGGCATCAGCCCCTGGGCACATGGGCGTGAACGCGTTCAGGTCATCTACCCACAGGCGCACCGCCAGGCCATGCTCAGCCACCAGTTGCCGGGCCAGGCGCCAGGTCACGCCTATGTCGCCGTAGTTGTCGACGACGCTGCAGAAAATGTCCCAGGTGGCTTTCACCCGCCCCTCCCGTTCTGGTGCAAAAAACGCGAATTCTGCGGATAAATTGTCGCCGACAAAAGCACCCGCACGGAAAAATGCTCAAGTGCATGCGACAATGTACCCCGACCTACCCTGCCAGGAGGCTGCCATGGCCCGTCACCGTGAACTCAAGATCACCCTCAAGCCGCTGCCGTTGATTGTGTGCGTTGCCTTTGGCCTGTGGCTGGGCGCCGTGGCCATTGCCGCGAGCCTGTGGCTGGCGCTGCAACTGTGGCCACAGCAGGTGCAGCCGCTGGCCCAGGCCGTGGCCCCCGGTGTGTACCGGCCTGCCGCCCCCCCGGCGCCAGCCCCGGCACAAGACGCCCAGGCCGAGATGTTCGAGCACTACAAGGGCATTCTGCGCAAACAGGAACTGCAACAGGCCGCCGAGGCCGCGCAGGGCAACCCGCGCAACCTCAACAGCCCCAAATGCCAGTTCTGGATGCAGCAGAACCGCACCGCCCCCACCGACAAAAGCCAGGCCAACGTGCTGGAGTTCTGTTACTGACCATGGACAAGACCCGCCTGCTGGCGCAGATCGTCGCCACCCTCGAGCATGACCTTGACGTGCTGACCCGCGCGGCGCAAAGCGCCTACGAAACTGCCACCGCCGAAGAGAACATTGCCGAGAACAAGTACGACACCCTGGGCCTGGAAGCTTCGTACCTGGCCACCGGCCAGGCCCGCCGCAGCGCCGAGATCCGCCAGGCGCTGCTGACCTACCAGCAATTGCTGCTGCGCGACCATGACCCGGCGCGCGGGGTGCAGATCAGCAACCTGGTGACCCTGGAAGATGACGCTGGCGGGCAGCGCCGGTTGTTCCTCGGGCCTGAGGCGGCGGGGTTGAAGATTGGTGAGGGGGATGAGCGGGTGACCGTGATCACCCCGCGCTCACCGCTGGGGCAGCAATTGATGGGCAAGCGGGTGGATGATGAGGTGAGCCTGGGGGCGCAGGCATTGTTCATTACGGGTATTGCCTGACCGGGCCCTATCGCCGGCAAGCCAGCTCCCACAGGATTACCACAGGCCTGAATACTGCAGGCTCCCTCTGGGAGCTGGCTTGCCGGCGATAAGTTTCGGTCAGGCAAAACACACCTAAAGGGTTTGCAAGGCATCGAACCGCCCCGCCAACCCCTGTTCGGCAAACTGCTCCACCACAAAATCGATGAACGCCCGGGTCTTGCCCGGCATCAGCTTGTGCTCGGCGAAATACAGGCTGATATGCCCGTCATCCACGTACCAGTCAGGCAACACCCGCCGCAGCCGCCCTGCCTGCAGGTATGGCACGGCAAATGGCAGGCTCACCAGGGCAATCCCCAGCCCCTGCTCGGCCACCGCGCACGCCGCGTCCGAATCGCTCATGGTCATCGCCTGGCGCAGTTGCATCGGCTGCTGCGCCTGCCAGCGGCTGGTCAAAGGCCACGAGCGCACCCGCCCGGTCTGCGGTGAGCGGATCAGGATGCCGTCGTGCCGCTGCAGCACCTGCGGGTCGTCAATCGGTGCGTGCCGCTGCAGGTAGGCCGGTGCTGCCACCAACACCCGGTGGGCCGGGGTCAGCTTGCGCGCCACCACCCCCGGCGGCAGATCGAAACCACCGCCAATCGCTGCATCGAAGCCCTGGCCGATCAGGTCGACCTGGCGGTTGTCGAAATGCCAATCCGGGGTAATCGCCGGATAACGCCGTAAAAACTCACCCAGCAAGGGCAACACATACAAGCGCCCGAACACAGTGCCCATGCTCACCCGCAACAACCCGGCCGGCTGGCCTTCGGCGCTGGCCAGGTTGGCCACGGCATACTGGATGGTACGAAAGCTGTCGCTGACTTCGCCCAGAAAACGCTGCCCCGCCTCAGTCAGGGTCAGCTTGCGGGTACTACGCTGGAACAACCGCACGCCCAGGCGCGCCTCCAGCTGAGCCACGTGCTTGCCCACGGCGGCGGGGGTAATGCTCAGGCGCCTGGCAGCTTCGGCAAAGCTGCCGACCTCGGCACTGCGGATGAAGCACTCCAACGCGTTGAACGATTCCACGGCCATCATTGCCAACCCAAGGTTTACTCTGCTGATAGTGATTGCCATCTTATCAGCAGGTAATCAAGCGCCGATACTTTGCCCATCCAAGGCATTTCGGCCTGGCTTCCAGCAGGAGATCAGCATGTCCAAGCAACTTTCACTCGAAGGCAAAGTGGCCCTGGTTCAGGGCGGTTCCCGCGGCATAGGCGCAGCCATCGTGCGCCGCCTGGCACGCGAAGGTGCGCAAGTGGCCTTCACCTATGTCAGCTCCGCCGGCCCGGCAGAAGACCTGGCCCGCGAGATTACCGAAAACGGCGGCAAAGCCTTGGCCCTGCGGGCCGACAGCGCCGACGCAGCCGCCGTGCAACTGGCAGTGGATGACGCCGTGAAGGCCTTTGGCAGGCTGGATATCTTGGTCAACAACGCCGGTGTGCTGGCGGTAGCACCGGTGACCGAATTCGACCTGGCCGACTTTGACCGCATGCTGGCGGTGAACGTACGCAGCGTGTTTGTCGCCAGCCAGGCCGCAGCCCGTTACATGGGCCAGGGCGGGCGCATCATCAATATTGGCAGCACCAACGCCGAGCGCATGCCATTTGCCGGCGGTGCGCCTTATGCCATGAGCAAGTCGGCGCTGGTTGGCCTGACCCGTGGCATGGCGCGTGATCTGGGGCCACAGGGCATTACCGTGAACAACGTGCAGCCGGGGCCGGTGGACACCGACATGAACCCCGCCAGTGGCGAGTTTGCCGAGAGCCTGATCCCGTTGATGGCGATTGGACGGTATGGCGAGCCGGAAGAAATTGCCGGCTTTGTGGCTTACCTTGCTGGGCCAGAGGCGGGGTATATCACCGGGGCAAGCCTCACGATTGATGGTGGGTTTGCCGCTTGAATTGATGGGTTGCCTGTTTCGGCCCATTGCCGGCAAGCCAGCGCCCACAAGATCACCACAGGCCTTGAACCCGTGGGGTTCCCGTGGGCGCTGGCTTGCCGGCAATGGGGCCAGAACAGGCTCAATCATTGCCCCCCAGATGCTGTTCCATCACCTCCAGAAACGCCCGGGCAGCAGGCGTCGGGCTGGAGGACCACACGGCATACAGGTGCCGCACCGGCGCATCTACCAACCGCGCCAGTGCCACACCTTCGAAACCCTGGGCCACCCGTTCCGGCACCAGGCCCACCGCCATGCCCCGCTGCACGAACTTTTCCACCAGGCGCACATGGCCGATCTCGAATTGCACCCGATGCTGCAGCCCCGCTGCCTGAAACGCCTCATCTGTCTGGCGCCGCGCCCCGGTGCCTTCGGGGAAATCCACCAGCACTTCATCCGCCAGATCGGCCAAAGCCAGCTGCCCGCAGCCGGCCAGCCGATGATCAACCGGCAACAACGCCACCAGTTCCTCCCTGGCCAGCAACCGATGCTGCACGCCCTGCACCACCTCGCCCTGCCACAGGCCAATGAAACCAACGTCCAGGCGCCGCTCGACCACATCGGCTATCAGCCATTCGCTCTTGGCCGTGATCCAGCGCACATCCACATCCGGGAATCGTCCGTGGAACACGGCCAGCAAGTCGACCAGGTCCAGCGCCGTGAGCGAGCTGATTTCCCCTATCGCCAGCCGCCCGCGCACCTGCCCGCATGCCGCCGCCACGTCATCGGCAATGCGCCGGGCCGCGTCCACCGCCGGCCGCGCGCTGAGCACAAAGGCCTCACCGGCAGGCGTCAGGCGCACCCGCCGCGAACTGCGCTCAAACAGGCTTACACCCAGCTGCGCTTCCAGCCGCGCCACCTGGTGGCTGAGCGCCGACTGCACCACATGGCAGCGCTCAGCGGCACGGGTAAAACTGCCAGTGTCGGCCACGGCGAGGGCGTATTCGAGCTGCTTGAGGTTCATCGATCTATCGGCTTTCAAGATGGATAAGTTGAAAACTATACATTGGTGTCATGCCTGACACTTCTTGATAATTCCCCCACTTACTACTGCCCGCCAAGAGAACCGCATGAACGCCCCCACTCTCAGCCGCGCCATGATCCTGCTGATGGCCACCGCCACCGGCCTGGCCGTGGCCAGCAACTACTACGCCCAACCGCTGCTGCACAGCATCGCCCAGCAGTTTGGCCTGAGCACTGCCAGCGCCGGCAGTATCGTCATTGCCGCACAGCTCAGCTATGGCGCCGGCCTGTTGCTACTGGCGCCGCTGGGTGACCTCTTCGAGCAGCGCCGGCTGATCACCGTGATGACCGCCATTGCCACGTTAGGGCTGGTCATCAGTGCATGTGCGCCGAGCCTGCCCTGGCTGATCCTCGGCACGGCGCTGACCGGGCTGTTCTCGGTGGTGGCGCAGATTCTGGTGCCCATGGCCGCGACCCTCAGCGAGCCGCATCAGCGTGGGCGCGCAGTCGGTACGCTGATGAGCGGCCTGCTGCTGGGCATCCTGCTGGCACGTACTGCTGCCGGTTTTATGGCCGAACTGGGCGGCTGGCGCAGCATCTACGTGTTGGCCGCTGTGCTGATGGCGGTCACCGCGGTGGCGCTGTGCCGCAGCCTGCCGCAGCATCACAGCCATGCCGGGCTGAAGTACCCGGCACTGATCGGCTCGGTGTTCCGCCTGTTCGTTGAAGAACCGGTCCTGCGCCTGCGCTCGCTGCTCGGCCTGCTGGCGTTCAGCCTGTTCGCCCTGTTCTGGACGCCCCTGGCCTTTTTGCTGACCAAGGGCCCCTACCACTACTCCGATGCGGTGATCGGCCTGTTCGGCCTGGCCGGTGCAGCCGGTGCGCTGTCGGCGAACTGGGCCGGGCGCCTGGCCGACCGCGGCAAAGGCGCGCTGGGTACCACCGTGGGCCTGGTGGTGTTGCTGCTGTCGTGGGTGCCGCTGGGCTTTGCCCAGCAGTCATTGCTGGCCCTGCTGCTGGGCGTGCTGATGCTCGACCTGGCGGTACAACTGGTGCACGTGAGCAACCAGAACGCAGTGATTGCCCTACGCCCCGAGGCACGTACGCGGCTGAACGCCGGGTATATCACCTGCTATTTCATTGGCGGGGCGCTGGGGTCATTGCTGGGCACGCAGTTGTTCCAGTACCAGGGCTGGATGGGCATTGTGGCGGCGGGCCTGGTGATTGGCGGGCTGGCGTTGCTGGTGTGGGGCCTGGCCGAGCGTAAGCGCAAGAACACCTTGCAGGTGGCCTGAATGACTCTTGCTGGCCTCTTCGCGGGCACGCCCGCTCCCACAGGTGCATCACAAACCTCAGGGCAGTGACAAGCCTGTGGGAGCGGGCGTGCCCGCGAAGAGGCCATTAGCCACGGCGACAATGCACCGCACGACCCTCCGTCGCATGGTCGTTGACTTGCCAGGCCAGGCAGCGCCCATTAGGCGCTGGTCAATGCCCTTTCCTGACAGGACGACTTTATGACAAGACTCACGGTGCAATCCGGCGATTTCTTGCAAGGTGAAGGCGAGTATCGCAACGGATCGCTCACACTCAAGACCCCGCGCAGCCCGTCACCGGGTGAGCGGATTTCCCTGGCCCGCATCAGCGACCTCCGGCTGGCCAGCCTGGAAACCAGCCGCAGCCTGGGCAGCGCCCTGGGCTGGGGTGTGGCGGGGGCCCTGGTGGCCGGGCCGGTGGGCTTGCTTGCCGGGCTGTGGCTAGGCGGCAAGGAGCAAGAAGCTACCTTCCTGGCCACCTTCAAGGATGGTCGCAAGCTCATGGCGATTACCGACGGCAAAACCTGGTCGAAGATCGATGACAGTTGGCGGCAGCACAAGCACCCTGCCAACCAGGGCTGAATATCGCGGGGCCTGGATCGTTTTATGCTGAAGGCGGCTGTTAATATGCCGCCTTTTTCATGGCCTGTGCCGGCCTCTTCGCGGGTTTACCCGCGAAGAGGCCGGCACAGGTGTGCGCATCCAGGAGCCCCGCATGCCCCCGCGTCACCCCCGCCTGCCCCTGAGCCTGCTCAGCCTGGGCCTGGCCCTGCATTGCCCCCATGTGCTCGCCGAAAACAGCGTGGTGCTGGCCCCGCTGCAGGTGTCCGACACCTACGGCGACGACGGCTATCAGGCACACCAGGCCGCAGTGGGCGGCTTCCAGCCCGCGCCCTTGCTTGATACCCCTGCCGCCATCAGCGTTTTCAGCCAGCAACTGCTTGAAGACCGGCAGGTGCGCCAGCTAAGCGAAGTGCTGCAAAGCGACGCCTCGGTTGGCGAAAGCTATGCCCCCATCGGCTACTACGAAAACTTCAACGTGAGGGGCTTCGAGCTTAACGCCGCCAGCAGCTACCGTATCAACGGCCAGACCATTGCCGGCGAGCAGAACGTGGCCCTGGAAAACAAACAGCAAGTCGAGTTGCTAAAGGGCCTGTCCGGGCTGCAAAGCGGCGTTTCAGAGCCGGGTGGCCTGGTCAACTACGTGACCAAGCGCGCCGAGGATGTGCGTAGCGTCACGCTGTCGACCAACGCACAGGGCGAACGCTACCTGGCCACCGACCTGGGTGGCTGGTTCGGCAGCGAAAAACAGTTCGGCCTGCGTGCCAACCTGGCCCATGAGGACATCCGCTCGTATGTCGACCATGCGGATGGCAAGCGTGACTTCGCCTCGCTGGCCTTCGACTGGCAGATCAACCCGGATGCCACCCTGCGACTGGATGCCGAATACCAGCACCGCGAACAGCGCTCGGTGCCGGGTTACCAACTGCTGGGCGGCACCGCAGTGCCTCATGGCATCGACCCGGACGATCGTTTGGCGTACCAGCACTGGGCCAAACCCGTGCAGAACGACTCGCTGAACCTGGGCGGGCGCTTCGAGTACCGCTTCAACGAGGCCTGGACCGGCACCTTGAGTGCCTCGCGCAGCAAGGTGGTGATCGACGATTACAGTGCGTTTGCCTGGGGTTCGAGCGAAGGCGCGTTCTTTGCCGGCAATGGCGACTACGACATCTACGACTTCCGCAGCCCCGACGACACCCGCCGCACCGATGAAGCACAGGCCATGCTCAACGGGCACTTCGATGCGCTGGGCGTGGGGCATGAACTGACCGTGGGCACCAGCGCGCAGCGGCGCACGCTGGATCAACGGCCGTACTACAACGAGTGGCTGGGTACCGGCAACATCTACACCGGCGCCCCCGCCTTCGCCCCGTCCGACAAAGCTGTCGGCGCCAGCGAACGCCGCCTGGACAGCCGTCAGTACGGCCTGTTCGTCAGCGACCGCATCAGCTTCAACGAACAGTGGCAGACCGTGCTGGGCGCCCGTGAAGTGCGCCTGGATGAAAAGACCTGGGACGAGAACGGTGTTGCCGGGCGCCATACCCGCCAATATGAGTTGCTGCCCAATGCTGCACTTATCTACAAGCCGCAGCCAGATACCACGGTATACGCCAGCTACGCCAAGGGCCTGTCTGCCGGCGGCACGGCACCCTGGTTTGCCAGCAACGCTGCCGAAATCCTCGCCCCCACAACCTCACACCAACTGGAACTGGGCCTCAAGCACGACTGGCAAGGCCTGAGCCTCAGCGCCGCGCTGTTCCAGATCCGCCAGGCCTACCAGTACGCACGCCCGGACGGTGCTGGCAACTTCACCTACGTGCAGCAAGGCCAGCAGAAAAACACCGGCCTGGAGCTGGGTGCCAGCGGCTGGGTAACCCGCAACTTGCAGGTACAGGCCAGCGCCGCAGCCATTCGTGCGCGGGTGAAAAACAGCGGTACCGATGCCTATGAAGGCCATCAGGCAATCAATGTGCCCAGGTTCCGGGCAGCACTGCACGCGCAATACACGCTGCCGGTACCGGGGCTGGCACTGTTGGGCGGGGCGCGCTACAGCGCCAGCAAGTATGCGAGCCAGGCGGGCAATGTGGAGGTTGGCGGGTACACCGTGTTCGATGTAGGGAGCCGGTATCGTACGCGCATTGGCGGGTATGACACGGTGCTGCGCCTGACCGTGGATAACGTGTTCGACAAACGCTATTGGCGCGATGCGGGGGACTATCTGGGGGATAACTACCTGTTCCAGGGGGCGCCACGTACCGCTCGGCTTTCGGCTTCGGTCAGCTTTTAAGATCTTGGGGCCGCTTTGCGGCCCATCGCGACGCAAGGCCGCTCCCACAGAGGACCGCGTGAATCTCAGGTGAACGCGGTCCCCTGTGGGAGCGGCCTTGCGTCGCGATGGGCTGCAAAGCAGCCCCAAAGGCCCAAATACAAAAAGCCCCCGTGCTTTTCAGCGCGGGGGCTCTTCGTAGAATGTGGCGGTGAAGAAGGGATTTGAACCCTTGATACGATTTCTCGTATACACACTTTCCAGGCGTGCTCCTTCGACCACTCGGACACTTCACCGTTTCTCTTCAAGCCTTGCGGCCCGTCGAGGTGCGCTAATTTAGTGAAAGACATTCCCTTTGGCAAGCACTTTTTTCAAATTTTTCATGTATTTGCATTTGGCACGCGGTGAACGCTGACCGACCAGTCAGCCTTGCTGCTTTACCTGGCCTCTGGCGCTGGGTAACGTCGTCGCCACGCCAACAAAAGGACTCTGCCATGAGCGAGCTGATTACCTACCACGCCGAAGACGGCATCGCCACCCTGACCCTGAACAACGGCAAGGTCAACGCCATCTCGCCGGACGTCATCACCGCCTTCAACGCCGCGCTCGACCGCGCGATCGAAGCGCGCGCAGTGGTGATCATCACCGGGCAGCCAGGCATCCTGTCGGGTGGTTACGACCTCAAGGTGATGACCAGCGGCCCGCAAGAGGCAATCAGCCTCGTCACCGCCGGCTCTACCCTCGCCCGCCGCCTGCTGTCGCACCCGTTCCCGGTGGTGGTCGCCTGCCCGGGCAATGCCGTGGCCAAGGGCGCTTTCCTGCTGCTGTCGGCCGATTACCGCATTGGCGTCGAAGGCCCGTACAAGGTGTGCCTGAACGAAGTGCAGATCGGCATGACCATGCACCATGCCGGTATCGAACTGGCCCGCGACCGCCTGCGCCGCTCAGCCTTCCACCGCTCGGTGATCAATGCCGAGGTATTCGACCCACACGCGGCGGTCGATGCCGGCTTCCTCGACAAAGTGGTGCCGGCCGAGCAGTTGCAGGAAGCGGCACTGGCGGCGGCGCGTGAATTGAAGAAGCTGAACATGCTGGCGCACAAGAACACCAAGCTGAAAGTGCGTAAAGGCCTGCTGGAGGCCCTGGACAAGGCGATCGAGCTGGACCAGCAGCATATGGGCTAGGCCCACCGGCCTCTGTGGGAGCGGGCTTGCCCCGCGAAGCAGGCAACGCGTTGCACGGCACCGGCTCCGCCGGTGTTCGCGGGGCAAGCCTGCTGCCACCGTCAGCAAGGCGCAGCAACAAGGTTTGCCCGAACCAGTGCACATCCGTACACTCCCCGGCGACTGTCTGGTGTGAGTCGTACCATGCTTTATTCCTTGCGCATGCTTCTGCTGGCGCTGCATTTCCTTGTGGTTGGCGTCGTGGGCCTGGTCATCGGCCTGTGCCGCCCCTTCAACCCCGACAACAGCCGCATATTCGCCCACCTCTACAGCCGCCCGGCCACCAGACTGCTGCGCATCAAGGTCAAGGCCGAGGTCGGCCCGCTATGGGATCAGCCCCCCGGTTGCGTGATCATCGCCAACCACCAATCCAACTTCGACCTGTTCGTGCTCGGCCAGGTCGTGCCACGACGCACCGTTGCCATCGGCAAGAAAAGCCTGGGCTGGGTTCCGTTGTTCGGCCAGCTGTTCTGGCTGGGCGGCAACGTGCTGATCGACCGCAAGAACAGCTACCAGGCACGCAAGGCCCTGCAGAAAACCACCCGCGTGCTGCAGGACGATACCTCGATCTGGGTGTTCCCCGAAGGCACACGCAACCCTGGTGAACACTTGCTGGCATTCAAGAAAGGCGCTTTTCACATGGCCATCGAGGCCGGCGT
This sequence comes from Pseudomonas sp. PvP089, assembly GCF_017875165.1. NCBI lineage: Bacteria > Pseudomonadati > Pseudomonadota > Gammaproteobacteria > Pseudomonadales > Pseudomonadaceae > Pseudomonas > Pseudomonas sp. PvP089. The sequence continues at coordinate 4,844,044 of NZ_JAGGME010000001.1, forward strand.
GCCGATTGTGCCGGTATGCGTCAGCCGCTATGCCAAACGCATGGGCCTGAACAGCTGGCGCCAGCGCACGGTAGTCGTCCGTTCGCTGCCGCCCATTACAACCGCCGGCATGACCCAACGGGACATCCCGGCGCTGATCGAGCAGTGCCGGGTGCAGATGCAGCAATGCATCGACCGCATGGAACACGAGCTGGCCTGAAGCCGGTTGCTCTTGGGCCGGGTACGGCCCAAGCTGTACCCCGTGTTCAACCGGAATAAGCAGGCAACCATGGGTCGAGTCGTGGCATCGGCGGTGTACAGCGCCGGCAGAAAGGTCACCAACATCAGCATCGACGAAGGCAGCGAGTGGGCGCGCAAGCCGGGGCACTTTGTGTGGATTGGCCTGGAAGAGCCCAACGCCGAGGAACTGGCCAACCTGCAATGCCAGTTCAACCTGCACGAGCTGGCCATCGAAGACGCCCTGGAAAAGCACAGCCGGCCCAAACTGGAAACCTTCGGCGACGCGCTGTTCATCGTCACCTACTCGCCAGTGCGCCATGAAGGCAAGCTGGAGTTCATCGAAACGCATATCTTTGCCGGCAACGGCTACATCATCACGTGCCGCAATGGCCACTCCAAATCCTATGCCCTGGTGCGCCAGCGCTGCGAGGCGCGGCCGCTGCTGCTGGAGCACGGTGAAGATTTTGTGCTGTACGCCCTGCTCGACTTCGTCACCGAGAACTACCAGCCGGTCAGCGAGGCCATTCATGGTGAAATCGAGGAGTTGGAGCAAAGCGTGCTCGGCGGTTCGTTGCAGGAGGATGACATCCGCCGCCTGCACAGCCTGCGCCGCGACATCCTGCGCCTGCGCCGCTATGTGGCGCCGATGGTGGAAGTGAGCGAGGAGTTGCAGCGCCTGAGCTTTCCGTTTATCGACAAGAACATGCGCCCGTATTTTCGTGATGTGCAGATTCACGTGACCCGGCAGATGGAAGACCTGGCCGGCATCCGCGACATCGCCAGCCAGACCATCGAGATCGGCATGCTGCTGGAGTCGTCACGGCAGAGCATCGTGCAACGCAAATTCGCGGCCTGGGCGGCGATTCTGGCGTTCCCTACAGCGATTGCGGGGATTTACGGGATGAACTTCCAGAACATGCCGGAGCTGGGGTGGCACTATGGATACTTCGGGGTACTGGGGGTGATCGTGCTGGGATGTACGGGGTTGTTTGCCAGCTTCAAGAAGTCTGGCTGGCTCTGAGATTGCCGGGGCCGCTTTGCGGCCCCCGCCACTACGCCGCGTTATGCTTGCTCACCGGCTGCTGGATAAAGCGCATCATCCACTCCCCCACCAGGTCGCCCTGGTGCTCGGTGGCCAGGCTGGCCACCGCCTTGTGGTACACCTCATCCCCCAGGTATTCCTGGCGGGCATCCAGCAGCGCGCGTGAATAGTCGTGCACGAACTCCGGGTGGCCCTGGAAGCACAGCACCTGGTCGCGGATGTGGTACGCCGCATTCGGGCAGAAATCGCTTGAAGCAATCACCGTGGCGCCTTCCGGCAGTTCGGTCACCTGGTCCTGGTGGCTGATCAGCAAGGTCAGCTCCGACACCTCCGGGTCCATCCACGGCGCATGGGCCGCCAGCGAGTAGCGATGGATGCCCACGCCCCAGCCCTTCTCCGCCCGCTCGGCCTTGCCACCCAAGGTCAGCGCCAGCAACTGATGGCCAAAACACACCCCCAGCAGCTTCTCGCCACGCTCGTAAAGCTTCAGCAAGTAGGCCCTGAGCGTCTGGATCCAGGCATCTGTACCGAACGAATCGGCCTTGCTGCCCGTCACAAGGTAGGCATCGAACACTTCATTCTCGGCGGGATAGTCGCCGTGCATCACGTTGTAGACACGAAATTCGGCGGCAATCGGCTGACGCGAGAAAAGCTGCTCGAACATCCTGCCGTAGCCCTGGTACTGCGCCGTCAACTCCGGTCGCAGGACATCGGTTTCAAGGATGCAGATGCGTAACGACATAGGGGTAGTCCTGAACGACATGGGTGGGAATCTGCTGTAGAGACTGACGCGAAAGACACGTACAAGCAAGTAGGCTGCACTGACGAACGGTCACATTTCGTCGGTACCCGCTTTGTGCTTGCGCCCCTGTCTAGTCAGAGCATGCCAGCCAGATGGCACATGGCCTCATAGCTAACTGAAATCAATGAACCACACAATTAGAACAAAGGGTTCTCAAACATGCATCACACACACCCTACTGTTGGATGTATATCCACTTTCAAGAGGCATGCAGTTCAGGCGCCAAGCGTCGCCACTGTGATCGACCCGAAGCGCGACAAGGAAGCCAACGGGTATTCAGGAATAACAACAAGAAGGCGGTCCGCCATGTTCAGACAATCAAAAATTCGCCAAGCTGGGCTCATTCTCTTTGCCACGACATTGCTGTTGATATTGCCGAACCTGACACGTTTATTCGGCTGACCCTTTCGGTGGCGCCAACGGGCAGTGCACAGGTAACCTGCCGGCCTTGATGGTCGGAGATTACCCATGCGCCACTGCCTTGCACTGTTTGCGTTGTTCCTGAGCCTGCCGCTGTCGGCGGCGCAACTGCACCTTGAGCTGGGCGCCAGCGCGCGCCAGTGGAGCAGCGCCGAACTGCTCGGCCACCCGCAGGCCCGGGATATCAGCGTCGATCAGGATGTGTCATACAAACGCCCCATGCACTATCGGGCGGTGCCATTGGCCACGCTGCTGGAAGGCGTAAGCCCCGCTGATCACCTGCAGGCAGTGGCACGGGATGGCTTTGCCGCCGAAATGCCCGCCGCACCGCTGCTGCAGCAAGGGCCGGCACGGGCCTGGTTGGCCATAGAGGACCCCGACAAACCGTGGCCGGCATTAGGCAAGGGCAAACCCAGCGCGGGGCCGTTCTACCTGGTGTGGACTCAGCCGCAAGCGAGCGGCATTCGCCCGGAGCAGTGGCCGTTCCAGATTTCCACCCTTCGTAAACTGGACGCTGTCGAGACGCGCTTCCCGGCCTTGCTGCCCGATCCGAAGTTGCCAGCCGATAGCCCGGTGCGCCAGGGCTTTGCCTTGTTTCAGCAGAACTGCATGGCGTGCCACCGCCTTAACGGTGCGGGGGATGCGCAAATGGGGCCGGATTTGAACATGCCGCACAACCCGACCGAGTATTTCCAGCCGGGTTATCTGCGCCAATTGATTCGCAACCCGCAAAGCCTAAGGCAGTGGCCGCAGGCAAAGATGCCGGGGTTTGCTGAAAACGTGCTGAGTGAACAAGACCTGGATGCGTTGCTGGCTTATCTGGGGCATATGGCTGGGCGCAAGCCTTGAGGGCTTCTTCGCGGCTTCACCCGCGAAGAAGGCAACGGAAAACCTTCAGGCAGTCTGCCGTTCGTGCTTGACTCCCCACCCTTCCACCTCCCCCCCATAAGGTGTCACCAACTGCTCGAACGCCTCTTCAAAGTCGCCAATCCCGCCATAGGTCGCATACATGACCTTGCTCAGTTCCAGGTGCCAGGCACCGTCGCCCAGCTCTTTCACCTGGGCATTGAGCGATTCGCCACGAAACTGCCCGGCGGCGCGGCGGGCACCTGCTTCATCGGGGAATACGGCATAGAACTCGATGGGGTGGATCTGGGTGAAGTCGAAACCGCCTGCCTTCATCTGGCGCAGGACGTTGCTGCTGATATCGTCGTTCTGGCTGCTCATGAATCGTCCTCCTGAATAACGCAATGGATAGACTTTCCGTGCACTACGCACCTGCCGGCAATCAATGGCCGAGCAGTTCGAGCTGATGCAAGACGCGAATTGAAACGGCGCCTACCCGCAGAATGGCAGGCACCTTTCATCATCGTAGCGCTTGAACAGGCACCACGCAAACGTGTGGGTCAGGGCGCTTCGTGAATACTGGTGATGGTCACCCCGCTATGCTCCTTGAGCCAGCGGGCGGTCGGAGAAATGGTGCGGTCCTGGAAGTCGTTGAGGTCCAGCTCGTCCATCACCGGGAACAGCTGCGAACGGATGGCCCGCGCGGCTTCCTCCTCGCTGGGACGGTGCTCGGTCCGCAGCATCAGGGTGGACGGTTCGCCTTTTTGATCGGCAAAGATGACTTCCCACTCTTTCATTGAACAAGTCCTCCCAATCCAGATACACCACGGTGTGATGCCTGATCAACTGACCTTGGGGCCGGGAGAATGTTCAGTCTGTGAGGGCCTCTTCGTGGGGCAAGCCCGCTCCCACAGAGATATCAACGGCGGGATTGCGATGATATCCCTGTGGGAGCGGGCTTGCCCCGCGAAAGGGCCGCAAAGCGGCCCCTTTTGCAGCCTTACTTCGGCGTGCCGTGCACGACACCGGCGGTGTTATCCAGCAGGCTCTTGGTCGCCGTCTGGATATACGCTTCCAGCTTTTTCAGCATTTCTGGCTGGTCCGGGCTTTCAATCAGTTCGGCCTTGAACTCGCTGCCCAACTGATAGCGGTACATGCGCGGGGTCATGTCCTTGGACTCGATCAGGATGCGGTCGCCTTGCACCAGGCCGACGATCTGCTCGCTGCCCGACGGCTTGATCATGCCCACGCCCTGGTCACCCTCAGGCAGGTTGAGCAGATCACGCCCCCAGCACTGGTGGCGGGCCTTGCCACCCAGGCGGCCCATGATGGTCGGCACGATGTCGACCTGGGTGCCCACGGTGTGGTTCACCGCACCAAACTTCTCCTGAATGCCCGGGGCAATCAGCAGCAGCGGCACGTTGAAACGGCCCAGGTCCAGTTCGGTGACTTGCTGGTGGTTGCCAAAGCCATGGTCGCCGACGATGACGAACAGGGTTTCCTTGAAGTATGGCTCTTTACGCGCCTTCTCGAAGAACTGGCCCAGCGCCCAGTCCGAATAGCGCATGGCAGTGAGGTGCTCGTCCAGGCGGCCTTGCCCGGTGACCTTCTCGACCGGCAGGTCTTTGGGCAGCGCGTATGGGGTGTGGTTGGAAAGCGTCTGCAGCAGCGCGTAGATCGGTTTCTTGCCGTCGTGCTTGGCCAGCTCCTCGTTGCCGCGGTCGAACATGTCCTGGTCGGACACGCCCCAGGTCGGGTCGGAGAACACCGGGTTGACGAAGTCGTTACGGCCAATGAAGGTGGTCATGCCCTGGTTGCCGAAGAACCCGGACTGGTTGTCCCAGGCAAAATCGCCGTTGTAAACGTACACGTCGTCGTAATCACGGGCGCTCAGCAGTGCCGGCAGGCCCGACAGCTTGTGGCCGCCTTCCGGGGTCTGCATCAGGTATTCGAAGCCTGGCAGATTGGGGAAGCAGGCCATGGTGGCGAACATACCTTGATGGGTATGGGTGCCGTTGGAGAAGAAGCGGTCGAACAGCAGGCCTTCTTTGGCCAGCTTGTCGAAGTACGGGGTAATGTTGTTGGGGCTGCCCAGTGCGCCTACCGAGTGGCCGGCGAAGCTTTCCATCAGGATCACCACCACGTTCTTGATCGGCAGGGTGCGCTCGGCCGGCGGCACGAAGTCGCGGCGGATGGCAGCCTCGTCGGCATCGACCAGGGTGTCGTGTGCCGTCAGCAGTTGCTCGCGCACGCTTTGCGTGGCCACGTTCTGCTCCAGTACCGGCTTCCAGATGTTGGCGCGGTCTTCGCCGAAGCGGCTCTTGGCAGCGTCGATCAGGGTCAGGGTGCCGTTCAGGCCTAACTGGTTGACGAAGTTGGAGTCAGTGGTAAACGCATCACCCCAGCGCATTGGCGGGCCTTGGCGCAGGGTGCCACGGGCAGCGACCACGGCCACCAGCAGAATCACCATGAACACCGCCAGGCGGTTGTACCATGGGGCAACCCGGTGCAGGCCTTCGCCACGGGTCGCGCGGTCGATGCCTTTGAACAGCAGGCTCAGCAGCCAGGTACCGAAGGCCCAGGCCAGCAGGTAGCGCACCACCGGGAAACCGTACCAGAGCATGCTCATGACGGTTTTCGGGTCTTCCTTGATGTACTGGAACACCAGGCCGTTAAGGCGCTGGTGGAACTCGCGGTAGAAGTCCATCTCCATCAGGCCGAGGAACATTACCACGCTCGAGGCAAGGGTCAGCCAGAAGCGGAACACCCCACGCCGGGCCATTGCCCAAGGGCTTAGGATGGCCAGCAGCAGCGGGATGCTGAGGTACACCACCACGCGCAGGTCGAAGCGCAAGCCGTTGAGGAAGCCTTCGGCAACGGTGGAATACGGGGTATCACCGATCATGTCGCTGTTGTAGACCAGCAGCGCCAGGCGCACCAGGCTGAGCATCAGCATGATCACCAGCCCGCTGAGCAGCGTGTAGGCCAGGTGGGATTTCAGGGTCGGCGAAAACGACGTTCGCGCGCCCTGTTGCTTCAAGGCGTCCGTGTTAGCCATGAATGGGGAGGTCCTAGGATTGCGGTTTGCGAAGAGGCGATGGCGCTAGACCAACGCAGCATTGTGCGGGTGCGGATTCTGTTTAAACCAATGTGAAAATTTTGTCACTGGGATGTTGCGGCTTTTGTCTGTGCCGGCCTCTTCGCGGGCTTGCCCGCTCCCACAGGAGCCCCACAACTCTTGAGAGCGGCGCAGTACCTGTGGGAGCGGGCGAGCCTGCGAAAAGGCCGGCACAGGCGTTCAGATGCGCACGTTCCCCCGCGGCCCGGCAATTGCCCAGATCACCAGCCCTACCACCGGCAACAGTGCGATCAGCAAGATCCACAACACTTTGACACCCACCTCGCTGCCACTCTTGATGACATTGAGGATGGCCCAGATATCCAGCGCCAGAATGATCAGCCCGACGAGGCTGTTGAAGGTAGACCCCATGCCTAAACTCCTGTCCAGAGGCTTTGCTGCACAGCATAGCCAGCTATCGCACCAATAGAAGGGAATCCTTGGCCGTTGGCACAGGTCCCTGAGTAGACTGACTGCAATAACTGATTCGAGGTTCGCATGCCCCCCGCACACAGCCAAAGCGCCGCCCCACTTTCACTGCTGCACGCCTGGCGTCAGCAGGTGGCCCACACCCCTTGGCTCAGCGCCGGCCTGGGGCTGAGCCTGCTGGCAGTGATCGCACTGCTGGTGGCCAGCTTCTGGAACGCGGTGAACGGCGACCATGCCGATAACCTGCACCTGGCCGTGCTAGGCGGGTTGTCCGGCTTTGGCGCCACCGCGTTGGGTGCAGTGCTGGCGGTAGTGCTGCGCGATGTCAGCGCCCGCACCCAGGACGTGATGCTTGGCTTTGCCGCCGGCATGATGCTGGCGGCCAGTTCGTTTTCACTGATTCTGCCGGGCCTGGACGCCGCCCGCGAGATCACCGGCAACGGCCCGGCTGCGGCCTTTACCGTAGTGCTGGGCATGGCGCTGGGCGTATTGCTGATGCTGGGCCTGGACCGGTTCACCCCGCACGAGCACGAAAGCACCGGCCCATGCGGCCCCGAGGCCGAGCGTATCAGCCGGGTATGGCTGTTCGTGCTGGCGATCACGTTGCACAACCTGCCTGAAGGCATGGCGATTGGCGTGAGCTTCGCCAATGGCGACATGAACATCGGCCTGCCGCTGACCAGCGCCATCGCCATCCAGGACATCCCCGAGGGGCTGGCCGTGGCGCTGGCCCTGCGCGCTACCGGGCTTTCGAACATGAAAGCCGCGCTGGTGGCGATAGGGTCTGGGCTGATGGAGCCGCTGGGGGCGGTGATCGGGCTGGGGATTTCGACCGGCTTTGCCCTCGCCTACCCGATCAGCATGGGGCTGGCGGCGGGGGCGATGATCTTTGTGGTGAGCCACGAGGTCATCCCCGAAACCCACCGCAATGGGCACCAGACGGCGGCGACCCTTGGGTTGATGGGTGGCTTCGGCGTGATGATGTTTCTGGATACCGCGCTGGGCTGAGGTTTTGCGGTTGCCTGTGCCGGCCTCTTCGCGGGCTTGCCCGCGAAGAGGCAAACGACGAAATCAGATGTGCACGGCGACTTTCAGGGCTTCCAGGGCCGGCTCGACCTTGATGCCCAGCGCTGCACCCAGTTCCAGCACGCGCGCCAGGTCGTTCTGCCCCACCATCACCACCTGCAGCTCGTCATCCAGCAACTGGCTGAAGTTCAGCAACACATAACCACCGGCTTCTTTGTTCAGTGCGCCCATCTGCACCTGAATGCGGTTGAGCGCGGTCAGTGGCTCGGTGCGGGCCAGTTGCTTGGGCTTGAGGGTGAACGGCACGCTGCTGTCGAACGAGTCGCTGATCTGCTGGAACAGGTCCTGATAGCTGTCAGCCTGGAACACTACAGTGTCCGGCAAGCTGCCCAGCACCACCCATTCGCCCAGCGGGATGGGGAAGCTGTCGTCGTAGTTGATGTCGGGGTTGGCGGCCAGGAAAGCGGCCGGGTCGGCGTAGGCCTGGGCGGCCTCGTCGGCGATGCGCTCGATGTCGGCCTCACGCATGCAGCCGGCGCCAATGAGGCTGATGAATTCGAGCAACTGAGTTTTCATGAAAGGGGGCCTGCGACGGGTGAAAAGTCGCCAAGGATAGCCGCAAATGCCCCCGGGCGGTTAGCCGGCCAGCGTTTGCAAGCGTGCGGCTGTGTCCACCGCGCCCATGGTTTGCGCGGCCATCAGCGCGGTGGCGCCGCGGGCATCCTGGCGAGTCGGGTCGGCGCCTTGGGCCAACAGGTACTCGAGGATTTCGCTGCGGTTGAACATGGCCGCCAGCATTAATGCGGTGCGGCCGTCCTGCGCTGCGGCATCGACTGGCACGCCGTGCTCCAGCAGCAGGCGGATCATCGCCAAATCCCCCTTGAACGCGGCACCGGCAATCGGCAATTGGCCGTTGTCGTTGGCAATCAGCGGGTCGGCGCCCTGCGCCAGGAGCACGCGCACCGCGTCGTGGTGGCCGTGGTAGCTGGCCAGCATCAGCAGGGTATCGCCTTTGTGGTTACGCAGGTTGGCCGGCAGGCCGCTGGCAAGCAGGCGACCAAGCATTTCAGCATCCCCCTGGCGGGCACGTTCGAACACTTGCTCGGCGAACGCAGCAGTTTCGTCGTCGGTCATTGTGGCTGGCGCGGTGTGGCTGGACATCGGGAACCTCCTGGCATAAATGATTGCCCAAGTGTTTGTCAGGCACGCCATTGTGGTCAAAGGTTCAGATTCTATAGGGCCAATAGCTAAAGCCGGACCCGTGCAAAATGCACTGTGCAAAATGCACGACCATGCAACCTGCACGGCACCGCTTCTTCAAATACCTATTAAGTGACTGTTTTTACTGGGTTTTTTCTGAAATCAAGTTCTGGCACGGTCGCTGCAATCATCAACTCATGTCTGCCACACTAGCCAGGAGTTGATATGGACCTCATCCAGCAAAAGTTCGTCTCGGTATTTTCGGCCTATCAGGTGACCACCCAGGCACGCCCTGATGGCGGCGTACTGTTGACCCTGCGTGCCGCTGACAACAAAGTCACCCGCCGGGTGCTGACCTATGCGCAGCTGCACAACGCAGAGCAACTGTCCTGGGCGATCAGCGCCATCCGCCGTGACCTGGCTGAACAGGCCAGCGAGTTGCCAGTGATTACCATGCTGCAGAGCCAGCAACGGTTTGCCCTGCCGACCTATCGCTGAGCTTGGTGGTGTTGCTAGTGGCCCCATCGCCGGCAAGCCAGCCCCCACATTGACCACGTCGGCCTCAAGGCCTGCGCATAACCTGTGGGAGCTGGCTTGCCGGCGATAGGGCCTACCCAGCAATTAAAGCTCGTCAATCCCCATGAACGCCCGCGCAGTCACATCTCCGGTGAATCGCGCTTGCGCGCCCTGCTCGCTGCCATACAAACGCAACGCCAGGCAAAAAGGCATCGCGCCCAGCTCTACCCAGCGCCGTGTTCCCGCCGGCACTACCAGCTGGTCACCCTTCTCGCACAGCACCGAATACACCCAGTCGCCCAGCCGCAGGCCAACCTGCGCCCGCCCGCTGACCACGGCAAACACCTCGTCGGCATCATGCACATGCTCATCGCGCACATCGACTTGCAGCGCGTCTTCACCGTCACGGTTCAACAACACGTAGGCTTTGCTGCCGTGTGCAGTCATCAACTGGTCCAGATACTCACGGCTGAGCTCCAGTGCCTCACCGTCGGCCGTGCCAGGCCGCACCCGCAGGCCAGGCTCGCAATGGGAAAAATGCACGCCCTGCTCGGCAAGGGTCGCGGCGATATCGTCGTGGTGGGTCAGCACCTTGTTCGGCAGTTCCGGGCTGGCGGGGTGAAAAACGCTGAGAATGCTCATCAGGGGCGGGTCCTGGTCGGTTGCGAACAAAGGGCAATGATAACGGCTGCAGCCAAGGCTGCGGCACTGGCCATACCAAAGGTGAAGGTGGGGCCCAGCAGTTTCCAGCTGTAGCCCGAATATAATGCCCCCAGTGCACCGCCGGTGCCCGACAGCGCCGCGTACAACGCCTGGCCCTGGCCCTGCTGGCGGGCGCCGAAACTGGCCTGGACGAACGCGATGCTGGCAGCGTGAAAGCAACCGAAGGTGGCCGCGTGCAGCAGCTGGGCGAAGATCAGCACGGCCGGTGCCTCGGCCAGGTTGCCCAGCAGCAACCAGCGCAAAGCCGCCAGCAAAAAGCTGACCAGCAAAACGCGTTGCACACTGAAGCGCGCAAATAGCCGGCTCATCACCATGAACATCAGCACTTCGGCCACCACCCCCAGCGCCCACAGCAGGCCGATGGCACTGCGGCTGTAACCCAGGTGCTCCAGGTGCAGGGTAAGGAAGGTGTAGTACGGCCCATGGCTGAGCTGCATCAGCGCCACGCAGGCGTAGAACGCGACCACCCCCGGGGCCCGCAACTGCTGCAGGAAGCCGCCGGCGCCTTTGCGCTCGCCCTGCTCCACCGGCTGGGCGTTTGGCACCCACAGGCTGGCAGCGACAATACCGGCCATGATCGTGACCAGGGCCACCGGGTAGATGTCCAGGCTCAGCCATTCGAACAGGCGGCCCAGGCCAACCACCGTGAGGATGAAGCCGATAGAGCCCCACAGGCGCACCTGGCTGTAGCGCGACGTTTGCCCGTGCAGGTGGGCCAGGGTGATGACCTCGAACTGCGGCAGCACCGCGTGCCAGAAGAACGCGTGCAGGGCCATCACCAGCGCCAGCCACGCGTAGCTTTTGCCGAAGAAGATCAGGGCGAAGGTGGCCAGGGTGGACAACGCGCCCAGGCGCACGATCAACAAGCGCTGGCCGGTACGGTCGCCCAGCCAGCCCCACAGGTTGGGGGCGATGCAGCGCATCAGCATGGGAATGGCCACCAGCTCGCCGATACGCGCCGGGGAGAAGCCCAGGTGGTCGAAGTACAGGGCCAGGAAGGGGGCGGTGGAGCCTAGCAGGGCGAAGTAGAACAGGTAGAAGCTGGACAGGCGCCAGTAGGGGATGGGTTGCATGGATTTACCGTCTGAACCGGCACCACCCTGTAGGCGCAGCCTTGTGCTGCGAAAGGGCCGATGTCGCCATAGAGATGTGTGCTAGCTGCACCGGCCCTTTCGCAGCACGAGGCTGCTGCTGCAAAGAGCGGGCCGGCGCAAGCAACACGGTCAGAGCTGGCCCAGCACCGGGGTGGTTACCTTCACATCGGCATTCTGCGCGCGGTGGCGCAGCAGGTGGTCCATCAGCGCGATGGCCATCATCGCCTCGGCGATCGGCGTGGCGCGGATGCCCACGCACGGGTCGTGGCGGCCTTTGGTGATGACGTCCACCGGGTTGCCGTCGATGTCGATCGAGCGACCCGGGGTGGTGATGCTGGAAGTCGGCTTCAGCGCCAGGTGGGCAACGATCGGCTGGCCCGAGGAAATGCCGCCCAGGATGCCACCTGCGTTATTGCTGAGGAAGCCTTGCGGGGTCAGCTCGTCACGGTGCTCGGTACCGCGCTGGGCCACGCTGGCGAAGCCGGCGCCGATTTCCACGCCTTTGACCGCGTTGATGCTCATCAGCGCATGGGCCAGCTCGGCATCGAGTCGGTCGAAGATCGGCTCGCCCAGGCCAGGCATCACACCCTCGGCGACCACGGTGATCTTGGCACCTACAGAGTCCTGGTCACGGCGCAGTTGGTCCATGTAGGCCTCCAGCTCCGGCACCTTGTCCGGGTCGGGGCTGAAGAAGGCGTTCTGCTCCACCGATTCCCAGGTCTTGAACGGGATTTCAATCGGACCCAGCTGGCTCATGTAGCCACGTACGGTGATGCCCTGGGTGGCCAGGTACTTCTTGGCAATGGCACCAGCGGCCACGCGCATGGCGGTTTCGCGGGCCGAGCTGCGGCCACCGCCGCGGTAGTCGCGGATGCCGTATTTGTGATGGTAGGTGTAGTCGGCGTGGGCCGGGCGGAACAGGTCCTTGATGGCCGAGTAGTCCTTGGACTTCTGGTCGGTGTTGCGGATCAGCAAGCCGATCGAGCAGCCAGTGGTGCGGCCTTCGAACACGCCGGAGAGGATTTCCACCTCATCGGCTTCCTGGCGCTGGGTGGTGTGCCGGCTGGTGCCAGGCTTGCGCCGGTCGAGGTCGTGCTGCAGGTCGGCCAGGGAAATTTCAAGGCCCGGTGGGCATCCATCGACAATGGCGACCAACGCCGGGCCATGGCTTTCGCCAGCGGTGGTGACAGTGAACAGCTTGCCGTAGGTATTGCCGGACATGGGCGCTCCGCGAGTTCTGCCTGAAATGGACGAAAGCGGCAGTATACAGATGGATTGGTTGTCTGTACTGGCCCTATCGCCGGCAAGCCAGCGATGGGGCCGATCCTGCAACACACTACCCGAGAACCTTCCCGCAAACATTGGGTCAAAGCTGCATCTCCCCATGTAGTACCGCATGATGTCGCGCCTCGTCGCCTTGCTCTTACTGCTGTGCACCGGCCTGGCCCAGGCCGCTGCCCCCACCGTGCTGCAACGCCCGATCGACCTGGATACCGGCCAAGGCGTGCTGCACGGCAGCCTGCTGCTGCCACAACAGGCCTCCCCGCCGCCGGTGGTACTGATTATCGCCGGCTCCGGCCCCACCGACCGCGACGGCAACAACCCGGCGTCGGGCCGGGTCGACAACCTCAAACGCCTGGCTTTGCTACTGGCCAACGAGCACATTGCAAGCGTGCGCTACGACAAGCGTGGAGTGGCTGCCAGCCAGCCGGCCACGCCTGATGAGCGCAACCTCAGCGTGGAGCGCTACGTGGCCGATGTGGTCGCCTGGAGCCACAAGCTCAAGGCTGACCCGCGCTTCGGCCCGCTGATCCTGGTTGGGCATAGCGAAGGTGCGCTGATTGCAAGCCTGGCTGCAGAACAGGCCGGCGCCAGCGCGGTGATCACCCTGGCCGGCAGTGGCCGGCCGCTGGCCGACGTGCTGCGCGAGCAACTGGCCAAGCGGCTGCCACCGGCGCAACTGGCCAGTGGCAGCGCCCTGCTCGACCGCCTGCAGGCCGGGCAAACCAGCCTGGAAGTACCCGCGCCGCTGCGCCAGGTGTTCCGCCCCAGCGTTCAGCCCTACCTGATCTCGCTGTTCCAGCAGAACCCGGCGGCAGCCTTTGCCCGCCTGCCCATGCCCGCATTGATCGTGCAGGGGCGCAACGACGTGCAGGTGGACGTGGCCGACGCCGAACGGCTCAAGGCGGCCAAGCCGGATGCGCAGCTTGTGCTGATCGACGGCATGAACCACATGCTGCGCATCAGCCCCAGGGACATGAGCCAGCAGCGCGACAGCTACCTCAACCCCGAGCTGCCGCTGGCGCGCGAGCTGGGTGAGCGCATTGTGACGTTCATCCAGCATTTGCCTTCGGCATGAGGTAAACGAGCTCAGGTCCGCGGCAAGCCTGCCGATACAGCAGGCATAGCCGAGGACAAGCCTGATGACTACCGCCCCCGCCGCCGCAGAGCCGGCCGAAGAATCCCAGGAAAACCCTGCCCTGCCTTGGGCAGAACTGGCCACAGAACACTTCCAGCTGCTGCGCCTGGCCGCGCTGCCCACCGACCGCAGCACCGGCGCACGGCCGCTACGCTTTGTGCAGTTCGGCTATGCCGAGCGCCACGACAAGGCCCACAGCTTGCTACGCATGGAAATCCAGCTGCCTGGGCAAAAGGTGCACAAAGAGCAGAACCGCCTGGACATCCGCGTAGACCATACCGAGCGCCTTGTGCGCATTGGCAGTGAACACGGCCTGCAACTGGAACCGGTAAACCGTGGCATTGGCCGCTTCATGCTCGCCCAGGCCGCGCAATGGCTGCAGCGCAAGTGGCCGCACTACCGGGTGCCAGGCATGGCGCTGCCGAGCAAGGATGCCCTGAGCGAGGACTCACGCCTGCGCCGTGACCAATGCTTGCGCGGGGTGGGGATCGAAGTGGAGTACGAGGACGGCCAGCACCTGAAGGGCCGGACCGTGGACATGACCGTAGGCCAGCTGAAGGCCGCCTGGAGCAACGAGCGCCTGCAGCGAGTGGAGATTCTGGACGCCGCCAACCTGCTGCAGCAGGCGGACCAGCAGTTGCAAGAGATGGAGGGGCAACTGCGCGAGCGCGATGAACGGGTGGCCAAGTACCACCGCGAGGACAGCGGGCTGCGCTTCACCATCACCTGCCTGGTGGCGTTTGCGGTGTTTCAGGCGGGGTTATTGATCTGGATAGCAACCCGCTGACACCGCGCCAGCGGGTGGATATTAGGGCCGCTTTGCGGCCCATCGCGACACAAGGCCGCTCCCACAAGGTATCGCGATCAATCTGTGGGAGCGGCCTTGTGTCGCGATGGGCTGCAAAGCAGCCCCAAATAGCCTAAACGCGGGCTTTGAACAACTCCTGATGCTGGCGGCACTGCTCGGCGGTGAGCATGAACACCCCATGCCCGCCACGCTCGAACTCCAGCCAGGCAAAGTCCACTTCTGGGTACAACGCCTCGACATGCACCTGGCTGTTGCCCACTTCAACAATCAGCAGGCCCTTGTCGGTCAGGTGGTCTGCCGCTTCGGCCAGCATGCGCCGTACCAGGTCCAGGCCGTCGTTGCCGCAGGCCAGGCCCAGTTCGGGCTCGTGGTGATACTCGGCCGGCATGTCGTCGAAGTCTTCGGCATCGACGTACGGCGGGTTGGACAGGATCAGGTCGAAACGCTGCCCCGGCAAGCCGCCAAAACCATCGCCCTGCACGGTATACACGCGGCCGTCCAGGCCATGGCGCTCGATATTCTGGTTGGCCACTTCAAGGGCCTCGAACGACAGGTCGGCCAGCACCACCTCTGCCTCGGGGAACACGTCGGCGGCGACGATACCAATGCAGCCCGACCCCGTGCACAGGTCAAGAATGCGTGCCGGCTCACTCGCCAGCCACGGTTCGAAGCGTTTTTCGATCAGCTCGCCAATGGGCGAGCGCGGCACCAGCACGCGCTCGTCAACGATGAACGCCATGCCGCAGAACCACGCTTCGCCCAACAGGTAGGCAGCCGGCACCCGCTCTTCGATCCGGCGTTTGAGCAAATGCTGCAGGCGTACCCGCTCGTCGTCCTCGAGCATGCAGTCCAGGTAGCTGTCGGCCACCTCCCATGGCAGGTGCACAGCACCCAGCACCAGCATGCGGGCCTCGTCCCAAGCGTTGTCGGCACCGTGGCCGAAGAACAGGTCGTGCTCGTGGAAGCGGCTGACCGCCCAGCGGATGTAGTCGCGCAGCGTGCGCAGACGGGATGTGATCACGGGGTACTCCTATTTCAGACCGGCCAAAAGTCTAACAGCCCCACCCGCACATTTGTTCGTTTGCCGTGACCAGTGGCTAGCCAGAGGCCAGTAACCACGCCGCTTGCGTTGTCAACCATTCCCATTGGCGTCAAGGCAGGGGACAATAGGTATACAAAAGCCCTTCCAAGGAGCCCTTGATGTCCGTTCCAACCACGATGTTCCGCCTCACTGGCCGCGACTACCCGCCGGCCAAGCTGAGCCACGCCAGCCTGATCATCATCGATGCACAAAAGGAGTACCTCAGTGGGCCCCTGCAGCTGTCGGGCATGGACGAGGCCGTGGCCAACATCGCCAGGTTGCTCGACGCCGCCCGTAAAAGCGGCCGTCCGATCATCCATGTTCGCCACCTGGGCACTGTCGGTGGCCGCTTCGACCCACAGGGGCCTGCCGGCCAGTTCATTCCGGGGCTGGAGCCGCTCGAAGGCGAAATCGTCATCGAAAAACGCATGCCCAACGCATTCAAGAACACCCAACTGCACGAAACGCTGCAGGCGCTGGGCCACCTGGACCTGATCGTCTGTGGTTTCATGAGCCATTCCAGCGTCAGCACCACCGTGCGCCGCGCCAAGGACTATGGTTACCGGTGCACCCTGGTGGAAGACGCCTCGGCAACCCGTGACCTGGCCTTCAAGGATGGCGTCATCCCGGCCGCGCAGATTCACCAGTGCGAAATGGCCGTGATGGCTGACAACTTCGCTTGCGTGGCCCCCACCGCCAGCCTGATCTGAGCGGCTAGGCACTACCGCCCGGCAGCCGGGCGGAACCCGATGGGCGGCGGCAGGTCGAATTCCGGATATCCACAGAGGAGAGCGGAATGAAGCTTAAAGGCAGTTTCGACGCCAAGCGCCTGCGCCCGCGCCAGCCGCGCAATTGGGGCGCCCGCCTGGCGGCCGGCCTGTCGGCGCTGCTGGCGACCCTGGGCGTGCTGCTGGCCATGGCCGGCGTCGCCGGTTTGCTGGGCAACTACCCTGCCCTGCAAGAACTCAACACCAACAAGCCGCTGTCCAGCATCCTTACCGTGGCTGGCTTGTTGCTGCTGTGGCTGGGGGTGCGCTTCTGGCGGCGCAGCCGTATTCGCTTGCGTCGCGGGCGGGAATTGAACCTGTCGCCGCACCTGATGAAAAAGCACGACTGAATCCTGCACTGGCCCTATCGCCGGCAAGCCAGCTCTCACAGGATTATCACAGGCCTGAGTGTTCTCCAGTACCTGTGGGCGCTGGCTTGCCGGCGATAGGGCCCGCACAGGCTGCACACGGCCCCACAGTCGCGTAAACTACGCCGCCCACGTGGAGGCATCATGCAAGACGACGATTTTTCCCTGTTCAAGGCCGAAGTGCGTGGCGTGAAGCCAATCCGCCACGACCGCGCCGAAGTCGGCAAGCCCAAGGCCGACCGCCAGAAGCTGGCCGGTCTGCGCCAGGCAGCGACCGTGCGCAGTGACAAGGCCTTGGTAATCGACGGTATGTCCGACCTGTTCGTCATCGACGTTGGCGCCGAAGACGAGCTTATGTGGCGCCGCGACGGCGTTCAGGAAGGCCAGTTGCGCAAGCTGAAGCTGGGCCAGATCCCGTTCGAGGGCAGCCTCGACCTGCACGGCATGACCGTGGAAAAGGCCCGCGAAACCCTGTGGGACTTCATCGCCGAAGCCACCAGACTGGAAGTGCGCTGCGTAAGGGTTACCCACGGCAAGGCGGCACGTCTGGACGGCAAGCGCCCGATGATCAAAAGCCACGTCAACACCTGGCTGCGCCAGCACCCGCAAGTGCTCGGTTTTGCCTCGTGCAGCGCCCGCCACGGCGGCACCGGCGCGGTGTATGTCATGCTCAAGCGAACCATGCTCGAAGGCCGCGACGAGTAACGCCGCGCTTGCAGCGCCGCCCTCACCGCCGTAACCTTCGTTTTTGCGATTTTTTCCCACAGGTAGATCCATGTCCCTGGAACAGAACTACACCGAGATCCTCAGCCAGATTGGCGAGGACGTCTCCCGTGAGGGCCTGCTCGACACGCCCAAGCGGGCTGCAAAGGCGATGAAGTACCTTTGCCGCGGTTATGAGCAAACACTGGAAGAAGTCACCAACAACGCGCTGTTCAGCTCTGACAACAGCGAAATGGTGCTGGTCCGGGACATCGAGCTGTATTCGATGTGCGAACACCACATGCTGCCGTTCATCGGCAAGGCACACGTGGCCTACCTGCCCAAGGGCAAGGTGCTGGGCCTGTCGAAAGTAGCGCGCATCGTCGACATGTATGCCCGCCGCCTGCAGATCCAGGAAAACCTCAGCCGCCAGATCGCCGAAGCCGTGCAGCAGGTCACCGGTGCCGCCGGTGTGGCCGTGGTGGTCGAGGCCAAGCACATGTGCATGATGATGCGCGGTGTCGAAAAGCAGAACTCGACCATGATCACCTCGGTGATGCTGGGTGAGTTCCGCGACAACGCCGCCACCCGCAGCGAGTTCCTCAGCCTGATCAAGTGATTGGCTGCTGACCCCAAGCCGACCCAGCCGGGTCGGCTTTTGCATTTCAGGAGTTGCCCGTGATCGTCAAAGCCCTGCGGGTTGGCCTCGGCCAGCTCATCGTGTTCGGTGACTGGATCAGCCGCCCAGCCAAGCGCAAGCGCGACGCCGCTGCCCAGGCCCGCGTCGAGCAAGCGGCCAAGGGCCTGGCGCTGTACCAGTTCCATGCCTGCCCGTTCTGCGTAAAGACCCGCCGCACCCTGCACCGGCTGAATGTGCCGGTGGCGCTGCGCGATGCAAAGAATGACCCGGTGCACCGCCAGGCCCTGCAGGAAGGTGGCGGCCGGGTGAAGGTGCCGTGCCTGCGCATTGAAGAGGCCGGCAAGGTGACCTGGATGTATGAGTCCAAGGCCATCGTTGCCTACTTGGATGAGCGTTTTGCCTCGGCCTGATAGCGTCTAGTCATCCTGTATCGGCCCTATCGCCGGCACAGGCTGACAGTCAACCCACCATCGGCACATGCCGCGGGTGGCTGCTGACCCGCTCCAGCCAGGCCTGTACCGCCGGGTAATCGGCCAGGTCGAACCCGCCCTGCTGCGCCACATGGGTGTAGGCGTACAGCGCCACATCGGCAATGGAGTACTGCTCACCCACCAGGTAAGGCGTCATCTGCAGCTGTCGCTCCATCACCCTCAGTGCCTTGTAGCCGCCCTTGTGCAGCTTGCGGTACTCATCCACCCGTTCATCCGGCAGCCCCAGGTAGAACTGGATGAAGCGCGCCACGGCAATGTACGGCTCATGGCTGTACTGCTCGAAGAACTGCCACTGCAACACCTGCGTGCGCAGGCGCGGTTCGCTGGGCAGGAACTCGCTGCCATCGGCCAGGAAGTTGAGAATGGCATTGGATTCCCACAGGTAGCTGCCGTCTTCCAGCTCCAGCACGGGCACCTTGCCGTTGGGGTTCATCGCCAGAAACTCAGGCGTTTCGGTCTCGCCCTTGAGGATGTCCACCGGGTGCCATTCATACGGCCGGCCCAGCAGGCTCAACATCAGCTTGACCTTGTAGCAGTTGCCCGACTGGTAGTCGCCATAGACCTTGTACATCGCCCCTCCCCCTCCAAGCAGTTTTGCAATTGCGCCCAATAGTTGGCGACTGTACGGCTAAAAGCAATGGCCGCTGTATGGCAAGGATCAATCTTGCTCGCTGTAGTCTGAAAAAACTGCTTACACCTTTACAAGGACTTTGTTCATGACCGATGCCACTTCCGCACGCCTGCGGCCCCTGGCAGACACTTCCCCGTCGGCGGTGGTCGCCGGCTTCATCGCCATGCTCACCGGCTATACCAGTTCGCTGGTATTGATGTTCCAGGCCGGCCAGGCAGCCGGGCTGACCACCGCGCAGATCTCCTCTTGGATCTGGGCGCTGTCGATCGGCATGGCGGTCTGCAGCATCGGCCTGTCGCTACGCTACCGCACCCCGATCACCATTGCCTGGTCTACCCCCGGTGCCGCCTTGCTGATCACCAGCCTGGGCGGTGTGAGCTATGGCGAGGCCATTGGTGCCTACATCACCTGTGCCGTGCTGGTACTCCTCTGCGGCCTCACCGGCAGCTTCGAGCGCCTGGTCAAACGGATTCCGGCTTCGCTGGCCTCGGCGTTGCTGGCGGGTATCCTGTTCAAGATCGGTAGCGAAATTTTTGTTGCGGCGCAGCATCGCACATTGCTGGTGCTGGGCATGTTCTTCAGCTACCTGCTGGTCAAGCGCCTGTCGCCGCGTTACTGCGTGCTGGCGGCGTTGCTGGTGGGCACGGCATTGTCCGGCGCCCTGGGCCTGCTGGACTTCAGCGGCTTCCACCTGGAGGTGGCCAAGCCGGTGTGGACCACACCAAGCTTCTCGCTGGCGGCAACCATCAGCATTGGCATTCCGCTGTTCGTGGTGGCCATGACCTCCCAGAACATGCCCGGCGTCGCCGTGCTGCGTGCCGACGGCTATCAGGTACCGGCCTCGCCGCTGATTTCAGCCACCGGCTTTGCCTCACTGTTGCTGGCGCCATTCGGTTCGCACGGGGTCAACCTGGCGGCGATCAGCGCGGCGATCTGCACCGGGCCACACGCCCATGAAGACCCAGGCAAACGCTACACCGCAGCGGTATGGTGCGGGATTTTCTACGGCATCGCCGGGGTGTTCGGGGCGACCTTGGCGGCGTTGTTTGCAGCGTTGCCGAAAGAGCTGGTGCTGTCGATTGCCGCCCTGGCGCTGTTCGGCTCGATCATGAACGGGCTGACCGTGGCCATGAGCGAGGCGCGCGAGCGGGAGGCGGCAGTGATTACCTTCATGGTCACGGCTTCAGGACTTACGTTGTTCTCGATTGGCTCGGCGTTCTGGGGGATTGTGGCGGGGGTGCTGGCCTTGATGATCCTCAACCCGCGCAAGGCCTGACTGCAACTAAATGTGGGAGCGGCCCTTTCGCGACACAAGGCCGCTCCCACAAAGACCGTATTCACAAAGCCTGCTGAATCACAACCTGAAATGCCCCACCATCCCCTTCAAATCAATGCCTAACTGCGCCAGTTCCACACTCGACCGGGCATTGTCCTGCATTGCTAGCGCCGCCTGATCCGCACTGCCGCGAATCTGCGTGACACTGCGGCTGATCTCTTCCGCCACCGAGCTCTGCTGCTCGGCCGCCGCAGCAATCTGCTGGTTCATCTGCTGGATCAACGAAACCGCAGCAGCAATGCTGCCCAGCGCGCTCTCGGTGTGCAGCGCATCGGCCACCGCCAACCGCACCAGCTCGGTGCTGCCACGGATCTGCGCCACCGACTGCTGGGCATTGCCGCGCAGGCTGGCAACCAGTGCCTCGATCTGCTCGGTAGACTGCCGGGTACGCCGCGCCAACGCACGCACCTCATCGGCCACCACGGCAAAACCACGCCCCTGCTCGCCAGCGCGGGCGGCCTCGATGGCGGCATTCAGCGCCAGCAGGTTGGTCTGCTCGGCCACGCTTTTGATCACTTCGAGCACGTCGCCGATGGTGTGGATTTCGGCACTGAGGCTGTCGATGCCGGCGCTGGCCGTTTCCGCTGCCGACGCCAACTGCTCGATGCGCTGCATGCTCTGACGCACCACCTGCTGCCCCGAGCCGACCTTGTCGTCCGCCGCCTGGGCGGCCTGCGCCGCTTGCTCGGCATTGCGCGCCACATCGTGCACAGTGGCCGTCATCTGCTGCATGGCAGTGGCCACCTGCTCGGTTTCCTCCTTCTGGCTGCCCACCTCACGGTTGGTCTGCTCGGTCACGGCCGACAACGCCTGGGCGCTGCCAGCCAGTTGTTCGATACCTTGCTGCAACCCACTGACAATGCCCGACAGGCCCGCCGCCATCTGCTGCATGGCCTGCATCAACTGCCCCACCTCGTCGCGCCGCGGTGGCTGGGCGTCAAAGCCAAGCTCGCCAGCCGCAATGCGCTGGGCGCGGCCGATGACATGCTTGAGCGGGCCGACGACCGCGCGAGTGATCAGCCAGGCAGCCAGTACACCCACCAGCAGCGCCAAGGCAGTGGCCAAGGCAATGGCCACAGCATTGCGTTGCAGCTCGGCCTGCAGGGCCTGCTGCTGGGTCAGGTAGGCCTGGTCGACCCTCCCGGTGACCTGCTCGGCACTGGCCTGCAACTGGGCTTTGAGCCCCTGCTCATGGGCCAGCTGGTCGGTATATTCATTGAGTTTTTCCGAGAAGCTGCCAATGTGCCCCGCCACTTCGCCCAGCACGCTCTGGTAGCCGGCATCACTGACCGTGCCCTGCAACTGACCAACCAGGCTGGCAGCCTCCACTGTCTGGGCAATGCGCGCCTGGCTCACGCCCTCTTCGCCCTTGCGGCTTTTTTCCAGGCGTACGCGCGCTTCGTCCATGGCCTGCAACATCAGCCGCGATACCTGTGCCACCTGCGCAGCCTGCTCAAGAAACTCGCCCCCCTGCTGGCCCTGGGACTGCTTGAGGGTATAGACGCCGTCATCGGCCAGGCCGGCCTGCAGCACATCAAGGTTATTGGCAACGCTGGACACCGACCAGCTGGCCATGTCCAGCGCCAGCTCCTTGGCCTGCACCGCGGCTACGAAAGCCTCGAACGCCTGGCCGTAGGCCGCCAGGTCAGTTTCTGCGGCCACCAACGCCGGCAGGCCACGGGCGCGCTCGGCCAAGCCCTGCAGGCCACTGCGCAAGGCCTCGGCCTGCTGAATATCGGAGCGCAGGGCAAATGCCTGCTCATGCTGACGCAAGCGCAGCAGGTCGGTATTGAACTGTGCCAGTTGGCGCAAACTGTCGAAGCGCTGGCCAACGCTGGCCAGCGCGGCGATGCCGATGGCCGCCACCGCCAGGGTCAGCACCAGCACCAAGGCAAAGCCCAGGCCGAGTTTGCGGGCCATGCCCAGGTTGGCCAGCACACCGTGCTTGCTCGCGCCCATCGCCGATTCCCCTTCTGCGTGCGAGGTGATCCCGAAGGCCAAGGGTGGCAACGTTGCCCGCCGATGAACAAGGGCCTGGCGTCAGAATAGTGTCAAATAGCTATGAGCGTGTCGTTTTCAGCTTGGCAGAGGTCGCCCTGCATACCGGTTAGGGGCCTCGACCCGCGAATACTGCCCAGAGGCGACATGGGTGCGCACCTGGCTCAGATCGCCGTAGCCCCGCCATCCACCGTCAGGCAATGCCCGGTGGTAAACGCTGCGCCGTCGCTGCACAGGTACAGCACGGCGCTGGCAATTTCCTCGACCTTGCCAATGCGACCTACCGGGTGCATGGCGGCGGCGAACTCGGCTTTGCGTGGGTCTGCCTCGTAGGCGCGGCGGAACATGTCGGTATCGATTACCGCCGGGCACACGGCATTCACACGGATGCCCTTCTTGGCGTATTCGATGGCCGCCGACTTGGTCAGGCCTATCACTGCGTGCTTGGAGGCGCTGTAAATACTCATCTTTGGCGCCGCACCCAGCCCCGCCACCGACGCGGTATTGACGATCGCCCCACCGCCTTGGGCCAGCAGCAAGGGCAGCTGGTACTTCATGCACAGCCACACGCCCTTCACGTTAACGCCCATGATGGCATCGAACTCCGCCTCACTGCCTTCGGCCAGGCGGTGTTGCTCAATCTCGATGCCGGCGTTGTTGTAGGCATAGTCCAGCCGGCCGAATGCAGCGATCAGGCGCTCGTGCAACTGGCGCACCTCGGCGTCGCGGGTAACGTCACAGGCGATGAACAAGGCCTCGCCACCTGCGGCCTGAATCTGCGCCACCGTCGCCTCGCCACCCAGCGGGTCGAGGTCGGCCACCACCACCTTCAGGCCCTCATGGGCGAACGCCAGGGCCGTCGCCCGGCCTATGCCGGCAGCGCCGCCGGTGACCAGCGCTACCTGGCCGGAAAAGGTCATGCTCATTGCGTGCTCCTCAGGGGATGGTGGGTTTCAGAGCATAGTCAGACACCGCCAGGCCGGGCAGCATCATCACACCAACGGTTGAGCTACCATGCTTGTCAGTGATGTTAGGGACCTGCCTACATCAACAAGGTAGATTGAACACCTATCATCTTCCATTGCCCACAAGGACCCCGCCATGACCCAGACCAACCGCCGCTTCCTGCTTGCCAAACGCCCGGTCGGCGCAGTGCGCCGTGACGACTTCACCTTCGAAAGCGTACCCGCCGAACAACCTGGCGAAGGCCAGGTGCTGGTGCGCAACCTGTACCTGTCGCTGGACCCCGCCATGCGCGGCTGGATGAACGAAGGCAAGTCCTACATCCCCCCCGTGGCCCTGGGTCAGGTCATGCGTGCGCTGGGCGTGGGCGAAGTGGTTGCGTCCAACCACCCGGCGTTCAAGCCGGGCGACCACGTCAGTGGCGCCCTTGGCGTGCAAGACTACTTCACCGGCGAGCCCCAGGGCCTGCACAAGATCGACCCCAACCTGGCGCCCCTGCCCCGCTACCTGTCGGCACTGGGCATGACCGGCATGACCGCCTACTTCGCCCTGCTGGAAGTTGGCCAACCCAAGGCCGGCGAAACCGTGGTCATCTCCGGCGCTGCCGGTGCGGTGGGCAGCATTGTCGGGCAAATTGCCAAGGTCAAAGGCTGCCGCGTGGTCGGCATTGCCGGCGGGGCCGAGAAGTGCCAGTACCTGAAAGATGAACTGGGCTTTGATGGGGTCATCGACTACAAGGCCGAAGACGTGCTGGCCGGCTTGAAGCGCGAATGCCCCAAAGGTGTGGACGTTTACTTTGACAACGTGGGCGGCGACATCCTCGATGCCGTGCTGACGCGCATCAACTTCAAGGCCCGCATCGTGATTTGCGGTGCGATCAGCCAGTACAACAACAAGGAAGCGGTAAAAGGCCCGGCCAACTACCTGTCGCTGCTGGTGAACCGTGCACGCATGGAAGGGTTTGTGGTGATGGACCATGCCAAGGACTACGGCAAGGCCGCGCTGGAGATGGCCGGCTGGCTGGCCAGTGGGCAGGTGAAGAGCAAGGAGGATGTGGTGGAGGGGCTGGAGACGTTCCCCGAGACGTTGCTGAAGCTGTTCAGTGGGGAGAATTTTGGCAAGTTGGTGCTGAAGGTGTGACGTTGTGAGTTGCGTTTGGGGCTGAAAGCGCATGCCTTGAGGGGTTTAGCGCCTGTGAGATCGAGCGCCGCGCGGGCGGCGCTCGATCTCACAGGCAAAGAAAATGCCCTGCCGGACCTTCCAGCCATCACACCTCATCCAGCCCGAAAAAAAAGCCAGCACACGCGTGCTGGCCTTTTTCATTACCGGGGGCTATTTACCCACGAATCTGCGCCACCACCGCAGCCAGCGCCTGGGCCGGGTCTGTGGCCTGGCTGATCGGTCGGCCGATCACCAGGTAATCCGAACCCGCATCCAGCGCCTGGCGCGGGGTAAGGATACGGCGCTGGTCATCCTGCGCGCTGCCCGCAGGGCGAATGCCCGGGGTTACCAGCTGCAGCGACGGGTGCGCCGCCTTCAACGCCGGGGCCTCCAGCGCCGAACACACCAAACCGTCCATGCCCGCCTTTTGCGCCAGCGCCGCCAGGCGCAATACCTGCTCTTGCGGGTCGACATCCAGGCCAATACCGGCCAGGTCTTCGCGCTCCATGCTGGTCAGCACGGTCACGCCAATCAGCAATGGCTGCTGGCCGCTGCGCTTGTCCAGCACTTCACGGCAGGCGGCCATCATGCGCAGGCCACCGGAGCAATGCACGTTCACCATCCACACACCCATCTCGGCAGCAGCTTTTACAGCCATTGCCGTGGTGTTGGGGATGTCGTGGAACTTGAGGTCCAGGAACACTTCGAAGCCCTTGTCGCACAGGGTTTCGACAATGCCCGAAGCGCTGCTGGTGAACAGCTCCTTGCCAACCTTCACCCGGCACAGCGCGGGGTCAAGCTGGTCAGCCAGCTTCAGGGCGGCCTCACGGGTAGGGTAATCCAGGGCGACGATCAGGGGCGTCTGGCAGGCGGACATGGGCAGGGTCTCTTGGCAAGTCGAAAACGGCGCGCATTGTAAACGAAGTGACGCAGGCTTTGGGGCCCATGGATCACGGAATTGGCCCAGCGGCGGCTGGCTTCTATAATTGAACCAACGGAACGGGTTAATGCTCAAATTTCGTACAAGCACTGCACACCCCCCCGCTTAAGGAGTATGACAATGCCCTGGTATGCCTGGCTGATCCTCATCATAGCCCTCGGCTCCATCGTCGGCGGGCTGATGATGCTGCGCGATACGGCAAAAAAACTGCCACTGACTGACGAGCAACTGCGCAAGGTGCATGAGCGCAATGCCGAAGCGGACGCAAAGGACAACCAAGACCGCTGACGCACCAGGCGCTTGATTGAGGGCCAGGGCGACAAGCCCCAGCCCCCTCTCCCCTTACTCCACCATCACTTTGTCCCGGTTACGCTCCAGCAACGCGTTTCCGATCCCCTTGATCTCCAGCAATTCATCCACCGAAGCGAACGGCCCATTAGCCTCACGGTAGGCGACGATGGCCTCGGCCTTGGCTTTCCCTATCCCGTTCAACTCCTTCTGCAACGTCAGCGCATCAGCCTTGTTCAGGTCAAGCCGTGGCGCCTGCTGGGTCGGCATTTGGGCCACCACCGGTACCGGCTCGGGCACCGCCGTGGCGCTGGTAGGCGCCGCGCTAAGGGAGAAAGACAGGCTGGCGAACAGCGGCAGCAGCAGGTACGACAGAACGTTGTTGCGCATTGAAGAACACTCCTTGGGTTGGTCATTTTCCAGCAGCCGTTTTCCTTCGGCTGCGCAACAAACCCTAGTGCCTGCCCCCGCAGCAAAACAGCCCCCAACAGTGGCGAATGGTTACAGAAACTGTCTGCAATGGGCTCAACGTCATCTACCCAAAAAAGCCGTCAGCACGCCCACACCAGCCGTGCCCCATTTTTTATAGGCGTTTCGCTAAATTTACAGCCAGATTCTCGTTGGTCAGATACGGGCTGCCGACCTGCACCAGGCCATTCTCCTACAGCACCCGCCGCTCATGGCCCGCCTCTCAGGCAACCTGTCGCCGGCCCGCAAATCTCCTCGGCATGGCTGGCACCCTGCCAGCCTGCTGCTAGATTTGTTCAACACGGAAAACCGGTTTGCTTAAAGGACCCAAGCAAGAGGACCACCGCTGTGCCTCTCAAGACCCTCATCGTGTTCGGTACCCGCCCAGAAGCCATCAAGATGGCCCCCTTGGCCCTTCAGCTTGCTAACGACTCCCGCTTCGAGTCACGCGTGTGCGTTACTGGCCAGCATCGGCAAATGCTCGACCAGGTGCTGAAACTGTTCGAGATCAGCCCCGAGTACGACTTGAACATCATGCAACCCGGCCAGGACCTGACTGGCGTAACCACCGCGATTTTGCATGGCATCAAACCCATACTGGCTGAATTCAAGCCCGACATGGTGCTGGTGCACGGCGACACGGCCACCACCTTTGCCACCAGCCTGGCGGCGTACTACCAACAAATCCCGATCGCCCACGTTGAGGCCGGCCTGCGCACCCATAACCTGTATTCGCCCTGGCCCGAGGAGGGCAACCGGCGCCTGACCGGTGCGCTAGCCGCACTGCACTTCGCCCCTACCGCCATCTCGCACGATAATTTGCTGCGCGAAGGCATCGACCACGCCAGTGTTTTCATCACCGGCAATACAGTGATCGATGCCTTGCTGCAAGTGGTGCGCAAACTTGAGGTGCCAACACTGAGGGCTCAATTCGAGCACATGTTCCAATACCTTGCGGCTGATCGGCAGATGGTATTGATTACAGGCCACAGGCGAGAGAACTTTGGTGATGGCTTTGACCGCATTTGCCAGGCCCTGGTGCAAACCGCGCGGCAGTTCCCTGAGGTAGACATGGTGTACCCGGTGCACCTTAACCCTAACGTACGTGAGCCGGTAACGCGGTTGCTGGCGGACGTGAGCAACATCCACCTGATCGAGCCGCTGGACTACTTGCCGTTCGTTTATCTGATGACCCGTGCATACGTGATACTCACCGACTCCGGCGGTATTCAGGAGGAAGCACCAGCGCTGGGCAAACCCGTGCTGGTGATGCGCGATACCACAGAGCGGCCGGAGGCGGTAGCGGCGGGGACCGTGAAACTGGTCGGCACGCAGGTTGACGTCATAGTCGGGGAGCTGGCCAGGTTGCTGACGGATGAGCGCGCCTACCGTCAAATGAGCGTGGCGCAGAACCCCTATGGCGATGGCAAGGCATGTGACCGCATAGTTCAAGCGCTAGCCAGTTTTTGTATGAGCTTGAAAAGCGCATAGCCAGCCGTTCCAGGCAGCGAAGGGGGCTATTGCGTAGCCCCCTGCCGAGCAAGTTGGCTGACGGATCAACCGCGATGCCTACCCCGGAAGTAATCGATCAGCCCCTGGGTGGAGCCGTCTTCGGCGCTGTCTTCCAGGGTGCCAACCAGGCGTTGGTACACACCCTTGCCCAGCTCTTTGCCCAGCTCCACGCCCCACTGGTCAAAGGCGTTGATGCCCCAGATGACGCTCTGCACGAACACCTTGTGCTCATACATTGCCACCAGCGCGCCGAGGCGGCGTGGGCTGATGCGCTCCACTACCAGGGTGTTGCTAGGGCGGTTGCCCGGGATCACCTTGTGCGGGGCCAGCTTCTCGATGTCCGCTTCGTTCAGGCCTTTGCTGCGCAGTTCGGCCTCGGCTTCTTCACGTGTCTTGCCCTGCATCAGCGCCTGGCTCTGCGACAGGCAGTTGGCGTACAGCCACTGATGATGGTCGGCCACCGGGTTGAAGCTCACGACCGGCACGATGAAGTCGGCCGGAATCAGCTGGGTGCCCTGGTGCAACAACTGGTGGTAGGCATGCTGGCCGTTACAGCCGACGCCGCCCCAGATCACCGGGCCGGTGGCGGTTTTCACCGGGGCGCCGTCCTGCAGCACGCTCTTGCCGTTGGACTCCATGTCCAGCTGCTGCAGGTGCTTGGTAATGTTGCGCAGGTAGTGGTCGTACGGCAGGATCGCGTGGCTGCTCGCGCCCCAGAAATTGCCATACCACACACCCAGCAGGGCCAGCAGCACCGGCATGTTCTTGTCGAACGGCGCGGTCTGGAAGTGCTGGTCCATGGTGTGGGCACCTGACAGCAGCTCCTTGAAGTTGGCGGTGCCGATGGCCAGGGCAATGGGCAGGCCGATGGCCGACCATAGCGAATAGCGCCCACCCACCCAGTCCCACATCGGGAAGATGTTCTCTTCGCGAATGCCGAACGCCACTGCGGCGGCCTTGTTGCTGGAAACCGCGATGAAATGGCGGTACAGCTCGGCTTCCGAGCCGCCCTGGGCCAGGTACCAGGTACGCGCAGCCATGGCGTTTTTCAGGGTCTCGAGGGTGTTGAACGACTTCGACGAGACGATGAACAGGGTGGTTTCGGCGCGCAGGTTGGCCGAGAGCTCGTGGAATTCACTGCCGTCGATGTTCGCCAGGTAGTGGCAGCGTACGCCACGCTGAGCGTAAGGCAGTAGCGCTTCGGAAACCAGCTCGGGGCCAAGGAACGAGCCACCGATGCCAATGTTGACCACGTCGGTGATCGGCGTCTCGTTGTAGCCGCGCCACTGGCCACAATGGATGCGCCCGACCAGTTCAGTGATTTGGTTGAGCACCTTGTGCACTTCCGGCATGACGTCCACGCCGTTGACGCTGAGCTTGTCGCCCACCGGCCGGCGCAGGGCGGTGTGCAGCACCGGGCGGCCTTCGGAAGCGTTGATGATTTCGCCGCTGAACATCGACTTGATGGCGCCCTGCAGGCCCACTTCGTTGGCCAGGTTCACCAGCAGGTCGCGGCTTTGTTCGGTGATCAGGTTTTTCGAGTAGTCGAGGAACAGGCCGCAGCAGCTCAGGGAGAACTGGTCAAAGCGTTGGGCATCGGCGGCGAAGGCTTCGCGCATGCTGAAGCCTTGCATGGCTTTGCGATGTTCATTCAGCGCCTGCCAGGCGGGCATGCGCGTTACATCATGGGGGTTACGGTAATACGACATTGCAACTCGGTTCCTTCATGTACATCGTTCCTTGAATAGCCCCACTGCAGCGGGGCCTGGGTAGCAGCAACTGTTTGGCCCCTGAACTGAAAGACTGCTTGGTGCTTGCGTGCCCATGTAAAGCAACCTGGCATTGTATGTGCTGCTAATAGCCGGTTGCCAGCCATGAAGGTGACTTCTCCCGCTCATCGTGCAGAATTGTAAAAAAGTGTACGGAATAAGGCAGAGAAATGTATCATTGGATCCATTAGGCTGATGGCATTTTGATTCCATAAGGATGTGACGTGGTAGGCGATCCCCGGGTTTGGCAAAACGAGTACCCCCATGTTGTGCGTTATCGTGATGCCACCCTGCATTTTCAAACCGTCCTCCCCAGCCATACCCGGCAAGCTATCGAGCAGTTGGTGGAACAGACGCCAACCGCCAAACGCGTGAGTGCGCCGCTCCCGTGTAGCGCCAGCAAGCTTTTTGCCAAACGCGAAAAGCTCGACTCACTGAAAAAAAAATGGCGCATGCAACGTGGTAACCCAAAGCGCAACGGGATGTACGACTGGCCCATTGAAGAGCTGATTAACACGCGTGAAGCGGCCAAGCGAGGCGCCCGGGTACCGGGGCTGATCGGTTATGGATACACCAGCTCGAAACTTGGGCTGATCCAGGACTTTTTCCTGATTACCGAGTTGCTGCACGATCACGTCGACGGGTTGAGCAAAGCCCGTGAGGCGCCCGCAGCAGTGAGCGCCGTGATAGAGGCTACCTTCGAGCTGCTGCATGCATTGCACCGCCGAGGCATTACGCATATGGACCTGTGGGTTGCCAATGTCATGCTGCCCCAACAGGGTAAAGCTCGCGCCATCGACCTGGAAAACTGCTTCTTCGGCCAAACGGATTACCCGGATGAAATCCTGGGCTTCCAGTTTGGTTTTATCTACTTCCGAGAGATTTATCGGTACATCACCGAAGCGGACTATGACAGCGCGGTAGAGCAGGCGCTGGCCACGTATTTCCCGAACATTGGTCGCGCGGGTTTCGACCGCATTTATGCATTGGCCAAGCATCAGGAGGTGGGGCGCCTGGAGCGGCGTGACATCTTCAACAACGGCGTACTGCAGAGCCGTTGGTAGGGCCAGAGCGGGTTTAAGCTGTAGCGACGAACTTGCCCCAGGGCAGCGGTTAATCAATCAAGGCGGTTATGCGGCCATCGCCGGCAAGCGGGCCGCATTAGCTGCCGCCCTATCGGTCCAACAGCCCTTGGCGCCGCTGCAGATACACCCAATCCACAATTTCTCCCTGAGGCGAGTAACCACTGACCAGTTCTCGCAACAACTGTCGCACACGGGTGAAGTCATCGTCGGCAACCGCAGCCAGCAACTGGGTCAGCCGCTCACGCAGAAAATCCCACGCCAGGAAATCTTCGTTGGCGGCCATGATCATCGGGTGGGCTGTGGGCGATACGTCATCGCCGATAAGCAACTCTTCGTAGAGCTTTTCACCGGGGCGTAGCCCCGTGAAGTCGATGGCGATATCGCCCTGCGGGTTGCCCTGGCTGCGCACACTCAGCCCCGAGAGGTGGATCATTTTTTCGGCCAGCTCGACAATGCGTACTGGCTCACCCATATCCAGCACGAACACATCGCCGCCCTGCCCCATGGCACCTGCCTGCACCACCAGTTGGGCAGCTTCGGGGATGGTCATGAAGTAACGGGTAATTTTCGGGTGAGTTACCGTCAACGGCCCACCCGCCTTGATCTGCTTGTGAAACAGCGGAATCACCGACCCGGAAGAGCCCAGAACGTTGCCAAAGCGCACCATGGTGAACCGGGTCTTGTTCACCCGGGCAATCTTGCTGCTGTCTCCATACATCACCGGTGCCGCCTCGCGGCTCAGCGCCTGCAGGATGAGCTCGGACAACCGCTTGGTGCTGCCCATGACATTGGTCGGCCGCACGGCTTTGTCGGTGGAAATGAGCACGAAGTTGGCGACACCGGTCTGCAGTGCTGCCTGGGCAGTACACAACGTGCCATAAACATTGTTGAGAATACCTTCGGCGATGTTGTGCTCGACCATCGGCACATGCTTGTAGGCTGCCGCATGGTAGACCGTATCGACGCGCCAGGTGGCCATTACATCAACCAGGTGCTGCTGATTGCGAACCGAGCCCAGAATCGGCAACAGCCTGACCGATAGCGACTCACGCAAGATGCGCTGTTCCAACTCACTCAAAATGCTGTAAAGGTTGAATTCACTGTGATCGAACAACAGTAGCGTGGTAGGCCCCAGCCCGATGATCTGGCGGCACAGCTCGGCACCTATGGAGCCCCCCGCCCCGGTGACCAACACGGTTTGCTTGTAGATGCAGCGCTCAAGCAGCCCTTCCTGGGCGGGAACCGGGTCACGCCCCAGCAGATCGGCGATGTCTACGTCCTGAATGTCATCCACTTTTACCCGGCCACTGGCCAGGTCGGCGAAAGCTGGCACGCTCCGTACGTGCAATGGGTAAGGCTCAAGGAAAGAAAGAATTTCCTTTCGTCTTGCGCGTGAGGCCGAGGGTAGCGCCAGAAGAATTTCTTGAGCCCCCGTTTCCTTGATCATCTGTTGCAAATGCTTGGGCTTGTAGACTTGCAAACCCGAAATGACACGGTTGGCAAGGTCGCTATCGTCATCGATAAACGCCACGGGCCGCATCACCCGCCCCATTCGCAGCGCAGCCAGCAGCTGATTGCCTGCCGTACCCGCTCCGTAGATAGCTACTTTGATCAGGCCGTCATCGCGGTTGGCAAACGGAATCTGATGAGCCCCGGTGAACCAGTCACCCAGGAAATACTGCCGCATGATCAGGCGCAAACCGCCGATGATGACCATGCTCAACCACCAGTAATTGAAAATGATCGACCGCGGCACAACAACCTGATGGTTACTGTACCAATACACCACCACCGCCAGAATGAGCGATGACAGTGTCACAGCCTTGATGATGGTGACGAGGGCATCATTGCCAAAATAGCGCATCACTGCCCGGTACATGCCAAACCGTATAAACAACGGGATGGCCACCGCAGGAGCAGCCACGAACAGCCAGGCGTGCGTGACGATGGGGTTGTACATTTCATCGAGGCCCAAGCGCACGATAAAGGACAGCCACAACGCGAACCAGATCAGCGAGATGTCCGTACACACCTGAATGAGCCGTTTCTGACGCCGGGACAGATTGACCAGATACTGGCGCATTCTGTCTTTCTTCTCGTCGCTCATTCGGCACTCCTCAGCGCAAAAGAACCTCGTTTGAATGACCTGAGCGCTGGCCGGCCATACCACGGCGTTAGCAGCTCTCTACGATGGCTTCCTTGCCCGCCCATCCTATTCCTTTTTCCCTGCATGGTAGGTGACCGCCAAGACTATGAGAGGCACATAAGCGACCAGGGTTCCCGTGGCGCCATCAACCTTGAAGAGCACCACCGCCAGCGCTATTGGCAACAGCCAAGCGAGGTTGATCGCCGCCACCGCCAGGCTTACAGGCCGATGGCTGCCGTGGTGGCGCGAAGCATACTGATAGGCATGACTACGATGCGCTTCGTAAACCTTTTCACCGCGCAACAGGCGACGCCCCAGGGTAAATGTGGCGTCGACTACAAACACACCCAAAAGTATTAACCACCCCCAGAATAATAGCGGGTTTACCGAACCCGCCATCAATGCCAGCAAACCCAGCACGATGCCGAGGAAGCCACTGCCTGCATCGCCCATGAAGATGCGGGCGGGCGGGAAGTTCCAGCACAGGAAGCCAACCACGGACGCCGCCAGTAATAGCGGCAGCCATGCAGCCTGAGCATGGCCGCTAACCCAGTAAAGCAAGGCCCCGCCCAGACATACGCAAATGGCCTCAATACTGGCAAGGCCATCGATGCCGTCCATGAAGTTGTAAAGGTTGAGCAGCCACACCAGATACAGTACCCCTATGATGCTGCTTAACCAGACCGGCCCCAGCGCCAGGCCGAAGACAGAAAGAGGCGGCATCCCGCCAAGCCAGGCAAGCCCCCATCCGGCCGCTGCGAAATGCCCCAGCAAACGCCACCGTGCAGCGATGTGCCCGTGGTCATCCATGAAGCCGATCAGGGCAACCAGCCCCCCCGCACCCAGCAAGCTGACCAGCTGTACCGGAGCGATGGACCCGGCCCAAGCCAGGCCAAGCATGGCAACCAGCATCGCCACCACGAATGACAGGCCACCACCACGGGGGGTTGGCAAGGTATGCGAGCTACGAGCATTGGGGATATCCAGCAGGCTGCGCGACAGCGCATAGCGGCGCAATACTGCGGTCATACACCAGGACGCGACGCCTGCCACGACGATCAGCCATATCATACGCGGCGGTTTTCCAGAAAAGATCGAGCGGCCATGTTCAGTCCTTGCTCCAACGTGTAAGGGGGGCGCCAGCCGAGCAGTTGCCGGTTTTTATCGATGTCCACCTGCAGCGAGCCGAGCAAGCGCTGGGCAAGGTCCTGTCGGCCAATCAGCCGGGCTGCCCAGTGCAACAGGGCTGAGGACACAGGCAAAAGCCGGGCGGGCCTGCCCAGTGCACGGCCAAGCGCACGCAACAGATACGCCAGCGAGACATCTTCGCCGTCACTGGCCAGGAAGGTTTGGTTAGCGGCGCCCGGGTGGTCGATGCAAGTGATGATCAAATCGACCAGATTTGCCAGCGACACCAGGCTGCGACGGTTATCAACCGCGCCGAAAGGCAGGGGCAAGCCCCGTTGCACGCAGCGCATCATGCTGCGGAAATTGGCTTTGACACCTGGCCCGTAAACCAGCACCGGGCGGATGACTACAACCTCCATGCCGGTAGCTGCCGCCAGTTGGCGCAACCCCTGCTCCGCTTCATGCTTGGACACGCCGTAAGCATCCTGAGGTGCCGGTGCGTCGTCGGCGCACAGGGGCCGGCCGGGTTGACTCGCCTCACCATTGACCTTGACCGAACTGATGAAAATAAAACGCCGCACACCAGCTGCCGCTGCCTGGCGGGCCAGGTTGAGGGTGCCCTCGACATTGATCCGACGGAACTCGGCCAAACTATCGGCGGCGGTTTCTTTCATCACATGCACCCGGGCTGCGGCATGCACCACAACGCTGACACCTGCCAGTGCCGGTGCCCAATCGGTGGTGGCAGCCAGGTCGCTTACCGTCACAACCTGAACGCCCGTGGTATCTCCGCGGCCAGTGCCACGCAAAGCCGCACGGGTTGCGAAGCTACCCATCGTTGCCAGCCGACTACAGACTGCGCTGCCGACAAAACCGCTGGCGCCTGTAACAAGAATGGTGCGTCGTTCCATGAAATCAGATCTCAATTTACCCAAGTGCCGCCAAGGCTGAACGGCAGCGTAGCCCATCGGGTGGGTAACGCTTACAACAGGCTACGGTAGAGGCCGGCATACGCACTGGCCATTGCCGATGCGGTAAATACTTCCTCGTAACGCTGCAGTGCCTTGGCGCCCATGGCTTGCGCCAACGTCGGGTCATCCCACAAGCGTTGCATGGCCTGAGCCAGCGCTGCAGCGTCACGCGGCGGCACCACAAGACCGGTCTCGCCAGCCAAATTGATGAAGGTGGTACCAGAACCCATTTCACAGGAAATCAACGGTTTGCCATACATCGCCGCTTCCAGCAGTGAGATGCCGAATGACTCGGAGCGCAGGTGGGACGGGAAGGCAAATGCATAGCACAGCTCAAGCAACGCTGCCTTGTCGTCATCTCCAAGGCCACCCAGGAACTGTACGTTGCCAAGGCCCTTCTGCTGCGCCTGCGCCTTGAGCTGCGCCTCAAGAAAGCCGCCGCCCATGATCACCACCGGCAACCGATTGATGTGCGCGGCTTCCAGTAGATAATCCAGCCCTTTGTAATAGCGCAGGGCCCCTACGAAGAGGAAGAAGCGCTCGCCCAGACGTGCACGCCAATAAGCCAGTTTTTCAACCGACGCCTTGGGATAGGTGCCACGGTCGAGACCGTAGGGAATAATTTCGACCTTGTCCTTGAACCGCGTCAGCACTGGGCTGTGCGCAGCATAGTTGGGCGAGGATGCTACTATCCGGTCAACGCTGGCAAAAAACCGGTTCATCAACGGCTGATATAGCTTCAATAGCCACTTCTGCTTGACGATGTCGGAATGGTAGCTGACCACCGTGGGCTTGTTCAGCCGCGCCAGGAAATGCACCAGGTCCATGTAGGGCCAAGGGAAATGGTAATGCACAATGTCAGCCTGGGCGGCCAACTCGGCAAAGTCCTTCATGGCCGACAACGAAAAGCCGGTCGAGGCCACATGCAAATCAAGCTTGGATCGGTGCGTTACATGATTGCCCACTGTTTCATTGCGCGCAGCGCCGCGCGGGCTCAGGTAAAGCACCTCGGGTTGCACGCCATGGGCCTGAGTACCTTCTGCAATCTGAAAAATGACTTGCTCGATACCCCCCATGGAGTCGGGGTAATACGTTTTAAAAAAATGCAGGACCTTGATCATCGTTCCCTGACCGATTTATAGACCTCGATGGTTGCCTGTGCACAGCGCTCCCAAGAGAACCCCCCGGCATGCTGCAACCCCTGCTGCACCGCAGTTGCGCGCCAGGTTTCGTCTTCCAGGCCCTGGCACAACAATGCAGTCAGGCCCTCCACGTCGTCGGGCGAGCACATCAACGCCGCCGGCCCTGCAACTTCCGGCAGCGAAGAACTGTTGGAACACACCACAGGCACCCCTGAGCTCATGGCCTCGAGTACGGGCAAGCCAAACCCTTCATAATGGGATGGGAAGGTGAACAGCCGTGCTCCGGCAAACAGCAGGGGCAAGTCTTCGCTAGCAACAAAACCGAGATAGCGCGCCCAGCCTTGCTGTTGTGCCTGGGCAATGCGGCCGTGGATCGCCTCGCTGCGCCAGCCATGGTAGCCCGTAAGGATCAGCGGCCAGCGCTGGCGCAATGCAAGAGGCAACCGACCGTAAGCATCCAGCAGGGTCTCGATATTCTTGCACGGCTCAATGGTGCCGACGAACAGGCTATAGCCACCCGGCTCAAGGCCATGACGCGACAGCGCTTCGCGCAACGCTTCATACGGACGGGGGTGGAACTCTGGCGAGCTGGCCAACGGAACGCTGTGAATACGCTCAAGCGGCCAGGCAAAATAGTCCGCCAATTCCTGTCGGGTATAGCTCGAATCGGTGATCAGCGCATCTGCACGCTCAAGTGTCAGCTTGAGCTCCTTCTGCAAATAGCGGGCAATTTGCGGCGCGTGGCAATGCGCCCAGGTGAAGGGCGACAAGTCGTGGAATGTCGCCACGGTACGGCCGGCGAACTTTGGCAGGTAGTAATTGGGGCTGTGATAGATGAAGTCATCATGGCCACGCAACGCACGCTCACGCAAATACGGCATCAAGCGCCGATAGGCCTCCACTGCCAGCGCATTTTTTTGCACCAGACGCTTCAAGCCATGCACGGCATCCGATTTATCGGTAGCCTCAGGCAGCGCCTGCAAGAATCTGCGCCCGGCGAACAAGCGCAACTCTTCTAGTTCGCTGCTTTGTTGCAGGCGGGAAGCCAGCTCGTAGGTGTAGCGCCCGATACCGGTAAGAGGGAAGCGCACCGGCTCGACAGAAAGGATGAGCTTCATTTACCAGCAAGCATCCATCCCAAGGTGTCATCCAGCGAGGGTGTTTGCCAGCCGGGCACCAGCCCTTTCAGCAAACTGTTATCACCGCACAGGGTCTTGACCTCATTGGCGCGAACAAATGCCGGGTTAACCTGTACTTCGATGGAATGCCCAGTGATGGCGGAACATTTGCCAATAACTTCACGCAGCGAGTGGGTAGAGCCCGAGCTTACATTGACCACCTGCCCCAACGGGCGCGCCTCGATCAGGCCACGATATGCCCGCACGACTGCACGTACGTCACTGAAGTCCCGCCAGACATCGAGATTGCCCAGCTCGATGGTGTCAGCCTTGCGGCGGAAGTGCGAAACGATCTTGGGCAGCAGGAAGTTTTCTGCCTGCCCAACACCGGTGTAATTGAAAGGACGCGTGATGACGATAGGCAACCGGTCACACCACAGCCGCGCCATGTATTCCATGGCCAGTTTGCTGACCGCGTAATCATTGGCGGGCGCCGGTGGGGTCTGTTCGCCCAGCATCCCTTCGGAAACGTTGCCATACACGTTGGCACTGCTGGCAATCAACACACATTCTGGTGTTTTGCCGCAGGCTGCAATGGCTTCGAGCAGGTTCCGTGTGCCTATCAGGTTGACTTGATAGAACGCATCGGCGGCACCATGCCCGACAAAAGCTATGGCAGCCAGATGCACGACGACATCTGGCTGCAGTTCGGCCAGCAACGCGCGCAGGCCCGGCCCATCGGTCAGATCGGCCTGACGATAGTCGGGGGCCTGCAAAGGCTGGCTCCCAGTCCCGAACACTTCGTAGCCACTGGCCCGCAATTCGGCCGCCATGTAACGGCCGGTGAACCCGTGAATACCTGTAATCAGCGCGCGTTTACTGGCCATTTGCATCAGAACGAGAACCCTTTTTCGTTACGACGCAGGTCGGCTTCGACCATCATGCGGCACAGCTCTTCCAGGCTGGTTTTCGGTTCCCAACCCAGCACTTGCTTGGCCTTGTCAGGGTTGCCGATCAGCAGCTCGACTTCGGCCGGGCGGTAGAATTTCGGGTTGATGACAACCAGTACCTTGCCGCTGGCTGCGCAGGTACCCTGCTCTGCCTCGTCCTTGCCGCTCCAGTTGATTTCGATGCCGGCAGCCTTGAACGCCATGGACACGAAGTCACGTACGGTTTCGGTGCGGTTGGTGGCAAGCACGAAGGTATCAGGCTGTTCAGCTTGCAGCATGCGCCACATGCCTTCGACGTACTCTTTGGCAAAGCCCCAGTCGCGCTTGGCATCGAGGTTGCCCAGCTCCAGCTTGTCCAGCAGGCCCAGCTTGATCTTGGCCACCGAGTCGGTGATCTTGCGGGTCACGAACTCACGGCCGCGCAGTGGCGACTCATGGTTGAACAGGATGCCGCTGGTGGCAAAGATGTTATACGACTCACGGTAGTTGATGGTCATCCAGTGAGCGTACAGCTTGGCCACGCCGTAAGGGCTACGCGGGTAGAACGGGGTGGTCTCGACCTGTGGAATTTCCTGGACCTTGCCGAACATTTCCGAAGTCGACGCTTGATAGAAACGTGCCTTCGGATTGACGATACGAATGGCCTCAAGCAGGTTCACAGCACCCAGGCCGGTGATTTCGGCGGTGGTCAGTGGCTGTTCGAACGATACGCCAACAAAGCTCTGTGCAGCGAGGTTGTACACCTCGGTGGCTTCCGTGGTTTGCAGCAGGCGAATGCTGGCCGACAGGTCGGTGAGGTCGTACTCGACCAGGTGCAGGTTAGGGTTGGTGTGAATACCCAACTCCTCGATGCGCCAGAAGTTAACCGAGCTGGTACGACGATAGGTGCCATAGACTGTATAGCCCTTTTCCAGCAGCAGTTCCGCCAGGTAGGCGCCGTCTTGACCAGTGATCCCAGTAACGATTGCTTTCATGCGACTTAACCAACTCCGATAGTGCCGTGCGGGCATGTGTTAATAGGTTTGACGCGGGCAGTTCCAGCCACGCATTTTCGGTTCCATGCCGAAGTATACATAGGTCGTACGCACTACTCGACTTACAAAGTACTGGCGCGACACACGCTGGCAGCTATGAGCTCGCCTGGAACGACCCAGGGCCGGTCAGGCGCCGCAGAATGGCGTAGGCGCCATGGAGGGGAGCATAAGTTCCACGGCCCAAAGCCGCCACAACAAAACGTGTAGGAATATTCCGAATCGGACGACTGTTGCTTGCCCGCCCCTGGCTATGGAGGCGGGGAAGATATCGAGCGCAATGGGGGGGCGCTCGATTGGGCAGACGCTGCAACACCCCGGTTGAAGGCCCGCAGCCCGATCAGCTGCGAGCGTCCACCCGCGGAACATCGCCACCCGGCAAGCTGGTTTCCGGCACCGGGCTCAGCCACACATTGACGTTATCCACACTTTCCTGATTCAGCTCCCCCGCCCAACGGTTGAGCAGGAACAGGTTGGTGATGAAGTCGTACTGCGTCTTCAACAGATCGCGGCGCGCCTTGAATTCGTTCTGCACGGCAGTGAGCACATCCACGGCATTGACCACACCGAAGGTGAACGCCTTCTGCGCCGCAACGCTGGACTGCTGCGCCGATGACAGCGCATTGCGGTTAGCGCGAATCTTCTCGACCGCAGCCTGCGCAGTCAGATAGGCGGTGGTGGTTTCCTTGACCACCTGACGCCGTACGCCTTCCAGCTGTTCCTCGGCGGCCAGCTGGTCATCGTAGAGGCCACGCACCCGCGCGGAGGTAGAACCACCGCTGTAGATCGGGATTTTTACCCCTATAGAGGCCACATAGCTCTCACTGCGCGGCGTCTGGGTGTTGTCGTAGCCTTGGTCGTTCTGCTGCGCACTCAAACTCAACCCCAGCTGCGGGTAGTGCTCACCTTTACCCTCACGCACCGCCGCATTGGCCGCCTCCGCCCCACTTTGATAAGACTTGAGCAAAGGGTTGGTTTCAATAGCTTGGGTTACCCAGTTCTGCAAAGGCCGGGTGGGAGCTTGCAATGCTACATCGTTGCGCACTCGGCTGAGTGGCTCGGTAATCGGCCGGCCGACGATTTCGGCCAACGCTTCGCGACTTACTTGCACCTGATTACGCGCTTCGACTTCTTGCGCAAGCAAAAAGTCCACCCGAGCCTGCATATCGAGCTTGTCGGTGATCTTAGCCATTTGCCGATCGAACATGCTGCTGACGCGGTCGAGGTTTTTCTGGGTTGCGCGGCGCTCCGCCTGCACCAATTCCAGCTCATCGTCGGCGGCAAGCGCTACAAAGTAGCGCTTCGCCAAGTCGACGGTAGCTTCTGCAAGCGCATCTTCAGCCTCATGACCCTTCTGATCTTTTACGCTTTTGGACTTCTGGTAACGCTCCCACGCCGGCTTGTTGTACAGGTACTGGGTGAGGCTGAGCGAGTAAGTTTCAGTATTGTAAAGGTCGCGACTAATCTCGTTCTCGCGCAGGATGCGGCTTGAGTTGGCGTTGGCCGACACCTGTGGCAACAAGCTACCGAGCGCTGCCCGCTGCTGCTCGCTGGCAGAGCGCGCGCGCGCGTAAGCGGCGAGGACCCGTGGGTCCTCCAGGCGCGCTTCACGGTACAACCCCGCCAGGTCCAACGTGTACGTGGATGCCGAAACCCCTTTCGGCTGCTCACCTACCGCCCCCTGCCCTTCCACGGCCACCGCCTGCCAGGCGACCATGCACATCATTAATCCAGGTAGCAAACGCAGCACAATCATTCCTCGATCAGCGATTCAGCGAACATGTTGCGCGCCGGCTTCAACAGGTACTGCAGCATGGTGCGGTCGCCTGCGTTGATGAGGACCTCGGCTGGCATGCCAGGTTGCAGCTTGCGGTTGCCGAGTTTTTTCATGCCGTCTTCGGTGACTTTGACGCGGACCAGGTAGTACTGGTCGCCCGAACGCTCATCGACCAGGCTGTCAGCCGAAATGCGGGTCAACTTGCCTTCGATGACCGGGGTGGTGGCCTGGTTGAACGCGGAGAAGCGAACGTCCGCAGTCTTGCCCAGCTCAAGCCGGTCAATGTCTCGCGTGGCCACTTTGGCTTCCACCACAAGCTCCGACTGAGCTGGCACGATATCCAGCAAAGGTGTGGCAGCGCTGACCACGCCACCAATGGTGTGCACTTTCATGTCCAGAACCATGCCGCTTTCCGGTGCACGGATCACCACACGGGAGAGCCTGTCACGCAGCGCCGCTTCCTTTTCCTGCAGATCGAACACTTGGGCTTGGACGTCGGACAGCTCTTTGGCCACGTCAGCATCGAACTTCTTCTTCAACTGCACGATCTGCAGCTCGGTCTCCCCGATCTGCAGCTTGGTCTTGGTAATGCTTGACTGGTGGTCAGCCACTTCAGTCTTCAGCATGTCGAGCTTGCGCTCCTGCTCCAGCAAACGCTGGTTGTCGACAAAGCCCTCGGCCAACAGCTCTTTCAGCTGTTTGATTTCGCCGGAGTACGACTTGTTCAGGCCTGCTTTGGTGCGGATCATGTCGTTCAGACCGGCGATCTGCTGCTGCATTTGCTGGATCCGCTCACGGTTGACCGAGATCTCACCCTGCAAAGAATCGTGGCGGGCCTTGAACACCTGCTGCTCGCCGGCCAACGCTTCTTGCGCTCGGTCAGAATCGGTACCCTCCATCGTCACTGGCGGGATCGAACCCAAGCCGTCACGCTCTGCACGGAGACGTGCCTCTTTATAACGTGCGACAATCAATTGGTTTCGAGTGGACTCATACTCCGCGCTCAGCTGCGACTCATCCAGTACAATCAGCGGGTCACCCTTCTGTACCAGATCGCCATCACGGGCATGAAGCTCTTTGACGATGCCACCCTCCAAATGCTGCACGGTCTTGCGGTAATTCTGCACGGTTACCACACCGGTGCCGTGCACGGCATTGCTCAGAGGCGCGAAAGCCGCCCAAGTACCAAAAATACCGAACGTTACAAAAACGATGGTCAGCCCGATGCGGCGAATACCGCGATCCGATGTAGGCATGTCATCGAAGTTGTGGTCGAACGTTGTGATCGCTTTACTGCTCATCTAGAAATCCTTTCAAGCGCCAGTGCTGGTGCTGGCGGCTGGTACAACGGCAGTGGGCGCAACCGGCGTAGCGGCAGGCGTGTTAGGCGGGGTAGTAGGCGACTGAGCCGCAGCCGCCTGGGCGCCGCGCTGCTGAAGCTTGGCTTGCTGGGCAGCCAGCTCGGCTATAACACGGTCGCGCTCGCCGTACAGCGAAATGGTGCCACCAGCCATGACCAGAATGCGGTCCAGGCGCGTAAGGATATTGGGGCGGTGAGAAACAATGAACACGGTCGCGCCGGTTTCCTTGAGCTTTTGC
Organism: Pseudomonas sp. PvP089; assembly: GCF_017875165.1. NCBI lineage: Bacteria > Pseudomonadati > Pseudomonadota > Gammaproteobacteria > Pseudomonadales > Pseudomonadaceae > Pseudomonas > Pseudomonas sp. PvP089. The sequence goes on from NZ_JAGGME010000001.1 coordinate 4,886,768, forward strand.
AGGGCAACGCCCAGCGCCCGCTCGCCCACATCGTCAAGGTTCGAATTAGGCTCGTCGAGTACGATCAATCGCGGGTTGCCGTAGATGGCGCGAGCCAGACCGATACGCTGACGCTGACCTCCGGAGAGGTTTACCCCTTCGCTGCCGATGACCGTATCGTAGCCGTCCGGCAGCATCAGGATCATTTCGTGCACACCCGCCATTTGCGCGGCCTGCACGACCTTGTCAGGGTCTACCTTGTCGAAACGCGCGATATTCTCGCTGATGCTGCCCTCGAACAGCTCAATGTCCTGCGGCAGGTAACCCACATAAGGGCCGAGGGCTTGCTTGTCCCAACTGGCAATATCCGCACCATCAAGGCGGACGACACCATGCTGGGGCGGCCAGATACCCATCAAAGCCCGTACCAGGGTGGACTTGCCGGCTGCACTTGGGCCGACGATGCCGACGATGGAACCCGCGGGGGTTACGAAGCTGATATTGCGCAGTACTGGGGACTTGGCGCCCGGCGGCGCGACGATGAGATTTTCAACCTGGATATGACCTTCAGGCGCGGGAAGCGGCATGCGCTCAGGCTCTTTATTAAGGTCGTCCATGACTTTATTCAGACGGTCATACTGCACCTTGGCAGCGACAAAGCCCTTCCAACTGTTGATCATTTGATCGATAGGGGACAGCGCCCGACCAAGCAACAAGGAACCAGCCATCAACAGACCTGGATTGATTTCATGCTGAATGACGAGATAAGCACCTAACGCCAACATGACCGATTGCGACCACATGCGGAACATTTTCGAAATAGAGCTAACGACCCCGCCCTTATCGCTAGCCTGTGATTGCAGCATCATCACGTAGCGCTGACGCTTCGCCCAACGGTTCATGAGCGTTTCCAACATACCCATGGACTCGATCACTTCGGCATTACGCAGCGTCTTAGACGTGATCACATTGGAAGCTACGTTTTCTTTGTTCGCTATGGCTAGAGCCTGACCTGTCACACGGTGATTAATCACTGCAAAGACGGCCAAAATTGATCCACACGCCAACGTCATCCACCCAAACCACGGGTGGAATAGGAACATCACGGCCGTATAAATGGGAAACCACGGAGCGTCGAAGAATGCGAACACGCCCGCTCCCGTGAAAAACTGTCGCAAAGACGTCAGGTCATTCAACGACTGCGCTGTAGCATCAGCCCCCCCACTCTGGAGTGACCGCTTAAAGCTGGCTCTGTACACATCCCTGCTCAACAGCACATCTAGCCTATTGCTTATACGCACCATAATCCGCGACCGAACCCATTCGAGCGAGCCTAGGGATGGTCTGAAGTAGCCCCTGTTTTCCGGCTACTTCGCCATCGACACTTTCAAAAAACGGTAGCCGCTCAAATCCCGGTCAAACCTGCCGTCTATTTCAGCCTTTTTTGCCGCTGCAAGCACCTCGCAGCAGTCACTTCACTCTTCACGGACGCACCTCTCCTGCATTGGAGAGCAAATGTCGACGCGCCATCCAAATGTTCGACAGGGCGAACAGCGTCACCATCTGAGCAGTGTTTTTCACCAAGCCTCGGAAGCGCACTTTCGTATAACCAAACTGGCGCTTGATCACCCGAAATGGATGCTCAACCTTGGAGCGAACCTGGGCCTTGGCTCTTTCGATCTTACGTATCGCTTTGTATAACGCGCTGCGGTTACCGTGCTTTTTGTAAGTGCTGCGCCGGGCTGCAATCTGCCAGATGACTTGGCGCCCCTCATGCTCTTCACGCTTCTCTACACCGGTATAGCCCGCATCAGCGCAGACCACGTTCTCACCACCGTGCAGCAGTTTGTCGACTTGGGTTACGTCCGCGACGTTGGCCGCAGTGACCACCACGCTGTGCACAAGCCCGGACTCATCGTCGACACCAATGTGAGCTTTGGCACCGAAGTAATACTGGTTGCCCTTCTTGGTCTGATGCATTTCCGGGTCGCGTTTGCCGTCCTTGTTCTTGGTCGAACTGGGCGCATGAATCAGAGTGGCATCGACGATGGTGCCTTGTCGCAGTGACAAGCCACGGTCGCCCAAATAGCCATTGATCACGCCGAGAATACCGGTGGCCAACTCATGCTTTTCCAGCAGGCGACGGAAGTTGAGGATGGTGGTTTCATCCGGGATTCGCTCCAGGCTCAGACCGGAAAACTGGCGCAGGATCGTCGTCTCGTACAGCGCCTCTTCCATCGCCGGATCGCTGTAACCGAACCAGTTCTGCATTAGATGAATCCGCAGCATCGCCATCAGCGGATAGGCTGGACGGCCCCCTTCGCCCTTTGGGTAATGAGGTTTGATCAGAGCAATCAAACCCTCCCAGGGTACGACCCGATCCATCTCTATCAGGAACAGCTCCTTGCGGGTCTGCTTGCGCTTACCGGCGTACTCGGCATCGGCGAAGGTCATTTGTTTCATCATCGAAAAGCTCGGCGATTGGTGTCCGGGGATTTTGCCAAATCAGGAAGTCTTTTTCAGGATTTCCCTAGAGTCAGCAACAGGACGGTCAGGATCAATGTCAGCATCAACAAAGTTGACGTGCTGCCGGACGGCACGACGCGCCCAGAGACCTGAATCATGTATAAAGTAGGCACTAGCATCAGCGTGTTGACGAAGAAGCTGAAGAAACCGACCGAAAGGAAGCTGCTTTTACAAGCTTTGAGGGCAGCCTGCAGGTTATTTTCGGGTTGTGAACTCATGGTATCCATACTGAGGTAGGCGAAAGCGGCGGGCAGTGTAACACCCACATCGGGACAGCTGCGTGTCAGATTGTCCGGAAGACGACTCGTTCCGTGACCAATCGCCTGAATCATGAAATTTCTAACGAGAAATCTGGCTGGAATTTTCCAGCCTCTGCACGGGTGAGCATCAGGCGACCAACGGTTCTCCTCGCAGAAAAAGCAGTTGAAGCCATGTCAAAAAAACCGCACCATGCGAACATATTGCGCTAAAGAATCCGTAAATCTCTGATTTTCCGCTGCTTCTAGGTAAAATTTTTTAATCCCTGCGTTCCGCTCAGGTATTCCAAACAGCCTGCCCCGAGTGCTAACAAGATTGCTAAGTTCCCAGCGGATATGAAATTTTTTTTAGAAATCGTGGTTGACAACATTTCCCTCGGACGGCATCTTCGCCACTCGCAGGGAGCCATCACTGGCCGTTTGGTGCACGCACGGGTTTGAGCAAGTTAGCTACCAGTGTTTTTGCTTAAAAGGAGCTTAACAACGCCATGTCTATGCCTTCGCAGACCCTTGACGGCCTGAAAATCAGCTCTCGGGTTACGCTGCTCGAGCCGGGCATGTATATCTTCCGCTACGCCTCGCAACCCCCTGCCGACAAGCCGGTGTGCATTGCCCTGCAGCAAGCACCGCTAGGTAAAGGTTCTATCGACTTCTTCCCTGCCGAGGGCGTCAGCAAAAACATGCTGACCAAGCTGGGCGACACCATCGTGGCGCGGGTCAAAGGTGGCGTTACCACTGTCTTGATCACCGAGTACCACATGTTTGACGAAGTGATCGACCCCATCGACCTTCGCATCGACCGTATCGACACTTCGCCTGCCATAATGCGCACCTATGCGGTGGTCGCCACCGCCGAGCCAGCACAGACTATTGCTGCGAGCACTAAGCCACTGCCCATCATGCTTACAGCCCACCTGAAGAACGCGGGTGAGGTGGCATCGAGTGAGGGCTGGGTCGGCGCTCCAGGCACTGACGACTTCATCGAATCCTTCGCCGTCGACTGGGCAGAAAAACCGGTCGGCGTAGATCTGCTCTATACCTGCATGGTGGCCGGCTCTGGCCCCTGCCGCAATGTCTCCACTGGCACCGTTATCGGCGCCCGCGCACAGGGCCTGCCCCTGCTGTGCGTCGGCTTCAGCCTGGTGGGCCCATTGCGCAAACATTACGAACTTACAGGCCTGGTTGTGTTCGGCAATGCCGAGCCACAACGCTTGGTCGCCAATCAGATGATGCATGGCCCCACCGGCAACGAGCCGTTGGTGGCGCTGCATATCGCCCTTACCCCCGTTACGAAGATGAACGCTGCCCGCCTTAAGTCTCCGTGGGAAAACTCTGCAAGTAAGCAGAACACTATTGCAGCGGGCCAAATGGCCTGAAGTAACAGGAATACACAATGCAATACGATAATCCCGTATCGAGCAGCGATCTGCTGGCAACCCTGACCGCCGACAGCGCCAACCTCTCCGACTCCACTATCGCAGCTATTAACAGCCTGCTGAACCTGGATAACGTAGACACCGTTGACGTTGCTGGCATCACCGGCACCACCGTTCAGCTGCCACAATCCGGCACCGCAAGCGCCGTTCACGGCACCGTTGCTGGCGTTAAAGGCGACACAGTCGTTGTTGACCTGGCCGCTGCTGAAGCCGCTGGCGCTAGCGTTTATCACCTGCAGAGCGATGCCAACCTGGTTGTGAACCTGGAAGGTCAAGCTGCTGCTGGCGCTGCCGACGTACAACTGTTCGCTGCCCTGGCAGTCGACACCTCGGCTATCGACCTGGTAGTTACCACCGGCAACGGTGATGACGTGATCACCGTCAAAGGCGACCAGAACACCCTGATCGACGCTGGCGACGGCAACGACACCATCGTTACTGGCAACGGCGACAACGTCGTTATCGCTGGCGCTGGCAACAACAACGTGACCACCGGTTCGGGCAATGACACTGTCATCCTGAGCGGCAGCAACCACGCTGACATCGTCAACACCGGCGCAGGCTACGACGTTGTCCAGCTGGACGGCTCGGCTGAAGACTACGACTTCGCAGTCGGCAACAACTTCACCGTGAACCTGACCGGCAACCAGACTGCTGCAATCAGCAACGCTGAGTTCCTGTCGTTCGCCAACGGCGACACTGTGGCCCTGGCTCACAGCGACGACGAAGCTGCTGCCCTGCGCCTGTACCAAGGCATCCTGGGTCGCGACGCTGACCTCGACGGCGCTAAAGCCTTCGTTGAAGCTGTCAACGCTGGCACTTCGCTGAACGACATCGCCAACACCTTCCTGAACTCTGACGAGTTCGGCGGTGCCAACAACGCTGCTGACATCAACGAGCTGTACAAAGCTCTGCTGGGTCGTGACGCGGAAGAAGGCGGTTCGGCTGTATGGCAAGAAGTTCTGGCCAACGGCGGCTCCCTGGCTGACATCGCTGCTGCTATCGCAGTATCGGCTGAAGCTCAGGAACTGGACGCTTCGAACGCTACCTTCGTTAACGACCTGTACGTGAACGTACTGGGCCGCGACGCGGAAGAAGCTGGCCTGAACAACTGGGTCGACGCTCTGTTCAACGGCGCAAGCCGCGCAGAAGTTGCCCAAGCCATCGTTGGTTCGTCGGAAGCTTCCGACAAAGCCAACAGCGACTTCGTCGACGCTCTGTACCAGTCCGCACTGGGCCGTACCGCTGACGAAGCTGGCAAGGCTGCCTGGACCGAAGCACTGGCTGCTGGCGTTTCGCACGCTGACGTGGCCCTGGGCATCGTTGGTTCGGCCGAAGCCATCGACCACATCGACAACGTCGTTGTACTGCACGGCCAAGTTTAACTAGCCCTGCTTTGACGTTGCATATGTCCGGCCTTCGGGCTGGGCATATGCCAAAGGGGCGACTTTCGGGTCGCCCCTCTTTTTTATTTGTGTAGCCAAGCCAAAGCTTATGTCCATACACCTCGATCATGGGCGAGAAACGCTCATGGACATTTTCCATCGCCACCGCAATGCCGGTGAACATGAACTTGCCGCCAGCGTACTGGAGCGGGCCATGCAAATCGTTGAGCACCGGCCGGAAGCGTTGATATGGAAAGGGATTGCGGCTCTGCCGCGTAACCCGAAGCTGGCCTTTTTATTTCTTGTAACCGCTGCACAGCTGCTACCAGAACGCGCCGATGTTAAGGCACTGGCAGGCCGCGCCCTGCTGGCACAAGGGCACGCGGAACTCGCCACTCGCTATCTCACCATGGCATGGCAGAAACTCCCCGGGGACGCCACGCTTCGCATGCTGCTATGGCAAGCACGCAGCCAGTCTGAAACACCGGCCAAGCTACGCAGCATGATTCTTGCCCATTTGCCTGAGATCAATTCGCCCAAGGAACTGGCGCAGGTACTCAAGTTACTCACAGCGCAAACTGGCGCCGCTGGCACAGTAGGTGTGGTGCATTACCTGGAGCAGCAGCGCGAAGTGCAGGGCTGGGCCATTGATCTTGGCAACCCGCACGCTCCGGTTTCATTAAAGATTGAGGCTGGCAGCGCCAAGGTTGACGCCGTAGCCAATATACCCCACCCATTACTTAGCGCTGCCGGCCTGCCGACCACCCATGGCGGCTTGCGCATACGCGTGCCAAATCCCACCGCCGCTGTGCATATCCGCTTTGCGGACAATACACCGCTACTGGGCAGCCCTGTGTTTGCGGCGCCGTCATTTGTGCCGCCTCCAGAACACCCCAGCCTGGGTGTGCAGCAGCACGTAGATGTACTGATACCGGTTTATAATGGGCTGCACGAAACACTTGAATGCATCAACAGCGCCCTCGAAGCTCGCAAACTTAACCGCACGCCTCATCGCCTGGTCGTGATCGAAGACGCCACACCCGTGCCGGCTCTGGCGAAAGCGCTGAAAATGCTGGCCGGTAAAGGCAAAATCACGCTGGTGAACAACGCTGTGAACCTGGGTTTCATCCGTACCATGAACCGTGCGATGGCACTGAGCCCTGGCCGGGATGTGGTATGGCTGAATGCCGACACACGGGTACAGGGCAACTGGCTCGACCGCTTGCGCAACATCGCTCTCAGTAGCGCAGATATCGCCTCTGTCACGCCATTCACAAACAATGGCGAGCTGATGAGTTTCCCACAGAGTCAAGTCAGCCATGCCATGCCCAATGCTCGTGACCAGGCAGCGCTGGATGAACTGGCCAAACATGCCAACATCTCTCCCGTCGAGATCGAGACTGGCTGCGGCTTCTGTCTGTATATAAAGCGTGCAGCGCTCAACCAGGTCGGCTACCTGGATGAAGTTCACCTGGCCAGAGGTTATGGCGAAGAAACCGACTGGTGCCTGCGTGCGCGCAGCTTTGGCTGGCGCCATATGGGCGCGCCCAATGTATTCGTGGCTCATCAAGGCGGGATTTCTTTCGGGGCAGAAAAAACACTGCGCGTAGCACAGAACAACGCTATCTTGCGCCGCCGCTATCCAGACGCTTCGGCACGCTATAATGCGTTCTGCCTGCGGGACCCGATCAAGGCTGCCCGGGGCGCGCTACAGCGTGCCCGCCTGGCCCGCTTCGCACAACAAAGCGATGAACGAAAAGCCTCGCAATGGCCGATGGAGGCAAGTCATTCGCTGCACATTCACGACGGCACAGGGGCTGATTCTATCCTCTCTCTTGTCTGGCACCGGGACAGCCATCGCACTTGGGTCACATTGAAAGCCCCGCTTGCCCCCTTGCCTTTGGAGCTTGACTACGAGATGCCTGGAGAATTCTCCGAGCTGGTCAAGAACCTGGCCGCGCTGCCACTGAAAGACATCGTGCTCGAACACCAGGTCCAGTGCCCCTCCAAGCTCTGCGATCTGCCTTCACTGCTGAACATTCCTTACACAATCGTATACCGTGACGGCCATCTGCAAGGCCTGGACGCTACCTACGATTGGCAGCGCTTTGCCAACCAGGCAGAAAGCGTGGTTTTACCGTGGCAGTCCTGGCATAGCGCATTCGCCGAGGCGTTCCCGCAAGCCAACCTCGTGATTCAACCATGCGCCGAACTGCCCACGCCTGCAACCAGCCAACCCAATATACTGCTGATCGGCGACGCCCTGGATGATCCAGAGATCATCCAGACCTGGGTTCGCCTTGGCAGACGCATCACTCGAGAGCGGTTACCGCTTACGCTACTGGTCAAACAAGACACACCGTGGCTTAAAACCTTATCTGCAACCGGTGCGGTTCAGGCACTACCCCAAGTGAACGGTTTCAGCTTGCCGGAGATTGCCAAGGCGACCGGATGTGATGCAGTGGTCAGTCTTGCCCCTTCTCCTGGCGAAAAATGGCAAGCCCCGGAACTTGCCAGCGAGTACGATTTGCCGTTGTATACGCGTTGCCATTCCCTAGGCACTGAAGCAAGGGCGAACTGTGTAACCCAATTACCATTTTCACTGAGCCAAGCCTGATGACACAGAACGTCCTCAACGAGCGGCCGGCGGGTCAGAAACCTGTAGCGCTCTCCTCATTTCGTGGCTGCATCAACGGACTGTACGGGGATGTTCTGCAGGGGTGGGCTATCGATATCACGCAGCAAGATCAGCGGCCTGTCATCGAGGTGTTCGTTGATGGGGCCAGTGTCGCATTGGCCAGAGCAGACCAACATGAGCCCAATGCTCCGCACGGCGATCAATTCCATGGCTTTACCGTGCAACTGCGCCAGAGCCTGCTGGCAAATGCCAACCGAATAACCGCTCAAATTGCTAATACAGGCATCCAGCTCGAAGGTGAGATTGAGCTCCCTTCCCAGCCTCCACAAGAAACTGCTGCCGTAGCTTCACAGGTATGGCATACGGGTGGGTTGCGCGTCGGCGGCTGGTCTTGGGATCCACAGGCGCCGCATCGCCATGTGGAAGTTACGCTACGCGAAGGTAGCCGGGTTGTCGCCCAGGTCACTTGCAATACCCACCACCAGGCACTCGCGTATCGCGCCACAAGTGATCACGGTTTCACGATAGACCTGCCGTGGGAACTGGCAGATGGCAAGTTGCATGTCATTGAAGTGACCAATGACCTCGGACAGTCACTATCAGGAAGCCCGATTCGTTTGCGCTGCCGCCCGGAGGGCCTGGAAGGCCTGTTGCATCAGCTTGAACTGAAACCCGATTCTGCAGTGCAGGCCCTGGTGGCAGAAGTTGCGAAGGAGCAATCATCGCGCTTGCCAAAAAGCGCAGGATGGCAGCACTACCCACGATGGTACGACGCCTTCCAGAAGCGCGAGCCTATCGCTGCCACCCCGTCCAGGTTCACACCCGGCCTGTTGCTGCTCAGTGAAGGTGACGCCGCCCTGGAACAAATCAGCCTCGATAGCCTGGGCGATGACGCTGAAAGTGTCCATCAGTTGGCGAAAGCTGCCCCGGCCGACCTCCTCCCCGCCGTTGAACAACTGCTGGCAGCCGGCTGCGACAGCATTATCCAGATCGCTGCAGGTGACAGACTGGCGCCCCGAGCCATCGCACAGCTTTGCAATTTGCTGGAGGATGGTTGCGCTTGGGCCTATGCCGACTGTGACCGCGACGGACCGCAAGGCCAACGTAGCCAGCCATGGTTCAAGCCGGTTTGGGACATTGACCTGTTCATTGGCGCAGACATTTTCTCTGCTGGCGCAATTTTCTCTGCCGCCATTGTCAAAGAGGCTTTGGTTCTGCTCAACGCAGGCCAAAAGCAGTCAGCCATTAACCGCCACGATCTAATCGCCGGTATAGCACTAGCTACGGAGCTAAACGGCCGATCTGTAACACACCTGCCTCGGGTTCTCTACCATCGCTCTAGCGATGCCTGTACAAGCCCGGAGCAAGCTGCGCCCTCAAAGCAACGCAAGGACGCCGTGACGTGGTTATGCCAAAGCCTCGCACCAGGCGCGCAGGTCAGCGCCGTACCAGACTACCCTGCTCTGCTCAGGGCTCACTGGCCGCTCCCTGAGCAACTGCCACGTGTCAGCCTGATCGTACCCACACGTGACCAGTACAAGCTGCTGCACGCCTGTATCGAAGGCCTGTTGAACAACACGGATTATCCAGACCTGGAGATCATTGTTGTCGACAACCAGTCGACTGATCCGCAGACATTGGCCTACCTCGCCGAACTCATTCAGCGCGGCGTTAAGATTCTTGCGCACCCACACCCCTTCAACTACTCCACGATCAACAATCGCGCGGCGAGCGTTGCCACGGGAGAGCTGATCGGCCTGGTCAACAACGATATCGAAATCATCGAAAGCGGCTGGCTGAAAGAGATGGTTTCGCAGGCACTGCGCCCCGGAATCGGCGCAGTGGGTGCCAAGTTGCTGTGGCCCAACAGGATGGTCCAGCATGGTGGCGTAGTTGTTGGCGTCAATGGCCTCGCTGCCCATGCCGGCAACACCTTGGAGCAACGAGATGCCGGGTACCTGGGGATGAACCAGGTTACCAGGCGGCAGAGCGCGGTTACGGCGGCATGCCTGCTGCTCCGCAAGTCGTTGTTCGACTCGATTCAGGGATTGGATGAACGAGCGTTTCCTGTGGCGTTCAACGATGTCGATTTATGCTTGCGCATTCATGAACTTGGCCTGCGTAATCTATGGACCGCCTTCGCGCAATTGATCCATGCCGAATCCGCCAGCCGAGGGAAAGATATCTCGCCAGAGAAAATGGCACGCGCCCAGCGAGAGCAGCAGTTGTTTACAGAACGATGGTCCGTCAGCTACAGGGATCCCTACTACCATCCCGCATTAAGCCTGGACTATCTGACCGGCCCCTACGGGGGCTTGTCATTGCCGCCAGAACCAGAATATTGCGCCCCCAGAAAATTGGCATCCAGTGAGATTCATGGTCATATCTACTTGGCTGATCCTTCCTGAAGCGCCAATACAATCACCCATCAATACAGGGACACATTGACATGAAGCATCTGGACTGCACACTTCGAGATGGTGGTTATTACAATAACTGGAACTTCTCCGAAGCGCTGATTGCACAGTACATAACCGCCATGCAAGCGGCTGGCATTCAAACGATTGAACTGGGCCTTCGTTCGTTAAAAAACAGCAGTTTTAGCGGCGCCTGCGCTTATACCACTGATGCCTTCCTGAGCACCCTGGATCTGCCCCCCTCCATGACGATTGGCGTGATGGTTAACGGCAGTGAACTGGTCGGAAAAAACGCGGGGCAGCAAGCACTGCAGCTACTGTTCCCCAGCCCGGCGAGTGAATCGCCGGTTGACCTGGTGCGTATTGCTTGCCACGTTCATGAGTTTGCAGAAGCACTCCCAGCGGCGAGCTGGCTTAAGGAACAGGGCTACGATGTAGGCTTTAACCTGATGCAGATCGCGAACTGCTCAGAAAGCGAAATCAAAGCGCTGGCTAAACTTGCAAACAACTACCCGCTGGATGTGCTGTATTTTGCTGACAGCATGGGGAGCATGTCCCCTGATGAAGCGGCACAGATCATCCAGTGGCTGCGTAGTGAGTGGCAGGGGGCCTTGGGGATCCACACCCATGACAATCTCGGCTTGGCGCTTTCCAATACCTTGCGCGCGATGGATGAAGGCGTTACCTGGGTCGACTCTACAGTCACGGGCATGGGCCGAGGGCCCGGCAACGCCCGCACCGAGGAGCTGGCTATCGAGATTGCTGCACGCACTGGGAAACCCGCGAATCTGATACCTTTGATGACGCTTCTTCGTGAGCACTTCAAACCCATGCAAGTTAAGTATGGCTGGGGGACCAACCCCTATTATTACCTCGCTGGAAAATATGGTATCCACCCAACCTACATTCAAGAAATGCTGGGTGACTCCCGCTTCGGCGAAGAAGATATTCTTGCGGTCATTGAATACCTTCGCAATGAAGGCGGTAAGAAGTTCAGCGTGCATACACTTGATGCCGCCCGACACTTTTACCGTGGCGCGCCCACAGGTCAGTGGGCACCGCAGGATCTTTTCGCCGGCCAAGATGTATTGCTTCTAGGTACGGGCCCTGGCGTAGCGGCGCACCGGCAAGCGTTGGAACACTTCATTCGCCAGCATAAACCGGTTGTGATGGCGCTGAACACGCAGAGCTCAATTGCCGCTGAATTGATTGATGTCAGGGTCGCTTGCCATCCCGTCCGCCTTCTGGCCGATTGCGAGGCACATATCGAACTGCCTCAGCCTTTGATTACGCCCTACTCCATGCTACCGATGGATGTGCAGGGTGCGCTCGCCAATAAAAACGTTCTTGATTTCGGCCTGAATGTTCAGCCCGATAATTTCACGTTCGAGGACACCCATTGCACTATCCCGACCTCGCTAGTGGTAGCGTACGCCATGGCTGCCGCCAGCTCTGGCAAAGCTAAACGCATTCTCATGGCTGGCTTCGATGGGTATCCTGGCGAAGACCCGCGAAATGCTGATACCAACAAGCTTTTGAGGCAGTATCAAGACACCCCGTCCAGCACGCCGCTGCTCTGCCTGACGCCAACTCGATATGACATTAGCTGCCAAAGCATTTATGGGCCACTGAAATGAAATATGAAAAAACGACGTGTTTTCTGCCCTGCCGAAAAGGCAGCGAACGCATTCCGAATAAAAATATAAAACCATTTGGCGGCCACGCATTCGGCTTGATTGAAATCAAGTTGAAGCAACTGCTTGAAGCTGAGGCTGTTGATGCCATCGTGCTGAGCACCAACGACGAAAGCATCCTTGACTACGCCTCATCGCTTCAAAGTAATAAAATCACACTCCATAAGCGACGAGAAGAGCTGTCTTCCAGCCAGACCAGCACTGACCAGTTGGTGGCGCATGCGCTTGAGTTGATCGGCGAAGGTAATATCTTGTGGACCCACGTTACCTCGCCCTTCCTCAGCGCCAGTCATTACAACGAAATCGTAAAGCTTCACAATGAGAAAGTACTGACCGGGTACGACTCCTTGATGACCACAAATTTGCTGCACGGCTTCCTCTGGCAAAATGGCGAAGCCATGAACTATGACAGAAACGTAGAGAAATGGCCGAGAACGCAAACCCTCAACCCCGTACATGAAGTAAACAGTGGTGTATTCCTTGCTCATGCAAGTATTTACAGGGAGCTAGATGACCGAATTGGTCGTAAACCCTACCTTCATCCACTGGGCAAACTGATCAGCCATGACATTGACTGGCCGGAAGACTTCACCATCGCAGAATGCCTGCTAGAAAAAGGTTTGGTTACCCTATGAAGAGTATTAAATCGAATCTAGGCGACTACGCCACCCTGGTTTTTGACTGCGACGGCGTGCTGCTAGATTCGAATAAAGTGAAAACCCAAGCCTTCTACCAAGCAGCGCTGCCTTACGGCGAAATGGCCGCCCAGGCTCTCGCTGATCACCACGTCGCTAATGGCGGGGTTTCACGCTATAAAAAGTTTTCATATTTCTTAGAACACATAGTCGCCCAACATGTTGAAGGACCTACATTAGAGCAGCTTCTACACCGCTATGCTGAGCACGTAAGGAGCGGCCTGCTCAGCTGCGATATAGCGAGTGGCATACGGGAGCTTCGAGCAAAAACTCCGAATACTCGCTGGTTGATCGTTTCTGGCGGTGACCAGACCGAACTCCGTGAGGTTTTTGCACAGCGAAAGCTTGCTGAGATGTTTGATGGCGGCATATTCGGAAGCCCAGATGCTAAAGAGGAAATTCTTGCGCGCGAGCAACGCGACTCAAATATTGTATCCCCTGCCCTCTTCATCGGCGACAGTAAATATGACTTCAAGGCAGCTCGCGAATCGAATTTGGATTTCCTTTTTTTGAGTGACTGGTCCGAAGTTAAGAACTGGCAGCAATGGTGCCATGAGAATAATATATATGCCCTAGGCAATATTTCTTCTCTGCTCGAAACCTGCACCCATCCTGAATAGAGAACGCATTAAATTATTACGCATTGGGCAGCGCCACTCCAGGCACTGCCTTGCGGGGAATACCCTGCACCCTCTGCGCTTTGTAAATTTCATTTCAACTTCAGCGCCCCAACCGAAAAATTTATTTCAGAACTCAGCCTCAGTCAAAGGTAAAAACCAGAGTCTAGCAAACCAAGTCAAATCCTGATAAACCATCTATGCCTACTTAGCATTATTATTTTTACATTTTTATGATCGGACATTAACATGATTATTGGCCCCTCGCACGTAGTACGCTGGCAAAGGCTGAGAGATTTTTTTGAAATCGATAGCCCGTTTCATGGAGTCGGTGGTCTCCCGATCTGGCATGATAGTATCGAGCGCTGCTCAAGAACAAATAGCCCATTCATCATGGTAGGTGACTTTAGATTCGGCAACACTTATCACCTGACGCATAATGAAAGCGACGCCTTCATTGTAAAGAAAGAATTTATAAACCCAGAAATAGACAAGCTCATGTATGACAAGTCTATTGAAAGTCTAGAAACTCTTCAAAGAGATGATATAAGGCTAGTTTTCTGGTGCCTATTAATCAGAGAATATAAAAATATCAATGAGGATAAATATTTCAAGAACAGCACATACCAACACCCCATTTGGAATCTACCCGAAATTGAAAACAAATTCAGGAACAGCATAAAACTTTCTGACATACTTCATTACGATCTTAACTTTTTGTTTATTGACTCCAGCAATCATCCTTCAATTTTTGGTTATTACTTCCTCAAAAAAATCCACGAAGGATTGACTTCCAGCCAAGCACTAACCTTGGCTCTGAAGGCAAAAAAATCGTTTTTCAAAATATTTGATTATTACAAAAACGACAGCTTTATTGTATCGGGAACCACTAACACATTCAGACTCATCAAGGATTACCTAAGACGAGGAATTCTTGACACAACAACAGTCGGCGGCTTTCATGTCAGGGAAGCTGATGAGGCTCTTTTTTCATCACATAAATATCATAAAACGCTAATCTATTTTGCAAAAGAAGAAGATTCCAAACCGAACGAAGCCAGTCTTACCTTCTTCGACAAAGCGCCATATCAAAATAAAGTACTCATCATAAAAAGAGACGGCAAGACCTTTTTTTACAAAGCATTTAAGCAAGAGAAGCCAACACTATGCTTCGTAATGATTAATACTACTGAAGACGAAGAAATAGCTGGCGATATTTACAACCTTATCGGACTTGCGCAAGTACTTTATCTATCAATGGCCTTAATCAACAAAGATGGCACCATTAAAACCAATCCGTATTGCAAACTTAAATCAATATTATCATAACTACACATCAAAAAGCCTGAGGCGAGCGATTTCACATCCAAAAAACCGGTCGCCTCAGCGAAGCAAATTTATAAAGAGCTCATTGCAAATCTGCAACGAGCCATTTAATTTTCTAGGATATCAAGAGCAGGTAGACTCTGAATACCCTGCTATGAATTAAGCGCCATTTCAGTCACGTCAAAAAACTCACTTTTAAATTTCGACCGCGAACTTTGAAACCTTGAAAATACGGGCGCGAAGCTTATTTTTCCACTGTACTTGATATCAGCATACCGGGACTCGGAGGGTATCCTGCCTAGACTTTTAGCAGCACATTTCATCGCTAATTCCCCGAGATTCAGGAGCGCATGGCAGTCCGATATCTGCCCCAGAACCCAATCATTCCTAGAATGGAATGTATCGTTTATAGCTTTTCTCGAAAAATCAAATGCAGCAAGGAACTTCCAACCTGACTCTTTATTTCTACCAACAAAGGCAAGTATTGCAGCCTTTAGAATCAAGCACTGACAATAATTCCAATAGCTGAGCTGGTTTAGATTGGGCTCATATCTGCGCAGCGCCGAATCGATTACCCACTCAGCATCTTCAACACGGTCATTAAGGAGAAGCACTAGGGCAAATGCTGTCGCTGAGGAAATACCCCAGCGCGCAGTATTAGGGGTACAATATTCTACCGCGTCGTCAAACTTTGTCTTTGACTCCAATAGAACACCAATCACCCACCCCCGATACTCCGGGGCCTCAAGGTACTTATAGGAAATCAAAGTTATTAATGCGCCGTAAAAATGGTTGTTCACAGGCATAATTGACAGGGCATTGAATGCAACGAAAAATAATTCGTTATTTTCCATGCCGCGAGTAGCAGCGTTGATTATGGCGCCTGTAACATAGAACTCATCAGCGAGCTTTTTTTCATCCAGCCTATATTTTTCAAAGGCTCCGGCTAACTCCAACTTATGTTCATCAGAAGCAAGTTGCAGACTTTCATAGACCGAAAAATCTCTGATATTGACCTCAATGGCTACCTGCTGAGGATCGCCAGCGTCCACCCATTTGAATGGCACCTCCCGCTGCGCCTGGCTAAGATTTATAAATTTGGAAGCATCGACGCTCGCAAATTCAATCACGACTGAGGACAGCCCTATATTTGTCACTTTCATTTTATAAGCTTCCTTCCTACTGCATGGCCATCTTTCAAGGTCATGTAGAGCTTCTTGAGGTCCATAGCTTGGCTAGCTGAGGTTCTCCTTACCTCTGTGTCGGATGCCGCCTTGTGTTGGGCAATTGAGCTACTGATATGCTTTAACGTTACTACTAAGGCTTCCGTACTAGGCTCAATAACATAACCATTCTTATTTGGAACAATGTCTTCGCCTATGCCTCCCATGTTACTGGCGACCGCCCAGCATCCGCTAGCAACCGCTTCACGGGTTACAAGGCCGAAGCTTTCCGGCCACATCGATGGCGCAAAGAGGACATCCATTTTCCCATAAAGGTCTACGATTCCTTTCTGGCTTACGCGACCGATAAAGGTTACTGGCACTTTCCCCCACTGAGAATGATGTTCATACCCCTCTTCCTTGGAATGGTCAACAATCAAAAACTCAAGGTTCTCAGGCTGACTCTGAAGCACTGCTTCCTTAAGCAGATAATACCCCTTGTGCTCCGACATTCCGCCGATATGCCCGCAGACAACCCGCTTGGTGTAAGAGGTATCTTTCTGCGTCCACGGAATGTCACTGGAGACGCCATTAGCTACAACTTCTATCTGCGGGATACCGTTTCGACGATAAATGTCTGCGAACGCGTTCGACACGGTCAGCACCCTCGAAGCACTGTGCAGGAGGTCTTTCAGATCGCGGCGTCGCTCGATGGAATCTGCCAACTTCATATTCGTTGGCATTTCTATGAGCTCGTAAGGGTCAGGATGCCCGTCAGGATAAACTTTTGAGTTATGGTCGACCAAGAACTGGAAATCCGAGATCCACCAGGCATCGTGAATAGTGACCATGTAAGGAATTTTGGCATCTCGTGCCGCTTCCACAATCGAAGCTGTCAAGCGCTGGACGCAATGGAAGTGGATCAAATCGGGTTTTTCCAGCTCCAGGAACTCTTGGAACAGGCGATACATCTCTGGGTCTTTAGGATGCCAATCCATGTGCTCACGCCACAGGGTTGTAGACCGGTAGACCCGGCAGCCCTCATAGGTGTAGACAGTCATCTGATGAGCGGGTCTGCACTCGACATCCGCTGTGAACACACAGACATCGAAGTCCTCGGCGTAAGCGCTTCTGAACTCTGAGAAGTTATCAGCCACAACACGCGTGGCACCACCAATCGCCTGCGGTGGGAAAAATACGTTGACCAACGCAATTTTTTTCCTCGGCTTGGCTTTCTGAATGCCACTTACGAACTCATCGAGCGTAGCTGCCAGCGTACTTCCAAGCGCCTGCAGGCTGTAATCGTCCTGGGCCCGTTTCTGAGCGGCCTGGCCTACCTGTTGCCGTAAGGCTTGGCTACCAGCGAGGTTTTTTAATGCCAGGTACCATTCTTCTTCAGTCGTGGCAAGGAAACCATCTTCTCCATCTTTGACAACATCACGGTAATTGGCCGTGCTGCTCAAAACCGATGGGATACCAAAACAGCCTGCTTCAAACCATTTCAGCTCGCTTTTACAGGCATTGACTTTGTCATCGTGCAACACCGCGATATTGATATCCGCTTGCTCAAGCAGCGACCAATAACCTTGCACACTGTCCATGGCCGGCAACTGGGTAAACTGCTGAGCGTATTTTGCGGTAAATGACACTGGCAATCGCAGGTAACCCACAACGACCAAACGAGCCTGAGGGGTCTCGCTAAGCACACGCTCAATCGCAGGCAGCGCCTGTTCGATAAAGTCGGTGTTGTGTGCTTGAGTACCGCTGCCATAGAAGATATCGATGGTCTTCTTGTGCGATTTGTCGTTTGTGCGAATCTGATTCAATCTGTCCAGGCCGTTGCGATGCAACCAGCACTGTTTTTCTCTCACCAGCTTGGCGAGTTCCGAACGCAGCGGCTCAGTGGATGCGATCCCCTGACGGCAAAGTCGCGCAGCGGCATTGAACAACGCCATGCCGCGCGTGAGTTCCCGGTGTGTGGCCAGCGAGACATAGCCACCATAGCTATCGATCGACGGCGGGTACTCCGGAACAAATAGCAGATCATCAATTTCGTACAGGCTGAGCTTACCCGTTGCGTTGACTTGAGCGATGGCCTTGATAACTTGAACTACCGCTGGCACTCGATAGAAGATCACCACATCGTGCAGTGCTAATGCATTTTGGTTCTTGTCCAGCTCGGTCCAGCTTATGGCAGTTACCTGCTTGCCAACTGCTTCCAGCTGTTCAATTTTCTGCTCAATGCGGTAGCGCACGCACTGGGCGATGTGGAAGTCACCAACAATTAAGACACGATCGGTATTCAAATTGCCCAAGGGCGGCAGTGCGGGCAAATCGTCTGCGGCGCTTTCCGACAGATCACCGTAAACAGGCAGGTACGCTCGATACAAGTCAACCGCGTAAGCGTAGGCCTCATTGATCAAGCTCTCCCGGTCCAGCATATCCACTCGGGTCATGAGCTTTGCGTGTAAGTCACGCCATTTCTGCTCGGCCAGACGCTCGAGTTCGTCTTGCTGGGGACGGTGATTCGGGTTGGTAGCAATACCTGCAGAAAGCACCCGAATGGCTTCATCTAGCTGATGCAGCTTAGCCAAGCAGTGCGCTCGGTTGAAGGCGGTCCACACCGGCGGATTCGGCAATTGCGCGGCAGCATTGAAGTACTGCAAGGCAATACTGAAGTGACCATCCTCCATGTAGCTACCGCCTAGACGGTTGAATACCTCAGCACTCGGCGCGATGCTCAAAGCCGCCTCAAGCAGGATTCTGCCCTCCTGGACCTTGTGCCGGGACAGGTAATGCATACCCAGTTTAGAGAACACTACCTGGCTTTTCTGAGGCGTCTCGGCGAGATCAACAGGGATAACATCCTGCCCCAGGAATATGCCCATGACCCGCTGTGGTTCAACCTCAAGGCCGCGCTTGGCGCTCCGTTCAATGACGGCGGAAAGGCTGAACCCGTTCGGTAACAGCTCTGGTGGGAGCTCGTGCTTCTTAGCCCAGGCATCGGGGGTAGGAAGTCGCCCCTCCGCCCGTCCGAAGCGTTGGAAATGTGCTTCCGCAATCGCTTGAGTTTCAACGCCGCCGGCTTTGAGGTCAGGGTAAAGGGTCAGGTAAAAATCCAGGTCTACTTTAGCAACATCCGGCCTGACCATGACGGCGCTGTCGGCCGCATTGAGCACTGCTTCAGCGATAAGCTCCGCATCACCACTTTCGTGCGAAGCCGAGGCATAACGGCCTTCTTGATAACCGAACGCATGCCAATGCTGCTCGAGCGCATCGTCCGTGAGCGAAGACAGGTCTGGGTATCGATTCCGATAATAAGCCAGATCCAGCACGAATCGCCTTGAGCCAGTCTTTTTCTGGGTGGCGGGTACTGAATTTCTCTTAACATGCATGCTCGGCTGCACATCTACGCTCGGCAAGCCTTCCTTAACAGACATTTTTCACTTTCCTATGAATTTTCAAGAGCGCCAGACCGCTGAAACATGAAGAATGACGTCTAACCTGCCGAGCCCCGAGCCTATTATATTTTTTGTTGGGTTGTTCAACATGAATGCAAGAACTGCCATCACTCTAATTCCTATTTCAGGAATGCTGACAAATAAAAATGACACTTTTCAACCCCCGGAAACGAACCCGCCCCCTGAGGCGCGCGCTGCACTGCCATGCCCACCGAACTGGAACCACAAGATAGCGGTAGCTCAAGGCACTCTAGACTTGCCTGCACTCAGGTCAATCTCCGTGAGTTGCATTGCTCAAACAGCTGTTTGTTGCATGGACACCTGACGACTCCCTGTTGTGTCATGGCAACCATGAGGTCACCTTCCACCGCTGCAACGGCTCCTCCTCGTCCAGCATGAGCAGATCGGCACGGTCAGTACCGGCACCCAGCAGTGTATTTTTCGACATCAGGGTGGTCTAATTCCGGGCAGCGCTAGCAGCTCGCCTTGCGTTGCCGGGGCGAAGTTTCTCAGCGTCATCTGTCTACGACAACACCTTTTGTCCAATTAGAGCCAAATTATGATTCTAGTAACAGGCGGAGCCGGCTTCATCGGCTCAAATTTCGTACTGCAATGGTGTGCGAACAATGAGGAACCCGTCCTCAACCTCGACGCCCTGACCTACGCAGGCAACCTGGCCAACCTGCAGTCGCTGGAAGGCAACCCTCAGCATCGCTTCGTCCAAGGCAATATTTGCGATGCAGCACTGCTGGCCAAGCTGTTTGCCGACCATCGCCCACGCGCCGTGGTTCACTTCGCCGCCGAATCCCATGTAGACCGCTCGATCACCGGCCCCGAAGCGTTTGTCGAAACCAACGTGATGGGCACGTTCCGCTTGCTTGAGGCCGCCCGGGCGCATTGGAACAGCTTGGAAGGTGCAGAGAAGGAGGCCTTCCGTTTCCTCCATGTCTCTACCGACGAAGTCTACGGCACTCTGGGGCCAAACGACCCGGCGTTCACCGAGACCACGCCGTACGCGCCGAACAGCCCGTACTCCGCCAGCAAGGCAGCCAGTGACCATTTGGTACGCTCGTATTTTCATACCTACGGCATGCCGGTACTCACTACCAACTGCTCCAACAACTACGGGCCGTTCCACTTCCCGGAAAAACTGATCCCGCTGATGATCGTCAACGCACTCGCCGGCAAGCCGCTGCCCGTCTATGGCGATGGCCAGCAAATCCGCGACTGGCTGTATGTCGAAGACCACTGCTCGGGCATCCGTCGCGTACTGGAAGCCGGTGCGTTCGGCGAGACGTACAATATTGGCGGCTGGAATGAAAAAGCCAACATCGACATTGTGCGTACACTTTGCGGCCTTCTCGACGAGATGGCACCTGCGGCATCGCGCCAGGTGATCAACCAGAAGACCGGCGAGCCTGTCGAACAGTACGCAGAGCTCATCGCCTACGTAACCGACCGCCCAGGCCATGACCGCCGTTATGCCATCGATGCACGCAAGATCGAGCGGGAGCTCGGCTGGAAACCTGCCGAAACCTTCGAGACGGGCATTCGCAAGACAGTCGCTTGGTACCTGGCCAACCAGGAATGGGTAAAAGGTGTCATGGACGGCAGCTACCGTGACTGGGTGGCACAACAATACGGGGCAAATAAAGCGTGAAAATCCTGCTGTTGGGGAAAAACGGGCAAGTAGGCTGGGAGCTACAGCGCGCCTTGGCGCCGCTGGGTGAGGTCATCGCGCTGGATCGTCAGGGGGCCGAAGGCTTATGTGGCGACTTGTCCAACCTGGACGGCTTGGCCGTTACGGTTCGTCAGCTGGCGCCGGACGTGATCGTCAACGCTGCTGCCTACACTGCAGTGGATAAAGCTGAGAGCGATCAGGCACTGGCCGCAATGATCAATGCCGAGGCTCCTGCTGTATTAGCACGTGAAGCAGCAGCTTTGGGCGCCTGGCTGATTCATTATTCCACCGATTATGTATTTGACGGCAGCGGCAGTCAGCGCTGGGAGGAAGCTGCGCCGACCGGCCCCCTTTCGGTCTACGGCCGTACCAAGCTGGAAGGCGAGCATGGCATACTCGCCAGCGGCGCCAAGGCCGTGGTACTGCGCACCAGCTGGGTGTATGCTGCGCGCGGGCACAATTTTGCCAAGACCATGCTGCGCCTGGCGGCGGAGCGTGAGACGTTGAGCGTGGTAGCAGACCAATTTGGCGCACCCACGGGCGCTGACCTGATCGCCGACGTTACCGCACACATCCTGCGGCAAATCTTCAATGGGCAAGACAACCGTCACCTGGCAGGGATTTACCACTTGGCTGCGTCAGGTGAAACCTCTTGGCATGGTTTTGCTCAGTTCGTGCTGGCGCACGCTCAACGCACTGGCGTAGCGCTGAAAGTGACAGCTGATCAGGTTGCTGCAATCAGCACCGAAGCTTATCCAGTACCTGCACCACGTCCGCGCAACTCGCGCCTGGCACTGGGCAAGCTGGAACACACGTTCAATTTCAAAATGCCGCTTTGGGAGCAAGGCGTGCAACGTATGCTGGACGAAATCCAGTAATAGGGACTCTCATGGCTCGTAAAGGAATTATTCTGGCTGGCGGTTCGGGTACACGACTGCATCCGGCCACACTTTCGGTTTCGAAGCAGCTGCTGCCGGTGTATGACAAACCGATGATCTACTACCCGCTGAGCACCCTGCTGCTCGCCGGGATCCGGGACATCCTGATCATCTCCACCCCGCAAGACACTCCGCGCTTCGAACAGCTGCTGGGCGATGGCAGCCAGTGGGGCCTGAACCTGTCCTACGCAGTACAACCAAGCCCGGATGGCTTGGCCCAGGCGTTCACCATCGGCGCAGACTTTATCGGTAACGACCCGTCAGCGCTGGTACTGGGTGACAATATTTTCTACGGCCATGACTTCCAGGCTCTGCTATTGAATGCAGACAAGCGTGAAGCCGGGGCTTCGGTGTTCGCTTATCACGTGCATGACCCAGAACGCTATGGCGTAGCGGAGTTTGACGATAGCGGCCGCGTACTGTCGCTGGAAGAAAAGCCGGCTGTTCCCAAGTCGAGCTATGCCGTTACCGGCCTGTATTTCTATGACAACCAGGTAGTCGACCTGGCCCGCGATTTGAAGCCATCTGCGCGCGGCGAGCTGGAAATCACCGACCTCAACAATCTTTATCTGCAGCAACAACAGCTGCAGGTTGAAATCATGGGCCGGGGTTATGCTTGGCTGGACACCGGCACGCATGACAGTCTGCTGGAGGCTAGCCAGTACATCGCAACCATGGAGCGCCGTCAGGGCTTGAAAGTCGCCTGCCCTGAGGAAATTTGCTACCGCGCTGGCTGGATCAACGCTGAGCAACTCGAGTGCCTGGCTCAACCACTGCTGAAAAACGGTTATGGCAAGTATCTGCAAAACCTGCTGAAAGAGAAGGTGTTCTGATGCAAGCCATTGCGCTGGATATCCCTGAAGTCGTGCTGTTTACCCCCAAGGTTTTTGGCGACGAACGTGGTTTCTTCTACGAGAGCTTCAACGCCCGTGTCTTCAGCGAAGTGACCGGCCTGCAGCCCGACTTCGTACAAGACAACCACTCGCGCTCGGTAAAAGGCGTGCTGCGTGGCCTGCACTATCAGCTGGCACCTCACGCCCAGGGCAAGCTCGTACGTGTGGTGCAGGGCGAGGTTTTCGATGTTGCGGTGGATATCCGTCGCTCGTCCCCTACCTTCGGTAAATGGGTAGGTGCGGTATTGTCGGCCGATAACAAGAACCAGCTGTGGATCCCGCCAGGGTTCGCACACGGGTTCGTCACGTTGAGTGAAACCGCAGAGTTCCTCTACAAGACCACCGACTTCTACTCGCCGCAGTGTGAGCGCTGCATTGCCTGGAATGATCCGGCAGTGGGTATCGAATGGCCTATCGACTTCGCACCAAGCCTGTCTGGCAAGGACCAGCTTGGGGTCGCATTGGCTGACGCCGAACTGTTCGAGTAACAGCTCTCGCGGGGCAAGGCTGCGGTAGCGCAGCCTTGTCTCGGGCTATATTGCCTGGCAGCCTCTTTTTTGGGTCTGGCGGTTTTAATATTGCTCCAGAGGCCCCTCATAGCCTCGCTAGTCATCAGAACTCCCCTCCCTCCTTGTAGGCTATTTCCCAAAGATACCCGCTGCGCCGGCTTTTGATTGCACTCGCTAATCATGGGCCTTAGGCTCGCGTGGCCGCTACGATTCGCAGCATCCGTTGATACACCGATTGTGACGAGGGTTGGCTATTTGGCGGCCCGACAGCTCAGCGGCTTTGCCTGGAATTCAATACTCCAGTCGGCGAATGGGTACGTTACCCCGTTCATATTGCTGATAACCGGTATAGGGAAGAACTATGGTATCGGCAAGGCTTGACGCTGCCATGTCAACCAGGACGGGGAACGGTGCCCAGTGGGCGCCCGATCTCGCTGGAGCGTTCAGGCTGCAAAACTGATACGCCACACCGCTGTAGGCCCTGGGGATGCTGTGGCAGTCACTTTGCCATTTCGCCAGGTCATCTACCGCCTTGGCTTCGCTGAAAACGGTGTGTACAGTTCCGCAGCCTGCAAGCCCTGCGGCCAGCATTACACCTATCCATGGTCGCATGGGGATTACCTCTGGTTTCGACAGAGCCAAGCTTAGCGCGTTCTGTATGCAGGTTACAGAATGCCAGCAATGAGCTTCTCCTTGGTCCGGGTGATAACTACAATGCCACCATCTCCAGGAGAACCGGCATGCAACAAGCTTCAGACAGAGCGCTTTTCGCCAACCAGTTAAGAGGCGTGGCGGTGATCGCCGTGCTTATCGTTCACTGGTGCGGTGTTTATTGGTTTTCACGGGACGTGGTGGCGTCCTATATTCACGCCCCCATCGTGGAGGGGCCCTCGTCGAGCATGATCTATTGGCTGACGATCCCAACCTTCAACTACGGACCCTTCGGCGTTTCGGTCTTCTTCCTGATTAGCGGCTTTGTCATTCCGTTTTCGCTGAATCGTCTGGAGCCGGTGAAGTTTCTGATCGCGCGCTTTTTGCGCATCTACCCGACCTATATCGCTGCTTCGCTGATCATGTTGGCGCTGGTCTACTTGTCCAGCCGATACTGGGGTCAGCCGTTTTCGATGGCGCTTGACCGGCTGCTCGCC
This sequence comes from Pseudomonas sp. PvP089, assembly GCF_017875165.1. Taxonomy (NCBI): domain Bacteria; kingdom Pseudomonadati; phylum Pseudomonadota; class Gammaproteobacteria; order Pseudomonadales; family Pseudomonadaceae; genus Pseudomonas; species Pseudomonas sp. PvP089. The sequence continues at coordinate 4,911,531 of NZ_JAGGME010000001.1, forward strand.
AACCTGCTTCTGCTGCAGGGCAACTTGCATTATCCCTCAATCGACATGGTCAACTGGACCCTGGCCATTGAGATCAAGTTCTACATCATCGCCGCGCTGCTTTATCGCTCGATCAAGGCTGGGAATGCGTTCCCACTGATCTTGTTCGCCGTGGCGGTGCTCGCAGCGTGCGAGGCGCTTCCGACATTGCTGGCCGGGAGAGAGCTGCGCGTAGGCCTGGTTGAATCGCTTGAGACCGAGTTGATGTGCGTAATCTTCATGTTCATCGGCACGGGCTTTTATCATCATTACACCGGTACCTATACGACTCGACAATTGCTGGCCTATGCAGCAATTATGATGCTGGTGTTTTTGCTGTGCTGGCCTCATACCGACTGGGATGTACAGATGCCATCGGTGCCGCAGAACTATGTTTACGGCTTGGTGCTGTTTAGCTTCAGCTACATGATGCGCAGGTATTTCCGCCCGTTTGCTCCGCTGGATTTCATCGCCAATATCAGTTACTCGATCTACGTGACGCATTCGATCATTGGCTACCTGTCTCTACGGATTCTGATGGACCAAGGGTTGTCATTCCCAGTATCAGGGTTGTTGACGCTGATCTTCGTGCTCACGCTTGCCTACGCACTTTATCGGCTGGTCGAAGTGCCTACCATGCACCTGGGCAAGCGGATTTTCGGGAAGAAAGCCAGGCCTGCGCCGGACGCCGCTGTGAACCTGGAGCAAGCCACGAAGTAGGCTGCGTGGGCGTGGGCTGCACCGGCTGTGCCGGTGGTTTGCGGGCACGCCCTCCCCCATTGAACATGACATGACTTATAGATTTGGCAGGGATTCTGTGGGGGCGGTGTTATCTGCATGACAGCACAGCCCAATGGGCCGTGCTTCTGCAGCAAGCAGGCGATCAGGCTGCCGGTTTGAACGCCCAAAGCTTCATCACCAGGTAATTCAATACCGGCACCACGAAGATCACCATCGCCAGGCCCACCGCGTAATGCAGGCCCAGGTACTCCACCACAGAAGTGATCAACAACGTCAGGCCCAACGACACCAGCGACACCGCCAGGAAGCGCCGATAACCCAACAGGCTGGTTGGCGTCCTGAAGGTAAACCGGCTATTGAGCATGTACGACATTATGTTGGCAAAGCAGAACGCGATGCCATTGGCGACAAACGCTGGTGGCGCAAGCACCTCCATCAGCGCTATCACAATACCTGCATGCACCGCAGTGTTGGCAACGCCAACCAGCCCAAACCGTATGAATTCGTGATAACGCGCCGGGATGAGGTTTGTCACTTGATCACATCACGTACGATATAAACAGGCCGGTTTTTCGACTCGGTGAAGATACGTCCCACATATTCCCCCAGTACACCAATACCAATCAGCTGCACGCCACTGGCAAAGAGTACTGTAATCATGATCGAGGCGTAGCCGGGCAAGTCCACGCCAAAGAACAGGGTCTTGATCAGCAGATATGCCGCGTAGACAAACGACACTGCCGATACCAGGCAGCCCAAGTAGGTCCAGATACGCAACGGTACGGAGCTGAAGCTTGTAATCCCTTCGATGGCGAAGTTCCAAAGCTTCCAGGTATTGAAGCTTGAGCTTCCGTGTTCGCGGGCGGCCACTTTATATTCCACAGTCGTGGTCCGGAAGCCCACCCAAGCGAACAGCCCCTTCATAAAGCGGCGGCTTTCGGGCAACGTCTTCAAGGCATCGACAACCTTGCGGTCCATCAGGCGGAAATCGCCCACATCCGCGGGTATATCGATGTCCGAGATCCGGTTGTGCACCTTGTAAAAATAGTTGGCCGTGAATTTCTGGATCGGCCGGTCGGTTTCGCGGTCAACACGCTTGGCCAACACCACCTCGGCGCCCTGCTCCCACTTTTCGACCAGTTCCAGGATGACTTCCGGCGGGTGCTGCAGGTCAGAGTCGATCGGCACAATGGCGTCGCCCGTGGCAAAGTCGAGCCCGGCAGAAATCGCCGCCTCCTTACCAAAGTTGCGCGACAGGTCCACCACGGTCAAGTACGCGTAATCCGCCTTGGCTTTGACCAACTGATCATACGTGTGATCGCGACTGCCATCATTCACGGCTATCACTTCCAGCTCGTAGCGATCAGCCAGGCTGGCGAATACTTCATTAATACGCTGAAAAAAAGCGTGCACCCCTTTTTCTTCGTTGTAAAAAGGCGACACCAGCGAAATCGTGCGCTTGTTCAGTTCGGTCATGGGTTCACCTGCCCTGCTTGGCCGACGCGGCAGACATGAGCAAAGTCGAGCACTTTGCACTCAGGCTGCCGATTTGATGGGAAAAGCTGCTTGACCTGATCAACTTGTGGGAAGTCGCCGGTATTAAACACGTACATGGAATTGGCAAAATCTGACGCGGCAATTTCTGCCTGGGTGCTCTCGGTACTGCAGTTGGCGTTGGAGCGGGCTACGTAACCAGTGTTGATCTTGATGTTATGCACGGCCGCGTAACGCATGATCGGCATCAGGGTCTGCAGCACCTGGTCGCCGCGCCCACATTTGAATTTGGGGAAGAAATACAGATACTCGGTGTTGCTCGCGGTCTGCGCATTCCACTCGGCCTGGTCAAGCACCGGCTCAGCCGGGCGGTTGGCCACCGCAACCAGCAGCCGGCGGAATGCCGACAAGTCGCTGATCTGCACAACAAGCATGACCAGCATACAAGCGGCGAACAACTTGGTACTCAAGTGGCGGTACAGATAGGTAATCGAGAAGATCACTATACAAAAACCTACCGGCCAGAAGAACCGCCCAGAGGCACGGAACTGGGAGGTAATAGGGCTCAGAATCGACGGGTAGTCGATTGACACCAGGTGGCTGGTACCCAGATAAATCTCGTTGGAAAGCGCGTAGAGGGTAAACAGCGCCATCAACCAGGTGAGCGCTTTGTGTCGGCCAAACGTGTCGTCACCGTCTTTGCGCTTCAACACCAGGCTCAATACAAAGGCCATTACTACACCCAAGCCCAAGTAGTTGAAACCCTCACCCTGTCCTGGCATTTCCGGGTTAGGGAAGTGCAGGTATTTACCACCATGCAGCGGTGACAGCAGGTTCATCGAGAACACGCCGAAGCCGCCTTCCTTCGAAACTGCCGCCTCGCCCATTGGGAAGATGGTAAGGAAGAGGCTGGCGCCAATGACCACGAATGGCACCAGAGCGCGGGCAACGAACGCCGGCTTGAAGCGTTCAGCGCTGCCCAGGTGGCTCGCCAGATAGATGGCGCTGGCCATGGCGAACAGGTAGATGTTGACGTAGAAGCCAGCAACCAGCAGCACGCCCCATGCCCACCGATGCGCCTGGCCGGTGTTGCGGCTACGCAGGTAAAGCGCCAGGGCGCACAGCACGATCCACTGCGACATCAGCGACACATGCGCAATGCGCGAGGTGAATTCAGGCATGCTCACCAGGCAGAACACTGCTGCGGCGAGCGCCAACCATGAACGCACCCGCAGTTCGCGCATGATCCACCAGGCGCAAATGGCCTGGGCGACGAAGCACCCGGCGATCCATACACCTAACGGGTTGAAGGGAGCAAAGCTCTTGGGCACGAACACTTTCAGCAAAAACGCATACAAGGGTATTGCGTCGACGAAGGTAGCCCGGGTGCCCTGCGGGTAGTTGATGCTGTCAAATGCCAACAGCGGGAAGCTAAAGGGGGCATTGAAGAAGGCATTAAAACCCGCGAAGTATTGGGTGACGTCTTCTACTTCGGTTTGCCAATACGAATTGGTGCCAAGGATGAAATCCAGTGGAAAGTGCCGCAGTACAAAAAACAACCCGAAGGCCACAGCGAACGCAAAGCCGGCTCGGCCTGTTGAGTCAAGCTTGAAACCCATTATCCTGTTTTCCCAACCATGTTTTTTCAGGGCGCGGCGATCAGAACGCATGCTTGCTGATTTCGTCGATCAGTTGCTGCGCGCTGCCTTTCCAGGTCAGCCACGGCATCTGTACCGATGTTGGATGCTCGCCAGCGGCGTGCAACGCCAGCCACGCACCGATGCTGTCGGCCACGTTACGCGCGTCATTGCCAGCAAAGAACCAGGCGTGCTCCCCCGCCACTTCACGGAACACTGGTAGGTCGCGTGCGATGATCGGCAGCCCATGCTGTGCGGCTTCGATCAGCGGCAGGCCAAACCCTTCACCGTAGGACGCTGCGATAAGGCAATCACACGCTTGGTACAAGTGCTCCAGGTACTCATCGCTGGCACCTTCCAGCCAAAGAAGCCGCTTGCCGCGCTCGGCGTGGTTGAGCAGCCTGCTGGCCAACTCCTCCACCAGCCAGCCGTGCTTGCCGACAATGACCAGGTTGGCCTGCACACCTTGCTGCCACAGCAGTTCGAAAGCGTCCAAGGTTTGCAAGTGCCCTTTGCGCGGCTCCAGAGTGCCAACCATGAGGAATGTAGGGTTGGCTTGCAGGGCCTCGACGCGCATGGCCGGATCTTCCGGAATGCCCGTGGTCGGTACCGACTGGTCAATGTCGGCGCCGAGGTGGAACACACCGATGCGGAACGGTCTCTCGCGTTTGGGCGCGTTCTCGTCCATCCAGGCCTGCAACTCGTCCCCGACTGCCCGGGAGATGCACATGGCACCGTCATAGCGCGCGATGGTGTTGATCCAGTCGACATAGAACGGGTGCAGGTGATCCGAGAAGAAGTGGCGCATCTGCAAGATCAACAGGTCGTACACCACGAAGAACAGGCTCACGCCATGGGCGCGCAGTGTGTCGAGATAAGCCTGGCGCTGCGGCAGCATGTCCAGCAGCAGGTCCAGGCAGATGTAGGCGTCCCCGGCTTTGTAGCTGATGGCCTCGTCCACATCGTCATCGTTTGGCGTATTCCCGAGGAACTGCGTCGTGAACTGCTTGGCGTAGCGGTAGAACGACTCTTCAACTTTGCTGTAGATCGGCGTGACGTTATAGCCCTCGGGCGGGTTTTTCAGCCACTCGAGCAGAATGCTGCGGACCACACGCTGGATACCGCTCTTGGCATCGTGGCGGCACAGCTGAGAAATATCCACCAAAAGGTTTGGCTTGCCCGCCGGCCCCTGTAGCGAGTAATCGATCGCCTTGGCGAGGCGCTGCACATCAACTCCGCCCTTGGCCAGTTCACCTGAGGCAACCAGCGCCTCGACCAAGTGCTCGATGCGTTGCTCGGTAGGCAGGTCTTCGTCCACGGGGTGATCGGCCACTGGCGTTTTTTGCACGCACTGCTCGAACGCGGCGATGGCTGCCTTGCCCGTCAAGTCCCAGGAAAAGAGCTTGGCGCGCTCCAAGCCATGCTTGATCATGGCCTCACGGAAGTCATCGTCGACCAACGCCTGATTCATCTTCTGGGCGATAGAGGCGGTATCCAGCGGATCGAACGTGGCCTCATCCCAGCCAATCACTTCAGGCACGCTCGAGGTATTGGCACCGATCACTGGTGCGCCACATTTCATGGCTTCCAATGGCGGAAGGCCAAAGCCCTCATGCCAAGACGGGAATACGTAAAGGCGGCAGGTGTTATACAGCGCCACCAGCTCATCGTCGGTAATGAAACCTGTGAACACCAAGTCATCTTCGGCCAGGCCTTGCGCCAACGCTTCGCCACGGTAACGCTCGATGATGTGCTGGGAAATCTTGCCGGCGAATACCAGTTGCACGTCTTCGATCTCACGCTTGACGTCAGCGAAGGCGACAATCAGGCGGGACAGGTTCTTGCGTTCATCCGCCCCACCCGAGTAAAGCACGAATGCATCGCGCAGCCCGAACTTGGATTTGAGCGCGCTGCGTGCTTCATCGGTGAGCGTGACCGGCCGGAATATCGCGTCTGCCGCGCCCGAAATGTTGAACACCTTGTCCTGATCCAGCGGCAGCAACGACAGTGCTTCCTGGCGGGCACATTCCGAAATTGCCAGCAACACCCCGTGGTCCTTGAAGGAGCCAACGATGCCCATGTAGTACTGCTTGTACTGGGCGTGGTCCAGGTACTGCTGCGGGTTTGTCAGCGGAATAAGGTCGTAAAGCGTGACGCTGACGATTGCGCGCTTGTGCTCTGGCGGACGGCAGATCACCGCATCGTCGATAAAGCCCTCGACCGCACTGGTAATATGCACCACGTCCGGCTGTAGTTCGTCGATGGCAGCCTGGCGGATGAGCTTGGCCACTTCATGCCGACTTTCGTTGGCGGGATTGATGCCCGCCACAGGGCCTTGGGCGTACCAGACCCGAATATGGCTTTGCGGCAACAGGCCAACAAATGCACCACGAATTGCCTCGATGCTCTCGCTAAGCATACCGTTGAGCAGCAGGTAAACCTCGTGCTCGCCGCGATTGCGCACGATGCCTTGAGCCAGGGATACGCTATAGCGACCGATACCACGGAAGCGGCTTTCGGTTTGCGCACCTTGCATGTCAATTACAATACGCATTCGGTATCAGCTCTTCTTCATTGCTGCGTGGAGGGCGCTTTCGATAGCGCGGCCTCGCGGTGTCAGAGGGGCGTGATCGATCACGCCATGCTGCGGGTCAACGACCACACTGGCCGGATCCGGAGCTAACAAGTTGCGTAGTTTGGCACTCAGCCAGGGGCTTCGGTTCAACACGGCAAGTGCCAGACGCCGCACCGCCGGGCGGCGTGCCACCCACAGGCGGGCGTGCGGCGCCGCGTAGCGCAGTTTAAGCCGCAGCCACGTCTTGCCATGGCGAGCCGGCCACAGCACGACCCGCCCAGTCACCCGCAGTGGGCCGGTAATACGCCAAGATGTACTGCTACGCATGGCCTCAACTTGCTGCTCCGCACCCTGGGCACGCATGTGCTGCCAATGGCAGTTCTCCAGTGCCGCCTTGCGTTCCTGGGCCATGGCCTCAGCCTGAGCCTGAGCCTGGTTCAGGGCCTCCTGCAACGCACCGCATTGGCGGTGCAAGGCTTCGGTAGTGGCTTCGTAACTGTCCTTGAGCGCCATTAACTGCTGGGTTTGCTGCTGGCTGACCTCGGCCATCAGCCGCTGGAACTCGGCGGGTTCGAAAAAGGTAGCCCGCACCGCCTCAACACTGCTCTCCAACTGCCCCAGACGACGCTCGATGGCCTGGTCATAGCGCACTGCCATGTCGTCAAGCGACAAACCGTATGACGCTTCGAACACCGCCTCGAACATTTCCAGCTGGTGGGCGTCGGCTTGCTTCTGGGCCACCACAGCATAGTCGGGGCTGGCACCGGACAGCACTTCGCGCACCCCTACCTTGACCTGCTCATCATGCAATGAGGGCGCTTCCTGGAGGCGTACCACCTTGGAACGGGCAAAGCCGGTGTGCTCGGTGAGGAACGACATCAGCAAATTCGGGATTGGCTGATCGTGGGTCGGGTCCAGATAGAAATTGTTGGTACCCACCATGACGTTTTCGGCGTTGGGGGTTTCCAGAATCAACATTCCGCCCGGGCGCAATACGCGCAGCGCCTCGGTGACCAACTCACCCAGCACCGGGAATGGCACATGCTCGGCGATATGGAAGCCACTCACAACCACCTGGCTGGCATCTGGCAACGCTTGCAGGGCCTGCAACGCATCGCCTTTTTGCGCAGGCAGGCCCAGCGCCTGGCAGGCCTCCAGCATGCCGTCATCCAGGTCGACGCCCATCGGCTCGAAGCCTTCGCGACGCATCAACTCAAGCCATTCGCCACGGCCGCAGCCAATGTCGAATACCGGGCAGTCGGTGTAGATTTGCTTCAGAGGTTGCAGAAACGGCAAGTACGCTTCAAGCCGCTGGGTGATGAGCTCCCTCGACCCGCGATAGCGGTCTTCGAAAGCCCGGTAGAAACCAGCATTCATCAATTGCACTCCACGGTCGGCGGGATCCACGCCAGGCCTACGAAGGTTCGTTCGGACATGTTCACTACGTTGAAGACCAACGCCAGGTCACGCCACTCATAGTTATCGGCAATATGGGTGTCGCTCGCATGCAGCGCGATGGCCACTGAATATGAGCCAACGCCCAGGTTTGCAGGAAAGCGGAAACTGTACTTCAGCAATGCACCTTCGGCCAAATTCGTGCGAATGCATTGCAGGTGATGGGTATTGGTGCCGAACACGTCCTGGCCGAGGCGGTCCTTGATCACGTAGCCCACTACCAACTCGGGCAGTGGCGCATTGACCCTGACTTGAATATTCAAGCAAACATCTTCGCCCACCGAGACGTACTCGACCGGCGCACCTTCAGCATTATGCAGCGCTACCGTCTCGATGCTCGCCTTGCCGCTGCCAGATCGGGTCTGCCGGGTACCATCGGACAAGGTCTGGACCTCGACGGTGGCGTTCTCCTTTTGGGCGATGATAGCGTTGTAATAGTCCATCACCTCCTCGGGTGGGCCATCTTTGATCACCGTACCGCCGTCCAACAGGATCGCGCGATTGCAGAGGGCCTGGATCGAACCACGGTCGTGGGAGACGATCAGCAATGTGGTGCCGGCTTTCTGGAATTCCTTGATACGGCCAAAGCTCTTGTGCTGGAAGTAGCTGTCGCCTACCGACAAGGCTTCATCAATGATCAGGATCTCGGGGCGGAAGGCGGTGGCCACCGCGAATGCCACCCGCATCTGCATGCCACTGGAATAGGTGCGCACGGCCTGGTCGAAATACTCACCGATTTCCGCAAATGCCTCGATATCATCAATTACCGCGTCGATCTGCGCGGTGGTGAAGCCCATCAACCCGGCGGCATGATAGGCATTCTGCCGGCCGGTCAGCTCACCATTGAAGCCCATGCCCAGTTCAAGGATGGCAGCGATGCGACCATTGACGTGAACCTTGCCTTCGGTGGGCTGCAAGGTGCCGGTAATCATCTTCAACAAGGTCGATTTGCCAGCGCCGTTCTGACCCACCAGGCCTATGGCTTCACCGGCCTGAATGTTGAAGCTGATGTGCCTGAGCACCCAATGCTCGCTACTGGCCTTGACCGGCAGGTAGAACCAGCGAGCGATGCGCTGCCATTCAGAACGGTAGCTGCGGTAGGCCTTGCCTACGTTGTTGACGGCCAACAGGGTCATAGGGAGTCCACCATTTCGGCAGAGGCACGGCGGAACAGGAACAGGCCAGCCACCATCAAACCCACGGCAATGGCGAGCACCACCCCGAGCTGGGCAACTTCAGGCGCCTGCTTGTAAACCAGCACATTGTGATAGGCGGTGACGATGGGGTACATCGGGTTAACATCCAAAGTGCCTTTCAGGTAATCCGGCACAATGTTCACCGAGTACACAATGGGCGTGAACCAGAACCAAACCTGCATCACGATAGGTACCACCTGGCCGATATCCCGCAAGAACACGTTCAGCACACCCAGCACCAGGCCGATACCAACTGCCAGTGCTACCACCAACAGGGTCAAGGGCATCAGCCAAAGCATCTGTGCGTCAGGGGCGTGACCTAGCACGGCAAACACGATCATTACTGCAACAAACAGCAGCAAATTATTGAGTAAGCACGACCCCACCACGATCACTGGGAGCGCGATGCGCGGGAAGCGCATCTTCTTCATCAGGTTGCCCTGATCGATGAACACCGAAAGGCAGCGCTGGATAATTTCTGAGAACAGGTTCCAGGCCAGGATGCCGGCGATCAGGTACAACGCGTAGGCGTACTTGTTATCGATGCCCGGCAGGCGCGCGCCCAATACGTTGGACAGGATCAACGCATAAATCGCAACCTGGGCCAGGGGGTGGATGATCATCCACAAGCCACCCAGCTTGCTGCGTGCGAACCGGGAAATGAACTCGTTCTTGATGGACGTGAGGATGAAGCCTCTGTAATCCCAGACGCCCCGAAACATGCCAAACATAATTATCCTTGAATCAGGCGGGCGATTTCTGCGACACGCTCAGCGACCAGCGCCTCGTCGCCACGGCTCTCCACGTTAAGCCTCAGCAGCGGCTCGGTGTTGGAACCGCGCAAGCTGAAACGCCAGTCGGCAAACTCAACGCTGATGCCGTCAGTGCGGTCGACGGTGGGCTCATATGGCAGGTAGAACGCCAGGATTTTGTCGATGGTCGCCTTTACGTCAGCCACCTCGTAGTTTATCTCGCCGCTGCAGGGGAACCTGGCTATGCGCTCGTCCACCAGTTGCGCCAATGTCTTGCCGGTGGCGCTCATCAACGCCGCTACAAGCAACCACGGGATATTGCCGCTGTCGCAGTAGGCAAAATCGCGGAAGTAGTGGTGAGCGCTCATTTCCCCGCCGTATACGGCGTCTTCTGCGCGCATGCGTTCTTTGATGAACGCATGCCCGGTCTTGCTCTGGATCGCCACGCCGCCGGCAGCTTGCACCTGCTCGATGGTGTTCCACGTTAGCCGCGGATCGTGAATGATCTTGCTGCCTGGGTGCTTGGCCAGCAGCATTTCAGCGAGCAAGCCAACCACGTAGTACCCTTCGATGAAACGACCGTGGCTGTCGAAGAAAAAGCAGCGATCAAAGTCACCATCAAACGCAATCCCCATGTCGGCGTTGGTATCAATTACTGCCTGACGGGTAAGCTCACGGTTTTCTGGCAGAAGCGGGTTGGGAATACCATTGGGGAAATTCCCATCTGGCTGGCCATTGATAATGGTCATGTGCAGCGGCAACTTAGCGCTGAGCAATTCAAGCACTGGCCCGACGGCGCCATTGCCCGGATCGGCCAGTACCGTTAAAGGGTTGAGGGCAGACACGTCGATGTAGCTGAGCAAGTGGTCGATATAGGCGCTTTTGTCAAAAGCCTCACTGACGCTGCCCGGGATGGCTGCCACCTGGCCAAGATCGCCCGCCTCGACACGCTGGCGGATATCGTTCAAGCCGGTGTCGCCACTGATGGGACGGGATTGTTCACGCACCAGTTTCATGCCGTTGTAACCCTTGGGGTTATGGCTGGCAGTGATCATGATGCCGCCGTCGGCCTGATGATGGCTGGTGGCGAAGTAGACTTCTTCAGTACCGCACAGCCCGATGTCGATCACATTGACCCCGCCCTGGGTCAGCCCCTTCATGAGCGCTAACGACAGGCCCGGGCTTTCAAGACGCATGTCGCGCCCTACTACATAGGTGCGTCCACCCAGTTCGGCCACGATGGCACGGCCTATGCGATATGCCACATCATCATTGAGGTCAGCGGGCACTTGGCCGCGAATGTCATAGGCCTTGAAGCAACGGGTCTGGATAGGTGGGTACATAGGTCTCACTTGGTGCGGTGACACCTGCGCGTCACCGATCAGAACTGGGATAGCAAACAGCCGACAACGGGTTGCGACCACAGGCCGGCCCTGTACCTCGTTGGGCAGCGGCCGACCCTGCGGACCACCTGGATTCAGGCGTCGCAACGACCGTAGTTGTCTTCGAAGCGAACGATATCGTCTTCGCCGAGATAATCACCGCTTTGTACTTCAATGAGTACCAAGTCAATGACACCCGGGTTTTGCAAACGGTGCTTGTGGCCGGCACGAATGAATGTGGACTCGTTGGTATTAAGCATCAATTCCTGGTCGTCATTGACAACCACTGCCATGCCGCTGACGACGATCCAGTGTTCACTGCGGTGATGATGCATTTGCAGCGACAGCGATGCCTTGGGCTTTACTACGATGCGTTTGATCTTGAAACGTTCGCCATCCTCCAGGGTGGTGTAGGTACCCCACGGACGATGAACGGTCTGATGCAACAAGTGTGCGGCGTGGCCGTCACTCTTCAGGCGCTTGACGATGTGTTTCACATCTTGGGCATGATCTTTGTGGGCAATCAGGAATGCATCAGGTGTATCGACCACAAGCAGGTCCTGTACACCAACCAGTGCCGCCAGGCGATCCTCGGAGCTGACATAGTTGTTATGCGCTTCGTAGGCTATGACCTCGCCTTCGAAACGGTTGCCATGCTCATCAGGCGGGGTCAGCTCGCTGACCGCGTTCCAGGACCCGATGTCGCTCCAGCCAATATCGCAGGGAATGGTCGCGACCTTGCGCGAACGCTCCATCAAGGCGTAATCGATGGAGATGTCCGGCACGCTGGCAAAGCTATCGGCGTCCAGGGCAAGGCAACTGTAGTCCTTGGCCGTGGAGCTGCGAGATGATTCCAAGGTAAGTGCAACGGCCTCCAGCACATCAGGCGCATGCTCCTTGAATTCTTCTAACACAGCGCCTACTTGGAAACAGAACATCCCGGCGTTCCAGAAGTAGTTGCCTGCCGCTACATATGACTCCGCAGTTTTGGCGTCAGGTTTTTCAACAAAACGCTCAACTTTCAAACCGCCTTCCAGCAAACCTTCAGCTGTGGCTTCGATATACCCGAAGCCTGTTTCCGGGTACTGGGGCTTGATGCCGAAAGTCACCAACCACCCCTGTTCGGCCAACTGTATGGCTTTGCGAACAGCTTCGGAGAAAGCAGCTTCGTTCTGGATAAGGTGGTCAGCCGCCAATACCAGCATAAGCGCCTGAGGCCCATACGAGGCTTGCAGCTTAAGGGCAGCCGCGGCTACCGCAGCAGCGGTGTTTCGGCCGACAGGTTCAAGAATGTAGCCCTGGGGGAGACCCTTGGTATTAATGGTCCGGTATTCGTCTTCGGTTTTGAACAGCAATTCGCGATTGGTGACAGTCAGCACCTCAACAACACCTTCCAGCCGCGCAGCGCGCAAGAAAGTCTTTTGAATAAGGTTCTGCCCATCAGGCAAAGACATGAACGGCTTCGGATGAGCCTCACGAGAAACTGGCCACAAACGGCTGCCAACACCACCGGATAGAATAACCGGGATCAATTCCATATTTGGATCCTTAAGGCCTCTTAGAATTAGCTCAAGAGGCCGGCATGAGTCTTTTTTTGATCGCTGCCGCGATGGCTCACGACAACGCTTATTTACGCGCCCAGCGTGTGTAATCCTTGGCTATCCATAGGCTCAAGACGCAAGCTTCGACCCTTAGGATACCAGAGATTGCTATTCGTAGCTGCCTGGCTGACAGCAGGCGCCGCAGGGTGAATCAGCATGCCACTCATCGCAGCACTCAGCTCCCGACAGCTCATGTAAACAATAGTGAGCATCAGACAACGTGCTGGCACATCGTTCCCTTAGGACAGGGCTTTAAATTGCAACACGTATGCTAGTCATCCACTTTCTGGCTTTCATCCGCCCCCTCAGGGCAGCGACAAGCGCGGCCTTGGCGGCGGGCTCTCCATGCACCAGCACAACCGTATCAGGCGCTTGATCCATACCACTAGCAAAGTCAACCAGCCCTGCTTGATCAGCATGGCCACTATAGCCGCTGAGCGTAACCACTTTGGCGCGCAGGTCATGCATTCGCCCATCCAGGTCAATCTGCACAAACCCTTCTGCCCCTTCACTCGCCTGTATCACCGCCCCCGGCGTACCCTTGGCCTGATAGCCGACAAACATCACCTCATGCCGTGCATCCCCGAGCATAGCCTTGAGGTAATTGACGATGCGCCCACCCGAGCACATGCCATTGCCTGCTATCACGATCGCCGGTCGCCCGGTGCTTTTGAGGTAATTGACCACCTGCTGATGCCGGGCATGGGTATCCACGCTGATCAACTGGCTGAAATCCAGTGGGTCTCGCCCCTTGGCAAGTCGCGCCCTAGCCTCGGCATTCCAGTAGTCGTGCAGTTCCCGGTACACGCTGGTGATGCGCTGAGCCAAGGGCGAGTCGAGGATGATGGGCAATTGCGACCAGTCGAGCGGGTCGCCATCAGGCCCGGGATCAGCGCCGCCCAATAAAGCCTTGCGATGGAGGATGTCTTCCAGCTCGTACAGCAGTTCCTGGGTGCGGCCCAGGCTAAACGCCGGGATGAGGATGGTGCCTTTGTCAGCCAGGGCGCGATCGATGGCGTCTTCCAGCCGTTGCCTGCGGTCGCCGGCCTGGGCATGCAGGCGGTCGCCATAGGTACTTTCCAGCACGAGCACATCAGCACGCTCCGGCGGCTGCACCGGGCGCAGCAACGGGTTGCCACACGCACCCAGGTCGCCGGAAAACACATAGCGGCTATTGGCCTGACCATGCTGCATGTCGCACTCGACATAAGCCGAACCCAACAAATGCCCGGCGCGCTGCAGGCGAATACGACAAGCCAGACCAGGGCCCTCGACCACCGCGTGCCACTGCTCAAAAGGCAGCGGCACGATAAGGTCACGGATGAATTCGATATACCGGGCTACCTGCGCAGGCTCGCTGCTGATGCTTAGTTTGTAGGCATCTTCCAGTACAAGGGGCAGCAGCCGGGCAGAAGGTTCACTGCACAGGATGGGGCCACGATAGCCGGCGGCCAGCAGCGCGGGAATGCGGCCAACGTGGTCAAGATGAACATGGGTGATGACCAGGGCCTGAATGCCCAGTATGCCGAAGCCGAGTGCCGCGCTTTCCGCACCCGTCGCAGCCTCGCTCCCCTGCTCAAGCCCGCAATCGATCAGCAGACTGGTGGACGGGTCAAGGTGCAACTGGTGGCAAGACCCGGTAACGCCGCGGGTACCACCGTGATGGGAAAGGCTGGGATATTCCATGCTGCACACACTCGCCGGGGCCGAAAATGAAGTGGGCTATTACTCCATGAGGGCAGGTGCATGCATAGGTGAGACTTTCCTAAGAGGATGTAGGAAATTTCCTTAGTTGCTGTTGAGTGCCGCCTGACGGGCAGACTCCCTGATCTTGCGCTTGCTGCGCTGCACGCCATAGGCGCCCAGCAAGGGCCCGACTGCCAGGCCAATGACCAGTGCTGCCAGCACAAGTACGGCAACCGGCATTTCCGGCGCAGCCCAGCCGAACAGAACCAGCGACACGGCTTGCTGGTTCTCCAGCACGAAGAACAGCACCACGGCCGCCAACAGCAGCACGAACACCGCCGCCAGGGCGCGCTTGAGGTTACGCATCAGATTGCTCCTTGAGTGCTCAGGCTTCAGCCTCGTCATCTTCGTTGACCCGGTCGCGCAGCTCTTTACCGGGCTTGAAGTGCGGCACAAACTTGCCATCGAGGCTGACCGACTGACCGGTCTTGGGGTTACGGCCAACGCGCGGGGCGCGATAGTGCAGCGAGAAGCTGCCAAAACCGCGAATTTCGATGCGATCGCCAGTGGCAAGGCATTGAGACATCTGCTCAAGCATGGTCTTGATGGCCAGCTCCACGTCCTTGGGCGAGAGCAGGCCCTGATGGGTGACAATACGTTCGATCAGCTCCGACTTCGTCATATTTTTCCCTTCGTTATCAAGCAGCTAGA
The DNA here is from genome assembly GCF_017875165.1 of Pseudomonas sp. PvP089. Taxonomy (NCBI): domain Bacteria; kingdom Pseudomonadati; phylum Pseudomonadota; class Gammaproteobacteria; order Pseudomonadales; family Pseudomonadaceae; genus Pseudomonas; species Pseudomonas sp. PvP089. Next base: position 4,926,779 of record NZ_JAGGME010000001.1, read on the forward strand.
TCATTGCTTAACCAGTTTGTAGCACGCTGGGAGGGATTTGAACAGGGTGGTTCTTGACTTAATAAAAAAATTCAAGATTGAAGTTTTGCAAGAATGGTCTAGAGGGCGGGAGGCGTGTAGGTGTCCGGCGGTGGATTTGCGGTGGCGCTCGATCTTATAGGCGCTGAAAATGCCACGGCGAACCCTCACCACTCAAACGCATTTTCAACTTAAAAAAAAGGGCGACCCGAGGGTCGCCCTTTTTACCGATCAAACAGAACTCAGTTCTGTTTGGCCATTGCTTCGCGCAGCAGCGCAGCCATGGTGGTGTCGGCAGCAGCTTCCGGAGCGTTTTTCAGGCTCTGGATAGCTTCGCGCTCTTCAGCGTCGTCTTTCGATTTGATCGACAGGCTGATAACGCGGGACTTGCGGTCAACGCTGATGATCTTGGCTTCGATCTCTTCGCCTTCCTTCAGAACGTTACGCGCGTCTTCAACGCGGTCACGGCTGATTTCGGAAGCTTTCAGAGTAGCTTCGATGTCGTCGGCCAGGGTGACGATGGCGCCTTTGGCGTCAACTTCTTTCACGATGCCCTTGACGATAGCGCCCTTGTCATTGACAGCAACGAAGTTGGAGAACGGATCGTCTTCCAGCTGCTTGATGCCCAGGGAGATGCGCTCGCGCTCTGGGTCGACCGACAGGATGACGGTTTCCAGCTCGTCGCCCTTCTTGAAACGACGTACGGCTTCTTCGCCGGTTTCGTTCCAGGAAATGTCGGACAGGTGAACCAGACCGTCGATGCCGCCGTCCAGGCCGATGAAGATACCGAAGTCGGTGATCGACTTGATGGTACCGGTGATCTTGTCACCCTTGTTGAACTGGCCGGAGAAGTCTTCCCATGGGTTGGACTTGCACTGTTTGATGCCCAGGGAGATACGACGACGCTCTTCGTCGATGTCCAGAACCATGACTTCCACTTCGTCGCCAACCTGAACGACTTTCGACGGGTGGATGTTCTTGTTGGTCCAGTCCATTTCGGAAACGTGTACCAGACCTTCAACGCCTTCTTCCAGCTCAGCGAAGCAGCCGTAGTCGGTCAGGTTGGTAACGCGAGCTTGTACGCGAGTACCTTCTGGGTAACGGGCAGTGATAGCTACCCACGGATCTTCGCCCATCTGCTTCAGACCCAGCGAAACGCGGTTGCGCTCGCGGTCGAACTTCAGAACGCGTACGTCGACTTCGTCGCCAACGTTAACGATTTCCGAAGGGTGCTTGATGCGCTTCCAAGCCATGTCGGTGATGTGCAGCAGGCCGTCGATACCGCCCAGGTCCACGAATGCGCCGTAGTCGGTGAGGTTCTTGACGATACCTTTGACTTGCTGGCCTTCCTGCAGGGTTTCCAGCAGGGCTTCGCGCTCGGCGCTGTTCTCGGCTTCCAGCACGCTGCGACGCGAAACAACAACGTTGTTGCGCTTCTGGTCCAGCTTGATGACCTTGAATTCCAGCTCTTTGCCTTCCAGGTGGGTGGTGTCGCGCACAGGGCGGACATCAACCAGGGAGCCCGGCAGGAACGCACGGATGCCGTTAACGTCGACAGTGAAGCCGCCTTTAACCTTACCGTTGATAACGCCCTTGACCACTTCTTCGGCGGCGAAAGCTGCTTCCAGAACAATCCAGCACTCGGCGCGCTTGGCTTTTTCACGGGACAGTTTGGTTTCGCCAAAGCCGTCTTCGACCGCGTCCAGCGCAACGTGAACTTCGTCACCGACCTTGATGGTCAGCTCGCCAGCTTCGTTGTAGAACTGCTCGAGCGGGATGACGCCCTCGGACTTCAGGCCAGCGTGTACGGTAACCCAGTCGCCGTCGATGTCGACAACGATACCGGTGATGATCGCACCCGGCTGAAGATTGAGGGTTTTCAGGCTTTCTTCAAAGAGTTCTGCAAAGCTTTCGCTCATTTTAATTCCTGTAGATTCGGGCGAAACAAACGCCCATAACCACATTCCAGACAATGTGGGTTCGTTTTAAGTAAAGGAAAGCCGGCAGGACGTTGACTGGTGCCCCTGCCTGCTTTCCTGGCGATCAGATGAGGTCGCGCTGGGCGATCTCGCTTCTGATACGTTGCAACACCTGCTCGATGGACAACTCGGTAGAGTCCAACTGAATGGCATCGGCCGCCGGCTTCAGCGGGGCCACTGCACGTTGGGTGTCGCGCTCATCGCGCGCACGAATCTCATCCAGCAGACTCGACAGACTAACATCTTCACCCTTGCCCTTCAACTGCAGGTAGCGGCGACGTGCCCGCTCCTCTGCGCTGGCAGTGAGGAAGACCTTCAACGGCGCGTCGGGGAACACCACGGTACCCATGTCGCGACCATCGGCGATCAACCCCGGCATATCGCGAAATTCACGCTGACGCACCAGCAGCGCATCACGCACTGCCGGCAGCGAGGCGACCATCGACGCGCCCGCGCCAACGGTTTCGGTGCGGATGACGTTACTGACGTCCTCACCCTCGAGGATGATCTGTTGCAGCTTACCGGGCTGGGCTGCGATGAACTGCACATCCAGATGGGCGGCAAGCCGGGTCAGCAGCTCTTCGTTGGTCAGATCGACGCCATGATTGCTGGCGTTGAACGCCAGCAAGCGGTACAGCGCGCCGGAGTCCAGCAGCTTCCAGCCCAGCTCGCGGGCCAGCAGGCCGGCGACCGTGCCCTTGCCCGAGCCGCTTGGCCCGTCGATGGTGATGACCGGTACCAGCGAATTCACGACTTGCCCTCTTCCGCCACGCGGATACCCACTTCGGCGCACAGCGCCAGGAAGTTGGGGAACGAGGTGGCGACGTTGGCACAATCGTGGATGCGGATGGGCGCGCTGGCGCGCAACGAAGCGACGCTGAAGGCCATGGCAATACGGTGGTCACCGTGGCCATGCACTTCACCACCACCCAACTGGCCACCCTCGATGATGATGCCGTCCGGGGTCGGCTCGCACTTGATGCCCAAGGTAATCAGGCCGTCAGCCATGACCTGGATACGGTCGGACTCTTTCACCCGCAGCTCTTCTGCGCCACGCAGCACGGTACGCCCTTCGGCGCAGGCGGCAGCCACGAACAGTACCGGGAATTCGTCGATGGCCAGCGGCACCAGCTCTTCGGGGATGTCGATACCTTTCAGCCTGGCACCGCGTACGCGCAGGTCGGCCACTGGTTCGCCGCCGACTTCACGCTGGTTCTCCAGGGTGATGTCGCCCCCCATCAGGCGCAGGATATCGATGACACCGGTACGGGTCGGGTTGATGCCAACGTGTTCCAGCACCAGCTCGGAACCTTCGGCGATGGAGGCCGCGACCAGGAAGAACGCTGCCGAAGAAATGTCGGCCGGTACTTCGATGCGGGTAGCGGTCAGCTTGCCACCGGACTGCAGCGAAGCTACCGGGCCGTTGCTTTCGACTGTGTAGCCAAAGCCACGCAGCATGCGCTCGGTGTGATCACGGGTAGGCGCAGGCTCGGTGACAGTGGTCTTGCCTTCAGCGTACAGTCCAGCCAGCAGCAGGCAGGATTTGACCTGGGCGCTGGCCATTGGCAGCGTGTAGGTCAACCCTTTGAGCTTGTGGCCACCGCGGATGGTCAGCGGCGGGCGCCCTTCCGGGCCGGTCTCGACCACAGCCCCCATTTCACGCAGCGGGTTGGCCACGCGATTCATCGGGCGCTTGGACAGCGAAGCGTCGCCAGTCATGGTTACGTCGAACGACTGGCCGGCCAACAGGCCCGACAGCAGGCGCATCGAGGTGCCGGAGTTGCCCACATACAGCGGCCCGGGCGGCGGCTTCAGGCCGTGCAGGCCTACACCATGAATGGTGACGCGACCGTGGTTGGGGCCTTCGATGACCACACCCATGTCCCGGAATGCCTGCAGAGTCGCCAGTGCGTCTTCACCTTCGAGGAAGCCTTCGACTTCGGTGGTGCCTTCGGCCAGCGAGCCGAGCATGATCGAGCGGTGGGAAATCGACTTGTCGCCCGGTACGCGGATTCGCCCGGACAGGCGGCCACCCGGTTGGGCCAGGAAAATCAGATCGTTGGCGTTCATAGCGTCCACATAGGCCCGGCGGGCCAGGATTTTACTAAAATGCTCGCGGGCAACCCGTGCACGGGTGAATACACCCAGCAACTGGTGCCCGTCCCCTTCAGCGATCGCGTCGCGCAAGGCGTCGAGATCGCTGCGATATGTATCGAGTGTGCGCAGGACAGCGTCGCGGTTGGCGAGGAAGATGTCATGCCACATGGTCGGGTCGCTGCCGGCGATTCTTGTGAAATCGCGGAAGCCTCCCGCAGCGTACCGGAAGATCTCGAGGTTTTCATTGCGCTTGGCCAGCGAATCGACCAAACCAAAGGCCAGCAGGTGCGGCAAGTGACTGGTGGCTGCCAGCACCTCGTCATGGCGCTCGACCGACATGTGCTCCACGTCGGCATCCAGCGCACGCCACAGCCGGTCGACCAAGGCCAGCGCGGCCGGGTCGGTTTCGGCCAGCGGCGTCAAAATCACCTTGTGCCGACGGAACAGGGCGGCGCTGGAAGCCTCCACGCCGCTTTGCTCGGAACCGGCGATGGGGTGGCCGGGGACGAAGCGTGGCAGCCGCTGGCCGAAGACCAAACGCGCCTCACGGACGACATTACCCTTGGCACTGCCAACATCGGTAATGATCGCATCGCCCAGATCGAGCCGGGCCAGGACGGCCAGGACTTTTTCCATGGCCAGGATGGGTACGGCCAGCTGGATGACATCGGCACCAACACAGGCTGCGGCGAGGTCTTCTTCGCAGCGGTCGACCACGCCCAGGGCCACGGCCTGCTTGCGCGAAGGCGCGTCCAGGTCGACACCGACCACTTCGCGGCACAGGCCGCTTTCACGCAGGCCCTTGGCGAACGAACCACCGATCAGGCCGAGGCCGACCACGACCAGGCGGTTGATGATCGGCTCAGGTTTGGTTTTTGCTGCTTTTACCACTGGTGCGAACCCTGTTCTGAAATCTGGACAGCCTGCTGGACCCTACGGGGCCGCTTCGCGACCCTTTCGCGGCACAAGGCCGCTCCTACAAGGACCCTGCAGGAGCGGCCTTGTGCCGCGAAAGGGCTGCAAAGCAGCCCCAAGGGCCTTGAATCAAAGCACCGCCTTCGGATAAGAGCCCAGCACCTTCAGCGCCACCGCCTCCTGGCTGATCTGCTCGAGCACCGCCTTGATCAGCGGGTCGCGGTGGTGGCCAACGAAGTCGATGAAGAACACGTAGGTCCACTTGCCACTGCGCGACGGGCGGGTCTCGATGCGGGTCAGGTCGATACCGTTCTGGTGGAACGGCACCAGCAACTCGTGCAAGGCACCTGGCTTGTTGCTCATCGAGACAATGATCGAGGTCTTGTCATCGCCAGTCGGCGGCACTTCCTGGCTGCCGATCATCAGGAAGCGCGTGGAGTTGTCCGGGCGGTCTTCAATCTTTTCGGCCAGGCGGGTCAAACCATACAGGTTGGCCGCCATGTCACCGGCGATCGCCGCCGAGTTCCACTCACCCTTGACCCGCTTGGCCGCCTCGGCATTGCTCGACACGGCCACGCGCTCCACGTTCGGGTAGTGGGCGTCCAGCCACTTGCGGCACTGGGCCAGCGACTGGGCATGGGAGTAGATGCGGGTGATGCTGTCGGTCTTGGTGTTTTCGCCTACCAGCAGATGATGGTGGATGCGCAGCTCGACTTCACCGCAAATCACCATGTCGTGCTCAAGGAAGCTGTCCAGCGTGTGGCTGACAGCACCTTCGGTGGAGTTTTCCACCGGCACCACGCCAAAGTTGACGGCACCGGCCGCCACTTCGCGGAACACTTCGTCGATAGCGGCCATTGGCCGGCTGATCACCGCGTGACCGAAGTGCTTCATGGCTGCGGCCTGGGTGAAGGTACCCTCTGGGCCGAGATAGGCGATTTTCAGCGGCTCTTCAAGGGCCAGGCACGACGACATGATTTCGCGGAACAAACGCGCCATCTCTTCGTTGCCCAGGGGCCCCTTGTTGCGCTCCATCACGCGCTTGAGCACTGCAGCCTCACGTTCGGGACGGTAGAACACCGGCTTCTCGCCTTCTTTCAGCGAGGCGGTCTTGACCCGGGCGACTTCTTCAGCGCAACGGGCACGGTCGCTGATCAGCTCGAGAATCTTCTCGTCGAGGCTGTCGATGCGTACGCGCAGCGCCTTGAGTTCCTGTTCGGACATCAGCCGTGCTCCTTCTCGAATTCGGCCATGTAGCCAACCAAGGCTTCCACAGCCTCAAGGCCCAGGGCGTTGTAGATGGAAGCGCGCATACCGCCCACCGAACGGTGGCCCTTGAGATTGAGCAGGCCACGGGCATCGGCGCCGGCGAGGAAGGCCTTGTCCAGGCGCTCGTCAGCCAGGCGGAACGGCACGTTCATCCACGAACGGGCGTTGACGCTGATCGGGTTGGTGTAGAAATCGCTGTTGTCGATGAAGCCGTACAGGCGGTCTTTCTTGGCGCGGTTGCGCTGTTCCATGGCGTCGACGCCACCCTGCTCCTTCAACCACTCGAAGACCAGGCCCGAGAGGTACCAGGAATAAGTGGCCGGGGTGTTGTACATCGAGCCGTTGTCAGCCGAGACCTTGTAGTCGAGCATGGTCGGGCAGCTGCTGCGGGCATGGCCCAGCAGGTCTTCGCGCACGATGACCACCACCAGGCCGCTGGGGCCGATGTTCTTCTGCGCGCCGGCGTAGATCAGGCCGAACTGCGACACGTCGATGGGGCGTGAGAGAATGTCGGAGGACATGTCGACCACCAGCGGCACATCACCAGTCTGCGGCACCCAGTCAAACTGCAGACCACCAATGGTCTCGTTGGACGCATAGTGCACATAGGCGGCGTTTTTGGTCAGATTCCAGTCGTTCTGGCCAGGGATGCTCAGGTAGTCGTAAGGCTTGGCACTGGCGGCGACGTTGATGTGGCCGAAGCGGCGCGCTTCTTCGATGGCCTTTTTCGACCAGATACCGGTTTCGATGTAGTCGGCAGTGCCGTTTTCCGGCAGCAGGTTCAGCGGAATTTCGGCGAACTGCTGGCTGGCGCCGCCCTGCAGGAACAGCACCTTGTAGTTGGAGGGGACGGACAGCAGGTCGCGCAGGTCCTGCTCGGCCTTTTCGGCGATGGCCACGTAGTCGTCGCTGCGATGGCTCATTTCCATCACCGACAAGCCCTTGCCGCGCCAGTCCAGCATCTCGGCCTGGGCGCGCTGCAACACAGCATCAGGAAGCGCGGCAGGGCCTGCGCAGAAGTTAAAGGCTCGTTTGCTCACATCCACTCTCGCTCTGCCAAATAGAACAAAATCATAATTCGGTGGCCACATTCCATGCAGGATCGGTGGCGCCTGCATCGCGGGCAAGCCCGCGCCTACACAGGCAAACGGGGCGACCTTGGTCGCCCCGTCCGGGTTTACGCTCGCTTACTCCTGCGGGGCCTCTTCGGCACCCGCAGCGTCTTCATTGTCTGGCGCTTCAGCCTCGGTGCCCTCCTCGTCCACCTCGATCACTTCATCGAGTTCGTCCTCGGACGGCTCCTGGATCCGCTCCAGGCCCACCAGTGTTTCATCCGCCGCCAGCTTGATCAGCGTCACACCCTGGGTGTTACGGCTCAGGCTGGACACTTCGCCAACACGGGTGCGCACCAGGGTGCCCTGGTCGGAAATCAGCATGATCTCCTCGCCTTCCTGCACCTGGATAGCACCGATCAGCAGGCCGTTGCGCCCTTTGGTACCCATGGCAATCACGCCCTGGCCACCACGGCCGCGACGCGGGAACTTGGACAGCGGGGTGCGCTTGCCGAAGCCACGCTCGGAGGCAGTGAGAATCTGCGAACCGGACTCCGGGATCAGCATCGAAATGATCTGCTGGCCTTTGCCCAGCTTCATGCCGCGAACACCACGGGCAGTACGGCCCATTTCACGCACTACGCTCTCGGCGAAACGGATGACCTTGCCGGCGTCGGAGAACATCATGACTTCTTTGGCGCCGTCAGTGATGGCCGCCGCAATCAGGGTGTCACCTTCCTTCAGCTTCAGGGCGATCAGGCCGTTGGAGCGTGGGCGGGCGAACTGCACCAGCGGGGTTTTCTTGACGGTACCGGAGGCCGTGGCCATGAAGATGTAGGCGCCTGTCGGCTCTGCCACCCACTCTGCGGTGTCGCCATCTTCCTCGTCGACTTCCTCGGCCTCTACCAGCTCACCCTCGAGCACGGTGTCATCAGCGTCTTCCAGCTCTTCGTCAAGGTCAGCGTTCTGCTGCAGCGCTTCGAGGTCGATCTGCAGCATGGCGGTGATGCGCTCACCTTCCTCCAGCGGCAGCAGGTTGACCAGCGGGCGACCACGGGCAGCGCGGGACGCTTCGGGGATTTCGTAGGTCTTCTTCCAGTACACCTTGCCCTTGCTGGAGAACAGCAACAGGGTGGCATGGCTGTTGGCGACCAACAGGTGCTCGATGTAGTCCTCGTCCTTCACGCCGGTCGCCGACTTGCCTTTACCGCCACGGCGCTGGGCCTGATAAGCGGACAATGGCTGGGTCTTGGCATAACCACCGTGGGAGATGGTGACCACGCGCTCTTCTTCCGGGATCATGTCGCCGTAGTTGAGGTCGTGGCTGGCATTGAGAATTTCGGTGCGGCGCACATCGCCGTATTCGGCACGGATGGCTTCCAGCTCTTCGCGGATCACTTCCATCAGGCGCTCTGCGCTGCTGAGGATGCGGATCAGCTCGCCGATCTGCTCGAGGATTTCCTGGTACTCGGCCAGCAGCTTCTCGTGCTCAAGGCCGGTCAGGCGGTGCAGGCGCAGGTCGAGGATGGCCTGGGCCTGTTCCGGCGACAGGAAGTACTTGCCGTCATGCAGGCCGTACTGCTCCGGCAGGTCCTCAGGGCGGCAGGAATCGGCGCCGGCGCGCTCGACCATGACCTGCACGGCACTGGATTCCCACGGCGTGGAAACCAGGGCTTCCTTGGCCTCGGACGGGGTTGGCGACGCCTTGATCAGGGCGATGACCGGGTCGATGTTGGACAGTGCAACCGCCTGGCCTTCAAGGATGTGGCCACGCTCACGGGCCTTGCGCAGCTCGAATACGGTACGGCGTGTCACCACTTCACGGCGGTGACGGACGAACGCTTCGAGCAGGTCCTTGAGGTTGAGCAAACGCGGACGGCCGTCGATCAGGGCGACCACGTTGATGCCGAACACGCTCTGCAGCTGGGTTTGCTGGTAGAGGTTGTTGAGCACCACCTCCGGCACCTCGCCGCGGCGAAGCTCGATGACGATGCGCATGCCGTCCTTGTCGGACTCGTCGCGCAGCTCGGTGATGCCTTCGATCTTCTTCTCTTTTACCAGCTCGGCGATCTTCTCGATGAGGCGCGCCTTGTTCAGCTGGTACGGCAGCTCGGTCACGACGATCTGCTGACGGCCGCCAACCTTGTCGATGTCTTCGATTTCGGAGCGGGCACGCATGTAGATGCGGCCACGACCGGTACGATACGCCTCGATGATGCCCTGACGGCCGTTGATGATACCGGCAGTCGGGAAGTCCGGCCCAGGGATGAACTGCATCAGCTCATCGATGGTGACTTCGGGGTTGTCGATCAGCGCCAGGCAGCCGTCGATCACTTCACCGAGGTTGTGTGGCGGAATGTTGGTCGCCATGCCCACGGCGATACCGCTGGATCCGTTGACCAGCAGGTTGGGAATACGGGTCGGCATGACCGCCGGGATCTGCTCGGTGCCGTCATAGTTGGGCACCCAGTCGACGGTTTCCTTGTGCAGGTCGGCCAGCAGCTCGTGAGCCAGCTTGGTCATGCGCACTTCGGTGTATCGCATGGCCGCAGCGTTGTCGCCGTCCACCGAACCGAAGTTGCCCTGACCATCGACCAGCAGGTAGCGCAGCGAGAACGGCTGGGCCATACGCACGATGGTGTCGTAGACCGCAGTGTCGCCGTGCGGGTGGTACTTACCGATCACGTCACCGACCACACGGGCGGATTTCTTGTACGGCTTGTTCCAGTCGTTGCCCAGTTCGCTCATCGCATAGAGAACGCGACGATGCACGGGCTTCAAGCCGTCACGCGCATCGGGCAGCGCTCGCCCGACAATCACGCTCATCGCGTAGTCGAGGTAAGACTGTCTCAGTTCGTCTTCGATATTGACCGGGAGGATTTCTTTGGCCAGTTCGCCCATGAGAAGCCTGATTCCTTTTTCTGGTGAAACTTCGCAGCTCCATCAAGGGCCGAACGAAGCTCGCCGCCGCAGCGCATAAGGGTGCGACGACTTACGACAAATCAATGAGTTGTGCCATGGATCTGCGCAATGAAGGCCGCCGTGATGAGCGGTCTTGGAAACTGCCGGATGTTATCACAAAGGCGGGGGCGGTGGGGAGAGGTGGCAGTTGGTCTCAGCCGGGTTTGAATCCTGGTTTTTTGTATTGCCTGCACCGGCCTCTTCGCGGGCTCGCCCGCTCCCACAGATTCACCACCGCCCTAAGGCCATGCGATATCCCTGTGGGAGCGGGCAAGCCCGCGAAGAGTCCGGTGCAGGCAGCGCAAAATCAATGCAGCCGCTTGCGGCAAATCAACTGGGCCAGCTTGGCGGTATCCGGGCGCTCTACGATGCCCCGCTCGGTCACGATCACGTCGATCAAGTCGGCCGGGGTCACATCGAACACCGGGTTGAACACTTCGACATCCGGTACCGCCGGGGCACCGCCAAAGTCCAGCCACTCGTCGGCGTCACGCTCTTCCAGCGGGATATCCTCGCCGGTGGCCAGGTTCAGGTCGATGCTGGTGCTCGGCGCCACCACCATGAAGCGCACGCCGTGGTGCATGGCACTGACCGCCAGCTGGTAAGTGCCGATCTTGCTGGCCACGTCACCATTGGCAGCAATGCAGTCCGCCCCCACCACCACCCAGGTGATGCCCTTGCTCTTCATCAGGTGCGCCAGCGCCGAGTCGGCACAGAGCGTTACCGGGATGCCTTCGTTGGCCAGCTCCCAGGCGGTCAGGCGCGAGCCTTGCAACCAGGGGCGAGTCTCGCCGGCGTACACCCGCTCGACCATGCCCTCCAGGTAGCCGGCGCGAATCACCCCCAGGGCGGTGCCAAAACCGCCGCTGGCCAGGGCACCGGCATTGCCGTAGGTGAGCAGGGCCTGGGCATTGCCCTGATGACGACGGATCAGCTCGATACCTTGCTGGGCCATGGTCAGGTTGGCTTCACGGTCGCTTTCGTGGATGGCCACGGCCTCTGCCTCCAGCACGGCCAGCACGTCTTCATCAGGGCGCAGGCGCAGCAGGCGTTCGCGCATGCGGTTCAGCGCCCAGAACAGGTTGGCCGCCGTGGGGCGTGCTTCGGCAAGGGTGAGGTAGTCTTCTTCCAGGTCCATTTCCCAGTCGCCACCCTCGGCCAGCCGCTCTTCCAGGGCCAATACCAGGCCGTAGGCCGCGGCAATACCAATGGCCGAGGCGCCGCGCACCGCCATGTCGCGGATTGCCGCCGCCACCTGCGCAACATTGTCGCAGGCCAGCCAGCGTTCCTCCGACGGCAGCAGGCGCTGGTCGAGCAGGTGCAAGATGCCGCCCTGCCAGCGGATCCCGGTCACCTTCTCCGCCGCCAAAAGTCGCTCGCGCATCGCCTCTCCCCGTGGTTCGCATGTCAAAAGCCGGCGATTATAGCGAGCCTGGGGGCCGAGCGCTCGGGTATACTCCGGCCCAATTTTGCGAAGTTTCAGAGGACTGTTCAATGAGCAACGTCGACCGCGCCGAAATCGCCAAGTTCGAAGCGCTGGCCCACCGTTGGTGGGACCGCGAAAGCGAGTTCAAGCCGCTGCACGAAATCAACCCGCTACGCGTCAACTGGATCGACGAGCGGGCCAGCCTGGCCGGCAAGAAAGTGCTGGACGTAGGCTGCGGCGGCGGCATCCTCAGCGAAGCCATGGCCCTGCGCGGCGCCACGGTAACCGGTATCGACATGGGCGAGGCACCACTGGCGGTGGCCCAGCTGCACCAGCTGGAGTCGGGCGTACAGGTGGAGTACCGGCAGATCACCGCCGAAGCCCTTGCCGAAGAAATGCCTGAACAGTTCGACGTTGTCACCTGCCTGGAAATGCTCGAACACGTCCCCGACCCGTCCTCGGTGATTCGCGCCTGCTACCGTATGGTCAAGCCAGGCGGCCAGGTGTTCTTCTCCACCATCAACCGCAACCCCAAGGCCTACCTGCTGGCCATCGTCGGCGCCGAGTACATCCTGAAGATGCTGCCGCGCGGCACCCATGACTTCAAGAAGTTCATCCGCCCGTCCGAACTGGGCGCCTGGAGCCGTGATGCCGGCCTGCAGGTGAAGGACATCATTGGCCTCACCTATAACCCGCTGACCAAGCACTACAAGCTCAACAGCGACGTCGACGTCAACTACATGATCCAGACCCTGCGCGAGGAATGAGCATGCGTTTGCGAGCAGTACTCTTCGACATGGACGGCACCTTGCTCGACACGGCGCCGGACTTCATCGCCATTTGCCAGGCCATGCTCGCCGAGCGCGGCCTGCCAGCCGTTGACGACCACCTGATCCGTGGCGTGATCTCTGGCGGCGCCCGCGCCATGGTTGCCACTGCGTTTGCCATGGACCCGGAAGCCGAGGGCTTCGAGGCCCTGCGCCTGGAGTTTCTGGAGCGCTACCAACGCGACTGCGCGGTCCACAGCAAGCTGTTCGACGGCATGGCCGAGCTGCTGGCTGACATCGAAAAAGGCAACCTGCTGTGGGGCGTGGTCACCAACAAGCCGGTACGCTTCGCCGAGCCGATCATGCAGCAGCTGGGCCTGGCCGAGCGCTCGGCACTGCTGATCTGCCCGGACCACGTGAAGAACAGCAAGCCTGACCCCGAGCCGCTGACCCTGGCCTGCACCACCCTGGGCCTGGACCCTGCCAGCGTGCTGTTCGTTGGCGACGACCTGCGCGACATCGAGTCTGGCCGCGACGCTGGCACGCGCACGGCTGCGGTGCGTTACGGCTATATTCATCCAGAGGACAACCCCAACAACTGGGGTGCCGACGTGGTGGTGGACCACCCGCTGGAACTGCGCAAAGTGATCGACAGCGCGCTGTGTGGCTGCTGAACTAGAGACAGGGAATACACAATGTTCGACTACACCGCCCGTCCCGACCTGCTGCAAGGCCGGGTCATCCTGGTTACCGGCGCCGGCCGCGGCATTGGTGCCGCGGCCGCAAAGGCTTACGCTGCACTGGGCGCCACCGTGCTACTGCTGGGCAAGACCGAGGCCAACCTGAACGAGGTCTACGACCAGATCGAAGCCGCCCGACACCCGCAACCGGTGGTCATCCCGTTCAACCTGGAAACCGCCCTGCCCCACCAGTACGACGAGTTGGCAGTGATGATCGAAGACCAGTTCGGCCGCCTGGACGGCCTGCTGAACAACGCCTCGATCATTGGCCCGCGCACGCCGCTGGAACAGTTGTCGGGCGACAACTTCATGCGCGTGATGCACATCAACGTCGATGCCACCTTCATGCTCACCAGCACCCTGCTGCCCCTGCTGAAGCTGTCGGAAGACGCCTCGGTGGTGTTCACCAGCAGCAGCGTCGGCCGCAAAGGCCGGGCCTACTGGGGCGCCTATGGCGTGTCGAAGTTCGCGACCGAGGGCCTGATGCAGACCCTGGCTGACGAACTGGAAGGCGTGGCACCCGTGCGCTCCAACAGCATCAACCCGGGCGCCACGCGCACAGCGATGCGGGCCCAGGCTTACCCCAGCGAAAACCCGCAGAACAACCCGCTGCCTGAAGAGATCATGCCGGTGTATCTGTACCTGATGGGGCCGGACAGCAAAGAGGTGAATGGGCAGGCTCTCAACGCCCAATAAGCTTTTTTGCCTGTCCTGACCCTATCGCCGGCAAGCCAGCTCCCACAGGATCACCACAGGCCAGGGCAATGTGGAATCCCTGTGGGAGCTGGCTTGCCGGCGATAGGGCCAGGACAGGCGAAAGATCAGCCGGCCGCCAACGCCGGGCGCAAACGGCCTTGCTGGCGGCTCTCCAGCTGCATGCACCGCTCCAGGAACAGGTACATGCAGTCGTAACTCTTGCAAATCGCCCTGCGCAACTCGGTACGCAGCCCAAGGCTCGGGTTCTCGCCGGCCAGGGTACAGATGATTTCCAGCGCCTCCCAAGGGTGCGCATCATCGTACTGGGCATGCATTTTCAACCACTTCATCGCCCGCTTGCGCTGGTCTTCCGGGAAGCCCTGGGCGTAGGTATCGGTCGAGCACACCACCGCCGACCATTCCCCGGTCGCACCCTCGATGGCGTAGTTGGTCGCTGCCATGGAAATGGCCAGGTTCTCGGTGGCGCACACGCGCCAGCACCAGTCGTTCAGGCCGTTCAGCTCGGGTGGCACTTCCTGGGCCTGCAAATCATGCAGGTGCACACCATGGGCCTGGCACCAGTTCACCCAGTAGTCGGCATGGTTGAGCTCGACGCGGATGTTGCGCATCAGCCAGCGCCGCGCCATGTCTTCGCCCTGATGGCGGCCATAGCGGGTCTTGGTCAGGTTATGGGCCATGTACAGAGAGAACTGCTCCACCACCGGCCAGCCACCGATCAGGTACTGACGAATGGTCGACTGCTTGAGCTGGCCGTCGCGCAGGCGCGCGTAGAACTCATGCTCCACCACCCGGCGCTTGCTCTCCCGGCAGTCTTCAATCAGTTGCTGGGCCCATTGGGGGTAGCTGGCGGGGTCCATCAGAGGCCCGATACGAACGAATGCATCAATCACTTTCAGCTCCTTGATCCTTGTGATTTCTCGCTAGCGAAATGTGCCAGGTGCCCGCTGCAACAGAGGCCGGGCGGCAATCCGTTGGCGCTGCAGACTGTCACAGGTGAACACCTGGGGGCGCTCGATCAGGTAACCCTGGGCGTAATCCACGCCTATTTCCTGCAGGGCCTGCTCGATCAAGGGTGTTTCGACGAACTCGGCGATAGTGCGTTTACCCATGACATGGCCGATGTGGTTGATGACCTCGACCATGGCCCGGTTGATCGGGTCGTCGAGCATGTCCTTGACGAAACTGCCGTCGATCTTCAAGTAATCCACCGGCAAATGCTTGAGGTAGGCGAACGACGACATGCCGGCGCAGAAGTCATCGAGCGAAAAGCGGCAGCCCAGCCCCTTCAACTCGTTGATGAAGCGAATGGCACTGCCCAGGTTGGCAATTGCGCTGGTTTCGGTGATTTCGAAACAGATCATCCGCGGCGGAATGGCATACTCGACAAACAACCGCTGCAGGTATTCAAGGAACTTGTCATCGCCAATGCTCGACCCTGACAGGTTGATCGCGCAGGTCGACAGCGGCCCTTCGCGGCCTTCGTCCAGGCATTGGCGCACAACCTGGAACACATTGCGCACCACCCAACGGTCCAGCGCACTCATCAGGCCGTAGCGCTCGGCCGCAGGAATGAAGCTGCTGGGCAGGATGGTGCGGCCACTTTCGTCGTGCAGGCGCAGCAGGATTTCGATATGGCCTGGGCCTTCAAAGGCTTTCAGCGGCGCTATTTCCTGTGCGTAGAGGCAGAAGCGGTTTTCTTCCAGAGCCACGTGCAAGCGCTGGATCCAGGCCATTTCGCCAAAACGCATGGACAGCTCGCTGTCGTCGGTGTGGTACACCTGTACGCGGTTGCGGCCCTTCTCCTTGGCCATGTAGCAAGCCATGTCGGCGGCCCGCAGCGAGGCCTCCAGGGTGCCAGGTGCCTGGGCCATGTGCACCAGGCCGACGCTGACCGTAGTGACGAACGGCCGCCCCTTCCACACAAAGTGCAAGCTCTGCACCATCTGGCGCAACTGCTCGGCAATGCGCTCGGCCTGCTCGGGCGGGCAGTTTTCCAGCAGCACGCCAAACTCATCGCCACCCAGCCGCGCCAGGGTATCGCCTTCGCGCAGGCCCGATTGCAGCACAGCGCAGATGTGCCGCAACAATTCGTCGCCAGCGGCATGCCCGCAGGTGTCGTTCACCAGCTTGAACTGGTCAAGGTCAAGGAACATCAGCGAATGCCGCCCGGCCTGGCGCGCCAGGCCGTTCAGCGCCTGCTCCAGGCGGTATTCGAACTCACGGCGGTTGGCCAGCCCGGTCAGGGCGTCATGGGTAGCCTGCCAGGACAGGTTGGCGATGTACTGCCGCTCCTGGGTCATGTCATGCAGCACCAGGACGATGCCACTGAGCTGGCCGTTACTGACGATCGGCGAGCCCACCAGGTTGATCGACACGGTGCTGCCATCCAGGCGCTGGATCAGCCGGGCATGCTCGGCGCCGCCCTTGAGGCTGCCACTCAGTACCTGCTCGACCAGGCTGCGGCCATCTTCCTCGGCCTGCTCGTCCACCAGGCTGAACAGCGCCGACAACGGCAAGCCCTGGGCCTGGCCAGACTGCCAATGCGTCAGTTGCTCGGCGGCTGGGTTCATGTAGCCGATGCAGCCATCCACGTCGGTGGTAATGACCGCATCGCCAATGGCCTGCAACGTGGTCTGGGCCCGCTCTTTTTCTTCCTGCAGTGCGCTGGCAAATGCCTGCCGCTGGGCCAGCAGCTTGCTGGAGCGGCGCCAGGCAATGGTAATGAGGAACATCGCTGTCAGCAGGTTGGTAATCAGCAGCACCCGCAGCAACATGCGCGAGCCTTCGCCCAAGGCATCGCTGAACGCCTTGGCCGCCGGCGTGACCCCTTCGTTGATGGTGACGATGCGGGCTTTCCAGGCGTTGACTGCCTGGGCGTCGACCGGGCCATTGGCAAAACTTTGGCGCATCTCGCCGGCCAGTACATCGAGCTTGGCCAGGTAGTCGTCGCCGATGTCCCAGTAGTCGATGGCTGTCTGCATGTAGCTGATGTTGCGAAAGTTACGGTAGAACCAGATGATCCGTTCGACATCGTTAGAGTGGTTGCCGCCTTGCAGCACAGCTTGGCGCGCGGCAGCCAGGTCGGGGCTGGGGTGGTCGAGCACCTCGCGTAGCTGGTGGTCACCCTGGGGCACGGTAATGGCCTGGCGATAACGCTGGTAGGTGCTTTCGTCGCGGGTGTCGGCGTACAGGTTCAGGTAATAGATGGCGTCTTTCTGCGCCTTGGACCACAGGCTTTCGCCCGCGACATAGGCACGCACGGCCGACAGCGTATAAAGGCTGAGGCTACCGAGTGCCACCTGGAAGACCACAACGGCGATGAAGGGCCAAGTGATGCCGAGCAACTTTGGCGCTTCGAGTGTGCGATGTCCCTTCATGGAGTCCCTGTCACAGAGCAGATAAGGCGCAAATCGACCCAGACAAGCACAGCGTAGGCCATCTGCCATCAACGTGACGGGGTTTTTTATGACAGGGAATCGCAGGATTTGCACGCACGCTGTGGGAGCGGCCTTGCGTCGCGAAAGGGCCGCGACGCGGCCCCCGGATTTCAAGGTTGATGCTGAAATTGCCGGGGCTGCTTTGCAGCCCTTTCGCGACACAAGGCCGCTCCCACAGCGACGGCACAAGGCACCTGAAATTCAGCTTTGCTGCAAGTGCCCATAAAGCTTGGCGTACAACCCACCCTCGGCAATCAGCTGCTGGTGGTCGCCATCTTCGGCGACATGCCCGCCATCGAACACCAGCACCCGGTCGGCCTGCTTCACCGCCGACAGCCGGTGGGCGATGATCAGCGTGGTGCGGCCGCTGAGGAAGCGCGCCAGGGCCTGGTGCAGGTTGTACTCGGTGGCGGCGTCCAGCGCCGAGGTGGCTTCGTCGAGAATGACCACCTTGGGCTCGGCCAGCACCATGCGGGCAATGGCCAGGCGCTGGCGCTGCCCGCCAGACAAGCGCACGCCGGAACGCCCCACCACACTGTCCAGGCCCTGTGGCAAGGCGGCGATGGTGACATCCAGCTGGGCGATGCGCAGCGCCTGCCAGCACGCCTCGTCGCTGCAGTCGCGGCCCATGGCCAGGTTGGCGCGTACGGTGTCGTTGAACAGCGACGGGTGCTGCAACACCACCGCGACGTTTTCGCGCAGGGTTTCCAGGCCGATTTCCTGCAGGCTGGCACCGCCAAAGCGGATGGTCCCGGCCTGGGCGCTGTAAAGGCCCAGCAGCAGTTGCACCAGGGTGCTCTTGCCGCCGCCACTGGCGCCGACAATCGCCACCTTTTCCCCCGGGGCGATGGACAGGTCGAGGTTTTCCAGCACCGGCTCGTCAGCATAGGCAAAGCGCAAGTCGCGCACTTCGATGCCCACCGTCTCGCGGCCGGCGAACGGGTCGCTGGCGGCCGGGTACTGCGGCTCGTCATCGCGTGCCAGCAGCTCGTTGAGGCGGCTCAGCGCACCTCCCGCGGCGTAGTAGGCATATTGCAGGTTGAGCAATTGCTCCACCGGCCCGATCATGAACCACAGGTAGCTGAACACCGCCAGCATCTGGCCGATGGAAAGGTCGGAGAACAGTACGGTCAGCATGGCCGCGGCGCGGAAGATGTCGATGCCGAACTGGAACAACAAGCCACTGGCTCGGCCACTGGCATCGCTCTTCCACTGGGAATCTACGGCGTAATCACGCACCTCGCGGGCGCGCAGGCCCAAGCGACCAAGGAAGTAGCCCTGGCGGTTGCTTGCACGGATTTCCTGGATGGCATCAAGGGTTTCCGTCAGCGCCTGGGTAAAACGCGCAGTGCTGTCGTTCTCAAGCTTTTTAAGGTGTTTGACGCGCTTGCCCAACTGCACGGTGAAGTAGATCACCAGCGGGTTGAACAGCAAGATCAGCAAGGCCAGCTGCCAGTGCATCCAGATCAGGATCGCCGCTGTGCCGGTCAAGGTCAGCATGGCCACCAGGAAACGGCTGAGTGTTTCGCCAACGAACTTATCGAGGGTGTCCAGGTCGGTGACCAGATGGGTAGTGACCGTGCCACTGCCCAGGCTTTCGTATTCCTTCAGCGAAATGCGCTTGAGGCGCTCGATCAGGCGGATGCGCAGGCGGTAGACGATATCCTTGGCCAAACCGGCAAACAACTTGGCCTGGAGCACGTTGAATGCCAGGGCAGCCAGGCGCAGGCACAAGGTGAGCGCCAGCATCAGCCCGATATAACCGGCTGCCACCTGCCAGCTGGATGGCAGCAGGTGGTTCATCCACTTCAGGGCGGCATCGCCATGGCCCAGCAGCACTTCGTCCACCAGCAGGGGCAACAGCAACGGGATGGGCACACTGCAGCAAGCCGCCAGCACGGCGATGAGGTTGGCAGACCAGAGGTTTTTCTTATGATGCAGGGCCAGGCGGCGGATTTCCGCCCAGCTCAGTCGATCGCCCGCAGCATGAGGCTTGCCCGGCACCGGGTCGGGTGACCCCGGCACATCAAGCACAGGCGGCCTGCTGCAGCCAGCGGCCGAGCAAGGGTTGCAGGCGCTCCAGCGGCTGGTAGCCGTTGGTCAGCAGCGCCAGCTGGCCATTGCGTTCGGCCAGCAGGGTCGGGAAGCCGGC
Source organism: Pseudomonas sp. PvP089 (assembly GCF_017875165.1). Lineage (NCBI taxonomy): Bacteria > Pseudomonadati > Pseudomonadota > Gammaproteobacteria > Pseudomonadales > Pseudomonadaceae > Pseudomonas > Pseudomonas sp. PvP089. The sequence goes on from NZ_JAGGME010000001.1 coordinate 4,946,309, forward strand.
GATACCCAGGTCCTGGGCCCAGCTGAAATCGGCTGCGGTGGCGGCTCGGGTATCGGCGCGGGCGAAGGTGTCGGCAAACACGGCGCGGTCGAAGCCGCATTGCGAGGCCAGCTCGACCAGCTGTGGCGCAGTGGTCACGTCCACGCCCTGCTCGTAGAACGAACGCTGGATCAGCGCCAGCAGCGGCCAGACGCGCTCGGCGTCAAGCTCGCGGGCGGTGACCAGGGCGCGACAGGCCGGCTCGGTGTCATAGACGAAGCCGTCAGGCATGGCCCCCTCGAAACGAAAAGGCTGGCCGGTGGCGTCAGCCACCGCCTGCCAGTGTTCGAGGATGTACTTGCGGGTGGAGCTGTCCAGCGCGCTGCCGCCGGTGCGCAACCCGCCCGGCACCACGCGGGTGGCAACGCCCGCCTCACGCGCCTGGGCGATCAGGGCGGCGGCTACCGGCGCGAACCCCCAGCACCAGGAGCACATCGGGTCCATCACATAGATCAGGCGGGCAGACATGCATCAAGCCTCGGCTTTGTAGTTGTAACCGATCGGGTGCGGCAGGTTGCGGGCCTTGGCCAGCTCGATCTGCTTCTGCCGGTCGATGGCGCTGCGCCGGGTCTTCTCGCTCAGGGTGTCCCAGCAATGCGGGCAGCTGACACCTGGCGAATAGTGCTCGGACGCGCGCTCTTGTGCATTGATCGGGTGGCGGCAGGCGTGGCACTGGTCGTACTCGCCTTCGGTCAGGTCATGGCGCACCGTGACGCGGTTGTCGAAGACGAAGCAGTCGCCGTCCCACAGGCTTTCTTCCTGAGGCACTTCTTCGAAGTATTTCAGGATGCCGCCCTTAAGATGATAGACCGCCTCGAAGCCTTCACCGAGCATGTAGCTGGAGGCTTTTTCGCAACGAATGCCGCCGGTGCAGAACATGGCCACTTTCTTGTGCTTGCTTGGGTCGAAGTTGGCCTTGATGTACTCCGGGAACTCGCGGAAGGTTTCGGTCTTGGGGTCCACCGCGCCCTTGAAGGTGCCAATGGCCACTTCGTAGTCATTGCGGGTGTCGATCAGCAGCACTTCCGGGTCGCTGATCAGCGCGTTCCAGTCCTTGGGTTCGACATAGGTGCCGACCGCCTGGTTCGGGTCCACGCCTGGTACGCCGAGGGTGACGATTTCTTTCTTGAGCTTGACCTTGGTGCGGTAGAACGGCTGCTCGTCGCAGTACGATTCTTTATGGTCGACATCGGCCAGGCGCGGGTCGTTGCGCAACCAGGCCAGCAGCCCGTCGATGCCTTCGCGGGTGGCCGACACAGTGCCGTTGATGCCTTCGTGGGCCAGCAGCAGGGTGCCTTTGACGTCGTTGTCGAGCATGGCCTTGAGCAGCGGTTCGCGCAGCTCTACGTAGTCTTGCAGGGTGACGAACTTGTACAGCGCCGCGACGACGATGGGTTGTGACATGAAACAGGTTCTCCAGGTGGGTGCCCTCGTAAGGGGCGGACCGGGTTTGACAGGTATTGAAAAAAGCATGGGGGCGCTTTGCGCCCCTTTCGCGGCACAAGGCCGCTCCCACAGGGACCGCGTAACCCGATGGCGAGTGCGGTTCCTGTGGGAGCGGCCTTGTGCCGCGAAAGGGCCGCAAAGCGGCCCCCGGATTTTGCAGGATTCTACCAGAACAACAGAAAGGTTTCAGTGCCCGCCGCCGGCACACACCGGCGAGGCCGGCGCTGCGCCGACCTTGGCCCACTCTTCTGCGGTGTAGGTATGGATGGCCAGGGCATGGATCTGCTGCATCAGCTCACCCATGGTGGCGTACACCTTCTGGTGGCGCTTGACGCTGTTCAACCCGGCAAACTGCTCGCTGACGATCACTGCCTTGTAGTGGGTCTCCTGACCACGACTGTGCATGTGGCTTTCGTCGAGCACTTGCAGGTGCTGCGGCGCCAAGGCACCCAGCTGTTGTTCAATGCGCTGTTGCATGGTCATCGCGGCGTGCTCACTTCTTGGCAGGAACGGCGGCCTTGCCTGCGTTAGGGTCCAGTTCCTTGGTCATGTCTTCCAGCAGCTTGTTCACCACCGGCACTGCTGGCTCCAGGCTCTGCTGGGTCAACTGGGCCGACTGCTGGGTAACCTTGGGCATTTCACGCAGTACTTTCTTGCCCAGCGGCGATTCGTAGAACTTGACCAGGTCTTTCAGCTCTTGTTCGGTGAAGGTCTGGGTGTACAGGTCGACCATCTTCGGCTTCAGCTTGTTCCAGCCGATGGCGTTGTCCAGCGCGGCGTTGGCCTTGGCCTGGTAGCTTTCCAGCACCGGCTGCTTGGCGGCTGGGGCCTTGGTCTGGGCAAAGCGCTGGGCGAACATCTGCTGGACCTGCATGTACACCGGGGTGCCCAGCTTGTCGGCGTTGGCCAGGGTCAGGAATTTCTCGGCAGCAGCGTTATGGCTGGCGGTGGCAGCGAGCACCTGGCCGCTGGCGCAAGCCAGGGCAACGGCGGCACAAAGGACACGGAGACGGGTCATTGCATTTCCTTCAAGGAGAGGGAGGCGGGTACCTCAGAGTAGAGCATTCTGCGCCGTGGTGGCGATGTGCTCAAGTGGCACGACGAGCGACGGAACCGCTCGGTCGAATCAAGGCCTAAACTGCGATTTCGAACTACACAGGAGTGAGTACAGAATGAGCCGTATCGAGACAGACAGCCTGGGCCCGGTCGAAGTTCCTGAAGGCGCCTACTGGGGTGCGCAAACCCAGCGCTCGCTGATCAACTTCGCCATTGGCAAGGAGCGCATGCCCATCGCGGTGCTGCACGCCCTGGCGCTGATCAAGAAGGCCGCGGCACGCGTCAACGACCGCAACGGCGACCTGCCGGCCGACATCGCCCGGCTGATCGAACAAGCCGCCGACGAAGTGCTGGGTGGCCAGCACGACGACCAGTTCCCGTTGGTCGTCTGGCAGACCGGCAGCGGCACGCAAAGCAACATGAACGTCAACGAAGTGATCGCCGGGCGCGCCAACGAACTGGCCGGCAAAGGCCGCGGCGGCAAAGCGCCAGTACACCCCAACGATCATGTCAATCGCTCGCAAAGTTCCAACGATTGCTTCCCGACTGCCATGCACATTGCTGCTGCGCAGGCGGTGCACGCGCACCTGTTGCCCGCCATCGCCGAACTGTCGTCGGGGCTGGCCGAGCTGTCGGGGCGCCACCAAAAGCTGGTAAAGACTGGCCGCACCCACATGATGGACGCCACACCGATTACCTTCGGCCAGGAGGTGTCTGCCTTCGTCGCCCAGCTCGACTATGCCCAGCGCGCCATCCGCGCCACCCTGCCGGCAGTGTGCGAACTGGCCCAGGGCGGCACCGCCGTAGGTACCGGGCTGAATGCCCCGCACGGTTTTGCCGAAGCCATCGCCGCCGAGCTGGCGGCGCTGTCCGGGCTACCCTTTGTCACGGCGCCGAACAAGTTCGCCGCCCTCGCCGGCCACGAACCACTCACCAGCCTGGCGGGCGCCCTGAAAACCCTGGCCGTTGCGCTGATGAAAATCGCCAACGACCTGCGTTTGCTGGGCTCCGGCCCGCGCGCCGGTTTGGCCGAAGTGCGCCTGCCAGCCAACGAACCGGGCAGCTCGATCATGCCAGGCAAGGTCAACCCGACGCAGTGCGAGGCGCTGTCGATGCTGGCCTGCCAGGTGTTGGGCAACGACGCGGCCATCGGTTTTGCCGCCAGCCAGGGGCATTTGCAGCTGAACGTGTTCAAACCGGTGATCATCCACAACCTGTTGCAGTCGATCGAACTGCTGGCCGATGGCTGCCGCAACTTCCAGCTGCACTGCGTGGCGGGCATCGAGCCCGATGCCGAGCAGATGGCCGCGCACCTGGAGCGTGGCTTGATGCTGGTAACGGCATTGAACCCGCATATTGGCTACGACAAGGCGGCGGAAATTGCCAAGAAGGCTTATAGCGAGGGCAAGACCCTGCGCGAGGCTGCACTGGAGCTGAAGTACCTGACCAATGAGCAGTTCGACCAATGGGTACGGCCGGAGAACATGCTGGCACCGGGTGGCAAGGGCTGAGTCATCTATAGCCTGTGCTGGCCCCTTCGCGGGTAAACCCGCTCCCGCAGGGGTAGCACAACATTCAGCCCCGTGGTGAACCTGTGGGAGCGGGCTTGCCCCGCGAAAGGGACCGCGCGGTGCAAGGCACCGGCTTCGCCGGTGTTCGCGGGGCAAGCCCGCTCCCACAAAACGCTCAGTGAAACTGGGCCAATCGCGCCTTGCGGGCACGCCAACTGGCCACCAGCGATGGCCCCAGCGCCACCAGCGCCGAGCCGCACACCACGGTCACCGCCCCTACATAGCCCAGGGCATTGATGTCTTCGGCCTGCACGTACTCCGGCCACACCCCTGCCGCCACCGCCACCGCAACGAACGTCACCAGCGGGGTCAGCGCCAGGGTGGCACTGACCCGCGACGCCTCCCAGTGCGCCAGCGCCTCGGCGAACGCGCCGTAGGCCACCAGCGTATTCAGGCAACAGGCCAGCAACAGCCAGCCCTGCACCGGGGTCAGCTGCAACGCCTCCAGTGGGTGTACCCAAGGCGTGAGCAGCGCAGCGCAACTGAGGTAAATCACCATCATCACCTGCTGTGAATGCCACACGGTCAACAGTTGCTTTTGGCTGAGGGCATAGAACACCCAGATGCTGGTGGCCAGCAGAATGGTCAGCACGCCGGTGGTGTAGGTACCCAGTGAGGTCAGCAGCTCTTCGAGGCGCTGGTTGAAGAACAGCCCAAAACCCGCCAGCAGAATCAGCAGGCCCACCCCCTGCCCCAGGCTGAAGCGCTCACGGAACACAAACACGCTGGCCACCAGCAACAGCACCGGGCCGACCTGCACCACCAGTTGCGCGGTACCGGGGCTGAGCAGGTTGAGGCCGATCAGGTACAGCACGTAGTTGCCCATCAGGCCAAGCACAGCCACCACTACCAGGCCTTTGCCCCTGGGGGCCAGGCGCGTGAACGAGGGCAAGCGCTGTTGGGCTGCCAGCCAGGCAAACAGCAGGCCACCTGAAACCAGCAGGCGGTACCAGGTGACGGTGATCGGGTCGACCACCTGCAGTACCTGCTTGAGCTTGATCGGCAAGATGCCCCAGAGCAGCGCGGTCAGAAGTGCCAGGAACAGGCCATAGCTCCAGCGGCCGGAAGTGGTGTGCATAGTGTCCTCGGTCAAGCCCGTGGTGGGGGTGATTGAATTCTACGGGCTTGGAGGGCAGTGACGGGGGTGGGTGCCGAGAAAAGAATTCATCAGGTCATTCTTTTGGGGCATGGCTGGGGCTTGCGAGCTTTTGCGCCCGTGACATCAAGCGCCGCCCGCGCGGCGCTCGATGTCACGGGCGCAAAAAAATCCCAAGACCAGCACCCGGCCTATTTCTTGTGCTTGGCAAACGCTGCCTCCAGCGCCTCATTGATAGTGCGCAGCACCTTCACTCGCGCCCAGCGCTTGTCGTTGGCCTCCACCAGCGTCCAGGGCGCAATTTCGCTGCTGGTCCGGTCGACCATATCGCCCACCGCCTGGGTGTAGTCGTCCCACTTGTCGCGGTTGCGCCAATCGTCCTCGGTGATCTTGTAGCGCTTGAACGGGATTTGCTCACGCTCCTGAAAGCGCTCCAGCTGGGTCTGCTGGTCGATCGCCAGCCAGAACTTCACCACCACCACGCCGGCATTCACCAACTGTTCTTCAAAGTCGTTGATCTCACTGTAAGCGCGCATCCAGTCCGCCGGGCTGCAAAAGCCTTCGACCCGTTCCACCAGCACCCGGCCATACCAGGAGCGATCGAAGATGGTGAACTTGCCGCGTGCCGGAATATGCCGCCAGAACCGCCACAGGTAGGGCTGCGCGCGCTCTTCCTCGGTGGGCGCGGCAATCGGCACGATGCGATACTGGCGCGGGTCCAGCGCCGCCGCCACGCGGCGGATGGCACTGCCCTTGCCGGCAGCATCGTTGCCTTCGAACACCGCCACCAGGGCGTGCCGGCGCATGCGCTTGTCGCGCAGCAGGCCGGCCAGGCGGGCCTGTTCGGTGACCAACTGCTCCTGATAGTCAGCCTTGTCCAGGCGCAACGTCATGTCCAGGGCGCCGAGCAGGCTGCGCTGGTCGATACTGCGGCCCAGCGGTGCCACGTTGCCCTGGTGCTTGCCCTTGGGGTTGTTGGCCAGCGCGGCTTGCAGGCTGTCCAGCAAGATACGCCCCACCGCCAGGCTGCGGTAGTTCGGGTCTACGCCTTCAACGATATGCCACGGCGCATAGTCGCGGCTGGTGCGGCGCAGTACGCGCTCGCCAAAGCGCACGAAGCGGTCGTAGGTTTGCGACTGCTGCCAGTCCAGCGGGCTGATCTTCCAGCTGTGCAGCGGGTCGTCCTTGAGCGACTTCAACCGGGCCTTCATCTGCTTCTTGGACAGGTGGAACCAGAACTTGATGATCAGTGCACCTTCATCGCACAGCATCTGCTCCAGGCGCTCGGCGCCCATGATGGCCTGATCAAGCACGGCATCCTTGAACACCCCGTGCACCCGCCCCTGCAGCATCTGGCTGTACCAGTTGCCAAAGAACACGCCCATCCGCCCCTTGGGTGGCAAAGCCCGCCAGTAGCGCCAGGCGGGCGGGCGGGCCAGCTCTTCGTCGGTCTGCTGGTCGAAGGTGAGCACGTCGATCATGCGCGGGTCCATCCACTCGTTGAGCAGTTTTACCGTCTCACCCTTGCCGGCGCCTTCGATGCCGTTGATCAGCACGATCACCGGGAAGCGCGCCTGCTGCTTGAGTTCGTACTGGGCTTCGAGCAGGGCCTCGCGCAAAGCGGGTACCTCGGCGTCGTAAGCCTCCTTGTCGATACTGTGGCCGATTTCGGCGGATTCGAACATGCACTGGCTCCTTTAATGGATAAGCAAGACTAGCGGATTTCATTTCTGCCTGTACTGACCTCTTCGCGAGTGAACGCGCTCCCACAGGTAGCGGGTATGGCATAAAATCCCGCCATCCGCTGCAACCGAGCCAACCATGTCCACCCTCCTCCAGCACGCACAAATCGACTGGGACGACCAGGGCCGCCCCCACTCGCGGCAATATGACGACGTCTATTTCGCGGTCAACGAAGGCATCGAAGAAACCAAGCATGTGTTCCTGGGCCAGACCCGCCTGGCCGAGCGCTTTGCCAACCTGGCGCCGCATGCCTGCAAGGTGATCGGCGAAACCGGTTTTGGCACCGGCATGAATTTTTTCTGCGCCTGGCAGCTGTTTGACCAGCACGCGCACCGCGACGCCCGCCTGCACTTCGTCAGTGTCGAGAAATACCCTCTCGGGCACGAAGACATGGCCCGGGCAGTGCGCCTTTGGCCGGAGCTTGCCGCCTACACAGAGCCATTGCTGGCGCAATATGTGGCAGTGCACCCGGGCTTTCAGCAGTTCACCTTCGCCGATGGCCGGGTCGCCCTGACCTTGCTGATCGGCGACGTACTTGAGCAACTGCCGCAACTCGATGCGCAGGTCGATGTGTGGTTCCTCGATGGCTTCGCCCCTGCCAAAAACCCCGACATGTGGACCCCGGAACTGTTCGCGCAACTGGCGCGATTGTCGCACCCGGGCACTGTGCTGGGCACCTTCACCACCACCGGCTGGGTCCGCCGCAGCCTGGTCGACGCCGGTTTCGCCATGAAGAAGGTGCCGGGCATCGGCAAGAAGTGGGAAGTGATGAGCGGCGCCTACGTCGGCCCACAGTCCAGCCCAGGCGCGCCTTGGTACGCACGTCCCGCCGTTACACAGGGACCGCGCGAGGCGCTGGTGATCGGTGCCGGGCTCGCCGGCAGCACAACGGCCGCCAGCCTGGCCCGACGCGGCTGGCAGGTGACCGTGGTGGAGCGCCACGATGCCCCGGCACAGGAAGCTTCAGGCAACCCGCAAGGGGTGCTGTACCTCAAGCTGTCTGCCCATGGCACTGCGCTGTCGCAGGTGATCCTGTCCGGTTTCGGCTACACCCGGCGCCAGCTTGAACGCCTGCAGCGTGGCCGCGACTGGGATGCTTGCGGGGTGCTGCAACTGGCCTTCGACAGCAAGGAAGCTGAGCGCCAGGGCAAGCTGGCCGCCGCCTTCGACCACAACCTGCTGCACGCACTGCCGCGCACGGAGGCCGAAGCCGTCGCCGGGGTGGCGTTACCGGCCGGGGGGTTGTTCTACCCCGAAGGCGGCTGGGTGCACCCACCTGCGTTGTGCCAGGAGCAACTGCAGCACCCAGGGATTCGACTGGTCACCCATCAGGAAGTGCTCGAGCTGCGCAAGGTCGACCAGCAGTGGCAGGCTTCGGCGGGTGACCGCCTGATCGCCAGCGCGCCCGTGGTGATTCTGGCCAGTGCCGCCGAGGTAAAGCGCTTCGAGCCTTGCGCGCAGCTGCCGCTCAAGCGCATCCGGGGGCAGATCACCCGCTTGCCGGCCACCGCCAGCAGCCGGGCACTGCGCACCGTGGTGTGCGCGGAGGGCTACGTGGCGCCGCCACGCGAGGATGAACATACCCTGGGCGCGAGCTTTGACTTCCACAGCGAAGACTTGGCGCCGACGGTGGCCGAGCACCAGGGCAACCTGGCGTTGCTGAACGAGATTTCCCTCGACCTGGCGCAGCGCCTGGGCACAGCCGGGTGGGCCCCTGAGCAGTTGCAGGGGCGCGCGGCGTTCCGTTGTACCAGCCCGGACTACCTGCCGATCGTGGGGCCGGTAGCGGATGGACAGGCATTTGCCGAAACCTATGCGGTGCTGAGCCGGGATGCGCGGCAGGTGCCGGATGTGGCCTGCCCTTGGCTGGATGGGTTGTATGTGAACAGCGGGCATGGGTCGCGCGGGTTGATCACGGCGCCACTGAGTGGCGAGCTGGTGGCGGCTTGGGTATGTGGGGAGCCGCTGCCGTTGCCCCGGGCAGTGGCAGAGGCGTGTCATCCGAACCGGTTTGCCTTGCGTAAGCTGATTCGGGGGAAGTAATCGGCCGGGGGCCGCCGGCGATTGGGCCGCACAGCGGCCCCATATAACAAATCGTTCTAAAACTCTCAAAAAGCACGCCGGTCAGTTCCTTAAGGTGCCCTAATCCTGGGCGCCCCCTCCCCAACGGAAAAACCGGTAAGGACTTATGTGCGGATTAGCAGGAGAGTTGCGTTTCACCCCCCTCGACCAAGCCCCTCGCCCAGCCGACCTGGCTGCGGTAGAGCGCATCACCCATCACCTGGCGCCTCGCGGCCCGGATGCGTGGGGCTTCCATAGCCAAGGCCCGATCGCCCTCGGCCACCGACGCCTGAAAATCATGGACTTGTCCGACGGCTCGGCGCAACCGATGGTCGACAACACCTTGGGCCTGTCACTGGCCTTCAACGGTGCCATCTACAACTTCCCCGAACTGCGCCAGGAGCTGCAGGACCTGGGCTACAGCTTCTGGTCCGACGGCGACACAGAAGTACTGCTCAAGGGCTATCACGCCTGGGGCGCAGCCTTGCTGCCCAAGCTCAACGGCATGTTCGCCCTGGCCATCTGGGAGCGCGACAACCAGCGCCTGTTCCTGGCCCGCGACCGTCTGGGCGTCAAGCCCCTGTACCTGTCGCGCAACGGCGAGCGCCTGCGTTTTGCCTCGACCTTGCCAGCGCTGCTAAAGGGTGGCGATATCGACCCGATGCTCGACCCGGTGGCGCTCAACCATTACCTGAACTTCCACGCCGTGGTACCCGCGCCGCGCACGCTGCTGGCCAACGTGCAGAAGCTTGAACCCGGCACCTGGATGCGCGTCGACCGCCATGGCGAAGTGGAACGCCAGACCTGGTGGCAGCTGAAATACGGTGCCAACCCGGATGAGCGTGAGCTTGATCTGGAAGGCTGGACCACCCGCGTGCTCGACGCCACCCGCGACGCCGTGGCCATTCGCCAACGTGCTGCAGTGGACGTCGGCGTGCTGCTGTCCGGCGGTGTCGACTCCAGCCTGCTGGTCGGGCTGCTGCGCGAAGTCGGCGTGGACGACCTGTCGACATTCTCCATCGGGTTCGAAGATGCCGGTGGCGAACGTGGCGATGAGTTCCAGTATTCCGACCTGATCGCCAAACACTACGGTACCCGCCACCACCAGTTGCGCATTGCCGAACACGAGATCATCGACCAGTTGCCGGCTGCATTCCGCGCCATGAGCGAGCCGATGGTCAGCCACGACTGCATCGCCTTCTACCTGCTGTCGCGGGAAGTGGCCAAGCACTGCAAGGGTGTGCAAAGCGGCCAGGGCGCCGACGAGCTGTTTGCCGGTTATCACTGGTACCCGCAGGTGGACGGCGCCGATGACGCCTTTGCGGCTTACCGCGACGCGTTCTTCGACCGCAGCCATGCCGAGTACCGCGACACCGTGCAGGCGCCCTGGCTGCTGGACACCGACGCCGCCGGCGACTTTGTGCGCGAGCACTTCGCCCGCCCCGGTGCCCGCGACGCAGTGGACAAGGCCCTGCGGCTGGACAGCACGGTGATGCTGGTGGACGACCCGGTCAAGCGTGTGGACAACATGACCATGGCCTGGGGCCTGGAGGCGCGCACACCGTTCCTCGACTACCGCCTGGTGGAACTGTCGGCACGTATCCCGGCGCGCTTCAAGCTGCCCGATGGCGGCAAGCAGGTGCTCAAGCAGGCAGCACGACGGGTAATTCCCCATGAGGTGATTGACCGCAAGAAGGGCTACTTCCCGGTACCGGGCCTGAAGCACCTGGAAGGCGCCACCCTGGGCTGGGTGCGTGAGCTGCTGACCGACCCCAGCCAGGACCGTGGGCTGTTCAACCCGGCCATGCTCGACCGCCTGCTGAGCAACCCACACGGCCAGCTCACCCCACTGCGCGGCTCCAAGCTGTGGCAGCTGGCAGCGCTGAACCTGTGGTTGAGCGAACAAGGAATCTAACCCATGAAAGCCCATGAAATCGCTTACGGCCAGCGTCTGTTGCGCGGCCAGGCGCCGTCCTACGAGCGCCTGCAGGCGCGCCTGGCCGGCGATGGCAGCCAGCCCCATGACCAGCCTCGCGCGGTGCACTGTGGCTGGGGTCGATTGCTGATCGGCCATACCTACCCCGACCCGGTCAGCCTGGCCGAAGAGCTGCTGGACGAACGCCCTGGCGAGCGCGACATCGCCCTGTACGTGGCCGCGCCGCAGCAGTTGCTGGCCCAGGCCCCTCAGCAGCTGTTCCTTGACCCGTCCGACACCCTGCGCCTGTGGTTTACCGACTACCGGCCGGCGCAGCGGGTGTTCCGCGGCTTTCGCGTGCGCCGGGCGCAAAACCCGGCCGACTGGCAGGCCATCAACACCCTGTATCAGGCACGCAGCATGCTGCCGGTAGACCCAGACCTGCTTACCCCCAGGCACCTGGGCGGCCCGGTGTACTGGCTGGCCGAGGACGAAGACAGTGGCGCAGTGATTGGCAGCGTCATGGGCCTGAACCATGCCAAGGCGTTCGACGACCCGGAACACGGCAGCAGCCTGTGGTGCCTGGCTGTAGACCCGCACTGCACCCGCCCCGGCGTAGGCGAGGTGCTGGTGCGCCACCTGATCGAGCACTTCATGAGCCGTGGCCTGGCCTACCTCGACCTGTCGGTCTTGCACGACAACCGCCACGCCAAGCGCCTGTACCAGAAGCTGGGTTTTCGCAACCTGCCCACCTTTGCGGTCAAACGCAAGAACGGCATCAACCAGCAGCTGTTCCTGGGCCCGGGCCCTGAGGCCGAGCTGAACCCCTACGCCCGCATCATCGTCGATGAGGCCCTGCGCCGGGGCATCGACGTGCAGGTGGATGACGCCGCTGGCGGTCTGTTCACCCTGAGCCTTGGCGGGCGCCGCATTCGCTGCCGTGAATCGCTCAGCGACCTGACCAGTGCCGTGACCATGACCCTGTGCCAGGACAAACGCCTGACCCAGCATGCCCTGCACAACGCCGGGCTACAGGTGCCAGCGCAGCAGCTGGCCGGCAATGCAGACGACAACCTGGCGTTTCTCGACGAGCATGGCGCGGTGGTGGTCAAACCGGTCGATGGCGAGCAAGGCCAAGGCGTGGCGGTGAACCTGACCTGCATTGACGAGATCACCCGCGCCGTTGAGCACGCCCGCCAGTTCGACAGCCGCGTACTGCTGGAGAGCTTCCATGCCGGGTTCGACCTGCGCATCGTGGTAATCGGCTACGAGGTGGTGGCCGCGGCCGTTCGCCACCCTGCCCAGGTGCTGGGTGACGGCAAGCACAGCATCCGCCAGCTGATCGAAGCCCAGAGCCGTCGCCGCCAGGCCGCCACCGGTGGCGAAAGCCGCATTCCGCTGGACGGCGAAACCGAGCGCACAGTGCGTGCAGCGGGCTTTGCCTATGACGATGTATTGCCAGCCGGGCAGCGCCTGGCGGTACGGCGCACCGCCAACCTGCACACCGGCGGCACCCTGGAAGATGTGACCGAACGCCTGCACCCGGTGCTGGCCGACGCTGCCGTGCGCGCTGCACGGGCGCTGGAGATTCCGGTGGTTGGGCTGGACTTCATGGTGCGTGATGCCGGGCAGCCTGAATACGTGATCATCGAGGCCAACGAACGTGCCGGGTTGGCCAACCATGAACCGCAGCCAACCGCCGAGCGCTTTATCGACCTGCTGTTTCCGCATAGCCGGGCCTTGGCGTGAATCAATGACGGCCTTTTCGCGGGGCAAGCCCGCTCCCACAGGTCCACGGTGGCTCTCAAGTCAGCACTGACCTGTGGGAGCGGGCTTGCCCCGCGAAGAGGCCGATGAAGGAGTACATATGTCTGAGCACTACCCCGAGCCCGATCTCGACTACCTCAAACGAGTGCTGCTGGAGATGCTCGCCATCCCCAGCCCCACCGGTTTCACCGACACCATCGTGCGCTACGTGGCCGAACGCCTGGACGAACTGGGTATACCCTTCGAGTTGACCCGTCGCGGCACCATACGCGCCACCCTCAAGGGGCGGCAGTCATCCCCCGACCGGGCCGTATCGGCCCATCTGGATACCATCGGCGCCAGCGTGCGCCAACTGCAGGACAACGGGCGCCTGGCCCTGGCGCCGGTCGGCTGCTGGTCCAGCCGCTTCGCCGAAGGCAGCCGGGTCAGCGTGTTCACCGACACGGGGGTCGTGCGCGGCAGCGTGCTGCCGTTGATGGCCAGCGGGCATGCCTTCAACACCGCCATCGACCAGATGCCGGTCAGCTGGGACCACGTGGAGCTGCGCCTGGACGCCTACTGCGCCACCCGGGCCGACTGCGAGGCGCTGGGCGTGAGCATTGGTGACTTCGTCGCCTTCGACCCGCTGCCCGAGTTCACCGAAAGCGGCCACATAAGCGCCCGCCACCTGGATGACAAGGCCGGCGTAGCAGCGTTGCTGGCGGCGCTGAAGGCGGTGGTGGAAAGCGGCCAACAACCGTTGATCGATTGCCACCCGCTGTTCACCATTACCGAAGAGACCGGCTCGGGTGCCGCGGGTGCCCTGCCCTGGGATGTCAGCGAATTCGTTGGTATCGACATCGCCCCGGTGGCACCTGGGCAGGCCTCCAGCGAGCATGCGGTCAGCGTGGCCATGCAAGACTCTTCGGGGCCCTATGACTACCACCTGTCCCGGCATTTGCTGAAACTGGCCGGCGACCACGACCTGCCGGTACGGCGCGACCTGTTCCGCTATTACTTCAGCGATGCCCATTCGGCGGTAACGGCGGGGCATGACATTCGTACCGCGCTGGTGGCGTTTGGTTGCGATGCCACCCATGGCTACGAACGCACGCACATCGACAGCCTTGCGGCGTTGAGCCGGCTGCTGTCGGCGTACCTGTTGAGCCCGCCCGTGTTTGCCAGCGACTCGCAGCCGGCCAATGCCTCGCTTGAAAGGTTCAGCCACCAGCTGGAGCACGATGCGCAGATGGAGAGCGACACGCGGGTGCCGGCGGTGGACAGCCTGGTTGGCAATAAAGGCTGATGGCCTGGGGGCTGCTTTGCAGCCCCAAATGCCCGAACGTTTCGCGTAGCATTGCCCACACTTACTTCAGAACCTGCCCACCATGCTGATCCCCTACGAGCAACTGCAAGCCGAAACCTTGACCCGCCTGATTGAGGACTTCGTCACCCGCGATGGCACCGACAATGGCGACGACACCCCGCTGGAAACCCGTGTGCTTCGGGTACGCCAGGCGTTGGCCAAAGGCCAGGCGTTCATCCTGTTCGACCCGGAAAGCCAGCAGTGCCAATTGCTGGCCAAGCATGATGTGCCCCGCGAGCTGCTCGATTAGCACGCCAAGCCCGCGATGAGGTCAGCACTGGCAACCTCAAGCCCTGCGGGCCTTACGCTGACCTGCCTCCTTGATGCGCCTGTAGACCTCGGCACGATGCACTGACACCGCCTTCGGGGCGTCGATCCCGAAGCGCACCACCCCGTCACGCGTTTCTACCACCATGATCCGGATGTCATCGCCAATCACGATGACCTCCCCCACTTCGCGTCCTATTACCAGCATGTTCCGCTCCTCCAGCGAAAGGGAAAAACGGAGCGTGCATCGCGGGCATTCACCTACTCAATAGCTCCACAGCAAATCAGAAGCACCCTACATTCGCGGGTAATTTCCCCTACAGACCATTCACTTCGAATGCCCTCTGGCGCGCATTTTTACCGCCATTTCCGCCATTTCTTCATACAGCCGCTCAGGCGCCTGCCGCTTCAACGCCCAAGCTTCGCGCCCGGCTTCGTGGGGCAGGATCAGGAACTCGCCAGCGGCCACCTGCTGATGCATGTAGTCAGCTATGTCCGACGCACTGATCGGCGAGCCTTCCAGCAGCTTGCCCACTTGCGCTTTCATTGCCGGGTTGGGCCCGCGGAACGAGTCCAGCAGGTTGGTCTGAAAGAACGACGGGCACACCACGTGCACCGCCACCTCCAGTTGGCGCAACTCCACCAGCAGGCTCTCTGACAAAGCCAGTACACCGGCCTTGGCCACGTTGTAGTTGCTCATGCCCGGGCCCTGCATCAACGCGGCCATCGAGGCGATATTGATGATGCGCCCCTTGCTGCGCTCCAGCAGAGGCAGGAAGGCCTTGCAGCCTTTGACCACCCCCATCAGGTTGACCGCAATCTGCCAGTCCCAGTCTTCCAGCGACAGTTCAGCGAAGAAGCCGCCGGAAGCGACACCTGCGTTGTTGACGATCACATCGATGCCGCCGAGCTGCTCGGTGCAGGCCTGGGCCATGGCCGTCAGCTGGCTGTAATCGCGGACGTCGCAGCGCTGGAAGAAGCCGTCGCCGCCGGCAGCGCGGACCAGCTCCAGGGTTTCACGCAGGCCGGCTTCGTTGACATCGGCCAGCGCCACGCGCCAGCCCTCACGCGCCCAGCGCAGGGCGATCTCGCGACCGAGGCCGGACCCGGCGCCAGTGATCATGATGCGGTTTTGCATGGTGGCTGGCCTTGTTCTGGTGAGGGTGCAACGAGTCTAAACAAGGCCGAGTGGGCAGGCAGGGTTCATCAGGCTAGTGAATGGGCGGGCATGACTGTGTGGTCAGTACCGGCCCGGCGCGGCGAAGAATCCCATACCGGCAATACTCAAATGGAATCTTTGCCAAGCGGCAACAGTCCGACTTTACAAGAGGCCAGCAATCCGAGGCCCTTTACCCTCAACTACGCAAGGACTCCGTCATGACCACGATTCTCATCATCATCCTGATCCTGTTGCTGATTGGTGGCTTACCGGTCTTCCCGCACTCGCGCAGCTGGGGCTATGGCCCGTCTGGCATCGTTGGCGCCGTGCTGGTGATTCTGCTGGTGCTGTTGTTATTGGGCATGATATGAGCCTGTCCGCCTGAGCCGGGGGAGCTACTGGGCCTTTGTTATCAGCAGCCCCCCTGAAATGCAGAACGCCCCGGCAAGCGGGGCGTTCTGCATTTCAGGGGGGCTGCTACAGCATCAGTGGGAAACCGCCCCGCTGGCACCCAGGCCAGTCTGCGAACGCACGAACTGCGGGTAGAACAGCGCACGCTCGTCGTCAGCCGCCTTGGACTTGTCGGTGACCGAGAAGAACCAGATGCTGACGAAGGCAATAGCCATCGAGAACAGCGCCGGGTACTCGTACGGGTAGATCGGTTTTTCGTGGCCGAGGATCTGCACCCAGATGGTCGGGCCGAGGATCATCAGCGTCACCGCACTCACCAGGCCCAGCCAGCCGCCGATCATGGCGCCGCGGGTGGTCAGCTTCTTCCAGTACATCGAAAGCAGCAGTACCGGGAAGTTGCAGCTGGCGGCAATGGAGAACGCCAGGCCAACCATGAAGGCGATGTTCTGTTTCTCGAACAGGATGCCCAGGCCGATCGCCAGCACGCCCAGGGCGATGGTGGTGATCTTCGACACGCGGATTTCGTCCTTGTCGTTGGCCTTGCCCTTGCGCCATACGCTGGCGTACAGGTCGTGGGACACCGCCGAGGCACCGGCCAGGGTCAGGCCGGCAACCACTGCCAGGATGGTGGCAAAGGCCACTGCCGAAATGAAGCCGAGGAAGATGCTGCCACCCACGGCATCGGCCAGGTGAACCGCGGCCATGTTGTTGCCGCCCAACAGGGCGCCGGCGGCGTCCTTGAAGTCCGGGTTGGTGCTGACCAGCAGGATCGCGCCAAAGCCGATGATGAAGGTGAGAATGTAGAAGTAACCGATGAAGCCGGTAGCGTAAAGCACGCTCTTGCGGGCTTCCTTGGCATCACTGACGGTAAAGAAGCGCATCAGGATGTGCGGCAGGCCGGCGGTACCGAACATCAGCGCCAGGCCCAGCGAGAAGGCCGAGATCGGGTCCTTGACCAGGCCACCCGGGCTCATGATCGCCTCACCCTTGCTGTGCACCTTGATCGCTTCCGAGAAGAGGGTGTTGAAGTCGAAGCCTACGTGCTTCATCACCATCAGCGCCATGAAGCTGGCACCGGACAGCAGCAGCACGGCCTTGATGATTTGTACCCAGGTGGTGGCCAGCATGCCGCCGAACAGCACATACAGGCACATCAGGATCCCCACCAGGATCACCGCCACGTGGTAGTCCAGGCCGAACAACAGTTCGATCAGCTTGCCGGCACCGACCATCTGCGCGATCAGGTAGAACGCCACCACCACCAGCGAACCGGAGGCCGACAGGGTACGGATTTCCTTCTGCCCAAGGCGGTACGAGGCCACGTCGGCAAAGGTGTACTTGCCGAGGTTACGCAGGCGCTCGGCAATCAGGAAGAGAATGATGGGCCAGCCGACCAAAAAGCCGATCGAGTAGATCAGGCCATCGTAGCCAGAGGTGAACACCAGGGCTGAAATACCCAGGAAGGAGGCAGCCGACATGTAGTCGCCGGCAATCGCCAGGCCGTTCTGGAAGCCGGTGATCTTGCCACCGGCAGCATAGTAGTCCGCCGCCGACTTGTTGCGTTTGGAGGCCCAGTAGGTAATACCGAGGGTGAAGGCGACGAAGGCCACGAACATGGCAATCGCGGCAACGTTCAGCGGCTGTTTCTGCACCTCGCCGGTCAGGGCATCGGCTGCCCACACGGCGGGTGCAAAGGCTCCGCAGGCCAGTACGGCCAGGGCTTTGGCGTGACGAATCATTGTTGCGCCTCCTTGAGGATGGCCTTGTTCAGCTCATCGAATTCGCCGTTGGCGCGGCGTACGTAGATGGCGGTCAGGACAAATGCCGAAACGATCAGGCCGACGCCCAGGGGAATGCCCCAGGTGATCGACGACTCAGGGCTGAGCTTGGCGCCCAGCAGATGAGGACCGTAGGCGATCAGGAGGATGAAACCGCAGTACAGGCCGAGCATGATCGCCGAGAGAACCCAGGCGAACCGTTCGCGTTTGGTGACCAGCTCCTTGAAACGGGGGCTGTTTTGTATCGAGAGGTAAATGCTGTCGTTCATTGTTTTTGTCCTAGCAGCACAGGTAGGGGTGAAACCCACGCCCTTACTTTATGCGGCTGTTGGACGGCAACCAGACGACCTTAGTCTTAGATGCAACGGTGTTTTACCGGTTGCGTAACAAAGAAAATATGGGGGCAGGGCTGGAATGGGACCGGCTTCGGTTTAGCGGTCGGGCATAAAACGAGCGCCGCGCGGGCGGCGCTCGATCTAACTGGCGCTAAAAAAGCAACGGCAAACGCTACTTACCCGTCCACTCCTTCACGCGATCAGGGTGCTTGGCCACCCAATCCTTGGCCGCCGCTTCAGGCTTGGCCCCTTCCTGAATCGCCAGCATCACCTCGCCAATCTCGTCCTTGGACTTCCAACTGAACTTCTTCAGGAACTCCGCCACTTCTGGTGCCTTGGTAGCCAGTTCCTTGCTGCCGATGCTGTTCACGGTTTCTGCCGCGCCATACACGCCTTTCGGGTCTTCGAGGAACTTGAGTTTCCACTTGGCGAACATCCAGTGCGGGACCCAGCCGGTCACTGCAATCGACTGCTGCTTGGCATAGGCACGGCCCAGTTCCGCAGTCATCGCCGCGCCCGAGCTGGCCTGCAGCTTGTAACCCGTCAGGTCGTAGTCCTTGATCGCCTGGTCGGTCTTGAGCATCACGCCGGAGCCCGCGTCGATGCCAACAATTTTCTGCTTGAAGCTACTATCGGTCTTGAGGTCGGCGATGCTCGCCGCCTTGACGTACTCGGGGACGATCAGGCCGATCTTGGCGTCCTTGAAGTTGGCGCCATAGTCGACCACGTTGTCCTTGTTCTTGGCCCAGTACTCACCATGCGTCACCGGCAACCAGGCGGACAACATGGCATCGAGCTTGCCGGTTGCCACACCCTGCCACATGATCCCTGTGGCCACAGCCTGCAACTTCACGTCGTAGCCGAGTTTTTGCTTGATCACTTCGGCGGCCACGTTGGTGGTCGCCACGCTGTCGGCCCAACCATCCACGTAACCAATGCTTACTTCTTTAGCCATTGCCTGTGCAGCGCCCATGGCCATTACCAGGGCGGTGCCCACACCCAGGAACCGTCGCATTTTTTTCAAAGTCGCCATCAAAGCATCCCCTCGTCAGGTCTTGGAGATTGCATCATCTGCCTGCAATACAGGTCGACCTGATCCAGCAGCGACCTGCACCCGCCCCATATGCGACAGCACTGTGCCATTAGCGTCATTGGCCTACACCCGCCTGCGCGATCCTTGCATGCCAAAGCTTTGGCGCCGGGCTACTATCTACCCTTTTGCGCCTGACGATGGACCGCCCGATGCCCAGTTCTGCCCGCCTGTTGCTGCCGCTTTACCTGCTTGCCTGCCTGCTGGCCCTGGCCGGGCTCGCCGGGCTCTGGTACGGGCTTGGCAAGCCGGTGCACCTGCCCGATGCGGCCAGCCCGACGCACAAGTTGCAATGCGCGTCGTACACGCCGTTCGACAAGGACCAGTCGCCGTATGACCAGCCGTTTCGCCTGCGCCCGGCACGGATGGACGCTGACCTTGCCTTGCTGGCTGAGCGTTTCCAGTGCATCCGCACCTATTCCATGACCGGCCTTGAGGCCATCCCGGCGCTGGCCCGCAAGCATGGGCTGAAAGTGATGCTGGGCGCCTGGGTGAACGCTCACCCGGCCGACACCGACCGGGAAATCGACTTGCTGATCGCCACCGCCAACGCCAACCCCGATGTGGTCAGCGCGGTAATCGTGGGCAACGAGACATTGCTGCGCAAAGAAGTTACCGGCGCGCACCTGGCCAAGCTGATCGCCCGGGTGAAAAGCCAGGTCAAGGTGCCCGTGACCTACGCGGATGTGTGGGAGTTCTGGCTGCAGCACCCGCAGGTGGCGCCAGCGGTGGATTTTTTGACCATACACCTGCTGCCCTACTGGGAAGACGACCCGCGCGGCATTGACGATGCACTGGCCCACGTCGCCGATGTGCGGCGGGTATTCGGCACGCGCTTTGCGCCCAAGGACATCCTGATTGGCGAAACCGGCTGGCCCAGCGAAGGCCGCCAGCGCGAGACCGCCGTACCCAGCCGCGTCAACGAGGCGCGCTTCATCCGCGGTTTTGTAACCTTGGCCGAAAGCAACGGCTGGCACTACAACCTGATCGAAGCGTTCGACCAGCCATGGAAGCGTGCCAATGAAGGGGCGGTAGGCGGTTACTGGGGGCTTTACGATGCCGACCGGCAGGACAAGGGCATACTGGAGGGGCCGGTCAGCAACCTGCAGGACTGGCCGCAGTGGTTGCTGGCCAGTGCACTGTTGATGGCGGGCATGTTGTTGCTTGCCGGGCGCCCCGCCAGCCCGCAGGCTGCCTTGTTGCTGCCATTGCTGGCGGCGTTTGGCGCGGGTTGCCTGGGGCTGTGGGGCGAGCTGATGCGCACCCATGCACGCTTTGCCGGGGAGTGGCTGTGGGCCGTTGCACTGGCCGGGCTGAACCTACTGGTGCTGGCCCATGCGCTGCTGGCGTTGGCGCAGCGTGCCGGTTGGCGCATGCGCTTGTTCGCCTGGCTGCAGGCGCAGGCCGGCTGGCTGTTGCTGGCGGCGGGCTTTGCCGCGGCGGTGAGCATGCTGGCAATGGTGTTCGACCCGCGCTACCGCAGCTTCCCCAGCGCCGCGCTGGCGTTGCCGGCGCTGGTGTATGTGCTGTGGCCGGTGCCCGCGCGGCGAGCGGAGGTGGCGTTGCTCGCGTTCATTGTCGGGGCCGGGGTGGCGCCGCAGTTGTTCGTGGAAGGGCTGGAAAACCAGCAGGCCTGGGGTTGGGCGGTAGTGAGTGTGCTGATGACAGCCGCATTGTGGCGCAGCTTGCGGGTGCGCCAGGCTTGATGCCCGGGGGCCGCTTCGCGCCCCTGTCAGCCTTGCTGCGGTCTCCTGACCAGGCGCAACCCCGCCAACACCAGCGCAAACACGGCAATGCTGGCGGTATACAGCACCACCGCCGGCACCGCGAATACCAATGCCAACACCGCCAGCCACCAGCCGGCCCGCGCAGGCACGAACTGCGACAGCAGCGCCAGGCCCAGCCCGCCCCAGGCCAGCACCTGGTGGTGAATGCCTAGCCCCAGCAGCGAGCGCACCTCGCACTGCCAGTACGCCGCAGGCAATGTGCACAGCCCTACCCACTGGCCATCCTCCATCAGCCCATAACGCACGCCATAACTGGCAGCGAGCCACAGCCCCAGAAACAGCAAGAGCAGCGCAGCCGGCACTGAACGAGACATCCTGTTCTCCAATAGCGGTAATCGAAAGCATCCATGATCGCTTATGCCCGGTTGTAAGGCAAAATCACAACCCTGCAGCTATGTTGCAAATAACAAGCACACCAAAGGCCACCGCAACTGGCAACTTTGCCCGGTTGGCTGTGGTCCTAGCCTGCACACTGCTCGACCTTGCGTTCTTTTGGGGGATTACATGCATCGATCTTTGCGCCTCGCTGCCCTGCTGGGTAGCCTGCTCATGGCGGTGGCCGCTTCAGCGCGGGATATCGACGCTGCCAGCTACGGCTACCCCTTGACCAACCCGTTCGAGGCGACCATCGCCACCACGCCGCCGGATCAGCGGCCTACCCTGCCCAGCGACGAGGACATCACCCAGTCGGACTACAGCCTCAACCTGCGCCCCGAGCGTGAATTCACGTTGCCCGACAATTTCTGGGCCGTGAAAAAGCTCAAATACCGCCTGGCCCGCCAAGACCGCGAAGCGCCGCTTATCTTCATTATTGCCGGCACCGGCGCACCGTACACCAGCAGCATCAACGAATACCTGAAAAAGCTGTTCTACCAGGCCGGCTTCCACGTGGTGCAACTGTCGTCGCCCACCAGCTACGACTTCATGAGCGCCGCGTCACGCTTTGCCACCCCCGGCGTCAGCCGGGAAGACGCCGAGGACATGTACCGGGTAATGCAGGCCGTGCGCGCCCAGCATCCACGCCTGCCGGTCAGCGATTTCTACCTCACCGGCTACAGCCTGGGTGCGCTCGACGCCGCGTTCGTCAGCCACCTGGACGAAACCCGCCGCAGTTTCAACTTCAAGCGCGTGCTGCTGCTGAACCCGCCGGTCAACCTGTACACCTCGATCAACAACCTGGACAAACTGGTGCAGACCCAGGTCAAAGGCATCGATCGCAGTACCACCTTCTATGAGCTGATGCTGACCAAACTGACGCGCTACTTCCAGGACAAAGGCTACATCGACCTGAACGACGCCCTGCTTTATGACTTCCAGCAGTCGAAACAGCACCTGTCCAACGAACAGATGGCCATGCTGATCGGCACTTCGTTCCGGTTCTCTGCAGCGGACATTGCCTTCACTTCCGACCTGATCAACCGCCGCGGCCTGATCATTCCGCCGAAGTTCCCGATCACCGAAGGCAGCAGCCTCACGCCGTTCTTCAAGCGTGCCCTGCAATGCGACTTTGACTGCTACATGACCGAACAGGTAATCCCCATGTGGCGCGCCCGCACCGATGGCAACAGCATCTTGCAACTGGTCAACCAGACCAGCCTGTATGCCCTGCAAGACTACCTGCGTGACAGTGACAAGATCGCCGTGATGCACAACGCTGACGATGTCATTCTCGGCCCGGGCGACATCGGTTTCCTGCGCAAGGTGTTCGGTGACCGGCTGACCCTCTACCCCCATGGCGGCCATTGCGGCAACCTCAACTATCGCGTCAACAGTGACGCCATGCTGGAGTTCTTCCGTGGTTAACAAACTCCTCTTCGCCACTGCCTTGCTTGCCGCTGGCCACACCCTGGCCGCCGAGACCGCGCCCCGGGCCAGCGTGGTCGAGGCCGACCCGCAGGTGATCGGTACCGCTCCACTGGTGCCCGAAGCCGATGGTTTCATCGACCCGCTGCGCGAGCTGAAATTCAACCCGGGGCTGGACCAGCGCGAGTTCGAGCGTTCAACCCTGGAAGCACTGAACGTGTACGACCCGCTGGAGTCGATCAACCGGCGCGTGTATCACTTCAACTACCGGCTGGACCAGTGGGTGCTGCTGCCACTGGTGAATGGGTACCAATACGTCACGCCACGCTTCGTGCGCACGGGGGTGAGCAACTTCTTCAACAACCTCGGCGACGTGCCAAACCTGCTCAATAGCGTGTTGCAGCTCAAGCCCAAGCGCTCGGCCGAGATCACGGCACGGCTGATGTTCAACACCCTCATCGGCGTGGGTGGGCTATGGGACCCGGCGACCAGCATGGGCCTGCCGCGCCAGAGCGAGGACTTTGGCCAGACCTTGGGCTTCTATGGCGTACCGGAGGGGCCGTACCTGATGCTGCCGCTGCTGGGGCCATCGAACCTGCGCGATACCACCGGGCTGGTGGTGGACTATGCCGGCGAGCAGGCGATCAATTACCTGAACGTGGCCGAAGCCAGCACCGACCACCCGGAAATCTTCGCGCTGCGCGTGGTGGACAAGCGCTACACCACCAACTTCCGCTATGGCCAGCTGAACTCGCCTTTCGAATACGAAAAAGTGCGGTATGTGTACACCCAGGCGCGCAAGTTGCAGATAGCGGAGTAAACCTGCTTCGGCCCGATCGCCGGTACAGGCAACATTAAATTCCGAGGAACTGACACAGCTCCCGCTTCTTGGCCAGGGCATCCTTGCGCCCCAGTTCGATCAGCTCACTGCAATAGCTGGCCTCGAACAGCAGATAGCTCAACACCCCCGCCCCGCTGGTGCGGGTCGCCCCTGGCCCACGCAGGAACAGGCGCAACGCCGCCGGGAGCTCACGCCGGTGCCGGGCGGCGATCTCATCCAACGGCTGGCTGGGGGCTACCACCAGCACCTCGACTGGGGCCAGCCCCAGGCGCCGGGCATCCAGATGCGCCGGCAGCAGCCGGCTCAGGTGGTTCAGCCGCTGCAGCAGCTCGATATCGTCTTCCAGGCTGTCGATGAACGTGCTGTTAAGCAAGTGCCCACCAATCTGCGCCAGGCTGGGCTGCTGCCCGCTGAACACGCGCTGAGTGGGCAAGGGCGGCGCTGGCCGCTGCGGGTTGCCGCTGACCCCGACCACCAGCACCCGGCTGGCGCCCAGGTGCAGGGCTGGGCTGATCGGCGCTGACTGGCGCACCGCGCCATCACCGTAGAATTCGTCGCCCAGCTGCACCGGGGCAAACAGCAGTGGAATGGCCGCGCTGGCCAGCAGGTGGTCGATGGTCAATGGCGTGGGCACACCGATGCGGCGGTGGCGCAGCCAGGCTTCGATGGTGCCGCGCCCTTGGTAGAAGGTGACCGCCTGGCCAGACTCGTAGCCAAAGGCGGTGACGGCCACCGCGTGCAACTGCTCGGCGGCCAGCGAATGGCCGATGCCATCCAGGTTCAGGTGTGCCTCCAGCAGGCTGCGCAAGGGGCTGCTGTCCAGCAGCGCTACTGGCGCCTGGCCGCCCAGCCCCAGCAGGCTGTGGCCGACAAAACGGCTGGCCTGACGGACTACCCCGGGCCAGTCGCTGCGGATGACCAGATGGCTGCGAAAGTTCTGCCAGAAGGCGGTTAGCCGCTGCACGGCGTCGTTGAAGTGGGTGGCGCCGCTGGCCAGGGTGACGGCATTGATGGCACCGGCAGAGGTGCCGACGATGACCGGGAACGGATTATGTGCGCCGGCGGGCAGCAGCTCGGCGATGCCGGCCAATACGCCGACCTGATAGGCGGCACGGGCGCCGCCGCCAGAAAGGATAAGACCGGTTACCGGGGGTGGGGCCATGGCTTCCTTCCTGGATTCACTTTGTCAGTACCAGCCTCTTCGCGGGGCAAGCCCGCTTCCACAGGTATCCCTGCTCCCTCAGGCCGTGTAGAAAACCCGTGGGAGCGGGCTTGCCCCGCGAGGGGCCGGCACTCACAGCACAAATTTCAGCGCTTTTTCTTGTCATACAGCCGCGGCGCACCCTCGGGCCGCGACTTGAACCGGCGGTGCGCCCACAGGTACTGCTCGGGGCACTCGCGCAACACACGCTCGACCCACTGGTTGATGCGCAGGCAGTCGGCCTCTTCGCTTTCGCCGGGGAAGTCCGCCAACGGCGGGTGGATGACCAGACGATAGCCGCTGCCATCCTCCAGGCGCTTCTGGGTGAACGGAATCACCTGTGCCTTGCCCAATCGGGCGAACTTGGTGGTGGCGGTGACTGTCGCCGCCGGGATGCCGAACAGCGGCACGAAAATGCTCTGCTTGGCCCCGTAGTCCTGGTCCGGTGCGTACCAGATCGCCCGGCCCGAACGCAGCAGCTTGAGCATGCCGCGCACGTCCTCGCGCTCCACCGCCAGCGAATCGAGGTTATGCCGCTCGCGGCCGCTGCGCTGGATGAAGTCGAACAGCGCATTGCCGTGCTCGCGGTACATGCCGTCGATGGTGTGCTGCTGGCCCAGCAGCGCGGCGCCGATTTCCAGGGTGGTAAAGTGCACGGCCATGAGGATGGCGCC
The DNA here is from genome assembly GCF_017875165.1 of Pseudomonas sp. PvP089. NCBI lineage: Bacteria > Pseudomonadati > Pseudomonadota > Gammaproteobacteria > Pseudomonadales > Pseudomonadaceae > Pseudomonas > Pseudomonas sp. PvP089. The sequence goes on from NZ_JAGGME010000001.1 coordinate 4,971,694, forward strand.
TTGCCCCGCCTGCTGGGCGGCCTGCAGGTGCTCCAGCCCCTCGATATGGGCCAGGCGCGCCAGCCTGGCCTTGGGCCACCACCAGCTCATGGCCATTTCGAAGAAGGCGATACCGGTAGAAGCGAAGTTGGCCTTGAGCAAACGGCGCCGTTCGTCGACCGACAGCTCCGGGAAGCACAGCTCTAGGTTGCGGGCGGCAATGCGCCGACGCTCGCCGGCAAAGCAATACATCACGGCCCCCAACGCGGCACCGGCTTTCAACAGGACCCGGTACGGCAACTGGACCACCAGCCACAGCAGGCCCAGGCCCAGCCACAGGCCCCAGAACTTTGGGTGAAGGAAATAGGGGCGAAAACGCGGGCGTTCCATTGAAGCTTCCGGAAAGACAAAGGCTGCGCATTCTACAACGGATCAGCGTATGTTGCGGGCAACCGGTGTTCTCGTTATAAATCAGGGCACTTTTTTCGCAACAAGCCGTCTATGCAGACCATGAGCCCAAACCACACACCCGACACCGCCTCCGTGTTCCAGCTCAAGGGCAGCATGCTCGCCATCACAGTGCTGGAACTGGCGCGCAATGACCTTGAGGGCCTCGACCGCCAGCTGGCGGCCAAAGTTGCCCAGGCACCGAATTTCTTCAGCAATACGCCACTGGTGCTGGCGCTGGACAAGCTGCCGGCCGGCGAAGGGGCAATCGACCTGCCAGGCTTGATGCGTATCTGCCGCCACCATGGCCTGCGTACCCTGGCCATCCGCGCCAACCGCATCGAGGACATTGCAGCCGCCATCGCCATCGACCTGCCGGTGCTGCCACCGTCCGGCGCCCGCGAGCGGCCGCTGGAGCCGGAACCCGAGGTTGTCAAAAAACCCGAGCCGGCCCCCGTGCCACCACCCCCCCCCGAGCCCGAGGTGCGCCCGACCCGGATCATTACCGCGCCAGTGCGCGGCGGCCAGCAGATCTACGCGCAAGGTGGCGATCTGATCGTTACCGCCTCGGTCAGCCCGGGCGCGGAACTTCTGGCCGATGGCAACATCCATGTGTACGGCGCCATGCGCGGCCGCGCCCTGGCCGGCATCAAAGGCAACACCAAAGCGCGTATCTTCTGCCAGCAGATGACCGCCGAAATGGTCTCCATCGCAGGCCAGTACAAGGTTTGCGAAGACCTGCGCCGCGACCCTCTGTGGGGCACCGGTGTGCAAGTCAGCCTGTCCGGTGATGTGTTGAACATCACCCGTCTTTAACGGATACTTGCCGTCATTTTCAGAGCAACTTTTTTAACTGTTGCCGTTTTTATGCTTTTTGCCGGGACACGTGTCCCGACTTATTTTAGGGGTGAAACACCTTGGCCAAGATTCTCGTGGTTACTTCCGGCAAGGGGGGTGTGGGCAAGACCACCACCAGCGCCGCCATTGGTACCGGCCTCGCACTGCGTGGCCACAAGACCGTCATCGTCGACTTCGACGTGGGCCTGCGTAACCTCGACCTGATCATGGGCTGCGAGCGCCGCGTGGTGTACGACTTCGTCAACGTGGTCAACGGCGAGGCCAACCTCCAGCAGGCGTTGATCAAGGACAAGCGCCTTGAGAACCTGTTCGTGCTGGCCGCCAGCCAGACCCGTGACAAGGACGCGCTGACCCAGGAAGGCGTGGAAAAGGTGCTGATGGAGCTGAAGGAAACCTTCGACTACGTCATCTGCGACTCGCCGGCCGGTATCGAGAAAGGCGCACACCTGGCCATGTACTTCGCAGACGAAGCCATTGTGGTCACCAACCCCGAAGTGTCCTCGGTACGTGACTCCGATCGCATGCTGGGCATCCTGTCGAGCAAATCGCGTCGCTCCGAAAAAGGCGAAGAGCCCATCAAGGAACACCTGCTGATCACCCGTTACCACCCCGAGCGCGTGGAAAAGGGCGAAATGCTGAGCATCGCCGACGTCGAAGAGATCCTGGCGATCAAGCTCAAGGGCGTGATTCCCGAGTCTCAGGCCGTGCTCAAGGCTTCCAACCAGGGTATCCCGGTCATCCTCGACGACCAGAGCGACGCTGGCCAGGCGTACAGCGATACCGTCGACCGCCTGCTGGGCAAAGAAAAGCCCCTGCGGTTCATCGAAGTGCCGAAGCAAGGATTCTTCGCGCGACTGTTTGGAGGCAAGTAAACCATGAACCTTTTTGACTTCTTTCGTGGCAGACAGAAACAGACCAGCGCGTCGGTAGCGAAAGAGCGTCTACAGATCATCGTGGCGCACGAGCGCGGCCAACGCAGCGAGCCGGACTACCTGCCGGCGCTGCAGAAAGAACTGCTGGAAGTGATCCGCAAGTATGTGAACATCGGCAACGATGACGTGCACATCGAGCTGGAAAACCAAGGCAGCTGCTCGATTCTGGAGCTGAACATCACCCTGCCGGATCGCTGATCTGGCTGAAAGCCGGGGCTGCTTTGCAGCCCATTCGCGGCACAAGGCCGCGCCTACAAGGGATCGCGCTCCCCTGTAGGCGCGGCCTTGTGCCGCGAATGGGCCGCAGAGCGGCCCCGCTTTTTTCTCCCGATTTAACAGAGACCATGCAATGCCGCTGTCCAATATCCAGATCCTGCACGAAGACGCCGCCATCCTGGTGATCAACAAGCCGACCCTGCTGCTGTCGGTGCCCGGCCGCGCCGAGGATAACAAGGACTGCCTGATTACCCGCCTGCAGGAAAACGGCTACCCCGACGCGCTTATCGTGCACCGCCTGGACTGGGAAACCTCCGGCATCATCCTGCTGGCCCGCGATGCCGACAGCCACCGCGAGCTGTCGCGGCAGTTCCACGACCGCGAAACCGAGAAGGCCTACACCGCACTGTGCTGGGGCCAACCGGCACTGGACAGCGGCAGCATCGACCTGCCGCTGCGCTACGACCCGCCAACCAAGCCACGGCATGTGGTGGACCACGAGCAGGGCAAACATGCACTGACCTTCTGGCGCATCGTCGAGCGCTGCGGTGACTACTGCCGGGTAGAACTGACGCCGATCACCGGGCGCTCGCACCAGTTGCGCGTGCACATGCTGTCGATCGGCCACCCGCTGCTGGGTGACCGGCTGTATGCCAACCCCGAAGCACTGGCGGCCCATGAGCGGCTGTGCCTGCATGCCTCCATGTTGAGCTTTACCCACCCGGTGTCCGGTGAGCGGTTGAAGTTCGAGTGCCCCGCGCCCTTCTGATTTTCGGCTGCCTGTCCCGGCCTCTTCGCGGGCTCGCCCGCTCCCACAGGGATGACCCTGCGTTGGAAATGTGTGCAGTACCGGTGGGAGCGGGCAGGCCCGCGAAGAGGCAGACACATATTGTCGACATTGTGCGTTAAACTCGCGCCACTGCTGTCTGGAGTGAGCTATGCGCGATGCACTGAATACTGGCCTTATCGAATTCCTCAAGGCCTCCCCCACGCCCTTCCACGCCACCGCCAGCCTGGCCCAACGCCTGGAAGCTGCAGGCTATCAGCGCCTGGACGAGCGCGACAGCTGGGCCACCGTGCCTGGCGGCCGCTACTACGTCACCCGTAACGACTCGTCGATCATCGCCATCAAACTGGGCAAGCAGGCACCGTTGCTCAACGGTATCCGTATGGTCGGTGCCCACACCGACAGCCCGTGCCTGCGCGTCAAGCCGCAGCCCGAGCTGCAGCGCCAGGGCTTCCTGCAGTTGGGTGTGGAAGTGTATGGCGGCGCCCTGTTGGCGCCATGGTTCGACCGTGACCTTTCCCTGGCCGGCCGTGTCACCTACCGCCGTGACGGCAAAGTTGAAAGCCAGCTGATCGACTTCAAGCTGCCGATCGCGATCATCCCCAACCTGGCCATCCACCTGAACCGCACTGCCAATGAAGGCTGGGCGATCAACCCGCAGAACGAGTTGCCGCCCATCCTGGCTCAGGTAGCGGGTGATGAGCGTATCGACTTCCGCGCCCTGCTCACCGAGCAACTGGCCCGCGAGCACGAGCTGATCGCAGACGTGGTGCTGGATTACGAACTGAGTTTCTACGACACCCAGGACGCCGCGCTGGTCGGCCTGAACGGCGACTTCATCGCCGGGGCGCGCCTGGATAACCTGCTGTCGTGCTACGCCGGCCTGCAAGCCCTGCTGGCCGCCGACAGTGACGAAACCTGCGTGCTGGTGTGCAACGACCACGAAGAAGTCGGCAGCAGCTCGGCCTGCGGTGCCGACGGCCCAATGCTGGAGCAGACCCTGCAGCGCCTGCTACCGGATGGCGACGCCTATGTGCGCACCGTGCAGCGCTCGCTGATGGTGTCGGCCGACAACGCCCACGGCGTGCACCCCAACTACGCCGACAAGCACGACGGCAACCACGGGCCCAAGCTCAACGCCGGGCCGGTGATCAAGGTAAACAACAACCAGCGCTACGCCACCAACAGCGAGACCGCCGGTTTCTTCCGCCACCTGTGCATGGCCGAGGAAGTGCCGGTACAAAGCTTTGTGGTGCGCAGCGACATGGGCTGTGGCTCGACCATCGGCCCGATTACAGCCAGCCACCTGGGCGTGCGCACGGTGGATATCGGCTTGCCGACCTTTGCCATGCACTCCATTCGCGAACTGTGCGGCAGCCACGACCTGGCGCACCTGGTGAAGGTGCTGACTGCCTTCTACCGTAGCCGCGAGCTGCCTTGATGTAAGCAGGCCCGGCCTCTTCGCGGGCTCGCCCGCTCCCACAGGGACCGCACAACCTTCGGGAACTGCGCTGAACCTGTGGGAGCGGGCAAGCCCGCGAAGAGGCCGGGCCTGCTCAAGGTCAATCCCGCCTCGCTTGCCAAGCGCTATGCTTGTTACATGGCCCCACTGCAAAAGGATTGCTGTCCATGTCCCCGTTCCTGTCGCTGTTCGTGCCGGTGTTCCTGTTCCTGCTGCTGCTGACCATCGGCTTCAGCATGCGCGAGCGCAATATCGGTGTACTGATGATGTGGATCGGCACCTTGGGTATCTTTGGCCTTACCTGCTGGAAGATCCTCGAGAAACTGCCGACATAAACCTCTACACTCGGTCAATCGTTTGACCTGAGGTAGATTTGCCCGTGCCTGCCCTCCTGCGTTACCTGTTCCTTCTCCTGCTGCTGTTCATCACTCCGGTACAGGCAGCGGGCCTGCCCGGCCTGCTGGGCGGCAGTGCGCCCGCGCAACCGGAGGCCACCGAGCCGCTGGGCAAGTCGCTGGACGAAGTGATCAAGAACCTGGAAAACGACCAGCAGCGGGCCAAGCTGCTGGCCGATCTTAAAAAGCTGCGCGACGCCACCAGGCAATCGCAGCCCAGCGTGGAACAGGGCGTGCTCGGCCTGATTGGCGGCGCGCTGCATGATTTTGAAAAACAGTTCAGCGGCGATGCCAGCCCGTTTCACCGCTGGGCGGCAGAAATCGAACAAGCCCAAGCCGAACTGACCGACCTGGTAGTGCCGGTGCACCAGTGGCCGGCGATCCTGTTCGGCTTTGCCGCCGTCATTGCCGTGTGGAGCGTGCTGGCCTACGCCTTCAACTGGGTCGGCCACCGGATACGCCTGCGCTTTGGCCTGAGCGAAGAACTGCCCCAGCACCCGCGTACCTGGGACCTGGTGCGCTTTGCCCTGCGCAAGCTCGGCCCTTGGCTGGTGGCGCTGGTGTTCACCGTGTACCTGAGCGTTGTGCTGCCACCGTCACTGGGTAAATCGCTGGCCATGGTGCTGGCCTACGCACTGGTCGTCGGCACCTGCTTCTCGGCCATCTGCGTGATCGCCTTCTCGCTGCTCGACGGCCCGCACCGCCACCGCGCCCTGCATATCCTGCGGCATCAGGCATTTCGCCCGCTGTGGCTGATCGGCAGCTTCGCAGCGTTTGGCGAGGCCATGAGCGACCCGCGCATGCTGGTCGCACTGGGGACCCACCTGGCCCATGCCCTGGCGACCTTGGCCAACGTCATCGCCGCACTGTGCACCGGGCTGTTCATCCTGCGCTTCCGCCGCCCCATCGCCCACCTGATCCGCAACCAGCCGCTGGCACGGCGCCTGACCCGGCGAACCCTCAGCGACACCATCGAGATCCTCGGCAGCTTCTGGTTCATACCGGCGCTGATTCTGGTGGCCATTTCGCTGTTCGCCACCTTTGTCTCGGCCGGTGACACCAGCACCGCCCTGCGCCAGTCGCTGATGTGCACGGTGCTGGTGGTGGTGTGCATGGTGCTCAACGGCCTGGTGCGCCGCCACGCCGCCAACCCCAAACGCGCCAACAAGCGCCAGGCGGTGTATGCCGAACGCCTGCGCAACTTCGGCTACCTGCTGGTGCACCTGTTCATCTGGCTGGTGTTCATCGAACTGGGCCTGCGGGTGTGGGGCCTGTCGATGATCGGCTTTGCCGAGGGCGACGGCCATGAAGTGAGCCTGCGCCTGCTGGGCCTGGCCGGCACGCTGATCGTCGCCTGGCTGGTGTGGATCCTTGCCGACACCGCCGTGCACCACGCCCTGGTGCGTTCGCGCCGGGGCCTGGCGAACGCTCGTGCGCAAACCATGATGCCGTTGATCCGCAACGTGCTGTTCGTGGTCATCTTCATCATTGCGGTGATTGTCGCCTTGGCCAACATGGGCATGAACGTGACCCCGCTGCTGGCCGGTGCCGGTGTGATCGGCCTGGCCATCGGCTTTGGTGCGCAATCGCTGGTGGCCGACCTGATCACCGGGTTGTTCATCATCATCGAAGACTCGCTGGCCATCGACGACTACGTGGACGTGGGCGGGCACCTGGGCACGGTAGAGGGGCTGACCATCCGTACCGTGCGCCTGCGGGACATCGACGGCATCGTGCACACCATCCCGTTCAGCGAGATCAAGAGCATCAAGAACTACTCGCGGGAGTTTGGCTACGCGATCTTCCGCGTGGCGGTCCCGCACAGCATGAACATCGACCAGGCGATCACGCTGGTTCGCGAGGTGGGGCAGAAGCTGCGCAATGACCCATTGATGCGCCGCAACATCTGGTCACCGCTGGAGCTGCAAGGCGTGGAGAGTTTCGAATCGGGGTCGGCGATCTTGCGGGCCCGGTTCAAGACCGCGCCGATCAAGCAGTGGGAAGTGTCACGGGCGTTCAACCTGGCGCTGAAGCGGCAGCTGGATGAAGCCGGGCTGGACCTGGCGACGCCGCGGTTGTCGGTACAGGTGGTGACTGCTGGTGGAGGTGGGATAGCGGAATCCGGTTCCTCCAGTTAGGTCCCGATCGCCGGCAAGCCAGCTCCCACAGGCACTGCACAGGGCCTGAAGCCAATGCAATCAAGGTGGGAGCTGGCTTGCCGGCGATGGGCTGCAAAGCAGCCCAGAATCCAAGATCAACCGGCCTGTGCACGGATGCGGATGGCATCATGCCGCCAATACTCCAGATCACAGTCGATCAGGTGCCCATGCTGGTCGCTGTTGACCCGCGTAATGTGCAGCCCCGGGCTGCCCACCGACACCTTCAACGCCCCTGCTGCCTCCACCGGCAATGCCGTCGGCAAGATTTCGAAGCATACCTGCCCGTACCGGATGCCATACACCCGCCCATAAATCTCGGTCAGCGACTGCGCCAGGTCCTGTTCGAGAATGCCCGGAAAATAACGGGGATTCAGGTAGTGCTCGGCATACAGCACCGCGCGCCCGTCAATTCGCCGCAAGCGGCAGATTCGCACCACGCTGGACAACGCCGGTAGCTGCAAGCGGGCACAGATGGCCGCCGACGCTGGCTGCAGCCGTGCCGAGAGGAGTTCGGTAGTGGCCACACGCCCCTGATCGCGCACCATGGCATGGAAGTGGCTGCGCTCGATCAGGTCGTAGGTGAGCCGCTCGGGCGCGACGAACCAGCCGCGACGCTCTTCGCGGTAGATCAGGCCCTGGGCCTCCAGCTGCGCCAGTGCCTCACGCAGGGTGATGCGCGTGGTGTCGAACACCTCGCTGAGCTTGCGCTCGGCCGGCAGCTTGCCGCCGGGCGCCAGCAGGCCGTGCTCGATTTGCTCCAGCAGGGCATGGCAGATGGCTGTTACCGCACGCGGTGGCATCGGCTGCATGAATGGTTACCTATCTGGACTAGTCCAGCCCCAGAACAGGGCACTTGGAGAATAGTGCAAGCCTAGGCAGGGCTGATGAACATCCTGTGACAAGGCTGCCGACGGGGTACTGCCAGAATCGGGCCAGCCCCGCAAAACCGGGGGTTCACCATGGTCTACGCTGTATTGCCAGGAGCCCGTCGACACCTTGGCGGGCCCTTCCCTACATCAAATTGTCACGCAAGCGGCCTACCTTGGCTCAAGGTTTGCTGACCTAGACCAAAGGTTCCAGGCAACGGCTTCACTCATAACAACGATCGGTTAAAGGCACCCACCCAAGGAGCTACGGATGAAAAAGTTGTTCATGGCGTCACTGCTCGGTTCGGCCATCGCGTTCTGTACCTCGGCCATGGCCGAGGACCTCAAGGCCCTGGAAGATGCCGCCCGCAAGGAAGGCACCGTCAACAGCGTGGGCATGCCCGATGCCTGGGCCAACTGGAAAGGCACCTGGGAAGACCTGGCCAGCAAATACGGCCTCAAACACAGCGACACCGACATGAGCTCGGCACAGGAACTTGCCAAGTTCGAAGCCGAGAAGGACAACGCCAGCGCCGACATTGGCGATGTGGGGGCCGCCTTCGGCCCTATCGCGGTGACCAAGGGCGTGAGCCAGCCATACAAGCCAAGCACCTGGGACCAGGTGCCGGAGTGGGCCAAGGACAAGGACGGCCACTGGGCGCTGGCCTATACCGGCACCATTGCCTTCATCATCAACAAGGACCTGGTCAAGGAAGAGGAACGGCCGAAAACCTGGCATGACCTGGAAAAAGGCAAGTACAAGGTCGCCATCGGCGACGTCGGCACTGCCGCCCAGGCCGCCAACGGCGTGCTTGCCGCCGCCATCGCCTACAAAGGCGATGAAAGCAACGTGGCCCCCGGCCTGCAACTGTTCACCAAACTGGCCCAGCAAAAGCGCCTGTCGCTGGCCAACCCGACCATCCAGACCCTGGAGAAAGGCGAGGTGGAAGTCGGCGTGGTGTGGGACTTCAACGGCTTGAGCTACCGTGAACAGATCGACCCCAAGCGCTTTGAAGTGCTGATCCCGTCGGATGGCTCGGTGATTTCCGGCTATACCACGGTCATCAACAAATACGCCAAGCACCCCAACGCGGCCAAACTGACCCGTGAATACATCTTCAGCGATGCCGGGCAGATCAACCTGGCCAAGGGGCATGCCCGGCCCATCCGTGCCGAGCACCTGAAGCTGCCGGCGGATGTGCAGGCCAAGTTGCTGCCTAACGAGCAATACGGAGCTGCCCAGCCGATCAAGAATGCCGAAGCCTGGGAAGCCACCTCGAAGAAACTGCCACAGATGTGGCAGGAGCAAGTGATCATCGAGATGGAATAAACGGCTAGCTTGCCTAGTGCCTGACCCAGCCCCTTCGCGGGCACGCCCGCTCCCACAGAGGCCGTGCAAAACCCTGTGGGAGCGGGCATGCCCGCGAAGAAGCCAACGCGGTTTATGACTGGAGCCACCATGCAACACAACGTCATCCTGGTCCTGCTAGACGGCCTGAACTATCAGGTCGCCCACCACGCCATGGGCCACCTGCATGCCTATGTCGAGGCCGACCGCGCCGCGCTGTACCGCGTGGAATGCGAGCTGCCGTCGCTGTCAAGGCCGTTGTACGAATGCATCCTCACCGGCGTGCCGCCCATCGACAGCGGCATCGTGCACAATAACGTCAACCGCCTGTCCAACCAGCGCAGCGTGTTCCACTACGCCCGCGAAGCCAACCTGGGCACCGCAGCGGCGGCCTATCACTGGATGAGTGAGCTGTACAACCGCTCGCCTTTCGACCCCCAGCGCGACCGCCATACCCACGCGCCGAAGCTGCCGATCCAGCATGGGCTGTTCTACTGGGACGACCGTTACCCCGATTCGCATCTGCTGGCGGATGGCGAATACCTGCGCCGTCGCCATGCCCCCAACTTCCTGCTGGTGCACCCGATGAGCATCGACGATGTCGGCCACCGCCACGGCCTGGACAGCAGCCAGTACCGCAACGCAGCGCGCAGCGCCGATATCTTGCTGGCCGACTACCTGCCAGGCTGGCTCGAAGAGGGCTATCAGGTAATGGTCACCGCCGACCACGGCATGAACAACGACCGCTCGCACAACGGCCTGCTGACCGAGGAGCGCGAAGTGCCGCTGTTCGTCTTTGGTGACGCCTTCAGCCTGGACCCGGCGGCCAAGCCGCTGCAGACCGAGCTGTGCGGCACCCTATGCGAGCTGCTGGGCGCTGCCCACGACAAGACCGTGTGCCGGGAGCTGCTGAAGTGACCACACCCAAGCGCAGCGGCGCCCGTGGCCGCTACCTGGCCCTGCTTTGCTTGCTGCCGTTTGCCGTGTTCTTCGTCATCTTCCAGATTGCCCCGTTGGCCTGGGTGGCGATCAACAGCGTGCAATCGGAAGCCGGCTGGGGCGTCGAAAACTTCAGCAAGGTGTTCAGCTCCAAGTTCTACCTGCAGGCCATACAACGCAGCCTGGAGATCAGCTTCTGGTCGAGCCTGTTCGGCATCGTCATCGCCACCCTTGGCGCCTATTCGTTGCGCCAGGTGGACTCGAAGCTGCGCGACTTCGTCAGCGCCTTCGCCAACATGACCAGCAACTTTGCCGGCGTGCCGCTGGCGTTCGCCTTCATCATCCTGCTCGGGTTCAACGGCGCACTGACACTGCTGCTGAAGCAGGTCGGCCTGCTGGAAGACTTCAGTATCTATTCCAAAAGCGGGCTGATCCTGGTGTACACCTACTTCCAGATCCCGCTGGGTGTGTTGCTGCTCTACCCCGCCTTCGACGCCCTGCGTGAAGACTGGCGCGAGTCGGCCGCCCTGCTTGGCGCCAACCACTGGCAATACTGGCGGCACATCGGCCTGCCGGTGCTCACCCCGGCACTGCTGGGCACCTTCGTCATCCTGCTGGCCAACGCCCTCGGTGCATACGCCACCGTGTACGCGTTGACCACCGGCAACTTCAACGTACTGCCGATCCGTATCGCTGGCCTGGTAGCCGGGGACATCAGCCTCGACCCGAACCTGGCCAGCGCCCTGGCCATGGTGCTGGTGGGGCTGATGACGCTGGTCACGGTGGTGCATCAATGGCTGCTGAAGAGGAGCTACCATGCGCGCTGACGCCCGTTCCGGCGGCTGGTACCACCGCGTTGTGGTCTACCTGCTGTTCTTGATCCTGCTGCTGCCACTGGCCGGCACCCTGCTCTATTCGCTGGCCACCAGCTGGTCGGCCAGCCTGCTGCCCAGCGGCCTGACCCTGAAATGGTACGTGGCACTGTGGAGTGAGCCGCGCTTCCTCGCCGCCTTCGGCCAGTCGCTGCTGGTGTGCCTGGGCGCGCTGCTGCTGTCGGTGGTGCTGATCCTGCCGCTGCTGTTCGTGGTGCACTACCACTTCCCGCGGCTCGATGCGTTGATGAACATGCTCATCCTGCTACCGTTCGCGGTACCGCCGGTGGTGTCCTCGGTGGGGCTGCTGCAACTGTATGGCAGCGGGCCGATGGCCATGGTGGGCACGCCGTGGATTCTGATCGGCTGCTATTTCACCATTGCTCTGCCGTTCATGTACCGGGCCATTACCAACAACCTGCAGGCAATCAACCTGCGCGACCTGATGGACGCCGCCCAGCTACTCGGCGCCAGCACCTGGCAGGCAGCGCTGCTGGTGGTGCTGCCCAACCTGCGCAAGGGCCTGATGGTGGCGCTACTGCTGTCGTTCTCGTTCCTGTTCGGCGAGTTTGTGTTCGCCAACCTGCTGGTCGGCACCCGCTACGAGACCCTGCAGGTGTACCTGAACAACATGCGCAACAGCAGCGGCCACTTCAACAGCGCACTGGTGATCTCGTACTTCGCCTTCGTGCTGGTACTGACCTGGGTCGCCAACCGCCTGAACAAGGACAAGACCTGACATGAGCTTCGTCAGCGTACAGAACCTGCAGAAAAGCTACGCCGGCAGCCCGGTGTTCGAGAACATCGACTGCCATATCGAGCGCGGCGAGTTCGTGACCCTGCTGGGCCCGTCCGGCTGCGGCAAGTCCACCCTGTTGCGCTGCATCGCCGGGCTGACGCCGGTGGACAGCGGGCAGATCCTTCTCGACGGCCACGACATCGTGCCGCTGAGCCCGCAGAAGCGTGGCATTGGCATGGTGTTCCAGAGTTACGCGCTGTTCCCCAACATGACCGTGGAACAGAACGTGGCGTTTGGCTTGCGCATGCAGAAGGTCAAGGCCGACGAAAGCCAGGCCCGTGTCCGTGAGGTGCTGGCGCTGGTGGAGCTGGGCAACTTTGCCGGGCGCTACCCGCACCAGTTGTCTGGCGGCCAGTGCCAGCGCGTGGCCCTGGCCCGCTCACTGGTTACCCGCCCGCGCCTGCTGCTGCTCGACGAGCCGCTGTCGGCACTGGATGCGCGTATTCGCAAACACCTGCGCGAGCAGATTCGTGCCATCCAGCGCGAGCTGGGGCTAACCACTATCTTCGTCACCCACGACCAGGAAGAAGCGCTGACCCTGTCCGACCGCATCTTTCTGATGAATCAGGGGCGTATCGTCCAGAGCGGCGATGCCGAAACCCTCTACACAGCGCCTGTGGACCTGTTTGCCGCCGGCTTTATCGGCAACTACAACCTGCTCGACGCCGAAAGCGCCAGCCGCCTGTTGCAGCGCCCGGTCACCAGCCGCCTGGCGATCCGCCCAGAGTCGATCACCTTGGGCGTCAACGGCGAACTGGATGCCGAAGTCCGCAGCCACAGCCTGCTGGGCAATGTGATCCGCTACCGGGTAAACGTGCGCGAGGTGGAGTTGGTGGTCGACGTGCTCAACCGCTCGCCGGCCGACCTGCACGGGGACGGGAAACGGGTAAGCTTGTCCATCGACCCCACGGCGCTGCGGGAAGTGGCTTAAGGAGATTCAACACAATGGCACTGGCAATTTTCGATCTGGACGAAACCCTGATCCACGGTGACTGCGCGTCGCTGTGGAGCGAGCAGATGGCCCGGCTGGGCTGGGTAGACGGCAAAGCGTTCCTGCGCCACGACCATGAACTGATGGAGGCCTATGGCAAGGGCCACCTGCGGATGGAGGAGTACATGGCCTTCAGCCTGGAGCCGATTGCCGGGCGTACCCTGGAAGAAGTCGAGCACCTGGTGGGGCCGTGGGTAGAAGACGTGATAGAGCCGATCATCTTTGGCGACGCCTGCCGCTGCATTGCCGAGCACCGCCAGCGTGGGGACCGCATTCTGATCATTTCCGCTTCGGGGACGCACCTCGTCGGGCCGATTGCGGCACGGCTGGGGGTGGATGAATACCTGGCGATTGAGCTAGAGGCGGTGAACGGGGTGTATACGGGCAAGACCCACGGGGTGCTGACCTACCGCGAGGGCAAGATCACCCGGTTGCTGGAGTGGCTGGACCAGGAGCAGGAGAATCTGGAGGGGGCGAGCTTCTATTCCGACTCGCGCAATGACCTGCCACTGCTGCTGAAGGTGGATCACCCGCATGTGGTGAACCCGGATGCGGTGTTGCGCGTGCATGCCCAGACCAATGGCTGGCCGATCCTTAGCTGGTCCTGAAGATTTGTGTGGGCCTCTTCGCGGGCACGCCCGCTCCCACAGGTATCACCACACGCTCGGACATTGTGGGGTCTTTGTGGGAGCGGGCGTGCCCGCGAAGGGGCCGGGCCTGCTTACACCAGGCTTGGGTCTATCACCATCACCAGCTTGCCCGACACCTGATTGGTCTCAAGCTCGGCATACGCCGCCTGGGCAAACTCCACCGGGTAGGTATCGACCAGCTGGGGTGACAAACGCCCTTCGGCGAACAGCGGCCACACTTGCTGTTGCAGCTCGCGCAGCAACTCGGCCTTGAAGCCGTCATCGCGGTTGCGCAGCGTTGAGCCGGTAATTTCCAGGCGCTTGCCCAGCACCTGGGCCAAGTCCAGCTCAAACTTGCGCCCGCCCATCAGGCCGATGATCACCCAGCGCCCGTCACGGGCCAGCAGCTTGAGGTTGAGTTCGCCGTAGCTGGCGCCCACCGGGTCGAGAATCACGTCGAACGGCCCGAAACCTTCCAGTGCATCCAGGTTCTTGTTACGTACCACACCCCCCGCAGCGCCCAGCGCTTCGCAATAGGCCAGGCGATCCGGCGAGCCGACGCTGACCCACACCGGGCTGCCGAATGCCTTGCACAGCTGGATGGCAGCCGAGCCAACGCCACTGGCGCCAGCATGCACCAGCACCTTCTCACCGGCCTTCACACCCCCCAGCTGGAAGATGTTCAGCCAGGCAGTGGCATACACCTCCGGCAAGGCTGCCGCTTCATGCAGGCTGAGCCCTTCGGGCACCGGCAGTACATGACGGGCATCGACCACCACCTCCTCGGCCATGGCGCCACTGGCCAGCAGTGCGCACACCCGGTCGCCCACGCGCCAGTCGGCGCCGGCGCCCACTTCCTCGACCACCCCGGCGCACTCAAGGCCCATGTATGGGCTGGCGCCTGGCGGTGGCGGGTACAAACCTTTCATCTGCAGCAGATCGGCGCGGTTCAGGCCCGCAGCAGCCACGCGAATGCGCACTTGGCCCGCGTCACAGGCCGGGCGTTCGGCCTCGACCCACTCCACATGTCCGTCAACGCCTTGCAATGCCTTCACAGTGCCTCCATAGTTGAATCATGACTGGGCCTGGGGAACGCACACCCCAGGCTTTTTGCAGTATTTGCCCGGTTCCATGGAACCGGCAACGGAAAAGACGGCCTACTATGCGTGATCAATTGCCTCCACGTCGAATCAGCATGAAGCATTTCCTCCCAAGCACCGCCCTCGCTGTAATGATCGGCCTGGGCAGCCTCGCGCTCGGCGGCAATGCAGCGGCCGCCAACAAGTGGGACGGCCTGCAGCCGGACCGCGACGAGATCGTCGCCAGCCTCAACGTGGTGGAATTGCTCAAGCGCCACCACTACAGCAAGCCGCCGCTGGACGATGCCCGCTCGGTCATCATCTACGACAGCTACATCAAGCTGCTGGACCCGGCGCGCAGCTACTTCACCGCTGCCGACATTGCCGAATTCGACAAGTGGAAAACGCAATTCGACGATTTCCTCAAGAGCGGTAACCTGGACCCGGGCTTCACCATCTACAAACGCTACCTGGACCGTGTCAAGCAGCGCCTGGACTTCGCCCTGGCCGAGCTGAACAAAGGCGTGGACAAGATCGACTTCACCGCCAAGGAAACCTTGCTGATCGACCGCAAGGACGCCCCGTGGATGAAGGACCAGGCCGAGCTCGACGACCTGTGGCGCAAACGCGTCAAGGACGAGGTGCTGCGCCAGAAAATCGCCGGCAAGGAACCCAAGCAGATCCAGGAAACCCTGATCAAGCGCTACAAGAATCAGCTGGCGCGCCTGGACCAGACCCGTGCCGAGGATATCTTCCAGGCCTACATCAACACGTTCGCCCAGTCCTATGACCCGCACACCAACTACCTGTCGCCAGACAACGCGGAAAACTTCGACATCAACATGAGCCTGTCGCTCGAAGGCATCGGCGCGGTGCTGCAAAGCGACAACGACCAGGTCAAGATCGTACGCCTGGTTCCGGCAGGCCCGGCAGCCAAGACCAAGCAGGTAGCCCCGGCCGACAAGATCATCGGCGTGGCCCAGGGCAACAAGGAAATGGTCGACGTTGTCGGCTGGCGCCTGGACGAGGTAGTCAAGCTGATCCGTGGCCCGAAAGGCTCGGTGGTACGCCTGGAAGTCATCCCCGCCAGCAATGCGCCGAGCGACCAGACCAGCAAGATCGTGTCGATCACCCGTGAAGCGGTAAAACTCGAAGAGCAGGCGGCGAAAAAGTCGGTGCTCAAGCTCAAGCAGGACGGGCGTGACTACAAACTGGGTATCATCGAGATCCCGGCCTTCTACCTCGACTTCAAGGCTTACCGCGCCGGTGACCCGGAATACAAGAGCACCACGCGTGACGTGAAGAAACTGCTCACCGAGCTGCAGAAAGAGAAAGTCGACGGCGTGGTCATCGACCTGCGCAACAACGGCGGCGGCTCCCTGCAGGAAGCCACCGAGCTGACCAGCCTGTTCATCGAGAAAGGCCCGACCGTGCTGGTGCGTAACAGCGACGGCCGCGTAGACGTGCTCGAAGACGAAAACCCGGGTGCCTTCTACAAAGGCCCACTGGCGTTGCTGGTCAACCGCCTGTCGGCCTCGGCGTCAGAGATCTTCGCGGGTGCCATGCAGGACTACCACCGCGCGCTGATCATCGGGGGCCAGACCTTCGGCAAAGGCACCGTGCAGACCATCCAGCCGCTCAACCATGGCGAGCTGAAGCTGACCCTGGCCAAGTTCTACCGGGTTTCCGGGCAGAGCACCCAGCATCAGGGCGTACTGCCGGACATCGACTACCCGTCGATCATCGATACCAAGGAAATCGGCGAGAGCGCTCTGCCCGAAGCCATGCCGTGGGACACCATCCGCCCGGTAGTCAAGCCGGCGGCGGACCCGTTCAAGCCTTACCTGGCCATGCTCAAGGCGCAACATGAAGCGCGCAGCGACAAGGATGCCGAGTTCACCTACATTCGCGACCGCCTTGCCCTGACGCAGAAGCTGATGACCGAAAAAACCGTCAGCCTGAACGAGCAGGACCGCCGTGCACGCCACGACGAAATCGAAGCCAAACAGCTGGCGCTGGAGAACATCCGCCGCAAGGCCAAGGGTGAAGAGCCGCTCAAAGAGCTGAAAAAAGAGGACGAGGACGCGCTGCCGGTCGAGGACGAAAACACCAAGCCGGAAGACGACGCCTACCTTTCGGAAACCGGTCGTATCCTGATCGACTACCTCAGCGCCAGCACCAAGGTGGCCAAGAAGTAAGGCGAGTCGGCAGTGATGGCAAAATAGTGCGACCTGTCATCAAACAGTCATCGCGCTGTCGTGAAATACGGTGGCCGGGCATGCAAATGCCCGGCCCTTTCATTTTCAGGAATACGTCATGACCGTCGCCGAACAGCTCAGTGCCTTGAGTGCCATCCTGGCTCAACGCAGCATCCACAGTCTGTTTCAGCCGATCATGTGCCTGAGCGAGCAACGGGTTTTCGGCCATGAAGCGCTGAGCCGCGGGCCGTCCAACAGCCCGCTGCATGCCCCCCTGAACCTGTTCAGCATCGCCCGCCAGGCCGGCCGCCTCACCGAGCTGGAAGCCGCTTGCCGGGAAAGTGCCTGCCGGCGCTTTAGCGAACAGCAGTTGCAGGGCAAGCTGTTTCTCAACATCTCGCCTGAATCGCTGCTGGAGCCGCACTACCCGTCCGGCCTCACCCTGAAGCTGCTGGAGCAGGTCGGCCTGCCGCCCAGCCGGGTGGTAATCGAGCTGACCGAGCACACCCCGACCGACGACTTCCAGCTGCTGTCAAATGCGCTGCACCACTACCGTGACATGGGCTTTTCAATAGCCCTCGACGATCTGGGCGCGGGCTATTCAAGCTTGCGCCTGTGGTCGGAGTTGCGCCCTGAATACGTGAAGATCGACCGCCACTTCATCGACGGTATTCACCGCGACCCGCTCAAGCGCGAGTTCGTTGGCTCGATCTTGCAGATTGCCCGGGCATCGAAGGCACAGGTGATTGCCGAAGGCATCGAGCTGGCAGAGGAGCTGGCAGTGCTGACCGAGATGGGGGTAGACCTGGTGCAGGGCTACCTGCTGGGGCGCCCGCAAGAGCTGGGCGTACGGGAAAGCTGGCCGTTACCGGCGCTGGGCAGCGTGCCGTTGGCCGAGCAACCGACAGTGCGGCTCAACGCCACGCTTGGGCAGTTGCTGGAGTTGTTTGAGCGGCATCGGCACCTGGAGGCATTGGAGGTGGTGGATGCTGACGGCAAAGGTTGTGGATTGATCCACCGGCATGGTTTGCCTGCCCTGGCCCTATCGCCGGCAAGCCAGCTCCCACAGGTACAGCACAGGCTCTGAGTGATGGGGTGTGCCTGTGAGAGCTGGCTTGCCGGCGACAGGGCCAGAACAGGCCCCCATCAGGCGGTTTCGGGGTAGCTGTACTCGAACACCCGAGCCACCTCGGAGGCATGCCAGGAGGCCGCCTCCATTCCATCGACCGGCCCGGCAAACCGCCCCAGCCGTTCGACACATTCAAAAAAGCCGGTGCGCGGTAAACGGCTGGCGCCCTGGCTGATTACCAGCGAGCTGCGCAACGGCTGCTCGGCACGGGCATCCAGCACTGCCAGGTACTCCAGCGCGGCAGTCAGCGTCTGCATGGCGGGGCTGGGCAATTGCAGTCGCTCGATCAGCGCTCGGTAGGTCAGCAAGTGACGTTGACGTCGGGCCAGGTCAAGCTCGCCCAGCAGGTTCTCCCAGTGCTGACGGCTGATCCTGACCTGGCTCATGATGGCTCGCTCCAGCCAGCCACCCCAAGGTGCCAAGCCAAGGCGCGTCGGATGGCAGCATCCGGCTGACGTTCGCCCGACTCGATCATGGCCAGATACGCCGGGCTCACCCCGACATTGCGCGCCAGTTGCTCAGGGGCTATGCCCTTGGCCTGGCGGATCTGCCCTACTTCACTGAACGCCGGCATGGGCGCCACGGCAGCGGAGCCGGCATCTTCAGTGGCAACCGCCTCGGCAGGCGCCTGCCCTGCTGCCTTGAGCAGTGCCTGGTACTGCTCCCAGGGAACGACGGCGTACTCGGGTTGACCGTCCCGGCTGATGACCTGAATACCCATTACAAACCCCTTAAAAAAGGATTACAGCATGTAATCCGTAGGCATAACCCTTATGCCAATTATATTACCAACTCCGGGGTCTGTCCGGTTGAGGAGCAATTCAGGCTGATTTCACTGCGTATTGCGCTCCAGGCCCAGCGCTTGCGGGGTCGCTGGCAGGCGCTCGACCACGCGCAACCGCTCGGGTGCCTGGCTGTCGCGCCAGGCCCTGAAGCGCGCCAGTTCATCGGCCACAGTCTTCAACACCCAGCCCAGCACGGCGATGTCATCCAGAAAACCCACGCCCAGCAACCAGTCGGGGATGGCATCGATGGGGCTGACGAAGTACAACAAGCCGGCCACAATGGTGACCAGCGCCTTGGGGCTAATGGCGCGATACTCGCCGCGCCACCACGCCAGGCACAGCGACTGCAGCAGCTTCACGTCCTCACGCAGCTGGCCGAGGCGCGGGCCTTTGCGGGCCACTGCAAACAGCAGGGCCGGCAGCCGGCCACGGCTTAGCAGGCGCTCGGCCAAGGGCAGGAAACGGGCAAAATTCCAAGGTGCGCTCATGGAGCCTCCAGGCGGAACAGGTTATCCACATTTATTGTGGATAACCTTGTGAACAGGGGTACGTTTCTGACCCCAGGTGCCTGCCAGGCAAGGGCCACGGTCAGATCGGGCGTTTTTTACACAGCCGTTTCAAGCCGTGGATGCCGGACCGCAAACGATTTGCGTCAGAAACATCCTACATCTACACACTGCATTTTCTCGGACAGTATCAGTTGTCGCAGGTTCGTCCAATCGCCAAAAACGAAAACGCCCCGTCAGAACGGGGCGTTTGGCAAGCACCAGCCAGTGTTACTTGGCAGGTGCTTCAGCTGGAGCCTCGGCTTCCGGCTCAGCGCCTTGCAGTTGGGCCGGGTCCTTGATGGCGATCAGTTCCAGGTCGAACACCAGTACCGAGTTTGCCGGGATCAGCGGGCTTGGGCTTTGTGCGCCGTAAGCCAGTTCAGCCGGGATGAACAGTTTGTACTTCTCGCCGACGTGCATCAACTGCAGGCCTTCAACCCAACCCGGGATCACACCGCTGACCGGCAGATCGATCGGGCTGCCACGCTCCACAGAGCTGTCAAACACCTTGCCATCGATCAGCTTGCCTTCGTAGTGAACAGTGACCACGTCGGTCGGCTTGGGCTGCGGGCCATCGGCCTTCTTGACCACTTCGTACTGCAGGCCCGAGGCAGTGGTGACCACGCCAGGCTTCTTGGCGTTTTCTTCGAGGAACTTCTTGCCGGCCGAGGCGGCTTCTTCGCTGGCCTTGGCCAGACGCTCTTCGGCACGTTTCTGCAAGGCGGTGAACGCCTCTACCAGCTCTTCATCCTTGATGCGTTGCTCTTTCTTGCCAACCGCGTCTTCGATGCCCAGAGCGACCGATTTCGAATCAAGGTCTTCCATGCCTTCCTGAGCCAGGCTCTTGCCCATGTTCAGGCCGATACCGTAGGAGGCTTTCTGCGCCGGAGTCTTCAGCTCGGGGCTGCTGGCCTGTTGATCACAGCCAGCCAGTACCAGGCCTACCAGGGCAACCGCAGCCGCCAAACGATGCTGTTTCATGCTAATTCCTTGTTCATGCGCCATAAGGGCAATCAGGGTAAAGCCGCGAGCTTAGCAGGCGGCCATGACCAATGGCTACCGGCATAGGAGCGGGTTTCACGGACTAAGTTCAGTAGGCAGTGCGCTTCTTCACAATCTTCCGAGGCAATGGCCAGTATTGACCATTCGCAGCGACAGCGCCTCGCAGCCAACAGCCTTTTTAAACAACAAAAGGCTCAGCGAGCAAGCCGAAAAACCTGACATTTCTGCCAGTAGCGCCGAACTCGAGCCTGCTTTCCAATGACCAGGCAACGTAATTTGCCAAATCTGAGTGACCCGCCATTGCGGCCGCGCGCTCTGCATGTACCCTTTTCAAAGGAAATGTCATGAACGCCTCACGAAAGCCTAACCGTTCAACCCTGTTCCCCTCCGGTCCGGCCCCATCATCTACTCCATTGCCGAAGGCGCCGATCGATCAACATTATGGCGTCGGCGGGCTTGCATGTATCTTCGAAAAGGCAACTGGGTCTCGCGCCGATAGTAATGGGGTCATCAATAGCAGGACACGCCGTGGGCGCAGTTATGTAATGGGTAGGAGTAGCAACCCCAATACCGATGAGTTCAAGGTCTTCGTGGCTTGCTTGAATGAACACGGGGGGTTGGATAGCGGCTTCCATGGCGATGGCGTCTTCGATTTCAATCAGGTACCAAAAGCTGCCTACAGCAGGCTGAGCGGCCTCGTTGAAGATGCTGCAGGGAATTTACTGATCATTGCCCTCGTGGAGGGCGTGGAGGGTGAATCAACAAGTCACCTCTGGAAATTGACTGCCTCGGGGGAACCGGACCTCACATTTGGCCAAGGCAAAGGATTCGTAGATATTCGTGATGTGATCAAAGAAGAGCTGCTGCTTGAACACGTGGCACTGGCGAAAGATCGAATTTTCGCCAGCGGGTTGCGTCGCGGGCCTCAGATGTTCGAACCGGTGGTGATCGCGCTCGACCTCGAAGGCGCGCTATGGAAGCGTTTTGCGACTGATGGCGTCCTTGATGTGCTCAAGCTGATTCCAAATGCCCAGGATCACATCATCGATGGTATTGCCAGTTTCACGCTCCCCTCTGGCCCGGAGCGTCTGCTACTACCCCTGTACCTGATGCGCAACGGCGATGCGTACAGCGTCACTACGGCCTTGACCCTCGACGGAAAAATGGATGATGCCTTTGGCGATCATGGCCAGCATTGGTCGGACCCTTGGGTGATCAACAATGGCTTTTCAGTGGATGCCATCTCTCAACGCTTCAGTTTTTATGGCGAACTTTACTCCCTCGATGCAGATATCAGCCACCCGACTGTTTACCGCATCGACTATTCCGGCAAGCCAGCCAAAGAGTTCAATGACGGCAACGTTTTGGTATTCGACCGCCCCGGAGGCTGGTACGCAGGCGTCGAGGTAGCGAGCGGCCTGGTCGGCTATGGCATGTTCTACACCCACTCTCTTGCCTTTCGCTTCACCTCGGACGGCAAATTTGACACCACCTTCGTCCCTCCTCACGGTTATGGCACGTTCGGCGCTCATCTACCCGAGGACGGCTTCTATACATCGACGGGGTCGATCGCCCTCGATACACCTAACCAACGCCTGTTGCTCAGTGGCCGTGACGAAGAGGACCGAGGCTCCACTGTGCCTTGTGTGATCGCGGTCTCCTTGCGGGCTACGTGATTGCTACCGGGGTGATCCGTGCGAGCGTTTCTCAGCTGGAAACGCTCAACGGCCACGATGCTCACGGATACGACTGCTCCCGATATTGCGCCGCCACCTCACGCAGCACCTCGCATACCCACTGCCCCGGCAGGCTCTGCGGCAAGGCCGCATTGCGGCAGATGCCAACCGAGCCGCCGGGCTCGCGCACGCCCAGGTCAAGCTCGACCAGCTCGCCTCGGCGCAGGTCGAGCAGCACGGCATCGCGCGGTGCCACCCACAGGCCATCACTGCCCAGCACATAACGCCGGCTCAAAGCCAGCGACAAGGTCTCCAGGCGCTGCGCCGGCATCTGGATGCCGCATTGCACAAACAGGCTGTCGGCGTGCTGGCGGATGGTGGTCCCGGCGGGCGGCAGCACGAGCGGGTAACGCCCGACCTGCCCCCGCTCGACGGGCGTGCTGGCCAGCAGCGGGTGGCCCGGGCGCACCACCAGGCTCATCGACTCGCTGTACAGGTGTTCGAACGACAGCCCCTGGATCTGCGGGCTGTCAGTCATACGCCCGACCACCAGTTCCAGCTCGCCCAGGCGCAGTTGACCGAGCAGCTGCGCGCTGACCCCGGTGGCCACGCTGATGACCAGCGCTTCATGGCGCTGGTGCATGCGGCACAGCACTTCGGGCATGAGCAGGCCCTCGACCGTCGACAGCACGCCAATACGCACCTGCGACGGCGCCCGCGCTTCACCGCGCAGGCTGCTGACGCCATCGCGCAGGGCTTGCACGCTGGGCCCGGCATAACGCATGAAACGGGTCCCGGCCGGGGTAAGCTCGACGCCCTGCCGGCTACGCGCGAACAGGCGCGCTTCCAGCAGGTCTTCGAGTTCCTTGAGGGTCTTGGAGATGGCCGGCTGACTGATGGCGAGCACGTCGGCAGCCCTGGCCAGGCTGCCCTGCCGGGCAATCTCCAGGAAGCACAGCAGGTGGCGGTATTTGATGCGGGTGTCGAGGTTCATGGTTTAAAGCTTACCGCATCAGGATCTTCATCGCCTGGGAGACCGAGCGCCGCCCGCGCGGCGCTCGATTTCCCAGGCGACGAAAATGCAACGGCGAACAACTGCCGAGCCCCCGCAACCTCTCAGCCCACCGCCAACTCCACAGCCTCACCGTTCAAGCGCACCGGCCACACCCGCAACCTCTGCCCGCCATCCTCCAGGCACTCCCCGGTCTGCAGGCTGAAATGCTGCTTGTACAACGGCGCTGCGACCACCAGCTCGCCCTGCACACTGCCCACCAGCCCGCGGCCGATGATGTTGGCACCGGACCGCGGGTCGCGGTTGTCCACCGCATACAGCGGCTGCGCCTGCCCCGGCAGGTAGAACAGCGCCACTTGGGCCCCGTCCAGCCACACTACCACCCCAGAGTCGGGCACCAGGTCTTGTGCCAGGCACACCGCTTGCCAGTTCGCGTGGGTTTTCACAGCAGCATTGGACAGGTTCATCAGACAGCCTCCTCGACAGTAGCAATGAGGTGCAGCGGTGCAGCGGGCCGGCGTTGTTCGCGTTCGCGCACAAAGTGCACGTCGGGGTCGGCACGCCGGTCATTGACGAAAGTGCGAAAGCGCTTGAGCTTCTCCGGGTCGTTGAGCGCGTTGGCCCATTCGCACTCGTACTGGTCGACCACATGCTGCATCTGCGCTTCCAGCTCGCTGGCCAGGCCCAGGCTGTCGTCGATGATCACCTGCTTCAGGTAGCCCAGGCCGCCATCCAGGTTTTCGCGCCACACCGAGGTGCGCTGCAGCTTGTCGGCCGTGCGGATGTAGAACATCAACACGCGGTCGATCAGCCGCACCAGGGTTTCGTCGTCCAGGTCGGTGGCAAACAGTTCGGCATGCCGTGGGCGCATACCGCCGTTGCCACACACGTACAGGTTCCAGCCCTTGTCGGTGGCGATCACGCCGATGTCCTTGCTCTGCGCCTCGGCGCATTCGCGGGTGCAGCCCGACACTGCAAACTTGAGCTTGTGCGGGCTGCGCAGGCCCTTGTAGCGGTCTTCCAGGCGCAGGGCCATGGCAACGCTGTCCTGCACGCCGTAACGGCACCAGGTGCTGCCCACGCAGGATTTCACCGTGCGGGTCGACTTGCCGTAGGCATGGCCGGTTTCGAAGCCTGCGTCGATCAGCTCGCCCCAGATCAGCGGCAGTTCGTGCAACTGGGCACCGAACAGGTCAATGCGCTGGCCGCCGGTGATCTTGGTGTACAGGTCATATTTTTTGGCCACCTGGCCGATGACGATGAGCTTGTCGGGGGTGATTTCACCCCCGGGAATGCGCGGCACTACCGAGTAGGTGCCGTTCTTCTGCATGTTGGCCATGAAGGTGTCGTTGGTATCCTGCAACGGCACCAGCGCGGGGTCCATGATCGGCTGGTTCCAGCACGAGGCGAGGATGTTGCCCACCGCCGGCTTGCAGATGTCACAGCCAACGTGGCCCTTGCCGTGGCGTTCGAGCAGCTCGCTGTAGGTGCGGATGCCCTCCACCCGCACCAGCCCGTACAGTTCCTGACGGGTGTAGGCAAAATGCTCGCACAGGCTTTTGTCCACCGCTACGCCGCGGGCGGTCAGTTCGTGCTCGAACACTTGCTTGAGCAAGGCCGCGCAACCACCACAGCCGCTGGCGGCCTTGGTGCAGCCTTTGACCGCAGCAAGGTCGCTGCAGCCGCTGTCGATGGCCGCGCACACCGCGCCCTTGCTGACGTTGTGGCACGAGCAGATGGTTGCGCTATCGGGCAGCGCATCGGCGCCAAGGGCCGGTGCACCACCGCCTTGGGGCAGGATCAGCGCTGCAGGGTCGGCTGGCAGGGCAATACCGTTCTGGGCGTACTGCAAGAGGGTGTCGTAATACGTGTTGTCGCCGACCAGCACCGCGCCGAGCACGTGCTTGCCGCTGGCGTCCACCACCAGCCGGCGGTAGGCGCTGTTGGCTTCGTCGATGAAGCGGTAGCTGCGTGAACCGGCGGTGGCGCCATGGGCATCGCCGATCGAGCCGACATCCACGCCCAGCAGCTTGAGTTTGGTCGACATGTCCGCGCCGGTGAACGCTACCGCCGCCTCCCCCATCAGTAATGCGGCCAGGTTGCGCGCCATGCTGTAGCCGGGGGCGACCAGGCCGAACACGCTGCCGTTCCAGGACGCGCACTCGCCAATGGCGAAGATGCGCGGGTCGCTGCTGCGGCAGTGGTTGTCGATTACCACGCCACCGCGCACAGCGATATCCAGGCCGCAGCCACGGCCCAGGGCATCCTGTGGGCGGATACCGGCGGAGAACACGATCAGGTCGGTTTCCAGGTGCTCGCCACCGTCGAAGTTCATGCGGTAGCGGAATGCTTCACCGGTGCTGATCGACTGGGTGGCGCGCGACAGGTGCACGCCAACGCCCAGCGCTTCGATCTGTGCCTTGAGCGCGGCACCGCCCTCGCCGTCCAGCTGAACCGGCATCAGCCGTGGGGCAAATTCCACCACGTGGGCTTCCAGGCCCAGCGACTTGAGCGCATTGGCGGCCTCCAGGCCGAGCAGGCCACCACCGACCACCACGCCACGGCGGGCACCAGCGGCTGCGGCGCGAATGCCATCGAGGTCGTCGAGGGTACGGTAGACCAGGCGGGCATAGCCACTGGAGCCTTGGATCGGCGGCACGAACGGGTAGGAGCCGGTGGCAAGGACCAGTTGGTCGTAGCCATAGCGCCCCTCGGCGGTGACGACCTCGCAGCGCTCACGGTCGATTTCCAGCACGGCCTCACCGAGGTGCAGGTGCACGCCGTTGGCGGGGTAGAACTCGTGTTCGCACAGGGCCAGGGTCTCGGCACAGCTGCCGCCGAAGTACTCGGAAAGGTGCACACGGTCGTAGGCACGTTGGCGCTCTTCGCCGAACACCCGCACCTCGAAGCGCTGCAGGGCGCCGCGGCTGACCAGTTGTTCGACGCAATGGTGGCCGACCATGCCGTTGCCGACGATGACCAGTCGCTCTCGTTGCCCGCTGCTCGCTGTTGCCTTCATAAGCCGATCCTCGATCAAAAAAAAAGCGCCTGGAGCCGAAGCTCCAGGCGCCTTTGCCTGTATTCATCACGGTGTGCCCCCAGGTTGATCGCCGTTGATCAGTGGGGCTTGTTGTAGTGGAGTTAAAGCAGGGAATGTGCCAATTGCTTTGCCTGTACCAGCCTCTTCGCAGCACAAGGCTGCTCCTACAGGAGCACGCGATCCCTGTAGGAGCAGCCTTGTGCTGCGAAGGGGCCCCACAGGCGATCAAAATGCACAACCGGGGTGCACATCAGCCCATCCCGGTGCACTCAGTACACATCCCGCCGATAACGCTTGGCCTTGCTCAACCCTTCGACATAGGCAGCCGTCTGCGCCTCATCCATCCCGCCATGCTCAGCCACAACCGTGCGCAACGCCGCATCTACATCCTTGGCCATGCGCTGCGCATCGCCACACACATAGAAATACGCCCCCGCCTCCAACCACTGCCACAGCTGGGCGCCCTGTTCGAGCATGCGCTGCTGCACATAGACCTTATGCGCCTGATCCCGCGAGAACGCCGTGTCGAGCCGCAAGTGCCCTGCTTTCTCCCAAGCTTGCAACTGTTCGCGGTAATAGAAGTCGGTAGCGGCGTACTGCTCACCAAAGAACAGCCAATTCCGCCCTTTTGCGCCCCGCGCCTCCCGTTCTTCAAGAAACGCCCGGAACGGTGCAACGCCGGTACCTGGGCCAACCATGATCACCGGCACGCTGTCGTCCTCGGGCAGCCGGAAGTGCTTAGATACCTGCGGGAAAATGGCCACCTTCAACGCTTGCGCACGGTCGGCGAGGAAGGCCGAACACACCCCCTTGCGCTCGCCGTAACGCACGGTGGAGACGGTCAGTTGAACCTGGCCCGGATGGGCCAACGGGCTGGAGCTGATCGAGTAAAGACGCGGCTGCAAGGGCTTGAGCAGGCCAAGCCAGTCGGCCAGCGGCAGCTGTTGGGGAAAGGCGCGCAGCACATCGGCCAACTGCCGGCCGCACAGCCATTCCTGCAGCTCGGCCTTGCACTCCGGCCGCAGCAGGCGCTGCAGGTCCGGGCTACTGCCAGCGAAGGCCTGCAGTTGCTGACCGGTGACCTTGGCGATCTCCAGGTGCGTTTGCAGGGCTTCGGCCAGGGGCATGGCAGGCTGGCCCTTGAGCTCGACCAGCGTCTGGCCATCGAGCTGCATCAGCGCCAGCAGTTCGTCGACCAGGGCCGGGCAATTGCGCGGCCACACGCCCAGGGCATCGCCGGGGGCATACCTGAAGCCGCTACCGCTCAGGTCGAACACCAGTTGCCGAGTTTCCTTGCTGGCACCGGGGCCGTTGAGCAGGTGGTTTTCCAGCAAGGTGGCAGCCCAGGGTTGCTGTTTGCTGTAGGCCGGCATGGGTACGGGGTGGCTCGCCGGCTGCGGTGCAGCGGCACTGCCCAGCGTGGGCAGCAAGGCTTCTAGCCACCCCGCGAACGCTGCGTCAAAGTCCGGCTCGCAGTCCACCCGTTGCAGCAGGCGACGCCCACCCAGTTCGGCCAGGCGTTGGTCAAGCTTGCGGCCAAAGCCGCAGAACTGGTCGTAACTGGAGTCGCCCAAGGCCAGCACGGCATAGGGCAGCTCGGCACAACAGGCGCCCTCCTCGCCCTGCAAGGCCTGCCAGAATGCCGCCGCGCTGTCGGGCGCGTCACCATCGCCAAAGGTGCTGGTGATCAGCACCACGCTGGCCGCGCCCTGCAGTTGGCTTGGGCTGACCGCCTCCATGCAACTGAGCTGCACATCAAGGCCGGCACCGCGCAGGTGTTCGGCACAACGCTCGGCCAGCAGCTCGCCGTTACCGGTCTGCGAGGCCCACAACACTTGGTGCCGTGGGGCCACCAACGCTGCAACGGGCAGCGCCGCCGGCTGAGCGAACAGCCCGGCCAGCAAGCCGTCGATAAACAGCCGGCGGTTGCCTGCCAGTGGCGCACTGGCCGGCAGGCTTGGCACGCCCTCGGCGCGGGCCTGCTCCAGGCCCAGCAGGAAACCCTGCAGGTAATGGCGCTCTTCTTCTGCCAGCACCGGGGCTGGCAGGGTGTCCAGGCCAAGCAGACGGGACAGGGTGGCAGTGGGCATGCGGACTGGCTCCAGAATGGCAGTGTGCAGCTCAAGGGCGTCGATACGCTCGCCGGCGACCCGCTGCAGGGCGACGGCGCAGTATTTGAAAGCCGGCTGTAGCGACAGTGGATCGACCGCATCGCAGGTCACGGCATTGATTGCCAGTTGCTCACCGACCAGGTCGTTCCAGTGAAACGGCGCAAAGCAGTTGCCTGGCAGCACCCGGTCGCTGATTCGCACCGGTAGCACGGCTTGCCCGCGCCGCGAGCGGATGGCGACCTGGTCTTTTTCAGCTATGCCCAGGCGTGCGGCGTCGTCGGGGTGGACCTCGACGAAAGGGCCAGGCTCCAGCTTGTTCAGCGCCGGCACCTTGCCGGTCTTGGTCAGGGTGTGCCACTGGTGCTGCACACGGCCGGTGTTCAGCACCATGGGGTAGTCGTCATCCGGCAATTCTGCTGCCGGCAACCAGGGCCTGGCGAAGAAACGCGCCTTGCCACTGGCGGTAGGAAAGGCCAGCGCCGGGCGATCGCCCTGGGCATCGTGCAGCAGCGCCTGGCTGCTGCCGTCGTTCAGGTAGCGCAATGGGCTGCGGTCGCTGCCATGGCCGGGTGCACAAGGCCACTGGTGTGGTTGCCGGCGCAGCTCGGCGTAACCGATGCCGCGCAGATCGTAGCCCGTTGCGGGGTTATGGAAATGGCGGATTTCTTCATACACCGCTTCGGCATCGGGGTAGTCGAAGGCTTCGGCGTAGCCCATGGCGCAGGCCACCCGGGCGATGATCTGCCAGTCGGGCAGGCTTTGCCCGGGCGGCTCGACGGCGCGCGGCATCAGGGTAAGGTTGCGTTCGCTGTTTATCATTACACCCTCGCCTTCGGCCCACAGCGCGGCCGGCAGCACGATGTCGGCGTAGCGGTTGGTTTCGGTGTCGAGGAAGGCATCCTGGGTAATCACCAACTCGGCCTGGCACAGGCCATCGATCACCTGCTGACGGTTGGCGACGCTGGCCACCGGGTTGCTGCAGATGATCCAGCACGCTTTCACTTCACCCGCGTTCATCTGCTCGAACAGTGCCACCGTGCCCTCGCCGCCTTCACTGCGCAGGCTGCCGGGTGCCAGTTGCCACTGCTGCTCGACAAACGCGCGGTCGCCCTCCACCAACGCCGAGCGCTGGCCTGGCAAGCCGGGCCCCATGTAGCCCATTTCACGGCCGCCCATGGCGTTGGGCTGGCCGGTCAGCGAGAACGGCCCGCTACCGGGGCGGCAGATGGCGCCCGTGGCCAGGTGCAGGTTGCAGATGGCGTTGGTGTGCCAGGTACCGTGGATGCTTTGGTTCAGGCCCATGGTCCAGCAGCTCATCCAGTCGTTGGCACTGCCGATCCATTCGGCGGCCTTGATGATGTCGCCCACGGCCAACCCGGTGATGGCCGCCACGCGCTCCGGGCTGTAGTCATCGAGGAAGGCTGGCAGTTCGTCCCAGCCTTCGGTGTGGCGGGCAATGAAGTCGCGGTGGGTGTGGCCATTACGGTGTAGCAGGTGCAACAGGCCGTTGAGCAAGGCCATGTCAGTGCCGGGGCGTACCTGCAGGAACAGGTCGGCCTTGTCGGCGGTGGCGCTGCGCCGCGGGTCGACCACGATCAGCCTGGCGCCGGCCTTGACCCGGTCGAGCAGGCGCAGGAACAGGATCGGGTGGCAGTCGGCCATGTTGGCGCCGATCACCAGGAACACGTCGGCGTGCTCGAAGTCCTGATAACTGCCAGGTGGGCCATCGGCGCCGAGCGACAGCTTGTAGCCACTGCCGGCGCTGGCCATGCACAGGCGCGAGTTGGACTCGATGTGGCGGGTACGGATAAAGCCTTTGGCCAACTTGTTGGCCAGGTATTGAGCTTCCAGCGACATCTGCCCCGACACGTAAAGCGCCACAGCGTCGGGGCCATGCTGGTCAATGATGCCGCGCAGGCGTTTGCCTGCGTCGGCGATAGCCTGGTCCATGCCAGTGCGCGCCGGCTGCTGGCTGCGCTGCTGGCGCACATAGGCGTCTTCGAGGCGGCCGGCGGCCGTCAGCGGCAGGTGCGCGGTCAGGCCTTTGGTGCACAGCCGGCCAAAGTTGCTGGGGTGCTGCTTGTCGCCACTGACCTTGACGACTTTGCCATCGGCAACGCTCATGACGATGCCGCAGCCAACGCCGCAATAGGGGCAGACGCTGCGTACTTCGCTATTGGCCATGGGCGGGCTCCTGTTGAAAAACGCAAAAAGGCGCCGGCTGCCCCGCCTTGCTGAGCAAGTGGGGCAACACGGCGCCTTTGTCGTGAGTTTTTATGGGCTGTCGACGTTGATAGCCCGGGATGAAGGGAGATCAGCAATTTATGGGCCAGCCATACCGGCCTTTTGCGGGCACGCCCGCTCCCACAGGGCTATCGCAAGGCCTGAGGGGCGTGCCGTACCTGTGGGGCGGGCGTGCACGCGAAAGGGCCGGCACAGGCTGTGCACCATGCGGTGGCAAGCCGGTACCCGCTGGCGCTATGCTGGGGCAAATTCCAGCATGAGCAACTACCCTCCCCCCATGTCCCAGGTGATCCTCAAATCCCCCGCCCAACTCGACCTGATGCGCCGCGCCGGCCAGCTGCTGGCCCAAGTGTTCGCCGACCTCGACCGCTTCATCGGCCCCGGTGTGACCACCATGCAGATCAACGACCGCGCCGAAGCGTTCATCGTCGACACGCTCAAGGCGCGGCCAGCGAGCAAGGGCCAGTACGGTTTCCCCTACTCGCTCAATACCTCGGTGGACCACGTGGTGTGCCACGGCATGCCCAAGGTCGATGAAGTATTGAAGGAAGGCTCGATCATCAACGTGGACATCACCCTCGAACAGGGCGGCTATATTGCCGATTCGTCGAAGATGTACAGCATCGGCAAGATCAGCGATGAAGCCCGGCGGTTGGTCGACACCACCTATGACGCGCTGTGGAAGGGCATTGAGCAGGTGCGCCCCGGGGCTACGCTGGGCGATATCGGCCATGCCGTCCAGGCCCATGCCGAGGCGGCGGGCTACAGCGTGGTCCGCGAGTATTGCGGGCATGGTATCGGCCAGCAGATGCATGAAGGGCCTGAAGTACTGCACGTTGGCCAGCGTGGCATGGGCATGAAGCTGAAACCGGGGATGGTGTTCACCATCGAGCCGATGATCAACCAGGGTGGACGCGGAACGCGCACATTGAAGGATGGCTGGACGGTGATTACCCGTGACCACAGCCTGTCAGCGCAGTGGGAGCATACCGTGGCGGTGACTGAGGAGGGGTTTGAGGTGCTGACGTTGCGGGAAGAAGAGCGCCGTAGCTGAAATCGCAGACACAAAAAAAGCGACCTTCAGGTCGCTTTCTTTGTTACTTCCGGGTGTTCAGTGGGCCCTGGAAGTGGAATATGGCGCAGCGGACGGGACTCGAACCCGCGACCCCCGGCGTGACAGGCCGGTATTCTAACCGACTGAACTACCGCTGCGCTATACATCGAGTGGTGGGTGATGACGGGATCGAACCGCCGACCCTCTGCTTGTAAGGCAGATGCTCTCCCGGCTGAGCTAATCACCCATGTCTCTCGGTGTGGCGCGCATTCTACGGGCGACTTTGCGCTCTGGCAAGCACTTATCGAAGTTTTTTCAAACTTCGCGCCAACACCAGAATTCAGGCACAAAAAAAGCGACCCTAAGGTCGCTTTCTCTGTTACTTCCGGGTGTTCAGTGGGCCCTGGAAGTGGAATATGGCGCAGCGGACGGGACTCGAACCCGCGACCCCCGGCGTGACAGGCCGGTATTCTAACCGACTGAACTACCGCTGCGCTATACATCGAGTGGTGGGTGATGACGGGATCGAACCGCCGACCCTCTGCTTGTAAGGCAGATGCTCTCCCGGCTGAGCTAATCACCCTTCGTCTCGGTGTGGCGCGCATTCTACGGACGACCCCGCACCCTGGCAAGCACTTTTTAAACTTTTTTTAAAAAAAACCTCATGCCTTTCAAAGACCTAGCGTTGCCGGTTGTTTCTTTTATGCATAAGCCACTGCTGGCCCTCTGACAGGGTTGGCCTCAGAGCTCCGCTCGGAGAATAATGCCCGCCTTATGCATTAAGGAGAGTTACCCCTCATGTGGTTCAAGAACCTGCTGACCTACCGCCTGACCCAGGAAGTCCCGTTCGAGCCTGAAGCGCTGGAAGCCGCACTGGCCAGCAAGCCGGCCCGCCCCTGCGCCAGCCAGGAGCTGACCACCTATGGTTTCGTCGCGCCGTTCGGCAAAGGCGAAGACGCTCCTCTGGTGCATGTCAGCGGCGAGTTCCTGCTGATTGCCGCCCGCAAGGAAGAACGCATCCTGCCTGGCAGCGTGGTCAACGACGCGGTCAAGGAAAAGGTCGAAGAGATCGAGACCGAGCAGATGCGCAAGGTCTATAAAAAAGAACGCGACCAGATCAAGGACGAAATCATCCAGGCCTTCCTGCCGCGTGCGTTCATCCGCCGCTCGATGATCTTCGCCGCCATCGCCCCGCGTCTGGGTGTGATCCTGGTCAACTCGGCGAGTGCCAAGCGTGCCGAAGACCTGCTGTCCACCCTGCGTGAAGTGATGGGCTCGCTGCCGGTGCGCCCGGCCACGGTGAAGGTTGCGCCAACCGCCACCATGACCGACTGGGTAAAAACGCAGCAAACCGCCGAAGGCTTCTATGTACTGGACGAGTGCGAACTGCGTGACACCGCCGAAGACGGCGGCATCGTGCGTTGCAAGCGCCAGGACCTGACCGGCGAGGAGATTCAGCTGCACCTGAGCACTGGCAAGGTGGTAACCCAGCTGGCCCTGGCCTGGCAAGACAAGCTGTCGTTCATTCTGGACGATAAAATGGTAATCAAGCGCCTGAAGTTCGAAGAGCTGCTGCAGGAGCAGGCCGAGCAGGACGGTGGTGATGAGGCGGCGCAGCAGTTCGATGCCAGCTTCCTGCTGATGATGATGACCTTTACCGAATTCCTGCCGGCGCTGTTCGAAGCGCTGGGTGGGGAGGAAATTCCGCAAGGGGTCTGAGGTGGTTTGAAGGACTGGTGCTGGCCTGACGCACAACTTCAGCCAGTATCGGCCCCTTCGCGGGGCAAGCCCGCTCCCACAGGTACATCACAATGCCTGAAGGCTGTGATGTACCTGTGGGAGCGGGCTTGTCCCGCGAAGGGGCCAGTAAGATTCATAGTGCTATAAAAAGAAAGGAATTGCCCCATGCGCGCCCTCGCCGCCTTAAGCCGCTTTGTCGGCAATACCTTCGCCCTGTGGGTGCTGGTGTTTGCCGTGCTGGCCTTTCTGCAACCGCAATGGTTCATCGCCCTGAAGGTCGCCATTGTGCCGCTGCTGGGGCTGGTGATGTTCGGCATGGGGCTGACCCTCAAGCTCGACGACTTCGCCGCCCTCGCCCGCCAGCCGTGGCGGGTGATGCTGGGGGTCGTCGCGCACTTCGTGATCATGCCCGGCATGGCCTGGCTGCTGTGCCAGCTGTTCCACCTGCCGCCGGAAATTGCCGTGGGCGTGATCCTGGTCGGCTGCTGCCCGAGCGGCACGGCATCCAACGTGATGGTGTGGCTGTCCCGCGGAGACCTGGCGCTGGCAGTGGCGATCGCGGCAGTAACCACCCTGCTGGCACCGCTGCTGACCCCGGCGCTGATCTGGTTCCTGGCGTCGGCCTGGTTGCCGGTGTCCTTCATGGACATGTTCTGGTCGATCTTGCAGTTGGTGATGCTGCCGATCGTGCTCGGCGTGCTGGCCCAGCGCCTGCTCGGTGCCCGGGTTCAGGCGGCGGTGCAGGTACTGCCGCTGGTGTCGGTGGTGAGCATTGTGATGATCGTGTGCGCGGTGGTGGCTGCCAGCCAAGCGAAAATCGCCGAGTCGGGGCTGCTGATCATGGCGGTGGTGATGCTGCACAACAGCTTCGGCTATTTGCTGGGGTACCTGACCGGCAAGCTGTGCAAACTGCCGCTGGCCCAGCGCAAGTCGCTGGCGCTGGAGGTGGGCATGCAGAACTCCGGGCTGGGGGCGGCACTGGCGGCGGCGCACTTTTCGCCACTGGCGGGGGTGCCGAGTGCTTTGTTCAGCGTTTGGCACAATATTTCCGGGGCGTTGTTGTCGACCTGGTTCCGGCGCATGGATGAGCCTGAGACTGAGGCTGAAGGGATCGAACCGGCCAAGCATTGATGTCTGCCTGTGCGGGCCTCTTCGCGGGTACAC
Source organism: Pseudomonas sp. PvP089 (assembly GCF_017875165.1). Classification (NCBI taxonomy): domain Bacteria; kingdom Pseudomonadati; phylum Pseudomonadota; class Gammaproteobacteria; order Pseudomonadales; family Pseudomonadaceae; genus Pseudomonas; species Pseudomonas sp. PvP089. Next base: position 5,006,155 of record NZ_JAGGME010000001.1, read on the forward strand.
CCGCTCCCACAGGTGCTGCGCAAGGCTTGATACCTATACGGTCCCTGTGGGAGCGGGTTTACCCGCGAAGAGGCCGGCACAGGCTTGCCCTGAAACCTGCAGGTGTGCACCATAGTGCCCACGGTGAGGACGGCCTCACGACGCACCGCGTGACCATTCCGGGGACGGCCCCATCATTTAAACGATGGAGACACTCACATGTCCTGGATCATCCTGTTCTTCGCCGGCCTGTTCGAGGTCGGCTGGGCCGTGGGCCTGAAATACACGGACGGCTTCAGTAAACCGATTCCCACCGTACTCACGGTCGGCGCCATGGTCATCAGCCTGGGCTTGCTCGGCCTGGCCATGAAAGAACTGCCGCTGGGCACCGCCTATGCCATCTGGACCGGTGTTGGCGCAGTCGGCACTGTCATCGCCGGGATCATCCTGTTCGGCGAGTCCATGGCCTTGGTACGTCTGGTCAGTGTGGCGCTGATCGTCTGCGGCCTTGTCGGCCTGAAAGTCAGCGCCAGCTGACCCTGCCTGGCTAGCGCAGGTCACCGCGCAGGCGGCTGACCTGCTCGCGCAACAGCTCAGGCTGCGCTGCCTCCACCGGGATGGCAGCGCCCGCCACAATGGTTACCCGCGACCACAGGCGCCTGAAAAAGCCTTTGGCCGGGTCACGGCTGAAGAAACTGCCCCACAACCCCTGCAAAGCCAGCGGAATCACCGGCACCGGCGTTTCTTCGAGGATGCGCTTGACGCCGCCTTTGAACACATCGATCTCGCCATCGCCGGTCAACTTGCCCTCCGGGAAGATGCACACCAGCTCACCAGCAGCCAGGTACCCGGCAATGCGTGCGAAGGCCCGCTCGTAGGTGGCGGGGTCTTCACTGCGCCCGGCAATCGGGATGGCGCCTGCGGTGCGGAACACGAAGTTGAGCACTGGCAGGTTGTAGATCTTGTAATACATCACAAAGCGGATCGGCCGGCGAATTGCTCCGCCCAGCAGCAATGCATCAACGAACGACACGTGGTTGCACACCAGCAGCGCCGCGCCTTCGTCGGGGATGCGCTCAAGGTCGCGGTGCTGCACGCGGTACATCGAATGGCTGAGCAGCCAGATCAGGAAGCGCATGGTGAACTCGGGCACGATCCTGAAGATGTAGGCGTTGACCGCGATATTAAGCAGCGACACCACCAGGAACAGCTGCGGGATGCTCAGCTCGGCAAGCCCCATCAGGATGATGGTAAGCACCGCCGACACCACCATGAACAAGGCATTGAGGATGTTGTTGGCCGCAATCACCCGGGCGCGCTGGTCTTCGGCCGTGCGGGCCTGAATCAGCGCATACAGCGGCACAATGTAGAAGCCACCGAACACGCCCAGGCCGACGATCGACAGCAGGATCCACCAGGCCTGGCCCATGCCCAGCAGCGCCAGCCAGTCGTGCGGCGCCGCTGCTACCGGCACATCGCCGGAGTGCCACCACCAAAGCAGGCCGAACAGGGTCAGGCCGAACGAGCCGAACGGCACCAGGCCGATCTCCACCTTGCGCCCGCTAAGCCGTTCGCATAGCAACGAACCCAAGGCGATGCCCACCGAGAACAGCGTCAGCACCAAGGTCACCACCGTGCCATCGCCGTGCAGCCAGTCTTTGGCATAGGCCGGGATCTGCGTGAGGTAGATGGCCCCGACAAACCAGAACCACGAGTTACCCACGATCGAGCGCGACACAGCGGGCGGCTGCCCCAGGCCCATGCGCAGAATTGCCCACGATTGCCTGAAGATGTTCCAGTCCAGCGGCATGTTCGGCGAGGCGGCAGCGGCCCGCGGGATCCAGCGGCTGGCCAGGTAGCCGAGCACCGCAGTGCCAACCACACCGCCGGCCACTACCGTGGCATAGCTGTCGGCCGACATCATGACCCCGGCACCGATGGTGCCGGCAAGGATGGCGAGGAACGTGCCGGTTTCCACCAGCCCGTTGCCGCCGACCAACTCCTGCTCGCGCAGGGCCTGCGGCAGGATCGAGTACTTCACCGGGCCGAACAGCGCCGAGTGGGTTCCCATGCCGAACAGCGCCACCAGCATCAGCGCCAGGTGGTTGGTGATGAAACCGAGCGCACCGATTGCCATGATGACGATCTCGGCCAGCTTGATCGCACGGATAAGCGCGTCCTTGGCGAACTTCTCACCAAACTGCCCGCCCAGCGCCGAGAACAGAAAGAACGGCAGAATGAACAGCAAGGCGCACAGGTTGACCCAGATCGAACGGTCACCGTCACCAAGGCTGAGCTTGAACAGGATCGCGAGGATCAGCGATTGTTTGAACAGGTTGTCGTTGAAGGCACCCAGCGACTGGGTGATGAAAAACGGCAGGAAGCGCCGCTTGCCGAGCAAGGTGAATTGCGAGGAGTGACTCATCGTCCTTGGTCCTGAGGGCTTTTCAATTGGAGGCGCGCCGGGCACGTCAGGCCACAAATCTGCATGGCAAATGCCTTGGCTGGCAAGCCTACACGCTTTTTGCAGAAGCAGCCGGGGCACTCCTGCCGAGGCCACATGTGGCTTATGCTTGTGCCCGGCAAACCAGAACAACAAGGACGTGGTAATGCTAGCTGCCCTGAAACGCTACCCGCACACCGTACGCCTGCTGCTGCTGACCACGTTCACCCTCACTGTCGCCCGCGCCCTCACCCTGCCCTACCTGGTGGTGTACCTGGCCGACAACTTCCAGCTGCAGATCAGCCAGATCGGCCTGCTGATCGGTGGCGCGCTGATCATCGCCTCGCTGCTGAGCCTGTATGGTGGCCACCTGGTCGACACCGTGCGCAACCACACGCTGGTCAGCGCCAGCACCCTGCTGTTCGCCCTGGCCTTCGTCGCCGCGGTCGTCAGTGAATCGGCGCTATTGTTCTTTTTGTGCCTGGTGCTGATCAACCTGGCGCTTGCAGTGGTCGACATCGCCGCCAAGGCAGGCTTCTGTGCCTTGCTGCCAGTGGAAGCGCGGGCCGAGGTGTTCGCCATCAAGTACACCCTCAGCAACGTCGGCTACGCCGCCGGCCCGCTGCTGGGGGTCGCCATGCTGGAACTGGACGACCACATGCCGTTCATCGCCTCGGCCCTGCTAGGCCTGGGCATGTGCCTGGCCTACTGGCGCCTTGGCGACCGTGACCTGCAGGCGAGCGCACCGGACAAGCCTGCGGCCGGCTTCGGCCAGGTGGCGCTGGGGCTGGCGCGTGACCGCCGGCTGGTGTATTTCACCTTGGGCGGGGTGCTCAGCGCGGTGGTGTTCGGCCAATTCACCGCCTACCTGTCGCAGTACCTGGTGGTCACCAGCAGCCCGACGGAGGCGGCGCGGCTGGTCGGCTACCTGGTCACCACCAACGCAGTGACGGTGATTGCCCTGCAGTACCTGATTGGCCGGCGCATCAGCCGCCAGCACCTGATGCCCTGGTTGCTGGCCGGCATGGCCCTGTTCATCGCCGGGCTGCTGGGCTTTTCGCTGGCAGGCTCGGTGCTGGCGTGGTGCCTGGCGATGCTGGTGTTCACCCTGGGCGAGATCATCGTGATCCCTGCCGAATACATGTTCATCGACCTGATCGCGCCGGAGCACTTGCGCGGGGTGTATTACGGCGCGCAGAACCTGTCCAACCTCGGGGCGGCGCTGGGGCCGGTGATGGTGGGGTTTGCCCTGGTGCACCTTTGGCCGGGGGCAATTTTCTACCTGCTGGTGTTGTCGGTGTTGCTGGCGGGGGTGTTTTACGGGTTGGGCACCCGAAAAAAATGATGTTTTGTTTCAGATCAATCGCGAGCAAGCTCTCGCCTACAACCATGGTCTGCGCTGACGAAGCTGCACCTGCGTGCCAGACTGGTTGATCGGGACCGCGTTATCTTTTTTGCTTCGGAGTTTTCATGTCGTTGTCCAGCGGGCTGATCGCCGTGGTCGCCCTGGCCTATATGGCCGTCATGTTCGCCATCGCCTTTTACGGCGACCGCCGCAGCACGCCGTTGCCGCCGAAGCTGCGTGCCTGGGTGTACAGTTTGTCGCTGGCCGTTTACTGCACCAGCTGGACCTTCTTCGGCGCCGTCGGCCAGGCCGCCGAACAGCTTTGGGCATTCCTGCCGATCTACCTGGGCCCGGTGCTGCTGCTGATCTTCGCGCCCTGGGTGCTGCAGAAGATGGTGCTGATCAGCAAACAGCAGAACATTACCTCAATCGCCGACTTCATCGCCGCACGCTATGGCAAGTCGCAAACCCTGGCGGTGGTGGTGGCGCTGATCTGCCTGGTCGGCGTGTTGCCGTACATTGCCCTGCAGCTCAAAGGCATCGTGCTGGGGGTCAACCTGCTGATCGGGGCCAACGCGGACGCCACCGGCACCCGCGTGCAGGACACCGCGCTGGTGGTGTCCCTGGTGCTGGCACTGTTCGCCATCGTGTTCGGCACCCGCAGCCTGGACGTGACCGAACACCACCGTGGCATGGTGCTGGCGATTGCCTTCGAATCGCTGATCAAGTTGCTGGCCTTCCTGGCCGTGGGCATTTTCGTGGTGTTCAACCTGTATGACGGCTTCGACGACCTGTTCAGCCAGGCACGCCAGTCGATCCACTTGCAGGCCTATTGGCAAGAAACCGTCAACTGGCCGTCGATGGTGGTGCAAACCGCGGTGGCGATGATGGCGATCATCTGCCTGCCCAGGCAGTTCCACGTCACCGTGGTAGAGAACATCGAACCCCAGGACATGCGCCTGGCGCGCTGGGTGTTTCCGATGTACCTGGCGCTGGCCGCGCTGTTCGTGGTGCCGATTGCCCTGGCCGGGCAGATGCTGCTGCCGGGCACGGTGATTTCCGACTCGTTCGTCATCAGCCTGCCGTTGGCCGAGGCGCACCCGAGCCTGGCCCTGCTGGCGTTCATTGGCGGCGCTTCGGCAGCCACCGGCATGGTCATCGTCGAGGCGGTGGCGCTGTCGACCATGGTCTCCAACGACATGTTGCTGCCCTGGCTGCTGCGCCGCAACAACGCCGAGCGGCCGTTCGAGGCCTTCCGCCACTGGATGCTCTCGGTGCGCCGGGTAACCATTGTGGTGATCCTGCTGCTGGCCTACGTCAGCTATCGCCTGCTGGGCTCTACCGCCAGCCTGGCGACCATCGGCCAGATCGCCTTTGCCGCCGTCACCCAGCTCACCCCGGCCATGCTCGGCGCGCTGTACTGGAAGCAGGCCAACCGCCGCGGCGTGTTCGCCGGCCTCGCGGCAGGCATCTTCCTGTGGTTCTACACCTTGGTGCTGCCGATTGCCGCGCATAGCCTGGGCTGGCCGCTGCAGCTGTTCCCGGGGCTGGCCTGGCTGCATGGCAACCCACTGGGCCTGCCAATAAGCCCGCTGACACAAGGGGTGGTGCTTTCCCTGGCGGGCAACTTCACCCTGTTCGCCTGGGTCTCGGTACTGTCGCGTACACGGGTTTCCGAACACTGGCAAGCCGGCCGCTTCATCGGCCAGCAGACCAGCGCCCGCCCCAGCAGCAAGCCATTGCTGGCGGTGCAGATCGACGACCTGCTGACCCTGGCGTCGCGTTTTGTTGGCGAGGAGCGCGCCCGGCAGAGCTTCATCCGCTTCGCCTACCGCCAGGGCAAGGGCTTCAACCCCAACCAGAATGCCGACGGCGACTGGATCGAGCACACCGAGCGCCTACTGGCCGGGGTGCTCGGAACCTCGTCGACCCGCGCCGTGGTCAAGGCGGCCATCGAAGGCCGCGACATGCAGCTGGAAGACGTGGTACGCATCGCCGACGAAGCCAGCGAGGTACTGCAGTTCAACCGCGCGTTGCTGCAGGGCGCCATCGAAAACATCAACCAGGGCATCAGCGTGGTCGACCAGAACCTGCACCTGGTGGCCTGGAACCGTCGCTACCTGGAGCTGTTCAACTACCCCGACGGGCTGATCAGCGTGGGCCGGCCGATTGCCGACATCATCCGCTACAACGCCGAGCGTGGCCTGTGCGGCCCAGGCGAAGCACAGGTGCATGTGGCGCGGCGCCTGCACTGGATGCGCCAAGGCCGCGCGCATTCTTCCGAACGGCTGTTCCCCAATGGCCGGGTGATCGAGCTGATCGGTAACCCGATGCCGGGGGGCGGCTTCGTCATGAGTTTCACCGACATCACCCCGTTCCGTGAGGCCGAGCAGGCCCTGCGCGATGCCAACGAAGGCCTGGAACAACGGGTGGCCGAGCGCACCCACGAACTGTCGCAACTGAACCAGGCGTTGTCCGAAGCCAAGAGCCAGGCCGAAGCGGTAAGCAAGTCCAAGACCCGTTTCCTGGCGGCGGTCAGCCATGACCTGATGCAACCCCTGAACGCCGCTCGGCTGTTCTCCGCCGCCTTGTCGCAGCAGGCCGAGGGCATGAACGAAGAGGCCCAGCAATTGGTACAGCACATGGACAGTTCGCTGCGCTCGGCCGAAGAGCTGATCAGCGACCTGCTGGACATCTCGCGCCTTGAAAACGGCAAGATCACCCCTGACGCCAAGCCCTTCGCCCTCAACGAACTGTTCGACACGCTGGGTGCCGAGTTCAAGGTACTGGCGGCCGAGAAAGGCCTGGAGTTCCGCCTGCGTGGCAGCCGGCTGCGGGTAGACAGCGACATGAAGCTGTTGCGTCGGGTACTGCAGAACTTCCTTACCAATGCCCTGCGCTACGGCAAGAGCCCGATCCTGCTGGGCGCGCGCCGCCAGGGCGAGCGGCTGTGGCTGGAGGTGTGGGACCGTGGCCCGGGCATCGCCGACGACAAGCTGCAAGTGATCTTCCAGGAGTTCAAGCGCCTGGACAGCCACCAGACACGCGCCGAAAAAGGCCTGGGCCTGGGCCTGGCGATTGCCGACGGCCTGTGCCGGGTGCTGGGGCACCCGCTGCAAGTGCGCTCGTGGCCGGGCAAGGGCACGGTGTTCCGCGTCAGCGTGCCGATTGCCCGCCAGGCCGCTCCGGCGCCAAGCGCCCCCGCAGAACAACAGGGCGGCCAGCCACTGGCGGGGCTGCAAGTGCTGTGCGTGGACAACGAAGACAGCATCCTGATTGGCATGAACAGCCTGCTCAGCCGCTGGGGCTGCCAGGTATGGACCGCGCGCAACCAGGCCGAATGCGAAGCCCTGCTGGCAAAGGGCATGCGCCCCCATCTGGCGCTGGTGGACTACCACCTGGATGACGGCGAGACCGGTACCGGGCTGATGGGCTGGCTACGTGCGCGCCTGGGCGAGCCGGTGCCAGGCGTGGTGATCAGCGCCGACGGCAGCAAGGAAACCATCGCCATGGTGCATGCCTCAGGCCTGGATTACCTGGCCAAACCGGTCAAGCCGGCGGCCCTGCGCGCCATGCTCAACCGCCATCTGAGCCAGGTTCAGTAACCGCTGCATCCGGCACCTCATCGGACAGCGCCCGCTCCAGCAAGTCTGCCGGCAGGCTCTTGCTGGCGCGGGCGCCCAGCAGCTTCAGCTGTTCGCTGCGGCTGACCATGTTGCCGCGCCCCTCGCACAGTTTGTTACGGGCCGCCGCATAGGCCTTGTCCACCTGCTGCAGCCGGCTGCCCAGCTCATCCAGGTCCTGGATGAACAGCACGAACTTGTCGTACAGCCAGCCGGCGCGCTCGGCAATTTCCCGGGCATTCTGGCCCTGTCGCTCCTGTTTCCACAGGCTGTCGATCACCCGCAGGGTAGCCAGCAGGGTGGTGGGGCTGACAATCACGATATGCCGGTCGAAGGCTTCCTGGAACAGGTTCGGCTCGGCCTGCAAGGCCGCAGAGAAGGCCGCCTCGATGGGCACGAACAGCAGCACGAAATCCAGGCTGTGCAGGCCTTCGAGGCGGTTGTAGTCCTTGCTCGACAAACCTTTGACGTGGCTGCGCAGCGACTGGACATGCTGCTTGAGCGCGGCCTCATCATTGCTGGCGACAAACTGCTGGTACGCCGTGAGGCTGACCTTGGCATCCACCACCACCTGTTTGTCGCCGGGTAACATGATCAGCACATCGGGCTGGAAACGCTCGCCGTCGGCGCTCTTGAGGCTGACCTGGGTCTGGTATTCACGGCCTTTTTCCAGGCCGGCATGCTCCAGCACCCGCTCAAGGATCAGCTCGCCCCAGTTGCCTTGGGTTTTCTGGCCTTTCAGAGCCTGGGTCAGGTTGGTGGCTTCGTCGGACAGGCGCAGGTTGAGCTGTTGCAGGCGCTCAAGCTCTTTGCCCAGGGAAAAACGTTCGCGGGCTTCCTGCTGATAGCTTTCTTCCACGCGTTTTTCAAAAGACTGGATGCGCTCCTTGAGCGGGTCGAGCAACTGGCCCAGATGCTGCTGGCTGGTCTGGGCGAAGCGTTGCTCGCGCTCGTCGAAGATTTTGGTGGCCATGTCGGCAAACTGGGCGCGCAGGGTGTCGCGGGCTTCCTGCAGGTCTTCCAGGCGCTGCTGATGGCTTTCCTGCTGCTCACGCAGTTCGGCCTCCAGACGCGCTGCCTGCGCCTCCAGGCGCCGCAACTCGGCTTCACGGTTGGCGCGCTCCAGGCTCCAGGCGTGGGCCGCGTCACGGGCGTTGTCGCGGTCAATCTGCAGCAACTCCAGTTCGCGGCCTTGGGCGGCCATCTGAGCCTGCTTGACGGTATTGGCTTCGCTGAGGTCGCTGACTTCGTCGCGGCTGGCCTCCAGCTGGGCCTGCAGGCCAGCCAGGGTCAGTTGTGCTGCGTTGAAGCGCTCTTCGAGCAAGGCCTGCTCGCTTTGCCGTGCACCCTGGCGGCGCTGCACCTGCATGACCCACACCAGGCAAGGTAAAGCACCTGCCACCAAGCCCAGCAGAATGCTGCCCAGATCCACTGTCATGCTTACCCCGATCACGCTGTTGCAAATTGAGTGCAGCTTATCAGCCCGGGGCTTGTCGGAGCATTACTTCGCCTGGTCCGGTGCGTTGTTCTGGCACAGCCGCGCATACTCCAGCTGTGCTCGCCGATCACCGGCGCGGGCAGCCTGGCGCAGCAGTTCATGGCCAATACGCCGGTCGCGGGCATTGCCGCAATCGCGGCACAGCATCTGCCCCAAACGGCTCTGTGCCACCACCACGCCCTGACGCGCCGGCTGTTTCAGCAGCCGCCCGGCCAAGTGTTTGACCTGCCGCTTGTCGCCCAGGCGCGGGCTGTCGAGCAGCCACAAGGCAACTTTCAAGGAAAAGCGTTCGGGAAGAGGCGTCGATGCAGCGGGGCTGGTGAGGTGTTTACCGCGAAACTTCATGAGCAACAGGCTTGGTAACTCGAAAAGCGCGCCACTCTACTCTTTTTTTTCCGCCATGACCTGTCGATTTCTGAAGGATTGAAAAAAAATTTCAATGATCTTTTCTTGACGTTTTCCAGTCGATGACCAACTGGTCTGTCGGGGCATGTCGATTGTCGGACAGTTGATTGCAATGCTGGCACGCCCGTTCTAGAGCAAGCGCCCGGGACAATCCACAGTTCCTGTGGATAACTCGGTGGACAACCCCCTTGCACACCCCGCAAAGCCCCGTAAATTGGGGCTTTGTCTCAAACTGACGATTTTTTCACCAGCTAAAAATAGTGTTTTTTTTCATTGACTTAACCGCCCAGTCAAGGCATTGGCGAGGCTGTTGAGGCGTGTTGCCGGCTTGTTACAACCGCTGACCCGAATGTGAACAAGTGCACCATTAATCGTCATTGTCGTGCACGAAATGGGCACATCAGCCTGGATACGGGCCGTTTGCCCCTCTTCACAGCAATGCGATTACGCGCCATACTGCGCGGCTCACCTGAACAAACGTAGGGCTTGCCAAGCGCCAATCTTTCCAGTAAGGTGCCCCTCGTTAGTACCAAGCTGAAAGTCAATTCGGGCCACATCGTCCTTGCAGACCCACTCCCCCCAAGAGTGCGCTGCTGAAACCAGGACGGCCCATTCGATGATTCACTTCGCCAGCCTCAGGCTGCTCAAGCACGAATCACGTGACAGATTGATCAGGATTCCACCCGACGGCCTAGAACCTTGGCCCCGGAGTGCTGCCTGCCTTCCGAAGTACCTACCAGTCAGCCCAAGCGCCCACATTTGATTGCGCTCCCTCTGGCTGCCCTGTTCCAGTCAGGTTCGTTCGTCCCTTAATAATGGCGTCACTGGAACGTTTCTATCATGCACGGATCATATCCCCCGTGTTTAAAGCAGGAACCTCCAACAATTATGCAAACTCATCATCAGATTCAGGCTGCCATTGGCACCCTCTCCCAGGCCTTCTCGCCGTTGAAGTGCCTTATCGTTGCCCCACGCAAGGGCAGCTTCAGCTTTACCCTGGTAGACGAACACGGCGTCGCCTGCCACACCGAGCGCCTGTACCCTGAACAGTACAGCCGGAACGAACCGCTGCAGGCGGTCATCGCCCGGACTCGTCAATCGCTCACCGCGTGAGCGGCGAATACCGTGGTATTCAAGCGCTGAATCGGCCTGTTGTAAGCCTGCCTGAACGTTCTTGGCGTAATTGCCTCAGGGCATATAGCCCGGGACGTCAGGCAGCAATCGATTTAAAAACAGCTCTTTACACCACGATTATCACACTACACTTCAACTCGAGCGGTGCTTACCGCTTCCGGCGGGCCTGATCTTTCACCAGCTGCCAAGCTCCAGCGCCCGTCCGGCCCTTAATTGCTCGAGGGCATCATGGGTATTGCGGCGAATGAATTGTGTCAGTATGTGATCCGACCCACCCTGGTCTACCTGAACCGTCACTGCGCCAGCGCCGAAGCCTTGTTGCTGGGCATAGCCGCCAGCCAGTCGGCACTCGGGTCAGCTTTGCATGACCGGCGCGGGCACGGCCTTTACCGCATTGGCGAACACCGTCACCGGGCACTCTGGGACGAATATCTGGCCCGCGACCCCGACCTGGCCAGCCTTGTACGCGGCCTGGCCAGCCAGCACGCCTTCCTGGGCGGCCCGCATCTGGAACTCACCGTCAACCTGCGCTATTCCACTGCAATTGCCTGGATGCTGGTCGAAGAGCAGGGCACGCCACTGCCCGCAGCTGACGACCTGTTAGCGCTGGCGCGGATCTGGCGGCAGATTTTCCATCCCCAAGGTCGCTTGCGCGACTTCACCCATGCCTGGCACACCTGCATAGATCAGAAATTGCCACAAGCATCTTAAGAAGCGTCCTACAACATTACCGGAAAAAAGGGAATTTTGGTCGGATTGTCCTACAAAAGCGCTCTATCTTCAGCGATTGCCGCTATAGCGCAGCGCGTGATTTGTTGGTAGCTTTTCGCCCCGGAGATCCCAAGGAGTTTTCTAATAATGAAAAAAGTAATGCTCAAAACCTCCCTCGGCGTAGCGGTTGCAATTGCTTCCAGCCAACTGCTCGCCAGCGGCTTCGCGCTCAACGAACAGAGCATCAGCAGCATGGGGACAGGTTTCGCGGGACGTTCTTCTTCTGCCGATGATGCCAGCACCGTGTTTGGCAACCCGGCCGGCATGTCCCGCCTCAAACGCGAACAGGCTACCGTGGGCGCCGCCGCCGTTATCGCCAAGTCCGATATCTCGGGCCGTGGCAGCAACCTCGGGGGGGAAACCGATGGTGACATGGTGCCTTTCGTTGGCGTACCCATGGGTTACTACGTCAAGCCGATCGATGACCACTGGAGCGTCGGCTTCGGTGTCTACGTACCGTTCGGCCTGGTAACCGACTATGGCAGCGATGATGCCGCGCGCTACTGGGGCAAAAAGAGCCACGTACAGGTTGTCACGTTCCAGCCGACGGTCAGCTATGCCTTCAACGACAAGGTCTCGATCGGTTTTGGCCCGACCATCAACCGCATCGAAGGGGAACTGGGCTCGAGCCTGATCAACCCGTTCACGCCGGGCCGTAATGACGGCGAAGTGAAAATCAAGGGTGACGATACCGCCGTTGGCTACAACATCGGCATCCTGGTGCAGGCCACCGACCGTACCCGCGTCGGCCTCACCTATCACTCGATGGTCGACTACAAGCTCGAGGGCAAGACCCGCGTCAGCACCCCGCTGATCGGGCCGTTCAACGGCAGCAAGTTCGACGCAACGCTGAAGATCAAGACGCCGGAATCGGTCGACCTCTCGGTGACCCATGAACTGGACGATCAGTGGACCCTGTATGCAGGCAGCACCTGGACCCGCTGGAGCCGCCTGAAAGACATCACCGTGCAGAACGATGTCCCGGCGCCACTGGCAGGTTCGGCGTTCCAGACCATCACCGAAGAACAGAACTGGCATGACACCTGGGCCCACGCCATTGGTGCGTCGTACAAGGTCAACAAGGAGTGGGTGCTGCGCACTGGCTTCACCGTCGACCAATCGCCGACCAACAACCACGACCGTTCGCCACGTATCCCGACTGGCGACCGCAAGGTGTTCAGCCTGGGTGCCGGCTGGAGCCCGAACGACGACATGACCATCGACGTGGCCTATTCCTACCTGTGGGAGGAAGACACCAAGGTCAATCAGGTGAGCGCAACCAAAGGCAGCTACCAGGCCAAGTACGAGAACAGCGCCCACGGTATCGGTGCCTCCCTCACCTACCGCTTCTGATCCGTACGTACCCTCTGAAAAACCGCCCTCGTGGCGGTTTTTTCATGCCTGTACCTGCCAACTGTCCCCCAGGCACTCGCGCAGATAATCCGTGAACACACGCACTTTCGCGGTCATGGCAAAACGGTCGGCCAGGCACAGGTAGATATCCATCGGTTCGGTCTGGGCGTAGGCTTGGCCACTGTCGCTGTACTCGAACAACGGTACCAGTGCACCGCTGGCCAGATGCGGTCGCACAATGAACTCAGCCAGGCGGGTGATGCCGCCATCGTGCAGCGCCATCTGAGTCAGTGCGTCGATGTCGTCGCTGATCAGCACGCTGCCGAACTCCGCTTCAAAACGCAGCCCGTCGCGCATAAAGCCCCAGCGTAAAAACCGCCCATCCACCGGGTAGCGGAACACAAGGCAGCGGTGATCGCGCAATGCCTCGGGCGAACCCGGCACCCCAGCGCTTTGCAAATAACCGGGCGAGGCGCAGCAAATGAACGGGATACGGGCTATGTGCCGAGCCAACAGCTGGTCTTCCAGTTGCGGGGCAATGCGCAGGCTCACATCGACGTCTTCACGGGCGTGGTTTACCCGCCGATCAGTCGTTACCAACTCTATCGAAAGCAGTGGATAGCGGCGACTGAATGCGGGGATGAGTGGCGCCAGCACGTGGCGGCCAAAAGCGGACGTCGAGGCAATGCAAAGACGCCCTTGGGGTTCACTGTCTGGCGTAGTGACGGCCTGCTCGGCCAGAGCCAGGTCACGTTCGATATGCCTGACACGCTCGTAATACTGCGTACCCGCCGGCGTTAGTGCCATGCTGCGGGTGGTACGACTGAGCAGGCGCACCTGCAGATGGCCCTCCAGGCGTGCCAGGTTCTGGCTGACCGCTGCCGGGCTAAGGCCCAGGCTACGGGCGCCGCCGGCGATGCTGCCGGCCTCCACCACTTTGATGAAGCTGCGGATGGCGTTGAGCAGGTCCATGCGTGAGCTCTCGGATTCGTAAGAATCTCTTTATAAAGAACTCAGTAAAGCTGGTCTACAGCTGCGGCCGGGCGGGTTGCTAACCTGCGGCTCCACTCACCTTTCAGGAGTTCACATGAGCAACCTGTCCCAGTCGCGCAGCCGACGCAAATTGCACCCGGGTGCTACGCCTTACGTTTTTGCCTTTTTCATGTCGTCGATCATGGCGCTACTGATGTGCTTCGTGATCACTGCGGCGAATGCCGGGGTTACTGCGCAGTACCTGAGCAATGTGCTGAAGGCCTATCAACTGGCGATGCCTGTGGCGTTCGTTTGTGTGCTGATGGTCAGGCCGGTGGTTGTGCGGTTGGTGGCGATTACGGTGCATGCAAAGTGAAGTAACCCAAAGCCGAGCCCCGGCTCTTGCTCTTGCTCTTGCTCTTGCTCTTGCTCTTGCTCTTGCTCTTGATCTTGATCTTGATCTTGATCTTGATCTTGATCTTGATCTTGATCTTCGCGACTTCAGGAGGCCGAACGCAGGCCTTGCGGAGGGAGGTGACGGGCATGGATGCCCGTCAAGCGCTGGGCCCCAGGATGGGGCCTGCAGCGCGGTCCTCCCGGGAGCGAGGCCGCAGTGAGGGAACCCCGGAGCGCAGCGTAGGGGCCGGATGATGGGAGCGCAGCGTTTTTTGGTTACTTTTTGTCGCGCCTGACAAAAAGTGACTCGCCGTAAGGGCGAAAAGGTGAGTTAGTGTCGCCATCGCAAATGGCCTATGCGCGAGCTAAAAACCAGCACTGTTTCGCTGTTCGCTGTTCGCTGTTCGCGTTCGCGTTCAGGTGTGGGCATCAACAATGAGTCAACATTCATTTTCAAAGGTGGCGCCAAATCACCTTTCCGCCCTTACGGCGGGTCACTTTTTGTCAAACGCGACAAAAAGTAACCAAAAAACGCTGGCTCCCATCATCCGGCCCCTGCGCTGCGCTCCGGGGTCCCCTCGCTCCGGGCTTGCTCCCGGGAGGACCGCGCTGCAGGCCCCATCCTGGGGCCCAGCGCTTGACGGGCATCCATGCCCGTCACCTCCCTCCGCAAGCCCTGCGCTCGGCCTCCTGAAGTCGCAATCTGCGTTGCCTGAACTACCGCGCACTTAGAAGCCAAAGCAAGAGCAAGAGCAGCGAGATTACTGCTGTGAGGAAATGGCCTTCTCGATGGCTGCGCGGAATTCGGGATCATCCGGTTTGGTCAGGCTGGAGAAGTTACCGATCACCTTGCCCTTACGATCGACAACGTACTTGTAGAAATTCCACTTCGGCGCACTGCTCTGGCTCGCCAACTCAGCGAACAGCGGTATCGCATCCTTGCCGCGCACCGCCTGCGTCTTGGTCATGGTGAAGGTAACGCCATAGTTGGCATAGCAAACCTTGGCAGTCTTCTCGCTATCGGTATCTTCCTGCTTGAAATCATTGGATGGCACGCCAAGCATTTCCAGACCTTGCTCGTGATATTCCTTGTAAGTCGACTGAAGCCCCTCGAACTGCGGTGCAAAACCACAATAGCTGGCCGTATTAACCACCACCAAAGGCTTCCCGCCAAAGCGCTGGCACAAGTCGATCTGCCCCTTGCCACGCAATTCCGGCAGGCTGCCTTGCAACAACGCCGGGCAATCGGCAGCCCAACTCGATGTGCTGGCAAGCACGGCCAACAACGGCACTGTCAACCAATGAGCACGCATGATTCGTTTCTCCTGCTAGACAACCCTTGAGCTTGCAGGGTAGCGCCTAACAAACACTCATGCCCAGTTGCATCAACGCCATCCCGCCCCTGTGCCAGCCCCACCACGCCAACACCAGCAGCGCCAGCGCGCCAAAGGCCAGCAACCCCCGGCCCAGGTAGCGCTTCATACAGCCTGGGCCTGCAGGCGCGCCACCGGCCGTTCGCGCACGGGCCAGTTCAGGGCAGCGGCCAGCAAACTGAGCAGGATGGAAATCTGCCAGACCAGGTCATAGCTACCGGTGCGGTCATACACCACCCCGCCCAACCAGCCACCCAGGAACGCACCCAGCTGGTGGAAAAGGAAAACGATACCGCCGAGCATGGACAAGTTACGCACCCCGAACACCGTAGCCACGGTGCCATTGGTCAGCGGGACCGTGGACAACCACAACAGGCCCATGGCAATGCCGAACAGATAGGCACTGAAAGCACTCACCGGCGCCCAGAGGAACAGCACGATCACCACTGCACGCAGCAGGTACAGCCCGGTCAGCAGGCGCGGCTTGGACATGCGCCCGCCCAGCCAGCCAGCGGTGAAAGTACCCACGATATTGAACAGGCCGACCAGCGCCAGCACCGTGGTACCGGTGGTCGCGGCCAGGTGTTGGTCAACCAGGTAGGCCGGCAGATGCACGCCAATGAACACCACCTGGAAACCACACACGAAGAAACCCAGCGCCAGCAACCAGAAGCCCGAATGCGAGCACGCTTCGCGCAGCGCCTGGCCCAGGGTCTGTTCGGTGCCATGGCTGGGCAGCGGGCGGTCGCGCAACAGGCCAACAAAGGGCACGATGAACGCCACCATCAGGCCCAGCACCAGCAACGCTGCGGACCACCCCAGCCACTGGATCAGGCCGAGAGTGCCCGGCAGCATGGCGAACTGGCCAAAGGAACCGGCCGCGCTGGCAATGCCCATGGCCATGCTGCGCTTCTCGGCCGGCACCGCACGCCCGACCACGCCGAGGATGACCGAGAACGATGTGCCGGACAGGCCGATGCCGATCAGCAAACCGGCACTGAGCGACAACGACCAGGCAGAGTCTGCCATGCCCATGAGGATCAAACCGACGGCGTACAGAATGCCGCCGATGATCACTACCCGTGCGGCCCCCATACGGTCGGCCAAGGCACCGGCAAACGGTTGCGCCAGCCCCCAGATCAGGTTCTGCAGGGCAATGGCAAAGGCGAATACCCCACGCCCCCAGCCAAAATCGGCGCTCATCGGCCCCAGAAACAGGCCAAAGCCATGCCGTACCCCCAGAGACAGCGCCAGAATCAAAGCCGCCCCCACCAGTACCCACCCGCTGGTTCGCCACACCGAAGTCATTGTCGTTATCTCCAGCACATCGCAAGGTTTTTACGGGTATATACCCGCTTATGGTCGTATCAATTCAGGCCAATTGGTCCAGCAAACGCACCAGTTCATCCCGCTGCCCGGCGCCCAACCGCTCCACCAGTTCGATCTGGGCTTGTTCCCAGGCTGGGTGCGCGGCATGCAGCAGCTGCGCCCCGGCCGCAGTCAGCACCACCACGCGGTTGCGCTGGTCCTCGCCTTCGGCCAGGGCCACCAGCCCTTCCGCCTCCAGTACCCGCAGGTTACGCCCCAGGGTACTGCGCTCCAGGCCCATGGCTTCGGCCAAGGTGGTGATGCTGGGGCGGTCGAGCCGCTGCAGGTGCCTTAGCAGGGAAAACTGCGCGACATTGACCCCGAAGCCGGCAAGGGCCTCGTCATAATGCCGGCTCACCCCGCGGGCGGCGCGACGCAGATGGGTACAGATGCATTCACTGGTCAGCATGGATACGTGTATATACCCGCGTCATGACTGTTGCAAGAGATTTCACAATGGGTGATGAGTGTCAGTCCGGGTTCAAGCGCTTTCGTATAGGCTCGAACTCAACCGTTGCTGTGCGCGGCAATGGGTCTGGCGTACCTTGCTCGATCGCCTGCCAGTAGCGCCACGGCACCTTCGCCGAACCCAGTTCGTAGTCCATGCCGTCCCAGTTGTCTTCACGGAAGCTATAGAAAGCCCAATGCAACTGATTGCGATCCAGCACGGTGAGTACGTCTTCAAGGTATTGCCGGCAACCCGATAGCCTGCGCATGCAGCCAAACTCGCCTACCACCAGGCGCGACCGCGGCAGGCCCATGGCTTCGGCCCATGCCAACGGCTGGCGCAAGTAGCGTTCAACTCGCGCCCCATCCCATTGCTGGGTTTGCCCGGCAAACGGTGCGGCGCCCGGATAGGCGATGGGGTGCTTGCGCGTCATGTTGGGCGCACTGGTAGCGGCATAGGGCTCGTACATGTGCACGCTGTACAACACTCGCGGGTCTTCCAGGGGAGCAGGCCAGTAGTCGAAGGCGTCTGCGGCAGCAAACCAACCTGCATCGACCATGACCGGTGTGTCAGTGTCCTGCTCGCGAATGGCCGCTATCAGTTGCCGGTACAGCAACGGCAGATCGCGCGCGGTGCCCTGCGCTCGCACATACCACTGCTGCATTTGCCCCGGTTCAGCGTGTTCGGCCAAGCCGCCCAGTTTTTCCGGGGCGGGCTCATTGATCAGGTTGTAGGCGCCAATGGCCGGGTGGCCTTTCAGTTCACGTGCCATGTCTCGCCAGAAGGCCATGGCCTGGGACCAGTAGCGCTTGTCTTGCCACAATCGATCATCGAATTGGCCCTGGTTGTTTTGCGACCAGCGCATACCGGGTAGCGAGAGTGGGGCAATGACCACCTTGAGCCCCGCCTGATGAGCACGGTCAAGGGTGGCGCGCAGCGTAGCCAGGTCGGCGGCGGGCAGGCCTGCATAAGCGTCGGCATTGCCGAGCAGGAAATCACGTTGTACCGGTTGCCATTTGTCGTACGACAGCCGCACCCATGTGGCGCCATACCCCTTCAGGGCATCGAAATAGGCTTGATCGGGTGGCAGCCGGTTGAAGCTGTTACCGCCGTGGCGAGGGGCATCCCAGAACGCCATGAGGTCTGCGGCGGTGGCTGGGAGGTTGGGCAGCATCAACAGAATGGCAAAGATCCAGTTTCGCACGGGAGGCCTACCGGGTCGTATGGGGGGAGGCAGAGGATACGCTGGCAGAGAAGCTGCAGGACTTACCGAACCGTTGCCGGAAGTTACTGCACCCACCCCACAGACAAAGGCACCGATGGCACGGGCTTTGCCCGTGTTCGCAGGCAAGCCAGCTTCCACAGCAGGCCAGTGGCCTTCACAACGCGCCCAGGCTTTTAGATTTCGACCGACTTCAAAGGCCTAGCGCCAATCCAAGCACGACAACCAGTTCGAGCAACTCCAGCATCGCGCCAGCTGTATCCCCGGTAGTTCCACCCAGGCGTCGGCAAATGAGGTGCCGCAACCAGGCAAACATGGCCAGCGCCAGCACTGCCACCCAGCCGCCCAAGACCAGGCAGAACAGCGCACTGCCCAGCAGCACCCACCCGGCTATACGTCGGGGCAAGTGCTCGGCCAACGCCTGGCCCAACCCGCCAGGCCGCACATAGGGTGTACAGAGGAACAGGCCCAACATCGCCGCCCGGCCGATCAAGGGAGCCAGCAGCAACTGCGCCCCGATGCCCTGCTCAACCAACACCCACAAGGCGCAAAACTTCAGCAACAGCACCAGCACCAGGGTGACCACGGCAATCGGCCCGCTACGGGGGTCTTTCATGATCTGCAAGGTGCGCTCACGGTCGCCGAAACCACCCAGCCAGGCGTCGGCACTGTCAGCCAGACCATCCAGGTGCAAGGCGCCACTGAGCAATACCCACAACGTCAGCAGCAATGCCGCATGCAGCGGCGCTGGCGTACCCTGCAGCAGAAGGCTGGCCAGCCACAGCAGCAGCCCGAACAACAGCCCGACCAGCGGGTAGAACAGCAGCGAACGCCCCAGCTCACGCGGTTCCGGCATGCCCGGCAGGCTCACGGGCAAGCTGCTGAGAAACTGCAAGGCGATCCAGAACGGCAACATCTCAGTGTTCCTCGGCCAGTTGACCGTCGCCACCCATCACCAGCCGCACCAGCGCCCCGTGCCCGACTTCAACCTGCAACAACTGCTCCTTCGGCAGGCCTCGCGCCCGGGCCAGCAATAACCGCATCACCCCGCCATGGGTGACCAGCAGCACCCGCTTACCCGCATGCTGGCGGCTCAAACGCTCGACAGCGGCCAGCACCCGCTCGGCGAATGCCTGCACCGGTTCGCCGTTGGGCGGGGTGCAGGCGTAGGGGTCTGCCCAAAAGCGCCCCAGGGCATCCGCCTGGTCTTCCATGATCTGCGCTGCACTACGGCCTTCCCAGTCACCAAAATGCAGCTCTTGCAAACCTGCTTCGCGTTGCACGGTCAAATCCAGCCGCCGACCCAGTTCATCGGCAAAACGCGCACAGCGCTGCAGCGGCGAACTGACCAGCACCTGCCACGGGCCCGCTTCGGCCACGGCGCTGCGCATCTGCGCCCAGCCCTTGTCAGTGAGGGCATCGTCCAGGCTACCGCGCAAGCCGCCCTGTTCCGTTTCGCCGTGGCGCAGCAGGTCGAGGATCATGCCGGGCGGTCCGCCACGGCGGCCTCGGCAAAGGTCGCCATCTGCCCGTGCAGCGCACAGGCCAGGCGCAACAACGGCACGGCCAACGCAGCACCACTGCCCTCGCCCAGGCGCAGGCCCAATGCCAATAGCGGTTCGGCCTGCAACGCATCCAGCAAAGCCTTGTGCCCAGGCTCCGCGCCCTGATGGGCAAACAGCAACCACGCCCGGCACTGCGGGTTGAGGCGCACCGCCACCAGGGCGGCAACGCTACAAATGAAACCGTCCACCAGCACGGCGATGCCCGCCTGCGCGCAGCCGATATAAGCCCCGGCCAATGCCGCGATCTCGAAACCGCCGACACAACCCAGTGCCTGCAATGGATCTGCGGCCTGCAGGCCATGCAGGTTCAGCGCCCGCTCGATGACCTCGGCCTTGTGCCGCACGCCAGCGTTGTCCAGGCCGGTGCCCGGGCCGCTGAGTTCAGCAGGCGGGCAGCCTAGCAGGACGCTGGCCAAGGCCGCAGCGGCCGTGGTGTTGCCAATCCCCATCTCGCCGCCAATGAACAGCTGCGCCCCCTGTTCAGCGGCACGCAGGGCGCTGTCGCGGCCTGCCTGCAAGGCTGCGTGCAACTGCCCCTCGGTCATCGCTGGCTGGCGGGCGAAGTTGGCCGTGCCGGCCCCCAGGCGCAGGTGGCGCACACCGGGCAGTTCCAGATGAGGATCGATGGTGCCAAGGTCGACCACCTCAAGGCTGGCCTGCAGCTGGCGCGCCAGTACGCTGATCGCCGCACCACCGCCGACGAAGTTGCGCAGCATCTGACCGGTCACCGCCTGCGGGTAGGCCGAGATACCTTCTTCGACCACGCCGTGGTCACCCGCGAAAATGCTGATGGCGGCCTGATCCAGGGCTGGCCGTTCACGCCCTTGCAGGCCCGCCAGCTGAACGGCCAGGCCTTCCAGTTGCCCGAGTGAGCCAGCAGGTTTGGTCAGCTGTTGCTGACGGGCACGAGCCTGATCCATGGCGGCGTTGTCGAGAGAATGGCAGGCGTCACGCCACCAGGCTTGAGTCATAGTGCAGCTCCTTTGAGCATTAGGGGCAGGCCGGCTACGGTCAGCACCACGCGCTGGCAGCGTTCGGCCACGGCCTGGTGCAGCCAGCCGGCCAGGTCGACATAGCGCCGGGTCAGCTCGCCCATGGGCACGACGCCCAGGCCAGTTTCGTTGCTGACCAGAATGAGGGTGCCAGGCAACTGCTCCAGGCAGGCCAGCAGGGCGTCACGCTCCTCGGCCAGGCGCTGGTCGTCTTCCAGCATCAGCAGGTTGGTCAGCCACAGGGTCAGGCAGTCCACCAGCAGGCAGCGCCCTTCGGCCGCTTCGGTACGCAGTACTGCCGCCAGGGCCAACGGCTCTTCGATCAGCCCCCAATCGGCGGGGCGGCGCTGACGGTGCAGCGACACGCGCTCACTCATTTCACCATCCAGCGGCTGGCTGGTGGCGATGTAGGTTACCGGCAGGCCACTTGCACTGGCCAGCTGTTCGGCCAGGCGACTCTTCCCGGAACGGGCCCCGCCGAGAATAAGGTTGCGCATGTCAGGCTACCCCACACAGTTGGCGCAAATGCGCCGTGTCCAGGTGTTTTTCCACCAGGTCGGCCAGGCGCTCTATGTCGCGTTCACGCAAGGCTTCGTAATCGATGCTTTGCACCTCCTCCAGGCCAGCCCAACGCAGCAGCGCAGCACACGACTGGCTGCCTTCGAACAGGCCGTGCAGGTAGGTGGCGAGGATCTGGCCATCGGCGCTCACAGCACCCTCGCAGCGGCCATCGGCGAGCTGTACCGCTGGCTGTTCGAGGGCCGGCCCGGTGGTGACGCCAGCGTGAATTTCATAGCCGGCCACCGGCACTGCTTCAAGCTTCAGCGTACCGGCAACGTTGCGCAGTTGCTTCTGGGCCTCCAGCACCGTGGCGTAATCGAGCAGGCCAAGCCCAGCGCTTGAGCCGGGAGCCCCTTCCAGACCCAGCGGGTCATGCACTTCGCGGCCCAGCATCTGCAGGCCGCCGCAGATCCCGATCAGCTTGCCACCGTAACGCAGGTGCCGCTCGATAGCTTTACCCCACCCACGCTCGCGCAGCTGTGCCAGGTCACTGCGTACGCTCTTGGAGCCCGGCAGGATGATCAGGTCTGCAGCCGGGATCGGTTGGCCCGGGCCAATGAACTGCAGGTCCACCTGCGGATGCAGGCGCAACGGGTCGAAGTCGGTATGGTTACTGATGCGCGGCAATACCGGCACAATCACCTTGAGCACGCGCTCGCTTTTGGCGCCTTGGCGCACATCGATGCCGTCTTCGGCCTCCAGGTGCAGGTCGGTGACATAAGGCAGCACCCCCAGCACTGGCTTGCCGGTGCGTTGCTCCAGCCAGTCCAGCCCCGGCTGCAATAAAGCGATATCGCCACGGAAGCGGTTGATGACAAAGCCTTTGACCCGCGCCTGCTCACTGGGCGACAGCAATTCCAGCGTGCCCACCAGGTGGGCGAACACCCCGCCGCGGTTGATGTCGGCAACCAGGATCACCGGGCAGTCCACCGCTTCGGCAAACCCCATGTTGGCGATGTCTCCGGCACGCAGGTTGATCTCCGCTGGCGACCCCGCGCCTTCGACCATGACCACCGGCCAGGCGGCACTCAGGCGCTGGTGCGAAGCCAGCACCGCCTGCATGGCGATGGCTTTGTAGTCGTGGTAAGCCACCGCGTTCATGCTGGTGACCGCACGGCCGTGGATGATCACCTGAGCGCCGGTATCGCTGTTGGGTTTGAGCAACACGGGGTTCATGTCGGTATGGGGTGCCAGCCGGCAAGCCTGCGCCTGCACCGCCTGGGCGCGGCCAATTTCACCGCCGTCGGCAGTTACCGCGCTGTTCAGTGCCATGTTCTGTGGCTTGAACGGCACCACGCCAACGCCTTGGCGCAACAGCCAGCGGCACAGGGCAGTTACCAGCGTGCTCTTGCCAGCGTCGGAGGTGGTGCCTTGCACCATGAGGGTGGTCATGCCGATTCCTTTTGAAAGTCCGCCAGGGCCTGGGCGAGGCGCTGTTCGTCCGCCGCACATTCAGGCAGCCCCAGGCGCACGGCCGGTGGGTGTTCGAACAAGCGCACCAGGATGCCGCGGCGGGCAAGAAAGTCATGCAACTGCACGGCGCGCTCGCTGCGCACGTACTGGAACAGGTCACAGCCGCCGCTGGGGGCAAGGCCGGTGCTGGACAGCATTGTTGCCAAGCGCTGGCTGGCGGCAGCGCAACGTTCAATCTGCACGCGCTGGGCAGGCTTGTCGGCCAGGCTTGCCTGGGCCAGCACCCGGGTTGGCCCGTTGACCGTCCACGGGCCAAGCAGCTCGGCCAGGCGCAGCAACAGGCTGCGCTCGGCGGCGACGAAGCCCAGGCGTACCCCGGCCAGCCCAAAGAACTTGCCGAATGATCGCAGCACGATCAGCCCCGGGAGGTCGGCGCAATCGACCACGCCATCCGCCGGGGTGTTGTCCATGAACGCTTCGTCGACCAACAGCCAGCCACCGCGTGCAGCCAGGCGCGCGTGCCAGCCCAGCAGGCGCTCACGCGGTACCCGCTGCCCGGTCGGGTTATTGGGGTTGACCAGCACCAGCACGTCGAGGCTGTCGAGCATCGCCTCGACCTGCGTTTCATCCAGCTCGACCAGATGATGGCCCGCCCGATGCCAGGCATACGGGTGTTCGGCATAGCACGGCGACAGCACCCCTACCCGGCCAGCCGCACGCAGCAGCGGCAAAGCCTGGATCGCCGCCTGGGAACCCGCCACCGGCAGCAGCTCGCGGGCGCCGTAATACCCGCGTGCCGCCGCCTCCAGGCCGTCTTCGGTCTCAGGCAGGCGAGCCCAGGCATCTGTAGGTATCGGCGGGATCGGGAACGGCCAGGGCGCGATGCCGCTGGACAGGTCGAGCCACTGCTCGCGAGGGATACCGTAATGTTGCACCGCACGCAGCAGGCGGCCACCGTGTTCAAGCATTGATGTAAGCCCCCAGGCAGATCAACAACAGCCACAGCCACACGCCGCGCTGCACCAGGCTCCAGCCACGCTCGATGGCATCGGCGTCAGCCATCGGCCCTTCGCCCAGGCGTGGCCGCTCATGCAGTTCGCCGTGGTAAACAGCCGGGCCGCCCAGCGCTACACCGAGTGCTCCGGCACCGGCGGCCATCACCGGTCCGGCGTTGGGGCTGTCCCACAGCGGGCCCTGCTTGCGCCAGCAAGCCAGCGCCAGGCGGGTCTTGCCCAGCAGTGCGTAAGTCAGCGCCACCAGCCTTGCGGGAATATAGTTGAGCACATCATCAATGCGCGCCGCGCACCAGCCGAAGCGCTCGAAGCGTTCGTTGCGATACCCCCACATGGCATCCAGGGTGTTGCTCAGGCGGTACAGCACCACGCCCGGCGCGCCGGCCACCACAAACCAGAACAGCGCGGCGAACACCGCGTCACTGCCGTTTTCCAGTACCGACTCGGTGGCTGCGCGGGCCACGGCGGGCTCGTCCAGCTCCCGGGCTTCGCGGCTGACCAGGTAGCCGACGCGGCGCCGGGCTTCCTCCAGGTCGCCCTGGCGCAAGGCGTTGGCCACCGGCAGCACATGTTCGCCCAAACTGCGCAGGCCCAGGGCGCAGTACAGCGCCAGCACATCCACCAGCCAGCCGATGTACGGCAGCCAGGACAGGATCAGCGCCACCAGGGTCAGCGGCACCACCGCCAGAAACCACGCACTCACGCCGTGGCTGCGCCAGCCGCGGCCACCTGCATTCAGGCGGCGCTCCAGGTTACCGGCCATATTGCCGAAGGCCACCAGCGGGTGGCGCCGCTGCGGTTCGCCCAGCAAGGCATCCAGGGCCACCCCGGCCATGGTCAGCAAGGCCACGCTCATTGGCGCTCTCCCCATTGGTTTTCGTACAACATGTCACTCAAAGGCCGTTCTTCGGCCCAGTTTTCCAGCACCAGCATGGGTGCAGGGTAAAATTCGGTCACGGGTCCCAGGCACAGCACCGCCACCGGTTTGGCCCCTTCCGGCATACCCAGCAGTGCTGCCAGCGCCAGAGGGTCGAACAGCGACACCCAGCCCATGCCCAGCCCTTCGCCACGGGCCGCCAGCCACAGGTTCTGAATGGCGCAGGCCAGCGAGGCCAGGTCCATCTCCGGCAGGGTGCGACGGCCGAAGATGTGCGGCTCGCGGTTGTCCATCAAGGCCGCTACCAGCAGCTCGGCACAGTCATTGATGCCTTCTACCTTCAGCTTCATGAAGTCATCAGCCCGCTCGCCCAATGCCTCGGCAGTGCGCAGACGCTCCGCCTCCACCAAGGCCTGGATGCGGGTACGCAGGTCGCGCTGGGTGATGCGAATGAAACGCCAGGGCTGCATCAAACCGACGCTAGGCGCCTGGTGTGCGGCGGCCAGCAAGCGGCCCAGCAGTGCTGGCGCAACCTGGCCACCGGCAAAATGGCGCATGTCGCGACGCTCACCGATAGCCCGATAGATCGCAGCGCGTTCGGCGGCGCTGTAGGCGTGTTCGCTCATGGTCGCAACAGCGCCGCCGCCGCATCAGGGTTGGAGGGGAAGTAGAAGTGCACGTAAGAGGCCGTCAGCCGACCCAGGCGATACACCGCTTCGTTGCCCCGCCCGCCGTTGGGGCTGAGGCCTCGGGCGATCGGCTCCAGCGGCGTGCTGGTTAGCGAGTGGTGATAGGTATGGCCGCGCAGGGTACCTTCCGGCAGCTCCACCGCCTGCAAGGCCAGGGCCGCCAGGCGCTTTTGCATGGTCGCCTCGCCTGGTAGCAGGCCGAGCAGTTCGGCACGCTCGCCGGCGACGTCAGTCAGGGCATCGAGCAGGTACAGCATGCCGCCACATTCAGCCAGCAACGGCTTGCCCTGAGCATGATGGGCGCGGATTGCCTCGCTCATAGGCGCATTGGCAGCCAGGGCGTGGTGATGCAGTTCGGGATAGCCACCCGGGAGGTACAGGCTGTCCACCACTGGCAGTTCACGGTCGTGCAGCGGCGAGAAGAATTCCAGCTGCGCGCCCAGGCTGCGCAGCAGCTCAAGGTTGGCACCATAGGTGAACGCGAACGCTTCGTCTCGCGCCACACCAATGCGCACACCGTCCAGCGAGGCAGCACGCACCTGCGGCTCGGGGCCGACAAAGGTCACCGGCGGAGGCATGGCGGCGTCGCAGCTGGCGGCAAGCGCCTCGGCGGCGGCATCTAGGCGGGTATCCAGGTCGTTCAGCTCGCTGGCCTGAACCAGCCCAAGATGACGGCTGGGCAATTCAATGCCGCGCTCACGGGACAAGCCGCCATACCAGCGCAGGCCCTCGGTCAGGCTACCTTCGAGCAGCTGCGCGTGGCGCAGGCTGCCCACGCGGTTGGCCAGTACGCCGGCGAACGGCAGGTCGGCCTGGTAACGCGCCAGGCCCAGGGCCAGGGCGCCGAAGGTCTGGGCCATGGCCGTACCGTCGATCACAGCCAGCACCGGCACGCCGAAGTGGCGCGCCAGGTCAGCACTGGACGGGGTGCCGTCGAACAATCCCATGACCCCTTCGATCAGGATCAGGTCGGCCTCGCCGGCGGCTTCCCACAGCAGGCGGCGGCTTTCCTCGGCTCCGATCATCCACAAATCCAGCTGGTACACCGGCGCGCCACTGGCCCGCTCGAGAATCATCGGGTCCAGAAAGTCGGGGCCACACTTGAACACCCTCACCTTGCGCCCGAGGTTGCGGTGCAGGCGGGCCAAAGCAGCAGTGACGGTGGTCTTGCCCTGGCCAGAGGCCGGTGCCGCGATCAACACCGCGGGGCAGTGGCGCGATTGACTCACAGCTCGACGCCCTTCTGTGCACGGATACCGGCCTGGAAGGCGTGCTTGAGCATGCCCATCTCGGTCACGGTATCGGCCAATTCGATCATCTCGGGCTTTGCAGCGCGGCCAGTCACGATCACGTGCTGCATGGGCGGACGGGCCTGGATGTCGGACAGGACCTGGTCCAGGTCGAGGTAGCCATGCTTGAGGGCGATATTCAGCTCATCCAGCACTACGAACTGCACACTTGGATCCTGCAGCAACTGCCGCGACACCGCCCAGGCGGCTTCGGCGGCAGCGATGTCACGCTGGCGGTCCTGGGTTTCCCAGGTAAAGCCCTCACCCATCACGTGATAGCGAACCTGCTCGGGGAAGCGGCGGAAAAACAGCTCTTCGCCGGTGCTGTTACGGCCTTTGATGAACTGCACCACTCCACACTGCATGCCATGGCCCAGGGCGCGGGCGAGCATGCCGAAGGCAGAGCTGCTCTTGCCTTTGCCATTGCCGGTCAGCACCAGCAGCAAGCCGCATTCGTTGGGGGAATTGGCGATGCGTTCGTCGATGACCGCCTTCTTGCGCTGCATGCGCGCCAGGTGACGTTCGTCGCGTTCGGTGGCTTCGCTCATCAGGGTTCTCCGCAGGCTGGCACCACGGCACGCGTGGCGACAGGGAATAGGCAGGCAGACGGAGAGCGCGCAGGGGCCATGGCAGGGCGCCACGGTGCACCGCGCATCACCCTCCGTGATGCCGTTGACAGTTTCAGGCCGGTCTCCGGGCTTGTGAGCGGGCCTTGGCCCAAACCTGCGCGCCTTCCCGGATGCTGGCATCCAGTGGCCCTGCGCGGCCTTCTACTCACCTACCGTTGCGGGGGCAGCGCCGGAATCGCGCCATGCTGGCGCCCACCGGCTTCCCAGTTTCACCCTGCCCAGTCGGGGCTGGCAGGGCACCTGAAACACGCCGCGAAGGTTAGAGGGTTGCACCGGGAGCGTCAATCGAAGTGGTTGCTGCAGCAACGTAAGCTTTTGATCTTGATCTTGATCTTGATCTTGCTCTTGCTCTTGCTCTTGCTCTTGCTCTTGCTCTTGCTCTTGCTCTTGCTCTTGCTCTTGCTCTTGATCTTGATCTTGATCTTGATCTTCGCGACTTCAGGAGGCCGAACGCAGGCCTTGCGGAGGGAGGTGACGGGCATGGATGCCCGTCAAGCGCTGGGCCCCAGGATGGGGCCTACAGCGCGGTCCTCCCGGGAGCGAGGCCGGAGTGAGGGAACCCCGGAGCGCAGCGTAGGGGCCGGATGATGGGAGCGCAGCGTTTTTTGGTTACTTTTTGTCGCGTCTGACAAAAAGTGACTCGCCGTAAGGGCGAAAAGGTGAGTTAGTGTCGCTATCGCAAATGGCCTATGCGCGAGCTAAAAACCAGCACTGTTTCGCTGTTCGGTCTTGCTGTTCGCTGTTCGCTGTTCGCGTTCAGGTGTGAGCATCAACAATGAGTCAACATTCATTTTCAAAGGTGGCGCCAAATCACCTTTCCGCCCTTACGGCGGGTCACTTTTTGTCAAACGCGACAAAAAGTAACCAAAAAACGCTGGCTCCCATCATCCGGCCCCTGCGCTGCGCTCCGGGGTCCCCTCGCTCCGGGCTTGCTCCCGGGAGGACCGCGCTGCAGGCCCCATCCTGGGGCCCAGCGCTTGACGGGCATCCATGCCCGTCACCTCCCTACGCAAGCCCTGCGCTCGGCCTCCTGAAGTCGCAATCTGCGTTGCCTGAGCTACCGCGCGCTTAGAAGCCAAAGCAAGAGCAAGAGCAAGAGCAAGCAAACCAAGGGGAACCTGCCGAACCCAGCCGGCCTCTCAATTCAACAGGCTTCTTTAGAGGACGCCGCACATGAAATGCCTGATGCCTTGGTTAATCGCAGCCAGCCTGGCAGGCTGCGGCGAAACAGCCCTGTTGAGCGTAAACGACGGCAGCGGGCCAAACCCCCGCCTCCCCACCCCCGTCACAACACTGATCCCCACCGTAAATATCGCCCCTGCAGTGGGCTGGCCAAAGGGCAGCAAGCCGACCTCGGCACCAGGCACCCAGGTCAAAGCCTTCGCCAGCGGCCTCGACCACCCGCGCTGGCTCTACTTGCTGCCCAACGGCGATGTACTGGTGGCAGAGACCAACGCGCCACCCAAGCCCGAAGATGGCAAGGGCATTCGCGGCTGGGCCATGGACAAGGCGATGAAACGCGCCGGCGCGACCGTACCCAGCGCCAACCGTATAACCCTGCTGCGCGATGCCGACCATGACGGGGTGGCAGAAACTCGCACCCCTTTCATCGAAGGGCTCAACTCACCCTTCGGCATGACCCTGGTGGGCAAGGACTTGTACGTGGCCGACACCGACAGGCTGCTGCGCTTTCACTATGAACCGGGCGCCATGCAGATAACCGATAAAGGCCACCCGGTGACCGCGCTGCCCGGCGGGCCGCTGAACCATCACTGGACCAAGAACGTGATCGCAAGCCCCGATGGCAAGAAGCTTTATGTGACGGTTGGCTCGAACAGCAACATCGGGGAAAACGGTATGCAGAAGGAGCAAGGCCGCGCCGCTATCTGGGAAGTGGACCCCGCAAGCGGCAAGCACCGGCTGTTCGCCACCGGCCTGCGCAACCCCAACGGCCTGGCCTGGGAGCCACACAGCAACGTCTTGTGGACAGCAGTCAATGAACGTGACGAAATCGGCAGCGACCTGGTGCCTGATTACATCACCTCGGTAAAAGACGGCGGCTTCTATGGCTGGCCATACAGCTACTACGGGCAGCATGTAGATCACCGGGTACATCCACAGGCCCCGCAAAAGGTGGCCCAGGCCCTGGCGCCAGACTATGCGGTCGGCCCGCATACCGCATCCCTGGGGCTGGCATTCACCGAGCCTGGTGTACTGCCGCCGCCTTTCGATCAGGGGGCATTGGTCGGCCAGCACGGGTCGTGGAACCGTAAACCACACAGCGGCTACAAAGTGCTGTTCGTACCCTTCGACCGCTCAGGCAAACCTGCCGGCCGCCCCATCGACCTGCTCACGGGGTTTCTCGACCAAGAGGGCAAGGCGATGGGGCGTCCGGTGGGCGTGATCAACGATGGGCAACGCGGTGTATTGGTGGCCGACGATGTCGGCAATGTGATCTGGCGGGTGAGCAAAGCACCTTGAAACCGGGCGGCCTGTATCAGCCCCGTTGAACGGGGCCGCTGCTACAGGCGTTGATCATCAGGGGTTCTGCGCCAGATGCCCTTGCGGAATCACACGCTTGGCTTGAAGGTAAGCCTTGGCCCAATAGCTGTTGGACAGATAGTCCAGGCGCACCGTGCCACCCGTGGAAGGCGCATGCACAAAACGCCCTTCCCCTACATAAATGCCAGCATGACTGACTTGCGAACCGCCACTGGTGGCAAAGAACACCAGGTCGCCGGATTGCAGTGCCTTGGCATCCACCGTAGGTGCACGCATGACGATCATCTCCCGCGTTGAACGCGGCAAGCTGATACCGGCCGCGTCACGGTAGACGTATTTGATCAAACCACTGCAGTCGAAGCCGGAGTCCGGGGTGTTGCCGCCCCAGCGATAGGGCGTGCCCACCAGGCCAATGGCGCGGATCAATACGTCATCGGCAATCGGCGAAGGGCTTGGCTGGCTGTAAGTAACCTGCGGCGTAACCACAGGGGCCGGCGCAGGCGCACGGCTGGAGCAGGCAGCAAGCAATGCTGCCAGGGAGAAAAATGCAAAGCGCGCCATCTTTATCATGGCCAGAACATCCTGTCTGAGACCGCTGCGCTGCAGCCGAAAAGAGTTGAGAATTTAGATTAGACGCTTTCTGTAAATGCGCACGGCGGCGAGCTTTTTTCAAAGCATCGCCGCCGCAGCAGGATATATCATTTTGCTATCAGTTGCGCGCGATGTTGGTCGGCGCCATGGCCAAGGCACGCTTGGCTTCAATGAAGGTCTTGCTCCAGTAGCGGTCACCGAGGCTGTCGATGCGAACGCCACCGCTGCGGCGGCTGCTGGAGTGGATGAACTGGTTGTCACCCAGGTAGATCCCGGCATGGCTCACACGACCGCGGCCGTTGGTGCTGAAGAACAGCAGGTCACCTGGCTTGAGCTTGTTGCGGGCCACTTTCGGGGCATCGACGTTGATCATTTCACGCGTGGAACGCGGCAGGGTCATGCCCGCTTCTTCGCGGAACAGATAGCCGATGAAACCGCTGCAGTCGAAACCGGACTTTTCCGAGGTACCACCGAAGCGGTAGCGGGTGCCGATCAACGACATGCCGCGCTCGAGAATGCTGTCCGCCAGTACCGGCAACTGGTAAGGCTTGCTGTTGCTGGAGAAAGCCTCCAGGTCATCTTCAGTGGCCAGCTCTTCCGGTTCGCCGAATACCGACGAAGGCGAGGCCTTGGCCTTGATTGCCGATTGTGCGGCGATCGGGGTGTGATCCTGGGGCTGCAGCGCTGAATGAGAAGCTGGGCCTTGGGCCGCGCAGCCAAAAAGCAGGGTCACGAGTGCGAGTGGCACGAGGGGTGCGAAGCGCTTTAGCATGGGCACGACCGTGTCTGTAATCCTTTAGAGGGGGAAACTATGCCCTCTATCATGGCCATTTGCAAATTTTATCGAAAAAGATGTGACTTTTCTGTTTTGCCGCTCTGGCCCAGCGTTTTCAGGGGGTTACCAGCCCAGGGTTTCCTTGAGAAACGGGATGGTCAGCTTGCGTTGTGCCTGCAGCGAGGCCTGGTCGAGGCGTTCGAGCAGGTCGAACAGCGCACTCATGCTGCGCGCACCGCGGGTGAGAATGAAGTGGCCGACTTCGTCGGTAAGGTGCAGGCCGCGGCGCGAAGCACGCAACTGCAGCGCACGCAGCTTGTCTTCATCGGACAAGCCACGCATCTGAAACACCAGCGCCAGGGTCAGCCGCGACTTTAGGTCCGGCAGCTTGATCGGCAGCTCCCGTGGCGATGCCGAGGCGGCCAGCAACAGGCGACGGCCACTGTCGCGCAGGCGGTTGAACAGGTGGAACATGGCCTCTTCCCAGTCTGCCTTGCCGGCGATCACATGCAGGTCGTCGATGCACACGAGCTCGTACTGGGCCAGGTAGTCGAGCACCTCCACACCCCGATCGAGCAGTTGCGCCAATGGCAGGTAGACAGCGGGCTCGCCGCGTTGCTGGAAACGGTGGGTGGCGGCCTGCAACAGGTGGCTACGGCCAACACCCTGCTTGCCCCACAGATAGATAAGGCTCTCGGTCCAGCCGGCGTCGGCTTCGCATAGCCGCTCGACGTAACCCAATGCCGCAGCATTGGCGCCCGGATAGTAGTTGATGAAGGTGGCGTCATCGCGCAGGCGCACACCCAGGGGCAACTGGATCGGTGGTTTCATGCTCGCGGGCGGTCGGCAGGACCGCAGGGGGCCTTTGGTGAACAATCTGCAAAGTCTATACCCGCAACGCGGGGCGCACAATCACGGCAATGGATAGCACAAGCAAAATCAACAAGTTGCGCTATTTTGCCGCTGACATCGATCCCTGTGGGAGCGGGCGCGTGCGCGAACACCGGCAAAGCCGGTGCCATGCACCGTGTCACATGCTTGGCGGGCATGCCCGCTCCCACAGGTTTGGCACAGACCTGTCCCTCACAGCTCCGGGTCAATGTCCCCGGCGTACATGTCCGATTCTTTGTACAGGTCATGGGCATGGCGCAGCAGCACCATGATCACCGCCGCCACCGGCAGGGCCAGCAGCACCCCGGTAAAGCCGAACAGCTCACCACCGGCAAGAATGGCAAAGATCACCGCCACCGGGTGCAGCCCGATACGATCGCCTACCAGCAGCGGGGTCAGCACCATGCCTTCCAGCGCCTGCCCGACCATGAACACCGCAACGATACCCAGCATCGGGTACAGATCACCACCAAACTGGAACAGGCCGGCCACCAGCGCGGCACCAATGCCGATGATGAAGCCCATGTAAGGCACGATGGCCGCAAGGCCCGCAAGCATGCCGATCAGCAGGCCGAGTTCAAGCCCCACCAGCATGAGCCCGGCTGAATAGATGATGCCCAAAGCCACCATCACCATGAGTTGCCCGCGCACGAATGCCCCCAGCACTTCATGGCATTCGCCAGCCAGGCCCACTACTTGCGGTTCACGCTGGCGCGGTAGCAGGCCGCGCAGCTTGCCCATCATCAGGTCCCAATCGCGCAACAGATAAAAACCCACCACAGGGATCAGCACCATGTTCGCCAGCCAGGCCATCAATGCCAGGCTCGAGGCAGTGGCCTGAGACAACAGCATGCCAACGATATCGGTGGTCTGCCCCATGTGCGCGCCGATGGCGGCCTTGATCTTGTCGAACTTCCAGAAACCATCGGCCAGGCCCAGGCGACCCTGCACCCAAGGCAGCGCCACCTGTTCGAGCCAATCGAGCATCTGCGGCGCCAGTTCGTACAGGCGCACCAGCTGCTTGGCAAGCATCGGCACCAGCACCAACAACAGGGCGAGCATCAGCAGGGTGAACAGGCTGAACACCACCACAACGCCCCAGGTGCGCGACAGGCCCAAGCGCTCGAGGCGGTCAACCAGCGGGTCGGCCAGGTAGGCCAGCAGGATGCCTACCAGGAACGGCGTAAGGATATTGTGCAAGCTATAAAGCAGCACAGCGATCAGCAGAGCAACACCCAGCCAGATCCAGCGACGAACATCGGTCACGGTATGCTCCTCTTACCAGCGAAAACGCAGGCCGTCGAACGGCTTGGGCGCAGGTGTGGCCGGCGCGGGTTGCTCACCCGTTGCACTCGCAGACGGGGCTGGTGCGGGGGGCATTGCGGGCGCCTGGTCGGCAGGCAGTTCCTGCAACTTGGCCAGGCCAAGCTGGGCACGCAATTGCTCGCGGTTGCCGGTCACGCCATAGGTCAGGGTGGTGCCTTCGGCCATCTGCAGGCGCGGGCCGTAAGGCTCAAGCACACGGGCAAGCTCGGCATAACGCTGCAGGCTCATCCCCTGCACTTGCACCTGCATCTGGCTGCTGGCGCCCGGACGGGCGACATAACGTGGCGCCAGACGGCTGCTTACCGCCAACATCACCGCATCGGCCAGGGCTGCCGGGTCGGCCCCCTCGGCCGTGCCCTGCTCACGCTGGTCGCCCAGCCACAACTGCCACTTGCCCTGCCACTTTCCGTCGGCTTCCTGGGCATGTACCGCCAGCAAGGCGTCGGCGCCGTAGCGTTCAGAGGCCTCGCGCAGTGGGGCCGGGTCGCTGCCTTCGATCTGCTTGGCATTGGCCACCAGTTGCTCCTGCAGGTCGGCCAGTGGCAGGCGCAGCGGCAGACCACGGTGCTGGGCGGCACGACGCAAAGGCTGGGCGCTGGCCTGACCATCACCGACCAGGCTACTGCCTTCGACGCTGTCATTCAGCCACCAGCCGAGAATCGATGGCCGATTGCTACCCCACAGCGCGAGGCCGGCCTTGCGCAGGGTGCGCTCGGTACTACCCGGGTCGAACTCGACCAGCACAGACTCGGGCGGGCCGGCTTCGCTGCCGACCTGGTTGATGATTTGCTGCGGATCCTTGCGCAGGCCGGCCAACGCCGGGCTCTGCGCTGCCTTTGGGTCGCCGGTCAGGCGCAGCACCAGCGTGTCGAGGGCTTTTGCGGTGGCAGCGGTACGGGCTTCGGCGCCCTGCCCGGTGACCGGCTCGCGCACCTGATAAAGGCCGGAAACATTTTCAGCCAAGGCAGTGGCCGAGATCAGGGCCAGGCAACCGGTTGCCAGAATATTGAACAAACGCATGGAGGATTCCTGTCCAGTTACCGCAATGTCTATACCTTATACACGGGGGCGCAAGGTAACCAGTCGTGAGAGGGTGAAAGATTGGTTGCGGGGTGTTGTCGGGAGCGTGCGCCGGGTCGGACAGGTGTTCGCCACGACAGGTTCAGTGCCTGGGCGAGCGAGCGCCGCCCGCTCGACACATCGCAAGCGAAGTTCGCGCCTGGATCTGTTTCGGGCCAATGTCGCTTGTGCCTGAGCGCTCAACCGCCCTGTTTGTCCGGCAAGATAGCCATTTTCATGCCCTGCCCGTCGGCCTGAGGATGGCCGCTGCCCGGCAACCCTGATAAAATCGCGCGCCTTCACAGACCACTGACGTTTCAGGCAGCCGCCGCTTACCCGCCGGTCTTGGCCGTCATGGTCGTTTTTAAGAATCCCTCCCTCCTAAAGGCCTGGATCAATGAGCAAGCAACCCTCCCTGAGCTACAAGGACGCCGGTGTAGACATCGACGCCGGCGAAGCACTGGTCGAACGCATCAAGGGCGTGGCAAAACGCACCGCACGCCCTGAAGTCATGGGTGGCCTGGGCGGCTTCGGCGCCCTCTGCGAGATCCCGGCCGGCTATAAGCAGCCAGTACTGGTCTCCGGCACCGACGGCGTCGGCACCAAGCTGCGCCTGGCGCTGAACCTGAACAAGCACGACAGCATCGGCCAGGACCTGGTCGCCATGTGCGTCAACGACCTGGTGGTGTGCGGTGCCGAGCCGCTGTTCTTCCTCGACTACTACGCCACCGGCAAACTGAATGTTGACGTGGCTGCCACCGTGGTTACCGGCATTGGCGCCGGTTGCGAACTGGCTGGTTGCTCGCTGGTGGGTGGTGAAACCGCCGAAATGCCTGGTATGTACGAAGGCGAAGACTACGACCTGGCCGGCTTCTGCGTCGGCGTGGTGGAAAAGGCCGAGATCATCGACGGCTCCAAGGTTGCCACTGGCGACGCGCTGATCGCCCTGCCGTCTTCGGGCCCGCACTCCAACGGCTACTCGCTGATCCGCAAGATCCTCGAAGTGTCCGCCACCGACATCGAGAACACCCAGCTGGACGGCAAACCGCTGACCGACCTGCTGATGGCGCCTACCCGCATCTACGTCAAGCCGCTGCTGCAGCTGATCAAGAACACCGGTGCCGTGAAGGCCATGGCCCACATCACCGGTGGCGGCCTGCTGGACAACATCCCGCGCGTACTGCCGAAAAACGCACAGGCCGTGGTTGACGTAGCCAGCTGGCAGCGCCCGGTGGTGTTCGACTTCCTGCAGGAAAAAGGCAACGTCGACGAGCATGAGATGCACCGTGTGCTGAACTGCGGCGTGGGCATGGTCATTTGCGTAGCCCAGGATCAGGTCGAAGCTGCCCTGAACGAACTGCGCGCCGCCGGTGAGCAGCCATGGGTGATCGGCCACATCGCCGAAGCCGCCGAAGGCGCCGCCCAGGTCGAGCTGCAAAACCTCAAGGCACACTGATGCCAAGCAAGACCTGCAATGTAGTGGTGTTGCTGTCGGGCTCCGGCAGCAACCTGCAAGCCCTGATTGACAGCTGCCAAGGCCAGGACAGCCCGGTGCGCATCCGTGCGGTGGTTTCCAACCGCACCGATGCCTACGGCCTGCAACGCGCAGCGGCGGCCGGCATCGACACCGTCGTGCTCGACCACACCCAGTTCGACGGCCGTGAGGCCTTCGATGCCGCGCTGATGGCGCGCATCGACGGCTTCGCTCCCGACCTGGTGGTGCTGGCCGGTTTCATGCGCATCCTCAGTGGCGGCTTTGTGCGCCACTATCAAGGCCGCCTGCTCAACATTCACCCGTCGTTGCTGCCCAAATACAAGGGCCTGCATACCCATCGCCGGGCGCTTGAGGCAGGCGACGCCGAACATGGCTGCAGCGTACACTTCGTGACGGAGGAACTCGATGGCGGCCCACTGGTCGTACAGGCTGTGGTACCGGTTGCGTCTGACGACACCGTCGAAAGCCTGGCCCAGCGGGTACACCATCAGGAACACCTGATCTATCCGCTGGCAGTGCGCTGGTTCGCTGAAGGGCGCTTGCGCCTTGGCGAACAGGGTGCATTACTGGATGGCCAGCCGCTGGCGGCCAGCGGCCACTTGATTCGATCCTAGGAGAATTTATGCGTCGCGCCCTGCTCTTGGCTCTTGCCGTGCTTGCCCTGCCCCTCCAGGCAGCTGACCTCAAGCCTTTCTCGGCCAGCTACACCGCCGACTGGAAGCAGCTGCCCATGAGTGGCACCGCCGAGCGCAGCCTGGTCAAGAATGCCAACGGTACCTGGGACCTTAACTTCAAGGCTTCCATGATGATCGCCAGCCTGACCGAGCAAAGCACCCTGCGCCTGGAAAACGACACCCTGCTGCCGCAGAAGTACCATTTCGAGCGCGGCGGCCTGGGCAAAGCCAAGAAGGTCGACCTGAACTTCGACTGGACCGGCAAGAAGGTCACCGGCAGCGACCGTGGCGATGCCATCAACCTGCCACTGATCCGCGGCGTGCTGGACAAGTCGTCCTACCAGCTGGCGCTGCAGCATGACGTGGCGGCCGGCAAGAAGAGCATGACCTACCAGGTGGTCGACGGTGACGAGATCGACACCTACGACTTCCGTGTACTGGGTACCGAAAAGGTCACCACCAAGACCGGCCAGGTCGATGCCGTGAAGGTCGAGCGCGTGCGCGACCCAAGCCAGAGTAAACGCATCACCGAGCTGTGGTTCGCCAAGAGTTGGGACTACCTGCTGGTGCAACTGCGCCAAGTCGAGACTGATGGCAAGGAGTATGTGATCGTGCTGCAGGATGGCACGGTCGATGGCAAGCCGGTGAAGGGCAACTGACCCCGCACTGCCAGCAGCACCCGAAGCCCCGCTCAGTGCGGGGCTTTTTGTGCCTGCCCTGCACCGCCATCGCTTCATGAAACTTGTTTCATGCCCGTTTTATTTACTTAGCCTGCTAACAAACTCTATAAAGAGGGTGTGCGACACACTGTCGCAGCCAACTGAAGAAGTGGAGTTTACCGATGACAGTCCAAGTAACCGAACGCGACGAATCGAAAATGTCCCACGAAGGCCTGGCCGCTGGCGTGCGGATCTGGGATGTGCACCAACAAGGCCAACTGGTGGGCATGTTCCACAATGAACACGAAGCACACCAGTACCGCGCAGAGCTGGAAGACCTGGAAAGCCAGCGCACCACGCAGTAAGCCCTCTTCAAATAAAAAACCCCGCCAAGGCGGGGTTTTTGGTTTTTACCACATCAGATCGTCCGGGATCTTGTAGGCCGCGTACGGGTCATCCTCGTCCGCTTCCTCGACATGGGTGTTGAGCAGCAGAATGCGGTTGGGGTCGCGCTCCTGGATCTTGACCGCTGCCTCACGAGGAATGACCTCGTAGCCGCCGGCATGGGCCACGACCGCCAGTGCGCCGTTACTCAACTTGGTCCGCATCAGGGCATTGACAGCAATGCGCTTGACCTTCTTGTCGTCGACAAAGTTGTAGTAGTCCTCGGTGTTCAGCTTGGGCAGGCGCGTGGCTTCGATCAATTGCTTGACCTGCGCGGCACGGGCCTTTTGCTCAGCCTTTTCCTGCTGCTGGCGATTCAGCTCCTGGTCGCGCTTGACCTTTTCGGCCATGGCTTCCTTGGCAATGCGCTGTTGGCTGTCGTCGACTTCGACCTGGCCTTTGTGCTCCATGCGCTTCTGTTTCTTTTCAGCTTTGTTGGTCTGCGAGACCTGTTTCTGGTTGACCAGACCGGCTTTGAGCAATTGGTCGCGAAGGGAAAGGCTCATGAATGTTCACTCACTTATGCAACAGCTCAGCCGCAGCTGGGCAGGTTCTTTTCCTGACGCTTGGCTTCACCCCAAAGGGCGTCCAGTTCGTCAAGGTCACAATCTTCAATGGGGCGGCCACTGTCGCGCAACGCCTGTTCGATAAAACGGAAACGTCGCTCGAACTTGCGGTTGGCGCGGCGCAGGGCGTTTTCCGGGTCTTGCTTGAGGTGGCGGGCCAGGTTGACGGCGGCAAACAGCAGGTCGCCCACCTCGTCTTCAAGCGCATCGGCATCACCATCGGCCATGGCCTGAAGCACTTCATCCAGCTCTTCGCGCACCTTGTCCAGCACCGGCAATGCAGCAGGCCAGTCGAAACCGACCGTGGCGGCACGCTTTTGCAGTTTGGCTGCCCGCGACAGGGCCGGCAAGGCTGACGGTACATCGTCGAGCAACGACAGTTGCTCGGGTGTGCTTTTCTCGGCCCGCTCCTGGGCCTTGATCTCTTCCCAGCGTGACTTGACCTGGGCCTCGTTCAGGCTGGGCGTATCCAGCGGCGCATACAGCTCGCCGGTAGGGAATACATGTGGGTGGCGGCGGATCAGCTTGCGGGTGATGCTGTCGACCACGCCATCGAACTCGAAACGGCCCTCTTCCCGGGCCAGTTGGCTGTAGTA
Organism: Pseudomonas sp. PvP089; assembly: GCF_017875165.1. NCBI lineage: Bacteria > Pseudomonadati > Pseudomonadota > Gammaproteobacteria > Pseudomonadales > Pseudomonadaceae > Pseudomonas > Pseudomonas sp. PvP089. Next base: position 5,045,091 of record NZ_JAGGME010000001.1, read on the forward strand.
GACCACCTGGAACAGCAAGTCGCCCAGCTCACCCTGCAGGTGCTCGAAATCGCCGCGCTCGATGGTGTCGGCGACTTCGTAGGCTTCTTCGATGGTGTGCGCAACGATACTCGCGTAGTTCTGCTGAAGATCCCACGGGCAGCCATATTGCGGGTCGCGCAGGCGGGCCATGAGGTGCAGCAGGTCTTCGAGGGTGTAGGTCATCTAGACAAGTCCTTCGGCAGTGCCTTCTTCGCGGGCTTGCCCGCGAAGAAGGCCACGCAATCTCAAGGGGTTCTATTACGCCGCGTCTCGATGATGTTCGGCAACTGCGAAATCCGCCCCAGCAGGCGCCCCAGCGCATCCAGGCCTGGAATCTCGATGGTCAGCGACATCAACGCAGTGTTGTCTTCCTTGTTCGATCGGGTGTTCACCGCCAGCACGTTGATCTTCTCGTTCAGCAGCACCTGCGACACGTCGCGCAGCAACCCCGGGCGGTCGTAGGCACGGATAACGATGTCGACCGGATAGGTCTGCACCGGGATCGGCCCCCAGCTCACCTGGATCATGCGCTCCGGCTCCTTGCCCGCCAGCTGCAGCACCGAGGCGCAATCCTGGCGGTGGATACTCACGCCACGGCCCTGGGTGATATAACCGACGATGGCGTCGCCCGGCAGCGGCTGGCAGCAGCCGGCCATCTGCGTCAGCAGGTTGCCGACCCCCTGAATCTGGATGTCGCCACGCTTGCCGCTGCGCGGCCCGGTAGGTTTGCGCGGGACCAGTTCGATCTGCTCGATACGCTCGGGCTCCAGCAATTGCTGGGCGGCGTTGACCAGGTGGGCCAGGCGCAGGTCGCCCGCGCCAAGCGAGGCGAACATGTCCTCGGCAGTCTTGACGTTGGTCTTCTCTGCCAGGCGCTCGAAGTCCACCTGCGGCAAACCCAGGCGGCTGAGCTCGCGTTCGAGCAGGGTTTTGCCGGCGGCTACGTTCTGGTCGCGCGCCTGCAGCTTGAACCAGTGCACGATCTTTGCCCGCGCCCGCGAGGTGGTGACGTAGCCCAGGTTGGAGTTCAACCAGTCACGGCTGGGGTTGCCGTGCTTGCTGGTGATGATCTCCACCTGCTCACCGGTCTGCAGGCTGTAGTTCAGCGGCACGATACGGCCGTTGATCTTGGCACCCCGGCAGTTGTGGCCGATCTCGGTGTGCACACGGTAGGCGAAGTCCAGCGGGGTCGCGCCCTTGGGCAAGTCGATGGCGTGGCCGTCAGGGGTGAACACATAGACCCGGTCCGGCTCGATGTCGACCCGCAACTGATCGACCAGGCCACCGATGTCGCCCAGCTCTTCGTGCCATTCCAGCACCTGGCGCAGCCAGGAGATCTTCTCTTCGTAATGGTTGGAGCTGGGCTTGACGTCGGTGCCCTTGTAGCGCCAGTGGGCGCAAACCCCCAGCTCGGCCTCTTCATGCATGCCGTGGGTGCGGATCTGCACCTCCAGCACCTTGCCCTCGGGGCCGATCACTGCGGTGTGCAGCGAGCGGTAGCCGTTTTCCTTGGGGTTGGCGATGTAGTCGTCGAACTCTTTGGGGATGTGCCGCCACAGCGTGTGCACGATACCCAGCGCGGTGTAGCAGTCGCGAATTTCCGGCACCAGCACACGCACTGCACGCACGTCGTAGATCTGGCTGAATTCCAGGCCTTTGCGCTGCATCTTGCGCCAGATCGAATAGATATGCTTCGCCCGGCCGCTGATGTCGGCATTGACGCCCGTGGCCAGCAGCTCGTTCTGCAACTGGTTCATCACGTCGCTGATGAAGCGTTCGCGGTCCAGCCGGCGTTCGTGCAGCAGTTTGGCGATCTGCTTGTACTGGTCGGGTTCGAGGTAGCGGAAAGACAGGTCTTCCAGCTCCCACTTGATGTGGCCGATACCCAGGCGGTGCGCCAGCGGCGCATAGATGTCGAACACCTCACGCGCGACACGCAGGCGTTTCTCGTCGTCGGCGGCCTTGACCGCACGGATTGCACAGGTACGCTCGGCCAGCTTGATCAGTGCCACACGCACATCGTCGACCATGGCCACGAGCATCTTGCGCAGGTTCTCGACCTGCGCCTGCGAACCCAGCACCAACGACTGCCGCGGGCTGAGACTGGCGCTGATGGCCGCCATGCGCAACACGCCGTCGATCAGCTTGGACACCACCGGCCCGAACCGCTGGCTGACCTCGGCCAGGGTCACTTTGCCTTCGCGTACCGAACGGTAGATAACCGCTGCCACCAGGGAGTCCTGGTCAAGCTTGAGGTCTGCCAGAATTTCGGCAATTTCCAGGCCTGCCTGGAAACTGGACGTACCGTCCGCCCAGGAATGCTTGGCCGGGTTGCCCTTCTTCTCGATCTCATGGGCAAACTCGCAGGCTTCTTTGAGCGCTGCGCGATCCAGTGCCGAATCGACGCTTACCACATGGTCCAACCATCCTTCGAGATTGATACTGCCGTCGGTGTTGACCGGCTGGTGCACTCTCACCTGTACCATCTTTGTTTTACCTTTCCATACAGCGCGCCACGCGGGAGCGCTGGAGATCACCGTGCGGCAACCATTCCATGGAAGCCGCACCAAGGGGCCACTCTGCTAGCCCGCTTCGAATAACGCCATGGCCTCGACATGCGCCGTTTGAGGAAACATGTCGAGAATCCCGGCCCTTTTTAACCGGTACCCCTGGCCGACCAGCACCTGCGCGTCTCGCGCCAGCGTGGCCGGGTTGCACGATACGTAGACCAGCCGTTTGGCCTTGAGGCGTGCGATGCCTTGCACCACCTCGAACGCACCGTCGCGCGGTGGATCCAAGAGTACCGCAGAAAAGCCTTCGGCGGCCCATCCGGTGCCTGCCAAAGGCTGCGATAAATCGGCCTGAAAAAACCGTGCGTTATGCACATTGTTGTTCCGGGCATTGGCCGCGGCCCGATCGACCATGGCCTGAACACCTTCTACCGCCACTACCTCGCGCGCCTTGCGGGCCAGCGGCAGGGCAAAGTTGCCCAAGCCGCAGAACAGGTCAAGCACCCGCTCGTCGGCTTGCGGTGCCAGCCAGGCCAGGGCCTGCTCAATCATCGCGGTGTTGACCTGGGCATTCACCTGCACGAAGTCACCAGGGCGCCAGGCCAGTTCCAGCTGCCACGGCGCCAGGGCAAAGCCCAGTTGTGCGGCAGGGTCCACCGGCGCCGGCTCATCTTCACCCTGCAGCCACAGCTGGGCATTGGCCTGTTCGCAGAACGCCTGCAGCTTTGCCAGGTCGTCTGCCGGCAGCGGCGCGACGTGGCGCACCAACACCGCCTCGGCGGTACCGCTGAACAGTTCCACATGGCCCACCGCCTGCGGTTTGCTCAACGAGCGCAGCACCGTCGGCAAGTGACGCAAAATCGATTGCAAGGGCTGTACCAGCACCGCGCAATCGTCGATGGCAATAATGTCCTGGCTGGCTTCGGCACGGAAGCCCACCTCCAGCTGACGCGCCTTGACGTCCCAGCGCACGGCCACACGGGCCCGGCGCCGGTAGCCGAATTCCGGCCCGCTCAGGGGCGCGGCCCATTCCTCGGGTTGCACGCCGGCCACCCGCTGCAGTTGCTCGGCAAGGGTGCGCTGCTTGAGTGCCAGCTGCGCTTCATGGGGCAGGTGCTGCAGGTTGCAGCCACCACAGCGCGCATAATGGCGGCACGGCGCCTCACGGCGCTCGGGGCTGGCCTGCAGCAGCCGCTCCAGGCGGGCCTCGACCACTTTGCCACGGGCGTTGAGCACCCGCGCCTCCACGGCCTCACCGGCAAGGGCACCACTGACGAACCAGGTGCGCCCGTCAAGGAAGGCGATGCCACGGCCGTCACCGGCCAGGCGCTCGATGTCCAGGCGCTGCTTCTTGCCCACGGGGACCTGGGGGGTGCGGTTGCCGCCGGCCGGCTGGAAGCGCAGGCCGCTGTTGCTTTTTTTCTTGGACATTTAGCTCGGATCAAACAGGCCGGTGGACAGGTAACGGTCGCCGCGGTCGCAGATGATGGCAACCATCACGGCATTTTCCACCTCGCGGGAGAGGCGCAGCATGGCTGCAACCGCACCACCAGAGGACACGCCGCAGAAAATGCCCTCTTCACGGGCAAGGCGGCGGGTGGTGTCTTCTGCTTCCTGCTGCGACATGTCGACCACACGGTCGACACGGGTGGCGTCGAAGATTTTCGGCAGGTATTCCTCGGGCCAGCGGCGAATGCCCGGGATAGCCGAGCCTTCCATCGGTTGCAGGCCGATGATCTGCACCGCCGGGTTCTGCTCCTTGAGGTATTGCGAGCAACCCATGATGGTGCCGGTAGTGCCCATGGAACTGACAAAATGGGTGATGCTGCCCTGTGTCTGCTGCCAGATCTCAGGGCCGGTGCTGTTGTAGTGGGCAATCGGATTGTCGCCGTTGGCGAACTGGTCAAGCACCAGGCCGCGGCCTTCGGCTTGCAGTTTCTCGGCCAGGTCGCGGGCGCCTTCCATACCCTCCTCCTTGGTCACCAGGATCAGCTCGGCGCCGTAGGCGGTCATGGCGGCCTTGCGCTCGGCGGTGGAGTTGTCGGGCATGATCAAGATCATCTTGTAGCCCTTGATCGCCGCCGCCATTGCCAGGGCAATACCGGTATTGCCGGACGTGGCTTCGATCAGGGTGTCGCCGGGCTTGATCTGGCCACGCAATTCGGCGCGGGTGATCATCGACAGCGCCGGGCGGTCCTTCACCGAGCCGGCAGGATTGTTACCTTCGAGCTTGAGCAGGAGGGTGTTGCTGGTTTCACCAGCAATGCGCTGCAGGCGAACCAGGGGCGTATTGCCGACGCAATCGGCGATGGTTGGGTACTGCAAGGTCATGGTGTATTTCACAATCCGGACGGCAGGGGCGCCTATCATACCGGCAAACCCTTCGCGGCCATATCACGCAATCTGTGGTGTATATAGCTACAAGCTATAACGCGAACCTGTGCGGGCTTCTTCGCGGCTAAACCCGCTCCCACAGGTACTCCACTGGCCTCAAGCGTAGTGGTGACCCTGTGGGAGCGGGTTTACCCGCGAAGGGGCCGGCGCATGTAACGGCAACCTCATCCACAGCCGCAGCCCACGCTTGCCATTCTGCGCCCACAAAGTGCCGCCTTGGCGCTGAATGGCACTGCGGGCGATGCTCAAGCCCAGGCCGAACCCCCCATCCCCCGGCCGAGAACCGTCCAGCCGCGAGAACGGGGCGAAGATCCGCTCCAGGTCTTCTTCAGCCACACCGCCGCCCTCATCCTCCAGCCACAGCCGCCAATAACTGCCTTCGGGCTGACCACCCAGCCGCACCACCCCCTCGGCCGGCGAGTGACGAATGGCGTTGCGCAAGATGTTTTCCAGTGCCTGGGCCAAGTGGTTGAGGTTGCCCTGCACCCAACAGTCGGCCGGTACTTCGCAGCGCAGGCGCGCGGGAGACCAGCCGCTTTCGTAGCTGGCATTCTCTGCCAGCAGTTCCCAAAGCGCGTGGACTTCGATGGGCTCCAGGTTCATCGGCGCACGTTCGGCGTCCTGCCAGGCCAACTGCAGGGTGTCCTCCACCAACTGCTGCATGCAGTCCACTTCACGGGTCAGGCGTTCGCGCAGGCGCTGCAGGTCGGTTTCGCCGTCGCATGCCACCCGCAAGCGGCTCAGCGGTGTGCGCATTTCGTGGGACAGGTCGCGCAGCAACTGCTGCTGCATGGCCACCGTGCCCTGCAGGCGCTCGGCCATCTGGTCAAAGGCGCGGGCCAGTTCGCCCAGCTCGTCATGGCGTGCGATAGTGCGCGAGTCGAGGCGAGCCGATAACTGATCGGCGCGCCAGGCATTGGCCTGCTCGCGAAGCTGATTCAGCGGCACGATCAACATGCGGTACAGGCCCACGCACAACAGCAAGGTGAACAGGCCAGGGATGACGCCGTTGGTGACGATGCGCCACAGCAACCGGTACTGGTCCGGATTGAACCGCTGTGGCAGTTCGATCACCACCATGCCCTGCTCAGGCGCCCCCGGGAACGGTATACGTACCCACGGCTGGTCGACGCTGCGCCGGCTCATCGGCCAGTCGACACCCCGCAGGCGCGTCAGCCGCTGCATGATCTGCGGGTCGAGGGTGGCGCTGTCGAGCGGCCTCAGGTTGATATCGAGCACGCCAACCCAGCCCCGTTCGCGCTGGTGCATCGTCGCCACCCACTGGTCAAGCCCTGCCCGGCCGCCGCTGCGCCAGGCCTGTTCAGCCTCGCCGGCATAGCCACGCAACACCTGCCGCGCCGGCTCCGAGAGGAAGGCATTCTGGATTTCCATGTGCCGGCCCCAGGTGTAACTGAGGCCGATCATCAGCAGGCAGAAGCCCACCAGCAGGATGGCCAGTTTCCAGAACAGCGAATGGCGGTCAAGCATGGGGGATCACTCCGCCTCGCTGGCGCTGAGGACATAACCCTTGCCCCACACGGTTCGGATCTGCCGTTCGTGATAGCCAATGCCCTTGAGCTTGCGGCGGATCTGGCTGACGTGCATGTCCAGGCTGCGGTCATGCCGCGAATAGCCACGCTGCAACACCTGCTGGTACAGGAATGGCTTGCTCAGGACATCATCGAAGTTGCGGTTCAGGATGTCGAACAGGCGGTATTCACTGGGGGTCAGGCCCGCCAGGCGACCGTCCAGGCGTACGTCACACAAGCCCTCGTCAAACTGCAGCTCGCCGCAGGCGGCATGCTCCAGCGGGGCTTGGTGACGGCGCTCCAGCGCCACCCGGCGCAAGATTGCCTCGATGCGCACCTGCAGCTCGGCCATGCTGAACGGCTTGGGTAGGTAATCGTCGGCCCCGCGCTGGAAGCCGCTGATGCGGTCAGCCTCGGCACCTAGCGCCGACATCAGGATCACCGGCGTCGCGCTGCGCTTGCGCAATTGCGCCAAGGCATCCAGGCCGTTCAACCCGGGCAGCAAAATATCCATGAGCACCACATCGAAAACCTGGCGACCCGCCGTTTCCAGCCCCTCCAGCCCATTTCGGCACCAGGTTACCTGGAAGCCGCCGCGTTGCAGCTCTTCGTGGAGATAGGCACCCAGAACCGGGTCGTCCTCGATGGCGAGGATGTTGGAGTTGTAAATAGCTACAGGATTCATTGGCAACTGCCATGCATTCTCAATTGCGCGATTATTGAGCATCCAATACCCGCCAGGCAACCGCCCTGTGACCAATGCCCCGGCAATGGTGCAAAACAGCGACTAAAGAGGTGCAATAGCGCTGCAGGCGGAGTAACTTCCCGGCTTGGCCGTCATCGCTTGACGGCGTCCAGGCACATGACAGGAGGCGAGTGTGCTCGATCGTTTGGGAATCCGCAGCCGGGTCCTGCTGCTGGCCCTGCTGCCGGCCGCTCTGATGGCCCTGGTGCTCGGCAGTTACTTTACCTGGCTGCAACAGAACGACCTGCGTACCCAGTTGCTGCAACGCGGCAAGATGATCGCCGAGCAGCTGGCGCCGTTGGCTGCACCCGCCATGGCCCGGCTTGCGCCCGCACAGCTGGAGCGCATCGCCGCGCAGACCCTGGAACAGGCCGATGTGCGCGCAGTCGCATTCCTGGCCCCGGACCGCACGCGCCTGGCCCACGCGGGCCCGAGCATGCTCAACCAGCCGCCCAGCGGAGGCACTGGCACGCAACTGCTGCAACGCAGCGGCAATGACGCCACCCGCTACCTGATGCCCGTGTTCGGCCACCACCGCGACCTCGCCACCGATGCCGTGCCGGCCGAAGCCGAGCGCCTGCTAGGCTGGGTCGAGATCGAGCTGTCGCACGACGGCACCCTGCTGCGCGGCTACCGCAACCTGTTCACCAGCCTGCTGCTGATCCTCGCCTGCCTGGTACTCAGCGGCCTGCTGGCGCTGCGCATGAGCCGCACCATCAACGACCCCATCGAGCGCATCAAACACGCGGTCAACCAACTCAAGGACGGCCACCTCGAAGAACGCCTGCCGACCATGGGCAGCCACGAGCTGGACGAGCTGGCCCGTGGCATCAACCGCATGGCCGAAACCCTGCAAAACGCTCACGAAGAACTGCAGCACAGCATCGATCAGGCCACTGAAGACGTGCGCCAGAACCTGGAAACCATCGAAATCCAGAACATCGAACTGGACATGGCGCGCAAAGAGGCCCTTGAGGCCAGCCGCATCAAGTCGGAGTTCCTGGCCAACATGAGCCACGAAATCCGCACGCCGCTCAACGGCATCCTGGGCTTTACCCATCTGCTGCAGAAAAGCGAGCTGACGCCACGCCAGCTGGACTACCTGAACACCATCGAGAAGTCAGCCGACAACCTGCTGGGGATCATCAACGAAATCCTCGATTTCTCCAAGATCGAGGCCGGCAAGCTGGTGCTCGACAGCATTCCTTTCAACCTGCGCGACCTGATCCAGGACACCTTGACCATCCTCGCCCCGGCCGCCCACGCCAAGCAGCTGGAATTGCTCAGCCTGATCTACCGCGACACCCCTTCTTCGCTGATCGGCGACCCCTTGCGGCTCAAGCAGATCCTCACCAACCTCGTCAGCAACGCCATCAAGTTCACCCGCGAAGGCACCATCGTCGTGCGCGCCATGCTCGAAGACGAGCACGAGGACAGCGCGCAGCTGCGCATCAGCGTGCAGGACACGGGTATCGGTTTGTCACCGCAGGAAGTGCGCACGCTGTTCCAGGCCTTCAGCCAGGCGGACAACTCGCTGGCCCGCCAACCCGGTGGCACGGGGCTGGGGCTGGTAATTTCCAAGCGCCTGATCGAGCAGATGGGTGGCGAAATCGGTGTCGACAGTACCCCGGGCGAGGGGTCGCAGTTCTGGATCAGCCTCAACCTGCCAAAAGCCCACGACGACCTCGAGGAGCAGCCGTTGCAGCCGCTGCTGGGCCGCCGCGCAGCCATCGTCGACGGCCACGAGCTGGCGCGCCAGGCCTTGGAACACCAGCTGGAGGACTGCGGCCTCAGCGTCAGCCTGTTCGCCTCCTACGAGCAGTTGCTGCAGGCGGTACAGGCCGCCAGCCAGGCCGGCCTGCCGTTCGAGTTCGCCGTGCTCGGGGCGAACATGGGCAACCTGTCGCCCGAACAACTGGGCCACTATCACCAGCAACTTGAGCGTTACCATTGCCAGTGCGTGGTGCTGTGCCCCACCACCGAGCAGGCGCTTTATCACCCCTACCTGCCCAACGGCCATGGCCAGTTGCTGTCCAAGCCCACCTGCACCCGCAAACTGCGCCGTCTGCTGATGGAACTGGTGCAACCGCGCCGTCCACAGAGCGAGGCGCACAACATCAATGGCCAGCGCCAGCCGAAGGTTCTCTGCGTCGACGACAACGCCGCCAACCTGCTGCTTGTGCAAACCCTGCTCGAGGACCTGGGCGCCCAGGTGCTGGCCGTGGACAACGGCTATGCAGCGGTGGAGGCCGTGCAGGACGAGCCGTTCGATCTGGTGCTGATGGACGTGCAGATGCCCGGCATGGATGGCCGCGCCTGCACCGAGCAGATCCGCCTTTGGGAAAACACCCAAAGTAGTAACCCTTTGCCAATCGTCGCCCTCACCGCCCATGCCATGGCCAACGAAAAGCGCGCACTGCTGCACGCTGGCATGGACGACTACCTGACCAAGCCGATCAGCGAGCGGCAACTGGCGCAAGTGGTGATGAAGTGGACTGGTTTGAGCCTGGGCGTGCCGCAACAGGCGCAGACAGAGCCATTGGCCAGCAGTGATGACCTGAAGGTGCTCGACCCCGAAGAAGGCCTTCGCCTGGCGGCAGGCAAGGCGGACCTGGCGGCCGACATGCTGAGCATGCTGCTGTCCTCGCTGGACGCCGACCGCGATGCCATACGCGCCGCCCGCGAGGCAGACGACCGCAATGCCCTGATAGAACAGGTACACCGCCTTAACGGTGCCTCGCGCTATTGTGGTGTGCCACAGCTGCGCGCAGCCTGTCAGCGCAGCGAAACCCTGCTCAAGCAGGACCACCCACAGGCACAGCAAGCGCTGGATGAGCTGGACGGTGCGATCAGCCGGCTAGCGGCGCAGGCCAGATTGAGTGCATGGCCGTTGCTGTGGCCTACGCAGCATTTGTAGGAGGAGCCTGACCATGCGCGTCCTGTTGTTCAGTAGCCAGCATTACGACCAGGAAAGTTTCACCCGGGCCGCCAGCGGCAGCGCGCTGGAGCTGCATTTCCAGCCCGCCCGCCTGACCCTCGACACCGCTGCCCTGGCTAGCGGCTACGAAGCCGTTTGCGCCTTCATCAATGATGAACTCGACGCCTCGGTGCTCCAGCGCCTGGCCGAAGGCGGCACACGCCTGATCGCCCTGCGTTCGGCCGGCTACAACCATGTCGACCTGGCCGCTGCCCAGCGCCTGGGCCTTGCCGTGGTGCGCGTGCCGGCCTACTCGCCGCACGCTGTGGCCGAACACGCCGTGGCACTGATCCTGGCCCTCAACCGGCGCCTGCACCGGGCCTACAACCGCACCCGCGAAGGCGACTTCACCCTGCACGGGCTGACCGGTTTCGACCTGCACGGCAAAACCGTCGGTGTGGTCGGCACCGGCCAGATCGGTGCCGCCTTCGCCCGTATCATGGCTGGCTTCGGCTGCCAGCTGCTGGCCTACGACCCCTACCCCAACCCAGAGCTGCTGGCCCTCGGCGCGCGCTACCTGACCTTGCCCGAGCTGTTGCGCGAAGCCCGTATCATCAGCCTGCACTGCCCGCTGACCGAGCACACCCGGCATTTGATCAATGCACAAAGCCTGGCGCAACTGCAGCACGGCGCCATGCTGATCAACACGGGGCGTGGCGCACTGGTCGATACCCCGGCACTGATCGACGCGCTGAAAAGCGGCCAGCTTGGCTACCTGGGCCTGGACGTCTACGAAGAAGAAGCCCAGCTGTTCTTCGAGGACCGCTCCGACCTGCCCCTGCAGGACGATGTACTGGCCCGCCTGCTGACCTTCCCCAACGTGATCATCACTGCCCATCAGGCCTTCCTTACCCGCGAAGCGCTGGACGCCATTGCCGCCACCACGCTGGACAACATCAACCGCTGGGCGGCAGGCAATCCACAGAATCTGGTCATGGGTTAGTGCTAGGATACGCGGCATTTCTGGAGGACCCATGGTCGAGCACGATTTCCGCTACACCCTTTTCAACCCGCAACACACCCTGATCGAGTGCCGTGCACTGGTGCCGGGCCGCTATCAGGTCACCGGCAACGGCGGTTCGATGCACAAAGGCGACACCCTGCTGGTGACCCTCAAGGGCAGCAAGGACTTGTCCATGCGACTGACCGTGGACAGCGTGCGCCACCTGATCAACCCGCGCGGCCAGTGGGTTGCCGTGGCCAGCGGGCCCGTGTTCAACGAACTGGAAATCCTCACCTGGCAGGTCGAGTGCGACAGCTGCGACGCCGTGCTGGATTTCGAATTTGCCGTGGACGCCAAGCTGGGCAAGAAAGCCCGCCAGCCCGCCGCCAACGCACGTATCGCCGAACTGGGCTGGGCCAGCCGTGGCGAAAAACACCTGTGCCCGCGTTGCCAGGAGAGCGCCGAGTGAAAAATCTGCTGACCGGCGTGCTGATTACCACCAGCCTGCTCGGCTGCGCCGCACAACCTTCAAAACTGCAACAGGAGCGCAGCTACGTGCTGGAGTGGATTGGCGAACGCCCGCTGATCGACTACAGCCACCTGACCCTGACCCTGGCCAGCGACGGCCGCGCCTATGGCAATGCCGGCTGCAACCACTGGTTTGCGCCGTATACGCTGGAGGGTGAGCGCCTGAGCTTCGGCAAGGTCGGCAAGACCCGCAAGCTGTGCGTACCGGCGTTGATGGAGCAGGAAAAGCGCTTTTTGCAGGCGCTGGAAACGGTAGAGCGCTGGGATGTGTCGCCGGTGGAGCAGATGCGCTTCTGGCCCGCCGAAGGCAAGCCACTGCGGTTCTGGCCTGAGGAAGGCTGAGGATTGCCGGGGCCGCTTTGCGGCCCCAACTGCATCAGGCGCCTTTCAGGGCCTTGATCTTGGCCTGCAGCCCTTCCAGGGTCTGCTCGCCCATCAACTGCTCACGCACCTTGCCCTTGTCATCGATGATGTAGGTCACCGGCAGCGCCTCGCTGCGGGGCAGGTCATAACGCTCGGCCGGGTCCTGGGCCAGTACGGTAAAACCGATGCCCAGGGTTTCAGCGGCCTGTTTCAGGTCCTGCCCTTGCAAGCCATCGAAGTTCACCCCCACCACCTTGATGCCATCGGCCGCCCACTGCTTGGCCGCCGCGTTCAATTCCGGGATTTCGGTACGGCACGGCCCGCACCATTCGGCCCAATAGTTGAGCACCAGCCAGTGCCCTTCGATCTGTTCGGCCTTAACCGTATTACCGTGTTGGTCCACGCCATAATCGGCACCGCAACCACCGAGCAACAGGCTCGCGGTGATGGCCAGTACTGCTGCCAGACGCCTTGCCATGGGTCAATCCTTCTCGAGTTTTAAAGCAAATTGGTCAGTCGCTGCGGTTAGAATAGCCGCCACACCCAGCTGGATGCGACCCGACATGACTGACCTCACGCTTTATCATAACCCGCGCTGCTCGAAATCCCGCGGCGCGCTGGAACTGCTCGAAGCCCGCGGGCTGGCACCGACCATCGTGCGCTATCTGGAAACCCCGCCCGACGTGGCCACCCTCAAGGCACTGCTCGACAAGCTGGGCATCGCCCCACGCCAATTGCTGCGTACTGGCGAGGACGAATACAAAGCGCTGAACCTGGCCGACCCGGCAATGACCGACGCGCAGCTGATCGAGGCCATGGCCCAGCACCCCAAACTGATCGAACGGCCGATTCTGGTTGCCGGCGACAAGGCCGTGGTAGGCCGCCCACCGGAAAAAGTGCTGGAGATCCTGCCGTGAGCGCCCCCTACATCCTGGTGCTGTATTACAGCCGCCATGGGTCGACCAGTGAAATGGCCCGGCATATTGCCCGCGGCATCGAACTGGCCGGCATGGAGGCGCGCCTGCGCACAGTGCCCGCTATTTCTACCGAATGTGAAGCGGTGGCCCCGGACATCCCGGCCAGCGGGGCGCTGTACGCCACCCTGGACGACCTGCGCCACTGCGCCGGCCTGGTACTGGGCAGCCCGACCCGCTTCGGCAACATGGCGGCGCCGCTGAAGTACTTCCTGGATGGCACCAGCAGCCTGTGGCTGGGTGGTGAACTGGTCGGCAAGCCGGCGGGTGTGTTCACCTCTACCGCCAGCCTGCACGGCGGTCAGGAAACTACCCTGCTGTCGATGATGCTGCCATTGATGCACCACGGCATGCTGGTGATGGGCCTGCCGTACAGCGAGTCGGCCTTGCTGGAAACCCGCGGCGGCGGCACGCCTTACGGCGCCAGCCACCATGCAGGTGCAGATGGCAAACGCGAACTTGACCAGCACGAGACCGCCCTGTGTCGTGCCTTGGGCCAACGCCTGGCCACCACAGCCAAAGCCCTGGAGGCCGCGCGTGGCTAAAAAGCCCAAGGTGTTGCCGCCGCTGGAATGGCTGGCACCGCGCCTGCGCCTGACACGGGCCTTGAGCCTGGCGTTCTTCTTCGGCCTCATCGCCCTGCTGGTGGTGAACAACCTGTGGTTTGCCAACCTGCATGGGGCACGGGTCGGGGTGATTCTGGCGATCGAGCTGGTGCCGCTACTGCTGCTGTTGCCGGGCATGCTGACAGGCAGCGCCCGGGCACATGCCTGGGCCTGTTTCGTGGTGAATATCTATTTCATCAAGGGCGTGCTGGCGGCATTTGACCCGACGCGGGCGATTTTTGGCTGGCTTGAAGTGTTGCTGAGCCTGGGGTTGTTCATTGCCGGGCTGCTGTATGTGCGCTGGAAGTTCCAGCATGAGCGGCGCATGGCGGGCGAAGGGAGTTGAATTTTTCGCGGGCTCGCCCGCTCCCACAGGGATCGCGCCACACTTGAGGCCTGCGCTGGACCTGTGGGAGCGGGCATGCCCGCGAAAAGGCCAACACAAATCTCAATGGTTGACGGTATGCGCCAGCATCACCGACAACTGGCACAGCGGCCGCCCACTCTCTGCATGCCACTGGTTGAACGCCTGTTGCACCAAGGCCAGGTCGCGTTGACTGGTCGGCTGCTTGTCGATCACCTTCTGTGCAATCAACGCCGCCGCCATGTCATCGGTGGGGATAAAGGTGTCCTTGCCAACCATACGCAGGAAACGCGGCGCCGACAGCCCACCCAGCTGGTTGCCGTGCTTGGCCAGGTACTTCCACAAGCCGACAATGTCGGTCACCGGCCAGTCGGCGATGAAGGCGCCAAAGCTGCCCTTCTCCTTCGTCACGTCGAGGATCATCTGCGCATTGCGCGGCACGCTCTTGAGCTTGCCCAGGTGGCGAATGATGCGCTCGTCTTGCATCAGCCGCTCCAGGTGCTCGGCGCCCATCAGCACCACCTTCTCCGGGTCGAAACCGAAAAACACCTGCTCGAACACTGGCCACTTGGCATCCACCAGGCTGTGCTTGAGCCCGGCGCGGAACACGCGCAGCGCCAGGGTCGACAGGTAGCGGTCGTCGCTGATGCCGCGCAGCTGCGCCGACGTGCGCGGCTGCGGCAGAAAGGCCTCCAGCGCCTGGGCCGAGCCAAAGCGGTTCAGGCAGTACTCATGCAACCACTGATAGTCGCGCATCGGCTCAGATGTTCAGCACGTCGAGGAAACGCGGCGTGGCGTTCTCGTCGATTTTCAGGCTGGTGAAGTCGAACAGGTTGCGGTCGGCCAGTTGCGACGGCGCCACGTTCTGCAGGGCACGGAAGATGCTTTCGGTACGGCCCGGGTGCTTGCGCTCCCACTCCACCAGCATGTCCTTGACCACCTGGCGCTGCAGGTTTTCCTGCGAGCCGCACAGGTTGCACGGGATGATCGGGAATTGCTTCATGTCCGAGTAGGCCTGGATGTCCTTCTCGCTGCAGTAGGCCAGCGGGCGGATCACCACGTTGCGGCCATCGTCGGCGCGCAGCTTCGGCGGCATGCCCTTGAGCGCGCCATTGAAGAACATGTTGAGGAAGAAGGTTTCGACGATGTCGTCGCGGTGGTGCCCCAGCGCCATCTTGGTTGCGCCGATTTCGTCGGCAAAGGTATACAAGGTGCCACGGCGCAGGCGCGAGCACAGCGAGCACGTGGTCTTGCCCTCGGGCACCAGTTCCTTGACCACCGAATAGGTGTCTTTCTCGACGATGTGGTATTCGACGCCCAGCTCTTTGAGGTAAGCCGGCAGCACGTGCTCTGGAAAGCCCGGCTGTTTCTGGTCCATGTTCACCGCGACGATCTCGAACGTGATCGGTGCCACCTTCTGCAGGTGCAACAGAACGTCGAGCATGGTGTAGCTGTCCTTGCCGCCGGACAGGCAGACCATGACCTTGTCGCCATCCTCGATCATGTTGAAGTCGGTGATGGCTTCGCCGGCGAGACGACGCAGGCGTTTTTGCAGTTTGTTCTGGTTGACCGAGAGGGTGCCCATAGCGCTTGGATCCGCGAGGTGTGACAAAAGCCGGCTATTTTACGCACAAACGCAGCATCGCTGTAGGCATTCCGATAAAGACTTCGATGTAATCAACAGCCCCACTGACAGCGCAATTTGCTCTAAAAAGCACGGTTCGTGCCGGTAACCGCTTCCTATACTGCGACATAAGGCCACATTACCGCTTGCATCGGTGTTCGGGCCTCGGGCCGCTTGCGCTCCATTTGGGGGGCGTTTGGCAACATTGAGAGGAGTGATCGGCATGATTCATCACGTTGTGGGGCTGTTTACCCATCCCGATCAGGAATGGCGGGAAATTCGTGGCGAAGAAGAAACCATCAGCCACATGTACCTGACGCACACCCTGATCCTGGCAGCCATCCCTGCCATTTCGGCCTTCATCGGCACTACCCAGGTGGGCTGGGTCATCGGTGACCGGCCGGCGGTGATGCTGACCATGGAAAGTGCCATCTGGATGAGCATCATGTCGTACCTGGCCATGCTCGCCGGGGTGGCGGTAATGGGCGCATTCATCCACTGGATGGCCCGCACCTACGATGCCAACCCGTCCATGGCGCAGTGCATCGCCTTTGCCACCTACACCGCCACACCGCTGTTCATCGGTGGCCTGGCGGCGCTGTACCCGCACCTGTGGCTGGGGATGCTGATCGGCACTGCCGCCATCTGCTACACGGTGTACCTGCTGTATGTCGGCCTGCCGACGTTCATGAATATTCCGTCCGACGAAGGCTTCCTGTTCTCCAGCTCCGTGCTGGCGGTGGGCCTTGTGGTGCTGGTGGCGATCATGGCTGCCACGGTCATCATCTGGGGACTGGGCGTGGGGCCCGTCTACACCAACTAGAACAGACTCAACCAACACTGGGGCATCAACCAGGGGCCGCCGCAAGGCGGCCCCTGGCTGTGCGCTGACCGGTGGCTCGGCAGCCCGCCAGTGCTTGCGGCATAATGCCCGGTCAGGAGAACCGCCCCACCATGCCCGAGCTGCTCAGACAACGCGTCGAAACCTGTTACCAGCAAGCCGAAACCTTTTTCAAACGCCCCTTCTCGCGCCCGGAAGTCAGCTTCAAGCTGCGCGGGCAAAAAGCCGGCGTCGCCCACCTGCACGAGAACCTGCTGCGCTTCAACCTGCAGCTCTACCGGGAAAACCAGGAAGACTTCCTGCGCCAGACCGTTGCCCACGAAGTGGCGCACCTGGTGGCCCACCAGTTGTTTGGCGACCGCATCCAGGCCCATGGCGAAGAATGGCAGTTGATCATGCGCGGGGTGTATGAACTGCCACCCAACCGTTGCCACAACTATGAAGTGCAACGGCGTGTGGTAACCCGCTACATCTACCGCTGCCCGTGCCCACAGGGTGATTTCCCGTTTACCGCCCAGCGGCACAAGCTGGTGCGCCAGGGGCGGCGGTACCTGTGCAAACGCTGCCGGGAGATTCTGGTGTATAGCGGTGAAACTCGCGTCGAATAGATTGTGCACGGCCTGTGCGGGCCTCTTCGCGGGGCAAGCCCGCGCCAACAGGGTCACCATTCGCACAGCCCCAGTAGCATCCCTGGGGGAGCGGGCTTGCCCCGCGAAAGGGCCGGTGCAGCCCATATACAACTTTCAGGCATAAGAAAGGCGACCCGGGGGTCGCCTTCCTGTACCAGCCTGCGCCTTACTTCTCGACGAAGGCACGCTCGATCAGGTAGTCACCCGGCTCACGCATGCGGGCGGAGACTTTCAGGCCGAAGCTGTCCAGCACTTCACTGGTCTCGTCGAGCATGCTCGGGCTGCCGCAGATCATCGCACGGTCGTCCTGCGGATTGATCGGTGGCAGACCGATGTCGCTGAACAGCTTGCCGCTGCGCATCAGGTCGGTCAGACGGCCCTGGTTCTCGAACGGCTCGCGGGTCACAGTCGGGTAGTAGATCAGCTTTTCGCGAACCGACTCACCGAAGAACTCGTTCTGCGGCAGGTGCTCGGTAATGAACTCGCGGTAGGCCACTTCGTTCACGTAACGCACACCATGCACCAGGATCACTTTTTCGAAGCGCTCATAGGTTTCCGGGTCCTGGATCACGCTCATGAACGGCGCCAGGCCAGTGCCGGTGCTCAGCAGGTACAGGTGCTTGCCCGGGTTCAGGTCGTCCAGCACCAGGGTACCGGTAGGCTTCTTGCTGATGATGATCTCATCGCCTTCCTTCAGGTGCTGCAGCTGCGAAGTCAGCGGGCCATCCGGCACCTTGATGCTGAAGAACTCCAGGTGCTCTTCCCAGTTCGGCGAAGCGATGGAATAGGCACGCATGAGCGGACGGCCGCTTTCCTGTTGAAGGCCGATCATCACGAACTGACCGTTCTCGAAGCGCAGCCCCGGGTCGCGGGTGCACTTGAAGCTGAACAGGGTGTCGTTCCAGTGGTGCACACTGAGGACACGTTCGTGGTTCATGTTGCTCATCGATGGGGCTCCTGAAGAAAAACGCGGCGCGCAAAACGCGCAGTTGCGCGATAGTTTAGGGGCAGCGACAATATCTGTTAACTGAATTATCAAGATATGTGTTATCGGTTATATAGATATGCGATTCACACTTCGTCAACTGCAGGTCTTCGTCGCCGTCGCACAGCATCAAAGCGTCTCTCGGGCCGCTAGCCTGCTGGCGTTGTCGCAGTCGGCCGCCAGCACTTCCATCACCGAGCTGGAGCGGCAATCGAGCTGCCAGTTGTTCGACCGTGCCGGCAAGCGCCTGGCCCTGAACGCCTTGGGACATCAACTGCTGCCACAAGCCGTGGCCCTGCTCGACCAGGCCAAGGAAATCGAAGACCTGCTAAACGGCAAGTCCGGCTTCGGTTCGCTGGCGGTCGGCGCCACACTGACCATCGGCAACTACCTGGCCACCCTGCTGATCGGCAGCTTCATGCAGACCCACCCGGAAAGCCAGGTCAAACTGCATGTCCAGAACACTGTGCACATCGTGCAACAGGTCGCGCACTACGAAATTGATCTGGGTCTGATCGAAGGCGACTGCAACCACCCGGACCTGGAAGTGCAGCCGTGGGTCGAGGACGAGCTGGTGGTGTTCTGCGCACCGCAGCATCCGCTGGCCAAGCTGGGCCGTGCCGATATCGAAAGTTTGTCGCAAGAGGCGTGGATTTTACGTGAGCAAGGCTCCGGGACGCGCCTGACCTTCGACCAAGCCATGCGCCATCACCGCGCCAACCTCAACATCCGCCTGGAGCTGGAACACACCGAAGCGATCAAGCGCGCGGTGGAATCGGGCCTGGGCATTGGCTGTATTTCGCGCCTGGCGCTGCGTGACGCCTTCCGCCGAGGCAGCCTGGTACCGGTAGAAACGCCGGAACTGGACCTGATGCGCCAGTTCTACTTCATCTGGCACAAACAGAAGTACCAGACCTCTGCAATGCGCGAGTTTCTGGAACTGTGCCGCAACTTCACTGCGGGCTATACCCGCAGTGACGAAATCGTGCTGCCGCCGATCGCTTAAAGCAGGATCACGCCCCACACCAGCGCCACCATGGTCATTGCCACCAGTTGCGCGGCGCTGCCCATGTCCTTGGCGTTTTTCGACAGCGGGTGGCGCTCCAGCGAGATACGGTCGATGGCCGCCTCCACCGCGGAGTTGAACAACTCGACAATCAGCCCCAACAAGCACACCGCGATCATGATCGCCCGCTCCGCACGGCTGACCGGCAACCAGAAGGCGATCGGGATCAGCAGCACGTTGAGCAGCACCAGCTGGCGGAATGCGGCCTCACCCTTGAAGGCGGCGCGCAGGCCGTCCAGCGAGTAGCCGGCGGCGTTGAAGATGCGTTTCAGGCCGGTCTGGCCCTTGAATGGCGATGTCATGTGAGTCACTTCACAACAGAAAGGCCAGCAGACTAGACCGGCACGGGTCAAAAAAGCGTGAAGCCACGCGCAGTCAGTTGCTGGCAACCGATTCAAGTTGTTGCAGCAGCAGCGCGGCCTGGGTGCGGGTACGTACGCCCAGCTTGCGGAAAATCGCAGTCACATGCGCCTTGATAGTGGCTTCGGAGACACTCAGTTCATAGGCAATCTGCTTGTTCAGCAGGCCCTCGCAGACCATCGTCAGTACGCGGAACTGCTGCGGCGTGAGGCTGGCGAGGCCTTCACTGGCGGCCTTGGCCTCGGCAGAGACATCGACCTTTTCGAACGCCTGCGGCGGCCACCAGACCTCGCCATCGAGCACCTTGCGCACGGCCTCCTGGATCACTTCCAGGGTGCTGGACTTGGGAATGAAGCCACTGGCGCCAAACTCGCGGGACTTGACCACCACGGCGGCCTCTTCCTGCGCCGACACCATCACCACGGGGATCTGCGGGTATTGCCCGCGCAGCAGCACCAGCCCGGAAAAACCATAAGCACCCGGCATGTTCAAGTCCAGCAGCACCAGGTCCCAGTCGGCTTTTTCGCTCAGGCGGGTTTCCAGTTCGGCAATGCTCGCGACTTCGACCAGGCGCACATCCGGGCCCAGGCCAAGGGTAACGGCCTGGCGCAGGGCGCCACGGAACAGCGGGTGGTCATCGGCAATCAGGATTTCGTAAGTGGCCATCGATCTAAGGATCCTGTTCTATGCCAGGCACTCGGGGGTATGAGAAGCGCCCGGCGGGGAATCGGCGCCAAGGATGCCGAGCACGGTCCAGAGCGGTCAAGCCATTGCTCTGCCGTCTCGCCCACCCTGGCTGCCAGCCCCGTCATTATGAACCAAAGCAGGGGTTGTGCCCCTTGGACTATAGGAAGGTATGCAAACGCTGGTGGGTATCGTCCTGATCATCCAGCGGCAGGCGCCGCTTGCCGCTCAGGTAGTGCAGGCTGAATACATCCAGGTAGGCATCCAGCGCCTGGGAGGCCTGGCTGTCGCCGGCCAGGTCCAGGCACATGGCTGCGACCTCTGCCGTGCAGAAGTGATCGTCGCGCTTGGAGCGCCGCAGCCGGTAGCGCGACATCTGCTCGGCCTGCAGGCTCAAAACCGGGAAGCGGTCAAGGTACGGGCTTTTGCGGAACATCTTGCGGGCTTCGGTCCAGGTGGCATCCAGCAGGATGAACAGCGGGCGCTTGCCCGGCTCACGCGCCACCTCGCTGACCACCCGCTGCTCGGCCACGAACTCACCGGGGAAGACGATATAGGGCTGCCAGGTCGGGTCGTCCAGCAAAGCCAGCAAGCGTTCGTCGACCGAGGTGCGCAGCCAGCCAAAGGCCCAGGTGTCTTCGATCAGGTCGGCAATCAGCCAGCCGGTGTTGGTGGGTTTCAACGGCTCGGTGTCGTGCATCAGCAGGCACACGCCCGACTCGGCCTGCACCCTGGGCTTCCAGGCACACAGGCAATGGGTGGCGATGACCCGGCAATCCGGGCAGCGTTCGGCACGCGAGCCACGGGCAATGAAGGGCTTGTTGCTGCGGGCCAGGCGTTCGGCGCGCAGGCGCGCTACCGCGTGGCTCATGCCGACAGGCCTTTGGACAGGTTGGAAATGGGCACAAGGATGGCTCGGAAAAAACAAGGCGGCCAGTTTACCAGAACAGGGGGCATTTGCTGTGCAGCTGGCAAGGCGCGCCTTATAATCGATGCTTGCCGTGCACCTGCGGGAGCCGGCTTGCCCGCGATGGGACTTTGCACGGCCCCAATTGCAGCCACAGTATCGTTTTATGGAACACTGCAGACCTGCGCATGTCAAAGCGCCAGTCATCGAACCAGGAGAGATTCATGCTGCGCCTTATCGTCCCCGCCCTGAGCCTGCTACTCGCTCTGCCACTGGCAGCCCAGGCAGCCTCCAAGCAGGATTACGACCTGAACAGGACATTGCAGAAGGTCGCCAAAGAGAGCAGCGTCGGTACCCCACGCGCCATCAACGAGGACATCCTCGACCAAGGCTACACGGTGGAAGGCAAGGCGCTGGTCAACCACCTGAGCGTACGCGAGAGCCACGCCGAGCGCATGCGGGCCAATCCCGCTCAGGTACGCAGCCAGCTGGGCGACAGCGTCTGTCGCAACAGCGGCTTCCGCAACCTGATGTCCAAGGGCGCGGTGATGGTCTACCGCTTCACGGTGTACAAGACCAACCAGCCGATCATGGACCAGGCCTTCGACAATGCCAGCTGCGTGGCCGGTAACAAGAAGAAATAACCACAGCTGTTCAAGCTACACCTTCTCGTCCTCGCGGGCGCGCCAATGCCCTTCGGCGGCATCGGCGCGCATCTCGGCCAATAACGCCTGCAAGTAGCGCGATTGGCACTCCAACCCCGCCAACCTGCGACAGCACTCGTCCTCAAGGCTCAAGTGATGCACCTGAGCCGCATCCTCCAGCTGCTGGTAGAGCTGCCGGTCCACCTCGATGATCAAGCGATGCATACCGCCACCTCCTGCATCGATACGTTTCGCTTCACCAGTTAACCAAACCCCTGCTGCCGGTGGCCACATACCGACGGGCGGCTGCACCAAACAGCCCGGCACGAACCGGCCCGAGGGTCTAGATTGAGGTCAGAGGTATTGGTGCAGAAGGAGACGTTGCATGCCTTACCAAGCGAATGACCTGCTGTTCAGCCACTTCCGCGACAACAATATCGACCTGAGCAACATCGACGCACAACTGCAACTGGTAGCCCCCGACAGCCCCAACCTGCCGCTGTATCGCGACATGATGCTGACCATCCTGCGCATGGCTCATGACGACAGCGACCGCTGGAGCGCCAAGATCACCCTGCAGGCCCTGCGTGAACTGGACCAGTCATTCCGCACGCTGCAGCGCTACAAGGGCCGGCGCAAGGTGACCGTGTTCGGCTCGGCGCGCACCCCGCTGGAGCACCCGATGTACGCCCTGGCCCGCGAGCTGGGCGCCACCCTGGCGCGCGCCGACCTGATGGTCATTACCGGCGCGGGCGGCGGCATCATGGCCGCCGCTCACGAGGGCGCTGGCAGCGACCACAGCCTGGGTTTCAACATCACTTTGCCCTTCGAGCAACACGCGAACCCGACCGTGGATGGCACCGACAAGTTGCTGCCCTTCCATTTCTTTTTTATCCGCAAGCTGTTCTTCGTCAAAGAGGCTGACGGCCTGGTGCTATGCCCGGGCGGTTTCGGCACACTGGATGAAGCGCTCGAAGTACTGACGCTGATCCAGACCGGCAAGAGCCCCTTGGTGCCAGTGGTGCTGCTGGACTCGCCCGGCGGCAGTTTCTGGCGCGACTGTTTGGACTTCATCAGCCGCCAACTGGAAGAAAACCGCTATATCCTGCCCAGCGACCTGAAGCTCTTGCGCCTGGTGCACAGTGCCGATGAGGCCGTGGAGGAAATCAACCAGTTCTATAGCAACTACCACTCCAGCCGCTGGCTAAAGAACCAGTTTGTGATCCGCATGCACCACCCGCTCAGCGAAGCAGCGCTGTTTGATATCCAGGAAGGCTTTGCAGACTTGCGCCTGAGTGGCAAGTTTCACCAGCAAGCGGACAGCAGTGCGGAACATGAAGTGGGCAACTTCAACCACCTGACCCGGCTGTCGTTTGCCTTCACTGGCCGGGACCAGGGCCGGCTGCGCGAGCTGGTGGATTTCATCAACTTGTCGGAGAACTGGGCCAAACCGCAACCCATGCATACCACGCAGCGAGCTAGGGAGGCGTTGAAGGTGAGCTGATGCGGGGCGTTGAAGCGTTCGCCACGACAGTTTTATCGCCTGCGCGACCGAGCGCCGCCCACGCGGCGCATCGCGAGCTGCGCTCGCTCCTACGTTTGTTTCGGGCCAGTTATTTCTGTGGGATTTGTGCGCGGACGCCTCGGTGCATGGCGCGATATCGTGTCGTACAAACAAGGCGGTCGCGCGCGCCTGTCACAGGCATGACTCGCCCCAAACAAACGTAGGAGCGAGCGCAGCTCGCGATGCGCCGCGCGGGCGGCGCTCGATCTCACAGGCACTAAACAATCAGAGTGGTCAGTAATCGTCGAGCTCACGCCCGCTGAGCAGGCGGCCGATCATGTCCATGGGGAAACCCCGGTAAGCCAGAAACCGGGTTTGCTGGGCGCGGCTGCGCGGATCCTGTGGGCGCTGCCCGGCAAACTTGCGCTGCCAGACATCACGCATGCGCTCGCGCCAATCCACCTCGCTCTCGCGCAACGCCTGCTCGATATCAGCACGCGCCAGACCCCGCTGCCCCAGCTCCTCGCGAATTCGCAAAGGGCCATAGCCAGCGCTGGAACGGTACCTGATGAAGCTTTCGAGGTAGCGGGCTTCACAAAGCAGCCCTTCTTCGGCAAGCCGGTCGAGTTCAGGCTCGATCAGCTCATCCGAAGCACCGCGCTGACGCAACTTGCGCGTCAGCTCGACGCGACCGTGCTCGCGTCGGGCGAGCAGGTCCATGGCTGTCCGCCGAATGGCGACGGGGGTGTCGAGTACGGCGGACATGTTGGCTATCTACCGCGCAATCAATAACCGGCTTCGGCGTCAGCCACATCGTCAGCACTGGCATCAGCGGCGGCAGCCTTGCTGGCTTCAGCACCCGCACCGGCTTTCAGCAGCTTTTCACGGATCTGCTTCTCGATCTCGGCACCAATAGCCGGGTTCTCGGCCAGGTATTTGGCAGCGTTGGCTTTGCCTTGACCGATCTTGTTGCCCTGGTAGGCGTACCAGGCACCCGACTTCTCGACCAGGCCTTGAGACACGCCCAAGTCGATGATCTCGCCGTTACGGTAAATACCTTTGCCGTAAAGAATCTGGAACTCGGCCTGACGGAACGGCGGCGAGACCTTGTTCTTGACGATCTTGACGCGGGTTTCGCTGCCGACCACCTCGTCGCCTTCCTTGACCGCACCGGTACGGCGGATGTCCAGACGCACCGAGGCGTAGAACTTCAGAGCGTTACCACCAGTGGTGGTTTCCGGGCTGCCGAACATCACGCCGATCTTCATACGGATCTGGTTGATGAAGATGACCAGGCAGTTGGCGTTCTTGATGTTACCGGTGATCTTGCGCAGCGCCTGGGACATCAGACGAGCCTGCAGGCCCACGTGCATATCACCCATTTCGCCTTCGATCTCGGCCTTCGGCACCAGCGCAGCCACGGAGTCGACGATAATCACGTCAACGGCGTTGGAGCGCACCAGCATGTCGGTGATTTCCAGGGCCTGCTCACCGGTGTCCGGCTGCGAGACCAGCAGGTCGTCGACGTTGACGCCCAGTTTGCCGGCGTACTCAGGGTCGAGGGCGTGTTCGGCGTCGACGAAGGCGCAGGTGGCACCGTTCTTCTGGGCTTCGGCGATAACCGACAGCGTCAGTGTGGTCTTACCCGACGATTCCGGGCCATAGATCTCGACGATACGACCTTTTGGCAGGCCGCCGATGCCCAGCGCAATATCTAGGCCCAGCGAGCCGGTGGAAATGGCAGGAATGCCTTGGCGCTCGTGATCACCCATGCGCATGACCGCGCCTTTGCCGAATTGGCGTTCGATCTGACCCAGGGCCGCAGCCAAGGCGCGTTTCTTGTTGTCGTCCATTGAAATCCTCACGTGTTCGACTTGGCCCTGATGGCCGGAATACCTGTATAAGTAGCCAGTATTATTCCACAGGCAGGCGCTCGCGCAAACCCCTGTCGTCGATTTACTCGGCGCCAAGCTGTAACAAGCCGTCTAACGCGGCGATCACCGTCTGTCGGCGCACGGCTTCGCGGTCACCGTCGAACTGGCGGCGCTCGCTGAACACGCGGTTGCCATCGCCCCAAGCCAGCCACACGGTACCTACCGGTTTGGCTGGCGAACCACCATCCGGCCCGGCCACACCGCTTACCGCCACGGCAAAGCGGGCGCCGCTGGCGGCCTGGGCCCCTCGGACCATGGCTTCGACCACTTCCTGGCTGACTGCACCAACCTGGCCGAACAAGGCGGGGGGCACGCCCAGCAGGCGGGTTTTCTGGGCGTTGGAATAGGTCACGTAGCCCACCTCGAACCAGGCCGAGCTGCCAGATATACGGGTGATGGCTTCGGCAATGCCACCGCCGGTGCAGGATTCGGCGGTAGCCACCTGTGCGTTGAAACGACGCAAGTGTTCACCCAGGCGGGTGGCAAGTGTGGTGATCGGGTCCATGTCAGGCTCCTGGAAGGCTACCCTCTACCCTATCACCGTGCCGCGGCCCGTGGCTCAGGAAACCTTCAGGCTCTCCCGGGCAATTTCGCTGAACGCACGCTCGTCACGCCGCCCCAGGCGCGGCAGCCCTGCTGGCCAATCCTGGTTCCAGTCGATACCACCTTGCTTGCGCATGTCATCAATCGCCGAACGCCACCAGATCACCTTGCAGGCACGCTGGTAGTCGTCGCCGCTCATCACACTGCCGTAAAGCAGCTTACGGCCGATGCCACGCAGCTCCCGAGGCACACGCTTGAGGCTCCATTTTACCGAGAGCCGCGCCAGCCACGAAGGGACAGGGCGATGTGCCGGCACCTTGAGGGCCAGCCTTGGCATCTGTGGATGGAAGCCTTCGCCGTGCCTGGCAAAGAAAATTTCCAGGATGGCATGCACGTACTGCTTCATCGCGAAGTAATGGCTGATCACGCCACGCGCTTCATTGACCTGCGCCCCGTGCAATTCGAAGGAAAAGGCAATCTGTTCGATGGTGTGGAGGTCACCGGTATAGGGTGTCCAGGCATCGATGCGCGGGATGGCGCGTTCAGCAATGCCGACATTGCAGCGGGTGAAGCCCATGACACCGCTGTTGCACAGCCGCAAATCATCGGCCGGCGCACTTCCTGCCTCGGCGAGCCCCGCGCTGAAGCGGAGGTAGTCGCTGCTGCGCAAAGCTTCGGCCCAGCTTGTTTCCACCTCGTCGACCAGAAATTGTCCGGCATCGACCTGACTGAACAGCTTCAGCGGCGATTGCAGGAACACCGTATCGGTATCGATAAACACAGTTTTTTCCGCCCACTGCCCCGCCTGGGCAATGGCGCAGGCCTTGCGCCGGTGGGTGTAGCCACCGTCACCGGTCCAGGCCTGCAGGGTCTGCTCATCCAGCGTGATCACTTCCACCGGCCAACCGACAAAGGCCTGTGGTTGGTCGGTAAGCACACGGATCACCGGCAGCTCTGCCGGGTTGCAGCGCGCCACGGCGGTGAGGATGCTGAGTTTGGCCTCCAGCTGATAGATCCGGCGCTCGCCGTACAGGAGGTAGATCAGCTGTTGCTTAACATAAGGGACAGGGCTGGACACATTCATCGTGCACGTCATGGCTACAGGCGTTCGTCGAGGGCCGCGCATTTTAGAGGCTAACGCCGCACAGCTCCACCATTGCCCGCCAGGCTGCGCGCACATGCCCCGAAGCCTGCGCCTGCATCGCAACAAAAAAGCCTGTACCATTGCCGGTTTACCATCGCCAACCAGATCACCCGCTGTAAGGCCCTGAATGTCAGATCTTTCCGCACACACCCCGATGATGCAGCAGTACTGGAAGCTGAAAAACCAGCACCCGGACCAGCTGATGTTCTACCGCATGGGCGACTTCTACGAAATCTTCTACGAAGACGCAAAGAAGGCCGCAAAACTGCTGGACATCACCCTGACCGCGCGCGGGCAGTCGGCCGGCCAGTCCATCCCCATGTGCGGGATTCCGTTCCATTCGCTGGAAGGCTACCTGGCCAAGCTGGTCAAGCTGGGCGAATCGGTGGTGATCTGCGAACAGATTGGCGATCCGGCCACCAGCAAGGGCCCCGTGGAGCGCCAGGTGGTACGCATCATCACCCCAGGCACCGTCAGCGACGAGGCGCTGCTGGACGAGCGCCGCGACAACCTGATTGCCGCGCTGCTCGGTGATGAACGCCTGTTTGGCCTGGCGGTGCTGGACATCACCAGCGGCAGTTTCAGCGTGCAGGAAATCAAAGGCTGGGAAAACCTGCTGGCCGAGCTTGAGCGCCTTAACCCTGTCGAACTGCTGATCCCAGACGATTGGCCACGTGACCTGCCCGCCGAAAAACGCCCCGGTGCCCGCCGCCGTGCGCCATGGGATTTCGACCGCGATTCGGCACGCAAGGCCCTGTGCCAACAGTTCGCGACCAAGGACCTCAAGGGCTTTGGCTGCGACAAGCTGACCCTGGCCATCGGTGCCGCCGGCTGCCTGTTGACCTACGCCAAGGAAACCCAGCGCACCGCCCTGCCGCACCTGCGCAGCCTGCGCCATGAGCGCCTGGACGACACGGTCATCCTCGATGGCGCCAGCCGTCGCAACCTGGAGCTGGACGTCAACCTGGCGGGTGGGCGTGACAACACCCTGCAATCAGTGGTCGACCGCTGCCAGACCGCCATGGCCAGCCGCCTGCTGAGCCGGTGGCTGAACCGCCCGTTGCGCGACCTCAAGGTTCTGCAAGCACGCCAGGACTCGATCCGCTGCCTGCTCGACAGCTACCGCTTCGAGAAGCTGCAGCCACAGTTGAAAGAAATTGGCGACATCGAGCGTATCCTCGCCCGAATCGGCCTGCGCAATGCCCGCCCACGCGACCTGGCGCGCCTGCGCGATGCATTGGGCGCCCTGCCCGAACTGCAAAACGCCATGACCGAGCTGGAGGCGCCGCACCTTGCGCGCCTGGCAGCCATTACCGGCACCTACCCGGAGCTGGCCAGCCTGCTGGAGCGGGCGATCATCGACAACCCGCCGGCGGTGATCCGCGACGGCGGCGTGCTCAAGGCCGGCTATGACAACGAGCTGGACGAGCTGCTGGCGATCAGCGAGAACGCCGGCCAGTTCCTGATCGACCTGGAAGCCCGGGAAAAGGCCCGCACCGGCCTTGCCAACCTCAAGGTCGGCTACAACCGTGTACACGGCTACTTCATCGAGCTGCCCACCAAGCAAGCCGAGCAGGCACCGGGCGACTACATCCGCCGTCAGACCCTCAAGGGCGCCGAGCGCTTCATCACCCCCGAGCTGAAAGTGTTCGAGGACAAGGCGCTGTCAGCCAAGAGCCGCGCTCTGGCCCGTGAGAAGATGCTCTACGACGCCCTGCTGGAAACCCTGATCAGCCACCTGGCGCCGCTGCAGGACAGCGCTGCCGCCCTGGCCGAACTGGACGTGCTCAGCAACCTGGCCGAACGTGCGCTGACCCTCGACCTGAACTGCCCGCGCTTCGTCGACGAGCCGTGCCTGCGCATCGAGCAAGGCCGTCACCCGGTCGTGGAGCAGGTACTGACCACGCCGTTCGTGGCCAACGACCTGGGCCTGGACAACAGCACGCGCATGCTGATCATCACCGGCCCGAACATGGGCGGTAAATCCACCTACATGCGCCAGACCGCCTTGATCGTGCTGCTGGCGCACATCGGCAGTTTCGTGCCGGCGGCCAGCTGCGAGCTGTCGCTGGTCGACCGCATCTTCACCCGCATCGGTTCCAGTGACGACCTGGCCGGCGGGCGCTCGACCTTCATGGTCGAGATGAGCGAAACCGCCAACATCCTGCACAACGCGACCGAGCGCAGCCTGGTGCTGATGGACGAAGTGGGCCGCGGCACCAGCACCTTCGACGGCCTGTCGCTGGCGTGGGCTGCGGCCGAGCGCCTGGCTCAGCTGCGCGCCTATACGCTGTTCGCCACTCACTACTTCGAGCTCACCGTGCTGCCGGAAAGTGAGCCACTGGTGGCCAACGTGCACCTGAATGCCACCGAGCACAACGAACGCATCGTGTTTCTGCACCACGTACTGCCTGGCCCTGCCAGCCAGAGCTACGGCCTGGCCGTGGCACAACTGGCCGGTGTGCCGGGTGTGGTGATCCAGCGTGCCCGGGAACATCTGGCGCGCCTGGAAACCACCAGCCTGCCGCATGAACAAGCCCCGGCGGAAAAGGCCAGGGATGTGCCACAGGTGCCGCACCAGAGCGATCTGTTCGCCAGCCTGCCACACCCAGCCATCGAGAAGCTGGGCAAGCTGCAACTGGACGACATGACCCCGCGCCAAGCTATCGAAATGCTATATCAACTAAAGAACCTGTTATAACGGCGCCCACTACAAGCTGGTAGAATCCGCCGCGGTTTGCTGGTGCTGCAGGTTATTAGCCTGGCCTGCAGCCACATACCTGTAAACCGCGCGGCCCTGAGAGGAAGGGCCGCCGCCGTCGCCTGAGGAGAGAACTAGAAATGACCTTCGTCGTCACCGACAACTGCATCAAATGCAAATACACCGACTGCGTGGAAGTCTGTCCGGTGGACTGCTTCTACGAAGGCCCGAACTTCCTGGTCATCCACCCGGACGAGTGCATTGACTGCGCACTGTGCGAACCGGAATGCCCGGCGCAAGCCATCTTCTCGGAAGACGAAATCCCTGCCGGGATGGAGAACTTCATCGAGCTGAACGCCGAGCTGGCGGAAGTCTGGCCAAACATCACCGAGCGTAAGGAAGCCCTGCCTGACGCTGAAGAGTGGGACGGCAAGACTGGCAAGATTGCAGACCTGGAGCGCTGATAGCGCCCGGACACGGAAAAGGCCCCTCGGGGCCTTTTCTGGTTTTTTACGGGCAAAAAAAAGGGGCGGTTTGACCCGCCCACATTTTTTCCGTAGTCCCTGCTTGTCCCTAACATCATCCTGATGAAATCGCTTCTTGCGACGTCCTTGGCCTTCGTCCTGAAAGCCTGTGCATGTCCCTGTGCACAGTTCGAATATTAGCGGGTTGCGCCGGCCGGGCAAGCGCGAAACCTCACAAGGTATTGCTGGGGACACATTTCCTCACAGCCGAATAAGTCATGTTTTTCAATGGCTTGGAAAAATGCACAGGCTGGAAGCGACAATGATGTACTGAGGCTTGCATAGATAGCTTACAAAACAAGTAAGAAAAGGCTTACACGCAATGTTACTGAGGTAGCGCAGTACACATTAGCTATCTGTTTACCCGGCAGATTTTGGGCCTGCTTTGCAGCCCATTCGCAGCACAAGGCTGCTCCCACAAGAGACCGTGATTGCCCGGATGATCGCGTATCCCAACATTTTCAAATGACACACACAAAAACGCCCCGAGGTCATCGGGGCGTTTTGGGTGACAGGCCTTCGCTACTGGAACAAAGACTCGCTGGACAGGCCGTTCTTCTCAAGGATCTCGCGCAAACGCTTGAGCCCCTCTACCTGGATCTGCCGTACCCGTTCCCGGGTCAGGCCGATCTCCAGCCCCACATCTTCCAGGGTGCTGCTTTCATGCCCACGCAGGCCAAAGCGACGCACCACCACTTCCCTCTGCTTGTCAGTCAACTCGCCCAGCCACTGGTCGATGCTCTGCGACAGGTCGTCATCCTGCAACAGTTCGCACGGGTCGGTGGGGCGGTCGTCGGTCAAGGTGTCGAGCAGGGTCTTGTCCGAATCCGGGCCAAGCGACACGTCCACCGAAGACACCCGCTCGTTCAGGCCAAGCATGCGCTTGACCTCGGCGACTGGCTTTTCCAGCAGCGTGGCGATTTCTTCCGGTGAGGGTTCGTGGTCGAGTTTCTGGGTCAGCTCGCGTGCGGCGCGCAGGTAGACGTTCAGTTCCTTGACCACGTGGATCGGCAGGCGGATGGTGCGGGTCTGGTTCATGATCGCCCGTTCGATGGTCTGGCGAATCCACCAGGTCGCATAGGTCGAAAAACGGAAACCACGCTCCGGGTCGAACTTCTCGACCGCACGGATAAGCCCCAGGTTGCCCTCCTCGATCAGGTCGAGCAGCGACAGGCCGCGGTTCACGTAACGACGGGCAATTTTGACAACCAGGCGCAGGTTGCTTTCGATCATGCGCTTGCGGCCAGCAGGATCGCCCTTCTGCGACAAGCGCGCGAAGTGCACTTCCTCTTCTGGCGAAAGCAGGGGCGAGAAGCCGATCTCGTTGAGATACAACTGGGTGGCATCAAGCGCCCGGCTGTAATCGATGTACTTGTGTTGCTTGAGTGAAGAGCCCGACTTGGCCCTCGTCCGAACCGAAGATACAGCAGGTTCGTCTGACACCACATCCGTTTCCAAAACGATACCCGTCTCCATCAGGAGGACGTCATCGTCGATGTCAAACTCCGGCACTTCTTTACTGAGAGCCATTGTTATAGTCCTTTGCTGAGTTCGAACTCAGACTCGAGCGGCACCTTTTTCCCTGGCAGCGCTGGAGCCTGTCCCCTCTACATCACAGGAACAGGCCGGGTACAACGATCAACGGCGTGGCAGGAACTGGAGTGGATCGACGGGTTTGCCCTGGCGGCGAATCTCGAAATGCAGCTTCACCCGATCTGTGCCTGTAGACCCCATTTCAGCAATCGACTGCCCTGCCTTGACCTGCTGCCCCTCCCGAACCAACAGCCTGCGGTTATGGCCGTAGGCACTGACGTAGGTATCGCTGTGTTTGATGATGATCAGCTCGCCGTAGCCCCTTAAACCACTCCCGGCGTACACCACCGCACCATCAGACGCAGCAAAAACAGGCTGTCCCAAATCACCGGCGATATCAATGCCTTTATTCAAACTACCGTTTGAAGCAAATTTTCCAATCAGCACACCGTTGGCTGGCCAGGTCCAGCCGCCTACCGCGCGCTCCGCAGCCGGCACGGTGGCAACCACCGGCGCACTGCTGGACGGGGCAGGCGTGGCCGGTTTGCCGGTGCTGGCAGGCGACGTGGACGTGCCCCCCACAGGCCGCCGCGTGACCGTGGTGCGGCTCGACGAGGACGGGTTGGACACCACCGTGGTACTGCTGCTAGAACCATTGCTGAAACGAATCGCCTGGCCTGGGCGAATGGTATAAGGCGCCGAGATGCCATTGCGTGCGGCCAGCTCCTTGTAGTCCCAGCCATAACGGAAGGCGATGGAGAACAGCGTGTCACCAGGCTTGACGATGTACTGCCCGGACGTCACCGCCGGGCGCTTGGGCACGGTGTTGTTGCGGTCGACCACCCGCGCGCTGGTATTACTGGTGCTCGAACAACCCACCAGTAGCGTGCCCATGGCCAGTGCAATCAACAGAAGCTTGAAACCCGACCCATCCTTGCGCTGCCGAATGACTGTGTGACCCACCCGCGCTCCCCTCATGGTGCCGAAAAACGATATGAAGACAAGAAATGCAATATTATTGCAATTATAACCAAGCCGGCCGGTAATGGCAGGCTGATGCAAAAGGCTGTAGCAAAGCCGCGGTGCGCGCTGTGTGCTAGCGCTTCGCTCCGCCAGATAGACAGGGCGCAGCTACAAGAATTCGCCACCGGCACAAAAATACCGTGCAGCTCATGCCCGCAGCACCCAGCTCGACGCTGCACTCAGGCCAGCGGGCCATTGAGCAGCGGCACGAAACGCACAGCACCCAGCACACGGCGGGAGAACCCATGCTCCTCGCGCACGATCAGCATCAGTTGCTGCGTTTCGCCGGCCGGCCCTACCGGTATGACCATGCGGCCACCGGGCGCCAGCTGGTCAAGCAGTGCCTGGGGGACTTCCGGCGCCACCGCAGTGACGATGATGCCGTTGTAAGGCGCCAGCGCCGGCCAGCCTTCACAACCATCGCCCCAGCGGAATACCACATTGCGCAGGTTCAGCTCCACCAGACGCTCCTTGGCACGGTCCTGCAGCACCTTGATACGTTCCACCGAGAAAACCCGCTCCACCAGCTGGGCCAGTATCGCCGTCTGGTAACCCGAGCCGGTGCCGATCTCCAGCACCTTGTCCAGCGGGCCGGCCTCTAGCAGCAGCTCGCTCATGTGGGCAACCATGAATGGCTGGGAGATGGTCTGGTTGTGGCCGATCGGCAGCGCGGTGTCTTCATAGGCACGATGCGCCAGTGCCTCGTCGACGAACAGGTGACGCGGGGTACGACGAATCACGTCGAGCACCTTGGTGTTCGACACCCCTTCTTCGCACAGGCGCTGGATCAGCCGCTCCCGGGTACGCTGGGAGGTCATGCCGATGCCACGCCGCAGCATATCGTCCTCGCGCATCAGAGCAGGCCCTCCAGCCAACCGTCGAGCTGCTCGAAGGCATCATTGAAGGTGCGGTCGAGCTGCAGCGGAGTGATCGAGACAAAGCCTTGCATCACCGCATGGAAGTCGGTGCCCGGGCCGCCATCTTCGGCATCACCGGCCACGGCGATCCAGTAGCCTTCCTTGCCGCGCGGGTTGACCACCTTGGTCGGTGCCGCCGCCCGCGCCCGGTGACCGAGGCGGGTCAGCTGGATGCCACGGATGTGCTCCAGCGGCAGGTTGGGGATATTGACGTTGAGTACGGTGCGTGGCGGCAGCACCAGGCGCGACTGTGCCTCGACCAGGCGACGGGCGATGTAGGCCGCCGTCGGCAAGTTGTCCGGCTGGCGCGACAACAGCGAAAACGCCAGCGACGTGCCACCAAGGAAACGGCCTTCCAACGCTGCGGCGACCGTACCGGAGTACAACACGTCATCACCCAGGTTGGCACCGAGGTTGATCCCCGACACCACCATGTCCGGCGCCTGCGGCAACAGCCCATTAAGCCCCAGGTGCACACAGTCGGTCGGTGTGCCGTTGAGGCTGATGAAGCCGTTGGCCAGGGTCTGCGGGTGCAGTGGCCGGTCCAGCGTCAGCGAACTGCTGGCGCCGCTCTTGTCTTGGTCCGGGGCAATCACCGCGCACTCGGCGTAATCCGCCAGCGCAGCGTGCAGCGCGGCGATGCCGGGTGCGGTGACACCGTCGTCGTTCGAAATCAGAATACGCATGGGCTGTCCGTCTGCCCTGCCGACACCAGATCCACGACCTCGCGCACCACCACGGTGGCGAAGCATCCGGCCGGCAGGACGAATTCCAGTTGCAGGATATCAGGCTCGGGATAATGCCATGTCAGGCCGCCAATAGGGAGCCGCAAAATACGCCGTTCGTGATCCATGCCCGCCTGGGCCAACCAATGACAAAGTGCCTGTTGCCGCTCGCCCACGGCATTTTCCAGCTGCGCGGTGGCGCCGCCTGCGGGCGAACTGCCCTCGCCCCACATCGGGCCGGTCGGATGCAGGTCGAGAATCGCCAGACGTGGGTCGGCGCATTCCGCCTCACCGGCCGGGAAGAAGCTACGGCTGTCGGTGAACGCCAGCAAGTCGCCGACCTGGGCCTGCGCCCAGCTACCTTCGGCGACACGTGCAGCCAGCACCTGATTGAACAGGTAGCTGCGCCCGGCCGAAAGCAACCGCGAACGCACGTTACGCTGCTCGGGCAACGCCTTGCGCGCGGCCCAGTCGAGGGCATCATGGACGTTGCCCCCGCCGTGGCCGAAACGCTGGGTGCCGAAATAGTTGGGCACACCGTGCTGCTTGAGCTGTGCCAGGCGGGCATCCACAGCCTGGTGGTCAGCAGCAAGGGCTGTCAGGCGCAGGGTGAAGCCGTTGGCCGAATGCGCGCCACGCTGCAGCTTGCGTTGGTGGCGCACCTGCTTGAGCACGCGCAGGCTGGCATCTTCAGCACGCGACAGGTCCGGGTCGGCCTTGCCCGGCAGGTGCAGGCTGAACCACTGACGGGTCAGGGCCTGACGGTCCTTGAGCCCGGCGTAGCTGATAGCGCGCGCCGGCACGCCTGCGGCGCGCGCCAGGCGACGGGCGGCCTCTTCAGTGTTCAAGTCGCGCTTTTCGACCCACAGCCACAGGTGCTCACCCTGGCCGGACAGCGGAATGTCCAGCACTTCGTCAACCTGGAAGTCTTCAGCCACTGCCTTGAGGACGGCGGTGCCCAAGGGTTCGCCCGATGCGCGCGGGCCCAGCAGTTCCTGCTCGGTCATGCTGGCAGCAGCAGGGCGACCGAATGCACGGCAATCCCCTCCTCACGGCCAGTGAAGCCCAGCTTTTCAGTGGTGGTGGCCTTGACGTTGACCTGGTCGCGTTCAACCTGCAGGTCTTCGGCGATCAGCTGGCGCATGGTTTCGATGTGCGGGGCCATCTTCGGCGCCTGGGCGACGATGGTGGCGTCGACATTGCCGACCTTCCAGCCCTTGGCCTTGACGATGCCGACCACATGGCGCAGCAGCACGCGGCTGTCGGCGCCCTTGAATTGTGGGTCGGTGTCGGGGAAGTGCTTGCCGATGTCGCCCAGCGCCGCAGCGCCCAGCAAGGCATCGCTCAGGGCGTGCAGCAGCACGTCGCCGTCGGAATGGGCCAGCAGGCCGTATTTGTGGGGGATACGCACCCCGCCCAGGGTAATGAAATCACCGTCGCAGAACCGGTGCACATCGTAGCCATGGCCAATACGCATAGAAAAACGCCCTGAATGAGTCAGGGCGTGATTCTACCTGCTTTTGCAGCATTGGGGCTGCTTCGCAGCCCATCGCCGGCAAGCCAGCGCCCACCTGGCCCCCATGGCCCTGGAGCCATGCACAGTACCCGTGGGCGCTGGCTTGCCGGCGATGGGGCAAACACCCCAGCTACGCCTTACACCCGCCCCAGTGCCACCGCATGATGGCGCAGGTGATCTTCGATGAAGCTGGCAATGAAGTAGTAGCTGTGGTCATAGCCCGGCTGCAAACGCAGGGTCATTTCATGGCCCCCTTTTCGCGCTGCCTGCTCCAGCGCTTCAGGCTTGAGCTGCTTCTCGAGGAAGTCGTCACGGTCGCCCTGGTCAACCAGCAAGGGCGGGCATTCGCCGGCCGGTGTTTCAGCCAGCAGGACGCTGGCATCCCACTCGCGCCAGCGCGCTCGGTCTTCACCCAGGTAGCGGCTGAAAGCCTTCTCGCCCCAGGCGCAATCCATCGGGTTGCTGATGGGCGAGAACGCCGACACCGAGCGGTAGCGCCCCGGGTTGCGCAAGGCGCACACCAGCGCGCCATGCCCACCCATTGAGTGGCCGCTGATGCTGCGCTCGCCCGAAGCCGGGAAGTGCGCCTCGATCAGCGCCGGCAACTCCTCCACCACATAGTCATGCATGCGGTAATGCTGGGCCCAGGGTTGCTGGGTGGCGTTGAGGTAGAAGCCGGCCCCCAGGCCGAAGTCCCAGGCGCCATCCGGGTCGCCCGGCACCTGTTCGCCACGCGGGCTGGTGTCGGGAGCCACGATGATCAGCCCAAGCTCAGCTGCCATGCGCTGGGCGCCGGCCTTCTGCATGAAGTTCTCGTCGGTGCAGGTGAGGCCGCTAAGCCAGTACAGCACCGGCAGCTTCTCGCCCTGCTCGGCCTGCGGCGGCAAGTACACGGCAAACACCATGTCGCAACCCAGCACCTTGGAGTGATGCCGGTAACGCTTGTGCCAGCCGCCAAAGCTCTTCTGGCAGGAGATGTTATCCAGGCTCATGGCACACCTCAGAAGTGGATCACGCTGCGGATGCTCTTGCCTTCATGCATCAGGTCGAAGGCTTTGTTGATGTCTTCCAGGCCCATGGTATGGGTGATGAAGGTATCCAGCGGAATCTCGCCCTTTTCGGACATTTCCACGTAGCTCGGCAGCTCGCTGCGGCCACGCACGCCGCCGAACGCCGAACCACGCCAGACGCGCCCGGTGACCAGCTGGAACGGACGGGTGGCAATTTCCTGGCCGGCACCGGCTACACCGATGATTACCGACTCGCCCCAGCCCTTGTGGCAGCATTCCAGAGCAGCGCGCATCAGTTGCACGTTGCCGATGCACTCGAAGGAGAAGTCCACGCCACCGTCGGTGAGGTCGACGATCACTTCCTGGATCGGGCGGTCGTAGTCTTTCGGGTTGATACAGTCGGTGGCACCCAGTTGGCGGGCAATCTCGAACTTGGCCGGGTTGATGTCGATGGCGATGATGCGCGCGGCCTTGGCCTTGACCGCACCGATCACCGCCGACAGGCCGATGCCGCCCAGGCCGAAGATGGCCACGGTGTCACCCGGCTTGACCTTGGCGGTGTTGAGCACCGCGCCGATACCGGTGGTGACGCCACAGCCCAGCAGGCAGACTTTTTCCAGTGGGGCTTCTTTCTGGATCTTGGCCACGGAGATTTCCGGCAGCACGGTGTACTCGGAGAAGGTCGAGGTGCCCATGTAGTGGAACAGCTGCTGGCCCTTGTACGAGAAGCGCGTGGTGCCGTCCGGCATCAGGCCCTTGCCCTGGGTAGCACGAATGGCCTGGCACAGGTTGGTCTTGCCCGACAGGCAGAACTTGCACTTGCCGCATTCCGGGGTGTACAGCGGGATCACGTGGTCGCCGACGGCCACCGAGGTCACGCCCTCGCCTACCGCTTCGACGATCGCGCCGCCTTCGTGGCCGAGGATCGACGGGAAGATGCCTTCCGGGTCAGCACCCGACAGGGTGTAGGCATCAGTGTGGCAGACACCACTGGCGACCACACGCAGCAGCACTTCCCCGGCCTTGGGCATGGCCACGTCGACTTCGACGATTTCCAAGGGTTTTTTGGCTTCGAAGGCTACAGCAGCACGGGACTTGATCATCAAAGCTCTCCAAATAGAGGGGCGATTCAGTCTCACAGTGTAATTCACCGCCTTTTGATGAATAATCCGGCCAAAGACAAAACATTATTGCCACACAGGGATAATCCATGAGCAGCCGCTGGGAAGGCATCGACGAATTTGTCGCGGTGGCAGAATCGGGCCAGTTCACTGCAGCCGCCGAACGCCTGGGGGTTTCGTCGTCGCACATCAGCCGGCAAATCGCCCGTCTGGAAGAGCGCCTGCAGACCCGCCTGCTGTATCGCAGCACGCGTCGGGTAACCCTGAGCGAGGCCGGGCAGACCTTTTTGCAGCATTGCCAGCGTTTGCAGGATGGCCGCGAAGAAGCCCTGCGCGCCATGGGCGACCTGGCCAGCGAGCCCAAGGGCTTGCTGCGCATGACCTGCGCGGTAGCCTACGGCGAGCGCTTCATCGTGCCGCTGGTGACACGGTTCATGGCGCTGTACCCCCAGTTGCGGGTGGATGTGGAACTGAGCAACCACACACTCGACCTGCTGCATGAAGGCATGGACCTGGCCATTCGCCTGGGCCGCCTTGCCGACTCTCGGCTAGTGGCCACTCGCCTGGCGCCGCGACGCATGTACCTGTGCGCCTCGCCGGCCTACCTGGAGCGTTACGGCCGGCCGCACAGCCTGTCGGAACTGGCGCGGCACAATTGCCTGGTGGGCAGTTCGGACTTGTGGGCGCTGCAGCAGGACGGCCGCGAGATCAGCCAGCGAATACAGGGCAACTGGCGCTGCAACAGTGGCCAGGCGGTGCTGGATGCGGCGCTGCAAGGGATAGGGTTGTGTCAGTTGCCGGATTACTACGTGCTGGAGCACCTGAACAGCGGTGCGCTGGTGTCCTTGCTTGAGGCGCACCAGCCGCCAAATACGGCAGTGTGGGCGCTGTATCCGCAGCAGCGGCACCTGTCACCGAAGGTGCGGCGACTGGTGGATTACCTGAAGGAAGGGTTGGCGGGGTTGCCGGAATATCGCGGGATCTGATGGCAAAGGGGGCCGCAGAGCGGACCCGGCGATTTCAGCGCCTACCCGCCCAGCGTTGGCGCAACCATTCCAGGTCTTCGGGCCGGGTCACCTTGATATTGTCACTGCGCCCTTCCACCAGCCGCGGCGCCTGGCCGGACCATTCGATGGCAGAAGCCTCATCGGTCACCACCACATCCGACACCAGGCACTCGGCCAGCGCCCGGTGCAACGCCCCC
Source organism: Pseudomonas sp. PvP089 (assembly GCF_017875165.1). Lineage (NCBI taxonomy): Bacteria > Pseudomonadati > Pseudomonadota > Gammaproteobacteria > Pseudomonadales > Pseudomonadaceae > Pseudomonas > Pseudomonas sp. PvP089. The sequence goes on from NZ_JAGGME010000001.1 coordinate 5,084,183, forward strand.
AGGCGGAACATCTGCGGGGTATACGCCTGCCAGATGGTACTGCGGTCCACGGTAGCGCTCACCCGGCCATTGCTGTCGGCACGCTTGAGGGTGTCACGCGCCGGCACCGCCAGCAGGCCACCCACCGGGTCGTCCGCCAGCTCCGACAACAACTTGTCCAGGTCGCTGCGCGCAAGGTTTGGCCGCGCGGCATCGTGCACCAGCACCCAGTCGCTGTCCGAGGCCCCCTGGGCATGCAGTAACAGCAAAGCGTTGAGCACCGAGTCGGCGCGCTCACGCCCGCCCGCCGCGCGCTGGATGCGCGAGTCGCTGGCACAACGCAGGGCCGGCCAGTACGGGTCATCTTCAGCTAGGCTGACCACCACGCCGTTGAGCGCCGAGTGGCCAAGAAAACAGTCGAGGCTGTGCTCGAGCAGGGTCCGCCCGGCCAGCTCCAGGTATTGCTTGGGGCGGTCGGCAGCCATGCGGGCACCTACGCCCGCAGCAGGAATCACGGCCCAGAAGGCCGGCAACGTATCGATCATTTCTGTGGCAACTGGAAGAGGGTTTCGCCCTCTTTGACCATTCCCAATTCGTGGCGAGCCCGCTCTTCAACGGTCTCCATGCCTTTTTTCAGCTCCAGCACTTCGGCATCGAGCACACGGTTACGCTCGAGCAGGCGCTCGTTCTCGGCATGCTGCTCGGCAATCTGCTGCTTCAGCTCGGTCACTTGCGCCAGGCTGCCACTACCCACCCACAGGCGGTACTGCAGGCCACCCAGCAGCAGGAGCAGGACGAGGAACAACCAATAAGGACTGCGCATCTAGGTATCCAGGTTAAAAAGACCGCCGCACACTATGCATTTCGGGGTCTCAAATAGCACGAAGCCTGGCCGAGGCCAGGCTTCGTAGACAGAAACCCGTTGGAACGCAGTAAAGTTCAGTAAGAACGTTCCTACAGCTCCGGCTGCTGTCTTTTTACCATCTCTTGCTTAGCCGCGAAACTCGGCACGACCACGGTAAACCGCTTTGGCACCCAGTTGCTCTTCGATGCGCAGCAGTTGGTTGTACTTGGAAACGCGATCGGAACGGCACAGCGAACCGGTCTTGATCTGACCGGCAGCGGTACCCACGGCCAGGTCGGCAATGGTCGAATCTTCGGTTTCACCGGAACGGTGCGAGATCACCGCGGTGTAGCCCGCAGCCTTGGCCATCTGGATGGCTTCCAGGGTTTCGGTCAGCGAGCCGATCTGGTTGAACTTGATCAGGATCGAGTTACCGATGCCCTTCTCGATGCCTTCTTTGAGGATCTTGGTGTTGGTCACGAACAGGTCGTCGCCAACCAGCTGTACCTTCTCGCCGATCTTGTCGGTGAGGATCTTCCAGCCAGCCCAGTCGGACTCGTCCAGGCCGTCTTCGATCGAGATGATCGGGAAGCGCTCGGTCAGGCCTTTCAGGTACTCGGCGAAGCCTTCGGCATCGAACGACTTGCCTTCACCAGACAGGTTGTACTTGCCGTCTTCGTAGAATTCGGAAGCCGCGCAGTCCAGGGCCAGGGTCACATCGGTGCCCAGCTTGTAGCCGGCCTTTTCAACGGCTTCAGCGATGGCGCCCAGGGCGTCTTCGTTGGATGCCAGGTTAGGGGCGAAGCCACCTTCATCACCTACGGCGGTGTTCAGGCCACGGGCCTTCAGCACGGCTTTGAGGTGGTGGAAGATTTCGGTACCCATGCGCAGGCCGTCGGAGAAGGTCTTGGCGCCAACCGGCTGAACCATGAACTCCTGGATATCGACGTTGTTGTCGGCGTGCTCGCCACCGTTGATGATGTTCATCATCGGAACCGGCATCGAGTACTGGCCTGGGGTGCCGTTCAGGTTGGCGATATGCGCGTACAGCGGCAGGTCCTGGTCCTGGGCAGCGGCCTTGGCGGCAGCCAGGGAAACAGCCAGGATGGCGTTGGCGCCCAGTTTGGCCTTGTTCTCGGTACCGTCCAGTTCGATCATGGCGCGGTCCAGGGCCTTCTGGTCCGAAGGGTCCTTGCCCAGCAGCAGCTCACGGATCGGGCCGTTGATGTTGCCGACGGCTTTCAGCACGCCCTTGCCCAGGTAACGGCTCTTGTCGCCATCACGCAGCTCCAGCGCTTCGCGCGAGCCGGTGGAAGCACCGGACGGCGCGCAAGCGCTGCCGATGATGCCGTTGTCGAGCAGTACATCGGCTTCCACGGTGGGGTTGCCACGCGAATCGAGAACTTCACGACCTTTGATGTCGACGATTTTTGCCATTGTTGTAAGCACTCCAGAATTGACGAAAACAACCTAGCTTAAGAAATTCTTGCCGTTCACCAGGCGGGTTTGCAGTGGGCAGGCCGGGTGAAGGGAGCCCCTGACCGATTGGTCAGGGGTGGATCGGGCGCTACTTTACCCGAGAAATGAGCTTTACGCGGTTTCTACCGTCGGAAAACTTTTTACCAGGTCATCCAGTTGCTTGAGCTGGGCCAGGAATGGCTCCAGTTTGTCCAGGCGCAGGGCGCATGGGCCATCGCACTTGGCGTTGTCCGGGTCGGGGTGGGCTTCAAGGAACAGGCCGGCCAGCCCCTGGCTCATGCCTGCCTTGGCCAGGTCGGTGACCTGGGCGCGACGGCCGCCGGCGGAATCGCTACGGCCACCCGGCATCTGCAGGGCGTGGGTCACGTCAAAGAATACCGGATACTCGAACTGCTTCATGATGCCGAAGCCGAGCATGTCCACCACCAGGTTGTTGTAGCCGAAGCTAGAACCGCGCTCGCAGAGGATCAACTGGTCGTTACCGGCCTCTTCGCACTTGGCCAGGATATGTTTCATTTCCTGGGGGGCGAGGAACTGGGCTTTCTTGATGTTGATCACCGCGCCGGTCTTGGCCATGGCAACCACTAGGTCGGTCTGCCGCGACAGGAAGGCCGGCAGCTGGATGATGTGGCATACCTTGGCAACAGGCTCGGCCTGGTAAGGCTCGTGCACATCGGTGATCACCGGCACGTTGAAGGTGCGCTTGATCTCTTCGAAGATCTTCAGCCCTTCTTCCATGCCCGGACCACGATAGGACGTTACCGACGAACGGTTGGCCTTGTCGAAACTCGCCTTGAACACGTACGGGATACCGAGCTTCTCGGTCACCCGCACGTACTCTTCGCAGACCTTCATTGCCAGGTCACGGGACTCCAGGACGTTCATGCCGCCGAACAGGACGAACGGCTTGTCGTTGGCGATCTCGATGTTACCGACGCGAATGATCTTCTGGGTCATTGATCAGGCCTTGTTCTTCTGAGCCAGGGCTGCCTTGACGAAACCACTGAACAGCGGGTGGCCGTCACGCGGGGTGGAGGTGAATTCCGGGTGGAACTGGCAGGCGACGAACCATGGGTGGTCCTTGGACTCGACCACTTCCACCAGCGCACCGTCTTCGGAACGACCGGAAACCACCAGGCCAGCATCGACCAGTTGCGGCAGCAGGTTGTTGTTCACTTCGTAGCGGTGACGGTGACGCTCGGTGATCACGTCCTTGTTGTAGCAGTCGTGCACCTTGGAGCCGGCGGCCAGTTGGCAATCCTGTGCGCCCAGGCGCATGGTGCCGCCCAGGTCGGAAGCCTCGGTACGGGTTTCGACGGCGCCGGTGGCATCTGCCCACTCGGTGATCAGGCCGACCACCGGGTGGCCGCTGTTGCGGTCGAATTCGGTGGAGTTGGCGTCTTTCCAGCCCATCACGTTACGGGCAAACTCGATCACGGCCACCTGCATGCCCAGGCAGATGCCCAGGTACGGTACTTTGTTCTCACGGGCATACTGCACCGCGGTGATCTTGCCTTCCACGCCACGCAGGCCGAAACCGCCCGGCACCAGAATGGCGTCGGCGCCCTCGAGCAGGCTGGTACCCTGGTTCTCGATGTCTTCCGAGTCGATATAGCGCAGGTTTACCTTGGTGCGGTTGGTGATGCCGGCGTGGCTCATCGCTTCGATCAGCGACTTGTACGCATCCAGCAGCTCCATGTACTTGCCGACCATGGCGATGGTCACTTCATGCTCCGGGTTGAGCTTGGCATCGACCACTTTGTCCCACTCGGACAGGTCGGCACCATTGCACTGCAAGCCGAAACGTTCGACGACGAAGTCGTCCAGGCCCTGAGCGTGCAGCACGCCCGGGATCTTGTAGATGGTGTCGACATCTTCCAGCGAAATTACCGCACGCTCTTCAACGTTGGTGAACAGCGCAATCTTGCGACGTGACGAGGCATCGACCGGGTGGTCGGAGCGGCAGATCAGCACGTCAGGCTGCAAGCCGATGGAGCGCAGCTCCTTGACCGAGTGCTGGGTCGGCTTGGTCTTGGTTTCGCCAGCGGTGGCGATGTACGGGACCAGGGTCAGGTGCATCAGCATGGCGCGCTTGGAGCCCACTTCGACGCGCAGCTGGCGGATCGCCTCAAGGAACGGCTGCGACTCGATGTCACCCACGGTACCGCCGATTTCCACCAGGGCCACGTCGGCATCGCCGGCACCCTTGATGATGCGACGCTTGATTTCGTCGGTGATGTGCGGAATGACCTGGATGGTCGCGCCCAGATAGTCACCACGACGCTCTTTACGTAGCACGTGCTCGTAAATGCGACCGGTGGTGAAGTTGTTGTTCTGGGTCATGGTGGTGCGGATGAACCGCTCGTAGTGGCCCAGGTCGAGGTCAGTCTCGGCGCCATCCTGGGTGACGAACACTTCCCCGTGCTGGAACGGGCTCATGGTGCCCGGGTCGACGTTGATGTACGGATCCAGCTTGAGCATGGTGACCTTCAGGCCCCGCGCTTCCAGGATGGCCGCCAGGGAAGCCGAGGCAATGCCTTTCCCCAATGAAGAAACAACACCGCCCGTGACGAATATGTAGCGCGTCATGAAAAACCCTAGAAGTCTGCGTTAAGGCGGCCAGCGCCGCCGGAGAAAGCGAAGGAAGGCCGAAGCCCCCGATCACCTGCGTCAATCACAGTGCATCTCGAAAAACTGTCGCGTCTGTACAGACCAGGGGTATCCCCGGCATGGAGCTCGCTCGTCATTTCCAGAATTCAGCCCAGCAAAAAACTGCTTGGTAATCGGCAACCCCTGTGTTTTCGCGGAAGCCACAGAAGTTGTATCAAGAAGGGAGGGTAGTCTACCGGAATGTACCCTTCATCTCAAACCTTGCGCGCTGGTCGGCAACTGCCAATGCAGCTGGCAATCCGCCTGCACCAGCCCGGGCAGGTTGGCCACCGCCAGCAGGCGCCCGCCCTGATAGAGCAATGGCAGGCGCGGACGCAGGAAATGCGGCACCTGCTGCTCATTGAGCAGGCGCTTGAGGTCGCGCTGGCCGCGCCCTGGGACCTCCAGCCTTTCGCCGCCCTGGCGGTAGGCAATGCGCAGGCCAGCCAGCGGCCCGGCGACATCAAGACGCACCCTGCCGTTTCCTGGCAGCACCAGGGCAGCAGCTGAATTGAGCCAGGCTAGTTCGCCGACAGGCTGCTGCAACCAGTCGCCGCTCAGCCACCAGATGCGACCTTGGCTGCGCACCAGCTCCCCATCGGCAAGCCGCCAGACGGGCTGGGCATCGGCGGCGGCATCGCGCAGGTCGCCCCAGCCAGCCCAATGCCGGGCGTCGGGCAGACGGGTGCGCCGGCTCAGCCAATATTGAACGGCATTACGCTGACGGGCCGGCGACAGCGTCACCAGGGCGGCCAGGTCGAGGGATTCCAGCCCCGACCAGGCAAGGGGCGCGCCTTCTTGCGCAGCCGCCAGGTCGCTCTGGGCCAGTTCGTCCAGAAGGCCCAGCGCTTCACCCAGGTGCTCGGCGGCACGAGCGAAGTTCTGGCCGGCCTGCGGCCAACGTTGCTGCAAGTGCGGGAACACCTCGCCACGCAGGTAGTTGCGGGCAAACTGTGTGTCGCTATTCGAAGGGTCTTCAATCCATGCAAGCCCGTTCACCCGGGCATAGTCATGCAGTTGCTGGCGTGAACAACCCAGCAACGGCCTGATCAGGCTGCCCTGCCCTAGCGCCCGCTGCGCAGGCATCGCCGCCAGGCCACGCAGGCCGGCGCCGCGCAACAGGCGGAACAACAGCGTTTCAGCCTGGTCGTCGCGGTGCTGCCCGGTAAACAGCATGTCGCCTGGGCCCAAGGCTTGCTCGAAAGCGGCATAGCGAGCGTTGCGGGCAGCCTGTTCGAGGCTGGCGCCGGGAGTGACCTGGACGTGAATGACCTGAAGTTCGATGCCAAAGTTGTCGCAGATGGCTTGGCAGTGGGCAGGCCAGGCGTCGGCCGCGGCTTGCAGGCCGTGGTGGATATGGATGGCGCGCAGCGGGGGGGAAGCGTGGTTGCGGGCGTGGGTGGCCAGCAGGTGCAGGAGGACGGTGGAGTCGAGACCACCGGAGAAGGCTATGTACCAGGTGGGGGCTTGCAGCCAGGGGGTGAGGTTGATCATGAGGGCCTCACATGGCTTGAGAGTGCCGGGGGGGCTTTGCACCCCATTCGCCGGCAAGCCAGGCTCCCACAAAGCTCACCGTGGGAGCCCGGCTTGCCGGCGAATGGGCCGCAGAGCGGCCCCTTGGGTATGTCAGAGGCCGTAGCTCATCAGGCGCTCGTAACGGCGAGCCAGCAGCGCGTCGTTGTCCAGCTTGCCGAGCATGTCCAGCTGCTGTATCAGGTCAGCGCGGATGCTTTCCGACACTTTCACCGGGTCACGATGGGCGCCGCCCAACGGCTCCTGGATGACCTTGTCGACGATGTTCAGGCTCTTCAGGCGCTCGGCAGTGATGCCCATTGCCTCGGCTGCGTCGCACGCCTTGTCGGCAGTCTTCCACAGGATCGAAGCGCAACCTTCCGGCGAGATCACCGAGTAGGTGGAGTATTGCAGCATGTTCAGCTGGTCACACACGCCGATCGCCAGTGCACCGCCAGACCCGCCCTCACCGATCACGGTGGCGATGATCGGGGTTTTCAGGCGCGCCATCACGCGCAGGTTCCAGGCGATTGCCTCGCTCTGGTTGCGCTCTTCGGCGTCGATGCCCGGGTAGGCACCCGGGGTGTCGATGAAGGTCAGGATCGGCATCTTGAAGCGCTCGGCCATTTCCATCAGGCGGCACGCCTTGCGGTAGCCCTCCGGGCGCGGCATGCCGAAGTTGCGGCGTACCTTTTCGCGCACTTCACGGCCCTTCTGGTGGCCGATGACCATGACCGGCTTGCCATCCAGGCGCGCGGTACCACCTACGATGGCGGCGTCGTCGGAGAAGTGGCGGTCACCGTGCAGCTCTTCGAACTCGGTGAAGATGTGCTCCAGGTAGTCCAGGGTGTAAGGACGACGCGGGTGACGTGCCAGGCGGGCGATCTGCCAGCTGGTCAGGTTGCCGAAGATGCTTTCGGTCAGTGTGTTGCTCTTGTCTTGCAGACGGGCAATTTCATCGCTGATGTTCAGCGAATTGTCGTTGCCTACCAGGCGCAGGCCTTCGATCTTGGCTTGCAGGTCGGCAATCGGCTGTTCGAAATCGAGAAAATTCGGGTTCATAGTCATCCGTCTTGGGTCTACGGCCAGGCGGCCGGCCGGTTGATCCGTTTGGCGCCATACCTTAAGGGATCAGGCGCATTCAGGTCGAGATTAAATTTTTGGTCGGTTCAACGATATTGCAGGAAGACGTTCTCACGCCCGAACTGGTCACGCAGCGCCTGAATCAGCCCGTCGGCCGGGTCGATCGACCACTGCTCACCGAACTGCAGCATGGCCTTGGCGTCGCTGCCGGTGTACTCCAGGGTAATCGGGCAAGCACCGCGATGGCGCGTGATCAGCTCGCCCAGCCACTTCAGCCGGTCGCCTTTCAGCGCCTCGTGTGCCACCTTCAGGCGCAGGCTCTCGGCCAGCTTGGTGCGCGCATCTTCCATGGTCATCACCTGCTTCACCCGCAGGCGCAGGCCACCCGAAAAGTCATCGTTGCTGACCTCGCCTTCGACAACCACCATGGCATCGGCCTGCAGCAAAGACTGTGCCGCCATGAAGGAATCAGCGAACAGGGAGGCCTCGATGCGGCCGGAACGGTCATCCAGAGTGACGAAGCCCATCTTGTCGCCCTTCTTGTTCTTCATCACCCGCAGGGCAATGATCATGCCGGCGATAGTCTGGGTCTCGCGCGACGGTTTGAGGTCAATGATGCGCTGACGGGCGAAGCGGCGGATCTCTGCCTCGTACTCGTCGATCGGGTGACCGGTGAGGTACAGGCCCAAGGTGTCCTTCTCGCCCTTCAGGCGCTCCTTGAGGGTGAGCTCGCGCACCTTGCGGTGATTGGCATAGACATCGACTTGCGCTTCATCGAACATGCTGCCAAACAGGTCGACATGGCCACTGTCCGCCGTATGGGCTGCCTGCTCGGCTGCCTTGATGGCTTCGCCCAGCGCCGAGAGCAAAGTTGCACGGTTGATGTCGATGTTGGCCTGGTAGGCCTTGATCTCGTCATGGAAGTGCGGGCCCAGGCGGTCCAGTGCGCCGCTGCGCACCAGCGCATCCAGGGTGCGCTTGTTCACCCGCTTGAGGTCGATGCGTTCACAGAAATCGAACAGGTCCTTGAACGGCCCGCCTTGGGCGCGGGCCTCGACAATGGCCTCCACCGGGCCTTCGCCGACGCCTTTGATCGCGCCCAGACCGTAGACGATTCGGCCGTCGTTGTTGACGGTGAACTTGAAGTCGGAGAAGTTCACGTCGGGCGCGTCGAGGCGCAACTTCATGCTGCGGACTTCTTCTACCAGCACAACCACCTTGTCGGTGTTATGCATATCCGCCGACAGCACGGCAGCCATGAACGGCGCCGGGAAGTGGGTTTTCAGCCAGGCCGTCTGGTAGGACACCAGGCCATAGGCGGCGGAGTGGGATTTGTTGAAGCCATACCCCGCAAACTTTTCCACCAGATCAAAGATGTTACCGGCCAGGTCGGCATCGATGCCGTTGTTGGCGCAACCTTCGATGAAACCACCACGCTGCTTGGCCATTTCCTCGGGCTTTTTCTTACCCATGGCCCGGCGCAGCATGTCCGCACCACCGAGGGTGTAGCCCGCCATCACCTGGGCGATCTGCATCACCTGTTCCTGGTACAGGATGATGCCATAGGTAGGCGCCAGCACCGGCTGCAGGCCTTCATACTGGTAATCCGGGTGCGGATAGGCCAGCTCGGCACGGCCGTGCTTACGGTTGATGAAGTCGTCCACCATGCCCGACTGCAACGGGCCCGGGCGGAACAGCGCCACCAGTGCGATAAGGTCCTCGAGGCAGTCGGGTTTGAGCTTCTTGATCAGCTCCTTCATGCCCCGGGATTCAAGCTGGAACACCGCCGTTGTTTCTGCTTTTTGCAGCAACTCGTACGTCTTGCGGTCATCCAGCGGGATGAAGTCGATGTTCAGATCGGGCAGGTTCTTCTTGGCCTGCTCGCGGTTGATGATCTCCATCGCCCACTTGATGATGGTCAGGGTACGCAGGCCGAGGAAGTCGAACTTGACCAGGCCGGCGGCCTCGACGTCGTCCTTGTCGAACTGGGTGACCAGGCCGCCGCCCTCTTCATCACAGGCGATCGGCGAAAAATCGGTGAGCTTGGTCGGCGCGATAACCACACCACCGGCGTGCTTGCCGGTACCCCGGGTGACGCCTTCCAGCTTCAGCGCCATGTCCCAGATTTCGCGGGCGTCCTCGTCACCCTTGAGGAAGTCGCGCAGAATTTCTTCCTGCTCGTAGGCCTTCTCCAGGGTCATGCCCACTTCGAACGGGATCATCTTGGACAGGCGGTCGGCCAGGCCGTAGGACTTGCCCTGCACCCGCGCCACGTCACGCACCACCGCCTTGGCGGCCATGGTGCCAAAGGTGATGATCTGGCTGACCGCATTGCGCCCGTAGGCATCGGCCACATATTCGATCACCCGGTCCCGGCCGTCCATGCAGAAGTCGACGTCAAAGTCGGGCATGGAAACACGTTCAGGGTTGAGGAAGCGCTCGAAGAGCAAGTCGTAGGCCAGCGGGTCGAGGTCGGTGATCTTCAGCACGTAGGCCACCAGCGAGCCTGCACCCGAACCACGGCCAGGTCCCACCGGCACGCCGTTGTTCTTGGCCCACTTGATGAAGTCCATCACGATCAGGAAGTAACCGGGGAAGCCCATCTGGATAATGATATCCAGCTCGAATTTCAGGCGGTCCAGGTACACCTGGCGCTTCTCTTCGTAATTGGGCGTGGTGTCTTTGGGCCACAGTACCGCCAGGCGCTCTTCCAGGCCTTCGTGGGAAACGTGACGCAGGTAATCGTCGATGCCCATGCCGTTCGGCGTAGGAAAGTCGGGCAGGAAGTGTTTGCCCAGTTGCACCTGGATGTTGCAGCGCTTGGCGATCTCGACGGTGTTGGCGATGGCATCAGGCAAGTCGCTGAACAGCTCGGCCATTTCCTCGGCCGATTTCAGGTACTGCTGGTCACTGTAGCCACGCGGGCGGCGCGGGTCATCAAGGGTCCAGCCTTCACCAATGCACACGCGGGTTTCGTGGGCGTCGAAGTCCGCTTGCTTGATGAAACGCACGTCGTTGGTGGCCACCAGCGGGGCACCAAGCTTGTCGGCCAGCGCCACCGCCGCGTGCACGTATTCCTCGTCGCGAGCGCGGTTGGTGCGCTGTACTTCAACGTAGAAGCGCTCGGGGAACATGCCCATCCAGTCTTGCAGCAAGGCCTGGGCTTCTTCGTCCCGGCCGGACAACAAGGCCATGCCGATATCGCCTTCCTTGCCCGCTGAAAGGGCAATCAGGCCCTCGCTGGCAGGGGCGATCCAGTCCCGCTGAAGAATGACCAGGCCGTTACGCTGGCCTTCGGTCCAGCCGCGCGAGATCAACTCGGTGAGGTTGCGGTAACCCTTGGGGTCCATGGCCAGGAAGCAGATGCGCGACAGCGGGGCTTCCGGGTCGGCACCGGCCAGCCACAGGTCGGCACCACAGATCGGCTTAATGCCCGCGCCCATGGCCGTCTTGTAGAACTTCACCAGCGAGCACATGTTGCTCTGGTCGGTGATCGCCACCGCCGGCATGTTCATCCCGGCCAGCGCCTTGGCCAGCGGTTTGATCCGCACCAGGCCGTCGACCAGCGAGAATTCGGAGTGGACGCGCAGGTGAACGAAGGGAACCGACATGGAAGATCCTGTAGCAGTGCTTAACGACAAGGGCGGGATTGTAGCTCAAATGGGGAAGAGATTTGGGGCTGCTTGCACCCTCCCTGCAGGAGCAGCCATGTGCTGCGAAGAGGCCAGTACCGGCGTAGCAACTGCATTTACCTGACTGGCCCTTTCGTAGCACAAGGCTGCTCCTACAAGAGCGAAAGGGCCGCGAAGGGCCCTGGCAGGTCAGATCAGGGAATCGGCGACGCCTTCGCGTGCTTCCCAGGCCGCCCGCACCGGGGCAAAGGAACGCCGATGAATGGGCGTAGGCCCCAACCGCGCCAACGCCTCAAGGTGCACCGGGGTCGGGTACCCCTTGTGCCCACCCATGCCATACCCGGGGTAGATCAGCTCGAACGCGCTCATCTCACGGTCACGGCTGACCTTGGCCAGGATCGAGGCAGCCGCAATAGCCGGCACCTGGCTATCGCCTTTGACCACCGGCGACGCCGGAACGGCCAGCTTCGGGCAGCGGTTGCCATCGATCAAGGCCAGTTTCGGCGTAATGTGCAGGCCTTCCACCGCGCGCTGCATGGCCAGCATTGTGGCCTGCAGGATGTTCAAGCGGTCGATTTCTTCGACCTCGGCACGGGCGATGCAGAAGCTCAGGGCCTTTTCACAGATCTCGTCGAACAACGCCTCGCGCTTGGCTTCGGTGAGTTTCTTCGAGTCGTTCAGGCCGAGGATCGGGCGCGCCGGATCAAGGATTACCGCCGCCGTTACCACCGCACCGCACAGCGGGCCGCGGCCGACTTCGTCGACGCCGGCGACCAGGTCCTCGACCAGGTTGAAGTCCAGTCCAATTTGCATGTCAGCGGTCCTTGAGCAAGGCCAGTACCGCCTCGGCCGCCTGGTTGGAGGCGTCACGGCGCAGGGTGCGGTGAATTTCGTCGAAACGTTCGGTCTGCTGGCTGCCATCGCGCACCAGCGGCGCGAGGGTGTTGGCCAGGGCATCGCTGGTGGCGGCGTCCTGCAACAATTCGGGCACCAGTTCGCGCTGGGCGAGCAGGTTCGGCAATGACACGTAAGGGCTCTTGACCAGGCGCTTGAGGATCCAGTAGGTCAAGGGCGCCAAACGGTAGGCTACCACCATGGGGCGCTTGTACAGCAGCGCTTCGAGGGTGGCGGTACCCGAGGCGATCAAGACCGCATCACAGGCTGCCAGCGCCTGGTGCGACTGGCCATCGAGCAGGGTCAGCGGCAGTTGCCGGCCTTCGAGCATGTGTTCAACCTGGGCACGACGCGCGGCGTTGGCGCAGGGCAGCACGAAGTGCACGCCCGGTACCTGCTGCTGCAGACGCTCGGCAGCGTCAAGGAACAACGCCCCCAGGCGCCCTACTTCGCCGCCCCGGCTGCCGGGCATCAGCGCAACCACCGGGCCCGCGCCCAGGCCAAGCGCAGCACGTGCTGCAAGGCGGTCGGCTTGCAGGGGTATGGTGTCGGCCAGCGGATGACCGACAAAACGCACCGGCACGCCCTGCTCTTCATAGAACCGCGCCTCGAACGGCAGCAGCGTCAGCATCAGGTCGCAGCCTTCGCGAATTTTCAGCACGCGCTTCTGCCGCCAGGCCCAGACCGACGGGCTGACGTAATGCACGGTCTTGATCCCGACCTGACGCAGTTTCAGTTCGATGTTGAGGGTGAAGTCAGGGGCGTCAATGCCGATGAAGACATCGGGCTTTGCGTCGATCAGTGTCTGGATCAGCAGCTTGCGGCGCTTGAGCAGCTCGCGCAGGCGCCCCAGCACTTCGACCAGGCCCATGACCGCCAGGCGCTCCATGGGGAAGTACGATTGCAGGCCTTCGGCTTCCATCAAAGGGCCGCCAACGCCAATGAAACGTACATCGGGGTGGCGCGCCTTGAGGGCACGCATCAAGCCTGAACCAAGGATATCGCCGCTGGCCTCACCCGCGACCAAGGCTACGCAAAGCGGGGCCATGTCAGCGGGTGATGCCGCGGGCGGAGTTCACGATCGACTGACGGAACAGTTCGACCTCAGGGTGCTTCGCAGCCATCTCGGCCAGCTCCTTGAGCGCGTCTTCGACGGTCAGGCTCTGACGATAGACAATCTTGTAGCAACGACGCAGTACGTGAATCACCTCGTCGCTGAAACCGCGGCGGCGCATGCCTTCGAAGTTCATGCTGCGGGCTTCGGCCGGGCTGCCGAACACGGTGACGAAGGCCGGGACGTCCTTGCCGATTGCCGTGCCCATGCCGGAAAACGCGTGGGCACCGATATGACAATACTGATGCACCAGGGTGTAGCCGGACAGGATCGCCCAGTCCCCCACATGCACATGGCCTGCCAGGGCCGTGTTATTGACCAGGATGCAGTGGTTGCCGATGACGCTGTCGTGGCCGATGTGGGCATAAGCCATGATCAGGTTATGGTCGCCCACGGTGGTTTCCGCACGGTCCTGAACGGTGCCGCGGTGAATGGTCACCCCTTCGCGGAACACATTGTGATCACCGATCACCAGGCGCGTCGGCTCCCCCTTGTACTTGAGGTCCGGGGTATCTTCGCCGATGGAGGAAAACTGAAAGATACGGTTGTGCTTGCCGATACGGGTCGGCCCTTTGAGCACAACATGCGGGCCGATAACGGTACCCTCCCCGATTTCCACATCGGGGCCAACGATCGACCAAGGGCCGACCTCGACACCATCGGCCAGCTTGGCCGACGGATCGATAATGGCCCGAGGATCAATCGAATTCATAGGGAGCGTTCCGCGCATGTGATCTGTGCCGAGCAAACCGGCTTGCCGTCCACCAGCGCGCGGCATTCGAATTTCCAGATCATGCTCTTGCGGCTCAGGAACTTGGCTTCCAGCACCAACTGGTCACCCGGCAGTACCGGCTGACGGAAACGCAGCTTGTCGGAACCGACGAAGTAATACAGGGTGCCATCAGCCGGCTTGGCATCGAGCATCTTGAAACCGAGGATGCCTGCCGCCTGGGCCATGGCTTCGATGATCAAAACGCCCGGCATGATCGGGTGCGCCGGGAAATGGCCGTTGAAGAACGGCTCGTTGATGCTGACATTCTTGTAGGCACGAATGCTCTGGGCCTCGAAGTCCAGATCCGTCACCCGGTCCACCAGCAGGAACGGGTAACGGTGAGGCAGGTATTCGCGAATCTCGTTGATGTCCATCATTTCGGGGGGGAAGCCTGTAATAAGAATAGGGAGCGCAGGTGCTGAACACACGCTCCTTTAGCAATCCAAAGAGGAGCCAGCTAGCGACTGTTCACTCTTGCTCAGGGAATGGTATCAGCCTTCTGATGTCGGCAGGCCACCTGAGGTCACGGTATCGACGCGTTTTTCCAGCTGCTGGAGGCGCTTGGCCATGTCATCAAGCTGGCGGATACGCGCAGCGCTCTTGCGCCAGTCAGCCAAAGGCTGCATGGCAGTGCCGGATGAATAGGAACCGGGTTCAGTGATCGAACGGGTTACCATTGTCATCCCGGAAATAAATACGTTATCGCAAATATCAATGTGCCCTACCAGGCCCACGCCCCCGGCCAGCATGCAATGCTTGCCGATACGCGTACTGCCGGAAATGCCCACACAAGCGGCCATGGCCGTATGGTCACCAATCTGCACGTTGTGGGCGATCTGGATCTGGTTGTCGAGCTTGACCCCGTCACCGATTCGCGTGTCGGACAGCGCACCACGGTCGACGGCAGTATTGACGCCGATTTCCACGTCATCACCAATGGTGACGCCACCGATCTGGGCGATCTTGCGCCAGATACCCTTCTCATTGGCAAAGCCGAAGCCCTCGCCGCCGATCACAGCACCCGACTGGATGACCACGCGCTTGCCGATGACGACGTCGTGATACAACGTAACACGCGGCGCCAGCCAGCCCCCTTCACCTACAACGCAACGTGCACCGACGAAGCAATGCGCGCCGATGCTGACATCAGCCTCGATGCGCGCACCGCTTTCGATCACCGCGAACGGGCCGATACTGGCGCTTGCGTCCACCTGCGCGTCCCCAGCCACCACGGCGCTGGGATGGATTCCCGCCACAGCCTTGGGTTTGGGGTCGAACAGGTGGGAAATACGCGCATACGCCTGGTACGGGTCGGCCACAATCAGGGCATTGCCAGCGAAGCTTTCGGCATCCGCAGCCTTGAGCAATACCGCACCCGCCTGGCAGTTATCCAGGTACTTGCGGTACTGCGGGTTGGCGAGGAAGCTCAATTGACCGGGGCCAGCCTCCTGCAAGGTGGCCAGCCCGGTAATCTGCAATGCCTCGGGCCCCTTGAGGGTGGCACCGAGGGCCTCGGCCAGCTGGCCTAGCGTCATGGTCACACTCATATCAACGGGCTTGGTTCATGCGCTCGATGACCTGGCGGGTGATGTCGTACTGAGGCTTGACATCGATGACCGCGCCACGCTCGAGGACCAGGTCGAAACCGCCTTTCTTGATCACTTCCTCGACAGCGCCATCCAGCTTCGGCTTCAGTTGCTTGAGCATGTCGCGATCAGCAACGGCCTTGGCTTCGTTCAGCTCCTTGGACTGGAACTGGAAGTCACGGGCCTTTTGCTTGAACTCGAGCTCCAGGCGCTCACGCTCCTGCTGCTGCATCTTGTCACCGCCTTTGATCAGGCGGTCCTGGATGCCCTTGGCGCTGCTTTCGAGGCTTTTCAGCTTGGTCAGTTGCGGGCCGAACTTCTTCTCGGCATCAACCGCGTATTTCTTGGCGGCATCCGACTCGAGCAGTGCCATCTGATAGTTCAGGACGGCAACCTTCATTTCGGCGAATGCCGGGGTGGCGACCAGCGCCGCGGCCACTACGGCCAGTTGAGCCAATTTACGCACGATGCACTCCTGGATAAACCGTTGTCGTTAAGCAAGGGCCGACCTTAGAAGGTCTGGCCCAGAGAGAATTGGAACACCTGGGTATCGGCATCGTCCGGCTTCTTGACCGGCATTGCCAGGCTGAAGCTCAACGGGCCCAGTGCGGTAATCCAGGTCACACCCAGGCCGACCGAACTGGCCATACCCGAGAAGCCGACCTTTTCGCAATCAGGTTTGTTGCCGCAGTTGGTGTCGAACACGTTACCCACGTCCCAGAACACGGAGGTGCGCAGCGAACGCTGGTCCTTGACGAACGGCAGCGGGAACAGCAGCTCGACACCGCCCTGTACCAGCACGTTGCCACCGAACGGCAGCGGATCCTGATCCGGGTCACGGATGGTGCCAGGTTTACCGCCTTCGTCTGCACCTTTACTCGGCGTGCTACGCGGGCCCAGGCTGCTGTCCTTGAAGCCGCGCACGGAGTTGAAGCCACCTGCGAAGTAGTTCTCGTAGAACGGCAGGCCCGAAGTGCTGCCATAACCATCACCATAGCCCAGCTCGGTGTGCAGGCGCAGGGTGTAGTCGTTGTTGATCGGCTGGAACAACTGGCCACGGTAGTCCAGCTTGAAGAACGACAAGTCGCTGCCAGGAATGGTGGATTCCAGGGTCAGGCTTTGCGAGTGACCACGGGTGGCCAGCACGCCTTTGTTCAGGGTCGACTCGGACCAGCCAATCGATGCCTTGAAGTTCAGGAAGTTTTCGCCCTCCTGATCGAGGAAGTCGAAGATCTCGTCAACGGTGTACTTGCCGGTCTTGATCTTGTCCTGCTGCACGCTCAGGCCGTATGTCAGGCGCGAGGTCTCGCTGATCGGGTAGCCCAGGCTGACGCCTGCACCCAGGCTGTCCACTGCGTAGCTGGCCACGTCGACGTCGAGGTCGTCGTAGTTGGTGCTGCGGTAGAAGGCGTTGTAACCCAGGCTGACGCCATCGGCAGTGAAGTAGGGGTCCACGAAGCCGAAGTTGTAGCGGGTCTGATATTCCGAGCGGGTCAGCCCGATGGACACCTTGTTACCGGTACCGAGGAAGTTGCTCTGGCTGATCGAACCCCCGAGGATCAGGCCGGCGCTCTGGGCGAAACCGACGCTGGCGGTGATCGAGCCGGAGGCTTGCTCTTCGACGCTGTAGTTGACGTCGACCTGGTCGTCAGTACCTGGTACTGGCGGGGTCTCGACGTTGACTTCCTTGAAGAAGCCCAGGCGCTCCAGACGGGTCTTGGACTGGTCGATCAGGTAGGTCGAAGCCCAGCCACCTTCCATCTGGCGCATTTCGCGGCGCAGCACTTCGTCTTCGGTCTTGGTGTTGCCGCGGTAGTTGATGCGGTTGACGTAGGCACGCTTGCCCGGGTCGACCACGAACATGATGTCGACCGTGTGGTCCTGGTCGTTGGGCTGCGGCACGCCGTTGACGTTGGCGAAGGTGTAGCCTTCGTTACCCAGGCGGCGGGTGATCAGCTCGGACGTGGTGGTCATCACCTTGCGCGAGAACACCTGGCCCGGCTGCACCAGCAACAGCGACTTGACCTGGTCTTCTGGCACTTTCAGGTCACCGGACAGCTTCACGTCGCGAACGGTGTACTTCTCGCCTTCGTTGATGTTGACGGTGATGTAGACGTGTTTCTTGTCCGGCGTGATGGACACCTGGGTGGAGGCGATGTCCATGTTGATGTAGCCGCGGTCCAGGTAGTAGGAACGCAGGCGCTCCAGGTCACCGGACAGTTTTTCGCGGGCATACTTGTCGTCGTTCTTGAAGAACGACAGCCAGTTGGTGGTCTTCAGCTCGAACAACTGGCCCAGGGTTTCATCATCGAACACGTTGTTGCCAACGATGTTGATGTGCTGGATGGCAGCAACGGTGCCTTCGTTGATCTTGATCTTCAGTGCCACACGGTTGCGCGGCTGCGGCACCACTTCGGCGTCAACCTCGGCCGAGTAGCGGCCTTGGGCCACGTACTGGCGCTGCAGCTCGTTACGCACACCTTCGAGGGTGGCGCGCTGGAAGATCTCGCCTTCGGCCAGGCCCGATTGCTTCAGGCCCTTCATCAGGTCGTCGGTGCTGATGGCCTTGTTGCCTTCGATCTCGATGCTCGACACCGACGGGCGCTCCACCACGTTGATGATCAGCACATTGCCATCGCGGTTCAGCTGGATGTCCTGAAAGAAGCCGGTCTTGAACAGGGAACGGGTCGAGTCCACCAGGCGGCGATCATCGGCCTGGTCGCCGACGTTCAGCGGCAAGGCACCGAAAACACTGCCAGCGGACACCCGCTGCAGGCCGTTGACGCGAATATCGGAGATGGTGAAGGACTCGGCGTGAACTTCAGCGATCATCAGTGCGGACATGACCGCAGTTAGCAGCAGACGTTTCATGAAGTCCTTTTATTCCAACTGGCAATAAACAACCTGCCGCGAAAAAGCGGCAGGTTCGCAATTGAGCGAAGCTTTATAGTCGACCCAGATCGTTGATCAGGGCGAGCAACATCACCCCTATGACCAAACTGATACCGATCTGGACCCCCCAACCTTGCACCCGATCCGACAGCGGACGACCGCGCGCCCACTCGACCAGGTAAAACAGCAAATGCCCCCCATCCAGTACCGGGATGGGCAGCAAGTTAAGAACCCCCAGGCTTATGCTCAGGTAGGCCAGGAAATTCAGGAAATCCCCCACGCCGGACTGGGCTGAAGCGCCCGCCACTTTAGCAATGGTTATCGGTCCACTCAAGTTTTTTACCGAGAGCTCCCCGAACAGCATTTTCTTCAGCGATTCGAGGGTCAGCACGCTCATGCTCCAGGTGCGTGACAAGCCCTCACCCACCGCTTCAAGCGGGCCGTAGCTGATTTCGCGGAGCATGCTGGCAGGCCATTCGCCACCTTTTACTCCGGCACCCAGATAACCACCGGCAGCCTTGCCCTCCCCCTTGCGCGCCAGGGTTACCCGCACGTCCAGGGCCGCACCGTCACGCTCGACACGCACTACCACATTGGCAGCCGGGCGGGCACGCACACTGTCGACCACCTGCTGCCATTGCGTCACGGCAACACCGTCGATGCTCAGCAGCTTGTCACCCGTCCTGAGGCCCGCAGCGGCAGCCGGCCCCTTCGGATCGATCTCGGCCAGCACCGGCTCAATCGCCGGCCGCCAAGGGTGCAGCCCCAGGGACTGGATAGGGTCCGGCTCGTCAGCGCCCTTTAGCCAGCTGTCCAGCTTGACCGGCAGCTGGCGCTCGGCAGACGCGCCTTCGTCGCGCACCCCAACCTGCAAGGTGCCGCTCTCGCCAAGGCGACGAACAAGCTGCAAATTGACCGCCGACCAACCGCTGGTCGGCTTGCCGTCGATAGAGACGATTTCCTGACCTGCGGTCAGCCCGGCCGATGCAGCCAGGCTGCCAGCATCGACTGCACCGATCACCGGCCGCACTTGCTGGGTACCCATCATTGCCAGCACCCAGAAGAACAGGATGGCCAGCAGGAAGTTGGCGATCGGGCCCGCCGCGACGATCGCGATACGCTGGCCCACGGGCTTTCGGTTGAACGACTGATCAGCCAGCGCTGGCGGTACATCACCCTCGCGCTCGTCGAGCATCTTCACGTAGCCACCCAGCGGGATGGCGGCGACCACAAACTCGGTGCCATGGCGATCGTGCCAGCGCAACAGCGGTGTGCCGAAGCCCACCGAGAAGCGCAGCACCTTGACGCCGCAGCGGCGCGCCACCCAGAAGTGGCCGAATTCGTGGAAGGTGACCAGCACACCCAAAGCCACAAGGGTGCCGATAATCATGTAGAGCGCTGTCATGTCCATCTCCGAATGATGTTCAGCGGGCCGGCTGTATGCCAGCCCCCTCAGAAACCTGGGTGGGTTTGCATCAGCGACCGTGACGCCTCAGCCACTCACGGGAAAGCTCCCGGGCACGCTGGTCGGCGGCGAACACCGCGTCCAGCGACGGCAGCGGCACGACGGGCTCCTGATCGAGCACCTGTTCGATCATACCCGCGATCTCCGGAAAGCGGATACGCCGCTCAAGAAATGCTTCGACCGCCACCTCATTGGCTGCATTGAGTACGGCGGGTGCGCTGTTGCCCGCCTCGGCAGCCTGCCGCGCCAGGCGCAGGCAAGGGAAGCGCTGTTCGTCGGGCGCATGGAAATCCAGACGGGCGATGGCGAACAGGTCGAGCGGGGCCACCCCGGAATCGATACGTTCAGGCCACGCCAGGGCATTGGCGATCGGCGTACGCATGTCCGGATTACCCAACTGCGCCAGCACCGAACCGTCCACATAATCGACCAGGGAGTGAATGACACTCTGTGGGTGCACCACCACCTCGACCTTGGCCGGAGGGGCATCGAACAACCAGCAGGCCTCGATCAGCTCGAGCCCCTTGTTCATCATGCTGGCCGAATCCACGGAAATCTTGCGCCCCATCGACCAGTTGGGATGCGCACAGGCCTGCTCCGGCGTCACATCCAGCAAAGCTTCGACCGGCGTTTCACGGAACGGGCCACCGGAAGCCGTCAGCAGTATCCGGCGCACGCCAACCGCGCTCAGGCCACGCGCGTAGTCGCCGGGCATGCACTGGAAGATCGCGTTGTGCTCGCTATCGATCGGCAACAGCACGGCACTGCTGCGCCGCACGGCCTCGATGAACAGCGCACCGGACATTACCAAGGCTTCCTTGTTGGCCAGCAGCACCTTCTTGCCCGCCTCGACGGCAGCCAAGGTGGGGCGCAGGCCGGCAGCGCCGACAATCGCTGCCATCACCGCATCCACTTCCGCTGCCGAAGCCACCTGACAAAGCCCGGCCTCACCTTCCAGCACCTCGGTGGTGCAGCCGGCAGCCGCCAGGTTTTCGCGCAGTCGCACAGCTGCTTCGGCACTCGGCACTACTGCGAAGGCCGGGCGATGGCGCATGCACAGGGCCAGCAACTCGTCGATGCGCGAATAACCGCTGAGGGCGAACACCTGATAGCGATCGGGGTGGCGCGCGATCACATCCAGCGTGCTCAGACCGATGGAGCCGGTGGCCCCGAGTACGGTAATACGTTGCGGACGGCTCACATCACACCCCATTCGGCAGCCCACAACAACACGGCAAAAATCGGGATCGCCGCAGTAAGGCTGTCAATGCGGTCGAGTACACCACCATGGCCGGGCAGCAGATTACTGCTGTCCTTGATACCGGAGCGGCGTTTGAACATGCTCTCTGTCAGGTCACCGACCACCGAGGACATGACCAGCAGCGCGGCACCCAGCAGGCCCAGCAGGATCTGACCGAAACCCCAGTCACGACTGATGCCAACCGCCAACGTAATCGCAAGGCTCACCGCCAGGCCGCCATACACGCCTTCCCAGCTCTTGCCTGGGCTGACCTGCGGGGCCAGCTTGCGCTTGCCGAAGGCCCTGCCAGAGAAGTAAGCGCCAATGTCGGCGGCCCACACCAGCACCATGACCGACAGGATCAGCCAATTGCCCAGCGGCCAGTGCTTGAGCAACACCAGCCCCTGCCAGGCAGGCAGCAATACCAGCAGGCCGATCAGCAACCGGCAGGCGGCACTGGCCCACAGCTCGCTGCTACGCGGGTAGGTAAGCACCAGCCAGGTGGCCAGCCCCCACCAGATCACTGCAGCACCCAGCACCCAGGGCGCCAGCTCCGGAAGGATGTACAGCAACATCAGCGCTCCGGCGACCACCGCGGCATAGGCGATACGCAGCGGCTGGGCCATCAACCCGGCCAGACGTGCCCACTCCCAGGCGCCAAGGGTCACCACGAAGCCGATGAACAGGGCGAAATCCCCGCCGTTGAGCAGGAAGAAGCCACCCAGCGCGATCGGCAGCAGGATCAGCGCAGTCATGATGCGTTGTTTAAGCATTAAGCACGAGCTCCAGCCTCGACCTGCTCGCTGGTCTTACCGAAGCGGCGCTGGCGCGAAGCGAAATCGGCCAGGGCATTGCGCATGGCCTCGTGTTTGAAGTCCGGCCAGTACAGGTCGGAGAAATACAGCTCGGCGTAGGCCAGCTGCCACAACAGGAAATTGCTGATGCGGTGCTCGCCACCGGTGCGAATGCACAGGTCCGGCAGCGGTAGCTCGCCGGTTGCCAGGCATGTCTGCAGCAGGCCCGGGGTAATGTCTTCCGGGCGCAGGTGCCCGGCTTGCACTTCCCGCGCCAGCCGCTGAGCGGCCTGAGCGATGTCCCACTGGCCACCGTAGTTGGCCGCAATCTGCAGGATGAAGCGGTTGTTGCCGGCGGTCAGCGCCTCGGCCTCGCGCATGGCAGCTTGCAGTTCGGGATGGAAACGCGAACGGTCACCGATGATGCGCAAGCTGATGTTGTTCTCGTTGAGGCGCTTCGCCTCGCGGCGCAGGGCCGAGAAGAACAGCTCCATCAGCGCACCGACCTCTTCGGCGGGGCGCTGCCAGTTTTCGCTGGAGAACGCGAACAGGGTCAGTACCTCGACCCCGGACTTGGCACACACTTCGATGACCGCGCGAACGGCGTCTACACCCGCCTTGTGCCCGGCAACGCCGGGCAGCAGGCGTTTTTTCGCCCAGCGGTTGTTGCCATCCATGATGATCGCGACGTGACGCGGCACCGAGGACGGCGCCACTGGCTTGGTCTTTTCCATTAAGAAACCCCGGCCTTAGACGGCCATCAGGTCCTTTTCCTTGGCTTTGAAGGCAGCATCGACTTCGGCAACGAACTTGTCGGTCAGCTTCTGGATCTCGTCAGCGGCGCGACGTTCTTCGTCTTCGCTGATTTCCTTGTCCTTGGTCAGCTTCTTCAGGTCGGCAAGGGCGTCGCGGCGTACGTTGCGCACGGCAACCTTGGCATCCTCGCACACGCCACTGGCCTGCTTGGTATAGCCCTTGCGGGTTTCCTCGGTCAGGGCTGGCATTGGCACACGAATGGTAGTGCCGGCGCTGGACGGGTTCAGGCCCAGGTCAGAGGTAAGAATGGCCTTTTCGATGGCAGCGCTGAGGTTTTTGTCATGAGCGACAATTTTCAGGGTGCGGGCATCTTCGACGCTGATCGCAGCCACCTGGTTCAGCGGCATTTCGCTGCCCCAGGCAGTGACCTTGACGCTATCCAGGATGCTTGGGTGGGCACGACCGGTGCGGATCGCCGCCAGGTTACGGCTCAGGGCCTCAAGGGACTTGGTCATGCGCTCCTGCGCGTCTTTCTTGATGTCGTTGATCATGCTTGGCCTTCCTCGATCAGAGTACCTTCAGCGCCACCCACCACGATGTTCAGCAGGGCGCCAGGCTTGTTCATGTTGAATACCCGCAATGGCATCCCGTGGTCGCGGCACAGGACGATTGCGGTCAGGTCCATCACACCCAGCTTGCGATCCAGGACCTCATCGTAGGTCAGGTGATCGAACTTCTCGGCGTGTGGGTCCTTGAATGGATCGGCAGTGTACACACCATCGACCTTGGTCGCCTTCAGCACGACGTCGGCATCGATTTCGATGGCGCGCAGGCAAGCGGCGGAGTCGGTGGTGAAGAACGGGTTGCCGGTACCGGCGGAGAAAATTACCACATCCCCGGAGTTGAGGTGGCGAATAGCTTTGCGGCGATCATAATGATCGGTGACGCCGACCATGGAGATGGCGGACATGACCAGGGCCGGGATGTTCGAGCGCTCCAGCGCATCGCGCATGGCCAGGCCGTTCATCACGGTGGCCAGCATACCCATGTGGTCACCGGTGACGCGGTCCATGCCGGCTGCGCTGAGTGCAGCGCCACGGAACAGGTTGCCACCGCCAATCACCAGGCCGACCTGGACACCAATCCCTACCAACTGGCCAACTTCAAGGGCCATGCGATCCAGCACCTTCGGGTCGATCCCGAAGTCTTCCGAGCCCATCAGGGCCTCGCCGCTAAGTTTGAGCAAAATGCGTTTATAGCGAGGTTGGCGACCACTCACCTGCTGAGCCATTGCGAGTCTCTCCTGCGGCGTACTTTAGAAAATTCGTGCGGGCTGTTTTCAGCCTGCTAACTGTAGCGTGGCACCGCTTTGGTGCCAGCGGCGGCGGGTTTCATAAACCCTTCGCCGTTTTGACAAAGAGGCTGCGCGCGTGAGCGGGCAGCCTCTTTGGGGCGACAGACGGGGCTGTCTTACTGCTTGGCGGCAGCTACCTGAGCGGCAACTTCAGCAGCGAAGTCGTCGACTGGCTTCTCGATGCCTTCGCCTACTTTGAAGTAGGTGAAGGAAACGATTTCAGCGCCGGCTTTCTTGGCCAGCTCGCCAACCTTGACTTCTGGGTTCATGACGAAGGCCTGCTCTTTCAGCGAAGCTTCAGCCTTGAACTTGGTGATACGGCCGTTGATCATGTTCTCAACGATGTTTTCCGGCTTGCCGGCAATCTTGTCGGCGTTCAGCTGCAGGAAGACATTCTTCTCGCGCTCGATGGCCTCGGCGGAGATTTCCGACGAATCCAGGAACTCAGGGTTCGACGCTGCAACGTGCATGGCGATGTTCTTCGCCAGCTCGACGTCACCGCCTTTCAGAACGACGACTGCGCCGATCTTGTTGCCGTGCAGGTAGGCACCGACAACGTCACCTTCAACGCGCACCAGGCGACGGATGTTGACGTTCTCGCCACACTTGGCAACCAGGGCTTCACGAGCTGCTTCACGCGAGGCGATCAGCGGAGCGGCGTCGGTCAGTTTCTGGGCGAAGGCTTCTTCAAGGCTTTCGGCAACGAAGTTCTTGAAGTCGTCTTGCAGGGCCAGGAAGTCGGTCTGCGAGTTCACTTCCAGCAGAACGGCGGATTTACCGTCGGTCTTGACGGCGATAGCGCCTTCAGCAGCGACGTTGCCAGCCTTTTTGGCGGCCTTGATGGCGCCCGAGGCACGCATGTCGTCAATGGCTTTCTCGATGTCGCCGCCAGCCTTTTCCAGGGCTTTCTTGCAATCCATCATGCCTTCGCCAGTACGCTCGCGCAGTTCTTTTACCAGCGCTGCAGTAATTGCTGCCATTTCAAAATCCTCTTGGAAAGTTTTTCAACCATTCCACCCGTTCGTCACGGGCGTTAAATTCTGCGAATCCGCTGTTGTTATCTCAGCCAACCCATAATGCGGGGCCCTTGCTGACAGCAGGATTTCAAGGTGGCAAAAAGGGGGCAAAGCCCCCTTTTTGCGTGCCAAGTAGACGCTAGCGCCTATTACTCAGCAGCAGGTGCAGCCGCTTCTTCAACATAGACTTCGGTGCCGCCAGCAACGTTGTTGCGGCCGCGGATGATGGCGTCAGCCATCGAAGTCATGTACAGCTCGATGGCGCGGATGGCGTCGTCGTTGCCTGGGATGATGTAGTCAACACCTTCCGGGCTGCTGTTGGTATCGACAACGCCGATAACCGGGATGCCCAGCTTGTTAGCTTCGGTGATAGCAATGCGCTCGTGGTCAACGTCGATCACGAACAGGGCATCAGGCAGACCGCCCATGTCCTTGATACCACCCAGGCTGCGGTCCAGCTTTTCCAGATCGCGCGAACGCATCAGGGCTTCTTTCTTGGTCAGCTTGGCAAAGGTGCCGTCTTCGGCCTGGGCTTCCAGGTCGCGCAGACGCTTGATCGAAGCGCGGATGGTCTTGTAGTTGGTCAGCATGCCGCCCAACCAGCGGTGGTCAACGTATGGCGAACCGGCACGAGCAGCTTGCTCGGCGACGATCTTGCCGGCGGAACGCTTGGTGCCGACGAACATGATCTTGTTCTTGCCCTGAGCCAGACGCTCTACGAACGCCAGGGCGTCGTTGAACATTGGCAGGGTTTTTTCCAGGTTGATGATGTGGATCTTGTTACGCGCGCCGAAAATGTACTTGCCCATTTTCGGGTTCCAGTAACGGGTCTGGTGGCCGAAGTGCACACCGGCCTTCAGCATATCGCGCATATTGACTTGGGACATGATAGTTCCTTGGTAAGTCGGGTTGGGCCTCCACGCGTCCCAATGACCAACCCGCAAATTCGAGAATCCGGGGCACCCAGGTCATCGTGTCGACACGTGTGTGGGTTTAGGCTTACGGGGTCGTCCCCGAAAGCGGCGCATGTTATACCACAGACCGCCAGCGAACGAAACCCGAATGAGGTTGCGTCTGTCAGCGGTTTTTGCAGCGCCCCGCCAAACAGGCCAGAATGCCTCCTGTAGACCGCAGCATGGCCGCCTTTATCCCGACAGAATGCCGCCCTGCTCTGCTAGAATCCGGCCTTTCCCGTTTGTTCGCGCCGCGTGCGGCGCCGTAGAGAGCCTGTAATGACCGTCAACATCAAGACCGCAGAAGACATCGAGAAGATGCGCATCGCCGGCCGCCTGGCCGCCGAGGTGCTGGAAATGATCGAGGAGCACGTCAAGCCCGGTGTTACCACCGAAGAGCTCGACCGCTTGTGCCACGACTATATCGTCAACGTCCAGCAGGCCATCCCGGCGCCGCTCAACTACAAGGGCTACCCGAAGTCGATCTGCACCTCGATCAACCATGTGGTCTGCCACGGCATCCCCAACGACAAGCCGCTCAAGGACGGTGACACGCTCAACATCGACGTCACCGTGATCAAGGACGGCTACCACGGCGATACCAGCCGCATGTTCCACGTGGGCAACGTGCCGGTGTGGGCCGAGCGCCTGTCCAAGGTTACCCAGGAGTGCATGTACAAGGCCATCGAGCTGGTCAAGCCGGGCTGCCGCCTGGGCGATATCGGCGAAGTGATCCAGAAGCACGCGGAAAAGAACGGCTTCTCGGTGGTACGCGAGTTCTGCGGCCACGGCATCGGCAAGGTGTTCCACGAAGAACCGCAGATCCTGCACTACGGCCGCGCCGGCACCGGCATGGAGCTTAAAGAAGGCATGACCTTCACCATCGAGCCGATGATCAACCAGGGCAAGGCCGACACCAAGGTGCTGGGCGACGGCTGGACCGCCATCACCAAGGACCGCAAGCTCTCGGCCCAGTGGGAACACACCCTGGTGGTGACCGCGACCGGCTATGAGATCTTCACCCTGCGCAAGGACGACACCATCCCGCGCACCTCGGCCTGACCGCACTCCCACAGGCCACCCGACGACAGGAACGTGACGCGATGCCCCAGGTGGACCCCGAGCTGTTCGACCGCGGCCAGTTCCAGGCGGAACTGGCCCTCAAGGCGAGCCCCATCGCCGCCTTCAAGAAAGCCATCCGCCAGGCCGGCGAGGTGCTCGACAAGCGTTTCCGCAGTGGCGACGATATCCGTCCACTGATCGAAGCCCGCGCCTGGCTCGTCGACAATATCCTGCAACAGGCGTGGAACCAGTTCGACTGGGGCGACCAGAATGGCATCGCCCTGGTCGCGGTGGGTGGCTACGGGCGCGGTGAGTTGCACCCGCATTCAGACATCGACCTGCTGATTTTGCTGGGCGCCGCCGAGCACGAACAATACCGCGACGCCATCGAACGCTTTCTCACCCTGCTGTGGGACATCGGCCTGGAAGTGGGCCAGAGCGTGCGCACCGTCGACGAGTGCGCCGAACAGGCCCGCGCGGACCTGACGGTGATTACCAACCTGATGGAAAGCCGCACCATCGCCGGCCCCGAGGCCCTGCGTCAGCGCATGCTGGAGGTGACCAGCACCGCGCACATGTGGCCGAGCAAAGACTTCTTCCTGGCCAAACGCGCCGAACTCAAGGCCCGTCACCACAAGTACAACGACACCGAGTACAACCTCGAACCTAACGTCAAGGGCTCGCCAGGCGGCCTGCGCGACATCCAGACGGTACTGTGGGTGGCCCGCCGCCAGTACGGCACCCTGAACCTGCACGCCCTGGCCGGCGAAGGTTTCTTGCTGGAAAGCGAGAACGAACTGCTGGCCTCGTCCCAGGATTTTCTGTGGAAGGTACGTTACGCCCTGCACATGCTGGCCGGTCGCGCCGAGGACCGCCTGCTGTTCGACCACCAGCGCAGCCTCGCCGCGCTGCTTGGGTACAGCGACGACAACCCCAAGCGGGCAATCGAGCAGTTCATGCAGCAGTACTACCGGGTGGTGATGAGCATCAGCCAGCTGTGCGACCTGATCATCCAGCACTTCGAAGAGGTCATCCTCGCCGACGAAGACAGCGGCACCACCCAACCGCTGAATGCACGCTTTCGCCTGCACGACGGCTATATCGAGGCCACCCACCCGAACGTGTTCAAGCGCACACCGTTCGCCATGCTGGAAATCTTCGTGCTGATGGCCCAGCACCCGGAAATCAAGGGCGTGCGCGCCGATACGGTGCGCCTGCTGCGTGAGCACCGCCACCTGATCGACGACACTTTCCGCACCGATATCCGCAACACCAGCCTGTTCATCGAGCTGTTCAAGTGCGAAATCGGCATCCACCGCAACCTGCGGCGGATGAACCGCTACGGCATCCTTGGCCGCTACCTGCCGGAGTTCGGCCTGATCGTCGGGCAGATGCAGCATGACCTGTTCCACATCTATACGGTCGATGCACACACCCTCAACCTCATCAAGCACCTGCGCAAGCTGCAGTACACACCGGTGTCCGAGAAATTCCCGCTGGCCAGCAAGCTGATGGGGCGCCTGCCCAAGCCCGAGCTGATCTACCTTGCCGGCCTTTACCACGACATCGGCAAAGGTCGCCAGGGCGACCATTCCGAGCTGGGCGCGGTGGATGCGAAGAAGTTCTGCGAGCGACACCAGTTGCCGGCCTGGGACAGCCGGTTGATCGTCTGGCTGGTGCAGAACCACCTGGTGATGTCGACCACAGCCCAGCGCAAGGACTTGTCCGACCCGCAGGTAATCAACGACTTTGCCCTGCACGTGGGCGACGAGACGCGCCTGGACTACCTGTACGTGCTGACCGTGGCCGACATCAATGCCACCAACCCCAGCCTGTGGAACTCGTGGCGGGCCAGTCTGTTGCGCCAGCTCTACAGCGAGACCAAGCGCGCCCTGCGCCGCGGCCTGGAAAACCCGCTGGACCGCGAAGAGCAGATCCGCCAGACGCAGTCCTCAGCACTGGATATTCTGGTGCGCGAGGGTACCGACCCGGACGACGTCGAGCAGCTGTGGTCGCAACTGGGTGATGACTACTTCCTCAAGCACACCGCCGCCGACGTAGCCTGGCATACGGATGCGATCCTGCAGCAACCGGCTGATGGCGGGCCGCTGGTGCTGATCAAGGAAACCACCCAGCGGGAGTTCGAAGGCGGCACGCAGATCTTCATCTACGCCCCCGATCAGCACGATTTCTTTGCCGTGACGGTGGCGGCCATGTCGCAGCTGAACCTGAACATCCATGACGCGCGGATCATCACGTCGAGCAGCCAGTTCACCCTCGACACCTACATTGTGCTGGACAACGACGGCGGCTCGATCGGCGACAACCCGCAGCGGGTCAAGCAGATTCGCGATGGCCTGACCGAAGCGCTGCGCAACCCTGAAGACTACCCGACCATCATCCAGCGCCGGGTGCCGCGCCAGCTCAAGCACTTCGACTTCCCGCCGCAGGTGACCATCCTCAACGATGCCCAGCGGCCAGTGACCATCCTCGAAATCACCGCACCCGACCGCCCGGGCCTGCTGGCCCGGCTGGGGCGCATTTTCCTGGAGTTCGACCTGTCGCTGCAGAACGCCAAGATCGCCACTCTGGGCGAACGGGTGGAAGACGTGTTCTTCATCACTGATGCCGACAACCAGCCGCTGTCCGACCCGCAGCTGTGCAGCCGCCTGCAGGAGGCCATCGTGCAGCAGCTACAAGCCGGCCAAGGTAGCGACACCAGCCCGACCCGCGTGACCATTTAACGATTAGACGATTGACGAGACCTTGCGCCGATGAACCATGCCTTGACCCAGCTTCAGCCCTACCCGTTCGAAAAGCTCCGCGCCCTGCTGGGCAGCGTGAAGCCTGCGGCGGACAAACGCGCCATCGCCCTGTCGATCGGTGAGCCGAAGCATGAATCGCCGGCGTTCGTGGCCCAGGCCATGGCCGACAACCTTGACAAGCTGGCGGTGTACCCCAGCACCATCGGCGTGCCGGCCCTGCGCCAGGCCATCGGCCAGTGGTGCGAGCAGCGTTTTGGTGTGCCGGCCGGCTGGCTGGATGCCGAGCAGCACATCCTGCCGGTCAATGGCACCCGTGAAGCGCTGTTTGCCTTCACCCAGGCGGTGGTCAACCGTGCAGATGACGGCCTGGTAATCAGCCCAAACCCGTTCTACCAGATCTACGAAGGCGCAGCACTGCTGGCCGGGGCAACACCGCACTACCTGCCCTGCCTGGAAAGCAACGGTTTCAACCCCGATTTCGATGCCGTAACGGCGGACGTGTGGAAGCGCTGCCAGATCCTGTTCCTGTGCTCGCCGGGCAACCCCACCGGTGCATTGGTGCCGATGGACACCCTGAAAAAGCTGATTGCCCTGGCTGACGAACACGACTTCGTGATCGCCGCCGACGAGTGCTACAGCGAGCTGTACTTCGACGAAGATGCGCCACCACCGGGCCTGCTGACCGCCTGCGCCGAGCTTGGCCGTAGTGATTTTGCCCGCTGCGTGGTGTTCCATAGCCTGTCCAAGCGCTCCAACCTGCCGGGCCTGCGTTCGGGCTTTGTGGCTGGCGACGCCAAGATCATCAAGCCGTTCCTGCTGTACCGCACCTACCACGGCTGTGCCATGCCGGTGCAAACCCAGCTGGCCAGCATTGCCGCGTGGCAGGACGAGGCGCATGTGCGCGAGAACCGCGACCAGTACCGCGCCAAATACGATGCCGTGCTGGACATCCTGCAGCCGGTGCTGGACGTGCAGCGCCCGGATGGCAGCTTCTACCTGTGGGCCAAGGTGCCGGGCTGCGATGCCGAATTCACCCGCGACCTGTTCGAAGCCCAGCATGTGACCGTGGTACCAGGCTCGTACCTGTCGCGTGAAGTGGAGGGTGTGAACCCAGGCGCCGGGCGCGTACGCATGGCGCTGGTTGCACCGCTGGCCGAGTGCATCGAGGCGGCAGAGCGGATTCGTGCCTTCCTGCAAAACCGCTAATTGAGCTGGGGGCGCTGTGCGCCCCATTCGCGGGACAAGCCCGTGCCCACAGGCCTCCAGCAACCTCAAATGGAGGACCTGTGGGAGCGGGCTTGTCCCGCGAATGGCAACAAGGAGATCTACTTGACCTGCCCCAGGTTGGCCTCACTCATATCCAGCTCCCCAAGCACCTGCCGCACCACCTCATCGCCCACCTGGTGCTGGCGATGCAGGTTATACAGCTCCAGCCGCTGCGCCCTCAGCGCACGCAAGCGCAAACGCCGCTCCAGCAAGTCCATCTGTTCGGCCAGGGCCTTGGCCTCGGCACTGTCGTTGTAGCTGTCCAGTTCATCCCGATACTCAGCCATCAACCGTGCCTTCAGCTCGGTCGCCAGGGTCGCCTGCGCAGCATCTTGCGGGGCATTGGCGTCGATCACCTCCTCTGCTTCCAGGGCATGAATCGCTGCCTCGGCCGTGCGCCGCCAGGCTTCCTGCACCTCCTGGTGCAAGCGTTCGTCCGGGCTCTTGGTCACCCCGCGCAGCAATATCGGCAGCGCGATGCAGGCGCTGATCAACGACAGCAGGATCACCCCGGCGGCAATGAAAATCAGCAAATCACGCTCAGGGAAGGCCTTGCCCGCCCCCATCAGCAACGGCACCGACATCACACCCGCCAGGGTCACCGCCCCGCGCACACCGCCCAAGGTCAGCAGCCAGCAGGAGCGCGCCGTAGGCATCAGCACCAGCGCCGGTTTGCCGCGCCAGCGGCGCACCACGCCGATCGACCGCCAGATGCTCTGCACCCAGATGAACCGCAGCAGGATCAGTGCAGCAAAGATCGCCACCACGTCCAGGCAGCGGTAGGCCAGGGTCGGCCACACGGTGGCTTCGTGGCTGACCACCGCCTTGATGATGTCTGGCAACTGCAGGCCCAACAGCAGGAAGATCAGGCCATTGAAGGCGAACTCCAGCAACGACCAGACGCTCCGGTTAAGCAGGCGGGTGCTGGTCTGGCGTGGCAGCAGGTCGAGCCAGCTTTGCATCATGCCGGCCGCTACCGCCGAAAGGATGCCCGAAACGCCCAGGCGCTCGGCCAGCACGTAGGCCGCGAACGGCAGCAGCAGCATGAACACCACGTGGGTGGCCGGGTCGTCCCAGCCGCGGGCGATCATCCAGGCGCGCAGGCGGCCGACCAGCCAGCTCAGGCCCACCCCCACCGCCAGACCGCCAAGCGCGACCAGCACAAAGCTGAAGCTGGCATCGGCCAGCGAAAACACCCCGGTGATCGCCGCCGCAAGGGCGAACTTGAAGGTCACCAGGCCCGATGCATCGTTCATCAGGGCCTCCCCCTGCAGCATGTGCATCAGCGGGGTGGGCAGGCGGTCCTGGGCGATGGCCGAAACCGCCACGGCATCGGTCGGCGACAGCACCGCCGCCAAGGCGAAAGCCACCGGCAGGGGGATGCTCGGCAGCAGCCAGTGAATGAAATAGCCGGCCCCGACCACAGTGAACAGCACCAACCCTACGGCCAGCGCCACCACTGGCCCGCGAATGCGCCACAACTCACGCTTGGGGATGCGCCAACCGTCGGCAAAGAGCAGGGGCGGCAAGAACAGGAACAGGAACAACTCGGGGTCCAGGGCCACATGCAGCCCCAGTGTCGGCAGGGCCAGCAAGGCACCGGCAGCGATCTGCACCAGCGGCAAGGGCAGCGGGATCATGCGGCCGACCAGCTTCGACAGGCTGACCAGCGTCAGCAGGATGAGGACGGTGTAGGCGGACTGCATCCGGGAAAGCTTCCTTTGTGAACCAGAAACGGTAGCAAGGCGAACCATCGCCATTGAAACAATATGTTAGCGGCGACCGACGGTTCGGGGCCGCTGCACGATAGTCGCAGGTGACCGCGGAATATGTAACATGATGATACTTCAGAAGGTGCAGGCCTTGATTCTTGCAGCGCCCATGAGATCGAGCACCGCCCGCGCGGTGCTCGATCTCATGGGCGCTGCAAGGCTCAAGGCAAGTACACCCGTGGCGCTCACTGTTTCGTTCCCGCATAATCCCGCGACTGACATCGAAAGACGGAGAGATTGGGGCGACTTGTAACCCCAATGTACACAATGACCTACACGCTCTACGGCATCAAAGCCTGTGACACCATGAAAAAAGCGCGTACCTGGCTCGAAGACAAAGCCATCGCCTACGAATTTCACGATTACAAGACCCAAGGCATCGACCGCGACCGCCTGAACCGCTGGTGCGACGAACACGGCTGGGAAGTCATCCTCAACCGTGCCGGCACCACCTTCCGCAAGCTGGACGACGCCAGCAAGGCAGACCTCGACCAGGCCAAGGCCGTCGAGCTGATGCTGGCCCAGCCGTCGATGATCAAACGCCCGGTGCTGGACCTTGGCGCGCGCACCCTGGTCGGCTTCAAGCCGGACCTGTACGCCGCTGCCCTGGCCTGAGCCCCCACCCTATTTCGCACGAGGTAATCACATGTCCAATACCCTGTTCAGCCTGGCCTTCGGTGTCGGCTCCCAGAACCGCCAGGGCGCCTGGCTGGAAGTGTTCTACGCGCAACCGCTGCTCAACCCGAGCGCCGAGCTGGTTGCCGCTGTAGCCCCTGTTCTCGGTTACGAAGGTGGCAACCAGGCCATCGCCTTCAGCAACGGCCAGGCCTTGAAATTGGCCGAAGCCCTGAAAGGCGTGGATGCGACCCAGGCCGCCCTGCTGACCCGCCTGGCCGAAAGCCACAAGCCGCTGGTCGCTACCCTGCTGGCCGAAGACGCTGCCCTGACCTCCACCCCAGAGGCCTACCTCAAGCTGCACCTGTTGTCGCACCGCCTGGTCAAGCCACACGGCCTGAGCCTGGCTGGCATCTTCCCGCTGCTGCCGAACGTAGCCTGGACCAACCAGGGCGCGGTCGACCTGGCCGAACTGGCCGAGCTGCAACTGGAAGCGCGCCTGAAGGGCGAGCTGCTGGAAGTGTTCTCGGTGGACAAGTTCCCGAAGATGACCGACTACGTGGTCCCGGCCGGCGTGCGCATCGCCGATACCGCCCGTGTGCGCCTGGGCGCCTACATCGGCGAAGGCACCACCATCATGCACGAAGGCTTCGTCAACTTTAACGCGGGCACCGAAGGCCCGGGCATGATCGAAGGCCGCGTGTCCGCCGGCGTATTCGTTGGCAAAGGTTCCGACCTGGGCGGCGGTTGCTCGACCATGGGTACCCTGTCCGGTGGCGGCAACATCGTCATCAAGGTGGGCGAAGGCTGCCTGATCGGCGCCAACGCTGGTATCGGCATTCCGCTGGGCGACCGCAACACCGTTGAAGCCGGCCTGTACATCACCGCTGGCACCAAGGTGAACCTGCTGGACGAGAACAACGAGCTGGTCAAGGTGGTCAAGGCCCGCGACCTGGCCGGCCAGACCGACCTGCTGTTCCGCCGCAACTCGCTGAATGGCGCGGTAGAATGCAAGACCCACAAGTCGGCCATCGAGCTGAACGAGGCGCTGCACGCTCACAACTGAGCATGCTTGGCGTTTGAAATGTTAAGATCGGGTCTGGCACCACGCCAGACCCGATTTTCATTCCAGGCCCCGTGAACATGTTCCAGCCCTCCCCCTGGCGTGCCGACTTCCCCGCCATCGCCGCCCTGCAACGGCAGCACCAGACCTACCTGGACAGCGCCGCTACCACCCAAAAGCCGCAAGCCCTGATCGATGCCTTGAGCCATTACTACAGCCATGGCGCGGCCAACGTACACCGTGCCCAGCACCTGCCCGGTGCACTGGCGACCCAGGCTTTCGAAACCAGCCGAGACAAGGTCGCCGCCTGGTTGAATGCTGCGGACTCACGGCAGATCGTGTTCACCCACGGTGCCACCTCGGCCTTGAACCTGCTGGCCTACGGCCTTGAGCACCGCTTCGAAGCCGGTGACGAAATTGCCATCAGCGCGCTGGAGCACCATGCCAACCTGCTGCCCTGGCAACAGCTGGCACGCCGGCGCAACCTGCGCCTGGTGATACTGCCGCTGGATGCCTTTGGCCGCATCGACCTGAACCAGGCACTGCAACTGATAGGCCCGCGCACCCGGGTTCTCGCCGTCAGCCAGCTGTCCAACGTACTGGGTACCTGGCAACCGCTGCCGGCCCTGCTTTCCCATGCCCGCGCACAAGGCGCGCTGACCGTGGTCGACGGTGCCCAGGGCGTGGTGCATGGTCGCCACGATGTGCAGCAACTGGGCTGCGACTTCTATGTGTTCTCCAGCCACAAGTTGTACGGCCCGGATGGGATTGGCGTGCTGTACGGCCACACTCGGGCGCTGGAGCTGCTGCGCCATTGGCAGTTCGGTGGCGAGATGGTGCAACTGGCCGAGTACCAGAGCGCCAGCTTTCGCCCTGCACCGCTGGGGTTCGAGGCGGGTACGCCGCCAATCGCCGGGGTGATAGGCCTGGGGGCGACCCTGGATTATTTGGCCAGCCTCGACGTCCAGGCTGTCGAAGCCCACGAAACCAGCCTGCACCAGCGCCTGCTGCGCGGCCTGGCTGACCGTGAGGGCGTGCGGGTATTGGGGGCACCGCAGACGGCGCTGGCCAGCTTCGTCATCGAGGGCGTGCACAACGCAGATATCGCCCACCTGCTCACCGAGCAAGGGATAGCCGTGCGTGCCGGACACCACTGCGCCATGCCGCTCTTGCAAGGGCTGGGGCTGGAGGGCGCAATCCGCGTATCGCTGGGCTTGTACAACGACAGCGACGACTTGCAGCGCTTCTTCGCTGCGCTTGATCAGGGCCTGGAGTTGCTGCGATGAGCATGCCGGAACAGGCGCGCCAGGCGCTGGAAGCGTTTGAACAGGGCAAGGGCTGGGAACAGCGCGCCCGGCTGCTGATGCAGTGGGGCGACCGCCTGGAGCCGCTGGCCGAGACTGACAAGACCGAAGCCAACCGGGTGCATGGCTGCGAAAGCCTGGTGTGGCTGATGGCCGAACTCGTCGATGGGCAGTGGCGGTTCAAGGCCAGCAGCGATGCACGCTTGTTGCGCGGGCTGCTGGCGTTGTTGCTGGTGCGGGTGCAGGGGCTGACCAGTGAAGAGCTGGCCAGGCTTGATCTGCGCGAGTGGTTCACCCAACTGGGGCTAGAGCGCCAGCTGTCCCCGTCACGCAGCAATGGGCTGCATGCGGTGTTGCAGCGAATGGCGGAGTTGGCGTCCAACCACTAAATCCAAGGCATACACTGCTCCCTGTAGGAGCGAGGTGGCCTGTGCATGATTACTCAGGCTTGATCCGCTCCGAAGGCCGCCGCGCACCCGCCACCAATTTCTCGATCGCCTTGCTCGCCGCCACCATGCCAAAGGTCGCGGTCACCATCATCACTGCACCAAAGCCACCCGAGCAGTCCAGCCTTACCCCCTCCCCTACAAAGCTTTTTTGCAGGCAAACGCTGCCATCACCCTTGGGATAACGCAGCTGTTCGCTGGAGAACACGCACGGCACACCATAGTTGCGGCTGACATTGCGCGAGAAGTTGTAATCGCGGCGCAAGGTGGAGCGCACCCGCGAGGCCAGTGGGTCGTTGAAGGTCTTGTTCAGGTCGGCGATCTGGATCTGGGTCGGGTCGATCTGCCCACCAGCGCCACCCGTGGTAACGATGGCAATCTTTCGCCGCCGGCACCAGGCAATCAACGCCGCCTTGGCCATGACGCTGTCGATGCAGTCGATCACACAGTCCAGGTGCTCGTGGATATGCTCGGCCATGGTTTCACGGGTAACGAAGTCCGCTACCGCATGCACCGTGCATGCCGGGTTGATCGCACGCAAGCGTTCAGCCATGACGTCGACCTTGGGCCGCCCCACCTGGCCTTCCAGGGCATGGGCCTGGCGGTTGGTGTTGCTGACGCAGACGTCGTCCAGGTCAAACAGGCTGATTTCGCCCACGCCGCTGCGGGCCAGCGCTTCAGCCACCCAGGACCCTACCCCGCCAATACCGACCACAGCCACATGGGCCTGCCCCAGGCGCTGCAGCCCCTGGTCGCCATACAGCCGGGCAACGCCGGCGAAGCGTGGATCTTCTGTGCTCATGTTCATACCCCAAAAAACCGGCGCGCATTATATGCCAGCGGGCCCATGGCCTGCATCGTTAGGAAAGAGACTACTAACCCTGCTTTAATGTCCTATCACTTCGACACAAATGGACGACAATGTCTTCACGTAAATTCGGCCTGAACCTGGTTGTGGTGCTGGCCATCGCCGCGTTGTTCACCGGGTTCTGGGCACTGATCAACCGCCCGGTCTCCGCCCCTGCCTGGCCAGAACAGATCTCTGGCTTTTCGTATTCGCCGTTCCGCCTGGGTGAAAGCCCGCAGAAGGGCCAGTACCCCACTGACGACGAGATGCGCCAGGACCTGGAGCAGTTGAGCAAACTGACCGACAGCATCCGAATCTATACCGTGGAGGGCACCCAGGCCGACATCCCGCGCCTGGCCGAGGAGTTTGGCTTGCGGGTGACGCTGGGGATCTGGATCAGCCCGGACCTGGAACGCAACGAGCGCGAAATCGCCACGGCCATCCAGTTGGCCAACACCTCGCGCAGCGTGGTGCGGGTAGTGGTCGGCAACGAGGCGCTGTTCCGTGAAGAAGTCACCCCGGAAAACCTGATCAAATACCTGGACCGGGTACGCGCAGCCGTCAAGGTACCGGTGACCACCAGTGAACAATGGCACATCTGGAAGGAAAACCCGGAGATCGCCAAGCACGTCGACCTGATTGCCGCGCACATCCTGCCCTACTGGGAATTCGTCCCGATGAAGGATTCGGTCGAGTTCGTGCTCGACCGCGCCCGGGAGCTGAAGCACCAGTTCCCGCGCAAACCCCTGCTGTTGTCCGAGGTCGGCTGGCCGAGCAACGGCCGCATGCGCGGTGGTGCCGATGCCAGCCAGGCCGACCAGGCCATCTACCTGCGCACCTTGGTCAATACCCTCAATCGCCGTGGCTACAACTACTTTGTCATCGAAGCCTATGACCAGCCGTGGAAGGCTAGCGACGAAGGCTCGGTAGGCGCCTATTGGGGCGTGTACAACGCCGAGCGTCAGCAAAAATTCAACTTCGATGGGCCCGTGGTGGCGATCCCGCAGTGGCGAGCCCTGGCGGTGGCCTCGGTGGTGCTGGCGATGATTGCGCTGATGGTGCTGTTCATCGACGGCTCGGCCCTGCGCCAGCGCGGCCGCACATTCCTGACCTTCATCACCTTTTTGTGCGGGTCGGTACTGGTGTGGATTGCCTACGACTACAGCCAGCAGTACAGCACCTGGTTCAGCCTGACCGTGGGCGTACTGCTTGCTCTTGGCGCGCTGGGCGTGTTCATCGTGCTGCTTACCGAGGCCCATGAACTGGCCGAGGCCGTATGGATACACAAGCGCCGACGCGAGTTCCTGCCGGTACAGGCCGACAGCGCCTACCGGCCCAAGGTATCGGTGCATGTGCCGTGCTACAACGAGCCACCTGAGATGGTGAAGCAGACCCTCGACGCCCTGGCCGCGCTGGACTACCCCGACTACGAAGTGCTGGTGATCGACAACAACACCAAGGACCCGGCCGTGTGGGAGCCGCTGAAGGCTCACTGCGAGAAGCTCGGCGAGCGCTTCAAGTTTTTCCACGTCGCGCCACTGGCCGGCTTCAAGGGCGGCGCGCTCAACTACCTGATCCCGCACACGGCCAAGGACGCTGAGGTGATTGCGGTGATCGACTCGGACTACTGCGTCGACCGCAACTGGCTCAAGCACATGGTGCCGCACTTCGCCGACCCGAAAATTGCCGTGGTGCAGTCGCCGCAGGACTACCGCGACCAGCACGAAAGCGCCTTCAAGAAGCTGTGCTACAGCGAGTACAAGGGCTTCTTCCACATCGGCATGGTCACCCGCAACGACCGTGACGCAATCATCCAGCACGGCACCATGACCATGACCCGGCGCACGGTACTGGAAGAGCTGGGCTGGGCCGAATGGTGCATCTGCGAGGACGCCGAGCTGGGCCTGCGCGTGTTCGAGAAAGGCCTGTCGGCCGCCTACGCCCACAACAGCTACGGCAAGGGCCTGATGCCTGACACCTTCATCGATTTCAAGAAGCAGCGCTTCCGCTGGGCCTACGGCGCCATTCAGATCATCAAACACCACGCCAGTGCCCTGTTGCGCGGCAAGGGCAGCGAGCTGACCCGTGGCCAGCGCTACCACTTCCTGGCCGGCTGGCTGCCGTGGGTCGCCGACGGCATGAATATCTTCTTTACTATCGGTGCGCTGCTGTGGTCAGCGGCAATGATCATCGTGCCGCACCGCGTCGACCCGCCGCTGATGATCTTCGCCATCCCGCCGCTGGCGCTGTTCTTCTTCAAGGTCGGCAAGATCATTTTCCTTTACCGCCGTGCGGTGGGGGTCAACCTCAAGGACGCCTTCGCCGCAGCGCTGGCCGGCCTGGCGCTGTCGCATACCATTGCCAAGGCGGTGCTTTACGGCTTTTTCACCAGCAGCATGCCGTTTTTCCGCACGCCCAAGAATGCCGACAGCCATGGGCTGTTGGTGGCACTTTCCGAAGCGCGGGAAGAGCTGTTCATCATGTTGCTGCTGTGGGGCGCGGCGTTGGGTATCTACCTGGTGCAAGGGCTGCCGAGTTCGGACATGCGCTTCTGGGTGGCGATGTTGCTGGTGCAGTCGTTGCCTTATGTGGCAGCGCTGGTGATGGCGTTGCTGTCTTCGCTGCCCAAGCCAGTGGAGAAGGCTGCCGAAGCGCAGCAGGCGTGAGATTGCCGGGGCTGCTTTGCAGCCCATTCGCGGCACAAGGCCGCTCCCACAAGGATGACCGCAGCCCATCAGGGATGTGCATGACCTGTGGGAGCGGCCTTGTGCCGCGAATGGGCCGCAACGCGGCCCCACTGCCACATCGGTTTGATATAAGATAACGCCCCTCAGATTTCCCCGCCTTGCCTTGCCCCGGAGTCCCCCATGACGGCCCCTGCCGAGCTCTCGCCTACCCTTCAACTGGCCTGCGACCTGATCCGTCGCCCCTCGGTCACCCCTGTCGACGCCGACTGCCAGGCGCAGATGATGAAGCGCCTGGGCGCCGTGGGCTTCGCGCTCGAGCCGATGCGCATTGAAGACGTAGACAACTTCTGGGCCACCCACGGCAGCCAGGACGGCCCGGTGCTGTGCTTTGCCGGCCACACCGACGTGGTGCCCACCGGCCCGGTGCAGCAATGGCAGCACGAACCATTCGAAGCGCTGATCGACGCTGACGGCATGCTCTGCGGCCGTGGCGCCGCCGACATGAAAGGCAGCCTGGCCTCCATGGTGATCGCCAGCGAGCGCTTCGTGCACGACTACCCGAACCACCGCGGCAAGGTCGCCTTCCTGATCACCAGCGACGAGGAAGGCCCGGCCCACCACGGCACCAAGGCAGTGGTCGAGCGCCTCAAAGCACGCAACGAACGCCTGGACTGGTGCATCGTCGGCGAACCCTCCAGCACCACCCTGCTGGGTGACGTGGTCAAGAACGGCCGCCGTGGTTCGCTGGGTGCCAAGCTGACCGTGCGCGGCAAGCAGGGCCACGTGGCCTACCCGCACCTGGCACGCAACCCGATCCACCTGGCCGCCCCGGCCCTGGCGGAACTGGCAGCCGAGCACTGGGACGAAGGCAACGCGTTCTTCCCGCCGACCAGTTTCCAGATCTCCAACCTCAATTCCGGCACCGGCGCCACCAACGTGGTACCGGGCGAGCTGACCGCGCTGTTCAACTTCCGCTTCTCCACCGAGTCGACCGTCGAAGGCCTGCAGGCGCGAGTGTCGGCGATTCTCGACAAGCATGAACTGGACTGGTCG
The DNA here is from genome assembly GCF_017875165.1 of Pseudomonas sp. PvP089. NCBI lineage: Bacteria > Pseudomonadati > Pseudomonadota > Gammaproteobacteria > Pseudomonadales > Pseudomonadaceae > Pseudomonas > Pseudomonas sp. PvP089. The sequence continues at coordinate 5,125,077 of NZ_JAGGME010000001.1, forward strand.
ATCGACTGGGCGCTTTCAGGCCTGCCGTTCCTCACCGAACCGGGCGAACTGCTCGACGCGGTCGCACACAGCATCAAGGGCGTCACCGGCCGCGACACCCAGCCGTCTACCAGCGGGGGTACCTCCGATGGCCGCTTCATCGCCACCATGGGTACCCAAGTGGTCGAGCTTGGCCCGGTCAACGCCACCATTCACCAGGTGGACGAGCGGATTCTGGCCAGCGACCTCGACCTGCTGACCGAAATCTACTACCAGACCCTGGTTCGGTTGCTCGCCTGATGCTCGCCTGCCCTCTTTGCCAGGCGCCGCTGAGCCGGCTCGACAACAGTGTGATGTGCCCGGCCGGTCACCGCTTCGACCGAGCGCGCCAAGGTTACCTGAACCTGCTGCCGGTGCAGCACAAGAACAGCCGCGACCCGGGTGACAACCAGGCCATGGTCGAGGCCCGCCGCGACTTTCTCGACGCGGGCCACTACGCCCCTGTCGCCCACCGGCTGGCCGAGCTTGCCGCCGAGCGCCGGCCCGGCGCCTGGCTGGACATCGGCTGCGGCGAGGGCTACTACACCGCGCTGCTCGCCCAGGCGCTGCCAGCTGCCGAGGGCTATGCCCTGGACATCTCCCGCGAGGCGGTCAAGCGTGCCTGCCGCCGCGCGCCACAGGTCACCTGGATGGTCGCCAGCATGGCCCGCGTGCCGCTGGCGGACGCCAGTTGCCAGTTCATCGCCAGCGTGTTCAGCCCGCTGGACTGGGCCGAAGCCAAGCGCCTGCTCAGCCCCGGCGGCGGCCTGATGCGGGTCGGCCCGACCAGCGGCCACCTGATGGAGTTGCGTGAGGTGCTCTACGATGAAGTACGCCCTTACGCCGACGACAAGCACCTGGCCCTCGTCCCCGAAGGCATGGCCCACGCCCATAGCGAAACCCTCGAGTTCCGCTTGAACCTGGCCGTGCCCAAGGCGCGCGCCGACCTGCTCGCCATGACCCCGCACGGCTGGCGCGCCAGCGCCGAAAAACGCGCCCGGGTGATCGACCAGCCCGAGCCGTTCGAGGTTACGGTTTCCATGCGTTATGACTATTTCGTGCGCCAAGACTGAGCACACCCGGAGCCCTTATGCGCCAACCAGATATCGAGATTTACCTGAAGGACGCCGACGTCGACCACAAGCAGATTGCCCAGTGGCTCGCCCAGGCGATTGGCCCATGCAGCGACTGGCAGCAGAAAGGCCAGACATTCAAATGCAAGGTCGGTAACATTCCGGTCACCTGGTTACCCAAGGCTGTAGGGAAATGGAACAGCCTGTACCTGGAAAGCGACCAGACGCCATGGGCCGATGATGTCGCTTGCGCCCGCGCTGCATTTGCCGCACTGGGTGTGGAAGTGCGCTGCGCGCCGGGTGGCTGGGTAGAGGAAGACGGCGAAGAAGATGCCGACCGCTGGGTGCGCATAAGCGCCGACGGTGAAGAGGAAATCACCTGGCGCACAACCTGAAAATACAGCGTTGCTCGTTTCTGTAGGAGTGGGCTTGCCCGCGAACACGGGCCATGCCCGTGGCAGCCACCGTGGTGGCTGCTTCGCGGGCAAGCCCGCTCCTACGGCTTGAAACTAGAGGCTCAGAGCCCTACTACGTCTTCGGCTTGCAGGCCTTTCTGGCCCTGCACGCAGGCGTATTCCACCCGCTGCCCTTCGACCAGGGTACGATGCCCCTCACCGCGGATCGCCCGATAGTGGACGAACACATCCGCACCACCTTCGCGCTGAATGAAGCCATAACCCTTGGCATCGTTGAACCACTTTACATTCCCAGTCTCACGAGACGACATCTGAACTACTCCGGATTTTTATTGTGAAGATCGCCTTGCAGGCACGAGCTCACGGCCCCGTGCCAACGCCGCTTGCTGAAATATCCTGCAAGTGGCAGGCCGAGTATATGACACAGAACAAAAAAAATTGATGACGGTCCCGCAGTTGGCCGATTTTTGCTGAACTTACGCCGATACGGCAGACTAAATAGCTGGATACTCACCTGAAAATCACACCCAGGGCACACACCCCATGACCCGTTCCCCCCTGCGCCGCCTGATCTTCGGCGCCCTGCGTCGCCTGTTGTACCTGTGGGTGCGCTCCGAGACCATCAACCAGTCTTCCATGACCCTCAACCTCGACCGCAGCCGGCCGGTGTTCTATGCGCTGCCCTCGCCCGCGCTCACCGACCTGGCCGTGCTCGACCACGAGTGCACCAAGGCGGGGCTGCCGCGCCCGGTGCTGCCGGTGGCGGTCGGCCAACTGCAGGAGCCGGCCGGGTTCTTCTACCTGACCCCCGACCCTGACTGGCTCGGCCGCCAGGACAAAAGCGGCGCCCCGCCCACACTTGAGCGCCTGGTAGCTGCCGTCAGCCAGCATGCCGAAGAAGATGCGCAGATCATTCCGGTCAGCGTGTTCTGGGGGCAGACCCCGGCCAGCGAATCCAGCCCATGGAAGCTGTTGTTCGCCGACAGCTGGGCGGTGACCGGGCGCCTGCGCCGGCTGCTGACCGTGCTGATCCTGGGGCGCAAGACCCGGGTGCAGTTCTCCGCCCCCATCCACCTGCGCGAACTGGTGCAGCACAACAAGGGCCACGAGCGCACCGTGCGCATGGCCCAGCGCCTGATGCGCGTGCATTTTCGCAACCTCAAGACCGCCGTCATCGGCCCGGACATCTCGCACCGGCGCAACCTGGTCAAAGGCCTGATCCATGCCCCGCAGGTGCGCCAGGCCATCGCCGACGAGGCCCAACGCGAGAACCTGCCGTTGGCCAAGGCCGAAGCCCAGGCACTGCGTTATGGCAACGAGATCGCCTCGGACTACACCTACACGGTCATCCGCTTTCTCGAAGTGGTGCTCAGCTGGTTCTGGAACAAGATCTACGACGGCATCAAGGTCAACCATATCGAACAGGTTCAGGGCATAGCTCCCGGCCACGAAGTGATCTACGTGCCGTGCCACCGCAGCCACATCGATTACCTGCTGTTGTCGTACCTGCTGTTCCGCAACGGCCTTACCCCGCCGCACGTGGCGGCAGGCATCAACCTCAACATGCCGGTGGTGGGTAACCTGCTGCGCCGTGGCGGTGCCTTCTTCATGCGCCGCACGTTCAAGGGCAACCCGCTGTACACCGCCGTGTTCAACGAGTACCTGCATACTCTGTACACCAAAGGTTTTCCGGTCGAGTACTTCGTCGAAGGTGGCCGCTCGCGTACCGGGCGCATGCTGCAGCCGCGTACCGGGATGCTGGCCATTACCTTGCGCAGCTTCCTGCGCTCGTCGCGCACGCCGGTGGTGTTCGTGCCGGTGTACATCGGCTACGAGCGCGTGCTCGAAGGCCGCACCTACCTGGGCGAGTTGCGCGGTGCCAGCAAAAAGAAGGAGTCGGTGTTCGACATCTTCAAGGTGTTTGGCGCGCTCAAGCAGCGCTTTGGCCAGGTCTACGTCAACTTCGGCGAACCGATCCGCCTGGCCGGGTTCCTCGATGAGCAACAGCCCGGCTGGCGTGAACAGGATCACGGCCCCCAGTACCGCCCGGCCTGGCTCAACGACGCCACCACCCGCCTGGGCGAAACCGTGGCCCGTCACCTCAACGAGGCGGCCGCCATCAACCCGGTCAACCTGGTGGCCCTGGCGCTGCTGTCCACCAGCCGCCTGGCCCTGGACGAACGCGCCCTGACCCGTGTACTCGACCTGTACCTGGCCTTGCTGCGCCAGGTGCCGTACTCGCCGCACACCACCCTGCCGGACGGCGACGGCCAGGCACTGATCGAGCACGTGCGCAGCATGAACCTGGTGGCCGAGCAGAAGGACGCCCTGGGCCGCATCCTCTACCTGGATGAAGGCAATGCGGTACTGATGACCTATTACCGCAACAACGTGCTGCACATTTTCGCCCTGCCGGCGCTGCTGGCCAGCTTCTTCCTCAGCAGCTCGCGCATGAGCCGCGAACTGCTGGGCCAGTATGTGCACGCGTTGTACCCGTACCTGCAGGCCGAACTGTTCCTGCGCTGGACGCCAGAGCAACTGGACGAGGTGATCGACCAATGGCTGGCCGCGCTGGTTGAACAAGGCCTGCTACGCCAGGACAACGACGTATACGTACGCCCGGCGCCCAGTTCGCGGCAGTTCGTGCTACTGACCCTGCTCGCCCGCACCATCACCCAGACCTTGCAGCGCTTCTACATGGCCACCTCGCTGCTGCTCAACAGCGGACAGAACAGCCTCAGCGCCGAAGGGCTGGAAGACCTGTGCGTGATGATGGCCCAGCGCCTGTCGATCCTGCATGGCCTGAATGCCCCAGAGTTTTTCGACAAGACGCTGTTCCGCCACTTCATCCAGACCCTGCTCCAGCAAGGCGTGCTGCATGCCGACGGGCAAGGCAAGCTGGGTTATCACGACAAGCTTGGCGAGCTGGCCGAGGGCGTGGCCAAGCGTGTGCTGTCGGCCGAACTGCGGCTGTCGATCCGCCAGGTGGCCCTGCACCGTGACGACGGCCTGGAAACTTCGACCCTCTGACGGTTCATCACGGGGGAAAATCCGCTAAAGTCCCTGGGGTTGGCCACAAGCCAGCCCCAAGGACACCGGAGATTCCATGAAAAAGCTCTTTATGCTGTGTTGCGCATCCCTGCTTGCAGCCTGTTCCAGCCAAACCCCATCCAACCAGGCCAGCCTGGACGGTGAAGTCTTCTACCTGCAGCGTATCGCCCTGCCGCCTGCCGCTACCCTGAGCGTGGAGCTGCAGGACGTTTCGCTGATGGACGCCCCCGCCGTGACCCTGGCCCGCCAGGCCGGCCCGGTCAAAGGCAACGTACCGCTGCCATTCCACCTCATTTACGACCCCGCCCAGGTCAAACCCGGCCACCGCTATGCGGTGAGCGCGCGCATCGAGCTGGAGGGCAAGCTGCTGTTCATCAATACCGAACACCATGGTGTCATGCTCGACGGCAGTGACCCGAAATCTGTACGCATCAAGGTCGACCAGGTTCGCTGACACCCGTATTCATCTGTTTACAAGGAAAGCTTCATGATCCGCACTTCCCTGCGTTTTTCCACCCTGTGCGCCGGCCTGCTGCTATCGGCCAGCGCACTGGCCCTGTCGCTGGGCGACCTGAGCCAGAAAGACGCCACTGGCGGCCTGAAAGATACCCTGACCCAGGGCGCGCAGCTCGCCGTCAAGCAGTTGAGCGCCCCGGGTGGCTTCAGCAACAACCCGGACGTGCGCATCGAATTGCCGGGCAAGCTGGGCAAGGCGGCCAAGGCCATGAAAATGTTCGGCAAAGGTGAACAGGTCGATGCCCTGGAAGCCAGCATGAACAAGGCCGCTGAAGCCGCCGTGCCGCAGGCACAGGCGATTTTGGTCGATGCCGTGAAGAACATGAGCGTGACCGATGCCAAAGGCATCCTCGCCGGCGGTGACGACTCGGCCACCCAGTACCTGAACAAGAGCAGCCGCGAGCAGATCCGCGCCAAGTTCCTGCCGATCGTCAAACAGGCTACCGACAAGGTTGGCCTGGCTCAGCAGTACAACAACTTCGCCGGGCAGGCGGTGGCACTGGGCGTGGTCGACGCCAAGAGCGCCAGCATCGAGAACTACGTGACCGAGAAGGCGCTGGACGGCCTGTTCGAGATGATTGGCAAGCAGGAGCAGAGCATTCGCCAGAACCCGGCGCAGGCCGCTACCAGCCTGGCCAAGAAGGTCTTCGGCGCCCTCTGATCCGCAACGCGGCCGCAGTACCCTCGTAGGCGCAGCCTTGTGCTGCGAAGAGGCCGGTGCAGCAAATGAAAATTCATCTTGCTGTCCCGGCCTCTTCGCAGCACAAGGCTGCTCCTACAGGGCGGTGAGGTCAGTCAGGTTTTCTTCACCCTGAACCACGCCGCATACAACGCCGGCAGGAACAACAGCGTCAACGCCGTAGCCACGATCAACCCCCCCATGATCGCCACCGCCATCGGCCCGTAGAACACGCTGCGTGACAACGGGATCATCGCCAGCACCGCCGCCAGCGCAGTCAGCACGATTGGCCGGAAGCGCCGCACCGTGGCTTCGATGATCGCCTGCCAGCGCTCCATCCCCGCTGCAATATCTTGCTCGATCTGGTCCACCAGAATCACCGAGTTGCGCATGATCATGCCCGCCAGGGCAATGGTGCCCAGCATGGCGACAAAGCCGAACGGCTGGCGGAACACCAGCAGGAACAGGGTCACGCCAATCAGCCCCAGCGGTGCGGTGAGGAACACCATGACCGTGCGCGAGAAGCTGCGCAGCTGGATCATCAGCAGGCTCAGCACCACCACCACGAACAGCGGCATGCCAGCGTTCACCGACTTCTGCCCACGCTCGGAGTCTTCAACCGTACCGCCCACTTCCAGCAGGTAGCCATCCGGCAGCTTGGCGCGTATCTCGTGCAGGGTCGGCTCGATCTGTTTCACCAGCGTGGCCGGTTGCTCCTTGTCGTAGATATCGGCGCGCACGGTCACCGTCGGCAGGCGGTTGCGGTGCCAGATAATGCCCTCCTCGAAGCCGTACTCCAGGGTCGCTACCTGCGACAGCGCCACGCTCTGGCCGTTGTCGGTCGGCAGTGCCAGGCTGCCGAGGTTACCCAGATCACCGCGCTCTTGCTGGGTGCCGCGCAGCAGGATCTCGATCAGCTCGTTGTCCTCGCGGTACTGGCTGACTGTGGTACCGGTCAACGAGCTTTGCAGGAAGCTGGCCAGATGCGCGGTGCTCACGCCCAGGGCGCGGGCGCGGTCCTGGTCGATTTGGAGGAACACGGCCTTGCTGGGCTCTTCCCAATCCAGGTGCACGTTCACCACATGCGGGTTCTCGCGCACCTTGTCGGCCACTTGGCGGGCCAGCGCACGGGCCTGCTCGATGTGCTCGCCGGTGACCCGGAACTGCACCGGGTAACCCACGGGTGGGCCGTTTTCCAGGCGCGTGACCCGGGCACGCAGGTCAGGGAACTGCTGGTCTACAGTGCTGATCAGCCAGCTGCGCAGGCGCTCGCGGTCCTCCATCGACTTGGCCAGGACCACGAACTGGGCAAAGCTGGCTGCCGGCAGTTGCTGGTCCAGCGGCAGGTAGAAGCGTGGCGAACCGGTGCCCACATAGGCCACATAGTTATCGATGCCGTCCTGCTGCTTGAGCAGTGCCTCCAATTGCTTGACCCGCTCGGCAGTATTGGCCAGCGAGGCACCTTCGGCCAGCTTCAGGTCAACCATCAGCTCTGGGCGCCCGGAGGCCGGGAAGAACTGCTGGGGCACGAAGCGGAACAGCAGGATGCTGCCGACAAAGGCCGCGATGGTCAGCAGGATCACCGTCTTGCGTCGCCGTACGCACCACTCCACCACCCGCCGCACGCGCTGGTAGAACGGCGTGGCGTAAGGGTCGGGCGCGTGGCCGTCCTTGCCATGGCGCGCAGCATGCAGCTTGGCCAGGTCTGGCAGCAGGCGCTCGCCCAGATAGGGCACGAACACCACGGCCACCACCCATGAGGTCAACAGGGCGATGGTCACCACCTGGAAGATCGAGCGGGTGTATTCGCCGGTACTGGAGGCCGCAGTGGCGATAGGTAAAAAGCCTGCCGCAGTGATCAGGGTACCGGTCAGCATCGGGAACGCAGTGCTAGTCCAGGCATAGCTGGCCGCCTTGAGCCGGTCATAACCCTGCTCCATCTTGATCGCCATCATCTCCACGGCAATGATCGCGTCGTCCACCAGCAGGCCCAGCGCCAGCACCAGGGCCCCAAGGGAAATCTTGTGCAAGCCGATGCCGAAGTAATGCATGGCAGCGAAGGTCATGGCCAGCACCAGCGGAATGGCCAACGCCACCACCAGGCCGGTGCGCAAGCCCAGCGAGAAGAAGCTCACCAGCAGCACGATGACCAGCGCCTCGACCAGCACCTGGACAAACTCGCCCACACCGGCCTTGACCGCCGCAGGCTGGTCCGAGACCTTGCGCAGCTCCATGCCGGCTGGCAGGGTGCGCGCCACCCGCTCGAACTCGTCTTCCAGGGCTTTGCCCAGGACCAGGATGTCGCCGCCGTCCTTCATCGACACGGCGAGGCCAATGGCATCTTCGCCCATGAAGCGCATGCGCGGGGCGGGTGGGTCGTTGAAGCCACGGTGCACTTCGGCCACATCGCCGATGCGGAACGTGCGGTCACCCACGCGAATGGGGAACTGGCGAATCTGCTCGACACTGTCGAAGCGCCCGCTCACCCGCAGTTGCAGGCGCTCGCTGGGCGTCTCGAAGAAGCCGGCGGTGCTTACCGCATTCTGCTCTTGCAGGGCCTGCTGCACGGCCTCGAGGGGTACGCCAAGGGTGGCCAGCTTGAGGTTGGACAGCTCGATCCAGATTTTTTCGTCCTGCAGGCCCACCAGCTCGACCTTGCCCACATCCTTGACCCGCTGCAGCCGGATCTGGATACGGTCGGCGTAGTCCTTCAGCACCGCGTAATCGAAGCCCTTGCCGGTCAGCGCATAGATATTGCCGAAGGTGGTGCCGAACTCATCGTTGAAGAACGGGCCCTGGATCTCCGGTGGCAGGGTGTGGCGAATGTCCGCGACCTTCTTGCGGATCTGGTACCACAATTCAGGTATGTCCCTGGAATGCAGCGAATCGCGAGCCATGAAGGTGACCTGCGACTCACCGGGGCGAGAGAACGAGACAATCCTCTCGTACTCGCCGGTTTCCATCAGCTTCTTTTCGATACGCTCGGTGACCTGCCGCGACACTTCCTCGGCGCTGGCGCCCGGCCACAGGGTACGGATGACCATGGCTTTGAAGGTGAATGGCGGATCCTCGCTCTGGCCGAGCTTGGTGTAGGACATGGCGCCAATGGCCGCCAGCAGGATCATCAGGAACAGGACGATCTGGCGGTTGCGCAGCGCCCAGGCAGAAAGGTTGAAACCCATCGGGACTTACTCCTTGGCCGTCAGGTTCACTACACGGTTGCTGCGGTCCACAGGGCGGATTTCCTGGCCCTCACGCAGTACATGGCCACCGGCGGCGACCACCCAGTCCTCTGGGGCAAGGCCTTCGAGTACGGGCACACTGTCGCTGCCATACGCCCCCAGGCGCACCACGGCCCGCTCCAGGCGGCTGTCCTTGTTGACCCGCCACACATAGGCCTGGCCGTTTTCCGCAGTCACCGCTGACAGTGGCACCGCCAACGGGATCACGCCCTCATGCGCGATGAACACCCGGGCGCTCTGGCCCAGCTCCGCCGGCGTGGCGGCCGAGGTGAAGGCAATGCGCGCAGCGAAGGTGCGCGAGCGTGGGTCGGCGGCCGGTGACAGCTCGCGGATACGCCCCTCGAAGCGCGCTTGCGGATGTGACCACAGCTCCACACTGACCGATTGCCCCACGGCAAAGCGGGCGAACTGCTGCTCCGGCAGGCTGATGAGCACTTCTCGCTCGCCATCCGTGGCCAGGGTGAACACGGTTTGCCCGGCGGCAACCACCTGGCCTACTTCAACCTGACGCTTGGCCACCACCCCGGCCTGGGGCGCACGCAGTACGGCATAGTCGGCCTGGTTACCCGCCACATCGAACTCGGCCTTGGCCTGCTTCAGCCGGGCAAGGCCGGCGCGGTAGAGGTTTTCAGCATTGTCGAACTGCGAGTGGCTGACCATCTGCCGCTCCAGCAGCTTCTGGTAGCGATCACGCTCGGCGCGCACCAACGCCAGGTTCGCCTCGGCACCCGCCAGCTGGGCACGGTTGGCTTCAAGCTGCAGACGCACGTCCTGCGGGTCCAGCTCGGCCAGCGGCTGGTCGGCCTTGACCCGCTGCCCCTCCTCCACCAGGCGCTTGCTGACCTTGCCGCCAATGCGGAAGGCCAGCTCCGGCTCGAAGCGCGCACGCACTTCACCAGGGTAACTGTCGGCAGCGGCTTCGGCCGGCTGCGGCTGCACCACCAGCGCCGGGCGCGGCGCGGCAGGCGGGGTGGCTTCCTGACCGCATGCCGTCAGTAACAACGCGGCAACGGCGGGCAAGGCGATGGACAAGGCATGGCGCAACATGATGAATCCTTTCGCGGAGGGCACTTCGAATATGTGTACTGACGGGTATATTAAGTCACGGAACTGCTGCCGAGAAGCCAGCATCGATAAGAAATTCACTTAAACGATGGCGACGATCACTGCTGTCTACCTCTCCAGCCGGTAAGATGGGAGCTTGATCAACCAGATGCAGACCACAATGTCCAACGACGCACCCATCGGCCCGGGCCGGCCCAAGGACCTGGCCAAGCGCGAGGCGATTCTCGAAGCGGCAAAGTCGCTGTTCCTCAGCCTTGGTTATGCCAACACCAGCATGGATGCGGTCGCTGCGGCGGCAGGTGTTTCAAAACTCACCGTGTACAGCCACTTCACCGACAAGCAGACCCTGTTCTGCTCGGCGGTCATGGCCACTTGTCAGCTACAGCTGCCCGACCTGTTGTTCGAGTACCCCGAAGGGGCGCCGGTGGAGGAGGTACTGCTGACCATTGCCCGTGGTTTCCAGGCATTGATCAGTAGCGATGAGGCGGTGAAGCTCAGCCGCCTGATCATGGCCCAAGGCAGCCTGGACCCAAGCTTTGGCGAATACTTTTACGAAGCCGGGCCCAAGCGCGTGCTGGCAGCGATGGAAGCGCTGCTGCGGGGTGCAGATGAGCGGGGGTTGTTGCGCATCGACAACCCGCTGCATGCGGCCGAGCACTTCTTTTGCCTGGTCAAGGGGGCGCCGGATTACCGCTTGCTGCTGGGGTGCGCGGCGCCGCTGGAGGGGGACGAAGCCGAGACGCATGTGCGCGAGGTGGTGGGGGTGTTTTTGCGGGCGTTCAAACCCTGAGCGCTGCCAGGCAGAGAACAGTGGTCATTGTGAGAGCGGGCTTGGCCCGTGAATGGGGCCACGCGGTGCATGGCACCGGCTTCGCCGGTGTTCGCGGGACAAGCCCGCTTGTGTCTTGAGAGGGGATTAGAATTAGGAGTGAGAGCGGTGAATGGCAAGCTGAATGCCGAAGGTGCCTTGAGCACGTGTGGGAGCACAAGCTGCCATTCACCGTTCCACTTTGGCGAGAGCCCGAACAGTTGGATGAGGGCCTAATCTCGAACCACAAGCGTGGGCCAAGCCAAAGCTCTCTCACACTGTTAAGTCTAGGAGGTTTTGGTGATGGCTTCCTTCTTGGGTATCGATGTATCCAGTCTTTCCCTTGATGCACTGGTGCGGCCCCAGGGCATCAAGATCAGCGTGCGCAATGATCCAGCGGGCTTTGAGGAACTGGTGAAGAGCCTTCGAGGGCTCAGCATCAAGCGCGTCTTGCTGGAAGCTACAGGCGGCTACGAGCGTGATGTCATGCGCTTTCTCCAAGACGCCAGCTACAAGGTCATACGCGTAAACCCCACACGAGCCAGATCGTTCGCGGATTCCTTGGGTATCAAGGCCAAGACCGATGCCATCGACGCCGCAGTGCTGGCCCATTTCGCTGAGGTCATTCCAGACAAGCCAACCCTGAAGACAAGCCCTGAAAGGGCCCTGTTACGGGAACTCCTTCAGCAGCGTGATCGCCTAGTCCAACAGCGAGATGACGACCGGCGGCGCCTGAAGCAGGCTCAGTCAGCGATGGTCGCCATTTTCCTGAACACCAATCTCCAGCACTTTGCCTCGCAGATAAAGTTGGTGGAGCAAGCGATCAAGCAGCAGGCCACAGTGCTCAACGATGAACGGATTGCCAAATTGGACGAAGTCAAAGGCATCGGGATGGTAACCGCGACCAAGCTGGTAGCGCTCTTGCCGGAACTGGGGCATGTGGAGTCCAGGGAAATAGCCTCTTTGGTCGGTGTGGCCCCCTTCAATCACGACAGCGGAAAGTCCGTGGGCAAGCGCTTTATTTCAGGAGGCCGATTTGAGGTCAGGCGTGCGCTGTACATGGCGTGCCTGGTGGCGGTGAAACATAATCCAACGCTCAAAGCCCGATATGAAGCGCTGCGTGGGCGGGGGAAACTTGCCAAGGTTGCGATTGTGGCCTGCATGAGAATCTTCATCGTGCGCCTCAACGCGATGCTCAGATCGGGCACGCCGTGGCGGGATGACTTACCGCAGCCATGAAAACATAGCGCAGCTCAAATCAGGGTGGGAGCAGGTTTACCCGCGAAGAAGACACCGTGTGGATGGCACGGGCTTCGCCCGTGTTCGCGGGGCAAGCCCGCTCCCACAGGGATCGCGCCAGCTTTTAGAAGTTGAGCAAGACAGTTGCTCCCACAGTAATCGCGCAACGTTTCAAAATTCAAGCAAGCCAGTTGCTCTCACAATGACCGCGCTAGCCGGCCAGTTGGGGGAAAATCAGGCCTTCAAGGCTTTCTTCGGGTAAATGTCATACCGGCTCGACTTGCCTTCCAGGCTATGGCTGGGCTTGGGCCCGTCGATGATCGGTGCCTTGCGCGGGCGCTTCACCACCACCCGGTGGCTGGCCAACGCCAGGGCAGCTTCGAGTAGCGCTGGGGCATCCAGGTCGTCGCCCACCAAAGGCCGGAACACGCGCATTTCCTTTTTCACCAGTGCGCTCTTGTCGCGGTGCGGGAACATCGGGTCGAGGTAAATCACCTGCGGCGCCTCGCCTTCCCAGGTGTGCATGCGCTCGATGGCATTGCCGGTCAGCAGGCGCATGCGCCCGACAATCGGGCCCACTTCGTCGTCCGAACGCGCCCGCGCCAGGCCATCTTCCAGCAGCGCAGCAATCAGCGGCTGGCGTTCGATCAGGGTCATCTGGCAGCCCAGGCTGGCCAGCACAAACGCATCTTTGCCAAGCCCTGCCGTGGCATCCAGCACTTGTGGCCGCACGCCTTGGGCAATGCCCACGGCCTTGGCGATCATCTGCCCGTTGCCACCCCCAAACTGGCGCCGGTGGGCGGCCTGGCCCTCGACAAAGTCCACCCGCACCGGCCCCGGTGCCTGCGGCCCCAGCTGCTGGATCTGCAAACCCTCGGCGCCCACCTGCACGGCGAAGCCGGCGCTCTCGTCCTGTAGCGGCAGGCTCAGGCGTTCAGCCCACACCTTGGCCTGCTCCGCATACTCAGCCGACATCGCCTCGACCCTGATACCCGTGCCTTGCTCTTCCATCGTCCACACCTAAAAAATCAAACCAAGCCTTAATGAATCAGCAGCCACGGCCGATACAGGCAATATCCCGCTATTCTGCCAGAGCACAACGCGCGCGACTGCCATGTCAGATACTCTTCCTATCGGCTTGACCTATTTGTCGCCTGTCGGCAACTACAGTCAGCACAACACCCAGGCACTCGGGGGCGTCAGCCACCTGTGGCAGGATTTCTTTGCCCGGGCCATGGCCGAGCAGCAGGAAGAGCCCGCAGACAGCGTCAGCCAATCGTTCGTGCAGTACGACCAGGACAGCGGCGAACCCATCGGCGGCGCTCGAGCACTGGCGCTGATCGACGCCCAGCGCGCCTGCCCGGTGCACGACACCGAGGTAGCACCGCCCGAGCCGCTGTTTCTGCCCAAGGCCGAGCTTGAAGCCAACCTGCTGCCGCCTGCGCCTGAGCCGTTCAGTGCCATGGAGCTGATCGAACAACAGCGCCAGCTCGACACCAGCAACAGCTGGATGCGCCCGGTGGTGATGAACCAGGGCCAACCGATTCCAGAGCCCGGCCCAGGCCCTGCCCCGCGGTCGTTGTTCCTGCCCATTGCCGAGTTCGAGACCAACCTGCTGGACCCGGCCCCGGAGCCGTTCGACGACGCCACTTTGGCCAGGCAGCAGAATGACCTGGAATTCGACATCCACTGGGCACGCCCGGTGGTGCTGAACAACGTGCGCGCGCACGCCTGAGGTTAGCGGCACACCTGCCAGCGGCCCATGTCCAGATGAAAGTGATTGTGGTGTGCTGCATTGTAGGCCGGCCCCAGTACTGTGCTGAAGCTCTCGCAAGCCGCCTGCTGCACCTGCCGTAAAAATTCGGCCTTCTGCCCACCCGCCTGCCGGTCACGCGCCAGGACGATACGCTGGCCGTCCTGCATGCGAAAACCGCTGATGTCCAGCGCATTGGCGGTCGCGTGCTGACTCAGGCGCCCCTGCTTGCGGTGATAGACATTGCGGCAGGCGAAGCTGCCCAAGTGATCGACCTGCGCAACGGCTTGGCCCAGCACCCGCTGCGCCACGGGCTGCAAACCATGGTTTTCGAACAGTGCATAGGCTACCGCCAGCGGGCAACTGGCCAGAAAACTGCTGCTTAGCCGTGCCTGGCCGCCCTCGATACGCCAAACGTTGCGCAACGGGCAGTTGGCCGAAGCCGGGCTGTCGGCTTGCGCCCGGTAGCGCAGCTGGCTGGTTTCCAGTGCCTGACGGCACAAGGCCGGGTCATCGCGCAGGCGTGAAAGCTTGTACGGCGTCAGCAGGTTGGGCGGCTGGCGGACGTCCAGCGGCGCCCAAGGGTTCCACACGGCAGGCAGGCGCCAGCCGAAGTGCCAGGCCAGACCGGCCAGCACCAATAGGCTGGCCAGCAGCGCCAGCATTGCCCGCATCAGCGGCGGAACAGGTCGTTGAGCTGGGCAAACGGCAGTGCCTGCTCACCGTAGCCGAACGTACCCTCGTTGCGAATTTCCAGCGCGGCACGGTGGAACGCCCCCAGCGCAGCACGGGCCAGCGACGAGCCGACGCTGATGCGGCGCACGCCCAAGTCCTGCAACTGGTTCACGCTCAGCGGCACCCCCGCCATGCCCATCAGCACATTCACCGGCCGCGGTGCGACCGCCTGCACCACCGCACGCACTTCCTCTACGGTGCGCAGCCCCGGCGCATACAGCACATCGGCGCCGGCCTCGGCATAGGCTTGCAGGCGCAGGATGGTGTCGTCCAGGTCCATGCGGCCGTGCAGCAGGTTTTCTGCCCGGGCGCACAAGGTGAACGGGAACGGCAGGCTACGCGCAGCCTGCACGGCGGCGCGCACGCGCTCCACGGCCAGCCCGAGGTCATAGATGGGCGCATCACTGCGGCCACTGGCATCTTCGATGGAGCCACCTACCAGGCCGATTTCGGCAGCACGCAAGATGGTCTGGGCACAATCTTCAGGCATGTCACCGAAGCCGTTCTCAAGGTCCGCGGCCACCGGCAAGGCAGTGGCATCGACGATCTCGCCGGCATTGTCCAGGGTATCGTCCAGGCTCAAGGCGCCTTCGGCGTCTGGCCGGCCCAGGCTGAAGGCCAGGCCGGCACTGGTGGTGGCCAGCGCCTCGAAACCCAGGCTGGCAAGCAGCTTGGCGGAGCCGGCATCCCACGGGTTGGGGATGACGAACGCGCCTTCGCGCTCGTGTAAAGCCTTGAAGGCTTCGGCTCGCAGGGTTTGCACATCCATGGTTCAACCTCCGGCAGTCAGGGAAAGGTCAGAGTAAGCCCAGTTGTTCGACCTCGGGCGCGCGCGGCAATTCCGGCAATGGTGCAAGACCTGGCAAGCGTGCCATCAGGCGTTGATGGAAATGCTGGGCCAACGCCGCAGCCAGGCGATTGTCCGAGGTGTGCAGGAAAATGTAGGGGCTGCGCCCTTCTTCGATCCAGCCGGCGACTTTCTCTACCCAGGGGCTGAGGAAGGTGTGATTGGCCTCCAGCTGCGGATGGCCGATGAAGCGAACCTGTGGGTGCTGGCTGAAGGCCGCCGGGCGCGGTGGTACCTTGGGCTTCTTGGATTGCGCGTGCAGCACGGCAGGGTCGCGCGAGGTGCAGCTGAACAACGCACGCGGGTCCAGGCAAATACGCTCCACGCCGCGTTCGTGCAGCAGGCGGTTGAGCAGGCGTTCTTCTTCACCCTTGGCGAAAAAGGCCTGGTTGCGCACCTCCACGGCCACCGGCAGCCCGATTTGGTCGAGGAAGTGGCAAAGCTCGCCCAAGCGCGCCGGGCCGAACTGGGCCGGCAATTGCAGCCAGTACGGTGATACGCGCTGGCCCAGCGGGGCCATCAGCCGCGTGAAGTCGAAGGCAGGCTCAAGCTGATCACGCAGGTCACCCTCATGGCTGATGTCGCGGGGAAACTTGGCGGTGAAGCGGAAATGCTGGGGCATCACCTGCGCCCAGCGGGCAATGGTGCCGGGGGCGGGGCGTGCGTAGAACGTGGTGTTGCCCTCGACGGCATTGAACACCTGGCTGTAGAAGCCAAGCATTTCATTGCTGCTGGCGTCGGCGGGATACAGGTACTCACGCCAGGCGTTTTCGCTCCAGGACGGGCAACCGAGGAAATAAGGCAGTGGTGGTGGACTCATCCACTAAATGTACAGGTCGAGCCCCAGTACTTCCATGTCCCAGTCAGTGAAACCGGCGGTGCTCAGGTAGCTGGCCAATGCGGTGGCGGTGCGGCGGTCACGGGCGCGGGGGAAGATCATGTCTTGCTGGCGGGCTGGCAGGCCACCGCTGCGTCGGCGGGCGGTGGCTTCCACGGGCGCGGGCTGGCTGTCTTCTATCAGCTCGGCATCATCGATGGCCTCGTCACGCGCCGGTGCCTTGCGCGGGGTGCGCTTGACCGGGTAGGACTGCGATGAGAAACCGTCGATACGCATGGCATGAGCACTCAGGACCAATGATGGCAATTTAGCAGCATCAGAGATCCGTCGCTAATGCTTGAGTGATAACTGGACCACAGATCGCGCAAAAGGTTTTAGAGTGAACGGCGATAACCGACGAACAGCACTCAGTGCTTCTTGGGCGTGGCTACATTATCGCGCAGATAAACCGGTTGCGCCTGTTCGGCAGCAATTGCCTCACCTCGGGCCCAGGCGAAGGTGGCCAGGCTGAGAATGTCGAGGGCACTGGGCAAGGCGCCAGGGTTACTGGCCGCCACCTTTACCGCCAGGCGCTCGGCGTAGCCCCAGCCGGTACCGGCACCGAACCACTCGCCGTTGCTGCCGGCCGGCAGCGCTACCTGCTCGGGCGGCAACACCGCTTCGCGGCCGACCAGGCGCATTTCGCCTGCCGTGGCTTGGTAGCAGCCCCAGTACACTTCGTCCATGCGCGCATCGATGGCAGCCGCCACCTGCTGCACACCCTGCTCGCGCAAGGCCCCCTGGGCCAGCGCGGCCAGGTTGGACACCGGCAGCACCGGGCGCTCCAGCGCGAAGGCCAGGCCCTGGACCACACCAATGGCAATGCGCACGCCAGTGAATGCACCCGGGCCTCGGCCGAAGGCGATGGCATCCAGTGCATTCAGCGCAACGCCGGATTCGGCCAGCAACTGCTTGATCATCGGCAGCAACTTCTGCGCGTGCTGACGTGGGATCACCTCGTAATGGCTGGTTACCTTGCCGTCATGCAGCAGCGCGACGGAACAGGCTTCGGTGGCGGTATCCAGGGCCAGCAGGGTGGTCATCGAACGGGTATCCAGGTGCGAATGAAAAGAGCGGCAGTATAGAGCAGCGGCGACGTTGTGTCCCGAGGGGGGCGCTGTGCGGCCTTTGCAGGTGGCCTGTACAACATGGCCTTGACGCAATCCCTGTAGGAGCGGGCCAGGCCCCGTGGGTTGCAGCCCTGGAACGACAACGGCCCGCTAGCGGGCCGTTGTCGGGGGCGTCAGGCGCTGATCAGCTCAGGGCTGCCAGGACCTTGGCGGTGATGGCGTCGACCGAACCGACACCTTCGATGTGGCTGTACTTCGGCTTGCCGGCATTGGCGG
This sequence comes from Pseudomonas sp. PvP089, assembly GCF_017875165.1. Classification (NCBI taxonomy): domain Bacteria; kingdom Pseudomonadati; phylum Pseudomonadota; class Gammaproteobacteria; order Pseudomonadales; family Pseudomonadaceae; genus Pseudomonas; species Pseudomonas sp. PvP089. The sequence continues at coordinate 5,142,742 of NZ_JAGGME010000001.1, forward strand.
CCGACAGCTTTTGGTAGAACTCTACCAGCGGCTTGGTCTGGGTGTGGTAGACCGACAGGCGATGACGAACGGTTTCTTCCTTGTCGTCGTCGCGCTGGATCAGGTCTTCGCCCGTCACGTCGTCCTTGCCTTCCACTTTCGGCGGATTGTACTGAATGTGGTAGGTGCGGCCCGAGGCCAGGTGCACGCGGCGGCCCGCCATGCGGCCGACGATTTCTTCGTCGTCTACGGCGATTTCGACCACGGCGTCGATGTCGACACCCGCCGCGACCATGGCTTCTGCTTGCGGGATGGTGCGTGGGAAGCCGTCGAACAGGCAGCCATTGGCGCAATCAGGCTGGGCGATGCGCTCCTTGACCAGGCTGATGATCAGCTCGTCGGAGACCAGCTGGCCGGCATCCATGACTTTTTTCAGCTCCAGGCCCAGTGGGGTACCTGCCTTGACGGCGGCACGCAGCATGTCACCGGTGGAGATTTGTGGAATACCGAACTTTTCGGTGATGAACTTTGCCTGAGTACCTTTACCGGCCCCGGGAGCTCCCAGCAGAATTACGCGCATCTCGTGCTCCTCAAATTTTTTTATGAAATTCAATGGATTCGGCAACCAGGGCCAAGTCCGGAAAATCGGGTATGACCATAAAACGGTCAGAAGGCTGCTCAAGATACACAGCGCCCGGCAGCCATACAAGCGTCCCAAAGTTGCAGGAAAGCGCCACTTGTGGCCGACCGGGCAGGTGGTTGCGCCAGGCGCAACCAGCCACGCCTCACCCGTGCATGGCCTGCATGCCATTAACCCCGACAGGCCTGGATAACCTCTTAGCCGGTATTGCGCAGCCCGGCAGCAATACCCGCTACGGTCACCAGCAAGGCCTGCTCCAACGGGCTGTCCAGAGCGGCTTCGCGGCCGCGCGAGCGGGCCAGCAACTCCGCCTGCAGGCGGTGCAGCGGGTCCAGATAGGTGTTGCGCAGGCTGATGAATTCCAGCGTCTCGGGGCTGTGCGCCAGTAGCACCTGCTGCCCGGTCAGGCCCAGCACCACCTGGCAAGACTGCGACAATAGGTCGCGCAGGTGCGCACCTAAAGGAAGCAGGTGCGGTTGCACCAGACGTTCGTCGTAGGCCTCGGCAATTTGCGCATCGGCCTTGGCCAGCACCATTTCCAGCATGTCGATGCGGGTGCGGAAGAACGGCCATTGCTCGCGCATCTGCGCCAGCAACTCACCCTGGCCACGGGCCAAGGCGTTGCTCAGCGCGGTTTCCCAGCCCAGCCAGGCCGGCAGCATCAACCGGGTCTGGGTCCAGCCAAATATCCACGGGATGGCCCGCAGGCTCTCGATCCCCCCGGCGCGGCGCTTGGCCGGGCGGCTGCCCAGCGGCAGGCGCCCCAGTTCCTGTTCTGGCGTCGACTGGCGGAAATACTCGACGAAATCGGGGTTGTCGCGCACTACGCTGCGGTAAGCCTTGACGCCATCGGCAGCCAGCTGGTCCATCACCTCGCGCCAGGCCGGCTGCGGGGGCGGTGGTGGCAACAGCGTGGCTTCGAGCACAGCGGCCAGGTACAGGTTCAGGTTTTGCTCGGCGATGCCCGGCAAACCGAACTTGAAGCGGATCATTTCGCCCTGCTCGGTGGTGCGGAACCGCCCCGCCACCGAACCCGGTGGCTGCGACAGGATCGCTGCGTGGGCCGGGCCACCGCCGCGCCCTACTGTTCCGCCCCGGCCGTGGAACAGCAGCAGTTCGACCTGGTGTTCGGCGCAGATGCGCACCAGGTTTTCCTGGGCCCGGTACTGCGCCCAGGCCGCCGCCGTGGTGCCGGCATCCTTGGCCGAGTCGGAGTAGCCGATCATCACTTCCTGCGGGCCGCGCAGCCCGGCCCGGTAACCCGGCAGGCCGAGCAGGCGCTGCATTACCGGGCCGGCATTGTCCAGGTCGGCCAAGGTTTCGAAGAGCGGTACCACACGCATGGGGCGGGTCAGGCCGGCTTCCTTGAGCAGGAGCTGCACCGCCAGCACATCCGAAGCAGCACCGGCCATGGAAATGACATAGGAGCCCAGCGAGGCCGCTGGCGCGGCGGCAACTTCACGGCAGGTTGCCAGCACCTCGGCGGTATCTGCCTGTGGCTTGAAGTGCGCGGGCAACAGCGGCCGGCGGTTTTTAAGCTCGGCCTGAAGGAATTCGATGCGGCGATCTTCATCCCAGTCGGCATAGCGCCCCAGGCCCAGGTAGTCGGTGATTTCGGTCAGCGCATCACGGTGGCGGGCAGCGTCCTGGCGCACGTCCAGGCGGCCGAGGAAAAGCCCGAAGGTGACGGCGCGGCGCAGGCAGTCGAGCAACGGGCCTTCGGCGATAACGCCCATGCCACACGCGTGCAGCGACTGGTAGCAGAGTTCCAGCGGCGCAATCAGGTCGCGGTTATCCACCAGTACTTCAGCGCTGGCCGGTTGGCTGCCGGTTAACGCCGAATGTGCCCAGGCACGCGTCGCCCGCAGGCGGTCGCGCAATTGCTTGAGCACGGCGCGGTAGGGTTCGGGACTGTCCCCTACCCGTTCGCGCAAGGCGTCGCTGGCCTGCTGCATGGACAACTCGGCGGCCAGTGCATCGATGTCGCGCAGGAACAGGTCAGCAGCCATCCAGCGCGCCAGCAACAGCACTTCCCGGGTGACAGCGGCGGTCACATTGGGGTTGCCATCACGGTCACCGCCCATCCACGAGGCAAAGCGGATCGGCGCGGCTTCCAGCGGCAGGCGCAGGCCGGTGGCTTCCAGCAGGGCTTTGTCGACTTTGCGCAGGTGGCTGGGGATAGCGTGCCACAGCGAATGTTCGATTACCGCGAAGCCCCACTTGGCTTCGTCTACCGGGGTAGGCCGGGTGCGGCGGATTTCTTCGGTGTGCCAGGCCTCGGCAATCAGCCGGCGCAGGCGTTCACGTACCTGCTGGCGTTCGTCCGGGGTCAGGTCGCGGTGGTCCTGGGCAGCGAGCTGGCCGGCGATGGCGTCGTACTTCTGGATCAAGGTGCGGCGCGCCACCTCGGTGGGGTGCGCGGTGAGCACCAGTTGGATGTCGAGCTTGGCCAGTTGCCGGGCCAGGGCATCGTTGCTGTGGCCGGCCTGCTTAAGGCGCGCCAGCAGCTCGGGTAACACCCGCGCCTCGAAAGGTTCGGCTTGATCGGCGTCGCGGCGGCGGATCAACTGGTACTGTTCGGCCATATTGGCCAGGTTGAGGAACTGGTTGAAAGCCCTGGCCACCGGCAGCAGATCGTCTTCGGCAAGGTCGGCCAGGGTAGAGGTCAGTTGCTCGCCAGGGCCACGGCGGTCGGCCTTGGCGCTGTGGCGAATGTCCTCGATTTTCTGCAAGAACGCATCGCCATGCTGCTGGCGAATGGTTTCGCCGAGCAGCTCACCCAACACATGGACATCTTCACGCAAACGCACATCGATATCGGTCATTGGCCCTCTCTTTGGCGCGGCACTGGCGCACTCCTGTATACAGCTCTACCGAAGAGTGCCCCCAGCCGAGCGGCAATGGCAAGCCGAGATCAGCCAAAGCAAACTAAAGTGAAAGCACAGCACTCCCATGCAATGCAGCCTGTAAAGGCGTCAACAGAGGTCATCATGAAAATCCGTGAACTCGCCCAGCACTGGGAACAAAATGCCGCCGGTACGCTCAGCCCCACGGGCCATGTGTTGCATCTGGACCTGGAGTCCGAGGCGCGCCTGGCCGCGCTGATCGACATGTACCCCAAGCGCACCGCCGAAGAACTGCTTGGCGAACTGGTGGCGGCCGCCCTTGAAGAGCTTGAAGCAAGCTTCCCCTACGTGCAGGGTCGCCAGGTCATTGCCACCGATGAAGAAGGCGACCCGCTGTACGAAGATATCGGCTCTACGCCACGTTTTCTGTCCCTCTCGCGACAGCACCTGCATAGCCTGAGCACCCACGGCGACGACAGCGAACAATAACCACCTGCCCCAACGTTCCGGGCCTCGCCAAGGCCCGGAATACCGCTCCAGCCCGCGAAAGTTCACACCATCCCTCACTGACCAATCAGTCAGAAATAATTCCTCGTTTAGCGCACTTTTTTCTGAACCATTCTGAAAACGTTCGAGTCGGAGCCAATAGCCATCACGCTAAAACCCTGCACACTGCCATCGTGCACCGTTCAGCTGAAGCGCACGGTTTTGTCAGGGATTGAGCGATGGACTGCTACGGACATCGTCGTTATCAGGAGTGATCCAATGGAGCTGACCACCATGAAGACCCGCACTAGCAAACTGTCATCTACTCATGTGCGCGGGTTCAAGCTGGCCGCGCTGGCCCTGGGCAGTAGCCTGGTCCTGGCCGGCTGTGCGGGCAACCCGCCCACCGAGCAGTATGCCGTTACCCAGTCCGCCGTGAACTCTGCCGTCAGCGCGGGGGGCACCGAGTTCGCCGCCGTGGAAATGAAAGCGGCCCAGGACAAGTTCAAGCAAGCCGAAATCGCCATGCACGACAAGAAGTACGACGAGGCCAAGCGCCTGGCCCAACAGGCCGAGTGGGACGCACGCCTCGCCGAACGCAAGGCCCAGGCGGCCAAGGCCCAGAAGGCCGTGCAGGATGCCCGCCAGGGCGTTCAGGACGTACGTGAGGAAGGCCTGCGCAGCGCTCAGTGAGCCCTGCCCCGCCAACCTTAGCCTTCGCACTCGATCAAAGGATGAACACTATGCGCAAACACGTCATGATTCCCGCCCTGCTGGCCCTCAGCGTCGGTCTTGCTGCCTGCTCGCACGACCCGAATGCCAATCTGGAAGCGGCCCGTACCAACTTCTCCTCGCTGCAGAGCGACCCGCAAGCAAGCAAAGTCGCCGCACTGGAGACCAAAGATGCCCAGGATTGGCTGAACAAAGCCGACAAGGCTTACATGGACCGTGAAGACGAGAAGAAGGTCGACCAACTGGCCTATCTGACCAACCAGCGTGTCGAAGTGGCCAAGCAGACCATTGCCCTGCGTACTGCCGAAGGTGAGTTGAAGAACGCCTCGGCCCAGCGCGCCCAGGCCAAGCTGGACGCCCGCGACGCGCAGATCGCCAAGCTTCAGGACAGCCTGAATGCCAAGCAGACCGACCGCGGTACGCTGGTGACCTTCGGCGACGTGCTGTTCGACTTCAACAAAGCCGAACTCAAGAGCAACGCCTACCCGAACATCACCAAACTGGCCCAGTTCCTTCAGGAAAACCCGGAGCGCAAGGTGATCGTAGAGGGCTACACCGACAGCGTCGGCTCGGCCAACTACAACCAGAGCCTGTCCGAGCGCCGTGCCAACAGCGTGCGCATGGCACTGGTACGTGCAGGCGTAGACCCGGCGCGCATCGTCGCCCAGGGCTATGGCAAGGAGTACCCGGTCGCGGACAACGGCAGCAATTCGGGCCGCGCGCAAAACCGTCGGGTGGAGGTGACCATCTCCAACGACAACCAGCCAGTGGCACCGCGCTCGATGAGCCAGGTTCAGCGTTAAGGCTGGCTAGCTGAACAGAAAGCCCCGCGATCGACGCGGGGCTTTTCTTTGTCCGCCGATGGCGTTCTGGCGCCTGCGAGATCGAGCGCCGCCCGCGCGGCGCTCGATCTCGCAGGCGCCCAAAATGCTGCGCCGAACACTCACTTCACCTGCTTCGGGGTTTCCTCGCCCATGCAGCGCACCGCACGCTTGCGGTTGTCCACCAGCACCCCGGTCAGGCCTTTCTGCTCGGTGTCGAACAATACCAGCACGCCATCGACGCACTGGGCCACTTGCGGTGCCGGGTCCAGCGAAACCTTGTAGTCCTCGCCCGGAATCGTCTTGAGCATGGTGAAGTCCTGCAACAACAGGGCATCCTCCGGTTTGGCAAAATGCAGGTAACCGTAGTACCACAAGGCCCCCACCGTCACGATGATGCTGCCGACGCCGGTCAGGATCAGCGGGATGGCGTTGCGTTCTTCACTCATTGCTTGTTGTTCTCGTCAGGGTAATTGGGCACTTCGGCCAGGCGCCGCAGGCCGTTGAAATGGCTGGGGTCATCAAGAAAACGCAGCATCACCTGGCGCCACGTGGGGTCGGCGAAGGTCTGTACGTGGCCACCACGGGTCAATTGCAGCACCCGCGGCGGTGGCGCGTGCTGGTACAGGCGGATGCCGTTGTCCATCGGCACCAGGTTATCGTCAATGCTGTGGAAGAACAGCTTGGGCGGGCTGCTGAGCTGCTCGATCGAACGGATTGCGCTGTCGCCGTCCGGCACCAGCCACGACAGCGGCACCTGTAACGGCCAGGTCATCCACGAAGTGCTGAGGGCAAAACGCCCGACTGAACGGTAACTGGCTGGCACCCCATCAAACACCAGCGCACTGAACCGCTGACGCTGCTCGGGATGGGCCGCCAGGTAGTGAATGGCCATGGCCCCGCCTAGGCTTTGCCCCAGCAGCACCAGTGGCTTGCCCTTTACCTCGGGGGCCTGGTCCAGCCAGGCCATGGCAGCGGCGATATCTTCGTACACGTTTGGCAGGCTCGGCGTGCCCTGCGACAAGCCATACCCGCGGTAATCGATCATCAGCACCTGGTAACCCTGCTCCGGCAGCCAGTAGCTGCCCCCCAGGTGCCCGGGCAGGTTGCCGCCGTTACCGTGCAAATGCAGCACCGTACCCTTGACCTCGATGCCGGCCTTGGCCGGCAACCACCAGCCATGCAGCCGCAGGCCGTCCGACGTCACAAGGGTGACATCGCGGTAGGCGAGTTTGGCGCGCTCGGGGGTAAACGCCTGACCGCGCTCGGGGTAGAACAGCAAGCTGCTGCAGCCACTCAGCCCCAACAGCAGCAAGCCAAGCGCCAGCAGGCGGCAGCGGTCAGAGAATGTTCGCGTAGTCGGCTTCAATACGGTCCAGGCTCAGGTGGTTGAGGAAGTTGGAGAAGCACATCCAGGCCGACAGCGCGTTAAGGTCGCGGAACTGCTCGGGCAGGTACTTGGGCGGCTCGACCAGGCCCTCCTCCACCAGTTGGCGCAGGGTGCGCATGTCTTCCAGGGTGGTCTTGCCACAGAACAGCAACGGGATCTGTTCGAGCTTGCCTTTTTTCACGGCCAACTGAATGTAGTTGTAAACCATGATGAAGCCCTTGAGGTAGGACAAATCCTTGGTGAATGGCAGGCCATTGGGCACCGAACCGCGGAACACCCGGCTGGCATTGCTGTAGCTCTGCGCGATCTCGAAGCCTTGCTCACGGAAGAAATCGAACACCTGGAGGAAATCGGCGCCCTCCTCGACCATGTGGATGGCGCGGGTGCGGTTGGTGAGCTTGCGCAGACGGCTAGGGTAGGAAGCAAAGGCAATCACCTCCATGAGGATGGCCAGGCCTTCCTGGGTAACCGTCGACGAGGGCGGCCCCTTGGCCAGGAAGGTGCAGATCGGCTGGTTCAGGCCATTGAGCGTGGTGCCGACATGCACCAGCCCTTCGTGTACCTCCAGGGCGCGCACGTCGCGCGCGTTGAACATGGCATCGGCGCGCACCTTGATGTAGTCGGCACCGGCCGCCGCATCGGCGACGATACCGTCGGACTCGAACACGCGGATGGTTCCCTCGGCCTCGCCGAACACCTTGTTCAGCCGGTGCTGAAGGATCTCCACGGCCTCCTTGGCGGTGAGGTTTTTCGGTTCGTCCTTCAGGTCGCCACGGCCATCGATGTTGTTCAGGTAGTCCGACAGCATCAGGCCGAGGTCGGCCAGGGTCGGGTCACCGGCATGGAAGGCATCGGAGGCAGCACCATACAGCTCCTGGGAGATAAGGCCAAAGTCCTCGGTACCGCGCGCTTCGAGCATACGCACCACCATGCGGTATTCGCGGCACATGCGCTTCATGATCTGCCCGACCGGGTTGAACTGGCCAAGCTGGCGGATGATGTCGCGCTCGATGCCCTGGAACTCGGCCTTGACCGCGCCGGAGTCGAACGACAGCGGGCGCGACTGGTAATAGGCACGGTCGACGGCCGGCGGCTCCTTGCCCTTGCCCTTGAGGAAGCCCTGACGAATGTTGTCGTCCCACTTCACCGCGTCCAGCACCCGGATCGGGGTCTGTGCCGCCACGATGCGGTCAGACAGGGCACGGATGGTTTGCTGGTATTCGTCCACTGGGGACTCCTTATTGCAACAATGAGCCAAGCCTTGTGTTGCCTGTACTGGCCTCTTCGCGGCTAAAGCCGCTCCCACGGGGACCGCACAGGTCTCAAGCCTGATGCAGTACCTGTGGGAGCGGCTTTAGCCGCGAAGAGGCCGGCACAGGTCACTACTTGCCAGTACGCTGGAACCGCGCCACTTCGACGAACAAATCGGAGTTGGCCGGGTCGTCCAGGTAGGCCAGCACACGCGCCGACGGGCTGTCGATCAGCACGCCGTCACCGTTGTCTTCCGGCACCTCGGTACTGCGCCCGGTCAGTTCCTTTTTGTCCACCGCCTGCTGCACCTGCTCGACATCCAGGTTGTAGACCACCAGCTCCTTGCCCTCGACGATGTCGAAACCGCCGATCAGGAAGTTGCCCCCCAGGCGCTTGGGCACGCCTGCCGACAGGTACCAGCGGTTACCGTGGCGCGAAACGGTGAACACGTATTCCTCAGGCGCCTTGCCCTTGGCCGTGGCCACCGCCTTGTAGGCACCGCCGCCGCTGCGGCTGATGGTCAGCTTCAACGGCTCGCCCCAGGCGTCCTTGCTGCTCCACTTGCCGAGCAGGGCCTTGGGCGCCGCCTGGTTGCTGGGCAAAGGCTCATGGAAGGTCACCAGACAACCGCCCAGCAGCAGGAATGACAGAGTCAACAACACCACACGCCAGGCTTTCATCAGGTTCTCCTTGAAAAATCGGTCTCGGCTCAGGCCGATGCCAGCACCAGCTGCAGGTATCGGGTAAGCATAGCGAGCATCTGCCCATCGGCTTGCGCGTTCGCATCCTTGAGCAGGCCCTGATATTCCATCTGCTCGATAATCGCCGTCAACATCTGGGCGTCCTGTTCCGGTTGCCGCGATCCCACCACCTGCAACAATTGCCGGGTGCCGTGCAGCAGGATCTGCTCGTGGGCACGTACCAGCTCAGCCAGGCGTGGACACAGCAGCGCTTCCTGGCGAAAGGCCTGTTCGGCCATCAGGAAATCGCGGCGGTTCAGCAGTTGCCGCTGCACATAGTCGGCAGTCATGCGCGCCACTTCGTCAGCCAGCCGCGCCCGTGCCTGCGGGCTGCCGTCGCCCTGGGCCAGCAACTGGCGCAACACCACCTCGGTGTTGGCCCACAGTTTGGCCATGTAGGCGGCACTGCGCTCGACATATTGGGCGAAGGTGTCGGTGAGCAGGTCCTCGATGTCCTTGAAGTAGTAGGTGGTGGCCGACAGCGGCACAGCGGCCTCGGCGGCCACCGCACGGTGGCGCACACCGCGAACCCCATCGCGCACAACGATGCGCATGGCGGCGTCGAGGATCAGCTGGCGGCGCTGTTCGCTGCCTTGGCGGGCAGTCTTGCGACCTTGGTATTGCACGTTTTCGGCGACGGCGGTAGCGATGCCGGCGGCGCCTTGATCAGGCATGGCGGGTGTCACGGGGGATACCTCATGGGCAGTGTTTCATCAGTGCCGGCCTCTTCGCGGGCACGCCCGCTCCCACAGGGACCCCGCATCATTCAGGGTATTTGCAAGACCTGTAGGAGCGGGCGTGCCCGCGAAGAGGCCAGTACAGCCAACATAAAGCTTCAGGCAAGAAAAAGCCGCCTCGAAAGGCGGCTTGTTCAATTCACTCAGGCCTGTGGACGCATGTGCGGGAACAGGATCACGTCGCGGATCGACGGCGAGTTGGTCAACAGCATCACCAGCCGGTCGATACCGATGCCTTCACCGGCGGTCGGCGGCATGCCGTATTCCAGCGCACGCACGAAGTCGGCGTCGTAGTGCATGGCTTCGTCGTCACCGGCGTCCTTCTCGGCCACCTGGGCCAGGAAGCGCTCGGCCTGGTCCTCGGCATCGTTGAGCTCGGAGTAGGCGTTGGCGATTTCGCGGCCACCGATGAACAGCTCGAAGCGGTCGGTGACAGCCGGGTTGTCGTCGTTACGACGGGCCAGCGGCGACACTTCGAACGGGTACTCGGTGATGAAGTGCGGCTGCTCCAGCTTGTGCTCGACCAGCTCTTCGAAAATCATCACCTGCAGCTTGCCCAGGCCTTCGTGGCCCAGCACCTTGGCACCGGCCTTCTTGGCGATGTCGCGGGCGCGGTCAACGTCCTGCAGGTCGGCAGCGGTCAGTTCCGGGTTGTACTTGAGGATCGAGTCGAACACCGACAGGCGCACGAACGGCTCGCCGAAGTGGAACACCTTGTCGCCGTACGGCACGTCGGTAGAGCCCAGTACAAGCTGTGCCAGCTCGCGGAACAGTTCCTCGGTGAGGTCCATGTTGTCGCGGTAATCGGCGTAGGCCTGGTAGAACTCGAGCATGGTGAATTCAGGGTTGTGACGCGTCGAAACACCTTCGTTACGGAAGTTGCGGTTGATCTCGAACACCTTTTCAAAGCCACCGACCACCAGGCGCTTGAGGTACAGCTCCGGCGCGATACGCAGGAACATGGCCATGTCCAGGGCGTTGTGGTGGGTTTCGAACGGCTTGGCCGCCGCGCCGCCCGGGATGGTCTGCAGCATTGGCGTTTCAACTTCGAGGAAGTCACGCTCGATGAGGAACTTGCGAATGTGCGAGATCACCTGCGAACGCACACGGAACGTGTGGCGGGTTTCTTCGTTGACCATCAGGTCGACGTAACGCTGGCGGTAGCGCTGCTCGGTGTCGGTCAGGCCATGGTGCTTGTCGGGCAGCGGGCGCAGCGACTTGGTCAGCAGGCGCACGTTGGTCATTTCGACGTACAGGTCGCCCTTGCCGGAACGGGCCAGTGTGCCTTCGGCGCTGATGATGTCGCCCAGGTCCCAGGTCTTGACTGCGGCCAGGGTTTCTTCTGGCAGGGTCTTGCGGTTGACGTAGACCTGGATACGACCGGTCATGTCCTGGATCACCATGAACGAGCCACGGTTGAGCATGATACGGCCGGCAACCTTGACCGGGATCGCGGCTGCTTCCAGCTCTTCCTTGGTCTTGTCCGCGTACTGTTTCTGCAGGTCGTTGCAGTAGCTGTCGCGACGGAAGTCGTTGGGGAAGGCGTTGCCTTTGGCGCGCTCGGCGGCAAGTTTTTCCTTGCGCAGGGCGATCAGGGCATTTTCTTCCTGTTGCAGGTCTTGCGATTCGGTCTTGAGGTCGCTCATGTCGTCATTCTTTCCATCAGGTATTCGTTGCCCTATTCGGGCAGGGCACGCGATACCGGCGGGTAGCCAGGTATCGCGGCAGTGGAGTGCGGCTTACAGCCCTTGCTTGAGGCTTGCTTCCAGGTACTGGTCCAGGTCACCGTCCAGCACTTTCTGGCAGTCGCTGCGCTCTACGCCTGTGCGCAGGTCTTTGATGCGCGAGTCATCCAGTACGTAGGAACGGATCTGGTGGCCCCAGCCGATGTCCGACTTGCTGTCTTCCAGCGCCTGCGAAGCAGCATTGCGCTTCTGCATTTCCAGCTCGTACAACTTGGCCCGCAGCATTTTCATGGCGGTGTCTTTGTTGGCGTGCTGGGAGCGTTCGTTCTGACAGGCCACCACGGTGTTGGTCGGCACGTGGGTAATACGTACGGCCGAGTCGGTGGTGTTCACGTGCTGACCACCGGCACCGGAGGAACGGTAGGTGTCGATGCGCAGGTCGGACGGGTTGATCTCGATCTCGACCTTGTCGTCGATTTCGGGCGACACGAATACCGCCGAGAACGAGGTGTGGCGACGGGCACCGGAGTCGAACGGGCTCTTGCGCACCAGGCGGTGCACACCGATTTCGGTACGCAGCCAGCCGAAGGCATACTCGCCCTTGATGTGCACGGTGGCGCCCTTGATGCCGGCGACTTCACCTTCGGAAAGCTCGATGATGGTGGCGTCAAAACCACGCTTGTCGGCCCAGCGCAGGTACATGCGCAGCAGGATGTTGGCCCAGTCCTGCGCCTCGGTACCGCCGGAGCCGGCCTGGATATCCAGGTAGGCGTTGTTCATGTCCATTTCGCCGCTGAACATGCGACGGAACTCAAGCTGCGCCAGGGACTCTTCCAGGCCCTGCAGCTCGGTCTCGACGTCGCTGACAGCGCTTTCGTCCTCTTCCTCGACAGCCATGTCGAGCAGGTCCTTGCAGTCGGACAGGCCATTGGACAGCTTGTCCAGGGTCTCGACGACCTGTGCCAGCATGGCACGCTCGCGGCCCAGGGCCTGGGCGTACTCGGGCTTGTTCCAGACGTTGGGGTCTTCCAGCTCGCGGTTGACTTCGATCAGGCGGTCATGCTTGTGATCGTAGTCAAAGATACCCCCGAATGGACTGGGAACGCTCGGTGAGGTCCTTGATGGTGTTCAGGATCGGTTGGATTTCCATGGGCTGGCTACTCGTGCGAATTCGGTGAAAAGCCTGCGAGTATAACCGAGTCCGCTGCACGACGGCAGACCCGCCGGGCGACCGGAGCGCCGTATTTACCCCATGGCAGCGGCGTACCTGCCGTCAGGCAATGCCAACCTGGTTCCGCCCGCTGTTCTTGGCCTGGTACAAGCCTTTGTCCGCCGCCGAGATCAACAGCCGGCAGTGGCTGCCGACGGCCGGGGTCTGGGTGGCCAGGCCAATGCTCACGGTCAGGCGGGCATCGGCAGCCGGAGCGGTGTGCGGGATGCCCAGGGCCAGCACGGTCTGGCGCAGCTTCTCGGCCACCAGGCGTGCCCCGCCGGGCGACGTATTGGGCAGCACCAGCGCAAACTCCTCGCCACCATAGCGGGCCGGCAGGTCGGTCGGCCGCGAGCACGAGCCACGGATCGCCTCGGCTACCTGACGCAAAGCCTCGTCGCCGGCAAGGTGACCGAAGCTGTCGTTGTAGGCCTTGAAATAATCCACATCGATCATCAGCAACGACAGCTGCTGCTGTTCCCGCATGGCGCGGCGCCATTCCAGCTCCAGGTACTCGTCGAAGTGGCGGCGATTGGACAGCCCGGTCAGGCCATCGGAGTTCATCAGCCGCTGCAGCATCAGGTTGGAATCGAGCAGCTGCTGCTGGCTGACGCGCAAGGCGCGGTAGGCCTCGTCGCGTTGCAACAGCGTGAGGTAGGAGCGTGAGTGGTAGCGAATACGCGCGACCAGTTCGATGGTATCCGGCAGCTTGACCAGATAGTCGTTGGCCCCGGCGGCAAACGCCGCGCTCTTCACCAGCGGGTCTTCCTTGGTCGACAGGACGATGATCGGGATGTCCTGAGTGGCCGGGTTGTTGCGGTATTCGCGCACCAGGGTCAGACCGTCAAGACCAGGCATGATCAGGTCCTGGAGGATTACCGTGGGCTTGATGCGCATGGCCTGTAGCACCGCCTGGTGCGGATCGGCACAGAAGTGGAAGTCGATGTTGTCTTCATTGGCCAGCCCCCGCCGCACCGCCTCGCCGATCATGGCCTGGTCGTCGACCAGCAGCACCATCGCCGAGTTCTCGTTGGTGGTGGGAAAACCCTCGATCGGTAATTCATTCATACCTGTTCACCCGATCACTGCCGGCCTGGCGGCGTGATTCATTACATTTCGTCATTTTGCGAAAAAGTCCGTCAAGCGCCCGGCGATGCGTTCAAGCGGGCGAATTTCCACCGCGGCATCAATGGCCGCAGCAGCCTTGGGCATGCCGTACACTGCGCTGCTGGCCTGGTCCTGGGCAATGGTCAGAAAGCCCTGCTGACGCATCAGCTTCAGGCCCTGGGCGCCGTCGCGGCCCATACCGGTGAGCAGCACGCCCACCGCATCGCCATTCCAGTAACGTGCCACGCTTTCGAAGAACACATCGATCGATGGCCGATAGATTTCATTGACAGGCTCGGCAGTGTAGGCCAGTTGGCCATTCTGTAGCAGGCGAATGTGGTGGTTGGTGCCTGCCAGCAACACCTGGCCCGGCTGCGGCGGCTCGCCTTCGCGGGCCAGGCGCACCGGCAGGCCTGCTGCGCTGCTGAGCCATTCGGCCATCCCTGCGGCAAACACCTGGTCCACATGCTGGACCAGCACGATGGCCGCCGGAAACGCTGCCGGCAAACCCTTGAGCAGCACTTCGAGGGCCGCCGGGCCACCCGCAGACGAGCCGATCGCCACCAGCCCGCGACGCTGGGAAGCCTCGCGCACGGGCGCGGCAACCGGCTTTGCGGCAGGGCTGCGCTGCTGGCCGACCAACCAGCCGATATTGAGGATCTTGCGCAGCAGCGGTGCCGCCGCTTCGCGGGCATCGCCAGCGCCCAGCGCCGGGGTATCGACCACGTCGAGGGCACCATGTCCCATGGCCTCGAACACCCTGTGCACATTCTGTTTGCGGTCCACCGTGACGATGACGATGGCGCACGGGGTTTCGGCCATGATCCGCCGGGTGGCCTCCACGCCGTCCATTACCGGCATGATCAGGTCCATCAGGATCAGGTCCGGCAATTGCTCGGCGCAGCGCTGCACCGCCTCGGCGCCGTTGCTGGCCACCCACACCACCTGGTGAGCAGGCTCCAGGGCGACCGCCCGGCGCAGCGCCTCGACGGCCATGGGCATGTCATTGACGATGGCGATCTTCATCCCTGAGCACCTCCGATCAGCTCCACCACAGCATCCAGCAACGCATCGTCGTGGAAACTGGCCTTTGCCAAATAGTAGTCGGCGCCTGCATCCAGGCCACGCCGTCGGTCTTCCTCACGGTCTTTATAGGACACCACCATTACCGGCAGCGACTGCAGGCGCTGGTCGCGGCGAACCAGGGTGACCAGCTCGATGCCGTCCATGCGCGGCATGTCGATGTCGGTGATCAGCAGGTCGAAGTCCTCGCCGCGCAGGGCGTTCCAGCCGTCCATGCCATCTACCGCCACCGCCACATCGTAGCCGCGGTTGCCCAGCAGCTTGCGCTGCAGCTCGCGCACGGTCAGCGAGTCGTCGACCACCAGGATGCGTTTACGGACCACGCCGCGGGCACCGCTGCTGCCGCGCTCGACGCGTTCCAGGCTGCCGGTGCTGAGCAGTTTTTCCACCGAGCGCAGCAAGTCTTCGACATCGACGATCAGTACCACCGAGCCATCATCGAGCAAAGCGCCAGAGGAAATGTCCTGCACCTTGCCCAGCCGTGAGTCGAGTGGCATCACCACCAGCACCCGCTCGCCCACCAGCCGCTCCACGGCCACGCCATACAGTTGCTCGCGCTCGCGGATCACCACCACGCGCAGGCTGGCTTCGTCGCTTTGCCCGGCCGGGCGGTTGAGCAACTGGCTGGCTGCCACCAGGCCGATATGCCGGCCTTCATGCCAGAAATGCTGGCGCCCTTCGATCTGTACGATCTGCTCGGCGGTCACCTCCAGCGTGCGTTCGATATGGGCCAGCGGGAAGGCGTAGGCTTCACCGCCCACCTCGACAACCAGGCTACGTACCACCGACAAGGTCAGCGGTACCTGCAGGTGGAAGCGGCAGCCCTGCCCCGCCACCTGGGTCAGCTCTATTGAGCCGCGCAGCTCGCGGATCATGTGCTGCACCGCATCCAGCCCCACACCGCGCCCGGACACCTCGGTGACCGTGTCGCGCAGGCTGAAACCAGGCAGGAACAGGAACGTCAGCAGTTCCGCCTCGCTCATGCGCGCCACAGTGTCGGCGGGCGACAGGGCACGCTCGACGATGCTGCTGCGCAGGCGCTCCAGGTCGATACCGGCGCCATCGTCGATCAGCTCCAGGCTGAGCATGCCGGCCTGGTGCGAAGCCCGCAGGCGGATCACGCCTTCGTCGGGCTTGCCCGCCAGCAGGCGCCGCTGGGGCAATTCGATGCCGTGGTCGACGGCATTGCGCAACAGGTGCGTCAGCGGTGCTTCGAGCTTTTCCAGCACATCGCGATCGACCTGGGTTTTCTCCCCTTCCACCACTAACCGCACCGGCTTGCCCAGCGAACGGCCCAGGTCGCGGACCATGCGGCTCTGCCCGGTCAGCACGTCGGCAAACGGCCGCATGCGGCAAGCCAGGGCCGTGTCATACAGCAACTGCGCACGCTGGCTGGCCTGCCAGCCGAACTCGTCCAGGTCGGCCGCCTGCTGCTGCAGGATCTGCTGGGTTTCCGCCAGCAGACGCTGGGTTTGCGCCAGGGCTTCGAGCACCTCGCTGCTCTGGCCACTGTCCTCGAGTTGCAGGCGCAAGCCGTCGAGCGCCTGCATGCCTTGGCCGTGCATGCGTTTGAGGCGTTGCAGGGTGGCCAGGTAAGGCTTGAGCCGCTGGGTTTCCACCAGCGACTTGCTGGACAGGTCGAGCAGACTATTGAGGCGGTCGGCGGTGACACGCAGTACCCGCTCGGCACCTTCGCCTGCGCGCTTGCCAGCCTTGCGCTGCAGAATCGGCTCGGGCTCTGCCTCTGACTCCGGCGGTTCGGCTGGCAATACCGGGGGGGCAGACGGCAAGCTTGCCAACGGCGGCTCTGGGACCACGGGTGCAGCCAGCGGCGGTGCAGGCATCGCAGCGCCCGGGTCGAGCAGGCTGGCCATCTGCGCAAGAAACACCGGCAAGGTCGCCTGCGCCGCGGCATCGCCTGGCGTGGCGATACGCATCAGCAGGTCGGTCCCCTGCAACAGTGTGTCAATGTGCTCGGCGGTCAGCCGCAGCCGACCTTCCTGCGCCGCCACCAGGCAATCTTCCATGACGTGGGCAACGCTGACACCAGCATCCACCCCGACGATGCGCGCGGCCCCCTTGAGCGAGTGAGCAGCACGCATGCACGCCTCAAGCTGGTCAGCCTGGGTGGGGTTGCGTTCCAGTGCCATCAAGCCAGCACTCAGCACCTGGGTCTGCGCCTCGGCCTCCAGGCTGAACAGTTCGAGCAACGATGCGTCGCGCATTTGCTCTGGGGTCATGACAGGCTCCGCTGCACGGCAGACAGTAGGTGTTGATCGTCCAGCACCCGCACGCTGCGGCCGCGCCACTGCAGGACAGCAGCGGTGAAGCGTGAGGCGTCCTGGCCGCTGCCCAGCAGCAATGGGTCGAGCCGGTGGATACCGTCGATTTCCTCGACGGCCATCACTACAGGCCCACCTGCGGCAGCCAGAATCAGCATGCGGGGCATGGCCCGACCGCTCCGTTGCTCGGCGGTGCCGGCCTGCACACCCAGCAAATCAGCCAGCGACAGGCATGGGACCAACGCACCGCGCACATTGGCAACCCCCTGCAGCAGCCGCGAGCGCTGGTGCGGCAGCGAATGCACAGCCTGTAGCGGGGCGATTTCGGCCAGGCTGGCAGTGGCCAGCGCCAGCCATTCTTCGCCCAGTCGAAATAGCAGCATGGAGCGGCCGGTGTTTTCTTCGACCTGTTGTACCGCTGCTGCCTGGTGATCCGGCATCAGCGCATAGCGGTCGAGCAAACGCGTAGCCGCAGCGGCATACACCTCGCAATTGCGGCAATGAACATGCCGCTCCAGCAGCGGGCACTGCTTGTCGCCGTGCACGCCAATACGGTTCCAGCAGTCGTCGATGTGCGCGTCATCCTCGGCGAGCAGTTGCAACGCGGATTCAGTGTTCATCGTTCAGGCTCCCGACCAGCCCGCACTGCGCGATCCTGCAGGCGCCGGGCGCCGGCCAGATCGCCCTGGGCCGCCAGCAAGGCGGCCAGGTGCACCAGCGCTTCGGGGTGCTGTGGTTCCAGGTACAGGGCCTTGCGATAGTGGGTCAGCGCCTGCTGCGCATCGCCCTCGGTATCACTGAGCAGCCCCAGCCAGTAGTACACCTGGGCGGACGGCGGATACTGCTTCAGGTAGCGCTGGCATTCTTCACGCGCCTGTTCGCTGGCGCCGGCATTGGCCAGCCGGGCAATGCTGGCCAGCAACTCGCTGGCGGCCTCGGGCTTGTGCTCACGGGCTGGCGCAGGACGGGTCACCGCCGGCAGCACCCGCAGCGGGCGCCGCATCGGCACGCCGGGCGGCGGATAACCTGATGCGGGTAAAGTCGCCAGCGTCCGCCTCGCGGGCTGGGCGGGTGTCGCCGGCAACGGGGTGCTGTTACCTTGCTGGCGCACATAGGCAAACGACTGGGCGATCCCTAGCGGACGCATGCCCAGGCGCGCCAACAAGCTGCCTTCGGCCGGGCCGATGAACAGCACACCCTGTGGATGCAACAGGCGCTTGAGCACTTCGAACACACGCTGTTGGGTAGGCACGTCGAAATAGATCAACAGATTGCGGCAGAACACGAAGTCATACAGCCCATCGCGGCTGGCCAACGCCGGGTCAAGCACATTGCCCACCTGCAGGCTGACCTGCTGGCGTACCCGTTCATGCAGGCGGTGGCCTTCGTCCAGCGCATCGAAATAGCGTTCGCGAAAGCCCAGTTCGCTGCCACGGAAAGCATTGCGGCCATACACAGCCTGCCCGGCCTTGGCTACCGAGTTGGGGCTGATGTCCATGCCATCAATGATGAATGCGCCCGGCGCCATGCCGGCGTCGAGCAAGGCCATGGCCAGCGAATAGGGTTCCTCGCCGGTTGAGCAAGGCAGGCTGAGCAATCGCAGTGGCCGCGCGCCCGCCAGTTGGGCCTGGCGTTTGTGGGCCAGGCTGCCCAGTGCCGTGAAGGATTCGGGATATCGGAAAAACCAGGTTTCCGGGACGATCACCGCTTCGATCAGCGCTTGTTGCTCATCCGTCGACTGCTGCAGACGCAGCCAGTAATCTTCCAGGTCCGCCGCGCCCACGGCAACGCAACGCTGGCGCAGTGCGCGTTCGACCATGGGCGCGCCCACCGACTCCACGTCCAGGCCGATACGCTCACGCAGGAAGCGGAAAAAACGCTGCTCGTTCATGTAAGCATCCCTGTCGGGTCTTGCGTGTACAGCAATTGGTGCACGGCGTCGGTCAGCAGGTCATTGACTTCGATGCGCTGCAGCAGGCCCAGAGCATCCTGGCGCACCGGGCCCAGATATGGCGCTTCGCCCGTGTCCACGCCATAGGGCTGGAACTCGTCGGGTTGGCAACGCAGGGTTTCAGTGGCCTGTTCCAGGATCAGGCCAAGCTGCAGGCTGCCACGGTAGTGCACCAGCACCAGGCGCGTACTGGTGCGTTGCGCCGCAGGTTGGCCAAAACTCAGCGCGGCAAGGTCGATCACCGGGACCAGTTGGCCGCGATGGGCGAGGATGCCCGCGACCCAGGCAGGTGCCTGGGCAATCGGCTTGAGCGGCTGGCGCGGCAGCACCTCGATCACCTCGTGCACGCTCAGGGCAAAGCGCTGCTCCCTGAGGCGAAACTGCAGGTACAACTCACCCTTGACGTTGTGCACGGGTGCGGCGCGCGGTTGCAAGTCGTTCATCGCGGTCAGACTTTGAAACGCGACACGCCGCCACGCAGGCCGGCGGCCACCTGGCTCAGTTCATCAATGGCAAAACTGGCCTGGCGCAGCGACTCGACGGTCTGGGTACTGGCATCGCTGAGCTGGGCCAGCGCCTGGTTGATCTGCTCGGCACCGGTGGCCTGGGCCTGCATGCCTTCGTTGACCATCAGCACGCGCGGCGCCAAGGCCTGCACCTGATGAATGATCTGGCTGAGCTGCTCGCCCACCTGCTGCACTTCGAACATGCCACGGCGTACTTCTTCGGAGAACTTGTCCATGCCCATGACCCCGGCCGATACCGCCGACTGGATTTCACGCACCATCTGCTCGATGTCGTAGGTGGCCACGGCGGTCTGGTCGGCAAGGCGGCGCACTTCGGTGGCCACCACAGCAAAGCCACGGCCGTACTCGCCGGCCTTTTCCGCTTCGATGGCGGCGTTCAGCGACAGCAGGTTGGTCTGGTCGGCAACCTTGACGATGGTTACCACCATCTGAGTGATGTTGCTGGCCTTCTCGTTGAGGATACCGAGCTTGGCGTTGACCAGGTCGGCGGCGCCCATCACCTGATGCATGGTCTCTTCCATGCGCGCCAGCCCCTGCTGGCCGGAGCCGGCCAGGCTGGAAGCCTGATCAGCGGCGGAGGTGACTTCGGTCATGGTCCGCACCAGATCACGTGAAGTGGCCGCAATTTCCCGCGAGGTGGCGCCGATTTCGGTGGTAGTAGCTGCCGTTTCGGTGGCAGTGGCCTGCTGTTGCTTGGACGTGGCGGCAATTTCGGTAACCGACGTGGTCACCTGCACCGACGAACGCTGTGCCTGTGCCACCAGGTGGGCCAGTGCCTCGGCCATTTCGTTGAACCCGCTTTCGATGGCGCCGAACTCGTCCTTGCGGTCCAGGCTCAGGCGCATGCTCAGGTCACCCGAGCGCAACCTGTCGAGCGCATGGACAATGCGCTGCATGGGAGCGGTGATGGCACGCATCAGCAACAGGCCACAAATGGCGGCCGCGACGATGGCCAGCAGCAGCGAAACCACCATGCTGCCTTTGGCCGTGCTCACGGCGCTGACAATCTCGCTGGTGGCGGAGGCGGCAGACGCCCGATTGAATTCGATCACTTCATTAAGGTGCTTGCGCCCTTCCACCCAGGCCGGCGTCAGCACCTCCATGATCAGCCGTTCAGCTTCGGCGTAGTTGTGCTGGCGATATGCATCCAGCACCTGATTGACGATCCTGAGGTAGTTCTCTTCCAGTTGCACGAAGCTCTCGAAGCGGGTCTGGTCGTCCTTGTCCTGGATGGTAGCCTGGTAGCTGGCCATGTGCTGCTTGAGCCGGTCTTCGAAGCTTTTGAACAGCTCCATGTCGGCTGAAGTGATCTCACGGTGGTTGGACAGGCCCACCAGTTGCTGGCTGGTGACGTAGCTGTCGACCCAGGCGCTGCGGATCATCGAGCTGTAATAGACCCCGGGAATGCTGTCGGTCCCCACCGCCTGTTCGGCAGTTTCGATGGCCACCAACCGCGAGTAGGCGGCCACGATCATCAGCAGCATGATGGCGATGATCACGGCGAAACTTGCCAGGATCCGTTGGCGCAAGGTCCAGTTTTTCACATTCAGCCCTCAGGAATTCACAACGAGCGGGAAAAATCGCCGAAGTATAGCCCAGAGGCCTTACAGATTTGCGGGTGAAGTGAGGGCTAAACAGGCATACCTGCTGATGGACATGTCACTGGGGCTGCTGTGCAGCCCTTCGCGGCCACGCCCGCTCCCACAGGTATCAGCGAAATGTCGAAGGTTGTGATAACCCTGTGGGAGCTGGCTTGCCGGCGATGGGCTGCGACGCAGCCCCCAGTTATTGGCCCGCAGCAAGCCGTACCTGGCTTTCCAGCTCCTGACGCAAGCCTGGGTCCAGGCGCAGTTGGCGGGCCAGTTCGTCGAGGTAGGCACGTTCCATGTAGTTTTCCTGGTCGACCATCATCACGCTGGCCAGGTACATCTCGGCGGCCATTTCCGGCGTTTGCGCGGCGCGGGCCACTTCGGCCGGGTCCAGCGGCTTGTTCAGCTCGGCGTGCAGCCAGTGCTGCAGCTCGCGGTCGCTGTCCAGGCGGGTGAACTCGCCCTCGATCAGCGCCCGTTCGCGCTCGTCGATATGGCCATCGGACTTGGCCGCCGCCACCAGCGCCCGCAGCACCGCCTGGCTGTGCTGCTCGACCTGTGCAGGCGGCAGGCGGTCGACGGTTTGCGGCTCGGCTGCGGCCCCGCGCTGATTGGCCTGCCAGTTGCCGTAGGCTTTGTAGGCGAGCACTCCCAGCGCGGCCAGGCCACCATAGGTCAGGGCTTTGCCGCCGTATTTTCGGGCTTTCTTGCTGCCCAGCAACAAGCCCAGAGCGCCGCCACCCAACAGGCCGCCACCGGCACCGGACAACAGCCCGCCAAGCCCACCGCCAGCGCTGCTGGACGTGTTGGCGCCCCCCTGTTTTTCGAGCATCTGCTGGCCGGATTTGAGGAGTTGATCAAGCAAGCCCCGAGTGTTCATTCATGTGTCTCCACGCAAGAAGATTCAACCGCCAGAGTAAGGCTTGCCCGAACGCACGCCATCGCGGATTTGCTTCCGGATGTTGCATTGGCTGGCAAAAAGCCAACTAGACTCGATATCGCCAATACCTCGCGCGATCGCACTACGCTTATAACAATTGCTTCACGGCTTGCTTGATGACTGCCCCGAACAAGATCTCCAAAAAGAGGGAACACCATGTCAGTGCACAAGACCGCATTGCTCGGCGCCATGACCGGTGCCGTGCTGGCCAGCGCCAGCCTGCAGGCTGCCGAACCGCCCAAGGCCCTGGGGCCTGGCGAGGGGCGCCTGGATATCGTCGCCTGGCCCGGCTATATCGAGCGCGGTGAAAGCGACAAGGCCTACGACTGGGTGACCGGCTTCGAGAAGGAAACCGGCTGCAAGGTCAGTGTGAAGACCGCCGCCACCTCGGACGAGATGGTCAGCCTGATGACCAAGGGCGGTTATGACCTGGTCACCGCCTCGGGCGATGCCTCGCTGCGGCTGATCGTGGGCAAGCGCGTGCAGCCGATCAACACCGCCCTGATCCCCAACTGGAAGAACATCGACCCGCGCCTGCAGAACGGTGGCTGGTACGTGGTCGACAATCAAGTGTACGGCACGCCATACCAGTGGGGGCCGAACGTGCTGCTTTACAACACCAATACCTTCAAGCAGGCCCCCACCAGCTGGGGTGTGGTGTTCGAGCCGCAGAACCTGCCCGACGGCAAGCCCAACAAGGGCCGCGTGCAGGCCTACGACGGGCCGATCTATATCGCCGACGCGGCGCTGTACCTGAAGTCCACCAAGCCCGAACTGGGCATCAAGGACCCCTACGAGCTGAACGAGGAGCAATACAAGGCCGTGCTGGAACTGCTGCGCCAGCAGCAACCGCTGATCCATCGTTACTGGCATGACGCCACGGTGCAGATGAGTGATGTGAAGAACGAAGGCGTTGTCGCCTCCAGCTCCTGGGGTTACATGGTCAATGGCCTGAAGGGCGAAAACCAGCCGGTGGCCTCGACCATTCCCAAGGAAGGCGCGACCGGCTGGGCCGACACCACCATGCTGCACAGCGAAGCCAAGCACCCCAACTGCGCCTACAAGTGGATGGATTGGTCATTGCAGCCGAAGGTGCAAGGTGATGTGGCGGCCTGGTTCGGCTCGTTGCCGGCGGTGCCGGCGGCATGCACCGGCAGCGAACTGTTGGGGGCCGAAGGTTGCAAGACCAACGGTTTCGACAATTTCGACAAGATTGCCTTCTGGAAGACCCCGCAGGCCCAGGGGGGCAAGTTCGTGCCGTATAGCCGCTGGACCCAGGATTACATTGCGATCATGGGTGGGCGCTGAGGTTGCCTGAATGCCTGTACTAGCCCCTTCGCGGGCAAGCCCGCTCCCACAGGCTGATCACCGCCTGTAGGAGCGGGCTTGCCCGCGAAGGGGCCGGAACAGGAGAAACATCGATGTCCGGAGCCCACGCATGCCCCTAGCCGTCCAGTTCACCCAGGTTTGCCGCACCTTCGGCGAGGTCAAGGCCGTCGACCAGGTCAGCATCGACATCATCGATGGCGAGTTCTTCTCCATGCTCGGCCCTTCAGGTTCGGGCAAGACCACCTGCCTGCGCCTGATCGCCGGCTTCGAGCAACCCACCAGCGGCTCGATCCGCATCCACGGTGTCGAGGCCGCTGGGGTGCCGCCCTACCTGCGCGACGTCAACACCGTGTTCCAGGACTACGCCCTGTTCCCGCACATGAATGTCCTGGACAACATCGCCTACGGCCTGAAGGTAAAAGGCGTGGCCAAGGCCGAACGCCACAATCGCGCCGAAGAAGCATTGGCCATGGTGGCCCTGGCCGGCTATGGCGCGCGCAAGCCAGCGCAGCTGTCTGGCGGCCAGCGCCAGCGCGTGGCCCTGGCCCGCGCCCTGGTCAACCGCCCACGGGTACTGCTGCTGGATGAGCCGCTGGGCGCACTGGACCTTAAGTTGCGCGAACAGATGCAGGGCGAGCTGAAAAAGCTGCAACGCCAGCTGGGCATCACCTTCATCTTCGTCACCCACGACCAGACCGAGGCCCTGTCGATGTCCGACCGGGTCGCGGTGTTCAACCGCGGCCGTATCGAACAGGTCGACACACCGCGCAACCTGTACATGAAGCCCGCCACCCCCTTCGTCGCAGAATTCGTCGGCACGTCCAACGTAGTGCGTGGCGAGCTGGCCATGCAGCTCAACGGCAGCCCGGCGCCCTTCTCCATCCGCCCCGAGCACATCCGCCTGGGCGACCTTGTGGTGACCAGCCACGAAGTGCAGGTAAGCGGCCTGTTGCGCGATATCCAGTACCAGGGCAGCGCCACCCGCTACGAGCTGCAACTGGACAGTGGCCAGCTGTTGGCGGTAAGCCAGGCCAACGACCGCTGGCAAGCACAAGCCCACCCCTGGCAGCCCGGGCAACGGGTGCGGGCACACTGGCCCCGCGAGGCCATGACGGTGCTGCAGGAAAACGAGGCCCACTGAAATGAGCACACTGCGCAGCCTGGCCAACCTGCTGTACCGGCGCCCAAACCTTTACCTGGCACTGCTGCTCATACCCCCGCTGACCTGGTTCGGCGCAATCTACCTGGGCTCGTTGCTGAACTTGCTGTGGCAAGGCTTCTATACCTTCGACGACTTCACCATGGCGGTGACCCCGGACCTGACCCTGGGCAACTTCGCCGCGCTGTTCAACCCGTCGAACTTCGACATCATTCTGCGCACCCTGGGCATGGCGGTGGCAGTGTCGCTGGCCAGCGCGGTACTGGCCTTCCCCATCGCCTATTACATGGCGCGCTATACCAGCGGCAAGACCAAGGCATTTTTCTACATCGCGGTGATGATGCCGATGTGGGCCAGCTACATCGTCAAGACCTACGCCTGGACCCTGCTGCTGGCCAAGGGCGGCGTGGCCCAGTGGTTTGTCCAGCAGTTGCACCTGGATGGCCTGCTGCAAGCGCTGCTGGCCGTGCCCGGTGTGGGCGGCAGCACGCTGTCGACCTCCCACCTGGGGCGCTTCATGGTATTCGTGTACATCTGGCTGCCGTTCATGATCCTGCCGATCCAGGCCGCGCTGGAGCGCCTGCCGCCTTCGCTGCTGCAAGCCTCGGCAGACCTTGGCGCACGGCCTGGGCAAACCTTTTTGCAAGTGATCCTGCCGCTGTCGATCCCGGGCATCGCCGCCGGCTCGATCTTCACCTTCTCGCTAACCCTGGGTGACTTCATCGTGCCGCAGCTGGTCGGCCCGCCCGGCTACTTCATCGGCAGCATGGTCTATGCCCAGCAAGGGGCGATCGGCAACATGCCGATGGCCGCCGCGTTCACCCTGGTGCCCATCGTGCTGATTGCGGTGTACCTGTCCATCGTCAAGCGCCTGGGGGCCTTCGATGCACTCTGAAAAAGCGTCTACAGGGCTGCGCCTGGCGGCCTGGGGCGGGCTGCTGTTCCTGCATTTCCCGATCCTGATCATCTTCCTGTACGCCTTCAACACCGAAGACGCGGCATTCAGCTTCCCGCCCAAGGGCTTCACCCTGAAATGGATTGGTGTGGCCTTCGCCCGGCCCGATGTGCTGGAGGCGATCAAGCTGTCGCTGCAGGTGGCCTGCCTGGCCACGCTGATTGCCCTGGTGCTCGGCACACTGGCGTCAGTCGCACTGTATCGGCGCAACTTCTTCGGCAAAGAGAGCATTTCGCTGATGCTGATCCTGCCCATTGCCTTGCCCGGCATCATCACCGGCATCGCCCTGCTCTCGGCGTTCAAGACCTTGGGGATAGAGCCCGGGGTGTTCACCATCGTGGTCGGCCACGCCACGTTCTGCGTGGTGATTGTCTACAACAACGTGATCGCCCGCCTGCGGCGCACCTCGCAAAACCTGATCGAAGCGTCGATGGACCTGGGCGCCGATGGCTGGCAGACCTTCCGCTACATCATCCTGCCCAACCTCGGCTCGGCGCTGCTGGCCGGCGGCATGCTGGCTTTTGCCCTGTCGTTCGATGAAATCATCGTCACCACCTTCACCGCCGGCCACGAACGCACCCTGCCGATCTGGCTGCTCAACCAGCTGAGCCGACCGCGCGACGTGCCGGTGACCAACGTGGTCGCCATGCTGGTGATGCTGGTGACCATGCTGCCAATCCTTGGCGCCTATTACCTGACCCGCGGCGGCGAGAGCGTCGCGGGCAGTGGCAAATGACACTGGAGGAGCCCCCGATGCAAACGCAGATGCTGATCAATGGCCAGCTGGTCGCAGGTCAAGGCCCGGCCTGGACCGTGCTCAACCCGGCGCTGGGTACGGCCCTGGCGCAAATCAACGAAGCCACCGAGGCCCAGGTGGACAGCGCCGTGCGCGCCGCCGACCAAGCCTTCGACAGCTGGTCGCAAACCAGCCCCAAGGACCGCTCGCAAACCTTGCTGGCGCTGGCGGACGCCATCGAAGCCCATGGCGATGAACTGGCCCGGCTGGAATCGCAGAACTGCGGCAAGCCCCTCAGCGCGGCGCTGAACGACGAAATCCCGGCGATTGCCGATGTGTTCCGCTACTTTGCCGGTGCGGCGCGCTGCCTGGGCGGCTCGGCGGCCGGCGAATATCTGCCGGGCCACACCTCGATGATCCGTCGCGACCCGTTGGGTGTGGTGGCCTCCATCGCACCCTGGAACTACCCGTTGATGATGCTGGCCTGGAAGATCGCGCCGGCCTTGGCAGCCGGCAACACGGTGGTGATCAAACCCTCCGAACTGACCCCGCTGACCGCCTTGCGACTGGGTGAACTGGCCCAGGACCTGCTGCCGCCGGGCGTGCTGAACATTCTCTTTGGCCGCGGCCAGACCGTCGGCAACCCGCTGGTCAGCCATCCCAAGGTGCGCATGGTGTCGCTGACAGGCTCCATCCCCACGGGCGCGCACATCATCAGCGCCACCGCCGACAGCGTGAAACGCATGCACATGGAGCTGGGTGGCAAGGCGCCTGTGCTGGTGTTTGATGATGCTGACATCGACGCCGCCATCGACGGCATCCGCACGTTCGGCTTCTACAACGCCGGCCAGGACTGCACCGCAGCCTGTCGCCTTTATGTGCAGGACGGTATCTACGAGCGCTTCGTCGAGGGCCTGGGTGCAGCAGTAGCGAGCCTGAAACCTGGCCTGCAGGAGGCCGAGGGCACCGAACTGGGGCCGCTGATCAGTGCCCAGCACCGCGACAAGGTCGCCGGGCTGGTGCAGCGGGCCATCGCCCAACCGCACATTCGCCTGGTGACGGGTGGCAAGGCGATTGAGGGCAATGGTTTCTACTTCGAGCCGACCGTGCTGGCCGACGCCCTGCAGGACGACGAGATCGTGCGCAACGAAGTATTCGGCCCAGTGGTCTCGGTCACGCGCTTTAAAGACGAAGCGCAGGCGCTGGAATGGGCCAACGACTCCAACTACGGCCTTGCCTCATCGGTGTGGACCCGCGACACCGGCCGCGCCCACCGCCTGGCGGCGCGCTTGCAGTACGGCTGCACCTGGGTGAATACCCACTTCATGCTGGTCAGCGAAATGCCCCATGGCGGGCAGAAGCATTCAGGGTATGGGAAGGATATGTCGATGTATGGGCTGGAGGACTACACCTGCGTGCGGCATGTGATGATCAAGCATTGAGGAAAGCGTTGGAGTCTGTCGTTAGAGTTGTGGCGCCTACGAGATCGAGCGCCGCGCGGGCGGCGCTCGATTTCTGCCCTGCACAAAATTTCGCAAATCACCCGCAGGCCGGTACGCTAGTCGCGCAAATCGGACTCGTGAATCGGGTTGGCGCGGCTGGTCGCGCGCTGGTACTGCGCAGGCCAGGTGGCCTTGTTGCCGCCCAGGTCGTCGTCGGCGTGCAGTGGCCAGTACGGGTCGCGCAGCAGTTCGCGGGCGAGGAAGATGAGGTCGGCCTGGCCAGTGCGCAGAATGTGTTCGGCCTGGGCCGGTTCGGTGATCATGCCCACGGTGCCGGTGGCAATTTCCGATTCCTTGCGCACACGTTCGGCGAAGCGGGTCTGGTAGCCGGGGCCGGTGGGGATCTCGGCGTTTACCGAGGTGCCCCCAGAGGACACATCGATAAGGTCCACACCCAACCCTCGCAAGCGACGAGCCAGTTCGACGGTTTCATCCGGATTCCAGCCATCCTCGACCCAATCGGTTGCCGAAACCCGCACCAATAGCGGCAATTCGGCAGGCCACACCGTGCGCACGGCCTCGACCACCTGCAGGGTCAGGCGGATACGGTTTTCAAAGCAACTGCCGTACTCGTCGCGGCGCTGGTTGCTCAACGGTGACAGGAACTGATGCAGCAGGTAACCATGGGCGGCGTGTATTTCGACCACCTTGAAACCGGCCTTCAAGGCGCGCTCAGTCGAGGCGACAAAGGCCGCGATTACGCCCTGGATCTCGTCCTGGGTCAGCTCGTGTGGCGGTGTGTGTTGCGGGTCGAAGGCGATCCTCGATGGGCCTACTGGCTGCCAGCCTCCCTCTTCGACTTTCACACTGCCCTGTTTGCCCAGCCATGGGCGGTAGGTACTGGCCTTGCGCCCGGCGTGCGCCAATTGTATGCCCGGCACGGCCCCCTGAGCGGTAATGAAACGGGTGATGCGTTGCAGCGGTGCAATCTGGGCATCGTCCCACAGGCCGAGGTCTTCGGCGGTGATGCGGCCATCGGCAGTAACCGCCACGGCTTCCGTGATCACCAAACCCGCGCCACCCACCGCACGGCTGCCTAAATGGACAAGGTGCCAGTCGTTGGCCAGGCCATCGATGGCGGAATACTGGCACATCGGCGATACGGCGATGCGGTTGGGCAGGGTCAGCTGACGCAGGGTGTAAGGCTCGAGCAGCAGGCTCATGAGGGCACCTCCCAAGAACTCCAATGGTGATCCGGCCCGGGCACTCAATTGCACGTCCCTGGCCCAGGTCCGGTCATAACTTCAGACTAGACCAGAATGGGTGGGGGGGAGGTTCCATGGGATTTTGGGTGGGGTGCGGGTGGGGTGCGGGTGTCAGGCTCGAAAGTGATGTCGCCGGTGAGATCGAGCGCCGCCCGCGCGGCGCATCGCGACGCAAGGCCGCTCCCACATTTGTTGCAACGTGGCCATGTCTGTGAGGCCATGGTTGTCAGCCTTGGCGCATGACGGAAGGCTGGTGGAGCGATAACAGCGTCAGCGCACAGGCATCGTCAGACCAACAAGGCGCGCAACCATGGCCTTGCAGGTTTGGCACGTTGCAACAAATGTGGGAGCGGCCTTGCGTCGCGATGCGCCGCGCGGGCGGCGCTCGATTTCCGCCACACCAAACAACTCAAGGCAAGCCCAGCGACCCCGTCAGCGCGGCTCCATGTGGGCAATCATCAACTGCACACTTTCGTTGCCACGAAACTCGTTCACATCCAGCTTGTACGCCAGTTCGACCCAGCGCACGGTCGGGTTCGGCCACACTTCGCGGTCGACGCCGAAGGCAATGCCATCCAGTCGCACCGAGCCACATTCGCTCTTGAGCACCACCTTCAGGTGCCGCTCGCCCACCACCCGCTGCTCCACCAACTGGAACACGCCGTGGAACAGCGGCTCGGGGAAATGCTGGCCCCAGGGCCCGGCGTGGCGCAGGGCCTTGGCCAGGTCGAGGTGGAATTCCTCCACGGCCAGGTTGCCGTCGGACAACAGCCGGCCGGTCAGGTCTTCTTCGCGCAGCTGGCGACGCACTTCTTCGTCAAACGCCTCGGCAAAGGCCGGGAAATTACCCTCAGGCAACGATAAGCCCGCAGCCATGGCGTGGCCGCCGAACTTGCTGATCAGTTGTGGGTGGCGCGCCGCCACGGCATCCAGTGCATCGCGGATGTGGAAGCCTGGTACCGACCGCGCCGACCCTTTGAGCATGCCTTCACCGGCATCGGCGAAGGCGATGGTAGGCCGGTGGTAACGCTCTTTCAGCCGCGAAGCCAGAATACCGATCACGCCCTGGTGCCAGTCGGCATCGAACAGGCACAACCCATACGGCATGGACTCCACCGGCAGGTCCTTGAGCTGGGCCAGGGCCTCGCGTTGCATGCCCTGCTCGATGGACTTGCGGTCCTGGTTCAACTCGTCAAGCTGCTGGGCCATGTCCTGGGCCAGCGCCGCGTCTTCGCACAGCAGGCACTCGATGCCCAGGCTCATGTCGTCCAGGCGACCGGCGGCGTTCAGCCGCGGGCCGAGGATGAAGCCAAGGTCAGTCGAGGTGATACGCCGGTGATCGCGG
Source organism: Pseudomonas sp. PvP089 (assembly GCF_017875165.1). NCBI lineage: Bacteria > Pseudomonadati > Pseudomonadota > Gammaproteobacteria > Pseudomonadales > Pseudomonadaceae > Pseudomonas > Pseudomonas sp. PvP089. The sequence goes on from NZ_JAGGME010000001.1 coordinate 5,172,969, forward strand.
CGGGCCACTTCGAGAATTGCTTTAAGCCCTGGGCGGGCGCGACCGGCGCGGATGCGCTCAAGGCCCTGATGCACCAGGATGCGGTTGTTGGCATCCAGCGGTACCACGTCGGCAACGCTGCCCAACGCGACCAGGTCGAGCAGCTCGCCGATGTTCGGCTGTGCTTGCGTCTCATAGCGCCCCAGGCTGCGCAGGCGCGCGCGCAGGGCCATCAGCACATAGAAGATCACCCCTACCCCGGCCAGCGCCTTGCTCGGGAACGTACAGCCAGGCTGGTTGGGGTTGATGATAGCGTCGGCATCGGGCAGTTGCTGGCCTGGCAGGTGGTGGTCAGTGACCAGCACCTTGAGCCCGGCGGCCTTGGCTGCCGCCACACCCTCGACGCTGGAAATACCATTGTCCACGGTGATCAGCAGTTGCGGCTGACGCTGCAGCGCCACCTCGACGATTTCCGGGGTCAGGCCATAGCCGTATTCGAAGCGGTTGGGCACCAGGTAATCGACGTGGGCCGCACCCAGCAGCCGCAGGCCCAGCACCCCGACGGTGCTGGCCGTGGCGCCATCGGCATCGAAATCGCCAACGATAAGAATGCGCTGGCGCTGGTCCAGCGCCTCGACCAGCAGGTCGACACCGGCCTCGATGCCCTTGAGTTGCTGGTACGGCAGCAGGCGCGCCAGGCTTTTGTCGAGCTCGGCCTCGCACTGTACGCCGCGCGCGGCGTACAGACGGGTCAGCAAGGGTGGCAAGTTACCCAGAAATGGCAGTGTCGGCGGCAGGGGGCGAGGTTCGATACGCATAGGTCGCTTCAGCCACGCTCACCGAGCAGCCACTGCAGTTGCACCTCGTGCTGGCCACGGTCATCGGTCACGAACACCGTACCTTCACTGATCATCACGTCCCACTTGATGCTGCGCGGCATATCGGTAGCCAGCGTCTCCAGCACCTCCTGAGGCACGGCAGCGATGTTCAGGTTTTTCAGGTTCTTCACGGCACCTACCACCTTGCCTTCCCACACACGCAGGCTGCCATAGGCCAGCAGGCTGGTGCGTTCGGTACGGCGCGAGCACCAGGTCAGGCGGTCGGCGTCTGGCTGGCCAACTTCGATCCAGTGCAACACGCGATCATCCAGGCTCTTTTCCCACAGCGCCGGCTCATCGACATCCGAAAGACCGCGGCCAAACGACAAGTTCTCGTTGTACCAGAGCGCGTACGCCAACAGACGAACCGCCATACGCTCTTCCGTTTCCGAAGGATGGCGGGCAATGGTCTGCTTGACGCTTTCGTAGACATTGCGATCAAGGTCGGTCAGATTCAATTCGAACTTGTAGGTGGTGGACGGCTGGGCCATGGTCGACGGGCTTCGTGCAAAAGAAAAGTGGCACAGTCTAACCCATCCGCTCCCTCCATGCGCCGCAGCAGTACCCGGCGAAACCGACGTGTGATAAAACCACGGCTCTGCCCAGCTGCCACGGATACCCCATGTCGACGCCCAGCAAACCCCTCGCCGGCCTCAAAGTTGTCGAACTTGGCACCCTGATTGCCGGGCCGTTTGCCTCGCGCATCTGTGCCGAATTCGGCGCCGAGGTGATCAAGGTCGAATCCCCCGACGGCGGCGACCCGTTGCGCAAGTGGCGCAAGCTGTACGAGGGCACTTCGCTGTGGTGGTTCGTGCAGGCGCGCAACAAGCAATCGCTCACCCTCAACCTCAAGCACCCCGAGGGCCGCGAGATTCTGAAGCGCCTGCTGGCCGACGCCGACATCCTGATCGAGAACTTCCGCCCGGGCGTGCTGGAAAAGCTCGGCCTGGGCTGGGATGTGCTGCATGCGCTGAACCCGGGCCTGGTGATGGTGCGCCTTTCGGGCTTTGGCCAGACCGGGCCGATGAAAGACCAGCCGGGCTTTGGCGCCGTGGGCGAGTCGATGGGCGGTTTGCGCTACATCACCGGCTTCGACGACCGCCCGCCGGTGCGCACGGGCATTTCCATCGGTGACTCGATTGCCGCCTTGTGGGGGGTAATCGGCGCGCTGATGGCGCTGCGCCACCGTGAAGTCAATGGCGGCCAGGGCCAGGTGGTGGACGTGGCGCTGTACGAGGCGATTTTCGCCATGATGGAAAGCATGGTCCCGGAATTCGATGTGTTCGGCTTTATCCGCGAGCGCACCGGCAACATCATGCCGGGTATCACGCCCTCCTCGATCCATACCAGCGCCGACGGCAAGCACGTGCAGATCGGCGCCAACGGCGATGCAATCTTCAAGCGCTTCATGCAGGCCATCGGCCGTGCCGACCTGGCAGAAGACCCGACCTTGGCCAGCAACGATGGCCGTGACCTGCGCCGAGACGAACTGTACGGGGTGATCGACCGCTGGGCCAACAGCCTGCCCCTGGAGCAATTGATGCAGGTACTGACCACGGCCGAAGTGCCCGCCAGCCGTATCTATTCGGCCGAGGACATGTTCAAGGACCCGCAGTACCTGGCGCGGGAGATGTTCTTGCAAGCCAAGCTGCCGGACGGCAAGCCGTTCCGCATGCCGGGCATCGTGCCCAAGCTGTCGGATACGCCTGGTTCCACCGAGTGGGTCGGCCCGGCGCTGGGCGAACATACCGAAGCACTGCTTACCCGCCTGGGCTATGACGCGGCGGCCATTGCCGGCCTGCGCGAAGCCGGCGCGGTCTGACGCCTGCCGCCGCCCTCGCCCATGCGCGCTGCCCGCGGGTTACGCCACCTGATCCTGCTGTGCGGGCTACTGCCCGCATTGCTCCTGCAGCCGGTCAGTGCCAAAGAACGCATCGTCTGGCTGGTACGTGACCTGCCGCCCTTTACCATTTTTCACGGCACGGAAAAAGGCCAAGGGGTAATCGACCAGTTGTTGCCGCTACTCATCGGGCAGATGCCTGAATACGACCACAGCATCGTACGGGTCAACCGCGCCCGCGGCATCCAGATGCTGCAAGACCGCAACAGCTTCACCTGCGACCCGACACTGCTATGGACCGCGGAACGTGCCGAATATGTGCGCTTTTCCATGCCATCGCTGGGCGTGCTCAGCGGTGGCCTGGTGCTGCGCCAGGAAAACCAGGCGCTGGTGGCACCCTACCTCGACGGGCAGCAGGTAGACCTGCATGGCCTGCTGAGCAACGACTCGCTGAAGCTCGGAATTGTTGCCGAGCGCAGCTACGGCACCCAGATTGACGCCATCCTGCGCCAGTTGCCCGACAGCGTGCTCAGCCGCCATTACGGCAATGATGCCACCGCCAACCTGCTGCAGATGCAACAGCTGGGGCGCCTGCGCATGGTGCTCGGGTACTGGCCGGAAGTGCGTTATCTGATTCAGCAGCAAGGGGGCTCACTGGCGGATTACCAGTTTCATCCTGTGCAGGGGGTGGCGCGCTACCAGTTTTTGCATGTAGGTTGCTCGGACAGCCCGCTAGGGCGCGCAGCGATCGCGCATATCGACCAGCTCTTGCCTGCACTGCGCCGGAATGTGTTGCCACAGTGGTATGCGCGCTGGCTGGACCCGGCGCTGCATGAAGACTACCTGGAAGAAAGCAAGCACTTCTTCGAAGACCAATAGCCGGTTGATCAGCATGCCTGGGCCCTGTAAAAGCCTGCCCGGAAAAAAGAAACCCCGGACGCTGGGGAAGACGCCCGGGGCCAAGCGAAAGCCATTGAGGCTTCCCGAGGTAGCCTTGCCAGCACCGGAGCAAAGCACTGGCTGGCTACCCTTACACTGTCTGATGAGCTACTCAGGCAAAGGTTCCCCTCGGTTCCTGACGCTGCTGCAGCGCCGCGATCACACAGGGCTGCAAACGCCCTTCGGCGATCTGCAAGTCACGGTGCAGGCCATCTACCAGATCGATCAACAGGCGCTGCTCTTGCAACTGACGCTCGCTGACCGTGCGCCGTAGCGTAATGCCGGCGACACGGTCGTGCAGGGTCAATTGGCGATTACCGCTGGCATCAGCAACGCCGAGCTGGGCCTGGTAAGGCGTCAGGGCTTCGTTGAGCAGTTTGCAGATTCTTTCCATCCGGGTCACTCGCTGCGTGGTGGGATCTAAAGGAACTGACCAACAAGCGCAGCGCAAAGTTCGTCATGCCGCGCAGTTTCAGTGAGCATGCGTGGCAGACGTGACAGTTTGAATACGCCGCCACGGGCGGGCTTGCAGCGCTTGCAAGGCACGCTGCAGGCGTGTGGTAGAAAGCGGCCAGGGGAGTTCGGCAAGCACCCAAAGGCCCCGGTTTCTTGCCGCCTGAGCAAGGTCCTGGTGTTTGGGAGTGGCTTGGCCGACGAACAACAGCGCACGTGATCGATGCTGCCGTGCGAGCAAGGCAAGGCCCGCCCGGGTTGGCATGGCATGGTCAAGAATCAGCAGATCGGGCCCACGTTCAGCGGCCAGGCAGGCGTCCAGGTCGGTTGCGTTTGCGCTGATGCGCACGTTGAACATGCCTTGGGCATTGAGGGCCTGGTGCAGGATGATCTGGTGTGATGGGCGAGCCTGGTGGATCAACACGTAGGGCTGGTGCATATGCCGCTCCTGGTGAGAGGACCGGCTAATTTAGGCTACGCGTTGAGGCGCCTGAATAGGACTATTCTGAAACGCTTGAGGGAAGATTCCGAGCTTCTGGGGCCGCGTTGCGGCCCCAGAAGACAACGCAGTTACAGCGGCTTGCCGCGGTTACCGTGCTGGCTGACAAAGCCCTGGACTGCTTTCAGGTCATTGGCCAGCACCGTGCAACGCTCTTCACGGCTGAACAAGTCGCTGAGGTGCGCCGGCAGTTCCAGCGCCTTGCCTACACCCGCCTTCTCTACCGCTTCCGGGAACTTGACCGGGTGCGCGGTACCCAGCACCACCATTGGCGTATCCAGGCTACGGCGGCACTCACGGGCAGCCTTGACCCCGATCGCGGTATGCGGGTCGAGCACTTCACCGGTGGCGGCGAAGACCTCGGCAATGGTCTCGCAAGTCTGCTCGTCACTCACGGCCAGCGAGTCGAACAGCTTGCGGGCTTCGGTCCAGCGGCCTTGCTCGACGCTGAAGCCGCCACCTTGTTTGAAGCTGTCCATCAGCTCGGCAATCGCCCCACCGTTGCGACCGTGCAGGTCGAACAGCAGGCGCTCGAAGTTGGACGAGACCATGATGTCCATCGACGGCGACAGGGTCGCGTGCAGGGTTTCCTTGACGTACTGATTGCCGCTCATGAAGCGGTGCAGGATGTCGTTGCGGTTGGTGGCGACGATCAGCTGGCTGACCGGCAGGCCCATGTTGCGCGCCAGGTAACCGGCGAAGATATCGCCGAAGTTGCCGGTTGGCACCGAGAATGCCACCGAACGCGCCGGGCCACCCAACTGCAGGGCTGCATGGAAGTAGTAGACGATCTGGGCCATGATGCGCGCCCAGTTGATCGAGTTGACTGCCACCAGGCGGGTGCCCTTGAGGAACGACTGGTCAGCGAAGCTGGCCTTGACCATTTCCTGGCAGTCATCGAAGTTGCCTTCGATGGCGATGTTGTGGATGTTGTCGCCGAAGAGGGTGGTCATTTGGCGGCGCTGCACTTCAGACACGCGCTGGTGCGGGTGCAGGATGAAGATGTCGACGTTGTCGCAACGGCGGCAGCCTTCGATGGCGGCGGAACCGGTATCACCGCTGGTGGCACCGATGATCACTACGCGCTCGTTACGCTTGGCCAACACGTGGTCAAGCAGACGGCCAAGCAGTTGCAGGGCGAAGTCCTTGAACGCCAGGGTCGGGCCGTGGAACAGCTCCAGCACCCACTCGTTGCTGTTCAGCTGACGCAGCGGGGCGACCGCAGCGTGAGCGAACTCGCCGTAGGTTTCTTCGAGGATCTTCTTGAAGTCGGCGTCGGCGATGCTGCCTTCAACAAACGGGCGCATCACACGGAAGGCCAGCTCGTGGTACGGCAGGCCAGCCCACGAGGCGATTTCTTCCTGGGTAAAGCGTGGCAGGTTCTCGGGGACGTACAGGCCGCCGTCACTGGCCAGGCCAGCCAGCAGCACGTCTTCGAAATTCAGGGCCGGTGCCTGGCCGCGGGTACTGATATAGCGCATGGGTGCAAACCTTCAATGCTGGGGCCGGGGCCGCACTGGCGGCCCGACGGCACTCGTTTGTTAGTTGAGCTGTTCGACGCGGATGCGCACGACCTTGCCGACCACGTCCTGCAGGGCTTCCAGGGCGACGATGGCGTCGTTGATGCTCTGCTCGACCACGCCGTGGGTCAGGAGGATCATTGGCACCAGGCCGTCCTGCTCCTCGGCTTCCTTCTGCATGATCGACTCGATGTTGATGCCACGCTCCGACAGGATGCTGGCCACCTGGGCCAGTACGCCTGGGTGATCCTTGGCCTGGATGCGCAGGTAGTAGGCGCTTTTGCAGGCTTCGATCGGCAGGATCGGGTGGGCCGACAGCGAGTCTGGCTGGAAGGCCAGGTGCGGTACGCGGTTTTCCGGGTCGGAGGTCATGGCGCGGACCACATCGACCAGGTCGCCGACCACCGACGAAGCGGTGGGCTCCATGCCGGCGCCAGCACCGTAATACAAGGTGGAACCGGCAGCATCACCGTTGACCATGACGGCGTTCATCACACCGTTGACGTTGGCGATCAGGCGGTCGGCCGGGATCAGCGTCGGGTGCACGCGCAGCTCGATGCCTTCGGCGGTGCGGCGCGCCACGCCCAGGTGCTTGATGCGGTAACCCAGGGCCTCGGCGTAGTTCACGTCAGCGGTGGTCAGCTGGGTGATGCCTTCGGTGTAGGCCTTGTCAAACTGCAGCGGAATGCCGAAAGCGATCGACGCCAGGATGGTCAGCTTGTGCGCGGCATCGATGCCTTCGACGTCGAAGGTCGGGTCGGCTTCGGCGTAACCCAGCGCCTGGGCTTCGGCCAGCACGTCCGGGAAGGCACGGCCCTTCTCACGCATTTCGGTGAGGATGAAGTTGCCGGTGCCGTTGATGATGCCGGCCAGCCAGTTGATACGGTTGGCCGACAGGCCTTCGCGGATGGCCTTGATCACCGGGATGCCACCCGCCACGGCCGCTTCGAAGGCGACGATCACGCCCTTTTCGCGGGCCTTGGCAAAAATTTCGTTACCATGCACGGCAATCAGCGCCTTGTTGGCGGTGACCACATGCTTGCCGTTTTCGATGGCCTTGAGCACCAGATCACGGGCGATGGTGTAGCCACCGATCAGCTCGATGACGATATCGATCTCCGGGTTGCTCGCAACTTCGAACACGTCAGCGGTAATGGGGGTACCGGTAATCTGGCAGTTCGGGTTCTGCGAGCGCATGGCGATCTGGGCCACTTCAATACCGCGCCCGGCACGGCGGGCAATCTCCTCGGCGTTGCGCTGAAGTACATTGAAGGTTCCGCCACCGACGGTCCCCAACCCACAGATGCCTACTTTGACCGGTTTCACTGTGAACTCCCCATTGAACGGCCGACACCTTCGCCGACCGTGAAACATGCCGTCACCCCATGACGACGGCGTACTGAATTGGATTACTTGGCAAGTGCCAGCTTGGCGACCTGCGGTGCCGGCTGGTAGCCCGGAATGACCTGGCCGCTTTCGAGGACGATAGCCGGCGTGCCGTTGACGCCGATCGACTGGCCCAGCTGGAATTGCTTGCCGACCGGGTTGGCGCACTTGGCGGCCTTGATCTCTTCACCTTCGACCATCTTGTCCATCGCCCCGCGGCGGTCACTGGAGCACCACACCGCCTGCAACTGCTGGTCACCCGGCGAGCCGAGCCCTTGGCGCGGGAAGGCGACATAGCGCACTTCGATACCGCGACGGTTCAACTCGGGCACTTCGGCGTGCAATTTGTGGCAATACGGGCAGGTGGTGTCGGTGAACACGGTGATGTGCGACTTGGTCTCGCCTTTGGCAGGATAAACCACCATCTCGGCGGCTGGAATGCCGTTGATGAGTTTGGCAACCCCTTGGCGTTCGGTCTTCTCGGTGAGGTTGACCGGCTTGCCGTCCTGGATCTGGAACAGGTAGCCCTGCATCACGAACTGGCCGTCGGCGCTGGCATACAACACGCGGCCGCCCTGCAGCTTGACTTCATACAGGCCGTTGAGCGGGCTGCTGGCCACGCTTTCTACTGGTACTTCCAGCTCGAGGTTCTGCAGCGATTTGCGGATGGCCTGCTCGGCCACGGCATTGCTGTCGGTTGCCGCGGCAACGGCAAAGGTACTGGCCAGCGCCAACGCGGCGGCGGCGAAAAACTGGGTCACGCGCATGGGAACTCCTGAAGGCGGACAGGGGCCGGAGGGCGCCACCTGCGGAAAATACGCGGTGGCCGTGCGGCCCTTGGTGCAAACCGCCCAAGCCTACCACATCACACCACCGGTGAAGGGGCTTGCAAGGACCAGTCGGCGGAACATGAAAAACATTCATCCACGTGGGTGGTGCTGTGCATGCAACTGCTGCAGGCGGGCTTTGGCCACGTGGGTGTAGATCTGAGTGGTCGAGAGGTCGCTGTGGCCGAGCAGCATCTGGACCACGCGCAGGTCGGCCCCATGGTTGAGCAGGTGAGTGGCAAAGGCATGGCGCAGCGTGTGTGGCGACAGCGGTTTGTCGATACCTGCCACCCGGGCATGGTGCTTGATGCGGTGCCAGAAGGTCTGGCGGGTCATCTGTTCGCCGCGCTGGCTGGGGAACAGCACGTCGCTGGGGCGGCCATTGAGCAACTCGGCGCGGCCATCGCGCTGGTAGCGCTCCAGCCACACTACTGCCTCTTCGCCCATGGGCACCAGGCGCTCTTTGCTGCCCTTGCCCATCACCCGAAGCACACCTTGGCGCAGGTTGATCTGGTCAAGGGTCAGGCTGACCAGTTCGGTGACACGCAGACCGCAGGCATACAGCACTTCGAGCATGGCGCGGTCACGCTGGCCGATGGCTTCACCCAGGTCCGGGGCCTGCAGCAAGGCTTCAACGTCAGCTTCGGACAACGACTTGGGCAGCGGCTTGCCCAGTTGCGGCATCTCGACCTGCAGGGTCGGGTCAATCGCCACCAGCTTCTCGCGCAGCAGGTAGCGGAAGAAACCCCGCAGGCCGGACAGAAAGCGCGCCGTGGAGCGTGGCTTATAGCCCTGATCGAGGCGCCAGGCGAGGTGGTCGAGGATCAGGTCACGGCCGGCGTCGGGCAGGGAAACCGAATGCTCCTGCAGCCAGCCATTAAACAGCGCCAGATCGCTGCGATAAGACACGCGGGTGTTGTCGGACAGGCCTTTTTCAAGCCACAGGGCGTCGAGAAACTGGTCGATCAGGGGGTGGTCTAGGGCGGGCATTCGGGGCTGCTGGGTGTTGGACGTTGGCTTAGTGTTTCACAGCAGCTGACAGGTTGTCTGTACTGGCCTCCTCGCGGCTAAAGCCGCTCCCACAGGGTTTGCCACAAGATCAGGAATTGTTTTACCCCTGTGGGAGCGGCTTCAGCCGCGAAGAGGCCGGTGCAGGAAAAGCTCAGGCCTGGGGCAAAACGGGCACAGGGCGCTTGTCCTCATCGATGGCGACGAAGCTGAAGACACCGTGAATCGCCCGCTCGCGGCCGTCCAGGTACATGTTCTCGACAAACACGTCCACCTGCACCTGCAGGCTGGTATTGCCAACCTTGACCACCGAGCCCACCAGTTCAACGATAGAGCCCGCCGGGATCGGGTGCTTGAAGTCGATGCGGTCGGTGGACACGGTCACCAGCGGCAGGCGGCAGAAACGCGTGGCGGCGATGAACGACACTTCGTCCATCCAGGCCAGGGCGGTACCGCCGAACAGTGTGTTGTGATGGTTGGTAGTGTTGGGGAACACCGCCTTGGTCACGCGGGTCACCGACAACTCGGTGCGGCGCTGGATTTCCTGGTCTCGGGTAGTGCTCATGGGTTACTCCATCATACAGCGGGCGGGCCATTGCGCGCCCTTCGCGGGTAAACCCGCTCCCACAAAAAAAGCAGCCCGAAGGCTGCTTTTTTCTCGCTAGGCGGCCTTGGCCACCGGGCAAACTGTACTCAGGACAGTTTTTCCTTGATGCGAGCGGCTTTGCCGGACAGGTCGCGCAGGTAGTACAGCTTGGCTTTACGCACGTCACCACGACGTTTCACGGCCAGGCTGTCGATTTGCGGGCTGTAGGTCTGGAAGGTACGCTCTACGCCAACGCCGCTGGAGATCTTGCGCACGGTGAAGGCGCTGTTCAGACCGCGGTTACGCTTGGCGATAACAACGCCTTCGAACGCCTGCAGACGGGAACGCTCACCTTCCTTCACTTTAACCTGGACAACAACGGTGTCGCCTGGTGCGAAGGTCGGGATTTCCTTGCTCATCTGCTCGGCTTCGAGCTGCTGGATGATCTTGTTGGTCATGCTGTGCTCCTAAGATGGATACGCGATCCACCATCGATACGTTTAACTATCGTCCCGCTCGCGGAGGTATTCCTCGAGCAGCTTCTTCTCTTCTCCAGAAAGCGAGCGACTTTCCAGAAGATCGGCGCGTCGTTCGAAGGTCCTACCAAGGGACTGCTTCATCCTCCAACGCCGGATATGTGCATGGTTGCCACTTAGCAACACGTCGGGAACACGCTGATCCGCATACACCTCAGGTCGGGTGTAGTGCGGGCAATCCAGCAGACCGTCGGTGAAGGAGTCTTCTTCCGCCGAGTCCACATGCCCTAAAGCTCCGGGCAGCAGCCGTGTAACCGCATCGATCAGTACCATGGCCGGCAGCTCGCCACCGGAAAGCACATAGTCACCAATCGACCACTCCTCATCGACATGAGCCTCGATAAAGCGCTCGTCGATGCCTTCATAACGACCGGCGATCAGGATCAACGATTCCTGTTCGGCCAGGCCTTTGACCGCCTGCTGAGTCAGCTTGCGGCCTTGTGGCGAGAGGTAGATCACCTTCGCCGCAGCTCCGGTCGCTTGCCTGGCGCTAACCAGGGCGTCTTCCAGAGGCTTGATTTTCATCACCATGCCCGGACCACCGCCAAACGGCCGATCATCTACCGTGTGGTGACGATCTGTGGTGTAGTCCCGCGGGTTCCAGCAAGTTACCTGAAGCAACCCCTGTTTCACCGCGCGGCTGGTAATGCCGTACTCCGTGATGGCCGAGAACATCTCGGGGAACAACGTGATGACGTCTACGCGAAGGTTACCCATCGTTTAGAAGTCCGCGTCCCATTCGACCCGCATCACGCCTGCTTCCAGGTCGACGTTGAGCACGCATTGCGCCGTGTAGGGCAACAGACGCTCGCGATCATCCAGGCTGCCTGCGCAGGGCTTGACCACCATTACATCGTTCGCACCGGTCTCCAACAGGTGATCGACCTTGCCGAACAGCTGTTCGTCCTGGTTGATGACCTTCAGACCTACCAACTGGTACCAGTAGTACTCGTCGGCAGCCAGGTTGGGCAAAAGGCTCCGCGCAATGCAGATTTCGTAACCGCTCAGAAGACGGGCTTCATCACGATCATCGAGGCCTTTCAACTTCACGACCAGGCCCTTTTGGGAGCCACGACCGCTGACCAGCTCGACCTGCTTTACCTTGCCTTCGTGCCGAAGCGTCCAGCCGGGATAATCCAACAGGTTTTCAATCGGATCGGTAAAGGAATACACCTTCACCTCGCCGCGAACGCCGTGAACCGAAAAAATCTTGCCAACGACGATGAGGTCGTCAGCCTTTTCTGGCGTCGCGTTCATACTGTTCAGGCAGCGGCCTTGGCAGCGTCCTTCAGCAGCTGAGCAACACGCTCAGACGGCTGTGCGCCCTGGCTCAGCCAGTAGGTGACGCGCTCTTGGTTGACCGACAGCTTGACTTCGGCGCCCGATGCGATCGGGTTGAAGAAGCCAACGCGCTCAACGAAACGGCCGTCACGGGCGTTACGCGAGTTGGTCACGGTCAGGTGGTAGAATGGGCGCTTTTTCGAGCCGCCACGGGCCAGACGAATGGTTACCATGTGAACATCGTTCCTATAGTCGGTGTTGCAGTTTGTACTGCAAATCTGAATGCCAAATAGGCACACGGGTGCCCAAAAGGCCGCATATTCTCGGGGAATACACGGACATTTGCAAATGACTTTTTCGGCAAGGCATTGCCCCACCGTCCAGATTTGCCGATTTAGCCGCTAAATCAACGGCAGTTGCCCCGCCAGGCGGGGGTTCTGGAAGCCTGCCCCGCTAAAGGCGGGCTCCCGGAATAGGGATTACAGCTTCGGCATGCCGCCGCCTGGCAGCATCCCGCCCAAGCCGCGCATCATCTTGGCCATGCCGCCTTTGGCGGAGAATTTCTTCATCATCTTCTGCATTTGCTTGTGCTGCTTGATCAGCCGGCCGATGTCCTGCACCTGCGTGCCGGAACCCAAGGCGATACGGCGCTTGCGCGAACCACTGATCAGGTCAGGGTCGCGGCGCTCGGCCGGGGTCATGGAGTTGATGATCGCTTCCATCTGCTTGAACTGTTTCTCGGCCGCGCCCTGGGCGTTGCCCATCTGCGACAGGTTGACCCCACCGATGCTCGGCAGCTTGTCCATCAGGCCGCCCAGGCCGCCCATGTTCTTCATCTGTTGCAGCTGGTCGCGGAAGTCTTCGAGGTCGAAGCCCTTGCCCTTCTTCAGCTTCTTGGCCAGCTTGTCGGCCTTGGCCTTGTCGATGGTCTGCTCGGCTTGCTCGATCAGGCTGAGCACGTCACCCATGCCGAGGATGCGCGAAGCGACGCGGTCAGGGTGGAACGGCTCGAGGGCCTCGGTCTTCTCACCCATACCGATGAACTTGATCGGCTTGCCGGTAATGGCACGCACCGACAGTGCAGCACCGCCACGGGCATCACCGTCCACCTTGGTCAGCACCACGCCGGTGAGTGGCAGGGCCTCGCCAAAGGCCTTGGCAGTGTTGGCGGCGTCCTGGCCGGTCATGGCGTCGACCACGAACAGGGTCTCGATCGGCTTGACTGCAGCGTGCAGCGCCTTGATCTCGTCCATCATGTCGGCGTCGATGTGCAGACGGCCGGCGGTGTCGACGATGACCACGTCGATGAACTTCAGCTTGGCTTCGCGGATGGCCGCTTCGGCAATGGCCACCGGCTTCTGGCTGATGTCGGACGGGAAGAAGGTGACGCCGATGTCGTTGGCCAGGGTTTCCAGCTGCTTGATCGCCGCCGGACGGTAGACGTCGGCGGACACCACCATCACGCTCTTTTTCTTGCGCTCTTTAAGGAAGCGCGCGAGCTTGCCGGCAGTGGTGGTCTTACCAGCGCCCTGCAGGCCGGCCATCAGTACAACGGCAGGCGGTGCGGCGTTCAGGGCAAGGTCTTCGTTGGCCGCGCCCATCAGGCTTTCCAGCTCGGCCTGGACGATCTTCACGAACGCCTGGCCCGGGGTCAGGCTGCGCGACACTTCGGTGCCGACCGCACGCTCCTTGACGCTATTGACGAAATCCTTGACCACCGGCAGGGCAACGTCGGCCTCAAGCAGGGCCATGCGCACTTCGCGCAGCGTGTCCTTGATGTTGTCTTCGGTCAGCTTGGCCTTGCCGGTGACATGGCGCAGCGTCTGTGACAGGCGGTCGGTCAGGTTTTCGAACATGGTGATCCTTTCAGGCCCAGTAAAAGCCGAGGTTTGTCAGGCACCCTGGGGGAAATACACACCCGCCGGGCACAGCAAGGCGGCGATTATAGCGAAGTGCAGCGGCGGCGCACACCTTGGGAGACATTCGGTGGCTGCAGTGCCCCCTTCGCGGACACGCCCGCTCCCACCGGATCCCCACCTTATTGCGACCTGCGCTGGACCTGTGGGAGCGGGCGAGCCCGCGAATGCCCTGACACAAGCCTTCAGTCTTCCTTGATCAGCGGAATCTATGCCAAACTCCGTCTCTTTAAGGCTCGCCAACCAGGACTTATGGTTTCCTCTCCCAGCCTCATCCCCAACCTGATCGCTGCCGGCCTTTATATAGCGGCGGCCATCTACCAGGGTTCGCACCTGGCCCAGGGCCGCAAGTCCGACAAGCGCCTGCTTGCCCTGCTGGGTACTTTTGCGGTGCTCGCCCAGGCCGGTGCACTGTACTTCCAGCTGATCACCCCGCTGGGCCTGAGCCTGGACTTCTTCAGCGCCGCCAGCCTGATCGCCGTGGCCGTCATCGCCCTGACCCTGGTGGCCTGCCTGCGCATACCGGTGGAAAACCTGCTGGTGCTGCTGTTCCCGCTGGGTGCGGTGACTGCACTGCTGGCGCAGTTCGCGCCACCTGGCACAGTGCCGCTGATCAACGAAGAGCCGGGCATCCTCGCGCATATCCTGCTGTCGATCCTGGCGTACGGGCTGTTTACCATCGCGGTGTTCCAGTCGCTGCTGTTGCTGCTGCAGGACCACCAGTTGAAGCACAAGCACCCGTCCGGGCTGATCCGGAATTTCCCGCCCCTGCAAACCATGGAAAGCCTGCTGTTCGGCTTCCTCTGGGCCGGCTGGTGCCTGCTGTCGCTGTCGCTGATCTCCGGCTGGCTGTTCCTCGACAACCTGTTCGCCCAGCACCTGGTACACAAGACCTTGCTGGCCTGTGTCGCCTGGGTGGTGTTCAGCGTACTGCTGTGGGGCCGCACCCGCCTGGGCTGGCGTGGCCACAAGGCCATCCGCTGGACGCTGGCCGGTTTCTGCCTGCTGATGCTGGCCTATTTCGGCAGCAAGCTGGTTCGCGAATTCATCCTGCATATCTGACGGCCGCTCATGGACACACTGCCGTACGCACCGCTATTCGGCACTTTGGCACTGGCGCTGCTGTGGTCGGCGCTGTTCACCACGGTGGAAGCCGCCCGACTGCAGCTCAATGGCACCCTGCGCGCCCACGAGGACGGCCAGCCCGTGCTCCCGGCACAGGCCCTGGTGCTGTGCGCCAGCCTGGGCAAGCTGCTGGTGTTGGGCCTGGCCTGCCTGGTGGGCCAGCGCCATAGCGGCGAGCACGGCTTCTGGCTGGCAGGGCTGGCCGCAACCCTCACCTTGCTGGTGTTTGCCGAGTACCTGCCGCGGCGCCTGGCCCGGCGCAACCCACAGGCATGTGTCAACCTCGGTACCAGCCTGCTGAAAGTGCCCCTCGCCCTGCTGCAGCCACTGGCCTGCCTGCTGGACGGTTTCGCCAAGCTGCTGCTGCGCCCGTTCCGCGTGCAACCCACGGCCGTGGCCCTGCACCCGCAGGAAGCCGACGACTTCGACGAAGACGAGGAGCACGAAACACCCCGCCATGGTCTGCTCGATGGCCTGCAGGCGCTGGACAAGATCACCGTCAACGACATTCTGGTACCGCGCAACGAAGTGGACGGCATCAACCTCGACGAGCCGATCGAGCGCATCATCGAGCAGTTGATCGTCAGCCGCCATACCCGCTTGCCGGTCTACCACAACGACATCAATCAGGTCGAAGCAATCCTCAACACCAAGCTGATCAGCCACCTGCTACCCAAGGCCGACCTGACCCTGGAGGCACTGCACGGCGCCTGCTACGAACCCTATTTCGTGCCGGAAAGCACGCCCTTGCAAATGCAGCTGCTGAACTTCCACAAGCAACAGCGCCGGTTGGGTGTGGTGGTGGACGAGTACGGCGAGGTGCAGGGCATCGTCACCCTGGAAGACATCCTCGAAGAGATCGTTGGCGAGTTCGAGGACGAACAGAGCCTGGAAAACCCCCATGTACACCCGCAAACCGATGGCACCTTCGTCATCGACGGCAACGCCTCGCTGCGCGAGATCAACCGCACCCTGGGCTGGCACCTGCCCTGCGACGGCGGGCCGAAAACCCTCAACGGGCTGGTGACCGAAGCGTTGGAAAGCATCCCGGAAACCGCCGTTTGCCTGAAGATCGGCCGCTATCGCCTGGAAATCCTCGAAACAGAGGACAATTGTGCCAGCAAGGTACTGGTTTGGACGGTGACCCGATAGCTATACTCGGGTCACGCTTACCCAGCCCCGCCGCCACGCCTGCTACCCGCACCCGGCGTTCCACGGCCAGTCCGCTCCACTGACACGCCCTGCGGTCCTGCTTCAACACCCCGAACAGTGCCCGCGCCGCCCCTACCCCCCTTGGGCTATCGTCAGTCGTGCGCACACAACAACAAAACGCTCCGGCGCCCGCGCAACCGTGCCTGCCTTTTTTCGGCACGCCGCTGCGGGCCATGCCCATGGAGCCGGACCAGACTGTCAGGGACCTATTCAATGACAAGCAGCACCTATGCCGAAGCGCCTGATGCGCCGGTCAACTCGCCCGCGCGGGTCGCCACTGCCAGCTTCATCGGCACCGCCATCGAGTTCTACGATTTCTATGTCTACGCCACCGCTGCAGCCCTGGTGATCGGCCCGGTGTTCTTCCCGTCCGGGTCGAGCACCGCGCAAATGCTGGCAGCCTTCCTCACCTTTGGCATCGCCTTTCTCGCCCGCCCGCTGGGTTCGGCGCTGTTCGGCCACTTTGGCGACCGCATCGGCCGCAAGTCGACCTTGGTTGCCTCGCTGCTGCTGATGGGCGTCTCTACCACGGCCATCGGCGTGCTGCCTGGCTATGACAGTATTGGCGTGTGGGCGCCGATCATTCTTTGCCTGCTGCGCTTTGGCCAAGGACTGGGCCTGGGCGGTGAATGGGGTGGCGCGGCGTTGCTGGCCACCGAGAACGCCCCGGAGGGCAAGCGCGCCTGGTTCGGCATGTTCCCGCAGCTGGGCCCTTCGATCGGCTTTTTGGCCGCCAACGGCCTGTTCCTGACCCTGGCCCTGACGCTCAGCGACGAGCAGTTCCGTGAATGGGGCTGGCGTATTCCGTTCTTGCTCAGTGCCGCGCTGGTACTGGTGGGCCTGTATGTGCGCCTGAAGCTTGAAGAAAGCCCGGTCTTCGCCAAGGCTGTCGCCCGCCATGAGCGGGTGAAAATGCCAGTGTTCGAGCTGTTTTCCAACTATTGGGTGCCTACCCTGCTGGGCGCTGCAGCGATGGTGGTGTGCTATGCGCTGTTCTATATCTCCACGGTGTTCTCGCTGAGCTATGGCGTGACCACGCTGGGTTACAGCCGCGAGACATTCCTTGGCCTGCTGTGCTTCGCGGTGGTGTTCATGGCCTTGGCGACGCCGCTGTCGGCCTGGCTCAGCGACCGTTACGGGCGCAAGCCGGTGCTTATCGTCGGCGGCCTGCTGGCGGTAGCCTCAGGCTTTACCATGGAGCCGCTGCTGACTTCGGGGTCGACGGCCGGTGTGGCGCTGTTCCTGGCGATCGAGCTGTTCCTGATGGGCGTGACCTTTGCGCCGATGGGGGCACTGCTGCCTGAACTGTTCCCGACCCACGTGCGTTATACCGGGGCTTCGGCGGCGTACAACCTGGGCGGCATTGTCGGCGCCTCGGCGGCACCGTTCTTTGCCCAGAAGCTGGTCAGCATGGGCGGGTTGAGCTGGGTGGGGGGATATGTATCGGTCGCGGCGGTGATCAGCTTGATTGCCGTGCTGTGCCTGAAAGAGACCCGTAATACCGCACTTTGAGTGGACCGGGGCTGCTTTGCAGCCCATTCGCGGGACAAGCCCGCTCCCACAGGATTGCCACAGGCCTCAGGCATTGCGAGTGGTCTGTGGGAGGCCATTCGCGGGGCAAGCCTGCCCCCACAGGATTGTCACAGGCTGCAGGCATTGCGATTGATCTGTGGGAGGCCATTCGCGGGACAAGCCCGCTCCCACAGGATTATCACAGGCTGCTGGCATTGCGAGTGGTCTGTGGGAGGCCATTCGCGGGACAAGCCTGCCCCACAGGATTATCACAGGCCGCTGGCATTGCGATTGATCTGTGGGAGGTCATTCGCGGGACAAGCCCGCTCCCACAGGATTATCACAGGCCGCTGGCATTGCGATTGATCTGTGGGAGGTCATTCGCGGGACAAGCCCGCTCCCACAGGATTATCACAGGCTGCAGGCATTGCGAGTGGTCTGTGGGAGGCCATTCGCGGGACAAGCCCGCTCCCACAGGATTATCACAGGCCGCTGGCATTGCGAGTGGTCTGTGGGAGCGGGCTTGTCCCGCGAATGGGCCGCAACGCGGCCCCATACGGTCTCAGATCAGAACTCGACCTTGACCGCCTGGGAAGCGCGGGTCGCCTTGGCCCGTGCCAGCTCCACCGACTCGTCACGCGCCAGGCACACGCCCATGCGGCGAGTACCGTTGATTTCCGGTTTGCCGAACAGGCGAATGGCCGTGTCCGGCTCGCTCAGTGCTGCGCCCAGGTTAGCGAAGCTGGTCTGTTGCGACTGCCCTTCTGGCAGAATCACCGCCGACGCCGACGGGCCAAACTGACGCACCACCGGAATCGGCAGGCCGAGAATGGCACGGGCATGCAGCGCGAACTGCGACAGGTCCTGGGAAATCAGGGTTACCAGGCCGGTGTCATGCGGGCGCGGCGACACTTCGCTGAACCACACCTGGTCGCCCTTCACGAACAGTTCCACACCAAACAGCCCGCGACCGCCAAGGGCATCGGTGACTGCCTTGGCCACGCGCTGCGACTCGGCCAGCGCTTTCGGGCTCATGGCCTGCGGCTGCCACGACTCCTGATAATCGCCCTTCTCCTGGCGGTGGCCAACCGGCTCCAGGAAGGTGGTACCGCCAACGTGGCGCACGGTCAGCAGGGTGATTTCGTATTCGAAGTCGATGAAGCCCTCGACGATCACCCGCCCCTTGCCGGCGCGGCCACCTTCCTGGGCGTAGTCCCACGACTTCTGCAGGTCGGCATCGCTGCGCAGCAGGCTCTGGCCCTTGCCGGACGAGCTCATCACCGGCTTGACCACGCACGGGTAACCCACATCGGCCACGGCCTTGGCGTAGTCTTCATAGGTGTCGGCGAAGTGGTACGGCGAAGTCGGCAGGTCCAGCTCTTCGGCGGCCAGACGGCGGATGCCTTCACGGTTCATGGTCAGCTGCGTGGCGCGGGCGGTCGGCACCACGTTGAAACCTTCATTTTCCAGCTCGACCAGGGTGGCGGTGGCGATGGCTTCGATTTCAGGGACGATATAGTGCGGCTTTTCTGCCTCGATCACCGCGCGCAGGGCAACGCCATCGAGCATGTTGACCACGTGGCTGCGATGCGCGACCTGCATGGCCGGGGCATTGGCGTAGCGGTCGACGGCGATCACTTCGACGCCCAGGCGCTGCAGCTCGATCACCACTTCCTTGCCCAACTCGCCACAGCCGCAAAGCAGTACACGGGTCGCGGTGGGCGACAAGGGGGTTCCGATACGGGTCATTTCAGGTCCTCGAAGGCGTCCGGGGCCGCGCCAGGCTTTGCGCCGCCCGCTGAAAAAGGACCGCTATTCTACACCATCAACCGGCGACGGCGGCCCGTCGGGCGCGAAATGCCATGGCCAGCCACACGGCAGTGACACCGGCGAACTTTGACGCCATCGCGGTGCCAATCACCGCCGGGGTCAGGGCGCCGATCATGCCGAAAAAGATGAAGGTATCCACCGGAATGCTCAGCGCCGAGCTTAGCCACAGGCGGTCACGCAGTGGCCGGCGGGTAATGCTGAACACCAGCCAGTCGATCAGCTCGGAAATGAAGAACGCGGTGGCGCTGGCCAAGGCAATGGCCGGCTCCGAGGTGACATAGGACAGCACCAGGGCCACCAGCATGGCAACCAGGGCACCATGGCCGAAGCGGGTCTGCACCATGTCGCGCAGGATGAACACCAGGCCGCCCCAGGCGGACCAGATGATGTCCAGGTGCGGGGCGCTGGAAAAGGCGTAGTTGATCAGCACTACGCTGCTGATGTAGGCAATCAGATAGAACATGGCGGGTCGTCTGTGGGCAAGCCGAACAGATTACCGCTGGCGCCCCCGACAGGCAACGCCGTCCCTGTAGCAGCCTTGTGTCGCGCCTACAGGATGAGGCCAGCCTCTACTGCCCGTTCATGGCAAAGCTTGAGCACCGCCCGGCGCTCATCATTGTCCATCCGCCCCCAGCGGCCAATCTCCGCCACGGTACGCTGGCAGCCCGTGCAGATATCCTGCTCGTCCAGTGCACAAATGCTCACGCACGGCGAAGCTACCGGCCGCTCTGCAACATCACTCATCATCAACCACCAGCTCCTGAGCATAACGCTGGGCATTGTGCACGTAATGCGCGGCACTGGCTTCAAGCATGCGTTTCTGCTGTTCTGTCAGTTCACGGACTACCTTGCCGGGCGAGCCCATCACCAGCGAACCGTCCGGGATTTCCTTGCCCTCGGCGATCAGCGCATTGGCGCCGATGATGCAGTGCTTGCCAATGCGCGCGCCGTTGAGGATCACGGCATTGATACCGACCAGGCTGTAGTCGCCCACCGTGCAGCCATGCAGCATGGCGTTATGACCAACGGTAACGCCCTTGCCCAAGGTCAGCGGCGAGCCCATGTCGGTATGCATCACCGTGCCGTCCTGCACGTTGCTGCCTTCGCCAATATCAATGAGCTCGTTATCGCCGCGCAGCACCGCGCCAAACCACACGCTGGCATTGGCCTGCAGGCGCACGTTGCCGATCAGCGTGGCGTTGGGTGCAGCCCAACTGGTGGGGTGGCTTTCGACCCGCAGGTCGCCCAGGCGGTATTTCATGCATGCTCCTCAGGCTGGAACGCAGACGGCGGGGTGAGCCCCGCTCAGGTTTCGATGTAACGCTCTGGTGGCTGGTGCAGGCTGATGCCGGCATCAAACAGCACGTTGACCAGTTCGACGATCATGATCGCCGACAAGCCCCAGATCTTGTATTCGCCATAGCGGTAGCTGGGCACGTACCAGCTGCGCCCCTGATAATCGATACGGTGGGTATGGTCGCGCGGGTCCTGGCGGAAGAATTCCAGCGGCACGGTGAATACTGCCGCGATTTCGGCATCGTTGGCACGGTATTCGACGAAGTCGGGAATAAGCCCGACGAATGGCGTCACTTTAAGGCCATGCAGCGAAACAAGCGGGCTGAGCGGGCCTATCACTTCCACCAGCCCAGGCGGCAGGCCGATCTCTTCCTCGGCCTCGCGCAGGGCGGTAAACACCAGGTCCGGGTCTTCCGGGTCGCGTCGACCACCGGGAAAGGCCACTTCGCCACCATGGGTGGACAAGCCCTTGGCGCGCAGGGTCAGGACCAGCTCGGGCGCTTCGCTGCGGGTAATGGGCAAAAGGACCGCCGCTTCAGGGAACCGCCGGTCGGTTTCCAGTGATGCGGGTTGGTGGTTGCTCATTCGGCGAAGTAGCTCGTCCAGCATTGCGCACGCTCGTATCCAAGGCCTGCCTTGCATGATGCACCAAAGCCGCGAAGCACCCAAGCCCCTGCGCTTGCGGCAGACCTGCCTGCACGCCAAGATAGCCCTGAACAAAAGGAACCTCACATGAAATTCTGCAGCGCGTGCGGCCAGCCGGTCACTCAGCGGATTCCCGAGGGCGATAGCCGCCTGCGGTATGTCTGCGAGTCTTGCCAGACCATCCACTACCAGAACCCCAACATCGTCGCTGGCGTACTACCGACCTGGGGCAGCCAGGTGCTGCTGTGCCGGCGCGCCATCGAGCCACGCCGTGGCTTCTGGACCCTGCCTGCCGGGTTCATGGAGAACGGCGAAACCATCGACCAGGCCGCCCGTCGCGAAACCGTCGAGGAAGCCTGCGCCCGGGTCGGACCCATGAGCCTGTACCAGCTCTTCGATTTGCCGCACATCAACCAGGTGCATGTGTTCTTCCGCGCAGAACTCGCAGACCTGGCGTTTGATGTGGGTATCGAAAGCCTGGAAGTGCGGTTGTTCGAACAACATGAGATTCCGTGGGGCGAGCTGGCTTTCCGCACCGTCACACGCACACTAGAATGCTACTATCGCGACCGCATCGGGGCGCACTACCCCATAGGCCATGAGTACCTGCCGCCGATGAACGTCTCGACCTCGACCTCTACTTAGAAGAAGCCTTCAGGGATACCGTTCCATGCGCTGGTTGCTTGCCCTTTTCTGCCTTTGCGTTACCTCGGTGTCCCAGGCGGCCTTCACCGAGACCATCATCCGCAAGCCTGTGCCGGCAGCGCAAACGCCGTCGCCTTCGCAGCAGGCCATGCAACCGCTGATCGACAAGGTGCTGGTGATCAAGTCCGAGCGTCGCTTGCAACTGATCAGCCGTGGCGAGCCGCTGAAAACCTACCGCATTTCCCTGGGCAAGCAGCCCAAGGGCGCCAAGCAACGCGAAGGCGATAAAAAAACCCCTGAAGGCCTGTACTGGCTGGACTGGCGCAAGCAGAGCGACCGCTTCAACCTGGCCATGCACATCAACTACCCGAACGTGAGCGATGCCGCCCGCGCCACGCGCGAAGGGGTGAGTGCCGGCAGCATGATCATGATTCACGGCACGCCGATCAACGACGAGTACCCGGAGTGGTACTTCCATACCCTGGACTGGACCGACGGGTGTATTGCCATGCGTAACCGTGACATGCAGGAGGTCTGGGACCTGGTACGTGATGGCACGTTGATCGAGATCAGGCCCTGATATAGGGCCTTCCGGCAAAGGTTGTAGGAACCTTCCCACCATTTTACGCGACCTTGCCTCACAGTTGCTTAGGCAAGGTACTGCATCCAGGCGAATGCCTTAATTTTTAGCATCCACGCAGACGAGTACGAAGACCGTACATCATTTGCGGGGTGTATCAATGCCGTGCCTGTTTTACCGCATCGCCCGTTGGCTGCCAGCCAGTTGCCTGTCAGGCCTGTTGTCCATCGCCCAGGCGCTGGCCGACGACCCGGCCAGCCAGCAACTGCGCGATCAACAGCATGGGCTGCGGCAGCTGGAGCAACAGCAGCGCCTGGAACGCTGGCAGCGTGCGCCCGCCGCAGCTCAACCCACCGACAGCACGCCTCACCGCCCGCACGACGCCCGCTGCTGGGCAGTCGATGGCGTGCGCGTGGCGGGCAACCACCAGCTTTCAGACACGGCGCTGGCGCCAATCATCCGCGCCCTCACCCCTGCCTGCATGGGCATCGCCGACATAAACCGGCTGCTCCAGGCCATCACCCGGCGCTACGTGCAAGCCGGCTATCCGACCAGCCGACCTTACCTGCGGCAAGCACCAGAGAACGGCGCACCGTTGGACATCGTCATACTCGAAGGCTTTGTCGAATCCATCGAACTGGCGGGCCCCGACCTGCCCTTGTCCCTCTCCAGCGCATTCCCGGGCCTGCTTGGGCGGCCACTGTACCTGCCAGACCTTGAACAAGGTCTGGACCAGCTCAACCGCCTGCGCGCCTACGAGCTGACCGCCACCCTGCTGCCCGGCGAACTGCAGGGCGGCTCGCGCGTGGTGGTGCAGCCAGACAAGGTCGCGTCACGATGGCACCTGGACAGCCGCTTCGACAACCGTGGCAGCGAGCTGACCGGTCGTCACCGCGTCAACCTTGGCATTGGCCTGGACAGCCCCTTGGGCCTCAATGATGACCTGCGCCTGTCGCTGACCAGCACCGTGCTCGATACCCCTGGAAAAAGCCAAGGTCTATCGCTGTACTACAGCATCCCCTATGGCGCCTGGTCGCTGTCGCTCAGCGCCAGCGAACTGCGCTACCAGGCGCCGCTGCCCGGCAGCGACAAGGCTGCCGACGGCAGCAGCAGCTATCAGGGCCTGGGTATCGAACGGGTATTGTGGCGCAACGCGCAAGGCATGCTCAGTGCCAGCGTGCGGCTGGACCGCAAGCAATTGGTCAACCGCAGCGCTGGCGCTGTCATCGTCCAGCAAAGCCCGACACTGACTACGGTGGAAGCCGGTATCAACCTGCTCTGGCTGGAGGGTGGTTTGTGGAACGGCTACCTCGGGGTTGCCCAGGGCATTGACGCATTCGGTGCCGACCAATCGCCACTGGGTGCGCAGCGCCTGCGCCCGGACTTTCGCAAGTACCGCGCCAGCCTGCTGCACCTGCGCCAGGGCCCGGCCCGTAACCCATGGCGCTGGCAGAGCGAGCTGGGGCTGCAGTACAGCGGCGATCAGTTACCTGCCGTCGAGCAGTTACTGGTCAGTGACGACTCTGCCGTGCGGGGGTTTCGTCTGCGCACTTACTCCGGCGCCAGCAGCGCCGTCTGGCGCAACACGTTCAGCCAACCGCTGCCCCTCCCCTGGGCTTCTCCCGTCCAGGTTCGCCCGTACATCGGCCTGGATCTGGGCTGGACCCGTACCGCCCAAGGCAACCCGTCACAACGCCTGGCAGGGGCGGCCGCCGGGCTGGAGCTGAGCCTGCCCGGCAGCCGCCTGCGCCTGGACTACCAACGCGCCTTGAACGCCAGCGACCTGCCCCGCCCGCTGCTGGAACCGGGGTTTTGGGTACTGGACTGGACCCTGAGCATCTGATTCACCCACAACAAAGAGAACGAGAAAATGCAAACACTCTCGCAGTTACCGCCCATTCGCCCGAACACCCTGCGCTGGGCCATCTTCCTCGCCTTGCTCGGCTCCAGCGCCGCACTGGCAGACAGTGCGCTGGAGGCAGCCAGCGGACCGGGTGGCATGCCGGTCATCCACAACGGCCACGGAATACCGGTGATCGACATCGTGCCGCCCAATGCCAGCGGGTTGTCCCACAACCAGTTCATCAACTACAACGTTGGCAACCCTGGCCTGGTGTTGAACAACGCCACCGGAGCCGGGCAGTCGCAACTGGCCGGCGCCTTGGCCGCCAACCCGCAGTTTCAGGGCCAGGCCGCTTCAACCATCCTCAACGAGGTAGTCAGCCGCAACGCTTCAATGATCGAAGGGCCGCAGGAGATCTTCGGGCGCCCGGCCGACTACATCCTGGCCAACCCCAATGGCATCACCCTCAATGGCGCAAGCTTCATCAACACCACGCGCGCAGGCCTGGTGGTTGGCACCCCGGAATTCGAGCAGGAGCAACTGCGCTACCTCGACACGCTCAACGCCAGCGGCTCTCTGCAGGTACTGGAGCAGGGGCTGAGCAATACCGCTGGCGCCATTGAACTGATTGCGCCGCGCGTGGACAGCAAAGGCCTGCTGATGGCCAGCGAAGCGCTCGACATCACGGTCGGGCGCAACCGTATCGACAGCCGCAGTAGCGAGGTGGTCGAACACCTGCCCAGCCCCACGTCGAGCATTGATGCCAGCCTGTTCGGTGCAATGCGCGCTGGGCGGATCCGCGTGGTGAGCACGGCCGAGGGCGCAGGCGTGCGGGTGGGCACATCACAGATTCTGGGCACGGAGGGGGTGGAAATACGCTCGGCGGGGCGTCTGCATGTCAGCGGCGAGGCCGACACCCCCGCCGAGCTGCGCAGCGAGCACGGTACACTGAAACTCACCGCTGCCGATGACCTGACGCTTGAAGCGGTCGACGGCCAGGCCCCGCGAATCGAAGCCAAGGCCGGCAAGAAGCTGACGCTGGATGCCAAGACCCGCGAGCGCATCGAACACGACACTGACAGCTGGAACAAAAAGTTCTTGTTCATCACCCGCGAAACCTACAACCGCAAAACCACCACCACCGAGCAGCAGCAACAGGGCAGCCAATTGCTGGGCAGTGACAGCGTGCTGCTGCAGTCCGGTGACGACATGCGCATGACCGCCGCGAACGTGGCGGCAGGCAACACGCTGACGGTAGACAGCAGCGCCGGCCTGGACATCGTGGCCGGCATCGACAGCCAGCGCGTCGAAGAGCAGGTGCGCCATCGCAAGGACTTGTGGCGCGGTGACCGGGATACCGATCAGCTGAAGGAAACCGCAAACGGCAGCACTCTCGGCGCCACGCACATGACGATCAAGGCAAGCGGCAACCTCAATGTTCAAGGCAGCAGCTTGCAAAGCCGCGGCGATATGGCCATCCATGCGAAACAGGCTGATATCGGCACCACCACCCTGCAAGAACGCGGAACCGGGCGTAACTACCGTGGCGACCTGGTATCAGGCACCTTCTTTGCCGACCGCGAAGGGAACGACAGCGAGGGCCAGGCCATTGCCGGCAGCACAGTTGCCAGCGATGGCAAGCTTACCGTGACAGCCGAACAGGTCGCCATCAAAGGCAGTACCGTGCACGGCAAACAGGACGCGGTGCTTTACAGCGACAAAGGGGCGCTGGCCATCGAGGCTGACCACAGCCGCAGCACTTCCACCCACCGTACCCAGGACAGCAAGCTGTTCGGCCTGATTGGCAATGAGCATGAAAGCACGGACCGTAAACAGCAGGTACTGGTCAGCGACGTCAGCTCGGCCAGCAACCTGCGCCTGGCCAGCGCCGCCGATTTACGCATCCAGGGCGCCAAGATCGAAGCTGGCAAGCACTTGCAGGTCGAGGCTAAAGGCGATCTGCGGGTGGGCAGCGCGCAATCGGTCGATGAGCGCGAAACCCGCGACCAGCATCGCGGCTTCACAGCCAGCGCCAGGCAAACCCAGGAAGCCGAGGATGGCAAACCCGAGTCCCGCCAGTACGCAGCTGGCGTGGCGTACGAGGTGGCTACCAGCACCAGCAGGCAACGCACGACCGGCCAGGTCGCCAGTGAACTCAAGGCTGCCTCGGTGGGCATGAACAGTGGCGCACACCTGCAGGTCAATGCCAGCAAGGTCCAGGCCACTGCCGGTGGCCTTGATGTACAGGCGCGTAAAACGACGCTGGGCGCAGCCCGCAATGACCGCGACGCGACCACCAGTACCACCCACAGTGGTGGCGGTTTGACGGTAACCGGCGGCATCGACCGGCTGGGCAGCGCGTTCGAAGGCCATCACAACCGCGAGTTGCGGACTGAGCGCGAAAGCAAGGTGCAGCGCAGCGAGTTGCAAGCCAGCGGCGATCTTGAATTGCGCAGCGACGACCTGGTCACCGAGGCCGCACGCGTCAAGGCCGGCAACACCTTGCAGGTGACCGCAAAACGCATCGACAACCGCGCGGTGCAGGATACCCAGGCGCATGAGCAGCGCCGTGACGACTGGTCGGGCAGCCTGGGCGCGAGTGTCGAGTACCGCGACCTGACCCGCCCCATCGAACGCCTGGTACTGGGTGAGGAAGCCGCTCGCTTCCAGCAGGCCTCGCCCGAAGATGCCATGGCGCTGCCCAGCGCAGGTGCCGACATGACCGTCGAGCACCTCAAGCGCCTGGAAAACCAGCGCCGTGGTTTTGCCCAGGTGAGCGAGCTGTCAGGGGCCAAGGCCGAGGTCAAGGCCGACGCCCTTGCAGACCAGGGCACCCAATGGCGGGCCACTGCCGGCTCGCTGAAGATCGAGGCGCAGCAACATGATTTGCGCGCCGCCAGGAACAGTGAGGAAACCAGCGTACAACGTCTGGCCTATGGCGGCGACGCACGCCTGGACACCAGCACCGGCAAGGACCTGAATGTGCGCGTGGCAGGCAAAGGCGGGTCGCTGGATAAAAAGGATAGCGCCAGCACGGCTGTGCCGGGCAGCCTCTACGGGCAACAGGGTATCCAGGTCCAGCTGGGGAGCGATGGCCGCTACGAAGGCGCCCGCATCGATGGCGGTGAAGGCAGCGTGGTCATGCACAGTGCCGGCTCGCTGGCCCTGCTGCAGGCGACCGACCAGGCCGAACAGCAGTCACGCCAGCTCGACGGCAATGCCTGGACCAAAGTCGGCAATCGACCAGGCAGCACCGGTGTCGATGGCCGTGGCTATCTCGACCACGGCCAACAGCTGAGCACGCAGACCAAGGCCCAAGTGGCGCAAATCGACGCCAAAGGCGAGGTGCAGCTGACCAGCACAGGCGACCTGATGCTCGAAGGCACCCGCATTGGCAGCCGAGCGGCCAAGACCGGCGACATTCTGGTGCAGAGTGGTGGCCAGCTGCAGGTCAAGGCCGCCAGCAATACCCAGCAAGCCACCGGCGCCAAGCTGGGCGGCGGCCTGGAACTGGCGGTGAAGGCAGGCGAGACCAAGGGGGGCGCCATAGGCGGCCACTTCAGCCACGGCAAGCAGAACGAAAAGGCGCGGCAGGCGGTCGATGCCCAGTTTGCAAGCAACGGCACACTGACCCTGAGCAGCAACGCCCGCGAGGACGTCGCCCTGCACCTGCAAGGCCTGCAGGCCACGGCCGGGCAGATCAGCCTCGAGGCCCCGAATGGCGGCATGCGGGTGGAGGCCTCCTCCAACCAGGAGCAACGCGACAACCTTGACATCACCGCCGGTGCCGGTTTCAACATCGCCCAGGGCGCACTCGACACACGCGGCGTACATGGTCGCCTGAAGGTGGCACTCGACAAGCGCGACAACCTCACCTGGAATGCCAGTGACCTGCGCGCCGAGCGCATCGACCTGAAAAGCCTCAGCGACACCCGGATCGAGGGCACAAGCCTGGAAGCGGGGCACATCGGTGGCGCGATCGACGGTGACCTGTACATCGCCAGCCGCAAGGACAGCGTCGATACCCTGAGCGTGAACGGCGATGCCAGGCTCAGCCAGGAGAAAAACCCGCAGGGCTATGTCAACGCAGCCACTTCGATGGCAGGGCCGCTGGCGAGCAAGGTCGAGAAAAAGGCCGGTCCGGCCCTGAGCAAGGCTGAGCCTGGGTTCTCGCCAACCTTCAGCCTTGACGTGTCGCATGTGCAGCGCGACGGCGTGGCCCATCAGGCCGTGCTCAAGGGCCGCGACGGTATCGACCTGCAGGTCGGTGGCAATGCCCGGTTGCTGGGGGCACGCGTGCAGTCGGCCAAGGGCGACGTGGTGCTCGACGCCGACGCGGTCACCCGGGAAACGCTGAGCGGTAGTGACTATCGCCGGGACGTGTCGCTCAATGCATCCAACTCGCCAGTGGACCTGGGCACGGCCATCGCCGAGATGGCCAAGGGCAAAGGGGCTGCGGAGGGGGAAAATGCGCTGGACCTGGGTGTATTGAGGACCAGTGGGTACAGCCGCAGCGAGCAATGGGCTTCGAGTGTGCAGGGTAAGAAAAACTGAAGCACACGCGCAGGCCGCGCAAGACCAAGTCGAGCGGCCCCGGCAGGAGCAACCGCCCCTGCCGGGGGCCGCGTCAGGTTGCGTTTTACCAGCGTAGGTCTCGCTGCCCCGCCAGCGCCTGGGGCCCGAGCCATTGGGCGCCCCGCAACAATGGCGTCAGTGCCGCCTCTGGTTGCAGCTCGAATACCACCTCTGCCCGGCGCGCCCCCAGGTCGGCATCCACGGCCAGTTGATGCTGCCCCTGCTGCGCCAGTTGCCCACGAAGCCGCCACCCACTGTGGCAGTCCATCTCCAGCCAGCCCTGCCCCAAGCCCAGTGACCATGGCTCGCTCAGGGCCAGGTCGTTTACCGTTACGCGGCCTTCGCTGGCTCGGCATAGCCGCCCTGCCCCCTGCACCTTCAACGCGCCCTGCCACTGACCCGCCAGACGATAATCCGTGGACACCGTCGCCTCGGCGCCCCGTGCGGTAACCTCCATCTGCCAGCGCCATGGCCAGCCCGCGATGTGCAACTGCCAGCCCTGCCCCTGGACGCCAAACTGCGCATCCGCCTGCAAGTGCCAAGGCTGCACCGCCCAGCGCAGCGGCCCGACTGGCCCTAGCTGATGTGCCTGGCCTTGCCAAAGGCTCCCGCTCACCTCACGCATTGGCAGGCCGGACGCACGCACCAGCCAATTGGCCGGCAGCTCAACCAGCAGCGTCAGCACGAAGACCAGCAGAACCCACACCATCGCTCTGCGGTTCATGGCTGCACCCGCACATCGAACCGTAACCCCTTGCCATCCATCTCCAGCCCCCATTGCAGCGGCTGTGCGCCTTCTGCGCGCAGGCTTTGCAACCAGCCTTGCAGGGCCCGCTCATCAGCCACCTGGCCCTGCAGTTGCCAGGTGTTGCCCTGCACATCGACCTCGGCCAGTTCGATCTGCCGGGCCTGGGCCGACTGGCGTAGCCGTTCCAGGTTCAGCCCGGGGCCGCCATGCAGGTTGGCGGCTTGTTCTGCCAGCCCCCGCCACTGGCTGAGCTCGCGCCATTGCGCCAAGCCCTCGCGCACCGCCAGGAAGGTCAGCAACACGGCAATCAGCAACCAGGCGAATTTCAGCCGATGGCGCTGCATCCAGGCCCGGTTCATGCGGCCACCCCCAAGTCGAAGACCACTTCACCACCCTGTACCTGTACGGCAGCACCGGCAGCGTTGGCCATGTCCTGCCAGGGTGGCGCGGCGCCGTCGCCCTCTAGCCGCAAGTGCCAGCGCTGGCCGTCGAAACGCACCGCTTGCAGGCGCCAGCCGGGGTGATCCTGCAGCCAGGCCTGTAACGCTGCCTGCAGGTCTTCAAGCTGGCGGGTGCGTACCTGCTGCTGAAGCTCGCTTTCGCGCAGGCGCTTGAGGGCCTGCGCGGCGTGGCGTGGGCTGGCCTGCTCGCCCGTCACGGCAATGACCTGAGCGCGCCAAAGTTGTGCCTGGCGCCATTGCTGGCTCAACCACAGCCCGCCCCAGACTGTCGCCAGTACCAGGCAGGCTGCCAACAGTCGTTGCTGCGGGCGTGAAACGTCGGGCAACGAAGGGGCCTTGCGTGCACGTTCGAACAGGCCGGGTATCGTGTCGAGCGGCGCAAGCGCGCCTGGCCAGTTTCCACTCAGCGGCACGCTTTGCAGATGTGCCCACGGTTGCTGCGGCGTCTCACCCAGTGCTTGCGGCCATGCCAGCCAATGCTCCTGCCCGTCCTCGGCCAGCCCTTTGTACAAGGACATGCCGGGCGTGCGCTGCCAATGCCAGGCGGTGCCTGCCTCAGGCCCCGGCAGCAACTGCAACTCCGCCCAGCAACGCTCTACCTGCCAGCCCCATGCGGCACACTGCCCGCGCCAGCCGTCCAGTTGCTCACGCGCCACCACCAGCAAGCGAAGGTGCCCCGGCGCACGGGCCAGGCACGCGCAGCTGACTTCGTCCGGCGGTTGCAGCAAGCGGTCTTCGAGCAACAACGGCCACTCCTCACGCTTGAGCCCGGGTGGGGCGGGCACGTGGAAGAGGCTGCAGGCCTCGGCAGGCAGAATCAGGGCAACCCGGGCTTGCAGGTTAGCCGGTGGCTCACCCTGCCCCTGGCTTTGCACGGTGCCACCGTCCGCCAGCGCCCAGTGCCAGACATCACCCGGGCGCAGCAGCAACCAGGGCTGAGCAAATCTGCGCTGTCGCCATTCAAATTTCATGAGCGCCCCCACGGGAGGGCGAAGGTGCAGACATAAGGTGCTCCATCACGCTGCAGTTCCAGGCGCACGCCACGGCCGGGGTGCGCAGGCTGGTCAGAAGGCCAGGCCAGCCAACGGCCGCCCTGGTAATAAAGGATATTCATGGCACCGACCCGGTCGAGCCGCTCACGCTGTACCCAGTGCGGTGCGGCGGCGGCGTACAGGTCGGCCGAGCTTTCCAGCAGCAGGCGCTGCTCACGGGGCTCGAAGCGCAAGCGCTGGCGTTGCAGGCGCGAGCCGCCTTCGGCTTGCGGCAGGCCGGTGGTGGCAACCCACTGCAACTGGTTGCTTGCCGGTTGCCAGTCCAGCCAGCGGCTGGCCAGCGGCAGACGCTGGTCGTAGACGCGGCGCAGCACCGGGCTGTCGAAACGCCGCTCAAGGGCCAGGCAAAAGTCCAGCACCGAGGTTTCCTGGGTGGTCACCTGCAGGCGCTCGCGCACTTTCAGCCAGCCATTGACCAACGCAGCGAGCATGATGCCGAGCAGGACGGTCAGGGCCAGGGCGACCATCAGTTCGATCAGGGTAAGGCCTGCCTGGCGGCGCTTCATGTATTGATGCTCGGGTTCAATGCCTGCACAGAACCTTTGTAGGAGCAGTGGTGGCGAGCTTGTCATGGGCGCTCCAGAAACACGGTGTACTGGCCCAGTGGCACGCGCTGGTCGCGGTCGGCGAACAGTTGCAGCTCGCCACGGCGCAGGTCGCGCACACCAGTGCGGCGCAGTTGCAGTTGCCAATGACACGGCTGGCCACCCTGGCTCAGTTCACCCCTCACCGGGTTGGCGGCAGGCCAGAATTGCTCGACGGCGAAGCGTGTTTGCAGTTCGCGGGCACACAACAGGCCAAGGCGGTGTTGTTGCAGGTTGTGCTGCACGGCCAGGCGCTGACGCAGGACCTGGCTGGTGATCACCGCCAGCACAGCGGCGATCGCCAAGGCCACAGTGACCTCCAGCAAGGTGAAGCCACGCTGGCGTCGCTTCATGGTGCAACCGCTACCTGTAAACGGCCATCGCGGCTCCAGGCCCATTGCTGGCTGCCATCGGCCCAGCGCCAGCGCACGCTGCCCGGCTGTGCCCAGCCATGCGGGGTAAACACCAAGTGGGGCTGCGGGCTGGCGGGCCAGTCCGGGTGCAGGCCCTTGGGCCAGTCGCCAAGCCCGACCGCTTCGACCACCCAGGCATTCCCCTCACGCCGCACGAACTCCGGGCGTCGGCCATTCCAGCGCAGGCCCCGCAGTTGCCCGGCATGCCGGGCCAGCGCGGCCTGGGCGCGAGTTTCGCTGGCCAGGCGTTGCAGGGCCTGATCGACACGGGCCTGGCCACCGCCGAGGCCGACCACTGCCAGGCCTGTCATCAGCCCGGCGATGGCCAGCACCACCAGCAATTCGATCAGGCTGAAGCCCCGCTGACGGCGCACCCTTACAGCGCCCAGTTACCCAGGTCGGCATCCTGGCCTTCGCCGCCTGGCTGGCCATCGGCACCCAGCGAGTACACATCAACCCGGCCATGTTCACCGGGCATGCGGTACTGGTACGGGGTGCCCCACGGGTCTTGCGGCAGGCGTCGCACATAGCCGTCGCTGCGCCAGGCCCGCGGCAGCGGTTCCTGGCTAGGTTTTTTCACCAGTGCGGCCAGGCCCTGCTCGCTGCTGGGGAAGCGCAGGTTGTCCAGCCGGTACATGTCCAGCGCCTGCTCCAGGGTGGCCAGGTCGGCCATTACCTTCTGCTTCATGGCTTTGTCCTGGTTGCCCAGCACGCTGGGTGCAACCACGGCGATCAGCAGGCCGATGATGAAGATCACCACCATGATTTCCATGAGGGTGAAACCGCGCTGGCGGTTACGTCGATGCTGCATGGCAGTGCTCCTTGTATTCACAGTTGCAGGCCCTGGTTGAGTTGCATGATCGGCAGCAGCACCGCCAGCACGATGAACAGCACCACGGCGCCCATCACCAGGATCATCAGGGGTTCGAACAGCGCCATGGCGGTATCCACCTGGCGCGCAAAGCCACGCTCCTGGTCGTCGGCCACACGCTCGAGCATGTCGGCCAGGGTGCCGCTGGCCTCGCCGCTGCCGACCATGTTCACCAGCAGCGGCGGGAATTGCTGGCTGGCATCCAGGGCACGGTGCAGGCTGGTGCCGCCCTGCACTTGCTGGCGCACCTGCTCCATGGCCAGGCGTATGCGCCGGTTGCCGACGGTTTCGGTGGCCACTTGCAAGGCTTCGAGCAGGGCCACGCCACTGCCGCTGAGAATCGCCAGGCTGCGCGCCAGGCGTGCGCTTTCCAGCACCTGCAACAGGCTGCCGATACGCGGCAAGCGCAGCAGCAACTGGTCACGGCGCAGGCACCAGTGCGGCTTGCGCAGCAGCCAGGTGCCAAGCCCACCCGTCAATAGCGCCAACCCCAGCAACCAGGGCCCGGCGTGCACCAGCCCCTGGCTCAGGCCGATCAGCAACGCGGTAATCAGCGGCAGGCTTTGCCCGGCGTGGGCAAACTGTTCGGTGAGCTTGGGCACGACAAAGGTCATCAGGCCGATGACCACGGCAAGCGATACGCCCATCAATACGGTGGGGTAGATCAGCGCAGTACGCGCCTTGTGTTGTTGCCTTTGCACCTGTTCCAGGTGGTCGGCCAGCCGGGTCAGCACCTGTGCCAGGCGTCCGGAGCGTTCGCCGGCCTCGACCAACGCGCAGTACAAGCCAGTGAACGGCGCCCCCTGGCGGGCCAGGCTGCGGGCCAGGCCCAGGCCTTCGGCGAGAGCGCCGCGCAGGGCCACCAGCACACTGTGCAGGGCCGGCTGGCGCAGTTGGCGTTCAAGGGTGGCCAAGGCATCGACCAAGGGGATGCCGGCACCGGTCAGCGTCGCCAATTGACGGGTTAGCTCACACAGTTGGGGCTGGCTCAGACGCTGGCGCCGGGGTTGCCGGTTGCTGATGTCCTGGCGCTGCAACTGGCGGGCAAACAGGCCCTGCTCGCGCAGCAACTGGCGCGCATGGCGTTCGCTGTCAGCCTGCAGGCTGGCCTTGCGGGTCTTGCCGGTGAGGTCCACGGCCAGGTAGCGATAGGTCGGCATGGGTTAGCCCTGCACCACGCGCAGCACTTCGGCCAGGCTGGTCTCGCCACGGGCCAGGCAGTCGCTGGCCATCGCGACCAGGCTCTGCCGGCGTTCGGCCAGGTAATCCTGCATGGCCAGTTCACTGGCGCCGTCATACAGCAAGCAGATCAGCCCGGCATCCAGCTCGATGAATTCGTACAGGCCCACGCGCCCGACATAGCCGCTGCCCTGGCACAGCTCGCAGCCCACCGGGTGGTAGCTGCTACCCAGCGCCGCCAGTTCCGGCCACAGGCCACGCTCGGCATGTTGCAGCGGCTGCGCTACGGCGCAACTGCACAGGCGCCGCACCAGGCGCTGGGCCAGCACCCCACGCAGGCACGAGGCAATCAGGAACGGTTCGATGCCCATGTCGCGCAGGCGGGTCACCGCGCCCACGGCACTGTTGGTGTGCAGGGTGGACAGCACCAGGTGGCCGGTCAGGCTGGCCTGCACGGCGATCTGCGCGGTTTCCTGGTCACGGATTTCGCCGAGCATGATCACGTCCGGGTCCTGGCGCAGAATCGCACGCAGGCCACTGGCAAAGGTCAGCCCCGCACGCGGGTTGATAGCGGTCTGGCCGATGCCGGCGATGGCGTATTCCACCGGGTCCTCGACAGTGAGGATGTTGCGGCTGCCATCGTTGAGGCTGTTGAGGCTGGCGTACAGGGTGGTGGTCTTGCCTGAACCGGTCGGGCCGGTGGACAGCACGATGCCATTGGGGCGGGCCAGGCAGCTGCGCAGGCCTTGCAATACCGAGGGCGGCATACCCAGGTTGCCCAGCGCCAGCAAGCTGGCCTGCTTGTCGAGCACACGCATGACCACGCGCTCGCCATGAATGCCGGGCAGGGTCGAAACCCGCACATCCACCTCACGCCCTGCCGCGCGCAGGGTAATACGGCCGTCCTGGGGCTGGCGCTTCTCGGCGATATCCAGGCGTGCCATGACTTTGATCCGCGACACCAGCATGGCCGACAGCGCACGTGGCGGGCGCAACACTTCGCGCAGGTGGCCATCGACCCGCAGGCGCACCACCAGGCTTTGCTCGAAGGTTTCGATATGGATATCCGAGGCACGCAGGCGCAGGGCCTGGCCGAACAGACCATTGATCAGGCGGATTACCGGGGCTTCGTCATCGCTTTCCAGCAGGTCTTCGATCTGCGGCATCTCGCTCATCAGGCTGTCCAGGTCGACCTGGTCGCCAATGCCTTCGATCAACGCTTCAGTGGCGCCATCGCCAGCCTGGTACAGCTGGCCGAGGCGCTCATCGAACACGGCAGGTTCCAGGTATTCGAGCCTGCACGGCTGGCCATGCACCCGCAGCAGCTCCTGCACCTGGGCACTGTCGGCGTCGGGCCGCAGCCACAGCTGCCAGCCCTGTTCCGTGGTGGTCATGGCCACCCCGCTCTGCCGCGCCTGGCGATAGGGCAGCATCACCAGGCACCGCCTTCGAGGCGCGCGCGGCTGGAGGGGAATACCTGCAACAGCGGCGTACCCTCGGCAAGGTCCGGCAGTTGCAATGGCGTGGTCTGCTGCAAGGTGCGGTATTTTTCTTCGCTGAGCCCGGCCAGGCTCGGCCCGTCCCGCAGAATGCGCGGGCGGATGAACACCATCAGGTTCTGCTTGGTGTTTTTGCTGGCATCGGAGCGGAACAGCCGGCCCAGGTAAGGGATGTCACCGAGCAGCGGCACGCGCTGGTTGCTGGTGCTCAACTCGTCGCTGATCAGGCCGCCGAGAATGACCAGGCCATTGTCTTCCACCATGACTTTGGTCTTGATCTCGCGCTTGTTGGTGATCACGTCACTGGCCGCGCTGGACTCGGCGATCGACGACACTTCCTGGACAATGTCCAGGCGCACGCTGTTGTCGATGTTGATCTGCGGCTTGATGCGCAGCTTCACCCCGACTTCTTTGCGCTCGATGGTCTGGTAGGGGTTGGCGTTGTTTTGCGTCACCGAGCCGGTAACGAACGGCACTTCCTGGCCGACCAGGATCGATGCTTCGGCATTGTCCAGGGTCAACAGGGTAGGCGTGGACAGCAGGTTGAAGCCGCTCTTGCCCTTCAGCGCATTGACCAGCATGGCAAAGTTGAACCCGCCGCCGAAATGGCCGATGCCCGCCGTGGCGCCGGTAGTCGCGGACAACAGGTCGCCAAGGGCCTGGTTGTCACCGCCGGCAGCAGCCCCGGCAATGTTGGCGATGTTTACCCCATTGCTGCCGAAATTGACGATGCCGGCCCCGAATTTTTCGTCGGCAAACAGCCATTGCACGCCCAACTCCTGGGCGCTGCTATCGGACACCTCGGCGATGATGGCCTCCACTACGACCTGGGCGCGGCGGATGTCCAGCTGTTCAACGATGGTGCGGTAGGCGGCCAGCTCGCTGTCGGGGCCGACCATGACCACGGCGTTGGTGCCTTCTTCGTACTCCAGACGGATGCCCGGGGCACCGGCAGCGGCCATCACCGGCCTGTCCTTGGCCTCGCCTGCGCCCGTGCCTTCAGCCGGCGCCATGCCTTCCTGACCAAGCCCGCGCAGCACCTTGACCACTTCACCTGCGTTGGCGTGCCGCAGGTAGATGACTTGGGTACTGCCGCTGCCGGGTGCTTCCTGAGGGCGGTCAAGCTGGCGCAGCAAGCTGGCGATACGGTCCAGGTTGCTGCGCCAGTCGGTTACCACCAACTGGTGCGCCGCCGGGTACGGGGTGATCACCCCCACCCGTGGGTCGATCAGCGGTTTGAGGATACCCAGCACCTGCTCGCTGGCGGCGTTGCGCACATTGAATACCCGAGTTGCCACGCTGTCACTGCCCTCGCCCTGCTGCCCACCCGCCTCCACCGGCACCGGCTCCAGGCGCGCGGCCTGGTCGGGGACAATCTTCACGCTGCCGTTGGGCAGGTCGACGGTGGCGTAGCCCTGGGCGCGCAACTGCGCCAGGAAGATGTCGTAGATGGCATCGGCGTCGTGCAGGTCAACGGTGCGCACGGTGACCTTGCCCTTGACCCGGGGGTCGACGATGAAGGTGGTGCCGGTGATGCGCGACACGCTGTCGATGAATTCGCCCAGTTCGGTGTCGACGAAGTTCACCTCGTACATCGGCGTACCATTTTCATCGAACACTGGCTCTTCGGCGCGTGCCTCAGGCAGGCCTGTGGCCAGGGCCAGGCTCAACACGGCGGCCACGCAGTATCTAA
The DNA here is from genome assembly GCF_017875165.1 of Pseudomonas sp. PvP089. NCBI lineage: Bacteria > Pseudomonadati > Pseudomonadota > Gammaproteobacteria > Pseudomonadales > Pseudomonadaceae > Pseudomonas > Pseudomonas sp. PvP089. The sequence goes on from NZ_JAGGME010000001.1 coordinate 5,210,380, forward strand.
CAGGCATCGTTCATCCTTGCCGCTTGAAGCCGGTCACGGCGGGGCGTGGCGGCCAGGGCAAGCGTTCACGCCGCCCCTGGTTGTTGAAAATCAGGCCATCGGTGTCGATGTCCTGCAGCACGATCCCCGGCGCCAGGCGCTGACCGCGGGCCAGGGTGCGCACCTGCTGGCCGTAGCGCAGCACCACTACGCTGGAAGACAGCGGCTGCGCCCTGAGGCCGCCGAGGTAGTGCAATGGCAGGCGGGTAATGGCGATGGCGCCATCGTCGATGGGCGCTTGCCAGTGCCCGACCATCAGCCCGGGCAGCGGGTTGGCGGCGGCCACCGGCGCGATGGCCGGTTGCGGCTGGCGGCTCAGTTGCAGCACGCACTGGGCGGCTAGCCAACCGGCCAGGGTCAGGCCAGCGCCGGTGAAAACGCGCGAGGCGAGCGTCACGAGGCCAACTGCCGTGGGTGCCAGCCCGGATGCCCCTGCACGTAACGCACTTCGGGCAGTTGCAGCGGTGCCAACTGCCAGTCGCCACGCTGCCGGGCGAGCCAGGCTTCGACCCGTTGCCACAGGGGTTCGCCAGCCTGGCTTTCAAACTGCAGGCCGAAGGTGCGGCACAGGCCCTGCACTGGCTCCAGCCCAGTGACGCGCTTGCCTTGCGGGCTGTAGCTGACGCGCCAAGCCTGGCTCTGCCAGCGGGGCAGATCCTGGCTGTTGTCCAGCAACAGCGGGTCACCGAACAACTGCTCTGCCGCGTTCTCCAGCACTTGCTCCACTTGCCGGGCCGGCGCTTCGACCACCGGCGCCGGGTAGCCACCGGTGAGGCTGATCAGGTGTTCGCGTGTGATCGATGCACCTGCGGGCAGCGGGTAGTCGTAACGCAGGCCCGGCAACAGCACGGGCATGCTGCTGTCATCGGCCAAGGCTTGATGCAGCAGGCGGTCCCAGCTACCGCCACGGGTATCGCGGCGCCACAAGGCCTGAGGCGCACGGGCCAGCGGTTGGTCGAGCCACGCCGCATGGCCGGCACGTTGCTGGCGCAGCTCTGCCTGCAATGGCGCGACGCGCAGCTGCGCGGCAGGCGCCAGTTGTTGTTCAAAGGCCGGGAAAAAACGCCCGTCGAAGTGCCACTGCCCGGCCACACGCTGGCAGCGCAGGCGGAACGCACCGCTGCCCCGGCAACCGGCGAACAGCACCGGTACCCGGCGACCACTGGCTTGGGTTACCTCGACGGGCGCCGGCCACAGGTCCTGGCCACGGGCGCACAACAGCACATCGATGTGGGGCACACGCTCGGCCAGCCAAAGGCCGGGGCCGGTGCCGACATCGGCCATGGCCACCACCAGGTCGGCCTCGCGCCGGGCCTGCTCGAAGACCGGCTGAAGTGACTGGTACCACTGTTTGAGAGAGGCTTTCTGGTCTTGGGCGTAGGGGTCGGTCACGCCGACCACGGCAACCCGGGCGCCGCCGCGCTCGAAGACGTGCAAGGCTTCCAGGCCCAGGGCCTGGCGTTGCCCGTCCGCCAGGCCGGCGCCGAGGCTAACTGCACCCGCCTGGCGATACAGCCCTGTGCTGCGTTGTGGCCACAGCACACGCTCGTCACTGCTGACCCGCGCTTCGATACCCAGCAATTGGCTGCCCTGCACCCCGCTCTCGCCCTGGGTCAGGTAGGCCAGCCCACTGCCGTTCCAGCCCTGGCCATTCTCCAGGGTCAGGCTGTTGCCTGCGCCGGCCTCGCCGCGCAGTTGCTCCAGCAGGGCCGCCAGCACCGCATAGCCGCCGAGCTGGGCTGATGTTGCCTGGCTGGCATCGAGCAGCGGCGCCAGCTGCGGGTAGGCCAGGCTGGCGCTGCTACCGGTCATCCACGGCGCGCGGCCCAGGTGGCTGACCGGCCCCAGGCGGGTGGCTGGCACCACGGCCTGGCCGGGTTGGCGGGCATCGAGGGTATCGGCCACGTACAGCAGGTCGAGCCGGGCGTTGCCGCCCTGCTGCCCAGGGAAGGCGGAACAGGCGCCGAGCAGCGGTGCCAATGCCCCGACACCCATCCAGCCGATCACTTCGCGCCTGTGCACACTGCTCGCCATCGCACCCGCCATCCTTTTTCGCACCATTCAGGGCCCCGGATGTTGCGGCGTTGGCATTACAGTTTGATGGCAGAAATCCGACAGCAATTCCAAATTGATCTGTCAGCGTAATTTCTAAGAGCGCGCCGTTTTAAAAGCCCCTTAACATTTCTGCCAATCAATCATCATATTTCCCCCCTAAAGTCGCGGGTTCCTCTAACTCAGCCACTACAAGGACACCCTGATGAGTCGAGATACCGGCGACAACCTGGACCGGAACCACAGCGGCAACATGCCGATGGCCAATGTCATGGACGCCTACCTGAGCCGCCGCAGCGTGATGCGCGGCAGCCTGGGCGCCGCCATCGCCATGATCGCCGGTACCGGCCTGACAGGCTGCTTCGACGGTGGTGGTTCCGATCACGATGATCCGGTCACCGAACCACCGGTGACCGAGCCGCCTGTCACCGAACCAGAGGTGCCGAAACTGGCACTGGGCTTCCAGTCCATCCCCGGCTCGCGTACCGACGCCTGCGTGGTTGCCGCCGGCTACAGCGCCTACGTGCTGGCGCCCTGGGGCACGCCACTGAACAGCAACGCCAACCCATGGAAGCCCGACGGCAGCAACACCTCGACCGACCAGGCCAACGCCATGGGCATGCACCATGACGGCATGCACTTCTTCCCTATCAACGGCAGCTCGGAAGACGGCCTGCTGGCGATCAACTTCGAGTACATCGACACCGCCGCCCTGCACCCGGCCGGCCCGACCACCGATGTCAACGGCAAGCGCCCGGTCGAGGAGGTGCGCAAGGAAATCAATGCCCATGGCGCTGGCGTGGTACGCCTGCAGAAAGTCAGCGGCCGCTGGCAAGTGGTCGACAACGACCCGCTGAACCGCCGCTTCACCACGGCTTCGCGCATGGAAATCACCGGCCCGCTGCGCGGCACCGACCACGTCAAGACCAAATACTCCACCGCCGGTACCCACTGCCGCGGTACCAACAACAACTGCGGCAACGGCTATACCCCGTGGGGCACCTACCTGACCTGTGAAGAGAACTGGCCGGGCATCTTCGTCAACAAGGGCACCCGCCCCGAAGACCAGCGCCGCATTGGCGTAGGCACCTCCAGCGGCCAGTACAAGTGGGAAAGCGCTGCCGGTGACAGCACTGAAGTGGCTGACGAATTCGCCCGTTTCGATGTGACCGTCAAGGGCGCCAGCGCTACCGACGACTACCGCAACGAAGCCAGCACCTACGGCTATATCGTCGAGATCGACCCGTACAACAGCAGCACCCTGGCCACCAAGCGCACCGCCCTGGGCCGTTTCCGCCACGAGGGCTGCGCACCAGGCCTGCCTGTCGCCGGCAAGCCGCTGGTGTGGTACATGGGTGACGACTCGAACAACGAGTACCTGTACAAGTGGGTGTCCACCGCCGTGTGGGATGCCGCCGACGCCACTCCGGCGGACCGCCTGGCCACCGGCGCCAAGTACCTGGACCAGGGCAAACTCTACGTGGCCCGCTTCAATGCCGATGGCACCGGTGTATGGCTGCTGCTGGATGTGGCCACTGCCACCACGGGCGGTAGCACCTTGGGTGCGCTGTATGGTGACCTGCCGGGCATCATCCTCAACACCCGGGGTGCCGGCGATGCCGTGGGTGCAACACCGATGGACCGCCCGGAATGGACCACGGTCAACCCGCTGAACGGCGATGTGTACCTGACCCTGACCAACAACAGCGCGCGCACCCCGGAGAAGGTCGATGCGGCCAACCCGCGCGGCCCGAACCGCCACGGCCATATCATTCGCTGGCATGACAGCGACGACCAGTTGAGCTTTACCTGGGACATCTTCGTGTTCGGCGCCAACGCGGCCGGTACCGCCGACATCAACCGCTCCGGCCTGACCGAACTGAACCAGTTCGCCAGCCCCGACGGCATGAGTTTCGATAGCCGTGGCGTGTTGTGGTTCGAGACCGACAACGGCGAGAGCACCCTCACCGATTACACCAACGACCAACTGCTGGCGGTGATCCCTACCGACCTGGTGGACGCCACCGGCAAGCAGGTGCCGGTGAACGCACAGAACCAGGTGGACCTGCGCCGCTTCTTCGTTGGGCCGAATGACTGCGAAGTGACCGGGATTGCCTTTACCCCGGACAACAAGACCTTGTTCGTGAACATTCAGCACCCGGGGAACTGGCCGTATACCGACAAGGCAACCGATGCTACGCCGGCCGGAGCCAAGGTAAGGCCGCGGGCTTCGACGGTGGTGATTCAGCGGATTGATGGCGGGGAGATCGGGACTGCCTGATCGAGCTGTTTACGGGCCCGCTTTGCGGCCCTTTCGTCGGCAAGCCAGCTCCCACAGGGATATCACAGGCCATGAATGCCTTGGTTTCCTGGGGGAGCTGGCTTGCCGGCGAAAGGGCTGCAAAGCAGCCCCGGCAATATCGAGCCCTACCAGGCCATCGGCTCCCGGCTACGCACCCGCACCTGCTGCGCCGGCACCCGGGCATGCCATTGCACCACTCCCAGCGCCTCTACCTGAAACTCGCTGCGTATCACCCGCCCCTCTTCCTCGAACGACAGCTGCAGCAGGAAGTACCCGCTGTTGAGCAGCAAACCCTCACTCAGCCGTTCAAACGTTTCGTCATCCACCGCCCCTAGCGCCTGGCGCAACGCGGCCGCATCCACATACCCCGACGCCGGCCGCCCGCTGATGATGCGGCTGAGCAGCGACCGCGAATAGCGCCCTTCGTACAGCGCTTCCAGCAACGAGAGGTGCTCCAGCCCGAGCGCATTGGCGTTCAGACGCCAGCCGGTGATCTCGGGCAAGGCGCACAGCATCGGATAACGCGCTTGGCGGCTGGCGTCCGGCTCCAGCAACAGGTTCAGTTCGCTGGTGTCGAGCATCGGCTGGTTGGCCGCCAGGCGCGGCGGTTGCTGGCGCAGGTACTGGGCACTTTCGGCGCCCTGCAGGCGGGTGTCGCTGTCGGCGTCGAGCCAGTCGGCCAGCGCATCGACCAGGCGTTCGGCGGCCATGTCGTCGCCCAGCAGGTGACGCAATTGGCGCTCGGCGCGCTCGCCATCGGCACCCAGCAGCGCATTGACGTTGAAGCAGGTGTGCTGGTCGCGCACCCGCAGCTGCGCCTGCCCGGCGCCAAAGTCGTAATTCAGCGGCTGCCCCCGCAAGGCCTGCCAGAACAGCGGGCTAAGCCGCCAGGCGGGGTCGCGCAGAGCCTGCTCGGCATAGGCCAGGCCGGCCTGCTCCATAGCCCGCACCTGTATGCGCTGGTGCAGCATGCGCACTTCATCCACCTGGCGCCGGCCATCTTCCACCAACCAGGCCATGCCCGCCGCCAGCATTGCCAGCACCACCATCACCATCAGCAGGGCCGCACCCTGCTGTTGCCTGCCACCCATCCGTGCGTGCCTCGCTCGCAGAATAAAGACGCCAGTCAACACGCGGTGTGTTGCAGGTAGATGGCAATGCCAGTCCGTCATCTGCGCGTCATCTGCACGAGGCAGGATTGCCCTTCCTTTTCATGACCTTACAGGAGTGGTGGCAATGGGTGGCATTGGAATCTGGCAACTGGTGATCGTACTGCTGATCGTATTCCTGCTGTTTGGTACCAAGCGCCTCAAGGGCCTGGGCAGCGATGTGGGCGAGGCGATCCAGGGTTTTCGCAAGTCCATGGGCGGCGACACTGATGCCAACGCAACTGGCCAGGCGCAGGTTCAGCAACAGGCCCCGCTGACCGGCCAAGCCGCGCAGCAGCCTCAAGCGGACCGTCAGGCCTGATGTTCGAGGTAGGCTTCAGCGAGCTGCTGCTGGTGGGCGTCGTCGCGCTGCTGGTGCTGGGCCCGGAGCGCCTGCCGGTTGCAGCGCGCACCCTCGGGCGCGGCCTGGGCCAAGCACGCCGGGCCATGTACGCCTTGCGCACGCAGGTAGAACGCGAAATCGAGTTGCCCAACCTCGACAGCGCACCGCTGCAGCGCCTGGAACAGGAAATACGCCAGGGCATCAGCCTGAACACGGTGCCGGCCAATGATGCCACCACGCTCGCCGCCCCCAAGGAAAACGCCTCATGAGTATTGCCATGGACCCGACAGCCAGCATGCCGCTGACCGAACACCTGCGGGACCTGCGCAAACGCCTGGTGCGTTGCCTGGCACTGGTGGCCTTGGTATTCGCCGGCCTGTTCCCCTTCGCCCAGACGTTGTACACGCTCATCTCCGAACCGCTGCGGCGCTTTTTGCCGGAAGGCGCCAGCATGATCGCCACCAGCGTCACCTCGCCGTTTCTGACGCCGTTCAAGCTGACCGCAATGTGCGCACTGTTCATCGCCATGCCGCTGCTACTGCACCAGGCATGGGGCTTTCTGGCACCGGGGCTGTACCGCCGTGAGCGGCGCATTGCCCTGCCACTGCTGGTGTCGAGCATCGTGCTGTTCTATGCCGGCATGGCGTTCGCGTTCTTCCTGGTATTCCCGATGATGTTCGGTTTCTTTGCCAGCGTGACGCCGGACGGTGTGGCGATGATGACCGATATCAGCCAGTACCTGGACTTTATCCTGGCGCTGTTCCTGGCATTCGGGCTGGCGTTCGAGATCCCGGTGGCAACGTTCATCGTTGTCTGGGTGGGGTTGGCGGATGTGGCCACATTGCGGCGCAGCAGGCCCTACGTGATCGTCGGGTGCTTTGTGGTGGGGATGATTTTGACGCCACCGGATGTATTTTCGCAGACGATGCTGGCGGTGCCGATGTGGGTGCTGTTCGAGGTGGGGTTGCTGGCGTGTGGAATGTTGAAGCAGCCTGAACAAGGCAAGGAGATGGTGCCTGACTGACAGGGCCCTATCGCCGGCAAGCCAGCGCCCACAGGGATATCACAGGATCTGAAAAGGGTGATATCCCTGTGGGCGCTGGCTCGCCAAACGATGGCCTTGATGCGGTCTAGAACTCGGCGAGCCGCCAGACCTCATAGGCTGGCGTCTCGTACGGGTGGCTTTGCTTCAGCGCTGCGACAGCCTGGGCAATCAGCTCGTCAGCCACCACCAGCTCTACCTTCCACTCCTCCACCACCTCGACCTGACCGGCTTGCCCGAGGAACGGCTGGCTGCCGTCCAACGGGCGGAACTGGCCCTGGCCCAAGGTTTGCCAGGCGCAGTGGTCATAGTCGCCGATGCGCCCGCCACCAGCAGCGAACACAGCGGCCTTGACCACCTCGACATGGCTGGCGGGGACAAAGAAGGCGAGCTTGTACACGCCTTAGTTCACCCACACCCGCGCGTTGCGGAACATACGCATCAGCGCGGCATCTTCCTGCCACTCATCCGGGCGCCAGGAGTTCTGCACGGCGCGGAACACGCGCTCCGGGTGCGGCATCATGATGGTCACGCGGCCGTCGCGGCTGGTCAGGCCGGTGATACCACGCGGCGAGCCGTTCGGGTTGGCCGGGTAGGCTTCGGTGACCTTGCCGTGGTTGTCGACGTAGCGCAGGGCCACACAACCGGACAGGTCGGCTTCCAGCAGTGCCGCTTCATTGGCGAACTCGGCATGGCCTTCACCGTGAGCAATGGCGATCGGCATGCGCGAACCGGCCATGCCCTGCAGGAAGATCGAGTTGGACTTCTGCACCTCGACCATGGCAACGCGAGCCTCGAACTGCTCCGAGCGGTTACGCACGAAGTGCGGCCAGTACTCGGTGCCCGGGATCAGCTCGTGCAGGTTGGACATCATCTGGCAACCGTTGCACACGCCCAGGGCGAAGCTGTCGGTACGCTCGAAGAAGGCCTGGAACGCATCACGGGCACGGGCGTTGAACAGCGCCGACTTGGCCCAGCCTTCACCGGCACCCAGCACGTCACCGTAAGAGAAGCCACCGCAGGCGACCAGGCCCTTGAAGGCCTCGAAGTTGACACGGCCCGCCAGGATGTCGCTCATGTGCACGTCGATGGCGGCAAAACCGGCACGGTCGAAGGCAGCGGCCATCTCGACCTGGCCGTTGACGCCCTGCTCACGCAGGATGGCCACTTGCGGGCGCACGCCCTTCTTGATGTACGGCGCAGCGATGTCGTCGTTGACGTCGAAGCCCAGCTTGACCGACAGGCCTGGGTTGTCTTCCTCGAGCAGCAGGTCGAATTCCTGGTCGGCGCAGTCAGCGTTGTCGCGCAGGCGCTGGATCTGGTAGCTGGTCTCGGCCCACTGACGCTGCAGCATGCGACGGTCGTCGTCGAACAGCACTTCGCCGTTCAGGCTGATGGACACTTCGGCGTTGTTGACCGGCTTGCCGATCACCGCGACGCACTCCTCGCCCAGGCCAGCCGCGCTGAACTGCGCCAGCACGTCCGGGGTGGCATCCTGGCGAACCTGGATAACCGCACCCAGCTCTTCGTTGAAGAGGATGGCCGGTACGTCTTTACGGTTGTCAGTCAGTGGGTCGAGTTGCAGGTCCAGGCCGCAGTGGCCGGCGAAGGCCATTTCCAGCACGGTGGTGATCAGGCCGCCGTCGGAGCGGTCGTGGTAGGCCAGCAGGTGGCCGTCGGCGTTCAGCCCCTGGATCACGGCAAAGAAGGCCTTGAGGTCTTCGGCGTCGTCCACGTCCGGTGCCTGGGCAGCAATCTTGCCGTAGGTCTGCGCCAGGATCGAGGCGCCCATGCGGTTCTTGCCACGGCCCAGGTCGATCAGGATCAGGTCGGTCTCGCCCTTGTCCATGCGCAGTTCAGGGGTCAGGGTCTTGCGAATGTCGGTGACCGGGGCGAAGCCGGTGATGATCAGCGACATTGGCGAGGTGACGCTCTTCTCGCCACCCTCATCGCTCCACTTGGTCTTCATCGACATCGAGTCTTTGCCGACCGGAATGGTAATGCCCAGCTCCGGGCACAGCTCCATGCCGACAGCCTTGACGGTGTCGTACAGGCGGGCATCTTCACCCGGGTGACCGGCGGCGGACATCCAGTTGGCCGACAGTTTGATGTCGGACAGTTTCTCGATGCGCGAAGCCGCCAGGTTGGTCAGGGTTTCACCGATGGCCATGCGCCCGGACGCCGGGGCATCCAGCAGCGCCAGCGGGGTGCGCTCGCCCATGGCCATGGCTTCACCGGTGTAGACGTCGAAGCTGGTGGCGGTGACGGCGCAGTCAGCGACCGGTACCTGCCACGGGCCGACCATCTGGTCGCGGGCAACCAGGCCGGTGATGGTACGGTCGCCAATGGTGATCAGGAAGCTCTTGCTGGCCACGGCCGGGTGGTTCAACACGCGCTGCACGGCGTTGTCCAGGTCCAGCTCGCTCGGGTCGAAGTCATCGCCCAGCTCGGCCTCGCGGGTAACCGAGCGGTGCATGCGCGGCGGCTTGCCCAGCAGCACGTCCAGCGGCATGTCCACAGGCGTGTTGCCGAAGTGGCTGTCGCTTACGGTCAGGTGCGGCTCTTCGGTTGCTTCACCGACCACGGCAAACGGGCAACGCTCACGCTCGCAGATGGCCTGGAAACGCTCGAAGTCGACCGCGCTGACGGCCAGCACGTAACGCTCTTGCGATTCGTTGCTCCAGATTTCGTGCGGGGCCATGCCCGGCTCGTCATTTGGCACGTTACGCAGCTCGAAGCGGCCACCACGGCCACCGTCGTTGACCAGCTCGGGGAAAGCGTTGGAGATACCGCCCGCGCCCACGTCGTGGATGAAGGCGATCGGGTTGTTGTCACCCAGCTGCCAGCAGCGGTCGATGACCTCTTGGCAACGGCGCTCCATTTCCGGGTTTTCGCGCTGTACCGAGGCAAAGTCCAGGTCAGCCGAGCTGGCACCGGTAGCCACCGACGAAGCGGCGCCGCCACCCAGGCCGATCAGCATGGCCGGGCCGCCGAGCACGATCAGCTTGGCGCCGACGGTGATCTCGCCCTTCTGCACGTGGTCTTCACGGATGTTGCCCATACCACCGGCCAGCATGATCGGCTTGTGGTAGCCGCGCACTTCTTCACCGTGCGGGGTATTGATGGCCTGCTCGAAGGTACGGAAGTAACCGGTCAGGGCCGGGCGACCGAATTCGTTGTTGAACGCGGCGCCACCCAGCGGGCCTTCGATCATGATGTCGAGGGCGTCGACGATACGCTCAGGCTTGCCGTAGGCCTGCTCCCAAGGCTGTTCGAAGCCCGGAATGCGCAGGTTGGACACGGTGAAGCCGGTCAGGCCCGCCTTGGGCTTGGCGCCGCGGCCGGTAGCACCTTCATCGCGGATTTCGCCACCGGAGCCGGTGGAGGCGCCGGAGAACGGGGCGATGGCAGTCGGGTGGTTGTGGGTTTCCACCTTCATCAGGATGTGCACCGGCTCCTGCACCGCGCCGTACTGGCGGGTTTCAGGGTTCGGGAAGAAGCGGCCGGCCACGTTACCGACGATGACCGAGGCGTTGTCCTTGTACGCAGACAGCACGCCTTCGCTGTGCATCTGGTAGGTGTTCTTGATCATGCCGAACAGGCTTTTTTCCTGAGCCTGGCCGTCGATGTCCCAACTGGCGTTGAAGATCTTGTGGCGGCAGTGCTCGGAGTTGGCCTGGGCGAACATCATCAGTTCGATGTCGTTCGGGTTGCGCTTGAGCCCCTGGAAGGCAGCGACCAGGTAGTCGATCTCGTCTTCGGCAAGGGCCAGGCCCAGGTCGATGTTGGCCTGGGCCAGGGCGTCACGGCCACCGGCCAGGATGTCCACCGAGGTCATCGGCTTGGGCTGGGCGTGGCTGAACAGGTCGGACGCCTGCTCCAGCTGGCCGAGCACGCGCTGGGTCATGCGGTCGTGCAGTTCGGCAGCAATCAACGCGGCATCAGCGTCGCTCAGGGTGCCGGCAACGTAATAGGCGATGCCGCGCTCCAGGCGCTGGATCGACTGCAGGCCGCAGTTGTGGGCGATGTCGCTGGCCTTGCTGGCCCACGGCGAAATGGTGCCCAGGCGCGGCACGACCAGGAACAGGCGGCCAGTCGGCTCCTGTACCGGCACGCTCGGGCCGTACTTGAGCAGACGGCCCAGCACCTGCTGCTGGTCGGCGGTCAGCTCGCCATCGACATCGGCGAAGTGGGCAAATTCGGCATACAAACCAGTAACAGCGGGGACTTTCTGGCTCAGTTGCTCGAGTAATTTACCGTGGCGAAAGGCAGAAAGGGCAGGAGCGCCGCGCAGGATCAACATCGTCGGGACAGCCTCAGGAAGGGGTGTGCTTAGAGGCCGTGCATTCTAGCCTACTTCGATGGTTTTCGGCACCCGCTCTAAGCCACGGCTGCCGGGCGGCGTAACCGGACTTTCGGGTCAGAATTTGAAGTGCTCGCCTTGAGAGGTTTGTCGCGTGGAAGATCGAGCGCCGCCCGCGCGGCGCTTCGCGGGGCAAGCCCGCTCCCACATTTGTTTCAGGCCAATCATTCCTGAACCATTGGCGCGCGGGCCCTTGTTTGCTCCATTCGATATCGCGTGTTGCGCTGATGCTTTTCATCCCTTTCCAGCCATGCACCCCGGGTGCGCGCGCCAATGGAGGCAGGAGAAACTGGCCCGAAACAAATGTGGGAGCGGGCTTGCCCCGCGAAGCGCCGCGCGGGCGGCGCTCGATCTTCCACGCGACAAACCTCCCAAGGCCAGCACCTGGTGGCCCCAACGCAATCCTCCGCCACGCCCCACAACACATAAACCGCTACCAGACAAGCTAACCGTTGTCGAGATATGGCTGAACCGGTCCTTTGCGTATACTGCAACCTATGTTCGCCCACACTGCTTTGCGCCAGCGTTGCGCCAAATGGCTTCTCGCAACCGGACTCTTTCTGCTGCTCGGTGCCTGCGTTGAAAAACCCAGCACCCTCGAGCGCGTGAAGGAGGATGGCGTGCTGCGCGTGATCACCCGCAACAGCCCGGCCACCTACTTCCAGGATCGCAACGGCGAAACCGGTTTCGAATACGAGCTGGTCAAGCATTTCGCCGACGATCTCGGTGTGAAACTGGAGATCGAGACTGCCGACAACCTCGATGAGCTGTTCGACGACCTCGGCAAACCCTCCGGCCCGGTGCTGGCTGCAGCCGGCCTGGTCAGCAGCGAACGGCGCACCGCCCAGGCGAAATTCTCGCACCCTTATCTGGAAGTGACCCCACAGGTCATCTACCGCAACGGCCGGCCCCGCCCAACCAACGCCAAGGGCCTGGTCGGCAAGAAGATCATGGTGCTCAAAGGCAGCAGCCATGCCGACCTGCTGGCCGAGCTGAAAAAGCAGAACCCCGGCCTTGAATATGAAGAGTCGGATGCGGTGGAGGTGGTCGACCTGCTGCGCATGGTCGACGAAGGGCAGATCGACCTGACCCTGGTCGACTCCAACGAGCTGGCGATGAACCAGGTTTACTTCCCCAACGTGCGCGTGGCCTTCGACGTGGGCGACACCCGCGACCAGCGCTGGGCAGTGGCAGCGGGCGAAGACAACAGCCTGCTCAACGAGATCAACGAATTTCTCGACAAGGCACAGAAGAACGGCACCCTGCAACGCCTGAAAGACCGTTATTACGGCCATGTCGACGTATTAGGTTATGTGGGTGCCTACACCTTCGCCCAGCACCTGCAACAGCGCCTGCCCAAGTACGAAAAGCACTTCAAGAGCTACGCCAAGGTCGAGCAGGTGGACTGGCGTCTGCTGGCCGCCATCGGCTATCAGGAATCGATGTGGCAGCCGGAGGTCACCTCCAAGACCGGTGTTCGCGGCCTGATGATGCTGACCCAGCGCACCGCCCAGGCCATGGGTGTGTCCAACCGGCTGGACCCGAAACAGAGCATCCAGGGTGGTGCCAAGTATTTCATGAAGATCAAGGCCGAGCTGGACGACAGTATCCAGGAGCCGGACCGCACCTGGTTCGCCCTGGCTGCCTATAACGTCGGCAGTGGCCACCTGGAAGACGCCCGTACCCTGGCCAAGCGCGAGAAGCTCAACCCGAACAAGTGGCTGGACGTGAAGAAGATGCTGCCGCGCCTGTCGCAGAAGCAGTGGTATCGGCAGACCAAATACGGTTATGCCCGTGGCGGCGAGCCGGTGCACTTCGTGGCCAACATCCGCCGCTACTACGACATCCTTACCTGGGTGACCCAGCCGCAACTGGAAGGCCAGGTGGCCGAAGGCAACCTGCATGTGCCCGGGGTCAACAAGACCAAGCCGGCAGAACAGTCGCCGCCGATGTAGGCACCATCGCCCTCAGGCCAATAGATTTCCTGCAGGAGCAGCCTTGCGCTGCGAAGAGGCCGGTATAGCCACAAAGAATCTATTGCCATGCGGGCCTTTCTGGAACGCTAGGTCTTGGCCCGGCGGGCCTTGAAGAAATCGCTGAGGATCTGCCCACACTCCTGCGCCAGCACCCCGCCCTCCACCATCACCCGATGGTTGAGGAAGCCTTGGCCGAAGAACTGCCCCTGGCTCTGCACAATGCCTGCCTTGGGCTCCAGCGCGCCAAATACTACCCGCATCACCCGCGAATGCACGATCAGCCCTGCACACATGCTGCACGGTTCCAGGGTCACATACAGGGTGCTGCCGGGCAGCCGGTAATTACTGGCTGTTTTCGCCGCTGCGCGGATGGCCACCATCTCGGCATGCGCGCTGGGGTCGCTGTCGATGATCGGCCGGTTGAACCCCTGGCCGATCACCTGCCCATGCTGCACCAGCACCGCGCCCACCGGCACCTCGCCGAGGGCCGCGCCCTCGGCCGCCAGGGCCAGGGCCAGTTGCATGAACTCCTGATCACGGCTGCGATCGATGATCTGCGGGCGCATCAGACCACCGCAATCGCGGCCATCAGGCCGGTTTCCATGTGGTCGATGACGTGGCAGTGGAACATCCAGGTACCCGGGTTATCCGCCACCAGCGCTACCTGGGCGCGCTCGTTCTTGCCCAGCAGGTAGGTGTCGGTGAACCACGGCTCTTTTATGTCGTGACGGTTGGAGGCGATCACCTTGAAGCTCATGCCGTGCAGGTGGATCGGGTGCTGGTACTGGGTCATGTTCTTGAGCTCGAAGATGTAGCTCTTGCCCTTTTTCAACGTGGCGATGGGGCGGTCGGCGCAGGTCTTGTCGGTGATATCCCAGGCCTGGCCGTTGATCTGCCACATGCTCGACGGTTTGTCCGGGTCGGGGGTGACAGAGACGCTGGCCGCCCACTCGAAATTGAAGTTGAGCTTTTCGGCATTCTCCAGGTCCGGCTCGGCGATCGGGTTGGGCGGCAGCGCTGGCGGCCAGCCACCCACGGCGTCGTTACTGGGCACTGAACGCAGTGTACCCAGGCGCACGAAACCGTCGCGCAGGGAGATTTCTTCACCCGCTTCGGGAATACGTATGGCCAGACAGATGCGCATGCCGGGGCCGAGCCAGTATTCATCCTCCAGCGGCCGCGGGGTCACCGGGTTGCCGTCGAGCGCGTAGATTTTCGCCTCGCAGTTGCCCTTGAGGTTGAGCCGGTAGGTCCAGGTGTTGTCCAGGTTCAGCAGGCGCACCCGCACCACCTGGCCGGCCGGCAGCTCGGTGACCGAGTCGGCCTGGCCGTTGATGGTGATCAGCCGCCCAGCCGTACCGTTACGCGCCGCCTCGCGAGGGATGCTGAAAGGCAGCCAGGCACCCTGCTCGTCCACATGCCAGTTCTTCAGGCTCAACGTGCGCTCATGCTGGAACCCTGTAGGTTCGCGCTCCTCGACGATCAACGGGCCGACCAGGCCGCGGCCCAGCTCTTCGGAGCTGCTGACATGCGGGTGGTACCAGTAGCTGCCGGCGTCCGGCACGCGGAACTTGTAGTCGAAGTACTCGCCTGGCTTGACCGGCAGTTGCGACACGTAGGGCACGCCGTCCATTTCCAGCGGCAGGCGAATGCCATGCCAGTGGATGGTGGTTTCCACCGGCAGGTGGTTGATAAAGCGTACCCGCAGCCAGGTACCCTGGCGCACACGCAGCTCGGTGCCCGGTGCCGACGGGCCGAAGGCCCAGGCCTCGGTCTTGAAGCCCGGCACCAGTTCGACGTCCAGCGGCGCCGCGATCAGCTCGTAATCATGCCCGGCGTTGTCATCTTCGACCTTGCCCAGCCAGTAACGCACCGCGCCACCGGCGCCCAGGCCAACCACAACCAGGCCGGTCAGGCCTTTGAGCATTTGTCGACGGGTGAAGGACATCGGTGCGGGTACCTCGTGTTCGGCGCAATCAAGCTGCCAGCAGTGGCTGGCAATGAAGGGCGAATACGATACACCTGCAAATGCGAAAGATTAAGTGAAGTCTTGTTTTGCCTGGGCTGGCCTCTTCGCGGGTAAACCCGCTGCCACAGGGACCGCACAGTGATTGAGGCTTGCAGCACTTTGTGGGGGCGGTTTTACCGCAAAGGGGCCAGGACAGGCGACAGATACAACAAGGGCGCCTTGCGGCGCCCTTGTGGCTCAACTTATTCCCACTCGATGGTGGCCGGCGGCTTGCTCGACACGTCGTAGGTAACGCGCGAGATACCGTCGATTTCGTTGATGATACGGCCGCTGACAGTTTCCAGCAGCTCGTATGGCAGGTGTGCCCAACGCGCGGTCATGAAGTCCACGGTTTCGACGGCACGCAGGGCCACGACCCAGGCGTAGCGACGGCCGTCGCCAACAACACCCACCGATTTGACCGGCTGGAACACCACGAATGCCTGGCTGGTCTTGTGGTACCAGTCGGCCTTGCGCAGTTCTTCGATGAAGATGTGGTCGGCGCGACGCAGGATGTCGGCGTATTCCTTCTTCACTTCACCAAGGATACGCACGCCCAGGCCCGGGCCCGGGAACGGGTGGCGATAGACCATGTCGTACGGCAGGCCCAGTTCCAGGCCAATCTTGCGCACTTCGTCCTTGAACAGCTCACGCAGCGGCTCGACCAGCTTGAGGTTCATTTCCTCCGGCAGGCCACCCACGTTGTGGTGCGACTTGATCACGTGGGCCTTGCCGCTCTTGGCGCCAGCCGACTCGATCACGTCCGGGTAGATGGTGCCTTGGGCGAGGAACTGGATGTTATCCAGCTTGCTGGCTTCGGCGTCGAAGACGTCGATGAAGGTGCGGCCGATGATCTTGCGCTTCTTCTCCGGGTCGGCTTCGCCTTCCAGGTTGTCGAGGAACTGCTTTTCAGCGTCGGCGCGGATCACCTTGACGCCCATGTTCTCTTTGAACATGGCCATCACCTGGTCGCCTTCGTGCAGGCGCAGCAGGCCGTTGTCGACGAATACGCAAGTCAGCTGGTCGCCGATGGCGCGGTGCAGCAGTGCAGCAACCACCGAGCTGTCAACGCCGCCGGACAGGCCCAGCAGGACGTTGGCCGAACCGACTTGCGCACGCACCTGGGCGATGGCGTCTTCAACGATGTTGGAGGCGGTCCACAGGGCTTCACAGCCGCAAATGTCCTGCACGAAACGGGACAGGATGC
Organism: Pseudomonas sp. PvP089; assembly: GCF_017875165.1. NCBI lineage: Bacteria > Pseudomonadati > Pseudomonadota > Gammaproteobacteria > Pseudomonadales > Pseudomonadaceae > Pseudomonas > Pseudomonas sp. PvP089. The sequence continues at coordinate 5,226,860 of NZ_JAGGME010000001.1, forward strand.
GACCGCCCTGCTTGGTGTGGGTCACTTCCGGGTGGAACTGCACGCCGTAGTAGCCGCGAGAATCGTCGAACATGCCGGCGATCGGGCAGCTCGGGGTGCTGGCCAGTACATGGAAGTTGCCGGGCATCTGGGTGACCTTGTCACCGTGGCTCATCCATACATCAAGGCCCAGCACGCCATCGGCGTCAACGTGATCTTCGATGCCGTCGAGCAGGCGGCTCTTGCCGACCACGTCCACGCGGGCATAACCGAACTCACGCAGGTCGGAACCTTCAACCTTGCCGCCCATCTGCTCGGCCATGGTCTGCATGCCGTAGCAGATGCCCAGCACGGGTACGTTCAGGTCGAACACAGCCTGCGGCGCGCGCGGGCTGTTGGCTTCGTGGACCGACTCGGGGCCGCCGGCGAGGATGATGCCGCGCGGGTTGAATTCGCGGATCGCTTCATCGTCCATGTCGAACGGGTGCAGTTCGCAGTACACGCCGATTTCGCGCACGCGGCGGGCGATCAGCTGGGTGTACTGGGAACCGAAATCGAGGATCAGGATGCGGTGAGCGTGAATGTCGAGGGCCATGACTCAATCTCGTCAGTGGAAATCGGAAACGACGCGGGGCTGTCGTGACAGCCCCGCATGCTTGTATTGCTGGAAGCCTCAGCCTACGCGGTAGTTAGGGGCTTCTTTGGTGATCTGCACGTCATGCACGTGGGACTCGGCCATGCCGGCACCGGTGATGCGTACAAATTCCGGCTTGGTGCGCATCTCTTCGATGGTGGCGCTGCCGGTGTAGCCCATGGACGAACGCAGGCCGCCCATCAGCTGGTGGATGATCGCAGCCAGGGCGCCCTTGTAAGGCACACGGCCTTCGATCCCCTCAGGAACAAGCTTCTCGGCGCCGGCCGAGGAGTCCTGGAAGTAACGGTCCGACGAGCCTTGCGCCTGTGCCATGGCACCCAGCGAGCCCATGCCGCGGTAGGCCTTGTAGGAACGGCCCTGGAACAGTTCGACTTCGCCTGGGGCCTCTTCGGTACCGGCAAACATCGAACCCATCATCACGCAGGAAGCACCGGCAACGATGGCCTTGGACAGGTCACCGGAGAAGCGGATACCGCCGTCGGCGATCAGTGGCACGCCAGTGCCTTCCAGTGCGGCAGCAACGTTGGCGATGGCGCTGATTTGCGGCACGCCGACACCGGCAACGATACGGGTGGTGCAGATGGAGCCTGGGCCGATGCCGACCTTGACGGCGTCAGCGCCAGCTTCGGCCAGGGCCTTGGCTGCGGCGCCGGTGGCGATGTTGCCGCCGATCACCTGCACTTGCGGGTAGGTTTCCTTCACCCAGCGAACGCGGTCGATCACGCCTTTGGAGTGACCGTGTGCGGTGTCGACCACCACCACATCAACGCCAGCGGCAACCAGCGCGGCAACACGCTCGCCGGTGTCCTTGCCGGTGCCGACCGCAGCGCCAACGCGCAGGCGACCCTGGTCGTCCTTGCTGGCCAGCGGGTAAGCCTTGGCTTTTTCGATGTCCTTGACGGTCATCATGCCCTTGAGGTTGAACTTGTCGTCAACGATCAGGACCTTTTCCAGGCGGTGCTTGTGCAGCAGCTCGCGGACTTCGTTCTTGTCGGCGCCTTCGCGGACGGTGACCAGACGCTCTTTGGGGGTCATCACGTCGCGGACCTTGGCGTCCAGGCGGGTTTCGAAGCGTACGTCACGGGAGGTGACGATACCGACCAGGTCACCATTCGCCAGCACTGGAACACCGGAAATGTTGTTCAGGCGGGTCAGGTCGAACAGGTCACGCACGGTGGCGTCGGCTTCGATGGTGATCGGGTCCTTGACCACGCCAGCCTCGAACTTCTTGACCTTGCGTACTTCGCCGGCCTGCTGCTCGATGGTCATGTTCTTGTGGATGATGCCGATGCCGCCTTCCTGGGCCATGGCAATGGCCAGACGCGCTTCGGTCACGGTATCCATGGCGGCGGAAACCAGCGGAATGTTCAGCTCGATGCCACGGGTCAAACGGGTCTTGAGGCTGACTTCATTAGGCAGTACCTCGGAATAGCCAGGTACAAGGAGGATATCGTCGAAGGTCAGGGCTTCTTGGCTGATACGCAGCATCGCGGGGGCTCCCGGGCGGGAAAAATGGAAGCGCGCCATTATACTCATCCACGGCGCGCCGCTCAATGCAAAATAAGGGCCTTCGGTCAGCCTTGTGGCAGTTTTACCTGCACCACGGTCACCGGCTGGTCGAGCCAGTCGGCAAAGCTGTCGAGAAAGGCCTGGGTAAACCCGGCCGCGCCCCAGTTGTTGAAGATGAACCCCAGGTTGGAAAAGGCACATGGCTGCAGGTAAATGAAGCCATTGATGTCATCTTCAAAGCCGCACAGCGGGCAGGTGAAGTTGTCGGTCACCGCCGGCGTCCACTCCTCCAGGCTTTCGAACAGCGGCTCGCCCACCTCGCGCCGGCACTCCGGGCAACCGGCCTCTTCGAGAAAACCTTCGGTGGGGGTGTAGATGCAGCGCTTGAGCACCACCTCCATGCCGTTGACCGGCTGGTCGAAGGGCAGTTTTTCCGGATGAAGGGCCACCTTGCGCGCCCCTGCGGCCAGGGCATGGCCCATGCGGTTGCCGGTGCGGCCACAGGTGGTCAGCTGCTCTTCGACGACTTTTTCGCGCACCAACCAGCGCACGATGGCGCGCGCGCGGGCTTCATGCACCGGGACGGTGGACAGCTTGGGAACGATGATGCTCTGGGTGTTCATGAACGGGACAAGCCTGAAAAACGCCGGTAATGGCGCAATTCTACCGCTCAGGCGCTCAGGTAGCGATCGATCAACGCCAGGCCGCTGGCCAGCACCAGCCAGGTGACCAGGCGAACGAAAGCCTCACGCGACAACCGGTTGGTCAGCCGGCGCCCCACCCAGAGGCCGACGAACATGACTGGCAGCAAGCAGGCGGCGAGCAGCAGCAGGCTTTGGTCGGCATAGACACCGGCGATCAGGAACAGCGAAAGGCGCACTACGGTACTGCAACTGATCAGCGCACTCTGGGTGGCGCGAACCTGTTCCTTTACCTCCAGCCGTGCGCTCAGGTAAAGCGCATAAAGAAACCCGCCACTGCCGAACAGCGCCCCGAACAATCCGCCTGCCGTACCCATCGGCACCGCCCACAAGCCTGACAGGGTGGCCGGCCGGGCCTTCACTGCCAGCCCGTATAACGCATAGGCGGTCACGAACACGCCCATCAACAGCAGCAAAAGGTCGGATTTCAGTTGCAGCAGGAACACCACGCCCAACGTGCAGCCCAGGGCCATGAACGGTAACAGCCGCAACAACTCGCTGCGCACCACATCCCGGCGCGACGGCAGCAGGTTGCCGAACGCGGCAACGAAGTCCAGCAGCACCAGTAGCGGGATGATGCGCGACAACGGCATGAAATGGATCAATATCGGCCCGGCCACCAGCGCGGTACCGAAACCGGCAATGCCGAATACGACATAAGCAACGCCGACACCCAGCAGGATGGGTAGCCAATCGAGGCCGGAAAACGACAGTTGGGCGAGCATGGCAGCGGTTCCTGGGAAGACAGGCAAAGATTAGCCAGACACGAGCCATGCCGACTAATATGCCTTTACTGTCAAACCCATCTCAAAAAGGCATGGCATGACCTCGATCCGCCAGTTGCGTTACTTCGTTGAAATCGCCGAGTGCGGCAGTTTCAGCGCTGCCGCCGAACGGCTGTACATCGCCCAGTCGGCGCTTAGCCGGCAGATCAAGGAGCTGGAGCAGCAACTGGGCACGCCGCTGTTCGAACGCACCGCGCGCCTGCCACGCCTGACACTGGCCGGCGAAGCATTGCTTGAACGGGCGCGGCGCTTGCTGGCCGACCTTGCACAAGCCGAGCGGGTAACCCGCGACATTGGCGAGGGGTTGCAAGGCAGTCTGCGCCTGAACCATTCCAGTACCGTGCCGCTGACCGGCACGCTGCTGGCTCGCCTGGCCGACTACCTGAAAGACAACCCGGGGGTTTCGCTGGAGATTGCGCAGCAGTCTTCGGAGGCACAGCTGGAAGATATTGCTGCCGGGCGGCTGGATATCGGCCTGCTGCGGTTGCCGGTGCTGCGTCAGCACGAAGGTGTGGTGCTGCATGAACTGTTCAGCGAACCCTTGTTGCTGGCGGTCGCTGCCGGGCACCCCTTGGCCAGCGCGCCACGGGTGAAACTGGAGCAGCTGAGGGAAGAGCGCTTCATTTCCATCCCGCACCGGGACCGTGGCGGGCTGAGTTACCTGTCGGCTTCGCTGTGCATGGAGGCAGGCTTCTTCCCACAAGCGGCGCAGGTGCTGTCGCGCAAGACCACGCAGTTGCAGCTGATTCAGGCGGGGTTCGGGGTGGCGCTGTTGCCGCAGTGCATGCGTGAGATTGCGCCGGCTTCAGTCAGCTTCGTGGCGCTGGACGGTGATTGCCAGAGCACAGTGGCACTGGCCTGTCGTCGCGATGCAGGGCAGATGGTGCGGCAGTTCGTGGCGACGATGCAGGGCTGAAGGCACCGGCTGCGATCTTGTGGGAGCGGCCTTGCGTGGCGAAAGGGCTGCGAAGCGGCCCCAGGTTTTCAGCTTCGCCGCATGAAGTGCCGGGGCCGCGTTGCGGCCCTTTCGCGACGTAAGGCCGCCTCCACAAGGATTGGGTCAAGGCTGGCAGTAGGGGCAAGACAGACAACCGGGGCCGATGTCCTTTATGATGCCTGCCATGATCAAAGACCCCTTCGAACGACTCGGCCTGGACCGTGAGGTCCTTACCGTCAGCCAACTCAACGGCCGCGCCCGCGTGCTGCTGGAAGACGTGTTCCGCAGCGTCTGGGTGGAAGGCGAAATCTCCAACCTTGCCCGCCCGGCATCCGGCCACATGTACTTCACCCTCAAGGACAGCGGCGCTCAGGTGCGTTGCGCGCTGTTCCGGCAGAACGCCACGCGGGTGCGCCAGGCGCTGCGCGACGGCCTGGCGGTGCGGGTACGCGGTAAGGTTTCGCTGTTTGAAGGGCGTGGCGACTACCAGCTGATCCTCGACACCGTCGAGCCGGCCGGCGACGGCGCACTGCGCCTGGCCTTCGAGGCGCTGAAGGAAAAGCTCAGTGCCGAGGGGCTGTTCAGCGCCGAACGCAAAAAACCGCTACCGGCCCACCCTCAACGTATCGGCATCATCAGCTCGCCTACCGGCGCCGTGATCCGCGACATCATCAGCGTGTTCGGCCGCCGCGCTCCACAAGTGGAGCTGAACCTGATTCCCACGGCGGTGCAGGGCCGTGAAGCCATCGCGCAGATCGTGCGCGCCATTCGCCTGGCCGACAGCCTTGGTTTCGACGCGCTGATACTGGCCCGCGGTGGTGGTTCGCTCGAAGACCTGTGGTGCTTCAACGAAGAAGCCGTGGCGCGTGCCGTAGCCGCCTGCGTCACCCCTATCGTCAGCGCCGTGGGCCATGAAACCGATGTATCGATCAGCGACTTCGTTGCCGACGTACGGGCACCCACGCCGTCTGCCGCCGCGGAGTTGCTGGCCCCCGACAACAGTGGCTTGCAGCAACGGCTGGACGGCCTGCAGCGGCGCCTGCTGCTGCGCATGCAGAACCGCCTGACCCATGACCGGCTGCGCCTGGAATCACTGACCCGGCGCCTGCGCCACCCGGGCGAACGCCTGCGCCAGCAGGCCCAGCGCCTGGACGACCTGGACATGCGCCTGCGCCGCGCTTTCATGCTCAGCCTCAATCAGCGCCGCGAGCGCGTGGCACGCATGGACACGCGCCTGGCCGCGCAGCACCCGGGGCGCAACCTGAAATTGCTGAGCCAGCGCCTGGACAGCCTGGCCGAGCGCCTGCCACGGGCCATGCGCGAGGTGCTGAAAGACCGCCGCCAACGCTTCCAGGCCCAACTGCAAACCCTGCAGGTGGTGAGCCCGCTGGCCACCCTCGCCCGCGGCTACAGCATCCTGCTGGACGACCAGGGCCAGGCCATTCGCAGTGCCGAACAGACCCGCAATGGCCAGCGCCTGACCGCCCGCCTGAACGAAGGCGAACTGCAGGTGCGGGTCGAAGACAACCACCTGACCCCGGTCACCCTCTCATTACTGGACTGACACATGCCCCGCCTGCTCGCGCCCCTGCTCGCCCTCTCCCTCGTGCTGCTCGCCGGCGGCGCCCAGGCCAGCTATATCACCCGCACACTGAACAAGCCGGTGCCGGGTGGCGTGGCGGTGGTTGACCTGGGCCCCGCCACAAGCGCGCCCAGCGCCCGTTTCGACGGCAAGCCGGTGCTGGTGGTGAAGGAGCAGGACAACTGGCTGGCCATCGTCGGCATCCCGCTGACCCAGAAGCCCGGCACTGCCGTGCTGAGCCAGGACGGCCGCACCCTGCCCTTCAGCGTCGGGAGCAAGAAATACCCTGAACAGCGCATCACGCTGAAGAACACTCGCCAGGTCAACCCGAACCCGGCCGACCTCAAGCGCATCGACCGCGAGCTGGCCGAACAGATCAAGGCCTACCGCAGCTTCAGCCCGACCCTGCCAAGCAACCTGGTCCTCGACAAGCCGGTCAACGGCCCGCTGTCGAGCAAATTCGGCGTGCGCCGCTTCTTCAACGGTGAAGAGCGCAACCCGCATGCCGGGCTGGACTTTGCAGTGCCAGCGGGAACACCGATCAAGACACCGGCCAATGGCAAGGTGATCCTGGTGGGGGATTACTTCTTCAATGGCCGCACGGTGTTCGTCGACCATGGGCAGGGCTTTATCAGCATGTTCTGCCACATGTCGAAGATCGATGTGCAGGTGGGGCAATCACTGCGCCGTGGCGAGGTGGTCGGTCGCGTGGGCTCGACCGGGCGGGCAACCGGGCCGCACATGCACTGGAACGTCAGCCTGAATGATGCGCGGGTGGACCCGGCTATTTTCATCGGCGCGTTCCAACCCTGAGACCTGCGCTGCCTATGCTGGCCTCTTCGCGGGTAAACCCGCTCCCATAGGTACGACGTAGCTTTCAAATGCGGCGCGATCCCTGTTGGAGCGGGTTTACCCGCGAAGAGGCCAGCACAGGCAGCCCCCTTACCACTGGGTTGCGCCATCGAAATATACCGCGCAAAAATCACGAAACACTCAACAAATTACAGCCATAAAATCTCGCCTAATCGCTTTTTTTAAGCATTCCTCTCAATTTTTTCTGGACACTTGCCATCCCTGACCTCTCTGGTTAGGGTTGAGGGCATGAAAACCTTCAGCACCCTCATCCTGCTCCGACAACATCGCAGCCTCTGCCTGGTCAGCGCCCGACTACCAGGCTGAATCGCGTCGCCTCGCCTCTTCATCTCGTTATCGCTCGGCAGGCCCGATCTCGGCCGCACACAAAAGGATTGCTTCCATGACCATGCTCAAAGACCCTTCGAAGAAATACCGCGCCTTTCCGACCATCGACCTGCCTGACCGTACCTGGCCGTCGAAGACCATCACCGCCGCGCCGATCTGGTGCAGCTCCGACCTGCGTGATGGCAACCAGTCGCTGATCGAGCCGATGGATTCGGAGAAGAAACTGCGCTTCTGGAAGACCCTGGTGCAGGTGGGCGTGAAGGAAATCGAAGCGTCGTTCCCGTCTGCCTCGCAGACCGATTTCGACTTCGTTCGCACCCTGATCGAGGACGGCCACATCCCGGACGACACCACCATCCAGGTGCTCACCCAGGCCCGTGAAGACCTGATCGCACGCACCTTCGAATCGCTGCGCGGTGCGAAGAAGGCCATCGTTCACCTGTACAACGCCACCAGCCCGTCGTTCCGCCGCATTGTCTTCAACCAGGACAAGCAAGGCGTAAAAGACATCGCGGTGAACGCCGCCAAGCTGTTCGTCAAGTACGCTGCCCAGCAGCCGGAAACCCAGTGGACCTTCCAGTACTCGCCAGAAACCTTCAGCGCCACTGAAATGGAGTTCGCCAAGGAAGTCTGCGATGCAGTCATCGAGGTGTGGAACCCGACGCCTGAGCACAAGATCATCCTCAACCTGCCGGCCACGGTGGAAGTGTCCACGCCAAACATCTACGCCGACCAGATCGAGTGGTTCTGCCGCAATGTCAGCCGCCGCGACAGCGTGATCATCAGCCTGCACTGCCACAACGACCGTGGCACCGGTATTGCTGCCACCGAGCTGGGCCTGATGGCCGGCGCCGACCGCGCCGAAGGCTGCCTGTTCGGCAATGGCGAGCGTACCGGTAACGTCGACCTGGTGACCTTGGCCCTGAACCTCTACACCCAAGGCATCGACCCGTTGCTGGACTTCTCCGACATCGACGGCGTGCGCAAGGTGGTCGAAGAGTGCAACCAGCTGCCGGTGCACCCACGCCACCCGTACGTGGGCGACCTGGTCCATACTGCCTTCTCCGGCTCGCACCAGGATGCCATCCGCAAGGGTTTCGCCAAGCAGCAGGAAGGCGAACTGTGGGAGGTACCGTACCTGCCAATCGACCCGGCCGACATCGGCCGCAGCTACGAGGCGGTTATCCGCGTCAACAGCCAGTCGGGTAAAGGCGGCATCACCTACCTGCTCGAACAGGAATATGGCATCAGCCTGCCACGCCGCATGCAGATCGAGTTCAGCCAGGTGGTTCAGGGTGAAACCGACCGCCTCGGCCTGGAAATGACCGCCCAGCAGATCTACAGCCTGCTGCACAAGGAATACCTCCAGGCCAACGCGCCATACGCGCTGGTCAGCCACCGCCTGCAGGAAGAAAACGGCCACAGCGCCGTGGAAGTGGAAGTTGCCGGTGAAGGCGAAACCACCCTGCACTGGCGCGGCAAGGGCAACGGTGCCCTCGAAGCCCTGGTAGCCGGCCTGCCGATTGCCGTGGAGATCATGGACTACAACGAGCACGCCATTGGCGCAGGCACCAATGCCAAGGCCGCAGCCTACATTGAACTGCGCGTGGCCGGTGGCCGCCCGGTGCATGGCGTGGGCATCGATGAAAACATCACCACGGCCAGCTTCAAGGCACTGTTCAGCGCGTTGAACCGCTCGCTGAGCCAGCAGGATGCCAAGGCAGCCTGAGCACGCTTGCGAAAAGAAAAAGCCCGCTGTTGAAAGCGGGCTTTTTCCATTATTCGGGGCAAAAAAAAAGGGGCGCCGACCAAGCGCCCCACAAGCCGTAAAGCACACAACAAATTCAGTTGGCGTCCAGCAGCGCCATCGCCTCGGCACTGCACGCTTCGATCCGCGCCCAATCACCGTTCTTGATCCAGCTGCTGTCGAGCATCCAGGTACCCCCCACGCACATTACATTGGGCAAGGCCATGTAGTTACGCACGTTGGCCGGGTTCACGCCGCCGGTTGGACAGAAGCGAATATCGCCGAACGGGCCACCAAAGGCCTTGATCGCCGCCACGCCGCCGCTGATTTCAGCCGGGAACAACTTGAACCGGCGGTAGCCCAAGGCATAGCCCATCATGATTTCGGATGGCGTACTGATGCCCGGCAGCAGCGGGATTTCACTGTCCACGCCCGCCTTCAGGATGTCCTGGGTAATGCCCGGGGTAACGACGAACTGTGCTCCGGCAGCCTCGACAGCGGCGAACATACTGCGGTCGAGCACGGTACCCGCGCCTACGCACAACTCCGGGCGCTGTTCACGCAGCACCTGAATGGCTTTGAGCCCATGCTGCGAACGCAGGGTCACTTCCAGGGTACGGATGCCACCGGCGGCCAGGGCATCGGCCAGCGGCAGGATGTCTTCCTCACGGGCGATGGTGATTACCGGCAGGATGCGCGCCTGTTCGCAAATGGCGTCGATCCGGGCGGCTTTGGCGGCCATCGAGAGCTTTGGCTGTGGGCGTTCGAGGGTGGTCATGACAGTGGATCCTTGGCTCATGGGCACCAGTAGATGTCCAGGGGGTCGTGAAGAAAAGCGCGAATCGGCATTTCAGTAAGGTCGTTGCCAGCCAGCGCGGCGCGCAGGGTAGCGAGTTTGCCCGGCCCTTGCACGGACAGCGCTGTGAAGGCGGCGCTGGCCAGCAGCGAGCGGGTCATCGACAGGCGCTGGTGCGGCACGCTCGGCGCCAGCAACGGCAGGCAGCGACGCCCGCTGGCGAGGTCCAGGCCTGCTTTCAGGTTTGGGCTGCCAGGGAACAGCGAGGCGGTATGGCCATCATCACCCATGCCCAGTACCAGCACGTCGATTGGCGGCAGTGCGAGCAGAGCCTGGTCGGCCTTGCCAGCTGCGGTATCGAGGTTGTCCGCCTGCTGGTACAGGCCGACAAAGCGGGCCTTGGCTGCCGCGCCTTTGAGCAGATGGCGGGCCAACAGCCCGGCGTTGCTGTCAGCGTGCTCCACCGGCACCCAGCGCTCATCGGCCAGGCTGACGGTGACCTTGGCCCAGTCCAGGGTTTCACTGGCCAACTGCTCAAGGAATGGCACCGGGCTGCGGCCACCCGACAGCACCACGCAGGCCTGGCCCTTGGCAGCAATCGCTGCACGAAGGCGTTCGGCAACATCATGGGCCAGGGTGGCAGCCAACGCCTTGGCATCCGCCAGGTCGTGAACCTTCACAGTCGCTGGAAAATTCAATTCAGATATCTCCATACCACGCCCTCCCATCGCGTGTGATCAAAGCTATCGAGCTCATCGGCCCCCAGGAGCCCGCCGCGTAAGGCTTGGGCGCATCGCCTGCATTACGCCAGCCGGCAATCAACTGGTCGCACCACTTCCAGGCATATTCGATTTCGTCCTTGCGCACGAACAGGTTCTGGTTACCGCGCATCACTTCGAGCAACAGGCGTTCGTAAGCGTCCGGAATCCGCGTGCTGCGCCAGGTGTCGGAAAAATTAAGCTGCAACGGGCCGCTGCGCAGTTGCATGCCTTTGTCCAGGCCCTGCTCCTTGGTCATCACCCGTAAAGAAATACCCTCGTCCGGTTGCAGGCGGATGATCAGCTTGTTGCCGACTTGCAAACGCTGTTCCGGGGCAAAGATGTAGTGGGGCGTTTCCTTGAAGTGAATGACGATCTGCGACAGCTTCTGCGGCATGCGCTTGCCGGTACGCAGGTAGAACGGCACGCCCGACCAGCGCCAGTTGCGGATGTCGGCACGCAGGGCGACGAAGGTTTCCGTGTCGCTGCTGGCGTTGGCGTTGTCTTCTTCCAGGTAACCCGGCACCGGCTTGCCCTCGCTGTAGCCGGCAATGTACTGACCACGCACCACTCGGGTGCTCAAACCCTCGCCAGTGATCGGTGCCAGGGCCTTGAGCACCTTCACCTTTTCGTCACGAATGGCATCGGCGGACAGCTCGCTCGGCGGGTCCATGGCGATCAGGCACAGTAACTGCAACAGGTGGTTCTGGATCATGTCGCGCAACTGGCCAGCCTTGTCGAAATAGCCCCAGCGGCCTTCGATACCCACCTTTTCGGCCACGGTGATCTCCACGTGGGAGATGGAATTCTGGTTCCACTGGGTTTCGAACAGGCTGTTGGCGAAGCGCAGCGCAATCAGGTTCTGTACCGTCTCCTTGCCCAGGTAGTGGTCGATGCGGTAAACCCGGTTTTCGGGGAAGAACCGTGCCACGGCATCGTTGACCCGGCGTGACGACTCCAGGTCGTGGCCGATGGGCTTTTCCAGCACCACCCGGGTACGCGGAGCCAGCCCGGCCTTGTCGAGGTTCTCGCAAATGGCCCCGTACACCGCTGCCGCCGTGGCGAAGTAAGCGATCAGCGGCAGTTCGCCCGGCAGCTGCTCGGCCAGTGCCTGGTAACCCTCGGGTTGCAGAAAGTCGAGGTGCTGGTAGCTCAACCGGGCCAGGAAACGGCCTAATGCAGCAGGCTCGATATCGGCCTCGGGCACATGCCGGCGCAAGTGGGCTTCGATGCTGTTCAGGTGCTCCTGTGCGCTGCCTGCCTCGCGGGCCAGCGCCAGCAGGCGCGTGTCGGGGTGCAGCAGGTTAGCCCGGTCGAGCTGGTAGAGCGCAGGAAACAGCTTGCGCAATGCCAGGTCACCGAGGGCGCCAAACAGGGCAAATGTGCAAGGTTCGACACTGATTGCAGCCATGATGTAGGTTCTTTCCTAAAGTTTGTCTAGGAATACCGCTTTCACATACGGTTTTCAAGGGATAATGTAGTAAAAACCACAACATTACACACAAGTATTACAGACAAGTGGTGCGCCATCCGCACCAACAGTACGATAGACGACCGTGCAAAAAGCCTGCTGCTTCGCCAGCCGGCTGTCTTCCCGACCCAAGGACACACCCATGGACCGCGTGCGAAACCTCCTGGAACAGATCCAGGGACGCCTCGACGAGCTGAACAAGGCCGAACGCAAAGTCGCCGAAGTCATCCTGCTCAACCCGCAACAAGCCACCCGTTTCAGCATTGCTGCGCTGGCACAGGCGGCCAAGGTCAGCGAACCGACCGTCAACCGCTTCTGCCGCTCGTTCGGCGTCAGCGGTTACCCCGAACTCAAGCTGCAGCTGGCGCAAAGCCTGGCCAGCGGCGCCGCTTACGTCAGCCGCGCGGTAGAGGCCGACGATGACCCGGCAGCCTACACCCAGAAAATCTTCGCCAGTGCCATCGCCTCGCTCGACGGCGCGTGCCAGCTACTGGACCCGCAGCAGGTCAGCCGTGCCGTGGACATGATGATCCAGGCCCGGCAGATCCACTTCTTCGGCCTGGGCGCCTCAGCCCCGGTGGCCCTGGATGCGCAGCACAAGTTCTTCCGCTTCAACCTGGCTGTATCGGCCCACGCCGATGTGCTGATGCAGCGCATGCTGGCCTCAGTGGCCCACACCGGCGACCTGTTCGTGATCATTTCCTACACCGGGCGCACCCGCGAACTGGTCGAAGTGGCCCGCCTGGCCCGCGAAAACGGCGCCTCGGTGCTGGGCCTGACTGCCGCCGGCTCGCCACTGGCCAATGCCTGCAGCCTGAGCCTGCACATTCCGTTGCCGGAAGACACCGACATCTACATGCCGATGACCTCACGGATCATCCAGCTGACCGTGCTCGATGTGCTGGCTACCGGCATGACCCTGCGCCGCGGCGTCGACTTCCAGCCACACCTGCGCAAGATCAAGGAAAGCCTGAACGCCAGCCGCTACCCGATCGAGGACGACGAACTCAACTGAGCCGGTGCGCCTGCAGGCGCAGGTGGGCACGCTGCCCCGGCGCCAGGCTCAGGCCCTCGCCACTGCCACTGGCGGCCTCGACGCAGACAAAACGCTGGCTTTCACGGCCAGTCACGCCCATCAACGGTCGGTTGCCCGGGTGCCAGACCACGGTGTCATCGCTGTCACCGGTGTCAATGCACAGCTCGCGTTGCCAGGCCGGGTCCTGCAACTGCACCCGCGGCGTGCCCGGGTAGACCTTCTGGCAGCCACCCTTGAGCTTCAGCGCGCCATCTTCACGGCAGGCCTGACGATTCAGGCGGTCATAACCTTCGATATCCTCCAGCCCGGACAGCGCTATCTCGGAGACGTCACTGATCCGCCAATAGGCCAGCAATGCATGGCTCAGCTGGCAAGGTTCGCTGTCCTGGTGCTCGGTACTCAGGCTCAGTTCCATACGGCTACCCAGGCTGGCGTGCAGGTCGACCTGCCAGTCGCACAGGTCCAGGCGCCACTTCAAGGTAACGCCTTCCTCGTCTTCGCGGCTGTCTACGAGCTTCCAGTCCAGCAAGCGCGCCCAGCCGTGGGCTGGCCACAGGTCCTCGCTGGGGTGGCGGCCATACCACGGCCAGCACACCGGCACCCCGCCACGGATCGCCCCCACCTGCGGCCACTGCTCGGCGCACCACAGCCACGGCCGCTCACCTGCCGGTTGAAAGTGCAGCAGTTGCGCGCCCTGGCGGCTGAATACCGCTTGGCAACGGGGGTGATCAATGATCAGCACATCGCGCTGCTGGTAACGCTCCCACTCGAATGTCGGCCTTGGCCGCTGCGAGGAAAAGAAGCGATGGAGCGGATGTTCTGGCATGGTTCAGAGCTCTTGTTGTTTGAGATAGCGCTGTCTCGGCCTATCCCCGACAACCACTGCAGGCCAGTGGGTGCCGGGAACCGAAAAGGGATTGGCGTAAATTTACAACAAATGGCCTCAGAATGACGACTGAATCTTCAAGCCTGCGACCAGCGCGTTGTCCACTTCATCCACCCCGCCCGGGCTCTTGATGTACTGCAGGTTGGGCCGCACGGTCAGCCAGTTGGTGACGTGGAAGCCGTAGTAGAGCTCGGCGTTGTACTCGGTGCGCTGCAGCGGCACGAAGCCTGGGTTGTCGTAATCGTTGATGCCGCTCTGGGCATTGAGCAGTTCGGCGCGTTTTTTCACGTCGTCATTCACATGAATACGCGCCACCCCGAAACCGATGTCATCCTTGGGCCGGGCGTCGAAGGCGCCTTTGTAGACCAACCCCACCTGCTGGTAGTTGTCGACCACGTTGGTGGCCTTGTCGTGCACGGTGAAGTTGGCGAACAGGCTCAGGCCACGGTTGACGTCGCCACCATGGGCAGTGACCTGCTGCTGCGCCACTACCCACCAACCATGCTTGCTGGAATGCGACTTGAAGGCTCCGCCACTCAGCGCCTGCGGGTTGCCGTTGACGTCGTCGAACACATCGTCGGCCTTGGCCGTGCTGTAGTAGTAACCCAGGCGGTACTCACCCGGCAGGCCGTTGACCTTGGGCGACCACACCGCCTCCACCGGCAGGATTGCCCCCTTGGTGCCGCTGCCGCTGAGCTTGAAGCCGTTGCCGGTTTCCAGGTTGGAGGGGTTCTGCTCGAAGGCGCCGACCTGTACGAAGAATTCCGGGGTGATGTTGTATTTCACCCGCAGCGCCCACTGGCTGACCGGCCAGTTGTACCAGATGCCGCCCACCCAGTTGCCCACCTGAGAGCCGCAGAAGGCCAGGTTCTGGAAGTCGCAAGGGAAGCTGTTGAAGTCCTCGCCCTCGCCGAAGCGGCCGAATTTGACGTCCAGGGCACCGTCGAAATACTTCTGCTTGAACCACATCTGGGTCAGACGCCAGGTCTGTCCTCGGCCCCACACTTCCTGCACCGAGCTGAACTGCCCGGCGCGCGGGTCGCTGATACGGTCGTTGGACAGGTTGCGGCCGCTGCGCTCGGTGATCGCCAGCTTGAACTCGGCATCGTGCCAACCAAAGATCTTCTGCAGGTCCAGGTGTGCGCCAAGGGCGAACTGGTCGCTGTAGCGTGCAGTCTTGTCGTCGTTGTAGCCACCGTGCAGGTTGCCGGCTACCTCGCCGACGTAGTCGAGGGTGAAGTCGTAGCCCTTCTCCAGCAACTCGGTACGGGTGCCGCCCCAATCGCCGGTCATCCACTTCGATTCACTGGAAAAAGCCTCGGCAGCCTGCGCGCCGCTGCTGCCGACAACGGCGAGCAAAGCCAGCGAGCCCAATGTCCTGATACGTTTGCGCTGTTCCATCCCTATGCGTCCTCTTTTTTCTTATTGATGGTGTAGACGAGTCAACGGCCTTTGAAGTGAGCCACGTTGTCCTTTGCGGTTGCGTCCGTGCTGGCCAGGCGTATGCGCTCGCCACTGTCGGCGTCGAACAGCAGCACCCGGGCCGGGTCGAATTGCAGGTTGAGGGTGTCACCCACGCGGCACGCCACATCCGGCGCCAGGCGGCAGCACACCTTGGTCTGGTTGAGCGTGACGAACACCAGCAGGTCCGGCCCGGTAGGTTCGGTTACCTGCACCTCGGCACGAATGCCCGGCAGGCCGTTGCACTCGCCGTCGCCCAGGGCGATCTGCTCGGGGCGGATGCCAAGGATGAGGTCGCGGCCATCCAGCTCGCCATCGGCCACCCCCAAGGGCAGCTCACAGCGCGCCTGGCCACTGTCAAGCACGGCCAGCAGGCGCCCCTGCTGTTGCGTGAGGCGCACCGGGATGAAGTTCATCGGCGGCGAACCGATGAAGCTGGCCACAAACTGGTTGGCCGGGTCGTTGTAGATCTGCTGCGGGGTGCCGAACTGCTGGATGATGCCGTCCTTCATCACCGCCACCTTGTCACCCAGGGTCATGGCCTCGATCTGGTCATGGGTGACGTACACGGTGGTGGTCTTCAGGCGCTGGTGCATCAGTTTCATTTCGGTGCGCATCTCGACCCGCAGCTTGGCATCGAGGTTGGACAGCGGCTCATCGAACAGGTAGATCTTCGGCCGCCGCGCCAGCGCCCGGCCCATGGCTACCCGTTGCTGCTGACCACCGGACAGCTGTGCCGGCTTGCGCGCCAGCAGGTGCTCGATCTGCAGCAGCTTGGCGACCCGCGTCACTTCTTCATCGATGGCCGCCTGCGGCATCTTGCGGATCCTCAGGCCAAATTCGATGTTCTCGCGCACGCTCATGGTCGGGTACAGCGCGTAGGACTGGAACACCATGGCGATGTCACGGTCCTTGGGGCTCATGCCACTGACGTCCTGCTCGTCGATGAGGATCGCACCGCCGGTGATCTGCTCCAGGCCGGCGATGCAGTTCATCAAGGTCGATTTGCCACAGCCAGAGGGGCCGACCAGGATCAGGAACTCGCCATCTTTGATCGACAGCTGGATGTCCTTGAGGGTGTCCGGCAGGCCGCTGCCGTAGGTCTTGTTCACATTGCGAAGTTCGAGCGTTGCCATGACTTACCCCTTTACCGCGCCGGCCGTCAGCCCGCGCACGAAATATTTGCCAGCCACCACATACACCAGCAGGGTTGGCAGGCCGGCGATCATCGCTGCAGCCATGTCGACGTTGTATTCCTTGGCTCCGGTGCTGGTATTGACCAGGTTGTTCAGGGCCACGGTGATCGGTTGCGAATCACCGCTGGAAAACACCACGCCGAACAGGAAGTCATTCCAGATCTGGGTGAACTGCCAGATCAGGCAGACCATGATGATGGGCGTGGACATCGGCAGGATGATGCGCCGGAAGATGGTGAAGAACCCGGCCCCGTCCAGGCGCGCGGCCTTGACCAGTGCATCGGGGATGCTCACGTAGAAGTTGCGGAAAAACAGCGTGGTGAAGGCCAGGCCGTAGACCACGTGCACCAGCACCAGGCCGCCGGTGGTGCTGGCCAGGCCCAGCTTGCCGAGGGTGAACGAGGCCGGCAGCAGCACGGTCTGGAATGGCAGGAAGCAGCCGAACAACAGCAGGCCGAAGAACAGCTGCGAGCCACGGAAGCGCCACATCGACAGCACATAGCCGTTCAGCGCGCCAATGGTGGTGGAGATCAGCACCGCTGGCACGGTGATCATGATCGAGTTCCAGAAATAACCGCTGACCGTGCCCCAGGCCTTGACCCAGCCAATGCCGGTAATCACCGCCGGCCAGCTCAGCAGGTTGCCGGTGCTGATGTCTTCGGGGGTCTTGAAGCTGGTCAGCAGCATTACCACCAGCGGCACCAGGTACAACAGCACAGCGATCCACAACACCGCGTGGATGGCGATGCGGCTGAGGCTGAGCGCCGGTTTGTCGACAGGGCTATGCATGGCGTTTGCTCCGCAGCTCCGAGTACAGGTACGGCACGAGGATCGCCAGGATCGCCCCGAGCATGAGGATGGCGCTGGCCGAGCCCATGCCCATCTGGCCGCGGCTGAAGGTGAACGAGTACATGAACATTGCCGGCAGGTCGGACGAGTAACCCGGGCCGCCGGCAGTCATCGCCGCCACCAGGTCGAAGCTCTTGATGGCAATGTGCGAGAGGATCATCAGTGCACTGAAGAACACCGGGCGCAGGCTGGGCAGCACCACGGTCCAGTAGATGCGCGGCAGGCTGGCGCCATCCATCTGCGCCGCACGGATGATCGAAGGATCGACGCCCCGCAGGCCGGCCAGGAACATTGCCATGATGAAGCCCGAAGCCTGCCACACTGCGGCGATCACCAGGCAATACACCACCCGGTCGGGGTCGATCAGCCAGTCCAGGCGAAAGCCCTCCCAACCCCAGTCGCGCAACAGTTTGTCCAACCCCATGCCGGGGTTGAGCAGCCACTTCCAGGCAGTGCCGGTAACGACCATCGACAGCGCCATGGGGTACAGGTAAATGGTGCGGATGAAGCCCTCACGGCGGATGCGTTGGTCGAGCAACACCGCCAGCAGCACGCCGATGGCCAGACTGATGGCGATGAACAGGCCACCGAACAGCAGCAGGTTCTTGCTCGCCACCCACCAGCGGTCGTTGTCGAACAGCCGGGCGTACTGCGCAAGGCCTGCCCATTTGTAGGTGGGCAGAAAGGTCGAGGTGGTGAAGGACAGCACGAAGGTCCAGAGGATGTAGCCGTAGAAGCCCACCAGGACGATCAGCATGCTGGGTGCCAGCACCAGCTTGGGCAGCCAGCGCTGAAGCGCGTCCAGGGGTGAGGCCCGCAGTTGGGCGGTAGACGTGGTCATGGTTCACCTCAAAGGTACCGCACTCCCCTGTAGGAGCGGCCTTGCGTCGCGATGGGCTGCGCAGCAGCCCCAACGGACCCAAGGTCAACACCTACCTGGAAGATCGAGTGCGCAGGTTCTGGGGCTGCTGCGCAGCCCATCGCGACGCAAGGCCGCTCCTACAACGGGGATCGCGTCAGCTCTACTGGGCAGCCTTGATCGCCGCCGCCAGCTTCTTCGCTGCATCGGCCGGGTCGGCCTTGGGGTCGTTGATGTAGTTGGTCACCACATCGAAGAACGCGCCCTGCACGGCCAGCGTGGTGGCCATGTTGTGCGCCATGCTCGGCTGCAGGCCGCCATTTTTGGCGTCGGCCAGGAAGTCCTTGGCAGAGGTCTGCGCGCACGCATCGAAGCCATACTTGCCCATGTCCGCGAGCATGTCGTTGCGTACCGGAATCGAACCCTTGTTGCTGCTGAAGACCTTCTGGAAGTCCTCACCCAGCACCTTGCGGGCAATGTCCTGCTGGCCGGCAGACGTGCCGGCGTTGTTCTGCTTGAACACCACCAGCGAGTCGATGTTGTAGAGGAAGGCCTTGTCGGTGCCCGGGAAAGGCACGCACTGGTAATCCTTGCCGGCAGTTTTCTTCGCCAGGGTCCACTCGCTCTTGGCCCAGTCGCCCATGATCTGCATGCCGGCCTTGCCATTGATGACCTTGGCCGCTTCCAGGTTCCAGTCCTGGCCTTTGCCGTCCGGGTCCATGTAGGTGGCGACCTTCTTCAACTCAGTCAGCGCCTTGACCATGTCCGGGCCGGTCAGGGTAGCGCTGTCGAGGTCGACCATGGCCTTCTTGTAACCATCTGCTCCCATTACCGACAGCACAACACTTTCAAATACCGTGCTGTCCTGCCACGGCTGGCCACCATGGGCGAGCGGGATGAAGCCGGCAGCCTTGAGCTTGTCGGCAGCAGCGTAGAATTCGTCGAGGGTGGCGGGCACCTTGTCGATGCCAGCTTTCTTGAAGACTTCGGGGTTGATCCACAGCCAGTTGATGCGGTGGATGTTCACCGGCACGGCGACATAGTCACCTTCGTACTTCACGGTATCGGCGACCTTCTTGTCGAGCAATGCGTCCCACTTTTCCTCTTTGGCCACATCCTTGAGCACATCGGTGTCGAGCAAGCCGGTGGAAGCCCAATCCTGAATGTCTGGCCCTTTGATTTGCGCGACACCCGGTGGGTTGCCGGCTACGGCGCGGCTTTTGAGCACGGTCATGGCCGTGGCACCACCACCACCGGCCACGGCGCCATCCTTCCACGTAAAGCCGTCTTTCTCGACTTGGGCCTTGAGCACATCGACGGCCGCTTTTTCACCACCGGAAGTCCACCAGTGCACCACCTCGACGCTGCCTTTGGGTTCGGCAGCCAGGGCACTGAGCGGGAGCAAGGAAGCCAGGGAAATTGCGGCAGCGAGACGGAACGTGGGATTCATCAAAGCACCTTTCTTGTTGTTATGCCGTGCAAGTCGATCGCTTGCGTTGCATGAAGTCTAAACAGCGTGCCCGCCTCGTCAGGTAACGAAGCGATGCGCGAATGTCATCGTCTGGTTACATTGGCGGCGAGGTTGCTGGCCAGGCTGGATGCCAGCGGCAAGCCTGGCAGCAACAGCGCCTGGTAGGCGTGATAGAGGTCTGGCTTGCCCGGCCAGATGGTCCCGGCCGGCTGGTTGGTTGCATCGAGTTCGTGGTGCCAGCTGCCGCCATGGGTATCGATAAAGTGGCTGGCGATGAAATCCCAGCCGTTGCGGTACCACTGCTCGTAATGCGCCTCGCCGGTGCGCTGCAAGAGCGCTGCGGCGGCGGCGCAGGCCTCGGCGTGCACCCAGTGCAGGCGCGCATGCACTACGGGCTGCCCGGCCCAGTTCAGGGTGTAGACATAACCGGGCGCGCCATCGACCTTCCAGGCCTGCTGGCAGGCTGTGTCGAACAGGGCCCGAGCGCTATCCGCCAGCCACTGCGGCGCCTGCAGGCCGGCCCGGTCGAGGCTGGCCTCCAGGTGCAGCAGCAGCCGCGCCCACTCAAGGGCGTGCCCGGGCGTGGTGCCATAAGGCCGGAAGTGGTCGGCCGGATGCTCAATGTTGTAGTGCGGCAGTGGCTGCCAGAGCGCGTCGAAATGCTCGATGACCCGGTAGCCGTTGGCCGCGGCGTGGGTATGAATGATACGTTCGGCGATGCGCAGGGCGCGCTTCAGCCACAGGCTGTTGCCGGTGACGTCTGCCAAGGCCAGAAAAGCCTCGGTCGCGTGCATGTTGCTATTGGCGCCACGGTACGGCTCGGGCAGTTGCCAGGCGCGGGAGAAGGTTTCCCGCAGGGCGCCTTCTTCTTCGCTCCAGAAATGCGCTTCGATCACCTGGATTGCGTCAGCCAACAGCGCGGGGGCATCGACCGCGCCCGCCACCACTGCCGAGCTGGCGGCCAGGGCGACAAAAGCATGCAGGTAAGCCGCCTTGCCACTGTCGTCGTGGCCACCGGGGTGGGCGAACCAACCGCCGTAGCTGGCATCCTGCATGGCACCGCGCAAAGCGGCCACGCCGTGTGCGACGTAGTCCAGGCAGCCGGGCATGCCCTGCAGGTGAGCCAGGGCGAAGCAGTGGGTCATGCGAGCAGTGTTCATGGTTTCGGCGCAGGCGCCGGGCGCTAACCGCCCCTCGGCGTCCAGGTTGCCGAAGCCGTCGGGCAGTTTCGCGGCCTTGGCGAAGGCCAGCAGGCGCTGTGCTTCGGCCAGGCGCCAGGCAGCATGGGCCGGGGCGTTGAGCCAGCTGCTGGAAGGCAGGTTGGAGGTGTTCATGAGCCAGCTTGATCCTTGCCAGTCGTGTGCGAATTCTAGCCAACCGGTTTGGCCGGCAGGTCACGAAGCAGGCCAGGATTGTCACGGGGCAGTGACATCTATGTGGCCCGCAATGGCCCGATCGCCGGCAAGCCAGCTGCCACAAAGACCCTAGAACTTTCAAGGTTTACGCTGTATCTGTGGGGGCTGGCTTGCCGGCGATAGGGCTCGAACTGCCACCACCAACAACTCAGTCCTGCCCCCGCGGCAGATACAGGGTCACCCGCAACCCGCCTTCGCGCAGGTTGAGCAAGCTCACCTCGCCGCCGTGGCTGTGGGCAATGTTGCGCGCAATCCCCAATCCCAGCCCATAGCCCTGCTGCTGTCCGGCCAGCCGAAAATGCGGCTCGAACACTTGCTCAAGCTGCTGCTGCGGTACGCCCGGCCCCTGGTCGTCCACCTGCAGCACAAAACCTTCGGCACTGTCGATGATGCGCAGCCGCGCCTGCTCGCCGTACTTGATGGCGTTGTCGACCAGGTTGCCGATGCAGCGCCGCAGCGCCAGCGGCTTGCCTGGGTAAGGCGCCAGCGCCCGGCCGTCGACCGTGATGCGGCCATCACGCAGATAAGGCTCTGCCAGAATCTCCAGCACATGGTTAAGGTCGACCGGCTCGATGTTTTCGTGGATATCGGTGTCCTTCACGCACTGCAACGCCCCTTTGACCAGTAGCTCCAGCTCGTCCAGATCCTGGCTGAACTTGGCCTGCAGGCGCTCGTCCTCCAGCAGTTCGACACGCAGACGCAGGCGGGTGATCGGCGTGCGCAGGTCGTGGGAGATGGCACTGAATAGCTGGCTACGCTCGGTCAGGTAGCGGCTGATGCGCTCGCGCATGCTGTTGAATGCCCGGCTGACTTCCACCACTTCGCTCCCCCCTCCTTCAACCACCGGCGCCACATCGGCACCCAGCGACATCTCCCGGGCAGCGCGCGCCAGGCGCTTGAGCGGCCAGCTCTGCCAGTGCACCAACAACCCGATGAACAACAGCAGCAAGGCGGTGGTGAGCACGATGAAACCGATCTGCTGCCGTGGCAGGCGTTCGGCCTCAAGGCTGGTATAGGGCTCGGGCAGCAGCGAGGCAATGTACAGCCACTCGCCCTCGTCCAGGCGAATCTGCGTCACCAGCACCGGCGGGTTGAGCGGCTCCAGTGTCAATGAGTAATGCGCCCAGGAGCGTGGCAGCTCGTCGAGTTTCAGGCCGCTGTTGAAAATGCGCAGGTCGTCAGGCCCGACGAATTCGACAGAAATGTCCATTTGCGAACCCAGGCGCTCGTGCAGTACCTGCTGGAATACCTCGATCACCGCCTGCTTGCGTGCAGTGATGGGCAGCACCGGCATGTCCAGCGGCTTGACGTTGAGCGAGACGAAAAAGCGCGTGCCGCCCATGCTGCGCAACTGGTCGAGCACCATGGGCCGGTAGGCCACCGGCAACGAGCGGAAGTAACTGACACTGGCGCTCATCGAATGGGCCAGGCTGCTGGCGCTCGCACGCAGACCCTGCAGTTGGCTGGCACGCAACTGGGCCACCCAGATGATGCTCGACAAGCCTTGGGCCAAGAGCACTACCAGCAAGGTCAGCAGCAGCATGCGCCCCAGCAGTGAGCGCGGCAGCAGGCGCCAGCGCCGCTCAGGGCGCACTGCAGACATGTGCCGCCAACAGGTAGCCACTGCCGCGCACCGTGCGGATCAGCCGGGGGGGCTTGTCGGTATCGCGCAGGCGCTGACGCAGGCGGCTGACCGCCATGTCGACGATGCGGTCCAGCGGCATTGGCTCGCGGCCACGGGTGGCGTTGCCGATGGTGTCGCGGTCGAGAATCTGCTGCGGATGGTCGAGGAACAGTTTGAGCAGGGCGAAGTCGGCACCAGACAGAATCACCTCTTCACCGTCGTGATGGAACAGACGGTGACTGACCGTGTCCAGCCGCCAGTCGTCGAAGGCCAGCACCGCGCTGCCTGGCGCCGACAGGCCGAACTCGGCGCGGCGCAACAAGGCCTTGATCCGCGCTTGCAGCTCGCGAGGGCTGAACGGTTTGCCCAGGTAGTCGTCAGCGCCCAGTTCCAGGCCGATGACACGGTCGGCTTCGTCGGAGCTGGCGGTGAGCATGATAATGGGCACCCGCGCCTGGCGCGGGTGCTGGCGTACCCAGCGGCACAGGCTGAAACCGTCTTCGTCGGGCAGCATGACGTCGAGGATGACCAGGTCGCAGGGGGTGGTTTCCAGGGCGCGGCGAAAGCCCTTTCCATCGGCTTCGGCATGCACCTGGAAGCCGGAGCGGCTCAGGTAGGTTTGCAGCAGTTCGCGGATTTCCTGGTCGTCGTCGACCATCAGGATCGATTTGCCGGCAGTGCTCAAGGTGGTCCTTCCTCTTGTTAGTTACAGGTCTTGGTTGCCTGTTATTGGGGCCGCTTCGCGCCCCATCGCGGCACAAGGCCGCTCCTACAGGGACCGCGCTGTGCCGGAACTATCAGCGGCCCTTTACACTTATCTGTGGTCCAAGGCCTGCTGCAAGGCCACACCGGAGCCCAGCAAGCCGGAAAACTCTGCGGTTACCAGCCACACAGGCACGCCAGCGAAATAGCCACTCATGCAGCCCTTGTCGGCAAAACTCGCGGCAAACCCGCTACGCAGGAACAGTTCGGCAAAGCGGGGAATGACGCCGCCGACAATATAGACCCCGCCTCGCGCGCCCAGCGTGAGCACGTTGTTACCCGCCACGCGCCCAAGGAAGCGGCAGAACTGCTCGACCACCGCCAGCGCCCTTGGCTCACCGCCCAGCGCGGCTTCGGTAATCTGTGCCGGGGTCTTGTGTCGGGGTGTGTCGCCATCCAGCGCACAGATCGCCTGGTACAGCCGCACCAGGCCACCACCGCTGAGCACGGTCTCGGCACTGACATGGCCTATCTGCCCGTGGATCTGCTGATGGATGGCCGCTTCGCGCGCATTGCCCACCGGCAGGTCGACATGCCCGCCCTCCCCCGGCAAGGCCTGCCAGTGCTGTTCGCCAAGGCGCAGCAACGAGCCCACGCCCAGGCCAGTCCCTGGCCCGATCACCAACGCAGGCCGCGAAGGGTCAGCCTGACCAGGGCACACCTCGCGAAATTCCCCATCGCGCAGGCGGGTCATGCCCAGCGCCATGGCGGTAAAATCGTTGATCAGCAACAACCGGTCGACCTGCAAGGTCTTGCAAAAAGCCGTACGGCTCAAACGCCAATGGTTGTTGGTAAAGCGAAATTCATCGCCATCGACCGGCCCGGCTACCGCCAGGCATACAGCCGCCAAGCCGCCGCGGGCTATGCCCTGGCCTTCGAGGTAAGCCTCGATGGCCTGCTCCGGGCTGGTGTAGTCCGCAGTGGCAAAAACGTTGACCTCATGCAGCTGGTTGTCACGCCACAACGCAAAACGGGCATTGGTGCCGCCAATGTCGCCAACCAGCAGGTCTTTCATTTAAGGTTCTCC
Source organism: Pseudomonas sp. PvP089 (assembly GCF_017875165.1). Lineage (NCBI taxonomy): Bacteria > Pseudomonadati > Pseudomonadota > Gammaproteobacteria > Pseudomonadales > Pseudomonadaceae > Pseudomonas > Pseudomonas sp. PvP089. Next base: position 5,251,566 of record NZ_JAGGME010000001.1, read on the forward strand.
AGGGCCGAGGTAAAGGCACTCGCGCCCTGCTCTGCCGGGCTGAACGCCATGCGCATGAAGCCGAACAGCTCACGCCCGCAACCCAGGTCATTGCCCTGGGGCACCGGCGGCAGGTCGCGGCTGGCCAGTTCTTCGGCCGATACCATTACCCGCAGTGTGCCTTCGACACCATCGACCCGCACGATATCACCATCGCGCACGCGCGCCAGCGGGCCGCCATCATAAGCCTCGGGGCAAACGTGGATGGCCGCCGGGATCTTGCCCGAGGCGCCGGACATGCGCCCGTCGGTAACCAGCGCCACCTTGTAGCCTCGGTCCTGCAGAACACCGAGGAAGGGCGTGAGCTTGTGCAGTTCGGGCATGCCGTTGCAACGTGGGCCCTGGAAGCGCACCACGGCAACAAAGTCACGCTCCAGCTCACCGGCCTTGAACGCATCGGCGAGCGACTGCTGGTCATGGAACACCAGCGCGGGGGCCTCGACCACCTGATGTTCGGGGGCGACGGCGGAAACCTTCATCACGCCACGGCCCAGGTTGCCTTCCATCACCCGCAGGCCGCCTTCAGCCGAGAACGGCCGTGCCACCGGGCGCAGGATGCTTTCGTCCAGGCTTTGTTGCGGCCCCTCGCGCCACACCAGCTTGCCATTGTCGAGGAACGGCTCCTGGGTGTAGCGGCGCAGGCCGGGGCCGGCCACGGTGTTGACGTCTTCGTGCAGCAGCCCGGCATCCAGCAGTTCGCGGATCAGGAAGGCCATGCCCCCAGCGGCCTGGAAGTGATTGATGTCGGCCTTGCCATTGGGGTAGACGTGGGACAGGGTCGGCACCACTTCGGAGAGGTCGGCCATGTCCTGCCAGGTCAGCTGGATACCTGCTGCCTGGGCAATCGCCGGGATGTGCAGGGTGTGGTTGGTCGAGCCGCCCGTGGCGTGCAGGGCAACGATGGAATTGACCAGTGCCTTTTCGTCGACGATTTCGCCCAGCGGCATGAAACTGCCGCTGGCCTTGGTCATGCGCGTCACCTGCTGCGCGGCGTGCGCTGTAAGTGCGTCGCGCAGCGGTGTGTAGGGGTTGACGAACGAGGCGCCCGGCAGGTGCAGGCCCATCACTTCCATCACCAACTGGTTGGTGTTGGCGGTGCCGTAGAAGGTGCAGGTACCCGGGCTGTGATAGGAGTTCATCTCCGACTCCAGCAGCTCCTCACGGCTGGCCTTGCCTTCCGCATAGCGCTGGCGCACGTCGGCCTTCTGCTTGTTGGAAATGCCGGAAACCATCGGCCCGCCCGGCACGAAGATGGTCGGCAGGTGGCCGAAACGCAGCGCCCCCATCATCAGGCCTGGGACAATCTTGTCGCAGATGCCCAGCATCAGCGCGGCATCGAACATGTTGTGCGACAACGCGACTGCCGTGGACATGGCAATCACTTCACGGCTGGCGATGGCCAGCTCCATGCCCGGCTCACCCTGGGTCACGCCGTCGCACATGGCCGGCACGCCGCCGGCGAACTGGCCGACCGAACCGACCTCGCGCAGGGCCTGCTTGATCTGCTCCGGGAAGTGCAGATACGGCTGGTGGGCAGACAGCATGTCGTTATAAGCCGAGACGATGGCCACGTTGGCCGCGTTCATCAGGCGCAGAGTCTGCTTGTCCTCGCTGCCGCAACCGGCCACGCCATGGGCGAAGTTGGCACACTGCAGGCTGGCACGCATGGGGCCTTCACTGGCCGCGCCGCGAATCAGTTGCAGATAGCGTTCGCGGGTGGCACGGCTGCGGTCGATCAGCCGTTGGGTGACCTCAAGGATGCGCGGATGCATGTACTGGACTCCAGGCTAATTGTAAGGGCGGTTTACCGGGCATTTCCCCTCCAAACGATTGCGGCCTAGGCTCAAGGCAAGGAGCCTGCTGCATCGGTGGAGGCACAACGCCCAACCACTCGTTGTATGTTTAAACAAAATACTGCCACTAAAAAGGCTTGTTTTCTATCAGCCAGTGAATAATCTTGTAATTCCAACAACAAAACCGTTTCAGTGAAGCTCCTTTTTGCCACAGGTTTCACTCGGACTGCCAGAGGTACTGCCATGACTCTACGCATCGCGATCAATGGATTCGGCCGCATCGGGCGCAACGTCCTGCGCGCACTGTATACCCAAGGCTACCGCCAGGACCTGCAGGTCGTCGCCATCAACGACCTGGGCGACAGCGCCATGAATGCCCACCTGCTCAAATACGACAGCGTGCATGGCACGTTCGAGGCCACAGTCGAGGCCGACCACGAAAGCCTCACGGTCAATGGTGACCGTATCGCCGTCAGTGCCATCCGCAACCCGGCCGACCTGCCCTGGAAGGCCGAAGCGATCGACGTGGTGTTCGAGTGCACAGGGCTGTTCACCGACCGTGCCAAAGCCGCTGCCCACCTGACCGCCGGGGCGGGCAAGGTGATTGTCTCGGCGCCGGCCAAAGGCGCCGATGCCACCGTGGTCTACGGGGTCAACCATGACATCCTGCGGGCCTCGCATCAGGTCATTTCCAACGCCTCCTGCACCACCAACTGCCTGGCGCCGATCGCCCAGGTGCTGCACCGCGAGTTCGGCATCGAGCAAGGCCTGATGACCACCATTCACGCCTATACCAACGACCAGGTGCTGACCGACATGTACCACAGCGACCCGTACCGGGCGCGGTCGGCCACGCAGTCGATGATCCCCAGCAAGACCGGCGCCGCCGAAGCCGTGGGCCTTGTGCTGCCGGAGCTGGCGGGCAAGCTGACCGGCATGGCAGTGCGGGTACCGGTGATCAACGTGTCGCTGGTGGACCTCACCGTCAACCTCAAGCGCGAGGCCACGGCCGAGCAGGTCAACCAGCTGTTCCTTGAAGCCAGCAGGCATTCCAAGGTATTGGGCTACAACGCGTTGCCATTGGTTTCCTGCGATTTCAACCACAACCCGCTGTCGTCGATTTTCGATGCCAACCATACCCGGGCCAACGGGCGCATGCTCAAGGTGCTGGCGTGGTATGACAACGAGTGGGCGTTCAGCAACCGCATGCTGGATAACTGCCTGGCGTTGTGCCAGGCCCGTTGAGCCGGACACAGCATCTTCATCGCTTATGAGATCGAGCGCCGCCCGCGCGGCGCTTCGCGGGACAAGCCCGCTCCCACAGTTGTTTCGGGCCAATCAATCCTGATCCATGGCGCGCGGTCCCTTGTTTGTCCCCTTCGATGTCGCGTCGTGCACCAAGGGGTACGCGCGCTAATTGCACAGGCATGACTGGCCCGAAACAAATGTGGGAGCGGGCTTGTCCCGCGAAGCGCCGCGCGGGCGGCGCTCGATCTCAAAAGCACAGGATATCCATCGCCATACACACGTCACTCACAATCTTTACCATTTCCTAACACATCCACACTTGACCAACAGGGAAGATGATAAGCATTATCATTAACCTTTCGTCGGCCAGGTCCCCCCGTGAGTCAGTCCCGGTTCAACTCCGTCTTCCTCGTCCAGCGCCTTACCCTGTTGCGCACCTTGCAGCGCATGGTCGGCAACCCCAGCACGGCCGAAGACCTGCTGCAGGAAACCTACCTGCGGGTGTCGCGCGCCTTGGGCGAACGGCCCATCGAGCACATCGAGCCGTTCGTGTTCCAGACCGCGCGCAACCTGGCACTGGACCACTTGCGCGCACGCCGGGTACAGGCGCGCATGCTGGTCGACGACGTGCCCGACGAAGTGCTGCACAGCGTGGCCGCCCCCGCCACCAGCAGCGAGGATGCCGCCCATGCCGAGCAGCTGCTCAAGCACCTGAGCGTCAGCCTCAACCAGCTGAGTGAACGCCAGCAGCGCATTTTCATCCTCAGCCGCCTGCACGGCGCCACCTACCTGGAAATTGCCGAACAACTCAGTGTTTCGCCCAGTACGGTGCAAAAGGAACTGAAACTGATCATGGCGATCTGCATGGGTGTTGCCGAACGCCTCAAGTAAGCTGACCGCCGGCGAACGGCGACGCAAAGCCCTTGCCACACCCCGTCTTAGCCTTGATCATTCGCAAAAAACCATTCAAGGATTTACCGTGACCGACAGCCCTGCCCCTCGCCCGTCACCTGCCGGGCCTAGTGCCCGTGTGCGTGCCATGGACGAGGCGCTGGACTGGCTGGTGCGCCTGCAATGCGCCAATACCGAGGACACCCTGGCTTTTGAAGCCTGGCTGAGCGCTGCGCCGGAAAACGCCGAGGCCTATGTCGAAGCAGAGGCGCTGTGGAACGGTATGCCGTTGCACCAGGCAGCCACGCAGATGCACCAGCAGCAACGCCGCTCATGGCGCGGGCGCCTGCGCAGCCACTGGAAACCCCTGGCCACCGCAGCAGTGCTGCTGGTCGGGCTGTTCACCGTCGGCAACCTGCCCACACGCTTGCAGGCCGACCACCTGACCGTGGTGGGCGAGCGCCAGCGCCTGCAACTGGAAGACGGCGCAAAAGTGCTGCTCAACACCAACTCGGCATTTGCCAGCGACCACCGTGACGGCCGCCAGATCGCCCGCCTGCTGCAGGGTGAGGCCTACTTCCAGATACCCGACGGCGCACAGCTGCCACTTGAGGTAGAGGCCGGGCCGTTGCGCGCACAGGTGCGCGATACCGACTTTGCCGTGCGCTACCTCGACGGCGAGGCCCAGGTACGGGTACAACGCGGCGATGTCGACCTGCAAGGGGCACGCGACCAACGCATTCGCCTGAGTGCCGGGGATAGCATCAGCGTCGGCCCCCAAGGCTTCGGCCAGCGCCAACGCGCCGACTTGCAAAAGGACCTGGCCTGGGTCGACGGCCGCCTGGTGTTCGAGAACTGCCCGCTCAGCCAGGTACTGGCTGAAGTGCGTCGCTACTACCCGGGCTGGATCATCAACCGCAATGCGCAGCTGGAAGACGTGGCAGTCACCGGCAACTACCGCCTTGACCAGCCGTTGGAAACCCTGCGCGCACTGGCCCACATCACCTCGGCACAGCTGCATGAGTACCCTGCGCTGGTGATTCTGAACTGACCCCGAAATTATTTTTACGCGATCGCCCTGCCCCGCCCGTCTCGTTATAGCCAATGCAACTGATTCTTGTTTGAAAACGAGAACAGCAATCACCTATAACAGTCCGCGCATCAGGGAGCGCTTTCGATGTCCACTGGTCCTACCCGCTCGTACACCCTTCCCCGCCGAACCGGGCAACTGTCCCTGTTGACCCTGGCCCTGCTCGCCAGCGGTGCCTGCAGCCTGCCGGTGCTGGCCGCCGAACCAGCCCGCGCCAGTAGCCCGCGTATGGGTGATTACCGCTTCAGCATCGGCCAGCAACCGCTGGTATCGGCGATCAATGCCTTCAGTCAGGTCACCGGCTGGCAGGTCGGTTTCAGCGCCGAGCTGGCTGACGGCGTGGCTTCGCCGGGCGTGCAAGGCTCGCTGCCAGCAGATGCCGCCCTCAAGCGCCTGCTGCAGGGTACCGGGCTGGGTTTTCGCAAGATCAGCAACGGCAACGTGATCCTCGAACGTCAGACCGGCGGCAACGTGATCGCCCTGCAACAGGTGACCGTCAGCGCCACACGTAGCGCCCAGGACGTCAGCCAGGTGCCGAGCACTGTCAGCGTACAGACCCGCGAGCAACTGGACCGGCAGAACGTCAACAGCATCCAGGACCTGGTGCGCTACGAGCCGGGTGTGTCGGTGGCCGGTACCGGCCAGCGCAGCGGCCTGAACGGCTACAACATCCGTGGTATCGACGGCGAGCGGATCCTCACCCAGGTCGACGGTGTGTCGATCCCGGACAGCTTCTTCTACGGCCCCTATGCACAGACCCAACGCAACTACGTTGACCCGGAAATCGTCAAGCGTGTGGAAATCCTCCGCGGTCCGGCCTCGGTGCTGTACGGCAGCAACGCCATCGGCGGCGCTGTGAGCTACTTCACCCTCGACCCCGACGACATCATCAAGCCCGGGAAGGACGTGGGTGCACGGTTGAAGACCGGCTACAGCTCGGCCGACGAAAGCTGGCTCACCTCCGCCACCGTCGCCGGCCGCGAGGGTGATTTCGATGGCCTGCTGCACCTGAGCCAGCGCAACGGCCACGAGACCGAAACCCATGGCGGCCACAGCGGTGCCGGCCTGTCGCGCACCGAAGCCAACCCGATGGACGTGCGCACCACCAACGTGCTGGCCAAGCTTGGCTGGAACTACGACGACGACGCCCGCCTGGGCTTCACCTACGAGCGCTACAAGGATGACCGCGACCAGAACATCCTCAGCGCGGTGGGCGGGCCGTTCATTCCGGGCTTTGGTGGCATGGGCTATTACAAGGCGCGCAGTGGCAACGACACCATTACCCGCGAGCGCTATGGCATCAACCATGAGTTCGGCCTGGATTCGCTGGTCGCTGACCACGTCAAGTGGAGCCTCAACTACCAGATCGCCAAGACCGACCAGCACACCGAAGAAGTCTACGCACCGCCTGGCCGCCAGGTACTGCGCACGCGTGACACAACCTACAAAGACCGCCAGTGGGTATTCGATGCCCAGCTGGACAAGGCCTTCAGCATCGGCGCCACCGACCACCTGCTGACCTATGGCACCACCATCAAGCACGAGAAAATCACTGGCTCGCGCAGCGGCACGGGCACCTGCCTGGCCGTGGGCTCCGGTTGCTCCGCCGCCGGCGCCGAACGCCCGGCAGACGGCCAGGTTCTGGTCAGTGACTTCCCGGACCCGACCGTGAACACCTACAGCCTGTTCGTGCAGGACGAGATCCGCTGGAATAACTGGACCTTCATGCCCGGCGCGCGCTACGACTACACGCGCATGGAACCCAAGTTCACCGACGAATTCTTGCGTGGCCTGGAGTCCACCGGCACAGCGCCCACCTCCCAGGACGACTCGGACAAGAAGTGGCACCGCGTCTCGCCCAAGTTCGGCCTGACCTACGCCTTCAACGACAACTACACCTGGTATGGTCAGTATGCCGAAGGCTTCCGCACCCCGACCGCCAAGTCCATGTACGGGAAATTCGTGAACCTTGAGGAAGGTTATCGCGTAGAAGGCAACCCAGGCCTGGAACCGGAAAAGAGCAAGAGCTACGAAACCGGCATGCGTGGCAACTTCGACGCGGGTAACTTCGACGTGGCGGTGTTCTACAACAAGTACCGCGACTTCATCGACGAAGATGCGGTGCAAAGCGCCAACCTGGAACAAACCTTCCAGGCCAACAACATCAAGCACGCCACCATCAAGGGTGCCGAGGTCAAGGGCCGCCTGAACCTCGACCGCTTCGGCGCGCCGCAAGGCCTGTATACCCAGGGTTCGATTGCCTACACCTATGGCCGTAACGACGACACCGGTGAGCCGCTGAACACCGTCAACCCACTGAAGGGCGTGTTTGGCCTCGGTTACGAGCAGCAGAACTACGGTGGCCTGCTGAGCTGGACACTGGTCAAGCGCAAGACCCGCGTCGACGACTCCAGCTTCTACTCGCCAGATGGTGCGAGCTCGAAGTTCCGCACCCCGGGCTACGGTGTGCTGGACCTGACCGGCTACTACAAGGTCACCGACGACGTGACCATCAACGCCGGCCTGTACAACCTCACCGACAAGAAGTACTGGCAGTGGGATTCGGTGCGCAGCTACGACGGCCAGGGTGAAGCGGCTGTGACCCAGCCAGCCAACATCGACCGCCTGACCATGCCGGGGCGCAACTTCGGTATCAATGTGGTTTGGGATATCTGATCCCTTACGCCTGTACCGGCCCCTTCGCGGGCGCGCCCGCTCCCACAGAAACATCATAGGTCCACGGCCTGCGTTGAACCTGTGGGAGCGGGCGCGCCCGCGAAGAGGCCGGTACAGACAACACTACAACCCAGTTTTTTTACTGTCCCGCCGCCGCTGTTTCGTCTTGTATCTAAACGCCCCTCTTTCCAAGGACTGCCCCCATGACCGAACGCCCAGCCCTGCGCTCCCAGCGCCTGAACCAGATCACCCACGCCCCGCACGCAGAGCTGGATGCCCTGGTCAAATCCCACGCGCCTTTCGACAGCCGCGAAAGCTTCGCCCGCTTCGTCGTTGCCCAGTACCTGTTCCAGTCCGAGCTGCAAGCCCTGTACAACGATCCGCAGCTGATCGCCATCGTTCCCGATCTGGCCGAGCGCTGCCGTGCCGAGCAGGCACGCCTGGACCTCGCAGACCTGGACACCGAAGTGCCAGCCGCCGTGCCGGGCGCCCTGGTCAACCCGAGCCTGGGCGAGGCAATGGGCTGGATCTTCGTCTCTGAAGGCTCCAAACTGGGCGCTGCGTTTCTGATCAAGCGTGCCGTGGCCCTGGAACTGTCTGACAGCTTTGGTGCCCGCCACCTGGGTGAGCCGGCCGGTGGCCGTGCCGAGGGCTGGAAACAGTTCACTCGCATCCTCGATAGCCTTGAGCTGTCGGCTGAGGAGGAAGCCGCTGCCGAGCGCGGTGCAGTGGCCGCCTTCGAGCGGTTCACCGAGCTGCTCAAACATGCCTATGCTGCGGATACCGCGCTGGTCTGATACGCCGAATCCGGCCACCCTACCGGTGGCCAAACCGCTTTTTGCAGTGAGACCATGACCCGACCTGCCCGCTCGAAGATCGCCCGCCTGTTGTACGGAATCCTGGCCTACGTGAGCCTGGGGGTGGGCTTGGTCGCGATCGTCATTCCCGGCTTGCCGACCACCGAATTCATCCTGCTGGCCGCCTGGGCGGCGACCCGCAGTTCGCCGCGCCTTTCTGCCTGGCTGGAGAACCACCGGCTGTTCGGGCCAATCCTTTACAACTGGCGCAATGGCAAGGTGATCCAGCGCCGTGCCAAGGTCAGCGCCACCATCAGCATGCTGCTGTGTGCGGGGCTGATGCTGACGTTTCTGCAACACCACTGGCCGGTGTTTCTGGCAATCGGCGGCATGACCCTGGGCAACCTGTGGATCTGGTCACGCCCGGAGCACGCCTGCCCCGCCCCGTCACAAGCTCAGCAACCCTGAATACAGGGCATAGGCCGCAAGCCCTGCGCCCGCCAGCACTGCGGCGAAAATCAGCTTTTCCCAAGTGGTGAACAAGGCCTGGCCCTGCTCATGCTTGGCCCTGGCAAACAGGATCACGCCGGGGGCATACAGCAGCGCCGACAGCAGCAGGTACTTGAGCCCGCCGGCATACAACAGCCACACGGCATACAGCAAGGCAACCAGCGCTACCAGCAAGTCCTTGCGCCGCAACCCCGGCTGCCCGGTATAGGTTTCTGCCCGTACCGCCAGCAGCAAGGCATACGCCGCCGACCACAGGTAGGGTACCAGGATCATCGACGAGGCCAGGTAGATCAGGCTGGTGTAGGTACCGGCAGAGAACAGCGTAATCAGCAGGAAGCCCTGGATCATGCAGTTGGTCAGCCACAGGGCGTTAGCGGGCACATGGTTGGCGTTTTCCTTGGCCAGAAAGCGCGGCATGGTCTTGTCCCGTGCCGTGGCGAACAGGATCTCGGCACACAGCAGCGCCCACGACAGCAACGCACCCAGCAGCGAAACCGCCAGCCCGAGGCTGATCAGCAAGGCACCCCAAGGGCCGACGATGTGCTCCAGCACCGAGGCCAGCGACGGGTTCTGCAACCCGGCCAGTTCCGGCTGGGTCATCACCCCCAGCGACAGCACGTTGACCAGCACCAGCAGCGCCAGCACACCGAGAAACCCGATGACGGTGGCCTTGCCCACATCCGAGCGACGCGCGGCGCGGCCGGAGTACACACTGGCGCCTTCGATGCCGATGAACACGAATACGGTCACCAGCATCATGTTGCGCACCTGCTCCAGCACGCCGCCGAACTGCGGGTTGCTCATGCCCCAGATGTCACGGGTGAAGATATCGGCACGAAAGGCGAACGCCGCAATCACCACGAACATCAGCAGCGGCACCACCTTGGCCACGGTGGTCACCTGGTTGATGAACGCGGCCTCCTTGATGCCGCGCAGCACCAGAAAATGCACCGACCACAGCAGCAGCGAGGCACAGCCGATGGCGACCGGCGTATTGCCTTGACCGAATACCGGAAAGTAGAAGCCCAGGGTGCTGAACAGCAGTACGAAATAGCCGACATTGCCCAGCCAGGCGCTGATCCAGTAGCCCCAGGCCGAAGAGAAGCCCATGTAGTCGCCGAAACCCGCCTTGGCATAGGCATACACCCCGGAGTCCAGTTCCGGCTTGCGGTTGGCCAGGGTCTGGAACACAAACGCCAGGGCCAGCATGCCAACGGCGGTGATGCACCAGCCGATCAGCACCGCCCCGACATCGGCACGCGCTGCCATATTCTGCGGCAGCGAGAAGATCCCGCCACCGATCATCGAGCCGACCACCAGCGCGATCAGCGCGCCCAGGCGCAGCTTCTGTCCCGGTTCGCTCATGCATCCCCCATTTTTCGCGCTGTCATACCATTGAAACAGCCTCGCCGGCCATATATGAGTGGTTACTTATAATGGAACAGGCCAATCAAGCTATAGCACTCATAACTGCATTGTCTATGTACGTGGCATTAAAAACCAGCAGTTGCAAGGCCGCTGGGAAAGTTCCTGATAAAACTCAAAATGCTTGTGAAAAATTTGCGAAACCCACAAAACCGGCTAGTTTCAAGCATCGCAGGCTGAGCAGAGCGATTGCTCTAGAAAGACATGGAGGTGCCAGCGCGCAAGGCTTGCAGCTTAAGCTGTCGGCACTCTCCAGGAGCACCCGTGAAGGAAATTTCCTACTTCACGGCGCCTTAAACTGACACAAGTCAGCAAACGGCAACGGCGTCAGATTTATGCTGACGTCAACTTTCTCCTGGCAGGAGTTGTTAAATGTCTGATTCATCTGGAAAACTGAAGCTCGGCGCGTTAGTTGCACTTGTCGTCGGCTCCATGATTGGCGGCGGGATCTTTTCGCTGCCGCAGAACATGGCCGCCAGCGCAGGGGTTGGTGCCGTACTGATTGGCTGGGGCATCACCGCGGTCGGCATGCTGACCCTGGCGTTTGTGTTCCAGACCCTGGCCAACCGCAAGCCTGACCTGGATGGCGGGGTGTATGCCTACGCCAAGGCCGGTTTCGGTGACTACATGGGCTTCTCTTCGGCCTGGGGGTACTGGATCAGTGCCTGGCTGGGTAACGTCGGCTACTTTGTGCTGTTGTTCAGCACCTTGGGCTACTTCTTCCCGATCTTCGGTGAAGGCAACACGCCGGCCGCCATCATTGGCGCATCGATCCTGTTGTGGGCGGTGCACTTCCTGGTGCTGCGCGGCATCAAGGAGGCGGCGTTCATCAACCTGGTCACCACCGTGGCCAAAGTCGTACCGCTGGTGCTGTTCGCCCTGATCTGCCTGTTCGCCTTCAGGCTCGACATCTTCACCGCTGACATCTGGGCCGTAGGCACACCGGAGCTTGGCAGCGTGATGAACCAGGTGCGCAACATGATGCTGGTCACCGTTTGGGTGTTCATCGGCATCGAGGGCGCGAGCATCTTCTCGTCCCGGGCGGAAAAACGCTCTGACGTGGGCAAGGCCACAGTGATCGGCTTTGTCACCGTGCTGCTGTTCCTGGTGCTGGTGAACGTGCTGTCGCTGGGCATCATGACCCAACCGGAACTGGCCAAGCTGCAGAACCCGTCGATGGCTGCCGTACTGGAGCATGTGGTCGGCCACTGGGGCGCGGTGCTGATCAGCGTCGGCCTGATCATCTCGCTGTTGGGGGCGCTGCTGTCGTGGGTACTGCTGTGTGCCGAGATCATGTTCGCCGCCGCCAAGGACCACACCATGCCGGAGTTCCTGCGCCGCGAAAACGCCAACCAGGTCCCGGCCAACGCCCTGTGGCTGACCAATGCCATGGTGCAGATCTTCCTGGTAATCACGCTGTTCTCCAACAGCACCTACCTGTCGCTGATCTACCTCGCCACCTCGATGATCCTGGTGCCCTACCTGTGGTCGGCAGCCTATGCGTTCCTGCTGGCACTGCGCAGCGAAACCTACGAGCAGGCCCTGGCCGAACGCAAGAAAGACCTGATCATCGGCGGCATCGCCCTGCTGTACGCCATCTGGCTGCTGTACGCCGGCGGCGTGAAATACCTGCTGCTCTCGGCCCTGCTCTACGCACCTGGGGCGATCTTGTTCGCCAAAGCCAAGCGTGAAGTTGGCCAACCCATCTTCACCAACGTGGAAAAACTGATCTTCGCAGCCGTGGTCATCGGCGCCCTGGTGGCAGCTTATGGCCTGTACGACGGCTTCCTGACCCTTTGACCCACGTCTTCGTTCAATTGGAGGAATGAAACCATGTCCGCTGAAAAACAGAAGTACGGTGTCCACTCCGAAGCCGGCAAACTGCGCAAAGTGATGGTTTGCTCGCCGGGCCTGGCGCACAAGCGCCTGACGCCGAGCAACTGTGACGAGCTGCTGTTCGACGATGTGATCTGGGTCGACCAGGCCAAGCGTGACCATTTCGACTTCGTCACCAAAATGCGCGAGCGCGGCGTGGATGTGCTGGAAATGCACAACCTGCTGACCGACATCGTGCAGCAACCCGAAGCCCTCAAGTGGATCCTTGACCGCAAGATTACCTCTGACACCGTGGGTGTCGGCCTGACCAACGAGGTGCGCAGCTGGCTCGAAGGGCTGGAGCCACGCCACCTGGCGGAGTTCCTGATTGGCGGCGTGGCGGGCCAGGACCTTCCAGTCAGCGAAGGCGCCGAAGTGATCAAGATGTACAACAAGTACCTGGGCCACTCCAGCTTCATTCTGCCGCCGCTGCCCAACACTCAGTTCACCCGTGACACCACCTGCTGGATCTATGGTGGCGTGACGCTCAACCCGATGTACTGGCCTGCGCGACGTCAGGAAACCCTGCTGACCACCGCCATCTACAAGTTCCACAAGGAATTCACCGGCGCCGACTTCCAGGTGTGGTACGGCGACCCGGACAAGGATCACGGTAACGCCACCCTCGAGGGCGGCGACGTGATGCCGGTCGGCAAGGGCATCGTGCTGATCGGCATGGGTGAGCGCACTTCGCGCCATGCCATCGGCCAACTGGCTCAGAACCTGTTCGAGAAGGGCGCGGCCGAGAAAATCATCGTCGCTGGCCTGCCGAAGTCCCGCGCGGCGATGCACCTGGACACCGTGTTCAGCTTCTGCGACCGCGACCTGGTAACGGTATTCCCGGAGGTGGTGAAAGAGATCAAGCCATTCATCATCACCCCAGATTCCAGCAAGCCCTATGGCATGAACATCGCGCCGCAGGATGCCTCGTTCCTCGAGGTGGTGTCCGAGCAGTTGCTGGGCAAGAAAGACAAGCTGCGGGTGGTCGAGACTGGCGGCAACAGCTTTGCCGCCGAGCGCGAACAATGGGATGACGGCAACAACGTGGTGGCCCTCGAGCCGGGCGTGGTCATCGGCTACGACCGCAACACCTACACCAACACCCTGCTGCGCAAGGCCGGTATCGAGGTCATCACCATCAGCGCCGGCGAACTGGGCCGGGGCCGGGGCGGCGGCCACTGCATGACCTGCCCGATTGTGCGTGACCCGATCGATTACTAACGACCATTGCACCCGGCCGCGCCCACAAAGCGCCGGCCGGGACACTACCGGACTCAAGGAGAAGCAATCATGGCGTTCAACATTCACAACCGCAACCTGCTCAGCCTGGAACACCACACCACCCGCGAGCTGCGCTACCTGCTGGACCTGTCCCGCGACCTCAAGCGTGCAAAGTACACCGGTACCGAGCAGCAGCACCTGAAGGGCAACAACATTGCGCTGATCTTCGAAAAAACCTCCACCCGTACCCGCTGCGCCTTCGAAGTCGCTGCCTACGACCAAGGTGCCAACGTCACCTATATCGACCCCAACTCTTCGCAGATCGGCCACAAGGAGAGCATGAAAGACACCGCTCGCGTGCTTGGGCGCATGTATGACGCGATCGAGTACCGGGGTTTCAAGCAGGAAATCGTCGAAGAGCTGGCCAAGTTCGCTGGTGTGCCGGTATTCAACGGCCTGACTGACGAATACCACCCGACCCAGATGATTGCCGACGTGCTGACCATGCGCGAGCACAGCGACAAGCCGCTGCACGACATCAGCTACGCCTATCTGGGCGACGCCCGCAACAACATGGGCAACTCGCTGCTGCTGATTGGCGCCAAGCTCGGCATGGATGTGCGCATCGCCGCGCCCAAGGCACTGTGGCCGCATGACGACCTGGTCGAGCGCTGCAAGAAGTACGCTGAGGAAAGCGGCGCCCGCATCACCCTCACCGAAGACCCGAAAGCGGCGGTCAAGGGTGTGGACTTTGTTCATACCGACGTGTGGGTTTCGATGGGCGAGCCGATCGAAGCCTGGGGTGAGCGCATCAAGCAGCTCAAGCCTTACCAGGTGAATGCCGAGTTGATGAAGTCCACCGGCAACCCGCGGACCAAGTTCATGCACTGCCTGCCGGCGTTCCATAACTCCGACACCAAGGTCGGCAAGCAGATTGCCGAACAGTACCCGGACTTGGCCAACGGCATCGAAGTGACTGACGACGTGTTCGAGTCGCCGGCCTGCATCGCCTTCGAGCAGGCGGAAAACCGCATGCACACCATCAAGGCGATTCTGGTTTCGACCCTGGCTGACCTCTGACAATCGCCCCGCGCCTGGGGGCAGGCTTCGCCGGTGATCGCCGGCAAGCCAGCTCCCACAAAGGATCGAGGTGCTCACCCCATCTGCGTAAAGGACATTCCCCATGCGTATCGTTGTTGCATTGGGCGGCAACGCCCTGCTGCGTCGCGGCGAGCCCATGACCGCTGACAACCAGCGCGCCAATATCCGCACCGCCACCGAACAGATCGCCAAGATCCACCCTGGCAACGAACTGGTCATTGCCCACGGCAACGGCCCGCAAGTCGGCCTGCTGTCGCTTCAGGCCCTGTCCTACAAGCCTGACGAGGCCTACCCGCTGGACGTGCTGGGTGCCGAAACCGAAGGCATGATCGGCTACATGATCGAACAGGAACTGGGCAACCTGCTGGATTTCGAGGTGCCATTCGCCACCCTGCTGACCCAGGTGGAAGTGGACGCCAACGACCCCGCCTTCAAGGACCCGACCAAGTTCATTGGCCCGGTCTACAGCAAGGAAGAGGCCGAGCGCCTGGCCAAAGAGAAAGGCTGGGTGGTCAAGGCCGATGGCGACAAGTACCGCCGTGTGGTGGCCAGCCCGAAACCCAAGCGCATCTTTGAAATCCGCCCGATCAAGTGGCTGCTGGAAAAGAGCAGCATCGTGATTTGCGCAGGCGGTGGCGGCATCCCCACCATGTACGATGAAAACCGCAAGCTCAAGGGCATTGAAGCGGTGATCGACAAAGACCTGTGCTCTGCACTGCTGGCCGAGCAATTGGAAGCCGACCTTCTGATTATCGCCACCGACGTCGACGCGGCCTACATTGACTGGGGCAAGCCCACGCAAAAAGCCATTGCCCAGGCCCATCCGGACGAACTCGAGCGCCTTGGCTTCGCCGCAGGCTCCATGGGGCCAAAAGTGCAAGCTGCCAGTGACTTTGCCCGCAACACCGGCAAGGTGGCAGTGATCAGTTCGCTGGAAAACATTGAAGACATTGTCAAAGGTACTGCTGGCACACGGGTCTCCACCGAGAAGCCTGGGATCAGCTACCGTTGAATGCAGTTGGCGGGTGTCTGGCGCCCGCCGTTTTCGACCTTCCAAAGGAGCTAGCCATGGCCCATTATGAACCTGGTCATGTACATATCGAGCGCTCTGCGCTGAACAGTGCCGACCACAGCTATGACCTGAACATCGACTACGAGGCAGCGTCGGACCCCAAGGAAGGCAGAGGCATTCAGTTCCGCATGCATGGCAGCATCGAAGGCAAGCCGGTGGAAGAAAAGTTCTTCCTCGCCAAGGACCAGGTATTGCCCAGCTTCCTCATGCTGCTGACCCGCAAGGCTCAGTCATACCTCGCGCCGCCGAAAAAATTCGAGACACTGAGTTCGCCGCACAAGCTCTATGACGATATGTTCGCGGACATTCGCGAAAAGCTTGACGTGAAATCGGGCGACCCCATCAAGCCTGAACATCTGGAGTGATTTCGCGTACTTGGGGCTGCTGCGCAGCCCCGGCGATGTTAAGGCATACTACCGCCCTCCCCGGCCACCACCTTGCCCCTCCCCAATGCGCATCCATGTCAGCTTCATCGACCGCGTCGGCATCACCCAGGAAGTCCTCGCCCTGCTCGGTGCCCGCAACCTCAACCTGGACGCGGTGGAGATGGTCCCGCCGAACGTTTACATCGATGCTCCCACCCTCAGCCCTGCCGTGCTCGAAGAACTGCATGACGCACTGTTCGAGGTGCAGGGCGTGCAATCGGTGGACGTGGTCGACATCCTCCCCGGCCAGCGCCGCCACCTGCAGCTCGACGCCCTGCTGGCGGCGATGAGCGACCCGGTACTGGCCGTGGACAGCGCAGGCCTGGTGCTGCTGGCCAACCCGGCGCTGATCGCCCTGTGCGGCCGCGAATCCGCCGGGCGTTCGGTGGGCGAACTGTTTGGCGACCCCGCGCTGCTGCAGGCGCTGCTGGACAACAACTTCCACCTGCCCATGCGCGAAATGCAGCTCAACGGCCAAAGCCTGCTGCTGGACGCCATGCCGATCACCAACGCAGGTGGCCTGCTCACGCTCTACCCGCCCACGCGCATGGGCGAGCGCCTGTCGGCCCTGCACCACGACCATGCCGAAGGCTTCGATGCCCTGCTCGGCGAGTCGCCCGCCATCCGCACGCTCAAGGCCCGCGCCCTGCGCGTGGCGGCGCTCGATGCACCGCTGCTGGTGCACGGCGAAACCGGCACTGGCAAAGAGCTGGTCGCCCGCGCCTGCCACGCCATCAGCAGCCGCCACGCCGCCCCGTTCCTCGCCCTGAACTGCGCCGCACTGCCCGAGAGCCTGGCCGAGAGCGAGCTGTTTGGTTATGCACCCGGTGCCTTCACCGGCGCGCAACGCGGTGGCAAGCCCGGGCTGATGGAACTGGCCAACCAGGGCACGGTGTTCCTCGATGAAATTGGCGAAATGTCACCCTACCTGCAGGCCAAGCTGCTGCGTTTTCTCAGCGATGGCAGCTTCCGCCGGGTGGGCGGCGACCGCGAAGTGAAGGTGGATGTGCGCATCATCAGTGCCACCCACCGCGACCTGGAGCGCATGGTCGCCGAAGGCAGCTTCCGCGAAGACCTGTTCTACCGCCTCAACGTGCTCAACCTGCAGGTACCGCCACTGCGTGACAGGGGCCAGGACATCCTGATGCTGGCGCACTTCTTCATGCAGCAGGCCTGCACGCAGATCCAGCGCCCAGCCTGCCGGCTGACCCCGGCCACCCATTCGGCACTGCTGGCCAACCCGTGGCCGGGCAATGTGCGTCAACTGCAAAACGTAATCTTCCGCGCTGCGGCCATCTGCGAGGGCAACCTGGTGGATATCGGCGACCTGGACATCGCCGGCACCTCGGTGGCAAGAGGACAGGACGGTGAAGTGGCCAGCCTGGAACAGGCCGTGGGTGATTTCGAGCGCGAACTGTTACAGCGCCTGTATGCCAGTTACCCGTCGACGCGTCAGCTGGCCGGGCGCTTGCAAACTTCGCATACCGCTATTGCCCAGCGGCTGCGTAAATATGGAATACCCGGAAAACTTTGATACGCGTCGTCAAAGCCGACAGCTCATTCAGACTTTTCCTAGCCGCTTGGCCGCAATTGACTGGCGTGCTCGCCGTAGAATGATGACATCGTTATTTCGCATGTCACCTTGAACGAAGAGTACCCTGATGTTTGAACTCGATTTTTACGGGGCACTTGTAGCCGCCTCCCTGGTATTGCTAGTGGGGCGCGGGCTGGTCGCACGCATTGGTTTCCTGCGCGCTTACAATATCCCGGAACCTGTTGCAGGCGGATTGGTAGTGGCCTTGGCGCTCTTGGCATTGCGCAGTTTCGATGTACAGGTCCAGTTTGATACCTCATTGCAGACACCGTTGATGCTGGCGTTCTTCGCCACCATCGGCCTGAGTGCAGACTTCGCCAGCCTGAAGAAGGGCGGCCGTGTGGTCGCTGTGTTCCTGCTGGTGGTGACTGGCTTGCTGCTGGTGCAGAACGCCATGGGCATAGGCCTGGCAACGGCATTGGGGCTCGACCCATTGCTGGGCCTGCTGGCTGGTTCGATCACCCTGTCCGGGGGGCACGGCACGGGCGCCGCCTGGGGCGCCACGTTCACTGAAAAGTTTGGGGTGGCTTCGGCTTCCGAACTGGCGATGGCCTCTGCCACCTTCGGCCTGGTACTGGGCGGCTTGATTGGTGGCCCGGTTGCCAGGTTGCTGATCAAGCGGGTAAAGACGCAGGGGGTGGAAGAAGAAGTTCCACACCTGCCAAAAGGCTTTGAACAGCCGAATAAAGAGCGCCTGATCACCTCTTTTTCATTTATCGAAACGCTGGCACTGATTGCCGTCAGTTTGCTGGCCGGTACATTACTGAATGGAGTATTGAGAGGCACGGCATTCGAACTGCCGACATTCGTTTGCGTACTCTTCGTGGGTGTACTGCTGCGCAACGGGCTTTCGGCATTCGGCTTTTATCGTGTGTTCGAACGAGAAGTTTCGGTGCTGGGCAATGTCAGTCTGTCCCTGTTCCTGGCCATTGCCTTGATGTCGCTCAAGTTGTGGGACCTGGCGGCACTGGCCTTACCGTTCTTTGCGTTGCTGGCCGCGCAAACGCTGGTCATGGCACTGTTTGCGATCTTCGTGACATTCCGGGTGATGGGCCGCAACTATGATGCGGCGGTGCTGGCGGCCGGGCACTGTGGCTTCGGCCTGGGTGCAACGCCGACGGCCATTGCCAACATGCAAGCAGTGACCCAGCGCTATGGCGCCTCGCACATAGCCTTCCTGGTAGTGCCGATGGTGGGCGCGTTCTTCATCGACATCATCAATGTCATCGTGATCAAGCTGTACTTGGCATTGCCCTTGTTTATCGCGGGGTAACTCAGCCAACCCTGTTGCTGGCCGTCCTGGGCGTTGGCCCAGGACGAAGCACATCCGCTCAGGGACGAACCGCTGTAACTTCGATCTCAACGCGCCAGGCCGGGTGTGCCAGGCCCGCAATCTGGAACGCGGAACGCGCGGGCAGAACCGGCTGTTTGGCGGCAGGCCCGAAGAACTGGGTATAGCCGGCCATGAAACCGTCAAAATCCATTTTGCCGCCGTTCTCTGGCCCACCCACCAGGAACACTTGCATCTTCACCACATCCGTGAGGCCAAGACCCAGTTCTTTCAGTTGCTGCTGAATGTTTTCAAGCACATTGATGGTTTGTGCCTTGGTGTCACCGTAGGCTTCCAGTGACTCCTTGGGTGCATCGGGATGGATAACCGACGGGACCGAACCACTCAGGTAGATGACCGTCTTGCCCGCGGGGACTTCTACAGCTGACGAGATCGGGAAACTGCCTGCGCCATGGCGCACGATATCTTGTGCATGGGCGCTGCCGATACCGGCCAATGCCAGTGCAGCCACGGTGTTCAAAGCGACTTTCATGGTGTTCTCCTGAAAAGTACCAAGCATGTGCACGCATGGATGATGCGCACACGGGTCATTCCATTGCGCCAGGTGCGCTTAGAATCGATACAGGCTGAAGGGTTTCGGGTCCAGCACGGGCGCCTTGCCAAGCAGCAAATCGGCCGACAGCTCGGACGACACCGGGCTCTCCGTCATTCCCCAGCCGGTTGCGGTGTTGAGGACCAGCCCCGGGTACTCGTTGACCTGCGAAATGATGGGGTTCTCATCCGGAGCAATGGCCATCGCACCGCTCCACTGATCGATCAGCTTCGCATCACTGAAGGCAGGGAACTCGACCTTGAGTTTTTCCAGAGATGCATTCAGCTCCGGAAGGTCCGGGGCCGCCGTCATCAGCCGGTTTTTCTCGAAAGGCGAAACTTCGTCCAGCCTCCAGTGGGTTGGCTGAATGAACGAATCAATGAGCTGCTTGTTGAGCGAGATGTGCACCGGGAAGTCCGGGATGGCCAGCAGAGGCAGGTACTTGTAGCCGTACATGAACGACTCTTTCACTACCGGGGCAACCACGACGCGTGGCGAAGTGGCGTAGGTACCGTCGGCCTGCTCACGGAAGTAGATATTCCCCGGCAATGCAACGTTGCCGCCGGGTGCACGGGGGGCCGCACTGATGATTTGCTGGGACTGGTAAGCGGGCAAGGTCGGCACATCGACCCCCAGGTTCTGCATGAACAGCCTGGACCAAGCCCCACCCGCCACGATCACCCGCGAAGTCCGGATGGCGCCCTTCTCGGTCACCACATCAGAGATGGCTCCCGCCTGGGTCTCCAGCCCTCTTGCGGCGCAGTGAGTGTAGATACGCACGCCCATTTTCTTGGCGTACTCCGCCATGACAAACGATGCGCGCTCGGCATCGAGGCTACCGGAATCTTCTTCGAAACCCGCGACCTTCCAGTTTGACGATGCTCCACGCAGGCGCTGTGCAAGTTCATTGCCCTGGATGATTCGCGTGTTGAACGGTATATCCGCTGCCACTTCACGGCCTTTGCTATCGATCCACTGCCTGACGCCTTCCAGGTCCTCTTCATCGAACGGCACTTCCACCCGACCTTGCGTGCGATAGCTGGTATCTGCACCCACTTTGGCATTCATTTCACGCCAACGTTGCTTGGCAAGATGGTGCAACTGGAAAGTTGCGTCCGGCATCTTGTAGGTCATCACCTGACCATAAAACCTGCACGACTGCTCGCCGGCAATTTCACCTTTTTCAACGATAACTACGGAAAGGCCACGTTCGACCAGGTTGATCGCCGTCATGAGCCCAAGAATGCCCGCGCCAACGACGACTACATCCGCCTGCTTGGGCAGCTCTCCCTCAGTGCCCCCTACAAAACCAAACCGTGGTTTGCCGGGGATCAGCCTGCCTTCGCGCGTCAGCAGGGGGGTCAGAATCCCCGCGCCCCCCGCAACAGCCAAGACGCCACTGCCGATCAAAAACTTACGCCTCGTCATTCCCATGACACTTTCCTTTCCTGGTATCCGGTGTTGGTTGCATCCGCCCAGACGGCGAGACACCTGGTTGCCCGACAGCCTTCCTGACCCACTTTGCGGGCCAGGCAGTCAGGCTGAGCATTAACATTCAAGGGGGGCGATTCTGGTGATGCACCCGTGCCGGTTAAATCGCAGCGGGCAAATAATTAGTTCAGCCATTTGCAAACTAATATGCAGGAGACATAAATAGTTGAGATCGCGACACCGCATCTTTACCTGATCAACTTGACTTCGCAGCACGCATCCGGATTAGTTTCGCTGGAGCAATAACCTCATTAAAAAGCCGGCTATTTGAAACTTATTAATTCCGCCGTTTGGGTCAAACTTGTGTTCCTAGAATTGATATGCAGTGGTTCCAGCGACAGCCCGTGAAACCATGGGTGTATCGATTTAAATACACCGTATCGAAATCAGTACAACCCCGTTAGAAAGCGGCTGCGCAAGGGTTTGATCCCCAAACGCTTTTTTATGCTTCGCCATCTGTAGCGTTCTCGTTCCACAAGAACCGCAAGGCGAACGCAAAAAACAAGTAACTTGTTGTTTTATATATATTTTTTGTGATTGGCCGCGTTTTTGCTAAGGGAATACCAACCCAAGAGCGCGGACCCACCGCGCCCAACGCCCTGCTTCCCGAGGATTCCCCATGAGCGAGTTGCGTTTCACTGAAGATCACGAATGGCTGCGCGTCGAAGCCGATGGCAGCGTCACCGTGGGTATCACCGCCTACGCGCAGAACGCCCTTGGCGATGTGGTGTTCGTGCAACTGCCAGAGTTGCAGCAGTATGAAAAAGGCAGCGAAGCGTCCACCGTCGAATCGGTCAAGGCCGCCAGCGGCGTGTATATGCCCCTGGCCGGTGAAGTGGTCGAGGTCAACGGCCAGCTCGAAAGCAGCCCTGAACTGGTCAACGAAGACCCGATGGGCGAAGGCTGGTTCTTCCGCTTCAACCCAGCCGACAGGAGCGAAGTTACCGCCCTGCTCGACCAGGACGCCTACGACCGCCTTATCAAAGCCAACGACGACGCCTGAGGAGTTCCGCAATGACCATCAACCTCGGTACCGCCAACGAATTCATTGCCCGTCACATCGGCCCGCGCGCCGCTGACGAGCAGGCCATGCTCGCCGCCCTGGGCTTCGACTCGCTGGACGCCATGACCGCCGCAGTCATCCCCGAGAGCATCAAGGGCACCAGCGTGCTTGGCTCGCACGATGGCCAGAGCGAAGCCGACGCGCTCGCTGCGCTCAAGGCCATCGCCGGCAAGAACCAGCTGTTCAAAAGCTACATCGGCCAGGGCTACTACAACACCCACACCCCAGCGCCGATCCTGCGCAACCTGCTGGAAAACCCTGCCTGGTACACCGCCTACACCCCGTACCAGCCAGAAATCTCCCAAGGCCGCCTGGAAGCGCTGCTGAACTTCCAGACCCTGATCAGCGACCTGACCGGCCTGCCGATCGCCAACGCCTCCCTGCTCGACGAAGCCACTGCTGCGGCCGAGGCCATGACGTTCTGCAAGCGCCTGTCGAAGAACAAGGCCAGCCACGCCTTCTTCGCCTCCGTGCACTGCCACCCGCAAACCCTCGACGTGCTGCGCACCCGTGCCGAGCCGCTGGGTATCGAGGTGGTGGTCGGTGACGAGCGCGAGCTGGGGGATGTCAGCGCCTTCTTCGGCGCCCTGCTGCAATACCCGGCCAGCAACGGTGAAGTGTTCGACTACCGTGAAGTGGTACAGCGCTTCCACGCCGCCAATGCCCTGGTCGCCGTCGCGGCCGACCTGCTGGCCCTGACCCTGCTGACCCCACCGGGCGAGTTCGACGCCGACGTGGCCATCGGCAGCGCCCAGCGTTTTGGCGTACCACTGGGCTTCGGTGGCCCGCACGCGGCCTACTTCGCCACCCGTGACGCGTTCAAGCGCGACATGCCGGGCCGCCTGGTCGGCGTATCGATCGACCGCTTCGGCAAAACTGCCCTGCGCCTGGCCATGCAGACCCGCGAGCAGCACATCCGTCGCGAAAAGGCCACCAGCAACATCTGCACCGCCCAGGTGCTGCTGGCCAACATCGCCAGCATGTTCGCCGTTTACCACGGCCCGGCCGGCCTCAAGCGCATTGCCGAGCGTACCCATGCGCTGACCGCGATTCTGGCCGCCGGCCTGAAGGCGCTGGGCGTATCGGTGGTGGGCGGCAGCGCCTTCGACACCCTGACCCTGGCCACCGGCAGTACCACTGCCAGCCTGAATGACAAGGCACGCGCCCAGGGCATCAACCTGCGCCAGGTAGACGCCGCACATGTCGGCCTGTCGCTGGACGAAACCAGCACCCAGGCTGACGTCGAGTCGCTGTGGCAGCTGTTGGGTGGCGAGCAGGCACAGCCTGACTTCAGCGCACTGGCAGCCAGCACCGGCTCCCTGCTGCCGGCTGCCCTGCTGCGCCAGTCGGCCATTCTCGAACACCCGGTATTCAACCGCTATCACAGCGAAACCGAGCTGATGCGCTACCTGCGCCGCCTGGCCGACAAGGACCTGGCACTGGACCGCAGCATGATCCCGCTGGGCTCATGCACCATGAAGCTGAACGCCGCCAGCGAAATGATCCCGGTCACCTGGGCCGAGTTCGGCAACCTGCACCCGTTCGCCCCGGCCGCACAGAGCCAGGGCTACCTGCAGATGACCACCGAGCTGGAAGCCATGCTCTGCGCCGCCACCGGCTATGACGCCGTGTCGCTGCAGCCCAACGCCGGCTCCCAGGGCGAATATGCAGGCCTGCTGGCTATCCGCGCCTACCACCGCAGCCGTGGCGAAGCGCACCGCGACATCTGCCTGATCCCGTCGTCGGCCCACGGCACCAACCCGGCCACCGCACACATGGCTGGCATGCGCGTCGTCGTTACCGCCTGTGACGCCCGCGGCAACGTCGATGTCGAGGACCTGCGCGCCAAGGCCATCGAGCACCGCGAGCGCCTGGCCGCGATCATGATCACCTACCCGTCGACCCACGGTGTGTTCGAAGAAGCGATCGGCGAAATCTGCGCGATCATTCACGATAACGGTGGCCAGGTGTACATCGACGGCGCCAACATGAACGCCATGGTCGGCCTGTGCGCCCCGGGCAAGTTCGGCGGCGATGTGTCCCACCTGAACCTGCACAAGACCTTCTGCATCCCGCACGGTGGTGGCGGCCCAGGCGTTGGCCCGATTGGCGTCAAGTCGCACCTGGCGCCGTTCCTGCCTGGCCACGCGCAGCTGGAAAACACCCAAGGTGCGGTGTGCGCCGCACCGTTCGGCAGCGCCAGCATCCTGCCGATCACCTGGATGTACATCCGCATGATGGGCGGTGCCGGCCTCAAGCGTGCTTCGCAGATGGCCATTCTGAACGCCAACTACATCGCCCGCCGCCTGGAAGAGCACTATCCTGTTCTGTATACCGGTGGCAATGGCCTGGTGGCCCACGAATGCATCCTCGACCTGCGCCCGCTGAAGGACACCAGCGGCATCAGCGTCGACGACGTGGCCAAGCGCCTGATCGACTTCGGCTTCCACGCCCCGACCATGTCCTTCCCGGTGGCCGGCACGCTGATGATCGAACCGACCGAAAGCGAGTCCAAGGAAGAACTGGACCGCTTCTGCGACGCGATGATCCAGATCCGCGAGGAAATCCGTGCGGTCGAGAGCGGTACCGTGGACAAGGACGACAACCCGCTGAAGAACGCTCCGCACACTGCGGCCGAACTGGTTGGCGAATGGGCCCACGGCTACAGCCGCGAACAAGCGGTTTACCCGCTGCCAAGCCTGGTGGAAAGCAAGTACTGGCCGCCGGTTGGCCGGGTCGACAACGTGTTCGGCGACCGCAACCTGGTGTGCGCCTGCCCGTCGATCGAGAGCTATCAGGACGCCTGATTGCGCTCAGGCCCGCTACCTGACTTGAGGTGGACCTCTGTGGGAGTGGGCGCGCCCGCCCCCACAGGCTTCACCGTCCGCCTAATATCCCTGGCTGGAGGAACCACCATGTCACTGAGCGTCTTCGACCTGTTCAAGATCGGCATCGGCCCCTCCAGCTCCCACACGGTCGGCCCGATGCGCGCCGCCGCACGGTTCGCCGAAGGGCTGCGCCGTGATGACCTGCTCACCCGCACCGCCAGCGTCAAGGCCGAGCTGTATGGCTCGCTGGGCGCAACCGGCAAGGGCCACGGCAGCGACAAGGCGGTCTTGCTCGGCCTCGAAGGCGAGCACCCGGACACCGTCGACACCGAATCCATCCCCGCGCGCCTGCAAGTGATCCGCGACAGCGGCCGCCTGCGTGTGCTCGGCGAACACGACATTGCCTTTAACGAGAAACAACACCTGGCAATGATCCGCAAGCCACTGGACTACCACCCCAACGGCATGATCTTCCGCGCCTTCGACGACGCCGGCCTGCAAATCCGCAGCCGCGAATACTACTCGGTGGGCGGTGGTTTCGTGGTCGACGAGGATGCCGCCGGCCACGACCGCATCGTCGAGGACAGCACCGTGCTGCCCTACCCGTTCAAAACCGCCAAGGAACTGCTTGGCCACTGCACCACGCAGAACCTGTCGGTAAGCCAGGTGATGCTGGCCAATGAGGCCGCCTGGCGCCCGGAGGCAGAAACCCGCGCCGGGCTGCTGCGTATCTGGCAAGTGATGCAGGATTGTGTCGATGCCGGCTGCCAGCATGAGGGCATTCTGCCAGGCGGGCTCAAGGTCAAGCGGCGGGCCCCAGCCCTGTACCGCCAGCTGAGCCGTCACCCGGAGGCCAGCCTGCGCGATGCGCTGTCGGTGCTCGACTGGGTCAACCTCTATGCCCTGGCGGTGAACGAGGAAAATGCCAATGGCGGGCGTGTGGTTACCGCGCCCACCAATGGCGCGGCGGGCATCGTCCCGGCGGTGCTGCACTACTACATGCGCTTCGTGCCGGGCGCCAGCGAAGACGGGGTGGTGCGTTTTCTGCTCACTGCCGCAGCCATCGGCATCCTGTACAAGGAGAATGCCTCTATCTCCGGCGCCGAAGTGGGCTGCCAGGGCGAGGTCGGCGTGGCGTGCTCCATGGCGGCGGGGGCACTGTGCGAAGTGATGGGGGGCAGCGTGCAACAGGTGGAGAACGCTGCCGAAATCGGCATGGAACACAACCTGGGCCTGACCTGCGACCCGATCGGCGGCTTGGTTCAGGTGCCCTGCATCGAGCGCAATGCCATGGGCTCGGTGAAGGCGATCAACGCCGTGCGCATGGCCTTGCGCGGCGACGGGCAGCACTTCGTGTCGCTCGACAAGGCCATCCGCACCATGCGCCAGACCGGCGCCGATATGAAAAGCAAATACAAGGAGACCGCCCGCGGCGGTCTTGCCGTCAACATCATCGAATGTTGACCCCACAATAAAACCAAGGAGTCACCGATGTCCGAAACACTGCTCAAGACCCCACTGCACGCCCTGCACCTGGAACTGGGTGCGCGCATGGTGCCGTTCGCCGGCTACGACATGCCGGTGCAGTACCCGCTGGGCGTGCTCAAGGAGCATTTGCACACCCGCGAGCAGGCCGGCCTGTTCGATGTCTCGCACATGGGCCAGATCATCCTGCGCGGTGCCGATGCCGCCAAGGCCCTGGAAAGCCTGGTGCCGGTGGATATCATCGACCTGCCGGTGGGCATGCAGCGCTATGCCATGTTCACCAATGAACAAGGCGGCATCCTTGACGACCTGATGGTTGCCAACCTGGGCGACGATACCCTGTTCCTGGTGGTCAACGCAGCCTGCAAGGACCAGGACCTGGCCCACCTGCAAACACACATCGGGAGCCGTTGCGAGGTGCAGCCGCTGTTCGACCAACGTGCCCTGCTCGCCCTGCAAGGGCCGGCCGCGGTCAAGGTGCTGGAGCGCATGGCCCCGGAAGTGGCCGGCATGACCTTCATGCAGTTCCGGCCGGTAAAACTGCTGGGTGAAGACTGCTTCGTCAGCCGCTCAGGCTACACCGGCGAAGACGGCTACGAAATTTCGGTACCGGTCCATGCCGCCGACGCCTTGGCCCGCAGCCTGCTGGCCGAGCCCGAAGTACAGCCCATTGGCCTGGGCGCGCGGGACTCGCTGCGCCTGGAAGCCGGCCTGTGCCTGTATGGCCATGACATGAATACCGAGACGACCCCGATCGAAGCCAGCCTGCTGTGGGCGATTTCCAAGGTGCGCCGTGCCGACGGTGCACGTGCTGCCGGCTTCCCCGGCGCCGAAGCGATCTTTGCCCACCAGCGCGACGGTGTGGCGCGCAAACGTGTTGGCCTGTTGCCCCAGGAGCGCACGCCGGTACGTGAAGGCGCCGATATTGTTGATGCCAACGATAAACCGGTGGGCAAAGTGTGCAGCGGTGGCTTCGGGCCGACACTCGGCGCACCGGTTGCAATGGGTTATGTCGATAATGAACATGCTGCACTCGATACCGCACTGTTTGCCGTAGTGCGTGGCAAGAAGGTTGCCCTGAAGGTCAGCAAAATGCCTTTCGTGGCGCAACGTTACTACCGTGGCTGAAACGGCTTTGTGAAGGTTGCGGTCAGGTTCGAGATATTCGATTTCGAACCTGCCCAATACCTTTTGAACATGGCGCCAGGCCAGGCGCCATGCCGTTTCCCACAATTCGGTCGGTTATCGGCAAGCGGTCGATTTCCCCTGCCGGCAAGGGCTTGTTTTTCGCTCGGGAGTTGGCGTAGAGTCACTGCACTGTGTTTGCATGGGTCGCAACAGTTCGTGACCTGGGCCAGTAGCCGCAATCTGCTACAACCCGTTCGACGTCTCTTACTTTCCTGCAACCCAGCCCAGTAATCTTTTGCTTACAAACAATGCAGAAGAAACTGTCATCAAAAATTAGTTTCATAGGAAATAAGACAATGGCTGAGCGTCAGAGCGGTACCGTCAAGTGGTTCAATGACGAAAAAGGTTACGGCTTCATCACCCCAGAGACCGGTCCGGATCTGTTCGTGCACTTCCGCGCAATCCAAGGTAACGGCTTCAAGAGCCTGAAAGAAGGCCAGAAAGTGACCTTCATTGCTGTGCAAGGCCAAAAGGGCATGCAGGCTGACGAAGTCCAGGCAGAAGGCTGAAACTTCTATAAAAGAGCCCCTGCGTTGACGCGCAGGGGCTTTTTTTTGCTTGCAATTCCATAGAATGAGCCTTTTCCATTCGGAGCTGCCCAGCGATGCCCAAGCCCCACCTTCTCCCACAGGGTGACTTCCCCGCCGCTGGCTTTGGCCGACGACTGGCCGCGATGTTCTACGACTTCCTGCTGTGTACTGCACTGCTGATCGTGACCGCCGGTGCCTACAAGCTGATCCAGATGGCGATCATTGGCGAAGCGCGCATGCGTGAGCTGACCGAGGCCGGTGCACTGGATGGCGACCCGCTACTGTCGACGGTACTGCTGTTCGCCTTGTTCGGCTTCTTTGCCAAGTTCTGGACCCATGGCGGGCAGACGCTGGGCATGCAGGTGTGGGGCGTGCGCGTGCAGAATGCCGATGGCTCAGCCATCAGCCTGTGGCAGGCATTGTTGCGCTTCGTGGTATCCATTGCCTCATGGCTGTGCCTGGGGCTGGGTTTTTTCTGGGTGTTGATCGACAAGCGAAAGCGTGGCTGGCATGACATCTATTCGGAAAGCCAGCTGGTGCGGGTACCGAAGCAAAAGAGATGACTTGAGCGTTGTGTTGCCTGCTCCGGCCATGGGGCCATCAGCCACAAAAAAGCCGACCCTGAGGTCGGCTTTTTCATGCAGCTCAGGCCATCAACCCGCCCGACGCAACAGCCAGACACCGGCCAAGGCACAGATCCCCGCCGGGATCACCACCGCCAGCAGCGGCGGGAAGCCGAACACCTGGCTCGAAGGCCCCAGCAGGTCCTGGGCAATACGGAACACGAAACCCACCAGCACACCGGTGAACACACGCTGGCCCAGGGTGACCGAACGCAGCGGGCCGAAGATGAACGAGATCGCCATCAGCACCAGCGCCGCGGTAACCATCGGCTGCAGCACCTTGGTCCAGAACGCCAACCAGTAACGGGCATTGTTCAGGCCCTGGTCGGACAGGTAGTGGATGTAATCCCACAACCCGGTAATGGACAGCGACTCCGGCGCCAGGATCACGGTATTGAGCAGTTCTGGCGTGAGCGAAACGTCCCAGCGCTCCTGCGGCGCGCCGACCACTTCGGTGTGGTCGCCACGGAAGTAGGTGGTACGCACGTCGGCGAGCAGCCAGTGGTCGTTCTGGTACTGCGCGCGGCGGGCGAAGCTTGAGGTGACGATCTTGCGCTCGCTGTCGAAGCGGTAACGGGTCACACCCAGCAGCAGGCCGTTGGGCTGTACGGAGTTGATGTGCACATACTCTTCACCCTGGCGGTGCCACATGCCGCGCTTGGAGCTCTGTGCCTCACCACCGCCCTGGGCCAGGGAACGGTCGGCCTGGGCCTTGTTCTCGGTCACCGGTGCCACGTATTCGCCGATCAGCAGCCCTACCAGCATCAGCACCAGCATCGGCTTCATCACCGCCCAGACGATGCGGCCGATAGACACCCCGGCCGCACGCATGATGGTCAGTTCGCTGCTGCTGGCCAGGCTGCCCAGGCCGATCAGGCAGCCGATCAAGGCCGCCATCGGCAGCATGTCATAGAGCCGCCGGGGTGCTGTCAACAGGACGAAGTTGCCGGCCTCCATCAACGTGTAGGTATCACTCAGGTCGCCCATCTCGTCGATGAAGGCGAACAGCGAGGCCAGGCCGAGGATGATGCCCAGCACGGCCAGAATGGCCAGCAGCACGCTCTGGCCGATGTAGCGGTCCAGCTTACCCATGGGCCACCTCCGCACGACGGGCGGCACGCTTGAGGCGCAGCGGTTCCCAGTACAACAGGCCAAGGCCGATCAACAGGAACAGGCCGTGGACCCACCACATGCCCAGGCCAATCGGCAATTTGCCCTTCTCGAGGGCGCCACGTACGGAAATCAGCATTGTCAGGTAAGCCATGTACAAAAGAATTGCCGGCAGCAGCTTGAGGAAGCGGCCCTGACGGGGGTTGACCCGGGACAGAGGCACCGCCAGCAAGGTAACGACGAATACCAGGATCGGCAGCGACAACCGCCACTGCAGCTCGGCGCGCTCTCGCAGGCCCTCCTTGCCGATCAGCTCGGAAGTGGGAATGGCTTCGCGCTCGGTCACTTCTTCGGCCACTTCCGGTTTGGGCAGCTGCACGCCATAGGTGTCGTACTTGATCGCACGGTAATCGGCCTGACCAGGATTGCCGTCATAGCGGTAGCCGTTTTCCAGCACCAGGTAGCGGTTACCGTCGGCCTGGATCTCCTGGTGACCTTTTTCAGCGACCAGTACCGACGGGGCACGGTCCTTGGTCTTGTCCTGGTTGAAGCGCTTCTCGGAGATGAACACCCCGGACAGGTTGACGCGGTCGTCCGACAGCTGCTCGGTGTAGGTCACCCGCGAACCGTCACGCAGGGTCTGGAAGCGGCCCGGCACCAAGGTGTCGAACTCGGTCAGCGTGTCCTGCTGGGCAATGATCTGCTGCACCTGGGCAACGCCCAACGGCGCAAGGCTCAGGCTCAGCCAGGCCACCAGCAGGGCAACCAGGGCCGCCGGCGCCATGGTCAGCCCCAACAGGCGCTGCTGGCTCATACCGGTTGCAGACAGCACGGTCATCTCGCTTTCCAGGTACAGCCGCCCGTAAGCCAGCAAAATGCCGAGGAACAGCCCCAGAGGCAGGATCAGTTGCAGGAAACCCGGCAGCCGGAAGCCCATGATCAGGAACAGCACGCCCGGATCGAGCACGCCCTGGGCGGCCTGGGCCAGATATTTGATGAAGCGCCCACTCATGATGATCACCAGCAGCACTGCGCTGACGGCGCTCAAGGTCACCAGGACCTCGCGGGACAGATAACGAAAGACGATCAAACCAGACACTCCTGGGTTGTCAGGGCGGACTGCCATGCAATGGCGCCAAACAATGACTTAGTACAGCCAAGACCAATGCCGGTTCGCCAAAGGCGAACCTCCATGTAAAGTGCGCGCATTATCCTGTGATTGACCGCGCCTGTCACTTGGCCGCGCATGAAGGCGCATATCGGGGTTGTCAGCACGCTTGCCGCAGGCTCAAACTGGCAGCTTTTCCGCTGGCGCGCGACTACGCGGCCAAGCCCGTCCTGAGCGCTGGAACACACAGCGCCACTTGTATCGATCATTCGGGGACCCTGACATGGAACTGGTTGTAAAAAGCGTAGCTGCTGCATCCGTAAAAACTGCCACCCTGGTCATTCCGGTAGGTGAAAACCGCAAGCTTGGCGCCGTTGCCAAGGCGGTCGACCTGGCCAGCGAAGGTGCCATCAGCGCTGTGCTCAAACGCGGCGACCTGGTTGGCAAGCCAGGCCAGACCCTGCTGCTGCAGAACCTGCAGGGCCTGAAAGCTGAGCGCGTGCTGCTGGTGGGCAGTGGCAAGGACGAAGCCCTGGGTGACCGCACCTGGCGCAAACTGGTCGCCAGCGTGGCCGGCGTGCTCAAGGGCCTGAATGGCGCCGATGCCGTGCTGGCCCTGGACGATGTCGCAGTCAACAACCGCGATGCCCACTACGGCAAATACCGCCTGCTGGCAGAAACCCTGCTCGACGGCGAGTACGTGTTCGACCGCTTCAAGAGCCAGAAGGTCGAGCCACGCGCCCTGAAAAAAGTCACCCTGCTGGCCGACAAGGCCGGCCAGGCGGAAGTCGAGCGTGCCGTCAAGCACGCCAGCGCCATTGCCACCGGCATGGCCTTCACCCGCGACCTGGGCAACCTGCCGCCTAACCTGTGCCACCCAAGTTTCCTCGCCGAACAGGCCAAGGACCTGGGCAAGGCGCACAAGGCGCTGAAGGTCGAGGTACTGGACGAGAAGAAGATCAAGGACCTGGGCATGGGCGCGTTCTACGCCGTGGGCCAGGGCAGCGACCAGCCACCGCGCCTGATCGTGCTCAACTACCAGGGCGGCAAGAAGGCTGACAAGCCGTTCGTGCTGGTGGGCAAGGGCATCACCTTCGATACCGGCGGCATCAGCCTCAAGCCAGGCGCCGGCATGGACGAAATGAAGTACGACATGTGCGGCGCTGCCAGCGTGCTCGGCACCCTGCGTGCAGTGCTTGAACTGCAACTGCCAGTCAACCTGGTATGCCTGCTGGCCTGCGCCGAGAACATGCCAAGCGGCGGCGCCACCCGCCCGGGTGACATCGTCACCACCATGAGCGGCCAGACCGTGGAAATTCTCAACACCGACGCCGAAGGCCGCCTGGTGCTGTGCGACACCCTGACCTACGCCGAGCGCTTCAAGCCGCAGGCGGTGATCGACATCGCCACCCTGACCGGCGCCTGCATCGTCGCCCTGGGCAGCCACACCACCGGCCTGATGGGCAACAACGACGACCTGGTCGGCCAGTTGCTCGACGCTGGCAAGCGCGCCGACGACCGTGCCTGGCAATTGCCGCTGTTCGACGAATACCAGGAGCAGCTGGACAGCCCGTTCGCCGACATGGGCAACATCGGCGGGCCGAAGGCCGGGACCATCACCGCAGGCTGCTTCCTGTCGCGCTTCGCCAAGGCCTACAACTGGGCGCACATGGACATCGCCGGTACCGCCTGGATCAGTGGTGGCAAGGACAAGGGCGCCACAGGCCGCCCGGTGCCCCTGCTGACCCAGTACCTGCTGGACCGCGCTGGCGCCTGACGCCGTGAGGCCGGTGGTGTCTAGCGCACCATCGGCCGGCGATGACCACCATGAGCAAAGTCGACTTCTACATCTTGCCCACCGACTCGCTGTCGGCGCGGCTCGATTTCGCCTGCAAACTGTGCGAAAAGGCCTGGCGCCTCGGTCACCGGGTCTATCTGCATTGCCAGGATGCCGAGCAGCGCAACGAGCTGGACCTGCGTTTGTGGCGCTTCAAGGGTGAGGCCTTCGTGCCCCACGACCTGGCCGAGCTGCATGCCGATGCCGGCGTGGCCCTTGGCCTGGATGACAGCGCGGGCGATCACCGCGACCTGCTGATCAACCTGGGGGCCGGCGTGCCGGGCTTCGTCGGCCAGTTCGAGCGCGTGGCCGAAATCGTGGTGGAAGAGCCTGGCATCCGCCAATCCGCCCGTGAACGATTCCGTTTCTACCGCGAACAGGGCTATGCTCTGCAAGACCACCGCTTACAGCGACTTTGACGACGATGGACAAGCCCTCCCCTTTGCCCGACTCCGCCCATCTGCTCGATGACCTCGAGTCGATCCGCCAGCTGCTTGGCGATGCCGACCTGCAACCGCCGCTGCTGACCGAGACGGTGGAGCAGATCCCGTTGCTGCTGGAAGAACCTGCCGGTCACCCTGCACCTGATAGCAAACCGATCGCTGTCGAGCCCGAGGAAGACCCGCAGACCCGCCGGCAGGACACCCTGCTGCACCTGGAAAGCGAGCTGCGCGCAGCGGCGCAGATGATCATGCAGGACGTGATCAACGACTTCACCCCGCATATCGAAAACGAGATCAAGCGCCGGCTGGATGCGCGGATCGAGCGCTTGATCAAGCGTACCGAGTGATATTCCGGGGCCGCTTTGCGGCCCATTCGCGGCACAAGGCCGCTTCTGCAGGCACCGCGATCCCTGTAGGAGCGGCCTTGCGCCGCGAATGGGCTGCAAAGCAGCCCCAGCGGCTGTCGCCTCAACACCCCAGCTTGGTTATACTTCCCGGCTTTCCCGAATAAATGCACAGGGTCCCGCCGCGCATGGATAAGACCTACCAGCCGCACGCCATCGAAACTTCCTGGTACAACACCTGGGAGTCCGAGAACTATTTCGCCCCACAAGGTGCAGGCGAGTCCTACACCATCATGATCCCGCCGCCGAACGTGACCGGCAGCCTGCACATGGGCCACGGGTTCAACAACGCGATCATGGATGCCCTGATCCGTTTCCGCCGTATGCAAGGCCGCGACACCCTCTGGCAGCCAGGTACCGACCACGCCGGTATCGCCACCCAGATGCTGGTCGAGCGCCAGCTCGAAGCCAAGGGCCAGAACCGGCATGACCTGGGCCGCGAAAAGTTCCTGGAAAAGGTCTGGGAATGGAAGGACCAGTCCGGCGGCAACATCAGCCGCCAGATCCGCCGCCTGGGCTCGTCGGTAGACTGGAGCCGCGAGCGCTTCACCATGGACGACGGCCTGTCCGAAGCGGTCAAGGAAGCTTTCGTGCGCCTGCATGAAGACGGCCTGATCTACCGCGGCAAGCGCCTGGTCAACTGGGACACCAAGCTGCACACGGCCATCTCCGACCTCGAAGTGGAAAACCACGACGAAAAAGGCCACCTGTGGAACCTGCGCTACCCGCTCGCCGACGGCGCCAAGACCGCCGAAGGCCTGGACTACCTGGTCGTCGCCACCACCCGTCCGGAAACCCTGCTGGGTGACGCAGCCGTTGCGGTCAACCCGAACGACGAACGCTACCAGGCACTGATCGGCAAGTTCGTCGAACTGCCGCTGGTCGGCCGCCGCATCCCGATCATCGCCGACGACTACTGCGACCCCGAGTTCGGTACCGGCTGCGTGAAGATCACCCCGGCTCACGACTTCAACGACTATGAAGTCGGCAAGCGCCACAACCTGCCACTGCTGAACATCTTCGACAAGAACGCCTTCGTGCTGGCCAGTGCCCAGGCCTTCAACCTCGACGGCAGTATCAACGAGCAGGTCGACACCCGCCTGCCGGCCCAGTACGCCAACCTCGACCGCTTCGTCGCGCGCAAGCAGATCGTTGCCGACCTCGACGCCCAGGGCCTGCTGGTGAGCATTGACGACCACGCCCTGAAAGTACCGAAAGGTGACCGTTCGGGCACCGTCATCGAGCCGTGGCTGACCGACCAGTGGTACGTTTCCACCAAGCCGCTGGCAGAACCTGCCATCGCTGCCGTGGAAGATGGCCGCATCCAGTTCGTGCCCAAGCAGTACGAGAACATGTACTTCTCCTGGATGCGTGACATCCAGGACTGGTGCATCAGCCGCCAGCTGTGGTGGGGCCACCGCATCCCGGCGTGGTACGACGAGGCCGGCCAGGTCTACGTTGGCCGCGACGAAGCCGAAGTGCGTGCCAAGCACAACCTGGGCGCCGACGTGGCCCTGCGCCAGGACGACGACGTACTCGACACCTGGTTCAGCTCGGGCCTGTGGACCTTCTCCACCCTGGGCTGGCCGGAACAGACCGAGTTCCTCAAGAAGTTCCACTCCACCGATGTGCTGGTAACCGGCTTCGACATCATCTTCTTCTGGGTTGCGCGCATGATCATGCTGACCATGCACCTGATCAAGAACGAAGATGGCACCCCGCAGGTACCGTTCAAGACCGTGTATGTGCACGGCCTGGTACGCGACGGCCAGGGCCAGAAGATGTCCAAGTCCAAGGGCAACGTCCTCGACCCGCTGGACATCGTCGACGGCATTACCCTCGACGCCCTGCTGGAAAAACGCACCAGCGGCATGATGCAGCCCAAGCTGGCCGAGAAAATCGCCAAGCAGACCAAGGCCGAGTTCCCCGAGGGTATCGCCAGCTACGGCACCGACGCCCTGCGCTTCACCTTCTGCTCGCTGGCCTCCACTGGCCGCGACATCAAGTTCGACATGGGCCGCGTCGAAGGCTACCGCAACTTCTGCAACAAGATCTGGAACGCCGCCCGCTATGTGCTGGACAAGGGCGAGGACTGCGGCCAGAACGGCGAAGCCTACGAGCTGTCGCTGGCTGACCGCTGGATCATCTCGCAGCTGCAGCGCACCGAAGCCGAAGTGACCCGCCAGCTGGAGCAGTTCCGCTTCGACCTGGCCAGCCAGGCGCTGTACGAGTTCATCTGGAACCAGTACTGCGATTGGTACCTGGAACTGTCCAAGCCGGTACTGTGGGACGAAAACGCCCCGGTCGAGCGCGCCCGTGGCACCCGCCGCACTTTGGTGCGCGTACTGGAAGTGGCGCTGCGCCTGGCGCACCCGTTCATGCCTTTCATTACCGAAGAAATCTGGCAGCGTATCGCGCCGCTGGCCGGTATCGAAGGCAAGACCATCATGCTGCAGCCTTGGCCAGTGGCCAATGAAGCCCGTATCGACGCGGCTGCCGAAGGCGACATCGAGTGGCTGAAGGAGCTGATGGTCGGCCTGCGCAATATCCGCGCCGAAATGAACATCGGCCCAGGCAAGCCACTGCCGCTGTTCCTGAAGAACGCCAACGCCGACGACCAGCGCCGCCTGCAGGAAAACGAAGCGCTGCTGAAGAAACTGGCCAAGGTCGAGTCGTTCACCGTCCTGGGGGATGCTGATGAGGCGCCGTTGTCGGCCACTGCCTTGGTCGGTGACCTGCAAGTGCTGGTGCCTATGGCTGGCTTGATCGACAAGGATGCCGAGCTGGCGCGCCTGAACAAGGAAATCCAGCGTCTGCAAGGCGAAGTGCAACGCGTGGGCGGCAAGCTCTCCAACGCCGCCTTCGTCGACAAGGCACCGCCTGCGGTGATCGAGAAGGAACGCGCCAAGCTGGCCGAGTCCGAACAGGCCCTCGCCAACTTCACCGAGCAGCATGCGCGGATTGCTGCGCTGTAACTTGACAATGCTGACCTGACCCGCGAGGGCTTTGCCCTCGTTCGCGGCACAAGGCCGCTCCTACAGGGACGGCGCCGGTTTGAAGGGCGCCGCTATCCTGTGGGAGCGGCCTTGTGCCGCGAATGGGCCCACAGCGGCCCTCTGGCCAGCACCTGCAGCACCGGACCCGAGCATGACCCAAAACAAACCCACCTTGCACCCGCGCAACCGCCACCAGGGACGTTACGACTTCCCCAGCCTGATCAAGGCCCACCCTGACCTGGCCCGTTTCACCATTACCAACCCACACGGCAAACCCAGCATCGACTTCGCCAACCCCGAAGCCGTGCGGGTGTTCAACCGTGCCCTGCTCAAGGCCCAGTACGGCATTCAGCACTGGGACATCCCCGCCGACTACCTGTGCCCGCCCATTCCCGGCCGCGCCGACTACATCCACGTGGCCGCCGACCTGTTGGCCGACGACAATGCGGGTGAAATCCCCAAGGGCGCCAAGGTGCGTGCGCTGGATATCGGCGTTGGCGCCAACTGCATCTACCCGCTGCTGGGCTACAGCGACTACCGCTGGCGCTTCCTCGGCTCGGACATCGACCCCGTGGCCCTGGCCTCGGCCAAAGCCATTGTCCAGGCCAATGGCCTGGGCAAGGCCATCACCCTGCGCCAGCAGGCCAACCGCGCGCATATTCTCAGCGGCTTGCTGCAGGACGACGACCGCTTCGACCTGACCCTGTGCAACCCGCCCTTCCATGCCTCGCGCGAGGAAGCCACCCGTGGCAGCCAACGCAAGTGGAAGAACCTGGGCAAGCAGGACCCCAAGCGCAAGCTACCGGTGCTGAACTTCGGCGGCCAGAACAATGAACTGTGGTGTGAAGGCGGTGAAATCCGCTTTGTCAGCCAACTGGTTGGCGAAAGCGTGCAATACGCCGAGCAGGTGTTGTGGTTCACCAGCCTGGTATCCAAAGCCAGCAACCTGCCGGGTATCGAGGCTGCGCTCAGCAAAGCAGGCGCCAAAGCCGTGCGCATCCATGACATGGGCCAGGGCCAGAAGCAGAGCCGCATGGTCGCCTGGAGCTTCCAGGACGACGCCGCGCGCAAGGCCTGGCACGCCCGGCGTAAAACCCAGGCATGAAAAAACCGCGCCTGGGCAAGCCAGGCGCGGTTTTTGTCAACGCTTCAACAATTACTTGTTGATGGCATCGGTCAGCACTTTGGCTGGAACGAACTTGACGACTTTCTTGGCAGCGATTTCGATGGCAGCGCCAGTCGAAGGGTTGCGGCCGGTACGGGCAGGACGCTCGGAGACTTTCAGCTTGCCGATGCCTGGCAGAGTGATTTCAGCGCCGTTTTCCAGCTGGTCGGCAACGATCTGGCCCAGTTGCTCCAGAGCGTTCTTGGCGGTGGCTTTTGGCGCGGCGATCGATTCGGCGATGTCGGCAATCAGTTGGTCTTTGGTCAATGCCATGGTGGTGTTCCTTCCCTATCAAATTCGATGGTTATGCAGCGAACTACGACGTTATCGGGCCAGCCCCTTACAGTGGAGGGCCGCGCCAATTGCGTATGTAGATACATAAATCGGCGTTTGGTTCGACACGACGACAGCACGCTGCCAGCACTGCGCCACACGAGGGGCGCAAGACCGCGCAAAACTACCACAGGAATGGATAAATATCCGCTGCGCACTTCGATTTAATGCAGGTTTTTCGGGGGTTTTAGCCTAAAACGCAGAAAACTGAACAAAAAACGAACAACCGACATATCTGCCAACATACGGCCACTGCATCACCTTGTGTCTAGGGTAAACTTGCCAACTTTTGCAGCTCGCCGAGAATCCCATGCCAATCCGTCATTGCATCGTTCACCTGATCGACAAAAAGCCCGATGGCAGCCCTGCTGTACTGCATGCCCGCGACGCCGAGCTGGCCGCATCCGATGCCATCGAAAACCTGCTGGCAGATCTCAACGACAGTTACAACGCCAAGCAAGGCAAGGCCTGGGGTTTTTTCCACGGTGAGTCTGGGGCCTACCCGCTCAGTGGCTGGCTGAAGCAGTACCTCGATGAGGAAAAGGACTTCACCGCCTTCAGCCGCGTGGCGGTGGAACACCTGCAAAAGCTGATGGAAGAGTCCAACCTGTCCACCGGCGGGCACACCCTGTTTGCCCATTACCAGCAAGGCATGACCGAGTACCTGGCGATTGCCCTGCTGCACCACAGCGAAGGCGTGGCAGTGAACGCCGAGCTTGATGTAACGCCTTCGCGCCACCTCGACCTTGGCCAGCTGCACCTGGCAGCGCGCATCAACCTGTCGGAATGGCAGAACAACAAGAGTTCCAAACAGTACATTTCGTTCATCAAGGGCAAGAACGGCAAAAAGGTCTCGGACTATTTCCGCGACTTCATCGGCTGCCAGGAAGGCGTCGACGGCCCAGGCGAAACCCGCACCCTGCTCAAGGCTTTCAGTGACTTCGTCGAGAGCGAAGACCTGCCGGAAGCGTCTGCCCGCGA
Source organism: Pseudomonas sp. PvP089 (assembly GCF_017875165.1). Taxonomy (NCBI): domain Bacteria; kingdom Pseudomonadati; phylum Pseudomonadota; class Gammaproteobacteria; order Pseudomonadales; family Pseudomonadaceae; genus Pseudomonas; species Pseudomonas sp. PvP089. The sequence goes on from NZ_JAGGME010000001.1 coordinate 5,290,791, forward strand.
AAAGACCCAGACCCTGGTCGATTACGCTACCACCCAGACCAAGCTGGGCGAGCCGGTCACGCTGGAAGAGCTGTCCAGCCTGATCGACGAGGACCGGCCCAAGGCGTTTTACGACCATATCCGTAACAAGGATTACGGCCTGTCTCCGGAAATCCCCGCAGACAAACGCACCCTCAACCAGTTCCGTCGCTTCACTGGCCGGGCCGAAGGCCTGTCGATCAGCTTCGAGGCGCACCTGCTGGGGGACAAGGTTGAATATGACGAAGAGGCTGGTACCTTGGTCATCAAGGGCCTGCCAACGCAGCTGGTCGATCAGCTCAAGCGCCGCAAGGACTGATCAGCTGCCTGCATAGGAGGCGACCAGCGCCTCCTTGGCCGACTTGCGCAGCCGCTTCACCAGGCGCTCCTGGCGCAATGCCTCGCCTTTGTTCGGCCACTGCTCCACATACACCAGCGCCTGCGCGGGGCTGGTCTTGAAATACCGCGCGCCCTGCCCTTTCTGATGCGCCACGAAACGCCGCTGCGGGTCGTCACTGATGCCGCAGTAGAGCGAACCATTGGCGGCACGCACAAGGTAGACATACCAGGGTTTCGCTACCGGTTGCGGCAATTCTTCACTCACGACGCCAGCTCTTTCGATGATTAATTTGGTGAGCCCAACGCTTGAGGGCTACATCATGTTCCGCACACTACCGCAAATACTGCTCGGCGCAACGCTGTCGACCATCGCCGTTACCGCCAACGCCTCGATCGGCGCAAAGGTCGCCCAAAAAATGCAGGCCAACTACGACGCGACCCCGCCACAATGCGAGGGCGAAGCCGTACCCGCCCATGCCTGTTCCGGGGTGCTGCTAAGGTCGACCCGGCCCTCGCCCGCGTATCACACCTGGCACCACAGCCCCAACTCCAAGGCCAAAGGTGCGGTGTCGTTTTCCTACCTGCGCGCAGATATTCCGGTGACCCGCCTGGCAGAAGATGGCCGCAGCGGTTTCACCCTGCACCCCATGCTGCAAAGGCCCAAAGGCACCCTGCGCTATGAAATGCTCTGCGCCATGCCCAGCGATGGCGATACCTGGGAACGCGGCTCCCGCGGCTGCGGCGACAACCGCCAGACGGCGGATGTCGAAACCGTCTGCCATGAGCAAGGCATCCTGACGGCCGAGGACTGGATCGCACAGTTCAGAAAAACCGGTGACTACAAACAGCAATGTGCCTTCGACATCCAGCGCGCCCGGGTGCCGGAGCGGGCCGAGGCTTTCCACCAAAGCCTGCGGGTCAAGCAATTGTTCGCCGCTGAAATTGCGGATTCCACGCTGACTCGGACACCCATTCCACGCGCATCCGGACAGTGATTCCACGCTGATCCGGACACTCATTCCACGAGCATCCGGACACCGACTCCACGGTCATCCGGACACTTTTCTGGCAGGCAGCCACGCAGGATTTATTCACTACCATCGATCTCTTTTTCGAAGCAGAGAGGTCGTTGTGGAGCGTTTATCCATGCGTAAAATCCGAGAGGTGTTACGCCTCAAGTTCGACTGCGGCCTGTCCGTGCGCAAGATCGCCCGCAGCCTGGGCATTGGCCACAGCAGTGCCGGTGATTACCTCTGCCGTTTTGCCGCCAGCGGCCTCACCTGGCCCTGTTCGTTGTCCGATGCCGAGTTGGAGCAGCAACTGTTCCCGCCGGCCCCGGCGGTTGCCAGTGAGAAGCGGCCTTTACCCGATTGGGCATGGGTGCATGCCGAACTGCGCCGCCCCGGGGTGACCCTGGCGCTGCTCTGGCAGGAGTACCGCCTGAGCCAGCCTCAGGGCTTTCAGTACAGCTGGTTCTGTGAGCACTACCGAGCCTGGCAGGGCAAGTTGGACGTGGTGATGCGTCAGGAGCACCGCGTCGGCGAGAAGCTGTTCGTCGACTATGCCGGCCAGACGGTGCCGGTTATCGATCGCCACAGCGGCGAGATCCGCCAGGCGCAGGTGTTCGTCGCGGTGCTCGGCGCGTCCAGCTACACCTTCGCCGAAGCCACCTGGTCGCAGCAGCTGCCGGACTGGCTAGGCTCCCATGCCCGCTGCTTCGCCTTCCTCGGCGGCGTGCCGGAGATCGTGGTGCCGGACAACCTGCGCAGCGCGGTGAGCAAGAGTCACCGCTACGAGCCGGACATCAACCCGAGCTACCGCGATCTGGCCGAGCACTATGGCGTGGCGGTGGTGCCGGCGCGGGCACGCAAACCGCGCGACAAGGCCAAGGCCGAAGTCGGCGTGCAGGTGGTCGAGCGTTGGATCCTCGCCGCACTGAGGAATCGGCAGTTCTTCTCCCTGGATGAACTCAACACGGCCATCGCCGGGCTGCTGGAGCGGCTCAACCAACGCCCGTTCAAGAAGCTGCCGGGCTCCCGGCAGTCGGCCTTCGACAGCCTGGATCGTCCGGCGCTGCGCCCCCTGCCGGAGCAACCCTACGTCTACGCCGAGTGGAAGAAGGCGCGGGTGCACATCGACTACCACGTCGAGGTCGATGGGCATTACTACTCGGTGCCGTATCAACTGGTGAAGAAGCAGCTGGAGGTGCGCCTGACGGCGCGCACCGTCGAGTTTTTCCACGCCAACCAGCGAGTGGCCAGCCACCTGCGCTCAATGCACAAGGGCAGGCACAGCACGCAGGCCGAGCACATGCCCAAGAGCCATCGCGAGCATGCCGAGTGGACGCCGCAACGGCTGATCCGCTGGGCCGAGCAGACCGGGCCGAACACCGCCGGCGTGATCCGGCACATCCTCGAACGGCGCATCCATCCGCAGCAGGGCTACCGGGCCTGCCTGGGCATCCTGCGCCTGGGTAAAACCCACGGTGAGGCGCGTCTGGAGTTGGCCTGCCGTCGCGCCATCAGCCTCGGCACGTGCAGCTACAAGAGCCTCGAATCGATCCTGCGCCAGGGGCTGGAAAACCTGCCGCTAGCTCAAACCAACCTGCCGCTACTACCGGACGACCACGCCAACCTGCGCGGATCCGCCTACTACCACTGACCCCAAGGAATCCCACCATGCTGCCCCATCCGACCCTGGACAAGCTGCAAACCCTGCGCCTGCACGGCATGCTCAAGGCGCTGAATGAACAACTGAAAACCCCGGACATCGACAGCCTGAGCTTCGAAGAACGCCTCGGCCTGCTGGTCGACCGCGAGCTGACCGAACGCGATGACAAGCGCCTGAGCAGCCGCCTGCGCCAGGCCCGGCTCAAGCACAACGCCTGCCTCGAAGACATCGACTACCGCAGCCCGCGCGGACTGGATAAGGCGCTGATCCTGCAACTGAGCAGTGGTCAGTGGCTGCGCGACGGCCTCAACCTGATCATCGGCGGCCCCACCGGTGTCGGTAAAACCTGGCTGGCCTGCGCCCTGGCCCACCAGGCCTGCCGGGAGGGCTACAGCGTGCGCTACCTGCGCCTGCCACGTTTGCTGGAAGAACTGGGTCTGGCCCATGGCGACGGCCGCTTCGCCAAGCTGATGAGCAGCTACGCCAAGACCGACCTGCTGATCCTCGACGACTGGGGCCTGGCCCCGTTCACCGGCGAGCAACGGCGCGACATGCTGGAGCTACTGGACGACCGTTACGGCCAGCGCTCGACCATCGTCACCAGCCAGATGCCGGTGGACAACTGGCACGAACTGATCGGCGATCCGACCCTGGCCGATGCCATCCTCGACCGCCTGGTGCACAACGCTTATCGGATCAATCTGAAGGGTGAATCAATGCGCAAACGGACGCAGAAATTGACGACGCCAGCCAACCCGGACTAACAATGCCACCCCTGCGTCGCTGCGCTCCGACTGCCTGTCCGAATGAGCGTGGAACAGGTGTCCGGATCAGCGTGGGCTGAGTGTCCGAATGGCGTGGAATCCGCACTGAAATGCCATTCCCGTGGAACGAGGTGATGATCGGCGCGTGGGACGAAGCACGCTCCGGCAGCTTGCCCATCCAATCGTTCTTCTACATCGACGGCCCATACGGCGCGCTTGAGCAGGCTCAGGCGGACCAACGCGACTGGCACCAGACCCACGGCAGCTTCATTCCCGTCATCCGCATACAACTGCCGAAGTCACTGCAGGACGGTGCCAGGTTCAGCTACCACGACGGCGATCAGGCTGTAGCGCTGCCCTGACTGTGCTGGTAAGCCCGCAGGCCCTTGAAGGCCTGCTGGCGCACCTTGTTCTTGAGCATGGGTGACCACCCCAGCAACATACCCGGCACACCCAACGCCTGCCGCGACCAGCGCCACAAGTCGAAGGTATCGTCATGCTGGCAGATCAACCCGTCGCGAATCACAAACCGTGCCTGGATGTCGTTGACCACAACACGGCCGGTCTGGCTGAACAGGTAGGTCGCCACCCAGTGCGCGCCGCCACTGCGCTCGTCGGCGCGCACACTGTCGAATGCCAGGGTGAAGTTTTTGGCCCGGGTAGCGAGCATCCGCCACATGTCGCCCACATCCCTGCCGCGCAGGGTGCCGAAAACCGGGTCGCTGAAAACGATATCGTCGCTGTAACAGGCCACCATGGCCTCGGCGTCCAGGCGCTGGAAAGCCTGGTAGAAGCGGGTGATCAGGTCGCGGTTGGCGTCGCTCATGGGGCAGGTCCGTCCAGGGCTCGAAAACAGCACCATAATCTGCCCCGCAGGCTTATGCCAGTGCCGGCCCCACTGGGATCACGCTGCCCGCAAAATGTGTGCAATGCCAGCGGGAGCGGCTTTACCCGCGATAGCGCCGGCAGTGCCAGCACGGGCCTCAAACTTTCTCGCAGGTCACCTGCACATGCAAAGCACGCCCGGCACCCAGCCCGAATACGATGGCGCCAATGCCCAGCACGGCAAAAATCCAGCCCAGTGCCGCCCAGCCCCCGGTGATGTCGTGCACCAGGCCCACCGCAAACGGCCCCATCGACGCCAGGGTGTAACCTACCCCCTGGGCCATGCTCGACAGGTTCGCCGCCACATGGGCATCTTTCGAGCGCAGCACGATCAAGGTCAGCGCCAGGGCAAAGGTGCCACCTTGCCCCAGGCCCAGCACCACGGCCCATCCCCACAACCCGGACAACGGTGCATACAGGCAACCGAACAGGCCGGCCAGGGTGATGAGCATGACCAGCACGATGGCCAGCCGCTGGTCCTTGCCACGGGTGGCCAGCCAGGGCGCACTGAGCGAACTGACCAGTTGCACGATCACCGACCCCGACAACACCAGGCCTGCGTCGGTCGGGCTCAGGCCGCGGCCGATGAGGATCGACGGCAACCAACCGAACACGATGTAGGCCAGCGATGACTGCAGGCCCATGTACAGGGTTACCTGCCAGGCCAGCGGGTCACGCCACAGGCCACGCACGCGATAGGCCACCTTGTGCAGGCCATGCCCCCGTCGCGCCTGCGGCAGCCACACCAACATGGCCAGCAACGCCGGCAACGCCCAGAAGCCCAGCCCCATTGCCCAACCACCCTCAAAATGCTGGGCCAAAGGCACCGTCGCCCCCGCCGCCATCGCCGCACCCAGGCACAACGCCATGGTGTAGACGCCAGTCAGCGTGCCAGCATGTTGCGGGAAGTCGCGTTTGACGATACCTGGCAACAAGACGCCGATGATGCCGATGCTGGCCCCCGCCATCAGGCTGCCGAGAAACACCCCGACAGCCCCAAAGGCGCTTCGTACCACGATGCCTAGCGCCAGGGTGACGAGAATGCCGAGGATCACCCGCTCGCTGCCAAAGCGCCGCGCGAGCACCGGTGCAAGCGGGGCAAACAAGCCAAGGCAAAGTACCGGCAAGGTGGTCAGCAAGCCGGCCTGCGAGGCATTAAGCCCGAGGCCCTCGGACACCTGCCCCAGCACCGGCGCCATGCTCGACAGCGCCGGGCGCAGGTTCAATGCAACCAGCACCAGGCCAAGCAGCAACAGCCAAGGCCGCCGCAACACCACAGGTTGCTGCTGAACCTGCTCATCGTCAGCTTCGGCATCGATCAAAAGCTCATCGAGGTCGCGCTCATTGCGCGGGGTGTTATGGGTTATGGATTCAGCCATGGCCTTCTCGGAGTCAGGATTCGATGAGGGTACGGCTCAGGCGCTTGGCCCGCTCCGCATCACGTTGTTCGATGGCGTCGAGGATCTGCCCATGCAGATCGAACGTGGCCTGGCAACGGGGCACGGTTGCCATGTTGTGCTTCAGAGCAGCCGCCACCACCCCGGCAAAGTACCGGTACAGCTCGCTTAACGCCGGGTTGTGCGCGGCATCGACCAGCCGCTGGTGAAATACCAGGTCGCACGCTACATATTCATCGACATCCCCGTGAAAGTGCCCGGCACTGCCGGCCAAGGCATCACGCAGCGCTTGCAGGTCAGTATCCGTTCGGCGCAGCGCCGCCAGGCCAACGGCTTCAGCCTCAAGGATATGGCGGGTTTCCCGGGCCTGCTCCGGGGTGCAGCGCGACATTGCCTGCACCGCCTGCAAGGGGTCATGCGCCGTGCGCAAGTAGCTACCGTCGCCCTGACGAATTTCCACCAGGCCACTGAAAGCCAGCACGCGCATCGCCTCGCGCACGGTGTTGCGGCTTATGCCCAGCTGATGGGCCAGCTCCGGCTCAGTCGGCAAGCGCTGCCCGACCTGCCAATCGCCCATCACGATACGCTCGCGCATGCGCTCCACGGCCAGCTCCACGAGAGAGCGCTTGGTCAACTCGGTACCCATCTCACTCAACCAATCATCCGATGAATCGACAGAGCTTAGTGGATATCGGGCAGCCGGGCAAACCACCAGGTATTTGAACCCAGGCGTTCGGGGTCGAAGAGAGCAGCCGTTAGGCTGTGGGCATGCCCTGCGAATAGGGGGCGCGGTGCCTGGCACCGGCTTCGCCGGTGTTCGCGGGGCAAGCCCGCTCCCACAGGGCGACTGCTAAATCAGGCAGTTAGCAGCTGTTCTGTGGAAGCGCAGGGCCATCCATCACGTCAGTTCAACGCATCGAGCAGCGCCTGGTTCATGTCTGGCGTGCCGATGGTAATGCGCAGGAACTGGGCAATGCGCGGCTGCTTGAAGTGGCGCACGATCACACCTTGCTCGCGCAGGCGTGCAGCCAGTTCGCCGGCATCTTGGTGCGGGTGGCGGGCAAAGATGAAGTTGGCGGCCGAAGGCAGTACCTCGAAACCCTTGGCCTCAAGCTGCCTGACCAAGACCTCGCGGCTCTCGATCACCTTGCGGCAGGTTTCCTCGAAATACTCGCGGTCTTCGAATGCCACCGCCGCGCCAACGATCGCAGCACGGTCCAAGGGATAGGAGTTGAAGCTGTTCTTGATCCGCTCCAGCGCCTCGATCAGGTCCGGATGCCCTACCGCCAGCCCCACCCGCAAGCCAGCCAACGAGCGCGACTTCGACAACGTCTGGGTAACCAGCAGATTGTCGTAGCGGTCCACCAGGCTGATGGCCGTCTCGCCACCGAAATCGATGTAGGCCTCATCGACCACCACCACCGAGTCACGGTTGGCCTGCAGCAACTGTTCCACCGCCTGCAGCGGCATCAGGCAGCCAGTCGGCGCATTGGGGTTGGGGAAGATGATGCCGGCATTTGGCTTGTTGTAGTCCTCGATGCGGATCTGGAACTGCTCATCCAGCGCCACCTGCTCGAAGGCAATACCGTACAGGCCGCAATAGACCGGGTAGAAGCTGTAGCTGATGTCCGGGAACAACAGCGGCGCATCGTGCTGGAACAGGCCGTGGAAGATGTGCGCCAGCACCTCGTCCGAGCCGTTGCCGACAAACACTTGCGCCGGGGTTACGCCGTAGTACTCGGCGACCGCCTGCTTCAGCCGGTCACCGTTCGGGTCCGGGTACAAGCGCAGGTTGTCGTTAAGCTCGCCACGCATGGCCTCCAGCGCCTTGGGCGACGGGCCGTAGGGGTTTTCGTTGGTGTTCAGCTTGACCAGACGGGCCAGCTTGGGTTGCTCGCCCGGCACATAAGGCACCAGGTCCTTGACGAAGGGGCTCCAGAATCGACTCATGCTCAGTTCCCCTTCTCTTGGGTCAGGATACGGTATTCGGCGCTGCGGGCGTGGGCGGTCAGCGACTCGCCACGGGCCAGGACCGAAGCCGTGTGGCCCAGCTCGGACGCGCCCTGCTCGGAGCAGAAAATGATCGACGAACGCTTCTGGAAGTCATACACCCCCAACGGCGACGAGAACCGCGCGGTGCCGGAGGTAGGCAGCACGTGGTTGGGCCCGGCGCAGTAATCGCCCAGCGCTTCGCTGGTGTGACGGCCCATGAAGATTGCGCCAGCGTGGCGAATGTGCGGCAACCAGGCTTGCGGGTCGGCCACCGACAGTTCCAGGTGCTCCGGGGCAATGCGGTTGGCCACGTCCATGGCCTGTTGCATGTCACGCACCTGGATCAGTGCACCACGGCCATTGATCGACTTCTCGATGATGTCGGCACGTTCCATGGTCGGCAGCAGCTTGCTGATGCTGGCCGCAACACGGTCGAGGAATGCGGCATCCGGGCTGACCAGGATGGCCTGGGCGTCTTCATCGTGCTCGGCCTGGGAGAAGAGGTCCATGGCGATCCAGTCCGGGTCGGTCTGGCCGTCGCATACCACGAGGATTTCCGACGGGCCGGCGATCATGTCGATGCCTACCTGGCCGAATACGTGGCGTTTGGCGGTGGCTACGTAGATGTTGCCCGGGCCGACGATCTTGTCCACCTGCGGCACGCTTTCGGTGCCGTAGGCCAGTGCAGCAACCGCCTGGGCACCACCGACGGTGAATACGCGGTCCACACCGGCGATGCAGGCGGCAGCCAGCACCAGTTCGTTGACCTCGCCACGCGGGGTCGGCACTACCATTACCACTTCGGCCACGCCGGCAACCTTGGCCGGAATGGCGTTCATCAGCACCGACGAAGGGTACGACGCCTTGCCGCCCGGCACATACAGGCCTGCACGGTCCAGCGGGGTGACCTTCTGACCCAGCACGGTGCCGTCGGCCTCGGTGTACTGCCAGGAGTCCTGCTTCTGCCGTTCGTGGTACATGCGCACGCGGTTGGCGGCCTTTTCCAAGGCTTCGCGCTGGACCGGGGTAATGCGGGTCAGGGCCAGCTCCAGGCGCTCGCGACCGAGGATCAGGTCATCGATGCTGTTGGCCGAAACGCCGTCGAAACGCTGGGTGAACTCTACCAGTGCCGCATCGCCGCGCTCGCGCACGCCCTTGATGATGTCGAGCACGCGCTGGTTGACCGCGTCATCGGACACACTCTCCCAGCTCAGCAGATGATCCAGATGTCGGGCGAAATCCGGATCAGCAGCGTTGAGACGGGCAATTGCAGTGGACACGGTCATGGCGAGGGCCTCGTAATATTAGCGAATGCTCAGGCGCCCTAGGGGATTGTGCGAAAAGTGCCTGCGCGACGATCATGCTACGTTAAAAACAGGCTCGGAATGCTCATTTGCAACCAGCAAACTCCGCTTCCTCGCCTGTTTTTGCCTTGCCTGATCGCCGCTCGGCGACTTTTCGCACAATCCCAAGCTACCAGTCCATCCGCGCGGGCACCCGAGAAAAGTGGCTATGACGCGGATAGACGGGCGCGACGGCGAAAGCCGCGCGCAGTCGGTAGAGAGTCAGCCGCGGTGTCGCGATTCGACTGCTTGACGCAGCGTGTCGATCAGGCTCTGGATACGGGCGTGCTGCATTTTCATGGAAGCCTTGTTGACCACCAGGCGCGAGCTGATCGTGGCGATCAGGTCCTGGGGCTCCAGGCCGTTGGCACGCAGGGTGTTGCCAGTGTCGACCACGTCGATGATCTTGTCGGCGAGGTTGATCAGCGGTGCCAGCTCCATCGAACCGTACAATTTGATGATATCGACCTGACGGCCCTGTTCGGCGTAGTAGCGTTTGGCTACGTTGACGAACTTGGTGGCCACGCGCAGGCGGCCCTTGGGCTCGGGTGCGCCGACCACGCCGGCAGTCATCAGCTTGCACTGGGCAATCTGCAGGTCCAGGGGTTCGTACATACCCTGGCCGCCGTACTCCATCAGCACGTCCTTGCCGGCCACACCCAGGTCGGCGGCACCATGCTCGACATAGGTCGGCACATCGGTCGCACGCACGATCAGCAGGCGCACATCGTCCTGCGTGGTGGGGATGATCAGTTTGCGGCTCTTGTCCGGGTTCTCGGTCGGCACAATACCGGCCTCGGCCAGCAACGGCAGGGTGTCGTCGAGAATACGGCCTTTGGAAAGCGCGATGGTCAACATTGGAACGTCGGTCCTTAAGCGGCTGCTGCCGGCCAGGTCATCGACCTGGCCGCATTCAATTCGAAAGGTGCATCCTTGCACCTGCGGGCTATTAGCCCGGTACGCGGCGGATTTTCGCGCCGAGCATCTGCAGTTTCTCTTCGATGCACTCGTAACCACGGTCGATGTGGTAGATGCGGTCGATCAGGGTATCGCCTTCGGCAACCAGCGCCGACAGCACCAGGCTGGCGGACGCACGCAGGTCGGTGGCCATGACCGGGGCACCTTTGAGCGACTTGACGCCAGTGACGATGGCAGTGTTGCCCTCGACCTGGATCTGCGCGCCCATGCGGTGCATTTCGTAAACGTGCATGAAGCGGTTTTCGAAGATGGTTTCGATCACCGCGCCGGTGCCTTCGGCAATGGCGTTGAGCGAAATGAACTGCGCCTGCATGTCGGTCGGGAACGCCGGGTACGGGGCGGTACGCAGGTTGACGGCTTTTGGCCGCTTGCCATGCATGTCCAGCTCGATCCAGTCTTCGCCGGTGTTGATGTCGGCACCGGCTTCCTTGAGTTTTTCCAGTACGGCTTCAAGGATGGTCGGGTCGGTGTCCTTGACCTTGACGCGGCCACCGGTCACGGCAGCAGCGACCAGGTAGGTACCGGTCTCGATGCGGTCCGGCATGACGCGGTAGCTGGCCGAATGCAGGCGCTCGACGCCATCGATGGTAATGGTGTCGGTACCGGCGCCCTGGACATTGCCGCCCATGGCATTGATGAAGTTGGCCAGGTCGACCACTTCAGGCTCGCGCGCGGCGTTCTGCAACACGCTGCGGCCCTTGGCCAGGGCAGCGGCCATCATGATGTTCTCGGTACCGGTGACGCTGACGGTGTCGAAGAAGAAGTGCGCACCGCGCAGGCCACCCTCAGGCGCCTTGGCCTTGATGTAGCCACCTTCCACTTCGATCTTCGCGCCCATGGCCTCGAGGCCGCGGATGTGCAGGTCGACCGGGCGCGAACCAATGGCGCAACCGCCAGGCAGGGCCACTTCGGCTTCGCCGAAACGGGCAACCATCGGGCCCAGTACCAGGATCGAGGCGCGCATGGTCTTGACCAGCTCGTAAGGCGCAACCAAGGTCTTGATGGTGCGTGGGTCGATCTCCACCGACAGCTTCTCGTCGATCACAGGCTCGATGCCCATGCGGCCGAACAGCTCGATCATGGTGGTGATGTCGTGCAGGTGTGGCAGGTTGCCCACGGTGACCGGGCCATCGGCCAGCAGGGTCGCCGCCAGAATCGGCAAGGCTGCGTTCTTCGCGCCCGAAATGCGGATCTCGCCGTCAAGGCGAGCGCCGCCAGTAATAATCAGTTTGTCCATTGGAGTCTCGCCGCCAAGTTGGCTCAGGTGCGCTCAGCCCAGGCTGCGCTGCTGAAAAATTTCATGGTTACCGCATGGATGCTGCCATTGGCGATCCATGGGTTCAGGTGAGCATAGATCGCCTGCTGGCGTTTGACCGGGCTCAGGCCAGCCAACTCGTCGCTGATCACGTTCAACTGGAAGTTGCAGCCTTCGCCTTCAACTTCGACCCGGGAACCCGGCAATTTCTCTTCAAGGAAGCTTTTAACTTCTACGGCCTGCATGCTCAACCTCAATCGGCGCCCGATGCGCACGGGTCGGCCATCATACAAAAAAGCCCCCCGCCTGCGAAGCCCAACGAGGGCTTCGCTGACCGAGGGGCCATCATCCGTGCCGGGCCATCAGGTTGCCAGCACTTCATCAAGGTCATAGACCTCGGCAATTTCCCGCATGTCGTCAGGCATGCCGCGGACCTCGCAGGCCTTGCCGGTGGCTTGGCCATCGCGAATGAACGCAAGCAACAGCGACAGGCCAACGCTCGACGACTTTTCGACAGCCGAGCAATCCAGCACCAGGTGCGGCTCGCGGGAGGCGTCGATCAGCGACTTGCCCTGCTTGCGCAAGGCGGGGCCGGTACGGTAGTCCAGCACGCCGGCCAGGCGCATAACGCCTGGCTCAGCCATGCTTACGCCGGCCTCACTCATTTCACTTCCTTGTCAGGCGAGCTGTCTGCTGCCTGCTTGGCCTTGGCCACTTCACCCGCCCAGCCGTCGATGGTCTTGTCCAGGTTGTTGCCATTGCGCTGCATGGCATCGGCAAACTGGTCACGGAACAGCTTGCCAATGTTGATGCCGTTGACGATGACGTTACGCACCTTCCACTCACCACCGATGTTTTCCAGGGTGTACTGCACCGGGTAAACGGCACCGTTGTTACCGGTGACCTTCATGCCTACGCTGGCGCGCTTGCCGTCATCGGCTTTGGCCGGGTCGACGACGATGCCCTGGTTGTTGTATTCGAGCAGCGCATTGCCATAGAACTGCATCAGGCTGCGCTTGAAGTTTTCCTGGAAGCGCTGCATCTGCTCAGGTGTGGCCTTGCGCGAGTACTTGACGGTCATGATGCTGCGGGAAATACCGTCAGCGTCCACCACCGGGCCCAGGATGCGGTTGAGCGCATCGTAGAAGGCGCTGGGGTTGGACTTGTACTGCTCCTTGTTGGCCTTGAGGTCACCCAGCAGTTCATTGGTCGTGCCCTGAACCACCTCGTGAGGCGACTGCGCCGCCAGGGTCAGCAGGGGGAAGGCCGCCAGCAGGACCAGCAGGCCACGTCGCAGGATCGAAATCATGGATACTCCTTAATTAGCCGGTTGCGCTTCTTTCGGTTCCTTGCCAACGGAGTTGAGCAGGAACTTGCCAATCAGATCTTCCAGCACCAAGGCCGACTGGGTGTCGTGGATGGTCGCGCCATCCTTGAGCACCTGATCTTCGCCGCCCACGCTGATGCCGATGTACTTCTCGCCAAGCAGACCGGCAGTCAGGATCGAGGCCGTGGAGTCGGTCGGCAGGTTGTCCACCGACTTGTCCAGCTGCAACGTCACCCGACCGGTGTAGGAATCCCGGTCCAGATCGATGGCGGTGACCTTGCCGATGGTCACACCGGCCATGGTCACTTTAGCTCTGACCGTCAAACCGGCGATATTGTCGAAGTAGGCATAAACTTTATAGGTATCGCTGCTCGGGCTGGCCGACAGCCCGCTGACACGCAGGGCCAGCAGCAGCAGCGCCAGGATCCCGGCCAGGAGGAACAGGCCGACACCGATTTCCAGGGTGCGGTTTTGCATCAGAAATCTCCAAACATCAAGGCGGTCAGAATAAAGTCCAGACCCAGCACTGCCAACGAGGCATAGACCACGGTCTTGGTGGTGGCACGGCTGATCCCTTCTGAGGTGGGCTCGCAGTCGTACCCCTGGAATACGGCAATCCAGGTTGTGACGAAGGCGAACACCAGGCTCTTGATCAGCCCGTTAAGCACGTCGTCAGTGAAAGAAACACTGTTCTGCATGTTGGCCCAGAACGAGCCTTCGTAGACGCCCAGCCAGTCCACGGCCACCCACGAGCCACCCCAGATGCCGACCACGCTGAAGATCAGCGCCAGCAACGGCAGCGAGATGAAACCGGCCCACAGGCGCGGCGCGACGATGTACTTGAGCGGGTCGACGCCGATCATTTCCAGGCTCGACAGCTGCTCGGTCGACTTCATGTTGCCGATTTCGGCGGTCAGCGCGGACCCTGCACGGCCGGCGAACAGCAACGCCGTTACCACCGGGCCGAGCTCACGCAGCAGGGTCAGGGCGACCATCTGCCCCACTGCCTGCTCCGAGCCGTACCTGGCCAGGATGCTGTAGCCCTGCAGCGCCAGCACCATGCCGATAAACACCCCGGACACGACAACGATCGCCAGCGACAACACGCCCACCGAGTACAGCTGCCTGGTCAGCAGCTGGAAGCCGCCGCCGATACCGCCACGGCCAACCAGCGCATGGAACAGGAACAGGCAGGAACGCCCGAGCACGGCCAGCACATCGATTGCCGAACGGCCCAGCAGGCGAACACGTTCGAGTAAGGATTTTCTGCGCATCAACGCGCTCCCAGCAGGTCGGCGCGGTAGTCAGGCGCAGGAAAGTGGAAGGGTACCGGGCCGTCCGGGTCGCCCTTCATGAACTGGCGAATGCGAGGGTTGTCCGAGCCCATCAGCTCGTCGGGCGTCCCCTGCCCCAGCACCTGGCCGTCGCCTACCACGTAGAGGTAGTCGGCGATGCTGGCGGTTTCCGCCAGGTCGTGGGAAACGACGATGCTGGTAATGCCCAGGGCATCGTTGAGCAAGCGGATCAGGCGCACCAGTACGCCCATGGCGATCGGGTCCTGGCCGACGAACGGCTCGTCGTACATAAGGATCTGCGGGTCCAGGGCAATTGCCCGCGCCAGCGCCACACGGCGCTTCATGCCACCGGACAATTCGTCAGGCATCAGGTCGATGGCACCCCGCAGGCCCACGGCCTGCAGCTTCATCAGCACGATGTCGCGGATCATTTCGTCCGACAGCTGGGTGTGCACGCGCAGCGGGAACGCGACGTTCTCGAACACATCGAGGTCGGTGAACAGCGCGCCACTCTGAAACAGCACACCCATCTGTTTGCGGGCGTCGAACAGGTCGCTGCGCGACAGCGTCGGCAGATTCTGGCCAGCAACCCATACCTCACCGCTGGAGGGGCGCAATTGCGCACCCATCAGGCGGAGCAACGTGGTCTTGCCGCAACCCGATGGCCCCATGATGCCGGTGACCTTGCCGCGCGGGATGCGAATGTCGACGTTGCTGAAAATGCTGCGCGAACCACGTTTGAAGGTAACCCCCTTCAACTCGACCGCGTAGGCGCTATCCACACTCATCTAGACTCCTTGCTAGTGCAGCCTCGTCCTAATGGACGCCGGCCTCCATCAGGAAGGCACAAGCGCCCCTGGCAGGCCGAATAGCGGCGAACTATAGCACCGCTGACAGTGCCGCCCCAAGGCCGGACAAGCAGTCGTTCAGCCCCGTGACAGGCTTTGATGACATTCGCTACAGCAATCGAAGGGGTGAGGGTTTTCGTCATTGCGCGTATAATCGCGACCTTTTCATCAGGCATTGCTTTCTCGACATGAGCCAATCCAGCGAGCTGATTCAATCCGCCCAACGCACCCTGCGCCTGGAACTCGAGGCCGTAGAGGCCCTGCTGGCGCGCATCGACGACAATTTCGTCAAAGCCTGCGAGCTGATCCTGGCCAGCAAGGGCCGGGTGGTCGTGGTCGGCATGGGCAAGTCCGGGCATATCGGCAACAAGATCGCCGCCACCCTGGCCAGCACCGGGACCCCGGCGTTTTTCGTGCACCCGGCCGAAGCCAGCCATGGCGACATGGGCATGATTACCCGCGATGATGTCATCCTTGCGCTTTCCAATTCCGGCAGCACTGCCGAAATCGTCACCCTGCTGCCGTTGATCAAGCGCCTGGGCATCAAGCTGGTCAGCCTGACCGGCAACCCGGACTCGCCCCTGGCCCAGGCCGCCGAGGTCAACCTCGACGCCCGCGTCGCGCAAGAGGCCTGCCCGCTTAACCTCGCACCCACCTCCTCCACCACGGCATCGCTGGTGCTGGGCGACTGCCTGGCCATCGCCCTGCTCGAAGCCCGCGGCTTCACCGCTGAAGACTTTGCCTTCTCGCACCCGGGCGGTGCACTGGGCCGTCGCCTGCTGCTCAAGGTCGAGAACGTGATGCACAGCGGCGACGAGCTGCCCCAGGTAGCCCGCGGCACCCTGCTCAAGGATGCGCTGCTTGAAATGTCCCGCAAAGGCCTGGGCATGACCGTGATCGTCGAAGCCGACGGCACGCTGGCCGGGATCTTCACCGACGGCGACCTGCGCCGCAGCCTGGACCGCAACATCGACGTACACACCACCCTGGTCGACCAGGTCATGACCGTGCACGGCAAAACGGCCCGCGCCGACATGCTCGCTGCCGAAGCCCTGAAGATCATGGAAGACCACAAGATCAGCGCACTGGTGGTGGTGGACCGCGAGGGCCGCCCGACCGGCGCCCTGAACATGCACGACCTGCTGCGCGCCGGTGTAATGTAAGGAGCGATGGAATGAACCAGGACCTCATGCAACGCGGCAAAGCCATCAAGCTGGCAGTGTTCGACGTAGACGGCGTGCTCACCGACGGGCGCCTGTACTTCCTCGAAGATGGCAGCGAGTTCAAGACCTTCAATACCCTCGACGGCCAGGGCATCAAGATGCTCATGGCCTCGGGTGTGACCACCGCGATCATCAGCGGGCGCAAAACCCCTGTGGTCGAGCGCCGGGCGAAAAACCTCGGCATCCCGCACCTGTACCAGGGCCGCGAGGACAAATTGGTCGTGCTTGACGGCCTGCTCGCCGAACTGGGCCTAAGCTATGATCAAGTGGCCTACCTGGGCGATGACCTGCCCGACCTGCCGGTCATTCGCCGGGTGGCATTGGGCATGGCCGTGGCCAACGCCGCCCCGTTTGTTCGCCAGCACGCTCACGGCGTGACCCAGGCACGCGGCGGCGAAGGCGCAGCCCGTGAATTCTGCGAACTGATCATGCAGGCCCAGGGTACCCTGGACGCTGCCAACGCCAACTACCTGTAAGGCTGCCCATGTTCAGCAAGAAAGCCCGCAATATTGCGCTGCTAGCAGTGATCGCCGCCCTGCTGGCGGCGGTCGGCTACTGGAATGTCAGCCCGGAAAGCTTCCTCGACAAGCCGGTGGCCCAGGTCGACGAAAGCGCCATCGACTACTATGCGATCAACGCGCACAGTGTGCAATTTCTGCCCGACGGCAAGCTGCAGTACGAAATGACCGCCGACAAGGTCGAGCACATGAAGACCAGCGAAATCACCTTGGTGACCACGCCGGACCTGCACCTGTACCGCGGCACCCAATACCCGTGGCACGTGCAAAGCACCCGCGCCGAGGTCAACCCGGACGGCACCGAGGTCGAGCTGATCGACAAGGTACGGATTGCACGCATCGACGAAAAACAGCGTGAAACCATCATTACCAGTTCACGCATGACCGTGTTCCCGCAGAAGCAATATGCGCAGACCGAGCAAGCCGTTAGAATCGACGGCGCCGGTGGCACGACTACGGGCAAAGGAATGAAAGCGTATTTGAAAGAAAGCAGGATGGACCTGCTCTCTAACGTAAGAGGACAGTATGAGGCTCGTTAAAACCCTCCCCCTTTTGCTCAGCCTGAGCGCAGCACTGGGAAGCGCGAGCGCCTTCGCACTGCCGAATGACCGTGATCAGCCGATCCGCATCCAGGCCGACCAGGCCCATCTGGATGACAAGCAAGGCGTGGCCACCTATACCGGTGACGTGATCATCACCCAAGGTTCGATGATGATCAAAGGCAACACCGTGACCATGACCCGCGCCGCCAACGGCGACATCGATGTAGTCACCTCGGTCGGCAACCTGGCCTACTTCGAGCAACAACAGAGCGCTGCCAAGCCAGACAAGATGAAAGGCTGGGCAGTGACAATCCAGTACCAGGCGCAGAAAGACACCGTGATCCTCACCGACCGCGCCAAGGTCGAAAACGAGGGCAACACGACCGAAGGCGAGAAGATCGTCTACAACACCAAGTCCCAGGTGGCGACCGCCGGTCGTGGTGGCAACGTGACCCAGCCACGTCAGCGCATCGACATGGTGATCCAGCCCAAGAAGAAGGCCGAGTAAATGGCAACCCTCAAAGCCCAGCATCTGGCCAAGAGCTACAAGGGGCGGCAGGTCGTACGTGATGTCAGTCTGTCGATCGACAGTGGCCAGATCGTCGGCCTGCTCGGCCCCAACGGCGCCGGCAAGACCACCTGCTTCTACATGATTGTCGGGCTGGTCCAGGCCGAGCAGGGGCGCGTGCTCATCGACAACCTCGATGTCAGCCACCAGCCCATGCACGGCCGCGCCCGTGCCGGCATCGGCTACTTGCCGCAGGAAGCCTCGATCTTCCGTAAACTGTCGGTGGCCGACAACATCATGGCCATTCTCGAGACCCGCAAGGACCTCGACCGCGACGGCCGCCGCAAAGAGCTGGAAAGCCTGCTGCAGGAGTTCCACATCAGCCACATTCGCGACAACCTCGGCATGAGCCTTTCCGGTGGTGAACGCCGCCGCGTCGAGATTGCCCGCGCCCTGGCAACCGCACCCAAGTTCATCCTGCTGGACGAACCCTTCGCCGGTGTCGACCCGATCTCGGTTGGTGACATCAAGCAGATCATCCACCACCTCAAGGCCAAGGGCATCGGTGTGCTGATTACCGACCACAACGTGCGCGAGACCCTGGATATCTGCGAGACCGCCTATATCGTCAATGATGGCCGGCTGATCGCTGAAGGCGATGCCGAGACCATCCTGGCCAACGACCTGGTCAAAGAGGTTTACCTGGGCCACGAGTTCCGGCTCTGACCCAGGGGAAGCGCCTGGAGCACTGGCACATAGCCGTGAAACCGCGGGTAAAGTTGTTACAGCGCTCTAGGCAAACGCTACAATTTAAGGCATAAAACTTGCTTGATCTGGCGCCCCGGCGCCCTCGTGTAGTGGATGGCGCATGCGCGCCGGCGAACAAGGTATTAAGCCCCAGCCATGAAACCATCGCTCGTCCTAAAAATGGGCCAGCAACTGACGATGACACCGCAGTTGCAACAGGCCATCCGTCTGCTCCAGCTTTCCACCCTGGACCTCCAACAGGAAATCCAGGAAGCGCTGGAGTCGAACCCGATGCTCGAACGTCAGGAAGACGGCGAGGACTTCGACAACAGCGACCCGATGGCGGACAACGCCGAGAACAAGCCGGCAGCCGAAGCCCAGGACAACAGCTTTCAGGAAAGCACCGTCAGTGCCGACAACCTGGAAGATGGCGAGTGGGGCGAGCGGATCCCCAACGAGCTTCCGGTCGATACCGCCTGGGAAGACATCTACCAGACCAGCGCCAGCAGCCTGCCGAGCAACGATGACGATGAGTGGGACTTCACCACCCGCACATCGGCCGGCGAAAGCCTGCAAAGCCACCTGCTGTGGCAACTGAACCTGGCGCCGATGTCCGACACCGACCGCCTGATCGCCGTTACCCTCATCGACAGCATCAACGGCCAGGGCTACCTGGAAGACACCCTTGAGGAAATCTGCGCCGGTTTCGACCCGGAGCTGGATATCGAGCTGGACGAGGTCGAAGCGGTGCTGCACCGTATCCAGCAGTTCGAACCGGCCGGCGTCGGCGCCCGTAACCTGGGTGAATGCCTGCTGCTGCAACTGCGCCAGCTGCCTGCCAACACTCCGTGGATGACCGAAGCCAAGCGCTTGGTCACCGATTTCATCGACCTGCTCGGCAGCCGCGACTACAGCCAGCTGATGCGGCGCATGAAAATCAAGGAAGACGAGCTGCGCCAGGTCATCGAGCTGGTACAAAGCCTCAACCCGCGCCCTGGCTCACAGATCGAGTCCAGCGAACCCGAGTACGTGGTGCCCGACGTCATCGTGCGCAAAGACAGCGACCGCTGGCTGGTGGAGCTGAACCAGGAAGCCATCCCGCGCCTGCGGGTCAACCCGCAATACGCAGGCTTCGTGCGCCGCGCCGACACCAGTGCCGACAACACCTTCATGCGCAACCAGTTGCAGGAAGCGCGCTGGTTCATCAAGAGCCTGCAAAGCCGCAACGAAACCCTGATGAAGGTTGCCACGCAGATCGTCGAGCACCAGCGCGGTTTCCTCGACCATGGTGATGAAGCAATGAAGCCGCTGGTGCTGCATGACATCGCCGAAGCGGTGGGGATGCATGAGTCGACCATCTCTCGGGTTACCACGCAAAAATACATGCACACCCCGCGTGGCATCTACGAACTGAAATACTTTTTCTCCAGCCACGTCAGCACCTCCGAAGGCGGAGAATGCTCGTCTACAGCGATCCGCGCGATCATCAAAAAACTGGTTGCAGCGGAAAATCAGAAAAAGCCATTGAGTGACAGCAAGATCGCTGGTTTACTGGAGGCACAAGGCATCCAGGTAGCCCGTCGCACCGTCGCCAAGTACCGCGAGTCGCTCGGCATAGCACCGTCGAGCGAACGCAAGCGACTGATGTAGCCCCTGAGATGCGCCACAGCGTTTGTGGGGCAGGTGCAAGACCTGCCTCTTTATGCACGGGCAATAAAGGAGAAGCTGTATGCAAGTCAATATCAGTGGACAGCATGTAGAAGTCACCCAGCCACTGCGCGATTATGTGCTTGAAAAGCTCGCCCGCGTGGAAAGTCACTTCGACAAGATCACCAACGTGCAGGTCATCATGAAAGTCGAGAAGCTGCAGCAGAAGGTCGAAGCGACCCTGCAGATTCCTGGCGGTGAAGTGGTTGCCAATGCCGAAGACCAAGACATGTATGCAGCCATCGACGCCTTGGCCGACAAGCTCGACCGCCAACTGAAAAAACACAAGGAAAAACAGCAAAGCCTGCTGCAAGGTGCAGCTGCCCGCTGATCCCCCTCATCCATGATCCGACTTGAAACCATCCTGACCCCCGGCCGTTCTCTCGTGAACGTGCCGGGCGGCAGTAAAAAGCGCGCCTTGGAAACGGTTGCGAACCTCATCGCCGATCAAGTGCCTGAACTGGAGATGCAAGACGTCTTCGAAAAACTGGTCGCCCGCGAAAAACTCGGCTCGACCGGTTTCGGCAATGGCATCGCCATCCCTCACTGCCGGCTTGAAGGCTGCTCCGCACCGGTCAGTGCCCTGCTGCACCTGGACGCCCCAATCGAATACGACGCCATCGATGGCGCGCCCGTGGACCTGCTGTTCGTCTTGCTGGTGCCTGAAGCCGCTACCGATGCCCACCTGGAACTGCTGCGCCAGATTGCCAGCATGCTTGATCGCAAGGAAGTTCGTGATCGCTTGCGTAGCGCCAGCAGTAACGAGGCCCTCTTCCAGGTAGTCCTGGACGAACAGAACGAGCACTGAACATGCGCTTGATCATTGTCAGCGGCCGGTCCGGCTCCGGCAAGAGTACCGCCCTCGATGTCCTGGAAGACAATGGTTTCTACTGCATTGACAACCTGCCCGCCGCGCTCTTGCCGGAGCTGGCGGAAGAGGCGCTGATCAACACCGAACTGCTGCAACCGAAGGTTGCAGTGTCGATCGACGCACGTAACCTGCCCAGCCACCTGACGCGCTTCCCCGAATTGCTCGAAGAAGCCCGCGCGCGCAATATCCAGTGTGATGTGCTGTTCCTGGATGCCGACGAAGGCATGCTGCTCAAGCGCTTTTCGGAAACCCGCCGACGCCACCCATTGACCAATGCCAACCGCTCGCTGGCCGAGGCGATCCGCGTCGAGAGCGAGCTTTTGGGGCCGATCGCCGACCTGGCTGACCTGAAGATCGACACCACCAACCTGAACCTGTATCAACTGCGTGATTCGATCAAGCTGCGCCTGCTCAACCAGCCCGAGCCTGGCACCGCGTTCCTGGTCGAATCGTTCGGTTTCAAGCGGGGCATGCCGGTCGATGCGGACCTGGTGTTCGATGTGCGCTGCCTGCCCAACCCTTACTGGAAGCCTGAACTGCGCGAACACTCCGGCCTCGAGCAACCGGTCATCGACTACCTGGGCGCACAGCCAGATGTCGAAGACATGTTCAGCGACATTTCCAGCTACCTGCTCAAGTGGCTCCCCCGCTTCGCCGCCAGCAACCGCGCCTACGTTACCATTGCCATCGGCTGCACCGGCGGCCACCACCGTTCGGTGTACATAACCGAGCGCCTTGGCCAGTTGCTGCAGCAATCCCTGAAAAACGTCCAGGTCCGCCACCGCGACCTCTAGCCCAAGGATCCGCCCCACGATGCCCGCCCGCGAAATCACCATTATCAACAAGCTGGGCCTGCATGCCCGGGCGGCAGCCAAGTTCGTCGGCGTGGCTGGCCGTTATCCCTGCCAGGTGCGCGTTGGGCGCGCGCCGGACACGCTGGTGGACGGCAAGAGCATCATGGCGGTGATGATGCTGGCAGCCGGCAAAGGCACCCAGGTGCACCTGCATACCGAAGGCGAGCAGGACAACGAGGCGATGAATGCGTTGGTCGAGCTGATCAACAACTTCTTCGACGAAGGCGAATAGAAGCCTGCACGGTCCTGCTGGGAACGCGTAAACCTGATCATGAATCAGGACAGCGCGGTGTCCATCACCATCATCAGGCAAAACCCGATGCACAGCCCCAGGCTGGCCAGACGATGATGGCCGTTACTGCGCGATTCCGGGATGATCTCCTGGGTCACCACCAGCAGCATCGCCCCTGCCGCGCAGGCCAGGCCCAGCGGCAACAGCAGTTCGGCGATGTTCACCAACCAGGCACAGATCACTGCGGCCAGCGGCTCGACCAAGCCTGACGCAGCGCCAATCAGAAAAGCGTTGAAACGCGACATGCCCGCCCCGGCCAACACCAGCGCAATCACCAGTCCCTCGGGCACATCCTGCAACGCAATGCCCATGGCCAGGCTGTCGGCGTCGGCCATGCCCCCACCTGCCGACACACCGATGGCCATGCCTTCGGGGATGTTGTGCGCAACGATGGCAATGACAAACAGCCAGATACGCGCAGCAATCACCGGCTGGTTGCCAGTGCCGACCAGTGCTTCTGGCGAGGCGCCAGACACCTTGAGGTCAACCAGAAACAGGCACAGCGCACCGAACAACAAGCCAAAGCTGATCAGGCCACCGGCGGCCCATGGGCTGAAACCTACGGACCGGGCCGCGTCCAGGCCCGGAATGATCAGGGAAAATGCGGTGGCTGCCAGCATCACGCCTGCGCCGAAGCCCAGCAGCGTGTCGGCCAGCGCCACCGGCATGTTGCGAATGACCAGTACCGGTACCGCCCCCAGCGCCGTCCCCAGTGCGCATAATGCGCCGCCCTCCAGGGCGCGCAACATGCGTGGCTCCAGGTCCAGCCAGGCAAGGCCGCGCGCGACCAGCAGCGCGGTGCCGGTCAGCAACAGCAAAGTCCCAAGCGCCAGACGAAACAGGCGCACACTGCTGACAGACATCACTTCAGAGCGCATACCGGTCCGACTCACTTCAGGGCTTCAACATAACGACGTTCCACTTCCGCCCAGTCAATGACGTTGTAGAAAGCACCGATGTATTCCGGACGACGGTTCTGATACTTCAGGTAATAGGCATGCTCCCACACGTCCAGACCAAGAACTGGCGTATTGCCGTGCATCAGCGGGCTGTCCTGGTTACCGCTGCTTTCCACCACCAGGGTTTTCTGCGGCGTCACGCTGAGCCACGCCCAGCCACTGCCGAAACGGGTCAGCGCCGCTTTGGTGAAGGCGTCCTTGAAGGCGTCGAAACCGCCCAGTTGCGACGAGATGGCCTGCGCCAGCTGGCCCTGCGGCTCGCCGCCCCCCTGCGGTGACATTACGGTCCAGAACAGGCTGTGGTTGGCGTGGCCGCCGCCATGGTTGGTCACCGCACCCCGCAGGTTTTCCGGCAGTTGCTTGACCGCACCGACCAGCTTTTCCACGGGCCACTCGGCCCACTCGGTGCCTTCGATGGCGGCATTGAGGCCATTGACGTAGGTCTGATGGTGCTTGCTGTGGTGGATCTCCATGGTCTGGGCGTCGATGTGCGGCTCCAGTGCATCGTAGGCGTAAGGCAAAGCAGGCAAGGTATGGGGCATGTCAGTGAATTCCGTAGGCATGGGTTCTGGGCGCCACGTCCGGCCGGGCAGCGATCTCGCTGCCCCCGGCATTGTGGCGGTGGAGCAGGCGCTCGGTACGTGGGTACTGACCGTACTCGGCGATGAAGCTCAGCAGTTCGGTATAGGTTCTCCCACTGTGGCGCAGGGCCGCGTCACGCAGAGCCTGGGGCAAACGCGCCTCCTGGCTGGCCTGCAGCAGCCGCTGGTGGGCGGCGCACAGGTAGTCGGCGCTTTCGTGCGGCTGATTCAGGCGCAGGTGCAGGTCAGCCAGGTTGTGGTGGGCGATGACCAACGCGGCCACCGCTTCGTCAACGTCATGCCAGCGCTCGAACAGCACCTGTGCCAGCGCCAGTGCCTGCAGGTAATGTTCCCGGGCGTCTACCAGCTCGCCTTGGTCGAACAGGCGGTTGGCTGTTTCGGTCGTGCGTTTCCAGTGCTGCATGGCATTGCTACTCCGCGCTGATGGCGCTAAGGCGGTGACGCAGGGTCAGATACCGCCGGCAGTGAGCTTTTCCGGGTCCAGCAGCGCTTGCAGCTGGTCACGCGAAAGATCGGTGTGCGCCAACGCCACCTCGATGATCGGGCGGCCCTGCTTGTAGGCGGTCTTGGCGATTTCGGCGGCCTTGAGGTAACCAATGATCGGGTTCAGCGCAGTGACCAGGATCGGGTTGCGCGCCAGGGCTTCCTTGAGCTTGTCCTCGTTGACCTTGAAGCTGGCGATGGCCTTGTCGGCCAGCAAGCGGCTGACGTTGGCCATCAGCTCGATGCTCTCCAACAGGTTGCGGGCGATCACCGGCAGCATCACGTTCAGCTCGAAATTGCCGGACTGGCCAGCAACAGCGATGGTCGCGTCGTTACCGATCACCTGGGCAGCAACCATGGCAGTGGCCTCCGGGATCACCGGGTTGACCTTACCAGGCATGATCGAAGAGCCCGGCTGCAAGCCTTGCAGCTCGATTTCGCCCAGGCCGGCCAGTGGGCCGGAGTTCATCCAGCGCAGGTCGTTGGCGATCTTCATCAGTGCCACGGCCGTGGTCTTGAGCTGGCCAGACAGCGCCACGGCGGTGTCCTGCGAGCCGATCAGGGCGAACAGGTTCTGCCCCGGGGTAAACTCGACCTGGGTCAGGCCGCTGAGCTGCCGGGCAAAGCCGGCAGCGAACTGAGGGTGGGCATTGATGCCGGTACCCACGGCGGTACCGCCCTGGGCCAGCGCCTGCAGGCTTGGCAAGGTGGCTTCGATGTGCCCCTTGGCACCGTTGATCTGCGCCGCCCAGCCGTCCAGCACTTGGCTCATGCGTACCGGCATGGCGTCCATCAAGTGGGTGCGACCCGTTTTCACATACTGATGCACTTGCGCCGACTTGGTCTCGATCACCTGTACCAGGTGGCTCAGCGCCGGCAGCAGTTGCTCGTGCAAGGCCAGTGCAGCACTGACATGAATGGTGGTGGGGATGATGTCGTTGCTGCTCTGGCCACAGTTGACGTGGTCGTTGGCGTTGACAGCGTCACCCAGCACGCGGCTGGCCAAGGTGGCAATCACCTCGTTGGCGTTCATGTTCGAGCTTGTGCCAGAGCCGGTCTGGAACACATCCACCGGGAAGTGCTGGATGAAGTCCTCCGCCAAGAGTTGCTCGACAGCCTTGACGATGGCCTGGCCCTGCGCCGCAGACAGTTGTTCCAGATCGACGTTGGCCTTGGCGGCGGCAGCCTTGGCCAGCAACAGGGCACGAATGAACTGGGCCGGCATGCGCAGGCCACTGACCGGGAAGTTGTCGACCGCGCGCTGGGTCTGTGCACCGTACAAGGCCTTGGCCGGCACCTGCAGCTCACCCATGCTGTCACGCTCGATACGGGTATCACTCATCATCAAATCCTTGCATCAATTCATCGGGAGAAAGGGAGGGCAGCAGACGGCAATTGGCCAACTGCAGGGCGTAGGGCTGCCAGCGCTGGTTTTCTTCGTGGCGATCGAGGTTGCGCAACACCAGCAGGGGGCGCCAGGCCTGATCCAGGCACAGGCAACGCCAGTGCCAGGGCAGCATGCGGTCGCAGGCGGTATCCAGCAGCAGGCGGAAGGAGGTCAATGCCACCGTCCATGGCGAGGTCTCGGTGCAGCACACCAGATAGCGGCCTTCGGCCAGGTAATGCTCGATCAGGCGCGGCTCGTCGGGCTCGAGCGCACAGCGAATGCGCCGGCTGAGCCAGCGCCAGTTTTCCAGGTAGGGGAGTTCGCGCAGGACGGGTTTCATGAACATCATCGCCGGGTTACTGGATAATGATATTCATTATTAGGTGATAAACAGAATCACTTCAAGGGAAAGGTGATGAAAAAAAACCCGGCGCAGGGGCCGGGTTTTCAGTGACATTGAAATTTCTGCTAAAGATCAGCTACCCGCAACAGTCATCCGCTCAATCAATACCGAGCCCGTATGGATATTGCTACGGGTCTCAAGATCGCTACCAATCGCGACAATCTGCTGGAACATATCCTTCATATTGCCGGCAATGGTCACTTCCTGCACAGCGTGCTGAATCTCGCCATTTTCGACCCAGAAGCCTGCCGCACCACGGGAGTAATCACCCGTCACCATGTTAAGGCCATGCCCCATCAATTCGGTCACCAGCAGCCCGCGGCCCATACGGCGGATCAGTGCGGCCTGGTCTTCGACACCGTGAGTGACGAACAGATTGTGCACACCACCGGCGTTGGCTGTGCTTGGCAAGCCCAGCTTACGCCCGGAATAGGTACCCAGCAGGTAAGACACCAGCTCGCCCTTGTCGACGAACGGCTTGGCATAGGTCGCCAGGCCATCACCGTCAAACGCCGCGCTGCCCAGTGCCCGTGGAATGTGAGGGCGCTCGTCGAGGGTCAGCCAGGTGGGGAACAGGCGTTGACCAATGGTGCCTTCAAGGAACGACGACTTGCGGTAGAGATTGCCGCCGGAAATGGCCGAGAGGAAGCTGCCGAACAGGCCACCCGCCAGTTCGGCGGAAAACAGCACCGGTACTTCGCAAGTCGGTACCGGACGCGCGCCCAAGCGGCTGGCTGCGCGCTGGGCCGCGCGTACGCCGATGCTGCGCGGGTCGGCCAGCAGGTTGCCCTGGCGGTTCACGTCGTACCAGTAGTCACGCTGCATCTGGCCGTCGCCTTCAGCGATCATCACACAGCTCAGGCTGTGCCGGGTCGAAGCATAACTGCCAATGAAGCCATGGCTGTTGCCATACACGCGGCAGCCCTGGTGGGTATTGAGTGTGGTGCCGTCGGCGTTGAGGATGCGCGGGTCCTCATCGAACGCCGCCGCTTCGCAGGCCAGGGCCATCTCGATGGCCCTTTCGGGCTCGATAGCCCAGTCGTGATAGAGGTCCAGGTCCGGGATTTCACGGGCCATCAGCGCCGCGTCGGCCAGGCCGGAGCAATCGTCCTCGGACGTATGTTTGGCAATGGCCAAGGCTGCCGCAACGGTCTCACGGATCGCCTCCGGGCCACTGGCCGAGGTGCTGGCCGAGCCTTTGCGCTGGCCAACATAAAGGGTGATACCAAAGCCCTGGTCGCGGTTGAACTCAACTGTTTCAACCTCGCGCTGGCGTACTGTGGTGGACAGGCCCTGCTCCAGCGATACCGCCACTTCGCAGGCGCTGGCCCCCTGGCGGCGCGCCTCGGCAATGATTGCCTCGACCTGCTCCTGCAATGCTGGCAGGTCTTTCGGACCTACGCTCTGGACTGCACTCATGGTTCTCTCCACTCAAATTCTGCGTACGGCTTGGGGTCATTCTACGACCGGGCCGGACAAGCGGCCCCCGACTGGTTATCATGGCGGCGATTTCTAGCGGACTGCCACCATGGTTGATTCAAACAACGACGCCTTCGACGGCGAAAA
The DNA here is from genome assembly GCF_017875165.1 of Pseudomonas sp. PvP089. Taxonomy (NCBI): domain Bacteria; kingdom Pseudomonadati; phylum Pseudomonadota; class Gammaproteobacteria; order Pseudomonadales; family Pseudomonadaceae; genus Pseudomonas; species Pseudomonas sp. PvP089. The sequence continues at coordinate 5,318,564 of NZ_JAGGME010000001.1, forward strand.
AAGCAAAACCCAGATCAAGCGCGAACTGCATGAGCTGGTCGAACTCGGCGAGCGCCTTACCACGCTCAAAGCCGATACCCTGGCCCGCCTGCCGTTGACCGACGAGCTGCGCAAGGCCCTGGCCGAGGCCAGCAAGCACACCGCTCATGGCGCCCGCAAACGCCATATGTCGTTTGTCGGCAAGCTGATGCGCGTGCAGGACCTGGATGCCATCCACGCCTTGCTTGAGCAGATGGACAGCTCGACCCGCCAGTACAACGAGCGCTTCCACGGCCTGGAGCGCTGGCGCGACCGGTTGATCGACGGCAACGACGAAGACCTTGAGCGCTTCGTCAACGAGTACCCCGACACCGACCGCCAGCAGCTGCGCTCGCTGGTGCGCCATGCCCAGCACGAGAAGGCCCGCAACAAGCCGCCTGCCGCCGCACGCAAGGTGTTCAAGTACATCCGCGACCTCGACGAGCTGCAACGCGGCTTGCGCTGACGGATTGCTCTGGGGCCCTGTGGGAGCTGGCTTGCCCCGCGAACACCGGCAAAGCCGGTGTCAGCCACCATTATGTGGCCTTCTTCGCGGGGCAAGCCCGCTCCCACAAAAGCCCCCGAAGCTATCAAGCCCCGGTCCCACCCACGGTAATCGCATCCAGCTTCAAGGTAGGCTGCCCTACCCCGACCGGCACCGACTGCCCGTCCTTGCCGCACGTCCCTACTCCGCTGTCCAGCGCCAGGTCGTTACCGACCATCGACACCCGGCTCATCGCCTCCGGCCCATTGCCGATCAGGGTCGCGCCCTTCACCGGGGCGGTAATCTTGCCGTCTTCGATCAGGTAGGCCTCACTGGTCGAAAACACGAACTTGCCACTGGTGATGTCCACCTGACCACCACCCAGGCTGGCGCAGTAGATACCTTTTTTCACCGACGCGATGATTTCCTGAGGGTCGCTTTGCCCTGCTCGCATGTAGGTGTTGGTCATGCGCGGCATCGGCAGGTGCGCGTAGGATTCACGGCGGCCGTTGCCGGTGACCGCCATACCCATCAGGCGTGCGTTGAGCTTGTCCTGCATGTAACCCTTGAGCACACCGTTCTCGATCAGCGTGGTGCATTCGGTCGGGGTGCCCTCATCATCTACGCTCAGCGAGCCACGGCGGCCTTCGAGCGTGCCATCGTCAACGATGGTGCACAGGCTCGATGCCACTTTCTCGCCAATGCGGCCGCTGAACGCCGAACTGCCCTTGCGGTTGAAGTCACCTTCCAGGCCATGGCCCACCGCCTCGTGCAGCAACACGCCCGACCAGCCCGAACCCAGCACCACCGGCAAGGTGCCGGCAGGTGCCGGGATCGCCTCCAGGTTCACCAGCGCCTGGCGCAATGCCTCGCGGGCATAGCCCATCACCCGTTCCTCGGTGAAGAAGCGGTAGTCGGTACGCCCGCCACCGCCCTGCCCGCCGCGCTCGCGGCGGCCGTTCTGCTCGACGATGACGCTGACGTTGAAGCGCACCAACGGGCGCACGTCGGCGGCCAGGCTGCCATCGGCCGCAGCGATCAGGATGCGCTCCCAGACCCCGGCCATGCTTACGCTGACCTGCTGGATGCGCGGGTCCAGGGCGCGGGTGGCAGCATCGACACGCTTGAGCAGCTCAACCTTCTCGGCACGGCTCAGTACATCCAGCGGATTGTCTGCGCCATACAGGGCGGTCACTTCCTGGCTGCGGAAGGCCTGGACCGTGCCGTTCTGCCCGGCCCGGGAAATGGAACGGGCGGCGCGTGCAGCCGAGGTCAACGCCTCGAGGTTGATCGCATTGCTATAGGCGAAGCCGGTCTTTTCACCGGACTGGGCACGTACGCCCACGCCCTGGTCCAGGTTGAAGCTGCCCTCTTTGACGATGCCGTCTTCCAGTGCCCAGGTTTCCGAGATCTGACCCTGGAAATACAGGTCGGCGGCGTCGATGCCGGGGCCGGCCAACTCACCCAGCACGCTCTGCAGGCTGTCCAGGGTCAAGCCGCCTGGGGCCAGGAGCTGCTCGCTGACGGTGGATAACATCTGGCTCATAGTCACTCCGAGGTATGCGCAGGTCGCAACGCGCCCTGCGAGAAAAAGCGCCGGTGCGTTACCACCGGCATGCGCGCCCGGATGGACGCTTGTTCATCAATGTTGCGCTCGGCAAGCAGCACCGCTTCGCCTTGCGCCTGCTCTACGACGATGCGCCCCCAAGGGTCGACGATCGCCGCATGGCCATGGGTTTCCCGTGGGCCTGGGTGGGTGCCGCCCTGTGCAGCAGCCAGCAGGTAACACTGGGTTTCGATCGCGCGGGCGCGTATCAGCACTTCCCAATGTGCCGCGCCTGTAACGGCAGTAAAAGCCGCTGGTGCAGTGATCAGTTCGGCGCCAGCGGCGCGCAGTGCGCTGTACAGCTCGGGGAATCGCAAGTCGTAGCATACGCTCAGCCCCAACCGCCCAACCGGCGTGTCCGCCACGACCACCTGGGTGCCATGGGCGTAGTCATCCGACTCACGGTACCGACCGCGGTTGTCGACAACGTCCACGTCGAACAGGTGCAGCTTGTCATACCGTGCCGCCACCTCGCCGTGCTCGTCGATCAGCAGCGAGCAGGCATGAGCCTTGGCCTCGGGCTGGCCGACCGGCGGCAAGGGCAAAGTACCGGCGACAATCCATAACTTGAGGTCGCGGGCGGTGCGTTTCAACCATGGCAGGATCGGCCCTTCACCCAATGCTTCGGCGCGGCCGATGGCAGCGGCGTCCTTGCGGCCCATGGCGGCGAAGTTTTCCGGCAGCACCGCCAGCCGTGCGCCGCCAAAGGCGGCCTGCTCCAACAGAACACCGGCACGCTGCAGGTTGGCCAGCACATCATCCTGGCTGACCATCTGGATTACCGCTGCCTTCATGGGCACTCCTAGCGGGATTTCTCGAAAGGTTTCACAAATGTGATTCTAGGCTCTTTCCACGGCCCTTCTACACGGTAGTGCACGCTGGCAAAGCGCGAGACACGGTCACCGATCAACCGGTCGACCAGGAACAGCGCGCCGCCCACGGCCGGCGCGCCGATAATCAGTGCCGCCAGCGGCAGGTTGTTGGTGACCGGCAAGCTCACCTGCAGGTTGGCATCGACCCGGTCGCGTACCATGTCCAGCGTGCCCTCCAGTTCGAAGTTGCTCGACGGGCCAGTCACACTGATCGGCTCGCGGGTCACATAGACACCATCACTGGCCACCAGCAGGCCTTTGACCCGGTCATAGGCCAGGCCCTTTTCGAACAAGTCGGAGAAGTCCAGGCGCAGACGCCGGCCGATGGAGTTGAAGTTGAGCAGGCCGAACACGCGCAGTGCCTGTGCGCCGCCCTCGACTTCAACGAACTGGCCGGTGCGCAGTGCTGCGTCCATGCTGCCAGAGAACCGCTTCAGGCCCACCGCAGCAGGCGACCCGGGCCAGCGGCCGTCCACATCCAGGCGGAAGTCACGGCTGGTCACGGTAGGGGCGAAGCCCCAGGCTTTGAGCACATCCCCCAGGTTCTTGCCGTCCAGGCGCCCTTTGTACCAACTGCTGGTACGGCCTTGCGCGCCCTCCCAGCCACCACCACCGTCGATGCGCAGCCCTTTGAAGTCAAGGTCGATGTCGCTGGCGGTCACGCCGCGCGTTGTCGGTCGCAATTTGATCGCCGCGCTGCCGAACAGGTCGTCGCCGCGGTAGAGCTTGTCGATGCTCAGGTCCAGCGCCGGCACCTTGCGCGGGTCGAACGAGGCCAAGGGGTCCGGGCCGTCTTCGGCCTCAGCCTGGGCAGGGTCGGCAGCGGGCAGACGCAGCGTCTGCATGCGCACGACCATGGGCGCACCCTTGGCATCCGGCACCCGAGCGTTGCCAATCACTTCCCTGCTGTCGAGGCGCAGGTCCCAGGCCGCACCGCCACGGGCCATGCGTACCACGGCCTGGTTCAGGTCCATGCCGAAGGCCTTCAGCTGACCAATGCTCAAGTCGACACTTTGCAGGTTCTGTCGCGCGCTCCCCCCCGGGTCGTCGCCAGCAAGACGGGCCGCCTGTTCCTGCCAGGGTGCCAGGTCCAGCGACTCCAGGCGACCGCGCACGCGCAAGCCCTGGCCAGCGGGCAGCTGGGCGTCACCGGTGCCAAGCAACAACTCACCACGGCCCTGGGCCAGCTTGTCGGCCGGTGCGGCGTAGGCAAAGCGTGCAAGGTCGGTGTACGCCGCATCGAAACGCCGCTCCTGGCCCTGCAGGCTCATACTGAACCGGCTGTCGCGAGAGTCTGCAGCAGCTTTGCCGAAGGGTGCCGGCAGGTCGATGGCCAAGCCCTTGAGGGTGGAGTTGACGCTCAGCCGGTTATCCCGGCTACCCAGGCTGAGCTGCAACTGGTAAGGGATGTCGCCGGATGCTGGCAAGGCCTGCTTGAACTGCAGCCAGTCGGTCAGTGCCTTCAGCGATACCTGGCCATTGGCGTCGATGCGCGTCTGCATCTGCCCCGGCTGGCCTTCGGCGGTAATTTGCGCCGTCACCGGCTTGCCGAACGCCTGCAGGCTGATGCCTTTGCCACTCAGACCCTTGTCAAAATCGAAGCTGAAGTCACCCTTCAAGCGGCTCAATTCCAGGCTCGACGGGGCCACTTTCAGGCGCGCATCGCGGGTGGCGAAGTCCACCTGGACCTTCGGCCGCTCTCCGTGGGCCAGCGGGATGTCGAGCTTGAGCTTGCCCTGCAACGGCCCTTCGCCCTCCCAGCCGGCGAAGATTTCGCCCGTGCCGATCGGCGCTTCCTTGAGTATTTTCAGGCCATCGCCCAGGCTGCCGTCGAAGTCGCCATCCAGGTAAAGACGGCTGTGCTGGTCACCCTCGACATGCGGAATATCGACGCTGACATCACTCACCTTGGTGTCGAGCAACACGCCACGCTGAGCCTTGATGCGCACCCCGCTGTCTTCGATGAACACATCGCCATCGACGTGCTGCACCTGCGGCCAGCCAGGCTGGAAGTCCAAGGCTGCGTCTCGCACCTTGAAAAACAGGCTGATGCTGCGAGCCTCTGGCGCGGCGCCGTGGTTCAGCGAGCCCTGGTACTGGAAGTAGCCTTCATCCACCGTGCCTTTGACGATGGCGCTGCGCAGCCATTCGTCGAGGGCCGGACTTAGCACTTCAGGCAGGTACTTGGCGGTGTAGCGGCCATCGCCCTCGGTCAGGCCGACACGCAGGTCCATGTAGTCCTCGCGGCCTTCTTCGAACAACAGGCGAATAAGGAAGTCACCGGCAATCTTGCCCTCCTCGCCCAGTACCTTGAGGTAAGGCGCAACGAGGGTAAAGCCTTCCTTGTCCAGCGCCCAGGTCAGGCGCGCATTGGCTTGCTGGTAGTGCCACGGTTTGGCGAAGATCGGGTACAGGTGCAGCATGAACGCATCGGTATCCAGGCGCAGTTCACCATGCCCCAGGTCGCCGCTGATGCTGCCACTGACGTTACCGGCCGCCGGGGCACCGTGGTATGCATTGAAACCGATCTTCTCCAGGTTGGCGTCGAACAGAAGGCGTTGGTCACCCTCGGCCTTGGGCCGGGCCTCCAGCCGTACATTGCGCAACGCGCCGGTTACCTTCAGGCCATCGACCACGGCCATGACATTGTCAGGCAGCGGTGCCAGCGCGTCGATCAGCGGGGTCAAGGGCGTAAGGTGGAGCCGGTCGGCCTGCAGCTTCCAGCTTTCATCGGCAGCGTTCTCGCCAGGGCGCTGCTGCAACTGCAGGTGCGACTCCCAACGGGTCTTGCCGATGTCCATGGCCAGGGAGTCGACAACTACATCAAAGCCTTGAGCCTGACGCTGGAACCAGGCGCCCAAGGCCAGGTTGTTCAGTGTCGCGGCCTTGCGCCCGGCATAACCGCCCTGCAGCTCTGGTGCGTTGAGCCGCACCACTGCCTGCTGCAATTGCCCTTTGCGCCAGTCGACCCAGAACTCGCCGCCCGCTCGCAGCGTGTCGGCATACCACTGCCCCAGCAGCCGCGGGGGCAACCATCGCGCCCAGTCACTCTGCGGGAGGCTCAGGTAGGCATTTACCTGGCCGTCACGCCAGGCCTCGGCCGACATACGGCTACGCAGGTTCAGCGCCAAGGGCTGGCCATCGGGCAGGGTTGCACGCAGGTTCACAACCTGGCGCGAAGCACCTGCCTGCAGCCCGGCGCTCACATACGTCAGGGTAAGCGGGTCACGCTGCCACGGGTGCAAAGTGACCTGGCTGTCGAACACATCAATGCGGCCCAACTGGCGCAGGCGCTGCAGCAGTTCGGCGGGATCAAGTGGCGCATCGTCCTTCTTCGGCAGGCCTTCAAGGTGCCAGGCACCCTGCTCGTTCTCGCGCAGGATCAGTTGCAGGCCGCCCAGCTGTATTCGCGCCAAACGCACTTCGCGGGCAGTGAGGCTGGCCCAGACATCGGGAACCACCTTTACCTCGTCCAGGCGCAGCGCCGTTGCACCTTCACCCAGTTGCAGGTCACGTACCCGCAACACCGGCGCCAGGCCGCTCCAGCGCCCTTCCAGGGCACCGACATGCACCGGCAGGCCCAATGCCTCTTCGGCTTTGCGCTCCACATCGGCACGGTACTCGGCCACCAGCGGCACCAACTCGCGGCCGAGGCTGACATACAGCGCCACCAATACCGCCAGCAGGGCGCAAAAGCCCAGCCCCCAGCGGGTCAAGGCGACAAGAACGCGGGTCAGACGTCCCATGGCCATGGCCCTCCAAGTCGTTTATCCATGATGGCCGGTAGTGGCGATTTTGCCAGCCCGGCCATCCAGCGGCGCGTTCGAGAAGACCTCAGAGCAGCACCACGTCGTATTGTTCCTGCGAATACATCGACTCGACCTGGAAGCGAATGGTTCGACCGATAAAGGCTTCCAGTTCTGCCACGTTGCCGGACTCCTCATCCAGCAGGCGGTCGACCACCTTCTGGTTGGCCAGCACGCGGTAGCCCTCGGCCTGATAGGCACGGGCCTCGCGCAGGATCTCGCGGAAAATTTCGTAACAGATGGTCTCGGGGGTTTTCAGCTTGCCACGGCCCTGGCAGGCCAGGCACGGCTCGCACAACACCTGCTCCAGGCTTTCACGGGTGCGCTTGCGGGTCATCTGCACCAGGCCCAGTTCGGTGATGCCGATGATGTTGGTCTTTGCGTGGTCCCGTTCCAGCTGCTTTTCCAGTGTGCGCAGCACCTGGCGCTGGTGTTCTTCATCTTCCATGTCGATGAAGTCGATGATGATGATGCCGCCGATATTGCGCAGGCGCAGCTGCCGGGCGATGGCGGTGGCAGCCTCCAGGTTGGTCTTGAAGATGGTCTCTTCAAGGTTGCGATGGCCAACGAATGCACCGGTGTTCACGTCAATGGTGGTCATCGCTTCGGCCGGGTCGACTACCAGATAGCCGCCGGACTTGAGCGGGACCTTGCGCTCCAGCGCGCGCTGGATTTCATCTTCGACACCATACAAGTCAAAGATGGGCCGTTCACCAGGGTAGTGTTCAAGGCGGTCGGCGATCTCCGGCATCAGTTCGCCGACAAACTGCGTGGTCTTCTGGAAGGTTTCACGCGAGTCGATGCGGATCTTCTCGATCTTCGGGTTGACCAGGTCACGCAGGGTACGCAGGGCGAGGCCAAGGTCCTCGTAGATGACCATGGGGGCGCCGCAGGTCTTGATCTGCGAGCCAATCTGCTCCCACAGGCGACGCAGGTACCGGATGTCCTGCAAGATCTCTTCGGCACGCGCGCCTTCGGCGGCGGTGCGCAGGATGAAGCCGCCGGCATCCTTGATGTTTTCGCTTTCCATACAGTTGCTGACCACCTGCTTCAGGCGGTCCCGCTCGGCTTCGTCTTCGATCTTAAGCGAAATGCCGACATGACTGCTGCGCGGCATGTACACCAGGTAGCGCGAAGGGATCGACAGCTGGGTGGTCAGGCGCGCACCTTTGGTACCGATCGGGTCCTTGGTCACCTGCACCACAAGGGCCTGCCCTTCATGCACCAGTGCAGTGATGGTCTCGACTGCCGAGCCTTCACGCTGGGAGATCTCCGAGGCATGGATGAACGCGGCACGCTCCAGGCCGATGTCGACGAAGGCCGCCTGCATGCCCGGCAGCACACGCACCACCTTGCCCTTGTAGATATTGCCGACGATGCCACGGCGCTGGGTGCGCTCGACGTGCACTTCCTGCAGTACCCCGTTTTCCACCACCGCCACGCGTGACTCCATCGGGGTGATGTTGATCAGGATCTCTTCACTCATGGCCGGCTCTCGTCAAAGGTCTTTTGTAATGATGGATGGCGTACGCCGTGCTGGCTACCGCGGGTTTGTTACCTCTGGCGTATGCACGGGCGATTGCCAACAGGCGATACCAAACGTGCCAAGCAACTCGGCCGTCTCACTGAGGGGCAGGCCTACCACGGCCGAATAACTGCCGCCAAGGCCGGTGACGAACACTGCGCCCAGGCCCTGGATGGCGTAGCCACCTGCCTTGTCCACAGGCTCACCGCTGGCCCAGTAGCGTTGCGCTTCATCGGCGCTGATGGCCCGGAAGCGCACCTTGCTGGTGACGCACAGGCTTTGCGTAAGCAGCCCATTGCTGAGGGCAACCGCAGTCAATACCTGGTGCTCGCGGCCCGACAGGTCGGCCAGCATGGCCAGGGCCTCTTCGCGGTTTTCCGGCTTGCCCAGAATACGCCCGTCGAGCACTACGGCAGTGTCTGCCCCCAGCACCACTGCCGGGCCCTCGACACGGGCCAGACCGGCAGCAGCCTTGGCCCGGGCCAGGCGCTCAACGTAGGCCGGGGCGTTTTCACCGGGCAGCGGGGTTTCATCGATGGGCGCACTGACGACAGTGAAGGGCACACCGATCTGGGTCAGCAATTCGCGACGGCGGGGCGAGCCAGAGGCCAGGTATAGCGGGTTCATGCAGACATCTCCCTGTCAGTTGCGGCGTCGCCGTCAGTTGATATGCAAGCGTCGGCGCAGGTCGCGCAGGGCGAAACTGATCCATGGCCAGAGCAAGGCACTGATTACCGCCGACCAGACCAGCGCCAGGGTCGGCAGGCGGTTGCCGGTCAGCGCGCTGAGCCACAACTGGATGAGTTGGGCAATGCCGAATATGACCAGGATCACCAGGCTCTGCTGCCACATGGGGAACATGCGCAGGCGCTGCTGCAGGGACAGCACCAGGAAGGTGATGAGGGTGAGGATCAATGCGTTCTGCCCCAGCAGAGTACCGTATAACACGTCCTCGGCCAGGCCCAGCACGAATGCCGTGGTCATACCGACCTTGCCCGGCACCGCCAGGGTCCAGAACGACACCAGCAAAGCCAGCCACATGGGGCGGAACACTTCCATGAACTGCGGCATGGGCGAGACGCTGAGCAGCAGGCCGATGGCGAAAGTCAGCCAGATGACCCAGCCGTTGTTGCGGCGTGAAGCAGCCATCATTGTCTCCGGGTGTTAGCGGGTGCGGCAGGCGCTGCGGCAGGCGTGGCAGGGGTAGCTGCCGGGGCTGCTGGCTGGGCGGCCGGCGCTGCGGGTGTGGCTGGCGCCACAGGCGTATTGCTGGCTGGTGTGCCCTGCTCACCTGTGCTGGCCGGTTGGCCGAGGGCCGAGGTGCCCTTGCGGTCCGCCTCTTCCTGGGCGATGGCGGCGTCGGTAGCACGCTGCTCCGGGGTACGCCGGTCACTGAATACCAGCAGCATGTAGCGGCTGCGGTTGAGCGCGGCAGTGGGGATGGCGCGCACGATGGCGAAAGGCTGCCCGGAATCGTGGATCACCTCGTTGACCGTCGCCACCGGGTAGCCGGCCGGGAACCGTTGGCCCATGCCGGAGCTGACCAACAGGTCGCCTTCCTTCACGTCGGCGGTGTCGGCCACATGGCGCAGTTCAAGGCGCTCCGGGTTACCGGTGCCACTGGCGATGGCACGCAGGCCGTTGCGGTTGACCTGCACCGGGATGCTATGGGTGGTATCGGTCAGCAGCAGCACCCGCGAGGTGTAGGGCATCAACTCGACTACCTGGCCCATCAGGCCGCGCGCATCGAGTACCGGCTGGCCAAGGAACACGCCGTCACGCTCGCCCTTGTTGATCAGTATGCGGTGGGTGAACGGGTTGGGGTCGACACCGATCAGCTCGGCCACTTCGACTTTTTCGTTGACCAGCGCCGAAGAGTTCAGCAATTCACGCAGGCGCACGTTCTGCTCGGTCAGGGCTGCCAGCTTCTGCAGGCGCCCCTGCAACAGCAGCGCTTCGGTCTTGAGCTTTTCGTTTTCGGCAATCAACTCGGTGCGGCTGCCGAACTGGCCGGCCACGCCTTGCCACGCACGTTGCGGCAGGTCGGTGATCCAGTACGACTCCATCAGCACCAGCCCCATCTGGCTGCGCACGGGCTTGAGCACGTCAAAGCGCGCGTCGACAACCATCAACGCGACCGACATTACCACCAGAACGAGCAGGCGAACGCCCAGCGAAGGGCCCTTGGAGAAAAGCGGTTTAATGGGCCGTTCCTCGTGGACGACTCAGGAGGTCATTGGACATGGGACAACGCACCAGCCTGGTTGCGGGTTGACGGATACGGCGCCCTTAACGGGCGCCAGCCCAGCACATACAGGTAGCACTGTGCGTAGTACCTGTAAACCGGGCGCTCGTGAACAGCGAGTGGGATCACTCGCTGGAGAGCAGGTCCATCGCGTGCTTGTCCATCATCTCCAGGGCGCGACCGCCGCCACGGGCGACACAGGTCAGCGGGTCCTCGGCGACGATTACCGGCAGGCCGGTTTCCTGGGCCAGCAGTTTGTCGAGGTCGCGCAGCAGCGCACCACCACCGGTCAGCACCAGGCCACGTTCGGCGATGTCCGAAGCCAGTTCGGGCGGCGATTGCTCCAGGGCGCTCTTCACGGCCTGGACAATGGTCGCCAGCGATTCCTGCAACGCTTCGAGCACTTCGTTGGAGTTAAGGGTGAAGGCACGCGGTACGCCCTCGGCCAGGTTGCGGCCACGCACATCGACTTCGCGTACCTCGCCGCCCGGGTAGGCGGTACCGATTTCCTGCTTGATGCGCTCGGCAGTGGACTCGCCGATCAGGCTGCCGTAGTTGCGGCGCACGTAGGTGACGATGGCCTCGTCAAAGCGGTCGCCGCCAACGCGGACGGATTCGGCATAGACCACGCCGTTCAGGGAGATCAGCGCGATTTCAGTGGTACCACCACCGATATCGACGACCATCGAACCGCGGGCCTCTTCAACCGGCAAGCCAGCACCGATGGCAGCAGCCATCGGTTCTTCGATCAGGAACACTTCACGGGCACCGGCACCCAGGGCCGACTCGCGAATGGCGCGGCGCTCTACCTGGGTCGACTTGCACGGTACGCAGATCAGCACGCGCGGGCTTGGCTGCAGGAAGCTGTTCTCGTGAACCTTGTTGATAAAATACTGCAACATTTTTTCGCAAACGCTGAAGTCGGCGATGACGCCGTCCTTCATCGGACGAATGGCAGCAATGTTGCCAGGCGTACGGCCCAGCATGCGTTTGGCTTCGGTACCGACGGCGACGACGCTTTTCTGATTGCCATGGGTACGGATGGCAACAACCGAGGGCTCATTCAGGACGATACCGCGCTCACGCACGTAAATAAGGGTGTTGGCAGTACCCAGGTCGATGGAAAGATCGCTGGAAAACATGCCACGCAGTTTCTTGAACATGGGAAAGTGACCCTGGGGAAAGCGTGGGTAAAAAAGTGCGGCAAACTCTAACAATGGCAGGGATTTTGGGCAAGGAGCCAATATGTTAAATTGGCTGTTTTTCCGAGCACGCCAGCCGATGATCGCGGCCGTTGGACCGCCAGAAAGCTGACATGTTCCTCACCGCGGACCCAAATTCCGTTCTTTGTTTCCCTTGGAGATCCTCATGGCGCTTGAACGCTGCGACGTGGAAAAGATCGCCCATCTGGCCCGTCTGGGGCTGAATGATGGCGAACTGCCACGCATTACCGAAGCCCTGAACAGCATCCTCGGGCTGGTCGACCAGATGCAAGCGGTCGATACCACTGGCATCGAGCCCCTGGCCCACCCGCTGGAAGCCAGCCAGCGCCTGCGCCCCGACCAGGTCACCGAAAGCAACCAGCGCGATGCCTACCAGGCTATCGCGCCCTCGACCGAAAGCGGTCTGTACCTGGTTCCCAAAGTCATCGAGTAAGGGATAGAGCCTGCCATGCATCAATTGACCCTGGCCGAGATCGCCCGCGGACTCGCCGACAAGTCGTTTTCCTCCGAAGAGCTGACTGGCGCCCTGTTGGCGCGCGTCAAGCAACTCGACCCGCAGATCAACAGCTTCATCAGCGTCACCGAAGACCTGGCCCTGGGCCAGGCGCGTGCCGCCGACGCCCGTCGCGCCGCAGGCGAAACCGGCGCGCTGCTGGGTGCGCCCATCGCCCACAAGGACCTGTTCTGCACCAACGGCGTACGCACCAGTTGCGGCTCGAAGATGCTCGACAACTTCAAGGCACCCTACGACGCCACCGTGGTCGCCAAGCTGGCTGAAGCCGGCATGGTCACCCTGGGCAAAACCAACATGGACGAGTTCGCCATGGGTTCGGCCAACGAATCCAGCCACTACGGCGCGGTGAAAAACCCGTGGAACCTCGAACACGTCCCGGGCGGTTCGTCGGGCGGTTCGGCCGCTGCCGTGGCCGCGCGCCTGCTGCCAGCCACCACCGGCACTGACACCGGCGGCTCGATCCGCCAGCCGGCAGCACTGACCAACCTCACCGGCCTCAAGCCGACGTACGGTCGTGTGTCGCGCTGGGGCATGATCGCCTACGCCTCCAGCCTCGACCAGGGCGGCCCGCTGGCCCGCACCGCCGAAGACTGCGCCCTGCTGCTGCAAGGCATGGCCGGTTTCGACGCCAAGGATTCCACCAGCATCGAAGAGCCGGTGCCGGACTACAGCGCCAACCTGAACGCTTCGCTGCAGGGCCTGCGCATCGGCCTGCCAAAAGAGTACTTCGGGGCCGGCCTCGATCCACGTATCGCCGAGCTGGTCCAGGCCAGCGTCAAAGAGCTGGAAAAGCTCGGCGCGGTGGTCAAGGAAATCAGCCTGCCGAACATGCAGCACGCCATCCCGGCCTACTACGTGATCGCCCCGGCGGAGGCCTCATCCAACCTGTCGCGCTTCGACGGCGTGCGCTTCGGTTACCGCTGCGAAGCGCCGAAAGACCTCACCGACCTGTACAAGCGGTCCCGTGGCGAAGGCTTCGGCGTTGAAGTGCAGCGCCGCATCATGGTCGGCACCTACGCCCTGTCGGCCGGCTACTACGACGCCTACTACGTGAAGGCGCAGCAGATCCGCCGCCTGATCAAGAACGACTTCATGGCCGCTTTCAACGATGTCGACCTGATCCTCGGCCCGACCACGCCAAACCCGGCCTGGAAGCTTGGCGCCAAGAGCAGCGACCCGGTCGCCGCCTACCTCGAGGACGTCTACACCATCACCGCCAACCTGGCGGGCCTGCCGGGCCTGTCGATGCCGGCTGGCTTCGTCGACGGCCTGCCGGTCGGCGTGCAGCTGCTGGCGCCGTATTTCCAGGAAGGCCGCCTGCTCAACGTCGCGCACCGCTACCAGCAAGTGACCGACTGGCACACCCGTGCCCCCAACGGCTTCTGAGGAGTTCACACATGCAATGGGAAGTTGTGATCGGGCTTGAAATCCACACTCAGCTCGCCACCCAGTCGAAGATCTTCTCCGGCAGCGCCACCACCTTCGGCTCCGAGCCGAACACCCAGGCCAGCCTGGTAGACCTGGGCATGCCCGGCGTACTGCCGGTGCTGAACCAGGAAGCCGTGCGCATGGCGTGCATGTTCGGCCTGGCCATCGATGCCGAAATCGGCAAGCGCAACGTGTTCGCGCGCAAGAACTACTTCTACCCGGACTTGCCCAAGGGGTACCAGATCAGCCAGATGGACCTGCCGATCGTCGGCAAGGGCCACCTGGATATCGCCCTGGAAGACGGCACCATCAAGCGTATCGGGGTCACCCGCGCGCACCTGGAAGAAGACGCCGGCAAAAGCCTGCACGAAGACTTCAGCGGCTCCACCGGCATCGACCTTAACCGTGCCGGCACCCCGCTGCTGGAAATTGTCTCCGAGCCTGACATGCGCAGCGCCAAGGAAGCCGTGGCCTACGTCAAGGCGATCCACGCACTGGTGCGCTACCTGGGCATCTGCGACGGCAACATGGCCGAAGGCTCGCTGCGCTGCGACTGCAACGTGTCGATTCGTCCGAAGGGTCAAGCCGAGTTCGGCACCCGCTGCGAGATCAAGAACGTCAACTCGTTCCGCTTCATCGAGCGCGCGATCAACAGCGAAATCCAGCGCCAGATCGACCTGATCGAAGACGGCGGCAAGGTGGTGCAGGAAACTCGCCTGTACGACCCGAACAAAGATGAAACCCGCTCCATGCGCAGCAAGGAGGAAGCCAACGACTACCGTTACTTCCCCGACCCGGACCTGCTGCCGGTGGTGATCGAGGACAGCTTCCTCGAAACCATCCGCGCCGGCCTGCCGGAGCTGCCGCCGCAGAAGGTCGAACGCTTCCAGCGCCAGTATGCCCTGTCGGCCTACGACGCCAACGTGCTGGCTTCGAGCCGCGAACAGGCGGACTACTTCGAGGAAGTGGTAAAAATCGGTGGCGACGCCAAGCTGGCGGCCAACTGGGTCATGGTCGAGCTGGGCAGCCTGCTCAACAAGCTGGGCATCGAGATCGACCAGGCACCGGTCAGCGCCGCGCACCTGGGTGGCATGCTGCTGCGCATCCGCGACAACACCATCAGCGGCAAGATCGCCAAGACCGTATTCGAGGCGATGGCTGCCGGTGAAGGCGATGCCGACAGCATCATCGAAAGCAAAGGCCTGAAGCAGGTGACCGACACCGGTGCCATCGACAAGATGCTGGACGAGATGCTGGCGGCCAACGCCGAGCAGGTCGAACAGTACCGTGCGGCCGACGAGGCCAAGCGTGGCAAGATGTTCGGCTTCTTTGTCGGCCAGGCGATGAAAGCCTCCAAAGGCAAGGCCAACCCGGGGCAGGTGAACCAATTGCTCAAGGCCAAGCTCGAAGGCTGACCTGAATAGGCTGCGAGGGCGCTGCCCTCGTTCGCGGGCTTGCCCGCTCCCACAGGTACTGCACCGCTCTCACAGGCGGTGATGTGCCTGTGGGAGCGGGCAAGCCCGCGAATGGCCGCACTGGAGCACATCTGACTTGCTGAAAAGACTTTGGGGCACCCTCGCCCTCTTCTCCCTGCTGGCCGGGTGCGCCAGCCATGACATCGACCCGCGTGGTTACGACCAGACGGGCACCGCTTCCTATTACGGGTCGCGCCACCACGGCAAACGCACCGCCAGTGGCGAGCCGTTCAACCAGCACGGTTTTACCGCCGCCCACCGCAACCTGCCGTTCGGCACCCGCGTACGGGTCACCAACACGGCCAACCAGCGCAGTGTGGTGGTGCGCATCAACGACCGTGGCCCTCACACCCGCGGCCGCCTGATCGACCTGTCTCGCGCCGCTGCAGAAAAAATCGGCATGCTCCGTAGCGGAACGGCACGCGTGCGAGTACAAGGGCTTAGCGACTGACGCGACAGGAGTCCGACCATTTTCGACTTGGCCACCCTTCCCACCTTCAGCCTGTTGCAACTGGGCATTGCCCTGCTGCTGCTGGTCGGCGGCGCCGAATTGCTGGTGCGCGCAGCGCTGCGCCTGGCTCAGCGCCTTCATGTTCGCCCGTTGATCATCGGCCTGAGCCTGGTGGCCTTCGGCAGTACAGCACCACAACTGACCGTGAGCCTGCAGGCGGCCTATCAGGGCGCGCCGGATGTGGCGGTCGGCAGCGTGATCGGCAGCAACATCTTCAACGTACTGGTCATTCTTGGCCTGGCCGCGCTGATCATCCCGCTGCGTGTGTCGCGCCAGCTGGTGCGCCTGGACATTCCGCTGATGATCCTCGCCAGCGGCCTGGTCTATGCCTTGTCCGCCAACGGTTACCTGGGCCGGGTGGAAGGGGGGCTGCTGCTGCTTGGCCTGGCCGGCTACCTGGCAATGCTCTGGCACCAATCGCGCCACTACGCACGCACTTACCCCGCGCCGGACACGGCAAAATCCAGCGCCAGGCGCTTCTGGTCAGGCACGCTGCTGCAGGTGCTGGCCGGCTTTGGCCTGCTGAGCCTGGCGGGCCACCTGCTGCTGGAGGCCGCCGTGGAGGTTGCCACAGACCTGGGGCTGTCCGAGCGCATCATCGGCCTGACCGTCGTCGCCATCTGCACATCCTTGCCAGAGCTCGCCGCCGCGCTGATCGCGGCCCTGCGTGGCGAACGGGAAATCGCCGTGGGCACCGTGATCGGCAGCAACCTGTTCAATCTGCTGGCAGTGCTGGGCCTGACCGCGCTGATCACCCCTGTGCCGCTGTCGATCTCGCCCAACGCCCTGGCCTTCGACCTGCCGGTTATGCTCGGCGTCGCCGCGCTAAGCCTGCCGGTGTTCTATTCCGGTTACCGCATCACCCGCGCCGAAGGCCTGGTGTTCCTGTGCCTGTACCTGGCCTACGGCCTGCACGTAGCGGCGTTCACCATGGGCATGCCGCTGGCCGGGCGCCTGGAGCGGTTGATGCTGTTCTATGTGCTGCCTGTGCTCGCGGTGGTGCTGCTGTATACCACCGTGCGCGCCTGGCGCCGGCAGCATTGATCGGGCCATGTCATCTGGCGCATGCCTTAAGCCTTGTGTCGCCCTTTAGATCGAGCGCCGCCCGCGCGGCGCTCGTTCTCACAGGCGATACAAATCTAACGGCGAACCTGCCGAGCCTTCTTCAGCTTGAAGGCCACCCACAGCACGGCAATCCATGCCGGGATCAGCATCACCGAGATGCGAATCGGCGGAGTCAGGTACATCACCACCAGAATCAGCACAATGAACGCCAGGCACAGGTAGTTGGTCAGCGGGTGCCCCAGGCTCTTGTAGAACGGGGTAATACCGGCCGCCAGCTTGGCCTTGCGGAACTTCAAGTGGGTAATGCTGATGCTCGCCCAGTTGATCACCAGCGCCGACACCGCCAGGGCCATCAGCAAGCCAAAGGCCTCGCCCGGCATGAGGTAGTTGATCACCACGCACAGCCCGGTCGCGAAGGCAGACACGCCCAGTGCAGTCAACGGCACGCCGCTGCGGCTGACTTTCAGCAACTGGCGCGGTGCGTCACCCTGGCTGGCCAGACCAAACAGCATGCGGCTGTTGGCGTACACGCAGCTGTTGTAAACCGACAGCGCAGCCGTCAGCACCACGATGTTGAGGATGGTTGCCACCAGGTCGCTGTCCAGCTCGTGGAAAATCATCACGAACGGGCTGCCACCCTGCACGACCTTCTGCCACGGGTACAGGGACAGCAGCACCGCCAGGGCACCGATGTAGAAGATCAGGATGCGGTACACCACCTGGTTGGTGGCCTTGGGGATACTCTGGCGCGGGTTGTCTGCCTCGGCAGCAGTGATACCCACCAGCTCCAGCCCACCGAACGAGAACATGATCACCGCCAGCGCCATCACCAAGCCGCTGACACCGTTAGGGAAGAAGCCGCCGTACTGCCACAGGTTGGCCACGCTGGCATCCGGGCCGCCATGGCCGCTGCTCAGCAACCAGGCGCCGAAGCCGATCATGCTGACGATGGCCACTACCTTGATCAGGGCGAACCAGAATTCCATTTCGCCGTAGACCTTCACCTGGGTCAGGTTGATCAGGTTGATCACCACAAAAAATATCGCCGCCGTGGCCCAGGTGGGGAATTCCGGCCACCAGTACTGCACGTAGATACCCACGGCCGTCAGCTCGGCCATGCCAACCAGTACATACACCACCCAGTAGTTCCAGCCCGACACGAAGCCTGCAAACTCGCTCCAGTACTGGTGGGCAAAGTGGCTGAAGCTACCGGCCACCGGCTCTTCCACCACCATTTCACCCAGCTGGCGCATGATCAGGAAGGCCATCAGGCCAGCGATGGCATACCCCAGCAGTACGGAGGGCCCGGCCAGCTGGATGGTCTGGGCGATGCCCAGGAACAAGCCGGTACCGATGGCCCCGCCCAGCGCGATCAGCTGGATATGGCGATTCTTCAGCCCGCGCTGTAACTGCTCGGGCTTGCTCTGGTCTTGCATGAAGTGTCCTTTAGCTCAGTGAGGCTGTTTTTGTGTTGTTTGCAGTCAAGGATCTAGATCCATCCGCCCCACTGCAAGATGAAAATGCCGATATTGGTGGTGATTGCCGCCATTAAGGTGGTGATCACGATGATCGACGCAGCCAGCTCATGGTTGCCGTTGGCCGCCCGCGCCATGACGTAACTGGCAGCTGCGGTCGGGCTGCCGATGTACAGGAACAGGATACCCAGTTCGGCCCCGCGAAAGCCGCACAGCCAGGCACCGAGGGTGCCGGCCAGCGGCAGCCAGACCATCTTTACCAGGCTGGCGTCGATGGCCAGCCGGCCGCTGTCGCGCAGCGCCGCCAGCGACAGGGTGCCGCCAATACACATCAATGCCAACGGCAGGGTCATCTGTGCCAGGTAATCACCTGAAGTCAGCAGCCAGTTAGGGAGCGGCACCTGGCCGTAAGCCATGGGTGTCGCGACCAGCACGCTGATGATCAGCGGGTTGCTTAAAATGCTCTTGCAGATGCTCCACGGGTCGGACTTGAGGTCCGGGCTGTACACCGCCAGCACCACTGCCGACAGCGAGTTGTACATCAGGATGACCAGGCCGGCGAGCACTGCACCCAGCGAAATACCGTAGTCGCCGTAAAGGCTGGCAGCCAGGGCCAGGCCGATCACGCCGTTGTTGCCGCGGAACGCGCCCTGGGTATAGATGCCCCGGTCGGCCTGCGGGCTACGCCAGATGGCCATGCCCCAAGCGACGCCGAAGCCCACCAGAGTGGCGACGATGAAGTAAAGGATGACACCGGGCTTCACCGCAGCAGCCAGGTCGGCGTGGTAAATGCCGAGGAACAACAGCGCAGGCATGCAGACGTTGAACACCAACTGCGAGGCAACGCGGTTGAAATTATCGTCGATCAGACGGATGCGTTTGAGCAGCACGCCCATGAACAGCATGGCGAAGACAGGTGCCGTGATGTTCAGCGTCTGGATAAGAAGGGCGAGCATGCGCAAGCGATCCTGGAGAGGTTGCCGTTAGGTGGCTAATGATACGCCAACGGCTGGTATTTGCGGGGATCGCGGGCTTGTAGAAAAATTTCTGTCAGTGCCGGCCTCTTCGCGGGACAAGCCCGCTCCCACAGGTATCGCACAAATCTCCAGACCTGTTCAGGGCCTGTGGGAGCGGGCTTGCCCCGCGAAGAGGGCAACGCGGACTCAGCGCCGGACCGGGCGCTTCTGCAGCTTGCGCTGCAAGGTCCGGCGGTGCATGCCCAGCGCACGTGCGGTGGCCGAAATGTTGCCCTCGTGCTCGTTCAGTACGCGCTGGATGTGTTCCCACTGCAGGCGGTCGACCGACATCGGGTTTTCCGGCACCAGGGTATCCAGGTCGGTGTGCTCCGACAGCAATGCTGCCAGCACATCATCGGCGTCAGCCGGTTTGCACAGGTAATTGCAGGCGCCGCGCTTGACCGCTTCCACCGCCGTGGCAATGCTCGAGTAACCGGTCAGGATCACCACGCGCATTTCAGGGTCCAGCTCCAGCAGCTTGGGCAGCAGCACAAGGCCGGAGTCACCGTCCATCTTCAGGTCCAGCGTGGCGTAATCTGGCAGGTCCTGCTGGGCCAGAATCAAGCCTTCCTCGGCCGAACTGGCGGTGCTCACGCGGAAACCGCGACGGCTCATTGCCCGGGCCATGACCCGGGTGAAGGTGGCATCGTCATCCACCAACAGCAGGTGCGGCAGCTCTTCGCTTTCGACCTGGTTTTCTTCGCTCATCATTCATCTCCTCGCTTGCCATAGGGCAGGCGCAATTCGGTCAGGGTGCCACCCTGTTCATGACTATAGAGTTTCACCGAACCGCCCGCACGGGTCACGCTGGCCTTGCTCAAGAACAGGCCCAGGCCGAAGCCTTTGCCTTTGGTGGTAATGAAGGGTTTGCCGATGGCTTCGGCAATGGCCGGCGGCACGCCAGGGCCATGGTCACGGATACTGATGACGATGTCCTGAGCGTCCCAGTCCAGGCGCACTTCCAAGTCATCGGGGCAGGCATCGGCTGCATTGTTCAACAGGTTCAGCAGCGCCTGGGTCAGGTCTGGTGGTGGCGTCAGGCGCGGCACTTTGCCATCGCGCAACCGCTGGAAGCGGTAGCTGGCTTCCGGGCGCATCAGGTGCCAGCGGTTCAGCGCCTCGTCCAGCCAGGCGGTCACCTCCTGCTCCACGATCGCCAGGCGGCGGTTGGCTTCGGCGGCGCGCACCAGCTGTTGCAAGGTCTCTTTGCACAGCTTTACCTGGTCCTGCAGGATCTGCAGGTCTTCCTGCAGCAGCGGGTCGGTGTGGTCCTGACGCATTTCGTTGATCAGCACGCTCATGGTCGCCAGTGGCGTGCCCAGCTCATGGGCAGCACCGGCGGCCTGGGTAGCCACGGCCAGCAGTTGCTCATCGCGCAGGCTTTCTTCACGCCGCTCGGACCGCAGTTGCTCCTGGCGGCGCAGCTCTTCGGCCATGCGTGCGGCAAAGAAAGTGATCACCGCCGCAGCCAGGGCAATGCTCAGCCACATGCCGTAGACCTGCATCTTGTCCCGCGCCATGGGCAGGCCCTCAAGCGGGTAGAACTGCACCAGCAGCAGGCTGTAGGCGGTCAGGGCGATACCCGACAGAATCAGCGAATACAGCCACGGCAAGGTCACTGCGGCAATCGCCAGCGGTACCAGGTAATACGACACGAACGGGTTGGTCGAGCCGCCGGAGTAATACAGCAAGGCACTGTGGATCAACAGGTCACAGGCCAACTGCAGGGCGTACTCCATTTCGGTGACGGGCAGCGACAGGCGCAAGCGCAGCGCGGTGAAGGCACACAGCAGCGACGACAAAGCCAAGGTGCCCGCCAGCGACAGCCACGGCAAGGGTAGCAATTCGGTCCAGTAGGCGACGCCCACGGAGCCAGCCTGGGCAGCCAGGACCAGGACCCGGATGACGGTCAGGCGCCAAAGGTTCTGG
Source organism: Pseudomonas sp. PvP089 (assembly GCF_017875165.1). Classification (NCBI taxonomy): domain Bacteria; kingdom Pseudomonadati; phylum Pseudomonadota; class Gammaproteobacteria; order Pseudomonadales; family Pseudomonadaceae; genus Pseudomonas; species Pseudomonas sp. PvP089. The sequence goes on from NZ_JAGGME010000001.1 coordinate 5,339,756, forward strand.
CGGGTAGCAGATAGCGGTTGTACGGCGGCGAGCATGAGCTCTCCTGATGAGTGCTCCAGAAAATCGGCTGGAGTATACCGAAGCCGGGCGCCTCGCTGCAGCGCTGCGGCAAAGCGCCACAGTTTGTCACAGGTTCATGATGGCACTTTTGAACCCACTACACTGTTGCCGGTCTGATGGGCCATGCGTGGAATGATGGCCAAACCCCACGCCTTTTATTGCCAAGGAGTACCACATGCAAATCCCACGTCGCGGCGCCGCCCTGATTCTGTCCTGCGGCTTGCTCGCCAGCCTGCCTGCGCTAGCTGCCGATGAGCCACGTTACAACCAGGTATCGCTGCGCGCTGAAGTGAGCAAGGAAGTGCCGCGCGACCTGATGGTCGTGACCCTGTACAGCGAAGCGCAGAACAGCGACCCGGGCAAGCTGGCCAAGCAGATCACCGAAACCATGAACAAGGCCGTGCAGCAGTCGCGACAGGTCAAGGACGTGAAGATCAGCCAAGGCAGCCGCAACAGCTACCCGGTGTATGACAGCAAGGGCCAGAAGATTACCGGCTGGCGCGAGCGCGCCGAGCTGCGCCTGGAAAGCGACAACTTCCCGGCCCTGTCCCAGCTCACAGCCGACCTGCTGCAAGAGCTGAAAATGGGCGGCATGGACTTCTCCATCGCACCGGCCACACGCAAGGCCAGTGAGGATGCATTGCTCAAGGACGCCGTCGATGCCTTCAAGGCGCGTGCTCAACTGGCCACCGAGGCGCTGGGCGGCAAGGGCTACAAAGTGGTCAGCCTGAACCTCAACAGCAGCGGTTACCCGCGCCCGTACCTGCGCAGTGCGCCGATGGCGATGAAAGCCATGGGGGCCGACGAAGCAGCGCCAGCGCCGGATATCGAGGCGGGCACCAGCGAAGTGAGCATGAATGCTGATGGCCTGATCGAAGTGCAAATGCCCTGACAGCCACGAGCTTCAAGCGGCAAGCTTCAAGTTGACTGTAAACCCGGTCTGCTTTGGCTTGCCGCTTGGCGCTTGCCGCTTGAGTCTGCTTTTCAGACATTTCCTACGCAACACCCAGGTGCATCCTACGTTTATCACCGCCTAGAAACATCGCGCAAAATGCCATCATTTTGCCTGCGCAAACGTTTAACTTCGCCTAAAGTTATACTGATGCGACATCCATGTACGCCCGTACCACTTTTCCGGCGCCAACTATCCTTATACCTGTTGCATTGGGAACACCCCCTGCATAAGTATCCTCAGGTCGGCTCACGAGGCCACCTCATCCAAAAAATGACAACAATGAGGCCACCATGCTCAAACACGCAGTCATTCCGTTCCTGCTTGGCGCAGGCTTGCTCACCGGCGCGCCGTCGGTCCTGGCCGCGTCCAACCTGGTGTTTTGCTCAGAGGGCAGCCCGGCCGGTTTTGACCCGGGCCAGTACACCACCGGGACCGACTTCGACGCCTCGGCAGAGACCGTGTTCAACCGCTTGACCCAGTTCGAACGAGGCGGTACTGCAGTTATCCCGGGCCTGGCGACCAAGTGGGAAGTGTCCGACGACGGCAAGACCTACACCTTCCACCTGCGCGAAGGCGTCAAGTTCCATACCACCGACTACTTCAAGCCCAGCCGGCCCTTCAACGCCGACGATGTGCTGTTCACCTTCAACCGCATGCTCGACAAGGATCATCCGTTCCGCAAGGCCTACCCTACCGAGTTCCCGTATTTCACCGACATGGGCATGGACAAGAACATCGCCAAGGTGGAAAAGCTGGACGAGCACACGGTGAAGTTCACCCTTAACGAGGTCGACGCTGCGTTCATCCAGAACCTGGCCATGAGCTTCGCTTCCATCCAGTCCGCCGAGTACGCCGACCAATTGCTCAAGAACGGCAAGGCCGCCGACATCAACCAGAAGCCGATCGGCACCGGCCCGTTCGTGTTCAGCAAGTACCAGAAGGACGCGCAGATTCGCTTCAAGGGCAACAAGGACTACTGGCAGCCCGAGGACGTGAAGATCGACAACCTGATCTTCGCCATCACCACCGATGCCTCGGTACGCATGCAAAAACTGAAGAAGAACGAGTGCCAGGTCACCCTGTTCCCGCGGCCAGCCGACATCGAGCCGCTAAAGGCCGACAAGCACCTGCAGATGCCCCAGCAAGCCGGGTTCAACCTGGGCTACATCGCCTACAACGTGATGGACAAGATCAAGGGCAGCAACGAGCCCAACCCCATGGCTCAGCTGAAAGTGCGCCAGGCGCTGGACATGGCGGTGGACAAGAAGAAGATCATCGAGTCGGTCTACCAGGGCGCCGGCCAGTTGGCAGTCAATGCCATGCCGCCGACCCAGTGGTCGTATGACGACAGCATAAAGGACGCCCCCTTCGACCCCGAAAAAGCTAAACAGCTGCTCAAGGAAGCCGGCATCAAGGAAGGCACCGAGATCACCCTGTGGGCCATGCCCGTGCAACGCCCATACAACCCCAATGCCAAGCTGATGGCCGAAATGCTGCAATCCGACTGGGCCAAGATCGGCATCAAGGCCAAAATCGTCAGCTATGAATGGGGCGAGTACATCAAACGCTCCAAAGGTGGCGAACAAGGCGCCATGCTGATTGGCTGGAGCGGCGACAACGGTGACCCGGACAACTGGCTGGGCACCCTCTACGGCTGCGATGCCGTCGACGGCAACAACTTCTCCAAGTGGTGCTACAAGCCCTACGACGACCTGATCAAGCAGGCCAAGGCCACCTCCGACCAGGCCAAGCGCACCGAGCTGTACCAGCAGGCGCAGCACATTCTCAAGGAGCAGGTGCCGATTACCCCGATCGCCCACTCCACCGTGTATCAGCCCATGAGCGCCAAAGTGAAGGACTTCAAGATCAGCCCGTTTGCGCTGAACGCCTTCTATGGCGTAAGCGTGGACAAATAGGGTAACCCCAGCACCCGCCATCTGGCGGGTGCCTTGCCCCCTTCCCCCTCTTCATGTCGTCCCGCGGCTATCCGCTGCGGGGTGGGCGAACTGTTGCCGCCATTCGCACCCCGAGGCGGCGCAAACAGCTGAAAAAGGACTTGCCATGCGTCACGCGACCCGTCTTTCAACCTTGCTGGCCCTGGGCCTGATGAGCCAATCCCCGGCCCTGTTGGCGAACAACCTGGTGTTTTGCTCCGAGGGCAGCCCCGCCGGCTTCGACACCGCCCAGTACACCAGCGCCACCGACAACGACGCCGCCGAGCCGATCTACAACCGCCTGGTCGAGTTCGAGCGTGGTGGTACTGCCGTGCACCCTGCCCTGGCAACCCGCTGGGAAGTATCCGACGATGGCTTGCGCTATACCTTCCACCTGCGTGAAGGGGTGAAGTTCCACAGCAACAAGGCCTTCTCCCCAAGCCGCGATTTCAACGCCGACGATGTGCTGTTCACCTTCAACCGCATGCTCGACAAAGGCCACCCGTTCCGCCAGGCCTACCCTACCGAGTTTCCTTACTTCATCAGCATGGGCCTGGACAAGAACATCGCCCATGTCGAGAAAATCGACCCGCTGACTGTGGCATTCACCCTGAACACGGTCGATGCCGCGTTCATCCAGAACCTGGCCATGAGCTTCGCCTCCATCCTCTCCGCCGAATACGCCGGGCAACTGATGGCCAGCGCAAGACCGAGCGACATCAACCAGCAGCCCATCGGCACCGGGCCGTTCGTGTTCCAGCGTTATCAGAAGGATTCGCAGATCCGCTACAAAGGCAACAAGGAGTACTGGGCGCCGGATGAGGTGAAAATCGACAACCTGGTGTTCTCGATCAACATCGACCCTTCGGTACGCATCCAGAAACTGCGCCGCAACGAATGCCAGGTCACCCTGCACCCTCGCCCGGCCGACCTGCCAGCGCTCAAGGCCGACAGCTCGCTGCGGGTATTGCAGCAACCAGGCTTCAACCTCGGCTACATCGCCTACAACACCCAGCACCCACCGTTCGACCGGCTGGAGGTGCGCCAGGCGATGGACATGGCTGTGAACAAGAAAGCCATACTCCAGGCGGTGTATCAGGATTCCGGCCAACTGGCAGTCAACGCCATGCCACCGACCCAGTGGTCCTATGACGAAAGCCTCAAAGACGCGCCCTACGACCCGCAAAAGGCCAGGCAGCTGCTGCAGCAGGCCGGCGTCAAACCTGGCACCGAAGTCACCCTTTGGGCCATGCCGGTGCAACGCCCTTACAACCCCAACGCCAAGCTGATGGCCGAAATGCTCCAGGCAGACTGGAACAAACTCGGGTTCAAGGTGCGCATCGTCAGTTACGAATGGGGCGAGTACCTCAAGCGCATGAAAAGCGGCGAGCACGACATCGCCCTGATTGGCTGGACCGGCGACAACGGTGACCCGGACAACTGGCTAGGCACCCTGTACAGCTGCGATGCCATCGGCAGCAACAACTACTCGCTGTGGTGCGACCCGCAGTACGACAGCCTGGTCAAGCAGGCCAAGCAGGTCACAGACCAACCGCAGCGCAGTGCGCTGTACCGGCAGGCCCAGCAACGGCTCAAACAGCAGGTGCCGATTACGCCGGTGGCGCATTCCACAGTTAACCAGCCGCTCAGCATCAAGGTTTCTGAGTTCAAGGTCAGCCCGTTTGGGCGCAATGATTTTTCCGGTGTGAGTGTTGATTAAGCGTTAGCCAATACCGGCCTCTTCGCGGGCAAGCCCGCTCCCGCAGGATCTCTACAGGTTCGGACCTTGCGCCCTATCTGTGGGAGCGGGCTTGCCCGCCAAAAGGCCAGCACAGGCAACACAACGCCCCCTTTTAGCCCGGCGACCCCGGGCAACTCTGGCAACACCGCAGCAAAAAACCCGGCCCACAAGGCCGGCAATAACTAGAAAGCAATGGGAGCTTCAACCTTGAAAGTACCAACCCTGAGCGCACTGGCCTTATCCATCAGTGCATTTTCCACCGTGGCCCAGGCCGATCCGCAAAGCCAGGACTACATTCCGCTCACCCTCAAAGGCAGCAGCGCGCAGGCGCAAGCCAGCGGCTTCATCGACGGCCAGAGCCTGTCCGGCAGCACCCGCAACTGGTACGCCCGCGAACGCGCTGCACGCGCCCCGCTGTGGAAGTACTACAAGAGCGACGGCACCCGCCACCCCACCCACAGCCGGGAAAACTGGCTGCAGGGCACCATCCTCAACTACAGCTCCGGTTTCACCCAAGGCACCGTGGGTTTCGCTGTCGAGGCCGCTGGCTATAACGCCATCGCCCTGCAGCAGAGCCGCGAAGCGATTGCCGGCCCCAACAACCGCACCCTCACCCACAGCGATGGCGACCCCGTCGGCCAGTGGAGCAAACTGGGCCTGGGCAACATCAAGGCGCGCGTGTCCAACACCACCCTTACCCTTGGCCGCCAGTCGGTGGACACGCCCATGATCGCCTACATCGGCAACCGCGCCCTGCCATCGAGCTTCCAGGGCGCGTTCCTGCACAGCGCCGAGTTCGACAACCTGAGCCTCGATCTGGGCACTTTCGACCGCGTTTCGCCACGCACCGAACAAAGCCTTAGCAAGTTTCGCAGCGAATACGGCGCCACCGGCGTGGAAACCGACCGCGCCAGCACTGCCGGCATCAATTACCAGCCGTTCAAAAGCCTGAGTACCAGCCTGTATGCCACCCAGGTAGACGACTTCTGGAACCAGTACTACTTCGGCGCCAACCACGTGCTCGGCGACAGCGCAGTGCTCAGCCTGAGCACCGGCCTTAACTACTACAAGACCGTCGATGCCGGCAGCCAGAAAATGGGCAAGATCGACAACGACACCTACAGCCTGTCGCTCGGCCTGACCCACCAGGCCCATACCCTCAGCGCCTCGTGGCAGCAGGTGAACGGCAACGAATACTTCGACTACCTGCACGAAACCAACGGCATCTACCTGGCCAACTCGTTGTTGTCGGACTTCAACGGCCCCAACGAGAAGTCGCTGCAGCTTTCCTATGTATTGAACATGGCGCCCTACGGCGTGCCAGGGCTGAAGTTCAACCTGTACAACGCACGCGGCTGGGGCATTGACGGCACTCACTACCGCGGCACCGCCTACGACGTGAATGGCCTGAACGGCGAAACCCACTACGAGTGGGGCATCGGCACCAGCTACGCGGTGCAGAGCGGGCCGCTGAGAGACACCAGCATCCGCGCGACCTACACCACCCACCGCGCCAGCAAGGCACAGGGTGACGGCAGCCTGGACGAGTTCCGGGTGGTTACCACCATTCCATTCAACATTCTTTGACCGCTGGCGCCACGGCCCCCTTCGCAGCGGGCCGTGGCGGCTACGCTGGAATCAATGCAAAAGCAGGGAGTGTTCAACCCATGCAGAGCGCTTTCATCAAATCGCTACCGTTACGCCTTGCCCTCGCCACGCTGGTGCTGGGCAGCGCAACGCAGCTGGCAGCCAAACCGCTGGTGGTCTGTACCGAGGCCAGCCCGGAAGGGTTCGACGTTGTCCAGTACACCACCGCGGTCACACTTGATGCGACGTCCGAGACACTGTTCAACCGCCTGGTCGACTTCAAACCAGGCACCACCGACGTCCAGCCGGCCCTGGCCGAGCGCTGGGACATTTCGCCAGACGGGCTGACCTACACCTTCCATCTGCGCCAAGGGGTGAAGTTCCACACCACCGACTACTTCGAGCCGACCCGCGACTTCAACGCCGACGATGTGTTGTGGAGCCTCAACCGCCAGCTTGACCCGCACCACCCGTGGCACGACAAAACCAGCGTCGGCTACCCGTATTTTGAAAGCATGGCCTTCAAGCAGCTGCTCAAATCGGTGATCAAGACCGACGACCACACCGTGGTGATCACCCTGGCCCGGCCGGAAGCACCGTTCCTGCATGACATGGCCATGGGCTTCACCTCGATCTACTCCGCCGAGTACGGTGACCAGTTGCTCAGGGCCGGTAAAACCGCCGAGCTGAACAGTAAGCCGGTCGGCACCGGCCCGTTCATCTTCCAGCGTTACAACAAGGATGCGCAGGTCCGCTTCAAACCCAACCCAGACTACTTCCGCGGCAAACCGCCGGCCGACGCGCTGGTGTTCGCCATCGCCACCGACAGCAACGTGCGCCTGCAGAAGCTGCGCGCCAACGAATGCCAGGTCGCCTTGTACCCCAAGCCGGATGACGTGCCATCGATCAAGGCCGACCCGAAACTCAAGGTCGCCGAAATCGAAGCGCTTGTCACCGGCTACATCGCCATGAATACCGAGCACAAATACCTCAGCGATGTACGCGTGCGCAAAGCCATCAATATGGCGTTCGATCGGCAGACTCATGTCGACCAGCTGTTCGGCAAAGGCAACGCGCTGGTGGGTGTGAACCCCTACCCACCGACCATGCCTGGCTTCAACACCGCCAACCAGAACCCGCCCCGCGACCTCGCAAAGGCACGCGCCCTGCTCAAGGAAGCTGGCGTACCGGAAGGCACGGTGATCACACTGTTTACCCGCAACGGCGGTGGCATGACCAACCCTAACCCGCGCCTGTCGGCCGAGATGCTGCAGGCCGACCTGAAGCAGATCGGCCTGCAGCTGGATATCCGCGTGATGGAATGGGCCGAAATGCTGCGCCGTGCAAAAAATGGCGAGGCCGACCTCGTGTCCACCGGCTGGGCTGGCGACAACGGCGACCCCGACAACTTCCTCACCCCGCTGCTCAGTTGCGACGCCGCCAAAACCGGCGAGAACTACGCCCGCTGGTGCAACTCGAAATTCCAGGAGCTGATCACCCGTGCCCGCGAGGTGGTCGACAACGACGAGCGCGCAAGGCTCTATAGCGAGGCATTGAAGGTGTACGATGACGACCAACCCTGGATCAGCATGGCCCATCCAAAGATGTTCACCGCCATGCGTGACAACGTGGAGGGCTACGTGATCAGCCCTCTGACCAACAATAACTTCGCCACCACCAAGGTGAAGTAGAACAACAACGACCGCCGGCAACCCACACGGGGACCGGCGGCATTGCCGTACCGGGCTGATCGCCCCGCGGCCTGATGAGGTAACCCCGACAATGTTGAGTTTTATTGCCCGGCGCCTTGGCCTGCTGATACCGACCTTTTTCGGCATCACCTTGCTGACCTTTGCGCTCATACGCCTGATCCCCGGCGACCCGGTGGAAGTCATGATGGGCGAGCGCAGGGTCGATCCCGAAATGCACGCCCAGGCCATGGAGCGCCTGGGCCTGAACAAGCCACTGCCGGTCCAGTACCTGGACTATGTCGGCAAGCTGGCCCAGGGTGACCTCGGCGAATCGCTGCGCACCCGCGAAAGCGTGTGGACCGAGTTTCTCACCCTGTTCCCGGCCACCCTGGAGCTGGCCTTCGCCGCCCTGCTGTTCGCCGGTATCGTCGGCCTGCTGGCCGGGGTGATCGCCGCGCTCAAGCGCGGTTCATTGTTCGACCACGGGGTGATGGGCATTTCCCTGGCCGGCTACTCGATGCCGATCTTCTGGTGGGGCCTGATCCTGATCATGTTCTTCTCGGTGAGCCTGGGCTGGACCCCAGTGTCCGGGCGCATCGACCTGCTCTACGACATTGAGCCGAAAACCGGCTTCATGCTCATCGATACCCTGCTCAGCGACGAAGAAGGCGCCTTCAAGGACGCGGTGATGCACCTGATCCTGCCGGCCATCGTGCTGGGTACCATCCCGCTGGCAGTCATCGCCCGCATGACCCGTTCGTCGATGCTTGAAGTACTGCGCGAAGACTACATCCGCACCGCCCGCGCCAAAGGCCTGTCGCCGGCCCGCGTGGTGTTCGTGCACGGCCTGCGCAATGCCTTGATTCCGGTGCTGACCGTGTTCGGCCTGCAGGTCGGCACGCTGCTGGCCGGTGCGGTGCTGACCGAAACCATCTTTTCCTGGCCGGGCATCGGCAAGTGGCTGATCGAAGCCATCGGTGCCCGTGACTACCCCGTGGTCCAGAACGGCATCCTGTTGATCGCCTGCCTGGTAATCCTGGTCAACTTCGTCGTGGACATCCTCTACGGCCTGGCCAACCCACGCATCCGTCATCAGCGCTGAGGCCTTCGCCATGACTAGCCCGATTGCAAAATCCGTGTCGCCGGCCAGCCCGGTGGACCAGAGCCTGCTCTACCCCTCGCCGTACAAAGAATTCTGGCAAGCCTTTGCGCGCAACAAAGGCGCAGTGATGGGCCTGGCCTTCATGTGCCTGGTGGTGTTCTGTGCACTGTTCGCGCCGTGGGTCGCCCCGCATGACCCGAGCGAGCAGTACCGCGCCTTCCTGCTGACCCCGCCGGTATGGCTGGAAGGCGGCACCTGGCAGTTCATCCTCGGCACCGACGAACTGGGCCGCGACCTGCTTTCGCGCCTGATACAGGGGGCGCGGCTGTCGCTGCTGATCGGCCTGTCGTCGGTGGTGATGTCGCTGATCCCGGGCATCCTGCTGGGCCTGCTGGCCGGCTTCTTCCCGCACATCCTCGGCCCATCGATCATGCGCCTGATGGATGTGATGCTGGCCCTGCCCTCCCTGCTGCTGGCCGTGGCCATCGTCGCCATCCTCGGCCCAGGCCTGATCAACACGGTAATCGCCATCGCCATCGTCTCACTGCCCTCCTACGTGCGCCTGACCCGGGCTGCGGTAATGGTTGAACTGAACCGCGACTACGTCACCGCCGCACGCCTGGCGGGTGCCGGGCTGCCACGGCTGATGTTCGTCACCGTGCTGCCCAACTGCATGGCGCCACTGATCGTGCAGGCTACCCTCAGCTTCTCTTCAGCGATCCTCGATGCTGCCGCGTTGGGCTTCCTGGGCCTGGGCGTGCAACCACCCACCCCGGAGTGGGGCACCATGCTGGCTTCGGCCCGTGACTATATCGAGCGCGCCTGGTGGGTGGTGAGCCTGCCCGGCCTGACCATTCTGCTCAGTGTGCTGGCAATCAACCTGATGGGCGACGGCCTGCGCGATGCGCTGGACCCGAAACTCAAGAACGCCGCCTGAGGAGAACGCCATGTCACTGTTGCAGATCAACAACCTGAACGTGCGCTTCGGCGACGCCAATGCCGTACCTGTCGTCGATGGCCTGGACCTGTCGGTGGAGGCTGGCGAGATCCTGGCCATCGTCGGCGAATCCGGCTCGGGCAAATCCGTGACCATGATGGCCTTGATGGGCCTGATCGACGCCCCCGGGCGCATCACCGCCGACGCCCTCCGTTTCGACGGCATCGACATGCTCAAGCTCAGCGGCCGCCAGCGGCGCAAGGTGGTGGGCAAGGACATCGCCATGGTCTTCCAGGACCCGATGACCGCCCTCAACCCCAGCTATACCGTGGGCTACCAGATCGAAGAAGTGCTGCGCCAGCACCTGGGCCTGACGGGCAAGGCCGCGCGCCAGCGTGCCCTTGAGCTGTTGAAAAAGGTCGAGATCCCAGCTGCGCAAAGCCGCCTGGATGCCTATCCGCATCAGCTGTCTGGCGGCATGAGCCAGCGTGTGGCGATTGCCATGGCCATTGCCGGCGAGCCCAAGCTGCTGATCGCCGACGAGCCGACCACCGCACTGGACGTGACCATCCAGGCGCAGATCATGGAGCTGCTGGTCAACCTGCAGAAGGAGCGCAACATGGCGCTCATCCTGATCACCCACGACCTCGCCGTGGTCGCCGAAACGGCCAAGCGGGTATGCGTGATGTACGCAGGCGAAGCCGTCGAGGTGGGCCAGGTGCCGACGCTGTTCGACGTGCCCGCCCACCCCTACAGCGAAGCCCTGCTGGCGGCGATCCCCGAGCACAGCATCGGCGCCGAGCGCCTGGCCACCCTGCCTGGCATCGTCCCTGGCCGCTACGACCGCCCCGTCGGCTGCCTGTTGTCGCCGCGCTGCCCCTATGTGCAGGAAAACTGTCGGCGCCAGCGCCCTCCCCTCGATCCCCAGGCTCACAGCCTGGTGCGTTGTTTCTACCCGTTGAACCAGGAGGTGGCGTGATGGCCGTCGTTCTATCTGCGCGCGAGCTTACCCGGCATTACGAAGTCTCCCGCGGCCTGTTCAAAGGGCACGCCCTGGTCCGTGCGCTGAATGGCGTATCGTTCGAACTGGAAGCCGGCAAGACCCTGGCGGTGGTCGGCGAGTCGGGCTGCGGCAAGTCCACCCTGGCCCGCGCCCTGACCCTGATCGAAGAGCCGTCGTCCGGCTCGCTGCAAATTGCCGGCACCGAGGTGAACGGCGCCAGCAAGGCTGAGCGCAAGCAACTGCGGCGCGACGTGCAGATGGTGTTCCAGAGCCCCTACGCCTCGCTCAACCCACGGCAGAAAATTGGTGACCAGCTGGCCGAGCCGCTGCTGATCAACACCTCGCTGAGCAAAGCCGAGCGGCGCGAGAAAGTGCAAAAAATGATGGAGCAGGTGGGCTTGCGACCCGAGCACTACCAGCGCTACCCGCACATGTTCTCAGGGGGTCAGCGCCAGCGCATCGCCTTGGCCCGAGCGATGATGCTGCAGCCAAAAGTGCTGGTGGCGGACGAGCCGACCTCGGCATTGGATGTGTCGATCCAGGCACAGGTACTGAACCTGTTCATGGATTTGCAGAAGGAGTTCAACACCGCCTACGTGTTCATCTCGCACAACCTGGCGGTGGTGCGGCATGTGGCCGATCACGTACTGGTGATGTACCTGGGGCGGCCGGCAGAGATGGGGCCGAAAACGGATATTTACGAGCGGCCGCTGCATCCCTATACCCAGGCGCTGCTGTCGGCAACACCTGCCATTCACCCGGATCCGCTGAAGCCGAAGATCCGCATTGTCGGGGAGCTGCCCAACCCGTTGAACCCGCCAGATGGGTGTGCGTTTCACAAGCGCTGCCCGTATGCGACGGAACGCTGTGCCAAGGAGGTGCCAGCGTTGCGGCAGGTGAGTAGCCGACAGGTGGCTTGCCACTATGCCGAGCAGTTCCTGTAGATGACCGGGGGCGCTCTACGCCCCATTCGCAGCACAAGGCTGCTCCTGCAAGGGACCGCGATAACAGGGGATATCGCGGTCGTCTGTAGGAGCAGCCTTGTGCTGCGAATGGGCCGCAAAGCGGCCCTCTCGGTCAATGCATGAAAATGGCAATCAGGATGATGACCGGGATCGGTACACCAAGCATCCAGAGCAGTATCGAGCGCATGTCAGTTCTCCTTGCTTAACGTTGAATGGTGCGATGGGCTACGTATTCGCCTTCCAGCCACTGCACCTGGTCACGGCGGCGACCACCGTAGAGCGCTGCAAGGCTGGCGAAGAAGGCGCCACACAGCAGCGCGACGAAGGTCCACAGCGCTGTCCAGGCAGCGACCTTGGCGGCGGTATCAGCGGCTTGCTTGGCCTTCAGCTTCAGCTGTTGCACCTGGCCCATCACCTGATCGACACGGGCTTCGGCTTCGGCCTGGGTCAAGCGCGTACGCTGGGCCACCAGCTGCGCCAGGTAGGTACGGTCTTCGGCAGGCAGCGCACCATCGCTGGCAATGCCTTTGGCCAGGATGCGTGCGGCCACGCCATTGGCTGCATCCTCGCTGACCGGCGCCGGGCCATCCCCACGGAACAGGCTATCGACGAAATAGCCCATCGAATCGTTGTTGTCACCGGACGCCGCGGCACCACCGGCAGCGGCCGATACGGTAGCCGCCTGCGAAGCTGCACTGGCACCAGCACCCACCAGGTTGCCCGCAGCACCCAGCACCAACATGGCAGCCACCAGAGTTGCTACGGCCCAGGACAGGAAACCATGCGCGGTATCGCGGAAATACACTTCATCGCCATGCAGGTTGGCCCATTTCACCCGCAGCCGGCCGGCAATGTAGCCACCCAGGCCCGAAGCGATGATCTGCGTCAGCAGCAGCCATACGATGGTGGAAATGCCCAAGGCTTTTGCACTCGCCCCCTCGTCTGCCCAAGGTGAAGTGGCTGCAAAGCCAAGCCCTGCACCAAGGACCACCAGGATCAGAGACAAGGCAGCTGCAGTAGCGGCGCCAGCGAAGATCGCAGCCCAGGAGACACCTGAGCGGCTTTGTGAATCGACAGCGGGATAGTCGGCAGGGGTGATCATGATGTTTTCGCCTTAAGTGGTTAGCGACAAGTCCATTCGCGCAGTAACCTTTGCAGCGGCTGTGCCAGTTGTGACAAAAAATTAACCCATTGAAAAACAATGAGTTGGAAAAACGGATTAATTTTGAATCGTGCAAATTGCGCGACTGGGCCCTGTGCATCAGGTGTTCTGCATTCTTGTCGCAAACTTGGCGACGAGGCATCATTCACCCATGACGCTCCCTGATGGCCCTGCCCACACCCCGATTACCGCAGACACGGTGCTGCGCTATCACCTGTGCTGGAAGCACCGCGATCTAGACGGCGTGATGGCGCTCTACCACCCTGACATCCAGTACCACGACTTCTTCCAGAACCGCGTGCTCGGCTACCAGGAGCTGCGCGACTACGTCCGCGCCTGCCTGCCCCATGAGGCCGGCGAAGACATCGTCCACAGCGACCGCATCCGCGTCGACGGCTGCACAGCGTTCATCCAGTACCAGGTCACGGTCCAGGGCGGTGACGGCCTGGTAGCGTTCAAGTCCAGCGAAGCGATCACCGTCAAGGACGGGCTTATCTGGCAGGTCAACGAATACGCCACGCTGGTCCGCCACAACGGCACCCGCCACGCCAGCGCAGGCCCGCGCCCGGCAACCAGTCGCCTGGGCCTGTCACCCCGGCAGTTGTCGACCATGGCCCAGGACCTGGAGCACTACTTCCAGCGCAAGCGCCCCTACCTGGACGCAGAACTGAACCTGCAGCAAGTCGCCGACGCCAGTGGCTACAGCCGCAACCAGATTTCCTACCTGCTGAACCAGGTGCTGGGGCAAAGCTTCTACCGCTACGTCAACCAGGCCCGCCTGCAGCACCTGATGGCCAGCCTTGACGATGACAGCGTCGAAGCGACGATCGATGAGCTGGCCTTCAGCGCCGGCTTCAACTCGCTGTCGGCGTTCTACAAGTGCTTCCGTGAACACACCGGGTTCACACCCAAGGCTTACCTGAAGCAATTTTCCCTGCGTGCACGCACGTAAGACAGCGGCCGGCCCACATCACTAGGATCACCCACAGACCTTGACGGATGTGGAGTCGAACCCGATGCAACCCCTGCGCACGATAAGCCTGTGGATGGACCAGCTCGACGAGCCACTGTGCGCCCGCCCGGCCCTGCGCGAAGACCTGCACGCGGATGTGTGCATTATCGGCGCCGGCTACACAGGCCTGTGGACCGCCTACTACCTCAAGCGCCAGGCGCCACAGCTGAACATCGTGGTCATCGACGCCAACATTGCCGGTTTCGGCGCCTCTGGGCGCAATGGCGGCTGGCTGATGGGCAACCTGTTGGGCGAAGACCGCCTGCTGGCCACCCTGTCGCCCCAACAGCGCCGCGCCAGCATCGACCTGCTGCACGGCATACCCGATGAAGTACACGCAGTGCTGCAGCGCGAAGGCATCGACTGCGACTACCGCAAAGGGGGTGTGCTGTACTGCGCGGCACGCTACCCGGAGCAGGAGCGCAGCCTGCGCGCCTACCTCGACGACCTGTATCGCCAAGGCATGACCGAGGATGACTACCGCTGGCTACGCCCCGAGCAGTTGGGCAGCCAGCTGCGGGTCAGCAATGCGTTTGGCGCCATCTACAGCCCGCACACCGCAACCATCCAGCCGGCCAAGCTGGTGCGCGGCCTGGCGCGCGCGGTCGAAGCGCTGGGTGTGCCGATCTACGAAAACACCCCTGCAATCGATTGGCAGCCCGGCGAAGTGCGCACCCCGCTGGCGCGCATTCGCTGCCAGTGGATGGTGCCCGCTGTTGAAGGCTATGCGGCCAGCCTGCCGCCGCTGGGCAAGCACCAGTTGCCTGTGCAGAGCTTGCTGGTGGCCACCGAACCGCTGCCGGAGGCCACCTGGGAGCAGATCGGCCTGAGCCAGGGCCAAGCCTTCAGCGAGAGCAGCAGGCAGGTCACCTACGGCCAGCGTACTGCCGATAACCGCCTGGTATTCGGCGCACGCGGTGGTTACCGTTTCGGTGGCCGCCTGCGCGAAAACTTCAACCTCCAAGCGCACGAAATCGAACTGCGCCGCTACCTGTTCAGCGAGCTGTTCCCCCAGCTCAAGCATGTGCGCATCACTCACTCCTGGGGCGGCAACCTGGGCATGGCGCGGCGCTTCCGCCCGCACATGCTCTGCGACCGCCAGCGCGGCATTGCCCTGGCCGGTGGCTACGGTGGCGAAGGCGTCGGTGCCACCAACCTGGGCGGGCGCACCCTGGCCGCGCTGATCCTTAACCAGCACAACGAACTGACGGCACAACCTTGGGTACTGGACAACCGCCCGGTTTCGAGCCTGGCCAGCTGGCCGCCCGAGCCCTGCCGCTGGCTGGGCTACAACGCGATCATCCAAAGCTTCGTCCACGAGGACCGCACCCTCGCCAATCCCGCCAGCGCGCCGTGGAGGCGGCGCCTGGCCAGCTCGCTTGCGGACTTCATGGAAGGCTTCATGCACTGACTTCCCTTATCAACTGCACAGGATCCACCGGTCATGAGCATCACCCAGTTCAAGAACACCGACAGCGCTGTGCTCGACAGCTCCAACCCGGTCGCGGTGCCACTTGGCGACCCCGTGGCTGTAACGTCTGTCACCTGCGTGGAACGCAGTGATGGCGTCGAGACCGGCATCTGGGAGTGCACCCCCGGGCGCTGGCGGCGGCAGATCGTGCAACAGGAGTTCTGCCATTTCATCAAGGGCCGCTGCACCTTCACCCCTGACGGTGGCGAACCCCTGGTCATAGAAGCCGGAGACGCATTGATGCTACCGGCCAACAGCACAGGCACCTGGGACATCCAGGAGACCGTGCGCAAGACCTACGTACTTATCTTCTGATCCGCTGATCGCCTGCCTTCGATAACAACAGACAAAGCAAGGTAAACCCGACATGCGCACGCTCCTTCTCGCTCCTCTGATGCTGGCCGCCAGTGTGGCCAACGCCGCCGAAACGGTGAAAATCTACAACTGGTCCAGCTACGTCGCCCCCGACACGCTGAAGAACTTCCAGCAAGCCAGTGGCATCGTGCCCACCTACGATGTGTACGACAGCAACGAAACCCTCGACGGCAAGCTGATGACCGGCAACTCCGGCTACGATGTGGTGTTCCCCTCCAACCACTTCATGGCACGGCAGATCCAGGGCAAGGCCCTGAAGAAGCTGGACAAGTCGCAGCTGCCCAACTGGCAAAACCTCAACCCGGTGCTGCTCAAGGCACTGGAGGTAAACGACCCCGGCAACCAGTACGGCTTCCCGTACCTGTGGGGCAGTACCGGCATTGGCTACAACATCGACAAGGTCAAGGCGGTGCTCGGCGACAACGCGCCGGTGGATTCGTGGGACCTGATCTTCAAGCCCGAGTACATGAGCAAGCTGAAAAGCTGTGGCGTCGCCGTGCTGGACAACGGCCCCGAACTGCTGCCGATTGCCCTGCACTACCTGGGCCTGCCGCACCACAGCCAGAACCCGGCGGACTACGAAAAGGCCAAGGCCCTGCTGATGCAGGTGCGGCCGTACATCAGCTACTTCCATTCGTCCAAGTACACCGGCGACCTGGCCAATGGCGATATCTGTGTGGTGGTGGGTTTCTCAGGGGATGTGCTGCAAGCGAAAAACCGTGCCGAAGAAGCGAACAACGGGGTGAAGGTGGGCTACTCGATACCCAAGGAAGGCGCGCCCATGTGGTTTGACATGGTGGCCATGCCGGCCGATGCGCCGGACGAAAAAGCCGGGTATGCCTACATGAACTATCTGCTGCAACCAGAGGTGATGGCCAACATCAGCAACCATGTGCAGTACGCCAACGGTAACCTGAAGGCGGACGGGCTGGTGGAGCCGGCAATGAAGGGCAATACGATGATTTACCCGAGCGAAGACATGATGGGTAAATTGTATGCGCTGGAAGCGATGCCAGCGAAGATCGACCGCATTCGCACCCGGATCTGGACCAGTATCAAAGCCGGAAACTGAGCGCGGCCGTAGTGCGGTCCCTGTGGGAGCGGGTTCACCCGCGAATGCGTCGGTAAATTCAACATCGCATTCGCGGGTGAACCCGCTCCCACAGGGTCAGCAGCCAGCTCTGGAAATCAGTGGTGTTCGCGAGTAGCGCGGAATTTCACATCCGGCCAGCGCTCTTCCATCAGCGCCAGGTTGACCCGGGTTGGCGCCAGGTAGGTCAGGTGCCCGCCACCGTCGATAGCCAGGTTTTCCATGGCCTTGGTCTGGAATTCCTCGAGCTTCTTCTTGTCGTCACAGCTGATCCAGCGCGCCGACCACACGGTGATCGGCTCGTAGGCGCATTCGACTTTGTACTCTTCCTTCAGGCGGCTGGCGACCACATCGAACTGCAGCACACCCACCGCACCGAGGATGATGTCGTTGCTGCGCTCGGGGAAGAACACCTGGGTCGCGCCTTCTTCGGCCAGCTGCTGCAGGCCCTGGCGAAGCTGCTTGGACTTGAGCGGGTCCTTCAGGCGCACGCGGCGGAACAGTTCCGGGGCAAAGTGCGGAATCCCCGTGAAGCCCAGCGCCTCACCTTCGGTGAAGGTGTCGCCAATCTGGATGGTACCGTGGTTGTGCAGGCCGATGATGTCGCCGGCAAAGGCCTCATCCAGCTGCTCGCGCTCTGAGGAGAAGAAGGTCAGCGCATCACCGATGCGCAGGTCCTTGCCGGTACGCACGTGGCGCATCTTCATGCCCTTTTCGTACTTGCCCGAACAGATGCGCATGAAGGCGATACGGTCACGGTGTTTCGGGTCCATGTTCGCCTGGATCTTGAACACGAAACCTGTGAACTTTTCTTCCACCGGCTCCACGGTACGCTCGTGGGCGACCCGGGCCAGCGGGCGTGGCGCCCAGTCGACTACGGCATCGAGCACATGGTCGACACCGAAGTTGCCCAGCGCCGTACCAAAGAACACGGGCGTCAATTGGCCGTTGATGAATTCGTCCTGGTCGAACTCATGGCATGCACCCTGTACCAGCTCAAGCTGCTCGAGGAAGCGATCATATTCGTCACCCAGGTGCGCGCGGGCTTCATCGGAGTCGAGCTTCTCGATGATCTTCACCTCGGTACGCTCATGGCCGTGGCCCGGGGTGTAGACAATGATGTAGTCACCGCGCAGGTGGTACACGCCCTTGAAGTCGCGGTAGCAACCAATCGGCCAGGTGATCGGCGCAGCCTTGATCTTCAGAACGGCTTCGATCTCGTCGAGCAGTTCGATCGGGTCGCGGATGTCACGGTCGAGTTTGTTGATAAAGCTGACAATGGGCGTATCACGCAGGCGGCAGACGTCCATCAGGGCGATGGTACGCGGCTCTACACCTTTACCGCCGTCGAGCACCATCAGCGCCGAGTCCACCGCGGTCAGGGTGCGGTAGGTGTCTTCCGAGAAGTCTTCGTGGCCGGGGGTGTCGAGCAGGTTGATCATGTGCTCGCGGTACGGGAACTGCATCACCGAGGTGGTAATCGAGATGCCGCGCTGCTTCTCCATTTCCATCCAGTCGGAAGTGGCGTGGCGGTCGGACTTGCGCGACTTCACGGTACCGGCGACGGCAATGGCCTTACCCATCAGCAGCAGCTTCTCGGTGATGGTGGTCTTACCGGCGTCGGGGTGGGAAATGATTGCGAAAGTGCGGCGCTTCGCGACTTCGGCGGCCTGGTTGGTCATGGGAAATCGCCTGACTGGGGGATTCAAAAAGGGGCGATATCATACCTGAAGTTGGGCTGGGACCAAAATCTGCTGAATCAGCGGCAGTTGCGCCGGCGTCTCGCGGGTGAACCCGCTCCCACAATGACCTGCGCTGTTTTCAAGCCTTGCGCAGACCTGTGGGAGCGGGCTTGCCGGCGACAGGGCCAGCCCAATGGCAAAAAAAACATCTGGCAATCGCTTTATCGCGACAAATGGCCAAAGCGCAGTTATTTCAACGCCTGCAGCGCATTAAGCTGCTGTTTTTTCTCGCCAAAATTCCTGACACCCAGTGATTAACGCTGGCCAAATGCCGCCTCAAATGGGAACCTTTACGCCCACGGAGACGTCCATTCCCCTGCAACCCGCTTCGGTTGGGGACTGGTTTCATCAGCATTTTCGGGCCCGACGGGGTTCGGCTCATGGCCTGATCGCAGCCTTCGGCGTGCGTCACGCTGCTACTCGCGAACACACCAACCGCCGCCAGGACTGGCCGGCAAAAAAGAAGTGTGCTCGCCGACAACACAAGGAGTCCGCCTGTGGCTAAACGCTACGGTAAAGGGCTGTTGGGATGCGCCACCGTGCTCGTCATCCTGGCCCTGCTGGTCCACTGGATCGGCATCGACACGATCGCGCGTTACCGCGACGATCTTGGGTTCTACCTGCAAGCGCACCTGGTTCTGGTGCTGGCTTCGATGGCGGCGGCGCTGGCCGTGGGCATCCCGGCTGGCATTGCCCTCAGTCGACCGCACCGGGTCGACAAAGCCGAACGCTTCATGCAGTTTTTCAACGTTGGCAACACCATCCCTCCCCTGGCCGTTCTGGCCATCGCGCTCAGTATCCTGGGCATAGGCGCCGGGCCTGCGATCTTCGCGCTGTTCCTCGCCTCCCTCCTGCCCATCGTGCGCAACACCTACGAGGGCCTGAAAAACGTCCCCGCCTCGCTCAAGGAAGCCGCCACCGGCATCGGCATGACCCCGCGCCAGCAACTCTGGCAGGTGGAGCTACCGAATGCCGTGCCGATCATCGTCGGGGGTGTACGTGTGGCCCTGGCATTGAACGTGGGCACCGCGCCACTGGCATTCCTGATCGGCGCCAACAGCCTGGGCAGCCTGATCTTCCCCGGCATCGCCCTGAACAACCAGCCACAGCTGCTGCTGGGTGCCGCCTGCACCGCACTGCTGGCGCTGGTACTGGACGCGGCGGTGAGTTTCTCCAGCAAGCGCTGGCTGGAACGTGGCCTGGCCCAACAAGGATAGGGAACCTATGAACAAGAGAATGGCCTTGCTGCTGGGCGCGGCCCTGCTGTTCGCAGGATTTGCCCAGGCAGCGGAAAAACCGCTGGTGCGCATCGGCGCGCGGGTGTTCACCGAGCAGACTGTGCTCGCCGAAATCACTGCGCAATACCTGCGCGCCAATGGCTTTGACGTGCGCGTCACCACCGGCCTTGGCAGTAACATCGCGCGCCAGGCCCAGGAAACCGGTCAGCTTGATCTGATGTGGGAATACACCGGTGTTTCGCTGGTGTCTTACAACCACATCGACGAGCGCATGCCCAGTGCCGAAGCCACCTTCGCCAGGGTCAAAGAGCTGGATGCAAAGAAGGACCTGATCTGGCTGACCCCGTCGAAGTTCAGCAACACCTACGCACTGGGCCTGCCCAAGCAAGTGGCCGACGCCTACCCGCAGGTCAACACCATCAGCGACCTCAACCAGGTACTGCGTGACGAAAGCCCGCGCAACCACCTGGTGGCGCTGGACACCGAGTTCGCCAACCGTCCCGACGGCCTGGTTGGCCTGCGCGAGATGTACGGCTTGCCGCTGGACCGGCGCAACATCCGCCAGATGGACGGTGGCCTGGTGTACACCGCCATGCGCAACAACCAGGTGTTCGCCGGTTTGGTGTACACCACCGATGGCCGCCTGAGTGCGTTCAACCTCAAGCTGCTGGAAGACGACAAGCACTACTTCCCCGACTACACCGCCGCGCCTGTGGTGCGCAAAGCCGTGCTCGACGCCAACCCGCAACTGGCCGCCCTGCTCAAGCCACTGGCCGAGCAACTGGACGACGAAACCATGCGCCAGCTCAACGCCAAGGTTGACGTCCAGCACCAGAACCCGAGCACCGTGGCCGCCACCTTCCTGCGCGAGCACCCACTGAACAGCGAGGGCCAGCCATGAACCTGATCGATACCTTCAGCCACTTGGACTGGGCCCAGGTGCTGCAACTGACCTGGCAGCACATCATGCTGGTGGGCGTTGCAGTGAGCCTGGCCATCCTCGTCGGCGTACCGTTGGGCATCTTGATGACCCGCTTCCCGGCTGTTGCCGGGCCGCTGCAAGCCAGCGCCACGGTGCTGCTTACCATCCCGTCGATTGCCCTGTTCGGCCTGCTGCTGCCGTTCTACTCCAAGTTCGGCCAAGGCCTGGGTCCACTACCCGCGATCACTGCAGTGTTCCTGTACTCGCTGCTGCCGATCATGCGAAATACCTACCTGGCCCTGACCAATGTCGAGCCCGGTATCCGGGAAGCCGCACGCGGCATTGGCATGACCTTCGGCCAACGCCTGCGCATGGTCGAGCTGCCTATCGCGGTACCGGTAATCCTCGCCGGTGTACGCACTGCCGTAGTCATGAACATCGGCGTCATGACCATTGCCGCCACCATCGGCGCCGGCGGCCTGGGCGTACTCATTCTTACCTCCATCAGCCGCAGCGACATGTCGATGCTGCTGGTCGGCGCCGTACTGGTCAGCCTGCTGGCGATCATCGCCGACCTGCTGCTGCAAACCCTGCAACGTGCCCTGACTCCAGAAGGACTGCGCTCATGATCGAACTGAAGAACCTCAGCAAAACCTTCAACGTCAACGGCAAGGACGTCAAAGCCGTCGACTCGGTGAACCTCACCGTCAATGAAGGCGAAATCTGCGTGTTCCTCGGCCCCTCGGGCTGCGGCAAGAGCACCACGCTGAAAATGATCAACCGCCTGATCACCCCTACCTCCGGCCAGGTGTTCATCAACGGCGAAGACACTACCGGGCTGGACGAGGTCACCCTGCGCCGCCGCATTGGTTACGTGATCCAGCAGATTGGCCTGTTCCCCAACATGACCATCGAGGAGAACATCACCGTGGTCCCGCGCCTGCTCGGCTGGGACAAGCAAAAGTGCCACGAGCGGGCGCGTGAGCTGATGCACATGATCAAGCTCGAACCCAAGCAGTACCTGCAGCGCTACCCGCGCGAGCTGTCCGGCGGCCAGCAGCAGCGGATCGGCGTGATCCGTGCCTTGGCGGCCGAAGCACCGGTATTGCTGATGGACGAGCCGTTCGGCGCGGTCGACCCGATCAACCGCGAAATGATCCAGAACGAGTTCTTCGAGATGCAGCGGGCGCTGAACAAGACCGTGATCATGGTCAGCCACGACATTGACGAGGCCATCAAGCTGGGCGACAAGATTGCCATCTTCCGCGCCGGCAAACTGTTGCAGCTGGACCACCCCGACACCCTGCTGGCGCACCCGGCGGACGACTTCGTGAGCAACTTCGTTGGCCAGGACAGCACCCTCAAACGCCTGCTGCTGGTACGCGCCGAGGATGCAGCGGACAACGCGCCGTCGGTGAGCCCGGAAACCCCCGTGAGCGATGCGCTCGAGCTGCTGGATGAGCACGACCGCCGCTATGTCGTGGTGACCGATGCACAGAACAAGGCACTGGGCTATGTGCGCCGACGTGACATGCACCGCCAGCAAGGGACGTGTGGCGACTTCCTGCGTTCGTTCAATGCCACGGCGTCGCACGATGAACATTTGCGCATCCTGCTGTCGCGCATGTACGAGTTCAACCGGGCGTGGTTGCCGGTGCTGGATGCCGAGCAGGTGTTTTTGGGCGAGGTGACGCAGGAGTCGATTGCGGCGTACCTGAGTTCGGGCAGATCGCGCGGGGCCAAGACCAGCATCGTCTCGCCAGCCGAAGCGGTGGTTTCGTAGAAAGCCGGGGGGCGCTTCGCGCCCCAGCAATCTCCAGTCAGAACCCTACGCTGGCCTGCACATAAAAGGTCCGCGGCTCACCTACATAGAGGCCGGCGTTGTTGTCGCTGGAGCGGGTGAAATACTGCTTGTCGAACAGGTTCTTCACCCCCGCCGCCAGCTTCAGGTTGGACATCTCTGGCCCGAACTCATACCCGCCACGGGCATGCCAGGTCACGTAACCCGGGATATCACCATACTGCCCATCCGCACTCGGCTCGGTGATGTAGTCGCCGTTGAAGCTGCCATCGGCATTGATCCCGGTCCCCGGTGCGCGCTGCCTGGATTGGGCATAGGCGTCCAGGTTCCAGGTCCAGCGGTTAACCGCGTAACGCACGCCGGCGGTGGCCACCTGACGTGAATAGAACGGTAGGTCACGGCCCTTGAAGCCCGGGATTTCACCTTCATACGTGGCCCGGGTAAAGGTGTAACCACCATTCACCGAAAGCCCTTCCAGGCGCGGGTCCAGCCCAGCCAGGTCATAACGCACCGAAGCCTCGATACCCTGGTGCTTGGTCGCCCCGAGGTTGGTCCAGCCTACGTCGTTGCTGATGTACTGCAGTTCGTCATCAAAGTCGATGTAGAACGCGGTCAGTTCACCCGCGAAACCGCCATTGTCATAACGCGTGCCGATTTCGTAGGTCTTGGCCTTTTCCGGCTCCAGGCCATTGGCCGTGCTGTTGCCAGTACCGCCTTGGCCCAGCTGGAAGTACTGCAAACTCCCGAACGAGGTTTCGTAGTTGGCGAACACTTTCCACGCGTCGGAGATGTGGTACATCACGCTCAGGGCCGGCAGTGGCTCGTTACTGGTGATGCTGCGCTTCTTCTCCGCCACCGGGCGGTTGTTGGCATCCAGCACCGGGCGGTCGCGCCAGTCGGTATTGATGTGCTCGAAGCGGATGCCCGGCGTGATGGTCCAGTTGCCCACATCGATCTTGTCGTCGATGTAGTACGCGCTGGCCTCCGTGCCGCCGCTGCGGTCCTGGAACACATGGCCGTCAGAGGTCGGGGTCACGGTCGGCACGTTGTCGATCAGCGCCAGGCGGGTCGACTGTTCGCGCATCGCTTCCTTCAGGTAGCGATAGCCCACGCTGACTTCCTGAGTGGTGGGGCCGGCAAAGAAGATGCGCGACACCCGTGGCTCGATGGCGAAGGTGTGGTAGTTGCGCGGGTAAGAGGACAGGGTCTTCATGTCACGCGAGGCGATGGCGCTGCCGCGGAAGCTGTCGGTGTAATACGTCAGTACTTCGAACTGGGTGGCATCGTCGAGCTGGCGTTGCCACTTGAACGACACATCCTTGCGCCTGCCGGCGAAGTAGTCGTAGTCGCGCAGCGACTGATAAGGGTTGCTGTCGTACTGCGCCTGGGTCAGGCCGCCGGGCATGTCGGCACGGCCATCGTAATAATGGAAGTTGAGCCAGAACTCATCGACATCGGTGGGCGCCCAGTGGGTCTTGAGGATGACGTCGTCGATGTCGTTGCCATTATTGCTTTCACGGTAACCGTTGCCGTTCACCCCGGTGTACAGCAGCGCCACGCCCATGCCGTTGTCCGCCGTGCCGCCGACGAAGGCCGACTCGGTGTGCTTCCAGCCGCCGTGCTGGGAGGTTTCAAGGGTGGTGGACAGTTCCGCCGAGGCCTTTTCCGGAATCGCCCGGGTGACGAAATTGATCACCCCACCCACGTTCTGCGGGCCATAGCGCACCGAACCGGCACCACGCACCACATCGATGCTGTCCAGGTTGCCTGAGGAAATCGGCGCCATCGACAGCTGTGGCTGGCCATACGGCGCGAAGGCGGCCGGGATGCCGTCGTTCAATACGGTGGAGCGTGGCGACAGGCGCGAGGTGAGGCCGCGTACGCCCACGTTCAGCGACAGGTCGCTGCCGCCGGTACCGTTGGAGTCCTGCACCTGTACACCCGGGATGCCACGCAGTACGTCGCGCACGCTCATCGCGCCCTGCTCAACCATTGCCTCGCGGCGCACCACGGTGCGGGCGCCGGGGTGGTTCTGCACCACGCTTTGCTGGGCATCGCCCAACCAGTCACCGACCACCTTGATGTCGGTGGGCGCCAGCTCCAGGCTGCCGCTGCCCAGGTCGAGGGCCGTCGGCAGCGGCTTTACCACCACGGTGTCCTGGGACATCTCGAAGGTCAGCCCGCTGCCTTGCAGCAACTGTTGCAACGCCTGCACCGGCGCCAGGTTGCCGGACACCGCCGGGGCCTGTTTGCCCGCCACCAGCTCGGGGCTGAAGAACAGCTGCAGGTTGGTTTGCTGGCCGAGCTGGTTCAGTGCCGAACCCAGCGGTTGGGCCTGGATCTGGAGGGTTTTGCCCGCCTCTGCGGCCTGGCTGTTGACAGTCACGGCGCTGACCGCCAAGGCCAGCGACAGGGCGCGCAAGCGTACTAAAGGCTTGTTGTTGTTCACGTCGTCGAAACTTCCTGAATGCGGAATAAACGCCAACTGCATGCAAATGGAAATGCTTGGCAGTTGCAGCTGGCGAGGAAGACGAACGAGCGAAAAAAAACCTGAATCTATTTCGCGATTATTTCGCGGGAGCCATCTTCATGGGCCTTGATGGCCACCGGCAGGATGCTCGGCAAGGCCCGCAACAGTGCGTCGGTGTCGTCGGTGCTGAAGGTACTCGAAAGGCGCATCTGGGCGACTTTACCGGGGGCAACGCGCAACGGCTGGCTACGGTAGCGCGATGCTTCGGCCACCACTTCGGCGAGGGTGGCGTTGTCGAACACCAGCTTGCCCTGGCGCCACGCTGTGACGGCAGCCGTATTGACTGCGTAGGGGGCGGTCACCGCGCCTTGTGCATCTATGTGCGAACCCTGGCCAGCCGCAAGCTGCGCCAGGGCGGCGCCCTTGCCCTGCACACGCACCGAACCCTGCTCTACCGCGACACGGGTACTGGCCGGGTCCAGACGCACATCAAAGCGGGTACCGGTCACGGTCACACGGCCTTGAGCTGTGTCCACCACAAACGGCCTGGCACTGTCGTGGGCGACGCTGAACATCACCTCGCCGGCATTCAGGCGGATATGCCGCTGGCCAGCGCTGAACTCGACCTGCAACTGTGTACTGCCATTGAGCTCCAGTTGCGAGCCATCCGGCAATTCGACCTGGCGGCGCTCATTGAAGGCAGTCTGCACGCTGGCTTGGTGATTCAGTTGTTGATAGTGCCAGCCGCCCCAGCCCAGCCCCAGTGCCAACACCGCCACACTGGCGGCCAGGGCCTGACGCATGAAACGCCGACGTGGCAACTGCTGCACCGGGCCCGGTTGGCACAACGCTTCAAGGCGTTGGCGTGGAATGAAGTTGGCGGCCTGCCACACACGGCTGAGGTGCTGGTACTCCTGACGGTGGCGCTCGTCGCTGGCCAACCAGGCGCGCAACTGTTTTTGCAGCCCGGCATCCCGAGGCGCATCCTGCACGCGGGCAAACCATGCGGCCGCCTGCTCGCGGACGGTATCAGTACCGTGCTGTTTCATCGAAAAGGTCTCCTGACGCTTCATGCCGACACATCCAGGTGCTCACGCAAATGCCGGAGCGTGCGGATCATATACTTTTCGACCATGTTCTTGCTCAACCCCATGCGCTCGGCGATCTCGGCCTGGGTCAGGCCCTCGAGCTTCTGCCAGATGAACACCTGGCGGCAGTTCAGCGGTAACTCGGCCAGCGCCCGCTCGACGCTGTCGGCCAGTTCCAGCGCATGCACATAGGCCTCCGGGTCATCGCTGCCGGTGGTGCCATTGTCGATGGCTTCCAGCGCCAGCGCCTGGCGGCGGTCTTCGCGGCGCAAGCCATCTACGGCCAGGTTGCGTGCGGTCTGGTGCAGGTAGGCGCGCGGCTGCTCGACCTGCTCGCGCGGGTTTTCCAATACCCGGACAAAGGCATCGTGGGCGAGGTCCTCGGCCTGCTGACGACTGCGCAGTTTGCGCGTCCAGGTGCCGATCAGCTCATGATAATGATCGAGGAAGCCTTTGTGTCCGGACACGGTCTGGGTCATCAGGGAGGCGGATAAGGGTGCGAATAGTAATGTTTCGCATCAAAACCAGCAAATCCGCCAGTCGGTAACAAAAAATTTATGGAGGATTTCCTGTACGTGGGTACCAGGAAAATGTGGCCATAAATATGAACACCTGAGGCCCATTGGCAGGTGAACCCGCGCCTGCAGGCATTCCACAATCCCTATGGAAGCGGCTTCACCCGCCAAAGCGCCAATACGGTGTATTCCACAATATTTAACGCTTGAAACATCGCAGGGAACATCAGCCGGTCACACGAGTCGGTTATTCACATGGCTGGTCGTCGAGCCAGGTCGATCACGCCCGGATTGCCTGTTGATTCTGCATTCTTCACGCCCTAAAGTGCGCGCCGAACGTCCATGCTGGAAACGATCCATCCGGCTCAAGTACTGAGTAGGCGAACCAAAGTGGGGATACGGAGGACGTTCAGTTTGCAGCCACTTAAATTTTCAGTTTGCCCATGGAGTCCCTGAGCATGTCGATCCAGGTCGAAGATTATTTCGCGCGTGACACGTTCCAGAAAATGAAGGCGTTCGCCGACAAGCAGGAAACCCCGTTCGTACTCATCGATACCCAGATGATCAGCCAGGCCTATGACGACCTGCGTGCGGGCTTCGAGTTCGCCAAGGTCTACTACGCCGTCAAGGCCAACCCTGCCGTCGAAATCATCGACCTGCTCAAAGAGAAAGGTTCGAGCTTCGACATCGCCTCGATCTACGAGCTGGACAAGGTGATGGACCGCGGCGTCAGCGCTGACCGCATCAGCTACGGCAACACCATCAAGAAGTCCAAGGACATCCGCTACTTCTACGAGAAGGGCGTGCGCCTGTACGCCACCGACTCGGAAGCCGACCTGCGCAATATTGCCAAGGCCGCACCGGGTTCGAAAGTGTACGTGCGTATCCTGACTGAAGGCTCCACCACTGCCGACTGGCCACTGTCCCGTAAATTCGGCTGCCAGACCGACATGGCCATGGACCTGCTGATCCTCGCGCGTGACCTGGGCCTGGTGCCTTACGGCATCTCCTTCCACGTGGGCTCGCAGCAGCGCGACATCAGCGTGTGGGACGCCGCCATCGCCAAGGTCAAAGTGATCTTCGAGCGCCTGAAGGAAGAAGACGGCATCGAGCTGAAGCTGATCAACATGGGTGGCGGCTTCCCGGCCAACTACATCACCCGTACCAACAGCCTGGAAACCTACGCCGAAGAAATCATCCGCTTCCTCAAGGAAGACTTTGGTGACGAGCTGCCGGAAATCATCCTGGAGCCAGGCCGTTCGCTGATTGCCAACGCCGGTATCCTGGTCAGCGAAGTGGTGCTGGTGGCGCGCAAATCGCGCACTGCCGTCGAGCGCTGGATCTACACCGACGTGGGCAAGTTTTCTGGCCTGATCGAAACCATGGACGAAGCCATCAAGTTCCCGATCTGGACCGAAAAGAAAGGCGAAGCCGAAGAAGTCGTCATCGCCGGCCCGACCTGCGACAGTGCCGACATCATGTACGAAAACTACAAATACGGCCTGCCGCTGAACCTGGCCATCGGTGACCGCCTGTACTGGCTGTCGACCGGTGCCTACACCACCAGCTACAGCGCGGTGGAATTCAACGGCTTCCCGCCGCTGAAGGCTTACTACCTGTAATGCACAACGGGGCCGCAAGGCCCCGTTCTATCTGCAGCGATACCCCGTACATCACAGAGGCTTGTAATCGGCCAACGTAAAGTGCACCTCATCGCTCGTGACACTATGAGTGCTCAGATAGGCAATGAGGCTGAGCCCCGGGCCGTGGGTTTTGATCTTCACGGTATACCCCAGGCGATCTCGCAAAATGAATGCGGGACGAGCGTTCTCCCCTTCCCCATGCACACCAATCTCCTCGATCTTCCAGAACACATCGTCGGACACTGATCGGTAGAAACCAAGAAATCGATTGAGACTGGAATCCATTTGCCGCCCGAAGTAGTGCGAGCCCTCTGTAACGCAGGTAACCCGATAATGCCGACGGTTATCCCGTCGCTCGATGAAATCGAAGCGCAGCGTCACCGGCGTCGTATTTACTGTATCGAAGGATTCAGGCAGGCACAGCCAGCCAGAATCGGCCATGTCCATGAACGCACTCTCGATGATCATTACGGGCTTGATCGACGTGCCCCAATTAAGACAGTCCAGCTGGGCTGTAAAAGAAGTGTCCAAGTTTATTGCTGTCATACCATTCATCCCCCCGCCCGCACTACGTTTTGATTGAGGGCGAGGAGATTATCGAAGCGCAGGCATGTCTCTAAGCTGTGGACGTTTCCTCGGCAACTCGTTGCTGCAGTTCTTCGGCATAGGCTTGCACATAGGCTGCCATCGGTGCCCCGCCAGTCTGCAGTGTGGCCAGTGCGCTCTTGAGGAAGTTCACATTGCCCTCCTTTCGTGCACGCGCCAGCCAAGGCTCGGCCTCAGCAGCCTGCCCTCGCTCGAGCAGCACCGTCGCGAGGCTGAACATCCCACGAAAGTCTCCCGCCTGCGCCGAGCGCCGATACCAGCGCACGGCCCGCGCGGGGCCCGCCGCCGTGGCAATGCCGAGCTCAAGATAGCGCCCGTACAGGTTCATCGACTTGGCATGGCCCATCTGCGCGGCCTTCTCGTAACAGAGCAGGGCCTGGGCCTGGTTGGCCGGCACCCCACGCCCCGTGGCCAACAGGTTGCCTAAGTTGTAAAGGCCCCAGTCCAGACCGACATCGGCCGCGCGTGCATAGTGAATGGCTGCCTGGGCCACATCCTGATCGCCACCCCAACCATGTTCCAGGCACCGGCCAAGCATGTTGTGCGCCATGGCACTGCCGCCCTGGGCGGCGATACCGAACCAGCGCCGCGCCACGGCCTCATCCGCCTCGATGCCACGCCCGTCGAGCAGGATCTGCCCGAGCAGCAACTGCGCCTCGACCACGCCCTGCCCGGCGGCCGCCAGGATCGCCTGGGCGGCTTGGCCGGGGCTGTGTTCGAGCATGGCCTTGAGGCCGGCGACATCCACCGCTTCTTCACGCCGCAATTGGTAAGACACGGCTCAGACCTCGGCCCAGCGGCGTAGCAGGTTGTGATAGGTGCCGGTCAGTTGTAGCAACGAAGGGTGCTCCGGTACATCGGCAGTCAGTTGCTGTATGGCATTGTCCATCTCGAACAACAGCGCCCGCTGGCTGTCCTCGCGCACCAGGCTTTGAGTCCAGAAGAACGCAGCATAACGCTGGCCCCGGGTCACCGGGTTGACCTTGTGCAGGCTGGTGCCGGGGTACAGCACCAGGTCACCGGCAGCCAGTTTGACCTGCTGCACGCCATAGGTGTCCTGGATCACCAGCTCACCACCGTCGTAGCTGTCCGGGTCGCTGAGGAACAGCGTGGAAGACAGGTCGGTGCGTACCCGCTCCGGGCTGCCCTTGGGCTGACGCAGGGCGTTATCGATATGAAAGCCGAAATTGCCACCCTCGCGGTAGCAGTTGATCAACGGCGGAAACACCTTGTGCGGCAGGGCCGCCGACATGAAGCGCGGGGTTTTCCACAGGCGGTCGATCAGCGCAGTGCCGATTTCCTTGGCCAACGGGTGCCCTTCCGGCAACTGCAGGTTGTGTTTGGCCTTGGCCGACTGGTAACCGGCAGTCACCTTGCCATCGGCCCAGTCGGCCTGCTCCAGCGCCTCGCGGATACGGGCCAGTTCGTCAGCGTCAAACAGGCCTGGGATGTGAAGCAGCATGGCGGCAGCACCGTTAGGAAATGTAAAGGCGCCAATGATATTGATTCCCTTTTGCGCTACACAAGCCCTTTCGCCGCTTAAGACGTTTCAGCTTGATGAAACCGTAAAGGCTAATTGTAAAGATTGTAAATTCCTCACGAATGGTAACGAATCTCAATTGTGAGTCACAATTGCTTACATTAAGATCCGCCGCCTCAACACCTTGGGGAAGGTCCTTAGCAATGCGCCAGTACGTACCATCTGCAGTGAGTTCGCCACGCCTGATCGTATCCGCCATCGGCGTCGCGCTTAGCGCCTCGTCGGTGTATGCCGCCGACCCGGCCGCCAGCAGTGCCATCACCCTCGATGCCACCAGCGTCAACGGCAAGGCTGAACAAGCCAGCACCGATTACAAGGTCGAAAAAGCCGCTTCGCAGAAGTACACCGCGCCGCTGGTGGACACCCCGCGCTCGGTTACCGTGATCCCGCAGCAAGTGATCAAGGACACCAATGCCCTGACCCTGCAGGACGCCCTGCGTACCGTGCCAGGCATCACGTTTGGCGCCGGTGAAGGTGGCAACCCGCAAGGCGATCGCCCGTTCATCCGTGGCTTCGACGCTCAGGGCGATACGTACCTGGACGGCGTGCGTGACACTGGCGCGCAAACCCGCGAAATCTTCGCCATCGAGTCGGTGGAAGTGGCCAAGGGCCCGAACTCGGCCATCGGTGGCCGTGGCGCCGCCGGCGGTACCATCAACCTGGTCAGCAAGCGCGCGCACCTGGGCAACTCGCTGGACGGTGCCTGGACCTGGGGCAGCGACCAGACCCAGCGCTACACCTTCGATGGCAACTACCAGTTCAGCGATACCGTTGCCGGCCGCCTGAACCTGATGACCCACGAAAGCAACGTTGCCGGCCGCGACAAGGTCAATTACGACCGCTGGGGTATCGCCCCGTCGCTGGCCTTCGGCCTGGGCACGCCGACCCGCGTCAACCTCGACTACTACCACCTGGAAAGCGATGACCTGCCGGATTCGGGCATTCCGTACACCATCCCGACCAACGGCAGCGCCGGGCGCACCTCGGCCCACCCGAGCAAGCCGAATGACGGCGGCGACAGCGACAATTTCTACGGCCTGACCGGTCGCGACTTCCGCAAGAGCCGTGTAGACATCGCCACCTTCGCGGTCGAGCATGACCTGACCGACTCGCTGACCATCAAGAACACCCTGCGTCACGGCAACAGCATGCAGGACTACATCCTGACCCAGCCTGACGACAGCAAGGGCAACGTCAACAACGGCAGCGTCTGGCGCCGTGCCAATACCCGCGTGGGCAACACCGCCACGACCACCAACCAGACCGACCTGTTCGGCGAGTTCTACGTCGGTGGCATGAAAAACAGCTTCTCGACCGGTATCGAACTGAGCCGCGAAGAGAGCGACCGTTCGTCCTACACCGTCGACACCGACACGGTCCCTGGCGGCGCTGCCAATACCAACTGCACCCCCGGCATGATCGGTGCCACCAGCGGCTACAACTGCACCTCGCTGAGCAACCCGAACCCGGATGACCCGTGGAACGGTGCCATTTCGCGCAACTACGCCGGCACCACCACCAACAGCAAGACCCGTGCACTGTACGTATTCGACACCCTGGAGCTGACCCCCGAGTGGCTGGTCAACATGGGCCTGCGCTACGACCACTTCGACACCGACTACAAGACCTACAACGCTGCTGGCACCACCACCGCCAAAGGCAAGGATGTCAGCGAGTTCGTGACCGGCCAACTGGGCCTGGTGTGGAAACCGGCGGAAAACGGCAGTATCTACGTTTCCTACGCCACTTCTGCAACGCCACCAGGCTCGATGCTCGGCGAAGGTACAGAAGGCAACCCGCTGGGTGGCACCCCTGACCGTACCGGCAACCTGTTGGCCAGTGACATGGAGCCAGAGGAAACCACCAACTACGAAATCGGTACCAAATGGGACCTGCTCGACCAGCGCCTGTCGCTGACCGCCGCGCTGTTCCGCACCGAGAAGGAAAACGCCCGCGTCCAGGTGGACACCACCACCTACGAAAACGTCGGCGAAACCCGCGTACAAGGCATCGAACTGTCGGCCAGCGGCAAGATCACCGACAAGTGGCAGGTATTCGCCGGCTACACCTACATGCAGGCTCGCCAGATCGACGGCGGCCCACTGGGCAAGGCCAACGATGGCAACCAGTTGCCGAACACCCCGAACAACAGCGCCAGCCTGTGGACGACCTACTCGATCACGCCAAAGCTGACCGTGGGTGGCGGTGCGTTCTACGTGGATGACGTGTACGGCAGCGTGGCCAACACCACCATGGTTGACAGCTACGTACGCTACGACGCCATGGCCGCCTACAAGCTGACCAAGAACGTCGACTTGCAGTTGAACGTGCAGAACCTGACCAACGAGGTGTACTACGACAAGGCCTTCTCTACCCACTTCGCCAACCAGGCGGCCGGGCGGACTGCACTGCTGACCACCAGCGTGCACTTCTAAAGCAACAACCAAGGGCCCCGTTCATTGAGCGGGGCTTTTGCGTATCAAGGCATAATGCACGCCGCGCAGTCTGCGGTAGCAACACAAGGTGATCGATGTGGTGAAGAAGACGCTGTTCCAATTGCACTGGTTCTTTGGCATCACCGCTGGCCTGGTGCTGGCCCTGATGGGCATCACCGGAGCCCTGTACTCGTTCCAGGAAGAACTGCTGCGTGCGTTCAATGCCGATGTACTCAAAGTAGAAGTGCGCCCCGAAGGCGTGCTGCCTCCGGCCGAGCTGGTGCAACGGGTCGAAGCCCAGCAGCATGACAAGGTGTCGATGCTGTGGGTGGATGTGCGTGAAGGCAACGCCGCACGTATCTTCTTCACGCCAGCACCGGGCGAGCGCCGAGGCGAGCTGCGCTATGCCGACCCGTATACGGGCGAACTCAAAGGTGAAGTGGCCGGGCAAGGCTTCTTCAACCTCATGCTCAACCTGCACCGCTTCCTGGCCATGGGCGACACCGGCCGGCAGATCACCGGTGCCTGTACCCTGATGCTGGTGTTCTTCTGCCTGTCCGGCCTTTACCTGCGCTGGCCGCGCAAGGCGCTGGACTGGCGCACCTGGCTGACCTTCGACTGGGCCAAGAAAGGCCGTGCCTTCAACTGGGACCTGCACGCCGTGGCAGGCACCTGGTGCCTGCTGTTCTATCTTCTGTTCGCCCTTACCGGCCTGTTCTGGTCCTATGAGTGGTACCGCGAAGGCCTGAACAAGCTGCTGGCCGACGCCCCGGCAGCCGGCCAGCAACAAAAACGCGGTGAAGGCCGTGGCCGCCACGGCCCGCAGAAAGTCGACAAGAACGCCCCGCCGCTGGTGGTCGACTATGACGCCATCTGGGCCAACCTCAAGGACGCCGCAGGCCCAGGCCTTGCCACGTACAACCTGCGCCTGCCACCGGTTGGCGGCCAGCCGGCCAACCTGTTCTACCTGCTGGACAGCGCCGACCACCCACGCGCCTTCAACACCCTGATGCTGGACCCGGCCACCGGCCAGGTAAAAAAACACGACCGCTACGCCGACAAATCCTTCAAGGCTCAACTGCTGCAGAGCGTCTACGCCCTGCACGTCGGCGAATACTTCGGCCTGCCAGGGCGCATCATCGTCACCCTCGCCAGCCTGACCATGCCGCTGTTCTTCGTCACGGGCTGGCTGCTGTACCTCGACCGCCGCCGCAAGAAGCGCCAGGTACGCGCAGCCCGTGGCAACGTTGCCAGCAGCAATGGCAGCGACGACAGCTGGTTGATCGGCTTCGCCAGCCAAAGCGGCTTTGCCGAGCAACTGGCCTGGCAAAGTGCCGGCCAGTTGCAGGCAGCTGGCTTGCCAGTGCAGGTACGTGCACTGGCCGAACTGCGTGAAGACGACTTGCGCCAGGCCCGCCGCGCGCTGTTCGTGGTCAGTACTTTTGGCGACGGCGAAGCACCCGACAGCGCCCGCGCGTTCGAGCGCAAGGTGCTCGGCCAGCCTTGGGCGCTGAACAACCTCAACTACGCCCTGCTCGCCCTCGGCGACCGTCAGTACCCGCACTTCTGCGGCTTCGCCCGCCGCCTGCAGGCCTGGCTGGGAGAGCGCGGAGCCAGCAGTGCATTCAGCCCAGTGGAGGTGGACAACGCCGACCAGGCCGCCCTGCAGCAATGGCAGCAGGAACTGGCACAACTGACGGGCGCCCAGCCGGTGGCCGCCTGGCAGCCGCCAAGCTTTGGCAACTGGTCACTGGTGCGTCGCGAACTGCTCAACCCGGGCAGCCAAGGCCAGCCGGTGTACTTGCTCGGCCTGCTGGCTGAAGAGCCTGCAAGTTGGGACGCTGGCGACCTGGTGGAGATACTGCCACTCAATGGGCAACCAAGGATCGACGCGTTCCTCAAAGGCATGGCGCTGGACGCCAGTGCACGGGTACACGTGAACGGTCTGGACGAAACCCTTGCCCAAGCCCTCGCTGGCCGCCAGTTGCCGGCGCGCCGTGATCACCTGATCGGCTTGCAGCCGCAAGCGCTGGTCGACGCTCTGGTGCCAATCGGCAGCCGCGAATACTCCATCGCCTCCATCGCCAGTGATGGCGTGCTGGAGCTGATCGTACGCCAGGAGCGCCATAGCGATGGCAACCTGGGCCTGGGCTCTGGCTGGCTCACCGAATACCTGCCACTAAACGGTACGCTGAGCCTGCGCCTGCGGCGCAACAGCGGCTTCCACCTGCCGGAGGCAGCTGCACCGATGATCCTGATCGGTAACGGCACGGGCCTGGCCGGCCTGCGCAGCCTGATCCGGGCCCGGGTGAACGCTGGCGAACAGCGCAACTGGCTGCTGTTTGGCGAGCGTAATCAGGCGCATGACCTGCTGTGTGGTGACGAGCTGCAAGGGTGGCTGCAAAGCGGCGACCTGGCACGCCTGGACCTTGCGTTTTCGCGGGATCAGGCCGAGAAAGTGTATGTGCAGGATGTGTTGCTGCAGCAGGCCGAGGAATTCAAGCGCTGGGTGGCGGATGGCGCCTGTGTGTATGTCTGCGGCAGCCTGCAAGGGATGGCTGCGGGGGTAGATGCGGCGCTCAACGGCATGCTTGGGGAGGCCGCTGTGCAGCAGTTGATCGAGGATGGGCGGTATCGGCGAGATGTTTACTGATCATTCATTGATGTAGCCGGTACTGGCCTATCGCCGGCTAGCCAGCTCCCACAGGTACAGCACCGGGCCCGAGGGCAGTGGGTTACCTGTGGGAGCTGGCTTGCCGGCGATAGGGCCGGTACAGGCTGTCAGTGTAAATCGAAGGTATCGGCATCCAGGTTGGCCGGGAATTTGGCCCGGTACGCCGCCAGTTCCGCAGCGCTCAACACGGCGGTAAATACCCCGTCTGCCTCACCGGCACTGAGCAGGCTCTCGCCCTGGAAGTCCAGCACCTGGCTGTCGCCCGAATAAGCAAAGCCCTTGCCGTCCGTGCCCACCCGGTTCACGGCCGCCACATAGCACAGGTTCTCGATGCCCCGCGCCGGCAGCAGACGATTCCAGTGCTGGCGGCGCGCCGCCGGCCAGTTGGCGGTATACAGCAGCAGGTCCGTGTCCTGAGCGTCACGGCTCCACACCGGGAAGCGCAGGTCGTAGCAAATCAGCGGGCGGATCCGCCAGCCCTTGAGCTCGAACTGCACCTGGCGTTCACCGGGGGTGTAGTGCTTGTGCTCACCGGCCATGCGGAACAGGTGGCGCTTGTCGTAGTGCAGAATTTCGCCGTCCGGCCGGGCCCACAGCAGGCGATTGCGGTGGCTGCCATCGGCGGCCTGGATGATCACGCTGCCGGTAATCACCGCGTTGTACTTCTTCGCCTGGGCCTTCAGCCACTTATAGGTCGGCCCATTTTCCGGCTCGGCCAGGCTTTCGGACTGCATCGAGAAACCCGTGGTGAACATCTCCGGCAAGATCACCAGATCCACCTCCCCGACCTGTTCCAGCAGCACCTCGAAGTGCGCATAGTTGGCCTCGCGGTCGTGCCAGGCCAGGGTCGTTTGCACCAGGGCGACTTTCAGGTTGGGCAGTGTGCTCAGATCGCGCATAGTCGTTCCGCTGCCTGACGCAGCGTCTCCTCACGTTTGGCAAAGCACAGGCGTACCAGGCGTTGCTCGGGGATGGGTTGCTGGTAGAACACCGATACCGGGATGGTCGCCACACCGTGCTCGCGGGTGAGCCACAGCGACATGTCGACATCGTTCAGGTCCGGGCGGATCTGCGAGTAATCCACCAGCTGGAAATAAGTGCCCGCCGTGCGGGTAAAGTTGAAGCGTGAGCCCTCCAGCAAGCCGCAGAACAGATCGCGCTTGGCCTGATAGAAAGCCGGCAGTTCATCGATATGCTCAGGGTGCTCGGCCATGAAGTCGGCCAGGGCGCACTGCAGCGGCGTCACGCCACAGAAGTTGACGTACTGGTGCACCTTGCGCAGCTCTGCACTCAACGCCGGGGGCGCAATCACATAGCCGGTCTTCCAGCCGGTCACGTGATAGGTCTTACCGAACGAGCTGACCACAAAGGCACGTTGATACAACTGCTCGTGGGCCAGTACGCTGGCGTGGTGGACGCCGTCGTACACCAGATGCTCGTAGACCTCATCGCTGACCAGGTAGATATCGCGGTCGGCAATCAGCATTGCCAACTGTTCAAGGTCTTCGCGGGTGATCAGGGCGCCACTGGGGTTGTGCGGCGAATTGAGGATGACCATGCGGGTGCGCGGGCTCAGGGCCTCGCTGAACTTCTGCCAGTCGATACGGAAGTCGCCGTCGCTCAGTTGCACATGCACGCAGCGACCACCGGCCAGTTCCACCGAAGGTTCGTAGCTGTCGTAGCACGGGTCGAAGACAATGACCTCGTCACCGGCATGGACCACCGCCTGGATGGCACAGAATATCGCCTCGGTGGCACCAGGGGTGATGGTCACTTCCTGGTCGGCATCCACCTGTGCGCCATACAGCCGCGCCACCTTGGCCGCCACCTGCTGGCGCAAGGCCGGCAGGCCGGTCATTGGCGAATACTGGTTGTGCCCGGCAGCCACATGCCGGCCCACTGCATCGAGCAGGGCCTGCGGGCCGTTGAAATCAGGGAAACCCTGGGACAGGTTGAGCGCGCCAGTCTGCACGGCGAGCTGGGACATGGTGGTGAAGATGGTCGTGCCGACATTCGGCAGTTTGCTGCGGATCATGGAGCCCTCTTTCCTGGGGTGTATCCGGCACGGGGTGGAGTCCGAGCATAGCGGATCAAGCAGTCAGGAAAAAGGTTGAAACAATAGGGGGATTGCTCTGGATCAAAGGGCCTCTTCGGGGTGAACCCGCTCCCACAGGTGCTGCACAATATTCAAAATCTGTGGAGGACCTGTGGGAGCGGGCAAGCCTGCGAAGAAGCTGACGCGGAATCAGCGCTTGTCGCGGCGCTTCTTCTCGGCCTTCTTGTGATGCGACATCAAGCGGCGCTTCTTGTTGACCTGGCGGTCGGTGAGGGTGTTCTTCTTGCCCTCGAACGGGTTCTCACCGCCCTTGTACTCGATGCGGATCGGTGTGCCGACCAGTTTCAGCACGCGGCGGTAAGTGTTTTCCAGGTAACGGGAGTAGGACTTGGGGATGCTCTCGGTCTGGTTACCGTGGATCACGATCAGCGGCGGGTTGGCACCACCCAGGTGGGCATAGCGAAGCTTGATGCGGCGGCCGTTGACCAGCGGCGGCTGGTGCTCGCTGACCGCGTCTTCAAGGATCTGTGTCAGGCGGCTGGTTGGCCAGCGGGTCACAGCCGAGGTGAACGCGGCCTGCACCGACTTGTACAGGTTGCCCACGCCGGTGCCGTGCAAGGCGGAGATGAAGTGGATGTCGGCGAAGTCGACGAAGAACAGCCGGCGCTCCAGCTCGGTCTTCACGTAGGCACGCTCACCCGGCTCCATGCCATCCCACTTGTTCAGCGCAATGACGATGGCGCGGCCGGCTTCGAGGGCGAAGCCCAGCAGGTTCAGGTCATGATCAACCACCCCTTCACGGGCGTCCATGACGAAGATGACGACGTTGGCGTCCTTGATCGCCTGCAGCGTCTTGACCACCGAGAACTTCTCGACTTCCTCGTGGATCTTGCCGCGCTTGCGCACCCCGGCGGTGTCGATGAAGGTGTACTTGTCACCATCACGCTCGAACGGGATGTAGATACTGTCTCGGGTAGTACCCGGCTCATCGTAGACCACCACACGTTCTTCGCCGAGCATGCGGTTGACCAGGGTCGACTTGCCGACGTTCGGGCGGCCGATGATGGCGATCTTGATGCCATCCTTCTCGCTTGGGCCAGGAATGCGCACGGCCTCCTCGCCTTCTGCGACGTCCTGGTCGAGGGCTTCTTCCTCGGCATCACGCGGCAGGTGGCCGAGCACAGCTTCCATCAGGGCGCTGATACCACGACCTTGGGAGCCCGCCACCGGAATGGCGTTGCCCATACCCATCGGCGAGAACTCGGCGCGAGCCACGTCGGGGTCGATGTTGTCGATCTTGTTGGCGACCAGAATCGCCGACTTGTTGCGCTTGCGCAGGTGCTCGGCAATCATCTGGTCGGCGGCGGTCATACCGGCGCGGGCATCGACCAGGAACAGCACGTAGTCGGCTTCTTCAATGGCCATGAGCGACTGCTCGGCCATTTTTTCATCCATGCCCACTTCGTCACCGGTAATACCGCCGGTGTCGATCAGGATGAAGGAACGACCCTGCCAGCTGGCATCACCATACTGGCGGTCACGGGTCAGGCCTGACAGGTCACCCACGATTGCATCGCGGGTTTTGGTCAGGCGGTTGAACATGGTGGATTTGCCGACGTTCGGGCGGCCCACCAGGGCAATTACGGGAACCATCGGCTCTCCACTCTCGAATTCTTGAAAATGCAAAGGCCGCTGCAAGGCAGCGGCCGGAGTTTGGGCGGCGTGTCCTACGCCGCAGCTTGAAACCCGCCAAGGTTTCAAGCATAGCTTCAGCGGATGGTCAGTGCCTCGAGCTTGCCGCTGTTGCCGAAGACATAGATGGTGTCGCCGACCACAAGTGGGCGGGCGCGCAGGCCATCGCTGTCGATACGCTCACGACCAACGAAGCGGCCATCCACCTGGCTCAGCAGGTGCAGATAACCTTCAAAGTCACCCACAGCCACGTAGCTGCTGAACACTTCAGGAGCGGTCAACTGGCGGCGAGCCATGCTGTCGTTGCTCCACAGGGCGCTGGAAGAGCGCTCATCCACGCCTTCCACGGTACCCGAGGCTTCGCTGACGTAGACGTTACCGAAGCCCTGTGCGACACCTACATAGCTGGAAGCATCGCGCTGCCACAGCTCGCGGCCGCTTTCCAGGTCCAGGCCAGCTACACGGCCCTGGTAGGTGCTGACGTACAGGGTACCACCAGACAGCAGCAAGCCGCCGTCGATATCAACCACACGGTCCAGCTCGGAACGGCCCTTGGGGATGGCCACGCGGCTTTCCCACACCGGCACGCCGTTGTTGATGTCCACCGCGACCACCTTGCCGGTGGACAGGCCGGCGACGGCCAGGCGATTGGTGGCAATCGGTGCACCGGTGCCACGCAGGGTCAGCACGGCCGGGGAGTTCTCATAGATCCAGCGGCGGTCACCCGTGGCGGCATCCAGGCCGATCAGGCGGTCGTCCTGGGTCTGCACCACGACCACGTCACCGTTGTTGGCAGGCGGGGCCAGCACTTCGCTGGTCACGCGCGAGCGCCAACGCTCTTCACCGGTGCTGGAGTCCAGGGCGATGACTTCACCCTTGAGGGTGCCGAGCATGACCAGGCCATAGCCCACGCCAACCGCGCCGGAAACCTGCAGCTCCAAGTCCTTCTTCCACACCACATCACCGGTGATGCGGTCGAGGGCGAAGACTTCGCCGTTGACGTCGGAAGCATAGATACGGTCGTTCTCGATGGCCGGTACCAGGGTGTTGTAGGTCTCACCCTGGCCGTCACCGATCGAACGGCTCCACTGCTTCTTCAGCACCACTTCCTCGGTGAACTTGGTCAGCTCGGCCGGGGGCAGTTCCTTCTTGCTGTTGCTGCTGCAACCGGCGGCCAGTACGGCCAGGGTCAGCACTGCTGCATGTTTCCAACCGATCACTTACGCGTCCCCTTTAGCCAGGTCATCCAGCTTCAATTGCAGGCCACCGACCGCCGCCTCATCCGACAGCGCAGCCTTGGCTTTCTCGTAAGCGCTGTGCGCGTCGTCGGCGCGACCCAGCTGCACCAGCAGGTCACCCTTCAATTCTTCACGGCTGGCCAGGAAAGCCTTGTCGGCGTCGCCGTCCAGCAGCTTGAGGGCATCCTCGGCTTTGTTCTGGGCTGCCAGCACGCGAGCCAGGCGCTGGCGCGAAATCTCGCCCAGGGTCACATCGGCCGGCTTGTCCAGCACGCCTTTGAGCTCGGCAGCGGCGTCGTCGAGCTTGCCGCTCTCGACCGCGACCTTGGCTACGAACAGGCTACCGTACTGGGCGTAAGCGGTGCCGCCAAACTCGCTCTTGAGCTTGCTGGCCAGTTCCGCGACCTTGGTGGCGTCTGGCTGGCCAGTCGGCGTCAGGCTGGTTTCAATCAACGCCTGATACAGCTGCGAGGCACCTTGGGACTGGTTGTTCTGGTACTTGTGCCAGGTATTCCAGCCCAACACCACCACGCCTGCCAGCAACGCGCCAGTCAGCAGCGGCTTGCCGTTGCGGTTCCACCAGTCCTTGACCCCTGCCAGGTCATCATCATCGGTACTCGACACCCCAATACTCCTTTTCGCCTATTCGCTTGTTGAACCGCGTTACGCTTGCGCGATCGCGGTTTCCAGGTGCTCTGCCAGAGCATCCCAGGCAATGTTCTGTTGTTCACCCTGGCCACGCAGGGGCTTGAAGCCGATTTCTTGCCTGGCCAGTTCCTCGTCACCGAGGATCAGGGCGAACAGCGCCCCGCTCTTGTCGGCTTTCTTGAACTGGCTCTTGAAGCTGCCACCGCCTGCGTTCACCGCCAGGCGCAGGCCCGGCAAGCGGTCGCGCAGGGTTTCGGACAGGCGCAGGCCTGCCAGCTCGGCCTGCTCACCGAAGGCGCACAGGTAGACGTCGATCTGGCGGCTGATGGATTCCGGGACCTTGCCCAGGGTTTCCAGCAGCAGGATCAGGCGCTCGATACCCATGGCGAAACCGACGCCGGTGGTCGGCTTGCCGCCCATCTGCTCGACCAGGCCGTCATAGCGGCCGCCGGCACACACGGTACCCTGGGCGCCCAGCTTGTCGGTGACCCACTCGAATACGGTCTTGCTGTAGTAGTCCAGGCCGCGCACCAGCTTGGTATTGATCACGAACGGAATGCCGGCGGCGTCCAGGCGGGCCTTGAGGCCTTCAAAGTGCACGCGCGACGCTTCGTCCAGGTAATCTTCCAGCTTCGGCGCACCCACCAGCACCGCCTGGGTGTTCTGGTCCTTGCTGTCGAGGATACGCAGCGGGTTGCTCTTCAGGCGGCGCTGGCTGCCTTCATCCAGTTGCTCCAGGCGCGCCGAGAGGAACTCGACCAGCGCGTCACGGTAGCGCGCGCGGGCTTCGCTGGTACCCAGGCTGTTAAGCTCCAGCTTGACCGCGTCCTGGATGCCCAGCAGGCCCCAAAGGCGCCAGGTCAGCATGATCAGCTCGGCGTCGATGTCCGGACCGTCCAGGTTGAACACTTCCACGCCAATCTGGTGGAACTGGCGGTAGCGGCCCTTCTGCGGGCGCTCATGGCGGAACATCTGGCCGATGTACCACAGTTTCTGCACCTGGCCGTTGCCGGTGATGCCATGTTCCAGCACGGCACGGACGCAAGCGGCGGTGCCTTCGGGACGCAGGGTCAGCGAATCGCCGTTACGGTCTTCGAAGGTGTACATCTCTTTTTCGACGATGTCGGTCACTTCACCGATCGAGCGCTTGAACAGCTCGGTGAACTCGACGATCGGCGTGCGGATCTGGCTGTACCCGTAGGTGTCCAGCAGACCGGCCACGGTGCCTTCGAAGTAGCGCCACAGTGGCGACTGTTCTGGCAGGATGTCGTTCATGCCACGGATGGCTTGCAGCGATTTGCTCACGAAAAGTCCTTACGAATTCTGTGTGTCAGCCACGGGCGATCAGCGCCGCGTCGGCTTCGACCTTTTCGGCCGCTTTCTGACGGATGAGCCTTTCCAGCTCATCGACCAGGTTGTCATTGGTCAGTTTCTGCGCCGGCTTGCCGTCGATGTAGATCAGGTTCGGCGTGCCGCCGGTCAACCCTACATGGGCTTCCTTGGCTTCACCGGGGCCGTTGACCACACAACCGATCACCGCCACGTCCAGCGGCACCAGCAGGTCTTCCAGGCGCCCTTCCAGCTCGTTCATGGTCTTGACCACATCGAAGTTCTGCCGCGAGCAGCTCGGGCAGGCGATGAAGTTGATGCCACGCGAACGTAGGTGCAGCGACTTGAGGATGTCGTAGCCGACTTTCACTTCTTCGACCGGGTC
Source organism: Pseudomonas sp. PvP089 (assembly GCF_017875165.1). Taxonomy (NCBI): domain Bacteria; kingdom Pseudomonadati; phylum Pseudomonadota; class Gammaproteobacteria; order Pseudomonadales; family Pseudomonadaceae; genus Pseudomonas; species Pseudomonas sp. PvP089. Next base: position 5,382,863 of record NZ_JAGGME010000001.1, read on the forward strand.
GGCCGCCAGCGAGATACGGATGGTATCGCCGATGCCCTCGGCCAGCAGCATACCGAGGCCGACGGCGGATTTCACCGTCCCCGAACGCAGGCCACCGGCTTCGGTGATGCCCAGGTGCAGTGGCTGCACGATCTGCTTGGCCAACAGGCGGTAGGCTTCGACGGCCATGAACACGTCGGAGGCCTTGACGCTGACCTTGAAGTCCTGGAAGTTCAGGCGGTCCAGATGTTCGACATGGCGCAGGGCCGACTCGACCAGCGCCGCCGGGGTGGGTTCGCCGTACTTCTTCTGCAGGTCCTTTTCCAGAGAACCGGCGTTGACACCGATACGGATGGGGATACCACGGTCGCGGGCAGCGTCGACCACGGCGCGTACACGGTCTTCGCGGCCGATATTGCCCGGGTTGATCCGCAGGCAATCGACGCCCAGTTCGGCCACGCGCAGGGCGATCTTGTAGTCGAAGTGGATGTCGGCAACCAGCGGTACGCTGACCTGTTGCTTGATCTTGCCAAACGCCTCGGCCGCGTCCATGTCCGGCACCGAAACCCGCACGATATCCACGCCGGCATCGACCAGGCGCTGGATTTGCGCCACGGTGGCGGCGACATCGTTGGTATCGGTGTTGGTCATGCTCTGCACCGCGATAGGTGCATCACCACCCACCGGCACATTGCCGACCCAGATTTTGCGGGATTCGCGACGTTTGATCGGAGATTCGCCGTGCATGACTTACTGTCCCAACTTCAGGCGAGCAGTCTCGCCACTGGTGAACGGGGCAACATCGACGGCCTGGCCGTTGTAGCTGACCTGGGCGCCCCGGGCAAAGCCCAGGCGTACCGCGAACGGCGGTTTGCCGGTCAGCTCGAGGTTGTCCCCCTTGCGCTTGACGGCGCTGAACAGCACCTTGCCGTTGCCATCGGACACCTGGGTCCAGCAATCGGCGGTGAACTGGATGGCGACCTTGGCGCTGCCTGCCGGTACTGCGGCGGGCTCGGCAGCGGCCACGGCAGCTGCAGGTGCTACAGGCGCAGCGGCGGCCGGTGCAGCTGGTGCTACCGGCGCAGGCGCTACGTTGGCTGCAGATTGCGCAGGCGCCTGCCGGGCGGGTGCGGCAGCAGCCAATTGCGCCGGGCTTGCCGGCGCCTGCTCGGCGGCAGCAGCAGGCTGCTCGGCAGTGCCCTGCTCCAGTGCCAGCGGCGCGCTCTCGGGCTGCTGGCCTGCGGTAACCGCCTGATCTTCAGGTTCGTCGAGCGGGTGAATCTGGGTGGTGCCGTCGGCACTTTCGACTTCGACGTGCTCCAGGGCGATCTTGGCCAGGTCCTTGCCACGCAGGCTGCCCTGGTCCTGCCACCAGACGAAGCCACCGCCGACCACGACCACCAACAACAGCAGGCTGACGCCGCGCAGAATATTGTGCGACAGGCGTACTGGCTCTTCGATACGCCCCAGCGAGTGCACATCGCTGCCTTTGGCGTGGGTACCGGTGTAGCGGTCGAAGGCCTCTACCAGGGTGGCCTGGTCAAGGTCCATCAATTTGGCATAGGCGCGGATATAACCACGGGCGAATGTATGACCGGGCAGCTTGTCGAAGGCGCCGGTTTCCACATGGTTCAACGAACTGACAGTGAGGTTGAGCTTGCGGGCCACCTCGGCTTGAGACCAGTCCCGTTTCTCACGGGCCAGGCGCAAAAGCTCACCGGGGTTCTGGCCAGGCGCTACTGCTACTTCGGGATGCGCGGCGTTCATCGTTGCTCCGACAGGTATTGCTGATATTCCGGCGTACCGGGATAAAGTCGTTGTAATTGCTGGCCCAGCTCGGCCAGTGTGCCCTGCTCGTCGAACACCCTGGCAAGGCGGCTACCCAGCAGCAGGCTACGGGCATCGTGGTCGCTCAACTGGCTGAAACGATCGTAGTAGTCCCGGGCCGGCACATAATGCCTGTTTTCGTAGGACAACTCAGCCATTTCCAGCAACGCTTTTGGTTGCCGCTGGTTGAGTTGCAACGCTTTGAGCAGATACGCGTGCGCCTGGTCGCGGCGTTCGAGCTTCAGGGCAGTCAGGCCCAGGTTCTCGTACACGCGTGAGCGCTCAGGATACAGGGTATCGCTACTGGCGAGGCGAAACATCTGCTGGGCCTCGGCAAATCGCCCCTGAGCATAAAGGAAACTGCCGTAATTGTTGCGAATTCGCGTATCGCCAGTGCGGGCCAGCAAGGCCTTGTGAAAGTGCGCTTCGGCCAACACCGGCTCGCCTTCGGCCTGGAACACCATCGCCAGGGCGGCGTGCGCGTCGGCATCACGGCTGTCGAGGGCCAGGGCCTTGCCCAGCGGCGCCTTGGCCTGCCCGGTCAAACCCTGTTGCAAATAACCCAGACCTAGCTGCACATAAGCCCGCCCCGCTTCCACCCTGCCCTGGCGGCTGGCCAAGGGGTCGCCCGCGCCGCCCGACACGCAGCCGGCCAGCAGCGAAAGCGCAAGGATCGACAGCGCAGCGCGCAGGCTCATGGGCAAGGTCCCGGTCAGTGGCTGGCGGCGCTGTCTTGCAGCTCGACGTCCGCGGAAAGCTGGCGTACGGCGATGTAGCGCTCACTGCGACGGGTACGGTCGTTGACCTGGCCGACCAGCTGGCCACAGGCGGCATCGATGTCCTCACCACGGGTGGTGCGGGTGGTGACGTTGAAACCACCGTGGTGCAGCAGGTCCTGGAAGCGACGAATGGCGTTGTTGCTCGGCCGCTCGTAGCCCGAATGCGGGAACGGGTTGAACGGGATCAGGTTGATCTTGCACGGCACATCGCGCAGCAACTCGATCATTTGCGCGGCATGCTCAGGCTGGTCGTTGACGTCCTTGAGCAGGGTGTACTCGACGGTGAGCACGCGCTTGCCACCCAAGGTGGACATGTAGCCCATGCACGATTCCAGCAGCACTTTCAGCGGGTACTTCTTGTTGATCGGTACCAGCTTGTTGCGCAGCTCGTCATTCGGCGCGTGCAGCGACAGGGCCAGCGACACGTCGATGTGCTTGGCCAGTTCGTCGATCATCGGCACCACGCCCGAGGTGGACAGGGTGACGCGACGCTTGGAAATGCCATAGCCCAGGTCATCCATCATGATTTTCATGGCGGCAATGACGTTGTCGAAGTTCAGCAAGGGCTCGCCCATGCCCATCATGACCACGTTGGTGATCGCGCGGTCGACTTTGGCAGGGACGGTCCCGAAGGATTTGTTGGCAAGCCACACCTGGCCGATGACTTCAGCGGCAGTGAGGTTGCTGTTGAAGCCCTGTTTGCCGGTGGAGCAGAAGCTGCAGTCCAGGGCACAGCCGGCTTGCGACGATACGCACAGGGTGCCGCGATCGTCGGTAGGAATATAGACGGTCTCGACGCAGCTGCCGGAGGCAACGCGGATCACCCATTTGCGGGTGCCGTCGGCGGAAATGTCTTCACTGACCACTTCCGGTGGGCGAATCTCGGCAACGGCCTCGAGCTTTTCGCGCAAGGCCTTGCCTACGTTGGTCATGGCCGCAAAGTCGGACACGCCAAAATGGTGAATCCATTTCATCACCTGGCCGGCACGGAAGCGCTTTTCCCCGATCGAGTCGAAGAATTGTTCCATTTCCGGCTGGGTCAGACCCAACAGGTTGATTTTGCCAGTAGATGTCGTCATGGATTCACCCTCACCCGTAAGCTTTCGCTTAGCGAATGGTTACCTCGGTAGCAGCGAAGAAGTAAGCGATTTCGCGAGCAGCAGCAGCTTCGGAGTCCGAACCGTGAACGGCGTTGGCGTCGATCGACTCGGCGAAGTCAGCACGGATGGTGCCGGCAGCAGCTTCTTTAGGGTTGGTAGCGCCCATCAGCTCACGGTTCAGAGCGATGGCGTTTTCGCCTTCCAGAACCTGTACAACGACCGGGCCGGAAGTCATGAAGGCAACCAGGTCACCGAAGAAGCCGCGCTCGCTGTGCTCAGCGTAGAAGCCTTCGGCTTCGGCTTTGGACAGCTGTTTGATTTTCGAGGCAACGATTTTCAGGCCGGCTTCTTCGAAGCGAGTGGTGATCTTGCCGATGACGTTCTTGGCAACTGCGTCAGGCTTGATGATCGAGAAAGTACGTTGAACAGCCATGGAAAACTCCAGAATATGAGTGTTACGAAAAATTAAACCCGCGAATTATACGCGGGTTTCAGGGGATTGCCTAACCTGCAAGTGACGCTTAGTCAGCTTCGTCGATCCAGGCGCCCTGGATTGCCTCGAGCACTTTCTCACCGCCGCGTGACGGATCGTCGCTGAAGTCTGGCAATGCCAGCACCCAACGGTGCAGGTCCACGAAATTCACATAACGAGGATCGACCTCAGGCTTGCTTTCTGCAAGCTGGATTGCGATCTCAAGTACATCAACCCATTTCAGACTCATGTACAGGCCCTCAGTGCGGTGCTTCGGCAGCGTGGTTGAGCGAATACTTGGGTATCTCGATGGTCAGGTCTGCATCACCTACGACCACCTGGCAACCCAGGCGCGACTGCGCTTCCAGGCCCCATGCCTTGTCCAGCATGTCCTCTTCAAGCTCGTCGGCCTCTTTGAGGGAATCGAAGCCCTTGCGCACGATGCAGTGGCAAGTGGTGCAGGCCTTGACGCCGCCGCAGGCGCTTTCCATCTCGATGTGATGGTCGTGGGCCAGTTCCAGGATATTGGTCCCCGGCTCGACCTCCACGGTCAGCCCTTCAGGGCAGAACTTCTCATGCGGCAGGAATGTCACCAGCGGCATCGGTTACTCCTCGATCTCATTCAGATTGCGCCCGGCCAGTGCGGCTTTGACCGTCGAATCAAGGCGACGGGCGGCAAATGCGTCGGTCACCTGCGACAGACGCTTGGTCTGTTGCTCGATGGCTGCGCCATCGGTGCCGCTCAGCAAATCACGTAGTTCTTGCATCTGGAATGCAATGGCATCGCGCTCGTCACTGCTGAGCAAGCGGTCACCGTCGGCGTCCAGGGCGCCCTGTACTGCTTCGAGCAGGCGCTCGGCGTCCACCTGGTGCTCGCGCAACTGACGGGCCTGCTTATCGGTACCTGCGTGTTCGAAGGAGTCCTTGAGCATGCGGGCGATTTCGCCGTCGGTCAGGCCGTAAGACGGCTTGACCTGGATGCTTGCTTCCACGCCCGAACCCAGTTCGCGGGCCGCAACGCTGAGCAGACCATCGGCATCCACCTGGAAGGTCACGCGAATTTTGGCAGCGCCGGCAACCATCGCCGGGATACCGCGCAGCTCGAACCGTGCCAGCGAGCGGCAGTCGCTGATCAGCTCGCGCTCACCTTGCAGGACGTGGATCATCATGGCCGACTGGCCATCTTTATACGTCGTGAACTCCTGTGCACGGGCCACCGGAATGGTGGTGTTGCGCGGGATCACCTTTTCCATCAGTCCACCCATGGTCTCAAGACCGAGCGACAGCGGAATGACATCAAGCAGCAACAGTTCGCCACCTTCGCGGCGGTTGCCGGCCAGGGTATCGGCCTGGATGGCGGCACCAATGGCCACAACCTGATCAGGGTCGATCGAAGTCATCGGGGCGCGACCAAACAGCGCGCCCACGGCTTCACGCACCCGCGGCACACGGGTCGAACCACCGACCATGACCACGGCACTGACTTCTTCGAGCTCGACGCCACTGTCGCGCACAGCGCGACGGCAAGCCTTGAGGCTGCGGGCAACCAATGGCTCTATCATGGCTTCGAAGGCCGTGCGGCTCAGTTCGCCCTGCCAGCTGCCATGGCTGACGCTGACCACGTCGGCGTCGGTCAGGGCTTCCTTGGCAGCGCAGGCGGTTTGCAGCAACTCACGCTGAGTGGCTGGGTCCAGGTCGGACGACAGGCCAGCCTGCTCGATGATCCAGCCGGCAATGGCGTGGTCGAAATCGTCACCGCCCAGGGCGGTATCGCCACCGGTAGCCAGCACTTCGAATACGCCAGCGGTCAGGCGCAGGATGGAAATATCGAAGGTACCACCACCCAGGTCATAGATGGCCACCACGCCTTCGGCGTTCTGGTCCAGACCATAGGCCACGGCGGCTGCGGTTGGTTCGTTGAGCAGGCGCAGCACGTTCAGGCCAGCCAGGCGCGCAGCGTCCTTGGTGGCCTGGCGCTGGGCATCGTCGAAATAGGCCGGCACGGTAATCACCGCACCAACCAGCTCGCCACCCAGGGTCGCTTCGGCGCGCTCGCGCAGCACTTTAAGGATATCAGCGGACACTTCCACCGGGCTTTTCGGCCCCTGCACGGTGTCGATGAACGGCATGTGCGACTCGCCGCCGACAAAGCGGTATGGCAGCTGCTCGCCCAATTGCTTGACGTCGGCCAGACCGCGCCCCATCAGGCGCTTGACCGACAGCACGGTGTTCAGCGGGTCACTGGAAGCGGCATCACGCGCGGCCTGCCCCACTTCGTTGCGCCCTTCGAGGTAGCGCACCGCGGACGGCAGAATCACGTTACCCTGCGCGTCGGGCAGGGGCTCGCTACGGCCGCTGCGTAACGCGGCGACCAGAGAGTTGGTGGTACCCAGGTCGATCCCCACCGCCAGGCGGCGCTGGTGCGGCTGAGGGCTTTGACCGGGTTCGGCAATCTGCAGTAGGGCCATGCTTATCTGAATACCTTAGGTGCCATCACGGGCAGCACCGGGTTAATCGTCGAGGCGCTCTTCCAGCTGGCGCACTTCTTGGGCGAGCTTGTCGAGGAACTGCATGCGGCGCATCAGGCGCTCGGCCTTGTCGCGCTCGCCTGGGGCATCCCAGCAGGCGGCAAAGTCCTCGTTCAGCGTGTCCTGGGCGGCCTTCAGGCGCTTCTTGAACACGCCGACACCGTCAAGGTCGGCTTCGTCCTGCAACTCTTCGAGCTCTTCACGCCACTGCATTTGCTGCAACAGGAATTCTGGGTCATGGACCGTGACTTCCTGAGGCACTTCGTGGCCGCTGATGGCCAGCAAATAGCGGGCCCGACGCGGCGCACTGCGCAGGGTCTGGTAGGCGTCGTTGAGGGCTGCGGACTTTTCCAGCGCTACGCGCTGCTCACGCTCGGAGGCGTCGGCAAAGCGATCAGGATGGACTTCGCGGGCCAGCTCGCGATAGCGAGTGGCCAGCTTGTCCAGATCCAGGCGGAAGCTTGGCTGGAGGTCAAACAATGCGTAATGACAAGGAGTACCCACAGCCAGCCTCAAACGTTGAAGCTTTCGCCGCAGCCACACTCACCGCGCACGTTGGGGTTGTTGAACTTGAAGCCTTCGTTCAACCCTTCCTTGACGAAATCCAGCTCGGTGCCATCGAGGTAGACCAGGCTCTTGGGATCGATGATCACCTTTACGCCGTGGTTCTCGAACACCTGGTCTTCATCCGCCAGTTCGTCGACGAACTCCAGCACGTAGGCCAGACCCGAGCAACCGGTGGTGCGCACGCCCAGGCGAATGCCCTCACCTTTGCCGCGCCCGTCAAGGGAACGGCGAATGTGGTTGGCGGCGGCTTCTGTCATGCTGATAGCCATCAGGACTCCTTACCTCGCAACAGGCGACTTAGATCAAGCCTTTCTTCTGCTTGTAATCGCGTACAGCTGCCTTGATGGCATCTTCGGCGAGTACCGAGCAGTGGATCTTGACCGGCGGCAACGCCAGTTCTTCAGCCAGCTGGGTGTTCTTGATGGTTTCGGCTTCGTCCAGGGTCTTGCCCTTCATCCACTCGGTGGCGAGGGAGCTGGAAGCGATGGCCGAACCGCAGCCGTAGGTCTTGAACTTGGCGTCTTCAATAACGCCCTGCTCGTTGACCTTGATCTGCAGGCGCATAACGTCGCCGCAAGCCGGGGCGCCGACCATGCCGGTGCCAACGTCCGGGTCTTCGGCATTCATCTTGCCGACGTTGCGCGGGTTTTCGTAGTGGTCGATGACCTTTTCACTGTATGCCATGGTGCAATTCCTTCCTCATCAGGGAGCCGCTCTTGCCGGCGACTGCTTAGTGGGCGGCCCACTCGATCTTGGAGATGTCAACGCCGTCTTTGTACATGTCCCACAGCGGCGACAGCTCACGCAGTTTGTTGACGGCCTCGCAGACTTTCTGCGCGGCATAGTCGACTTCTTCTTCGGTGGTGAAACGGCCGAAGGAGAAGCGGATCGAGCTGTGCGCCAGCTCGTCGTTGCGGCCCAGAGCGCGCAGTACGTAGGACGGTTCGAGCGATGCGGAGGTGCAGGCCGAACCGGACGATACGGCGATGTCCTTCAGCGACATCAGCAGCGATTCGCCTTCGACGTAGTTGAAGCTCAGGTTCAGGTTGTGCGGCACGCGGGCGGTCTTGCTGCCATTGACGTACAGCTCTTCAAGGTCCGAAACCTGCTTGAAGAAGCGGTCGCTCAGGGCCTTGATGCGCACGTTTTCGGCGGCCATTTCCTGCTTGGCGATGGCGAAAGCTTCGCCCATGCCGACAATCTGGTGGGTTGGCAGGGTGCCCGAACGCATGCCGCGCTCATGGCCACCGCCGTGAATGATGGCTTCAAGGCGTACACGCGGCTTGCGGCTGACATACAGCGCGCCGATGCCTTTCGGGCCGTAGGCCTTGTGCGCCGAGAACGACATCAGGTCGACTTTCAGCTTTTGCAGGTCGATTTCGACCTTGCCGGCCGACTGGGCAGCGTCGACGTGGAACAGGACGCCGCGTGCGCGGGTCAGTTCACCGATGGCGGCGATGTCGTTGATCGAGCCGACTTCGTTGTTCACGTGCATCAGCGAGACCAGGATGGTGTCGTCGCGCAGCACCGCTTCTACCATGGCCGGGGTGACGATGCCGTCTTCGCCCGGTTCCAGGTAGGTCACTTCGAAACCTTCACGCTCCAGCTGGCGAGCAGTATCCAGGACCGCCTTGTGCTCGATCTTGGAGGTGATGATGTGCTTGCCCTTGGTCTGATAGAAGTGCGCGACACCCTTGAGTGCGAGGTTGTCGGACTCGGTGGCACCGCTGGTCCAGACGATTTCGCGCGGATCGGCGTTGATCAGTTCGGCAACCTGACGACGGCCGTTCTCGACCGCTTCCTCGGCTTTCCAGCCGAAGACGTGGGAGCGCGAAGCCGGGTTACCGAAGTTCCCGTCGACCAGCAGGCAGTCGGCCATTTTCTGGGCCACACGTGGGTCGACCGGGGTGGTCGCAGAGTAATCGAGGTAGATCGGCAACTTCATTTGTCTCTCCTATCAGGCGGTGGCGTCGCTCGTCGTCCCAGGGGGATCAATCGACGGCTGACGTCTCAATCTTGTCCAGCTGGGCGGTTCGGCCTGCGACACGACGCAGGTCCTGGCGCTGGGCAACTTCCTGCACCTCACGGCGCATGACGAGGTCGGCCAGGCTGATGCCGCTGAGGAATTCATGGATCTGCTGGCTGAGGTCGCACCACAGGTGGTGAGTCAGGCAGGTATCACCGGCATGGCAGTCCCCAAGGCCCTGGCACCGGGTAGCATCGACCGATTCATTGACCGCATCGATGACCTGGGCCACCTGGATGGTTTCCATGCCCCGCGACAGCTGGTAGCCACCGCCTGGACCGCGCACACTGGAAACCAGGCTGCTACGGCGCAGCTTGGCGAACAGCTGTTCCAGATAAGAGAGGGATATGCCCTGGCGCTCGGAAATGTCGGCCAAAGACACCGGCCCATGCTGCGCGTGCAACGCCAGGTCAAGCATGGCAGTCACGGCGTATCGGCCTTTGGTAGTCAGTCGCATGGCTATTGGGTACCACGGGAGTTTCGGGATGTGTCGAGTATGCGATTCCCGAGCATTTAAGTCAACTATTAGACCTACTGCTTTAGTCGGGTTTGCATCAGGGAGGCGGGCGCGATTGTAGCAGACGAGGGGCGTGAGCACACGCCCCGTATGTCACCATGGGTTCAGTGCGGCGTAATCAATGCGACTGAGTGTCGCGCTGGACCACCTGGGCAACCTCGGTGAAATCATCTTCCGGCAGCGCGGGCAGCTCCTTGGCGCAGTAATCGCTACCCATCTTGGTCAGGGCGCCACACATGCCCTCCAGCCGCTCGTCGACCGCCTGTAGATGATCGAGCATCTGGCCGATGGCACGCGCCACCGGGTCGGGCATGTCACCACTGACACCGTAGGCATCGAAGCCTATCTTCTCGGCCATGGCCTTGCGCTTGGCCTCGACTTCGGTGTCCTCGCTCTTGACGATGATGCGCCCCGGGATACCCACCGCCGTAGCGCCGGGCGGTACCGCCTTGGTCACCACCGCGTTGGAGCCGATCTTGGCCCCGGCGCCGACGGTGAACGGGCCCAGCACCTTGGCCCCCGCCCCCACCACCACGCCGTTCTCCAGGGTAGGATGGCGCTTGCCTTTATTCCAGCTGGTACCGCCCAGGGTCACGCCCTGGTAAAGGGTGACGTCATCGCCGATCTCGGCGGTTTCGCCGATGACGATACCCATGCCGTGGTCAATGAAGAAACGCCGGCCGATTGTGGCACCGGGGTGGATCTCGATACCGGTCAGCCAGCGCCCGAAGTTGGACACCAGCCGGGCCAGCCACTTGAAATCACGCTTCCACAGGGCATTGCCCAGGCGGTGCAGCCAGATGGCATGCATACCCGGGTAGCAGGTGAGCACCTCGAAGGCATTGCGCGCAGCCGGGTCACGGTGGAATACGCTTTGAATATCTTCACGCAGGCGTTCGAACATCTGTCAGTCCTTCCGTTTATGCGGCTCGCCCCGGACCACTTTCTGGGTCTCGGTGAGGATGCCGCGCAAAATGCTCATTTCCGAACGCTCGACCGCCACCCGCCCATAAAGCCGGCGCAAGCGCGGCATCAGGTGCTTGGGCTTTTCGGGGTCGAGGAAGCCGATGCCCACCAGGGTTTTCTCCAGGTGGTCGTAGAACAGCTCCATTTCGTCCATCGTCGCCAGCTCGCTGGCGTCAACCTTCTCGACTTTGCCCGGCGCTTCGCCGGCGGCCAGCCAGGCCATGCGCACCTCGTAAGAGAGCACCTGGACAGCGGCCGCAAGGTTCAGCGAGCTGAAGTCGGGGTTGGAGGGAATGTGCACGTGGAAGTGACATCGCTGCAGTTCTTCGTTGGTCAGGCCGGCGTGTTCACGCCCGAACACCAGGGCGATCTCTTCACCACCCTTGGCATGCTCCACCGCCTTGGCCCCGCACTCGCGCGGGCCAATCAACGGCCACGGGATGCTGCGCTCACGGGCGCTGGTCCCCATCACCAGGTTACAGCCGACCAGCGCCTGTTCAAGGCTGTCGACCACCTGGGCGTTATCCAGCACGTCGTCGGCACCCGAGGCGCGGGCACTGGCATCCAGGGCGGGGAATTCTTTCGGCTGTACCAGCACCAGGCGCGACAAGCCCATGTTTTTCATGGCACGCGCAGCGCCGCCGATGTTGCCGGGGTGGCTGGTATTGACCAGAACAACACGAATATTTTGCAGCAAGGTGTTGTGCTCACAGATGCAGGAATCAGGGCATCCGATCTTACAGAACCGACAGACGTAACGCCATGAAAGCAAATGTGACACTTCTGCCGACAAAGTTTTCTGCTAGAATGATCGGCTTTCTTCTTTAACATCTCCAGGTGACCCGCCCATGCAGCCTATGCTGAATATCGCCCTGCGCGCCGCTCGCAGCGCCAGTGAACTGATTTTCCGCTCCATCGAACGCCTGGATAGCATCAAGGTGGACGAGAAAGAGGCTAAGGACTACGTTTCCGAGGTTGATCGTGCCGCCGAGCAGAAGATCGTCGACGCGCTGCGCAAGGCCTACCCGAACCACTCCATCCAGGGTGAAGAGACGGGCATGCACGCGGGCACCGGCGAAGAAGGTAAAGACTACCTGTGGATCATCGACCCACTGGACGGCACCACCAACTTCCTTCGCGGCATTCCCCACTTTGCCGTCAGCATCGCCTGCAAATACCGTGGCCGCCTTGAGCACGCCGTGGTGCTCGACCCCGTACGCCAGGAAGAATTCACCGCCAGCCGCGGCCGTGGCGCCCAGCTCAATGGCCGCCGCCTGCGTGTAAGCTCGCGCACCAGCCTGGAAGGCGCCCTGCTGGGTACGGGCTTCCCGTTCCGTGATGGCCAGATGGCCGACATGGACAACTACCTGGGCATGTTCCGCGCCCTGACTGGCCAGACCGCCGGCATCCGCCGCGCCGGCTCCGCCAGCCTGGACCTGGCCTATGTGGCCGCTGGCCGTTTCGACGCCTTCTGGGAGTCGGGCCTGGCCGAGTGGGACATGGCAGCCGGCGTGCTGCTGATCCAGGAAGCCGGTGGCCTGGTGAGCGACTTCAACGGTGGCCACGACTTCCTCGACAAAGGCCACATCGTTGCAGGCAACATCAAGTGCTTCAAGGCCGTACTGACCGCTATCCAGCCACACCTGCCGGAAAGCATGAAGCGCTAAGCGCGGATTGCCAGAAAGCCAAAAGCACCCCTCGGGTGCTTTTTTTATACCTGACAGCTTCGCATTGCCTGAGCCGGCCTCTTCGCGGGTAAACCCGCTCCCACAGGGATCGCATTACCTGTGTGGGAGCGGGTTTACCCGCGAAGAGGCCGGCTCAGGCGACATCGATCACTGGGCAGCTTCGCTCAGGATCAACTTGCCATTCTTGTCCAGAGGAATGGTCGCCCCTGGCTCGCGGTCCATCTTCACCTTGCCTACCTGATCACCGATGGAGTAGGTCACGTTGTAACCCACCACCTTCTCGCTGATGTCGTTGACCGTGTTGCAGCGTGTTTGTGTGGTGGTATAGGTGTCACGCTGCTGCATGCCTTCTTGAACCTTGTTACCGGCATAACCACCACCGACCGCACCGGCCACGGTAGCGATCTTCTTGCCGGTACCACCGCCAATCTGGTTACCCAGCAAGCCACCTGCCAGCGCACCGACCACGGTACCGGCAATCTGGTGCTGGTCCTTGACCGGCGCCTGACGCGTCACGGCCACGTCCTTGCACACTTCACGCGGGGTTTTCACCTGCTGCTTGATCGGCTGCACGTCCGTCACCTGGGCGACTTCGGGGCCTTTGTTCACCAAGCTGTAGGTCGCCACAGCACCTCCGGCAGTTACACCGACAGCACCCAGCACCGCACCCACCAGCATTGATTTGTTCACGTGAACCTCCTGATCGTACCAGCGGGTCTCAACCCGCGCTTCTCCCAGCCTTGGAGCAAAAAAAAAGGCGCGAGTTCAACACTCGCGCCTTTTGGTCGCCGTACGGCGCAGGGAAAGGCCTTACGGACGCTCGTCCACACCTTCAGCCTTGACTGGAGGGATCAGGTCTTCGCTGTTCAGGTTCAGCCAGATCAGTACCACGTTGGCGATGTAGATCGACGAGTAGGTACCGGCCATGACACCGATGAACAGGGCCAGCGAGAAGCCGAACAGGTTGTCGCCACCGAAGAACAGCAGCGCGGCAATGGCCAGCAAGGTCGAAACCGAAGTGGCGATGGTGCGCAGCAGTGTCTGGGTGGTCGAAACGTTGATGTTCTCGATCAGCGAGGCCTTGCGCATGACGCGGAAGTTCTCACGCACCCGGTCGAACACGACGATGGTATCGTTCAGCGAGTAGCCGATGATCGCCAGCACCGCCGCCAGCACCGTCAGGTCGAAGGTAATCTGGAAGAACGACAGGATACCCAGGGTAACCACCACGTCGTGGATCAGCGAAACGATCGCACCCACGGCGAACTTCCACTGGAAGCGGAAGGCCAGGTAGATAAGGATGCCGCCCAAGGCCATGAGCATGCCCATGCCGCCCTGGTCGCGCAGCTCTTCACCCACCTGCGGGCCTACGAACTCGACACGCTTGAGGGTAGCCGGGTTGTCGCCGCCGGCCTTCTGCAAGGCAGCGGCCACCTTGTTACCCAGCTGCGGGTCGTCGCCCGGCATACGCACCAGCAGGTCGGTGGTAGCGCCAAAGCTCTGCACCACGGCCTCGTGGAAGCCGGAATCGACCAGCTCGGCACGCACCGCCTTGAGGTCGGCCGGGCGCTCGTAAGTCAGCTCGATCAGCGTACCACCGGTGAAGTCCAGGCCAAAGTTGAGACCCTTCTGCCACCAGCTGAACAGCGCCAGTACGGTGAGGAGCACGGTAATGGCGAACGCAACATTGCGCACGCCCATGAAGTTGATGGTTTTCATCGCAGCTCCCTCAAACCCACAGCTTCTTGATGTCACGCCCGCCGCAGGTCAGGTTGACCATTGCACGGGTCACCATGACGGCGGTGAACATCGAGGTGAAAATCCCGAGGGACATGGTAACCGCAAAGCCTTTGACCGGGCCGGTACCCATGGCGAACAGGATGCCGCCGACCAGCAGGCTGGTCAGGTTGGCGTCGATGATCGCGGTGTAGGCGCGGTTGAAGCCTTCGTGGATGGCGCGCTGTACCGACATGCCGGCTTTCAGCTCTTCGCGGATACGCGAGAAGATCAGCACGTTGGCGTCCACCGCCATACCCATGGTCAACACGATACCGGCAATACCCGGCAGCGTCAGGGTAGCGCCCAGCAGCGACATCAGCGCCAGCAGCAATACCATGTTGCCCGCCAGGGCGATGGTGGCAATGACGCCAAAGCCGCGGTAGATGGCGATGATGAACAGCGAGACGAACAGCATGCCCCACAGCGAAGCATCGATACCCTTGGTGATGTTGTCGGCACCCAGGCTTGGGCCAATGGTACGTTCTTCGGCGAAGTACATCGGCGCGGCCAGACCACCGGCACGCAGCAGCAGGGCCAGCTCGGACGATTCGCCCTGGCCATTCAGGCCAGTAATGCGGAACTGGCTGCCCAGCGGCGACTGGATGGTCGCCAGGCTGATGATCTTCTTCTCTTCCACGAAGCTTTGTACGGCAACGTCTTTCTCGACGCCGTCGACGGTCTGCTTCACATAGCGGGTCACCGGCTTCTGCTCGATGAAGATCACCGCCATGCTGCGGCCAACGTTGCTACGGGTAGCACGGCTCATCAGCTCGCCACCGTGGCCATCCAGGCGGATGTTCACTTGTGGGCGGCCGTGCTCGTCAAAGCTGGCCTGGGCGTCGGTTACCTGGTCACCGGTGATGATCAGGCCGCGCTCGACCGGGGCAGAACGACCGCCTTCACGGAATTCGAACACTTCGGTCGTGGCCTTGGACGCACCCGGTTCGGCACCAAAGCGGAACTCCAGGTTGGCAGTTTTACCGAGAATACGCTTGGCTTCGGCAGTGTCCTGCACGCCTGGCAGCTCGACCACGATACGGTTGGCGCCCTGGCGCTGTACCAGGGGTTCAGCCACGCCCAGCTCGTTGACACGGTTGCGGACGGTGGTGAGGTTCTGCTTGATCGAGTATTCGCGGATCTCGGCAACTTTTGCCTGAGTCAGCGCCAGACGCAGCACGGCGAGGTCGTTGCGCTCGGTGGTGGTCAGGTCGAAATCATTGAAATTCTTGCGGATCAGGGCACGTGCCTGTTCGCGGGTTGCATCGTCAGCAAAGCCCAGCATGATGCCGCCATCCTGCTGGGGCAGGCTGCGGTAGCGGACGCGCTCTTTACGCAGCAAGGTCTTGACCTCGCCTTCGTAGACTTTCATGCGGGCCGTCATGGCCTTGTCCATGTCCACTTCCAGCAGGAAGTGCACACCACCGGACAGGTCCAGGCCCAGTTTCATCGGGCTCGCACCCAGGTTGCGCAGCCATTGCGGGGTAGTCTGGGCCAGGTTCAGGGCCACGACATAATCATCGCCCAGTGCCTTGCGCACGACATCCTTGGCTGGCAGCTGGTCTTCCTGGTTGGTCAGGCGAATCAGCCCGCTGCCCTTCTCACCCAGGCTCGCGCCCTTGACGGCGATCTTGGCATCGAGCAGCGCCTTGCTGACGCGATCGAGGTCGGCCTGGTTTACCTGCAGCGCCGAACTGGCACCGCTGATCTGCACCGCCGGGTCATCCGGGTAGAGGTTAGGAGCGGAATAAATGAAACCGACCACCAGTACCAGCACGATCAGTGCATATTTCCACAGAGGGTATTTGTTCAGCATCACGCCGCCCGTTCAAGACGCGGGGCGCGTTGCGCGCCCCGACTGGAAAATAAAACCGGTAACTCAGATAGCCTTGAGCGTACCTTTTGGCAGGGTGGCCGCGATGGCGCCCTTCTGGAACTTCAGCTCGACAGTGTCGGAGACTTCCAGCACCACGAAATCATCGGAAACCTTGACGATCTTGCCGGCGATGCCGCCGTTGGTGACAACTTCGTCACCTTTCTGCAAGTTGCCGAGCAGGTTCTTCTGCTCTTTGGCGCGCTTGGCCTGAGGGCGCCAGATCATCAGGTAGAAGATGACCAGGAAACCGACCAGGAAAATCCACTCGAAGCCGGTACCGGCTGGGCCAGCGGCAGGTGCTGCAGCGTCCGCGTATGCGGCGGGGATGAAGAAGCTCATTGGGCACTCCTAATGTAATTTTCTAATAATGGATGCAGACAGTCAGTCCAAAGGCGGTACAGGAAGCCCGCGCTTGGCGTAGAAGGCGTCGACAAAGGCGGCCAATTTACCCTGTTGAATAGCCTCGCGTAAACCGGCCATCAAGCGCTGGTAATGGCGCAAGTTGTGGATGGTATTCAGCATGCTGCTCAGCATTTCGCCGCACTTGTCCAGGTGATGGAGATAGGCACGGGAGAAGTTGGTGCAGGTATAGCAGTCACAGGTCGGATCCAGCGGCGATTCATCATGGCGATGGAACGCATTGCGGATCTTGATCACCCCTGTATCGACAAACAGATGGCCGTTACGTGCGTTACGCGTAGGCATCACGCAGTCGAACATGTCGACGCCGCGGCGCACACCCTCAACGAGATCTTCCGGTTTGCCTACCCCCATAAGGTAACGAGGTTTGTCAGCAGGCATCATGCCTGGCAGGTAATCCAGCACCTTGATCATTTCGTGCTTGGGTTCGCCCACCGACAGGCCGCCGATGGCCAGGCCGTCGAAGCCGATGTTTTCCAGGCCTTCCAGCGAGCGCATGCGCAAGTCCTGGTACATGCCACCCTGGACGATGCCAAACAGCGCCGCCGTGTTGTCGGCGTGGGCGTTCTTCGAACGCTGGGCCCAGCGCAGCGACAGTTCCATGGAAGTGCGGGCCACGTCGTGCTCGGCCGGGTACGGGGTGCACTCGTCGAAGATCATCACCACGTCCGAGCCCAGGTCACGTTGCACCTGCATCGACTCTTCAGGGCCCATGAACACCTTCGAGCCATCGACCGGCGAGGCAAAGGTCACGCCCTCTTCCTTGATCTTGCGCATGGCGCCCAGGCTGAACACCTGGAAGCCACCGGAGTCGGTGAGGATCGGGCCTTTCCACTGCATGAAGTCGTGCAGGCCGTTGTGCTTCTTGATCACCTCGGTGCCTGGGCGCAGCCACAGGTGGAAGGTGTTGCCCAGGATCATCTCGGCGCCAATGGCCTCGATATCGCGTGGCAGCATGCCCTTGACCGTGCCATAGGTGCCCACCGGCATGAACGCCGGGGTTTCCACCGTGCCACGTGGGAAGGTGATGCGACCACGACGGGCCTTGCCGTCGGTAGCCAGCAGTTCGAAGGACATTCGACAGGTGCGACTCATGCTTGATCCTCGGGGCCGCGTGGCGCCGGATTGCGGGTGATGAACATGGCATCACCGTAACTGAAGAAGCGGTACCCGTGCTCGACCGCCGCCGCATAGGCGGCCATGGTCTCGGGGTAGCCGGCGAAGGCCGAGACCAGCATCAGCAGCGTGGACTCCGGCAGGTGGAAGTTGGTGACCAGGGCATCGACCACATGGAACGGTCGGCCCGGGTAGATGAAGATGTCGGTGTCGCCGCTGAAGGCCTTGAGCACGCCATCGCGCGCCGCGCTCTCCAGCGAACGCACGCTGGTGGTGCCGACCGCGACCACCCGGCCGCCACGTGCGCGGCAGGCCTCGATGGCATCGACCACATCCTGGCCCACTTCGAGCCATTCTTTGTGCATGTGGTGGTCTTCGATCTTGTCGACCCGCACCGGCTGGAACGTGCCCGCGCCCACGTGCAGGGTAACGAAAGCCCGCTCCACACCTTTGGCAGCAATCTTTTCCAACAGCGCTTCGTCAAAGTGCAGGCCCGCAGTGGGCGCGGCAACCGCACCGGCGCGCTGGGCGTACACGGTCTGGTAGCGCTCACGGTCGGCACCCTCGTCGGGGCGGTCGATATAGGGCGGCAGCGGCATGTGGCCGACGCGGTCGAGCAGTGGCAGCACCTCTTCGGTGAAGCGCAGCTCGAACAGCGTGTCATGGCGCGCGACCATTTCGGCCTCGCCACCGCCATCAATGAGGATGACTGCGCCTTCTTTCGGCGCCTTGCTGGCACGCACATGGGCCAGCACCCGGTGGCTGTCGAGCACGCGCTCGACCAGCACTTCCAGCTTGCCGCCAGAGGCTTTCTGGCCAAACAGGCGCGCCGGGATCACCCGGGTGTTGTTGAACACCATCAGGTCGCCGGGGCGCAGGTATTCGAGCAGGTCGGGGAAATGCCGGTGCGCCAGCGCGCCGGTTGGCCCATCGAGTACCAGCAGACGGCTGCCATGGCGCTCGGCCAACGGGTGGCGGGCGATCAGGGAATCAGGGAGTTCGAAGGAAAAATCGGCGACGCGCATGATGATGTTCGGTTCGGCAGGGCCGGGAAGTTTAGCCCAATGTGTGAAAATTGACCATGAAAGCCGATTGACCGACTAGCGGCAGCTCTCTATACTGCGCGCCACACGCCCTGATGGCGGAATTGGTAGACGCGGCGGATTCAAAATCCGTTTTCGAAAGGAGTGGGAGTTCGAGTCTCCCTCGGGGCACCAAGATCCGGAAAAAACCGACCTTACTGGTCGGTTTTTTTATGCCCGAATTTTGATCTGATGCAGAGCGTGCGGCTTGCACGGTCACGTCAGGAGCGGCACGAAATAATTGACGGCACCCTAATGACTCCGGGGCCTGTAGCCATGTCTGCATTCTATTGGCCGCAGTCGGGATTAATACTTAAGCTGTCATTCGTCGGATATATGCCGAAAGCATTGCTGGCGTAATGGCACTTAGCCATAGTTGCGCTCCCATTTCTCCACGCCCTGTGTGACCCATGAAAACAATCGCGCCCTGCATGGCGGCAATGATGCTGCTCAGTGGGTGCAATGGAGTGCCAACGTCGTACGTTTCAGACCCCGTCTACAGCCAGGCTTTCGTGGTCACCTCGGGTGCGCCGCTGCCGATGTTGCTGATGGCCAGTGCCATCCAGTGGAACGAGGATTACGCAGTAACCGCCAAACACACCCCCTTCCTGCGCAACGTGGTCCACGAGGGCCTCGGCGATGTGGTGTTCTTCAAGCACAAGGCCAGCAGCGTGCCGCGCTGGCGCCAGTACGTGCCTGGGGAAGCGGTGACGGCGGTAGGTTTCAACAGCTTTATGATGCCGATGCAGGGTAAGGGCCATGCCTTGCCGTCATTGGTACGCCTTGAAGGCACGCCTGGCAGTGTCTTCTACTCGGTGCATGACGGCCCGATCACCAAGGGCATGTCGGGCGGGCCCGTGTTTGCGGATGACGGCACGGTAGTGGGCATCAACGTCGCCATCATACCCACCCGTGAGATCGACGCCGGCAAGCGTCCCGACCTGGCCGGCAAGGACCGTATCAGCGTGTTCATGTCGTTCAGCGAAATCGACAAGGAATGGCGGCGCTATCAGTACCTGCTGGCGCACAAGGCCAAGCCCCAGGCACCGGCTTCGGTCAAAGGCTACGTGGCGGTGGCCGCCAAGCCTTGAGTTGACTGGCGGCCCGCATCTGCGCCTGCAAAGGGGCTTATGATGCAAGGCTGATGGCCTTTTCGCGGGTTCACCCGCGAAAAGGCCCGATCCGCCAGCGCAAGAGGGACCTGCCATGCACCTGACCCACCGCCCCATCCACCCTGACGACATCCCCGTCATCTGCAACTTCCCGCAGGGCCCGGACGAACTGTTCTACATGTTCCCCAAAGCCACCTTTCCCTTCACCCCTGCCCAGCTGAGCGACGCCATAGCCCAACGCAGCGGCTCCACGGTGGTGGAAGGCAACGGTACTGTCCTGGCCTTTGCCAACTTCTACAAAGCCGAACACGGCGGCGCGTGTGCCCTTGGCAATGTGGTCGTGGCCCCTGCCGCCCGCGGCCATGGCGTAGCGCGTTACCTGGTAACCACCATGATCGACTTCGCCCGCCAGCACTACGCTGCTCGGGAGGTGTGGGTGTCATGCTTCAATCACAACACCGCGGGCCTGCTGCTTTATCCACAGCTGGGCTTCACACCGTTCGGCATCGAGGAGCGGCAGGCGTGGGACGGCACGCGGGTAGCGTTGGTGCAGATGAAGCAAATACTGACTTAACCGAGCTGGATCAGCGGGCCATTGCATGTGGCTGAACGAGAAGGTCCACCCCCAAGGCACGAATGCCCCTCAAGACAGTGTCAAAACGACGTATCCTTATGGATACACCCATTCAAGGATTGAAGCGACCTACCCTGTCGTTTTTCCGCTGAATCAGGAATTCAGGCAAATCCTCTAATTTGGTCAGACTTTTCTCTTCACGTCAGCTTCTAAATCCCTTGCAACATTCGGCACGCGAACCTTCGACCCCCCTCGACGTCCCATCCTCCATCACCCACGCCTTGAGGTTACCCGCGTGAAAGACATCATCACCCGCAAGTACCGCCTGGTCGTGAAGACCATCGGCTACATCGGCTGGTCGCTGTTCTGGCTGCTGATCTGGGATGTGCTGGTCACCATCGACTTCATGCTGTTTCTCAACAGCAAGTTCACTCTACCGCTTATCCCGCTGACCCTACTGGGCTCGGCGCTGGTGGTGCTGGTGAGTTTTCGCAACAGCAGCGCCTACAACCGCTGGTGGGAGGCACGCACGTTGTGGGGGGCGCTGGTGAACGGTTCGCGCAGCTTCGCCCGGCAGACGCTGACCCTGATCGACGACCCGGATGATGGCCTGAACCCGGTCAAGGCTACCCTGCTGCGCCGCCATATCGCCTACGTGAACTGCCTGGCGGCGCACTTGAAGGGGGAACGCTGCCCCGAGGAGCTGATGGCATTCATCCCGCCCGCAGAGTTCGAACGCCGCAACCGTTCAAACAACTTCGCCAATGACATTCTCGGCGGCTCGGCGGCCTTGCTGGCGCGAGAATACAAAGCCGGGCGGCTGGACAGCATTCGCCTGGCCCGGCTGGAGTCGACCCTGGTGGACCTGTCCAACGCCCAGGGTGGCATGGAGCGCATTGCCAACACACCGTTGCCCTACCCTTACGTGTATTTCCCGCGGCTGTTCATTACTTTGTTCTGCCTGATCGTGCCGGTGGGGCTGGTGGAGTCGCTGGGCTGGTTCACACCGCTGGCATCGACGGTGGTGGGGTTCATGCTGCTGGCTATCGAGCGGATCGGCACGGATTTGCAGAGCCCGTTCCGTTTCAGTGAGCACCAGATCCAGATGGATACCATTTGCGAGACGATCGAACGTAATCTGGAGTCGATGCAGCGGGAAGCGCAGTGTGCCGAGGCAGTGGATGCGTGAGGGATTTTGCTAGGTGTCAGGCCCGTACATAACGCTGGCGCACCACGTCGCTCAACACATCCACCAGCAACACCAGCACCAGCATCCCGATGATCACCGTGCTGGCCTGGGCCTCCTGGAACAGGCTCAAGGTGGTGTACAGCATCTGCCCCAAGCCACCCGCCCCGACAAACCCCAGCACACTGGCCATACGGATGTTGTTTTCCCAGCGATACAAGCTGTAGGCCAGCAACTGCGGCCACAGGTTAGGCAAGGTGCCAAAACAGAACGCCGCCACCTGGCTGCCGCCCTGCAGGCGGATAGCCGCTGCCGGCTCCGGTGGTGCGTTCTCCAGCGCCTCGGCAAACAAGCGCCCCAGGACGCCAGCGGTATGCAGCGCCAGGGCCAGGGTGCCCGCATTGGGACCGAGGCCTGCCGCCAGCACTGTCAACGCCGCCCACACCAGTTCCGGGATGGCCCGCAGGGCGTTCAGCAACAGCCGCGCCGCGCCTTGTAACGGCCAGCCGAAACGCCCCGCCGCCGGCAGCGCCAGCAGCATCCCAAGCACCATTGCCAACAAAGTCCCCAGGCCTGACATGGCCAGTGTCTCCAGTGCCCCACGCCAGACCGCCTCAAGGTGCCCGGCAGACACATCTGGCTGCAGGAAACGCCCGGCATATTCGCCCATCTGTCCCAACCCGCCGTTGCCGACCAAGGCGCGCAAGTCCAGTTCCAGGAAGGCGAACGAGGCCACTACCGCCACCGCGATGGCGCCAAGCAGCAGCAGGTTGATGGCGCGGTTCATGCCAGCCTCCAGCGCAGCAAGCGGCTGAGCAGGTCGGCCAGCATCACCAGCAGCAAGAACGTCAGCAGCATGCTCGCCACTTGCGCACCATCGAACATACGCATCGACAGGTCGATCTGTTGGCCCAGCCCGCCCGCCCCGACAAAGCCCATCACCACCGACGCCCGTACCGCACACTCCCAGCGGTACACGGTGTAAGACACCACTTCCGATGCAGCATTGGGCAGGATGCCGTAGAGAAACGCCGCCAGCCGGCCACTGCCCGCCTGCAACAAGGCATGCGCAGGGCGCTGGTCGACCGACTCGAAGATTTCGGCGTAGACCTTGCCAAGCATGCCGCTGTAGGTAATGGCGATCGCCAGTACGCCCGCCGTCGGCCCCAGCCCCACGGCGCGCACAAACAGCAGCGCCCAGACGATCTCTGGCACGCTACGCAGGAAAATCAGAAGCCCGCGCACCGGCAGGCGCAGCAGCCGCGACCAGAAGCCGGCCCGCCCGCCGCGTGAAGCGGCACGCAAAGACAACGCACGGCTGGCCAGCAAACCCGCCGGAATAGCCAACACCAACGCCAGCGCCATACCGGCAGTCGCCACGGCCAGGGTCTGCAAAGTGGCCTCATACAGTAGCGCAAGAAAATCGGTATCATGTGCCGGAGGCCAGAAGGCGCCAGTGAAACTGGCTATCTGCTGCCGGTTCTCGGCCTGCAGCAGTACCCACGGGTTCAACTCGCTCAAGCGGATGCCAGGCCACAGCACGGCCACTGCCAGCAAGGCCAGCAGCAACCGCGGCAGCAGGGCCGGGTCGCGGGTATCGGCCTTCAGCACCGCGGTATCTGCACGGTCAGGGTCGGCCCCTGGGTTGGCGGCGAAACGAGTTGTTCGTTGGCGTATAGCGCTTCCAGCAATTGCTCGGTAACGGCCTGTGCCGGGCAGTCGAACACCACCTGCCCTTCGCGGATACCGATTACCCGCGGAAAATGTGCCAGCGCCAGCTCAACGGCATGCAGGCTCGCCACCAGCGTCACGCCGTTGGCCTGGGCATGGCGGTTGAGCAAGGCCAGGCTGTGGTCGGCCAGTACCGGGTCCATGGCCGATACCGGTTCATCGGTCAGCAGCACCTGCGGTCGCTGGTACAGCGCCCGGGCAATGCCCACGCGCTGCAACTGGCCACCGGACAATTGCCCACACTGCACGAAGAGTTTGTCGGCTAGCCCCAGCTCCGCCAAAACCTGGCGCACGCCCGGCACATCGCCGGGGTATAGCAGGTTGAGCAAACCGCGCATCACCCCCCACTGCCCCAGGCGGCCGGCCAGTACCGCTGTCACCACCCGCTGGCGTGGTGGCAAGGGCGGCGCCTGATGCACCAGGCCAACCCGCGCCCGCAGGCGCTGGCGTGCCCGGGCCGACAACGCCCAAGGCTGCTCGCCGAGCAGTTCCAGGCGCCCGCCGCTGGGCTGGATGGCCGTGGCCATCAGGTGCAGCAAGCTGGACTTGCCCGCCCCCGACGGCCCGATGATGGCAACCCGCTCGCCCTGCTCAATGCGCAGGCTCACCGCGTCAAGCGCGCGGACCTGGCCATGGCGCAGGCTGGCACCGTGCAGATGGATGGCTACATTCGAAGCGGTCACTTGAGCAGGCCGGCCTCACGTGCAGCTTGCTCGGTGCCCAGGTAGTTCTCAGGCTTGGTTTCGATGAAGCGGCTGGCGGCCTGCAGGTCCAGAATCGCCTTGTGCTCCGGGTTGGCCGGGTCGAGTTCAAGGAAGGTTTTCTTGATCTTGTCCTTCAACGCAGGGTCCATGTTGCCGCGCACGGTCCAGTTGTAGTCGAAGTAAGTCGGGGTGGTGGCGAACACCTTCACCTTGCTGGTATCCACCTTGCCGGCATCCACCAGCTTTTGCCACACACTGGCGTTGAGCACGCCACCATCTACCTTGCCAGCCTGTACCCAAGCCACGGTGGCGTCATGGGCCCCCGAGTAGGCCACGCGGCTGAAGTACGCTTCAGGCTTGATGTTGTCCTGCTTGAGCATGAAGTAGCGTGGCATCAGGCTGCCCGACGTGGACGAAATGGAACCGAAGGCAAACGACTTGCCCTTGAGGTCGGCCAGGCTCTTCACGTCGGGGTTGGCAGTAATGAACTTGGAGGTGAACTGCGCGTCCTGCTCACGCTGCACCAGCGGCGTGGCGGACGGGTCCTTCAGGTGAACCTGCACAAAGGTGAAGCCACCCAGCCAGGCCAGGTCCAGGCGGTCGGCGGCCAGCGACTCGACCACCGCCGGGTAATCGGCCACCGGTACGAACTTCACTTCCATGCCCAGCTGCTTGGCCAGGTATTCACCCAATGGCTTGAACTTGCGCTGCAGTTCGGTAGGCGCTTCGTCGGGAATGGCGCTGACCCGCAGGGTTTCAGCGGCCTGAGCGGCAACGGCACAGCAAGACAGCACGAGACCGGCGGCGAGCGCCAGGGGGCGTTTGAGCATGGGTATTCTCCGGTTCAATAGCGGGGAAATGCCGACAAATCCGCCGACAACGTGAATTATAAGAGGCAAGGACCCAAAGGCCAGCTTTGCTACAATCGCGCGACAATTTGACCTGCTGAGGTACACATGAGCGAGCCGATTCGCCTGACCCAGTACAGCCATGGTGCCGGCTGTGGCTGCAAGATCTCCCCCAAGGTGCTGGACGTGATTCTCGCCGAAAGCGGCACCCAGGCCCTGGACCCGAAACTGTGGGTCGGCAACGCGTCGCGCGACGATGCCGCAGTGTACGCGCTCGACGATGAGCGCGGCGTGGTCTCGACAACCGACTTTTTCATGCCCATCGTCGATGACCCCTACGACTTCGGCCGCATCGCCGCCACCAACGCCATCAGCGACATCTACGCCATGGGCGGCGACCCGCTGATGGCCATCGCCATCCTCGGCTGGCCAGTCAACGTACTGCCACCGGAAGTGGCACGGGAAGTGATACGTGGCGGCCGTGCCGTGTGCGCCGAAGCCGGCATCCCGCTGGCTGGCGGCCACTCCATCGACGCGCCTGAGCCAATCTTCGGCCTGGCCGTCACCGGTGTGGTCAGCAAGCGCCACCTCAAGCGCAATGACACCGCCACTGCAGGCTGCCAGCTGTACCTGACCAAGCCACTGGGCATCGGCATCCTCACCACTGCCGAGAAAAAGGCCAAGCTGCGCGAACAAGACCAGGGCCTGGCCCGCGACTGGATGTGCACCCTCAACACCCCCGGCAGCCGCTTCGGCAAGCTCGACGGGGTCATGGCCATGACCGACGTGACCGGCTTCGGCCTGCTCGGCCACCTGGTCGAGCTGGCCGAAGGCAGCGGCCTTACCGCGCACCTGGACTACGCCGCTGTACCACGCCTGCCCAGTGTCGACCACTACCTGGCGGAGGGCTGCATCCCCGGTGGAACCCTGCGCAACTACGACAGCTACGGGCACAAGATCGGCACCCTCACTGATGACCAGAAGCACCTGCTGTGCGACCCGCAGACCAGCGGTGGCCTCCTGGTGGCCGTTACCCCGGAGGGTGAAGCCGGGTTCCTCACCGTGGCGGCCGAACTGGGCCTGCAACTGTCGCCAATCGGCAAGCTGGTCGAGCGACAGAGCCACGCGGTCGAGGTGATCTGATGCGCCCCGACTGCACCGACTTCCGTCAGCTGTTCCTCGACGATGTGCCGATGATGGACATGCGCGCCCCCGTGGAATTCGCCAAAGGCGCCTTCCCGGGCGTGGTCAACCTGCCATTGATGAACGACCAGGAGCGGCAGAAGGTCGGCACCTGCTTCAAACAGCAGGGCCAGGCCGCCGCCATCGCCCTTGGCCACCAGTTGGTCAGCGGCACCACCAAACAGGCACGGATGGACGCTTGGGTGGCGTTCACCCAGGCCAACCCGCAAGGTTACCTGTACTGCTTCCGGGGCGGCCTGCGTTCGCAGATCGTGCAAGGCTGGCTACGCGATGAGGCGGGTATCCAGTACCCGCGTGTCAAAGGGGGCTACAAGGCCATGCGCACCTTCCTGCTGGAAACCACTCAGCAGGCTGTAGCGCAATGCGATTTCGTGCTGGTAGGTGGCCTGACCGGTACCGGCAAGACCGATGTGCTGCACCAGCTGGACAACGTGCTCGACCTGGAAGGCCATGCCAACCATCGCGGTTCCAGCTTCGGCAAACGCGCCACTGCACAACCGGCACAGATCGATTTCGAAAACCAGCTGGCCATCGATGTGCTTAAAAAGCGCGCCCGCGGCTGCGAGCAGTTCGTGCTGGAAGATGAAGGCCGCATTGTCGGCAGCTGCACGGTGCCACTGGAGTTGTACCAGGGTATGCAGCAGTACCCGCTGGTATGGCTGGAAGACAGCTTCGCCAACCGCGTGGAGCGCATCTTGCGCGACTATGTGGTCAACCTGAGTGCCGAGTTTATCGCCGTGCATGGCGAAGAGGATGGCCGTCGGTTGTTTGCCGAGCGCATGCTGCAAAGCATGGCCAACATCTACAAGCGCTTGGGTGGGGAGCGCTATCAGCGGCTTTCGGAGATCCTGCGCCTCGCCCTTGAAGAGCAACAGCGCAGCGGCGCAGTGGACCTGCACCGGGGCTGGATCGAAGGCTTGCTGAACGAGTATTACGACCCGATGTATGCCTACCAGCGTGCGGCCAAGGCAGAGCGTATCGAGTTTGCCGGGGATGCGGTGGAAGTGCGCGAATACCTCAAAGCTCGGGTGCTGCGCGAACCGCACAAGTAAAAGCGGGGCCGCTTCGCGCCCCATCGCCGGCACAGGCATCGTCATTGCCCCGGGCTGAGCACCCGTTCCAGCTCTGCCGCCCGGTCGCGGGTCATGTCCATCATGCATGACCCTCCCTCCAGCTGCGCCATGGTCCCGCCACTGGCCTGCACATGGAACTGGCAATTGCCATCGCGGTAGGCCAGCCATTTACGCTGCACATCCCGCAGGCTTTTCTGCTGCCCGGCATCCAGCTTGCCCATCAACTGCTTGTACACCCGGTTCAGGCGCTGGTCCTGCACGTGCGTCTCGGCCTGGATGCACTGGCTCATGGCCACGGTGCTGGAGGCCTTGTCCATGCACTGGCCGTAGGCCGGCGTGTAATCGTCCGCCACGGCCAGCGGCAAAATGCCGGCCAGTGCCAGGCCTGTCAGGCAATGCTTGATCATGCAAACCCTCCTTGCGGGTATCAAAACGACTGCGGCTGTTCCGGCGGCATCAGTACCTTGCCTGGCTGGAAGCGCAACGATGGCATCTGCGTTGCCGAATAGAGCGCCACGCCCAGCGCCGCAATCAACGCCACATCCAGCCAGTTCCAGCCCGGCATGTCGTCGGCGCTACGTGCCTTCCAGCAATGCCAGGCCTGCCCCAGGCAAAACACCCCAATGGCCGCCAGCCATAGATAAAAGCCAGCACCGAAACCGGTCAGGTCGTGGAACTCATAGCTCTGGTTGTCCGGAAGGCGGGTGATGCCGAAACTGCTGGCCGCCAGGTACGCCGCCACCAACCCGGCCAGCAATGCCAGGCGGCGGAACCGT
The DNA here is from genome assembly GCF_017875165.1 of Pseudomonas sp. PvP089. Lineage (NCBI taxonomy): Bacteria > Pseudomonadati > Pseudomonadota > Gammaproteobacteria > Pseudomonadales > Pseudomonadaceae > Pseudomonas > Pseudomonas sp. PvP089. The sequence goes on from NZ_JAGGME010000001.1 coordinate 5,410,789, forward strand.
CGATGGGCAAGAATGGCCAGGGCCAGCAGCGGGTTGGCAAACCATTGGTACAAGCCGAACGGCATACCCCATGGCCCGTACAGCAACATTTGCAGGGCCGGCATGTGGCGATCGCCACTCATCAGCGCGCCATCGAAAAACAGGGCGAGCAGATACAGCAGCAGGCTGATGCTAAGGTAGAAAACGGGCAAGGGGCACACCTGGAGGAAACGGGACAGCCTACGACCTTAACCCAGGCCCTGCCCCGCTTCCAGACCCTGGATGGTTGCCGCACGGAGACACCATGCGGCGCAAGACTATGCAACGGGTGGCTCAAGCAACAAGCCATAGATACCCGAGTCAGACAATTCGCCGGCCACACACCAGCGTGCCCGCAGGGTGCCCTCCAGCACGAAGCCCTGGCGCTCGAGTGTGCGCGCCGAGCCTTGGTTGCGGGGGTCGATTTCGCCTTCCAGGCGGCGCAGGTGCAGGGTGTGAGCGAGGTAATCGATGAAGCAGGTCAATGCTTCGTCCATGTAGCCCCTGCCCTGCACGGCACTGGCCAGGCAGTAGCCGATTTCGCCGCGGCGGGACACATCGTCGATGTTGAACAGCTGCACCATGCCGATGAGTTCGCCATTGTCACGGCGGTACATGCCAAGCTTCAGCTGGTCGCCATTGGCGTAGGCTTCGCGGTCGGCGGCCAGGGCGCTTTCGGCTTCGGCCAGGTCTTGCCAGGGGGCATGGTGCCAATAACGCATGACCTCGGGGTCAGCCATGATCGCTAGCCACTGCGCGGCATCGGCATGGCGCATGGGGCGCAATTGCAGACGCGGGCTGTCGAGGCAGAGGTCACTGGGGAAACTGCGGGGTGGGGTCACGCCGGATCTCCTGTCCATTGCTGGGGAGATGACAGTTTAACGTCAAGTGGCGTGACTGGGGCAGGTCTATGGAGTGTGTTTGAGGAGGCTTGGCTTGGGATTTTTAGTGGCGCGCCAATCGAGCGCCGCCCGCGCGGCGCTCGGTCTCAAAGGCGACGGACAACTCAAGGGATACACTTGCCAGCCGCAACTGGCCCGCCGGACAGGCACACCAAGCCTTACTCAATTTCCCCTGTTCAAGCCCATTTCCATGTCATTGATCAGCGCCTTGGCCATGGCACTGAGAATCCGCGCCGCGCTGCCGGCGACCTTGTCGCCCTCCATCTCGGCCTCCTCGTTCAGGTGCTTGATGCAGCCGATCAGCACCGACAATTCATCGAATGCCAGATCAAGCGGTACACCTGGCTCTACCCGGTACAGCTCAAGGAATTTTTCCACGCCTGCGGTGCTGCGGGATGTGAGGTGGTTGGTCATGCCTTTGCCTCCAGCGCTTTCATATGGGCTAGCAGGGCATGCAGCTGGCTGGTCTGGGCCGACATGGCTTCGAGCAATGAAGCACGCAAAACCGGAGCTTCGGCGTCGAGATACTGGATGATGATGCTGGAAAGGGTGTCCATGACCTGTGTGGCCTGGGACTTGGCGGCTTGGTAGGTCAGGTCTGTAACGGGTGGATCAGGGACAAGTTTTTTCATGATTGACTCCAATAGGTTCAAAGGAGCAACCACCTGAAATCCTTCTCACAGATTTGGGCGGCAGCCGTGCGCGAGGTGAGAAGCCCGTGTTGGAGTCACCACGGTCAGACCGAAGCCTGCACGCGCACAGCTGCCATGAACTGACAGGAAGACTACCAACGACGAGTTCTCACACTCGCTCGCCTTTTGGGCGAGCAATGAAGTTACCGCTGGAGCATTTCCCCGTATGTCAGACGGCATCCGACTGAGGTCGTAGGATAAATCCCAATCCTTGGCAACCTGAAGCATTTGGTTTCAGGTTCAGAATTTTCTTACAGCTGATGGCTAGCGCGATCCCTGTGGGAGCGGCCTTGTGCCGCGAAAGGGCCGCACAGCGGCCCCTAGGTATCAGCGGCGCTGCGGGAATTGCCGGGGCTGCTGTGCAGCCCTTTCGCGGCACAAGGCCGCTCCCACATTGACCGCGTCAGGCTGATCAATACTTCAGGCCACCTCAGCCCCATCATCCGGCCAATGCGGCTCGTTGGCGCCTGGCGGCGTCAGTGGTGGCAGCCCATACGCCGCCCGCGCATCGTCGCAGCTGGGGTTGTGCACCCCACCCTCCCACGATGCTTCGAACTCGCGGCAAGGGCTGGAGCGGTTGGCGTAAATGGTACAAGCAACTTCCTTACCGATCTCGCCTTCAAGGCTGACGCAACGGCAGGGCTTGGCATCGGTGCCGATCATGGCAACGCGGGTGGGGTTGATCTGTACCACCAGATCGTCCGGCACAACGCCCCCGGCAGACTGGCATTCGCCCCAGAAGAAGGACACACGGAAGTACCCGCAGCAGGCGCCGCAGTCAAGGCAAGGGTTATATTCAGACATGATGCCACGGAGGGAAGGTTGTTGTTATCGGGGCTGGCCCGCCGCGCCATTTTCAATCGAACCGGGGGCGGCTGGATAGAGGGCACATGCAAAAAATTTTGCCACTGATCCGGCCGCCTGCTTCATTCAGCGCAATGCCTTGTAGGTGGAGGCATCCCAACGCTGCAGCGCCAGGCCTTCGGTCGGGTCATAGGCATCACCACACACCTTGCTGAAGTGCGTGCGGGCTTCGCCGCAATGCACCAACCGGTCGTGCTTCTCCCCCTCGGTCAGCACCGTATACGATTTGCTGCGCATGGCTTGGTACTGCGTTTCGGCTGCGGCCATGGCCTGGTGATATTCCATCACCTGGCGGTCATCCAGGGCCAGTCGCTTGCCCAGTTGAACACCCCAGCGGGTCAGGCAGACTTCGGCGAAATGGCGAACGATAAGCCCGGGTTCCTTGAGCACCTTGCCATCGCCGGCACCATCTACCGATGCATTACCCACCAGCGTGGCATGACGCCCCGGCATTGGATAAATGCAGATTTGCGTGCCACTGGCGACGGTAGGAATTACGCAGGCAAACCCTTTGGACCGCTCATCCCGCGAATAGAAGCCGACGTATTCACGCACGTTCTGCGCTAGCGCGATGCGCTCGGCCTGCACATTACCAACACCCGGCACCGGGTCGATGGCGAAGATATTCACCGGCACCTCCCGCAGTACCGGGTCATTTGCCATGGCGTTGGCCAGCATGTGGCAGCTGATACCACCCCGGCTCCAGCCCACCAGGTTCACCTGGGTTGGAATGCGCGGCTTGCGGAACATGCTGATGATGCGCTCTTGCAACGCCTGCGGGGTTGGCTGGCGATCACCGTAGTCGTAGGTGCGCCAGAACCACGAGGCCGTGGAGGAAACGTCCGGTACAGGTACACCAGCGTCCTTCAGCCGCTGGTATTCTTCCTCGCTCAGCTTGGTGCGCTGCCAACTGCTTTCGCCTTTGATCACCTGCAGCACATGGTTGACGTTTTCTTCCCAGCCGCGGCCGAACAATTGGCCGGTCCAGTTGAAGTAGCCACCGGGTTCTACGAACAGGTTGTCATCCTGAAGGTTGCCGCTGCCTGGGCCGTCTACGGCGATCCAGTGGGCAAATTCGCGGCCCTCGTCATTTGCGGCCAGGGTCGAGACCAGCTCGCCGTTCCAGAAGTTGGGGTTTGCGTCGTCGAAACGGTGAGAACCGGTACCGCAGAAATAGGCGGTGAACACACTCATTGGGGAGTCTCTGTGGTGAGAAATGAGTGCTGAAGATAGGTAGGCAGATCGGGGAAATGCAGGCGGAAAGCTCGCCCTGGGGTAGATATGGGGCTGCCAGGCAGCCCCAACTGGCTTATTTGCGAGCCAGCCCATCAGCCCGGAACATCTGCCGGATCCCGCGGATGGCCTGGCGTATGCGGTCCTGGTTCTCGATCAGGGCAAAGCGCACATGGTCATCACCATATTCGCCAAAACCGATGCCCGGCGACACGCACACCTTGGCCTCGGCCAGGAGTTTTTTGGCAAACTCCAGCGACCCCATATGTGCATATTGCTCAGGGATCTTCGCCCACACGTACATCGACGCCTTGGGGTTCTCAACCATCCAGCCCAGTTCGTGCAGCCCTTTCACCAGCAGGTTGCGGCGCTGGCGATACTGTTCGGCAATGTCGCGCACGCACTGCTGATCGCCTTCCAGCGCGGCAATGGCAGCCACCTGCAACGGGGTGAAGGTGCCGTAGTCGTGGTAGCTCTTGATGCGCGCCAGGGCGCTGACCAGTTCGGGGTTGCCGACCATGAAACCGATCCGCCAGCCCGCCATGTTGTAGCTCTTGGACAGGGTAAAGAACTCTACGGCAATGTCCTTGGCACCAGGCACCTGCATGATCGACGGGGCCTTCCAGCCGTCGTAGACGATGTCGGCGTAGGCCAGGTCATGCACCACCAGCACGTCGTACTGCTTGGCCAGGGCCACCACGCGCTCGAAGAAGTCCAGTTCCACGCACTGAGCAGTGGGGTTGGACGGGAAGCCGAGGATCATCATCTTCGGCTTGGGGATCGACTCACGGATCGCCCGCTCGAGTTCGTTGAAGAAGTCCACACCCGGTACCAGCGGCACTGAACGCACCTGGGCACCGGCGATGACCGCACCGTAGATGTGGATGGGGTAGCTGGGGTTGGGCACCAGCACCGTGTCGCCCTGGTCGAGCGTGGCCAGCATCAGGTGGGCCAGGCCTTCTTTGGAGCCGATGGTGACGATGGCTTCGCTTTCCGGGTCGATGTCGACCTCGTAGCGTTCCTTGTACCAGTTGGAAATGGCCCGGCGCAGACGCGGGATACCGCGAGAGGTGGAATAGCCGTGGGTGTCTTCCCGCTGGGCAACCTGCACCAGCTTCTCGACGATGTGCGGCGGTGTAGCGCCGTCGGGGTTGCCCATGCTCAGGTCGATGATGTCTTCGCCACGGCGGCGGGCAGCCATCTTGAGCTCGGCAGTGATGTTGAAAACGTAAGGGGGGAGACGATCAATGCGCGCAAAGCGGCGCGGCGAACCTGGGTTAGCCATGGCTTCCTCTGAGGACGTAAGCGCCCGGAACCGTCCGAGCGACGTTGGCCGATGTGGCGGCCTGACTCAGAAGATAATGCCGAAACATAAAATATGTAAAGGACATTTTCCTGTTTTGTCATATATTTTCAGACGTATTATTTGAAAAGCCAGATTTCATGTTTCCTGTGCTGGCCTCTTCGCGGGCTCGCCCGCTCCCACAGGGTTACTCACAGCCCTGGGACCTGCGCCCGACCTGTGGGAGCGGGCAAGCCCGCGAAAGGGCCGGCACAGGAAGACAGGCATAAAAAAACCCCGGCACATGGCCGGGGTTTTCGTGAAACAGGCAGCAGTTTCAGCGTGCGTAGGTCATCAGCACGTCCGCAGCGGTTTGGCTGTCCACGCCCATCATCACGCTCAGGGCAGTGACGGTGAGGATCGAGAAGCCGAACACCTTGCGGGCCCACTTGCTGTCGTCCTCTGCCTTGTAGCCACCCCAGGCCATGTACAGCCAGTACAGGCCCATGGCAGCTGCCACGGCCAGGTAGCCGAGGCCGGCGTAACCGCCGAGGGTAAGCATCAAGGTGGCGAGCACGAAGGCCAGCACGTACAGCACGATCTGCTTCTTCGCCGCGAGGATGCCACGTGCCACCGGCAGGACCGGGATGTTGGCAGCGCTGTAATCCTTGAAGCGGAAGATGGCGATGGCAAAGCTGTGCGGCATCTGCCACAGGCTGAACATCACCAGCAGGGTTACCGCAGCCAGGTCGAAGCTGTTGCTTACGGCGCAGTAGCCGATCACCGGAGGCATGGCACCCGACAGGCTGCCGACCAAGGTGCCGTGCACCGATTTACGCTTCAGCCACAGGCTGTAGAAACCGACGTAGACGATGAAGCCTACAGCTGCGCAGAACGCCGACAGCGGGTTGGCCTGGACATACAGCAGGCTGAAACCCGCCACCCCGAGCAGGGTGGCGTAGATCAGCGCGAGGGGCAGCGACATGCCGCCCTGCACCATGACGCGGTTCTTGGTGCGCTCCATCTTGTGGTCGATGTCACGGTCGATGCAGTTGTTGAACACGCATCCGGACGCAACCACCAGCGAAGTACCGATCACCACCGCCAGGAACAAGGCGAAGTCCACATGGCCCTTCGAGGCAAGGAAGAAACCGCCTGCCACGGAAAGCACGTTACCGAAAATGATCCCCGGTTTGGTGATTTGGATAAAGTGCTTAACGGACATGCAGTCTTACCTCACTTGGCCATCATTTCGATGTGGATGTTGAACATGATCCACAGCGACAGGCCGACCAGCAGTGCAATTACCAGTACGGTGAACAGGAACGTCGACACGTTGTTGCGTTGCTCTTTCGAGCGGTCCATGTGCAGGAAGTACACCAGGTGTACAACTACCTGGATCACGGCCATGGCAACAATGATCAGAACGGTCAGGTTCTTCGGCAGGCTGGCGGTCATGGCCAGTGCGAACGGGATCGCAGTCAGGATGATCGACAGGACAAAGCCGATCATGTACGACTTGACGCTGCCGTGGTTACCTTCGTGATGAGTGTCGTGTGCGCTAGCCATTACAGAACCCCCAGCAGGTAGACGACGGTGAACACGCAGATCCAGACCACGTCCAGGAAGTGCCAGAACAGGCTCAGGCAGCTCATGCGGGTCTTGGCGGTCGGCGTGATGCCATGCTTGTTGATCTGGTACATCATGATTGCCATCCAGATCAGGCCGGCAGTCACGTGCAGACCGTGGGTACCTACCAGGGCGAAGAACGCCGACAGGAAGCCACTGCGCTGCGGGCCGAAGCCCTCGCTGATCAGGTGATGGAACTCATAGATTTCCATCGCGATGAAGCCTGCACCGAACAGGAAGGTCACAGCCAACCAGCCCAGTACACCGGCTTTCTTGCCATCGAACATCTTCAGCATGGCGAAGCCGAAGGTGATCGAGGACAGCAGCAGGAACAGCGTTTCAACAGCTACGAAATCGAGCTGGAAGATGTCATGACCCGACGGGCCGCCGGCAAAACTGCCGGACAGCACCGCGTAGGTGGCGAAGAGCGACGCAAACAGGATGCAGTCGGTCATCAGGTACAGCCAGAAACCCAGTACGGTCATCTGGCCCGAGTCGTGGTGGTGGTCGTCATGCCCATGGTCGTGACCATGAGCAGCGCCGCCGTGCATTACTTGACTGGACATTGATTACACCCGCTCAAACGATTCGACACGTGCGCCGGCAGGCAGAGCACCTGCTTTGGCCAGCGCTTTCATACGCTCGCCTTCGATGCGCGCCACTTCTTCGGCCGGAACCATGTAGCCCTGGTCGTCACGTGCAGCGTGGCGAACGAAGACTGCGATGGTTGCCAACAGGCTCGCGCCCACCAGCCACCAGATGTGCCAGATGAAGGCGAAGCCGAACACGGTCAGGAACATACCCATGAACAGACCGGTGGAGGTGTTGCTCGGCATGTGGATCGCTTCGTACTTGGCCGGGACCTTGTACGCAACACCGGCTTCCTTGGCTTCGTGCCAGGCGTCCAGACCAACTTTCTCAGGCATGTGAGCGAAGTTGTAGAACGGCGGTGGCGACGAAGTGGACCACTCGATGGTACGGCCGCCCCATGGGTCGCCAGTGACGTCCATGTTGTCTTTGCGGTCGCGAACCGACACGAAGATCTGGATCAGCTGGCAAGCGATACCGAACAGGATCAGCACGGCGCCGACAACGGCTACGTACAGGTAGGGTTCCCACAGTGGGTTGTCGGAGTGGTTCAGACGACGGGTCATGCCCATGAAGCCCAGGGCGTACAGCGGCATGAACGCAACGTAGAAGCCCGACAGCCAGAACCAGAAGGCAGCTTTGCCCCACTTCTCGTTCAGGGTGAAACCGAAGGCTTTCGGGAACCAGAAGGCGAAACCGGCGATGTAGCCGAATACCGCGCCACCGATGATCACGTTGTGGAAGTGCGCAATTACGAACAGGCTGTTGTGCAGAACGAAGTCAGCACCCGGAACGGCCAGCAGTACGCCGGTCATGCCACCGATGGAGAAGGTGACCATGAAGCCCAGGGTCCAGAGCATCGGTGCGGTGAAGCGCACACGGCCTTGGTACATGGTGAACAGCCAGTTGAACAGCTTCACACCGGTCGGGATGGAGATCAGCATCGTCGCCAGGCCGAAGAAGGTGTTGACGCTGGCGCCGGCACCCATGGTGAAGAAGTGGTGCAGCCATACCGCAAAGCCAAGGATGGCGATCGCGCCCGATGCGTAAATCATCGAGTGATGGCCGAACAGGCGTTTGCCAGAGAACGTCGAGGTAACTTCCGAGAACACGCCGAAGGCCGGCAGGATCAGGATGTAAACCTCAGGGTGACCCCACGCCCAGAACAGGTTGACGTACATCATCGGGTTCCCACCAAGCTCGTTGGTGAAAATGTGGAAGTCCAGATAACGGTCAACAGTCAGCAGAGCGAGTGCAGCAGTCAGAATCGGGAACGAAGCAACGATCAGTACGTTGGCCCAGGTGCAGGTCCAGGTGAAGATCGGCATGTCCATCAGCTTCATGCCAGGTGCGCGCATCTTCATCACGGTGACGAGGAAGTTCACGCCGGTAAGCGTCGTACCCAGTCCGGATAGCTGTAGCGCCCAGATGTAGTAGTCGACACCCACCCCAGGGCTGTATTGAATGCCTGCGAGCGGCGGATAGGCAACCCAGCCGGTCTTGGCGAATTCACCAACGCCCAGCGAGATGTTGACCAGCAGCACGCCTGCCAGCAGCAGGTAGAAGCTCAGGGAGTTCAGGAACGGGAAGGCAACGTCACGTGCACCGATCTGCAGAGGAACCGCCAGGTTCATCAGGCCGGTGAAGAACGGCATCGCCATGAAGATGATCATGATCACACCGTGAGCGGTGAAGATCTGGTCATAGTGTTCAGGCGGCAGGTAGCCTTCGGAGCCACCGGTAGCGGCAGCCAGCTGGGTACGCATCATGATGGCGTCGGCAAAGCCGCGCAGCAGCATGACCATCGCGACGATGATGTACATCACGCCGATCTTTTTGTGGTCGACAGTAGTCAGCCACTCGCTCCACAAGTAGGTCCACTTGCGGAAATAGGTGATAAGACCGACGACAGCGATACCGCCGAGCGCGATCATGGCAAGCGTCACCATGACTATCGGCTCGTGATAGGGTATCGCCTCCAGGCTTAATTTACCGAACATCTCTTACTCCTCTGCACCGGCAGCTGGTTGCATACTCGATTCCACACCCTTGGTTGTGGCCAGATCTTTGCTGCCTGCTTCTTCGTGGCTACGACCGCGGTTCATGCCTTCGTACTTGTCGACGATCAGCTGGAACTGCTCTGGCGAAGCCTCGCTATACAGCGCGACCGGGTTGTTTTCGCTTGGTTTGGCCAAGGCGTCGTATTCAGCCTTGTCCAGCTTCTTCGGCGACTGCTTGACTTCAGCGACCCACTTGTCGAAGTCTTCCTGAGAGGTGGCAGTAGCCTTGAATTTCATGCCGGTGAAGCCAGCACCGCTGTAGTTGGCGCTGATACCGTCAAACACACCGTTTTCGTTGGCGATCAGGTGCAGCTTGGTGGTCATGCCGGCCATGGCGTAGATCTGGCCGCCCAGGCCCGGGATGAAGAACGAGTTCATCACGGCGTCGGAAGTGACGCGGAAGTTGACCGGGGTGTTAGCCGGGAAGACGATCTTGTTGACCGTGGCAATGCCCTGTTCCGGGTAGATGAACAGCCACTTCCAGTCCAGTGCGACAACGTCGATCTGGATCGGCTTCACGTCCGAGTCCAGCGGACGGTACGGGTCCAGCTTGTGGGTGGAGTGGTAAGTGACGTAACCCAGGGCGATGATGATCAGGATCGGGATGATCCACACCGCGGCCTCGATCTTGGTCGAGTGCGACCAGTCAGGGGTGTAGGTGGCTGCCTTGTTGGAAGCACGGTACTTCCAGGCGAACGCCAAGGTCATGATGATGACAGGGATAACCACCAGCAGCATCAGGCCGGTAGCGATCAGGATCAGGTTCTTTTGCTCAATGCCGACCTGTCCCTTCGGGTCGAGCAGGGTCCAGTTGCACCCACTGAGTAAAAGCATGCCTAAAAAGGGCAATATGCCAAACAGTCTGGGGTAACGCTTTTTACTCATCTCACGACCTCTAGATCAGCTTGCTTCAATGCAATTTGTGTTTTGGTAGCCAACACTTCGTCCTGCCAAGTGAGGCATTTTGCGCCCGTACTCGCTCCTGCCTGGGGTCCGACTGCAGGACCTTGGCTTCAAGCGTTGTTAGCGGTGCTTATGGTTTCGTAGGCAACAGGCCTGTACTTCAGACCAAGTCCATTTGGTGCGGGAAAACGCGGAGGGGGGTCCGCCCGGTATCGCCGTTGGGCGAAACTTGACGAAGTCAGCAAAAAGGAGCGCTGGGGCTTCCTTCAATCCTGCGACTCGCAAGCAGTGCCGAACGGAAATTGGGGGCGATTGTAGTGAGGTCGCCAACCCTTGACTATGACTTATTGAGCAACAGTCTTTTACAGAATGTGCAACAATGCTGCTCGATAATTCAACTTCGCGACAGTTTGTCGCACCCCGCTTGCCAGGCCTCAAAGCCGCATTCTACAAGGCTTTGTGATTGATCTGGATCAAGCGGTGAGCGACTTTTCCCTCTTCACATGCGCTGTAAAAGACCCTATGCGATTCGGGACTTTTGTCTAAGCCTGGCGTCGGTTGCGGTAGATCCCGAGCGGCACCAGGATGGCGGTGAGCACGAACGCCACAAGCGCCCATTGCGCCAGCGACAAACCGAGGAGTGGCGGGTACGGGGTGCTGCAGAAGCCGTCGACCTGGAATGCCAGCGGCCACAGCTTGGCCAGCGGCAGGTCATCCACGATCGGCTGGAGGGTGTCGATGCCGCAACTGACCATGGGGTTGGCGAGTATATACACATGGTTGCCGGCCGCAATGATTCCGCCAATCGCGCTGAGCACAACCAGTGCTTCGAAGAAGGTCAGGCTGCGGCGCCCGGGCATCGCTGCGGCGATGAAGGCAAACACGGCAATGAACAGCAGCGCGTAACGCTGCAGGATACACAACGGGCACGGTGCCTCGCCCAGTACCACTTGCATGTAGAGGGCGCCGCCAATCAGCGAAAGGCAGATCAGGCCCAACAGCACCAGAAAGCGCCGTTCCCGATTCAGGCGCGATGTTTGTTCGTTCATTGCCGGTTCCTTCGATGGATAGTGGCAGCGTGGTCCGCCTGCCTGGGCGCAAGTCTACACGCTGGGCAGGGCCTTTGAGCGTGCCGAGGAAGCGGCGTGACAGCACTGCGCAGGGCTATCCGGTGTGGCTGAGACCGGCCGCAACAACGTCGGTTCAACGCCGGGCGGCAAAAAAACGGCTGCACGGGTACCGCGCAGGGGCAAGCCCCTCGACACCCGGGAGTGAAGGATACCGTGATTAAAGGAGGATTAAAGATGAAAGCTGAGCAGGCGCTTTTCATCTCTCCTTATATATAGGCAGGAAGGAGTACTGTGGCTGGGATACATATTTGTGCCTGTACCGGCCCCTTCGCGGGCAAGCCCGCGAAGGGGCCGGTACAGGCGTTGCATCAATCCAGGGCAGCCGCCGGCCCGAAGAACTCGTAGCGGCTCTGCTGCTCCGGCACACCCAGGCCCTTCAACTGGCGCTTCACCGCCGCCATGAACGCCTTTGGCCCAAGGAAGTAGGCATCCACATCCCGCTCCTGCGGCAGCCACTCGGCCAGCAGGTCCTCACTCAGCAGGCCGACGGCATCGGCCTCGGCGCCCTCCGCAGGCTCCGCATAGCAGTAGAAGCGCTTAAGCTGCGGATAACGCGCCGCCAGGCCATCGACCCAGTCACGGAAGGCATGCACCGCACCGTTACGCGCACAGTGGATGAAGTGCACCTCACGCCGGGTTTGCAGCGCGGCCTGCAACATCGCCAGGGTCGGTGTAATGCCTACGCCGCCACTGATCAGCACCAGCGGCTTGTCGCTGGCTGCCAGGGTAAAGTCACCCGCAGGCGGGAACAGTTGCAGGGTCTCGCCCACCACCAGCTGATCGTGCAGGTAATTGGAAACCTTGCCGCCCGCCTCGCGCTTGACGCTGATGCGGTACTCCTTGCCATCGCACAGCGCCGACAGGGAGTAGTTGCGGCGCTGTTCGGCTCCGTCAATGTCCAGTTTCAGGCCGATGTACTGGCCTGGCTCGGCCTTGAGCACGGGCTTGCCATCCACCGGTACAAAGTAGAACGAGACGATCTCGCTGCTTTCCTGCTCGCGGCGTACCAGGCGGAATGCGCGGGTACCGCGCCAGCCGCCCTCGGCCTCTTCCTTCTGTTTATAAAGGTTTTCCTCTGCACCCATCAGGATGTCGGCCAGCTGACCATAGGCCGCGGCCCAGGCATCGATCACTGCCGGGGTGGCAATTTCCTTGCCCAACACTTCTTCGATGGCGCGCAGCAGGCAACTGCCGACGATCGGGTAGTGCTCCGGCAGAATCTGCAGGGCAACATGCTTGTTGATGATCTGCCCAACCAGGCCGCCCAACTGCTCCAGCTGGTCGATGTGGCGGGCATACATCAGCACGCCGTTGGCCAAGGCGCGTGGTTGGTCACCACTGGCCTGGTGGGCCTGGTTGAACAGTGGGCGTACCTCTGGGTACTCGTTGAGCATCATCTTGTAGAAGTGGGTGGTCAGTGCTTCGCCGCCGCTTTCCAGCAGGGGGACAGTGGCCTTGATGATTGCACGTTGTTCGGCATTGAGCATTGCAGCAACTCCTGAGCCTGTGGCTTCAAATGACTGCCCTTGCCGTTTCAGCATTCGTGCCAACTTTCACAGCCAGCAAAATCAAGGGTTTGATGCAGACCATGTCAAAATGACTCGGCTCGATGTATAGTCATATCGACCTACAGGAGTCAATATGACTACAAAGCCGTTGCTAACCGCCCTGCTGCCCCTCGTCAGTGATCTGTCCCGCGATTTGCCCGATCAGGAGCGCTACCGCCGCCTGCTGCAGGCCATGCGCAGCCTGCTGCCGTGCGACGCCGCTGCGCTGCTGCGCCTGGACGGTGAATGGCTGGTACCCCTGGCTGTGGACGGCCTGAGCCCCGACACCCTGGGCCGCCGATTCCGGGTCAGTGAGCATCCGCGGTTCCAGATTTTGCTCAGCCGACCGGAACCCACCCGGTTTGCCAGCGACTCCGAACTGCCCGACCCCTACGATGGCCTGGTCAACGCCGCAGATGCCGACCTTGAAGTGCACGACTGCATGGGCTGCCCATTGATGGTCGATGAACGCCCGTGGGGCCTGGTCACCCTCGACGCCCTCACCCCCGGGCAATTCCAGAGCCTGGAGCTGGATGCCCTGCAGGCCTTCGCCAGTTTGGCGGCCGCCACCGTTACCGTGGCCGAGCGCATCGAGCACCTGGCCCTGCGTGCTGAAGACGAACACCTGCGCGCCGAGATCTACCGCCAGGCCAGCGGCCAGGACAAAGAGCTGATTGGCCAGAGCGCCGCACACAAGCGCCTGGTAGAAGAAATCCGCCTGGTCGGCGGCAGCGACCTCACCGTGCTGATCACCGGCGAAACCGGGGTTGGCAAGGAACTGGTGGCCCAGGCCCTGCACCAGGCCAGCAGCCGCGCCGACAAGCCGCTGGTCAGCCTCAACTGTGCCGCCCTGCCCGACACCCTGGTCGAGAGCGAACTGTTCGGCCATGTACGCGGTGCCTTCACCGGTGCGCACGGCGAACGCCGTGGCAAGTTCGAACTGGCCAACGGTGGCACGCTGTTCCTCGACGAAGTGGGCGAACTGCCACTCACCGTGCAGGCCAAGCTGCTGCGGGTGCTGCAAAGCGGCCAGCTGCAACGCCTGGGCTCGGACCGCGAGCACCGGGTGGACGTGCGCCTGATCGCCGCTACCAACCGCGACCTGGCTGCCGAAGTGCGCAATGGCAACTTCCGCGCCGACTTCTACCACCGCCTCAGCGTATACCCGCTACACGTGCCGCCCTTGCGCGAACGTGGTCGAGATGTACTGCTGTTGGCTGGCTATTTCCTTGAACAGAACCGATCGCGACTTGGCCTGAACAGCTTGCGCCTGAGCCACGACGCCCAAACCGCGCTGGTCGCCTACGACTGGCCAGGCAATGTGCGCGAACTGGAACACCTGATTGGCCGTTCGGCACTCAAGGCGCTCGGCCAGCACCCTGACCGGCCACGTATCCTCACCCTCGAAGCCATCGACCTGGACCTGCGCGTTACCCCCCCCGACAACGGGCCCACAACCCTCCTCTGCAGCCCCGCTGCAGGTGGCAGCATTGCCTGAAGGCGGCTTGCGCGAAGCGGTCGATATCTACCAGCGCCAGGCGATAGAAGCCTGCCTGCAACGGCATCATGACAACTGGGCGGCGGCCGCCCGTGAGCTGGGCCTGGACCGCGCAAACCTGAGCCGATTGGCCCGCCGGCTGGGGCTTCGCTGAGGTTCACCTACAAAAGGATTAACCCAGAAAGCCATCTGGTTGCTTCCTGCCCGGCTGCTATATCTCCCTAACCACCCGTTTTTCGACTGCCTGGTCGAGACTGCGCCTAACAACCCTGAAAGGGTGTGTTACGCCGGTTGTGGCCCGAACAGTCGGGCCGGGGGATCCGGATACCAGCAGGGAGCATCCATGGACAACATCGTCGTCGCCGATAAGCAATCCGAAGTCGCCACGCAGAGCGCCTGGGGCAATATCAATCTCAAAGGGCCAGGCGTCGTGCAGATGCCGGTATCTCCCGACAAGGTGGCTACCGTTACCCAGCGCGGGCAGGACCTGATCGTCACCCTCAAGTCGGGTGAAAAGGTCACCATCGGCAACTTCTTCGCCGTGGACCAGGCCGGGGTCGGCAGCGACATGGTCTTCGTCGGCGAAGACGGCACCCTGTGGCATGCCCAGTACGATGCGGCAGCGTTCACCGGCTTTACCTTCGAAGACGTGGCCTCGCTGGACGAACTGGTAGCGGGTATCGGCACCGCCGGCAGTGCCATGCCGACCTGGGCGATTGCCGGGCTCAGCCTGCTCGGCGTGGGCGGCGCAGCGGCAGCGGCAAACAACGGCGGCGGTGGCAGCAGCGGCGGTTCCGACCCCGACACCGCCGCACCGGTCACGCCTATCGACCTGCTGGTGTCGCCGGATGGCCTGCGCCTGAGCGGCCGCGGTGAAGCGGGCACCACGGTTAACATCCGCGATGCCGCTGGCAACCTGATCGGCAGCGGCACCGTGGGTGCCGACGGCAGCTTCAACGTGACGTTGAACCCGCCGCAGGTCAACAGCGAGAACCTTGAAGTCACCCTGACCGATGGCGCCGGAAATGTCTCGGCGCCAGGCACCGTCACCGCCCCGGACGCAACCGCGCCACTGGCACCGACCGACCTCGCGATCAATGAACAGGGCGCCAACCTTACCGGTCGCGGCGAACCCGGCGCCACCGTGCAGGTGCGCGATGCCGCCGGCAACCTCATCGGCAGCGGCCTGGTGAACGCCGACGGTACCTTCAGCCTCACCCTTTCGCCCGCCCAGGCCAATGGCGAGGTACTGGACATCCGCCAGGTCGATGCCGCTGGCAACAGTTCGATACCACTGGAATTCACAGCCCCGGACATCACCGCCCCAGGTGCCCCGACCGAGCTGGCCGTCAGCGCGGATGGCACCGTCCTGACCGGCCGTGCCGAACCGGGCAGCACTGTCCGGATCGTGGCTGCCGATGGCACCGAACTGGGCACTGCTGTAGTCGGCCCAACCGGCGTGTTCAGCATCAACCTCAACCCACCGCAGGTTGACGGCGAAGTCCTGCAAGCCACCGCGACCGATGCCGCTGGCAATACATCCGTAGCCAGCGCGGTCACTGCGCCGGATATCGACGGGGGCGACACCACGCCGCCTGAGGCCCCGACCAACTTGGTCATCGGCCTGGCCGGCAGCCAGCTGAGCGGCCGTGGCGAAGCCGGCACCACCGTGCAGGTGCGTGATGCCGCAGGCAACATCATCGCGACGGGTACCGTTGGTGCGGATGGCACCTTCGTCATCGCCCTGGCCCCTGCCGTGAACGACGGCAGTGCCCTGCAAGTGACCCTGACCGACGCTGCTGGCAACGTGTCCCAGCCGGGCTCGGTCACCTCAGCCGACCTGCTGCCGCCGGCTCAACCAACTGACCTGGCCTTGGCCGACGGCGTGACCTTCACCGGTCGCGGCGAACCGGGCGCTACCGTGCAGGTGCGTGATGCCGGTGGCAACCTCATCGGCACGGGTGTAGTCGGTGCCGATGGTCTGTTCAGCATTACCCTTGCGCCCGCCCAAGCCAACGGCGAAGCACTGGATGTCCGTTTGGTGGACGCGGCTGGCAACACCTCTGCACCGCTTCAGTTCGATGCCCCGGATATCACGCCACCTGGCGCAGTAAGCAATATCGTGGTCGGCCCTGATGGCCTGGCCCTGAGTGGCCGTGGCGAGCCGGGCGCCACTGTCGAAGTGCGCGATGCCAACGGCAGCGTGATCGGTACCGGTGTGGTCGGTGCCAACGGCACCTTCCTGATCAACCTCGACCCGGCTGTGCAGCCAGGTGAGCAACTGAGCCTGGTGCAGACCGACCCAAGCGGCAACGCTTCCGTGGCAGTTGAGTACGACGTACCGCTGACCACCGCGCCGGACAGCCCGAGCAATCTGGCCGTCGATGCCGACGGCACCACCCTCACTGGTTCCGCCCCTGCGGGGACGCGCGTGGAGGTGCGTGACGCCAACGGCACCCTGATCGGCAGCGCCATCGCCAATGCCGACGGCACCTTCAGCATCGAGCTGAGCCCGGCCCAAGCCAACGGCGAACTGCTGGATGTGGTCGCCATTGATGACAGTGGCGTTTCCTCGTTGCCCGCACAGATCACCGCGCCGGACATCACCGCGCCGGCCGCACCGACCGAATTGGCCGTCAGCGCTGACGGCAGCGTCATCACCGGCCGTGCCGAACCGGGCAGCACTGTGCGTATCGTTGCCGCCGATGGCACCGAACTGGGCACTGCTGTAGTCGGCCCAACCGGCGTGTTCAGCATCAACCTCAACCCCCCACAGGTTGACGGCGAAGTCCTGCAAGCCACCGCGACCGATGCCGCTGGCAATACATCCGTAGCCAGCGCGGTCACTGCGCCGGATATCGACGGGGGCGACACCACGCCGCCTGAGGCCCCGACCAATCTGGTCATCGGCCTGGCCGGCAGCCAGCTGAGCGGCCGTGGCGAAGCCGGCACCACCGTGCAAGTGCGTGATGCCGCAGGCAACATCATCGCGACGGGTACCGTTGGTGCGGATGGCACCTTCGTCATCGCCCTGGCCCCTGCCGTGAACGACGGCAGTGCCCTGCAAGTGACCCTGACCGACGCTGCTGGCAACGTGTCCCAGCCGGGCTCGGTCACCTCAGCCGACCTGCTGCCGCCGGCTCAACCAACTGACTTGGCCCTGGCCGACGGCGTGACCTTCACCGGTCGCGGCGAACCGGGCGCTACCGTGCAGGTGCGTGATGCCGGTGGCAACCTCATCGGCACGGGTGTAGTCGGCGCCGATGGCCTGTTCAGCTTGACCCTGAACCCTGCTCAGGCCAATGGCGAAGCCTTGGATGTGCGCCTGGTGGATGCCGCCGGCAACACCTCGGCGCCGCTGCAGTTCGATGCCCCGGACATTACCCCACCCGCTGCCGTGAGCAATATCGTGGTCGGCCCTGATGGCCTGGCCCTGAGCGGCCGCGGCGAACCGGGCGCCACCGTCGAGGTGCGCGATGCCAACGGCACCGTGATCGGTACCGGTGTGGTCGGTGCCAACGGCACCTTCCTGATCAACCTCGACCCGGCTGTGCAGCCAGGTGAGCAACTGAGCCTGGTGCAGACCGACCCAAGCGGCAACGCTTCCGTGGCAGTTGAGTACGACGTACCGCTGACCACCGCGCCGGACAGCCCGAGCAATCTGGCCGTCGATGCCGACGGCACCACCCTCACTGGTTCCGCCCCGGCGGGGACGCGCGTGGAGGTGCGTGACGCCAACGGCACCCTGATCGGCAGCGCCATCGCCAATGCCGATGGCACCTTCAGCATCGAGCTGAGCCCGGCCCAGGCCAACGGCGAACTGCTGGATGTGGTCGCCATCGATGACAGTGGCGTTTCCTCGTTGCCCGCACAGATCACCGCGCCGGACATCACCGCGCCGGCCGCACCGACCGAACTGGCCGTAAGCGCGGATGGTAGCGTCATCACCGGCCGCGCTGAACCGGGCAGCACTGTGCGTATCGTTGCTGCCGATGGCACCGAACTGGGCACGGCTGTAGTCGGCCCAACCGGCGTGTTCAGCATCAACCTCAACCCCCCACAGGTTGACGGCGAAGTCCTGCAAGCCACCGCGACCGATGCCGCTGGCAATACATCCGTAGCCAGCGCGGTCACTGCGCCGGATATCGACGGGGGCGACACCACGCCGCCTGAGGCCCCGACCAACTTGGTCATCGGCCTGGCCGGCAGCCAGCTGAGCGGCCGTGGCGAAGCCGGCACCACCGTGCAGGTGCGTGATGCCGCAGGCAACATCATCGCGACGGGTACCGTTGGTGCGGATGGCACCTTCGTCATCGCCCTGGCCCCTGCCGTGAACGACGGCAGTGCCCTGCAAGTGACCCTGACCGACGCTGCTGGCAACGTGTCCCAGCCGGGCTCGGTCACTTCAGCCGACCTGCTGCCGCCGGCTCAACCAACTGACCTGGCCCTGGCCGACGGCGTGACCTTCAGCGGTCGCGGCGAACCGGGCGCTACCGTGCAGGTGCGTGATGCCGGTGGCAACCTCATCGGCACGGGTGTAGTCGGTGCCGATGGTCTGTTCAGCATTACCCTTGCGCCCGCCCAAGCCAACGGCGAAGCACTGGATGTCCGTTTGGTGGACGCGGCTGGCAACACCTCTGCACCGCTTCAGTTCGATGCCCCGGATATCACGCCACCTGGCGCAGTAAGCAATATCGTGGTCGGCCCTGATGGCCTGGCCCTGAGCGGCCGCGGCGAACCGGGCGCCACCGTCGAGGTGCGCGATGCCAACGGCACCGTGATCGGTACCGCTGTGGTCGGTGCCAACGGCACCTTCCTGATCAACCTCGACCCGGCTGTGCAGCCAGGTGAGCAACTGAGCCTGGTGCAGACCGACCCAAGCGGCAACGCTTCCGCTGCCCTCGAATACGACGTACCGCTGACCACGGCCCCGACTAGCCCAAGCAACCTGGCCGTCGATGCCGACGGCACCACCCTCACCGGTTCCGCCCCGGCGGGGACGCGCGTGGAGGTGCGTGACGCCAACGGCACCCTGATCGGCAGCGCCATCGCCAATGCCGATGGCACCTTCAGCATCGAGCTGAGCCCGGCCCAGGCCAACGGCGAACTGCTGGATGTGGTCGCCATCGATGACAGTGGCATTTCCTCGTTGCCCGCACAGATCACCGCGCCGGACATCACCGCGCCGGCCGCACCGACCGAACTGGCCGTCAGCGCTGACGGCAGCGTCATCACCGGCCGTGCCGAACCCGGCAGCACTGTGCGTATCGTTGCTGCCGATGGCACCGAACTGGGCACGGCTGTAGTCGGCCCAACCGGCGTGCTCAGCATCAACCTCAACCCCCCACAGGTTGACGGCGAAGTCCTGCAAGCCACCGCGACCGATGCCGCTGGCAATACATCCGTAGCCAGCGCGGTCACTGCGCCGGATATCGACGGGGGCGACACCACGCCGCCTGAAGCCCCGACCAACTTGGTCATCGGCCTGGCCGGCAGCCAGCTGAGCGGCCGTGGCGAAGCCGGCACCACCGTGCAGGTGCGTGACGCAGCGGGTAATCTGCTGGCTACAGGAACCGTCGGCCCGGATGGCACCTTTGTGATGTCCTTGAGCCCTGCCGTGAAAGACGGCAGCGCTCTGCAAGTGACCCTGACCGATGCCGCTGGCAATGTCTCGCCACCCGCTTCGGTCACCTCGCCAGACCTGCAGGCCCCTGCCCAGCCTACCGAGCTGGCCCTGGCTGACGGCGTGACCCTCACCGGTCGCGGCGAACCGGGCGCTACCGTGCAGGTGCGTGATGCCGCAGGCACTCTCATCGGCACTGGCACTGTGGGCGCCGATGGCCTGTTCAGCTTGACCCTGAACCCTGCACAGGCCAACGGCGAAGCCTTGGATGTGCGCCTGGCGGATGCCGCCGGCAACACCTCTGCACCGCTTCAGTTCGATGCCCCGGATATCACGCCACCTGGCGCAGTAAGCAATATCGTGGTCGGCCCTGATGGCCTGGCCCTGAGCGGCCGCGGCGAACCGGGCGCCACCGTCGAGGTGCGCGATGCCAACGGCACCGTGATCGGTACCGCTGTGGTCGGTGCCAACGGCACCTTCCTGATCAACCTCGACCCGGCTGTGCAGCCAGGTGAGCAACTGAGCCTGGTGCAGACCGACCCAAGCGGCAACGCTTCCGCTGCCCTCGAATACGACGTACCGCTGACCACGGCGCCGACTAGCCCAAGCAACCTGGTCATTGATGCCGACGGCACCACCCTCACCGGCTCCGCCCCTGCGGGGACTCGCGTGGAGGTGCATGACGCCAACGGCACGCTGATCGGTAGCGCCATCGCCAATGCCGATGGCACCTTCAGCATCGAGCTGAGCCCGGCCCAGGCCAACGGCGAACTGCTGGATGTGGTCGCCATCGATGACAGTGGCGTTTCCTCGTTGCCCGCACAGATCACCGCGCCGGACATCACCGCGCCGGCCGCACCGACCGAATTGGCCGTCAGCGCTGACGGCAGCGTCATCACCGGCCGTGCCGAACCCGGCAGCACTGTGCGTATCGTTGCCGCCGATGGCACCGAACTGGGTACGGCCGTGGTCGGCCCGACCGGCGTGTTCAGCATCAACCTTGCTCCGCCACAGGTAGACGGTGAAGTCCTGCAAACCACTGCGACTGATGCTGCTGGCAACACGTCCGTGGCCAGCTCCGTCACTGCACCGGATATCGACGGTGTGGATACCACACCGCCTGAAGCCCCGACCAATCTGGTAATCGGCCTGGCCGGCAGCCAACTGAGCGGCCGTGGCGAAGCGGGCACCACGGTGCAAGTGCGTGATGCCGCAGGCAACATCATCGGCACGGGTGTAGTCGGCACCGATGGCCTGTTCAGCCTGACCCTGAACCCTGCGCAAGCCAACGGCGAAACACTGGACGTACGCCTGGTGGACGCGGCCGGCAACAGTTCGATACCACTGGAATTCACAGCCCCGGACATCACCCCGCCCAATGCCGTAACCGACATCCTGGTCGGTGCGGGTGGCGCGGCCCTGAGCGGTCGTGGCGAACCGGGCGCCACGGTCGAAGTGCGCGATGCCAACGGCAGCGTGATCGGCACTGGCGTAGTCGCTGCCAACGGTACCTTCCTGATCGACCTCAGCCCAGCTGCGCAGCCTGGCGAACAGCTGAACCTGGTGCAGACTGACACAAGCGGTAACGCTTCCGTGGCAGTGGAGTACGACGTACCGCTGACCACCGCGCCGGACAGCCCGAGCAATCTGGCCGTCGATGCCGACGGCACCACCCTCACCGGCTCGGCCCCTGCAGGGACGCGCGTGGAGGTTCATGACGCCAATGGCACCCTGATCGGCAGCGCCATCGCCAATGCCGACGGCACCTTCAGCATCGAGCTGAGCCCGGCCCAGGCCAACGGCGAACTGCTGGATGTGGTCGCCATTGATGACAGTGGCGTTTCCTCACTACCTGCGCAGATCACCGCGCCGGACATCACCGCGCCGGCCGCACCGACCGAACTGGCCGTCAGCGCTGACGGCAGCGTCATCACCGGCCGTGCCGAACCGGGCAGCACTGTGCGTATCGTTGCCGCCGACGGCACCGAACTGGGTACGGCCGTGGTCGGCCCGACCGGCGTGTTCAGCATCAACCTCGCGCCGCCACAAGTCGATGGTGAAGTGCTGCAAGCCACCGCAACAGATGCCGCCGGCAACACATCGCCCACCAGCGTGGTGACCGCGCCGGACATCGACGGTGTCGATACCACGCCACCGGTAGCCCCGACCGACCTGGTAATCGGCCTGGCCGGTAGCCAGCTGAGCGGGCGCGGCGAGCCTGGTACCACTGTGCAGGTACGCGATGCGGCAGGTACTGTGCTGGCCACCGGCACTGTCGGCGCCGATGGCAGCTTTGCAGTTACCCTGACCCCTGCCGTGAACGACGGCAGCGCCCTGCAAGTGACCCTGACCGATGCCGCTGGCAATGTCTCGCCACCCGCTTCGGTCACCTCGCCAGACCTGCAGGCCCCTGCCCAGCCTACCGAGCTGGCCTTGGCTGACGGCGTGACCTTCACCGGTCGCGGTGAACCAGGCGCTACCGTGCAGGTGCGTGATGCCGGTGGCAACCTCATCGGCACGGGTGTAGTCGGCGCCGATGGTCTGTTCAGCTTGACCCTGAACCCCGCACAGGCCAACGGCGAAGCACTGGACGTACGTCTGGTGGATACCGCCGGCAACAGCTCTGCACCGCTGCAGTTCGATGCACCGGACATCACTCCGCCGACGGAGGTCAGCAACATCGTGGTCGGCAACGGCGGCCTGGCCCTGAGTGGTCGTGGCGAAGCCGGCGCCACTGTCGAAGTGCGTGATGCCAACGGCACCGTAATCGGCACCAGTGTGGTAGCCGCCAACGGCACCTTCCTGATCAACCTCGACCCGGCTGTGCAGCCAGGTGAGCAACTGAGCCTGGTGCAGACCGACCCAAGCGGCAACGCCTCCGAAGCGCTGCAGTTCGAAGTGCCGGTCACCACTGCCCCGGCAAGCCCCAGCGACCTGGTGTTCGCCGAAGACGGCAGCAGCATCAGCGGTACGGCACCTGCCGGCACCCGTGTGGAAGTGCATGATGCCAACGGCACGCTGATTGGCAGTGTCGTGGCGAGCCCCGATGGCAGCTTCACCGTGGTCCTCGACCCGGCCCAGGCCAATGGGGAACTGCTGGACGTGGTGGCCATCGACGATGCTGGCGTAGCGTCCCTGCCAACGCAGGTCACCGCACCGGACATCACCGCACCTGCCGCCCCGAGCGACCTGGCCGTCAACGCTGACGGCACAGTAGTCACCGGCCGTGCCGAACCGGGCAGCACCGTGCGTGTGCTGGCCGCCGATGGCACCACCGTGCTGGGTAGCGCGGTGGTGGGCGCCACCGGCAGCTTCAGCATCACCCTGGACCCGGCACAGGTCGACGGCGAAGTGCTGCAAGTCACCGCCACCGATGCGGCAGGCAACACCTCGACCGCTGGCTCGGTCACCGCGCCAGACATCGACGGGGGCGATACCACGCCACCTGACGCACCGACCAACCTGGTGATCGGCCTCGCCGGCAGCCAGTTGAGCGGGCGTGGCGAGGCCGGCACCACCGTACAGGTACGCGATGCGGCAGGCACTGTGCTGGCAACCGGCACTGTCGGCCCGGATGGCACCTTCGCGGTAACCTTGTCCCCTGCCGTGAACGACGGCAGCACGTTGCAAGTCACCCTCACCGATGCCGCTGGCAACGTCTCGCAACCGGGCTCGGTCGCCTCTCCAGACCTGCAAGCCCCGACACAACCGACCGAACTGGCCCTGGCCGATGGCGTCACCTTCACCGGCCGCGGCGAACCTGGCGCCACGGTGCAGGTGCGCAATAGCGCCGGCAACGTGATTGGTACCGGCCTGGTCAACGCAGACGGCACCTTCAGCGTCACCTTGTTCCCGGCCCAGGCCAATGGCGAGGCGCTGGACGTGCGCTTGGTGGATACCGCTGGCAACAGCTCTGCACCGCTGCAGTTCGATGCACCGGACATCACCCCGCCTGCGGCGGTCAGCAATGTCGTGGTCGGTACCGGTGGCCTGGTGCTCAGCGGTCGCGGCGAGGCCGGTGCCACTGTTGAAGTGCGTGATGCCGGCGGTACCGTCATCGGCACTGCCACGGTCGGCGCCAACGGCACCTTTGTCGTCAATCTCGACCCGGCAGCCCAACCGGGCGCCGCACTGAGCCTGGTACAGACCGACCCGAGCGGCAACGCGTCCGAAGCCTTGCAGTTCGAGGTGCCCGTTACCCCTGCCCCCGCCAGCCCAAGCGACCTGGTAGTGGCCGCGAATGGCACCAGCATCACGGGTGCTGCACCGGCCGGCAGCCGCGTGGAAGTCCACGATGCCAACGGCACGCTGGTGGGCAGTGTGGTAGTGGGCGCTGAAGGCACCTTCACCGTCATCCTCAACCCGGCCCAGGCCAACGGCGAGCTGCTGGATGTGGTCGCCATCGATGGCACGGGTGCATCGTCCCTGCCGGTGCAGATCAGTGCGCCGGATATCACCGCCCCGGCCGCCCCGAGCGAACTTGCGATCAACGCCAACGGTACCGTCGTCACTGGCCGCGCGGAAGCGGGCAGCACCGTGCGCGTGCTGGCCGCCGATGGCACTACCGTGCTGGGTACGGCGGTGGTAGGCGCCACCGGCAGCTTCAGCATCACCCTCAGCCCGGCACAAGTGGACGGTGAAGTGCTGCAAGTCACCGCCACCGACACCGCCGGCAATGCGTCCAGTGCCGGTAGCGTCACGGCCCCAGACATCGACGGTGTCGATACCACGCCACCCCAGGCGCCGACCAACCTGGTCGTCGGCCTGGCCGGTGGCCAACTGAGCGGCCGTGGCGAAGCGGGCGCCAGCGTGCAAGTACGCGATGCCCAAGGTAACGTGCTGGCCAGCGGTACGGTCAACCCGGATGGCACCTTCCAGGTCAGCCTGGCCCCGCCGGTGAACGATGGCAGTACCCTCCAAGTGGTGCTGACCGATGCCGCCGGCAATGCCTCCACTCCGGGCACGGTGGCCACCCCAGACCTCCAGGCCCCCGCCCAGCCGACCGGTCTGGAGCTTGCCGGCGGCGTTACCTTGACCGGTAGCGGTGAGCCTGGCGCTACCGTGCAGGTGCGCGACGCCTCGGGCAACGTGATCGGCAGCGGCGTGGTCAACCCGAACGGCAGCTTCAGCGTTACCCTGTCCCCTGCCCAAGCCAATGGCGAGGTCCTCGACATCCGAGTGGTGGACGCCGCGGGTAATGTCTCCACCCCATTGCAGTTCGATGCGCCGGACACCACGCCCCCTGCCGTAGTCGGCAACATCGTGGTCGGTACCGGCGGCCTGACCTTGAGCGGTCGCGGCGAAGCCGGTGCTACCGTTGAAGTACGCGATGTCAATGGCACCGTGATCGGCACTGGCACGGTGACCGCCAACGGCACCTTCCTGCTCGACCTGGACCCGGCCGCGCTGCCGGGCGAGCGCCTGAGCCTGGTGCAGACCGACGCCAGCGGCAACGCGTCCGGGGCCTTGACCTTCGATGTACCGCTGGTGCCCACGCCGGCCAGCCCGAGCGACCTGGTAGTCGCTGCGGATGGCACCAGCGTCAGCGGCTCCGCGCCGGTCGGCAGCCGCGTGGAAGTGCAGGATGCCAATGGCGCGGTGGTGGGCAGCATCGTGGTCGGCGCCGAGGGCACCTTCACCGTTGTGCTCAACCCGGCCCAGGCCAACGGCCAATTGCTGGACGTGGTCGCCATCGACAACAACGGGGCTTCGTCACTGCCGGTACAAGTGACCGCGCCGGACATCACCGCACCTGCCGCCCCCAGCGAACTCGCTGTCAGCGCCAATGGCAGCGTGGTGACCGGGCGCGCCGAAGCTGGCAGCACCGTGCGCGTGCTGGCAGCCGACGGCACTACCGTGCTAGGCAGCGTCGTGGTGGGGGCCGGCGGTACGTTCAGCATCGGCCTTACCCCGCCTCAAGTGGCCGGCGAGCAATTGCAGGTAACCGCCACCGATACCGCAGGCAATGCCTCCGCAGCCGGCACCGTCACTGCACCGATCGTTGATAACGGTGGTGATACCACACCGCCAGCGCCTGCCACCCAACTGGTCATCAGCGTCGATGGCCGCACGGTCTCCGGCCGGGGTGAAGCAGGCACCACTGTGGAGGTGCGCAACGACCAGGGCCAGGTGCTGGTGAGCGGCACCGTGCAACCGGATGGCAGCTTCAACGTGCAACTGCCAACCCCGGTGGTGGATGGCTCGTCCCTGCAAGTGACCCTGACCGATGCCGCCGGCAACGTCTCGACACCTAACCCGCTGACAGCGCCGGACCAGGTGGCACCGCTGCAACCAACCGACCTGGTGC
The DNA here is from genome assembly GCF_017875165.1 of Pseudomonas sp. PvP089. Classification (NCBI taxonomy): domain Bacteria; kingdom Pseudomonadati; phylum Pseudomonadota; class Gammaproteobacteria; order Pseudomonadales; family Pseudomonadaceae; genus Pseudomonas; species Pseudomonas sp. PvP089. The sequence continues at coordinate 5,437,065 of NZ_JAGGME010000001.1, forward strand.
TGAGCAATGGTGACAGCCTGGTCGGCACTGCAGAAGGGGGCGCCCGGGTGGAGGTGAAAGATGCCTTGGGCAACCTGATCGGCAGCGCCATTGCCGGGCCCGATGGCAGCTTCAGCCTGACCCTCGACCCGCCTCAGGCCAATGGCGAAACCCTGTCCATCACTGTGACCGATGCGGCCGGCAACACCTCGGTGCCGCTGAGCTACACGGCGCCAGACATCACCGCACCGGCGATCGTCACCGACGTGGTGGCAGGCGATGGCAGCCTGGCCGTGTCTGGCCGTGGTGAGCCCGGTGCCACGGTGCAAGTGCGTGACACCCAAGGTGTCGTGCTCGGTTCCGGCATCGTGGCGCCCAATGGCACCTTCGTGGTTGACCTGGAGGCACCGCTGGCCGCAGGTGAGAACATCGTCCTGGTGCAGACCGATGCCGCCGGCAATACCTCGGCAGGGGTCAGTGTGACCGTTGCCGATACCCCGCTGCCCGAGAGCCCGAGCGGCGTGCTGGTGGCCGGCGACGGCTCCAGCGTTTCCGGTACCGCACCGGCCGGTACGCAGGTGCAGGTGCGTGACGCACAGGGCAATGTCCTGGGCAGCGTCCAGGCTGGCCAGGATGGCAGCTTCACCATCGGCCTGAGCCCGGCCCAGGCCAATGGCGAGACCCTGGATGTGGTGGCGGTTGATGGCGCTGGCAACAGCTCGCTGCCGACCCAGATCACCGCCCCTGACATCACCCCGCCCAATGAAGCCAGCGAACTGCAACTGAGTGCCGATGGCGGCCTGCTCACCGGCCGCGGCGAACCGGGCACCACCGTGCAGGTCATCAGTGCCGACGGCACTGTGCTGGGCAACGCCCAGGTCGGTAACGATGGTGTGATCAGCGTGGTCCTGAACCCACCGCAGACAGACGGCCAGGAACTGGACGTGGTACTGCGCGACCCCGCTGGCAATACCTCGACCGCCACCATCGTGGCGCCCGATACCGATGGCCCGCTGCAACCCTCGGGGCTGGCCATCGATACCGCTGGCATTCACCTCACCGGCCAAGGCCAGAACGGTTCCATCGTCACCGTGCGTGACGCCGATGGCAACGTGCTGGGCACCGCCACCGTAGGCGCCGACGGCCGCTTCGATGTCACCCTCAATGCACCGCAGCGCAATGGTGAAAGCCTCACAGTCGAAGCCACTGACAACCTGGGCAACAGCGCAGGGCCCGTAGACTTCACTGCACCCGACTCCACCCCTCCGCAAGTGGTCACCACCCCGGCCATCGATGGCACCGGCACCACGGTCACCGGCAACGGCGAACCCGGTGCCACCGTCACCGTGCGCGGGCCGGACGGCAGCGTGCTGGGCAGCACCGTGGTCGGCACTGGCGGCGCATTCGAAATCACGCTCGACACGCCTCAGACCAACGGCCAGGCACTGACCGTGGAGCAACGCGACCCGGCTGGCAACCTGTCAGCGGCGGTCGACTTGCCAGCACCGGATACCCAGGCACCCGATATACCCACCGGCCTGATTCTGGCTGGCGACGGCAGCAGCCTGAGCGGCAGCGGCGAGCCTGGTGCGCAGGTGACCGTGACCGGCGCGGGTGGCGCAGTACTGGGTACCGCAACGGTCCAGCCCGATGGCACCTTCCAGGTGACAATCGACCCGCCACAGCTCAACGGCCAGACCCTGTCCGTCACCCAGACGGACAACGCCGGCAACGACTCACCAGCCGGCACCGTCACCGCACCTGACTTCGAGGCACCGCTGCCGGCGCAAGGCCTGGGCCTCGACCCTACGGGCACGCTGCTCAGCGGCCAGGGCGAAGCCGGGAGCACCGTCGAGGTTCGCAACGCCGCCGGTGACCTGCTGGGCACCATACCGGTGGCGGCAGACGGCACCTTCGAAGTTCTACTCACCCCCGCCCAGACCAATGGCGAGGTGCTGTCGGTGGTGCTGATCGATGGGGGCGGCAATGCCTCGCCGTCGGCTACTTTTACCGCCGACGACAGCACTGCACCGGCCGCACCGAACGGCCTCACCATCACCCCGGGCGGCAACGCCATCCAGGGTACGGGTGAAGCTGGCTCTACGGTGGAAGTGCGGCTGGCAGACGGCACCGTGGTCGGTACCGTAGTCGTGCCGGCAGGCGGCAACTTCACGGTACCGCTGTCGCCTGCGCAACTGGACGGCCAGGCCCTGAACGTGACCTTGACCGACGCGGCGGGTAATGAGTCCCTGCCCGGCCAGATCACTGCGCCGGACATCACGCCACCGGCTGCGCCCACAGGTGTGCTTGTCAGCGACGACGGCACCACGGTCACCGGTAACGCACCTGGCGCGGACTCGGTCACCGTAAGCGATGGGGCTGGCAATGTGATCACTGTCCCGGTCAACCCGGACGGCAGTTTCAGCGTGCCACTGGATACAGCGCAGAACAACGGCCAGACCGTGACCGTGGTAGTGACCGACGCTGCCGGTAACGACTCGGCACCGGTCTCTGTCACCGCTCCGGACACCACTGATCCACTGCCGGCCACCGGCATTAGCGTGAGCCCGGACGGCGGCACGGTCGGCGGCACCGCCGAACCCGGCAGCACGGTAGAAATCCGCAACCCGGATGACACCGTGCGCGGCACAATCACCGTAGGGCCGGACGGTACCTTCGTGGTGCCGGTCGACCCGCCACTGACAACCGGCGAAACTGTCGCTGTGGTGGTGATCGACCCTGCCGGCAATGAGTCACCCCAGGTGCCAGTAGCAGGCCCGACTGGCACGGAAGTGGCCACACCGTCGGCCCTTGCCATCAGCGCCGACGGCTTCCTGCTGACCGGCCAAGGTACAGTCGGCTCGCTGATTACCGTGACCTCCGGGAGCACTACCCTGGGCACCGCCACGGTCGGCAGCGACGGCACCTTCCGGGTGTTCTTCCAGAACGCCCAGCTCAATGCCCAGACCTTGCAAGTCAGTGCCAAGGCTACTGTCGACGGCCAGCCTTCGGTGCCGGCCATCGTGGTGGCCAATGACACCACGGCACCGAACGCGCCGGCCCAGGTAACCCTCAACGCCACCGGCAGCACACTGACCGGCCAGGGCGAAGTGGGCGCAACCGTGCGCGTGACAGACGCTCAAGGCACGCTGCTGGGGACTGCCACCGTCGGCAGCAATGGCCTGTTCAGCGTCAGTTTCTCGCCGGCCGTGGCCAATGGGCAGAACCTGATCGTGACCCAGGCCGATGCTGCGGGTAACGTTTCGCTCGCGGCCACGCTGCAAGCACCTGACCTGCAAGCACCGCTGGCGGCCAGCAACCTCAGCCTCAACAGCGCGGCCACCGTGCTCAGCGGCCAGGGTGAAGCCGGCGCCAGCGTCACCGTCCGCGACGCCAGTGGCGCCATCCTGGCCACCGGCACCGTCAACCAGAGCGGCCAGTTCCAGATCACCCTGCCCAGCGCGCAAACCACCGGCAGCCCGCTGCAAGTCACCCTCAGCGATGCTGCCGGCAACGTCTCCGGCCCGGCCAGCCTGGCCACGCCCGACCGCACGCCACCCGCCGCCATCACCAATCCGCTATTGAGCCAGGACGGCCGCCAGCTGTCCGGCAGCGGTGAAGTGGGCGCTATCGTGCAGGTGCGCAACGCCGCCGGCACCGTGCTGGGCACCGCCACAGTGGGCGCCGACGGCCGCTTCACGGTGACCTTCGACACCCCGCAAGCCAATGGCCAGGCCATCGGCGTCACGCAGGTGGATGCCGCCGGCAACACGTCGCCAGCCATCAACGTGTCGACCCCGGACCTGACCCCACCCGCGCCGCTGACCAATGTGGTGCTGAACAACAACGGCCTGACCCTGACCGGCCTGGGCGAAGCCGGCGCAACAGTCACCGTGCGCGGCCCGGACGGCACCATCATCGGCAGCGGCCTGGTGGCGGCCAATGGCAGCTTTACCCTGACCCTGAACAGCGCCCAGCTCAACGCCCAGCACCTGAACGTTACGCAGACCGATGCGGGCAACAACACCTCAACCGCCGTGGCGGTCACTGCGCCGGACTTCACCCCGCCTGCGGCACCGACCACACTCGCCCTGTCCGGTACCGGGCTGCAACTGACCGGGAACGCCGAAGCCGGCAGCACCGTGACCGTACGCGATGCCAGCGGCAACGTGTTGGGCACGGCGGTGGCCGGCAGCAACGGCACCTTCCAGGTCACCCTGAACAGCGCCCAGACCAATGGCCAGACGCTGCAGGTGACCGCCACCGACGCCGCCGGCAACGTGTCGCCGGCCGCGCCTTACAGCGCAGCCGACACCACGCCGCCAGCGGCCGTGACCAATCTGGCGGTCTCCGCCAATGGCGCGACCCTGACAGGCAATGGCGAAGCAGGCGCAACAGTCACTGTGCGGGCACCCGACAATACCGTGCTGGGCACCGCCACGGTCGGGGCCGACGGCCACTTCAGCGTGGCCCTGTCGCCGGCCGCGATCACCGGTGAAAGCCTGAGCGTGATTCAGGCGGATGCCGCACAGAACGTCTCCCCTGCGCAAAACGTCACCGCGCCGGGTGTTCTGGCACCGGCAACCCCGGACAACCTGGTCCTGGCCGCTGACGGCCTGTCGGTGACCGGCACCGCAGCGACGGGCAGCACAGTCAAGGTGTATGGCCCCAATGGCGTATTGCTGGGCAGCAGCCCGGTCGCCAACGACGGTACCTTCACTGTCAACCTGGGCAGTGCACAGGCCAATGGTGAAGTGCTGCAGGTCAGCGCAACGGGCACCGATGGCAGCGTATCGCTGCCTGCCACCTTGCAGGCACCGGACACCACGGCACCGCAACCACTGACCAACCTGGTGCTGTCCAACGACGGCCTTGTCCTCAGTGGCCGCGGCGAGGCAGGTGCCACCGTTACCGTGCTAGGCGAAGGCGGTATCGAGCTGGGTACTGCCGTGGTCGATGCCAGTGGCAACTTCAGCGTCAACCTGAGCGCGCCGCAGATCAATGGCGAACAGCTCAACGCGAGCCAGTCCGATGTGGCCGGCAACGAGTCCAACAGCGTCAGCTTGATCGCCCCTGACCGCGTCGCCCCGGATGCTGCCGGCAACCTGGCCTTCGCAGGGGGCGGCAGCTTGCTGAACGGTACCGGCGAAGCAGGTGCCGGCGTGCGCGTGCTCGCCGCCGACGGTTCGGTGCTGGGCAGTGCAACGGTGCGCGCGGACGGCACCTTCCAGGTCAACCTTGCATCGCCTAAGGCAAACGGCCAGCAAGTGCAAGTGGTACTGACCGATGCGGCTGGCAACCAGTCCGCCGCCAGCGCCATTACCGCACCCGATACCACGCCGCCAACGGCACCAGCCGAACTGGCCGTTTCCGGGGATGGCGTCACCCTCACCGGCCGCGGCGAAGTTGGCGCGCTGGTGACCGTGACCAACCCGGCCGGCGACGAAATCGGCAGCGCCACCGTCGATGCCAGCGGCCACTTCACCATCACCCTGAACCCGGCACTGGGCAACGCCGAGCTGCTTAGCTTTACCCAGGCCGACGCAGCCGGCAACGTGTCGGCAGTGGCAACCCTGCAAACCCCGGACTTCACCCCACCCGCCCCGCTCACCCAAGTGGTGATCAACGCAGACGGCAGCGTTGTCAGCGGCCTGGGCGAAGCCGGCGCGACCGTCATCGTAAGCAATGCCGCCGGCACGGTGCTGGGTACTGGCACGGTGCTCGCCGATGGCAGCTTCCGTGTCGAACTTACGCCTGCGCAAATCAACAACCAGTTGCTGTCGGTACTGCAGGCCGACCCACCCGGCAACGTCAGCCTGCCGGTCAGCGTACTGGCGCCGGACCACACGCCGCCTGCTGCGGCAACCGAGCTACGGCTCAATGCGGCGGGTGACGAACTGGGCGGTGTCGGCGAAGCAGGCGCCACGGTGCGGGTCTACGTTGGCACCACGCAGGTCGGTACCGGTACGGTGGGAGCCAGCGGCACCTTCGTGGTCGAGCTGGATACCGCAAAACTCAATGGCCAAGTGCTGCAAGTGACCCTGACCGATGGTGCCGGTAACATCTCGCCAATCAGTTCGGTCACGGCGGTGGACACCACGCCACCGGCCACCGTGATCGCCACCATCAACGACAGCGGCACCCAGGTGATCGGTACCGCCGAAGCCGGCACCCGCGTCACCGTGGTCAACAACAACGGCGACCTGCTGGGCCAGGTGACGGTCGATCCGGACGGCACCTTTGTCCTCAACCTGAACAACCCGCAGATCAACGGTGAAGTCCTCACCGTCATCGCCCAGGACGCCACGGGCAACCCGTCGGCGCCCCTGCAGGTGAACGCGCCAGACCTTACGCCGCCAGTGCAACCCGATAACCTGTTGCTCAACCCGGCAGGTACGTCGATGACCGGTACGGCAGAAGCCGGCACCACCATCACGGTGCGTGACCCGAACAACAACGTCGTAGGCACCGTGGAAGTGGGTGCAAACGGCCAGTTCACCGTGCCGATCAACCCGCCGCAGAACAACGGCCAGTTGCTCACAGTGGTGTCCACGGACGATGCCGGCAACGCCTCGGTGGTTGTGCCCTATCAGACCAACGACACCTCACCGCCTGGGGTGGTCACCGACATGGCCATCAACAACACGTTCAACGTGCTGACCGGCAAGGGCGAGCCGAATGCCACCGTCACCATCAGCCGCGGCGGATTGGTTATCGGCACGGGTACGGTAGATGCCGCGGGTAACTTCCAGATAACCCTGGTGCCGGCGGCGGGCTCGCTCGCCACCTTGGCAGTGACGCAATCCGACGGCATCAATACCTCTGCGGTCGCCACGTACATCACACCACTGATCGCGCCACCAGTGCCCCCCACCAACGTGACGCTGGGCAGCGACGGGCTGACCTTGGCCGGTAATGCGCCAAGTGGCGTGGGCATTCGGGTCTACGATGCCGCAGGCAACCTGATCGGCACAGGCGGCGCTACCCTGAACGGCACCTTTACCCTGACGCTGAACACAGCGCAGCTCAACGGCCAGCATATTTCGGTGACAGCTGTAGCACTGGTAGGCGGTGAATCGCAGCCAACCTTCCTGCAAGCCGCCGACATCACACCACCGGCCAACCCGCTGGTGACCGGGCTGTCTCTGAACGGCCTGGTGCTGACCGGTACCGGTGAAGCCGGCGCCACGGTGACCGTGCGCGACGCCAGCAACAACGTGCTCGGCACGGCGGTGGTGAATGGCGGTGGCGTGTTCACCGTCAACCTGAACGCCGCACAGCTCAACGGCCAGGTACTGGGCGTGAGCCAGGCCGACGCTGCGGGTAATGTGTCCGGCAGTACCAGCTACACCGCCACGGACGTGCAACCACCTGCAACACCGACCAACGTCACCATCAACGGCGCGGGTACCGTGCTCACCGGTAACGGTGAAGCGGGCGCCACCGTGACGGTGCAAGGCCCGAACGGCCAGGTCGGTACCGGTGTGGTGCAAGCCGACGGCACCTTCACCATCACCCTGACCTCGCCACAGAACGACGGGCAACTGCTGGTGGTGCGCCAGGCCGATGCTGCCGGCAACCTGTCCGGTAGCACCAGCCTGACCGCGCCCGACACCACCCCGCCAGCCGCCCCGCTGGCCACCATCAACGCCAACGGCACCTCGGTCAGCGGTTCTGGCCAGATCGGCAGCACGGTCACCGTGCGCAACAGCGCCGGCACCGTGCTGGGGACAGCAACGGTGGGCAGCAACGGCCTGTTCGTGGTCAGCCTGACTGCGGCGCAGATCGACAACCAGGCGCTCAGCGTCACCCTCACCGACAGCGCCGGCAACGTCTCCACCGGCACTACGCTGACCGCACCAGACCTGACCCCACCTGCGGCTGCCGGCAACCTGCTGATCAGTGCCGACGGCGGTACCCTGACCGGTACTGGCGAAGTGGGCGCCACCGTGACCGTGCGCAGCGCCAACGGTACCGTGCTGCAAACCGCGACGGTGCAGCCGGGCGGCACCTTTACCGTGACCCTGAGCCCGCCTCAGGACAACGGCCAGATCCTCTCGGTGACCCTCAGCGACCCGCGCGGCAACGTGTCGGGCAACGTCAACGTCACCGCGCCGGATGTGGATGCCAACGCGCCGGTCATCGCCAGCGACAACCTGGCCACGGCCACGGTCAACCTGGCAGCGGTCAGTGCCACCAAGACCTACACCGACAGCTTCACCACGCTGCTGTCGGGCTTCTCCAAGACCTACACCTGGACGGTGGCGGCAGGCACCACGGCCGACCCGACCCTGACACTGACCACCAACAGCGTGCTGGCACTGCTCAACAACACCAGCTTCACCCTGCAGGTAAAAGACGCCAGCGGCGCCTGGGTGACCCTCGCCACCGGCAACACGCAGGGCCTGCTCGACCTGATCGTGCTGCCGATTGGCTTGCAGGTGGACATCGGCGTGCTGCAAGCCGGTGACTACCGGTTGACCGTGGGCAGTGGCGGCATCGGCCTGGTCACCAACGTGAGCACCGCGCTGGACATCACCTCCACCAGCCTGACCCAGTTCACCGGCACCGGCACTGCCACCACCGGCAACGTCATCACCGACGTGGGCACCGATGGCGCGGTGGATGCCCGCGGCCCGGACAGTGCCGCCGTGCTGCAAGTGCTGAAAAACGGCAGTTATGTCTCGGCCGGTACATCGACCACGGTTCAGGGCCAGTACGGCACCCTGGTGATCAGTGCGGATGGCAGCTACACCTACACCCCGAACGGCAGCCCGAACAGTGTCGGCAAGGTGGATGTGTTCAGCTACCAGCTGGTGCACCCGAACGGCCTGTCCGACACCGCCAACCTGTACGTACGTATCGACAGCCCGCAAGCCACGGAGGTCTGGAGCAACACCAACTACGCTGCACCGGCCACGGTGGTCGACGCGGTCAACGATGTCGGTACCAGCCATGTCACCCTGGCCAACCGTGTTGACACCAGCAGCAGTGCGCTGGGCTCGCTGAGCCTGCCGGTGATCGGTACCCGCCAGGCCACCTACACCACCACGGTTGCCGCCGATACCACGGCCAACCTGCAGGTGGTGGTCAACTCCGCCAACCTGTTGAGCCTGCTCAACGGCACCACCATCGAACTGCTCAAGCTCAACCCGGCCACCGGCCAGTACGTACTGGTGCAGTCGGTACCGGGGGGGTCGCTGATCAGCCTGCTCGGTGGCGGCGCGGGCTATACCTTCCAGAACCAGGGGGCCGGCACCTACCACGTACGTGTCACCGCCGGCGGCATCGGCCTGCTCAGCTCCATCACCACCAGCCTCAACGCCACCACCACGCACCTGACCGAGTTCGTGGTCAGCGGCGCGACGGCAGCCACCGGCAACCTGCTGAGTGACGACAACGTCGGTTCGGCACTGACCGTGCTGAGCGTGCTGACAGCGGCCAACACCTACACCATCCCGGGCTACAACGGGGTGAGTGTGGCCGGCACCTACGGCACGCTGCTGGTGCATGCCGACGGCAGCTACACCTACACCCTCAACCCAGGGCTTACCTCGGCGGTGGTCGGCCAGCACGACACCTTCACCTACGAGCTGACCCACCCGAACGGCACCACCGACACCGCCACGCTGACCGTCAACCTGGACAATGCTGCCGGCCTCACCACCTTCACTTCGCTGCAGGCCGACACCGGTGACGAGGCGGTAGCGCTGGCCAGCCTGGCAGCCGCCACCGATGTCATCGCCGGCACCGACGGCAACGACCACCTCGATGGCAGCCAGGGTGGCCACATCACCCTGCAGGGTGGTGCGGGTAACGACACGCTGGTGGTGGTCGACCAGAACTTCGCCAGCGTCGAGGGCGGCACAGGTACCGACACCCTGCTGTGGGGCGGCGGCGATGCCAGCATCGACCTGGGCAACCTGGCCGGGCGCGTGCACGACATCGAAGTCATCGACCTCAACGACACCAGTTCGGTGGCGCTGACGCTCAACCTGGCGGACGTGGTGGCAATCACCGAAACCGGCACCGACACACTCATCATCAAAGGGGACAACAAAGACTCGGTTCACATGACGGACAACTGGACGCTGGTCGGGAACCAAACTGCCGACGGTATCGACTATAACCAATACACGGCCCAGGAGGATCCAAGCCATCACCTGTGGGTACAGAACGGTATCCATGTGGTCTGAGGCCGCTGCAAACCCGCCGGGCAAATGCCCGGCGGCAAGGACGACCAGCAGTAAGGGAACTATGTGAAGCGAAGCAGTCCGCTGTCACCGCTGTTGCTGGGAGCCTTCGGGCTCCTGGCCCTGAACTTCCACCCGGTTGCCCTGGCAGCCGATGACATAGACCCCCAACTGCGCCAGATCGGGCCATCGCTGCTACGCGATGCGCCCGAAGCAGTGCCCGCACGCCCCGCCACCGGCATGGCCCCGGTCGCCAGTGGCGAGCGGCTGGGGCTGACCGACGCGGTGCTGCAGGCCGCTCAATGGCACCCCAGCATCGCCGAGGCCATCGGCAACCTCTATAAGCAGGGCGAAGGCATCAACGTCGCCCGCGCCGGGTATTACCCGCAGATTTCCGGCGGTATCCGCACCGGTTATGACACCGGTTATGGCGGCGACCGCAACAGCCAGGCGCTGAACCTGTCGCTCAAGCAGATGCTCTACGACTTCGGCAAGGTCGACAGCGCCGTCAGCGCGGCACAAGCTGCTGCCGCCCGCGCCCAGGCCAATATCCTGCTGGTGGTCGACGACCTGGCCCGCGACACGGCTTATGCCTGGATCGAAACCCGCCGCTACGAGCAACTGATGACCATCGCCCGCGACCAGATTCGCGGGGTCGGTGACATTGCCGGCATGGCCCGCCAACGCAGCGACATGGGCGCCAGCACCCGTTCCGACGTGGTGCAGGCCGAGTCCCGTGTGGAAAGCGCCCGCGCCACGCTGGAGGAATACCAGTCGCAGTACGAGCGCTGGCGCTCGACCCTGGCGGCACTGATGGGGCGCATCACTCCACCGGCGCTGGCCGAGGATTCGCCAGCAGCGCTGAACCAGGCCTGCAAGCGGCCCTCGCAAGGCGATGACCGCCTGCCTGCCGTGCTCATGGCCCTGGCCCAGCGCGCCCAGGGCCAGGCCGAGCTGGCCCAGGCCAAGGCCGAGGCCTACCCGACACTGTCGTTGCAACCACAGGTCAACCACTACCTGGACAACGACTACAACCGCGACAACTCACGGATGGACCGCACCCAGGCAGGCATCTACCTGAACGTCGAGGTACCTATCTATCAAGGGGGTGCCATCAGCGCCCGCAGCCGCGCTGCCGGCCACGCCCTGACCGCCGCCGACTCCGCCGAAGACGCGGCCCGCCTGCAAGCCCGTCGTGGCCTGGCCGAGGCCATGGCACAAACCTCCGGGCTAGACCGCCGGCTGACTTCGCTGGAAGCCCGCCAGGTCAGCATTCAGGAAGCACGCATGCTTTACGGGCGCCAGTACCTGGACCTGGGCACGCGGCCCCTGCTCGACCTGCTCAACGCCGAGCAGGAGATCTACCAGTCACGCTTCGAACTCGCCGGCACCCGCTCCGACCTGCTGCGCCTGGATGTCGACTGCCTGTACAACACCGGCGCCCTGCGCACGGCCTTTGGCCTTGAGGGGCGCAACCTGCAAGGGGTGGAGATCCAGCCATGACCGATTCGATCAATGTGACCCTGCCTGAACAGCCCACTGCCCCCGCGGCCGAAGCGCCTCATCGACCGGACCTTGGACCGTGGCTGGAAGTAATGCTGCAGGTGGCGCACCACTACCGCCTGGACGTGTCGCCCCAGCGTATTCGCCTGGCCGCCGTCGAGGACGCCCGCCCGCTGGATGAAATCCTTCGCCACATGGCGCGCCAGGCCGGCCTGGCCCTGCGCTTCGTGCGCTTCGACGCCAAGGGCTTGCGACAGTGGCGTACACCGCTGGTACTGGAACTGGATGATGGCCAGTTGGCGGTGGTCGAGTCGGTCACCGAAGAGGACGACCTGGCGGTGGTGTTTGCCGGTGACCAGGGCCTGACCTCTCGCCTGCCCCGCGACAGCCTCAAGGGCCGCATCAACCGCGTTGCGCTGCTGCGCCCGGCACGGCCGCTGCGCGATGTGCGCACCGATGACTACACCGCACCCTACGACCGCCACTGGTTTGCCCGCATCGTGCTGCGCGACCTGCGCCCGTATGGGCAGGTGATGGTCGCCTCGCTGGTAGCCAACGTCTTGGCCCTCGCGGGGGTTTTGTTCTCGATGCAGGTGTACGACCGGGTGATCCCGGCCGAGTCGCTGCCCACCCTGTACGTGCTGTTCGGGGGGGTAGTGCTGGCGCTGGTGTTCGACTTCAGCATGCGCCTGCTGCGGCTGAAGGTGACCGACCTGCTGGGCAAACGCGCCGACCTGCGGGTGAGCGACCTGGTCTACGGGCATGCCTTGCGCCTGCGCAACTCGGTGCGCCCTAAGTCCACCGGGTCGTTCATCTCGCAACTGCGCGAGCTGGAATCGATCCGCGACCTGATCACTTCCAGCACCGCCACGGCGCTGGCCGACCTGCCGTTCTTCCTGTTGTTCCTGTTCGTGTTCTGGCTGATCGGCGGCGTGCTGGTGTTCATCCCGCTGGTCGCATTGCTGGCCATGGTGGTGCCTGGGGTACTGGCCCAACGGCGCCTGGCGCGGCTGGCCAATGCCTCCATGCGCGAGTCGGCGCTGCGCAACGCCATGCTGGTAGAAAGCATCCAGGGCCTGGACGAAATCAAGGCACTGCAGGCCGAAGCACGCTTCGAACGGCAGTGGAACCAGTACAACGCCGCCTGCGCCCATACCAACCTGCGCCTGCGCACCCTCACCAACGGCCTGGTGACCTGGACCCAGAACGTGCAGGGCGCGGTGTTTGCTGTGGTCATCGTGGTCGGCGCACCGATGGTCATCGCCGGCGACCTTACGACCGGTAGCCTGGTGGCGGCGTCGATGCTGTCGTCACGGATGATGGCGCCGCTGGCGCAACTGACCCATGTGCTGACCCGCTGGCAGCAGGCCAAGGTGGCCCTGCAAGGGCTGGACAAGCTGATGCAGTCACCGGTCGACCACCCCGAAGGCGAAGCCCGCGTACACCTGCCGGCGATTCGTGGCGAGTACCGCCTGCGCCAGGCCAACTTCCGCTACAGCGAGGAGTCCCCGCCAGTGCTGAACATCGGCCAGCTGGATATCCAGCCGGGCGAGCGCATTGCCGTGCTCGGGCGCAACGGCGCCGGCAAGTCGACCCTGCTGCAAGCGCTGGGAGGGGCCATGGACCTGGTGCAAGGCGAGGTCAGCCTGGACGGCATCGCCATGGGCCACCTCGACCCTGCCGACCTGCGCCGTGACGTGGGCCTGCTGCCACAGTACGCGCGCTTGTTCCACGGCACCCTGCGGGAAAACCTCACCCTCGGTGCCGGCCAGGCCAGCGACCAGGAACTGGTGGCCGCACTGGCTGCCACGGGCGCGCTGGACTTCGTCCGCCGCCTGCCCAAGGGCATGGACCACCTGATCCTGGAAGGCGGCCTGGGCTTGTCGGGCGGCCAGCGCCAGGCCCTGGTGCTGTCGCGCCTGCTGGTGCGCCAGCCGCAAGTGTTGCTGCTGGACGAGCCGACTGCGTCGCTGGACGACATGACCGAGCGCAAGCTGCTGGATAACCTCGAACGCTTCTGCCAGGGCCGCACCCTGGTGATCGCCACCCACCGCCTGAGCGTGCTGCAACGGGTCGACCGCATCCTGGTGCTGGACGGCGGGCGCATCGTCATCGATGACACCCGCGATGCTGCGCTGGCCAAACTGCAAGGAGCCCAGGCATGAGCAACCATGAACTCCCGGCCTCCTACCTGGATGGGCAGGACGACCAGGCGGTGTTCCGCGCCGGCCGCATCATCACCATCTGTGCCTTGATGCTGGCCGCATTTCTGGCCTGGGCCGCCTGGTTCGAGGTGACCGAAGTGTCCACCGGCACCGGCAAGGTGATCCCCAGTTCGCGGGAGCAGGTGATCCAGTCGTTCGAGGGCGGCATCGTCGCGCAGATGAGCGTGGCCGAAGGCGACCTGGTCGAGCGCGGACAGGTGCTGGCCCAGCTCGACCCGACCAAGACCGCCTCCAGTGTCGGCGAGAGCGAAGCCAAGTACCGCGCTGCCAAGGCCAGCCAGGCCCGCTTGCAGGCAGAGGTCACTGGCAGGCCGCTGACTTTCCCGGACAGCCTGCGCGACTCGCCCGACCTGATCGACGCGGAAACCGCGCTGTACCAGACCCGCCGCCGCGGCCTGGAGCAGACCCTGGCGGGTATCCAGGACTCGCTGCAACTGGTGCGCAGCGAGCTGAAGATCACCGAGAACCTGGCAAAGATGGGCGCCTCCAGCCGGGTCGAAGTGATCCGCCTGAACCGCCAGCGTTCAGAGCTGGAGCTCAAGGCCAACGAAGCCCGCTCCGACTACCTGGTGCGTGCCCGGGAAGAACTGGCCAAAGCCAGCGCCGAGGCCGACAGCCTGTCAGAAGTGGTCCGCGGGCGCAGCGACTCGCTTACCCGCCTGACCTTGCGCTCACCGGTGCGTGGCATCGTCAAGGACATTGAGGTCAACACCCTGGGCGGCGTGGTGCAGCCCGGTGGCCAGGTCATGAAGATCGTGCCGATGGACGAACGCCTGCTGATCGAAACCCGCATCGCCCCGCGCGATATCGCGTTCATCCACCCCGACCAGGCGGCCAAGGTCAAGATCAGTGCCTATGACTATTCGGTGTATGGCGGACTGGATGGCAAGGTGGTGGGGATTTCGCCGGATACCCTGCAGGATGAGGTGAAACCGGAAATCTACTACTACAGGGTGTTCATCCGCACCGAGCAGGACAGCCTGCAGAACAAGGCCGGCAAGCACTTCGCGATCGTGCCGGGGATGATTGCCACGGTGGATATCCGCACCGGCGAGAAGACCATCCTCGATTACCTGATCAAGCCGCTGAACCGGGCCAAGGAGGCACTGCGCGAACGCTGATCCAGGCGTTTACACACATCACCTGTGGGAGCGGGCATGCCCGCGAACACCGGCGGAGCCGGTGCCATGTACCGCGTCGCACGCTTCGCGGGCATGCCCGCTCCCACAGGGTCCCAAGCATCCCCAGGTTCTGTGCAAAATGCCTAAAGCCCGACCAACACGGGCCGATAACCGGTTATCCCCTGTTCCCCACCGAAGGTCACCATGGCCACGCAAAATGCCCGCGCGGACTCGTTGTCCCTGCTGCTGTTCACCCTGCGCAGCGGCAAGTTGATGGCAATCAACCTGCTCAAGGTCAGCGAAATCATCCCCTGCCCGCCGCTGACCAAGCTGCCGGAGTCGCACCCCAACGTGAAGGGTGTGGCGACCCTGCGTGGCCATTCGCTGTCGGTCATCGACCTGTCACGCGCCATCGGCGAGCGGCCCCTGGAAGACCCGCAAGGCGGCTGCCTGATCGTCACTGAAATCAGCCGCTCGCGCCAAGGCCTGCATGTGCAGGCGGTCAGCCGCATCGTGCATTGCCTGAGCACCGACATCAAACCGCCACCCTTTGCTTCGGGCAACCGCTCGTTCATCACCGGCGTGACCCGGGTCGACAACACCCTGGTGCAGGTGCTGGACATCGAAAAAGTCATCCACTCCATCGCCCCACCGCCGGCCGAACCCGCACACGGCACCTTGAGCGAAGAAGACGCCAGCCTGCTGGCCGCCGCCAACATCCTGGTGGTGGACGACAGCCTGGTGGCCCTGCAGCAGTCGGTGCACACCCTGCGCAACCTGGGCATCGAATGCCACACCGCGCGCAGCGCCAAAGATGCCATCAACGTGTTGCTGGAGCTGCAAGGCACCGCGCAGGAGATCAACATCATCGTCTCCGACATCGAAATGAGCGAGATGGATGGCTACGCCTTCACCCGCACCCTGCGCGAAACCCCTGATTTCCAGCACCTGTACGTGCTGCTGCACACCTCGCTGGACAGTGCCATGAGCAGCGAGAAGGCAACCCAGGCCGGGGCCAACGCCATCCTCACCAAGTTCTCCTCGCCAGAGCTGACCGATTGTCTGGTGGTGGCCGCGCGTACCGTGGTGTTTGCCGAGCACTGATATATTAAGCGACAAACTCCCCGGCTTGCCGCCGGGGGTGAGTCGGGCATAATTCGCGCCCCTCGCAAGCAAATTGCCGGAATCGCGTATGAAGTTTTTCAGCTCTATCCTGATCACCTGCGCCCTCCTCAGCGGTATCGCCCAGGCCTCCAGCAGCCAGGCCTGGAACGAGCAGCGCCAACAGATGCTCAAGGCCTGCCTGGCCGCCAGCCAGTTCAAGGATGCCCACGCCCGCGGCAAGCCCGCCGAGTTCGATGACCAGGTCGGCATGAGCGCCCTGCTGGTCGAAGGCGTCTACCCGCAGAAGCACATGCAGCAACGCACCGGCACCGAGCTGTGCCTGTACGACCGCCAGCACCAGCGTGCCTTCATCAGCGAGTGGAGCCCGGAAGCCAAGTGACCGACAACTTGCGATTCGGTTGTACCGGCTGCGGCAAGTGCTGCACCGGGCACCACGTGCCCCTGACGCTGGCTGAGGCACGCCGCTGGGCAGATGATGCCGGCCAGGTGATAGTGCTGATCGAAGCCTTCGTGGCCGATGGCCCCGGCATGCCGCCTGAGCAGCGCGAACATGTGCTGCGCCGCTCGTATCCGGTGGCCTGCGGCGACGGTGAGGCACGCGTGTCGGTGACCTTTGCCGCGTTCAACCCCGGGCGCTGCCGCAACCTGGACGACGACGACCTGTGCACCATCTATGAACAGCGCCCGCTGGTCTGTCGCATCTACCCGGTGGAAATCAACCCGCACATTCCGCTGCGCCCGGACAGCAAGGACTGCCCGCCGGAAGCCTGGCAGCACGGGCCGGAACTGATTCACGGCACGCAACTGGTCGATGCGGAACTGCAAGCGCTGGTGCAAGCGTCACGGCAAGCCGACCGCGATGACATTGCTGCCAAGGTGGCGGTGTGCCAGGCGCTGGGCATGACCACCAGTGCGCTCAAGGGCAATGGCTTTACCGCCTACCTGCCAGACATGGGCGCGTTTGCCACGGCGCTGGCGCAGGAGCCCATACCTGACGCTGCACAGTGGACCTTGCATGTGCAGGATGAACCGCTGGTCGCGAGCTTGCAGGCGCTTGGTTTGCGCACTACCCACGAAACCCCGGTGTACTACGCCTTCATAGGCTTTTAGCCTGAGCGACTTCAGCAAGCATTCCACGGTAACTGTGGGAGCGGGCGTGCCCGCGAACGCCGGCGCAGCCGGTGCCATCCACCGCGTCGTCTTCTTCGCGGGGACGCCCGCTCCCACAGTGCTCCCCTGTCGCATGCCACCCGGTGAAACTGACAGCGCTGTCAGCCAGCCGTCACGCTGCCGACCCGGTGCGGGGGCTATAAGATTGAGTACAGACAACCGTTTCCCTCCCACCTGGCCAAGGTGCCCGCACCGATGCGACGTCCGTCCCGCTCTGCCTTCCTCGCCGCACTGGCGCTCCTGGCCCTGGTGGTAGCAGGCACCTGGTTCAGCCAGCGCCAACCCGCACCGGCCGCCCGCGCGCAAACCGCCGTACCAGTGCGCGTGGTCAGCGTCGCCCAGCAGGACGTGCCACGCTATGCCAGCGCCATCGGCTCGGTATTGTCGCTGCACAGCGTCGAGATCCGGCCCCAGGTCGAGGGGATACTCACCCAAGTGCTGGTCAAGGAAGGCCAATGGGTCAAGGAAGGTGACCTGCTCGCTACCCTCGACGACCGCAGCATCCGCGCCAGCCTCGATCAGGCCCGCGCACAACTCGGCCAAAGCCAGGCCCAGATCCAGGTGGCCGGCGTCGACCTCAAGCGTTACCGCCTGCTCAGCAGCGATGACGGCGTGTCCAAGCAAACCCTCGACCAGCAACAGGCGTTGGTCAACCAGCTGCAAGCCACGGTCAAGGGCAACCAGGCGGCCATCGCCAACGCCGAGGTGCAACTCTCCTACACACAGATACGTTCACCGGTAACCGGGCGCGTGGGCATCCGCAATATCGACCCGGGCAACCTGGTGCGCACCAGCGACACCCAAGGGCTGTTCAGCGTGACCCAGATCGATCCGATCGCTGTGGAGTTCTCGCTGCCGCAACAGATGCTGCCAACCCTGCAAGGCCTGCTCAAGGCGCAAACGCCGGCGCTGGTCGAGGCCTACATGGATGCCGATGGTGAGCGCAACCTGCTCGGCGCAGGCCACCTTGCCCTGATCGACAACCAGATTTCGGCCAACACCGGCACGGTGCGCGTCAAGGCCGAGTTCGACAACAAGGACGGCCTGCTATGGCCGGGGCAACTGGTCACCGTGCGCCTGCGCACGGCGATGGACCAAGACGCCCTGGTGGTGCCGCCCCCCGTGGTGCAACGCAGCATCGATGGGCACTTCGTCTACCGCGTCGACGGCGACAAAGTCACCAACGTGCCGGTCAAGGTACTGTATCAGGACAGCACGCTGAACATCGTCGCCGGGGTCAAGGCCGGCGACCAGCTGGTACTCGATGGCCAATCGCGCCTCAAACCCGGCTCCAGGGTCGAGATCACCCCTGACGCCCCGCCGCCTGCCGAGATGGCCGAGCGCAGGAGCCAGCCATGAACACCCGCAATGGCGTCTCGGCGTGGTGCATCGACCACCCTATCGCCACCCTGCTGCTGACCTTCGCCTTGGTCCTGCTCGGCGCCATCGCCTTCCCGCGCCTGCCGGTGGCACCCTTGCCAGAAGCGGACTTCCCGACCATTCAGGTCACCGCCCAGTTGCCCGGTGCCAGCCCGGAAACCATGGCCTCGTCGGTGGCCACGCCGCTGGAGGTGCAGTTCAGCGCCATCCCCGGCATGACCCAGATGACCAGCAGCAGCGCGCTGGGCTCGACCACGCTGATCCTGCAGTTCACCCTGGACAAGAACATCGACACCGCCGCCCAGGAAGTGCAGGCAGCGATCAACACGGCCACCGCCCGCCTGCCCCAGGACCTGCCCAGCCCGCCCACCTGGCGCAAGGTCAACCCGGCCGACAGCCCGGTGGTAATCCTCACCGTCAGCTCCGCACAGATGCCCGGCAACGAGCTCAGCGACTACGCCGAAACCCTCTTGGCGCGCCAGCTCAGCCAGATCGACGGGGTCGGCCTGATCAACATCACCGGCCAGCTGCGCCCGGCCATACGGGTGCAGGCACAACCCGAGAAACTCGCGGCCATCGGCCTGACCCTGGCCGACGTGCGCCTGGCTATCCAGCAGACCAGCCTGAACCTGGCCAAAGGCGCGCTGTACGGCGAGCACAGCGTGTCGACCATCGCCGCCAACGACCAGCTGTTCCACCCCGAAGACTATGCGCAGCTGATCGTCAGCTACCGCAATGGCGCCCCGGTGCACCTGAAGGACGTGGCCAAGGTAATCAATGGTGCCGAGAACGCCTATGTAAGTGCCTGGTCAGGCAACCAACCGGGGCTGAATCTGGTGATCTTCCGCCAGCCTGGCGCCAATATCGTCGACACCGTGGACCGGGTGCTCGACGCCTTGCCGCGCTTGCAAGAGATGCTGCCGGCCTCGGTTGAAGTGTCGGTGCTGCAGGACCGCACCCAGACCATCCGCAGTTCGCTGCACGAGGTCGAGCTGACCCTGATGATCGCCGTGGCGCTGGTGATTGGGGTGATGGCGCTGTTCCTGCGTCAGTGGTCGGCCACCTTCATCGTCTCCAGCGTGCTCGGCGTCTCGCTGATCGCCACGTGCGCGCTGATGTACGTGTTCGGCTTCAGCCTCAACAACCTGACCTTGGTGGCCATCGTCATTGCCGTCGGCTTCGTGGTCGATGATGCCATCGTTGTGGTGGAGAACATTCATCGCCATCTGGAAGCCGGCGACGATAGCCGCACCGCTGCGCTCAAAGGCGCCGGCGAGATCGGCTTTACCGTGGTGTCGATCAGTTTCTCGCTGATCGCCGCGTTCATTCCGCTGCTGTTCATGGGCGGTGTGGTGGGCCGGCTGTTCAAGGAGTTCGCCCTGACCGCCACGGCCACCATTTTGATCTCGGTGGTGGTATCGCTGACCCTGGCCCCCACCCTTTCGGCGCTGTTCATGCGCCGCCCACCCGGCGACCACCAGGGCGGTTTCGGCCAGCGCCTGCTGGGTTGGTACGAAAAAGGCCTGGACCGCGCGCTGGCCCACCGGCGGATCACCCTGGGGGTGTTCGGCATTACCCTGGCGCTGGCCGTGGCCGGCTACGTGGGCATCCCCAAAGGCTTCTTCCCGCTGCAGGACACCGGCTTCATTCTCGGCACCACCGAGGCAGCTGCGGACGTGTCCTACCCGTCGATGATCGACAAGCACCTGGCGCTGGCGAAAATCATCGGTGACGACCCGGCAGTGCGCGCCTATTCGCACTCGGTGGGGGTGACTGGCAGCAACCAGACCATCGCCAACGGCCGTTTCTGGATCTCGCTCAAGCCCCGCGGCGAGCGCGATGTCTCGGCCAGCGAATGGATCGACCGGATTCGCCCGAAACTCGCCCAGGTGCCGGGCATCGTCCTGTACATGCGCGCCGGCCAGGACATCAACCTCAGCTCCGGCCCGTCACGCACCCAGTACCAATACGTGCTCAAGAGCAACGACGGCGTCGCGCTCAACCTGTGGACCCAGCGCCTTACCGACCGCCTGCGGGAAAACCCGGCGCTGCGTGACCTGTCCAACGACCTGCAACTGGGCGCCAGCGTCACCCGCATCGATATCGACCGCCAGGCCGCGGCGCGTTTCGGCCTGACCACCACCGACGTCGACCAGGCCCTGTACGATGCCTTCGGCCAGCGCCAGATCAGCGAATTTCAGACCGAGACCAACCAGTACAAGGTCATCCTCGAACTGGACGCGCAACAGCGCGGCAAGGCTGAAAGCCTCAACTTCTTCTACTTGCGCTCACCGCTGACCAACGAGATGGTGCCGCTGTCGGCCCTGGCGCATGTTGCCGCGCCAAGCACCGGGCCGCTGTCGATCAGCCACGACGGCCTGTTCCCGGCCGCCAACCTGTCGTTCAACCTGGCGCCCGGCGTGGCCTTGGGCGATGCGGTGCAGATCCTGGAGCGTGCGCAGCGCGAGCTGGGCATGCCCGACTCGATCACCGGCAACTTCCAGGGCG
This sequence comes from Pseudomonas sp. PvP089, assembly GCF_017875165.1. Taxonomy (NCBI): domain Bacteria; kingdom Pseudomonadati; phylum Pseudomonadota; class Gammaproteobacteria; order Pseudomonadales; family Pseudomonadaceae; genus Pseudomonas; species Pseudomonas sp. PvP089. Next base: position 5,458,269 of record NZ_JAGGME010000001.1, read on the forward strand.
CCGCCCAGGCGTTCCAGAGCTCGCTGTCGAGCCAGCCCTACCTGATCCTCGCCGCGCTGGTGGCGGTTTACATCATCCTCGGTGTGCTCTACGAGAGCTTCGTCCACCCGCTGACCATCATCTCCACCCTGCCCTCCGCAGGCCTGGGCGCGATCATCCTGCTGTGGGCCAGCGGCCAAGACTTCAGCATCATGGGGCTGATCGGCGTGGTACTGCTGATCGGCATCGTCAAGAAGAACGGCATCCTGCTCATCGACTTTGCCCTCGAAGCCCAGCGCCACCACGGCATGACATCCGAACAGGCGATACGCCAGGCATGCCTGGTGCGCTTCCGTCCGATCATCATGACTACCCTGGCCGCGCTACTGGGCGCGGTGCCGCTGATGTTCGGCTTTGGCACCGGCGCCGAGCTGCGCCAGCCACTGGGCATCGCCGTGGTGGGTGGCCTGCTGGTGAGCCAGGCCCTGACGCTGTTTACCACCCCGGTCATATACTTGGCCCTGGAGCGCCTGTTCCATCGCCGCCAGGCTGCCCGCGCGGCAGCGCCAAGTGCCAGTTAGGACAAGACCATGCGTGTGCTGATCATCGAAGACGAAGAAAAAACCGCCGACTACCTGCATCGCGGCCTGAGCGAACAGGGCTTTACCGTTGACCTGGCACGGGACGGTATCGATGGCCTGCACCTGGCCCTGGAGGGCGACTACGCGGTGATCGTGCTGGATGTGATGCTGCCTGGCCTGGACGGCTATGGCGTGCTGCGCGCCTTGCGCGCACGCAAGCAGACGCCGGTGATCATGCTGACCGCCCGTGAACGGGTCGAAGACCGCATTCATGGCTTGCGTGAGGGCGCCGACGACTATCTGGGCAAGCCGTTCTCGTTCCTTGAACTGGTCGCCCGCCTGCAGGCCCTGACCCGGCGCAGCAGCAACCATGAACCGTTGCAGGTGCAGGTGGCAGACCTGTGGATCGACCTGATGGCCCGCAAGGCCACACGCGCCGGGCAGCGCCTGGACCTGACGGCCAAAGAGTTCTCGCTGCTCAGCGTGCTGGCCCGGCGGCAGGGTGAAATCCTGTCGAAAACGGCGATTGCCGAACTGGTCTGGGACATCAACTTCGACAGCGACGCCAACGTCGTGGAAGTGGCAATCAAACGCCTGCGCGCCAAGCTCGACGGGCCCTTCGACAACAAGCTGCTGCACACCATCCGAGGCATGGGCTATGTCCTGGAAAACCGCGCGGGGTAATTCCATCGCCCTGCGCCTGTCGGCGCTGTTCATCCTGGTGGCGCTGGGCGTGTTCCTGCTGATCGGCTCGGCGCTGTACCGCCAGGTCGACCGCAGCCTGGACCTGCTGCCGCAGGCGGAACTGGATGCGCGCTTCAGCGTGCTCGAATCTACCCTCAACCGCTTCGGCACACAGGAACACTGGGCCAAGATCAACAACAAGCTCAACCTGCTCAGCGAAGAAGACAAGCGCATCCGCTTCTGGGTAGTCAGCAGCAACCCGGCCTACGAATACGGCCACCCCAGCGAGCTGGTCCGTGCCTTTGCCGAAGGCCCGCAGGGTATGCGCGACCTGCGCCTGCCCGACCGGCCCTACCCTTACAAGGTGCTGGTCAGCGAGCTACCGGGCCTGGGCGAGCGGCCACCGCTGCGCTTTTTGATTGGCATCGACACCGAAACGTTCTGGCAGGCCCAGCACAGCCTGCTGCTGGCGATTGTCGGGCTGGCGGTGCTTGGCGTGCTGCTGGCTTCAATGCTGGGGTACTGGGTCGCGCGCATTGGCCTGCGCCCGCTGCTGGCGTTGTCCAACGAGGCCCAGGCCCTGGCCCCGCCACGCCTGGATGGGCGTTTGCAAACCCACGCCCTGGCCCCGGAACTGGCACAGTTCGCCGGCGCCTTCAACGCCGCCCTCGACCGGGTCAGCCAGGCCTACTCACGGCTGGAAGCCTTCAACGCCGACGTCGCCCACGAACTGCGCTCGCCGCTGACCAACCTGATCGGCCAGACCCAGGTAGCGCTTACCCGTGGCCGCAGTGCCGAGCATTACTTCGAAGTGCTGCAATCAAACCTGGAAGAGCTGGAGCGCCTGCGCAGCATCATCAACGACATGCTGTTTCTGGCCAGCGCCGACCAAGGCAGCAAGGCCACCGCCCTCACCCAGGCCTCGCTGGCCGAAGAAGTGGCAACCACCCTCGACTACCTGGACTACATCCTCGAAGACGCCCAGGTCAGCGTGAGCGTGATCGGCGACGCCCAGGCGCCCATCGAAAAGGCCCAGTTACGCCGGGCGCTGATCAACCTGCTGAACAACGCCGTGCAGCACACCGCGCCGCACCAGGTGATCCAGGTGCAGATCGATGCCGGGCCCGAGCAGGTCAGCATTGCCGTGAGCAACCCGGGGCCGGCGATTGACGATGAACACCTGCCGTTGCTGTTCGAACGCTTCTACCGCGTGGATGCGGCGCGCAGCAACAGCGGTGGGGGCAACCATGGGCTGGGGTTGGCGATCGTCAAGGCGATTGCGCTGATGCATGGGGGGGAAGTGTTTGTGCGCAGTGGGGCCGGGCTCAATACCTTTGGTATCCAGTTGCCGACCTTGAGGCCTGCGCGCTCTGTGTAGGAGCGGCCTTGTGCCGCGAAAGGGTCGCGAAGCGGCCCCAGACGTTTTGGCAGGGCCAAGATTGCCGGGGCTGCTGCGCAGCCCATTCGCGGCGCAAGGCCGCTCCTACAAGGACCGCGCAGGCTCTCTAGCGCGGGAGTTTGCGGCCAAAGTACTATTGCTTTTTCTTGGATCGTTACCTTTTGCGCAACAGTGCTTATCGCACTTCGCTCTGTTTCAAGTGCACTGAAAGGACTAACTTTACCCCCGTCCTCATTAGCACTTGCACCGCAAGAAGGTAGTTTCAAATGTCCAACAGTATGGGTATTGCCAGCGTCTTCGTTCTGTCTTCCCTGTTGTTGTCGCCCCTGGCCATGGCCGAAGAATCCAGCGCTTTCGTCACCCGCAATGCAGAGCTCGCCGCCGTCCATCAAGAGGCCCGCGACGCTGTAGCAGCAAACAAGGCAGAAGCCACCAAATCCCCAGAACAGACCGCTTCCAAAGTTTCTGTCGATGCCAATGCCGACAGCTGATCAAGCGCTGTTGCTGCTCCCGATTTCCCTTGGCTACACCATGGGCACCACCGGTGCCGATATGTTAGCCTTTTAAAGCCGCTGCCGATCAGCGGCTTTTTTTATGTGCTTTAAACCTCAGCCCGGCTGTAACGTCTACCTAAAAAAAAAGACGCACATTCAAAAATAAAAACTGCCCCACCGTCAGACCAAAGGAGCTAGTACCGGTGCCTTCCGCGTTTCGCTTTACCCCGCTGTTCATTGCGTTGACTGCAACGATCCCTGTCGCCGCCCAGGCAGATGAAGACAAGGCTGATGGCTTCATTGAAGGGTCGTCCTTCAACCTGCACTTTCGTAATGCCTACTTCAACCGCGACAACCACAACGCTGGCGTGCGTGACACCCGCGAGTGGGGCCAGGGCGCGGTTGCGCGCTTCGAGTCGGGCTACACCCCAGGCGTAATCGGCTTCGGCCTGGATGCCCACGCCATGCTGGGCCTCAAGTTGGACGGCGGTGGCGGCCATGCCGGCACGAGCATCCTGCCCGAGCACATCAAGGACGACGGTGAGCTGGGCGCTGCCCCGCATTCGTTCTCCACTGCCGGTGCTGCGATCAAGCTCAAGGCGTTCGACACCGAGCTGAAAGCCGGTGACCTGTTCCTCACCAACCCGGTGATCGCGGGCGGCGAAACCCGCATGCTGCCGCAGACCTTCCGTGGTGTGAGCTTGACCAACACCAGCATCGACGGCCTGCTGCTCGAAGGCGGCCAGGTGAGCTTTACCCACCCGTACAACCAGAGCGGCCACCGCCGCATCGACACCTACTACGGTTCGCTGGACGAGCACGACAAGAGCAAGCACCTGAACTGGGCCGGCGCGTCATGGAGCGGTACCGAGAACATCACCAGCAACCTTTACGCCGCCGAGCTGAAGGACATCTGGAACCAGTACTACGCGGACTTCGACTACACCTACGTGGTCAACGACCTGGTCAGCCTGAACCCGGGCGTGCACTTCTACCACACGCAGGACACCGGCCAGGCCCTGCTGGGCAAGATCGACAACAACACCTACAGCGTGCACTTCACCGTCAATGCGGGCTTCCACAGCGTCACCGCCGCCTACCAACGGGTCAATGGCAACACGCCATTCGACTACATCAACCTGGGCGACAGCGTGTATCTGGACAACTCGCGCATGTACTCGGACTTCAACGCGCCAAACGAGCGCTCGTGGAAGCTGCAGTACGACTATGATTTCGCCGGTGTCGGCGTGCCTGGCCTGACCACCTCGCTGTCGTACTCGCGCGGCGAGGCCGATCTGACCAAAGCCACCCAGGACACCAGCCACTACGACTACTACCGTGAAGATGGCAAGAACGCCATGCACTGGGAACGTGACCTGGACGTGAAGTACGTGTTCCAGGAGGGTGACCTGAAGGACCTGTCGGTACTGGTGCGCTATGCCACTCACCGTGGCAGCCAGGGGTATGCGTCGATCGACAGCAACAGCGACAACGATGAAGTGCGGGTGATCGTCGACTACCCACTGAACGTGTTCTGATCCAGGACCGCTAGCGAGGGCTGCGCCCTCGATCGCCGGCAAGCCAGCTCCCACAGGTACTGCATAACCGCTAAGCCTGTTGCTGTACCTGTGGGAGCTGGCTTGCCGGCAAAGGGCTGCGCAGCAGCCCCAGACGTGATTCCGTCGGACAAATCTTGTCCGACAATCACTGCTTCCCTAGAATATCGCCGCCGCGAATGGCCCTGCCCACGCAGTAGCGAGCATGCCCACCCGATTACCGCGTTTCGCATTTCTCAGGTCGCACCCCGAGCTGGCCCTCAACCTGGGCAGTTGCCTTGCCGTGCTCGCCATCGTGGCCATCGTCAGCTTCCTGCTGGCGCGTGAACGTGACAGCGTCGAGCTGTCAGCCATTCGCTCGTCAAGCAACATTGTCCAGCTGATCGAAAGCGACATCCTGCGCAACGCCGAACTCTACGACCAGTCACTGCAGGGCCTGATCTGGGCCGTCGGGCGCAAAGAGCTGCCGGAAATACCCGGCCCGCTGCGCCAACGCCTGCTGTTCAATGAAGCCTTCGTCGACCGCAAACGCGGCGACGTGCTGTGGCTGGACAAGCAAGGCAATGTGGTAGGCGACTCCACCAGCAGTGTGCCGCGCAAGGCCAACTTTGGCGAAACCGGGGTGTTCAAGGCACACCAGGCCAACGCCAATCTGGGCTTGCTGGTAGGCCCGCCATTCAAGGCCAAGCTCGGCGACCTGGACTGGTGTATCAGCTTCAGCCGGCGTATCTCCGGCCCTGATGGCGAGTTTGCCGGACTGGCAGCAGGCGCATTGCGCCTGTCGTATTTCAGTGAGCTGTTCCAGCGCCTGGACATCGGCGCCGACAGCAGCATCAACCTGTTCAATACCGATGGGCAGCTCCTCGCCCGTCAGCCCTCACGCCCGCAAGACCCGCTGATCGGTTCAAACTATGCCGAGCGGCCCAACTTCAAGCGCATTCTCAGCGAACAGAGCGGTAATTTCACTGCCCGCTCTGGCAGCAACGGCAATCCGCAGATCTACACCTTCGCCCGGGTCGCGCAGCTGCCACTGATCGTGCTGGTGGTGCACTCGGCCGACGAGGTGTTCCAGTCCTGGCGCCGCACTGCGGTTCTGGTCAGCGTCGCAACCGGCGTGCTGTGCGTGGGCATCCTCTGGCTTACCCTGCTCCTGGGCCGCGAACTGCGCCGCCGCCAAGAGGCCGAACAAGGTCTGGCAACGTTGGCCGCCACTGATAGCCTGACCGGCCTGGCCAACCGTCGCCGTCTGGACCAGGTGCTGCGCCAGGAGTGGGCGCGTGCGCAACGCAATGGCAAGCCGCTGGCGGTACTGATGGTGGATGTGGACCATTTCAAGGCGTTCAACCAGCGCCATGGGCATGCCGGTGGCGACCACGCGTTGCGGGAGGTAGCCAAGACCATCGAGGCGAGCATCCGCCGGCCGGCAGATCTGGCTGCTCGTTATGGTGGGGAGGAGTTTCAGGTGGTGCTGCCGGAAACCGATCTGGCCGGCGCGCGGCTGCTGGCCGAGCGCATTCGTACAAGTGTAGAAGCGCTGGCACCTTTTGCCGATGACGCACACGCGGTAACAGTGAGCATCGGCATCGGCCTGTCCGGCACCCAGCACGAACTGAGCAGTGTGCTGGGCGCTGCAGACGAAGCCCTCTACCGGGCCAAGGCCAAGGGCCGCAACCGGGTAGAGGGGCCCGACGCTTAAGAGCGGGCGCGGGCGGCGTTGCGCAGGGCTTTGACCTGGTCATGGTTGCGCTGCACGCCTTGCAGCTGTTTTTCCACCAGGCCATAGGTCATGTCACTGGCGCTGCGGCCCAGCTTTACCAGCTTCTCGCGGGCTTCCTTGTAGGCTTTGAGGGCGTGGTCTTCACCGCGTTCGACCTCGTTCAGCACCGCTTCTTCGTCCTTGCCGGTGACCAGCGACTTCAGGTTTACCCAGCCGCGATGCAAGTCACCGCTGATGCTGGTGGATGTTTCCGGGTCGCCGCCCAGCCGGCGCACTTCGCTTTGCAGTTCGCCGGCAGCGTTGGCGCATTCACCGGCACGCTGAACGAAGAACGCTTTGAGCTCGGGATTCTTCACATCATCGGCCGAGGCTTTGAATCCTTTCTCGCCATCCTTGCTGTATTCGATCAGGTCGTTGAGTACGTCAATCACGTCTTTGTTGGGGTTGCTCATGGTCGAACTCCTTGGCAGGTGATAGTCATCTACAGAGTTGCAGCGTTCGTGCCATGCTTTCGAGTAAAATAAATCCTTTGTTTTTCAATTACTTATCTAATATTCAAGAATGGCTGATACCGGCGTTCTGCATGATCGCCGCTTGGGGCTTCGTGCAGATTGCAGTATGGTCGGCACTTTTCCACTCAAGGCGCGCCGAAGATGAAGCCGGAAATGCTCGAATTGCTGGTGACCCGCAGCATGCCGTTCGGCAAGTACCAAGGGCGCATCATTGCCGACCTGCCGGGGGACTACCTGGCGTGGTTTGCGCGCAAGGGTTTCCCCACGGGTGAGCTGGGCGGGTTGCTGGCGTTGATGCATGAAATCGACCACAACGGGCTGGGGGATCTGCTGGTACCGTTGCGCAACAAGCATGGGCGTTGACCTGCTCCGGCCTCTTCGCGGGCATGCCCGCTCCCACAGGTCTGCATGATCTCGAAATGTGCAGGAACCTGTGGGAGCGGGCGTGCCCGCGAAGAGGCCAGTAAAGGCTACAGAAGTCGCTAGCCTTTGACGGGCGGCGCCACGGCCAACTCTACCCGCTCGCTCTTCTTGATCACTGCATACACCACCGCCGTCACCAGGCTACCCGCGACGATAGCCAACAAATACAGCAAGGCATGGTTGATGGCATTGGGGATCAGCAGCACGAACAAGCCGCCATGCGGCGCCATCAGCTTGCAACCGAAGTACATCGACAATGCCCCGGTCAGCGCACCGCCGGCCACGCTGGCGGGGATCACCCGCAGCGGGTCTTTGGCAGCAAACGGAATAGCCCCTTCGGAAATGAAACAAAGCCCCAGGGCCAATGCGGCCTTGCCCGCCTCGCGCTCACTCTGGGCGAACTTGCGCCGGGCCAGGAAGGTGGCGATACCCAGGCCGATCGGCGGCACCATGCCAGCGGCCATGGTCGCCGCCATCGGCGCGTAGCTCGACGATGCCAGCAGCCCCACCGAGAAGGCGTAGGCGGCCTTGTTGATCGGCCCGCCCAGGTCGACACACATCATGCCGCCCAGCAACAGCCCCAGCAGAATGGCATTGGTGGTGCCCATGCTGTCGAGGAAGTGCGTGAGGCCTTCGAGCATGGCTGCCACCGGCTGGCCGACCACGTAGATCATCACCAGGCCGGTGACCAGGCTGGCCAGCAGCGGAATGATCAAGATCGGCTTGAGCGCTTCCAGGCTGCTGGGCAAGCGTGCCCAGCGGGCAATGGCCTTGGCGCTGTAACCGGCAATGAAGCCGGCGACAATGCCACCGATGAAGCCGGCCCCCAAGGTACTGGCCAGCAGGCCACCGATCATGCCCGGCGCAAGCCCCGGGCGGTCGGCGATGGACCAGGCGATATAGCCGGCCAGCAGCGGCACCATAAGCTTGAACGCCGCCTCACCGCCTATCTGCATCAACGCAGCCGGCAAGGTGCCCGGCTGTTTGTAGGCCTCAATACCGAACACGAACGACAGCGCAATCAGCAGGCCGCCAGCCACCACCATGGGCAGCATGAACGACACGCCGGTGAGCAGGTGCTTGTACACACCGGTCTTTTCACCCTTCGCCGTGGTAGCAACCGCTGCGGCATCGGCGCTGTTTTCCACCTTGGCTTCGGCCAGGGCCTTGTCCAGGGTGGCACGTGCCTGCTTGAGTGCAATGCCGGTGCCGCATCGGTAGATGCGCTTGCCGGCAAACCGCGCGGTCGGCACTTCAATGTCAGCAGCTAGCAGCACCACATCCGCTTCAGCAATGGCCTGGGCAGACAACGGGTTACGCGCACCGACCGAGCCTTGGGTCTCGACCGTGAGCTGATAACCCATTAGTTGCGCGGCTTGCTGCAAGGCCTCCGCCGCCATGAACGTGTGCGCGACGCCCGTCGGGCAGGCGGTGACCGCGACAATGCGTGCGCCCGTGCTGCCAACCTCGGGCGGCGCACCTGCTGCGGCCAACAGCGGTTGGGCGTTGGCTGCCGCTTCATCGAGGAAGCCCTCGCGGTCGGCCAGTGCCTGGGCGGGCGTGCTCTGGTAAACCCGCTTGCTGACGAAGCGGGCCAGGTCCACCGGGCCGGTGCTGACCACCAGCACCCAGTCGGCCTCGGCGATCTGCGCGGCACTCAGTTGCCGTTCGGGGTGCCCGGCATCCTGCACTTCTACACGGGTGCTCCAGCCGCGCCGCTGGGCAGCGGCAGACAGCAAGCGCGCGCTCAGCACGCTCGACACCTGGCCGTTGGGGCAGGCGGTGACAATGGCAATGTTCATCGGCAACCCTCTTGTTGTTCTGTCAGTTGCACGGCAGCTTCCAGACACGTCAGTTGCTCACGGTCATGGATGCCGAAGCCAACCTGGGTGACGGCCTGGGCGGCAATCGCGGTGGCGCGGATCAAGGTCTGCGCAGGCGCCTCGCCCTGCAGCAGGCCATGGACCATGCCAGCCACCAACGAATCCCCCGCCCCCACTGTACTGGCAACCCGCACGGTGGGCGGGCAGGCATGCAGGGCCAGGTCGCGGGCGAACCAGCTGACGCCCTGCTCGCCGGCAGACACCACCACGTGTTCCACGCCGCTGGCCAGCAACTGCTCGGCGGCGACGCGTTGCTGCGCCGGGTTATCCACGGCCTGGCCAAGCACTTCGCCAAGTTCTTCGGTATTGGGTTTGACCAGCCAGGGCGCGCTTTGCAGGCCGGCGCGCAGGGCTTCGCCGCTGCTGTCCAGCGCCACCTTGAGGCCAAGGGCCTTCAACTGGTCAAGCAACTGGCGGAACCAGTCGGCGCTGATCCCTCGCGGCAGGCTGCCCGCCACCACCACGGCATCGTGCCCCGGGGCGACCTGCTCCAGGCGCTGCATCAAGGCAATGCATGCCGCTTCGTCGACCTCGGGGCCTTGGCCGTTGATGTCAGTCACGCGGCCATCGGCTTCTACCAGCTTGATGTTGCTGCGGGTTTCGCCGGGTACGCGAACAAAGCAGTCGGTAAAGCCACGCCATTCAATCAACGACTCAAACGGCTGCAGGTTATCGCGCCCGAGGAAACCGCCAACGGTCACGCGGTGCCCCAGGTCGGCCAGTACCTGGGCAACGTTCAGCCCTTTGCCCGCCGCGTGGCTCTGTTGTGCATGGCTGCGGTTGACCTGCCCCGAGCGCAGGGTATCAAGGCCGATGGTGATATCCAGCGCCGGGTTCAGGGTGAGGGTAAGGATCTTGGCCATTCAGTAACGCTCCACCAGCGCGCGAACCGCTGCGGCGCTGTCTTGTTGCAGGGCCTCTCGCGCCAGGGCGCGGGCCGTCTGATGATCGGCCTGGCGAACCAGGGCCTTGACTTCGGCAATGCTGCGCGCAGACACGCTGAGTTCGTCCACGTCCAGCCCGAGCAGCACAGGCACCGCCTGCGGATCTGCCGCCAGCTCACCGCATACGCCCACCCACTTGCCGTGGGCATGGGCGGCGCGCACGGTCATGTCGATCAGGCTCAATACTGCCGGGTGCAGGCCGTCGGCCTGGGCCGAAAGGCTGGGGTGGCCACGGTCGATGGCCAGGGTGTATTGGGTCAGGTCGTTGGTGCCGATACTGAAGAAGTCCACTTCGCGCGCCAGTTGCCCAGCCAACAGGGCCGCCGAAGGCACCTCGACCATGATGCCCAGCTGCAGGTCGGCCACGGGAATTTCTGCCCGCAGGCGCTCGACCATGGCCCGCGCCTCGCGCCACTCATGCACCTGGCCCACCATGGGGAACATGATGCGCAGCGGGCGCTGGTCGGCAGCCCTGAGCAAGGCGCGCAGCTGGTCCTCCATCACTTGCGGCCGTTGCAAGGTCAGGCGTACGCCACGCACGCCGAGGAACGGGTTTTCCTCGGCGGTAATCGGCCAGTACGGCAGCGGCTTGTCGCCGCCGACATCGAGGGTGCGCACCACCAGCGGTCGCCCGTCCAGGCCATCGAGCACGCGACGGTACTCAGCCTCCTGGGTGGCAACGTCCGGGGCCTGGGGGTGGGCCATGAAAATCAGTTCGGTGCGCAGCAAGCCGACACCTTCGGCGCCCTGCTCCACCACCTTGGCGATACCGCTGCTCTCACCGATGTTGGCGAACACCTCCACGGCGTGGCCATCGCGGGTGACGGCCGGTTCAAAACGGTTGGCCCAGGCGGCCTGCAAACGCTGTTCGCGCGCATCTCGCTCGGCCAGGGCGCGCTGCAATTCATCCTCCGGCGGTGCCACGCTGACCACGCCGCGCTGGCCATCAAGCAGTAACGGTGTGCCTGCTTCCAGCAGCAAGATCGCCGCCCCCGCACCCACCACAGCCGGGATGCCCAAGGCACGGGCGACAATGGCGCTGTGTGCAGTGGCGCCACCCTGAGCAGTGACGATACCGGCGACCCGGCCTGGGTCCAGCCGGGCAACATCGGACGGGCCGACTTCGGTCATCACCAGTACGTAGGGTTGTTCGGGCTCAGCCTGGGCCTGGACACCGCACAACTGCGCCAGCACGCGGCGGCCAACATCGCGCAAGTCAGCGGCGCGCTCGGCCAGCAGGGCATCGTGCAACGCCTCTTGCTGGCGCGCCGCGGCCTCGATCACAGCCATCCACGCTGCCGCAGCGCTCTCCCCCTGGGCAAGGCGCTGCTCGACATCATCGGTCAAGGCCGGGTCGGCGAGCATTTCCTGATGCGTGACGAATATCTCGCCAATGGCCTTGTCGCTGCGCTGTACCAGCGCCTGAAGCTCGCTGGCCACCGTTGCCAAAGCCTGGTGCAACTTTTGCCGTTCCTGGGCGCAGGATTCGCCGCGCAGTGGGTAGTCGAACTCGCGCTCGACACACACATGGGCAGGTCCACTGGCAATGCCGGGCGCAGCGCCCACGCCCTGAACACGGCTACCGGCGGCGGGGGCTTGCAGCACCTGGGCCGCAACACTGGCAATGGGCTCCATGCTCTGCGGCAGCGGCTCTACCTCTTCACCCAGGCCCTGTTCAATGGCAGCCAACAGCACCGGCAAGGCGTCGGCGGCAATACCCGGCTCGGCCACCAGTTCCAGGAGCTGGCCACGACGGGCGCCAAGGCTGAGCAGCTTGCTCAGGCTCTTCACCGACACCGCCGGCTGCGCGCTGTCGACCAGGCGTACACGGATTTCCCCGTCGAAGCCTTTGGCCAGTTGCGCCAGCACCTTGGCCGGGCGGGCATGCAAGCCATGTGGGTTGGCCAGCACGATGCGCGCGCTGGGCCAATCCGCCGGCGCCTCGCCCCCCAGCACTGCCAGCACAGCTCGGCTGCTGGTGGCCTGATAGAGCATCTGCCCGCGGCCTTCGATCAGCACTTCGCACAGGCGCTCAAGCAGGGCCTGGTGAGCGGCGCCAAGGCTGGCCAGGCAGAACAGGCCATTGAGCGGCTGGTCGCGATAACGCAGGGGCTGCTGTGGAGTAACGAAGGCCAGGCCCGGCTGGCGCACCTGGCGCTCGCTGTGCAGCCACCACAGGCCCTCGCCCAGCGGCAGCGGCTCGGCCTGCTGCAGCACCGCGGCAAAACCACTGTCGACGCAGTCGGCACGCTGCAACAGGCGGGCGCCGCGCCAGGCCAGTTCGTCAAAGTCTTCAGCCGGCAGGTTCAGGCCGACCAGTTGTGCATCCAGTGCGAGCTCCTGTGGCGCGCCTTGCAGCAGCTTGAGCAGCGCTTCGGCGGAACTGGCCCGGCGCAGCGCTTCGGCCAGGTCGGTTTCGCCCAAGGCGCGGGTCAGCAGCTGCAGCAAGCGCAGGTGTTCGTCGGAACGGGCGGCGATACCGATGGCCAGGTAGACCATTTGCCCATCGCCCCAGTCTACGCCCTCGGGAAACTGCAGCAGGCGCACGCCGGTGGCATAAACCAGGTCACGGGTTTGCGGCGTGCCATGGGGAATGGCGATGCCCTGGCCAAGGAAGGTGGAGCCTTGCCCCTCGCGGTCCTGCAGCCCTTGCAAGTACCCCTGTGCGACCAGGCCATCAGCGACCAGCCGGTCCGCCAGCAGGCGCAACGCCTCGGCCTTGTCGGCGGCCGTCTGGCCCATGGCTATCTGCTCCTTGGCGAGTTCGAGCATGACCTTCTCCTTTTGCAGTTCCCGGTCGGGTACTGGAGTATTGTTGTGAAATTCACATGAAGGGCCAGTTCAACAGCCTGCACAGATGGCAGCCGAGGCAGAAAATTCGGCAGCTGAAACGTTTAACCTGACCAGGCGGCCACGTTACTCGATAATCTGCCCGGTAAAAAGCCCCATCCTGTCGGACAATTGCGACAATGGTCGTCTGCGCATGGCGCCAGTACCGGGTCAGAATACCCGGTCCGGCCTCACAGCCAGCCCCGGAAATAACAAGGAAAATTCGGTGAAACTCAGCGATATCGCCCGCCTGGCCGGTGTGTCCGTGACCACTGCCAGCTACGTCATCAACGGCAAGGCTGAACAGCAACGCATCAGTAACAGCACTGTAGAACGGGTACGCGCGGTGGTTGAAGCCCACGGCTTTACCCCCAACCCGCAGGCTGCGGGCCTGCGCAGCCGGCACACGCGCACCCTGGGCTTCATTCTCCCGGATCTAGAGAACCCCAGCTACGCCCGCATCGCCAAGCAGCTGGAACAAGGTGCCCGCGCCCGTGGCTATCAGCTGCTTATCGCCAGCAGCGATGACCAGCCCGACAGCGAGCGCCAGTTGCAGCAACTGTTCCGCGCGCGCCGTTGTGATGCCCTGTTCGTCGCCAGCTGCCTGCCGCCGGAAGACGACAGCTACCGCGAAATGCAGGACAAAGGCCTGCCGGTGATAGCCATCGACCGCCGCCTGGACCCTGCGCACTTCTGCTCGGTTATCAGCGATGACCGCGATGCCAGCCGCCAACTGGCCGCCAGCCTGCTCAGTGCAGCCCCGCGCAGCATTGCCCTGATTGGCGCACGCCCCGAGCTGTCGGTCAGCCAGGCACGTGCCGGCGGGTTTGACGAAGCCCTGCAAGGCTATGCCGGTGATGTGCGTCGCTACCAGGGCGAGGCATTCAGCCGTGAGTGCGGCCAGCGCCTGATGCAACAGCTTATCAATGACCTGGGCGGCCTGCCGGATGCCCTGGTGACCACCTCGTACGTGCTGCTGCAAGGGGTGTTCGACACATTGCAGGCGCGCCCTGCCGACTCGCGCCAGCTGCAGTTGGGCACCTTTGGCGACAACCAGTTGCTCGACTTCCTGCCGCTACCGGTCAATGCCATGGCGCAGCAGCATGGCCTGATTGCCGCCACTGCGCTGGAACTGGCGCTGGCCGCAATCGAGGAAAAACGCTACGAACCTGGCGTGCATGCTGTCGGCCGCACCTTCAAGCAGCGCATCACGGCAGCCTGAGCATGCGCCTGATCGACACCCACACCCACCTGGACTTCCCCGAGTTCGACGCCGATCGCCCGCGCCTGTTGGCCAACGCGGCGGCGCGCGGGGTGGAACGGATGGTGGTGCTGGGGGTTTACCAGGCAAATTTCCAACGGGTGTGGGACCTGGCCTGCGCCGATCAGCGCCTGTTCGCGGCACTGGGCCTGCACCCGGTGTACCTCGACCAGCATCGCCCGGAGCATTTGACGCAATTGCGCGAATGGCTGGAACGCCTGCACGGCGACCCACGGCTCTGCGCCGTGGGTGAGTTTGGCCTGGACTACTACCTCGAAGACCTGGACAAAACGCGCCAACAGGACCTGTTCGAAGCGCAACTGCACATGGCCTGCGACTTCGAGCTGCCCGCGCTGTTGCACGTACGCCGCAGCCATGCCCAGGTGATCGCCACGCTCAAGCGCTACAGGCCGGCGCGGGCGGGAGTGATTCATGCGTTTGCCGGCAGTTACGAAGAGGCGCGTGAATATATCAAGCTGGGCTTTCGGCTTGGGCTTGGCGGTGCCGGCACCTGGCCACAGGCGCTGCGGCTGCGCAAGACGCTGGCGCGGCTGCCACTGGAGAGTGTAGTGCTGGAGACCGATGCGCCGGATATGGCGCCGGTGATGTATGCGGGGCAACGGAACAGCCCGGAGCATCTGCCGGACATTGCCGGGGCGCTGGCCCAGGTGATGGGAGTGGATGTAGAGGCGCTGGCGCAGGCCAGTAGCCGCAATGCTTGCGAATTGTTTGGCTGGTGCTGGCCTTTGTAGTTGCTGCGCCTGGCAGATCGAGCGCCGCCCGGGCGGCGCTCGATCTGCCAGGCGACGCCAATAGCAAGGCGACCCTAGGTCAGACCAGCACGGTCCACAGCGCAAACCCGGCATACCACAGCACTGCACAGCGCAGCAGCAGCTCCCAAAGGCTGTCCAGCCGCCCCAGGCCACGCTGACTGTCTTCTTCCTCGGGAATGTCATCGGCAATACGCCCCACCCGCGCCACCAGGTGTGCAGCGCTGATGTGCCAGTTGAGCACCTCGTGCAGCATCACCCGGGTCACTGCGAGGAAGTTGCCCACCAGCGCAAAGCTCATTGCCATCAAGCGCACCGGTAGCCAGTCCATGATGTGCCGCAGCTGTTCGGCACGCGCCTTCAGCGCAGGCTGCTGGCTGTGCTCGCCGCACAGCGCCACCAGTCGATAAGCCAGCGCCGCACCAGGGCCTAGCACGAAATACCAGAAGATCACCGCAAAAAACCCTTGGTACACCTGCCACAGCAAGTTGCCCTGCACACGCACCAACAGGCTGTGCGGCTCATCCGCCACCACGCCCAGGTCGCGCTCTGCAACATGCAGCGTCGCTTGGTCGTCACCCCGCCGCCAGGCATCACGGAACGGGCCCAGTGACGCCTTGGCATCGCCACGGCCCAGGCTGTAGACCAGCACCAGCAAATGCACCGGCAAGGCCAAAAGCCCATAGGCCACCGGTTCCAGCACATGCAGCAGCAACACCAGCAGCGCTACCGGTGCCAGCACCACGACGGCCAGCGTCCACCAGGGGTGTACCTTGCCGCTGCGCTCCAGGCGAAGCAGCTCGCCAAGGAAGAACCCGTCACGCTGCACTTGATGCCGCAGGGCCGAAAATTTCTCGACCCACAGCGCCAGCAACAACACCAGAAAACTCATGCCTTGTCCTCGTTGTGCAACAACGCTTCGCGGTAGCGCGGCCAATCGAAAGACGGGCCGGGGTCGGTCTTGCGTTGTGGGGCAATGTCGCTGTGGCCCTGAATACGGCCCAGGTCGATGGCCGGCCAGGCGCTACGAATGTGCCGGGTAAGCTGCTCCAGCACGGCGTACTGAGCATCGGTATAGGGCAGGTCGTCGGTGCCTTCCAGCTCTATGCCGATGGAAAAATCGTTACAGCCTTCACGCCCGTCGAAGCACGACACACCCGCGTGCCAGGCACGCTCGAGCAACGAAACGAACTGGGTCACCGCGCCGTCACGCTCGACGAACAGGTGCGCCGAAACGGTGAGGTGGCTGATGCTGGCGAAATAAGGGTGTTCGTTGGGGTCCAGGCGGTTCTGGAAGAACTGCTGCACCTTGCCGGTACCAAAACAGGCCGGCGGCAGGCTGATGCTGTGGATCACCAGCAGGGAAACCGATTCGCCTTCGGGGCGGGCATTGAAGTTCGGCGAGGGGCAGTGGGTGATTCCGATTCCGTGGAACCAGCCAGTGGCACGGTCCAATTGCATGGGGCAAATCCTGAAAGCGCCTTGAACAGACCCACAGTATGCCCTGCCGCCAACACCGTTTGCATGTGAATGATTGTAATGTTGCCGCCTACCTCACCGGTGGCTGCCGCAGCCCATCGAGCACCGCTTCCAGCGCCCGCTCGAACAACAACCCGTCATCCAGCAGCCGCACGTCCCCTCGCTGTAGCGCCTGGGCCAGGCCGGCACCGTTCCACTCTCTCACCTTCATGCCGGTGCGGTTGGCAAACACCAGCCTGTCGCTGCTGCCGATACGCGCCACCAGTTTGCAGCGCAACGGTTCGTCGTCATCAAGTACTTCGACCCAGTTACCGATGCGCAAGCGCTGCACCTGCCGCAACGCGGCTGCCTGGCCTTCGGCAACGTGCAGCGGCGCGCAGGACGGTTCTTCGGCAATCGCCAGCACAATATCTTCGTCCACCCGCACTTCGGCCAAGGGTTGCTCATGGCCAACCGGTAACTCAGCGCCTGTGCAGGCACGCAAGTGCAATTGCTCCAGTTGCAGGAAGAACTCGCGGGTTGCCGCCGAGTTCAGGGCCACACTGGCCAACCCATCGCGCAGCGCCTTGAGCAGCCCAGGTACCTGCTGCAACAGCGCTTGCGGTTCATGCCCAGGGGTGATGCTGGCCAATAGCGTGTCCAGCGTGTGCAGGGCATCCCGCCAAGCCTGGGAGGCCTCACCTTGCTTGAGCCAGGCCAGCAGCAGCACCTGGCTCCAGGCCTGTACCAGCATTTGCACCACCACCAAAGGCAGTACCCGGCCCCGCAGGCGCTGGTTGAGCACCCGCTGCACCTGCTGCCGGGCCTGCAGGGCACGGGCGCGTCCTTCTTCGGCGTCGCGAGTGCGCTGCTCAAGCAACTCGTTGCGCCGCCGCTCCTCCTGGTTGAACGCAAGAAACTCGTCGAGCAGGTCGGTGAAAATGCCGACATCTTCGGCAAAATCATTGATCAAGCGCTGGACCACGCGCTCTACCCGTAAGTGCAGGCTGTCGCGCAGACCTTCGCCGCTGCACTCCCAGCCAATAGCTGCGCCAGCGATTTCGTTAAGCAGCCGGCGTGCAGGGTGGCTGGCCCGACTGAACAGCCCCTTGTCCAGCAGTGCCACCTTTAACAATGGGATATGCAACCGCGCGATCAACGCACGCAGGCTGGCCGGCAGGTTGTCATCGCCCTGAATACAGGCGAACAGCAGGCCAACCAGGTTGATCGTGTCTTCGTCGGCCACGGCTATGCGCCGCCGGGTGCCGCTGCGCACGCTGACCCTCAGCAGCAATTGTTCAAGCTGTTGGCCGAGTTCAAAATCCTCAGCCTCGCCGGCAGCGGGTACGTAGTGCTGCAAATGCGAAAGCAGGCGGACCAGGTCTGCGGTGCTGATGGACTGGGCGGCAGCCACCGCCTGCAATCGGGGTGCGAACTGCCCACGCGCCGGGGCCAGCAAGGTTTGCAAAGAGGCAAAGAACGCCTGCCCTGCCGCATCTGCGCTCGCTCCCTGGCCTTGGCTTGCCACCCGCTGGCTTGCCATCATGCGCTGATCCTCGGCGCGACGGCGCGGGGCCGGTTGCAACTCGGGCAGCACACCGGCGACGGCCAGCAATTGATTGGCTTCGGCATAGATGACGTCCAGATCGCGCAAGACATAACGCTCGAACAGCTTGAGCAGGACCAGTTTGACCCTCAGGCCAACCCCCAGGTTCCGGCCAGCCTCGAGGAAGTAGCCGCACAGCGCGGCAGGGCCCAGTGGGCTGCATTGCTCATGCACGGGGCGATCGAGCAGGGCCTGCAACCGCAGGCCCAGTTGCTGCAGGGCAATGCCATCACGCGACAGCACCCGCGCAACCATGCATTCGATGGCCGCAGCCCGCTCGAGTTGCATCTTGTTGCGCAGGTTGCCCGGTTCGGCGAGAGGCGCCAGCAGGTCGACATGGCCGATGCGGGAATAGGTGTCATAAAACGTATCAAGGAAGCCGCGTTCGATACTTTTTCGCTTCAGACGCAGATCGCGCATGGCCTCGAAATACAGGTTCTGGTCACAACGGTCCACGGCCTTGTCGGCCATTCCGAACAAGGTGTCATCGGCATTGTCGAACAGCGCCTGCAAGCCCTGACGCAGTTGCAACGCAGCCTTGTCGCGCACTTGCAGGAGCAATACCGGAAGGCAAGGAAGAGGCGTGCGCCCCCCTCGGTCGATGGCTGCCGCCAGGGGCACCACCTTGCCTTCGTTTTGCATCCTGGACTCCTTGCAGGTTGTCATGCCCGAAAGGGCTGAAAATCGTCAAAGCTATGACGCCAAATACTGGTCGCCATTATCGGTAAAAAATCTCACAGCTGCCAGCGCCGATTCATGGGCGGTCAACGCCCTCATTTGCAGTCATCGCCCAGCAAGACCGACCAAGGGTCATCGCCCAGGCAGCTGTACACATCTGGCCCCTGCCCTATAATCGCCGGCATCTTGCTTGTGGAGCCGACCATGCCGAACCTACGCCTTGCCGACCTGACCGCTGAAATCGAAGCCAACGTGCGCCGCGCACTGTTGGAGGACATCGGCAGTGGCGATATCACCGCGCAGCTGATCCCGGCCGAGCGCCTGGCCAAGGCGACCATCATCACCCGCGAGGACTGCGTGATTGCCGGCACTGCCTGGGTCGACGCCGTGTTTCGCCAGCTCGACCCGCGCGTTGCAGTGCACTGGCAGGTGGCCGACGGTGAACGGGCTACTGCCAATCAGCCGCTGTTCCACCTGGAAGGCCCGGCCCGCTCGCTGCTCAGTGGTGAACGCAGTGCGCTGAACTTCCTGCAGTTGCTGTCGGGCGTGGCCACCCGCGCGCGCGCGCTCGCCGACCTGGTGGCAGGCACGCAAGTGCGCCTGCTGGACACCCGCAAAACCCTGCCAGGCCTGCGCCTGGCGCAGAAGTACGCGGTGACCTGCGGCGGTTGCGACAACCACCGCATTGGCCTGTACGACGCCTTCCTGATCAAGGAAAACCACATTGCCGCCAGCGGTGGCGTAGCCCAGGCAGTGGCAGCGGCGCACCGCATTGCGCCGGGCAAGCCGGTGGAAATCGAGGTGGAAAGCCTGGATGAACTGCGCGAGGCGCTGGCCGCTGGCGCGGATATCATCATGCTCGACGAGCTGAACCTGGACGAAATGCGCGAAGCGGTGCGCATTACCGCTGGCAAAGCCAAGCTTGAGGCCAGTGGCGGGGTGAACGAGACGACCTTGCGGGTGATTGCCGAGACTGGGGTGGACTACATCTCGATTGGCGCCATGACCAAGGATGTGAAAGCCGTGGACCTGTCCATGCGGTTGAGCCTGTGAGCTGACCGCAGGCAATAAAAAACCGGCCTTTCGGCCGGTTTTTTTGGGGCGCTATCTGATCAGAACGAGGCGTTGGCCAGCCCGTCCAGGTAACGCTCCACGTCAAGGGCCGCCATGCAGCCAGCGCCGGCCGAGGTAATGGCCTGACGGTAAACGTGGTCAGCCACGTCACCCGCAGCGAACACACCTTCAACGTTGGTGGCGGTGGCGTTGCCTTCACGGCCGCCGTTGACTACCAGGTAGCCGTCCTTGAGGGTCAGCTGGCCTTCGAACAGCGACGTGTTCGGGGTGTGGCCAATGGCAATGAATACGCCGTCGACCTTGATTTCGTCGCTGCTGCCGTCGTTGTTCTTCAGGCGCGCACCGGTCACACCCATGTTGTCACCCAATACTTCGTCCAGGGTGGCGTTGAGCTTGAGCTCGATCTTGCCTTCGGCCACACGGGCGTTGAGTTTGTCGACCAGGATCTTCTCGGCGCGGAAGGTCTCGCGGCGGTGCACCAGGGTTACCTTGCTGGCGATGTTGGCCAGGTACAGCGCCTCTTCCACGGCAGTGTTGCCGCCGCCAACCACGGCGACTGGCTTGTTGCGGTAGAAGAAACCGTCGCAGGTGGCGCAGGCCGAAACGCCCTTGCCCATGAAGGCCTCTTCCGACGGCAGGCCCAGGTAGCGGGCGCTGGCACCAGTAGCGATGATCAGTGCGTCGCAGGTGTACTTGCCGCTGTCACCCTGCAGGGTGAACGGCTTGTTGGCCAAGTCGACGGCGTTGATGTGGTCGAAGACGATTTCGGTTTCGAAGCGCTCGGCGTGTTCCTGCATGCGCTGCATCAGGGCCGGGCCGGTCAGGCCGTGTGGGTCGCCCGGCCAGTTGTCGACTTCGGTAGTGGTAGTCAGCTGGCCGCCGGCCTGCATGCCGGTGATCAGCAGCGGCTTGAGGTTGGCGCGGGCCGCATAGACCGCAGCGCTGTATCCGGCAGGGCCGGAACCGAGAATGATGACGCGCGAATGACGTACTTCAGACATGTCGAACTCCTGTCGAGCCGGCCGCTCGGGCCGGCATCGGTGTACCGGCTGCGCCAGCTGGAAAATTAAAACGGACCCACGCAGCACTTGGGGAAGGCTACAACGCGCAGGCCCTGAAAGCGAAAAGTTGAGCGCACTGTAGCGAGGTCGCAAAGATTAAGGAAATATCCTTAGACAATCCACCTCATAGGCACCGTCTATTCACTGTTTTCATCGATAGCCCAGACCCCGGCGCTTTTGTTACAGCCCGTGTCCGGCTTGCCAGCCACCTTTCGTCGGCGATGCAAACTCGGTAAGGTCAGCGCGTTTTCCTTCTCTGCGGAGTCTCCCGATGCAAGCCCCTGTCCTCTCCGGCCCCCAATACCTGCGCGAAGGCCTGAAACTGGTGCTGAGCCCCAACCTGCGGCTGTTCGTGCTGCTGCCGCTGGCGATCAACCTGCTGCTGTTCGGTGGCATGGTCTACTTCGCCGGCCACCAGTTTGCCCTTTGGCTCGATGCCCTGATGCCGACGCTGCCAGACTGGTTGAGCTTCCTCAGCTACATCCTCTGGCCGCTGTTCGTTGCCTTGCTGGTGCTGATGGTGTTCTTCACCTTCACCCTGGTGGCCAACATCATTGCCGCGCCGTTCAATGGCTTTTTGTCGGAAAAGGTCGAGGTTGTGGTACGGGGCGAAGACACCTTCCCGGCGTTCAGCTGGGGCGAGCTGGTGGCCATGGTGCCACGCACCTTCAGCCGCGAAATGCGCAAGCTGGGCTACTTCCTGCCGCGGGCAGTCGGCCTGTTCATTCTGTCGCTGATCCCGGTGGTCAACGTCGTCGCCGCGCCACTGTGGCTGATGTTCGGGGTATGGATGATGGCCATCCAGTACATCGACTACCCGGCGGACAACAACAAGATGAGCTGGCAGGACATGCTCGCCTGGCTGCGCAGCAAGCGCTGGCAGTCGCTGGGCTTTGGCGGCATCACCTACCTGGCGTTGATGATTCCGGGGGTGAACGTGCTGATGATGCCGGCGGCGGTGGCCGGGGCTACGTTGTTCTGGGTGCGGGAAAAGGGAGACACCCGCGTCAGCAAACCGGCCAATCAGAACGCCTGATAACCACGTAAGCGATGCCCTTTCCCAGCCCACTGATACACAAGGCTGGTACACATGGCACTCATAGCTCAACCATTCAGGCACCCTGACTCAGGCATTTATTACCTACGCCGCAGGGTGCCTGATGACCTCAGGCACATCATCGGTAAGACCGAGATTCGCCGCTCACTGAATACTCGACACCACCAGCAAGCGAAGGCTGCATTTGCTCTTGCGTATGCAGAGTCGGAGAGGCTGTTTAATAATGCCCGCCAGGGCCTCTACGTTGAGTCTCCTAAGCCCGAGACGGTAAACCAGCCTATACCTACGGCTACACTACCTGCCCTCAAAGAAAGCTCCATAAGGCTATCGGAAGCGCTTAGCCGCTACGTCCAGTCCATCTCCATGTCTGATAGGTCTGAATATGTTTCGCGGCGTCATGCGGTGGACTACAGCCGTGCCGTCAACCGGTTCATCTCGGACATGGGTGATAAGCCAATCGCCTCGATCCAACCTTCAGATATACATAAGTTTGCTGCGAACTTGATCCACCCTGCTGATGGCAGCGTAAAGCCGCTAGCAACCTCGTCCACCCGCCTACTATTGGCCAGACTGTCGTCCGTGATGGCGTTTACTGTTGATTCAGGTCTACTGGAAACCAACCCTGTAACAACATCTCGCATTCACAAGCGACTCGGATCGGGCAAACCGAAACGACGCCTGGACGATAACCGGGGCTATAGCTGGAGCGAGCTAGTCACGCTTTTCAGCCATCCTGAGTTTCAGCGATTGCGAGCCACCGAAGGTCGACCCGGCAATGCGGTGTTCTGGATACCGTTGATTGCCGCGTATAGCGGTGGCCGACGCGAAGAGTTGGCCCAGCTCTATGTGGAGGATATCCACCAGCACGAAGGGGGGGCATGGTTCATTCGGATCATTGACGACCGCCCCGACAAGTCTGTTAAGACAGACAGCAGCCGCAGGGAGATCCCTGTTCATCCTGACCTGATCGCCCTTGGCTTGCTGAAGCTCGTGCAAGGTCGTACACCTGGAACACGGGTGTTCCCTCAGTTGGTAAAAGTCTCTGACGGCTTTGCCGGGATCGTGTCCAAGTCATGGCGTCCGATCACCCAGCGGTGCGGAGTGTATCAACCCGGCCGCAACCCACTGCACGCGTTCCGTCACAGCTTCAAAACGCTAGCCAGGGAGCACGGGATACCCAAAGAGGTCAGCGATTGGATCACCGGGCATGCTTCGGGGCACATTGGAGACAGCTACGGCATCAACCCGCTGTCACGGATGGCGTCGGAGATAAAGAAACTACCCAGCATTGCGAAAGCAGCCGGCCTACTCCCCGCCGATTAACATGGAAGCGAGCAGCAAAACGAAGCTTGGCATCACCGATCCCCGCAAGACCTTTCACAGCTTCCGGCACCACGATGATTGACGACCCTCGTGAGGCAAGGTGTACAACTTCCTGATCAAGCGGATAGCTGGGCACGAGGATGCAGCGGTGAGGTTCAGCACCTACGGTAGCCGTAGCCCTCTGAAGGCGATGCTTGATGCACCCCACCGCGTTGTCATGCAGCCCCAGCAATATTAACGCAGCCATCGACTGCCGGTCCTTCGCCGTGCCCCTATCTATATGGGAGAAGCCGCTAGGGGCCTCGTATACCTGATTAAAGGCTTGCAGTCCTGGCAGGCGCGTCGGCGCACATTTTACGCATTGGGGATTGACATGCTGGTAAAACCCTGTACTATGGCGCCCATCACCAGATTCAGCGGTGATGTCCAGGCCCTCAGCGGCCACCCTAAAAAACTTACCTCCCTGCAGATTCGTCGAGAAAGACGAGTGGTTAGCACGGAGGATTTGTCGCGTCCGGGATTCTGCTAATCCCAACCGCATCAGCCCTAGTTTAAACTTCGAGAGTACCTGCCATGCCATGATTGCAAGATAAATCTGTGCCCGTAAAACGCCTTTTAATCGCAACTAGAGAACAACTATATGACATAAGATAACCGCCCTTCTTACGTTCCCGAGCATAGGGTCAGTCCGCCCACTCGCCACACATACTATAAACCCGACGAGACTTAGAGTTTACGTTACGGCACCCTATTGCCCAGAATTCGCCAAAATCCAAGGGAGGAATTTAACAACGAGCAAACTACGACCAAATTTTAATTATGCACCACCCAACCCTTATCAATAGGCCGCCCCCAGTACTAGCTCTAAATTTCGAGCGACGGCCACCTATTGCCCGAAATCCGTAAAGGAAGACAATTATATGAAACATCAAGCCAACAACGAACCTGTAGAACTCGAAAGCATTTACCGCCCGAATAACATCCTTGCCAAACAGCGAGTTTCGATGCAATACATCGTCCCGCTCACCGGCCCTATCGGGGAAATTCATGAGTATAGCGAGTTCATCAGCATCCTTGCCCATGCGGGAGAGGAAGACCATATATATATCCAACTCTCATCACCTGGCGGAAGCCTGGAGACTTGCGACTATCTCTGCCGCCGAATGGACGAATGCGAAGCTCACATCACTGTAGAGATCGGTTTAACTTGCGCCTTCACCGCTTCTGCTATAGCCCTTCAAGCCGATGATTGGGTGATCTATGACAGCAGCAGCATGATCATTCACTCCACTTCCTATTCTATGGGGCACGGGAAGGAGTCTGATATCCGGTCGACGATGGAGTACATGGAGCGAGTAAATCGGGAATGGATTGAACGGACATACAGCGGCTTTCTCTGCGAAGACGAAATGTACGACGCCCTAGCTTACGGTACAGAAATTTATCTCTATGCAGATGATTTGCGAGAGCGCATGCCGCTATTCCAGGAGCACCGTGAACAATGTAGAGCCCGACAGATCGAAGAAATCATGCGCCACTGGGACCAGCAAAAAGTAGCATAGAGTCATTAGATCAGCTCAACCCCACCTACTACGAGCACGACGGAACCCAAGTCTCCGTGCCCTCTGCTGACAGAACAAACCTGAGCATCCCACTAGAGGAGACAACTATGACTTAGACGCCACATAAACAAGCACTGATCTCGCCCAGTACTGAATCAATGCGCGAGACACATCATAATTTTGCCCACTTTAATCGCTTCAAAGTCGTAGCGACGGGCAGCTACACACCAAATTCGAGATACAAAGTTACTATATGGAAATTCAAACCATGCATACAATCGGCAGCTCGTTCAGCTCTACCCATCTGGAAAGCCTTATTCACATCGTGCCCTCCCCCGTTACCATGAGCAGCTTGGAGATCGCGAAGCTGACGGGTAAACGTCATGACAATGTGATGCACGATATTCGCCAGCAGTTTGAGGAGCTTGGTCAAGATGCCCTGGAATTTCAGGGCCACTATCAAGACTCCTACAACCGTAGCAAACCATGCTTCAACCTACCCCGCCGGGAGGTAGACATTCTGCTCTCTGGCTACAGCACCAAGATGCGGGCCGCAGTAGTTGATCGCTGGCATGTACTGGAAGCGGAGAAGAAACTTGGCGTCATTGAGATTCCAAGCAATCTCGTAGGCGCTCTGAAACTCGTACTCACGCTGAAGGAAGAGCGGACCATACTGGCGCAGCAAGTCGATGCCCTGGAACAACAGCTTGCAGAAGATTCCGAGAAGGTTGACTTCTATGACACGGTTTACGAACGGGATGATCTAATGAATCCAACCATGGCTGCCAAGCTCTTCGGTACGGGCCGGAATCGTTACCTTCAGTACCTCCGTGACCACAAGATCCTGATGAGTCGCCCGCACCAACAGAACATGCCATACCAACGGTATCTGGATGCAGGCTACTTTGAGGTGAAGGAAGGCATGTACGAGAACCTTAAGACGGGTGTGCGTGAACTCAAGGCACTCCCGCTCCTGACTGGAAAAGGCTTGATCTGGCTTCAGCAGTTCATCACCAAGCATGGTCGCGACGGGCTGTAAGCTACTCGCCCGCACTTATAAGCTAGAGCACGCCTAGCATTAAGCAGAACGTGAAGCGCTAACGACATGGACGTATGTTGCCCAGGACGACTTTATGCACCGATCTGGACGAAGTACACCTTGAAGATGGCTGGCACAATCGAACCAGCCATCACCTAGCGCCAAATCTTAAAAACCCTCCAGATAGCTCACTCAAGCCAATGGGCCACTGAACAGAGCTGGTGTCGTGCTGTCTGCGACAAGGCCAATCGCCCCCTCCCCAGGCAGGAACATCGGAGGATTGCACCCAGACATATTAAAATCATGGAAGAACTATGAGCAAGATTGACGCAACCCCAAAAACTCCCGCTGAGCATCGAGTAATCGAGCTTCGCAAAGAAGGAATGTCTATCGCAAAGATAAAGGATGAGACGGACGTAGCTGAACGACGAATCAAGACCCTCATCGAAGATATCCCGAAGGGTAAGAAGCCCACGAAGCGCACCGTAGAAATCATTACACCACTCTCCAGGTGTATTGAAAGAGTATTCCCCCTCGCCAGTCGAGAGACTGGTATCCGAGACCATGAGCTTCGTAAAATTCTACACGAAGAATATGGCAGCACTTGGAATACATCGAAAGGCTGCTACGACAGCAAGTTCACCAGTGACAATATAAAACGTGTCAAAGCGAAAGTTAGGCAGCGGGCTATCAATGAAGATTGCAACGTCAAATTCTTAACAGACTGGCTTGATGACCGTGCTCCCCGCTCAAGCTTTGACTTTATGATCAGTGCCGCGTCAGACCTCCGACGTCGGGCCGAAGAGTATATAGCTGAATACATGACAATTCATGAAGCTAGACAAGGGGATGACAGCGATGATGCAGTACTGGCTCGTACTAAGCAACGTTACGCAACTCTACGATTTCTCTGGAAGCTGGCAGTACCTGATTACGGCAAGGAACCACTTGAGAAGCTATTGAATAGATCAATCAAGTTAGTTGATGAGCTTGAAGGTATCTCTGACATGGAGCACTCAGGGCACGGAAAGGCTGAGAAACCTGACTACTATCCTGAGCCATCTGGACGTAATCACTTCCTTGATTACATTGAGGCTCAGAAATGGATCTAATCGCACCATCCGGAGCGTATAGAATCGAGATCCACTTCTATTTGTCTGGAAATCGCAAACCGCGCCTACCATATTATATGGCACAGTAAATTCCAGACACGATGACATAGGGGAATTAATAGTTTTCACCGTGGCGCCTACGCCACAGGCAGATTAGACTTTGCCTGATGCACGAATAACAACTCTATGTAGCTTGGAAAGAGACGGGGCAAGAAAGGCCCCTCTCCTGCTCTTAATCTTAACCTTGCTGAGGCTGTAGATGTTGTACAACGTGACGGGACGTCACCACGTATCTGCAAGTCTGCAAAGTTACAGAACAGCTTTGGGGGGGGCTTTCTCGCCCCTGCCCCCTTCTTATAGCCCTGCAGTGAAGCGAGAATAGAATTCTATGCAGAGGGAAGGAACAAGGGCGAGCAGAGCCCCTTCCCGCTCTTGATGTTACTGTACAGCGTTACCCTGTGGCCTCAGCCACAATTGGTACACACTTCGAGGACTTTCCTTCACCATCTTAGGATTGATAGTCGATAGGCGCTTATCAATTCTAAAACGGGGGGGACGGAGGTGTGCAGCACCACCTCGCCCTTAGCTGAGTACCAACTCTATAAATTAAACCAGCAGTGGATTAGCGTGACGATGCGTCACAAGTTAATCTTCGAGAGAAGACCAGGATTCTCGTGGGGCTTTGCCTTCCTACCCCACTATAAAAGTATAGCCGTTAGGCGCAGCATCAACTCTATAGGACAGGGTGGAGTGCTGCACCAACACCTTGCTTGAGTAAGCTCCCCCTATCAGGCTCTCTCACACTTAGACCAGGGGTTTTACCAAAGACCCACAGTGCTTGCACTTCACTGCTTGCATCTTGATCAACTCAGCACAGAACGGACATTCTCTCTGGCCGCCTACACTCATTACTGGCTGGCCAGTAGCATGGTCCGACTCAACCACTACCTCTTGCCATCCTTTACGCAGGTAAGAGTTCGCGATGATGCTATTGATGCTGAAGGCGTACACGACAATTGCTATGGGCAACGCGATAATTATCCCTGGACCACCGGTTGCCAGCGAGAAGCCACCAACCAGTAATAGCCATAGGAAGAAGTGCCCCCAGAGACCCTTGCTGGCCAAGTACAATGGCCCGAAAAGCACGACTAAACCACTAGCCTCCCTACTAATGGACTCAGTGTGACCATTTGCTGGATTACGGAAGGTCCTTGCCATAGATATTCCTTGAAAACTTCGATAGTTAGAAATAGATAATGCATGCAACTTCAACCACTTGATAACACTTGGCCTGATACGGGCATCCCTGCCCTATTCAGCAGAGCTACTCGAAGCTCAACGGCCCCTCAATCCGTTTACATGTATTAGGCAAGAGAGGATTAAAGAACGCAATAAGAGTTTCGAAGTCTGAATCAATGAAGGTAGAGTGAACAACGCAATTCAGAAAACCACTTTGCAACGCTTGCTTGTCTACTGAATGTATCCACCCGTTTTTGATTACACCGGACAATGCGTAGTCAAATCGGTCACGCCTGATGGTGAAATAGCGGGGTAGCAAATCCGTATCGATCCTCACCACACGGTTGCTGTCCATCTTCATCAGCAGAAGCAACATGAGTCCGACGCTATCGTCCCCCAGCGGCACGTATGCTGCCAGTGCCTCAATTGCGTACGCTGGGACTTTTACCATTTCGTCCTGACGGTTCATCCATCACGCTCCCACTGCTACAAGAACGAGGTGAGAATGATCAGTCCTTTCTGTACGGGAAGAGCTGGCAAAGGCGTCAACCGCATCTTGCTGAAAACTAGGGATGGTGCTGGTCGCTGAGTATATGTTGATCATGGTTAAGCTCCTGTAAATCAGTAATAAAGTTTGTCTTACGGCCTTACTAGACTTACTGACTTACAGGGCGCACCGGCATACAACACGTACTACACGCTCCCCCCTACCTACAACATGGAAGACTCAACCTCTCACAGGAGAGTACGCCTGGTGGGCTCGGGCTGATTGGTAGCCTCGGGCGAGACCAATAATGCCATGCCATCGATGAAATTCACAGCATACTGTGAAGACGCCAGCACAGCCCGATCCGAGAGTGCTACCTCATGCAAAGGGGGTACGGTTTGGACGCAGGATTGGCATTCGGTAAGATTCTCCGCGAGCGGCGGAAGCAGGCAGGAATGACACAGGAGAAGCTGGCGCTGGAGGCAGATGTCCAAAGGAACTACGTCAGCCTCATTGAGAGGGGCGTACATCAGCCCACCATCAACATCATCTTCAAGCTGGCTGCTGCACTCGGGTGCAAACCGTCTGACCTCATGGCAGACGTCGAGACGCTCACCCTCGATTGACCCTTGCTTGCCAAGACAGTAGCCCGGCTTGCTTAACCAGAGGCCAGGTTACCCTCCTTTGCGCCACAGCCCCTACAGATCAAGCCTTCGATTACTAGACGCATAAATAATCTCGAACTAATTGCCCCAAGGCATCTTTTCTGGAAATGCTCTCCTCTGACTAGCGTCTAAGGCCCTAGTTACGTGGCATTGACGGTGACAGCGCTAAGCAAATGACGCTACACGGCCTTATCTCTCACAAATTGCTGGAGTTCTAGCCGCACACTGTAGGGTTCCCCGCCATTGGCGGAAAAGTAAGCTCCTTCATTGCAGGGGCTAGTGTAGGGCCAGCGAATTTGCTCACGCCGTTCCCGTTAGCGGCCCTGTGCCCGATGGTTCGATGTGAGCCCTGTCTTGCCCCGCCCCCGGTCGGCGATTCAATAGAGGTAGCCCTGGCAGCTTTTCGCGTGTCATTACGGGTGTGCTTCATGTACCACAATCGAACCGGGTGGTCTTTGCCCGCCATATTTTGGAGTTTCGGACGACGGCGATTTACCGGCACGGCAATGGCTCTTAACAGCGAGCCACATATAAAGTGGGTCGCAACATCTGGCTTCTCTCAAGCCGCGTAACTGGGAGCCTTCGCAGGGAACGATTCAAAGTACTAACGGAATAGTTATAACAGCTAAGCACTGAAAGCGTGGGCGCCGCTAGGAAGCGCCCACTAAAAGTCACCTACGTGCCATAGGTCACCGAATCAAAGCGAACCAAAAGCTATTTACATCTTTAGCAGCCAACTCTCCCTCTAGCGCCTTGAGTTGCGCCTCATACGAAATACGCTTTTGATCATCAAGCACGCTGTACTTTAGTTCCCCGGCTAACGCATCACGCCGCATCGACATATAGACCACCCGATGAGGGTCTTTAATATTTTCAAGAATGGCAAGGGCCCTTGCATAACGACTACGCTCGATTTCCAAGCGACACTCTAACCCCAGGCGTATATCAATTTTTGTATGGGCGTAAAGCTTGGCCATACGCTGTATGACTTGCTCAGCCTCCATAATTTTCGAATCGCGTATAAGGCAAGTAGCTAGCTGAGACAGAACATTAAAGGGAGGACGCTCGCCATCAAGCGACGCAATAGCTTCTTGTGCTGCCTTCAATGCATCAGCTACTAGACCAAACTTGAGCTCTACTGTAGACAATCTATGTTTGAAGAAGCCTTCTTTATCAACTGCTCTCAGCTTCTCCAACCCCTTCCTCGCAGACTCCTCATTCCCCTCACGAGTTGCTATTTGAACCGACAAATCAATTATAAATTGATTGTCAGATTTACTTAAAGCCTCTTCAACATGGTGTTTAGCCTTAGCAAATTCATCTGACAGATAATAGCAAGTAGCTAGCTCTCGATTAATGGTCACACCTTTCCGACCACTTTTCATCGCATTTTCAAAAGCGGCTATGGCAGAATCAAGCTTTCCTTGCTTGCGGAACAAAAAACCCTCTAAAAAAAATATATCCCGCACAGGAGCATAAGCTCGATGCTTAGCTATTTCTGCGATGGCAGCGTCCCATGCCTCATCCTGAATCAACGCCCTTATAAGCATGTCACGAGCCACTTCATTATTAGGGCGTTCTTGAAGCGCCAATGTAGCGCACCGAATCGACATTTTAAAATCACGGCGATGATAATAATCTTCTGTCAAGCTTATTAAATCGTTCACCATATGAAAGCCATCTGTATTGCTAGAGCCGCTTCGGACACATGCTCTGAAATACAAACGACACAAGTCAAGACGAGGCAGCTCCGCATCTTCAGCGTCCATTACCGATTTCAAACTGTCCCGAACTACGGAGTGATCTATTTTTATCTGAGGACGTAGTGCGGTCGATACGGAGTCCGTTAGTGGATCAGAGATGGCGTACATTCCTGACTCGGTCGGCACAACCAATGACTTATCAATCAATACAGAAACCTCTCCAGCCACGACGGAAGGTTCTACTCCAAGCGCTTCAGCGATTACGAGCAAAGGAATCGGGCTATAGGTAGCCAACACTGCAAGTACGTTGATCTGACTCTCACTGAGAACCTGCTCCGTTAAAAACTTAATAAATACAGCAGCCTTGAAATTGACTAGCCGTTCTTTATCAGCCAAGACAACATCAACACCATATCCTTTAATCAGCTCTACCGCATAATAAGCCGACGGAGGATAACCATTGACATAATCAGCAAGCTCACTTACTGCTTCAGGACTCAAAGTCAAGCCTGAATCACCAGAGATCTTAGCAATTAGCCTTTTGGTATGCTCTTTTGTCAGAGGCCGCAAGGCTAAACTGGGAATATGATTAGCTGGCTTACGATTAGAAATTATGAATAAGTAATTACCATTGTTTGCCGACGCTGCAACAACCGCCTCGACAAAACCATGCATAAACCCATCAGAATTAAATAGCCCTCCTACATCAACCAGCAAGGGCAACTCTTTATTTGAGATAGAAGTTTCGAAAGCCGATATTATGCGACGAACCAACTCCTCACCATCTTGAGCATTTATACTTTTAACAATATGCTCAAATCCCGCCTTAGTAGAATATGGCTCAAGCTGATCAGCTACTTTTATCGCAAGATCCTTTAAGTTATCCCCCTGAGAAACCATAATTGGCAGCACGCGATTGAAAGTTAGCGCCAACTTCGAGACTTTTTCAATAAAAGTTTTCTTGCCAATTTTTGGCAGCCCGTATATCGCCACGCTACGGGGTGGAGGAGAACCGATCGGCGTTAGGAGAGCCTCAAATTTTTCAATATCACTAGAGCGACCTTCAAAATAAGGATGCTGAGCCGCCCTTATTAAGGAATCTATATGATAGCGAATCTCCCTCGCGACTAACTTAGGCGAGGCAACGCGAGTTATTTTTGCACGATTAAGCCACTTTGGCAACTGAACGGGATCTATATTTGAATCGAGAATAAATACAATTGCCCTACTCAACTTACCCTCAAGCTTTTTATACCAGGCCTCTTCAAGTTCAAAATCCACCCAAGGCCGCCCCAAAGCAACTTCAGATGCAAAAAAAACGAACACTGAAGATTCATCCAAGTGCTCCTCAATGGATCTCTTGAAAGTCTCAGCACTGTCAAATGAATACTCATCAAACTTGCAAAATTGCCTACCAAGGTCATTCGCAACAGCTCGAACAAATTCCTTGTTAATCCATGCGTGGGACAGAAATGCTTTGATCACAGAGAAACCCTTCGGGGTAGATGGGTGGAAACTCTCTACGTTACTTCGAACCTCATGCAGTTGTCTACGCCGTCAGACTCCGCGTACAGTTTTACCTTCGTGCCTTTCCAGCACGTAGTCACACCCCCTTCAACATCATTGCTGTGTCTTTCCTTTAGGCAGAACAAGACGCCCCTACGACTATGAAGCTGACCACCGGTGAAAAACATCAAATTTAACACTTCTCTGATGTTCGTCTGCAATATGTTATGATCACCCCAACCAGAATATGAGGCGAGAAAATGATGCAAGTAGTGGCCTACGCAAGGATGAGTACAGACGATCAGTGCTTGTCGGTAGGCGGCCAGTTCGCAGCCATCAAGATCGCAGCAGATGCACACGGCTGGGAGATCGTCGCGCAGTTCACTGATGAAGGCGTTTCAGGTGCCATTGACCCTCAAGACCGTCCACAATGCCGCCTCGCTCTCGCAATGGCGAAAGGGCTGGACTGCCCAGTTGTCGTGCATCGGGTAGACCGGCTTACACGCGACCACGCCCACTTCGTCACCTTGCAGAAGAAGTACATTTTCATTGAGGCAGAGGACGTTCATAGCAGTGGGCTTCTGCGGAATATCAAATCCCTACTTGCTGAAGAAGAGCTACTGAAAATCCGTGCTCGCACAAAGGCTGGATTGGCCGAACTGAAGAAGCTCGCCGCCAGTGGTAATGCTGAAGCGCAAGAGAAGGTGGCGCGCCGGGATGCTGGCCGTGCCAAGGCGTGGGCAGTGGGCAACGGCGCCGCTATAAAGGCTAAGAAAGAGAATGCAGACAATCGCGCCGACGCTATCGCTCACCACATCAAGGCGTGCTTGTATGACGGGTGCATGTCGCTTGCAGCTATCGCCCAGTGCCTAAACTCGAAAGGCGTAACTACAGCCAAGGGGAGCAGCTTCCAGCCTATGACCGTGTCACGCCTGATGAATCGCCTTGGCTTATCTTTCAACGAACAGTGATTTCTCTGCTCCATGAGTCGGCACGGGTATGAGACCGTATTGCGAATGGCTAACTACAAAACCCTCTGCGGGAGACAACCAAATGGAAGATAAAGCCGCTACCATCGCGGATGCCCTTGAGTTGCTATGGATGAATCAGCAGGCGATACGCGCCTCCACCGAGGAGCTCGCATTATGGGTAAAGCAAAGAGGCTCCGAGAACAGCTATCAGAACACCATGATAGCCCTCCAAGCGCTGGATTCGAATGCAGAAGCTATCGCCCAGGCATTGCAACGACTTCGATCTTAGCGGATGAACCTCGCCCACCATATTTTGAAATCAGAGCCACTGGCAGCCTCTTGGTATGGGATTGCTCCTTAACCTCGGCACACGTTCTCTCGAACAGCACAATCTGCCCGTAATCCTTAGGGAGCAAATGCACGATAGGTAAGAAGGAGGGACAAGTAACGGCACTACCCTCTCCCTACAATATCATTTTTTCTTGGGCGGTGGCTTTACTGTTTCAACGGTAGTGGTTTTTGGCCGGCGCTTCGCTTCTTCAATTGTAATGAAGCGACCACTGCCCGAATCCCGACCACGCTTATTGGCTTTGCTCATATAGTTTTCTCCAAAGATGGTGAATCGACTAAAGCCCTACGTCTAGCCCATCCCCGGTTAGTCCGAGGATGGGGTATTGCAAAGGCTCGCTGTTAAGCGCGGACCAGGAAGCACCATGCTTCGTGACCGTACTCGTGGGCGTCCAGTACGCGATCCGAGTTCTTCACTCGACGGTAGCGGCAGCAAACCCAGCGGAACCCTTTAGGGGCCGGTTTTTTGGGCATAAGCCATGTTCACCTCCTCAGGGGAGGGGATTTTTTTCTTGCATTCTGCAGAGAAATGACTAACCTTCCGTTCGCAGATTGACGTCCGCAAGTGCGAGTTCCTCCCCCTAAACTCGCAGGGCTGATTGGAGTTGCAGCTCCGCATTAGCCCAAAATTTTCATGAGACCCTTGCTAGCAAGGATCTTGTTGTGTACCACGGCGGCATCCCGTGATACGCGAAATCTCTGCACTACCTCGTCGAGGCATTGGCAGGTGATCATTTTTTCGCTTGGCATGAGTAGCGCCCCAGCGAACCGGTTAGCTTGCCATTCGCTATCCTTGTAGGCAGCCAATTTCCCCTGTTCCGATCTATGAAACCGGATTGGCACGTTGCGATGCATGAGCCAGTGGCCTAGCTCGTGTGCCGCTGTAAAACGATCCCGCCCCCTGCCCTCCACTATCCCTTCATACACATCTGATCGAAAACGAATCACGTTTTCCGCTGGGATAGTGAGGCCATGATTGAGACCCATTTCATGTTTCTCTGCCACCTCCAGGGCGTACCCTGGAAACGCTTGTGGCATCACAAATTCCAAGACTTCCGCAATGGGGAAAGCGTCGCTCTGGATTCCCAGTTCGCGCCTTACCGCCATCGCCACCCCGAAAACATTGTCTTGGCTACGAGGTGGCACTTCACATGAAGGGCCGCTCATCGAGTCGTCTCCTACTTCTTAGGCTTCTGCAGCAACGCAAGAAGCTTGTCCAGTTCCGTCGACTTCATTTCCCCAAACTGCCTAGCGAACGCTAAAGCCGTCTCTTGATGCTTCTGAGAAAGATCCCTTACCTCCAGAGCGATTTGTCCTCTACTGATCTGCGCTGCATCCTCGATCTCCATAAACTCCGCCGAACCCTCGTGAATGCCGAGGTAGCCGGCTACTTTGCGGGTAAGCTCATCCGATACAGATTTTTTACCGGTCTCGACAGCCGACAAATAGGCAGAGCTAACCCCGAGACCTTCAGCCATATCCTTCAGCAGCAACCCACGATCTATCCTGGCTTTTCTGAGGAATTTTCCGAATTCTGTAAACATACCATGCTTCCCCTTAGACGGTTCTATGACCAATCTGGATGAGAGATTAACCTTGATTGGTTAATCATGCAACCAGCCAATGGGAAGATTTTATCACCTAACCAGCCAAGCTCTAAGCATTGTTACGCCAGAATGTGACGCCGCCTCATGCCTTCAGCGAAGGGCTGCGTCCGTGATTTCACCTGATAAACATTTTGGTACGAAGGCCTCGACGGCCTTCAACCGGCAAGACCTTCACCTTTAGAAATCGAAGGCTAGCTGCCTAGGAACACTTCGATAATGCTGGCAGACATGCTCCCAGCGTCCGAAGCGCCATCGTGGATAGGCATGAACGAAAACAGTTTTATATCGTGGAGCCGACGAGCGGCGATTGGTTCGTCTAAGCATAGAGGGTCAGGCCTCCTAAGGATTTGCAGGGCAATGCAGTCCTCTGGGCGTGACGGCGTACACTTAAAGTGTATTGACGTGACGGTCACGCTGTTGGCTTAATGGCCGTCTGCCCAGATTCATGCGTTCTTAGAAATGCGCGTATCGGGGAGGGCGAGTGGAGTACGTGAAGTTTGGCGACAGACCGTGCCCCACTCGCTGGCTTACCTCAACGACCCCCTACATATGGGGGTTTCGCGTTTCTTGGGATACAAGATAATGCGGTACATTGCGGCTTTGCAAGGCTAGCGCCTGTGGATAACTTGTGCGTACTTTGTGAGTGAATGGTGGGTATCCGCTGTAGGCCTTGTGCCAAGTGGTTTGCAGTATTTTTCTGCAACGTGGCGCCCAGCGCAGTTTTTTTCGGGCGCGAACCCTATCACAAAAAACGGTTCAGTCGTGACGCAATGACTCCTCCCGCTGCCCCCCTCTAGAAGCGCCCCGCCGCCTGACGACAATCCAAGGTTGGACGGCTCTTGATCGCCCTGAGCCAAGGGCAGGTTAAGTGATGTAAGCAGCGTTCTGCCACTTCTCAGGACATCCACCTAGCTGATACATTTCCCGCTCATATCCTTGGGAAAGGGCCTTGATTTACGCGGTTGCCAGACCTATTAGCCGGCTTTTGCTGTACATCGACTACCCGGCGGACAACAACAAGATGAGCTGGCAGGACATGCTGGCCTGGCTGCGCAGCAAGCGCTGGCAGTCGCTGGGCTTTGGCGGCATCACCTACCTGGCGTTGATGATTCCGGGGGTGAACGTGCTGATGATGCCGGCGGCGGTGGCCGGGGCTACGTTGTTCTGGGTGCGGGAGCGCAACTGATCCCGGAGCGCATGCGAGATTCTCTGCAGGAAATCGCTCGGTCCTTTGAGGTGCCCTGTGGGAGCGCCCGCGAATGGGGGCACGCGGTGCCTGGCACCGGCTTTGCCGGTGTTCGCGGGACAAGCCCGCTCCCACAAAGTGGACTGCTCACAGAAAAGAACCAAGCTGGCCTGGGGCTTACTGCCCCAACCGGCTGGAGAACTGCCCCACCACATCCACCACCCGTTTCGCCCCGTCCTGGATCTCGACAATCACGCTACCTGTCTCGTCAGCCAGCGCCAGCCCCTGCTCGGCCTGGCGCTTGCTGGTGTCGATGATCGCCACTGCCGCCTGGGCCAGCTGTTCGTTCTGCTGTACCACCCGGGCAATTTCCTCGGTGGCGGTACTGGTGCGCGACGCCAGCTGGCGCACTTCGTCGGCAACCACGGCAAAGCCCCGCCCTTGCTCGCCCGCGCGGGCCGCTTCAATGGCCGCGTTAAGGGCCAGCAGGTTGGTCTGCCCGGCAATGTCGCTGATGGTCTTGATGATCGAACCGATCACCCGCGACTGGGTGTCCAGCGCCTGGATGCCCTCGGCCGCCTCTTGCATCGAGGCCTCCAGGCCACGCATGACGCTGACGGTCTGGGTAACCACCTCGGTGGCTTTGCGGGCGCTGACATCGGTACCCAGCGAGGTGCTGTAGGCGACATCTGCTGCCTGGGCCACGGCCTGCTCCTGGTTGACCTGGTCGGTGATGACAGTGGCGAACTTGACCACCTTGTACAGGACGTCGTGGGCATCGAAGATCGGGTTGTAGGAAGCCTCCAGCCAGATCACCCGGCCATGAGCATCGATACGCTTGAAGCGTTCGGCGACATATTCACCACGGCGCAGCTTGTCCCAGAACGCCTGGTAGCCGGCCGAGTGGGCCTCCTCCGGCTCGCAGAACATGCGGTGATGCTTGCCGCGAATCTGCTCCAGGCGGTAACCGACAGTGGCCAGGAAACGCTCGTTGGCCGTGAGGATGGTGCCGTCGAGGTCAAACTCGATGACAGCGGTAGAACGCATCAGCGCCTTGATCAGGCTTTCATGCTCGCGGGATGCCTCGATAGTGCGGGTAAGGTCGCTGGAATGCAGGGTGAAATACTTGATGCGCCCCTCGCCGTTCTTGACCGGCTGCAGAATCGAGCGCAGCCAGGCTTCCTGGCCGTTGCCGCGCAGCAGGCGGAAGGCACCATTAAGGTGCTCGCCCCGGCTGATAGCGCTCTTCATGCGTTGATAGAAATCCAGCGACTTCACATGGGAAGGGACGATGTCCTCGATGTTGCGTCCAAGCAATTGTTCGGAACGGTAAAACATTTCGCTCTCGAAATTACCGTTGACCATCTCGATCCGTCCCTGGGGGTCGAGCTGAAGTACCAGCATCTCGCTGTCGAGACTGCTCTTGACCTGTTCCACTGACATCAGGTCTTCGCGCAGCTGCCGGATTTCTTGCTTGAGCTTGCTGTTGAACATCACCGCACTCCTGGAGCGCATCATCTAATCGAATGCATCTTCATCGGCTGCCGGTTGCACCTTCTTGAGCACCGGGCAACGAAATATTCATGAAGGCAAAAGCGTCAGTGGTCAGGCGTCATCTCTACGTCACATAACCGTCAAATTGGCGCAACCCGGCAGGCGGAAACTTTTTGTCATGAATACAGCCGCCCTGCGCATCACCCTGGTCAGCGAGACCTTCCCACCCGAAATCAACGGCGTGGCCAACACACTTGGCCGCCTTGGTGAAGGGCTGCGTCAACGCGGCCATGAGGTCGAGGTGGTACGCCCGCGCCAGGCCGGCGAAGCACCTGTGCACAACGACCCGCATCTGATGCTGTGTCGTGGCTGGGCACTGCCCGGCTACCCGGGTTTGCAGTGGGGCGAAGTGTCCATGCACACGTTGCTACGCCGCTGGCGGCGGCAGCGCCCGGACGTGCTGTACATCGCCACCGAGGGGCCGCTGGGGCTCAGCGCCCTGCGCGCCGCCAAACGCCTGGGAATCGCGGTCGTCAGCGGCTTCCACACCAACTTCCCGCAGTATTCCGGTCAGTACGGGCTGGGTTTGCTAGCGCGCCTGCTCACCCACTACCTGCGCTGGTTCCATCGCCGCACGGCAATCACCTTGGTGCCCAGCCTCAGCCAGCGCCTGGAGCTGGAACGCCGTGGTTTCGAGCGCCTGGAACTGCTGGCCCGGGGTGTCGATGCCTGCCTGTTCAACCCCGCCCGGCGCAACCAGGCGTTGCGCGAAAGCTGGGGGCTGGGCCCGGACGATATCGCCGTGTTGCATGTCGGACGGCTGGCAGTGGAAAAAAACCTCGGACTACTACGCCCATGCGTTGAAGCATTGCAGAAGACTTATCCACAGAAACGCCTGCGCCTGATCCTGGTGGGTGACGGGCCACAGCGCGCCGCCCTCCAACAGCAGATACCGGATGCCATGTTCTGCGGCGCCCAGCGCGGTGAGGTGCTGGCCGAGCACTACGCCAGCGGTGACCTGTTTCTGTTCCCGAGCCTGACAGAAACCTTCGGCAATGTGGTGCTCGAAGCCATGGCTTCGGGGTTGGCGGTGGTTGCTTATGACGAGGCAGCCGCAGCGCAGCACATACGCCACGGTCACAGCGGCGTGCTGGCGATGCCGGGGGACCAGGCGGGGTTTGTCGACGCGGCCTGCTGGCTGCTGGAGGAAGAGGAAACGTTGCGCCGGGTGCGCCTTAATGCTCGCCAGCATGCCAGCCGTCAGGGTTGGCCGGCGATTGTCGAAGAATTTGAGGGGTACCTGTGCAACGCTTGCAGGCAGCCAGGTGTTGCGGCTGGGCGTTCTGCGCCATTTTTGCAGCGCCTGTGACATCGAGCGCCGCGCGGGCAGCGCTCGATGTCACAGGCGCCAAACGTTTCGCGACAGGCACTCTTCAGGCCAACGCCTTCTCGATCGCCTGCACCACCGCCGGGTCATCCGGCGCCGTGCGCGGCGAAAAACGCGCCAGCACCCGCCCATCCTTGCCCACCAGAAACTTCTCGAAGTTCCAGGTGATATCACCGGGGAACTCGGCCCCCTCACCCGCCAACAGGCGGTACAACGAATGGCGTTGCGGCCCGTTGACCTCCAGCTTGCCGCCCAGCGGGAAGCTCACCCCGTAGTTGAGGCTACAGAATTCCTGGATTTCCTTTTCGCTGCCCGGCTCTTGGCCGGCAAACTGGTTGCACGGCAGGCCAAGCACGTTGAAGCCCTTGTCCTTGTAAACCTGGTAGAGGTTTTCCAGGGCCTTGTACTGCGGCGTGAGACCACATTTGGAGGCAACGTTGACCACCAGCACCACTTGGCCCTTGAACGGTGCGAGGGACAGCTCCCCGCCGTTCAGCGCCTCCAGTTTCAGGTCGTGAAATGCACTCATGACGAATCCCCTCTCAGGTTCCCGGTTGCCGCACAGGCGAATTGCGCCCACTAAAAAGGCGCCCGTTCAAACCGTCCACCTCCCGTAGGAAGGCAAATCGGCTTGCCCGAGCGCCTGGCGACTTTCTGAGCTTAGCGCAGAAAATCAGTGGTGATGGCCACCCTCACCGTGGATGTGGCGGTGAGCGATTTCTTCTTCGCTGGCGTCACGCACGTCGACTACCTTGACCTGGAAGGTCAGGCGCTGGCCGGCCAGCGGGTGGTTGCCGTCAACGGTGACGTCGTCGCCGTCGAGGTCGCGGATGGTCACGATCTGCATCTGGCCGTCCGGCGCCGAAGCGTGGAACTGCATGCCCACTTCCAGCTCGTCAACGCCTTCGAACAGGCTGCGGTTCAGGGTGCTGACCAGCTCGGCCAGGTATTCGCCGTAGGCGTCTTCCGGCTCGATGGTAACGTTCAGCTCGTCACCGGCCTGTTTGCCTTCCAGGGCTTTTTCCAGGCCCGGGATGATGTTGCCGGCACCGTGCAGGTAGACCAGCGGCGCGCCACCGGCGGAGCTGTCGATGGTCTCCCCGGCGTCGTTGGTCAGGGTATAGTCGATGGAGACAGCCTTGTTGGCGGCGATCAGCATGGGGCAAGACCTTTTGCAAAAGTATGTAGAGCGGACAAGTGTAACCAAGCCATCGTCCGATTGCGAACGCACTGCGGACGAGCAACGGCCCATCAGTCGGATGACCGGCTTCCATCAGGACGAAGAAGGCCACTGGGTGGTCGAGCTTTCGTGCGGTCACACACAGCACCTGCGCCACCAACCGCCGTGGCAGGCACGCCCCTGGGTGCTCGATCCGGCACAACGTACGCAGCGCATAGGCCAACCTTTTAGTTGTGGCTGGTGCGCACAAGGGACCGATAGCGCTACCCTTGGCCGTTAATTTCTTGCACCGCTTATTTCGAGAAGCACGCATGCAGACATTTTTCATTGCGCCGACCGACTTTGGTGTCGGCCTGACCTCCATTAGCCTGGGCCTGGTGCGCACCCTGGAGCGCGCCGGCCTGAAAGTCGGTTTTTTCAAGCCGATCGCCCAGCCCCACCCGGGCGACACCGGCCCCGAGCGCTCGACAGAACTGGTGGCGCGCACCCACGGCATCAAGCCACCCGTGCCTCTGAGCCTGGCCCAGGTCGAGCGCATGCTTGGCGACGGCCAGCTGGACGAATTGCTCGAAGAAATCATCCGCCTCTACCAGCAAGCCTGCGTTGGCAATGACGTGGTGGTGGTCGAGGGCATGGTGCCCACGCGCCACGCAAGCTACGCGGCGCGGGTCAACCTGCACCTGGCCAAGAGCCTGGATGCCGAGGTGATCCTGGTGTCGGCGCCGGAAAACGAAGTGCTCAGCGAACTGTCCGGCCGGGTTGAACTGCAGGCACAGCTGTTCGGCGGCCCACGCGACCCGAAGGTACTCGGAGTAATCCTCAACAAGGTGCGCACCGATGAAAGCATGGCGGACTTTGCCACCCGTCTGCGCGAGCACTCGCCCTTGCTACGCGGCAACGACTTCCGCCTGCTCGGCTGCATCCCCTACCAGCCAGAGCTGAACGCCCCGCGCACCCGCGACGTGGCCGATCTGCTCGGCGCCCAGGTGCTCAACCCCGGCGACTACGAGCAACGGCGCATGAGCAAGATCATCATCTGCGCACGCACCGTGGCCAACACGGTGCCGCTGCTGACGTCGGGTACCCTGGTGGTCACCCCGGGCGATCGCGACGACATCATCCTCGCCGTCAGCCTGGCCGCAATCAATGGCGTACCACTGGCCGGGCTGCTGCTAACCAGCGACAGCAAGCCCGACGCGCGTATCCTCGGCCTGTGCCGCGGCGCGCTGCAGGCAGGCTTGCCGATCCTGTCGGTCAGCACCGGCTCGTACGACACTGCCAACCAGCTCAATTCGCTGAACCGCGAAATCCCGGTCGACGACCGCGAGCGCGCCGAGTTCATCACCGACTTTGTCGCCAGCCACCTCGATGCAGCCTGGTTGCACCAACGCTGCGGTACGCCGCGCGAAATGCGCCTCTCGCCAGCGGTGTTCCGCTACCAGCTGATTCAGCGGGCGCAGCAGGCCAACAAGCGCATTGTCTTGCCAGAAGGTGCCGAGCCGCTGCTGGTGCAGGCCGCAGCTATCTGCCAGGCGCGCGGCATTGCCCGCTGCGTTCTGCTGGCCAAGCCCGAAGATGTCGAGGCCGTAGCCCGTGCGCAAGGCATTACCCTGCCGCCTGGCCTGGAAATTCTCGACCCCGAGCTGATTCGCGGGCGCTACGTGGAGCCGATGGTCGCCCTGCGCAAGAGCAAGAACCTCAACGCGCCAATGGCCGAGCAGCAACTGGAAGACCCTGTGGTGATCGGCACCATGATGCTGGCCCTGGACGAGGTGGACGGCCTGGTCTCGGGCCTGGTGCACTCCACCGCCAACACCATCCGCCCGGCCTTGCAGTTGATCAAGACCGAGCCGGGCTCCAGCCTGGTGTCATCCGTGTTCTTCATGCTGTTCCCCGAACAGGTGCTGGTGTACGGCGACTGCGTGATGAACCCTCACCCGAGCGCTTGCGAACTGGCCGAGATCGCCCGGCAGAGTGCTGAATCGGCGCAGGCCTTCGGCATCGCGCCGCGGGTGGCGATGATCAGTTATTCAAGCGATTCGGCCAGTGATGAAGAGGTTGGGAAAGTGCGCGAGGCGACACGCCTGGCACAGGGTGCAGCGCCGCAGCTGCTGATTGATGGGCCGCTGCAGTATGACGCGGCAGCCAACCCGGCGATTGCACGGGAGCTGGCGCCAGGTAGCCCGGTGGCAGGGCGTGCCACGGTGTTCGTGTTCCCCGACCTCAATACCGGCAACACTACGCACAAAGCAGTGCAACGCAGTGCCGACGGGGTCAGCCTGGGGCCAATGCTGCAGGGGTTGCGCAAACCGGTGAACGACTTGCCGCGCGGGGCTCAGGTTGACGATATCGTGCATACCATCGCCCTGACGGCGATTCAGGCCAGCGTAGCGCGCTAAAAGCTGGGGCTGCTTTGCAGCCATTCGCGGCACAAGGCCGCTCCTACAGGGATCGTGTAATGCCCGTGGGAGCGGCCTTGCGTCGCGATAGGGCCGCAAAGCGGCCCCGGGGGTCAATCAGGGATACTGCTGAACCTGGCCTTGCTGCTGGTCATATTGCTGACCCGGAATCGGCTTCAGGTTCACTTCCACCCGGCGGTTCTGCGCACGGCCATTGGCATCGGCGTTGCTGGCGATCGGCTGGTCCGGGCCCATGCCACGCACCGAGATACGCGAAGCATCCACACCCTGCGAGGTCAGGTAGGTGCTGACCGCCTGCGCACGGCGCTGGGACAGGTCCATGTTGTGCTGGCGGCTGCCAGTGCTGTCGGTGAAGCCGACCACTTCGATGGTGTTCTGGTTGAACTGCTTGAACGAGCCTGCCAGGTTGTTCAGCGGCGAGTAGAAGCTTGGGGCAATGTTGGCCGAGTCGGTAGCGAAGGTGATGTTGCCCGGCATGATCAGTTTGATCTGGTCGCCCTGGCGTTGAACTTCAACCCCAGTGTTGGCCATCTGGGCGCGCAGCTCGGCCTCTTGCTTGTCGGCATAGTAGCCATAACCTGCGGCTGCAGCACCTACCGCAGCGGCACCGATCAGCGCACCCTTGCCACGGTTGTTGTGGTCGATGGCAGCACCGGCGATGGCACCAGCCAGCGCGCCCAGGCCGCCGTATTTGGCAGTCTTGCTCATCCCCGTTGAGCCCTGCGCCTGACCTTGGTTGTCATAAGGGTTCTGGCCGGCGCAGCCGGTCATCAGGGCCGCGGCAGTTGCGACGATAATCAGACGACGCATGGTGAA
Organism: Pseudomonas sp. PvP089; assembly: GCF_017875165.1. NCBI lineage: Bacteria > Pseudomonadati > Pseudomonadota > Gammaproteobacteria > Pseudomonadales > Pseudomonadaceae > Pseudomonas > Pseudomonas sp. PvP089. The sequence continues at coordinate 5,502,280 of NZ_JAGGME010000001.1, forward strand.
CATGGACAAGCTCCTACTGAAATTCATAAATGCGGCAGATCACAAGCGGATCTATGCCAGCCTTGGATTGCATCGGCAATGAAAAATTCCATGAAAGAGCCTTCATGTGCCTTCAGGCACGGACAAAGGGGTTTTCACGCATCTCATCGCCCAGTCGGGTATCGGGCCCGTGGCCGGTCACCACGATAGCCTCCTCGTCCAGCCGGTACAGCCGCTCCTTGATGGAACGCACGATAGCCCGCTGGTCACCCCCCCACAAATCAGTGCGGCCAATGCCACGGCGGAACAAGGTATCGCCGGCAATCAACAGCTTGGCGTCGGCGAACCAGAAGCTCATCGAGCCTGGGGTATGCCCTGGCGTATGCAAGGCCACGCCACAGCCGCAGGCCAGTTCTTCGTCATCGCCCAACCAGCGATCGGGAGCCGGCACCGGCGTGTAGGGAACGCCGAACATCTGGCATTGCATCTCCAGGTTGTCCCACAGTACCTGGTCGTCCTTGTGCAGGTGCAAGGTGGCGCCGGTCAGCTCCTTCAATTTGCCCGAGGCAAGAAAATGGTCGAAGTGCGCGTGGGTGTGGATGATGCTCACCAGCGTCAGGCCGTGGGCCTGCAGGCGCGCGAGGATCTTGTCCACATCCCCACCTGGGTCGACGACGATGGCGTTTTTGGTCAGCGGGTCGCCGATCAGTGTGCAGTTGCACTGCAGGGGGCCTACGGGGAAGGTTTCGCGGATGAGGGCAGGTGGGGTCTGGGTCATGATGAGCTCTAAAGCAAAGCCTGGGTCTTTGAAGAGCGTGACAGGAAAATGGGGTGGGCGCACGCGGTTCATGCCTTGCGAGGTGTGGCGCCTGTGAAATCGAGCGCCGCGCGGGCGGCGCTCGATGTATGCACGCCACATATCCTAAGGCAGGAACAACCTGAACAACCCGCCACCCAGCGCGCCGCCATTGGAAATCTCGATCCGCCCCCGCACCCCGCCACTTTCATGCAGCGCTGCAATGCGCGCCGCAAAATACAGCCCCAGGCCAGTACTGCCGCTGGTCGAGTCAATGCCCTGGATGTACTCCTCCTGGCGCTCGAGCATGTGCTTTGGGTAACCCGGGCCGTCATCGTTGACGCAAATGGCCAGCTGGTTGTCGGCCTCTTCAATGGTGATCAGCAAGGCGTGCCCGGCAAAGCGGGTGGCGTTGGTGATGACGTTGGCAATCACCGAGGCCACCAGTTCGCGGTCGAAAAAGCCCAGCGGGTTGTCGGTGTCGATGCGCCAGGTGGCGAGGATGTCGTTGTGTTTCAGTACTTCCTGGTGCGCCGCCAGCTGGGCTTCGATGAAGTCATCCAGCTCGTGATAGTCCGGGCATACCGGCAATTGGTTCACACCCAGTTTGTACAGCCCCAGCAACTGCACCAGCATGCCGTTGAGGTGACGAAACTCGTGCTCCATGATCCCCTGTTCGGCACCACCGCGCAGCTCTTCAGGCAAGCGTTCCACCCACTGGTTGTGGGACTGGATCAGCGCTGCCAAAGAGCTTTTGAGGTCGTGCACGGTGGAGGCGATCACCGTGGAAAAATCCAGCCCCTGATTGTCTTGATTCATGCGCCGAACACTCGGATGTGCAGTTTGCGGTAACGGTCATAGCGATTGTCGCTGGCAGGGATACCGGCCACGCTGGTCAAGGCGTCCTGGCATTCCTGCATGATCGCGGGCTGAGGGTTTTCACCGCCAATGCGCAGCAGCGCCTGGGCGGTGTTAAGGGCGATGCTGATGTTCTTCGGCTGCATACCCAGCGCCTTGCGGAACAGTTGCAACGCCTCGCCAAGCTGCCCTCCCTGGTAACTGCGCACACCCTGGCGATTGAGGGTGACCGCTTCGGTAATGGCGTTGAGCACGCTGGGGTCGTCCGTCAGCTTGCCGACTTTTTCCATGACCTTGGGGTCATCGCCATAACTTTCCACACAGTTCTTCAGCACACCGAGGGCGGCGGTTTCCTGCCCCATTGCCTGCAACTGCGCGGCAACGGTCAGGGCCGCATCGACCGAGAAGAACTGGTTCATCTTGTCCAGGCGCTGGATCGCCTGTTCGGTCAGCTTGCCGGCTGTTTCCGGGTCGCCCGCCTGCTGCAGGCTGGCCGCCTTCATCATCCGCGCACGCACCTGCAAGCCTTGGTCTTCGGGGTTTTCCTTGGCCACTTCGCTGAGCGTGGTGTTGATTTCGACCCGGGTACGGGCGTCCAGGCCAAAGCCTGCGTTCTTGCTCATCAGCGCCTGCACCAGGCCAAGGTTGTTTTCAGCATCCTTGTAGCGCGAGCTCTGCCCCTGATTCACGGCATGGCGGAACGCCTTCGACGCGCTCTCGAAGTCTTGGTTTTCCAGCGCCAGCTTGCCCAGCGTCGACTGCCGACGGACCGACAGTGGTGAGAGGCGTACGGCTTCTTCAAGCAGGTTTTGTGCGCGCCTGGTATCGCCCTGAGCCACCAGCACTTCGGCCATGCCGTCGTAAAGGCCGGGCATGATCGGGAACGCCTTGAGCGCCTGCTCGTACACGCCCTGGGCCTGGGCATTCTGGCCACGCTTGTGCATCAGGGCGCCCAACGCGGCATACACCCAAGGCTGCGGGCGGCTGGCCAGGATGGCCTTGAGGAACTTTTCCAGTTCCTCGAAGCGGTTGAGGTTGCGCAGGGCGTCGGCCCGATAACGCAGGCACAGCGGTGCCAGGCGCGGGTCCTTCTTGCACAGTTCGGCACAGGCAGCCAGCACTTCGGCCGGGCGGTTGCGGTCCAGTGCCTGCAGGATCGGCTTGAGCAGCGTCTTGCGCTGGAACAGTTTCTCGACGCGCTGGGCCAGGCCAACGCGGTTGAACGGCTTGGTCAGGTAGGCATCGGGCTCGTGCTCGATGGCGCTGAGGACAATGGCCTGGCTGCTCTCGGCCGTGACCATGATGAACACGCACTCATGGCTGATGTGCTTGTCGATGATCAGGTCTTCGAGCACCTGTTGGCCGTTCTTCTTGCCGTCGCCCAGGTGGAAGTCCTGCAAGATGAAGTCATAGCGCTTCTGTGCGCACATGCGCAGCGCCTGCTCGCCGCTGTCGGCGGTATCCACGTCGCGCACGCCCAACTCGCGCAACATGGAACGAGTCGACGTGCGAAAGTCGGTAAAGTCGTCGACGATCAGAAAGCTCTTTTGCCCGTACTGCAGCATCAACACGACCTGCCTTGGAATGATTGAAAAATCGCGCGAGGCGATGCCACCGATCGCTGTATCGGCAGCTGGTCGGGAAAGATGAGGGTAGAGCATTGCCGGCCACAATCCATGGCCTCAGGCCATCACTTTAGCGGGCAAAGACCTCAAGGGCCAGTATCACGCCAGCAGCCCCAGAGATTTGGCCTTGGCCACCGCCTGGGTGCGCCGCTCGACCCCCAGCTTGCTGTTGATATGGCTGGCGTGGGTCTTCACGGTGTGCAAGGAAATGAACAACCGCTCGCTGATCTGCTGGTTGGAACAGCCTTGGGCAATCAGTTCGAGCACTGCCATTTCGCGGCCACTCAGGGCTTCACCGGTACCGGTGTTAGCGCTCGGCAGTTGCGGCAGGCGCTTGAGCAGCTCGGCCTGAACCGGGCAGGCGGCACCTGCCTGCAATTGCTCATGAAGCCATTGCGGATGCTTTTGCAGCAGGGGTTGAAACGGTTGCAGCACTCCGCCCCGCGCAGATTCCAGCAGGCTGGGTAGCAACTGCGCGGCCTGCCCTTCCCGGCCTTCGTCCAGCAGCAGGGAAAGCCATTGGCACAGGGCGCTGACGGTGAGCATCATGCCGCCACTGGCCCGGCCGCACTCAACCAGGCTTGCCAGCCGTTGCACGGCATCGTCGCCACGTAACTGGATGCGCTCGAGCAGCGCCTGCTGCAACGCAATGTGCAACGGCAGCAGCGGGTGGAACTCCGGTGCTGCCGCCGGCTGCTCGCCGCCGTAGGTCTGGCCCAGTCGCAGCAGCCAGGACTCGGCCAGGTCGGTACGCCCCTGGGCCAGCCAGAGTTCGCATTTGACCAGGGTAATCATGGCCAGGTAGTAGACCGGGGGCACGTCCCAGATATGCATCAGGCGCTCGGCCTCGGCCAACTCGGCAAAGGCCTCGGCAAAGTGCCCTTCCCGGCCATCGAGGGTCGCTATGACGCAATGGCCGATAAGCACACTGATATCCCGACAGGCCCGCGCCTCGCCCAGCCCCGCGCGCAAACGCGCACGGCCCTGGGCCGGCTGCAGGCGCGAGACCAGCAGGTAACCTTCGTAAAGCGTCAGGCGCGCACGTACGGCATACAGCCGCTGCGCCGAGAGCCCTTGCAGGCGCTGAAGCCCTTGGCGCACTTCGTCCAGCGCCCGCAGTACCTCGCCGCGGGCGTGCAGCACACGTGCCCGGTCGTAATGGGCCAGCGCCTCGAACAACGGGTTGCCAACCCGCTGGGCCAGCTCCAGCGCTTCGCGGTTCCAGCCCCTGGCCCGCCAGAAGTCGCCATCGGCAATGGCCAGATTGGACAGCGTCGACAAGCACACCAGGCGTTGGCCATAGCGCTTGCTCGGCAGGCTCTGCAGCGCTTCGCCGCAATAAGCCAGGGTGCGTTCGCGGTCGCCTCGGCCACGGGCGATGACCCCACTCAGCGCCAGCCATTGGGCCAGCATCGATTTTTGCGCGGTCGCCGAAGGCGCGGGCAGAAAGCGGCTGAGGTAGCCGGCCAGTTCCTCGGCTGCGTCCAGCTGGCAAGCCAGACCCAACGCCCAGCTGTACAGCACGATCAAGCGCGGTGTGCTGATCAGAAGACTGTCGGGCAGGTCCATCTTCCAGCGCAGCAACATGCCGACGTTCTGTTCAGCCAGCAGTTGCTCCTCGGACAGGCTCTGCACCAGGTCGGCCGCGACATCGAGGTGGCCGGCACGCAACGCCTGCTCCACCGCTTCGTCCAGCAGGCCCTGGCTTTCAAACCAGCGACAGGCACGCAATTGCAGGCCGGCCAGTGGTTCATTGGCTTGCCGGCTGCGCAGCAGATCGGAGAACAGGTGATGGTAGCGGAACCAGTGGCCATGCTCGTCCAGCGGCACCAGGAATACCTGGTGTGCCTGCAGGAAGCGCAACACTGCGGCGCTGTCGTGGCGGCCACGCAAGGCATCGCACAACGGGGCGCAGAAACGCTCCTGACAGGCCGTGTCATACAAGAACGCCTGCACGTCGGCGGGCAGCATATCGATGACTTCTTCAAGCAGGTAGTCGCGGATCAGGCCTTCGCCGCCATGCAAGGCCTGGGGCAAAGCTTGCTCGTCCGCCGATTCGCTGGCGGCCAGTTGCCAGAAACGCAAACCGGCCACCCAACCGTCGCTGCGCTGGATCAGATTGTCCAGTGCCTGCCCGCGCAGGCCCGGTGGCTGCCGGCCGATCACCGCCAGCGACTCTTCGGCGGTGAGGCGCAAATCCTGTTCGTTCAGTTCGACAAGCTGGCGCGACAGCCGCAAACGCGCCAGGTGCCAGTCCGGGCGCTGGCGACTGGTAACCAGCAACACCAGGCCGGCAGGCAGGTGGTTGAGGAAGAACTGCAGGCAGCGGTCGAGCACGGGCCCCTGGGCCAGGTGATAGTCATCCAGCACCAGCAGCAAAGGGGTATCGGTTTGCAGGTAAAGCGCCAGCTCGTCGAGCAGGCCGTCGATCCACTCCTCGAAGGCGAACGGCTGGTGACGCTGGCGCATTTTCAGCAAGCCCATGGCCTGCCCGCCCAGTGCCGGGCAGTACTGCTGCAGGCCTTCGAGCAGGCGCTCGAGGAAGCGGCCAGGGTCGGCATCACGTTGGCTCAGGCCCAGCCACAGGCTGCGCCAGTGCTCAGGTAGCGCTTCGCAAAACTCGATGGCCAAGGAGCTTTTGCCGAAACCCGCCGGGGCATTGACCAGCAGCAACCGACCGCCCAGCCCGGCGTGCAAGCGCTGACACAGGCGCAGGCGCGGCACATGGCCGTCCGGCAGCGGTGGCCGGAAGAAACGCCCGTCCAGCAGGCCCAAGGCCTGGCTGGCGAATCCATGCGTACGGGACAAGTCTGTCATGGCCGGCTCGTTCTGGGTGGAAGACTACGGCGGTATGGATGCTTGCGAGACTAGCCGGTAACGCAGCGCATTTGAAGATGATGGGCACAATTGCCCCGGAAAAGACTGCGACAAAAAGCAACATGGCTGATGGACAGGAGGCTGGGGCGGGGGTTTGGGTGGGTATTCAGCAGATTGATTGCCCGCTCACACAGGGATTGCACAGCTTTCAAGGCCAGTGCAGTACCGGTAGGAGCAGCCTTGTGCTGCGAAGAGGCCATTGCAGCCGAAGATAGTCTTTAGCCTTACCGGCCTCTTCGCAGCACAAGGCTGCTGCTACAGGGCCTGTGTTTGACTGGAAATTATCGCCGGAGCAGGAAACAGAAACGCCCCGGGCAGGCCGGGGCGTTCTGGAGATCACATGCAGTGGGGAGTGTTCAGATCAACGAATACCCGACTGGCGCAACGCCGCAGGCTGGAAGTCCGCCTTGCTGGCACTGAAGCCAAAATCGTAGGCGCGCTTCTCTTCGTTTTTCATGCCCAGGGCCAGGTAACGACCCGACTGCAGGTCGTAGATGGTTTCCAGGGTGTACCAAGGCACCTCTTTGTTGTAATACGGCTGGGAATGGGCTTCGGACACGCGCCACAGCTGGCCACGGCCGTCGTACTGGTCGATCACTGCGGCCTGCCAGGTGTCTTCGTCGATGTAGAAGTCACGCTTGGCGTAGATGTGCCGCTGGCCCGGCTTCAGGGTTGCGACCACATGCCAGACGCGGCGCAGCTCGTAACGGGAAAGGTCCTGGTTGATGTGCCCGGCCTTGATGATGTCGGCGTACTTCAGCTTGGGGTCATCCAGCTTGAAGGCGTTGGAGGCGATGTACAGTTCCTTCTTGCCTTCCAGCTTCCAGTCGTAGCGGTCCGGCGCACCGTTGAACATGTCCAGGTTGTCCGAGGTACGCAGGCCGTCGGCGGCGGTACCCGGGCCGTCGTACGACACTTGCGGCGCCTGGCGCACGCGACGCTGGCCGGCGTTGTAGATCCACGCCTTGCGCGGCTCCTTCACCTGGTCGAGGGTTTCGTGCACCAGCAGCACGGTCCCGGCCAGGCGCGCTGGCGCGGTCACTTCCTGCTTGAAGTAGAACAGGATGTTGCCCGGGTTTTTTGGGTCGTAATCCTTCATCCTGTCGCGGAACACGAACTGGTCGGAGAAGTAAACCGGGCTGAAAGAGCCGTTCTGCTGCGGCGTGGCCTGGATCACCAAGCGGCTGACACTGCCCCCCCGGTAACGGGTGATGTGGTTCCAGATCACTTCCAGGCCGTTTTTCGGGATCGGAAACGGCACCGCCGTGTCGAAGTTGTTCAAACCGTTGCCGCCTTCCGTCAGCGTGGTCTGGGTGGCGTTTTTCTTGATGGCAGCGAACACGTCCGCAGGTACCGTGGAGCCGCGATGGGTTTTGAATACAGGGATCTTGAAGGTATCCGGGTAGCGCTTGAGCATGGCCATCTGGCCCGGCGAAAGCTTGTCCTTGTACTGCTCGGCGTTTTGCGCAGTGATGGTGAACAGCGGCTTTTCACTGCCATACGGGTCGGCCAGGAAACCCTTGCCGTCGACGCTGCCCGCACTCTTCGACAGCGGCTCCCAAGGGCCGATCGAGCCATCGGCATTGCCAGCCTTTTCAGCCCCCATCGGGGTCAGGGTACTGCCCAACTTGGCCGCTTCGTCGGCGGATACCGCAGCCATGACGCTGGTCGCCAGCAGGGACAGGCCCAGTACACCGGCTTGCAGCAGACTTCTGGTCTTGTTCATGTCGTGTCGTCCTGGATCTGTGTGCTTAGAAGTTCACGCCGAAGCTGAGCGCGACGAAGTCACGGTCATCCACGGTGCTGTACTTGCCATCGAAGAAGTTGGTGTACGACAGGCTCGCCGTGTAGGTGTTCTGGTACTCGGCGTCCAGGCCCAGGCTGACTGCCTTGCGCCCTTCCTCGAAGTTGGCACCAGGGCCAGGCGAATAGCCGGAAACGTCATGCGACCAGGCCACGCTGGGCTTGAGGTTGACCCCGGCGAAGACGTCGTTGTAGTCCCAGATGACCCGGGCGCGATACCCCCAGGAGGTGCTGGTGGTATAGCCGTCGTTCTCGCATTTGCGATTCAGGTTGGTGGTGGACGCCCCGGCCCCTGCGCCGGCGATGGTGCTGGTATTGAGTGCCTGGCAGGTGTCCGCGCCGCCGGTGGCAGGCAGCGGGCCGGGCCCGAAGACCGGGTCGCGGCCATAGCGGGTCTCGCGGGCGTTCTCCAGGCCACCCACGTGGGTGACCCCCACTTCGCCCACCACTGTCATGCGGCTGGCGCCCATGACCTGGTCAAAGAAGTGCGTCAGAGTGGTCTGGAACTGAGTGATTTCCTTGCGACGGTAGCCGTGCAGGTCTTGCCCGGGGGTACCGGTGAGCAGCGAAGCGTTGCTCAGTGCGCCACCAATCGGACGCACACCCGCGAACAGGATATCGGTGGTATTCAGCTGCACGGGGGCGTTGGGGCGATAGCTGACTTCACCGCTCCAGGCCGTACCCGTGGGCAGCGTAGTGGAGAAGCTCAGGCCGTACAGGCGAATGTCCTCGGGGTACTCGACGAAGTATTCGGAGTTACCGGCCACAATCAGCGGAGCCAGCGCCCGCAACTGTGCAGGCAGCGCGCTCAGGCCGGCGAACACCGACGGTGGGGCACCGGTGGCGCTGAAGATCGGCGCGCGGCTGTGGTAGTTCATGAAGTAGGCACCGAACTCGGTGTCCAGCGGGTCGAACATATAGCGCAGTGCCACGCCGAACTGGCCGCTGTCGCGGGCATCACGGTCGGCCCCGCGGCGCACCATTACCCCTTCCTCGTTGATGTTCACACCCCGCGTGGCGAGGAACTGCTGGGCCGCACCAGGCACCGTACGGCTGCTGTTGAGCACACGCAGGTTGTCGGTGCAGCCGTCGGCAATGATGTCCGGCTGGGAGAAGAACGTACCGCAGTTATCAACAACCGTCTGGTCCCACTCGATCTGGTAGAAGGCCTCTGCCGACAGGTTGTCGGTCAGGCTCTGCGAGATGTAGAACATGTTGACCGGGATCAGGCCTTCCTTGATCTCGGCCCCCGGGCGGCGGAACGCCGACACGTCGATGGGGTTGATCGAGTTGATGCCGCCGCCGATGAAGGTACTCTCACCCCAGCTCACCACCTGCTTGCCCAGGCGCACCGAGCCCGGCTGATCGCCGATGGAATAGTTGTGGTAGACAAAGGCGTCGAGCAACTGGGCCCCGGACGACTTGGCGCCCTCCTTGCGGCCAGAGTCGCTGATGTCCTTGAACTCGCGGCCTTCGTCCTTCAATTCGAAGTCGTACCAGTACTTGCCCCGCACGAACACGCCAGTATCGCCGTACTTGAGTTCAAGGTCGTGGATGCCCTTGAAGATCTTGGAGAAGGTTTCGCCCTTCTTGAAGTTCAGGTGGCCATCGTCAGAGGTCTGCGACAGGCCCTTGCCGCCGTTGTTCACCCCGATCAGGTTCTTGTTGGGGTTGGCCGTCGACCAGCTGGCGCCGATGGAGAGCGACGAGTCGAACTGCCCTTCGATTTCACCAATGTTGAAACTGACAGCGAAAGCAGGACTTGCGAGCGTGGAAGCAAGGCTGACGGCCAAGGGCAACTTGGCCCGGCGCCAGAACAGGTTTGCAGATTTCATCGACGCTACTCCATGTACTTTATTGTTATGGCAGTGAGTCCTTTCAAGAACGGCCCGAGCGACCGGTTTGCAGGTTTTCACCTGCGGCGACACGGCTTGCGCGTATCGCCCTCCCCCATTCCTGAAAATCCCCTGGCCCCGACTATAGCCAGCAAGGCACAGGCGCTTGATCCCTCTAAAGTGTGATTTGCGCTCCATGCCGCCAACTCGCTGCAGTGTTGTCCCGGTTGCGGGCTGGCAGAGCTCAAGGATGGCGCATTTCTGCCATTTGGCAAGGTGCCGAGGCCTCTAGCGTGCGGGTCGCGTTCTGACGCGCGCGACCCGCACGGCGTTTACAGCGTGGACAGGAACGCGCTATTGCTGGCCTGCCACTGGACGATGTCCTGGCGGATGCGTTTCTTGTCGAGCTTGCCGACACTGGTCTTGGGAATTTCAGTAACAACGGCGATCTGGCTAGGAATCGCCCACTTGTTGATGTGCCCTTGCTCGACAAATGGCTTGAGATGGTCCTTGAGCGCCTTGGCATCGATGGCCTGGCCGTCGCGCAGCACCAGCAAGGCGAACGGGCGCTCGCCCCACTGCGGGTCGGCCACCCCCACCACCGCCACTTCGCGCACGGCCGGGTGACGGCTGATCAGGTCTTCCAGGTCGAGCGAAGAAACCCACTCGCCACCGGTCTTGATCACATCCTTGATGCGATCACGAATGTCGATGTAGCCCATGCCGTCGAGGGTGGCGACATCGCCGGTGTGCAGCCAGCCCCCCTGCCACAGCTCCTTGCTCTTTTCCGGCTCCTTGAAGTAGCCCATGGTCAGCCACGGCGCGCGCAGCACCAGCTCGCCCTGGGTTTCGCCGTCTGCCGGCAGGAAGTTGCCGTCGCCATCGACAATGGCCGCCTCGACCAGCGGCACAGGCACACCGGCCTTGATGCGGTAGGTGACGCGCTCATCCTCGCTGCCGGCCTGCAGCTCGTCGTTCAGGTGCGCAGCGGAGATCAGCGGGCAGGTTTCGGACATGCCATACGCGGCGGTCAGCTGGATGCCACGCGCCAGGGCAGCCTGGTAGAGCGAACGGTTGAGCGAGCTGCCGCCAATGATGATCTTCCAGCCGCCGAAGTCCTGCCCTTGCGAGGTCGGGCAGTTGAGCAGCATCTGCAAAATGGTCGGCACGCAGTGGGAGAACGTGACCTTTTCTTCGCGCCACAGCTTGACCAGCATGTCTGGCTCGTAGCGCCCCGGGTATACCTGTTTCATGCCAAGCATGGTGGCAGCGTAGGGAATGCCCCAGGCATGTACATGGAACATCGGCGTGATGGGCATGTACACATCGTTGCTGCCCAGCAGGCGTACGCTGTCGATGCTGCCGGTGACCGAAGCTTCGGCCAGGGTGTGCAGTACCAGCTGCCGGTGGGTGAAGTACACACCCTTGGGGTTGCCGGTGGTGCCGGTGGTGTAGAAGGTGGTGGCCACCGAGTTTTCATCGAATTCCGGGAAATCGTAGCGGGGGCTGGCGGCTGCCAGCAGCTGCTCATACTCACCCACCAGGCCGGGCAGCTCGGCAGTCTTGTCCGGGCCATCGGTCAGCAGCAGGGTCTTGTCAACGGTGGTCAGTTGCCCGGCAATGGCCTGGTAGAGGCCGACAAAATCGCTGTTGACCAGCACCACGCGGTCTTCGGCGTGGTTCATGGTGTAGAGGATCTGCTCGGGCGACAGGCGCACGTTGATGGTGTGCACAATGGCGCCGATCATCGGGATGGCGAACATGCACTCCAGATAGCGGTGGCTGTCCCAGTCCATTACCGCCACAGTGTCACCGGCCTTTACCCCGGCCTCGGTCAGCACATTGGCCAGGCGCGCGATGCGTTCGTTGAGCTGTAGGTAGGTCAGGCGCAACTGGTCGCGGTAGACGATTTCGCGGGTTTTTTCATAACGGCTGCCGGACATCAAAAGGCGTTTGATCAGCAGCGGGTAGTCGTAGGCGCCCTCGGTGGGCTTGATGATGCGGGTCTGCAGCATGGGTATCCCTTTTCTGAAAAGCGGGCCGGAAAAGTCTGGGAACTACTGTAGTTCGCGAATGTGACGGCTAAATCAGCCGAAGGAATGATTTGGCTGCGCGGGGTATGAGTGGCATTGTCCGGGGGATGGATCATCCCTGCCCTGCCAACGGAGCCTTACTGATGCCCAGCCCGCGTCGCGCCGTGTTTCTCGATCACCAGTCCCTGGACCTTGGTGACCTCGACCTTTCCCCGCTACGAAGCCAGTTCGATGAACTCGAGCTGTTCGATGCAACCCGCCCTGACCAGGTAAGCCAGCGTCTGCAGGGCGCCGTGGCGGTGGTCAGCAACAAGGTCATGCTCGACGCCGCGACCCTGGCCGCCAACCCACAGCTCAAGCTGATTCTGGTCGCTGCCACCGGCACCAACAATGTCGACCTGGCAGCAGCGCGAGCCCAAGGCATCACGGTATGCAACTGCCAGGGCTATGGCACACCGTCCGTCGCGCAGCATACCCTCGCCCTGCTGCTGGCCCTGGCCACTCGCCTGTGCGACTACAACCAGGCGGTAGCCGACGGCCAGTGGGCCAAGGCCAGCCAGTTCTGCCTGCTGGACTTCCCCATCGTCGAGCTGGAAGGCAAAACCCTCGGCCTGCTCGGCCACGGCGAACTGGGCGGCGCAGTGGCGCGGCTGGCCGAAGCGTTCGGCATGCGCGTGCTCAGCGGGCAAATACCTGGCCGCCCGGAGCGCGCCGACCGCCTGCCGCTGGACGAACTGCTGCCACAAATCGATGCCCTGACCCTGCACTGCCCGCTGAACGAGCACACCCGGCACATGCTTGGTGCCCGCGAACTGGCCCTGCTCAAGCCCGGTGCCCTGGTGGTCAACACCGCCCGTGGCGGCCTGATCGACGAGCAGGCACTGGCCGATGCCCTGCGCAGTGGCCACCTGGGCGGCGCGGCCACCGACGTGCTGAGCGTGGAGCCGCCGGTCAACGGCAACCCGTTGCTCGAACCCGGCATCCCGCGGCTGATCATCACCCCGCACAGCGCCTGGGGGGCAGTGGAGTCGCGCCAACGCATCGTCGGCCAGCTCAGTGAAAACGCCCAGGCCTTCTTCGCCGGTCAGCCGCGCCGCGTGGTCAGCTGAGCGGGGCGCCCGCCTCTGCTACACTGCGCCACTTTTTCAGGAGGCGTCGTCCATGGACCCGCGCAGTGAAGTATTGCTCCGCCAGGCAGAGCTGTTCCAGGGCCCGCTGCTGATCGCCGGCGCCCCCGCCGATGGCCTGCTCGGCCAATTGCCGCAGGCCCAGGCCTGGACATGGCATGCGGGCGATCACGCCATGCTCGACAGCCGCTTTGCCGGTCGCAGCCACTATGGTGTCGAGCCACCCGAGGTGGCCTTCGACAGCGCCGTGCTGTTCCTGCCCAAGTCCCGTGAACTGGCTGCCTACCTGCTCAATGCCCTGGCGTCGCGCCTGGCCGGCGGTGAGCTGTACCTGGTTGGCGAAAAACGCGGCGGCATCGAAGGCGCGGCCAAACAGCTGCAGGCCTTTGGCAGGCCGCGCAAGCTGGACAGCGCCCGGCACTGCCAGCTGTGGCAAGTCACGATCGAGCAGGCGCCCGTGGCCAAACCGCTGGAAAGCCTGGCCGAACGCTTCGAGCTGGCCCTGGAGGACGGCCCGTTGCAAGTGGTCAGCCTGCCTGGCGTATTCAGTCATGGGCGCCTTGATCGCGGTACGGCCCTGCTGCTCAAGCACCTCGACGGCCTGCCGAGCGGGCATGTACTGGACTTTGGCTGTGGCGCCGGGATATTGGGCGCAACGGTCAAGCGCCGCTATCCGCAAAGCCGGGTCACGCTGCTTGACGTGGATGCCTTCGCCGTCGCGGCCAGCCGCCTGACGCTGGCTGCCAACGGCCTGGAAGGCGACGTTATCAGCGGTGATGGTATCGACGCGGCCCCCACCGAACTGAGCCTGATTTTGAGTAACCCGCCGTTTCACACCGGGGTGCACACCAACTACCAGGCTTCGGAAAATCTGCTGAAAAAATCGGCCGTTCATCTGCGAAAAGGCGGTGAAATGCGCCTTGTTGCCAACAGCTTCCTGCGCTACCAGCCGCTGATCGAAGGGGCGCTGGGCAACTGCCAGGTGCGCGACGACGCTGACGGTTTCCGTATCTATCAGGCAACACACGGATAAAAACAGCGCTTGCCGAAAGCGTTTTGCCTAGGCAGAATCCGCACCGTCCTAGGGGAGTAGTCTCCCGCGAGCACCCTGCTCGCCCGGTACGCGTCAACATACTTGGTCAACAGACCATGGCGCGTGCGACCCACCATGCCAGCACGCATGGAGAGATCCGCAAAGACGGATCCAGGGTTTGACAAGACCTATGACACGCACACCTTACCCGGGGCGGGGAGGCTGTACGTGTCATAGCCGTGTCGACCCGCCCCCGTAGGAATCCTGATGCTGGAATCTCTGTTGGTCCCCACCGCTATCGTTGCCCTCGCCGAAATCGGCGACAAGACGCAACTGCTCGCGCTCATTCTCGCTGCCCGCTTCCGCAAGCCGTGGCCGATCATCGCCGGCATCATCGCCGCCACCCTGGCCAACCATGCTGCGGCCGGTGCCGTGGGCGCCTGGTTCGGCAGCTTCTTCAGCGACTCGGCATTGCACTGGATCCTCGCCGCGAGCTTCACCGCCACTGCACTGTGGACCCTGGTGCCGGACAAGATGGATGACGACGAGAACCCGGCGCGCCGCTTCGGGCCGTTCCTGACTACGCTGATCGCGTTTTTCCTGGCCGAAATCGGTGACAAGACCCAAGTCGCCACCGTCATGCTGGCGGCGCAGTACCCGCACCTGATCATGGTCATTATCGGCACCACGCTGGGCATGCTGATTGCCAACGTGCCGGTGGTTCTTGCGGGTAACTTTGCAGCAGACAAACTGCCGTTGACCCTGATCCGTCGCCTGGCGGCCACAGCGTTCTTCGTGCTGGCAATTGTGGCCGTGTACTCGGCGATGAAAGCCAGTGGCTGGGTTGGCTAAATGCTGAAGGGGCTGCAAAGCAGCCCCCTTGCGGTCTTACTGCTTTGCCGCCTGATACAGCGGCATCACCTTCGGAATCGCCGCCTGCAGCGAAGCAATACGGCTCGCGGATGCCGGGTGAGTACTCATGAACTCGGGCGGTGCACCTTCGGAAGCCTTGCTCATCTTGTTCCACAAGGTGATCGCGGCATTCGGGTCGTAACCGGCACGCGCCGACAGCTCCAGGCCGATCAGGTCGGCCTCGTTCTCGTTGGCCCGGCTGTTGGGCAGGGTCATGGCGTAGTTCACCACCGTGTCGGCCATGGCCATGCTGCCTTGGCCGAGGCCGAAAATGGCGCCGGCACCCTGGCGGGCCATTTCCACGCCATACGCCTTGGACATGGCCTCGCGGCTGTGCTCACGCAAGGCGTGGGCAATCTCGTGCCCCACCACTGCGGCAATTTCCGCATCGGTGAGCTTGAGCTGATCGATCAGCCCGGTGTAGACGATGATCTTGCCGCCCGGGCCGCAGTTGGCGTTGAGCTCGTCGCTTTTGATGACGTTTACCTCCCAGTTCCATTGCGCGGCATCCGGGCGGAACTTGGGCGCCTGGGCGATCAGGCGGCTGGCGATCGCCTGCACACGCTTGGCATCGGCGCTGGACTTGTCGAGCACACCCTTGCTCGATGCCTCACCCAGGGTCTGCTGGTAAGACTGGGCGTACATCTGGTTGACCTCATCGGTCGAGAGCATGCTGAACATGTACTGCTGGCGCTCGACGCCAACGGCACCGCCGCTGGTGGTGTTCACTGCCTGGCAGCCGGCCAGCAGGATGCCAGCACTGAGCAGGCTGACGACAAAAGACTTACGCATGAAAACACTCCCTTTTTACATGCGCCGTATCCTAGGCCGAGTCGCCAGTGCCCGCTATAGCCGTAGGGAAGATTCTTCACATCCGGGTACACCTGCGCCCACACCCGATCGCGCGTAGGCAGCTTGTCTTGTAATGCATCACACCGGCGTTTCGCTGGCGTGATGACTGCCACTAGCCCCAGTTATCGACTATCACCGAAAGTCAATGATCGGCACCGGTTTCATGTTCCGTACAGCAAGAGAATTCCGCAGCCGTGCCCTGCAGGTTCACTGGCACATGGTTCGACTCGCCCAACGCCTCTCCTGTTTGCGGGTCATAGGATTTGACCACTGCGTTGCCATCGACCAACCTTCGAGTGACCACAGAAAAATCGCCTGAAGCGTTGGCGTAGGTAATCCCGCCTTCTGGGTCATACCAACCCATATCAGGATCATTGGTGGTTTTCAGGCGGCTCCCAGGGCGGGCAACCCCCCTTATTTCGATACCATCTGAATGCGGTTCAACTGCGTCGATCTGCGTTTCGGCCTTCACGTGGAGGGTGGACGGGTCCGGCTCTGGCATAGGCAGCCTCAAATCTCGGATCGCATCAAGTGTGCGCGAGGTTGGATGCCAACCCCATCGAGTGAAGAATGTTGTGAGATCGTGCTGCGCAGCCCATGCGCTGGTGACCATGAAGTAATGACGGTATTGAGCGTCACCCTGGCCAGGTTCATGGTTGCCATGACTACGGCTTTCCCGATGGAGCCGATGAAAGAACGCGTCGCCGTAAGCTGTCCTCAATTGCTCCCACATGATGAGGCGGACAAACTCGTCATTGTCTTCAAACTTCTTATTCGGATCGGAACTATTTAAAAAGACATGCGCTTCACGGTCGTAAGGCACCACCCTTGAATATTTTTTTTGCGCGCGCTGCACTGCAAGGGAAAATATATTGACGGAATTCTCAGTCAACGCATTTGCGCTCCATGAAATTTGGTGCTGCATATGACCCAACTCATGCCAGATTCCCCAGTCGCCGCGCACACCGTCGGGAGTCAGTAGCGACCTGCCGTATTGCGGTAGACTTATTCGATAGTGAGTGGCATTAGGGTTGCCACTTTCCTTCTCCGAGACCAATATGCGCAGCGGACTGGGTGGTTCTTGTTCCGCACCATAACCAATTGCACCGATTTCATTTTCAACTCTTAGAATTTCTTTGTATTCGTCTAATACAGCCGAGGGATCGTGACTCTTATAGGCATAAGCCGTCTCCCACCACGCAGTGATAACAACTTTATCACTCATGAGCTGCACTGGCGCTCGCCCATGCTCCTTGGCAGCCTCAAGCATCTGGCCCCACTGATCTACGGACGTTTCGCCTTGTATAAATACAGGTACTCGATGTGAGTTAGCAATGCATTCAAAATTAATCGTTACCTCCTCGACGGTCGGGCCCACCCCATCAGGTATTACCCGCACCCATAATAACCCGCCTTCCGGATCAGTGACGATTCCAGGGTATTCTGGCATTTCATGGGTACGAGGGCATTCAGTCTCGGAGCCTTGTGTATTGAAGCCGGGAGTTCCGACGAGGAGTTGCATCTTCACGTTTGCCCTAGGCGGCAGCGAGAATTGATACCGGACATAACCTCTGGGCTCGAGGAAGATGCCCGTGGGCTGAAAATCAGCATAACCGAACCAACGGCCAAAGACTCTTGTATCTGAATCCGTCGAAGGTAAAACCCTGAATGCCGTGAGCGCAGACGAAACAGCAAGTTTTTCCTGGCCTGACAATGCATTATTTTTCATCATCAATCCCCTCAACAGCTGCACCAAGTAGGTACGATCAACCTTATGGCGGGCCCTGGAGGTGGTCAACTAGCAGAAATACTAGGCGTTATAGGCAGTCCACTACAGTCATAACGGCGTCAAACACTCCGGCGCATCCAGTTTCGGGTCATTGACGAAATTGGCCAAGGCCCGCTCTCGCAATATTGCCGAGGGGCTGGCCAGCAACTCGTGCAAGCGGGTGATCGGCGTATCCGGGTCAAGCCACGCCGCCTGCGCGGCCTCGTCCAGTATCAGCGGCCGACGCTGGTTCATGGCTGCCTGGGTCACCACAGCACAGCTCAGCCACACTTGGTCCTGCACCGGATAGGCCTCCCACACCGCTGCAAAATACAGCGACGAGCCCTCCCCCGGGGTCAACCAGTACGGGCGTTTACGCACGCTGCCACGCCACTCGTAAAAGCCGTTGGCCGGCATCAGGCAGCGACGCTGGCGAAAGGCATCGCGAAACATCGGCTGCTCGGCCAGGGTTTCGGCGCGGGCGTGGGCAGGTGTGCGGGACAGGTCAGTGAGCCAGGCCGGGGTAAGCCCCCAGCGCGCCTTGGCCACTTGCTGCTGGCCCTCGAGCTGGCGCTGGATCAGCACCGAAGCCCCGGGTGAAATGTTCCATTGGGCCGGCTGGCCTTGGGGGAAGCCAGGCAGGCTGGCAAGCGCCTGGGGCCAGCGAAACAGGGCATAACGTCCACACATGGGCGAATTCAGAACCTAGCAGATCAAGGTACCGGGGAAGCTCTCCGGTTCGTCGCCAACCAGTGGCTGGGCATCATTGTACGCATCGATCAGCTGCCGTGCGTACTCGGCCTGCTCATCCGCCACCGCAAGCCCCAACAGACCTTGCAGGGGCAGTTCGCCTACGCCCCCCATCAAGTCACGGCCCACCAGCTGCACGTTGATGCCCTCACTGGCCAGCATACCGAGCAGCATTTCGGCCTCGAGCAGGTTTTCAGGTTCGTAGATCCGTCGCATCAGTCATTCTCACCGAAGACATCCAGCATCCATTCCTCGCCATGCACCTGCAGCAAGAAGCGGACAGGCTTGCAGCACACCTGACAGTCCTCGAAGTACTCCTGATCGCCACCGGACAGGTCCACCGTGGTTTCGATTTCTTCGCCACAATAAGGGCAATCGTAGTTGGCAGTTTCCAGCATCGCGGCCTCCGGGGTGACTTATGCGTATAATTGCCGGTCTGTTTACAGGGCCTGTGTGTGTCCGAGCCGTTTTTCGGAGCCCGCCCCTACCTATTACCCTAGCCGTTTCCAACAAGAGAGCATGATGGGCGAATTCGATGCCATCCGACCGTACGACGACGCTGAGGTCCCTGCCGTCCTGGCACGCCTGCTCAGCGACCCGGCATTCCTCGATATCCTCACCCACTTCCGCTTCCCGCGTGCGGCCGGTGCTCTCGGCTGGTTGCTCAAGCCGCTGATTGCCCGCCGCCTGCGCAAGGAGTTTGCCGGCGTCACCTGCGTTTCGACCTTGCAGGACAAAGTCGAGTACTACGTCGACCAGACCATCGACCGCGCCACCGACGGCGTTACTTATTCGGGCGTGGAACAGCTCAAGGCAGGCACCGCCTACCTGTTCCTGGCCAACCACCGTGACATCGTCATGGACCCGGCCTTTGTCAACTACGCGGTGTACCACGCAGGCTTGCCCACCCCGCGCATTGCCATTGGTGACAACCTGCTGCAAAAGCCCTTTGTCAGCGACATGATGCGCCTGAACAAAAGCTTCATCGTGCACCGCTCGATCAGCGGGCGCCGCGAGAAGCTGGCGGCTTACCAGTTGCTCTCGGCCTACATCAACCACTCGATCCGCAACGACGCCACATCGATCTGGATCGCCCAGGCCGAAGGCCGCGCCAAGGACGGTGACGACCGTACCGATTCGGCGATCCTCAAGATGTTCCACATGAGCCGTAAGGACGAGCCGTTCGGTGCGGTGATCCAGAGCCTCAACCTGACGCCGGTGTCGATCAGCTACGAATATGATCCGTGTGACCAGGCCAAGGCCCGCGAGCTGTACATCCGCGCCACTACCGGTACCTACACGAAGGCACCAGGCGAGGATGACAACAGCATCGCCAAGGGCATTACCGGCTACAAGGGCCGCGTGCACATCAACTTCACCGCGCCGGTGACCGCGTACCACGAGGATACCAAGCAGCTGGCAGCGGAAATCGACCGGCAGATCCTTGGCGGTTACCGCCTGTTCCCGGTGCACTACCTGGCCTATGCGATGTGGGAAGGCAAGGACGAAGCGTTGCAGGTGCCGAGTGCCGAGAAGGTGTTCCCGGCGGACGAGCTGGCCAAGGCCAAGGAAGAATGGCAGCGTCGGCTGGATGCCTGCCCCGAAGAGCAGCGGCCTTACCTGGTGCTGCAGTATGCGACGCCAGTGCGTAACCAGTACCAGGTCAGGCAGCAGGCACCTGTAGCCTGATCGATCCCGGGGGCTGCGTTGCAGCCCAATCGCGACACAAGGCCGCTCCCACAAGGAGTACGCAATTCCCTGTGGGAGCGGCCTTGTGTCGCGATGGGCCGCAACGCGGCCCCAATGGTTCTCAGACCCAGGTACTGAACCAGGACAACAGCAACGCCATCGCCAGGCACGAAAAACCAAGAATGTAGAAGTAGCGTGGCACCCGCAGGTCGAACGCGTCCACCACCCCCTCCTCCACAGCCATGTATTCGCGGGTCTCGGCCTCGCGTCGCCGGGCACTGTGCAGCAGCAACCCGCCTGGGCAGGTCAGCAGCAGCGCCAGCAGGTTGATCAACTTGGTGGGATGGGCGGCCAGAAACCCCCAGAGCACTTGCAAGGACATCACGCAACCTCGGTGTGAGAAGCGGCAAAGGCCCGCATTCTACCCAACTCGCTGCCCCGCGCCCGGTATGGGCGACAAACTGTCATTAAATTTCATCTGTCATCCGCTCGTCATCTGAACAGGCCACCCTGTCGGCCTTTCATGACCCGGAGCTTGTTCATGTTGCACGCCGAAAACCAGGACCGCCTCTACCTCGTTGCCCAGAGCGATGAACAACAGGCTTTGATCGATGGTTTTGCCATCAATGTGCAGGACCGCCAGTGGCTGGTCTACTGTGCATTGGGCGGGCATGTGCATGAAGATTTGCCGGAGGTGGATGCCGGGACGGGCTTCAGCTTGCTGGATTTCTACGTAGAAGCAGCGTAAGCCTGAACCGGCCTCTTCGCGGGTTTACCCGCGAAGAGGCCAGCACAGGCAACAAAAAACCCGCTACCTGACACAGGGAGCGGGTTTTTTCATGCAGCCAAACGCTTACTGGCCCAGTACCTGCCCGATGGTCGGGTCTTTGAACAGGCGGGTCAGGGCATCGCTCAGCACATCGCCCACCAGCTGGGTGTTGGTGTCCTGGTTCGGCGCCATGCCGAAACGCTGGTCCAGCGAAGCGCCGTAACGGCCGCTGTAGCTACGGCCGCCATTGCGCACGTCGGCACGGAACGTGGCGCCGATGGTGGCCTCGGTCACGTACAGGTTGTCTTTGGGCGACTGATATTTCAGCTCGGCCAGGGTCACGGTCAGCTGGGGTGCACCAGAGGCGTTCGGCGTAGGGGTGAAGCCGAGCAGACGCACAGCAGCTTCGGCCTGGGCCTGCAGCTTGGGCACCACGTCATTACCGCTGACGCTGATGGTGCTGGTCTCGGGGTACATGCCACCACGGGTACCCAAGGATTGCGAAGGCCGGCCGTCAACCACCCGGACCACGACCGGCTGGCCGTGGCCCACCGGGGCGAGCTGAGCCTTGAGCGTGGGTTGCGGGTTAAGTTGTTGCGGGCTGTGGGCACAACCGACCAGGCTGAGGCTGGCCACGGCGATCAAACCGAACAACAGACGTTGCAACATGCGCGTTTCTCCAGAAAATGCGGCAAAGGCCCACAGTATACCTAGCCAGGCACAGACCAGTCATCGGCCCGACCCGCTTGTCACAATCGTTTCATGGCCACGCCCTTATCCTTGCGCCAAGCCCTCACGCAAAGGACTCGCCGCCATGGCCTCGCTCTGGACTCTGCTCTTCCAACGCCCGCGCCACACCGCCTACGCCCGCCTCGATGCCCAAGGCAAATGCCTGGCCTTCAAGCAATGCAGCCAGGTACCGAGCGGCAGCGGCTGGGTTCAGGTCAGTGAAATCCAGCTGGCCTGGCTGGGTCGCGAACTGCCCGCCGACGCCAGGGTTTGCGCGCGCGCAAGCCGCCGCTGGCACCAGCGCATCCTCGCGGCCTGACAAACGCTGCAATAAAAACCACGAATGGCGACATTTCTGCCCGCGACATCGCTATAATCTCCCCCCGATTATAAGGACGTCTCCTGATCGGGCCCCGCACTCGCCGATTGACCCCGGCAACTTCACCGCTTCGCCCACAGAGAGCCTTCCACTCAGGTCTTGCATCGGCTGTCGTGCCTGCTTTTCCGGCCCTTCACACTGCATGAACCTGCGGGTTGCCATCGCGCAGTCCCCTTTTGAGGTTCACGTCTCCAAAAGAGCGTGAAAAAACGGTTTTCACAACTTCACAAGAGTGTGGCGAGCAAATGAACAGTCTGGCATGTGCAAAAGCGGCAGATGTGTCCCGAACAGCCCTGAACAGGCGGCAACTGCGCTCATCCCGTATGAGTGTCTGAACCGTTCCATAACGCACGCACGACACCTTGACCATAAGTCGAATTGCCGCACCCGTGGCAAACGGCGTTCAATAGCTGAACCCGAAGACTGATTGGCGGTGTCCGCGGAAGTTGCAAGAACTGCGAAAAGTCGGACATGGCGACCCTGGCTACCCCAGGTCCTATGCTGTCAATTAGGTAGCTGTAGATTGTGGAGACGCGTTAAATGGCGCAGAACGAATCGGTTGATGTAGTACTGGTAGGCGCGGGCATCATGAGTGCCACCCTGGCCGTACTGCTGAAGGAGCTTGACCCGACCCTGAAGCTTGAGGTCGTCGAGGCGATGGACTCCGGAGCCGCGGAAAGCTCCAACCCCTGGAACAACGCAGGTACCGGCCACGCTGGTCTGTGCGAGCTTAACTACACGCCCCAGGCCGCCGATGGCAGCATCGACATCAAGAAGGCCGTGCACATCAACGCCCAGTTCGAGGTTTCGCGCCAGTTCTGGGCTTACCTGAGCAAGAAGGGCAACTTCGGCTCGGCGCGTGCATTCATCAACCCTGTCCCGCACCTGAGCTACGTCGAGGGTGACAAGGGTGTTTCCTTCCTCAAGAAGCGCTTCGAGCTGCTCAAGCAGCACCATGCCTTCGCCGAGATGGAATACACCGAAGACAAGGCGGTGATGAACGACTGGATGCCGCTGATGATGCCTGGCCGCCCAGCCGACCAGCACATTGCAGCTACCCGTGTAGCCAAAGGCACCGACGTCAACTTCGGCGCCCTGACCAACAAGCTGCTCAAGCTGCTGGGCGACTCGCCGGACGCGCAGGTGAAGTACAGCAAGAAGGTCGTCGGCCTGCGCCGTAACGGCAGCGGCTGGACCGTGAGCATCAAGGACGTCAACAGCGGCGGCAGCCGCGAAGTCGACGCTCGCTTTGTCTTCCTCGGTGCCGGTGGCGCGGCCCTGCCGCTGCTGCAGGCGTCCGGCATCCCGGAAAGCAAAGGCTTTGGCGGCTTCCCGGTCAGCGGCCAGTGGCTGCGTTGCGACAACCCGGAAATCGTCAAACAGCACCAGGCCAAGGTCTACAGCCAGGCCGCCGTGGGCGCCCCGCCGATGTCGGTACCGCACTTGGATACTCGCGTTGTGGACGGCAAGACTTCGTTGCTGTTCGGCCCGTACGCCGGTTTCACCACCAAGTTCCTCAAGCACGGTTCGCTGATGGACCTGCCGCTGTCGGTGCGCATGGGTAACATCGGCCCGATGCTGGCCGTGGCCCGTGACAACATGGACCTGACCAAGTACCTGGTCAGCGAAGTGATGCAGTCGATGGAGCAGCGCCTGGAAGCCCTGCGTCGCTTCTATCCGCAGGCCAAGGCCGAAGACTGGCGCCTGGAAGTGGCTGGTCAGCGCGTGCAGATCATCAAGAAGGACCCGAAAAAAGGCGGTGTGCTGCAGTTCGGTACCGAGCTGGTCTCGGCCCAGGACGGCAGCCTGGCCGCACTGCTCGGTGCCTCGCCAGGCGCTTCGGTGACCGTGTCGATCATGCTGGAACTGATCGAACGCTGCTTCCCCGAGCAGGCCAAGGGTGCCTGGGCTGCCAAGCTCAAGGAAATCTTCCCGGCGCGCGAGAAAACGTTGGCAACCGATGCTGCCCTGTACCACAAGATCAGTGCCGAAAACGACGTGGCGCTGGACCTGGTGGAAAGCAGCCCGGCGGCCAAGCATTACGCCTGAACCGACCGGTAACGAAAAAACGCCCCTCGGGGCGTTTTTTTGTGCCTGGATCTCTATCAACCGCGGGCGCGGTCGATGATCTCGATGTACTCAGGCGCATTGCGCTGGTCGGCGATCTGCTCAACGAAGGTTTTACCGTGCTCGTCCTGGCCATCCAGGTCCAGGCCAGCTTCGACAAAGAAGCCGACAAAGCGCTCGAAATCGTCTACGCGCAGCCCACGGTAGGCCTTGACCAGCTTGTGCAGCGACGGCGAGGTCACACCATCGGCCGGTTCGAACTGAAGGAACGACTTGATGTAGTCGTCGCTGATTTCGTCGCCGATTACCTGTTTCTTGTCTTTACGCATTGCCGACTCCAACTGGACCATCACGGGATTTCGAAGGCCGGCAGTTTACCCCTCGCAGGCCGCGTGCCTCAACGCGTACGTACGGTACCAGTGTGCAGGTCGGCCCAGATGTGACCATTGCCGTAGGTGAGAAACTGCACATACAAGGTTTCGTTGCGTAGCAGGTCCATGATCACCCGGTAGTCACTGACCGGGTAATTCAGGCTCAAGGTGCGGCTTTTTTCGTCATACACAGGCTTCTTCAGGCTCTTGGCCGCTTCGCCATCGAAGGTCAGCAGCACCTGGGCGATGGTCGCACCTTTGCTCAATGGCTTTCCCTTCAGGCGCACCTGCAACGAAGAGGTGATCGGGATAGGCTGCTGGTCGGACTGGCGCTGGGCCCCCACCACCACCGAGTAATCGGTCACTTGCAGCAGTTGCTGGCCGGTCGGCGCTTCCTGGCGCAGTGACTGGTCGTCAGGCGGCAGGAACTGGCTGTGCAGCGGTGCGGCGGCCAGTGGCAGGCTGACCGCCAACAGGAGGGGAAGAATCGCACGCATGTGAGGCTCCTTGAATGAAGGAGCACTCTAGCATGCAGGGCGGCGCTTGATTACAGCCCCTTGACGGCGAAAATGCCGTTGGCATTGCGCCAGTAGCCTTTGTAATCCATACCGTAACCGAAGATGTAGCGGTCGACACACGGCAGGCCCACGTAGTTGGCCTTGAGGTCCGGGCTGGCCTTGCGGTCGTGGTCCTTGTCGATCAGCACCGCGGTGTACACCGAGCGTGCGCCGGCATGCTTGCAGAACTCGATGATGGCGCTGAGGGTGTGGCCTTCGTCGAGGATGTCGTCGACGATCAGCACATCACGGTCGATGAACGACACTTCCGGCTTGGCCTTCCAGAACAGCTCACCGCCGCTGGTCTGGTTGCGGTAGCGGGTGGCGTGCAGGTACGAAGCTTCGAGCGGGAACTGCAAGTGGGTCAGCAGTTTGCCGGAGAAGATAAGGCCACCGTTCATCACGCAGAACACCACCGGGTTCTTGTCGTGCAGGTCCTTGCAGATCTGCTCGCCGACGTTGGCGATAGCCGCTTCGACTTCGGCTTCGGTGTACAGGCAGTCAGCTTCACGCATGACTTGACGGATGTGCTCGAGATCGGCGGACATGGCGCTCTCCGGGGGTGCATTTTGGAAAAGCGGGCAAAGGTACGCATCCGCTCGTCCCAGATCAAGCATTTATGGACTAACGTCCAAAATGACCAGACGACAGCACAGGTTGAATAGATTAATCTAGCGCGGTTTTTTTGCCCGCCTTTCGGAGCCCCCTATGCCCACTCGTGAGATCCGCCACCCGCTGATCCGCCACAAGCTCGGCCTGATGCGCCGTGCCGATATCAGCACCAAGAATTTTCGCGAACTCGCCCAGGAAGTCGGCGCGCTCCTGACCTATGAAGCCACCCAGGACCTGCCACTCGAAACCTACGAGATCGACGGCTGGTGTGGCAAGGTGCAAGTTGAAAAAATTGCCGGCAAGAAGATCACGGTAGTCCCCATCCTGCGCGCCGGCATCGGCATGCTCGACGGCGTGCTCAGCCTGATCCCGGGTGCCAAGGTCAGTGCCGTCGGCGTTGCCCGCAACGAAGAAACCCTCGAAGCCCATACCTACCTGGAAAAACTCGCGCCGGACATCAACCAGCGCCTGGCCCTGATCATCGACCCGATGCTGGCCACCGGCGGTTCGATGGTCGCCACCATCGACCTGCTGAAAAAGGCCGGCTGCAAAGAGATCCGGGCCATGGTCCTGGTCGCCGCGCCAGAAGGCATCGACGTGGTGGAAAAAGCCCACCCGGACGTGAAGATCTACACCGCCTCGATCGATCAGCGCCTGAACGAACACGGCTACATCGTGCCGGGCCTGGGCGATGCCGGTGACAAGATCTTCGGCACCAAGCAAAAGGACGCCTGACCATGCAGGACGGCTTCAACGACCCGCTCTGGCGCCAGGTCGTTTCGGGCGCGCAGATGCTCTTCGTGGCATTTGGCGCGTTGGTGCTGATGCCACTGATCACCGGCCTCGACCCGAACGTCGCGTTGTTCACCGCCGGCATCGGCACGCTGCTGTTCCAGCTGGTTACCGGCCGCCAGGTACCGGTTTTCCTGGCCTCCAGCTTTGCCTTCATCACCCCGATCATCCTCGCCAAGGGCCAGTTCGGCCTGGCCGAGACCATGGGCGGCGTGATGGCTGCAGGTTTCGTGTACACCTTCATGGGCCTGATGGTAAAAATCAAAGGCACCGGTTTTATCGACCGCATGCTGCCGCCTGTGGTGATCGGCCCGGTGATCATCTCCATCGGCCTGGCCATGGCACCGATTGCCGCCAACATGGCAATGGGCAAGGGTGGGGACGGCGTTGCGTTGATGCCCTACAAGACCGCCATGCTGATCTCCATGCCAGCCCTGCTGACAACCTTGATCGTCGCCGTGTTCGGCAAAGGTATTTTCCGCCTGGTCCCGATCATCTCCGGCGTGCTGGTGGGCTTTGCCCTGTCGTTCGCCTTTGGCGTGGTCGACACGGCCCGGATAGCCGCCGCACCGTGGCTGGAAATCCCCAATTTCACCGCACCGGCGTTCAACTGGCAGGCCATCCTGTTCATCGTCCCGGTTGCCCTGGCGCCGGCCATCGAGCACATCGGCGGGGTGATCGCGGTCGGTAGCGTGACCGGCCGTGACTACCTGAAAAAGCCTGGCCTGCACCGTACCTTGCTAGGTGACGGCCTGGCCACCACGGCGGCCGGCCTGTTCGGCGGCCCGCCAAACACCACCTACGCCGAAGTGACTGGCGCGGTGATGCTGACCAAGAACTACAACCCGAAGATCATGACCTGGGCGGCGGTCTTCGCCATTACCCTGGCGTTCATCGGCAAGTTCGGCGCGCTGCTGCAAAGCATCCCGGTGCCAGTGATGGGCGGTATTCTGTGCCTGCTGTTTGGTTCGATCGCGGCGGTGGGCATGAACACCATGATCCGCCACAAGATCGACCTGGCCGAAGCGCGCAACCTGGTGATCGTGTCGGTAACCTTGGTGTTTGGTATCGGCGGCGTACTGATCGGCAGCGGTGACGGCCCGGACGACTGGGGCCTGAAGGGCATCGCCCTGTGCGCCATCGTGGCGATTGCCTTGAACCTGATCCTGCCGGGTAATGATGGATGGAAGCACAAGCAGCTGGATGATCACTTGCCTTGATCCGGCTTTAACCCGAACCGCCCCTATCGCCAGCAGGCCCGCCCCCACAGGTACACCACAGGCTTCAGCTACTGTGTTGCTCCTGTGGGAGCGGGCTTGCCGGCGACAGGGCCGGTACAGGCAGCCGCAATGTCAGGCCTTTTCGCACATCTGCGCCAGCACCCTCACCCACTCCGGGTGATCATTCAGGCATGGCACCAGCACCAGCTCCCGCCCGCCAGCCTCGACGAACTGTTCGCTGCCCCGCATACCGATTTCTTCCAGCGTCTCGATGCAATCGGCCACGAACGCCGGGCACATCACCAGCAACTTTTTCACACCGGCCTTGGCCAGCTCATCCAGCCGCGTCTCGGTGTACGGTTCGATCCACTTGTCCCGACCCAGCCGTGACTGGAACGATACCGACCATTTGCCATCCGGTATGCCCATGCTCTGCGCAAAGGCTTTGGCCGTAGCCAGGCATTGCCCGCGGTAACACACCGCACGCACCTCGGCGGATGCACCGTGACAGCAATCGGCGGTACGCAGGTCGTGCTTGCTGCCCTTCGGAAACAGCTTCTTCAAGTGCCGCTCGGGCAAGCCATGGAAGCTCAGCAACAGGTGGTCGTAATCCTGTTCCAGGTAAGGCCGGGCGCTGGCAGCCAGCGCCTCGATGTATTCAGGGTGCTCGTAGAACGGCTGCAGCACGCGCATCTGCAGCGGCAGCTGGCGTTCGTTGACCACCTGTTTGGTCAGCTCGACCACAGTGGTCACGGTACTGTCGGCAAACTGTGGATAAAGCGGTGCCAAGGTCACCTTGCGCACGCCTTGAGCTGCCAGGCGTTCCAGCACTTCGGGCAAGGCTGGCTGGCCATAGCGCATGGCAATCTCCACCGGGCCATGGGGCCAGTGCTCGACCATTGCGGACTGCAAACGGCGGGTCAGCACCACCAGCGGCGAGCCTTCCTCCCACCAGATCGAGCCGTAGGCATGCGCCGACTGCTCCGGGCGTTTGAGCAGTATCAGCGACACCAGCAAGCGCCGCACCGGCCAGGGCAGGTCGACAACATACGGGTCCATCAGAAACTGGTTGAGGTAGCGGCGCACATCGGCAACCGAGGTGGATGCCGGAGAACCCAGGTTGACCAGCAGCAGGGCGTGATCGGTCATGCAGCGTCCTATGTCAGAGGCGGCTGGACAGGTCGTCCAGGGCCGATTGCAGATCGTTGAAACGGAAGGTGAAGCCAGCCGCCAGCAAGCGTACCGGGCGTGCCCGCTGGCCGCCCAGCAGCAAGGTCGACATCTCCCCCAGGCCAGCCTTGAGCAACAATGACGGCACCGGCAGCAGCGCCGGCCGATGCAGGGCCCGGCCCAGGCGCCTGGCGAACTCACGGTTACGCACCGGCTCCGGGGCGCAGGCATTATAAGGACCGCTGGCATCCTTTTGCTGCAAGAGAAAATCAATCAGGGCGACCTGATCGTCTATATGGACCCACGGCATCCATTGCCGCCCATCACCCAATGGCCCGCCCAGCCCCAGCTTGAAGGGCACGCGCAGGCGCGACAAAAAGCCGCCATCGCTGGCCAGCACCAGCCCGGTGCGCACCAGCACCACGCGGATCCCCTGTGCCAGGGAGCGCTGGGCCGTTTCTTCCCAGGCAATGCACAACTGGCTGGCGAAATCTTCGCGTACCGGTGGCGAAGCCTCGGTCAGCTCGCGTTCGCCACCGTCACCGTACCAGCCCACCGCAGACCCGGAGATCAGCACGTCCGGGCGTTGCTCACGGGTGCCCAACCAAGTCAGCAATTGCTCGGTCAGGGTGACCCGGCTAGCCCACAGCAGGTTGCGCCGGGCAGCCGTCCAGGGCCGATCGGCAATCGGCGCACCGGCCAGGTTGACCACCGCATCAAGGTGATCGTCCGCCTCCAGTTGCTCCAGCCGGGCGATGCCACGCACGCCACTGCCACATATTTTCGCCACCTGTTCAGGTCGCCGGCTCCAAACCGTAAGCCGGTGCCCCTGGCCAAGCCAGTACTGGCAAAGATGCTTGCCAATCAACCCGGTGCCGCCTGTCAGCAATATATGCATGGCTGTGTCCTCGCAGAATGCGGCGGTGGTCTATTTTTAACATCAAGGCACTTTTTTGACCCGACGCTCTCGGATAAACATAGGCCAACCTGACCGCCAAAGCGGTATAACCTTATACAGAATTTCTGGATTGTACAGGTTTGCCTGACAGCGTAGTCTGCTAACAGCAAGGTTTGAAGAGGCCATCATGACAGTACCTATTGCCATCATCGGGGCCGGTATCGCCGGCTTGTCAGCCGCCCAGGCCCTACAAAAGGCCGGGCAATCCGTGCATCTGTTCGACAAAGGCCACGGCAGTGGCGGGCGCATGGCCAGCAAGCGCAGCGAGGCCGGCGCGCTGGACCTCGGCGCCCAGTACTTCACTGCCCGGGACCGGCGCTTCGTCGAGCAGGTGCAACAGTGGGTTGCCGCGGGCTGGGCCGAGCAGTGGAAGCCACAGCTGTACAACTACCGTGATGGCGAGCTCACTCCCTCCCCTGACGAACAGACCCGCTGGGTAGGCGTGCCACGCATGAGCGCCATTACCCGTGGCCTGCTCAAGGATGTGACGGTGAACTTCGGCTGCCGTATCGCCGAGGTGTTCCGTGGCAAGCAATACTGGCACCTGCAAGACACCGAAGGCTGCAGCCATGGCCCTTACAGCCGGGTGGTGATTGCCGTGCCGGCACCGCAGGCCACGCCACTTCTGGCCTCCACCCCAAAACTTGCCGCGGTGGCTGCGGGCGTGCAAATGGAACCTGTGTGGGCGGTCGCCCTGGCCTTCCAGACACCTTTGGACACCCCGATGCAAGGCTGCTTCGTGCAGGACAACCCGCTTGACTGGCTGGCCCGTAACCGCAGCAAGCCCGGCCGCGATGAGCAACTCGATACCTGGGTGCTGCACGCCACGTCTGACTGGAGCCGGCAGCACATCGACCTGCCCAAGGAAGAAGTGATCGAACAGCTGTGGGGCGAGTTTGCCGAGCTGGTCGGCTGCGTGGTGCCGGCGCCTAACTTCGCCCTGGCCCACCGCTGGCTCTATGCGCGCCCCAGCAGCAATCACGAGTGGGGCGCACTGGCCGATGCTGACCAAGGCCTGTATGCCTGCGGCGACTGGTGCCTGTCCGGGCGAGTCGAAGGCGCGTGGCTCAGCGGCCAGGAAGCGGCGCGCAGACTGCTCGAACACCTGGAATGATTTAGCGCCATACACAAATTCTAGTTTGCATAACTTCCGGGCTGTGCTGGAATAAACCTGTACAAGATTTTAGACTCGTACAGGTTTACGGGAGACAGCCATGCACGACACTTCAGCCCACAGCAAGCCGCGTATCGCCATCAGCGCCTGCCTGACCGGGCACAGCGTGCGTTACAACGGCGGCCATAAGGCCTCAGACCTGTGCCGTACGCAACTGGGCGCCCATTTCGACTGGCTGCCGGTGTGCCCGGAAGTTGCCATCGGCCTGGGCATACCGCGCGACCCGATCCGCCTCGTCGGCAATCCCGAACGACCGGAAGTGGTCGGTACCCGTAACCCAGGCATGGACCTGACCGGCCCGCTACGCAACTATGGCGAGCAGATGGCCGCCGAGCTCGACAGCATCTGCGGCTATATTTTCATGCAGAAATCGCCCTCTTGCGGCCTGGAGCGGGTCAAGGTGTATCAGGACAATGGCCACCCGGCCATCCAGGGGGGGCGCGGCGTGTATGCCCAAGCGTTCTGCGCAAGACGCCCGGACCTGCCTGTGGAAGAAGAAGGTCGCCTGCATGACCCGGTGCTGCGCGAGAACTTCATCAGCCGCGTGTACGCCTACGCCGACTGGCAGCGCCTGCTGGCCGAGGGCCTTAGCCGTGGAAGCCTGGTGCGCTTTCATTCGCGTTACAAATACCTGGTGATGGCCAACAACCCCCAGGCCTACCGCACCTTGGGCCGCCTGCTCGGCAGCATGAGCAAGGATGACGACCCACAAACCATCGGCCCACGCTACTTCAGCCAGCTGATGCAGGCCCTGAGACGCTGTGCCAGCCGCGGCACCCATTGCAATGTGCTGCAGCACATCAGCGGCTATTTCAAGGACAACCTCACGCAGCAAGACAAAGCCGAGCTGCAGACAATCATCAGCCAGTACCAGCAAGGCGTGGTGCCGCTGGTGGTACCGCTGACCCTGCTCAAGCACCATTTGCGCAAGCATCCAGACCCGTACCTGCTGCAACAGGCCTACCTGCAGCCGCACCCGGAAAGTCTGGGCTTGCGCAATGCAGTCTGAAACCTTGCTGCCCATCGGCGAACTTGCCCGTCGCACTGGGGTGAATCCGGTCACCCTGCGCGCCTGGGAGCGCCGGTATGGCCTGCTCAAGCCGCAGCGCACCGCCAAGGGGCATCGCCTGTATCCGCTGGATCAGGTGGAACGGGTCGAGGCAATCCTTGGCTGGCTGCAGCGTGGAGCATCGGTCGGCCAGGTACGCGAGCTGCTGGACAAACCCTCCGGCACACCGCCCAAAGGTGACTGGCAGGCCCGACAATTCCAGCTGGTCGAGGCCATTGCCAACCTGTCCCAGCGCGCCCTTGACCAGCAGCTCAACCAGGCCATGGCCCTGTACCCGGCCGTTACCCTGTGCGAACAACTGCTGCTGCCGCTGCTCGACCTCCTCGACCTGCGCTGGCGTAGTTACTTCAATGCGCAGCTGGAACAGGTGTTTTTCCACAGCTGGCTACGCAGCAAGCTTGGTGCCCGCGTCTACCATGACAACCAGCTGCTGCAGGGCCCTGCGGTGTTGCTGGTGGAAGACAGTGAACGTGTCTTCAGCCCCGGTTTATGGCTTTGCGCCTGGCTGTTCACCAGCAACGGGTTCCCGGTCGAGGTGCTGGAGCACCCCGTTGCCGGCCCGCACCTTCAACGCGCCGTCAGCACGCTCAGCCCCCGCGCCGTACTTCTGCACCTGGGGCCCCGCATCGATGGCAAGGCACTGCAACGCACCCTGCACAACCTGCCCATGCCAATCCTGGCCGGCGGCCCGACGCTGTTGCTGCATGAAGCGCAGCTGCGTGCCCTCAAGTTGCCCAACCTCGCCCTGTTCGACACCCCGCAAGTGGCATTGAGCTTGCTTCAAGCCCATGACCGCCTGCCTGTAGAGATGAATGCCCCATGCACCTGACCTGGCTGCGCAGTGACCTGCGCATCGATGACAACACCGCGCTCAGCGCCGCCACCGAGCGCGGACCCACCATCGCCCTGTGGCTGATCAGCCCCGGGCAATGGCAGGCCCATGATGACGCCGCCTGCAAAGTCGATTTCTGGCTGCGCAGCCTGCGCGACCTGCGCCAATCGCTGGAAGGCCTGAATATCCCCCTGCTGATCCGCAAGATAGACACCTGGGAGCAGGCACCACAAGCCGTGCTGGAGGTATGCCGCCAACATCAGGTGGCAAGCGTTCACTGGAACGAAGAGTACGGCATCAACGAGCAGCGCCGCGATGATGCCACCCGCGCCCTGCTAGAAAAGTCGGGCATTCAGGCACACAGCCACCTCGACCAGCTGTTCTTCCGCCCGGGCACCATCCTCACCCGCAGTGGCGATTATTTTCAGGTTTTCAGCCAGTTCAAGAAAACCTGCCTGGAGCACCTGCATCGCAGCCTGCCCGCGTTGGCCCACCGGGTTAAGCGGCAGGCACCGCTGCACATCCCTGCCGACCCTGTTCCGCAACACGTGGACGGTTTTGAAACACCCGCCCGCGCTCTGCGTGAACACTGGCCAGCGGGTGAAGCGCAGGCGCAGGGGCGGCTGTCCCGCTTTCTCGACGAAGCCATTGATGACTACCAGCAACTGCGTGACCTACCTGCCAAACCTGGTACCAGCCAGCTTTCGCCTTACCTGGCCGCCGGCGTGATATCGCCTCGCCAGTGCCTGCACGGTGCACTGGCCAGCAACCGGGGCGAATTCGACAGTGGCAGTACGGGCGTGCAGACCTGGATCAACGAGCTGCTCTGGCGCGAGTTCTACAAGCACATCCTGTGCGGTTACCCTCAGGTCTCGCGACACCGTGCCTTCCGCGCCCAGACCGAAGCCCTGCCCTGGCGTGATGCACCGGCCGACCTTGAAGCCTGGGAACAGGGCCGTACGGGTTTCCCGATCATCGACGCCGCCATGCGCCAGTTGCTCCACACCGGATGGATGCATAATCGGCTGCGCATGATCGTGGCCATGTTCCTCAGCAAGAACCTGCTGATCGACTGGCGCAAGGGCGAGCGGCACTTCATGCGCCACTTGATAGACGGTGACCTGGCGGCCAACAATGGCGGTTGGCAGTGGAGCGCGTCCACCGGAACGGACGCAGTGCCCTACTTCCGTATCTTCAACCCGATTTCACAGTCTCAGCGTTTCGACCCTCAGGGGCATTTCATTCGGCACTGGCTGCCGGACCTACGTGACATAGATGAGAAAAATATCCATGAACCGATGAAATCCAGGGATCTATTTGCTACTAATTTGTATCACAGTCCTATGGTCGATCTCAGCAGCAGTCGCCAGCGTGCAATAGAAGCTTTCAAGGGCCTTCCCCGCCGGCAGGATTAGAGGACAACGTCTTGACTAACTCACGCAGTTTTTGGGTTACGGGCGCCAGCAATGGACTAGGTCTGGCTTTGGTGGAACGCTTGCTCGAACAGGGCCACCGCGTTGCCGCCAGTACGAAGGAAAGCGATGAACTGGAAAGATTGGCAGCACAACATGGTCGGCGTTTCTTGCGCCTGCCCTGGCAGTTGCATGCCGAGCCAAATGCAGCGGATGCCTGCCAGCAGATAGGCCATGCCTGGTGCTCGCTGGATGGTCTGATCATCAATGCCGGTACCAGCGATTATCTGCCAGACGACGTAGCGGACAGCGACCTGTTCGAGGCGATCGTCACAAGCAACCAGCTGGCGGCTGAGCAGTGCCTTGGCCATGCCTTGCCCCTGCTGGCCAAGGGGGATTCACCGCAGGTGTTGGCAGTGTTCAACCGCTATTCGGCATTGCAATTGTATGCCCCGACGCAGGTAACTGCAGGCTGGAACAACCTGCCGCAGTGGATGCGTGAGCAGCGCCAGGCCTTGAAAGCTCAAGGGGTAGGCCTGACCATAGTAGGGCCACAGTCGCTCAAGGTAGCGGTGACGTCGGCGCAGGCGATACCGGAGCAATGGACGCCACAGAGCGTTGCTGAAGCGTTGTTGCGTCGGTGGCCGCAAGCTGAACCGGAACTGGTTCTGGAGGCGCTGGAACTCAGCAGCCTATGGCCGTTGACGCGCTAAGCCCCTGAAATCGGCGTTAGCCCCGCCCCCACAGAACGCACACCCTTTGAGGATCGTGCATTCCCTGTGGGAGCGGGTTCACCCGCGAAAAGGCCTGTGCAGGTGAACTCAGAGCGCCATGCGGTAGTGCAAGCTATAGCTCTCCACACCATCGTTAGGCTCTTTGATGCCCGCATTGGAATAATGGATCGCCCGCACCCCGATCTCATGCCCCCCTGCAAAGCGCAAACCAAAGCCGATGCGGTCCTCGAACTGGAATGCCGAGCCCAGCTCGTTGCTTTCCAGCTCGGTGCTGGAGAACGCGGCTACACCGATCCCCGCTTCGATGTAGGGCTTCACCGACTCCCCGGCAAATTCGTAAACGAACACTGGCGCGAACGACAAGCTATGGTTGCTCGCCGTCTCGTCGCCGTCCCAATACGTATAGGCCCCATCCCAATATCCGGTCAGCCGACCAACACTGGTCTGCCACCAGCTTGCGTCCCAGTTCGATTGCAGCCCTAGCCGGTAGACCATGGTCGAGTCACCGGTCTGCCCCACCGAAACCGAAATGTCGGCAGCCTGTGCCGACATTGCTTGACCCAAAGTAAAGGCGGCAGCCGCCGCCAAGCCGAGCAGTTTCCTCATGAGAAACATCCTTCTTCCTGATGCTGTTATTAGTGTCCGCCTCAATCAGGCAAGCGGTAGAAAGCAGAAGTGGAACGATAGTTCAGCTGTTTTTCACGTTTTTTTCACAACGCAAAGCTTTGCACATCGTCGGACTTATGCCACAGCACAGGCAGGATTTTTCGGAGGAATTCTGGGTCAGCGCTGGTCCAGAAGCGGGTGTCGCCGGCCGGGCCTTCGGCTAACAGGTCATTGGCACCCAGCAGCCTTTGCAGTTGACGCGCCACAGCGGCGCCGGTGTCGATGATCGCCACGTCCGCTGGCACCAGGTCGGCCAGTAACGGGCGCAAGAAGGGGTAATGCGTGCAACCGAGGATCAGCGTATCGCAGCCGGCGGCCAGCAACGGCTGCACATAGCCAAGCAGCATCTGGCGAAGCGCCGGGCTGGCCAGGTCACCGGTCTCGATCAGCTCGACCAGCCCAGGGCATGGCTGAGTAATCACCTGGACGTCATTGGCGAAGCGGTCCAGCAGCGCTGCAAACTTGGCACTTTGCAAGGTACCGGTAGTTGCCAGTACACCGA
Source organism: Pseudomonas sp. PvP089 (assembly GCF_017875165.1). NCBI lineage: Bacteria > Pseudomonadati > Pseudomonadota > Gammaproteobacteria > Pseudomonadales > Pseudomonadaceae > Pseudomonas > Pseudomonas sp. PvP089. The sequence continues at coordinate 5,538,230 of NZ_JAGGME010000001.1, forward strand.
CCACGCCCGAGCGGGTGGCGGCAGCAGCAGGCTTCACGGCCGGCTCCATGCCCACCAGCGGCCAAGTCGGGTACAGCTCGCGCAAGTCAGCCACCGCCGCCACCGTGGCGGTGTTACAGGCCAGGACCATGGCTTTGGCGCCTTGTGCCTGGAAGAACCCGGCAATATGCCGGCAGCGCTCGCGTATATAGTCCGGCGACTTCTCACCGTAAGGCACATGGCCGCAGTCGGCCACATACAGCAGCGTCTCGTTGGGCAGCAGGCGCTGGATTTCGGCGAGTACCGACAAACCGCCGACCCCCGAGTCCATCACGCCGACCGGCGCCGAACGCTCAGCCATCGCGCTTGCCGCAAACTGCGCAAGCCGGGTCGCGCTTGACGCGCAGCTCACGGATACGGGTGCCGAGAGCATCGATCAACAGCAGACGACCCACCAGCGGTTCGCCGAAGCCGGCCAGCAGCTTCATTGCCTCCAGCGCTTGCAGGCTGCCCACCAAACCCACCAGCGGGCCGATCACGCCAGCTTCGCTGCAGGTCAGTTCATCGTCACTGCCATGCCCGTACAGACAGTGGTAGCAGGGGCTGTAGTCGCGCCGAGGGTCAAACACCGACAACTGCCCTTCAAGGCGGATCGCCGCGCCGCTCACCAGTGGTTTGCCAGCAGCCATACAGGCCGCGTTGACCGCTTCACGAGTAGCGAAATTGTCGGAGCAGTCCAGCACCAGGTCGACTGCCGCCACAGCGGCAGCCAGCGAATCTTCGTCCAGGGCTTGGCGATGGGCAACCAGACCGATCTCCGGGTTTATTGCCTGCAAGCGCTGCAAGGCCGAATCGACCTTGCTCATGCCGACGCTGGCACTGTCGTGAATCACCTGGCGTTGCAGGTTGGTCAGGTCGACGGTGTCGAAGTCGGCCAGGTGCAGCTCACCCACCCCGGCGGCAGCCAGGTACAGTGCCACCGGGGAGCCCAGGCCGCCAAGGCCGACAATCAGTGCCTTGCTCTGCTTGAGCCGTAACTGGCCGTCGATGTCGATCTGGGCCAGCAATACCTGCCGGCTGTAACGCAGAAGTTCCTGATCACTCAGCATGGCAGGCGCCCCAGGGTAATGCGTTCATGGCCGCCCAGGTCCGTTCGGCTGGCGACCTCGATAAAGCCTTGCTCAGCCAGCAAAGCGCGTACCGCCGCTGCCTGGTCGTAGCCATGTTCCAGCAGCAACCAGCCACCGGGCAACAGGTGCGCGGGGGCCTGGGCAACGATCACGCGCAGGTCGTCCAGGCCATCGGCACCGGCCACCAGTGCACTGCTGGGCTCGAAGCGCACGTCACCGGCCACCAGGTGTGGGTCTGCGGCGGCAATATAGGGGGGGTTGCTGACAATCAGGTCGAAACGCTCGCCGGCCAGGCTGTCGAACCAGTGGCTTACCCGCACCTGCGCGTTGCTCAGACCCAAACGTTGGCGGTTGCGCTCGGCCAGGGCAGCGGCTTCTTCCACCCGGTCAACTGCAGTCAGCTGCCAGGCCGGGCGATCGCTGGCCAGGGCCAGGGCAATCGCACCGGTACCGGTGCCCAGGTCAAGGACCTTGGCCGGCGAGGCGGGTTGCAGCTCAAGGGCAGTCTCGACCAACAGCTCGGTATCCGGCCGCGGGATCAGGGTATGCGGCGCCACTTCCAGGTCGATCGTCCAGAAGCCCTGCTGCCCGAGGATGTAAGCGACCGGCTCGCCGCCACGGCGGCGCTGAAGGTAACCGGCGTAAGTCTGGGCATCTTCGCTGCTGACGATTCGCTCGGGCCAGGTGTGCAGGTAGCTGCGCGACTTGCCGATGGCAGCAGCCAGCAGCAATTCGGCATCCAGCCGCTCGGTGGGCGACTCGGGCAGCTGCGCGTTGCGCAGCAAGCTGGCGATGATGGTCATCAGTCCCCCAGGGCAGCCAGTTGATCGGCCTGGTATTCGGCCAGCAGCGGTTCGATCACTGCGTCCACGCCACCGCTGAGGATGTCGTCCAGCGAGTACAAGGTCAGGTTGATACGGTGATCGGTTACCCGACCCTGTGGATAATTGTAGGTGCGGATGCGCTCGGAACGGTCACCGGACCCCACCAGCAGTTTGCGCTCGCTGGCAATGGCATTCTGTGCTGCGCTGGTCTGCATGTCGTTGAGCTTGGCCGACAGCCAGGACATGGCACGGGCGCGGTTCTTGTGCTGCGAACGCTCTTCCTGGCACTCGACCACGATACCGGTGGGCAAGTGGGTAATACGGATCGCCGAGTCGGTCTTGTTCACGTGCTGACCACCCGCGCCCGATGCACGGTAGGTGTCCACGCGCAGATCGGCCGGGTTGATTTCGATGGCTGCTTGTTCGTCCGGCTCGGGCAGCACCGCCACTGTGCAGGCGGAGGTGTGCACGCGGCCTTGGGATTCGGTTTCCGGCACGCGCTGAACACGGTGTGCGCCAGACTCGAACTTGAGCTTGCCGTACACGTGCTCACCCTCGACACGGGCGATGATTTCCTTGTAGCCGCCGTGCTCGCCTTCGTTCTCGGACAAGATCTCCAGGCGCCAGCCGCGTTTTTCGGCGTAGCGCGAATACATGCGGAACAGGTCGCCAGAGAAGATGGCCGCCTCGTCGCCACCCGTACCGGCGCGAATTTCGAGGAACACGTTGCGGCCGTCGTTGGGGTCTTTGGGCAGCAGCATGCGTTGCAGCTTCGCCTCCAGCGTCAGCAGCTGTTCCTTGGCTTCACGCACTTCTTCCACGGCCATTTCACGCAGGTCCGGGTCGCTGTCCTTGAGCAATGCCTGGGCGCCCTCAAGGTCACCCTGGACTTTGCACCACTCTTTATAAGCAGCGTAGACCGGCTCGACCTCGGCATATTCACGGGAATACGCGCGAAAGCGCGTCTGGTCGGAAATGACCTCAGCATCACCGAGCAGTGCGGTGAGCTCTTCGAAGCGGTCCTGGAGGATATCCAGTTTGTTCAGCAGCGACGCTTTCATTGCGGGGATTTGTCCGTGGAGCCCTCGTTGAGGGCAAAGAGTTCCTGGGCCATGGCCAGCGCATCAAGGCGGCCCTCGGCCGAGAGCTTTTTCAACTGCACGCTGGGCGCATGCAGGAGTTTGTTGGTCAGCCCCCGGGCCAGTTGGGCCAGTACGTCCTCGGGGTTGCCGCCGTTGGCCAGCAGGCGCTGGGCCTTTTGCAATTCGTCGTCACGCAGGCGCTCGCTCTGCTGGCGGTAGGCCTTGAGCACGTCCACCGCCGCCAGTTCACGCAGGCGCAGCATGAAATCCTCGGCGCCCACCGAGACCAGTTCTTCAGCCGCCTGGGCTGCGCCCTGGCGGCTCTTGAGGTTTTCCGCCACCACGTCATGCAGGTCATCGACAGTGTACAGGTACACGTCGTCCAGCTCGCCGACTTCAGGTTCGATGTCGCGCGGCACGGCAATGTCGACCATGAAGATCGGCTTGTGCCGGCGCTGTTTCAGCGCACTCTCGACCGCGCCCTTGCCCAGGATGGGCAACTGGCTGGCGGTGGAACTGATGACGATGTCGCTGTTGGCCAGTTCCTGGGGGATGTCGGCCAGCAGTACGGCGTGTGCGCCAAACTGCTCGGCCAGGGTACTGGCCCGCTCCAGGGTACGGTTGGCCACGACGATACGCCGCACTCCTTGCTCATGCAGGTGGCGGGCGACCAGGGTGATGGTTTGGCCGGCACCGATCAACAAGGCCTGGCTGCGGCCCAGGTCGCTGAAAATCTGTTTGGCCAGGCTGACTGCGGCAAACGCCACCGATACCGGGTTTTCACCAATGGCGGTGTCGGTGCGCACCTGCTTGGCGGCGCTGAAGGTGGCCTGGAACAGGCGCCCGAGCAACGGGCCGACGGTGCCGGCCTCCCGCGCCACGGCGTAGGCTGACTTCATCTGGCCGAGGATCTGCGGCTCGCCGAGCACCAGCGAGTCCAGGCCCGAAGCCACGCGCATCATGTGCTTAACGGCATCATGCTCTTCATGCACGTAGGCACTGGCGCGCAACTCGTCCAGGCTGAGGCGGTGATAGTCGGCCAGCCATTGCAGCACGGCGTCGGCAGACAAGTGGTCCTGCTCTATATAGAGCTCGCTGCGGTTGCAGGTCGACAGGATCGCCGCTTCGCGGCTGGAAGTCAGCCGGCAGAGCTGCTGCAGGGCGTCTACCAGCTGCTCTGGGGTAAACGCCACGCGCTCGCGTACGTCTACCGAGGCAGTCTTATGGTTGATACCAAGTGCAAGAAAGGCCATGCAAGGTCGCTGGTTGTGACGGGAAGCCGATAATTGTCCTCTTTCACAGGTATTAGAACAACCACCGTTCGCTATTGCGCTGATAGCGCTGCGGCTATCGCCGCTCGCGGGCAAGGATGAGCGTTGATTTCAGCTTTCACTCCCGCTTTTGATCTGGCTTTTGATCTGCTGTTGATCTGGCTTTTGATCTGCTTTTGATTTTCGCGACTTCAGGAGGCCGAACGCAGGCCTTGCGAAGGGAGGTGACGGGCATGGATGCCCGTCAAGCGCTGGGCCCCAGGATGGGGCCTGCAGCGCGGCCCTCCCGGGAGCAAGGCCGGAGTGAGGGAACCCCGGAGCGAAGCGCAGGGGCCGGATGATGGGAGCGCAGCGTTTTTTGGTTACTTTTTGTCGCGTTTGACAAAAAGTGACTCGCCGTAAGGGCGAAAAGGTGAGTCAGCGTCGCCATCGCAAATGGACTGTTCGCTGAACCAAAACAGCCAGATCCGCTTTTCGCTTCTTGCGATGTGGGCCTTAGCACAGTGTAGACATTCGTTCGCGCAGGTGGCGCCAAGTCACCTTTCCGCCCTTCCGGCGGGTTACTTTGGTCTTGGCCAAAGTAACCAAAGCCGTCCGCTCCCATCATCCGGCCCCTGCGCTTCGCTCCGGGGTCCCCTCGCTCCGGGCTTGCTCCCGGGAGGACCGCGCTGCAGGCCCCATCCTGGGGCCCAGCGCTTGACGGGCATCCATGCCCGTCACCTCCCTGCGCAAGCCCTGCGCTCGGCCTCCTGAGGTCGCAATCTGCGTCGCTTGAACTATCGCGCGCTTAGAAGCAGAAGCAGAAGCAGAAACAAGAGCGTGAGCGCGAGCGAGCGCTGGGCATCGTGGCAATGCCCGGGCGAACCCTGCGCGCGCTGCGCGGTCTGCATGTGCTGAGCGTAGCTTCATACCTTCGCAGGTGGGTTTGCCCCCGCGCTTGTGTCATCATGCTCCGACCGCCGGTGAGTCCTCCTAAAGCCTTCTATGAACAAACCATACGCATTGCTGCTTGCCTTCGCCCTGCTTCAGGGCTGCCAGAACCTGGCCCCGCAAAAGGCCGAGCCTCCCATCGCCGAAGCCGGCAAGGGCGAGGCGGAAAAGCCCGTGGTGTATGGCTCGTTCAAGCAGGACACGCTGTACAGCCTGCTGGTCGCGGAACTGGCTGGCCAGCGCAACCGCTTCGATATCGCCTTGGCCAACTACACCGACCAGGCAGCAAAAACCCAGGACCCCGGGGTTTCCGAGCGTGCCTACCGCATTGCCGAATACCTCGGCGCCGACGAGCCGGCGCTGGATAACGCGCTGGTCTGGGCCCGCAATGACCCGCAGAACCTCGACGCCCAGCGCGCCGCCGCCATCCAGCTAGCCCGCGCCGGCCGTTATGACGACGCCATGGCCTACATGGAAAAAGTGCTGCAGGGCCAAGGCGACACTCACTTCGACTTCCTCGCCTTGTCAGCCGCCGAAACCGACCAGAGCACCCGCGACGGCTTGCTGCAAAGCTTCGAGCGCCTGCTGGTGAAATACCCCGACAACGGCCAGCTGATATTCGGCAAGGCACTGCTGCTGAACCAGGACGGCAAGGCTGAAGAGGCGCTGGAGCTACTCGAATCGCACCCGACGCAAAACGGCGAAATTGCCCCGATCCTGCTGCGCGCCCGCCTGCTTCAGGCCCTGGACCGTGGCCCCGAGGCCCTGCCGCTGCTGCGCGGCGCGATCCGCGACAACCCGGATGACAAGCGCCTGCGCCTGACCTATGCCCGCACCCTGGTCGAACAGGACCGCATCGGCGATGCCAAGGGCGAGTTCCTCAGCCTGGTCCAGCAATACCCCGACGATGACGAGCTGCGTTACTCACTGGCCCTGGTGTGCCTGGAAAACAAAGACTGGGATGAAGCCGAAGGCTACCTGCAGGAGCTGGTCGAGCGCGACAGCAACGTCGACGCCGCACACCTGAACCTGGGCCGCATCCGCGAAGAACGCCACGACCCCGCTGGCGCCCTGCGCGAGTACGCCCTGGTCGGCCCTGGCCCCGATTACCTGCCGGCGCAGCTGCGCCAGGCCGACATCCTGATTGCCAACGGCCGCGGCACCGAGGCTTCACGCCTGCTCGCCGAGGCCCGCGAAGCCCAGCCGGACTACGCCATCCAGCTGTTCCTGATCGAATCGGAAAGTTACAGCAACAACAACAAGGACGCCCAGGCCAGCCAGGTGCTGCAGCAAGCCATCCAGCGCTACCCGGACGACCTCAACCTGCTGTACACGCGCGCCATGCTGGCCGAAAAGCGCGACGACCTTGGCCAACTGGAAAAGGACCTGCGCGCCATCATCGCCCGCGAGCCGGAAAATGCCATGGCCTTGAACGCCCTGGGCTACACCCTGGCCGACCGTACCACCCGCTACACCGAAGCCAAGGCGCTGATTGACAAGGCCCACCAGCTGACCCCGGACGACCCGGCGGTACTCGACAGCCTGGGCTGGGTCAATTACCGTCTGGGCAACCTCGACGAGGCTGAAACCTACCTGCGCCAAGCCTTTGCCAACTTCCCCGACCACGAAGTGGCCGCCCACCTGGGCGAAGTGCTTTGGGCTAATGGCAAGCGCCGCGAAGCCCGCCAGGTATGGGCCAAGGGCTTCGAAGCCCAGGCCGACAGCCCCATCCTGCGCAAAACCCTTTTGCGCCTGACCGGATCCGAGACCCTTTAACGCCATGTTCCTGCGCCATTGCATCACCTTCACCCTGATCGCCCTGCTGGCTGGCTGTGCCGGCTTCGGTAGCCGCGAGGCCCTGCAAGGGCACGGCGACCCGCAGCAGTGGCACGCCCATAAAGCGCAGTTGAGCAGCCTTGATGGCTGGCAGATCAACGGCAAAGTCGGCATCCGCGCGCCGCGCGATTCGGGTAGCGGCACGCTCTTCTGGCTGCAGCGCCAGGACTATTACGACATTCGCCTGGCTGGCCCACTCGGCCGTGGTGCCGCACGACTGACCGGCCGCCCCGGTGGCGTTGTGCTCGAAGTGGCCAACCAGGGCCGCTTCGAGGCCACCAGCCCGGAAGCCCTGCTGGAAGAGCAGCTTGGCTGGCAGCTGCCAGTATCGCACCTGGTGTGGTGGGTCCGCGGCCTGCCCGCCCCCGACAGCAAGAGCAAGCTGACTCTGGACGGCGACAGCCGCCTGGCCAGCCTTGACCAGGATGGCTGGCAGGTGCAGTACCTGAGCTACACCGAACAGAATGGCTATTGGTTGCCCGAGCGCCTGAAACTGCACGGCAAGAATCTGGACGTGACCCTGGTGGTCAAGGACTGGCAGCCACGCCAGCTGGGGCACTGATTTCATGCACACGCTCACCCTGCCCGCCCCGGCCAAGCTCAACCTGTGGCTGCACATCATCGGGCGTCGCGCTGATGGCTATCACGAGCTGGAAACCGTATTCCAGTTTCTCGACCATGGCGACGAACTGAGTTTCGCCGTACGTGACGATGGCGTGATCCGCCTGCACACCGAGATCGAGGCAGTACCGCACGACAGCAACCTGATCGTGCGTGCTGCGCGCAAGCTGCAGGAACAGTCCGGCAGCCCATTGGGTGCCGATATCTGGCTGACCAAAGTGCTGCCCATGGGGGGCGGCATCGGCGGCGGCAGCTCGGACGCCGCAACCACCCTGCTGGCCCTCGCCCACCTGTGGCAACTGGACTGGGACGAAGACCGCCTGGCCGCACTGGGCCTGAGCCTGGGTGCCGACGTACCGGTATTCGTGCGCGGCCATGCGGCGTTCGCCCAGGGTGTGGGCGAACAGTTGACCCCGGTCGACCCTGAAGAGCCTTGGTATGTCGTGCTGGTGCCGCAAGTGTCTGTCAGCACAGTAGAAATTTTTTCACATCCGCAGTTGACACGTGATTCCCTCCCCCTTAATATGCGCCCCGTTCCCGAGGGAAACAGTCGAAATGACTGCCAACCGGTGGTAGAGCAGAGTTACCCAGAAGTTCGCAATGCGTTGAATTCACTGGGTAAATTCACTGAGGCTCGACTAACCGGCACTGGAAGTTGTGTGTTTGGGGCCTTCCCAAGCAAAGCCGAAGCTGATAAAGTTCTGGCCCTTCTTTCAGCGACCCAAACAGGGTTTGTGGCGAAAGGAAGCAATATTTCGATGTTGCATCGCAAGCTGCAAAGTCTGGTCAAGAAGTCGAGCGCATAAGCGTTCGCAGCAACAGATACAGGGGCGTCGCCAAGCGGTAAGGCAGCAGGTTTTGATCCTGCCATGCGTTGGTTCGAATCCAGCCGCCCCTGCCATTTTCCTTATACTCATCCAGGTATACCCTCAGCCTTCAGGTACTGCGCGTGTCCAAGATGATGGTCTTTACGGGGAACGCTAACCCCGATCTGGCTCGGCGTGTCGTACGTCAGCTGCATATCCCTCTCGGTGACGTCTCTGTCGGTAAGTTCTCCGACGGCGAAATCAGCACTGAGATCAATGAAAATGTTCGCGGTAAAGACGTTTTCATTATTCAGCCGACTTGTGCCCCGACCAACGATAACCTGATGGAACTGGTAGTGATGGCCGACGCCTTCCGCCGCTCCTCAGCATCCCGAATCACCGCCGTGATTCCTTACTTCGGATATGCCCGCCAGGACCGCCGTCCGCGTTCGGCACGTGTAGCCATCAGCGCCAAAGTTGTCGCTGACATGCTCACTGTCGTGGGTATCGACCGTGTTCTCACCGTCGACCTGCACGCTGACCAGATCCAAGGCTTCTTCGATATCCCCGTCGACAACATCTACGGCTCGCCCGTACTGGTAGACGATATCGAAGACCAGCGTTTCGAGAACCTGATGATCGTCTCCCCGGACATTGGTGGTGTCGTGCGTGCACGTGCAGTCGCCAAGTCCCTGGGTGTCGACCTGGGTATCATCGACAAACGCCGCGAAAAGGCTAACCACTCCGAGGTTATGCACATCATCGGCGACGTCGAAGGGCGCACCTGCATCCTGGTAGACGACATGGTCGACACCGCCGGCACCCTGTGCCACGCGGCCAAAGCCCTGAAAGAACACGGCGCTGCCAAGGTTTACGCCTACTGCACGCACCCTGTCCTGTCGGGCCGCGCGATCGAGAACATCGAGAAGTCGGTACTGGACGAGCTGGTGGTGACCAACACCGTTCCGCTGTCCGCCGCTGCTCAAGCCTGTGACCGTATCCGCCAGCTGGATATCGCACCGGTTGTCGCTGAAGCGGTACGCCGCATCAGCAATGAAGAATCGATCAGCGCGATGTTCCGCTAAGCGGAACGCGTGTTGATGTGAAGCGCCCCGCCCCAACATGTGTTGGGGCGGGGCTTTTTTGCCATCCCCGTTGGCGCTGGTCGCAAACGCTCTCGGGGGGCTATTTTGGAGAAACAAAATGACTGATTTTATCCTGAACGCCCAAGCGCGTACTGACCTGGGGAAAGGTGCGAGCCGCCGCCTGCGTCATGCGCTGAGCATCCCTGCCGTTGTCTACGGTGGTGACAAAGAAGCTCAATCCCTGACCATCCTGGCCAAGGAAATCACCAAGCTGTTCGAAGACGAAGCTGCCTTCAGCCACGTGATCGAGCTGAACGTTGACGGCGTCAAGCAAAACGTCATCGTCAAGGCCATGCAGCGTCACCCGGCCAAGCAGTTCATCATGCACGCTGACTTCATCCGCGTCGTTGCTGGCCAGAAGCTGACCGCTGTTGTTCCAGTGCACTTCATCAACGAAGAAGCACCGGTCAAGAAAGGCGGCGAGATCTCGCACGTTGAATCGCAGATCGAAGTTTCCTGCGAAGCCAAAGACCTGCCTGAGTTCATCGAAGTTGACCTGGCCAACGCTGAAATCGGCACCATCATCCACCTGTCGGACCTGAAAGCTCCGAAAGGCGTAGAGTTCGTAGCTCTGGCCCACGGTGATGACAAAGCTGTTGCCAACGTTCACGCTCCACGCGTTGCTCCAGAAGCAGAAGGCGCTGCCGAGTAATCCACTCGCACGCCGGCGTTGATCGGGTTACAGTGCCGCGCGCACTGTGACCCACCAACTCCAAGGAAGAGCCCCTGACGTGACCGCCATCCAGTTGATCGTTGGCCTGGGTAACCCCGGCCCCGAATACGAACAGACCCGGCATAACGCAGGGGCTCTTTTCGTTGAACGCATTGCCAGCGCCCAGCGTGTATCGCTGACTGCTGACAAAAAATATTTCGGCCTGACGGCTAAGTTCAGCCATCAGGGCAACGACGTTCGTTTGTTGATCCCCACCACCTACATGAACCGCAGCGGCCAGGCCGTGGCGGCCTTGGCCAATTTCTTCCGCATCAAGCCGGAAGCAATCCTGGTGGCGCACGACGAACTCGACCTGCCTCCGGGCGTTGCCAAGCTCAAGCGCGGCGGCGGCCATGGTGGGCATAACGGCCTGCGCGACATCATCGCGCAGCTCGGCAACCAGAACGACTTCCACCGCCTGCGGCTTGGCATTGGCCACCCGGGTGACGCCAAACTGGTATCCAACTTCGTCCTGGGCCGCGCGCCGCGCGCCGAGCAGGAGAAGCTCGACGCCAGCATCGATTTTGCCCTCGGCGTGCTGCCGGACGTGCTTGCCGGCGACTTTGCCAAGGCGATGCGCGAGCTGCACAGCCAGAAGGCCTGATTCCTTTAGAGAGGGGAATACCCATGGGTTTCAATTGCGGCATCGTCGGCCTGCCCAACGTCGGCAAGTCCACCCTGTTCAACGCCCTGACCAAGTCTGGCATCGCGGCGGAGAACTTCCCTTTCTGCACCATCGAGCCAAACAGCGGCATCGTGCCGATGCCCGATGCTCGTCTGGCTGCGCTGGCTGAAATCGTCAAGCCAAACCGCATCCTGCCGACCACCATGGAATTCGTCGATATCGCCGGCCTGGTTGCCGGGGCCTCGAAAGGCGAAGGCCTGGGCAACAAGTTCCTCGCCAACATCCGCGAGACCGACGCCATTGCCCACGTGGTGCGCTGCTTCGAAGACGAAAACGTGATCCACGTTTCCAACAGCGTCGACCCCAAGCGTGACATCGAGATCATCGACCTCGAACTGATCTTCGCCGACCTCGACAGCTGCGAAAAGCAACTGCAGAAAGTAGCCCGCAACGCCAAGGGCGGCGACAAGGAAGCCTTGGCGCAAAAGGCCATTCTGGAAAAGCTGATCCCGCACTTCACCGAAGGCAAGCCTGCGCGCAGCCTGATGAAGAACATGGCTGACGACGAAAAAGCCGTCATCCGTGGCTTCCACCTGCTGACCAGCAAGCCGGTGATGTACATCGCCAACGTCGCCGAAGACGGCTTCGACAACAACCCGCACCTGGACGTGGTCAAGGCCATTGCCGAGGAAGAGGGCGCGGTCGTTGTACCGGTGTGCAACAAGATCGAAGCAGAAATCGCCGAGCTGGACGACGGCGAAGAGAAGGACATGTTCCTCGAGGCCCTGGGCCTGGAAGAGCCTGGCCTGAACCGCGTGATACGCGCCGGTTACGAGCTGCTGAACCTGCAGACCTACTTCACTGCCGGCGTGCAGGAAGTACGTGCCTGGACCGTACGCGTCGGCGCCACTGCACCACAGGCTGCTGGTGTTATCCACACCGACTTCGAAAAAGGTTTCATCCGCGCTGAGGTGGTGGCCTATGACGACTTCATCCAGTTCAAGGGTGAAGGCGGTGCGAAGGAAGCCGGCAAGTGGCGCCTGGAAGGCAAGGATTACATCGTCAAGGATGGCGACGTGATGCACTTCCGCTTCAACGTCTGATTCAGCAGACGTTCACAGCGTCTCTAGAGACGACCCAGCCCTGAAACAGGCGAAATGTCTGTTCAGGACGGGTCACTCAACACGAAGAAGCCGCGCACCTGCGCGGCTTCTTCGTTTCTACGGGCATAGCATCTAAGCTTTAACTCAGCACTCTCCTCCCCTGAGCCCGCACCATGCCCGAACCAACGCGCTTCGACTGGCAACGCTGGCTACCCGGCCTGGTGACCCTGCTCCACTATCAACGCGCCTGGTTAGCCAAGGACATCGCCGCCGGCCTGGTGCTGACCACCATGCTGGTACCGGTGGGCATTGCCTACGCCGAAGCGTCCGGCGTACCCGGAATCTACGGCCTGTACGCCACCATCATCCCGTTGCTGGTCTACGCCCTGTTCGGCCCCAGCCGAATCCTGGTGCTGGGCCCGGATTCGGCGCTGGCCGCGCCGATCCTGGCGGTGGTGGTGCAGCACGCCGCCAGCGACCCACAGCGGGCAATCGCCATCGCCAGCATGATGGCGCTGATCGCCGGGGCGTTCTGCGTGATTGCCGGGCTGCTGCGCCTGGGCTTCATCACCGAGTTGCTGTCCAAGCCGATCCGCTATGGCTACATGAACCGCATGCAACAGTGGGAGTTCTGGCTGTCGTTCACCTGCTTCGTCGGTGTGGCGGTGTTTGGGGCCATTCCCGGTATCTGCATTGCGGTGGCAATCGCGGTGATCGAGTTTCTGTGGGACGGCTGGCGGCCACACCATGCAGTGCTGGGCCGGGTGGATGGCACCCGGGGCTACCACGATGTGCAGCGTTATCCACAGGCTCGACGTATTCCGGGGCTGGTGCTGCTGCGTTGGGATGCGCCGCTGTTCTTTGCCAATGCCGAGCAGTTCCAAAGTACCGTGATGGCGGCCGTGGACGAGTCGCCGACGCCGGTGCAGCGGCTGATAATAGCGGTGGAACCAGTGACCAGTATCGACATCACCTCGGCAGACATGCTGGCCGAACTGGACCGGGCACTGGAGGCTCGAGGGGTGGAATTGCAGTTTGCCGAGATGAAGGACCCGGTGAAGGACAAGATGCGGCGGTTCGAGTTGTTTCAGCATATAGGGGAGACGGCCTTTCACCCCACGGTGGGTGCCGCTGTGGATGCTTATCTGGAAGAAAGTGGGGTTGATTGGCAGCCCTAGGTTCCTTGTACTGGCTGCTTCGCGGATTCCCCCCCTCCGAAAAACTCACGCCGACTCCGAAGGCGGTCCCACCACCGTCGCCTGCAGCAGGCTGCCGTCCTGTGGCATGAGCGCTAACCCTCGCAGCGCCCCACAGGGAGGGGTTCAAAAGCGTTCTTCGACGACCTTGAACGGGTAGGCCACGGCCTTGTACTTGCCGACCTTGCCGCGTTTGGGCAGCTTCACCACCCGGTCACGGGTGATGTCCTTGTACGGAATACGGCTGAGCAAATGGCTGATGATGTTCAGGCGGGCACGACGTTTGTCGTCCGAGTGCGCCATGAACCACGGCGCCCAGGCTGTATCCGAGGCCTGGAACATGTCGTCCCGTGCTTGGGTGTAGTCATCCCAACGGGTATACGATTTAAGGTCCATGGGCGAAAGCTTCCACAGCTTGCGACCATCGTTGATGCGATCCTCCAGGCGGCGGGTCTGCTCCTCGGCGCTGACCTCGAGCCAGTACTTGATGAGGATGATGCCCGACTCGACCATGACCTTTTCGAACACGGGCACCCCGGCGAGAAACTTGTCGACAAGGTTGCCGGAGCAAAAGCCCATGACCCGCTCAACCCCCGCACGGTTGTACCAGCTGCGATCGAAGATCACCACCTCGCCCGCGGCGGGCAAATGCCCCACGTAGCGCTGCAGGAACATCTGGGTTTTTTCCCGATCGGTCGGTGCCGGCAGCGCCACCACGCGAAACACCCGCGGGCTGACCCGCTCGGTAATGGCCGTGATGGTGCCGCCCTTGCCGGCGCCATCACGGCCTTCGAAGACAATGCATACCTTCAGCCCCTTGGCCACCACCCACTCCTGCAGCTTTACCAGCTCTACATGCAGATGCTTGAGCGCTTTTTCGTAGGCCTTGCCGCCCAGTTTTTCTGGCTGTTGCTGGGTGGATTTCTTCCTGGACGGCTTCGACATGACACTCTCCTGAGGGCGAATGAAGAGTCAGTATGGTCGATTCATACCGGTTTGCCGCTTCGCTTGCAGGTTGAGGCGGAGCTGCGGTGCAGCCCCGAGGAGGCGCTACTTGGCCAGCTTGTTGTAACTGGTCATCAGGTTGCGGTAGTCCGGTATATGGTTGGAGAACAGGGTACCCAAGCCCTCGACGTCGTTGCGCCAGTCGCGGTGCAGCTCGCAGGCCACGCCGAACCAGGTCATCAGCTGCGCCCCGGCAGCCTCCATGCGCCGCCACGCCGAGTCACGGGTCAGTTCGTTGAAGGTGCCAGAGGCGTCGGTGACGACGAACACCTCAAAGCCCTCCTCCAGCGCCGACAGGGCCGGGAAGGCCACGCACACTTCAGTGACCACACCGGCAATCAGCAGCTGCTTCTTGCCGGTGGCTTTTACGGCTTTGACAAAGTCTTCGTTGTCCCAGGCATTGATGTTGCCAGGGCGCGCAATGTAGGGGGCGTCGGGGAACTGCTCTTTCAGTTCCGGCACCAGCGGGCCATTGGGGCCGGTCTCGAAGCTGGTGGTAAGGATGGTCGGCAGCTTGAAGTACTTGGCCAGGTCGGCCAGGGCCAGTACGTTGTTCTTGAAGCGGTCGGGGTCGATGTCCCTTACCAGCGAGAGCAGGCCGGCCTGGTGGTCGACCAGCAGTACGGCGGCGTTGTTCTTGTCCAGACGCTTGTATTGGAAGGTCACGGTGAACTCCTTGCTTCAGCGGGTTGGGAGTATCAGCGTAGGCAAGGATGAACGGTGGGACAGACCGTCAGTCGGTTCGCCTGTTGTTGCCTGTACTGGCCTCATCGCCGGCAAGCCAGCTCCCACAGAGTGGCGCCCGGACAGAACCTGCGCCCCGCCATCACTTCACAAATTCCTGAACTGATTATTTGCCTTCAGCGATTTGTCCCCTCGCCAACCGCCACCAGAATCGCTTCACCATAATCACAAAAACCGTGAGGCCACTCCCGTGGACCAGACACTTCAGGTGCGCCAAGCCGCCGCCGACCTCGTTGCCGCGTTCGCCAGCAACGACACCGCCCGCTATTTCGCCTGTTTCAGCGAAGACGCGACGTTCCTTTTCCACACCTTGCCGCAACCGCTGCTGTCGCGCCGTGCCTACGAAGACCTCTGGGCCCAGTGGCAGGCCGAAGGGTTTGCAGTGCTCGCCTGCGAATCGGCCAATGCCCACGTGAGCCTGCAAGGCGATGTGGCGATCTTCATGCACGATGTGGCCACGCATATCCGCATCGCCGGTGAAGAACACCGCATGAGCGAGCGCGAGACTATCGTCTTCCGCCGCCAGGGTGACCAGTGGCTGGCCTGCCACGAGCACCTGTCGGTCGTCTCGCCGGCCTGATCACTTTTTTACGCGGCCCTGCCGCCCTGCCATCGCACCCACAAGAAGGCCCGCGCACTGCGCCGGCTACAACAACCGCGCTGGAGCATCACCATGAGCCACTCGACCGGTATCGAGACCAACGGCGTCGAACAGATCCCTGATGATCAACGCGACGCCTCCCCGCTGGACCTCTTCCGCCTGATCTTCGGCGGCGCCAATACCTTCGCCACCGCAGTGCTGGGCAGCTTCCCCGTGCTGTTCGGCCTGTCGTTCCAGGCGGGCGTTTGGGCCATTCTGCTCGGCGTTGGCGTGGGCGCCCTGATTCTTGCGCCGATGGGTTTGTTCGGCGCACTCAACGGTACCAACAACGCCGTGTCGTCGGGCGCGCACTTTGGTGTGCACGGGCGTATCGTCGGCTCGTTCCTGTCGCTGCTCACGGCCGTGGCGTTCTTCTCGCTGTCGGTGTGGAGCTCGGGCGACGCCCTGGTCGGCGGTGCCAAGCGCCTGGCCGGCCTGCCGGAAACCGACCTCACCCTGGGCCTGGCCTACGGCCTGTTCGCGGTGCTGGTGCTGGTGGTGTGCATCTTTGGCTTCCGCTTCATGCTGTGGGTGAACAAGATTGCCGTGTGGGCTTCAAGCCTGCTGTTCCTGCTGGGCATCGTGGCCTTTGCCGGGCCGTTCGATGCCGGCTACGCAGGCAGCGTCAACCTTGGCCAGGCAGGCTTCTGGGCGGCGTTCGTCGGTGCGGCGATCCTGGCCATGAGCAACCCCGTGTCGTTCGGCGCTTTCCTGGGCGACTGGTCGCGCTATATCCCGCGTGAAACACCCAAGGCGCGCATCATGCTGGCGGTGATAGCAGCCCAGGGCGCAACGCTGATTCCTTTCCTGTTCGGCCTTTGCACCGCCACCTTGGTAGCGACCCAGGCACCGGACTACATCGCCGCCAATAATTATGTGGGTGGCCTGTTGGCAGTGGCGCCAAGCTGGTTCTTCCTGCCGGTGTGCCTGATTGCGGTGATCGGCGGCATGTCCACCGGCACCACTGCGCTGTATGGCACCGGCCTGGACATGTCCAGCGTGTTCCCGCGCCTGCTAAGCCGCGCCGGCGCCACGCTGCTGATCGGTGTGCTGGCAATCGGCTTCATCTTTGTCGGCCGTTTCACTTTCAACCTGGTGCAAAGCGTGTCGACCTTCGCGGTACTCATCATCACCTGCACAAGCCCATGGATGGTGATCATGATCCTCGGCCTGATCACTCGCCGCGGCTTCTACCACGCCGATGACCTGCAGGTATTCACCCGCGGCCAGCGTGGTGGCCACTACTGGTTCCAGCACGGCTGGAACTGGCGCGGCATGGGGGCGTGGCTCCCCAGCGCGGCGGTCGGCCTGTGCTTCGTCAACCTGCCCGGGCAATTCGTCGGCCCGCTGGGCGACCTGGCCGGCGGCATCGACCTGAGCCTGCCGGTCACCCTGGGGCTGGCTGGCGTGCTGTACCTGCTGCTGCTCAACCTGTTCCCTGAACCTGCGGGCGTGTATGGCCCCCAGGGCCCGCGCTGGGTGCGGTGCAAAAGCACCGCGCACACGCCTGTGACCACTGCCGAAATGGCCTGACTGGAAACCGACCATGACCAACTCCCACTACATCGCCGGCCGCTGGGTCGAAGGCCAAGGCAACGACTGCATCAGCGTCAATGACCCTGCGCTGGGGCAACCGTTCGCCGAGTTCATGGCTGCCAGCGTGGCCCAGGTCGACCAGGCCGTAGCCGCTGCCCGCAGCGCCCTGCCCGCCTGGAAAAGCACCAGCGCCAGCGAACGTGCAGCTTTCCTGCGCGGCTTTGCCGAGCAGCTCGGGCAGCGCCGTGAAGCGCTGATCGCCTTGCAGATGCGCAACAACGGCAAGCCCCGTCACGAGGCGGAAATCGACCTGGATGACGCCATCGCCACCTTCTGCTACTACGCCGAGCTCGCAGAGCAGTTGCCTGCGAAGCATCGCGACGTCCCGCTGGCCGCCCCAGGCTTCACTGCGCGCACCCGCCTGGAGCCGGTGGGTGTGGTCGGCCTGATCGTACCGTGGAACTTCCCGCTGGTGACCAGCGCCTGGAAGCTCGCGCCGGCCTTGGCTGCCGGGTGCACCGTGGTGCTCAAGCCATCGGAGGTCACCCCGCTGATCGAGCAGGCCTACGGCCAGATTGCCGACGCTCTGGGCCTGCCGGCGGGGGTGCTGAACATCGTCAACGGCAAGGCCGAGACCGGTGCCGCGCTGAGCAATCACAATGGCCTGGACAAACTGTCGTTCACCGGCAGCAACAGCGTCGGCAGCCAGGTGATGCGCAGTGCGTCGGCACAGTGCCGGCCGGTGACGCTGGAGCTGGGCGGCAAGTCGGCGATCGTGGTGTTTGACGATTGCGATGTCGACCAGGCGGTAGAGTGGATTGTCGCCGGCATCAGCTGGAACGCGGGGCAGATGTGTTCGGCCACCTCGCGGCTGCTGGTGCAGGACGGTATTGCCGATGCACTGCTGCCACGCTTGCAGGCGGCACTGGAAAACCTGCGGGTTGGCAACCCGCTGACCGAGGAGGTCGACATGGGCCCGCTGACCAGCCAGGCCCAGTGGCTGAAGGTGGCCAGCTACTTTGCCACGGCGCGCGAAGAAGGCTTGCAGTGCCTGGCCGGTGGCAAGGCGTTGGACCGCGACGGCTGGTTCGTCAGCCCTACGCTGTATACCGATGTGCCGAAACACAGCCGCCTGTGGACCGAAGAAATCTTTGGCCCGGTGCTGTGCGCACGCCGGTTTGCCAGTGAAGAGCAGGCGATTACCGAGGCCAATGACAGCCGCTTCGGGCTGGTGGCGACCGTGTGCTCTGCCGATTTGGACCGCGCCGAGCGTGTGGCCGATGCCCTGGAGGTTGGCCACGTGTGGATCAACTCGGTGCAGGCGGTGTTCGTCGAAACCTCGTGGGGCGGTACCAAGGGTAGCGGCATCGGCCGTGAGCTGGGGCCTTGGGGGTTGTCGGCCTACCAATCGGTCAAGCATGTGACGCGTTGCCTCGGCTGATATCGCAAGGGGCCGCGTTGCCGCCCATTCGCGGGTAAACCCGTTCCCACAAGTACGGTGCTGTCCTTGAAAATTGCACTGAACCTGTGGGAGCGGGTTCACCCGCGAAGAGGCCGGTACAGGTAGAACAAAACTCCGCCCCGCGTGACTTTCTCCGCCCGCTGCAAAGTCCCACTTCCTGGTACCCCAACAATCACAACACCAGGCCGGACCACCCATGCACCCTCAACGCACCGCCTTGCACAACGAACTGCACGCCCGCCCGTCGCTGTACTTCGACGGCCCGGCGCATGTCTTCCACCTGGCCTTGCTCGGCGGTGATGCTGCCTGTGCAGCGCTGCTGCAACGCTGCTGCCCGGAGTCCCTGGACACCGCTGCCGCGCAAGGCATCACCTGCCTGGATGGCCACCCGTTCAAGTGGGAACGCCACACCGAGTTCTTCACCCTGACACTGGTGGTGCCGTGCGCTGCCACCGACACCGAATGGCGGCCCCTGCCTCCCGTGCTGGCCGAAGCCATCGCCCCGCAGGTGGCGCAGGTGATCAACGCCGTGCAGGTGCTGGTGCGTGACGAACAGGGGCTTGACCTGCCTCGCTATGGTTTCAAAGATCCGTGCGGCTCGTGCGTTGGCGGGGGCGATGCGGTGGTGTGGAGCGATTTCCGCCTGACCGAAGATGGTACCAACCGTTTCCTGTTCATCAACCGCCGCCTCAATGCCTACCGCCAGGGCCGCATGATCCGCCGTCTGCTGGAAATCGAGACGTACCGCATGATGGCCTCGCTGACCCTGGCCACGGCCAAGGCTCTGAGCCAAGAACTGGATACTTTCGACAAGACGTTGGTCAGCCTCTCGGAGCGCAGTGCCGGGGGGGACGGCCATGACTCCAAAGGGTTACTGGACGCCATTGCCCACTTGTCACGCCAGGTGGTCAGCCACACGGTAAAAACCCGCCACCGCTTCGGCGCCACCCAGGCCTATGCGCAACTGGTGTTCGAACGCCTGGGCGAGCTGCGGGAAAGCCATGTAGGCGACTGCCAGCGCCTGGGGGTGTTCATCGAGCGTCGGTTCAAGCCGACTGTGCGCTATTGCGCGGCGACCGAGCAGCGGCTGGAGCAATTGGCGAAAAACGTGGCAAACCTGGGCGACCTGTTGCAGGCGCGTGTTCAGGTAGAAATGGAAGAACAGAACGCCGAGATCCTGCGCAGCCTCAATGCCCGGGCCGATGCCCAGGTGAAGATCCAGCGGGCGGTAGAGGGGCTGTCGATCATTGCCATCACCTACTACCTGCTGAATTTGTTCAAGCTGCTGTATGGCGGGCTGAATGTGCTGGGGTTGGGGCTGACGGCGCGGGATGGACTGCTGGCCATGGCGCCTCCGGTGCTGCTGGTATTGTTGGTGATTCTGCTGAGGATCAAGCAGGCCAAGCAGCATTGAATTCGGGGGCGCTATGCGCCACTTTCGCGGCACAAGGCCGCTCCTACAAGGGATCGCGTGCCCTGATAGCGTTCGCATTCCCTGTAGGAGCGGCCTTGTGCCGCGAAAGGGCTGCGCAGCAGCCCCCGCTCTTTACACCGACTCGTCAGCGGGGCGCGTACCCTCCTGCACCAGCACCATGCTCTGCGGCGAAGACAGCGGAATGCCTTCATCACGCAGCCGCCCAAGAATGGTGAACAGCAAGTCGCTACGGGTGCCTGACACCTGCCGCGGCCCCGCCACGTAACCACTGACGCCAATCACCATGCCACTGGCAGTCAGGTCCTTGAACGACACCGAAGTGGCGGGCGCATCCAGAATCGCCTCATGCTCGTGGTACGCCGTCAACAACAGCTCGCGTACCCGGTTGGCGTCGGTCTCCAATGGCAGGGTCAAGGTAATGCCGACCACGCCCAGCGCATTGCCCATGGTCACGTTGCGCACGTTCTGCGAAATGAACTGGGAATTAGGCACGATCACCGTCGAGCGGTCGGACATCTGAATTTCGGTGGCGCGCACATTGATGCGGCGGATATCCCCCTCGACGCCCGCCAGGCTGACCCAGTCGCCCACCTTGACGGGGCGCTCGGTGAGCAGGATCAGGCCGGAGATGAAGTTCTGCACGATTTGCTGCAAGCCAAAACCGATACCCACCGACAGGGCACTGACCACCCAAGTCAGGCTGGTGAGGTTGATGCGCAGGGTCGACATTACCAGCATGGCCAGGAACAGGAAGCCCAGGTAGCCCACCAGGGTCACCAGCGAGGCACGCATGCCGGCGTCCATGTCGGTTTCCGGCAGCAGGCGGTCACTCAGCCAGCGCTTGACCACGCGAATGGCGAACAGGCCACCGAAGAAGATCGCCAGGGCCAGCAGGATATCCTGCGGCACGATGTTGAGGTTGCCAAGCAGCTTGCCGCCGGTGCCGTCCCAGTCGCCCAGGCTCATCAGCAGCTCGCTGGGGCTGGTGCCCGACGGCATCAGCACCAGCAACAGCGCCAGGAACAGGATGACGGTACGGCCGATGCCGGCCAGGACAGTGCTGGCCTGTGCCTGGTGGCGAGGCGCCAGGCCCAGGGTCGAGGCCAGCGCCAGACCACCTGGCTGACGTGGCGACAGCAAGGTTTCGCACAGGTCACCGAAGAAGGTGGTCAGCAAGTAGGCACAGGTGACCACCAGGCTGACCCACAGCAATTTGGCGGTGAGGAAATAGGCGAGTGTCAGATAGCCGGTGAGCAGGGCCAGCAAGATCAGCGTCAGCCAGATCACCATCACGAACGGGATCAGCCCGGTCAGGCCAGTGGGGCGCTCCAGATCATGCTTGCGCAGGGTTCGGCGATAACCTAGCAATGCGCCGGCAAAGATAAGCGCCACCACCAGCGCGGTGAGGCCATTGACCGCCACAGTCAGTGCCAGGCTGGCGCCGATGACGCTGTTGATGCGCTCCATGGTCATCATGACCATCAGCGCCAACGCCAGTACCTTCGGGAACCAACCGAGCGCACTGGCCACTTCGTCATGGATCGGCGGCAGGCGCCAGGACGGGCGCTGCAGCATCAGCATGGCGCGGCCCAGGCCGGTGATGAAGGCGCTGAACACCACCAGGGTAAGGATGTGGTTGACCAGGCTTGCGATATCGGAGCCTAGCTGTGCGCTGCTCTCCAGGCCCCAGCGCAGCAGCGATACAGAGCCGGCAATGGTACCCAGGGTTGCCAGGCTGACGCCAAGCGCCAAGGCGCTGCGGCGCAAGCGGCCCTCGGGCAACCAGCCGACCATGGCACTGGCCAGCAGACGCTCGAGCACACGGCGCACCAAGGTCCAGACCAGAATCGCCGCCACCAGGCTGGTAATGAACAGCCAGCGGTTTTCGGCGCTGAGGGCACTGCCAATGGCATCGGCCGCCTCGCCGCGCAGGTCACGCACACGCGCCACGTCGTCCTGGGTAGGGCGGATGATGCTTTGCCAGAACGCCGGGCTTAGTGGCGAAGCCGCACGGCTGGTGATTTGCGAATTGAACTGGCTACGGCGCAGGTTGACGATTTGCGTGGAAAGGTCGCGAGCCGACTGATTCAGCTTGGTGGCCTGATCCTGCTGGGCTACCAGCGCCTTTTTTTCGGCCTCCAGCGCTTTGCGCTGCTGCGTGAGGGTGGCGGCCTCGTCCGGCTGGGCCGGGCCGATGACCTTCAGCTTGTCCTCGAGTTTTTCCAGGTCGGCGGTGCGCTGGGTACTCAATGCATCAGCCTGGCGCTGAACCTGCATCGCCGCCAGGCGCAATTGCGACAGCAGGTCGTCGTTGGCCTCGCTGGTGACGCCCTGGCGGATCAGGTCCAGCCGGTCGCTCAGCTGTTCGATGCTGGCGTTTTCATCCAGCGCTGGCGCATCGGCAGCCACCAGATTGGACAATGGCGTGGCCGGGGCCGACCAGGCCGGGCTGGCAATGGCCAGCATCAGGGCCAACAGGACCATCAGGCCTGGGCAAAAACGGGCAAGGCTGACACGCCTCATCGAAGTATCCTCTTTACAACTCGATTTGGCGGGGGATTCTACGCGGCTTCAGGCTATCAGGAGAGTGCCGTCTCTCGCGTGAGCAGTTGCTGTTTGCGCTCGACACCCCAACGGTAGCCACTGATATCGCCGTCCCGACGCACCACCCGATGGCAAGGGATGGCCACGGCGATGTGGTTGGCCGCACAGGCCATGGCCACCGCGCGCACCGCTTTGGGCGCACCGATTCGTTCGGCAATGTCGGTGTAGCTGACCCGGCTGCCGGCCGGCACCTCGCGCAGGGCCTGCCACACCCGCTCCTGAAACGCCGTACCTTGCACATCCAGTGGCAACGCCAGGCCCAGTGCCGGGGCTTCGACAAAGCCCACCACTTCGGCGACCAACTGTTCGTAGGCACTGTCGCCGCCGATCAGGCGGGCCTTGGGGAACTGGTCCTGCAGGTCGTGCAACAGGGACTCGGGGTCGTCGCCCAGCAAAATCGCGCAAATGCCCTTCTCGCTCTGGGCCACCAGGATCGCCCCCAGCGAACACTGGCCGAGGGCGAAGTGGATGGTGGCCCCTGCGCCACCGGCACGGTACTGGCGGGGGAGCATGCCCAGGCGCTGATCGGCGCTTTCGTAGAAGCGGCTGTTGGAGTTGAAGCCGGCATCGTAGATGGCGTCGGTGACTGAACGCTGGCCATCTTCCAGGTGCTCACGCAGGCGCCGGGCACGGAAGGCAGTGGCATAGGCCTTGGGGGTAACGCCGGTTTCGGCCTTGAACAAGCGGTGCAGGTGGAAGGCGCTTACGGCCAGTTGCGCACTGAGCTGGTCGAGGCTGGGCGCAGGGTCGATGGTTTCGATCAGGCGGCAGGCGCGGGTGATCAGTTGGCTATGGCGGGCGGCGCTGGCCTTGCTGATACAACGTTTGCAGGCACGATAGCCCGCGGCTTCGGCAGCCGGCGGGGTGTCGTAGAATTCGACATTGGTGCGCTTGGCCATGCGAGATTTGCAGCCGGGGTGGCAGTACACGCCCGTGGTACGTACGGCGTAGACGAAGTGGCCTGTGGCGGTGGAGTCGCGGGACGCCACGGCTTGCCAGCGTTGGTCGGGGGTGATGTAGAGATTCATGGGTTAGCATCCAGATAAGTTGTCGCCTGTACGGGCCTCTTCGCGGGCACGCCCGCTCCCACAGATCCTCTGCAGGGTTCGAGCCTGTGGGAGCGGGCATGCCCGCGAAGGGGCCCGTACAGGCGATGCAAAACTTCAGGCCCGCCACAGGTACCAGGCCGCCACGGTCCGAAACGGCCGCCAGGCGCCGCCCAGGGAGCGCATCTGCGCCGGTGTCGGCGCTTTGTCCAGGCCCTTTAGCCGTCGGTATCCCTCGCGAACGCCAAAATCGTCCACCGGCAGAATGTCCGAACGCTCCAGGCTATAAATCAGCAGCATCTCCACCGTCCATCGCCCTACCCCACGCAAGGCTACCAGGCGTTCGATCAGTGCTTCGTCGGCCATGGTCAATGCCTCTTCACGCGTCGGTACCAGGCCTTCCAGCCGCGCCTGGGCAATGCCCTGAATCGTCGCCAGCTTGCTCGCCGAAAAGCCGCAGGCACGCAGGATTTGCGGGCTGACCGTCAGCAATTGCTCTGCCGTCGGGAACGCACTCTCCGGGAACAACGCCAGCAACCGGCCAAGGATTGCTTCGGCAGCACGGGCATGCAGTTGCTGGTAGGCAATGGCCCGCACCAACGCCTCGTAAGGCTCCCGCCCCGGCGTGGCCTGGTGCAGGCAAGGCCCGGTCGCAGCAATGTGCCGCGACCAGTCCGGGTCGAGTGCTGCCAGGTATTCAGTGGCCTTGCGGTAGGCCTCGGGTGAAAGGTCGGCCAGTATCATGGCGCCTCCAACAGGTTGAATGCAGGGCCAGCTTAGCCCAACCATTCATCGGTTAAACGCCGGTTCTTGCGCGGCGAATTCCTGGCATACCATTGCCCTGTGCCGTTATCCCCGCATAGAATTGAGAACTATTCACAATCGCACAGTTCACAGGACCGGGCCCTCGTTACGATGCAGATCAACGACACGTTCAAGCCGACCGAGGTCGCTCTGCTCTATCAGGCCCACCATAGCTGGCTTCGCGGCTGGTTGCGCAACCGGGTGGGGTGCAGCGAGCATGCGGCCGACCTGGCCCAGGACACCTTCGTGCGGCTATTGCGGGCCCGCCAGGTTTCGCCGCTTAAAGAGCCACGCGCCTATCTCAGCAGCATCGCCCGTGGCCTGATGATCGACCAGTTCCGCCGTCGCGCACTGGAACACGCCTACCAGCAAAGTCTGGCCCACCTGCCCGAAGCCGAGGCACCCAGCGAAGAGCACCGGCTGGTCATTCTCGATGCCCTGGACCGCCTCGACCGTGCCCTGAACCAGCTCAAGCCGCGTGTTCGCCAGGCGTTTCTGCTGGCTCAACTGGACGGCTTGAGCATCGTGCAGATCGCCCAGCAGCTGGAAGTGTCGCGGGCCACCGTCGAGCGGGACCTGGCCAAAGCCTTGGGTGTCTGCTACCGGTTGCGTTACGCCGATGCATGAGCACGCCCCGGCACAGGCACAGGTCGACCAAGCCATCGACTGGCTGGTGAAGCTGCGCTTCGACCGCCCCACCCCCCGTACTGAGCAGCAATTCCAGCACTGGCTGGCCAGCCACCCGCACAACCCGCTGGCCTGGCAACGGGTCAGCCAACTGGGCGACGAACTGGCCGGGCTGCCCAAGGACCTGAGCCGGCGCACCCTGGACGGCAGCCAGCGCCAGCGCAGCAGCCGACGAGACCACCTCAAGCTACTGGCGCTGCTGGCCGTGAGCGGCAGCCTGGGCTGGGCCATGCGCGAACCTATGGGCCTGCCGCAACTGCTGGCCGACAGCAGCACCGCCACAGGTGAGCGGCGCCAGTGGCAAGCCAGCGATGGCAGCCACATACAGCTCAACACAGCCAGCGCTATCGACCTGCATTACAGCGCCGGGCAACGCCAGCTGGAACTGGTACGTGGCGAGGTCAGCCTGGACAGCAACCCCAACGACACTCGCCCGTTCCACATCGACACCCGCGTCGGGCCGCTGACCACCCTCAACGGCCAGGTGCTGCTGCGCGAAAACAGCCAGGGCCTGCTGCTGGCGGTGCGCCGCGGTGCAGTCACGCTGTTCCCCACATCGCCCTCGCCGCGGCAGGTGCATTCGGGCGAAACCGTGCAGGTGGGGGCCAATGGCAGTATTCACGCGGTGACGCTGCACAGCGACCCGTGGGGCTGGACCGACGGGGTGCTCAGTGTGCAGCAAATGCCACTGGCCGAGTTTGCCGCAGAGCTCGCCCGCTACCGCCCCGGCCTGTTGCGTTGCGCCCCTGAGGTGGCGAATTTGAAGGTGTCAGGTACCTATCAGTTGGGCGACACCCGTCAGATTTTGCAGCTGCTCACCCACAGCCTGCCGGTGCGTATCGACTACCGCACGCGTTATTGGGTAAGCATCGGCGCGGCGTGAACGTCTGTCTGACCGGCTACCTCCTGCAGTTATCGGTCCGCCACTGGCCGCATCCGCCCATGGCGCCGGTATGACTGCCTGGCAAAGCAAACGAACAGCCCGGCCATCAGCGCCAGCGCCATGGGCAGGCCATGCGGGGCCACATCCATCGCAGCGCCACTGACCAGCGGTCCGATCAGGCTACCCACCCCCCACAGCAAACCCACGCTGGCATTGGCAGTGACCAGGTCCTGGCCCTTGAAACGTTGCCCGATCAGCACCAGCGCCAGGGTATAGATGCCCCCCGCAACCGCTCCAAGCACCACCAGCAGCGGCCACAGCAGCCAGGTCATGTTCAGCAGCCACGGCAGGCCGATGCCAATCGACATCGCCACCAGCCCGCACGCCAGGTGCAGCCCGGTGCGCTCCACCCTGTCGGCCAACCAGCCCAGCGGCAGCTGGAACAACATGTCGCCGGCAAACACCACGGTCACCATCAGCGCCGCCACGCCCACGGCAAAGCCATGGCTGGAGGCGTACACCGGCAACAGCGACAGCACCACCGCATCGAAGAACGAGAAGAACAGCACCGCCACACACAACGCCGGTGCCACGCGGAAGAACCCCGCCAGGCCGAAGCTCTTGTCGCCCTCTTCATGCTCGACATGGTCATTGGGTACGGTCAGCACGATGCACAGCAACGCCAGGCCATAGCAGGCGGTGACCACACCGGTGATCCACGGGCTGTTGGCGCCCAGTACCGCGAGCATGGCCGGGCCGAGTACCTGGAAGCCGGTAAAGCTGGTGGCATAAAGGGCCATGATCTTGCCGCGATTGTGATCAGGGCACAGTTCGTTGACCCACGACTCGCCGAGGATGATGGCGATGCCCATCCCCAGCCCCAGGCCCAGGCGCAGCAGCGCCAGCAGCCACAGCGAGGCGAAAGCCGATTCGAGCAAGGCGATGCTGACGGTGCACAGGCTGAAACTCAGCAGGTAGATGGTGCGCCGGGTGAGGTGGCGGCAGCAGGCGTCGACCAGGAACGCCGAGAGCATCATGCCCGCAGCGGGAATGGCCGAGATGATACCGATTTCCAGGGTACTGGCCCCGGCCTCATGCAGGCGCAACGACACCAGTGGCAGGCTGGCCCCCAGGCTGAAGCCCACGACAGAAACGGCGAACAACAGGCCCGCCAGCAAACGCATGTTCATGTACCACTCCTTGCAAACCGAAAAGACGTGCAGACACAGGCGCGCACGCCGGGGCGGCGAGCGACGCAAAAGCGCAGATCAGTTCAGGCGAGGTGTGGCGAGAAGGTGAAGGCAAACAGCACGCTGCGGCGACGCTTGAGCACCGTGTCGCTCGGCCAGGCACGACGCAGGGCCTGGAGGGCAGGCTGGCGGGCATGTGGGAGGGACGGGTTACGGCGCATTGCTTTGGCTACTACGCAGGTGGTGGGTAAAAAGAGGCGGCACTCTAGCTACCTCAAGGGGGGGTAGTCAATCGGCCAGGGGCCTCTACGAGGCCCATTCGCAGCACAAGGCTGCTCCTACAACGAGCGCGTGCTGCCTGTAGGAGCAGCCTTGTGCTGCGAATGGGCTGCAAAGCAGCCCCCAGCAATTTCAGCGTTTACCTGTAGACGGCAAGAACACCGCCAGCAACCCGAACAACGGCAGGAACGAGCACAGCCCGTACACATACTCGATACCGCGCAGGTCCGCCACATACCCCAGCAGCGCCGCCCCAATGCCGCCAAAGCCGAACATCAGCCCGAAGAAAATGCCGGCGATCATGCCCACGCTACCCGGCACCAGTTCCTGCGCATACACCACGATCGCGGAAAACGCCGAGGCCAGGATAAAGCCGATCACCACGCTCAGCACGGTGGTCCAGAACAGGTCCGCATACGGCAGCGCCAAGGTGAACGGCGTCACCCCCAGGATCGAGAACCAGATCACGGCCTTGCGCCCGATGCGGTCCCCGATCGGGCCGCCAAAGAACGTGCCCGCCGCCACTGCCCCCAGGAACAGGAACAGGTGCAACTGCGAGCTGGCCACCGACACATCGAACTTCTCGATCAGGTAGAAGGTGAAATAGCTGGTGAAGCTGGCCATGTAGAAGTACTTGGAGAACACCAGCAGGCCCAGCACGATCAGCGCCGCGATCACCCGGTTGCGGGAAATGCCATGGGTGGCCTGCACCGCCTTGCGCGCCTTGGCCTGGTTGAGGTGTTCCTTGTACCAGCTGCGCAGCATCAGGGTTACACCGAGGAAGAACAAACCGGCCAGGCCGAACCAGGCCACGTGGGTCTGGCCGAACGGAATGACGATGGCCGCCGCCAGCAGTGGGCCCAGAGCAGAACCGGTGTTGCCACCAACCTGGAAAGTCGATTGGGCCAGGCCGAAGCGCCCGCCAGAGGCCAGGCGCGCAATACGCGAGGTTTCCGGGTGGAACGTCGACGAGCCGATCCCCACCAGCGCCGAGGCCAGCAGAATCATCGGGAAGCTGCCGACGAAGGCTAGCATCACGATGCCCACCAACGTGCACAAGGTGCCCAGCGGCAACAGGTTCGGCGTTGGCCGGCGGTCGGTAAAAAAGCCGACCCAGGGTTGCAGCAGCGAAGCGGTGATCTGGAACGTCAGGGTAATCAGACCGATCTGGGCGAAGCTCAGGTCGTAATTGGCCTTGAGCATCGGGTAGATCGCCGGCAGCACCGACTGGATCAGGTCGTTGATCAAGTGCGCCAGGGCGCAGAAGCCGATGATGCGCATTACCAGCGGCGTCGCTTGGCTCGCCGCTGCGCTGGTGGACGCCGGGGAGGCGCTACTGGTGGCCATGTGCCTGAATCTCCGTCCGCAGTTTGGGATCCGATTATCGGGAAACAAATAGATACATAGCTACCTTTTTTATCCCTCTGTCGCAACGTACTTGAAAATGGTTCTCAATATAATTAGCATCCTCGACTTATATCCCTGTCATCGTTGGGCGAAACGGCCCCTATCGTGAGCAGACCGACCCCATGAGCCCGATGCCCGCCAAGCAGCTGCAGCCCGACCCACAGCAGGAAGCGCTGGAGTGGTTCTCGCTGTTGCGCCAGCCCGGTTGCGACGACACCCAGCGCCAGGCATTTGCAGCCTGGTGCCAGCTACCAGACAACGCCCATGCCTATGCCGAGCTGGAGACTTTCTGGCAACAGCTGCAACCACCCCCCGCCCGCCCCCGCCCACGGCACGTAAATGAACGCCGCAGCCACCAGGGCAAATGGTTGGCGCTTGTGTTTCTGCTCGGGTTGGGCGCTGCGGCCTACCTCTACTGGCCGCTGATGCAGCGCCTGGCCAGCGAGCTGCACACCGATGTGGGCGAGCGGCGCAGCACACGCCTGGCTGATGGCACGACCCTGAACCTGGACAGCGCCAGCGCAATGAACGTCGACCTGCGCGGCCGCACCCGTCAGCTGCACCTGGTGCAGGGCCAGGTGTTCCTGGAAGTCGTGCTCGACGGGCGGGCCATGGAAGTGGAAGTGGGCAACGCCCGCATCCAGGTGTTCGGTACCCGCCTGCAGGTAGCCCGCCATGCCGGTCATGATGAACTTGTCGTACTCAGTGGCAAGGCCATGGTTATCCAAGGGGGTGAACAGCGCATGGTATCGGCCGGTGAGCAGGTCACCTTCGATGACACCCGCATTGGCCCGGTGCACAAAGCTGACCTGAAAACCGCCGACAGCTGGCGCACCGGCCGCCTGACAGCCACCGACATGCCTTTGGGGCAGGTGCTAAAGCGCCTTGCCGCCTACCAGGGGCAGCGGGTATGGATACTGGATGAACAAATGGCCCATCGGCGCGTGAGCGGCAATTTCAACCTCGACCGGCCTGGCGAAAGCTTGCAAACTCTGGCGGCGGCCCAGCATCTGCAGCTTCAAGGCGTGCTCGGGCACTGGCTTGTGGTGCGCTGAAACCACGCCCGGCGGCTAAGTTTTTGAAAGCGTGCAAATTTTTTTTGAAATGAGTGTTGACAGAGGGCCCGTTCAAGAGAATAATGCGCGCCATCGGCTACATAGCTCAGTTGGTTAGAGCATAGCATTCATAATGCTGGGGTCCGGGGTTCAAGTCCCTGTGTAGCCACCAAACAAGACGAAGGGCTTACCGCAAGGTAAGCCCTTTTTCTTTGCCTGCGAAAAAGCTGACACGCTTTCAGTTGGAGCAAGCAGTTACCCTCAACATGCAATCGCCCTTCAACGAATCCCCGTCACCGCCACCGCCAGCCCAAGGCCGATCAACGCCAGGCCGATGACTCGGTCCACCAGCGCTTGCCGGTCGATCATCGCCTTGCGCAAAACGGCACTTGAGAAAAACACCGCCACCAGACTGAACCACAACCAGTGGGCAAAGGACATGAATGCGCCGTAGGCGAAATCAAGTGCCAGGGGGCTGCCTGGTTGCACCACCTGGGTGAAAGCACTGATAACGAACAGCATGGTCTTGGGGTTCAGGGCATTGGTCAGAAAGCCAGTGCGCAGGGCTTGCAGCACGCTGGCGGTCGATTGACTGCCACCCTCGAGGTTGATGCGCTGAGTGTTGGTGAGCGACTTGTAGCCCAGGTAGATCAGGTACCCCGCCCCCAGCACTTTCATGGCCAGGAACAGCGCGGGGCTCTCGCTGATGATCACGGCAATGCCCAGCACCGTGTACAACACGTGCACCTGGACACCCAACGCGATACCCATCGCAGCGGCCAGCCCGGCCTTGCGGCCTTGTGCATAACTGCTACGGGTGACCATGGCGAAATCGGCGCCAGGGCTGATGACGGCGAGCAAGGTGAACAGGGCGACGGCGATGATTTCGGTCATGCTGATGGCTCTCGATAGGCGATGAAAATGCACAGGCCTGGGGATTATCGAGGGCTTATGAACCAGGAAAAATCGATTTATAGTGAGGCATATCTGATAGTTTTTTTCACAGAAAAATAACGCCTGTGCCGGCCTCTTCGCGGGCACGCCCGCTCCCACAGGGACCCCACCACACCTGAGAAAAGCACATTACCTGTGGGAGCGGGCATGCCCGCGAAGAGGCCGGCACAGGCCAAAAGGGATGCCATGAAACTGCCGCCGCTCAACGCCTTGCGCTACTTCGACATCGCCGCCCAGACCGAGAGCTTCGTGCGCGCCGCCGAGCACTTGCACGTCACCCACGGCGCGGTCAGCCGGCAAATACGCCTGCTTGAAGAAAGCCTTGGCGTGGAGCTGTTCGAGCGCCGTAACCGGGCCATCTTCCTCACCCCCGCCGGCCGTGCCCTGCAAGGCACCACCCAGGCGATTTTCGAACAGCTCGAAGGTGCCGTGCAGCGCTTGCAACAACAGGCCCGCGACAATGTGCTGGTGTTGTCCTGCGAGCCGACCATCGCCATGCGCTGGTTGATCCCGCGCCTGCCCCGCTTCCATGCCGACCACCCCGACCTGCAGCTGCACCTGGTGGCCGCCGGCGGCCCACTGGACTTCGCCCGCAGCGGTGTCGACCTGGCCATCCGCCGCGATGATTTCCACTGGGACAACCAGCTGTATAACCAGAAAATCTGTGATGAATGGATCGGCCCGGTGTGCCACCCCACCGCCTCCACTCAGCTCGACGGCCAACGCCTGCTGCACAGCGCCACCCGCCCTGGCGCCTGGCGCACCTGGCTGCGACACAGCGGCCAACAGGCGCGGCGTAACGAACGCAGCGACTACGAGCACTTCTACCTGTCTATCCAGGCCGCCAGCGCTGGCCTGGGCCTGGCCATGGCCTCAGCCCTGATGGTGCGCGACGAACTCGACAGCGGGCAGTTGCAGGCACCGTTCGGTTTTGTGCGTGATGGCTCGGCCTACCACCTGCTCAGCCCACAGCCTCTGAACGACAGCGGCAAGCGCCAACGCTTCACAGAGTGGGTAATGGGCGAATGCCAGCGTTGCCTGGCTCACTTGGGCTTGAGGCAGAACGACGACCCCGCGCTACCATCGCCGCCCCAGGTGCGATAGCCCGCGGTATCCAGATGGATCCGCCCGGACGGGTAGCGCCCCAGGCCCATGCTCCAGGCCTGGCCATGCTGCTGCCAGAAACGGCAGAGCGGATTGGGGTCGGTCCAGGCCGGCAGCAGGATATCGACGGCGAAGGCGCGGGTATGGGCACTGTTGGCAGCACCGCCTGCGCACGTATTCAGACGAGGGTCGCGGTAGGCCGAAACCACCTCGAACTGGCGCAGGATGCCTTGGTCGTTCAGCATCTTGATCAGCGAAAGGGTGGAGCGCACAGCCGGCCAGTTGCCGGTAGGCGGTACGGCAAAAGGAGACGCTTTACACAGCTTCCAGTCCGAGGCCGAACGCAGCAGTTGATGGATAGGCACAACACCGTAAAGACGGGCATCCACCAGCATTTCACGGAAGGGACGGGTTTGATGGTCGCCGGCCCACTGGGCGAACATCCACAGGTCGCGTTCGTCGGCGTGGGCAGCACCCGCTATCAGCAGGCCTGCCGCCAGAAGCAGTTTTTTCATTCTTCATCCATCCCTGCATAGAGAACAAACAAAGCTACGCGGTGGATGGCACCGACTACGCGAGGTCAATCCTCAAGCAGGGTGCAAGCCATCACCAGGGCGTCTTCACGGCCGCCGGCAATCGGATAATAGTCGCGGCGGCGGCCGATTTCGTTGAAACCGTAGCGCTCGTACAAACGATAGGCCGACTGGTTGCTGGCGCGCACCTCAAGGAAACACTCGCGGCCATTGAGCTGGTAGGCCCTGGCCATCAGGTGCTCCAGCAAGCGCAGGCCCAGCCCGCGCCCCTGGTTTTCCGGTTTGACGGTGATGTTGAGCAGGTGCGCCTCGTCGATGATCACGTTGATCACCCCATGGCCAACCTGCTGCTGGCCATCGAACATCAGCCAGACTTCGTAGGACTTGAGCGCATCCTGAAAGATCCCGCGGGTCCAGGGGTGACTGAACGCGGCATATTCGATCTTAAGTACGGCTTCCAGATCCGCCTCGGTCATCGGGCGGAAACTGATCGATTCACTCATTCAACGCTCTTCCAGCGCGCCATCAGCTGGCGCATGGCTTTCCAGACCTCCGCCTTGCGCTGCGGCTCGTCCATCAACAGTTCAAGGCCCGGCAGCGCCCAGGCGTCGCCCAGGCCGTCCAGCTTGAGGGTTTGGTAATAGGCCGCAGCATCGGCGTTGCCGGCAAAGCGCAGTGCCGGCATGCCAATCAGCCACAGGCAGGTACTCGGTGCATCTTCCAGGCGCGCCTGGACAAAGCCCTGAACGAAATCGCGCGCGGCTTCGGGGCCCTGGTCCATGTTGCCGCGGACCAGCAACGGCCAGCGCACCGGCTCGCCGATGATCTGCGGGGCGTCTGGCAGGCCGGCGGCGCGCAGCATGTCCTTGAGCAGCAGGTAGGACGGGTCACGGCTCTGGAAAGGCTGGCCGGTGGCCAGTTCCACCAGCAGCAGGCAGCTGCCAGCGCGCAACAACTGCAACGAGAAGCGCGGTGGCGGCACAGGGGCCGGGCGTGGTGGTACGGGCTGCTCTTCGGCCTCCACGGGCTTGGCGGCAGGCTTGGGCACGCTGCCTGGGCGCGGGATCTCGATTTTCGGCCGCTCACCGGAACGGGCCTGAGGAATCGCGGGCGCTTCGGTTGCAGCCGGTGCCGGCATGACCTCGAAATCGATGTCCTCGACCTGCGCCACCGGCATTAGCAGCTCGGGGCGCGACGGTGCGGCGAACGGCAGTTCGGCGCGCGGCAGCCAATGCACCACTTGCATGGCGGAAAGGTAGGCGCGGCGACGGGGTTCGGTCAGCAAGGGGCGGGTATCCGAGGGGCTCAAGGCAGTTGGGCATTCTAACGTGTACACCGTGGTTTTTGCAGCGCCTATCAGACCGAGCGCCGCGCGGGCGGCGCTCGATCTCCACACCACCACAAAAACAACGCCATACACACACAAACAAAAAGGTTATCCCCCATTACAGACCAAGGGGTGAAAACCTCCCCCCCGTATGCAGTACAATCGCCCCCTTTTTCTTGGCAACGAGTCGAAGCCAATGATCGAACCCAAGCGCGTCCTGCGCGCCCTAGCCGAACACTGGGCCCTGATCGAGCCGCTGTGCGAGCGTTTCGACCAGGGCACCCTGAGCCTGGTAGAGCTGCGCCAGCATGTGGCCCGCCAGCAGCTCGAAAGCACGCCGCAGGACATCACCCAGCTACTCGACGTGTGGATCCGCCTGGATATCCTGGTCCCGGTGGCCAAAAGCCCGAACCGCTTCGAGCTCAACGCGCAGATCCACGACTTCCTTGCGTACCTGCGCCGCGAACACCGGCTGGGCCTGTGCCTGGAGATCGAAGCCTACCTGCGCCACCTTGAACGCCTGGCCGGCCATATCCAGGACGCCTTCGACAACCGCGACAGCGACGACCTGGCGCGCCAGCTGCGCCTGCTCGACATGCGCGTGCGCGATGTGCTGAAAAAGCTCGATAACGACGAACAGGCCCTGGTAGCCGTGGCCGAGCGGGCCAAGACCAGCAACCGGCAGATCCCGCTGCGCCAGCGTTACGCCGAAGTACTGGCCACCTGGGACGAATACGTCGAGCCGATGATCCAGCTGGTGAACGCTGACGGCGCCTTCGAACAAGGCGTGCGCAAGGTCGAGACCGTGCTGCTGAAGCTGCTGGGCGAACAGGCGCGCCTGGGCCACCTGGTCGACGACGACATGCTGCTGCGCACCCACGCACGCATCCTGGAAATGCAGACCAGCGCCCAGCTGACCCTGCGCCACGCCCGTGAACTGCTGCTGCCGCTGCGCGAAGAAGCCCGCCGTCACAACGCCGTGACCCGTGGCGCCGCGCTGGCCCTGTCGGTGATCCGGCGCAAGGGCATCGACGCCGTGCCGCAGGCGGCCATGCCGATGTTCACCCGCCCGCAGAGCACTTTCCTCGGCAGTGCCAGCCAGGTCGAAGCCTATGTGTACGCCCTGGCGCGCTTCGAGCCCAAGCCGGCGCGCTTCCCCAAGGCCCACAAGACCCAGTCCGGCGACTTGCCCCGTGCACCGCGCACGGTCAAGGAAATGGCCGAACGCTGCGAACAGGCCCTGCCGCTGCCCGACCTGATGGTCTGGCTGCTGGAACAGGAACCCGAAGGCGCCACCGACGAACTGCTGTACTGGTTCTCGCGCCTGTCGCGGGAAAAGCGCTTCAAGCGCGAACGCCTGGAACGCCGCGAGTACACCACCCAGGAACACTTGGTCAGCCTGCGCTCGTTCGCCCTGACCTCCAGCCGCGAAGACGCCACCAGCGCGCCTACCGAACCCAACGCGAGCCCAGCCCATGCATCTTGATCTTTCCGAACTGTCCCAGCTCGCGCCGATCTTCCGCGAGCTGTTCAAAGGCTTCCACGTCAGCCGCCGCGACCCCGAGCTGTACGCCCAGCTGTCGAACTTCCAGGACCAGTACCGCACCCTGTTCAAGGCCCTGGGCTTCGAGCTGGTGTGCGACACCCGCGGCTTTTATTACTTCGTGCCGGACATGACCGCCGCGCAGGTCAACAAGACCGCGCAGCGCCTGTCGCTGTTCACCTTCATCCTGGTTGAGCACCTGGCCGACCAGGGCCGTGACCCGATGGCGGTGCTCGACGGCGGCAGCATCGGTCGCGACGAACTGCCCTCGCTGCTGGACAAGTACCGCGACCTGTTCCTGCAGGCCGAAGTGCAGACCGTAGACGAGCTGGAAGAAAAAATCCTGCGCCGCATGACCCAGCTCGGCTTCGCCCATGAAGAAGGCGGCATCTACCGCTTCCTGCCGCCGATGCACCGCTTCCTCGATGTGTGCCTTTCGGTCCAGCAGGACCGCGACCTGGCCGCCACCCTGCACAGCGTCCTGCCGCTGCCGACCCCGGTGCTGGTCGAGGAAGAAAGCCCCGAAGAACTCAACCGCACCGACGACCCGCTCGACCTCACGCCTTTCGAGGGCGAGGAAAGCGAAGAGGACGCCCTGGCCCGGGCCATCCGCGAAGAGCAACAGGAGATTGACGCATGAGCCAGGAACGCTACGGCATCCGCCGCTTCGCACTGCTCAACACCGCTGGCTACAGCCTTGGGCTGTTCCCGCTGGAGCACCCGCTGTCGGTATACGGTGCCAACAACCTGGGTAAGTCGGCGTCGATCAACGCCCTGCAGTTCCCGATCCTGGCGCGTATGTCGGACATGAGCTTCGGCAAGTACAGCCTCGAGCAGTCACGCCGCTTCTACTTCGCCAGCGATACCTCGTACATTCTCTGCGAGCTGAGCCTGCCCCACGGCCCGCACGTGATCGGCGTGGTTGGCCGCGGCCCGGGCGGCGGCTTCGGTCACCAGTTCTTTGCCTACAAAGGTGAACTGGACCTGGCCCACTACCAGAAAAACGACACCTGCCTGCGCCAGAAAGAGCTGTTCACCAACCTGGAACGGCTGGGCATCAAGGCCTACGAGCTGAAGCCGGACGAACTGCGCCGCCTGCTGGTTGGCGGCCACACCTCGGTGCCGCTGGACCTGACCATGATCCCGCTGCGCTCCACCAGCGAGCAAAGCCTGAAAACCTTCCGCGCGCTGTTCATCAACCTGCTGCACATGCGCGAAATCACCGCAGCCAAGCTCAAGCAGCTGTTCCTTGACGCCTTCGAGCACAGCCTGCGTTCGGGCAGCGTCGACTATATCGCCGCGTGTGAGGAAGCCTTCCGCGACGTGCGCCGCATGGAACAGGACTACAACGCCCTGGTGGCTGCCGGCCCTCTGGTCGAGGCCCTGGCCGGTGGTGTGGCCCAGCGCGACATACTGCGCGGCAAGCTGCACCGCATTTCGCCGGTGCTCGATACCCTGCTGGGCACCTGGCAGGAATACGCCATGGCGCGCAAGGAAGAGCTGGTTATCCAGTCCGAGCACTACCGCGGCGAGCAGGACCGCCTGCAGAACGACCAGCGCGGTGGCACTCAGGAGCTGATGCGCCTGGAGCGCGAAATCACCGGTATCCAGCGCTGGCTGGGCGAGCTGTCGGTGCTCAAGCACCGCTTTGCCTTGGTCGATGACGTCAAGGTGCTGGAACAGCAACTGCTGGCGGCCAAGGATGCCCACGACGAACTGGCCGGCGCCCTGGCACAGTCGCGCCAGTTCTCCGCCGAAGACCTGGATGAGCGTGTACGCGACCTGGAAAAACGCCTGAAGCAGGTCAAGCAGCAGCTGGACCACGCTGACAACAACAGCTACGCCCGCCTGCGCGAGGAGTTCTCGCAACAGGACGTCGACCGCCTGATGCGCCTGTTCAACGGTGCGCTGTTCAGCCTGCCGCTGGGCGACCGTGGCATCGAACTGGACGACAGCGACCTGTGGGTAAAATCGCTGGAAGCGGTACTGGACGGCTTCAAGGGCGAACGCTTCGAAGCGCCGGGGCTGTCCATCGACCTCACCCACATCGATCCACCCGCGCTGCAGGCCCTGGCCGACCGCGCCGCCCTGCGCGACCAGAAAGAGCGCCTGGAAAAAGAGCTGAAACAGCTCAAGACCCAGCAGGCGGTCACCGCCGACCGCTCCGCCTCCAAGGCGCAAACCGAAACCCTGTACCAGCAAGTGCTGGACGCGCAGAAGGCGCTGGAAGATTTCCGCCGCAGCGAAACCCTGGCCGCCGAAGAGCCCGAGAAGCTGGAGCAGCTGTCGCAACTGGAAGCCGCCCAGGACGAACTCAAGCGCTCCAGTGATGCCTTCACCGAGCGCGTCCAGCAGCTGTCGGCCAAGCTGCAGCTGGTCGGCCGACAGATCGGCGACCTCGAGTCCAAGCAGCGCACCCTGGAAGACGCCCTGCGTCGTCGCCAGCTGCTGCCGGCCGACCTGCCCTACGGCACCCCCTTCATGGAGGCCATCGACGACTCGATGGACAACCTGCTGCCGCTGCTCAACGACTACCAGGACAGCTGGCAGAGCCTGCAGCGGGTAGATAACCAGATCGAGGCGCTTTACGCCCAGGTGCGCCTCAAAGGCGTGGCCAAGTTCGACAGTGAAGACGACATGGAGCGCCGCCTGCAACTGCTGGTGAACGCCTATGCGCACCGCACCGAAGAAGCCCTGACCTTGGCCAAGGCACGCCGCGCGGCGGTCACCGACATCGCCCGGACCCTGCGCAACATCCGCAGCGACTATGACAGCCTCGAGCATCAGCTGGCCCTGTTCAACCGCGAGATCAACAAGCGTCAGGTCTCCAACCTGGAAAGCTTCCGCGTGGTGCTGGCGCCGAACAAGGAAGCGCTCAAGCACATCGACCAGATCATCCACAGCGCCGGCCAGTACGAAGAAGGCGAAACCCTGTCGGTGTTCGACCTGACCCAAAGCGCCGATCAGGACAACAAGAACGAAGAGGCCAAGGAGTACCTGGCACGCCTGGTGGCGGCCAACCACAACCAGCTGGGCCTGAAAGACCTGTTCGAGCTGGCGTTCGAAATCACCAAGGTCAACGGCCAGCCGATCATCCACGCCGACATCGACGGCGCTGCCTCCAACGGCACCACCATGACCATCAAGGCGCTGACCAACATGTACTTGTTGCTGCACCTGATGGACCGCGACCTGGCCGGGCGCATCCGCCTGCCCTACTACCTGGACGAAGCAGCAGACATCGACGAACGCAACCAGGCGGCACTGCTGGAGACCAGCTTGCAGCTGGGCTTCGTACCGATTCTGGCGAGTGTGAAGCCACAGGTATCGGCGCACGTGGCGATCGACCTGGAGGGCGGCAGCGGGCCGAACGGCATCTACATCGACGAGGCGGACTGGAAGTTCATCAGCCGGCTGGATGAGGTGAAGGCGGTTGTGCGTGAGGATCAGGCCGAGGAACTGGCCTGACATCGGGATAATGGGGCCGCTTTGCGGCCCATTCGCGGGGCAAGCCCGCTCCCACAGGTACTGCACAGAGCTTGAACCTTGTGCAGTACCTGTGGGAGCGGGCTTGCCCCGCGAATCGAGGCCGCAGGCCTCCCGGCAATCTACCAGGCTATCAATGCGCCCAAGGCAGGATCGGAATTGCGGTCACCGCGTTCTGCGGCCTGCCTTCAATCACTTACGAGGCGGACTGGAAGTTCATCAGCCGACTGGATGAGGTGAAGGCGGTTGTGCGTGAGGATCAGGCCGAGGAACTGGCCTGACATCGGGATAATGGGGCCGCTTTGCGGCCCATTCGCGGGGCAAGCCCGCTCCCACAGGTACTGCACAGAGCTTGAACCTTGTGCAGTACCTGTGGGAGCGGGCTTGCCCCGCGAATCGAGGCCGCAGGCCTCCCACAATCTACCAGGCTATCAATGCGCCCAAGGCAGGATCGGAATTGCGGTCACCGCGTTCTGCGGGCTGCCTTCGATCACTTACGAGGCGGACTGGAAGTTCATCAGCCGGCTGGATGAGGTGAAGGCGGTTGTGCGTGAGGATCAGGCCGAGGAACTGGCCTGACCTCGGGGTATTGGGGCCGCTTTGCGACCCATTCGCGGGGCAAGCCCGCTCCCACAGGTACTGCACAGAGCTTGAACCTTGTGCAGTACCTGTGGGAGCGGGCTTGCCCCGCGAATGGAGGCCGCAGGCCTCCCGGCAATCTACCAGGCTATCAATGCGCCCAAGGCAGGATCGGAATCGCGGTCACCGCGTTCTGCGGGCTGCCTTCGATCATGCGGTCGCTGTACACCAGGTACACCAGCGTGTTGCGCTTCTTGTCGAGAAAGCGCACCACCTGCATGGTCTTGAACACCAGCGAGGTGCGTTCCTTGAACACTTCCTCGCCATCTTTCAACTCCCCCTTGAAGTTGATCGGCCCGACCTGACGGCAGG
The DNA here is from genome assembly GCF_017875165.1 of Pseudomonas sp. PvP089. Lineage (NCBI taxonomy): Bacteria > Pseudomonadati > Pseudomonadota > Gammaproteobacteria > Pseudomonadales > Pseudomonadaceae > Pseudomonas > Pseudomonas sp. PvP089. Next base: position 5,578,165 of record NZ_JAGGME010000001.1, read on the forward strand.
CAATCGACGCCTCCGCACGGTCCTCCGCCAGCCCCAAGCCACCCTTCATGCCGCCAGTCTTGGCCCGGGACAGGTAGCAAGTCACGCCCTCGACCTTGGGGTCGTCAAACGCTTCGACCACGATGCGGTCGTTCGGCCCCAGGAACTTGAAGACAGTGGACACCTGGCCGACTTCTTCGGCCCCTGCCAGCATTGGCAGCACCAGTGCCGCCACGCCAATCACCCGCTTGAACATGCTCATACCAGCACCAGATTGTCGCGGTGCACCAACTCGGGCTCCGCACTATAGCCAAGGATGGACTCGATGGTATCGGACGACTGACCAATGATCTTCTGCGCCTCCAGGGCGCTGTAGTTGGCCAGCCCGCGTGCCACTTCAACACCGTCCGGGCCAACACACACCACCATCTCGCCACGGCGGAAGCTGCCCTGCACGGTCTTCACGCCAACCGGCAGCAGGCTCTTGTTGGCCTGGCGCAGTGCCTGCACGGCACCGGCATCCAGCACCAGGGTGCCACGGGTCTGCAGGTGGCCGGCCAGCCACTGTTTGCGCGCGGCCAGCATGCCACGCTCGGGCGACAGCAAGGTACCCAGGCGCTCGCCTGCCTTGAGGCGGTCCAGCACGCGTTCGATGCGGCCACCGATGATGATGGTGTGGGCACCGGAACGGGCGGCCAGGCGCGCGGCGCGCAGCTTGGTCTGCATGCCGCCACGGCCCAGGGCACCACCGGTACCACCGGCCACGGCATCCAGCGTCGGGTCGTCGGCACGGGCTTCGTAGATCAGCTGGGCTTCGGGGTTGTTGCGCGGGTCGGCGTCAAACATGCCATCGCGGTCGGTGAGGATCACCAGCAGGTCGGCCTCGACCAGGTTGGCCACCAGCGCCGCGAGGGTGTCGTTGTCGCCGAAGCGGATTTCGTCGGTGACCACGGTGTCGTTCTCGTTGATCACCGGCACCACGCCCAGGTCGACCAGGGTGCGCAAGGTGCTGCGGGCGTTCAGGTAACGCTTGCGGTCGGACAGGTCGTCATGGGTCAGCAGGATTTGCGCGGTGTGCTTGCCATGCTCGCCGAAGCTCGACTCCCAGGCCTGCACCAAACGCATCTGGCCAAGCGCGGCAGCCGCCTGCAGCTCGTTCATCGCGCTCGGTCGCGTGGTCCAGCCCAGCTGGCTCATGCCGGCAGCCACGGCCCCGGATGAGACCAGTACCAACTCCACACCTGCCTCACGCAGCGCGACCATCTGCTCGACCCAAACGGCCATGGCGCCGCGGTCGAGGCCTTTGCCATCGGCGGTCAGTAGAGCACTGCCAATCTTCACGACCCAGCGCTTGGCGCCCGTCACCTTGCTTCGCATCTTCTTCCAACCTATGTCGAATCTGTAGATACCGTGGATACAAAAACGCCGCTCCAGAGAGCGGCGTTTAGTGTACTGCAACCGGTCAGTCGCGCACGTAAATGATTTCCGGACCGTCTTCGTCGTCCTCGAAATCATCATCCCAACCGTCATCGTCGCCGATGTCGTGCACGCTCTTGACGCCAGTACGGCGCAAGGTACGCGCGTCGTCCAGGGCCTGCAGCTGGGCGCGGGCTTCGTCTTCGATGCGCTGGTCGAGGTCGGCCAGTTCTTCGGCGTAAGCCGGGTCGTTGGCCAGGCGGTCGGCGCGGTCTTCGAGGTAGCGCATCAGGTCGTGGCTGAGCTTGTCGGTACCCTGCTTGGAGATAGCCGAGATCACGTAGACCGGGCCTTCCCACTCCAGGCGGTCGATCACCTCCTGAACACGCGCATCGCGCTCGTCGTCCATGACCATGTCCGACTTGTTCAGTACCAGCCAACGCTCACGCTCGGCCAGCGACGGGCTGAAGCGGGTCAGCTCGTTGACGATCACTTCGGCAGCATCGGCCGGGCTGCTTTCGTCCAGCGGCGCAATGTCCACCAGGTGCAACAGCACACGGGTACGCGCCAGGTGCTTGAGGAAGCGGATACCCAGGCCGGCACCTTCGGACGCGCCTTCGATCAGGCCGGGGATGTCGGCAATGACAAAGCTCTTCCAGCGGTCGACGCTGACCACGCCCAGGTTTGGCACCAGGGTGGTGAACGGGTAGTCGGCCACTTTCGGCTTGGCGGCCGATACCGAGCGGATGAAGGTACTCTTGCCGGCGTTCGGCAGGCCCAGCAGACCAACGTCGGCCAGCACTTTCATTTCCATCTTCAGGTCGCGCTGGTCACCCGGCTTGCCTGGCGTGGTCTGGCGGGGTGCACGGTTGGTGCTGGACTTGAAACGGGTGTTGCCCAAGCCGTGCCAGCCGCCCTGGGCGACCATCAGCTTCTGGCCAGGGGTGACCAGGTCACCGATCACTTCCTGGGTGGAAGCATCAATCACGGTAGTACCGACCGGCACGCGCAGGAACAGGTCTTCACCCTTCTTGCCGGTGCAGTCGGTGCTGCCGCCATTGGAGCCGCGCTGGGCTTCGTGGTGACGGGTGTAGCGATAGTCCACCAGGGTGTTCAGGTTTTCGTCGGCGACCATGTACACCGAGCCGCCGTCACCGCCGTCACCGCCGTTAGGGCCACCGTTCTCGATGAATTTTTCGCGACGGAAGCTCATGCAACCGTTGCCGCCGTCACCGGCCTTGACCCGAATGGATACTTCGTCAACAAACTTCATTAAAACCGCCTCTCGTCGGTAGACGAGTTGAATGACTCAAAAACATGAGGCTCTTGCAAAAATGAGCGCGGCGGCCCCGTACGACCGTAGAAACCAACGCCGGCAACCCAGACAAACAGCTTTGCAAGAGGCTCACCACAAACGAAAAAGCCCCGTCGCATGACGGGGCTTCTGGAGCGACGTCGCGATTAAGCGGCGACGATGCTCACGTAACGGCGCATGAACTCGCCTTTCTTCTCGAACTTGATCACGCCTTCGATCTTGGCGAACAAGGTGTGGTCCTTGCCCATGCCAACGCCGTAGCCAGCGTGGAATTCGGTGCCGCGCTGACGGACGATGATGTTGCCTGGCTTGATAACCTGGCCGCCATACATCTTCACGCCAAGGCGTTTAGATTCTGAGTCGCGACCGTTACGAGTACTACCACCAGCCTTCTTGTGAGCCATGGTTCAATTCTCCAAATAAATTCAGGGGATCTAGGGGATTAAGCCTGGATGCCGGTGATTTTGATCTCGGTGAACCACTGGCGGTGGCCCATACGCTTCATGTGGTGCTTACGACGACGGAACTTGATGATGCGAACCTTGTCGTGGCGGCCTTGCGAAACGACTTCGGCCACTACTTTAGCGCCAGCAACAACTGGAGCACCGATGGTGACTTCTTCACCGTTGGCGACCAGCAGAACGCGATCGAAAGTCACGGATTCGCCAGTGGCGACTTCCAGTTTTTCGATCTTGAGGAATTCACCTTCAGCGACTTTGTACTGCTTGCCGCCGGTAACGATTACTGCGTAAGACATGGTATTTCTCCGATAATCCTGCTCACCCAGCGCTTTATATGATGAGTATTGGCTGGCATGGCTGCACAAGGCTGGAACGGCCCGGCGCAATTGCGTAAGGCAGGTGCTGCCCAGGAAGTTAGGGTGCGCGATTGTACGCAACCCTGGTTTTGCTTGCAAGTGCCGCCCCCGGCCCGCTGGCACCGCGCCTTGACACACCGGTACCCGCGACCTAGCATGCCGCGCAACCTCACTGGAGCAGCCGATGCAACCCCAAACCTTCTACCGTGCGGTGGCTGATGATTTCAGCGCCGTCGACGAGATCATCAAGAAGCAGCTGACCTCGCGCGTGCCGCTGGTATCGAAGATCGGCGACTATATCACGTCCGCCGGTGGCAAGCGCCTGCGTCCCCTGCTGGTACTGCTGTGTGGCAAGGCCCTGGGCCGCGAAGGCGACGACCTGCGTCTGCTGGCCGCCACCATCGAATTCCTGCACACCGCCACCCTGCTGCACGACGACGTGGTCGACATGTCGGGCATGCGCCGTGGCCGCTCCACCGCCAACGCCCTGTGGGGCAACGCGCCGAGCGTGCTGGTGGGCGACTTCCTTTATTCGCGCTCGTTCGAAATGATGGTCGAACTGGGCTCGATGCCGGTCATGCAGATCCTGTCCAAGGCCACCCGCGTGATCGCCGAAGGTGAAGTGCTGCAGTTGTCGCGGGTACGCGATGCCAGCACCACCGAGGAAATCTACATGGAGGTCATCCGCGGCAAGACCGCGATGCTGTTCGAAGCCTCGACCCACAGCGCCGCCGCGCTGGCCGAAGCCACCGACGAGCAGCGCGAAGCCCTGCGCACCTTCGGTGACCACCTGGGCGTGGCCTTCCAGCTGGTCGACGACCTGCTGGACTACAAGGGCGACTCGCAAACCCTGGGCAAGAACGTCGGTGACGACCTGGCCGAGGGCAAGCCTACCCTGCCGCTGATCTACACCATGCGCGAAGGCACTGCCGAGCAGGCTGCGCTGGTACGCCAGGCCATCCAGAAAGGTGGCCTTGAGGATCTGGAGCAGATTCGCGTGGCGGTCGAAGCGTCGGGCGCACTGCAGTACACCGCCGAACTGGCTCGCGACTATGTGAAGCGCGCCATTGCCTGCCTCGAAGTGCTGCCAGCCAGTGAATACCGGGATGCCCTGGTTGAGCTGAGCGAGTTTGCGGTCGCGCGCACTCACTGACAGGCCGAGTCGTCTTCATTCGCGGGCAAGCCCGCTCCTACAGGATTCGCCTGTAAGAGCGGGCTTGCCCGCGATGCTTTTGTCCGGACATAATCACTTCTGGGAAAATACCTTTTACAATGTGGGTTTTTAACCGCCCGTCTGTTTGTTTGAGGAACCGAAGTGAGCACTCTGCCAGCCTGCCCAAAATGCAATTCCGAGTACACCTATGAGGATGGCACTCAGCTGATCTGCCCTGAATGCGCCCACGAGTGGTCTGCCAGTGGCGACGCCGAAGCGGCCAGCGACGAGGCGGTGAAGAAGGACTCGGTCGGCAATATCCTGCAGGACGGCGACACCGTCACCGTGATCAAGGACCTCAAGGTCAAGGGTTCGTCCCTGGTGGTGAAGGTCGGCACCAAGGTCAAGAACATCCGCCTGTGCGACGGCGACCACGATATCGACTGCAAGATCGACGGCATCGGCGCCATGAAGCTGAAGTCCGAGTTCGTTCGCAAAGTCTGATTACACAAAAAAAGGCCAATAGGCGCTTGCTATTCTGATAATAAGAATTATTCTCATTGGAACTGGTATCCAAGGAGAATAGCCATGACTTATCTGATTGACGCCTGGCTTGACCGCCCTCACCCCTACCTGCGCATTCTTCACCGCGAAACCGGCGAAGTGTGCGCGGTGCTTGAAGAAGAAGCACTCGACGAACTGCGTGACCAGGGCGACCTGGACATGAGCGGGCTGAATTCGAGTGAACCTGGGGTGCTCAAGGAGCTGGTGCGCAACCTGTTTCTGTTCTGCTATGCGCGGGCATTGCGCCCGATGGGAACAGACTGGAACTGACAGATCTGGCGAGGGCTTCGCCCTCGTTCGCGGCACAAGGCCGCTCCTACAGGGGTACGCATTTTCCCATGGACATGCATACCCCTGTAGGAGCGGCCTTGTGCCGCGAATGGGCCGCAACGCGGCCCCAGCGGTGTTACAGAACGTCGAGCAGCTCGACGTCGAACACCAGCACGCTGTGCGGCGGGATGCTGCCAACGCCTTGGGCGCCGTAGGCCAGCTCGCTTGGCACGTACAGGCGCCATTTGCTGCCAGCGTTCATCAGCTGCAGGGCTTCGGTCCAGCCAGCAATCACGCCACCCACCGGGAATTCCGCCGGCTGGCCACGCTCGTAGGAGCTGTCGAACACGGTACCGTCGATCAGGGTGCCGTGGTAGTGCGTACGCACGTTGTCTTCGCGGGTCGGCTTGGCGCCTTCGCCTGCGGTCAGGACTTCAAACTGCAGGCCAGAGGCCAACGTGGTGATACCATCACGCTTGGCGTTTTCAGCCAGGAATTCCTTGCCAGCGCCAGCTGCGGCTTCAGCCTTGGCAGCCGCTTCGGCTTGCATGATGTCGCGGATCACTTTGAAGCTGGCCGACAGGTCGGCTTCGCTGACACGGCTGTCGGCGCCATTGAAGGCGTCGGTCAGGCCGGCCAGGATGGCTTCCAGGCTTACACCTGGTGGCGGGTTGTCGCGCAGCTGGCCGCCCAGCTGACGGCCGATACCGTAGCTGACGCGCGTTTCGTCGGTAGACAGATTGAGTTCGGACATTGTCGTGCTCCACTGCAGGGCGCAGTGCAGCCGCGCCCTTGATGAAAAGGGCGAGCAGCCTAGCACACTGGGCAGCTGCGAGCAGCTACCACGCCGAACGCTGGGAAATCGGCACCTTGAGGTCTTCTTCCGGGTGTGAACCCATGCCGCACATTTCGTCCTGCACCGACCAGTGCACCAGGTTCATCGAGACCAGGGGAATGGTTTGCAGCAGCTTGCGGGCATCTTCCACCGAGTGCACGCGCAAGCGCTCGCCACGGGTGTCAGACAGGGGATGGGCGTGCCCTTTGAGCCGGGCTTCAATGAGATAATCGCCGCCTTCGATGGCGATCAGGTTCACTTCGTCGACATGGCCAGCCCTGGCCTCGAGATTAAGCTGATGCAGGTTCATGTAAGCACCTCGCGATGAGAACCAGGCATGAGCGCTCATTTTTTGTACAGGCGGGCTGAAAGCACAAGCCAGAAACGACACCGCCCGTCCGTTTTGCAACAGACGGGCGGTGCATGCAGCAACCGGACTCAGTGCTTGGTCAGCTTGTCCAGGTAGCCCATGCAGAATGCCGAAACCACAAAGGTCATGTGGATGATCACGTACCACATCAGGTAGTCGGTGGAAATGTTCTGCGCATCCATGAACACCCGCAGCAGGTGAATGGAAGAAATCGCCACGATCGACGCAGCAACCTTCATCTTCAGTGACGAAGAATCCATCTTGCCCAGCCAGTTGAGCTTTTCCTTGCTCTCGTCGATGTCCAGTTGGGAGACGAAGTTTTCGTAGCCGGAAATCATCACCATCACCAGCAGGCCACCCACCAGCGACATATCGATCAGCGACAGGATCACCAGGATCAGGTCAGCTTCGCTCAGGGCGAATACGTTGGGCAGGACGTGGACCACTTCCTGGAAGAATTTCAGCGCCAAGGCCAGCAGGCCGAGTGACAGGCCGAAGTAGATCGGTGCGAGCAGCCAACGCGAGGCATACATCGCGTTTTCGAGAATACGTTCCATGGAGGGTTTTGGACTCGTCAGGTGACTAAAAAAACGACAGCGAGTATAGCCAGCCACCTGTTACAGCAAAAGCCCGGTGAATGCGGGCTGCTTTGCCGCCCATTCGCAGCACAAGGCTGCTCCTACAAGCGACCGCGATCTCCTGTAGGAGCAGCCTTGTGCTGCGAATGGGGCGCAAAGCGGCCCCCCGGCATCAATCAGGTCTCAGGATGAAACTGATAATCCCCCAGATTTCGGCACCGCTCGCCATTGATCCGCCGCAACTGGGCCTGCAGGTGCAAACACCAGATCTGCGGGTCTTCGGATACCTGGTAGCCATGCAAGGTCAGGCTGTCGACAATGGCGTTGAGCACCGATTCGGCCACCAACGGCCCATGAAACGGCCCTTGAGCCTTGATCGCGGAAGGTTGCTCACCGGCCATGCCGGCGGCGAACAGTAACGTCCACATGCCGTTGTCACCGGCCAGTGGGCGGATGCTGCATTCGATGCGGGTCACCAGGCCCAGGCACTGGCGTGTGAGGCTGAGGTTGCGCATGGCCGCGTCCCCTCCAATAAGCCTTGTTCAGCCTGACCACCAGGCTGTTTCCATCCTGAACGCTGATACTGTCCTTAAGTTCCAGCATAGAATAACCGTATCGAAAGATGGAAAACCGGCGCTGAACGGTAGCACATCGCCGCCAGCGCCGATTTATTGACTCAGGCCGGCTTGGCCTGTGCAATTACCTCTTCGAGGCGTTCCTTTTCTGCCTTCTCGATGTCTTCCTCGCTGATCATTTCGGCAATTTCCCGCAGGCGTTCCACCACGCGGGCATTGACGCTGCCCTCGGCAAACTGGCCTTGCTCATCGAGCACCCCGGCCTCCTCGCCCACCAGCAGGCTCAGCGCCTCATCAGCCTGGCTGACTGCGTAGACGTGGAACATGCCATTCTCCACGGCCTGCAGCACGCGCTCGTCAAGCATCAGCGTGGCCACGTTGGCACGCGGAATGATCACCCCCTGCTCGCCGGTCAGGCCACGCGCCTCGCACAGGCGGAAGAAACCTTCGATCTTCTCGTTGACCCCACCCACCGCCTGCACTTCACCAAACTGGTTGATAGAACCGGTGATGGCGAAGCACTGCTTGAGCGGCGTGCGCGACAAGGCTGAAATCAGCGTGCAGGCTTCGCCCAGCGAGGCGCTGTCACCGTCTACATAACCGTAGGACTGCTCCAGGGCAATGCTCGCGGAAATCGCCAGCGGGAACTCCTGGGCATACCGGCTGCCCAGGTAACCGGTGAGGATCATCACACCCTTGGAGTGGATCGGCTGGCCAAGGTTGACCTCACGTTCGATGTCGACGATGCCGCTGCCGCCCGGGTACACAGTGGCAGAAATACGCGCCGGCATACCGAACGCCGAGTCGCCCACTTCCAGCACGGTCAGGCCGTTGCACTTGCCAATGGCCGCACCCTCGGTGTCGATCAGGATGATGCCGGCCAGCATGTCGTCCAGCACCCGTTGCGAAACGCGCCCGGTGCGGGTGGCCTTGGCTTTGAGCGCACGTTCGATGTGCCCGGCGTCGGTCATTTCGTCACTGGCCAGCTGACGGATGAAATCGGCTTCGCTGACCAGCTGGAACAAGTCGCCGATGCGCGCCGACAGGCGTGACTGGTTCTCTGCCAGGCGGGCGCTGTAGGTGGCCAGGCGTGCGACCGCGTCACTGGTCAGCGGCGCCATGCCCTCCTCGTTGGTGCGGGTGCGCAACAGCTGGGCGAACTGCTCCAGGTTTTCGTCGACCATGGGCATGTCTTCGTCGAAGTCCACCAGCACGCGGAACATCTCCTGGAAGTCCGGGTCGTGGTCCTGCAGTGCGTAGTACAGCTGGCGGGAGCCGATAATCACCAGCTTCACGTTGAGCGGAATCATCTGCGGCTGAAGGCTGACGGTGGCAACACGGCCCAGCTCGCCGATCGGGGATTCCATCTTCAGCTTGCGCGACTGCAGGGCACGCTTGAGCGCATCCCACACGAACGGCTCGCCCAGCATCTTCTCCGCTTCAAGAATCAGGAAGCCGCCGTTGGCCCGGTGCAACGCGCCTGGGCGCAGCTGCCGGTACGAAGTGTACAGCGCGCCCTGGTCGGTGCTGTATTCGATACGGCCGAACAGGTTGTCGTAAGTCGGGTGCGGCTCGAACACGACCGGCGCGCCGCCGGCGGCATGGTGGCCGACCACCAGGCTTGGGGCGTACTGCTCTTCAAGCAGTTTGCGTGCGGCGGCGTCGGTCTTGCTGTCGTCGACCAGTTGCTCGACCACGGTGCGCAGCAGGTTCAGCTGCACCGACTGCAGGTAGGCGCACACCGCTGCGTTCTCGGCGTACTTTTCTGACAGCGGCGCCAGCAAAGGCTGCAACGCGAGGGTGATGGTTTCTTCGTTGAGCTGGCGCAGCTGGTTGTTCGACTCACGCTTCCATTGCGGCAGGCTGGCCAGCTCTTCGTTCAGCTGTTCCTCCAGCAAGGCAATGTCTTCGTGAAACTGCTCGCGCACCGCTTCGGGCAACTGGGCGAACTCGGCTTCGTCCAGCGCCTTGCCATCGGCCATCGGCGTAAAGGCGACGTTGCTGGCATCGCGGTACAACGCAACGTCCTTTTCCAGCGAGGCCCGCTCGATCACATCCAGGGCGCGGTCATAGCGCTGGTTGAAGGCACGGTCGATGGCACCTTTTTTCTGCTGATATGACGGGTGCTCGAACACGGCCGGGAAGGTCGACAGCAGGTTGTCGATCAAACCGCCCATATCGCTGATGAACTCGGCGGCGCTTCCAGACGGCAACTCCAGCGCGCGTGGTTCCCGAGTGTCGTCGAAGTGGTTGACGTAAACCCAGTCGGCCGGGGTCTGCTGGCGCTTGCCCTCAGCCTTGAGGTAGCGCTTGACGAACGAGAAGCGCCCGGTGCCGGGCTCGCCCATCACATACACGTTGTAACCGGGGCGCGGCATGGCCACGCCGAACTGCAGGGCCTCGACAGCACGTTCCTGGCCCAGGACTCCGCGAAACGGCTCCAGATCGTCGGTGTGGGTAAAAGCAAACTGCTCGGGGGAGAAACGCCGGGTCAGGGCTTCAGGCGCGAGACGCAGGCGCGCAGCGACAGGATCGGGCATTGGGTTTCCTTACTTCGGCGGGCAGATGAGCAGCATTCTGGCGCTGCGCGCGCGCGCCTTGCAAGGCTCCACAGGACTTTATGTCGCAGCCGGTGCAGGTCATGTAGCAGCAAATTTTTCGCAATCAACAACGCAACCTTTAGATCGTGCCTAAACTCCAAGCTGCGCGGGTGGGTGAAAAGCTTTCCCGACCTGGCAACCGAGTTGCCAGAAACCCTGACCCTTGGTTAAGACAAAGAGAACAAATGCTATGAAACGGATTCTTCTGGGTACTCTGTTCACCGTGGTCTCGCTGAACGCCATGGCAGAAGCGCCAGGCGGCCCGAACTGCGGCTGGGGCAACATGCTGTTCGAAGGCCAGCGTGGCACGCCGGCACACTTCCTTGCTTCTACTACCAACGGCACCTCCGGTAACGCCACCTTCGGCATGACCTCCGGTACCAACGGCTGCTCTACCAAGGCTTCGCTGACCTACGGCGGCAAGTCCTGGTTTGCCATGAACGGCATGATGAACGAGCTGTCCGAAGACATGGCCATGGGCCAGGGCGAAGCGCTGACCACCTATGCCGTAGTGCTCGGCGTGGCCCCGGAAGACCGCGTCTACTTCAACTCGGTTACCCACCAGCACTTCAACCAGATCTTCAGCAGCGCCGATGTCACTGCCGAAACTGTCCACAGCAACACCCTGGCGGTTCTGAAGAGCGACCCACGCCTGGCCAAATACGCTACCGAGGCCTAAGCACTGCTGTTCCCGCCCCCACGGGGGCGGGTTTCGCCTTTTCGGCATCGTGAAGAAGTAGTTGCCCGATATGCTCAAACGCCTCGCTTCCCTGGCGCTGTGTGCCTGCGCCCCTGTTCATGCCGCGCCCGTGCTGGATCAAGGCCGTCTCCAGCAACTGGCCAATACCCCTTACTGGCTCGCCATTGGTCACTACGAAACCGCCAAGCTCGGCGGCTGGCGTAGCTATGTGGACGACGATGCGTTCTTCCTCGCCGCAGACGGTGCGCACCACCCGGATCAAGAACTCAAGGCTACGGTCGATGCGCTGTATGCCCCGGCCAGCCTAGGCGACAAGCACGCGCAGTGCGTGTTCCCCGCGCGCACCCGCTGGCTGCGCGAACAGCTCGACCTGCCAGGGTTGCCGCAGCCGGACTGCCAGGAATTCAAGACCTGGTACCAGTCGATCGACCCGCACAGCGCCGCGCTGATCTTCCCGGCGGCCTACCTGAACAGCCCGTCGTCGATGTTCGGCCACACCCTGCTGCGCATCGACCAGTCCAGCACCCGCAACGACGACACCACGCTGCTGAGCTACGCAATCAACTTCGGCGCCTACATCGAAGGCAGCGACAACAGCATCCTGTACGCCTGGAAGGGCCTGATGGGCGGCTACCCGGGGCTGTTCGCCCTGATGCCCTACCAGGAAAAACTGTCCGAATACCGCAGCCTCGAAAACCGCGACCTGTGGGAATACCAGCTGGACCTCACCCCCGAAGAAACCGGGCGCATGGTCGAGCATGTGTGGGAGTTGAAGCAGATCCAGTTCGACTATTTCTTCTTCGACGAAAACTGCTCGTATCGGTTACTGGAGCTGCTGCAAGTGGCTCGGCCGAGCCTGGACCTGACCTCGCAGTTCCCGCTGACCGCCATCCCCACCGATACGGTGAAGGCCGTGAAGCAGTCCGGCCTGGTCGCCAGCGAGGTTTACCGCCCCTCTCGCGAACGTGAGTTGCTCGCCCGGGCGGAGCCGCTTGATCACAATGAAAAGCATCAGGTGCTGGCCGTGAGTGCCAATACCGCACAGTTGCAGAGCCCCGAATTCAAGGCCCTGCCCCGTGAACGCCAGGCGTTGGTGCAGGACGCCGCATATCGCCTGGAGCGCTACCGGGCCAACGGCCAGGAGCGCGACCCCGGCCAAGCGAAGCGCAGCTTCGAACTGCTGCGCGCGATCAACAGCAACCCGCCGCCGCCCTTGCAGATCGAGCGCCCCGGCCTGCCCGAGGATGGCCATGACTCTCGCACCTGGCAGCTGGGCGTAGGCACCCGTGAAGACCGCGCTTACGCCGAGTACGGCCTGCGCATGGCCTACCACGACCTGAACGACAATGCCTATGGCTTCCCGCTGGGTGCGCAAATCGAGATCCTGCAGCTGAAGGTACGCCAGTACGAGGGTAATGACTGGCAGGTGCAGCGCCTGGACCTGGCCACCATTCGCTCGCTGACGCCCCGCAACGAACTGCTCAAACCCTGGTCGTGGCAAGTGGCCGGCGGCCTGGAGCGGGTGCCAGGCAAACATGATGACGAGGTCTTGGTCAGCCACGTGAACGGCGGCGCCGGCGGCACCTGGCAATTGGCCGACGGGTTGCTGGGTTTTGCTCTGGGTACGGTGCGGGTCGAGCATCACAACGACTTCGCCCAGTTCATCGCCCCGGCGGCAGGGTTCAATGGCGGCCTGCTGTGGCGCAACGGCTTGGGCAACATGACGCTGGAGGCCAAGGGTGATTACTTCACCAATGGCGAGGTGCGGCGCAAAGTGAGCCTGAACCAGCAGTGGGAAATCAGCCAGAACCTGGGGTTGAGGTTGAGTGCTTCGAGAGAGTTCAGCCACCTCGCTACTGCGCAGAACGAAGTCATGCTCGAATTGAAGTGGTACCACTACTGAGTGATCCAATCGACTCTTTGACACTGTTTTGACAGCTCCTCGACAAATGGCCACCTAGACTTTCCACCATCAACTGGAGGGTTTTGTGGTCATGTCGCGGTACTGGTTCGGCGTGTGCATTGCGTTGTTGCTGTCAGGTTGCGAAACCACCCACGAGCAGATGCTCACCCATGGTTATCCCCCTGCCTATGCCGATGGCTTTCAGGACGGTTGCAGCAGCGGCCGCCAGGCGGCCGGGCTGATGGTGGGCGGCTTCAGCAAAAACGTGCCGCGCTACCTGCACGAGCGCCAGTACGAAACCGGTTGGGACGACGGTTTCCGCCAGTGCCATGCCATGCAGAACAGTGAAGAACAGCGCGCGTACCACGAACGCTTCTGGGACCAGCGCGACCGCGAGTGGGAGCAGGAAAAGGACCGAGGCGCTGCCAAGGCTTATCGCCACAACTGAGTCGCAAACGGACATCCCTTGAAACCGACGGCCTGCCATGATGGTCTCCTGCACACAGGAGGCCCCGCATGAGCCGAGCATTCGTCAACGAAGACCAAGCTGCCGCCCAGGCCGACCAGCCGGTGGAGCGACGCGTCAGCGAACAACCCAACTACGTCACCGCCAACGGCCTGCACCTGCTGCAAACGCGCGTGGCCGGGCTGAATGCCTTGCGCAGCGAACTGCAGGCGCAGGGCGAGCGTGGCGACAAGCAGCGGCTGGCCGATACCGAGCGGGACCTGCGTTACTTCAGTGCACGGGTGCAGAGTGCCCAGGTGGTGCCGGCAGCCACTTCACGCAGCAAGGTGCAGATTGGTAGCCGCGTACGGTTTGTCGATGCGCAGGACCAGGAGCAGGTGGTGCAGCTGGTAGGCGAGGATGAAGCGGATGCTGGGCGGGGGCTGATCAACTGGGGTTCGCCGCTGGGACGGGCGTTGCTGGGCGCGCGGCCTGGGGATGAGGTGGTTTGGCGGCGGCCGGCGGGGGATCAGGTGATTGAAGTGGTCGAGATCGAAGGTGAGCCCTGAAGGGGCCGCTATGCGGCCCCAAAAAACTTCAGGTCAGACTACGCCTTGGGCCAGCATCGCATCAGCCACTTTCACAAAGCCTGCGATATTCGCACCTTTGACGTAGTTGATACGGCCATCCGCCTCTTCACCGTAGTGCACGCAAGCATGGTGAATCGACTGCATGATGTTGTGCAGCTTGCTGTCCACTTCACCGGCAGTCCACAGCAGGCGCATGGCGTTCTGCGACATCTCCAGGCCCGACACGGCCACGCCGCCGGCGTTGGAGGCTTTGCCCGGGGCATAGAGGATGCCGGCGTCCAGGAAGATATCCACAGCTTCGAGGGTGGTCGGCATGTTGGCACCTTCGGCCACACAGATGCAGCCATTGCGCAGCAGGGTGCGGGCGTCTTCGGCGCCCAGCTCGTTCTGCGTGGCGCACGGCAACGCGATGTCGCACTGCAGGCTCCACGGGGTCTGGCCCTTGCGGAACTCAAGGCCGAACTGCCCGGCCAGCTCGCTGATGCGGCCACGCTTGACGTTCTTCAGTTCCATCAACGCGTCCCACTGGGCATCGGTCAGGCCGGCTTCGGCGTACAGCGTGCCTTCGGAGTCGGACAGCGAGATCACCTTGCCGCCCAGGTCCATCACTTTGCGCGCCGCATACTGGGCCACGTTGCCCGAACCGGAAACTGCCACGCGGCGGCCGTCGATACGCTTGCCTTGGCGCTTGAGCATTTCTTCGGCGAAATACACGCAGCCGTAGCCGGTGGCTTCCGGGCGGATGAGGCTGCCGCCGTACGTCATGCCTTTACCGGTCAACACCGAGGTGAACTGGTTGGCCAAGCGTTTGTACTGGCCAAACATGAAGCCGATTTCGCGGGCACCCACGCCAATGTCACCGGCCGGCACGTCGCAGTCAGCGCCAATGTGGCGGTACAGCTCGCTCATGAACGCCTGGCAGAAGCGCATCACTTCGGCGTCGCTCTTGCCTTTAGGGTCGAAGTCCGAGCCACCCTTGCCGCCGCCCATGGGCAGCGAGGTGAGGGAGTTCTTGAACACTTGCTCGAAGGCCAGGAACTTCAGCACGCTGAGATTCACCGACGGGTGGAAGCGCAGGCCGCCCTTGTAAGGACCGATGGCGCTGCTCATCTGGATGCGGTAGCCGCGGTTGACCTGCACCTTGCCCTGGTCATCGACCCAGGAAACGCGGAACAGCACCGCGCGCTCAGGCTCTACCATACGCTCGAGAATGCCCGATTGCAGGTAGTGAGGGTTGGCTTCAAGGAATGGCCACAGGGTGCGCAGCACCTCTTCCACCGCCTGGTGGAATTCCGGTTGGCCAGGGTCACGCTGCTGCAGGCGTGCAAGGAAATTGTCGACAGATTCGATCATGGTAGACATCTCACCAAGAGGATTAGACTTATTGGTTTTTTTTCGAATGTACCAAGAAGCAATCGCACTGGAATAGGGCGAAATGTCGTTTTTTTGAAATTATTTGGTGCGTTTTATATAAGTGTATACAAAGAGCGAGCCCCATAAGCTGTTTACCCGCGTATGGCAGGCACAAAAATGGGGCCCCGAAGGGCCCCATTCTTGTGCATCAGAACTCCGGCTTACTGGGCCAGTTTCTTGTGCCGTACACGGTGCGGCTGGGCAGCAGCATCACCCAGGCGCTTCTTGCGGTCGGCTTCGTACTCGGTGTAGTTGCCTTCGAAGAACACCACGTTCGAGTCGTCTTCGTACGCCAGGATGTGAGTAGCCACACGGTCCAGGAACCAACGGTCGTGGGAAATCACGATCGCGGCGCCCGGGAAGTCCAGCAGGGCTTCTTCCAGCGAACGCAGGGTTTCGACGTCGAGGTCGTTGGACGGTTCGTCGAGCAACAGGACGTTACCGCCCTCCTTCAGGGTCAGGGCCAGGTGCAGGCGACCGCGCTCACCACCGGACAGGTCCTTGACGAACTTCTGCTGGTCGCCACCCTTGAAGTTGAAGCGGCCAACGTAGGTGCGCGACGGGATCTCGTAGTTGCCGATGCGGATCTGGTCGGAACCGTCGGAAATCTGCTGGAACACGGTCTTGGCGCCGTCCAGGTCTTCGCGGCTCTGGTCCACGCAGGCCAGTTGCACGGTTTCACCGATCTCGATGCTGCCCGAGTCCGGCTGCTCCTTGCCCATCAGCATGCGGAACAGGGTCGACTTACCAGCACCGTTACCGCCGATCACGCCGACGATGGCGCCTTTTGGCATGGAGAACGACAGGTTGTCGATCAGCACGCGGTCGCCGTAGCCTTTGGATACGTTCTTGAACTCGATGACCTTGTCGCCCAGGCGCGGGCCAGCCGGGATGTAGATCTCGTTGGTTTCGCTGCGTTTCTGGAATTCCTGCGACTGCATTTCTTCAAAGCGCTGCAGACGGGCCTTGGATTTGGACTGGCGAGCCTTGGCGCCTTTGCGCACCCACTCCAGTTCCTCTTTCATGGCCTTCTCGTGGGCGCTCTGCTGCTTGGATTCCTGCGCCAAGCGGTCCGACTTGGCTTCCAGCCAGCCCGAGTAGTTGCCTTCGTACGGAATGCCGGCGCCGCGGTCCAGTTCCAGGATCCAGCCAGCAACGTTGTCGAGGAAGTAACGGTCGTGGGTAATGGCTACCACGGTGCCCGGGAAGTCGTGCAGGAAGCGCTCAAGCCACGCCACCGAATCGGCATCCAGGTGGTTGGTCGGTTCGTCGAGCAGCAGCATGTCGGGGGCCGACAGCAGCAGGCGGCACAGGGCCACACGGCGCTTTTCACCACCGGACAGGTGTTCGATTTTTGCGTCCCAGGCCGGCAGGCGCAGGGCGTCGGCGGCCACGTCCAGCTGGCGCTCCAGGTTGTGGCCGTCAGCGGCCTGCAGGATGGCTTCCAGCTTGGCCTGCTCGGCGGCCAGCTTGTCGAAGTCGGCATCCGGGTCGGCGTAAGCGGCGTAGACCTCGTCCAGACGGGCCTGGGCGTCCTTGATCACGCTGACCGCTTCCTCGACCACTTCGCGCACGGTCTTGGTCGGGTCCAGTTGTGGCTCCTGCGGCAGGTAGCCAACGTTGATGTCGGGCATCGGACGGGCTTCGCCGTCGAATTCCTTGTCGACGCCCGCCATGATCCGCAGCAGGGTCGATTTACCGGCGCCGTTCAAGCCGAGCACGCCAATCTTGGCGCCTGGGAAGAACGACAGGGAAATGTTCTTGAGAATTTCCCGCTTCGGCGGCACGACCTTGCTCAGCCGATGCATGGTGTAGACGTATTGAGCCAAAACCAAGCCCTCTAATTCAGATAGGTAAAGACATCGACGATCGCCCAGGCAGCATGGCCAGGGGGATGCGTGTTCGGGTGTCATTGGACAAAGACGACCATTCTACGCCAACGCGCGGCGTTGCATAGGAGGGGCCGTGGGTGGGGTGGGATCGGTGTTGTCCCTGGGGGGCATTTGTTGGCTTTGCCGGCCTCTTCGCGGCTAAAGCCGCTCCCACAGGTACTGCATTGCCCTTGAAGGCAGTGATATCCCTGTGGGAGCGGCTTTAGCCGCGAAGAGGCCGGCACAGCAGCCGAGATGGCTCAGACGTGGCGCTGTTTGGCCTTGCCCCGCGGCAACCGGCAACGGTCGCCCTGCTCGGCCAGGCGCGCGGCCCAGGCGGACTTCACGCTGAAGCCGCCGCTGCGGGCAGGTTGCTGCTCGGCCACATGAGCCGGCCTGGCAGCCGCAGGCGCAGTGCCGACCACCTTGGCAGCAGCCTTGGCCGTAGCCACTGCCGGCGCTGGCGCTGCTGCCGCTTTGGCGGTCTTGCGCAGTTCAGCCAGCGATGGCGCTTTGCTCCTGGCGCTGGCGCCAGCGTCAGGTTTGACCAGCGAGCGCTGGCAAGACTTGCAGGATACGTCCTCGGTCACGGCAGTGCTGACAAGGGTCTGACTGCTGCGCCCGCAGGCGGAATCGAGGCCATTGGAGGAAAAGTGAGTAACCAAAACCGAACATCTCCGATGCGTTGTCATGTGAAGCGGCGGCTATTCTCGCACAGGTTGCAGGGGCTTGCCGAACCACCGGGCAGGCACCATCGGTCAACATGGCTGGCACTTTGCCATAATCCTAGGCATGCTAGCCGGTTTCGGGTGTCCGGCTTATAGTGCGCCACCGTGCATGATCCTTCCCTGCCATCGCCAGCCCAATCGCAGGATCAACGCTTGACCAACCTTACTCATCCGTCGACATTGCGTACCGCGCCACAGGCGCCCGCCGCTACCCTGCGCGGGTCAGTCAAGGGTGCGCTGGCGATGCTTGCCCTGATCCTGCTGGGCCTGCTGCTGTGGCAGCTTTTCGCCCAGTTCAACCACACCCAGGCCGACCTGCGCAAACAAAGCCTGGATGCCACTGCAGAACTGGCCGACCACCTGAGCCTGAACATGGCGTTCAAGGCGCAGCAGGCGGTGAATGTGCTGCAGCCTTACGTAAATGCGCCGCAGCCTGCCGCCCTGCCGAGCCTTCTGCATACCCTGCGCGAGCGCCTGCCTGCGCTGCAGAGCGTGGCCTGGCTGGACAATGCAGGGCAACTGCGCGCCGACAGCCTGCCCGGCAGCCCCGACCGCCAGTTGCTTGGCGAGTTGCTCACGCTGAACCAGGGCCGCCCGTACTTCTTCACCAATTCAGCCGACAACCGCACCCTCTATCTGCTGCTGCGCCAGCCCCCCGAGCAGGACCGTGGCTACTGGCTGCTGCGCCTGTCGCCAGACTACTACAGCACCCTCACCACCCACCTTGATGGCGCCGGCCACCCCCTGTGGCTGCTGGAAAACAGCCGCAGCGGCGAGGTACTGCAGCGCCACGCGCCAACCGACACCGGCAGCGAGCCGCTGCAGAGCGTGATGCTGGCCTTTATAGACAACAGCACCTGGCAACTGCGCGGCCTGTTCGACGCGCAACTGACCCAGCAGAAACTGCTGCCTGCACTGATCGGCAAGTGCCTGCTGGTGCTGTTCTGCGCCCTGCTGCCGGTGCTGGCCCTGATCAACATGCGCCGCCGCCAGCGCGCGCTGCAGGAGGACCGCCGGCGTTACCAGGAAATTTTCGAAGGCACCGGCGTGGCCTTGTGTGTGCTCGATCTGTCCAGCCTGCCTGGCCAGCTCGACCGCTACCACCTGCGCAACCGCGCCGCGCTCAAGCACAGCCTGGCGCTGGACCCAAACCTGCGTCGCTCGCTGCTGCTGGAACTGAAAATCACCGAGGTCAACCAGGTCGCGCGCCAGCTGCTGAACATCGACTGCCACGCAGGAGCCTGGCAGCGGCTGATCGACGGCACTGGCGATGGCCGCGACAGCATCGGCATGCAACTGATCGACGCGCTGATCGAACAACGCCCGCTGCTGGAGCTGGAAGTACGCCTGCCGGCGCCGCTGGGCGGCGAGTTGCATCTGTGGCTGATGGCACGCCTGCCGCAGCAGCGCCGCGACTACCAGGCAGTCATTCTCAGCATCAGCGACATCACCAGCCGCAAGCAGGTGGAACTGTCGCTGCTGGAGCGTGAAAGCTTCTGGTCGGATGTGGTGCGCACCGTCCCCGACCAGTTGTACGTGCAGGACGTGCTCAGCCAGCGGATGATCTTCAGCAATCGCCACCTTGGCCAGACCCTGGGTTACGACCGTACCGCGCTTGCGCAGATGGGCGACCGCTTCTGGGAGTTGCTGCTGCACCCCGAAGATGCCGCGCACTATCAGGCCTTGCGCCAGCAACAGCGTGACAGCGGCCATGACCAACCGCTGCACTGCCAGTTACGCTTCCGCCACCATGATGGCGGCTGGCGCTGCTATGACATCCGCGAGCAGGTGCTGACCCGTGATGCCGAAGGCCTGGTAACGCGCATCATCGGCGTGGGCAAGGACGTGACCGTGCAGATCGAGGCCAGCCAGTCGCTGCGCGACAGCGAACAGCGCTACCGGATGCTCGCCGAAAGCATCAGCGACGTGATCTTCTCCACCGACAGCCTGCTCAGGCTCAACTATGTCAGCCCTTCGGTGCAGAGCGTGCTGGGCTACCGGGCTGACTGGATTTTCGCCAACGGCTGGCAGTCGATCGTCGCCAACCCGGCCCAGCTCACCGGCATCTACAGCCTGATGGAACGCGTGAGCAAGGCCATGGGCGACCCGGTTCAACTGGCCCAGCTGCGCAGCCAGCTGCCGACCCAGCTGTTCGTGTTCGACTGCCTGCGCGGCGATGGTCGCAAGATCCCCATCGAACTGCGCCTGGTGCTGGTGTGGGACGATGACCAGCGCTTCGAAGGCGTGCTTGGGGTGGGCCGTGACATCAGCCAGCAACGGCGTGCCGAAAAAGACCTGCGCATGGCCGCAACGGTATTCGAGCATTCCACTTCGGCCATCCTCATCACCGACCCGGCCGGCTATATCGTGCAGGCCAACGAGGCGTTCAGCCGCGTCAGTGGTTATGCCGTCAGTGAAGTGCTCGACCAGTTACCGGGCATGCTCACCGTCGACGAACAGCAGGAAGGGCACCTGCGCTATGTGGTCAAGCAACTGCACCAGCGCGGCAGCTGGGAGGGCGAGGTGTGGCTCAAGCGCCGTGACGGCGACCACTACCCGGCATGGGTCGGCATTACTGCAGTACTGGACGACGAGGGCGACCTGGCCAGCTACGTGTGCTTCTTCACCGACATCAGCGAGCGCAAGGCCAGCGAACAGCGCATTCACCGCCTGGCCTACTACGACGCCCTCACCCACCTGCCCAACCGCACGCTGTTCCAGGACCGCCTGTACAACGCCCTGCAGCAGGCGGAGCGGCAGAAGGCCTGGGTGGTACTGATGTTCCTCGACCTGGACCGTTTCAAACCGATCAACGACTCCCTCGGCCATGCCGCGGGCGATCGCATGCTCAAGGACATGGCCCTGCGCCTGCTGGCCTGCGTGGATGACGACGACACTGTGGCGCGCATGGGCGGCGACGAATTTACCCTGTTGCTGCAACCGCGCCCCAGCCGCGAGCTGGCACTGAACCGCGCCATCCACGTGGCCGAGAACATCCTCGGCAGCCTGGTGCGGCCATTCGTGCTGGAAAACCGCGAGTTCTTCGTCACTGCCAGTATCGGCATCGCCCTCAGCCCGCAGGATGGCAGCGAGCTGAGCCAGCTGATGAAAAACGCCGACACCGCCATGTACCACGCCAAGGAACGCGGCAAGAACAACTTCCAGTTCTACCAGGCCGAGATGAACGCCAGCGCCCTGGAGCGGCTGGAGCTGGAAAGCGACCTGCGCCACGCCATGGAGCAGAACGAATTCATCCTCTACTACCAGCCGCAGTTCAGTGGCGACGGCAAACGCCTGACCGGCGCCGAAGCACTGCTGCGCTGGCGCCACCCAACCCGTGGCCTGGTACCGCCGGGCGACTTTATCCCGGTGATCGAGGAACTGGGCCTGGTCGTGGACGTGGGCGACTGGGTCCTGCGCGAGGCCAGCCGCCAACTCAAGGCCTGGCACAAGGCCAAGGTGCGGGTGCCGAAAGTGTCGGTGAACATTTCGGCGCGGCAGTTCTCCGACGGCCAGCTGGGCACGCGGATTGCCAACATTCTTGAAGAAAGCGGCCTGCCGCCGGCCTGCCTGGAGCTGGAGCTGACCGAAAGCATTCTGATGCGCGAGGTGAGCGAGGCGCTGCAGATTCTTGCCAGCCTGAAAAACCTGGGCCTGAGCATTGCGGTGGACGACTTCGGCACCGGCTACTCATCGCTCAACTACCTCAAGCAGTTCCCCATCGACGTGCTCAAGATCGACCGCACCTTCGTCGACGGCCTGCCCGAGGGCGAGCAGGACGCGCAGATTGCACGGGCGATCATCGCCATGGCCCACAGCCTTAACCTGGCGGTAATCGCCGAGGGCGTGGAAACCCACGAGCAGCTAGAGTTCCTGCGCGAACATGGCTGCGACGAAGTGCAGGGCTACCTGTTCGGCCGGCCGATGCCGGCACACCAGTTCGAGGCGCAGTTCTCCAACGAAACGCTGTTCATGTTCCATTGATGCGGTACCTGCACTGGCCTCATCGCCGGCAAGCCAGCGCCCACAAGTGATGCATCAGCCTCAAGGCCAGCGCAAATCCTGTGGGGGCCGGCTTGCCGGCGATGGGGCCGTATGCGCCCCAAAAAACGGACCTGAAAGTCAACTCGGACGCCCGCCCAGCCCAGACACGGCGCGGGATGCAACATGAGCCCCATTGGTCCGCGACTTGATGCCACTTCATATGCCAGCCGCGAATCAATCGGTTAGAATGCCCCCCCAAACTACCCCGATCCTTGAGGACCGCCATGTTCAGCCGTGATTTGACCATTGCCAAGTACGACGCCGAGCTCTTCGAAGCCATGCAGCAAGAAGCCCTGCGCCAGGAAGAGCATATCGAGCTGATCGCTTCGGAAAACTACACCAGCCCGGCAGTCATGGAAGCTCAGGGCTCGGTCCTGACCAACAAGTACGCCGAAGGCTACCCAGGCAAGCGTTACTACGGTGGTTGCGAGTACGTCGACATCGTCGAGCAACTGGCCATCGACCGTGCCAAGGAACTGTTCGGCGCCGATTACGCCAACGTCCAGCCGCACGCTGGTTCCCAGGCCAACGCAGCTGTCTACCTGGCCCTGCTGTCGGCCGGTGACACCATTCTGGGCATGAGCCTGGCCCACGGTGGCCACCTGACCCACGGTGCTTCGGTAAGCTCGTCGGGCAAGCTGTACAACGCCATCCAGTACGGCATCGACGGCAACGGGCTGATCGACTACGACGAAGTCGAGCGCCTGGCGGTCGAGCACAAGCCGAAAATGATCGTTGCCGGCTTCTCGGCCTACTCGCAGGTTCTGGACTTCGCCCGCTTCCGCGCCATCGCCGACAAGGTCGGTGCCTACCTGTTCGTCGACATGGCCCACGTTGCCGGCCTGGTTGCCGCTGGCGTGTACCCGAACCCTGTTCCGTTCGCCGACGTGGTCACCACCACCACCCACAAGACCCTGCGCGGTCCACGTGGCGGCCTGATCCTGGCCCGTGCCAACGCCGACATCGAGAAGAAGCTGAACTCGGCTGTATTCCCGGGCGCCCAAGGCGGCCCGCTGGAGCACGTGATCGCCGCCAAGGCCATCTGCTTCAAGGAAGCCCTGCAGCCTGAGTTCAAGGCTTACCAGCAACAGGTCGTGAAAAACGCCCAGGCCATGGCCAGCGTGTTCATCGAGCGTGGTTTCGACGTGGTGTCCGGTGGCACCCAGAACCACCTGTTCCTGCTGTCGCTGATCAAGCAGGAAATCTCCGGCAAGGACGCTGACGCCGCCTTGGGCAAAGCCTTCATCACCGTCAACAAGAACTCGGTACCGAACGACCCACGTTCGCCGTTCGTCACCTCGGGCCTGCGTTTCGGCACCCCAGCCGTCACCACCCGTGGTTTCAAGGAAGCCGAGTGCAAGGAACTGGCTGGCTGGATCTGCGACATCCTGGCTGACCTGAACAACGAAGCGGTGATCGACGCCGTACGTGAGAAGGTCAAGGCCATCTGCAAGAAGCTGCCGGTATACGGCAACTGATTGGCATTAGCCTGATGTGAAAAGCCCGGCCTCTGTGCCGGGCTTTTTCATGTCTATCGGAAACAGGGCCAAATGGGCATCCCGCTGAGGCTGCCCTAGCCTGCGGTCTCCTTACTACGCCCACCTGGAGCCCGCAATGGCCGATCATCAAGCGCTGTCCTTCACCGCTACCTTGTTAGTCAACGGTCACCCCCTGACCATCCTGAGCGAAGCCACCGAAGGCACCATCAGGGTTGCCCACCCCGACACTAACCTGGGGTTGATGGACGTGACCCATGCACTGGGCGTGCTAAGCACACCCGATGACGCTTGGGACGATGCCCGAGAAGCAGGGCATGTCGATTTTCACGTCACAGGCGACGTGGCGCCCGTGCTGTTCTACTTCCGTCACACCCCTGAAGGCTACCGCCTGTACATCAGGGGCGGCGAGCATGACGGCCAAGGCGTGTTCAAAAGCAAATATGGCGTTGCCATGGTCAGCCCTATTGAGGGCAGCGACCCGACCCCGTGGCAGATGCGCAATCCCCACACCCAGCACCCCCTCGACCTTGCAGGCATGGCTGTCGACTTTTCCATCATCAACCTGGCGTGCGCTGCGTCCGGGCAAAGCTTGGCCACCCATTTGATTGCCAATGGCGAAGGGGGCTATCTGATCACCCTGCGTTCCAAGCCTGCCACCAGCTTACGGCTGAACATTACCGAGCGCGGAGTGGACTGGGCGCGACGCTGAGTCGCTTGCCCCACATGCGCAAACAGTGCCGGGGCTTTCGCATCAGGGAACGATCACCCGCTGCGGCGGTGTGGGAGGCGACTCTTAAGATCGCCTCTTTCCACAGCAAGGGTCATCACCATGTATAGCCACCGGCAACAATCATTCATCGCCCAGCTCAGTGCCCCAGGTGCGCACCTGAACTTCCTGGATGTGCTGCTGGGGCAGCCAGCCAGAATCCTGCTCGCAGGTAGCGGTGGTGGTGTTTTCAGTGGCAGGTTCAGCGAGCGGGATGACTCGCACCTGTTAGGCCACCTGCCCGTTGAAAACGCGCCGCCCCCTCCGACGCTGTACTTTCGCCACTCCGAAGAAGGTTACTACTTGTATGTAAGAACGCCTGGCAACCATTTCGGCAAAGGCATCAGCCGAGGCAGGCATGGGGAAATCGGTGCCTACCCAACCCAAACTCTCGCCCCCGCCTGCTTCGAGCTACTCGGCCCCAACGGCGCGCTGATACTCTCGGACATTCCTGTGAACGCCTTCCACTGCGTGTTACGTGAGCGTGCCTCCGGTATGTGCCTGCATCGCCACAAGCGTTTCGACGCTGCGCACACCTATGTATTTGCCAAGCGCGATGAGAGGATGCGCCTGACCCTCAACATTCTGGAGCGTAACGCCGCATGGTTGAGCGATCCGGATGAGATATAGGTAGCTGGGGGGGGCCAAGGCCGCAAGAGCAATGATTCAGGCGAGCACCCAATGCCGCCAACGATTACCCTGTGCTCTTTAGCTTTTGAGCACAGGCCTCCTCTTGACCAGAGAACAACTCGAAACCCATCAGACCCTGATCTACTTCGCCGCAGTGTTTGCCGCCATCGCCTTCGGCTTGCTGGCCAGCGACAGCGCCCGCCACCTGGAGGCACTGGTCACCCCCGCCATCGCCGTGCTGATGTACGCAATGTTCCTGCAGATCCCTTTTCTCGACCTGCGCCAGGGCCTGGGCAACCGCCGGTTCATCGCTGCCCTGCTGGTCGCCAACTTCATCCTCGTGCCGCTACTGGTCTGGGGCATCACCCGCGGGCTGGTCGAACACCCGGCGTTGCTCATCGGCGCCCTGCTGGTACTGCTCACACCCTGCATCGACTACGTGGTGGTGTTCACCCACATCGGCAAAGGCGACTCGCGCCTGACTTTGGCCGCCACCCCCGTGCTGCTGCTGGTGCAACTGGTGCTGCTGCCGGTGTATCTGGCATTGATACTGGGCGACAGCAGCCAGGTGGCCATCTCCATCACCCCGTTCGTGGAAGCCTTCGTGCTACTGATCGTGATGCCAATGGCCCTTGCGGTGCTGACCAGCGCCGGTGCCCGCCACTCGCGTAAAGTCGCAACCTGGAATGACGCCTGGGCGTGGTTACCCGTACCGGCGATGGCCTTGGTACTGATGGTTGTGATCGCTTCGCAAATTGCCGTGGTGCTACGTGATTTCGACCGCTTGCTGCCGGTGATCCCGGTGTACATCGGTTTCATGCTGCTGGCGCCAGCCCTCGGGTTCGTTTCGGCCCGTCTGCTGCGCCTGCCAGCCACCGAGGCGCGTTCGGTGATGTTCAGCGCATCGACCCGCAATTCGCTGGTGGTGTTGCCGCTGGCACTGGCCTTGCCCGAGCATTTGCGCACCCTGGCAGCAGCTGCCGTGATCACGCAGACGCTGGTGGAGCTGGTGTGCGAGCTGGGTTACGTGCGGGCCATACCTCGCCTGACCCGCACGTAAGGGGCTCAACTGACCACGTGCAGGTAGTGCAGGTGGCGCTCGTACTGGTCCAGGATGTCGCCAATCACATCTTCGCGGCTCCAGCCCATCACGTCGTAGTCCTGCCCGCCCTCACGCAGATACACCTCGGCGCGGAAATACTTGCGAGCATCGTTGTTATCGTCAGATTCGCGAAGGACGAAGCTAGGGGTATTGTACGCACGCGGCCGAACTTCATATTTGAAGCGACCCTCGCCCGCGTGGGAAAGCTCGAGCGTGACCCGGCCATCGTCGCGTTCCTCAACCGTAACCTCGTAACCTTGCTTGCGCAGCTCCTGGGCCACTTCGTCGCAGGCGGGCTTGACCACATCATTGATAAAGCGGGTAACGTGGGCCCTGCGCGGCATCATGGCGATGTTGCGCAGGCGCCGTTGCCAGCCACCGTGATTCTGCCGGTGCTGGCGCTGGCCAGGCAGCGACTGGGTGCGCAGGCCGCGACGGGTGGCATCCAGGCCCAAGGCCTTGAACAGGCCCCAGATCGCCACCAGCAGGATGACCGCGAATGGCAAGGCACTGGCGATGGTGGCTGCCTGCAGCGCTTTCAGGCCGTTGGCCAGCAACAAGGCAATGGCAACTGCGCCCATGGTCACCGACCAGAACACCCGCTGCCACAGCGGCGAGTGGCCTTTGCCCGAGGAGGCAAGCATGTCTACCACCAGCGCCCCGGAGTCCGCGGAGGTGACAAAGAACACCACCACCATCAGCACCGCCACTAACGATACCGTTGTCGACCACGGGAAGTGTTCGAGAAACGCGAATAACGCAAGCGAACTGTCCTGATCGACAACCGCCGCCAGCTCCCTCACACCCCCGTGCAGGATCATGTGAATGGCGGTGTCGCCGAACACAGTCATCCACAGCAGGGTAAAACCCGCAGGTACGAACAACACGCCGCAGACGAATTCGCGAATGGTGCGACCACGGGAAATACGCGCGATAAACAGCCCTACGAAAGGCGACCAGGACAGCCACCAGCCCCAATACAGCAGGGTCCAGCCACCGATCCAGTCGGTGGGTTCGTAGGCGAACAGGTTGAATGTCTTGTTGACGATATCGGACAGGTACGCGCCGGTGTTCTGAACATAGGCCTGCAGCAGGAACACGGTCGGGCCAACGACCAGCACGAACAGCATCAATATCACTGCCAGGCCAAGGTTGAGCTCGGAGAGAATGCGAATGCCTTTATCCAGCCCGCTGGCCACCGACAGCGTGGCAAGGGCACAGGTGGCGGCGATGAGAACGACTTGCACAGTGGTGCTGACGGGCAAACCGAACAGCTGGTGCAGGCCGCTGTTGATCTGCAGCACGCCGTAGCCAAGCGAAGTGGCCACGCCAAATACCGTCCCCAGAATGGCAAAGATATCCACAGCGTGCCCGATCGGGCCGTAGATGCGCTCGCCAATCAAAGGATACAGCGCCGAACGCAGCGTCAATGGCAGCCCGTTGCGGAAACTGAAGTAAGCCAGGATCAGCGCGACGATGGCGTAGATGGCCCAGGCATGCAGGCCCCAGTGGAAGAACGTGATGTTCATGGCTTCACGTGCTGCCGCGATGGTATTTGGCTCACCGACCGGGGGGTTGATGAAATGCATCACAGGCTCGGCTACGCCGAAGAACATCAGGCCGATACCCATGCCTGCCGAGAACAGCATGGCGAACCAGCTCTTGTTGGGGTAGTCCGGCTCGCTGTGGTCCGGGCCCAGCTTGATATCGCCGTAGCGGCTGACCGCCAGGAACACCACGCTGATCAGTACCAATGCCACGGTAAGGATGTAGAACCAGCTGGCGTTGGTGATGATCCATTGCTGCACGTCTTCGAACACACGCTGAGCGTGCTCCTGGAAAACCGTGGCGTACAGCACCAACAGCAGCACCAGAATGGCACTGGTAAAGAAAACGGGAGGGTTGATGGTGCTCCTGCGTTTTTGCTCTGCATTCATAGGCAGTATGACTCCTGGTGTTCAGCGCTGCGCATCAGGTGAGAGCGGTCAAGACTCGACCACCCTCGCCGCGTGGTGAATGAGAGATGCCCAAACCTTAGCGTCAGTTCAGGCATTTCCCAAAAATTACCGCTGCGCTTTCCTGCCAGACCCGCGCTGAAACATCAGCCCAGGTTACGTTTGAGCTCGGCAATGTGCTCCGGGCCGATACCACAGCAGCCGCCTACCAGACTGGCGCCGCGCTCACGCCAGTCGGTGGCCCAGGCCAGGTAACCAGGTGGATCGAGGTCTTCGCGCAGCTCATCCAGGCCATCGTTGGCGGTGGCTTCCTTGGGCTGTGGCGGGAAGGCGTTGGCATAGGCACCGATTGCGATGTCGGCGTTGTGCTGCTGGGTGAGCTCGCGGGCGACATCGATTGCAGCACCAATCACTTCCGGCTGGCTGCAGTTGAACAGCACCGCCGCAGCACCCAGGCCGATCACGGCCTCGATGGCATCGGCTACCGGCTCGCCGGAGCGCAGCCGAGGCACAGCGTCCACCTCTTCATCCTGCAAGGTGAACGACACCCAGAACGGCCGGCCGTCTTCAGGCAAGTGCTGATGAATGGCCCGCACTTCGGCAATCGAGCTTTGGGTTTCTGCCAGCCACAAGTCCACATGAGGGGCCAGGCCTTGGAGCAGGGGGAGCAATACCTCGGCCACGCGCTCAGGCTGGAACAGGTCCGGGCGGTAAGAACCGAAAAGCGGTGGCAAGGAACCTGCCACCCTTACCGGGTGCGCGCCGGTATCGGCCGCATGCCGCGCGAGCTGGCCGGCGATATTGGCCAGTTGCTGCCCTTCCTTGGCAAAGCGCTCCTCGCCGATGTGAAAGGGCACTACCGCGTAACTGTTGCTGGTGATGACTTGTGCACCGGCGGCGATAAACGCTGCGTGCACGCCAACCACCGCCTCCGGCGCCTCGCTCAGCGCCAGTGCCGACCACTCGGGCTGGCGGAACGGCGCCCCACTGCGCTGCAGTTCACGGCCCATGCCGCCGTCGAGAATGACCATCGCTCGCTCTTTCATATAACTTCTCTGCAGGTTCTTATGAATAAAATTCATTAGTTCATGAACGTTTATAACTATTAAATACCCTATCACTCCTTTGCCCAACATATCAGGTATGTACATGCGATTTTCTACCGTGCTCGGTGCGGGCCTCGTGCTGCTCGCCACTGCTTCCCAGGCCTTTGCTGGCGCCACGCTGGAGCGGGTTGAATCGCGCAAGGAACTGGTCAACGTGCTGATGGAAAGCTACCCGCCGTTCTCCTTCCTCAATGACCAGAACCAGCTGGACGGTTTCGATGTGGACGTGGCCAAGGCCGTGGCTGACAAGCTGGGCGTCAAGCTGCGCCTGGAAACCCCGTCCTGGGACGTGATCGCCGCTGGCCGCTGGAGCGGCCGCTACGACATCTGCATCTGCTCGATGACCCCGAGCAAGGCCCGCGCCGAAGTGTTCGACTTCCCGGTGGAGTACTACGCCTCACCGGCGGTGATCGTGGTCAATGCCAAGGATGAGCGCATCCATGGCGCCAAGGACCTGGAGGGCCGCAAAGTGGGCCTGACCAGTGCATCGAGCTATGAGAGCTACCTGAACAAAAATCTGGTCATTGAAGGCGACGAAGACAAGAAGCTCGAATACCCCTTCGACTTTGTGCAGATAGCGCCCTACGACACCGACAACGTCGCCTTCCAGGACCTGGGCCTGGGGGCTGGGGTGCGCCTGGATGCCATCCTCACCAACCTGGTGACCGCGCAGCCGCGCCTGAGCCAGGACAAGCGCTTCAAGCTGGCCGGCGCACCGCTGTATGAGGAGCCGAACTCGGTAGCCATCGAAAAAGGCGACCCTGAGTGGGACGCCAAGGTGCGCCAGGTATTTGCCGAGCTGAAGGCTGATGGCACCCTGGCCAAGCTGTCGCAAAAATGGATTGGCGCCGATATCAGCAAATGAGCAGCTTCCCCCCCTCCCCCAAGCCCGTGGTCAAGCCGGCGGGCACCGGCCTGTTCAGCTTCCGTACCCGGTTACTGCTGACCTGGCTGGCGCTGTTCGGCCTGTTTGTGGCGTTTTTCCTCAGCTTTGACCTGAAGTTCTCGATCATTCTGGAGAAGTTTCCGAACCTCGCCGGCTTCAAGCTGGGGCCTAACGGCTTTCTCCAGGGCGCGGCGCTCACCTTGTTCCTGTGCCTGTGCTCAATGGTGGTCTCGGTGCTGCTGGGCTTTGCCGCCGCGCTGGCGCGGTTGTCGAACAGCGCCGTGCTGGTGGGTGTTGCCAGCTTCTACACCTCGTTCTTCCGCGGCACACCGCTGCTGATCCAGATCTTGCTGATCTACCTGGGCCTCCCGCAACTGGGCCTGGTCCCGGGCGCCATCAGTGCCGGCATCATCGCGTTGTCGCTGAATTATGGGGCCTACCTGAGCGAGATTTTCCGTGCCGGGATCCTCGGCGTCGCGCGCGGGCAACGTGAAGCGGCGCTGGCCCTGGGCATGCGCACGCGGCAGATCTTCTGCCACGTCATCCTGCCCCAGGCCATGCGGGTGATCATTCCGCCCACGGCCAACCAGTTCATCTCGATGCTCAAGGACTCCTCGCTGATTTCGGTGATGGGCGTGTGGGAGGTCATGTTCCTTGCGCAATCCTACGGGCGGTCGAGCTATCGTTACCTGGAGATGCTGACCACGGCGGCGGTGATCTACTGGGTGCTGTCGATCCTGCTGGAGCTGGTGCAGGCACGGCTGGAGCGGCATTTCGGCTAGGCTTACCAGCGGTAGCGCCAGCGTTTGCCGCGCAGGGGCTGCCAGGCAGCCCCTCACGGCCATCGCTCAAAGCGTCTTCATCTCGGCAATATCCCGCGCCACCTGATCCGCAGAATGGTCGAACATCGCCTGTTCCTGCGCATCCAGTGGCAACTCGATCACCCGCGCCAGCCCTTGGTCTGACAATACACAGGGCACACCCATGGCAATATCCGTGCGCCCGTACTCGCCCTCCAGAATCGCCACAGCCGGCAAGATACGGTTTCGCCCATTGGCGATGGCATCCACCATCTGCGCAATGGCCACGCCCGGCGCATCGCAGGCACTGCCCAGTTTCTTCAGGCCCAGAATCTCGCCGCCGCCCTTGCGCGTGCGCTCCACGATCCGCTCTATCTGGTCATCGGACAGGAAGTGCGACAGCGGCACCGAGCCGATCTGGCAGTAGCGCATCAGCGGCACCATGCTGTCGCCATGCCCGCCGAGCACCAGCGCCGTGATATCCCGAGCGGAAAACCCGGTCTGCTCGGCAATGAAGCACTTCATGCGCGCGGTATCCAGCACCCCTGCCTGGCCAAATACCTTGGCGCGCCCAAGGCCGCTGAGGCTCCAGGCGCGATAAGTCAGCACATCGACCGGGTTGGACACCACCAGCACCGTGGCTGTCGGCGCACGGTGTTGGATGTCGGCCATGATGCTATCGAGAATGGGCAGGTTGATACTCAGCACATCCTGGCGCGACTGCCCGGGCTTGCGCGGCACGCCTGCGGTAATCACCA
Source organism: Pseudomonas sp. PvP089 (assembly GCF_017875165.1). NCBI lineage: Bacteria > Pseudomonadati > Pseudomonadota > Gammaproteobacteria > Pseudomonadales > Pseudomonadaceae > Pseudomonas > Pseudomonas sp. PvP089. The sequence goes on from NZ_JAGGME010000001.1 coordinate 5,609,833, forward strand.
CCAGCTCGGAACCGTCGAGCATTTCGGCTTGGGCACCACCGTAGACCCGGGTATCGGAACCAGACTCCACAGCGGCCTGCCACACATCCAGCGCCTTGCCCTGCGCCAGCTCGCCCTGTACATCCATCAACACCAGTTCACGGCACAACTCATCCCGGGCGATGATCTGCGCCGCCGCCTCGCCGACCAGGCCGGCACCCACGATTGTTAGCTTGTTCACCTGACACCTCCCAGCGGCGCGCGCCACCAGGAACACGCCTGCGTATACAGGGAAGTATTGACCGCTGAAGCGAAAAGACCACCCAAGGTGATGCCTGGCTTAATCCATGAAGCAGCGCCCCACACGATGCGCGAGTAGAGCCCGGCTCCCGCCGCTGCGCGGAACCAGTTCCGGATGGGTGTGCCATTCAGGTCAGCTTAGCCTGTCCGTCTTGCTCACCAACCGGAAACGCACCATGACCGATCACAAGAAACTTTCTTTCACCGCAACCCTGCAAATTGCCGGCTGCCCCCTGAATACCTTGGACAGCATGTGCACAGGGCCAATTATTCTCAGCAGTCCCATCAACAATTTGAAGCCTGTCATGGATGGCGGCCGTGCCATTGGCATGTTCAATTGCTCAGACGAAGACTGGCACCTAGGTAGGGACAGCGGGCTGATTACCTTTGACAGGGGTGCCAGTGCGCAATCGCTGGTGCTGTATTTCCGCCATTTTGATGGCGGCTATCGGCTTTACCTACGCAGCGGCGAGCATCTGGGCGAAGGCGTATTCACCAATGCCAATGGCGTGGTAGATGTCCAGCCCATAAAAGCCAGCGATCCTTCCCTATGGAAAATTGTCGATGCCCAAACCGGTCAACCTTTCGACCTGACGCAGTGCGAAGGCCCTGATTGTGATATCAAGCTTACAAGCGCCGACGGGCACCCAGTCGAATCTCATTACCTCTACCCGGTCGGCGCCTTCCTGGCTTGTTACCCGGCTGCACATCAAGGTGACCTGAGGTTGATCATTCAGGAGCGGGAAGTCGACTGGCTCAATGCAGACTGATCTATACCTGCGCACCAAACACCGGGCGTACGAGCAACTGCCCTGCTCAACAGCTAGCCGGCGGCGCACTGCGCAGGAAGCGCCAAACAGCAAAGCCCCACCCTGACCAGCCGGGGCCTGACCACTCTGCTCCATGGCGGGCCTCCGATTGGACGGAGACGAAGCGGGATTGGCTGACATTGAAGTCGCTAATGACCGCACAAAAAAAGCGCCTGCGATGAAGACTGGGGGCTGATGCGCCTTTCGATTTCGACCGGCCAAGGTCGCGTCGCTGATTCGGCGACTGAGGGTCTTTATTGCTGGGTGGCTGTTTTCGCAAGTTTTCGAGGGTACGAATGAACTGCGTATTTCGTAGAAAATTGCTCGCCACAAGCAACGCACACACTCCAGGCCATATGCGGTCCGTGTAGGAGCTGGCTTGCCTGCGATGGGCTGCGCAGCAGCCCCATACCCCGGCCTGGCAGGAATAACCCACCATCGGCCTCAACAGAAGGAGCCAGCTGCAACCCCCACATCTGGCCCCCACTCATCAACGACCTCCTCTAACCCTCCAACTCATGGCCGTTCCCCTCCATCACCTTCCCACACTGCTCACTGGCCAACCGGCTGATGATCCGAATCGCCTGATGGATACCGGCCGTGTTGCGAAAGCTCAATTGCGGGTTGTGTTCGCATTCCAGCATTTCATCGTGCTGGACCAGGGCCTCGCCTAGTAGCTCGAGGGTCCAGGCGTAGCTTTGGATGGTGGAGAGGCGTTCTTGGTCAGTCATGGCCGCACCTCCGAATGACCGGGGACGGAGTAGGATTGGCTGGGGGGGAAGTAGCTGATGGCCGTCGAAGAACGACGGAGGAGAACGAATGCGAGGGTCCTGCTTGGACTTGAGGTAAGCATGCATGAGGCTCCAAGTTTTAGTTGGAGCTGCCACGATCCTTCCTACGGGATTGGGTGGCAGCTGTGTGCGGGGTAGGAATACCGGGGAAACTTGGAAACCCGGCCAGGCCGAGGCCTGCCCACACACAGCCGCCATGACACAGCACGGCAGACACAAAAAAGCGCCAGCTGTGGTGCAGGGGCGCCTAGTGCATGCGCCAAGTTTACCAACGGGTTCCTACGCCCGGTCACGGGATTTACCGTGACGCAGAGATTTAGCCTCACATTGCTTGGCGGGGCAAGTATGGAAGTTGTAGGAAAAGTCTCTGAATAATGTACGAACGGCGCCGAAGCAGCTGTCTTCGCGTCGGTGACAAATCCTTATAGGAAAATGAGATGAGACTTTATTTGCATCCCACATCAATCTCACTTTTCGTGACTGCTTTTCCGTGCCCGTGGCGATGGCGGCCTCGACACTGCCTTCTTCGCTTTGACTGCTGCAGGGCTTTTCCCTCGTTTCGGTCCGGCCACCACGCAGGAACTGGCCAGCGGCGCGGCAACAGCGATTGGCCCACCCGCCTTCAACTGGCCAACATTGTTGCCAACGACCGTTGCAGTAGGCTTATCTTTAGCCGTCATCACCATACCCATCCGCACGCCAAAGAGGCGCAGCACGGCATCCAAAGTGCTGAGCTTCGGATTCGACTTCCCGCTTTCCAATTCATACAGGCTTTTCGTGGAAATCTTGCACATGGCCGCGAAGGTCTCTTGGTCAAGCCCGGTGACTTCGAGCCGCAGACGGCGGATGGATGCCCCAATGGGATCGAGCCCCGCCGCGTTGCGCTTGACGATATCCTCTACGAGTTGGGCGCGCTCTTCAGGCTGTAGTTTTTTCATCGCAGTCCCCACTCCACGAGTCGCTTATCCAGATTATTCACCGCGTACTCAAGAAGTTCGTTCGTCCTGTCCACGACCTCAGCTTGCGCGAAAGCCTAGTTCCGACTTGGCTGAAGGCCTGCCAACGACTCCTTGATGCGCAGATGCCCAATAGGGGCCGGCGTGAAGCGTTCTAGAAGATACAGAAACCGGCATTACTTTGCTGATTATCAGCTTCAGAACGGGTAAAACCGGCACCACACTGCCGATTATGGATTCACAGCGCGCGGAAAAGTGCTTATAGGACCATGTTTAGTTGCGTTGGGTCAGGTGGTGGATGGCACGGGCTTCGCCCGTGTTCGCGGTACAAGCCCGCTCTCACAGTGATTGTGCAGGCCTTTGGAGTCTGGACAATACAATTGCTACACAGTATGAGTCGTGCAAGCTTTTAGATCTTGAGCAAGGCAGTTGCTCGAGGGAAGCCGACAATCAGCTGTTCAAGATCAGCATGGGCTCGTAACCAGGCTTTCCATACTGATCTGGTATTGGTATTGGGTGGATCAAGCTCAGCCTGAGCGATCGATTGCGCTGAAGCCCGCTCAGGCTTCGCTGTCGAGGCCGGAATACCAAAGGCAAAACGCGCCAGACAGAAACCACAAAGCCCGCGCCAGGCGGGCTTTGTGGTGCGTTTCATAGACAGTCATAGACTGCTGGAAACGGTTTACTGGTGCGGAGACAGGAATCGAATGATGGTTGAATAACCAAGCAAACCATGAGCCTTACCCCAAGCAATAGCATAGCGTATCCCTAAACGTATCCCTAAAAATGAAACCACCTCGTTTTAGCTTACTTTGCCGGGGGGACCGAGTCTTCCCAGGATGAAAGCCGCCATTTTGTTAGGGCCTTCATCAATAAGTCCTTCATCTTGCATGGCGCTGTACCAGGTCACGAGCGCCGTTTTCACGCCATTGATGTCCTTGCCCCAAACCGGCCCTAGGTGCTGGCCCCAAAGCTCAAGCTCGCGCTCTGTGACGGGAGCTCCCCGACTGAGCAATTCAGCAGTCAGCACAAGGGGCGTAGCTAGGTCCGAGTCGATCACAGCATCGGGGATCGACCAGTTCGCTTTGTCTCCGAGACAATCGGTGTAGAACCCCAACTGCTTCACCTGGTCGAGGACGAACGGGTGATCTGATGACTCATCGTGAAGACTGCGAAAATCCTCCAGCGACCTCGCCCCCTCCTTGACCAAGTCAGGAAAAATCCAATGTGCATTTTTACTGGTGTGTGACCGATAGCGTTTCCACTCCGCTTTAAGCGCCTTGTCATCTAAATCCAGTGCCATCGTTCTAAGGATGGGGACCTTCCCTGCCTCCTCGATGGAGAGCGCAGCAAGCGAGGCCGCAGAGGCGTAGCTTTTTGCCTCCAGCAGGAGGCGCGCATCTTTAGCGAGCCTATGGGCATTGGCCCTGGCTGCGCTCATCCCAGCAGCGAGCTGTGAGTAATCCAAGGATCCTTTGTACCCGTCCAATTTCCTTGATGCCATTTTGGGGCAGCCTTCCTCATCAGCGTCCGGGGTTAAGATTTCGACCGTTGCAGCCATTGCAAGGATCCTACTGCCTGTTCAAAGAAACGCACAATTCACCTCGGTTCACCTCGTCCACCAGTTCACTAAGCTGGCGGCGCTCCCGCTAACAAAGAAGCGCGGGTTTCCTGCCCCGTATGCCGCCCAAACCCCCAGGGTCCCCGACTGCATTACAGAATGCGGGGGATGGGGAGTGTCTCTACCGCTGAAGGCGTGAACAAACGGGGGCATGGGGTTGCTAGTTAGCCAACTCAATTTAGCGGTGTAACAGGTGTAGCTCGTGTAACTTGATTATATAAGTAATTGTTTTTAAAGACTTAATTGCTAGTTACACGCTGGCTTAGACGCATGCTTCTAGCAGTGTAACGGTTGGATCGGTGTAACCGCGGAACCACTGGCATTCGCGTCACCGAGTTGGCCTTGGTGGAGGTTCCAAAGGTCCTGTATCCCAGTGGAGCCATCAAGTTCTAGGGGCTCTAGGTGCAGACATCACCAAGGATTGCCGACCTTGTAATGTCTTCTAGGCCCATCATTTATGCCTTGCCGTCTTGGACGGCTGGATCGCAGTGCGCCTGCGCCGCCGCAGGGGCCTTCTCGCCAACTAACGGCGTCGAGGTTCAAGGCAAGTCACGCATAAGGGCAGGCCTTTGAACTGGCGTTCAAGCAACGCGAGTAATACGCCGGGGCTAAGATTCACTCCCAAATACCTTCTGCAAGGTCTACCGGCAGGCCGGTATCAAGCAGGGATCATCGCACAGTGACAGGCGTGCTCTGGGAGCAATGGACTGGCTGTAACAGGCTATGTTGAGACGGTACAGCCCTGCTTAGCCATGGCAGTCTTGATCACAGCAAGATCTATTTGACTGTTGATCAAGCGACAATTTGACATGCTTTGAGGTTGGAGTGGCATAGTGATATCTGTGATGCTTCTCGGATGCATTGTTGCCTAGGAGTCGGGTGCTGTCGGCCCGCATAATCGAGCAGGGAATACACTAGATGCGCCTCACAGCAGGAAGGCTAATTGAGTACCTCAAGGACACTAGCGAAAATGCCAATGAACATGCGGCGACTCCACCTCAACTGATGTACATGGTCGATCAGATGGACCAGATCTTCCATGAGGAGTTGTTCAGTCACCCGTTCGACGTTCATCCTTTCGCAGCAATGCTGCTACTGAATTCTTACACGATGCTTGCGGGCGCAGTCCGGGAGGCGCTGTCAGGGCACATCGTCTGCACCTATCCTATTGCCCGAACGGCTCTTGAATCGGCATGTTACGGATTCCTGATCCGCTCAGACAACGACATGGCATCAATCTGGATGAACCGCCATAAGGATAAGGACTCCCTCAAGCGCTGTCGCCAGATGTTCACTGTTAGTAACGCTGTCGCAGCGCTGAAGCCTGTCAGTAGCGAGATGGCAGATTACGTCCAGGGTAACTACGACGCATCAATCGACTTCGGTGCTCATCCTAACCAGCGCTCAATCCTTGCTCATGCGAGTGCGATGGCTACGCGAGTAGATTCTACTGAAGGCTTCGATATGACGGTCGTCTATGGGGTGAATAGCTGGCACGTCAACCAGGCGCTATTGGCCTGTGTTGAGGTCAGCCAAGCTATCGCCTTTCTTATCGCGGCAACGGCTGATCATCACCCTCTGCTCAATGAACGCATAGACGTGCTCAAAGACTGGTTCGAGGAAAAAAACCGGATGGCAGAGCAGCTCGCCGGGCGACCAATCGATTACTCTGGTCCGATGTACTCCTCTGTTATCCCACCGTCGTAACACCGTCCGGAAAGGTACCCGACGCTCGCTGTCGTGATGGGATGCTGCCTTTGATGAGTAACCAGCGGAGGCTTCGGCCCATAAACGCAGCAGTAGAGTTTGAAATCAAGGTCGATGGTGAGCAGGTAAAGGTTGGGTGGTGAGAGACGGTCGTTCCTACCGAGCGCATGGAGACTTTCGCGGTGAAAGGATTGACGTCCGCAGCACTACCCAATTGAGAGCTGAAAAGTAAGTGGCGTGACAAGGCTAATCATAAGGCTAATGAGTAGGAAAATTTGCGGTTCCCCCCAAGCCCAGCATCTGCTGGGCCGAGGCCGTAGAGGGATGCGATTTCCGCATTGGCCATAGCCGTTACTGAGGATATTTGAATGATTGATGAGAACAAACAAAGCGCCATTGCCTATGTGCGCTCTGACATTGCCATGCTGTCCGAGCAAACCGACGACAACGAACGCCGCGCATATCATCATCGTGCAAACGCGGGCTTGCACGCGATCCGCGCTGGCGGTCTGATCACTCTTGAAGAGCTTCAGGCGATTGGAGAAGAAATCGGCGTAGCGAATGAAAAAGCTTCCCGCCAGGTACTGGCCGCACAACGCTAGGGGAAAGAGATATGGCAATGATTGATGCAGACGATCTTAAGGCCTCTAGCGATGCTGCTCAGAAGGCTTTTCATGATTGGATCGAGGCAGGTAAAGTCCAAGCCAAGGCGCGCGAACTTCTCGACGTAACCGGAGAAGCACGGGCAAAGGCCGCAGCTGAGAGATGCGAGAAGATCTACGATCTCGCAGCCCGAGGCTTGGCGACACGTGTAAACGCAGTTCTCGCTAAGGTCGAGCTTGGATACCGGCCAAAATAAGGAGTGACACTGTATGAGTCAGGGAAATCATCACGAAGCCATTGCCCGGGCCGCCTCCCAGCGACGAGCCGACGAACTGCGGCGGGTGCCTGAGGCGCTGCGGCCGCTGCTGCAATCGATCCCTGAGCGCCCACGCCTGCTGCTGATCACTATCCTCAGTGACCTGGTAATTGATACCCCGGTGCCCTTCGAGCGTCGTCGGGGCATGGCCTTGGGCATGATTTACATGGCCGGCAAGCGCGACGAACTGACCCCGCCGGAGGTTAGCACTTTGGTGGGGTACGTGTTGGACCTGCCAGCATGAGCGCGCTGACCTGGCCATTCACCGAGTAACCGGAAAAGCTAATTTGTTAATCGATCGAGCCATCAAACAAAACCCACATATGACCGTCTCGGTCCTGCTGTTCTGCTGTGGGGGCATTGCTCTCTGGTTGGAGGTTACGCCTCTCGCGGGCTCTCTATTCGGTGCTGGCGGGGCGCTCTTGGGCTCCTGGATCACCGAGCTCAATAAGCGTCGTACTGATTTGGAAGCCCAGGCGAAAAGAGAAACTGATGCTGTAGCCGCACTCGCACCGGAGTTACAGCGCACAATCGAGCGGGCCCAGTACATTCTGGATAGAGCGGTCGCGAATTTTATTTGTGAATCGTCTATGAATGGCGCGAAGACTAATGACCTGCAGACAGATTTCTGGCCCTATTTACCGGTGCTCTATCCCGGTTCGCCCCTGATGCGTGACTTGTCGGGCGAGAAAGCTATAGCCCTTACCCGCTACTACGACTCGTTGAATGAACTTACCAATTATGTTGATGACTGGTGGGGGCGAGAGGGGCAGCTAGCCGTAAATATTTTCAACGGACTCATGCACGCTGTTGAGAAGAGTATTCGGCTGGGCCTGGTCTGTGTTGGCGAGTTTGACCTAGAGACGCGCTTCCCGCCGCCTTATGAATCATGGGGCACACTGACATCGCGCATCGAAAAATCGCTGGAGAGTGCAACCAAAAGTCGTCAACACCATTTGGAACGATTCGAGAGTCGATCACAAGAACCGCTCACTTCCAAAGAGGGCACACCGTTCCGCAGTTATTAGAAATGTCCCTGCCTACTAGTCCTCCATCGGGCGGGCTCAGCTTTTAGGATAGCGACGGTTTCACTCCCATCTTCGAGTAGGAAGTTGCACATGGATTTGTTACGTATTGCCCGTTCCTTCCGCGAGGCGTTTGATGCACAAAAGCGTGATGGCACGTTACCGCCTCATATGAGGAAGTTTCCTGCGTGTTGCTGTGGGGTCATTTCAGAGCTGTTGGGTCACTACTTAAACAGCGCGGGGCTCCGGGCTGAATATGTATGTGGAAGCGGACATGCTTGGGTGGAGTGCGAAGGCGTTGTGGTCGATATTACCAGCGATCAGTTCGATGGCAGACCAGCAGTTTTCGTTGGTCTGAAAGATGACTGGTACCGGTCACTAGGTGAGTCATCGCGACGCTTGGCAACTCGACTAGAAAACTATCATTACGGCGCCGAAAGCCAACTGCTTCGCGAAGTGTTGCTCAGAGCAAACCTACAGGATCTGGGCACGTAGGAGAAGACCATGGCAAACGTACTCACCACTAGCCATATTCAGAGCGCTTATAGTATCGCTAGCCAAGTCATGGATCAGAGCCTTTCATTGAAGCAGGGCGTTGCCCAGCTCGTTACCGAGGGCATAGGAGCAACCTATGCTCAGGATCTTATTAACATATACCGATACATGCGACTGGGGCGCTGCTATCACCGCACTATCAACGTCGAGGCGACTAATTATTTTTTACGCCAGCTATTTGAGGATGGGGGGGCGGAGTATCTTTTACCCGCAATCAACGCTACGCATCAGCACATCGACTATTACGAAAAACACCAGAAATTAACGCTTCACCGCAAGCGCAGAGTGGTAGCAGACCTTGAACACCTGCTAGGTGGATCGGTAATCGCGCACCAGGAAACATTTGAGAAAGAGGTGCATGCTGCACAAGCCGACAGTTCTAACGCGCGTAAAGCTCGGTTGGCGGCTAGGCCCCATGTTAAACCTGAGAGAGTTGTTCTAACGTCAACGATGTTCGTCCGTAACCCTGATGTCGTTGCCGAAACGCTTCATCGTGCAGGCGGTGTTTGTGAGGAGTGTGATCAGCCCGCGCCGTTTACAAGAAAATCGAACGGTATGCCTTATTTGGAAGTCCACCACAAAATCCGTCTGGCCGATGGTGGCCTTGATACTCTGGAAAATGCTGTCGCCTTATGCCCCAATTGTCATAGAGCATCCCATTACGGGTGATCGGCTCTACTAGGAAATTTCCCCAGTACTCCAAGCCCACCCTGCGGGGCCGAGGACGTAAAGAGGCCTGGGTTTTTTTCCATCCGCGAAGTTGCCAAGTAAAATGGAGATTCACTGAATGCCAGTTATTGTAGATCCTCATGTTGGTTTCTTGAGCTTCCAAGAGGCATTGCGCGCCGGCGCAATCCGACCCGCCTCATGTGCAAGTCATCCAGATCTTTATGTGTTCCATGATACGCCACAGCCTGGCGTTCAACGCCTGACCTATGCGCTTATCTCCGGCTCGTTGGCTAAGGCATACGCTGTTTACGTTATGGCTGAGCCACTTAACGGGAAAACCTGTTTTGGGGTTGGCTACGCGACTGATGCAGATTACCGGGGCCAAGGTTTAGCCACTGAGCTGGTTAAGGTGAGCATGGCCGAGCTGCAGAAAGGCCTAGCACCGAAGCTCCGTTCCCCAGGGTTCTATGTCGAAGCGATCGTCGGCGCCGATAACATCGCCTCTCAGAAAATAGCTGCTCGCACGCTCAGTGACACGCCCAAACCGACAACGGACAAGGAGTCAGGCCATCCGGCGCTGCAATACGTGAAGCTGCTGGGCTGTTGAGCCGTTCAAGGAGAATCAGGAATGAAAGTAAAAGTACCTGGGAAAATAATTATTACGGTGGAGGCTGATTCGCCAAAGGCCCTAGAAAAGCTTTTAGACCAAGCTTTATTCGAGCTAAAGCTGGAGAGCATGGACAATGACGGGTATCAACAGGCTCTCTCCAAATCCTCAAAAGGGGAGCAGGCCGGCTCGATGGGAAATTACCGATTTGACTTCACTGCATCTGAAATCGAGTGGGACGATCCTTTTTAGAAAAAGACTGGATATGCAGTGCATCCATTTCGGCGAGAAACGATTTGAAGGCAGCACCATGTTGACGGCCAACGATTTATTAAACAAGGGACGGATGTTGTTGGCTATTGCCAGCGACGGCGGACCTCACTGTGTTCGGGGCTTGTCCCTGCGCACATGTGCCACCCCCTAAAATACGCCAAATCCCCGCCAACGGGTGGCGGAAGGAGAGACGAAATTTTGCGTCTGTTAACTTGAGATAATACCTAATGCCAACACCTGATTGGAGATACGAAAAATCATCAAGCGCCGTGAAGGCGCTTTGTCGCGTGCTTTTGACCGAGCTTGGTGAAAATCAGCGCGCAGATATTCAAATTGCGCTACACGACTCCCTAAAACTTTTGTGTGATGCGATTACAGCGGAGTGTCTGGTGCCGGAGACAGGAATCGAACCTGCGACCTTCGCGTTACGAGTGCGCTGCTCTACCGACTGAGCTACACCGGCGTGTAGCGCAACGTACCACTGCTCACACCCGCAACGCAAACCCCTGTTTCCGCTAGTTTATTGCCCTGCCCTCAAGCCCCCTTGCACCCCTTGGGCGCCAGGTCTTCCTCGATGTCGGTGGTGCACGCCCAGCCGCTGGCGGAACGCGTCAGGGTCAGTGCCTTGCCCAGCACGTTTACCGGCGCATCCACCAGCGTGCAGGCAATGCTGCCGCTGCCATCTGCGGCCTTGCCGCTAGCGGTAATCGCACAATGCGCCGTTGCCGGCTGGCCACCCAGTTCGGCCACGGCCGCTACGTCTTTCCCGTCATTCAACCGCAGGTCCATCGCCGTCTTCAGCGCGCTGATTTCCAGCAGCCCGGCCGCGGCCTTGGAGCGTGCCTGGTGGTTGGTGTACATCGGTAAGGCGATGGTCGCCAGAATGCCGATGATCGCGACAACGATCATCAGTTCGATCAGGGTGATACCGCGTTGCCCTTTCATGAACATCTTTCCTTTTTGATTCGCTTACACATTGAGGTGGGTTGCGCCCCAACCGGCAGCGGCGCAGTAGGCCTGAACAGACACCTTTTGTCACCCCTGCCCGCTTGGGCGTCATCTTCGCTGAACTACTCTAGTGAGCATCATGGACGCGCGCCCTGGCATGGACGCGGCAAGCTGTTTCCAGGCTTGTCGCTGGGGCAGAAAAAGGACCTTTGCATGGCTTCGACTTCACTGCTTTACCGCTGGCATGGCACCGACGCCAACGGCACACCGGTCAGCGGCCAAACACCTGGGCGCAGCCCGGCTTATGTGCGTGCCGGGCTGATTCGCCAGGGCATCACGGTTGCCAGTTTGCGACCGGCCAGCGGGCTGACATTCAGTTTGCCGAAGCGGCGGGCGAAGGCGGACCCGGCGGGTTTCAGCCGGCAATTGGCGACCTTGCTCAAGGCCGGGGTGCCGCTGCTGCAGGCATTCGAAGTGATGGGGCGCAGTGGTTGCGATGCGGCACAGGCGGCGTTGCTGGATAGATTGAAACAGGATGTGGCCTCGGGCCTTGGGCTGGCAGATGCGTTGCAGCGCCACCCGGCGTGGTTCGATGCGCTGTACTGCAACCTGGTGCGTGTGGGTGAGCAGTCGGGCACGCTTGACCGGCAGCTGGAACAACTGGCGGGTATGCTGGAACAGCGCCGGGCGTTGCACAAGAAGGTGCGCAAGGCGATGGTCTATCCGCTGCTGCTGTTGCTGACCGGGCTGGGGGTGTCGGCGATCTTGTTGCTGGAGGTTATCCCGAAATTTGCAAGCATGTTCTCGGGCATGGGCGCGGCGTTGCCAGCATTTACCCAGTGGGTGATCGACTTGTCCACAGGGCTGAGCCGGTTTGCGCCGCTGTTGCTGGTGATGGGGGTGGTGCTGGGTTTGGCCGTGCGCCAGCTGTACCGCCAGCATGCGCCAGCGCGCCTGTGGATATCTCGGCGGGTGCTGGGCTTGCCGGTGTTCGGCAAGTTGCTGAGGGAGGCGGCGCTGGCGCGGTTTGCGCGTAGCCTGGCAACGTCGTACGGCGCCGGGGTGCCGTTGCTGGATGCGCTGGGCACGGTAGCCAGGGTGACCGGGGGCGAGCTGCACGAGCAAGCGGTGTTGCGGCTACGCCAGGGCATGGCCAATGGGCAAGGGCTGAACCAGGCGATGGCAGGCGAGACGCTGTTTCCACCGTTGCTGGTGCAGCTGACGGCCATCGGTGAGTCCAGTGGCACGCTGGACCAGATGCTGGAAAAAGCCGCCAGCCATTACGAGGAACAGGTCAGCCAGGCGCTGGACCAGTTGACCAGCCTGCTGGAGCCGGCCATCGTGCTGATCCTGGGCCTTTTGGTGGGTGGCCTGGTGGTGGCGATGTACCTGCCAATCTTCCAGTTGGGTAGCCTGATCTGAACATGACTCTATGGACTTTGCTGGCTGAGCAGCCGGCGTACTTCCTCACCCTGGCCACGGTGCTCGGCCTGCTGGTGGGCAGCTTTCTCAACGTGCTGGTGTATCGCCTGCCGATCATGCTGGGGCGACAATGGCAGCGTGAGGCGCAAGAGGTATTGGGGCTGCCGCTTGCGCGACACGAACGCTTCGACCTGTGCCTGCCGGCATCCCGCTGCCCGCATTGCGCGCATCAGATTCGCGCGTGGGAGAACATTCCGGTGCTCAGCTACCTGGCGTTGCGCGGGCGTTGCTCAGCCTGCAAGGCCCGTATCAGCCCGCGCTACCCGCTGGTCGAGATAGCCAGCGCGCTGCTGTCGCTGGTGGTGGCTTGGCGTTTTGGTGCTTCGGCCGAGGCGTTGCTGGCACTGCCGCTCACTTGGTGCCTGCTGGCCCTGAGCCTGATCGATGCGGACCACCAATTGCTGCCGGATGTGCTGGTGCTGCCGATGCTGTGGCTTGGGCTGATCGTGAACGCCTTCGGCCTGTATGTGCCACTGGCTGACGCGTTGTGGGGCGCGGTGGCCGGGTATCTCAGCCTGTGGACGGTGTACTGGGTGTTCAAGCTGGTCACCGGCAAGGAAGGCATGGGCTATGGCGACTTCAAGCTGATGGCGCTGATCGGGGCCTGGGGCGGCTGGCAGGTGCTGCCGTTGACGCTGCTGCTGTCGTCGGTGGTGGGGGCGCTGGTAGGCGTTTGCCTGCTGCGTTTGCGCCGGCATGCGCTGGGTACGGCGATCCCCTTTGGCCCTTATCTGGCGATTGCGGGGTGGATTGCTGTGCTCTGGGGTGATGAAATATACGCCTCTTACATGCAACTGCTTGGATACTGATGGCCACTGCAGCCTTTACCCCCTGGATTCTCGGCCTGACCGGCGGCATTGGTAGCGGCAAGAGCGCCGCTGCCGAGCGTTTTGTCGAACTTGGCGTGCACCTGGTCGATGCCGACCAGGCGGCGCGCTGGGTTGTCGAACCTGGCCGCCCGGCCCTGGCCAGCATCGTCGAGCGCTTCGGCCCGGGTGTGTTGCAGGCTGACGGGCAGCTTGATCGCGCCGCCCTGCGCCAGCTGATCTTCGCCGACCCGGCGCAGCGCAAATGGCTGGAGCAACTGCTGCACCCACTGATCGGGCAGGAGATTTTCAGCTACCTGGCCAAGGCGCAGTCGCCGTATGCGGTGTATGTGTCGCCGTTGCTGATCGAATCGGGGCAGTACCACAAGACCCAGCGCGTGCTGGTGATCGATGCGCCGCAGGAACTGCAAATAGCCCGTACCTTGGCGCGGGACAACACCAGTGCCGAACAGGTGCAGGCGATTCTGCAGGCCCAACTGGCCCGTGAGGAACGCCTGCGCCATGCCGATGATGTGGTGGTCAACGACGGCGACCTGGCCGCGCTGCATGAGCAGATTGACCGCTTGCACCACTTTTACCTGACTTTGAAAGGAGGCCAGCCATGAGCCAGCCATTGACCGTCGATTGCCCGACCTGTGGCGCACCTGTGGAATGGAACGAGAAAAGTGCGTTCCGGCCGTTTTGTTCGGACCGTTGCAAGCTGATCGACCTGGGGGCCTGGGCGGCCGAAGAGCACAAGATTCCGGGGGCAGAAGAGTCCGAGGATGAGCTGTATTCGGGTGACCTGGAGCCGCGGCACTGAGCTGATCCACACATACAACGTGGGCCCACAACCCGCGCGGTACCTGTGGGAGCGGGCAAGCCCGCGAAGCAGGCGGCGCAGGGGATGGCACGGGCTTCGCCCGTGTTCGCGGGCATGCCCGCTCCCACAGTGAGAGTGCAACCTCTGAGTGCTGCGCAGTACCTGTGGGAGCGGGTTTACCCGCGAAAAGGCCGGCACAGCCACCACACATTCACGACTCATCTTCCTTCCAGGGCGCCTGCAGGTACCGTGTGCGGTTGAAGGTTTCCAGCCACTCCGGGCAAAACACCACCAGCGCACTGATCACCATGCCGTTGATGAACGCCTCGGGGAACATCATCAGCCACAGATAGCCGACAAAGTCGCTGAGCCACTCCGGCAGGGCAAAACGCCCGTCCAGCCACAACAAGCCTAGCGCCGCGGGCACGCAAACCAGCACGGTCAGTGCTGCCGGGAAGAACCCCGAACAGAAGATATACACGAACAGGTTTCGCGGCTGTGCACGCTCGACCAGTATCGCGCACACCTCGGTAATCAGCACCGGCAAGCCAACCAGCAACAAGCCATTCACCCCCAGCGCCGCCAGGTCCTGGCGCCCCAGCGCCAGCAAGCCGAGCTGGGCCATGAACCCGCCCAGCACCGCCAGCGGCCAGTCCAGCAACAGGGTGACCGCCGTCATGCCAATGAAGTGGTACGACACCCCGGTATCGAAATCGCGCCTCACCAACCACAGCGCAAACAGGCAGAACACCGTGCCAAACAGCAAATGCTGGCGGCGCCGGTCGGTGAACAGTTCAACCCAGCGAACCCGGCTTACCGCCCAGATCAGCAATGGCACATAACCCAGCCAGCCAAGGCTTAACGTGGTACCGGACAACACCTGCGCGCTGATCACCTGAACAATACCCATTGCAGCCATGTGGATAAAACCGAGTCTACACCCATTCTCCCTTTCCTTCGGCTGCGGTAGGCTGGCGGCCTCGTTCGATGCAGGAAGCATTGGTCATGCCGGAAGGACTCAACCCTGCCCTGCTGCTGGCAGCGGCAC
This sequence comes from Pseudomonas sp. PvP089, assembly GCF_017875165.1. Taxonomy (NCBI): domain Bacteria; kingdom Pseudomonadati; phylum Pseudomonadota; class Gammaproteobacteria; order Pseudomonadales; family Pseudomonadaceae; genus Pseudomonas; species Pseudomonas sp. PvP089. The sequence goes on from NZ_JAGGME010000001.1 coordinate 5,625,151, forward strand.
TCAACGCCATCATCGGCGTACTTCATCTCGTCATCATCGCCGTAGGCCCGCCTTGGTACCGTTTGTTCGGGGCTGGCGAGCGTATGGCGGTGGCAGCCGAAAAGGGTCGCTGGTACCCGGGGCTGATCACCGCCGCCATCGCCTGCGTGTTACTGGCCTGGTCGGCTTATGCGCTGTCGGCGGCCGGGGCAATCGGCAGGCTGCCGTTGCTGCTGCCAATCCTCTGCCTGATCACCCTGGTGTACCTGCTACGCGGCGTGCTGGGACCGAGATTGCTGGCGGGCACCGGGCGTTCGCAGCGTTTTATCGTAGTCAGTTCGCTGATCTGCCTGGGCTTCGGCCTGGTGCACCTGGTCGGGCTCGTGCAGCAGTGGCCAGTATTGAGCTGATTCCCACGCTTAAACAGCATCTTACCGTCATCGATTAGCGGCTAAGCTTGTCTGCATGGATGACTCAGACTACCTGCGCCTGCTTACCATCCAGGCCGAACAAGCTAACGCCTTTCTCTCCAACGCCCGCAAGTGGGAGCGGGAGCGTTGGGTGTGCCAGCGACTGTTGCAGGGGTTGAATATCCCCTACCGCAGCGAAGACTTCACCCCGGCCGGGCAAGAGCCGCCCGATGTGCTGTTCCGCGACGCGGCCTTCGAGGTGTTTTTTGTGCTCGACGAGGGGCGTCGGCTGAACGATGAGTGGCGCGAAGAGCTGCAGCGCCGGCGCAGTGCGTTTTCCCTGGCACAGCTGGTGCGCCGTGAAGCGCGCCCGCGGCGCATCAGTGCCACCGAGCTGCTGGGGCGCCTGGCGCCGACCTTGCGCAAGAAGGCGCACAACTACCGGGAACGCGGGCTGGAGCTGAACGAGCTGGACATCATCGCCTTCGCCAGCCTCAAGCGCGAAGTGCTCGACCTGAACACCCACTTCCCGCCGCCCACCGAATACCTGCGCCAGGGCTGGCGCTCGCTGTCGCTGGTGGGGCCGACCTTTGCCCGGGTGCTGTTCGCCCACCCCGATGCGCCAGACTTCCTGCGCGGCAACCTGGGCCGTAGCATTGTCTTCGACGTGGGCATCAGTCTTTGATCCAGTGCAGCGAGTGTTTGCGATGGCGTACACTCGGCGCCAGGGATAGAAAGCATTATCATTTGTTTCAAGCGCCTGCACGAACGCTGTAGCGTTTGCGCAGTCACAGACGTCTACCTGACGAGGCCCACCATGACCAGCCGCCTGAACCCGGAAGATCAGCGTCGTGTCGATGAGTATCTGCGAGCCCCCCAGCATCAAGTCGAGCGCAGGCCTTTCCGGCCGTGGCTGCTCCTTGTGCTGGTGGTAGCCGTGACCATCGGGTTGGGTCTCATCAGCCGCCTGCTGAGTGGACTGGTGCTATGAGCTGCCTCGCGCTCGCCCTCCCCTCGTGCAGTTTGCGGCCGGCCCCCCGGGCCACGAATTCCGTAAACCTTATGAGATATCCCCATGACTCATCGCATCGTGATTGTCGGCGGTGGCGCCGGCGGCCTGGAACTGGCGACCCGCCTGGGTAAAAGCCTGGGCAAGCGCAAGCAAGCCGAGATCACCCTGGTCGACACCAACCTCACGCACATCTGGAAGCCACTGCTGCACGAAGTGGCCGCCGGCTCGCTGAACTCCTCGGAAGACGAACTCAACTACGTGGCGCAGGCCAAGTGGAACCACTTCAACTTCCAGCTGGGGCGCATGAGCGGCCTGGACCGCGAGGGCAAGCAGATTCAACTGGCCGCCACCCTCGATGATGAGGGCCGCGAGCTGCTGCCTGCGCGCACCCTGGGCTATGACACCCTTGTCATTGCCGTGGGTTCCAATACCAACGACTTCGGCACCTTGGGCGCGGCGCAGCATTGCCTGTTCCTCGACACGCGCAAGCAGGCCGAGCGTTTCCACCAGCAATTGCTCAACCACTACCTGCGCGCCCACGCCGGCGACGTGGCCAGCGAGCAGATCAGCGTAGCCATCGTCGGCGCCGGTGCCACCGGCGTGGAGCTGGCGGCCGAACTGCACCATGCCGCCCACGAACTGGCGGCCTATGGCCTGGACCGCATCCAGCCAAAGGACATGCACATCACCCTCATCGAGGCAGGCCCGCGCGTGCTGCCGGCGCTGCCAGAGCGCATCAGCGTGCCGGTGCACAAGACCCTGGAAAAGCTCGGGGTGAAGGTGTTGACCAACGCTGCCGTCAGTGAAGTGACCGAGGACGGCCTGAAGACCAAGGACGGCGAAGTGATCCAGGCCAGCCTGAAAGTGTGGGCGGCCGGTATCCGTGCGCCTGGCTTCCTCAAAGACATTGATGGCCTGGAAACCAACCGTATCAACCAGCTGGTGGTGCGTCCTACCCTGCAGACTACCCGCGACGACAACATCTTCGCCTTCGGCGACTGCGCCGCCTGCCCGCAACCGGGCAGCGACCGCAACGTGCCGCCCCGGGCCCAGGCCGCGCACCAACAGGCGTCGATGCTCGCGCAGAGCCTGAAGGCGCGGCTGGAGAACAAGGCGCTGCCGACTTACGAGTACAAAGACTACGGCTCGCTGGTGTCGCTGTCGCGCTTCTCGGCGGTGGGCAACCTGATGGGTAACCTGATGGGCAGCGTAAAGCTGGAAGGCTGGCTGGCGCGGATGTTCTACGTGTCGCTGTACCGCATGCACCAGATGGCGTTGTACGGGTTCTTCCGCACGGCGTTGATGATGCTGGGTAGCAAGATTGGCCGGGGTACCGAGCCGCGCCTGAAGCTACACTGACAGGCACCCGCTCCTGCAGGCAATGCGCTGACCTGTAGGAGCAGCCTGGTGCTGCGAAGAGGCCATTACCCGCAGAGAAAATCTTTTGCCGTACCGGCCCTTTCGCAGCACAAGGCTGCTCCCACAAGGGCCCGTGTTGCGGTAAGAGGTGGGTTAAATCTGAGGCAAAAGAAAAAGGGCATCTCTTTCGAGATGCCCTTTATTCATGGTGGGTCGTGTAGGATTCGAACCTACGACCAATTGGTTAAAAGCCAACTGCTCTACCAACTGAGCTAACGACCCAAAAATGGTCGGGGTGAGGGGATTCGAACTCCTGACATCCTGCTCCCAAAGCAGGCGCGCTACCGGACTGCGCTACACCCCGGGTCTTTCAAAAAAAAGGGCATCTCTTTGAGATGCCCTTCTTTACATGGTGGGTCGTGTAGGATTCGAACCTACGACCAATTGGTTAAAAGCCAACTGCTCTACCAACTGAGCTAACGACCCGGAAAATGGTCGGGGTGAGGGGATTCGAACTCCTGACATCCTGCTCCCAAAGCAGGCGCGCTACCGGACTGCGCTACACCCCGAGATTGGCTCCGCGACCTGGACTCGAACCAGGGACCCAATGATTAACAGTCATTTGCTCTACCGACTGAGCTATCGCGGAACTAAATTTCGGTACAACTACCGATTACTACTCCGAAGACTGTGTTCGCTTCGGACTCTTTAGCTTCTTAGCTTTCGCTTTGTCGCTGCTGAGGCCGGCTATTCTACATTCTTCGTTTTGCTTGTCAACCACTTTTTTTCATTCAACTTACTGATTTGTAAGTTGTTTTGCGGTCACCGATGTTGCTGGTGATTCGCTTAGTGCCTGACAACGCGGCGTATATTAGGGTCACCCGAATCTTGATGCAAGCAAAAATTTCAAAAATTTCAGCAAGTTAACCTGAATTCCCCGAAAGCCCCGGTTTTACTGGGCTGCACCGACCTCTTCGCGGGTAAACCCGCTCCCACAGGGGCCCCACAGCGGGTGTGAGAAAGATCGAGTAGGGTGAGGGATTTTTTTTCCCTCAGCCCTCTCACACCACCGTACGTGCGGTTCCGCATACGGCGGTTCAACTAATACGCTGGAGTCCCTGCACAGTGCTGCGCAGCGAGACCAGCCCCATTTTGGCGAAGTACAACGTCGGTACTGCCTGATTCATGTGTTTGGATGCCGAGTTCCACCAAGGCCCTCGCCCGTTTACACTCGACTTCCACGCCCGCTCAGGCCTAAGCCCAAGCAAGATGAGTCGTCGTTCGCGGGTCTTCGGGGTTTTCCACTGTCGCCAGAGCAGGCAACGTAGTTTTCGACGCAGCCACCAATCGAGTTCCTCCAGCATCCGCATGTTCGCGGTAAGCCGAAAGTAGTTTGCCCAACCCCGCAACACGGGATTTAGCATCTCTATAGTGTGAGACAAGGACCGTCCTCGCCCCTTGCGCAGCAACTCACGAACTCGATCCATCAGTCTTCGCAGGCTTTCGGGGGCAGGTCGCACCCGTGTCTCTTGGCGATAGATCGTAATCGCGTAGCCCAGAAACTTTCGCTTCCAAGGCCGTGCTACTGCGCTTTTCTGCTCGTTGATACGTAGCTTCAGATGACCCTCCAGGAAGGCTCTGATGTTCGCCATCGCCCGTTGCCCTGCGCCTTCACTGCCGATGTAGATATTGCAGTCGTCAGCATATCGGCAGAACTTCAACTGCCGCCTTTCCAGCTCTCGATCAAGATCGGTCAGCAGGATATTCGACAGTAATGGGGACAGCGGCCCACCCTGAGGCGTACCCTCGCTGCGGGGTTGAATCACGCCATTAGCCATCATCCCCGCCTCTAAGAAGCGCCGGATCAGCTTGAGTACGCGACCATCCCTCACTCGATAGGCGAGTCGAGCCATCAACACGTCGTGGTTGACCCGGTCGAAGAATTTCTCCAGGTCGATGTCCACTACCCAGTGCTTTCCTTCGGCCACATACTCTTTCGCCTTGACGACCGCATCGAGCGCACTTCTCTGCGGACGAAAGCCGTAGCTGCCATCGGAGAAGGTTGGCTCGAAGATCGGTTGCAGTACTTGATGGAGCGCCTGCTGGATAAGCCGATCCACCACCGTGGGTACGCCGAGTGTTCTAACCCCGCCATTAGGCTTGGGAATGTCCACTCGGCGCACCGCCCGTGGCAGGTACCGATCCTCCAGCAGTGCCGCCTTCACACTTGGCCAGTGCACCAACAGCCAGTCCTTCAGTTCCTCAACCGTCAAGCGATCAACGCCTGGCGCGCCTCGGTTCTTCAGGACGCGCTTGTACGCTCGTCGCATGTTGCTGGGTTCGACCACCTGCTCCATGAGCCGGTAGTCCTCCGATTTCGTTCGCCCAGCCGTCGCCGCAACCCCCTCAGCACCTTGCGGGCTTCTTTCCGGATTCCGTCCGGCCATGGCAGGCAGGCCTCCCGTGTCGGGAGCTTCTGCGTCATCGTGGGTTGTCGAGATCAGCTGTTCTACTCTCGGTATTAATCGTTCAGGCCTTCAGTCTCGCGACCTACTATGCCCTCTGCTGACTTCTGCACAGTCATTCCAGCACCTCGCGGTGCCGGTAGCCCTGACGGGCAACCGTGCAGATCTCCCCGGGTATTGCGCACCCACTTTCACGCTTATGCCTGTCGGATCTACGTCATGGCGTTCTGTGCAAGTATTGGGTTTCGCAGATTTCGGACTGCTTACCCCGCCATGCCGCCTCGTATCCGCTTCCTGTTCGTCAGGCCAGCGATTTGCCTCGGGCTTCCTTCAGACTCGCAGTCGCCCGCGAAACCCTTGCCTCTAGCTAGCACTTCCCCTTGCCGGGTGTGCGGGGGACTTCCACCCCTGAGTGAGCGCGCCCTGCCGGGCGCACCAAAAAAAAAAGCCCCGCAGAAGCGGGGCTCATGGTGCAACGCATTAGCCAAAGACGATTTCGTCGCCTTCCACCGTGGCGGTAATCGACGTACCCGGCACAAACTGGCCTGCCAGGATCAGCTGCGCCAGCGGGTTTTCGATCCAGCGCTGGATAGCCCGCTTCAGCGGCCGTGCGCCGTACACCGGGTCGTAACCCACGGCAATCAGCTTGTCCAACGCCTCCGGGCTCAGGCTCAGCGACAGTTCGCGCTCCAGCAGACGGCTGCGCAGGCGGCCCAGCTGGATCTCGGTAATGCCGGCAATCTGCTCGCGGCCCAGTGGCTCGAACACCACCACTTCGTCGATACGGTTGATGAACTCCGGACGGAAGTGCGCGCCCACTGCATCCATCACCGCCGCACGCTGTGCCTCGCGGTCGCCTACCAGTTCCTGGATCTGCGCCGAGCCCAGGTTGGAGGTCATCACGATCACCGTGTTGCGGAAGTCCACGGTGCGTCCGTGGCTGTCGGTCAGGCGGCCGTCTTCCAGCACCTGCAGCAGCACGTTGAACACATCCGGGTGGGCTTTCTCCACCTCATCCAGCAGCACCACCGAGTATGGCTTGCGCCGTACGGCCTCGGTCAGGTAACCGCCCTCTTCATACCCTACATACCCTGGTGGTGCACCGATCAGGCGAGCCACGGAGTGTTTCTCCATGAACTCGGACATGTCGATGCGTACCATCGCCTCTTCGGTGTCGAACAGGAACTCGGCCAGCGCCTTGCACAGCTCGGTCTTGCCCACACCGGTGGGGCCAAGGAACAGGAACGAACCGCTTGGCCGGCTCGGGTCAGACAGCCCCGCACGCGAGCGACGTACTGCGTTGGCTACGGCGGTCACCGCTTCGTCCTGGCCAATCACACGCTGGTGCAGCAATGCTTCCATTTTCAGCAGCTTATCGCGCTCACCTTCGAGCATCTTCGACACGGGAATACCGGTCCACTTCGACACCACCTCGGCAATTTCTTCCTCGGTCACCTTGTTGCGCAGCAACTGGTTCTCGGTCTTGCCGTGCTGGTCGACCATCTGCAGGCTGCGCTCCAGGTCGGGGATCACCCCGTACTGCAGCTCGGCCATGCGGCTCAGGTCGCCTTTACGACGGGCGGCTTCCAGCTCTTGGCGGGCCTGCTCGATCTTTTGCTGGATCTGCGCCGAGCCCTGCACTTCCGCCTTCTCCGATGCCCAGATTTCTTCCAGGTCGGAATATTCACGCTCCAGCCGCTCGATTTCTTCGGTCAGCTTCTCAAGGCGTTTTTTCGCGGCTTCGTCTTCTTCCTTCTTCAGCGCCTGCGATTCCACCTTCAGCTGGATCAGGCGGCGATCAAGGCGATCGAGCACTTCCGGCTTGGAGTCGATCTCCATGCGGATACGGCTGGCCGCTTCGTCGATCAGGTCAATAGCCTTGTCCGGCAGCTGGCGGTCGGTGATGTAGCGGTGGCTGAGCTTGGCCGCAGCGATAATGGCACCGTCGGTGATGGCCACTTTGTGGTGCACTTCATAGCGCTCTTTCAGACCACGCAGGATAGCGATGGTATCTTCCTCGCTCGGCTCCTCCACCAGCACCTTCTGGAAGCGGCGCTCCAGGGCGGCGTCCTTCTCGATGAACTGGCGGTACTCGTTCAGCGTGGTGGCACCGACGCAGTGCAATTCGCCACGGGCCAAGGCAGGCTTGAGCATGTTGCCGGCGTCCATGGCGCCCTCGCCTTTGCCGGCGCCGACCATGGTGTGCAGTTCGTCGATGAACAGGATGATCTGGCCTTCCTGCTTGGACAGCTCGTTCAGCAGGGATTTCAGGCGCTCTTCGAACTCGCCACGGTATTTGGCACCGGCAATCAGCGCCCCCATGTCCAGCGCCAGCAGGCGCTTGCCCTTGAGGCCGTCAGGCACTTCACCATTGATGATGCGCTGGGCCAGGCCTTCGGCGATGGCGGTTTTACCCACACCAGGCTCACCGATCAGCACCGGGTTGTTCTTGGTACGGCGTTGCAGCACCTGCACGGTACGGCGGATTTCATCGTCACGGCCGATTACCGGGTCCAGCTTGCCTTCTTCGGCGCGCTTGGTCAGGTCGACGGTGTACTTGTCCAGCGCCTGGCGCGACTCTTCGGCGTTGGCGTCATTGACTGCGGCACCACCGCGCAGGTTGTTGATGGCATTTTCCAGAGCCTTTTTGCTCACGCCCTGGCTCAGCAGCAGCTTGCCGAGCTTGCTGTTCTCGTCCATGGCGGCCAGCAGCACCAGTTCGCTGGAAATGAACTGGTCGCCTTTCTGCTGGGCCAGGCGGTCGGCCTGGTTGAGCAGGCGCGCCAGGTCCTGCGACATGTTCACGTCGCCGGTCGGGTTCTGGATTTTTGGTAGCTGGTCGAGTTCTTTCACCAGCGCCTGGCGCAGGCTGTTGATGTCGAAGCCAACCTGCATCAGCAGCGGCTTGATCGAACCGCCCTGCTGTTCGAGCAGTGCCTGCATCAGGTGCACGGGCTCGATGGCTGGGTGGTCCATGCCAACGGCCAGGGATTGAGCATCGGATATTGCGAGTTGCAGCTTGCTGGTCAAACGGTCTATTCGCATGGTGTACCTTCCTTTAAAGGGCAGGTCGGAGCGATGGACAGCGCCTGTTTATGAAGAAACCTGCCTGAGATGACCTTATAGATAAGGCTGATTCTGGAAGATTCAAGCGTAGCGGGGTTGACCGAAGTCAACCTGTTGAATTAACGGTGGCCATTCGCGGGCATGCCCGCTCCCACAGGTACACCAACAGTTTCAAAAGGTGTGGATTCCTGTGGGAGCGGGCGAGCCCGCGAAGAGGCCAGTACAGGCTAGCGGGGTTGCAGCCACACCAGTGATGCGAAGCGCCCACCCTGCGGGGTACGGCGATAGGAGAAGAACCGCGCATCACTGACCGTGCACAGGCCGCCGCCATACACGGCAGTTACGCCACGGGCAGCCAGACGAATGCGCGCCAGCTCGTAGATATCCGCCATCAGCTTGCCTGGCCGTTCGCCCTCGACGAATGCCCGAGCAGCTTGCGGGTGCACGGCGGTAAAGGCATCACGCACTTCCAGCCCCACTTCGAAAGCCTGTGGGCCAATGGCTGGCCCCAGCCACACCAGCACTTCTTCAGGCGGCAGTGCCAGGCGGTCCAGGGTGGCTTCCAGCACGCCGCCCGCCAACCCGCGCCAGCCAGCATGCGCCGCCGCCACGCGAGTACCGGCCCGGTCGCAGAACAGCGCGGGCAGGCAATCGGCGGTCATCACGGTACAGGCAATACCAGGCTGGTCGGTCCAGCTGGCGTCGGCTTCGGCCACCACGGCAGGGTCGGCATCCGCCACCACCAGCCCATGCACCTGCTTCAGCCAGGCAGGGCGGATGGCGAACGCGTCGCTCAGGCGGCGGCGGTTCTCGGCAACGGCAGCAGGGTCATCCCCAACGTGGTCGCCAAGGTTGAAAGTTTCGTAGGGCGGCAGGCTGATGCCGCCCTGACGGGTGGTGACACAGGCGCGAACCGAGGCCGGGGCGGGCCAGTCGGGAAACAACAGCGACTGCGTCAGGCCACTCATCCGATAAAGCTCTCGCGGTCCTGGTTGAGCAGCGACAGCAACCACACGAAATCATCGGGCAGTGGCGATTCCCACTTCATGATTTCACCGGTAATCGGGTGGGCCAAGGCCAGGAAACGCGCGTGCAGCGCCTGGCGCGGGAAGGTCTTGACCGCCTCGACCATGGTTGGGCTGGCAGCCGGCGGAATGCGGAAGCGCCCACCGTACGTCTGGTCGCCGACCAGCGGGAAACCAACATGGGCCATGTGCACACGAATCTGGTGAGTACGGCCGGTTTCCAGCTTGACCCGCACGTGGGTGTGCGAGCGGAAGCGCTTGAGCACGCGGTAGTGGCTGACCGCCGGCTTGCCGCCGTCGGTGACTGCCATGCGTTGGCGCATGCCGCCGTGGCGGCCGATCGGGGCATCGATCTTGCCACCGGAAGTGACCACGCCGATCACGATGCATTCATAAATGCGGCTGACCTTGCGCGCCTGCATCTGCTCGACCAGCCTGGTCTGCGCCTGCAAGGTCTTGGCCACCACCATCAAGCCGGTGGTGTCTTTATCCAGCCGGTGAACGATGCCGGCGCGCGGTACGTTGACGATGTCTGGCACGTGGTGGAGCAGCGCATTGAGCAACGTACCACTGGCATGACCGGCAGCCGGATGCACGACCAGCCCGGCAGGCTTGTTGATTACCATGATATGGTCGTCTTCGTAGACGATATCCAGTTCGATATCTTCTGGGATCCACTCGCCCTGGGCCTCTTGTTCGGCCTGCAGTGCTAGCAGCGAGCCACCATAGACGGTGTCTCGAGGGCGCACAACGGCGCCATCGACCGTCAGGCGGCCCTCTTTGATCCACGAAGTAAGCCGCGAACGCGAGTACTCAGCGAACAATTGGGCGGCGACCTGGTCGAGGCGTTGGCCGCCCAGTTCGGACGGTACCTCTGCGCTAAGTTGAATGATCTCGGACATGCTCGATTCGGCGGGCGCACAGCCTTTGGTTTCGGCTGCGAGCTTGTGGTTAAATACGGCTTCTTTTGTCCCGGGGTTGGCCGGGGCGCTCATCATAACAGGACGGCACCGCCCAAGACAGCGGCCGTCAAAGGGACGCAAGCCGCCATGCAAGTGAAACACCTGCTGCTGATCGCCATCCTCGGGCTTACCGCGGCCTGTTCCTCTAATAAAGAGGTCATTGACGAGAACCTCAGCGAAGCCGAGCTGTACCAGCAGGCGCAAGCTGATCTGGACAACTCCAGCTACACCAGCGCCGTAAACAAGCTCAAGGCCCTGGAATCGCGCTACCCGTTCGGCCGCTATGCCGATCAGGCGCAGCTCGAGCTGATCTACGCCAACTACAAGAACTCCGAGCCCGAGGCTGCCAAGTCGGCCGCCGAGCGCTTCATTCGTCTGCACCCGCAGCACCCGAACGTCGACTACGCCTACTACCTGAAAGGCCTGACCTCGTTCGACCAGGACCGTGGCCTGCTGGCCCGTTTCCTGCCGCTGGACATGACCAAGCGTGACCCGGGTGCCGCCCGCGACTCGTACAACGAGTTCGCCCAGCTGACCAGCCGCTTCCCCAACAGCCGCTACTCGCCCGACGCCAAGCAGCGCATGATCTACCTGCGCAACCTGCTGGCTTCGTATGAAATCCACGTGGCCGACTACTACCTGAGCCGCCAGGCTTATGTGGCCGCCGCCAACCGTGGTCGCTACGTGGTAGAAAACTTCCAGGAAACCCCATCGGTCGGCGACGGCTTGGCAGTAATGGTCGAGTCGTACCAGAAGATGCACCTGGACGAACTGGCCGCCAGCAGCCTGGAAACCCTCAAGCTCAACTACCCTGACCACCCGAGCCTGGCCGATGGCGAGTTCCAGCCCAAGCAGACCGAGTCTGACGGGCGCGGCTGGCTGTCCAAGGCCACCCTGGGCCTGATCGAAACCGATACGCCGCTGCCGCCGGGCGAAACCCGCGCGAACCAGGACGTGGTCAAGCAGTTCCAGGACGCGCGTGACGAGATGCCGCAAGAGCTGCTGCCGAAAGACGAAAACGGCGACCCGATCGTGCCGGAAGGCCCGAAACAAGCAGAAAAAGACCGCTCCTGGTTCAGCTACATGACCTTTGGTCTGTTCGACTGATACACAGCGGTACATGAAAGGGAGGCCTTGGGCCTCCCTTTTTTATTGGCCGCATCCTAGACTGTCAGCTTCTTCAACCGACAAGCTGGACACCATGGTTCGCCTACTTTTCTGGATCGCCCTGATCGCCGCCGCGTTCTGGCTGTGGCGCAAGTTCAAAGTCAGCCAACAGTCGCACCCCGAGGCGAAACTGGATGCGCCACTGCAGATGGTGCGCTGCGCCCATTGCGGCGTACACCTGCCCAACGACCGGGCGCTGCAGCAGGGCAAAGAGTGGTATTGCAGCCAGGCGCACCTGCAACAGGGGCCTGGCCGACAGGGCTGAACACAACACCTGTAGAAGATTGCCCAGCCCCTTGGGCTGCGCTGTCACGCAGAAAACAGTGATCACTGTGGGGGCGGGCTTGCCCCGCGAATGGGGCCACGCGGTGCCTGACACCGGCCTCGCCGGTGTTTGCGGGAAAACCCCGCTCCCACAGGGTTTTCATGGTCTTCAAGGGCTGTGCTTGACCGCAGAAGCCCTCAGCCCAACCGCGTTGCCGGTGCATACGGCGCCGGGTCGATGATTGGCTCGGCACCGGTCAGCAAGTCGCTAAACAACTGGCACGACGCTGGCGCCAGCACCAACCCGTTGCGATAGTGCCCGCAGTTCAGCCACAACCCCTCGTGCCCTGGCACCGGCCCAATGTAGGGAATGCCCTCTGGCGAGCCTGGCCGCAGCCCGGCCCAGTGCCCCACCACCGTGGCCCCTTCGAGCCCAGGCAGCAACTCCACCGCCGATGCCTTCAGGCTTTCCAGCGCATCTTCGGTCGGGGTCTTGTCATACCCGGCATGCTCCAGCGTGCTACCCACCAGAATGTGCCCATCCCGCCGCGGGATCGCATAGCGCCCCTTGGCCAGCACCATGCTCGGCAAAAAGTCCTCAGCGCATTTAAACAGGATCATCTGGCCCTTCACCGGCTCTACCGGCAGCTCAAGGCCCAGGGTACGCAACAGGTCGCCACTCCAGGCCCCGGCACTGAGCACCACCTCATCCGCCGCCAGCACACCTTCAGCGGTCTGCACCCCGGTCACGCGCCCGCCCTGCTGAACGAAGCCGGTGATCTGGCAATTTTCGCGCAAGGTGACGTTGGGCAGCGCCAGCAGCGCCGCCTTCAGCGATTTCACCAGGCGCGGGTTGCGCACGTTGGCCACGCCAGCCATGTAGATCGCGCGCTTGAAACCCGGGCCCAGCACCGGCACTGCGCCGTAGGCCACCGTGATATCCACGGCACTCAGCGGCCGCTGCTCACGCTCGGCCCAGGCCAGCGCTTCGGCTTCGTCATCCAGGTCGAGCCAGTACAGTCCCGTGGTGTGCACTTCGGGATCGACACCGGTGCTGGCGAACAAACGCTCGCCCAGCTGCGGATAATAGTCCTGCGACCAGTGCGCCAGGGCGGTCACAGCCGGGCTGTAGCGCCAAGGGTACAGCGGCGAAACGATGCCACCACCGGCCCACGACGACTCACGCCCGACCTCACCCTGGTCACATACCACCACCTGCCCGACCTTGGCCGCCAGGTTGAACGCCGTCAGCAGGCCGATCACCCCGCCGCCGACCACCACTACTTGCTTGCTCATCTGTCGATCCAACACCTGAAGTAAAACCGCGATGCACCGGGCATCATTCAACCTTCAGCTTCCCCAGCAGTGCTCGCTGCCGCCAACGGCACCCGGATTGCGCTGCGCGCCGGCCTGGTCGAGCTGGAAGTCGCCACAGCGATCCTGCGCCATCAGCCCACTGGGCAGCCGCCGTGCGCGCAGCGTGAAGGTGTCGCTGTCGCGCTGGGCCTGCAGGCTGTAATAGCGGGTACCGTCGGGCAAGGCCGGGTCACCCTCGGCATATTGGCCGGTGCGCACGCGGTGGCGCTCCAGGCGCAGGGCGGCATCATGCAGCAGGCCAACCACTTCGCTGCGTGCGGCTCGCCGAAGCTGGTCGCTGTAACTGGGGTAGGCAATGGCTGCCAGAATGCCGGTCACGGCCAGCACAATCAACAACTCGATCAGGCTCAAGCCTTGCTGCATGTCAGTCTCCTCTCAGTCTTTGCCGCCAGCTGATACGCCGGGTGGTGTCGCCAGCCATGGCATAGACGGCTTCCAGCACATGCCGTGACTGGGTTTGCTTGCTGACTCCAGTTATGCGGAACAGGGTAACCAGCTGCTCGTCTGGCAGGTGCGCAGCGCGAGTGCTCGTGCCCAGGTTCTGTATATGGAAGTAACCATTGTGGGTGCCCTGCCACTGCCCTGCCAGATCGTGCGGTCGGGCTGGTGGCAGGCACGCGCCACAAGGGTCAGGAGGTGCCCGCTCAAGTTCGTGTTTCCCTGCCTGCAGCGCAGCCTCGGCTTCTTCGAACGCTCGCAGACCATCGCTCAGGTATCCCGTCATTCGCGTTTCCACCAGGGCGTCGCGCAGGGCAGATGCTGCAAGCAGACCCAGCAGCATGCTCAGGACCAGGGCCAACAGAAGAACCACACCACGCTGGCGGCTCATGAAGCGGGTACCGGGTTGCGGAGTGCCACGCTCAGCGAGTGATGCTGCTCAAGCTGCAAGCTGGGTTCATACAATGTGAGTAGAAGATCGACCCGCTCACCAGGTACATACCCCACTCGCAGCTCCCGTACATGATCGACCAGTGGCTGATTAATGTGACCCCGCTTGAAGAAAAGCGTGGTGCCACTGTGCACATAGTGATGGCGACTGACGGGCACAGCCATCAGCTTTTCATCGCCTTGTACTCGATGCTTATGAACCCTCACTTCGTCGATACAGTTCGTCACCACGGTCCACTCCGGGTCGCCCGCATACCCTGGCAGCTCGGCGACAACCAGGCTCAAGCTTGACCTATCGGCCTGCAGTGGCCGGGCAAAGGCAGGCTGCGCAGCCACGTCCAGGAAGTCGCCAGGTTTGAGGCGCATACAGCCGAACATTCCGGCCATGCGCACGTCCTGCGCCATGCGCAACAATGCCTGCCGCGCCTCATCATTCATGCGCACCGCGGTACTTTGCAGGCGCCAGGCCTGGTGAGCTGATGTAAAGACCTGGCTAACCGCCGCCAGTAATACCAAGCCGATACCTAGCCCCAGCATCAACTCAAGCAAACCAAAACCACTTTGGGCGCGCCTCATCGACGCCCCCGTTCACGCTCACTGTGCGTCGCCATTACCGCCTGCCCATCACGGCGCGCGCTGTCCGCAGCCTGCAATGCCTGCAACTGTATCGCTGCCGCTGCGAACATGCCCACGGCCACCACCACGACTGCCAACAACACTTCCAGCAGCGTCATGCCCCGATGCTTTGTGTGCATCCCTGCACTCCTGCGAATTTTCCTGCAACAGCCCTTAACCTGGCCGACTAGACCGCTTGGCCAGCCAACGTGAAGCTATAGCCAAGCACTTTCACGGAGGAATGCACGGTGAAGCAACGAGGCGTAACACTGATACAAATGTTGTCGGCCTTGGCAGTGACCGTTTTGCTGACACAGCTCGGTATGCCGGCCTACGCCAGGATGAGCGACGACCTACACCGGGCAGCCGCTGCCCGCGATTTGGCACAGGCACTGCGCAGCGCACGCAGCCACGCCATGCTGCAAAGCCAGCCGGTGCTGGTGCAGGCGCTGGACGGTAATTGGGGGAACGGTTGGCAGGTAATGCTGGAGCATAACCAGCAGCTGTTGCGCGAGCAGCGCCTTTCGAGGCCGCTCAAGATTACGAGCAATCGCGGGGAGCGGTTCAAGTTCAGTGCGTTGGGGGTTCCAATGACGCTGAACAACAGCTGGTTGGGAACAACGCTGGAAGTGTGTGAACGCTCATCTGCCAGCAGCCGATACCAAGTGGTGCTGGCATCGAGCGGCAGAGTCAGATTGCTTGCAGAGGACCGAAACAATACTCGCTGTGCAAGCACATAGCCTTGAGCCGAGCTTGCCGGCCCTATCGCCGGCAAGCCAGATCCCACTGGATACCACTGCCTTCAAGGCTTGTGCAGTACCTGTGGGAGCTGGCTTGCCAGCGATGAGGCCAGTACAGGCTTCAGTCAGATCAGCGAGCGAACCCGCAGCTCTTTTGGCATCGAGAAGGTGATGTTCTCTTCACGCCCGTCCAGCTCTTCAGCGCCGGTAGCGCCCCAGGCCTTGAGCTGCTCGATCACGCCACGCACCAGCACTTCGGGGGCCGAAGCGCCAGCGGTTATGCCAATGCGTGCTGCCTGTTCAAACCAGCCCTGCTGCAGGTCCTCGGCACCGTCGATCAGGTAAGCCGGGGTGCCCATGCGCTCGGCCAGCTCACGCAGGCGGTTGGAGTTGGAGCTGTTCGGGCTGCCGACCACCAGCACCACGTCGCACTCACCGGCCAACTGCTTGACGGCGTCCTGGCGGTTCTGGGTGGCGTAGCAGATATCGTCCTTGCGCGGGCCACCGATGTTCGGGAAGCGCGCACGCAGGGCGTCGATGACGCGGCTGGTGTCGTCCATCGACAACGTGGTCTGGGTCACGAAGGCCAGGTGATCAGGGTCGCGCACCTGCAATCTGGCAACATCTTCCTCGTCCTCGACAAGGTAGATGGCGCCACCATTGCTGGCGTCGTACTGGCCCATGGTGCCTTCGACTTCCGGGTGCCCTTCATGGCCGATGAGAATGCACTCTCGGCCGTCACGGCTGTACTTCGCCACCTCGATGTGCACCTTGGTGACCAGCGGGCAGGTGGCATCGAACACTTTCAGGCCACGGCCAGCGGCTTCCTGGCGCACGGCCTGGGACACACCATGGGCGCTGAAGATGACGATGACATCGTCCGGCACCTGGTCCAGCTCTTCGACGAAGATGGCACCGCGATTGCGCAGGTCTTCCACCACGAACTTGTTGTGCACCACTTCGTGACGCACGTAGATCGGCGGGCCGAAGACTTCCAGCGCACGGTTGACGATCTCGATCGCCCGGTCGACCCCCGCGCAGAAGCCGCGAGGGTTGGCGAGTTTGATTTGCATGCTCGGCTCCAGGCTTACAGGGCCTTCACCTCGAGGATCTCCACCTCGAAGGTCAGGGTCTTGCCAGCCAGTGGGTGATTGAAGTCGATGGTCACCTGGTCGTCATCGAACGCTTTGACCACGCCCGGCAGCTCGGCGTTGGCGGCATCGTTGAAGATGATCAGCAGCCCTTCGGACAGCTCCATGCCCTCGAAGTTGGACCGCGGCATGACTTGCACGTTTTGCGGGTTGGGCTGGCCGAAGGCGTTCTCCGGGGCCACTACCAGAGTACGCTTGTCACCGGCCTTGAAGCCAAACAGCGCGCTCTCGAAGCCCGGCAACAAGTTGCCATCGCCCACCTTGAAGGTGGCCGGGGCTTTGTCGAACGTGCTGTCGACGGTGTCGCCGTTTTCCAGGTGCAGCGCGAAGTGCAGGGTGACTTCGGTGTTCTGGCCGATACGGGTGTCAGTCATGGACCGGATCCTCGGACTTCTTGCTCTTGAACATATCCAGCGCCAGCATCACCGCACCAACGGTGATGGCGCTGTCGGCCACGTTGAAGGCCGGGAAGTAATGGCGGTTCTGCCAGTGCACCAGGATGAAGTCGACCACATGGCCCAGCACGATGCGATCGTACAGGTTGCCAATGGCACCACCCAGCACCAGCGCCAGCGCCACGGCCAGCCAGGTCTCGTTGCGCCCCAGGCGCTTGAGCCACACCACCAGTACGGCACTGACCACCACCGCGATCAGGGCGAACAACCAGCGCTGCCAGCCAGCGCCATCAGCAAGGAAGCTGAAAGCGGCGCCGGTGTTATAGGCCAGGGTCCAGCTGAAGTAGTCAGGAATCACCACAATTTGCTGGTACATGGTCAGGGCGTTGTTGAAATACAGCTTGGTGGCCTGGTCGAGGACCAGCACCAGCAAGCTCAGCCAAAGCCATGCAAGGCGCCCGAAGCGCCCCACTGCCGGGTTAGGCATAGTGACGCACCTCGCCCGAGCCGGTCAGGTTGTCGACGCAACGGCCGCAGATTTCCGGGTGCTCCGGGTGGCTGCCGACGTCGGCGCGGAAGTGCCAGCAACGGCCGCACTTGGCGTGGCCGGACTTGACCACTTTCAGCTTGAGGCCTTCGACTTCGGTGGCCACGGCGTCTGCCGGTGCCTGCACGAACGGCACCACGCTGGCGGCCGAGGTGATCAGCACGAAGCGCAGCTCGTCGCCCAGCTTGCCCAGGTCGGCGCTCAGGCCTTCGTCGGCGTACAGGGTGACTTCGGCCTGCAGGTTGCCGCCAATGACCTTGGCGGTGCGCTGGTTTTCCAGCTCCTTGTTGACCGATGCCTTCACCGCCATCACGCGGTCCCAGTAGGCGCGGTCCAGCTCGGTGCCTTCCGGCAGCTCGCTCAGGCCCTGATACCAGCCGTTGAGCATCACCGACTCGTTGCGCTCGCCCGGCAGGTATTGCCAGATTTCGTCGGCGGTAAACGCCAGGATTGGCGCAATCCAGCGCACCAGCGCTTCGCTGATGTGGTACAGCGCAGTCTGGCAGGAACGGCGGGCAACACTGTTGGCGCCGGTGGTGTACTGGCGGTCCTTGATGATGTCGAGGTAGAAGCCGCCCAGCTCCTGTACGCAGAAGTTGTGCACCTTGGAGTAGACGTTCCAGAAACGGTACTCGCTGTAGTGCTCTTCCAGCTCGCGCTGCAGCAGCAGGGTGCGGTCCACGGCCCAGCGGTCCAGTGCCAGCATGTCTTCAGGGGCCAGCAGGTCGCGGGCCGGGTCGAAACCGGACAGGTTGGACAGCAGGAAGCGTGCGGTATTGCGGATACGGCGGTAGGCGTCGGCGCTGCGCTGCAGGATCTGCTCGGAAACCGCCATTTCACCGGAATAGTCGGTGGCCGAAACCCACAGGCGCAGGATGTCGGCACCCAGGGTGTTGTTGACCTTCTCCGGCTCGATGGTGTTGCCCAGCGACTTGGACATCTTGCGGCCGTTTTCGTCCACAGTGAAACCGTGGGTCAGCAGCTCGCGATACGGCGCGTGGTTGTCGATGGCGCAACCGGTGAGCAGCGACGAGTGGAACCAGCCACGGTGCTGGTCGGAGCCTTCCAGGTACAGGTCGGCAACGGGGCCGGTGGCGTGGCCGATGTCGTGCGAGCCACGCAGCACGTGCCAGTGGGTGGTGCCGGAGTCGAACCACACGTCCAGGGTATCGGTGATCTTGTCATACTGAGCCGCTTCTTCACCCAGCAGTTCGACGGCATCCAGCTTGAACCAGGCCTCGATACCTTCTTGCTCGACGCGTTTGGCCACCGCTTCCATCAGCTCGACGGTACGTGGGTGCAGCTCGCCGGTCTGCTTGTGCAGGAAGAACGGGATCGGCACACCCCAGTTACGTTGACGCGAGATGCACCAGTCCGGACGGTTGGCGATCATCGAATGCAGGCGCGCCTGGCCCCAGGCCGGCACGAACTTGGTCTCTTCGATGGCCTTGAGGGCGCGCTCACGCAGCGGCTCGCCGGTGCTCGGCTGCTTGTCCATGCCCACGAACCACTGCGCGGTGGCGCGGTAGATCAGCGGGGTCTTGTGGCGCCAGCAGTGCATGTAGCTGTGGCTGATGGTTTCGGTGTGCATCAGCGCACCGACTTCGCTCAGCTTCTCGACGATGGCCGGGTTGGCCTTCCAGATGAACTGGCCGCCGAAGAATGGCAGCGACTCGACATACACGCCATTGCTCTGCACCGGAGTGAGGATGTCATCGTTGACCATGCCGTAGCGCTTGCAGGTGACGAAGTCGTCTTCGCCGTAGGCCGGCGAGGAGTGCACAACGCCGGTACCGGCGCCCAGCTCGACGTAGTCGGCCAGGTAGACTGGCGACAGGCGGTCGTAGAACGGGTGCCGGAAGTTGATCAGCTCCAGTGCCGAACCTTGGGCTGTGGCGATGACCGAGCCTTCCAGGTTGTAGCGCTTGAGGCACGACTCGACCAGCTCTTCAGCCAGCACCAGCAGACGCTCACCGGTGTCGACCAGGGCGTACTTGAACTCCGGGTGGATGTTCAGCGCCTGGTTGGCCGGGATGGTCCAGGGGGTGGTGGTCCAGATCACGATGGCGGCTGGCTTGGTCAGCGCATCCAGCCCAAAGGCGGCAGCCAGCTTGGCCTCGTCGGCAACCGGGAAGGCCACGTCGATGGTCTGGGATTTCTTGTCGGCGTACTCGACTTCGGCCTCCGCCAGCGCCGAACCGCAGTCGAAGCACCAGTTCACAGGCTTGAGGCCCTTGAACACGAAGCCCTGCTTGACCATCTCGGCCAGGGCGCGGATTTCACCGGCCTCGTTGGCGAAGTTCATGGTCTTGTAGGGGTTGTCCCAGTCACCCAGCACACCCAGGCGAATGAACTCGGTCTTCTGCCCTTCGATCTGCTCGGCGGCGTACTCGCGGCACAGCTCACGGGTGCGATCGGCAGACAGGTGCTTGCCGTGGGTCACCTCGACCTTGTGTTCGATCGGCAGGCCATGGCAGTCCCAGCCCGGGACATACGGTGCATCGTAGCCGGCCAGGGTCTTGGAGCGGACGATCATGTCCTTGAGGATTTTGTTCAGCGCATGACCGATGTGAATTTTGCCGTTGGCATAGGGCGGGCCGTCGTGCAGGACGAACTTGGGACGATCCTTGCCAATTTCGCGCAGCTTCTGGTACAGGCCAATGCTGTCCCAGCGCTGCAGGATCTGCGGTTCGCGCTGAGGCAGGCCGGCCTTCATGGGGAAGGCGGTGTCCGGAAGGTTAAGCGTGGCTTTGTAGTCGGTCATTTCAGGCTCTTCGTTAGCGGTTGAGCGTGCCAATGTGCACGTGCGGCGGCGATATCCGCATCGATCGCCGACTTCAGCGCCTCCAGGGAGGCGAATCGCTGCTCTTCACGCAGCTTGTGGTGGAACTCCACCGTCAGACGCCGGCCATACAGGTCGCCGGCAAAATCCAGAAGATGAATTTCCAGGTGCGGGCGCCCATCACCGGCAACGGTGGGACGCACGCCAATATTGCCCACACCCGGCCAGGCCTTGCCGTCGATTTCGATGCTGGCCAGGTAGACCCCGGACAGCGGCACGTGGCGGCGCTTGAGCTGGATGTTGGCGGTAGGTGTACCGAGCTGGCGGGCCAGCTTCTGGCCATGCAGCACGCGGCCGGTGACGCTGTACGGGCGGCCCAGCAGGTGCTCGGCCAGCTCGAAATTGCCTTCGGACAAGGCCTTGCGCACTTCGGTACTGCTGACGCGCAGACCGTCCTGGATCACCGTATTGGCGGCCTCGACGGTGAAGCCGTACTGCTTGCCGGCTTCGATCAGGAAGGCGAAGTCGCCGGCGCGGTCGCAGCCAAAGCGGAAGTCATCACCCACTTCGAGGTGGCGCACGCCCAGGCCGTCGACCAGGATGGCCTTGACGAAAGCGTCGGCGCTGAGCTGGCTCAGGCGCTGGTTGAACGCCAGGCACAGCACCCGGTCGATGCCCTCGGCGGCCAGCAGTTCGACCTTGTCACGCAGACGGGCCAGGCGCGCCGGCGCGGTATCGGGGGCAAAGTACTCGCGTGGTTGAGGTTCGAAAATCACCACGCAGGTCGGCAGGCCCAAGGCCTGGCCGCGCTCGCGCAGGCGCGCCAGGATTGCCTGGTGGCCGCGGTGAACCCCGTCGAAGTTGCCAATGGTGGCGACACAGCCCCGGTGCTCGGGGCGCAGGTTGTGAAGACCTCGAACCAGCTGCATAACGCGCTTCTTGCTCATAAAGTGGCCGATTATAACCACACCCGGGCGCCGGTGACAGGCAGCAACGCCCAAGGGCGGCGTGGAATGCGAAAAACCGACGCCTGACCCACCTGAAGCCTCAGTGCAAGGCCTTGCGGGCGAAATGCCGGGGCCGGAAGCCGCACAGGTACAGGCAGCCGAAATACGTCACGACACCAGCCAGGATCAGTGCGCCAAGCCGCATGAAGCGCTCAAGCATGATGCCCTGCTCCCAGGCCGGCATATAGTGCATGCCCGCCAACAGGACCGCCGACATCAACGCCACTGCCAGAACAAGCTTGAGCAGAAACACTGCCCAGCCTGGCTGAGGCTCGAACAACTGCTGACTGCGCAGCTTCCAGAACAGCAAGCCGGCATTCAGGCACGCACCGAGACTGATCGCCAGCGCCAGGCCGGCATGCGCAAGCGGGCCGACCAGGGCGAGGTTGAACAGCTGGGTACAGAACAGGGTGAAAATCGCGATCTTCACCGGTGTGCGGATATTCTGCTGCGCATAGAAGCCGGGTGCCAGTACCTTGACCAGAATGATCGCCAGCAAGCCTACGGAATAGGCCATTAGCGCCCGCTGGGTCATGGCCGCATCAAACGCGCTGAACTTGCCATATTGAAAGAGCGCAACGGTCAGCGGCTCGGCAAGAATGGCCAACGCCAGGGTGCACGGCAGCACCAGCAGGAAGCACAGGCGCAGGCCCCAGTCGAGGATCCGCGAGTATTCCTCGCGGTCCTTGTTGGCGTAGGTCTTGGCCAGGGTCGGCAGCAGGATGGTGCCCAGGGCCACGCCCAGCACGCCCGACGGCAGCTCCATGAGGCGGTCGGCGTAATACATCCACGACACCGAGCCGGCCACCAGGAAAGAGGCAAAGATGGTGTTGATGATCAGCGAGATCTGGCTCACCGATACCCCAAGAATCGCCGGCAGCATTTGCTTCAGCACCCGCCACACTCCCGCGTCCTTGAGATTCAGACGCGGCAGCACGAGCATGCCGATTTTCTTCAATGCCGGCAGCTGGTACAACAACTGCGCCAGGCCACCCGCCAGCACACCCCAGGCCAGGGCCATGATTGGCGGGTTGAAGTACGGCGTCAGCAGCACGGCAAAGGCGATCATCGCCACGTTCAGCAGGGTCGGGGTGAAGGCCGGTACCGAAAAACGGTTCCAGGTATTGAGGATTGCGCCGGCCAGGGAAGAAAGCGAAATCAGCAATATATAAGGAAAGGTCACCCGCAACAGGGCGGTGGTCAGCTCGTACTTTTCCGCGTTGTCGACAAAACCGGGGGCTGTTGCCCATACCACCCATGGCGCCGCCAGGATACCGATGGCAGTCACCAGGGCGAGGACCAGGGTCAGCAGGCCGCTGACGTAGGCGATGAAGGTACGCGTCGCTTCCTCGCCCTGCTGGGTCTTGTACTCGGCCAGGATCGGCACAAAGGCTTGGGAAAACGCACCCTCGGCGAAAATGCGCCGCAGCAGGTTGGGCAATTTGAACGCGATAAAGAAGGCGTCAGTGGCAACACCGGCACCAAAGATGCGAGCCAGGATGGTGTCACGCACGAAGCCCAGCACCCGGGAAACCATGGTGATCGAGCTTACTGCAGCCAGGGATTTGAGCAGGTTCATCGAAAAGATTCACGCCAAGGGCAGAGGACGCTGCCAGACAGCGTCCGAATGTGCGATACTCCCGCGCCTTCGCAGGGGAGCCAAAAATTCCCGAGTGTACAGGTCGCGCAGCAGAAAGGAATCTTTCCCTCTTGTTGGCGCACCGCTCGGCGGAACCTTGCAGGTGGCCTTGACAATCGATCTACTGATCGGCATGATTCGCGGCCTATTTTGTTTGCTATTTACCTAAAGTCTTTCGAGGAGCTCGACGGTGGCCAACACACCTTCCGCCAAGAAACGTGCAAAACAGGCTGAGAAGCGTCGCAGCCACAACGCCAGCCTGCGTTCCATGGTCCGCACCTACATCAAGAATGTAGTTAAAGCCATTGACGCAAAAGACGCCGACAAAGCGCAAGCCGCTTACGTTCTGGCTGTACCTGTAATCGACCGTATGGCCGACAAAGGTATCATCCACAAGAACAAAGCTGCTCGTCACAAAGGCCGTCTGAATGGCCACATCAAGGCGCTGAAAGAAGCTGCAGCTGCCTAAGCGACGCGCTATTCGAAAAACCGACCCTAGGGTCGGTTTTTTGTTGCCTGCGATTTATGCTTGCGGGCACGGCTCCATGTGGAGCTCGGTCTCTGCAGGAGCGGCCTTGCGTCGCGAAAGGGCTGCGGAGCAGCCCCGGCAATCTCAGCTTCTGCGCTGAGACCGAGGGGCCGCTACGCGCCCCTTTCGCGACACAAGGCCGCTCCCACAAAAAAGCAGGGCCGCAGTTGGCGACCCTGCTTTTACATTACTTGGCTATCTGAATCTTCGGCGCCCACTGCAGCCATTCATCCTCGGCCTTGTCGAACAAGGCAAAGGTCTGCTGCGGCCGGGCCGGGTTGCCCATCTGCTCGCCATCCGGCGTCGCAAAAGCGATACCGCCATCGATCAGGGTTTCCACCGACTCGGTACGCACCGTAGCCCCCTTGAACAGCCCCCAGTCGAAACCGAAGCCACTGCTGTTCCAGAAGCGGCTACCACTGCGTACCAATGCCGCATAGCGTGGCTCGATGAGGATATGGATCAGCACGCGGTCAGCGCTCTGCCCCAACTCGAAGCCTGTCACCTTGCCGACCGCCACCTCACGGTAAGTCACTGGCACACCCGGCTTGATCGATCCACGGCGCGGGGCGCTGAGGGTCAAGGGCAAGCCGACCTCCGGCCCCGTCACTTGCGGGGCATCGGCCAAAGCGATGAAATCGCGCTGAGGGCCACGGTCCTTGGTTGCTGGCTGTACCTCCAGGTACTGCCCGCCGATCAGGGTGTCGAGGTTCTCGGTGCGCACCAGGCCCAATGCCGGCTTGACCACCCAGAACTGCGTACCGGCACGGGCAATACGGTCCGCCGCTTCGGTGATACGTGCCCGCAGCAGCACTGCCTGCAAGTCATTGGTCAGGTCAACGCTTTCGATACTGCCCACATCCAGGCCACGGAAGCGGATCGGCGTACCCGGCTTCAGGCCATCTGCACGGTCTACACGGACGGTGATCAAAGTACCCGCGCGGTTTACCGCCTCCTGGCTGTCATGCAGGCGGAAGCGTGGAATGCGGCGTTTCAGCGCCACATCCGGGCGCGGCGTGTCGAACGCAATACCGCCGGCCATCAGCGTTTGCAGCGACTCACTCTTGATCTTGATGCCCGAGAGGCCGCCCGTCAGGGTGATGCCACTGACGTTCCAGAAGCGCGACGAACCGTTAACCAGTTTTTCGTATTCCTTTTCAATATGCACACCGATCAGGATGCGGTTGCTGTTACGCGCAAACTGATAGCTCTGCACGCTACCCACCTTGACCTGGCGGTACATCACCGGGCTGCCGATCTCCAGCGACCCCAAGGTATCGGCAAACAACACCATGTGCAGCCCCGGCGCCTTGAGGTCGAGCGGCGGCGCCTTGGCGCGGGCCTCGAACTCACGCTCGGGCCGCTCACCCTTCTCCCCCGGGCGTATGGCGATGTAGTTGCCTTTGACCAGCGCTTCCAGGCCAGTGATACCTGCAAGGGAAATGGACGGTTTGACCACCCAGAACTGTGTGCCCTCGACCAGGTAGTCTTCGGTCAGCGGGTCCAGCGTCAGCTCGGCCGATGCGCTGGACAGGTTGTCTTCCATTTTCAGGGCTTTCAGCGAGCCCACCTGGATGCCCTTGTACATGACCGGCGTGCGGCCTGCCTGCAGGCCCTCGTAATCGCTCAGCTTCACCTTGACCCGGATACCTGCCTGGGCTGCATCGAAGTCTTCGTACAGACGGAACGGCAGGCTCGGATCGGTGGGCGGGCTGTCCTTGCGGTACTCCGGCGTAGCAAATGCGATACCACCGGCCACGATGCTCGACAGCGATTCGCTGCGCACCTTCACACCCGACAGCGACGCATCAATACTGACGCCGCTGGCGTTCCAGAAACGCGTGTGCTTGCGCACCAGGCTGGCGTAGGCAGGCTCGATGAACACCTTGACCTCGACGGTGCTCTGGTCCTCGGACAGGCGATAGCTCTTCACCCGACCCACCTGGATCTGCTTGTAGAATATCGGGCTGTCACGGTTGAGCGAGCCGAGCCTTTCGGCTTTGAGGGTCAAA
The DNA here is from genome assembly GCF_017875165.1 of Pseudomonas sp. PvP089. NCBI lineage: Bacteria > Pseudomonadati > Pseudomonadota > Gammaproteobacteria > Pseudomonadales > Pseudomonadaceae > Pseudomonas > Pseudomonas sp. PvP089. Next base: position 5,650,542 of record NZ_JAGGME010000001.1, read on the forward strand.
TGCAGGCCTGGCTCCGAATCCGAGAGCGGCGGCGCCACCTTCAACGCGGTAAAGCGCTTGGTACGCTCCCCCTCGCCCGGGCTGACGGCGATGTAGTTACCCGACACCAGGGTTTCAAGGCCGGTGATACCCGCCAGACTCACACTCGGTTTCACCAGCCAGAAGCGTGTGCCCTTGGTGAGGTGAGGCTCGGCGGCCTTGTTCATCTCGATGGTGGCGATCACCCCCTGGTTGTCGCCCTCGGCATCGAGTACCAGGCTCTTCACTTTGCCTACCGGCATGCCCTTGTAGATGACTTCGGTCTTGTTGGCGACGATACCTTCACCCGACTCGAAGCGGACTTCAATTTCCACGCCGGCCGCGCTGTAGGCCTGCCATGCGAGCCAGCCCCCGATCATCAGGGCGATCAAGGGCAGGATCCAGATGGCCGACCAGTTTGAGGCTGGGCGGGTTTTAGCCGTTGGCAGGTCACTCATGGTCGTCATCCGACTCCGTGTTATCCCAAATCAGTCGGGGATCGAAAGTTAAAGCGGCAAGCATTGTCAGGATCACCACAGTTGCGAAGGCGACAGCGCCCAGGTTGGCTTCGACACTGGCGATTCGGCCGAAATTCACCACTGCCACCAGAATGGCGATGACGAAGATATCGAGCATGGACCAGCGCCCAATGAATTCAATGAAGCGATACATCATTATCCGTTGCCGAGCCGAAAGCGGCTGGTGACGCTGAACGGAGTACAACAGCAAGCCAATGCCCACCAGCTTGAACGTGGGCACCAGGATACTGGCAATGAACACCACGGCGGCAATGGGCACCATACCGTGCTTGAGCAGGGTGATGACGCCGGACATGATCGTGTCCGGGCTGCCCTGCCCGAGTGTACTCACGGTCATGATAGGGAGCAGGTTGGCCGGGATGTACAGGATCGACGCAGCAACCAGCAGCGCCCAGGTGCGCACGATACTGTTAGGGCGGCGAGCATGCACAATGGCGCCGCAGCGCGTGCAGTGCTGCGAAGTGCTATCTGGCACTTGCTTGTTCAGTTCATGACATTCATTGCAGACAAGAATGCCTGCATCAATCGCCCGCATGCAGGTCCTCCCCCGATAGCGCACTCCAGATCTGGTGCGCAGACATCACCACTTCAAGCCACACCTGGACCAATAACAGACTGATGAAACAGAACAACCCCAGGCCCACGGTCAGTTCGGCCAGGTCCACCAGCTTGACGATGGCCACCAGCACCCCCATGAAATAGACCTCGAGCATGCCCCAGTCACGCAAGTGGTGATAGATGCGATAGAACAGCAGGCCGAAGTTACGACCCATGTTCAAGCGAATACTCAGTAATACCGCCAGCTGGCAGAGCAGTTTTGCCAGGGGGATGGCCATGCTGCAGAGGAACACGACCACCGCTACACCACGCATCTGCGAATTGTACAGGCCGAGTACGCCGCTCCAGACAGTATCGTCCGAGGTCTGGCCAAGCAGGTGCAGCTGCATGATCGGTAGAAAATTGGCAGGTACGAACAGTAACAACGCGGTCAGTACCAGAGCCAGGCTGCGGTTGACTACATTATGCCGATGGGCATAGAGCTCGTAGCCGCAACGTGGGCATTGGGCTTTTTCATCGGGCTTGAGCACAGGCTTACGGAGCAGCAGGTCGCATTCGTGGCAGGCGACAAGCTCGTCCAGCGGCAATTGGGCCAAGGCTTCGTGTTCGTCAGGGTTGGGCATATGGCGCTTCTGGAAAGGTGCGTGGGCCTATTCTAGTGTTCTGGCTCAAATTGTGGGAGGCGACTTACCACAGACCCCTGTAGGAGCAGCCTTGTGCTGCGAAGAGGCCATTGCAGCCGAAGATAATCTTTAGCCTTACCGGCCTCTTCGCAGCACAAGGCTGCTCCTACAGGGGTTCGGGCAGGGCTGAATTTTTTGCCCACAAAAACAAAACCCCTACCTGCATGCGCAGATAGGGGTTTTGCGAAATGAATCTTGACGATGACCTACTCTCACATGGGGAAACCCCACACTACCATCGGCGATGCATCGTTTCACTGCTGAGTTCGGGATGGGATCAGGTGGTTCCAATGCTCTATGGTCGTCAAGAAATTCTGTAGCCAGAATGTCCAGATGGACAGCCCAGCGAATTCGGATATGCGATATTTGTGGTTTGTTGCGAACTTTCGGTTCGTATCATCTTCACCACCGCAATCTGCGTCAGCAAATTGCTTGGGTGTTATATGGTCAAGCCTCACGGGCAATTAGTATTGGTTAGCTCAACGCCTCACAGCGCTTACACACCCAACCTATCAACGTCGTAGTCTTCGACGGCCCTTTAGGGGATTCAAGATCCCAGTGAGATCTCATCTTGAGGCAAGTTTCCCGCTTAGATGCTTTCAGCGGTTATCTCTTCCGAACATAGCTACCCGGCAATGCCACTGGCGTGACAACCGGAACACCAGAGGTTCGTCCACTCCGGTCCTCTCGTACTAGGAGCAGCCCCTCTCAAATCTCAAACGTCCACGGCAGATAGGGACCGAACTGTCTCACGACGTTCTAAACCCAGCTCGCGTACCACTTTAAATGGCGAACAGCCATACCCTTGGGACCGGCTTCAGCCCCAGGATGTGATGAGCCGACATCGAGGTGCCAAACACCGCCGTCGATATGAACTCTTGGGCGGTATCAGCCTGTTATCCCCGGAGTACCTTTTATCCGTTGAGCGATGGCCCTTCCATACAGAACCACCGGATCACTAAGACCTACTTTCGTACCTGCTCGACGTGTTTGTCTCGCAGTCAAGCGCGCTTTTGCCTTTATACTCTACGACCGATTTCCGACCGGTCTGAGCGCACCTTCGTACTCCTCCGTTACTCTTTGGGAGGAGACCGCCCCAGTCAAACTACCCACCATACACTGTCCTCGATCCGGATAACGGACCTGAGTTAGAACCTCAAAGTTGCCAGGGTGGTATTTCAAGGATGGCTCCATGAGAACTGGCGTCCCCACTTCAAAGCCTCCCACCTATCCTACACAAGCAAATTCAAAGTCCAGTGCAAAGCTATAGTAAAGGTTCACGGGGTCTTTCCGTCTAGCCGCGGATACACTGCATCTTCACAGCGATTTCAATTTCACTGAGTCTCGGGTGGAGACAGCGCCGCCATCGTTACGCCATTCGTGCAGGTCGGAACTTACCCGACAAGGAATTTCGCTACCTTAGGACCGTTATAGTTACGGCCGCCGTTTACCGGGGCTTCGATCAAGAGCTTCGCTTGCGCTAACCCCATCAATTAACCTTCCGGCACCGGGCAGGCGTCACACCCTATACGTCCACTTTCGTGTTTGCAGAGTGCTGTGTTTTTAATAAACAGTCGCAGCGGCCTGGTATCTTCGACCGGCATGGGCTTACGGAGCAAGTCCTTAACCCTCGCCGGCGCACCTTCTCCCGAAGTTACGGTGCCATTTTGCCTAGTTCCTTCACCCGAGTTCTCTCAAGCGCCTTGGTATTCTCTACCTAACCACCTGTGTCGGTTTGGGGTACGGTTCCCAGTTATCTGAAGCTTAGGAGCTTTTCTTGGAAGCATGGTATCAACCACTTCGTCGCCTAAAGGCAACTCGTCATCAGCTCTCGGCCTTGAAATCCCGGATTTGCCTAAGATTTCAGCCTACCACCTTAAACCTGGACAACCAACGCCAGGCTGGCCTAACCTTCTCCGTCCCTCCATCGCAATAACTGGAAGTACAGGAATATTAACCTGTTTTCCATCGACTACGCTTTTCAGCCTCGCCTTAGGGACCGACTAACCCTGCGTCGATTAACGTTGCGCAGGAAACCTTGGTCTTTCGGCGTGCGAGTTTTTCACTCGCATTGTCGTTACTCATGTCAGCATTCGCACTTCTGATACCTCCAGCAAGCTTCTCAACTCACCTTCACAGGCTTACAGAACGCTCCTCTACCGCATCACCAAAAGGTGATACCCGTAGCTTCGGTGCATGGTTTGAGCCCCGTTACATCTTCCGCGCAGGCCGACTCGACTAGTGAGCTATTACGCTTTCTTTAAAGGGTGGCTGCTTCTAAGCCAACCTCCTAGCTGTCTAAGCCTTCCCACATCGTTTCCCACTTAACCATGACTTTGGGACCTTAGCTGACGGTCTGGGTTGTTTCCCTTTTCACGACGGACGTTAGCACCCGCCGTGTGTCTCCCATGCTCGGCACTTGTAGGTATTCGGAGTTTGCATCGGTTTGGTAAGTCGGGATGACCCCCTAGCCGAAACAGTGCTCTACCCCCTACAGTGATACATGAGGCGCTACCTAAATAGCTTTCGAGGAGAACCAGCTATCTCCGAGCTTGATTAGCCTTTCACTCCGATCCACAGGTCATCCGCTAACTTTTCAACGGTAGTCGGTTCGGTCCTCCAGTCAGTGTTACCTAACCTTCAACCTGCCCATGGATAGATCGCCCGGTTTCGGGTCTATACCCAGCGACTAAACGCCCTATTAAGACTCGCTTTCGCTACGCCTCCCCTATTCGGTTAAGCTCGCCACTGAATATAAGTCGCTGACCCATTATACAAAAGGTACGCAGTCACCTAACAAAGTAGGCTCCCACTGCTTGTACGCATACGGTTTCAGGATCTATTTCACTCCCCTCTCCGGGGTTCTTTTCGCCTTTCCCTCACGGTACTAGTTCACTATCGGTCAGTCAGTAGTATTTAGCCTTGGAGGATGGTCCCCCCATATTCAGACAAAGTTTCTCGTGCTCCGTCCTACTCGATTTCATTGATAAGAGATTTTCGTGTACGGGGCTATCACCCACTATGGCCGCACTTTCCAGAGCGTTCCACTAATCTCAAACCAACTTAAGGGCTGGTCCCCGTTCGCTCGCCACTACTAAGGGAATCTCGGTTGATTTCTTTTCCTCAGGGTACTTAGATGTTTCAGTTCCCCTGGTTCGCCTCTTGCACCTATGTATTCAGTACAAGATAACCAGCTTGTGCTGGCTGGGTTCCCCCATTCAGAGATCTCTGGATCACAGTCTGTTTGCCGACTCCCCAAAGCTTTTCGCAGGCTACCACGTCTTTCATCGCCTCTGACTGCCAAGGCATCCACCGTATGCGCTTCTTCACTTGACCATATAACCCCAAGCAATCTGGTTATACTGTGAAGACGACATTCGCCGAAAATTCGCACGTCGCTCTTTCGAGCAGAACTCACAAATTTTACCTTAGCCTGATCCACCAGCAGTGAAACTGGTGTTCAGTCTATTTCTATCACATATCCGAATTTTTAAAGAACGATCTGACAAAAGTCAGAAATCAACATTCATCTACGAATGTTCATTTCTAAGTTCTGATCAAGTAAAGCGAGTGGTGGAGCCAAGCGGGATCGAACCGCTGACCTCCTGCGTGCAAGGCAGGCGCTCTCCCAGCTGAGCTATGGCCCCGCATATTGGTAGGTCTGGGCAGATTTGAACTGCCGACCTCACCCTTATCAGGGGTGCGCTCTAACCAACTGAGCTACAGACCTATATAGGGTCTTGATCGTCTTCGACAATGAATCAAGCAATTCGTGTGGGAGCTCATCAGCAGGCTGATGTCGTCGATTAAGGAGGTGATCCAGCCGCAGGTTCCCCTACGGCTACCTTGTTACGACTTCACCCCAGTCATGAATCACACCGTGGTAACCGTCCTCCCGAAGGTTAGACTAGCTACTTCTGGTGCAACCCACTCCCATGGTGTGACGGGCGGTGTGTACAAGGCCCGGGAACGTATTCACCGCGACATTCTGATTCGCGATTACTAGCGATTCCGACTTCACGCAGTCGAGTTGCAGACTGCGATCCGGACTACGATCGGTTTTGTGAGATTAGCTCCACCTCGCGGCTTGGCAACCCTCTGTACCGACCATTGTAGCACGTGTGTAGCCCAGGCCGTAAGGGCCATGATGACTTGACGTCATCCCCACCTTCCTCCGGTTTGTCACCGGCAGTCTCCTTAGAGTGCCCACCATAACGTGCTGGTAACTAAGGACAAGGGTTGCGCTCGTTACGGGACTTAACCCAACATCTCACGACACGAGCTGACGACAGCCATGCAGCACCTGTGTCAGAGTTCCCGAAGGCACCAATCCATCTCTGGAAAGTTCTCTGCATGTCAAGGCCTGGTAAGGTTCTTCGCGTTGCTTCGAATTAAACCACATGCTCCACCGCTTGTGCGGGCCCCCGTCAATTCATTTGAGTTTTAACCTTGCGGCCGTACTCCCCAGGCGGTCAACTTAATGCGTTAGCTGCGCCACTAAAATCTCAAGGATTCCAACGGCTAGTTGACATCGTTTACGGCGTGGACTACCAGGGTATCTAATCCTGTTTGCTCCCCACGCTTTCGCACCTCAGTGTCAGTATCAGTCCAGGTGGTCGCCTTCGCCACTGGTGTTCCTTCCTATATCTACGCATTTCACCGCTACACAGGAAATTCCACCACCCTCTACCGTACTCTAGCTTGCCAGTTTTGGATGCAGTTCCCAGGTTGAGCCCGGGGCTTTCACATCCAACTTAACAAACCACCTACGCGCGCTTTACGCCCAGTAATTCCGATTAACGCTTGCACCCTCTGTATTACCGCGGCTGCTGGCACAGAGTTAGCCGGTGCTTATTCTGTCGGTAACGTCAAAACACTAACGTATTAGGTTAATGCCCTTCCTCCCAACTTAAAGTGCTTTACAATCCGAAGACCTTCTTCACACACGCGGCATGGCTGGATCAGGCTTTCGCCCATTGTCCAATATTCCCCACTGCTGCCTCCCGTAGGAGTCTGGACCGTGTCTCAGTTCCAGTGTGACTGATCATCCTCTCAGACCAGTTACGGATCGTCGCCTTGGTGAGCCATTACCTCACCAACTAGCTAATCCGACCTAGGCTCATCTGATAGCGCAAGGCCCGAAGGTCCCCTGCTTTCTCCCGTAGGACGTATGCGGTATTAGCGTTCCTTTCGAAACGTTGTCCCCCACTACCAGGCAGATTCCTAGGCATTACTCACCCGTCCGCCGCTGAATCGAAGAGCAAGCTCTTCTCATCCGCTCGACTTGCATGTGTTAGGCCTGCCGCCAGCGTTCAATCTGAGCCATGATCAAACTCTTCAGTTCAATACTGCTTGGGTTTTTAAGAAACCCTAAACTTGGCTCAGCAATCTCAAATGACTATGTGATTTCTCGCATGGTCACTTGTGATGCTGATAATCTTTTTGACTATCAGTCCGTACTCACAAGCACCCACACGAATTGCTTGATTCGATTTGTTAAAGAGCGTTTGGTTAAGAGCTTTTCGTCTCAACCGAGGCGCGTATTCTACGCTTTCCTCAGAGCCTGTCAAGCGTTTATTTTGAAGTTTTTTGCGAGAAACTCGTTTAGCTTCAAACACTTGGCTCGCTGCGATCTCTCGTAGCGGGAGGCGAATCATACAGCGTTTAGAAGCGCTGTCAACCACCATCTCAATCGCTTGCGATCATTCGATCGTAGCCCTTTCAACGCCACCTTAACTACCTAACTCATTGAATCTCAAGGAGTTTGTCGTTCCGATGTCGCTGGAAGTGGGGCGCATTATAAGGGGATTCAGAAGGGCGTCAACCTTTAATTTCAATAAACCCTGATATTGCTGAAAAACAAAGCAGGGAGGCCTTTCGGCCTCCCCGCGTTATTGACCTACCTTAAAGGCTAGGGAATGCAAACTGCGACGCTTCATGGCTGGAACGCTGCGGCCAGCGCTGGGTAATCGCTTTGCGACGGGTATAGAAGCGCACCCCATCCGGCCCATAAGCATGCAGATCACCGAACAGCGAACGCTTCCAGCCGCCAAAGCTGTGATAGGCCACCGGGACCGGCAGCGGCACGTTTACACCGACCATGCCCACTTCGATCTCGTCGCAGAACAGGCGCGCCGCTTCACCGTCACGGGTAAAGATGCAGGTACCGTTGCCATACTCGTGATCATTGATCAGCTGCATGGCCTGCTCCAGGCTGTTCACACGCACTACACACAGCACCGGGCCAAAGATCTCTTCTTTATAGATGCGCATCTGCGGGGTCACCTTGTCGAACAGGGTGCCACCCACGAAGTAGCCATCTTCATTGCCGGCCACACGCAAACCACGGCCATCTACCACCAGCTTGGCACCAGCAGCAACACCGTCATCGATATAACCCACTACCTTGTCACGGGCAGCAGCAGTCACCAGAGGGCCCATGTCCAGGCCACACGAAGTGCCGGCACCAATCTTCAGTGCCTTGATCTGCGGCTCCAGTTTGGCAATCAGGGCATCGGCCACCTGATCGCCCACGCAGACCGCCACCGAAATAGCCATGCAACGCTCGCCGCACGAACCGTAGGCGGCACCCATCAGTGCGCTGACGGCGTTGTCCAGGTCGGCATCCGGCATCAGTACTGCGTGGTTCTTCGCGCCACCCAAGGCTTGTACGCGCTTGCCGCGCTTGGTGCCTTCGGCATAGATGTATTCGGCGATCGGCGTTGAACCGACGAAGCTCAGTGCTTTTACTTCAGGCGCTTCGATCAGCGCATCCACCGCTTCCTTGTCGCCGTGCACCACGTTCAGGATGCCCTTCGGCAGGCCGGCTTCCAGCAGCAGCTGGGCGATGTACAGGGTCGAGCTCGGGTCACGCTCGGAAGGCTTGAGGATGAAAGCGTTGCCGCAGGCGATAGCCAGGGGGTACATCCACAGCGGCACCATGGCCGGGAAGTTGAACGGGGTGATGCCAGCGACCACGCCCAACGGCTGGAAGTCGGACCAGGCATCGATGTTCGGGCCGACGTTGCGGCTGTACTCGCCCTTCAACACTTCTGGTGCTGCGCAGGCGAACTCAACGTTCTCGATACCGCGCTTCAGTTCGCCGGCTGCGTCTTCCAGGGTCTTGCCATGCTCTTCGCTGATCATCTGCGAAATCTTGGCTTCGTTCTGCTCCAGCAATTGCTTGAAGCGGAACATCACCTGGGCGCGCTTGGCCGGCGGGGTGTTGCGCCAGGCCGGGAAGGCCGCTTTGGCGGAGTCGATCGCTTCTTGCACGGTCGCGCGGCTGGCCAATTCAACCTTGCGCACAGCCTGGCCGGTGGACGGGTTGAAGACATCGGCGGTGCGCTCACCCTTGGAAACCAGCTCGCCATGGATCAGGTGCTGAACAATGCTCATGCAAAACTCCAGATAAAGAAGGTAAATGCAGGCGCGGGACACGTGCACGCGCCTGGCATCAAAATCGGAAAGATCAGTCGATCAGGTTCAGGTTTTCGCCAACGGCGTCGAACAGGCGATCCAGTTGCTGCGGCGTGGTGTTGAATGTTGGGCCGAACTGCAAGGTGTCGCCACCGAAGCGTACATAGAAGCCTGCCTTCCACAACTTCATCGCCACTTCGTAAGGGCGGACAATGGCATCACCGTCACGGGCGGCGATCTGAATGGCGCCGGCCAAGCCGTAGTTACGGATATCAACGACGTTTTTGGTGCCTTTCACGCCGTGCAGCAGCTTCTCGAAGTGCGGCGCCAGCTCGGCGGCGGACTGCACCAGGTTTTCCTTCTGCAACAGGTCCAGCGCGGCGATACCGGCGGCGCAGGCTACCGGGTGAGCCGAATAGGTGTAGCCGTGCGGGAATTCCACGGCGTATTCAGGGGTCGGCTGGTTCATGAAAGTCTGATAGATCTCGCTGCTGGCAATCACCGCGCCCATCGGGATGGCGCCGTTGGTTACCTGCTTGGCGATGCACATCAGGTCCGGGGTCACGCCGAACGCTTCGGCGCCGGTCATCGCCCCCATGCGGCCGAAGCCGGTGATCACTTCGTCGAAGATCAGCAGGATGTTGTGCTGGGTGCAGATTTCACGCAGGCGCTTCAGGTACCCCTTCGGCGGCGGCAGTACACCGGCCGAGCCGGCCAGCGGCTCAACGATCACCGCAGCGATGTTGGAGGCATCGTGCAGCTCGATCAGCTTGAGCATTTCGTCCGCCAGGGCAATACCGCCCTCTTCTGGCAGCCCCTTGGAGAAGGCGTTCACCGGCAGTACGGTGTGAGGCAGGTGGTCGACATCAAGCAACTGGCCGAACATCTTGCGGTTACCGTTGACGCCACCCAGGCTGGTACCAGCGATGTTCACGCCGTGATAGCCACGGGCACGGCCAATGATCTTGGTCTTGGTCGCCTGGCCTTTCAGGCGCCAGTAGGCACGGACCATCTTCAGCGCGGTATCGGCGCACTCGGAACCGGAGTTGGTATAAAAGACGTGATTCAGTTCACCAGGGGTCAGCTGGGTGATCTTCTCGGCCAGCTGGAACGACAGCGGGTGGCCAAACTGAAACGCCGGAGAGTAATCCAGAGTACTCAGCTGGCGGGTCACCGCGTCGGTGATTTCCTTGCGGGTGTGCCCGGCGCCGCAAGTCCACAGACCCGACAGGGCATCAAAGATCTTGCGCCCTTGGTCATCGACCAAATAGTTGCCTTCGGCCGCCACGATCAACCGTGGGTCACGGTGGAAGTTGCGGTTGGCGGTGTAGGGCATCCAGTGGGCATCCAGCTTGAGCTGGCTGGCGATACCGACGGTAGCGGTTTCGGGCATGTTCATCGGCGGTTCCTCGAAAGACGATTAGGCAACGATGGATGTTGTTGCAGCTAAATTGGCACGGCGATAAAGTCTGAAAAAGCCAACATTTCTAATCTTCAGACAGGCCGTGACTAAACTGATGAGCCGACGCCCCGATCCACTCGCCCAAGTCAGCGATTTCGACATCCGCTTGCTGAAGATCTACCGCAGCGTGGTCGAATGCGGCGGCTTCTCGGCCGCCGAAAACGTGCTGGGCATTGGCCGCTCGGCCATCAGCCAGCAAATGAACGACCTTGAGCAACGCCTGGGGTTGCGCCTGTGCCAGCGCGGCCGCGCCGGTTTCTCGCTGACCGAGGAAGGCCGCGAGGTCTACCATTCGGCACTGCAACTGCTAAGCGCCCTGGAAAGCTTTCGCACCGAGGTAAACGGCCTGCACCAGCACTTGCGTGGCGAATTGAACATTGGCCTTACCGATAACCTGGTCACCCTGCCGCACATGCGCATCACCCATGCCCTGGCCGAACTCAAGGACCGTGGGCCCGAGGTGCGTATCCAGATCCGCATGATCGCCCCCAGCCAGGTCGAACATGGCGTGCTCGACGGCAGCCTGCATGTCGGTGTGGTACCCCAAACCAGCCCGCTGTCGGGCCTTGAGTACCAACCGTTGTACAGCGAACGCTCGCTGTTGTATTGCGCCGTTGGGCACCCGCTGTTCTATGCCGATGACCAGCAGGTCGACGACGACCGCCTCAACAGCCAGGAAGCCATTACCCCCACCTTCCGCCTGCCAGCCGACATCCAGGCCCATTACCAGGCGTTGAACTGCACGGCCAGTGCTTCGGACCGCGAAGGCATGGCGTTTCTGATCCTCACCGGGCGCTACATCGGCTACCTGCCCGACCACTACGCCACGTTCTGGGTGCAGCAAGGCCGCTTGCGTGCCCTCAAACCCCAACAGCGCTTCTATGACCTGAGCCTGAGCTGGGTAACCCGCAAGGGCCGGCGGCCGAACCTGGTCCTGGAAAGCTTCCTGGAGAGCCTGGCTGCGACACGTTGATGCCAGTCTCTGCCGCAAACGCTTGTCACTTCGGCGCAGGCAGGTAATCTTGTCCGACAGCCGCAGCCACTGACCCGTACGGAATCGTCCATGACCCTAGAAGTCCCTGCGCACCGCCTCTCCGCCTCGGGCAAGCCCGCGGGCCGAATTCGCCAGAAAAACGAACAGGCCATTATCCAGGCAGCCGAAGACGAGTTCGCTCGCCATGGGTTCAAGGGCACCAGCATGAACACCATCGCCCTCAAGGCGGAACTGCCCAAGGCCAACCTGCACTACTACTTCACCAACAAGCTGGGCCTGTACATTGCCGTGCTCAGCAACATCATCGAATTGTGGGACAGCACCTTCAACGCCTTGAGCGTCGATGACGACCCGGGGGAAGCCCTGAGCCAGTACATCCGCACCAAGATGGAGTTCTCCCGGCGCAACCCACAGGCTTCGCGGATTTTCGCCATGGAAGTGATCAGCGGCGGCACCTGCCTGACCGAATACTTCAGTGCCGACTACCGCGAGTGGTTCCGTGGCCGGGCTGCCGTGTTCCAGGCGTGGATCGATGCGGGCAAGATGGACCCGGTCGATCCGGTGCACCTGATCTTCCTGCTATGGGGCAGTACCCAGCACTACGCCGACTTCGCCACCCAGATCTGCCAGGTCACCGGCCGCAGCCGCCTGACCAAGCAGGACATGGAAGAGGCGAGCAACAACCTTATCCACATCATTCTGAAGGGCTGCGGCATCAAGCCGGCTGTGTAACCGTCATTTATGCCTTCTACCCTGCTCGACCTCTGCGAATACCGCGAGGAAATACGCAAAAGCCGCTTCATCACCCTTGCCGGGCCGATCAGCAGTGCTGCCGATGCGATGAGTTTCATCGAACGCCACAGCGACTTGGCTGCCACTCACAACTGCTGGGCCTGGAAGCTCGGCGCGCAGTATCGCAGCAGCGATGACGGCGAACCCGGCGGGACCGCAGGCAGGCCGATCCTGGCCGCTATCGAAGCGCAGGACTGCGACCAGGTCGTGGTGCTGGTGATCCGCTGGTACGGCGGCATCCAGCTGGGCACTGGTGGCCTGGCCAGGGCCTATGGCGGCGGCGCCAACAAGTGCCTGCAACAGGCGCCCAAGCGGCTGCTGGTGCAGCGCAGCGAATTCACCTGCAGCTGCAGTTTCAGCGAACTTGCGTTGGTAAAACTTCGGCTGGCGGAGGTCGACGGCCTGGTAATGGATGAACAGTTCACTGCCAATGGCGTCGACCTGCTGATTGCGCTCGGTGACGCCCACCTGGCGCCGCTGCAGCAGCAACTGGCTGACCTGAGCCGCGGGCGCATCCTGCTCGAAGCACGCTGAACATTGCCCACAACAACTGTGGGCCCGCCTGTGGATAAGCTTGGGGCAATCGCTTGCAGGCTAAAGTTTTCATAGCCTGCAGAGCTTTGATCATATTTTGATCACCGTTTGATGACAGCCGCAAAGTGCTGAAAGCCCAAGAGTTATCCCCAATACGCAACCCGACGGACGGGCCTGCACCGCCCTGAGCTTGCACACAATAACTGTGGACCAGCTTGTGGATAACCCGTGCGCCAACAGGCGCAACGCCCGGCCAGGCAAGGCCCGGGTGCAGCTGATCACTTTTTATACAGCCATTGGCAAGGCAGTGACTGCCGCTGTGCATTATCCTCAATACCTTTCCTTACCACCGACCATGGAGCGCGTTCACATGGCTAACGCAAAAACCGCACTTATCATTGGCGCTTCGCGCGGGCTTGGCCTTGGCCTGGTGCAGCGCCTGAACGAAGACGGCTGGAACATCACCGCCACCGTGCGCAACCCGCAGCAACCCCGCGCCCTGGCAGACGTGCCTGGCGTGCGCATCGAACAGCTGGAAATGAACGACACCGCCCAGCTCGATGGCTTGCAACAACGCCTGCATGGCCAAGTGTTCGATCTGGTGTTCGTTAACGCGGGCGTCATGGGGCCCCTGCCGCAAAACCTGGAAACGGTACAGCGCAGCGACATCGGCGACTTGTTCATGACCAATGCCGTGGCCCCGATCCGCGTGGCCCGTCGCCTGGTGGGCCAGTTACGCGAAGGCAGCGGCGTGCTGGCCTTCATGAGTTCGATCCTGGGCAGCGTGACCATCCCCGACGGTGGTGAAATCTGCCTGTACAAGGCCAGCAAGGCAGCGCTGAACTCAATGATCAACAGCTTCGTGGTCGAGCAACAGCGCCCCGACCTGTGCGTACTGGCCATGCATCCGGGCTGGGTGAAAACCGACATGGGTGGCGAAAACGCCGAAATTGACGTGTTCACCAGCACCCGCGGCATGCTCGACCAGATCAATGCACAAAGCGGCACCGGCGGCCTGCGCTTCATCAACTACAAGGGCGAACCCTTGGTCTGGTGATTCACCGGGTCGCAGCCTGGCCGGGCGCAATGCCCGGCCAGGCCCTGTAGAATGGCGGCAACCGTACCTGATTGAGATGATCCACTATGTATGACTGGTTGAACGCCCTGCCCAAGGCCGAACTGCACCTGCACCTGGAGGGCTCGCTGGAGCCTGAGTTGCTGTTCGCCCTGGCCGAGCGCAACAAGATTGCCCTGCCCTGGGCCGATGTGGAGACCTTGCGCGGTGCCTATGCCTTCAACAACCTGCAGGAGTTCCTCGACCTGTATTACCAGGGCGCAGATGTGCTGCGTACCGAGCAGGACTTTTACGACCTGACCTGGGCCTACCTGCAACGCTGCAAAGCCCAGAACGTGATCCACACCGAACCGTTCTTCGACCCGCAAACACACACCGACCGCGGCATCCCCTTCGAGGTGGTGCTCAATGGCATCAACCAGGCGCTGAAGGATGGCCGCAAGCAGCTGGGCATCAGCAGTGGCCTGATCCTCAGTTTCCTGCGCCACCTCAGTGAAGAGGAAGCGCAAAAAACCCTCGACCAGGCCCTGCCGTTCCGCGAAGCGTTCATTGCCGTTGGCCTGGACAGCTCGGAAATGGGCCACCCGCCGAGCAAATTCCAGCGCGTTTTCGACCGTGCCCGCAACGAAGGCTTTGTTGCCGTCGCCCATGCCGGCGAAGAAGGCCCGCCCGAGTACATCTGGGAAGCGCTGGACCTGCTGCAAATCAAGCGTATCGACCACGGCGTACGCGCCATCGAAGACGAGCGCCTGATGCAACGCATCATCGATGAGCAGATCCCGCTCACAGTGTGCCCGCTGTCCAACACCAAGCTTTGCGTGTTCGACCATATGAGCCAGCACAACATCCTGGACATGCTGGAGCGCGGCGTGAAGGTCACGGTGAACTCGGACGACCCGGCCTACTTCGGCGGCTACGTGACGGAAAACTTCCACGCCCTGCACACCCATCTGGGCATGACTGAAGACCAGGCCCGTCGCCTGGCGCAGAACAGCCTGGATGCCCGGCTGGTCTGATTGCACGACGGCGTTGCGCTTACCCAACCTGCAACGTTGCCACGCGGGCTATGCGATTGATCTGCTGGATGCCCAGCGCCGAGATATGCAATGCCCGCGTGTCCTCGGCCTCACGCATCCAGCCCGATTGCAGGAATAGCCTGAACAGTGCCTGGCCCAGCACACCGCCCAAGTGCGGGGCCTGGTCGTCCCACTCGGTGCAACGGCAAATCACGCAACCACGTTGCTGGTGGGGGGCCAAGGCATCGATGTAGACCCCGACCGAGGCCAACTGTAAACGCCCCTCGTCACTGACCATCAACTGTCGACCGCTACCTTCCAGCCAGCCGGCCACCACCAGTCGATGGTACAGCTCGCTGGCCAGTTCCCCGCCAAGGTGATCGCCACAACGGCGCGCCCGGCGCATCGACATGGGCAGCGGTGAGACCGGCGCCTTGGCACGCGCCCCTCTGGCGCTCTCCAACTGAACGCTGGCCAGGGCCTCCACGGCTGCCCCCACCTGCGGTGTCGCCAGGCGAAAATATCGCTTGCGGCCCCGCGCTTCATGCCTGAGCAAACCGGCCGACGACAGTAACGAAAGGTGCGCGCACGCCGATGACGAGGTCAGGCCGGTCATTATGGCGAGCTCATTGGCCAGCCGCGGCGTACCATCGATCAGTGCCCACAACATGGCACTACGCTTGGGGTCGGCCATCAGGCTGGCAATCTGGCTGATACTGCTGGCTGCGTTCATATCCCTGTAACTCCCTGCAAGTTCACTGTGTGGATGCGATGGCCAACTCTGGCAGGGCAGCGCCTCTCGCTGTCACTGGCCCGGGTCGCCAGTATAGGCCGCAGAAAACGCCGTTCAGGCGACCAGGTACCGACGCACCTACGGCGTAAAGCCACTGGGTATGCCTACCCATGGCAACCAGTGAAACGGCCTTGCAAAACTGCCCGAAGCCCGGTCAGTCAACGCTCTCACATACGCTCGCAGTGGGGCTGAAATATCTTGATAAAAACAGACGCCCTGCAATTTCAGATACGGCCTACAGCGATGTTCCACAAATAGCGCGAAACGAAGCGAAGGTTCTGCAGATTTGCGGGCATTACGCCCAAAGCAGGAAACGTGGTGTGGAAAATGCGCCTGTCGACCGTCAGTCAGGACACGGATACAGCTCGTGGCAGGCTAGAGGGGCAGCGCTACACTTGAGCGGCTCCCCCCTTCTGGAGGTATGCCGCGATGAAAATTGTCGTCAGCGCATCGAGCCGAAACCCTGCCTGCCCCTGGCAGGTCCAGCTCGATCAACACGTGGTCAGTTTCCGCAGCGAGGCTGAGGCGCGGGCCTTTGTCGCCACGCTGGAAACCCGCCTGCAGGCACCTCACCCGCTTATGCGGGACGCCTGGCCTGCAAGCGCCGGGTCAGCAGCGAGACACTGACCGCCAGTGCACCGCACACGCTGATCACCATCGCCATCGGTACCGCACTGCCATCATGCAGCACACCGACCAGTGCCGCCGCGCCTGCGGCGACGCTGAACTGCAAGCAGCCCATCAGTGCCGAGGCGCTGCCAGCCCGCGCACCCTGCCCGCTCATCGCGCATGCAGAGGCGTTAGGGATGATGCAGCCCAGGCTGGCGATGCAGATGAATAGCGGTACCAGCAGCGGCCACAACTGTGTCGGCTGCAAGGCAGCCACACCCAACAGCGCCAAGCCTGCCGCCAGGTACACCCACACCCCGCGCGCCAACAGAAACGCCGGCCCACGCTTGGCCAACAAACGTGCATTCACCTGCGCCACCAGGATAAAGCCGGCAGCGTTGGTGCCGAACAGCCAGCCGTAGTGCTCGGCCGGCACGTCATACAGCTTGATGAACACGAAAGGCGAACCAGCGATGTAGGCAAACATGCCGGCAATGGCGATGCCGCCGGTCAACGCATGGCCAAGGAACAACCGGTCAGCCAGCAACCGCAGGTATTGGCGCAAAGCGCCAGACAGCGGCTGACGCGGCATGTGCGCAGGCAGGCTTTCCGGCAGGCCCAGGCTGACCGCCAGCAGGCAGCCGGCACTGAACAGGCTCAAGGCCAGGAAAATCGACTGCCAGCCCGCGAGGTTCACCAGCACCCCGCCCAGCATCGGTGCCAGGATCGGCGCCAGCCCCATGACCAGCATCAGTTGCGAAAACACCTTGGCCGAGGCCACCGGGTCGCACTTGTCGCTGACGATGGCCCGCGACAGCACCATGCCGGCACAACCACCCAAAGCCTGGACGAAGCGTGCCAGCACCAGGGTGTCGAGGTTGGGGGCATAGGCACAGGCCAGCGACGCCAGGGTGAATAGGGTTACCCCGAACATCAGCGGTATACGCCGGCCAAAGCGGTCGGCTACCGGGCCATAGGCCAACTGGCCGATAGACAGGCCGAGGAAGTAGGCGGCCAAAGTGGCCTGGATGTGTTTTTCATCGGTGGCGAACGCCTGCGCCATGGCCGGGAAGGCGGGCAGGTAAAAGTCGATCGCCAAGGGCCCGAACGCACTGAGTGCACCCAGGATGAGCACCATTCGCAGGTTCATCAGGAATCCATAGCAGGCTAAGCAAGTGCACAATTCTACCTGCTGTGGGGCCTACCAGGCTGAAAACATTTGCAACAAACCTGCGCGTTGCGAGGACAACTGCCTCGCTCGGAACCTGAAAACTGCCGTAGTCCCTGTGGGACCGGGCGTGCCTGCGAATCAGGCAACGCGGTGGATGGCACCGGCTACGCCGGTGTTCGCGGGCACGCCCGCTCCCACAGGTGAGTCTCCCACTGGCAAGTCTTCAGGCGAGTTCGGCCTGATAACCTTCATCACGAATGGCGGTAAGGATCTGCTCCTGCCCCAGTTCACTCTGCACTCGTACCTGCTTGGCTGCCAGGTCGATCTCGACCTTGGCCGCTGCATCCTGCTCCTGCACCGCGCGGGTCACGGCTTTCACGCAATGGCCGCAGGTCATGCCTTGTACATTGAACACTTGCATGGGGGTTGCCTCCTTCAGGTTTTCAACGAGTCTCAAGCTTGCCATCGGGGCAAGGTCAAGCCCTGCCAGCAACACCTGGGCTGGAAATCCGTGCCCGCGTCGGCCAAGCTTCGCGTTTGACGATCAGGCAAGCAGGAGATTCTTCATGTTCAGGGCAGCATTGGGCGTGGTCGGGCTATTGAGCACTCTGGCTGTGGTGCCACCGGCCAGCGCCGAGGGCAACTCGGACTACAGCGTACTGATCATCTCCCGGGAACGCCTGGAAGTGGCCACCAACTGCGAAATCGGCGTCTACCTCAACGATCAGCTTTCCGGGCGCGTGTTCCAGGAGCAGTCCACCTCCTTCAACCTGCCGCCCGGCCCGGTGGATGTGCGCCTGCGCCTGCTACCAGGGCAGGTGCCAGGCTGTGCACAGGGTATCGAAGATCAACGCAGCACACGTTTGAACTTGCAGTCGGGCCAGATCAACAAATACCGCATCGCCATGGGGCAATATGGGTTGGAGTTGAAGCGAGCCGGCCTGGGCTATTGACCTTACCTGCATGGCAAGGTTGATGCTGGAGGCCTGTCCAAGGAGGAGAGCCATGCCCGCATCCACCACGTATGACCTGCCGATCGCCGGCATGACCTGCGCCAGCTGTGCCGGCCGGGTCGAGCGCGCCCTGCGCAAGGTCACCGGCGCTGAACAGGTCAGCGTCAACCTCGCCACCGAACAGGCCCGGGTCCAGGCCCCGGCCAACAGCCTGCCCGCCCTGGTCGACGCCGTGCGCGAAGCCGGCTACAGCGTGCCCAGCCGTACTGTCGAATTGCAAATTGGCGGCATGACCTGCGCCAGCTGCGTCGGCCGCGTGGAGCGCGCCCTGGGCAAGCTGCCCGGGGTCGAGCAGGTCAGCGTCAACCTCGCCAGCGAACGCGCGCACCTCAAGGTGCTCGCGGCCCTCGACGATAACCTGCTGATCGACGCGGTGCAAAAGGCCGGCTATAGCGCCAGCCTGCCGCAAACGGTCAAAGACGAACAAAACGCGGCCCAGCGCAAATTGCGCAATGAGCGCCTGGCGGTCGGCGCAGCCTTGCTGTTGGCCCTGCCACTGGTACTGCCAATGCTGGTGCAGCCGTTCGGCCTGCACTGGATGTTGCCCGCGTGGGCGCAGTTCCTGCTGGCCACACCCGTGCAGTTCATACTCGGCGCACGCTTCTACGTAGCGGCCTGGAAGGCCGTGCGCGCCGGTGCCGGCAACATGGACCTGCTAGTGGCCCTGGGCACCAGCGCAGGCTACGGCTTGAGCCTGTACCAGTGGGCGCAGGCGCCTGCCGGCATGGTCCCACACCTGTACTTTGAGGCCTCGGCCGTGGTGATTGCCCTGGTGCTGCTGGGCAAGTACCTGGAGAGCCGTGCCAAACGCCAGACCGCGAGTGCCATCCGCGCTCTTGAAGCGCTGCGACCGGAACGCGCCGTGCGTATCGTCGACGGCCAGGAGCAAGATGTGGCCATCGCCCAGCTGCGCCTGGGCGACCTGGTACTGGTCAAGCCCGGCGAGCGGTTCCCGGTCGATGGTGTGGTCGAGGACGGCAGCAGCCATGCCGATGAAGCCCTGATCAGCGGCGAGAGCCTGCCGGTGCCCAAGCAACCCGGCGACAGTGTCACCGGTGGTGCCATCAATGGCGAAGGCCGGTTGCGGGTGCGCACCCAGGCGCTGGGCACCGAAACCGTGCTGGCCCGTATCATCCGCCTGGTCGAAGACGCCCAGGCCGCCAAGGCGCCGATCCAGAAGCTGGTCGACCGGGTCAGCCAAGTGTTCGTCCCGGCTGTGCTGGTGCTGGCACTGATCACCCTGATCGGCTGGTGGCTGGCCGGCGCACCGCTGGAAACCGCGCTGATCAACGCCGTAGCGGTGCTGGTCATCGCCTGCCCCTGCGCCCTTGGCCTGGCCACGCCTGCAGCAATCATGGCCGGCACCGGGGTTGCCGCCCGCCATGGCATCCTGATCAAGGACGCCGAAGCCCTGGAGCGTGCCCATGCGGTCAACTGCGTGGTCTTCGACAAGACCGGCACGCTTACCTCCGGCAGCCCACGGGTGGTCCACAGCCAGGCGCAAGTAGGCAGCAGTGCCAACCTGCACCGTCTGGCCGGTGCCCTGCAGCGCGGCAGCGAGCACCCACTGGCCAAGGCGGTGCTGGATGCCTGCGCCGATCAGGGGTTGGAGGTGCCAATTGTTACCGGCAGCCAGTCGCTGACCGGTCGCGGCATCGCCGGGCGTGTAGAGGACCGCGAGCTCGCCCTGGGCAACCGCCGCCTGCTCGACGAAAGCGCTCTGCAGCCCGGTGACCTGGCCGCCAAGGCCCAGGCCTGGGAAGCAGAAGGGCGCACCCTGTCGTGGTTGATTGAACGCGGCACTCAACCTCGTGTGCTGGGCCTGTTCGCCTTTGGTGACAGCCTCAAGCCCGGCGCCGCGCAGGCTATCGACACCCTGCGCGCACAGCACATCAGCAGCCACCTGCTGACCGGCGACAACCGCGGCAGCGCCAACGTGGTGGCTGACGCCCTGGGCATCGATGATGTCCATGCCGAAGTGCTGCCCGCAGACAAGGCCGCCACCGTGGCTGCGCTCAAGCAAAATGGCGTGGTCGCCATGGTCGGCGATGGCATCAACGACGCCCCGGCCCTGGCCGCCGCCGATATCGGCATTGCCATGGGTGGCGGTACCGACGTGGCCATGCAGGCCGCCGGCATCACCCTGATGCGAGGTGACCCGCGCCTGGTGCCTGCAGCCCTGGAAATCAGCCGCAAGACCTACGCCAAGATCCGCCAGAACCTGTTCTGGGCGTTCATCTATAACCTGGTCGGCATCCCGCTGGCGGCGCTGGGTTACCTCAACCCGGTACTGGCCGGCGCCGCCATGGCCTTGTCCAGCGTCAGCGTGGTCAGCAACGCGCTGTGGCTCAAGGCATGGAAACCCACCAGTACCACCGAGGAGGCGCCATGAACATCGGCCAGGCCGCCCGCCGCAGCGGGCTTAGCACCAAGATGATCCGTTATTACGAATCCATCGGCCTGCTCAAGCCTGCCACGCGCAGCGACAGCGGCTACCGCCTGTACCAGGCAGAAGACTTGCACAGCCTGGCCTTCATCAAGCGGTCACGCGACTTGGGCTTTTCCCTGGAAGAGGTCGGCAAGCTGCTGACCCTGTGGCAGGACCGCCAACGTGCCAGCGCCGATGTGAAAGCGCTGGCCATGCAGCACATTAATGAGCTGAACCGGCGCATCGAAGAGCTGGTGAGCCTGCGCGATACCCTCGGCGAGCTGGTTTCGCATTGCCAGGGGGACGACCGCCCGGACTGCCCTATCCTCAAAGACTTGGCCAATGGAGCTGCTGAAAGCTGCTGTCGCTGATCGTTCACCCGCGTTTGGTATGCCAAAAGTGTCCAAACACGACCGAATAGTCACCAACTGCGACTTTATCCAATAAATACGGGGGTTTTGCTTCATAAAACCGGGATGCTGCCGATGTATTGGCTACCTGCCTCGTGGGTCGACAATAAAAATTCCGGGAGCGTCGATGAGCATCAAACAGAAATTGACCTGGGCATTCGCGGTCATCGCCGGCTTGCCCATTGTCCTCGTGGCCACGCTGGTGGTCCTCAACCTGCGTGGCGAAGCCCGCGACGGATTCCTCGACGGTAGCAGCCGGGAAATCCGCCAGGTCAGCAACGCGATGAACATCTTCTTCCAAGGCATCAACCAGAACGTCGAGTACATGGCTTCCCAGCCAATGGTCGCCGCCACCGGCAGCGAGCTGAACAAGTACATGAGCGCCGCCCCGTCCTACGAACTGGGCGAGCAAGCCAGCAAGCTCCTTGATTTCATGACCCGTCTGGCCAACGCACACCCCTCCTATGCCTACCTCTCTTACGGGGTGAACGATGGCGGCTACACCGGCTGGCCTGCCGGGCAAAAGTTCGTCAATTACGACCCACGCACCCGCCCCTGGTACCAATTGGCCATGGCCAACCCGGGCAAGACCGTGCGTACCGGTGCCTACTACTGGGCCGCCGACGACGCGGTGCTGGTCAGCACCGTGCGGGCCGTGGCGAACCAGCTGGGCAACCCCGGCGGCGTGGTCAACATCGACGTATCGCTCAAGGGCCTGACCGAGATCGTCAAACAGATCAAGCTGGGTGAAAGCGGCTACCTGATGCTGGTTGAAAGCAACGGCAACGTCATGGTCGACCCTCGCGACGCCGCTCACAATTTCAAGCAGCTGGCCAGCTTCGGCGACGGTTATGCCGCACTGGCCAAGGCCGGCAAAGGCCTGGTGGAGGTAGAGCTCAATGGCGTGCGCTACATGGCTAACGTCTACCCCGACGAACAACTGGGCTGGACCTTCATCGGCCTGATCGAACAAAGCGAAGTGATGCAGAACACCACCCGGCTGACCTGGCTGATCGGCGTCATCGCCTTGGTGCTGGCCGTGCTGTTCGCCGTGGTCGGTGCGGCTTTCGCCAAACTGATCGTGCGCCCGATCAACAGCGTCACCAATGGCCTGGAAGACATTGGCCAAGGTGAAGGCGACCTGACCCGCAACCTGGAAATCCGTGGCCGCGACGAAACCGCGCAACTGGCCAGCTGGTTCAACCAGTTCCTCGGCGCCATTCGCAGCCTGATCCAGCACATCGGCGCTGCTGCCGGCAAGATCCTCAGCACCTCCAGCAGCTCCACCCGTGTTTCCAGCGACATGGCCGAAGCCGCAGGCCGCCAGCGCGAAGCCGTGGACATGGTGTCAACCGCCTTTCACGAAATGGTCGCCACCGCCAACGAAGTGGCGCGCTCCTGCAGCCAGGCGGCGCAGTCGGCCGACAGCGGTCAGCAGCAAGCCCGCGAAGGCCAACAGCAGATCGATGCCGCGGTGCAAAGCGTCGACCGCCTGAGCCAGGAAATCGAACAATCTGCGCAGTCGATCCAGCAACTGGAGCGTGACAGCAACGCCATCCAGTCGATCCTCGGTACCATCCGCTCGATTGCCGAACAGACCAACCTGCTGGCCCTCAATGCTGCCATCGAAGCCGCCCGTGCCGGTGAACAGGGCCGTGGGTTTGCCGTGGTGGCCGACGAAGTGCGGGCCCTGGCCAAGCGCACTGCCGACTCCACTGCCGAAATCGACGGCCTGTTGGGCAACCTGGCCAGCCGCACGGCCGAAGTGGCCGAGCAGATGCATGCCAGCCTGGAAGTGTCGCAGCAGTCGGTGAGCCGTATCGGCCTGGCCCGCGACAGCTTCGGGCAAATCCGTGAGTCGGTGGATGTGATTCGTGACATGAACACGCAGATCGCCACGGCGGCCGAGGAACAACACCAGGTGGCCGAAGACATCAACCGGCACATCAGCCAGATCCACGGGGATGCGCAACTGGTGGCCGAACTGGCCCAGGCGGCGCGACAGGACTCCGAGAGCCTGGCTGGGCTGTCCAATGAACTGGACTCGCTGGTGCGCAGGTTCCGCACCTGATTGATGCATTGCCTGTACCGGCCCTATCGCCGGCAAGCCAGCGCCCACTGGACCCCGCTGCCCTCAGGGGCTTTGCAATCCCAGTGGCAGCTGGCTTGCCGGCGAGAGGGCCGGTACAGGCAGACCATGCCTAGAGTTTCAACTCGCCAGGGGTAGCCCCAAACAGCTGCTTGAACGCCGCAATGTAAGCCGAGGTGGAGTCATACCCACACCCCAACGCCGCCTCGGTCACATTCTCCCCCGCCTCCAGCAACGCCAGCGACGACAACAGCCGCATGCGCTGCCGCCAGTTGCGAAAGCTCAACCCCGTCTCCCGCTGGAAAAGCCGCATCAGCGTCTTCTCCGAACACGCCAGCTCCCGCGCCCATTGCTGCAAGGTCTGCGATTGGTCCGGTGCGGCGATCAAGCCATTGCACAGCGCCAGCAAGCCCGGGTGGCGTGGCAACGGCAGCGAAAACCCGACTTCCGGCAAGGTACGCAGCTGGTCCAGCAGCACTGCCACCAGACGCGCCTCGGCGCTATCGCCCTCCGGGTAGTCAGCCGGGAACAGGCAGAACTGCTTGATCAGCTCGCGCGCCAGTGGTGTCACCTCCAGCACCCGGCATTGCTCCGGTGCCCATGGGCAGGCATCGCGGCGCACATACAGGCTGCGCATCTCCGCCTGCATCGAGGTGACCACCTCGTGCTCGGCATCGGCAGGGATCCACACCCCCCACTGGGGCGGCGCAAAGTAGCTGCCGTCGCGCGTGTACACGCCGAGTACGCCGCTGATGGCGTAGGAAAACTGTACCCAGTCGTGCTGGTGGCGGGTGGTCCAGGAGCCGGCGCCGAGGCTTTCGGCACGGGCGTAAAGAGGCCTGGGCAAGTGGTCCAGCGCCGGGAGAGCGCGGGGGCGTCCGATGATCGGCATGGCGGTTTCTTATCGTTCTGAGCAGACAAGCCTAACAGCTCGGGGATATGACTGTGGCACCTGCGCTGCCTTCTTCGCGGGCTTGCCCGCGAAGCGGTCAATGCAATTTCTCTGGTACTCACCGCTCTACGATAACAGTCACCCCCTGCCCACCTGCCGCACAAATCGAAATCAGCCCGCGCCCCTTCCCCGCCGTCGCCAGCACCTTGGCCAGGTTGGCCAATATCCGCCCACCGGTCGCGGCGAACGGGTGCCCAGCCGCCAGCGAGCTGCCCTTGACGTTGAGCTTGCTGCGGTCAATCGCCCCAAGCGGCGCATCCAGCCCCAACCGCTCGCGGCAGTAGTCGGCATCCTCCCAGGCCTTGAGCGTGCACAGCACCTGGGCGGCAAAGGCTTCATGGATCTCGTAGTAATCGAAGTCCTGCAGGGTCAGGCCATTACGCGCCAGCAAGCGTGGCACGGCATACACCGGCGCCATCAACAGCCCTTCTCGACCCGTGACAAAATCCACTGCCGCAGTTTCACCATCGACCAGGTAAGCCAACACCTCAAGCCCTTGCTGCGCAGCCCATTGCTCCGTGCCCAGCAACACCACCGAGGCGCCGTCGGTCAGCGGCGTGGAATTACCCGCCGTCAGCGTGCCTTGGCCACTGCGATCGAAGGCGGGCTTGAGCCTGGCCAACTGTTCAAGGGTCAAGTCGGGACGCAAGTTGTTGTCCCGTGTCAGCGACAGAAACGGCGTCAGCAAGTCATCCTGCCAACCCTCGGCATATGCGGCGGCCAGCTGCTGGTGGCTGAGCAATGCAAGCTCGTCCTGCTCTGCACGGCCAATGCGCCAGGCCTGCGCCATGCGCTCGCAATGCTCGCCCATGGATAACCCTGTGCGCGGTTCGCCATTGCGTGGTAACTCGGGTTTCAAATGGTGAGGCCGCAGCTTGAGGAAAGGCTTGAGTCGCTCGCCCAGGCTTTTGCCACGATTGGCCTGCAGCAGGATGTGGCGCAGGCCTTCGTTGACGGCAATCGGTGCATCGGAGGTGCTGTCTACGCCGCCGGCAATACCGCAGTCGATCTGCCCCAGGGCAATCTTGTTGGCCACCAGCAGCGCAGCCTCAAGCCCGGTGCCGCAGGCTTGCTGGATGTCATAGGCCGGGGTCTGCGGCGACAGGCGCGAACCCAGCACACATTCCCGGGTCAGGTTCATGTCACGGGAATGCTTGAGCACCGCGCCAGCCACCACCTCCCCCAGCCGCAGCCCATGCAGGCGATAACGCTCGATCAGCCCTTCGAGGGCGACGGTGAGCATTGCCTGGTTGCTGGCGGTGGCATAGATGCCATTGGAGCGGGCAAAGGGAATTCGATTGCCGCCCAGGATCGCGACCCGGCGAGGTGAACGCATGTACATGTTCCTCCTGTAACAATTTGATCCGTACAGCCTAGGTGTTTTTACCGCATTCGAACGACCTTGCCACAAAGTTGGTCCACACTTTCATGCTTGCCTTTGCGGAGACCCAGTCATGAGCGATCGCTACCTCGGTTTTGCCAACTCCAACCTCGGCCGCCGCCTCGTGGATGCCCTTGGCCTGCCACGCCCGGCGCCGCTGGAGCGCTGGCAGGCCGGCCGCCTGCGCCCGGTTGAAGGGGCCCTGGTACTGGGTGGCGGGCCGTTGGCAGGCCAGGTCGAAGCCATTGCCCCGCGCCTGACCGACGCGCTTTACAGCTTTAACGC
The DNA here is from genome assembly GCF_017875165.1 of Pseudomonas sp. PvP089. NCBI lineage: Bacteria > Pseudomonadati > Pseudomonadota > Gammaproteobacteria > Pseudomonadales > Pseudomonadaceae > Pseudomonas > Pseudomonas sp. PvP089. The sequence goes on from NZ_JAGGME010000001.1 coordinate 5,676,763, forward strand.
CGAGCACCTGCAGGCCGAACCCTGGGTAGCCGGCCTGGGGCCGAAAATCAAAGCCGTGGTGTTCGATGCCAGTCATCTGTCCGACAGCGATGCGCTGAAGCAGTTGCGCGAGTTTTTCCAGCCACTGCTACGCAGCCTGGCCCCATCCGCCCATATCGTGGTGCTGGGGCGCGCTCCGGAAAGCCTCGCCAACCCGTTGGCCAGCGTGGCCCAACGGGCCCTCGAAGGCTTCAGCCGCTCGCTGGCCAAGGAACTGCTCAACGGTGCGACCGCCCAGCTGCTGTATGTCGGGCCCGGTGCCGAAGACCAGCTGGAAGGCGCCTTGCGCTTCTTCCTCTCGCCCAAGAGTGCCTTTGTTTCAGGCCAGGTACTGCGCCTGGAAGCCTGCACACGCCAGGTAGGCGACTGGACCCGCCCGCTGGGTGGCCGTCGCGCCCTGGTCACGGGTGCAGCGCGCGGCATCGGCGCGGCCATTGCCGAAACCCTGGCGCGGGACGGCGCCGATGTGCTGCTGCTCGATGTGCCGCAGGCCAGCCAGGACCTCGACGCCCTCGCTGCACGCCTCGGTGGCAAGGCGTTGCCACTGGACATCTGCGCCAGCGATGCGGCAACGCAACTGCTCGCGGCCCTGCCGGACGGCATCGACATCGTGGTGCACAACGCCGGCATCACCCGCGACAAGACCTTGGCCAACATGACCCCGGAATACTGGGACGCGGTCATGGCCGTCAATCTCAAGGCACCGCAAATACTGACCCAGGCGCTGTACGACAACGGCGCACTGGGGGAAAACGCGCGCATCACCCTGCTGGCCTCGGTCAGTGGCATCGCTGGCAACCGTGGGCAGGCCAACTATGCCGCAAGCAAGGCCGGGCTGATTGGCCTGGCCCAAGCCTGGGCGCCACTGCTAGCCGCGCACGGCGGCAGCATCAACGCGGTCGCCCCCGGTTTCATCGAAACCCACATGACTGCGGCCATGCCCATGGGCCTGCGCGAGGCCGGGCGGCGCTTGAGCTCGCTGGGCCAGGGCGGGCGGGCGCAGGACGTCGCCGAGGCCATTGCCTGGCTTAGCCAGCCAGGCTCCGGGGCGGTCAACGGCCAAGTGCTGCGCGTATGCGGCCAAGCCTTGATGGGGGCGTGAACATGAGCACAAGCTGGCACGACCTGCAAAGCCCGGCTACCCGCGCCAGCCTGTACCTGCGTGCAGCCAGCAAGCGCGGCATCAGCGGTGACCGCTTGCCGGACGATGGCCTGCGCTGTTTCATTCCGGTTCAGCCGGGCAACCTGGCAGCTTATCGACGGCTTTGCCACTTTACCGACGATGGCCGCTTGCCGGGCACGTATCCCCATATCATGGCATTCACGCTCCAGCTGCAGTTGATGACCGCCCCAGGCTTCCCTTTCCCGCTGCTCGGCCTGGTGCATCTGCACAACCGCATAGAGGTGCTGCGCCCGCTTGGTGGTATCGAAGGGCTGCGCTTTGCCGTGTATGCACACAACCTGCAGGCACATGCCAAGGGCGGCACCTTCGACCTGGTTACCGAGGCAAATGACGGCATTGGCCTGCTCTGGCGCGAGACCAGCCGCATGCTGGTGCGCGGCTTGAAGCTGGAGGGCGAAGCAGGCGAGCCTGCCGACGTTGAACCTGAGCCATTGCCCGAGGCCACCCGCTGGTACGCCGACAGTGACATAGGCCGGCGTTATGCCAAGGTGTGCGGGGACTACAACCCTATCCACCTCAGTGCCGCCAGTGCGCGACTGTTCGGCTTTCCTACGGCCATTGCCCATGGCATGTGGAGCAAGGCCATGGCCCTGGCGGCACTGCGCGGGCACCTGCCGCACAGCGGCTATGCCTTTGAAGTGGATTTTCGCAAACCGGTGAGGCTGCCTTCGGAGGTGGTGCTCAGTGCCAGTGAGGCAGGGCCTGTGGGGGCGTTGCGGCTGGATGGGCATGCCGGGGTGCTGCATATGGTCGGGCGCTGGGCTCCCCTGTAGAAGCGGTCTGCGCTTGCTTTGCATCGGGCCTGGGCCGAAGCTATGCAGCATTAGGAGACCCCCGATGAACCTGCAAGAACTCACCCAACGCCTGCACAAGATCCGCGACGAGAATGACTGGCGCGGCTTCCACAGCCCAAAGAACCTGGCCATGGCGGCCAGCGTCGAAATGGCCGAGCTGGTGGAAATCTTCCAGTGGCTGAGCGAAGACCAATCGCGCCAGCTGCCTGCCGACAAACTCGCCCACGCCGGCCAGGAAGTCGGTGATGTTGTGCTCTACCTGTTGCTGCTGTGCAGCGAGCTGGGCCTGGACATGGACCAGGTGGTGCGGGCCAAGCTGGCCGACAGCGAGAGGCGCTTCGCCCGATGAATGACCGTCACTTCGATGAGCTGGCCACCCGCTTTGCCGAGAAGATCTACGGCGGCGCCAAGGGCGCGATTCGTCTGGCCGTGCTGCAGGCCGACCTGGCCGAGGCGCTGCCCGATCGCCCGCTGCGCATCCTCGATATCGGCGCAGGGCTGGGCCACATGGCCTTGTGGCTTGCCCAGCGCGGCCACCACCTGACCCTGGCCGAACCCGCCGCCCCTATGCTCGACAGCGCCCGGGCGCGCTTTGCCGAGGCCGGCCAAAGCGCCACGTTCATCCAGGCCCCTTGGCAAGACCTGCTCGGCCAACTGACCGAGCCCTACGACCTGGTGCTGTGCCATGCTGTGCTCGAATGGCTGGCAGAGCCCGAAAGCATCCTGCCCGTGCTGCACCAGCTCACGGCCCCTTCGGGGTGGCTGTCACTGGCCTTCTACAACCGCGACGCGCTGGTTTATCGCAACCTGCTCAAGGGCCATTTCCGCAAATTGCGCAGCAACCGGCTGGAAGGTGAAAAGCAGAGCCTGACCCCGCAAAAACCCCTTGATCCACGCGAGCTCAAGGCGCAACTTGATTCTATGTGGCAGGTTGAAAGTGAGAGCGGCGTGCGGGTGTTCCACGATTACATGCCCAAAGACTTCCAGGGCAAGGCCGAGCTGCTCGACCTGCTGGAAATGGAACTGGCTTACCGCCGCCACCCCGGCTTCGCCGGGCTTGGCCGTTACCTGCACTGGGTCTGCCGCCCCCGTTGACCCGCCCGCCGGGAGGATACATGCCGTACCGTCTGCTGTGCCTGGCCCTGCTGCCGCTTGCCTTGGCTGCCTGCCAGGGCAGCAACCCCTATGTGGCCAGCAGCCGCCCGTTGCCCCCCGCCCCCGCCCAGGCGGCGACCACCTTCGACGCCAGCGCCTACCCGGCGCCCGCCCGGGATTACGGGCACTACCGCAGCTGGAGCTGGCGCAACGGCCAGCTGCCCAGCGGCTCGGCCAATGCCGACCCGGCGCAACTGGCCGATGCCGTCAGTGGCGCACTCGACCAGCATGGCCTGCGCCCTGCCCGAGGGGCCTCCGGCGATTTGCTGGTCAGCGCCAACATGCGCCTGGAAAAACGCTTGCGCCAGGTGCGTGACTACGACACCTACGACCCCTACTACGGCCCCTACCCCTACGGTGGTGTCGGCTATGGCGGCTATCGCCATGGCTACGGCGGCTATGCCAGCGTGCCCATCGTGCGCACCTATGAGGTCGAGGTGATGGTGGTGCGCATCGACCTGTACGACGCCCGCAGCGGCCAGCCGGTGTGGAGCGCCAGTGCCGAAAGCAGCAGCGACAAGGACTCGCCCCGTGAACGCGAAAGCGCCTTGCGCGATTCTGTGCACAAGGCGCTCAGCGGCTATCCTCCCAGTTAATCGCTAACGGAGAACCATCATGTTGCGCCGTCTCCTTCTACTGTCATTCGCGTTATTGCTTGCCGCCTGCTCCAGCAATAATGTCCAGCAGGACTTCGATGCCAGCCGCGATTTTGCCGCCTACCGCAGCTGGGCATGGCAGGAGCCGGGCCTGCAGTACCGCCCGGACGACCCACGCATAAAAAGCGACCTCACCGAACAGCGCATCCGCCAGGCGGTGGCTGGCCAGCTCGACCAGCGCGGCCTGCGCCCGGTACAAGGGGGAGCACGGCCTGACCTGACCGTACGCACATACCTGATCGTGGAGCAGCGCCAGCAACAGATCACCACCAACTACGGCGGTGGCTGGGGGGGCTACTGGGGCGGCTACTGGGGCGGCCCGATGTACAACGAAACCCGCAGTGTCGACTACAAGGTCGCCACCATTCAGGTCGACATGTTCGACGGGCGTGACGGCAAGCTGGTGTGGCGGGGCAGTGCCGAGCAAATCATGAACAACTACCCGCCAAGCCCGGAAGAACGCAACAGCGCCATTCAAAACACTGTGAGCAAGGTGCTGGCCAACTACCCGCCGGGTAGCAAGAAGTAACATTCAAACGCGGCTTTAGCATGCACCGCAACGCCTGTGGGAGCGGGCATGCCCGCGAAGCAGACACCGCGGTGCATGGCACGGGCTTCGCCCGTTTTCGCGGGCGCGCCCGCTCCCACTGTGACCGCGCCAGCTTTTGAATGTCGAACAAGGCAGTAGCACCCACCGGAACGGTGTCATGAGCGACAAAATCCATTTTGACCCCGCCTTTTTTGCCTTTCCAACGCCACTCGTGCGCAGGTTCTTGTCTATCTTCACATAAGGAAACCTGACTGACCGGGTAGATGTGTTCAACATTTGGGAAAGGCGACCTGCCAATGCAAAGCATTGTTCTCCTGCTGTGGCTTGCCTTGTGCTCCGAACAGGATGTGCGTCAACGCCAGATATCCAACCTGCTGACCCTGGGCGTGGCTGCCGGCGCCCTGGTCTGGCTGTTCGCCACCGGCCACAGCTGGATCGGTGCCGAGCCCAGCGATGCCGGCTGGGCGCTGGCCATCGTCATGCTGCTGACCTTGCCCGGCTACATGCTCGGCCGGTTCGGTGCCGACGACGTCAAGCTGATGGGCGCCCTGGCGCTGGCCACCAGCCCGCAATACGTGCTCGGTACCTTCATCGGTGCCGGTGTCAGCGTGCTGGTCTGGCTGCTCACCCGTCGGCGCCTGTGGACGCTGCTCAACCCTAAGGTGAAAAAGCGATTACAGGCCCTGACCGAAGAAATGGGCGACAAACAGGCATTTGTACCCTATGTGTTAGCAGGTTTTCTTCTAACGGCTGTGTGGATCCAATAATCCCTCCCGTGGTCCCATGCCTTGTACATAACTTGTACATAAACGCAAAGTGCGACTATTTTTAAACTGCCAGCGTGTCTGGCACGGGAGCAGGGCCGTATAAGAACAGGGAGTTGATTGTGTCCAGACCAGTGAGTGAAGTGAAGGTATTGGTGGTTGATGACCAACCGGTCATTGTCGAACAGCTGAGTGAATTCCTCGAAACCAAGGGCTATGTCTGCGTAGCAGCCCACTCAACCGACGAAGCCATCGAGCACTATGTGTCAGACCCGGCTATAGGCCTGCTCATCTGTGACCTGCACATGCCGGATCGCGATGGCATCGAGCTGGTGCGCGCCTTGAAGGAGCTCAACGGCAGCCAGCGCATGTTCGAGGCCATCATGTTGACGGGTCGTGCCGATAAACAGGACGTGATCCGGGCGCTACGCGAAGGCTTTGCCGACTACTACCAGAAACCGATGGACCTTGATGAACTGCTGGAAGGCGTACGCCGGCAGGAAGAGGCCTTGCTGGAGCGCCAGCGCAACCTCCGTGACCTTGGGGGATTGAACCAGCGTTTGCAGGAGCTGGCCGAGTCGGTAGACGAGCTGTATCAGGACCTGGAAAAAGCCCGTGGTCAAGGGACGCACCGGCGTGCCACTGATGCTGAAGAAAGCGAAAGTGAGCTGCCAGCAGCGTTCGAGAAACTGTCACCACGCCAGCTGGAGGTGGCGCGCCTGGTAAGCAAGGGCAAGACCAATTACCAGATCGCCTGCGAACTGGGCATTACCGAAAACACCGTCAAGCTGTATGTGTCGCAGGTCTTGCGCCTGACCCACATGCACAACCGTACCCAGCTGGCATTGGCGCTGACGCCCAGCTCATCGCCGGTACATCTGAGGTTTACTACCCATTGAGGGGTTTGCTTGGAGATTGCCGGGGCTGCTTTGCAGCCCATCGCGACACAAGGCCGCTCCCACAGGCACCGCGCAACCCTCAGGATAGCGGTGGACCTGTGGGAGCGGCCTTGTGTCGCGAAAGGGGCGCAAAGCGCCCCCCTACATTTGAAAAGCCAAACTCAGGGTCAGCCGGGGGCCGCGGTCCAGGCTGTCCAACGCCACATCCGCCAAAGGCTTCGCCACCTCCAGCGCAACGTTGAAGTAGCGTCCATCCCCCAACCGTGCGCCAAGTGCCGCCGAAGCCAAGTGCGCATCCTCCACCGCGCCCCGGTTATGCCAGGCCTGCGCCATATCCACTGCCGCATAGGGCTGAACCAACCCCAGCCCGTGATCTCGCAGGCTGTAGTTCAGCTCGTAAGATACGCCCCAACCCTTGTCGCCCTCTGCCTGGTCACGCGGGTAGCCACGGCCGAAATGCTGCCCACCAAAGCCAGCCCGTTCGCTGTCGGGCAGCCGGTCGTCACTCCAGTACAACGCCCCCGACACTACGCCCTGCCAACGCGGCGACAGCGGGTCACTTTGCAGCCCCGACAACCTGAGCCGCAGAAAGTCCATGTCGTAGCCGGCGTCGCTGCGCGCGCCCAGGTAATCCAGCCCCTGATAGACCCCGGCACTGACAATACGCAGGCGCCTGCCTTCCACTGTGCGCCAGTCACCCTCAAAGGAAACCGCGCGCACACCGGTGTCGTAGTCCCGTACCGAAGGCTGCCCACCCAGTGCGTCTTCGACGTGCTCACTGACCGCATACAAGTGCCCCTGCACAGCCATCCATTCATCCGCCCTGACAATCACTGGCTGGCGCAGGCCCACCGCATAGCGTTCACTGTCGCGCTTGCGGGTAATGTCACGGCCATCGTCCAGGCGAATACGCGTGCCCGGATCACTGCGGTAGCGCGAAGCCGACAGCAGCAGTTGGCTACCGGCAGCGTCAAGGTACTGGCTGTAGTCCAGCCGCTGGTAATGGACCTGGTCATCCCCCGGCGGCAGCAACAGGCTGGCCTTGAACTGTTCGGCCAAGCGGGTCTGGGCATTGCTGCTTGCCGTCAGCAGCGCCTGCGGATCGTCGCGACTGGTGTCGGTCACGATAACGGCGGCGTTGAACGCCTTGCGCCGCGCCTGCACGTTCAGGCGGGCTGCACCGTCAGCGGTTTGCGCCACGGCCAGCTCAGCCTCTATGGAGACACCTGGCAGGCGTTCGGCGAGCCCCAGGTAGCGCTCCAGCGTTTCCTGGGTCAGCGGGCGCTCGGCTTTCAGCCGCGCCAGCAGCTGCTGCAAATAGTCACTGGCCGGGCCGATATCGCCGGCCACGTGATAGTCCCGAATGTAACCTTCGACCAACACGACATTGACCCGGCCATCGGCCAAGTCCTGAGGGGGCAGGTAGGCGTAGGAAAGCAGGTACCCCTCCTGCCGATAGCGCTCGGTCAGGCGCTCGGTGTACTGCTGCAACTCACCAAGCGTGATGAGGTGCCCGATCAGCGGCTGGTAGTGCTCGCGCAAGTCGCTCAGGGGGAACACCGTACCGCCTTCGAAACGCACCTTGTGCAGCATCACGCGCGTATCCGCAGGCGCCCAGGCCAGGCTATCGGCACTGGGCCCAGGCAATCGCAGGTTGGGGCTGACGGGCCAGTAGGTGTCCACCGGCAGATCAGTGTCGGGCAGGCGCCGTTCGTACTCATGGCTGTCGAGAAAACCGGGCAACGACCCGGCTTGGGCCGCAAGCGCCCAAGGCAGCAACAACAAGGGCACGGCCAGAGGACGCATAGGGCGCTCCACGTTCCCACGGGTTGCGGGGCACCAGCCGGTCACACCCGTCATTTGCAAGCGTAGGTGCTGGCCCGGCTGCCGTCGAACGCCTACTCGCTGACCTGGAACGCCACCCTCGCCGTCTCGCCGCTTTCATCCAGCGCACTGAGCTCGGCCTGCCCGGCCTGCGGCAAGCGCACCAGCAGGCTGTCCTGCCCCTGGGTCTCGCCCAGTGGCTGACCATTGAGGAACCACCAGCGTCGGCCGCCACCGCCCAAGGCCGACACATGCAGTTGCAACGGCTCGCTGCTGGTAGCCGGTTGGCGCAGGTTGTCACCCGGGCGCACGCCGACGATCGACAGCGGCGGCGCGCTGGCCGGCACCTGCGGTGGGCAGGTCGGGTCGATGGCCGGCAGCCGCGCCGCGCGCCGCTCGACGCGGGGCAACCAAGGTTCCAGCGGGGCCGGCCACAAAGCGATGTCGCGAGCCTTGGCGCCTGGGCAGCCGCCATCGACGCGCAACCCCTGCTCGTTGACCCACACGCTTTCACGCAAGCCCAGGCCAAGCGGCTGGTCGGCGGCTTGCAGCGTCGGGGGCGTGGTGCCGTCCAGGGTCCAGGCAAAACGCTGACGCCGGCAGTTGGGGTCCTGTTTGCTCATCGGCTGGCCCAGCGGCCAGCAGATCGCCGCCACACCGACATTCGCCGGCACCCGCTCCACCGGTGTGCTGATGCCGCGCTGGCTGTCGCGGTTGCTCAGCAGGTCATGCACCTGCAGCATCAGCGGCGCCGCCGACGCCAGGCCGAACTGGCCGGGTACCGGCGTGCCATCGGGGCGGCCGATCCACACGCCGATCAGATAGCGCGGGCCCACGCCAATCGACCAGGCATCGCGAAAGCCATAGCTGGTGCCCGTTTTCCAGGCCAGTTGCGGGCGCTGTACCAGCTCGGCATGCGGGTCGCGGTCGGGGCGCGCCTGGCCACTGAGGATGCGCCGGATGATCCACGCCGCCCCGGGGGACAGCAGCCGGCGTTCCACCAGTGGCTCCTGTGGCTGCAAGCGCACCCGTGCACTGTTGCCACCCCGCGCCAGCGCCGCGTAGCCACCCACCAGGTCCTCCAGGCGGCTGCCCGCACCGCCCAGGATCAGCGACAGGTTAGGCTCGGCCAAGGGCGGCAATGCCAGTGGCATGCCCGCCATGCGCAGCTGCGCGGCAAAGCGTTTCGGGCCATAGGCCTCCAGCAATTGCACTGCCGGCAGGTTGAGGGACAGGGCCAGCGCCGAGCTGGCCGACACGGGCCCGCTAAAGCCCATCGAGAAGTTGCCGGGGCGATAGTCGCCATAACGGCGTGGCACATCCTGCAACAACGATTCGGAATGGATCAGGCCATCGTCCAGCGCCATACCGTAAAGAAACGGTTTGAGCGTGGAACCGGGCGAGCGTAGCGAGCGCACCATGTCGACGTGCCCGAAACGGCGCTCGTCGGCCAGCTCGATCGAACCCAGGTAGGCACGCACCGCCATGGTCTGCGCCTCGACCACCAGGATGGCGGCAGAGGTGCGCTCCGGCAGCCGCGCGCGCCAGCCCAGCAGCAAGTCTTCCAGGCGCCGCTGTAACGCTGCATCGAGCGTGGTGCGGATCAGCGGCGGGCTGTCGGCGCTGTTCAGGCGCCGGGCGAGCAAGGGTGCCAGGGCTGGCTCCTGGCGTGGCGCCAGCACCAGCGGCTCTTCGGCTGCCTCGCGGATTTGCTGCGCAGGCCACACCTGGTATTCGGCCAGGCGCTGCAGCACCTTGTCCCGGGCACGCTGGGCACGCTCGGGGTGGCGATCCGGGCGCAGCCGGCTGGGTGCCTGGGGCAGCACCGCCAGCAGCGCCGCCTCGGCCGGGGTCAAGTGCATGGGTGACTTGCCCAGGTACGCCCAGCTGGCTGCGGCCACACCCTGCAAGGTGCCGCCGAAAGGCGCGCGGTCCAGGTAAATCTGCAGGATCTCGCGCTTGGACAGGTGCCACTCCAGTTGCAGCGTACGCCACAGCTGGCGCAGTTTGCCGGCCAGGGTACGGTCATGCGGATCAAGCAGCCGTGCCACCTGCATCGACAGCGTACTGCCACCCGACACCACACGCCCACCCCGCAGGTTCAGCCAGGCCGCACGTGCCAAGGCCAACGGGTTGACCCCAGGGTGACGGTAGAACCAGCGGTCTTCGTAAGTCAGCAAGGCCTGCCGGTACAACGGCGATACCTGGTCGGGGCTGACCGGGTAGCGCCACACCCCCTCGGCATCGGCAAACCGCCACAAGGGCGTGCCGTCTTCGGCCAGCACTACCCGGGCCAGATCGTCGCCCGGCAACGGCAGCGGCCAAAGGCGGTCAGCCAGCCACAACAGGCCGCACAACACCAACAGGCCAAACAGCGTGGCGCGCAACAGCCTGCCCGCACGCGCTAAGCTTGGCATCGGGAACCGACCTGGCCAGGTAATGGCCAAAGGCTTGGGAACGGCAACCTCGCCAATTCGTTCATCAGGAAGCAACTATGCATGTAGAAGGTTTTTTCGAGTGGCTGGGCCAGGCACTGGGGTCGTTGATCCGCGTCATCGTCGACGCATTGAGCGGGCTGTTCAACCTGCTGGCCAATGCCGGTGGCAATTTCATTGACGGTCTGGCGCGCACGCTGGGCATGGATACCTCGCTGGTCAGCATCCTGGCCCTGATCATCGGCCTGATGCTGCTGTACTCGGCAATCCGCGCGTTCATGCGCGCCTCGATCATCCTCGGGATTATCTGGCTGGTGCTGGGGCTGTGGGTGATGAGCTGGGTGATTCACTGAATGACTCAGCTGATCTGCGCGGTGTTTGTGGGAGCGGCCTTGCGTCGCGAAAGGGCTGCACAGCAGCCCCAGGCTTTCAGCTTCGCCGCTTGAATTGCCGGGGCCGCTTTGCGGCCCTTCCGCGACGCAAGGCCGCTCCCACATGGTCCGTGTAGAGCGGGTCTCTAGCGGGCTTTTACGGTCATTTCACCCTGCCCATCCCCCACGGCCTGCAGGTTCGGCCGGTACATCGACTCGACCTGCGGCGGCGGCACACGGTAAGTGCCCGGGGTTACTGCCCGCGCCAGGTACAGCAGGTGGGTGGTGCCGTAGCGATCGAGCTTGAGCGCTGCAACATAACGGTCATCACGGTACTCCTGATGCACCACGCTGGCGTTCTGCATCGACTCGCGCCATTCCTTCACAGCGCTGCTGGCATTGTCCAGGCTGGCGGCGCTTTGCGCCAGGTTCTGGTTTTCCAGCTCCAGGCCGGCCGGCAGCAGGTCGACCACCAGTGCATCTGGCACTCGGTCTTCGGCCTTGAGCGCCAGGTGTACCAACACCAGGTCGCCACTGCGCAGGTTGTGCAGGTCCAGCGCCTGGCCGTTCATGCCCAGGTACTCACGACGAATCTGCATACCATTGCCGCCGGCCGCAGGTGCCTGGCGTGGGTAACCGGACAAGGTCAGTTGCTGGTACAGCGTCCCGCTGCCTTCGTTCTGTATGCTCAGTGGCGAGGCCAGCAACGGGCCTTCCAGCTTCATGCCGGCCTCGGCGTTGTTGAGCGCGCGGACCTCGCCCGCACTGTCCAGGCGTGCCTGCCACTTGCCTTCCGGCTTGCCCAGCAGGCCACGGCCGGCCAGGAACAGTGCATTGCGCTCCTGGGTCGACAGCCAGCGGTTGGCCGCCAGTTCATCCGACAAGGCGAACAGGCGCTGGTCGACCTGGCTGCTGGCCAGGTTGCTCTCCTGCAGCAATGCCAATATCAGCGCCTGGTCACGCAGGGCGCTGCCGTAATCGGCCATCCAGCCTTTGCCACGGCTGATGCCCAGGCCCGCCTGCAAAGCTTGCTCGGCGCGCGGTTTGTCGCCCATCTTGTCCAGCGCCACCGCCAGTTGCACCAGCGGCAAGCCCGAGCGGGCATCGGCACGGCGCTCGAACAGGCCACGCAGCGCACCCAACGGCGCTTGCTGGCTGCGCGACAGCACCAGCGCCGCGTAGGCCTGCACGGCAAAGCGGGTATGGTCGGCGTTTTCGCTGTAGTCGACTTCGATCAGGTTGCGCTCCTGCAGGTAGCGCAACAGGCGCTCGCTGGCTTTCTTCAGCGCTTCGGCCGGCACGCCATAACCCTGGTCACGTGCACGCAAGAGGAAGTCGGTAACGTAGGCGGTCAGCCAGTACTCCTCTTCGCTGTCCGAACTCCACAGGCCAAAGCTGCCGTTGTAGCGCTGCATGCCCAGCAGGTGCTCGATACCCATTTCAATCTTGCGCTTGCGCACATCCGCCGGCTCGCCCTTGATACCCAGGCGCTTGAGGCTGTCGGCGTCCGCGTACAGCGACGGATACAAGCCGCTGGTGGTTTGCTCCAGGCAACCGTAAGGGTACGCCTCCAGCGCACGGATCTGCTCGGCCAGGTTCAACGGCGGCCGGCTCGACAAGGCCAGGCTGGCCTCCAGGCCAGCGGGTTCGAACGCAGCCAGGTCTGCTTCGGGCAGTGTCCATGGCTGATCCTTCAATGCCACGCGGTAGTGCTTGAGCATTGCCGGGTAGGCCGGGCGCACGCCCAGCGTCCACTCACGTTCGAACGCGGTGGTCGGCTCGTTCGGCAGTTGCAGGCCAGTGACCCGCACATGCACCTTGCCCTGCCCCAGACCACCCTGGGCCTGCACCGGAATCATCAGGGTCGAACGCTGCCCCTCGGCCAGGGCGACGGTCTGCACGGCATTGGTGGCCAGGCTCAGTTGCCCTTCGGTGGTGATTTCAACGTTCAGTTGCTGGGCACGGCCCGACAGGTTGGCCAGGTCCAGTGCCAGGCTGGTGCGGTCGCCACCGGCCAGGAAGCGAGGGGCCGAAAGCTCGGCAATCAGCGGCGCAGCGACCACGGTCTTGCCTTCGGCCATGCCGAAGTGCTCTTCGGTCCAAGCCTGGGCCATCAAGCGCAGCTCGCCGTTGAAGTCAGGGATATCGACCGTGGCCTGGCCCTCACCCTTGTCGTCCAGCGTCACCGGCAGGCTCTGCTGGGCGACGATGGTGACCGTGGTGTTAGGCCGCTTGCCGCCCTTGGCCATCGCCGCATCACCACCAAACGCCAGGCTGGCAAGGCGGCCCTGCCCGGCTTCGATCAGCTGGCCGTAGATGTCCAGTTGGTCGACACCGTACGCCTTGCGCCCGAACAGGCTGGCAAACGGGTCGGGGGTTTTGAAATCGGTGATGTTGAGGATGCCCACATCCACCGCCGACAACAGCACATGCACCTGCTTGGGTACGCTGCCATCAGCATTCGCGGCCTTGACCTTCACGGTCAGCGGCTGTTTCGGACGCATTTTCTCCGGTGCCTGCAGGCTCACCGCCAGCTTGCGCTCGGCGCGGTCCAGTGGCAGGTGCAGCACGCCTACTGAACGTTTGGGGGTGGCGTTGGCCTTGCGCTCACCCGGGCGGATCACCAGCGCGCTGATGTACAGGTCGTGGCGTGCCCAGGCTTTGTCCAGTTGCACATCAAAAGCCTTGCCCTCGGCGGGCACTTCGATTTCCTGCCACCACAACGGGCCATCGCTGGACTCGATCATCAGGTAGCCGCTGCCAGCGGCGGGTGGGGTGACGGTGACCTTGGCCGTGGCACCGTCGGCGTATGACGGCTTATCCAGGGCCAGCTTGACCTGATCCGGGCGCACGGCGCCGCCTTCAGCGTTGTCCTGGGCGCGATAGCCGGCCCAGAACCGCTCGCTGGACACAAGGCCGGTCTGCGGGTCTTCCACTTCGACGCGGTACGGCCCCCATTCAACCTGGAAGCTCAGCTTGGCCGTGGAGCCCGCCTTGACGCTGACTGTCTCTTCGTTCTGGGTCAGGAACTTCTCGTTGTAGGCGTAGCTCCAGCCGTCGCTCTGCGAGTAGTTCCAGTAGTAGTCACGGCGCTCGCGGATCAGCCGCACCTTGAGGTCGTTGGCCGCCAGTTTGTTGCCATCGTGGTCGGCCACCAGGAACTCGAATTCCACCGGCCCGTCGCTATTGGTTTCCTCGCCATCGAACAGGCCACGCAGGCCCGGCAGGCGCTCGGCTGGCCAGACAGGTTGCTCCAGACGCCGGGTGATTGGCCGGCCACCCGACTCCTGCAGGCTGGCCTGCACGGTCAGTTGCAGCGGCGAGCGGGCTTCGGCCCAGCGGCTTTCGATGTCGATCACCGCCTTGCCGGCCTGATCGAGCGTCACTTCGTCCAGCTCAAGGTCCTGGTTCAGCTCGGTTTCGGTGACCGAGCCAAACTGGTAGCCAGGCAGCGCCGGCACCGCCTCGCGAAGGGGGCGCACATAGGCCTGGCCACTCAGGCGATTACCGGCAGCCGGGGCGCCATAGAGGTAACGGCCATTGACCTGGATGCGCGCATCCTCCTCGGGCGACAGCGGCGTGCTGCTGCCCTTCAGTTCCAGCGCCAGGCGCTCGGGCAGGAAGTCTTCGACAAGAAACTCATACACCTGCTTGCGCCCGCCCCCCAGGTCCAGCAGCAGTTGCCAACGCCCAGTGGGTGCCTCGGTGGCCAGTTGCAACTGGTATTGGTACAAGCCATTGCTGTCGGCTTCCCAGACAAACTTGCGGCTTACCTGCTCATCCGGGCGACGCACTTCCACGCTCACCGGCTGGGCTTTGACAGGCTTGCCGTCCTGGTCACGCAGCAGGCCGTTGAGCAGTACTGTTTCGCCTGGGCGGTACAGGTCACGCGGGCCGAAGATGAAAAACTGCAGCGGGTTGGCCTGGGGCCCAGTGATGTCGAACTCGGCCAGGTCCAGGGCGGCGGTGTTCAGGCGCAACAGCGTGGTGTGCACACCTTGGGTGGCGATCAGGGTATCGGCTTTGGGCGTGATCGGCAGCTGAGCGTGGCCTTTGCCGTCAGTGCTTGCCTGGGCCAGCAACTTGCCCTTCTCGTCATGGATTTCGAGGTTGACGCCGTTCAGCGCCTTGCCGCCTTCCAGCGCCTGGGCGAACACGTCAATGCGGTCGCGGTACCGGTGCGCCGATACGCCGATGTCGCTGAGGGTAAACAGGGTCGCTGGCTGCGAGTAGTCATAGGTGCCCGAGGCACGCATCACCGCCAGGTACACGCCCGGGTCCTGCAGCGGCTTGATGCCGGCGATGGGCAGCAGCACGGTTTCGCGGGTGTTACGGGCGGGGTTGAGGTCGAAGCGGCCGCTATAGACCAGCTCGGCCATGTCCAGGGTTTCCTTGGACTGGTAGTAGTACAGGCTGCTGTTGCGCCCCCAACTGGCGAGGAAGGTCGAGAGCATTTGCGGCTTGACGCGGAAGAACTCGACATCGACTTTGTCGACGTTCAGGGCAATCACCGGCAGCCCTTCGGCCAGGCGCGTGGGCAGCAGCGAACCGCGGCTGGCAAAGCCGATGGTCGGCTGCATGTCGCGGGTTTCCAGGCGGGTGACCGACTCGCTGTCCAGTTGCTTGCCGTTGACCGCGAGCAAGCCCTTGTCGACGGTCAGCACCAGCTTGCGCTGCGGCTCCAGGTGGCGCAGGCGCAGCTCCATCTGGTTGTCGGAGAGTTCCCAGGCGCCGTCGAGCTTACCCTTGACGGTGTCGACCAGGTGCACCTTGGTGGCGAAGTCCTGCTTGGCATCCAGCGGTGCGGAGAAGCTGATCGACAGCGTTGCCGCGCCATCGAGCTGCACTTCAGAAACATCCAGCACCGCAAGCTCGCGGCCCTCGTAGCGCTTGGCGAGCACAGCAGGGTCTTCGCGCTTGGGCGCTTGGGTTTCGACGGGCGCTGTAGCTACGGGTTTCTCGACCGGCGCCGGTTTGTCCGGCGTCGAAGAGTCACAGGCACTGAGCAAAGCCAGCGCGCAGGCCAGCAACAATCCTTTGTTGAACATGGAGTAGGAACTCTTAGGCAGCGTGTACGTGAGGGCAGCAACTATAGCTCAACGTCAGGTGCAGCACCCGGGCGTTGCGCGGCAAGTGAGACCATGGTCGCGCTAAATGGTTGCCGGTCGTTACACTGTGGCATTCGTTAAAGGGGGCCGCTGTGCGCCCCTTCGCGGGCCTGCCCGCTCCCACAGGTTTGGCGCCGGCCGCAAGAGCAACACTTTCCTGTGGGAGCGGGCAAGCCTGCGGAGGGGCGCACAACGGCCCTAGGTCTCATGGAATGCAAATGCCCCAACTCGCTGCCGACTGGCGCCACCGCCCCACCCATCACAAGGTCTGGGCGCTGGCTGCGCCGATGATCCTTTCCAACATCTCTGTGCCGCTGGTGGCGCTGGTCGACAGCACGGTCATCGGCCACCTGCCCCACGCCCACCAGCTGGGTGCCGTGGCGGTGGGCGCCACGCTGTTCACCTTCATGGTCGGCCTGATGGGCTTCCTGCGCATGGGCTCCACCGGCTTCGCCGCTCAGGCCGCTGGCCGTGGTGACGGTGCAGCGTTGCGCCAGGTGCTGGTGCAAGGGTTGCTGCTGGCGGTCGGTTTTGCCGTTGTGATCGGCCTGCTGGCCCTGCCGTTCAGCCAGCTTGCACTTCATGCGATGCAACCCAGCGCAGCCTTGCAGCAATCCACCGAAAACTTCTTCCACACGCGCCTGCTTGGGCTGCCTGCAGCGTTGGCCAGTTACGCGCTGGTTGGCTGGTTTCTGGGGACCCAGAACGCCCGGGCACCGCTGGCCATCCTGCTGACGACCAACCTGCTGAACATTGTCTTGAACCTGTGGTTCGTCCTGGGGCTGGATTGGGGTGTACTGGGTTCGGCGCGGGCATCGGTGATCGCCGAGTGGAGTGCAGCCCTGCTGGGCCTGGCCCTGACCCGCCCGGCCCTGCGGGCCTACCCGGGGCAAGTCATATGGGCGGCGCTCAAACGCTGGCAGGCCTGGCGCCCGCTGCTGGCGGTAAACCGCGATATTTTCCTGCGTAGCTTGGCGTTACAACTGGTGTTTCTGCTGATTACCGTGCAGGGTGCGCGCCTGGGTGAAGCCACGGTAGCGGCTAACGCCCTGCTGCTCAACGGCCTGTTGCTGACGGCCTACGCACTCGACGGCTTGGCGCATGCTGTGGAAGCGCTGTGCGGCCATGCCATTGGCGCCCGCGACCGCGACACCCTGCGCCGTTCGCTGGTGGTGGCCTGCGGCTGGTCGCTGATCACCAGTCTGGGGTTTGCCGGGTTGTTCCTGCTGGGTGGGCACCTGTTCATCGACTTGCAGACCGACATCGACAGTGTAAGGGCGGCGGCTTATCCGTACCTGCCGTACCTGGCGTTGCTGCCGCTGATTGCGGTGTGGAGTTACCTGCTGGACGGCCTGTTCATCGGCGCGACCCGGGCGCGGGAGATGCGCAATGCGATGTTGGTGTCGGTGCTGATTGCACTGCCGGTGGCGGTGGCCATGAGCGGGTTCGGCAACCATGGGTTGTGGTTGGCGTTTCTCGGGTTCATGGGGTTGCGGGCGGTGACGTTGGGCTGGGTGGGGTGGCGGTTGCAGCAGAAGGGTGAGTGGATTCGGTGATGTTGGGGCCGCTTTGCGGCCCATCGCGACACAAGGCCGCTCCCACAAAAGGCCTGCATACGCCGGTCAATGTGGGAGCGGCCTTGTGTCGCGAAATGAGGGCGAAGCCCTCACCTGCGGTTTCACAGCCACACACAATCCCAATGCGGATACTCGCCCGCTCGCCGGACCAGGCCAGCCCGAATGGGATTGGCGATGATGTAGCGGGCAACCGCCCGGACATCATCCTCACGTCTCAGAGCCCGGTCATGAAAGCTGGTCTGCCAGATATGTCGCCTGTCAGCGCCCACCTTGTACAAAGCGCAACTGCTTCTGGACTTGAACCCACACATCAGCGTCCCCAGGTTCGTCGGGCCAAGCTCGATAAGCCAGTGAAGATGATCAGGCATCAAGACCCAGGCCAGAGATCGACA
Organism: Pseudomonas sp. PvP089; assembly: GCF_017875165.1. Lineage (NCBI taxonomy): Bacteria > Pseudomonadati > Pseudomonadota > Gammaproteobacteria > Pseudomonadales > Pseudomonadaceae > Pseudomonas > Pseudomonas sp. PvP089. Next base: position 5,694,510 of record NZ_JAGGME010000001.1, read on the forward strand.
AGCCTTGCTCTCTTCACTGAACCGCAATTGCTGGACCACGGTCCTGGCGAATCGAAAATTATTGAACAACGGCGTTCGGTTACGAGTGGTTGTGGTGAGCAGATAAAGGCGCCCGGATTCAGACACTCGACCGCCACGTAAACGATGGGAGCCTGGACGTTGCATGTCGTCCTCCTTTGAACATTGCATTCAAAGGTAGCGGCATTGGTGCGATGGACCAGGGCCGGATATTTACCGGTTGTGACGCTGGTGAGGGCTTCGCCCTCATATCGCGACGCAAGGCCGCTCCCACAAAAGGCAGCACAGGCTTTTGCAGGAGCGGCCCCAGCAATTACGACGACAGGTACGAAGACCGGGTCAGCCCAAGGCGCAAGGCATCCAGGTACTGCGTGCGCTCACGCGCAGTGATTTTGGCGCTGGCCACCTTGTCGCGGTAGTGAGTCATCAACTCCTCCGGCGACAGGTGCACGTAGCGCAGCATGTCTTCGATGGTGTCGTGGGTCTCGATACCGGCGTGGTACACGCTGCCGTCAGCGTTCTGGTAGATGTTCACCGAGTCGGTGTCACCGAACAGGTTGTGCATGTCGCCCAGGATTTCCTGGTAGGCACCGACCAGGAACACGCCCAGCAGGTAGTCCTCGCCCTCCTTCAACGCATGCACCGGCATGCTGGTCTCGATGCTCTGCTCGTCGACGTACTGGTTGATCTTGCCGTCCGAGTCGCAGGTCAGGTCCTGCAGTACGGCGCGGCGCAGCGGCTCTTCGTCCAGGCGGTGCAGCGGGATGATCGGCAGCACCTGGCCAATGGCCCAGGTGTCCGGCAGGCTCTGGAACACCGAGAAGTTGCAGATGTACTTGTCGGCCAGCTTGTCGTTCAGCTCGTCGAGCACCTGGCGGTGCGAGCGCTGGCGGGCTTTGAGCGAATTATGCAGGCGGCGGCACACGGCAAAGTAGCACTGCTCGGCCAAGGCTTTCTCGCTCAGGCTGATCTTGCCATCGGCGTACTGTGCCGCCACGTCACCCATGTAGTGGGTGGCGCGCCAGTAAGTCTCGGTCACCATCTCGATGTCAGTCGGGCCAAGCAGGTCGGCCAGCCACTGCACGGTCTCGGGCAGGGCTTCTTTGTTCTCGATGGTGGGTACGTCGTCGTTGTGTTTCTCGACGTCGGTGACCTGGATCACCAGCATGGCATGGTGCGCGGTCAGCGAGCGGCCACTCTCGGAGAAGATGTGCGGGTGCGGCAGGCCCTGCGCGTCGCAGAACTCCTTGAGCATGCCCACCACCACGCCAGCATAGTCGTCCATGTCGTAGTTGATGGAGCTGGCATTGCGCGAGTGGGTACCGTCATAGTCCACGCCCAGGCCACCGCCAACGTCGATGTGGTCGACCGGCAGGCCCAGCGCACGCAGCTCGCCGTAGTAACGGATGGCTTCCTTGAAACCGTGCTGGTAGTCGGCCAGGTTGGCGATCTGCGAGCCCATGTGGAAGTGCAGCAGGCGGATGCCCTGGTCCAGGCCGGCATCGCGGAAGCGCTGCACAACCGAGATCAACTGGGCAGCCGACAACCCGAACTTGGACTTCTCGCCACCGGTGTCGGCCCATTTGCTGGAGGCCAGCGACGACAGGCGCACGCGCAGGCCGACCTGGGGTTTCACCTTGAGCTCGGCGGCCTCGTCGATCACCAGGGCCACTTCCGACTCTTTCTCGATGACGATGAACACGTTGTGGCCAAGCTTCTGGCCCATCAACGCCAGGCGGATGAACTCACGGTCCTTGTAGCCGTTGCAGACGATGGTACCGCCCTTCGGTGCCAGCGCCAGCACTGCCAGCAGCTCGGGTTTGGAGCCGGCTTCCAGGCCGATGGAGACGTTTTGCGTGGCGATGATGTTTTCCACCACCGCTTCCTGCTGGTTGACCTTGATCGGGTACAGCGCGGTGTACTGGCTCTGGTACTCCAGGCGCGCGATATTGGCATCGAACGCACCGGTCAGCTGGCGTACGCGGTCCTGCAGAATGTCGGGGAAGCGCACCAGCAAGGGGAGCGACAGGCCGCTTTGGCGCAATTCGTCAACCTGCTCGTACAGGTCGATCGGCGCGCTGTCGGGGCCGTTGGGGCGCACTTCGACGCGCCCCGCTTCATTGATGGCGAAATAACCAGCGCCCCAATGGCGGATGCCATAAACACTGCGGCTGTCGGCCACGGTCCACTGGCTACCATCGTCTTTGCGTGTGCGTCGTACGGACATTCAAGTCCCCTATAGATAAGTCGAAGACACTGCCCCGCAGGCAGCGGAGCGAGTGTAAAAGCTGAAAATGACGATTCATCCGTGCTCAGGCATAGACCCTGACCACGGGAACGAGTTTAGAAAGCGCTGGGCAAAAAATCGCGCGATGGCCTCAGCCGCCGGACTTTTTCGCCTTGAAACCCTGTTTGGTCAGCTCGCCGATCAACAGCTCGACATGGTCGCCCTGGATCTCGATAACCCCGTCCTTCAGGGCGCCGCCGGTACCGCAGCGGCGCTTGAGCGTGGTCGCCAGCTCTTTGAGCTGGTCGGGCGGCAGCGGCACGCCGGTGACAGTGGTCACGGTTTTGCCGCCACGGCCTTTGCTCTCACGGCGCACACGGGCAATGCCGTCACCTTCGGGGATGATTTGCTGCTTGCAGATGCATGCATCCACCGGCTGGCCACAGTCGGGGCAGTGCCGACCGGCATCGGTGGAGTAAACGAGACCGCCAAGGGCGGAAAAGGAAGAAGCTTTCTTGGCCACTTTTGTTCCTCTGTGCTGAGGACAAAAACTGGTCGTGCCCTGGGGTTGAGGCCGACCGCGAAGCCCCACTCTGGCAGGGGCGGCGCTACTGCCGCAAGACTTGCGACAGCCCGAAAAGGGCGCGCAGTGTAACGATAAATCCGGCTGTTGCTAAGTACTGGAATGCGCCATTTTGCGAATGTTTTGCGACTTCAGCGCCTGTCGTCGCCCGCGCGGGTGCAAACTGGGGCGCCTTCCTCAGGAGACAGGCCCGTGACGATACCTCAAATCGGCGCATTCATTGCCAAGTGGCCCAAGCTGGGCGTAGCGCACGCGACACCATGGCAGGTAACCCTGACATGTGAAAGCAACGTCCTGTCACTGATTGAGCAGCTCGAAAGGGGCTATCGGCGCGAAGGCGATTGCGCCATTCACGAAACGGCCATCGTCGAACCCGGTGCAGTACTGAAAGGGCCGATTATCATTGGTCCGCAGGCTTTCGTGGCTGCGGGCGCCTACCTGCGCGGCGGGGTATACATCGCTAGCAACTGCATTGTCGGACCAGGCTGTGAGGTGAAAAGCAGCTTCATGCTCAGCTCAAGCAAGTTGGCACACTTCAACTTCGTCGGCGACTCGCTGATCGGCGAAAACGTCAATATCGAAGCCGGGGCAATCATCGCCAACTACCGCAATGAACTGGACGGGGCAATGATCAGGATTCGCCATGGCCAGGCGGTCATCGACACTGGCGCAAACAAGTTCGGTGCGTTGATAGGCGATGGCTGCAAAATTGGCGCGAATGCAGTCATCGCGCCGGGTGCGTTGCTTCTGCCGGGTACCCGCGTGCCGCGCCTTGGGCTAGTCGACCAGTTTGCCTACGACTGACTGGCCTTGTAGCGCTGCAATGCCACTAAAGAGTCCGGACAGTAGGATTGGGTCTGGCTTTCTGACTCTGCCTGCTCCAACCCGATGAAGCGCGCCTCGATTACTTCTTCTGGCTGCAAACGCAAAGGCGCATCCGACACCGCCGAATACACAGCACACCACAGGCGGTTGTCGGGCTGGTCAAAGTAGAACCGCTCGTGAAAACGCAACTCGACACCTTCGATTCCCAGCTCTTCGGCCAGCTCACGGGCCGCCGAGTCGGCATAAGCCTCCCCGGCCGACACCATGCCGCCGGCCGCCACATCCCAGTAACCGGGGTATAGCGCCTTGCTCAGGGTACGCCGATGCACGCACAGCTCACCGGCACTGTTGAACAGCAGGATGAACGTGCAACGCCCGATCAGCCGTCGCTCACGCAGTTCGGCGCGGGGCAAGGCCCCCAGCACCTGGTCGGCTTCGTCCACCCAGGCAACCAGCTCGCGGTCGGAGGCCGCCCGGTGGGCGGCCTCGCTTGGGCTGATGGCCATTCTCAACCCTGCGACAGCAACTGACGCAGGTCGATGACCGCAGCGTTGGCCCGGGAAATGTAGTTGGCCATGACCAGCGAGTGGTTGGCCCACATGCCAAAGCCACTGCCATTGAGCACCATCGGGCTCCATAGCGGCTCTTGCGAGGCTTCCAGTTCACGGATGATCTGACGCACGCTGACCGTGGCATTCTTCTTCGCCAGCACGTCGGCGAAGTCCACCTCAATGGCGCGCAGCAGGTGCGACAGCGCCCAGGCTTGGCCGCGGGCTTCGTAGAACACGTTGTCGATCTGCAGCCATGGGGTTTCCACCACCTCCTCGTCCACCTGCGGTGCCTGGCCGGCAACGACCGACTCGGTCTTCAACGTGGTGTTGAGCTTGACCCGGCCAACGCTGGCCGACAGGCGCTGCGACAGCGAGCCAAGGCGAGTGGCCACGTCACCCAGCCAGTTGTTCAGGTTGTCGGCGCGGGTGTAGAAGATCGCACCCTTGTCGCCAGAAGCCAGACGCGTCTGGTAACGGGACAGCGACTTGATGCCCTCTTCGAACTCCGACTCGCTCGATGGCAGGATCCAGCTCTTGTTGTCGAAGTTGAAGCGCGGCTCGGCCTTGGCCAGGTCGGCATCTTCGGTGGACTGCGACTGCGAGCGGGCAAAGTCCTTGCGCAGGGCGCGGGACAAGTCGCGTACCTGGACCAGCACGCCATATTCCCAGCTCGGCATGTTGTCCATCCACAGCCCTGGCGGGAAGCGGTCGTTAGAGATGTAGCCACCAGGCTTGTTCAGCAAGGTACCGGCCACGGTCTTGAGGGTTTCGATGGTGGTGTAGCCCACCACCATCTGCTGGCCACCGCGCTCAGCGGCAGACTGGGCATTCTGCTGCACCGGGAACAGGTCCGGCTCCTGGCTCCAGTACCAGCCCAGGCCGATGCACACCAGCAGGTACAACCCGATCAGGGTCCCCAGGGCACGGCTCCAAAGGCCGCCCAGGTAGCTACGGGCGGCAGCGCCGCGGCCGTCGACACGCTCACGGGGCTCGGCTTTGGCCTCGCGGTTTTTCCAGTCCAGCATGGCTTTGTCCTTAATCAGTCACGACGGTTCTAGGGCTTGGACCACAGGCCTGCGCCAGGGTGCCACGGCAAGCCCGCATGGCAGCACTATAAAGCAGACACCACCGTACGCATAAGCGACCTGTCAGTCAGCAACTGAATATTCGTTCTGGCCGCTTTGTTGATACAGGGCAGTCACGTCTTTGAAAAGAGCTGCTAGCATAGAGCCATCATCGCCCCTGCACACCCCAACCTATAAGTAGCCAGGACATGAGCCAAGCAGTCGAGCCGAGCCCGCTGTGCCCCGCCCAGCAGCTGACGCGTAGCGGCCTGCGCAAGGATGACCCACTCGATCAGGTGCTCAAGCCGCCCCTGCGCAAACCGGTGTACATCCTGCTGCAGGACCACGAGCGTGCCCAGCGCCTGGCTCAACAACTGGAATTTTTTGGTCTGCTAGTGCAAGCGCTGCCCAGCGCTGCGGCGTTTCTCGCCTCGATCAGCGAATACCCGCCCTCGGCCGTGATCATGGATGTCGACTTCACCGGTGCCGGCCAAGGCCTGCTGCTGGCCACCCAGCTGCAGAAGGGCGTGGCGCAACCTGTTCCGCTGCTGTTCTTCAGCCACCATGAAGCCGACACCCCGACCCGCCTGGCGGCCGTGCGCGCCGGTGGCCAGGACTTTCTCACCGGCAGCCTGGAGGCTTCCAGCCTGCTGGAAAAGGTCGAGTTGCTGACCAACGCCGCCCCGCACGACCCCCTGCGTGTGCTGATCATCGACGATTCGCGCACCCAGGCCCTGCATACCGAGCGCGTGCTGGCCAGCGCCGGCATGGTCACCCGTAGCCTGACCGACCCGATCCGCACCATGGCAGAGCTTGCCGACTTCCAGCCCGACCTGATCATCCTCGACCTGTACATGCCAGCCTGCACCGGCCCGGAACTGGCCAAGGTGATCCGCCACAGCGACCGCTATGTGAGCGTGCCGATCATCTACCTGTCTGCCGAGGACGACCTGGACAAGCAGCTGGATGCCATGAGCGAGGGCGGTGATGATTTCTTGACCAAGCCGTTTCGCTCACGCCACCTGATCACCACCGTGCGCAACCGTGCCGCCCGCGCCCGGCACCTGAAGGCGCGCATGGTGCGCGACAGCCTGACCGGGCTGTACAACCACACCCACATCCTGCAACTGCTGGAAGACTGCAGCTTCCGCGCCCGCCGTGAGCAGCAGCCGTTGAGCTTTGCCATGCTCGACATCGACCACTTCAAGAAGATCAACGATCGCCACGGCCACCCCATGGGCGACCGGGTAATCAAGAGCCTGGCGCTGTTCCTCAAGCAACGCTTGCGCAAGACCGATTTCATTGGCCGCTATGGCGGTGAAGAGTTCGCCATTGTCATGCCCAATACCGCGCTGGACGCGGCGCACAAGGTGCTGGACGAGATTCGCCGGCGCTTTGCAGAGATCATCTACCCGGCGCAGCCGCGGGATTTGCAGTGCACCTTCAGTGCCGGGGTGGTGCAGCTGGATGAGGTGCTGGACGCGCTGACCATGGCCAGTGCAGCGGACGAAGCGCTTTACCGGGCCAAGCATGCGGGGCGTAATTGCGTAGTGCGAGTGGAGCCTTGAAACAGATTTACCCGCGAAGAGGCCGGAGCAGGTGAAACAAATGAAGGCACTGTGCCACTTTTTTCTGGCACCAAGCCCCTGTCGTCATCACCCCGTCACAAAATCGCAATAACTTCAGGCGCCTACCTCTCCCCTTCGCAGGAAGTTCGCGGCGATGCGCCTGAAGTGGCTGACCAATTTCAACACCCTGTTGCTGGTAACGGTGTGTCTCGCCCTGGGCGCCACCCTGTGGTGGTCGCAGCGTGCCCTGGAGCGCCCCTACCAGATGATGGAGCGCTACCTGGGCCTGTCTCAGCAGTTCCAGAACCAGGCAGCACGTAATATCCAGTTCTACCTTGGCAGCGGCGATGCCCTGCGCCATGCCGCCGCCATGGAGGCCAACCAGCAGCTTCAGGCCACCCTGACCGAGTGGCCCACTGAGCTGGCTGGCAAACTGCGCCCCAGCCTCGACAGCCTGCAGGCCTTCACCGCCAACGAGCTGCTGGCCGCCGGTAAACTGGCTGGTGACCCGCAAGCCCTGCTGTTGCAGGCCGAGCGGGAGCTGGGGGCCAACCTCGAACAACTGGCCGGCTACGCCCGCGACAGCGGCAGCGCCGATGCCAACCGCTACCTGTTGCCAGTGCTCGACGCCACCGTGCACCTCGGTCGCCTGTCGCTGGCAAGGGACAAGCTGGTCAGCAGCGGCCGCCCGGAGCTGGCCGACGAAGTAGAGCGTGAACTGCAACTGATCCGCACCCAGGCGCAAGCCATCGACGGCGTGCCGTTGTTGGGCGTGACCCGCGCAGCCGAATCCGTTGCCGACGACTTCGCCGCCATGATGGGCCTGGAAACCCAGGCAAGCGCCCAGCAGGAAGACATTGCGGTGGGCCTGAAGCGTGAACTGCAAAGCCTGCTAAGCCGCTACCCGGCCGAACTGCAACGCACCCGCGAACAGATCGAACGCCGCGCCGCCCTGGCCGCCAGCACCAGTCAGCGCCTGGAGGCGGTGCAGCAAGCCATTGCCGCGCTGGAACCCGAAGTACGCGGCGAGCATGCAAAGATCGCCGCCGAGGTGCGCATCATCCAGGGCCTGATGATCGGCCTGATACTGCTCATCGCCTTGCTGATCGACACCTTGCAGCGGCGCCTGACCCGCACCCTCACCAGCCTTGCCCCAGCCTTGTCATGTTGGGCCGAGGGCGACTTTGCCCAAGCCATCTCCCTGGGCAAGACCAACCGCGAACTGCACGATATCCAGGAGTCGCTCAACCGCCTGCGCCAGTACCTGGTGGAGCTGGTCGGTACCATCCGCCACAACGCCGAGCAGGTGGCTGGCAGCAGCCACGCCCTGGCCGGCATGAGCGCTGCCCTGCACGACGGCGCCGAGCGCCAGGCGGGCGATACCGGGCAGATCCGCGACGCCTTGGGTGAACTGGAGGCGACCATCCAGCAAGTGGCGGGGGATGCCAGCGCCGCCGCCGATGCCAGCCGCGATGCCGGGCGGGCGGTGGAGCAGGGCCAGGCGGTCATTGGCCAGAGCCTGTCGGGCTTGCGCGAGCTGGTTGATGAAGTGCAAGGCAACGCCCGCATGATCGAGCAATTGGCGGAAGAGTCGGCGACCATCGGCGGGGTGCTGACAGTGATCCGCTCGATTGCCGAACAGACCAATTTGCTGGCGCTGAACGCTGCGATCGAAGCGGCACGTGCGGGGGAAATGGGCCGTGGCTTTGCTGTGGTAGCCGATGAGGTGCGTTCGCTGGCGCAGCGCACCACGGGGGCGACCGGCGAGATTCAGGCACTGATCGACCGCCTGCAGCAAGCGGCGAAAGGTTCGGTGGCAGGGATGCGCGCGCAGCTTGAGCATGCCGAGGCTACGGCCAGCCAGGCTCAGGCGGCGGATGGCGCGCTGGACGAGATTGTCTGTGCCATCCGCACCATTTCCGACACAGCGGTGCGCATTGCCGATGTCACGGCGCAGCAGAGTGGTGCGGTGAGTGACATTCGTGACCACAGCGAGCGGATTCACGAGCTGGGCGAAGACAACCTGCAGCGCATTGGTGAAGGGCGCGTGCAAGGCGAGCAGTTGCTCAGCCTGGGCGGTGAGCTGAACCGGGCGGTGCGGGCTTTTAGGGTTTGAGTTGGGCCTTTCAGCGCCTGTGAGATCGAGCGCCGCCCGCGCGGCGCATCGCGAGCTGCGCTCGCTCCTACGTTTGTTTCGGGCCAGTTATGCCTGCGACAGGCGCGCGCGACCGCCTTGTTTGTACGACTCGATATCGTGCCATGCGCCAAGGGGGTCGCGCGCAAATCCCACAGAAATGATTGGCCCGAAACAAACGTAGGAGCGAGCGCAGCTCGCGATGCGCCGCGCGGGCGGCGCTCGATCTGCCAGGCGCCAAACATGTCACGGCAAGCGCTGCTGGCCCCAACCCGCACCAACTCCGCTATCATGCCCAGCACGTTCCACCTCGCGAGTCCGCCATGCGCCGCCTGTTTTTCCTGCTGTTCCTGCTGCTGGCCAGCCCTGCCTTCGCCACGGGCCTGCTCGACAACCGCCCCAGCGCTACCCTCGGCGCCGCTTCGCTGGCCAACAACGCCGACTTCCTGCCGGTTCACGACGCCTTCAAGCTCAGCCTGGTCCAGGCCGACGCGCACACCCTCAAGCTGCGCTTCGTCGCCACCGAGGGCTACTACCTCTACCGCCACCGCTTCCAGTTCCACACCGAGCCGGCAGACATCACCCTGGGCGCGCCGAACATCCCCAAGGGCGAGGCCAAGCACGATGAGTTCTTCGGCGACGTCGAGGTGTACCACGGCGTGCTCGACATCGAACTGCCGCGCACCGACCCGCGTGCCTTCACCCTGCTGGTGGGCTACCAAGGCTGTGCCGACAAAGGCCTGTGCTACCCACCGGAAACCGCACGCCTGAGTATTGATGGCGAAGGCGGTGCCAACGCCCCCGCAACGGCCGAACACGGCTGGAACTGGAAATCGCTGCTGTTGTTCTTTCTCGCCGGGGTCGGCCTGACCTTTACCCCGTGTGTACTGCCGATGCTGCCGATCCTGTCGGGCGTAGTGCTGCGCGGCCAGGTGGGTGGGCTGCGCGGGCTGGCGCTATCGCTGGCGTACGTGCTGCCGATGGCGGCCAGTTTCGCAGCGCTCGGCGCGCTCATGGGCCTGTTCGGCGCGGGCCTGAACCTGCAGGCGCGCCTGCAGTCGGCCTGGGTGCTGGTGCCCTTCGCCCTGTTCTTCGTGGTATTTGCCTTGGCCATGTTCGGCCTGTTCGAGCTGAAGCTGCCCCAGGCCCTGAGCAACCGCCTGAACAACGTCGCCAATCACACCCGGGGTGGCTCGCTGCTGGGTGCGGCAGTGCTGGGCGTGCTCTCCAGCCTGCTGGTTTCGCCTTGCGTATCAGCCCCCCTGGCTGGCGCCCTGCTGTATATCAGTGCCAGCGGCGATGCCCTGGGTGGCGCACTCAAGCTGTTTGCCCTGGGCCTGGGCATGGGTGCACCCTTGTTGCTGGTGGCCACCGGTGGCGCGGCCTGGCTGCCAAAAAGCGGCCCGTGGATGAACACGGTGAAAAACGCCATCGGGGTGCTGCTGCTGGGGCTGTCCATTGGCTTGCTCAGCCGCGTGCTGCCGGGCCCTGTGACCTTGCTGCTGGTGGGGTTCCTCGCAGCCGGCGTGGCACTTTTCCTGGGCGCCCTGGAGTTCGTCGTCAAGACCGCACGCCAGCGCCTGGCCCAACTGCTAGGCCTGGCTTTGCTGGTATACGCCCTGGCCTGCTGGTACGGCGCCCTCAGTGGCCAAGGCGACCCGCTTCGCCCGCTGCCCGTTGCAGCACTTGCGGCCACCGGCAGCAGCCAGGCGGCAAAGACGGATGCCTGGCAGACCATCACCACCCCCACCGCACTGGACGCCGCACTGGCCCAGGCCAAAGCGGCCGGCCAGCCGGTGCTGCTGGACTGGTATGCCGACTGGTGCATCAGCTGCAAGGTGATCGAGCATGAAGTGCTCAACGCGCCGCAGGTGCAGGCGCAGCTGGCCGGCTTCAAGCTGTTGCGTTTCGACATCACCGAGAGCAATGCCGAGCAACGCAAACTGCTCGATCGCTACCAGCTGTTCGGCCCACCTGCCCTGCTGTTCTTTGCCGCGAACGGCAGCGAAATTACCGCTCATCGGGTGATTGGCGAGATAAACGCCGGTGAATTCGCGCAAATTCTGGCCCGCGTGCGCGGCAAAGTAGGTCTATAACTTCCCGCGTGCCGGGAAAAATCCTGAAATAGATGACCAGATTTAATTATTTGGTCACATACTTCGCGCGAATCTCGGACATCGTGCTGGCTATTGCCGGGAACTGGACACTTGCCGTCGCTTTACGGCACACTCGCCGCGCTGTGTCGAATTGCCCTACAAATCCAAGGAATCCGCAGATGGCAACGCTACTGGTGCTCCACGGCCCCAACCTCAACCTGCTCGGTACCCGCGAGCCAGGCCATTACGGCGCCGTGACCCTGGCCCAGATCAACCAGGACCTGGAGCAACGTGCCCGCGCGGCAGGCCACCATCTGCAGTACCTGCAGAGCAATGCCGAATACGAACTGATCGACCGCATTCACGCCGCACGCAACGAGGGTGTGGACTTCATCCTGATCAATCCGGCTGCTTTCACCCACACAAGCGTCGCATTACGTGACGCATTGCTTGCAGTGAGCATCCCATTCATCGAAGTGCACCTGTCCAACGTGCACAAACGCGAACCGTTCCGTCACCACTCCTACTTTTCCGATGTTGCCGTAGGGGTGATCTGCGGTCTGGGCGCCAGCGGTTATCGCCTGGCCCTGGAGTCCGCGCTGGAACAACTGGCTGCCAACGCACAGCCCAAATGATGAAAACCCTGGCCTCAGTGGGCCAGGGTTCGATAGAAACGTATCGATACGTTTTTTAAATTTCGCCCCCTGACCGAACCTTTGGGAGTTGATGATTAATGGATATCCGTAAAGTCAAGAAACTGATCGAGCTGCTGGAAGAGTCTGGCATCGACGAACTGGAGATCAAGGAAGGCGAAGAGTCGGTCCGTATCAGCCGTCACAGCAAGACCCCAGCTGCCCAACAGTTCTACGCACCAGCACCGATGGCCGCTGCACCTGCTGCTGCCCCGGTTGCCGCTGCTGCTCCAGTCGCCGAAGCCGCTGCCGCAGCCCCGGCCCTGAAAGGCACCGTGATCCGCTCGCCAATGGTAGGTACCTTCTACCGCAAGCCTTCGCCGACCTCGCCGAACTTTGCTGAAGTTGGCCAGACCGTGAAGAAAGGCGACACCCTGTGCATCGTCGAAGCCATGAAGATGATGAACCACATCGAAGCCGATGTTGGCGGTGTCATCGACGCCATCCTGGTAGAAGACGGCCAGCCGGTTGAGTTCGACCAGCCGCTGTTCACCGTCGTTTGAATCGCGGAGAGCCAACGATGTCTGGGAAGCTCGAAAAAGTCCTGATCGCCAACCGTGGGGAAATTGCCCTGCGGATCCTGCGTGCCTGCAAAGAGCTGGGCATCAAAACCGTCGCTGTGCACTCCACCGCCGACCGTGAACTGATGCACCTGGGCCTGGCAGACGAGTCGGTCTGCATCGGTCCTGCATCGTCCAAGGATTCCTACCTGCATATCCCGGCAATCATCGCTGCCGCCGAAGTCACCGGCGCCACCGCGATTCACCCGGGCTACGGTTTCCTGGCAGAAAACGCCGACTTCGCCGAACAGGTTGAAAAATCCGGTTTCGCCTTCATCGGCCCGAAAGCCGATACCATTCGCCTGATGGGCGACAAGGTTTCGGCCAAGGACGCGATGATCAAGTCGGGCGTGCCGACCGTACCGGGCTCTGATGGCCCGCTGCCAGAAGACGAAGAAGTCGCCCTGGCGATTGCCCGTGACGTCGGCTACCCGGTGATCATCAAGGCCGCCGGTGGCGGTGGTGGTCGCGGCATGCGCGTGGTGCACAAGGAAGAGGACCTGATTTCCTCGGCCAAGCTCACCCGTACCGAAGCCGGTGCTGCCTTCGGCAACCCGATGGTCTACCTGGAGAAGTTCCTGACCAACCCACGCCACGTGGAAGTACAGGTTCTGTCCGACGGCCAAGGCAACGCCATCCACCTGGGCGACCGTGACTGCTCGCTGCAGCGCCGTCACCAGAAGGTTCTGGAAGAAGCACCAGCCCCGGGCATCGACGAGAAAGCCCGTCAGGAAGTGTTCAAACGTTGCGTCGATGCGTGCATCGAGATCGGCTACCGTGGTGCCGGTACTTTCGAGTTCCTGTACGAGAACGGCAGCTTCTACTTCATCGAGATGAACACCCGTGTGCAGGTTGAGCACCCGGTGTCGGAGATGGTTACCGGTATCGACATCGTCAAGGAGATGCTGAGCATCGCCGCTGGCAACAAGCTGTCGTTCCGCCAGGAAGACGTTGTGATCCGTGGCCACTCGCTGGAGTGCCGGATCAACGCCGAAGACCCGAAGAAGTTCATCCCGAGCCCAGGCAAGGTAAAACACTTCCACGCCCCGGGCGGCAATGGCGTACGCGTCGATTCGCACCTGTACAGCGGCTATTCGGTTCCGCCGAACTATGACTCGCTGATCGGCAAGCTGATCACCTACGGCAAGGACCGCGAAGAAGCCATGGCGCGCATGCGCAATGCCCTGGACGAGATCGTCGTCGACGGCATCAAGACCAACATCCCGCTGCACCGTGACCTGGTACGTGATGAAGGTTTCTGCAAAGGCGGCGTGAACATTCACTACCTCGAGCACAAACTGGCTAACCAGGACTGATCGAGCAGTGCGATGTCGCAAAACCCCGGACTGGTTCCGGGGTTTTTTATTGCCTGCCGGGGCCCTACCCCTTCATCCGCGGCATCTCGATGCAGTGCTCATGCACACGCCGATACAAGGTAGCCCGCGATATCCCCAACGCCCGCGCCGCATCGGCCGGTTTCCAGCGATGGCGGATCAGCGCGTCCAGCAGCAACTGCCGGGCCGGGCACGATACACCGCTGTCACTCGAAACGACTGCCTCGCCCCGCACCGCTTGTGGCAAATCCAGCAAGCGAACCTGCCCGACTTCACTCACCGCGCAGGCATAGCGCAAGACCTGCCGCAGCTGGCGCAGGTTGCCCGGCCAGCGATAAACCAGCAACGCCTGTAGCGCATCATCGGCCAGCACCACGTCGACCCCACAGGCTTCGGCTTCTTCGGCCAGCAACTGGTGGATCAGCCCCAGACGGTCCTCGCGCTCACGCAAGGGCGGCAGCTCGAAGCGGGCATTGGCCAGGCGGTAGTACAGGTCTTCACGAAAACGCCCGTCCGCCACCATCGTTGCCAGGTCACGGTGGGTGGCGCAGATCACCTGAATGTCCACGCGTTCGCGCCGTGCAGCACCCAGCGGCGCCACTTCGCCTTCGGCCAGCACGCGCAGCAGGCGGGTTTGCAGGTTCAGCGGCATGTCGCCGATTTCGTCAAGGAACAGGGTGCCGCCATCAGCCTGCTGCAACAGCCCCTGCATGCCTTTGCTGGAAGCCCCGGTGAAGGCCCCGGCCACGTAGCCAAACAGCTCGCTCTCAATCAGGTTTTCCGGGATGGCGGCGCAGTTCAGCGTGACAAACGGGCCGTCGCGGCGCTGGCTCTGCTGGTGCAACTGACGGGCGAAAACTTCTTTGCCGACCCCCGTCTCGCCTTGTACCAGCACCGCCAGGTTGCAGTCCTTGACCCGCGTGGCCAGCCGCAAGTGCTGCTCGATGCGGGGGTCCTGAGCCTGACGCAAGGGCTGCACGCGCGGGCGCTGCTGCGGGGCGCTGACACGGCCATACAGCCCGCCCAGGCCCGGCAGGCGCTGGGCGGACGAGGTGTTGACGCGCCGTAGCTGCCCCATGTCGAACAGTTCGCCAATGTGCTCAGGCAAGCGCCCCAAGTGCTGTACCAGCCGCTTGCGCGCCAGGCTGTTGATGGCTTGCAAGCGGCCGTCGGCATCCCAGGCCAGCAGGTAGTCGGGCTGGCTTTCCACATAACCCGGTGTGCCATGGGCACGCATCACCCAGTGGCCCTGTGCACTGTGCATGAAGAAGGCGTTTTCGATTTCACGGGCAGTCTGCTCGACCAACTGGCGGATCAAGTGTTGGCTGCGGCGATCATCCGGTGACTGCAGGGCCGAAACATCCACCACGCCCAGCAACTCGCCCTGCGGGTCGAACACCGGCGCTGCGGTGCAGGTCAGGCCGATGAAGGCTGCGCGGAAGTGATCGCGCTTGTGCACCGTGACCGGCGCCTTGCTGGTCAGCACCGCCGCCACACCGCAGGTGCCCTCCTCACCTTCCGACCAGCAAGTGCCCAGGTACAGCCCGGCCTTGCGGCAGTCATTGCGGATGGCCGATTCGACCCGGTAATCAATGGTGCGCCCCTGGGCATCGGTCAGCAGCACGCAGTAGTCGGCGCCGCGCACCCGCTCGTGCAGGCGTGCCACGGCATCGCCAGCGATGCGCAGAAACAGTTCGGCGCGTTCGCGGCATTCGTTGAGCAGGCTTTGGGACAGGATGCGCGGCCCCTGTTGGGACCCGGGGTCGAGGCGGTACAGCTCCATGGAACGGCGCCATGAATCGAGGATCAGCGCTGGCACCGGTGCCTGGGGCAGGCGGTCGGCATTCTTCAGCACCCGGCTGACGCAGTCGACATGGGCTCGGGAGTTCGCGGCAAGCATTCAGGCCCTCCGGTTCTCGTTGCTGTTTTTATCGTTGTCCGGCCATTAAGCGCTTCCACGCATGCCCCGACAAGCACTGTGTGATTACCGGCTGGCTTGAGACGCTGCGTCTCAGCGTCTCGTCAACCAACGCCCCCCCGTTGGCACCCAGCGTCTCGTGGACGCCACCAGGGGCACGTGCTGCCGTGCAAGCAAACCGCTCTGGCACGGGCACTTCAGCCAAGCCATGAAAAGCTGGCACCGGGCTTGCTCCTGCCCTTGCAAACAAAAATACGAGGTGCGCCATGCCGCTACCCGCCCCGATCGTCGGGATCATTGCCAACCCTGCCTCTGGCCGCGACCTGCGCCGCCTGACCGCCAATGCCGGGCTCTATTCGAGCACCGACAAGGCCTCGGCGATCCAGCGGCTGCTGGCTGCCTTCGGTGCTACCGGCGTCGGCCAGGTGCTGCTGCCCAGCGACATGACGGGCATCGCCGCCGCCGTGCTCAAGGCCAGCCAGGGTCCGGTCGCCCGTGACCAGCATTGGCCAGCCATCGAAATACTCGACCTGCCGTTGACCCAGACCGTTGCCGACACGCATCTGGCTACCCGCCGCATGGTCGAGCGTGGCGTGGCGATGATCGCCGTGCTCGGCGGCGACGGCACCCACAAGGCGGTCGCTGCCCAGGCGGGTGACGTACCGCTGCTGACCTTGTCCACCGGCACCAACAATGCTTTCCCCGAACTGCGTGAAGCCACCAGCGCCGGTCTGGCCGGCGGCTTGCTCGCCTGCGGGCGGGTACCGACCGATGTCGGCCTGCGCCGCAACAAGCGCCTGCTGGTCAAAGTGCCCGAACAACAGCTTGCCGAGTGGGCACTGGTGGAGGTGGCAGTCTCGCCCCAGCGCTTCATCGGCGCCCGTGCGCTCAGCCGCAGCGAAGACCTGTGCGAGGTTTTTGCCTGCTTCGCCGAGCCCCATGCCATTGGCCTGTCAGCCCTGTGCGGGCTGTGGTGCCCGGTATCGCGCCAGGCCCCCCATGGCGTCTGGGTGCGCTTGAACCCCGGTGCCGAACAGGCGCTGCTCGCGCCCCTGGCGCCCGGCCTGCTGCAAGGTTGCGGCATCACCGCCAGCGGCACGCTTATGCCCGGCGTCGCCCATCGCCTGAGCCTTTCCAGCGGCACCTTGGCCCTGGACGGCGAGCGCGAAATCGAATTCGCCGAACACGATACACCCACCATCACGCTCGACCACCAAGGGCCGCTGAGCGTGGACGTCGAGGCGGTCCTGGCGCATGCCGCACGCCATCACCTGCTGACCGTGCCGCGTGGCCATCGGCTGCACCCTGCAACCCCGCGTTGAGACAACCCTGGAGAACAACAAGATGTCCAATCAACTCAGTACCGAACAACTGCTGCATGCCTATGAAGTGATGCGCACCATTCGCGCCTTCGAGGAACGCCTGCACGTGGAGTTTGCCACGGGCGAGATCCCCGGCTTCGTCCACCTGTATGCCGGCGAAGAAGCCTCCGCCGCCGGGGTCATGGCCCACCTGCGCGACAGCGACTGCATTGCCTCGACCCACCGCGGCCATGGCCATTGCATCGCCAAGGGCGTGGATGTGTACGGCATGATGGCCGAAATCTATGGCAAGAAAACCGGCGTGTGCGGCGGCAAGGGCGGCTCGATGCACATTGCCGACCTGGAAAAGGGCATGCTCGGTGCCAACGGCATCGTCGGCGCCGGTGCACCGCTGGTGGCCGGGGCGGCATTGGCGGCCAAACTCAAGGGCCGTGATGACGTGTCGGTGGCCTTCTTCGGCGATGGCGCTTCCAACGAGGGTGCGGTGTTCGAAGCCATGAACATGGCGTCGATCATGAACCTGCCGTGCATCTTCGTGGCCGAGAACAACGGCTACGCCGAGGCCACCGCCGCCAATTGGTCCGTCGCCTGCGACCACATTGCCGACCGCGCCGCCGGCTTCGGCATGCCGGGCGTCACCATCGACGGCTTCGACTTCTTTGCCGTGTACGAGGCCGCCGGGGCCGCCATAGAGCGCGCCCGTGCGGGGCAAGGGCCGTCACTGATCGAGGTCAAGCTCAGCCGCTACTACGGCCACTTCGAAGGCGATGCGCAAACCTACCGCGCCCCGGATGAAGTGAAGAACCTGCGCGAATCCCGCGACTGCCTGATGCAGTTCCGTAACAAGACCACCCGCGCTGGCCTGCTCACTGCCGGGCAACTGGACGCCATCGACGGGCGCATCGAGGACCTGATCGAAGACGCCGTGCGCCGCGCCAAGTCCGATCCCAAGCCACAGCCCGCCGACCTGCTCACCGACGTCTACGTCAGCTACCCCTGAGCCGCGGATTACAAGAACAACAGGAGAACCACCATGGCAAGAAAGATCAGCTACCAGCAGGCCATCAACGAAGCCCTGGCACAGGAAATGCGCCGCGACAACACCGTGTTCATCATTGGCGAAGACGTTGCCGGCGGTGCCGGTGCACCCGGCGAAGATGACGCCTGGGGTGGCGTGCTGGGCGTGACCAAGGGCTTGTACCACCAGTTCCCCGGCCGCGTGCTGGACGCACCGCTGTCGGAAATCGGCTACGTCGGCGCTGCCGTCGGTGCCGCCACCCAAGGCCTGCGCCCGGTGTGCGAACTGATGTTCGTGGACTTTGCCGGCTGCTGCCTGGACCAGATCCTCAACCAGGCCGCCAAATTCCGCTATATGTTCGGCGGCAAGGCGGTCACCCCGCTGGTGATGCGCACCATGTACGGCGCTGGCCTGCGTGCGGCCGCCCAGCACTCGCAGATGCTCACCTCGCTGTGGACGCACATCCCCGGCCTGAAAGTGGTGTGCCCGTCCTCGCCTTACGATGCCAAGGGCCTGTTGATCCAGGCTATCCGCGACAACGACCCGGTGATCTTCTGCGAGCACAAGTTGTTGTACAGCATGCAGGGCGAGGTGCCGGAAGAGGTGTACACCGTGCCGTTCGGCGAGGCCAACTTCCTGCGCGATGGTGACGACGTGACCCTGGTCACCTATGGCCGCATGGTCCACGTGGCACTTGAAGCAGCCAACAACCTGGCCCGCCAGGGCATCGACTGCGAAGTGCTGGACCTGCGCACCACCAGCCCGCTGGACGAGGACAGCATTCTTGAAAGCGTGGAAAAAACCGGCCGCCTGGTGGTGATCGACGAAGCTAACCCGCGCTGCTCGATGGCCACCGACATCAGCGCGCTGGTGGCGCAAAAGGCCTTCGGCGCACTCAAGGGCCCGATCGAAATGGTCACCGCACCGCACACCCCGGTGCCGTTCTCCGATGCCTTGGAAGACCTGTACATCCCTGACGCGGCGAAGATCGAAGCAGCCGTGCGCAAGGTGATAGAAGCCGCAAGGAGTGCCGCATGAGCCAGATCCATACCCTGACCATGCCCAAGTGGGGCCTGTCGATGACCGAAGGCCGGGTGGACACCTGGCTCAAGCAGGAAGGTGACGCAATCAACAAGGGCGACGAGGTGCTGGACGTCGAGACTGACAAAATCAGCAGCAGCGTCGAAGCCCCGTTCAGTGGCGTACTGCGCCGCCAGGTGGCCAGGCCGGATGAAACCCTGCCGGTCGGCGCGCTGCTGGCAGTGGTGGTGGAAGGCGAAGCCGAAGAAGCGGAAATCGATGCGGTGGTGCAGCGCTTTCAGGCCGGGTTCGTCGCCGAAGGGGGGGCCGATCAGGCACAGGGGCCGGCCCCACAAAAGGCTGAAATAGGCGGCCGCCTGGTGCGCTGGTTCGAGCTGGGAGAAGGCGGCACGCCGCTGGTGCTGGTGCACGGTTTTGGTGGCGACCTCAACAACTGGCTGTTCAACCATCCGGCGCTGGCCGCCGAACGCCGCGTGATCGCCCTGGACCTGCCAGGGCACGGCGAGTCCGCCAAAGCACTGCAACGTGGCGACCTGGATGAGCTGAGCGAAACCGTGCTGGCGCTGCTCGACCACCTGGACATCGCCAAGGCCCACCTGGCCGGGCACTCCATGGGCGGCGCGGTAAGCCTCAACGTGGCGCGCCTGGCGCCGCAGCGGGTGGCAAGCCTGAGCCTGGTGGCCAGCGCCGGCCTGGGCGAAGCGATTAACGGGCAGTACCTGCAAGGCTTTGTCGCCGCCGCCAACCGCAACGCCCTTAAACCGCAGATGGTGCAATTGTTTGCCGACCCGGCGCTGGTGACCCGGCAAATGCTGGAGGACATGCTCAAGTTCAAGCGCCTGGAAGGTGTTGATACCGCATTGGCCCAGCTGGCATCGGCCATCGCCGACGGCAACCGGCAGCGCCACGACCTGCGTGGGGTGCTGGGGCAGCATCCGGCGCTGGTGGTGTGGGGCGGGAAGGACGCGATCATCCCGGCCAGCCATGCCGAAGGCCTGGAGGCCGAGGTGCTGGTGCTAGCCGACGCCGGTCACATGGTGCAGATGGAGGCGGCTGAAGAAGTGAACCGCAGGATGGTGGATTTTTTGCGGGGGCATTGAAGGGTATGACTTGAGTTGTTCATCGCCTGTGAGATCGAGCGCCGCCCGCGCGGCGCTTCGCGGGGCAAGCCCGCTCCCACATTTGTTTCGGGCCAGTCACTCCTGCACCCTAGGCGCGCGCCCCCTGGATGTATGACATGAGATTAATGAAGAGCAGCTGCTTACCCTTCGATATCGAATGGAACAAACAAGGGGCCGCGCGGAAAAGGTTCAGGTAGTACTGGCCCGAAACAGATGTGGGAGCGGGCTTGCCCCGCGAAGCGCCGCGCGGGCGGCGCTCAATCTCACAGGCGATGAACAACTCAAGGCATGCACTTGTCTGCCCACCCTCGATCCCCCGACATTCACCCCACAGCCATCTCGCCGCGCCGGTCCGTTGCCTCATCTACTTGTGCCCTATCTGTCTCGGCCCCTTATTCTGCGTCATACTCGGCAAACCTATTGCCCGGTCCTCGCCATGCGTCCACTGCTCCCCATTACCTTGGTCCTGCTGCTCGCCGCCTGTGGCGATGGCGAATCGCTGCTTGCGCCGGACGCACGCCTGCCTGACGGGGGGCGTTACCGGGGGCAAGTGGTCGACGGCCTGTTGCAGGGCGAGGGCCGTATCGACTACCCCAACGGCAGTTGGTACGCCGGCGGCTTCAAGGACGGGCAATGGCATGGCCAGGGCGAGTGGCATGGCCAGAACGGCGAGGTTTACCGTGGCCAGTTTGCCGAGGGGCTGTTCGAGGGGCTGGGCGACCTGACCACCCCGGGCAGCCACTACAGTGGCACCTTCAAGCACGGCCGCCGCGACGGCGAAGGCACGCTCAAGCAAGCCGACCAGACCTACCGCGGCCAGTTCAAGGACGACCTGTACGAAGGCGCGGGCGAGCTGGAGCTGGCCGACGGCAGCCGCTATCAAGGCCTGTTCGCCAAGGGCAAGCCCAACGGCGCCGGCGTACGCAGCGATGCCAGCGGCAACCAGTTCAGCGGGCGCTTCGTCAACGGCCAGCTGCAAGGCAGCGGTACTTACGACAGCGTCGACGGCGAGCAGTACATCGGTGAGTTCAAGGACAACCGCCTGGAAGGCCGTGGCCGCTATGAAAGCGCCGATGGCGATGTGTGGATCGGCGAGTTCAAGGATGGCTCGCTGGTGGGCGAAGGCGAACTGCTGGGCAGCGACGGCAGCCACTACAAGGGCGAGTTCATCGACTGGCGCCTGTCGGGCCAGGGCAGCCTGCAGCTGGCCGACGGCAGCACGTATGTCGGCGGCTTCCTGAACGATGCCTACCATGGCCATGGGCGGCTGACCCTTGCCAGTGGCCAGGTCGAAAGTGGCACCTGGGCCAACGGCGTTCGCGTACGCGACCAGAAAGGCAAGCTGCTGCCCGACCCTCTCGACCTGGCCCTGCTCAACCAGGGCCGGCTGCTGGAAGAGGCGCTTGCGCGCGTACCGCGCTCGGCACCGCCCATTCAGCTTTACAGCCTGGTAGTGGCCGGCGATGGCCAGCAAAGCGTGTTTCTGCGAGAAGCCGACTATGTCAGCAACATGCTCAAAGTGCGCTTTGGCGCCCGTGGCCAAGTGACCTTGGTCAATCACCGCGACCACATGGCCACCCGACCTATGGCCACCCGCGAGACCCTCACCCGTGCCGCCATCACGCTGGCCGAACGCAGCGGCCCCGAAGACCTGGTGTTCATCTACCTCACCAGCCACGGCAGCCAGGACCACCAATTGGTGCTCGACCAGCCGCGCCTGCAACTGGCCGACCTTACTGCCGACGAGCTGGCCACCGCCCTGGCGCCACTGAAAAACCGCGACAAGGTAATCGTCATCTCGGCGTGCTATTCAGGCGGCTACATTGCCCCGCTCAAGGATGAGCGCACGGTGATAATGACCGCCGCTCGGGCCGACCGCGTGTCCTTCGGGTGCTCGGAAGAAGCCGATTTCACCTACTTTGGTGACGCCCTGTTCGCAGAAGCACTGAACCAGACCGACGACCTGAAACAGGCGTTTGAACTGGCACGCGCCAGCGTTGCCGAAAGAGAACAAAGGGAAGGCTTCGAGGCTTCGGAGCCCCAGCTGTGGGCACCGCCAGCAGTACTTGAACACTGGCAGCACTTGCGCCGGCAACAGGCCGAAGAAGCATTGCGTAACGCCGCACAGGCCAACGTGGGAGGACAGGCAAAAATGCCTGGCAGCCACTAGACTTGTGTGTAACAAGGGAGAGACATCATGTATTTGACGCCTCAGCATGTCCTGCTTGCCGGTGCCACCGGCCTGACCGGTGAGCACCTGCTTGACCGCCTGCTCAACGAGCCCACCATCACCCGCGTACTGGCGCCTACCCGCCGGCCGCTGGCCGGGCATCCGCACCTGGAAAACCCGGTCGGCGACCCGGCGGTATTTCTTCCACAGCTGGCCGGGCGTGTTGATATCGCCTACTGCTGCCTGGGCACCACGCTGAAGCAGGCCGGCTCCGAATCGGCTTTCCGCGCAGTGGACCTGGACATGGTAGTGGCGTTCAGCAAGCGTGCCCGGGAGATGGGCGCAAGGCATTTGCTGGTGGTCAGTGCGCTGGGCGCCGACCCGAAATCGTCTATTTTCTACAACCGGGTGAAGGGCGAGATGGAAGAAGCGCTCAAAGCCCAGGACTGGCCGCAGCTGACCATCGTGCGGCCGTCTTTGCTATTGGGCGAGCGGATTGAGCCACGGCTCGCGGAACAACTGGCTTCGCCGTTTTCCCGGTTGATCCCCGGCAAGTACAGAGGGATCGAGGCTTGTACCCTGGCCCGAGCCTTGTGGCGGCTGGCGCTGGAGGAAGAGGACGGGGTGCGGATTGTGGAGTCGGATGAGCTTCGCAAATTGGGCAAAACCCCCTGAAAGCTGCACTGGACCGTTGCAGGAGCGGCCTTGTGTCGCGATAGGGCCGCAAGGCCGCTCCCACAAGGGTGGACGGCGCTGGCTAGAGCCCGCCGGTTGCCTGAAAGCCTACCCCGGCCGCAGTCAGCAATGACAACGGCAACAACAGCGTATCGAGCAGCATGCTGCCGGGCAGGTCCAGGCCTGGATAGGCCGGTGCATCAGCCCCGTAGTGGTCCCGCGGGCAGCACCCGCCATTGATGACGTACAAATCCAGCCGGGTACCTGCATACACCACCGGTGCCCCTGGCTTGGCGGCATCCAGAGTGCGCGCAGTGGCGCAGCCGCCCAGCATCACCAGCGCCGCCACACCTAGCAACGCACGCTTCAATCATCCACCCCGAAATGATGCTCGCCCCAACGCGGCAACATGTCCTGGGGAATGGCCAGCAGGTTGAGGATGCGCGCCACGACAAAGTCGACCAGGTCATCGATGGTTTGCGGCTGGTGATAGAAGCCCGGCGCCGCCGGCAGGATCACCGCCCCCATTTGCGACAGCTTGAGCATGTTTTCCAGGTGGATGGTGGAAAACGGTGCTTCGCGGGGTACCAGAATCAGCTGGCGACGCTCTTTGAGGGTAACGTCTGCCGCACGTTCGATCAGATTGTTGCAGGCACCTGTGGCGATCGAGGACAGGGTACCCGTAGAGCAAGGTGCCACCACCATCGCCGCCGGGGCGCCGGAGCCTGAGGCCACCGGCGACATCCAGTCTTCCTTGCCGTACACACGGATCTGCCCGTCGGCGGCGCCGGTATATTCGGTAAGAAATGCCTGCATCGCCTGAGGCTTGGCCGGTAGCACCACGTCGGTCTCGGTGGCCATCACCAGCTGCGCGGCCTTGGAGATCAGAAAGTGCACCTCGCGGTCCTCGCGCACCAGGCAATCGAGCAGCCGCAGGCCATACTGGGCGCCCGAGGCGCCCGTCATGGCCAGGGTGATGCGTTCCGGCCCGCTCACTTCAGGGCCTCGGCCAGCTTGCCGTGCAGGCCACCGAAGCCGCCGTTGCTCATGATCACCACGTGGGTGCCGGGGCGTGCCTGGCCTTTGACCCGCTCGATGATCGCGTCGAGGCTGTCGGCCACCACGCTCGGTACCTTGCACTTCGCAGCGGTGGCCGCCAAGTCCCAGCCGAGGTTGGCCGGGGCGTACCAGATCACCTGGTCGGCGTCGTTGACGCTTTCCGGCAATCCGTCACGGTGGGCGCCGAGCTTCATCGAGTTGGAGCGTGGCTCGATCACGGCAATCACAGGCGACTCGCCAACACGCTTGCGCAGGCCGTCGAGGGTGGTGGCGATGGCGGTCGGGTGGTGGGCGAAGTCATCGTAGATGGTCACGCCCTGCACTTCGGCAACCTTTTCCATGCGCCGCTTGACGCTCTTGAAGGCGCTCAGGCCCTCGATGCCCATGGCCGGGACCACGCCGACATGGCGGGCCGCCGCCAAGGTGGCCAGGGCGTTGGCAACGTTGTGCTGGCCAGTCAGCGCCCAATCCACCACGCCCTGCACCTCACCCTCGAACAGTACCTCGAAACGCGAGCCGTCGGCGCTGAGCAGGCGCGCCTGCCACTGGCCGCCTTCGCCCGTAGTCTGCACCGGGGTCCAGCAACCCATGCCGATCACCCGCTCCAGCGCTTGCTCGGTGGTGGGGTGAATGACCAGGCCTTCGCCCGGGATGGTGCGCACCAGGTGGTGGAACTGCCGCTCGATCGAGGCCAGGTCCGGGAAAATGTCCGCATGATCGAACTCAAGGTTGTTGAGGATCGCGGTACGTGGGTGGTAGTGGACAAATTTCGAGCGTTTGTCGAAGAAGGCGCTGTCGTACTCGTCCGCTTCGACCACGAAGAACGGCGTATCGCCCAGGCGCGCCGACACCGAGAAGTTTTGCGGCACACCGCCAATCAGGAAGCCCGGGCTCATGCCGGCATGTTCCAGCACCCAGGCCAGCATGCTGCTGGTGGTGGTCTTGCCGTGGGTGCCGGCAACGGCCAGTACCCAGCGGCCCTGCAGCACGTGGTCTGCCAGCCATTGCGGGCCGGAAACATAGGGCAGGCCTTTGTTCAGCACGTACTCCACCGCCGGGTTGCCACGGGACATGGCATTGCCGATGACCACCAGGTCTGGCGCCGGGTCCAGCTGGGCGGGGTCATAGCCTTGGGTCAACTCGATGCCCTGGGCTTCGAGCTGGGTGCTCATCGGGGGATAGACATTGGCGTCGGAGCCGGTGACGCGATGGCCAAGTTCCTTGGCCAGCACCGCCAGCGAGCCCATGAAAGTGCCGCAAATACCGAGAATGTGAATATGCATGGTTGACCTCGCAAAACATCGAGGCAGGGTAGCCCAGGGCGCGACAATTCGCACTCGCTGTTTCGCTTAGTCAACCCGGGTGATGCCGTGTTTGCGCAGTTTTCGATACAAGGTATTGCGGCTGATGCCCAGGTGCTCGGCGACGCGGGTCAGGTGCCAGTGTTTTGCCTCTAGTACTGACAGGAGAGCTTCGCACTCAGCGGTCTCAAGGCGCACCGGCGTGCTCTTGTGGGAGAGACTGTTTTGCTCATGATCTCCAAGGCTATTGCTGAACCCGTTTGGGAGCGGGCTTGCCCCGCGAACACCGGCAAGGCCGGTGCCATCCACCGCGTTGCCTGCTTCGCGGGGCAAGCCCGCTCCCACAGAGGCCGCATTACTGCGGAAGGTCGCGGGCAGGTCGCAGAGCTCAATGAAGGTGCTATCGCAAAGCGCTACCAATGTACGCAGTACATTGCGCATCTGCCGCACGTTCCCCGGCCAGGTGAAGTCCAGCAGCGCCTGGCGCGCACTGGGCTCCAGCTCGACCCGATGCCCCTGCGCCTCCTGACGCAGCAGGAAGTCCAGCAACTGCGCCTTGTCACTGCGATCGCGCACCGCCGGCAACGCCACCTCCAGGCCATTCAGGCGGTAATACAGGTCCTCGCGGAAACTGCCCTGTGCCACCCGCTCCAGCAGGTCGCGGTGGGTAGCGCTGACAATGCGCACGTCAACCGCTTGCGGTTCACCCCCGATCGGCACCACCTGGCGCTCCTCCAGCACCCGCAGCAGGCGGGTTTGCAGGGCCAGCGGCATGTCGCCGATCTCGTCCAGCAGCAAGGTCCCGCCGTCAGCCTGCAGCAGCTTGCCGCGCATGCCTTCTTTGCGTGCACCGGTAAAGCTGCCACCTCGGTACCCAAACAGCTCGCTCTCGATCAGGCTCTCCGGGATCGATGCGCAGTTGATGGCGACAAACGGCTTGCCGCGCCGCTCACTGGCCTGGTGCACGGCCTGGGCAAACGCCTCCTTGCCACAACCGGTCTCGCCACGCAGCAACAACGGCACATCACGCTCAAACACCCGTACGCAGCGGCGAAAGTCGTTTTGTAATGCCGGGTCGAGCAGGCAGATGGCCGGCTCCACTTCGCGCACGGGCTGGCGATAAGCGGTGGGCACTGACCATACCGGCGTACGTGCCTGGCCGCGCAGGCTGGCGAACACCTGGCGGCCGTCCCGGGTGTGTAGCGGCCATACCGTACTGCCAGCGGGCATGGCGCGGTTGAACAACTCGTCGTGGCTGCAGGCAAAGAAGCGCTGCATGGGTTTGCCCAGCACGCCACCACGCACGGTCCCCAAGAGGTTCAGCGCACTCTGGTTGGCCGCACAGATGCGCCCGTCACCGTCGAACGCCAGCAAACCTTCGCTGAACAGGCCAACCGATTCGGCCTGCAGGTGGAAACGCAGTAACCACTGCTGCTCGAAATGGCGCAGGAAATAGCAGCTTTCAATCATCTTCGCCGAGAGGTTGACCAATGCCATGGTGTGAAACTGACTCTGGCGGGAAACATCAGGCCGGGCCGACGACACATCAAGCACCGCCAGCAGTTCGCCATGGGGGTCGAACACCGGGCTGGCCGAGCAGGTCAGCCCGGTATGGCGGCCCCGAAAGTGCTCATTCTGGTGGATGGTCAGGGCCTGGCGCTCGACCAGGCAGGTGCCGATGCCGTTGGTGCCCTCGCGCGCTTCGCTCCAGTCGGCGCCCAGCCACAGCCCGGCACGCTCGAAGCTGCGCCGCTCGGCGGGCGCGCTGACGCAATTGAGGATTACCCCGCGGGCGTCGGTCAGCAATACCGCGTGGCCAGCCCCGGAAAGCTGCTGGTGAAGGCTGTTCATCTCATGGTCGGCAATTTGCAGCACCTGGTGCAGGCGCTCGCGGCTTTCCAGCAGGCGCCCGTGCTCAAGCACCAGCGGGGCCTCGATCACAGCAGGGTCAAGGTGGTAGTCCTCGAGGCAGCGCAGCCATGAGCGGGCGATGGACGGGTCACTGCCCCCCTCCCCGGCCCCACCGTGGGCAACGGTATGGACTTGCTGGGCATGGCGACTGAAAGGATTGCTCTGCATTGTTGTAGTTCTCCGCAGATAGAGAGTCTGATCAGCATCCTCCACCCGGGATGGCTTTGCAATGCACCCTGCGGCAACGTGTCGCAAATGGCACAAAGTGTCACCCCAGTGCGTACCGGCGCTGGTACAGCGCCCGTCAACCTGGCCCAGGCAACTGACCCAAGTCATTGATTTGCCTGGCGTGCCAAACGCTGGCCCAACCTTTGCTCTACGCTTCTCAACTCCCCAACAAACATAACAGCCAGGAGACACACCATGCGTTACGCACATCCCGGTACCGACGGCGCGAAGGTTTCCTTCAAGAGCCGCTACGGCAACTACATCGGTGGCGAGTTCGTAGCTCCGGTCAAGGGACAGTATTTCGAGAACACGTCCCCGGTGAATGGCAAACTGATCGCCGAATTCCCCCGCTCCACTGCCGAAGACATCGACAAGGCGCTCGACGCCGCCCACGCCGCTGCCGATGCCTGGGGTCGCACGTCGGTGCAGGACCGTTCCAACGTGCTGCTGAAGATTGCCGACCGCATCGAGCAGAACCTTGAGCTGCTGGCCATTACCGAAACCTGGGACAACGGCAAGCCCATCCGCGAAACCCTCAACGCCGACATTCCGCTGGCCGTCGACCACTTCCGCTACTTCGCAGGCTGCATCCGCGCCCAGGAAGGCGGCGCCGCCGAGATCAACGAAGGCACCGTGGCCTATCACATCCACGAGCCGCTGGGCGTCGTCGGGCAGATCATCCCGTGGAACTTCCCGATCCTGATGGCGGCCTGGAAGCTGGCGCCTGCGCTGGCCGCCGGTAACTGCGTGGTGCTCAAACCTGCCGAGCAGACCCCACTGGGCATCACCGTGCTGCTGGAAGTGATCGGCGACCTGTTGCCACCTGGCGTGCTCAACGTGGTGCAAGGCTATGGCCGCGAAGCGGGTGAAGCGCTGGCGACCAGCAAGCGCATCGCCAAGATCGCCTTCACCGGTTCTACCCCGGTTGGCTCGCACATCATGAAATGCGCGGCCGAAAACATCATTCCGTCCACCGTCGAGCTGGGCGGCAAGTCGCCGAACGTGTACTTCGAAGACATCATGCAGGCGGAGCCGAGCTTCATCGAAAAGGCTGCCGAAGGCATGGTGCTGGCATTCTTCAACCAGGGCGAGGTCTGCACCTGCCCGTCGCGTGCCCTGGTGCAAGAATCGATCTACCCGCAGTTCATGGAAGTGGTGATGAAAAAGGTGCTGCAGATCAAGCGCGGCGACCCGCTGGACACCGACACCATGGTCGGCGCCCAGGCCTCGCAGCAGCAGTTCGAGAAGATTCTTTCGTATCTGCAGATCGCCCAGGACGAAGGCGCCGAGCTGCTGACCGGTGGCAAGGTCGAGAAGCTGGAAGGCTCGCTGGCCACCGGTTATTACATCCAGCCGACCCTGCTCAAGGGCAACAACAAGATGCGCGTGTTCCAGGAAGAAATCTTCGGACCGGTGGTCAGCGTCACCACCTTCAAGGACGAAGCCGAAGCACTGGCGATTGCCAACGACACGGAGTTCGGCCTGGGTGCCGGCGTGTGGACCCGCGACATCAACCGTGCCTACCGCATGGGCCGCGGAATCAAGGCCGGCCGCGTGTGGACCAACTGCTACCACCTGTACCCGGCGCATGCGGCGTTTGGCGGGTACAAGAAGTCCGGCGTTGGCCGTGAGACCCACAAGATGATGCTCGACCACTATCAGCAGACCAAGAACCTGCTGGTGAGCTACGACATCAACCCGCTGGGCTTCTTCTAAACCGCGTCGCGGCCTTCGCAGGCTCGCCCGCTCCCACAGGTTCACCGTTGCTTCCAGAACCGATGCAATACCTGTGGGAGCGGGCAAGCCCGCGAAGAGGCCGGGCCAGATCTACACAAAACCCAGAGCGGCAACCGTGCACCAACCGCTCTGGCTCGCTTCCTGCAGTACACATCACCATCGGCCCGAACCCTTCCGGCCACCAAGAAAAAGAACAGGTGAATCTATGCCAAGCGATCATTCCGCCGGCTCGCCGGCAGGCTCTTCCGTCGACTTCGAAAAAGTTGGGTCGGACTATTTCCAGCAACGTGAACTGAAAAAAGGCGCCGCCGGCTGGGTACTGCTGGTCGGCCTGGGCGTGGCCTATGTCATCTCCGGCGACTATGCCGGCTGGAACTTCGGCCTGGCCCAGGGTGGCTGGGGCGGCATGTTCCTCGCCACCTTGCTGATGGCCACCATGTACCTGTGCATGTGCTTTTCGCTGGCCGAACTGTCGTCGATGATCCCCACCGCAGGCGGCGGCTACGGCTTTGCCCGCAGCGCCTTCGGCCCGTGGGGCGGCTTCCTGACCGGCACGGCAATCCTCATCGAATACGCCATTGCGCCCGCAGCCATCGCCGTGTTCATCGGCGCCTATTGCCAGTCACTGTTCGGCATTGGCGGCTGGATGATCTACCTGGCGTTCTACATCGTGTTCATCGGCATCCACATCTTTGGTGTGGGTGAGGCGTTGAAGCTGATGTTCATCATCACCGCCATCGCCGCCATCGCCCTGGCGGTGTTCCTGGTGAGCATGGTGCCCCATTTTGATGCAGCCAACCTGTTCGACATCGCCAAAACGGACGCAGTAGGTGCCAGCAGCTTCCTGCCGTTCGGCTATGTCGGCGTGTGGGCGGCCATCCCTTACGCCATCTGGTTCTTCCTTGCCGTCGAAGGCGTGCCGCTGGCCGCCGAAGAAACCAAGAACCCCAAGCGTGACCTGCCGCGCGGCCTGATCGGCGCCATGCTGGTACTGCTGGCCTTCGCCCTGCTGATCCTGGTGGTCGGCCCTGGCGGTGCAGGCTCCGAAGCGCTGAAAGCATCGGGCAACCCGCTGGTCGAAGCGCTGTCCAAGGCTTACGGCGGCAGCACCTGGATGGGTGGCTTCGTCAACCTGGTGGGCCTGGCCGGGCTGATCGCCAGCTTCTTCTCGATCATCTACGCCTATTCCCGGCAGATCTTTGCCCTGTCCCGCGCTGGCTACCTGCCGCGCAAACTGTCGGAAACCAACAAAAGCAAGGCCCCGGTACTGGCCCTGATCATCCCCGGCATCATCGGCTTTGCCCTGTCGCTGACCGGCCAGGGCGACTTGCTGATCCTGGTGGCGGTATTCGGCGCTACGCTGTCCTATGTGCTGATGATGGCCGCGCACATCACCCTGCGCATCCGCCGGCCGAAGATGGAGCGCCCGTACCGCACCCCAGGTGGCATCTTCACGTCAGGCGTGGCACTGGTGCTGGCCTGCATCGCCGTGGTTGCCGGTTTCCTGGTTGACCCGCGTGTGGTGATTGGCGCCGCAGTGATCTATGCGGTATTGATTGCCTACTTTGCTTTCTACAGCCGCCACCATCTGGTCGCTGGCACGCCGGAAGAGGAATTCGCCGCCATCCAGCAGGCCGAAGAGGGCTTGCACTGATTGCCGCCACCCGCCGCGGGGCAGCCCGCGGCTCTGGAGATTTGTATGGCAAGTTTCGTACACACGGCAGGCCACCTGGTCTACCGCTTCGACAGCCTCAAGGACGTGATGGCCAAGGCCAGCCCGGCACGCTCGGGGGACTACCTGGCAGGCGTGGCGGCCAGCAACGACGGCGAGCGTGTTGCTGCGCAGATGGCGCTGGCCAATATCCCGCTGACTCACTTTCTCAATGAAGCCCTGATTCCTTACGAAGCGGATGAAGTCACCCGCCTGATCATCGACACCCACGATGCCCAGGCCTTTGCCCCGGTCAGCCACCTGACCGTGGGCGGCCTGCGCGACTGGCTGCTGAGCGAAGAGGCCGATGAAGACAGCCTGCGCGCACTGGCGCCAGGGCTGACGCCGGAAATGGCGGCGGCGGTGTCGAAGATCATGCGCGTGCAGGACTTGGTGCTGGTGGCGCAGAAGATCCGCGTAGTCACCCGGTTCCGCGGCACCATGGGCTTGCGCGGGCGCTTGTCTACCCGGCTGCAGCCCAACCACCCGACCGACGAGCCGGCCGGTATCGCCGCCAGCATTCTCGACGGGCTGCTGTACGGTAACGGCGACGCGATGATCGGCATCAACCCGGCCACCGACAGCATTGCCTCGATCTGTGCCCTGCTGGAAATGCTCGACGCCATCATCCAGCGCTACGACATCCCCACCCAGGCCTGCGTGCTCACCCATGTCACCACCTCGATCGAGGCGATCAACCGCGGCGTGCCGCTGGACCTGGTGTTCCAGTCCATTGCCGGCACCGAGGCGGCCAACGCCGGGTTTGGCATCAACCTGAACGTGTTGCAGGAGGGGTACGAAGCGGGCCTGTCGCTGAAACGCGGCACCCTTGGGCAAAACCTGATGTATTTCGAAACTGGCCAGGGCAGCGCACTGTCGGCCAACGCCCACCATGGCGTCGACCAGCAAACCTGCGAGACCCGTGCCTATGCCGTGGCCCGCCACTTCAAGCCGTTTCTGGTCAACACCGTGGTCGGTTTCATCGGCCCGGAGTACCTGTACAACGGCAAGCAGATCATCCGCGCCGGCCTTGAAGACCACTTCTGCGGCAAGCTGCTGGGTGTGCCGATGGGCTGCGACATCTGCTACACCAACCACGCCGAAGCCGACCAGGACGACATGGACACCCTGCTGACCCTGCTGGGGGTGGCCGGGATCAACTTCATCATGGGCATCCCTGGCTCCGACGACATCATGCTCAACTACCAGACCACCTCGTTCCACGACGCGCTGTACGCACGCCAGACCTTGGGCCTGAAGCCCGGGCCGGAGTTCGAGGCATGGCTGGCCCGCACCGGCATCTTCACCCAGGCCGATGGCCGGGTGCGTTTCGGTGACAACCTGCCCCTGGCTTTCCGCCAGGCCTTGGCACAGCTTGCATAGGGATGACCATGGACCATCGCACGCCTACCCCCGACAACCCTTGGCTGGCCCTGCGCAACCTGACCCCGGCGCGCATCGCCCTGGGCCGCGCCGGCACCAGCCTGCCGACCGGGGCGCAGCTGGACTTCCAGTTCGCCCATGCCCAAGCCCGCGATGCCGTGCACCTGGCGTTCGATCATGCCGGCCTGGCTACCCAGCTGAGTGAGCGCGGACGCGAAAGCCTGGTGCTGCACAGCGCCGCCAGTGACCGCCATCAGTACCTGCAACGCCCGGACCTGGGCCGGCGACTGAACGATGCGTCGATTGCCACCCTGCGCCAGCACACCCAGGCCAACCCCGGCGGCGTCGATCTGGCCATTGTGGTCGCCGATGGCCTGTCAGCGCTGGCCGTGCACCGTCACACCCTGCCGTTTCTGAACCGTTTCGAGGAACAGGCCGCCGCCGACGGCTGGACCAGCGCCCCGGTTGTGCTGGTCCAGCAGGGGCGCGTGGCAGTGGCCGACGAGGTCGGTGAACTGCTGGGCGCACGGATGACGGTGATGCTGATCGGCGAGCGCCCGGGGCTGAGCTCACCCGACAGCCTTGGCCTGTATTTCACCTACGCGCCGAAGGTGGGCCTGACCGATGCCTACCGCAACTGCATTTCCAACATCCGCCTGGAGGGGTTGAGCTATGGCATGGCGGCGCACCGCCTGCTGTACTTGATGCGTGAAGCCTGCCGGCGGCAGCTTTCAGGAGTGAATCTGAAGGACGAAGCCGAGGTCCATAGCCTGGAGAATGAAGGCAGCGCCAGCCAGAAAGGCAACTTCCTGCTGGGTAAAGGGTAAAAAACCTGTCACGAAAGGCGGATTGCACTTGTGACATGCATTGGGCAGGATGCCCTTGAAAGCTGCTGGCATTCCGCTGTTTCCCCAAATGGACTCTGAGGGCCGCACATGCGCATCATCAAGGCAACTCTGGAACACCTCGACCTGCTCACCCCATTGTTCGTCAAATACCGGGAGTTCTATGGGCAGTTGCCCTACCCCGACAGCTCGCGCAGCTTTTTGGAAAAGCGCCTGAAGCGGGATGAATCGGTGATCTACCTGGCACTTCCCGATGATGACGACAGCAAGCTGATGGGTTTTTGCCAGCTCTACCCCAGCTACTCGTCGCTGTCGTTGAAACGGGTATGGATTCTGAACGACATCTACGTGGCCGAAGACTCGCGGCGCATGCTGGTGGCCGACCACCTGATGCGTGAAGCGAAGAAAATGGCCAAGGAAACCAACGCCGTGCGCATGCGGGTGTCGACCAGTGCGGACAATGAGGTAGCGCACAAGACCTACGAATCCATCGGGTTTCGTGAAGATACCGAGTTCAAAAGCTACATCCTGCCAATCAGCCAGGATTGACCCGCATGCCGGTACCGGCCTCATCGCCGGCAAGCCAGCGCCCACAGGTTGGCCACTACCTCAGGGCAGTCGTTGACCTGTGGGGGCTGGCTTGCCGGCGATGAGGCCGGTACAGTCGATACAACTGTCCAGGCCTTGCACCGTAA
This sequence comes from Pseudomonas sp. PvP089, assembly GCF_017875165.1. Classification (NCBI taxonomy): domain Bacteria; kingdom Pseudomonadati; phylum Pseudomonadota; class Gammaproteobacteria; order Pseudomonadales; family Pseudomonadaceae; genus Pseudomonas; species Pseudomonas sp. PvP089. Next base: position 5,728,297 of record NZ_JAGGME010000001.1, read on the forward strand.
CCCCCCGCTACAATCTCTCCGGGCATGCCCCTCACTTCGCCGTATAATGCCCCTCCTGTCATGTGTGAAAATTTACCCATCCTCAGGTAACCCTGCCTACACCCAAGAACACAGGTGCTGTACATGGATTTCAACCCGTTGGACCTTATCCTGCATCTCGATGCTTACCTCGATCTGCTGGTCACCAATTACGGTCCCTGGATCTACGCCATTCTATTCACCGTGATCTTCTGCGAAACCGGGCTGGTGGTCATGCCATTCCTGCCGGGCGACTCGCTGCTGTTCATCGCCGGCGCCGTAGCGGCGGGTGGCGGCATGGACCCTGTGCTGCTGGCTGGCCTGTTGATGGCTGCCGCAATCCTGGGCGACAGCACCAACTACGTCATCGGCCGAACAGCCGGGGAGCGGTTGTTCAACAACCCCAACTCGAAAATCTTCCGCCGCGACTACCTGCAGCGCACCCATGAGTTCTATGAACGCCATGGCGGCAAGACTGTGACCCTGGCGCGTTTCCTGCCTATCCTGCGTACCTTCGCACCGTTCGTCGCCGGCATCGCCCACATGCATTACCCGCGTTTCCTTGGCTTCAGCGTTGCCGGGTCGCTGCTGTGGGTCGGCGGCCTGGTCACCCTGGGCTACTTCTTCGGCAACGTGCCATTCATCAAGCAGCACCTGTCGCTGATGGTGGTGGGCATCATCATCCTGTCGCTGGTGCCGATGCTCCTCGGCCTGTTGCGCAGCCGCCTGGGCCGTGCGGCCAAGGCGCACTGAGCTTTCAGAGAACAGCAGGCATGTGGTCGTTCAGCGCCTGGCGGCGCAAGCGCGCGCTGGCGCGCTACCCCATCGAGCCCGAACAGTGGCAGGCCGTGCGCGAGCGCCTGCCCATACTGGACGGCATCAGCGACGAGGAAGACCACTGGCTGCGTGAAGCCTGCATCCTGTTCCTGCTCGACAAGCACCTCACCTGCTTGCCAGGTGTCGAACCCGACGACGAGCAGCGCCTGTTGCTGGCCGCCCAGGCACAGTTGCCGCTGCTGCACCTGGGTGAGCTGAACTGGTACCAGGGCTTCCACGAAATCATCCTGTACCCCGACGATTTCAAGAGCCCCCAGCGCCACCGCGATGCCAGTGGCGTGGAGCATGTGTGGGACGGCGAGCACAGCGGCGAAGCCTGGCAACAGGGGCCGATCATTCTGGCCTGGAACGGCGTGCTGGCCGGTGGTGGCTGGGAGGCCTACAACCTGGTCATCCATGAGCTGGCGCACAAGCTCGACATGCTCAATGGCGATGCCAACGGCCTGCCCCCGCTACACAGCGGCATGCCGGTGGATGAATGGGCAACGGCCATGCAGCAGGCCTACGACGACCTCAACCGCCAGCTGGACAACAACCCCGACGCCGAAACCGCCATCGACCCGTATGCCGCGGAAAACCCGGCGGAATTCTTTGCCGTCACCAGCGAATACTTCTTTAGTGCCCCCGACCTGCTGCATCAGGCTTATCCACTGGTCTACCGCCAGTTGTCGCAGTTCTACCGGCAAGACCCGCTGGCGCGGCTGCACCGGCTGCAGGCCGAACACCCCGCATACGGCGAAAGCCACGCCTGACGGGGCCGCACATCAGGCCAGGCGTGGCATGCCCCGGCAGAATGTGCCTATAATCGCCGCCACTTTTTTGGTCAAACACGGGGGCACTGCCCAATGAGCTACAGCAAGATTCCGGCGGGCAAAGACCTGCCGAACGACATCTACGTCGCCATCGAAATCCCGGCCAACCACGCGCCGATCAAATACGAGATCGACAAGGACAGCGACACCCTGTTCGTCGACCGTTTCATGGCCACCCCGATGTTCTACCCAGCCAACTACGGTTTCATCCCGAACACCCTGGCTGACGACGGTGATCCGCTGGACGTGCTGGTGGTTACCCCTTACCCGGTAGCGCCAGGCTCGGTTATCCGCGCTCGTCCGGTTGGCGTGCTGAACATGACCGACGACGGCGGCGGTGACGCCAAGGTCATCGCTGTGCCTCACGACAAGCTGTCGCAGCTGTACGTCGACGTGAAGGAATACACTGACCTGCCAGCCCTGCTGATTCAGCAGATCGAGCACTTCTTTGCCAACTACAAAGATCTCGAGAAGGGCAAGTGGGTCAAGATCGAAGGCTGGGATGGCGCTGACGCCGCCCGTGCCGCGATTACCAAATCGGTTGCTGCCTACAAGGGCTGATACCGATTGTAAAAAAACCCGCTTCGGCGGGTTTTTTTATGCCTGAATCGGCGACAAGCCTTCATCGGTAAAATGTCCTACGCAGTCCTACACCAACGCCCTACAACGAGGCACTTTTCTTACAAGCCTCGTCAACAACTGGTTCATTTCCTTGCGGGGGCCCCGTCATTACACTCGCCCCATGAACACTTCCGGCGACCGCCTTAAAGCCCTTCTCCACGAATGTGGCCTGTCCGCTTCCGCTTTCGCCGCCCAGCGCAGCGTCACACCGCAGCACGTCAACAACTGGTTCAAACGCGGCGTGCCCCTGGCCCGCCTGGACGAACTGGCCGATCTGTTCTGTGTGCATCGGCGTTGGCTGCGCACGGGCGAAGGGCCAAAACACCCAAACCCGGTCCAGCGCAACTGCCCGCCACGCCAGGCGCCGGCCAACCCGCCCAGCCCACTGTCGGCACACCGTGCCCGGCAGGTAAAAGTGCCCTTTTTCGAACTGCAAAATGGCCTGCTTTCGCCGGTGCCCAGCAAACACCTGCGCCTACCCGCAAAAGCGCTGAAAAGATTGGGAGTGCACGCCGATAACGCCATCTGCCTGGCCATGACGGCAAACAACATGGTTCCGCAGGTGCCGCTGGGGGCCACTTTGGCAGTCGACCTGGGCATGACGCGGGTCATTGAGGGCGAAACCTACGCGCTGCTGCATAACGGCGCGCTGAGGGTAAACAACCTCAGCCTCAGCCCACAGGGCACCCTGTACCTGCGCAGCCATGACCGGCGCAATTACGCCGTCGAACGCTACACCCCTGCCCAGCGCCAGGCGCAGGGCCTGGAGATTATCGGGTGGGTATTCCACTGGTCGCATTTCCGCCAGCAGCGGCCTGGCTGAAACAACCTGTGCCATTTTTTGCTGGGCATCTTGCGCGTGCCCTTGTATGCTACGCCGCACATTAAGCCCCGACCGGCGCAAGCCGCGGTCCAGAGGGCTCGGCGATATCCCACACGGGCATCTGCCATCTCTTTCAGGCCCTTGATGGCCACACAGTTAAGGCGATTGCGGCTTACCATAAATTAGTCGGAAGCGTCCCCGAGAAGCCGGCCACAAGCCGGCTTTTTAATGCCCGAACGAATAGCCCATCATTGGCCATGTCAGGCGCGCGGCCTTGCAGAGGGCGTCAAACTGCTCTTCAGGAATGCCTCGCGCACCTGGTGCATCTGCAAGTGTGTTTTCCCGGTCGCATACTCCAGCCCCGCAAGCCCCATTTCCAACGCCAGTTCGGGATGCCGGGCAGCATGACGAATACAGGCTGCGAGGCTGGACGGGTTCCCGGTTTCAAACGTCAGCGCGTTTTGCTTGCTCGTGATGTCCAGTACCCCGGCTGTGTCAGAACCGATGACGGGAACGCCCTGGCTGAACGCGTCAAAAATGATACGGGGCTGTTCCTGCTTCAAGGTCGGCACCAAAAGCCAGTCATGCTGGGCAATGATGCTGAAAAAGTCTCTGCCATAATCAACGGCGCTCTGGAACCGCACCTCGACGCTGCCACGGTTTTCAGCTGCAACGCGTAAACAGTGCGCTTTCAAATCACCCTCACCCATGATGGTGACGGTGAGATCAACGTGCTCGACTTGCAGTTGCTTAATGGCTTCAAGGACTACCAGAACACCTTTATCAAGAACAAGCCGTGAGGGGTAAAGCACGTTGAGTGTACGGTTGCGCCTGCCTTCGAACCGTTTTCTGACTGCCTCGGGGCTTGCCATGAATTTTTTGTCGAGCCAGCTGGCAGGGTTGATCAACGTGCGGCTGTTATCACGCCCAAGGAAATATTCCTTGTAAAAAGACTGGGTAAATATTCTGGCATTTGCCAGCTTTACGCAGCGCTTCAGCAAAAGGGTGTGCACATGGTGTTCGATGATTGCTCTGAGGGTTCGCGGCTGTCCTTGGGCCAGCATCCAGAAAGAAGATTCTATGACAACCACCCACTGAAAGCGGAAGAACGGCTTGAGCGGCAACACGTAGAAAGATAAAGGGAACGCCCAGCCCGCCCCGTCAGAATGAACAATTTGGGCCTTCTTGCAGGCGTTGATGACAGTTAGGAAGTTCGGAATAAAGTTCTTTAATACCGACCTGAACCCCTGATCCTTGCGCAACTCATAAAGCCATTTTATATCCAGATGAGCGATGCTCTGCAGCCCGTCAACATCACGGCCTCTCTCAACAGGGCAGCACATTCCGAAATTCTCTATGTAGCTCAAATGAAGTTCTATATCTTTGACCCACAACGGGTCCGTAAATAAATCACCTTGCTCATTTACTACAACAGGAATGCGGGTAAACAGAATATAAGGGTCTTCAATCATATTCCCCTCACAGGGATACCAGGACGCCAACGATTGAATTGTCTACATGGGGCTTACTCCTCAATACCAGCCGTCCATCTCAACAACGTTCCAGCGTCCTTGCAGACCTTCTGCTTACGCAGCAAGCGCTCCGCTTGGGGTTCACTCTAGTGCGCCTTCACAAATTGCACACGTGGTGTAGCAACAATTTCTCATCATTTGCTGGGCCCATCGCGGCACAAGGCCGCTCCAACAGGGACCGCAGACGTGCTGAAACACGCCGATCAGAAATCGTATCGCGCCCCAACCATCATGCTGCGCGAGGGCCCATAGAAGTTGAACGTCGACGTCGATCCCACCCGCGACAGGTAGTCCCGATCAAACAGGTTGTTGACGTTGAAAGTGGCCGTCAGCTTCGAGGTAACCGGGTACGACAGCATCGCGTCCACCGTGGCATAGCCGGGTGCATCGATACGCACGCCACCATTCTCGGCGTAGAAACTGCTCATTGCCGATACACCGCCGCCAATGGCCAGGCCGGTTAGCGGGCCTTGGCTGATGGTGTACTTGCTCCACAGCGAAGCCTGGTTGCGCGGCATGATGAAGAACGTGGTTTCGGCATCACCCTTGAGGGTTTCGGTTTCCATCCAGGTGTAGCCGGCCAGCAACTCCCAGTTTGGCGTCAGCTTGCCGCTCACTTCCACTTCCGCGCCTTTGACGCGGGTCTTGCCGGAGGCAATCGAGAAATTGGTGTCTACACCATCCTCGTCATATTCGGTGGTGGCGCGGTTCTTGTCAGTCAGCCGGAATACCGAGAAACGGGTATTCAGGTCGCCGCCAAAATAGCTGCTCTTGAGGCCGAGCTCGTACTGCTCGCCTTCACGTGGCTTCAACACCCGGCCGTTGCTGTCGGTGTCTGATTGCGGCTTGAACACCTGCGAGTAACTGGCGTACAGCGCATGGTTCTCGGTCAGGTCGTAGACCAGGCCGCCATACGGGGTGAAGTGGCCGTCCACGCGCTTGCTGTCGTTGGTGCTGGCACCGCTGCTCAGGGTAGTGGTGTAGAAATCACCGCGGTACCAGCTGAAGCGGCCACCGGCAATCAGCGCCAGGCGCTCGATCGGGCGGAAGGTAACCTTGGAATACAGGCCGTATTCCTCTTCCTGCATGCCGGTCTCGGTGCTGTAGTTGGGCGACGGTTTGGCGAACTGCTTGGGCGAGTAGGTGTTGACGTTGATGGCGCCCAGGTTGGTGGTGCCGTTGAGGTACTCGGTGTCGTAGTTCTTGTAGTCGGTGCCGACCACAAACTCGCTGACCTGGCCGAGGGTTTCGAACGGCTGGCTGTAGCTGGCGTCCAGCGAGTAGGTGTCCTGGGTAAAGTCGCGGGCGCTGGCGCGCTCGGAGTTGGCACCAGTGTTGGCATTGGTCGCGGTGAAGGCATAAAGGTAGTTGGTGTCACGGTGCGAGCCGCGCGCCGCGACACGGCCATAGCCGCCGTTGTCGAAGCGGTGGGTCAGCTCGGCCACCAGGTCGGTGGTCTTGCCATCGAAGTAGTTCCAGTCAGCCCCCAGGAAACGGGAATGGCTGAAGTCGGGCACCTCGCCGGACAACGTTGCTGGGTAGCCATTGTGCGGCGTGATGTTTTTCACTTCGTGCATCAGGCCAAACGATAGCGTGGTGGCGTCGTCAAGGTCGACATCCAGCGCACCGTAGTAGCTGTTGCTGGTGTTGGCGTTGTAGTCGACCTCACCATTGGTGTCGTCACGGGACGCGATGAAACGCCCGCGCACGCGGCCAGCGTCATCCAGCGGCCCACTCAGGTCGATTTCTTCGTGGTTGGTGTCCCACGTGCCATAGCTGCCTTCGACGTGGCCCTGGAATTCGGCGGTCGGGCGCTTGCGCACCATGTTGACGATGCCACCCAGTTCACTGGTGCTGCTGAACAGCCCGGCCGGGCCGCGCATGATTTCGACACGGTCGAACGCCGCCAGCGATGGCACGGTACCAAAGATGCTGGCCATTGGTGCCGGCAGGCCGTCAATGTTGAACTCGCTGTACTCGTAGCCGCGGGCGTATATCGACGACCGGCCACTGTCGTTGGTCAAGGTACGCAGGCCGGCGGTGTACTTGGCCAGGTCATCCAGGTGCACGAACTGGCGGTCTTTGACGTAGTCCTGGGTGTACACGGTGATCGACTGGGGGATGTCCTTCAGCGCTGCTGGCGTCTTGGTGCCCACGGTCGCTGCATCGACGCTGTAGCCACCGGTCGCTTCGGAGGGCAGCATGTCATAAAGGCGGTTGCCTTCAATGGTGAGTGCCGGCAGGTCGAGCGAGCTATCCTCGGCTGCTGCCTGGGTCGCTACCGTTTCCGCCAGTGCCGACAGCGAAAACGGCGCCAGCAAACCCAGTACAAGCCAGCCCCGAGCCCATGGCGAGCCCCCCACACTTTTGAAACCGTTCATGACACACCCTTCGCCCAAATGATATTAATTCGCAAACGAAACAAGTTGCTTTTTGCGAACGATACCGGAGGGTAAACGGGGGCGCAGCAGGATTAACCTTCTTAACACACCCAGGCGTTGCCCTCTCCTGCTGGCAATGGGATGATTCGTAACTGATACAGGTTCTCATTCAAGGCTCGCCGTGCCCACCTCACTTCTCCTCGCCGAAGACGACGCAAGCCTGCGTCAGGACCTGGAATGCCATTTCCTCAAACGCGGTTTTCGGGTGCACGCCTGCACCACGGGCACGCAGGCCCTGGACGTAATCCGGCAATCTTCGTTCGACCTGGTGTTGCTGGACATCATGCTGCCGGGTATCGATGGCCTCAGCCTGCTCGGTGAGCTGCGCCGACAACAGGCGGTGCCGGTCATGCTGATGTCGGCGCTGGGGGCCGAGCAGGACCGCATCAGTGGCTTTACCCGTGGTGCCGACGACTACCTGCCCAAGCCCTTCAGCCTGGCGGAGCTGGACGCACGGGTGGATGCCTTGCTGCGGCGCGTGGCATTCGATCGCGGCATGGTGCTGCGTACCGATGTCGGCGAAATGCTGCTGGACCACGACCGCCAGGACGTTATCCACAACGGCAACGCCGCTGGCCTCACCGCTTCCGAATTCCGCTTGCTGGTCACGCTGCGGGCGCACCCCAATGAAGCCTTGAGCAAACCGTTCCTGTACCAGACCGTGCTGCATCGGGCCTATACCCGCCTGGACCGGGGCCTGGATGTACATGTGTGCAACCTGCGCCGCAAACTGGCCGATATCAGTGCCCAGCACCTGCAGATCCAGGCCGTGCGCGGGCAGGGGTACATCCTGGTCGACACGGAACAGCCCTGATGCGGCGCCACCCGTTGCTGTGGAAACTGGCCGTACTGCAGGTCAGCTTCTGCCTGCTGCTGACCTGGCTGATCTGGACCTGGGGCCTGTCCGTGGAACGCAGCACCTATTTTCTGTCCCGGGCCGACCAGGATTACCTGGCGCGCTATGCGCAACAAGCTGAGGACGCCTGGAACCAAGGCGGCGCAATCGGCGCCGAGGCCTGGCGCAGGCAACTGGAGCAGGCCGAGGATACGTGGGTGGCGGTGATCGGGCCGCACCTGCAAAGCCTCGGCACCACGCCGCTGAGCGCCAAGGAAGCCAGCCACCTGACCTTCATGCGCAAACTGGACTGGCCAATGAGCCGGCGCCTGCAGGATGAACTGCCCTACGTCAGCATTGAATTCCCGCAACACCCCGAGCACGGCCGCCTGGTGCTGCAACTGCCCGAACGTATGTTGCCCACCGGCCTGACGCCATGGACCCATGCGATCACCCACGGCGTTGCCCCAGCACTGCTCGCCCTGCTGCTGGGGCTGGCGTTGTATCGGCATCTGGTAGTACCGCTGAACCGCCTGCGCGACCGCGCCGACGCCCTGCGTGCCGACGACCTTGACCACCCCGCCTTGCCCCTGCTGGAACGCCGCGACGAGCTGGGTGAACTGGCACAGGCCTTTGAGCATATGGCCGGGCGCCTGCGCCAGAGCCTTGAGCAACAGCGCCTGCTGTTGCGCACACTGTCTCACGAATTGCGCACGCCCCTGGCGCGGTTGCGCATCGCCCACGACAGCGACTTGCCGCCGCCGCAGTTGCGCGAGCGCCTGGACCGCGAAGTCAACGACATGCAGAAACTGCTGGAGGACACGCTGGACCTGGCCTGGATGGATACCGAACAACCCAGCTTGCCAACCGAGCCGGTATTGATAGCTTCGGTATGGGAAGCACTGTGCCAGGACGTCTGCTTCGAAAGTGGCTGGGACCGTGCGCGCCTGTCGTGTTCGCTCGGTACCGAGTGTGTGGTGCACGCCCATCTGGACAGCCTGGCTCAAGCCCTTGAAAACCTGATGCGCAATGCCATTCGCCACTCGCCAGCCCAAGGCCGGGTATGCCTGGATGGCTGGCGTGAGGGTGATTGCTGGCACTTGCGCCTGAGCGACCAGGGCCCCGGCGTACCTGACGCCGACCTTGAACGTATCTTCAAGCCCTACCAGCGCCTGGCCGACAGCGGCGCCGGGTTCGGCCTTGGCCTGGCCATCGCTCGCCGCGCCATCGAACTGCAGGGTGGCCGCTTGTGGGCCCGCAATGGCCACCCTGGCCTGTGCCTTCACATGACGTTGCCGAGGGCACGGGACTGTTTAGAAAGTTAATGCGCTTTACGCTCAATCAGGACTGATTATCATCTTGGCGTTCCAGCCTTGCGGTCCTCGCAACGCCCTGACGAGAAGCCTGATGAGCAAGATGATCCTGACGCTGGGTTTGGCACTGGCCCTTGCAACCCCCGTGGCCCTGGCGCAGCCCGAGCGAAACCAGAAGATGGACACCTCGCTGCTGCAACGTCAGGACCTGGCCTACCGCTTCAGCCAGCTCGACCTTGACTCGGCCGATGGCCAGCGTCATTACCGTTTGTGGATCGGCACGCCGAACCGCCCGGCACCTGTCGCAGGCTACCCGGTGCTGTGGATGCTCGACGGCAATGCCGCCCTGGGCGCCTTGGACAGCGACCTGCTGAATAAGCTCGCCAAGGGCCAGGCGCCGCTGTTGGTGGCGGTGGGGTACCAATCCGAGCAGCGCATCGAGCGGGCCAGCCGCACCTACGACTACACCCCGGCGATTGCTGGGCTGACAGAACAGCGCGATCCGCTGACCGGCCAGCCCAGCGGTGGCGTGGATGTGTTTTTCGATCTGTTGACCCGCCACATGCGGCCGATGGTGGCCAAGGTGGCACCTATCAACCTGCAGCGCCAGACGCTATGGGGGCATTCATATGGGGGGCTGGCAGTGTTGCATGCGCTGTTCACTCGGCCTGAAGCCTTCAGTGATTACGCGGCGGCCAGCCCTTCATTGTGGTGGCATGACGGCGCGATCGTTCGCGAGGCGCAGGGGCTACAGCAGCGATTGGGTAACAAGCGACGACAGTTGCTGCTGATGCGCGGCGGTGAAGAGCCGTCGAGCCCTCGGGGGCCGATGAAAGGCGATGTGGAACGGCCGGCGCGGGAGCTGGCGGCATCCCTGGCCGAAGTGCCAGGGATGGAGGTGCACTTTGAACGGTTCAATGGACTGGGGCATGGCGCCATGCTGCCAGCCTCACTGCGCCTGGTCTTGGAGCAGATGACGCATTAGGCCCCGCTCAAGGGTAGATGTACTTGAGCACATACATACTCAACTGGTGGAACACGTCTGCGGGCACGCGCGGCATTTCCGTCTGTGCCCGATCGAGCGTCTTGCAACACAAGCGGACCATCTGCTGTCGCGTGTCCTCCTCAAGCATGCCGGTATGCACAACCTGGGAATATTGCGGATAGGAACATGGCGCGTTGGCCGCAGGGGTTCGGCGAATTTCGAATGACGGGTTCAACTGCGCAGCGGTAAAGAACGGCTTCCCCTTGAAATCTGGCTGAGGCGTCAGGTTATCAACGGCTTCGCAGCGGCTGGAGCATAGCACCTGGCTGTCCATGCCCGTCTCGATTCCGCGTTGATACAACGTGATTTCAGAGTCTTGCACTTTTATGCAGGCATTTTCGAAGGCGTCCAGGATAGCCCGGGCATTGGCTTGCGAACCCTCAATCACCGACAGTGGCATGAACCGTTCGGGCTCGTTTGCGCCGATGCTTTTGATGCCCCGGTCGAGGGTCGCCCAATGGCTGAACTCCTTTTGGCACGCAATCAGGTGCACTTCGAATCGATAACCAGCCTGTACGGCTTGCGCGGGGAAATCGGCGAAACGAAGATCATCGAGCGCGCATTCCATGATGATGTTGTATCGATTATCAAAGGCATGGTTGAAAACCTTTTCACACAAGGCCCAGATGAATGGCTCGGTGTGTTCGTAGACATGCAGCACGCCCTTTTCCTGCATGGCCGCGTAATGCGGATGCAGTTCGCGAAACGAGGGCAAGTACAGTCGCACAAAGTCATCATAGCGCCCGCTTGGCAGCAGGTGGTTGTCCAGCAGGTAAGTCTTGCCGGAGCCTTGGGCCCCGGCCACGATCAAGATGCTGGGGTTGGGGTTGCTGTCCAGGCCCGAGGCGTAGCGTTTTTTATCGAACCAGAGCGGCTCAAGCGAAGCAAATACCTTGTCAAGATCGGCGGCAGTGTAGGGGTAGAGTGTGGTCATGGGTGCTCCTGGGTGAGGTAAGACAGAGCCTGCACTCTATGGGCTGGAAACTGGCACGATGTGGTAAATGGCTACATGCATGCGCCAAAAGTCGAGGTGCACCGGGTTGCCAGCCAGGCGTCACAGTGCTGTATGCTTGGCGGGTCTTCAGGGCGGGGTGCAAGTCCCCACCGGCGGTAAATCGAAAGATGAGCCCGCGAGCGCCCCGGCCATGCCGGGGGTCAGCAGATCTGGTGCAACTCCAGAGCCGACGGTCATAGTCCGGATGAAAGAAGGCGTCAGGCAGGGGCCATCCGGGCGCCCCTGCGCGCGCATTTTGTTCGCCCCGAGACGTTCATCGATCACTCACGAGGAGCGTTTCATGTCCACCCAGCACCACTCGAAGTTCCCCAATGTTTCCGCCGCCATCGCCGCCTTCCAGGCCGGGCGCCCTGTATTGTTGCTCGACGATGACGACCGCGAGGACGAAGCGGACATCATTGCCGCTGCCGAAAACATTACGCTGCAGACCATGGCCATGATGATTCGCGACTGCAGCGGCATCGTCTGCCTGTGCCTGGACGAAGCCACCGTCGACGCACTGCAACTGGCGCCAATGGTGCAGAACAACCAGGCCCGCCACGGCACCGGCTTCACCGTTACCATCGAGGCGGCAGAAGGCATCACCACCGGGGTTTCTGCCCAGGACCGCATCACCACCATTGGCGCGGCACTGCGCTCCAGCGCCGAACAGCGCCATATCGTCAGCCCGGGGCATGTGTTCCCGCTGCGCGCCCGCAATGGCGGGGTGCTGACCCGCCGTGGGCACACCGAAGGCTCGGTGGACCTGGCGCGCCTGGCCGGCCTGCGCCCGGCGGCGGTGCTGTGCGAGCTGATGAACCCCGATGGCAGCATGGCGCGTGGCGAGCAGGTGGCGGTTTATGCGCGGCAGTACAACTTGCCGGTGCTGACCATCGAGGAGCTGGCGCGGTACCGCGAGGCGATGCTGGAACGGGAAGCAGAGCCGGCCTGATAGGCCGCCTTGAGGCTATTCGCGGGTTTGCCCGCTCCCACAGGGTCCGCGCCGGGTTTAGAACCGGTGTAATACCTGTGGAGGTTTACCCGCGAAGAGGCCGGCAAATCCAACCGCATTGCCCGGGAAGTTTGCTCCCCCCGCCCCGCTCTGCTAGTGTCGCGCCGTTCTGAATGCCACCGAGAAAGTCGCCATGGCCCGCAAAAAAGCCTCCCTCGATTTCGAGCAATCCCTCGCAGACCTGCAAGCACTGGTCGAGCGCCTGGAGAACGGCGAGTTGTCGCTGGAAGAGTCGCTGGCCGCCTTCGAGCAAGGCATCGCCCTGACCCGTGATTGCCAGGGTGCACTGGCCCAGGCCGAACAGAAGGTGCAGATCCTGCTGGAACGCGACGGCGAACTGGCCGCGCAGCCCTTCGACGCGGAGCCGGAAGCATGATCGGCACCTACCAGGCCAGCTGCCAGGCGCGGGTCGACGCGGCCCTCGAACGGCTGTTCGTTGCCCCGTCCAAAGAGCTGGAACGCCTTTACGCCGCCATGCGCTACAGCGTGATGAACGGCGGCAAGCGCGTACGCCCGCTGCTGGCCTACGCGGCCTGCGAAGCCTTGGGCGCCCCGGCCGAACAGGCCAACGGCGCGGCCTGCGCGGTCGAACTGATCCACGCCTACTCGCTGGTGCATGACGACCTGCCAGCCATGGACGATGACGACCTGCGTCGCGGCCAACCCACTACCCACAAAGCGTTCGACGAAGCCTGCGCCATCCTGGCGGGCGACGGTTTGCAGAGCCTGGCGTTCAGTGCCCTGCTCGACCCGGGCCTCAGCCCGCAGGCCGACAGCGTACGCCTGACCATGGTCCAGGCCCTGGCCAAGGCCGCCGGCCCGGCAGGCATGGTCGGCGGCCAGGCCATCGACCTCGGTTCGGTAGGCCTGAAGCTGGACCAGCAGGCACTGGAGTTCATGCACCGGCACAAGACCGGCGCACTGATCGAGGCCAGCGTACGCCTCGGCGCCCTGGCCAGTGCCCGTGCCGAACAGGCGCAGCTGGATGCCTTGCAGGTGTATGCACAGGCCATTGGCCTGGCATTCCAGGTGCAGGACGACATCCTCGATGTGGAAAGCGACACCGCCACCCTGGGCAAACGCCAGGGTGCCGACATAGCACGTGACAAACCGACCTACCCGGCCCTGCTGGGCCTGGAAGCGGCCAAGGCCTACGCAACCGAACTGCGCGACCAGGCGCTGGTCGCACTACAAGGGTTCGGGGAAACGGCCGAGCCGCTGCGGGCCTTGGCCCGCTACATCGTCGAACGCCGTAACTGATTGATTGGGGCCGCTGCGCGCCCCATCGCCGGCAAGCCAGCTCCCACAGGTACCTCAGCGGCCTGTGATATGTGAAGATCCTGTGGGAGCTGGCTTGCCGGCGATGGGCTGCACAGCAGCCCCGTGCGACACCCGTCTGAATGGGCAGTATTTCCTACAATGGGGTAAACTGCCGCGTCTTCACACACCTATAACGACTCGCCTGATGCCCACGACGTTTCAAGAGATCCCCCGCGAACGCCCGGTCACGCCGTTGCTCGACCGCGCTGACACGCCTGTCGGCCTGCGCCGGTTGGCCGAAGCCGACCTGGAGACCCTGGCCGACGAACTGCGCCAGGAACTGCTCTACACCGTGGGTCAGACCGGTGGGCATTTTGGTGCCGGTCTGGGCGTGATCGAGCTGACCATCGCCCTGCACTACGTGTTCGACACCCCGGACGACCGGCTGGTGTGGGACGTGGGCCACCAGGCCTACCCGCACAAAATCCTCACCGGGCGCCGTAACCGCATGCTCAGCCTGCGCCAGAAGGACGGCATCGCCGCCTTCCCGCGCCGCAGCGAAAGCGAGTACGACACCTTTGGCGTCGGCCACTCCAGCACCTCGATCAGCGCCGCATTGGGCATGGCCATTGCCGCCCGTCTGCAGAACAGCGCACGCAAGTCGATCGCGGTGATCGGCGACGGTGCGCTGACTGCCGGCATGGCCTTCGAGGCGTTGAACCACGCCCAGGAAGTCAACGCCGACATGCTGGTGATCCTCAACGACAACGACATGTCGATTTCGCGCAATGTCGGCGGCCTGTCCAACTACCTGGCCAAGATTCTCTCCAGCCGCACCTACGCGAGCATGCGCGAAGGCAGCAAGAAAGTGCTGTCGCGCCTGCCGGGCGCCTGGGAAATCGCCCGCCGCACCGAGGAATACGCCAAAGGCATGCTGGTGCCGGGTACGCTGTTCGAAGAGCTGGGCTGGAACTACATCGGCCCGATCGACGGCCATGACCTGCCGACCATGATCGCCACCCTGCGCAACATGCGTGACCTGAAGGGCCCGCAGTTCCTGCATGTGGTGACCAAAAAGGGCAAGGGCTTCGCCCCGGCCGAGGTCGATCCGATCGGCTACCACGCCATCACCAAGCTGGAGCCGGCCGACAAGCCTGCCGCGCCGAAGACCGTCAGCGGCCCGAAATACTCCGCCGTGTTCGGCCAGTGGCTGTGCGACATGGCCGCTGCCGACAACCGCCTTGTGGGTATTACCCCGGCGATGAAGGAAGGCTCGGACCTGGTCGACTTCAGCGAGCGTTACCCGGAGCGCTACTTCGACGTGGCGATCGCCGAGCAACATGCCGTGACCTTGGCAGCCGGCATGGCCTGCGAAGGGAGCAAGCCGGTGGTGGCGATCTACTCCACCTTCCTGCAGCGTGCCTACGACCAGCTGATCCACGATGTAGCGGTGCAGAACCTCGACGTGCTGTTCGCCATCGACCGCGCCGGCCTGGTTGGCGAAGACGGCCCGACCCACGCAGGCAGCTACGACCTGTCTTACCTGCGCTGCATCCCGGGCATGCTGGTGATGACCCCGAGCGACGAGAACGAGCTGCGCAAGATGCTCAGCACCGGACACCTGTACAACGGCCCGGCAGCCGTGCGCTATCCGCGCGGTACCGGCCCGAATGCGCCGATCAGTGGCGATCTGGACCCACTGGAAATCGGCAAAGGCGTGGTTCGCCGCCAAGGCGAGAAAGTCGCCCTGCTGGTGTTCGGCGTGCAGCTGACCGAGGCCATGCAGGTGGCCGAGCAGATCAACGCCACGGTGGTCGACATGCGCTTCGTCAAGCCGCTGGACGAAGCCTTGGTGCTTGAACTGGCTGGCAGCCACGGGCTGCTGGTAACCATTGAAGAGAACGCCATCATGGGTGGCGCGGGTGCAGCGGTGGGCGAGTTCCTTGCCAGCCAGGCAGTGCTCAAGCCGCTGCTGCACCTGGGCTTGCCCGACATCTACGTCGAGCATGCCAAGCCTGCGCAGATGCTGGCTGAGTGCGGGCTGGATGCGGCCGGGATCGAAGCTTCGGTAAAAGCCCGCATGGCCAGGCTCGGCCTGTAATCCCTGGGGCCGCTTTGCGGCCCATTCGCGGGGCAAGCCCGCTCCCACAGGTCCATCACGCTTTTCGAGAACATTGACAATCCTGTGGGAGCGGGCTTGTCCCGCGAATACTTTGGGGCTGCCCATGAAAACATCCGCCTGTGCCGCACTACTCTGTGCCCCCACACTCCTGCTAGCCGCCGAGCGCGACGACGCCCTCAAGCTCCCCGACGTGCTGATCAGCGCCAGCCGCCAGGTCGAGTCGCGCACCGCCACCAGCGCTGCCAACACCGTCTTCACCCGTACTGACATCGATCGCCTGCAACCCGCCAGCGTCACCGACCTGCTCAGCCGCGTGCCCGGCGTGCAAGTGGCGCCAACCGGTGGCCGGGGCAGCCTGCCTGGCATCTTCATCCGCGGCACCAAGGCGGCACAAAGCCTGGTGCTGGTCGATGGGGTGCGCATTGCCAACGCTACCTCTGGCGACAGCGGCCTGCAGTTTCTGAACGTCGACCAGATCGAGCGGGTGGAAGTGCTGCGCGGCTCGCGCTCGGCGGTGTACGGCAGCGACGCCATTGGCGGGGTAATCCAGATCTTCACCCGTCGCAGCAATGGCCCCGGCCTGCAGCCGCGCCTGCGCATGGCCGCCGGCAGCAACCAGACATTCCAGCGCAGCCTGGGGCTTTCTGGCGGCAGCGACGCGACCCGCTTCAACCTTGGCGCCAGCCTGGATGAAACGGCCGGCATCGACTCGACCGGGCCGTCCTTCGCCAGCGATGGCGACCACGACGCCTACCGCAACAAGGCATTCAACCTGAGCCTGAGCCACACCTTTGGCGAACGCTTCGAGGCCGGCCTGAACCTGCTCGACAGCCGTGGCCGCAGCGAGTACGACAACCCGTTCGGCGGCTTCGACCCGGTCACCTTCGAAAGCTTCGGCCAACAGCCGTACACCGATTTCAGCGTCAGCAGCCTGGGCAGCTACTTCGATGCCCAACTCACCGACGCCTGGCATTCGCGGCTGGAACTGGCCCACAGCGAGAACCGCGACGACAAGCGCGACAAGCTCAGCGCCGAACGCTTCGTGTTCAACACCTACCGTGATCAAGTCACCTGGCAGAACGACCTGGCCCTGGGCGAGCGGAACAGCCTGCTGCTGGGTGGCGACTGGTACGAAGACCGCGTGCACGCCAGCACCGACTTCACCGAAGACAGCCGCTGGAACCGCGCCGTTTTCGTCCAGCACCGCTACCAGGGCGAGCACTTTTCCACCGAAGTGGGTGTGCGCCATGACCGTAACCAGCAGTTCGGCGGCCAGACCACCTGGAGCGGCAGCCTGAGCGTACCGTTGAACGCACAGAATGATGTGCTGCTGTCCTACAGCGAGGGCTTTAGGGCGCCAACCTTCAACGACCTCTATTACCCCCAGTTCAGCAACCCGGACCTGGACCCCGAGCACTCCAGAAGCTACGAGCTGCAATGGCGCAGCCAACTGACGACGCACAGCCGCCTGGAAGCCTCGCTATACCGCACCGATCTGCGCGATGCGATCGTGTTTGGCCAGGACTCGGTACCCCGCAACGTGGCCTCGGCACAGATCAACGGTTTCGAAATGGCATTGGCGCAACAGTGGGGCGCCTGGCAGCCAGCTGGGCCTGGCACTGATCGACCCGCGTGACCGTGAGAGCGGCCACACTCTCGCCCGCCGTGCACGCCGCACGTTAAGCCTGGATCTGGACCGTGAGCTCGGGCGTTTCACCGCGGGGGCAAGCTGGCAAGCGGTCAGCGGCAGCTACGACGATGAGGCCAACCGCAACCGCATCGGCGGCTATGGTGTGCTCGGTCTGCGCGGTAGCTGGGCCGCCACTGATGAACTGAAACTGGAAGCGAAGCTGGATAACCTGCTGGACCGGTCTTACAGCCGCGCCCTGTACAGTTATGAGGGGGCCTATCACCCCTACCGTGAAGAAGGCCGTACGCTGCTGTTCAGCGTTACCTGGACGCCGGCGCTTTAGCCGCGAGCACTGCGCACAAACGGGCGGTGGCTTCGATCATCTGCCCACTGGGCCGCTCAATGCCTTTGTCGGGTATCACCAGCAAACTGCCATCGGCAACCGCACGCAGTTGCGGCCAGGCCTTCCAGCTTGCCAGTTGCGCTTGATCACCCGCCAGGATGACCTGTGGATTTCGCAGCAGCACAGACTCCACATTCACCTGCGGCGCTGGTTGGCTGAGGTCGGCGAACACATTGCGCGCCCCGCACACGGCCAGGGCATCGCTCACCACCTGCCGGCCACCCAGGGTGTACAACGGCTGGTCCCACACCTGATAGAACACCTGCAAGGGCTCGTCACGCCGGTACTGCTGGCGCAGCTGCCGCAGCCGTTCCCGCAGGGCCTGGGCATATTGATGGCCTTGCCCGGCACGGCCGATACGCTCGGCGATGGCTTCGATCTGCGCGATCAACTGGTCGATGTCACGGGGCTCTGCACTGAAGGTGGCAATGCCCAGGCGCTTGAGCTGGTCGCGCTGGGCAGGTGGCACGCTGCCCGGCCAGAGCAGCAGCAAGTCAGGGCGCAGGCTGAGCAGGCGCTCCATGTCCAGTTGACCTTGGCGCCCTACCGAGGGCAGGTCGCGCAGGGCTGCCGGCCGTTCGCCACCGTCGAGCACGCCGACCAGCAGGTCGTCGGCCTGCAGTTCAAGCATGATTTCAGTCATCGAAGGCGCCAGGCTGACCACCCGCAAGGGGTCAGCGGCCAGCGCGGTACAGGCGAACAGCGCCAGCAGGCCAGGGAGAAAGCGCATCAGCCCAGTTGGCGCGGAATGCGATAGAGGTACAGCACCACCACGGTGGACAACGCCAGCAGGATCTGCGGCACCGCCTCCAGGCCGACCAGTACAGACAGTGCGGCGACCCAGGCCGGCAAGCAGGCGTACAGCATGGCCATGCGCCGCACCCGCGCCAGTTCGATCCAGGCAGCGGGCTCTTCGCCCGTGCCGAGCACCTTGGAGGTGGCGATCAGTGCGCGCTTGTAAGCGCCGAAGCGCGGCAGGCTGAGGAACATGGTCGCCGCGCCGGCGATGAACAGTGGCATGGCCAGCACCGGGATCAGCGCGTCACCACCACCAAAGGCCCAGGCCATGACCGGCAGCGGCACCAGGCCCACAGCCAGGTACTGCCACCAGGCCAGTGCCAGGCGCCGCTTGACCTCGGCGCGGGTCACGCCTGGGGCACCTCGCCCTGGTGTTCATTGCCCAGCATGTGGCCGAGTTTACCGGCCTTGGTCGCCAAGTAGTAACGGTTGTGCGGGTTGTGGCCGGTGTGCAGCGGCACACGTTCGGCAACCACGATATTCATGTCGGTCAGGGCTTTGACCTTGCGCGGGTTATTGGTCATCAGGCGCAGGGCTTTCACGCCCAAGTGCTCCAGCATCGGCAAGCAGATGGCGTAGTCGCGCTGGTCGGCGGCAAAGCCCAGGCGTTCATTGGCTTCGACGGTATCGGCGCCACCATCCTGCAGCTCGTAGGCGCGAATCTTGTTCAACAGGCCGATGCCACGGCCTTCCTGACGCAGGTACAGCAATACCCCACGGCCTTCACGGGCGATCGCCTGCAGCGCGGCTTCCAGCTGCGAACCGCAGTCACAGCGCTGGCTGAACAGGGCGTCGCCGGTCAGGCACTCGGAGTGCAGGCGCCCCAGCACCGGCTGGCCATCCGCAATGTCACCCAGGCTGAGCACTACGTGCTCGCGGCCAGTGGCTTCGTCGAGGAAGCCGTGCATGGTGAAGGTCGCGAATGGCGTCGGGAGTTTAGAGGCGGCAACAAAGACGACGGGCACGTTGTGCTCCTGGAATAAGTTGGAAATTTCTCGTGGGCCGATTGTATCAGCCGGTTGCAGGCTGTGGGCGGGCTGAATACCGCGGGTTAAGATCGAAAAGTTCGATGCTTAGGTTCACCAGGCCCGGCCTTATCGCCGGCAAGCCGGCTCCCACAGGTACTTCACAGGATCCGAAGCCGCAGTGATCCTGTGGGCGCTGGCTTGCCGGCGATGGAGTGCGAAGCGCCCCTGCTTCAATGGGGTTTGCTGTCTGCAGTGAACGGGTACGGCTGTTTCCAGTGCTCGAAAATCGGCTTCAGCTCGCCGCTGCGCACCAGTTCGTCCATGCGCTTGTCGAACAGGTCACTCAGGGCCTTGGCCTGGCCATTGTGCGCAAACGCCAGGTACAGCGGTAATTCGGCCACATGGTTAAGGCGGAAGCGCTCGGGGTGGGATGACTGGCTGAGGACGTAATTGACTTCGGTCAGCGCATCAATGTAGAAGTCCACCCGGTCATGCTCGAGCATCGGCAGAATGCCTTCGCGGCGCTGAATTTCACGGAATTCATGCACATCTGGCAGGTAGCTGCCGTAATCGTAGCCACGCACCCAGGCCAGGCGATACTTGCCCACCTCCTGCGCAGTGGGCACAGGTTTGCTGGCAAGCCCCAAGGCGTAGATGTGGTCGACGTCGAAGTGCCAGCGTGGGTACAGGTTGTCGTCGTTCTCTTGCTTGTACGAGCCCACCCAGGCATCGGCTTCGCCGCGTTTGACCAGCCCGACTGCACGGCTGTAGGGCGCGCTCTGGGTCACCACCTGGACCCCTGCCGGCTCGAACACCTTGCGCAGTACGTCCCAGGCCACCCCGGTACCGTCAGCGTTGGTGTAATCGAGCCATTCTTCACTGACCAGGTGGATCTGCTTGGGCACGCCTTCAGCAGCTGCCACCCATGGGGCAACGCTCAGCAGCACTGCCAACAGCAACGTCCTTATGGCCATTCACGCGCTCCCTGTTCAGGCAACCGCCCACACCAGAACCTGCATGCCCAGCCAGGCAAACACGCCGGCCAGGATATCGTCGAGCATGATGCCGACACCCCCGTGCACATGGCGGTCGATCCAGCGGATCGGCCATGGCTTGAGGATGTCGAAGAAGCGGAACATCAGGAACCCAGCCAGCAACCACTGCCAGCCCTCCGGCACCAGCCAGAGGGTGATCCACATGCCGACAATCTCATCCCAGACAATGCCTTCATGGTCGTGTACGCGCAAGTCATTGGCGACTTTGCCGCACAACCAGAAGCCAAACAGCATGCTTACGCCCAGCAACAGCCAGTAGCCCCAGTCAGGCAGCATCTGCCACAACGGGATGAACGGTATGGCCACCAGCGAACCCCAGGTACCCGGGGCCTTGGGCAAGGTACCCGAACCGAAGCCAAAAGCGATGAAGTGCCACGGGTTGCGCCAGACCGAAGGCGGAACAAACTCCGCAGGCACCTGATTGGGGTGATCGGTCACGGTGTCTCCCTAAAGTGTTGATAGCCCCGCTGAACGGGGGTGATGTCCCGGCCCTGCACGTCGCGCAAGGTGACGCCCTGCCCTTCGAGCACACGACCAATGGTATGCACCTCGACCACGCCAAGATCAGCCAAGGGCGCCAGCGCCTCAGGCGGCAGCGTAAAGGCCAGCACGTAATCATCGCCACCGGCGAGGGCTGCCTGCACTGCTGCTTCGCGGCCGAGGAAAGCCTCTACAGCAGGAGACACTGGCACCTGGGCCAGGTTCACCTCCAGCGCAACGCCGGACGCCTTGGCGATGTGCCCGCAATCAGCGAGCAGGCCGTCAGAGATGTCCAGCGCCGCCGTGGCCCGACCACGCAGCAGCGTTCCGAGGGTGAGCTGCGGCATTGGCGACCAGTAATGGGCCAGCAGCGGCTCGGCCTGTTCAGCAGGCGCCTCGCGCTCGCCCAGCACCAGCGGCAGCGCGCCGGCCGCCTTGCCCAGCACTCCGCCAACGCACAGCAGGTCGCCTGGCCGTGCACCGCTACGGCGCAACGCCTGGCCTGTCGGTACACGGCCAAACACGGTAACGGTTATGCTCAGCGGGCCTCGGGTAGTGTCACCCCCGATCAGGCTCATGCGGCAACGGTGGGCCATGCGGCTGAGGCCGTCAGCATAGGCTGCCAGCCAGTCAGGGCCAACATCAGGCAAGGTCAGGGCGAGGGTGAAGCCGATCGCAGCTGCACCCATGGCGGCCAGGTCACTGGCGGCCACGGCCAACGAACGCTGGCCAAGCAGCAGCGGATCGCAAACAGCGGGAAAATGCACCCCGGCGACCAGGGTGTCGGTCGACACCGCCAGTTGCTCACCGGGGGGAAGGGCCAGCAGGGCGCAATCGTCGCCGATACCCAGGGCCACGCCTTCGCCGCCCTGCGCACAAGGCGCGGCGGCGAAGTAATGGTTGATCAGCTCGAACTCACCCATGGCTCGGCAGCGCCAGAATCAGCGCTTGTTCGCCTTGACTTCGGCTTCACGCAGCGACGGAGCCAGCTTGTCCAGCACGCCGTTGACGAACTTGTGGCCGTCGGTGGCACCAAAGACCTTGGCCAGCTCGACACCTTCGTTGATCACTACGCGGTACGGTACGTCGACGCGCTTGATGAACTCCCAGGTGGACAGACGCAGCACGGCCAGCTCGACCGGGTCGAGCTCTTCCAGCGTCATGGTCATGCAAGGCGCCAGGGCCTTGTCGATTTCGCCCTTGCTTGCCGGAACCCCATGCAGGATTTCACGGAAATAGGCACCGTCGACATCGGTGAAATCGTTATCCACCCGGAACTGCGCTTCGATCTCGTTCAGCGAATGCTGCGCCATGTGCCACTGGTACAGTGCCTGGGTCGCGAGCTTGCGGGCTTCGCGGCGCTTGGCGCTCTTCGAGGGCTTGCCGGCATCCGCAGGTTTTGGATCGCGCGGGTTGAAACGATCGCTTTCGTCGCTAATCACTTGGCCTCCAACTGCGCCAGCAGGCTGACCATTTCCAGTGCGGACAGGGCAGCTTCAGCACCTTTGTTGCCGGCCTTGGTGCCGGAACGCTCGATGGCTTGCTCGATGGAGTCGACGGTCAGTACGCCGAAGGCCACTGGAACACCGAACTCCATGGACACCTGGGCCAGGCCCTTGGTGCATTCGCCCGCCACGTATTCAAAGTGCGGGGTACCGCCACGGATCACGGCGCCCAGGGCGATGATCGCGTCGTAGGCGCCTTGCTGGGCGACCTTCTGTGCTACCAGCGGGATTTCAAATGCGCCCGGGGCACGGATGATGGTGATGTCGCTTTCGCTGACACCGTGGCGTACCAGGGCATCAACGGCACCGCTTACCAGGCTTTCAACGACGAAGCTGTTGAAGCGGCCAACCACCAAAGCATAGCGACCTTTGGGGGCGATGAAGGTACCTTCGATGGTCTTCAGGGTCATTCCGATATTCTCATCTTCAAGAGCGAGGCCGCATACAAGCGGCCTCGACAGGGGTCTGGACTCGAGCAGAGGGCGTCAATGCCGCCTCAAGTCACTCGGAGGGCACGTATTCTACAACTTCCAGATCGAATCCGGATATCGCGTTGAACTTCATCGGCGAACTCATCAGGCGCATCTTGCGCACACCGAGGTCGCGCAGGATCTGCGAACCGGCACCCACGGTGCTGTAGGTAGTCGGTGCCTTGGCGGGTGCATCGCCCGCGCTTTCGCGGATGTGGGCCAGCAACACGTCGCCGTCCAGCGGGTGACCCAGCAGCAGCACCACGCCACTGCCAGCCTCGGCCACGGCAGCCATGGCAGCACGCAGGCTCCAGCGGCCTGGCTGCTTGACCAGCAACAGGTCGCGCAGCGGGTCCATGTTGTGCACACGCACCAGGGTAGGCTCTTCGGCGCAGATCTTGCCCAGGGTCAGGGCCATGTGCACGTCGCCTTCGACCGCGTCGCGGTAGGTGACCAGGTTGAACTCGCCCAGCTCGCTCTCCACCGGCTGCTCGGAAACACGCTGCACGGTGCGCTCGTGGATCATGCGGTAGTGGATCAGGTCGGCGATGGTGCCGATCTTCAAGCCGTGCTCGGCGGCGAACACTTCCAGCTCGGCGCGACGCGACATGGTGCCGTCGTCGTTCATCACTTCGCAGATCACGCCGCTTGGCTCGAAACCGGCCATGCGTGCGAGGTCGCAGGCGGCTTCGGTGTGGCCGGCACGGGCCAGGGTACCGCCGGGCTGGGCCATCAGCGGGAAGATGTGGCCAGGGCTGACGATGTCTTCGGCCTTGGCGTCCTTGGCAGCGGCGGCCTGCACGGTGCGTGCTCGGTCGGCGGCGGAAATGCCGGTGGTGACGCCTTCGGCGGCTTCGATCGATACGGTGAACTTGGTGCCGAAGCCCGAGCCGTTGCGCGGCGCCATCAGCGGCAGCTTCAGCGTTTCGCAACGCTCGCGGGTCATCGGCATGCAGATCAGGCCACGGGCGTGCTTGGCCATGAAGTTGATATGTTCGGGCAGGCAGCATTCGGCCGCCATGATGATATCGCCTTCGTTCTCGCGGTCTTCGTCATCCATGAGGATGACCATTTTGCCCTGGCGGATGTCTTCGACCAGTTCTTCGATGCTGTTGAGCGCCACGCGGCACCCCCTTCTCAATCAGGATTTCAAGAAGCCGTTGGCGGCCAGGAAGCTTTCGGTAATGCCACTGCCCTTGCTCGGTTCGGCAGCCTTGTCACCCAGCAGCAAGCGCTCCAGGTAACGGGCCAGCAGGTCGACCTCAAGGTTTACCCGACGCCCTGCGCGGTAGTCGGCCATGATGGTTTCGGACAGGGTGTGCGGGACAATGGTCAGCTCGAACTCGGCGCCATTGACCTCATTGACCGTCAGGCTGGTGCCGTCGACGGTGATCGAACCCTTGTGGGCGATGTACTTGGCCAGCTCCTTGGGTGCACGCACACGGAACTGGATGGCGCGGGCGTTATCGCTGCGCGAGATGATTTCGCCGACGCCGTCGACATGGCCGCTGACCAGGTGCCCGCCCAGACGGGTGGTGGGGGTCAGGGCCTTTTCCAGGTTGACCTTGCTGCCGCTCTTGAGGTCGATGAATGCGGTGCGTTTGAGGGTTTCGACGCTGACATCGGCCCAGAAGCCATTGCCCGGCAGTTCGACGGCGGTCAGGCACACACCGTTGACGGCGATGCTGTCGCCGAGCTTGACGTCGCCCAGGTCAAGCTTGCCGGTGTCGACGTGGACGCGCACATCCCCCCCCTTGGGGGTGAGGCTGCGGATGGTGCCGATGGATTCGATGATGCCGGTGAACATGGGGTCTTCCTCAAAAACGGTTTGCACGGGGCAAGCCCGGCATTATACGCCGGGCGCCGGCAGGGGGATGGCCGTGACCCGCCAGTCATCGCCCACTGCGCGCATTTCGGTAATTTTCAATCGCGGCGCTTCGCTCATCTTGTCCAGCGGCCACTCCAGCAATGGGCGGGCGTCGGAGCCGAGGAAGGTGCCAGCGACGAACAGCTGATACTCGTCGATCAGGCCTTGGCGGGCAAAGGCGCCGACCAGGCCGGCACCGGCTTCCAGGAGGATTTCGTTGACGCCGCGGGCGGCCAGGGCCTGCAACAGCGCCGCAAGGTCGACCTGGCCATTGTCGCCCGGCAAGCTGAGCAGTTCGTGGCCGGCAGCGGCATAGCGCGGGTCATCTGCGACAGCGGTCACCACCAGTGCCGGGCCGGCCAGGAAGAACGGCGCAGCCAGTGGCAGGCGCAGGCGGCCATCGACCAGCACTCGCAGCGGGGTGCGGCTGAGTGCCAAGGCGGTGGTTTCGGCGTCCAGGCCCAGCTCGGCGCCACGTACGGTCATGCGCGCATTGTCGGCCAGCACACTGGCAGCGCTGGTCAGCACCACGCTGGCACGGGCACGCAGGCGCTGCACCGCCGAACGGGCAGCGGGGCCGGTGATCCACTGGCTTTCGCCGCTGGCCATCGCGGTGCGGCCATCCAGGCTCATGGCCAGCTTGGCGCGCACGAACGGCAGGCCGTGTTCCATACGCTTGAGAAAGCCTGGGTTGAGCGCGCGGGCCTCGGCTTCGAGCACGCCACTGGCCACTTCGATGCCAGCCTCGGCCAGGCGCCGCAGGCCCTGCCCCGCCACTTGCGGGTTAGGGTCCTGCATGGCTGCCACCACCCGCGCCACGCCAGCCTTCACCAGTGCTTCGGCGCACGGCGGCGTGCGGCCATGGTGGCTGCACGGCTCGAGGGTAACGTATGCACAGGCGCCACGGGCACGCTCACCGGCCTGGCGCAGGGCATGCACCTCGGCATGTGGCTCGCCAGCACGCACATGCCAGCCTTCGCCCACCACTTCGCCATCGCGCACGATCACGCAACCTACGCGCGGGTTGGGGTGGGTGGTGTACACGCCCTTACGCGCCAGCTGCAGCGCGCGGGCCATGTAGTGGGCGTCAAGGATGGCGGCTTGGCTGGGCATGTTCACTCTTTAGCCGGCTCACGGGCCAGGCGGTCGATTTCTTCGCGGAACTCGTCGAGGTCCTGGAAGCGTCGGTACACCGAGGCAAAGCGGATATAGGCCACCTCGTCGAGCTTGCGCAGCTCGGCCATGACCATTTCTCCCACCACCAGCGATTTGACTTCGCGCTCGCCAGTGGCACGCAAGCGGCTTTTGATGTGCGCCAGCGCCGCTTCCAGGCGCTCGACGCTGACCGGGCGCTTTTCCAGCGCCCGCTGCATGCCGGCGCGCAGCTTTTCTTCGTCGAAAGGCTGGCGCGTGCCGTCCTGCTTGATCAGCCGGGGCAGCACCAGTTCGGCGGTTTCGAAGGTGGTGAAGCGCTCGCCACAGGCCACGCATTCGCGGCGGCGGCGCACCTGCTCGCCCTCGGCAACGAGGCGAGAGTCAATGACCTTGGTGTCGTTGGCACCGCAAAAGGGACAGTGCATGGTGGCAGGCAACAAAAAAAGGGAGGGCCATGGTAGCGCATTGCACTGGCAAGACAAGCCAAAGGGGTTAACATCCATGGGAAATCTGCCCGTGAAGGACGACCCCATGCACTACCGAGCGCTCGTTGTGCTGTGCTGCGCCGCCCTGCTCGCTGCCTGCGGCAGCGACAGGCCGAAAACCGATACGCCCCCGGCGCCCACGCCAACCCGCTCGGCCAAACCGGCCGAAGTACTGGGCCCGCTGCCGGCCTACCAGCGCGAACTGAGCGGCACCTTGCTGGAAATCCCGGCAGGTGCCGACGTGGAACTGGCCTTGCTGGTCATCGACGAACGCGACCGCCCGCAACGCCTGCTGGCCAGCAGCAACCTGACCGGCACCGGCCAGGCCCTGCCCTACCACCTGCGCTTCAACCCCGAAGCGTTCCCGGCCGGCGCGCGGGTCGAGCTGCGTGGCCGCGCCAGCAGCTCCGGCCAGTTGATCATGCACCTGCCACCGGTGCGTATCAGCCAGGCCCAAACCCAAGCCACCGGCCCGCTGCGTTTCGAGAAGGCGCCGTAAGTGGTACCCGTGGCCCTGCAACAGGCCCTCAGCGGCCTGATCGGCGAAGCGCGCCTGATCGTCAGCGAGCTGCCCGGCTGTGACCTGAAGCTGTGGTTGATCGACGACCAGAACATGGACCGCGCCTTCAGCAGCGAAGAAACCCGGCGCATCCTTGAAGAGCCGCCCTACTGGAGTTTTTGCTGGGCCAGTGGCCTGGCCATGGCCCGCTACCTGGCCGAGCGCCCGGAGTGGGTGGCCGGCAAGCGCGTGCTGGACTTTGGCGCCGGCTCAGGTATCGCCGGTATTGCCGCCGCGCGCGCCGGTGCATTGGAAGTGGTGGCCTGCGACCTCGACCCGCTGGCCCTCGATGCCTGCCGCGCCAATGCCGCGCTGAATGGGGTCGAGCTTAATTACAGCAGTGACTTTTTTGCCGAGGACGACCGCTTCGACCTGATCCTGGTCGCCGATGTGCTGTACGACCGCGCCAACCTGCCGCTGCTGGACGCCTTCCTCGGCCGCGGCCGCCAAGCGCTGGTGGCCGACTCGCGCGTACGCAACTTCTGCCACCCGCTGTACCAACAGCTGGGCGTGCTCGAAGCGCTGACCCTGCCGGACCTGGCCGAGCCACACGAATTCCGCAGGGTCAGCCTGTACCACGCCAGCCGCGACGCCTTATAGTGGTGCCATTCACGAGTTTGCGAGAGTCGCGATGACCCAAGACACGCCTTACATTTTCGACGCTACCGATGCCACCTTCCAGCAACTGGTAATCGAGAACTCCTTCCACAAGCCGGTGCTGGTGGACTTCTGGGCCGAGTGGTGCGCGCCCTGCAAGGCACTGATGCCGTTGCTGGCCAAGATCGCCGAGGGTTACCAGGGCGAGCTGCTGCTGGCCAAGATCAACTGCGACGTGGAGCAACAGGTGGTTGCCCAGTTCGGCATTCGCAGCCTGCCGACCGTCGTGCTGTTCAAGGACGGCCAGCCGGTGGACGGTTTTGCCGGGGCTCAGCCGGAATCGGCGATTCGCGCCATGCTCGAGCCGCACGTGCAGATGCCCGCTGCACCCGTCGCTTCGCCGCTGGAGCAGGCCAAGGCGCTGTTTGCCGAAAGCCGCTTTGCCGAAGCCGAAGCGTTGCTGCAGGCACTGGTGGGTGAGGACAACAGCAACGCCGAGGCGCTGATCCTGTACGCCCGCTGCCTGGCCGAACGTGGCGAGCTGGGCGAGGCCCAGGTGGTGCTGGATGCGGTCAAGACCGACGAGCACAAGGCTGCACTGGCCGGGGCCAAGGCCCAGCTGACCTTCCTGCGCCAGGCCGCCAGCCTGCCAGAAGTGGCAGACCTGAAAAGCCGCCTGGCGCAGAATCCGCAGGATGACGAGGCGGCCTATCAGCTGAGCATTCAGCAGCTGGCGCGCCAGCAGTACGAAGCGGCGCTGGATGGGCTGCTGAAGCTGTTCCAGCGTAACCGTGGCTACGAGAACGGGCTGCCGCAGAAGGCGTTGCTGCAGGTGTTCGAGCTGCTGGGGGGGGATCATCCGCTGGTTGGCGTTTATCGCCGCAAGCTATCGGCGGCGATGTTCTGACCTGGTGGCATTTGCGAGGGCTTCGCCCTCGTTCGCGGGCATGCCCGCTCCAACAGGTGTGCACAGCTCCCAAGCGCGGTGAAATCCTGTGGGGGGCGGGCGCGCCCGCGAAGAGGCCAGAACAGGCAATACCAATTCACCCAACCCAGTGATAGACCGGCGCATCCACGCCACTTTCCACCTTCACCTCACTGCTGTGCCGCAAGCGCACCAGCAGCCGTTTGCCTGCCGCCGTGCTTCCCGCCAGCCCTTCCAGCCGGTCCAGCAACTCCGGCCCGCTCATCTGCCCGGCAAGGCGCAACACATCACGCGCGGCGGTCCATTGCCCGTCATCCTGGCGCGGTGCCGCCACTGTAGGCGTCGCAGCACCTTGAACCACTGCAGGCACCTCGATTTGCTTACCCAGTTGCGCCCACTCTTCAGGCGCCAGCTCGATGGTCAGGTCCACCGGCCAGTCACCAATCTGTCCACGAATTCTCATGATGCGTTCCTTGAGCCCAAGTCAATGCAGCCATGCTACCGCAACATGAAACCTTAGCCACGCAGGCTGGCGGCGCGCAGAAAAGTTGTTATAACATAACTCAATCTTCCAGCCCGCTCCGGAGTCGTCCATGCGTCGCCTGCTGCTCGCCCTGCCCTTCGCCTTGCTGCCACTGGCCGTGGCCCATGCCCACGATGACCATGATCATGATCACGCCCATGGTACGCTCGGCGCCCACGAGCATGGCGTGGCCAAGCTCAACGTCGTGCTCGATGGCAACACCCTTGAGCTGGAGCTGGACAGCCCGGCGATGAACCTGGTGGGCTTCGAGCATGCCGCAAGCAGTGATGCCGACAAGGCCAAGGTAGCTGCCGTGCACCAGCAACTCGAACAACCCCTCAAGCTGTTCGGCCTTTCTGCAGCAGCACACTGCAAGGAAGAACAGCAGGAACTGGAAAGCCCGTTGTTCGGTGACGCCGCGAAAGCTGACGACGATGACGATGAACACGCGCATGGCCACCCGCACAGCGACATCGGCGTCCATTACCAACTGACCTGCGCCAACCCCGAAAAACTCACACAGTTCGACCTGACGCCCCTGTTCAAGGCCTTCCCGGCCACCCAGAAAATCAACGTGCAACTGATCGGCCCCAACGGCCAGAAAGGCGTGGAAACCACGCCTGCCAAGGCAGTGGTCGCCTTCTGAATGAACCAGCCGCTGATCGAACTGCATGACCTGGTGTTCGCCTGGCCAGGTCAGCCGCCGCTGCTGGCTATTCCGGCATTCCACCTGGACGCGGGTGAAGCCCTGTTTCTCAAGGGCCCCAGCGGCAGTGGCAAAACCACTTTGCTGGGCCTGTTGGGCGGGGTGAACGTGCCGGCGCAGGGCAGCATCCAGTTGCTCGGGCAGGACCTCGGCAAGCTGGGCCAGGGTGCCCGTGACCGCTTTCGGGTCGATCACACGGGCTACATTTTCCAGCAGTTCAACTTGCTGCCATTCCTCTCGGTACGTGAGAACGTCGAGCTGCCCTGCCGCTTCTCGCGCAGCCGCAAGGCACGCGCCGAGCAGCGCCACGGCAGTGTCGACCAGGCCGCAAGCACGCTGCTCGCCCACTTGGGCCTGGACGACCCGGCCCTGCTCGCCCGCCGCGCCGACAGCCTGTCGATCGGCCAGCAGCAGCGCGTCGCCGCTGCCCGCGCCCTGATCGGTCAGCCGGAGCTGGTGATTGCCGACGAACCGACCTCGGCGCTGGATGCTGACACACGCGAAGCGTTCATCCGCCTGCTGTTCGATGAGTGTCGCGCTGCCGGCACCAGCTTGCTGTTCGTCAGCCACGACCAGAGCCTGGCGCCCCTGTTCGACCGTCACCTTTCCCTGGCCGACCTCAACCGCGCCGCCAAGCCCCGGGAGGCCTGATGTACCTGCTCCGCCTTGCCCTGGCCAGCCTGGCCAACCGCCGCTTCACCGCCTTTCTCACCGCCTTTGCCATCGCCCTTTCGGTGTGCCTGCTGTTGGCCGTGGAGCGCGTTCGCACCGAAGCTCGCGCCAGCTTCGCCAGCACCATCAGCGGCACCGACCTGATCGTCGGCGCCCGTTCCGGTTCGGTGAACCTGCTGCTGTATTCGGTGTTTCGCATTGGCAACGCGACCAACAACATCCGTTGGGAAAGCTTCCAGCACTATGCGCAGGACCCGCGAGTGAAATGGGCGATCCCGATCTCGCTGGGCGATTCGCACCGCGGCTACCGAGTGATGGGCACCACGACGGATTACTTCAGCCATTACCAGTACGGCCGCCGCCAGCATCTGGAACTGAGCCAGGGGCGTGAGTTCGCCAGCGACCCGTTCGAGGTGGTGCTCGGCGCTGAAGTGGCCGAGGCGTTGCACTACAAGCTGGGTGACAAGCTGGTGCTGGCCCACGGCGTGGCCGCCATCAGCCTGGTCAAGCATGATGACAAGCCATTCACCGTGGTCGGTGTGCTCAAGCGCACCGGCACACCGGTCGACCGCACCCTGCATATCAGCCTGGGCGGTATGCAGGCCATCCATATCGACTGGCACAACGGCGTACCCGCCCGTGGCGCTGGGCGCATCAGCGCCGAGCAGGCACGCACGATGGACCTGCAACCCGCAGCCATTACCGCGTTCATGCTGGGCCTTAACAACAAGATCGCGACTTTCAGCCTGCAGCGCGAGATCAACGAGTACCGCAGCGAGCCGTTGCTGGCAATCCTCCCGGGCGTGGCCCTACAGGAGCTATGGAGCCTGATGGGCACGGCGGAACAAGCGTTGTTCGTGGTCTCGCTGTTCGTGGTGCTGACCGGCTTGATTGGCATGCTCACGGCAATTCTCACCAGCCTCAACGAGCGCCGCCGGGAGATGGCGATCTTGCGGTCGGTCGGGGCCAGGCCGTGGCATATCGCGGGGCTGCTGGTACTGGAAGCGCTGTCACTGGCAGCGGTCGGGATCGTGGCCGGGCTTGGCTTGCTGTATGCGGGGATTGCCCTGACGCAGGGGTACGTGCAGGCCAACTATGGTTTGTATTTGCCACTGGCTCTGCCGAGCGCACATGAATGGACCTTGCTGGCTATCATCCTGGGGGCTGCGTTGCTGATGGGCAGCGTGCCGGCGTGGCGGGCTTATCGGCAGTCGCTGGCCGATGGCCTGTCCATACACCTCTGAGTGCGCGTAATGATCAGACACCTCACCGCCTGCTTCGCGGGCACGCCCGCTCCCACAGGGTTCTCCACTAGCCTCAGGCCTTGTAGAGGACCTGTGGGAGCAGGCATGCCCGCGAAGAGGCCGGCCATGCGCATGCTGCTGGCCCTGCTGTTGCTGGTGGCGATGCCTCTTTGGGCCGCCGAACCCAAGGAGCTGGACTGGCCCGCCCTGATCCCCGAAGGCGCCCCAGTCATCCCGCCACAACTGGCGCCGCTGCACGACATGTCACAGCTCAGCAACGCCCTGGCTGCCGAATCTGCCCCGCCCGCGCGTCAGCAGGCCCCCGACGCCCCGGTGGTGAAAAGCCTCGACGGCCAACAGGTCAAGCTGCCTGGCTACATCGTGCCACTGGAGGTCAGCGAAGAAGGCCGCACCACCGAATTCCTGCTGGTCCCTTATTACGGTGCGTGCATCCATGTGCCGCCGCCACCGTCGAATCAGATCGTGCACATTTTCAGCGAGATGGGCGTGCGTGTCGAAGACCTCTACCAGCCCTACTGGATCGAGGGAAAGCTGCAGGTTAGAGCCTCCAGCAGCGAACTGGCCGACGCCGGCTATCAGATGGAAGCCGAGAAAATCTATGTTTATGAGCTGAGATGAGAACTGTTTCGAATTCGTGAAGACGCTTCTTTGAGCTGGGTCAAACTTTCTGTTTAACCACCTCCGTACCATTGGACTACTCGATTAATAACGTCCTTTGGGAGCTTCCATGAACAAGTCCTTGCTCGGCGCCTCGCTTGTGGCCCTTGCGCTCGCCGCCCCTGCCGCCCACGCCTATCAGGCGGGGGACATGATCTTGCGCGCAGGCGCAATCACCACTGCCCCGAACGAGAGCAGCGGCGACCTGAAGTTCGACGGCAACAAAGTGTCGGGCACTAAAGCGACCCTGGACAGCGACACCCAGCTGGGCCTGACCTTTGCCTACATGCTCACCGACCACATCGGCCTGGAACTGCTGGCAGCCACCCCGTTCAAGCACACCGTCGGCGTAAAAGGCCTGGGCGGCGGGCTGGACGGCAAACTGGCCGACATCAAGCAACTGCCACCGACCCTGTCGCTGCAGTACTACCCGATGGAGCCGAATTCGCGTTTCCAGCCATACGCCGGCGTGGGTATCAACTACACCCTGTTCTTTGACGAAGACCTGAGCAGCGCGCG
Source organism: Pseudomonas sp. PvP089 (assembly GCF_017875165.1). Taxonomy (NCBI): domain Bacteria; kingdom Pseudomonadati; phylum Pseudomonadota; class Gammaproteobacteria; order Pseudomonadales; family Pseudomonadaceae; genus Pseudomonas; species Pseudomonas sp. PvP089. Next base: position 5,761,201 of record NZ_JAGGME010000001.1, read on the forward strand.
CAAGCAACAAGGCTTCAGCAACCTCAAGCTGCAGGATTCGGTAGGTATCGCCGGCCAACTGGGTATGGATTACATGCTGACCGACAACCTGCTGGTCAACGCCTCGGTCTGGTATGTCGACATCGACACCAAGGCCAGCGTCAACGGCCCGACCGCGCTGGGTTACAGCAAGACCAAGGTCGACGTCGACGTCGACCCGTGGGTGTACATGGTCGGCCTTGGCTACAAGTTCTGACCTGAACACTGCAGGGCGGCTTCGGCCGCCCTCGCGCGTTGCAACCAGAGCCAGTAGCCCAGCGCTGCCGCACTGAAGGCCATGCCAAGCCCACACACCGCAGCCCACCCCCAATGGGCATGCACCCAACTCGCAAGCACCGCCCCCAGCCCGCTGCCAAGCGAATAGCAGCACATGTAGGCACCGATCAAGCGGCTGGCCATCGCGCCGCGCCCTACCAGTAACAGGCTCTGGTTGGTGACATGCACCGCCTGCACGGCAAAGTCCAGCATCAGCACGCCTAGCACAAAGGCTATCAGGGACTGCCCGACAAAAGCGGTGGGCAACCACGACAGCGTCAGCAGCGCCAGCGCCAACCCGGTGGTGCGCTCTCCCAGCCCCCTGTCGGCCAAGCGACCGGCGCGCGCTGCCGCCAGAGTACCTGCAACACCTGCCAGGCCGAACAGGCCAATTTCGGTATGGCTCATAGCCAATGGCGCAGCACTGAGGGGCATGACCATGGCGCTCCACAGCACGCTGAACGCGGCAAAGATCAATACCCCAAACACCCCGCGCTGGCGCAGCAGCGTGTCTTCCCGATACAAACGGAACTGGGACACGAGCATCGCCCGGTAGCCAGGCCGGTGCATCAACGGCTGCCTGCTGGGCAGGCTGCGCCACAGCACCACGGCCAGTAACATCAGCAGCCCTGCGGCAACCAGATAAACACTTCGCCAACCGGCCAGGTCGGCTAGCCCGCCCGCCACCAGCCGCGCCAACAGAATCCCCAGCACAATGCCACTGGTGACGGTGCCCACGGCCTGCCCTTGCTCGCCAGGCGAGGCGAGGCTGGCCGCATGCGCCACCATTACCTGGACCATGACGGCCATCAGCCCGGTAATGGCCAAGGCCAGCAGTAACATCGCCCAGTTCGGCGCCATGCCCACGCCGACCAGCGCCAGCGCCGAGAACAACAACTGCCCGAGCAACAGGCGCTTGCGATCGACCAAGTCCCCCAGAGGCACGATCAGCAGTAGCCCGAGGGCGTAGCCTGCCTGGGTGGCGCCGACCGCCCAGCCAATCTGCTGCTGCGCCACCCCCAGGTCGGCAGCCATCGACTCGAGCAGAGGCTGGGCGAAGTAAATCGTCGCCACCGCCATGGCGCTGGTGGTGGCAAGCAACAGGAATATCCAGCGTGTCAGCGAAGGTGTCATAAGGCCGGCCTCGTCCATCTGGTTTCGATTTGAAACCACATACTGGCTATTTAGCAAATGTGGTTTTAATCTGCAACCAGATAATCAACACAGGTTTGACCCATGCTCGATGAAAACAATGCGCAGTGCCCCGTAGCCCGGGCGCTGGAGGTGCTGGGTGATCGCTGGGCACTGATGATCCTGCGCGATGCCTTTGACGGGCTGCGGCGGTTCAGTGAATTTCAGAAGAACCTGGGGCTGGCCAAGAACATCCTCGCCTCGCGGCTCAAGCTGCTGGTGGAGAGCGGATTACTGGCGCTGCAGCCGGCATCGGATGGCTCTGCCTACAAGGAATATGTGCTGACCGAGAAAGGGCTGTCGGTGTTTCCGGTGGTGGTTGGCTTGAGGCAGTGGGGGGAGCGATACCTGTTTGAAGCGGGGGAAGCGCGTTCTGAATTGTTCGAGGCTGCCAAAGGGCAGGCCATCGAGACATTGCAGGTGCGCGCTTTGGATGGGCGGGTACTGGGGGCCGAGGATTGCCTGCGCAGGGTTGTGCGGCATGGGTGATTTTTGGGGCTGCTGCGCAGCCCATCGCGACACAAGGCCGCTCCCACACTGAGCGCAAGTCAATTGGCTGCACGCTGTCCCTGTGGGAGCGGCCTTGCGTCGCGAAAGGGGCGCAAAGCGCCCCCAGGGGCTCAGTGTTTACCGAGAAGCTTGGCCAGGCCCTCGACCATCGACGTCGCCTGCGGAAACTCGAACCGCGCCAGCAACCGCTGGTTATCCGCCCGCGAATGGCGAATGTCACCGGCACGCGCCGCCACATGCGTAATCGCCGGCAAGCTGCCCACCACCTTCTCAAGCGCCACCAGCAACTGGTTCAGCGAGGTAGCCTGGTTGAGGCCGATGTTCACCGCCCCCTCCTCGACCTGCGGCTGCTCCAGCGCCTGCACCATCACCTGCACCAGGTCGCCCACGTAGAGGAAGTCGCGGGTCTGCTCGCCATCGCCGAAGAGGGTGATCGGCAAGCCCTGCACTGCGCGCTCGCAGAAGATGCTGATTACCCCGGAATACGGTGAGGACGGGTCCTGGCGTGGCCCGAAAATGTTGAAGAAGCGGAACACCACCGGCTCCAGCCCATGCTGACGGCGGTAGAAGTCCAGGTACTGCTCACTGGCCAGCTTGTCCACGGCATAGGGGGTCAGCGGCGCCTTGGGCGTGTCTTCGGCAATCGACTCGCCTTCGCCATTGTTGCCGTACACCGCCGCACTGGAGGCGAACAACACCCGGCGCAGACCCTGCACGCGCATGGCTTCGCACACGTTCAGGGTGCCAATGAAGTTGCTCTGGTGGGTACGCACCGGGTCTTCGACCGAGGCCTGTACCGAGGCCACCGCCGCCAGGTGCACCACGGCACTGCAGCCTGCCGCGGCCTGCATGACCAGCCCGGCGTCGGCGACATCGCCTTCGATCAGTTCCAGACGCGGGTGGCCAACCTGCAGGTTGCTGCGCCGGCCGGTGGAGAAGTCGTCGAGAATGCGTACGGCGTAGCCTTTGTCCAACAACGCATCGCACAGGTGGGAGCCAATGAAGCCGGCACCGCCGGTGATCAGGATGGGGGCGTCAGCCATGGCGGTAGAACCGGTCCAGTAGAGGCGGCAGGCCGGCGCGCCAGGCGCGCGGCTTGATGCCGAAGGTATGAAGGATTTTCTTGCAGGCCAGTACAGCGTTCTGCGGCTCTTCGCTGGCATCCGGCCGTGCGGCATGGGCCTGCGGTGTGGGCGCCTGCACCGCCAGCTGGCGGTGTTGGCCTGCTTCGGTAAGAATCGCCTGGCCCAGCGCCAGCGGCGTGGTCGCCTCGTTGCCGGCGTAATGGTAAGTGCCCCACAGCGGCGCACTGCAATCGAGTTGCTTGAGCACCGACAGAATCACCCGTGCGGCATCGTCGACCGGTGTCGGGTTGCCACGCCGGTCATCGGCCAGCAGCAGCTCCTGCGGTTGCTCGGCACGGGTCAGGAAGCGGCCCAGCGAGCCGTCGATGCTCTCGTCGAGCAACCAGCCGAAGCGCAGCAGTACGTGCTGCGGACAGGTCGCGCGCACACTCTGCTCGATGCGCCACAAGGCCTGGCCACGCAGGCCCAGCGGCACGGGCTCGTCCTTTTCGCTGTAGGCCGTTGCCCGCGAACCATCGAATACCCGGTAGCTGGAAGGTTGCACCAGGGTGATCTGGTGGTGCTGGCACAGCTCTGCCAGCCGCTCCACTGCCCGCTCCTGTTGAGCCAGGCGTTGCTCGCTGACCGACTCGGCCTGGAACCAGTCGAAGTAATAGGCCAGGTTGACCAAGGCGTCGGGGCGGTGATCGTCGAGCAACTGAGTGAGGTTGGCCGGCGTCCAGCCATTCTCGGGAGGGCGCGGCGCCAGGAAAGCAATGTCCTCCTCGGCCCCAAGACGAATCAGCGCTTGCCCGAGGGCATTGCCACCACCCAACAGCATTAGGCGCATACGCATAGAGTCAGCAGATCCGAGAGGTTGATGAAGGAAAGGGGTCATTTTGCGGTTTCCGGGCGGGGAAGTCCAACCCTGAGGCTGACAGCACTACCCACCCAAGACGATTCCTACCACACCCATAGACATTCCCTACAGCTCGCAAGGGCTCCACCTTACATCATCGGTAAAAGGTCTCTGGCTAAATAGTCTCCGCCCTAACAAGAAGAGTCACCTTTACCTACATACAAGGAGAATAAAAATGGAAGGGGTAAACGCTAAGGCCGGAACCGAGATCCTTCATCTCACATTTAGTAAAATGCAAGCCAGCATACTTGATCACGGCTCACGACAAACTGCCGCTGTCGGCGGCCCAGATGTCGCGGGAGCTGCTGCCCTATCTGCCTGTCAGGCAAAAATCTTGAAGAATTCACTGGATGACGCACAGCTTGCTTTGCTAGAAATATTTGCCTCCGGAAAAGCAGCAGCACTTGAATTCGCTGCAATGAAAGTTCCTAACGTGGGCCCTGTACCGAGCGAGCTGGCAGACATTGATATTTTGAAGATCGATCCGGTTACCGTCTATATGGCCTCACGAAACCAGATTCTTTTGAGCCTTGTCGACTACCGCTCATTCGCTTTTGATATCGACAATGGCGGTATGCAAGTACGGCTTGTTGGAAATTTCAAAGGTGGCGGAGTGCGATTGCTACCGAATGAACTCAACCTGCATCAAGCCGAACTGAGCTCCCATGCAGGCGTTCAACTGGGCCCACACACTGAACCTCCTTACAACTGCTCAGTTCAGTTCGAGGGTGAGCATCCCCCTGCTCCAAGCGCATTGATCCTGAGTGCAAGATGGAATCCATTACAGGAACCGACCAAACTCATACCCGTGCGCAATGCGATCTCAAATCTCAACGGCCTTGAGGCACTGGCGCTATCTTCCAAGTCATTCTGCTTTACCCGCAGCGACTGCTTCGTGAAGGATGAGAGTCAGGCGACGATCGCAAATTCGATTCTTCAGTTCGATGTTAGAGGCGATTTCACCCTCCGATATAGCAGCTATAGGCACTCACTGCATGATGAAGCTAACCATTCGACACGACAGGCTTATCAAACATTGCGAGACTTGCTGGACAAAGAGCAACCCTACGATTTCCTGCCAAGCCCCGACTCTGCACTATTGATCAATAATTGCCAGGCACTTCACGCCCGCGACGTCATCAAGGACAACCGCAGACTGCTGGTTCGACTATTTGGGTACTCACCTGATGCCCGGCCTGTGATTTTACAACAAGACCCATTGATCGTACGCGGCTAAGGCGGGGAAAAGAAAAGTGGAGATTGAAGTTTCAATACTCTTGGCGCTGGCCTCTGTCGCCTTGCTCGCCGGTTTTTTTGATGCGATAGCAGGAGGCGGAGGATTACTCACGTTACCAGCTTTTTTCATTGCAGGTGTCGACCCATTGGCTGCAATGGCTACCAATAAATTTCAGGCCTCTTCAGCAAGTGTTTCAGCAGTGTGGGCGTTCGCCCGAAAGAGAATGATCCAGTGGCGGACTGGCTGGCCGATGGCCGCTTTGTCGTTCGCGGGGGGCGTTACAGGCGCGTTGTCGATCAGCATGCTCGATAAAGCGCTCCTCGAGTCAATTGTCCCCATCTTGCTAATTACAGTAGCCGGCTATTTTACGTTCAGCCCCAAGCTTGGTACCAAGGATCGTCGGCAGAGGATGTCGTATCTGGGCTTCACGCTGGCAGTTGCGCCAGTCATTGGTTTCTACGACGGGATCTTTGGACCAGGCACGGGTTCGTTTTTCATGGTCGCTTTCACCTTACTCTTGGGTCAGCATCTTATGCAGGCGATCTGCAACAGCAAATTGCTCAATGCATCCTGCAACCTAGGCGCCCTTTCAGTCTTTGCCTTTAGCGGCGCAATCATCTGGCCTTTAGCCCTGGCAATGGCGCTTTGTGCCATTGTTGGCGCCCAACTCGGCGCACGTTGCGCTATCTACTTCGGACCACGGCTAATCAAGCCACTGCTGATCACTGTTTGCTGCTTGATGTCCTTGAAGCTTTTACTCGATGAGGGGCGTCCGGCTGGGGAGTGGTTGCGGCAACTTAGTCTTTTCTGAACAGTCATTGAGCCGGGAGCACCGCCCCTTTCCAACAGGGAGGCCCCGGCAACAAGACCCGTACAGGCACTCAATCTATTCAATCTCAAACAAGCTGTTGCGCAACGGCCCCACACTCAACCGCTCACGCACATCATCATCTATTCGCGGATCATCCGGGCGGTACAGTTTCACCTGCCGATATGCATTGATGCGATTGATCTCCTCGCCCAGGTACTCCCACACCCCCCGGGTGCAGGCCGGGTTGCGCCGGTCGCCGCTGGAAACCCCGGCCTTGAGGCCGTTCAGGCGGGTGATGCGGCTTTTGAAGCTGGGGATGAGAATGGTCTGGCTCATTTCGTTGAAGGTGAGCGACTCGTAGTCGATGAGGAACACCCGGTCCTGCAGCTGGAACGCCGCGCCCAGGTAGCGGCAGCGCACCTCGGCATGCTGGTCCGTGGCACTGGAACGTTCCTGGCGCTCCTGGCGCTCGAACAGGAAACGGCCGCGCTCCTCCCACAGGTGCACCAGCGAGACCAGGATCGTGCCCGGCACCGACATGCAGTTGGAATACTCGAAGTAATAACCGCAATAGCGCGACAGGTTGCCCGCATGGTCATGCAGCGGGCGGAACAGTTCGCTGATCGGGTCGCTGGGCTGCTCGGCAGGGGTCGACACCCGCGCACCGATCAGCCGGGCGAACTGCTCGGCCGGCAGGTTCAACTCGTAATCCTCGACCCCGAAGAAATCGCCAATGCGCTTGAGGTTGAAAGCCGTCGGACGGCTCTGCCCGCTCAGGTACTTGTTGAACTGAGCGCGGTTGATCGAGAGCTGCCGGCAAACTTCGGAGATAGAGCGGTAGTGGCTGCAGGCCAGTTTGAGGTTGGTGGCGAAATGCTCACTCATGTGCGGAACCCAGGTGACGCGAATGGCGCCATTGTAGCATCAACTAGCATCAACTCAGAGCAACCCGCGAAATTGTAACCACTCTTGTCATGGCCAACCATTCCCCCCAACGCAAAGCGGTGCGCCTGCCGTCCGCTGGTCTTTCCACACGAAGAATAAGAATCGAGGTCATTTTCCAATGCTCGAAGTACTCAACGATTTCCTTTCGGGGAAACTCCTCATCGTGCTGATCGTAGGGCTGGGTAGCTACTTCACTATCCGTTCGCGTTTCGTGCAGTTCCGCCATTTCGGCCACATGTTCACCGTTTTCAAGGAATCGCTGCGTGGCCAGGCAGGCCAGCTGAGCTCCTTCCAGGCTCTGATGCTCAGCCTGGCCGGCCGCGTAGGTGCCGGTAACATTGCCGGTGTCGGTATTGCCGTGACCCTGGGTGGCCCGGGCGCCGTGTTCTGGATGTGGGTCACCGCACTGGTGGGCATGTCCAGCAGCTTCTTCGAGTGCACCCTGGCACAGGTCTACAAGCGTGCAGACGGCGACGGCCTGTACCGTGGCGGCCCGGCGTACTACATCCAGCACGGCCTGAAGCGCAAAAGCATGGCCATCGTGTTCTCGATCCTGCTGCTGGTCACCTACGGCTTCGCCTTCATCGGCCTGCAGTCGTACACCGTGACCCATTCGCTGCAGAACGCCTTCAACTTTGCCCCAAGCCAGACCGGCATCGTCCTGGCAGTGCTGCTGGCCATCACCTTCATCGGCGGCATCAAGCGCATCGCCGCCGTGTCGGACCTGCTGGTCCCGATCAAGACCCTGGCCTACATCGGCGTGACCCTGTACGTGATCGGCACCCAGATCGAACACGTGCCGGCCATGCTCGAAACCATCTTCAAGAGCGCCTTCGGCCTCGACCCGGCGTTCGGCGGCCTGCTCGGCAGCGCCATCGTCATGGGCGTGAAGCGTGGCGTGTTTGCCAACGAAGCGGGCCTGGGCAGCGCACCGAACGTGGCCGCCGTGGCCGCCGTCAAACACCCGGGCGCCCAGGGCGTGGTCCAGGCCTTCAGTGTGTTCCTCGATACCTTCGTGATCTGCACCTGCACCGCGCTGCTGATCCTGCTGTCGGGCTTCTACACCCCAGGCTTCGAGGGTGACGGCATTGTCCTGACCCAGAACTCGCTGGCTGCCGTGGTCGGTGACTGGGGCCGTGTGTTCGTCAGCGTGGCGCTGTCGCTGTTCGTGTTCACCTGCATTCTCTACAACTACTATCTGGGCGAAAACAGCCTGCAGTTCCTCACCCGCAACCGTGTGGTGCTGATGGTGTTCCGTGGCCTGGTGCTGGCACTGGTGGTGTGGGGCTCGATGCAGGACCTGTCGACCGTGTTCGCCTTCGCCGACATCACCATGACCTGCCTGGCTTTCGTCAACCTGGTGGCCCTGGCCCTGCTGTTCAAGGTCGGCCTGCGCGTCATGCGTGACTACGACGACCAGCGCAAAGCCGGCATCGGCCAGCCTGTGTTCGATTCGTCCAAGTTCGCCGACCTGGACCTGGACCGCAATGCCTGGCCTGCCAATCCGCAGGTGGAAACAGCCGCTGACAAAGCAGCCGTCCAGGCTCAGCCGCAGCGCTGATATCCTCCCCTGCCCAGCCGCCCCTTCCGCGGGCGGCTTTTCTTTCTCCGCTCACCGCTACGGATGTTTTCCATGCGTGCAGTCAAGAATCTTCTCGTTCTCTACACCGGTGGCACCATCGGCATGCTCGAAACCCCGGAAGGCCTGGCGCCGGCCGGTGGCTTCGAAGCGCGGATGCGCGAACACTTCGCCCACATGGCCGATGCGCCCCGGCTGCAATGGACCTTGCAGGAACTGAACCCGCTGCTCGACAGCGCCAACATGCACCAGCACAACTGGCTGGCGATGCGCGATGCCATCGTCGAAGCCGTGGAGGTGGCAGGCCATGATGGCGTGCTGGTGCTGCACGGTACCGACAGCATGGCTTACAGCGCTGCGGCGTTATCGTTCTTGCTGCTGGGTTTGCCAGTGCCGGTGCTGCTGACCGGCTCGATGCTGCCGGCAGGTGCCACAGACAGCGATGCCTGGGCCAACCTGTGCGGCGCGTTGCACCAGTTCGAATCCGGCCTGGAGGATGGCGTGCAGCTGTACTTCCATGGCCAGTTGCTGCATGGCTGCCGGGCATCAAAGTTGCGCAGCGAGGCGTTCGATGCCTTTGCTGCGCTGCCGCGCCATCGTGACGGCGAGCGGGCCCATGTTATCCCTGCCGAACTTGGCTACAAGCATCCGCGTCAGCCGGTCAACCTGGCGATCGTGCCGGTGTTCCCCGGGCTGCAGGCCGCGCACCTGCAAGCCTTGATCGACAGTGGTGTGCAGGGCTTGCTGCTGGAGTGCTACGGCAGCGGTACCGGGCCGTCAGATGACCAGGCGCTGCTGAGTGTGCTGAGCGCAGCACGCCAGCACGGCGTGATGCTGGCGGCTATCAGCCAGTGCCCTGAGGGTTCGGTGGTATTCGATACCTATGCGGCGGGTAACCGCTTGCGTGGGGCCGGGCTGGTCAGTGGCGGTGGCATGACCCGTGAAGCGGCGCTGGGCAAGATGGTTGCGCTGCTGGGGGCGGGGTTGGATGTGGATACTGCAGAACAGTGGTTTGCCCTGGATCTGTGTGGGGAGCGGGCTTAGGCTTCACCCTTCAGGGCCTCTTCGCGGGTGAACCCGCTCCCACAGGTACCGTGCAAGTCCCAAGAGCTGTGAAGCGCCCCGTAGAGCCCCGACAGGCGAATGAAAATGGCGGAAGGCAGCGGGAGTCGAACCTGCCCGGGAACGGCTGCCGTCCCCAACCGGGTTTGAAGCCCGGCCGCGCCACCGGGCGCGATTGCCTTCCTTGAACTCAGTGCCTGGCCTGTTGCTGGGCCAGGGCGCTGTCGGCGCGGATGTGACGCTGGTCGGCCACCCTCCGGGTCAGGCCGATGCGGTCGAAATATTCCAGAATCTGCACACTGCGCTTGCGACCGATGCCCAACATATCGCGAAACGCGGCCACCTGCACTATCGGCGTTTCGTTGGCCTGCCCCAGCAACAGCTCTGCCATGCGCTGTAATGTTGCCTCAGGGTAGAACAGGTCACGCACCACCTGATGCACCACACCGAGCCGAGCCAGCTTGCGCAGCAGCAGGCGCACTTCGGCTTCGGCGCAGTTCTCCTCATTTGCCAGGGTCCTGACCCAGGGCGGATCGTACTGCCCCGCCAGCAACTTCGGCTGCAAACGCGCCCACAAAGCACTGTCGGCTTCGCTCAATTGCACCTTGTGATCGGGCAAGTGCATCCAGGGCCCGCTGCTGGCGATGGCGCCGTCATCGAGCAGTTCATCCAGCAGGCTGACGAATGCCGGCCGCTCAAGGGGCAAGGCCGCAAAGCGGCGCAGGCGGTCTCGGTCCGGCCCGAGCTGGTCAGGCTCCTGCTCATGGAACCGCGCCAACTGCTCCACCACCTGTTGCTTCAGCGCCAGCCACTGGCGGTTGGCAAACAGCAGTTGCCCCTGCCGCGTGGCCACCACCCATACATCCTCCGGCAGCTGCCATGTTGCACGCGGGCGATTGAACTGCCGCTCGAGCCGCTGGGGGTCAATACCACCGGGCGCGGTAGCGAGCAGTGCTGGCAAGGCCTGCTCCAGATCCTCGGTATCTCGTAGTACCTGCAACTGGCGCAGGCGCTCATCGCTGCGGCGCTGCCGGCTTGGCGCGAACGGGTCCAGTACTTTGCCGCCCCCCAAAGTGCGCTGGGCACGCTGGTCACGCAGCACCAGGCGATCGCCGTGCACGGCCTGCAACGGCGCATTGAGCAGCAGCTGGGCGAACATGCGCTGGCCCGCCACCAGGGACTCGCCTTCGAGCAAGGCCACGCGGGCGGTTACATCCTGGGTGCCGAGGTGCACGTGTACAGCGCTGAAATGCTCAAACGTGCGGGGCTCGCCCGGCAGCAGGTTCAGCTCGATATCCACCCGCACGCTGGGCGCATGCAGCCACTCAGGCACCAGCCAGTCACCCCGATGCACGTGGTCCAGCGCCAGGCGTTCGGCCGTGATATTCAACGCCACCCGTTGGCCCGCCTCAGCCACCAGCGCGGCCTGGTTCTGCGCATGCAGGCCTCGTACCCGCACCGGTTTGCCGGCCTTGCCCAGCAACAAGGTGTCACCGGCACTGACGCGCCCCGCCAGCGCCGTGCCGGTTACCACCACGCCGGCACCGGTAACCGCGAAAGCACGGTCCACAGCAAGACGAAAACCGCCGCTATCGCTGCGCTGCCGCACCGTGGCTTCGGCCTCCAGCAAGGCCTGACGCAGCGCAGCTACGCCTTCCCCACTGATGCTCGACAATGGAAACTGCTGCGCCCCGGCATAGGGCCCGCGCGCCAGCAGCTCTTCGACTTGCAGCTTAACTTCGGCCACGCGCAAGGGCTCGACGCGGTCGCATTTGCTGATCGCCACCAAAGCCTGGGGAATGCCCAACAGCTCGATGATCGCCAGATGCTCGCGGGTCTGCGGCATGACCCCGTCGTCGGCAGCCACCACCAGCAACACCAGGTCGATACCCTGGGCACCAGCCAGCATGTTGTGGATAAAACGCTCGTGACCCGGCACATCGATGAAGCCGGTCAGCGGTGCACCTTCAACCAGCGCCGCGTAGCGATAGCCCAGGTCAATGGTCATGCCGCGTGCACGCTCCTCCTGACGCTGGTCGCCGGCCTGCCCGGTCAGCGCCTGCAGCAGTGCGGTCTTGCCATGGTCGATATGGCCGGCGGTGCCGACGATCACTGCACCGGCCCCAGTTGCAGGGTGGGTAACTGCGCCAGCCACTCGGCTTCGTCATCCAGTTGGCGCAGGTCCAGCCACAGAGCGTCGTCATCGATACGGCCGAGCACCGGTACCGGCAGGCCGCGCAGCGCCCGCTCCAGCACATGCAGGCTGCGCCCTCGCAACTTCTTCGATACCTGCGGGCGCAGGCACAGGGCTGCACTGGGCAGGCGCGCCACCGGCTGGCTGCCACTGCCGATCATGCCCAGCGCCGGCTCCACGCTGACAGCCCATTGCTCACCGAGGCGAGCCTTGAGCTCAGGGGCCAGGCGTTCGGCCTGGGCCTGTATGTCGGCCTGGCTACGGGTCAACAGACGCAGGCTGGGCAGGCGCTCGGCCAGGCGGTCAGGGTTGCGGTACAGCGCCAGCACCGCTTCGAGTGCAGCGAGGGTGATCTTGTCGACGCGCAGCGCACGCTTGAGTGGGTTTTTCTTGATCCTGGCAATCAAGTCCTTGCGACCGACGATAATCCCGGCTTGCGGCCCGCCCAGCAGTTTGTCGCCGCTGAAGGTGACGATGTCGGCACCGTCGGCCAACGCCTGGCGCACCGTGGGCTCGGCGGGCAAGCCCCAGCGGGTGAGGTCCAACAGGCTGCCACTGCCCAAGTCTTCGAGCAGCGGCAGTTCATGCTGGTGGGCGATGCGCGCCAGCTCGGCCGTGGGTACATGGGTGGTGAAGCCCTGGATGCTGTAGTTGCTGCAATGCACGCGCATCAGCAAGCCGGTGCGCGGGCCGATGGCAGCCTCGTAGTCGCGGGCGTGGGTGCGGTTGGTGGTGCCGATCTCGTGCAACTTTACGCCAGCACGGGCCATGATGTCGGGGATGCGGAATGCGCCGCCAATCTCGATCAGTTCTCCCCGCGAAATGATGCCTTCTTTGCGTGCACCCAAGCTATTGAGCGCCAGCAACACAGCGGCAGCATTGTTGTTGACCACGGTGACGGCTTCGGCACCGGTCAGCTCGCGGATCAGGCCTTCGATCAAGTCATCGCGGTCGCCACGTTTGCCGGTGGCCAGGTCGAACTCCAGGTTGAGCGGATAGCGGGCGGCGGTTTGCATGGCCTCAATGGCTTCTTCCGGTAGCAAGGCGCGGCCCAGGTTGGTGTGCAGCACGGTGCCGGTGAGGTTGAACACGCGGCGGACCTGGCTTCGTTGCTGGGTGGCCAGGCGCTCGCCGGTGCGACCCAAGAGGATTTCGGGGGCCAGTTCGGCGGGGGTGAGTTGGCCTTGCCGGGCGGGTTCGCGCAGGTCGTCTAGCAGTTGGCGCAGCGTATTCAGCACGCCCTCGCGGCCGTGCCGATCGATCAACGGGAGGCAGGCCGGGTGGCGCAGGAGGGTGTCGATGGAAGGCAGGCGTGGGGTGTTATCGGCGAGGCTTGAAGACATCAGGTACTACCTTGAGCTGGTCCGTTGTCTGTTCTGGCCTCTTCGCGGGGCAAGCCCGCTCCCACAGGTATTGCACCGATGTCAAAGCAGGTACTGTACCTGTGGGAGCGGGTTTACCCGCGAAGAAGGCGACTCGGTGTTTCAGTGTAGACACTCACCCACCACCCGGGGCGAGCATCAGGTTGGGCGCCAGGCGATGAAAGCCCTCCTCGTCCAGGCGCATATCCAGCGCCAGGCTGGCCAGGTCATCGGCCAGCGGTTCGGCCGCCGCGTCGTTCTCCAGGTAGTTCTGCTTCAGGTAGCTGTTGCACCCCGGGCAGCATTCGGCGCGCAGCGGCGCCTTGCCCGGCGCGTGGCGGTCATCCTCCAGGCTGGTGTAGCGCAAGTCCTTGCTCGACTCGCAGTACACGCATTTGACCCGCACCACATGCCACTCACAGGCGCACAGCGAACAGGCCAGATAACGCAAACCATTGTGCTTGCCACGGTTGCGCACCACCCCGGCCATAGCCGGCGAACCGCACGCCGGGCACTGGGCCAGGCTACCGGCGGGCTTGAGTTCAGGCGCCGGCAGCGCCAGCAACCAACTGGACCAGGCTGCCTGCAGCGCAGCCCCCAGGAACGGCACCAGTGCTGCAGGCACCGCATCGTACTGGCCAGCCAGCAAGGCAATGCCCCAGCCTTTGCGCTGGTGGTCATCACTGCCGCGCAGCGCCTGCAACGCCTCCCCCATCGGGCCGGTTGTTGCGCCGCTGAAGTGCTCTAGCAGGGCTTGCAACCAGACAAGCCACGGCCCTTCACGCACCAGGCTGTCGGCCGCCAGCGGCGGCAAACCATGGCTTATGCACAGGCGCTGGCGCTCCTCGGCCACCGGCATGCCGGCGGGGGGGTTATCCACAAGCTGCTGCTGGATGCGGCATAACCGTGCAATCAACTGCAGGTAGTCACCAAGGGCATTGCCTTCGGCCAGTTGCTCAAGGCGTGCAGCACGCAGCTCGAACAGATTGGCGGGGGGCAGGTGCAAAAAAGGCGGCGCTACTGCCGACGCTTCAATCTGCCCGGGTTCGAGTATCGTGCTCAAGCGCTTATCCTTCTTTTCGTCCGTGATTGCCCGGTGTCTTGTCACCGGTGACTTCGCGGTACCACAACGCATGGTGCTTGCGCGCCCAGGCACGGCTGACCCAGCCGTGCAGCATGGCGCCGATCGAGCCCTTGATCCAGATGCCGGCGTAAATGTGCACGATGATGCTGAGAATCAGCACGAAGCCCGCCAGCGCGTGAGCCAGCGACGCCAGGCGAATCGCGCCGATGTCGAAGAAATGGCTGAAATACGCCCGCCAGATCACCACGCCGCTAACCAACAACACCAGCATGCACAACAACAGGGTCCAGAACAGCAGCTTCTGCCCTGCGTTGTACTTGCCGATGGGGGGTACGCCGTCCTCGCGGTTGACCATCACCCGATCAATGCGGCGCAACCACTGGCGGTCGTTGGCGGTGATGAAGTTGGCGCGCCAGAAGCGCACCACCAACCCGAGGAAAAACACGAACATCGCCACGCCCATGAACGGGTGCAGGATGCGTGTCCACGGCCCGCCGCCGAACAGATGGCTTAACCAGAACAGCGCCGGGTGAAACAGCGCCAGCCCGGAAAGCCCGGCCATGAAGAACAGAATGGCGACGATCCAGTGGTTGGTCCGCTCGTTGGCGGTGTAGCGCAGGATGGGTTTGTTGTCGTTCATGGCCGCTGCTCCCCTTGCCCACCGGGCTGCTTCGGATCGTAGACATGCACCGCGGGGTCCACTTGGTGCACGCTGTCATCGGGCGGCGTCGGGTGTTCGTCTTCCTCTACCCGCTGCGGGCCAACCCGCACGTAGTGGAAGAACCCCGCCAGCACCGCTGCGCCCATGGCCAGCAGCGCCAGCGGCTTGGTGAAGCCTTTCCACAGCCCCACCAGCGGGCTGATCACCGGCTGGTCCGGCAGGCCGGCGTACAGCCTCGGCGTGTCGGCATGATGCAGCACGTACATCACGTGGGTGCCACCGACGCCGTCCGGGTCGTACAACCCCGCCTTGTCGTAGCCCCGTGACTTCAGGTCGACGATGCGCTCGGCAGCGTGCACCTTCATCTCGTCCTTGCTGCCGAACACGATCGCACCGGTCGGGCAGGTTTTCACACAGGCCGGCTCCAGGCCCACGCTGACGCGGTCGGAACACAGGGTGCACTTGTACGCCTTGTGGTCCTTTTGCGAGATGCGCGGGATGTTGAACGGGCAGCCGGTGATGCAGTAACCGCAACCAATGCAGTGGTCCTGGTTGAAGTCGACGATACCGTTGGTGTGCTTGATGATCGCCCCCGGGCTGGGGCAGGCCTTCAGGCAACCGGGGTCGGCGCAGTGCATGCAACCATCCTTGCGGATGAGCCACTCCAGGTTGCCGTCGTCGCGCTCGTGCTCGGTGAAGCGCATCAGGGTCCAGGTCTCGGCGGTGAGGTCCTGGGGGTTGTCGTAGGTACCGTGGTTGTGGCCGACCTCGTCACGCAGTTCGTTCCACTCCGAGCACGCCACCTGGCAGGCCTTGCAGCCGATGCACTTGGTGGTGTCGATCAGCTTGGCGACTTCCTGCTGCTGACGTACCGAAGACGGTACGGTGGTGGTGGCCGAGCGGGCGATGATGTCTTGGCTGGCCATCAGAGTTTCTCCACTTTGACGAGGAACGACTTGGACTCCGGCGTCTGCGTGTTGCCGTCACCAAGGAATGGCACCAGGGTATTGGTCAGGTAGCCATGCCGCGTTGCGCCGGTGAAGCCCCAATGCAACGGGATGCCGATCTGGTGCACGGTCTGGTTGTTGACCTGCAGCGGGCGAATCCGCTTGGTCACTACCGCCACCGCATCGATATGCCCGCGCTTGCTCGACACCCGCACCCGGTCGCCGGCCTTGATGCCTTTCTCATTGGCCAGCACCTCGCCTATCTCGACGAACTGCTCGGGCTGGGCAATGGCGTTGAGCCGGCAATGCTTGCTCCAGAAGTGGAAGTGCTCGGTCAGCCGGTACGTGGTCGCCGCATAGGGGAACTCGTCGTGCGTGCCGAGGGTGTCCCACACCGAGTCGAAAATGCGCCCGGCCGGGTTGCTGACCACCTTCTTGTTCTGCGGGTGCAGCGGGTTGATGCCAATCGGTGTTTCGAATGGCTCGTAGTGCTCGGGGAACGGGCCTTCGGCCATTTTGTCGATGGCGAAGAACCGCGCCACGCCTTCGGGGTTCATGATGAACGGGTTCATCCCCGCTTCCGGTGGCGAGTCGACCTTGAAGTCCGGCACGTCGGTGCCGGTCCAGGCCTTGCCGTTCCACCACACCAGGCGCTTTTTCTCCGGGTCCCACGGCTTGCCTTGCGGGTCGCTGGAGGCACGGTTGTAGAGGATGCGGCGGTTGGCCGGCCAGGCCCAAGCCCAGTTCTGCACCTGATGCATACCGTAGGGGTCGCTGTTGTCGCGACGGGCCATCTGGTTGCCCTGCTCGGTCCAGCTGCCGGCGAAGATCCAGCAGCCAGACGCGGTGCTGCCATCGTCCTTCAGTTGCCCGAAGCCCGACAGCTGCTGGCCAGCTTTGAGCATGGCGCCGGTGGCGTCGGTAACGTCGGTGACTGCCCAGCCGTTCATCTCCTTGGCCAGCTCCTCCGGGGAGGGCTCTTCAGGGATCTTGTACGGCCAGCTGATGTTCATCAGCGGGTCGGGGTAGGCGCCGCCCTCGGTCTGGTAGCGTTGACGCAGGCGCAGGAACAGCTCGCTCATGATCTGCACGTCGGTGCGGGTCTCGCCAGGGCCGTCGGCGCCCTTCCAGTGCCACTGCAGCCAACGGCTGCTGTTGACCAGCGAGCCGTCTTCCTCGGCGAAGCAGGTGGTGGGCAGGCGGATCACTTCGGTCTGGATACTGGCCGTGTCGACGTCGTTGAACGGCCCGGCATTGCGCCAGAACTCCGAGGTCTCGGTAGCCAGCGGGTCCATGATCACCAGCCACTTGAGCTTGCCCAACGCCGCAGTCACGCGGTTCTTGTCCGGCAGCGCAGCAATCGGGTTGAAGCCCTGGCATACGTAGCCGTTAACCTTGCCTTGGCTCATCATCTCGAACATGCGCAGCACGTCATAGGCAGGCACGTCGAGCTTGGGCAGCCAGTCGTAACCCCAGTTGTTGTCTGCCGTGGCGTTGGCGCCGTACCAGGCCTTCATCAGGCTGACGTGGAACTTGCCATAGTTCTGCCAGTACGACAGCTGCCCAGGGCGCAATGGCTTGGAAGCGCGCTTGTCGATGTAGCTGGCGTAGTCCTGCTCGGCATCGCCAGCCAGGGTCAGGTAACCCGGCAGCGAGTTGGACAGCAGGCCGAGGTCGGTCAGCCCCTGGATGTTGGAGTGCCCGCGCAAGGCGTTGACCCCGCCACCCGGCATGCCGACGTTACCCAACAGAAGCTGGACCATGGCCGCGCTGCGAATGATCTGCGCACCGATCGAGTGTTGCGTCCAGCCCAGCGCATAGAGAATCGTCATGGTCTTGCCCGGTACCGAGCATGTGGCGATCTCTTCCCAGACCTTCATCATGGCATCCTGCGGCATGCCACAGATCATGCTGGCCAGTTCCGGGGTGTAGCGGCTGTAATGCTGCTTCATCAGCTGGAACACACAGCGAGGGTGCTGCAGGGTCGGGTCGACTTTGGCAAAACCGTCCTCACCCAGCTCGTAACCCCAGCCGGACTTGTCGGCATACACACGCTTGGTCTCGTCGTAGCCGCTGAACAGCCCATCCTCGAAGCCATAGCTCTCTTTGACGATGAACGACACGTCGGTGTAGTTGCGCACGTACTCGTGCTGGATCTTGTCAGTACTCAGCAGGTAATTGATCAGCCCGCCCATGAAGGCGATGTCGGTACCGGTACGGATCGGCGCGTAGTAATCCGCGACCGAAGCGGTACGGGTAAAGCGTGGGTCGACCACGATCAGCCGCGCCTTGTTGTGCGCCTTGGCCTCGGTCACCCATTTGAAGCCGCACGGATGCGCTTCTGCTGCGTTGCCACCCATCACCAGGACCAGATTCGCGTTGGCGATATCGGACCAGTGGTTGGTCATGGCGCCACGGCCGTACGTCGGGGCAAGACTTGCCACCGTCGGGCCATGTCAGACACGTGCCTGGTTATCGAACCCCAGCATGCCTGTTGCGCGGACGACCTTGTGGGTCAGGTAGCCAGCCTCGCTAGAGGCGGCGGAGGCAGCAAGAAAACCGGTGGTAAGCCAGCGGTTTACAGTTTGCCCCTGGGCGTTCTTCTCGATGAAGTTGGCGTCGCGGTCCTGCTTCATCAGGCCGGCGACGCGGTCGAGCGCCTCATCCCAGCTCACCCGCACCCACTCCTTGCTGCCAGGCTTGCGCACCTCGGGGTACTGCAGGCGGCTTGGGCTGTGGATAAAGTCCAGCAGGCCGGCACCTTTCGGGCAGAGCGTGCCACGGTTGACGGGATGGTCGGCGTCACCTTCGATGTGGATGATGCTCTGTTTAACGTTTTTGCCCGCATCGCCCTGGCTGTACAGGATCAAGCCGCAGCCGACCGAGCAGTAAGGACAAGTGTTACGGGCTTCTTTGGTATGCGCCAGTTTGAAGTGGCGCACCTGCTCGGCGAAGGCCGGCGTCGGGGCCATGCCCAACGCTGCCAGGCTCGAGCCTCCAAGGCCGACTGCGGCGACCTTGAAGAATTGCCGACGGTTGAGGTCCATCGTGCACTCCTGATCAGGTTTCGGGCGCTCGGGGCATTGCCGGCACCTCGGGTCATCACGGTGGCGGCAAAGTGATGCCGCCAACCGTTAAGACTAGTCAAGAATGGCAAAAGTGCGATTGATCCCGGTCAGCACCGCGGCAGATTGCGCGCCACGTTCAAGGCCGCACTGCTCTGCGCCACCGGCATGATTTCGAGCGTATTGATGTTTACGTGTGGCGGCTGTTCGGCGATCCAGGCAACCATGGCGGCAATGTCCTCGGGCAGGATTGCCTGCACATCACGGTACAACGCATCCACCGCATTCAGGTCGCCGTTCAGGCGTACCACCGAGAAATCGGTCCCGGAACACAGCCCAGGCTCGATGTTGCTGACCCGCACGCGGGTGCCTGCCAGATCGGCGCGCAGGTTCAGGCTGAACTGACGCACGAATGCCTTGCTTGCGCCATAAACATTGCCACCCGGGTAGGGGTAAGTGCCGGCAATCGAACCCATGTTGATGATCATCCCACTGTCGGCTTCGACCATCTGTGGCAACACCGCATGGGTGACCATGGCCAGGCCGGTTATGTTTGTGTCGATCATGCGCTGCCAGTTCTCGGCGCTGCAGGCCTGAGCCCGCTCGATACCCAGCGCCAGGCCTGCGTTGTTGACCAGCACATTGATGCTCGACGCAGCTTCGTTGATCTGCGCCACTGCTGCGCTGATCGACTGCCCATCAGTCACATCCAGCGCCAGTGGAATGAAGTTGTCGCCAAGCTCATGCTCCAGTGCCTGCAGCTTGTCCATACGGCGGGCACCACCGATCACACGGTAGCCCTTGGCAACCAAGGTGCGGCATATGGCTCGGCCAAAGCCTGAGGAGGCGCCAGTCACGAATGCAGTTTTCATCAGGTTTGTCTCCCAGAGGTATTGTCAGACCAGGTACTTCACGCCCAGGCTGGTGAACAGGCACAGCATGGAAAACACCAACACCTTGCGTACCACGTCATTCCCTTTGCGCAGTGCTAATGCACTGCCCATGTGATTGCCGAGGATGTTGCATGCCACCAGCGGCAACGCCAGCAGATAGACAACCTTGCCGGCCATGATGAATGCGACCAGCGCACCGATATTGGAGGCGAAGTTGAAGGTCTTGGAGTTGGCCGAGCTGGAAACCAGGTCCATGCGCAGCAGGTAGTGAAACGCGATGATGAACATGCTGCCGGTACCTGGGCCGAAGAAGCCGTCGTAAAAGCCGATGGCCAGACAGGTCAACGGCACGACGGTGTAGAGCATCCGCGCCGACAGCACTCGCTCCTCTATCGGGCGGTCCTTGGGGGTGAGGAAAATCAGAATGCCGAAAGGGATCAATGCAAGGATGATCTTGCCCACGGTTTCCTGAGAGATCGAGACAATCAGGTGCGCTCCCAGGTAGGCGCCGAGCAGTGAGAAAGGTACGCCAACCAGTGCCACCTGCCAGACCATCTTGCTGTTGGCCAGGAAGTTGCGGATCGCGGCCAGCGTACCCAGCGTACTGACCAGTTTTTCCTGCCCCAGCGCTACCTGAGGCGGCATGCCCACCAGCAAAAACCCTGGCACCAGAAACAACCCGCCGCCCCCGGCAATGCTGTCCACAAAGCCCGCGACAAAGGCAATGGCGCCCAGCAGCAGGATCGCCAGCAGCCAGTGTTCCGCCCAGTAAGCGCCTAACAGTTCCATAGCAGTAATTCCGTCGAAAAATGAAGAGAAATCAGGAGAGCACTTCGTAAAGGTGATCGGCCCGGGCAAAGCGCACCCGGTTCAGGTCGTTGACCGCGAACACCCGTAGCAGCCAACGGTCAGCACCGTCGTTCTGCGGCTCGAAACCATCACGGGCATGCAGCACGCGCTGGTTCTTGAAGATCATGAAATCGCCTGGCAGCAGCAGGTGAGGCTCATCGAAACGCCGGGTTTCCAACAGACCGCGCAGGGTGGCCAGGGCCTGCTCGGCTCGCAGGTTCAGCCCGTGGGTGTTCTCGCTGTCGAAGCGGCACAGCCACTCGCCTGAATGGCCGCGCACCAGTACCGGCAACTCAGCGGTGCAACGGCGGTTACCGGTGAACGAATCAGGGCGGCGGATTTCGAACTGCGCTTCGCACAGTTCACGCACGGTGGCCAAGGGCAGCGACGCGATCACTGCGTCAAGGTTGACCAAGGTGGTACTGATACGCGGGTCACAGCGCATACCGAAGAACGACAGGTATTCCGGGCAGCAGGAAACACTACCCAGCGGCTCGGAGGACAATGGCAGGTCCGGATTGTCGACGTGATAGGAGAAGCGCAGCCGCGAGCCATGTGAACTCTTTTGGCTGGATGAAGTACGGGCAGGGATTACATGGCGAAACAGACGCCCGTCATTTTCACCCTCGTAGACAACCGGGTTGATGCCCATCAGATGCTGCATGGTCAGGCTGACAAGACAGGCAATCGGCGTGCTGCGCGGGCTGAGCACACCAGAGTAAGGGGTCGGAGGCACATCGCGATCGCGTGGGCAATTACGCACAATCATGCTGGTCAGTTGCGGATCCTCAACGAAACCCCGGATTTGCTGGCACAGTGCTTTGCCCAGGACCTCTTGCGCCTGCTCCTTGAGTTGCGGGTAAAGCTCTTTGCTGGTTTCGAAATCGAGCGGCGTATTGCTCAGCAAGGTTTGCCAGGCGCTGGAGACTACCCAGGGCAGGCGGATTTCCAGTGAGGTTTGAGGCTCGGCTGCTTGTTGCAGGTGTGCGCTTTCCATTTCAGGTGCTATTCCATTGGCCATTCGGTGTCTTGCTATGCCGGGCAGACGCGGCAGTTTTTGAAACCGTTCACACTTGAGCGATACGAGCGAGAGGTGCCGCTCCAGGCACCACCACATTGCATCGACTCAATCATTGTAATTACAAAAATAAACTCGATTCAATTACTTTGATTGGCCGATTGCCACCATCATTGAATCGACTCAATCAGCTTATTGATTTCAAAAGATTTCTTTTAGCAGCGCTTTTAACGCGTGATCACGCGCGTGCACACCGGGCCAAGGCGAGCCCGCAGTGATGCGCGCCGATTCGCACCAATAGAGTTAATTCACACATCGGAAACGCGATTACCCCGATAAGAGCTTTCGTGCTAGGCTTCCGCGTTCTTGCAGATTCTGGTGCCATTTCCATGTGGGTTCCTCACTACAGCGACCTGGCGCAGCCGGTCTACCTGATGATTGCCGATGCTCTTGAACAGGACATTGGCAATGGCCGTCTGGCGCCAGGCGACCGCCTGCCAACACTCAAGGATCTCGCCGAGTCATTACAGGTGACGCCTGGCACTATCGGACGCGCCTATGACGAGGCCGCCAAAAGGGGTTTGGTGGTTGGCGAGGTTGGTCGGGGGACTTTCGTCCTGCAGCAACGGCCGGCGCGTGCCCCTGCCCCCACCGCATCTTTGCGGCCAGCACCGCCCAAACATGAAAGCGGCCAGATTGACCTTTCGATCATCAAGCCCAACGACGCGCACATGGCCGACTGGCTGCGCAGAGCAATTACCGAGCTGGCCTCATCCCCCGACCTTGACCAAGTGCTCGACTACGTTACTGACGGTGGCCATGCGACGCACAAGCAGGCTGGCGCCAGCTGGATTCAGCGCTGGCTGCCCGACGCTCGCGCGCAACAGGTGGTGCTGACCTCCGGCGCTCAACATGGGCTGCTGGTGGCCATCAGCAGCTTGTCGAAAAGCGATGATGTGATCCTCTGCGAGTCGCTCTGCTACCCCGGCATCATCTCCCTTGCCCACAGCATGGGCCGCCGTTTGCGCGGGGTAGCCATGGACGAGCACGGCCTTATTCCGGAGGCCTTGCGGGCCGCCTGCCAGGAGCACCGGCCGTCGCTGCTGGTATGTGTGACCACTCACCAGAACCCGACCAATTCGGTAATGCCGCACGCGCGCCGCGAGGCTATCGCGCAGATTGCCCGCGAGTTCGACCTGTTCATCGTGGATGACGATATCTACGGTTTCCTCGAACCGGCGCCTGACTACAAACCCTTGGCCGCCTATGCACCTGAGCGCTCGGTGTACCTGACCAGCCTGTCCAAAAGCGTGCTGCCGGCCCTGCGTATCGGCTACCTCTACGCGCCGCCACAAACGCTTTCACGGTTGTCGTCCATGGTGCGCAGCAGCGTCTGGATGCCCTCCCCGCTGATGGCCCAGTTGGCCAGCAACCTGATCAACAGCGGTATGGCCGATCAGCTGGTGCGGGAGCAGCAGGAAGAAGCCGCCGCACGGCAGCTCATGGCACAGGAAATCCTGGGCAGGTACAAGATTCGCAGCCAGCCCAACAGTTTCCATATCTGGCTGGAACTCCCTGAACCATGGACCAGCGATGAATTCGCCAACCTGGCGCGCAACAATGGCGTCACCGTGGTCAGCGGCAGCCAGTTTCTGCCTGAGCGCACACCCGCCAGCTGTGGCGTGCGTATCGCCCTGATGACGCCAAGCCGTGCCGAACTCAGCTTTGCCTTGACCAAACTCGCCAGCTTGCTGGATTCATCCGAACCACGGCTTTTCTACTAGCAATGAGCGAGGGTGAAGGGTGCTCACGAATCCGCTGACACGCCGGCGGCATTGGCATCAGTGGCGCAACGCCGAGTCCTCAACATGCAGCTTGGCTACGCGGCGGGGCGCGGCGCTCCCTCAGTATCGGAGGGGGCGCGCATAAAAAAACCCAGGGAAATGCCCTGGGTTTTCGATGTAGCGGACGCGTTACCGGTCGTGTCAGAACGGAATATCGTCATCAAAGCTGTCAAAGTCCGCAGCCGGCTGAGGCGCGGGCTGTTGCGGCGCCGGGCGCTGAGGGGCCTGTTGCGGGCGCTGAGCCTGTTGGCGAGGCGGTGCCTGGTTGTATTGCTGGGGCTGGCCACCCTGGTTGTAGTTGCCGCCACCCTGGTTGTACGGGTCGCCGCCCTGCTGCTGACCCTGTGGACGGCCGCCAAGCAGCTGCATGGTGCCGTTGATGTCGACGATGATCTCGGTGGTGTAGCGCTTGATGCCGTCTTTTTCCCACTCGCGGGTCTGCAGCTTGCCTTCGATGTAGCACTGCGAACCTTTGCGCAGGTACTCGCCGGCGATTTCGGCAACCTTGCCGAACAGCGACACACGGTGCCATTCGGTACGCTCGACCTTCTGGCCCGACTGCTTGTCGGTCCACTGCTCGCTGGTGGCCAGGCTCAGGTTGGTCACGGCGTTACCGTTGGGCAGGTAGCGGACTTCGGGATCCTGGCCACAGGTGCCGACCAGAATGACTTTGTTAACCCCACGGGCCATAACGTTCTCCTAGGCTTCGCACGCCGAAGAGGCCGGGTTAACCAGGCGCTCAAGGGTCGTACGGTCCAAAATTTTCGTATCCAGTTTGATATAGATGGCGGCTTCGTCTTCCACCACAACGGCGTCGGTTACACCCGGCACGGCCATCAGGCGCTCGGTCAGGCCGGCTTCCCGGACTGCCTCTGGCGTCAGCGGCATGCGCAGGCTGGTCACATAGGGCGGCTCGTTCATGCGCAACGCGACGACCAGCCAGATGGCACACAGTACCGCGCAACCGAGGAACACCATGTTCAGCCCGCCGTGCTGGAATAACCAGCCACCGAGGATTCCTCCCAAGGCAGCGCCGAGGAACTGGCTGGTGGAATAAACCCCCATTGCCGTCCCCTTGCCACCGGCAGGCGACACCTTGCTGACCAGCGAAGGCAGCGAAGCCTCCAGCAGGTTGAATGCGGTAAAGAATACCACGGTGCCAATCACCAGTCCGCGCAAACCGTCAGCCCACTCCCAGAAGTATATCTCTGTCAGCAGCAGGACACTGACCGCGCCAGCCAACACGCGTTTCATCTTGCGCTTTTTTTCGCCGTAGATGATGAACGGGACCATTGCAAAAAATGAGATGAACAGCGCGGTCAGGTATACCCACCAGTGCTCCTCCTTGGGCAGCCCCCCGCGCTCGACGAAGGCCAGGGGCAATGCGACGAAGCTGGCCATGAGGATGGCGTGCAGCACGAAGATGCCCAGGTCCAGGCGCAGAAGGTCCGGATGGCGCAGGGTCGGGCCGATGGCCTGGCGTGCCACACCCGACTCACGGTGCTGCAAAATGCTGTGCGTGTTGGGCACGACAAAAGCGACCAGCAGGATGCCGACCAAGGCAAGCCCGGCCGTGGCCAGGAACAATCCTGACAAACCGAAGGCACTTGTCAGCAATGGGCCGACGACCATGGCGACAGCGAACGACAGGCCGATGCTCATGCCGATCATGGCCATGGCCTTGGTCCGGTGTTGCTCGCGGGTGAGGTCGGACAGCAGCGCCATGACTGCGGCAGAAATCGCCCCGGCGCCCTGCAGGATACGCCCGGCGATCACCCCCCAGATGGAGTCGGCCTGTGCCGCCAGCACGCTGCCCAGGGCAAAGATCACCAGCCCCAGGTAAATCACCGGCCGACGGCCGATGCGGTCGGAAATCATGCCGAACGGGATCTGCAGTACCGCCTGGGTCAAGCCATAGGCACCGATGGCCAGGCCGATCAGCGCTGGCGTGGCGCCGGCCAGGTCCATGCCGTAGGTGGCCAGTACCGGCAAGACCATGAACATGCCCAGCATACGAAAGGCAAAGACCAGGGCAAGGCCGCCAGCGGCGCGGGTTTCGCCGCCACTCATGCGCTCGTTGTGGGTGTCGTGCATGGATTAACCTCATGTGAACCGGCGGCGATTCTATCAGTCCGACAGCTTGACGGCATCTACGCGACGCTTTGCCGCGTACTGGCAGGGCGCCGTATACTTCTTTGTTTATGCCCGCCGAGCGAGGCCGCAGTGGACAAGATCCTGATTCGTGGGGCACGTACCCACAACCTGAAGAACATCGACCTGACCCTGCCCCGGGACAAGCTGATCGTGATCACCGGCCTGTCCGGTTCCGGCAAGTCGTCCCTGGCGTTCGACACCCTGTACGCCGAAGGCCAGCGCCGCTACGTGGAATCGTTGTCGGCCTATGCCCGGCAGTTCCTGTCGATGATGGAAAAGCCAGACGTCGACACCATCGAAGGCCTGTCGCCGGCCATTTCCATCGAGCAGAAGTCGACCTCGCACAACCCTCGCTCCACGGTTGGCACCATCACCGAAATCTACGACTACCTGCGCCTGCTATATGCCCGCGTCGGCACGCCACGTTGCCCAGATCACGATATTCCGCTGGAGGCGCAAACGATCAGCCAGATGGTCGACCTGGTGCTGGAGCGCCCGGAAGGCACCAAGCTGATGCTGCTGGCACCGGTCGTGCGCGAGCGCAAAGGTGAGCATCTGGCGGTGTTCGACGAACTGCGCGCCCAGGGCTTTGTGCGGGCCCGGGTAAACGGCAAGCTCTACGAACTTGATGAACTGCCCAAGCTGGACAAGCAGAAGAAGCACAGCATCGATGTGGTAGTGGACCGCTTCAAAGTCCGTGCCGACCTGCAGCAGCGCCTGGCCGAATCGTTCGAGACCGCACTCAAACTGGCCGACGGCATCGCCCTGGTGGCGCCAATGGACGACGAGCATGGTGAAGAGATGATTTTCTCCGCCCGCTTCGCCTGCCCGGTCTGCGGACATGCCATCAGTGAGCTGGAACCGAAACTGTTCTCCTTCAACAACCCGGCTGGCGCCTGCCCGACCTGTGATGGCCTGGGGGTCAAGCAGTTCTTCGACACCAAGCGCCTGGTCAATGCCGAACTCACCTTGGCCGAAGGCGCCATACGCGGCTGGGACCGGCGCAACGTGTACTACTTCCAGATGCTGGGTTCGCTGGCCGCGCACTACGGCTTCAGCCTGGAGGAACCGTTCGGCGAGCTGTCGGCCGAACACCAGAAGGTCATCCTGCAAGGCAGTGGCAAACAGACTGTCGACTTCAAGTACCTCAACGACCGTGGCGATATCGTCAAGCGCTCGCACCCGTTCGAAGGCATCGTGCCGAACCTGGAGCGCCGCTACCGCGAGACCGAGTCGGCCACCGTGCGCGAGGAACTGGCCAAATTCCTCGGCACCCAGCCCTGCCCGGATTGCCGGGGCACCCGCCTGCGCCGTGAGGCACGCCATGTCTGGGTAGGCGAAAAAACCCTGCCGGCAGTGACCAACCTGCCCATCGGTGAGGCCAGTAGCTACTTTGGCGAACTGACCCTGACCGGGCGCCGCGGTGAGATTGCTTCGAAGATTCTCAAGGAAATCTGCGAACGCCTGCAGTTCCTGGTCAACGTCGGCCTCGACTACCTGACCCTCGACCGCAGCGCCGATACCCTCTCCGGGGGCGAAGCGCAGCGTATCCGCCTGGCCAGCCAGATCGGCGCCGGCCTGGTCGGGGTGATGTACATCCTCGATGAACCGTCTATCGGCCTCCATCAGCGCGATAACGACCGCCTGTTGGCTACCCTAAACCATCTGCGAGACCTGGGTAATACAGTGATCGTGGTGGAGCATGACGAGGACGCCATTCGCCTGGCCGACTACGTGGTCGACATTGGCCCTGGGGCCGGTGTGCACGGTGGGCAGATCGTCGCCGAAGGCACGCCGCAGCAGGTCATGGACCACCCCGACTCATTGACCGGTAAATACCTGTCCGGCCGCAAGAAGATCGTCGTACCCGGCAAGCGCACGCCCCGCAACAAAAAACTGCAGCTCAAGCTCAAGGGCGCGCGCGGCAACAATCTGCAGAACGTCGATCTGGAAATCCCGATCGGCCTGCTGACCTGTGTGACCGGGGTATCCGGCTCGGGCAAGTCGACGCTGATCAACAACACCCTGTTCCCGCTGGCAGCCACTGCCCTCAATGGTGCAAGCACCCTGGAAGCGGCCCCGCATAGCAGCATGGACGGCTTGCAGCACCTGGACAAGGTGGTGGATATCGACCAGAGCCCGATCGGCCGCACCCCGCGCTCGAACCCGGCGACCTACACCGGCATCTTCACGCCGATCCGCGAGCTGTTCTCCGGCGTACCGGAGTCGCGCTCACGCGGCTACGGGCCGGGGCGCTTCTCGTTCAACGTCAAGGGCGGCCGCTGCGAGGCTTGCCAGGGCGACGGCCTGATCAAGGTAGAGATGCACTTCCTGCCGGACATCTACGTGCCATGCGACGTGTGCAAGAGCAAGCGCTACAACCGCGAAACCCTGGAGATCAAGTACAAGGGCAAGAACATCCACGAGGTGCTGGAAATGACCATCGAGGATGCCCGCGAGTTCTTCGACGCAGTACCCGCGCTGGCGCGCAAGCTGCAAACGTTGATGGATGTGGGCCTGTCGTACATCAAACTGGGCCAGTCGGCCACCACGCTGTCTGGCGGTGAAGCGCAGCGGGTGAAGTTGTCACGCGAGCTGTCCAAGCGCGATACCGGCAAGACCCTGTACATCCTCGACGAACCTACCACAGGCCTGCACTTTGCTGATATCCAGCAGTTGCTGGACGTACTGCATCGCCTGCGCGACCACGGCAACACTGTGGTGGTGATCGAGCACAACCTGGATGTGATCAAGACCGCCGACTGGCTGGTGGACCTGGGGCCTGAGGGTGGTTCCAAAGGAGGCCAGATCATTGCCTGCGGTACACCCGAAGAGCTGTGTGAGATGAAACAGTCGTATACCGGGCATTACCTGAAGCCGCTGCTGGCACGTGATCGGGCCTGAATGTTTCCGATGCAATGAAAAGCCCCTGGTACCGTCGGTGCCAGGGGCTTTTTTTGTTGAAACTGTGGATTAATTACATCTGCGATTGCAGGTAGTTCTCCAGACCAATGGCCTTGATCAGCCCTTGCTGCTTTTCCAGCCAGTAGGTGTGATCTTCCTCGGTGTCAGCCAACTGCGCTCGAAGAATGTCACGGCTGACGTAGTCCTTGTGCAGCTCGCACAGCTCAATGCCTTTGCACAGGGCGCCACGCACCTTGTATTCAAGTTTGAGGTCAGCCTCGATCATTTCCGGCACGGTGCTGCCGACTTCCAGGTCGTCCGCGCGCATGTCAGGGGTGCCTTCGAGCATGAGGATGCGACGCATCAGGGCATCGGCGTGCTGCGTCTCTTCTTCCATCTCGTGATTGATGCGCTCGTAGAGCTTGGAAAGGCCCCAGTCTTCGTACATGCGCGAATGGATGAAATACTGGTCGCGTGCCGCCAGTTCGCCCTTCAGCAGCGTGACGAGATAGTTGATTACGTCTGGGTGGCCTTGCATCGCCATGGTTCTCCATGTGAAAACGTCTATGCCACATAGTGTGAACCAGCTTTTGCCTGCGGTCACTGAAAAAGGCGCAATCCGACGCAAAAAAACGGTTAAACAGTAGTGATATTCATTGAAAAACCGCCCAAATGAGGGCGGTTCTGCTTATCACTTAGAGTCAGGCCAGGTTGATGCCCAACGCCTTGGCAATGCCTTCGCCATAGGCCGGGTCAGCCTTGAAGAAGTACTGCAACTGGCGCTGGATCACGTCTTCGCTGACACCTGCCATGGTCCCGGCGATATTGCTGATCAGCAACGCCTTCTGCCCTTCGCTCATCAGGCGGAACAGCGCGCCGGCATGGCTGAAGTAGTCGGTGTCCTCACGGTGATCGAAACGGTCTGCCGAACCGTTCAGAGCCAGGGGTGGCTCGGCATGGCGTGGTGACTGCTTCGGCGCCTCAGCGTAGCTGTTGGGCTCGTAGTTAGGGGCACTCCCATAGCTGCCCGTGGCCATGGAGCCATCGCGCTGGTAGCTGTTGACTGCGCAGCGTGGCGCATTCACAGGCAAGTGCTGGTGGTTGGTGCCCACACGGTAGCGGTGCGCGTCTGCGTAGGCGAATACACGGCCCTGCAGCATGCGGTCCGGCGACAGGCCAACCCCTGGCACCATGTTGCTCGGCCCGAACGCCGCCTGCTCGACTTCGGCGAAGTAGTTGAGCGGGTTACGGTTGAGCTCCAGCACGCCCACCTCTATCAA
This sequence comes from Pseudomonas sp. PvP089, assembly GCF_017875165.1. NCBI lineage: Bacteria > Pseudomonadati > Pseudomonadota > Gammaproteobacteria > Pseudomonadales > Pseudomonadaceae > Pseudomonas > Pseudomonas sp. PvP089. The sequence goes on from NZ_JAGGME010000001.1 coordinate 5,791,067, forward strand.
CGGATAATCCTTCTGCGACCAGGTCTTGGTGACGTCGAAGGGGTTCTCGTCTCGGCTGGCAGCCTCGGCTTCGCTCATCACCTGAATGCATACGGTCCAACGCGGGTAGTCGCCACGTTCAATGGCTTCGAACAGGTCGCGCTGGGCGTAGTCCGGGTCAGTACCCGCCAGGCGTGCAGCATCTGCCGGCGCGAGGTTCTTGATGCCTTGCTGGGTCTTGAAATGCCATTTGACCCAGGTACGCTCGCCATTGGCGTTGATCAAACTGTACGTGTGGCTGCCGAAGCCGTGCATATGCCGATAGCCGTCCGGAATACCACGGTCCGAGAACAGGATGGTGACCTGGTGCAGCGCCTCGGGCGAGTGCGACCAAAAATCCCACATCATCTGGGCGTTCTTCAGGTTGGACTGCGGATGGCGCTTCTGGGTGTGGATAAAGTCGGGGAATTTCAGCGGATCGCGAATAAAGAACACTGGCGTGTTATTACCCACAATGTCCCAGTTGCCTTCTTCGGTGTAGAACTTGACGGCAAAGCCACGAGGGTCGCGTTCGGTGTCTGCAGAGCCACGTTCGCCACCGACAGTGGAGAAGCGCAGAAAGGTTTCTGTTTGCTTGCCGACCTGCTCAAACAGCTTGGCGCAGGTGTAGCGGGTGATGTCGCGATTGACGGTAAAGGTGCCGTAGGCGCCCGAGCCTTTGGCGTGCACACGGCGCTCAGGAATGTTCTCGCGGTTGAAATGGGCGAGCTTCTCGATCAGGTGGAAGTCGTCGAGCAACAACGGGCCACGCGGGCCGGCGGAACGGGAGTTCTGGTTGTCGGCTACGGGTGCACCGCTGGCGGTGGTAAGAATCTTGCTCATGGGCTCTCCTTATCGGTCTTCAAGCGCCGGCTAATCGGCTTGGAGAGAGTATCAACGAGCAAGGTTACAGGGACAAATTCATTACATGACTTGTATCAATAGAAATTAACAATACAAACAGACACAAAAAACCGGGCACTAGGCCCGGTTCTTTGTAGCAGACAGAACGTCTTACTCAGCAGCTTCTACAGCACCGCCGACCGGACGATCAACCAGCTCGACGTACGCCATAGGCGCGTTGTCGCCAGCGCGGAAACCGCACTTCAGGATGCGCAGGTAGCCGCCCTGACGGGTGGCGTAACGCTTGCCCAGGTCGTTGAACAGTTTGCCAACAGCGGACTTCGAACGGGTACGGTCGAAGGCCAGACGGCGGTTAGCAACGCTGTCTTCCTTGGCCAGGGTGATCAGCGGCTCGGCAACGCGGCGCAGTTCCTTGGCTTTCGGCAGGGTGGTTTTGATCAGCTCGTGCTCGATCAACGACACTGCCATGTTCTGGAACATAGCCTTGCGGTGAGAGCTGGTACGGCTCAGGTGACGTCCACTTTTACGATGACGCATGATTCATTCCTTACCAAACACAACGTTCGGTGATTACGACGATCAGGCGGTCGCCTTGTCGTCTTTCTTAAGACTTGCAGGCGGCCAGTTGTCGAGGCGCATGCCGAGAGACAGACCACGAGAGGCCAGGACGTCCTTGATTTCAGTCAGGGACTTCTTGCCCAGGTTAGGAGTCTTCAACAGCTCTACTTCGGTACGCTGAATCAGGTCGCCGATGTAGTAGATGTTCTCCGCCTTGAGGCAGTTGGCCGAACGTACAGTCAGTTCCAGGTCGTCAACCGGACGCAGCAGGATCGGATCGATCTCGTCTTCCTGCTCGACTACGACAGGCTCACTGTCACCTTTGAGGTCGACGAACGCGGCCAGCTGCTGTTGCAGGATGGTCGCAGCGCGGCGGATAGCCTCTTCAGGATCCAGGGTGCCGTTGGTTTCCAGATCAATGACCAGCTTGTCCAGGTTGGTACGCTGTTCAACACGGGCGTTTTCGACCACATAGGCGATACGACGCACCGGGCTGAACGAAGCGTCCAACTGCAGACGGCCAATGCTACGGCTTTCGTCTTCGTCGGTTTGACGGGAGTCGGCCGGCTCGTAACCGCGACCACGAGCTACAGTGAGCTTCATGTTCAGGGCGCCGTTCGACGCCAGGTTCGCGATTACGTGATCGGGGTTGACGATCTCGACATCGTGATCCAGCTGAATATCGGCAGCGGTAACCACCCCCGAACCCTTTTTCGACAAGGTCAGCGTAACTTCGTCACGACCGTGCAGTTTGATAGCCAGGCCTTTCAGGTTCAACAGGATTTCAATTACGTCTTCCTGTACACCTTCGATCGCGGAGTACTCGTGGAGTACGCCATCGATCTCGGCCTCGACTACTGCACAGCCAGGCATGGAGGACAACAGGATGCGGCGCAGCGCGTTGCCCAGGGTATGGCCGAAACCACGCTCGAGAGGCTCGAGCGTAATCTTGGCGCGGGTCGGACTGACTACCTGCACATCAATGTGGCGGGGAGTCAGGAACTCATTTACCGAAATCTGCATGGATGCACCTATTTTCTAGCCCTTACTTGGAGTAGAGCTCGACAATCAGGTTTTCGTTGATGTCGGCAGACAGGTCGCTGCGAGCAGGAACGTTCTTGAAAACGCCCGACTTTTTAGCAGCATCCACGTCAACCCACTCAACGCGGCCACGCTGGGCGCAGAGTTCAAGGGCTTGAACAATGCGCAGCTGGGCCAGCGACTTCTCGCGGACCGCGACCACGTCACCCGGACGAACTTGGTAGGATGGAATGTTTACAGTCTTACCGTTGACGCTGATCGCTTTGTGCGAAACCAGCTGACGGGATTCGGAACGAGTCGAACCGAAGCCCATACGGTAGACGACGTTATCCAGACGGCACTCGAGCAGTTGCAGCAGGTTCTCACCGGTTGCGCCTTTTTTCGAGGCAGCAGCTTGGTAGTAACCGCGGAACTGACGCTCCAGAACACCGTAGATACGACGAACTTTTTGTTTCTCGCGCAGCTGGGTACCGTAGTCGGACTGACGGCCACGGCGCTGGCCGTGGATACCTGGGGCTGCTTCGATGTTGCACTTCGATTCCAGAGCGCGAACGCCGCTCTTCAGGAACAGATCGGTGCCTTCACGACGAGACAGTTTGCATTTTGGACCAATGTAACGTGCCATTCTTCTGTCTCCTGATTACACGCGACGCTTCTTCGGCGGACGGCACCCGTTATGCGGGATTGGCGTCACGTCGGTGATGCTGGCGATCTTGTAGCCGCAGCTGTTCAGTGCACGAACGGCGGATTCACGACCCGGACCTGGACCCTTGACGTTTACGTCGAGGTTCTTCAGGCCGTATTCCAGCGCAGCTTGACCAGCACGTTCAGCAGCAATCTGGGCTGCGAACGGGGTGGATTTGCGCGAACCACGGAAACCCGAACCACCGGAGGTCGCCCAGGACAAAGCATTGCCCTGACGGTCGGTGATGGTCACGATGGTGTTGTTGAAAGAAGCGTGGATGTGGGCGATGCCATCAACCACTGTCTTTTTGACTTTCTTACGAGGACGAGCAGCAGGTTTTGCCATGTCTATATTCCTGGGCGGTTACTTGCGGATCGGCTTACGCGGGCCCTTACGGGTGCGTGCGTTGGTCTTGGTGCGCTGACCGCGAACCGGCAGACCTTTACGATGACGCAGGCCGCGGTAGCAACCCAGGTCCATCAAGCGCTTGATCTTCATGTTGATGTCACGACGCAGGTCACCTTCGGTGGTGAACTTCGCAACTTCGCCACGCAGGGTTTCGATTTGCTCGTCGCTCAGATCCTTGATCTTAGCGGCTGGGTTTACACCAGCGTCTGCACAGATCTTCTGTGCAGTTGTGCGACCGACACCATAGATGTAGGTCAGCGAGATAACAGTATGCTTGTTATCTGGAATGTTGACGCCTGCAATACGGGCCATTCAGTGGGACTCCAATTGACAGCTACCTACGCCCCGGAAGCCAAGAAATAGGGCGCGAGATAATATCGCTGTAGAAACGAATAATCAACCCAGCAGCACACTAGCTGCTGGGTTTGAAGCGCAGATCACACTCAGCCTTGGCGCTGTTTGTGACGCGGTTCCGCGCTGCAGATCACTCGAACGACGCCTTCGCGACGGATGATCTTGCAGTTGCGGCACAGCTTTTTCACCGATGCACGAACTTTCATTACCGACTCCTCGAACCTTAGGGGCGTATCAGCGCAGCAGACCGCTGCCACCGTAGCCTTTCAGGTTGGCTTTCTTCATCAGGGATTCGTACTGGTGCGAAACGAGGTGCGATTGTACTTGGGACATGAAGTCCATCACAACCACTACCACAATCAGCAACGAGGTCCCGCCAAGGTAGAACGGCACATTTGCTGCCACCACCAGGAACTGGGGCAGAAGGCAGACGGCCATCATGTAAAGAGCACCGAACATGGTCAAACGGGTCAGAACGCCATCAATGTAGCGCGCAGACTGCTCACCAGGACGGATACCCGGAATAAAGGCACCGGACTTCTTCAGGTTTTCCGCTACGTCTTTCGGGTTGAACATCAACGCTGTGTAGAAGAAGCAGAAGAAAATGATCCCTGCACTAAACAGCAAAATGTTCAACGGCTGACCAGGAGCGATCGACTGCGAGATGTCCTGCAGCCAGCCCATACCTTCGGACTGACCGAACCAGGCACCCAGCGAAGCCGGGAACAGCAAAATGCTGCTGGCGAAAATGGCCGGGATAACCCCCGCCATGTTCACCTTCAACGGCAAGTGGCTGGTCTGCGCAGCAAAGACCTTGCGGCCCTGCTGACGCTTGGCGTAGTGAACAGCGATACGACGCTGACCACGCTCAATGAACACCACAAAACCGATAATCGCTACTGCCAGCAAACCGATAGCGACCAGGGCGAAAATGTTGATATCGCCTGTGCGTGCAGACTCGAAAGACTGCCCGATTGCTCTCGGAAGACCGGCAACGATACCTGCGAAGATCAACATCGAGATACCGTTGCCCACACCGCGCTCGGTGATCTGCTCGCCCAGCCACATCATGAACATCGCGCCTGCCACGAACGTGGAGACGGCAACGACATGGAAGCCCAGGCCCACAGAAAACGCCACGCCCTGGTTGGCCAGGCCAATGGACATGCCAATGGCTTGAACCAGTGCCAGGATAACGGTGCCGTAGCGGGTGTACTGGCTGATCTTGCGACGGCCAGCTTCACCTTCCTTCTTCAACTGCTCCAGTTGCGGGCTGACCGCCGTCATCAGCTGCATGATGATCGATGCCGAAATGTACGGCATGATCCCCAGTGCAAAGATGCTCATGCGCTCAAGCGCGCCACCGGAAAACATGTTGAACAAGCTAAGAATGGTCCCCTCATTCTGCCGAAACAGATCCGCCAGACGGTCCGGATTGATGCCTGGAACCGGGATATGTGCACCTATCCGATAGACGATAATCGCCATGAACAGAAAGCGCAGACGAGCCCAGAGTTCCGACATCCCGCCCTTACCGAGCGAAGAGAGAGCACCTTGCTTAGCCATTTATTCCTCGAATTTGCCGCCAGCTGCTTCGATAGCCGCACGCGCACCCTTGGTGGCTGCGATGCCCTTGATGGTGACTGCGCGAGTAACTTCGCCAGACAGCATGATTTTCACACGCTGAATGTGCTGGTTGATCACGTTGGCATCCTTCAAGGATTGCACGGAGATCACGTCGCCTTCCACTTTGGCCAGCTCGGACAGACGCACTTCGGCGCGATCCATGGCTTTCAGGGAAACGAAGCCGAATTTCGGCAGACGACGGTGCAGCGGCTGTTGACCGCCTTCGAAGCCCGGAGCGATCGAACCACCCGAACGGGAGGTCTGACCTTTGTGGCCACGGCCGCCGGTTTTACCCAGACCGCTACCGATACCACGACCCGGACGATGCTTCTCGCGACGGGAACCCGGCGCTGGACTCAGATCATTGAGTTTCATCGATTAACCCTCGACGCGCAGCATGTAGTAAGCCTTGTTGATCATCCCGCGATTCTCGGGAGTATCCTGGACTTCTACAGTGTGACCGATGCGACGCAGACCCAGGCCCTTAACACACAGTTTGTGGTTAGGCAGACGGCCCGAGACGCTCTTGATCAGCGTTACTTTTACGGTTGCCATGATTAGAAGATCTCCTCGACGCTCTTGCCGCGCTTGGCAGCAATGGATTCAGGAGATTGCATGGCTTTCAGACCCTTGAAAGTGGCGTAAACCACGTTCACTGGGTTGGTCGAACCGTAGCACTTGGCCAGAACGTTCTGAACGCCAGCAACTTCCAGGACAGCACGCATTGCGCCACCGGCGATGATACCGGTACCTTCCGAGGCAGGCTGCATGTAAACCTTCGAGGCGCCGTGGGCAGCCTTGGTGGCGTACTGCAGGGTGGTGCCCTTCAGGTCAACCTGGATCATGTTGCGGCGAGCAGCTTCCATGGCTTTCTGAATCGCAGCAGGTACTTCGCGCGATTTGCCACGGCCGAATCCGACACGACCTTTACCATCACCTACCACGGTCAACGCGGTGAAGGTGAAGATACGGCCGCCTTTTACGGTCTTGGCAACGCGGTTAACCTGAACCAGCTTCTCGATGTAGCCTTCGTCGCGCTTTTGATCGTTATTTGCCATAACTTAGAACTCCAGCCCGCCTTCACGAGCAGCATCAGCCAGCGCTTTGACGCGGCCATGGTACTTGAAGCCGGAACGGTCAAAGGCAACTTGAGATACACCGGCGGCTTTCGCACGCTCAGCTACCAGCTTGCCAACCTTAGTGGCCGCGTCGATGTTGCCAGTGGCGCCATCACGCAGGTCTTTGTCCAAGGTCGAGGCGCTTGCCAGAACCTTGCTGCCGTCGGCCGAAATGACCTGGGCGTAGATGTGCTGCGAGGAGCGGAACACGCACAGGCGCACGACTTCGAGTTCGTGCATCTTGAGACGTGCTTTGCGAGCGCGACGCAGTCGAATAACTTTTTTGTCGGTCATTTACTAGGCCCTACTTCTTCTTGGCTTCTTTACGACGGACTACTTCGTCCGCGTAACGCACACCTTTGCCTTTGTAAGGCTCTGGCGGACGGAAGTCGCGGATTTCAGCGGCCACCTGACCTACCAGCTGCTTGTCGATACCCTTGATCAGGATGTCGGTCTGGCTAGGCGTTTCAGCGGTGATACCGGCTGGCAGTTCGTAGTCCACTGGGTGCGAGAAGCCCAGGGCCAGGTTCAGGACGGTGCCTTTAGCCTGTGCCTTGTAACCAACACCGACCAGCTGGAGCTTACGCTCGAAGCCTTGGCTTACGCCCTGGACCATGTTGTTCACCAGAGCGCGGGTGGTACCGGCCATGGCACGAGCTTGCTGGTCACCATTGCGAGCAACGAAACGCAGCTCACCAGACTCTTCGGTAACTTCAACAGACGAGTGAACGTTCAGTTCGAGAGTGCCCTTGGCACCCTTCACCGAAAGCTGCTGACCTGCGAATTTGACTTCGACACCGGACGGCAGCTTAACGGGGTTCTTAGCGACGCGAGACATGTCTATCCCCCCTTAGAACACTGTGCACAGAACTTCGCCGCCGACACCGGCAGCGCGCGCAGCGCGATCAGTCATCACACCTTTGTTGGTGGAGACAATAGACACGCCCAGACCGCCACGTACTTTCGGCAGATCGGTGACGGCCTTGTACTGGCGCAGGCCTGGACGGCTGGAGCGCTTCAGTTCCTCGATGACCGGACGGCCTTCGAAGTACTTCAGCTCGATCGACAGGGAAGGCTTGGCTTCACCAGTTACCTGGTAGCCAGCGATGTAACCTTCGTCCTTCAGAACTTTGGCAACCGCGACCTTCAGGGTAGAAGAAGGCATGCTTACGACGGACTTTTCAGCCATCTGGGCATTACGGATGCGAGTTAGCATGTCCGCTAACGGGTCCTGCATACTCATGGGCTAGATGCTCCTGATACAAGAATTATTAGCCTTGCGGCTATGACAACCACCTGAGCGGATTGGGTAAAAAACCCAGGCTCGGGTGAGCCGGTCATTCTAGACACAAGGCAGAAACGAAACAAGCCCCATATAGGGGCTTGTTTCTTGGCGAGATCACCGGCGGTCGGAAGATTGCTCCCCTTGCGCCGGCATCACACCGACAGCGATTACCAGGAGGCCTTGACCAGACCTGGTACGTCGCCGCGCATTGCAGCTTGACGCAGCATGTTACGGCCCAGGCCGAACTTACGGTATACACCGTGAGGACGACCGGTCAGGCGGCAACGGTTGCGCAGGCGCGAGGCGCTAGCGTCGCGTGGCTGCTTCTGCAGAGCGACAACGGCAGCGAAACGCTCTTCTGGAGAGGCGTTAACGTTGACGATGGTCGCTTTCAGCTCAGCACGCTTCTTAGCGAACTTGGCTACCGTCAACTGACGCTTCAGCTCACGGTTTTTCATGCTCTTCTTGGCCATTTTCCTACTCCAATCAGTTGCGGAACGGGAACTTGAAAGCACGCAGCAGAGCGCGGCCTTCGTCGTCCGAACGAGCAGTGGTGGTCAGGGTGATGTCCAAACCGCGCAGAGCATCGATCTTGTCGTAATCGATTTCCGGGAAGATGATCTGCTCTTTCACGCCCATGCTGTAGTTGCCACGGCCATCGAAGGACTTGGCATTCAGGCCGCGGAAGTCGCGAACCCGAGGCAGGGAGATCGCCAGCAGGCGGTCCAGGAATTCGTACATCTTGTCGCTACGCAGGGTCACCTTGACACCGATCGGCCATCCTTCGCGGACTTTGAAGCCAGCGATGGATTTACGAGCGAAAGTCACGACCGGCTTTTGACCGGTGATCTTTTCCAGGTCAGCTACTGCGTGCTCGATGACTTTCTTGTCGCCGATCGCTTCGCCCAGACCCATGTTCAGGGTGATTTTGGTAACGCGCGGAACTTCCATCACGTTCGACAGCTTAAGTTCTTCCTTAAGCTTAGGAGCGATTTCGTTCCGGTAAATCTCTTTCAGTCGTGCCATGGTCTTCTACCTAGCAGTGTTCAAGCATCAACCGCTTTTTGGGTCGACTTGAAGACACGAATTTTCTTACCGTCTTCTACTTTGAAACCAACGCGGTCAGCCTTGTTGGTTTCGCCGTTGAAGATGGCAACGTTGGAAGCGTGCAGAGGCGCTTCTTTCTCGACGATACCGCCCTGAACGCCCGCCATCGGGTTAGGCTTGGTATGACGCTTGACCAGGTTCACGCCACCGATGACCAGACGGTCATCAGCCAGAACCTTCAGCACCTTACCGCGCTTACCTTTGTCTTTGCCGGCGATCACGATGATCTCGTCGTCACGACGAATCTTTTGCATGTCGGATCTCCTTACAGCACTTCAGGGGCGAGCGAGACGATCTTCATGAACTTCTCAGTACGAAGTTCACGGGTCACTGGCCCGAAGATGCGAGTGCCGATCGGCTCTTGCTTGTTGTTCAGCAGAACAGCAGCGTTGCCGTCGAAACGAATGATGGAACCGTCAGCGCGACGAACACCGTGACGGGTGCGCACGACAACAGCGGTCATCACTTGGCCTTTTTTGACCTTACCGCGCGGAATTGCTTCCTTGACAGTAACCTTGATGATGTCACCGATGCCGGCGTAACGACGGTGCGAGCCGCCGAGCACCTTGATGCACATGACGCGACGAGCGCCGCTGTTATCGGCCACATCGAGCATGGATTGAGTCTGAATCATAAAATTTCTCCGACCCCTAGCCCTTAGACTTCAACAGCGCGTTCGAGGACTTCAACCAGTGCCCAGGACTTGGTCTTGGCCAGCGGACGGGTTTCGGTAATCGAAACCTTGTCGCCGATCTTGCACTGGTTGGTTTCGTCGTGCGCGTGCAGCTTAGTCGAACGCTTAACGTATTTACCGTAGATCGGGTGCTTTACGCGACGCTCGATCAGAACGGTGATGGTCTTGTCCATTTTGTCGCTGACGACACGGCCAGTCAGCGTACGGACGGTTTTTTCAGCTTCAGCCATGATCACTTACCTGCCTGCTGGTTGAGCACAGTTTTCACGCGAGCGATGTCACGCTTAACTTGCGAGAGCAGGTGCGACTGCCCCAACTGGCCAGTTGCTTTCTGCATACGCAGATTGAACTGGTCACGCAGCAAGCCGAGCAGTTGCTCGTTCAGCTGCTGTGCCGATTTTTCACGAAGTTCATTCGCTTTCATCACATCACCGTCCGCTTAACAAAGGAGGTGGCGAGAGGCAGCTTTGCAGCAGCCAGGGCGAAAGCTTCGCGCGCCAGCTCTTCAGAAACACCCTCGATCTCGTACAGGACTTTGCCTGGCTGGATCTGGGCAACCCAGTATTCCACGGAGCCCTTACCTTTACCCATACGAACCTCGAGAGGCTTCTTGGAGATCGGCTTGTCCGGGAACACACGGATCCAGATCTTGCCGCCACGTTTAACGTGACGGGTCAGCGCACGACGTGCGGACTCGATCTGGCGAGCGGTGAGGCGACCGCGAGCAACAGCTTTCAGGGCGAATTCGCCGAAGCTGACCTTGCTACCGCGCAGTGCCAGACCACGGTTGTGGCCGGTCATCTGCTTGCGGAATTTTGTACGCTTTGGTTGCAACATTTGGCGTACCCCTTACTTAGCAGCTTTTTTACGAGGCGCTGGTGCTTGTGGTTTCAGTTCTTCTTGGCGACCACCAATAACTTCGCCTTTGAAGATCCAAACCTTCACACCGATCACACCGTAAGTGGTGTGAGCTTCGTAGGTGTTGTAGTCGATATCGGCACGCAGGGTGTGCAGAGGCACACGACCTTCGCGATACCACTCGGTACGAGCAATCTCGGCACCGCCGAGACGACCGCTCACCTGGATCTTGATGCCCTTGGCACCAATACGCATGGCGTTCTGTACGGCGCGCTTCATGGCGCGACGGAACATTACACGGCGTTCCAGCTGCTGAGCTACGCTCTGCGCAACCAGCATAGCGTCGAGTTCCGGCTTGCGGATCTCTTCGATGTTGATGTGCACAGGCACACCCATCTGCTTGGTCAGGTCCTGACGCAGCTTCTCAACATCTTCACCTTTCTTACCGATAACGATACCGGGACGAGCGGTGTGGATGGTGATGCGTGCAGTTTGAGCCGGACGATGAATATCGATACGGCTTACGGACGCGCTTTTTAGTTTGTCTTGGAGGTACTCACGCGTTTTCAGATCCTTCAACAGGTAATCTGCGTAAGTAGCACCGTCTGCGTACCAGACGGAGGTGTGCTCCTTGACGATTCCCAGGCGAATGCCAGTGGGATGTACTTTCTGACCCATCTGATCGACTCCGTTACTTGTCCGCAACCTTGACAGTGATATGGCAAGACCGCTTGACGATGCGATCAGCACGGCCTTTGGCACGTGGCATGATACGCTTCAGCGAACGCCCTTCGTTGACGAAGACGGTGGAGACCTTCAGGTCATCAACGTCTGCGCCTTCGTTGTGTTCGGCGTTGGCTACGGCCGACTCGAGGACTTTCTTCATGATTTCAGCGGCTTTTTTGCTGCTGAAGGCCAACAGGTTGAGCGCTTCGCCCACCTTCTTCCCGCGGATCTGGTCGGCGACCAAGCGGGCTTTCTGGGCGGAGATGCGAGCGCCCGACAACTTAGCGGCTACTTCCATTTCCTTACCCCTTAACGCTTGGCTTTCTTGTCAGCCACGTGCCCGCGATAGGTGCGGGTACCGGCGAACTCGCCCAGTTTGTGGCCGACCATGTCTTCGTTCACGAGAACTGGAACATGCTGGCGACCGTTGTGAACCGCGATGGTCAGACCGACCATTTGTGGCAGGATCATCGAGCGACGCGACCAGGTTTTAACTGGCTTGCGATCGTTCTTCTCCACCGCCACTTCGACCTTCTTCAACAGGTGAAGATCGATAAAAGGACCTTTTTTCAGAGAACGTGGCACTGTCGTATCCCTCTAGTTACTTGCGACGACGGACGATCATGTTGTCGGTACGCTTATTACCACGGGTTTTAGCACCCTTGGTTGGGAAGCCCCATGGCGATACCGGATGACGACCACCGGAGGTACGACCTTCACCACCACCATGTGGGTGGTCAACCGGGTTCATGGCAACACCACGAACGGTTGGGCGAACGCCGCGCCAGCGTTTGGCACCCGCTTTACCCAGCGAACGCAGGCTGTGCTCGGAGTTCGAGACTTCGCCCAGGGTCGCACGGCACTCAGCCAGTACTTTACGCATTTCACCGGAACGCAGACGCAGAGTCACGTATACGCCGTCACGAGCGATCAGCTGAGCCGAAGCACCAGCGGAACGAGCGATCTGAGCACCTTTACCCGGCTTCAGTTCGACGCCGTGAATGGTGCTACCTACTGGGATGTTGCGCAGCTGCAGGGAGTTACCGGCCTTGATTGGGGCCAGGGCACCTGCGATCAGCTGGTCGCCAGCGCTCACGCCTTTAGGGGCGATGATGTAGCGACGCTCACCGTCTGCGTAGCACAGCAGGGCGATGTGAGCAGTACGGTTCGGGTCGTATTCGATACGCTCGACAGTGGCTGGAATGCCATCTTTGTCGTTGCGACGGAAGTCAACCAGACGGTAATGCTGCTTATGACCACCACCAACGTGACGAGTGGTAATGCGGCCATTGTTGTTACGACCACCAGACTTCGATTTCTTCTCGAGCAGCGGTGCGTGAGGAGCGCCTTTGTGCAGCTCCTTGTTGACCACCTTGACCACGAAACGGCGGCCAGGGGAAGTCGGTTTGCATTTAACGATTGCCATGATGCACCCCTTCCTTACTCAGCACTGCTGCTGAAATCGAGATCTTGGCCTGGCTGAAGGGAGACGATCGCCTTCTTCCAGTCATTACGCTTGCCCAGACCACGTGCGGTACGCTTGGTTTTACCCAGAACGTTAACAGTCGACACGTTTTCAACTTTTACGTTGAACAGGCCTTCGACAGCTTTCTTGATTTCCAGCTTGGTTGCATCGGTAGCAACCTTGAATACGAACTGGCCTTTTTTCTCAGCCAGAACGGTAGCCTTCTCGGAAACGTGCGGGCCAAGGAGGACTTTAAATACGCGTTCCTGGTTCATCCCAGCAGCTCCTCGAATTTCTTCACGGCCGAGACAGTGATCAACACTTTCTCGTATGCGATCAGACTGACCGGGTCGGAACCTTGTACGTCACGTACGTCGACGTGCGGCAGGTTGCGAGCAGCCAGGTACAGGTTCTGATCAACAGCGTCGGAAACGATCAGTACGTCGCTCAGACCCATGCCGTTCAGCTTGTTCAGCAGATCTTTGGTTTTCGGTGCTTCAACAGCGAAGTCCTGAACCACGACCAGACGGTCGCTACGCACCAGCTCAGCGAGGATGGAGCGCAGAGCTGCGCGATACATCTTCTTGTTGAGCTTTTGCGAGTGATCTTGAGGGCGAGCTGCGAAGGTTACACCACCGCCACGCCAGATCGGACCACGAGTGGTACCAGCACGAGCACGGCCAGTACCCTTCTGACGCCATGGGCGCTTACCGCCACCAGCCACGTCGGAACGGGTCTTTTGCTGCTTGGTGCCCTGACGGCCGCCGGCCATGTAGGCCACGACTGCTTGGTGTACCAGCGTCTCGTTGAATTCGCCACCGAAAGTCAGTTCGGAAACTTCGATCGCCTGAGCGTCATTTACATTGAGTTGCATGTCAGTTTCCCCTTAACCGCGAGCCTTGACAGCTGGACGTACAACCACGTCGCCGCCAGTAGCGCCAGGAACGGCACCCTTGACGAGCAGCAGGTTGCGTTCAGCGTCTACGCGAACTACTTCCAGGGACTGAACAGTCACGCGCTCGGCGCCCATGTGACCGGACATTTTCTTGCCCTTGAACACACGACCAGGAGTCTGGCACTGGCCGATGGAACCAGGCACACGGTGCGACACGGAGTTACCGTGGGTGTTGTCCTGACCACGGAAGTTCCAGCGCTTGATGGTACCGGCGAAGCCTTTACCTTTGGACTGACCAGTAACGTCTACCAGCTGGCCTGCAGTGAAGAGTTCAGCTTTGATCAGATCGCCAGCCTGGAAATCGCCTTCTTCAAGACGGAACTCCCAAACACCGCGACCAGCGGCAACGTTAGCTTTGGCGAAGTGGCCTGCCTGAGCGGCAGTCACACGCGAAGCACGACGCTCGCCGACAGTGACTTGCACTGCACGGTAGCCATCGGTTTCCTCAGTTTTGAACTGGGTGACGCGATTCGGCTCGATCTCAATGACCGTGACCGGAATGGAGACACCTTCTTCGGTGAAAATGCGGGTCATACCGCATTTGCGACCGATTACACCAATAGTCATGTTGTAAACCTCATGAGTGTACGGGGCTTTCACCCGCTATGGCCGCCCATTTCAGAGCGTTACACGACTAGACCGAAGTCTTAGCCGAGGCTGATCTGAACTTCCACACCTGCCGCCAGATCAAGCTTCATCAGCGCGTCAACGGTTTTATCCGTTGGCTGGACGATGTCCAGAACACGCTTATGAGTGCGAATCTCGTACTGGTCACGCGCGTCTTTGTTGACGTGCGGGGAGACCAGAACGGTGAAACGCTCTTTGCGGGTAGGCAGTGGAATCGGACCACGCACTTGTGCACCAGTACGTTTCGCGGTTTCCACGATTTCCTGGGTGGATTGGTCGATCAGGCGATGGTCGAAAGCCTTCAACCTGATACGGATTTGCTGATTTTGCATTGGATTTCAGACTCCAGGCTGTTCCCAACGGACGCACTACGCCCGCTAAAAGGAGGCGTGATTCTATAGACGCCCCAATTTAGTGTCAACCCAATAAAAAAAGCCCCCGCTGAGCGGAGGCCTTTTTCAATCGGTCGAGTGATTACTCGATGATTTTGGCTACGACGCCGGCGCCGACGGTACGACCGCCTTCACGGATAGCGAAGCGCAGACCGTCTTCCATTGCGATGGTCTTGATCAGGGTAACAGTCATCTGAATGTTGTCACCTGGCATTACCATTTCAACGCCTTCCGGCAGTTCGCAGTTACCGGTCACGTCAGTGGTACGGAAGTAGAACTGAGGACGGTAGCCTTTGAAGAACGGAGTGTGACGACCGCCTTCTTCCTTCGACAGGACGTAGACTTCTGCGGTGAACTTGGTGTGCGGCTTGACCGAACCTGGCTTGACCAGAACCTGGCCACGCTCAACGTCGTCACGCTTGGTACCACGCAGCAGAACGCCGCAGTTCTCGCCAGCACGACCTTCGTCCAGCAGCTTGCGGAACATCTCAACACCGGTGCAGGTGGTGGTGGTGGTGTCACGCAGACCAACGATTTCCAGCGGATCCTGAACGCGGACGATACCACGCTCGATACGACCGGTAACAACGGTACCACGACCCGAAATCGAGAATACGTCTTCGATTGGCATCAGGAACGGCTTGTCGATAGCACGCTCTGGCTCTGGGATGTAGCTGTCCAGAGTTTCAACCAGCTTCTTGACGGCGGAGGTGCCCATCTCGTTGTCGTCTTTGCCTTCCAGCGCCATACGAGCCGAACCGATGATGATCGGGGTGTCGTCGCCTGGGAAGTCATAGGTGGACAGCAGGTCGCGAACTTCCATCTCAACCAGTTCCAGCAGCTCAGCGTCGTCTACCAGGTCAGCCTTGTTCAGGAAGACCACGATGTACGGAACGCCAACCTGACGGGACAGCAGGATGTGCTCACGGGTTTGTGGCATCGGACCATCGGCGGCCGAGCAAACCAGGATCGCGCCGTCCATCTGGGCAGCACCGGTGATCATGTTCTTCACGTAGTCAGCGTGACCTGGGCAGTCAACGTGAGCGTAGTGACGAATGTTCGAGTTGTACTCGACGTGAGCGGTGTTGATGGTGATACCGCGCGCTTTTTCTTCCGGAGCCGAGTCGATCTTGTCGAACTCAACGACTGCCGAACCGAAAACTTCGGAGCAGACGCGAGTCAGAGCTGCGGTCAGAGTGGTCTTACCGTGGTCAACGTGGCCGATAGTGCCGACGTTAACGTGGGGAAGGGAACGATCAAATTTTTCTTTAGCCACGACAGTGAACCTCTTGCCTAAAGGGGATTAGCCTTGTTTTTTAACGAGTGCTTCGACGATGTTCGACGGAGCTTCGGCGTATTTGGAGAATTCCATGGAGTAGCTTGCGCGACCCTGAGACATGGAACGAACGTCGGTTGCGTAACCGAACATCTCTCCGAGCGGTACTTCAGCGCGGACGACACGGCCAGAGACCGATTCATCCATACCCTGGACCAGACCACGACGACGGTTCAGGTCACCCATCACGTCACCCAGGTAGTCTTCCGGGGTTACAACTTCAACCTTCATGATCGGCTCGAGAACCACGCCACCGCCCTTCTGGGCCAGTTGCTTGGTCGCCATCGAAGCGGCGATTTTGAACGCCATTTCGTTGGAGTCGACGTCGTGATACGAACCATCGAATACCGCGGCCTTCAGGCCGATCAGAGGATAGCCGGCAACAACGCCGTTCTTCATCTGCTCTTCGATACCCTTCTGGATCGGGGCGATGAATTCCTTAGGAATCACACCACCAACGACTTCGTTGGAGAACACCAGACCTTCGGTGATGTTGCCTTTTTCGTCCTGATCCGGCTCCGAGAAACGGATCCAGCAGTGACCGAACTGACCACGACCGCCCGACTGACGAACGAACTTGCCTTCGATCTCGACGTTGGACTTGGTGATCTTCTCGCGGTACGAAACCTGCGGCTTGCCGATGTTGGCTTCGACGTTGAACTCGCGCTTCATGCGGTCAACGAGGATGTCCAGGTGCAGCTCACCCATACCCGAGATGATGGTCTGGCCAGTCTCTTCGTCGGTCTTGACGCGGAACGACGGGTCTTCCTGGGCCAGCTTGCCCAGTGCAATACCCATCTTCTCCTGGTCAGCCTTGGTTTTCGGCTCTACGGAGAGCGAAATGACCGGCTCAGGGAAGTCCATACGCTCAAGGATGATTGGCTTGTCGGCGTTGCACAGGGTTTCGCCCGTGGTCACGTCCTTCATGCCGATCAGTGCAGCGATGTCGCCAGCGCGCACTTCCTTGATTTCTTCACGCTGGTTGGCGTGCATCTGCACCATACGACCAACGCGCTCTTTCTTGCCCTTGACCGAGTTGATGACGGAGTCACCGGAGGTCAGAACACCCGAGTAGACGCGAACGAAGGTCAGAGTACCCACGAACGGGTCAGTCGCGATCTTGAACGCCAGAGCCGAGAACGGCTCGTCGTCGTCAGCGTGACGCACGTCTTTACGAACAGCCGGATCTTCTTTGTCCAGTTCCTTGTCATCCGGGTTGATACCCTGGATCGCAGGAATCTCGGTCGGAGCTGGCAGGTAGTCGATGACGGCGTCGAGAACCAGGGGAACACCCTTGTTCTTGAACGACGAACCGCAGACAGCCGGTACGATTTCGCTGGCCAGGGTGCGCGCGCGCAGACCGGCTTTGATCTCTTCGACGGTCAGCTCTTCGCCTTCCAGGTACTTGTTCATCAGCTCTTCGCTGGACTCGGCAGCCGCTTCAACCATGTTGGAGCGCCACTCTTGAGCCAGCTCCAGCATATCGGCAGGAATTTCTTCCTCGCGATAAGTGGTGCCTTTGTCGTCGTCGTTCCAGTAGATAGCCTTCATCTTGATCAGGTCAACCTGACCCTGGAAGTTATCTTCCGAACCGATGGCCAGCTGAACAGGAACCGGGGTGTGACCCAGACGGTTCTTGATCTGACCTACGACGCGCAGGAAGTTTGCACCGGCACGGTCCATCTTGTTCACGTAGACAACACGTGGAACGCCGTACTTGTTGGCCTGACGCCATACGGTTTCGGACTGAGGCTCAACGCCGGAGGTACCGCAGAACACAACGACAGCGCCGTCGAGTACGCGCAGCGAACGCTCTACTTCAATAGTGAAGTCAACGTGGCCAGGGGTATCGATGACGTTTACACGGTAGTTGTCATACTGACCAACAGAGCCTTTCCAGAAGGTGGTAACGGCAGCGGAGGTAATGGTGATACCCCGCTCCTGCTCCTGCACCATCCAGTCGGTGGTCGCGGCGCCATCATGCACCTCGCCCATCTTGTGGCTCAGACCTGTGTAGAACAGGATCCGCTCGGTAGTGGTGGTCTTGCCCGCGTCAACGTGGGCACAGATACCAATGTTACGATAGCGGTTAATTGCTGTAGTACGAGCCATAAAGCCCTCGCAAAATGATTGATGCTTGAATTAGAAGCGGTAGTGCGAGAACGCTTTGTTGGCTTCAGCCATACGGTGAACGTCTTCACGCTTCTTGACTGCAGCACCTTTGCCTTCAGCAGCATCCAGCAGCTCGCCAGCCAGGCGCAGAGCCATCGACTTCTCGCCACGCTTGCGGGCGTAGTCTACGAGCCAGCGCATTGCCAGAGCATTACGACGGGATGGACGAACTTCAACCGGGACCTGGTAAGTGGCACCGCCGACACGGCGGGACTTTACTTCGACCAGCGGAGCGATGGCGTCGAGAGCTTTCTCGAAGATTTCCAGGGGGTCGCTGTTCTTGCGTGCTTTGACGGTATCCAGGGCACCGTAAACGATGCGCTCGGCTACAGCCTTCTTGCCGCTTTCCATCACGTGGTTCATGAACTTGGCGAGGATTTGGGATCCGTATTTAGGATCGTCCAGAATCTCACGTTTTGCTGCTACACGACGTCTTGGCATGATAAGCCCTCAAACGGTCTTCAGGTTAGCCCGGGACGTGGGTCTTCGACCCCTGCCCGACCTTACTCTTATCGACTCAAAAAAATGGATATGTGCAAACGGCCGATTACTTCGGACGCTTGGTACCGTACTTCGAACGACCCTGGTTACGGCCTTTGACGCCCGAAGTATCCAGAGAGCCGCGAACGGTGTGGTAACGAACACCTGGCAAGTCTTTTACACGGCCGCCACGGATCAGGACGACGCTGTGCTCTTGCAGGTTGTGGCCTTCACCGCCGATGTACGAGGAAACCTCGAAACCGTTGGTCAGACGCACACGGCATACTTTACGCAGTGCCGAGTTAGGTTTTTTCGGCGTGGTGGTGTACACACGGGTGCACACGCCACGACGTTGCGGGCAGTTCTGCAGCGCAGGAACGTCGGACTTCTCGACCGAACGCTTACGCGGCTGACGTACCAGCTGGTTGATAGTTGCCATCTACTAGCTCCACTGATTGTCTTGCGACTCTATTGTCTTGCAAGAAAGCCAAAAATTGGCGAGACGGAGCCTCACCAAATTTAAGGGTACAAAAGTCTACGGAGGATCTTGCACCCAGTCAAGACAAGGCCCCGGCCCTCCTCGCCCGATCATCGGCAACATTTCATGTCGCCGATGGTCGATCGAAGCTTGCCGGGGCCCTGCCCTGTACTTAGTTACCGCTGGAATTCAGCGCTTCGGTCAGTGCGGCTTCCACCTCACTGGCGCTTACACGCAGCGGTTTGTCGGCTTCACGGCGACGCTTGCGCTCGCTGTGGTAGGCCAGACCGGTACCGGCCGGGATCAGACGACCCACGACCACGTTCTCTTTCAGGCCGCGCAGGTAATCGCGCTTGCCGGTTACCGCCGCTTCGGTCAGTACGCGGGTGGTTTCCTGGAAGGAAGCCGCGGAGATGAACGATTCGGTCGACAGCGACGCCTTGGTGATACCCAACAACACGCGAGTGAACTTCGAGATGAACTTGTCTTCGCTGGCGAGACGCTCGTTCTCGACCAGTACGTGAGTCAGTTCCATCTGGTCGCCCTTGATGAAGCTGGAATCGCCCGACTCGGAGATCTCGACCTTGCGCAGCATCTGACGCAGGATGGTCTCGATGTGCTTGTCGTTGATCTTCACGCCTTGCAGACGGTAAACGTCCTGGATCTCGTTGACGATGTACTTCGCCAGCGCGCTCACACCCAGCAGACGCAGGATGTCGTGCGGATCGCTCGGGCCGTCGGAGATAACTTCGCCGCGGTTTACCTGTTCACCTTCGAAGACGTTCAGGTGGCGCCACTTCGGAATCAGCTCTTCGTACGGATCGCTGCCGTCGGTCGGCGTGATGACCAGGCGACGCTTGCCCTTGGTCTCTTTACCGAACGCGATGGTGCCGCTGACTTCAGCCAGAATCGAGGCTTCTTTCGGACGACGCGCTTCGAACAAGTCAGCTACGCGTGGCAGACCACCGGTGATGTCACGGGTCTTCGACGTTTCTTGCGGGATACGCGCGATAACGTCACCAACACCGATCTGGGCACCGTCAGCAACACCAACCAAGGCGTTGGCTGGCAGGAAGTACTGCGCCGGTACATCGGTACCTGGCAGGTACAGGTCCTTGCCATTGGCGTCGACCATCTTGATTGCCGGACGGATTTCCTTGCCTGCGGCAGGGCGATCCTTGACGTCCAGTACTTCAATGTTGGTCAGGCCGGTCAGTTCGTCGGTCTGGCGCTTGATGGTGATGTTTTCTTCCATGCCCACGAAGGTCACGGTACCTTTCAGCTCGGTAACGATCGGGTGGGTGTGCGGGTCCCACTTGGCGACGATGGCGCCAGCTTCGACCTTCTCACCTTCCTTGACCGAAATTACCGCACCGTAAGGCAGCTTGTAACGCTCACGCTCACGACCGAATTCGTCAGCAATGGCCAGCTCGCCAGAACGCGACACAGCAACCAGGTTGCCATCGGCACGCACGACCTGCTTCAGGTTGTGCAGACGTACCATACCGCCGTTCTTCACCTGGACGCTGTCGGCAGCCGAAGTACGGCTCGCAGCACCACCGATGTGGAACGTACGCATGGTCAGCTGGGTACCCGGCTCACCGATCGACTGAGCAGCGATAACGCCGACAGCTTCACCGATGTTCACCTGGTGACCACGCGCCAGGTCACGACCGTAGCACTTGGCGCAGATGCCGTAGCGGGTTTCGCAGTTGATCGGCGAACGCACGATAACTTCGTCGATGCTGTTCAGCTCGATGAACTCGACCCACTGCTCGTCTACCAGCGTACCGGCCGGAACGATGACGTCCTCGGTGCCTGGCTTGAACACGTCACGGGCAATGACACGGCCCAGTACACGCTCACCCAGCGGCTCTACAACGTCACCGCCTTCAATGTGCGGAGTCATCAGCAAGCCATGGTCGGTACCGCAATCGATCTCGGTTACAACCAGGTCTTGCGCAACGTCTACCAGACGACGGGTCAGGTAACCGGAGTTCGCAGTCTTCAACGCGGTATCCGCCAGACCTTTACGAGCACCGTGAGTCGAGATGAAGTACTGGAGTACGCTCAGACCTTCACGGAAGTTCGCAGTGATCGGCGTCTCGATGATCGAGCCGTCCGGCTTGGCCATCAGGCCACGCATACCGGCCAGCTGACGGATCTGGGCTGCGGAACCCCGCGCACCAGAGTCAGCCATCATGTACATCGAGTTGAAGGACTCTTGCTCGACTTCTTTGCCTTCGCGGTCGATGACCTTCTCTTTCGAGAGGTTGGCCATCATCGCCTTGGACACTTCGTCGTTCGCCTTCGACCACAAGTCGATGACCTTGTTGTACTTCTCGCCCTGGGTTACCAGGCCGGAGGCGTACTGGCTTTCGATTTCTTTCACTTCATCGGTAGCGCTGTTGATGATGCGCGCTTTCTCATCAGGGATGACAAAGTCGTTCACACCAATGGACACGCCAGAGATGGTGGAGTAAGCGAAACCGGTGTACATCAGCTGGTCAGCGAAGATAACGGTCTCTTTCAGACCAACCACGCGGTAGCACTGGTTGATCAGCTTGGAGATCGCCTTCTTCTTCATCGGCTGGTTGACCACGTCGTACGGCAGGCCTGCCGGTACAACCTGGAACAGCAGCGCACGGCCGACCGTGGTGTCGACAATACGGGTGTTCTTGGTAACGCTGCCGTCGCGATCTTTCACGGTTTCGTTGATACGAACCTTGATTTTCGCGTGCAGCGCAGCTTCGCCGGCGCGGAATACGCGGTCGACTTCCTGCAGGTCGGCAAATACGCGACCTTCGCCCTTGGCGTTGATGGCTTCACGGGTCATGTAATACAGACCCAGTACCACGTCCTGCGACGGTACGATGATTGGCTCACCGTTGGCTGGCGACAGGATGTTGTTGGTCGACATCATCAGCGCGCGCGCTTCGAGCTGGGCTTCCAGCGTCAGCGGCACGTGAACGGCCATCTGGTCACCGTCGAAGTCGGCGTTGTACGCGGCACAGACCAGTGGGTGCAGCTGGATAGCCTTACCTTCGATCAGAACCGGTTCAAAAGCCTGGATACCCAGACGGTGCAGGGTCGGTGCACGGTTGAGCAGTACGGGGTGTTCGCGAATCACTTCGGCGAGAACGTCCCACACCTCTGGCAGCTCGCGCTCGACCATCTTCTTGGCAGCCTTGATGGTGGTCGCCAGACCACGCATTTCCAGCTTGCCGAAAATGAACGGTTTGAACAGCTCGAGGGCCATCTTCTTCGGCAGACCGCACTGGTGCAGACGCAGGGTCGGGCCTACGGTAATTACCGAACGGCCAGAGTAGTCCACACGCTTACCGAGCAAGTTCTGACGGAAGCGACCTTGCTTACCTTTGATCATGTCAGCCAGCGACTTCAGCGGACGCTTGTTCGAGCCAGTGATGGCGCGACCGCGACGGCCGTTGTCCAGCAGGGCGTCGACCGCCTCCTGCAGCATGCGCTTTTCGTTGCGCACGATGATGTCTGGCGCCGACAGATCCAGCAGGCGCTTCAGACGGTTGTTACGGTTGATCACCCGACGATACAGGTCGTTCAGGTCGGAGGTCGCGAAGCGGCCGCCATCCAGCGGGACCAGCGGACGCAGGTCCGGTGGCAGTACTGGCAGGACGGTCAGGACCATCCACTCAGGCAGGTTGCCCGAGCCCTGGAAAGCTTCCATCAGCTTCAGGCGCTTGGACAGCTTCTTGATCTTGGTTTCCGAGTTGGTCTGCGGAATCTCTTCGCGCAGGCGACCGATCTCGTGCTCCAGGTCGATAGCGTGCAGCAGTTCGCGGACAGCTTCAGCACCCATGCGGGCATCGAAATCGTCACCGAACTCTTCCAGCGCTTCGAAGTACTGCTCGTCGTTCAGCAGCTGGCCCTTTTCCAGGGTGGTCATGCCTGGGTCGATAACGACATAGCTCTCGAAGTAGAGCACGCGTTCGATATCACGCAGGGTCATGTCCATCAGCAGGCCGATACGGGACGGCAGCGACTTCAGGAACCAGATGTGGGCGACCGGCGAGGCCAGTTCGATGTGCGCCATGCGCTCACGACGAACCTTGGCCAGGGCAACTTCAACGCCGCACTTCTCGCAGATCACGCCGCGGTGCTTGAGGCGCTTGTACTTGCCGCACAGGCACTCGTAGTCCTTGACTGGGCCAAAGATCTTGGCGCAGAACAGGCCGTCACGCTCAGGTTTGAACGTACGGTAGTTGATGGTTTCCGGCTTCTTAACTTCACCGAACGACCACGAACGGATCATTTCAGGCGACGCCAGACCGATACGGATGGCGTCGAACTCTTCGACTTGACCCTGGTTTTTCAGCAAATTCAGTAGGTCTTTCAAGGCCTTTCCTCCTGGCGGAGCAGGGAGCGGGCATTACCTGCCCCACCCCCCTTCGCGTCACGTGTTATTCGGTTTCCAGATCGATATCGATACCGAGCGAACGGATCTCTTTGATCAACACGTTGAAGGACTCGGGCATGCCCGGCTCCATACGGTGATCGCCATCCACGATGTTCTTGTACATCTTGGTACGGCCGTTCACGTCGTCCGACTTCACTGTGAGCATTTCTTGCAGGGTGTATGCCGCGCCATATGCTTCCAGCGCCCACACTTCCATCTCCCCGAAACGCTGACCACCGAACTGCGCCTTACCACCCAGCGGCTGCTGGGTAACCAGGCTGTAGGAACCAGTGGAACGCGCGTGCATCTTGTCGTCCACCAAGTGGTTCAGCTTGAGCATGTACATGTAACCAACGGTCACCGGACGCTCGAACTTGTTGCCGGTGCGGCCATCGAACAGCACCATCTGGCCGCTCTCTGGCAGATCAGCCAGCTTCAGCATGGCCTTGATCTCGCTTTCCTTGGCACCATCGAAGACCGGAGTAGCCATCGGCACGCCCTTCTTCAGGTTGTGTGCCAGGGCCAGGATCTCTTCGTCGGTGAACTCGGCGAGGTTTTCCTGACGACCGCCGATCTCGTTGTAGACCTCGGTCAGGAATACGCGCAGCTCAGCAGCCTTGCGTTGCTCTTCGATCATGCGGTCGATCTTTTCGCCCAGGCCCTTGGCCGCGAGGCCCAGGTGGGTTTCAAGGATCTGACCAACGTTCATACGCGAAGGTACACCCAGCGGGTTCAGTACGACGTCGACCGGAGTACCGTTGGCATCGTGCGGCATGTCTTCAACCGGCATGATGACCGAGACAACACCCTTGTTACCGTGACGACCAGCCATCTTGTCACCCGGCTGGATGCGACGGCGAATTGCCAGGTAGACCTTGACGATCTTCAGTACGCCCGGAGCCAGGTCATCGCCCTGCTGCAGCTTGCGCTTCTTGTCTTCGAACTTGTCGTCCAGCAGACGGCGACGGTCGACGATGTACTGTTGAGCCTTTTCCAGCTGCTCATTCAGTGCATCTTCAGCCATGCGCAGTTTGAACCACTGGCCGTGCTCCAGACCGTCCAGCACTTCGTCGGTGACCACGGTGCCTTTCTTCAGGCCCGCGCCACCGTCGACCACCTGGCCGTTCAGGGCAGAACGCAGACGCTCGAAGGTTGCACCTTCGACGATGCGGAACTCTTCGTTGAGGTCCTTGCGAATCTCGTCCAGCTGCATCTTCTCGATGGCCAGAGCGCGGCTATCGCGCTCGACGCCATCACGGGTGAAGACCTGTACGTCAATGACAGTGCCCTTGGTGCCAGTTGGCACGCGCAGGGAGGTGTCTTTAACGTCGCTCGCCTTCTCACCGAAGATTGCGCGCAGCAGTTTTTCTTCCGGAGTCAGCTGGGTTTCGCCTTTTGGCGTGACCTTGCCAACCAGGATGTCACCAGCGCCGACTTCAGCACCCACGTAGACAATACCGGCTTCGTCCAGTTTGTTCAGTGCAGCTTCACCCACGTTCGGGATGTCCGCAGTGATTTCCTCTGGGCCAAGCTTGGTGTCACGCGCCACACAGGTCAGTTCCTGAATGTGGATGGTGGTGAAGCGATCTTCCTGGACCACACGCTCGGACAGGCAGATGGAGTCTTCGAAGTTGAAGCCGTTCCACGCCATGAACGCGATGCGCATGTTCTGACCCAGTGCCAGCTCACCCATGTCGGTGGACGGGCCGTCGGCCATGATGTCGCTACGCTGAACCTTGTCACCCTTGCTGACCAGCGGACGCTGGTTGATGCAGGTGTTCTGGTTCGAGCGGGTGTACTTGGTCAGGTTGTAGATATCTACACCTGCTTCGCCGGTTTCCACCTCGTCGTCGTTGACGCGAACAACGATACGGCTGGCGTCGACCGAGTCGATCACGCCACCACGGCGAGCAACCACGCAGACACCGGAGTCACGGGCAACGTTGCGCTCCATGCCGGTACCTACCAGCGGCTTGTCAGCACGCAGGGTCGGTACAGCCTGACGCTGCATGTTCGAACCCATCAACGCACGGTTGGCGTCGTCGTGCTCGAGGAACGGAATCAGCGACGCAGCAACGGAAACTACCTGCTTCGGCGAAACGTCCATCAGGGTGACGTCTTCCGGCGCCTTGACGGTGAATTCGTTCAGGTGACGAACAGCTACCAGCTCATCGATCAGTTGCTTCTTGTCGTTCATCGCGGCCGAAGCCTGGGCGATGACGTGATCCGCTTCTTCGATTGCCGACAGGAACACGATGTCGTCGCTGACAACGCCTTCCTTCACCACACGGTACGGGCTTTCCAGGAAGCCGTACTGGTTGGTGCGGGCATAGGCCGCCAGGGAGTTGATCAGACCGATGTTCGGACCTTCAGGGGTCTCGATCGGGCACACACGGCCGTAGTGAGTCGGGTGTACGTCACGGACTTCGAAGCCAGCACGCTCACGGGTCAGACCGCCCGGGCCGAGCGCAGAGACGCGGCGCTTGTGGGTGATCTCGGAGAGCGGGTTGTTCTGGTCCATGAACTGGGACAGCTGGCTGGAACCGAAGAACTCTTTCACCGCCGCCGCAACCGGCTTGGCGTTGATCAGGTCCTGCGGCATCAAGCCTTCGCTTTCCGCCATCGACAGACGTTCCTTGACCGCGCGCTCTACACGCACCAGGCCAACGCGGAACTGGTTCTCGGCCATCTCGCCGACGCAACGTACGCGACGGTTACCCAGGTGGTCGATGTCGTCGACGATGCCTTTGCCGTTACGGATATCGACCAGGGTCTTGAGGACCTCGACGATGTCTTCCTTGCTCAGCACGCCTGAACCTTCGATCTCGGTACGACCGATACGACGGTTGAACTTCATGCGACCGACAGCGGACAGGTCGTAACGCTCGGCGCTGAAGAACAGGTTGTTGAACAGGGTCTCGGCGGCATCCTTGGTCGGCGGCTCGCCTGGACGCATCATGCGGTAGATCTCGACCAGGGCTTCCAGCTGGTTGCTGGTGGTGTCGATCTTCAGGGTGTCGGAGATGAACGGACCGCAATCAATGTCGTTGGTGTACAGGGTCTCGATACGGACGACCTGTGCCTTGGCGACTTTGATCAGCAGATCAGTGGTCAGCTCGGTATTGCACTCAGCCAGGATCTCGCCAGTAGCCGGGTGCACGATGGCCTTGGCAGTGGTGCGACCCAGGACGTATTCCATTGGAACGTCCAGCTGCTTGACGCCGGCCTTCTCGAGCTGGTTGATGTGGCGCGCAGTAATACGGCGGCCCTGCTCGACAATGACCTTGCCGGTTTCGTCATGGATGTCCATGACCGCAACTTCACCACGCAGACGCTGCGGCACGAGTTCCAGGCTGAGTTTTTCGCCGGAAATGTGGAACACGTTGGTGGTGTAGAAGGTGTTCAGCACTTCTTCAGTGCTGTAACCCAGGGCGCGCAACAGCACCGACGCCGGCAGTTTGCGGCGACGGTCGATACGTACGAACACGCAGTCTTTCGGGTCGAATTCGAAGTCCAGCCAGGAACCGCGGTAAGGGATGATGCGAGCGGAGTACAGCAGCTTGCCGGAGCTGTGAGTCTTGCCACGGTCGTGGTCGAAGAACACACCAGGCGAACGGTGCAGCTGGGAAACGATCACACGCTCGGTACCGTTGATAACGAAGGTACCGTTCTCAGTCATCAGGGGGATTTCACCCATGTAGACTTCTTGCTCTTTGATGTCCTTGATCGCTTTGTTCGACGATTCCTTGTCGAAGATGATCAGGCGCACCTTGACCCGCAGTGGGACCGCGAAGGTCACGCCACGCAGGACACATTCCTTCACATCGAAGGCAGGCTCGCCCAGGCGATAGCCTACATACTCCAGGGCAGCATTGCCGGAGTAGCTGATGATCGGGAATACCGATTTGAAGGCCGCGTGCAGGCCGACGTCGCGGAACTGATCCTTGGATGCTCCCGCTTGCAGGAATTCGCGATACGAATCCAGCTGGATGGCCAGGAGGTAAGGCACATCCATGACGTCCGGCAACTTGCTAAAGTCCTTGCGGATACGTTTTTTCTCAGTGTATGAGTAAGCCATCAGCGTTCCCCAGCTTGGTCACCTGCTTGTTTGGCTTCTCCCGGCGGGAGCAGCCAGAAAATCGTGCAAACCCCTTGGTTTGCGCCACCCACGTGGGTGTCTTGCAGCTTGTTATCGGGGCCGGCTTGACCGACCGCCAATAACGGAAAAAGGCCGGTGGCATAAGCCACCAGCCATCAGCCTTGTGCTCAACGCTCAGGCTGGCATCGCAAAGTCGAAATTACTTCAGCTCGACTTTAGCGCCTGCTTCTTCCAGCTTCTTCTTAGCGTCTTCAGCGGCTTCTTTCGAAACGCCTTCAGCTACAACCTGAGGAGCGCCATCGACTTTCTCTTTGGCTTCTTTCAGGCCCAGACCGGTCAGCTCGCGAACGGCTTTAATCACGTTCACTTTCTTCTCGCCGGCTTCAACCAGAACAACGTTGAACTCGGTCTGCTCTTCAACAACAGCGGCAGCAGCAGCTGGGCCAGCAGCGGCAACAGCAGCGGTCACGCCGAAGGTTTCTTCCATTGCTTTGATCAGCTCAACAACTTCCAGAACGGTTTTCTGGCCGATTGCTTCGATGATTTGCTCGTTAGTCAGGGACATGACTTAAATCCTGTATTGGGGTGAAGGCCTACGCAGCCATCAAATTAAACAAATGATTTTGAAAGAGTTCGCGTGCCTTAGGCAGCGGTAGCTTCTTTCTGGTCGCGAATGGCTGCCAGAGTACGAGCCAGCTTGCTGGTGGCGCCTTGAATAACGCTCATCAGTCGTGCAATAGCTTCGTCGCGGGTCGGCAGGGTAGCCAACACGTCGATCTGGTTCGCTGCAATGAAATTGCCGTCAAACGCAGCTGCCTTGATCTCGAACTTGTCCTGACCCTTGGCGAACTCTTTGAACAGACGAGCAGCAGCGCCCGGGTGTTCGTTGGAGAAAGCAATCAGGGTCGGGCCTTTGAACGCGTCGTTGAGGACCGAAAACTCGGTGCCTTCAACAGCGCGCTTGAGCAGGGTGTTACGTACGACACGTACGTAAACGCCAGCCTCGCGGGCCTCTTTACGGAGTCCGGTCATTGCGCTTACAGTCACACCACGGGCATCAGCCACAACAGCGGACAGAGCGACTTTGGCAGCCTCGTTGACTTCAGCGACGATGGCCTTCTTGTCTTCGAGTTTAATTGCCACGGGTTTACTCCTGGTTTTTACCGTTTCATCTGGCCGAAGCCGGATGTCGTTTTGGTGTCTGATTCGGTAACGAATCGGGAGCACCATCTGCGTGGGCTGGTGTTTTAAGGCTTGCGCCACCTACGGTCTTGGATAGCCCCCGCCAGGCAGGGACCCCAATTTTTGCTGGCGGCGAGACGAATCGCACCGCCATGTTCTTACACGTTCAGCGAGCTCTGATCGATGACCAGACCTGGGCCCATGGTGGTGCTCAGGGTAACGCGCTTGACGTAGATACCTTTCGACGAAGCTGGTTTGATACGCTTCAGATCAGCGATCAGGGCTTCAACGTTTTCCTTCAGCTTGCCAGCTTCAAAGCCGACCTTGCCAACGGAGGTGTGGATAATACCGTTTTTGTCGGTACGGTAGCGAACCTGACCAGCCTTGGCGTTTTTCACGGCAGTGGCTACGTCTGGGCTAACGGTACCAACTTTCGGGTTAGGCATCAGGCCGCGAGGACCCAGAACCTGACCCAGCTGACCTACAACGCGCATGGCATCAGGCGATGCGATGACGACGTCATAGTTCAGATCGCCGGCTTTCATTTCGGCAGCCAGATCGTCCATACCTACGCGGTCAGCGCCGGCAGCCAGAGCGGCTTCAGCAGCTGGACCCTGGGTGAAGACAGCAACGCGAACGGTCTTGCCAGTGCCGTGTGGCAGCACAGTAGCGCTACGAACGACCTGGTCGGATTTACGCGGGTCAACACCGAGGTTAACGGCGATGTCGTAGGACTCGACGAACTTGGCAGCAGGCAGCGAGGCCAGCAGAGTTGCCGCTTCTTCGAAGTTGTAGGCCTTGCCTGCTTCGATTTTTTCGGCGATTGCCTTTTGGCGTTTGGTCAGCTTAGCCATTACACACCCTCCACGTTCAGGCCCATGCTGCGGGCAGAGCCAGCGATGGTGCGTACAGCAGCGTCCAGGTCAGCAGCGGTCAGATCAGCCTGTTTTGCCTTGGCGATATCTTCCAGCTGAGCACGGGTAACGGTACCGACTTTAACGGTGTTCGGACGAGCCGAACCACTGGTCAGGCCAGCAGCTTTCTTCAGCAGAACCGAGGCAGGGGTGCTCTTGGTCTCGAAGGTGAAGCTACGGTCGCTGTAGACAGTGATGATCACAGGAGTCGGCAGGCCGGCTTCTTGACCCTGGGTACGGGCGTTGAAGGCCTTGCAGAATTCCATGATGTTCACACCGTGTTGGCCCAGTGCTGGACCAACGGGTGGGCTTGGGTTGGCCTGGCCGGCCTTAACTTGCAGCTTGATGTAAGCCTGAATCTTCTTAGCCATGAGCTACTCCAAAATCGGGTACGAACGCCTGATGGCTCCCCGGATGACTTGCGTTTTATCCCAGTGACGACAAAACCCCGCAACACACAGGGCTGCGGGGTTTGGGATGCTTCGTCCGCCTAGACCTTTTCGACCTGGCTGAACTCGAGCTCCACCGGAGTAGAGCGACCGAAAATGAGCACCGCCACCTGGAGGCGACTCTTTTCGTAGTTAACCTCTTCGACACTACCATTGAAGTCAGCGAACGGACCGTCAATGACACGAACCACTTCACCTGGCTCGAACAGTGTCTTCGGCTTCGGCTTGTCGCTACCGTCAGCAACGCGACGCAGGATAGCTTCAGCTTCTTTATCGGTGATCGGTGCAGGCTTGTCTGCGGTACCGCCAATAAAGCCCATCACACGAGGGGTGTCCTTGACCAAGTGCCAAGTCCCTTCGTTCATCTCCATCTGGACCAGTACATAGCCAGGGAAGAATTTACGCTCACTCTTGCGCTTCTGGCCGTTGCGCATTTCGACGACTTCTTCGGTCGGAACCAAGATCTCGCCGAAACCGTCTTCCATGCCAGCCAGCTTGACGCGCTCAATCAGGGAGCGCATTACATGCTTCTCGTAACCCGAGTAAGCATGCACAACATACCAACGCTTAGCCACGGGACACCTTTAGCCAACGATCAGGGAGACCGCCCAGCCGAGCAGGGAATCTAGACCCCACAGCAGCAGTGCCATAACCAGCACGACAGCCACGACAATCAGCGTGGTCTGGGTGGTTTCCTGGCGGGTCGGCCACACGACTTTACGGATTTCGGTACGAGCTTCCTTCGCCAACGCAAAGAACGACTTGCCCTTCGCAGTCTGCAGAGCTACAAAGCCTGCGACAGCAGCCAGGACGAGAAGTGCGAGAACGCGATACAGGATCGGAGAGGCGGAGTAATATTGATTACCCACAACAGCTACAACCACCAAAGCAACTACAGCCAGCCACTTGAACAGATCAAAACGCGATTCTTGGGCTTCAGTTTTGGGAGTCATCAAGGAGGATCCTGTGAGAAGAAAGCCATCACACCGAAGTGAAATGGCAGGTCAGGAGGGAATCGAACCCCCAACCTACGGTTTTGGAGACCGTCGCTCTGCCAATTGAGCTACTGACCTGTAACGCTGTATCAGGCCGGCCATTATACCGGCCTGATCAAGTAAATCAACTACTTATTCAATAATTTTTGCTACGACGCCGGCGCCGACGGTACGACCGCCTTCACGGATAGCGAAGCGCAGACCGTCTTCCATTGCGATGGTCTTGATCAGGGTAACAGTCATCTGAATGTTGTCACCTGGCATTACCATTTCAACGCCTTCCGGCAGTTCGCAGTTACCGGTCACGTCAGTGGTACGGAAGTAGAACTGAGGACGGTAGCCTTTGAAGAACGGAGTGTGACGACCGCCTTCTTCCTTCGACAGGACGTAGACTTCTGCGGTGAACTTGGTGTGCGGCTTGACCGAACCTGGCTTGACCAGAACCTGGCCACGCTCAACGTCGTCACGCTTGGTACCACGCAGCAGAACGCCGCAGTTCTCGCCAGCACGACCTTCGTCCAGCAGCTTGCGGAACATCTCAACACCGGTGCAGGTGGTGGTGGTGGTGTCACGCAGACCAACGATTTCCAGCGGATCCTGAACGCGGACGATACCACGCTCGATACGACCGGTAACAACGGTACCACGACCCGAAATCGAGAATACGTCTTCGATTGGCATCAGGAACGGCTTGTCGATAGCACGCTCTGGCTCTGGGATGTAGCTGTCCAGAGTTTCAACCAGCTTCTTGACGGCGGAGGTGCCCATCTCGTTGTCGTCTTTGCCTTCCAGCGCCATACGAGCCGAACCGATGATGATCGGGGTGTCGTCGCCTGGGAAGTCATAGGTGGACAGCAGGTCGCGAACTTCCATCTCAACCAGTTCCAGCAGCTCAGCGTCGTCTACCAGGTCAGCCTTGTTCAGGAAGACCACGATGTACGGAACGCCAACCTGACGGGACAGCAGGATGTGCTCACGGGTTTGTGGCATCGGACCATCGGCGGCCGAGCAAACCAGGATCGCGCCGTCCATCTGGGCAGCACCGGTGATCATGTTCTTCACGTAGTCAGCGTGACCTGGGCAGTCAACGTGAGCGTAGTGACGAATGTTCGAGTTGTACTCGACGTGAGCGGTGTTGATGGTGATACCGCGCGCTTTTTCTTCCGGAGCCGAGTCGATCTTGTCGAACTCAACGACTGCCGAACCGAAAACTTCGGAGCAGACGCGAGTCAGAGCTGCGGTCAGAGTGGTCTTACCGTGGTCAACGTGGCCGATAGTGCCGACGTTAACGTGGGGAAGGGAACGATCAAACTTTTCCTTAGCCATCGATACAATCCTCCGCAGAAGAAATAGTCTTGCGCTGATAAAACAAAGGCAGATATTTTCATATCTGCCTTGTTTATATGGAGCTCTTGAGCGGACTTGAACCGCTGACCTCACCCTTACCAAGGGTGTGCTCTACCAACTGAGCTACAAGAGCGAAACACTTTGCGCAAAATCCAGCAAACTTGGAGCGGGTAGCGGGAATCGAACCCGCATCATCAGCTTGGAAGGCTGAGGTTCTACCACTAAACTATACCCGCGGAGCTTGCGGCTCTCGCTAAAACTGGTGGAGGGAGAAGGATTCGAACCTTCGAAGCTCTCGCAACGGATTTACAGTCCGTCCCCTTTGACCGCTCGGGAATCCCTCCAGATGTGGCCGGCATTCTATTTGTCTGCCGTCCCAGTGTCAAGCGTTTTTTCAAATTTTTTCAATCAAATCTGAAACTTAGCTGCTTTGACACCGCTTCCAGTTCTACCACCTGAGTGGTGTTCCCTGTGAAGCGGGCGCCATTCTATCAAGCTATTCACCAGTTGCAATACCCTGGCAGAAAATAATTTTATGTTTTAAGTCTTTGAAATCATTGGAAAGAGCCGAAAGCACCGTTTGGTCCAGCAAACGCTCGCTTTCCGGGGCAACCTTGAGCCAGCGCCCATCTGCTCCAGGCAACTGCCCCACCACTGGCAAAGTGGCAATATCTAGGCTCAGCAAGCGCTGACGCAGTGCATCCAGCTGCTCCTGCCCTGTTACCCCCCCCACCACCAGGCACTCATCACGGCGCCTGGGTGGCGCCGACAGACCCGTTTCACGCAACAGACGGATTTCTTGCTGATTCCCCTTGTACAACGACAGGGGAGCGACTTCCTTGACCTTCAGCGGTGCTTCCTGCTGATGCCAAACGTAATAGAAGACGTTGAGCACCAGTAACAACAGAAACAACCAACGCATAGGCACCTCAATCCAATGGGCAGGCCATGGCCAGACCAACAAAAACCAGGTCAGGGACGACACGCGCCTGCGGCACGGCCTCCCTCACCAGCGGCGCATCGCCCCCGGTGAGGAACACCGTGAATTCATCCCCCCACAGCGCACGCGCCTGCTCGAGCTGCGTACGTGCAAAGCCCTGAAGCATCAACACGCAGCCACGCTCGACCGCTTCGACAGTAGAGCGGCCCGGCGACAAACTGGTCAATGCGCGCTCGGCAGAGTCATCGTCATAACGGATTCGCCGGGTGTGGGTACGCAACTGACTGCGCATCAATGGCATGCCCGGGCAGATGTAGCCACCCAGGTGTTCGCCGTCTGCGGCCACAAAGTCCGCTTTAGCAGCGGTACCAAGGTCGATCACCAGGCACGCGCCCTTGGCCAGGTGAAATGCACCCAGCGCTGCCAGCCAACGGTCCATGCCCAGACGCTGATAGTCATCATAACCGTTGCGCACACCGGCCATGCGCTGGGCCGGATGCGCAACATGCGCCTGCACGGTAAATGCCTGGGCTATCAACGCACAAAGCGCATCGGTTTCTTCCTCGCTGCGCACACTGACGATGCGGCACCCGGTCAGACGTACCGATGCCAGCGCAGCCACTTCAGCCAGCAGCGCTTGATCGGAATCGACGATCCCGCCACCTTCAATCACTGCATCAGCGGTATGGATTACGCGCCACTTGATGAAGCTATTACCGCAGTCGAGCTCAAGAATCATCACGCAACCTCAAACTGAGCTCACCACCACTGAAGCTCTTTTCAACTCCGTCCACCTCAAGGCGCAAGCCGCCCTGCCCGTCGACGCCAAGAACCACGCCATCAATACGCGTGCTACCGGCAACCAGTGAAACAGTGCGCCCCTGCCACAGGTGCGCCTGCTCCCATTCCTCCTGGAATGCGGCAAAACCGTAACGACGATGGCGTGCCAATTCGTGCTGCAATTGCTGATTGAGCGACGCCACCAGGTGGTTGCGGTCTATCGCCGCACCCAGCTCACGCCGCATTGAGGTCCACTCCTGGTCGACTTGGCCATTGACCTGCATGTTCACATTGATACCAATACCCAGTACCACATGACAGACATCGGCCGGGTCACCCACCAGCTCCAGGAGAATGCCAGTTATCTTCTGCCCGCGAACCAGCACGTCATTGGGCCATTTGAGCCCTACATCCTTTACGCCGAATGCCTGCAGAGTACGCATCACTGCAACACCCACCACCAGGCTCAAGCCTTCGAGCTGGCGCATGCCGCCATCCACACGCAAGACAAGGCTGTAATAGAGGTTTTCGGCAAATGGGCTGACCCATTGCCTGCCACGTCGCCCGCGGCCTGCGCTTTGCCGCTCAGCCAAGACGATAAATGGCGCTACCTGCCCTTGATTGGCAAGCCTCAAGCCTTCGGCGTTGGTCGAGTCGATGATTTCGTGGATGAAAACCGGCCACTGCTCGCCTTCGGCAAACCCGGCGATAGCCTGTGCCTCGAGCAAAGCCAGCGGCGCCGCCAGCTGGTAGCCGCGCCCACGAACCTTGTGAATGGTGAGGTTCAGCTCGCTCTCCAGGTGCTGCAGCTGCTTCCAAACGGCGCTGCGACTCACCCCGAGGGCTGCCCCCAGAGCTTCTCCGGAATGGAACCGGCCATCCTTGAGGAGGTTCAACAACTTCAGCATGCCAGTCTCGACTTGGAATAAGGCAGGCATGATAGCCATGGGCTGTTGGCTTGCATAGGAAAAGGGCCTGCATACCTGGCGTGCGCCCTGCCTTGTGGCAGCGGGCGTGCCCGCGAAACAGGCTGCGCGGTGGATGCCACGGGCTTCGCCGTGTTCGCGGGGCAAGCCCGCTCCCACAGGGATTCGAGCTGGGCTGAATTTTTTGCCCACAAAGACAAAACCCCTACCTGCATGCGCAGATAGGGGTTTTGCGAAATGAATCTTGACGATGACCTACTCTCACATGGGGAAACCCCACACTACCATCGGCGATGCATCGTTTCACTGCTGAGTTCGGGATGGGATCAGGTGGTTCCAATGCTCTATGGTCGTCAAGAAATTCTGTAGCCAGAATGTCCAGATGGACAGCCCAGCGAATTCGGATATGTGATGTTTGTGGTTCGTTGCGAACTTTCGGTTCGTATCATCTTCACCACCGCAATCTGCGTCAGCAAATTGCTTGGGTGTTATATGGTCAAGCCTCACGGGCAATTAGTATTGGTTAGCTCAACGCCTCACAGCGCTTACACACCCAACCTATCAACGTCGTAGTCTTCGACGGCCCTTTAGGGGATTCAAGATCCCAGTGAGATCTCATCTTGAGGCAAGTTTCCCGCTTAGATGCTTTCAGCGGTTATCTCTTCCGAACATAGCTACCCGGCAATGCCACTGGCGTGACAACCGGAACACCAGAGGTTCGTCCACTCCGGTCCTCTCGTACTAGGAGCAGCCCCTCTCAAATCTCAAACGTCCACGGCAGATAGGGACCGAACTGTCTCACGACGTTCTAAACCCAGCTCGCGTACCACTTTAAATGGCGAACAGCCATACCCTTGGGACCGGCTTCAGCCCCAGGATGTGATGAGCCGACATCGAGGTGCCAAACACCGCCGTCGATATGAACTCTTGGGCGGTATCAGCCTGTTATCCCCGGAGTACCTTTTATCCGTTGAGCGATGGCCCTTCCATACAGAACCACCGGATCACTAAGACCTACTTTCGTACCTGCTCGACGTGTGTGTCTCGCAGTCAAGCGCGCTTTTGCCTTTATACTCTACGACCGATTTCCGACCGGTCTGAGCGCACCTTCGTACTCCTCCGTTACTCTTTGGGAGGAGACCGCCCCAGTCAAACTACCCACCATACACTGTCCTCGATCCGGATAACGGACCTGAGTTAGAACCTCAAAGTTGCCAGGGTGGTATTTCAAGGATGGCTCCATGAGAACTGGCGTCCCCACTTCAAAGCCTCCCACCTATCCTACACAAGCAAATTCAAAGTCCAGTGCAAAGCTATAGTAAAGGTTCACGGGGTCTTTCCGTCTAGCCGCGGATACACTGCATCTTCACAGCGATTTCAATTTCACTGAGTCTCGGGTGGAGACAGCGCCGCCATCGTTACGCCATTCGTGCAGGTCGGAACTTACCCGACAAGGAATTTCGCTACCTTAGGACCGTTATAGTTACGGCCGCCGTTTACCGGGGCTTCGATCAAGAGCTTCGCTTGCGCTAACCCCATCAATTAACCTTCCGGCACCGGGCAGGCGTCACACCCTATACGTCCACTTTCGTGTTTGCAGAGTGCTGTGTTTTTAATAAACAGTCGCAGCGGCCTGGTATCTTCGACCGGCATGGGCTTACGGAGCAAGTCCTTGACCCTCGCCGGCGCACCTTCTCCCGAAGTTACGGTGCCATTTTGCCTAGTTCCTTCACCCGAGTTCTCTCAAGCGCCTTGGTATTCTCTACCTAACCACCTGTGTCGGTTTGGGGTACGGTTCCCAGTTATCTGAAGCTTAGGAGCTTTTCTTGGAAGCATGGTATCAACCACTTCGTCGCCTAAAGGCAACTCGTCATCAGCTCTCGGCCTTGAAATCCCGGATTTGCCTAAGATTTCAGCCTACCACCTTAAACCTGGACAACCAACGCCAGGCTGGCCTAACCTTCTCCGTCCCTCCATCGCAATAACTGGAAGTACAGGAATATTAACCTGTTTTCCATCGACTACGCTTTTCAGCCTCGCCTTAGGGACCGACTAACCCTGCGTCGATTAACGTTGCGCAGGAAACCTTGGTCTTTCGGCGTGCGAGTTTTTCACTCGCATTGTCGTTACTCATGTCAGCATTCGCACTTCTGATACCTCCAGCAAGCTTCTCAACTCACCTTCACAGGCTTACAGAACGCTCCTCTACCGCATCATCATAAGATGATACCCGTAGCTTCGGTGCATGGTTTGAGCCCCGTTACATCTTCCGCGCAGGCCGACTCGACTAGTGAGCTATTACGCTTTCTTTAAAGGGTGGCTGCTTCTAAGCCAACCTCCTAGCTGTCTAAGCCTTCCCACATCGTTTCCCACTTAACCATGACTTTGGGACCTTAGCTGACGGTCTGGGTTGTTTCCCTTTTCACGACGGACGTTAGCACCCGCCGTGTGTCTCCCATGCTCGGCACTTGTAGGTATTCGGAGTTTGCATCGGTTTGGTAAGTCGGGATGACCCCCTAGCCGAAACAGTGCTCTACCCCCTACAGTGATACATGAGGCGCTACCTAAATAGCTTTCGAGGAGAACCAGCTATCTCCGAGCTTGATTAGCCTTTCACTCCGATCCACAGGTCATCCGCTAACTTTTCAACGGTAGTCGGTTCGGTCCTCCAGTCAGTGTTACCTAACCTTCAACCTGCCCATGGATAGATCGCCCGGTTTCGGGTCTATACCCAGCGACTAAACGCCCTATTAAGACTCGCTTTCGCTACGCCTCCCCTATTCGGTTAAGCTCGCCACTGAATATAAGTCGCTGACCCATTATACAAAAGGTACGCAGTCACCTAACAAGTAGGCTCCCACTGCTTGTACGCATACGGTTTCAGGATCTATTTCACTCCCCTCTCCGGGGTTCTTTTCGCCTTTCCCTCACGGTACTAGTTCACTATCGGTCAGTCAGTAGTATTTAGCCTTGGAGGATGGTCCCCCCATATTCAGACAAAGTTTCTCGTGCTCCGTCCTACTCGATTTCATTGATAAGAGATTTTCGTGTACGGGGCTATCA
Organism: Pseudomonas sp. PvP089; assembly: GCF_017875165.1. Lineage (NCBI taxonomy): Bacteria > Pseudomonadati > Pseudomonadota > Gammaproteobacteria > Pseudomonadales > Pseudomonadaceae > Pseudomonas > Pseudomonas sp. PvP089. The sequence continues at coordinate 5,829,441 of NZ_JAGGME010000001.1, forward strand.
CCCACTATGGCCGCACTTTCCAGAGCGTTCCACTAATCTCAAACCAACTTAAGGGCTGGTCCCCGTTCGCTCGCCACTACTAAGGGAATCTCGGTTGATTTCTTTTCCTCAGGGTACTTAGATGTTTCAGTTCCCCTGGTTCGCCTCTTGCACCTATGTATTCAGTACAAGATAACCAGCTTATGCTGGCTGGGTTCCCCCATTCAGAGATCTCTGGATCACAGTCTGTTTGCCGACTCCCCAAAGCTTTTCGCAGGCTACCACGTCTTTCATCGCCTCTGACTGCCAAGGCATCCACCGTATGCGCTTCTTCACTTGACCATATAACCCCAAGCAATCTGGTTATACTGTGAAGACGACATTCGCCGAAAATTCGCACGTCGCTCTTTCGAGCAGAACTCACAAATTTTACCTTAGCCTGATCCACCAGCAGTGAAACTGGTGTTCAGTCTATTTCTATCACATATCCGAATTTTTAAAGAACGATCTGACAAAAGTCAGAAATCAACATTCGATACAAATGTTCATTTCCAAGTTCTGACCAGGAAAAACGCTAGACCGATACAGGTCTTAATCGCCTTTTTACAATGAATCAAGCAATTCGTGTGGGAGCTCATCAGCAGGCTGATGTCGTCGATTAAGGAGGTGATCCAGCCGCAGGTTCCCCTACGGCTACCTTGTTACGACTTCACCCCAGTCATGAATCACACCGTGGTAACCGTCCTCCCGAAGGTTAGACTAGCTACTTCTGGTGCAACCCACTCCCATGGTGTGACGGGCGGTGTGTACAAGGCCCGGGAACGTATTCACCGCGACATTCTGATTCGCGATTACTAGCGATTCCGACTTCACGCAGTCGAGTTGCAGACTGCGATCCGGACTACGATCGGTTTTGTGAGATTAGCTCCACCTCGCGGCTTGGCAACCCTCTGTACCGACCATTGTAGCACGTGTGTAGCCCAGGCCGTAAGGGCCATGATGACTTGACGTCATCCCCACCTTCCTCCGGTTTGTCACCGGCAGTCTCCTTAGAGTGCCCACCATAACGTGCTGGTAACTAAGGACAAGGGTTGCGCTCGTTACGGGACTTAACCCAACATCTCACGACACGAGCTGACGACAGCCATGCAGCACCTGTGTCAGAGTTCCCGAAGGCACCAATCCATCTCTGGAAAGTTCTCTGCATGTCAAGGCCTGGTAAGGTTCTTCGCGTTGCTTCGAATTAAACCACATGCTCCACCGCTTGTGCGGGCCCCCGTCAATTCATTTGAGTTTTAACCTTGCGGCCGTACTCCCCAGGCGGTCAACTTAATGCGTTAGCTGCGCCACTAAAATCTCAAGGATTCCAACGGCTAGTTGACATCGTTTACGGCGTGGACTACCAGGGTATCTAATCCTGTTTGCTCCCCACGCTTTCGCACCTCAGTGTCAGTATCAGTCCAGGTGGTCGCCTTCGCCACTGGTGTTCCTTCCTATATCTACGCATTTCACCGCTACACAGGAAATTCCACCACCCTCTACCGTACTCTAGCTTGCCAGTTTTGGATGCAGTTCCCAGGTTGAGCCCGGGGCTTTCACATCCAACTTAACAAACCACCTACGCGCGCTTTACGCCCAGTAATTCCGATTAACGCTTGCACCCTCTGTATTACCGCGGCTGCTGGCACAGAGTTAGCCGGTGCTTATTCTGTCGGTAACGTCAAAACACTAACGTATTAGGTTAATGCCCTTCCTCCCAACTTAAAGTGCTTTACAATCCGAAGACCTTCTTCACACACGCGGCATGGCTGGATCAGGCTTTCGCCCATTGTCCAATATTCCCCACTGCTGCCTCCCGTAGGAGTCTGGACCGTGTCTCAGTTCCAGTGTGACTGATCATCCTCTCAGACCAGTTACGGATCGTCGCCTTGGTGAGCCATTACCTCACCAACTAGCTAATCCGACCTAGGCTCATCTGATAGCGCAAGGCCCGAAGGTCCCCTGCTTTCTCCCGTAGGACGTATGCGGTATTAGCGTTCCTTTCGAAACGTTGTCCCCCACTACCAGGCAGATTCCTAGGCATTACTCACCCGTCCGCCGCTGAATCGAAGAGCAAGCTCTTCTCATCCGCTCGACTTGCATGTGTTAGGCCTGCCGCCAGCGTTCAATCTGAGCCATGATCAAACTCTTCAGTTCAATACTGCTTGGGTTTTTAAGAAACCCTAAACTTGGCTCAGCAATCTCAAATGACTATGTGATTTCTCGCATGGTCACTTGTGATGCTGATAATCTTTTTGACTATCAGTCCATACTCACAAGCACCCACACGAATTGCTTGATTCGATTTGTTAAAGAGCGTTTGGTTAAGAGTTTTTCGTCTCAATCGAGGCGCGCATTCTACGCTTTCCTCAGAGCCTGTCAAGCGTTTATTTTGAAGTTTTTTGCGAGAAACTCGTTTAGCTTCAAACACTTGGCTCGCTGCGATCTCTCGCAGCGGGAGGCGAATCATACAGCGTTTAGAAGCGCTGTCAACCACCATTTCAACCGCTTGCGATCATTCGATCGTAGCCCTTTCAACGCCACCTTAACTACCTAACTCATTGAATCTCAAGGAGTTTGTCGTTCCGATGTCGCTGGAAGTGGGGCGCATTATAAGGGGATTCAGAAGGGCGTCAACCCTTAATTTCAAGAAATCGAAATATGAGGGGAAAGACCCTATGAAGGCCACCAGATGTCCGCCACAACACATTCAGCGCCTATGAGATCAAGCGCCCCCGATCTTGCAGCCGCTGAAGACCCCAAGGCGAACACCCAAAAAAACAAAGCGGGGAGGCCTTTCGGCCTCCCCGCTTCTATATAGCTACACCTGCAATCGCTCACTCAGCCTTGAGGGTAACCCGTGCAAACGACTTCTTGCCCGCTTGGCACACATGGGTCGCGCCCAGCGCAAACACGAAGTCACGATCCACGGCCGCACCGTCGACTTTAACAGCGCCGCCACTCAGCAGGTCCCGCGCCTGAGCCGAGTTCTTTACCAGGCCAGCCCGGTTCAGCACGGCAGCAATCGGCAAGTTTTCCGCTGCAACCACTTCGACTTCCGGCAGGTCTTCCGGCAACTCACCTTCTTTCATGCGGTTACCAGCACCACGGTGAGCGTTGGCCGCTGCCTCCTCACCATGGAAACGCGCAACGATCTCTTCGGCCAGCTTGATCTTGATGTCGCGCGGGTTGGCACCCTTGGTGACATCGGCACGGAACTGCTCGATCTCTTCCATCGAACGGAAGCTCAGCAGCTCGAAGTAACGCCACATCAAAGTATCCGGGATAGATACCAGCTTGCTGTACATCACCCCCGGCGCTTCCTGAATACCTACATAGTTGCCCAGCGACTTGGACATTTTCTTCACACCGTCGAGGCCTTCGAGCAACGGCATGGTCACGATGTTCTGCGCTTCCTGACCATAGGCGCGTTGCAGCTCGCGCCCCATCAGCAGGTTGAACTTCTGATCGGTACCACCCAGCTCGACGTCCGCCTTCAGCGCCACCGAGTCATAGCCCTGCACCAGGGGGTAGAGGAACTCGTGAATAGCGATCGGCTGGTTGGTGGTGTAACGCTTGTCGAAGTCATCGCGCTCAAGCATGCGCGCCACGGTGTACTGCGACGCCAGGCGAATGAAGTCGGCCGGGGTCAGCTTGTCCATCCAGGTGGAGTTGAACGCGACCTCGGTCTTGGCCGGGTCGAGAATCTTGAACACCTGCTGCTTATAGGTCTCGGCGTTGTCCAGCACTTGCTCACGGGTCAGCGGTGGGCGCGTGGCGCTCTTGCCGCTGGGGTCACCGATCATGCCGGTGAAGTCACCGATCAGGAAGATGACTTGATGGCCCAGCTCCTGGAACTGACGCAGCTTGTTGATCAGCACCGTGTGACCCAGGTGCAGGTCAGGCGCAGTCGGGTCAAAGCCGGCCTTGATGCGCAGAGGCTGGCCGCGCTTGAGCTTCTCTACCAGTTCCGACTCGACCAGTACTTCTTCCGCGCCGCGCTTTATAAGCGCCAGCTGCTCTTCAACCGACTTCATAGACAAACCCGCAAGGCTCAGATTCAGGGGGAGCCAACCATACAAGATCGGCCGTCAAATACAAGTTTCGCAAAGGAATGTGACCCGGGCACGGGCTTGCGGCGTCTACGCGCCCTTGCGTGAAAATGGATTTGGTTATATTTTATACAGTTATTTCATCTTCATCATGTCATTCATCTTTTCCATTTCACTTTTTCAAAGTCACCTTACCCATGACCAACGAACCGCCTAAAGCGCCCCCGCTTTATCCGAAAAGCCATCTGTTGGCCGCCAGCGGCATTGCCGCCCTGCTCAGTCTGGCTCTGCTGGTATTCCCCTCCAGCGAAGTGGAAGCCAAGAAAACCACCCTCAACCTCGAGCTGGAGAGCCCGGCCGAGCAGCTGAAAGACGAATCCCGTGCTGCCCCCCTGGTGCAGGCAGAAAGTGAGCAAGGCTCGCCCTTCGCCCAGATCGAAGAGGCAGCCCCCAAGACCCAAACGGCCGAGCAGCCAGCCCCTGCCACCGAACCCGTCGCCGAAGCAGCCAAGCAGCCTGGCCACCGCGAAGTCACCGTGGCACGTGGCGACACCCTGTCCACCCTGTTCGCCAAGGTCGGCCTGCCGGCCAATGCGGTACACGACCTGCTGGCCAGTAACAAGCAGGCCAAGCAGTTCAGCCAGCTCAAACACGGCCAGGTACTGCAGTTCGAGCTCGACAAGGATGGCCAGCTCGCCAGCCTGCACAGCAAGGTCAGCAATCTCGAGACCATTCGGCTGACGAAGTCCGCCAAGGGCTACACCTTCAACCGTGAAATCAGCAAACCCGTAGTTCGTACTGCCTATGCCCACGGCGTGATCAAGAGCTCGCTATCGGCTTCGGCCCAGCGCGCCGGTCTCTCCCACAGCATGACCATGGACATGGCCCGGGTGCTGGGTTACGACATCGACTTCGCTCAGGATATTCGCCCAGGCGACGAGTTCGATGTGGTCTACGAGCAGAAGGTCATGGACGGCAAGGTGGTCGGCACCGGCAACATCCTGTCCGCCCGCTTCACCAACCGCGGCAAGACCTACACCGCCGTGCGCTACACCAACAAGCAGGGCAACACCACTTACTACACTGCCGACGGCAACAGCCTGCGCAAGGCCTTCATCCGTACGCCGGTGGACTTTGCCCGTATCAGTTCGCGCTTTTCCGCCGGCCGCAAGCACCCCATCCTGAACAAGATCCGCGCGCACAAAGGCGTCGACTACGCCGCCCCGCGCGGTACGCCAATCAAGGCTGCCGGTGACGGCCGCATCGAACTGGCTGGGCGCCGTGGCGGTTACGGCAACACCGTGATCATCCAGCACGGCAACCGCTACAAGACGCTGTACGGGCACATGCAGGGCTTTGCCAAAGGCATCAAGACTGGCAGTTCGGTAAAGCAGGGCCAGATCATCGGTTACATCGGCACCACCGGCCTGTCTACCGGGCCCCACCTGCACTATGAGTTCCAGGTCAACGGTGTGCACGTCGATCCGCTGAGCCAGAAAGTGCCAATGGCTGATCCAATCGCCAAGAACGAGCGCCAGCGCTTCCTGCAGCAGAGCCAGCCCCTGATTGCCCGTATGGATCAGGAAAAGGCCACCCTGCTCGCAGCGAACAAGCGCTAAGCCCATGGCGCTCTACCTGGGGGTAATGTCCGGCACCAGCCTTGATGGCCTTGACATTGCCTTGATCGAACAAGGCGAGCAGCTTGAACTGCTCGCCACCCATTACCTGCCCATGCCCGGCGACCTGCGCCAGGAACTGCTTGCCCTGTGCAGCAGCGGCCCTGACGAAATAGCCCGCGCGGCGCTGGCCGAAAACCGCTGGGCCAGCCTGGCAGGCGAAGGTATACGCCAACTGCTTGCCCGCCAAGGACTGGGGGCCGAGGCCATCCGCGCCATCGGCAGCCACGGCCAGACTATCCGCCACGAGCCCGCACGCGGTTTTACCGTGCAAATCGGCAACCCGGCGCTGCTCGCCGAGCTAACGGGTATCAGCGTGGTTGCCGATTTCCGCCGGCGCGATGTGGCTGCCGGAGGCCAAGGTGCGCCGCTGGTTCCGGCCTTCCACGAAACCCTGTTCGGCCACCTGGGCCAGCGTCTGGCAATCCTGAATGTGGGCGGCTTCAGCAACCTCAGCCTGATCGAGCAGGACAAGCCGGTCCACGGCTTCGACTGCGGTCCGGGTAACGTGCTGCTGGATGCCTGGATAGAGCGCAAGCGCGGCCAGGCCTACGATGCCGATGGTGCCTGGGCGGCCTCGGGCGTGGTACAGGGGGGCTTGCTGAGTGCGATGCTGGCCGACCCGTTCTTTGCGGGTAACGGCCCGAAGAGCACAGGCCGCGAAGTGTTCAACCTGCCTTGGCTGGATGGCCACCTGGCAGGCCTGCCCGCTTACCCGGACGAGGATGTACAGGCGACATTGCTTGAGCTTACCGCTCGCAGCATCATCGACTCGCTGAGCAATGCCCAGCAAGGCACCGAAGCGTTGCTGGTGTGCGGTGGCGGCGCACGTAACGGTGCCCTCATGGCCCGCCTCGGCCAACTGCTGCCCAAGGCCCGTGTCACCAGTACCGGCGCCCATGGCGTAGACCCTGACTGGGTCGAGGCCATGGCCTTTGCCTGGCTGGCCCACTGCTGCCTCGAAGGCATCAGCGCCAACCGGCCAAGCGTGACGGCGGCCAAGGGTTTGCGGGTACTGGGCGCAATCTACCCGGCCTAACTGCTACACCAGAAAGCAAAACGCCGCGCAATTGCGCGGCGTTTTCGTAGAGCCAGATCTCAGATCGAGAACGAGGACCCGCAACCGCACGTAGTGGCAGCGTTCGGGTTCTTGATCACAAAGCGCGACCCCTCCAGGCCTTCCTGATAGTCCACCTCAGCGCCAGCCAGATACTGGAAGCTCATCGGGTCGACCACCAGCGACACGCCTTCGCGCTCGACGATGGTGTCATCTTCGGCCACATCTTCATCGAAAGTGAAACCGTACTGGAAGCCCGAGCAGCCGCCACCGGTCACGAACACCCGCAGTTTCAGACGTTCATTGCCTTCCTCATTGACCAGGTTCTTCACTTTCTGGGCCGCCCCATGGGTGAATTCCAGACCGGTAGGGGTGAAGGTTTCGACGCTCATGTTGACTCTCCCGGCGCAGTTGCCGCCTTAAAACTCGATGACGCGCATTATCCGCTTTCCCGAGAAAATTGGTCAAGAATTGTGCGGCTTTAGTCGCGACTGACAAAATGGCCCGCGCAAGGCGGGCCATTTCGATCGCAGTTCGCTTACGGTAGCAAGCCTGCGTGGGACAGGCCCATCCGCTCATCCAGGCCGAACAGGATGTTCAGGTTCTGTACCGCCTGGCCGGAGGCTCCCTTGACCAGGTTGTCGATCACCGACAGCACCACCACCAAGTCACCACCCTGCGGACGATGAACGGCAATGCGGCAGACGTTGGCGCCGCGCACACTGCGGGTTTCCGGGTGGCTGCCAGCTGGCATCACATCGACGAACGGTTCTTCGGCGTAGCGCTTCTCGAACAGCGCCTGCAGGTCAACCGAGGTGTCGACAACATTCGCGTACAGGGTGGCGTGGATGCCACGGATCATTGGCGTCAGGTGCGGCACGAAGGTCAGGCCGATGTCCTTGCCAGCAGCCAGGCGCAGGCCCTGGCTGATTTCCGGCAGGTGACGATGGCCCTTGACCGCATAGGCCTTCATGCTTTCGCCGGCCTCGCAGAACAGCGAACCCACTGCCGCACCACGACCGGCACCGCTGACACCCGACTTGCAGTCGGCAATCAGGCGCGACGGGTCGGCCAGGCCCGCCTCCAGCAGCGGCAGGAAGCCTAGCTGGGTGGCGGTAGGGTAGCAACCCGGTACGGCGATCAGGCGCGCCTGGCGTATCTTCTCGCGGTTGACTTCAGGCAGGCCATACACGGCGTCCTTGAGCAGCTCTGGCGCACCGTGCGGCTGACCATACCACTTGCCCCACTCGGTGGCATCCTGCAGGCGGAAGTCGGCCGAGAGGTCGATCACCTTGGTGCCGGCCGCCAGCAGTTCACCGGCCAAGGCATGGGCAACACCGTGCGGGGTAGCGAAGAACACCACATCACAGGCAGCCAGCGCCTTGCTGTCCGGCACGCTGAACGCCAGCCCGTCATAGTGGCCGCGCAGGTTCGGGTACATGTCCGCCACCGCCACGCCCGCCTCGGAGCGCGAAGTGATGACCGCCACTTCGGCCTGTGGATGCTGTGCCAGCAGACGCAACAGTTCGACGCCGGTGTAACCCGTGCCGCCGACGATACCGACCTTGATCATAACGCTTGCCCCTTATCAACGAGCCGTCTGGAAAGCGCACGATGATAGGGGCGTGAAGCGCCTGTAACAACTCTTCGGGTGACCCTTCGGGCGCTTGACCACTACTATCTGACGACCGTGAATACCTGAAGGAACTCCCTCCATGCTTTACCTATGGATCAAAGCGCTGCATATCGTCAGCGTGGTCTGCTGGTTCGCCGGCCTGTTCTACCTGCCGCGGCTGTTCGTCTACCACGCCCAGAGCCAGGACAGCATCAGCCAGGAACGTTTCGTGACCATGGAACGCAAGCTGTACCGCGGCATCATGAACCCGGCGATGATCGCCACCTACGTGTTCGGCGCATGGATGCTCTATCTCACGCCCGGCTGGCTGAGCCAGGGCTGGCTGCATGCCAAGTTGACCCTGGTCATCCTGCTGACCGGCTACCATCACATGTGCGGTGCCCAACGCAAACGCTTCGCCAGCGGCAACAACACCCGCAGCCACGTCTACTATCGCTGGTTCAACGAAGTGCCCGTGCTGTTCCTGCTGGGCATCGTAATTCTGGTGGTGGTCAAACCGTTCTGACATAGCCACCCGCTCAAGGAGCCTTGCCATGTCGCTACCTGCCTCGCTCGAACAACGCCTGCGCTTGCCTGTTGTCGCAGCGCCGATGTTCTTGATCTCCAACCCCAAACTGGTACTGGCGTGCTGCGCCAGCGGCGTAGTGGGTAGTTTCCCGGCCCTGAACCAGCGCGACAGCGCCGGCTTCAAGGCCTGGCTGGAGGAAATCGAGGCAAGCCTGGCGCTATTGGAGGCGCCAGCCCCCTATGCGGTCAACCTGATCGTCCATCCGACCAACCCACGCCTGCAGGCCGACCTGGCTTTGTGCGTGGAGCATCGCGTGCCGATCGTCATCACCAGCCTGGGGGCGGTCAAGGAAGTGGTCGATGCCGTGCATGGCTACGGCGGCCTGGTGTTCCACGATGTCACCACGCGCCGCCATGCCGAGAAGGCCGCGCAAGCGGGTGCCGATGGCTTGATCGCCGTGGCTGCCGGCGCGGGCGGCCATGCAGGCACCTGGAGCCCTTTCGCCCTGGCCGCAGAGATTCGCCAGTTCTTCGACAAGACCCTGCTGCTGGCCGGCTGCCTCAACCATGGCCACGAAATCCTCGCCGCACAATTGCTGGGCGCCGACCTGGCCTACATGGGTACGCGCTTCATCGCCACCGCAGAAAGCCAGGCCCAGGATGCCTACAAGCAGATGCTACTCAATGCCCACGCCGCCGACATCATTCACACCCCGGCAGTGTCCGGCATACCTGCCAGCTTCCTGCGTTCAAGCCTGGAGCAGGCTGGCTACGACATGAACGCCCTCAAGGGCGGCCACGAGCAAGGCAAGCTCAAACCTATCGACGACGAAGCGAAGGCCTGGAAGACCGTATGGTCGGCGGGCCAGGGTGTCGGCGAAATCCATGATCTGCCCAGCGCCAGTGCATTGATCGAACGGCTCCACAGTGAGTACCGGGAAGCCCTGGATCGCTGCCAGATTCTGCGCGCCCGCACCTTGTAGCAAAACGCAACACCTTACCCGGCCAAGCTGTACACTAGGCGCCCTCTTTCGCCCCCAGGAGCCTTGCATGACCCGTTACGCCATGATCACTGGTGCTTCCAGCGGCTTGGGCCTGGCCCTGGCGGAAGCGCTGGCACGGCGCGGGCGCAACCTGATCCTGGTGGCACGTCAGCGGGAAACGCTGGAACCCGTGGCCCTTGAGTTGACCCAACGCTTTGGTGTCGAGGTGCTGTTCCGCGCCTGCGACCTCAGCCAGCCGCTGCGTCTTTCTGGCTTCGTACTGGAACTGGAAGAAGGCGAACGGCGTATCGACCTGCTGGTCAACTGTGCCGGCTTGCGTACCTACGGGCCGTTCCTGGCCCATGAGTGGGCCGACGAGCAGGATCTGCTGGAGGTCAACGTTCTGGCCCTGAGCCGCCTGTGCCACGCCATCGGCAACCTGATGGCCGTGCAGGGTGGCGGCCAGATCCTCAACGTCGCTGGCCTTGCCGGGGTGGCACCCGGCCCGTGGATGGCGGCCTATGCCGCCAGCAAGGCGTACGTGCTGAGTTTTTCCCAGGCCCTGCGCGAAGAACTCAAGCGTACCGGTATCAAGGTCTCGGTATTGTGCCCAGGCCCTGTACGCTCCTCGCGCCGGCGCATTGCGCGGCTCGATGGCAAACCCCGCTGCCTCAGCCCCGAAGAAGTAGCGCTGTATACCGTGCGTGCACTGGACAAGAACCGTGCGCTGATCATGCCAGGCCGACGCAACCGCTGGCTGGCATTGGCCCCGCGCCTGCTGCCGCGCTGGCTGGTGTGCAAACTGGCCGGCGCCATCCACCGCCGCTATTGCCCGGCCGGCATGGAATAGCCACTGGGCGAGCGGCGCTCGGCTGAGTACACTCGGCCCGACCCTCACCATGGAGCAAGTGCTGTGGACGATCTATTCCTCAAAATCATCAACCGGGAAATCCCGGCGGATATCATCTACGAAGACGACCAGGTCCTGGCCTTCAAGGACATTGCACCCGCGGCACCGGTACATTTTCTGGTCATCCCGAAAAAACACATCCGCACGCTCAATGACCTGACCGAAGAAGACAAGGCCCTGGCGGGCCACATCCTGTTCACCGCCCAGCGCCTGGCTGTCGAGCAGGGCTGCGAGGAAGGTTTCCGCGTGGTCATGAACTGCAACCCGAAGGGCGGCCAGACTGTCTACCACATCCATATGCACGTGCTGGGCCAGCGCCAGATGAACTGGCCACCGGGCTGATCCACGGCAAGCGACCCCGCCGCTATTGCGGTAAACTGTCGGGCACATTCTTGCGGAGGTGCCCGATGGCTACCGAACGTCACTACTCGCCGCTCGACCGCTTGTTGCTGCAGGCCGATACCGCCATGCGCACCTTGCTGCCCTTCAGCGGCCAACCCGCCCGGCCATCGCCGGCCATTGTCCAGCCGGACGTCGACCTGGACGAGCAGCAGACCCGCCACATCGCCGGGCTGATGCGTATCAACCACACCGGTGAAGTGTGCGCCCAGGCGCTGTACCAGGGCCAGGCCCTGACCGCCAAGCTGCCCGAAGTACGCAAGGCCATGGAGCATGCCGCCGAGGAAGAGGTGGACCACCTGGCCTGGTGCGAACAGCGCATTCGCCAGTTGAACAGCCACCCAAGCGTGCTCAACCCCTTGTTCTACGGCATGTCGTTCGGCATCGGCGCACTTGCCGGCCTGGTCAGCGACAAGGTCAGCCTGGGCTTCGTCGCCGCCACCGAGCACCAGGTGTGCAAGCACCTCGACGAGCACCTGGAGCAGATCCCGCACGAAGACGAAAAGTCCCGGGCCATTCTCGAACAGATGCGCATCGACGAGGAGCAGCACGCCGAGTCCGCCCTGGAAGCCGGTGGTTATCGCTTCCCGGCCCCTGTCCGCTTTGGCATGAGCTTGCTGGCCAAGGTCATGACCAAGAGCACCTACCGCATCTGAAGGCATCGCCATGACGGACCGTTTCGACGCCAAGGACCTGGCGCGTGCCGTGCAGGCCGGGATTCTCCAGCCGGGCCAGGACCAAAGCCTGTTGGCATTCCTGCGCCAGCAACCGGCGGCACGTGGCAGCTTTCAGCTGGCCCATGTTGCGTTCTACTTCGGCGCCATGCTGATCATGGCAGCCATGGGCTGGTTGCTCACCGAAGCCTGGATGAGCATTGGTGACGGCGCGCTATTGATCATCGCCAGCCTCTATATCCTGCTGATCACCTTGTTCGCCCTCAACCTGCAGCGCCGCGCCCAGCCCGTTGCTGCCGGGGTACTGGCGGCGGTAGCGGTCAGTATCGTGCCACTGGCGGTGTTTGCCATTGAGCGCCTGGCAGGCTGGTGGCCACTGGACGACGCGCAAGCCGAGTATCACCAGTACTACACCTACGTGCAGGGCGGCTGGCTGGCGATGGAAGCGGCCACGGTGCTTGCCGGTTTGCTGATGCTGAGGCTGATCCCCTACCCGTTCGTCGTCATGCCTCTAGCCGTGGCCCTGTGGTTCATGTCGATGGACCTGAGCGAGTGGTTCTTCGGCTCGCCGTTCAGTTGGGAGCAGCGCCGCGAAGTTTCGCTGTGGTTCGGGTTGGGTTTGCTGGTGGTGTGCCTGTTGATAGACGGCCGCACGCAAGAGGACTACGCCCGCTGGGGCTACCTGGCCGGGCTGGCGGCATTCTGGGGCGGCTTGACGCTGCTGGACAGCGGCAGTGAGTTGGGCAAGGCCATGTACTGCCTGACCAACATAGCGCTGATGGGCATGGCCGTGCTGCTGCGCCGGCCGGTGTTCATGGTGTTTGGTGCACTGGGGGTGGCGGCTTACCTGGGGTACCTGTCGTACGAGGTATTTGCCGAATCGCTGCTGTTCCCGGTGGTGGTGACCTTGATCGGGCTGGCGGTTATCTGGCTGGGGCTGGTTTACCAGAAGCGGCGGGAGCGGTTGAGCCAAGTGATGCGGGGATGGTTGCCACGGTGGGTGCAAGCTGCACTGCCCGCACTTCGGAGCTGATAGTGCCGGGGCCGCTTTGCGGCCCCCAACAACGTTGCGTTAACCGAGCTCTACGATTTCATACCCGTGGGTAATCTCAACCCCCGCGCGTTCGAGCATGATCGAAGCCGAGCAGTACTTCTCTGCCGACAGCTCCACTGCCCGCTTGACCTGCGCTTCTTTCAGCCCACGCCCTTTCACCACAAAGTTCATGTGAATCTTGGTAAACACCTTCGGATCTTCGCTGGCACGCTCGGCTTCCAGGAACGCCTCGCAGCTTTCTACCGCTTGGCGCGATTTCTTCAGAATGCTCACCACGTCAAAGCTGCTGCAGCCACCCAGGCCCAACAGCAACATTTCCATCGGGCGCACACCCAGGTTGCGGCCGCCGGCCTCAGGCGGGCCGTCCATCACGACGACATGGCCACTCCCCGATTCGCCGAGGAACATGGCCTCACCGGCCCACTGGATACGTGCCTTCATCTACCCGGACTCCTGATATTCGGAAAAGGGTGTCAGCTTAGACCTTGTAAGGCCGTGCGAAAAGCACGAGACGTATCGGTTTAATACCGAAACATCCGGAGACGTCTGATAAGCTGGCGCCAAATGAATGGCGCTCGCCGCCAGACAACCTTATAAAAAGCCTATGCGGCGCATCGAACAGGATTTCGTGATGGTTGCCTCCGCCCTACCCGCCAAGATCAAGAACATCGACAAACTGTTGGTACACTGCCAGCGCCGCCGCTACACCGCCAAAAGCAACATCATCTGCGCCGGCGACCGCGCCGAGACACTGTCATTCATCATCAAGGGCTCGGTGACCATCCTCATCGAAGACGAGGATGGCCGCGAAATGATTATTGCCTATCTCAACAATGGCGATTTCTTCGGCGAGCTCGGGCTGTTCGAACCGGTTGACGGCGAACAGCAGCGCAGTGCCTGGGTGCGAGCCAAGACCGAGTGCGAAGTGGCGGAAATCAGCTACGACAAGTTTCGCGAACTGGCGCGCCAAGACCCGGAAATCCTCTATGCCCTGGGCGGCCAGATGGCCCAGCGCCTGCGCAACACCACACGCAAGGTCGGTGACCTGGCGTTTTTCGACGTCACCGGCCGGGTTGCCCGTTGCCTGCTGGAATTGTGTAAACAACCCGACGCCATGACCCACCCCGACGGCATGCAGATCAAGATCACCCGTCAGGAAATCGGCCGAATCGTCGGTTGTTCCAGGGAAATGGTCGGCCGCGTCCTCAAGGACCTTGAGGAACGCAGCCTGGTGCAGGTCAAAGGCAAGACCATGGTGGTCTACGGTACCCGCTAGTCCCTGGGCAGGTCTGCAAGCACCTTGGCGTAGGCCTGCGACAAGCGCTCAAACCAGGGTGCTGCGGGCGCCACTTCATGCAAGGCGATATGTGCATCAGCGCGGCAGCGTTGCTCAAGCTCGCAGCACTCATTAAAGCGGTTGACCGCTGCCACCATCGACTCCCGCTCGTTGTCCAGCAGCAACGCACCGTGTACCAGTACCACCGGGCGCTTGCCGCCCAGGCCCTGGCGCCAGCGCTGGGCGGTGCCCACCAGCTTGCGGCCATTGAGGTTGACGTTGTAGCGACCATCGCAGAACGCCCCGTCTATCTCCCCCACCGACGCCACCCCGCCCCACTCGCGCAGTACATCGCACAGCGGCAGGCACAGGCGCTCGTAGGCGCTTTCGATACGGCCGTGATCACCTTCGCTGCGCGGGGCAACGTAGACCAGGGCAACGTTGACAGTGGAATGGGACTGAGGCACCGGCTCACCGCCAGTCTCGCGCAGCAGCACCGGCCAGCCGGCAATCGCCAGCTCCGCACAGGCGGCCTCGAAGTTTTCCAGACGGCTCATGCGCCGGGGCATGACCAGCGCATGGTCGGTGGGTCGCCAGAACAGCACACCGTTTTCGCGTTCGCCGCGGCAAACGGCGGCCAGCAGTTCCTGTTCGGTGTGCAGGCCTTGTTCGACGGTCAGGGCCAGGGGTTGATCGGTCATTGATCCACCTTTGATGTTGTTTTTGATGGCCTCTTCGCGGGCTAGCCCGCTCCTACAGAGGGAGCACACCCACTGTAGGCGCGGGTTTACCCGCGAAGCGGCCCTGGCAGGCATACAAAAAAGCCGGCAAAAAAGCCGGCTTCATTTGATCAGTCAAGATGCTGAACAGTCTTCTTCACCTGTTCCGGGAAGAACAACCGCTGCAACTCCAGCCCAGGCTGCTCGGCGCGCATGAACGCTTCGCCCACCAGGAACGAGTAAACCTCGTTGATTGCCATCAGCTCGACATCGGCCCGGTTGAGAATACCGCTCTCGGTAATCGCCAGGCGATCACGCGGAATGCGCGGCAGCAGGTCAAGGGTGGTTTCCAGGCTGACCTCGAAGGTGTGCAGGTTGCGGTTATTCACCCCCACCAGCGGCGTATCCAGGGTTTTCAGCGCGCGCTCCAGCTCATCGCCATCGTGCACTTCCACCAGCACGTCCAGGCCGACGTCTTTTGCAGTCGCGGCCAGCTCGGCCATCTTCACGTCATCCAGTGCCGAGACGATCAGCAGCACGCAATCCGCGCCCAAGGCCCGGGCTTCGACGATCTGGTAAGGGTCGACCATGAAGTCTTTGCGGATCACCGGCAGCGAAACTGCCGCGCGGGCCTGCTGCAGGTACTCATCGGCACCCTGGAAGTAATCGACATCGGTCAGCACCGACAGGCAGGTAGCACCGCCCTTCTCGTAGCTGACAGCGATTTCCGCCGGCACGAAGTGCTCGCGGATCACGCCCTTGCTCGGCGAAGCCTTCTTGATCTCGGCGATCACCGCTGGCTGCTTGCGCCTGGCCTGTTCGATCAGCGCGTTGGCGAAACCACGCGGGGCATCGGCGGCCTTGGCCAGGCCTTCCAGCTCGGCGAGGCTGACGCGCGCGCTGCGCTCGGCCACTTCCTGGAACTTGCGGGCAATGATCCTTTCCAGCACCGTCGGCACACTCATGCTTCGTTCTCCACCTTGAATACTGCAGTAAAGGCACCCAGTTCCTGCAGCTTCTCCCAGGCCAGCCCGGTGTGCAGTACGTCGTGGGCCAGTTCCACACCTTGAGCCAGGCTCATCGCATGATCGGCGGCATACAGTGCCGCGCCCGCATTGAGCACGATCATTTCCGCAGCCTTCTGGCCGTTTTCGGTCTTGCGACGGCCCAGAGCATCGCGAATCAGCTCCAGCGAAGCCTGTGGGTTTTCGACGGCAAGGCCATGCAAGCTCTGGCTTTTCATGCCGAGGTCTTCCGGTTCGACCCAGTATTCAGTAATTGTGTCGTTCTTCAGTTCGGCAACAAAGGTGGGGGCAGCCAGGCTGAACTCATCCAGGCCGTCCTTCGAATGCACCACCAGCACATGCTTGCTACCCAGGCGTTGCAGCACCTCGGCCAACGGGCGGCACAAGGTCTGGGCGAAAACGCCAACCACCTGATGCTTCACTCCGGCCGGATTCGTAAGCGGGCCGAGCATGTTGAACAGGGTACGCAACCCCAGCTCACGACGCGGACCGGCGGCATGCTTCATGGCGGAGTGATGGCTTTGCGCGAACATGAAGCCGATGCCCAGGCTGTCAATGCAGCGAGCCACCTGGGTTGGCGTCAGGTTAAGATAGATGCCGGCAGCTTCCAGCAGGTCGGCACTGCCGCTCTTGCCGGAAACCGCGCGGTTACCATGCTTGGCAACAGTACAGCCCGCCGCCGCCAGGACGAACGACGACGCGGTGGACACGTTGAATATATTGGCGCCATCACCGCCGGTGCCGACGATATCGACCACGCCATCCAGGCTTTTCAGCTCAACCTTGTCGGCCAGCTCACGCATCACCGACACCGCGCCGACGATTTCGTCGATGCTTTCACTCTTCATGCGCATGCCCATCAGAAAGGCGCCGATCTGCGCCTCGCTGCACTGGCCGGTCATGATCTGGCGCATGACATCGCGCATTTCTTCGGTAGACAGGTCCAGGTGGCCGACGATACGGCTCAATGCGCTCTTGATATCCATGTTCGATCCTTAGCGGCGGCCGCCGGTCTGCTGGAGAAAGTTGGCGAACAGCTCGTGGCCCTGCTCGGTCAGGATCGACTCGGGGTGGAACTGCACCCCTTCGATATTCAGGGTTTTGTGGCGAAGGCCCATGATTTCGTCCACCGAGCCGTCTTCATGGGCGGTCCAGGCAGTCACTTCCAGGCAATCGGGCAAGGTTTCGCGCTTGACCACCAGCGAGTGGTAGCGGGTAACGGTCAGCGGGTTGTTGAGGCCGGTGAACACGCCCAGGTCGCGGTGGTGTACCGGGCTGGTCTTGCCGTGCATCACCTGGCGGGCGCGCACCACGTCACCGCCAAAGGCCTGGCCGATGGACTGATGCCCCAGGCACACGCCCAGAATCGGCAGCTTGCCAGCAAAATGCAGGATGGCCTCGATGGACACACCCGCCTCGCTCGGCGTGCAAGGGCCTGGGGATACCACGATCCGCTCGGGGTTGAGGGCTTCAATCTGGGCAATGGTCATTTCGTCATTGCGAATGACCTTGACCTCGGCACCCAGCTCGCCAAGGTACTGGACGACGTTGTAAGTGAATGAGTCGTAATTGTCGATCATCAGTAACATGGTGTTAAACCTCTTGAATTTACTGACTTCAGAATTCGAACCTTCTTGCCACCGCCACAGGCACGGCTTCGCCACACAGGGCAGTAAAGAAGAAGGCAAACGGGGGCGAGCCGGGCGGGCCGGCAGGGGATAAAGTCAGGCGCGCCAACGCCAACGGGCGTGGGCCTTGATTACGCGCATCAAGAGTTTACTGACGATCAACACAGGATAGGTCTCGCTCATACGTTCCGGCACAGTAGCCTACCGGGGCGGCGGGCGCAATATGCCTGCAAACACGGGGAAACGAATGGACTTGGGAGGGATGCACTGCGATTTGCTAAGGTCGATCAGGCAGTCCTTGATAAAAACAAAGAAAAGGATGTTCCCTGATGCGAAAAGCCCCGTTAATGCGCTTTACCCTCGCTTCATTGGCCTTGGCCTGCAGCCAGGTATTCGCAGGTCCCTCACCTTATTCCACGCTGATCGTGTTTGGCGACAGCCTCGCCGACGCCGGGCAATTTCCCGATTTGACTGGCGGTACCCCAGGCGCCCGGTTTACCAACCGCGATGCCGACGGTAACTTTGCCCCGGTGTCACCGATGATCCTCGGTGGCCGACTGGGCGTTGCACCCGATGACCTGAACCCGTCGACATCGACAGGCATCCGGCCCGATGGCAACAACTGGGCTGTCGGTGGCTATACCACCCAGCAGATCCTGGATTCGATCACGACAACTTCCGAGACCGTCATCCCGCCAGGAAACCCCGGCGCCGGCCTGGTGCTGCGTGAAAAGGCGGGCTACCTGGCCAACGGCCTGCGTGCCGACCCCAACGCGCTTTACTACCTGACGGGCGGCGGCAACGACTTCCTCCAAGGCCTGGTAAACAGCCCGGCCGACGCCGTGGCCGCCGGCGCCCGCCTTGCGGCCAGCGCCCAGGCACTGCAACAAGGTGGCGCCCGATACATCATGGTCTGGCTGCTGCCCGACCTCGGCCAAACGCCCAACTTCAGCGGCACGCCGCAACAAAACCCGCTGTCACTGCTGTCTGGCGCATTCAACCAGTCGCTGCTCAGCCAACTGCGGCAGATCGATGCCGAGATCATCCCGCTGAACATCCCTGTGCTGCTGAGCGAGGCACTGGCCAGCCCCAACCAGTTCGGCCTGGCCAGCGACCAGAACCTGGTCGGCACCTGCTACAGCGGCAACAGCTGCGTGGAAAACCCGGTGTACGGTATCAATGGCACAACCCCGGACCCGACTAAACTGCTGTTCAACGACTCGGTGCACCCGACCATCGCCGGCCAGCAACTGATTGCCGACTACGCCTATTCGATCATCTCCGCCCCCTGGGAACTTACCCTGCTCCCCGAAATGGCACATGCCAGCCTGCGCGCCCATCAGGATGAACTGCGCAACCAATGGCAGACACCCTGGCAAGCAGTTGGCCAATGGCAGGCCTTCGTCGCCACCGGTGCCCAGGACCTGGACTTCGACGGCCAGCACAGCGCGGCCAGCGGCGATGGCCGCGGCTATAACCTGACACTGGGCGGCAGCTACCGTTTGAACGACGCCTGGCGCCTGGGCCTGGCCGGCGGCGCGTACCGGCAAAAGCTGGAGGGCGGCGCCAATGATTCGGACTACAAACTAAACAGCTACTTGGCCAGCGCCTTCGCCCAATACCGCCAGGACCGCTGGTGGGCCGATGCTGCGCTGACCGCCGGGCATCTGGACTACAGCGACCTCAAGCGCACCTTCGCCCTTGGCGTGAACGAGCGCAGCGAAAAGGGCGACACCGACGGCGAGGCCTGGGCGATGTCCGGGCGGCTGGGCTACAACCTGGCGGCAGAAAGCAGCAATTGGCAGCTGGCGCCATTCATCAGTGCCGACTATGCGCGCGTGAAAGTGGATGGGTACAACGAGAAGAGCGGGCGCTCGACAGCACTGGGCTTCGATGACCAGGAACGCACGTCACGCCGCTTGGGCCTGGGGTTGCTGGGCAGCGTGCAGGTGCTGCCAGGTACCCGGCTGTTCGCCGAGGTGGCGCAGGAGCATGAGTTCGAGGATGACCAGCAGGATGTGACCATGCACCTGACCAGCTTGCCCGCCAATGACTTCACCCTGACCGGTTATACGCCGCACAGCGACCTGACCCGTGCGAGCCTGGGGGTGAGCCATGAAGTGGTCGCAGGGGTGCATTTGCGCGGGAACTACAACTGGCGCAAGAGTGATGAGTTGACGCAGCAGGGGGTGAGCCTGGGGGTGAGCGTGGACTTCTGAATTGATGGGGCTGCTTGGCAGCCCCAATCTGTTTATTTAGCCAACGTCTGCTCTGCAAGCGCCACGGCACGGAACATCGCCCGGCGCTTGTTGATGGTTTCTTCCCACTCCAGCGCCGGCACCGAGTCGGCAACGATGCCACCACCGGCCTGCACATGCAGTTCACCGTCCTTGATCACGGCAGTACGGATGGCGATCGCGGTATCCATGTTGCCGTTCCAGGCAAAATAGCCGACTGCACCACCGTAGACCCCACGTTTGACCGGCTCCAGTTCGTCGATGATTTCCATTGCACGGATCTTCGGCGCACCCGACAGGGTGCCAGCCGGCAGGATCGCCCGCAGCGCATCCATCGCCGTCAGCCCTTCACGCAGCTGGCCGGTGACGTTGGAGACAATGTGCATCACGTTGGAGTAACGCTCGATCACCATCTTCTCGGTCAGGCGCACGCTGCCGGTCGAGGACACACGGCCAACGTCGTTGCGGCCCAGGTCGATCAGCATCAGGTGTTCGGCGATTTCCTTGTCGTCCGACAGCAGGTCGTCTTCCAGCGCGCGGTCGGCTTCTTCAGTCGCGCCACGCGGGCGGGTACCGGCAATCGGGCGCACGGTGACCAGGTTGTCCTCGACCCGCACCAGCACCTCGGGCGAGCTGCCGACCACATGGAAGTCGCCGAAGTTGAAGAAGTACATGTACGGCGTCGGGTTGAAGCAGCGCAGCGCACGATACAGGTCGATGGGCGCAGCCTTAAAGTCGATCGACATGCGTTGCGACGGCACCACCTGCATGCAGTCGCCGGCCAGGATGTACTCCTTGATACGGCCGACCGCGTTCTCGTAGTCGTCGCGGGTATAGCTGGAGCGGAATTCCGGCTCGGCGGCCTGCGGGCCACTCAGGTCCAGGCCTCGGCGCGGGGTGATCGGCTGGCGCAGCGTTTCCAGCAGGCCTTGCAGGCGTGCCTGGCCCTGTTCAAAGGCCTGATCTTCAGCCGGGTCGACCAGCACAATCGCGTGCATCTTGCCTGCCAGGTTGTCGAACACCACCACCGCATCGGACACCATCAGCAGGATATCCGGCACGCCCAACGGGTCTGGGTTGGGGCTGGCGCCAAGGCGCTTTTCCACGTAACGCACACAATCATAGCCAAAGTAGCCGACCAGGCCGCCGTTGAAGCGCGGCAGACCAGGGATGTCAGCGACCTTGTAACGGTCCTTGAAACTTTCGACAAAGGCCAGCGGGTCTTCGACATCATAGCTTTCCACCTCGACGCCATCCTGCAGGATACTGACGTGATAGCCGTGCACCCGCATCACCGTGCGCGATGGCAGGCCGATCATCGAGTAGCGGCCCCACTTCTCGCCGCCTTGCACCGATTCGAGCAGGTACGAGTTGGGCTGGTCAGCCAGTTTCAGGTAGATCGACAGCGGCGTGTCGAAGTCGGCCAGGGTTTCGCAGGCCAGTGGAATGCGGTTGTAGCCGGCAGCGGCCAGGCGCAGGAATTCTTCGCGGTTCATGAGTAGCCTCGTGGCAAGCAGCAATAGGTCAGGCAAACGGACGGGCCGGCACGCGCCGGCAGGCTGAAGTCAGGCGCGCCAACGCCAACGGGCCAGGGCCTTGATGACTTTCATCCAGAATTTGCCAGTAACCACCACGGTGGGCTCTCTGTCTTGTGAGGCTTGAAGGTTGGCCAACGTTATCCCAGTGGCCGGGTCTGCGCAACCGGGCAGCAGTGCGCGCAGGTCGTCGATCACCAGGTTGGGAGATTCGTCCTGGATCGGCCGGCCATGGTTGTAGCCATAGGTCAGCCCTACGCACTGCACGCCAGCCGCCTTGGCCGCCAGCACGTCGCTGCGCGAATCGCCGACAAACAGCGACTGCTGCGGGGTAACGCTGGCCATCTGCATGACGAAGAGCAAAGCCGCCGGGTCGGGCTTTTTCTGCGGCAGGGTGTCGCCGCCAATGATCCAGCGGAAGTAGCGGCCGATTTTCATCTGGTCCAGCAGCGGGCCGACGAAGCGCTCGGGCTTGTTGGTGATCAGCGCCATTTCCACGCCCTGCTTGCGCAGCCAGCGCAGGGTGTCCTGCACACCGGGATAGACCACCGTCAGCTCGTGGCTTTCAGCATAAGCGTCCATGAACAGCGCCAGCGCCTGGTCGGCCAGCGCATCGTCCACCGCGGCGTGGTCGATGCCACCTGCAAGCGCCCGGCGCACCAGCACCTGGGCGCCGTTGCCGACCCAGTGGCGGACTGCCTCAAGGCCTGCGGGCGGGCGCCCCAGTTCGAGCAGCATGCGGTCCACGGCGGCAGCCAGGTCTGGCACGGAATCGATCAGGGTACCGTCCAGATCGAACATCACCAGCCTGGGCAGCGTCCCCGGGAACAGCTGCTCGAAGCCACTCATGGGCGGGCCTGAGCCAGTTCGGCGCGCATCTTGGCGATGACTTCCTGGTAGTCCGGGGCGTTGAAGATCGCCGAACCGGCCACGAAGGTGTCAGCGCCAGCGGCAGCGATTTCGCGGATGTTATTGACGTTGACGCCACCGTCGATTTCCAGGCGGATATCACGGCCGCTGGCGTCGATCAGCGCACGCGCCTCGCGCAGCTTGTCGAGGGTGCCAGGGATGAACTTCTGCCCGCCAAAGCCTGGGTTGACGCTCATCAGCAGCACCATGTCGATCTTGTCCATCACGTACTTCAGGGCATCCAGGCTGGTGGCCGGGTTGAACACGAGGCCGGCCTTGCAACCGCCGTCCTTGATCAGTTGCAACGAACGGTCGATGTGCTGCGTGGCTTCCGGGTGAAACGTGATGTAAGTGGCGCCGGCTTCGATGAAGTCGCCGATGATGCGGTCGACCGGGCTGACCATCAGGTGCACGTCGATCGGTGCGGTAACACCGTACTTGCGCAGGGCGGTGCAGACCATCGGGCCAATGGTCAGGTTGGGAACGTAGTGGTTGTCCATGACATCGAAGTGGACGATGTCGGCACCCGCAGCCAATACCTTGTCGACGTCTTCACCCAGGCGGGCGAAATCGGCAGAGAGGATGGAGGGGGCAATAGCGTAGGGCTGCATGGCGCACCTGTTGGCAGAATCACGGTGGCGCGCATTGTAACCCAGGCGAACGGATGAGGGCTGATTGGTATCACATGATCCCGACCGATACCCAAGAGCCTTGCACTGCCTGAGCTGGCCTCATCGCCGGCAAGCCAGCTCCCACAGGGTTCTCCACAGGCCTTATGAGATGCAGGGTCCTGTAGAGATCTCTGTGGGAGCTGGCTTGCCGGCGATGAGGCCAGCGCAGACGCCTGAAAATCAGGCCGGCTGCTGAGTTCTCAGCTTCTCGCTGCGCCCACGCAACCACTCCAGGGTCAGCAGCAACACCACCGAGAAAGCAATCAGCAAGGTCGCCGCCGCAGCAATGGTCGGGCTCAGGTTTTCGCGGATACCACTGAACATCTGCCTCGGTAGGGTTGCCTGCTCCGGCCCGGCCAGGAACAGCGTCACCACCACCTCGTCAAACGACGTCGCAAAGGCGAACAGCGCCCCTGAGATCACCCCGGGTGCAATCAGCGGCAAGGTCACGCGGCGGAAGGTCAACAGCGGCGACGCACCCAGGCTGGCAGCCGCCCGCACCAGGTTGTAGTTGAAGCCCTGCAAGGTTGCCGACACGGTAATGATGACAAACGGCACACCCAGCACCGCATGCACCAGAATCAGCGAGGTAAAGCTGTTGCCCATGCCCAGCGGGGCGAAGAACAGGTAGCTGGCCACACCGATGATCACCACCGGCACCACCATCGGTGAAATCACCAGCGCCATCACCAGCGACTTGCCGGGAAAATCACCACGGGTCAGGCCAATGGCTGCCAGGGTGCCAAACACCATGGCCAAGACCGTGGCCGCCGGGGCGACGATGATGCTGTTCTTCAGCGCCCGCATCCACTCGGCCGAGCCGAAGAAGTCCTGGTACCACTGCAGCGAAAAGCCCTGCAGCGGGTACACCAGGAAGCTGCCACTGTTGAACGACAGCGGCACGATCACCAGCACTGGCAAGATGAGGAACAGCAGGATCAGACCGCAAAGAATGCGCAGGCTGTAGAACCAGACCCGCTCCACGGGCGACATGTATGGGCTCAGCATGACAAGGCTCCTCAGCTCAGGCGCAGGCGGCTGGCGCCGACCAGCCAGCTATAGATCAGGTACAACAGCACGGTAGCCAGCAGCAACAGCCCGCCCAGTGCGGTGGCCATGCCCCAGTTGATGCTGGTGTTGGTGTAGAAGGCAACGAAGTAGCTGACCATCTGGTCGTTCGGGCTACCCAGCAGCGCCGGGGTGATGTAGTAGCCGATTGCCAGGATGAACACCAGCAGGCAACCCGCGCCAACACCGGCATAGGTCTGCGGGAAGTACACCCGCCAGAAGCTGGCGAACGGGTGGCAGCCCAGCGAGATCGCGGCACGCATGTAGCTCGGCGAAATGCCCTTCATCACGCTGTACAGCGGCAGGATCATGAATGGCAGCAGAATGTGCACCATGGAGATGTACACACCGGTGCGGTTGAACACCAGTTCCAGCGGCTGATCGATGATACCCATGGCCATCAGTGCACTGTTGATCAGGCCACCCGATTGCAACAGCACGATCCACGCCGCCACCCGCACCAGGATCGAGGTCCAGAAGGGCAGCAGCACCAGAATCATCAGCAGGTTGCTTTGCCGGGTCGGCAGGTTGGCCAGGAGGTAGGCCAGCGGGTAAGCCAGCACCAGGCAGATGGCGGTAATCACCACACCCATCCACAGGGTGCGGGCAAAGATATCCAGGTAAATGGCCTGGTCCGGGGTGGCCTTGGCCAGCTCGCCCAGGTCGTCGATGCGATGGTCCACCGAAGCCAGCAGGTAGAAGGAGGTCACGGTACTGGTGTTGCGGCGTATCGCCTGCCAATAGGCCGGGTCGCCCCAACGTTCGTCGACGGCCTGCAAAGCGTCTTTATAAGAGGCAGGTTCTGCCTTGAATGGCAGTGCCCGGGCTGTCTTGGTCAACAAGCTGCGGTAGCCGGCCAGTTCCATGTTCAAGCGTTTGGACAGGTCGCCAAGGGTCTGGTTCTTGCGTGACTCGGCCAGGTCCTGGCTCAGCGCCTTGTACACATCCTCGCCCGGCAGGCTCTTGCCATCCCACTGGGTGATGATGTCTACCGTGCGTGGCAGGCCGCCCACCACTTCCGGGTTGCCGACACTCTTGTACAGCAGCGCCGCAATCGGCACCAGGAACACCAGCAGAAGAAACAGCGCCAGCGGCGCGATCAACGCCTGCGCCTTCCAGCGGTTGACCCGCTCGGCGTGTTTCAGGCGCTGCTTGAGACTTGGACCTGCGCCTTCGTTGAGGGGCACTGCAATGGCCATGGCGAACTCCGCGATACGAACTGAAAATGGGGCTGCTGTGCAGCCCATCGCCGGCAAGCCAGCGCCCACAGGTACTGCACCGGCTTCAAGACTTCTGATCCCTGTCCCTTACAGGCACTGCACCGGCTTGGGGGATTACACGTTCCCTGTGGGAGCTGGCTTGCCGGCGATGGGCCGCATGGCGGCCCTGCTTTGCGGTTTGTTACTTCTTCGCCGCCCAGGCGTTGAAGCGTTGCTCCAGCTGCTCGCTGTTGTCGGCCCAGAAGGCCACGTCGATCTGCACCTGATTGGCGATGTTTTCAGGCGTGGTCGGCATGTCCTTCTTCACCTCGTCCGACAGCAGGCTCACGGCCTTGGAATTGGCCGGGCCATAGGCGATGTTCTCGGAGTAGATCTTCTGCTGCTCGGGCTTGACGCTGTAGGCGATGAATTTCTTCGCCTCTTCGACGTTTTTGGCACCTTTAGGAATTGCCCAGGCGTCAAAGTCGTAGATGCCGCCGTTCCACACCACCTTGAGGTTGCTCTCTTTCTGCACAGCGGCAATACGGCCGTTGTAGGCAGAGCTCATGACCACGTCGCCTGAAGCCAGGAACTGCGGTGGCTGTGCGCCAGCTTCCCACCACTGGATGCTGGGCTTAAGTTCATCGAGCTTCTTGAACGCGCGGTCTTGGCCTTCCTTGGTCGCCAGCACTTTGTAGACGTCCTTGGGCGCAACGCCATCGGCCATCAATGCGAATTCCATCGTGTATTTGGCGCCCTTGCGCAGGCCACGCTTGCCTGGGAACTGCTTGGTGTCCCAGAAATCGGCCCAACTGGTAGGTGCGGTCTTGAGTTTGTCGGCGTTGTAGGCCATGACCGTGGACCAGACGAAGAAGCCAACGCCGCAAGGCTGGATGGCACCCGGTACATAATCGGCCTCGTTGCCGAACAGGGCGGGGTCGAGCTCTTCGAACATGCCCTCATCGCAACCGCGCGCCAGCTCTGGCGACTCAACCTCTACCAGGTTCCACGACACGCTCTTGGTGTCGACCATCGCCTTGACCTTGGCCATTTCGCCGTTGTATTCACCGGCGACGATCTTGCCGTTACCCGCCTTCTCCCATGGCTCGTAGAACGCTTTGACCTGGGCGGCCTTGTTGGCGCCTCCGAACGAGATCACGGTAAGGTCTGCGGCCATGGCCTGGCCAGCGGCGAACAGCCCCAGGGCCAGGGCGGTCAATTTCAACTGCTTGCGCATTCTTATTCTCTCCACAGTACAGGGTTGGTGAAGCAATCCATCAATGGGCTTCGGCAATCGGATCGAGCGCGCGGGCGTGCTCCACCTCCCAGCCCAGCGGTACCACATCGCCCACGGCCAGGGCCGGGTCGAGCTCGGCAATCGGCTGTTTCACGAAGAAATCGGCCTTGCCGCAAACTTCCAGACGCACCCGCACGTGGTCGCCCAGGTAAATGAATTCGGCCACCCGGCCAGAGAAGCGGTTGACGCAGCTCTCGCTGTGGCCATTCAGGCGCACACGCTCCGGGCGGATCGACAGGGTGACCGGCTCGCCGGCCTGGCCGACGTTCACCGCCAGCGCCTCGACCCGCTCGCCACGCGGCAGCTGCACCTGGCAGCGCTTGCCATCGCTGGCCAGCAGGGTGCCGTTGATGCGGTTGTTCTCGCCGATGAAGTTTGCAACGAAGGTATTGCAGGGTTCTTCGTACAGCGTGCGCGGGTCGGCGATCTGCTGGATCTCGCCCTGGTGGAACACCGCCACGCGGTCGGACATGGTCAGCGCTTCGCCCTGATCGTGGGTCACGTACACCACGGTCACACCGAGGCGCTGGTGGATGTGCTTGATCTCCATCTGCATGTGTTCACGCAGTTGCTTGTCCAACGCGCCGAGCGGTTCGTCCATCAGCACCAGTTGCGGCTCGAACACCAGCGCACGGGCCAAGGCCACCCGCTGCTGCTGGCCACCGGAAAGCTGGCCGGGGTAGCGCTTGGCGAAAGCATCAAGCTGGACCATGTTCAGCACGCGTTTGACCCGCTCGCTGACGTCGGTCTTGCTCAGGTTGCGTACGGTCAGCGGAAAGGCCAGGTTCTCGGCCACGGTCATGTGCGGGAACAGCGCGTAGTTCTGGAACACCATGCCGATGTCGCGCTTGTGCGGCGGCACGTTGTTGATCGAGCGCCCGGCCAGCTGGATTTCACCGGCGGTAGGGGTTTCGAAGCCGGCCAGCATCATAAGGCTGGTGGTCTTGCCGGAGCCGGACGGGCCAAGCAGGGTGAGGAACTCGCCCTTGCGGATGTCCAGGTTGAGGTCTTTGACGATCAGCGACTCGCCGTCGTAGCTCTTCTGCACACCACGGAAGCTGACCAGCGTTTCGCTGGTTGCAGCGTTCGACTTCGCCTCGCTCATGCCTGCACCTTCTTGTTGGATGACTGCGTAGGCCAAAGCGTAGAAGAGGCGCAAGCGCCCGGAAATCGGGGGCACTGAGAGAATGCCATCATCCGGATGGAAGATTTGTTGTAGGGATTGCCCTACAAAGATGGCGGGATTGGAATGCCCTTGCGAGCCAACCACTAAACCTGTGGGAGCGGGCATGCCCGCGAAGAGGCCGGCTCAGCCATAGAGATCAGCAGGCCAGGCCCTTTCGCGGGCATGCCCGCTCCCACGGAGGGTTCGGCAAGCTTCGGGCACGGGGATGTCGCAATCAGACCAGCTTGTGTTCCATGGCGTACTTCACCAACTCCGCCAGCGAGTTCACTTTCAGCTTTTGCATCAAGCGCGCCTTGTGGGTGCTGATGGTCTTGCTCGACAGCGCCAGCTGCTGGGCAATGTCGTTGACGTTGGCCCCTTGGGCCAGGCGCTCGAACACCGAGAACTCCCGCTCCGACAACAGCGTGTGCAATGGTCGGGACTCGGTCAGGCCCACTTCGAACACCATGCGGTCGGCCAGCGACGGGTCGATGTAACGCCCACCCCCCGCTACCCGGCGAATTGCAGTCAGTAGCAGCGCCGGGTCACTGTCCTTGGTGGCATAGCCCGCTGCACCGGCTTTAAGCGCCCGCGCCGCCATCTGGGCCTCGTCGTGCATCGACAGCATCAGGATTGCCGGGGCATCGTGCAATGCACGGATCCGCGGGATCGCCTCCAGGCCGTTCACACCTGGCATCGAGATATCCAGCAGCACCACCTCGCACGGTGTGTAGCGCAGGGTTTCGAGCAGTTGCTCGCCATTCCCGGCCTCCCCTACCACCTGCATGTCCTTGGCCAGGCCAATCAACTGCTTGATGCCTTCACGGACAATGGTGTGGTCTTCGGCCACCAGTACTCGAATCACGATTGCTCTCCTACTCCAACGGAATGGCCACACTCAGGCTGGTGCCTTCGCCTGGTTCACTGTCCAGCACCATGCTGCCCCCCAGCATCAGCACCCGCTCGCGAACACCCACCAGGCCAAATGAAGTGGGCCGGGTCTGCTCGCGGCAAAAGCCTCGGCCATCATCGCTGACCGTCATACGCAGCCGCCCCTCTTCACGCACCAGTTCGATCTCCACGCTGTGCGCCTGAGCGTGACGCATCACGTTCGTCAGCGCCTCCTGCAGGATACGAAACAGGCCGGTGGCCTTGGCATCGCTCAATGCTGGCAGATTATCCGGCACTTGTACCAGGCAGGGGATCTGCGTGCGGGCTTCGAAGCGCCGTGCCTGCCATTCGATGGCCGAAGCAATGCCGGCATCGAGGATCGGCGGACGCAAGGCAGTGGCAACATCACGTACCAGCTGGAACAGCTGGGCGATCAAGCGCTTCATGCTTGCCAGGCGCTCATTCAGGCCGGGGTCCAACTCGGCAAACGCCAGCTCGCACATCGACACCTCCAGCTTAAGCACAGTCAGCATCTGCCCCAGCTCGTCATGCACTTCCCGGGCGATGCGGGCTTTTTCTTCCTCGCGCACGCTTTCCAGGTGGGCCGACAGCTCGCGCAACTGTTCCTGGGAACGGGCCAGTGCCAGTTCTGCCCGTTTGCCCTGAGTGATGTCCCATACCACACCGTCCCATACCACCTGGCCGTTGGCCAGTCGCCGGGTACTGGCCTTGATGTCCGCCCAGCGTTGTTCACCCTGGCGAGTCAGGATGCGCCCCTGCCAGGACCAGTCCTGGTCGCTGGCCAAAGCCAGGTCCTGGACGCGGTGGTAATCGGCGCGGTCTTCGGGGTGAACCAGGTTGCGCAGGCCCATCTGTGGGTGTTGGATCTCGGCCGGCGCATACCCCACCAGCGCCTCGCTGCCCTCACTGATGTAGGGGAATTCCAGCTCGCCCTCGGCCGGGTCACGCTCCAGGCGAAACACCAGCCCCGGCACGTTGCCGGCAATGCCCTTGAGCCGCGCCTCGCTTTCTCGCAGTGCCGCCAGGGCGCGGCGGCGCTCGGTGACATCGGCAAGGTAGACCACCAGATATTCGGAATCACGAAAGCGCAGAAAGCTCAGGGACAGCTCGACCGGCAACAGGCTGTGGTCGGCCCGCCGGCACTGCGCCTCGAACTGGCCGACACCGCCCTCCCCCGTGCGAGCGCCTTTCCACAACTCCAGCCAACGGTCCATGGTCAGGCTTGGCTCAAAGGCGCTCAGCGGCCGCTCCAGCAGCTCGCCGTCGCCATAACCCAGCATGCGCTCGGCGGCATGGTTGGCGTAGCGTACGTGGCTGTCCCAGTTGACCCAGAGGATGCCCACCGTGCTCTGGTCGATGGCGAACTGGCTCAGGCGCAAGGCCTCTTCACGCACCTGTCGCTCCGCCAGGCTTTCCCGCGTGGCCAGCAGGCTGCGCTCCAGCTGGCGCTGCTGCCGGCGTTGCCACACCAAGGTGGCCAAGGCACACAACAGCAACAAACCGAACAGCAACGCCAGGTTCTGCCAGAAGCCCGGCGACTCACTCAGGCGTGGGTATTTCGGCTGTAGCCAACGTTGGTGCAGCTGCTCCAGCTCTTTCGCCGGCAGCGCCTGCAGGCCACGTTCGAGCACATCGGCCAGCAGCGGCCAGTCGCGTCGCGAGCCGATGCGCAGCAGCTGCGGCAGGCCGATATCGCCGACTACCGCCAGCTCGCTGAACTCACTCTCGCGTGACAAGCGGCTGAGCTGGGCTTCATCCAGCACCGCAAAACTGGCCTGGCCACCCACCACCAGTTGCAAGGCCTCGCGCTCGTTGGGCACCCCCTGCAGGTTGAGGTTGCTGTAGTTGCCGCGCAGGTAATCGGCCAGCTGGCTTGGCATGCGCACGGCCACCCGCTGCTCGGCTTCAAGCTTTTCCAGCTCCACCGCCATGGCGCCGGTGCGCGGCCCCACCACCAGCTGCGGCACGCGCATGTACGGGTCGCTGAACAACCATAGGCGCAGGCTGGCCGGCGTCTGGGTAAGGCCAGGGGCGAAGTCGATTTCACCGCTCTGCAGGGCGTGTTCAAGGCTGGCCTGGTCGTTGAAGTTGCGCCAGGTGAGGTCCAGGTGCAGTGCCTGCGCCAGGCTGTTCACCAGTTCTACGTTGGCCCCGTACAGTTGCTGCAGGCGCCGGTCGAACTGGGCGTAGGGTGCCTGCAGCACCAGGCCGACGCGCACGTTGCGGTGCGCATCCAGCCACTGCTGCTGCGCAGGCTCCAGCGTAACGGTGGGCACCGCCTCGGGCCTGGCCAATGCAATCAAGGGCAGCCACAAGCAGCCGATAACCAACAGGCGACGTACTCGCTTCATCTAAACGCTCGTCTTGGCAAAGGCGGCCATGCAGCATGGCCGTCACGGGCAAATACTATTAGGCTGCCGGTATCATTCTGGCCCTGGGTTGACTCATGTCCACACTTTATCGCACGACGCTGGCAATGTGCTGCCTGGCCTCGATCCTTCCACTCGGCGCCTTGGCCGCCGATGCCGAAAAAACCACTACCACCGAGGCTCCAGCCGCCGAAGCCCCGCGCCCGCCCCTGCTGGAGCGCAGCCAGGAAGATGCCCAGGCGCTGGAGCGGCTGGTGCCAAAGGCTGAGCAGCAAACCCTGCAGGCCGGTGCCGACAGCTTTCTGGCCCTGTGGAAACCGGCTAACGACAACGACCCGCAAGGGGCCGTCATCATCATCCCAGGTGCAGGCGAGACCGCCGACTGGCCCAATGCGGTCGGCCCGCTGCGGCAGAAATTCCCTGATGTCGGCTGGCACAGCCTGAGCGTCAGCCTGCCCGACCTGCTCGCCGACAGCCCGCAAGCGCGGGTCGAGGCCACCCCGCCTGCCGAGCCTGCGAAAGACCAAGGCGAAAGCGCCCCGGCCAAGGACGTGCCGGCCGATGCCAATGCCAACGTCGCCCAGGCCACGGCGGCCGATGCCGATGCGGCAGAAAGCACTGACGCCGAACAGGCCAGCGAGCAGGCGGACCCTGCAGATGCCGAGCGTATCTTCGCCCGCCTGGATGCCGCCGTGGCGTACGCCCAGCAACACAACGCTCGCAGCATCGTGCTGATCGGCCATGGTAGCGGTGCGTATTGGGCGGCCCGCTATCTGAGCGAGAAGCAGCCACCCCAGGTACAAAAACTGGTGATGGTGGCCGCACAGACACCGGCGCGGGTTGAGCATGACCTGGAAAGCCTGGCGCCGACCTTGAAGGTGCCGACGGCCGATATCTATTACGTCACCCGCAGCAGCGACCGCAACGCGGCCGCGCAGCGTCTGCAAGCCAGCAAGCGGCAGAAGGACAGCCAGTACCGGCAGTTGTCGTTGATTGCCATGCCGGGGAACAAGGCTGCGGAACAGGAGCAGTTGTTCCGCCGGGTGCGGGGGTGGATGAGCCCGCAGGGTTGAGCTGAAACCGATGGGGTGCCGTGCACCCCCATCGCGACACAAGGCCGTTCCCACAAGTACTGCGCCCCCTCGGGCTTTGCGCGAACTTGTGGGAGCGGCCTTGTGTCGCGATGGGCCGCACAGCGGCCCCATTTTCACAGGCCCCGGCGCTTACGGATCATGGCGTAGGCCTGATGCAACTCACGGGTACGCTCGGTCGCCTCACGCACCTGCACCTCGCTGGCACCGGTACCCGCCAGCTTGTCCGGGTGATGCCGGCTGACCAGCCGGCGATACGCCTGCTTGACCTTGTCCACATCCGTGTCCGCCTCAACTGCCAGCAAGCGCAACGCTGCGGCATAGGTCATGGCTACCCCTTCCGTTCCGGCTACCTTGCGCGGCTCGTACTCCAGCGACATCGCCTGCACCTGGCGCCGGCTGAGGCCCAGCTTCTGCCCCCAATCCAGCAGCAACTCACGTTCCTTGTTGCCCATCTTGCCGTCGGCCCAGACCATGCGCCAACACGCACGCAGGGTGCCTTCAGCCGCATGCGGCTGCTGGCGAATGCGGCGCAAATGGCTGCCCAGCCGGTCCTTGCCTGCCTTGCCGCGATTGAACGCGGCTATCGCGCGTAGCCGGGCCGCTTCGGCCAGGTCCAGGCGCACCATTTCTTGGCGCGCCTGCCGGATATGCTGCTCGACCACCCGGCCATCGCACTTGGCCAGGCGCCCGAGCATCACGAACAGCAGCTCGTCGTCGCGCAACGCCGAGCGACCGCCCAGGCGTTCGCGCATGTCTTCCCAGCCTTGCAAGCGCAGGCGGCGGTCCATGGCTTGCCCTAACAGCCCCCCGAGCAAGGCCCCCGGAATGCTGGCAACAGCAAAACCGGCACCCATTCCAATCACCGTGCCTGGCCACCACATGTCAGGCGCGCTCGCCAATCAAACGCTCAGCCTCGGCCAGGCGCTCAGGCGTGCCAACATCTACCCAGTGTCCACGGTAGTGCTCGCCAGTGACCTTGCCCTGCGCCATGGCCTGACGCAGCAGCGGCGCCAGCTTGAAGGCACCCGGCCGACAACCGTCGAACAGCGCCGGGTGCAGCACCGAAAGGCCACTGAAGGTCAGCGTGCCCGATGCGGCATCACCATCGACGACCTGCTCGCCTACCAGGCAGAAGTCACCGCGCCCGTGATGGCCAGGGTTGTCGACCAGTACCAGGTGAGCAAGGCCTCGCAAGGGGGCCTGCAGGCCTTTGAAGTCGTAGTCGCTCCAGACATCGCCGTTAACCAGCAGGAACGGCGCGTCACCCAGCAATGGCAAGGCCTTGAAGATGCCGCCACCGGTTTCCAGCGGCTCGCCCTCGGGTGAATAACGGACACTCAACCCGAAGCGGCTGCCATCGCCCAGGTGGTCTTCGATCTGCTGGCCGAGCCAGGCATGGTTGATCACCACCTCGGTAACGCCCGCCGCGGCCAGGGCGTGCAGGTGGTACTCGATCAGCGGCTGGCCGGCGACCGGGATCAGCGGTTTGGGGGTATGCAGGGTCAACGGGCGCATGCGCTCGCCTTTGCCCGCTGCCAGGATCATTGCCTTCATGCACGAGCTCCGGCCTGCAACTCGGCAATCAGCTCACCCAGCTCCGCCAATTCGGGCCGGCGGCCGATCACTTCTTCTATATAGGCGAAGAAACGCGGCACGTCGCCCAGGTAGCGTGGCTTGCCATCACGGTGGCAAATGCGGGCGAAAATGCCGATGACCTTCAGGTGGCGCTGCACCCCCATCAGGTCGCTGGCACGCTGGAATGCTTCAAAGTCACCCTGCACCGGTATGCCGGCTGCCTTCGCCCGCTGCCAGTAGTCTCGCAGCCAGCCTTCGACCCGTGCTTGCGGCCAGCTGAGGAAGGCGTCCTTGAACAGGCAGGTGATGTCGTAGGTGACGGGGCCGTACACCGCGTCCTGGAAGTCCAGTACACCGGGGTTAGGGGTGCTTTGCATCAGGTTGCGCGGCATGTAGTCGCGGTGCACCAGCACTTGGGGCTGGGCCAGGGCGCTGTCGATCAGCAACTGGCTGACGCGCTGCCAGGTGGCTTTCTGTGCTTCGCTCAAAGCTACGCCAAGCTCCCGCCCCACGTACCACTCGGGGAACAGCTCGACTTCACGGCGCAGCAGGGCATCGTCGTAGCTGGGCAGCGGCGCGCCCATTGGCAGGCGCTGGAAGGCAAGCAAAGCCTCGATGGCATCGGCGAACAATCCGTCGGCGTTGTCGGCATTGATAATGTCGAGGTATGTCTCGGTACCCAGATCGCCAAGCAGCAGGAAGCCGCGCTCCAGGTCCTGGGCATGGATCAGCGGCACATGTACACCAGCGGTGGCCAGCAGGTGATCGATGGCGACGAACGGTCGGCAGTTTTCCTGCGGCGGGGGTGCATCCATGACCACGAAGCTATGGCCCGCGCCCTGCCAACGGAAGTAGCGGCGGAAGCTGGCGTCACTGCTGGCGGCGGTCAGGCTGCCTGCAGGCACTTCGCCCCAGGCGTTGTTCCGGAAAAGATCATTGAGCTGCTCATCGAGCCAGACCGTTAGTTGTTGCAGGCGTACATCGTGTTCAGGCATTACAAGGGTCTCCGACGGCCCTAGCCGTCAAGCGGGTCATGCTTTATTATCCAGCATCTTTTTCAGACCATCGAGAGGCGTGCGGCCCCACACGCGGGCAGATGGCACGCAGGAAGCCCGGACTAATAAGATGGCATTGAAATCCCCCGCGTTTCGTAGAAAGTTTCCGTTGCTGGTAACCGGCGGTCTGCTGGCCCTGCAACCTCTGGCCACCTCATATGCAGTGGCAGCCGAACAATTCGACTGCCAAGTGTCCGCCTCCGGTGGTTGGGACTGCAAGCCCAAAGCGCCAGTCAACAACCTGCCACCGCGCCCGGTGCACGAAGGTGCGGCCGTCAGCTCCGGCACAGAAGCCGCGAGCGAAGCCGACACCGCAGACCGGCCAATGCTGGTCACCGAGGCCAAAGGCCGCGGCCTGAAGTCGCGCAGCGAAGACTACAGCCACCTGGACTGGGTACCGCGTGAAAAGCTCACCGCCGCGCAGCTGGCCGAAACCGGCCCGTACTGCGGTGGCGCGTATGTCGAGCCAACCCGCCCGGGCATGGCTGATACCACGCCGAAGGACGAGTCGCCGACCTACATCAACGCCAAGGTGTCCAAGTACCAGCAGGAGCAGCAGATTGCTACCCTCGCCGGTGACGTGGTGATGCGCCAGGGCAGCATGCAGGCCGAAGCCGACGAGGCAAACCTCTACCAGACCGAAAACCGTGGCGAGCTCAAGGGTAACGTCAAGATTCGTGACAACGGTTCGCTGGTGGTCGGTGACCAGGCACAGATCCAGCTCGACACCGGCGAAGCCCAGGTCGACAACGCCGAATACGTGATGCACAAGTCGCACATCCGCGGCAGTGCGCTGTATGCCAAGCGTGGTGAAAACGCCATCATCCGCCTCAAGGACGGTACATACACCACCTGCGAACCGGGCAGCAACGCCTGGCAGCTGAAGGGCAACAACATCACCCTGAACCCGGCCACCGGTTTCGGTACCGCGACCAACGTTACGCTGCGGGTCAAGGATTTCCCGGTGTTCTACACACCGTACATCTACTTCCCGATCGACGACCGTCGCCAGTCCGGCTTCTTGCCGCCATCGTTCAGCAGCAGCAGCGACACCGGCTTCATGCTGGTCACGCCGTACTATTTCAACCTGGCGCCCAACTACGACGCCACGTTGTACCCGCGTTACATGACCAAACGCGGCTTGCTGATGGAAGGCGAGTTCCGCTACCTGACACCTTCGAGCGAAGGCCAGTTCGGCGGCGCCTACCTGAACGACAAAGACGACGACCGCAAAGACCAGACTGACTACAAAGAACAGCGCTGGATGGTCAACTGGCAGCACAAAGGCGGTTTGGACGAGCGCCTGATGACCGAGGTGAACTACACCGACATCAGCGACCCGTTCTACTTCCAGGACCTGGAATCCGACCAGATCGGCGTTGAAAGCAAGGACTTCCTTGACCAGCAAGGTGCGTTGACCTACCGCGGCGACAGCTACACCGCGCGGTTGAACGTGCACGCCTACGAGGCGGCGACCATTTCGCAGATCACGCCTTATGATCGCCTGCCGCAGATTACCTTCAATGGTGTACTGCCCTATCAGCCGGGTGGGTTGAACTTTGCTTATGAAACCGAGGCGGCACGCTTCGAACGTGACTTGAAGAATGACTTCGTTCGAGACAAAGATGGCAACCCGGATTTCTCTGCCGGGGCAGCCGGTCGCCGGCTTGACGAAAACATCCAGGGTATTGAACGTGCCAACGGAACACGTCTGAACGTCGCGCCGTCCATCAGCTACCCGATGACAGCCAGCTACGGTTTCATCACACCCAAGCTGAAGTATGCCTATACCCAGTACGACCTCGACCTGGACAGCAAAGGCAAAGCAGATGCAATCGCCTTGCAGAACGCGAACCCAAGCGCCTACGGCAGCTATGACAGCTCCGTGAATCGCGATGTACCGATCTTTAGCGTGGACAGCGGACTGTACTTCGACCGCAACACGTCGCTGTTCGGTACCAATTACAAGCAGACCCTCGAGCCGCGCCTGTACTACCTCAACGTCCCGTACAAGGACCAGAAGGACATTCCGCTGTTCGATACGGGCGAAACCCTGTTCAGCTACGACTCGCTGTTCCGGGACAACCGCTTCAGTGGCACCGACCGCATCGGCGACGAGAACAAGCTGTCGCTGGGTGTGACCACCCGCTGGATCGAAGACAACGGCTTCGAGCGCCAGAACTTCAGCATTGGCCAGGCTTACTACTTCAAGGACCGCAAGGTCCAGTTGCCTGGGATCGACTACCGCACCCGCAAAGATTCGCAGTCTGACGTGTCGCCGTATGCACTGGTGTACAACTACTACTTCAACCGCGACTGGCGCTTCAATTCGGACTTCAACTGGGACCCGGACAGCCGCAGCACCCGCTCGGGCAGCGCGATGTTCCACTACCAGCCTGAAGACAACCCGAACAAGGTGGTCAACCTCGGCTATCGCTACCGTAATGACACCATTGCCTTCGACTCGACCACAGGTACCTGGAAAGTGGGTGGCGGTGACTACGGCACCCCGGGCGATCCGAACTACATCAAGGACTACTACAAGATCCAGCAGCATGACTTCTCGGTCATCTGGCCGATCGTTCCGCAGTGGAGCGTCATCGCCCGCTGGCAGCATGACTACAACCGCAACCGTACCCTGGAAGCCATGGGTGGTTTCGAGTACGACAACTGCTGCTGGAAGCTGCGCCTGATCAACCGTTACTGGATCGATTACGACGACTTCAGCCAGGCGCTTCCGCAGAACGAAAAAGGCGACCACGGCATCTTCCTTCAGATCGTTCTGAAAGGCCTCGGTGGCGTAGTGGGCAACAAGGTCGAATCTTTCCTCGACCAAGGCATTCAAGGTTACCGTGAACGTGAAGACCAAGCTTATTGATCGTCTGCGCCCAGTGTTGCTGGGCGCCGCTTTGCTGAGTGGCGCGGTGCATGCCGCGGTACAACCTCTTGATCGCGTGGTGGCCATCGTCGACAACGACGTGGTCATGCAAAGCCAGCTGGACCAACGCGTCCATGAGGTACAGCAAACCATCGCCAAGCGCGGCGGCGGCGTGCCGCCGACCAGCGCCCTTGAACAGCAGGTACTGGAACGCCTGATCGTCGAAAACCTGCAGCTGCAGATCGGCGAGCGCTCTGGCATCCGCATTACCGACGAAGAGCTGAACCAGGCCATCAGCACCATTGCCCAGCGCAATGGCATGTCGCTGGACCAGTTCCGCGCCGCCCTGGCCCGTGACGGCCTGTCGTTCGATGACGCTCGCGAGCAGGTCAAGCGCGAGATGATCATCAGCCGCGTGCGTCAGCGCCGTGTGGCCGAACGCATTCAGGTGTCGGAGCAGGAAGTGAAAAACTTCCTCAATTCCGACATGGGCAAGATGCAGATGTCGGAAGAGTACCGCCTGGCCAACATCCTCATCCCGACCCCGGAAGCCGCCAGCTCGGATGATATCCAGAAGGCAGCGCGCAAGGTGGGTGACGTGTACCAGCAGCTGCGCCAGGGCGCCGACTTCGGCCAGATGGCGATTGCCAACTCCGCCAGCGAAAACGCCCTGGAAGGCGGCGAGATGGGCTGGCGTAAAGCCGGCCAGCTGCCACCCGACTTCGCCAAGATGCTCAGCAGCATGCCGGTCGGTGAAATTACCCAGCCTATTCGCATCCCTAACGGCTTCATCATCCTCAAGCTCGAGGA
The DNA here is from genome assembly GCF_017875165.1 of Pseudomonas sp. PvP089. Taxonomy (NCBI): domain Bacteria; kingdom Pseudomonadati; phylum Pseudomonadota; class Gammaproteobacteria; order Pseudomonadales; family Pseudomonadaceae; genus Pseudomonas; species Pseudomonas sp. PvP089. Next base: position 5,867,829 of record NZ_JAGGME010000001.1, read on the forward strand.
GAAGCGCGGCGGGAGCGAGAACGTGCTGCGTGACGAAGTGCATGTACGCCACATTCTGATCAAGCCAAGCGAAATCCGCAGCGAAGCGGCCACCGAGCAACTGGCCGAGCGCCTGTACGACCGCATCAAGAACGGCGAAGACTTCGGCGAGCTGGCGAAAAGCTTCTCGGAAGACCCGGGTTCGGCGCTCAACGGCGGCGACCTCAACTGGGTAGACCCGAACAGCCTGGTACCGGAATTCCGCGAACAGATGGCCAACGCCCAGCAAGGCGTAGTCACCAAACCGTTCAAGACCCAGTACGGCTGGCACGTTCTGGAAGTGCTGGGCCGCCGCGCCACCGACAGCACCGAACAGGCACGTGAGCAACAGGCCCAGAGCGTCCTGCGCAACCGCAAGTACGACGAAGAGCTGCAAACCTGGCTGCGCCAGATTCGCGACGAAGCCTACGTTGAAATCAAGCTGCCTGGCGCTGACCAGGCCGCCCAGTGAAGCCCCTGCGCTTCGCCGTCACCCCCGGCGAGCCGGCCGGCATAGGCCCTGACCTGTGCCTGCTGCTTGCCGCAGACGCCCAGCCCCACCCCCTGATCGCCATCACCAGCCGTGACCTGCTCGCCGAGCGGGCCACGCAGCTGGGGCTGGCTGTCAGCCTGCTGCCAGTCGTCCCGGGCCAATGGCCCGACCGACCGGCACCGGCGGGCAGCCTGTACGTGTGGGATACCCCTCTCGCCGCCCCGGTGGTGCCAGGCCAGCTCGACAAAGCCAACGCGGCGTTCGTGCTGGAAACCCTGTCCCGCGCCGGGCAAGGCTGCCTGGATGGGCATTTTGCCGGGATGATCACCGCCCCTGTGCACAAGGGCGTGATAAACGAAAGCGGTATTGCCTTCTCAGGGCATACCGAATTCCTTGCCGAGCTGACCCACACCGCGCAGGTGGTAATGATGCTGGCCACCCGCGGCCTGCGCGTGGCCCTGGTGACCACCCACCTGCCGCTGCGTGATATTGCCGACGCCATCACTGCCGAGCGCGTCGAACGTGTAACCCGTATCCTGCATGCCGACATGCGCGACAAGTTCGGCATTGCCAACCCGCGCATACTGGTGTGTGGCCTTAACCCGCACGCGGGCGAGGGCGGCCACCTGGGCCGCGAGGAAATCGACATCATCGAGCCGACCCTGGCCCGCCTGCGCACCGAAGGCATGGACCTGCGCGGGCCGCTGCCGGCCGATACCCTGTTTACCCCCAAATATCTGGAGCACTGCGACGCGGTGCTGGCGATGTACCACGACCAAGGCCTGCCTGTACTCAAGTACAAAGGCTTCGGCGCTGCAGTCAACGTGACCCTGGGCCTGCCGATCATCCGTACGTCGGTCGACCACGGCACCGCCCTGGACCTCGCCGGCACCGGCAACGTCGACACCGGCAGCCTGCGCGTCGCGCTGGACACCGCCTACCAGATGGCCGAGAACCGACCATGAACGAGCAATACCAACACCGGGCGCGCAAGCGCTTCGGCCAGAACTTCCTGCACGACGCCGGCATCATCGACCGCATCCTGCGTGCCATCAATGCCAAGGCTGGCGAACACCTGCTGGAAATCGGCCCAGGCCAGGGCGCCCTGACCGAAGGCCTGCTGGGCAGCGGTGCACAACTGGACGTGGTGGAGCTGGACAAGGACCTGGTGCCGATCCTGCAGCACAAGTTCGCTGGCCGCACTAACTTCCGCCTGCACCAGGGCGACGCCCTGAAGTTCGACTTCAACCAGTTGGGCGTACCGCCGCGCAGCCTCAAGGTGGTTGGCAACCTGCCCTACAACATTTCCACCCCACTGATCTTCCACCTGCTCAGCCATGCCGGGCTGATCCGCGACATGCACTTCATGCTGCAAAAGGAAGTGGTCGAGCGCATGGCCGCAGGCCCAGGCGGTGGTGACTGGGGGCGCTTGTCGATCATGGTGCAGTACCACTGCCGCGTCGAGCACCTGTTCAACGTGGGCCCTGGTGCCTTCAACCCGCCGCCAAAAGTGGACTCGGCCATCGTGCGCCTGGTGCCGCACGAGGTGCTGCCGTTCCCGGCCAAGGACCACCTGCTGCTGGAGCGCGTCGTTCGCGAAGCGTTCAACCAGCGTCGCAAGACACTGCGCAACACCCTCAAAGGCCTGCTCGACAGCGCGGCCATCGAGGCAGCCGGCGTGGATGGCAGCTTGCGTCCCGAACAACTGGACCTGGCGGCCTTTGTGCGCCTGGCTGACCAGTTGGCTGATCAGCAAGCCTGATATCGCTTGTACCGGCCTCTTCGCGGGTAAACCCGCTCCCACAGGTACGCCACAGCCTTCGAATACTGTGCAATTCCTGTGGGAGCGGGTTCACCCGCGAAGAGGCCGGCGCTGACAACAAAGACCACAAGCCCCACACCGCTGGCCCTCCCCCCTCCCAATGGCCTAGACTGCATTATTGCGTCAGCTCGCCCAAGGCCCTTGCATGTCCGACCCCCGCTATCAAATCGACGTCAACGTCGTGACTCGCTACCTGAAAGAACAATCCGACCCGGAAAACAGTCGTTTCGCTTTCGCCTACACCATCACCGTCCAGAACAAAGGCTCGCTGAAAGCCAAGCTGCTGTCACGCCACTGGCTGATCACCAATGGTGACGGCGAGGTCGAGGAAGTACGGGGTTCAGGCGTGGTGGGCCAACAGCCCAACATCGACCCGGGCCAGAGCCATACTTACAGCAGCGGTGCGGTGATCACCACCCGGGTGGGCACCATGCAAGGCAGTTATCAGATGTTCGCCGAAGACGGTAAGCGCTTCGACGCCGAGATCGCCCCCTTCCGCCTCGCAGTGCCCGGGGCGCTGCACTGATGGCAACCTACGCCGTCGGTGATCTGCAGGGCTGCCTGCAGCCCCTCAAGTGCCTGCTGGAACGTGTCAGTTTCAACCCGGCCGTTGACCGCCTGTGGCTGGTCGGTGACCTGGTCAACCGCGGCCCCGATTCACTGGAAACCCTGCGTTTTCTGTATTCGATACGCCAGTCGCTGGTGTGCGTGCTCGGCAACCATGACCTGCACCTGCTGGCCGCCTGGTACAACGTCGAGCGCCTGAGGAAAAGCGACACGCTGCGCGAGATCATCGAAGCACCGGATGCCGACCAGCTGTTCCACTGGCTGCGCCAGCAAAAACTGCTGCATTACGACGAGGCAAGGGGTATCGCCATGTCGCACGCCGGCATCCCGCCGCAGTGGACGCTCGGCCAGGCCCTTGGTCTTGCGGCTGAGGTGGAAGAAGTATTGCGCGACGACGGCCGCCTGAAGCTATACCTCGACGGCATGTACGGCAACGAGCCGAACAAGTGGAGCAAGAACCTCTCCGGCATCGAACGCCTGCGGGTCATTACCAATTACTTCACACGCATGCGCTTCTGCACCGCCGAGGGGAAACTTGACCTCAAGAGCAAGGAAGGCCTGGGCACCGCGCCCAAGGGCTACAAGCCCTGGTTTGCCCACAAGGACCGCCGCTCGCGGCATGTGAAGATCATTTTCGGCCACTGGGCTGCCCTCGAAGGCCGGGTCAACGAGCCAGGCGTCATCGCCCTGGACACCGGCTGCGTGTGGGGCGGCGCCATGACCCTGTACAACGTCGACAGCGGCCAATACCACCGTTGTGACTGCGCCGACGACGGCACCCTGCGCCAGCCGGCACAACCCACTACACTCAACGACCACACCTGAAGGAAGTAGTACCCATGAGCGAATTCAAGCGCATCCCTCCCGAGCAGGCCTTGGAGCTTCGCAAGCAAGAAGGTGCGGTCGTCGTCGACATTCGCGACTCCCAAGCCTTCGCCGCCGGTCATATCACCGGTGCCCGGCACCTGGATAACCATTCGGTTGCCGATTTCATCCGCAACGCCGACCTCGATGCACCTACCCTGGTGGTCTGCTATCACGGCAATTCCAGCCAGAGCGCTGCCGCCTACCTGGTCGGCCAGGGCTTTTCCGACGTGTACAGCGTGGACGGCGGCTTTGAACTGTGGCGCGCCACCTACCCGGCCGAGACCGCCCAAGGCACCGTCGAATAAAAATTTTCATTTCTACTGCAGCCCGCGCCCTGTGCGGGCTTGCGGCTTATCTGACGAACGGTAGTTCGCAACTTCTCCGCCCCTCCCCCTTGAACTTGCCGATAACCAACTATTCTTAAGCGCAGGCCATCCAGAAAAAGGGGAGAGCCGGTACACCGGCGTGCGGGTCATCGGTAGCGTTACAGGGTGTTCTGGGGGGTATACAGCAGCCGGCAAAACCGGTTGCATGCCAGCATCAGCTGACTGATCCGGCGTCGTCTCCACGTATCGAGCGAGGTGACGTCATGAGTATTTTTAGCCACTTCCAACAACGTTTCGAGTCCACGCGCCAGGAAGAACTCTCGCTGCAGGAGTACCTCGAGCTGTGCAAAGAGGATCGCAGTGCCTACGCATCGGCGGCCGAACGGCTGTTGCTGGCCATCGGTGAGCCAGAGCTGATCGACACCTCTACCAACTCCAGGCTGTCGCGCATCTTCTCCAACAAGGTTATCCGCCGCTATCCGGCCTTTGCCGACTTCCATGGCATGGAAGAGTGCATCGACCAGATCGTGTCTTATTTCCGCCACGCCGCCCAAGGCCTGGAAGAAAAGAAACAAATCCTCTATCTGCTGGGCCCGGTGGGCGGCGGTAAATCGTCGCTGGCCGAAAAACTCAAGCAGCTGATGGAAAAGGTACCGTTCTATGCCATCAAGGGCTCGCCGGTATTCGAGTCGCCCCTGGGGCTGTTCAACGCTACCGAAGACGGGGCCATCCTCGAGGAAGAGTACGGCATCTCGCGGCGCTACCTGAACACCATCATGTCGCCCTGGGCCACCAAACGCCTGCAGGAGTTCGGCGGCGACATCAGCAAGTTCAAAGTGGTCAAGCTGTACCCATCGATCCTCAACCAGATCGCCATCGCCAAGACCGAGCCGGGCGACGAGAACAACCAGGACATTTCCGCCCTGGTCGGCAAGGTCGATATTCGCAAGCTTGAGGAATTCCCGCAGAACGACGCCGATGCCTACAGCTATTCGGGCGCGCTGTGCCGGGCCAACCAGGGCCTGATGGAATTCGTCGAGATGTTCAAGGCCCCGATCAAGGTCCTGCACCCACTGCTCACGGCCACCCAGGAAGGTAACTACAACAGTACCGAGGGGCTGGGTGCCATTCCGTACACCGGCATCCTGTTGGCCCACTCCAACGAATCGGAGTGGCACACCTTCCGCAACAACAAGAACAACGAGGCGTTCATCGACCGGATCTACATCGTCAAGGTGCCGTACTGCCTGCGCGTCAGCGATGAGATCAAGATCTACGACAAGTTGCTGATCAACAGCTCGCTGGCCAAGGCCCATTGCGCGCCAGACACCCTCAAGATGCTCGCCCAGTTCACGGTACTTTCGCGCCTCAAGGAGCCAGAGAACTCCAACATCTACTCGAAGATGCGCGTCTACGACGGCGAGAACCTCAAGGACACCGACCCCAAGGCCAAGTCGATCCAGGAGTACCGGGACTCGGCAGGCGTCGACGAGGGCATGAACGGCCTGTCGACCCGCTTCGCCTTCAAGATCCTTTCCAAAGTCTTCAACTTCGACCCACACGAAATTGCGGCCAACCCGGTTCACCTGCTGTATGTGCTTGAACAGCAGATCGAACAGGAACAGTTCCCTGCCGAAGTGCGCGAACGCTACCTGCGCTACCTGAAGGAGTACCTGGCACCGCGCTATATCGAATTTATCGGCAAGGAAATCCAGACCGCCTACCTGGAGTCCTACAGCGAATACGGCCAGAACATTTTCGACCGCTACGTGCTGTACGCCGACTTCTGGATCCAGGACCAGGAGTACCGCGATCCGGAGACCGGCGAAATCCTCAACCGCATCGCCCTCAATGAAGAGCTGGAGAAAATCGAGAAACCGGCCGGTATCAGCAACCCGAAAGATTTCCGCAACGAAATCGTCAACTTCGTGCTGCGTGCCCGTGCCAACAACAACGGGAAGAACCCGAGCTGGCTGAGCTATGAAAAGCTGCGGGTGGTGATCGAGAAGAAAATGTTCTCCAACACCGAAGACCTGCTGCCGGTCATCAGCTTCAACGCCAAGGCCAGCAAGGAAGACCAACAGAAACACAACGACTTCGTCACGCGCATGGTGGAGCGTGGCTACACCGACAAACAGGTTCGCCTGCTGTCGGAATGGTACCTGCGGGTCAGGAAATCGCAATAAAGCGGCAAGCTTCTAGCCGCAAGCTGCAAGCTGCCCGGCGTCGGCGCTTCTGTCTACGCCACAGCTTGCAGCCGCGGTGGCTGCTCTTTCTTGCAGCTTGAAGCTCGTGGCTTGCAGCTGCATCCAGTCACCGGAGGGACCATGAGCTACGTTATAGACCGACGCCTGAACGGCAAGAACAAGAGCACGGTCAACCGCCAGCGCTTCCTGCGGCGGTACCGTGAACACATCAAGAAAGCCGTCGAAGAGGCGGTAAGCCGCCGTTCCATCATGGACATGGAACATGGCGAGCAGATCAGCATTCCGGGCCGCGACATCGACGAACCCGTGCTCCACCACGGTCGTGGGGGTAAACAGACCGTTGTGCACCCCGGCAACAAGGAATTCACTGCCGGCGAACATATCCCCAGGCCCCAAGGTGGCGGCGGGGGTGGCGGCGGCCGCGGCAAGGCGGGCAACTCCGGCGACGGCATGGATGACTTCGTCTTCCAGATCACCCAGGAAGAGTTTCTCGAGTTCATGTTCGAGGATCTCGAACTGCCCAACCTGGTCAAACGTCACCTGACCGGCACCGACACCTTCAAGACCGTACGCGCAGGTATAGCCAACGAGGGCAATCCGTCACGCATCAACATCGTGCGCACCCTGCGCTCGGCGCATGCCCGGCGTATTGCCCTGACCGGCAGCAGCCGCGCACTGCTGCGCGAAGCACAAAAGGAACTCGACCGCCTGCGGGTCGAGGAGCCGGACAACTTCACCGATATCCAGGAAATCGAACAGGAAATCGAGCGCCTGAAGGCACGCATTAACCGCCTGCCCTTCCTCGACACCTTCGATCTCAAATACAACCTGCTGGTCAAGCAGCCCAACCCCAGTTCCAAGGCGGTGATGTTCTGCCTGATGGACGTCTCCGGCTCCATGACCCAGGCCACCAAGGACATCGCCAAGCGCTTCTTCATCCTCCTGTACCTGTTCCTCAAGCGTAACTACGACCGCATCGAAGTGGTGTTCATCCGCCACCACACCAGCGCCCGGGAAGTCGACGAGGAAGAGTTCTTCTACTCACGGGAAACCGGCGGCACCATCGTCTCCAGCGCGCTCAAGCTGATGCAGGAGATCATGGCCGAACGCTACCCGGCCAGCGACTGGAACATCTACGCCGCCCAAGCGTCGGACGGCGACAACTGGAATGACGACTCGCCAATCTGCCGCGACATCCTCTCCAAGCAGATCATGCCGCACGTGCAGTACTACACTTACGTCGAGATCACTCCCCGTGAGCACCAGGCGCTGTGGTATGAATACGAGCGCATCGGCGAAGCATTCCCCGACACGTTCGCCCAGCAGCAGTTGGTATCGGCCGGCGACATCTACCCGGTCTTCCGTGAACTCTTTCAGCGCAGGTTAGCCACATGACCGCCAGAGCACAGAGACGCCAACCCATTTCCACCGGGTCCGAGTGGACGTTCGAGCTGATCCAGACCTACGACCGGGAAATCAGCCGCCTGGCCGAGCGTTACGCCCTGGACACTTACCCCAACCAGATCGAGGTCATCACGGCCGAGCAGATGATGGACGCCTATGCCTCGGTCGGGATGCCGCTGGGTTACCACCACTGGTCCTACGGCAAGCAGTTCCTCAGCACAGAGAAGTCCTACAGCCGCGGCCAGATGGGCCTTGCCTACGAGATCGTGATCAACTCCGACCCGTGCATCGCGTACCTGATGGAAGAAAACACCATGTGCATGCAGGCACTGGTGATTGCCCACGCCTGCTACGGCCACAACAGCTTTTTCAAAGGCAACTACCTGTTCCGCACCTGGACCGACGCCAGCTCGATCATCGACTACCTGGTGTTTGCCAAGCAGTACATCGCCCAGTGCGAAGAGCGCCACGGCATCGACGCTGTGGAAGACCTGATCGACTCCTGCCATGCCCTGATGAACTATGGCGTGGACCGCTACAAGCGGCCCTACCCTATCTCCGCAGAAGAGGAACGGCGCCGACAGAAAGAACGCGAGGAGCACCTGCAGCGCCAGATCAACGACCTGTGGCGCACCATCCCGAAAAGCGCCGAGCGGGGTAATGAACGCGATGATGCGCGCTTCCCCGCCGAACCACAGGAAAACATCCTCTATTTCATCGAGAAGAACGCCCCGCTACTCGAACCCTGGCAGCGTGAGGTGGTGCGCATCGTGCGCAAGATCGCCCAGTACTTCTACCCGCAGCGCCAGACCCAGGTAATGAACGAAGGTTGGGCAACCTTCTGGCACTACACGCTGATGAACGACCTGTACGACGAAGGGCTGATCACCGAAGGCTTCATGATGGAGTTCTTGCAGTCGCACACCAGCGTGGTATTCCAGCCCGGCTTCGACAGCCCCTATTACAGCGGCATCAACCCCTACGCGCTGGGCTTTGCGATGTACACCGACATCCGCCGCATGTGCGAGAACCCGACCGAGGAAGATCGCCACTGGTTCCCCGACATTGCAGGCAGTGATTGGCTTTCTACCATCAAGTTCGCCATGAGCAGTTTCAAGGACGAGAGCTTCATCCTGCAGTACCTGTCACCCAAGGTGATGCGCGACCTCAAGCTGTTCAGCATCCTTGATGACGACCAGCGCGACGACCTGCTGGTGCCAGCCATTCACGATGAAGCCGGCTATCGGGTGATTCGTGAGCTGCTGGCCGCGCAGTACAACCTGGGCAACCGTGAACCGAACGTGCAGATCTGGAGCGTCGACCGTCGCGGTGACCGCTCGCTGACCCTGCGCCACCAGCAACACAACCGCAAACCGCTGGGCGACTCTACCGAGGAAGTGCTCAAGCACCTGCATCGCCTGTGGGGCTTCGATATCCACCTGGAGACCGTGCAGGGCGAGCATGTGATGAAAACCCACCACATGCCACCCCGTGGCGAGCATGGCGAAAGCGCGGACTACGGGCGCATGGACCTGGCAGTCATTCACCATCTCTAGTGCACCGCCATAACGGCCGACGGGTTATCCTGTCGGCCGTTATGGAGAGTTGCACATGCACATCTACAAAGTCGGCGGCGCCGTGCGCGACCGCCTGCTCGGCCGCCCCGTCAGCGATATCGACTGGCTGGTGGTAGGCGCCACCGTCGAAGAAATGCACGCCAAAGGCTATAGGCCGGTAGGCGCCGACTTTCCGGTGTTCCTGCACCCGAAAACCGGCGAGGAATATGCCCTGGCCCGTACCGAGCGCAAGAGCGGGCGCGGTTATGGCGGGTTCACTTTTCACGCCAGCCCTGACGTCACCCTGGAAGAAGACCTGATCCGCCGTGATTTGACCATCAACGCGATGGCCGAGGACGAAGCGGGGACGGTGTACGACCCCCACCATGGCAAAGACGATCTGGAAAATCGAATTTTACGCCACGTTTCTCCGGCATTCGCCGAAGATCCCTTGCGCGTTCTGCGCGTTGCGCGCTTTGCTGCCCGGTATGCACCGCTGGGTTTCCGGGTTGCCGAAGAAACGCTTGCACTGATGCGCCAGATCAGTGCCTCTGGCGAACTGCAGGCGCTGACTGCCGAGCGCAGCTGGAAGGAGATCGAGCGGGCGCTGATGGAGGCAAAACCCCAGGTTTTCTTCCAGGTGCTGCGCGATTGCGACGCCCTGCCGGCCATGCTGCCTGAGCTTGTTGACGATGCACAGGCCTTGGCGGCGCTGGAGCAGGCAGCGGCGCATGAACAGCCCCTGCACGTGCGCTGGGCCTGCCTGTTGCGCGGGCTGGCACCGGCCTCGATAAAAGCCGTCAACCAGCGTCTGAAGGCACCGCGTGAGTGCCAGGAACTGGCCCTGCTGACAGGCGAATGCCTGGCGCAGGCGAATCAGGCGTTGGAGCTGCCTGCCACGGCACTGCTGGAACTGTTGCAGAAGTTCGATGTTTACAGGAAGCCGCAGCGGTTCGAGGACTTTGTGGTGGTCTGCGAGATGGCGGCGCTGGGCGATGGCGAGCAAGGTTATCCACAGGCCGATTACCTGCGAGGCGCAGCAGCGGCGGCGCGAGCGGTGGATGTGAAACCACTGGTACAGGCCGGGCTGACTGGCCAGGCCCTGGGCGAAGCGCTCAAAGCCGAGCGGCTGAAAGCGCTTGAGGCTTACCAACTCGTCTGACCTTCCCGGCCCTTTCGCGGCTTTAGCCGCGAAAGGGCCGAAACTGGCTTAAGCGGGGGTCAGCTGCAAACCGCGCCACTCGAAGGCGACCGGGGCCAGTACCTGGTCAATCTGTGCCTCTTGCCACAACCGGGCCATGGTCTTGCCCGCGCCCGGATGCATCAGCTGAGGGGCCAGTAACGACAGCGGCCACAGCACAAAAGCGTTCTTCAGGATCTCGGCCCGAGGCAACACCAGCCCATCGAACGTGCCGTGCAGATCGTCATACATCAGCACGTCGATATCCAGCGGCAGCCCTTTGCGGTCCGGCGCGTAACGGCCATTCTCGGCCTCGATGAACTTCAATCGACGGTCCAGTTCGATCAGCGGCAGCGCGGTTTGCCCGGTCACCACGAAATTGATGAACGGCCCGCTCTTGATCCCCACCGCCTGGCTTTCGAACACCGGCGAGCAGCGCATGTCTGTGAGGATGCCCGTCAACGCATCGAGCCCGGCGCACAAATGCGCCTCACGGTCGATGTTGCTGCCAAGGCCCAGGTAAACCGTGCTCAGAGACATCCGCGCTCGATCTCCACGCCAACACCGCCACGGGCCGCTGGTACCGCACCCGGCTTGGTCAGCTTCAGCCGCACCCAAGGGATATGGAATTCTTCCATGAGCGTTGCCACCAGGCGCTCGGCAAAGGTTTCCACCAACTCGAAACGCGCCTGCTCGGCAAACGCCTGGATGCGCGCCGACACACTGGCATAGTCCAGCGCCAGGCTCAGCTCATCACCCGCTGCGGCCGGGCGGTTGTCCCAGGCAAAGCTCAGGTCCAGGCGCAAGCACTGGCGAATATCCCGCTCCCAGTCATAGGCACCGATGACGGTATCGACTTCCAGGCCTTCGATGAACACTCTGTCCAAGCACTTCTCTCCACAGCACGACAAGGGCGACTGGCGCCGTTAGAATCAGGGCGTCCTCGCCCGGAATAGTTAGCATGTTTTGGTTACTGGCGTTGCTCGCCTACCTGCTCGGCTCGCTGTCCTTCGCCATTCTCCTCAGCCGCCTTTCGGGCAGCCCGGACCCGCGTTCCAGCGGCTCAGGCAATGCCGGCGCCACCAACATGCTACGCCTGGCGGGCCGCAAAATGGCGATCCTGACCCTGCTTGGCGACCTGTGCAAGGGCCTTTTGCCGGTATTGCTCGCCCGCCTTGCCGGGCTGGACCTGCACGCGCAGGCCTGGGTGGGCGTATGCGCGGTACTGGGCCACCTGTTCCCCCTGTACTTCCGTTTCCAGGGCGGCAAGGGCGTGGCGACGGCTGCCGGCATGCTCATGGGCCTGTATTTTCCGGCCGCGCTGCTGGCGATCGGCGCCTGGCTGCTGACCTTCTACCTCACCCGTACCAGCTCGCTGGCGGCGCTGATTGCCACGCCATTGACCTTGCCATTGCTGGCCTGGCGCGAGCCCGAAGCCTTGCTGCCGATCACCGTGCTGACCGTGTTGATCGTATGGCGCCACCGCAAAAACCTGCGCGACCTGTTCGCGGGGCGCGAACGGCACTTCTGATCGTTCGCCATCAAACACTACAGCGGCGGTAACTGCTCCATCGGCCAGCGTGCCTGCACGCTGATCGCCAGGTCCTGCTGCTGCCCGGCCAGCAGGCGCTGGCAACCGGCGTAAGCGATCATCGCGCCGTTGTCGGTACAGAACTGCGGGCGCGCGTAGTACACGTTGCCCTTGATGCTGCCGAGCATGTCCTCGAGCGACGCACGCAAGGCCTTGTTGGCACTCACGCCACCCGCGATGACCAGGCGTTTGAGGCCAGTCTGCTTGAGCGCCCGCTTGCACTTGATGGTCAAAGTCTCCACCACCGCCTGCTGGAATGCCAGGGACAGGTCGCAACGGGTTTGCTCACTGTCGTCGCCAGCATTCTTGCATTGCTGCCAGGTGTTGAGGGCAAAGGTCTTGAGGCCGCTGAAGCTGAATTCCAGCCCCGGGCGGTCAGTCATCGGCCGCGGGAACACGAAGCGCCCAGGTACGCCCTGCTCGGCCAGGCGCGCGATTTCCGGGCCGCCGGGGTAGTTAAGGCCGATCAGCTTGGCGGTCTTGTCGAACGCCTCGCCGGCGGCATCGTCCAGGCTCTCGCCCAGCAGCTCGTACTGGCCGATGCCATCGACGCGTACCAGCTGGGTGTGGCCGCCCGAAACCAACAAAGCGACGAACGGAAACTCAGGTGGGTTTTGTTCCAGCATGGGCGCCAGCAAGTGACCTTCCATGTGGTGCACGCCAATCGCCGGAATGTCCCACGCAAAGGCCAGCGCCTGGGCGCACGAGGCGCCCACCAGCAATGCCCCGACCAGGCCAGGACCCGCGGTGTAGGCGATGGCGTCGATCTCGGTGGCGACGCAACCCGCCTCCTCCAGCACCTGGCGGATAAGCGGCAACATGCGCTTTACGTGGTCACGCGAGGCCAGTTCGGGCACCACACCGCCAAACACGCGGTGCAGGTCAATCTGGCTGAACAGTGCGTCGGCCAGCAGGCCGCGCTCGCTGTCGTATAATGCGACGCCAGTTTCGTCGCAGGATGTTTCCAATCCCAGTACTAGCATGGGCTCGTCCCTTGTGGGGGCTGAATTCGAAGGCGCGCATGATAGTCCCCGTGTCGGACGCCGACCAGCGGTTTTCGATCAGAGGCTTTGCATTCCGGCTTGCTAAGGGTTAACATCCGCAACCCTTGAAAACCGACGTTCTCCAGCACACCTTTGTTTTGCCAGGAGCACGTCTACCCCGGTAATGAATTAAGGTAGCCCTGGATGCCAGCCGTCAAAGTTAAAGAGAACGAACCCTTCGACGTAGCTCTGCGTCGTTTCAAGCGCTCCTGCGAAAAAGCCGGTGTACTGGCTGAAGTTCGTAGCCGCGAGTTTTACGAGAAGCCGACCGCAGAGCGTAAGCGCAAAGCAGCTGCTGCTGTTAAGCGTCACGCCAAGAAAGTTCAGCGCGAACAGCGCCGCGCCGTTCGTCTGTACTAATACAGGCGTTCTACGCAAAGCTTCTGCCCTGCCCGGTTAACCACCGGGCGATGGCAGCGGTCGCTTCAAACTTGAGCAGCTAGCTCAAGGCCCTGCACAAGCTCATGCGAACTGCATACGGGGCAACCTGCCTGAAACGTCAGAGCTGGTCTTTCTTGTTGTATGACCAGACGTGCACGTCCGACTGACGGGCCCTTAGGGGCTGGCGACGAGCACACACTCCCTCACACTTCCCCAATCAGCACTCGCCCTATTCGGCGCGTGAGCGATTAGACTTGCCAGTTGCCAGATGACGAGACTGCCATGGCCGGGCTGATTCCCCAGAGCTTCATTGACGACCTGATCAACCGCCTCGACATCGTCGACGTGGTGAGTTCGCGCGTCCAGCTGAAAAAAACCGGCAAAAACTACTCCGCCTGCTGCCCGTTCCACAAGGAGAAGACCCCTTCCTTCACGGTCAGCCCCGACAAGCAGTTCTACTACTGCTTCGGCTGCGGCGCCGGCGGCAACGCCCTGGGCTTCGTCATGGACCACGACAACCTGGACTTCCCCCAGGCTGTCGAAGAACTGGCCCGCGCCGCAGGCATGGAAGTGCCCCGCGAGCAAGGGCGCCGCGACCAGAAGCCTCGCCAGCCAACCGACTCGCCACTGTACCCGCTGCTGGACGCCGCCTCGGAGTTCTATCGCCAGGCCCTGCGCAGCCACCCGACCCGCAAGGCCGCAGTGGACTACCTCAAAGGCCGCGGCCTGTCCGGAGAGATCGCCCGCGATTTCTGCCTGGGTTTCGCACCGCCCGGCTGGGACAACCTGCTCAAGCACCTGGGGGCCGACACCCTGCAGCAAAAGGTGATGATCGATGCCGGCCTGCTGATCGAGAACGCCGAAAGCGGCAAGCGCTACGACCGCTTCCGCGACCGGGTAATGTTCCCCATCCGTGATAGCCGCGGGCGCATCATCGCCTTCGGCGGCCGGGTACTGGGCGACGACAAACCCAAGTACCTGAACTCCCCGGAAACCCCGGTGTTCCACAAGGGCCAGGAACTGTACGGGCTGTACGAGGCGCGCAAGCACAACCGCAACCTCGACGAAATCATCGTCGTCGAGGGCTACATGGACGTCATCGCGCTGGCTCAGCAGGGCCTGCGCAACGCCGTGGCCACCCTTGGCACCGCCACCAGCGAAGAGCACCTCAAGCGTTTGTTCCGGGTAGTGCCCAGCGTGCTGTTCTGCTTCGACGGCGACCAGGCCGGGCGCAAGGCCGCCTGGCGTGCGTTGGAGTCAACCCTGTCGAACCTGCAGGACGGCCGCCGCGCGCGCTTCCTGTTCCTGCCCGAGGGCGAAGACCCAGACAGCCTGGTGCGTGCCGAAGGCACCGATGCCTTCAAGGCCCGCATCAACCAGCACGCCCAGCCGCTGGCCGATTACTTCTTCGAGCAACTGGGCGCTGAAGCCGACCCGCGATCACTGGAAGGCAAGGCGCACATGGCGACCCTGGCCGCACCGTTGATCGAAAAGATCCCCGGGGCCAACCTGCGCCAACTGATGCGCAACCGCCTGAAAGAAATCACCGGCCTGGACCCACAACAGGTCGAGCAACTGGCGCAACAAGCTCCGCCAGCCAGTAGCGTGCCGGACTACGACCCTGGCTACGACTACGATGCCATGGCCAGCTACACCCCTGATTTCGGCGACATGCCGCCGCAGCACGACTTCGCCCCCGCTCAGCAGGAACCGGCATGGAAGCCGAACAAGGGCGGCGGTAAAAAGCAGTGGAGCGACAAACCCTGGGACAAGAACCGCAAGGGCGGCAAGCCCTGGCAGCAACGTGACGAAGCGCCACCGCGCGTGCCAGCACCGGTCGAACCACCTACCCTGGCGGCCCTGCGCACCCTGCTGCACCACCCGTTGCTGGCCGGAAAGGTCGAAGATGCCAGCCACTTTGCCGACGAAGAACACCTGTACAGCCAGCTGTTGGTGGCATTGATCGAAGCCGCACAGAAAAATCCTGGGCTAAGCTCAATGCAGCTGATTGCACGTTGGCATGGCACCGAACAGGGCCGCCTGCTGCGGGCCCTGGCGGAAAAGGAATGGCTGATCGTGGCCGACAACCTTGAACAACAGTTTTTCGACACTATAACTAGCTTGTCCGCCCGCCAACGCGAGCGCAGCCTGGAACAACTGCTCAGGAAATCACGTCAAAGTGAATTGACCAGCGAGGAAAAAACCCAGCTCCTCGCCTTGCTGAGCCGGAAAGTTCCCGCACAAACGCCGACCTCATCTGGCGCGTGAGGCCCATGCTCGGGTATAATCCTCGGCTTGTTTTTTGCCCGCCAAGACCTTCAGTGGATAGGGTGTTATGTCCGGAAAAGCGCAACAGCAGTCTCGTATCAAAGAGTTGATCACCCGCGGTCGTGAGCAGGGCTACCTGACTTACGCGGAGGTCAACGACCACCTGCCTGAGGATATTTCAGATCCTGAACAGGTGGAAGACATCATCCGCATGATCAACGACATGGGGATCAACGTATTCGAGAGTGCTCCGGATGCGGATGCCCTTCTGTTGGCGGAAGCCGACACCGACGAAGCCGCGGCCGAAGAAGCCGCTGCTGCGTTGGCGGCAGTTGAAACCGATATCGGCCGCACGACTGACCCGGTGCGCATGTACATGCGCGAAATGGGTACCGTCGAGCTGCTGACCCGCGAAGGCGAGATCGAAATCGCCAAGCGTATCGAGGAAGGCATCCGTGAAGTGATGGGCGCCATCGCCCACTTCCCGGGTACTGTCGATTACATTCTCAGCGAATATGACCGCGTCACCACCGAGGGTGGCCGCCTGTCCGACGTGCTCAGCGGCTACATCGACCCTGACGACAACATCGCCGCGCCGACCGAAGAGGTGCCGATCCCTGGCGCCAAGGCCGCAGCCGCGAAGGAAGAGTCCGACGACGAAGAGGAAGAGTCCGAAGGCAGTGACGACGAGGAAGAGACCGAGAGCGGTCCGGACCCGGTAGTCGCAGCCCAGCGTTTCGGTGCGGTATCCGACCAGCTTCAGGCGACTGTCAAGGTCGTGAAGAAGAACGGTCGTGCCCACAAGGAAAGCATCGAGGCCCTGCAAGCCCTCGCCGACCTGTTCATGCCGATCAAGCTGGTACCCAAGCAGTTCGAGGTGCTGGTAGAACGTGTTCGTGATGCACTGAACCGTCTGCGTCAGCAAGAACGCGCCATCATGCAGCTGTGTGTGCGTGATGCCCGCATGCCGCGTGCCGACTTCCTGCGCATGTTCCCCAGCAACGAAACCGACCAGACCTGGAGCGGTGACCTGGCCAAGCGCAACACCAAATGGGCTGCCGCCCTGGGTGAAAAGGACGCCGCCATCGTTGCTTGCCAGCAGAAGCTGATCGACCTTGAGACCGAAACCGGCCTGACCGTTGCCGAGATCAAGGACATCAACCGTCGCATGTCGATCGGCGAAGCCAAGGCCCGCCGCGCCAAGAAAGAAATGGTCGAGGCGAACCTGCGTCTGGTGATTTCCATCGCCAAGAAGTACACCAACCGTGGCCTGCAGTTCCTTGACCTGATCCAGGAAGGCAACATCGGCTTGATGAAGGCGGTGGACAAGTTCGAATACCGTCGCGGCTACAAGTTCTCGACCTACGCCACCTGGTGGATCCGGCAGGCGATTACCCGCTCGATCGCCGACCAGGCACGCACCATCCGTATTCCGGTGCACATGATCGAGACGATCAACAAGCTCAACCGTATTTCCCGCCAGATGCTGCAGGAAATGGGTCGCGAACCGACCCCGGAAGAGCTGGGCGAGCGCATGGAAATGCCTGAGGACAAGATCCGCAAGGTACTGAAGATCGCCAAAGAGCCGATCTCCATGGAAACCCCGATCGGTGACGACGAAGATTCGCACCTGGGCGACTTCATCGAGGACTCGACCATGCAGTCCCCGATTGATGTGGCCACGGTCGAAAGCCTCAAGGAAGCCACCCGTGACGTGCTCTCGGGCCTGACTGCACGCGAAGCCAAAGTGCTGCGCATGCGTTTCGGTATCGACATGAACACCGACCACACCCTCGAAGAGGTGGGCAAGCAGTTTGACGTAACGCGTGAGCGGATCCGTCAGATCGAAGCGAAGGCGTTGCGAAAACTGCGCCACCCGACTCGCAGCGAGCACCTGCGCTCCTTCCTCGACGAGTGATGACAAAACCCCGGCCCAGGCCGGGGTTTTTCTTTTCTGCCTTTTGAAGCACTCGCGGTCCCTGTAGAAGCAGCCTTGTGCTGCGAAGAGGCCATCCGGGTCACCGAACACCTCCGCCCATACCGGCCCTTTCGCAGCACAAGGCTGCACCTACACGTATCTCGCTTACCCCACGCTTGCGCAATGCCCGTCTACACTCGACGTCAGACCCCAAGAATGCGAGGCTGCTATGCCACTTATGCCGGCCATTCTGTTGCTGCTCCTGATTCTGTGGAACACGACGGCCGGCGCCCTGACCCTGACAGACGAGGAAAAAGCCTGGTTGGCTGCCCACCCGCAGCTGAGCCTGGGTGTAGACGCCTCTTGGCCACCGTTCGAGTTTCGCGACCAGGAGGGCCGGTACCAGGGATTGGCCGCCGATTACATCGCTGCGATCCAGCAACGCCTGGGCGTGACGCTCAAACCGGTCGAGCCCAGCAGCTGGACCGAGGTACTGGCGCAGGCACGGGATAACCGCATCGACCTGCTGCCAGGCATCATGTCCACGCCCGAACGCCAAGGCTACCTGGCCTTCACCCGTCCGTACCTCGACTTCCCGATCGTCATCCTCGCCCACAAAGGCGGTGTCCAACCGCGCAAACTGGACGACCTGTATGGCCTGAAGATTGCCGTAGTCGAAAATTACGCCCCGCACGAACTGCTGCGTACCCATCACCCCGACCTCAACCTGGTGGCGCTGCCCAATGTCAGCTCCACACTGCAGGCCTTGGCTACCGATCAAGTGGACGCGGTGGTCGGCGACCTGGCGTCAAGCATCTGGAGCCTGCGACAGCTCAAGCTCGACGGCCTCTACGTCAGTGGTGAAACGCCCTACCGCTATCAGCTGGCCATGGCCGCACCACGTGACAACAAAGTGCTGGTGGGCATTCTGGACAAAGTCATGGCTGACATGAGCAGCGGCGAAGTCAGCCAGATCCAGCAGCGCTGGGTGGGTAACGTGGTCGACCAACGGATGTTCTGGTCCGACCTGCTGGTATATGGCTTGCCAACAGTCCTTTTGCTGATGGCCGTTCTGGCCGTGGTCATCCGTATCAACCGCCGCCTCAGCTCGGAAATTTCCCGGCGCATCGCCCTGGAGCAGGAGCTGCGCAGCAGTGAGTACCACTACCGCGGCCTGGTCGAGAGCCTGTCAGCCATCGCCTGGGAAGCCGACGCCAACGACTTCACCTACAGCTATGTCTCACCGCACGCCGAAGACTTGCTGGGTTACCCGCTTGGCGACTGGCTCAAACCGGGCTTCTGGCGCAGCATCCTGCACCCGGAGGACGCGCTCTGGGCGCAGGCATACTGCGACAGCGAAACCGCAGCCGGACGCGACCACAGCCTGGACTATCGGGTGATACGGGCCGACGGTCAGCCATTGTGGATACGCAACATTGTCAGCATGATCGAACACGGGCACCAGCCGGTGATGCGCGGGCTGATGATCGACATCAGCGAAACCAAGCGCACCGAGGACGCCCTGCGTCTTTCCGAGCAAAAGTTTGCCTCGGTGTTCCAGCAGTGCCCCGACATTCTACTGATTGCCCGCCACAGCGACGGCTGCCTGCTGGAGGTGAACGAAGCCTTCGAAGAGCAGATTGGCCTGAACCCGGACCAGGTGCTTGGCCGCAGCGCCACCGACCTGAACCTGTGGGGCGTCGAAGGCTCCGGCCCGCCGCTGCTTGAGCGCCTGCACCAAGGTGGCATCCGCAACCTTGAGATGAGCTTTCGCCGCAGTAATGGCCAACTCTTCACCGGCCTGACTTCGGCCGAAACCTTCGAACTGGACGGCACCCCCGCGCTGGTTGTGGCAGTTCGCGACATCAGCCAGCTCAAGGAGACCCAGCAGCAGCTGCAAACTTCAGAAGAAAAGTTCGCCAAGGCCTTCCACGCCTCGCCCGACGGCCTGCTGCTGTCGCGCCAGAGCGACGGTTTGCTGCTTGAGGTGAACGAAGGCTTCTGCCGTCTGACTGGCTATGACCTGAACCCGACTATCGACCAGACCTCGCTGGACCTGGGTATCTGGGTCGACCTCAACGAACGCAAACGCCTGGTCGACCAGCTCAACCGCGACGGTTTCGTGCGTGACTTCACCTGCCACATCCGCCGCAGCGACGGGCAGGTCCGCCTGTGCGAGCTGTCCGCCAGGCCCCTGCCGATTGCCGGCGTCGACTGCATGCTGACCATCGCCCGCGACATCACCGAGCGCCACCTGATGCAGGAAAAACTGCAACTGGCCGCCACCGTGTTCGAGAACACTGCCGAAGGCGTGCTGATCACCGACATCGACCAGCGCATCAGTGCCGTCAACCGTGCCTTCAGCGAAATCACCGGCTACAGCGAAATCGAAGCCCTCGGCCAGACCCCGCGCCTGCTTGCCTCCGGCCAGCACGACAGCGCCTTCTATGCCGCCATGTGGCACCAGCTTACCGCCGAGGGTCACTGGCAAGGCGAGATCTACAACAAGCGCAAGAACGGCGAACTGTACCCCGGCTGGCTGACCATCAGCGCCGTGCGCAACAGCGACCGCGAGATCACTCACTTCGTGGCTGTGTTCGCCGACATTTCCAGCCTCAAGCATGCCCAGGCCAAGCTCGACTACCAGGCCCACCACGACCCGCTGACCGGCCTGCCCAACCGTGCCTTGTTCGAGAACCGCCTGCAGGCCGTGCTCACCTGCGCGCAGGTGTCCAACCGCCAGGGTGCGGTGCTGTTCCTCGACCTCGACCGCTTCAAGCACATCAACGATAGCCTCGGCCACCCGGTCGGCGACTTGCTGCTCAAGGGCATTGCCCAGCGCCTCAAGGAGCAGGTGCGTGACGTCGACACCGTGGCCCGCCTGGGCGGCGACGAGTTCATCATCCTGCTGCCCGGCCTGCACAAGCCCAGTGACGCCAGTACCATCGCCAACAAGCTGCTGGCCTGCTTCATCGCACCGTTCCAGGCCGGTGAGCATGAGTTTTTCACCAGCGCCAGCATCGGCATCAGCCTTTATCCACAGGATGGCAGCGACGTTGCCACACTGATCCGCAACGCCGATGCTGCCATGTACCGCTCCAAAGCCAAGGGCCGCAACCGCGTCGAGGCCTACACCCGCGACCTCACCGCCCAGGCCAGCGAACGGATTGCTCTGGAACACGAACTGCGCCGTGCCGTCGAACGCAACGAAATGAGCCTGTGCTTCCAGCCCAAGCTCAGCCTCAAGACCCAGAGCCTGGTCGGCGCCGAGGCGCTGATCCGCTGGAGCCACCCGACCTTTGGTGAAGTGCCCCCGGAGCACTTCATCCACCTGGCGGAGGAGAACGGCACCATCCTCCAACTAGGCGACTGGGTATTGGAACAGGCCTGCCAGCAGATGCAGGCCTGGAAGCAGCACTACGAACCCTTCGGCCCCTTGTCGATCAACCTCGCGGGCGCCCAGCTACGCCAGCCGCACCTGGCACGGCGCATCGAACAGTTGCTCAAGCATCACCAACTCAAGGCAGGTGACTTGCAGCTGGAGATCACCGAAAACTTCATCATGAGCCAAGCTGAAGAGGCCTTGGCCGTGCTGTACCAGTTGAAAAAACTGGGCGTGCAACTGGCCATCGACGACTTTGGCACCGGCTATTCATCGCTGAGCTATCTCAAGCGCCTGCCGCTGGACATTCTGAAGATCGACAAGTCGTTCATCCGCGGCCTGCCCGACGACCCGCACGATGCCGCCATCGCCCGTGCAATCATTGCCCTGGGCCGCAGCATGCAACTGACCATCATTGCCGAAGGTGTGGAAAACCAGGCCCAGCAACGCTTCCTGGCGGCCGAGGGCTGCGAGCAGATCCAAGGCTACATCGTCAGCCTGCCACTGCCGCCCGAGGAGTTCGCGACAGCGTTTCTTCGCATAGCACTATCGGATCTTTCAGATGGCACAGGTGCGAAACCCCCGTTATAATCCGGCCACTTACTGAGGGCCTATAGCTCAGTTGGTTAGAGCAGAGGACTCATAATCCTTTGGTCCACGGTTCAAGTCCGTGTGGGCCCACCACATACGAAAGCCGCGCAAATGCGCGGCTTTTTTTTGCCTGTAGACCAACTGCGCAAACACGCCCGCTTTTTCCGTGCACACCCTGCCCCGGGTCGCTGCTGCATGTGCCGGGCATGACGCCGGGCCAGGCCGCCGCGGGGGTCAAGAGAAAGCGCAGCTTGTTGTCCTTGAGTACACGGCACTCCGGCCTTGCCCTGATTGCCACTCGCTGGCTAGGCTAGCAGGCCAACCGAAGAGACTCGCCATGTCGGATTCCCGCTCCATCACGCTGGATGAAATCGATCGCCAACTGATCGCCCTGCTGCAAATCAACGCCCGCGAAAGTGTCGCCACCCTCGCCCGCCAGCTGGGTATCGCCCGCACCACCGTCAATTCGCGCCTGGAGCGTCTGGAGAAGAACAAGGTCATCTCCGGTTATGGCGTACGTCTGGGTCAGCGGGTGCTGGGTGGCGGGCTGCAGGCGTATGTGGGGATCAAGGTGCAGCCGCGCTCCGGCAAGGAAGTGGTGCGGCGCTTGAGTGCCATGGGACAGGTGCAGCAGCTGTGCGCGGTAAGCGGCGAGTTCGACTATGTGGCCTGGCTGCTTACGGACTCACCTGAGCAACTGGACCAGTTGCTCGACCAGATCGGCAGTGTCGACGGGGTGGAGAAGACCACCACGTCGATCATTCTCAGCAGCAAGGTGGATCGCGGTCAGCCGCTCTGATCAATCAGGCCTCCTGGCCGTCGAGCAGCCCCTCCAGAATCGCCGAAAGGCTCTCGGCAGAATGCTGCATCGACCAGACGATGTCTCGGCTACGCTCGGGGGCGTGGTGCTGGGCGTAGTCAGTGGCAATCTGGTTGAGGCCACGGGCCAGCAGGCAGGCGTGGACTAGAGCGTCGGCGGCGTCGATGCCAGGACGGATGGCGAATAGCGGCGGGTGGCTGGATTCGCAGTTGCAGAAGGGCTTTTCAGCGGTGGGTTGCAGTTTTACAGGTTGATCGGGCAAACGGTCAGTCATGGTATAGCCTCCAGATCACAGGGATGACTGGCGGCCAATCGCTTCCTTCTCACGGGAATTGGGTGGCAGCCATGCGCGAGGTGAGAACCGGCGAACTTGGAGGCGCATACCCGGCCAGGCAAAGCCTGCCCGCGCACAGCTGCCATAACAGTGCGCCTCTAGAAAGATCAGCGGGTTCTCACGCCCGATCACCGAATTTTCGGCGACCCGGTGAAGTTAACGATGAAGCCGTTCCCGCGATGCCAGACTGAGGCGATAGCGAGCGTAGGGTAATTCTTTATTCCGAGCGTTGGGTGTAGGAATTGGCTGATCAGAGCCCGTCCAAAGTGTACTTATGCCCGCCAGAGAGGCCGCATGAGGCCACCAGGTGCTTGCCTTGCAATTTACTGCGCCTATCAGATCGAGCGCCGCCCGCGCGGCGCATCGCGAGCTGCGCTCGACCTGATAGGCACAGCAAATCGCACTACAAGCACTTCGTCATAAATAATTTTAAACTTACTTTTTCGACGAAAAGTAATACATTAAGACGCCAATATGCACCTTAATTACGATTCCCCCACGCCTTAAAATGACCTCCAGCCATCTCCTATACTCAGGCTCCGCCACCCGCGCAGCCTCTCTGGCAAGGTCACTTCATGAACAAGAAAAACCGCCACCCCGCCGACGGCAAGAAGCCGATCACCATCTTCGGCCCGGACTTCCCCTTCGCTTTCGACGACTGGCTGGAACACCCCGCAGGCCTGGGCAGCATCCCAGCTGAGCGTCACGGTGAGGAAGTGGCAATCGTGGGTGCTGGTATCGCCGGCCTGGTGGCGGCCTATGAGCTGATGAAACTGGGCTTGAAGCCGGTGGTGTACGAGGCCTCCAAGCTGGGTGGCAGGCTGCGTTCGCAAGCCTTCAACGGCACCGACGGAATCATCGCCGAACTCGGTGGCATGCGCTTTCCGGTGTCGTCCACTGCCTTTTACCACTACGTGGACAAGCTGGGCCTGGAAACCAAGCCCTTCCCCAACCCGCTGACCCCGGCCTCGGGCAGCACAGTGATCGACCTGGAAGGCCAGACCTACTACGCCGAAAAAACCACCGACCTGCCCAAGCTGTTCCACGAAGTAGCCGACGCCTGGGCCGATGCGCTGGAAAGCGGCGCCCAGTTCGCCGACATCCAGCAGGCCATCCGCGACCGGGATGTACCGCGCCTGAAGGAACTGTGGAACAAGCTGGTCCCACTGTGGGATGACCGCACCTTCTACGACTTCGTCGCCACCTCGCGCTCGTTCGCCAAACTGAGCTTTCAGCATCGCGAAGTGTTTGGCCAGGTCGGCTTCGGCACCGGCGGGTGGGACTCGGACTTCCCCAACTCGATGCTGGAAATTTTCCGCGTGGTGATGACCAACTGCGACGACCACCAACACCTGGTCGTGGGCGGAGTGGAGCAGGTGCCGCAAGGTATCTGGCGCCATGTGCCTGAGCGCTGCGCCCACTGGCCGGAGGGCACCAGCCTGAGTGGCCTGCATGGCGGTGCGCCGCGCACCGGGGTCAAGCGCATTGCCCGTGCCGCCGATGGCCGCCTGGCGGTCACCGACAACTGGGGCGACACCCGCCACTACGGCGCCGTGCTCGCCACCTGCCAGACCTGGCTGCTGACCACCCAGATCGACTGCGAGGAATCGCTGTTTTCGCAAAAGATGTGGATGGCGCTGGACCGCACCCGCTACATGCAGTCGTCGAAGACCTTCGTCATGGTCGACCGGCCGTTCTGGAAGGACAAGGACCCGCAAACCGGCCGCGACCTGATGAGCATGACCCTCACCGATCGCCTCACCCGCGGCACCTACCTGTTCGACAACGGCGACGACAAGCCGGGTGTGATCTGCCTGTCCTACGCCTGGATGAGCGACGCGCTGAAAATGTTGCCGCACCCCGTGGAAAAGCGCGTCCAGCTGGCCCTGGATGCGCTGAAGAAGATCTACCCCAAGACCGATATCGCCGGGCACATCATCGGCGACCCAATCACTATTTCCTGGGAGGCAGACCCGCACTTCCTCGGCGCCTTCAAAGGCGCACTGCCGGGCCACTACCGCTACAACCAGCGCATGTACGCGCACTTCATGCAGCAAGACATGCCTGCCGAGCAGCGCGGCATGTTCATCGCCGGTGACGACGTGTCGTGGACCCCGGCGTGGGTGGAAGGCGCGGTGCAGACATCGCTGAATGCGGTGTGGGGTATCATGAACCACTTCGGTGGCCAGACCCACCCGGACAACCCCGGCCCGGGCGATGTGTTTGACGAGATCGGCCCGATCGCCCTGGCAGACTGACACAAGGAGGCACCATGCGCATTGCTCTGTTCCAGGGCGCTCCCAAGCCACTGGACGTGCCCGGTAACCTGCAACGGCTGCACCACCAGGCCCAGCTGGCTGCCGAGCGCGGCGCGCAACTGCTGGTGTGCCCGGAAATGTTCCTGACCGGCTACAACATCGGCCTGGCCCAGGTAGAGCGGCTGGCCGAAGCCAGCGATGGACCGGCGGCGATGGGCGTGGTGGAGATTGCCCAGGCGCACCGTATCGCTATTGTCTACGGCTATCCCGAGCGCGGCGATGATGGTGCGATCTACAACAGTGTGCAGTTGATTGATGCGCACGGCCGCAGCCTGAGCAACTACCGCAAGACCCATCTGTTCGGGGATCTGGACCGCTCGATGTTCAGCGCAGGCCCCGACCACTTCCCGGTGGTGGAACTGGACGGCTGGAAAGTCGGGCTGCTGATCTGTTACGACATCGAGTTCCCGGAGAACGCCCGACGCCTGGCGCTGGACGGTGCCGAACTGATCCTGGTGCCGACGGCGAACATGACCCCGTACGACTTCATCTGCCAGGTGACCGTGAGGGCGCGGGCGCAGGAAAACCAGTGCTACCTGGTGTATGCCAACTATTGCGGCTCGGAAGACCCGATCCAGTATTGCGGGCAGAGCAGCATCATCGGCCCGGATGGCAGCCTGCTGGCCATGGCCGGGCGGGATGAATGCCTGCTGCTGGCGGAGCTGGAGCATGAAAGGGTGGTGCAGGGGCGGGAGGCGTTTCCTTACCTGACAGACCTGCGCCAGGAACTGCACTTGCGTAAAAGCTGACTGGGGCCGGGCCTGCAAACAAATGGGTTAGCATGGACCCCAGTTACCGGAGTTCCCATGCCTGACACCACTCGCCATCTCACCCTCGCCAACGGCCTGCAGCTGACCCTGCGCCACGCCCCGCGCCTGAAGCGCTCGGCTGCCGCATTGCGGGTGCACGCGGGCAGCCACGACGCGCCCGCCAGGTGGCCCGGCCTGGCCCACTTCCTCGAACACCTTTTCTTCCTCGGCACCGCGCGGTTCCCCTTGGACGACGGCCTGATGCGCTACGTCCAGGCTCTCGGCGGCCAGGTCAACGCCAGCACCCGGGAGCGCGCCACAGACTTTTTCTTCGAAGTCCCGACCAATGCCTTGGCCGGAGGGCTTGAGCGCCTGTGCCAGATGCTGGCCGAGCCCGACCTGGGCATCGAGCGCCAACGCCGTGAACGCGAAGTGATCCACGCCGAGTTCATTGCCTGGTCGCGCGACCCGCAGGCTCAGCAGCAGTTCGCCTTGCTGCAATCGGTGTCGCAGGGCCATCCGCTAGGCGCTTTTCACGCCGGTAACCGGCACACCCTGGCCTTGCAGAACCCCGCCTTCCAGCAAGCCCTCGAAGGTTTTCACCAACGGTATTACCAAGGCGGCCAGATAACCTTGAGCCTGTGTGGCCCACAGTCTCTGGATGAGCTGGAACAGCTGGGCAGGCAGCATGCCAGCCTGTTCGCAACGGGCACGCCGGTGCCACAAACGCTGCCACCGTCATTGTCGCCAACGCGCGCGCGCCTGGTCTTTACCCATGAACAGCTCCCGGCAGGTGCCGAGCAGGCGCTGGAATTACTGATCAGCTGCCTCGGTGACAACCGCCCAGGTACCTGGCTGGATGCGCTGCGCCAACGTGGCTGGCTGCAAAGCTTCAAGGCCGAGATGCTGTACAACTTCGCCGGGCAGTTACTTTGGCGCATTGACTTGCAACTGAGCGCAAGCGCCAACCAGGAGGAAGCAGATGCCCTGCTGCAAGGTTGGTTCGGCTTCATCCGCCAGGCCGACCTTGAGCAGATCAACCACGCATTCGGCCTGCTGCAGCGCAGCCGCGCACGCAGCGCCGGCGCGCTTGAGCTGGCCCGCCGGGACAGCACGGGCCAGCCGTTCGCCAACCTGGATGCGCAAGGTCTGCTGGCCCTCAGAGCACTGCTGAAGGGCCTGCCGAGCCAAGCACACGGGCAATGGCAGCTGCCCCCGGTCGACCCCTTGCTGATGGCAGATGTGCCCAATGCCCCAGCGCAACCTCTACCGCCGGCCCTGAAAACCAGCGACGTGCTGCCTGGTACTCGTCAGTGCGCTGCGCTGTACCTGCGCTGGCACGTGCCTTCGCCTTTGCGCCAGCGCATGCAGGCGGTGCTGGAACAAGCGCTGGCCCCATTGCAGGAGCGTTGCGAGCGCGCCTCGGTGCAACTGCTGTTCAGTGCTGTTGGCGAATACTGGCAATTGCGCTGCGCAGGGCAACCAGCAGCAGTGCTTCGGGCTGTGGAGCAGGCCCTGGCACTCATGCTCATGCCAGGAGAAAACTGCTGGCGGCCCTACGCGGCAACGGCACCGCCACTGATCCCCATCAGGGCCTTGCTCAAGCAACTGCCCGATGCGGTACTGGGCGCCCACCCCGCCAGTATGCCTGCCTGCACGCCGGCACAGCCGCAACTCGACAGCCTGTGGCAGCACACGCACTGGCATGGCCTTGCCACAGGGTTCGACGATGTCGCTCTGGGCGCCTTGGGCACCGCGTTGCAGCAGTGCCCTGGGCAAGGCTCGCTGCCTGGCCCCTTGCCGAAATGGGCCAGACACCGTTGGCAGCACGCAGAAGTACCGGGAAGTGAACACGCCCTGCTGCTGTTCTGCCCGCTACCTGCGGCCAGCGAAGCCAGCGGGCGGCTGCTCGCACAACTGCTGCAAGGCCCGGTTTACCAAAGGCTGCGGGTAGAGCTGCAACTGGGCTACGCGGTATTCAGTACCTTTCGTCAGGTCGAGGGCGTCGGCGGCCTGCTGTTTGGCGTGCAGTCGCCGCATACCCGCCAGGCGCAGATCCTCGACCACCTGTTTACCCTCCTGCGCCAAGGCATCACGCTGGATCCGGGCGCTCGCCTGGCCTTGGCCGGGCAATTCGACGAGCCCGCCATGGCCAACGCCGACGTTGCCGAATGGGCATGGCAGACACACCTGGCTACACAACCTGGCAGGCTGGATGAGCTGCGCAAGGCTATCTTGAAGACGCGGCAGACGGATCTGGACCAGCTGCTGGGCACCCTGCTCGATAAGGATTGCCCTTGGCTCTGCTTGGCCAACGCTGCCGCGCCAGCCCTCGAATGGCCGTGAACAACCTCTCGATTGTTACGCCAATCGCAACGGCGCTTTTCGAATAATTAACCTTTCAGTACAAATTTTTCTTGTAAGATAGCGCAATCCCAGTTTCAGGGAACTGCCGAGCCATGGCGGTACCCAAGTAGTAGCTGAGCAACCCAACCCTCATTCGGAAGGAGTAATTCCATGTGGACCAAACCTGCTTACACTGACCTGCGTATCGGTTTCGAAGTCACCATGTACTTCGCAAGCCGCTAAGCCAGGCTTGCGCCTCAACGCCTCGGCCCGCCGGGGCGTTTTCGTTTTTACGATACGGTTTTCTGCATAGAGAGTGGCCATGTACATCCAGGTTCTCGGCTCCGCCGCCGGTGGTGGGTTCCCGCAGTGGAACTGCAACTGCGTCAACTGCAAGGGCTACCGTGACGGCACCCTGCGGGCAACGGCGCGCACTCAATCATCCATCGCCCTGTCCGACGACGGCGTGCACTGGGTGTTATGCAATGCCTCGCCCGACATCCGCGCCCAACTGCAAGGCTTTGCGCCAATGCAGCCGGCCCGGGCCCTGCGCGACACCGGCATCAACGCCATCGTCCTGCTGGACAGCCAGATCGACCACACCACCGGCCTGCTGAGCCTGCGTGAGGGCTGCCCACACCAGGTGTGGTGCACCGACATGGTCCACCAGGACCTGACCACCGGTTTCCCGCTGTTCAACATGCTCAGCCACTGGAACGGTGGCCTGCAGTGGAACCGCATCGAGCTGGAAGGCAGCTTCGTGATCGACGCCTGCCCCAACCTGCGCTTCACTCCGTTCCCCCTGCGCAGCGCCGCGCCGCCCTACTCACCACACCGCTTCGACCCGCACCCGGGCGATAACCTGGGCCTGCTGGTCGAGGACACTCGCACCGGCGGCAAGCTGTTCTATGCCCCAGGCCTGGGGCAGGTAGACGACAAGCTGCTGACGATGATGCACAGTGCCGACTGCCTGCTGGTCGACGGCACCCTGTGGGAAGACGACGAGATGCAGCGCCGCGGTGTGGGCACCCGCACCGGCCGCGAAATGGGTCACCTGGCGCAGAACGGGGCCGGTGGCATGCTGGAAGTCCTCGACGGCTTCCCGCGCCAGCGCAAGGTACTTATCCACATCAACAACACCAACCCGATTCTCGACGAAGACTCACCCGAGCGCGCCGAAGTCCTGCGCCGGGGCGTCGAAGTTGCCTTCGATGGCATGAGCATCGAGTTGTAACAACGAGCTCGCACAAGCAACTTAGTTCCCCTGTGGGATCGAGCCGAGACTCAGCTTTACAGGAGCCAGCCGAATGAGCGACGCACTGCCAATGTCACCTGCCGAATTCGAGCAGGCCCTGCGCGCCAAGGGCGCCTATTACCACATTCATCACCCGTACCACGTGGCGATGTACCAGGGGCGCGCCACCCGCGAGCAGATCCAGGGCTGGGTAGCCAACCGCTTCTACTACCAGGTCAACATCCCGATGAAGGATGCCGCGATCCTGGCCAACTGCCCGGACCGCGAAGTACGCCGCGAGTGGATCCAGCGCCTGCTCGACCACGACGGCGCACCCGGCGAGGACGGTGGCATCGAAGCCTGGCTGCGCCTGGGCCAGGCCGTCGGCCTCGACCCGGACCAGTTACGCTCCCAGGAGCTGGTACTGCCAGGCGTACGCTTTGCCGTGGACGCCTACGTCAACTTCGCCCACCGCGCCAGCTGGCAGGAAGCGGCCAGCAGCTCGCTGACAGAACTGTTCGCCCCGCAAATCCACCAGTCGCGCCTGGACAGCTGGCCGCAGCACTACCCGTGGATCGACCCGGCCGGCTACGAGTACTTCCGCACCCGCCTGGGCCAGGCCCGCCGTGACGTGGAGCACGGCCTGGCGATTACCCTGCAGCACTACACCACCCGCGCGGGCCAGGAGCGTATGCTGGAGATCCTGCAGTTCAAGCTGGATATCCTCTGGAGCATGCTCGACGCCATGAGCATGGCCTACGAGCTGAACCGCCCGCCTTATCACTCCGTCACCCAGGACCGGGTGTGGCACAAGGGGATCACCCTATGAGTTTTGATCGCAAGCAGGTGCCGAACTGGCGCCCTGGCTACCGCTTCCAGTACGAGCCAGCGCAAAAGGGCCATGTGTTGCTTTACCCCGAGGGCATGATCAAGCTCAACGAAAGCGCCAGCCTGATCGGTGGCCTGATCGACGGCCAGCGTGACGTGGCAGCAATCATCAGCGAACTCGAACAGCAATTCCCCGATGCTCCGGACGTAGCCGAAGACATCGAGCAGTTCATGGAGGTGGCCCGTGCCGAACACTGGATCGTCCTCGCCTGAGTTACCGCCCACGCCCGAGGTCGGGCTGCCGCTGTGGTTGCTGGCCGAGCTCACCTACCGCTGCCCACTGCAGTGCCCGTACTGCTCCAACCCGCTGGACTTCGCCGCCCAGGGCCAGGAGCTGAGCACCGAACAGTGGTTCAAGGTGATGGCCGAAGCGCGGGAAATGGGCGCCGCGCAAATCGGTTTTTCCGGCGGTGAACCGCTGGTGCGCCAGGACCTAGCCGACTTGATCGGCGAAGCCCGCCGCCTGGGTTACTACACCAACCTGATCACCTCGGGTATCGGCCTGACCGAAGCGCGCATCGCCGACTTCAAGAAGGCCGGCCTGGACCATATCCAGATCAGCTTCCAGGCCAGCGACGAGCAGGTCAACAACCTGCTGGCCGGTTCGAAGAAGGCCTTTGCGCAAAAGCTGGAGATGGCCCGTGCGGTAAAGGCCCACGGCTACCCGATGGTGCTCAACTTTGTCACCCATCGGCACAACATCGACAAGATCGACCGCATCATCGAGCTGTGCATTGCCCTGGAAGCCGACTTCGTCGAGCTTGCCACCTGCCAGTTCTACGGCTGGGCGCACCTCAACCGCTTGGGGCTGCTGCCGACCCGCGCACAGCTGGAGCGGGCCGAACGCATCACCAATGAGTACCGGGAGAAGCTCAAGGCCGAGGGCAGCCCGTGCAAGCTGATTTTCGTCACCCCGGATTACTACGAAGAGCGCCCCAAGGCCTGCATGAATGGCTGGGGCAACCTGTTCCTCACCATCACCCCGGACGGCACCGCGCTGCCCTGCCACGGCGCCCGCCAACTGCCGGTGCAGTTCCCCAATGTACGCGACCACGACCTGCACCATATCTGGTATGAGTCGTTTGGCTTCAACCGCTTCCGTGGTTATGAGTGGATGCGCGAACCATGCCGCTCCTGCGACGAAAAAGAAAAGGACTTCGGCGGCTGTCGCTGCCAGGCCTTCATGCTGACCGGCGATGCCAGCAACGCCGACCCTGTGTGCGCCAAGTCGGCCGACCACGGCATCATCCTCAAGGCCCGCGAGGAGGCGGAAACCGCCCAGCTCGCCATTGAACAGATGACCTTCCGCAATGATCGAAACTCCCGTGTCATCGCCCGCGGCTGAATTCAGCGCGGCCCAGGCGGTAGCCGCCGGCACCGACTTCACGGAACTCAAAGTCAGTGCCGACGGGCTGTTCTGGATTGAATTTCGCCCGGCCGATGGTGCTTGCCGTATCTGGCACTGGCTGTACCACCAGGCTAGATGCCTGACCCCGGATGGCTTCAGCGTGCGCAGCCGGGTCTACGAGTATGGCGGGGGCAGCTTCTGCCTGGGTGGCGACGGGCTGGTGTTCGTCAACGAAAAGGACCAGCAGGTCTACACCCAGCCGCTGGACGATTTGCCACCGCGTGCGCTCACCCAGGACGGCAGCTGCCGCTACGGCGATGTGCAGTGGCACGGTGGCCAGGTGCTGGCCGTCGAGGAACGCCATGCCGAGCAGGTGGAGCATCGTCTGGTTGCGTTGGGTGACAGCAGCCGCGAGGTGTTGGCCGAGGGCGCCGATTTCTATGCCTCACCCACTGTGAGTGCCGATGGCCAACGACTGGCATGGGTCGAATGGGACCGCCCGGCACAGCCTTGGACCGTCACCCGGCTGATGTGCCGCGTCCGCGACAGCAGTGGCCATTGGGGGCCCGCGCAGTGCGTGGCCGGCGATGACGAATCGCTGCAGCAGCCGCGCTTCGATGACGAAGGCCGTCTCTACTGTCTGTCCGACCGCAACGGCTTCTGGCAGCCTTGGGGCGAAGTCGATGGCCACTGGCAGGTGTTGCCTGCGGAGCTTGCCGACCACGCGGCAGCGCCTTGGCAAATGGGCACCTGCACCTGGTTGGCGCTGGGGCCGCAAAGCTACCTGGCCAGCTGGTTCAAAGACGGCTTCGGGCAATTGGGGCTGCGTGCTGAAGATGGCCGCATGGCGCGTTACGCCAGTGCCTACACACGCTTTCGCAGCCTGGCCATGGACAGCGAACACCTGTATGCCATCGCCGCCTCGCCCATCAGCCCGCCGGCAGTGATTGGCATTGACCGCCGCAACCACGAGGTACGCGTGCTGGCCGGTGGTGCCGAAATACTGCCGGCGGAACAGATCAGCCTGCCGCAGTCTTTCCACTACGGCAGTGAAGGCGAGCAGGCGCATGGTTTCTTCTACCCGCCATCACAGTCGCAGGGCGCTGCACCGCTGGTGGTGTTCATCCATGGCGGGCCGACGTCAGCCTGCTATCCCGTGCTGGACCCACGCATCCAGTACTGGACTCAACGCGGCTTTGCCGTGGCCGACCTGAACTACCGGGGCAGCACCGGCTATGGCCGGGACTACCGCCAGGCGCTGCACCTGCGCTGGGGTGAGAGCGATGTGGCCGATGCTTGCGCGGCGGTCGAATACCTGGCTGCTCAGGGCTTGGTCGACCAGCACAAGGCGTTCATCCGCGGCGGCAGTGCTGGGGGCTACACCACCCTGTGCGCCTTGGCGTTCCATGACGTGTTCCGCGCCGGCGCCAGCCTCTATGGGGTCAGCGACCCGGTTGCCCTGGGCCGTGCCACGCACAAGTTCGAAGGGGATTACCTGGACTGGCTGATCGGCGACCCGCAGCAGGATGCCGAACGCTATCGCCAACGCACCCCTCTTCTGCATGCAGACAGCATCAGGGCGCCAGTGATTTTCTTCCAGGGTGAACTGGATGCGGTAGTGGTACCGGAGCAGACCCGAAAAATGCTCGCAGCACTCCAGGCCAAGGGTGTTCAGGCAGAGGGGCATTTCTATGCACTCGAACGGCACGGCTTCCGGCAGGCAAGTAACCTGGCGCATGCGCTGGAACAGGAGTGGCTGTTCTTTAGCAACGTGATCAACCCTCAACACAATAAAGTTTAAGTGTGCTTTGCATTCGGCAAACCCACGATTACCTGGCAATTCTGTCAGTAGACGTGTCTTGGTTCAGGCCCTAACGTCGCGGTATTCGCGCCGCCCTTGAATCTGAATGGATGCGCTATCAGGGCGGCGGCTATTGTAAATTGACAATGGGCCGCCATGATGGAAAAAGACGAACACGAAGCACTCCTCAAAGATCAAAAAAATGGCCATAAGCCTTTTGTAATGCGGGCATGGGCGCTATGGCTGCAATGGTTATCACCGTATAAAACCCAAGGTGCAATCCTTGAAAAGAACCAGCCGGAAGTTAAAGAGGAGCGCTGCCCACCCAGTGTCCCTGACAACTTTCTGATGTGGGTCGGGTCAACCACACCCCTCGACCGCACCCAGGAAGATGAGCAGAAATCACCCAATGACCTGTTCAGAATGGTCGAAACAGGCGATGCGGACACGGGTGCCAGCCTCAAGGTAGTCCACGATACCGAGCGAGGGAAAGTCTGGCTGTTTGACAAACCCGCCCACCCGACCAATTACCGGTGCGAGTCAAACTCCATCAAAGTGAATGTGGCACCCTACGAGGTCTATGAAGGCTGGGAAGAAAATCAGATTTACGACTTCTGTTGGAGCAGCAAGTTTCCGGACGTCGACAACGCGCCCTATGGCGATTATGTAATCTTTCAGTGGAAGTCCGAGGGCAGCAATATCTACCCTTTCTTCATGAAGGTGCAGGCCGGCCGGTTTGAAATGACGCACTACAACACCCGGCTTGATGGTGAAAAACACAAGGTGGTCTGGTGGACGCGAATTGAAGCGGACAAGTGGTACGACATCCGAATTCGGGTTCTGCTCTCCAGTGACCAAGATATCGGTACCGTTCAGCTCTTTCTGGATAATGCGCCCCAGAAATTCACGGCCGACCGGGAAGGAAAACCCAGGGAACCCGATGAAAAAGATCCTTGTACCCTCGTGTGCCAGACATTCTCCCCTGCCCGGCATTACTTGAAATGGGGCGCTTACAATACCGGGTTCCCACTGAACGCGCTGAAACACTACGTCGACAAACTCATGGTAAAACGCATTGCATAGTCAGCTTCGAAACTGATGGCTGTTGCGGGGGTGGAAGACCGGCATGTCTTCAACCCCCGGCGCCTCAGCGCTTGGCGATGATGTATACCGCGTGCACGATCCCTGGAATGTATCCCAGCAGGGTCAGCAGAATATTCAGCCAGAACGCCCCGCCAAACCCCACCTGCAGAAACACCCCCAGCGGAGGCAAAAGAATGGCAATAATGATGCGAATAAAGTCCATGCGAGTCTCTCCTGAAGGGTTACATCAAAGACTAGCCGCTCGCCACAGAGGTTCCACCAGCCAAAAAAAACGCCCCGGGCCGAATGAAACAGGCCAGGGGCGATGCGCAGGAACGCCAGACGGTTCGTAGAATTCTCGGTCTTGCTAAACAGCTACGCCGGCACCTCGCGGCGGGCCTGCTGCTGGGCATGCAGGCGCGCAAAGGCGCGTGCCAGGCGCAACAGCATTTCATCGATGTTGCCCTTGCTCACGGTCAGCGCTGGCGAAAAACGCACCACATCCGCTTGCGGCGCATTGAGCAGCAGGCCTTCGTGCAGGGCGGCC
Organism: Pseudomonas sp. PvP089; assembly: GCF_017875165.1. NCBI lineage: Bacteria > Pseudomonadati > Pseudomonadota > Gammaproteobacteria > Pseudomonadales > Pseudomonadaceae > Pseudomonas > Pseudomonas sp. PvP089. Next base: position 5,902,911 of record NZ_JAGGME010000001.1, read on the forward strand.
GCCACCAGCTCGCGGGCTAGGCTTTCCTTTAGCTGCAGAGCCCACAGCAGGCCTTGCCCGCGTACTTCACCCTGGCCGTAGCGCCCGGCCAGGCGGCTCAGGCCTTCGCGCAGGTGGCGGCCGTTATCCTGCACCTGGGCAAAAAAGCCCGGCTCCAGCACGGTGTCCAGCACAGCCATGCCGGCGGCGCACATCAGCGCATTACCGTGGTGGCTGCCTTCCAGTTCGCCAGGCGCGGCGCAGCATGCTGTACCCCGGGCAAGCAACGCAGCCAGTGGCACCCCGCCGCCCAGGCCTTTGCCCAGGGTGATGATGTCCGCGCGCACTCCGTAGAGCTCCTCGGCCAGCAGCGCGCCACAACGACCGATACCGGTCTGCACTTCATCGAGGATCAGCAGGATGCCCAGTTCACGGCACAGCGTTTCCACACCCTTGAGGTACTCCAGCGTGGCGGGGATAACACCCGCCTCGCCCTGGATGGGCTCCAGCATGATGGCCACGGTGCGCGAATCCACTGCGGCGTGCAGGGCAGCCAGATCATTGAACGGCACCTTGCTGAAGCCCGGCAGGCCAGGCTCGCAGCGGTTGCACGGCAACGGGTCAGACGCCGACAACGCACCCAGGCTGCGGCCGTGGCAGGCCTGGCTGGCAGTGATGTGGTAAGCGCCGTTGCGGTGCAGTTGGCCCCACTTACGCGCCAGCTTGATCGCACCTTCACAGGCCTCCGCACCGCTGTTAAGCAGGTAGGCCTGCTCGCTGCCGGTGCTCTGGCACAGGCGGTTGACCAACCCCAGCAAGCCACGGCTATGAAAGCCCGAACCCGGGTTGATCAGTGCCTGGGCCTGGTTGCCCAGCGCTTTCACCAGCACGCTGGGGCTGTGGCCCAGGCTGTTGACCGCACCGCCCTGGGTAAAGTCCAGGTAGGCATGCCCTTCGTTGTCCCACAACCAAGAGCCCTGCCCTCGCACGAACACCTGCGCTGCACGTTCGGCGCCGGGCATCAGGCGATCACGCGACAACTCATCAGCCTGCGGCACGATCACCGGCGCACGCTTGGGCTCGGCGACAGCGGCAGGTGCCGAACGGCGCAGGTTGAACAGGTTCATCAGGGCTCCAACCAATCACGGTAAAGGGCGGCCACGGTGCGGTCTTGATGCCGACACTCTATATTTTGCCTTGCCTATCAAAAGTGTTTTTCATCCTGGGTAACAATCAGCCTGATGACTGCTGTAACCCTTTGGAATACGGCGATAGACTAGGCTTCACGAGGGTTTTCGACCATTTCGTTTTTCCAGCATTTTCGATAAGTGTTACTTATGGATTTCCGCCAACTGCGTTATTTCGTCGCGGTGTACGAAGAAGGTCACGTGGGCCGCGCCGCCGAGCGCCTGTCGCTTTCCCAGCCGGCGCTCTCCCAGCAGATCCGTCAGCTGGAACACAGCCTGGACCTGAGCTTGTTCGAGCGCAGCAACAAGCGCCTGCTGCCCACCCTGGCTGCCCATACCCTGTACAACCACGCCTTGCCATTGCTTGATGGCCTGCAACGCGCCCACGAGGCCATGCGCAACTTCAAGGGCCAGTCGCTGCGCACCCTGGCTATCGGCGTGTTGCAGACCGTGCGGCCCAGCCTGGTGCCACAGTTGCTCGAACGGCTGCGCAAAGCACAGCCGCACCTTGTCGTGCAGATATACGAGTTGTCGGGGCTGGAGATAGAACGACGGCTGCTCAACGGCAGCCTGGATATCGGCATCAGCTACCTGCCACCGCGCCAGCCAGGGCTGCATGGCCTGCTGCTGTACGAAGATGAACTGCAACTGGTCATACCCGATACCCACCCCCTGAAGGATTTCAAGAAGGTGTCCATCCGCCAGGCTGCCGAGTTGCCCATGCTGATGCTGGGTGAGGAGTTCCAGATCCGCCAGATCTGGCAGGCGCAACTGGCCAGCCAAGGCCGACGGCCACACGTGCAGGCAGAGATGAACAACATGGCGGGCATTCTCGACAGCCTGGCGCACACGGCACTGGCCACCATTTTGCCAGGGCGGGCCAAGGAGGCTGCCGAGGATGATCAAGGGCTGCTGTGGAAGCCATTGAGCGAGCCGCGGGTGCCGCTTAAGGTTGGCCTGGTGTTCCGCGATGCACAGCGCCAGCAGGCCTCTGTGGAACTGCTGCGCACGCTACTGGAGGAGGAGACGGACGCCCGCCTGTTGGGGGCGTCGCCGCTGGATGTGCTGGCCTGAAAAAACACGCGCACAAATAAAACCCCGCCGAAGCGGGGTTTTCCAGACTGTTTCCCTGTGACATCCGTATCGCCCCGCCATCCTGGCAGGTGGTCCTTCGTCGTCTTCCTTGATCTGTCCTTTGCGCTTCCTGCGCAACGTCCATGTGGTAAAGATTAACCGTGGATCCAATCTTAGAACAGTGGTGAAAAGTCACCACGTCGTGTAGGAAAATGCTTACAAAGAGGATTCGTTCCCAGAAATGCCATGGCTGGGGGCCGCAAAGCGGCCCAAAAACATGTCAGAACTGCTCGGCATCCAGCAGGAACAGCGACTCACTCCCCGCCTTCACCGAAGCCACCAGCGAATCCACACGTGGCAACAACCGTGCAAAGTAGAACCGCGCCGTCCCCAGCTTGCCCGAGTAGAACACCTCGTCCCCCTCACCCGCCTTGGCCGCCCGCGCCATCAGTGCCCACATGTAGGCATAGGCCACATAACCAAAGGCATGCAGGTACTCGACCGACGCCGCGCCGATTTCATTCGGGTTGCCTTTGGCCTGCTCCAGCACCCATTCGGTCAGCCCGTCGAGCTGGTCGAGGCTGGCAGCCAACGGCTTGGCAAACTCGTCCAGTTCGCTGCCTGCGCTGGCAATGAACTGGCGAATCTCGTCGGAGAACAGTCTGTAGTACGCCCCGCCGCTGGCCACCACCTTGCGCCCCATCAGGTCGAGGGCCTGGATGCCGTTGGTGCCTTCGTAGATCTGCGTAATGCGCACATCACGCACCAACTGCTCCTGCCCCCACTCACGGATGTAACCATGCCCACCAAATACCTGCTGGCCGTGCACAGTGCTCTCCAGCCCCAGGTCGGTGAGGAACGCCTTGGCCACCGGTGTCAGCAGTGCCACCAGCTCTTCGCTGCGCTTGCGCACGGCGGCGTCTTCGCTGTACTTGGCACTGTCCAGCTGCATGGCCACATAGGTCGAGAAGGCGCGGCCACCCTCGATCTGCGCCTTCATGGTCAGCAGCATGCGGCGCACGTCCGGGTGGACGATGATCGGGTCGGCGGCCTTGTCCTTGGCGTGCGGGCCGGTCGGGGCGCGGCTCTGCAGGCGGTCGCGAGCATATTCCACTGCGTTCTGGTAAGAGCGTTCGGCGGAGGCCAGGCCCTGGATACCCACGCCCAGGCGCTCGTAGTTCATCATGGTGAACATGGCCGCCAGGCCCTTGTTCGGCTCACCGACGATGTAACCGACCGCTTCGTCGAAGTTCATCACACAGGTGGCCGAGGCCTGGATGCCCATCTTGTGCTCGATCGAGCCGCATGTCGCCGGGTTGCGCGCGCCCAGGCTGCCGTCTTCATTGACCAGGAATTTGGGCACCAGGAACAGCGAAATGCCTTTCGGCCCCGCCGGGGCATCCGGCAGCTTGGCCAGTACCAGGTGGATGATGTTCTCGGTCAGGTCGTGCTCGCCGCCGGTGATGAAAATCTTGGTGCCGCTGACCTTGTAGCTGCCGTCGGCCTGAGGCTCGGCCTTGGTGCGGATGATGCCCAGGTCGGTACCGGCATGCGGCTCGGTCAGGCACATGGACCCAGCCCACACACCCGCATACATGTTCGGCAGGTACTTGGCCTTCAGCGCTTCGCTGGCGTGGGCATTGATCGACAGGCAGGCACCTGCAGTAAGCATCGGGTACAAGCCAAAGGCCAGGCTGGAGGCATTGACCATTTCCTCGACCTGAGCCGAGATGGCCTTGGGCATGCCCATGCCACCGAACACCGGGTCGCCGCCCACGCCTACCCAGCCGCCTTCGGCGTAGGTGTTGTAGGCCTCGATGAAACCGGCCGGTGTGCTTACCGCACCGTTGTCCCAGCGGCAGCCTTCTTCATCGGCGGCGCGGCTAAGCGGCGCGATGGTCTTGGCGGTGACCTTGCCGGCTTCTTCCAGCACGGCCATGGCGGTGTCGGCATCGACTACCTCTGCCAGCCCGGGCAACTGCGCCCACTGCTCGGCCACGTTGAAGACTTCATTCAGTACGAAGCGCATGTCGCGCAGGGGCGCTTTATAGTCAGCCATGACAACCTCTCACTAGTCGGGTCGGGGCGGTCTCGGGGAACCGCGACACTGGGGTTGATGGCAGTGTAACCGAACAACTTTTACGAGACATAGGGTCATCACTTGACCGTATAGTCTTCTACGGTCACGCCGTACGTACCGCCCCACGCTGCGATTGCTGCCCATGCACCATGACACAATTGCGCCCCGCGCCTTTAGCGCTGTACAGCGTCTGGTCAGCAGATTTCAGCACCGCTTCGGGGTTACGGTGGTCAACCTGGCGCTCGGCCACACCGATGCTGATGGTGACCGACACCGTCCCGCCGCTGCTGCCGGCCCGCCGCTGGCGCCCGCTGGTATCGTCCTGTGGACGGCTGTTCTGGTCGCGCAGGTGCATCACATAGTTGGCGATCACCTCGCGCACGGCCTCCACGTGGGGCACGCATTCCTCGGCCGTCTTGCCGGCGAACACCAAGGCGAACTCCTCACCGCCATAGCGATACGCGCGGCCACCGCCGGTCACCTTGGACAAGCGGCTGGCAACCAGGCGCAACACCTGGTCACCCACATCATGCCCGTGGGTGTCGTTGAATTTCTTGAAGTGGTCCACATCGGTCATGGCGATTACGTAGTTGCGCCCCAGGCGCTGCATGCGCTCGTTCAGCGCACGGCGCCCCGGCAGGCCGGTCAGTTCGTCACGGAAGGCCATCTGGTAGGCCTCGTGCGCAACCGCTGCGGCGATCATCAACATCACCTGGCTGCACATGATGTTCAGGGTGAACGGCAAGATGAAGGTTTGCGGCAGCATCCAGAAAATACCCAGCAACCCGGTTATCAACGCGGCGTGCAACGGCCGCGGTGCGCGCAGGTATTGCACCACCAGCAGGAGGAAAACGCCGATGAACAACGGGTAGACCATCTGGATCAGACTCATCCACTGGCCATGCAAGGTGGGCCAGCGGATTTCCGCCAGCCAGGTCAGCAACGCTTCAGGGTAGCTTTGTTCAAGGGCTACCGCCACGCTGCCCACTGCGAACAGCACGGCGCCGCGAGCGACCATGTCCTGTAGCAGGTGGGTACGTTCTTGCCAGGCGCCGTATAGCCCGAACAGAGCGGGCAGCAGCAGGCACACCAGGTGGAAGATCACGGCCGCGTCCTCGCGCACGCGGCCATGGTCACGGTAGAAGTCGGTCTGGGTGTCGAGCAGGTAGTAGGCGATGTACACCGTGAGCATCATGAACAACTCACGCTGGCGACGGTAAACCGCGCAGTAGGCACCGCCCAGCAACAGGACCAAGGTGGGCAGGACGTTGAACAGCGATGTGAAAAAGACACTGAGGTCTCTCACATAGGCTGCGGCGAGCCCTGCCAGCAACAGGAACAGCGAAGGCAGGAAGTGGCTTGCGCGAACAGCGTTAAGACGAAACAAGGGTAATCTCCAACCCGGCAGATCAATAGTGGCATTGTGCCCTCACTTCATCGGCAGCGCACATGAACAGTTGAATTTCGTTTCAGATGCCATCCGGTGCAGGAACGCGCTGAACCTGAAAAATAAAAAAACCCGCCTGCCGGTGAGGGCAGGCGGGTTTTCGCTACAGCGGATAGATCAGTACGACAGGCCGAAGTGCTCTTCGTCCATCGCCATCAGGTTGTTGGCACCCGACAGCATGGTCGCCACATGCGTACGGGTACGCGGCAGGATACGTTGGAAGTAGAAGCGCGCAGTCTGCAGCTTGGCAGTGTAGAAGGCCTCTTCGCTGGTGCCGGCTGCCAGCTTCTCGGCTGCCAGGCGGGCGATGTCGGCCCAGAAGTAGGCCAGGCAAGCGTAGCCGGAGTACATCAGGTAGTCGACCGAGGCCGCGCCCACTTCCTCGCGGTCCTTCATGGCGGCCATGCCCACTTTCATGGTCAGCTCGCCCCACTCCTTGTTGATGGCCGCCAGCGGTTCGACAAACTCCTTGACCGCTTCATTGCCTTCCTGCGCCTGGCAGAACTTGTGCACGATCTTGGTGAAGCCCTTCAGCGCCTCGCCTTGGGTCATCAGCACTTTACGGCCGAGCAGGTCGAGGGCCTGGATGCCAGTGGTGCCTTCGTACAGCATCGAGATACGGCTATCGCGTACGTTCTGCTCCATGCCCCACTCGGCAATGAAGCCGTGGCCGCCATAGATCTGCACGCCGTGGTTGGCCGCTTCGAAACCGACTTCGGTCATGAACGCCTTGGCGATCGGGGTCAGGAACGCCAGCAGGGCATCGGCCTTCTTGCGCTCCTCTTCGTCCTGGCTGTACTTGACGATATCCACCTGCTTGGCGGTGAAGTACACCATCGCGCGGTTGCCTTCGGCAAAGGCCTTCATGGTCAGCAGCATGCGGCGCACGTCAGGGTGCACGATGATCGGGTCAGCGGCCTTGTCCGGGGCTTTCGGGCCAGTCAGGGAGCGCATCTGCAGGCGCTCGCGGGCGTACTTCAGGCCACCCTGGAACGCCACTTCGGCGTGGGCCAGGCCTTGCAGCGCGGTACCCAGGCGAGCCGTGTTCATGAAGGTGAACATGCAGTTCAGGCCCTTGTTGGCCGGGCCGATCAGGTAGCCGGTTGCAGCATCGAAGTTCATCACGCAGGTCGCGTTACCGTGGATGCCCATCTTGTGCTCGATGGAGCCGCAGCTCACGCCGTTGCGCTCGCCCACACCGCCTTCGGCGTCAGGCAGGAACTTCGGCACGATGAACAGCGAAATACCTTTGGTACCGGCCGGTGCATCCGGCAGGCGGGCCAGGACGATATGGACGATATTGCCGGCCATGTCGTGCTCACCGGCCGAAATGAAAATCTTGGTGCCCGACACTTTGTAGCTGCCGTCGGCCTGTGGCTCGGCCTTGGTGCGCAGCATGCCCAGGTCAGTACCGCAGTGCGGCTCGGTCAGGCACATGGTGCCGGTCCATTCGCCGGACACCAGCTTGGTCAGGTAGGTGTGCTGCTGCTCGGCAGTGCCGTGCGCAGAAATGGTGTTCATCGCACCGTGCGACAGGCCAGGGTACATGCCCCACGACCAGTTCGAACCGCCAACCATTTCGCTCAAGGCCAGGCCCAGCGACTCCGGCAGGCCTTGGCCGCCATGCTCGATGTCATGCGCCAGGCTCGGCCAGCCGCCTTCGACGAACTGCTCGTAGGCTTCTTTGAAACCGGTCGGGGTTTTAACACCCGATTCGCTCCAGGTGCAGCCTTCCTGGTCACCCACACGGTTCAGCGGGGACAGCACCTGCTCACAGAACTTCGCACCTTCCTCAAGGATCGCGTCGACCATGTCAGGCGTGGCGTCCTGGCAGCCCGGCAGGCTCTGATAGTGCGCCTCATAGCCAAGCAGTTCGTCGCGAACGAAGCGGATATCACGCAAGGGGGCTTTGTAATCAGGCATTGCGATGAACCTCTGGGTCAGTTCTGTGGGGGTGACCAGCTCTTGGCGGCCGTCTATCAAACAGTTGTTTGAAACTTACGTTTAGCTCCGCCTTCTGTCAAGGTTGGACTATGGTGCCATTTACGCCACGAAAAATGGCGTTTACGCCACACCCAGAAAAATCGCCGCCTCTGTGGGAGCGGGCGTGCCCGCGAAAAGGGCCCGGCCAGACATTAAAGAAGCCTGACCTGACGCATTCGCGGGCACGCCCGCTCCCACAGGGGCTGTGTTTAATTGAAGGGGGATCTGTCAGGCGTAGGTGTCGATGATCCGGCCGAGCATTTCGTCGGATGCCTTGACCACCTTTGCGCCAAGTTCGACTTCGGTTTTGCCTACGGCCATTTGCACCACGCTGGTGGCCATGTCCATCTGCTGGCTGCGGTCGACCGAACGCAGGCGTTCTGCCTGAAAATCGCTGGACTGGCTGGTGGCGGTACGTTCGGCGGTGGTGTTGGCGATCTGGCCGGCGGCCTGATCGACCCGGTTCTGGCCGGTCTGGATAGCGCTCAGGCCCGCGTAATAAGCGGAGCTACCGGTGATTTCCATGTCAGGACTCCATTGACGCTGGATGACGAACAGGCCTAATTAAAACAGGCTGGGCGCGAAAAGGCCCGTTTAAAAGCATAATGGCCTGGTGCCAGTTGATAGGCCTTGGGTATTCCTGCACCGGCCCTATCGCCGGCAAGCCAGCTTCTACAAGAGCGGTTTCCCCCGCGAAGGGGCCGGGCGTGGAAACGGCTAATCCAGCAGATCCAGCTGAAGGTGTTCAGCCACCATATCGGCACTGGCTTGCTTCAATTTGGGCACCCGCCCAAGGCAAGGCGCCGGCAAGCGCTCCGCCAGGCTCGCCAGATTCTCTTCAAGTCGCGAAGTACGGGGCTCGATGATGTTGGCCACCCACCCGGCCAGTTGCAGCCCGTCACGCTCGATGGCCTCGGCGCTGAGCAAGGCATGGCTGATGCAACCCAAGCGCACCCCAACCACAAGAATCACCGGCAACTGCAGCGCAACGGCAAGGTCGGAAAGATTCTCCAGGCCCGACAGTGGCACGCGCCAGCCACCGGCCCCTTCGACCAAGGTGAAATCGGCATTTTGTTGCAGCACATTGCGCATTGCCGCCAGCAGCTCCGGAACAGCCAACGTAACCCCCGCCTCACGCGCCGCCACATGCGGGGCAATCGCAGGCTCGAAGGCAAACGGGTTGACCTGCTCATAGGGCAACTTGATCGTGCTTTCGTCGATCAACGCCTGGGCATCGCTGTTGCGCAAGCCTTTCGCTGTCATCGTGCAGCCGGAGGCCACCGGCTTGGCACCCAGAGTACTCATGCCCTGCAAGCGCGCCGCATGCAAAAGCCCAGCGGCGATGGTGGTCTTGCCGACATCGGTGTCGGTACCGGCAATGAAATAGGCCTGGCTCATCTCGCTCCCCTTACGCCTGTGGCTTGCGCAACACACCATAGACCACCTGATAGGTGGCTGGCAGCCCCTCGGGCTGGCGAAATGCCTCATAGGCCTGCAACAGGCCCTGCATGCGGGCGCGGCCGGTGAGGCCTGAGGGGCGACCCGGGTTGAGGTTATGTGCGCCCAGCGCCTTCAGTTCATGGGTCAGGCTGCGTACATCCGGGTAGTGCAGCACATGCGGGCAGCGCTGCAGCCCAAGTTGTTCAAAGCCACTGTCGGCACACAGGCGCTGGTAATCTTCAAACCGGCGGAAGCGGTTCACATGCACCAGGCCGTCCACCGCCTGCCAGCTGGCACGCAATTCGCCCAATGTCCCCACGCACAGGCTGCTGAAGGCCATTACGCCTCCCGGGCGCAGTACCCGCAACGCCTCGGCCAGCACACTGGCGAACTGGTCGCACCACTGCACGGCCAGGCTGGAGAACACAAGCTCGACACTGGCATCTCGCAGCGGCAAACGCTCGGCGTCACCGGCCACGTAGTAGCGCGCCCCACCCTGTTCATGCCGGGCGTGGCGCAGCATGCCTTCGGCGATGTCCACTGCCACACCGCTGGCCTGTGCGAAACGCTCGGCCAGCTTTCGGCTGAAATGGCCAGTGCCACTGCCCAGGTCCAGCCAGTGCGACGGCTGCATGCCTGCTGGCAACTGCTCCAGCAGGTTCAAACCGACAGCGCGCTGCAAGGCTGCCACGCTATCGTAGCTGGCCGCAGCGCGGGAGAACGAAGCCGCCACCTGGCGTTTGTCGGGCAATGCGCCGGGCAGGGTCGGACGGGAAAGGTCAGTCATCGCCACTCTCATGCAGGAAACTCTTGATGCCCGCCGCCAACTCCTGCGGGTACTCCAGCAGGAACGCGTGGGAACTGTCTTCGACCAGGCCCACTTCCACATCAGGCAGCAGCTCGCTCAACGCCGTCGCTGCCTCTGCCGGCACCAATGCATCGCTGCCTGCGAACAGGTGCAATTGCGGGCCGCCATAGGCCTGCAGTGCTTCGCGGGTGTCCAGCTTGGCCAGCACCTCAAGGCCGGTGCCCAGGTACAGCGGGTCGGTGTCCGGCACACCAACACCCAGTTGGCGTAGCAACGTGCGCGGCTGCAGGGCGCCATCACTGCATAAGGTACGGAAGCGTTTGAGGGTCACCTGTGTATGGCTGCGGCAGCCATCGAGGAAGGTGCCGAAGGTGTCTTCGGGCATGCCATGGGGCCAGTCTGGCCGGGCGACGAAACTGGGGTTGCTGGCCAGGGTCAGCAGGCCACAGCAGTAATCGCCGCGCTGTTTCGCCAGCGCGCTGGCCAGCATGCCACCGAGCGACCAGCCGCCCAGCCAGACATTGCTGGGCAGCTTGCGGTCCAGGTGATCCACCCAACCCTGCACATCGCTGTGGTCCAATTCCGGCAGTGGCATCAACTCTACCTGCAGGCGGGTATCCTGGGCGCGCAGGCTGGCCGCCAGCGGCTCCAGTGAAGCAGTACCCAGCCCCCAGCCGGGCAGCAGTACAAGACGATTACGCATCGGCGTTCTCCAGTTGTGGATAACACTCGGCCAATGCATTCAACAATAGCTGCACCTGCGCCTCGCTGTGCGCGGCGCTCAGGGTTACCCGCAGGCGTGCGCTGCCGGCCGGTACGGTGGGCGGGCGGATGGCGGTCACCAGCAAGCCGCGCTCGCGCAACATACGCGACAGGCGCAGGGCCTGTGCGCTGTCGCCAATCATGATCGGCTGGATCGGCGTCGGGCTGTGCATCAACGCCAGCCCGATCTGCTGCGCACCTTCGCGGAACTGGCGAATCAACGCTGTCAGGTGCTCGCGACGCCAGGTGTCACGGCGCAGCAGCTCCAGGCTCTTGAGCGTGGCGCAGGCCAGCGCAGGTGGCTGGCTGGTGGTGTAGATGTAGGGGCGGGCGAACTGCACCAGTGTCTCGATCAACGCTTCGCTGCCGGCAACAAAAGCGCCAGCCGTACCGCAAGCCTTGCCCAGCGTACCGATCAGCACCGGCACATCTTCCAGGCCCAGGCCGAAGTGCTCGACGATGCCGCCGCCCTGTGCGCCGAGGGTGCCCAGGCCATGGGCATCGTCGACCATCAGCCAGGCACCGCGGGCGCGTGCGACCTTGGCCAGCGCCGGCAGGTCGGCCACGTCGCCGTCCATGCTGAACACGCCATCGGTCACAACCAGCGTATTGCCAACGGCCTTCTCCAGGCGGCTTGCCAGGCTGGCCGGGTCGTTGTGAAGGTAGCGGTTGAAGCGTGCACCGCTGAGCAGCCCGCCATCCAGCAGCGAGGCGTGGTTCAGGCGGTCTTGCAACACCGTATCGCCCTGCCCCACCAGCGCGGTGATGGCGCCCAGGTTGGCCATGTAGCCCGTGGAGAACAACAACGCACGCGGGCGCCCAGTCAGTTCGGCCAGCGCCTCTTCAACCTGGTGGTGCGGCGTACTGTGGCCCACCACCAAATGCGAGGCCCCTCCCCCCACACCCCAGCGCTCGGCGCCGGCCTGCCAGGCGGCGATCACCTCAGGGTGGTTGGCCAGGCCCAGGTAGTCATTGCTGCAGAAGGCCAGCAGCCGCTGGCCGTCGACCACCACTTCGGGCCCTTGCGGGCTCTCCAGCAGTGGCCGCTGCCGATACAGGTCTGCGGCGCGCCGTTCGGCCAGGCGCGCCGCCAGGTCGAAGGCCATATCAGGCCGATGCAGCGTTGTAGAACATCTCGCTGCTGCGCTGTTCGACCAACGCCTGCTCGATGGCCGCCTGATGCACTTCGTCGGCATGCTCCTCACGCGCTTCTGGCTTGATGCCCAGGCGTGCGAACAATTGCATGTCTTTGTCGGCCTGTGGGTTGGCAGTGGTCAGCAGTTTTTCGCCGTAGAAGATCGAGTTGGCGCCAGCCATGAACGCCAAGGCCTGCATTTGCTCGTTCATCTGCTCGCGGCCGGCGGACAGGCGCACGTGCGACTTGGGCATCAGCAGGCGGGCGACGGCCAGCATGCGAATAAAGTCGAACGGGTCGACGTCCTCTTCTTCGGCCAGCGGCGTGCCGGCAACCTTGACCAGCATGTTGATCGGCACCGACTCCGGGTGCTCGGGCAGGTTGGCCAGCTGAATCAGCAGGCCGGCGCGGTCGTCCAGCGACTCGCCCATGCCCAGGATGCCGCCAGAGCAGATCTTCATCCCCGCATCGCGCACATAAGCCAGGGTCTGCAGGCGCTCGCTATAGGTGCGGGTGGTGATGATGCTGCCGTAGAACTCCGGTGAGGTGTCGAGGTTGTGGTTGTAGTAGTCCAGGCCGGCCTGGGCCAGGGCCCGGGTCTGCTCCTCGTCGAGCTTGCCCAAGGTCATGCAGGTTTCCAGGCCCATGGCCTTCACGCCTTTGACCATTTCCAGCACGTAGGGCATGTCTTTGGCCGACGGGTGCTTCCACGCCGCGCCCATGCAGAAGCGGGTAGAACCGATGGCTTTGGCGCGGGCAGCCTCTTCCAGCACCTTCTGCACTTCCATCAGCTTCTGTTTTTCCAGCCCGGTGTTGTAGTGGCCGGACTGTGGACAATATTTGCAATCTTCCGGGCAGGCGCCGGTCTTGATCGACAGCAGGGTCGACACCTGCACCCGGTTAGGGTCGAAATGCGCGCGGTGCACGGTTTGCGCCTGGAACAGCAAGTCATTGAACGGTTGCTGGAACAGCGCCTTGACCTCGGCCAGGGACCAGTCGTGACGTGTTGTTGCAGTTGTGCTGGCGCTCATCGGCGTTTCCTTGTTTAGGCTGAAGCTGGCGCCGGGACAGGAAAGCCCACAAGCGCATCACGGATAGCTCGCATAGTTACGGAAGGCCCATGAACTGTCAACCACACTGGAAAAGACTGGTTTACAAGTGCTCACTTATTAATCAATCGTGTTTATTGTGCGATGAGCCTGCCGAGCAGCACTACCCGTTGTGCATCGCCTGCGAGCAGGAACTGCCATGGCTGGGTGACCACTGCCTGCGTTGTGCCTTGCCCTTGCCCATGGCCGGCCTGACCTGCGCCCAGTGTTCCCGTCGCTTGCCGGCCTTCGATAAGGTCGTTGCGCTGTGGCATTTCGGTTTTCCGGTGGACACGTTGGTCAGCCGCTTCAAGCACAACCGTCAGTGGCCTCTGGGCCGGCTGATGGCTGAATTGTTGGGGCATGGGCTAATGCATCGCTTTGCCGAAGGGCTGCCCCGTCCTGACCTGCTGTTGCCTGTACCCCTGGCCAAGCGTCGACTGCGCGAGCGTGGGTTCAACCAGGCAGGAATGCTTGGGCGGTGGCTGGGGTCGCAATTGGGGGTAAATTGCGATGAGCGAATACTGGCGCGCACGCGCGAGACACCGGCACAGCAACGTCTGGACGCCAAGGCACGGCGGCACAATTTGCGTCAGGCGTTTGCTGTAACCCGTGAACTGGAAGGCAAGCATGTCGCCATCGTCGATGATGTATTGACCACCGGTGCCACTGCCCAAGCTATTGCCCAGGCACTACGCAGGGCAGGCGCGCGGCGGGTGGATGTGTATTGCCTGGCACGTACGCCCAAGCCGGGGTATATCTGACCAGGCGCGGATCGCCGCTCCTGCACACTATCCATTCTGACTATAACGACCGAACGCCCATGCCCCTACCCACGCTTCTCACCCAGCACATCGCCCGCCGCCCCCAGCGCATCGCACTGCTGCAGCACATTGCCGAGCAAGGCTCGATCACCCGCGCAGCGAAGGCAGCGGGTATCAGCTACAAGGCTGCCTGGGATGCCATCGACGAGCTCAACAACCTGGCCAGCCAGCCGTTGGTCGAGCGCAGCACCGGTGGCCGTGGCGGTGGTGGTGCGCGCTTGTCGCCGGAAGGCGAGCGGGTGCTGCGCCTGTATCAACGGCTGCAGACACTGCAGGCGCAAATGCTTGAAGCCGCCGAAGAATCCAGCGACCTCGACCTGCTCGGGCGCCTGATGCTGCGCACCAGTGCGCGTAACCAGCTGCAGGGCCAGGTCAGCGGCCTGCGTCGTGAAGGCCGATATGATCGCGTCAGCCTGGCATTAGGCGGCGGGCTGGAGATTGATGCGCTGATCACCCACGACAGCACCGCGCGGCTGGAGCTGACACTGGGGACGATGGTGGTGGCGCTGCTCAAGGCGGGATGGGTACGGTTGCTGGCGGAGGGGGAAGCCCCCGAAGCGGGCAGCAACTGCTTGAACGCAACGGTGGAAGAGGTGCTGGCAGAGGATGACGGGCCCAGTGAGCTCCGGCTGGCGTTGGGCAATGGGCAGACATTGTGTGCCATTGCCGAGGCGCACTGGTTGGCTGGGCAGCCGGTGGCGGCGGGCAGTGCGGTGCAGGTGCAGTTTCATCCGTCCTATGTGTTGATCGGGGTTCCTGCATAGCCTGGCCGCGCTTCAGCGCGGTTCGCGGGTAAACCCGCTCCCACAGGGAACGCGCCGCCTGAGACATGTGCACAAAACCTGTGGGAGCGGCTTTAGCCGCGAAGAGGCCGGTACAGGCATAACGCGTTACCATGGCCCCACGCTGCTTACCCTCCGGAGTCACCATGTCCCACCCCTTCGACACCCTCACCCCCGACCTGGTCCTGGACGCAGTGGAAAGTATCGGCTTTCTCAGCGACGCCCGGGTGCTGGCACTGAACAGCTACGAGAACCGCGTCTATCAGGTGGGCATTGAAGACGCTCAGCCGCTGATCGCCAAGTTCTATCGCCCAGGCCGCTGGACAGATGCGGCGATCCTCGAAGAACACAGCTTCACCGCCGAACTCGCCGACTGCGAGGTGCCTGTGGTTGCGCCGATGCAGCACGACGGCCGCACCTTGTTCGAGCACCAGGGCTTCCGTTTCACTCTGTTCCCGCGCCGCGGCGGCCACGCTCCGGAGCCCGGCAACCTCGACCAGCTCTACCGCCTTGGCCAGTTGCTCGGCCGCCTGCATGCCGTAGGCGCCACCAAACCATTCGAGCACCGTGAGGCCCTGGCTGTGGAGAACTTCGGCCACGCCTCGCTGAACACCCTGCTGGACGGTGGTTTTGTCCCGCGCGAACTGTTGCCGGCCTTCGAGTCCGTAGCACGCGACGTGCTCAAGCGTGTCGAGGACATCTACGCCCGCACACCGCACCAGCTCATCCGCCTGCACGGCGACCTGCACCCCGGCAACCTGATGCACCGAGACGAGGTGTACCACGTGGTCGACCTTGACGACTGCCGCATGGGCCCGGCAGTGCAAGATCTGTGGATGATGCTGGCGGGCAACCGCGAGGAGCGCCTGGGGCAACTGGCCGAACTGATCGACGGTTACAACGAGTTCCACGATTTCGATCCGCGCGAACTGGCCCTGATCGAGCCGTTGCGTGCCCTGCGCCAGCTGCACTATAGCGCCTGGCTGGCGCGGCGCTGGGACGACCCGGCATTCCCGCCCAGCTTCCCCTGGTTTGGCCAGCCACGCTACTGGGGCGACCAGATTCTTGCGCTGCGCGAGCAGATGGCTGCGCTGGATGAGCCACCCCTGAAATTGTTCTAGAGGTAGGGACGTCTCTGTCTACAATAGGGGTCGCTATATTTAGCTACCTAAGCAAGGATTCTGCATGCACGCCGCAAACCCGCGTCGCGGGTACATATTGGGCCTGAGCGCCTACATCATCTGGGGCCTGTTCCCCATTTACTTCAAGGCAATCCAGAACGTCCCGGCAGTGGAGATCATTGTCCACCGGGTGCTCTGGTCGGCACTGTTCGGCTCGCTGCTGCTACTGGTGTGGAAACACCCCGGCTGGTGGCGCGAACTGCGTGACAACCCGCGCCGGCTGGGCATTCTGGCGCTGAGCGGTGCACTGATCGCCGGCAACTGGCTGACCTATGTGTGGTCGGTAAACAACGGCCGCATGCTCGAGGCCAGCCTGGGTTACTACATCAACCCGCTGATCAACGTGTTGCTGGGCATGCTGATACTTGGCGAGCGCCTGCGCCGCCTGCAATGGCTGGCGGTGGGCATGGCCGCCTTAGGCGTAGCACAGCAGGTGTGGCAGGTAGGCAGCCTGCCTTGGGTGTCGCTGGTGCTGGCGTTGAGCTTCGGCTTCTACGGGCTGATTCGCAAACAGGCGCCAGTGGCGGCATTGCCGGGCCTGGTGGTGGAAACCTGGATGCTGGTGCCGCTGGCCCTTGGCTGGCTGCTGCTGCACCCGGCGGCGATGAGTGCCCAAGGGGCGTTTTACACCAGCAGCGAAGCCTTGTGGTTGATGGCTGCCGGGCCGGTGACGCTGATACCGCTGGTGTGCTTCAACGCTGCGGCGAGGCACCTGCCGTATACCACCTTGGGCTTCCTGCAGTACCTGGCGCCCACCTTGGTGCTGTTGCAGGCCGTCCTGCTGTTCGATGAACATTTGTCGTCGAGCACCTTAGTGGCGTTCATGTTCATCTGGGCGGGTCTGGCGATTTACAGCGTTGATGCGTGGCTGAGTTTGCGCAAGCGGAGCTGATCATTAAATGATCAAAACCATGCAGGCCACGTGGTTCGTGGCCTGCAGCGACATCTCCAAAGGTTATCCACACCCTCGTCCCCGTGCTTTGTGCACAAGCGGCTGGAACTTGGACGTTTTTTGATCAAAACCGTGCAAGGCACAGGGTACCTGGGCTGGAGCGCTACACCCCCAGGTTATCCACAGGGCCTTCCCCGTGATATCGGGATAACCGCAAGGGGGCGCAAAGCGGCCCCCGGCAATGTCGGCTCAATCCTCCGCCCGCAACTTCAACTCCACCATCAAATCATCCGCCAGGCTCTCCAGCTTCTGCTGCAGTTCATCCAGCGAAAGGGTCAACGGCAGCGCCAGCAAGGCATCTGCATGAAACAGTGGTTCGCTGCTCATCGGTGCCGGCCGTACCTCAGTGGTAAACCGCTCAAGGTTCACGCCCAGATCCGCCAGCAACCGGGTAATGTCGCGCACGATCCCCGGCCGGTCATTCCCCACCAGCTCCATGGCAATCGGCTTCCAGGTGCACGACGGTTCAATACCGCTCTCGGCAATCAGCACCCGAATGTCATACCTCGCCAACCCCTGCAACGACGCCACCAGTTCAGCATAATTCTCTGCCGGCACCGCCACCCGCAAGATGCCGGCAAACTGTCCGGCCATGCGCGACATGCGGCTTTCCAGCCAGTTGCCACTGTGGTCGGCGATGCACTGGGCAATGCGTTCGACCTGGCCGGCCTTGTCAGGGGCGATAACAGTCAGTACAAGATGATCCACAAGCCCTTCCTCGTGTCGGACCGCGCCCGGCGGCAGTAAATCGGGGGATCGACTCAGTATAGGCAAGGCGCGGCAACCTGCCGCAGGGCGGCCAGCACAACGAATCGTGTACTGTTTCAAGATTTATCTGGAACAATCCACCTGTTTTTTGCGAACATACCCACTCCCAGCGTGACCATACGCGACCAACGGGTCGCATAACGGCGCTTTTAGTCTGATTTTGCCCCGCCTACTGCTTCATGTAGTATCCCGTGGCGCGGACTACAAAACGTCGTTTGGATGTCTGCCAAGGCGCCTGTGAAAATACGCACACTGCCTGCCGGCCTGTCTGGCAAGCCGCACCCAGCCGCGCCCGGTACAACCCGGGGGCACGCACTGGTGCCGTGTTTAGAGAAGCGCTACAGGCTTAATACAGAAGAGCGAAATAGCTGAGCAGAGTGAGGCAAGCAATGACTGGATACGTTCAAGTCGGTGGCCTTCAGGTCGCCAAGGTCCTGTACGACTTCGTGAACAACGAAGCCATCCCCGGGACCGGCATCGTCGCCGAGCAGTTCTGGGCGGGTGCAGAGAAGATCATCAATGACCTCGCTCCAAAGAACAAAGCCCTGCTCGCCAAGCGCGACGAGCTGCAAGCCAAGATCGACGCCTACCATCAGGCACGCAAAGGCCAGGCCCACGACGCCGTCGCCTACAAAGCATTCCTCCAGGAAATCGGCTACCTGCTGCCACAAGCCGACGATTTCCAGGCCACCACCCAGAACGTGGACGAAGAAATCGCCCACATGGCCGGTCCGCAGCTGGTTGTTCCGGTGATGAACGCCCGTTTCGCCCTGAACGCCGCCAACGCCCGCTGGGGTTCGCTGTATGACGCCCTGTACGGCACCGACGCCATCAGCGATGAAGGCGGCGCCGAAAAAGGCCAGGGTTACAACAAGGCCCGTGGCGACAAGGTCATCGCCTTCGCCCGCGCCTTCCTCGACGAAGCCGCGCCACTGGCTGCGGGCTCGCACGTCGACTCCACCGGCTACCGCGTCGAAGGCGGCAAGCTGATTGTTGCCCTCAAAGGCGGCAGCAACACCGGCCTGCGTGACGATGCCCAGCTCATCGGCTTCCACGGTGATGCTGCTGCACCGACCGCCGTGCTGCTCAAGCACAACGGCCTGCACTTCGAGATCCAGGTTGATGCCAGCACTCCGGTTGGCAGCACCGACGCCGCTGGCGTCAAAGACATCCTGATGGAGTCGGCGCTGACCACCATCATGGACTGCGAAGACTCGGTTGCCGCCGTCGACGCCGACGACAAGGTCATCGTCTACCGCAACTGGCTGGGTCTGATGAAAGGCGACCTGGCCGAAACCGTGACCAAGGGTGGTAAAACCTTCACCCGCACCATGAACCCGGACCGCGAGTACGCCGCGCCCAACGGCGGCAGCGTGACCCTGCATGGCCGTTCGCTGCTGTTCGTGCGCAACGTTGGCCACCTGATGACCAACCCGGCGATCCTCGACGCCCAAGGCAACGAGATCCCCGAAGGCATCCAGGACGGCCTGTTCACCAACCTGATCGCCCTGCACAACCTCAACGGCAACACCAGCCGCAAGAACACCCGCAGCGGCAGCGTGTACATCGTCAAGCCGAAGATGCACGGCCCGGAAGAAGTCGCCTTCGCCGCGGAAATCTTCAGTCAGGTCGAAGACCTGCTGGGCATGCCGCGCAACACCGTCAAGGTTGGCATCATGGACGAGGAGCGCCGTACCACGGTCAACCTCAAGTCCTGCATCAAGGCAGCCGCCGAGCGCGTGGCGTTCATCAACACCGGTTTCCTTGACCGCACAGGCGACGAAATCCACACCTCGATGGAAGCCGGCGCCGTGGTGCGCAAGGGCGCCATGAAAAACGAGAAGTGGATCGGCGCCTACGAGAACAACAACGTCGACGTTGGCCTGGCCACCGGCCTGCAAGGGCGTGCGCAAATCGGCAAGGGCATGTGGGCCATGCCCGATCTGATGGCCGCCATGCTCGAGCAGAAGATCGCTCACCCGCTGGCCGGTGCCAACACCGCCTGGGTACCGTCGCCGACGGCCGCTACCCTGCACGCCCTGCACTACCACAAGGTGGACGTCCAGGCGCGTCAGCGTGAACTGGCCTCGCGCACCCCGGCATCGGTGGACGACATCCTGGCCATCCCGCTGGCCGCCGACACCAACTGGTCGGACGAAGAAATCCGCAACGAGCTGGACAACAACGCCCAGGGCATCCTCGGCTACGTGGTGCGCTGGATCGACCAGGGTGTGGGTTGTTCGAAGGTGCCAGACATCAACAACGTCGGCCTCATGGAAGACCGTGCCACCCTGCGCATTTCCGCCCAGCTGCTGGCCAACTGGCTGCGCCATGGCGTGGTCAGCCAGGAGCAGGTGCTGGAAAGCCTCAAGCGCATGGCCGTGGTGGTCGACCAGCAGAACGCCAGTGACGCACTGTACCGCCCGATGGCGCCGAACTTCGACGACAACATCGCGTTCCAGGCGGCTGTAGAGCTGGTGGTGGAAGGTGGCAAACAGCCGAACGGCTATACCGAGCCGGTGCTGCACCGCCGTCGCCGCGAGTTCAAGGCGCGTAACGGGTTGTAAACCGCAAGGGGCCGCTTTGCGGCCCATTCGCGGCACAAGGCCGCTCCTACAGGGGAACGCATAACCCTTGTAGGAGCGGCCTTGTGCCGCGAATGGGCTGCAAAGCAGCCCCTTTCTGCATCACTCTATTTTCAGTTCTTTCTTCACCAGTTCCAGCAGCTTGCCCAGGTCGACCGGCTTGAGCAGGAAATCCACCACCCCCAGGTGCATCACGTCCACCGCCTCTTTCACATCGGTGTCGCCCGACACCACGATGATCGACAACGCTGCGCGCTCCGACTCGCGAATCTGCCGGATCAGGTCCAGACCGTCCTCTGGCTGCATGCGCAAATCGGTGATCATCAAAGCAATCCGTTGCTGGTAATGCAGGTACAACCTGGCTTCTTCTGCCCCGTCCGCCCCCACCGCATCGATGCCCCGGCTTTTCAGGTACACGATCAGCGCCTCGCGGTTAACCGCGTTGTCATCCACCACCAGCACCAACGGCCTGGGTGCCACAGGTGCACTCACCACGGCCAATGCCTCACGCTCGGCGTCGCTCAAGATGTCGGTGTGCTCAGGCATGCTCATCTCGTCAAAAAAATTCCGCTTCAGCCTTAGGACCACATTACTCGCGTAACCCGTTTCGCCTTTCGTCGGGTCTTTGACAGGGGCCTTCATAGACTTACGTCCAATGGGCACCACCCCGCCGCAAGCCGACCATGGAGGCAGAAAACAACAGGGCCGGCACCTATATATAGATATATATAGTTCGGCATAGCGATACGGTCAGTTTCATGAGCAAAAAGGACGCCTACAGCCAGGCGGGCAGGACAGCAGTACTGCAGAACATTCAGGGCACCCTGCAGTTCCTGCAGCGCTTTCCGCCGTTCAACCAGATGGAGCACAGCCACCTGGCCTACCTGGTCGAGCAGTGCCAGCTGCGCTTCTATGCCTGCGGCGAGAGCATCGTCAAGCCTGCCGACGGGCCGATCGAGCACTTCTACATCGTCAAGCAGGGCCGCGTGGTTGGCGAGCGCCAGCACCTGGTCAAGCCTGGCGTGGAAACCACCTTCGAAATCACCAGTGGCGAGTGCTTCCCGCTGGCGGCCCTGCTGGGCGAGCGGGCCACCCGCACCGAGCACCTGGCCGGTGAAGATACCTTCTGCCTGCAGTTGAACAAGGCCGCGTTCATCCGCGTGTTCTCGATGTCTGAAGTGTTTCGGGATTTTGCCCTGCGCGGAGTCAGCAGCCTGCTCGACCAGGTCAACCAGCAGGTGCGACAGCGTGCCGTGGAAACCCTCGGCACCCAGTACTCGCTGAACACGCCATTGGGTGAACTGGCCATGCGTCATCCGGTGGTGTGCAGTGGCGACATGTCTTTGCGCGAAGCCGTGCGGCTGATGCACGAGCAGCAGGTCGGCAGCATCGTGGTGGTCGACCCGCAGCGCTACCCCACCGGCATTTTCACCCTGCGCGACCTGCGCCAGGTGGTGGCCTCGGCGGATGCCGACCTGGGCGCCCCCATCGAGCGGCACATGACAGTCAAACCCTTCTACCTCAGCCCTCAGGCCAGCGCTTTCGACGCGGCCATGGCCATGACCGAGCGGCATATCGCCCATGTGTGCCTGGTGGAAAACCGGCGCCTGTGCGGTGTGGTTTCCGAGCGTGACCTGTTCTCGCTGCAACGGGTCGACCTGGTGCACCTGGCGCGCACCATCCGCCATGCGCCGCGGCTGGACACCCTGGTCTCGCTGCGTGGGGAAATCAGCCAACTGGTCGAGCGCATGCTCGCCCACGGCGCATCGTCCACGCAGATCACCCAGATAATCACCCTGCTGAACGACCACACCGTGTGCCGGGTGATCGAGCTGGCGCTGGCCGAGCGCGGCGACCCGGGCGTGCCGTTCAGCTGGTTGTGCTTTGGCAGCGAAGGGCGCCGCGAGCAGACCCTGCACACCGACCAGGACAACGGCATCCTCTTCGAAGCGCTAGACCGTACCGAGGCCGACGCCATCCGTGCCCGCCTGCTGCCGCTCGCGCAATACATCAACCAGTGCCTGGCCCAGTGCGGCTTTACCCTGTGCAAGGGCAACGTCATGGCGGGCAACCCTGACTTGTGCCTGTCGCGCAGCGAGTGGGCACGGCGCTTTGCCGGCTTTGTGCGCGACGCCAGCCCGGAGAACCTGCTGGGTTCGAGCATCTACTTCGACCTGCGGGTGGTGTGGGGCGATGAGCAAGGTTGCGAGCAACTGCGCCAGGGCCTGCTGGAGCAGGTGGCCGACAACCGCATCTTCCAGCGCATGCTGGCCGACAATGCCCTGCGCCAGCGCCCACCGGTGGGCCGCCTGCGCGAATTCGTGCTGACCCGCCAGGGCAACGACAAGGCCGCCACCCTCGACCTCAAGGTCCAGGGGCTGACACCCTTCGTCGACGGCGCCCGTCTACTGGCGTTGGCCAATGGCGTCGGTGCTTGCAATACCCTGGAACGGCTGCGCCAGCTGGTAGCCAAGGGCGTGATCGAGCCACTGGACGGCGCGGCCTATGAAGAGGCTTACCATTTCATTCAGCAAACCCGCATGCAGCAGCACCAACGCCAGGCGCGCGACAACCTGCCCTACTCCAACCGGCTCGACCCGGACAGCCTCAACCACCTGGACCGGCGCATCCTGCGCGAGTCCCTGCGCCAGGCCCAGCGCCTGCAAAGCAGCCTGGCCTTGCGGTACCAGTTATGAGCCTGTTCGCGTGGCTGCGCCCCAGCGCGCCCGAGCTGGACCACAGCACACGCCAGCGCCTGGCCCGGTTACCCAAGCCCACGCCGCTGGGGGTGTGTACCCTGCGCGAACAGCGCTGGGTAGTGCTGGACCTGGAAACCAGCGGGCTCAACCCCAACCGGGACCAGGTGCTGTCGATTGGAGCAGTGGCCATCGAAGATGGCGCCATCGATTTTGCCCAGCAGTTCGAACGTACCCTGCACCGGCCTTTGCAGAAGACCAACGCCAGCGTGCTGATCCACGGCCTGGGCCCGAGCGCCCTGGCCGCCGGTTGCGACCCGGCCGAGGCCTTGCTCGATTTGCTCGACTTCATTGGCGACAGCCCGGTGTTGGCGTTTCATGCGCCATTCGACCAGCGCATGCTGGCCCGTGCGCTGAAAGAGAGCCTTGGGTATCGCTTGCAGTCACCGTTCCTCGACGTTGCCGAACTGGCGCCGATGCTCAACCCCGACACAGTGTTGCGCGAGGCCGGGCTGGATGACTGGGTGGCGCGGTTTGGTTTGCAGGTGGAGGAACGCCACCATGCCAGTGCCGATGCCCAGGTGACCGCAGAGCTGGCGCTGATCCTGTTCAGCCAGGCCCGGCGCCAGCAGCTGGACAGCCCGTTGCAGCTGGAGCAGCGGTTGCGTGGGTGGCGCAGGCGTAACGTGCAGAGTCACGGCCTTTAGCTTTGTATTGGCCTTGCTGGCCTCTTCGCGGGCACGCCCGCTCCCACAGGGATCTCACAGCCTTGAATACTGTGGAGTACCTGTGGGAGCGGGTTTACCCGCGAAGAGGCCGGCACAGGCAACACATCCCTAGTGGTGGCAATCCGATAAGCGTCCATTGCACCCACCCCCTCCCCTCTGCAACAATCGCGAATAATTATCGTTAGTTAATGCATTCGTTCCGGGGGGACGCTGCTTGTCTTCTGCACAGAGCCCACACGCCGATCTGGTCGGTGCGCTGTACCGCGACCACCGCGGCTGGCTGCTCGCCTGGCTGCAACGCAGCATGGCCTGTCGCCAACGTGCCGAAGACCTGAGCCAGGACACCTTCGTGCGCCTGCTCGGCCGAGACCAGCTGGATACCCCCCGCGAACCCCGCGCCTTTCTGGCCGCCGTGGCCAAGGGGCTGATGTTCGACCATTTCCGCCGCGCCGCACTGGAACAGGCCTACCTCGCCGAGCTGGCACTGATCCCGGAAGCCGAACACCCCTCACCGGAAGCGCTGCACCTTATCCTTGAAGACCTCAAAGCCATCGACCGCCTGCTCGGCAAGCTGTCGAGCAAGGCCCGCGCAGCGTTCCTGCACAACCGCCTGGACGGCATGGGCCATGCCGAAATCGCAGAGCGCCTGGGCGTTTCAGTATCACGGGTGCGCCAGTACATCGCCCAAGGCATGCGCCAGTGCTATGTGGCCCTGTACGGGGAGCCGACGTGAGCAATGCACCGGTTTCGTCCCAGGTCCTGGAAGACGCCATCGCCTGGAAACTCAGCCTCGGCGACGCCAGCGGCACGCCGGATGAGCGCAACGCGTTCATGCGCTGGCATGCCGCCAGCGAAGAACACGCACGTGCCTGGCGTCAGCTCGGGGCCATGGACCAACGCGTCAGCGCTGCGGCCGGCCCGGCACGCCAGGCTTTGCTGCAATCGCGCGCCGGCCTGCGTCGACGCATCGGTAAAGTTGGCAGCGGGCTGGCCAGCATGGTCCTGCTCGGTTCGTTGCTGGCCTGGGTCGGCGCACCGTCACTGGCCCCCAGCTACTGGCTGGCCGACCAGCGCACGGCCACGGGTGAGCTGCGGACCTTGCGCCTGGAGGACGGCACACTGCTGAGCCTGAACACCCACACCGCGGTAGACATCGACTACGCAGGCGAGCAGCGGGTCATCGTGCTGCATCAGGGCGAAATCTCGGTCGAAACCGGCCACCAAGACCCCCGCCCGCTGCTGGTACGCACCGACGACGGTCGCCTGCGTCCCCTTGGCACGCGTTTCCTGGTGCGCCGCGAAGCCGGCGGTACACGCCTGGAAGTGCTGCAAGCCTCGGTCGCCGCCATGCCGCATAACAGCGGCGATGAACAAGTGCTGCGTGAAGGCCAGCAAGTGCTGATGAACGCCAACGGCCTCGGCCAGGTCGGCGCAGTACCGGTCGGGGCCGATGCCTGGACCCGTGGCATGCTGGTGGTGAACAACGTGCGCCTGGGCGAACTGCTGGCCGCGCTGGGCAAATACCGCAGCGGCTACCTCGGGGTAGACGAGCAAGTCGCAGACCTGCGCGTGACTGGCAGCTTCCCGCTGACCAACACCAACCTGGCGCTGGAGTCGCTGGTGCCGGCCTTGCCGGTAAAGATCGAGCGGCATACCCAGTGGTGGGTGAACGTCGTTCCCAAGTAAACCTTCACTGCCCTGTTCGCGGGCTTGCACGCGAACAGGCCAGTACACACTCCAAATAATTCTCAATATTTTTCAGATTCGCCCTGTCACTTTTCAGATCTCGCTCGGCAAGGAAGCAGCAAGCACTTACCCGTCGAGGAACCGCCGCATGTCCCGTGCCGTTGATCGTATCCTGCGCCCCAGCCTCATGGCCCTGGCCATCGGCTTGGCTGCCCCGCTGTCCAGCCCTGCCTTGTTCGCCGCCGAGCCATCCACTGCGCGCGCCTACAACCTGCCCAGCGCGCCGCTAGCCACCACCCTCAACCAGATCGCCAGCCAGGCGGGCATCGCCTTGGCCATCGACCCGGCACTGGTCAGCGGCCGCACTTCGGCCGCGGTGAGCGGCCAGTACGACGGCCTTGGCGCCCTGCAAGCCGCCCTGCGCGGTACCGGCCTGCAGCTGCAACAGAGCACCGTGGGCAGCTACAGCCTGGTGGCGGTGCCGGATGGCAGCCTGGCGCTACCAGAAACCACCGTGGACGCCGCCAGCGTTTCTGAAAGTGCCTGGGGGCCGGTAGAGGGTTACCTGGCCAAACGCACCGCCGCTGGCACCAAAACCGACACCGCACTGGTGGAAGCCCCCCGCTCCATCTCCATTGCCACCCGCGAGCAGATGAAAGACCGTGGCGTGCACAGCCTGGATGACGCCGTGCGCTACATGCCGGGCATCGTGTCGGCCAGTTTCGGTAGCGACACGCGGTATGACTGGATGCGCGTGCGCGGCTTCGAGCCCACCCAGTTCCTCGATGGCCTGCCGCTGCCACGCGGCGTGTACGCCAACCCCAAAGCCGAAACCTGGAACCTCGACCGCCTCGCCCTGCTGCGTGGCCCGGCCTCCTCGATCTATGGCCAAACCCCGCCCGGCGGCCTGCTCGACATGGTCAGCCGCCGCCCGCAGGCCGAAAGCGCCCATGAGATCGAGCTGCAATATGGCAGCGACAACCATCGTCAGATCAACTTCGCCAGCACTGGCAAGATCGACGACGACGGCCGCTTTCTGTACGGCGTCAGCGGCGTGATCCGTGACAGCGGCACACAAATCGACCATATCGACAACAAGCGCTACAACATCGCGCCAAGCCTGACCTGGAACATCGACGAAGACACGACGTTGACCTTGTTGACCCAGTTCACCCGCGACGATACCGGCGCCACCAGCCAGTTCCGGCCCATCCAGGGCACCAAGATCGACATGCCGTTCGGCAAGATCTCGCACCACAAGAACCTGGGTGACCCGGATTACGAGTTCTACGACCGCACTTACTACGCGCTGGGCTACGCCTTCGAACACCGCATCAACGACGTATGGCAGTTCCGCCAGAACCTGCGCTATACCAAGTCGGACCTGTCGTTCCAGACCATCACCCCTGGCAGTTACTATTCGCCGGGCGGCCCGGTGCAAGACGACGGCACAGTCAGCCGCATGTCGACCAATACCGATGAAGACATCAGCCAGTTCGCGGTGGACAACAACTTCCAGGCTGACTTCGCCACCGGTGACATTACTCACACCCTGCTGATCGGCCTGGACCACCAGCGCGTCAATACCAACTACCTGTCGATCTTCGGCTTCAACGTGCCGGACAGCAACGTCAACAACCCGGTCTACGGGCTGCCGATCACCCGCCCGGATCGCTCGACCGCGTTTTATGACTACAACCAGAAAACCCGTCAGACCGGCCTGTATGTGCAGGACCAGATGGCACTCGGCAACTGGCGCCTGACGCTGGGCGGTCGCGAGGACTGGGTGCATACCGGCACCAAGTTCTTCAACCAGGACGATGCCACCAGTACCCAGCGGGACAAGAAGTTCAGCGGCAACGCAGCCATCAGCTATGTGTTCGACTCGGGCTTCGTGCCGTACCTGTCGTATGCCGAGTCGTTCCAGCCCTCCAGCAATGCCAGTGTGTCGGCAACGAACCCGCTCAAACCCACCGAAGGCAAACAGTGGGAGCTGGGCGTGAAGTACCAGCCGCCAGGCTCCAACACCCTGCTGTCGGCAGCCGTGTATGACCTGACCCAGAAAAACGTCGCGGTCACCGACACCGTTGGTGGGGTGACCATCACCAGCCAGACCGGCGAAGTGAAAGTCCGCGGCCTTGAGCTGGAAGCGGTTTCCGATGTGACCGAAAACCTGAAGGTGATTGCCGCCTACACCCTGGCCAAGTCCGAGGTGCAGGACGGCGATTTCAAAGGCAACCGCCTGCAGCTGATGCCGAACCAGCAGGCGTCCATCTGGGGCGACTACACCTGGCACTCGGGCGTGCTCGACGGCTTCGGCATCGGCCTGGGCGCGCGTTACACCGGCAACACCTACGGTGACCAGGCCAATACCTACCTGGGCAAAGCCAAGGCCTACACCGTATTCGACGCGTCGGTGCATTACGACCTGGGTCGCCTGAACAGCAGCCTGCAAGGCGCCTCGGTGGCGGTCAATGCCACCAACCTGCTGAACAAGGATTACCTCTCTACTTGCGACGGGTACTACTGCTACTACGGCGATGAGCGCAGCGTTGTCGCCAGCGCCACTTACAAGTTCTGAATGAGCGGGGGCCGCCTTGCGGCCCCAGGTTCCAACAGACAAAATCGGTACCGTGATGAAAAGCCCCACCATCCGCCGCTGGTCCGTGGTCCACACCTGGAGCAGCCTGGTCTGTACCCTGTTCCTGCTACTGCTGGCACTCACCGGCCTGCCGCTGATCTTCCACCACGAACTCGAACACCTGCTCGGCGACGCCCCCGAGCTGCGCGAAATGCCAGCAGGCACCCCGCACCTCGACCTGCAGCAGCTTGTAGTGAAAGCCGAACAGCATCGCCCCGGCGAGGTCATGCAGTACTTCGGCTACGACGAAGACGAACCCAACGGCGTGGTCGCCATCACCGCCGCCACTGCGGGCACCGACCCCAACCTGTCGCACACCTTCATGCTCGACGCCCGTACCGGCGAGGCAGTGGCCATGCCGGCCGCCAATGGCGGTTTCATGATGGTCATGCTGCGCCTGCACGTGGACATGTTCGCCGGCCTGCCCGGCAAGCTGCTGCTGGCCTTCATGGGCATACTGTTCATCGTCGCGATCGTCTCCGGCACCGTGCTGTATGCGCCGTTCATGCGCCGCCTGGCGTTCGGCACCGTGCGCCACGAAAAATCCCGCCGCCTGCGCTGGCTCGACCTGCACAACCTGCTCGGCGTGGTTACGCTGGCGTGGGCGTTGACAGTGGGCGTGACCGGTGTGATCAGTGCCCTGTCCGACCTGGTCATCGCCGCCTGGCGCAACGACAGCCTGGCAACCATGGTCGCACCGTATCGCAATGCCCCGCCGCTCACCGACCGCGCGCCAGCCACACGCCTGCTGCAGATTGCCGAACAGGCCGCCCCTGGCATGCGCCCGGACTTCATTGCCTTCCCCGGCACGCGCTTTTCCAGCGAGCACCACTACGCGGTGTTCATGAACGGCTCCACCCATCTGACCTCGCACCTGTTCACGCCGGTGCTGATCGACGCCCGTACCCTGGCAGTGACTGCCGTAGGCGATCGCCCTTGGTACATGGACGCCATGGGCCTGTCGCAGCCGCTGCATTTTGGCGACTACGGCGGGCGGCCGATGCAGATACTGTGGGCGGTCCTGGATGTGCTCACCCTCATCGTGCTCGGCAGCGGCCTCTACTTGTGGTGGGGCAAGCAGCGCAAACCCAGGGAGGCGCGGACATGAGCCACCAGTCGCAATCCACTGTGCGCCTTTTCGCCTGGCCAGCGTTGATTGCCCTGCTGGGCTTCGTGGGCCTGTTCGCCGCGCTGCTGGGCGACGGTGGTTGGGACGTGCTGGCCTGGGCCGGCCTGGGCCTTCCAGCCCTGCTGAGCGTGCGCGGGCTGTTCTGGCGTCGGCGGCGCTAGCCCGCTACCACCACGCAGTTGCGGGTATTGCCAAGCATGGGGTTTTCCTCAACCAAGGATCAGCCCCATGCGCCCCCTCGAACACCTGGAACAGATCGACCGACACATCGGTGACCTGCTCGACGGCCTCCCCACCATCGCCCTCAACCAACCCATCACCTCCGGCACGCGCACCTGGCTACACGGCGAGCTGGCCAGTTTCTGGGCCACAGCCGATGAACAGGGCAACACGCCCAGGCAGCAATTGCTGATACTGCGCAAGGCGCTGATGCTGGCCGAAATCGAATTGCGCGTGGCCGACCAGACCTTGAGCAACGGGCAAGCCGAACTCTTGCGCACCTGCCTGGAGAAGCCATTGCCCTCACAACGCAGGCACTTGCCTCTGGCCGAACGGCCACAGGTGTACCGCGTACTGCTGGAAGACCGGCGGCCCAACTGGCGCAGCTACCTCCCAGGCACTCTGGTCATCGTTGCCAGTACCGTCGAGGGCCACATGCTCACGGCAGAAGACGCCGCAGGCAGCGCCTTGCTGTGCAGCCTGTCACAGGGTATCGAAGCATTCGATTCCCTTGCCGCACTGCACAAAGAGCTCTGCGAACGCCTGGAGGATCCGCTCCAGAGCCGGCCACTGCTGCACCTGTACCTTGAGGAACAGGCAGACCGCGCGCGCCGGTCGCATCGCCTGCGCTATGACTGGTATGCCGACAGCCTGCTGGAGGCTCAGGTCGACAGTGTGATCGAAGCCCAGCGCCAGCGGTTGAGTGATCCCGGGTTATGGAGCGTCGACATAACCGACCAGCACGCCCGGCTGAACAGGGCCATGGCGCTTCGGCACGAAGTCGGCGCCAAACCCATCCTGCAGACGCGCTATTCGCAACTGCTTGAAAAGAACCTGCCGAACTGGCTGCGCAATACCTCCGCGCAAGGCCTGAGCCATATCATGCAGACCATGCAGGAGCTGGTGGCAACTGCCGAGCGGGCTGCAGCCCCCGGCGTGCTTAGCCTCAACGACTTCAAGCAACGCAACAGCCTGCTGAGCTGGGCCAATGCACGCCTGCGCGAGCGCCTGAGCTACGACCTGGGGTACGACGCGGATCCGGGCGAGATTCAGGTGAGTATCGTCCGCGCCCGCCGTACCGGCGCTGTCATGCATCCCTTCGCCACCTCCTCCTACGTCACTTACGCCGGCATGCAGCGCGTGGGCGATGAGATGGTGGAAATGGTCGAGGAAAGCAACACGCTCGAACAGCTGGCGCTGAAGAACCTGCCATGGTTCGACACCGACTACTGGCTTACCGCGCGCATGGTCCATGCCCGAGGGTGTGCCATACCACCTGGCCTAACGGCGGAGTATGTGAAAAACATGATCCGGGAACTGAACGTGGGCGACAGCTACGCAATGTACCTGCATACCCAACTTATCGGTTCCAGAACCGGCAAGTGGCGCCAGGCCGCACACAGCCGGGTAAACCTGGCGCGCATGCGTGCAGAAGCAGTCAAGGCACGCTACGCCGGGCACTTCGGCGAAGACCCTTTCGAGCACGGTTACAACTGGGTGTGCGCCGTGCTGGATCAACCGCACAATACCTTGCGCGCCCCGGTGGCGGGCTACCCGGTCACGGTTCGACAATTGAACATCATGGGCCACACCCTGCAGGGTGTGCTGCTGCTCAACAGTACCCCCTACAAGTCCCAGGCATGCGTGTTGTATACGCCGGATGCCCCGGACCGCAGGGCATGGCGCCGTTTTCGCACCACCCGCGAACTGCTTCGTACTGTGCGCCAGCAGCCCGGGCTGAAGGCGTACATTGCACAGCGCCTGCCATTGCTACCCGCAGCCACGGTGCAGCGCCTTCTGGACAAGGGGCGCCTGGGCACACATGTAAAAACCCCTGCAGTGAACGATGACCTGTTTTTTGTCTATTACCGGGCCGAGGTCCAGGCGCTGATCGCCCAGGCCGATGCCGACAGCATGACGACCCAGGAAGTGAATGCGCAAACGATCATCGCGCTGAGCTGGCGCCTGGTGGACTTCATCAGCCTGCTGCTGCCCAACCAAGCCCTGTTGGCATTGTCGATCGGCCGCATGGCCATCGACATCTGGGACGGCGTGCAGGCCTTCAAGCAGGAGGATGTGGAAGGGGTGATGCGCCACGCCTACAACGCCTTCAGCCACCTCAATGATGCAGCGATCAGTTATGTAGGCTCTGGCCTGCTGCGCCGTTCGCTGCGTGGCATGCCAAAGCAACCGCCATTGCCGTTGCCCGCGCGCTTCCAGGCGCAACCGGACAGCACCAACCTGCGCTATCGCATAGACGGCATCTACGGTGAAGGGGTATACGAACAGCCCACGGCCTTTGGCGGGCTGTCGCTGTACTTCGTCAAGGACAACGACAACCGCTACTACAAGGTCAGTTTCGACGGCTACCGCTGGCGGGCCATCGACCCTGACCAACCAGATGCCTACCTGCATCAGCCGCTCAAGCGCAGAGCCGACGGGCAATGGGTAATCGACTCATCGGTGCACTGGTACGACGGGCTGCCCGACCTGACGCAGCTGCTGCAGGACTGCTACCTGCAAGCGCCACTGGCGGGCACACCTTTGAACATCGAACAGGGGCTCTACCAGGCTGAAGATCAACTGTACCTGGTGCTCATGGGCGGGCAGTTACCTTTACGCCGCCACTTGCTGCCAGACCGTTACCACTTGCAGATGGCAGCCGCCAGCAGCGCTGGCGCGGCGCCGTGGGCGGTATTGCGCCACGAGAATGGCCAGTGGCTGATACGCGTTCGCCAGGCGGGGCGCAGCAGCGACTGGCTGGCATTGCCAGATCAGCCACTGCCAGCCCGCTGACTGCCCGCATCGACAGCCTTAATCGCCCAGCTTGGGCAATAACCGGTCCAGCCGCTGGTACAAGGCACTGCCACTCGGCCAGTTTCGCAACAGCCGCGCCCGATCCCGGGCGTAGGCCGGGGCGAAGCTGAGCTGGGTCGCGTGCTGGCACATGGCATCGAGGTCAATCAGCGACCACCGGCCATTGTCCCAGAACAGGTTATGGCCCTTGAAGTCGCCATGGCTGATGCGCTCGCGAATCAGCTGCTGCATCACATGCACCAGCGCATCCACCTGTTCCTCGGGCGCATCGCCATTTTCGACGTAGGGCGCAAAGCATGCCGTCAGGTCCGGGCCATCGACATACTCGGTGACCAGATAGGCACGGCTGCGCAGCCCCATGACCCGTTGCTCCAGCACCGCCAAAGGCTTGGGCGTAGCGATGTCGAGGAACTCCAGGCGGTGGCCTTCGATCCACGAATGCCAGGCACGGCTCGGGCGCCAGAAGCGCTTGAACCAGTGCGCGGTGTTCTTGATGTTGTAGCGTTTGAGCACAAGCTTGCGACCGTTCACCTCGATGCGCGCCACACTGGCGGCGCCACCGGTCTTGTACAGGTGGCCCCTGTCGATCAGTGCATCGGCCTGCTCCAGTACCGGCTGCATGGCCTCGACCTCACTGCGACGGATCGCCTGCAACCCCGAGAGTGTGCGCTGGACACTGAACAGGCTGCATTCGCGGCCCGCTTTGTCCAGGTAGTCCTTCTGGCGCCAGTTGCGCACCTTGTCCACCTGCTTTTGCAGGGCTTCCAGTGGCAACGCATGTTCGGCGTTGGCCAGCAGGTAGTGGACCAGCAGCTCTTCGATGAAAGGTTCCAGGCGCTTGGGCAGCTGGGCAAAGAATACGCCGAGGTTTTCCAGTACACGTGGGCGCGACAGCTGCTGGCCTGGCGTTTCAGCCTTGATACCGGCGCCATCGATCAGGTACAGCTTGCCGCCATGGCGCAGCAGGTTGTCCAGGTGCAGGTCTTCCTGCCAAAGGCCCTGAGCGTGCATGTGCGCGACAGCCGTGAGCGCTTCGCCCAGCACCAGGTGTTGTTCGTCGGCCAGCACCGGCAGGCTTTCCACCGCCGCCCAGGCATCGGCCAGGCTCTCAGCGCCGTCGAGGAATTCGAAGAGCAGCCAGCCGCCCTCGCCTTCCTTGAGGCCGTCGGCCAGCAGCTTCGGTGTGGTCAGGCCATGTTCGGCCAGCAATTTCACACCTTGCAGTTCGCGCTGGAAATGCCGGGCGGCGTTGCCGCCCACCAGCAGCTTGGCCAGCACCGGGATACCGCGCCACACACCAGCGCCCACATAGCGCTGCCCGGGCAGGACGCGCAGCAGGCTGAGCAGTTGCAGTTCGGCGCTGCCGGCGGCGTCCGCCAGGGTGATGCTCAGGGGCAACGACGGGCTGCGCCCGGCGTCCTTCAGTTCAGACAAACGCATCAGCGGGCCTCTTTTTCACGACGCCGTTGCGTCAGGCGTTGCAGCCAGGTATCGACCAGCGTGCTGTCAGCCGGCTGCGCCAGGTAAGTCGCCAGCATCGTGCGCACATCAGCCTCGCTCCAGGCGCGGGCGCGACGCAGCAGCGGCTCCAGGTCCTTGAGGCGGTCACGCATGCCAAACAGCAATGGCCGGGTCTTCTCCAGGTCGATCAGTTGTGCATCCCAGCCTTCTCGTCGCTGGCGCAGGAAAATGTGCTTGGGATAGAAGCAGCCATGCACCTGGCCGGCGCTGTGCAGGGTACGCGCCAGTTGGCCGCACGCCTGCAGGATGCCATTGCGTTCGGCATCGCCCAGCTGTGGCCAGTGGGCCAACAGGCTGTCGAGATCGGCCCACTCGTCCAGCGCGCGGGTCATCAGGATGGCGCGGTGCTTGCCGCCTTGCTTGCGCTCGCCATAGAACACCGCCTGCAAGGCCGGAATGTGCAGCTTCTGATAGCGGTTGATGTTGCGAAACTCGCGGGCAAAAGTGGGCTCGCCAAACGGCCGGTGCAGGGTGCGCGTCAGGTAGTCGCTCTGGCGCTTGAGGTAGTACCCCTTGCCTTCGAGTTCCAGGCGGAACACGCTGCTCCAGCCACCACGGCCGGTGTTGGGTTCATCCACCGCCTCCAGTTGCAGCGCCCACAGCGCCTCGAAGTCGTCCAGGCCATGGCGTTTGAGCAGCGCGAGGTCCGCGCTGGCCAGGTAATCGGTCATTCCCTTCCCTCGAAAAAGCCCAGCACCTGGCGAATGCGCTTTTTGTCGCGCACATTCAGCCGGTCGCGGCCACGGTATTGCAGATAGAAACGCAGGCGCTGGGTGGCCGACAGGTGGTATTTGGCCACCTTGTCCAGGCACGCCAGGTCCTTGATCATCCGGTGCCGCCACATGAAGCCGCGCCAGAAGTCGCCGGTGGGGCAATCGATGAAGAATAGCGTGCCCTGGTCGTCGACCAGCAGGTTGCGCCACTTCAGGTCATTATGGGCAAAGCGGTGCTCGTGCATGACCCGGGTGTGGCGCGCCAGCTGACGACTGAGATGGTCGACCCAGGCCCGGTCGGCCAGGCGTGTATCGTTGCGTTCGGCCAGCGCAGACA
Organism: Pseudomonas sp. PvP089; assembly: GCF_017875165.1. Classification (NCBI taxonomy): domain Bacteria; kingdom Pseudomonadati; phylum Pseudomonadota; class Gammaproteobacteria; order Pseudomonadales; family Pseudomonadaceae; genus Pseudomonas; species Pseudomonas sp. PvP089. The sequence goes on from NZ_JAGGME010000001.1 coordinate 5,937,473, forward strand.
AGTCTTCGGTGTTCGGCAGCTCGCGGGTGATCATAGCCCCGCGCCCAAAGGCCAGGCCGTTGCGTTCCAGGCCCCAGGCCACCACTTCGGCAGTAGGGATACCCCACTTGGCGAACAGCTTGAGGTTCTGCCATTCGGCTTTGATGCGCGGCCGCCCCAGGTAGCGGCGCATGTGCTTGCCAGCCCCGGTGTAGCGCTTGACGTAGTAATTGACCCCGTCACGCTCGATGCGCACCACTTCGCTGAGCGGGTCGCGGGTCAGGCGCTCGCCTTGCAGGGCAAATACCGCATCGAGGCTGCCAAAGTCCGCCGCCAGGTGTTCGTAGCCTGGCGCCAGTGTCCAACCCGCCATCAGAGCGCGTCCCCATAGCGTTGTTTGCGATCGTAGAGTTTCTGCGCCTTGCACTCCAGCCAGGCGAGCAACCGGGCCTCGTCTTTGAGCACTTGCCGCAGCGGGCGCTGGAAGTACCCCTGCAAAAAGCGCAGCTTGTCGCGCCGGGTGAGGCCGATGTCCAGCGCTGAGAAGTACAGCGCGGCCAGGTCCTTGTCGCGCCAGCGGCGGCTGATTGTCGCCCGGGTCTGGGCGCGGTGCAGGTCAATGACCGACAGTTTGAAGTCATCCGCCGTCACCGGGCGGTCGGTGTGCAGCAGGAAATGGCAGATGTAGCAATCGCGGTGGTTGACGCCGGCACGGTGCATGCCGCCGGTCATTTTTGCCACTTCGGCGATCAGCGCACGCTTCAGACGCGGTTCGGGCGGCTGCTTGAGCCAGTCGATACTGAAGTCTTCCAGGCTGATGGTCGGCGCCAGCTCTTGGGTGATGATGAACGAGTGCTGCGTGGCCGGATTACTGCCACGCTCGCCATAGGCGACTGCGGTCATGGTCGGCACGCCCACCTCGTGCAGGCGCTGGATAGCCCGCCATTCCTGGCCGGCACCCAGCACCGGCAGCTTGGCGGTGAGCAGGTTTTTGAAGATCTCGCCCCATCCGATGCCGCGGTGGATCTTGACGAAAAAGCCCTCGCCAGCCACTTCGGTACGCAGTGTGCGCCGCCCTTCCAGCTCGCGATAGACCTCACCTTGCAGCGCCTCTACGGCATCGAAGGCATCACGCCCGGCCCACAGGCGCTTGAACGGTTCGGCCAGTATCAGCTTCATGCGGTTTTCTGCCCCAGGATCACGTCGGCAGCATGCTGCGGCATGCTGTACAGATCGGCGGTTTCAGCAAACGCCAGGCCGTTGCGCGACCAGCTGGCGCGGGCCTGCGGGTCTTCCAGCATGCGTTGCAGGTAGCCGTTGAGCTGTTCCTGTTCGAATGGCTCGTCCAGCACCAGGCCACAGTCGGCCTCGGCAATGTAATGGGCGTAGCCGCACACCTTGGACACCAGCACCGGAAGGCCAGCCACCAGCGCTTCAAGCAGCACCGTGCCGGTGTTCTCGTTGTACGCCGGGTGAATCAGCAGGTCGGCACCCAGCAGGAAACGCGGGATGTCGCTGCGGCCCTTGAGGAACTGCACCTGCTCACCCAGCCCCAGGGTGGCGCTCTGCAACTGGAACACCTTGGGGTCGTCCTGGCCGATCACCATCAGCTTCGTGCGCTTGCGCAGGGCCGATGGCAGCGCGGCCAGCGCCTTGAGGCTGCGGTCCACACCCTTGGTCTTGAAGCCCGAGCCAATCTGTACCAGCAACAGGTCGTCATCGCCCAAGTCGAATTCCTTGCGGAATTCGGCACGGATCTCGGCAGCATTGGCCGGCGCGCGGCGATCCTGGGAAATACCCGGTGGCAGCAGGTGGAAGCGCTCCACCGGGGTGCCGTAATGCTTGATGAACAGCGGCTGCTGCACCTCGGAAATCATCAGCACTTCGGTGTGGGCGTCCTTGGCGAACACCGCACGCTCGTACTCGGCAAAGTGCCGGTAGCGGCCCCAGCGGCGGTACAGCCCACCGCGCAGGGTCTGCGCCTTGTCTTCGAAGCAGCCGTCGGCGGCGTAGTACACGTCCAGCCCCGGCATCTTGTTGAAGCCGATCAGGCGGTCGACCGGGCGCTTGGCCAGGTCGGCGGCCATCCAGGCGCTGAGCTTCTCGTTGCGACGGTGGTTGAAAATGGCCTTGACCGGCGCCACCAGCACCTCGAAGCCAGGCGGAATGTCACCCTCCCAGATCAGCGTGTACACACGGATCTGGTGGCCCCGCTTCTGGCATTCCAGGGCAATGCGCATGAAATCGCGCTGCAGCCCGCCGAAGGGGAAATATTTGTAAAGCACGAAAGCCAGTTGCATCAACGGACATCCTCAGCCAGCAGCAACGCGCTCAAGCGGCCCGCCACATGCTCGGGATTCAGGCGAGTGAAGCACAGCGGCCACTCGCGTTTCAGATCGAACCGGCGCAGGTCGTCGGCGCTCGGTTTATAGGTGCACTTCTTCTGCAGGCAGGGAGCGCAAGGCCAGTCACTGGCCTGGTGAATCTGGGTCCGTCCGTAGGCACCGGTCAGGCCCGGGTTGGTCGGGCCGAACAGCGAAATGGTCGGCACATCGAGTGCCGCAGCCAGGTGGCCAAGGCCGGTATCGACCGCCACACAGGCTTTTGCCGCCGCCAATACACGGGCAACCCCGGCAAGGTTCAATTTGGGGAGCACCTGGCAGTTGTTCAAGCCCTGTGCAATGCGCTCGGCCCGCGCCTTCTCGGCGGCGTTGCCCCAAGGCAGGCGCACTTCCAGCTTGCGCCGGCCCATGCGCTCGGCCAGCTCGCGCCAGTAGGCTTCGGGCCAATGCTTGGTCGCCCAGGTGGTGCCATGCAAAAACACCACGTAAGGCGCTGCTGGCGGCAGCTGCAGGCGCTCCAGGTCCAGCCCGTAATCGCCTATGCCCTCTGGCAAGTCGTAGGCCAGGGCCATGGCAAACAGCTGGCGCACCCGCTCCACCGCGTGCTGGCCGGTGGCAACCGACAGGCGCCGGTCATAGAAGCGGCTGGCCCAGCCTTCGCGGGCCGAGTAGCGGTCCAGGCCGGCGACCGGGGCCTTCACGTAGCGGGTGAGCCAAGCCGACTTGACCAAGCCCTGGGCGTCAATCACCAGGTCGTACTTGCGCTCGCGCACACGCTGTTTGAACGCCTTCCACTCGCCACTCTTGAGGGTCTGCCAAAGGTTCTTGCGCCAGCGGCGGATGGCCACCGGTATAACCTGGTCGACCGCAGGGTGCCAGCCGGGGATTTCAGCGAAGCCTTCCTCCACCACCCAGTCGAAACGGATGCCCGGGATGGCATGGGCGGCATCGGTGAGCGCCGGCAGGGTGTGGATCACATCACCCAACGACGAAGTCTTGATGATCAGTACCCGCACTTAGTCGACCTCGGCCACGGTATCGATCAGGTCCGGCCCGCTCAGGCTGTGCAGGGCGGCGATGACTTTGCCGGGGTCCAGCAGGCGCAGGCAGTTGTAGTGGCCGAAACGGCAGGTCCGGTCGAAGCATGGGCTGCACTCGATACCGGTGCGCACCACCTCCACCTGGTCGGCCAGCGGCGGAGTAAAGCCGGGCGATGTGGAGCCGTACACCGCCACCAGCGGGCGGTTCAGTGCGGCGGCCACGTGCATCAGGCCGGAGTCGTTGGACACCACGGCATGGGCACAGGACATCAGGTCGATGGCCTCGGCCAGCGAGGTCTCACCGGCCAGGTTGGAGGATTCTTCGCGCAATCCCGGGATCAGCCGGTCACGGATCTGCTCGCCGACCGGGTGGTCGTTCTTCGAGCCGAACAGCCATACCTGCCAGCCCTGGCGGATCATCGCATCGGCCACGGCCGCGTAATGCTCGACTGGCCAACGCTTGGCCTCGCCGAACTCGGCGCCAGGGCACAGCGCCAGTACCGGGCGGTCCAGCTCCAGGCCGAACTTGGCCAGCGCAGCCTCGCGGCTTTGCGCTTCGATCTGCAGGCTGGGGCGCGGGTACGGCTGCGGCAACTCGGCCCCGGGCGCGTACGCCAAGGCCATGAAGCGTTCGATCATCAGCGGGTAGCGGGCCTTGTCCAGCTTGCGCACATCGTTCAGCAGGCCGAAGCGCATTTCGCCGCGCCAGCCGGTGCGCTTGGGGATGCCAGCGAAGAACGGCACCAATGCCGACTTCATCGAGTTGGGCAGCAGGATGGCCTGGTCGTACTGGCCGACCAGGGATTTGCCGATGCGCCTGCGCGTGGCCAGTTCCAGCGCGCCGTGGCCGAGCGGGAAGCTCAAGGCCTGACGGACTTCGGGCATACGCTCCAGGATCGGCCGGCTCCACTCGGGGGCCAGCACGTCGATCACGCAGTCGGGGTGCTGCTGTTTCAGGCACTGGAACAAGGTCTGCGCCATCACCATGTCGCCGACCCAGCTGGGGCCAATGATCAGTATTCTCATGCTTAGTCCAGAAACGCTCGGGGAGGCTACAGGCTGCGGTACAGCCTGGCCTCCCCTCTTTATATTCAGGCTATGTGGCGGACAGTGTACCACCGGTGGTGAGGCATGAGCCTTCAGGGCTGCTTTGCAGACCATTCGCGGCACAAGGCCGCTCCTACAGGAGATCGCATTCCCATGTGGGAGCGGCCTTGTGCCGCGAATGGGCCGCAAAGCGGCCCCAACAATCTCAAGTCAACCCCAGTTCACCCCAGATCCGCCGCACTTCACGGCGTTCATCGGCAAACTGCGTCGCATCGATCACCCAGGCCTGCTTCTGCAGGGCCTGGCGGTGCGAGGCCGAGCGGAACGCCTTGTACACTTCACGCAACAGCACCGCGTCACTGGCCGGCATCAGGTTCGCCTGCTCCAGCTCTTCCAGAATGCGGATGTTATCGGTCCATCGGAGTATGGCCGGGTGGTCATGAGACCAGGCCAAAGCGGCGTATTGCACCATAAATTCGATATCGACGATACCGCCGGCATCCTGCTTGATATCGAAGGGCACACCGGCCTCGAAGGCGTTGGCCGCAGTACCGGCAGCCGTGGCCTTGGTACCGAGGTTGCCGCGCATCTTGGCGCGCATTTCACTCACTTCGGTGCGCAGTTTTTCCAGGTCGCGCGCCTGGCCCAGTACCTTGGCGCGCACGCCTTCGAACGCCGTGCCCACCTGCTTGCAACCCACCAGCACGCGGGCCCGCACCAGGGCCTGGTGCTCCCAGGTCCAGGCTTCGTTCTGCTGATAGCGCTCGAAGGCGCCCAGCGAACTGACCAGCAGGCCGGCAGCACCGGACGGGCGCAGGCGCATGTCCACATCGTACAGCTGGCCCGAGTTGGTCTGGGTGGTCAGCAGGTGAATGATGCGCTGGCCCAGGCGGGTGAAGAACTGGGCACTGTCGATGGGCTTGGTGCCGTCGGTTTCCGCCTGCGGGTCGCCGTCGTGGATGAACACCAGGTCCAGGTCCGAGCCGTGGCCCAGCTCCAGGCCGCCGACCTTGCCGTAACCAATGATGATGAACCCTGGGTCGCACAGGCTGCCGTCGCTGCGCTTGGGCTGGCCGTGGCGGGCCATGGTCTGGCGCCAGGCCAGGGCGAGCACCTGGTCGAGGATGGCCTCGGCCAGCCAGGTCAGGTAGTCGCTGACTTTCATCAACGGCAGGTTGCCGCTTATTTCCGAAGCAGCCACACGCAGGCTGTGCGCCAGCTTGAAGTGGCGCAGCGCTTCCATCTGCTGCTCCAGGTCGTCCTCGGGGATGCGCGTCAGGCGTTCGCGCAACTCGCTGGCCAGCTCCGGGGCCAGTGGCGGGCTGAACAAGCGGCCTTCATTGAGCAGCTCGTCGAGCAACAGCGGGTACAGCGCAATTTGCTCGGCAATCCACGGGCTGGCAGCGCACAACGTCAGCAGACGGCGCAAAGCGCCGGGGTTTTCGGTCAGCAGTACCAGGTAGGCAGACCGCCGCGCCACCGCCTCGACCAGCGGCAACACACGCTCAAGCACCAGGTCAGGATTGTCATGCTCCACCGCCTGGGCCAGCAGCCGTGGGATGAAGGCATCCAGGCGCTCACGGCCGATACGCTGCATCGAGCGCAGCTGCGGGCTGGAGCGCAGGCCGGCCAGACGCCGCAGGGCTTCGACGGGCTGCTTGAACCCGGCCTCTTCCAACTGCCGGCCAGCGGCTTCCTCGTCCTGCGCCTGCTCCCATAGCGGCGACCATTCGCCCCCCACCACCAGTTCGCCCTCACCGTCTTCGTCATCCGGGTCGGCGATCACCTGGCGGAAGTGCCAGTCGATACGGCCACGCCAGTACATCAGCTGGTCGTGGAAGCTGTGCCAGTCGGCAAAGCCGAGCATATAAGCCACCCGCGCCTGGTCCGTTTCGCCTTCAGGCAACATTTGCGTCTGCCGGTCGGCGATGGCCTGGATGGCGTGCTCGGTATAACGCAGGAACTCATACCCCTCGCGCAGCTCGGCCACCACCGCCGGCGGCAGGTAACCCTGCCCCTCGAGGGTGGCCAGCACCTTGAGCAACGGCCGTTGCTGCAGGCTGAGGTCGCGCCCGCCGTGGATCAGCTGGAAGGCCTGGGCGATAAACTCCACTTCGCGGATGCCGCCGGCACCCAGCTTGATGTTGTCGGCCATGCCCTTGCGCCGCACCTCCTGCTGAATCAGCTGCTTCATGGTGCGCAGCGCTTCGATTGCGGAAAAATCCAGGTACCGGCGGTACACGAACGGCCGCAGCATTTCCTGCAACTGCGCGCCGGCCGCCTGGTCGCCCGCCACCACCCGTGCCTTGATCATCGCGTAGCGTTCCCAGTCACGGCCCTGGTCCTGGTAGTACTGCTCCAGGGCATTGAAGCTGAGCACCAGTGCGCCGGCCGAGCCATAGGGGCGCAGACGCATGTCGACGCGGAACACGAAGCCGTCGACGGTCACCGGGTCCAGCGCCTTGATCAGCCGCTGGCCAAGGCGGGTGAAGAACTCCTGGTTTTCCAGCGAGCGCTTTACCCCTTCGGTTTCACCGCCTTCGGGGAAACCGAAGATCAGGTCGATGTCCGACGACAGGTTCAGCTCCACCGCCCCCAGCTTGCCCATGCCCAGCACCACCATGTGCTGCGGCTGGCCGCTGCGGTTGCCGATGGGGGTGCCGAACTGCTGGCAATGGCGCGGGTACAACCATTGGTAGGCTTCGTCGATGGCGGCATCGGCAAGGTCAGACAGGTCGCGGCAGGTTTCGCCAAGCGCCGCCTGGCGGGTGATGTCGCGCCAGATGATGCGCAGCTGCTGGCGGTTGCGCGCGCGGCGCAGGTTACGTGCCAGCTCGTCGTCGCTTTGCGCAGCCTGGGCAGCCGCCGCGATTTGCCCGCGCAGTTGCCCCGGCGCATAACCCCGCTCCAGCTCGCCACTGGCCAGCAGATCGAAGAGCATGGCTGGCTCGCGCTGGGCCAGGCCCAGAACAAAGTCGCTGGCGGCAGCAACCTGATCGAATTGTTGCCGGTGCACCGTGCTCCAGGCGTTCAGGTCGAGGTCAGGGTGAGCGGCCACTGCATCGCTCAGGAATTGCTGGTTGCGAGCGACCAGTGGCTGGAGGGTGGCGGGCAGATCGGACGGCAAAGGCAGGCGCATGGTCTATCCTTGATCGGCGTGAAATAGAAGGGAAAAAGCGGCCAAGGGGAAGCCGGACCACGGTTGGACTGTCGTACAAAAGTTGGAAATAGCTGAAAAAAACGAAAACTTGGCAACAAACATCAAGAAGTACCCGTTCGCATCACAATGCCAACCACCATGAACGTTTTTCCTCACAAGCCAAGGTGCGACCAAACGTCGCAGAAATGTAGTTTTACTACTACTCATGTCGTGCAAAAGCATGAAATGCGCAAGCAAATGTAGTAAAACTACACGGCGCCGGATGACACCCCGGTATTCCAAGAATTCACGACGTCTGCCCATAAGGCCAGTCGCAATCTCAGGCAATCGATTCTGGTTGCCTTTCCGCCCTGGAGCAAGCCATGCAAGACCTCGATCCAATCGAAACCCAGGAATGGCTGGATGCCCTGGAGTCGGTCCTCGACAAAGAAGGCGAAGACCGCGCTCATTACCTGATGACCCGTATGGGCGAGCTGGCCACCCGCAGTGGCTCCCAGCTGCCGTATGCGATCACCACGCCATACCGCAACACCATCCCTGTCACCCACGAAGCACGCATGCCTGGCGACCTGTTCATGGAACGCCGCATTCGCTCGATGGTGCGTTGGAACGCCTTGGCCATGGTCATGCGCACCAACCTGAAAGACTCGGACCTGGGCGGACACATCTCCAGCTTCGCCTCCAGCGCCACCCTGTACGACATCGGTTTCAACTACTTCTTCCAGGCCCCGACCGAAGAACACGGCGGCGACCTGATCTTCTTCCAGGGCCACGCTTCGCCGGGCGTCTACGCTCGCGCCTTCATGGAAGGCCGCATCAACGAAGACCAGATGAACAACTTCCGTCAGGAAGTCGACGGCAACGGTCTGTCTTCGTACCCGCACCCATGGCTGATGCCTGACTTCTGGCAGTTCCCGACCGTATCGATGGGTCTGGGCCCGATCCAGGCTATCTACCAGGCGCGCTTCATGAAGTACCTGGAAGCCCGTGGTTTCATCCCGGCCGGCAAGCAGAAAGTCTGGTGCTTCATGGGTGACGGCGAGTGCGACGAGCCGGAATCCCTGGGCGCAATCGCCCTGGCCGGCCGCGAGAAACTGGACAACCTGATCTTTGTCATCAACTGCAACCTGCAGCGCCTCGACGGCCCGGTTCGTGGCAACGGCAAGATCATCCAGGAACTCGAAGGCGTGTTCCGTGGCGGCGGCTGGAACGTCAACAAAGTGGTCTGGGGCCGTTTCTGGGACCCACTGCTGGCCAAGGACACCAACGGTGCCCTGCAGCGCCGCATGGACGAAGTCATCGACGGCGAGTACCAGAACTACAAAGCCAAAGACGGCGCGTACGTTCGTGAGAACTTCTTCAACACCCCAGAGCTCAAGGCCATGGTCGAAGACCTGTCCGACGACGAGATCTGGAAGCTCAACCGTGGCGGCCACGACCCGTACAAGGTCTACGCGGCGTACCACCAGGCTGTGAACCACAAAGAGCAGCCGACCGTCATCCTGGCCAAGACCATCAAGGGTTACGGCACCGGTGCTGGCGAAGCCAAGAACACTGCGCACAACACCAAAAAGGTCGACGTTGAGAGCCTGCGTCACTTCCGTGACCGCTTCGACATCCCGGTCAAGGATGCCGACCTTGAGAACCTGCCGTTCTTCAAGCCGGAAGAAGGTTCTGCCGAAGCCAAGTACCTGGCCGAGCGCCGCGCAGCCTTGGGTGGCTTCGTACCACAGCGCCGTGCCAAGAGCTTCAGCGTACCGACCCCATCCCTGGAAACGCTGAAAGCGATCCTGGACGGCTCGGGCGACCGCGAAATCTCCACCACCATGGCCTTCGTGCGTATTCTGGCGCAGCTGGTCAAGGACAAGGAAATCGGCCAGCGCATCGTGCCGATCATCCCGGACGAAGCCCGTACCTTCGGTATGGAAGGCATGTTCCGCCAGTTGGGCATCTACTCGTCGGTCGGCCAGCTCTACGAGCCAGTCGATAAAGACCAGGTGATGTTCTACCGCGAAGACAAGAAGGGCCAGATTCTCGAGGAAGGCATCAACGAAGCCGGCGCCATGTCGTCGTTCATCGCTGCCGGTACCTCGTACAGCTGCCACAACCAGCCGATGCTGCCGTTCTACATCTTCTATTCGATGTTCGGCTTCCAGCGCATTGGCGACCTGGCCTGGGCCGCTGGCGACAGCCGCACCCGTGGCTTCCTGATCGGCGGTACCGCCGGCCGTACCACCCTGAACGGTGAAGGCCTGCAGCACGAAGACGGTCATAGCCACATGATGGCGGGTACCATCCCGAACTGCCGCACCTACGATCCGACCTACGGCTATGAGCTGGCGGTGATCATCCAGGACGGCATGAAGAAGATGACCGAAGAGCAGCAGGACATCTTCTACTACATCACCGTGATGAACGAATCCTACCAGCAGCCAGCCATGCCGGCCGGTGTCGAGGAAGGCATCATCAAGGGTATGTACCTGCTGGAAGAAGACACCCGCGAAGCCGCGCACCACGTACAGCTGATGGGCTCCGGCACCATCCTGCGCGAAGTCCGCGAAGCGGCGAAGATCCTGCGTGAAGAGTTCAACGTCGGTGCCGACGTGTGGAGCGTCACCAGCTTCAACGAACTGCGTCGCGACGGCCTGGCCGTAGAGCGCGCCAACCGCCTGAAGCCTGGCCAGAAGCCACAGCAGACCTACGTCGAGCAGTGCCTGAACGGTCGCAAAGGCCCGGTCATCGCCTCCACCGACTACATGAAGCTGTTCGCCGAGCAGATTCGCCAGTGGGTGCCGAGCAAAGAGTTCAAGGTCCTGGGTACCGACGGTTACGGTCGCAGCGACAGCCGCAAGAAGCTGCGTCACTTCTTTGAAGTCGACCGCCACTTCGTGGTACTGGCTGCCCTGGAAGCCCTGGCTGACCGTGGCGAGATCGAACCCAAGGTTGTGGCTGACGCCATCGTCAAGTTCGGCATCGACCCGGACAAGCGCAACCCACTGGACTGCTGAGGAGTATTTTTAAGTGAGCGAACTCATTCGCGTACCTGACATCGGCAGCGGTGAAGGTGAAATCATCGAGCTGTTCGTCAAGGTCGGTGACCGTATCGAGGCTGACCAGAGCCTGCTGACCCTGGAGTCCGACAAGGCCTCCATGGAGATCCCGGCTCCCAAGGCCGGCGTCATCAAGGAACTGAAGGTCAAGCTGGGCGACCGCCTGAAAGAAGGCGACGAGCTGCTGGTGCTGGAAGCTGAGGGTGCCGCTGCTGCGGCGCCTGAGGCTCCGGCCGCGGCCGCTGCCCCGGCAGCTGCGCCAGCGCCTGCCGCTGAGGCCGCTCCTGCTGCTCCGGCCGCAGCCCCGGCTGCTGCCAGCGTGCAGGACATCCACGTGCCGGATATCGGTTCGTCGGGCAAGGCCAAGATCATCGAAGTGCTGGTCAAGGTCGGCGACACCGTCGAAGCCGACCAGTCGCTGATCACCCTGGAATCCGACAAGGCCTCCATGGAGATCCCGTCGCCTGCCGCTGGCGTGGTCGAAGAAGTACTGTGCAAGCTGGAAGACGAAGTCGGCACTGGCGACCTGATCTTCAAGCTGAAAGTGGCGGGCGCTGCCCCGGCTGCTGCCCCGGCCCCAGCTGCTGCCCCGGCGCCAGCCAAGGCCGAGGCTGCTCCGGCCGCCGCGCCTGCAGCTGCTGCCCCTGCTGCTGCCCCTGCACCGGCTGCTACCGCACCGGCTGCTGGCAACAACGCCAAGGTTCACGCAGGCCCGGCTGTTCGTCAGCTGGCCCGTGAATTCGGTGTCGAGCTGGGCGCAGTTGCTGCGACCGGCCCGCACGGCCGCATCCTGAAAGAAGACGTGCAGGTTTACGTCAAGGCGATGATGCAAAAGGCCAAGGAAGCCCCGGCTGCCGCCGGTGCAACCGGTGGCGCTGGCATCCCGCCGATCCCTGCAGTGGACTTCAGCAAGTTCGGTGAAGTGGAAGAAGTGGCCCTGACCCGCCTGATGCAGGTCGGTGCCGCCAACCTGCACCGCAGCTGGCTGAACGTACCGCACGTTACCCAGTTCGACTCCGCCGACATCACCGAGCTGGAAGCCTTCCGCGTTGCACAGAAGGCCGTGGCCGAAAAAGCTGGCGTGAAGCTGACCGTGCTGCCACTGCTGCTCAAGGCCTGCGCCTTCCTGCTCAAGGAACTGCCGGACTTCAACAGCTCGCTGGCACCAAGCGGCAAAGCCATCATCCGCAAGAAATACGTGCACATCGGCTTCGCCGTGGACACCCCGGACGGCCTGCTGGTCCCTGTGATCAAAAACGTCGACCAGAAGAGCCTGCTGCAACTGGCTGCCGAAGCCGCTGCACTGGCCGAGAAGGCGCGCACCAAAAAGCTGTCGGCCGACGATATGCAAGGTGCCTGCTTCACCATCTCCAGCCTCGGCCACATTGGCGGCACCGGCTTCACGCCGATCGTCAACGCGCCGGAAGTGGCTATTCTGGGCGTCTCGAAGGCGACCATGCAGCCAGTGTGGGATGGCAAGGCCTTCCAGCCGAAGCTGATGCTGCCGCTGTCGCTGTCCTACGATCACCGTGTGATCAACGGCGCTGCCGCCGCGCGCTTCACCAAGCGTCTGGGCGACGTGCTGGGCGATATCCGCACCATGCTGCTGTAAGGCAGCCCGCTGCCCCTCCCCGGAGGGGCGGTACCCTTTTCGAGCTGCCACGCTCGTACCTCAACCCCGTCAATTGGCGGGGCTTTTTTTGTCCGGCGAAAGTATTCGGCGCCTGGGAGATCGAGCGCCGCGCGGGCGGCGCTCGATCTCCCAGGCGGCAAAAACCCCAAGGCGATCTAAGTTTTCCGCCCCACCCGCCGATAACCTGTCCACAGCATCAAGCATGGCCGCTTGCCAGCCCTCGGGACATGATGCAACCTTGCCGAATCCGCTGCCGCTACATGGCCGCGCTCCCTGTTCAAGCGAGTCTTCGATGAAAAGCCAAACCGATGCCGCCAGCCGTGTGGCGGCCGAGGTCGTCACGCCGTTACCCGTGCCCTCGCGGCTCGGTATGCTGCGTTTCGAAAGGCTCAACGAAGCCACCTGGGCCATGCTCTACCTGGACCCGGCCTGCGAGCGCCATTTTGGCCTGCACGCCGCCGACCTGTGTGCCCTGGTGGACGCGCCGTACGCCAGCCTGATGGAACCCGAGGCCCGTTACCGGCTGCACGACGAGATCCAGCTGCAACTGGCCCAGCGCGGCTACTACCGCGTGCGCTACTCCCTGCACACGCCAGGCAAGTTGCTGCGCCTGCTGGAGACCGGTGAAGCCTACAAGCAGCACAACCGCCAGCTGTTGCGCGGCTACATGAGCGTGCTCGACGACCAGCCCGACGACCCTGGCGAGAGCGCCAGCGACCTGGAGTCGCGCGACAACCGCCTGCAACTGGCCCTGCAACTGAACCAGCGTGCCCAGCAAGAACAACTGGAACACCTGGAGCGCGTACGCGGTCAGCAGGACCTCATCCTGCGCCTGGCGCGTCAGCGCTACAGTGCCGAGAACTCCCTGCTGGAAGCCGCCCAGCTGATCACCCAAAGCGCCTGCGAAATCTACAAGGTCGACAGCGCCAGCATCTGGCACCTGGACGACCAGCGCCTGGAACCGATCACCGCCTGGTACCGTGACGCACAGGAGCATCGCCAGCCTGAAGCTATCGATGCCAGCCGCTTCCCCGACTACCTCGAGGCGCTGCACGCCAGCCGCGCCATCGACGCCCACAACGCCGGCCACGACCCACGCACCCGCGCCCTGACGCAAAGCCTGCGCCCGGAAAACAAGGCCATGCTCGATGCCAGTATCCGCGTTGATGGCCAGGTGGTCGGCGTGCTGTGCCTGGAGCAGAGCGGCCAACCACGGGCCTGGCAATCGGACGAAATCGCCTTTGCCGGCGAGCTGGCCGACCAGTTCGCCCAGGTCATCACCAACCACAACCGGCGCGCTGCCGCCAGCGCATTGCACTTGTTCCAGCGTGCAGTGGAGCAAAGCGCCAGCGCCTTCCTGCTGGTCAATCGTGATGGCCGGGTGGAGTACGTGAACCCGAGCTTCACCGCCATCACCCAGTACAGCACTGACGAAGTGCAAGGCCGCCACCTGGGCGAACTGCCTGCACTGGAAAACCTGAGCGAACTGCTGTTCGACTCGCCCTCCAGCCTGGCCATGGGTAATAGCTGGCAGGGTGAGTTCAAGAGCCGGCGCAAGAACCTGGAGCCCTACTGGGGCCAACTGTCGATTTCCAAGGTGTACGGCGACAATCGTGAGCTGACCCATTACATCGGCATCTACGAAGACGTCACCCAGACCAAGCTGGCCCAGCAGCGCATCGAGCGCCTGGCCTACACCGACAACCTGACCAACCTGGGCAACCGCCCGGCGTTCATCCGCAGCCTGGACGAGCGCTTTGTCCGTGATGGCGAAAGCGCGATGTGCCTGCTGCTGGTGGACATCGACAACTTCAAGCGCATCAACGACAGCCTCGGCCACCAGACCGGCGACAAGCTGCTGATCAGCCTGGCCCGGCGCCTGCGCAACAGCCTGCACAGCGGTGGCATCCTGGCGCGCTTTGCCAGTAACGAGTTCGCCGTGCTGCTCGACGACACCAGCCTGCAAGATGGCCAGGGCGTTGCCTTGCAGTTGCTGAGCACACTCGACAAACCCATGTTCGTCGACAACCAGCTGATCAACGTCACCGCCTCGGTAGGCCTGGCCTGCGCGCCGCTGCATGGCACCGACCCGGCCAGCCTGATGAAGAACGCAGGCCTTGCGCTACACAAGGCCAAGGCCAACGGCAAGCACCAGGTGCAGGTGTTTACTGAAGTGCTCAACGCCGAGGCCAGCTACAAGCTGTTCGTCGAGAACAACCTGCGCCGCGCCCTGACCCAGAACGAGCTGGAGGTGTTCTACCAGCCCAAGATCTGCCTGCGCAGCGGCCGCCTGCTGGGGCTGGAAGCGTTGTTGCGCTGGAACCACCCCGAGCGCGGCATGATCCGCCCGGACCAGTTCATCAGCGTGGCCGAGGAAACCGGCCTGATCATACCCATCGGCAAGTGGGTGGTCCGCCAGTCGTGCCGCATGAGCAAGCAACTGCGTGAGGCCGGCCTGGGCAACCTGCACGTGGCCATCAACCTGTCGCCCAAGCAGTTCTCCGACCCGGACCTGGTGGCATCAATCAGCAGCATCCTCAAGGAAGAAGCCCTGCCCCCGCACTTGCTGGAGCTGGAGCTGACCGAAGGCCTGCTGCTGGAAGCCAGCGAAGACACGCACCGCCAGCTGGACGAGCTGAAGGCCTTGGGGCTGACCCTTGCCATGGACGACTTCGGTACCGGTTATTCATCGCTGAGCTACCTGAAGAAGTTTCCGATCGACATCCTCAAGATCGACCGTAGCTTCATCAACGAAATCCCGGATAACCAGGACGACATGGAAATCACCTCGGCGGTGGTGGCCATGGCCCACAACCTCAAGCTGAAGGTGGTGGCCGAGGGTATCGAGACGCCGGAGCAACTGGCGTTCCTGCGCCGGCACCGCTGCGACGTGGGCCAGGGCTACCTGTTCGACCGGCCGATCCCTGGGCGCGAGCTGGCCGAACGGCTGAAGCGTTATCCGCGCGGACCAGTGGCCTGACAGCAGCTCAAACCTCGGGCACTATAGGACCCATTCGGGCCCTTTCGCGGGCGCGCCCGCTCCCACAGGAACACCACAATCGTTGGAACCTGTGCTGTACCTGTGGGAGCGGGCCTGCCCGCGAATGCCCAAACACCTATCCCACTGAATAAACACAGAGGAACGGCCATGGTCCTGCGTTCGGAAATCCTGGTGAACAAAAACGTCATGCCAACTGCGGAGCAGGCCCTGCCTGGCCGCGAAACGCCAATGAGCCTGCCCGAGTTCCACTACGTGTTCGAAGGCACCCCGCTGCTCGGCCCCTTCTTTGAAGGCGCCATCGACTTCGCCATCTTCGGCCTGGGTTGCTTCTGGGGCGCGGAGCGGCGCTTCTGGCAGCGCGAAGGCGTGGTCAGCACCGTGGTCGGCTACGCCGGCGGTTTCACCCCGCACCCTACCTACGAAGAAGTCTGCTCGGGCCTGACCGGCCACACCGAAGTGGTGCTGGTGGTGTTCGACAAAGACAAGGTCAGCTACCGCGAGCTGCTGGCGATGTTCTGGGAACTGCACAACCCCACCCAAGGCATGCGCCAGGGCAACGACGTCGGCACCCAGTATCGCTCGGCCATCTACTGCACCAGCCCTGAACAGCTGGAACAGGCCAAGGCCAGCCGCGACGCCTACCAGGCCGAACTGACCAAAGCCGGCTTTGGTGAAATCACCACCGAAATCGACCAGGCACCGACCGTGTATTTCGCCGAGGCGTACCACCAGCAGTACCTGGCCAAGAACCCGGACGGCTACTGCGGCATCGGCGGCACCGGTGTATGCCTGCCACCCAGCCTGCAAGGCAACTGAACCATGACCACGATGACCCTGTTCCACTCGCCCTTGTCACCTTTTGTGCGCAAGGTCATGGTGGTGCTGCACGAGACCTCGCAGCTTGAGCGGGTAAAGCTGCAAGCGGTAAACATCAGCCCGGTGAGCGGCGACCCGCAGCTCAACCAGGACAACCCGATCGGCAAGATCCCGGCCCTGCGCCTGGACGACGGCACCGTGCTGCATGACAGCCGGGTGATCTGCGAGTACCTCGACCTGCAACACGTCGGCCTGCCACTGCTGCCCCGTGAAGGCTCGGCGCGCTGGCGGCGCATGACCCTGGTGTCGCAGGCCGATGCGATCATGGATGCGGCGGTGTCCTCGCGCTATGAAAGCTTCTTGCGGCCAGAGGATAAACGCTGGGATGGCTGGTTGCAGGCGCAGAGTGACAAGATCCGCCGTAGCCTGGCCAACCTGGAGCAGGAGCACCTGCCCGAGCTGATGTCCAGGTTCGACCTGGCGGCGATTGGCGTGGCCTGTGCGCTGGGGTATCTGGATTTGCGTCAGCCGGAGTTTGGTTGGCGGGAACGCCAGCCAGGCCTGGCTGCCTGGTATGCCGAAGTGGCCAAGCGGCCGTCGATGGTCGCCACATCTCCAGTTACCTGACAGGGCCTCTTCGCGGGCACGCCCGCTCCCACAGGTAGAGTGCTGTGGGAGCGGGCGTGCCCGCGAAAGCTTCACCTAGGTAATGCAGGAAACAGCTGCCCAATCCTCAGGGCCAGCCACCGCCCGATTTCTCTGTCCTCCCTCATGCCGACCTCCCCACCCGCGCCCAGTCCAGCCGACGGGTCAGCACCATGAACACCCCCAGCAAGCCAAAGCACAGCAGCGATCCCATCAGCAGTGCATAGTCTTCGGCACTCAGCAGTCCATAAAGCAGCGCATACAGCGCCGCCAACCCAGCCGCAAACCCGACCCCTCGTCCCAGGCTGCGCAACACATGGCTCAGGTAGAAGCCGATCAGCAGCACACACGCCGAAGCCGACAGCCCGTACGCCAGGCCAAAGCCAATGTGCTCGGACAACGACAGCAGCAGCAGGTAGAAGAACGCCAGCGCCACGCCGACCAGGATGTACTGCACCGGGTGCACACTCAGGTTCTTCAACACCTCGAACAGAAAGAAGCCGGCGAAGGTCAGCGCAATGAACAGCAACGCGTATTTGATCGCCCGCTCACTTTTCAGGTACTGGTCCACCGGGTCGACAAAGCTCACGCCGAAGCTGCGCTCGCTGAAATCTGCGCACTGCCCGGCGGTGGCGCACTGGCGCAGGGCATCCTCAAGGTTGGTGGCGAAGAACGACGTCTGCCAGTGGGCGCTGAAGCCCTGGGCATCGATGTCACGGCGGTTGGGCAGGTAGTTGCCGACAAAACTCGGATGCGGCCAGTTGGCGCGCATGTCCACGTTGCTGGTGCGCCCCACCGGCACGATGTGCAACTGGCCGGTGCCCTGTAATGCAAGGTCGAAGCCGTAGCTGAATTCCCGTGCCTGCATGCCGTCCAGCCCCGGCAGGCTGGCATGCACGCCACCGCGCATCCAGTCGAGCTGGGTGCCAGCCTCGAACGGCACCTTGTGTTCGTCCAAGCTCAGCTCCAGGCCATTCTCGATGCCGCGGATATCGCTGATGCCCACCACCAGGAAGGGTTTGTCGAAGCGGTAGTCGTCGAAGTCCTTGTCGATGCCCCAGCGCTCCGGGAGCTTGAAACGGCCGCTGATACGCCCCTTGGCGTGGAACAGCCGGGCCTGGTAGATGCCGCGGGCACGCAGTTCGGTGTCCACGCCCAAGTCGGCGTCGAACGTTTCCGGCAGGAAGTACAGGTGGCCGGCAATGGTGCTGGTTTCCTGTGTGCGCTCGCCGTCCTTTTCGATCCAGCGGCGCTGGTACTTGCGGTACGGCACCACCAGCAGCGGGCCGCTGAGCTGTTGGTCGAAGCTGGCACTTTGGGCAATGTCGCGCAGTACGTTGTCGCGCAGGGCCTGGCGTTCATCGATCAGGCCGTTGATCAGCAACAGCGGGATGAGCAGCAGCAATATGAGCACGGCGATCATGCCGAGTTTGTAACCGAGGGTCTTGTTCATGGGGCCTCCAGTGGCAGTGGGCGCAGTGTCTGCGTCTTGCGTGGAGGCTGTGTGAAGAGCCTGTGTGGTTTGAGTGTATTTGGGGCTGCTGTGCAGCCCCGGCAATCTCAGCTGATACGCCGCACCGGCAGCCACAACCGCACCCGCACCCCGCCATCGACGTTATCCACCGCCAACGCCCCGCCATGCAGTTGCATCACCTCGGCCACAAAATTCAGCCCCAGCCCGGTGCTCTTGCGCCCGCTCCCCGGCCGCGGCAGCGAGTAGAACCGCTCGCTGACCCGCCCGATGGCATATGCCGGTATCGCCTGCCCCTGGTTGAACAGGCTCAATGCCACCCGCTCGCCGTCGCGCTCCAGGTCAAACAGCAGGGCGCCACCTGCGGGGGTGAAATCCAGTGCGTTATCCAGCAGGTTGGCCAGCGCCTGGCGCATCAGGAACGGATCACACAGCAATCGCAAACCCGCCGGCACCCGCTGACGCACGTGCAAACCGGCGCCTTCGATCCGCGCCCCATGAGCCAACAGCAACTCGTCCACCAGCGCCGCCAGCGCCACCTGCTGTTCATCCTCCAGGGCCTGCATCTGCTCGACCCTGGCCAGGTTGAGCAGGCGCTCGACCATCTGCTGCAAACGCTCGCTCTCGCGCTCGATGTTGCCGGCAAAGCGCGCGCGCTGGTCGGCGGGCATGCCCTCGTCCTGCAGCAGCTCGCAAGCCCCACGAATGGCCGCCAGCGGGCTTTTCAGTTCGTGCGTCAGGGTATGCACATAGCGCTCGACATAAGCCTTGCCCTCCAGCTGGGTGCGCATGCGTTCCACCGCCTGGGCCAGGTGCGCCAGCTCGCCGCCCTTGTAGTGCGGCAACGCGGCACGCTCGCCCTCACTGACCGCCTGGGCATAACGCGCCAGCCGGCGCAGCGAGCGCGCCAGCCACCACGATAACGCCGCGCCGATCAGCAAGCCGAGGACGATCAGCCCTAAGCCCAGCGTGAGCAGGCGCCGCTCGGAACGGTCGATGTACGGCTGCAGCGAGCTATTGGGTTTGGCAACAGTGACCACGCCGATGATCTTGCCGTCGTCGATGATCGGTGCGCCAACGTGCATCACCGAAGTGCTTTCATCATTGGGGTCGCTGCGGGTGGAGCGGGCGCCGTACTGGCCGCGCAGGGTCAGCAGCACGTCATTCCACTGCGAGTAATCTTTGCCCAACGCCTCACCGCTGGAGTCCAGCAGCACGATGCCCTTGGCGTCAGTCACATAGATGCGGTGGCTGACCTGGTTCTTGGCCAGGCCCCAGATCTGCGCGCCCGGGCTGCGCGAGCCGTAGGCCTTGAGTACTTGCGGCAGGCGGCTCTGGCTCAAGGTGCCGGCCTTGACGTCATCGCGCAGGATCTCGGCCAACAGGTTGGCGGTGTCGACCAGTGTTTCTTCGGATGACTGGCGCACCACCGGGCGGATCTGTTCACGCACCGTGTTGAGCAGGAAATAGCCCGCCAGGCCGACGAACAGGAAGTACACCAGAAAAATCCGGATGCCCAGGCGCATCAGGCGTGGTCCGGGCTGTAGCTGTAGCCGAGGCCGCGGTGGGTCTGGATCGGCTCGGCGTCACCCGCTACCTGGCGCAGCTTGGCGCGCAGGCTTTTGATATGGCTGTCGATGGTGCGCTCGTAGCCTGCATCGGAGGCCACCCCCAGGGCATCAAGCAGCTGTTCTCGGCTGAACACCCGCTGCGGTTGCTCCAGCAGCGATTGCAGCAGGCGGAATTCGTGGCGGGTCAGCGTGAGTGGCTGGCCGCGATAGGTGATCTGCATGCGCAGGGTGTCGAGCTGGAACAACGCCGCATCGGTGGCAGACTCGGCCCTGGGGCCCATGCGTTTGAGGATCGCCCGCACTCGCGCAGCCACTTCACGCGGGCTGAAGGGTTTGACCACGTAGTCGTCGGCACCGATTTCCAGGCCCACCACCCGGTCGATTTCACCGTCGCGGGCACTGAGGAACATCACCGGCACTTCGGTGAAACGGCGCAATTGGCGGCAGGTTTCGAAGCCACTGATGTCGGGCAGGCCGATGTCCAGGATGATCAGGTCGGCTGGGCGCTGTCGCTGCTGGTCGAGGGCGGCGCCGCCCAAGGTCACCCATTCGGTGCTGTGGCCGTCGGCCTGCAGGGCATAAACCAAGGTGTCGGCGATGGCGGCTTCGTCTTCGACGATGAGGATATGGGGCATCGAGCTACAAGCCTCAAGCTGCAAGCTTCAAGTGGAAGCGGATCACGTGAACTTACACTGATCTGTTCTCACTTGCAGCTTGCAGCTACTGCTTAGCAGTCAGGCTTGCCAGCGGTAAACTTCTTGGCCGGGTTGACCGCGGCCTTGAACTCGCGCAGCGCCTTGGAGCCCACGAGCAGCGGGTAGTTGAAGCTGCTGCGGTCGACCAGGTTCACCTCCACGGTGCGTTTCACATCACCCAGACATAGCTCCAGGTCCACTACCGGGCGCTTGGAGATTTCCGGCGCATCGCCTTCTTCCTCTTCATCGGCACGGCCTTTGATCTTGCTGATGCGCGAGACCTTGTGCTCATACACCTTGCCATCGGAATCCTTGGTCGCCAGGCGGAAGCGCACCCATTCCTCGCCATCGCGGGTGAACAGCTCGATGTCCTTGGCCGACAGCGACGCGGTGAAGGCACCGGTGTCCATCTTGGCTTTCAGGGTTTCGCCCAGCTCGGGCAGGGCGATGTTCTCGTACCGGCCGTATATCGTAGGCTCGGCGGCCATGACTGGCAGCGCCAACAGTGACAACATGGCAAACAGAGATTTCACAAGCAGGCTTCCTTGAGAAGGGTCAGTGCTTAGACTGCACTGGCAGGATAGGTTCGCTGTGCCAAGCCTAATCAACATAATGTGAAACATTTGTTGCCGCCGCAGGGCATTGGACATTTGGCGTAGGCCACGGCCCTGCTTATCATTGCCAACCGTTAATCTCCCACAACAAGAGTCTCTTTATGCGTCGCCTGCTGACCGGCATTCTCACTGCCACTCTGCTGCTGCTCAATACGGTGGTGTTGATCTGCCCGCTGCTGGTCTTCGCCCTGCTCAAGCTGGTGTTGCCGGGCCGTGGCCGCGACTATGCCTCGTGGGCGGTGATGTGGGTGGCCGAAACCTGGTCGGAAATCGACAAGGCCATCTTCGCCCTGTGCATTCCTACCCAGTGGGACATCCGCGGCGTGGAGAACCTGCGCAAGGACACGTCCTACCTGGCCGTGAGCAACCACCAGAGCTGGGTCGATATCCCTGCGTTGATCGAAAGCCTCAACCGCCGCACGCCGTTCTTCAAGTTCTTCCTCAAGAAGGAGCTGATCTGGGTGCCGCTGCTCGGCCTGGCCTGGTGGGGGCTGGATTACCCGTTCATGAAGCGCTACAGCAAGGCGTTTCTGGAAAAGCACCCCGAGCTCAAGGGCAAGGACCTGGAAATCACCAAGGCGGCCTGCGAGCTGTTCAAGCGCCAGCCGGTGACCGTGGTGAACTACCTGGAGGGCACCCGGTTTACCGAAGCCAAGCGCCAGCAGCAACAGTCGCCGTACCGCTACCTGCTCAAGCCCAAGGCAGGGGGCGTGGCGTTTGTGCTCGCGGCATTGGGCGAGCAGCTGGATGCGTTGCTGGACGTGACCATCGTGTACCCCGGCAACCAGGCACCGGGGTTCTGGGCGTTGCTCAATGGCAGCATTAGCCGGGTGATTATCGACATTCAGGTGCGGGAGCTGGACCCGGCACTGTGGGCGGGGGATTACGAGAATGATCCGGCCTTCCGCCAGACTGTGCAGGCCTGGGTGAATCAGGTGTGGGTGCAGAAGGACCAGCGGATCGAGCAACTGCGCTCGGAGATTGGCTAAGCCGTCATTCTGGACCGGCCTCTTCGCGGGGCAAGCCCGCTCCCACAGATACTCCACCCTTCCCAAGGTGTGTGCGGTACCTGTGGGAGCGGGCTTGTCCCGCGAAGAGGCCAATGAATACCCGACAAATGCCCGATTAAAACCCAGGCTAATAATCGACATTAGGATTACTTCTTTGTCACACCCCACCTAAGTGGATAAAAATCGATCAAAGCACAATTACAAAAAGCCTGGATCGATCAATGGCCAACCCATCTAGCTCCACCCCCGCCCAGCTTCGCCGTGTCCTCGGCCTGCCCGCTCTGGTGTTCTTCGGCCTGGTCTACATGGTCCCACTGACCATCTTCACCACCTACGGCATCGTCACCGAACTCACTGGTGGCCGCACCGCCGGCGCCTACCTGGTCACTCTGGTGGCCATGCTGTTCACCGCTGCGTCCTACAGCGTCATGGTCAAACGCTTCCCGGTTGCAGGCTCGGCCTATTCCTACACCAACATGGCCTTCGGCCCCAACATCGGCTTTCTCGCCGGCTGGTCGTTGCTGCTCGACTACCTGTTCCTGCCGATGATCAACTACCTGCTGATCGGCCTGTTCCTCAACATCGCCTTCCCGGCAGTACCCGCCTGGGCTTTCGTGCTCGCCTGCATCGCCCTGGTGACAGTGCTGAACGTGGTCGGCATCAACTCGGTGGCAAAGACCAGCAACCTGATCGTTGGCGCGCAGATCGTGTTTATCGGCGTGTTTGTCGCGCTGTCCTGCCAGACATTGGCCGGCCAGCCGCTCGACCTGCTGTCGCCGCTGCTGGGTGACGGCAGCAAACCGGGCTTCGGCCACTTGATGGCGGGCGCAGCGGTGCTGTGCCTGTCGTTCCTGGGCTTCGACGCTGTGTCGACCCTGGCCGAAGAATGCCGCGATGCACGCCGCGACGTGCCAAGGGCGATCATCCTCACCACCCTGTTTGCCGGTTTGCTGTTTACCCTGCTGGCCTATGTCAGCCAGCTGGTGCTGCCGGGCAGCAGCTTTGCCAATGCCGATGCAGCGGCCAACGAGGTGATGTTCAAGGCGGGCGGGCAGTTCCTCACCAACTTCTTCACCGCCGCGTATGTTGCGGGCAGCCTGGGTTCGGCGCTGGCCTCGCAGGCGGCGGTGTCGCGCATCCTGTTCACCATGGGCCGCGACAACGTGCTGCCACGCCGTAGCTTTGGTTACCTGTCGCCGCGCTTTGGTACGCCAGTGTTCGCTATTTTGCTGGTGTCAGCCTTCTCGCTGCTGGCGCTGGTGATCGACCTGGCTACCCTCGCCTCGCTGATCAGCTTCGGCGCGCTGGTGGCGTTCTCGGCGGTAAACCTGGCGGTGGTGAAGACGCATCTGTTGGATGATGCCAGCCAGCGTAATGCCAAGGGGCTGCTGAGCTATGGCGTGGTGCCGCTGGTAGGGTTGGGGCTGACACTGTGGCTGTGGACCAGCCTGTCGGCGCTGACGCTGGTGATTGGCCTGTGCTGGTTTGCCTTGGGCCTGGCCTACTTGGCGATACTGACCGCCGGCTTCCGCCGCCCCGTGCGCCTGGTGGACTTCACAGAAGCCGCCTGACCCAATAGCCCAAGGCCTGCGCGGCCCCTTGTAGGAGCGGCCTTGTGCCGCTCCGCTCCTACAGGACGGCGCCAGCCTTCCACAGCGGTGATACCCACACTGCCCCTACAACCCCCTAGACCGAAGGCTGGGCCAACGGCACCGGCGTAGTCCACAAACTACCCAAATTCTGCAATAACGACCCGGCAATCCCCTGCTGCCCCAGGTACTGCAGAATCAACGGCGCAAACTGCCCGATCATCCCCGTGTCCATCCCCAGCGCCTTGAACGCACTGTCCAGGTCGCTGCGGTTTTCCACGTTATTGCCCAGCGCGTTGCTCAGGGCCGACTGGCTTTCGCTGTTCTTGCCCAGCAAATCGCCCAGGCCACTCAAGCCGCCCAGCGCATTGGCCCCGGCCAGCAAGTCCAGGCCAGGTACCGCTTTGGTCAGTTGCCCATAGTCATCGGTACTCAGGTTATTGCGCGCCAAGCCCAGCATTGCCCCTGCCCCACCCACGGCCTGTTCGGGGGTGATCTTCAATTCGCTGCCCAAGGTGTTAAGCAAATTGGCCTGTGCCTCGGGTGCCTGTACTTGGCCCTGCTGCTTCTGAGTTTGCATGGCGGACACGGCGTTGGCAGCGTCGCTGAGGTTGAAGGCGAACACCGGGCTTGCGGCCAGGGTCATAAGGGTTGCCAGGGTGAATGCTTTCATTGGGGGGACCTCGTGGGCCGGGATGACCGGGGAAACGAGGCTTTTGACTCGGCGTTCCGGGGTTTGTTCCGAGCCGGTTGTCGAGGCTATCAAGCAGCCCAGGTCAGTGGTACCAACCTGTCATTTCTATCAGTAGCGCTATGCGCTCGACATCCTAATACTGGTAACAACAATTCACATCAAGC
Organism: Pseudomonas sp. PvP089; assembly: GCF_017875165.1. Taxonomy (NCBI): domain Bacteria; kingdom Pseudomonadati; phylum Pseudomonadota; class Gammaproteobacteria; order Pseudomonadales; family Pseudomonadaceae; genus Pseudomonas; species Pseudomonas sp. PvP089. The sequence goes on from NZ_JAGGME010000001.1 coordinate 5,961,994, forward strand.
AGGCCAAGATGATGAAGAAGCACCCTGACTCTGACCGCATACCTCATTCCTCTGCCTACACCCCCTACGGTTACGCAATTAATGCACCCGAAGAGCAACGTCTCTTGGCGTTCAATGGCCAGCTGCGAGATGCATTGACAAGTTTCTATACCCTTGGTAACGGTCATCGCATTTACAATCCCGTCCTGCAGCGATTTCACTCAGCTGACGGGTTAAGTCCGTTTGACGCAGGTGGTATTAATGCATATGCCTACTGTAGCGGCGATCCAGTCAATCGGTTAGATCCATCAGGTCAAAGCTGGCTGAGTCCATTTAAAGGCATCGCCAACCTATTCGGGCGGACCAGAAGTCGTGATAGAGTTCAAACCCAAGCACAACTGCAACCCAAACTCACCCCAGAAGAACTACAATCTGCTCGACGACAGGGCAAAGAGCCCCCATCCTTTGCTCAAACTGAATCGGAGGATCTACTGCTTCCGAACTATCAATACATTGAAGACAAATTGCCTCCACGGGTACAGCAACAACTTTCCCAGATTCGGGAGCGTAGAAGAATAATCAATGCTGACTTGAGATATATGAGAAGACATCCCGACAACGCCCCTGAGCACATGAGGGCAGAACTGAAGCGTCTCGGTGAATCATCGTTGCGCCTTCGCAGTCGCTTACGCAGCGATCTCACGCAACCCGTCAGTTTCTCGCCAAAGTATTCAACTGCCATTAATGAAATTTCGTCCTCAACTCCAGACGCTAGTCTCATCAGGCGTTAGTGTTCCGCGGGCGTGTTTACTGCGAAGCTTCCCCAAGAACTTGGTGCAAGTGCTCATATCGTCGGGGGCTGCTTCGCAGCCCTTTCGCGACACAAGGCCGCTCCTACAACGGGCGATGCAGACTTTAAAGTCGGTGATGCAACCTTAAAAAAGCCCCTCGACAGGAGGGGCACTTGTTACTCGATGCTGATTACGCCGCACCCCACATCTTGTGCGGGTCAATCACAAACTTCTTCGGCACACCCGCATCAAACTCGCCATACCCTTCCGGCGCCTGATCCAGGTTGATCACCTGCACCCCCACCACTTCAGCAATGTTGATACGGTCCCACATGATCGCCTGCATCAGCTGGCGGTTGTACTTCATGGTCGGGGTCTGGCCGGTGTGGAAGCTGTGCGATTTTGCCCAGCCCAGGCCAAAGCGGATGCTCAGCGCGCCGATCTTGGCGGCGGCATCTACCGCGCCTGGGTCTTCGGTCACGTAAAGGCCCGGGATACCGATGTTGCCGGCAACGCGGGTCACTTGCATCAGCGAGTTCAGCACGGTAGCCGGGGCCTCATGCTTGGCACCTTCGTGGCCATGGCCGCGGGCCTCGAAGCCGACGGCGTCGACGGCGCAGTCCACTTCCGGCTCGCCAAGAATGTCGATGATCTGCTCGTGCAGCGGGGTGTCCTTGGACAGGTCGACCACTTCAAAGCCCTGGGACTTGGCGTGGGCCAGGCGGGCCGGGTTCAGGTCACCGACGATGACGCAGGCAGCGCCCAGCAGGCGGGCCGAGGCTGCAGCGGCCAGGCCGACCGGTCCAGCGCCTGCAACGTATACGGTGCTGCCTGGGCCTACGCCAGCCGTCACGGCACCGTGGTAGCCGGTGGGCAGGATGTCGGACAAGCAGGTCAGGTCACGGATCTTTTCCATGGCCTTGTCGCGGTCCGGCAGTTTCAGCAGGTTGAAGTCGGCGTATGGCACCAGCACGTACTCAGCCTGGCCACCGGTCCAGTCGCCCATGTCGACATAGCCATAGGCACCACCGGCGCGGGCTGGGTTGACGGTGAGGCAGACGCCAGTGTGCATCTCTTTGCACGAGCGGCAGCGGCCGCAGGCAACGTTGAAGGGTACCGACACCAGGTCGCCGATTTTCAGGCGTTCGACGTCACGCCCCATCTCGACGATTTCACCGGTGATTTCGTGGCCCAGGACCAGGCCGACCTGGGCAGTGGTACGGCCGCGGACCATGTGCTGGTCGGAGCCGCAGATGTTGGTGGAGACCACCTTCAGAATGACGCCGTGTTCGATCTTCTTGCCGCGCGGATCCTGCATTTTCGGGTAGTCGATGTGTTGCACTTCGACCTTGCCGGCGCCGAGATATACCACTCCACGATTGCCAGACATTGCTTTTACCTCGCTTGATTTTTATTTATGCAGCGTTGGTTGAAGCGCCGCCATCCGTGGGCGGCATGTGTTACTGGAATGCAGGAGATTGTGGGCCTGATAGGGCGGGTTGCACTGACTGGAAGCGACAGAGGGATGTCTTTTAGCGGCAGGCACAAAGGTGTGAGGCCATTCGCGGGACAAGCCCGCTCCCACAGGCTCACCGCTCTTTCGAACATGGCGATGAACCTGTGGGAGCGGGCTTGTCCCGCGAAGAGGCCGGTACAGGATGTCAGAGAACGACAGTCCGATTTGCGTTGAGGAACACCCGCCGCTCGATGTGATACCCCACAGCACGCGCCAGGGTCAGGCATTCGATATCCCGCCCCTTGGCAATCAGGTCTTCCGGATAGTGGCTGTGATCCACCACCTCGACCCCCTGGGCAATGATCGGCCCTTCGTCCAGGTCGTTGTTGATGTAGTGCGCCGTGGCGCCCACCATCTTCACGCCCTTGTTGTAGGCCTGGTGATAAGGCTTGGCGCCCTTGAACCCTGGCAACAAGGAGTGGTGAATGTTGATCGCCCAGCCATCCAGGCGCCGGCACAGCTCGGGCGACAGCACCTGCATGTAACGGGCGAGAATAACCAGCTCGGCGCCGGTTTCCTCGATCACCTGCAGGACCTTGCGCTCTTGCCCCGCCTTGTCATTGGGGTCGAGGGCGAAGTGGTAATAGGGGATCTTGTGCCAGTGCGCCAGGGGTTCGAGGTCGGGGTGGTTGGACACCACTGCAACCACGTCCATGCCCAGCTGGCCGATGCGCTGCCGGTACAGCAGGTCGTTCAGACAGTGGTCGGCCTTGGACACCATGATCACCACTTTCGGGCGGTGGTTCGGTGCGGTCAGCTCGAAAGCCATGCCGAACGCTTCGCTGCGCTCGGCCAGGCCGGCACGGAAGCCCGTTTCGTCGAAATCGTCCGGCTGGCGGAATTCGACACGAATGAAGAAGCGCCCCGACTGCCGGTCATCGAAGGAGTGGTGCTCCGTCACGTAGCAGCGCTGCTCGAAGAGGTAACGCGTCACCACGTCGACGGTGCCGAGCATGCTCGGGCAGTCGGCGGTGAGAATCCAGGTATCCGGTGCCCGACTCATGTTCTGCTCTCCTTAAGCCTCGATGCTCAGGCCGTATTCGGCCGAAGCGTCCTGCAACCACAGCCACCAGTAGTCGGCGAAGCTGCGGCGAATCACCAGCTCCCAGGTGTCTTCGGCGGTACGGCGGATCACCAGTTGCGACTTGGCGAACACAGTGCCCACGGCCTTGCCCACCGGGAAGTTGTTCGGGTGAACATCATAGCTGGTGGATTTCATCAGCACTTCGCGCACGTTCGGGCCGCGCAGTTCCAGCAGGCTTTGCCCGCCGCTGACGTTGACCACCTGAATATGCTGGCCTTCAAGGGCTGCACGCAGCTTTTGCTCGACCGCCAGTTCCTGGCCACCGGGCACGATCAGCAGCCACTCGTCGGGGCCGACCCATTGCAACGACATGTCGTTATTGGCGACCACAGTCAGGGCTACTGGCAGCTCCAGGCCCAGGGCCTTGTGCACGCCGGCGGCGAATTCCGGGTTGTGGCCGTCGCCACGCAGGGTCAGGTGGCCAAGGAACTTGCGTTCACGCAGGGTCACGCCTGCGTTCTTGCGGCCTTTGCCAACCAGGCTGGCCAGGTCGGCGTGGTGCAGTGGCGACTGGGCCTTGGCCTCGGCGCCGGGTTTTTGCTGGAAGACGTTGATAGCGCTCATTTCTTACCTGCCTTGAATTCTGTTGTCCGTAAGACCAGAGGTCACATGCAATGCCCGAATGCTAGCGGTGGCCTGTGGGAGCGGGCTTGTCCCGCGAAGAGGGCGGTGAGGCCACCATCGCATTCGCGGGGCAAGCCCGCTCCCACAGGGCTTGGATTTCAAGCAGACCTATCTCAGGGCCTTAGACGTTCTGCCGCTCACCCTTCGGATCGAAGAACACCGAAGACACGATTTCCGCTTCGATCACGCTGCCATCTGCCTGCGGCGAGTAGACACGCTCGCCCATGCGCTTGAGGCCGCCTTTGACCACACCCATGGCGAATGAATAGCCCAGGGAGTTGGACGCGTAGCTGGAGGTGACGTGGCCAACCATGTCCATCGGGATCGGCTGTTTAGGGTCGAACACCAGTTGGGCGCCTTCCGGCAGCCACTTGGTCGGGTCGACCGGCTTCAGGCCTACCAGCTGCTTGCGGTTCTCGCGCACGCAGTCTTCACGGTTCATGCCACGCAGGCCGATCCACGAGAACGGCTTGTTACGGCCAACGCACCAGCTCATGTTCAGGTCGTCCGGGTTCATCGAACCGTCGGTGTCCTGGCCCACGATGATGAAGCCCTTCTCGGCACGCAGTACGTGCATGGTCTCGGTGCCATACGGGGTCAGGTTGTACTTTTTACCGGCTTCGATGATCTGTTCCAGCACGCCCATGGCGTAGTTGGCCTGCACGTTGACTTCGTACGACAGCTCACCGGTGAACGAGATACGGAACACTCGGGCGGGCACGCCGCCGACGTTGCCTTCCTTCCAGGTCATGAACGGGAAGGCTTCCTTGTCCATGTCGATGTCGGTCAGCTCGCTGAGCAGCTTGCGGCTGTTGGGGCCGGACAAGGTCATGGTGGCCCAGTGGTCGGTAACCGAGGTGAAGTACACCTTCAGCTCTGGCCATTCGGTTTGGTGGTACAGCTCCATCCACTGCAGCACGCGGGCAGCGCCGCCGGTGGTGGTGGTCATGATGAAGTGGTTGTCGCCAACGCAGGCGGTTACGCCGTCGTCGAAGACCATGCCGTCTTCCTTGCACATCAGGCCGTAGCGGGCCTTGCCCACGTCCAGCTTGGTCCAGGCATTGGTATAGATGCGGTTGAGGAACTCACGGGCGTCCGGGCCCTGGATGTCGATCTTGCCCAGGGTCGAGGCGTCCAGCAGGCCCACGCTGTCGCGCACGGCCTTGCACTCGCGGGCCACGGCGGCATGGATGTCTTCACCGGCTTTGGGGAAGTACCAAGGGCGCTTCCACTGGCCAACGTCTTCGAACTCGGCGCCGTTCTTCACGTGCCAGGCATGCAGGGCGGTGAAACGCACGGGCTCGAACAGGTGGCCACAGTGGCGGCCCGCTACCGCGCCGAACGTGACCGGCGTGTAGTTGGGGCGGAACATGGTGGTGCCCATTTCCGGGATGGTGATGCCGATCGAACGGGCGGCGATGGCCAGGCCGTTGATGTTGCCCAGTTTGCCCTGGTCGGTACCGAAGCCCAGCGCGGTGTAGCGTTTTACGTGCTCAACCGACTCGAAGCCTTCACGGGTGGCCAGCTCGATACCGGCGGCGGTCACGTCGTTCTGCTGGTCGACGAACTGCTTCGGCCCCTTGGTGCCTTTGTCGTGCGGCACCTGGAACAGTGCCACGGTGGCCTCTTCCTTGCGCGCCACGGTTTTTGGCAAGGTGCCGACAGAGGCTTTGAAGCCCGCCTCGGTGGCTGCGCGAACGCCGCCTTCGAAACCGTCGGCAATCACATCACCAAGGGCGTAGACGCCGTTGATACCACCCACGCACTCACGTTTCTGCGGTGCATCGCCCGGCACGAAGCCGAGGATGTCGTCACGCCATACCGGGCGACCGCCCAGGTGCGAAGCCAGGTGCACGATCGGGCTGTAGCCACCGGAGGTTGCGATCAGGTCGCACTCAAGGGTTTCGCCTGGGCTGGTGACTTTGTGCGCCTGCACATCGATGGCCGCCACGCGGGCGCCGGTGACATGCTTGCTGCCTTTGGCCTCGACCACGGCGCTGGAGGTGAGGATGCGGATGCCTTTGGCACGCGCCTCTTCAACCAGCGAGCCCCGTGGGTTGTGGCGGGCATCGGCGATGGCGACCACTTGCAGGCCAGCGTCGTGCCAGTCCAGCGCGGCGCGGTAGGCGTGGTCGTTGTTGGTCGACAGCACCAGCTTGCGGCCCGGGGCCACGCCGTAGCGGCGAACGTAGGTGGAGACTGCACCGGCCAGCATGTTGCCCGGTACGTCGTTGTTGCCGTACACCAGCGGGCGCTCGTGGGCGCCGGGCGCCAGTACCACGCGTTTGGCGCGTACACGGTGCACACGGTGGCGTACCTGGCCGATCGGAGCGCGGTCGCCGAGGTGGTCGGTGAGGCGCTCGTGAATGGTCAGGAAGTTATGGTCGTGGTAGCCGTTGACCGTGGCACGTGGCAGCAGGGTTACGTCCGGCAGCCCTTCCAGCTCTTTGATCACGGCGTTGACCCAGTCGGCGGCAGGCTTGCCGTCGAGGGTTTCGCGGCTGTCGAGCAGGCTACCGCCAAACTCTTCCTGCTCGTCAGCCAGGATCACACGGGCGCCGCTGCGCGCAGCAGCCAGTGCAGCGGCCAGGCCAGCAGGGCCGGCGCCGACGATCAGCACGTCGCAGTGCTGGTTCATGTAGTCGTAGCTGTCCGGGTCGTTCTGCAGCGGTGCACGGCCAAGGCCTGCAGCTTTGCGGATGTACTTCTCGTACGTCATCCAGAACGATTTCGGGTACATGAAGGTTTTGTAGTAGAAGCCCGGCGGCATCATGCTGCCGCCCACCTTGCCGAGGATGCCCATCACGTCGTTGTTGACGTTCGGCCAGCCGTTGGTGCTGGTGGCGACCAGGCCGGCGTACAGCGCCTGCTGGGTGGCGCGCACGTTCGGGATCTGGGTGGCTTCGCTGGAACCGATCTGCAGGATGGCGTTCGGCTCTTCAGTGCCGGCAGCGATGATGCCGCGTGGGCGCGAATACTTGAAGCTGCGGCCGACGATGTCTACGCCGTTGGCCAGCAACGCAGCGGCCAGGCTGTCACCGGCATAACCCTGGTAGGTCTTGCCGTTGAAAGTGAAGTTCAGGACCTTGCTGCGGTCGATGCGGCCGCCGCTGGCGAGGCGATAGGTCTGGCTCATACTTTTTCCCCTTGGCCTTTGACGGTCGACGGTGCGTTCGCAGCTTTACCGTTGGCGGTCACTTGCGGCTTTTCGCCAATCTTGTAGGTTTCCAGAATTTCGTAGGTCACGGTGTCGCGGGTGACGTTGAAGTACTGGCGGCAACCGGCAACGTGGTCCCACAGTTCATGGTGAATACCGCGTGGGTTGTCACGGTAGAACATGTAGGTACCCCACTCCTCGTCGGAGCAAGCGGCAGGGTCCAGCGGGCGGGCGATGTGCGCCTGGCCAGAGGCGTGAAACTCTTCTTCGGAGCGCAGCTCGCCGCAGTGGGGACAGAAAATATGCAACATGACGGTGTCTCCGGTTAGTGGGCGACGGCGGCGGCGCCGTGTTCGTCGATCAGTGCGCCGTTGTAGAAACGGTCCATGGAGAACGGCGCGGCCAGCGGGTGCATTTCGCCCTTGGCCAGGCTCGCGGCAAAGACGTTGCCCGAACCCGGGGTCGCCTTGAAGCCGCCAGTACCCCAACCGCAGTTGAAGAACATGTTCTTGACCGGGGTCTTGGTGATGATCGGGCAGGCGTCCGGCGAGGTGTCGACGATGCCGCCCCACTGGCGGTTCATGCGCACGCGCGAGAGGTTGGGGAACATCTCGACGATGGCCTGCAGGGTGTGCTCGATCACCGGGTACGAGCCGCGCTGGCCGTAGCCGACCCAGCCGTCGATACCGGCACCGATTACCAGGTCGCCCTTGTCGGACTGGCTGATGTAGCCGTGCACGGCATTGGACATGATCACGCTGTCGATGATCGGCTTGATCGGCTCGGATACCAGCGCTTGCAGCGGGTGCGATTCCAGCGGCAGGCGGAAGCCGGCCAGCTTGGCCATGTGCCCGGAGTTACCGGCGGTGACCACGCCGACGCGTTTGGCGCCGATGAAGCCTTTGTTGGTTTCCACACCAATGACCGCGCCGTTTTCCTTGCGGAAACCGATCACTTCGGTCTGCTGGATCAGGTCCACACCCAGGGCGTCGGCAGCGCGGGCATAGCCCCAGGCCACGGCGTCGTGGCGGGCCACGCCACCACGGCGCTGAACGGTTGCGCCAAGGATCGGGTAGCGGGTGTTCTTCGAGCAGTCCAGGTACGGGATTTCGGCCGCGACCTGGGCGGTGTTCAGCAGCTCGCCATCGACGCCGTTGAGGCGGTTGGCGCTGACGCGGCGCTCGGAGTCACGAATGTCCTGCAAGGTGTGGCACAGGTTGTAGACGCCGCGCTGGGAGAACATCACGTTGTAGTTGATGTCCTGGGACAGGCCTTCCCACAGCTTCATGGCGTGCTCGTACAACTGCGCCGACTCATCCCACAGGTAGTTGGAACGCACGATGGTGGTGTTACGGGCGGTGTTGCCGCCGCCCAGGTAACCTTTCTCGATCACGGCAACGTTGGTGATGCCGTGCTCTTTGGCCAGGTAGTAGGCCGTGGCCAGGCCATGGCCGCCACCGCCGACGATAACCACGTCGTACACCTTTTTAGGGGTGGGCGTGCGCCACATGCGCTGCCAGTTTTCGTGGTGGCTGAGGGAGTGTTTGAAGAGGCCGAAGCCCGAGTAGCGTTGCATGGTCGTTTACTCCACTCAGCGGTAAACAGGGAAGTCTGCGCACAGCGCCGCGACGTTCTTCGCCACATCGGCTTCGACGTCTGCGTCACCGAGGTTGTCGAGGATGTCGCAGATCCAGCCGGCCAGGGCCACGCACTGCGCAACCTTGAAGCCGCGGGTGGTGACGGCCGGGGTGCCGATGCGCAGGCCCGAGGTGACGAACGGCGACTGTGGGTCGTTCGGCACGGCGTTCTTGTTGACGGTGATGTGCGCGCGGCCCAGGGCGGCGTCGGCATCTTTGCCAGTGAGGCCCTGGCGGATCAGGCTGACCAGGAACAGGTGGTTGTCGGTGCCACCGGACACCACGTCGTAGCCGCGGTCGATGAACACCTGGGCCATGGCCTGGGCGTTTTCGATCACTTGTTGCTGGTAGGCCTTGAAGCCAGGCTCCAGCGCTTCCTTGAAGCACACGGCCTTGGCGGCAATCACGTGCATCAGCGGGCCGCCCTGGGCGCCGGGGAATACAGCGGCGTTCAGCTTTTTCTCGATCTCCTCGTTGGACTTGGCCAGGATCAGGCCGCCACGTGGGCCGCGCAGGGTCTTGTGGGTGGTGGTGGTAACCACATCGGCGAACGGGATCGGGTTCGGGTACAGGCCAGCGGCAACCAGGCCGGCTACGTGGGCCATGTCGACGAACAGCAGCGCACCCACCTTGTCGGCAATGGCGCGGAAGCGTGGGAAGTCGAGGGTCTTGGAGTAGGCCGAGAAACCGGCAACGATCATTTTCGGCTTGTGCTCGACCGCGAGGCGCTCGACTTCGTCGTAGTCGATCAGGCCGGTGTCGGTGTTGATGCCGTACTGCACGGCGTTATAGAGCTTGCCCGAGGACGACACTTTGGCGCCGTGGGTCAGATGGCCACCGTGGGCCAGGCTCATGCCGAGGATGGTGTCACCGGCCTGCAGCAGGGCCAGGTAGACGGCGCCATTGGCCGACGAGCCGGAGTGCGGCTGTACGTTGGCGTAGTCGGCACCGAACAGCTGCTTGGCGCGCTCGATGGCCAGGGCTTCTACTTTGTCCACGTGCTCGCAGCCACCGTAGTAGCGCTTGCCCGGGTAGCCTTCGGCGTACTTGTTGGTCAGGCCGCTGCCTTGGGCCTGCATGACGCGCTTGCTGGTGTAGTTCTCCGAGGCGATCAGCTCGATGTGATCTTCCTGGCGCTGTTCCTCGGCATTCATCGCCGCCAGCAGTGCGTCGTCGTAACCCTGGATCTGGTCTTGCTTGCTGAACATCGTGTATCTCCCGGCAGCGATCGTTTTTTTGTCGTGGGGCACTGTGGCCCTTTGTGGCGATGGTATGACTGGCGGGGTCGGGTCAGATGCCTGCGCACGCCTTGCAATGGCGCGTTTACGACATTGCCTTTGGGTTGATGCTGCCGGCCTCTTCGCGGGGCAAGCCCGCTCCCACAATGATTGCTGTATGCATGGCCATTGTGGGAGCGGGCTTGCCCCCCGAAGAGGCCGACGCAGATCCCACTGAAAGCAGCTTGTATAGGCAACCGCTGAATCGATGGTTTAGAGTGCTGTTCTGCGTCGTTCACAGGACCGTGTCATGACAGATAAGAGCCAACAATTCGCCAGCGACAACTATTCCGGTATCTGCCCCGAAGCCTGGGCGGCGATGGAAAAGGCCAACCACGGCCACGACCGCGCCTATGGCGACGATCAATGGACCGAGCGCGCCTCGGAATACTTCCGCAACCTGTTTGAAACCGACTGCGAGGTATTTTTCGCCTTCAACGGCACCGCCGCCAACTCCCTGGCCCTGGCCTCGCTGTGCCAGAGCTACCACAGCGTCATTTGCTCCGAGACCGCCCACGTCGAAACCGACGAATGCGGCGCGCCGGAGTTCTTTTCCAACGGCTCCAAGCTGCTGACGGCCGCCAGCGTCGACGGCAAGCTGACGCCAGAGTCCATCCGCGAAGTGGCGCTGAAGCGCCAGGACATCCACTACCCCAAGCCGCGGGTCGTGACCATTACCCAGGCCACAGAAGTGGGCACCGTGTACCGCCCCGACGAGCTGAAGGCGATCAGCGCGACCTGCAAGGAGCTGGGGCTGAACCTGCACATGGACGGCGCGCGCTTTACCAATGCCTGCGCATTCCTGGGCTGCAGCCCGGCCGAGCTGACCTGGAAGGCCGGTGTGGATGTATTGTGCTTCGGCGGCACCAAGAACGGCATGGCGGTGGGTGAAGCAATCCTGTTCTTCAACCGCCAACTGGCCGAAGACTTCGATTACCGCTGCAAGCAGGCCGGTCAACTGGCGTCGAAAATGCGCTTCCTGTCTGCGCCATGGGTGGGGCTGCTGGAAGATGGCGCCTGGTTGCGCCATGGCAACCACGCCAACCATTGCGCGCAGTTGCTGGCATCGTTGGTGAGTGACTTGCCGGGGGTGGAGCTGATGTTCCCGGTGGAGGCCAACGGGGTGTTCCTGCAAATGCCGGAGCCTGCGATTGAGGCATTGAGGGGCAAGGGCTGGCGGTTCTATACCTTCATCGGCAGTGGTGGGGCGCGGTTCATGTGTTCGTGGGATACCGAGGAAGAGCGGGTGCGCGAGCTGGCGGCGGATATCCGCAGCATCATCACCGCCTGACAGGCCGCATTCGCGGGCATGCCCGCTCCCACATGGTCCACACAAGGCTCAGGCCTGTGGTGATCCTGTAGGAGCTGGCTTGCCAGCGATGAAGCCCACACCGATCTAAAGCCTGAACCCCCCCATCTGCCGCGCCAGGTCATCAGCCAAGCCACGCAACGCCTGGCACTCTTCACGGCAGCCCTGAACTTCCGCCGCCGTCTCCCGGGCCAGGTCAGAAATCCCCTGCACCGTGCGGTTGATCTCTTCGGTCACCGCCGACTGCTCTTCGGTCGCCGTGGCCACCTGATGGTTCATGTCGCTGATGTGTTCCACCTGGTCGGTAATCGCGCCCAACGACGCCCCGGTACGCTGGCTTGATTCAACGCCACTGCCGGTCGCCTGCTGCCCCGCCTGCATCGAGCTCACCGCCGAACCCGCGCCCTGCTTCAGGCGCTGGATCATCTGCTGCACTTCGTCGGTGGACAGTTGCGTACGTCGCGCCAGCGTTCGCACCTCGTCGGCCACCACAGCAAACCCGCGCCCCATCTCCCCGGCCCGCGCCGCCTCGATGGCTGCGTTCAGCGCCAGCAGGTTGGTTTGTTCGGAAATGCTGCGGATCACCGCGAGAACTTCATCAATAGAGGCGACTTCGTTGGCCAGCTGGCTGACGGCATCGGCTGCCTTGACGATGTCGCCCGACATGCCCTCGATGCCCTGAATCGAACGCCGTACCACCTCACGCGCCTGCAAGGCTTCATCCCGTGCCGACTGCGAGGCCTGCGCCGCATCACCCGCATTGCGGGCAATGTCCTGCACCGTCAGGCCCATTTCGTGCACGGCAGTGGCAACCATTTCGGTCATTTCCTGTTGCCGCCCTGAGCGCTCGGCCGTGTTGTCCACCACTTGGGTTACCTGCTCAACCGCACGATGCAGCCGTTCGGAGGTGTGCAAAACCTCGCCAATCAGGCTGCGCTGGCTGTCGAGAAAGCGGTTGAAACCCCGGGCCAGGTCACCCAGCTCATCCTGGCGCGAGTCATCCAGGCGGTGGCTAAGGTCGCCTGCGCCACTGCCAATCTGCACCAGCGCAGCGGTAACGCGGCGGATAGGCCGCACCAGGCCGCGCGCCAGCAGCACCACCAGCAGCAGCGACACCAGGGCCACACCGCCACCGATCAGGCTGGTCAGCCATACCGCCTGATGCATTTGCGCGTAGATTTCCGACTCCGGCACCTCGGCCACCAAGGTCCAGTCAAGGTCGCGCAGGGGCAGGCCGAGTGCCAGATACCGTTCACCGTCACGGCTGAAGCGGCTGCTGCGCAGGCCTTCGCCGCCCGTCATTACAGCATTGGCAGCGTCCGTACCGAGTTGCTCGGTGAGCTGGCGCTTGCCACTGAGGGCAGCGTCCGGGTGCACCTGGATCAGGCCATCGTTACGTACCAGAAAGACCTTGCCATGCTCGCCAAAGCTGAAGTCGTGAATCAGCTTCGACAGCTCGGTCATGCGCAGGCCCATGCCGGCCACGCCCACCAGCTTGCCAGCCTTTTCCACGCGATAATCGATGAACAGCGCCAGCTCCCCAGTGGCTCCGTCGATGTCGATGTTGATAAACCGGTCGGCGCCGCTGTCGATGTAGCCGTAGAACCACTTGTCCTTGGGGTTGCTGCGGCTGAGGGTACGGTCCAGGCCATTTTCGTTGTAGTAATGGCCGGTTTCGGTCGAGGCAAACAAGGTGGTGAAGGCGCGGTTGCGCTGTTTGGCGGCGCCCAGGTATTCAATGAATGCCGCAGCCTGGGCGGGGTCTTCACCGGCAGCCAGCCAGTCGCGCAGCAGCGTGTTGCCGGCAATGTCCGCCGCAGCCACCAGTGGCTGGCCGAGCATGCGCTCGATGTCATTGCGGATGGCCTCGACACTGGCAGGCAGGGCAGTGTCGACCAGGTAGCGGTCGGTGAGGCGGTTGAGCGCCACGGTGAAGATGATGACCACCACCAGGATGCTGGCCAACAGGGCTGCGCCCATGCTGGTGATCAACTGCCACTGGATGCTTTTACGCCAGATACGCATGCCCCTACTCCCCCGCACATTATTGTTTTGCGAGAAGTGTATACACTTGCGTATCCAGTTAATCCAGTGACCTGGAACAATGAGTTGGGGCTTTGGGGCGCAAAGCGCCCCAGCTATCGATCAGGACTCTGCAATGGTCCGCACGATGGCGTCCACCGTGGCGTCGATCTGCGCCTGGGTACGCGCAAGGGTCTGCTGATGTTCTTTCTGCAGTTCAACCTGTTTGGAGCACAGGTTAAGGGCAGCCAGCACCAGCAATTTGTCACCGATCAGGGTCGGGTACTGACGCTTGGTTTCGTTCAGGGCGGTGTTGAGCATCCGCACCGCCTGGGCCAGGGTTTCTTCCTGGCCTTCGGGCGCCTTGATCGAATAGTCGATGCCGAGAATCGACACGACATTGACCGGCTGCTCTTGCAATCTCATGCGCCAGCAACGCCAGCGCTGGCGCGATCAACCAGGGCCTGCAGGCGGGCGGCGGTGCTGCCGTTCTTCTCTTCCTGCTCCATCAGCGACAGCTGCAGGGTTTCGTTTTCTTCCTTGGCCTGGGCCAATTGCGTGCCGAGGGCGGTGTTCTGCTCGGTGAGTTGAGCGTTCTTCTGCATCAGGTCGCTGACCAGTTGCTCGATTTGATTCAGGGAAGCTTCCAGCATGGGTCTATCTCAGGTTGTTGCGAGGGGCGCACACGATAAAGAAAAGCGCGGCCCATCGCCATTAAAAATCGGATTCACAAGGTGTCTGGCCCGCAGATTGACAGGGTAATCACCCCCTTGTTCCGACCTGGGTCAACCGCCGGTCAGGAAAAGGTTAGCGCGCTCACAAATTTAGCGGGGCGCGCTCAAGACTGGCCAGTCACGACCGATAGCCCGGCAAGTCATGTTTTGTCGCACTTCGCGCACTCTTTATCCCTTGCCTGGATCTTCCCCTCCATGTCTCTACGCAACATGAATATCGCCCCGCGCGCGCTGCTCGGCTTCGCGCTTATCGGCCTGCTGATGCTCGGCCTTGGTATCTTCTCACTGGTGCAAATGGGCAACATTCGCCAGGCGGGCGTGGCCATCGAGCAAGTCAACGTGCCCAGCATCAAGATCCTCGACGAAATCACCGCGCTCAACCTGCGCATGCGCACCCTGTCCTATCGACTGCTGATCAACCGCGAGCCTGCCATCCAAAGCGATACCCTCAACCTGCTGGACCAGCGCAACAGCCAGATCGACCGTGCGCGCCAGGCCTATTTGCCGATGATCGCCGCCGGTGATGAACAGGCGGCGTTCGACCAGTACGGCCAGTTGCTCAACCAGTACCGCCAGCTGGAATCGCGCATGCGCAGCCTGAGCCAGGCCGGCCGCGTCGACGAACTGCGCGACCTGCTCAACCGCGACCTGCTGGCCAACTCCGAGCAAATCAACAAGGTCATGGAAACCCTGGTGCGTATCAACACCGAACAGACCCGTTCCACCAACGAGAAGGCCGCCAGCCAGTACGACACTGCCTTCACCCTGGTGATCGGCCTGCTGGTTGCCGCTACCGTGCTGACATTCGCGTGCGCCCTTTTGTTGACCCGCAGCATCGTCAAGCCGATTGATGAGGCGCTCAAATGCGCCGAGCAGGTCGCCGACGGTGACCTGACCCACATCATCCGCGCCGAAGGCACCGACGAAGCCGCCCGCCTGCTGCGTGCCATGGCCCGCATGCAAGACAAGCTACGCGACACCCTGCAGCAGATCGCCGGCTCCGCCACCCAGCTGGCCTCGGCGGCCGAAGAATTGAACGCCGTCACCGACGAAAGTGCCCGTGGCCTGCAACAGCAGAACAACGAAATTGAACAAGCCGCCACTGCCGTGACTGAAATGACCAGCGCGGTGGAGGAAGTGGCGCGAAATGCCGTGAGTACCTCAGAGGCATCCAGTGAAGCCAGCCGTTCCACTGGCGACGGTCGTGACTTGGTGATGGAGACGGTGGGCGCCATCGAGCGCATGAGCGGTGACGTGCAGGCCACAGCAAAACTGATCACGCACCTGGCCGAACAGTCGCGCGACATTGGCAAGGTACTCGACGTGATCCGCGGCCTGGCCGACCAGACCAACCTGCTGGCGCTCAATGCTGCCATTGAGGCGGCGCGCGCCGGCGAAGCGGGCCGTGGCTTTGCCGTGGTAGCGGATGAAGTGCGTGCGCTGGCGCACCGTACCCAGCAGTCGACCAGCGAGATCGAACGGATGATTGGCAGCATTCAAGGCGGCACGGAAGAGGCAGTGGAGTCGATGCGCACCAGCACTGAACGCGCCGAGTCGACGCTGAACATCGCCCGCGGTGCTGGCTTGGCGTTGGACACCATTGCCGGGGCGGTGGCACAGATCAACGAGCGTAACCTGGTGATCGCCAGCGCGGCGGAAGAGCAGGCACAAGTGGCGCGGGAAGTGGACCGCAACCTGGTGAACATCAATGACCTGTCGGTGCAGAGTGCTACGGGGGCGCATCAGACCAGTGCGGCGAGTGCTGAGCTCTCGCGCTTGGCCGTGGACCTGAATGGGTTGGTGGCACGGTTCCGTACATGACAATGCTGGGGCCGCTGTGCGGCCCATTCGCGGGACAAGCCCGCTCCCACAGGCTCGGCGCTGGCTTGAGGGATTCTGTTAGCCTGCCAGAGGCTCGGCGCTGGCTTGAGGGATTCTGTTAGCCTGCCAGAGGCTCGGCGGTGGCTTGAGGGATTCTGCTAGCCTGCCAGAGGCTCGGCGGTGGCTTGAGGGGTTCTGTTAGCCTGCCAGAGGCTCGGCGGTGGCTTGAGGGATTCTGCTAGCCTGCCAGAGGCTCGGGGCTGGTGTGAGGGCTACGGTGAGCCTCCCCCAGGGTCTGTGCTGATCTGAAGGGTACGGTGAGCCTGTGGGAGCGGGCTTGCCCCGCGAAGAGGCCAGCGTTGCTACCCAACATCCAGAAAACATTCCACACCGCACGCCACTGACATCTCACCTAGTGTTGTCCCAGATCTCACATCAGGGACCCCACATGGACCGTGCCCAATCCCATCTGCTGCGCCGCGGCCGTTTTTCTCAGCCGGGGGGGCTTTACCTGCTGACCACGGTCACTCATGAACGTCAGCAGATCTTCACTCAATTCAACTACGCCCGTGGCGTGATCCAGCAACTGAGACAGGCGGAGCTCGATGGGCTTTGCCGGTCCCTGGCCTGGGTGGTCATGCCCGACCATGTGCATTGGCTGATTGAGTTGCAAAGTGGCACGTTGAGCTGCTTGATGCGCAGGTTCAAATCACGGAGTAGTCATGCGCTCTATCAGCGGGGCATGTCACGCAAGAAAATATGGCAGCCGGGCTATCAGAACCGGGCCTTGCGGCGGAAAGAAAGTGTGCTGCACGTGGCGAGGTACATCGTTGCCAATCCCATAAGAGCCGGGCTGGTTGACCGTGCGGGCGACTACTCACATTGGGATGCTGTATGGATCTGATGGCCCTTTCGCGGGACAAGCCCGCTCCCACAGGTTTACCGAAACCTTCAGACCAGGGGTAAACCTGTGGGAGCGGGCTCGTCCCGCGAATGGGCTGCAACGCAGCCCCGGCTTTACAGGATCAGTAATCGATCCGCACATCCCCTTTCGGCACGCTGCAGCACGACAGGATGTAGCCCTCGGCTTCATCCTCTTCGGTGATGCCGCCGTTGTGCTCCATCTCCACTTCGCCGCCCAGCTTGAGCACCTTGCAAGTGCCGCAGATACCCATGCCGCAGGCTTTCGGGATCATCAGGCCAACCTTGGCTGCGGCCGCATGCACAGTCTCGCCCGGGGCGATGCGGATGCTCTTGTCGCTGCCGATGAACTCCACCAGGTTGAGGTCGGATACATCCAGCTCCGGTGCGTCGGCCGCCTGTTCGGCGTGCTCCACCGCATCGGCCTTGGCCTCGGCCGGCGTCGCACCAAACGACTCCTCGTGATAATTCTTCATGTCGAAACCGACGGCTTCGAGCATGCGCTTGACCGCCGTCATATAAGGCGTCGGGCCGCAGCAAAACACCACGCGCTCCATGTAGTCAGGGGCGATCAGTTCCATGAGTCGCTGATTCAGGTAACCGCGGTACCCCGCCCATGGCTCGCCCAGGCCATGCTTCTCGCAAATGATATGCAGGCTGAAGTTGGGGATGCGCGAGGCCATCTGTTCCAGCTCGCGATGGTAGATGATGTCCTTCGGCGAACGGGCGCTGTGCACGAACACCATGTCGACGTTGGCGTTGGTGTCATAGAACCAGCGCGCCATCGACATGACCGGCGTAATGCCGACACCGCCCGACAGGTACAGCGCCTTGCCCGCCGGGAAGTCGATGGCGTTGAACAGCCCCACCGGGCCGTGTACCGGCAGTTCGGCGCCTTCGTGCATGGTGTCGTGCAAGAAGTTGGACACCAAGCCACCCGGCACGCGCTTCACTGTGATCGAAAAACTGTAGGGCACCGACGGCGAACTGGAAATGGTGTAGGAACGCATCACCGGCTTGCCTTCGATCTCCAGCTCCAGGGTGACGAACTGCCCGGGCTTGAAGAAGAACATGATCGGCTGGTCGGCCATGAAGCAGAAGGTGCGCACGTCCCAGGTCTCCTGGATGACCTTGACGCAGCGCACGATGTGGCGGCCGTTGGCCCAGGTCTGGGTGGTGACCGGATTGAGGAAGGTATCGGACATGTTCATCTCCAGCAGCCGACTAGTGGGCTTTTTATGGCTTGGATAATGCGCAAGCTGAGAGCGACGTACATTCCTGCCAGCGACATCGGCGTGCTTATCGCGACCAGCCCCGCGCTACAAGGGCTGGCGCGTCGTAATTCAATTCGGCCATGTCGCCCATGGATACGGTTCGCGGCGTCTTCGGACGCACACTCCACGGCAAATAAACATGCCTGCTGTTTAAACAAAAAGCCGCTGATAACCGCCTTGCGGCAACAACAACGATTAGCCACCTTTTGCCGGCCGCACACGGCCCCGAGGAATACACGATGGACGTCACCGCAACCCTGAGCCTGGGCGATCCACTGGAACCTGCACGCAAGGCTACCGCCGAGATGCTGCAGACCCGCGAGCGCACCTACTCGCTGCCCCAGCCTTTCTACACCGACGAGCGTCTGTTCCAGATCGACATGCAGGAGATCTTCCAGAAAGAATGGTTGATCGCTGGCATGACTTGCGAAATTCCGGCGAAAGGTAACTACATCACCCTGCAGATCGGCAAAAACCCGATCCTGGTGGTGCGGGGTGCCGAAGGCAAGGTGCACGCCTTCCATAACGTCTGCCGCCACCGTGGTTCGCGTTTGTGCGTCAGCGACAAAGGCAAGGTGGCCAAGCTGGTCTGCCATTACCACCAGTGGACGTACGAACTGGACGGCCGCCTGCTGTTCGCCGGCACCGAAATGGGCGCCGACTTCGACATGAAGGAGTACGGCCTGAAGCCGGTGCATGTGAAGGTGGCCGGTGGCTATATCTTCATCAGCCTGGCAGAAAACCCGCCTGCCATCGACGAGTTCCTGGCTACCCTGGAACACTACATGGAACCGTACGACATGGAGAACACCAAGGTGGCGGTGCACACCACCTTGATGGAAAAGGCCAACTGGAAGCTGGTGCTGGAAAACAACCGCGAGTGCTACCACTGCAGCGGTTCGCACCCGGAGCTGCTGCAAACCCTGCTGGAGTGGGACGACACCAACGACCCGCGCGCCAGCCAGGAATTCAAGGACCACGTGGCCGCTTCGGCCGCCGCCTGGGAAGCCGAAAAAATCCCGTACCTGCACAAGAGCCATGGCCTGCGTAACCGTATCGTGCGCATGCCCCTGCTCAAAGGCACGGTATCGATGACCATGGACGGCAAACAGGCCTGCCAGAAGCTGATGGGCCGCATCAAGAACCCGGACCTGGGCTCGATGCGCATCCTGCACCTGCCGCACTCGTGGAACCACTGCATGGGCGACCACATGATCGTGTTCACCGTGTGGCCGATCAGCGCCCAGGAAACCATGGTCACCACCAAGTGGCTGGTGCACAAGGATGCGGTCGAAGGCGTCGATTACGACCCGGAGCGCATGCGCAAGGTGTGGGACGCTACCAACGACCAGGACCGCCGCCTGGCGGAAGAGAACCAGCGTGGCATCAACTCCACGGCGTACCAGCCTGGGCCTTACTCGAAGACTTACGAGTTTGGTGTGGTGAACTTCATTGACTGGTACAGCGACCGCGTGTTGGCCAACTTGGGCGCAGAGCCTGCTCCATACCTGAAAGAGGTGAAGGCGCAGTAAACCATCATAGGTGGCCTGGCAGCGCTCCCAACTTAACAGCGTGAGCGCGCCAGGCAAACCGTATGCTCGGAGATTTCCCTATACCTGGACATCATGAGGCACCGATCGTAACGACCTGATCCAGCTCGCAGCGGCTGCAAATCCTCTGCCTACATATGCCAACCCACGGCCTACGGTAGAGAGCATCTCGTCCAACATCGTCAAATCCATGAACGTATTCCCCAATAACCGGTGAGTGTCACGTGGATAAGTCCGCATGTAGTGGGCTACTTCACGTGCTGCGGCAAAATTTCCTGTCAAACCACCGCTCAGATTTGTGACCGTATTTCCTAGCGCGATGAGATCCACAGCGCTCTGAACGCTTGGGGTCACCCCGTTGGCAGCGGCGACCACCTGCCCGGCTACGCCAAAAGCGCCGGTCAAACTGAACTGCTGGTTCGAAATTCTGGCTGTAAGCGGTAGCTCCTGATAATCAGCGGGCACGCCGCTAGCCAACCGAGCAGCCGACCTGCGCCCGACCACATTCCTCATTGTTCGAACCGTCGCGCCCGAGAAGGTGGCACCGCTGGAGAGCAAGCCAATGCCCCTGAGTATGACGCCCCAGAATGCACCGTTTGGGTCATGCCGGTTTACCGGATCTCCGCCACAGTAGGCGTACCCATTGATACCCCCCTTGGAAAACGGGCTGAGCGAGTCACAGGTCGTAAAGCGCAAGAGGGTCGGGCTATAGAAGCGACGGCCATTGCCCAACGGATAATTGCCCGTGAGCGGATCACGATGCTGGCCACCAAAAGCCAGCACCGGTGCTGGGCTGGTTTTCATGAAGCCGTAAGGTGAATAAGCGTGCAGACCTGGCAACACGGAGCGCTGCAGGTCTGTCGTCAAAAAATGAGCCGCCATAGGTTATGCACAAGTTTTAATTGTTTGGAATACCGTAGCGGTGAATGAAAGGTGTGGCTACTGACATAAATATCAGGTGAATGACTGCTCATTTTTTGATCAAAGCCAGCAAGGCAGCCTAACTGTTGGGCCACAGAGGACTCCATACACCTTATCCACAGACTCACCAACAGAGTTTGTGAACAAAGCGCGAACATGCAGCGCGTCGGGTGTGGATAAGCGATTCAACGCCTTGAAAATCAGTGATCTGAAGATATCCATGCCCATTTGATCATTTCTTAATCAATCACTCACAAGCGAGTAGCTGCGCGGCTTTCAGGTAGCGCCGAACAGATTATCCACAGACCCGCTAACAGCGATTGTGGGCAAAACCTGCGGGACGCACGCATATCTGTGGCTGAGGAGCCGGCTCACATTTGATCAGTTTATGATCAAAACTCTCTAAGCCCCGTTATATATGGCCCCCAGCCATGCACCAACACTTTATCCACACCTTGGCGAA
Source organism: Pseudomonas sp. PvP089 (assembly GCF_017875165.1). Classification (NCBI taxonomy): domain Bacteria; kingdom Pseudomonadati; phylum Pseudomonadota; class Gammaproteobacteria; order Pseudomonadales; family Pseudomonadaceae; genus Pseudomonas; species Pseudomonas sp. PvP089. The sequence goes on from NZ_JAGGME010000001.1 coordinate 5,983,074, forward strand.
CAGATTCCGTGGGCAAAACAGAGTTGCACCTGATGGTTGTGCCATTTCCGTCAAATCTGGCGGTGTGGTGGGGAAAAGGAGGGACTTATGCACAGGCGGAATGGGCCTGCAACAGATCAGGGGGTCGTTGTGGGAGCGGGCTTGCCCCGCGAAGCTGGCGACGCGGTGCATGGCACCGGCTGCGCCGGTGTTCGCGGGGCAAGCCCGCTCCCACAGAGTGAGGGGGGCTTGCCGAAGAGCGCGTAAGGCTTTAGCGCAGCACGCCCTCTTCCACCAGCAGCTTGAGGATGGCCTCAGCACCTTCCTGTGGCGAAACATCCTTCAGCACCTTGCCACCGCCGCCACTGGCCTTTGCCGTTGCTGCTTTCATGCGGTCCGCACCGCTCTTGGCCTTGATCACCTTCAGGCGCTTGGGCCGGGGACGGGCCGGTTGCAACTCGGCATCGGCCAGCAACTCATCTTCGACAATGGCCACATTACGCGCAGCCAGCACACCCCGTCGCGCGGGCCCGAATGCGCTCTGGCGCGGCTTGGGCGCAGCGTTATCCACAGTCGCCAGCAACGGCAGGCGCACTTTCAGCCGGCGCCGCTGGCCCCGCGGCAACGCCTGCAAGACCTGGGCGGTGCCGTTCTCGATCGACTCCACCTCGGCCAGCCCCACGATCAACGGCCAGCCAAGTTTTTCGGCCAGCAGGAAGGGCAGCATGCCCGAGCCTTCACCCGTCTCGGCCTGGCTACCGGTCAGCACCAGCTGTGCCCCGGCGTCGCGCAGGTAATCCCCCAGCACGCCCAGCACATCGGCACCGGCCGGCTGCTCCAGCACGTCAAGATGGTCCAGGCCCATGCCCAGGTAGGCGCGCAGCGCTTCTTCCTGTGGGTTGCCGGCATGGACCACCTGCAAGTTATCCCCAGCCAGCTGCAAACCCAGTTCCACGGCGCGGGCATCCTGCTCGGCGCGGCGGGCGCGCCCGGAGCTTGGGTGGGCACCGATGGAAACCAGGCTGATCACTTTCGTACTCATGCTCGTGCCCTTATGCCGCGTCGCGCTGGCCGCCGCTGCGGTAGTTGTCCACAGCCTCGATCAGTGCCTTGAGAATCGCCGAACTGTCGCCAATCACCGACAGGTCCGCCCGTTTGATCATGTCACAGCCCGGGTCCATGTTGATCGCCACCACCTTGTCGCAGGCGCCGATGCCCTGCAGGTGCTGGATGGCACCCGAGATGCCCACAGCCACGTACACGCGCGCGGTGACCCAGGTACCGGTGGCACCCACCTGGCGATTGCGCGGCATGAAGCCGTCGTCCACCGCCACCCGCGAGGCACCTTCGGTGGCGCCAAGGGCTGCGGTGGCCTGGTGGTACAGGTCCCAGTCCTTGACCCCATTGCCGCCCGAGATGATGAACTCGGCCTCGGCCATGGCAATGGTGGCCGGGTCCACGGCCACCGAGCCCAGGTCTTCGATGCGCGACAGGCTGCGCGCCACGCGTGTGGACAACTCCACCGGCAAGGCTTCGTGACGGGTTTCGCTGACCGGCTCCGCGCACTCGGCGGCCGCGAGGATCAGCCGTGGCACGGCACGTTGCAGGTCTTGCTGGCCAGCACCGGCGCGGCCGATGCACTGACCGTCCTTGACCTGCCACACCCGCGTGGCCGGGCGCTCGCCCAGCGCCGCGCCCAGGCGTCGGCCCAGTTCGCCGCCACCGGTGCGGCTGTCGGGCAGCAGCCAGTGGCGCGGGGTGAACTGGTTATCCACAGCCCGCAGGCCCTGCACCAGTTGCTCCGGTGCATAACCCTCGAAGGCCTCGCCCTCGATGACCAGCAGGCGGTCGACACCGGCTGTGGAAAAGTTGCTTTCCTTGTGCTCGTTAAAGACCACCGCCAGCACCGCGCCGTCACTGCCGGCCAGGCTGTGGGCCAGGCCGAGCAAATCGCGGTCGTGGCTGCTCAGGCGACCACCGACCATGTCCGGCACCACGGCGATGTAGAACGCCGGCGCCGGCACCTGGTGCAGCGGCAGCTTGACCTCTGCCGCCGCCGTGCGACGCCCGCCCACACCGGTACCCTGCTGGGCGCCGCTGCGGTCGATGCGCTTGATGCCGGCCGGGCCGATGAAGCCTGCGGCAATCGCATGGGGGTTCTTGCGGATCAGGCCATTGGGCCCCATCCAGCTGGTCTGTTGCGTCTGCATGGCCGCATGCAGCGGGTGCAGGCGGTTACGGGCGATCCACTCGGCGCGTGGGTCGCGGCGGATAATGTCGCTCATCAGTGCACCTCCGCAGGTTCACGTTTGGCCGTTTGCGGCTTTGCGGCAGAAGGCGCGTCCTCTTCGATCAGCACGTCGGCCACCAGCTCGGCCAGGTCCTTGATCTGCGGGCGCGGTTCGACCACGCCTTCGAGCATGGCGGTGCATTGTGGGCAACCCACGGCCACCAGCTCGGCCTCGGTCTCACGGATGTCGTCCATGCGCATGTCGGGGATACGCTGCTTGCCCGGGATGTCAGTGATCGGCGCCCCACCGCCACCGCCGCAGCAACGGGAACGGAAGCCCGAGCGCTGCATCTCGCGCACTTCAATACCCAGCGCCTTGAGCACTTCACGCGGTGCTTCGTACTCACCGTTGTAGCGGCCCAGGTAGCAAGGGTCGTGGTAGGTGACGCTGCCGCCCTTGTGCTGGCCGAGGTTGAGCTTGTTGGCCGCGATCAGTTCGGCCATGTAGGTGCTGTGGTGCTGCACCTGGTAGTCGCCGCCCAATGCGCCGTACTCGTTCTTCAGCACATGGAAGCTGTGCGGGTCGCAGGTGACGATGCGCTGGAACGTGTACTTGGCCAGGGTCTGGATATTGCGTTTGGCCAGTTGCTGGAAAGTCGCTTCGTCGCCCAGGCGGCGGGCAACGTCGCCACTGTCGCGTTCTTCCAGGCCGAGCACGGCAAAGTCCACGCCCGAGGCCTTCAACACTTTGACAAACGAACGCAGGGTGCGCTGGTTGCGCATGTCGAAGGCACCGTCGCCAACCCAGAACAGCACGTCGGTGGTTTTCACCTCCGACAGCAGTTGCAGGTTGAGGTCGGCTGCCCAGTTCATGCGCCCGCCGGGGGCGAAGCCGCCTGGGTTGTCAGTGGCGATCAGGTTGTCCAGCACCTCGGCGCCCTTGTTCGGGGTGGCGCCCTTTTCCAGGGTGAGGTGGCGGCGCATGTCGACGATGGCATCGACGTGCTCGATCATCATCGGGCATTCCTCGACGCAGGCACGGCAAGTGGTGCACGACCACAGCGTTTCGGCGTCGACCAGACCATTGACGATCGGCTGGTGCGGGTGGCCGCCATGCTCACCGATCGGCTTGCCCGGGTACGGGCTGCCGGCGAACTGGGCGTCCGTGCCGCCGGCCAGGCCGATGACCATGTCCTGAATGAGCTTTTTCGGGTTCAGCGGCTGGCCGGCAGCAAAGGCCGGGCACATGGCTTCACATTTACCGCACTGCACGCAGGCGTCGAAGCCCAGCAGCTGGTTCCAGGTGAAGTCCGCCGGCTTTTCCACGCCCAGCGGCGCGTTCGGGTCTTCCAGGTCCAGCGGCTTGAGACCGGTGGAGCGGCCGCCGCCGAAGCGCTCGGCACGGCGGTGCCAGGCCAGGTGCAGGGCACCGGCGAAGGCGTGCTTCATAGGGCCGCCCCAGGTCATGCCGAAGAACAGCTCCGACACACCCCACAGCACGCCCAGGCCGAGTACGGCGACCATCACCCAGCCGCCCGTGTTGGCGGGCAGGATGCCGGCGACCGGCAGGGTGGCAATGAAGAAGCTTGCGGCGAATACCAGCAGGCTCTTCGGCAAGCGCATCCACGGCCCCTTGGACAGGCGCGATGGCGGGTTGAGGCGGCGCTTGAAGACAAAGATGGCCCCGGTAAACATGATTACCGTGGCTACCAGTAACGCGTAGCCGAGGATTTTGCTCTGCAGGCCAAAGCCATGCACCAGAATCGCCAGCGCGGCCGACAGCACGAAGCCGCCTGCGGTAGCCACGTGGGTCTTGGACATGTACTTATCGCGCTCGACCACGTGGTGCAGGTCCACCAGGTAGCGCCGCGGCATGGCCAGCAGGCCGCCGATCAGGTCGACCTTGGAAGCCCGGCCACGCCGCCACATGCGCACCCGGCGCAGGGCGCCGAGCACTGCCAGGCCAAGGGCAGCGAACAGCAGGATGGGTAGAAGGGTGTTCAACATGGGAGGCTCCCACAACAACAGCTGAATTCTTGCGCCGCTATGCCCCTTGTGGGAGCGGGCTTGTCCCGCGAAGACGTCCGGCCTGACAACATCGTTGTTGGTGCTGACGCATTCGCGGGGCAAGCCCGCTCCCACAGGGGTCTACGGCGTTTAGGCGCGCGGGATCAGAAATCCTTGCACAGCCGCAAGGCGTCGTAGATCGCTGCATGCACGTTGCGCTGGGCCACGCAGTCGCCGATCCGGTACAGCAGGTAGCCCTCGCCCGGCTGGCTGAGGATCGGCTGCGGCTTGATGGCGAACAGCGCCTCCACATCGATCTGGCCCTTGTTGCGCGAGCCGTCCTTCAGCGCGTAGTACAGTGCTTCATCAGGCCGCACGCCGTTCTCGATCACCACCTGGTCGACCACGCGTTCTTCCTTGGCGCCGGTGTATTCGTTCTCCAGCACCGCCACCAGCTTGTCGCCTTCGCGGTAGACCTTTTCCAGCATCATGTCGCCGGTCATGATCACTTCTTTCGGGTACATGCTGCGGTAGTAGGTCGGGAAGGTCGTGCCGCCCATGGCCACGCCCGGCTTGATGTCGTCGGTGACGATTTCAACCTGGCTGCCTTTGTCGGCAATGTAGTCTGCTGCCGACATGCCGGTGAATTCACAAATGGTGTCGTACACCAGCACGTTCTTGCCCGGCGCAACCTTGCCGTCGAGTACGTCCCAGCTGCTGACCACCAGCCCTTCGGCAGCGCCCCAGTGCTCGTTCTGCTCGACGAACGGATGGCCGCCCACCGCCAGCACGATCACGTCCGGGCGCAGGTCCTGGATGGCGTCCACGCTGGCAGCGGTACCCAGGCGCAGGTCCACTTTCAGGCGCGCCAGTTCCAGCTGGTACCAGCGGGTAATACCGGCGATCTGGTCACGCTGCGGTGCCTTGGCGGCAATGGTGATCTGCCCGCCGATCTGGTCTTTTTTCTCGAACAGGGTCACGTCGTGGCCACGTTCGGCGGCCACGCGGGCCGCTTCCATGCCGGCCGGGCCTGCGCCAACCACCACCACCTTGCGCTTGACGCCGGTGGTCTTCTCGATGATGTGCGGCACCCCCATGTATTCACGGGAGGTGGCGGCGTTCTGGATGCACAGTACATCCAGGCCCTGGTACTGGCGGTCGATGCAGTAGTTGGCGCCGACGCACTGTTTGATCTGGTCAATCTGGCCCATCTTGATCTTGGCGATCAGGTGCGGGTCAGCCATGTGAGCACGGGTCATGCCGACCATGTCCACGTAGCCGCCTTCAAGAATGCGCGTGGCCTGGTTCGGGTCCTTGATGTTCTGCGCGTGCAGTACCGGGACCTTGACCACTTCCTTGATGCCGGCCGCCAGGTGCAGGAACGGCTCTGGCGGGTAGCTCATGTTCGGGATGACGTTGGCCAGGGTGTTGTGGGTGTCGCAACCCGAGCCAACCACGCCAATGAAGTCGAGCATGCCGGTGCCGTCGTAATACGCGGCGATCTGTTTCATGTCCTCGTGGCTGAGGCCATCAGGGTGGAACTCGTCGCCACAGATACGCATGCCCACACAGAAGTCGTCACCCACTTCGGCGCGCACCGCTTTCAGTACTTCCAGGCCGAACTTCATGCGGCCTTCAAACGTGCCGCCCCATTCGTCGGTACGTTTGTTGACCCGCGGGCTCCAGAACTGGTCGATCATGTGCTGGTGCACGGCCGACAGTTCCACGCCGTCCAGGCCGCCCTCTTTGGCACGCCGCGCGGCCTGCGCGTAGTTGCCGATGACGCGCCAGATCTCTTCCACCTCGATGGTCTTGCAGGTGGCGCGGTGCACAGGTTCACGGATACCCGACGGCGACATCAGGGTCGGCCAGTTGAAGCCGTCCCAGCGCGAGCGACGGCCCATGTGGGTAATCTGGATCATGATCTTGGCGCCATGCTTGTGCATGGCGTCAGCCAGGTTCTGGAAGTGCGGGATGATACGGTCGGTGGACAGGTTGACCGACGCCCACCATTCCTGCGGGCTGTCGATGGCAACAACGGACGACCCGCCGCAGATCGCCAGGCCGATGCCGCCCTTGGCCTTCTCTTCGTAGTACTTCACATAGCGGTCGGTGGTCATGCCGCCGTCAGTGGCGTAAACCTCGGCGTGCGCGGTGCTGAGCACGCGGTTGCGGATGGTCAGTTTGCCGATCTGGATCGGCTGGAACATTGCTTCGAATGCCATGACGCTATCTCCGGCTTACAACGGCTTTGTAACGAACAGGCCATCTTCGCGGCCTTCTTCCGACCCGCCGTAGACCTGTTCGGCCACGGTGCGGATCGAGCTGCCGCGGGCAGCGAGAATCTGGTCCATTGCGCCGGCGAACCAGCCGGTGAACATGTAGTCGACCTTGCGGCCACACTTGCCGTACACGTACACGAACGCCGAGTGCTTGAGCTTGACGCTGCAGGTGCCTTTGTCCAGGTCGATGTCCTGGATCTCGAACAGGCCCCAGCCACGCTGGCTCAGGCGCTTCATGTAGTGCTCGAACACCGCTACGCCTTCAAGGCCATGGCACTCGGCTTCTTTTTCACACCAGTGCCAGGCGGACTTGTAGCCGGCCTTGTAGAGGATCTCGGCATAGGCGTCGGCGCCCAGCACTTCCTCGATGCCCATGTGGTTGTTGACGAAGAAGTGGCGCGGCACGTACAGCATCGGCAAGGCGTCGCTGGTCCAGACACCGGTTTCGCTGTCGACTTCGATTGGCAATTGCGGGGCGATCTTGGCCATGGAAACTCAACTCCATAAAATTTTTATGTGGGTGCCCCGGCGTTGCTGGCAGGGGCTTTCAGGCTTGGAGAGCGGCTTACTCGCCCCAGACGTCCTTGAGGACGTTGACCCAGTTCTCGCCCATGATCTTGCGCACCACACGCTCGGAATGGCCGCGCTTGAGCAAGGTTTCGGTGAGGTTGGGGAATTCGCCCACGGTGCGGATGCCCAGCGGGTTGATGATCTTGCCGAAGTTGGTGAGGCGGCGGGCGTAGCCCTTGTCGTGGGTCAGGTACTCGAAGAAGTCCTGGCCGTGGCCCTGGGTGAAGTCGGTACCGATACCGATGGCGTCTTCACCGACAATGTTCATGGTGTACTCAATGGCTTCGGCGTAGTCGTCGATGGTGGAGTCGATGCCTTTGGCCAGGAACGGCGCGAACATGGTCACGCCGACGAAGCCGCCGTGGTCGGCGATGAACTTCAGCTCTTCATCCGACTTGTTGCGCGGGTGCTCTTTCAGGCCCGATGGCAGGCAGTGCGAGTAGCACACCGGCTTTTTCGATTCGAGGATGACCTCTTCGGAAGTCTTGGAGCCGACGTGGGACAGGTCGCACATGATGCCGACGCGGTTCATTTCCGCGACGATCTCGCGGCCGAAGCCCGACAGCCCGCCGTCACGCTCGTAGCAGCCGGTGCCCACCAGGTTCTGGGTGTTGTAGCACATCTGCACGATGCCTACGCCCAGCTGCTTGAACACGTCAACGTAAGCGATCTGGTCTTCGAACGCATGGGCGTTCTGGAAGCCGAACAGGATGCCAGTCTTGCCCAGCTCCTTGGCCTTGCGGATGTCGGCGGTGGTGCGCACCGGCATTACCAGGTCGCTGTTGTCACGGATCAGCTTCTGGCTGGAGGCAATGTTGTCGACGGTAGCCTTGAATCCTTCCCAGACCGACACCGTGCAGTTGGCCGCAGTCAGCCCGCCTTTGCGCATGTCCTCGAACAGCTCGCGGTTCCATTTGGCAATGATCAGGCCGTCGATGACGATGCTGTCGGCGTGAAGTTCGGCTGGGCTCATCAGGCTGTCCCCTTTTATTGAATGGTTGGCGCCAAACCTTGTGCCGGCGCTTTGGGGCCAGCATATGCCTGTGCCCAAAGGCGCCCCGATGCAAAAACGACAGGGGGTTTGCCGAAAGCGTCAATGCGCGACAACACGCCCTCTGGCACGCCGTCTGGCGATGAGAGACAGTCTCGATAACGACCTTTCTGGCGGCTTTATGAACATTTGGACAGGTGGCTACCACAGCGCCGTCGTCTGAGCGAGAATCCTGCGATTCGTCAGCCTGTTGAGGAGAAAAGGGATGAAATCATTGGCATGGCTGGTATTGCTGGCCGTCGTATCGGGCGCCCACGCCGGGGAGGAAGAAAGCACCCCGTGCGACAACGTCGAGACCGACCAGCAGACCTACGCCTGCGCGGCGTTCAACAAGCAGACGGCAGAGCGGGAGCTGAAGTCGGCTTACGATGACTTGATCCAGCGCATTCGCGATCAATATGCCGACGAAGGCGACCAGGCCACTGCCCTGATCGGGCGCATGGACGCGGCAGAGAAGCTGTGGATGCAACTGCGCGATGCTGATTGCAAGGTCGAGACTTATGCCGAAAAGGCGGGGAGCAAGGCATTCCAGGCGGCCTGGGATACCTGCGTGGCCCAGCGCAGTGATGACCGGTCGGAGTATTTGCAGTCCATTGGCCAGCAGTAAACCTGCACCGGCCTCTTCGCGGGACAAGCCCGCTCCCACAGGATCACCTCAGCCACTGAGGACTGCCATGGTCCTGTGGCCCAGGACTCAACAGAGCCTGAGAGATGTGGGGTCCCTGTGGGAGCGGGCTTGTCCCGCGAAGAGGCCAGCACTGACAAACCTCAAACCGCCCTGGCCAACCTGTCCTCCCGCGGGCAACGATGATACCGGGCCCTATAACAGCGGGTAAAATACGAAGCCGACTCAAACCCACACGCCACGCCCACCTCCAGCACACTCATGTCGGTCTGGCGCAACAACTGCCTGGCCTTATCCAGCCGCAGTCGCAAATAGAAACCACTGGGCGTGTCGTCCAGGTGCACACGAAACAGCCGTTCCAGCTGCCGCCGGGTCACCTGCACCGCTTCTGCCAGCACCTGGGTATTGAGCGGCTGCTCGGTGTTGCGCTCCATTTCGCCAATCACCTTCACCAGCTTCTTGTTGCTGATGCCATAGCGGCTGGCGATCTGCATGCGCTGATGGTCTTGTCGCTGGCGGATACGCCCGAGCACGAATTGCTCCGACACCTGCACCGCCAACTCGCTGCCATGGGCCTGTGCAATAAGGTCGAGCATCAGGTCGATCGACGCCGTGCCGCCAGCGCAGGTGATGCGCCGTCGGTCGATCTCGAACAGCTCCTGGGTCGCCTGCAGGCCCGGGTAGTTCTCCTTGAACGCCTCGAGTGCCTCCCAGTGAACGGTGGCGCGGTGGCCATCGAGCAGGCCGGCCTCGGCCAGTACAACGGCGCCGGTATCGATACCGCCCAGGATCACGCCATCGTGGTCCAGGCGGCGTAGCGCCTGCTGCAGCGCCGGGCCATAACAGGCCAGGGGATCGAAACCGGCCACGATCAGCAGAATGCCCGCAGGCTCGCCCGCGGCCAACGCCGCATCGGCGTTCACCGACATGCCGTTGCTGGCCTGCACCGCCCCGCCATGCAGGCTCAGCACCTGCCAGCGGTACGACGGGCCCTTGAACCGGTTGGCTACCCGCAGCGGCTCCAGGGCACTGATGAAGCCCATGGCCGAGAACCCGGGCAACAGCAGAAAATGAATGGTTTGCAGCATTGCATGCTCCACGGCAAAGGTGGTCGCCTCCGTGCAAGTGTTGGTCGCCAGGGTGCGATTTTTCACCCTGCCAGCAGCGTAGCGTGTTCACACGGTCCAGAGAGACCGAACCCCATAACAATATGCACTGCCGATGGAGAGCCACCATGCACAGCTTGATCCGCCGCAGCCTGTTGACCCTTGCCCTGAGTAGCATCGCCACTTCCCCGCTTTACGCCGCAGAGCCTGCGGCCTGCAAGAACGTGCGCCTGGGCGTGGTCAACTGGACCGATGTCATCGCCACCAGCGCCATGGCCCAGGTGCTGCTCGATGGCCTGGGCTACCAGACCAAACAGACCAGCGCTTCGCAGCAGATCATTTTCGCCGGCATCCGCGACAAGCGCCTGGACATGTTCCTGGGTTACTGGAACCCGATCATGACCCAGACCATCACACCGTTCATCGATGCCCAGCAGGTAAAGGTGCTGGAAAAGCCCAGCCTGGAAGATGCGCGGGCGACCCTGGCAGTGCCGAAGTACCTGTATGACAAAGGCCTGAAGACCTTCGCCGACATTCACAAGTTCGAGAAAGAGCTGGGCGGCAAGATCTATGGCATCGAGCCAGGCTCGGGCGCCAACACCCAGATCAAGGCCATGATCACCAAGAACCAGTTCGGCCTTGGCAAGTTCCAGCTGGTCGAGTCCAGCGAGGCCGGCATGCTCGCTGCCGTCGACCGCGCCGTGCGCCGCAAGGAGGCCGTGGTGTTCTTCGGCTGGGCGCCGCACCCGATGAACGTGAACATCGACATGGCCTACCTGGGCGAGAGCCAGGATGCCTTGGGCCCTGACGAAGGCCGCGCCACGGTATGGACGGTAACTGCGCCGGACTACGCCGAACGCTGCCCCAACGCCCACCGCCTGCTGGCCAACCTGAACTTCAGCGCCGAGGACGAGAGCCGCATGATGCAGCCGCTGCTCGACCACAAGGATGCGCTGGAATCAGCCCGCCAGTGGCTCAACGACCACCCCGACGACAAGGCCCGCTGGCTCGAAGGGGTCACCACCTTTGACGGCAAGCCTGCGGCCGAGAACCTCAAGCTCACCGCCAACTGATCCGGCCTCTTCGCGGGGCAAGCCCGCTCCCACAGGTACAGCGTAAAACTCAGGATCTCGCTGATCCTGTGGGAGCGGGCTCGCCCCGCGAAAGGGCCATCACAGACACTACAAGGAACCGCCATGAACCACGACGTCATCATCACCTGCGCCCTCACCGGCGCCGGTGACACCGCCTCGAAAAGCCACTTGGTCCCGGTCACCCCCAAGCAGATCGCCGAATCCGCCGTCGAAGCCGCCAAAGCCGGCGCCACCGTGGTCCACTGCCATGTCCGCGACCCGCAAACCGGCCGTTTCAGCCGCGACGTAAACCTTTACCGCGAAGTCATGGAACGCATCCGCGAGGCCGATGTGGACATCATCGTCAACCTCACCGCCGGCATGGGTGGCGACCTGGAAATCGGCCCAGGCGAAACGCCCCTGGAGTTCGGCCCGGGCACCGACCTGATCGGCCCGCTGGAGCGCCTGGCCCATGTCGAGGCGCTGCTGCCGGAAATCTGCACCCTCGACTGCGGCACCCTCAACTTCGGTGACGGCAATTCGATCTACGTCTCCACCCCGGCGCAACTGCGCGCCGGCGCCAAACGCATCACCGAACTGGGCGTGAAAGCTGAACTGGAAATTTTCGACACCGGCCACCTGTGGTTCGCCAAGCAGATGATCAAGGAAGGGCTGCTCGAAGACCCGCTGTTCCAGCTGTGCCTGGGCATTCCCTGGGGCGCACCGGCCGACACCACCACCATGAAGGCGATGGTCGACAACCTGCCCGCCAATGTCACCTGGGCCGGCTTCGGCATCGGACGCATGCAGATGCCGATGGCCGCGCAAGCTGTGTTACTCGGCGGCAATGTGCGGGTAGGCCTGGAAGACAACCTGTACCTGGACCGCGGCGTGCTGGCCAGCAACGGCCAGTTGGTCGAGCGGGCGGTGGAGATCATTTCCCGCCTCGGTGCCCGCGTGCTGACCCCGGCCGAAGGCCGGGAAAAGATGAACCTCAAACGCCGCTGATCACTTCAGGAGACTGATATGCCCTTCATCACCGAGATCAAGACCTTCGCCGCGCTGGGTAGCGGCGTAATCGGCAGCGGCTGGGTTGCCCGCGCCCTTGCCCACGGCCTGGACGTGGTCGCCTGGGACCCGGCGCCCGGTGCCGAGCAAACACTGCGCAAGCGCATCGCCAACGCGTGGCCGGCGCTTGAAAAACAGGGCCTGGCCCAAGGTGCATCACAGGGTCGGCTGAAAGTCGTCAGCACCCTCGAAGAATGCGTACGCGACGCCGATTTCATCCAGGAAAGCGCACCCGAGCGGCTGGACCTCAAGCTCGACCTGCACGCAAAAATCAGCGCCGCCGCCAAGCCCGAGGCCATCATCGGTTCCAGCACTTCAGGCCTGCTGCCCAGCGAGTTCTACGAGTCGGCTACCCACCCCGAACGCTGCGTGGTCGGCCACCCGTTCAACCCGGTTTACCTGCTACCGTTGGTCGAAATCGTCGGCGGCAAGCGTACCGCGCCTGAAGCCATCGAGGCGGCAAAGACCATCTACACCGCGCTGGGCATGCGCCCGTTGCATGTACGCAAGGAAGTGCCCGGTTTCATTGCCGACCGCCTGCTCGAAGCGCTGTGGCGCGAGGCGCTGCACCTGGTCAACGATGGCGTGGCGACCACCGGTGAGATCGACGATGCCATCCGCTTTGGCGCAGGCCTGCGGTGGTCGTTCATGGGCACTTTCCTCACCTACACCCTGGCCGGTGGCGATGCCGGCATGCGCCACTTCATGTCGCAGTTCGGCCCGGCCCTCAAGCTGCCCTGGACGTACCTGCCGGCACCAGAGCTGACCGACAAGCTGATCGACGATGTGGTGGACGGCACCTCGGAGCAACTGGGCGAGCGCAGCATCGCCGCGCTGGAGCGCTATCGTGATGACACCCTGCTGGCGGTGCTGGAGGCTGTGAAGACCAGCAAGGCCACACACGGCATGGCCTTTGGCGATTGAGGAGTAAGCAATGCCCGCACTTGTGACCTACCGCACCCCAGTCCAGGAGGACTGGGTCGATTACAACGGGCATCTGCGCGATGCCTTCTACCTGCTGATTTTCAGCTACGCCACCGATGCGCTGATGGAGCGCATCGGCCTGGACGCCGACAGCCGTGGGCAAAGCGGAAATTCCCTGTTTACCCTGGAGGCGCACATCAACTACCTGCATGAGGTGAAGCTGGGGGCCGAGGTGTGGGTGCAGACGCAGATCATCGGGTTCGACCGCAAGCGCCTGCACGTCTACCACAGCCTGCACCGGGCCGGGTTCGACGAGGTGCTGGCTGCAAGTGAGCAGATGCTGTTGCATGTAGACCTGGCGGGGCCGAAGTCAGCACCTTTTAATGAACAGAGTGCGCAATTGCTGCAAAACCTGGCAGATAGCCAGCGCGACTTGCCTGCCGCGCAATTCATCGGCCGCGTCCTGCAATTACCCCACTGAGCGCTCAAAAAAATAACCCCGGAAAGCCGTGAGCATCCGGGGTCAAGAGCGAGCAACATCCACTGTGCATGAGTGAGGGTGACCAAACCCTCGTGGACCGTGAATGACTGCAGTCTGCTGGCTTCCCGGAAGCGGCAATTAGCCGGGAACGACCTGTTCTTAGCCAAACCAGCCATTGCGACATTCAGCCCTTGCGGGCCTGTCGCTGCAGACACAGAATCGGTCGTAAATCACAGCAGCACTCTCTTCGCGATAAAAGGGACAACAGCCATGATGCATGCGGATTTGATTGATCAGGACGACCTGGCAGGCCACCTGCGCGCGCGCGGTTTCGACATCCCCGCCGGGGCCACTGCCGAGCAGGCCTGCGAGGCGGTGGTATGCGGGCTGACCGAGCCCAATGCGCGGGCACTGAAAGGGATGGTCGAGCAGATGTATACCGGCAGCGCGACGATTTTGCCGGCAGTGCGCCAGGCGATCGACAAGCAGTTGTTGCCGGCATTGGCGGCGTTCAACAAACGCGCGTAACTCATTCATCCAGGACCGGCCCCTTCGCGGAACAAGCCCGCTCCCACAGGCTCAACGCCGGTTCACACTCAGCGGATGGCCTGTGGGAGCAGGCCACCGCTGGTTCAGCTTCAGCGGTCGACTCGTGGGGGCGGGCTTGCCCCGCATAAGAGTCGACTCGATATCAGAGCCTTACACTGGCAAAGGTCGACTCGTTGCGCGCCTGGCTCAGGGCCGCCATTGGCCCACTGTGCGGCGACAGGGTCATGGCCTGCGGAATCGGCATCATGGCCACCTGCTGCGCAGTGTTGGACCCCACGCGCTCGTCACGCGGCGGAATGCCGAAGTACTCGCGGTAGCACTTGGAGAAATGCGGTGTGGACACAAAGCCGCACACCGACGCCACTTCGATGATCGACATCGGCGTCTGCTTGAGCAACTGCCGCGCACGAATCAGGCGCAGTTTCAGGTAGTAACGCGATGGCGAGCAGTGCAGGTACTTCTGGAACAGCCGCTCAAGCTGGCGACGCGACACCGACACGTACACCGCCAGTTCGTCGAGGTCGATCGGCTCTTCGAGGTTGGCCTCCATCAGCGCCACGATTTCCTGCAGCTTTGGCTGGTTGGTACCCAGCATGTGCTTGAGCGGCACGCGCTGGTGGTCCTGCTCGTTGCGGATGCGCTCGTACACGAACATCTCGGAAATGGCCGCCGACAGCTCGCGGCCATGGTCGCGGCTGATCAGGTGCAACATCATGTCCAGCGGTGCAGTGCCGCCAGAGCTGGTGAAGCGATTGCGGTCGAGGGTGAACAGCCGGGTGCTCATGTTCACCCGCGGGTAGGCCTCCTGCATGGCCGCCAGACACTCCCAGTGCACACTGCAATCGAAACCGTCGAGCAGCCCGGCACAGGCCAGGGCCCAGCTGCCAGTGCACACCGCGCCCAGGCGGCGCGACTGGCGGGCCTGGGCTTGCAGCCAGGTGACATGCTCACGGGTAACGGTGCGCTGGATACCTACCCCACCGCAGACGATCACGGTATCGATGGGCGGCGCGCTGTGCATGGCGGCATCCGGGGTGATCTGCAGGCCGTCGCTGGCCCAGACCTGGCCGCCGTCGACCGTCAGGGTGTGCCAGCGATACAGCTCGCGGCCGGACAGCTGGTTGGCCATACGCAGCGGCTCGACAGCCGATGCCAGGGAAATCAGGGTGAAATTGTCCAGTAGAAGAAACCCGATGGACTGGGGTGCTGTGCGGTTCTGGGTTGGGGTCCCGGAGGTGTACGACGTCATCGCGATTTCTCCTCACACAAATGCAGGGTGTGCCTCAGGCGGACACTGATTTCTTGTTATGACCCCTCGGTCATTTTCCGGGGGCATGTTTGCCAATATCAACGCAAAGGCCGTGCCTGAAATTGAACGGCTATCCAAAAAAACCTGAAAACGACACCTTCATCAGGCAAATCAGGGGCTTCGGCCGAGTTGGCAGACAGTCGTAAAACAGGCGTGCTAGGCGCCGTGCGTGGAACGGCTGAGCAATTTGGTGACACGTGCACTGCAAGTTGCCCAGAAACGACACTCTTGAGTGTCACCGACAATGCCCACACTGATAGCGACACCCGACGATCGGTAGGCGCCGGGCGCACCATAAGGAGGCATTGGTGGTTATGTTGCACCTGCATCAACCTTCAAAGGCCGCTTCGCGGGTGAACCCGCTCCCACAGGTACTGCACAATTCCTGTGGAAGCGGGTTCACCCGCGAAGGGGCCAGCAAACCTGGTAGTGATCAGCACTCGATAACGCTGACCGCCAGGCCACCGCGCGAGGTCTCTTTGTACTTGTCGTGCATGTCGGCCCCGGTGTCACGCATGGTACGGATCACCTGATCGAGGGAGATGAAGTGTTCGCCGTCACCGCGCAGCGCCATTTGCACCGCGTTGATGGCTTTTACCGCAGCAATCGCGTTGCGCTCGATGCACGGCACCTGCACCAAACCGCCGACCGGGTCGCAAGTCAGGCCGAGGTTGTGTTCCAAGGCGATTTCGGCCGCGTTCTCCAACTGTGGCGGGGTAGCGCCCAGCACTTCGGCAAGCCCTGCCGCCGCCATGGCGCAGGCTGAGCCGACTTCACCCTGGCAGCCCACTTCGGCACCGGAAATCGACGCGTTCTTCTTGCACAGGATGCCAACGGCAGCCGCAGCCAGGAAGTAATCGACAACGCTGCACTCGTTCACCTCATCGCTAAAGCGCATGTAGTAGTGCAGCACTGCCGGGATGATGCCAGCCGCGCCATTGGTAGGCGCGGTAACCATGCGGCCACCGGCGGCGTTCTCTTCGTTGACTGCCAGGGCGAACAGGTTGACCCACTCCATGGCACTCATCGTCGAGCCGATCACGTTGGGCTTGCCGATCTCCTGCAGGCTGCGGTGCAGCTTGGCGGCACGGCGGCGCACGTTCAGCCCGCCGGGCAGCGTACCCTCGGCTTTAAGCCCATTGTTGACGCATTCCTGCATGGCTTCCCAGAGCTTGTGCAGGCCGGCGCGGATCTCTTCCTCGCTGCGCCAGACCTTCTCGTTGGCCATCATCAATTGCGACACGCTGAGGTCGTTTTGCTTGCAGAGGCGCAGCAGTTCGGCAGCGCTGTTGAAATCGTACGGCAACACCGTCTGGTCGGCATCCAGCACACCGCTGGCGGCCTGGGCGGCATCGACCACAAAGCCGCCCCCCACCGAGTAGTAAGTGTCGCGGTGCAACTCGCCCTGCTCGCCTTCGGCAACCAGGGTCATGGCGTTGGGGTGGTACGGCAGGTTTTCGTCCAGCAGCAGCATGTCGCGGGCCCAGATGAACTCGATGGGCAGGCGGCTATCCAGCTGCAGGGTGTTGGTTTCGCGCAGGTCGGCGATGCGCGGGACGATGCAGGTGGGATCAATGGCGTCAGGCCACTCGCCCATCAGGCCCATGATGGTGGCGTTGTCGGTGCCGTGACCGATGCCGGTGGCCGACAGCGAGCCATACAGGCGCACTTCGATCCGTTTTACACGGTCCAGCTCGCCGCGTTCGCGCAGGCCCTGAACGAACAGGGCGCCAGCACGCATGGGGCCGACGGTGTGGGAGCTGGAGGGCCCGACACCGATCTTGAACAGGTCGAACACGCTGATGGCCATTGTCGAATCACCTCTTGCTGGGCTTGTCTCTGCGCGCCATGCGCAGGGCGGGGCAGCTGCTAGGCTCAAACAGCGGGCCGCCTTGAATGCCAGCATCATCGGGCTTTTACCGCACCCCTCGCCGTCTGCAACCGACGTACTTTTGTCCAGCCGCGCCGCGCTGTTTTTGCTCAAGGAGCGGCCCTCACCACGCCGCTTTCCGGCGGCCAGGTGACGCAAAAATGCGGCCGAGGGGGTGGATAAACCTATAAGCGACATCGCCCTTACTGGATACGACCCGTTCCGTACTGGATACGACCCTACCAGTAGGCGATTGCCCGGCGCTGGAGGATTATCGAAAGCGACTCGTAAAGCACGGCCACGCATCCTGCCCTCTGCAGGCCTGGTCGACCGGACCCTCAGAAAGCCCGGCGACCCACGCGAACCCGAAGACAATATCTCAGGAGTCCATCCATGAAAGGTTCACCCTCGCTGTTGCTGGTTGCGTTGCTGTCCACGCCCTTGCTGGCCCAGGCCGCCGAACCCGAGCAGTGTCAGACGGTACGTTTCTCCGACGTCGGCTGGACCGACATCACAGTCACCACCGCGACCACCAGCGTTGTGCTCGAAGCCCTGGGTTACAAAACCCACACCACCATGATCTCGGTACCGGTGACCTACAAGTCGCTGGCCACCGGCAAGGACCTGGACGTGTTTCTCGGCAACTGGATGCCGACCATGGAGAACGACATCAAGCAGTACCGCGACGCCGGCACCGTGGAAACGGTGCGCGCCAACCTGGAAAACGCCAAGTACACCTTGGCCGTGCCCCAGGCGCTGTACGACAAGGGCCTGAAAGATTTCGCCGACATTCCCAAGTTCAAGAAGGAACTGGACAGCAAGATCTACGGCATCGAGCCCGGCAACGATGGCAACCGCACCATCCAGAGCATGATCGACAAGAACGCCTTCGGCCTGAAAGACGCCGGTTTCAAGATTGTGCAATCGAGCGAGGCCGGCATGCTGTCGCAGGTCGACCGCGCACAGAAACGCGGCGAGGCGCTGGTATTCCTGGGCTGGGAACCGCACCCGATGAACACCCGTTTCAAGATGCAGTACCTCACCGGCGGGGACGACTTCTTCGGCCCCGATTTCGGCAAGGCAACCGTATTGACCAATACCCGCAAAGGCTACACGCAGGAATGCAGCAACGTTGGCCAACTGCTCAAGAACCTGTCGTTCGAGCTCAAGGATGAAAGCACCATGATGGGCTATGTCCTGGACGACAAGATGAAACCCGAAGCAGCCGCCAAGAAGTGGCTTAAAGACAACCCCGGCAAGCTGGACACCTGGCTTGCCGGCGTTACCACTGTTGATGGCAAACCCGGCCTTGAGGCGGCCAAGGCCAAGCTCGCGCAATAACGAACCACGCAGTAGCGCTACCTCGGGGCAGGACCGTGCCTGCCCCGGGTTGATTTCAATCTATGCAGGTGGAAGCTCGCTATCATGCTTATCGATCAGAAAATACCCCTGGGCCAGTACATCGCGTCGTTCGTCGAGTGGCTGACCCAGAACGGCGCGAATTACTTCGACGCCATCGCGCAAGGCCTGGAATTCATGATCCATGGGGTCACCAGTGCCCTGACCTGGTTCAACCCGTTCGTCCTCATCGCCCTGTTCGCCGGCCTGGCGCACCTGATCCAGCGCAAGTGGGGGCTGACCGCATTCGTTGCCCTTTCATTCCTGCTGATCTTCAACCTGGGTTACTGGCAGGAAACCATGGAAACCCTGGCGCAGGTGACCTTCGCCACGGTGGTATGTGTGGTGATCGGCGTGCCGCTGGGCATCCTTGCCGCCCACAAACCGATGTTCTATACCGCCATGCGCCCGGTGCTCGACCTGATGCAGACGGTGCCCACCTTCGTCTACCTGATCCCTACCCTGACCCTGTTCGGCCTGGGTGTGGTACCGGGGCTGATCTCTACCGTGGTGTTCGCCATCGCAGCGCCAATCCGCCTCACCTACCTGGGCATCTGTGACGTCCCGCAGGAGCTGATGGACGCCGGCAAGGCGTTTGGCTGCTCGCGGCGCCAACTGCTCACCCGTATCGAACTGCCGCATGCGATGCCAAGCATCGCCGCCGGCGTCACCCAGTGCATCATGCTGTCGTTGTCGATGGTGGTGATCGCCGCCCTGGTGGGCGCCGACGGCCTGGGCAAACCTGTGGTCAACGCACTGAACACCGCTGATATCTCCCTGGGCTTCGAAGCGGGCCTGGCGATCGTGCTGCTGGCAATCATGCTCGACCGTATCTGCAAGCAACCGGAACTGCCGGTAAGGGGTGAGGCATGAGCATCATTCGTTTCGAAGACGTCGACGTCATTTTCTCCAACAAGCCGCGTGAAGCACTGTCGCTGCTGGACCAGGGCAAGACCCGCGAACAGATCCTCAAGCAGACCGGCCTGGTGGTCGGCGTTGAAAAGGCCAACCTTGATATCAACAAGGGCGAGATCTGCGTGCTGATGGGCTTGTCCGGCTCGGGCAAATCGAGCCTGCTGCGCTGCATCAACGGCCTCAACACCGTCAGCCGCGGCAAGCTGTTTGTCGAGCACGAAGGCAAGCACATCGACATTGCCCACTGCAGCCCGGCCGAGCTGAAAATGATGCGCACCAAGCGCATTGCCATGGTGTTCCAGAAGTTCGCCCTGATGCCCTGGCTGACGGTGCGCGAGAACATCAGCTTTGGCCTGGAAATGCAGGGCCGCCCTGAAAAGGAACGGCGCAAGCTGGTGGACGAGAAGCTTGAGCTGGTGGGCCTGACCCAGTGGCGCAACAAAAAGCCGGACGAGCTGTCTGGCGGCATGCAGCAACGCGTGGGCCTGGCCCGGGCGCTGGCGATGGATGCCGACATCCTGCTGATGGACGAACCGTTCTCGGCCCTCGACCCGCTGATCCGCCAGGGCCTGCAAGACGAACTGCTGGGCCTGCAGGCCAAGCTCAGCAAGACCATCGTGTTCGTCAGCCACGACCTGGACGAGGCACTGAAGCTGGGTACCCGCATTGCAATCATGAAGGACGGGCGGATCATCCAGTACAGCAAGCCAGAGGAGATCGTGCTCAACCCGGCCGACGAGTACGTGCGTACCTTCGTCGCCCACACCAACCCGCTGAACGTGCTGTGCGGCCGCAGCCTGATGCGTAGCCTGGACAACTGCAAGCGGGTCAATGGCTCGGTATGCCTGGACCCAGGTATCGATTCATGGCTGGACCTGGGCGAAGGTGGCGCGCTCAAGCGTGCACGCCAGGGCCAGAACGGGCTGGACATGCAGAACTGGGCACCGGGGCAGGATGTGGAGCTGCTGCAGCGCAGGCCGACCGTGGTGCACGCCGACATCGGCATGCGCGAGGCGCTGCAGATTCGTTATCAAACCGGCAACAAGCTGGTGCTGCAGGATAACGACAGGGTGGTGGGGATTCTTGGGGATACCGAGCTGTATCACGCGTTGCTCGGCAAGAACCACGGTTGAGGCAATTGGGGCCGCGTTGCGGCCCTTCGCGGGCACGCCCGCTCCCACAGGTTTGGAGAGATCCCTGTGGGAGCGGGCGTGCCCGCGAAGGGCTGCAAAGCAGCCCCAATCAATGGATCAGCGAACGACGATCCCGCGCGAAGCCATGTAGGCCTTGGCCTCCGGCACCGTGTACTCGCCAAAGTGGAAGATACTGGCCGCCAGAACCGCGCTGGCATGCCCTTCCAGAATGCCGTCAGCCAGGTGCTGCAGGTTACCCACACCACCCGAAGCAATGACCGGAATGCCCAGCGCATCACTGATGGCGCGGGTAACACCCAGGTCGAAGCCGTTCTTCATCCCGTCCTGGTCCATGCTGGTCAGCAGGATCTCGCCTGCACCCAGGCCTTCCATCTTCTTCGCCCATTCGACCGCATCCAGCCCGGTCGGCTTGCGCCCACCGTGGGTGAAGATTTCCCAGCGCGGCGTTTCACCTGGCCCGGACACCTTCTTGGCATCGATGGCGACAACGATGCACTGCGAACCGAAACGGTCCGCTGCCTCGCCCACAAACTCCGGGTTGAACACCGCAGCCGTGTTGATCGAAACCTTGTCGGCACCAGCATTGAGCAGGTTGCGGATGTCCTGCACGGTACGCACGCCACCGCCCACGGTCAGCGGGATGAACACCTGGCTGGCCATGCGCTCGACGGTATGCAAAGTGGTATCGCGGCCATCGACGCTGGCGGTGATGTCGAGGAAGGTGATTTCGTCGGCACCCTGCTCGTTGTAGCGACGGGCAATTTCCACCGGGTCGCCGGCATCACGGATGTTCTCGAACTTGACGCCCTTGACCACCCGGCCGTTGTCCACGTCCAGGCAAGGGATGATGCGCTTGGCCAGTGCCATGGTTCAGTCCTCAGCCTTGGTAGTTGTCGCAGAAGGCCTGGGCCTCGGCGACATCGAGGGTGCCTTCGTAGATGGCACGGCCGGTGATGGCGCCGATGATGCCGGGTGCCTTGGCGTCCAGCAGGGCCTTGATGTCGCCCAGGTTGTGGATGCCGCCCGAGGCGATCACCGGAATACGGGTGGCTTCAGCCAGTGCCTTGGTGAAAGGCACGTTGCAGCCCTGCATCATGCCGTCCTTGGCGATGTCGGTGTAGACGATCGCCGAGACGCCATCGGCCTCGAAACGCTTGGCCAGGTCGATGACCTGCACGGTGCTGACTTCGGCCCAGCCGTCGGTGGCGACGAAGCCGTCCTTGGCATCCAGGCCAACGATGACCTTGCCTGGGAAGGCCTTGCACGCTTCGGCCACGAACTCCGGCTGCTTCACCGCCTTGGTGCCGATGATCACGTAGCTGACGCCAGCCTTGACGTAGTGCTCGATGGTTTCCAGCGAGCGGATGCCACCGCCGATCTGGATCGGCAGGGTTGGGTAGCGCTTGGCGATGGCAGTCACCACTTCGCCGTTGACTGGCTGGCCTTCGAAGGCGCCATTGAGGTCGACCAGGTGCAGGCGGCGGCAGCCACCCTCGACCCACTTGGCGGCCATGCTCACCGGGTCGTCGGAAAAGACCGTGGAGTCTTCCATGCGGCCTTGGCGCAGGCGCACGCAGGCACCGTCCTTCAGATCGATAGCGGGGATAATCAGCATCTTGGGAACCTGTCTGTTCTTAGGGTTTCAGGGCTTTTCGAGCGCCCACAGATCGCTTTCGATGCTTTCGAACCGCTCCTTGAGGTGCAGTTGAACATCGGCAATCGCCCTGTTGTAGTAAAGGGGTGCAATTTCTTTGCTGAACAGCTCAAGCACCTCGGCCACCTCGAACGACCCCAGCTCCAGCTCGAAACGGTCTTCGAGAAAGCGCTTGAGCGTGTCGAGCGCATCGCGCTCCTGCTCGGGGGCCAACGTCATGACCGGGGCCTTGGCTTTCGACCTGCTCATTTACCAGCGCCCGTCCCAGGCGACGAAGTTCTGCAGCAACTGCAGGCCATGGGTATGGCTCTTCTCCGGGTGGAACTGCACGGCAAAGCGCGAGCCATCAGCCAGCGCAGCGGCGAAGTCGACACCGTAGTGGCCGCGGCCGACAACCTGACCCGGCTTGCCGGCATTGATGTAGTAGCTGTGTACGAAGTAGAAACGTGCGCGATCAGGGATGTCGTGCCACAGCGGGTGGTCGATGGTCTGGCTGACTTCGTTCCAGCCCATGTGCGGCACCTTCAGGTGCTCACCGTCTTCTTGCAGGTCTTTGCCGAAGAAGCGCACCTGGCCGGGGAACAGGCCAATGCAGTCGACGCCGGTGTTTTCCTCGCTGTGTTCGAGCAGCGCCTGCATGCCTACGCAGATGCCGAGGAACGGGCGGTCCTGGCTGACTTCGCGCACCAGGCTATCGAAGCCCAGGCGACGGATTTCGGCCATGCAGTCGCGAATCGCGCCCACACCCGGGAACACCACACGGTCGGCCTCGCGAATGACCGCGGCATCACTGGTGACCAGCACTTTACCGGCACCTACGTGCTCAAGCGCCTTGGCTACCGAGTGCAGGTTGCCCATGCCATAGTCGATTACGGCTACCGTCTGCATTTACAGGCACCCTTTGGTCGACGGCATCTGCCCGGCCATGCGCTCATCGAGGGTGACAGCCATGCGCAGCGCGCGGCCGAATGCCTTGAACACCGTTTCGATCTGGTGGTGGGTGTTGTGGCCACGCAGGTTGTCGATGTGCAGGGTTACCAGCGCGTGGTTGACGAAGCCTTGGAAGAACTCCTGGAACAGGTCGACATCAAAGCCGCCAACGCTGGCACGGGTATACGGCACATGCATCTGCAGGCCTGGGCGGCCGGAGAAGTCGATGACCACGCGCGACAGCGCTTCGTCCAGCGGCACGTAGGCGTGCCCGTAACGGAAGATACCCTTCTTGTCACCGATGGCCTGGGCAAATGCCATGCCCAGGGTAATACCGACGTCCTCGACGGTATGGTGATCGTCGATATGCAGGTCACCCTTGCACTCGATATCCAGATCGATCAGCCCATGGCGGGCGATCTGGTCCAGCATGTGTTCAAGGAAAGGCACACCGATATCGAATCGGGCCTTGCCGCTGCCATCGAGGTTGATCGAGCACTTGACCTGGGTTTCCAGGGTATTGCGCTCGACGGAAGCCTTACGTTCGACCATCACCAGCTCCGCAAAATCATTGGGCGAAAAGGGCTCCATTATAGGCCCAGAACGCGCCAGCTTGAAACGCGGATGACATATGGCAAAGCAAGCAATTACGGGGGCGGGATGCCGCTACAGGTCTATACAACCGGGTAATCGCGGCATGTGCTCTCTGTGGGAGCGGCCTTGTGCCGCGAATGGGGCGCAAAGCGCCCCTTGGGCCTGCCCAGCATTACATCAATGGAACAGCACCGCGGTCTTCTGCAAGGTAACCCACACCCCCCAGGCCAGCGGCACGACCACCACCGCCCAGGCCAGCAGCACCAGCGCCAGGCTCCCCGGCGCCGCCTTCCACTCCAGCGACCGCGCCCCATCGGCGCCCTTGTCATGGCTCAGCGCGCGTTCGGCCGCCAGTTCGGCGTCGCTCATAAAGTGCTTGTCGGCCACCGGGCGCACCAGCATGTTGCAGATAAAGCCCAGCACCAGCAGGCCAGCGAGTATGTACAAGGTCATGTCGTAAGCCGCTGCCCGCTCCACCCCCGCGGCCAACTGAGACTCGCGCAGGTAAGTGATCAACACCGGCCCCAGCACGCCCGCCGCAGCCCAGGCAGTCAGCAGGCGGCCATGAATGGCGCCGACCATCTGTGTGCCGAACAGGTCCGCCAGGTACGCGGGCACGGTCGCGAAACCGCCGCCATACATCGACAGGATGATGCAGAACGCGGCCACGAACAGCGCCACGTTACCCAGGTGCCCCATGTTCGGCACCAGGCTGTAAAGGCCAACACCCAAGGCAAAGAAGGCGAAGTAGGTGTTCTTGCGGCCGATGTAGTCGGAGAACGACGCCCAGAAGAACCGCCCGCCAATGTTGAACAGGCTCAGCAGGCCGGTGAAGCCGGCGGCGATCGCGGCAATTTGGGCCAGCTGGGCCGCATTCAGCTGGCTGAAGGTCAGTTCGTTGCCCAATAATTTGCCGGCGAATACTTCCTGCAACAGGGGCGACGCCATGCCCAGAATGCCGATGCCCGCCGACACGTTCAGGCACAGCACCAGCCAGATCAGTGCGAACTGCGGGGTTTTCCAGGCGACGCTGACGTGTACATGGCGGTCGGTCACCATGGTGTTACCGGCTTTTTTCGCCGGGGCGGTCCAGCCTTCGGGCTTCCAGCCGGTCGGCGGCACGCGGTAAGCCAGCGCGCCGGCAGTCATGAACACGAAGTAGATTGCCGCCATGGCGACGAAGCTCTGCCATACGCCCACTTCGTGCTCGTTGCCAAAATGCCCCATCAGCGCGGTGGCCAGCGGTGCACCCACCATGGCCCCGCCACCGAAGCCCATGATCGCCATGCCGGTGGCCATGCCGCGCTTGTCCGGGAACCACTTGATCAGCGTGGACACAGGGGAGATATAGCCCAGCCCCAGGCCGATACCGCCGATTACGCCGGAGCCCAGCCACATCAGCCACAGTTGGTGGGTTTTTACACCAATGGCCGAGATCAGCATGCCGCCGCACCAGCACAGTGCCGACACCAGGCCGGCCTTGCGCGGCCCGGCGTGCTCCAGCCAACCGCCCAATACTGCCGCCGAGCAACCGAGGAAGACAAAGAACAGGGTGTAGATCCAGCTCAGCATCGAGATCGGCCAGTCGCATTCGGCGCTGAACATCCGGGCCATGAAGCTCATGTCTGCCGCACAGGCAACGGGGGCGGTAATACCAAGGGCTTGCGACAAAGGCAGCCAGAACACCGAAAAGCCGTAGGCCATACCAATGCACAGGTGGATGGCCAGGGCAGCCGGGGGAACCAGCCAGCGGTTGAAGCCCGGGCGGGCGATGATGCGCTCCTTCGACAGGAAGCCTGGCACACTGGCCGAGGCCCCCGCCGCGACGGTACTGGTCATGGATCTGATCCTTCTTATGGTGGGTGCTCGCAAAGCGGCGCAAGATTAGCAGAGCCAAGTGGCGTGAAAGCAATCTGATATCGTGATTTTTTGCTCGGCTGAAACGGTCATGTCCGCTGCACCGGCCCTATCGCCGGCAAGCCAGCTCCCACAGGGATCTCACCGTCTTCCGGGCCGGTGCCGTACCTGTGGGAGCTGGCTTGCCGGCGATAGGGCCGGTACAGGCGATACATACGGAACTGACAAAATCCTGCCTGTCGAAAGCCGTACCATCTGCTGCAACCGTAGGAAATGGCCTGTATCTCTAGTCGTATAAGCAGGCACAACCACTGCGGCGTTATACTCTGCCGCCTGAATTCACTAACGGACTACAAGGACTCGCCCATGAAAGCGTTCGGCAAAATCCTGGGGCTGGGGCTTCTCGGGTTGCTGCTGATCATCGTGGCGCTGGGCTTCGCCCTGACCCACCTCTTTGATCCCAACGACTACAAAGACGAGATTCGCCAGCTGGCACGGGACAAGGCTCACGTCGAGCTGACCCTCAACGGCGACATCGGCTGGAGCCTGTTCCCGTGGCTGGGCTTGGAGTTGCACGACGCAAGCATCGCCACGCTGGCCAAACCCAAGGAGCCGTTCGCCGACCTGCAGATGCTCGGCCTTTCCGTGCGCGTGCTGCCGTTACTGCGCCGCGAAGTGCAGATGAGCGACGTGCGCGTCGAAGGCCTGAACCTGACCCTGGCGCGCGACGAGCAGGGCCATGGCAACTGGGAAGACATCGGCAAACCGCTGCCTGCGCAGAACGGTGCAAACGCCGAGGCACCTGCCCAGGCATCTGCCGAGCAGAAGCCTGCGACAGCCGACAGCAACGACCGCGCCGTCAAGCTGGACATCGACAGCCTGACCGTGAACAACGCCCGCGTGCAGTACACCGATGCCAAGACCGGCCAGAGCTACAGCGCCGAGAGCATCCAGTTGAGCACTGGCCCGGTTCATGAAGGTGCGAACATTCCACTCAAGGCCAGTGCCTTCCTCAGCGCCAGTCAGCCGAACATCAAGGCCCGCACCGAGCTGGCCGGCGAACTGCGCTTCGACCGCAAGCTCAAGCGCTACAACTTCGAAGACATGCGCCTGTCGGGCGAAACCTCGGGTGAGCCAACCGGCGGCAAGACCGTGACCTTCGCCGCCCAGGGCCAGCTGCTGGTCGACCTGGCCGCCAATGTCGCCTCGTGGAGCGGCCTGAAAGTCTCGGCCAACCAGCTGCGCGCCCTGGGCGAGCTGAACGTGCGTGACCTGGACAAGGCCCCACAGCTAAGCGGTGGCCTGTCCATCGCCCAGTTCAACCTGCGCACGTTCCTCGACAGCATTGGCCGCCCACTGCCGGCCACCAACGACCCGGCAGCCTTCGCCAAGCTGGAGCTGGTCACCCGCCTGCAAGGCACAGCAAACAGCCTGGCCCTGGAAGACCTGGCCGTGAAGCTGGACGACAGCACCTTCAGTGGGCGTGTGGCCGTGGAAGACTTCGCCAAGCAGGCCCTGCGCCTGCAGCTCAAGGGCGATACCTTCGACGCTGACCGCTACCTGCCAGCCAAGAGCGAGGAAGCCAAGGGCGCCACTGCCGCGCGCCAGGCCGAGGTCAAGCAGCAAGAAGCCAGCGCCGTGGCCGGTGCCGGCACCACACC
The DNA here is from genome assembly GCF_017875165.1 of Pseudomonas sp. PvP089. NCBI lineage: Bacteria > Pseudomonadati > Pseudomonadota > Gammaproteobacteria > Pseudomonadales > Pseudomonadaceae > Pseudomonas > Pseudomonas sp. PvP089. The sequence goes on from NZ_JAGGME010000001.1 coordinate 6,010,361, forward strand.
GCTGCCCAACGCCCCGACTCAAGTAGCGTGGAGCGACGACAAGCTGCTGCCGGTCGACCGCCTGCGCGCCCTCGACCTGCAAGCCGACCTGGCCTTTGGCTCACTGACCCTGGACAAGCTGCCGATCAAAGACGCCCAGCTCAAGGCCATCGGCCAGGGCGGCCTGCTGACCCTGCAAACCCTGCGTGGCGAGCTGTACAACGGCACCTTCGAAGCCAAAGGCACAGTCGATGTGCGCCCTGCCGTACCGCAACTGGGTGTGAACACCAACATCCAGCGCGTGCCGGTTGAGCACTTCATCAAGGCCGAAGGCAAGGACCAGGTTCCACCGGTCAAAGGCCTGCTGACCCTGACCAGCGACCTGACCGCCACCGGCAACAGCCAGAAAGCCCTGGTCGACACCCTCAACGGCAGTGCCAACTTCACCATCAATGATGGTGTGCTGGTCAACGCCAACCTGGAACAGCAGCTGTGCCAGGCCATCGCCACGCTCAACCGCAAGACCCTGAGCGGCGAGCCACGCGGTAAAGACACCCCGTTCCAGGAACTGCGCGGCAGCCTGGTGGTGCGCAATGGCGTTGCCAGCAACCCGGACCTCAAGGCGCGAATTCCGGGCCTGACCGTCAACGGCCATGGCGACCTCGACCTGCGCGTGCTGGGCATGGACTACAACGTCGGTGTGATTGTCGAAGGCGATCAGCGCGCCATGCCGGACCCGGCCTGCCAGGTCAACGAACGCTACGTGGGCGTTGAAGTGCCCCTGCGCTGCCGTGGCCCGCTGGAGCTAGGCGCCAAGGCCTGCCGCCTGGACCAGGGCGGCATGGGCAAGGTTGCCGCCAAGCTGGCCGGCAACCGCCTCAAAGACAAAATTGATGAAAAGCTCGAAGAGAAACTTGGAGACAAAGTGAGCCCGGAATTAAAAGACGCACTCAAGGGGCTGTTCAAGCGATGAGCCCCGAGCAGTTCTCCAGCGCTGTGCTGGACTGGTACGACGAGCACGGCCGGCACGACCTGCCCTGGCAACAGGGCATCACCCCGTACCGGGTGTGGGTGTCGGAAATCATGCTGCAGCAGACCCAGGTCAGCACCGTGCTCAACTACTTCGACCGGTTCATGCAGGCCCTGCCGACCGTGCAGGCCCTGGCCGAAGCGCCGGAGGACGAAGTGCTGCACCTGTGGACGGGGCTGGGCTACTACACCCGCGCACGCAACCTGCAAAAAGCGGCAAAGATCGTGGTCGAGCAACATGGCGGCGAATTCCCGCGCAGTGTCGAGCAGCTCACCGAGCTGCCCGGCATCGGCCGCTCCACCGCCGGCGCCATCGCCAGCATCAGCATGGGCATTCGCGCGCCGATCCTGGACGGTAACGTCAAGCGTGTGCTGGCGCGCTACACCGCCCAGGCCGGCTACCCAGGCGAGCCCAAGGTAGCCAACCAGCTGTGGGCCACGGCCGAGCGTTTTACCCCGCTGCAACGCGCCAATCACTATACCCAGGCCATGATGGACATGGGCGCCACGCTGTGTACCCGCAGCAAGCCCAGTTGCCTGATCTGCCCATTGCAGCGCGGCTGCGAGGCACACCTGCATGGCGAAGAAACCCGCTACCCAGAGCCCAAACCGCGCAAGGCGCTGCCGCAACGGCGCACGCTGATGCCACTGCTGGCCAACCACGAAGGCGCCATCCTGCTTTATCGTCGCCCCTCCAGCGGGCTTTGGGGTGGTTTGTGGAGCCTGCCGGAGCTGGACGACCTCGCACAGCTCGACGACCTGGCCTATCAGCACGGCCTGCGCCTGGCAGGCAGCCAGGCCATGGAAGGCCTGACCCATACCTTCAGCCACTTCCAGCTGGCAATCGAGCCCTGGCTGGTGCACGTCGACTTGGTCGGCGAGCACGTGGCCGAGGCCGACTGGCTCTGGTATAACCTCGCCACCCCGCCGCGCCTGGGCCTTGCCGCCCCGGTGAAAAAACTGCTTGAACGCGCGGCCGACGAACTGATTGCAGGAGACGCCCGATGACCCGCACCGTGATGTGCCGCAAATACAAAGAAGAACTGCCAGGCCTGGAGCGCCCGCCCTACCCCGGTGCCAAGGGCCAGGACATCTTCGAACACATCTCGCAGCAAGCCTGGGCCGACTGGCAGAAGCACCAGACCATGCTGATCAACGAAAAACGCCTGAACATGATGAATGCCGAGGACCGCAAATTCCTCCAGGCAGAGATGGACAAGTTTTTCGCCGGCGAAGAATACGCACAGGCGGAAGGCTACGTTCCACCGGCCGAATGACCCTAAAAATCGTAAGCGACGGAATTAATTTAAAATTTTTTCAAAAAGTCGTTGACGAGCGGTCCGGAAATCTATTTAATTCACCTCGTCGCCCAGATAGCTCAGTCGGTAGAGCAGAGGATTGAAAATCCTCGTGTCGGCGGTTCGACTCCGTCTCTGGGCACCACCTTCAAGCTTCTGGTGGTTGCAAAGTTACCCGAAGCGACAACAAGAAACCCGCCTAGTGCGGGTTTTTTGTTGTCTGTAATATTTGCTCATTGACCAGCATCAAATAGCCATCACTCGCTCACCTTCATAATCGAAGACGGATACCCGTATCGACCAGCAAGGACCTCCATGAGCGAAGAATCCCCCCTCCTGCTCCCCGCCCCCAGCGAACCTGCCGTTACCCCAATCCGCACGCGCCGCCCACGCCAGCGCAAGCCGGAACCGGCGATCACCCGTATCAGCCAGCAACCCGCTGCACTGGAAGTTGCCACCGCCCCGAAGGGCAGCAACGAAGACAGCACCTCGGCCCACCTGCCGGCCAGCTACCCCTACCGCACACGCCTGCGACGCCAGGACTACGAAAAGGCCAAGCACGCGCTGCAGATCGAGCTGTTGAAGGTACAAAGCTGGGTGAAGGAAACCGGCCAGCGTGTGGTGATCCTGTTCGAGGGGCGCGATGCCGCAGGCAAGGGCGGCACCATCAAGCGCTTCATGGAGCACCTCAACCCACGTGGCGCACGCATCGTCGCACTGGAGAAGCCGTCCGAGCAGGAACAGGGCCAGTGGTATTTCCAGCGCTACATCCAGCACCTGCCCACAGCGGGTGAAATGGTGTTCTTCGACCGCTCCTGGTACAACCGCGCGGGCGTCGAGAAGGTGATGGAGTTCTGCACACCGCTGCAGTACCTGGAGTTCATGCGCCAGACACCGGACCTGGAGAGAATGCTGTGCAACAGCGGCATCCTGCTGTTCAAGTACTGGTTTTCGGTGAACCGCGAAGAGCAACTGCGACGCTTCATTTCACGCCGGGACGACCCGCTCAAACACTGGAAGCTGTCACCCATCGACATCAAGTCGCTGGACAAGTGGGAAGACTACACCGCGGCCAAGGAAGCGATGTTCTTCCACACCGACACCGCCGATGCGCCGTGGACGGTGATCAAGTCCGATGACAAGAAGCGCGCGCGGATCAACTGCATCCGCCACTTCCTGCATTCGCTGGACTACCCGGGCAAGGACCACAGCGTGGCCCACGCCCCGGATGCGCTGCTGGTCGGCAAGGCCGCTCGCGGCTTCGAAGAAGACGAGCTGGTCGCCCAACCAGCCTGAAGCGCCTAGAAGTTGGCCATGGCACTGCAATAATCAGCTTTGCGCCGGGCCACGTCCTCGGCCTTGTCCAGGCGCTTGAGCGTGCCGCCGCAAGCGCTGTAGCCGTGCACCACCAGCTCGTAGTCGGCGCCTTTTTGCGGCACGAACGAGAACATGCCCAGGCAGTTCTGCACCGTGTCATAGCCGGCCGAGCGCCCCCCATCGAGAAAGTGCAGGGTAAACGGCTTACCGGCAGGCACCAGCACTTCGCTGACTGCGTCACCCGCCCGGGCAGATGCACTGGCAGGCATGCCCAAGGTTTCGCCATTGCGGTCGGCGAAGCCTTTGGTGGGTACCGCAATTACTCCGGCACCGGGGCTGTACCAGTCCACACAGTCCTTTTCCGGTACCGCACGTACCATACCGTCGGCGATTACCCGCAGGCGTGCGGTGTCACCGCCACTGGGCGAGCCGTAGGGGGTATTGAAAGATTTGACTGCGGCAATGTTGCCGCAGCCGGCAAGAGCGGCGGCCAGCAGGCCGAGCATGACGGGTGCTTTCATCCGTGAATGTCCTTTGCGCGAATGCCGAATGTCCGGCAGCCTGAGTCAGACCCGCCAATGCCGCTTGGGTTTCACTGCCATCTGCGATTCAATACGCACTTTTCCAGCACCACCCAAGGACTCAAGCCCCCATGGCCACCCCTACCAAGCAACAGAAACGCGCCAAGCGCGCCGCCAGCAAGGCCAAGCAGAACCGCATGGTGCGTAGCGGCCAGGCGGTCAAGCCCAGTGCCGGCGACAGCGCCAGCGTCGAGCAGGTATACAACAAGGCGATGGAGTCGGGCAGCTACGACGCGATGTTCGAGAAGATGAAGGAAGCCCAGGAAGGCGGCCTGGTGCCGATGATCTCGGTGTTCCTGGTAGACCCACTGCTGGCCCTGGTGCTCAAGGGGCACAAGGAAGAGCACGCCACCGACTACATCGTGCTGGTGTTCAACGCCTACCGCAAATGGCTGGACGGCGCCGACGAAGAGGCCACCATGGCCTGGCTGGAAAGCGACGAGTTCCAGGCTGCCTACATCACCGCATCCGAACTGGTGGCCAAGCAGCAGCAACAGCAGAAGCAGTTTGGCTGACAGGGCCATTTAACCTGCAAGGGCCCTATCGCCGGCAGCCAGCTCCCACAGGGTCATGACAGGCCTGAGTGCAGCAGGATTCCTGTAGCAGCTGGCTTGCCGGCGATAGGCCCGGTACAGGCAACAAAAAAGGCCGCACCCTCTACAGGACGCGGCCTTTTCATTACAGCCAGCGCGGATCAGTTATCCAGCGCCACCCGCCCGGCAGCTTCGCGCTTGCGGTGTACCAGCAATCCAGCCGCTACCACACCAATACTCAGCAACGCAGTCGCGATGATCTCCGCACGGTGATCCTCACGCAGCGCCATGACCACCAGAATGGCGACGATGAAGGCAATGGTCGCCCAGGTCAGGCCCGGGAACAGCCACATCTTGAAGGTGATCTTCTCGCCACGGGCCTCACGCTGGCCGCGCATGCGCAGTTGCGACACGGCAATCACCAGGTATACCAGCAAGGCAATGGCGCCAGAGCTGGCCAGCAGGAATTCGAACACCTGGGCCGGGGCCACGAAGTTGGCGAACACGCAAAGGAAAGCCGCTGCAGTGGACAGCAAAACCGCCACATGCGGGGTTGCCGCCTTGGTGGTGCGCTGGGCGATCGCCGGGGCGTCGCCACGCTTGCTCAGCGAGAACAGCATGCGCGAAGAGGTATACAGCGCCGAGTTCAGGCAGCTGGTCACGGCGATCAGCACGACGATGTCGACGATCAGCTTGGCATTCGGCACGCCGATGCGGCTCAGCACAGTCTGGTAGGAACCGGTTTCGGCCAGGGCCGGGTCGTTCCACGGCACCAGGGCCACGACCAGGAAGATCGACACCAGGTAGAACAGGCAGATACGCCAGATGACCGAGTTGGTGGCGCGGCTGATCTGCTTGCCCGGGTCCTTCGACTCGGCAGCAGCAATGGTGACGATTTCGGTACCCATGAACGAGAACATGGTGGTCAGCATGGCTGCCAGCACTGCGCCCAGGCCGTTAGGCATAAAGCCTTGGGTATCGAACAGGTGGCTGGCACCGCTCACCTGGCTGCTCGGCACAAAGCCGAACATGGCCGCACAGCCCACGGCGATGAAACCGATGATCGCCAGCACCTTGAGCAGGGCGAACCAGAACTCGAACTCACCGTAGTTCTTCACACTGCACAGGTTGGTCAGGGTCAGCGCCAGGGTAATGATGAGGGAGAACGCCCACAGATCCACCGCAGGGAACCAGGCATGCAGAATGGCCGCGGCAGCGTTGGCCTCCAGCGGAATCACCAGCACCCAGAACCACCAGTACAGCCAGCCAATGGTAAAACCGGCCCAGCGCCCGATGGCGCGGTCGGCATAGGTAGAGAACGAACCGGTGTCAGGCGAGGCGACCGCCATTTCACCCAACATGCGCATCACCAGCACGACCAGCGTACCGGCGGCGGCGTAAGCCAGCAGCACGGCCGGGCCGGCAGCTGCGATGGCGTGGCCGGAGCCTACGAACAGGCCGGCACCGATGACACCAGCGATGGACAGCATGGTCACATGCCGTTGTTTGAGCCCCTGAGCGAGGTCATTGGAATTGTTACCGCTCATAAAACTACCTTTGTAAGGAGTGGACCACTCCGACTGCGGGTACGGAGCGCGCCAAGGGTTGACCTAGGCGTCGCTGCAATCGGCGGTTTCCTACTGGCAATAAGCGCGCCATCTGCTGAATGCATTCGTCAGAAAATTTCACGGGCCTTTTAGCACGCGGTTTGGAGGGCTTTCGGCCACGGCTTGACCGAAAGGACGCCAAATCATCGGATTACTGAAATACCCACTTACAAACGCACCAAAGGTGCTCCTCGGTAACACCCGTGCACCACCGCAATGCCAGAAAGTGCAACCTTGAGGTACAACCCTTTAGCCTGTGGCGCGTCCACAGATAAGGCTGCCCCCTGAGAACACCTTTGACCTAAAGGTCGGATTTACCCCTCGAATGGGCCAAAACCGCTTCCATGAGCGGGCTAAAGCTGGCACCATCGCGCCTTTTTTCATCAAGGCTCTGGTGCTGGGCGACACCTTCGCGGACATCTGCGCGACGTTACGCTGTAGCGATGCGACAAACTGCCCCACCAGTGCCCACAGTCCCTGGCAACCCTGTTGGCCGCCATAATGCCGCTATGCTAGCTTGGCGCACGCCAGGAAGGCCGCCAATAGCTGGGAACGCACCCGAACACATGAGGACCGCACATGGCTCAGGCCACGCCCGCGCTGGAAATCCGCAATCTGCACAAACGCTACGGCGAGCAGGAAATTCTCAAGGGCATTTCGCTGACCGCGCGCGACGGTGACGTGATCTCCATCCTGGGGTCGTCAGGCTCCGGCAAGTCCACCCTGCTGCGTTGCATCAACCTGCTCGAGAACCCGCACCAGGGCGAAATCCTGGTTGCTGGCGAAGCCCTCAAGCTCAAGGCAGCCAAAAACGGCGACCTGGTCGCTGCCGACAACCGCCAGATCAACCGCCTGCGCAGCGAAATCGGCTTTGTCTTCCAGAACTTCAACCTGTGGCCGCACATGTCGATCCTCGACAACATCATCGAGGCGCCACGCCGCGTGCTCGGCCAAAGCAAGGCCGAGGCCATCGAAGCCGCCGAAGCGCTGCTGAACAAGGTGGGCATCTACGACAAACGCCACAGCTACCCCGCCCAGCTTTCCGGTGGCCAGCAACAGCGTGCCGCCATTGCCCGTACCCTGGCCATGAAGCCTAAAGTGATCCTGTTCGACGAGCCCACTTCGGCCCTCGATCCGGAAATGGTCCAGGAAGTGCTTAACGTTATCCGCGCATTGGCCGAAGAAGGCCGTACCATGCTGTTGGTAACGCACGAGATGAGCTTTGCCCGCCATGTGTCCAGTGAAGTCGTCTTCCTGCACCAGGGCCTGGTCGAAGAGCAGGGATCGCCGCAGCAGGTCTTCGAGAACCCGAACTCGGCGCGTTGCAAGCAATTCATGTCAAGCCACCGCTAACGGAGCAATACATGCACACATACAAGAAGTTTCTCCTGGCAGCTGCTGCCACGCTGGTGATGTCGGCAAACGCCATGGCCGCAGAAAAACTGCGCATGGGCATCGAAGCCGCCTACCCACCGTTCAACAACAAGGATGCCAGCGGTAACGTGGTTGGTTTCGACAAAGACATCGGCGACGCCCTGTGCGCCAAGATGAAAGTCGAATGCTCGGTCGTCACCTCCGACTGGGACGGCATCATCCCGGCCCTGAACGCCAAGAAGTTCGACTTCCTGGTGTCGTCGCTGTCGATCACCGACGAGCGCAAGCAGGCGGTGGACTTCACCGAGCCGTACTACTCCAACAAGCTGCAGTTCATCGCGCCGAAAAACGTCGACTTCAAGACTGACAAAGAGTCGCTGAAGGGCAAGGTCATCGGCACCCAGCGTGCAACCCTGGCCGGCACTTACCTCGAAGACAACTTCAAGGGCGTGGACGTGAAGCTGTACGACACCCAGGAAAACGCCTACCTGGACCTGGTGTCCGGCCGCATCGACGGCATCCTGGCCGACAAGTACGTGCAGTACGAGTGGCTGAAAAGCAAAGACGGCTCCAACTTCGAGTTCAAGGGCGAGCCGGTGATGGACAGCGACAAGATCGGCATTGCCGTGCGCAAAGGTGACACCAAGCTGCGCGACGAGCTGAACAAAGCCCTGGCAGAAATCAAGGCCGACGGCACGTACAAGAAGATCAACGACAAGTACTTCCCGTTCAGCATTGAATGACCCGCCCTGACCGGCGCGCCCACGTGGCGCGCCAGTCCCTAAAATGACCTGCCCATGAATATCGACCTGCACGGATTCGGTCCGGCCATGATGGCCGGCACCTTGATGACCGTAAAACTGGCGCTTTGCGCCTTGCTGCTGGGGCTGGTGCTGGGCCTGCTCGGCGCCCTGGCCAAAACCTCACCGCTCAAGCCCCTGCAATGGCTTGGCGGCTTCTACTCGACCCTGGTTCGTGGCGTGCCCGAACTGCTGTGGGTACTGCTTATCTATTTCGGTACCGTCGGGCTGATGAACAGCCTCGGCGAAGCCCTGAACATGCCGGGCCTGGAGCTTAGCGCCTTCGCGGCGGGTGTAATCGCCCTGGGCCTGTGCTTTGGCGCCTACGCCACCGAAGTGTTCCGTGGCGCCATCCTGGCGATCCCCAAGGGCCACCGTGAAGCGGGCCTGGCGCTGGGCCTGTCCAAGGGCCGCATCTTGTCGCGGATCATCCTGCCGCAGATGTGGCGTATCGCCCTGCCCGGCCTTGGCAACCTGTTCATGATCCTGATGAAAGACACCGCGCTGGTGTCGGTAATCGGCCTGGAAGAAATCATGCGTCACTCGCAAATTGGCGTGACCGTGACCAAGGAGCCCTTCACCTTCTACATGGTCGCAGCCTGCATCTACCTGGGCCTGACCGTCATTGCCATGACCGGCATGTACTTCATGGAAAAACGCGCCGCTCGCGGCTTTGCGAGGGCTGAATAATGAATTGGGAAGTCATCTTCAAATGGCTGCCGCGCCTGGCCGAGGGTGCGGTCCTTACCCTGGAGCTGGTAGCCATTGCCGTGGTTGCCGGTTTGATCCTGGCCATCCCGCTGGGCATCGCCCGCTCCTCGCGCCACTGGTACGTGCGCGCCGTGCCGTTCAGCTACATCTTCTTCTTCCGCGGTACGCCGCTGCTGGTGCAGCTGTTTCTGGTCTACTACGGCCTGGCGCAGTTCGATGCAGTGCGCTCGAGCTCGCTGTGGCCGTACCTGCGCGATCCGTTCTGGTGCACGGTGCTGACCATGACCCTGCACACCGCCGCGTACATTGCCGAGATCCTGCGTGGCGCGCTGCAATCGATCCCCAAAGGTGAGATCGAAGCGGCGCGGGCGCTGGGCATGTCGCGGGGCAAGGCGCTGTTCTACATCATGCTGCCCCGTGCTGCGCGCATCGGCCTGCCGGCGTACAGCAACGAAGTGATCCTGATGCTCAAGGCCAGTGCCCTGGCCAGCACCGTGACCCTGCTGGAACTGACCGGCATGGCCCGTACCATCATTGCCCGTACCTACCTGCCGGTAGAAATCTTCTTTGCCGCAGGCGTGTTCTACCTGGTGATCTCGTTCTTGCTGGTGCAGGGCTTCAAGCTGCTGGAGCGCTGGCTGCGCGTGGATGCCTGCCAGGGTCGCTGAGACCTTACTGGCCATTTCGCGGGTGAACCCGCTCCCACAGGTACATCACAGGCCTTGAAACCTGTGCTAATCCTGTGGGAGCGGGTTCACCCGCGAAGAGGCCTTCAAACCCAACACACATCTACCCATGCCCAGCCACCTCCATAGCCACCACCTAAGCACCCGCTTCAAGGCCCTCGACCAGTTCCTGATCGAGCACCAACAGCTGTGGAAACCCCGCCCCTTCACCACCCTGCAACTGGCCTGGGAAACCACCCACCCCCAGCTTGCCGCCCACCTGCGCCAATGTTCCCTGGCAGACGCCGAAGCCGACAGCGCCGCTGACCGCTTGCCAGCCCCATTCCCGCAACTGTCCGAGCAGGCCCGACAGCTCGCCGCCCTCGGCAGCCTCCCGCAAACCGACTTGCCACCTGCCGCTCACCGCCTGGACGTCGCCGTCCCCGGCCGCAAATGGCAGCAGATCGAAGCCTTCGCCAGCCACCTGGCCTTCCGCGACCCACCCCACCACTGGCTGGACTGGTGCTCCGGCAAAGGCCACCTCGGCCGTCGCCTGCTACAACCCGGCCAGCAGTTGACCTGCCTGGAATACGACGCCGAACTGGTTGCCGCCGGCCAGGCACTGAGCGCCCACCATCACTTGCCAGCACAGCACGTACACCAGGATGTGATGGCCAGCGACAGCGCCCGCCACCTGGCCGGCGACAAAAGCGTGGTCGCCCTGCATGCCTGTGGCGACCTGCACGTCCGCCTGATGCAACTGGCCAGCCAGCAAGGCTGCCGGCAACTCGCCGTAGCCCCCTGCTGCTACAACCGCATCGCGGCGCCGCACTACCAGGCGTTATCCACAGCCGCGAAAGCATCGAGCCTGCAGCTGTCGCTGGACGACCTGGGCCTGCCCCTGAGCGAAACCGTCACTGCCGGCGCCCGCGTGCGGCGCCAGCGCGACACCTCGATGGCCCGCCGCCTGGGCTTCGACCTGCTGCAACGCCAGCAGCGCCAGACCGGCGAATACCTGCCAACGCCGTCGCTGCCGGTCGCCTGGCTGGAAAAGCCCTACGAGCAGTACTGCCGCGACCTGGCCGACCTCAAACAACTGCCCTTGAACGGCAACCCGGACTGGGCCGCCCTGGAAGCAGCCGGGTGGCAACGACTGGCCGAGGTACGCAACCTGGAGCGCGTACGTAACCTGTTCCGCCGGCCGCTGGAATTGTGGCTGGTGCTTGATCGCGCCCTGTTCCTCGAAGAACAAGGCTATGAGGTACGCCTGGGCCTGTTCTGCGATTACCCGCTGACCCCGCGCAACCTGCTGATACTCGCGGAACGTGACCTTTAGCCGCAGCACAACCTGTGGATAAGTCTGTGAACAAGCTTTTGATTACCTGTTGGATCCAAGCGCTATTTCAAGGGTTTGGCTTATTCCTGGTCGCAGCTGCAGGCCAGTAAAAACAGGCATTTGCGCAAAGACCAGCGGCGTAGCGATGCGGCATGCCTTTCGCGCAAGCCGCCAATGCCACTTGTGCATAAACATTTCTTATGGTTGGCGCAAGCGGCTTTTGTGGAAGCGGCCTTGTGCCGCGAAAGGGCTGCAAAGCAGCCCCTCTCAAAGTCTCAGTGCGCCTTACCTTTGGCGATCTCGATATCGTTCATCAGCGCCTTGGCCATGTCGCACAGGTAATCGGCAGCCCCCAGGAATTTATGGTCGTCCTCCATATCCCCCTCGCGCACTAGGTGCTTGATGTAGCCCATCAGGATCGAGACATGCTCGTAGGCAGCGTCCACCGGAACGCCGGGTTGAACGCGAAGCAGATTTAGGGATGGGTTACCGGCTGCAAGGAAGGTTTCCACGCCTGCGGTGGTGACTGGCTCATCTTGTTTCATGGCAAATCCTCATTCACGAAAAAGGAGGCTGCCAAAAATCTTTCTCACGGATTTGGGGCGGCAGCCGTACGCGGGGTGAGAAACCGAGTGAATAAGGAAGCCCGGCCAGACCGAGGTCTGCCCACGTACGGCCACCATGACAGGTAGCGCTTATTCAAAGTCGGGCTCTCACACCCGGTCGCCTGAGCGACCCGAAAACAGTATCTGTGAGCCACTTCCCCGACAACAGCGATCCTTCGGCAGCGCGCGTAGGATACTTCCGAACCCTCCAAACCCTGAAGCTTTTGGCCTCCTGGTTCAGAATTTTCATACAGCTTACGGCCTCTTCGCGGGCACGCCCGCTCCCACAATTACTGCACCACTTTCAAGGCAGTCACTAAACCTGTGGGAGCGGGCATGCCCGCGAAGAGGCCATGCCAGACAACACAAGGCTAATGCTCACCCGCCGTAACGGTGTATCATCCGCCCCCCAAATCATTAAAAAGTGACGTCGCGCGCTGCCCGCCAGCCCCGCGGCCGTCTGGCGTTGCGCCAGAACCGACAATGGACCAACGGACCCGACCATCGTGACCCGAGCCAAATCCTTCGCTTTGTTGACCCTTGCCCTGGCCATCACCGGCTGCGCCAACGGCCCCTCGCCTCACCACAACAGCAACCTTGGCTGGAACCACCCCGGCATGCAACTGGGCGGCGACAACGGCCTGCCCCTGCGCACCGAAAGCCCCTGCCGCAAGCGCGGCTGCGACAACGACAAGCTGTTCTTCAACCCGGGCAAAAGCGAGCCAAGCGTCAACACCATCCACCGCGGCTGGTAGGAAAATTCTCCTTTTGGGCCGGTGACTTAGGTCTTTTGCGAACATTCGCAAGGAAGTGGTTTACAGGCGCCAAACGATCGTTATAATGACGCCCCATTGCCGGTATAGCTCAGATGGTAGAGCAACTGACTTGTAATCAGTAGGTCCCGGGTTCGATTCCTGGTGCCGGCACCACCAAATCAAGCAGTTACGCGCGTTTCCTCATGTCGTTTAGACAGTACGCGTAACAACGCACGTAACAAGAGGCGTGTGCAGAAGCAGATCTGCGCGTCACCCTCGAGCAGCCTCCCCCTAGGGGCGACCACCGTTTGATGTTGACCCATCGGAAAAAGGTTAGGTCGGTTAGTTTTTTGGCGAACAGGCTGCATCCCTCTCCGTCTCTGGGCTCCAGAAGACCTGTAAAAGTTAGGTTTTGGTTAAGTAATAGTAATTTCCTTACCTTTTCCTATAGTCAGTTTCTGAAAAATAAAACCCTTTAAAATCAGGCACTTGAGAATCCCTAACCTCAAACCTAACCATTCCTAACCATCCAAAGTTAGCTGCCAACCCCAGCAAATCCGGGCACCTCAGCCTCCATCAAGCCCCCTCCACAAAAACTTACCTTTTTCCCATGGGCTCCCCCAGAACGAGACGCCCCAGCTCCCCTTTCGCCACCAGAAACCCCTCCGCTGCAGGGATTCGCAGAACTCGCACACAGCTCATCACCCCACCAAGCCCAGACACGGGGCGGTCTGACCCTGGCTGCAGGGGCGCAGAAATTCCGACACGTTTAGCCCGCAGGCGTGGCGGGGGGACGAGGGCGCGCGCCGGGTGTAGGACGACTTGTCGGCCGTTGCCAGGCTGGGCAAACTATTCAGATCAGAGCTCCACACTGGACGAGACACCGCAAGGAACGCGTCGATGACCATCCCCGTGCTTTTTGAGTTTGATGCGCTGCCGGTACGAGTGATGACAGGAGAAGATGGGGAGCATTGGTTCTGCGCGAAGGACATTTGCACAGTCCTTGGCTACAGCAATGCGAGCAAGACTGTGGGCGACCACTGCCGAGAGAAGGGTATAACGAAACGTTACACCCTCACCGAGAAAGGCCAGCAGGAACTCCAGTTCATCGATGAAGGCAACCTCTACCGCCTGATAATCAAAAGCAGGAAGGAGGAGGCCAGAAGCTTCGAGTCGTGGGTCTGCGATGAAGTACTGCCAGCTCTCCGAAAGACCGGCGGGTATCAGTTGGATAAACGCTCGACGGCAGCCACTCGTATTGCTAACCACCGACTTCGCCTAGCTTTAGGCAAAGAGCTCTATCGCACTCGAGACCCAGCGCTACGTACGTTAATCCACCAGCAACTAACTGACGTGTCTAATGCATTGGGCCTACCTACCCCAGAGATCGACAGCCTGGGTCGCACCGAACCCATCGCGCCGGATATCCTTAAGTCTTTCTGGGAGGCTTTGGCTTATCTCGACGGCAAAGGGGTGGACTATAACCACACCAGCCGCTCAAACGTTCTGGCGGTCAATTTGCCAGAGCTCTCCCGCTTGATCAGAGAACATGGGCAATCGCTTCGATTCGACACAGCCCTGCGTGAGGCCATGTGGAAAAGTCGCTCGCCTAGGTGTCTGCACAAAAACATCGCAGTTCACAGCCGATTAACCGGAGGCACTATCAAATGCTGGGTTTTCGAGCGATTGACAGAATGAGGATGGATGTAACGGTTCGGAACTTTAAGCCTGAGACGCTCGCTTTGATGGGGCGCGAGCTGATTCTTAGATCAAGCAAACACCGTAGTTACGCTCAGCTACCCCCAACCGCAAAGGCAACCTCCGCTCTCAAAAAGGAAAAAGAATGAAGCTTGATACAAATAAGGTTGAGTCTGTTCTAAACGACGCGCGTTCAGCAGTCCAAAAACATGACCTAGGCCTTGGGGCATTTCATGCTGCTGGCTACGCACGTGGGGCGATTGAAACATTAAGGAACCTAGGTCTCATAAGCTCAGTTGAATTCAATCGATTGGAGCGGGAAGTAATGATCAAGGAAGCTGATGCTGACATGGTAGATGCATTAGGTTGCGACGACGAAAACTAGAGGCTGCAATGGTCAAAAAACCAAACAACGCTGAAGAAACAATGATCATCGTCCGGGAGGCTATAAGATATATCCGGGGACACAAAGATACTGCTACATGGCATCATGCGAATGTCCATGGATTGATCAGTGCATTTTCGATCGTAGGCCTTTTAGAGAGAGCGCATATTAAGAGGCTGAACATTGAAGCGGATGATGCGTTGGAGAGGATCACCCTGGCCCATTTCCCCAAACCAGACATCTGATAGAACTCACATCCACCTCACACCTAGCTAAGTCCAGATACGGATCGGCCCGCGCCCTGCTGCAGGGGCACAGAAATTCCGATACGCTTAGCCAAGCGTGGCGAGGGCGCAAGCTGGCTGCGAAGTCAGTTGCTGACAACTATCCCAATGGATGGACATGAAAAATGCTATTAGCCAAAAGGTGCTATGCCAAAGACCATATTAAGTCGAGGAATACGCTGAAGCTAGGAACTCTATTTGAGTATCAGGCGACAGAGATCAAGGAAATCGCTGATGCCGACGAGGGCACCTACGTTTTCTCGCTTAACTTTAGAGGAACAGTCGCAGTTGAGCGTTCCTGGTTTCAGACTTTGATGCAGAATACAATTTGCCTATGGGGAGACGAAGATGGCGTCGAGCCCGTGCAATTCCCAGGGCGTACTGACGCATACTTTATTCATGTTAACCCGAGGGTCATCGACGGGAAGACTGTTGAACTTACTGACTCGACAGCAGTAATAAAGCGAGAAGCGCTGAACAGTTTTATCTTTTGCATGGCGCAGGTGCGGACCCCGGAGGAAGCAGCCGAAATTTTGCCTCACTACGACTCCCAGTGGCTGATGGATCGCCAACGCGCGAATCTTTTTGCCTATGGTTTAGGTCGTCTTCTGCTACGAGAGATATGGAGAAAGAGGAAAAAAGGCGAGCACGTTGTCCCTGAAAGTCTTGATCTCAACAAACTGGACCTGTCAGTCCAACATGGGCTGGTTACGTATGCCCCAAGGGCGCTAACATTCGGTGACGGTTGCGATCTGACACTAGATCGATTGAAGCCACTTTTATGGGGCATGGCTTTTCTAAAAACCCCAGATTACTCACCAGAGAAAGAGTATCGCTTTCAATACACTTTGGTTTACGAAGGCAAGATAATTGAACCGCTAAGTAAAAATCTGATAATTACAGATGTTGAAGCACTAGCAGCTCTTATTATCTAGACCTACCTCAGGCACCAAGCACCAAGCACCAAGCACCAAGATTTAAACTATACCCACCACCAAACCAGCCGCCTCTTTGGCGGCTTTTTTGTTTTTCGTAAATCAGTTTATGTTACCTGGCGGTATCTCATATGGGTTGAATCGGATTACTTCTTCACCCAACCATTCGTTGATCTGACTCAGCCTGGCCTGCTCAGGCTCCAGCTCGTTCATGGCCCAAACCTGAGTTGCGTCGCGGACCGAACCGAAGCCGCCCGCATTCTGTGGCACCACGCCCATCAGCTGGGGTGGTATGCGTAGCATGGCCAACTGGTCGTCGCGGCTGATGTTCTTGATCGCTCCGAAGTCGTCCTTTGCCGCAACCTCGCTGATCGGGATCAGCTGAATGCCGTCCTTCTTCCCGTTGGGCGCGTACATGAACAGGTTGCGGAAATTGCCCGGGCCCTTGCTGCTTTTCATCGCCGTACGCAGGTCGTCGACAAAGTCTTCGTTCTGGGCTGCGTCGGTCATGTACAAAATGAAGCCGGCATGGCTCCCGTTCTGGTAATACTTCCGGCGGAACAGCGTGGCAGACTCATTGAGCAACGCGGCCTGCAGCGCTGGCAGCCACTCCGGTAGGCCATACACCTCCTGGTTTATATCCGCCACACGCAGGTGGCAGATGCTGCCCGCCCTGAACTCATGCTCGTCTCGCCAGCCGCGCACCTGGTAATAGGTCTCCAGGTCCGCACCACGGCGCATGTACTTGGCCAGGCAAGGACGAAGCCCCATCGCCCGGCCAAGCATGTTGTCGCGCTTTTCCAGGTAAAGATTGCCCGACCATCCCAGATCCATGACGATCTGCTCGAACGCTTGGCGCGTCAGCAGCCTGTGGGGGATGAATGTCCGGGCCAAGGCGTTGCGCTTGAAGATCAGCCCAGACTGCAAGTAGACGCTGGCCTTCGACGACCGGGCCAGTCCATCCAGCGAAACCGGTGGCTCATACCATCGGCCGTTGCTGTAGCACTCCAGGTAATCCAGGATCTCGCGCCCGTCCAGGACCGGTACCGGATCGCCAAAGGTGAAAGCCTCGGCCCGGGCATTGGGGGTGGCGAGCAGCTCGCCGGCAGGACCCGGCGCGGCGCCGGCCAGATCGATGTTGCCCATCAGAAGATCTCCATGATGCGAGTATTGGTTGCGGTTTGGCCTTCAAGCGGCTCGTTGTGCAATGCGTGGAATAGCGCCCAGGCCAAGTCGGCGTGGCCAGTGGCTTCGTTTCGGCCCGCGGTGTATGTGAACTGGCGACCACCAGGTGTAATGGTTTTGCGTATGGCCATAAGGGACTGAGCGATGTCTGTTGCACCGGCATCGAACTCCAGTCGGCCTTTGCTGATGACGTCCCACGCCTTCATGACCAAGCGGGTTTTAACCTCGGGGCTGTAGGTGAAAGTGCGAAGCGCCGGGAAGAACTGGCGCACCAGCTGGGCCACGGCGCTGCCCATGCCCGTGGTGTCGATGCCGATATAGGCGACGTTGTAGCGCCTGGTGATCTGGCGGATCGTCTCGGCCTGGGAGTTGAAGTCCATCCCGCGGAACTGATGTTTCTCCAGCAGGAAGAACTTGCCGCCCGGTACCAGCGGTGGAGCGAGCACCACCAGGCCGGCCGAGTCACCGGTTTCTGCCGGGTCATATCCCACCCAGACAGGGCGTTCCCCGTAAGGTCGGGCGGAGAATGGGCTGTAGCCCGGCCAATCCCAGCTTTCCACCATGCAGGGCTGCAGCATACTGAGCGGGAAAATGCTCGCACCGTCGTCCACAAACTGACACATGAGCAAGTTTTGGAACGCTGCTGCGTCGTATTCCAATCGCAGCTCATCCAGATCGAACAGATCACAGCCCCGGGCTTCGGCATCCATGATCGTGACGATCTGCCGCCAGATCTTGTCCTCACACAGCCGGCCCTGCTGCAGCGCTTCGTGAGTAACGTCCAGTTGGATGTGCTGGGCGGTGGGCTTGCCCTTGTTGATACGCTCGCCGGTCCACCAGGTGTAGGCCGGATGGGCCATGCTGCTCGGAGTCGAGAAGTAGGTTTTGCGCCACTTCTTGTGCAAGGCCATGCCCGAGGCCACCTTGTTGATCTCGGCGAAACCATGAACCCAGAAAAATTCGTCGAAATAGAAGTTCCCGGAGCGACCCTGGGCAGTACGGAAGTTGGTACCGAGGAAGTGCAGCTCAGCATTGTTCCATAGCACGATGGGATCACCGGTCAGCTTGATGCCCAGGACCTCATTGAGGAAAGCCTGCATGTACGTCTTGAACTGGTGGGCCTGTGCCTTGCTGGCCGACAGGAAAATCTGGTTCCGGCCGGTGGTGATGGCGTCGATGAGCGCCTCCCGGGCAAAGTAGAAGGTGGCCCCGATCTGCCGGCTCTTGAGGATCATCCTGGTGCGCTGATTACCAGCGCGGTACCAGTCGAGCTGGTAGTCGAAGCAGCTATCTCGGAAGGCATCGACGAGTTTCTCGATCTGCTCTTCGTCCAGCTCGTTACGCTTGGGCTGCTTCTTCGGCCCCTCGTTGCGCTTGGCGATGTTGGGATTGAGGTCGGTTTCAGTGCCGCCGCTCTGGTAACGTTGAACTCGTGCCTGCCGCTCCAACTGCCGGTGCAGGAGATCAATTTCTTTGAAGTCGCCGCTGGTCTTCCCGTCCTTGAGGATCAGCTGAACCAAGCGCGCTTCGAGGGCGCCCCCGATCCGCTCAACATTGTCCGCACGGTCCCACTCGTCGCGGGCTTTCCAGCTATGGACGGTTTTCTCTTTCTCGCCCAGGTGATCGGCGATATCGGTGACGCGCCAACCCGTCCAATACATGAACTTGGCTTGGCGGCGGGGATCGGTCGTAGGTTGGGCGGTAGTATTCATGGCGCCGATGCTGCCGCTCGCGCGCGCGTTCACCCACTGGCGCCCCCTGTAGCCCGCAGGCCTACAAGTGCAGCGCGTTGCCGTATAACAGCCCGCTGCGGACCATGCCCCTCATCGCAAGGCACAACGCCACCGCACTGAGGACAGCCCGCATGGCAGCAAGCAAGAAATTCCGCAGCAAGTTCTTCCGCGTCGCCGTTGAAGGCGCAACCACTGACGGCCGCACCATCGAGCGCCAGTGGTTGGTGGATGCTGCCGAAACCTACAACCCGAATACCTACGGCGCTCGCGTCTGGCTGGAACACTTCCGCAGCGTTCTGCCGGACGGTCCGTTCAAGGCCTATGGCGATGTCGTTGCACTGAAAACCGAAGAAGTTGAGGTCGCCGGCAAGAAGAAGCTGGCCCTGTTCGCCCAGATCGAGCCTACCGCTGACCTGATCGCCCTGAACAAAGCCCGCCAGAAGATCTTCACCAGCATCGAGATCCGCCCAAAGTTCGCCGATACCGGCCGCGCCTACCTGGACGGCATTGCCGTAACCGACACCCCGGCCAGCCTGGGCACCGAGATGCTCACTTTCAGCGCCCAGCATCCCGACGCCAACCCTCTCAAGTCGCGAAAAAATGACCCGGACAACCTGTTCTCCGAGGCCATTGAAATCGCGCTCGAATTCGAGGAAGTCACCGACAACGAGAGCAAGGTCGCCGGCCTGTTCTCGCGGGTGATGGAAGCCCTCGGCAAGAGCAAGGACAAAGCCGTCAAGGATGACGCCCAGTTCTCCGAACTGACTGACGCCATCGAGGCTCTGGCCACGCACGCCAAGGAACAAGGCGAAGCGTTCACTGAAGAAGTGGCCGCCCGTACTGACCTGGTCGAAAAGGTCACCAAGCTGACTACCGACTTCAACGACCTGGTCAAGCGCCTCGGCGAGACCGAAGACCAAAGCCAAAAGCAGCGCCCACCTGCCACTGGTGGCGACGGCAAAGTGCTGACCCAGTTCTGATACCACCCAGCTCGAACACCCGGAGAACACCCAATGCGTAACGCAACCCGCATCGCCTTCACCGCCCTGGCCGCGCAAATTGCGCTGGTCAACGGGGTGGCCAGTGCCACCGAGAAATTCAACGTCGCGCCGACCGTGCAGCAGACCCTGGAAAAGGCCACTCAGGAGTCCTCGGCATTCCTGAAAGCGATCAACATCATCGGGGTCGATGAGCAGCAAGGCGAAGCCCTGCTCGCAGGCGTCAATGGCCCGGTGGCCGGCCGCACCAACACCAGCGCCGGCAACCGCCGCAACCCGGCCAACGTCGCCGAAATGTCCAAAGACAGCTACAACTGCGTGCAAACCAACTTCGACACGTCGTTCCCCTACGCGCTGCTCGATGCCTGGGCAAAATTCCCAGAGTTCCAGGTCCTGCTCACCAATGCCATCGTCGAGCGTCAGGCACTCGACCGCATCATGATTGGCTTCAACGGCAAATTGGTGGCAGTTACCACTGACCGCACCGCCAACCCACTGCTGCAGGACGTCAACAAAGGCTGGCTGCAGAAAATCCGCGAAGGTGCGGCCGATCGTGTTCTGGACGAGGGCGCCGTCGAAGGCAAGATCCGGGTTGGCGCTACTAAGATCGTCAAGGTGGCCGGCGTTGACACTGAGATCAGCGGTGATTACCAGACTCTGGACGGTGTGGTATTCGACGCCATCCAGATGCTGGACCCATGGCACCGCTCTCGCCCGGACCTGGTCGTGCTGGTTAGCCGTGACCTGATGCACGACAAGTTGCTCAAGGCCGTCGAGAAGGGAGCGGCCTCCAACCAGGAAGAGAACGCGGCGCAGGAGATTGTCAGCCGTGCCCGCCTGGGCGGTCTCCCCGTTGTCGATGCACCCTTCCTCCCAGCCGGCACCGTTCTGGTCACCTTCCTGAAGAACCTGTCGATTTACTGGCAGGAAGGCGCACGTCGCCGGCACGTCAAGGATGAACCCGAGTTCGACCGGATCGCCGACTACCAGTCCAGCAACGATGCCTACGTCATCGAAGACTTCGGCGCTGTGGCCCTGGTGGAAAACATCGAGGCCCTCACCTACCCGGCCCCGTCTGAGGCGTAACCCATGGCCCTGACCCTTTCGCAACAAACCCAGCTGCGTAAACGGGCCGCCAAAGAGGCGGCCAGCACTGCGCCGGCCGCCCTTATGGCTGGGCTCAATCAGTACGAGCTGATGCTCGCCAAGATGCAGCAAGATCAGCTGCGGCTGAAGCAAATACAGTCGATTCAGAGCAAATGCCTGCTCAAAGCCGAGCTGATCGGCGAATACAAGCCCTATATCGATGGCGTGTTGGCTGCGGGCCGTGGCGCTCAAGATGATGTGGTTACCACCATCATGCTGTGGCGCTTCGACGCCGGCGACTGGGATGCAGGCCTCGATGTTGCGGCATACGTCTTGGAACATGGTCTGAAAATGGCCAACCGCTTTGATCGCACCAGTGGCTGCTTGATTGCCGAGGAAGTCGCCGAGAACGCCCTCAAGGCGCAGAAAGCGGACAAGCCGTTCCCAATCGAGATCCTGCTGCGAACTACCGAGCTTACCAAGGACCAGGACATGCCGGATGAGGTCAGTGCCAAGCTGAAACTGGCGCTGGCCCGAGCGACCCTTCAAGGCCTGGACGCAAACAACCCGGGCGAGCCGGGCCAGCTGCAGCGCGGTATCGACCTGCTCAAAAGTGCGATCGAGCAGGACAACCACTGCGGCGGCAAGAAAGAACTGGAAAGCGCCGAGCGTCTCCTCAAGAAACTCGCTGGCCCTGCCAGCTAACCGAGCGTCCCACGCAACCCGGCGGCTCGGGGCGGATCAGCGGCCATTGGCTCAGCTGTGAAGCTCCGACCACCGCCGACCTATTCAGAGCACGACCATGAGCGGATTCATTGCAGGCGGCCTGGTACCGAGCGAGTCGGTGCCGGGCACCCACATCAACAGCGACCCCTTCTGGCCGTCCATCGATCTGGACAAGCTGCGGCAAACCCTGCGCATTGATTCCAGCGTCACCCCTGCCCGTCTCGAAACTGCCGTAGTCGCAGCGATCATCAGCGTCAACAGAGACCTGGCCAAGTGGCGGTTCCTCAAGCAGGCCGAGGGCTTTACTACCCTGGCCACCGTCCCAGGTGACGAGTTCCTCAGCAACTTGGAGCGCACACACCTGTACGTCCGCGCCGTCGAGTGTGCCGCCGGCGCCGAGGTCTGCGAGCGGTACCGCGGCTACGACACTACCGCCAGCGGTAGCAAGAACGCCGACGAATCGGCGCCGACCATCGATGACTACCGCCGCGATCAACGCTGGGCCACCCGCGACTTCCTGGGCAAATCGCGCACCACCGTGGAGCTGCTGTGATGGCCGAGCAGCAGCGCACCCAGCAAAACGACACCGTCGATGCACTGTGCTGGCGTCACTACGGTCGCACCGCTGGGGTAGCCGAAGCCGTCCTCAATGCAAATCCTGGCCTTGCCAGTCACGGCCCGGTGTTGCCCGCCGGCCTGCTGGTCACGCTTCCCGAAATCCAGACAACAGCGCCCGAGCGCCTGACGGTGAGCCTATGGGACTGATCGTTCGCCCCACTTCACCAAGGAAGGAAAAAAATGCCTGATCGCCCCGAAAGTTGGGCTTGGCTCGCTGCCTGGCTCGAACACAACTGGCCCGCCGTGTACGCCGGCGGCCTAGCCATCGTCATCGCCGCCCTACGGGTGATCTACGGCGGTGGCGGAATCCGTCGAGTGGCGGTCGAGGCGCCTCTGTGTGGCGCTCTGGCCCTGTCGGCCAGCCATGGCCTGTCCTTGATCGGCATACCGATCAGTGCAGCCCCGTTTTTCGGCGGCGTCATCGGCTTGCTGGGCGTCGAGTTCACCCGTGCCACCGCGAAGAAGTTCTTCACACGCAAAGAGGAAACCGCCACATGATTACACTTCGCTACGGCGATCGCTCTCAAGCAGTCCGCGACCTGCAGCGCAAGCTGAATACCAAGGGCGCCAAGCTTGCGACCGATGGCGACTACGGTGACGCTACCGAAGAGGCTGTACGCGCCTATCAGCTCAAGTCTGGCCTGGTATCGGATGGGGTGGCCGGGCCGAAAACTCAGGCCAGCCTGATGGGTCTGGACGTCCGGAAGCTGCTGAAACACTCGGACCTGGTCAAAGCCTCCCAGCGGCTTGGCGTCCCGGTAGCCGCGGTCTATGCCTTGAACGAGGTTGAATCCCAAGGTTGCGGCTTCTTCGACAACGGCAAGCCAGTCATCCTGTTTGAGCGCCACGTCATGTACGAACGGCTGCAGGTGGCACGGGATCCAGCAGATGACCAGGAGCAATTGAACCTGCGGGCTGCCGAACTGGCCAAGCAGGTGCCTAACCTGGTCAACCCGAAGGCCGGCGGCTACATCGGTGGTACTGCTGAGCATCAGCGCCTTGCCCAAGCGAGCCAGTTCGACGAACAAGCTGCGCTGGAGTCCGCCAGCTGGGGCGGCTTCCAGGTGATGGGCTACCACTGGAAAAGGCTCGGCTACTCCAGCGTGCAAGACTTTGTGACGGCCATGAAACGCAGCGAAGCGGATCAGCTGGACGCCTTCGTGCGATTCATCGAGACCGACCAGGTGCTGCACAAGGCGCTCAAAGCGTTGAAGTGGGCGACGGTGGCCAAGCTCTACAACGGCCCCAACTACCAGCGAAACCTGTACGACGTGAAGCTTCAGCGCTCCTTCGAGCGCCACCAGGACCGTGCACTCGTTCAGGGGGCCGCATGAACACTCCCCTGCTCAACAGCCTCGCTGTACACCGTATCTGCCCGAACGATGTCTTGGTTCTTCCGGAAGATTTTGACCCCGACCAGCTCGAAGAGCTGCGCAAGGCCCTGCTCCAGTTCAAGGCCTCGCCTTGCTTGATAGTTATCGGCGACGTGCAGAAGCTGACTGAATCCGACATGAATGCACTGGGCTGGTACCGCAAATGATTGACCTGCGCCCTGCCCCGCTCCTGCTCGCCGGCGCCATTGCGATACCGCTCATTCTGGGCCTGGCGGTCTGGGGTATCGACCAGTATCTCGATGCCAACAATGCGAAGACCAAGCTCCTCGAGGAGCAAATCGCCGCCGCGCAGACCACGGCAGAGCGCAATCTCGCCAACACCAACGAACTGATAGCCACGCTTACGACCATTCGTGACGGCCAAAAAAAGCTGCTGACGCTCCAGGGCGAGCTGCGCACAGGCCTGGCGAAGCGCGAGCAGCAGATCGAGGACCTCAAGCATGAAATCAAGGAACTACAGGAATGGGCTGACCGGCCTTTGCCTGATGCTGCTCGCCGGCTGCGGCAGCGCCCCGCCATCACCGGCGCCGACGCTTACCGTCAGTGGTTGTCCAGCGGTGGTGCCGTGCATCCTGCAAGCAACATCCCCGACCCGCAACGGCCAGTTGCTGACTGACCAAGAGCGCACCGAACTGGCCTGGGCCGAATGTGCCGCCCAGGTCGATCTTGTTTACCAGCACCAGGTGACCCATGGACAAGCCAGATAGCCTTCGCGAGCATCTGCTCGCCGCAGTACCAGGATTGAAGAACAACCCCGAACGACTGCTCATGTTCATCGATGCCGGCAAGGTCCGATGCACCGCCGCCGCAAGCCTGTCCTTCGAATATGGCTACACGCTGCAGATCATGCTCACCGACTTCGCCGGCGACCCAGACAGCGTCATGCTGCCGATCCTAGGCTGGGCGCGGGTAAACCAGTCCGAGCTGATGACGAACCTGGATAAGTCCGCCGAAGGGATCAAGTTCGAAGCCGACATCCTGGATGGGTCGAAAGTGGACATGAGCATCACCCTGGCGCTGACCGAGCGAGTGGTGGTGAAGCGCCAGGACGATGGGACGTTTCAGGTAACCCACGCTCCCGAGCTGCCGTATGAGCCTTTCGTAGAACACGGCCCAGTGAGCCTGTATGCGGGTGGCGAACTGGTGGCCGAGTGGCAACCACCTGCCCCGGCAGAGACCATGGCTCTTCCAGCAATGCACCCGCGGCGTCCAACTCATGGCTAACCTCAACGACCTGGAGGACTTCGCCGGCCCACTCCTACAGCGACTTGAGCCAGCTGGCCGCATCAAACTGGCCCGCACTCTTGCGCAGCAGCTGCGCCGGCAGCAACAGACGCGGATCGCAAGCCAGCGGAATCCCGACGGCACCCCGTTTGCCCCCCGTCGCCCCCACAAACTGCGTGAGAAGGTCGGCCGCGTAAAGGCCAAAGCCAAGATGTTCCAGAAGCTGCGCCGGGCCAACTATCTGAAGGCCAGCGGTGACGCTAAAGGCATCGGGGTCGGTTTCTCCGGCCGAGTCGGCCGCATTGCCCGCGTGCACCAGTACGGCTTGCGCGACCGAATCGCCCCGCGTGGGCCAACGGTCCAGTACGAAGAACGGCAATTGCTGGGCGTCAGCAGCGCGGATCTGGAAAACCTGAAGGACGCCATTCTCTCCCACCTCAGCCTGTAGGCCGCCGTGTTACAAGCGCAGCGTGCTGCGCTTGCGCGTGCGTGGCGCGACCATCGCGCCATGAACTCGATCGCCGAACTCAACCGCCTGCTCGAAAACCTGGTCCGCCTTGGCACGATCGCCGAGGTGCAACATGCGCCGCCGCGTGTCCAGGTTCGCACTGGCGGCATCCTGACCACCTGGTTGCCCTGGCTCGCCTTGCGAGCCGGTGCCGACCGAGAGTGGGACCCTCCTACAGTGGATGAGCAGGTGATCCTGCTGTCCCCCAGCGGACAACTGGCCAACGGCATCGCGATCACCGGCTTGTTCAGTGACCAGATCCCGGCAAACGGCGATCGCGCAGGCCTCAAACGCAGAACCTACGCCGATGGCGCTGTGGTCGAGTACGACAGCGTTGCGCATCACCTGCGAGCGATCCTGCCGTCCGGTGGCACATCCGAAGTAATCAGCGACGGCGGGATCCGCATCGTCGGCGACATCGTGCATGAAGGTAATTACACCCAGACCGGTAACCAGAAGGTCACCGGCAAGGTGGAGGTGTCGATCGACGTCATCGCCGCTGGCATCAGCCTGGTTGAGCACGTGCACGGGGGTGTAATGCCTGGACCAGGTAAGACCGGGAGCCCAGTGAAATGAACAGACACACCGGCGAGCCCATTTCTGAAGAGGCGCACATCGCCCAGTCCATCGTGGATATCCTGACCACTCGCATCGGCACGCGGGTGATGCGCCGGGACTATGGCAGCCTTGTCCCCGAGCTGATCGACCAGCCCTTAAACGCAGCAAACAGTCTGCGGCTGTACGCCGCCTCGGCCGTGGCCATCATGCAGTGGGAACCACGCATCACCTTGGCCGTCGTGCGCCTGGACGTCGATTCCCTATCCGGTGGCGCCACCCTTGAAATCGAGGCGAAGCAGAACGACACCAACGCCGCGCTGAACATCCGGACCCCAATACAGCTGGGGGCTGCGCAATGACAGCCACCCGCATGATCGATCTGAGCCTGTTGCCCCCGCCAGATGTTGTGGAAATGCTTGACTTCGAAGCGCTCCTGGTCACCCGCAAGGCCCAGTACCTCAGCAGCTACCCCGCGGGCGAGCAGCCAGCTATCGCAGCACGGCTTGCCTTGAAGTCGGATCCAGTCACCAAGCTCATCGAGGAGAGCACTTATCGCGAGCTAGTGCTCCGGCAGCGCGTGAATGATGCGGCCAAAGCCAGCCTTCTGGCGTATGCCACGGGCGCTGATCTGGAAAACCGCGCGGCGGACTACGGTGTGCAAAGGCTGACCCTGCGCCCGGCAGAGCCAGACGCTGTGCCGCCCCAGCCCGCGATTATGGAAAGCGACGAAGCCCTGCGGTATCGCACCAGGTTATCTCTGGAGGCGCTCTCCAGCGCCGGCAGTCGCGGGGCTTATGAGTTCCATGGCTTGAGTGCCTCCGCCAATATCGCCAGCGTATCAGTGGACTCTCCTCGATTCAGCGGCCTAGCGGTGTCCGATGAGCTGAAAGCCCTGCTCCCCGAAGGTGCCATTGTCCTGGTATGCGACTACACCGCTGGCCTGACCGATCCTTTGCCGGGGGACGTATCCCTGGCCGTACTGCCACGGGTTGATAGCCAAGAGACTCCCGAGAATCTGGTCGCCAAGGTTCAGGCTGGCCTTTCCGCCGAGAGCGTGCGGCCCGTGACCGATCGACCGCGGGCCCAGCTGGGTCAGCCGGTCAACTTCGAAGTGCTGGCTACCCTGGAACTGGAGCCCGGGCCAGAGCCTTCTGTAGTCCAGGCTGCGTCGCGGGCAAGCCTGGACAAGGCGGTAGCTGCAGCACGGGATCTGGAAGGCCAGCTGTCTCTGTCAGCGGTATATGCAGCCCTGCATGTGCAAGGCGTACGCCGGGTAGACCTCAAGAAGCCCACCACCGAAATCGTGTGCGACAAGCGTCACTACCCCCAGTGCGTGTCGATCTCTCTCAGCACGAAGGTGGTCGCATGAGCCTTCTCCCATCAAATTCCACGTTCCTGGAGCGGGTGTTAGAAGCTGCCCGGGATCATGACCTTGATCCAGACGTTATCCGTGGGGTCGCTGACTCGGCCCGCTGCCCGGCGAACTTCCTGCCCTGGCTGGGATGGGCACTGAAGGTTGAAGGCTGGGAAGCGGCGTACACCGACGACCAGCGCCGGGAGCTGATCAGCGAGGCAATACCGGTACATCGGACCAAAGGCACGGTCGGCGCGATCAAGCGGGTGCTCAGGGCTGTGCGGGTAAACGCGGATGTCAAAGAGTGGCACCAGATCCCCAACGCCGCTCCGTACACGTTCCAGGTCACGGCGTGGGCCAACGAAAACCGGCCGGGCGAAGGCTCGATCATCTCGCCGCAACTGGAGCAACGCCTGCGTGCCTTGGTCGACGCGGCCAAGAACGAGCGAAGCCACTACACCTTCCGGCTTGGCGCCCGGTTCGATGGCGGTTTGGTAGCCGCCGGGGCCAGTCAGGGCCAGCTTCTGCATCGCAAGACGGTGGAGCCTGCGCCCGTTCCGGTGGATCCATCGGCGCAGGCCTTGCAGTTCGCCAACGCCACCCAGGCGCGGGAGCTACACCGGCTGACGATGGAAACGCCGGTGGTACCGATTCCGCGTTCTGAGCAGGCGCTGCAGCTCGCCAGCGTTACCCATGCGCGTGCTGTGACTCGGGGTTATGCCGAGGCGCAGCCCGTTCCGATCCATTCCGAAGCAACCGTGCTGACCGCCAATGCGGTACAGGCCCGCATTGTCGTGCGCGGCACGATGGAGGCTGTTTTATGAGTACCCCTTTACAACCGGTGATAACCAAGAAAGGCCTGGCGGCGGTCTGGAATGCCACCAACACCGGCCTTTCTGCCCAGATCACCCACGTCGCGCTCGGTACGTCGGGTTACACCCCGACCAATGAGCAAACCAGCTTGCGCACCCAGGTGGCCAAGTACCCCATTGCCGGCGGTGAGCGGCTGAGTGACAGCCTGATTCACATCACCGCCCTCGCCGATGGCCCGGCCGCGTTCTGGGTGCGTGAAATCGGCTTTCTGCTGGCCGATGGCACGCTGTTGGCAGTGTGGTCGCACCCGTCAGATGCACTGACCTACAAGCCGGCCAATACCGATTTGCTGCTGGCATACGACCTGTCCTTGACGGCGCTGCCGGCGGATAGCGTGACCATCGTCAGCAGTCCGGCGGGCCTGAACCTGTCATTGGCGGCGCCATTGGCGGCCATGGCCAGCGCCCTGGTCGGTGAGCAGCTGCGCAGCCTGGAGCAGCAAGACCAAATCACCGATCTGGCCCGGCAGCAGCAAAGCACCGCCGCGCAGACGGCACGCCAGCTGGCCAGCCTCACCGAACGCTTGGGCACTGCCGAGTACCGGCACTCGCTCGACCATGAAGGGGCGCTGGCTGTTGGCGTTCGCGCGGTCGAGGCTGCGCTGAGCGAACAACTGCGCAGTCTGGACCTGCAAGACCAGATCACCTTGCTTACCAGACAGTTGCGGCTGGTGATCGAGCAAGCCGACTGGCGAGACGTGCGCCTTGCAACAGCTGAGCGCCGGCATGAAGTCGACCACGACGGCCTGCGCAGCATGGGCATTGCTGCTGCAGAAGCCACCATTTCCACCCAAACCCAACTGACCAAACTGATCCACGGAGCATAAGACCCTATGAGTCTCGAAACTGAAATCGCAGGACTGAGCAGCAAGGTCACCTCGCTGATCGACTACTTCACCACCGCCAAGACGGCGATTGCCAAGGCAATTGCAGATGCTGTCGCCGCCGCGCCGGCGATCTCGCGCACGTTCTACGTCAACCAGCTGATCGGTGACGACAATGCACTGGGCAACTCCGACAGTCCACTCAAAACCATTGGCCGAGCTGTTGTTGCTACGCCGAGCGGTGGGGTGGCCGACATCATCCTGGTCGAGGATTACACCCACACTGAGTTCGTGTCGGTAGGCAGCCGTCGGATCATGATTCGCGGCGAGACCGAAGGCTCCACTACCCGGAAACTCATTTTGAATGAGTACCTTGGGGCCAACGGTATGAAGCGGTTCGGTGGTTTCCAATTCAACCGTGCGAGTTCGGTCGACTTCGCAGACATGACCATCTCGCTACCGGATTCGGCCGGCGGCCTGCAAGCTGCACAGGACACTTACTACTCGATGATCTATGCCGGCGGCAGCAAGGCACCTGGTTTCATGCCGGTGAAGCTCTACAACGTAGCGTTCGCCTTGCGCGGCACTTTCACCGGCAAGATTGTTGGTGCGGGTTTCCCATGCGTGTCGTTGAGTGCGATCAACTGCACCATTCCCGCCGCACTGGAAGGTTCGCTGCTGAACGGGGTGGCGGCTGGTAAGGACCCCAACACTATCCCTTGGCTGACAACCAACATCGTCAAGCTCTAAACCATCCGAACCAGAGGTCACCATGCGTAAAGACAACCTAAACGTCACTTTCAACGGTAACAACTACAACGGCTTTGAGTTCGCGATCCTGCCGCTCGGTGCTGCACGACTGTGCGCCGCCCAGCAGATCGACGAAGCGGCCGACAATTCCCGCGTCGCAGTGGTTGGCAACTCGCTGCGCGTGATCGAATACCAGCTGGCCGAGCAAGAGGCCCAAGCCTTCCAGGCGGCTGGCTTCGAGGGCGAGGTGCCCCCCACGGTGCAGGCCTGGGTCGATGCTGCGGACCTGTCGCCGCAAGAAGCCGCCGAGAACATCCTGGCTGAGGCGGCCGCCTGGAAAGGCGCGCTGTACACCATCCGCGCTGCCCGCCTGAAGGGCAAGCAGCAGGCGCTAAAGGCGGCCAGCCATGACGAGGCCGAGGCCATTGCCGATGCCGCCATTGCCGCGATCAACGCCAGTGTGGTCGGCGTCGGCAACGCCTGATGATCCTGTAGAGTGACTCTCTACAAGCCCTGTTCATCGCTTCACCTCGTCGCGCGCGGCAGCCTGTGCAGTGTCATCCCACCACTGCACAGGCACCTACCATGGCCGGCGAATACCACCACGGCGTGCGTGTCCTCGAAATCAACGAGGGCACCAGGCCGATCCGCACCGTTTCCACCGCCGTTGTCGGCGTCGTCTGCACCGCAGAAGATGCTGACGCGGCGATGTTCCCCCTCAACACCCCCGTGCTGCTGACCAACGTCCAAAGCGCCATCGCGAAGGCCGGCACCAAGGGCACCCTGGCGCCCACCCTGCAAGCTATCGCGGACCAGACCAAGCCCCTCACCATCGTCGTCCGCGTTGCGACCGGCACAACCGACGCCGAGACCACCAGCAACATCATTGGCGGCACCAATGCCTCGGGCAAGTACACCGGCATGAAGGCGCTGCTGGCCGCCCAGTCTCAACTGAAGGTCAAGCCACGGATTCTGGGCGTACCTGGTCTGGATACCCTGCCGGTGGCCACCGCCCTGGTCTCGATCGCTCAGCAGCTGCGTGGCTTTGCCTACCTCAGCGCCAACGGGTGCAAGACCAAGGAAGAAGCCACTGCCTATCGCGAGAACTTCGGCGCCCGCGAAGCCATGGTGATCTGGCCAGACTTCCTGCAGTGGAGCACCAGCACCAACACCACCGTCACCGCACCGGCAGTGGCACGCGCCTTGGGCCTGCGGGCGAAGCTGGACCAAGAGGTCGGCTGGCACAAAACCCTCTCCAACATCCCGGTCGATGGCGTGACCGGCATCAGTGCCGACGTCTTCTGGGATCTGCAGAACCCCGCCACCGATGCGAACTACCTGAACGGCAATGAGGTGACCACCCTCATCAACGAGAGCGGTTTCCGTTTCTGGGGTAGCCGCACCTGCACCGACGACCCGCTGTTCGCCTTCGAAAACTACACCCGGACGGCTCAGGTCCTCGCTGACAGCATCGCCGACGCCCACCTGTGGGCGATGGACAAGCCCATGCACAGCTCCCTGGTGCGGGACATCCTGGAAGGCATCAACGCCAAGTTCCGCGAACTGGTCGCCGGCGGCTACATCCTGGGTGGCAGCGCCTGGTACGACGAGGAGGCCAACAGCGCCACCACGCTCAAGGAAGGCAAGCTCTTCATCGATTACGACTACACGCCTGTGCCGCCGTTGGAAGACCTGACGCTGCGCCAGCGCATCACTGACCGCTACCTGGCGAACTTCGCCAGCAGCATCAATAGCTGACGGAGACCGCTGCTATGGCAATGCCTCGCAAGCTCAAGAACATGAACCTTTTCAACGACGGCAACAGCTACCTGGGCGTATGCAAGTCCGTCACCCTGCCCACCCTGGCCCGGAAAATGGAGGCCTACCGCGGCGGCGGCATGAACGGTACCGCCAAGGCTGATCTGGGCCTGTCCGACGACGGCATGCAGCTGGAGTGGAAGCTTGGTGGCTTCGATCTCATTGCGATGCGCCAGTTTGGCGCCGTCAAAGCTGACGGCGTGCTGCTGCGCTTCACCGGGACCTACCAGCAGGACGATACCGGCGAATACGCCAATGTCGAAGTGGTGGTTCGTGGCCGTCACGAAACCATCGACATGGGCGAAGCCACGCCCGGTGAGGACACCGAGCACTCGATCACCTCTCCTCTCACCTACTACAAGCTCACCGTCAACGGGGAAGTCATCGTCGAGATCGACATCCTCAACTTCATCGAAATCGTCAATGGCGTCGACCTGCTCGCTGAGCAACGCCGCGCCCTCGGCATCTGAACCTCGTAACCGGAGTCATCATGGAAAAAGTCAACGAAGCAACCATCGAAGTCGAAGCCAAGGCCGCTGCCCTGGGCGAAAACACCGTCGAACTGGACACGCCGGTCAAGCGCGGCACCACCGTCATCGAGACCGTGACCCTGCGCAAGCCGAGTTCCGGCGAACTGCGCGGCCTGCACTTGGCCGAGCTGCTGAACTGGGATGTGGCCAGCCTCATCAAGCTGCTGCCACGGATCTGTGAGCTGAACGCGCAGGAAGTGGCCCAGCTGGACCCTGCTGACCTGGTTGCCCTGGGCGGCAAGGTCACCGGTTTTTTGCTGCAGAAGCAGACGAAGAAGGACGCATCCCTGGTTGCGTAGAAGACGCCATGGCCGACCTGGCCGTGGTTTTCCACTGGACGCCAGCCGACATGGACAGGCTGACCGTCCGAGATTTGATGGATTGGCGCGAGCGAGCGCGGGTTAGGAGCAGCAACGATGGCAAATGATCTACGGCTGAGATTGCTACTGGACACCGTGGACAAAGCCACCGCTCCGCTACGACAGATCAACAAGGGCGGACAGGAGACCGCCCGCGCGCTCAAAGCGACACGCGATCGCCTGAAAGAGCTGAATGCTCAGCAGAAGGATGTCGGCGCCTGGCGTCAGCAGAACGCCCAGGCACGCCAGACGGCCCAGGCCTTGGACGCCGCCCGGGCCAAGGTGAAGGAAATGGGCCGGGCGATGTCAGCCGTGAACGCCCCGACCAAGCAGATGACGGCCGAGTTTCAGGCCGCCATCCGCGCCACCAATGAGCTGAAACAGCAGCAGAAGGCCGTGCAGGAAACATTGCGAGGCCTCCAACGGCGGCTGGGTGAGGCCGGGATCGATACCCGTAAGCTGAACCAGCACAACGCCGCCCTTCGCCAACAGATGGCCCAAACCAACACCACCATTGAGCAGCAGGAAGCGCAGCTCAAGCGGCTGGCGGCTGCCCAGCGGAAAGCTGCAGAAGCCAAAGAGCGGCTTGAGAAAGCCCAGGGACGCGCCGGCAAGATGGCCGGTGCCGGTGCAGCAGGGATCGCTGCGGGTGTGGGCGCCGGCATGGCTGGTGCTGCGCTGATCGCGCCTCAGCTTGAGGTTAGGCACCAAGGATCAATGATTGCGGCGCAGTCGGGGGAGTCGCCTGATCGTGCGAATCAGTACACGCAAATTGTCCGCGACATCCGCACTGACGGCGTCAGCAGCAATATCGACGAAATTGGAGTGGCAGTCTCTGCGGCAAAAAGCACCTTGGGTGTATTGGGCGATGTCAGCGACAAAGAGCTAGATGGCGCAGCACGCAAAGCGCTCAACCTCGCTCAAGTGATGGGCACAGATGTCGCAGAAGCGATGCAGATGGTCGGCATCATGCTCCAGAACAAGCTAGCCAAGAGCAGCGATGAAGCTTTTGACCTCGTCACGGCTGGCATGCAGAAGATGTCTTCGCAAATGCGTGGCGAGCTTCCTGAGATCCTGCACGAATACTCCACATTCTTCCGCGGAATGGGGTACAGCGGTGAGGAGGCAATGAGCCTTCTGGTTAAACAGGCTGCTCAAGGTAAGTTCGCCCTGGATAAAACCGGCGACGCTATCAAGGAGTTTTCCCTACTCGGTTCGAACATGTCCAAGTCGAGCCAGGAAGCTTATGCGTCGATAGGTCTAAACGCGCAAAAAATGTCCTCAGCCGTTGCCAAAGGCGGCCCGGATGCCCGTCAAGCACTCATGAAAACCGCGGGCGCGCTTCTACGGATCAAAGATCCAGCTGAGCGAGCCAATGCCGCGATTGCTCTTTTTGGTACACCTCTCGAAGAGCTGGCGGTTGACCAGATTCCAAGCTTCCTAAAGGCCTTGTCCGAGGGAACAACAGCTCTCGGGGATGTAACCGGCGCAGCCGACAAAATGGGCAAAACCTTCCGTGACAACCTGAGCGGTGACTTGGATAGGCTCAGTGATACCTGGAGCGCGATGATCGGTTCGCTCATGGATGGGCAAAACGGCCCTCTGCGTGATCTTGTCCAGACCATCACCAGCATAGTGAGTGCGGCACGCGCGTGGATCGAGGCAAACCCCGAACTGGCCGCCAGCCTGGCCAAAGGCGCCGCGGCCGTGGCCGTCCTAGTCACTGGCATGGGCACGCTTACCGTAGCCATGGCGAGCCTCCTTGGCCCCTTCGCACTCGCCCGATATGGAATGGCTATGTTCGCTATCAAGGGCGGCGCCATACTGCCGGTGGTGGGTAAGTTGGTCGGCGTACTGTCTGGCGCATTGCTGACCGCCATCCGGGGCGTGTCCATTGCCCTATGGGGATTGGCAGCAAACCCAGTTGCCTTGGCAATTGCAGCCACCGTCGCCGCTCTGGCCGGCGCGGCCTACCTGCTGTATCAAAACTGGGATCAGGTGAAGGCCTACTTCGCAGGCGCCTGGACTGAGATCAAGGCCGGCTTCACCGGGGCGATCACCGGCATCATGAACGGCCTGGCCAACTTCAACCCTCTCGCTGCGATCTCGGCTGCCTTCGCGGGTGTGCTCAGCTATCTGGGGATTGACCTGCCGTCACGCTTCACCGAGTTCGGCGGCATGATCGTCAATGGTTTGGTCAACGGACTAACAGCCGGTCTGGGAGCGGTGAAGGATGCAGTCACCAGCATTGGCAGCTCGGCCATCGGCTGGTTCAAGGAAAAACTCGGGATACACAGCCCGTCTAGGGTATTTGCTGAACTTGGTGGGTTTACCACCGAGGGGCTCGCTCAGGGCCTGAATAACGGCGCTCAGGGGCCTATGGACGCAGTGGCGAAGATGGGCCAGCAGTTGAGTAAAGCTGGCTCGTTTAAGCTGAAGGCTGCTGCGCTCCAGGTGGACAACGCCGATCCAACCGACTCAGTTCACGAATCACTCAAGATCACCAAGGCAGCGCAAGCCCCGGCGATCGAAGCCCTGGCGCAAGTTCCGCGACCTTCCGTGCCCCTGCCGCTGAAAGTCGAAGTTCCACCCGTTACTCCTATAACGGGTGGCCCAGCAGCATCGGCCGATACTGCTCCTCTGGTTGCCGCACTGGCGGGCATGAACCAAACCCTTACTCGGGCGGATGACATTGGAGGTGAGCAACGGCCGCCAGTCACCCTGCCACTGGCTGTGACAGCGTCACCAATCGCACCTGGTGAGCATGTTTGTGAACCGGCCCCCGAGCAGAGTGAGTTGATCGCCGCTCTAGCCGGCATCAACCGCGTCCTGGCCAACGGTACCGAGAACACCCCTGCAGTACCCCAGCTCCCCGTAGTCCAGCCCGTGGCTGCAGGAGCCTTCCCGAGCGGGCCAAGCACCAATGGTCCAATCCAGGAGACCGAACCAAGCTGGGTCATCGCAGCACTGACCACGGTAGGCCGCATGCTCGTTCGAGGCTTGGACACTGCCCGGCCAGACGCATCACATCAGCTGGTCCCCGAGGGACATACAGGCGATGACTCACAAAACGCGCCTAAGCCCACTGTTTTCAAAGTGCCTACAAATGCCGATTCGCAGGACGTGAGCCTGACGGCCCTGAGCCGTATGTTGGACAAAACGCGAGGGGTCGAGGCCAAGCCGGTAGCGCAGCAGACACCAGTGGCGCAAGTGCAGGCTGCAAGCGAGGTCGGGGATGCTACCAATGCCGGTTCCAGCTTTACTGAAGGCCTGCGCGCGTTGACCGACGCCCTTGCGCCGCGGAATCTCTGGCCAGCCCCCGTCCAGGAAGTGCGTTCACTACCTGCTGATCAGAAAACGCAAGCGGTGCAGCCAATCTATCCCGATCCCACTGCGGGATTATCGGCCAACCTTGCCCTTGGCTTGACGGTGGGGACCAAGTCACTGGTCGGCGCGTTGACTGCCGTTACATTGCAACTGGCTCATGCCGGCGGCGTTGATGCGCGTCCAGTGGTACCGCCACCGCCGACAGTACAGGCTTCGAGCGCTGATCCGCAGTCAATCACCCCGGTTACGGTAACCGTGGACCGCCGGCCTCCAATCGCGGCGGCGCCGCCGATCACGTATGACAGCCACGACATCATTCACATTTCAATCCCGACCAGTCCTGGAATGGATCCTCAGGTCATTGCTCGAGCGGTGAGTGCCGAGCTGGATCGACGGGATAGAGTGAAATCCGCACGTCAGCGCAGCAGCCTGACCGACCTGGAGTAAAACCACATGATGCTTGCCCTGGGCATGTTCATTTTTAGCCTGCCCACACTTGCGTATCAGCAGCTGCAGCGCCAAACCGACTGGCGCCATGCCGCCAATTCACGCATCGGCGCACAGCCTGCGCGGCAGTATCTCGGCCGCGGGGAAGACGACATCACGCTCCCGGGCGTGCTGCTGCCCGAGCTGGCCGGCTCGATGATGAGCCTCGACGAGATCCGGGCCATGGCGAACACCGGCAAAGCCTGGGCACTGGTGGAAGGCACCGGCAGGGTCTACGGACTGTTTATTATCGAGAGCCTCAGTGAGACACGATCCGTTTTCTTCCAAGACGGTACCGCACGCCGCATCGAGTTCAGCCTGACGCTGAAGCGAGTCGATGACGGCCGTGTCGACCTGATGGGCGCTGTCGTTGCAACGTCCTCCAACATATTGAGGGCGCTGCTGTGACCGGAGCTGACCAACTGACAGGCTATCTCACCGATGCGGTGCAAGGGCTGCAGCGTGACAGCGCCTACGGCGTGCCTGCCTTCCGTTTGACCGTTGATGGCAAGGACATCGCCAAGGTCATCAGTCCTCGGTTGATGTCACTTGAGCTCACCGACAATCGTGGCCTGGAGGCTGATCAGCTGAGCATCACCCTGAGCGACCACGATGGCCTGCTGGACATCCCCCCGAAGGGCGCCGTGGTGAAGCTGTGGCTGGGCTGGAGCGACACAGGGCTTGTCGATAAAGGCTCCTACACCGTCGACGAAACCGAGCATAGTGGTGCACCCGACATCCTCAGCATCCGTGCCCGATCCGCCGATCTGCGTGGGTCGCTGAAAACCAAACGTGAGCGCAGTTGGAGCGAGGTCACTCTGGGCGCGGTCCTCACTGAAATTGCCAGCGCATACGGGCTCACACCGAAAATTGCGCCGGAGGTCGCAGCACGCGCGGTTAATCACCTCGACCAGGCCAATGAGTCGGATGCCAACATGCTCACACGCCTGGGCGAGCTGCACGACGCGGTGATCAGTGTGAAGGCTGGCTGCCTCATCTGCCTGCAGGCCGGCGGTGGAAAGACTGCCAGTGGCACCGCCTTGCCACACATCACGCTGACCAGGGCCGATGGTGATGGCCATCGCTTCCTGCAGGCCGATCGGGACAGTTACGACTCAGTGAAGGCCTATTACTACGATGTCGGCAGTACCAAGAAACAGGAGGCGATTGCCGGCGGCGGTGAGAAGGTCAAAGAGCTGCGTCACACCTTCAGTGATCGAGACTCAGCCCTGCGAGCAGCACGCTCCGAACTCAACCGCCTGCAACGGGGTAGCGCCACGCTCAGCTACAACCTGGCCAAAGGGCGCGCAGATCTGATACCAGAGCTGACCTACAGCCTACGGGGGGTCAAGACCGAGATCGACGGCATCGTCTGGTACGGGGGCAATGTCCGCCACAGTCTATCGGCCGATAACGGCTATACCACCAGCCTGGAGCTTGAGAGCAAATTGCCGGAAGACTCCGTAGATGGTCTGTACGAAGAGGAAAAAGGCGGGACATACACGGGAGTGGTGTCGTTCTATCGCGACAAGACCACCGGTAAAGAGGCATCAGTGACAGCCGGCGATGCGACTAGGCCCAAGCGAATCAAACGTGTATTTGATAACAAGGAATCTGCTCAGAAGGCAGCAGATCGGGAATGGGAAAAGCTGCAGGCCAGCTCACAATGAGAAAGCCCCGGGTTCGGAAGACCGGGGCCGTGATTACACTACTTGAGGTCCTGCTTTTCGAATGCTTCAAGAATCATCGCGATGTGCCGGCGCTGTTCTTCGCTTCTACGACAGAACAGCCATACAACACGAAATAGGTCCTTCAAACTTGGGCACTTGCGATCCAGCATAGAAACTCCATTTCAAGCGCTCGGCACCACCATGGCACCGTACTAAACGCTCGGGAGTCGCGTATTCTCAGCAGGATCCGGCGTGCCACTACCCGCAAGATGGCTGATTGCCATTATTTTTCGGCCGCGAACTTCTCCACGAAGCCGGCACGGGATTTTTTATTGTCATATCGCCCTGAAAACGATTCGCGCCAAACGTCCAGATTTCCTTCCATGTCAGCTAACTTGATGTCGTAATACTGCTCTACCTGAGAACGAGTCACGTCAACGGTCTGCGATCCTTGCTCCCTCGGCACAGTCACGATCAAACGCTGTAGGTTGGGAACATCCCGAAAAATTCGCACGGTATCGATGGCGAAAATTTTGTTCGCCTTGTCACCCGTTTCAAAGTACTCGGGATGACGATCGGGTACCTTGAATACGACCTTTCCGGTCGACCCTGACTCTTCAGCAGACCTAATAATCGTCGGGGAGAAGACACGTTCCACCCTATCGGTGAACTCACTGGCGCAGGCATTCCCTACCGACAGCGCAACCAGCAGCGCACCAGCGCCGCGCACTACAGCACGTCCGAAACCATTCATTCCCTGGATTCCATACCCTCGCAGCCGCCGGACTGCGAATGCCTTAAATTCTTGGGCCGGCGCCCGCGTATCCGGTCCAACTACTTGTTGAAAGAGGCCAGCGCCTCGCTGACTGAGTCGATGGTTACGCGTGCCTCTGCTGACATTCGGCGATATCGCGTAACCAACTGAGTTTCTTCAGCCGAGATATCGCCCGGTGCCTGTGGCTTGCGCTCACCAGTAAGCACATACAGCACATCAACACCTTTCTCCGCGAGCGCAGCCAGGTAGGCCGCATCGGGACTGCGGTCCCCTTTTTCATATTTCCCTTGGGTGTTGCGATTTACCCCGCCCAGTTGGCCGAGTTCTTCTTGATTCCACCCAAATCGCTCGCGCTCCTCGCGCAGGCGCTCACCAATTGCACACGATTGCACACAGATTCCTTTGACATGCTCGCTTTTGCGTGCATAATCGTCAGCATATGAACACGTTTGAACACAGATGAACACTATGCCCGCCCCCCTTACGCTGGATCAAGCACGAGAAAAGCTCGATCGAGCCGGCATCTCCATCGCCGAGTTCAGTCGCAAGCACAACCTCAACAAGAACCTGGTCAGCGATCTGCTCAACGGTCGCAAAAAAGGCCGGTTCGGAGAGGCACACCGCGCTGCTGTTTTGCTCGGTATCAAGATCGGCGAGATCGAAAAATAGCCATCCCTGGCCCAAGGAAGAAACCAGAACATGAAATCCCCCGTTCTAGAGACCCTGCGCCAGGTTGTCAGCGCCGTTGTGTGCGCTTACCCAGGCGGTCGCGAATGCGCCTCCCAACGTCTTGGTCTCCAGCTCAAGCAATTCGACAACCGCGTTTACGAGAACGCCGGCAGCCGCCCGCTGAGCTATGACCAGATTCACCAGCTGGAGCAGGACACCAATACCTCTCACTTGCCGGAATTCGTTGCCAGGCTGTATGGCGGCATGTTCGTGCCCCTGAGCAGACCGGAAGATCTGGACAACGTCGAGCTGTACCAGCGTTCTCTCAAAACCGACGCGAAGCTTGGGCACATTGATCAGCTCATTGCGGCGTCGATCGAGGATGGCGTCATCGAGCCTCACGAAGCGATGGCCATCATCCAGGCGCTCACCTGCTACATGGCTGCACGCACGGCAGAGGTGGCTGCGACCATCCAGCTGTACGGCAAGCAGAAGAAGCGGGGGCGCAACAAATGAGCAGCGCTTACAAACTCGTATGCCCCCACTGCACCAGCAAGATGCGCATTCGCACCAGTGAAGGCACCCACATTTTCCTGCGCATCGCCTACCTGCAGTGCGTGAACGAGGCGTGTGGCTGGTCCGTTCGCGCCGAGTTCGAAATGACCCACGAAATGAGCCCCAGCGGGATGCCGAACCCGTCAGTTCGACTGCCCGTTGCACCGGTGGCAATTCGGCGTCAGGCCATGAAATCCGCTTCACAGGATAACCAACCCGATCTGCTCGACCAGCTGGACATGGAGGAAGCAACCGCATGAACGCCATCGCCCTGATCAACGACCACGAAACCGACTACCGGGACGCTATGCAGCGCGCTGCAGTGGCTTACCTGTTCCGCCGTGAAGGGCTGCACCTTTCTGGTGATAACCAGGTGCTGCAGAGCTGCCGCGTATATCTGGGTCAGTCGCTGGAGGTCCCACCTCACTTGGTACAGCGCATTGCCGAACTTGCCGTTGCTGAGTTCGAGAGCAAGACCACCAAGCGTCTGCAGATGATTGGCGTCTCTCCATCCAGCGGGATCTACCGCCCTCAGCTCATCTTGTTGGACACCATCACCCAGCACCGCTACCAGGTGCCGGCACGCTACCTACCGCGCCGCATGCTTCAACACCGCGAAATCTGACGTAACCCCGAACAACCCCCTTCCCGGTGCCCCGTTCTGCGTGGGTAAGGGGAAACTGCATTCCACTGGTGGCAGAAATGAGCAAGATCAACCTTCAAATCGAGCTGGACGAGCAGCAGGCGAAGCACTACCTGCAATGGCTCGACAGCCAGTACACCCTGACGATGGCTGAAGTTTGGTATTCCGACCGGTACCGCAACGTGCCTGCAGGGGAGCGCGGCCCGAAGGTGCTCGCTGACGTACCTCACTTGCAGGGCATTTGCCGTACTCGCAAGGCGCTTGAACGAAAGCTGGGCTCGGCCGTGGAGCGTTCGCGGTGATTCGACAGCCCATGGAAGTCCAGCTGCGCGCAGACGTATTGCAGCGCCTGGAAAGCGACTTCGGCCTGCAACACATGGCGGGCACCGATTACATGCGCAAGGGCACCTGCCCGCAGTGCAGCCAGAAACGCCTGTTCTCCCGGCACGATAACCCGTGGTTCATTCGCTGTGGTCGTGAGGAAAAGTGCCGTTACATGGCACCCGTTAAAGAGATCTACCCGGATCTGTTCGACGACTGGAGTAAGCGCGCCCCTGCCACCGACAAAGAGCCGGCGGCAAGCGCTATCGCCTACCTCACATTTGCCCGTGGCTTCGACCTCAACCTGGTCAAGGGCTGGTATACCCAGGAGAACTACTTCGACCGCGAGCTGGGCATTGGCTCTGCAACAGTACGCTTCCCGCTCGAGCACGGTGGGTATTGGGAGCGCCTGATCGATCAGCCGGCACGGTTCGGCAAAAAGAAGGCGCGCTTCCAGCCAGGCAAGAGCTACAAAGGCCACTGGTGGTGCCCGCCCGGCGTCGACCTGCAGGAGGTGAAAGAGCTGTGGATCGTCGAGGGGATCTTCGACGCCATCGCTCTGCTGCATAACGGCATCGCTGCCGTGGCTGCGCTGTCATCCAACGCCTACCCCGAGGAGTCCCTCAAGGCCCTGATTGCCACCTGCGAGGGCAAGACGCCGAAGCTCATCTGGGCGCTCGACAACGAACCAGGTGCACACAAGTACACCAAGGTGTGGGTCAAGCAGGCCAGGGCGCTCGGGTTCACCTGCGAAGCGGCCCAGATCCCTCAACCGGACGCCCGCAAGGTCGACTGGAACGATCTGCATCAGCGCTGGGCGTTCCTGGACGACGACGAAGCCCGGGCAGACCGCATCAAGCACGACCTGGACGAGGCTAAGCACCACGGTGCGCTGCTGATCGCAGAGAGCGCGGTGGAGAAGGCACTGCTGCTGTACCAGTGGCGCGAGCGCGAGGAATTCCACTTTGGCTTCGACTCCCGCCTCTATTGGTGGCGCCTCGACATTTCCAAGTTCAACAGCGCCATGCAGGCACTGGATTCCAGCGAGAGCCAGGAAGACCAGCAACTCAACGACAAAGGGCGACGGGCCAAGGCTTTGCGCATGTCCGGCTGCGTGGTCGAGATCGCGAACTGCTATCCGAAGGCCCTGTATTACCAGCGGAACGAAATCACCGACGAGTCCTGGTACTTCTTCCGCGTCGACTTCCCGCACGACGGCGCGGCCGTGAAGAACACCTTCACCGGCAGCCAGGTGGCCACCGCAAGCGAATTCAAGAAAAGACTTCTCGGCATGGGTGCCGGAGCCGTGTTCACCGGTAGTGGACAGCAATTGGACAAGATCATGAAAGACCAGCTTTTCGGCATCAAAACCGTCCAGACCATCGATTACATCGGCTACAGCCGCGAATACGGCTGCTACGTGTTCAACGAAGTGGCCGTCCGTGATGGCCAGATCGTGGGCGTAAACGAAGAGGAATTCTTCGAGATGGGCAAGCTCAAGCTCAAGAGCTTGCAGAAGGGCGTGAAGATGGCGCTGCAGCGGGACGACAAGCGCTATAGCCCGGAATGGCTGGACCTGCTGTGGACCTGCTTCGGTGCCCAGGGCATCGTCGCTCTCAACTTCTGGTTTGGCTCACTGTTCGCCGAGCAGATCCGCCACCGGTACCAGTCTTTCCCCTTCCTGGAGGCCACCGGCGAGGCCGGCGCCGGCAAGACCACCTTGCTCACCCTGCTGTGGAAGCTGTTCGGCCGCGAAGGCTACGAGGGTTTCGACCCTGCCAAGTCGACCAAGGCAGGCCGCAGCCGCTTGATGGGGCAGGTATCCGGCATGCCGGTCGTTCTGCTCGAATCCGATCGCAGCGGCGATGACAAGAGCCACGCCAAGACCTTCGAGTGGGACGAGTTGAAGGACTATTTCGGCGGCGGCACGCTGGCGACCAAGGGCGTCAAGACCGCCGGCAACGAAACCTACGAGCCGCCCTTCCGCGGCACCATCGCGATCAGCCAGAACGCTCCAGTTGTGGCGTCCGAGGCGATCATGACCCGTATCGTCAAACTGCACTTCGTTCGCCCCCAGGTGACGGTTGAAAGCCGCGCCGCGGCCGATCGCCTGAATGGACTGGACGGCGCGCTGCTCAGTAACTTCCTGCTGCGGGCAGTACGGAAAGAGGCTGAGGTCCTGGAGCTGTTCGCGGATCGCCTGCCGGTCTATGAGGCCAAGCTGCGTGCACTGCATTCGCACTGCTTCGCCTGCGGTAACCAGTTCCAAGGCGAGGAAAACCACTGTAACCACTGCGGCAACAAGCTCAGCGGTTACATCCGCGTAGAGCGGATCATCTACAACCACGCGCAAATGATGGCCCTGCTCGACTGCCTGCGCCTGGTGCTGCCCCTCAGCGATGACCAGGTGAACCACACCCGCGCCCAACTCGTGAGGATGGCGATCGAGCGCCAAGCCTCGATCAGCTCTGATCACCCTGTCGTAGCCGAATTCTGGGAGGTGTACGAGTACCTGCAAGGCCTGGACGCTGACGGCCCAGTGGTTAACCACAGCAAAAAAGACCACCTCATCGCCATCAACCTCAACGACTTCGTCAAGTGTGCGGCCGAGCACCGGCAGAAGTTGGCCGACATCAACGAGCTGCGCGATCGGCTCAAGGATTCCCGCTCCCACAAGCTCATCGAGGTCAACAAGGCCGTCGATAGTGCTGTACGCGCGCACCAGGCCAAGACCGGCAACTACACCATTTCCAAACAACCCATCGTCAAGTGCTGGATGTTCCAGGCCTGAGCAAGGAGTCGTTATGCAAATTCGCGTGCTGATCGGAAACGCCAGTGCCTGCGGTCGCAGCCAGCTGCAGCAGGAGCAAGACCGCCTGGTACAGGCCGGCCACAACTACCCCGTCATCAACGCCGGCGCCTACGCCGAGGACGGCTTGCTGACGATCCTGGAAGTCCGGGTAAACGGTGGCCAGCGCGAGATCCTGGTCGACGATTGCACCAGGGCCCAGATCCACAACGTGCTGGCCTGGCAATCCTCCGTCGAGGACGACGCCCAGTTCGATGACCTGGTCGTGCACCTGGCCCGCCGGAACTGATTTGAAAACGAAGTGGTGCCAAGGAGTTGCCGCTCCCGGGCACCAGCCAATCCCAAGGAGAACCACATGCAAGTAGAAACCCCAGAAGTCGGCGCCGAGCAGGCTACCACACCGCGGTACGACACCATCGTCATACGTGGCGCCCATGGCACAACGATCCCGCGAGAGTTCGACGGTGGCGAGATTGTTGCCTGGAGTCGGGGTCACGAGCTGGCGGCCATGGCGGCTCTGGAAGAGTTCGTCGAGGATCTGGCAGCCGGCAATTGCCACCAACCCCCGCACCTGACCCAAGGTGCTGGTAGTGCACTCAACCTCATGCATCGGCGCCGGGCCATTGGGTGGGCAGCAGATGAACCAGTAGAGCATCCACCCGCAGACTGGCGAACCGCTGTTGCCCGCGCTGTGGCAACAGCCAGAAAGGTGTTCGACGAAGATCCTGACGAAGTCATGGACGCGATCCGGTACATGGAGGCTCTGCTACTGGCGAACGAACCGTCACGACAGCAGAAGCCGTTCATGTTCGTTCAACTGCGAGATGGCAACGTAGAGGATTGGACACAGGACGCGCACCTGGCGGAGCACTGGGAACAAGAGGGCTTGACGGTAGCCAAGCTCCATACCGCTGCTCAGGGGGTTACAGCATGAAGGCCTGTACCCTGGGCAAACGCCACAGCTGGAAATTCGTGCGCAATGTCGTGACCAGCCACCTTAAAGGCCGTGT
Source organism: Pseudomonas sp. PvP089 (assembly GCF_017875165.1). NCBI lineage: Bacteria > Pseudomonadati > Pseudomonadota > Gammaproteobacteria > Pseudomonadales > Pseudomonadaceae > Pseudomonas > Pseudomonas sp. PvP089. The sequence continues at coordinate 6,055,055 of NZ_JAGGME010000001.1, forward strand.
GGGCCGCATCACCAAGGTTGGGCTCTACCGCTGCAAATGCGGCGCTGCGAAGTACGGAAACCCAGGTCTGGCGGACCATGGCGGTGCCGAATGAACAGCACCCAAAGAACAGACGACCTGGTGATCACCGTTCGCTTGAGCGCCGGCACGTATACAGCCCGGGCTCGAGGCGAGAAGTTAACCGCCAGTAGCACCATCAGCGCCGATGCAGCTGCTCGGGCTTTGGCCAACAAGCTTGGCGCACAGATGGCACAGCCGGATCTGTTCGCAGCCAACCGCTGCAGCACCGACTCACACGTCCAGTTCACCGCACAGCGCTGATAGAAAGCCAAAATGACCAACACGGCAATCATCAAAGTAGCGCTGCTCACGGGGTTCAGCGCAGGCCTCGCGTTTGAGCTGGCTCAACGCGTGACATGGTGGGTCACGGGGTTGATGGGATTCTGTTATGGCTGACTCAGTAGCTCCTAGAAACTCTGCTTACCACTTCTAATAATCACCCTGCCGGCATTAAACGATAATGCCGGCAGGCGCTTTTGCGAGACATAGTATGGGGAATGGAATCAGCGACGTTCTCAGCTTTGAGGACCTCCAACGCATCACCGGTTATCAGCGTCGATCGGACGTTGAGCGAACCCTGGTCCAGCAGGGCATCCGCATGTTCCGGGGCAAGTCCGGGCCCTGGACTACCATTGACCTTATCAATCGTGCCGGCGGCGTTGGCCCTGGCCAATCGGAGCGATACGACGCCGACATCCTATGAAGAAGGCCCGCAAGCGGAAGCACAATCCGCATATCCCAAGTCACATCGACCAAGCCGTGCTCCCCGCGGCTATTTACTTTGACCACCGGGGCTCCGGGGTCTGGTACACCTCCCACCGCGACGAACATGGCAAACAGTGCCGGCGCAACGTTGCGCCGGCGGACGCCACAATGGTCGAACTGCATCGCATCATGGACGAAGTCAGCAACGCTGACCGCGAAACCCTGCGCTACCTGTGCGACCAGTTCCACCTGAGCCCACAGTTCAAAGATGATCTGACGCCCCGTACCAAGGCCGATTACGTCTACTGCCGCGAAGTCCTGGTGAACCAACCAACCAGGATGGGCAAACCTCTTGGCGATCTGGCGGTGCGGCGTTTCTCTCCCGCTCTGGTGCAGCGCCTGGTCGACAAGATCTCAGGCGAGGGCACCCCCTCAAAAGCTGCCCATGTGCTGCGATACCTGCGCCGCGTCATGATGTGGGGCCGCAATCGCGGCTACCTGGACAGCAACCCCGCCCAGGGCATTGAGGCGCCCAAAGAGCGCCGACAGCGCCGTCTGCCATCTATATCGGTAATGGAAGAAATGATCGATCGGGCCAAGGCGCTCGGCCGCCTGCATCGCAACGAGCCCAGCAGTTGCCCGGTGTACCTGAGTATCGCAATGGAACTGGCCTACCTGTGCCGGCTGCGCGGCATCGAGGTCGTCACGCTGACCGACGCCAACGAGCTCGAGGAAGGGGTTCAGACCAACCGCCGGAAAGGCAGCCGGGACAACATAGTGCGCTGGACCCCGCGTCTGCGGGCCGTATGGGACGAGGCCAAGGCCTACCGGCTGAAGATCTGGACTGCTCGCAAGTTCCCCACGCCCCTGCGCCCGGAGCGGCGGCCGCTGATCGTTGGCAGCCAAGGCACGGCCCTGAGCAAGTCAGGGCTGGACACGGCATGGCAGCGGTTCATGACGAAGGCCGTCGCGGCCGGTGTAATCCTCGAGGAGGAGCGGTATGGCCTGCACGACCTCAAGCGCCGCGGCATCACCGATACACCAGGTACTCGAGCAGACAAACAGGAGGCCAGCGGCCACCGTGACGAAGCCATGCTCGACATCTACGACCTCAGCCTTCCCCTGGTAGACCCTTCCGATACAAAGCCCCCCCGCCCCCTTGCGTAACAAGCCCTTGCAACCCCCTGAAAACACTGGGTTTTCGGGTGTTGGCACGTAACAAGAAAATGGCATAAGTCATTGATTTAATTGTTGTGTGCAGGTGACTTGTAATCAGTAGGTCCCGGGTTCGATTCCTGGTGCCGGCACCATTCAAGGTTCCATAGAGAGCTTTCAAAATCTCTGGAACCCCCGAAAAACCCGCCTTTTGGCGGGTTTTTTCGTTTTGGCGTTCCGTCGGATTCCGAGGGTAGCCAGCGCTAATAAGGGTACTTTTAAGGATACCTACCAATTCGACATTGGAAAGTACCCTTATGGCTCGCACAACGGCTCCCCTTACCGACAACGCCTGCCGCACTGCAAAGGCTCGCGAACGTGAGTACAAGCTTTTTGACGGCGATGGCCTTTACCTGCTCGTGAAGCCCAACGGTCGCAAAGGCTGGCGGCTCAGGTACGTGAAGCCCGATGGTCGCGAGGGCCTCACCTCACTCGGCAATTACCCGGTGGTCGGGCTGGCTGACGCTCGCCACAAGCGCTTCGAGCTTAAACAGCAGCTCGCCAACGGCATTGACCCCATCCAATCCAAGCAGCAGGCCAAGGTGCAAGCCGTAATCAATGGCCGTACCTTCGAAAGCGTTGCGCTCGATTGGTATGCCGGGATGGTGCCCAAGTGGGCGCCGGGCCACGCCAAGACTGTACTCAGCCGGTTGAAGACTCATGTATTCCCTTTGCTCGGTGCCAGGGCAATCGTTGAGTTGGACACCCACGACCTCATGCAGCCACTGGAAGCGGTGACGAAGCGCGGCACCATCGACGTGGCGCTCAGGATCAAGAACTACCTGCAAAGCATCATGCGCGAAGCCAAACGGCTGCGGCTGATCACCGCGAACCCGGCTCACGACCTCGACGGCTCGATCAGAGCACCACGGGTTACACATCGACCCGCACTACCCTTATCGCGGCTGCCAGAGCTGCAAGCACGCATCGACGACTACAAAGGTCGTCCACTCACACGCCTTACCGTGATGCTGTCGCTGCACGTGTTCGTACGCTCCAGTGAGCTGCGCTTCGCCCGCTGGAACGAGTTCGACCTCAATCGCGGCATCTGGGAGATCCCCGACACTCGCCCGGCGCTCGACGGCGTACCGTTTTCCACAAGGGGTACGAAAATGGCCGGAGACATTCACGTTGTACCCTTATCGCCGCAAGCAGTGGGCTTGCTTGAGCAGATCCACGCGATCACCGGCAAGTTCGAGCTGGTGTTCGCGGGAGATGCCAAACCGTGGAAACCGATGTCTGAGAACACGGTGAATGCCGCGCTAAGGACGATGGGCTATGACACCAAAGTGGATATCTGCGGCCACGGGTTCCGAGCCATGGCGTGCAGTGCGCTGGTCGAATCCGGACTTTGGTCAGAGACGGCCATCGAACGGCAGATGAGCCACAAAGAACGCAACAACGTGCGCGCCGCTTATACCCACAAGGCCGAGTTCCTCGAAGAGCGCCGGATGATCATGACCTGGTGGAGCCGGTTTCTGGAGGCGAACCGCGAGGACCATGTGACGCCGCATGAGTTTGCCAAGCAAACGGGCGAGAACGTCACGCGTCTTCGCAGTGCCAAGATGAGCGAGTAACCCGCCGCGCCACCACCTCAACTTGCGGTGAATTTACCCACAGCACCGCATGAAGCTCCTCCGCGCGGGTCCTTTCAAACGGGGCTGCAAAGCCGCCCCGTTTGAAAGGAGCATACCTAAGAAAAAAACTGCTGGCACAGCTTACGTCTGTGGAAAACCACTGATGTCCACCGGGGGATAGTTTTATCCACAGGCGCTAAATCCCTGATATCGCGATGCTTGACGAATATTGTCCACAAGCGTAGACCGGGAGTCGCAAGAGCTGTCGATGACAGCACCCCAGGTGACCCGAACCTTAAAGGTCACGCCGCTCCCGCGGTGGTTCACCCGCAAGTACGATTCGCGTCCGGCAGCTCGTACGGTCACTACCCATGTGATGGATGCCAACTCAATATCGTTGCCCCTGCGGCAACCACCCTACCCATCTGCTCAGCAGCAACCTATCCGCTTGGCCATTTCGCGTGCGCCAACCTGCGCCCGTCTCTTTCTCCTGGAAAGAGACGGGCGCGTCTAACACTGCTGCAGCCCTCATCGCATTTGGCTTTGCGGCAACTTCACTCGTGACAATCGGCGTGACAAACGCCGATGTCACCAGCAACAGCGATGTAGATGATGGTGCCGCAGACCAAGGAATGGACTGCACCTGACTGACAGTCAGGCATGCCCCGGTCATCGCATTGCTGCGCTCACCCGGCTCAGGATCTCGCGGCACTGGTCTCGTCAGCCAATGCAGCCTCCACCCGCCCACCGGTAACGGTGCTCAGGAGGCCAGATCATGAGATGCCCTTGCTCCCGGTCGTAAGGAGCCGCCAGTCCCGCGTTAGAGGACATCCCCACAGGTCGCAGGGGCCTTGATCCCTGATAACACTCAACATTCTTGGCGGGATGACGTGGGGCGAGGATCGGAGATCGGAAGATGAGGTGACTGGCATGGCATTGGTGGGTAGACGCGATGGCCGCAATTTCGGTTACGGCAGACAATTGAGCTACGCAGGGCCGCAGGCGCTTAAGGACATGTTCGGCGGCGGCCACTACGGCACGGTCAAGGCGCACTGTGATCGGTGGCAGGCATTCGTGAAGTGGTGCCGCTCCGAACAGGGACCGGGTATCAACGATGCGCGGCAGATTGATCGGAAGGTATTGGCGGACTATGCAGCGTATCTGCGCGATGTGGTTGGGCGCGGTGACCTCGCCGTCAGCACGGCACAAAACCGGCTATCCAGCGTTAACAGGACCATGGCTGCGCTTCGCGGTGATCAGTGCGTGAAATTGCCAAGTCCGAGCAAGGCGTTGGGCATGCAGCGTGTCGGGGTCCGATATTCAGTGCCACAGGGCCAAGACCGCGAACAGGTTAAGCAGATCGTCGACGCGCTTTACCGCGATCATCAGCAACGAGCCGCCGCGATTGTTCTATTGGCGCGAGCCACAGGCATGCGCTTACGTGAGGCCATCTTAGCTGATCTGCCACGGCTGAGCCGTGAGGCTGAAGACCTAGGCAGAATCAACATTCAGGACGGCACCAAAGGCGGCCGCGCGGGAGCCTCGGCACCCCGCTGGATTTCGGTCGATGATCAAGTTCGAGGTGCACTTGGGGTTGCAAGGCAGGTGTCGCCTGCCGGTAGCCACAACATGATTGCGCCATACGAAAGCTACCTGAGTCTCCTACAAGAAATCATCCGCCCTGCGCGCGACATCCTGCATGCACACAACCTCAAAGGCTTCCATGAGCTACGAGCGGCCTATGCATGTGAGCGCTATGAGCAAATTACTCAACACCACGCGCCCATCAACGGCGGCCATTGTTGCCAGGTAGATAGGAACCTTGATCGTGAGGCCCGGAGGCAACTCAGCTATGAGCTGGGGCACGGTCGGATCGACGTGGTCGCGGCTTACATTGGGGGGCGAGTATGAGTAAGCCATTCGACATGGAGCTGTTCTTGGCTGGAGTGCTGACCGGCTCACACGCAACCCGGCGACGCCATGTACGGCAGGCGAAAATCATCCAGGCTGAGATTGCAGAGCGGTGGCAGTTGAAAACACCTTGGGCTTGGCAGCGAAAGCATGTCGTTTGGTTCCTGGAGCATCGCCTACGCAAACGCAGCGACGCAACGCGGTATTATTACGTGCTGACAGTACGACTGCTCACTCAACGTCTAGGAACGACATGGGTTTTCAATCTGTAAGCGAGACTTTGATCTGAAGATCACGACTGACAGCAGTCGGCCAAGCCGAGGCGGCCCAGGGTAAAGGGTCGGCCTCATTCGCCGGTAAATTGTTATGTGATAATGGCTGCCGGTTGCCAAGCTTTCGCGCCCCGAGTGGCCAGTGGCCGAGGAACTGCTGCAATGCTTGCATGTCCCTTGCTCAAGGCTAGAAATGTCGATTTGCACTGCCTGCGCTGGGGCGGTTTCTTGATGTCGATGATATAATGAAGCCCGCTCGGCCTGACCTATTAAGCATCAGTGATGAGGCATCGGCAAATCAGATAGCGTGCATTTAGTTAAAATCAATATCAGTACAGCTTAGACAAATGCCACATGCAAGATGAAAACTATACTAATTTTATTTCAATACAATTTATTTAACTATGTTGCGAGCATATAACTAAGATGTTAAATGACTCATTAATTCGTCTTGCGCTGCTGGCTAGGTTAAGAAATGCTCACCCTCAGCCTAAAGCTCTCATTGAAGAACTACGAGTTCACAACGGCAATGCTATTGCGGATGTTGTTGCAGTTCATAAAGAGGCCCATTGTTACGAAATTAAGGGGGATGGTGATAAAGTCGAAAGAATTGCTCAGCAAGGTATATATTATGACCTCGCTTTCAGAAAGGTCACTTTAGTAACCACGTCTAAGCACATAGCAAAAGCAATTAAAATTGCACCTATCCATTGGGGAGTGCTTGAAGCGAAAGAAAACTCTACGGGTAAAATTATTTTCAGACCAGTTCGCCAAGCTCAGAAAAGCGTTGCATTTGACAAGCAGATAGCGCTTTTGACTCTCTGGCGAAATGAATTATTTGAAATCGCAAGCAGCATAGAGGATAAAATTCAGAACAAAATAAACAGAGACTCTCTATCTTTTCTCATCTCCCAGGCCTTCGGCGCCCAAGAGCTTAGCCTGACGATAGGCAAAGCCCTTGTGCTTAGGACACTTACAAAAGATCAAGCATAAATGAGATGTGGGAGTTAATTGTAGGCTTTAAGACACTACCGGGCATGACCGTCGATCCAAGCCCTGCAGCTTTTTCAACCAGATACAAATCGCCTTCCGAATTTCCGTGCCGGAAGAAGCTCTTTGCGACTATAGTTGCGGCTATATCGTTGTATTGCTTAAACCCTCGTGCATGTGTCTTAATCCCCCCGCCACGTACTATATAGTGCTTATCCTCATAAGAGTAGACAACCTTAGGTGCGGTAACGTTTAGCATATTGCGCGGATCAATATCAGAGTCCGAGTAGTCAGGACTCACAATAGTATAGTCCCCAAAAATCACATTATGACCGGTGAGTCCAGAGATAGCGCTGCTGTAGATAGCAATTTCGTTGCGATCCAGATGCTTTTCGCTATTAGTTGAAAGTATGTCGCCTGCTACTGGCGAAAGTGTAGAACCTGTAATAACAATAGCTTCGTATGCATGATCCGCAACTGCTGCTGCACAAAACGCTTTTATCTGCGCGCCACGAGCAATCGCGTCAACTCCCTTGCAAACCCTGTTGTCTATAACGAGCACCCATCGATCATATATACCCTTCCCCATGGCTATGAGATCCAAAATATCTGTTCTAATAAGGCTATAACTGACCAGATCATCGCTGGAAACACGCAAAGCGATTCGCCTGTTATTCACAGCTCTAGTAATCGCAGGTGTAAACACACAAGAATTTCGATCAGCGGTACGATCTACCCCAACCACTGGATTGAAATTTAGGTCTTGAGCAAGCATGCATGCTGCGAGATATTCGTAGCTGGGACGGCCGCCGATTAGGATAGAATCTGGAATATCGTAGTCATCTACGAAATATTCGGGAACGCCCTTCATATTCAGACAAAATTTCCGAGCAGCAGTCTCTATAGTCTTCTTTAATACTTTAGCATCCATATCTTTCTTCAAAGGTAGATCGAAGAAAGGAGCGACAAGTTTTTTTCTTTCCTTGCTAAGAGACTTGATCGCGCCAAATTCATTAGCTTTGGCTTTCAGGAATGGAATGTACTTAGGCATCTGAGCTGATCATCCTTTTGACGCTTATCTCATGGATAACGCTGTTGAAAAGAGTATAGTTTCCTAAATCATGCCTTACAAAACCGGCAAGAACTGCAGGATGCATCGAAAATTTCTGCGCATCTTTAAGCAACTCATCTTCATTACGATGTCTCCGTACTGAAGCAGATCGCCAATCGCTGCGACTAATAAAGGACTCTTTGGCTAGCTGATTTGCCTCTAGCTCAATAATGTCTTCACCAAGATCATCAAGACAGTCGAAGTGAGGTTCATTAAAACGATCATAATGAATTGAAACATGAGACAGCTCATGCATCAATGTAAACCAAAAATAGTCATATCTATCATATCGCAACGTCATACCAACAACAGGAGTTCCACACTGGAGTTTGAAGAATACTCCATCAGTCTTCATGCCGGAACTTTGAGGCAAGAAAACCAGCACAACTCCATGCTGCCAGAGATAGCTGGATACTTGCTTCAAATTCTCAGGATTTAAGGACAGCCCGGATAAATCTTTTAATACTTCCTTGGGCAACCCTTTAAATCCTTTAACCTTTCCAGTTGAAACTACTATTTCAGCGTAGCGTTGTACTTGAGAAAGCCAGAGGAAGGTTTCGGTTTCCTTAGCAGTACCGCTGCGCCTAAATAGCGCACTGCCAGCTGCTCCCGACAGTAGGTCTTTAAAAACAAGGGGGTCGTCAGATCCTAGCTTTTTAGAAATTTCAGAGTAAGACTTCAACGCACTCAGAAGTCTTTCGGGAGTGCAATCAGAAGTAGAGACGAAAAAATCTTCGAACTCATTCTTATCATCCATTGGCTGCAGCTCCGAATACTTGAGCGGCTTCCCTAGCCATCTCGTAATAATCAAGGCTCTCTTTATTTCTCTCGGGGAAGCAAGTCATGCCAATCTTATTGTAGTACGCAGCAGCTTTGGGTAACGAATGCAATGAAAAACCAGGGCGCAGACCTAAGGTGTCAGTCGCGTACTTTGATGCATACCTAATTAAATCAGAGCCTATGCCTTTAAATCGTGCGACACTCAATGGATTAGGTCTATTCCATGGTGCCACTGCGATATACTCTATGTAAAAAATCCCTTGACCATCTATAATACTATCTTTCGGATGATATATAAGACAAGCAGCCTGGATGGCATCCTCAGCCTTATAAAAAAACCAGTCATAATCTTCTGCAATATGATGAATAGCTTTAGCACTCCATCGCCAGTGAGCGTCCTCCATATGCAGATCAGATATTTTTTTTAGTAATTCTTCTTCACTTGCCACTGAGCTTTGCACGCAGCGAAGTATTTCGATATTTTTTGCGGTCCATTCAGTATCACACTTATGGGCTAGCGCGATGTCCCATCCGTGAAGTAGCTGAAACGACACGTTTTGCCCAACAGTGTTTGTTTTAACCCCAGAAATAAGGGCTGATGCCGGGGGAGAGGACGCAATAAGAGACTTGATGCTTTTTATATCCATATAACACCGCAATTCAGTAAGAATTATATTTTGTTACAAAATTTCGTGGCATTTTCCCTAGCAAAGGCGCTCCGAGCCAGACATCGCATTTCTTTCAGCTTGGCGAGATCTCTGCCAATTCGGGGAGATCAAATCAGGCATCAGCGTAGTAAAATTTGGACCCAGCGTGATAGGTACGAGATCCATTTCTTCGCCCTCAGAACTCCCAATTAGCCAAATCTTAGCAAAACTCGCGAGCGTAATGGCACTATAGTATTGCGGCCTTGTAGGGACTGTCTACGCTCCCAGCGTAAATTGCCGCCGCATCGCTTTTGCGTTTCAACCAAAAAACTTCCCGCTATGAGAGCTACGCAGAGGAAAGTACAAGGTTTCTACAGACCTCCCCATGGCGGCGGCCAGCCTTGGCGCTGCTGGGTTCTGTGTGTGTTCATCGTTCAATGTTGTCTGAATTTAGAAAGGGTCGAACGGGTGCCAAAGGATATTTTTAGAGATATTAAACCGCACAAGAATAATAAAAATCTTTATAAATCAATTTGATAGGTATTTTTTCGACTCCTGGTGCCGCACCATACGCAGTATCAAAAAAGGCTCACCGAAAGGTGGGCCTTTTTTGTTTTCAGTGTCGTTATGCCCCCTCACCCTCACCCCTCTCAAACCCTCCGCAACCCTCGCCGCACCTCTTTATCGGCATACATCAACTGATCCGCCGCTTTAAGCGCGGCCTGCAGCGAAGTCGCAGCGGGATCAACACTCGTAATACCAAAACTCGCACCCGCATAATCGAACCGGCAGTCGTCAAACTCGTAGCTACCAATCAGCAGCGGCACCAGCCGTCTGCGCATCGCTGCTGCAGTTTTGGCCATTTCGTCCGGGTGGACAGAAGCGGTCAAGCCGATCACAACGAACTCGTCGCCGCCCCAGCGCCCAAGTTCATCCGACGCCCGCAATCCACCCTGCAGGCGCCGGCTGCTTTCGATCAGGAACTTGTCCCCCACCTCGTGCCCGTACGTGTCGTTGATCGCCTTGAATTCATCGAGGTCGATAAACGCCACCAGCACCCCCTGCCCCGTTCGCTTCGCCAACGCGAAATGCCGATGCAAGGCAGCCAGGATTGCACGCCGATTCTTCAACCCGGTCAGCGCGTCATAGTTTGCCGCATAGCGTTCTTCCTGGCGGCGCAACAGCATCTGCCCGGCCACACGGCTGGAGAGCAAGATCAAGATCAACCCGAGCGCTGCTACAGAGGCACCGGTCCAGTAATACTGCTGACGCATCGGCTGCAGGTGATCAAGCTTTGCCAGCGTCAGCAGCTGATATTGCGCGTCGTTCAGAGGCTGGCGATGCACCAGATAAGGGTGCCCGTCAATGAGCCATTGATTGGCCTGACCCGCGTCTGCCACAGCGCGGATATCCATGGGCTCGCCCAGCTCTTCGTCGCTATCCAGAGGCCGGCGAATATCGGGCGGCAGCAGTGCCGCCACGTTACGCAGCATGAAAGGATCGCTGGACGCGGTGGTCACGCGCCCCTGACGGTTCACTATCAAGGCTATGTGACGCCCTGTCAGGTACAGGGCTATGTCCGGGGCATCGAACTTGACCGTGACAGAGCCAAGTGGCTTGCCGTCGGCATCGTCGATGCGGCTGGCTACGAAATAGGAGGGGGTTTTGTTCAGGCGGGCGATGCCGAACATTTCACCACTGCCGGTGCGCAATGCATCGAGCAGGTAGGCCCTGCCCGTATAGATCTGGCCAACGATGCTGAATGACTCCGCCCAGTTGCTGGCCGTCACCGTATCGTCTGAGAGGTTGTTCATGTAGATACGGCCATAGTGGAGATCGCTGGCCAATCTATCCATGAAATCACCCACGCTTCGCACCAGCGGGTCACGGGTGAAATTCGCAGCGCGCTCCTCACGCGTGAGTGCCGCGAAGCCGGGTGGATCATGGCGATATCGGGCGGCGAGTTGGATCACCTCGCTTTGACGGGCCACCATGTTGGCCACGCTGGCCATCTCGGTGAACAGGCGGTCTACCACACGCCCCGTGATCTGGGCCTCGTATTCGGCGCCTGCCGACAGGTTGTCGAGCTCTTCTGCTGTAAGGCGCTGCGCTATCCACCCGCCCAGGCTTGCCACAAGTGCCAACCAGACGACCACAACGCCCAGCGTCACCCGGCGCATGATGGAAGGGATGTGCGTGCGTTGCCGCCGCTGCGGCGGATCGTAGCTCACGCCGCGCTTGCCACTTGAATGGTGCTCCAAAGCAACTCCCTTTGCGATACAGCAAAGCGCATCATCGACTCTGCGATAGCCCACCACGGCGGGGCTCGCAAGATTGTAAAACATTCACCTCAGTGTATTGGCAGAACGTCTACTCACCAGCGACTGACTTTTTTCTTGAAGCAATCAGCTTCTTCTGCCGACACCCCACATGCGCCCATTTCAGATACCGAATGATGCCAGCCAAACCTTCAGGCCTGGCATGCGGTTGCGTGAGCTCCCAACGCTATACGATTGTGACCGGCGCTTGTTGCTGCTGATCATTGATGCCATCGTACGGATTGAGGTCGCTGCGCGTGCCACCATCAGCAAGCACATGGGGCCATTGCATGGGGCGAGATTGATGCCGATCAAGCCATAAGCTTGGCCAGGGGTTTACGTTCAAACCAGGTAGCCCTGAGGGAGGATGAGCATGGCCAAGAGATTCCCCACAAACCCTCGCCACCCCGAGCGTATCTGCTGGGGTTGCGACCTGTACTGCCCTGCCAAGGCGCTAGCCTGTGGCAATGGCGCAGACCGGACCATGCATCCGGTGGAGCTGTTTGGCGAAGATTGGGATAGCTTCGAGGGCCATTTGGAGAAGCCGGTTGATACAGGGCACGCGGCAAAGCCCAGCTGAGAGAGGGCCGGTTGGGAGCGGGCTTACCCCCAAACCGACACCGTGGTGGATGGCACGGGCTTCGCCCGTGTTCGCGCAAGCCCGCTCCCACAGGGACCGCGCGCAGACCTGTGGGAACGGTTGGTCAGAACGCGGTGCTTACCGTCACCGACAAGTTACGCGGGTCGCCGTAGATGGCCCCGGCATAGAACCCGTACTGGGTGTAGTAGTGCTTGTCGAACAGGTTGTTGGCGTTGAGGCTGACGCTGGTCTCATCGGTCAGCTGGTACTTGGCCATGGCATTCCAGATGGCATAACCGGACCAGTTCACGTCAGTGGCCCCATTGCTCACACCGTTCGTGGGCTGGCCAGCCGGGCTAGAAATGGCGCGGATGTTGGTTTGCGCGGTCACGCCAGCGCCCAGGGTCAGGCGGTCGAGCGGGCCGCTCAGGCGGTAGGTGGTCGAGGCCTTGAACAGGTGCGACGGGTCGCTGCGGCCGTCGCTGTCGACGCGGCGGAAGTGCAGGTAGGTGTAGCCGGCGTAAACATTCCAGTTGGGGCTCAGGGCGCCCGCAACTTCCAGGTCGATACCGTCGGTTTCCTGGCCGGAACCGGCCTTGTACGCGTTGCCGCCAGTCGGGGTGGTCAGGTCGCCGTCGAGCACGGCTTTGTTTTCCTGCTTGGTGCGGAAGTACGCCGCCGAGGCGTTCAGGCGACCATCGAACCACTCACCCTTGATACCGGTCTCGTAGCTTTGCCCACGAATCGGCTCGACCTTGCTGCCACTGCTGGTTTCAGATGATTGCGGGGTGAAGATGTCGGTGTAGCTGGCATATACCGAGTAGTTGTCATTGAGGTCGTACACGGCGCCCAGGTAGGGGGTGACGATGCCGTTTTCTTCCTGGCTGCTGCGCTCGCCGGCCACGCTGCGGGTCACAGAAGAATAGTTGCTGGTGCGCAAGCCAACGATCACCGACAGCGGGTCGGTGATGCTCAGGCGGGTGGCGGCGTACATGCCCTGCAGGCGGGTGGTGGTCTTGCTGTGAAGGCCGGTGCCCGAGGCGATGAGGTCGTAGTCGTCATCCACGCCATTGTGCCAGTCCGTGACCGGGAAGCCGTTATTGGCGCGGAACTGGCAACCCAGTGCAGGTGCGCTGGCCATGCCATCGCCGACCATGGTGCAGGTGTACTGGGGCGACCAGCCGACGGTGCGGCTGTCGTTGTAGCCGACCATGGCCTGGTGGGTGCGGCCGAACAGCTGGAACGGGCCCGACAGGTCGATCTGCGCCGACTGCTGGGTGGTGTCGCTGGAGCTGTGCAAACCGTTCAGCACCGCGCCGCTGCCGTCCTGGTCCCAATAGCCGCCGTAGCTGCCGCGCCCAGCCGAGTTCACCTTGGCAAGGCCGCGGTGGTTCAAGGCTTCGGTAGTCGCCTGGGCGGCTTTCAGGTCCAAGGTCCAGTCGTTGTCGAAGCGGTGCTCAAGCGAGCCGAACGCCGTACGGGTGGTGTACTCGCCAAAGCTCCAGCTGGGCACCACGTTGGTGCTGCGCGGCAAGTCGGTCTTGCTGCCGTCGCGGTACCAGATCGGGATGTTCGCGCCCCAGCCGCCGCCCACCACCTTGTTGTATTCATACTGGTAACCGGCGCCCAGTGTGGTGGCGTCGTCCAGGTCGAACGCGAAATTGGCCAACGCGGCGCGAGAGCGCTCGGACTGGTTGTCGCGGAAGGAGTTGGCGTCCTGCTGGGTCATCACGAAGCGCGAGCGCAGGCGGCCATCCTCGGAAAGGGGCAGATTCAGGTCAGCACCCAGGCGACGTTTGTCCCAGCTGCCGTAAGTGGCGTAGGCGCTGCCGCCGAACGTCTTGGTCGGTGCCTTGCGGATCAGGTTGACGGTGGCGGAGGGGTCGCCGGTGCCGCCCAGCAGGCCGTTGGCGCCGCGCACGATGTCGATGCCTTCGTACAGGTCCATGTTCAATGCATTGCCGCTGCCACTGAAATCGGACCCGCCCTGGGTCTGCAGGCCGTCGACCTTCCAGTTGCTGATCGAGTAACCACGGGCACGGTAGTCGGTACGCCCACCCACCTCGGATTTGTTGGCCGTTACCCCCGGCGTGGTTTCCAGCGCCTGCTCGATGGTGTGGATGTCGCGGTCATCCATCTGCTGGCGGGTAATGGTGGTGACCGATTGCGGCGTCTGGCGTGGCGTCAGCGCCAGGCCTGTGGAGCTGCGGGTGCTCTCGACCGTATAGCCTAGCTGGCCAGCATCGTCGGCCGGCAGCAGAGCGCTGTCTTCGATCTGCGTGGCGTCCAGCTCCAGGGGTTTGCCGTCGGCAGCTGCGGCCCCGCCACTGATGGCGACGGCCACGAAGAACGCCAGCGGCTTGAGGCGACTGCCACTTTGGCTGATGGGGGTGAACACTTTCGGGATGCGCTTGGGATTCATTTGGGAAGGCTTCGTATTTGCAGATGATTTTTTGTTAGGATTCTAGGGATCGGCCCTCCCGGCTCCAGACCCGACATGTACGGGGATGTAATTGAACGTAACGAGCGCCACCGGCCCTCACCGAACAGGTGTTTTTCCGCATGAGCACGACCTTGCTGGTTGTCGACGATGACGACGAGATCCGCGAACTTCTTTGTGATTACCTGACCGATGCCGGCTACAACGTGCTAGCGGCAGCCGAGGGTGAACAGATGCGCGAACAGCTGGCCCGGCACAAGGTGGACCTGGTGGTGCTCGACCTGATGCTGCCGGGTGAAGATGGCCTTAGCCTGTGCCGCCAGTTGCAAGCGACGCGTGGTCTGGCCGTAATCATGCTGTCGGCCAAGGGCAGCACGCTGGACCGCATCATCGGCCTGGAAGTGGGTGCCGACGACTACCTGGCCAAGCCTTTCGAGCCACGCGAGCTGATCGCCCGGATCAAGGCCGTGCTGCGTCGCCCGCAACGCCTGGATCCCCCCGCCGACGAGCCCGCCGTGGTGGATGCCCAGCAGTTCGCAGGCTTTCGCCTTGAACACGTCAAGCGTCTGCTCACCCGCCCGGATGGCGAAACCCTTACCCTGCCGCGCTCCGACTACCGCGTGCTGCGCGAACTGCTGGACGCCAACAACCGGGTAGTGTCCCGCGACCAGCTGACCCGCAGCGCGTTTGGCCGCGACCACCTGCCCGACGACCGTTCGGTGGACATGTGCATCAGCCGCCTGCGCCAGCAACTGCGCCGCGCGCCGGCGGGGGCCGCGCAAATTCTCACCATCCGCAATGAAGGCTATTTGCTGAGTATCGCCAACCTCGCGGCCGATGCCTGACATGCGCTGGCTTCGCCGGCTGTGGCCGCGCACCTTGTTTGGCCAGTTGCTGCTGATCATGGTCAGCGGCACGCTGTTGATCCAGTTGATGTCGAGCAGCATCTGGTTTGATGTGCGCTTTGCCCAGGTGCTCGAAGCCCCGGTGAGGCTGATCGCTGCACGCAGTGCACCGCTGATTGCCCAGGCCGACTGCCACGGTGGCACGTTGCAGGCGCCAGCCCATTACCAGCTGCGCTGCGCCGAGCACCTGCCCACGGCGGAGCATGACGAGCGTCGCGGGCGCAGGCGCATCGAGCTGTTGCTGCAACAGGCCCTCAAGTACGAGCTGGGGCATGCCCAGGACGTGCGCCTGATGCAGGTGCGACTGACCGATGAGCTGGGTCAGCCGATTGTCTGGCGCAGCCTGTTCGGCCTGCGCACGGCCCAGGCGCATATCCAGTTTGCAGTGCCGTTGGCCGATGGCCACTGGCTGACCATTGAGGGCCAGGAACTGCAGGGCTGGAGTGGCGAATCGGCCTGGGTGCTGATCAGCGACTACCTGTTGCGGGTGTATGCGCTGCGGATTGTCGCGGTATTGCTGGTGTGCCTGATTACCGTGCGCCTGTGCCTGCGCCCGTTGCGACGCCTGGCCGACGCAGCGCGCGGCCTGGGCGGCAACCTCGAGCAGCCTCCCCTGGCGCTGGATGGCCCGGAAGAAGTGCGCCAGGCGGCGCAGGCGTTCAACGCCATGCAGCAGCGGCTGATTGCCATGGTCAATGACAAGGCCTACTTCCTGGCCGCCGTGTCTCATGACCTGCGCACCCCGCTGACCCGCATGCGCCTGCGCCTGGAGCGGCTGCCAGACGACGAACACCGCCAGCGCCTGCGGCAGAACATCACGCAGATGGACGACATGATCGGCCAGGTTCTGGACTACCTGCGTGCGGGGGAGCAGCAGAATTTGCAGCAGGTGGACCTGGACCGCTTGGTTGCGCGCCAGTGTGCAGACCTGGCCACTGCCGAAGAACCCCTTCCGGTGCACGGCCAGGTGGGTAGTTTGCGGGTAGATGCCTTGCTGTTGCAGCGCTGCCTGCAAAACTTGCTGGTGAATGCGTTGCGCTACGCCAAGCATGTTTCGGTCACGCTGGAACGGGCGGTAAGTGGAGTGTTCATCCATATCGACGACCGCGGGCCTGGGGTCGCGCCGGAGCTGCTGGCAACCATTACCGATCCGTTCGTGCGTGGTGAAGGGTCGCGCAACCAGGCATCCGGCGGGTATGGGCTGGGGTTGAGCATTGCCCAGCGGATTGCCGCCAGCCATGGTGGTGAGCTGAGGGTGTCGAACCGCGAGGGCGGTGGGTTGCGGGTCAGCATACTGCTGCCTGGCTAACGCTATTTTTCTGTGGGAGCGGCCTTGTGTCGCGATGGGCTGCGCAGCAGCCCCGGCGGTTTGTGCCGTGACACCAATACCTGGGGCTGCTGCGCAGCCCATCGCGACACAAGGCCGCTCCCACAACATGGGACTGCGCAATCAGGTAACAGTCTTTTACCGTTTACCCAGGTTTTCCCTCCCCCGCCTTTGCCTATCCTATGCCCGGTCATCCTGCCTGCGATGGACCCATGAATCACTCTCTGCCCAGCCGCTACGCCTGCCTCGTCATCTGCCTGTTGCTCACCTTCGCCAGCCTGCCGCTGCTGCCCCAACATGCCTGGCTCTGGCCAATCACACTGATTACTGCCCTGCTCAGCCTGGTCGGGCTCAACGACCTGCGCCAGAGCCACCATGCGGTGCGCCGCAACTACCCGATCCTCGGCAATATCCGCTACCTGATCGAAACCATCCGCCCGGAAATCCGCCAGTACCTGATCGAGGGTGACGACGACAAGCTGCCGTTCTCCCGTTCGCAGCGCTCGCTGGTCTATGCCCGCGCCAAGAACGAAAGCGCCGAGAAAGCCTTCGGCACGCTCAACGATGCCTACAAGCCCGGGTTCGAATTCATTAGCCATTCGATGCTGCCAGTGGCCACGCCTGACCCGGCATCGTTTCGCATCGCCATTGGCGGGCCACAATGCCGCCAACCCTACTCGGCCTCGATCTTCAATATATCGGCCATGAGCTTTGGCGCGCTCAGCGCCAACGCTATCGCGGCCCTCAACCGCGGCGCGCGCATGGGCCGGTTTGCCCACGACACGGGCGAAGGCAGCATCAGCCCGTACCACCGTGAGCACGGCGGCGACCTGATCTGGGAAATCGGCAGCGGCTACTTCGGCTGCCGTACGGCGGACGGTCGTTTCGACCCGCACCGTTTTGCCGAACAGGCCCGCTCGCCACAGGTGAAGATGATCGAGATCAAACTCAGCCAGGGCGCCAAGCCGGGCCACGGCGGCATCTTGCCGGGGCACAAGGTCAGCCCTGAAATCGCCGAAACCCGTGGCGTGCGCGTAGGTGAGGACTGCATCTCACCGGCGGCGCACAGCGCCTTCCGCACACCGGTCGAGTTACTGCAGTTTGTGGCCAGCCTGCGCGAGCTGTCGGGCGGCAAGCCTGTGGGTTTCAAGTTCTGCCTGGGCCACCCGTGGGAGTTCATGGGCATTGCCAAAGCCATGCTGGCCACCGGCATCACGCCGGACTTCATCGTTGTGGATGGCAAGGAAGGCGGTACCGGCGCGGCACCACGCGAATTCAGCGACAACATGGGCGTGCCCATGCGCGAAGGCCTGATGTTCGTGCATAACACGTTGGTTGGCCTGAACCTGCGCTCCAGCATTCGCATTGGCGCTGCGGGCAAGATCGTCAGTGCTTTCGACATTGCCAGCGTGCTGGCCATCGGCGCTGACTGGGTCAACTCGGCACGCGGGTTCATGTTTGCCATTGGCTGCATCCAGTCGCAAAGCTGCCACACCAACAAATGCCCGACCGGCGTGGCCACGCAAGACCCACTGCGCCAGCGCGCCCTGGTGGTGCCAGACAAAGCCGAACGGGTGGCCAGCTTCCATCGCAACACGCTGCACGCACTGGCCGAAATGCTGGCGGCGGCAGGCCTGGAGCACCCTTCGGAGCTTAAGCCCAAGCACCTGGCCCGGCGCGTCAGCCCCAGCGAAATCGGGTTGTTTTCGGACCTGCACACGTTCCTCAAGCCAGGCGAATTGCTCAGTGGCTCGATTGAAAGCGAGTTTTATGCGCGGATGTGGCAGATGGCACGTAGCGACAGTTTTGCGCCGGAGACAGGAGAACTGATGCCCGTTGCAGCAAAAACCGTGCGCCGAAAAGAAACAGCCCCGGCATAAGCCAGGGCTGTTCGATGCTTCAGATCAGGATCAGAAGATGCTGATCGGGTACTCGACGAATACGCGGACTTCGTTGCCGTCGTCGTTGTAACCGTTCTGCTGCACGGCATTGTTGGTACGCAGGAACGAGCTACGCAGTTTGATGGACAGGTCCTTGGCCGGGCCGTCCTGCACCACGTAACGGATCTGGTTGAAGATCTCGCGCTCTTTACCTTCGCCAAAGCCCTGTGGGTTGGCGACGTTACGGGTGTTGATGTTGTCACCCACCACGTAGGCCAGCTTGTAGGTCAGGCCCGGAATGCCGTAGGCACCGAAGTCCAGGCCGTAGCCCAGCTGCCAGGAGCGCTCGTCTTCGGCATTGAAGTCGGACCAGTACGAGTTGGCCAGGTAGATGGTCGAACCACCGTCACCCACGCCACCGGCGTTCTGGTAGAAGCCGTAGTTGTAGCCAGTGCTGCCGGTGCTGCGCTGGTGGGCGATGGTGAACGAGTGTGCACCGTACGCGTAAGTGGCTGCCAGGCTCCAGATGGTGTTGGAGTCGCCGTTCAGGCCAGCGGCTTGTACGTACTTGTTGTCGATGTCCGACTTGTAGCCGTTGAAGTCCAGGGTCAGGGACTGGTCGCTGGCGATCGGGAAGACGTAGTTCAAGCCCAGGTAGTGCTTTTTCATCACGTCTTCGTTGTCGGCGGTGTACAGCGAAGCGGTGAAATTGTCGGTGAACTTGTAGCTGCCACCGAAGACGTTGATCGACTTCAGGCCACCACCGTCGCGGCGCTCGGCGCTTTTGCGCGCTTCCTGGGTGAAGCGGCCGGCGTTCAGTTCCAGGCCCTCGATCTCTTTCGAGGTGATCAGGGTACCGGTGAAGCTTTCTGGCAGCAGACGCGCGTCGTCGTACTGCAGCACTGGCAGTGCTGGCATCTGGTCACCGTACTTCAGCACGGTGTTGGAGATGCGGAATTTCACAGCAGCGCCACCACGGGCCAGGTTGTGCGGCGAGCTGGCGTTGCCTTCGGCATTGGTGGTTTCGTGCGGCTTGAAGAAGTCGACGCCGCCGCCACCGTTGTGGCCTTTGCCGCCATCAAGGCGCACGGCGTACAGGCCGAATGCGTCGACGCCAACGCCGACGGTGCCTTGGGTGAAGCCGGAGGAGAAGTTGGCGATGAACGCCTGGCCCCATTCAATCTGGTCGTCGGTGCCGTGCTTCTTGTCACGGTTGATGTAGGCGTTGCGCAGAAGGACGTTGGCGTGGCTGTCCTCGATGAAGCCCTTGCTGTCGGCCTGGTCATTGGCCTGTGCCTGGGTCGCGGCGATCATCGCCAAGGCGACCAGGCTGATCCTGGTTTTCAACATGTTGTTTTCCTTATTTCTTAATCAAAAACGCTCTGCACTATGACGCCAGGAACCAACGCCCCTTCGTAGGTTCGACGCTATGCGGATCCAGCCTGGTGGGCCAGCCGGTAAGTGCACGGCAGCCCTCGGCAGCAGCATGGCCAAGATCATGGCCAGCAGGCGTTGGCCGAATCCTAGCCGTGTGCGATTACAAATGTCAAAAAGTCGTGAAATGCAGGTTGATATAACCAAAATTATCGGCAGCTCTAGTGCATTTCCATGCAGTGTTGGGCTATCAGCGGGCAATTTATCTTGTGTAGGAAATTGCCTTTGATCGAACGGACAGGTTCCCCTGAGCAGCCAAACACGCGGCCGCAGAGGTTGTTACAAACAGACACATATGTAAAGACAAGCCTTTACAAATACCCAAGCAAAGGCAAATAGCAAGCATTACCATTCGCGCCTTATTTTTCACCTGCCCGGTCCGGATGTGCCCATGCTTGTACCCTGCCGCCTTTCCCCCTTTACGCTTGGCCTGTCGCTCTTGTTCAGCGCCAGCCTGGCCACTGCTGCCACCACCACGCTGCCAGAATCGTCGGTTACCGCCGACAGCGAGCGCGAAAAGGACAACCCGCGCGTCAAGGAGGTGAGCACCGCCACCCGCACCTCGACGCCGGTGCGTTATGTGCCGCAGGCCATCGACACGGTAAAAACCGCCAATGTGCTGGACTACGGCAGCAACACCTTGGGCAAGGCGCTGGAGGGAATCCCCAACGTCAGCAGCGGCGCCGACACCCGCTTCGACAGCGTGCGCATCCGCGGCTTCGAGGCCAGCAACGACTTCTACCTGGACGGCATTCGCGACGACAGCCAGTACATCCGCGACCTGCACAATATCGAGCGGGTCGAGGTGCTGAAGGGGCCGGCGGCGGTGCTGTATGGCCGCGGTAGCCAGGGCGGCATTGTCAACAGGGTCAGCAAGGCACCGGAGCCTGGCCGCCGCTCCACCCTCGAAGCGCAGGCCGGCAGCGAAGACCTGCGCAGCCTGTATGCCGACCTCAGTGCCGACCCCAGCGACACAGTCAGCCTGCGCCTGAACATGGGCAACCAGGACAACAACAGCTTGCGCGATGGCATCGACGGCAGCCGCCAGCTGTTCGCGCCGTCGATCAGCTGGCAGATCACCCCCGACCTCAACTGGCTGGTGCAGTACGAATACAGCCGCTACAACCGCACGCCTGACCGGGGTATCCCCGGGGTGAATGGCCGCCCGGCCGACGTCAGCCGCAGCACCACCTACGGCGACCAGCGCGACTACATCGATGATCGCGCGCAGTCCCTGCGCTCGCGCCTGAACTACCAACTGAACGAAACCTGGCAACTGCGCCATACCCTGGGCCTGATCAAGCTCGACAGCGCGTTCGACAACACCTATGTCACGGGCTACAACGCCGGCACAAATACCTTGACCCGCCAGCGCTGGCAGCAGGACCTGAACACCCGCAACCTGTTCAACAACCTGGAGGCCGAGGGCGACTTCGACACCTTGGGCCTGGAGCACAAGCTGCTGCTGGGCCTGGAGATTGGCAACCAGAAGCGTGACCCCGTGCTGTATACCGCTGGTAGCCAGACGCTGCCGGGCTTGGGCCAACCCAACCGTAGCCAGCAGCACAACGGCCGCCTGGTGCTGTCGAGTGACAACCACACGGTGGTCGATAGCCGCGGCATTTATCTGCAGGACCAGATCCGCCTGAACGATCAATGGCAGATCCTTGCCGGGGTGCGCTTCGACCAGTTCGAGGTTGAAACCACCAACATGCGCAACCTGTCCGAGTCGCAGGACAGCAACAGCACCAGCCCACGCCTGGGCGTGGTGTACACACCGTGGCGTGACCATTCGTTCTACGCCTCGTGGAGCAAGACCTTCTCGCCGGTGGGCGGCGGCCTCATCGGCATTACTCCGGGTTCGCAGGGCAACACCAACGACACCAAGCCGGAGGAAACGCGCCAGAAGGAAATCGGGGTGAAGAGCGACTGGCTGGACCAGCGCCTGAGCACCACGGTGGCCATCTACGAGCTGGAGTTGTACAACCGCCGTACCCGCGACCCGCTCATCCCGGAAAACATCTTGCTCAGTGGCTTGCAGCGTTCGCGTGGCATCGAACTGACCGCCACTGGCAACATCGTCGGCAACTGGTATGTACGCGGCGGCATCGGCCTGCAGGATGCGATCATCGTCAAGGACAACAATGGCCAGGAAGGCAACCGCATCAATGATGTGGCCAAGCGCAACGCCAGCCTGTTCGTGACCTGGAAACCAGAGCTGGGCTGGTACGCCGAAACCGGCCTGACGCTGGTGGGCGAGCGTTATGCGGACAACCAGAACACCACGGTATTGCCAGGGTATGGCCGTTGGGATGCACTGGCGGGGTATCGCACCCATGACTGGGATGTGCGGGCGGCGTTGAGCAACATTGCCGACAAGACCTACTACAGCTCGGCGACCAGTGCGGCGCAGATTCAGGTGGGGGACCCGCGTAGCCTGGTGGTTACGGGTAGCTACAGCTTCTGATCGTTGTTGACTGTACTGGCCTCTTCGCGGGCGCGCCCGCTCCCACAGGTGTTTCACAGGTTTCGAGCCATGTGGTGACTCTGTGGGAGCGGGCATGCCCGCGAAGAGGCCGGTACAAGTAATACCGATCCGATCAGTGCCACACCGCCATCAGCGCCTGCATCTCTGCTTCGCTGATCAGCCCTTGAGGGTACCGCCCGGCAAGCAGACGTCGTGGGTCGGTCGTCCTGACCCTGATGCTTCCATGGTGTTTCAACCACTTCGCCAACACCTTGAGCGACTGGTGATTCACTGCCGATGGGCGCAAAGCCGACTCACTTGCTGCATTCATGTCTACACGTACTCCCTGGCCCGTGAGCGGCTAATTTACGTAAGTAATGTTACAGATCCGAGAGCGCGGCCCGGCCGAGCTATCTAATTGAAAAACAATACAAAACGTATGCCAGCCTGGGCGCCGGGTGTCGCCCGAAAAAAAGGCCCGTCAAATGACGGGCCTTTTTAATTCAAGCTGCGTTCAACGCTTGACCGGCGCCGGCTGCTGCTGAGTCAGGCAGTGGATGTTGCCGCCACCCAGCAACAACTCGCGGCCAGGGATCATCACTACTTCGTGGTCAGGGAAGATCTTTGCCAGAATCGCTCTGGCTTCAGCATCTGCCGGGTCGTCAAAGCTCGGCGCAATGATGCCACCGTTGACGATCAGGAAGTTCACGTACGAACCGGCCAGGCGTACCGACGGGTCACGCGCCTGGCTGCCGGCAACCTGATCGACACCGGCGCACTCTTCAGCGGTGGCAAACAGCGGCCCAGGAATCGGCATCTTGTGCACGATGAACTCACGGCCCTTGGCATCGCGGGTGTTTTTCAATACCTCCATGGCGGCGTGGCAGCGCGCATAATTGGGGTCGTTGGAATCATCGGTCCAGGCCAGTAACACTTCACCGGGGCGCACGTAACAGCAGAAGTTGTCGACGTGGCCGTCGGTTTCGTCGTTGTACAGGCCGTCCGGCAGCCACACCACGGTGTCGACCGCAAGCTGATCGCGCAGCACTGCTTCGATCTGCTCGCGGCTCAAGTGCGGGTTGCGGTTACGGTTGAGCAGGCATTCCTCGGTGGTGATCACGGTGCCTTCACCGTCCACGTGGATCGAACCACCCTCAAGCACAAAGCCTTCGGTCTGGTAGCGCTGGCAGCGCTCCATTTCCAGCACCTTGGCGGCCAGTTCCTCGTCGCGGTTCCAGGGTGCGTACAGGCCCCCATCGAAGCCGCCCCAGGCATTGAAGCCCCAATCCACACCGCGTACTTCACCCTGGTCATTGATGACGAAGGTCGGGCCGGTATCACGCACCCAAGCGTCATCGTTGCTGATTTCGACCACACGAATATTTGGCTGGTCGAGCTGGCGACGGGCATTTTCGTACTGGCCAGCGGAGGCGGCGACGGTGACGGGTTCGAAGCGGGCAATGGCCTTGGCCAGGGTGACATGCGCGGCCTGCGCCGGCTTGCCGCCCAGGCGCCAGTTGTCCGGGCGCTCCGGCCACACCATCCACACCTGGGTTTGTGGGGCCCACTCGGCGGGCATGTGGAAACCATCGGCACGGGGCGTGGAGTTGAGGGTTTTCATGGGTGACCTCTGTGATGGCCCTGAGCCGGAGTGTGCTGGGGCGTTTGGCAATTTATAACCGATACATATCGATATTTGAAGCCCAATACATGCATAAAATCCCACCATTCGGCGCTTTCAAATCGATAACAATCGGTAAATAAGTGGAATGGTGTGGGTAATGGAACGGGCTGCCGTCTACCAAAGCCACACCTTATGCATCCTTTTACAGGTACGCGCGGAAATTTCCGACAAGGCCGACTAGGGTCATTACGTGAGCAACGGGCCAGCGAGCCGCTATGAACATCATCCCTACCGCAATCCCTGAAGTACTGATCATCGAGCCGAAGGTTCACGGTGACAGCCGTGGTTTTTTCTTCGAGGCATTCAACGCACGTGAGTTCGCACGGCAAACCGGCGTGCGCACCGAGTTCGTGCAGGACAACCACTCGCGCTCCAACAAGGGCGTGCTGCGCGGCCTGCACTATCAGGTAGAAAACACCCAAGGCAAGCTGGTAAGGGTGGTGCACGGGGAAATCCGCGATGTCGCCGTGGATGTGCGCAAAAGCTCGCCAACCTTCGGCCAATGGGTCGCCGTGCATCTGTCGGCCGACAACCACCGCCAACTCTGGATTCCACCCGGCTTCGCCCATGGTTTTGCGGTGGTGAGCGAGTCGGTCGAGTTCCTCTACAAGACCACCGACTACTACAACCCCGGCGCTGACCGCTGCATCCGTTGGGACGACCCGCAACTGGCCATCGACTGGGGACTGCAGCAGCCACCGGTGCTGTCGGACAAGGACAAAGTCGGCCTGCCACTGGCAGAGGCGGAACTGCTGCCATAACTAGCGCATAATTGCGCCAGACTTTTCTGGCGCATTTACGTGATGATTGCAAAACCCACGCCCCCACGCCGTCCGCGCTGGCGCAGCCTGGCCTTGCTGGCCCTGTGCCTGGCCCCGTTGCTGTGGCCCCTGCATCACTTGGCCGAACGCTATTACCAGGAAGAGCTGGCCTCGCAGAACCGCCAGACCCTCGACCTGTACGTCGCCAACCTGCTCGGCACCCTGCACCGCTACGAAACCTTGCCGCAAATCCTCGGCGACCTGCCGGCGCTGCGTGGCGTGCTGGCCGACCCGTTCCGCCTGGAAGCGGTGACCAACGCCAACCGCCTGCTCAAGGACATCGTGCAGCAGACCGGTGCCGAGGTGATGTACCTGATGGACGTCAGCGGCAACACCTTGGCCGCGTCCAACTGGGACAAACGCGACAGCTTCGTCGGCCGCAACTTCGCCTTCCGCCCGTACTTCAACGAAGCCATGGCCGGCCACCTGGGCCGCTTCTTCGGCCAGGGCACCACCTCGGCCAAACGCGGCTACTTCTTTGCAGCAGCCGTGCGAGACCGCGAGCGAATCGTTGGCGTGCTGGTGGTCAAGGTCGACCTCGACCACACCGAGACCCTTTGGGGCCGCACCCCCGAGCAGCTGTTGCTGACCGATCACAATGGCGTGGTCATCCTGACGTCGCGACCCGACTGGCGCTTCCGTGCCACCCGCACGCTGACCGAGGCCGAGCGCCAGGCCATCATCGCCATCCAGCCCTACCCCACCCAGGCCCCACAACCGCTGATGCTCAACCCGGACGCCTGGATCACCCAGACCCGCGACATCAAGGAAACCGGCTGGCAGGTCAGCATCCTCGCCCCGCGCATGCTGGTCGATCGCTCGGTGCAAACGGTGATGGCCATCGGTGCCGGCACCCTGCTGGTACTGATGCTGCTGGCCGGCCTGGTCATGCAACGGCGGCGCCACTACATCGACCGCATCGACTTCGAAGCCCGTGGCCGTCAGGAGCTGGAAAAGCGCGTGGCCGAACGTACCGCCGACCTTGAAGGCCTGAACACCCGGCTGAAAAATGCCGTGCTGGAACGCGAGAACGCCCAGCAGGAGGCGGTGCGCGCCCAGGATGAACTGGTGCAGGCCGGCAAGCTATCGGTATTGGGCACCATGTCGGCCAGCATCAGCCACGAGCTCAACCAGCCGCTGGCCGCCATCCGCAGTTACGCGGAAAACGCCGAGATCCTGCTGGACCACCAACGCACCGATGACGCCCGCGGCAACCTCAAGCTGATCGGCGAGCTGACCGGGCGCATGGCCTCGATCATCGCCCACCTGCGCGCCTTCGCCCGCCGCGACCGGCATGCTCCGGAAAGCGTGGCCCTGCAGCCCGCCCTGGACGATGCGCTGGCACTGCTTGCCAAACGCCGCCGTGCAATGGCCGTGGAGCTGATCCGCGACCTGCCGGAGGCGACCTTGTGGGTACAGGCCGGTGAAACCCGCCTGCGCCAGGTGCTCGGCAACCTGCTGGCCAATGCCCTCGACGCCCTGACCGAAAAGGCCAACCCACGCCGCTTGTGGCTAAGTGCCGAGCAGCGCGATGACTGCGTCTACCTGTACATCCGCGACAACGGCCCAGGTTTCAGCCGCCAGGCCCTGGAGCACGCCAAGGAGCCGTTCTTTACCACCAAGACCCGCACCCAGGGCCTGGGCCTGGGCCTGGCTATCTGTGAAAGCCTGATGCGCGCCTTGGGCGGTGAGCTGCTGCTGGCCAACCATCCGGAAGGTGGCGCACTGCTGACCCTGCAGCTGCGTGTGGCCGCGCCTGGCGCTACTTTGCCCAATTCGGAGGACCCCTCGGCATGACCACCGAGACATTGATCGACAGCCAAGCCCAGGTCATCCTGGTCGACGATGACCCGCACCTGCGCCAGGCCCTGAGCCAGACCCTGGACCTGGCAGGGCTCAAGGTGGTCGCCCTGGCCGATGCCCAAGGCCTGGCTGACCGTATCGAGGCCGACTGGCCCGGTGTGGTGGTCAGCGACATCCGCATGCCCGGCATCGATGGCCTGCAACTGCTGGAGCAACTGCACGGCCGCGACAGCGAGCTGCCGGTGCTGCTGATCACCGGCCATGGCGATGTGCCGCTGGCGGTGCAGGCGATGCGCGCCGGGGCTTATGATTTTCTGGAAAAACCCTTCGCCACCGACGCGCTGCTCGACAGCGTGCGCCGCGCCCTGGCCCTGCGCCGCCTGGTGCTGGACAACCGCAGCCTGCGCCTGGCACTGAGCGACCGCCAGCAACTGGCCACCCGCCTGGTCGGCCATGCGCCATCCATGCTGCGCCTGCGCGAGCAGATTGGCGCCCTGGCCGGCACCCGCGCCGATGTGCTGATCCTGGGTGAAACCGGCGCTGGCAAAGAGGTGGTGGCGCGCGCCCTGCACGACCTGTCCAGCCGCCGCGACGGTCCGTTCGTGGCGATCAACGCCGGTGCGCTGGCCGAGTCGGTGGTCGAGAGCGAGCTGTTCGGCCATGAGCCCGGCGCGTTTACCGGCGCGCAGAAGCGCCGCATCGGCAAATTCGAGTTCGCCAATGGCGGCACGCTGTTCCTCGACGAGATCGAGAGCATGAGCCTGGATGTACAGGTAAAACTGCTACGCATGTTGCAGGAGCGGGTGGTCGAGCGACTCGGCGGCAACCAGCTGATCCCACTGGATATCCGCATCATTGCCGCAACCAAGGAAGACCTGCGCCAGTCCGCCGAGCAGGGGCGCTTTCGTGCCGACCTGTATTACCGGCTTAACGTGGCGCCGTTGCGTATCCCACCGCTGCGCGAGCGCGGCGATGACATCCTGGTGCTGTTCCAGCACTTCGCCGACGCCGCCAGCCAGCGCCATGGCCTGCCGCCACACACCCTGCAGCCACACCAGCGCGCCGTGCTGCTACGTCACGCCTGGCCAGGCAATGTGCGCGAGTTGCAGAACGCCGCCGAGCGTTTCGCCCTTGGCCTGGAACTGGCCCTGGACGGCCAGACGCCGCCGGCGACGGCACTTGCAGCGCCAATGCCGAGTGGCAACCTCAGCGAACAGGTCGAGCACTTCGAACGCTCGCTGATCGCTGCCGAACTGGCCCAGCCACATGGCTCCATGCGCAGCCTGGCCGAGGCCCTGGGCATCCCCCGCAAGACCCTGCACGACAAGCTACGCAAGCACGGTTTGAGCTTTGACGGCGCCGGCGGCGGGCACGACGATCAAGAGGATCACCGTTGATGAACACCGATAGCCAGTACCTGCAATCCGTACTGCACAGCGATATCCCCCTGACCCGGGAAATGGGCCTGGAAGTAGTCGATTGGCAACAGCACACCCTGCGCCTGCAACTGCCGCTGGCGGCCAACGTCAACCACAAGAGCACCATGTTCGGCGGCAGCCTGTACTGCGCGGCCGTGCTGGTGGGCTGGGGCTGGCTGCACCTGCGACTGCGTGAGCTGGGGATCGATGACGGGCATATCGTCATCCAGGAAGGGCAGATCAGTTATCCGTTGCCGGTTACCGGAGCGGCGGTGGCGCGTTGTGCAGCGCCCGACGAAAAAACCTGGGAACGATTCATAGCCATGTACCAGCGCCGTGGGCGGGCGCGGTTGACGTTGGAAACCACCGTGAGCAATGCCGGGCGTGACGAGCCTGCCGTGAAATTCAGCGGCCAGTACGTTCTGCACCGCTAGCCCGACAGCCGCTTGAAGCAACTGCCTGGCACACAACCCAAAGACTGGCGCAATCCCTGTGGGAGCGGTGAAATCCGTCAGATCAGGTTCAGGAAGGCCTGGCGCCATGCAGCATTGGCCGGCAATGCCAAAAAATACGGGTTAAGCAGCGACTCGCGCGG
Organism: Pseudomonas sp. PvP089; assembly: GCF_017875165.1. Classification (NCBI taxonomy): domain Bacteria; kingdom Pseudomonadati; phylum Pseudomonadota; class Gammaproteobacteria; order Pseudomonadales; family Pseudomonadaceae; genus Pseudomonas; species Pseudomonas sp. PvP089. Next base: position 6,083,995 of record NZ_JAGGME010000001.1, read on the forward strand.
CGGATACCGGAACGGCAAGCCATCCAGCCCGATCACCTCGCCGCCGGCCCCTTCCACCACACCCTGCGCCGCTGCAGTGTCCCACTGCGAAGTCGGCGCCAGGCGCGGATAACAATCGGCACTGCCCTCAGCCAACAGGCAGAACTTCAACGAGCTGCCAATATTGGCCAGCTCCAGCTCTCCCACAGCGGCCCCAAGGCCGGCCAACAACGCTTCCTGCTCCGGGCTGGAGTGTCGACGGCTGGCCGCCACGGTAAAACGCTCGCCCTGTGCAGGTGCGTTGCGTACCTGAATCAGCTGGGCTGCCTCACCGGCATCTGCACGCCAGGCCCCCATGCCGCGCCCACCAAAATAGCAGCGCCCATTGGTGGGCATCGACACCACGCCAAACACCACCTCGCCGTTTTCGACCAGGGCGATGTTGACCGTGAACTCTTCGCTGCCGGCAATGAACTCCTTGGTGCCGTCCAGCGGGTCGACCAGCCACCAGCGGCTCCAACCCTGACGCTCGGCCAGCGCAATGTTGCAGTCCTCCTCGGACAGCACCGGAATATGCGGCGCCAGCGCCAGCAGGCCATCGGCAATCACCCGGTGCGCCGCCAGGTCGGCGGCGGTAACCGGCGAGTCGTCGGCCTTGTTGGTCACGGCCACATCGGCACGCCAGAACGGCAGGATCGCCTCACCCGCCGACAACGCCAGCTTGACCACTTCGTGCATCAGTTGCAGGTCGTTCATAGCTCCAGCAGCCCCCGCTGAATCAGCAAGTCACGTGTCAGGTAAAGCGCCGCCAGGGCACGTCCCTCGGTGAACTGCGGATGCATGGCCAATGCCGACAGCTCGCGCAGGTTGACCTTGTCGACCCGCATCGGTTCTGGCTCATCGCCTTCCAGGCGCTCTTCGTACAAGTCGGTAGCCAGTACCACCTGGATCTTCTGGCTCATGTAGCCCGGCGACAGCGACAGCTCGGTCAGGTGCTCCAGCTGGCGTGCGCCAAAACCGGCTTCTTCCTTGAGCTCCCGGTCGGCTGCCGCCAGCACGTCTTCGCCCGGCTCGATCAGGCCCTTGGGCAACGACAGCTCGTATTCGTCGGTGCCACCACAGTATTCCTCCACCAGCACGGCGTGCTCGGCGTCGAGGATGGCCACGATCATCACTGCGCCGTAGCCGTTACCCCGGCCCACCAGGCGCTCGTAGGTACGCTCAGTGCCATTGCTGAAGCGCAATTGCACGGCTTCGACGCGAAACAGACGGCTGCTGGCGACGATTTCGCGGCTGAGGACGGTGGGTTTCTGGCGCATGGGGCGGCTCCTTGGCGTGAACGGGTTACTATACCGTGGCTTGCCGACTGATCGAGAGTTTCCCATGCCTGTTATTCCTTGGTCTGCCATCGATACCGTCCTGCTGGACATGGACGGCACCCTGCTCGACCTGCATTACGACAACCGCTTCTGGCTGGAGCACCTGCCCCAGCGCTATGCCGAGCTGCACGGGGTGAGCCGGGCCATGGCGCAAATGGAGCTGCAGCCGCTGTTTGAGCGCAATGCCGGCACCCTGAACTGGTATTGCCTGGACTTCTGGAGCCGCGAGTTGCGCCTGCCGATCCGTGAGCTGAAGCAGGAAATCGCCGACCTGATCGCCCTGCGACCAGACGCCGATACCTTCCTGGCGGCAATCCGCAAGGCGGGCAAACGCGTGGTGATGATCACCAATGCCCACCGTGACTCGCTGTCGCTGAAGCTGGAGCGGGTGGAACTGGCACCGTATTTCGAACGGCTGATCAGCTCGCACGATTACGGCTACCCGAAGGAAAGCCCGCAGTTCTGGGATGCATTACAGGCAGACATCGGCTTTGATCCGCAACGCAGCCTGTTCATCGATGACACACTGGCGATTCTGCGCAGTGCGCGGCAGTTTGGCGTGGGGCACCTGCTGGCGGTGCGCCAGCCGGATAGCAAGGCAGGGCCGCGGGATACCGAAGAGTTTGCGGCCGTCGAGGATTACCGGGAGTTACTGGTAGGCCTATGAGGCCCCATTCGCGGGACAAGCCCGCTCCCAAAGTTGGCCGCTGGGTTCAGGTTCAGCGGTAAAGCTGTGGGAGCGGGCTTGTCCCGGAAGTGGCCGGTACAGGCTGCGAAGATCAGTCAGGAATACGTAGCACCTGCCCCGGATAAATCTTGTCCGGGTGCGACAGCATCGGCTTGTTGGCCTCGAAAATCTTGTTGTACTGGTTGGCGTTGCCGTACACCACGACTGAAATGGCCGATAGCGTGTCGCCCTTTTTCACCGTAATGAACCTGGCCGCCTTCACCACTGGCCCTGTCACTGTAATCTGGTCATCCACGCTGGCCACACCATTGATGTTACCGGCTGCAAGAATGATCTTTTCCTTCTCCTCCTGGCTGGCCACCTCACCCTTGAGGATGATCTTGTCTCCCTCTACAGTGGCTTTGATGTTCGGGTTTCCCAGGCCGACACTTTCCACGTGCTTCTTGAGCTGCTCCTCGGCATTGGCATTGCCGGGGGTCAGCAGGTCGATCAACTTCTCGCCGGCTTCCTTCACGAAACTGAACAGGCTCATTGCGCTCTCCTTGTTGACGAAACCTTGGACTCACGAGTCTAGGCCAGCTTTTCCACTCCCGCCCCCTGTGCGACCAATCGACGCGGTCTATCAAGGCATAGACCCTAGCGATTAGACGCCGCCGGCCCGCAAGCCTAGGCTTGTGCTATCAGAAAGCCGCCGGTATTCAACGCCCCGATGAACAGCAAACCTCCGGTCTGCGCGGCCTCATCGCCTTTGTCCATGCCCGCCGCCAGCAACACCTACGATTACGTCCAGTTAACCGACGCCAGACGCGACAGCACACCGCTGGCCGAAGAAGTGGCCCTGGCCATTGTCTACAACGGCCTCAATCAGGCGGTGATGCTGGTAAGCCCCACCGACCTGGAGGACTTCGCCGTCGGTTTCAGTGTTGGCAGCGGCATTGTCGAAGGGACAGCAGACATCTACGACCTGAAGCTCTCCGGCAGCGGTTCGGCAATGTATGCCGACCTGGAAATTTCCAGCCGGGCGTTCTGGAACCTGAAAAACCAGCGCCGCCAACTGGCCGGCACCAGTGGTTGCGGCCTGTGTGGTGTCGAAGCCCTGGAGCAGGCGCTGCCGGACCTGGCCGTGCTGCCGGGTGCGCCCCTGCCCCCGGCCCAGTGGCTGGTGGGCCTGCGTGAACGCATCGATGCCTTCCAACCGCTGGGCCAGCATTGCGGGGCTGTGCATGCAGCCCTGTTCATGGACCGCCATGGCGAGCTTTTGCTCGGCCGCGAAGACATCGGCCGGCACAACGCCCTCGACAAACTGATCGGCGCCCTGCTGCGCCAAGGCATCGACAGCCAGGGCGGCTTGGCCATCGTCACCAGCCGCTGCAGCCTGGAGCTGATCCAGAAAGTACTGCGTGCCGGCCTCCAGACCCTGGTCAGCCTATCGGCGCCCACCGGCCTTGCCCTGCAATGGGCACGCAAGCACAACCTCAACCTCATCCATTTGCCCAAGCACAGCGCACCGCGGGTCTTCAGCCCGGCGGCGGAGTCGTAACAGCAGTGACCTCTTACCAGCACCTCCCGGACAACGCACCAGCCTCCACCCCTCGCTACAAGCCCTACCACGGCCCAGCCGGTGGCTGGGGCGCGCTGCGCAGCGTGGCCAAGGCATGGGTCGGCAGCGACAACGCACTAAAGAACATTCGCGCCCTGCTCAAGACCAACCAGAACGGCGGCTTCGACTGCCCGGGCTGCGCCTGGGGCGATTCGCCGGAAAGCGGCATGGTCAAGTTCTGCGAGAACGGCGCCAAGGCCGTGAACTGGGAGGCGACCAAGCGGTGCGTCGATGCGGCCTTCTTCGCCCGTTACAGCGTTACCTCGCTGCTGCAGCAAAGCGATTACTGGCTGGAGTACCAAGGGCGCCTGACCGAACCGATGGTCTACGACGGGCCCAGCGACCGTTACCTGCCCATCAGCTGGGATGCCGCCTTCGCCCTGATCGCTCGCGAGCTGAACAAGCTCGCCAACCCTGACCAGGCTGAGTTCTATACCTCGGGGCGCGCCAGCAACGAAGCGGCGTACCTGTATCAGTTGTTTGTGCGCGCCTATGGTACCAACAACTTTCCTGACTGCTCGAACATGTGCCACGAAGCCAGTGGCGTGGCCTTGGGGCAAAGCGTCGGGGTCGGCAAGGGCACCGTCACCTTCGACGACTTCGAGCATGCCGACGCTATTTTTGTCTGGGGGCAGAACCCCGGCACCAACCACCCACGCATGCTCGACCCGCTGCGTGATGCGGTGAAACGTGGCGCCCAGGTGGTGTGCGTAAACCCGCTCAAGGAGCGTGGCCTGGAGCGCTTCCAGCACCCGCAGAACCCGCTGGAGATGCTGACCAACAGTGACCGGCCGACCAACACCGCGTTCTTCCGCCCGGCGCTGGGCGGCGACATGGCGATGCTGCGCGGCATGGCCAAGTTCGTCCTGCAATGGGAACGCGAAGCCCAGGCCAAAGGCGAACCGGCCGTGTTCGACCATGCCTTCATTGCCGAACATGGTCATGGCGTCGACGACTACCTGGCAGTGGTCGATGCCACGCCGTGGGAACACATCCAGGCGCAGTCCGGGCTGACGCTGGCCGACATCGAGCTGGCCGCGCGCATGTACTGCCGTGGCAAGCGGGTGATCATGTGCTGGGCGATGGGCATCACCCAGCACCGCCATTCGGTGCCGACCATCCAGGAAATTGTCAACCTGCAAATGTTGCGCGGCAACATCGGCGCACCCGGCGCCGGTCTGTGCCCGGTGCGCGGCCACAGCAACGTGCAGGGCGACCGCACCATGGGCATCAATGAACGCCCGCCAGTGGCGCTGCTGGACGCCCTCGAAAAGCGTTTTGGCTTCCCCGTGCCCCGGCACAACGGCCACAACACCGTCGAAGCCATCCACGCCATGCTCGACGGCCGCGCCAAAGTATTCATCGGCCTGGGCGGCAATTTCGCCCAGGCCACGCCAGACACCGAGCGTACTGCCCAAGCACTGCGCAACTGCGAGCTGACCGTGCATATCAGCACAAAGCTCAACCGCAGCCACCTGGTGCACGGCAAGCAGGCGCTGATCCTGCCGTGCCTGGGCCGCACCGACATCGACCTGCAGGCCGACGGGCCGCAGGCGGTGACGGTGGAAGACTCGTTCAGCATGGTGCACGCCTCCAACGGCCAGCTGAAGCCGCTGTCGACGCAAATGCGCTCGGAACCTGCAGTGATTGCCGGCATCGCCGCTGCCACCCTGGGCAAGCAACCGGTGGACTGGCACTGGCTGGTGGCCGACTACGACCGCATCCGCGACCTGATCGGCGATACCATCGCGGGCTTCAGCGGTTTCAACCAGCGCTTGCAGCGTCCAGGCGGTTTTTACCTGGGTAACAGCGCTGCCAGTCGCGAATGGAAGACCAGCAGCGGCCGGGCCAACTTCAAGGCCAACCTGCTGCCGGATTCGTTGCTCGATGAGCGCGTGCGCGCCAGTGGCCAACTGCCCGACCTGATCATGCAGTCGATGCGCTCGCACGATCAGTACAACACCACCATCTACGGCCTGGACGACCGTTACCGGGGCGTGCGCGGCCAGCGCGAAGTGCTGTTCGCCAACGAAGCCGACATCATCCGCCTGGGCTTCCAGCCGGGGCAAAAGGTCGACATCGTGTCGCTGTGGGGTGATCAGCATGTGCGCCGGGTGCAGGGCTTCACCCTGCTGGCCTTCGACATCCCGGCCGGGCAGGCAGCGGCGTATTACCCCGAGGTGAACCCGCTGGTGCCACTGGAAAGCATTGGCGATGGCAGCCATACGCCGACCTCGAAGTTCATTGCCATCAAACTGGAGCGCGCACGGGACGACGGGCGTATTCTGTAGAAACGAAAAAAGCCCTGTTCCATGGCGGTTCAGGGCTTTGTCATAAAGGTCTCAGACAGCCGAAAAACGATAAAGTTTCACAGCAAATACAGTAACTTAGAGAATTGTGTACAACTCGTGTTACTCGTCGGATTTCCGTTGCCAGCCACGCCGCTTAGCCTCAAATTCGCCTCGTCATCCCTATGAGGCTCTCTTGATGAAGAAGTACTCCTCGATTTTGTTGTTGTCTTTCAGCTTGCTCAGCGGCGTTGCCATGGCAGGCGGCAATACCGAGGCCGGCATTGGCGGCGCATTGGGTGGGGTACTCGGCTCCGTAGTGGGTAACTCCATCGGCGGTAGCACCGGCGGCGCCATTGGTGCCGGTCTGGGCGGCGCAGCCGGCGGTGCCCTGGGTGCCGACAAGCGCCAGCGTGGCGAGGCCGCTATCGGCGGCGCACTGGGCGCTGCAGGCGGTAACGTGGTCGGTCGCTCGGTGGGCGGCACCACCGGTAGCTACATTGGCGCAGCAGCCGGCGGTGGTGCCGGTGGCGCGCTGGGTAACTACATGGGCAACAAAGCCGACGAAGACGAGCGTCATGATGATCGCCGCTACCGTCGCGGCTACGACGACCGTCGCCACTACGACCGTGGTCGCCACTACGGCCACCGCAAGCACAAGCGCCACTGGCGCGACTGATGCCGCGGGCCCTGCCCCGGCAGCAAAAGCCCCGCCCCTGCCGGCGGGGCTTTTTTATGCCTGCTGTTCCAGTACCAGGCCAGACAGGACCACTTGCAGCGGTTCAGGCAGCACCGCAGGACGACCACTGGCACGCTCGATGAACACCTGCACTACCGTGCCTGCAGCACACGCCTCCGGTTCCCCCGGGCGGAACAGCGCCAGGCGGTACTCCACCGTACTACCCGCCAGGCGCGTCACTCCCAAGCCCACTTCGAGCACGTCGGGAAAGCCTGGCAGCGCATAGAAATCCGCAGCCGAACTGACCACGAATGCCGCCAGTTCACCGTCACGCAGGTCCACCTCGGCCTGTTCGGCGAGGAAGGCCTGGATCGCCGTTTCGAAAAAGCCATGCACGGTAGCACCGGCGATATGGCCATTGACGTCGTTGTCCGAAGGGCGGGTGAGGATGGGGTGGAAGTGGTAGAAGGCAGTGCGCTGAGGGGATTCGGTCATCTGTCTGGCTCTTGTCTTCGCAAATGTTGCTGACAGTGAAACAGAAATTCCAGATTTCCGCTGCCTGAGCCGGCCTCTTCGCGGGTAAACCCGCTCCCACAGAAATCGCCGTATCTGTGGGAGCGGGTTTACCCGCGAAGAGGCCGGCTCAGGATATCGTTCAAAAAAAAAGCCGCCCCAAAGGGCGGCCTTCTTGTAGCGCTGGGCTCAGCTTACAGCTGTGGGCCAGCAGCCTTGATGGCGTCGGAAACTTCGAACTTCTTGAAGTTTTCGATGAACAGCTTGGCCAGGCCTTTGGCGGCCTCGTCGTAGGCAGCTTTGTCAGCCCAGTTGGTGCGTGGGTTGAGCAGCTCGGTTTCAACACCTGGGACGACTTTTGGTACGTCCAGGTTGATGATGTCCAGGTGCTCGGTTTCGGCACCGACCAGCGCGCCGCTCTGGATTGCAGCGATCACCGCGCGGGTAGTCGGGATGCTGAAGCGCTTGCCAACACCGTAGCCACCGCCGGTCCAGCCGGTGTTGACCAGGTAAACCTTGGAGTTGAAGCCGTTGATACGCTTGATCAGCAGCTCGGCGTACTCGCCAGCCGGGCGCGGGAAGAACGGTGCGCCGAAGCAGGTGGAGAAGGTCGACTTGATGCCGCCGCCCGAACCCATTTCGGTAGAACCGACCAGCGCGGTGTAACCGGACAGGAAGTGGTAGGCCGCCTGCTCGTTGTTCAGGATCGAAACCGGAGGCAGAACACCGGTCAGGTCGCAGGTCAGGAAGATGACCGCATTAGGCTCGCCGCCCAGGTTCGCTTCGGAACGCTTGGCAACGTGCTCCAGCGGGTAGGCAGCACGGCTGTTCTGGGTCAGGCTGACGTCGGTGTAGTCGGCGTGCTTGTTGGCGTCGAGAACGACGTTTTCCAGCACTGCGCCGTGCTTGATGGCTTTCCAGATGACCGGCTCGTTCTTCTCGGACAGGTCGATGCACTTGGCGTAGCAGCCGCCTTCCATGTTGAAGACAACGCCTTCGCCCCAGCCGTGCTCGTCGTCGCCGATCAGGTAACGGCTTTCGTCGGCCGACAGGGTGGTCTTGCCAGTGCCGGACAGGCCGAAGAACAGGGTCACATCGCCTTCTTCGCCGATGTTGGCCGCGCAGTGCATTGGCAGTACGTCGGCAGCCGGCAGCAGGAAGTTCTGCACCGAGAACATGGCTTTCTTCATTTCGCCGGCATAGCGCATGCCTGCGATCAGCACCTTCTTGGCGGCGAAGTTGATGATGACGCAGCCGTCGGAGTTGGTGCCATCACGCTCAGGCTCGCACACGAAGTTGGCAACGTTGAGCACCTGCCACTGGTCGCGGCCAGCCGGGTTGTACTGCTCCGGGTTGATGAACAGGCAACGGCCGAACAGGTTCTGCCAGGCGGTCTGGGTGGTCATCTTCACCGGCAGGTAGTGGTCGACGGCTGCCCCTACGTGAACGTAGGAAACGAAGTGATCCTGGGCGTTGTTGAACGCCTCGACGCGGTCCCACAGGGCGTCGAACTTGTCGGCCGGGAACTTGCGGTTGATCGGGCCCCAGGAAATAGCGTCCTGAGTGGAAGGTTCTTCGACGATGAAACGGTCAGCCGGCGAACGGCCAGTACGGTGACCAGTCTCCACGACCAGTGCGCCAGTATCGGCTAGTACGCCTTCACCGCGTTGCAGCGCTTCTTTTACCAGCTCATCGACGCTCAGGTCGGTGTACACGGTGTTGTTGGCTTGCGTCATGAGATACCCCATCCGGCCCGAGGCCGAGTGCTCCAAACGTTTTGTAGTTGTCTTGAAAAAACTACTACAGCGAAAAAAGTGGCCGGATTATGCCAGAAACGCCCAAAAAAAGTAGGCCCCTCCTGTCAGAACTGCGCTTTTGCGCAATTCGACAGGAGATTGTCCTGTGATTAAACGTTTCAGTGGCGAGTTTCTGAGGCCACGTCTGTGCCGCCACCGGCAAACAGTTGCGCCACATCGCTGGCATCGAAGAAATAGCGCTCGTTGCAGAACTGGCAATCGATCTCCACCTGGCCGCCGCACTCTTCCACCAATGCCTTGGCGTCCTGTTCGCCAAGGCTGACCAGCGCATTGCCGGAACGCTCTCGCGAACAGCTGCAATTGAAGCGCAACGGCTGGATGTCGAACAGGCGCACGGCATCTTCATGGTACAGGCGATGCAGCAACGTTTCGTTGTTTTCAGCCCACTCTTCAGGCTTGAGGGTCTTGGCCAGGGCCACCACGTGCTGCCAGCTGTCCTCACGCTCTTCATCATCCGGCTGGCGATCACGCGGCAGCTGCTGCAGCAGCAGACCGCGGGCCTTGCCGTTTTCGGCGTTGAGCCAGAAGCGCGTGTTCAGCTGCTGGGACTGGACGAAGTAGTTGGTGAAACATTCCGACAGGTTGGCGCCATCAAGGTCGACAGTACCCTGGTAGCGCTGGCCCTTGATCGGGTCGATGGTCAGGGTCAGGTGGCCGTCGGGCATCAGCTGCGACAGTGTGGCATCCGCCGGGATCTGGTCCGCTTCGTAGCGGGCCATGCCGCGGATTTCCCGGTCGCCGGAACATTCCACCATCAGCAGCGGAATCGGCCCAGCCGAGCGCGCCTGCAAAATCAGCAAGCCATCAAACTTCATCGCGCCCACCAGCAACGCGGTGGCGGCCATCAGCTCGCCGAGCAGCGCCTTGACCGGCTGAGGGTACTCGTGACGCGCCAACACTGCGGCATAGCTGTCATCGAGAGACACCCACTCGCCGCGCACATCGCGCTCGTCGAAGATGAAACGTTGGGTGAAATCGGTATCAGGCAAATCGCTCATAGGTTTCGGCTATCTAAAAAATGATGACAAAATGGTTACAAGGGTTGTCGAGAACCTGCGAGAACCCGTTACAGAGCGCTCACAAGGCGCTCCGATTTCCTGTTTGCAATAGAGGCATTTTATGGACAATCGACCACTGTTCCAAGCAAGGTGGTCCTGGGGGCCATTGGCAGCCTGTACGCTGCTTTCCGTCGCTCTACTGTGTTTCTGGTTATGGCCTTTTGGCCAGATCCTGTGCCTGACTTTCGACGAGTGGCTGTTCCGCAGCCTGAATGCGCCCTTGGCCGACAGCACTACCTGGCGCTACATCTGGACCGTCGGCAGCCTGCGCCCGTTCGACATCGTCGTCGGCCTGATCCTGCTGGCAGTGCTCATCCGTGGTGACTGGGTGTTCAAGGCAGCTCAGGTTCGCCAAGCGTTTTTCGGCTTTCTGGTCACGCTACTCCTCTTAGTGGTGATTCGCGCGCTGTTTTCCAAGTGGGTGGATGCAGCTGGCTGGCAGCACAAGAGCCCGTCGATGATGTTCGACGAGGTGGTGCACCTGAGTGACTACTACCCGAACCTGGAAGCCGCCTGGGAGCTCAAGGACCGTTCCAGCAAGAGTTTCCCGGGGGATCACGCCTCGGTACTGCTGATCTGGGCGCTGTTCATGAGCGTGTTCAGCCGCCGCCTGGTGCAGTACCTGGTGATCTGGGGGCTGGCGGTGCTGTTCATGCTGCCGCGCCTGGTAGCCGGCGCCCACTGGGGGCAGGATGACTACATCGGCGGGTTGCTGATGGCAGTGCTGGCGTTGGGCTGGAGCTATTACACGCCGCTGGCGGCCAAGGGCAGTGAGGCGTTGATGCGCTGGACTGCACCGTTGTTCAACCTGCTGGCCAGGTTACCGCTTGTCGGGCGGATGGCCGTGCTCCGCTAGACCCTTGGGGCTGCTACGCAGCCCTTTCCGACCGGTCCGGCGCCCCGGCATGGCCGCTCCCACAAAGCGCTGTGGGCGCTGGCTTGCCGGCGATGGGCCGCTAAGCGGCCCCGGCTATTCATAGCTCCCATGCAACTGGTGAATCTGCCGCCGCTGCTTCTTGGTTGGCCGCCCATCGGTAGTCACCCCCATGGCGCCCGCCTTGCGCATTTCGGCCGCCTGCTCACGGCGGCGCAGGCTTTCTTCGGTTTCCTCGTACAGCGTCTGCGCTTCTGGCGCCCCACGCCGCACCACCGACAACGCCTTCACCACCACGGTGCGCTCATCGAACCCGGTGCGCAGCACAAATTCGTCGCCCACTCGCGGCTCCTTGCCTGGCTTGCAACGCTCGCCCCGGCAATGCACCTTGCCGCTCTCGATCGCTGCCTTGGCCAGCGCCCGCGTCTTGTAGAAACGCGCCGCCCATAGCCACTTGTCCAGGCGAACCTTGTCGTCGTCTTCGGCTTTTTGTGCCATCCCGTTACCTCGGATTCTGTCTTTCATCGAACTGTACTACCTTCACATACGGATGCAAAAAGTCCCCGCCATGCTTACAGTTCACCACCTCATTCGCAGGGTGCGCTTCGTGAAGACATTTGACCATTTGAAAGTGATCGGCCTGCGTGAATGGATAGCCCTGCCCGACCTTGGCGTGGCAGGGCTGCGCGCCAAGATCGACACTGGTGCCAGCACCTCCAGCCTGCACGCTACCGAAGTGGAACCGTTCGAGCGCGACGGCCAGCCCTGGGTCCGCTTCACGGCGCACCTGGGCTCTGTGGTGCAGTTGCGCCACCGCCGCTGCGAGGCGCCACTGGTGACCATGAAGACCATCAAGAGCTCCAACGGGCACGCCCAGACCCGCTACGTCATTCGCACGTCACTGGCGCTGGGCGATGGTGTGTGGGAGGTGGAGTTCACACTCGCCTGCCGCAAGAACATGCGTTACCGCCTGCTGCTCGGTTCCAAGGCCCTGATCCACGGCCAGCTGGTGGTCAACCCTGGCCTGAAGTACGTACAAGACAAACCGGCCTTCCCGGCCACCCTTTCCCCTGTCACAGGTGCTGCATGAAGATCGCTGTGCTGTCGCGCAATCCGCGTCTGTATTCCACCCGCCGCCTGGTCGAAGCCGGTACCCAGCGTGGCCACGAAATGGTGGTGATCGATACCCTGCGGGCCTACATGAACATTGCCAGCCACAAGCCGCAGATCCATTACCGCGGCAAGCCGCTGGAGGGCTTCGATGCCGTGATCCCGCGCATCGGCGCTTCCGTCACCTTTTACGGCTGCGCAGTGCTGCGCCAGTTCGAAATGATGGGCGTGTACCCGCTCAACGAATCGGTAGCCATTGCCCGTTCGCGCGACAAACTGCGCTCGCTGCAATTGCTGTCGCGTCGCGGAATCGGCCTGCCCATTACCGGCTTCGCCCATTCACCCGACGACATTCCCGACCTGATCCAGATGGTTAATGGCGCGCCGTTGGTAATCAAGGTGCTGGAGGGCACCCAGGGCATTGGCGTGGTGCTGTGCGAAACCACCCAGGCTGCCGAGTCGGTGATCGAGGCGTTCATGGGGCTCAAGCAGAACATCATGGTTCAGGAGTACATCAAGGAGGCTGGCGGGGCCGACATTCGCTGCTTCGTGGTGGGAGACAAGGTGATTGCCTCGATGAAGCGTCAGGCCAAGCCGGGCGAGTTCCGCTCCAACCTGCATCGGGGGGGCGTCGCCAGCCTGATAAAAATCACCCCTGAAGAGCGGATTACCGCGATCCGGGCGGCCAAGGTGATGGGTTTGAGCGTGGCGGGGGTGGATATCTTGCGGTCCAACCATGGGCCATTGGTGATGGAGGTGAACTCGTCGCCGGGGCTGGAGGGGATCGAGGTGACCACCGGCAAAAACGTGGCCGGGATGATCATCGAGCACCTGGAGAAGAACGGCGGGCCAAATCAGACCCGGACCAAAGGCAAGGGCTGATTCAAGCCTGTACCGGCCCTATCGCCGGCAAGCCAGCTCCCACAGGATTACCACAACCTCCAGGCTTGTAGATTACCTGTGGGAGCTGGCTTGCCGACGATAGGGCCGGTGCGGTCAACCAGATTCATACAGCATTACGCGGCAGCAATAGCCCCAGCGGCAACCGCACCCGCGCTTCGATCCCCCCGCCAGACCGATTACGCAGCTCCACATTCCCGCCATGCTGGGCGGCGATCCGCTTGACGATCGCCAGCCCCAGCCCGGTGCCCTTGCCGCCCCGTGCCCGATCCCCACGAATGAACGGATTGAAGATGGTCTCCAGCTCCGACTCGTCGATCCCGGTGCCACGGTCCAGCACGCTCAGCACCACGTACGGTGCGCTCTCGTCACCCGACACATAGGCCGCCACTTCGACCCCCTTGCCAGCATGGTGCAGGGCGTTGCCGATGAGGTTGCCCAACATGCGCTTGAGCGAAACGCGACGCAGCGGGAATGGAGGAATTGGCTCCAGGCACAGGCGCACACGTTCTTTCGGCTGGTTGTACGGCGCCACGACTTCACGCACCAGGTCAGCCAGGTCGACCTCTTCCACCGGCTCGTCACGGCCATCGCGGATGAAGGCCAGGAACTGATCGAGGATCGCATCCATGTCCTCGATATCGCGAACCATGTCGTCACTCAGGTCGCTGTCGCTGTTCAGCAATGACAACGACAGGCGCAGACGCGTCAACGGTGTGCGCAGGTCGTGGGAAACCCCGGCCAGCATCAGCTCGCGCTCGCGCCCGGCTTGTTCGACATCTTCGGCCATCTGGTTGAAGGCCTTGTATACCTCGGTCATCTCGCTGGGCGTGTCGCTGATCGGCAGACGCACACTGCGACCCTGGCCCAGCTGACGAGCGGCGAACACCAGGCGCTTGAGCGGCTGGTTCAACTGGCGCACGAAGATCCAGGCCGACGCGGTGGACAACAGGCCGATGGCCAGGAACCAACCCAGCACGTTCCAGATTTTCTGCCCACGCAGCGGGTGTGGGTACAGTGGCACTTTCAGCCAGCCAGGGCCCAGGCTTGGCGCATTGACCCACAACGCCGGTGGCGCATGGATGCGCAGCCGCACCTCGGTGTCTTCGCCCAGCTCCGCCTGCATCTGCCGTTGGTAGATTTCACTGTAGGGCCAGTGCTGCTCACCCTCGGGCACACCCGACCCGGTCACGCGGATGAGGCCCGCCGCTTCGGCAATCCTGTCGCGGTTTTCTTCGTCGGCAGCCCAATAGGCGCGCAAGGTCAACGCCACACCGTGGCTGTACTGACGGTCGACCAGCACGTCCTCGTTCATCAGCAGGTAGACCAGGGTCAAAGCCTTGCTGAACAGGACGACGATCAACACCAGCCACAGGGTGCGGGCGAAGAAACTCTGCGGAAACCAGAGCGGTGTTTTCATGGACGACGCAGCATCATTTGCCCGCGTTTCCGTCTGGCACGAACACGTAGCCCACGCCCCAGACGGTCTGGATGTAACGCGGCTTGGACGGGTCCGGCTCGATCATGCGGCGCAGGCGCGAAATCTGCACGTCGATGGAACGCTCCAGTGCATCCCACTCCCGACCACGGGCCAGGTTCATCAGCTTGTCGCGGGTCAGCGGCTCGCGGGCGTGCATCACCAGGGCCTTGAGCACGGCGAACTCGCCGGTGGTGAGCATGTGCACTTCGTCGCCACGCTTGAGTTCGCGGGTGGCCAGCGACAGCTCGTAATCACCGAAGGTGACCGATTCGTCCTCACTGCCAGGTGCACCTGGCACGGCAGGCGCCTGGCGGCGCAACACAGCCTTGACGCGGGCCATCAGCTCATCCGGGTTGAACGGCTTGCCCAGGTAGTCGTCAGCGCCCAGTTCCAGGCCCTTGATACGGCTCAGCTCGTCGCCCTTGGCGGTGAGCATGATGATCGGGATCTGGTTGTTCTGCTGGCGCAGGCGCTTGCACGCAGACAGGCCATCCTCGCCCGGCAGCATCAGGTCGAGCACCACCAGGTTGAACACCTCGCGCTGCAGCAGGCGGTCCATCTGCTCGGTGTTGGGCACCGCGCGGGCACGGTAGCCCTTGCTGGTGAAGAAACGTTCCAGCAGGCTGCTGAGCCCCGGATCGTCGTCGACGATGAGAATCTTGTCACCTTCAGCGGTGTTTGCGGTGCCGGTCATGAATAACTCCTCTGATATCGCCGCGCATTATGGCGTAGCCATTGCTGCACGTTGCGTGAGCATTGTTAGCAGATTTTTCCCCCGGCGCCAGTTCCAGCTGGCTGGGCGCCATCACCGCAAGCCGTTTGCGATGGGTATAATGCGCGGCTTTCATCCAGCGCCGCCGGGATAAAAGCCCACAGGCGACCCCCGTATTCACAAATGTCAGGTGGTTTACATGGACAGCATCAACAGCCGTATCGCCGAGGAACTGGGCGTACGCCCCCAGCAGGTCGAGGCGGCCGTGGGCCTGTTGGACGAAGGCTCGACCGTGCCCTTCATCGCCCGTTACCGCAAGGAAGTGACCGGTAGCCTGGACGACACCCAGCTGCGCCATCTGGAAGAGCGCCTGCGCTACCTGCGCGAACTCGACGACCGTCGCGCCAGCATCCTGTCCAGCATCGAGGAACAGGGCAAGCTGACCCCTGAACTGGCCCGCGAAATCAAGCTGGCCGACACCAAGACCCGCCTCGAAGACCTGTACCTGCCGTACAAGCAAAAGCGCCGCACCAAGGGCCAGATCGCCCTGGAAGCCGGCCTCGGCGAGCTGGCGGACGGCCTGTTCAACGATCCGGGCCTTGTGCCAGAGAGCGAAGCCGCACGCTTCGTCAACGCCGAAAAGGGCGTGGCCGACGTCAAGGCCGCGCTGGAGGGCGCCAAGTACATCCTGATGGAGCGCTTTGCCGAGGACGCCGCCCTGCTCGACAAGCTGCGCAATTTCCTCAAGCAGGAGGCCGTGCTCAGCGCCCGCGTGGTAGCCGGCAAGGAGGAAGAGGGCGCCAAGTTCCGCGACTACTTCGCCCACGACGAACTGCTGCGCAACGCACCGTCGCACCGTGCCCTGGCAATCTTCCGCGGGCGCAACGAAGGTGTGTTGAGCGCCTCGCTGAAAGTGGGCGAAGAACTGCCTGGCACCCTGCACCCGTGCGAAGTGATGATCGGCCACCACGTCGGCGTCGAAAACCGCGGCCGCCCGGCCGACAAATGGCTGGGCGAGGTGGTGCGCTGGACCTGGAAGGTCAAGCTGTACACCCACCTGGAAACCGACCTGTTCGGCGAACTGCGCGACAACGCCGAAGGCGAGGCAATCAACGTGTTCGCCCACAACCTGCACGACCTGCTGCTGGCCGCCCCGGCCGGCCCGCGCGCCACCCTGGGCTTCGACCCGGGCCTGCGCACCGGTTGCAAGATCGCCGTGGTCGACGCCACCGGCAAGCTGCTGGACTACACCACGGTGTATCCGCACGCGCCGAAGAATGACTGGGACCGCACCCTATCCATCATGGCTGCACTGTGCGCCAAGCACTCGGTGGAGCTGATCGCCATCGGCAACGGCACCGCCAGCCGCGAAAGCGACAAGCTGGTGGCAGAGCTGGTGAAAAAATACCCAGCGCTGAAAATCACCAAGATCATGGTTTCCGAAGCCGGCGCTTCGGTGTACTCGGCATCGGAACTGGCCGCCCGCGAGTTCCCGGACCTGGACGTGTCGATCCGTGGCGCCGTTTCGATTGCCCGCCGCCTGCAGGACCCGCTGGCGGAGCTTGTGAAGATCGACCCGAAATCCATCGGTGTCGGCCAGTACCAGCACGACGTGTCCCAGCTGAAACTGGCGCGTGGCCTGGACGCCGTGGTCGAGGACTGCGTGAACGCCGTGGGCGTGGACGTGAACACCGCCTCGGTGGCGCTGCTGACCCGTATCTCCGGCCTTAACGCCACGCTGGCGCAGAACATCGTCGCCCATCGCGATGCCAACGGCCCGTTCGCCACCCGTGCAGCCCTGAAAAAGGTCAGCCGCCTGGGTGAAAAAACCTTCGAACAGGCCGCCGGCTTCCTGCGTGTGATGAACGGCGACAACCCGCTGGACGCCTCCGCGGTGCACCCGGAGGCCTATCCGCTGGTGCAGCGCATCGCCGCCGACACCGACCGCGACATCCGCTCGCTGATCGGCGACAGCAGCTTCCTCAAGCGCCTGGACCCGAAGAAGTTCACCGACGAGTCCTTCGGCCTGCCGACCGTCACCGATATCCTGCAAGAGCTGGACAAGCCTGGCCGCGACCCACGGCCCGAGTTCAAGACCGCCACCTTCCAGGACGGCGTCGAAGACCTCAAGGACCTCGAACCCGGCATGATCCTGGAGGGTGTGGTGACCAACGTCACCAACTTTGGCGCCTTCGTCGACATCGGCGTGCACCAGGACGGCCTGGTGCACATCTCGGCGCTGTCGGAGAAGTTCATCAAAGACCCGCGTGAAGCGGTCAAGGCCGGCGACGTGGTCAAGGTCAAGGTCATGGAAGTGGATATCCCGCGCAAGCGTGTCGGCCTGTCCATGCGCATGAGCGACACCCCAGGCGAAAAAGTCGAAGGCAACCGCGGTGGCAACCGTGGCAATGGCGGCAACCGCCAGCAGCCGGCCCAACGCCCGCGTGAAACCGCCACCGCCGCGCCGGCCAACAATGCCATGGCCTCCCTGTTCGCCAACGCCAAGCAGTTGAAGAAGAAGTGATGGACGTACCCCGCGAATACGTCGAAAGCGCCTTCAGCCAGCTGCTGGGCTGCCGCCTGCAACGCCTGGACACGGGTGTTGCAGAGGTGGCCCTGCCGCTGGAGCCGCACTTGCGCAACCGTGGCCAGAAGCTGCACGGCGGGGCGATCTTCAGCCTGGTGGACATCGCCATGGGCCTGGCCTGCTCGGCCAGCCATGGCTTTGACCAGCAAAGCGTCACCATCGAGTGCAAGATCAACTACATGCGCGCCGTCAGCGATGGCGAAGTGCTGTGTACCGCCCGTGTGCTGCACGCCGGGCGGCGAACCCTGGTGGTCGACGCCGACGTAGTCCAGGGCGACAAGCTGGTGGCAAAAGCGCAAGGAACCTTCGCGGTTCTCTAGCTCACCAAGCAGTATCTGCGGTATTTTCAGCAGTGCGCTGGCACTGCTGGAACCCGCGTAAACCAGGCGACAACGCCAGTTCCTTTCTTCCTACCCTTGTAGACCGTTATCTCTACCCCCATATTGGGGCGACTGACGCGTGAAGGAATACATCTTGAGCGAACTCCTCAACCGCCGCCTGAGCCTGCTCGGCGCCAATCTTCCCCTGCTCAAGCAGTGCCTGCACGGTATTGAGCGCGAATGCCTGCGCGTGACCGATGAAGGTCGCCTGGCCCAGACCCCGCACCCGGAAGCACTGGGATCGGCGCTGACCAACGAGCAGATCACCACCGATTATTCCGAGTCGTTGCTGGAGTTCATCACCCCTGCGCTGGCCGACCCGGCCAAGGTGCTCGAAAGCCTCGAAGAGACCCACCGTTTCGTCTACAGCAAGCTGGGCGACGAATACCTGTGGAGCCCTTCGATGCCGTGCACGCTGCCGGCCGAGGAGGACATCCCGATCGCCGAGTACGGCAACTCGAACATCGGCAAGCTCAAGCACGTGTACCGCAAGGGCCTGGCCCTGCGCTACGGCCGCACCATGCAGTGCATTGCCGGCATACATTACAACTTCTCGCTGCCCGAAGCCCTGTGGCCACTGCTGCGCGAAGCCGAAGGCAGCACGCTAGACGACCGCGACTACCAGTCGTCGGCCTACATCGCGCTGATCCGCAACTTCCGCCGCTACAGCTGGCTGCTGATGTACCTGTTCGGCGCCTCGCCGGCGCTGGACAAAGGCTTCCTGCGTGGCCGCCCGCACCAGCTCGAAGAGCTGGACGCCGAAACCCTGTTCCTGCCCTATGCCACCAGCCTGCGCATGAGCGACCTGGGCTACCAGAGCAACGCCCAGGCCGGCCTCACGCCTTGCTACAACAACCTGGCCAGCTACACCGACAGCCTGCGCAAGGCCGTGGGCACGCCCTACCCGCCTTATGTTGAGGTCGGTACGCACGTGGACGGCGAATGGGTGCAGCTGAACACCAACATTCTGCAGATCGAGAACGAGTACTACTCGAACATCCGCCCCAAGCGCGTTACCTACACCGGCGAGCGGCCGATACAGGCCCTGACTTCGCGTGGCGTGCAGTACGTGGAAGTGCGTTGCCTGGACATCAACCCGTTCCTGCCGGTAGGTATCGACCTGACCGAGGCACGCTTCCTCGACGCGTTCCTGCTGTTCTGCGCCCTGGAACACAGCCCTCAGCTGGACAACGGCGAGTGCGGCCAGTGCACCGACAACTTCCTGACCGTGGTCAAGGAAGGTCGCCGCCCGGGCCTGGAGCTGCACCGCAATGGCCAGCCGATCAGCCTGAAAGGCTGGGCCGGCGAGCTGATCGAGCGCATCCGCCAATTGGCCAACCTGCTCGACCAGGCGCAAGGCTCTGATGAGCACGCCAAGGCGCTGGATGCCCAGCAGGCCAAGGTCGACGATGCCTCACTTACCCCGTCGGCCCAGGTGCTGGCACGCATGACCGAGCATGACGAAAGCTTCGTCCAGTTCTCGCTGCGCCAAAGCCGTGTGCACGCCGAGGCTTTCCGCGAGCAACCTCTGAGCAATGACAAGCAGCAGGCATTCGAAACGCTGGCCCGCGAATCGCTGGCCAAGCAGTCCGAGCTGGAACAAGACGAAGTCGGTGACTTCGACCTGTTCGTCGGCGCCTACCAGGCCAGCATCCTGGCAATCAGCAACTGATGAACCGCACCGCCACCCCGCGCAAGCCGCGCGCCAGCAGCCAGGCCAGGATCGAGGCGATCCTGGCGGCTGCGCGTGAGCTGCTGGCCGAACAAGGGGTGGCGGCACTTTCCATCTACAGCGTGGCTGAGCGGGCACAGATTCCGCCGTCGTCGGTGTATCACTTTTTCGCCAGCGTGCCGGCCTTGCTGGAAGCGCTGACGGCCGATGTGCACCGGGCGTTTCGCGAAGCGCTGGGCGCAGCGATCGACAGCAGCGCGTTCAGCACCTGGCACGAACTGTCACGGCTGATCGAAGAGCGCATGCTTGATATCTACAACGAGGATGCGGCGGCGCGGCAGCTGATTCTGGCGCAGCATGGCCTGAGCGAGGTGGTGCAGGCCGATCGGCAGCACGACATGGAACTGGGCGACTTGATGCACAAGTTGTTCGACCAGCATTTTCACCTGCCGGTGATGCCGCTGGATGTGGACGTGTTTGCGCTGGCCATGGAGCTGAGTGACCGGGTGTATGCGCGGTCGGTGCAGCTGCATGAGGCGATCACACCGCGCATGGCCGAAGAAGGCAAGCGGGTGTTCGAGGCGTATCTGGGGTTATACCTGCCGCCGTTTCTGGCCAAGCGTTCCTGCTGAAGTTATTGGGGCCGCGTTGCGGCCCATTCGCGGCAAGGCCGCTCCTACAGGAGATCGCATTCCCGTGTAGGAGCGGCCTTGTGTCGCGATAGGGCTGCCAAGCAGCCCCAATATCGAGCAGCATCACAGCTTGGCGATAGACACTTCAGTCGATTTCACAAAGGCAATCACTTCGCTGCCAACCTGCAGCTCCAGCTCCTTTACCGAGCGGGTGGTGATGACCGAAGTGACGATACCCGAAGCAGTCTGCACGTCGATTTCCGACAGTACCGGGCCTTCGAGGATCTCTTTCACGGTGCCTTTGAACTGGTTGCGGACGTTGATGGCTTTGATGGTCATGATGTCATTCCTTCTCTATGGCTTCAGTCTGGTGAGTGAGTCATTCAGTGCGCCCAACGCAGCTGCGTGGGCAGAGGGGCTACAGGATCCGGCTCGGGCGCAGTGCCCGGGGCCGACAGAACACGGTTGAGCACTTCGCTTTCCAGCGCGGCCAGGCGGTGCGAACCACGCGCGCGGGGCCGTGCCAGGTCGACGGTGAGGTCGAGCCCGACCTCGCCGTCCTCGATCAGGATCACCCGGTCAGCTACGGCTACCGCCTCGCTGACATCGTGAGTGACCAGCAGCACGGTGAAGCCGTGCTGACGCCACAGGCGTTCTATCAGTTGCTGCATCTCGATACGGGTCAATGCATCCAGCGCACCCAGCGGCTCGTCCAGCAGCAGCAGGCGTGGCTGGTGGATCAGCGCCCGCGCCAGGGCCACGCGCTGTTTTTGGCCACCCGACAGGGCTGCCGGCCATTCATTGGCGCGGTCGGCCAGGCCAACCGCCTCCAGCGCTTCCAGCGCACGTGGGCGCCAGTCACCCGACAGGCCCAGGCCAACGTTGTCGATCACCTTCTTCCAGGGCAGCAAGCGTGCGTCCTGGAACATCAGGCGGGTTTCTTCGCGGGCCTCTTCCAGCGGCGCAGCGCCGGCCAGCAACTGCCCGGCCGTAGGCTGGTCGAGCCCGGCCAGCAGCCGCAGCAGGGTGCTTTTGCCGCAGCCGCTGCGGCCGACGATGGCAACGAACTGCCCCGCCGGAATGTGCAGGTCGATGCCCTTCAATACTTCGCGCTGGCCAAAGGTCTTGCGCAGGCCGTTGGAGGCCAGCGGGATGCCACGCAACAGGCGTGGCGGCTGTTCCTTGAGCACGGTCATGCGCCCTCCTTCTTGGCCACTTGATAGGCCGGGTGCCAGCGCAGCCACACACGTTCCAGGCCGCGAGCGGCGAGGTCGGCGAGTTTGCCAAGCACGGCATACAGGACGATGGCCAGTACCACCACGTCGGTCTGCAAGAACTCCCGGGCGTTCATCGCCAGGTAACCGATACCGGCGTTCGCCGAAATGGTCTCGGCCACGATCAGGGTCAGCCACATGAAGCCCAGTGCGAAACGCACGCCCACCAGGATCGATGGCAGTGCACCCGGCAAGATCACCTGGCGGAACAGGCCGAAGCCGGACAAGCCATAGCTGCGCGCCATTTCTACCAGCGCCGGGTCGACATTGCGGATACCGTGGTAAGTGTTCAGGTAAATCGGGAACAGCGTGCCCAGCGCGACCAGGAAGATCTTTGCCGACTCGTCGATACCGAACCACAGGATCACCAGCGGGATCAGCGCCAAGTGCGGCACGTTGCGGATCATCTGCACCGAGCTGTCGAGCAGGCGTTCGCCCCAGTTCGACAGGCCAGTGATAAAGCCCAGCACCAGGCCGATGCTGCCGCCGATGGCGAAGCCCAGGCCGGCACGCCAGCCACTGATGGCCAGGTGTGTCCAGATATCGCCGCTGCGCACCAGCTCGACGCCGGCGCTGACGACAGCGCTAGGTGCCGGCAGGATGCGCGTCGACAGCCAGCCAGCGCTGACCGCCAGTTGCCAGACTGCCAGCAGCAGCACCGGCAGTGCCCACGGCGCCAGGCGCTGGGTCAGGGTGGAGGAAGTTGCACGACTCATGGCCCGGCCCTCAGCTCTGTGACACGGACTTGGGCAGGATGTCGTTGGCCACCATCTCGCCGAACGGGCTTACGTAGCCACCGGTTTTGGGTTGCTCCGGGCGCTGTACATCAAGGTGCGGGAAGAGCAGTTCGGCAACCCGATACGACTCTTCCAGGTGTGGATAACCCGAGAAGATGAAGGTATCGATCCCCAGGTCGGCATATTCCTTCACCCGCGCCGCGACAGTCGGGCCATCGCCTACCAGTGCGGTGCCGGCACCGCCACGTACCAGGCCAACGCCTGCCCACAGGTTGGGGCTGACTTCCAGGTTGTCACGGTTGCCGCCATGCAGGGCAGCCATGCGCTGCTGGCCCACCGAGTCGAAGCGCGCCAGCGAGGCCTGGGCACGGGCGATGGTGTCATCATCCAGGTGCGAAATCAGGCGGTCGGCGGCGGCCCACGCTTCTTCGTTGGTTTCGCGCACGATCACGTGCAGGCGGATACCGAAGCGTACTTCACGGCCTTGAGCAGCGGCTTTTTCGCGCACCTGGGCGATCTTTTCGGCAACGGCTGACGGTGGCTCGCCCCAGGTCAGGTACAACTCGACCTGTTCGGCGGCCAGGTCTTGGGCGGCCTCGGACGAACCGCCGAAATACAGCGGCGGGCGTGGTTGCTGAATCGGCGGGTAAAGCAGCTTGGCGCCCTTCACCTGGATGTGCTTGCCGTCGTAATCGACGTTTTCGCCTTCCAGCACCTTGCGCCAGATACGGGTGAACTCGACCGAGGCTTCGTAGCGCTCCTGGTGGTTCAGGTGCAGGCCATCACCGGCCAGCTCATCCGGGTCGCCACCGGTCACCAGGTTGAACAGCGCACGGCCATTGGACAGGCGGTCCAACGTTGCAGCCTGACGTGCTGCCACGGTCGGCGAAATGATGCCTGGGCGCAGGGCAACCAGGAATTTCAGATGCTGGGTCACAGGAATCAGCGACGCTGCCACCAGCCACGAGTCCTCGCAGGAGCGCCCGGTAGGGATCAGCACCCCACCAAAACCAAGGCGGTCGGCGGCCTGCGCGATCTGCTGCAGGTAACCGTGGTCGACCGCACGCGCGCCGTCGGAAGTGCCCAGGTACTTGCCGTCACCGTGGGTCGGGAGGAACCAGAAAATGTTAAGGCTCATTGGAGTTGTCTCCTCAAGGGTGGCTCAGCCAGGGCGGCGCCCCGGCACGGGCGAATCAATCAAGGCGCGCTAGCGACCTTGGCCGGGGGTGTCCAGATCACGTCCTTGATGCTCAGCGGCTTGGGTATGAGCTTGAGCGCCTGGAAGGTGTCGGCGATTTTCTGTTGCGCGGCCACTACCTCGGGGGTCAGCGGTGCAGCACCGTAGCCTTGGCGCTTGACCGAGGTCAGGGTGATGTCTGCGGGCAGGCCGAGCAGCGGTGCGACCTGATCGGTCACTTCCTGCGGGTTGGCCTGGGACCACTCGCCCACCGCGCGCACTTCTTCGACCAAGGTGTTGATCACCGTCGGGTGCTGGGTCGCATAGTTGCGGGTGGCCAGGTAGAACTGGTGGTTGTCGACCAGGCCCTTGCCATCACGCAGGGTGCGCGCCTGCAACTGTTGTTCGGCGGCGGCCTGGTACGGGTCCCAGATCACCCAGGCATCGACGCTGCCACGCTCGAATGCGGCGCGGGCATCGGCCGGGGGCAGGTAGACCGGCTGGATATCGCTGTACGTGAGGCCGGCGTCTTCCAGTGCGCGGACCAGCAGGTAGTGCACGTTGGAGCCTTTGTTGAGGGCGACTTTCTTGCCCTTGAGTTCCTTGACCGACTGGATTGGCGACCCCTTGGGCACCAGGATCGCCTCGCTGTGCGGCGCGGGCGGCTCGTAGGCCACGTAGAGCAGATCAGCGCCGGCGGCCTGGGCAAATACGGGTGGGGTCTCGCCGGTAACACCAAAGTCGATGGAGCCGACGTTCAACCCTTCAAGCAGCTGCGGGCCGCCGGGGAATTCGGTCCACTGCACCTGCACGCCTTGCTCGGCCAGGCGCTTCTCCAGCGTGCCCTTGGCCTTGAGCAGCACCAGGGTGCCGTATTTCTGGTAACCGATACGCAGGCTTTCGGCCTGGGCTTGGGTAATGGCGCCGAAGGACACAGCCGCCGCAAACAGGGCGACCAGACCGCGACGCAAGAAGACTGTGCGCATGGCGCTCTCCTGTGCGAATGAGGTTCGGGTTGCACCTGCTTGCCTCGTTGTCGGGCCAGTAAGGTGGTGAAGCGGGTAGTGCCGTTCAAATGCTCCAGCGGGCGCTGATCAGGCGTTCGTTCAGCACACCGGGGGCCACCGGGCGTGGCCGACGGGCCAAGGCAACGTGGAAGGTTTCAAGCGAGTCGTGCAGGCGCTCTTCCAGCGCTTGTACCAACTGCGCGGGCTTGGCGCCTTCTGCGTAAGCCACCTGGCTGTCGTCGGCGAAGATCCCTTGCAGGGTCTCTTGCGCCTTGAGTGCCGACAGCACCGGCTTCAATGCGTAATCCACCGCCAGCATGTGGGCGATGCTGCCGCCAGTGGCGATTGGCAACACGATCTTGTGGGCCAGGGCGCGTTCGGGCAGCAGGTCGAGCAAAGTTTTAAGGGCACCGGCAAACGAAGCGTTGTACACCGGGGTGGAAACGATCAGGCCATCGGCCTGGGCTACCAGCTGCTGGAAGTGCTGCACATGCGGGCTGTCGAAGCGGGCGTGCAGCAGGTCTTCGGCGGGGAAGTCACGTACCTGGAACGTCACCACCTCGACGCCACGGTCCTGTAGCCACTGGCGTGAACGCTCTAGCAGCACGCCGGAGCGTGAACGGAGACTTGGGCTACCACCGATTGAGACAACCAGCATTGCTGAGCTTCCTTGTGTTCTGTTGGAGGTGACATTAACAGCTGCTACATATATCTAGAAATCATATTTTTTCATTTGTTTATTCCATTATTGTCTTTGCTCGCGACGCGGCCCACACATTCTGCGCAGGCATAAAAAAGGGCCGTCGAAACGGCCCGAAAATCCCTGCTTGGCTAAGAGCAATGCAACGAGGAATCCATTAACGGTTTGGCTGAGGGGTCAGGCGCAGATAGGGTTTGACCGCCCGATATCCTTTGGGGAAGCGCTGCTTGATCTCTTCCTCATCTTTGAGCGAAGGCACGATCACCACCTCATCGCCGTCCTGCCAGTTACCGGGTGTGGCGACTTTGTGGTTGTCGGTCAGCTGCAGCGAGTCGATCACCCGCAGGATCTCATTGAAGTTGCGCCCGGTACTGGCCGGATAAGTGATGGTCAGGCGCACCTTTTTGTTCGGGTCGATGACGAACAGCGAGCGCACAGTCAGGGTGTCACTGGCGTTCGGGTGAATCAGGTCGTACAGGTCGGACACCTTGCGGTCGGCATCGGCAATGATCGGGAAGTTGACCACCGTGTTCTGGGTTTCGTTGATGTCCTCGATCCACTTATGGTGCGAGTCGACCGGGTCTACCGACAGGGCGATGGCCTTGACCCCGCGCTTGGCGAAGTCGTCCTTGAGTTTGGCGGTCAGGCCCAGCTCGGTGGTGCACACCGGGGTGAAGTCGGCCGGATGGGAGAACAACACCCCCCAGCTGTTGCCCAGCCACTCGTGGAAGCGAATTTTGCCTTCGCTGGAATCCTGTTCGAAATCGGGGGCGATATCGCCGAGTTTAAGGCTCATGGGCTGCGGCTCCTTGGCTGGGTTCTGTACCGTATGGGTTCAATGTGCCTGCATTCGGTTAAAAACAAAAAGAATAAATAACGATTTATTTATAACCATAATGCATACAAATTTGCAGGCACAAAAAAGCCTCGCATCACGCGAGGCTTCTTGTTCAGCTACGGCTTACAGGAAGTTGTAAGTGTAGTTGAAGATCAGACGGGTCTGATCCTGGTCAGCCAGCGAACTGGTGCCGGTGCCGCGGTACACACCGTGACGCAGGCTGGCGCCCAGGCCCTTGAAGGTGCCGTCCTGGATCACGTAGTCGATACGGGCATCACGCTCCCACTCGCTGAAGTGGCCGTTGCCGTTGGCATTTTTACCGTCTTCACCTTTCAGGTAGGCAACCGATGCTTTCAGGCCCGGCACGCCCAGGCGAGCGAAGTCGTAGGCGTACTGACCGAAGGTGGTGTTTTCACCGGCCTTGGCGAACTGGTTGATCATGCTGTCAGTGAACAGGTAGAAGCTGGAACCGCCGGCGCCTTCGTTGCGGCCATTACCATCTACCACGCTGCCCTGGTTCAGCCAGACGAAGCCACCGTCGTCATTGACGCGCTGATGGCCGAGCATCAGCGAGTGGCCACCCAGGGTGTAGGTGAACATCGCGGACCAGGTCTTGTTGTCGACCTCGCCAGTGTTCTTGGCATAGCCACCGTTGTTGTTGAAGCGGTAGCCGGCCTCGCCGTTCTTGCCGTCGCTGCTGCTGTCGAAGTAGCGCAGGTCGGTCTTGAACGACTGGTCGTCAGCGATCTTGAACACGTGAGTCGCGCCCAGGAAGTGCTGCTTGTAGAAGTCTTCCAGGTTCGAGTAGTAGTACTGCAGGGTCAGGTCTGGCGTGAGCTTGTAGTCCAGGCCGCCGTAACGGAACTTGTTGCTGTCCTGGGTAGCACCCGCTACCGACAGGCCGGTACGGTTGCTCGAAGCACGGCCCATGGCGTGGGTCAGCTGACCGGCGTTAATGGTCAGGTTGTCGATTTCCTTCGACTGGATGGTGCCACCCTCGAAGGTTTGCGGCAGCAGACGGCCATCGTTGGAGACCAGGATCGGCAGGTTCGGCGCCAGGGCGCTACCGTAGTGAACTTCGGTCTTCGAGAAGCGTGCCTTGGCGTTACCACCCACACGGGCCCACTGGCTTACAGCCGAACCGTCGGTGTCGCTTGGGAAGAAGGAGCTGTTGTCAGGGTGCTTGCCGCGGCCACCATCCAGGTGAATACCCCACAGGGCCTGGACGTCCACACCGAAACCAACGGTGCCTTCAGTGAAACCGGACAGGTAGTCGAGCTTGAAGCCCTGACCCGATTCACGGTTGTCAGCGCCACCGTCACGGTTGTCGTTGTTGAAGTACATGGTGCGCGAGCTAAGCGACAGTTTGCTGTCTTCGACGAAACCGGCAGCGCCTGCTTGTTGGGCGAGAACCCCCAGTGCCACGGCCAGGGCCAGGCTGGACTTGTACATGTTTTGCTCCTCTACGTTCTAATTTTTGTGTATCTCTGGCGGAGGGATCTGCTGCCCCTTCTCACCGTGGATTGGCGATTTAGTCCCAAAGCGTGACCACTAAGTCAATCGTTTCTAAACGTTTCGCGACTTTGGTCTAAGACGCCAGCTGCGCTACAGGATAATGACAATCCTATAAATCCAAAATGACCGTTTTATGAATTGGTAAGATTTTTACGGAATATGGTTGGAACCTTTACTGCCAAACGTTGTAGCAACTCCGCCATTCATAACCATCGGTTATTTGCAAACGTTTGCTCATAACCTAATACCGTATCGTTCTATAGGGACGACAAAGCCTAGCAGCCCGCTCTGATTTCGCCACTGGGCAGGTTGCCCCACAGAAGCGGCGGCCTTTTACGGTCTTTGTGGGAGCGGCCTTGTGTCGCGAAGCGGCCCCAGGACTTCAGCTTCGCCGCGTAAAATGCCGGGGCCGCATTGCGGCCCATCGCGACACAAGGCCGCTCCCACAAAGACCGCACTCCCCTTGGGCTTAAAGCATTTGGCTCCTAAGCTAATGCAAAAAAGTTATTTATTTAGAAATTCTTAGATCATTTAGTCTTCTCGCCATCCAACACCCTGATTGCCTGACGAGAGGTCCACCATGATCCCGCACGCTCCGCTGCGCCTGTTCGCTGCCCTGACCCTCGCCAGCACCAGCTGGTTTGCTCAGGCCGCCGACCTGACCGTGGCCTATCAGACCACCGTCGACCCGGCCAAAGTGGCCCAGGTCGATGGCGACTACGAAAAAGCCAGCAAGGCCAGCATCGACTGGCGCAAATTCGATAACGGCGCAGACGTGATCACTGCGGTGGCCAGCGGCGACGTGCAGATCGGCTACCTGGGCTCCAGCCCGCTGGCCGCTGCCGCCACCCGCAAACTGCCGGTCGAAACCTTCCTCATCGCCACCCAGATTGGTGCCGGTGAAGCCTTGGTCGCCCGCGACAGCATCAAGACGCCACAAGACCTGATCGGCAAGAAGGTCGCCGTGCCGTTCGTTTCCACCGGCCACTACAGCCTGCTGGCCGCCCTGAAAAGCTGGAACATCGACCCCTCCAAGGTCCAGATCCTCAACCTGGCGCCGCCGGCCATCATTGCCGCCTGGAAACGTGGTGACATCGACGCCACCTACGTCTGGGACCCAGCCTTGGGCGTGGCCAAGGAAAATGGCAAGGTGCTGATCACCTCTGGCGAACTGGCCCAGAAAGGCGCACCTACTTTCGATGCCTGGATTGTGCGCAAAGACTTCGCCGAGAAGCACCCCGAGGTGGTCAAAGCGTTTGCCAAAGTCACCCTCGATGCCTACGCCGACTACCGCAAGGACCCGAAAGCCTGGCTGGCCGACAAGGGCAACGTAGACAAGCTGGTGAAGCTGTCCGGCGCCAAGGCCAGCGACATCCCGGTGCTGCTGGAGGGCAACGTCTACCCACTGGCCGCAGACCAGGCCAACGCCCTGGGCGCGCCGACCACCCAGGCACTGACCGACACGGCCAACTTCCTCAAGCAGCAAGGCAAGGTCGACGCCGTACTGCCGGACTACTCGCCGTACGTCAGCGCCAAGTTCCTTCCAAACTGATCCGGAGCCCGTCATGGCCTTGCTCGAGCTGGAGCGCATCAGCGCACAGTACCCTGGCGCCAGCACCCCGGTGCTGGCCGACATCAACCTGAGCCTGGGGCCACGCCAGCTGCTGGTGGCCCTGGGGCCTTCCGGCAGCGGCAAGACCTCACTGCTCAACCTGATCGCCGGCTTTGTCGCCCCCAGCGGCGGGCGCATCACCCTCGACGGCGTACCGGTGCAAGGCCCTGGTGCCGAGCGCGGTGTGGTGTTCCAGGACGATGCCCTGCTGCCATGGCAGAACGTGCTGGGCAATGTCGCCTTCGGCCTCGAACTGGCCGGTGTACCCCGCGCCCAGCGTGAGGCCAAGGCCCGTGAAATGCTCGCCCTCGTCGACCTCGATGGCTTCGGCGAGCGGCGCATCTGGCAATTGTCCGGTGGCCAGAAGCAGCGCGTCGGCCTGGCCCGCGCGCTGGCAGCCGACCCACGGGTATTGCTGATGGACGAACCGTTCGGCGCCCTCGACGCGTTCACCCGCGAGCAGATGCAGGAATTGCTGCTGCAGGTGTGGCAACGCACCGCCAAGCCGGTGTTCCTGATTACCCACGACATCGAAGAAGCGGTGTTCCTCGCCAGCGAACTGGTACTGCTGGCGCCCAACCCGGGGCGCGTGGTGGAACGCCTGCAACTGGACTTCGGCCAGCGCTATGCGGCTGGCGAATCGGCCCGGGCCATCAAGTCCGACCCCGCCTTCATCGAAACCCGCGAGCATGTACTGGCGCGGGTGTTCTCCCAACGCCAAAGCCTGCAGGAGCGCGCATGAGCAGCCTGGACCTGCCGGTCGCCGGCAAACACACCGCACAAACCCGGCCCGCCGCCAAGCTGCGCCGACCACTGTCCACTCGCTGGATCAGCACCCTGACCTTGGCCAGCCTGCTGCTGGTCTGGTGGCTGGTGACGGCCGCCGGCTGGATCGAGCCCCTGTTCCTGCCCTCGCCCGGCGACATCCTGGCCAGGGCCTGGGCCCTGCTGACCCAGGGCTACATGGACGCCAGCCTGTGGCAGCACCTGGGCGCAAGCCTGGGCCGTATCGGCCTGGCGCTGGTGGCGGCGACCCTTACCGCGATCCCGGTCGGCATCGCCATCGGCTACAACCGCGTGGCCCGTGGCATCCTCGACCCGCTGATCGAGTTCTACCGGCCCATCCCGCCGCTGGCCTACCTGCCGTTGATCGTCATCTGGTGCGGTATCGGCGAGCTGTCGAAGGTGCTGCTGATCTACCTGGCGATCTTCGCCCCGATCGCCATTGCCACCGCCACCGGTGTGCGCACGGTCGACCCGGCCAAGCTGCGGGCGGCGCAGTCGCTGGGCGCGACCAAGGCCCAACTGATCCGCCATGTGATCCTGCCCAGTGCGCTGCCCGACATCCTCACCGGCATCCGCATCGGCCTGGGGGTCGGCTGGTCGACACTGGTAGCCGCCGAGCTGATTGCCGCCACCAGCGGCCTGGGCTTCATGGTCCAGTCGGCGGCGCAGTTCCTGGTCACCGATGTGGTGGTGCTGGGCATTTTGCTGATCGCCCTGATCGCCTTCGCCCTGGAAATGAGCCTGCGGGCCCTGCAACGCAAACTGGTGCCCTGGCACGGGCAGAGCCACTGATTGCCGACTGACCACGCCGGCAACCCGGCGCCTAGAACGAGAAAAAACATGAGCCTGACCGTTACCCCTCTCAGCCCGGCCCTCGGTGCCCAGATCAGCGGCGTGGACATCAGCCGCGATATCACTGCAGAAGAGCGCGACGCCATCGAGCAGGCGCTGCTCAAGCATCAGGTGCTGTTCTTCCGCGACCAGCCGATCAACCCGGAGCAGCAGGCGCGCTTTGCCGCCCGCTTCGGCGACCTGCACATTCACCCGATCTACCCCAACGTGCCGGAAACCCCGCAGGTGCTGGTGCTCGACACGGCAGTCACCGATGTACGCGACAACGCCGTGTGGCACACCGACGTGACCTTTTTGCCGACCCCGGCACTGGGCGCGGTGCTCAGCGCCAAGCAGCTGCCCGCTTACGGTGGCGATACCCTGTGGGCCAGCGGCATTGCGGCCTTCGAAGCCTTGTCGGCGCCGCTGCGTGAAATGCTTGATGGGCTGACCGCCACCCACGACTTCACCAAGTCGTTTCCGCTGGAGCGCTTTGGTACCACGCCGGAAGACCTGGCGCGCTGGGAGGCCACACGGCGTAACAACCCCCCGCTGTCGCACCCGGTAGTGCGCACACATCCGGTGAGCGGGCGCCAGGCGTTGTTCGTCAATGAAGGGTTCACTACACGCATCAATGAACTGAGCGAACTGGAGAGCGATGCGCTGCTGAGGCTGCTGTTCGCCCATGCGACGCGACCGGAGTTCAGCATTCGCTGGCGTTGGCAGGAAAATGATGTAGCGTTCTGGGACAACCGCGTGACCCAGCATTTTGCGGTGGATGATTACCGGCCGAACCGGCGGGTGATGCACCGGGCGACCATCCTGGGGGATGCACCTTTCTGACAGATTTTCGGAGGCCTTTGGCCTCCATTCGCAGCACAAGGCTGCTCCTGCAAGGGATCGCGTACCCTTGTAGGAGCAGCCTTGTGCTGCGAATGGGCCGCAAAGCGGCCCCGGCGATCTAACGGACCAGATGCAGGTACTGCATGTGCCGCTCGTACTGGTCGAGGATGTCGTTGATGATCTGCTCTTTGCTGTAGCCCACCAGGTCATAATTCTGGCTGCCTTCGCTCAAGTGCACCTCCGCACGGTAATAGCGGCGGTTCTTCAACTCCTGCGCACCCAACCCACCCAGGGCGAACGATGGCGTGAAATAGCCACGCATCTGCACCTGGTAAATGAACGGCTGCTCCTCGCCATGGCCAATTTTCAGGCTGACGTTGTCATGGCTCGGGTCATCCTGGGTGATCAGCACCAGGCCCTTCTGCTCGAACACTTCACGCACATCGGCAATCGCCGGGCGCACCACGTCGTCCATGAAGCGGTACACCTCATCACGCGACGGGAAGTGCACCGCCTGGCTCAGGCGCTGGCGCCAGCCGCCACGGCCGCGACGTGACTGGGCGAACGGGGCCAGCGAGTGCATCTGCGCGATCTGCCGTTGCGACTCCAGGTAGAACGCCTTGTGCAGCCCCCACATCATGCACAGCAGGATCAGCGAGAACGGCAACGAGGTCAGTACCACCGCCGACTTCAGCGAATCGATGCTGCCCGCGAACAGCAGTGCGCTGGTAATCAGTGCAGTCATGGCGCCCCAGAAGATACGCAGCCAGTTCGGGCCGTCCTCATCTGCATCGCCACCCTTGGCCGACAAGGTCGACAGCACCACGGTGCCTGAGTCGGCCGACGTCACGAAGAACACGAAGCTGATGAACACCGTGGTGGCGATCACCGCCTTGCTCCACGGGTAGGTTTCCAGCAGCAGGTAAAGGCTCATCGACGGGTTATCCAGTGCCGACTGGCCCAGCGCGGTCATGCCGTGATTGATGACCTGGTCCAGAGCGCTGTTACCGAAGATCGACATCCACGCCAGGGTAAAGCCCAGCGGAATCAGCAGCACGCCGAAGACAAACTCGCGAATGGTGCGGCCGCGGGAAATGCGCGCGATGAACAGGCCCACGAACGGTGCCCAGGCAATCCACCAGGCCCAGTAGAACACCGTCCAGCCGCCCAGCCAGTCGCGGTTTTCACCGTAGGCATACACGTCGAAGCTTTTGCGTGGCAACGCGCCCAGGTAATCGCCAAGGTTCTGGATCAGCGTGTTGAACAGGTGCTGTGTAGGCCCGGCAAACAATACGAACAACAGCAGCGCGCAGGCGAGGAACAGGTTGATGTCGCTCATCACCCGCACCCCCTTCTCTACCCCGGCGACGGCCACGGCCACCGCCGCGCCCATCATCAGGGTGATGAGGATCACCTGCACCCACTGGCTGTGGCTGATGCCGAACAGGTAGTCCAGACCGGCGTTCAAATGCAGCACGCCAAAGCCCATGTCGGCACCCAGGCCGAACACCGTGGCGATGATGCCGAAGCCATCCACTGCGTAGCCGATCGGCCCGTTGATGCGCTTGCCAATCAGCGGGTACAGCGCCGAACGTAATGCCAGCGGCAGGTTGTGGCGATAGGCGAAGTAGGCCAGCGCCATGCCGACGAAGGCGAATACGCCCCAGCCATGCAGGCCCCAGTGCAGGAACAGGATCTGCATCGCCTGGCGCCCGGCCTCGGCCGTGCCCGCTTCGCCCTGGGGCGGCTGCAACATGTGCGTCAGCGGCTCGGAGACACAGAAGAAGAACAGGGTAATGCTGATACCGGCGGCAAACAGCATGCCGGCCCATGAGAGGTAACTGAACTCGGGTTCGTCGTGGTCGGCACCGAGCTTGATCTTGCCATAGCCGGACAAGGCGGTGACCACCACGAAGACCAGGTACAGCGTCATGGCCAACATGTAATACCAGCCGACCGTATTGGCCGCCCAGTTCTGCGCCGCCAGCAGCCAGTCGCCTGCGGCTTGCGGGTTGGAGATGACCACCAGGCCAAAGATGAGGATAAAACTTGCCGCAAAGTAGAACACCGGGGGGTTCATGCGGATTTTGCCATTGGCAGCGGAAGTGTTCGGTGCACTCATCGGGCGTGCACCTCGTCGAATGACGTGAGGTTCGAAATGAACGGGTTCAGCAAAGGAATCCTCCTGTTGAACACCGGCAGCGGACCAGCGTTTTTCATTGAACAAGCGTTCAAGTTAAACATGGATCGGTTTTCAATGCGAATTGGGGCGCTGATTGGTGTTGTCCTGTACCGGCCCTTTCGCGGGTAAACCCGCTCCCACAGGTACTGCACAAGCCTCAGTCTTTGCGGGGTACCTGTGGGAGCGGGTTTACCCGCGAAAGGGCCGGTACAGGCTAAGCAAATGCTAGATCAATTCTTGTCCTGGCAATCCAGCTGCAGGTTGGCCTGGGTGATGTTGCTTTC
This sequence comes from Pseudomonas sp. PvP089, assembly GCF_017875165.1. Lineage (NCBI taxonomy): Bacteria > Pseudomonadati > Pseudomonadota > Gammaproteobacteria > Pseudomonadales > Pseudomonadaceae > Pseudomonas > Pseudomonas sp. PvP089. The sequence goes on from NZ_JAGGME010000001.1 coordinate 6,118,129, forward strand.
AGCAGGCACACTGCGGGTCAGCCACACGTTACCGCCAATGGTCGAACCCTTGCCGATGGTAATACGCCCCAGCACCGTGGCCCCGGCGTAGATCACCACATCGTCCTCGACAATCGGATGGCGCGGCAGGCCTTTGTGCAGGGTGCCGGACTCATCGCTGGGGAAGCGTTTGGCGCCCAGGGTCACCGCCTGGTAGATACGCACGCGCTCGCCGATGATCGCGGTTTCACCAATGACCACCCCGGTACCGTGGTCGATGAAGAAGCTCGGGCCGATCTGTGCGCCCGGGTGAATATCGATACCGGTGGCCGAATGCGCCAGCTCCGAACTGATCCGTGCCAGCAGTGGCAGGCCGGCCCGGTACAGGTGGTGCGCCAGGCGGTGGTGGATGATCGCCAGGATACCCGGGTAGCACAGCAGCACTTCATCGACGCTGCGCGCGGCGGGGTCGCCGTGGTAGGCGGCCAGCACGTCGGTGTCGAGCAGCACCCGCAACTCCGGCAGCGCGGCGGCAAAGCCCTGGATGAGGCTCAATGCCTGGGCATCGACGCTGGCCAGCTCAGCCTTGCTTTGCCGGGCGGCATAGCGCAACTCCAGGCGCGCCTGGGTCAGCAATGCAGTCAGCGCGGCATCCAGGGTATGGCCAACGTAGAAGTCTTCGCTCTCTTCGCGCAGGTCCACAGGCCCAAGGCGCATGGGGAACAACGCGCCGCACAGTTGCTCCAGGATCTGCCGCATTGCTTCACGCGACGGCAGCTCACGCCCGCCCTGTTCGCCAATGCTACGGCCATTGCGGGTGCGCCATTGCTCACGGGCGCCACGCAGGCCAGTGACAATGCTGTGCAACTGCCAGTGCGCGGATGAAGGTTGTTCGCTCACGGTTTTCTCCTGCCGTATAGGCCATCTGGTTTTTCGCCAGGCCCGGCCCTTTCGCGGGCACGCCCGCTCCCACAGGTACAGCACCGCTATTGAGCCCTGTGCTGTACCTGTGGGAGCGGGCGTGCCCGCGAAAGGGCCGGGCCTGCCTACATGCGATCCACTCTACGGCAAATCCGTCCCTTGGAAAAAACAACGCTTTATTCCATCCTGCGCTAAGTCAGGCATAAGCCGCGATGACGTAGCGAGCATCCTCGCCTACCCTCAAAGCAGGCAGCACCTGGCACAAATCAAAAATGAAATAACAAAATAATCTTTTATTATTTCCTGGCCTAAGCAGCCAACCCTATAGTCGCCACCTCACTACTTACACAACAAGCGCGGGGCTCTGACATGTCGAAATTCGCCAAACCGCTACTCAACGCCAGCCTGGCCATCCTGCTGGGTGCCGGCCTGCTCAGCCAGGCGTTCGCCGGCGAGCAGTTGAAGACCATCCAGGAAAAAGGCGTGATCAACGTCGGCCTCGAGGGCACCTACCCACCGTTCAGCTTCCAGGACGAGAACGGCAAGCTGGCGGGCTTCGAAGTGGAGCTTTCGGAACTGCTGGCCAAGGAGCTGGGGGTCAAGGCCAAGATCCAGCCGACCAAGTGGGATGGCATCCTTGCCGCGCTGGAATCCAAGCGCCTGGACGTGGTGGTCAATCAGGTGACCATCTCCGAGGAGCGCAAGAAGAAATACGATTTCTCTGAGCCCTATACCGTTTCGGGCATCCAGGCCCTGATCCTGAAGAAGAAAGCCGCGGACCTGAACATCAAGACCGCGCAAGACCTGGCCGGCAAGAAAGTCGGCGTGGGCCTGGGCACCAACTACGAACAGTGGGTCAAGCAAGACGTCCCGAAAGCCGAAGTGCGCACCTATGAAGACGACCCGAGCAAGTTCGCCGACCTGCGCAACGGCCGTATCGATGCCATCCTGATCGACCGCCTGGCCGCGCTGGAATACGCGCAAAAAGCCAAAGACACCGAACTGGCCGGCGATGCCTTCTCGCGCCTGGAAAGCGGCGTGGCGCTGCGTAAGGGCGAGCCTGAACTGCTGGCGGCCATCAACAAGGCCATCGACAAGCTAAAGGCTGACGGCAGACTGGCCAAGCTGTCCGAAAAATACTTCGGTGCCGATGTCACCAAATGATTGCTGAAAGCCTGCAACTCGTTGTCGACTCCGCGCCCTTCCTGCTGAAGGGCGCGGGTTATACAGTGCTGCTCAGTGTCGGCGGCATGTTCTTCGGCCTGCTGCTGGGCTTTGCCCTGGCGCTGATGCGGCTGTCGAAGCTCTTGCCGCTGAACTGGCTGGCGCGGATCTACGTGTCGTTCTTCCGCGGCACGCCGCTGCTGGTGCAGTTGTTCGTGATCTATTTCGGCATGCCGCAGATCGGCATCGAACTCGACCCCATCCCGGCTTCGCTGATCGGCCTGTCGCTGAACATGGCGGCCTACATTTGCGAGATCCTGCGCGCTGCAATCTCCTCGATCGACCGTGGCCAGTGGGAAGCCGCAGCCAGTATCGGCATGACCCGCGTCCAGGCCATGCGCCGGGCGATCCTGCCACAAGCCTTGCGTACCGCCCTGCCCCCGCTGGGCAACAGCTTCATTTCACTGGTCAAGGACACTGCGCTGGCCGCGACCATCCAGGTGCCAGAGCTGTTCCGCCAGGCGCAGCTGATTACCGCACGCACCTTCGAAGTGTTCACCATGTACGTGGCGGTCGCAGTCATCTACTGGGTGCTGTGCAGCATCCTCGCGCACTTCCAGAACCGCATGGAAGCGCGGGTCAACCAGCATGACCAGGAGCAATGAGCATGATTGAAGTCAAAGGCCTGACCAAGCAGTTCAAGGGCCAGACCGTGCTCAACGGCATCGACCTGACCGTGCAGCCCGGCGAAGTGGTGGCCATCATCGGCCCCAGCGGCTCGGGCAAGACCACCTTCCTGCGCTGCCTGAACCTGCTGGAAACCCCCGACGCCGGGCAGATCAAGATAGGCGCCATCAGCATCGATGCCAACCGCCCGCTGGGTGGCCAGCAAAGTGCGATACGCCGCCTGCGCCAGCAGGCCGGGTTCGTATTCCAGAACTTCAACCTGTTCCCCCACCGTACCGCCCTGGAGAACGTGATCGAGGGGCCGGTGATCGTCAAGAAGACGCCCCGCGAGCAAGCCATCGAACTGGGCCGGCGCCTGCTGGCCAAGGTCGGTCTGGCAGGCAAGGAAGACGCCTACCCACGGCGCCTGTCGGGCGGACAGCAGCAGCGGGTGGCCATCGCCCGCGCCCTGGCCATGGAGCCGGAGGTGATCCTGTTCGACGAACCCACCTCGGCACTGGACCCGGAGCTGGTGGGTGAAGTGCTGGCGACCATCCGCGGCCTGGCCGAGGAGAAACGCACCATGATCATTGTCACCCACGAGATGAGCTTTGCCCGGGACGTAGCGAACCGGGTGATCTTCTTCGACAAGGGCGTGATCGTGGAACAGGGCGAGGCCAAGGCACTGTTTGCGGCGCCGAAGGAAGAGCGTACCCGCCAGTTCCTGCGCAAGTTCCTCGGCACTGCCGCCTCCGAGTAAACCTGTTCCGGCCTCTTCGCGGGCACGCCCGCTCCCACAGGTGTCGCACCGGTTTCAATACCTGTGCAGTACCTGTGGGAGCGGGCGTGCCCGCGAAAGGGCCGGCACATCTGTAACAAATCCCTCCTTCTATACATATTCCAAAGAGTTAGTTCATAAACTTTTTATAAAGCATTAGGGTATATAAACCGGACCACCGGACCAGCACACATTTGTCGCGACCAGCTGTAGCGACACAACTTTTTTGTGAGGTCAGGAATGGTCAGGATCACAATCACCCCAGTGCGTATCGCCAGGGCATTGAGTGCAGCCAAGGAGCGGTACTGATGTCCAGCCAGCCAAATACCCAATTCCATAGCGATCTCGACAGCTCGCCCCTGCTGCTGCCGGCCAAGGTACTGCGCACCGACGCCGAAGCCCTGCAAGCGGCCCGTGAACTGGCCGAGGTTGCCCGCGAGCAAGCCGCCCGCCGCGACCAGCAACGCAAACTGCCGTGGGCGGAGATCGAGCTGTTCACCCGCAGCGGCCTGGGCAGCATCAGCGTACCCAAGGCCCACGGCGGCCCCGACGTGACGTTCGAAACCGTGGCCGAAGTGTTCCGCCTGATCAGTGCCGCCGACCCGGCCCTGGGGCAGATCCCGCAGAACCAGTTCGGCATGCTGCAACTGATTCGCCTGACAGCCACCGAGGCGCAACAGGCGCTGATCTTCCGCAGCGTGCTCGACGGCTGGCGCATCGGCAATGCCGGCCCCGAACGCGGCACCAAGGACACCCTCACCCTCAAGGCCCGGATCACCCGCGCCGGCGACAGCTATCGCATCAGCGGCGAGAAGTTCTATTCCACCGGTGCCCTGTTCGCCCACTGGGTGGCGGTAAAAGCCCTCGACGAGGAAGGTCGTCAGCGCCTGGCGTTCGTGCGCCGTGGCAGCCCGGGGCTGCGCATCGTCGATGACTGGTCCGGGTTCGGCCAGCGCACCACCGCCAGCGGCACTGTATTGCTGGACGAGGTGCCGGTAGACGCGGAGCTGGTGATCGACAACTGGCGCCAGCGTGACATCCCCAACATCCAGGGCGCAGCCTCGCAGCTGATCCAGGCGGCGATCGACGCCGGCATTGCCGAAGCGGCAATCGACGATGCGATCACGTTCGTGCGGGAAAAGTCCCGCCCGTGGATCGAAGCCAACGTGGACCGCGCCAGTGACGACCCTTATGTGATTGCCGACATCGGCCGCCTGAAGCTCGAACTGCACGCTGCCGAAGCGCTGCTACGCAGAGCCGCGCGGGTACTCGACGAGGTCAATGCTGCGCCCATCGACGCAGCCAGCGCGGCACGCGCCTCGATTGCGGTGGCCGAGGCCAAGGTGCTGACCACCGAAATTGCCCTGCAGGCCAGCGAGAAGCTGTTCGAACTGGCCGGCAGCCGCGCCACCCTTGCCGAGTTCAACCTCGACCGCCACTGGCGCAATGCCCGGGTGCACACCCTGCACGACCCGGTGCGCTGGAAGTACCACGCGGTGGGCGCGTACCACCTCAACGGCACCCTGCCTGCGCGGCATTCCTGGATCTGATTTGCTGCCTTTGGGGCTGCTGCGCAGCCCTTCGCGGGCTTGCCCGCTCCCACAGGATTACCGCCGCCTGAACTGGCATCACTTTACCTGTGGGAGCGGGCAAGCCCGCGAAGGGCCGCGAAGCGGCCCCCGGAGAACTCTATGACAATCGCTATCATCACCAGCGACGCCCAGGCCCTGGCCGTCGCCGAAGACATCGCCCAGCAACTGCGCCGCGACAGCGCCCTGCGCGATCGCGAGCGCCGCCTGCCGCATACCGAGCTGGAGCTGTTCACCCGCTCCGGCCTGTGGGCCATCAGCGTGCCCAAGGCCTTTGGCGGCGCCGGCGTGTCCAACGTCACCCTGGCCAAGGTCATCGCCCGTATCGCCCAGGCCGACGGCTCGCTCGGGCAAATCCCGCAAAACCATTTCTACGGCCTGGAAGTGCTGCGGGTAAACGGCACCCCCGAGCAGCAACAGCGCCTGTACGCCGAAGTACTCGCCGGCCGGCGCTTCGGCAATGCGCTGGCCGAGCTGGGCACCAAAACCGCCAACGACCGCACCACCCGCCTGAGCCGTGACGGCGACGGCTTTCGCATCAACGGCCGCAAGTTCTATTCCACCGGCGCCATCTACGCCCAGCGCATTCCCACCTCGGTCGTCGATGAACAAGGCGTGCAGCAGCTGGCCTTCGTCCCGGCCGATAGCCAGGGCTTGCAGGTGATCGACGACTGGAGCGGCTTCGGTCAGCGGACCACTGGCAGCGGTTCGGTGGTGTTTGACAACGTGTACGTCAGCGCCGCCGATGTGGTGCCGTTCCAGAGCGCGTTCGAGCGCCCCACGCCGGTCGGGCCGCTGGCGCAAATTCTTCATGCTGCCATCGACACTGGCATCGCCCGCGCCGCTTATGAAGATGCCCTGCACTTCGTGCGCACCCGCAGCCGCCCGTGGGTCGACTCGGGCCTGGACAAGGCTACGGATGACCCGCTGACGCTGAAGAGTTTCGGCCACCTGGCGATCCGTCTGCATGCCGCCGAAGCCCTGCTGGAGCGCGCCGGCGAATACCTCGACCGCGCCCGCGACGACAGCACGGCCGACAACGTGGCCGCCGCCTCCATTGCCGTGGCCGAAGCACGTGCCATCAGCACCGAGATTTCGCTCGCTGCCGGTACTGCCCTGTTCGAACTGGGCGGCAGCCAGGCAACGCTGGCCGAGCACAACCTCGACCGCCACTGGCGCAACGCCCGCGTGCATACCCTGCACGACCCGGTGCGCTGGAAGTATCACGCCATCGGCAACTACTACCTCAACGATACCAACCCGCCACGCCGGGGGACCATCTGATGGCCAGGCAGATTCTGCTCAATGCCTTCAACATGAACTGCATCGGGCACATCAACCATGGCCTGTGGACCCACCCACGGGATACCTCGACCCAGTACAAGTCCCTGGAATACTGGACCGATCTGGCCCGCCTGCTGGAGCGCGGCCTGTTCGACGGGCTATTCATTGCCGACATCGTCGGCACCTACGACATCTACGGCCAGTCGCTGGACGTCACCCTCAAGGAGTCGATCCAGCTGCCGGTCAACGACCCGCTGCTGCTGGTTTCGGCCATGGCTGCCGTCACCCGCCACCTGGGGTTCGGCCTTACCGCCAACCTCACCTACGAAGCGCCATACCTGTTCGGCCGGCGGCTTTCCACCCTCGACCACCTGAGCAATGGCCGGGTGGGCTGGAACATCGTCACCGGCTACCTCGACAGCGCCGCCCGGGCCATGGGCCTTGAGCAGCAACCCGAGCATGACCGTCGCTACGACCAGGCCGACGAATACCTGCAAGTGCTTTACAAGCTGCTGGAAGGCAGCTGGGCCGATGACGCGGTGGTCGCAGACCGCAAGCAGCGCGTCTATGCCCGGCCCGACAAGGTGCGCAAGGTCAGCCACCACGGCGAGTTCTACAACGTCGAGGGCTATCACCTGAGCGAACCCTCGCCGCAACGCACCCCGGTACTGTTCCAGGCCGGCAGCTCGCAGCGTGGCCTGGCGTTCGCCGGCAACCATGCCGAATGCGTGTTCATCAGTGGCCAGGACAAGGCCGCCACCCGCGCCCAGGTCGACAAGGTGCGCGCTGCCGCCCAGGCCGCCGGGCGCGACCCGCAAGCGATCAAAGTGTTCATGGGCATCACGGTGGTCGTCGCCCCTACCGAGCAAGCGGCCCAGGCCAAGCATGCCGAATACCTGCGCCATGCAAGCCCCGAGGCCGGCGTCGCGCACTTCGCCGCCTCCACCGGCATCGACTTTGCGGCCTACGGGCTGGACGAGCCGATTGGCTTCAGCCAGGGCAATGCCATCCAGTCCGCCACGCGCCAGTTGCAGAACAACGCCTGGACCCGCCGTCGCCTGCTTGAACAGCACGCCCTGGGTGGCCGCTACGTAACCCTGGTCGGCTCACCGGAACAAGTGGCCGAACAGTTGATCGCCTGGATCGACGAAACCGGGCTGGACGGTTTCAACCTGACCCGCACCGTCACCCCGGAAAGTTTCGAGGACTTCATCGACCTGGTCATCCCGCAGTTGCAACAGCGTGGCCGCTACAAGACCGCCTATGCCGAAGGCACCCTGCGCGAAAAGCTGTTCCAGGCCGACCACCCGCACCTGCCCGCCGACCACCCGGGCTCGACCTACCGCTTTACCCCAACCCCTGCCCCGACTGGAGCCCTGCACCATGCTTGAGAAACTGTTCCGGCCCGTCGCGGCCATTGCCCTCACCCTGGGCCTGTCCGCCAGTGCCCTGGCTGCCGAACCGCTGAAGATCGGCACCACCTCGGCTTTCGCCATTCCGCTGGAAGCCGCCGTGGAAGAAGCGCACAAGCAAGGCCTGGAAGTGAAGCTGATCGAATTCAGCGACTGGATCGCGCCCAACGTCAGCCTCAACAGCGGCGACATCGACGTGAACTACTTCCAGCACATCCCGTTCCTGGAGAACGCCAAGGCTGCTGCGGGCTTCAACCTGGTGCCTTACGCCTCGGGCATCATCAACAACGTTGGCCTGTACTCGAAAAAGTACAAGAGCTTTGCCGAGCTGCCTGAGGGCGCCAGCGTGGCGATCGCCAACGACCCGATCAACAGCGGCCGTGGCCTGCAACTGCTGGCCAAGGCCGGGCTGATCACCCTGAAGCCAGGTGTTGGTTACAAGGCCACCGAGGACGACATCGTCGCCAACCCGAAAAAGCTGAAAATCCTTCAGGTCGAGGCGGTTCAGCTGGTCCGCGCCTACGACGACGCCGACCTGGTGCAGGGCTACCCGGCCTACATCCGCCTGGCCAACACCTTCGATGCCACCTCGGCATTGCTGTTCGACGGCCTGGAAAACAAGGAATACGTGATCCAGTTCGTCATCCGCCCGCAAAGCAAGGACGACCCACGGCTGGCCAGGTTCGTCGACATCTACCAGCACTCTCCGGTGGTGCGCGCAGCATTGGACAAAGCCCACGGCAAGCTCTACCAAGCCGGTTGGGAAGGCTGACATGCGCCAGGCCCACGCGCTCAGGGCGCCTGCACCACAACCATCGCCGCCACCGGTCAAGGAACAGGCCCTGCGCCCGGAGGTCAATGAAGCCCATGTACGCTTTATCGGCCTGGGCAAGACCTACCCTGGCCAGCCGCAACCGGCCTTGCAAGGCATCGACCTGAACATCCCCCATGGCGAGATCTTCGGCATCATCGGCCGCAGCGGTGCCGGCAAGTCTTCACTGCTGCGTACCATCAACCGCCTGGAGCAACCCAGCCAGGGCCGGGTGCTGATCGACCAGGTGGACATCGCGCCTTTCGATGAGGACCACCTGGTGGCGCTGCGCAGGCGCATCGGCATGATCTTCCAGCACTTCAACCTGATGTCGGCCAAGACCGTATGGCAAAACGTCGAACTGCCGTTGAAAGTGGCCGGCGTGGCCAAGGCCGAGCGCCAGCGCAAGGTGCGCGCTTTGCTTGAGCTGGTCGGTTTGCAGGAAAAGCACCACGTGTACCCGGCGCAGCTGTCTGGCGGGCAGAAACAGCGCGTCGGCATTGCCCGGGCGCTGGTACACGACCCCGCGATTTTGCTGTGCGACGAAGCTACCTCGGCGCTGGACCCGGAAACCACCGCTTCGATCCTTGAGTTGCTGCGCGACATCAACCAGCGGCTGGGCCTGACCATCGTGCTGATCACCCACGAAATGGCGGTAATCCGCGATATCTGCCACCGGGTGGTCGTGCTGGAGCGCGGCGAAGTGGTCGAGCAGGGCGAAGTCTGGCGGGTGTTCGGTGCCCCACGCCACGAGGTCACCCGCACCCTGCTAGCGCCGTTGCAGGCCAGGTTGCCTGCCGCACTGCAAGCCAGCTTGCGGGCCAGCCCGGTAAGCCGCGACAGCGCTGTAGTGCTGAAACTGACCCTGCTCGGTGAGCCCGAGCTGTCTGCTTTGTTCAACGATCTGGGCGGCCGCGTACGCCTGCTGCAGGGCGGCGTGGAAACCATCGGCGAGCATGCCTTGGGGCAACTGATCCTGTCGGTGCAACATTCGCCGCACGACACCCATCAACTGCTGGAACGTGCCCGCCGCTGGGCCGAGGACGTGGAGGTACTGGGCCATGTGGTTTGATCGCCTGCTGGACGGCTTGCTCGACACCTTGCTGATGGTCGGCGTGTCGTCGCTGATCGCCCTGCTGGTGGGGGTGCCCATGGCGGTGCTGCTGGTCACCAGCGACAAGGGCGGAATCTTCGAGGCACCGTTGCTGAACCGGGTGCTGGGCGCCTTCGTCAACCTGTTCCGCTCGATCCCGTTCCTGATCCTGATGGTCGCGCTGATCCCCTTCACCCGCCTGGTGGTAGGTACCACCTACGGGGTGTGGGCGGCGGTGGTGCCGCTGACCATTGCCGCCACGCCGTTTTTTGCGCGCATTGCCGAGGTCAGCCTGCGCGAAGTCGACCATGGTTTGGTGGAAGCTGCACAGGCCATGGGCTGTCGGCGTTGGCACATCGTCTGGCACGTGCTGTTGCCCGAGGCGCTGCCGGGCATCGTCGGGGGTTTCACCATTACCCTGGTGACCCTGATCAACTCCTCGGCCATGGCCGGTGCGATCGGTGCCGGGGGCTTGGGCGACATTGCCTACCGGTATGGCTACCAGCGCTTTGACAGCCAGATCATGCTGACCGTGATTGCCATGCTGGTGGCGTTGGTGGCGTTGATCCAGCTGAGTGGGGACCGCCTGGCGAAGGGCCTGAACAAGCGATAGACGAGGGCCGCAAAGCGGGCCCTGGGTCTCAATCCCAGCGAAGATCCGCAGCCGGCACCGGCCGCCCGAACCAGTACCCCTGCCCCAGCTGACACTGCTCCAGCAGCAGGAAGCTGGCCTGCTCCGCCTGCTCGATGCCCTCGGCATGCACCTGCATGCCCATGCTGCGTGCCAGGGCAATGATTACCCGCACGATCGCGATGTCATCCTCATCCAGAGGCAACCCGGCAACGAAGCCCTGATCAATTTTCAGCTTCTGCACCGGCAAACGCTTGAGCCGCAGCAACGACGAATACCCGGTGCCAAAGTCGTCGATGGCCAGGGTCACGCCCAGCTCGCGCAAACGGTGCAACTGCTCCAGCGCCACTTCCGGGTCTTCCATCACGGCGCTCTCGGTGACTTCCAGCTCCAGCAGCGCCGGCGCCAGGCCGGTGTCGTGCAGCACTTCGGCAACCTGCTGGTACAGCTCGTGCTGGCCAAACAGCCGGCTGGAGATGTTCACCGCCACAAATGCCAACTGCCGGCCTTCGGCCTGCCACTGCACCATTTGCAGGCAGGCCTGGCGCAGCACCCAGGTGTCGATTTCGGCAATCAGCCCGGTGCGCTCGGCAATCGGGATGAACTCGCCCGGCGGCACAAGGCCGCGCTGGGGGTGCTGCCAGCGCACCAGTGTCTCGACCCCGACCTGCCGGCCTGTCGCCAGGTCATGTACCGGCTGGAAGTACACCCGCAGCTCATCCTGCTCCAGGGCCCGGCGTAGCTCACCGGCGGTCTCGACCCGCTGTTGGGCGTGAGCAGTCAGCTCTTCGGTGTACAGCGCATAGCAGGCCCTGCCGTTGCTTTTGGCCTTGTACAACGCCGCGTCGGCATTACGCAGCAACTGCTCGGCGCTCAGGGCGTCGCTGGGGAACAGGCTGATACCGACGCTGGCACTGATGAACAGGCGATTTTCCTCGAACAGGAACGGCTCGCGCATGCGTTCGATAATGCACTGCGCCAGCTTGCCCGCCTGGCCGACCTGCTGGCAGTTCTCGGCCAGCACACCGAACTCGTCGCCACCCAGGCGTGCCAGGGTCACGCCATTGCCCAGCACCTCGCCCAGGCGCTCGCCCACCAGCTTCAGCAACTGATCACCGATGGTGTGGCCCAGGCCGTCGTTGATACTCTGGAAATGGTCCAGGTCCAACAGCAGCAGGGCACAACCGCGCTTGTTGGCCTGAGCGGCCGCCAGGGCCTGCTCGACCCGGTCGGTGAACAGCAGGCGGTTGGGCAGGCCGGTGAGCGGATCGTGGTGGGCCAGGTAGGCCAGTTCCTGCTCCGAATGCTTGATCGCACTGATATCACTGAACACCGCCACGTAATGGCTCAGCTCACCGTCGTCATCGCGGATGGCGCAGATGGTCTGCCATTGCGGATAGATTTCGCCGCTTTTGCGCCGGTTCCAGATTTCGCCGCTCCACTCCCCCTGCTCGGCCAGGGTGGCAAAGATCTGCTGGTAGAACGCCTGGCCGTGGCGGCCCGATTTGAACTTGCTCGGGCGCTGGCCGATCACCTCATCCTGCTGGTAGCCGGTGATGCGCATGAAGGCACGATTGACGTGCACAATCAGGCCCTGGCGGTCGGTGACCAGCACACCTTCGAGGGTACTGTCGAACACTGCAGCAGCCATGCGCAGCCGCTCGCGGTCCTCGCAGCGCAAGCGCGCACCAATGCCGATGAAGTTCAGCAGCCGCACCCTCGAAACATAGATCAGCACGGCACTGAACAACACCCACAGCACCACATTGATCTGCCGCCCCACGGCCAGTGCCAGGGGATCGTCAGCCATGCCGTGCAGCATCACCTCGGCCAGCGCCAGCCAGAGGATCGAGAGCACCACATACAGCGCAGCCATGCGCAAGGCGTCGCGAACGGAAACAGACATGTCGGGTGGAAAAGCCCATCAAAAAGGAGTGGGCATTATAAAGGCTGAAACATGTCGTGACCTCCTATCTAAACGGTTGACTGGTTTTATTTCCCCGCCAAGGGATAATCAGCCCTTCCCCCCGCATTTCGAGGGTATTTACATCTATGTGGTATAACGGCCTGCTCGACTTGTCGGCCTGGCAACTGGTCGGCATCACTCTGCTGATGACCCACGTGACCATTGTCAGCGTCACGGTCTACCTGCATCGCTACTCCGCGCACCGGGCCCTGGAGCTCAATGGCGCGCTCAAGCATTTCTTCCGCTTCTGGCTGTGGCTGACCACGGCGCAGAACACCCGTGAATGGACCGCCGTCCACCGCAAGCATCACGCCAAGTGCGAAACCCCCGACGACCCGCACAGCCCGGTGTACAAGGGCCTGGGCACGGTGCTGCGCAAGGGTGCCGAGCTGTACCGTGAAGAGGCGCGCAACCCCGAAACCCTGCGCATCTATGGCAAAAACTGCCCGGATGACTGGATCGAGCGCAACCTCTACTCGCGCTACAAGCTGGGTGGGATCGCGCTGATGGCGGTGATCGACCTGCTGCTGTTCGGTACCGCCGGCATCACCATCTGGGCTGTACAGATGATGTGGATTCCATTCTGGGCCGCCGGTGTGGTCAACGGCCTGGGCCATGCCCTCGGCTATCGCAACTTCGAATGCCGCGATGCTGCCACCAACCTGGTGCCTTGGGGCATCGTCATCGGGGGCGAAGAGCTACACAACAACCACCACACCTACCCCAACTCGGCCAAGCTGTCGGTCAAGCGTTGGGAGTTCGACATGGGCTGGGCGTGGATACGCCTGTTTTGCCTGCTGCGCCTGGCCAAGGTGCAGCGCGTGGCGCCAATCGCCCACCGGGTGGCCGGCAAGGCAAGCCTGGACATGGACACCGCCATGGCTATCCTCAACAACCGCTTCCAGATCATGGCCCAGTACCGCAAGCTGGTGATCGGCCCGCTGGTCAAGCAGGAGCTGGCCCGGGTGGACGCTTCGGTGCGCCACCACTTCCGCCGCGCCAAGCGCCTGCTGTCGCGTGAAACCAGCTTGTTGGAAGACCGCCACCATGTGCGTATCGAGTCCATGCTTGCCCATAGCCAGGCGCTGAAGACCATTTACGAAAAGCGCCTGGCCCTGCAGCAGATCTGGGCGCGCACCAGCGCCAACGGCCACGACATGCTGGCTGCCATGAAGGACTGGATACACGAGGCCGAAACCAGCGGCATCCACGCCCTGCGCGACTTCGCAGCACAACTCAAGACCTACTCCCTGCGCCCGACCGGCGCCTGACCGCCGTTGATCGGCACGCCCCATTTCGGTGCGTGCCGTTCGGAACTTAGCCACCTCGACTCCACTCAAATTTGGCACATCGCCCGCGTGGCGGGCCGGATGCTGGCCGCACGCTTTTACGTCGAGACCCGCTTCGTGCACATGGCCAAGAATATTCCAACGACATTGCCCGGCACCCCGCCTCCCGAAGCCGCCAAGACTTTACTTGCGCTCCTGCACGCCCAAGGCGAGGTAGCCCGCCTGAGCGAGCGCGATCAGCTGTTCAGTTCGTTGCTGGACAGCGTCAACGCGGTGCTCTGGGCATTTGACTGGGAAACTCGTCAGGTGCTGTACGTAAGCCCCGCATACGAACGCATCTTCGGCCGCCCGGTCAGCCTGTTGCTGGCCGATTACAACGAATGGCGTGACAGTATCTACCCTGACGACCTCGAGTTCGCCGAGCGCAGCCTGGCCCAAGTGCTGCTCAAGGGCGCTGTGGAAGACCGCGAGTACCGCATCCTGAATGCCGACGGGCAACTGCGCTGGCTGAGCGACAAGTGCTATATCAACCAGCAACACGTGGGCGACCGGGTAATCATTGTCGGTATCGCCGAAGACATCACCGAGAAGAAGCAGCTTGAAGGCGAACTGCAGCGCCTGGCCACCACTGACGTGCTGACCCAGAGCAGCAACCGCAGGCACTTCTTCGAATGCGCCCAGCAGGCCTTCGACAGCGCCCGAGAAGACGGTACACCGCTGGCCTTCCTGCTGCTGGACATCGACGACTTCAAACGCATCAACGACAGCTACGGCCACCAGGAAGGTGACCAGGTACTGCAACACATCGCCGACAGCGGCAAGGCCGTGCTACGCCGTGGCGACCTGTTCGGGCGCATTGGCGGCGAGGAGTTTGCGGCCGTGTTCCCCGGTTGCAATACGCAGGTGGCCGAGCAGATTGCCGAACGCTTGCAGCGGCAGATCCAGCGGTTGAGTTTCATCCACGGTGAGCAGACGTACGGGGTGACGGTGAGCCAGGGGCTGACCGGGCTGACCGAAGAAGATGTGGCACTGGACAGCCTGTATGCCCGGGCCGATGCGGCGATGTACCAAGCCAAGCGGCAAGGCAAGAACCAGATCGTCCGCGGCTGACCCATCCTGCGCAGGTAATGGTATGACTGGGGCTGCAAAGCGGCCCCAACATCTCAGCTGGGCGCTTCAGCCTCCGCCACAGGCGGCTCTTCCTGGGGCTTCACCTCCGGGTTATCCACCTTGCGCAGCCGGTTCAGCTCCGGCAGGCCCATCTTCAGCAAGCGCGCGGTCTTGCCACTGGCCACTTTCTCCAGCCCCTGCTCGGCCGGCAGCCGCGACAACTGCCCCGCCAGGTTCATGGCCAGGATCTCCCGCGAATACACGCCGCCGCCCAACTGGTAGATCGCCGCGATCAATTCGCGCAAGGCCAGCGGCAAACGCCAGCGTGTCCGCAGCGCCGAGCCGAACGCTGCTCCGAACTCATCCAACGATTGCTGCACGTTATGTTCGTCTAGCTCGCCCCCGGCCAACCGCCACTCTTGCAGGCAGCGCAACACGGCCAGGTCGCCCAGGCAATGCAGCAACCCCGCGCAATAGCAGCGCCCTTCGTCCAGCTCGAGCATGCGCGCCAATGTACGGCCATATTCGGCCGTATGCAGTGAAAGCTGCCAATACCCGGCCGCGTGCTGCGCCAGCAACGGGTCGCTGAGCCGTGCACTGCGCTTGAGGGTCATGCCCAGAATCAGATTCATGCTCTGGGTGCTGCCAAGCTTGTTCAGGGCCTGCAGCAAGGTTTGCACCGGCGCTTCACGGTGCAACGCAGCGCTGTTGGCAGCCGCGATAAGGACGGCGGTAACCTGAGGGTCGTTACGCACTTCCTCTTCGAGCACCTTCAGGTTCAGGCCCTGAGGGTTGAGCGCCCGCTTGATCGCCACCTGCACGTCGGCCAACAGCGGCCCGCCATCGGCGGTAGCACGGCGCTGCTCAAGGTAGGTGGGCAGGCTGGCACCTGCCTGCAACGCCGGCACCGGGCAGGCGATTTCTTCGCCAACGGCCAGCAGCAGCTCTTCCAGGCGCTTGCGCAGGTTGTCCAGGTTCAGGGGTTTGCTCAGGTAGGCAGTGGGGTGCAGGGGCAACACCTCGCGCACACTGGCGCTGTCGCTGCGGTTGCTCATGAGGATGAACGGCAAGCCCGGCCCTTTGGCGCGCACCTTGCGCAACAGGTCCAGGCCATCGACACCGGCCAGCTCGCGGGCGGCGATAATCAGGTCTGGCTTGCTGGACAGCGCGCTGAGTGCCTGCGCCCCATCGGCGCACACCTGCAGGCGGGCATCGCAGCGCACACTGAGCAGCATCTCGCTGAGCATGTCACGCACCCACGGGTCGCCTTCCACAATCAGTACGCTGGGTGGGGTGGGGTCTGCAGCGTTCATCGCCAACTACTCCTGAATAGCCTGACACACGTTCCGTCGCAGCTTCCAAAGCCAGTCCTCCGACAACCATAGCGCCACATGGCTTTTCAGGGCACAAAAAAAACCCGCCGAAGCGGGTTTTTTCAGAAGCGCGTCACATCAAGCGAGTTCAGCGAAGCACTCTTCGATGATGGCCAGGCCTTTGTCCAGCAGTGCGTCTTCGGCAGTCAGCGGTACCAGGATACGCAGAACGTTGCCGTAGGTGCCGCAGGACAGCAGGATCAGACCCTTGTCGCGTGCCTTGGCAACAACCTGGCCAACAGCAGCAGCGTTCGGGGTGTGAGTGCCTTTCTCGAAGACTTCAACAGCAATCATCGAGCCCAGACCACGGACGTCGCCGATGATCGGGTGCTTCTTCTGGATTTCGCGCAGGCCAGCGGTCAGGCGCTCACCTACAGCCTTGCTGCGGTCCAGCAGTTTTTCTTCTTCGAACACTTCGATCACGGCCAGGGCCGCGGCGCAAGCGATCGGCGAACCGGCGTAGGTGCCGCCCAGGCCGCCCGGGGCGATGGCGTCCATGTACTCGGCCTTGCCGCACACACCGGCCAGCGGGAAGCCGCCAGCGATGGATTTGGCGAAGGTGGTCAGGTCAGGCGCAACGCCCATCTGTTCCATGGCGAAGAAGGTACCGGTACGGCCAGCACCCGTCTGAACTTCGTCGGCGATCAGCAGGATGCCGTGCTGGTCGCACAGCGCGCGCAGGCGCTTCATCAGCTCTTTCGGCGCTGGCAGGAAGCCGCCTTCGCCTTGTACCGGCTCGAGGATGATCGCGGCGATGTCACGCGGCTCGGCGTCGTTCTTGAAGATGCGCTCGACCGAAGCAATCGCGTCGTCAACGCTGATACCGTGCAGTTCGCTCGGGAACAGGGCGCGGAAGATGCCGCCTGGCATCAGGCCCATGCCAGCGGAGTACGGCACGACCTTGCCGGTCAGGCCCAGCGTCATCATGGTACGGCCGTGGTAGCCGCCGGTGAAGGCGATGACGCCAGCACGGCCAGTGGCAGCACGGGCGATCTTGACGGCGTTTTCAACGGCTTCGGAGCCGGTGGTGACCAGCAGGGTCTTCTTGTCGAAGTCGCCTGGGACCAGCTTGTTGATCTTTTCGCACAGCTCTACGTAGGGTTCGTAGGCCAGCACCTGGAAGCAGGTGTGGCTGACTTTGGTCAGCTGCTCTTGCACGGCTGCAACCACTTTCGGGTGCAGGTGGCCGGTGTTCAGTACTGCGATGCCGCCGGCGAAGTCGATCAGTTCGCGGCCTTCAACGTCGATCACGGTCGAGTTCTTCGCGGTGTCGACGAAGATCGGGTGGATCTGGCCAACGCCACGTGGGACGGCAGC
Source organism: Pseudomonas sp. PvP089 (assembly GCF_017875165.1). Taxonomy (NCBI): domain Bacteria; kingdom Pseudomonadati; phylum Pseudomonadota; class Gammaproteobacteria; order Pseudomonadales; family Pseudomonadaceae; genus Pseudomonas; species Pseudomonas sp. PvP089. The sequence continues at coordinate 6,135,512 of NZ_JAGGME010000001.1, forward strand.
TACACGACGTTGCATCAAGGATTCGTTGGTCTTGCTCATAATGCCCTCATTGCGCCGACAGGAATGGCGCTTTTATTCGGGGGTGGCTGGGAGTGCTCGCGCACAGTATTCGTTGATCGACTGCCGTAAACGCCCTGGCCACCAGGTACTGCGATGTAAAAAAGGCCAGCGAGACGTCGCTCTCGCGCCCCGCTGGCAGAGGTAAAGCCTTTACCGTGCTATCAGACGCTGATGCACAGGTATTTGATTTCGAGGTAGTCCTCGATACCGTATTTGGAACCTTCGCGGCCCAGGCCCGAAGCCTTGATGCCACCAAACGGTGCCACTTCGTTGGAGATCAGGCCGGTGTTGATACCCACCATGCCGTATTCCAGGGCTTCGGCAACACGGAACACACGGCTCATGTCGCGGGCATAGAAGTACGAAGCCAGGCCGAACTCGGTGTCGTTGGACATGGCGATGACTTCGGCTTCGTCTTTGAAGCGGAACAGCGGCGCCAGTGGGCCGAAGGTCTCTTCCTTGGCGACAGCGGCGGTTTTAGGCACGTCGACCAGGATGGTCGGCTCGAAGAAGTTGCCTTCGATCAGCTTGCCACCGGACAGCACCTTGGCGCCTTTGGAGACGGCGTCTTCGATGTGTTCCTGAACCTTGGCGACAGCTTTACCGTCGATCAGCGGGCCCGTGGTGGTGCCGTCTTCCAGGCCGTTACCGATCTTCAGCTTGGCAACTGCAGCGGCCAGCTTCTGGGCGAACGCGTCATAAACGCCGTCCTGCACGTAGATACGGTTGGCGCAGACGCAGGTCTGGCCGTTGTTGCGGTACTTGGAGATGATCGCGCCTTCAACCGCCTTGTCCAGGTCGGCATCGTCGAACACGATGAAGGGGGCGTTGCCACCCAGCTCCAGGGAAACCTTCTTGATGTCCTTGGCGCACTCTTGCATCAGCTGGCGACCGATTTCGGTCGAGCCGGTGAAGGACAGCTTGCGTACCAGGGAGTTGCCGGTCAGTTCGCCGCCAACTTCGCCAGCGCTGCCGGTCACGACGCTCAGCACGCCAGCCGGGATACCGGCACGGTGGGCCAGCTCGACCAGGGCCAGGGCGGAGTAAGGGGTTTGCGAAGCAGGCTTGAGCACCATGGTGCAGCCAGCGGCCAGGGCCGGGCCGGCTTTACGGGTGATCATGGCGGCCGGGAAGTTCCACGGGGTGATGGCCGCGGTAACACCGATTGGCTGTTTGATGACGATCAGGCGCTTGTCTGGCTGGTGGCCCGGGATGGTGTCACCGTAGACGCGCTTGGCCTCTTCGGCGAACCACTCGATGAACGAGGCGGCGTAGGCGATTTCGCCCTTGGCTTCGGCCAGTGGCTTACCTTGTTCGGTGGTCATCAGGCGAGCCAGGTCGTCCTGGTTCTCGATCATCAGTTCGAACCAGCGACGCAGCTTGGCCGAACGCTCTTTGGCGGTCAGTGCACGCCAAGCCGGCAGGGCCTTGTCGGCAGCTTCGATGGCACGGCGGGTTTCCGCGGTACCCATCTTCGGCACGGTGCCGATGACTTCACCGGTGGCCGGGTTGGTCACCTTGATGGTCTGGCCATTGTCCGCATCCAGCCACTCACCATTGATGTAGGCTTGCTGGCGGAACAACTGAGCGTCTTTGAGCTGCATGTCGGCTTCCCGAATTGTTGATTGTTGAAAAGCGCCCAAGGCAGGGCATCGAGCGTTTGAAATCTCAAACGAATGCTAAGCGGCTGCTGGGGTGTTGGACAATAGGCTGTTCGAAAAAAAGAACGAATGGTTGAACAGCCGGGCGGAAATTTCATCATTTGGGTAGTGGCAACCGGCCTCTTCGCGGGCACGCCCGCTCCCACAGGTACTGCACCGAATTGGAGACCGGTGGGGTACCTGTGGGAGCGGGCGTGCCCGCGAAAGGGCCAGTACAGGTTAGACGAACGGGCTGAAGGAAATGTGAAGGGAGGACCGACGGCCCTCCCGAAGGGGATGGATCAGAATGCCTTGGCCAGGTCGATCACCAGAGCCCGGTAGCCAACACTGCCCGGCTGCCGGCTATGCACCTTCAACTCCACCAGCACCTCCTGGGTCCCGCGCCGTACTTCGTTGAGCACGGTGGTGGTCAGTTTCTCGGGGGTCAGGAAGTTCACCGAAGCCGAATAGATGAACTGGGTGTCGGTCTCTGGCCGGTAAGCCACCACCGAGGTCACCGGGCTGTACCACTCGTCGCCACGCTCCTTGCCGTACTCCCACACCTGCTCGACCGTGCCCTTGGCCTCGTCGATACGGTACTCCACCGCCCGGCTGTAGTTGCCGGCAAGCCTGGTTGGCGCAAAGTCGCGCCCCCAGCCGTTATCGAACACCGTCAGCGTGCCTTTGCCGGTCAGCCAGGCGGTGTGCTGGGTCCACGACCAGTCGAAGCTTGCGCTCGCAACCGGCGTCAGCACTTTATCGCGCAGGCGCTCAGGCCAGCCTTGGGGCGAGGCCAGAATCCACTTCACCTGCTTGTCGCGACCAATCTTCACCACGCCCTGATGCCGTGCTGAAACGATGATGCTGTCGTCATCGGCGTCGTAATCGATGGCATTGACGTGTGCCCAGTTGCGCCCGGTACCCACCCCCGGGGTGTCGCCGAAGGGCAAGTCGCCCTCGGCCAGTTCATTCGCCAGACGCTCGTCTTGCTTCTGCACCCCTTCCGGCAACTGGATAGCCGCTTTACCCAACGTTTCCAGCAGATCGCCACGGTAGGGGTCGAGGATCTGGTTGAGGTCCCAGAAGTCCAGTACGTCCCCGGCCTCACTGACCTCGATGATGTGGTCGCGAATCGAACGTACACGTTTGCCGTCGGGGCGCCGGTAGTCGCTGGTGCCCACCCGCAGCAGGTAGGTGCCGTTGGCGGTTTCGCGGATTTCGTGGGAGAAGTCGGCGAACTTGTCGGGCAGGCTGCGCTGCCAGATGCGCCGACCCAGCAGGTCGTACTTGGAGTAGGTCTGGCCCTGGCCCCAGATGAGCTTGCCGTCGCGGGTCTGCTGGAAGCCCATGGTGCCGCCCAAGCCATCGCGACGGTTGGAGTCGTGGATCTGTTCGATATCCAGGTACCAGCGCACATCGCCATTGCTGTCGGCAATCCAGTTGTTGCCCACCTGGTCCCATTCCGCTGCGCCACCCAGGGCATTCCACTTGAAGGCGCGGCCGCCCGGGATGTCACCCTGCAGGTGGTTGAACAGGTACAGGCGCTTTTCAAAGCCTGGCGCTACCTTGACCGGCTGCACTTCCGGCAACGCGGCGGTCTGCCTGGCCACCACCGGCAGGCGCACGGCCGGGGCGTAGATCTGGTACTGCTCGCGAATGCGCTCGCCGTCGAGCTTGTAGGTCACCTCGACCTGGTTGACGTAGTCCGGGTACAGCCCGAATACCGGGATGCCGCCGTAGGTCCACAACGAACGGTCAGACACGTCATAGACAATGTCCACACCGCGCTCGCCACGCCCCAGTACACGCACATGCGCATCACTCAGGCTGCGCCCGCCGTCGCGGATGATCGCGGTCAGCGGCGCCAGGCGGTACGGGTTCACAACCACATCGCCGAGCAGCGCCTCGTCACGCTCGGGAACCTTGGCGGTCAGGCAGGCGCCTTCAGGCAGTGCAGGGGTTTCGGTCTTGGCATTCATGGCAAAGCTCCTTGTGCTCAGAAGTCGTAACGGGCAGTGGCGCCGAAGGTGCGCGGGGTGCCGAGCACGCCGGCATAGCCACCGTTGGCGGAGTTCCACAGGCTGGTGAAGTAGGTTTTGTCGCCGGCGTTTTTCACCCACAGCGACAGGTCGACCACGCCATCGCCCTGGTCCAGGCGCACACCGGCGGAAAGGTTGACCAGCGCATAGCTGGGGATCTGGCCGAAATCGGAATCATCGATGGTGCCCACGGCCTTCGAGCGGAAGGCATAGCTGGCAGTGACGTAAGGCTCGACATGCTCGGTGGCTTGCCACTTGTACTGGGTGTTGAGGTTGGCGATGTACTTGGAGGCGCCGACCACCTGGTGGCCGGACAGGTCGCAGGTGGCGGTGGCATTGGCCAGGCTCACCTCAGGCGGGCATGGGGCATCCTTGTATTCGGTGTAGCGCACGTCGTTCCACGAGCCGTTGAAGTTGACCGTGAGGCCGCGGATCGGCAGCGCCGTGGCTTCGAACTCCAGGCCGCGCGAGCGCACGCTGCCGGCGTTGGCCAGGTACTGCACGCGGTTGATCTGGTCGTAAACGTTGGCCTGGTAGCCATGCACCTCGGCCCAGAACAGGTTGCTGTTGAGTTGCAGGCGACCGTCGAACAGGGTGCTTTTCAGGCCCAGTTCGGCGTTGTTTACCCGCTCGGTACCCACCAGCAGCGAATCGGTGCCCAGCCGTGGTGCAGCGCCAACAGTAAGGTTGACGCCACCAGACTTCTCACCGTGGGTCAGGGTGGCATAGCCCAGCAGCTGCTCGTTGAAACGGTAGCTCAGGCCCAACAGGCCGGAAGGGCTGAAGCTGTACTGGTTGAGGTCGCCCGAATCGTAGGCCCCTATCCGGGCTTGGCGCGCGGCAGCAGCGGCCCCGGTTACAGCGGTGCCGCCGTCAGGTGCGTCGCGGGTCACCCAGGCGCTCTTTTCTTCATAGGTACCGCGCACGCCGGCGGTGAAGTCCAGGCGGTCGGTGACATGCCAGGTGCCCTGGGCGAACAACGCATAGCTGTCGGTATCGATGTGCCCGTCACCAATGCTGTTGACGTTGTTCAGCGCACCGGCCGGTGTGAGGTTCCAGACATCCGCCTGCGGCCCGTAGTAAGTAAAGGATTTGTTGTCCAGGTCCTGCTTGAAGTAATAGGCACCCAGCACGTAGTCGAAGGCGCCACCCGTAGGCGAAGCCAGGCGGATTTCCTGCGAGTACTGCTTGTCACGTACCGAAACCCCGGCGCTGTAGAACACCGGTACGTCAAGACCATCGTCGTTGCGCGGGGTGAAGTCCCACCAGCGGTAGGCAGTGATCGAAGTCAGGGTGAAATCATTGGGCAAGGTCCAGTTGGCCTCCACCGAAGTGCCGCCCTGGAACACCGTCACCTGCTGGTCGGCGTCGAAATTGACCTTGCGATCCTTGCCCGACACCAGCGTCGCGCCCGCCTGGGCGGCCAGGCTTTCGTAGCGGTTGACGCCATTGATGGTGGGGCCGGTGCTGTACAGGCTGAGGATGCCGTTGTTGGAGTCTTCTTCGTTGTATTCGCCAATCCAGCGCAGGTTGAATGTTTCGCTGGGCTTGAACAGCAATTGTGTGCGGAAGCCTTGGCGCTTGCCGCCGTTGAGGTCGTCACCGTTGTGGATGTTCTTCACATAGCCGTCGTCTTCGGTGCGGTAGGCACTGATGCGCCCGGCCAGGGTCTCGCTGATCGGCCCCGAGAAGCTGCCTTGGGTTTGCAGATAGCCGTCTTCGCCAATCGACTGCTGGATGCTGCCTTCGCGGTGGAAGGTCGGCTTGCGCGTAGTGATGTTGAGCACGCCGGCCGTAGTGTTCTTGCCGAATAGCGTGCCCTGCGGGCCGCGCAGCACTTCCAGTTGCTCCACATCCAGCAGGTCGAATACCGCCATGCCGGGGCGGCCGAGGTAGACGTTGTCCAGGTAGATGCCGACGCTGCCCTCCAGGCCATCACTGGCCGGATTGTTGCCCAGGCCACGGATCGAGATGCTCGACTGACGGGCATGCACGTAGGCGACGTTGGTGCTGGGTACCAGTTGTTGCAAATCCTGCACGCGGTAGATGCGCTGGGTTTCCAGGGTTTCGCTGTCCAGCACGCTGATCGGCGTGGGCACGCTTTGCGCGGTTTCCTCGCGGCGGCGGGCATTGACCGTGACGGTGCCGAGCTTGGCCTCCTGCTCCACCGCCGGGGTGGCGCTGACCGGCTCTTCGGCGAAGCTGCCAGAGGACGCCGCCAGTAGCACGCCGGCGGCCAAGGGTTGCAAGGTGAAACGCGACGCGCGCGCAGGCCAACGAGAAAGTCCGGACATGCAAATGCTCCTTGAGGCGTGGGCCCTGGCGAGCATTTCCGTTGGCGGAACCGAATCGCGGTCAGTCGGGCTTATATTCTTTTAAGTGATATAAATATTTGTAATTCATATTTAGTGGAATAAGTAACACCCTTTATAAGGGGACTCACCCTTGTCAGCAATTGCATTTGACCGAAGGTTTTAATGTAGAAAATGCATATCGATCTGCGTCAGCTGCGCCACTACATCGCCCTTGTCGAGCACCGCAGTTTCGTGGCCGCTGCGGCGGCGGTGAACCTGTCGCAATCGGCCTTCAGCCGCAGTATCCAGACCCTGGAGCACAACATCGGCTGCCGCCTGGTCGACCGCGCCAGCAAGGAACTGGCGCCCACCCGCCAAGGCTTGCTGGTGCTGGAGCATTCGCGGCGGCTGGTGCATGGGGCGCACAATCTGGTCAATGAGATCCACCAGTTCAACGGCGCCACGACCGGGGTGGTGCGCTTTGGCTCGGGCCCTGCGCCAGCCGGTGGCCTGGTGCCGCGGGCGGTGGCGCGCTTCGTGGCCGAGTACCCGGCGGCGCGCACCTGCTTCCAGGTGGACAACTGGCAGGCGCTGAACCGCAAGCTGGTTGCCGAAGAGATCGAGTTCTTTGTCGCCGACACGCGCCAGTTCGAGTCCGACCCGGACTATCAGGTGCACAAGCTGACGCCACAACGCTGGCATTTCTGCTGCCGCGCCGGGCACCCTTTGACCGAGCAGGAGGCCGTGCAGGCACGCGACCTGTTCGACTACCCGATGGCCACTACCTTCCGCCCGCCGAACATCCGCAAGATCCTCAGCGACCTCAGCGGGCGCCAGGACTTCTTGCCAGCGGTGGAGTGCGAGCACGGGTATGCGTTGCTGAATGTGGTGATGCATTCGGACACCATCGGCATTGCCTGCAATGCCAATTTGCGGCCGTATCAACGCGAGGGCGGGCTGGTGCAGTTGAAGCTGGCTGACCTGACACCGGAGCAGGAAGAGGCGTGCCATACCCGCTATGGGGTGGTAAGCCGGGTGGGGTATGGCTTGTCGCCGTTGGCGCAGGGGCTGGTCAGGCAGTTGATTGCCTGTGATACCGAAATGTGAAGGCGTGCGAAGCCAGATGTAGGAGCAGCCTTGTGCTGCTCCTACACAGGGTTCTCTACTGGGCTCAGCCCTTGCGGGTAGTCCGGCTCAATTGGCCATCCACGCCCACCGGCACCTCTCCCGCCAAGGTCACACGCCGTACCACCCGTGGCTGGGTCCCGTAGTCATCCACCGCATAATGCTGCGTCGCGCGGTTATCCCAGATCGCCACATCCCCCGCCTGCCAGCGCCAGCGCACAGTGTTCTCCAGGCGCGTCACATGCCCTTGCAGCACAGCAAACAGGTGCTGCGAATCCGCCAGCGAATAGCCTTTGATGCGTTTCACGAAATGCCCCAGTTGCAGCGCCCGCTCTCCGCTGATCGGGTGTACGCGCACCACCGGGTGTTCGGTTTCGTACACCGTGGAGGTGAACACCTTGCGGTAGCGCTCCAGCTTGGCCGGGTCCACGTCGGGCTTGATGCTGGCGTAGTCGTATTCGTTGCTGTGCACCGCCCACAGCTTGTCGGCCAGTTCGCGCAGCGGCTCGGGCAGCTCCTGATAAGCCGCAGCCGTGTTGGCCCAAACGGTATCGCCACCCGAAGCCGGCGCTACCACGCTACGTAGGATCGAAGCCTTGGGGTAGGCGTCGACGAACGTCACGTCGGTGTGCCAGGAGTTGGCCCGCTGGCCTTCGGCGCCATCGAGTTGCAGCAGGTAGCTGGTGCCATCCACCACCGGCACGGTGGGGTGGGCTACCGGCTCGCCAAGCCGTTTGGCAAAGCCTTCCTGGCTTTGGTCATCCAGGTGGGTCTGATCACGGAAGAAGATCACCTTGTGCTGCACCAGTGCAGCCTGGATGGCCTCGATGGTGGCGGAATCGAGGTCGGCGGACAGCCTGACCCCGCGAATTTCCGCGCCGATACGGCCGGCAACCGGGTGAATGTCGAGTTCAAGGGCTTGTGGCGCGGTGGCCAGGGCGGCATTGCTCATGGTCATGGTCCTTGCGGTCATTGTCGGGTTTTTGAAGGTTCAACGGGCGGCCTGCACGGGCTGTTCCTGTTGCAGCGCCGCATCGAGGAAGCGTGGCTCGACCCAGTCGGCTACCTGGAAGCCACGGCGGATCAGGCGCTCCTTGGCGGCCAGGTCTACGCCCTGCTGCAGCTGGCCTACGAAGTCAGCGTCCAGGCGTGGATCGAAGTAATGGGCAAGGTCTTCCTTGGCCAGGTCATCGCTGAGGATGTTGCGCGGCCAGTTGGCGTTGCTGGCCACCAGATCGATATAGGCCTGGCGGTTGTGTTCATCGCGCAGCCAGGCACTGGCTTGCTGCTGGGCATTGATCAGGCGCTGGACCAGCTCGGGGTATTTACGGATGAAATCGCCGGTGCCCAGCAGCACCGCCTGAGTGCTGCCGGCCCCTTCCAGGTCACGCGAATTGACCGGGAGCTCGACCAGCCCGCGCTCTCGCAAAGACAGCAGGTTCGACAAACCCCAGGTGGCGTCGATCTGTTTGGCGGCCAGCGCAGCATTGGCGGCGTTTAAATCCAGGTTGATCACTTTCAGCTCACGCTCGGAAAGCCCCTGGCTGGCCAGGGCGCTGGCGAACGACAGCTGGTTGGCTGTGCCGCGGAACACCGCCACGCGCTTGCCCTTGAGGTCTTGCAGGGTCTTGATGCCAGAGCCGGGCACCACGCCCAGGTAGCTCTTGACCCCACGCACGCCAGCCGACAGCACGCGGGTGTCCAGGCCATTGGCCTTGCCGACGATCGCGGCCAGGTCGCCCAGATAGGCGAAGTCAGCCTGGCCGTTTGCCAACGCCTCGTTCACCACGGGCCCGGCGCCTTTGAAGAAGTGCCAGTCGATGCGGATGCCGTCCTTGGCAAATGCCTTCTCCAGTAGCTGCTGGTCACGCAGCACATCGACCACGCCACCGGCGCTGGGCTTGCTGCCGGCACTGAGGTCGGGCACGGCGATGCGAATGCTTTCTGGCTTGGCGGGTTCAGCCGCGTGGGCACCGAGGGTGAAAGCCAGCCCAAGGGCGGTAATCAGGTGGCGCAACGGGGTTTTCATGGCAAGGCTCCTTGGCAGGCTGCCACCGGCGATGGCCGGCGCTTTGGCCAGAAGCTAGGCAGGTCTGGTTAGAACCTACAAAGATCAAAACTTCATCTTTCAGTAACTGGAAGGCATAAATCAGGCGACATGCGGGGCTGCGGGGAGCTTGCGGAAAACGCATGGAAAATATGAGGAAAACGCAACGCAACAGGGCTTCCGTATGCAGGGAACGCATGCTCTTATCTCTTGAAGATCACTTTATAGTTTTTTTAATTCCATAAGTGAATAACCTAACAACGCTTCGAGAGATGGCCGATGAATGGAGTGCTGAGCAGGAATCGGGGGGGGCCGCTACGCGACCCATTCGCGGCGCAAGGCCGCTCCCACAGGGATCGCATACGCTCTGGGAAACGGGTTCTTCCCTGGTTGTTGCCTGTGATGATTGCACTGCTTTGGGGGGTGGCGAGCCGCCAGCACTGGATGAGCGAGCAGATCCTGCCGGCACCGGCACTGGTGTGGCAAAGCGCACTGGAGTTTGGCTCCGGCGAGCTGTGGGGGCACCTGTGGATAAGCCTGCAACGGCTGTTCTGGGGGTTGGCGGCGGGCATTGCCAGCGGCCTGCTGCTGGGGGTATGGCTGGGTGCTTCGCGCCGGGCGCAGACGCTGGTACTGCCGACGTTCGTGGCGCTTGCCCAGGTCCCCACCCTGGCCTGGATTCCGTTGTTCATGTTGTTCTTCGGCATCGGCGAGCTGCTCAAGCTGGTGGTGCTGGTAAAAGCCGTGGTGGTCCCCGTGACCTTGCACACGCTGGTGGGTGTACGCGATGCCCAGCCAAAACTGCGCGAGGCCGCTGCGGCTCTGCGCCTGCCAAAGCACCTGCTGTTCCTGCGCCTGTTGCTGCCAGCTGCCCTGCCCGCCTTCCTCACGGGCGTGCGCCTGGCCCTGGCTACTGGCTGGACATCGCTGTTGGCGGTCGAGTTGCTGGCCTCCAGCGAAGGGATCGGGTACCTGATGGTTTGGGGGCGACAGCTGTTCATGCTCGACCTGGTGATGCTGTGCATCCTGGTGATCGGCCTGGTCGGCGCCGCGCTGGAGCGCAGCTTCTCAGCGCTGGAAAAGCGCCTGCTGTATTGGCCGCAACCGGCCACTGGCGAGCAGCAGCGCGGGCCTCTGCCGCGCGGCTGGCAAAGCCTGCTGCTGCCACTGGGGATAGTGGTGCTGTGGCAGGCCAGCAACAGCTTCGGCTGGGTTGACCCGAACATCCTCACCTCGCCATTGGAGGTAGTGCGCACGCTGCTCGTCGGCCTGGCCGATGGGTCGCTGCCGCAAGCCTTGTTGCTGAGCCTGCAACGCACCCTGAGCGGCCTGTTGCTGGGCGGCGCCGCGGGCTTGCTGGCCGGATTGCTGCTGGGGCTCTCCAGCACAGCCGAACGCCTCTTCGGGCCGAGCCTGTCGGCCTTGCGCCAGGTGGCGCTGTTTGCTTGGGTGCCTTTGCTCACTGCGTGGTTCGGGCTGGGTGAAGGGGCCAAGCTTGTGTTCGTTGGCCTGGCCGCCTTCTTCCCGCTGCTGATCGCTACCCAGCGCGGTATCGCCAGCCTGTCGCCACAGCTGGGCGAAGCGGCCCGCACCCTGCGCCTGAACCTGTGGCAGCGCCTGCGCCTGCTGGTGCTGCCCGGCGCGGCACCGGCGATTTTCGCCGGCCTGCGCCTGTCGCTGATCTACGCCTGGCTGGGCACCATCGGCGCGGAATACTTCATGCCGTCGGACGGCGGCATCGCCAGCCTGATGATCGGTGCCCAGCAACTGTTCCGCATGGACCAGGTGATGGCTGCCATGGTCCTGATCGGCCTGGTCGGCGCCCTGCTCGGCACCCTTGGACAACGCCTCGAATCGCGCGCTACGCGCTGGAGAACCGCATGAACGCATTCAACACGGCCCACCTGCAGGCGGCCAACCAGCCCAACAGCACCCCGCCTCTGGTCAGCTTCGAGGGGGTCGGCAAGGTGTTCAGCGTGGACGGCCAGCCGTTCGAAGCTATCCGCAACTTCAACCTGTCGATCAACGAAGGTGAGTTCATTGCCATCGTCGGCGCATCCGGTTGTGGCAAATCCACCTTGCTGCGCTTGCTGGTGGGGCTTGATACCGAATACAGCGGCAGCATCCGTGTCGACGGCCAAGCGGTCAGCGGCATTGGTGGCGAACGCGGCATCGTGTTCCAGGAGCACCGGCTGTTCCCGTGGTTGAACGTGGAACAGAACATTGCCTTGGGGCTGGTCAACGAGTCGCTCACCCAGGGTGAACGCGCCAGGCGGGTGCATGAATTCGTGCAACTGGTGGGACTGGTCGGCTTCGAGTCGGCCTATCCACACCAGCTATCGGGCGGCATGGCGCAGCGCGTGGCGATCGCCCGTGGCCTTGTGGCCAGCCCGCGTATCCTGCTGCTCGACGAGCCGTTCGGCGCCCTGGATGCTCTGACCCGCCAGCAACTGCAAGACGAGCTGCTGGCCATTCGCGAACGAGCAGGTATCACAACTTTGCTGGTGACCCACGATGCCGAGGAGGCAACATACCTGGCTGATCGGGTTGTGGTGCTGGAGCCACGCCCGGGCAGGATCAAATCGGTGGTCGAGATAGACCTGCCACACCCGCGGTTACGTACGGGTGTGGCACTGCATGGGCTGCGCGAGAAGGTGCTGCACCAGATCACCGGGGATGGCGGTTACCTGCCACCGCCGGGGCGACGGGTGGAAGGGCTGCGGCCGGAGCTGATTGCATTGTGAATGACCGGCGACAATTTCAGGGCAGATACAAGGCTGCTCCTATAGGGGATGCGGTAGCCTGAGGGATCAGCCTCCCTTGCTGACTAGGTCACGCAAGTAAGCCCAAGGGTAGATCCCGCGCTCATGCCCATCGCTGAACACCAGCTGCACGCCATATCCCTGCGAGGTAATCCGCTCCACCCGCACATCGTCGCGCACCAGGCTGATCCCCCCCGCCAGCCGCGCCGCACGGCATTGTGAGCAAGGGCAAGCACCGCGCAAACGGGTATGGCTGAGGCTGTGCTCGCCGTCTTCCCATTGCAGCAGCAGCTGCCCTGGCCCGCGCAAGTTGCGAATGGCTTGCGGGGCGTTCATCAGGCAGCCCCGCGCAATTGCGCCAGGGCAATCCGTACAGCCTTGCGCACCTCGGGGTCGCTGTCAGCCTCGGCGGCCTGCAGCACCGGCAAGGCACGCGCCTGGCCCAGCTCGCCCAGCGCCAGCGCTGCCTCCTTGCGCAAGTTGGCAATGCCATGGCCCAGCAATAAGCCAAGCGCGTCCAGTGCAGCGGCATAGCGCAGCCGACCCAGTGAGCGCGCTGCCCGCAGGCGGACCTGCCAAAAGTCGTCGGCAAGGGCATCCACCAGCGCCGGGCCTGCTTGGTCCTGACCGACTTTGCCTAACGTGGTGGCAGCTTCCTCGCGCACTTGCCAGGCCTGGTCAGCCAATGCCGTCACCAGCGCAGGCAACACCGAGTTGTCCCGGGCAAGGCCCAGCGCGCCGATGGCCGCACGGCGCACCTCGGTGTCCGGCTCGGCCTGGGCGAGCCCTGCCAGCGCCAGCAACGCCGGCTGGTGCTTGAGCCAGCCAAGAATGCCCACTGCCTCACGCCGCACGGCCGCATCGTCATCGGCCAGCGCCAGCAGCGCTGGTTCGGCAGCATCCTCCAGGCGCAGCTCGCGCAAGGCTCGCAAGGCACTGGCGCGGACGAAGGCATCGGCGTGCTTGACCCAAGGCAGGATCAGCTGACCGGCTTCAAGGCTCTTGAGTTCGCTGAGGCTCTGCGCTGCTGCCAGCCGTACCGGCTCGGCGACATCGGCCAGCGCAGCGCACAGGGCTTGCACAACTTCGGGTTCTTCCCAGGCCTCAAGCAGGCGCGCGGCCTCGGCACGCACCTCGTCGGCGGCGTCCACCAGCAGGGCATCGGTGAGCCAAGGCAAGCCATCCGGGTCTTCCAGGTCGGCCAGCTCGATCAGGGCGATGCGGCGCACGCCAGCGTCGGTGGCATCAAGGCGAGGCAACAGGGCAAGGATGTCGGGGTTGTCGGTCGTTCTGTCAGTCATAGCGCGATCCGTAGCGGTGGGTGGTCGGTGGCCGGCAGGCCCAACGGGGTCAGGCGCGGCAGTTCGCGGCCTTCCTCGTGGCGCAGCAACGCCAGGCAGTGACGCTTGAGGTGGGTGAATTCAGGGGTGGTCAGCAGGCGGGTGCGGCGTGGCCGCGCAAAGTCCAGGCGCATGTCTTCGATAAAGCGACCGGGGCGCGGGCTCATCACCAGAATACGGTCGGCCAGGAACAGCGCTTCGTCGATATCGTGGGTGACGAACACCACGGTGGTACGGATGCTTGCCCAGATATCCAGCAACAGCTCCTGCATGCGTGCACGGGTTTGCGCATCCAGGGCGCCGAAGGGTTCATCCATCAGCAATAGCCCCGGGCGGTTGATCAGCACCCGGGCAATTTCGGCCCGTTGCTGCATACCGCCTGACAGCTGGCTGGGCCAGCGCCCGGCAAAGTCGGCCAGCCCTACCAGTTGCAACATTTCGCGTGCTTGCCGGTGACGTTCGGCCCGGCCCAGGCCCTGCATCTTCAGGCCGAAGGCCACGTTGTCGAGCACGCTTCGCCAAGGCAGCAAGGTGTGATGCTGGAATACCATGCCACGCTGCGGCGACGGACCGGAAACGGGCTGGCCGTCCACCTTCAACTGGCCGCCGCTGGGCACCAGGTGCCCGGCCAAGGCGCCGAGCAACGTTGACTTGCCACAACCAGAGGGGCCGAGGATGCAGACAAACTCGCCAGGCTCTACGGCAAAGTCCAAGCGCTGCACCGCCTCGAACGCGTCGCTGCCGTGCCCCAGGTGTATCGACAGGCCATGCCCTTCGATACGCCCTGGCGCAAGTTGAAAGCTGTTCATCACCCGGCCCTCCGCGTGCGGTACCAGGGCGTGGCCAGCTCGCCGATGCGCTTGACCAGGGCACTGCTACCCATGCCCAGCACGCCGATCAGCAGCATGCCGACGATGATGTCCGGGTAGTTTTGCAAGGTGTAGGACTCCCAGGTGTAGTAGCCGATGCCGAACTGCCCGGAAATCATCTCGGCAGTGACCAGACAGAACCATGAAGTCCCCATGCCGATGGCCAGGCCTGTGACGATACTGGGCAACGCCCCAGGCAATACCACTTCGCGCAGGATCGCCCAGCGCCCGGCACCGAGGCTGCGCGCCGATGCCACCAGCCGCGGGTCGACAGCCTCCACGCCGTGCACGGTATTGAGCAGGATGGGGAACAACGCGCCGGTGAACGTGATGAACACCATCGACAGTTCCGACGACGGGAACATCAGGATCGCCAGCGGAATCCACGCCACCGCCGGAATCGGCCGTAGCACTTCCAGCGGCGGCAGCAGGGTGTCTTCAGCCCATTTCGAGCGGCCGATCAGCAACCCCAGGGCCACGCCAGTCAGCGCCGCAGTGGCATAACCGGCAAATACCCGCGACAGGCTGCTGCCCAGGTGCGCCAGCAGCGTGCTGGAGGTCAGCAATTTCCAGGCAGCTTCCAGCACCGCCTTGGGTGTGGGGACATAGGTGAACGTCAGCAGACCGAGGTCCAGCTTCACGCTTGCCGCCAGTTGCCAGAACAGCAGGCAGGCCAGCAGCGAAGCCAGGCGCAGCGGCCAGCGCTTGAGGTTGCGGGTCATGTCGGTGGCTCCCGGTCAGCGCTGGGCGACCAGCTTCTGGTTGGCACTGACGAAGTCCAGCGCCTCGCCACCATGAGCCTTGGCGTACTGCTCGGCTTGGTCCTTGAGCAGGAACGCCGCCAGTTCGCCGTTGCCGTTGCGCACGAACCAGGCCTGGTTGGCCAGCAACTTGATCCCGCTGTCGGCGGCCTGGGCGTAGATGGCGCGGATGTCCTTGCCTTCCTGCTCCAGTTGGGCCAGGGCGCCAAGGGCCGCTTCTGGCGAAGCGTAGTGGCGTACCTTGTCTTCACCACGCACCCAGACCTGTGCCAGGCGGCTGAAATCGGTGATCGGCTTGCCGGTCAGCGCATCATTGGCTTTGAGCGGTAACGGGTCGTAGTTCTTCAGCGCCTTGTCGTAATCCAGCCCAGCTTCCTTGAAGGCCCCGCGGATGTACTGGTCGTCGATGAACTTGTCGGTGTCCAGACCACGGTCGGTCTTTTTCAGCAGTTTGAGCGTATCGATGGACGTTGCGACTGCCTGGCGATATTCAGGCTTCCAGGTCAGGTCGCGGGTCTGCAGGCCGAGCGGGCCATGGAACAGGTAATTGACCTCGGCTTCGATCCCCGTGACCTTCTCGATCAATTCGCTGTACTTTTCAGGCTCCGCAGCGATCAGGCGGTCGGCTTCAAGGCTGGCGCGCAGGTAGGCGGCGACCACTTCCGGGTACTTCTTCGCGTAGTCGGCATCGACCAGGGCACCATGGAACGTCGGTGCGTTGGCCTGGGCGCCGTCATAGATCTTGCGGGCAAAACCCCGGTTGGGGAACAGCTCGGCGAACGGCACAAAGTCGGCGTGGGCCTCGATGCGGTTGCTGCGCAGGGCGGAACCGGCGATCTCCGGCGCCTGGGCGATGATCCGCACATCCTTCTGCGGGTCCCAACCCTGGGCTGCGACGGCGCGCAACAGCATGCCGTGGGCAGTGGAAGCAAACGGCACCGAAATGGTCTTGCCCTTGAGCTCCGCCAGCGACTGCACGCTGGACGCTGCGGGCACGACGATGCCGTTGCCGCTGCCATGCACGCTGCCTGACAGCACACTGATGAACAGGCTGCGCTTGCCGGCATCCAGGTGTGCAACGCCGTTGAACGACCCCGGGAAGTCGGCCATGGCGCCGAAGTCGAGTTTGCCGGCGACCATTTCGTTGGTCAGCGGCGCACCGCTGGTGAAGTTCTTCCATTCGATCTGGTAGGTCGCATCCTTATACTTGCCGTCGTGCGGCAGGTACTTGTCCAGCAGGCCCAGCTCACGTATCAGCAGGCCGCCGGTGGCGCAGTTGATGGTGGTGTCCTGGGTGCCGATCGCGATGCGGATGGTTTCGGCGCTGGCGTTCAGGCCAGTGAGCGCCAGCGCGAGGCCGGCCACGGTTGCTGCAAGGCGCATGGGTATTTCCCCTCGAATCGTTATAAGAGTTGGCGTCGTCTCCGCCCCCGGCTTGGGTGGTGGGAAACGAGGGGCACAGCAGGAGGGCGTCCGGGGGTTGACCGGATGGCAGGATGAATCAGCGGAGCAGGTACGGAATGTCGACCTTCACCGCGCCAGTGGGGCAATCCTTCTCGCAGGGCATGCAGTACCAGCATTCATCGAAGGCCATGTAGGCCTTTTGCGTGGCTGGGTTGATCGCCAGCAGGTCCATGGGGCAAACCTCGACGCACACGGTGCAGCCTTTTTCGGCGATGCATTTGTCTTCGTCGATGGTGACCGGGGCGCTGCTGCGAAAGAAGATTTCTTGCGGCTGGTAGGCCATTTCACGGAGTCCTTGGGGCCTGTGGCCCTCGTTCTGTTTTTTGCAGAGGCTGATGGCCTCATCGCCGGCAAGCCAGCTCCCACAGGAGGGTGCAGACTTCACCGCCGATGCAGTACCTGTGGGAGCCGGCTTGCCGGCGACTGGGCTGTGAAGCAGCCCCATTCACGCTGCATCAGCCTTCACCCGCAACCGGTCATAAGCGGTCTGCTCATCGGCTTCCAGGGCAATCAGGTAGGGTTCGACAGCCTTCTTGAAACTGGTCATTTCACCGTTCTCACCTTTTTTCAGGTGGCAATGGCAAAACCACTCGCCATCGTTGCGCTCAGGGAAATCCACCCGGTGGTGGTACAACCCCCACCGACTTTCCTCGCGGAACAGCGAGGCGCGCGCCGCCATCTCGGCGCAGTCGCGAATCACTGACACTTCCATCGCACGCATCAGTTCATGAGGGTTGCTGGCTTTCATCTGCTCAAGGTCACGCTCGATCTCGGCAAAGCGCGCCAGGCCAATTTCCATCTTCTTGGTCACCTTGGGCGGCTGCAGGTAATCGTTGACCATGCGCCTGAGCTTGTACTCGACCTGGGCGGGCGGCAGGCCATGCTCACGCTGCAGCGGGGCAAACACCCGCGCGCGCTCGCGCTCCACCTGTGCGGCATCAACCTCGGCGAGTTCGCGCCCGGCCACGTAGTGCGCGGCGTTTACGCCGGCGAACCAGCCATAGGTAAAGGCGCCGAGCATGTAGTTGTGCGGCACCGCAGCCATATCGCCTGCGGCATACAACCCTTTGACGCTGGTTTCGGCCTTTTCATTGACCCACACGCCGGATGCCGAATGCCCGGAGCAAAAACCGATTTCGGAGATGTGCATTTCGACCATGTGCTGGCGATAGTCGGTGCCACGCCCGGCGTGGAACTGGCCACGGCTGGGGCGCTCGTTGCTGTGCAGGATCTCTTCGATATTCTGGATGGTCTCTTCGGCCAGGTGATCAAGCTTGAGGAACACCGGGCCATTGCCGCCTTCGAGCTCCTGGTGGAACTCCCACATCATCTGGCCGCTCCAGTAGTCGCACTCGATGAAGCGCTCACCCTTGCTGTTGGCGGTGTACCCACCCAGCGGACCGGTAACGTAGGCACAGGCCGGGCCGTTGTAGTCCTTGATCAGCGGGTTGATCTGGAAGCACTCGAGGTTGGCCAGCTCGGCACCTGCATGGTAGGCCATGGCGTAACCGTCGCCGGCGTTGGTCGGGTTCTCGTAGGTACCCATCAAATAGCCTGACGACGGCAGGCCCAGCCGCCCGGCGGCGCCACAGGCCAGGATCACCGCCTTGGCCCGCACCACGCGAAACTCGCCGCTGCGGCAGTCGAAGCCCAGCACACCCGCGGCGGCGCCTTCGCCATCGAGCAGCACACGGGTGCAGACCATACGGTTGCTGATCTCGACCCGGGCACGCTTGAGCTGGCGGTACAACACCTTCTTGATGTCGTGCCCTTCGGGCATGGGCAACACGTAGGCGCCCATGTGGTGAACCTTTTTCACCGCGTAGTCGCCCGTCTCGTCCTTCTCGAACTTCACGCCCCAGCGGTCGAGCTGCTCGATGGTTTCAAAACTGTGGGTAGCGTAGGCATGCACCGTGGCCTGGTTGACGATACCGTCATTGGCTACGGTGATTTCCTTGGTGTACTGCTCGGGGGTGGCGTGGCCGGGGATAATGGCGTTGTTCAGCCCGTCCATACCCATGCTGATCGCGCCGCTGCGCTTGACGTTGGCCTTGTCCAGCAGCAGCACGCGCAGGCTTTTGTCCTGCTCCTTGGCCTTGATCGCCGCCATTGGCCCGGCGGTGCCGCCACCGATGACGATGATGTCGTAGTCCTGGGTCTGGATGCTCATGCCTTGCCCCCCTTCTGACGGTCAATGCGCAGGCGGTACTGGAAGGCATCGCCGCGGTAGTAAAGGTGTTCGAAGTCCAGTGGCGTGCCGTCGGCAGCATGGGTCAGGCGCTCGATGCGCATGATCGGGGAGCCTTCTTCAACATCCAGGGCCTGAGTCAGGTCGCTGTCGGCCAGCACCGCATCGATGGCCAGGTCGGCATGGCCAAGGGCGATGCCGCAGTCGTTTTCCAGCAACAGGAAGATGTCGCGGGTGACCAGGTCGGCCTTCTCCAGTTTTTCGCCGACAGCCTTGGGCAGCCAGGTCAGTTCAAGCGATACCGGCTCGCGGTTGATCAGCCGCACCCGGCGGATCTCGGTCACCAGGCTGCCCTCCTCGACCTGCAGCCGGGCGGCCACCAAAGCGTTGGCCGGCACATGGCGCAAGCTACGCAGGCGGTTGATCACCTCGTAGCCCATCTGCGTCATCGACTCACCCAGGCCCTGCAGGGTACTGACGTTCTGGAACGCCTTGGGCTTGGCGACGAATGTGCCTTTGCCGTGGATCTTGAAGATCAATCCTTCCTTCTGCAGGTCGCCCAGCGCCTGGCGCACGGTGATGCGGCTGACGTCGAAAGCCTTGCCCAGCTCGCTTTCAGACGGCATGCGGCTGTGCGGTGGATAAGTGCCGTCGAGGATGCGCTCGCGCAGCAGTTCCTTGAGCTGGGTGTAGAGCGGTACCGGGGACAGGGGGAGCAGTTCGGCCATGGGATCTCTTCGCTGATCTATTACTTGTTATAACAAGTTGTGACCAGAGGATAGTGGGCATAAACCGCCTAGCGGAAATATTCATTTCGCATATGGATAGATGAAATCCTGGCTGTCGGTGCTGGCAACAGAGGAAAAAAGGCCACAGATCAAGGCGATGGACGCCACCGATTCAGATGGGTATCATGCGTGCGCGTTGCACTCGTAGCTCAGCTGGATAGAGTACTGCCCTCCGAAGGCAATACTCATCGAGTTGAGAAGGGTGTCAGCTAATGGTCAAATAGGCCGCCGCAACAATTACGCACCAGTAGCTCAGCTGGATAGAGTACCGCCCTCCGAAGGCGGGGGTCGTGGGTTCGAATCCCGCCTGGTGCGCCATATCTGTATGATTTAAAAGCCTTTTCCTACAGCTCTGCCGATCCAGATCCCGAATTGGCTAATCTCTCAAAATTGATCTCCATGCGGATACTCAGATTGTGGTGAGTACTGCCCGCAGCGCTCCTTTCCGACTCATTTTCGGGCTGTGCCAATTCTGTGCCTAAACCGTGCCTCAAAGTCTGGCCCCCTATTTTGCGAGCGGGGATTTTGAGTACTAGCCATAAAGAGTTGCAGCCACAACGCTCTGTTCTGTTAAGCAAGGTTGCATGGTTCGGCCATTTGCCCGAGAACTGCTGGCCGGCTTTAGCCGTCCCTGCTGATGCTTTGAGCGCCGCCGGCCACCCTCTGGCAGCGCCGGCAGCGAAAAACACATGATCACTCGTGGAGATATGCCCAGCGCCCCAGCAGGGTTTTCGATTCGACCTGGTCGTAATTCTGCTTTGGTAAATAAACAAGTTGGTCCCAGTTCAAACCACTACCCGCTTTGAACAGCAGGGCCCATTGATTGCCATAGAAATCTTTGAGATCCGCCTCGCCCGTTACAATCTCAAGTGGCGGCAGTCTGCCTGGGATCGCCTCGACAAAATCAGGTACAAGTTGTTCCAAGCGCTCAGGTGGCTCTCCGGTTGCCTCAATGTAATGCTCTATCGCAGTGACCAAAACAGCAGCCCGCTCACCCGCCCGTTCATAGCCTTCCATTCTCATTGCTGTTCCCGCCTGCAAACCTGCAAGGCCACCCAGAAGCACACCCAGCATGATGGCCGGGAAATACTCCCGCCACTTTCGGGTGACCAGCATAACCAGCAGCGCAACAAGCACGTGGATGACGGAATAAGCCACTACGAAGAAAACAACCAACTCCAGGCTGGTACGCCCCCACGGCGCGTAACCCAGAAAAGGCAGCGCCCCCATGATCAGACTTGGAACGGCCGCAAGGGATGCTGCCTTGAAAAGGCCGGACTGCAGAATTTTCTTTCGCAATTATTCGTCAACTCTCAAAAGAGCC
Organism: Pseudomonas sp. PvP089; assembly: GCF_017875165.1. Lineage (NCBI taxonomy): Bacteria > Pseudomonadati > Pseudomonadota > Gammaproteobacteria > Pseudomonadales > Pseudomonadaceae > Pseudomonas > Pseudomonas sp. PvP089. The sequence continues at coordinate 6,156,213 of NZ_JAGGME010000001.1, forward strand.
AGAAAAAGACCAACGAGTAGCCGCCTGCTACGGTTGGATGGAAATGGCCTTCCATCCCCAGCTTTCACGCTTCTTGTTGTAGGCCTGTACCGCTGTACCGGAAACCTGCTGACCGTCTTTGATCTCGCAGTGCTCCACCAACGCCGCCGGAATAAATATTTCGCCCGGGGTAAAGCCCATGCCGTTAGAGACGCGAACCGCCTCGGTGAAGTCTTTGCGTAACAAATCGCCTGGCACTTTTTTGCTCGCCTTTGCGGCAAGCACGCGGTATTGAGGACCACGCTTCGAAACGTAGCGAACAAGCTGCACCTCGATGGCATCGCCCTCGGCAAACGCACACGGCAATGCCGACATCGGGATCTCACCATTGATCTCCCGGCTGACGATATAGCGAATGGCCTGTTTGTCCTCATTCACCTGGTTCACAACTCCTAAAAGCTCGGGCGCGATATCCCACGCAGTTGCGCCAGTCCGGCGCTCCAACACAAACAGGTTGAAGCGCTGATTATCATCAAACTCACCCTTGACCCTGACGGCATCTCCGGCCGCAAGATTCATCCGCGCGACCTTTGACTCAGGAATCGACACCTCCGAGGGGATTGAGCCTGTTTTCAGGAAAACCTTGCGCTTGGGCTTGTTCTCTCTGCCCGGCACGACAAAGGTCTCGCCCAGGCAGGCATCAATCCAGAGCAGGTCATTGAACAGCAGCGCTTCAGCCGCCTTTGCATGAAGCCTGTAGTAGTCACTGTTGGATGCCTTGGCCTGCACCCCGGCAAACCAATCCTGCGCGGCAATGCTGGCAACAGCCTCGGGGATCTTATAACCCTCCTGCTCCTTGGCTCGAATAATGGCTTCGACTTCGTGCTTGGCTGCTGCACAGTCGTTGGCCTCCAGCATGCGCTCGGCGACTTCCAGGCGAATTTTCCCTGTGAACTTGTCTTCTGCCGGACAGGTCAGCGCCTTGCAGTAACAGCCCAACGCAGCGTCTGGATCCTTCTGCGAGACAATGTCACCCAGCAGTCCCCAGGCCCAGTAGTCGTTTGACTTGGCCTTGGTCACTGCAATCCCGAAAGCCAGCGCCTCGTCATGCCGGCCCAGCGCGAGCAGCAGCTTGGCCTTGTTCAGCTTGAGAAATACATTGTCCGGAAAGCGCCCCATAGCACCATCAATGAAGGGCAGCATGTACGCCTGCCCGTCCGCATCATCGGCAGCAGCCGCTTCCTTGCCAGCCTGCTGGATGACTTTCTCAGCTAGTGACGGAAACTCCCTGCCATCCTCGGCGCGATAGCGCTCATAGTCGTCCTCGCGCAGATGCTGAAGATTCCAATGGCGGGAAAAGGCCAGCATTTTCAGCTTGTCCTGCCCGGCCAGCTTGGCGGCTAAGCGCAGTATGCGAGAGTGGAGCGAAGAGGGCTTTTCGATCGCCAGCTTGAGGTAGTCACTTAAATTACGCTTGGCCTCACCAACGTTGAAGTCCTCCCCGGCCATCAGTGCCTTGGTGTGCTGGTAAAGCTCCCAGCCGAAACTGGTCTGGATATCCTGATCGACAGCGCCGTTCATCCATACCTTGCGGTAGATTGCAGCCGCTTGCGCGTGCTGCCCGCTCTTGCTGAGCGCCTTGGCCTCGCTGATCTGCTGCCCAAAGGGATTGCACAGCGAGAGCGTATGGCGAACGCCTTTACTCAGCACATCGTCAGCAGGATCGACAACAATGCTCTCCAGCTGACTGCGATAGTGCGGCAGGCTCTCCAACTGCCCATCCTTGACGTCACGCTTGATCAGGTCGATCAAGCACCAGGCAAATGCCTTGCGGTCCCATTCATCGGCCTGCGGCGCAGCCATCAACTCAAGCGCCATCGCGTAGGCTTCGTCGATTGCCCCTTCCCTGCGCTTGGCGAATACCTCCTTGTTGCTAATCATGCCTGCATACCTGCGGTAAGCAGTTGCCCGACCTCAGCGACCATAGTGCCCGGTGAGCACGCTGCGACCACGGGCTGGCATTTCGTGAACTGGTCTTTGCCGTTGTACCAGATGTCATAAACGGCCACAGCACCATCGCGGGTAAAGCTGTAGCGCTGGCACCACTGCTGCTCAACCACCTTTTGCAGCGTGATACCACTGTCCGCACACAGGTTCAGCACCTTGGCGTGAAACTCATTGAGGAACGGCTTGGCGAAATGAACATCGGCAACCCCTGCCGTCCCGCCATCCGCAAGCGGCAAGCCCTTGAGCGCGGCCAGCACAGCACTCAGTTCGCCGCTCAACTCGGAAAGATAAGGAGCCGCTACACCGGTAATCTTGCTCTTGCCGTTATAGGCAATGTCTATACGGGCAGACTCCCCATCACGGCTGAAGAGATATACCTCCTGGTACTGGTGATGGAGAACGTCCTCGATACTGATCCCCCGCCCGGCAATTAACCGACGTACCTCGGTCAGCAACGCGAGCAGCACTGTTGCACTGGCGGGGATGCCGAATGTTTCGTCCTGCGGCGCAGGGGCAACCGCTGCAAATGCTGGCGCTGCAACGCTGGGAGCCGGAACCGGAGCCGCGGGCATGCTGGGCGCCGCGCCGAGCATCTCCAGCGCCGGATTGGCCACCATCTGAATACCACTCCACGGCTGGTGGTTCGGCGGATCGAGCAGATACAGGTGGTGCGCCGTGCGCGTAATCGCCGTGTAGAGCCAGCGGAAGTAGTCAGCCGTGAGCTGGCTTTGGTGGCTTTTGCATTTCACAAACACATGATTCCACTCACTGCCCTGCGCCTTGTGGCAGGTGATGGCGTAACCGAACTTGAGCCTCAAGGCATTGAAATACGGATCCGCCATCAGGGCGTCCTTGAACGCCTTAGTCCGCCTTGGCAAGTGCTTGTGGCGCATGCAGAAGTCGAGGTATAGCGCCTTGTTCTCATCTGACGAGAGCGTTGGCTCCTTGCTGTAAAGCAGATCCTCGATGATCTTGGCCGGGAAGAAATGCGCTGTGCCATCAAGGTCACGGAAGCCTGCCAGTACGTCCCTGAAGCGCAGCGGCACAACAATTTCCTCGACCACTGCAGTTTCGGGATTTCTCCGCCTCAGCTTGACGCTGCGCTCTTCAACCTCTCCGAGCACCTCACGAATCAGGCCGAAATCACCGTTCGAGATAAAGAATCCGTGCGCATTGCTATTGGCTACAGCCATCACCTTGTCTCCCGGCATCACCTGCGCGCAGCCGGGGAAGAAGTGTTCGCGAATTAGCCGATTGTAATCGCCCACGTCAGCGTTGGAGTGAGCAATGACGATGGACTCGCCGTTGATCTTGCCGCCACAGGAATCCAGATAACGCTGCAACAGCGCCTGATGTTCGACCTTCTCAACGTCCGGATAGGAGAGGTCCATGGTCAGGCGGTTGAACACCTTGCTCTGCAGTGACTGTCGCAGGGGCTGAGCATTGGCCAGAATGCCGCTCTGCGCTTTCTGCCGCACCACCTCAGACAGCTCGTATTCGCTGCAACGGACGCGATGATGACGCAACAGATACTCCGCATCCAGCGCCGGCGAAAAGCTCATGCCCACGGGAGGCAACTGCGCATCGTCACCGATGAAGATGACCTTCTTGCGGTGATCGTTATGGTCCGGATTGACGAACTCGAATAGGTCGGCAAGCAGATAGCCAGACCCGAAGCGGAAGAACTCCGCCTCCTGGTAGATATCCGCCACCATGGACGCCTCATCCACGATGTACACCGTATCCACAGAAAGCGTGTTCACCGCCAGCTTGGCGTAGAACTTGAAGGTCTCGGAGCCCTCGGTGTCTGCATCGCGGTACTCGTCCATATCGTCAAACGCATAGAGAGTTTTGTGCAGGGTGTAAGCCGGCGACTGGGTTTTGCTGGCGATCACCTTCGCGGCCTTGCCGGTTGGCGCAGCCAGTACATAGTTGCGGCCAATCGCCCGGAAATATTCGGTCAGCCCCTTGGTGATAAAGGTTTTACCGGTACCGGCGTAGCCCTTGAGGAGGAAGACGTTCTGCGTATTGCTGGCGAGGAAATGCTCGAGCTGATTGACCAGCTCCGTCTGGCCGCTGGTCAGCGTATAACCGGCAAAGGCATCGTGAATGCTGAGATGCCGGCGCGTGTTCGCGGCGCTGAAATCGATGCTACCCAAGGCATGAGCCGAGGCGCACTTGAAATCATCCAGCCTGGCCTGATCAGGTGTTGGGGTTATTGACGCAGCTACAGCCTGAGAGTCTTTCTCTGCAGCTTCCAGGCCGCTCAACTCGTCTTTCGCTAAGGCCAACTGCTCGGCAGGGTCTTCTGCAGGGCCGCCCTGCTCCGAGGCTTCTACAGGAGCCGTGAAAGGCGGATAGGTGTCGGCAGACTCACCGCTGTAGGTCTTGAAGAACCACTGGCCGATCAAATACGCATCCCAAATCAGGGCAAGCGAGATGCTGGCGTCGATTAAACTGCCATGGGCGGCTTTATTGCCGATCATCCGCAGGGCGTGCAGCTTCTGCAGCACGATGTCGCCAACTACCTCCTGAAAGGCAGGATATTTGAGCTTCTCGAAGAACCCATCGGACGGTTCACTGGGCAGGCTCAAATCTCTGTAGAGAACGCCAACCAGAACCTCTGCAAAGCAGCGGAGTTTTATGACAGCAGTGTGCGGGTCGGCAAACACATAGCGCTCAGCAAGCGAGGCGTGCATATACAGCTCGGGCCAGCGAGACTTCAGCGGGGCAAAATTATCAGAAACCATTCATTATCCTTACGCGACCAGGCGGCCCCCTTACGAACCATCGATTCCTTTACTAGCAGAGTGCCTTATAGCGCCCTTTAGCAGACTGACGAAAGTCAAATGGCTACTCAATCACTGGCCGTCATTTGCCCTTTCAACGGCGAATGCTCGAGGCCAAGCCTGTTTTGATAGGCAAACACTCAGCTCTGCTTTAGTGTCTATGCGGCCCCGTGGAAAATTGAGCCTACAAAAATGTCATTTGTGCGAAACGCATCTAAAGCATGCATGCGTGTGGTGTTTCGCTTACTGGTCGATAGGTCGCTGCAGCCCAGGCCTACGGAAGGAAACCTGCACATTCTTATCCCTCGCTGGGATGCCAAGCTGGGCGACTCTATCGTTTCATCCTTCTTCTTTCGAGAGGCTCGCAAACTCAATGCCCGCGTGACCGTTCTGACGGTCGTTGAGCTTGCCCAGATGCACGCGCAGGACTTTGGCGTGGATCAAGTCGTGATTACGAACGCCAATCCTGGAGTACTCGAACTTCGCCGCCTAGCGCAGCAGCTTGGACAGGTCGATGTTGTGGTGCATCTGGTAGGGAGAATCCAGCCTGCGGAGATCCTGTTTTTGCGATTGCTGCACCCGGCCCGCGTGTACTCCCTCGATGACCGTTTGCGCTGTGTCAATCGCAAGTTCGGTGAAGCAACTGCCGGTCTCGACATGGCCGAGCGCTACCGATGCGTGCTTATTGACTTGGGTGCACGCATGGTCGATAGGAAGTACATCGTTCCCCTTCCTGACACGATGCCGAGCGCCACCTCAGCCCGGGAAATCCTATTCAACCCCTACGCCAGCCGCACAGATAAAAGCTTGGCCTTCGACCGATCCGTGAGCGTGCTGAACGCCATCGCCGACACTTATCCAACTCGGTCTATTGGAATCCTATACAGCCCCGTGACACGAGCAGATGCGCTGCGCATGGAAGTCGCGGTGGCTAGACGAAACGTGCGCGTCGTCCATGGACTGGCATCCCCTAAGGATGCCGCTGGACACATACGCTGCGCACAGGTCGTGGTCAGTGTCGACACGGCAATCGTTCACATGGCGGTCGGCCTAGAAACAAAGCTGGTGGCAATCTACCCAGCCATGGCTGAACAAGCTAACCCGTGGCTGCCCCCACCTTCTACTTTAACTCGGGTCGTCTATAGCCTGCAACACACTGATCAGGTTCGGCGCACCGGCAAGAGGGACATGAATGCGTTCTCAATAGAGGCTCTGTTGGAAAACCTTCATCAATTGTTGGTCACTACACCAGAAACTGAGCAGCTCCATTCGATCAGAGCGCGGTTAGTACGTGGTCTGGGCGTCGCACAGGGAACCCTCGCCCGTCAGTTACCCCTGATCAGCAAGGACTTCCCCGAGGTCGCTGACTGTTACCCTGGGACCATAAACTTGGAGCTCGAATGTCCTCTCGAAGTGACGCAGCCCGATCATCGCACTGCTCCGCTCGCCTGGACTCCGAGCGGACGGACGACTGAAGTATTCGACCTGGTACGCGTTGAGCTCGAGTTCAGCCCACCACCAACGCGCGTGCCCGCATGGTTGTACATTGCCCACGCATCCCCTCACCGTGGCACACCGACCGTCCATGAGGTGATAACTCAGCAGTTAAACCTTAGTGAGGTCAGTGAGTGCAAAATTCATCTGCGCGCAAGCGCAGTAACACTGACGCTCACACATCAACAAACGGTGCCCATCAGCCGCTCGCTCTCTCCAATCCAATAGCCACGATCAGCCTCGATGTGCAGGAACAAATTGGCCAGCAAGGTACCGCCAGAGAGAAACTCTTCAACAGATTCTATACGCGTGGCCGTACGCCGGAAGTAGGTGTTGTAGAGTTTGAGCATGGCAGTATCTCTCACTAGAAAGTCTACAACGCTGACATCCCGACGACGCATCACCTCACAGCTTGCGAAGTTGTACTTTGGACGGTAGCCGGGGTCGACGATATCTCCGGCTATAGGCACTACTTCGTCACCAGATTGATCCACGATGTCCTTGATACGCCCAGGATTGCCCCAAGCATGGGCGCCTGCCTCAAGCCCAGTAGCCAATGCGCGGGCAAGAAGTGGGTTTCCTGGTTGGGACGCAAAAATACATTCGTCATACCAATGCAGCTTATGACTGAGGCCTGCCGGAAACAGTAAGCTAGTTGGATCGCACAATAACAATGTGTCTGCATCCACCCACGCACCTCCATATTGATGGACGAAGGCCATGCGAATGAAGTCGCTCCTGGCAACTATGGCCTCGATCCCCTCCGCTAGAGTAAATGGCAACGGTTCAAAGGCCCAAGGTTTATTAAGGATTCGAGGGGCGATCAGGTCCTGGACCGTCCGCGGTGTAAGCAATTGAAAGCGCTCACCCAGGGCTCTACGCATCGAGACCAATGCCAGCGCGACATAGGCTGGCATGACCTGCCTAGGGGCATTTTCCCAATAGCTCACATATCGAACGGAACTATGAAGGCAGCTGTTCACGGGTGAATCGCCATGCCATTGGTACTTAGCAACCCGACATTCGTCAGGTACTCCCTCAACAACGCCATTGAAGGAGCGCATTGTGGCTGACCTAGAAACTCGTTACCCAAGGCCGACTTGTAGAGGCGCAGCCAGGTCAGCGCAGGCACCTTCGGCAGGAAGGTGGCGAGCGACTCTCGGTTTCCCTCCCCGAACAACAGGCGCAGGGTGCGCAGGATTGGTTGGTAGTCCCGCGCAGACAACAGCTCCGCAACGGTATCGTCCAGCCGTTGCTCAATCACCACACTATTCAGCCGATCCTCAACCGAGGCGTCGCCCAACGCCACCCGGGGGTCGATCGCCACGGGATAGATTGCGCGGAACGACTTTGCACCGTTACGCATGGATTCATAAAGCAGTTTGTCGGCAGTAGATCCGGTAACCAACACATCGTCGCCGAAGATCACATGCACACCGCTCCAACGATAAAAATTTTCAGCCGGAATGACATGATCCTGGACCAGATTGACGCGCTCCCGCTCCTCGGTGCTGAGGCTGGCGTAGTCCTCGCAGGGCGGCGCAATCCTGGGCAGCTTGACGTTGATGATGGTCGGCAACGCCATATGCGCCAATTTGACGTTGACCTCCTCTACCACGATCTCATAGAGCACGTTCGCCGTGGACGGCACGTTGCGCCAACCAGTGGTCATCATCACCACGTTGTCACCACAGACCTTGGCGTTCTGGAACAGGTATGACCATTGCGAGTCTGGCCTATCCAGCTCGCCACTAAGGTAGTCGATCAGCTGTCTTGCGAGATACCGGATGTCATGCACACCGCCGTATTTTGCACGGCTGTAGATCCCAGCCAGCGCTGTGGCATCGCTGCCCGAGGCCATGTCGCGGAACAACCCCGACTCGGCAGGTGTAAGGCAGTGCAAGGCAGTACCGCCAAAAATCGAAACATACTCGGTCATGCTGATCAGGTCACGTGCAAACAGGTCGGCTGCGAAAGCGCGGAAACCAGTTTTCACATCATCAGCACAGGGCTGAGCGGAAGCCTGACGAAACATCGCCAACTGGACATCAGCCGGGCTATTAAGTACCTCGGACCATAGCGGAGAATTTCCGGGGGAAATCATGTTCAAGGCCCTTCAAGTCCTGCTGTCAAAGTTGCCAGTGTGCCCGGTAACGTCAGGCTGTCGAGAGCGACATCGATTCGACGGCGCTTCTCGTAGTAACTAATGCTCTTCAGCCCCAGGGGCCTCAGGGTCTCAAACAGTTCAGCAATGCCCGCACCAGCGTCACTCGGGTCATGGGCATCAGACCCAACCGTGAAGGGCACTTCGTGTGCGATGAGCTGCGCCACCAATTCCCGAGACGGATAAGACCAACGGCCCTGAACCTCTCTCCCCGTTGCCGGGTCCAGGCTCGACTTTCGAAGACCTGAGGCATTGAGCTCGAATGCAATACCGCTTCGGGCGAGCGGCTCCAGCAAAGGTTCGAAACGGCGCAGGAAGATGTCTTCCGGCACACTGCGCAGCAAGGTGTCGGCGTGCCCTACGGCATCGAACAGTCCACTGTCCAGCAGACCTTCGAGATTGGCGAAGTAGCGATCTAGGAACACCTGCTCGGCAAGGCGTGGCAGCTCCCAGACCTTCACCATCGCTTCATCTGGAACCTCCACGTAATGAATCGAGCCGATTACGAAGTCCATCGGGTACCGAGCAAGCAGCTCGCGACTGAAGGCGTCGGTGCCTGGCATGTAGTCGAGCTCCAGGCCACACAGGATGGTGATCTGCCCCTGATAAATCTCCCGCGCCCGCTCGATGTCAGCGAAATAGCGATCAAGTTCGGACGCGAGCAGACGATTGTGCATATCCACGGGGAACGGTGCGTGGTCGGTGATGGTTAGGACGGTCACGCCGGCGGCGATCGAGGCGCGAACTAACTCGTCGACAGTACCGATCGCATGCTTTGAATAAAAGGTGTGGCTGTGTGAGTCGATCATGCAGCGTCCCACTGTTCAAGTAACCCGGCATGACCTGCCAGCTCCTTCACCAGCCAGTAGGGGTTGTTCGCCTTGGCGATGATCGAACGAAGCAGCTCAGTGTTATCAAGACGCGTCAGCAACTCGGTCAAGGGTTGAGTATAAAGTGCTCGGGTTAAGGGCGTTTCCCGCACGTGGTCGACCAGCCGTTGCCAGTCGACACGGTCAAAATGAATGTTGCCTAGGCGCTGATTCTCGATGCCATAAAGGTATATGTCACCACTAGGCTTCACCGTGACATCCAAGCCGTTGGCCTGCGGCGATTTGTTCAGGCTGCCGAAGGTGAAGGGCTTGTTGACCTTGGACTCGATCGCCTCAATGTAGCCCAACATATCCAGATAGCCGGGGGCGGTTCCCGGAGTAGGGTGTACGAGGTTCTTGTAGTCGATACCGAAGCAATCGCCGCCCGCAACCAGTACATCTTCCAACACGCTCTTCGGCTCGATGGTTGCCTCAAGTCCCCAGCAAGCCAGTTCAGACTTTAGGTAGTGACGAGTGAAATCGCGGTCGGTATCGATTGACCGGAACGAGAAACTCAGCCCAGACGGTCGCCGACGCCGCAGGAAGTCTAAGCTGAAACCGTGGGCCCGCCATTTGACCTTCTCGATATGATGGCTGTCGGCACTGAGGCGGATGTTGCAGGTATCACCATTGTCCATGACAATTTGGTTTGTCGTGTCGTAGAAGTCCGCCATCTTGTCATGTGGATAGAACCCGCTGGTGATGAATTCGAAGCACTTGCCGCCTTCGGACAATCCAAGAATCTCATGGAACACTTTAGCGTTGTTGAGTGGCTCGCCTTCACCACTAATAGAGATGCGCTTGACCTCCGAAGCATTGATCAGCCTGGCAAGGTTCTCCCGAGCCAGCGTTGATAGCTCCATGCTGGTGCCAGATTTGTGCTTGTCAGCATACATACAGAAGGCACAACCGATTCCGCATATCTGGGTGATGTCGATGTAAAGAAGATGACCTTCGAGATCCATGTCTGATGACTCTATAATCCCAGCGCCAGCAGCGCGAGGAACTGTTCTATGGAAAGTGCACAGTTGCTCATCACAGCAATTAACCTGAGCTACGATTTTGTCCTGAGTTAACAACTTTAACTAATTTATATAGACTTCCAGCTCGGAAGGTTGGCCCTGTTATGAGTCAGCTTCTAGCAGCCTGCCCTCTGTGTCGTAAGCCCTGCGAACAGGTTGAATATTTAAGCGCAGTCCATCACTGCAAACTGTCAATTCACCTCCACAACCTGGGTGTGTGAAACCTATTGGCTTTGGATCTGGGTAAATGCGGTCGAAGGATGCCGATATCGGTAAAATTGGCAAAATTGTGGATTGCTCAGAGCCACAGGTTAGGCATCGCCCCCCGCTTTTCCGATTAACCATAAGACTGCACAGTTGCTGCACAAGTCGAAGTCTTTCTTGAGCAGCTACAAGTTCAGATTTAGCGCAAATTAGTGCTGGGGTTTCCACTGCTCTTATCTGCCACCAGCGCCTAATCGGCGGGTTGTTCAACAGCTCGTTTTCAACCACGCCGTGTAGATGCTTAACCTCTTTGGCTATTTCTGCCTCAATGGCCTCATCAGGCTTGACCTCGATACCTGACAAATCGTGGCAGCTATCACACCAACCCATGGCAACACGCATCTTTAGCTCTTTGCCTTCAATTAAGTAAAAGCGATAACCCCAGGTTTGTGCATCCCATGCATGCAGATCACACCCAGTACACCCATAGGTTAAGACAGGCATCGACACATGCTTGCTCCTCAATACGCACCAATCAAAAAGCATTCAGATCTTCAAATTTCGCTATAACTCAATAGCAAATCTAAGATCAGCCTATAATCGACAACGCCCAGCCTCTACGACCCTGCGTCCGGAAATCGTACTTTCCACCCAAAAGCTGCTCATATTGGCGCTGCCCCTTGGGGCCACGCAGGTAGCGAACCGTCCCACACGAGTCACATTCTGCCCTGAATCCAGCCGGACTCTGGAAAATCAAACGCCCCTGTTTTTTGCATACGGGGCAGCACTGCAGATAAGCAAGTTCCTGGTTGCGCTCGAGCAACTCAGAACCAAGCCGAACTGCATTGGCGGACTTCAATGCCGCATGAAGATCCGAAAGGAGACCATCCCCTAGCATGTCTCGAACTTGCATCGTTTTGGTTTGTAGGTCGACTTGCAATGCCGACGCACCCTTGGTCAGGCTGATTGCTACTGTCGGAATTTTCTCCAGCAGCCGACCATAGCTCTCCAGTAAAATGCGTTGCAGCGTTTGGTCTACTAACAAGCCAAATCGTTCTTCGCAGTACATATCTGAAGGTGAAAGTGGCACCCACTGCCCCAGAAAGGCATCTCCCTGAAGATCGTGACCTATAGCAGGCCAGGCGATATACCGATTGGAAGGCACCTCCACCTCTGGTGCGTGATCAGTTGTCAGCCAGGGTACAACCGTCAGCAGTACTTCTTCGCCAGATGCGCGTGTAATCAGTAACTCCCATTCCAACCTCTTCTGACGGAGCTGCAAAGTTTTACCGGCCCAAATACCTTGATCCCTGCCACCAAGATAGGGGTGCAGTGCTCTGCGGAGGACAAGCCCTGCGTAACGTGAGTAAGCTTGAGCAAGATTTTGGTTCCGCTTAAAGCGCTCCTCTGCGTCTACAGTAGCGCCGGCGTGGGTCTTCCCAAGGAGCTCCCATAGTGTGGCCACATGCCTGTAATGTGGGTCGTGGCTGAGGATGTTGGTACGGTGTAACGCACTCGCAACCCGAGCATTGCGATCAACGAGTGTGTAGAGGCCGCTTTGCCGCAACCCAGAAATGGTTTTATGCAGAATTTCTAGTTTGTGTAGGTTTTCATTTAATACCTTGAAAACCTTCCCTGTAGAACTCTGGTCAAAGGTCATACCCCAGATATCGCACACAGCACGGGCAAGCCGATGGTCAATATCTGCTGACTTGTAAAACTCCATCGCTTGCTCAAGCGTTGCCTTCAAACTGCCAAGTGTTGAAAGGCGGGCCCGCAGATACCTATCTGTTTCGTCGAGTAGCCTTGCATAGAGACGGTTTTCGTAAATGCCGTAATCATCCTTACTGAATCGAGCCATCACCTTTCGTGGGATAACACCACTCAGCGTCTGTCGCTGCCAGCACTCCGAATGGGACGCAAGATGGACCAGCGCCCCTTTGGACAACCTACGTGCACGAGCAATATCGGTGACCTCATCCTCATAGTGCATGTCCAGCCGCGGGCGTTGAGAAATTCGATGGAGATGGCCTTCACGTAGTACCTCCAGCAATCGCTCCTCAAACGGCTGGAGATGTCCTTGATCATCGACAATCGCAGCCGGCATAAGCGGAGATATCAATGAACCTGCCTGCTGGAGATCGGCATCTATGGTGGTTATGGCCTTGAACAGAAGGTCGTTGCTCGCAGCATCGACCTGGATTGGCAGGATGAACGAGCGAACCTGATCATTGAGCTGGAAGCGCTGTCCTTCATCGCCCACCAAAATGCCCGAGAAATTGGGCGTATGACCATTCAGGGTCAGCCCGGTGGTGTCTGCCCAATACCGACCGGGTGCCACCTTTTCCGGAAGCACACGCAGCTCGTGACCTGTCAGCCTGTCCAGCCACATCAGTTGACGCCTTCCAGCCGACGGATATCAGCTTCTAACCATTGATTACAGCTTTGCGGCACACCATCAAGACCTGCTTCCTCCCAGAAAGTCAGCAGTGCATCTTGCAGTGATTTCAGTGCATCAAGGCTCACATCGTAGCGGCCGGTAACCTTACCCTTGCGCATCACACGCGTGGACAACAGATGGTCCAGAGCTTCACCCTCGGATCCACCCGCCGCTTTAATGACCGGAATGAAGCGCATCGCTTGCTTCTCAAACCGATTTCCCCAACCCAGCCCAAAATCTGTTTCCAATTGCTTGGTCAGATCATCCTCGCTGAGCCACTTCAGGAGGTCACCGACTTCCTGCCGATGTTTATTGCATGCCTCGTCGAAGGCTTTGTTCAGAGAGGCATACGAGAAACTTGCGGGGTCGTATTGTTTGATCGTGAAGCGGTGGTCCTGCTTCGGCAGTGTCATCACATGCGCGCGGTCATAGGTTTTATCAGCCAACTCATTGGTAGTTTCGTCATGGTTGGCGGTACCGATAAACCAGACGTTGCTAGGCACAAGAATCTTGCGCCCATCACGCAGCATGACAGGCGCATTGGGCATGGCCGTCTCTGCAAGGCTGATCAGACGCTCATCCCGATTGTTTTTCTCAAGAGCCGAGAGAAACTCTGCAAAGTACTGCTCGGGGCGAGAAAGGTTCATCTCGTCGAGAAGAATCACATTGCAGGTATCTCTCCAGCGCGGTGTTTGCGCCTTATAAAGGGCTTGCAGACAATCCTTCTCGTAGAAACGTCGCTCAAAGGCGTTGTAGTGGCCGAGCAAATCATCCCGATCACGCCAGCCCGCCTGGACGGCAATATCGGTACAGAAGCCGCCCATGGCCTTGGCAAAAGCCTTCGCCAGACTGGTCTTACCCGTACCACTAATGCCCTGGAAGACATGCAGCTGACTCATAGCCAATCCGCCTAGCAGCAGGCGAATATCTTCAAGGGGATAAAACAGCTCAACCTGCTCTTCCGCCGTAGCAATACGATGCTGGAGCTCTTCAGCAAACTGTTTGAGTCCAGGCACGCACTCGTGCTCCATGCTTGCTCGATATTCCTTTCCAGAATCCATCAGCGACATGGCTGGGAAAGGCGTCTGAGTCTTCTGGGCACTGGTTAACTGCTCTATGCGGCTTTCCAGATCATCAATGTGCACAGTCAGCGTGTTTTTATGCTGCTCAAGCACACGCTTTTCCCGAGCCACAGCCTCAAGCTCAGTTGAAGCAACACGCTTGCTACTCAACTCGCGCCGCGACTCATCCAACTCGGGTCTTATAACAGCAAGATCACGCTCGAGATCCGCCTTGCTGCTGCGCAGGTAGTCGATTTCACGCTGAAGCTCGGAAGTATCCGACTGCTCCAAACTGCGTTTCAGCATTGCGTTTTCACGCTTTAACTCATCGAGTTGTCCCAAGATATCCGCAGCGGATTGATCTCCGAGTGCCTGCGCCAGCTCCTGCAGGTCAGCGAGTTTCTCTTTGAGTTCATCGGCCTTATTCCAGGCCGAATCGCGCTGGCTTTCAAGTTTTGCTATTGCACGCTCGTGGCTTGCGCGCTCAGCTTCCATTTCAGCTGCAACACGTTGCTCAAGGTTGGCTTGCGTAGCTTTGATATCAGCCCACTCGCGATCCATACGACTGCGCGCACGATCAAGCTCCATCTTGCTCTGCTTGATTTCATGTTCACGATCATCGAGCTGCTTTATGCGCTCCGATTCTTCCTCGGAGCAGTTATATTTGATCTCTGCCAAGCGTCGGGCAGCTTGTGCCAGTTCGGCATCAAGCTTGCGCTTTTCATCCTGCAGCTCTCGTAGTGAGCTTTCTTGCTGCTTGATAAGTTGTTGTTGACGCCCCTCAAGCTGGCGCAAGGCCTGTTCATTCTGCTCGACAAAACCCGCCTGAGCGTTGGCTTCGCGCAGGTTAAGTGAGCGCTCTGCATCCAGCAGCTCTGATTTCTTAAGCGCCAGTTGGGCCTGCTCGTCTTCAAAGGCAGCCTTTGCTTGATCAAAGGCTGCCTTGGCAGTCGCGAAAGCATCCTGTTGCTCTGCAAGTGCCTGCTCCCTTGAGCCAATACCGGCGACTAGGTTGTTGGCCTGATCCCAGCGCTCTGCGTACTCCTCGTGTAAACGCTCCTTGAGCTTAACCAGCTCTTTGCAGAAATCGGCAAATCGCTCAATCCAGCGCGCTAGATCGGTGTCACCTTCGGCCTGAAACCTTTCAAGCACACTAAGTAACCAGTCCTGCTCCACATGGATACTCATGCTCATATCAAACGACTGGTAAACCTTGGAGGCGCTCTCAAATGAAGCCTCCCAAGTATGGAGCTGCTTCTCCAGCGAAGGACGTGATACTGCAGCTGCTGCAGGCACTTGTTGAGGGCCAAATTTATTCGCGCTCTTCTTCCCCATTACATCCATTCCTTAAACTGTGCAGTAAAGCTCAGGGCGAACTGGATACTGTCCAGCGCCACACGCGTCGTGAGTTGAATTGGTTGTTTGCCTGTAAAGCTGCTTTGGGCATGGCTGCTCTGATTTCGCAGATCTGCCAGCTCCAACAGCTTCTTAAGCTGCAGCTCGTTTTGACCCATCACCTTGAGAGGATGGCGTGACTCATTGAGTGTTCCCATGACCGCAGCAAAAAGCAGTGCCTTTAGTGAGGAAACAGGTGTAGCGCAGGCGCGAATGACCTGATCAAGTTTTTGCCTAGCCAGTAGATTGATGACATCAGCTGTTAAGGCAGGCACCTGCAAAGCCTTGAGAAGGTTCTGATTGAGCTTAAAGTCGAGTCTTTGCTGCGCGGGCAATACACCCACATCCGCAGGGTAGGTGCGAATTAGCCACTGCATCAGCACCTCAAGCAGCTTCTGACTTTCTACTAGGGCCGCATCCAGTTCCTGGTGGCTGTTATCACCCTGCTGCAGTTTCTCCCGACGCACCAGCAATGCAGCCAGATGCCGTTTGATATCCGGCTGGCGCTCCACCCAAGGATATTCAATCAGCACCTGAAGCTCTGTCTGTTTGCGCAGCGCTTCAAGCCACTCATCAACAGTCTGGTTTTCGATTCGCGCAATACCGACCAGGGTCTCAAGATGAGTAAGCAAGCGATCATCCTGTTCAATCGCTTGAAGAAGTGACTCCTGCAACCACCATGCATTCTCACGCAATCCAAAGGGATCCTTGACAGCCCACAGGCCCTGTCCATGCTCATCGGCTGTTACCCAAACCAGAACCCGAGCGGGCTGAGCAATGGCGTCCAGACGCTGAACACCTTGCAAGCTAGCGTGCTCAGGTAAACCCGTTGACTCTCCCAGTTGCCGTGACGCCGAGTGATCCTCACGGTAATCACGGTAGGCAAACATCAACGACTCATGATCAAGACTTGGTAGCTTGGTATGTGCAGCGGCAATCTTGAAGGGCCGGATGGATTGACCTGTTTTCCTCTCGATCATGAACTCGGGGAACCGAGCCATTTGGTCCACAGGCTCCATTTGGCTCAGTTGCACAACAAGGCGAGGCCAAAATTTTCCGGTGAGCGCGTCCTGCAATAAATAGCCGGATTTCATATTGGTATCAGCGACATCCTGATCATCCAAGAGCCTTTCGCCATTGAGTGTCAGGGCATCTGCGTTATCAACCAGCCATCCATTACTGACACACTGAGCCTGTATCAACTTGATCAGATTCAGGTGAAGCCCAGTCAATTCAGCAAGTTCCTCTGCACGCACAGTTTTGGCACGAACCAAACCAAGTACCGCTCGCTGCAGTAGGTTCAATTGTGGCCGTTTGGGGGCTGGATACAGAACACGGTGTACCAGTACCGGCCAAAGCAATGCCTTTCTCTTACCTCTGGGCTTAGCATCAAACTTTAGGTACAAGCCCGACTCAACGAATGCGGCCACGTTCACCTCCGCACATCTGATGGAAAGCAGCCAGCGCTGGTACAGCCTCAGTAGCCTCAGGTGCAGTGGCTAAAGCCGCATCACCGACGCAAATCAGCATTTGCCGCTGACGACTCATGGCTACGTTCATTCGGTTGGGTAAGCGTAAAAAACCAAACTGCCGATTTAGTTGCTTTTCACGCTCGGCATTATCGTCGGCGTTATGCAGAGGCTTTGCGGGGGTATAGGTACGAACGCAAGACAAGAGCACAACATCAAATTCTTTACCCTGGAAGGCGTCGACCGATCCGACCCGTAATCTTTCCTCCATACTTTCTGAGCCGTCCCCACGTACCTTTCTTGCCCACTTGAAATGCTCGTGCGGCTCGAAGGCCCCATTGCGGAACTCCATCAGCGGGGTATCGCCGATACGCTGCTCAGCGAGTTTTTCCATGATCAAGTCGCGCTGGGCTGCATAGAAGGTAATAACGCCGATCGAAAGGCTGTCGCCCCCCGCTTTCAGAAGCCTGACCACCTCATCCGCGATGCGTTGCGCCTCAGCCTCTCTGACTCGGCTTGTACCACTGCGCTGATCCTTGCCTTGCGATGCAGGCACATCAATCCACTGGCAAATCCGGTCATGATAATCAGCGGCCAACGGACCAAGACCGGCGAGAAATGCTTCGGTAAATGCAAATTCATCCGCGCAGCGAAGGGTGTGAATCTGGCCCAGGCCGACCGATTCATAAAACTGCTTGCTGACAAACTCACCGAGTAATGGATGCATACGAAACTGGGTATCCAGCATTACGACACGGCGAATGTTGTCTACCTTTTCCAAGTCTTGCAGCTTGACCCGCATGCGTTCGAAAAGACTGGAGCGAAAAGCCATCAACTGCAGTTCGGTGAGCAGATGTTCTTCTTGTAGCTGCCCTTCGATGTCTGGCTCAAGCATGTGCGGCAACTGCCGGTCATCCCCGACCAACACCACACGGCGTTTGGCCATGGACATGGGGATAAAGAGGTCTAGAGGGTTCGCTCGGGCCGCCTCATCGATCACTACAGTATCGAATTCGACACCAGGGCTATCCAGACCAGGGAGAGCCTTAAGGCTTGCCATCTGTTTGCCTGCTGCCTGCTGACAGGTAGCACCCACTACCATGGAATACTCATAAACAATTGCCTGCGCAGCCCTTCGGTCCATTTCCAGGCTGCGGATTCCACGCCATTCGGACACTCAGCCCACGCTGATCCGGACACCTGTTCCACGCTCATTCGGACAGGCAGTCGGAGCGCAGCGACGCAGGGGTGGCATTGTTAGTCCGGGTTGGCTGGCGTCGTCAATTTCTGCGTCCGTTTGCGCATTGATTCACCCTTCAGATTGATCCGATAAGCGTTGTGCACCAGGCGGTCGAGGATGGCATCGGCCAGGGTCGGATCGCCGATCAGTTCGTGCCAGTTGTCCACCGGCATCTGGCTGGTGACGATGGTCGAGCGCTGGCCGTAACGGTCGTCCAGTAGCTCCAGCATGTCGCGCCGTTGCTCGCCGGTGAACGGGGCCAGGCCCCAGTCGTCGAGGATCAGCAGGTCGGTCTTGGCGTAGCTGCTCATCAGCTTGGCGAAGCGGCCGTCGCCATGGGCCAGACCCAGTTCTTCCAGCAAACGTGGCAGGCGCAGGTAGCGCACGCTGTAGCCCTCCCGGCAGGCCTGGTGGGCCAGGGCGCAGGCCAGCCAGGTTTTACCGACACCGGTGGGGCCGCCGATGATCAGGTTGAGGCCGTCGCGCAGCCACTGACCACTGCTCAGTTGCAGGATCAGCGCCTTATCCAGTCCGCGCGGGCTGCGGTAGTCGATGTCTTCGAGGCAGGCGTTGTGCTTGAGCCGGGCCTGGCGCAGGCGGCTGCTCAGGCGCTTGTCATCGCGTTCGGTCAGCTCGCGGTCGACCAGCAGGCCGAGGCGTTCTTCGAAGCTCAGGCTGTCGATGTCCGGGGTTTTCAGTTGTTCATTCAGCGCCTTGAGCATGCCGTGCAGGCGCAGGGTTTGCAGCTTGTCCAGGGTCGGATGGGGCAGCATGGTGGGATTCCTTGGGGTCAGTGGTAGTAGGCGGATCCGCGCAGGTTGGCGTGGTCGTCCGGTAGTAGCGGCAGGTTGGTTTGAGCTAGCGGCAGGTTTTCCAGCCCCTGGCGCAGGATCGATTCGAGGCTCTTGTAGCTGCACGTGCCGAGGCTGATGGCGCGACGGCAGGCCAACTCCAGACGCGCCTCACCGTGGGTTTTACCCAGGCGCAGGATGCCCAGGCAGGCCCGGTAGCCCTGCTGCGGATGGATGCGCCGTTCGAGGATGTGCCGGATCACGCCGGCGGTGTTCGGCCCGGTCTGCTCGGCCCAGCGGATCAGCCGTTGCGGCGTCCACTCGGCATGCTCGCGATGGCTCTTGGGCATGTGCTCGGCCTGCGTGCTGTGCCTGCCCTTGTGCATTGAGCGCAGGTGGCTGGCCACTCGCTGGTTGGCGTGGAAAAACTCGACGGTGCGCGCCGTCAGGCGCACCTCCAGCTGCTTCTTCACCAGTTGATACGGCACCGAGTAGTAATGCCCATCGACCTCGACGTGGTAGTCGATGTGCACCCGCGCCTTCTTCCACTCGGCGTAGACGTAGGGTTGCTCCGGCAGGGGGCGCAGCGCCGGACGATCCAGGCTGTCGAAGGCCGACTGCCGGGAGCCCGGCAGCTTCTTGAACGGGCGTTGGTTGAGCCGCTCCAGCAGCCCGGCGATGGCCGTGTTGAGTTCATCCAGGGAGAAGAACTGCCGATTCCTCAGTGCGGCGAGGATCCAACGCTCGACCACCTGCACGCCGACTTCGGCCTTGGCCTTGTCGCGCGGTTTGCGTGCCCGCGCCGGCACCACCGCCACGCCATAGTGCTCGGCCAGATCGCGGTAGCTCGGGTTGATGTCCGGCTCGTAGCGGTGACTCTTGCTCACCGCGCTGCGCAGGTTGTCCGGCACCACGATCTCCGGCACGCCGCCGAGGAAGGCGAAGCAGCGGGCATGGGAGCCTAGCCAGTCCGGCAGCTGCTGCGACCAGGTGGCTTCGGCGAAGGTGTAGCTGGACGCGCCGAGCACCGCGACGAACACCTGCGCCTGGCGGATCTCGCCGCTGTGGCGATCGATAACCGGCACCGTCTGGCCGGCATAGTCGACGAACAGCTTCTCGCCGACGCGGTGCTCCTGACGCATCACCACGTCCAACTTGCCCTGCCAGGCTCGGTAGTGCTCACAGAACCAGCTGTACTGAAAGCCCTGAGGCTGGCTCAGGCGGTACTCCTGCCAGAGCAGCGCCAGGGTCACCCCGGGGCGGCGCAGTTCGGCATGCACCCATGCCCAATCGGGTAAAGGCCGCTTCTCACTGGCAACCGCCGGGGCCGGCGGGAACAGTTGCTGCTCCAACTCGGCATCGGACAACGAACAGGGCCAGGTGAGGCCGCTGGCGGCAAAACGGCAGAGGTAATCACCGGCACTGCTGTGGCCAATGCCCAGGCTGCGGGCGATCTTGCGCACGGACAGGCCGCAGTCGAACTTGAGGCGTAACACCTCTCGGATTTTACGCATGGATAAACGCTCCACAACGACCTCTCTGCTTCGAAAAAGAGATCGATGGTAGTGAATAAATCCTGCGTGGCTGCCTGCCAGAAAAGTGTCCGGATGACCGTGGAGTCGGTGTCCGGATGCTCGTGGAATGAGTGTCCGGATCAGCGTGGAATCACTGTCCGGATGCGCGTGGAATGGGTGTCCGAGTCAGCGTGGAATCCGCATCCAGGCTGTCAGCAAGTTGTTCCAGTACCCACGCCACGCCCTGCTTTCGTTGGCGCAGCCTGTGGTCAACAAAACGATCAATTTCATCGAGTAAAGCAAGGGCCTCAGGGTCTGCCTGCTGCCTGAGTTGCGCCGGTCGGTAATCGGGCATGAACTGATCGAGCAGTGTGTCTTTCAAGGCCGCCAGGTCATGCAACAGCGCATCCGAGGGCTGCGAGCTGTCTGCCGCTTCTTGCAGCAACGCAAGGCAGTCGGTGCTCGCGTCAGCGATGTCGCGCTTCAACCAACTCAGCAAGTCCCAGGCACGATCAGGCCCGTCGTCGCTGAAAGAATTTCGTTCTACCCGCAATGCCCGGATCCGCCTCAAAGCGAAAACCTGTTGTCCATTCGTCTTGGCAGCCGGGCTCTGTCTTTGTAAGTGCTCGATGTAGTCTTCGAGTCGGGTTTCAAGCTTTGGCGGCAGGATCAAACCGTTACCATCCAGCTCACGCAGCGCACTCAAAATACCGGTGAAGGTCTGCGCTTGATGGTTTGGCGAAATACCAGCCATTCTGGCCAGGGCTAATCGGGTCGACAGGTCCCGGATAAGTTGCAGTTCAGGATACTTGCTGTATTGCTCGGCGATCTTCTCCTGCAAATGAGAGCCTTGCCGATCCAGCCAGGGATCAATTACCGACACCTCATCTTGTGCTCCGCGCTTGCCGCCCACACGAGCCCCCGGCAAGCCAAATACATCGCTACGATCCAGCGCATTGTCTACTGCGTCATGCTGAAAACTGCTGATAAGAACCTGTGCAGCGATATTTCTATCCTGGGTTTCCTCCGCAAGGCGACGCTGAAGTGCGGCGATGACCTGCGTTTTCCCTGTTCCGGGCGGACCAATAATGATGGCGATATCAGGCGTATTGAGTGCTGCATCCAGCGCCAGCGCCTGCTTCTCAGTCGGCTTTCCGCCTTTGAAGGTTTCCAGCGCATAGGGCGTCAACCCATTCATTGTCCGACGCCTTGCAGCTGGCACAGTTACACCCTCCAGCAACCATTTTAGTTGTGGCAGGCGCTTGCCCGAATCAATCGACTGTTTGGCAGCAAGACGTCTTTTACCAACAGTACGGTGCCCAGCTAGTGACAGGTAGAGCCAGCCTTCCGGTTTTTTTGGACGGATTCCGGGCCTGGTTGAAGCCGGCTTGAAAACAATAGCGTCACGCTCAAAACGTATACTGCCTCGCGGAGTACTCTGATCGGCCTTCGCTTCTTCTGTAACAAGCTCCTCTGCCCAATCTGGAGGCTCCACACCGAGATCAACTTGTGTGTTTGATGGCAGTTCAAGTGAGCGCCAACGCTCACGAAACTCCCGATAGTCATCCAGCGATTTCGGGGTCAACCGCCATACATTCTCACGCCCTTCCTCAACGCCCTCCCATTGAACGAAGCGCAGTGCGCGCAAGGTCTCAGCAGTCTTTAATGCGCCCTGCCATTCTTTATCGTTGTAGAGATTCCACAACTCAAGATAACTGGCGCTGTCGCGCAGGGCAGCCTCCAGCAATGCTTGCTGGCTTGCACTTTGGAGAACTGCAGCAACGGACGCATCACGAAACTCAAACTGGCCGATCAGGAGCGAATAGGCGCCGTCAC
Organism: Pseudomonas sp. PvP089; assembly: GCF_017875165.1. Taxonomy (NCBI): domain Bacteria; kingdom Pseudomonadati; phylum Pseudomonadota; class Gammaproteobacteria; order Pseudomonadales; family Pseudomonadaceae; genus Pseudomonas; species Pseudomonas sp. PvP089. Next base: position 6,178,487 of record NZ_JAGGME010000001.1, read on the forward strand.
GACGCGAGTGACGTGCAATGCGTTTGATCAGAAGACCACGATCTTGCAGTTGCTCAATATCCGCACGCCAGCCCTTGCCCAGCAACTGGAAACCACCTTTTGAGCTGCTATTACTGAATCGAGCAACTGTAAGCCAGTCGCCTTCTTCAAGACCACGGACAAGGAACTGATCGGCTAACCAGCGGCAAGCTAGGTCTATGTTCCTATCTGCGATTTCCTGCTTGCTGAAGAGGTCATCGGCAATCAGCTCATCGACCCCAATCTCAAGCTGCATGGCCGACACTTCAACCGGCGCACAGTACTGCAGTAAAAGCCTATTGCTGCCCTGCTTACTGGTCAGTAGCCAACGCACCTGATCTCGCAGGGCCAGCCGGCTAAAAAGATCCTGATCGGCTGAAGAACAGCTTACCTTGACGCGTTCGCCGCCCTGCATTGCCAGCCATTCATCCTGATAGGCCTGGATGAAAATTGCCTGGCCGATTTGAAAGCGGTCAATAAGCTCATCCGTGGAAAGAATCAGCACATCCTCAGACAGCATGGGAAAGTCTTTAAGTTCCATATGCCATCACCACCTGAACTGCCAAATGACATAGGACTTACCAAGCTCGGTTGCGCCAAGGCTGGATTTTTCCGGCAGACCTACGTGAATCAGATACGGCTCTTTATGCTGCCCACGCAGGGCCTCGGGTAGCCCTTGTTGACGCTCCAAAGGCTTTTTGGCCTCTCCTCGCTGCAGGTGAAGTTTTTCCTTTGCTAGCGGATGAATAACCAAACCCTTTTCGTTGTATTCGATCCGGATATGATCTGCAGGCCATTGGTCGTAGTTATACGTTGGCATCAGACGTTTCAGTTCAATCTCAACACCAGGCTGAAGCCAGACCTTGCGCCCAGTTGCATACCTCTTGCCTTCCGCAGAATCTTCTTCTGCCGGCAAGGAGATGAACTCTTCAAACAAGACCAGCCGAGTATCGACAGGCTTGTCGCAGAAAAAACACTCAGCTTCTTCAGCTGAACCAAGCCCAGCTGGGAGCAAAGTGGTGCCGCCACAACCTGAGCAGCAATAAATGCGCTCATCAATCTCTGCCAAAGCCTCAAGCCACTCAGCCATGCTTGGACGCTCAACAGGATTGCGCAGGCCCGCTTCAAAACAACGGCCAAACAACTCGGGTAGCTTGCTGTGTTCAAGCAACTGAATCGGCAAGTTGGCAAAGCACTGATTGGCATCGTCCTGCGTGTCATAGATCCAGGGATGCTCGCCGCGAAGCGCAGCTTCTTCTTCCTCGGGCTCGCCGTCACTGACCATCTCACCCTTAAACGGATGGTTATGAGTCAGCAACTGATAGGCGATGACCGCAAAACTCCAAATGTCCGTCAGGCTGGACAAAAGCGCATCGCCACGGACGACCTCGGGCGCACCATAGTCCGCTGTATGCACGGTCAAACCACTGTGAGACTCAAGGCTGATGTTGTCGCAATCAATCAACCAGGTTTCTGCATGGTCAGGATCATCTGACACAAAGATATTGCTGGGAGAGAGATCGCCATAAAGCATCCCACGGGCATGCAGTTGGTTCAGTGTGCGGGCGAGTTGGTTCAAAATGCGGATGCGACGCCGCAAGCCGCCTTGGCGCAGGTAATCGGCTGATGCCTCGTCTTCAGCGGCGACGAAGCTGTCAAACAGACTCTGCAGCGGCACCAGCCCATCCATAAGCTCCATGACATAGCCACAGCGTGGCTCAGCCAGCAACTTTAGCGGCCTCGCCAATTTCAGCCCGCTGAGCTCCGCGCGAGTCAACCAGGCAATATGGCGGCTCCAACGTAAGCGCGCATGGGCATCTTTATTGGTAAAGCCTTTGATCAAAACTTGGGGATACTGAGTGTGGTAAACGATACCCTGCCCACCCCTGCTCAGCTCTCCACGCAATTCATAAACTGAGCCTTCGGTGTCCTTTACGCTGCGGTTACCCGCCGCTTTTGTGGTCGCGGTCATCTGCTTCAATCCGTTCTGAATATTCCAGCGATTGTCTTGTCATCGCCATGACGTGGAGTGGACCACCCGTTTAATTCCCGGGTCAGCCACTGGCGCATGCGGCGTTTGCTACTGCTCAGCTGACGTTGATAAATCGCATCGAAGAATGGCTCCAGCTGTTCCGGAATCAGGTCATCCGAGATGCCATCGGTCATCAGCAACACGCCGTCACCGGCCTGGCATAGCGCGAAAGTTAGGCTGCAGTCGGCCTCTGCCGCCTGCGCCAAGGTCGTGGTCTGGTTGCCAAAGCCTTGGCGCGCATCAGTTACGATTCTGAACACACCCTGACTTCTGACTAGCAATAAGCCATCGCCAACCTGGCCCGCCACGCCGTGACCCTGATCGTTTACCCTGGCCCAAAGGCAGGTTGTTTCATGCAGCCGATAGCGCTCACCAAAATGAGTCAGCCAGGCATCACGCAGGTTGTGGGCTACCGACTCATGGGCAATGCCACGCTGTTGGCGGGCGAGTTGCCGGAACAGTTGCACGGCTTTACGCGAACCCAGATGGCTAAGCGGGCGGCTGCCCAGTCCGTCAGCCACAGCAATACACCACCCGCTGGTGAGGCCGCTGACGCACAGGGCATCCTGATTCGGTGAGCCGTCCAAAAAATGAGCAGGGCCCCGCACCGAAGCCCCGCCAGCCACCAAGCGCATTAGAACTCCCAGTCTTGGTCGTCTGCGCTTGGTATCTGCAAAGGCGTAGCCTGATTAGGTGTTGCCGACTGGCTGCGCGCGCTGACGCTCATAGTTACTGCGCGGAAGAACCGATAGATGTCGCCCGCATTTTCAGCGCGGAACAACGGGGCCTCGGGGTCATTGGCGAAGTCGCTGAGCATGGCTTCATCTGCATCAGCACCAATAGCCATGGCAAAGCGAGTGGCCTTTGAAGAGCGTTCGCCATTGATCAACCGGGCAAAGGGACCCTGCCAGTCATCATTCGGATAACCGTCGGAAGCCAACACGATTACCGGCTTGTAGGCACGGGAGGGAATGCAGTCCTTGTCTTCGATCATGTCGCAGGCAAGCGACAAGGCACCGCCCAGTGGGGTCATTCCTTCTGCCACAAGCGGTGTAAAGCTTTTAAGCTGATGAGCGGGGGTCAGCGGGAGGTTCAACTCAGCCCTACTGCCGCCAAAGGTGATCAAGCTAACCTGCAGTTCTGCACGCAGACGGCTTTCGCCAGCAAAGCTGCTGATCATGTCCTTGAGCCCCTTGTTAAGGGCTTCGATTTTGCCGTTATCCGACATACTGCCACTGGTGTCGGCCAATACGATGATCGGCAGCGGGCGAGCGGTTTGGACTTGGAATTTTTTGAGTTCTGACATTTTCATACTTCCTTGGTAATCAGGTGTGTCTATCCTTTAGCGCATTCCGTGCCAACTCATGTTTTCCTTTGAAAACAGAGTGTTATGCGCCCGGAAAGGCTGAGGGCATTGCGACGCAAGTAATATTTCTTATGAAGCTGAAAATTTATTTACACCACACGACCGCTTACAAACCCCAGTAATACTGCTTAATCTTCTGTGCCATCAGCCGGCGGCGTTCGGCCAGGAAGGTTTCGAACTGCTCAGGCTGATAGGCAGCGAGGTCATGCGGAAGGCAGTTGGCGGCCAGGTTGGCCTTAAGGTCATCCGGGCTGATGATCGCACCGTAGTGCGCAGCGCCTTGCTGACACTGGTCAAAGACCTTCGCCATATAAGCGGCCGGGGCGGTGTCGCCGATCTTGATGTTCACTTCCTGCTGCACGTACACGTAGTTGGCCACCTGGTTGTACTTGCTTCTGAGTAGCCCCCGCTGCTTGAGGAAGTTCTTCGGAAAGATGTGGTGGATGTCACCGTGGTGCGTAAGCATGTCGCGCACGGTGATGTCCTTGGACAGGAAGCCCTTGTCACCCCGATTGGCCTGCGCGGCCCAGAACACCTTGATGGCCGGGGCATTCACTGAAGAGGTGTTCAACGCCTGCGGCAGGCCAAAGTCCCAGAAGGCATCAGACAGGTCAGCCGCTTCGATATCAGCCAGTACGTCAGCAAATGCTCGCTCGTGCACGGCCTTGATGTCCTTGTCGAATCGGGACTCCGGCGAACCCGAATAGCGCCCGGTAAGCAGCGACATGACGAACCAGCGGCGCACCCAGCTTTCGATATTGGGGTTGTTGCCCAGGTCGCGCTTGAGCTTGAGGTACAGCACGTAGGCGAAGTTCAGCGCATTGACCGAGCCAATCATTGAGCTGTCCACGTAGCCCGCCGAACGGATGATCATCAGGAAGCGCTTGAAGTGCGTTTCATTGATGAACTCCTTCACCCCTTCGCTCAGGGTCTTGAAGGACGCTTCTTCGATTTCCTTCTCGTAGCTGCGGGTTTCGAAGTTACGGCCCGAGAGCAGCCCGACCAGATCCGAGAGCCGGCCACGATTGAATTTGGTGGTGAAAGCTACGCGCAGCATGTCCGAATAGCTGGGGTCGTAGAGGTCGTCGTTCTCACTCTTCAACCAACGCATGGCGCGGAAGTAGTCGGTCTGCACGAAGGCCTTATCGTTGTTCTCGATATGTGCGTAGAACTCTGGCGCGATGGACAGGTGGCAGAAGTAGTCGATGGCCTTGCGCAGGGTGTTGCCGTCGAACTCCTCGTTAGCGGCGATCTTCGACATGACGAAATCCGCCTGGCTCAGCACCACACCCTTGGAGTTGATGCGGATAAAGATCTCGGTGACCGTCTCGATATCCAAATCCGCCGCCAGCTCGATGAGGCCGATCTGCTTTTTGGTGATATCACACAGCCGGTCCAGGCGCTCGTAAAGCAGGTCTTCATCGACGTCGGGGTTTAGCTCCAGGTAGTCACGACCGACCTTATGCGCCTTGAGCTCACCATTAACGATGGGCGCGATGTCGGCAAACCAGGCTTTGTCCTTCTCGATGGCCGGGTTGCTGACCTCGAAGCGTTCTTCGATGGGGTGAAAGGCGATGCGGATACGCACCTGCTGGTAATCCTGGTTAACCACCTGCTGCCCGGCGATGGCGGCCGTCAGCGCCGTGACACGCTGCTGGCCATCGATCAACACCTTCTTGCCCTCGGCCAGCGAGCCGTCTTTCAGCTTCACCGTCGGGTTGCGCCAGGCAATGATGTAACCCACCGGAAAGCCCTGATACAGGCTGTCCATGAGGTCACGCACTTTGGTGGCATCCCACACGAACGGCCGCTGAATTTCCGGTATGGCGATCTCCCCGGATTTCACCCAAGTCAGCAAGGTTTCGATCAGGTGCTGATTAACGGAGTACTTCTGCGCTGACATGGGCATTCCTTTGCATGCGTAAAAACGAATCTACCCGCTTGCCGCTGGTAGCAGATCTACCAGGCCCGAGCGGGAAAGGTATGGCACTTTGCCAGAGGGTACCAGATTGGCAGCGGCTTCCAAGTGCACATCCTGATCGTCGAAGAAGATGTGCGGGTTGAAGGCCCTGAGGACTTTGGGCTTACCGACTCCGCCCAAGAAGAACGCCTCATCAACGTACACGCCCCAAGCGCGCAGGGTATTGATGACACGCATTTCCGAGGGCGAATTTCGCGCGGTGACGATGGCAATTCTGATTGGCGAATCCTTGCTGCCAGTGGGTAGGCGCTCCTGCAGGTGGGCCAGTTTTATCAGTAGGCTGGCATAAGGGCCCTCTTCCATCGGTGTGTGCTGCAGCGCATCTTCCTGGGCCTTGAACGCATCCAGTCCCTGGGTCTTGTAGACCAGCTCACTGGCATCGGAGAACAGCACCGCGTCACCGTCGAAGGCAATTCGCACTTGGCCCTCGGGTATTTGCGGGGCGTTGGCGGGTGGCGGCTTGAGGATGGCCGCAGCGCACTGCCGGGAGTCGATGACCTTTTGCGCGTCCTCCACATTCGTGGTCAGAAACAGGTCCACATCGAAGGCGTCCATGTAGTCGGCCACCGATTCGCCGCCGGTAAAAGCTGAACGGGTGATTGCCAACTGATCGCGGCGAATGGTCTTGAGCACGCGAATACCGGTGTCCGGGCTGTTGCGCGACATCACCACCACCTCAACCAGCGGGGAGGTGTCTTCAACTTTCATATGTCGGTTGAGGTCAAGCAATGCCTTGACCAGGTGATAGCCGGTGCCAGGCACCAGTGGCTCGTCCTCACGCTCCTGCATATAGCGACGGTAGTTGTCGATCACGCTTTCCGGGTCAGCCTCCAGTGCCGCCTTGAACATCTGATCGGACTCGCTCATATCGAACAGAGCAGTAGCCGAGATGCCCACAACCAGGGTGTTGCTCAAATCAAGCGCCATAGAGTTAGTCCTTGTTTCAGCAATTACTCACCGAGTGCAACACGAACGATTTCATTACTCAGTACAGACATGTTCCACCCCGTCTCAGCCGAATAAGGCACAACCGGATGATGTGGCGAAAACACCTTGGTAACCTCACGCAGCTTCAGGTCGATATTTTTCAGTTGCTCAACTGTTGGAGCCTCATGCAGGTGACGAGTGATGGGCTCAACTTTGTCGCATTGCCCAAGCGCGTAAATGACTTTGCGCTTAAGCTCTGGCGCCTGGATCAAATGACTTACTGTCTGCTCATCTACGGCATAGTCCCGAGTATCAGCCCTAAGCACATGGACGATCGCGGATGCATAACTAAAAAAATCAGAATAAAGCTTTAAGTACTCCACATCGCGCTCAAGGCTTTCGCCTATACCCGGCAAATCGCCCAATGACAGCCAATAGTTATTACCAACATGAAAGTCGAGACATTGGCATTCGCGGGAACACGCTTCTACGTCACTGGTTTCAAGAATAGGCCGACCGATCAGGGCGTTAACCGTGGTGGACTTGCCATAGCCAGACTTCCCGACAAATAAAACCATTCGTTCCAAGTATCCAAGCCCCGTCGTTTGATCGACCCACTTATGCCAGCCGAAACGATCAGCGTCTTTAAATTGGTCAAACGCCGGGAAGCGCTTGGAGAGCTCGCTGATATCACCGCGGTGGAGGCGGTACTTGGTTATATCCACTGATTACCACCAGCTGAATATTTTGCTGAACACCTTTGTTACCAGTTTTACTGCAGCCTTCGCGATCGGCGCAATAGGAATAATGTCAGTCACTATATTAAACAGCTCGCTAATCAAACCATCCTTAGCCTCTGCTTTTGAGTTTTCAGAGCGATTTTCAGCTTTAACAGAATCAAGAACAATTGCTTTCTTATCCGCCGGTAGGACCTCAATAATCTTTTCAACCAGCTGAACAAGCCCATATTTTTCATTGGCCGATACTGGGATCACGCACGAGTAGGGCAAATCAAAAATCTTTGCCACACTGATACGCTTTTGTTCGATATTTTCTGCCTGCTTGGCCCCTGGCTTTTGAGCGCTTTCATCCCACTCGCGAAACGGCTCAATCTTATCAACTTGATTGAGTGCAATAATAAATGGACGCCCTTTTTCAATATAAGGCCTAACCAGATTCTTATAGAATGTTTCATCTGATGAGAACGCCCGATCATCGCCCTTAATTACCCACAGCACCAGATCAAGCTCAGGCAGTATAGAACGGTAAAGCTCGGCATACTCCTTGTCCCGCTCATTGCTTTCACCAACGCCGGGCACATCCAGCAGTTTAATGCCTTTACCACCGATATCGAGGATGACTTCCTGCGGCTTACGCGTGCAGCCGGCAATATCGCTGATCTCGCACACGTCTTTGCCGAATACCGCATTGCACAGACTGGACTTGCCCGCGCCGGTCTTACCAAAAACACCCACTACCGGCTGGTAACTCAGAACGCTATTGACCCGACTGAATATTTTTCCAATAAAATCAGCACCAATTTGACCATCTTGCTTCAGTGCATCTTCGAGTAATTTGCTGTGATCGCTCATTTTTATTTTCCTTCAATACGTTATTTAAGGCTTTTTAGATTCCGCGGCAACTCATGGTTTCGTCGCCGGGAATAACCGTGGTGGTGCGGTAGCCGCGAAAATGGATGAGTTTGACGGACTTAAGGCGCATGGGGATTTCCTTATCTACAGCTGACCAGAGACAAATGTAACGGGATGACATTTGCACAGCCGCAGGCTGGGGCGAAGCCCCGAGCACAGGGATGTGCGAGTGAAGGCTTATGGGCTATCACAGTTCACCTCGAAATGATTTTTGACTGAGTGAGCTAAACATTGCCTCAGCTTCTAACAACGCAAAGTCAAAGCCTTTGGCCGACTCAAGATACTTTACTTTTATATCCTCGAACTTGAGTTGCTCTTGGAGCGGCGGAAAGATCATCTCAAGTGGATAGATCCTATTTCCGGAAACGAGAGGCTGCGCCGCCTTACCTGCATATTGGTTCAAGTTAGATATATCTAGAAGCTGAGCCAAATAGTGAATATTTACATCTCGAACAAAATCTTTTACGTAAAGTGCGTTATCAGTCACCCAAGAATACGGCTGCGTAATATGAACAACGCCACAGTAAGCACCCACACGACCGATAACCAACTGTGGCTCTTTGAACATATATTCGGAGTGATGGCCGTTTACTCCATTACCACCGTACACCGGATAAGAGCCGCTTGAATCCATTTCTTTCGCAGACAACCCATTACCACTTGATAGTTTTAAAACATCTCCAAGTGGCTTGACTTCCCACCCCTTCGGATTTGTCACCGGGTCGCCGAACATGTCCAGAAACACGGCGCGGAGGAAGTCGTCGGCGAGCTGGATGGCTTGCTGGCGTTTGCGGCGGATGGTGTCGGCCTTGTCGAGGATGGCGGCGATGCGTTTTTGTTCGGGCAGGGGTGGGAGGGGGATTTCAAATCCCTTCAAGAAGTCACTTCCAATGCGTTTCTGCCCAGCAGCACCAGACATAGATTTTTCGCCAAGAAATCGAAACTGCTCGTTCCATACGAGATAAAACAGATAAAGGCCATCTAGCCTTTCTGTGTCAGGGCGAATGACATGAAACTCTGTCGAGCCAAACCCGATTTCGGTAGGAATCTGTCCTGGACGAAGACACTTTCCGTTTTCAAAGCATGGCGTGATTTTTGCCAAAAGCACGTCGTTTTTGTCGAAATAGGTAAACCCCTTTTTGGTCTCAGAAAGAATGCGAGCTTCCGAAGCCAACAGGTATCCATCTTCCGATGCCGAGGCCATAGCGACAAAAGTCACCTCCTGAGATTCATCAACGTCCCTCGGTGGTCTCGGATTAATGGTTGCCACATCACTGAGCTTTACCACCGGCCAACTCACAGCATCCCCTCCAACTCATCCAGATCCGTCAGAATCTCCCGCTCCAGCCCTTTCAGCCGTTGCAGTATCGCTTTCGGGTCGTCGTACTCTTCCTGCTGATACTCCACTTCCTTGTAGCGATTAATGGAGAGGTCGTACTTATTGGCAGCGATATCCTCGGCCGGCACGACAAAGGCCTTTTTGCGCTTGTCGCCGAACAGGGTATTGATGGTACTGGCGCTGATATTGCCCTCGACCATCTGCCGGTATTTATGCCACTGGGCGATGGCATCGGGCAGGTCGTTGCTGCCCTCGCCTTTCAGTTCGGTGCGTTTGTCGTCCAGCGAGTAGCCGTCGGCCTGCAGGTCATAGAACCACACGCGCTCGGTGGTACCGCCCTTGGTGAAAATCAGGATGGCGGTGCTGACCCCGGCGTAGGGTTTGAACACGCCACTGGGCAGGCTGACGATGCCTTCCAGCTGGTTGTTATCCAGCAGCTCCTGGCGCAGTTGCTGGTGGGCCTTGGACGAGCCAAACAGCACGCCGTCCGGCACGATCACGGCGGCACGGCCACCGAGCTTGAGCGAGCGGAGGATATGGACGACAAACAGCAGTTCGGTCTTTTTGGTTTTTACCAGGCCGAGCACGTCGGGGTTGGTGTTGGTTTCGTCCAGGCTGCCTTTAAAAGGCGGGTTGGCCAGCACCACGTCGAAGAAGTTCTGCTCCTGACGCGGGTAGTGCTCCTTGATGGATTTGCTCAGGGAGTCCTGGTAGCGGATGTTCGCGCCGTTCACACCGTGCAGCATCATGTTCATGCTGGAGACGCGCAGCATGGTGGTGTCGAAGTCGAAGCCCCAGAACATCTGGCTGTTGATGTGCTGGCGGTAGGGTTCGAGCAGGTCGCCGGAATAATGCAGGTTGCCGTCTTCGTCGGTGAAGGTGCCTTCTGGGCTGGAGTGCACGCGGTTGAGGTATTCCATGGTGCGGGCGAGAAAGCCGGCGGTGCCGCAGGACGGGTCGCAGATCACCTCGGTGGGCTGCGGGGCGATCAGCTCGATCATCGCGTCGATGATATGGCGCGGCGTGCGGAACTGGCCGTTGATGCCGGCGGTGGTGAGCTTGCTCAGCAGGTATTCGTAGATATCGCCCTTTACGTCGCTCTGGGTCAGCGGCAGGTCGTTGACCATCTCCACGGCGGAGGTGAGCACAGACTCGTTCTTGATCTCCAGATCGGCGTCCTGCATGTATTCGCTGATATGGCCGAGGCCTTCGCGCTCGCCGCCCTCACCTTCAGCGCCGCCGAGTTGGGCGAAGAACGGGTAGACCTTCTGCTTGAGGTGGCTGTGCAGCTCCTTGCCGCTCATGTTGCGGAAGTTCTTCCAGCGCAGCAGCTGGCCGTCCGGGGTATTGGGGAACAACCGGTCGAAGGGCTTGCCGGTGCGGTTGGCTTTGCGCTCAGCCACGTCTTCCTGCATGTCGAGCATGCGGGCAAACATCAGGTAGCTGATCTGTTCGATCACGGTCAGCGGGTTGGTGATGCCGCCAGTCCAGAACTTTTCCCAGAGCTTGTCGATATCGTTGCGGATTTTGCCAGTGAGCATCAGGCGGTCTCGTAGTCGGTTTCAGTGTCGGTTTCGGCAAGCAGGTCTTCATCGTCGGCGCTGTCGATCAGCGCGGTGATGTTCTGCTCGGCAGGGATAAAGTCGATTTCCAGCGCAGCCTTGTCGGCGAAATAGGCTGGTAGCTGCGCCTTGATGGCGGGTGCCAGGTTCTTGAATTCGCCCACCTGTTTGACCAGGTTGCCCTTGCCGCTGACCAGTTGGCCCTCGGCTTTAACGTAGGCTTCGGTGGCGTTCTCCAGGCCCTTTTTGATTTTCTCGAAGCTGGCCAAAAAGGTGTTGAGCTTTTTGAACACGGCCTCTGCCCGGCTGGCCAGGGCGGCAGTGTGCTTGTTCTGGTCTTCGTAGCGCCAGAGCTGGCGCACGATGTTAAGGCTGGTGAGCAAGGTGGTTGGCGTGGCCACCAGTACATTGTTCTCGATGGCCTGCTGAAACAGGGTTTCGTCCGCCTTGAGCGCTTCGACGAAGGCAGACTCGATGGGGATGAACATGAAGACCATGTCCGGCGAGTTCAGCCCCGGCAGCTTGTAATAGTCACGGTCGGCCAGCTCCCTGATGCGGCTGGCGACGGCCTGCACATGCTCTTTGAGTGCCTGCTTACGCTCCAACTCATCTTCTGCGTTGACGTAGCGGGTATAGGCATTGAGCGAGACCTTGGCGTCGATGATCAGGTGCTTGCCCTGGGGCAGGTACACCACGGCGTCTGGGCGCTGGCGGCCCTCCTCAGTGGTGATGCTGACTTCGCGCAGGTAGTCCTTGCCCAGTTGCAGGCCTGAGCGGTCGAGCACGTTCTCCAGCACCAGCTCGCCCCAGTTGCCTTGCAGCTTCTTCTGCCCGCGCAACGCGGTAGACAGCTCGTGGGCCTCGGTGGTGATCTGCTGGTTGAGTGCCTTGAGCGATTCCAGCTCTTTGCGCAGCTCACCCTGCTGGGTGGTCTCGCGGTGATGGATCTCCTGCACTTCGCGCTTGAAGGTGTCGATGGACTGCTGGAAGGGATTCATCACCGCACTCAGGGAAAGCTGGCTGCTTTCCTGCAGTGACTTGGTTTTAGCCTCAAGGATTTCGTTGGAAAGCACCTTGAAGTGTTCGCTCAGGCTGGCCTTCTGTTGCTCGAAGTTGGCCAGTTCGCGGGCGTGGCTGGCCTCGCGCTCGGCCAGCTCGGCTTTGAGTTTGGTTTCCAGGCGTTTTATTTCAGCGAACTCACCTTGCAGCGCTGCGAGCTTATCGTCTGCGCCCTTCAACTGCCCTTTCAGGTCAGCCAGCTGGGCGCGGGCTTCGTTGTTTGCCTCCTCAAAGCCCTTGGCGTTTTTACCTTCCTGCGCCAATTCAGACTTCAGCTGGCTGACCGCCTCGCGCTCTTTTTGAAGATCGGCTTGGGCCAGCTCAAGGCGCTTTTGATAGTCCTCAACATTTGCTTTAAGGCTGCGGACTTCCGTCTGCGCTGTTTCATGTTGAGTGACGGCCAGGTGATGCTGTTTGGTGGACTGCTCCAGCTTTATCTCAAGGGTTGCATAACGATCCTTGGCCTCTTGCTGCTCGTGGCTCAGCCGCGCTTCGTTGTTGAGGGCTGCCTGGAGTTTGGCCTTCAGCGCACTTTCTGCGACTTGCAGTTCCTGAGTGCGTGCATCTGCAGCCCGGAGCTGCTCACTCAGCGCGGTGCCGGCAGCCACAGCAGAGGCCTGCGCCTGTTGCGCTTGCTCAAGCTCTACGGCCAGCCGGCTGAGCTGCCGGCCTTGACGCAGGGCCGCAACAACATAACCGAGTACCAGACTGGCTAGGGCGGCGATCACGCAGATCACGATGATTTCAGTCGTCCATTGGCTGGCTTGCATAATCACTCCTAGTGACTGGCTGGCGGGGTGTCCCCGCGCAAAAAGGGCTTAAGTACGGCGACCAACTCGGTGACATCGGCGGGGGCGAACACGCCGTCGATGCCCTCGTGGGAGATGCTGGAAAACGGCGCGTCGTAGAGGGTTTCAATCACGATACTGCCGTGCTGGGCGATGTAGTTTTTCAGCAGGTTCATAAAGCGCACCTGCTGAGCGGTGAGGCTGGGGTGGGCATGGAGGAACTGTTTGAAGTGTTCCTCGATGGCATGGGCATCCAAGCCGATGATTTCGCGCACGGTGAGGTGCAGTTGATCCGCTGTGCGACCGTAGAACTCGTTAAGCACTTCCAGGCTGACGCCGGGGTGGCTGGTGAGGATGGTCGAGGTCAGCGTCTTCAACTCGCTCTCGGCAATAGGCTCGCCCTTGTGGATTTTCTGCAGGGTCGGGTTGGCGGCAAGCATGCCGGCAAGGATGTCCTTGAGGCGGCGGCGGTAGATCATGGCCTCGCTGGCGCCAGTGATGTACACCGCGCGCTCGTCGCCCAGCAGGTTGCCATCCTTGGTTTTGGTGGTTCCTATGCCATCACCCGGCCCGGTGCCGGTCTGACGGTATTTCATGATGCCGCGCAGTTCCTGGCGGGCGTTTTCCAGCTTGTCGATGCCCGGCTGCAGCCAGAACTCGGCGCTGCGTACTTCGGCGATCAGGGCATCTTTCTGGCGTACGGCCTGAATGTTGACGGCGAGCTTGTCCAGCTCGGCCAGCAGGGCAATTTTGCCGTCCTCGAAGCAGGTGGCCTGCTCGACCAGGCAGCACTGAATACCGGCGATGAGCTTATCCAGCGCGGTGGCGTGTTTGTCGCGCAGCACGCGGGCCGACATCAACGGGGCAATGGTGTTAGTCAGGAGGTGTTGGGTTTTGCCATCGAACTGCTGCAGCTGTTGGGTTTGCTGCAACTGGTGCACGGCGCGCAGCTCACGCTTTACCGCCACGCTGGTATCGGGCAGGTCGTTGATGTCGGCACGCAACAGGGCTATGGCGGCATCGAAAGCGGCGGCATGGTTGTGCCGCAGGGCGGCCTGGGCCAGCGCCAGGCGGGCTTCGAAGGTGGTTTGCAGCAGGGATTTGCTGCCGGTGTCTTCCGGCTCCTGATACTCCTGCTCGAAGAAATCGAAGTTGCCGTAGTGGTCGAAAATCAGGAATTCGGTTTTGTGTTTACCGGGGCCAAACAGGTTGGGGCGCAGGCGCGTGCCGCGGCCGATCATCTGCCAGAACTTGACCCAGGATTTGACCGGCTTGGCGAACACCAGGTTGACCACTTCCGGTACGTCGATGCCGGTGTCGAGCATGTCGACCGAGATGGCGATGCGGAAGTCGTTATCCGGCTTTTTGAATTCCTTGATCAGGGTGTCCACGTGCGGGATGGCGTTGTGGATGACCTTGCAGACCTTGGTGCCGTACTGCGGGTAGAGCTTGCAGAAGAGCTTTTCCAGGTGCTCGGCGTGGTCCTGACGCTGGGCGAAGACGATGGTTTTGCCGACCAGTGAGCCGGTCTCATCCTTGATGCCGTTGTTGATCAGGTTTTCCAGGATGATGCGGTCGGTGTCTTCGCTGAAGATTTTGCGACCGATGTCCTTGCCGGCGATGGTGGTGCGCTTGGCTTCTTCCTCGCCGAGGTCCTCTTCGAGCTGACGCTTCTGATCGTCACTCAGGTCGTTGTAGTGGATGCCGTCGCGTAGGAAGTCCGTGGTGAGATCCTTCACGCGGAATGGCACCAGATACGGCGGCTCATTATTGATGGCGGCATCGAGACCGAACTCGAAAGTCGGGTCGGTGGTTTCGCAGTCGAAAATATCGAAGGTGTTGCGGCTGATGAACTTCACCGGCGTGGCGGTGAGGCCGACCTGCAGCGCGTCGAAGTAGTCGAACAGGTCGCGGTACTTGTTGTAGATGCTGCGGTGGCTTTCGTCGGCGATGATCAGGTCGAAGAAGCCCACATCAAGCTGGGCGAAGCGGTTCATCATGCCCGGGTAGGTGGCGATGTAGATGCGCGCGGTCTGGTCGACCTTGCCGGTTTCGCCGATCACGCAACGGGGCTCGCTGGGCAGGTTTTGCTTGAAGGCATCATCGGCCTGCACGCGCAGCTCTTTGCGGTCGCAGAGGAACAGCACGCGTTTGGCCCAGCCGGTGCGCAGCAGCAATTCAGCCAGGGCGATGGCCACACGGGTTTTGCCGGTGCCGGTGGCCTGGATGATCAGGGCTTTGCGGCGCTGCTGCTGGAAGTGAGCGGCGACCGTTTTGATCGCTTCGATCTGATAGGGACGGTCAGCAATATTCAAATCAGGGTTATGACGCTCTAGCTCCGCTTTGCGGTATTGCCGCTGGTAGATCAGGTATTCGAGGCTGTCCTTACTGTAGAGGCCATACACCGGGCGGTAGGTGTTGTACTGCGCGTCATCCCAGATGAAGGTTTCGTAGCCGTTGCTGTAGAAAATCACCGGGCGCTGCATGCCCATGCGCTCGAAGCCATCGGCGTACATGCGGGCCTGTTCGCGCCCGGTTTGCAGGCTGACATTGCCGGATTTCTTGGCCTCGATCACGGCCAGGGCCTGACCGTTGTCGCCCCATAGCACGTAGTCCGCACGGCCCTTGCCAGAGACGTTGCCGGGGAAATCGACTTCGACTTCCTGGCCGACCTGCGCGGGATTGCTGACATCCCAACCGGCTTGCAGGAGCATGGCGTCGATCAGCAATGCGCGGGTTTTGGCTTCGTTCCACTGCAGGCTGTCGGCCACCTTCTGGCTCTGCTGCTGACGCTTTTGCTGGTCAGGCTTGGCAGGCGGGTCGACCTTGTCGAGGTGGCGGGTGCGCTCCTGCTCCAGCTTGTCCATCACGCTCTGCAGCGCTTCCTGCTGCTGGTTGAGTTCCTTCTCATAGCCGGAGACGGTTTTCTGCAGGCTGGCCAGCATCGCCGCTGGGTCTTTGACCTCGGCAAATGCGGGGATCGAAGCTTGCGCGGTGCCGTAGTACTTGATGGCCATGTACATGGCCAGTTGGTAGGCCGTTTTCAGGGCTAACTGGGCATTGCGCAAATCGCCCTCGGCACCGTGGGCGGTGTCGTTGCCCTGGATGCGCAGGAAATTGATCTGGTGCACCAGCGGCTTGCTGACGCAATCAACAAACACCGGGTTTTTCACCAGGTCGTAGAAGCTCGACTGCGGCATGCGCGGCAGCAGTTCTTCCTTGTAGATGGCTTTGGTCAGTTCTTCGGCAAAGCTGCGCAGACGGGTGAGCGCGCTGCCCGGATCGATGTGCAGTACAGCCTCGGCAAGACCGGCGAGGTTGGCCAGCAGCTCGTTGCCGGGGCGGAGGAACTCGAAGTTGACTGATTTCATAAAGGCGATTCTGTCCATGTCGGTCCTAAAGCGAGGACCGTGCCAGTTTTATTCGATGCCGTATTTGTCCATCCAGTTGCTCAGCGTTTGCTGGCTTTTGAGGCCTAGCAGGCTGGCCGCCCGGGTCTTGTTATTGCCGGTAAGCGTCAGCGCCTTGCGCAGATAATGCCCTGCCACCTCAGCAATTACCTTTTGTAGATCAATACCTTGGGTAACATCCATAGCCAATACATCAGCCTGCGCTTGCGGCAGCTTGAACATTGCCTGCTCGATATCGTGGGCAGTAATCAAATCACCCTGACACCAGAGCGCTGCGCGCAACAAGGTGGATTGCAGCTCACGAACGTTGCCACGCCATGGGTGTTGAAGGATAAGATTTTTTGCTTCTGCGGAAATTTTCTTATCGCCGAGACTGGTGTCCTGGCTGGCAATGCCCGCCAGCAGCGCTTCGGACAGCAACAGCAGGTCACCTTCGCGCTCTCTGAGTGGCGGCAGGTGCAGAACACCCACAGCAATGCGGTAGAACAGGTCTTCACGGAAGCGCCCGTGAGCGACTTCCTGCATCAGGTTGCGGTGGGTGGCGGTGATCAGCCGCACATCGACCTTGAACTCCTGGTTGGAGCCGACTGGGGTGAAGGTGCCTTCCTGCAGTACACGCAGCAGTCGCACCTGCACATCCGGCGTCAGCTCACCGAACTCATCGAGAAACAGCGTGCCGCCATGGGCCTGCTGGAACACTCCGGGCCGATCGGCAATAGCGCCGGTGAATGCGCCCTTCTTGTGGCCAAACAGGGTGGAGTCGATCAGCTCCGGCACAATGGCACCGCAGTTCACCGCCACAAAGGGCGCAGCAGAACGTGGGCCGGCATTGTGAATGGCACGGGCAAACAACTCTTTGCCGGTACCGGTTTCGCCGTAAATCAGCACCGGCACCTGCTTCGCCGCGAGTATTTGTGCCTGCGCCTTGAGTGTCAGCATGCGCTCGCTCTGCGTCACGATGCTGTCGAAGGCTGCATCCACAGGCGCATCCAGCCCGGCGAGCTGAACCAGCTTGTCGGTGCTGATGGTGTTGGCGGCTGGCACATACTCGGCGGCGATCTCAAACGGCACTTCGACTTGCTGAACGCCTTGCTCAAGTGAGGACTGGAAGAAGGTCGCCGGATAGCGCGTTTTGCTCAGCAGAATCCACACCGCTTGCATGGCCGGCGTACCGGGGCTGAGCAGAATGGAGAGTTGATTTGCGGAAGTACTCAGGCGCTTTAAATGCTGACTGGCGGCCTGGTAGATCTCGCCGAAATGAACGGGGGAAGACAAGGACACGTAATGCGCGGTGATGGGTAAATCGACCTGCTGGCGTAGCCAGGTCAGGTATGGCTCAACGCGCTCGGCGGGGTATGAGCAAAGAAGCTCGACGCTATCAACGGAAACCGTGTTCAGGGTCGCCAGGATCGGGCCTGCCTCAGCACCTGCAACTGCCTTTAGATCATTCCCGCCAACCCAACTGGCCAATACGCGTTGCTTGTTTACCACTGTCCCTGTTCTCCCGGCCTCCCTCTTGCCCATCAGCGGGCAGGAGAAAATGTGCTCTGGTTCGCGTCCGGATAGTAAACCAATCCTTCAATCCGGGTCTTTAACTGCCTGACTGGATGTTCAAATTGAGCTGTAGCAACAGCGCGGCTTTTGCTCCCAGCAAATATTGGTATGAGCTGCAGCCGGGGTAGAACGATGAAGGGGCCTTACGGCCCCTTGTGAACTTAGTTAGCCAACAGGCTTTCAAGCTTCTCGATCAGGTAATCCAGCGGGCTACGCCCCTCCAGGCGTTTTTCGAAAACTTCGTTGCGGTGGTAGGCGACCCAGGTTTCGAGGGCATGCCAGTTATCCTTCTCGTAGCCAGAGCCCAGGATGCAAACAAGCTCAGTGCCATAGGGGTTCTCGAGGTAGTGACTCATGGCTGAAGCCAGATGCTTGAGGTACTTATGCTCGCGAGCCTCCATTGATGGATGCAGAGGAGTCACGTTGTCACATTTGATCAGCTTCATGGTGGAACTCCTCAGGCCTTGAGATTGGCTTTGATCAGGTTGTCGAAGGCACTGCCATCACGCCGGGTCAGGTTGGGCACATAACGCGAATAGACACGGAACAGCATCTCGGTGGTTGTGTGCCCCATCTGCCTGGCGATCCACTCCGGGTTTTCGCCTGCAGCCAGCCAGAGGGTCGCGGCCGTATGACGGGTTTGGTAGGGACGCCGCCTGCGCAAACCCAGGTGACGCAGAAGCGGATACCAAACCCGGTCGTTGATGTTGCGGTATGCGTGCGGCGTACCTTCGCGGGTGCTAAAGACAAACTGTCCGCTGCCGGTTTTCTCCCGCTGGCCGAGGAGCGCCTGGTAAACCGGCTCGGACATATCGATCTCACGCTGTGAGCCGTCGTTCTTGGTGTAGTCGAGCTTGCCGCCCACCCAGGTTTCACGGATCAGAATCTGCCGCCGCTGAAAGTCGACATACTTCCATTGCAGACCATCAACTTCGGCCGTCCGCATGCCTGTGAAAAAGCGCACGGTGTAGTAGTTGCGGAAGTCCTCACGCACTGTGCTGAGGATCTGCAGCACCTCATCCAAGGTGAAGGGTTCCACGTCTGTCTTGGGGACTTTCAGTGATTTGATGTTGAGGTATGGCGAGGTAAACTCGAAGCGGTCAGCTGCCTCACTAAGGATCATGCGCAATGGCGTCATGATGTGGTTGATTCGCGTCGCTGTCAGACTCTGACCTTTCTGCCCGGGGACTTTGCCGAGTGCCGAGCGGAATGACAGAAGTTCTGCTTTGGTGATGGCGCTGACCTCTTTTTTGCCGAACTCAGGCAGCAAATGCTTATCGAGGGTAAGGCGCACGGTCTTGGCATGCGTATCCCGCCACTCGACCCTCATCTCCTCAAACCACAGTTCGGCAAAATCCCTGAACAGCGGTGTTTTCAGCGATGCACAGCCAGCCTGCAGCCTACTGATCTCCAGTGCTTTGCTGCTTTGAGGAAAGTAGGTGGCATAGTCGAAGCTCCCAAGGGTGATTTCTGCTTCGATGCGCTCCAGGATCTTCTGCAGTTTTTTCCGGTTTGCGGGCGTATCAGGCAGCGTGGTCTGCTCGCGGCAGCGCTGATCCAGGTAGGTGAAGTCAAAGAACAACTTTTCGTTGTCTGCACGCGCTCGAATCTTACCCATGGCAGATACCCCCGCCGGCCATCGGCACCAGCCCGGAAGTCCGCGAGAATTTCTGCATGTCTTCTTCGACTGCTTCCCAGATGAAAAGAATCTTGCGGCCGCCAAAGGGGCGGAAGTAGTGAATCCCTTCCAGGAGGACTGAATCTTTCAAGCGATTACGGATGGTGCGCGCGTCGTACTTCATGCGCGTGGCCAGTTCCTCGGTAGTCAGGTATGTGTGAGACATGGCTATGCCCTCTCTGCTAAATTGAACGACAGCGGATTCTTATGAGCTTCTGAGTGCTCATAATGATCTCCTGTAGATCAATATAACGCTCATTTTGAGCTTTGCAAGGACAAAATGATCTCCTGCAGATCATTTTTGGAGATTTAGATGGTCAAGTGCCATTTGTCTCGCTTACTCGGCGAGCGGAAACTGAAGATCAGTGACGTGGTCAGGGACACCGGGATCAACCGCGGAACCCTCACGCGGCTCTATCACGAGACCGCGCAGAGGGTAGAGCTCAAGGACCTGGAAATAATCTGCCAGTACCTGAACTGCCAGGTGGGAGAGTTGCTGGAACTGCAGGAGGATCCGGAGAGCTGAACGCCCTCCGGACTGGGTCAGGCACGAAAATGCCAGTCGATGGAAGCCATCAACATCAGGTAGCGAAGGGCAGCGCCGGAGTGATGGTTGTGCTCCTGAGCAGTAGGCTTGGCACCTGGCAAACGCAGCATCACTCGAATGCCTATGTGACTGTTCTGGCTGCTTCGATTCTCCGGGACTTGTTCAATGAACCTCAAACGAGGTTTTCCCAGAACCGTGCGCCAACGACTTTTGGTTTGCCTGGGCGTGCGTTCATCGTAAATGATGAACTCAATATCAGCCCAAGGGACGTCCAGCTCAGATAACAGCCACAGGTCCTCACGAGCACTCTGATCATCCCTTCCGGGGTAGAAGCGCAGTGTCGTCTCGCTCGCCCAGCAGCGTTCCACGAAATCGTCCAGCACTCGACCAGCTTTGGCTTTATGCCGGCTGCTTAGCAGGCGATAGAGCTGATCCGCATAGGCCACCAACCCGGCCAAACCTCCGTGTTTAGGCGGTCTTGGGACAAGCTCAATTCTATGATCAGAGTCAGAAATTGCTGGGCTCTGCAGGCGATGCTTGCCGAGGTGGCTAATGTACCTCGCCCGTTCCAACATGGCCGACCGATCAGCTTCGGTAAACTCAACCCAGTCCATGTTGACCGACTGCCCCGATGCCTCCGCGTATGCCTCATAGGAGAGCATGGATGAGATTTCATTCATTCTCGTCAATGCCCATCCACCGTCACTCCTCTGATGGGAAATCAGCGGACGCTTAATTTTTCCTTGGTTGCTGCGCCTATAGACCCGCATGCGGCCGATGATTCTCCGCATGTGCCGAATCTCTGCAGGCAGGCCAGGTGCAGGTAGGTCGTCCGGCTTGTTTGGCAAACTGACCTGGGCAATTTTCGCAATGACATGGCCAGGCGGCCAAAATTCAGGATTCCACTGCCAGCACAGCGCTGATAACCATGGCATGCAATGGATGTAGTAGAGCAAGGATGTTTTGGGACTCGCATGCCCGAGCACAGCGCTGGTGATATGGATCACACGTCGAGTTGCGGACTCCGGGGAGTGAAGAAAGGCTCGTTTGAACCGTTCTGTGTCCAGCAGCCATTTCATGGTTTGCGGATGCTCACCGAACAGCAACCCAGCCTCCTGACTAATACCGAATGCTGACGCGGCTAACTTAAACGTCAGCCAAGTCGCGGCCGAATGCCTCAGGTGGTGATAGTGCATATCGCTGCACCCAGTCACCCGGCGTAGTGCGTCATGAATAGCTGGCATCAGTGTTGACTCAGATACCCATCGAGTCTGGAATTCCGGGATACAGAACAAGAATTCCGAATATGGACTCTTCAGCTCTTCGTCATCGCGTAGCTGGGCCAGGCGCTCAATGAGCTGCAACTCATCTGGCTCAAGCAACACGTGAAGTTGCAGCATCCGTGTCGAGTTGCGTGTTTTTAACGCGCGCTGAGCATGTGGTCGAATAAGCAAGTTGATCGGTCGCTCAAGAACAGTTAATCGCTCAGGCGATAGCCGCTTGAGGTTCTGATGTCGACGCCTTACTGCAGCGGCTCGCGCATCAGGCAGCGAAGGCAATTGCAGGTCTCGACGCAGCAATTTCAGCGCCTCATTGCGGCGCAATCCCAGACGAAATCCGAAGATCATCATGGCTTGAGCAACGATGGCGAGACGTGGTGAGCGCTGGCTCAAAGGGCCTGTGGCTAAGTCCCGGAGGACCAGGCGATATTGGTCCTCATTGAGGATCTGAGCATCGACGAACTGAGGTGTTTTCCCAATGCCCAGCGTGCTATAGGGGCTGATTGGCGGATACGCAAAAGTTTTCTGCAGGTGACCATGGAACTCCAACAATCCCTTAGCGAGATTCCTCCTCATAGACGAGGTGGGCTGAGCCTCTAGCATCAGCTCATAGAGCTCCTCAAGCGCATCCGGTGAAACTTCCAAGATCGAGTCGGCACATAGCAGATTGTCCAAACCTACACCGACATCCCGAACATAGTTGGCAACTGTTTTGGGCTGTAACATGTTGCCGTAAAACGAGCGGCCGTGAAGCAGGAGTGCCGCCCAGCCATTGATCAAAGCTTCAAGCGTCTGAGGTGGAGGTATATTCTCGACTGGTGAAATTTGCCGCTTGCGGACTTTTCGGCACAATACAGTCAACCATTCGGGAACATTTTGTCGGGGTCTGCGAAACCGGTGCTTTTTCCGTTTCTGCTTCTCTTCGCTACTTGGTACCGGTGCATTCCTGTTCAAATGCAGCCAAGAGTCCGACAAAACAGAATGCGACACAAAGTTTGATCTTGTAGCATAATTTATTGACAACTGTGGCAACTGTGTTTGACGCTCAATACGCAGCAACTCAAACACTCGCTCTAGAGAGGCTGGCTGGTTATCAGGGCAAATTTCTCCTTTGGCCAGCGCCGCTTGAATACACCTTAACTTCCCGCCCTTTCGATCCAAGTAAGACCGGCTCTCGGCTAGATCTGCAGCGCAGCGCGACAGAAGCGAGAGCGTTATTGGGTCTGGAAACCACTGCCGGTTCTCAGCCTCAGGTTGACCTCGGATTGAGAGTTGCAACCGGAACTCTGGTATTCCGGATATCCAAATGACCTGCCCAGGATCAAGCTGAGTCAGCGCGTTCAGTTGGGGAATGTCCATCAGAGCGCCATAATAGGCAGCACTCAGTAGAAGCAGCCCAATCCGCGCATGGGGTGTGAGTTCATCTAGATCACGCCTGATGGCGCGCCTCATCGAATCAACCAAGTCTTGACTGGCCGACAGATTCTCTGGGTTGTACAGGTCTGGGTTAATCGGATTAGGGCGGCGCTGCGTTTCGATCGCTTTCCGAGCCAGCGGCAAGCTCGGATTAAAACGCTGTGCCCGACGCGTCACATCTAGCAGTGTGTTGCGCAATGTCGAGCTTTCGAGCTGATTCTCGAGATTTTGCATTTCCTTGATGGGAAAGGTACGCAGCGAACGCTGTCCGCAGAGCCATTCACCGATGCTGTTGCCGGAGTTTTGGCAGCGCTCCCGGAGTGTTATCAGATATCCGCTTTTCCACTCTGGATCATGTTTATCCGGGCTCCAGACAACAGACAGCATTTCATCCGAAAGTCGTGAGCTATTCATGCATCAGCCTCCACAACCAGGTGGCTGTTGCGAACCGTCCAACCGAGCTCCCGCATGAGTGACAACAAGTAGGTATGAAGGCCCTGGACATAGGTACGCGGACAAAAGCTCGAGTAAATATCTTGTGGTTCTTCGCCGCTCAGCCAATGGCCCATCAGAGCCGAAAGTGTCTCAGGCGGACATCCGCGCTCGGCGAGCTCAGTTCTCAAGAACTTACGGAAGCCATTTACTGCATGAGGTGTGAAACCCTCAATCTGGCGCATTACAGCTTTGATATGGAGCGGCCGAATTTCCTCGTAGCAAAGACAACCATCATCGGTTAAGCGCAGGAAAAATCCGTTGGTAGGAGCCGGTGCATGTAACTCGAGTTGTGCGGTAATTGCTCTGCAGTGAGCCTTATAGGCTTTTAACTGTCGTTTTAGCAGGTCAGTTAACACTACTAGGCGACTCATATGTCCATCATCTGAGCCTTTGTCCCCCAGCGCGCCGTGTCCCCCAGGCGATATAAATTCGTCCTCCTGCTTCAACGGGTCGCGAATAGCTCGACATCCGGTCGCCATAAAGAACATTTGAACCGTCCACAGCGAAAAGCAGTTATGCCAATGAACAAGCTGCTGAAGATTTTTTCGAGGGCGTTTACGCAGCACTACCAGCAACGCCTCGAGATTAGCCTTTACCGTATCCAGTCTAAGGCAGTTTCGGGCACCAACAGCCGCCTCCGGAACGGCGGGCATTGGGGCACTCGGAGCCTCCAGCCCCACGGTGGCATAAACCCCATTTAAAACCTTCTGAACTGACTGGTGATAAAGGCCTCGTAAATAGTTAATGCTGTACTGGCTGTAATACAGTGGTGTGTTGGCCGATAGACAAGGCATCCCCGATAGCATGGTGGCTGCAACCACATCGTGAGAGTCTGTGATGATTTGGCGATGTAGGTAGGAGCGCACTTTGTGCATCGTGTAGCGAGGATCTTCGCCCCCAAGCTCGCTCAACAAAGTGCGGATTTCACGTTCTAGGTCTTTGACCTTGCAGGTGATAACGACAGAGCCATTCACCGGCGACAGGTCCCTGATTGCCATAACTAGCGCAGTTGCCCCAACCATGTCCGGTACCGATATTGTTGGCTGAGATGCTCGAACGGCCTTTCGAGGCAAGTGCTCTTCCGCTGCATAGTCCGGTGTAGGTGCAAAAAATCTGAACTCCGCCGGCCCTGCCTCATCAGCCAAAACCAACTCCAGCACCGAGCTCGGGCGCGCATTGCGCTCAGCTATCCGTAGTTTTTTGCAGTCCTCAAGTGAACGACCGAACCAGAGCATGAGATGAAGTACCAGCAATGCCTCCAAGCGCCTCCGATTCTTTATCTGCTCTTGGGCAGGAGCATTACGAATTCGCTCCCGACAGAGCAAAAATTCATCAGTGACACCAAATAGTAGGTTTGCTAGTTCATACTGCGTGAGCAGGTTGTAGCCAAACGGTAAAAACTGCCGACTGCGAGCAATATGAGCAAGCATACCCTCATGGCTGAGCAATTCAGCTACATATGGTCTGACTTCACCTCTTGTATCGATCAAACATATTTCACTTGCAGCAGTTCTTTCGCCCAGCGGCAGTGCTTCATCTAAATTATCATCTAGCGGTTGAGACGCCACGAAACTTATATATCCAGGGAGCAAATCTGGGTCGTCTGGATCCTCGAGGGGGAACTCGGTTGCCCCTTGGCTAATCAGTACACCTAGGCCTGCGCTATTTGAACCGCCATGCTGACGATGGCCACCTCCACCGTGACGTTCTGGCGGTTCCTCACCACCGAGGTAGCGGACGAGACGAACTATTGGCGGGTAGTACTCTGCTAGGTAATCGATTGAACTGCCGGCGTCGAATTGGCGGCAACCCTGCGCAAATACAGCAGAGCTGGACCATATATTAAGATCATCTGGTATAGACAGTATCTGCAGTGCGCAGAGTGCTCGGAGTTCAAGGTAAGCGCTGTATCTCTGCCCGCGCAGTCCCAGATCATCTGCCCGTTGCTGATAGGCTACAAGAAGTTGACCAATGAGACGGTAGTAATCCAGCTGGCTTTCTGAATCCGCAGGCTCATGCCACAGCGTCGCGTAGGGGAAGGCGTGATCCTGTACGCCCTTACCGATGACCGGATTGCGCGTACGCCGCTCATCTCCCTGGTAAAACATGGGGCCCAAAGCCGCAATAAAATCAGGATTGTTTCGGATTGAAATAATCCAGCAGCACTCGTCCCGCCAGGCTCTGAGATCGTGCGCACCTAGGCTGAGCTCTGGCGCTACGTCCATGGCATCAAGCGCATTAACAAACCCCTGCATGACTCGGGGGAAATCAATTAGCTGCGAATGAACATCTA
This sequence comes from Pseudomonas sp. PvP089, assembly GCF_017875165.1. Lineage (NCBI taxonomy): Bacteria > Pseudomonadati > Pseudomonadota > Gammaproteobacteria > Pseudomonadales > Pseudomonadaceae > Pseudomonas > Pseudomonas sp. PvP089. The sequence continues at coordinate 6,203,884 of NZ_JAGGME010000001.1, forward strand.
GATACCTCAGCATCTCCACTATCACACCAACATCACGCCCAGCATCTGCAGCCAACGCTAGCAGCTGTGCATGCCGTGAGTCAGGGCTGATGTGTGGCTGGTCCATACTCTTCGAATGATTGGATGTATCTGGCATTTATGGGCTCTCACTTTTTGGATTACTACCTGATAGTGAAATTCCCAAGGCCACTGGTTTTGGGGGTAGAGCTACGCGCCAGGCAATTTTATTTTTGAGTTGTTCGAAATTCCGCGCATGCGCGGAAAAATCGTCATATCGATACATCCAATATGCCCAAGGCCATTCTAAAGTGGCGCTACGAGACAGACCTGCTGGCCTACTAGCTAATCTTGACTGGACGGCTGAGATCAGAGTCATGCGGCCCGCTCATTCAAAAATCCGCGCATGCGCGGATTTTGGTATTGGTCGCACCGGCCCAGGTGCTACAAACAATGCCTCGCTATGCAGCTTGGTAAGCCAGGGGTATTCAAAGTCGCACTCTGAATACAAGGCCACGCAAATAATTGCCTGGTCGCCTCATGTATTAGGAGAGAGTACGATGAATGACTGGAAAGCATGCGTTGGGAAAATGAGCGATCGGGAGGTGGCCAGGCGCTTTGGGCTGGGCGCCAGCACCGTTCGACGATATCGCCAATTAAATAACATTCTTGGGTTCTGCCCCGAAGACACCGAGCTGTCACCTGATTTGATTGTGCAACTGGCGACGGAAACCAATTACCGACTGGCAAAAAGATTTGGTGTTTCCATCAACCGAATCAAGCGTGCGAGAGCGGAGCTGAAGATCCCAGAGTCAAAGATCAGTCGTGAGCGTTTCAAACCACTGGAGGACATTTGGACCAGCGAAGCCATAGCTCTACTGGGGATGATGCCGGATACAGAAGTCGCTGACCGTTTAGGCGTCAGTAATTTTCCGGTCAAAAAAATGCGTAGGGAGCTTGGAATACAAGCGTACAAGCGATCGTTGCCCGAAATGACACCCGAAATTATCTCGGAGTTCGGGGGCCTTTCCGACGCCGAGATCGCCCGCCGGCTCAGCGTGTCGGTGAGCTATATCCGCAGGGCGCGGATAAATATGGAGAAGGGCAGCCAGCAATAGATGCAGGTCCGACTCTGATAGAGGGATAGGCAGCCAAACGGAGTGTCTGGCTGCTTCTTACCAGCTCATGTTGTCTCCAGCGCTGCGCGCATCCATTTCGGCATTCTGCAGGCCACTATTTTGCTCAGGTCTTCAGGGCTGAGAGCTTTTTTTATTACAGCAACACACTCCGGCGTAGTACCACCTTTGCCGAGATAAAACAGAGCGCTGATGGTCATCCCCACTTTGGTTCCTGCGCACTGCATCACCATCGGAGCGGCATGCACGAGCCTGATCTCGGCCTTCCCCACGAATAGAGATCGACTGGAGCCGCTCGTGTAATAGATCGGGATGACCGGCATCTGTGTACTCAGCCCGAAACGTCTCACGGCATCAGCGCCGTGGATCTGCAGCTTCCAACGGTTCTGCCTGGCAATCAGATTCACCAAGTCCCAAGGCCCAGGACGATGAACCCGACCAGTGTACTGACTGTATTTCGGCCGCATGTAGATGCCACGATACACACGCTCAAGCTCGCCACGGCGAACAAGGTGGGCGACTGCCTTGGAGATGGCCGAGCTCGAACCAAGCCCTGCAAGACACCTGATGCTGAAAGGCCTCCCCTTGCGCAGAAACTTAACCCGCTGCGTGACGAGGTGAGACACCGGCGGCTCAGAATGAGGGCGGGACATTGCTATCGTGTCGACTCCAGCGACGAGCAGAGCAACGGCTGGTGGAAGGCGATTACCCGCCGTCGGTATTCATCTTCAAGCGCTTCGTTTACCAGACATTCCTCAAGGCGCCCCAGCGAGAAAATTTGATCGGCAGATGGATAGTGCCTGAGCAGGCTTTTCGCATAGCTGCGGATATCCTGCGGTAACCCCGAATGACGGGAGAGTTCACGCAGGAACTCCTCTGTTTTGAGGATGGCGCGTGTTCTTTCGTAAGGGAGGGTCAATCTCGTTATCTCCTGGTCATGAACTCAAAGCCCCGGGTAGCTGGCTCACCATCGTCCACCACACTGCGAATAGTTCAGCGCTGCGGCCATTGGGAGATTCAATACGGCCCAATCCTGATCAGCACCTGCGATCAGGATCGCGCTCCGTCTCGGCCTCCTGTTGTTCCATCCACTTGGCCAGGCCCCACAGCGTGGTTCCCAGCGCCAGCAGGAGCCAAAGCAACCATTGAGGAACTTGATATTGGGCGCTTAGCCAGAGACCTGCCCCACCGCAAAGCATCACCACGAAAAACCATCTCATCAGCGTGCGCTCCCGATTACTTACGAGACACACGGTAACTCGATGTTCCGCTGCGCTAACGTAGATGCCGCAAATTTCGTCAGCTCCCAGATTAGGAAATGAGGGTTCATTTGACTATTTCGGCGAAGGTGTTCCTGTGATCCAAGGCGCTCGGCAAATTCCGGTGGATGCAAAACTGGGGCGAGCGCTGGACTCCCGTCGCCCTGTAAACCGAGCAGTAAGTGGTGAATTTCCCTGTGTCGCTGTCTGACCGGAATGCTGTGCGCAGGCAGTCAACCAGCCCCGACCATACTTTCCAGCGCAACCGGAAACAGCCGAGCGCTCCTGGTCGCGTCATCAGACCGGAATCTGGCGAGCGCGAGATCGCGGCTCGGCCATGGTGCGACTCAATTGACCGGAGTTTCGTGAGCGCCCCGACCTGCAGAGCTTTCAGCTGAGCGGCATCCTGAGTGCGGGCAGTCACCCAGCCCCGACCATACGCTCCAGCGCAACCGGAAACAGCCGAGCGCTCTTGGTCGCGTCATCAGACCGGAATCTGGCGAGCGCGAGATCGCGGCTCGGCCATGGTGCGACTCAATTGACCGGAGTTTCGTGAGCGCCCCGACCTGCAGAGCTTTCAGCTGAGCGGCATCCTGAGTGCGGGCAGTCACCCAGCCCCGACCATACGCTCCAGCGCAACCGGAAACAGCCGAGCGCTCTTGGTCGCGTCATCAGACCGGAATCTGGCGAGCGCGAGATCGCGGCTCGGCCATGGTGCGACTCAATTGACCGGAGTTTCGTGAGCGCCCCGACCTGCAGAGCTTTCAGCTGAGCGGCATCCTGAGTGCGGGCAATCACCCAGCCCCGACCATACGCTCCAGCGCAACCGGAAAAGCCGAGCGCTCCTGGTCGCGTCATCAGACCGGAATCTGGCGAGCGCGAGATCGGCTCGGCCATGGTGCAACTCAATTGACCGGAGTTTCGTGAGCGCCCCGACCTGCAGAGCTTTCAGCTGAGCGGCATCATGAGTGCGGGCAGTCACCCAGCCCCGACCATACGCTCCAGCGCAACCGGAAACAGCCGAGCGCTCCTGGTCGCGTCATCAGACCGGAATCTGGCGAGCGCGAGATCGGCTCGGCCATGGTGCAACTCAACTGACCGGAAATCCGTGAGCATCCCGGCCTCCGGCGCTTTAAGTCGACCGGAATCGTGAATCGCCCTTAGTCTCGTCGAGGAGGTGGAAAGGCTCGCTGCAGACCAACGCTGAAAACCGGCCGCCTAAAGCGATCAACGTTGGCAATTTCAGAGAAGGAATATCTGAAGATTGTGGTTTAAGGGTAGGCGGTCTCAGGATTACAGGGCTATTGAGCCCACCGCCAGCCGCTCTATACAGGGATCTTTCGAGCCCACTGCTCGATAGCGCGCTCAACTTGTTCCTTTGGCAGGTACTCCTGCTCAAGACGTCCTCGTTCTTGCACCAGCAGATACCGATAGAAGTCCGCTTCGTCAGCCAGCAAACCAGGTGGGGCCGAATCCAGAGCTTTGGTCGGCTCGACGACTGCGCTCACCGGTGAGTGTTGCTCGAACAGCTCCCGTTCCATCAATAGTGCTTCGACCGTAGGTTGATGAAGTCTCGCTCGCGCCAACATAAGCAAGCCCCAAGTATCCATATCGCCCCAGTAAGCGATATGTTTACCGGCCAGGTGCGCGGACGCTAGCCACTGCAAATCGAGTCCTGAGCCCAGCACAGCCAGGGTGTCCGGTAAGTTCTCAGGCAGCAAGTGAATGCATTGCTCATTTTCCACCACGAGCAATCGCGAACCGGGAAGTGGGGTTTCGGCCAGTTCCGCAGTGGTGAGTCTGAGCCGCTTGAAGGGCAACAGTTCAGGCTGAAGGGGAACGACCAGAACCCAGTGGCTGCTTTCTTCAAAGGCATCCAGAAAAGTCGTCAGGCCTTGCTCGGATGCCGCGCCTCCGAAGCGCTCGTCGAGGAGCCAGGTCAGCAAACTGGCGTTGCGCTCGAAAAACTTGGTGTCGACGCCGTGCTCGGCAAGCAGGCGCAGCGGACGGCCTCGGGCACAGCCTGGCGACAACCGGGTGGCGAGTCGCGCCGTGGCGACGACTTCTTCAGACGGCTTCGTCAACCACAAGCTCCGTTGTGCTACCAGCAGCGCATGAAAGGCACTGTCTACCTGCTCAACCAGATACTCGAGTTGAGCGTATTCCTGGCTGACCGCTGGATCATTGGTCGCGGCAATCCATTCGGAGGGGCTACGCAAGTGCCAACGCATCGGCAAGGAAATGGGGGACAGCCCTGCTCGGTAGCTGACGGGCTCCCAGTCGACTTTACCCACGTTCACGCTCCGCCAGTTCTCCACATGCCGGAGTACCGCCTGGATGTTGTCAGTGAATAGACGTGCCGAAGGCTTGCCGATGTTGAGGCTTTGCGGCCAGCTAGCGGGATTGAGCAAGCGTTCCAAGCGTACGCTGGAGCGCTGCCATTGTCTGGCCAGGCTGCGACTGATGTCAGTGGGCGACTTCATGCATGGCCTTGATGCGCTGTTGATGATGCTCATCCAAAGCTTCCCAGCTCAGGGAAACCAGACTGGATTCCATGCCGCGCCGATGAACGACGACTGCCGAACGCGTATGGTGGCGCAACAGGCGCATTTCCTTGTTGGGCGTGATGAAGACAGCATGCAGGCCGAATTCCCTCAGCGCTGCGATGATCCGACCGGCAACCGCATGGGAGCTGCGCGAGAACGCCTCGTCGAGCACGATGGTGCCGAACAACGGCCGGCTGCTGCCGTCGGGACAGAGCGCATAGCTGAGGGAAGCGGTCAGCACATAGGAGGCGATGATCTCTTTCTCGCCACCACTACCCCCCTGAGAACCTGTTCGGGTTTCGATGACACTCCTGCTTTCGCGATCGATCACCGAGACCGCGAACTCCAGGCGGAAGCGCGGATCCAGCAGCGCCTTGGCGCCCTGATTCCTGCTGTGCTCGCAGGCATCTTTGAGCAGTCCAACGAGCTCCTGTAATGCCTTGTAATGGCTCTCGCCTTCATCATCGATGAAACGCGCCGAGTTCAGTTGGCGCTGAGCCTGTTGCAAGGTGCGCAGGCTTGCATGGATGACCTTTGTCGCAACCAAGCGCAGATAGCGCCCGGGCTGAAAGTCAACACGCTGCATCGTACTGTTCAGGTCATCCAGACGCTCCTCGATCACCGAGACTTCATGGTCGATATAGCTAAGTAGCTGGGTGACGCCGTCATCCGAGGAACGATCGAGGTATTCCAGGAAGCGCTTGAGTTTCTCGGGCAGGGCTTCCTCGGTCAGCACGCGTAGACGCTCCAGATACTTGGGTACGTCCACCAGCTCTCGCCCAACTTCTGCAAGCGCCCCGGTGTCTACCTTCAGGGCGTCGGACATCCGTTTGGTAAGCTCGGATTTCTGATCGCCTAGTTTTTCGCCGAGTGTTTTGAGCTGCCCTTGCAGCTCATGCGTATGCTTGCGCTCCAGCTCGACAATATCGCCGAGGTCATCAGCACTCAGGGTCGGGAAGTGCGCTAGCGCCAACTCACGTTGCGTATCGCTCAGCCACTTTTCGGCGCCGCGATAAGCCTTACGGGTAGCGGATGCGGCCTGCTCGAACTGAATTTTCAACTGACCGCACTGCTCGATAAGTTGTTGCCTCTGTCGATCCAGAGAGTCCAGCAATGCCTCAGCTTCATCCAGCTCAGCCTTGATAAGGGCGAGGTCAGAGTCGGGACGTGTCAGGGTGTCCAGCTGAGCACGCAGCGACTCCAGCTGACGCTCGGCGCCCGGCAGATCAATCTCCTCGAACTGCAGTTCTTCGACGCGCTGCAGCAGCGAAGCTTGATCCTCCAACTTGCGGACATCGCCCTGGGCAGCATCCAAGGCCAGCTTGGCAGGCGCGAGCTGTTCATTGACCTCGCGAATTTGTTCAGTCAGGAAGGCCAGACGGTCGAGGTTATCGAAGCCGGTCAGCCAGTCTTCATCGAGGCGCTTCTGGTCCTGCTTGTCGAAGAAGCGTTCTTTACCCGACATCAGCCCCTGAGCCGTCATGGCGTGCGGGGTATGACGCAATTGCTCCGTGCTCTCCACGCAATGTCGGTCGTTGTCCGCCAGTAGCGCCTTTACCGCTTCGCGGTACGGATGCTCCTTGAAGGTCAGCTTGCGGGTATAACCATCGTCGAAGAACACAGGGCGCGACGACGGTTCCTTGACCTCCAACAAGCGCACATGCAAGCGGTTGTGTCGTTGGTTCACCCAACGCAGTGCAGCCTCGGACGCACCCTGCGGCACCAGGATACGCAGGCGGTGGCTGCCGATTGCCCGCTCGATGGCCCCCCGCCAGGCCAGCTCCTCGGGCTTGACCTGCACCAGCTCGGCAACGAAAGGCAGGGCCGATTCATCGACGCCAAGCATCTGCGCCAGCTCCCCTCGAAAAGCATGAAAATGCCCAGGCAGGTTCGAGCCTGGCCGTCGTTCGACCTCGGCACGCTCCTGCTGCAAGCTCTGCAGGCGGCCATCGAGTTCTTTCTGGACAATGCCTGTATCGAACGCCTTTTGCCGTGCCTCAGTAATTTGCTCGGCCAGTACTTCCAGGCGTGCCGTGATCTGCTGCTGATTTTCCTCGAGCGCAGCGGCTGATAACTCCTCCACGAGTCCTAGCCCTTTGGCCAAACGCTGGTACTGCTCGGCTTTCAGGCGCCGTTTATCAAACTCCCGAACCCAATCCGCGATGCGCGCGCGCAATAGATCTATCTCTGCACCGCCTACTCGCAGGTAGCGCTGACGATGCTGATCGACCACGCCCTTCTGGATATCAAACTGTCCCCTGCATTGCTCCTGATTCAGTTCGGCCTGTTTTTGCGCCTTCTCAAGCCTGTTGGTTTCAGCCAACCACAGGCGATACCCCTGTTCGGCGAACCAGACCGGGAGGATGCCTTCGAGCGCTTGTTTATCCTGCAACTGTTCTTGCAAGGCCCTATAACGTTCCCAGCCATCGGCGACAGGTTGCAACGAGCGCTGCTGCTTTCTAGCGGTTTCCAGTTCTCGGTGGATGTCAGTTAGATCATCGAAGCTGCTGGCGACCTCGGCAGCCCGCTCGAAGGCGGAGCGGTCATCCAGTACCAGCTCTCGAAAGATCTCATCAATACTGTTGAGCTGCTTCAGGCCGGCAGCGCGGTTGAGCAAGGTGAAAGCGTTTTCACCGACCTCGAAGTAATCCCTCAGCCTGGCCAAGAAAGCTTTCTTGCTGGGATAAGGCCAGATACCCGTCCCATCCTTCTCCATCTGACGCAGCGCCCGCATGCCACCTGCGTGATGCTGGCTGAGCCAATGCTCCAGCGTCTGCTCGGGGGACTCGCTTAAAAGCCAAAGTTTTTTCAGATCGGACGCCGAGGAGCTTGTGCCCTCGAACCAGAGCACAGCACCCAGTCGAACCTGCGTACCATCACGCTCGAGCGTGGCGGCAATGGCGGTGACCGTCTTACCCTGGCGAGCGATATGAGATTGCTCCACACCCCCGTCCCCTGGGCCGGTTACTCCCCGCACATAGGACACCAGATCCCGGTCACTTTCATGTCCACCCGTGGAGGCCAGGTTGTAGCGCGGATTGGCGCACAGCAAGGTCATCAGTGCGTCCACCAGCGTCGTTTTACCGCTACCCGTTGGGCCGATCACGGCGGTGCCTGAGGGATCGATCTCGGCACGGTGATAGCCCTGAAAGCCGCCCCAGTTATAGAGTTCGATGCTGCTGAGAATGAAGGTCTCGCTGTCACGCCAGAGTAGTGCTTGCTTCACGCCTCATCCTCCTCAGCACCAGCAACCGGCGTAGCCGCGCCTTCCACCTGCTCGCGCAGCCAAGCCACGAGTGCCTGCAGGTTTTCTGGGTTGGCCAAGTGGGTAATGATGGGGCGGATGATGACTCGATCATGAGCATCCAGAGCCGACACCAGACCATGCCCCTTGAGCTGGTCCAGCAGCGTGATGACGCGATTGCGCTCCTTCGCCTCACTGCCCAGCTCGCCCAGGTAAACCTGCAATTGCGGAATCAGCTCATCTACAGCTACCAGTGCCTGAGTGGCGCCCGTACCGCTTTCCTGTTCGTAGGCGATGAAATGCTGGCGCAGAATGGCGATCAGCAGGTACTGCTCCAGGTTCAGCCTTTGCCTGCGCACAAGGGGGTGCGACCAGTCATCCTGCTCGGCCACCTCACCCTGACGAACGGTGACGAACACCAGCCCGCGAACCTCGTCGACCCCCATGGCCAGGTCGAGGGGTTCCAGGATTGTGTCGACCGCCTCGATATTGGCAAGCGCCGAGCGATACAGATTGGGCTTGTGACTTTCTTCCAGCAGCCCGTACTTGAGCATTTCCTGTACGGCCTCACGTACCCGTTGCGGCGTCCGGCGCTCATCGACCTGAACAGCGGCGCTCATAAGAGGCTGTTCATCATCCATGCCGTCATCCAACGCTATGGGCTCCACCGTCAGCTCCGTTTCGTCGGTGCCAGAGGCGCCTGCTATTCGATCGAAGATCCCTGCCATGCTCACAACTCCCAATCGATGTCCTTGAGTGCCTCGTGGTCGAGTCCGACATAAGGCAGATTGAAGCGCCAGCGTTGCTCATCCTCGTCAACTAGCTCCACGAGCTGACGCTCCTCTTTCAGCACCTCAATACCTGCCTCGCGTGCCATCGCCAACCAGAGCGCAAAGGTTTCTAGGTCGTGAGCAGGTGGAAGCAAAGACGCAAGCTCCCCGAGGCTCACTGGGTGCGGATTCCACGCCATTCGGACACTCAGCCCACGCTGATCCGGACACCTGTTCCACGCTCATTCGGACAGGCAGTCGGAGCGCAGCGACGCAGGGGTGGCATTGTTAGTCCGGGTTGGCTGGCGTCGTCAATTTCTGCGTCCGTTTGCGCATTGATTCACCCTTCAGATTGATCCGATAAGCGTTGTGCACCAGGCGGTCGAGGATGGCATCGGCCAGGGTCGGATCGCCGATCAGTTCGTGCCAGTTGTCCACCGGCATCTGGCTGGTGACGATGGTCGAGCGCTGGCCGTAACGGTCGTCCAGTAGCTCCAGCATGTCGCGCCGTTGCTCGCCGGTGAACGGGGCCAGGCCCCAGTCGTCGAGGATCAGCAGGTCGGTCTTGGCGTAGCTGCTCATCAGCTTGGCGAAGCGGCCGTCGCCATGGGCCAGACCCAGTTCTTCCAGCAAACGTGGCAGGCGCAGGTAGCGCACGCTGTAGCCCTCCCGGCAGGCCTGGTGGGCCAGGGCGCAGGCCAGCCAGGTTTTACCGACACCGGTGGGGCCGCCGATGATCAGGTTGAGGCCGTCGCGCAGCCACTGACCACTGCTCAGTTGCAGGATCAGCGCCTTATCCAGTCCGCGCGGGCTGCGGTAGTCGATGTCTTCGAGGCAGGCGTTGTGCTTGAGCCGGGCCTGGCGCAGGCGGCTGCTCAGGCGCTTGTCATCGCGTTCGGTCAGCTCGCGGTCGACCAGCAGGCCGAGGCGTTCTTCGAAGCTCAGGCTGTCGATGTCCGGGGTTTTCAGTTGTTCATTCAGCGCCTTGAGCATGCCGTGCAGGCGCAGGGTTTGCAGCTTGTCCAGGGTCGGATGGGGCAGCATGGTGGGATTCCTTGGGGTCAGTGGTAGTAGGCGGATCCGCGCAGGTTGGCGTGGTCGTCCGGTAGTAGCGGCAGGTTGGTTTGAGCTAGCGGCAGGTTTTCCAGCCCCTGGCGCAGGATCGATTCGAGGCTCTTGTAGCTGCACGTGCCGAGGCTGATGGCGCGACGGCAGGCCAACTCCAGACGCGCCTCACCGTGGGTTTTACCCAGGCGCAGGATGCCCAGGCAGGCCCGGTAGCCCTGCTGCGGATGGATGCGCCGTTCGAGGATGTGCCGGATCACGCCGGCGGTGTTCGGCCCGGTCTGCTCGGCCCAGCGGATCAGCCGTTGCGGCGTCCACTCGGCATGCTCGCGATGGCTCTTGGGCATGTGCTCGGCCTGCGTGCTGTGCCTGCCCTTGTGCATTGAGCGCAGGTGGCTGGCCACTCGCTGGTTGGCGTGGAAAAACTCGACGGTGCGCGCCGTCAGGCGCACCTCCAGCTGCTTCTTCACCAGTTGATACGGCACCGAGTAGTAATGCCCATCGACCTCGACGTGGTAGTCGATGTGCACCCGCGCCTTCTTCCACTCGGCGTAGACGTAGGGTTGCTCCGGCAGGGGGCGCAGCGCCGGACGATCCAGGCTGTCGAAGGCCGACTGCCGGGAGCCCGGCAGCTTCTTGAACGGGCGTTGGTTGAGCCGCTCCAGCAGCCCGGCGATGGCCGTGTTGAGTTCATCCAGGGAGAAGAACTGCCGATTCCTCAGTGCGGCGAGGATCCAACGCTCGACCACCTGCACGCCGACTTCGGCCTTGGCCTTGTCGCGCGGTTTGCGTGCCCGCGCCGGCACCACCGCCACGCCATAGTGCTCGGCCAGATCGCGGTAGCTCGGGTTGATGTCCGGCTCGTAGCGGTGACTCTTGCTCACCGCGCTGCGCAGGTTGTCCGGCACCACGATCTCCGGCACGCCGCCGAGGAAGGCGAAGCAGCGGGCATGGGAGCCTAGCCAGTCCGGCAGCTGCTGCGACCAGGTGGCTTCGGCGAAGGTGTAGCTGGACGCGCCGAGCACCGCGACGAACACCTGCGCCTGGCGGATCTCGCCGCTGTGGCGATCGATAACCGGCACCGTCTGGCCGGCATAGTCGACGAACAGCTTCTCGCCGACGCGGTGCTCCTGACGCATCACCACGTCCAACTTGCCCTGCCAGGCTCGGTAGTGCTCACAGAACCAGCTGTACTGAAAGCCCTGAGGCTGGCTCAGGCGGTACTCCTGCCAGAGCAGCGCCAGGGTCACCCCGGGGCGGCGCAGTTCGGCATGCACCCATGCCCAATCGGGTAAAGGCCGCTTCTCACTGGCAACCGCCGGGGCCGGCGGGAACAGTTGCTGCTCCAACTCGGCATCGGACAACGAACAGGGCCAGGTGAGGCCGCTGGCGGCAAAACGGCAGAGGTAATCACCGGCACTGCTGTGGCCAATGCCCAGGCTGCGGGCGATCTTGCGCACGGACAGGCCGCAGTCGAACTTGAGGCGTAACACCTCTCGGATTTTACGCATGGATAAACGCTCCACAACGACCTCTCTGCTTCGAAAAAGAGATCGATGGTAGTGAATAAATCCTGCGTGGCTGCCTGCCAGAAAAGTGTCCGGATGACCGTGGAGTCGGTGTCCGGATGCTCGTGGAATGAGTGTCCGGATCAGCGTGGAATCACTGTCCGGATGCGCGTGGAATGGGTGTCCGAGTCAGCGTGGAATCCGCACACTGGGCGCCCCTGCTCCGCCAGCACAGCTAGGGTGTCCTGAATCAGCGCTTCACGATCCAGCCCGTCGAAGGCATCCCAGAAGTCATCATCAATCTGCTCCAACCCCGCTGGCTTCAAACTCAGATCCAGCTCGCCCGTATCATCGTCATCCAGGGTCTTGAAGCGGAGACGCTCGATTGCCGGGATACCGGTAATGGCTACGCCAACCGGTGGTAAACATGCAGGCTTACGGCGTTCTGACTGGCGTTGCCAGTCGACGCTGAGCGCTAGATTGAAGAAGTCGTTGAGTAACTGTCCGACGCGATGATGCTCGGCGGCCAGCCCCGTCTTCATGAAGCCACGAACATCGCGCTCGCTTCGGGCGCGCGCTTGGAGCACAGCCTGCGACTCCCGAACCAGGCGTAACGCCAGCCAACGTAGCTCACGTTGCTGGGGAGGATTCAGTGCCTTTGGAACCGCTGGATGACGAAGGATGGTGCGCAAGCGCTCACGCATGGTTTCCAGCTCAGCGGACTGCCTCAGTTGCTGCTGGAAGCTTTCGAAGACACGCCCCTCGGGAGTGTTGAGTAGAGCATCTTGCCCGTCCAACAACCGATCGACGATTTCTCCACGGTGAGACTGCTCGCTGATGATCGAGTGTCGAAGGGCGCGATCCGCCTCGCGCCAAGAGTCTTCAACTCGTCGAAAGTCCGCGCGTAGGCTGGTGGCCAGGTTATATACCTCGCGTATGCCCTCTATCGCCTGCGCTTCATCAAGCACGATGACGTTGCCAGCCTCTACCTGCGCTAGCTCGTGCTCCAAATCCTGGATTCGGCGGCGCAGGCTGGCAATACGGCCAGTTGGGCTGGGGTTCAGACCCGTTTCCAGGTTTTCGATCTCACGCTGAACCACCGAAAGGCGAGATGCCGTCGAAGTCATGATCCGACTATCCAGCGAATCGACGAACTGGATGGCTGACTCCAGCGCGTCGGTTGCATAGATACGGCCCTCTCGCTCTACGACGAGGCGCCGCTTGATCCATTCACGAAGTTCACGACCTGCTTGGAGATGCGTTGCATCTGGGTCGATTTCGTAAAGCTCCTGGCTGGCATAAGCAGCCAGCATTTCGGACAGCGCTTGCAGCGCATCCTCCATGGGGATCCCATCATGCGCCCGCTCGAATAGCGTGCGCAGGCAGCCCAATACGAGCGGAGCACGCCGCGAGGCGAGCAAAAGCCACGCTGGGTGCTGGCTGCGGGCGGATAGATAGCGTTCTGAGCGCTGCTGCGCGCTTTCTTCCATGACGGCCACATTGACTAGGGTTTTCTGAGCACGAGCTTACCAAGCGAACCCGCTGCCTCATGATACGTATTTGTCCTGGAGCGTGGCCCCATTTAATAGCCGGCAGGGGCTGCGTCATTCCGAATAGAGTGAGTGAAAGGCCAGCCCAGTCGAGGTTTCGCGATTTATTCCTTGGGCGCACGCTGGATATCGGCGATTTGGCGGAGGGATCTGTCTTAACCTAGGTGTATTTGGCTAGTTCGGCGAAGAGGTTCCAGTGAGCGGATGTGGTGGTTCAGTGGTTTTTGCGGGACTGCCACTGGTATCCTGCGGCAATCCAGCGCAGCCATGGTGGCTATAGAGCACAGTCTCGATGTCCTGTCTGTGGAATAGCTGGATGTGGCATGGAAATATTTGTTTTCCCTGCGGTATTCCGTCGTTTCCTACTCCAAAAGAGCGGCGTCAGTTTAAAACTCAAGTGAGCTTTCACTGGCTTGGTTGCTGTGCCGTAGGCTGGGGCGTTGTCAATCCGGGGAACAGGTAGGGCCTGTTGTTCTGGCCGGTACACGTCCTGGTGCTACGGCTACGTGAAGAGCTATCACGCAATCTGAGCGCATTCACCTGAAAGACACTGCTGGCTCAGCCAGTGCCAAGCCGCTCAGACCTTGACGAGGCGCGTATCCAGGCCGAAGCGCTCTTGGCTGATCATTCGATACCTGCCCTCGGCCAGCTCGCGACTGACAAGCAAGTTCCAAGAGTGACGAGTGACGGCGGATGGGATCAGTACGAAAGGATGCTCGGCCAGCAGGGCGTCTGCAAACTTCTGCTGGTTAGGTGAAGCGGATGCACTCGTCAGCCAGACAGGATTGGGAACATCTTCAGGCTGTACGACCTTGATAAGGCTTTGATCGAGCACTTCGAAGCATGTGAGCACATGCGCAACCGTATCCAACGCATCGAAGCCGACATGCACCGCCACCTCCAGGATGGCGGTTGAGGGATCTGCCGATGCGTATACAACGTTTCGCCCCGGAGCGTTCCAGCGGCCACCCAGCTTGTGGGCACCAATGCCACTGTCCCAGGTGTCCTTGTAGAGCTCACGGTCGATGCGCCATGCGTACCATGAGCCAGACCAGGGAAGTGGGTTCACTGATAGACCCCGTACTCGATGCGCTCCAGATAGTCCTCGACTGCCTGAAAACCCACTGGGTTGTCGATAACGTCCAGCGGCACGTCACCGTCCAGATACTTGCAAGGGCGCCCTAGCCATTCTTCGGCCAGCTTTTGAGTGCCGAATACATTGATCGCGTGCTCCAGCACCTTCGCGTACTGAAATGCCACGGCGCTTTGTTGGGAGTTGAGGTGTGCTGGTTGCTTGTTGCCCTGGCGCTGAATCGTTCTGATGGACTTGCCTACAATGCGACTCATGATCTTCTTCGTCGAATACAGATCAGAAATCGCAAGCATGTCTTGCACGTCTTTCAGGTCGAAGCCTTTGACCGTAAGCCTGTAGACCATGACCGGACTGAGCTGGTCAGAGTCACTTTGGAAAAGGTATTCCGTTGGCCTACGGGCGGCGGGTGCTGCCTTGCGAGTGCGAGTGTCGGCGGAAACCATAGAGCATTCCTCCAGATGCGACATATGGCACTATTGTAGCGTCATTTGGCACATCATGCAGCGGGTAAGTGCCTGGCATCTGGTATCGCTCTGTTCGTGGTCTGAATCGATTGTGCGCATTCCTGACGCACCCATTCCGGGTGCTCGCGCAGTTGAGCTGCTTGGGCGAGTTTTCGCCCGCCGGCAGCAGTGGCTCGATCGGCGCGTTCGTTACCACTCTCTGAGCCTATCCTCTTTGCTATGCTGCCGGCCTGCGCCGCAGGACTTAGTTGGCAGCGGCCTGCCGCCGCCTCCCCTTGCGGACACCTCATCCAACCGGCTTCTGGAGTCGCGATGAAACATCATGTGGTGATCGAGGACTGGGAAGGCGATGGCGCTATTCGCCTGCCCGACGACGTTCTGCAGGAAATGGGAGTCGATGTTGGAAGCACGCTCTACCTGCTTGAGGAATATGTAGGCACCACCCGTTGCCTGGTGCTCAGTAAGACTCCGCGCATTCCCGATCGCGTTGATGAACTGGTTGGCCATTGGGAGTCGTTTGGCAAAATCTCTGCCGAGATAGACGCCAAGGAAGAGTGAGCTAACTGCCGCACTAATCCCGAGGCATTTTGCACGGCCTTGACACCTTCGAGGGTAAAGTCTTTCCACCAGAAAAGCATCGCTAACTTAAGGCCTGCGCACTCCTGAGTTGTCTATATGGAACAGCAGCAGCCGATGGCAACAGAACAAGCGGCAGGTGCTACTGATCGTGCTAATACCCACTGCGACCTATGACCATGCTGGGCTAAGTCGCTGCACGTAGGCCGCCAGCCGCTTGTCGAAACTCAGGTTCTGTGAGAAGGCGGCAGGACGAGCTAGGTGTCAAAATCGCTGGGACCAATTTCGTTTTTTGTGCCCTAGATAACCACCCCTAGATACCGCTAAGAGCTATAAACTGCAGGCAGCGAGATAAGGCCAAAGCCTTGCGGGACAGTACTTAATGGCATTTTTGAGCGCTTGCCGCCAACCAAAATTCCTGTACCGTATTGGCCTCCGAAGGAGGGGTCGTGGGTTCGAATCCCGCCGAGTGCGCCATATCAAAAAAGCCCTGTGCCTTGGCCCGGGGCTTTTTCGTTTGTGCGACATGTCGCGTTTCTGGTACTCCCGTGCCACGGGTCATTGGTGTTAGCGTGGGCGTCTTCCCGTTTTCTGACGGGTAACCCATGACAATGACTGGCGAAGGAATGCGCGCAACCATGCACCTGAAAAAACTCACCGCCACCTCCCTGCTGCTGGCCAGCATCGGCCTGTTCACCCAGCCGGCCCAGGCCAACCTCTCCCAACAGCAGTCCGCTGCCATCGTCAAAACCTTCGACGGCAGCAACCCAAGCGACTTCAGGCAGTTCCTCGACAAGCTCAAAGGCAGCGAGCAAGCCAAGGCCGCCGACCTTGAGGCAACCCTCGATGCCTACCTGGCCAACAAGCCATTGGCCGCCGAGCAACAAGACGAAATCAACCGCCTGCTCGGCCTGTATACCCGCATCAAGTATGGCAAGGCCGCTACCGAAACCCTGCGCGAGCTGGTAGCCATCCCCACCTTCAACATCGAGGGTACGCCGCAGTACGAGAACCCCGAGTTCCTCAAGATTGCCGACAAGATCAAGGCCCTGGCCGACAGCTTCGGCCTGGCCTTCCGCAACATCGACAACCGGGTGTACGAGATTTCGCTCGGCAGCGGCAAGGAAGTGATCGGTATACATGCCCATGCCGACGTTGTGCCGGTCAACCCGGACAACTGGAAGGTGGCCGACGGCACCCGCCTGGACCCGTTCAAAGTCACCCTGGTAGGCGACCGCATGTACGGTCGCGGCACCGAAGACGACAAGAACGGCATTGTGGTGGCAATGTACGCGTTGAAAGTGGCCAAGGACGAAAACCTGCCACTCGCCCGGCAATTCAAGCTGCTGATCGACACCACCGAAGAAACCAGCGGTGATGCCATCCCCTACTACTTCGAACGCAACCCTACCCCCGATTACAACCTGGCCCTGGACGGCGGCTACCCGGTGGTGATCGCCGAGAAAGGCTACGGCACGGTCATGGCCAGCTTCAGCAAGCGCCAGGCCAGCGGCAAAGGTGCTGAAATCGTCAACCTGACCGGCGGCCTGGCCACCAATCAGATCCCGACCACATCGGTAGCCACCCTGAACGCCGACAACCCTGCACAGCTGGCCAAACACCTGCAGCAGGCTGGTGCCAAATATGTGAAGCAGCATGGGGGCGACTTCAGCATCGACGCCAAGGCCGATGGCAAACAGGTACTGCTCACCGTGACCGGTGTTTCTGCCCACTCCTCGGAACCGGAGTCCGGGGTCAACCCGGTGGCGCGCATGCTCGACTTCATCAATGGCCTCGGCCAGCAGGTGCCGCTCAAGCACAACCACTTCACCGACGCCGCCCGCTACGCTGCTGACAACTGGGGCCTGGACTACCTGGGGAACAAACTGGGCGTGGCGTTCAAGGACGCGTTCATGGGCCCGCTGACTGCATCGCCGACCTTTGTAGGGGTGGATGACAAAGGCCTGAAACTGGCGGTGAACCTGCGCATTCCCAAGGGCAAGCCGATTGCCACGATCAAGGACGAGCTGGCTGGCAAGCTGGGCAACTGGACCCATAAGAGCCATATCTCGGTGGCATTCGACTACAGCCTGGATGAGCCGATGTACCGCAACCCCGAAGGCGAGTGGGTCAAGGCCCTGCTGGCTGTAGCCAGCGAGAACCTGGGCATGAAGCATGAGTTCGGTACCTCGGCCGGTGCAACCTCGGTGCACGACCTGCCCAACGGCGTGCAGTTCGGCCTTGCCATGCCGGATGTGAAATACACCGGGCACAACGACAATGAGTTCAAGACCGTGGAGCAGTTCATGCTGGACCTGCAGGTAGTGAGCGAAATGGTGGCGCGGATCGGGCAGATGCCGAAGCTTTGATAGGCAGGGCCGGCCTTCGCGGCTTTAGCCGCGAAGGCCGGCACAGGCGGACACCCATGACGTTTTTCAATCGACTCCATGCCGTTTCCTGCATTGCCGTGCAGAGCGCCGTGCCGGATGCTTTAGTTACTCCGAGACAGCGCTTTTTTCACCCGCAGAGGCCCGTATGAAGACCGTCGAACAAATCCTCAAGACCAAGTCCCAGCACCAGACCGTATACACCATCGGCCCGGATGACTCGGTGCTTGACGCCCTGAAAATGCTGGCGGAGAAAAACGTCGGTGCGTTACCCGTGGTCGAGGGCAACCAGGTGGTGGGTATCGTCAGTGAACGGGACTATGCGCGCAAACTGGTACTCAAGGGCCGCTCTTCCGCCGCCACCCCGGTGCGCGAAATCATGAGTGCACCCGTGGTCACCGTAGAGCCAAAGCAGAAGCTCGATTTCTGCATGAACCTGATGACCGACCGTCACCTGCGTCACCTGCCGGTGGTCGACAACGGCAAACTGCTCGGCCTGCTGTCCATCGGCGACCTGGTCAAGGAAACCATCACCGAACAGGCCAGCCTGATTCGGCAACTGGAGCAGTACATCCGCGGCGAATGACGCCCCTCAATGGTAGGCGCGCTCAAGCTCATCCAGTTGATGGTCGAAGCTGCGAAGGCGTGCCGACCAGGTGTACACCAGCACTTCCAGGTCACGGTTGACCACTGCAGTATTGCCATGGCCACTGCAGGTGGGCTCGCCCAGGTCCAGCTGGTAGCGTTCACGGGCCATGGCCTGGGCCACGCTGGACAGGTCGCGGGCATTGGCCAGCCAATGGTGATGGTGGTCATGGATTTCACGGTCGAGCACCCGGCACTGGCGCTTCAGGGCATCAAGGCTCTGCTCCAGCGGTGTCCCCTTGAGCTCGCCCATGACTTCTTCGAACGTGCGGCCGGAATGCCAGTAGCTGCCCCAGAAATAGCGGTCGAATACCGTCTCGACGCGGCGTAGCGCCACCTTGGTGTTCCAGATGGTCAGCAACGTTCGCCCCTGAATCACTTCGCGCTTGTTCAGGTGCAACTGTTGCCAGGCGATCCAGGTCAGCGCCACCAGTACCACCGCCACGGTGACAGCCGCAGCCGCATACAGGAAATGCACCGCCTGGTTCATCTGTTGCGTCTGCCTGATGCCATAGAAGTAACTGGCCGTCAGGGTGCCCAGGATCGTCACGGAGCACCAGAAGCCTGGTGCATAGGGATCTTTCATCGCGCTATCCCCTTATTGTTTTCCTGAGCATAGCAACGGCCAATCACTCGTCAGGTGCCGCTCGGCGCTTTATTTTTTGCGGGGATGCAGCGCTTCGTTCAGCTGGTCGATCATGGGTATCCAATCAGCGTCGGCGGTGTAGCTTTCCTTGAGAAAAGCGCGTTGAGAGTCGTTCCAGAATGGCGCGTCCACCAATTTCACATCCTCATCGAGCGGTGAATGGGTGGTGATGAAACGATCGATTTCTACCGGGTCGTCGGGAAGACCCAATTGTTTGAAAATTTCCGAAAATGGATGAATCGGCTTGTCCATGGTTCCTCCTGGGCACCAGTCTGGGCATCGACGACGCCAGACTGGTATAGGTTGAGAGCATCAGCACAGCTCGCGCACTTCGGCGTGCGGCACCAATTTCATGTACTGCTCCATGCTCATGTGGATCAGGTGATCGTGGTCACCCGCCTCCAGATAGACATCGCCCTGGCGTGTAAGACTCGGATCAAGCAACATTTTTATCTGGTAGGCGTCGCCAAGGGCCGGCACGGCGCCGCGCTCGCAGTCGCCGAACAGGCTCGGCAGGCCACTTTCGCGGGTCAGTTGCCAGGCCCCGGACATGCGCACCTTGGTCATGTCCAGATGCCGGTTGGCCGGTAGCACGGCCATGATGTAGTTGCCATGGCGGTCATCGAGCATCACCGACTTGGCCACCCGCTCGGCGGGTACGCCGGCCGTGCGCGCCGACTCAAGGCTGGTGGCCGAGTGTGGATGGGGAATGATGTCGTAGTCGCAGTTGGCCTTGTCCAGGCGGGCCTGCAGGGTCTTTGCCATACGCATGATGCACCTCCGGTTTCACCCCCAATCTGTAATTTTAGGCGGGGTAACGCCAACCAGGGCTAAACTTGTGTAATAGGGGCAAACGAGGTGACGACAGGTGATCGCCCGCTGCTGGCGCTGGCTGTTGCTGCTGTTACTGCTTGGCATCACGCCAGGTGGCCAGGCAGCGCCCGGTGCAGTGTGGGTGCTGGGCATCGATGATGCCATCGGGCCGGCCAGCGCCGACTACCTGATTCGCAGCCTCGGGCAGGCCCAGGCACAGGGCGCGCAACTGGTGGTGATCCGCATGGATACCCCCGGTGGCCTGGACAGCGCCATGCGTCAGATGATCAAAGCGATTCTCGCCAGCCCCGTGCCGGTTGCCACTTACGTCGCCCCGAGCGGTGCCCGCGCAGCCAGCGCCGGCACCTATATTCTCTACGCCAGCCATGTCGCCGCGATGGCCCCCGGGACCAACCTGGGTGCTGCCACGCCGGTGCAGATCGGCGGCCCCCCAGGTGCGCCCAAAGACGACAAGGCCAAGGGCAGCGATGATGAAACCCTGGCACGCAAGCAGGTTAACGACGCCACTGCGTATATTCGCGGCCTGGCGCAGCTGCGCGGGCGCAATGCCGACTGGGCGGAGAAGGCCGTGCGCGAGGCCGTCAGCCTGCCTGCCAGCGAGGCCTTGCGGCTGAATGTGATCGACCAGGTCGCCGATGACCTGCCCGCCCTGCTGCACAAGCTCGATGGTAAAACGCTGGTGGTCGCTGGCCAGCCACGCCAGCTGCACACCGCCAGCGCCAGCCTGGTGGAGCACCTGCCGGATTGGCGCACACGGGTACTGGCGGTCATCACCAACCCCAGCGTGGCGCTTATTCTGATCATGATCGGTGTGTACGGGCTGCTGTTCGAATTCATGAGCCCCGGGTCTACGGTGGGTGGTGTGGTCGGTGGTATCTGCCTGCTCTTGGCACTTTACGCCCTGCAGCTGTTGCCGGTGAGCTTCGCCGGGGTGGCGCTGATCGTGCTGGGTATCGCCTTCATGATCGCCGAAGCCTTTCTGCCCAGTTTCGGCGTGGTCGGTTTTGGCGGCATCGTTGCCTTTGTGGTCGGCGCGCTGATCCTGATCGATACCGATGCACCCGGTTTCGGCATCCCGCTGGCCTTGATAGGCACCCTGGGAGTGCTTTCGGCGCTGCTGATCGGCGGCGTGCTGGGCATGGCCCTCAAGGCACGTCAACGGGCACTGGTCAGCGGTGACGCCGGCCTTGTCGGCAGCCTGGTTCCCGTCACCCAGGTGATGGCAGGCAACCCGCTGCGTGGCGTCGTGCTGGCCCAAGGCGAGCAATGGCAAGTGCAGTGCGCAACGCCGCTGCAAGCTGGCCAGAACGTGCGGGTGACCGCACGCCATGGCGTGATGCTGGACGTGAGCCCCGCCGCGCCTGCGGTGCAAGGAGAATGACCATGTTCATGCAAGTTGGTTTTGGTGCCGTGCTGATCGTGCTGGCGATGCTGTTGCTGTCGGCGTTTCGCATCCTGCGCGAGTACGAGCGCGGTGTGGTGTTTCAGCTGGGGCGCTTTTGGCAGGTAAAGGGGCCGGGGTTGATCCTGTTGATCCCGGTGATCCAGCAAATGGTGCGGGTCGACCTGCGCACGGTGGTGCTGGATGTACCACCCCAGGATGTAATCACCCGCGACAACGTCTCGGTCAAGGTCAACGCGGTGCTCTACTTCCGCGTGCTCGACCCGCAAAAGGCGATAATCCAGGTGGAGGACTTTCTGGTAGCGACCAGCCAGTTGGCCCAGACCACGCTGCGTGCGGTGCTGGGCAAGCACGAACTGGATGAGCTGCTGGCCGAACGTGAGCAACTGAACGGGGACATTCGCCATGTGCTGGACGCGCAAACCGACGCCTGGGGCATCAAGGTGGCCAACGTCGAGATCAAGCATGTCGACCTCAACGAATCGATGGTACGCGCCATCGCCCGGCAGGCTGAAGCCGAACGCGAACGGCGGGCCAAGGTGATCCATGCCGAGGGGGAGTTGCAGGCGTCAGAGAAGCTGATGCAGGCGGCGCAAATGCTGGGCAAGGAACCGGGGGCAATGCAGTTGCGCTATATGCAGACGCTGGGGGCGATTGCGGGCGACAGGACCTCGACGATAGTCTTCCCGATGCCGGTGGACTTGCTGACAGGGTTGGTAGACAAGCAGAAATAGAGCTGGGGCCCGGACCAGGCCCCAGCGGTGTGTCAGAGAGGTGCGCGGCGCAGGGTCGCCAGGAAAGTGGCCGCACCAATGAACAACCCGGCAAAGGTCCGGTTGAGGCGCTTCTGCTGCTTGGGCGTACGCAGCAGGCGCAACACCCGCGAAGCCAACCCGGTGTACCCCGCCATCACCAGCATGTCCACGCTGATCATCGTCACAGTGATCGCCACATACTGCGGCAACAGCGGTGCATGCGGATTGATGAACTGTGGCAGCACCGCCAGCATGAACACCAGCGCCTTGGGGTTGCTGACGTTGACCAGGAACCCGCGGAACACCAGGCTCAGCGGTTTGCCGATAGGGCGCACGCCGGACTCATCGGACATGTCCATCGGCAAGGCGCGCCATTGCTTGTAGGCCAGGTAGACGAGGTAGGCAACGCCGAACCATTTGATGACCTGGAAGGCCGTGGCCGAGGCGGCCAGGATGGCGCCGACGCCGGCGGCAATGATGGCGATTTGCACAATCAGGCCCAGTTGCAGGCCCAGGGCGTTCCAGTAGCCACGCCAGAAGCCGTATTGCAGGCCGCTGGACATCGAGGCAATCGCCCCGGCACCGGGTGACAGGCTGATTACCCAACAGGCGGCAAAGAAGCCCAGCCATACTTCCATCGACATCACACACCTCGCTCGAACATTTGTTGCAAAAGGTTAAGCTAAGGTTTTGGTGAAAAAATAACCAGCGATTTCTGAGGGATTTTTGGGGCCTGTGCCGGCCTCTTCGCGGGCGTGCCCGCTCCCACAAGTACAATGCAGTTTCAGACCCTGCGGGATACCTGTGGGAGCGGGCATGCCCGCGAAGGGGCCAGTACAGGTTCAGTCAGCTTCGGCAGCTGTTTCTTTGTGCAAGGCCTGCACCTCAGCCCCGCGCCAGCGCCGTACCGACTTCTGGAAGAACTGGCTATTGGGCACCTGCACCAGCGCCCCACCCGCATCGGGCATTTCCAGCAAGGTGGTAAACAGCAGGTTGATGGCGATCACCCGGCCTTTCACCCCCGGCTTGTCCAGCGTGTCGACCAGCTCGACCACATCACCGATGCGAAACGGCCCGACCGTGAAGATCAGCACCGCGCACAGCAGGTTGGACAGCACGCTCCACATGGCGAAGAACGCCACCGCCGCCACCGCGACAAAGCCGGACAACGCCGTCCACAGCACGGTCGCCGAAACGCCCAGGCGCTCGAGCACGAACAGCAGCGCGCTGCCCATGATCAGCCAGCGCAGGCCACCACGCACCGGTACCAGCAGTTCTGGCGGCAGCGGGTAACGCTGGCCCAGGCGGCTCAACCCACGCGCAACGATGCGCTGCAGGACGAAAGCCGCGACCAGGATCAACAGAATCTGCAAGCCCAGCCAGAACGTGTCCATCCATTGCCCTGGCAGCAGCGAACGCAGTTCCTCCATCAGGACAGCGCCTCGAGTTCGGCCTGCATGCTTTCGAGGGTTTCCAGCGCTTCCATCCAGGCTTCTTCCAGCTCACCTTCGCGTTGCTTGAGCTTGGTCTGGCGCGCCAGCAGGTCACGCAACTCGTCCTTGCGCGCCGCCTCGTAGAGGCCACCGTCACCCAGCGCGGTCTCGATCTCGGCCAGTTGCACATGCACCTGGTTGAGCTCGGTTTCCAGCTTGTCGGCAGCTTTCTTGTGCGGTGCCAGTTGCTGGCGCAAGGCCGCGGCAGCTTGACGCTGGGCTTTCTTGTCGGTCTTGTCCGGGTTGACCGGGGCGGTACTGACCGGCGCACTGCGCTGGCGGTACTCGACCAGCCAGCGGCTGTAGTCGTCCAGGTCTCCGTCGAAGGTTTCGACCTTGCCGTCGGCCACCAGCAAAAAGTCGTCGGTCGTGCTCTTGAGCAGGTGACGGTCGTGAGACACCACCACCACGGCACCGGCAAACTCCTGCAACGCCATGGTCAGCGCCAGGCGCATTTCCAGGTCAAGGTGGTTGGTTGGTTCATCGAGCAGCAGCAGGTTTGGCCGTTCCCAGGCAATCAGCGCCAGCGCCAGACGGGCCTTTTCGCCACCGGAAAAGTTCACAACCGGCTCGTCGGTGCGAGCGCCATGGAAGTCGAAGCCACCGAGGAAGTCGCGCAGGGTCTGTTCGCGCTCGGTGGGGGCAATACGCTGCAGGTGCAGCAGCGGGCTGGCCTTGTCGTCCAGCGAGTCCAGCTGGTGCTGGGCAAAGTAGCCAACAGCCAGGTTCTCGCCACGTACCAGGCGGCCGGACAACGGCTCCAACTCACCCGCAAGGTTCTTGATCAGGGTCGACTTGCCGGCGCCGTTGGGCCCGAGCAGGCCAATGCGCGCACCTGGGGTGAGCTGCAGCTTGACCTTGTCGAGGATGGCCGTGTCGCCATAACCCAGGCGGCCTTCGGACATGCTCAGCAACGGGCTGGAGATTTTCTGCGACTCACGGAAGACGAAGTCGAACGGCGAGTCGACATGCGCCGCCGACAGCTCCTCCATGCGCTCCAGGGCCTTGATCCGGCTTTGTGCCTGGCGGGCCTTGGTGGCCTGGGCCTTGAAACGGGCGATGTACTTTTCCATGTGCGCGCGCTGCGCCTGCTGCTTCTCGTAGGCCTGCTGCTGCTGCGCCAGGCGTTCGGCACGGGTGCGCTCGAAGGCGGTGTAACCACCCTTGTACAGGTTCAGCTTGCGCTGTTCGACGTGCAGCACGTGGTCGACCACCGCGTCGAGGAAGTCACGGTCGTGGGAGATCAGCAACAGTGTGCCGGGGTAGCCTTTGAGCCAGTCTTCCAGCCACAGGATGGCGTCGAGGTCCAGGTGGTTGGTGGGCTCGTCGAGCAGCAGCAGGTCGGACGGGCACATCAGAGCCTGGGCCAGGTTCAGGCGCATCCGCCAGCCGCCGGAAAAGTCGCCGACGCGGCGGTCCATCTGCTCGTTGGTGAAGCCCAGCCCAGCCAGCAATTTGCGCGCGCGGGCATCGGCGGTATAGCCGTCGGCGCCTTCCAGCTCACTGTGCAGGCGCGCCAGGGCGGTGCCATCGTGCGCCTGCTCGGCCGCGGCCAGTTCGGCCTGGACCTTGCGCAGGCGCGCATCGCCGTCGAGCACATAGTCCACGGCCAGGCGGTCGAGGGTGTCGACCTCCTGACGCATGTGGGCGATGCGCCAGTCGCCAGGCAGCAGGCAATCGCCGCCATCGGGCGACAGCTCACCGCGCAGCAAGGCGAACAGGCTGGATTTTCCGGCGCCGTTGGCGCCGATCAGGCCGGCCTTGTGACCGGCGTGCAGGGTCATGTCGGCGCCGTCTAGCAAGCGCTGCGGACCACGCTGTAAAGTGAGGTTGGATAGTCTGATCATGATGGTCGCGGAGTCTACCAGCTTCCTCGGCCCATAGCGCGAGTGGAACCATGCACACCGACCTGTGGAATTACGCTTTGGCCCTGTATGCCAGGCCTGGCGTGGAAGCGGCCTGCCTTGAGCTGCAGGCGCAGGGTGGCGATGTTTGCCTGCTGCTATGCGCAACCTGGCTGCAATCACGTGCTGTGGCTGTGCTGGAGGAGCGCGTGCAAGCACTGCACGAAATGGCCGAGCCGTGGCAGCGCGAAGTGGTCACTCCACTCCGCAGCCTGCGCCAGCAATGGCGAGCGCCAGCGTTGGGAGATACGCAGCTGGCGTCGTTGCGTGAACAGGTGAAGGGGCTGGAGTTGCAGGCAGAAAGAACTTTGCTGGAGCGCTTGCAGGAATTCGCCCAAAAGTGGCCCGCAGGCTCCAGGGAGCCCACGGACGACTGGCTGGCCCGGCTGGCGCCGGCCCCTGTCCGACACCACGACGCGCTGGATCAGTTGCGCGTCGCGGCGACTGCGCTTCAGGACGCCGAAGAGGGTGCCTGAGCCGGGGTGCTGGCGGGTGCCGACGGCGCTGCCGACGAGGCCGGGTTGGCCGAGTTGGTTGCTGCAGCCGGGGTGCTGGCGGCTGGCGCAGCAGGTTTGGCGTCGGCTGGCTTGCTGGCAACAGGCTTGGCGGCAGCTGGCTTGGCGGCCGTGTGTGCTGGAGCCTTGGCAGCAGCTGGTTTAGCAGCTGGTTTAGCAGCGGATTTCGCGGCAGCAGCTTTGGCTGGCGCTGGCTTGGCGGCAGGTTTGACAGCGGCAGCAGGCTTGGCGGCAGCAGTGGCTTTGGCCGCTGGCTTGGCTGCAGCAGTAGCCTTGGCAGCTGGCTTGGCCGCAGGTTTGGCTGCAGCAGTAGCCTTGGCAGCCGGCTTGGCGGCAGGTTTAGCTGCAGCAGTAGCCTTGGCAGCCGGCTTGGCGGCAGGTTTGGCAGCAGCAGTAGCCTTGGCAGCCGGCTTGGCGGCAGGTTTGGCAGCAGCAGTGGCCTTGGCAGCTGGCTTGGCGGCAGGTTTGGCAGCAGCAGCGGACCTGGCAGCTGGCTTAACGGCAGGTTTGGCAGCAGCCGTGGACCTGGCAGCTGGCTTAGCGGCAGGTTTGGCAGCAGCAGTGGACCTGGCAGCTGGCTTGGCAGCAGCAGGCTTGGTGGTTTTGGCGGCACGCAGGTCAAGGGCCTTGGCGGCTGCTTCGCGAACTTTGCCTACACCTTGGGCCAGCTTGAGGCTGTCCTGAGCGTCGCGCTTGAGTTGCTGGATATAAGTACGGGTCTGGGTTTGGCGTTCCTTGAGGGAATCGAGTAGCTCTTCAAGTTCGCCAACGGCTTTTTGCGCTTTGGTCTGCGCCTTGGCTTTACCCGCCTTGGCGGCATCCTGCAGTTTCAGGCGACCGGTGTGCAGTTTTTCCTGGGCCTTGCCACGCTGCTTTTCCAATTTGGCCAGCAGTTTTTCCGCATCAGCCAGCGCTTGCGAGCAGGCATCTTCCAAGTGTTCGAGCAGGCTGCCCGAAAGTTGCTGGAGCAGGTGTAACGGCGTACTTACTGGCTTCTTTTTGGCCGACATGGTTTACCTCCTGGCTGACGAGATTGCGGCTCATACTATGCTTCTGCTGCTACCGCCGCTAGGGCATGTTGACAGTAATATTTACGCCGCGTTGCATGCCTGGGCAAAGTTGTTATCTTGCAGCTGCGTGAAAGTGTAGTTGCTGAATTAATCATTGCTGATATTTGGGAGTCAGGGCATTGCCTCGATATCTTGTATTAGGTTTATGCCTGCTGGTGCCAGTTGCAATGGCCGACAGCAACGACCATGACCTTGCCTACAGCCTGGGGGCCAGCCTGGGTGAGCGCCTGCGCCAGGATATGCCTGGCCTGCAACTGGACGCACTGGTCGAAGGCCTGAAGCAGTCCTATCAGGGGCAACCCTTGAAGCTCGACAAGGCACGTATGCAAGCGGTGCTGCAGCAGCACGAAGCGAGGGAAGGTGACGCCGCCACGCAGAAGTTGCAGGCAGCAGAAACGCGCTTCATGGCCAACGAGCGTGGCCGTTATGGGGTACGCGAACTACCGGAAGGTGTGCTCTACAGCGAGCTGCAGCCAGGCACTGGCACCCAGCCCAAAGCGGGCGGCAAAGTGCAGGTACGTTATGTGGGCAGGCTGCCGGATGGCTCTGTGTTCGACCAGAACCAGGCGCCCCAGTGGTTCAGCCTGGACTCGGTGATCGAAGGGTGGCAGGTGGCCTTGCCAAGGATGCACGCCGGGGCCAAATGGCGCCTGGTAATTCCGTCGGCGCAGGCCTATGGCGCGCAAGGCGCGGGTGACCTTATCGCACCGTATACACCCCTGGTGTTCGAGATCGAATTGCTGGCGGTTGGCGACTGACGTCAACTCTCACGCCTGGACTGCTCCCTCTTCCTTGTGTGCGTTGTGCAGCACCTCGATCAGGCAGTCTTCAAGTTCGAAGCGCTCGTGCAACAGCCCGCCCAACTTGCCCAGCTTTTCGGCGAAGCGTTCGGTGTCCTTGCACTCACCCTTGGTGCATTGGTCATTGAAGGCCAGTGCGACCTGGGTACTGTCGTTGATCCGTGGGTTGAGTTCTTCAGCCAGCTTCAGCGCTTTCTCGTCTCCGAAAGCCTTGGCCTCGCTGACCAGCTGCTCGCAAACTTCGAAGTGCCACGCCGAAACGTAGTCGACCAGAAGTGCGCAAAAGTCTCCGTTGGTGTCCTTGTCGGCAAAGGCTGGCTTCAAATCGCGCAAGCCGCGGAAAGCCTGCACCAGTTGCCGGCGCTCCTCCAGCCAACGGTCGATCAGCTTGTGAACCCCACCCCAGCGTTCCTGGGCGTTCTGACAACTATCGAGCATGGCGATCTCTTCCCTTCTGGGTAGATGCCGCTGCACCCCGCACCACAACCGTGCGGCACAAAGGTGACATCAGCAGGACGGCATCGAGCAGTTGTATTTTCGGTATGCGTGCTGGGAGATTATTCCCACGCGTGCTGCCCATCAAGGTACGCAGCAGACAAAGTTCATACAAGTGTTTAATCCCCTGTTACATCACCATTGGTCGCGGTAATGACGTGGCCTTGCTTCAGGTCATGCTCGTGCCAGGGTGCGGAAACGATACGCCAGCAGGTAACTCAGGGGCAGCACCGCCAGAAGCAGGAAGGCCAACAGGCTCCACTCCGGTAACGTCAGGTCGAGAAAGCTCCAGGTCAGCGAGCTGCAATCAGGCCCACCCAGCAGCAATTGCCGTGCTGCCTCAGCCCAGGATTGCTCGAACACCCGCCCGATCGGCACCGGGCAAACATGAATGACACCCTCAGCGCCCTGCACCCAGACATGCCGTGCTGCCAGCAAAGCGCCCGCCAGCGAGCAGCCCAGTACCCCCTGCGCATAACGAACGGTACCCTGCGTGCCCGGTGCCTGCAGCACGGCTGCGAGGCACAGCAGCGCGTACACACCAAGCAACAAACGCTGGCTGAAGCACAATGGGCACGGCACCAGCCCCACTGTGGTTTCCAGGCGCAAAGACGCAACCAGCACCGCCAGTGCGACCAGGCAGGCAGGAAGGAAAAAGGTGCGCAAACGGGCCGGCAGCATGGACGTTGAAGATCCGCAAGAAGTGGTGACTTGAAACGGTAGAGGAAAGACACGCTTTGTTTCAAGGCACGACAACAACGACAAGTCCCTGAATCGCGTAGGAAATTTCCAGCGATGCAGTAGGAAGCACCTGAAGAAAGGGACTGCTGATAGAGCTGGCCGCAAGAGATAAATTACCCGCCCCCACAGCCCGCACCTTGGCGCGGGCTGTGGGGTGGGTCAGGCGCGTACGCCTTCTGGCAAAGGCAGCGCCAGCAGGCGTTCGTCCAGCAGGCCAAGGCCCTCCTGGAACAGCTGGTTGCTGCGCTCGGTCTCGCCAAGACCCGCGAGCAGGCGGGCCAGTTCGGCGCAAGCCTCGGGGTTGCGCTCCATGCGCAGGCTGCTTTCCAGGTAGTCTCGCGCCTTGCCCCACAGGCGGTTCTGCAGGCTCAGCCGGCCCAGGGTCAGCAGCAGGCTGGCATCTTGCGGGTGCTCTTTGAGCCAACCTTCAGCAGTTTGCAGCTGGCGCGCCGGATCATCACCGCGCACCAGGCCGTACAGCCGGGCCAGGTGGCTTTCGTATTCACGCTTGAGGGCGGTGCGCAGCACTTGCTCGGCCTCGCCTTGGGCACCCACCTGGCGCAATTGCTCGGCGTAAGCCAGCACCAGTTGCGGCTCCTGGCGCTGGGCCGTGGTCAGCTGCTGCCAAGCGCGTTCCAAGGCCTGACGTGCAGTTTGCGCGTCCTCGCCACGGGTGGTGGCCAGGCTTAGGTTCTGGCCCCAGGCACGTTGCTCCAGGGCGGCCAGCTCGGCGGCCGGCAGCACCTTGCCCTTGCGCAGATCTGGCAGCAGGCGGATCAGTGCCGACCAGTCACCACGCTCCAGGTGCAGGCGCTGCAGCAGGCGCAGCACCTGGGTGTTGTGCGGGTGGCGCTCCTGCATGGCCAACAGGGTTTCCAGGGCGCCATCATTTTCACCACGGTCCATCTGCAACTGCGCATGGGTCAGGGCAATGGCCAGTTCTGCTTGCGGCTGACGCTCCAGGGCGCGCTCCAGCAGGTTGTCGCTGTCTTCGGTGCGGCCTTGCTCGTTGGCAGCGCGTGCGGCGCCGAGGTAGTACAGCAACGGTTGGCGCTCGGCCTCGGCGGCGCGTTGCAAGTGGCGTTGAGCACTGGCCCAGCGGCCCTCGGCAAGGTCAAGCTGGCCCTGTTCGATGGCCAGGCGAATACGCCGGCTGCGGTTACGCCGCGACCACGGGTTGACCACGCCGCTGGAGGTTAGCACCAGGCCGACCAGATAACGCAACAACCACAACAATGCGACCACGGCCAGCAGGCCGGCCAGGGCCGCCCACAGCCCCGATTGATAGCGGAAGCTTCCATAGGAAAGCAGTACGTAGCCGCTGTGTTTGGCGACCGCGATACCCAGCGCCGCGGCAATCACGATGGCCAGCACGGCCAGCAGGTAGACACGCTTCATGGCTTGCCCCCTTCAGCCTCGGCCGGCAGGTGACGGCGCTGAATGTAGGCCTGCACGGCCGCCAGGCTTTCGCTGAGGTCGGGGGTAACCACCGACACCGGCTGATCGGCCAAGGCATTGAGGCTGTCGAGCATGGCCTTGCTTTGCGGGTTGTCGGCGTTGAAGTTGGCCAGCAAGACGCTGCGAGCGTCGTCCAGCGCCTGGGTGTAGACCTTGGCGTCACCATTGAGGGCCGCCCACTGGGCCTGCTCGATGGTCAGGCTCAGGGCCAGGCGCAGCTGATTCAGCTGCTGCCCGGCCAGCAACGGCCGCACGTTTTCGTCAGCGTTGAAGTCGATCTGGAAGTACTTGGAGATTTCTGCCCACCACTGCGACAGCCGGCTGGCACCATCGCCGTCAGCGGTCAGGGCGCCCAGGGCATCGGCATTGCTGTCGAACTCGGGCGATTGCGCGCTCAGCTGCTGTACCTGCTCACGTTGAGCAGCCAGTTTCAGGAACAGGCCGGTACGGTCCGGTTGCTGGGTGCTGCTGAGCGTGGCCAGGCTGCGCGCCAGTTGCTCGCGGGCCGCGAAAGCACCCGGGTCGCTCTGCTCGCGCAGGATCTCGTCGGCGCCTTCGACCAGTGCCTTGGCGCTGGTGATGTCCTGCAAGGCCGACAGGCGCAGGGTCGCCAGGCGTAGCAGGTGCTCGGCTTCCGCCAGGCGCCACTCCTTGCGGCTCTCTCCCAGCACGGTTTCCAGGCGCTGGCTGAGGCGCTGCTGGTCGCCCTGCAGCTGCGCCACCAGGCGCCGACGGTCTTCCAGCTCGCTGGCAGCCGGCAGGCTGGCCAGTTGCGCGCTGATCTGCTGTTCGCGCTGCTGCAGGGCTTCGGCGCGCTGGTTCAGCGCCTCGATGTGCTGGCCCTGATTGAACTCGCTGCCTTGCAGTTGACGCACCTGCCAGACACCCCAGCCACCTACGGCCACCCCGGCCGCACCCAGCAGCAAGGCCAGCGCTGCCAGGCCACTGCCGGAGCGCTTGGCAGGTGGGGCGGTGACGGGTTCCGCCGGCGCCTGTGCCGACGGCTGATCGTTATTGGACAAGACAGTCTCGCTCACGTATCCATCCTTTGCATGGGGGCGCATCGCGTTCAGCTTAGCGCCTTAAGAAGCAGGTGCAGCGCTGCGCTGCACGGCTGCCAGCAAGGCCGTGGCACTGGCGCCACGGCAATCCACAACCTGTTGGGCCCCGGCGGCCCTGGCCTGTTCGGCTACCCGCGGGCTGGGCACGAACAACGGCAGGCGTGCCAGCTGCGGCCAATCGGCGCCGGCCAGCTGCTGCAAATGTTCAAAACCCTGCCCACTGCTGACCACCAGGCCATTGAGGCGTTCCGCTTCGATGCGGCGCTTCAGGGTGCCTGCGGGGTAAACCGGCAGGCAGCGACGATACAGTTCCAGATATTCGACACTAGCACCTTGCTCGGCAAGACGCTCTGCCAGCAGTTCGCGACCTCCGACGCCGCGAACGACCAAGACACGCGCTGCGGGCACGGCAACTGCCTGAAGCAGGGCCGGTAGTGCCAGCAAGGCTTCGCTATCATCGCCACGCGACGGAGTGCTCACCGCCAGCCCGGCCCCTTGCAGCACCGCAGCGGTTGCCTCACCCACGGTGAACCAGCCTTGCCGAGGCGGCTGCGTGCCGGCTTTGGCCAGATGCTCAAGCAGCAACCGGGCAGCCGGCTTGCTGACCACGATGATCGCCTGAAAGCCATGCAGGCCCTCCAGAAGCAGTCGTTGCCGGGGCTCTGCGGTGACGGGCTCTATCGCCAGCAGCGGCAGGCAGCTGCTGCCCACCCCCGCTGCCGCCAGGCTTTGCGCCAGTGCCGCACAATCCTCGGCAGGCCGGGTCAGCAACAGGCGCCATTGGCTCACGGGTGGCCGGCCTCGCCGTAGACTTCCTTGAGGATGGCCTCGGCACCTTGGTCCAGCAGGTCTTCGGCCACCTGTACACCCAGGGTCTCGGCAGCAGCACGGGGGGCACGGGCATCGGCCACCAGCAGGGTACCGCCGCTAGGCTGGCCGACCAGGCCTCGCAGCCACAGCTGGTTACCTTCGAGTACCGCGTAGCAGGCGATCGGCACTTGGCAGCCGCCATTCAGGCGTTTGTTCAGGGCCCGTTCGGCCACCACCCGGTCGGCGGTGTCGGCATGGTGCAGCGGCGCCAGCAGTGCATGGATCTCGACGTCCGCGCTGCGGCACTCGATGCCTACTGCGCCCTGGCCCCCAGCTGGCAGGCTGTCGTCAACGCTGATGGTGGCGGTGATGCGGTCTTCGAAGCCCAGGCGGATCAGGCCGGCGGCGGCGAGGATGATGGCGTCGTACTCGCCGGCGTCCAGCTTGGCCAGGCGAGTGTTGACGTTGCCACGCAGAAAGCGGATTTGCAGGTCCGGGCGGCGCGCCAGCAACTGGGCCTGGCGGCGCAGGCTGGAGGTACCGACGATGCTGCCGGCAGGCAGCGCTTCAAGGCTGTCAAAGGTATTGGAAACGAACGCATCACGCGGGTCTTCGCGCTCGCAGATGCAGTACAGGCCCAGGCCTTCGGGAAAGTCCATGGGCACGTCTTTCATCGAATGCACGGCGATGTCGGCTTCGTTGTCCAGCAGGGCGGTTTCCAGTTCCTTGACGAACAGGCCCTTGCCGCCAATTTTTGCCAGCGGCGCGTCGAGCAGCTTGTCACCACGACTGACCATGGGCACCAGGGTCACCAG
The DNA here is from genome assembly GCF_017875165.1 of Pseudomonas sp. PvP089. Taxonomy (NCBI): domain Bacteria; kingdom Pseudomonadati; phylum Pseudomonadota; class Gammaproteobacteria; order Pseudomonadales; family Pseudomonadaceae; genus Pseudomonas; species Pseudomonas sp. PvP089. Next base: position 6,236,923 of record NZ_JAGGME010000001.1, read on the forward strand.
CAGACCGGGGTGGGCCTGCTCGAGGCGGGCTTTGACGTATTCGGCCTGCCATAGGGCCAAGGCACTTTTACGGGTGGCAATGCGGATTTCGCGAGTGGACATGGAACGCCCCGATCCAGAGAAATGCCGCCGATGATAACAGCATCTCCTTTATCGCTTGCAGATGTGGATCAGTTGAGGGCCTCTTCGCGGCTAAAGCCGCTCCCACAGGGTGAAGTGCCGCTCTCCAGGCCTATTCAACCTGTGGGAGCGGCTTTACCCGCGAACAAGGGCGCAGCCCTTGCCATGCGGGCACCGTATCAGAGGGTCTGCATCATCTTGCGCACGCCGGCTACATGCCGGCGGCTGACGGTCAGGGCATCGCCGTCCAGGCCTTTCAGGTACAGTTGAAAGTGCCCCAGCGGGGTGCGCTGCAGGCGTTCGATACGCTCGCGGGCGACCAGCGCATTACGGTGGATGCGCACGAAGCGCTCGCCAAATTCGCCTTCCAGGGCTTTGAGCGGCTCGTCGAGCAGCACTTCCCCGGTTTCATGACGCAAGGTCACGTACTTGTGATCGGCAATGAAGTAGATCACTTGCGGCAAAGGGATCAACTCGATGCCTTTGCGGGTGCGGGCACTGATGTGGCTACGTGGGCCGCCACCTTCGTTGGCCGGCCGGGTAAGCGCCGCCAGCTGGGCGCGGTTGGGTTTTTCGGCCTTGCGCAAGGCATCGCGCAACGCCTGGGCCTGGAACGGCTTGTTCACATGGCTGAGGGTACTGTCCTTGAATGCCTCGGCACCGTATTCATCATCCCCGGTGCAAAACACCACCGCCGGCGGCGCCTCGCGTTCGCACAGGCGAGCAGCTACCTGCAGGCCATCCAGGCCTGGCAGACCGATGTCCAGCAGGACCACATCGGGCTTGAGGCTTTCGATCAGCGCTAGGGCCTCCTCGCCGTTGGTGGCGCTAGGCTCCAGCACGGTGTAACCCTCCAGTTCGCCGAGCAGCCGGCTGAGGCGTTCACGGCCTTGGGGTTCGTCATCAACGATCAGGACATTCATAATTGCGCTGGATTCCTGAATGAGTCTCGCACAGGTATAGCGTAGACAGGTGTGGTTCGAGCGACACTGCGGTCACGCTCTAGACCGGTGCGATGGCCAAAGATTCACTCGGACGGCAGATTCACCGCCAGTCCTTTGTCCAACTGTAGACGGTCCGTGGAACACTGCCGTTCATTCCTTAAAATCCTTCTCTGCCATTTTCCGGGCATTTCTGTCGACCGGCGCCCTGCGGCAGCCAGCCCAACCCTGCTATTATCGGCGCCACTTTTTCGTTCACGCCTGCAATGAGTGAATCCATGAGCACCGACAAGACCAATCAGTCCTGGGGCGGCCGCTTCAGTGAGCCCGTCGACGCCTTCGTCGCCCGTTTCACCGCCTCGGTCGATTTCGACAAGCGCCTGTACCGCCACGACATCATGGGTTCGATCGCCCATGCCACCATGCTGGCGCAGGTCGGCGTGCTCAGCGATGCCGAGCGCGACACCATCATTGATGGCCTGAAGACCATCCAGGGCGAAATCGAAGCCGGCAAGTTCGACTGGCGCGTCGACCTCGAAGACGTGCACATGAACATCGAAGCACGCCTGACCGACCGCATCGGCATCACCGGCAAGAAGCTGCACACCGGCCGCAGCCGCAACGACCAGGTGGCCACCGATATCCGCCTGTGGCTGCGCGACGAAATCGACCTGATCCTGGCCGAAATCACCCGCCTGCAGCAGGGCCTGCTGGAGCAGGCCGAGCGTGAAGCCGAAACCATCATGCCCGGTTTCACCCACCTGCAGACGGCCCAGCCGGTCACCTTCGGCCACCACCTGCTGGCCTGGTTCGAAATGCTCAGCCGCGACTACGAGCGCCTGGTCGACTGCCGCAAGCGCACCAACCGCATGCCCCTGGGCAGCGCCGCGCTGGCGGGCACCACCTACCCGATCGACCGCGAGCTCACCTGCAAGCTGCTGGGCTTCGAAGCCGTGGCCGGCAACTCGCTGGACGGCGTGTCGGACCGTGATTTCGCCATCGAATTCTGCGCCGCTGCCAGCGTGGCGATGATGCACCTGTCGCGCTTCTCGGAAGAGCTGGTGCTGTGGACCAGCGCGCAGTTCCAGTTCATCGACCTGCCGGACCGCTTCTGCACCGGCAGCTCGATCATGCCGCAGAAAAAGAACCCGGATGTACCAGAGCTGGTACGTGGCAAGAGCGGCCGCGTGTTCGGCGCGCTGACCGGCCTGCTGACCCTGATGAAAGGCCAGCCGCTGGCCTACAACAAGGACAACCAGGAAGACAAGGAGCCGCTGTTCGACGCTGCCGACACCCTGCGCGACTCGCTGCGTGCGTTTGCCGACATGATCCCGGCGATCAAGCCCAAGCATGCCATCATGCGTGAAGCGGCCCTGCGCGGGTTCTCCACCGCCACCGACCTGGCCGACTACCTGGTACGCCGTGGCCTGCCGTTCCGTGACTGCCACGAAATCGTTGGCCATGCGGTGAAGTACGGTGTGGACACCGGCAAGGACCTGGCCGAGATGAGCCTGGATGAACTGCGCCAGTTCAGCGACCAGATCGAGCAGGACGTGTTTGCCGTGCTGACCCTGGAAGGCTCGGTGAATGCCCGTGACCACATTGGTGGTACGGCACCGGCGCAGGTACGTGCTGCCGTTGTTCGTGGCAAGGCGCTGCTGGCTTCCCGTTAAGCCAGCCTCGCTGCCCTGCTTTTTGCAGGAGCAGCCTTGTGCTGCGAAGAGGCCGGTGCTAACACCCTGGATAGAGGGTGTCTGCACCGGCCTCTTCGCAGCACAAGGCTGCTCCTGCAGGTTCAGCGCTAGCTCCGGTTAGCGTTTACCGCTGCGAATCATCTCCATGAAGGCCGGCATCGACGCTTCCTTGTCCGCCACGATCCGCGCCATGTGCGGGTTCTCGCCCATCAGCTGCAGCAACGCCCTGGCCTGCGGGAAGTCCGCCAAAAAGTCGATGTTCAGCACTTTCTTGCCCACTGCATAAGCCAGGTCGACCGAGAAGCAGAACATCAGGTCTGCCAGCGTCAGCTGCTCACCCGCCACATAGGGTGCAAAGCGCCCGTTGCGTTTGAGGGTGGCAAAGCCGGCCAGCAAATCGGCACGCGCCTTCTCTTTGACCAATGGCTCAACCGACATGCCAAAGAACGACTCGGCATAGCAAGTACGCGCCGGCAGCTCGATGTACAGCTCGATTTCCTTGAGCAGTTCGCGCACCTTGGCCTGCCCGAACGGATCGGCCGGCAGCAGTGCCTTGCCGCCCTGAGTCTGTTCGATGTAGTCGAGGATTACACTGGTTTCGCTGAGGAAGCCGTGCTCGGTCTGCAGCACCGGCACCTTGCCCCGTGGGCTCACTTCCAGCGCCTGTGGCGCCTGGCCGCCATAGAAGGTGACTTCTTCGAAGGGCAGGCCTTTTTCCAGCAGGGCCAGCTTGACCATGTTGTAGTAGTTGCTGACCGAGAATCCATGAAGCTTGAGCATGAGGTAACAGCCTCCAGGCCGTAAGGGGTTGGCTGGGCTTTTATAGACCGTACGCCTGTTCCTGACCAGCGTCATGCACCTCGTCAATGCCCGGGCATTGCCGGTACAGGCGTGGCACACTGTGCATCCCACCACAGGAGTACCGCCAATGAGCGAGCCCACCGACATCGACAATGACGACGACGAAGCCTTCGCCGAGGCAACGCTGACCCAGGCCATCGAGAACCAGATCGAAAGCGGCGAGCCGCCGGCAGCCAAGGCCACTTTCAACAAGCTGACCCTGGTTGGCTGGGAACGTGAAGACATTCTCAACCTGATGGCCCATGTGCTGGCCTTCGAAATTGACAACATGCTGGTGGAAGACCGCGCGTTCAACGGCGAGTGGTACGAGAACGCCCTGCGGGCGCTGCCGGAGCTACCCCCTGAGATGGATCAAGGCGAGGACGAATAACCCGACTACACTCGAAGGTCAGGCACCGCAAGCGGTGCCGCCATCCTTGTCTGGAAGTCAGGAGTCGCCATGTCCTTTACCCCCGATCTGATCGCTGAACTGGAAGTACTCGCGCTGTTCAAACACGACAGCAGCCAGGAAGGCATCAAGATAAACAGCAACGCCGCCCCTGCCCTGGTCGCCGCTGCGCAACGCCTGCATGAAAAGGGGCTGACCGATCAACCCGATGGCGGCTACCTGACCAGCCTGGGTCACGACGCCGTTGACAGTGTCCAGCTGCTGCAGAACATCCTCAAGGCGCCACAACCGGCCTGAACCGAGATCACAAGGGGCTGCCATGCAGCCCATCGCCGACAAGCCAGCTCCCACAGGTATTGCACATGGCTTGAAACGGATGCAGTCGGGGTGGGGGCCGCAGCGCGGCCCCCGGTCAGTTGGCAGTAGCCCTGCGCTTTTCCACCAGCCACGAGCGCCCATACAGGAACACGATGGCCAGCAAGGCCACCGCCTGTGCCGACAGCGAGTAGGCATCAGCGTGAATGCCCAGCCAATCGAACTCGAAGAACGCCACCGGCCGTGTGCCCAGCACCCCGGCTTCTTGCAGCGCCTTCACGCCATGCCCGGCAAACACCACCGACAGCGCGCACAGCAGCGCGGCGTTGATGCTGAAGAACAGCGTCAGCGGCAGCTTGGCAGAACCGCGCAAGATCACCCAGGCCAGGCCCACCAGCAGCACCAGCGCCGTGGCGCCACCCGCCAGCACCGCCTGGTGCCCGGCAGGGCCGGCCTGTAACCACAGGGTTTCGTAGAACAGGATCACTTCGAACAGTTCGCGGTACACCGAGAAAAACGCCAGCATGGCAAAGCCAAAGCGCCCGCCGCCGCTGACCAGGCTGCTTTTGATGTAGTCTTTCCAGGCGGCAGCGTGGCGGCGGTCATGCATCCATACACCGAGCCATAGCACCATCACCGCAGCGAACAGCGCCGTGCAGCCCTCCAGCAGCTCGCGCTGGGCGCCGCCCACATCGATCACATAGGCCGCCAGCGCCCAGGTTGCGAAACCGGCAACCAGCGCCAGCCCCCACCCGATGTTGACGCTGCGGACCGCCGACTGCTGCCCGGTGTTACGCAGGAAGGCGAGGATCGCCGCCAGCACCAGAATCGCCTCCAGGCCTTCGCGCAGCAGGATCAGCAAACCGGAGATATAACTCAGCGACCAGCTCAGGCCATCGCTGCCCAACAGCTTCGCGGCCTGGCCGAGCTTGCTCTTGGCTTCGGCCAGACGCTGCTCGGCCTGGGCAACGGGTAGCCCGTCCTGCAGCGATTGGCGGTAAGCCATCAGGGATTTTTCGGTGTCCTTACGCGCTTGGGTGTCGATGTTGTCCAGCGAGCTTTCCACCAGCTCGAAACCTTCCAGGTAGGCCGCTACCGACAGGTCATAGGCTTGGTCGTGGTCACCTGCGCGGTAGGCCGCCAGGCTTTTGTCCAGCGTGCTGGCGGTGTATTCGAGCAGTTGCGCCGGGCCACGCTTGACTTGCGGCGGCTGGGCACGCTGGGCACGGAACGCCTCCACGACCGCGCTGCCTTCGTTAGCGGCGACTTCGGCCGGAGTCTGCCGGGCCAGGTCGGCAAGGTTCCAGGTCTTGTCGCCCTTGCCCGCTTCCGGCTTGGCGGTGAAGCTGGCGATGTACGCGGCCACGTCCCAGCGCTGGCGGTCGTCCAGCTGGTCGGCAAACGACGGCATTTCGGTGCCGTCGATGCCCAGGGCCAGCGTATTGTAGAGGTCGAACAGGCTCAACTGGTCCAGACGCGCGACATCGCGCAGGTTGGCGGGAGCTGGCTCCAGGCCCACGCCAGCGGGGCCGTCGCCTGCGCCTGCGTCGCCGTGGCAGATCGAGCAGTTTTGCGCATACAGCGCAGCGCCGCGGGCCGGATCCGGGGTAATCACCGGGGCTTGGCTGACCTCGTAGGCCACTGCCAGCCGCGCGCCCAGCTGGCGGGCCTGCCTGGCGACAGCGGTGCCCTCCTGACGCTGATCAATGGCCTGGCGTAACGTCTGGACGCCCTGCTCCAGGGCGGCTTGCTCGGTATTTGCGGGCAGGGCTTTGACCAGGTCGGCCAATACCGCGCTGAATTCCTGTTGCTCGCGGTATTCGCCCTCGTCGATCACCTTGCCGCCTTGTACGGTCGGCGGGTAGTCGGCGCCGATGTAGTCCAGCAGGTGCAGGGCTTTGCCGGCCTCGGCGGGGGACTCGGCCAGCGCCAGGGTGCTGCACAGCGCCAGCACCGGGCCGAGCAATAAAGCCGGTAACCAGGCAAGCAGACGTGAAGGGGTTTTCATGGCCAGTCTCGAAGGGAATGCGAAAGAGAACATTGTTCACTCCGACTTGCCTTCGCTCAAGGGTCCTGGGCGGATTTCATGAAAAATCTTGCTACAAATCAGATCACAAGTATTCCGCCGCCCTCAGAACCTGCGCTGATCAGTGGGGGCAGGCTTGCCGGCGATGGAGGCCACGCCGATGTCACAGGAAACACTGGGTACCAATTGAGTAATCGTCAATTGAGCCATCGTCACTAGTCTGATGGGCAAACCAACAGGGGGCAGGGAACATGGATCGTCCCCATTCAAACCAGTTACGGCTTGGCCGGTTTTCGGAAACCAGTTACTTGTATCTGCTTACCAGCACAACCCATGGCAGGGCACCGATTTTCAGTGATTTTCACTCGGCCCGCTTGCTGGTGGCTGAGCTGCGTCAGGCTGAAGAGGAAGGTGCAATCAGATCTTTGGCTTGGGTAGTGATGCCTGACCACTTTCACTGGCTAGTCGAGCTTGGTCCGGGCAGCCTGAAGCGCTTGATGCGCCGGGTTAAGTCCCGTAGCACCATGATGATCAACAGGCATAGCGGACGAAGCGGGCGGCTTTGGCAAAAGGGGTTTCATGACCGGGCTTTGCGCCGGGAAGAGGATGTGCAGACGGTGGCACGGTATATTGTTCTGAACCCGAAGCGAGCGGGTTTGGTCGCGAGGGTTGGGGATTATCCTCATTGGGATGCGATTTGGGTTTGATGGGACGTTGCCTGATAGTGCCCTATCGCCGGCAAGCCAGCCCCTACAGGTGACTCACGAGGCTTGAACGAAGTGACGTACCTGTGGGAGCTGGCTTGCCGGCGATGGGCCGCGCTGCGGCCCTGGTTTTTGCAGGCTATTGGAGAACCTTGTTCAGTCCCCGCTCCATATCATCGATCAGTGCCTTGGCCATCTCGCTGAGTATCCGCGCAGCGCTCCCGGCAATGCGGTCGTTTTCCATTTCCGCCTCGGTAGTGAGGTGGCGGATGCAGCCAAGTAACACTGACAGTTGGGAGAATGCGTGATTGAACGGCACATTGGGCTGCAGGCGAAACAGGTCAAAGGTTTCCATGCCAACGGTGGAAGTGTCTCTTGGGTCGTTGCTCATCGCTTGTCCCCTTGCCGTACATGATCGGACAACGCATTGATCACGGCGCACAGCACACGAATGTTCATGCCCATGGCGTTGCGCGTGGCACCCGGGTCGTTGGCGAGCAGGACAGTGGTGGTTTGCTCGATGCTCAGGGTTAGGGCGCTGGTAAGCAGCTTGCAGTCATCGATGCTGAGCGGGTCGACGAGTGACAAGTTTGGTGGGTCGAGTAGGAGCAGATCGGTGAGAGGTGGGTCGGGGACGAGCTTTTTCATAGTTGATTCCCTTGTGGATTTCTATGAACTGCACTCCTTCTCGTCTCACGGATTAGGGTGGCAGTCGTGCGAGGGGTGAGACCCGGGCCACAGGGAAAACCCGACCAGGCTAAAGCCTGCCCGCGCACGACCGCCATGAAGCGGTGCAGCTCTGTATGGCCGGGGGTCTCAATCCCGATCGCCTTGCAAGGCGACCTGAGGACGTTATTCCCGGAGCACATTCCAGCCAAGTCAGCGCCATCCGACAGCGGTCGTAGGATAATTCCACAGGGATTCAAAACTGAAGCATTTGGTTTCAAGTTCGGAAATGTCTTACAGCTCTAGAACCTAGGCGAGGGCTCTGCCCTCGATCGCCGGCAAGCCAGCTCCTACAGTGCTCCACAGTTCTCGAGGCCTGTGGCTCAGCTGGGGGAGCTGGGTTGCCGGCGATTGGGCCTCAAGGCTTGGCGGTGTCCTTCCAGCCACCACCCAGCGCCAGGAACACCCCAATCTGCCCCATGGCTACCTGACTATTGGCCGCTGCCAACTGCGCACGCATGTCGGTATAGGTGCGCGTGGCCTGCAAATCCGCCAGGAACGACTCACGCCCTGCCTGGTAGTACCGGTGGGTCTGGTCTGCGGCTTCCTTGGCCGATTTTTCTGCCTCGGCCAAGGCATCACGCCGGTCCAGCAGGGCGCTGTACTGGGCCAGCCGGGTCTGGGTTTCGCGAATGGCATTCAGCACCACGCCATCGAAGTTCGCCAACGCCGCCTGGGTAGAGGCTTCGGCCATGCGAATACGCGCACGGGTGCCGTTGGTGGGGATGGTCCAACTGATCTGCGGGCCGAAGCCCCAGCGGTTGGTAGACGGCTCGCCGAGGTTCTCCAGAATGCCGATAGTGCCAACCTGGGCACCAATGCTGATGTCCGGGTACAGCGCCCCGGTGGCCACGCCGATGTAGGCAGTGGCAGCAGCCAACTGCCGTTCGGCCTGACGCACGTCCGGGCGGCGCTTGAGCAGGGCCGCGCCATCGCCCACCGGCACCAGCTGATTCAGGTGCGGCAGCTCGGCACAGTCGACGGTGCCGGCAGGCAGCTGATCCACTGGCTTGGCCAACAACGCAGCCAGGGTGTACATACCCGTCTCGCGCTCGGCCTTGAAGCGTGGCAGTTCGGCGCGCAAGGATTTGAACTGGGTCTGCGAGCGGGTGACCTGGGTTTCATCACCGCGGCCGGCATCGCGCAGGCGCTGGTTGAGCGTCACGCTCTGTTCCTGCAGGTCCAGCGACTCGCGCGCGATGTGGAGTTCCTCGTTGGCCGAGCACACCTGGGTGTAGGCCTTGACCACATCCGCCACCAAGGTGATACGGGCAGTATCGGCAGCGGCCTGGACCGCGTCGGCATTGGCCTTTGCGGCCTCGGTGCCGCGCTTGAAGGTGCCCCACAGGTCGAACTGGTACGAGGCACTGATGATGGCCTCGCCAATGTTGGCCACCGGTACCTTCTCGGGCTGCAGGAAGGCTTCGCCCGACTCCTGCAACCGCTGGGCGCCAAGCTTGACGCCACCGTTGAAGCCCCCTTGCGACTGGGCCACCTCAACCTGGGCGCGGGCCTTGGCGATGTTGGCAGCCGCCACGCGCAGTTCGGTGTTGGCACTCAGGGCCAGACGTACCAGCTCGTTCAGCCGCTGGTCCTGATAAAGCTGCCACCAGTCCTCGGGCACCGGTGCCGATACAACGCTGTCGGCATCCTGGCGTAGCGGGCCGCTCAGGTCGCTGCGTTGCACCGCCGCGTCCTTGGGCAACTCATAGTCGGGCCCTACCATCATGCAGGCCCCCAGCGACAGGCACAGGCCGGCCAGGATCAGCTGTTTCATGGGCGCTCGCCCTCGATGATCGACACCGTGGCGGTGCGCCCGGCAATCATGCGGAAGTCTTGCGGCACTTCATCGAAGGCGATGCGCACCGGAATACGCTGGGCCAGACGCACCCAGCTGAACGCCGGGTTGACATTGGGCAGCAGGTTGGCGCCGCTGCTGCGGTCACGGTCTTCGATGCCGGCGGCAAAGCTCTGCACATGGCCGCGCAGGCGGGTGTTGTCGCCCATCACGCGAATGTCCACCGCATCGCCAATGTGAATGCCACCAAGCTTGGTTTCCTCGAAATAACCATCGACATGGTACGAGGCGCTGTCGACCACCGACAGCACCGGGCGGCCGGCGGTAACGAATTCGTGGTTACGCGGCGCGCGGTCGTTGAGGTAGCCGTCCACAGGGCTGCGCACCACCGAACGGTCGAGGTTGAGCTGGGCAGTATCGACCGCCACCTGCGCCTCACTGACGGCTGAACGCGCGCGAGCCTCGCGCGACTGGCTTTCTTCCAGTTGCTCGGCGGCCACCAGGTTACCCAGCTTGCGGTTGCGCTGCGCTTCACGCGAAGCCTGGGCCAGGGTTTCCTGGCGCTCGCCCAGCGTCGCCTTAGCCTGGCGCAAGGCCAGGGTGAAGCGGTCCTGGTCGATGGTGAATAGCACGTCGCCGCGTTTGACGGTCTGGTTGTCGCGCACCTCGACTTTCTGGATCAACCCCGACACATCAGGGGCGATCTGGATCACGTCGGCGCGGATGTGGCCATCGCGAGTCCAGGGGGCAAACATGTAGTACACCACCATCTGCCACACGAGCACGGCGGCGAAGGTCACTACCAGCAAGGTCAGGACCACACGGCCCAAGGTCAGCAAAGGTTTTTTCATGGCAGCATCAGGTTTCGGCAAAAGTGGTCCACCGCGCCAAGCAGCACGGCATACAGAGCAACGTTGAACAACGCCCGGTGCCAGACCAGGCGGTAGAAATGCAGGCGCACCAGCACCGCATGCACCCCCAGGAACAACAGGTAGGTGCCAAACATCATCACCAGCAGCGTGGGCAGAAATACCCCGCTGATATCCAGTTCACCAATCACAGGGGCGCTCCGTCGAGCCCAGGGGGCAGTTGCGGTTGTTCGGCGGGTTCGAGCATCACCTCCACACCCGGCAACAGCGCCAGCCGCAGGCCGCTCAGGGCATGCAGCAGGTGGGTGCGGGCATCGCCGCGCTCGTACAGCTCGTCCAGGTTCAGCGCCAGGCGTGCACGCTCCATGTTGCGCAGCAGCGCGGCCGGAGCATGCAGGCGTTCACCGGCACGCAGGCAAGCGGCGTAGTGCGCGCCAACTTCCTCGACCACCGTGTTCAGGCGCTCGCGCGCCTGCTGGCCGGCGCGCGGCATATAGGCCAGCAGGTCGAGCAGGTTCAGCCCCACACGCAGGTCACGCAGTGCCACGCCGCTGTCCTGGCCGGTTTGCGACAGCCGCGGCAGGTGCTGCATCAGGCGGTCGAGCATCTGCACGCCAACCTGACGGTGTTCGGCCAGGGTCGCCGGCTCGGTCATTTCAACGATGTCGCGCCAGGCGAAGCGGGTCATGCGTTTGGCCGCCAGCTCCACGCCGAAGGGGCGCATCACCAAGGTCCAGATAAAGGCGAACAGAAGGCCTGCTGGGCCGGCAAGGTTGGAGTTGAGGAAGGTGAAGAAGTCAGCGTCGTAGGCGCCCTGGATGCTGATGAAGGTCGAGGTGTTGACGATGGTCAGCAAGGTGCCCAGGTAGAAGCGCGGCTGTACGGTCAGGGTGCCTATGCAGATGAACGGCACGGCAAAGGCCAGCACCAGCATCGGGAAATCGTGCAGGTTGGGCAGCACCAGGAACAGGTACAGGCTGGAGAAGATGACCGACATCAGCGTCCAGAAGAAGAACCGGTAAATCTGTGGCGCCGGGTCGTCCATGGCGGCGAAGAAGCTGCACGATACTGCAGCGAGGATCACAGCGCTGGCGCCGTCGTTCCAGCCCAGGCCGATCCACAGCCCGCAGGCGACCACGATCGCCAGTACGGTGGAGGCCACCGAGTACAGCATCAGGCCGCGGTCGAAGAACGCCGTCAGCCGGCCCAGCCGCCAGTGGCGGTACACCGCGCGCCAAGGCTTGGCATCGTCTGTACGCAAGGCGTGCTGCAGGGTGCAGCAGTCCTGCCATAAGTCGGCCCATTCGGTCAGGCGGTACAGGGCGTTGGACAACAGCAGCTCGGCGCGCTGATCGAGGGCGGCGGCACCGGGCTGCAGGCGGTCGATCTGCTCGTGCAGCGCGGTCCAGCGCGTTACCGAAGCGCTGTCAGCAGTGCCTTTTAGCCATTCGCGCGCGGCTTCAAGCACGGGTTGAAGTTGGGCGAACTGGGCCGGGGCACGGCCCTCCAAGGCCACAAGTGCGTCGTCGAGCGCATCAATGACCGGCAGCAGGTGAATCATCCGCCCACGCAGTTCGCGGGCATTCTTCAAGGTATGGGGGCCGGCGCCTTCGTGGCCTAGCTGGCCGATCATCAGCTCCAGCGAATTGAAGGTGGCGACCATCGACCCGCGCATGCCACCCACCTTGTCGGCACTCGCTTCGCGGGCCAGGTAGGTGTCGCTGTAGCGGATTGCCTCGTTGAACCAGTTCCCGGTGGCACCCACCACCACAGGGGCCAGCCGGCGCGGCCAGAAAATGGCGCCAACCACGGCCGCACAGACGATCCCCAGGCAAATTTCCTGAGCGCGGGAAGAGGCTACGTCGAATACAGCGAGCGGGTTGTCGACTACTGCCAGGGCGATCATCGGCAACGTGTAGCCGGCCAGCATCAGCACGTAGTTGTTGGCCGTGCGCAGGTTCAGCGACAGGAACAGCAAGGTGCCGGTCCACAGGGCGATGGCGATGCTCAACAGCAACGGCGATTGCACCAGCGGCGGCACCAGGAAAATCGCCCCGCCGGCACCCAGTAACGTGCCCACTGCGCGGTACAGCGCTTTAGAGCTGGTCGGGCCGACGAACGGGCTGGAGACAATGTACACCGTGGCCATGGCCCAGTAGGGGCGCGGCAGTTGCATGAGCAAGGCGATGTACAAGGCAATCATGGAAGCGGCGAAGGTACGCGCGCCGTAGAACCAGTCGCGGGCCGGGGGTACCGAACTGAAGAAGCCGTTCATGCCACCCCGCCCGTACTGCCCAGGCCGGCAGCTTCGAAGGCGCGCAGCACGCGCAAGGTGGCGTCCAGGTCGGCCTGGTCGATACCGTTGAGCACATCGCGGCGCAGGCGCACCAGTTCAGCTTCGATGGCTTCGGCCAGGGCACGGCCTTCGGCGGTCAGGCTCAGGGCCTTGGCGCGGCGGTCCAGTGGGTCCTCGCTGCGGCACACCAGGCCGGCCTTGCACAGTTGGTCGAGCAGGCGCACCAGCGATGGGCTTTCCAGGCCGGCGGCCTGGGCCACCGCCACCTGGTGCACACCGTCGCCCAGGCGCACGATCATCAGCAGCGGCGCAGCGCAGGCCTCGGAAATACCGTAACCGGTCAGGGCGGTATGGCAGATGCGCCGCCAATGACGGGCGGCTACCACCAAGCCACTGCTGACTTGCAGGCGCAGGAGATCAAGGGACATGAAGGGAACCAAGGATATTCATAGTTTGCTAACTATCAATATACGCCTTGCCCTCCCCCTGTCGTCAACAGCGGGCGATGAGGGGTAAGGATGAATTGTTGTTCATGATGGGCTTTGTGTCTGCCTGTGCTGGCCCTATCGCCGGCACAAGCAGCAGAAATTTCAGGGCTGGATCTGGTCTTCCAGCTTCATGGTCAGTGCCAATGTGCTGCCCATCTGCACCGCCCGGTCCCGCCATTCCTGGTACCGCGCCGCATCACGGCTGCTGAAGTGCACGGCCAGCTCCTCTGCTGCCTGCACCACCCCCGCCGCAGCCGCCAGCTCCAGCCAATAGAGAGCGGCCTTGAGGTCGGCCTCTACATACAGCCCGTGCATCAACCTGTAACCCACCTCGAAGCGGCAACGCGCCTCGCCCCGCTCGGCCCCGCGCATGAACCACTGGTAGGCCTGTACCAGGTCGACCTGCCAATCAAGGTCGCCATCGCACACCTCCTCCTCATACAGGTCACCCAGTGCTGCGGCGGCATGCAGCATGCCCCGTTCGAAGGCCTGTCGGTAACACTCCGCCGCCTGCACGTAGGAAGGGTCGATACCTTTGCCAAAGTAATGCTGCTGCCCAAGGTTGAACCAGGCCGCAGCATTGCCCTGCAAGGCTGCCATGCGCAGAAGGTGGCCGGCCAGCACGGTATCAGCACGCCAGTACTTGCCGTTGAGCCAGATCCAGCCGAGGTCGTTCAGCGCCGCCACGCTGCCTAGCAACGCCTGGCGACGCAAGTCGGCATATACGGCCTGCAGGTCGCTGGCCTCATCCAGGCGGTTGACCAGCATCGAGCGCTGGCTGGGCAACCCCACACCGGCAAACAGCCGCTGTCGCCTCCCGACCGGGGCCGGTGGCGCAATGACCCGCTCGGGCAGAAGGCGGGCAAGCAGCGAATGGATATTGCTGGCAGCAGACATGTTCATCCTCATTGAACGACGCACAACCCAACCTTCGGCTGTGATGAGGCGTGATTCTGCGTGACGTCACGTCAAAACCTGTCGCGAACGATTCGGTACATGGCAACCAAATGCGAGTTCCTTGATCTGAGCAGGCTGTGGCCAATTGCCATACAACACGCGTGCCGCCATCCTATTGCGGCAAGCCTAGACAAGGACGTTACATTTTGCCGTTCGCCACCACTCGCGCCACTCTCAGCCGTCAGTGGGCACTGCTGCGCCAGCTGCCCAGCCGCTCCCCAGGTATTACCAGCGCCGAGCTTGTCTGGGGGCTGCGCGATGTGGGCTTCACGGTCAGCAAACGCACTGTAGAGCGCGACCTCAATGAGCTGTCGCTGATCTTTCCGCTGGAACGCAATGACAAGAGCATCCCGTTTGGCTGGCACTGGTCAGCGAGTGCGGTGGGTGAGTTGCGCGGTAACTTCGACTTGCTGACGCACCTGCGGGGGGATGCGTTGCAACCGGCGAAGGGTGAGGGCGTGGAGCTGGTGGCGCGAATCAGCGATGCACTGGCGCGGCAGTTGCGCGATGCGCCGTTGAGCAGCGACATGCAGCTGACGGCGCTGGAGCATGGGCATCGGTTGCGGGCCACGGTGAGTGACGGTTGGCCATTGCGCTGGTGGCTGCTGAGCCATGGGGATGGGTTGGTGGTGGAGCAGCCTTCGGTATTGAGGGAAGAAATTGGCAAGATCCTGAGCAATGCGGCAGCTCAGTACCTGACTTGATAGCTGTACTGGCCCTATCGCCGGCAAGCCAGGTACTCCACAAGCCTCACGACCTGTGGAGTACCTGGCTTGCCGGCGACAGGGCCAGTGCAGGTCAGCGCTGCATGCCCCAACGCCGCACGGTCAGCCGCTCCAGGGTGTTGAACACCAACCCTTCCACCAGCAAACCGATCAGGATCACCACGGCCAACCCGGCAAATACCTTGTCGGTATACAGCTCGTTACGGTTCTGGAAGATGTACCAGCCCAGCCCGCCTTTACCGCTGCTGGCCCCAAACACCAGCTCGGCGGCAATCAGGGTGCGCCAGGCAAAAGCCCAGCCGATCTTCAGCCCCGACAGGATTGATGGCAATGCCGCCGGCACGAGGATGTGCAGCACCAGTCGCAGCCCTTTCAGGCCATAGTTGCGACCAGCCATGCGCAGTGTTTCCGAGACACCAAGAAAGCCCGCGTAGGTATTCAGCGCCAAGGCCCACAGCACCGAATGCACCAGCACGAAGATCAGGCTGTTGTCGCCCAGCCCGAACCACAGCAAAGCCAGCGGCAGCAGGGCAATGGCTGGTAGCGGGTTGAACATCGAGGTCAACGTGCCCAGCAGGTCCCGGCCCAGCTGGGTCGAAACTGCCAGACTGGTCAGGCCGAAGGCCAGGACGATGCCCAGCACGTAGCCCTTGAGCAGGATCACCAGCGACACGCCAACCTTGGCCGGCAGTTCACCACTGATCATGCCGTCCCACAGCGCTGCGGCAGTTTGTACAAAGCCAGGCAATAGCAGGTCGTTGTCCTGATAGCGGGCGACGGCCTCCCACAGCACAGCGATCACCAGCAGGATAACTGCCTTGCGCAGCCAGCCTTGCTGCCACAGGCGCTGGGCCAACGGCAGTTGTCGTTCCAGAGGCACACTGAGCAGGGGCTGCAGCTGCACCTCGTATTCCTGGCGTACAGGTGTAGTGGTCATGGCTGAAGCTCCTGTCAGTAGGCAATGCGAATAGCGTTGAAGCCAATGTCGTTGGGCTTTTCCGGGGTATCTGCCTCATCAAACAGCAAGCGGTGGATACGCCGGGCACTGGCCTGGAAGTCGCTGCCACCTAGGCTCGCCAGGTCGTACTGATGACTGTGCACTTCAGCCCGCACCCGCCCCGGGTGTGGCGAAAGCAGCAGGATACGGTTGCCGACCACCAGCGCCTCCTCGATGGAGTGGGTCACGAACAGCAGGGTAAACCGCACTTCCTCCCACAGCAGCAACAGCTCTTCCTGCATCTTGCGCCGGGTCAGCGCATCAAGGGCGGCGAACGGCTCATCCATCAACAGGATCTTTGGCTGCGTGGCCAAGGCCCGGGCAATCGCCACGCGTGCCTTCATGCCGCCCGACAAGGTATGCGGATAGGCATCGGCGAAGGCGGCCAGGCCAACCTTCTCCAGGTAATGCAGCGCCCGCTCCTCGGCATCGGCGCGCTTGAGCTGGCCCGACACCAGCAGTGGGAACATCACGTTCTGCTTCACCGTTTTCCACGGCGGCAGTTGGTCAAACTCCTGGAACACCACGATGCGGTCGGGCCCGGGGCCACGGACCGCTTCGCCCTGCAGCAGAATCTGCCCTTCCTGCGGCTGGATGAAACCGGCTACGGCTTTGAGCAAGGTGGACTTGCCGCAACCGGAGGGGCCCAGCAGCACAAAGCGGTCGGCACGGTCGACTTCGAAGCTGACCTGGTGGGTGGCCCGCACCACGCGTTGTGCGGTGCGGTATTCGAGGCTGAGGTTATCCACCTTGAGCAAAGGCGGCGTTGCGACACGGCTCAGGTTGCTGGCCGTGTGGCCTGGCAATGGGGCGGTCATGGTCGATCAGCTCCCCTGCAGCGGGCGTTCATCCTGGAAGAAGTAATCCTTCCACGATTCCGGCTTGTGCTTGATGGCGCCGACCCGATAGAGAAAATCGGCCAGCTTGTAGGTGTTCTTTGGCGTGACGGTGAATTCGTACTGCGGGTTGTCGATCAGTTTGATCAGCGCGTCGCGGTCGATCTTGGCCTTGGTCACACGGATGTAGGTGTCGGCGGCAGCGGCCTTGTCTTTCTGGGCGAAGTCTGCGGCTTCGGCCAGGGCGTCGACGAAGGCCTTGTAGGTTTTGGGGTTGTCCTTGCGGAATTTCTCGGTGGCAAACAGCAAGGTCGGCGAGTTGGGGCCGAGCAGGTCATAGCTGTTGAGCACCACGTGCACGTCTTTGTTGGCCAGCACTTGGTCCTGGAACGGTGGGTTGGAGAAATGCCCGTTCAGCTCGGTACCGCCGGCCAGCAACGCGGCGGTAGCATCCGGGTGCGGTACGGCGAGGGTGTATTTGTCGAGGCGGTTGTATTCCTTGTCGCCCCACTGCTGGGCCGCGGCGTACTGCAGGAAGCGCGACTGCACCGAAACACCCACCGCTGGCACAGCGATGCGGTCTTTGTCGGAAATGTCAGCGATAGTCTTCACGTTGGGATTGCTGCTGACCAGGTAGTACGGGAAGTTGCCCAGCGAGGCCACCGCCTTCACGTTCTGCCGACCCTTGGTGCGGTCCCACACAGTAAGCAGGGGGCCGACACCCGCACCGGCGATGTCCACCGAGCCGGACAACAGTGCGTCGTTGATGGCCGAGCCCCCCGACAGCTGAGCCCAGTCGACCTCGATGTCGATGCCCTGCTCCTTGCCGTGCTTTTCGATCAGGTGCTGGTCACGCACCACGTTCAGCAGCAGGTAGACGATGCCGAACTGTTCGGCAATACGGATCTTGCCTTCGGCCTGGGCCGCTGCGGGGGCGGCCAGGGTGCCGACGACCAGGCTCGCGCCCAGGCCGATGCTTGCCGCCAGGCGGCTGATGGATTTGCGCATTAAGATGTCCTCAGTCGTCAGAACGGGGCGTCGCCCTGGATGGTGGTGCGGTACAGCTTGCGTCGCAGGTGTGCGGGGCAGCCGGTGGCCAGGTGGATCAGCGAGCGGTTGTCCCAGAACACCAGGTCGTGGGGCTGCCATTGGTGGCGGTAGGTGTTCTGCTCCAGCACGCTCAGGGCGTATAGCTGTTGCAGCACGTCGCGGCTTTCGTCGTCTGGCAGGCCGATGATGCGGGTGGTGAACCCTTCACTGACGAACAGTGCCTTGCGGCCGTTTTCCGGGTGGGTGCGCACCACGGGGTGAATGACTTCCTGCACCTGCGCCAACTGTTCGGCGGTCAGGGTCGGGCGCCAGTTGCCTTCGAATTTGGTCTCGCCGTACCGGGCGGTGTAGGAGTGAGCAGCACTGCGGCCCTCGACTATCTTGCGCAGGGCGCCGGGTACGGCGTCCCAGGCTTTGTGCATGTCGGCGAACAACGTGTCGCCGCCTTCGCTGGGCAGTTCCTGGGCATGCAGCATGGAACCGAGGCTGGGCAACGCCTTGTATGACAGGTCGGAGTGCCAGAACTTGCCGGCATCACCCAGGCCGATGTTCTGGCCGTTTTCGATGATGTTGGAAACGATCAGGATCTCGGGATGACCTGTGAGCAGGAACTGCTTGAGCACATGAATTTGCAGCTCGCCAAAGCGGCGGCTGAAGGCTATCTGCTGTTCCGGGCTGATGCGCTGGTCGCGAAACACCAGCACATGGTGGTCGAGGTGGGCGCGATGGATACGGCCGAAATCCTCGGCGTTGACCGGTTTGGCCAGGTCCAGGCCGATGATCTCGGCGCCTACGGCACCGGAGAACGGGCGGATTTCGAAAACTTGCGGCTGGGCGCTGTCGATGGTCGACAAGGCGTTCGAGGCGGCTGACATTTATCACTCCCACGCAGTGCGCGACTTCAAGAGCGCGCAACGATCAGAAACGCACGGGGATTTCCCGTGTGGGTTCAAGTCGTGCGGCGCATCGATTGGTCGACGGGTACGCAGTGGATGTGACTATAAAGTCATAAGTGCGATATTTTAAATACCTTTAAAGAATAACCATATCACGGTCGCCGGGGCTGCCCAGCTGTCAGATCAGCCCGCCCTGCTCTTCTTCGTCGATCAGGTTGTTAAGGCTGCTGAGCGCCTTGCGCGCGGTGGAGCGGTTGAGCAGCTTGGCCTGGGCGCCGGCGGGCAAGTCGGTGATCTTGAACACGCCCTTGGCGGTCAGCACGTCGATGAGGTCCTCGAGCACGCGGATCATGTCCAGGTCGCTTTGCTTGAGCTGGTTGAGGCTGTTTTCCACGACGTCATCGGCAAACCATTCCTGGATATCGGCATGGTCGGCGGGGAGCATTTCGGTGAACTGGTCAAAAGCGGCTGCTTCTACCCGCAGCAACTGGCCGGTGGCGTCGCGTTGCACGTAGAACATGGCGGTGTCCCTCGTCACGTTGGTTCCTTGTTGGTAGACAGCAGCATAGGCAAAGATCGCCAGGCGCGCAGGCCCGGCGCCAGAGTATGCGCTGTCAGCAGATTGCGGGAAAGACCCGTGTGGAAGCGGCCTTGTGTCGCGAAAGGGCCGCAAAGCGGCCCTCCAGCGCATCAGCTGTCTTTGTTGTGGATGATGATGGTCGGGTCAGCACCGCTGATCAACGAGTTGATCGTGGTGTTGGACCAGTTCACCCCTTCCAGCTTGATGGTCACGTCGGCGTTGGCGATACCACCTGCGGCGTTGAGCTTGCCTTCGCTGCTGACTTGCAACGTGGTAGTGCCTTCCACCGTGGTGAGTTTCAGGTAGTTGTCGATCGTGCTGCCCTTCTCACCTTGCAGCAGATCGCTCAGGTCGATCTTGTCTTTCTCGCCTACCTTGAAGTCCTTGATCACGTCGTTGCCGTAATCACCCGCCTTCCACACGAAGGTGTCGGCACCGCTGCCACCGATCAGGATATCGTCGCCGTGGCCACCGATCAGGGTGTCATTGCCAGTACCGCCCAGCAGGATGTCATTACCCCGGCCACCATCGAGCGTGTCGTTACCACCTTGGCCGAAGAGGATGTCGTTGCCGTTGCCGCCGGACAAGAAGTCCTTGCCATCGTTGGCACCGGAGATATCGAACTCGGTGTAGTGCTCGGTGATGTACTGGTGCACGTTGCTGGTGGTAACAGCACTGGCTTCGACACCGCTCTTTTGCGCAACGTACGCTTGCAGGGCTTGGTAGCCCTCGCTGACGACACCGTTGAGGGTGATCAGGTCACCGAAAATGATGTCGTTGCCGTTGCCGCCATCGATGCTGTCTGCACCTGGCAGCGTTGCCTCGGTATGCCCAAGGATTGCGCTGGCCAGATTGGAAGGATCGATATTAGTCTGCGGCTTGCCGGCACTGTCATAGGGCTTCAGGTCGGAGAGGCTGACATCATCGTTCAGTCCAATCGCCTGCACCTTGCTCAAGCCTTGCAAGGTGGTGCTGCCGCCCAGCAGCGTGAAGCTATCAGTCGTATTGGATGCTGAATCGGACCAGTTCGAGCTAGTCCCCCTACCTGTGCCACCCAGGCTGGAGAACTCATATGTGCCGTCCCCTTGGGCATGAATGGTCCCCACAGTCTCTGTGGAAGTTACACCCCAGCTGCCCCACCAGTTGTAGCCATACGTCGATACCTTGACAACGCCAGCACTGCTGATGTCGACCTTGTGAGTCGAATCGGCCCATTCACTGAACGTGCCCCCAGCTTTGTAGTTATTGACATTGACTACTTCGTCAAGCGTTTTGCCACCAGTCCACAGGCGTTTATCGGTTACTTCATTTCGCTGGTAATAGGTCGGCTTACCGTCGGTGATGAAGTACGTCAGGTTCTCTGCACCGGTATTGCTGATCGCAACTGTGCTCTTGAAGAAGTTGGCCGTGGTCTTGAAGGCATCTTCGTAGTTGGTGCCACCACCATCATCCCCGCCTTGCATCGACTTCAGGACCGCTTGCAGGTCATTCAAGGCGTTAAGATCGGCCAGGTTCACAGCAACGTTCTTGTTGACCTGCGTGTCGAAGTCGACAAGGAAGATGTTGACCGTACCCGAGGTGTCCGAGCCCAGGCTGGCTTTCAAGGTGGCAAACACAGACGCCAGCTGGGCCTTGGCTGCGGCAATAGACGCATCGGTCATGCTGCCGGAGCTGTCGACGATGAACGCAATATTGTAGTTCTTGCCCGCCACCACGTTCAGGCCCGACACGTCGGCGACGATGATGTCGTTGCCTTCGCTGCCGGTCAGTGTGTCATTGCCCGAAGTACCCACGCTGGCCTTGTAGGTTGCGCCGTACACCGTCACCGGGATGTTGCCGGTGGTGATGGCCGAACCGCCCAGGCTTTCGGTGGCAGTCGAGGTGACCGTGATGTCGAACGAGCCTTTGTAGTAGGTCGGTGGGGTGAGGGTAAGGCCGCTGAGTTTCCAGCCGGTCACATCCACCGGTGCGCTGCCTACTGTGACCGTGTGGCCTGCACCATCGCTGAGTACAGTGCCTTTCGGAATGCCGCTGAGGCTAACGTTCAGGGTTTCGGAGCCATCGGTGTCGGTCAGGGCAGTATTAATACCAACCAGTTTCACCGAGCCACCTTCCGGCCCTTCGTTCAGTTTGTAGCCGTCGTAGTAGCTCTGACCATTCACGGTGTGCAGATCGGACACGCCCAAGCCGGCGTTGGCCATCTCGGTCACGTTCTGATACATCTTGATGTTCGAGCTGCTCAGGTCAGTGACCGCACCCGAGCCTACCTGGATGTTCAGGTCATAGCTGCCTGGACCAGACTGGTTGGCATGGTAGACCTCGATCGGGTAGTAGCCACTGGTGTTCGGGGTGAAGGTACCCGAAACCTGGCCACCGGCACCCCAGGTGGCCGTGACCACCGTCTTGCCACCAATGGTGACCACGAAGCTGTCGTCGGCGGTACCGCTGAAGGTGTAGGTCTTGCCGGCTTCCAGGTAGATCAGGCCCGACGTTTTCGAACCGGTGCCAGCAGTGACGCTGCCATCGGACTGCACGTTGGTAGTGGTGCTGCTGGAGTTGGCATTGCCAGAGTTGGCAAATACCGTCTTCAGGTCCTCGCCGGTAATGCCATTGCCGCCAGTACCGAGGCCTTTGAGGCTGGTCCAGACTTCTTTGGTCAGGCCTTTGGAGTCGATATCGGCGCTGCCGAAGCTGAGCGTCGGTTTGTCGGCTACCGGGCTGATGTCGACCTTCATGGTCACTTCTGTGCCCAGGTTGGTGCCATCGTTCGGCTTGTACTTGAACTGTGCGTAGTCAGCCTTCTGGTTACCCACGCCATTGCCACCGTAGTTATCCGAGCCCGACTGGTTGAGAAGCGGAACGAATTTCAGGTTCTTGGCAATGATGTCAGCCTGGCTCACCACCTGGCCAACGGTCACATTCACCCAGGCAGTACCGTTGAAGAACTGCAGGTTGCCGGCACCAGGGATCGAAGTAATGGTCACGGACAGACCGGTGTTGCCATCGGCATCGGTGACTTTGAAATCACTCCAGGCGAACACGTAGTCGGTGTCTTCCACGCCAAACACCGCGCCACCAGGTGAAACCGGCAGGTTGTCGTTGTCGAGGATGGTGGTAGTCACGCTCGATTTACTGCTATCAACCTGCAGGTTCTCGAAGTTGCCACCGGTGGCAGTTTCGATCTTCACCACGAAGTTCTCGGTACCTTCGACCAGCTTGTCGTCGATGGTAGCGATGTTGAACGTGGTGCCTGTGCTGTTGGCCGGGATCTTCACGGTGGTGACACCGGTGAAGTCCTCACCGTTTTTGGCGGTGCCGCTGTAGCTGAGGGTGATCGTGACTTCGGCCTTGGAGGCGTGGGTCAGGGTCAGCGTGTAAGCGCCAGTTTCGCCTTCGGTGAGCGAAGTGGTGCCGGTAATACTGACCTTGGCAATATCACCTTGGCCACTTGGCTCGTCACTTACCGTGGTGCTGACGGAGTTGGTACCTGCCACAAGGTTTTCGAAGACCTTGTCGCCAGCGACAGCAATGCCGGTGATCGACTTGGTAATGGTGTCCTGACCGCCCGTATAAACATCATCCGGGGCATTGATGCTGACAGTGCCAGTCGCCGAGCCCGGGTTGATGGTGACCTGAGTGCCACCGGTCAGGGTGACGGTCACACCACCGTGGCCAGTCACCGGCAGCTTGGTGTCTTCGCTGATCAGGGTCACGGTGTAGGTGATCTTGCCACCTTCGACTACAGCGGTGTTGTCCACCGACAGGACAGCGGTGACTTTGCTGATGGTGTCGGTGACCTGAACGGTCGCCGGGGTTCCGATCTGCAGGTTCTCCAGCGGCGCACCGGTGACGGTGGCCTTGTCGATGCTGACGGTGATCTGGCCCTTGTCGATGAACACGTCATCGCCCTGGGCAGGCGCCGAAATGGTTTTGGTGGTTTCACCAGCGGCGAACACCACGGTTTCACCAGTGCTCAGCAGCACGGTCAGCGGTTTATCGATGGCCTGGTTCAGGGTGAGCTTGAAGGTCGGCGCAGTCGCTTCGTTCACCGTGTCGGTGACCGGCGTGATGCTGACTTTCACCAGGTTCCCGGCGCCGTTTGGCTCGTCGCTGACGGTAGTGGTCACTGGCGTCTTATCGGTCACCAGGTTTTCGAACTTGGTGTCACCCGAGACCGAAATGTCAGTGATCGACTTGGTGATCGCAGGCTGGCCACCGGCATACAGGTCGTTCGGTGCAGTGACGAAGGCGGTACCCGAGGCCGAGCCGGCCGGGATAGTCACGACCGTGCCGCCAGTCAGGGTCACGGTCACACCGCCGTGGCCGGTCACTGGCAGCTTGGTGTCTTCGCTGATCAGGGTCACGGTGTAGGTGATCTTGCCACCTTCGACTACAGCGGTGTTGTCCACCGACAGGACAGCGGTGACTTTGCTGATGGTGTCGGTGACCTGAACGGTCGCCGGGGTACCGATCTGCAGGTTCTCCAGCGGCGCACCGGTAACGGTGGCCTTGTCGATGCTGACGGTGATCTGGCCCTTGTCGATGAACACGTCATCACCCTGGGCTGGCGCCGAAATGGTCTTGGTGGTCTCGCCAGCGGCGAACACCACGGTTTCACCGGTGCTCAGCAGCACGGTCAGCGGCTTATCGATGGCCTGGTTCAAGGTCACCTTGAAGGTCGGCGCAGTCGCTTCGTTCACCGACTCGGTGACTGGAGTGATGCTGACTTTCACCAGATTCCCGGCGCCGTTCGGCTCATCGCTGACAGTGGTGGTCACTGGCGTCTTATCGGTCACCAGGTTTTCGAACTTGGTGTCACCCGAGACCGAAATGTCAGTGATCGACTTGGTGATCGCAGGCTGGCCACCGGCATACAGGTCGTTCGGTGCAGTGACGAAGGCGGTACCCGAGGCAGAACCCGCCGGAATAGTCACGACTGTGCCGCCAGTCAGGGTCACGGTCACACCGCCGTGGCCAGTCACTGGCAGCTTGGTGTCTTCACTGATCAGGGTGACGGTGTAGGTGATCTTGCCGCCTTCGACTACAGCGGTGTTGTCCACCGACAGGACAGCGGTGACTTTGCTGATGGTGTCGGTGACCTGAACGGTCGCCGGGGTACCGATCTGCAGGTTTTCCAGCGGCGCACCGGTAACGGTGGCCTTGTCGATGCTGACGGTGATCTGGCCCTTGTCGATGAACACGTCATCACCCTGGGCTGGCGCCGAAACGGTCTTGGTGGTCTCGCCAGCGGCGAACACCACGGTTTCACCGGTGCTCAGCAGCACGGTCAGCGGTTTATCGATGGCCTGGTTCAGGGTGAGCTTGAAGGTCGGCGCAGTCGCTTCGTTCACCGACTCGGTGACCGGAGTGATGCTGACTTTCACCAGGTTCCCGGCGCCGTTCGGCTCGTCGCTGACAGTAGTGGTCACTGGCGTCTTATCGGTCACCAGGTTTTCGAACTTGGTGTCGCCGGTGACTTCGATACCGGTGATCGACTTGGTAATTGCGTCCTGGCCGCCCGCGTACAGGTCGTTCGGCGCGGTGATTTCCACGGTGCCGGTGGCCGAGCCTGGGTTGATGGTGACCTGAGTGCCACCGGTCAAGGTAACGGTCACACCACCGTGGCCAGTCACTGGCAGCTTGGTGTCTTCACTGATCAGGGTCACGGTGTAGGTGATCTTGCCACCTTCCACCACAGCGGTGTTGTCCACCGACAGGACAGCGGTGACTTTGCTGATGGTGTCGGTGACCTGAACGGTCGCCGGGGTACCGATCTGCAGGTTCTCCAGCGGCGCACCGGTAACGGTGGCCTTGTCGATGCTGACGGTGATCTGGCCCTTGTCGATGAACACATCATCGCCCTGGGCAGGCGCCGAAATGGTTTTGGTGGTTTCACCAGCGGCGAACACCACGGTTTCACCGGTGCTCAGCAGCACGGTCAGCGGTTTATCGATGGCCTGGTTCAGGGTGAGCTTGAAGGTCGGCGCAGTCGCTTCGTTCACCGACTCGGTGACCGGAGTGATGCTGACTTTCACCAGGTTCCCGGCGCCGTTCGGCTCGTCGCTGACAGTAGTGGTCACTGGCGTCTTATCGGTCACCAGGTTTTCGAACTTGGTGTCGCCGGTGACTTCGATACCGGTGATCGACTTGGTAATTGCGTCCTGGCCGCCCGCGTACAGGTCGTTCGGCGCGGTGATTTCCACGGTGCCGGTGGCCGAGCCTGGGTTGATGGTGACCTGAGTGCCACCGGTCAAGGTAACGGTCACACCACCGTGGCCAGTCACTGGCAGCTTGGTGTCTTCACTGATCAGGGTCACGGTGTAGGTGATCTTGCCACCTTCCACCACAGCGGTGTTGTCCACCGACAGGACAGCGGTGACTTTGCTGATGGTGTCGGTGACCTGAACGGTCGCCGGGGTACCGATCTGCAGGTTCTCCAGCGGCGCACCGGTAACGGTGGCCTTGTCGATGCTGACGGTGATCTGGCCCTTGTCGATGAACACATCATCGCCCTGGGCAGGCGCCGAAATGGTTTTGGTGGTTTCACCAGCGGCGAACACCACGGTTTCACCGGTGCTCAGCAGCACGGTCAGCGGTTTATCGATGGCCTGGTTCAGGGTGAGCTTGAAGGTCGGCGCAGTCGCTTCGTTCACCGTGTCGGTGACCGGCGTGATGCTGACTTTCACCAGGTTCCCGGCGCCGTTTGGCTCGTCGCTGACGGTAGTGGTCACTGGGGTCTTGTCGGTCACCAGGTTCTCGAACTTGGTGTCGCCGGTGACTTCGATACCGGTGATCGACTTGGTAATTGCGTCCTGGCCGCCCGCGTACAGGTCGTTCGGCGCGGTGATTTCCACGGTGCCGGTGGCCGAGCCTGGGTTGATGGTGACCTGAGTGCCACCGGTCAAGGTAACGGTCACACCACCGTGGCCAGTCACTGGCAGCTTGGTGTCTTCACTGATCAGGGTCACGGTGTAGGTGATCTTGCCACCTTCCACCACAGCGGTGTTGTCCACCGACAGGACAGCGGTGACTTTGCTGATGGTGTCGGTGACCTGAACGGTCGCCGGGGTACCGATCTGCAGGTTCTCCAGCGGCGCACCGGTAACGGTGGCCTTGTCGATGCTGACGGTGATCTGGCCCTTGTCGATGAACACGTCATCACCCTGGGCTGGCGCCGAAATGGTCTTGGTGGTCTCGCCAGCGGCGAACACCACGGTTTCACCGGTGCTCAGCAGCACGGTCAGCGGCTTATCGATGGCCTGGTTCAGGGTCACCTTGAAGGTCGGCGCAGTCGCTTCGTTCACCGACTCGGTGACTGGAGTGATGCTGACTTTCACCAGATTCCCGGCGCCGTTCGGCTCATCGCTGACAGTGGTGGTCACTGGCGTCTTATCGGTCACCAGGTTTTCGAACTTGGTGTCACCCGAGACCGAAATGTCAGTGATCGACTTGGTGATCGCAGGCTGGCCACCGGCATACAGGTCGTTCGGTGCAGTGACGAAGGCGGTACCCGAGGCAGAACCCGCCGGAATAGTCACGACTGTGCCGCCAGTCAGGGTCACAGTCACACCGCCGTGGCCGGTCACTGGCAGCTTGGTGTCTTCGCTGATCAGGGTCACGGTGTAGGTGATCTTGCCACCTTCGACTACAGCGGTGTTGTCCACCGACAGGACAGCGGTGACTTTGCTGATGGTGTCGGTGACCTGAACGGTCGCCGGGGTACCGATCTGCAGGTTTTCCAGCGGCGCACCGGTAACGGTGGCCTTGTCGATGCTGACGGTGATGGTGCCTTTATCAACAAAGACGTCATCGCCCTGGGCAGGCGCCGAAATGGTCTTGGTGGTCTCGCCAGCTGCGAACACCACGGTTTCGCCAGTACTCAGGACAACGGTGAGCGCCTTGTCCAGCGCTTGGTTCAGGGTGACGTTAAAGGTTGGTGCAGTGGCTTCGTTCACCGACTCGGTGACCGGCGTGATGCTGACCTTGACCAGGTTGTCGTTGCCGTTTGGCTCATCGCTGACGGTAGTGGTGACCGGGGTCTTGTCGGTCACCAGGTTCTCGAACTTGGTGTCGCCGGTGACCGAAATGTCGGTGATCGACTTGGTGATCGCAGGCTGGCCACCGGTGAACAGGTCGTTCGGTGCAGTGACGAAGGCGGTACCCGAGGCCGAGCCGGCCGGAATAGTCACGACTGTGCCGCCAGTCAGCGTCACGGTCACACCGCCGTGGCCGGTCACTGGCAGCTTGGTGTCTTCGCTGATCAGGGTCACGGTGTAGGTGATCTTGCCACCTTCGACCACAGCAGTGTTGTCCACCGACAGGACGGCGGTGACTTTGCTGATGGTATCGGTCACGTTGACAGTGGCCGGGTCGCCGATCTGCAGGTTTTCCAGCGGCGCACCGGTGACGGTGGCCTTGTCGATGCTGACGGTGATGGTGCCTTTATCAACAAAGACGTCATCGCCTTGGGCCGGCGCCGAGATGGTCTTGGTGGTCTCGCCAGCGGCGAACACTACGGTTTCACCGGTGCTCAGCAGCACGGTCAGCGGCTTATCGATGGCCTGGTTCAGGGTGAGCTTGAAGGTCGGCGCAGTCGCTTCGTTCACCGACTCGGTGACTGGAGTGATGCTGACTTTCACCAGATTCCCGGCGCCGTTCGGCTCATCGCTGACAGTGGTGGTCACTGGCGTCTTATCGGTCACCAGGTTTTCGAACTTGGTGTCGCCGGTGACCGAAATGTCGGTGATCGACTTGGTGATCGCAGGCTGGCCACCGGTGAACAGGTCGTTCGGTGCAGTGACGAAGGCGGTACCCGAAGCAGAACCCGCCGGAATAGTCACGACCGTGCCGCCAGTCAGGGTCACGGTCACACCGCCGTGGCCAGTCACTGGCAGCTTGGTGTCTTCACTGATCAGGGTCACGGTGTAGGTGATCTTGCCGCCTTCGACGACAGCGGTGTTGTCCACCGACAGGACAGCGGTGACTTTGCTGATGGTATCGGTCACGTTGACAGTGGCCGGGTCGCCGATCTGCAGGTTCTCCAGCGGCGCACCGGTGACGGTGGCCTTGTCGATGCTGACGGTGATGGTGCCTTTATCAACAAAGACGTCATCGCCTTGGGCAGGCGCCGAAATGGTTTTGGTGGTTTCACCAGCGGCGAACACCACGGTTTCACCGGTGCTCAGCAGCACGGTCAGCGGTTTATCGATGGCCTGGTTCAGGGTGAGCTTGAAGGTCGGCGCAGTCGCCTCGTTCACCGTGTCGGTGACTGGAGTGATGCTGACTTTCACCAGGTTATCGCTGCCGTTCGGCTCGTCGCTGATGGTAGTGGTGACCGGGGTCTTGTCGGTCACCAGGTTCTCGAACTTGGTGTCGCCGGTGACCGAAATGTCGGTGATCGACTTGGTGATCGCAGGCTGGCCACCGGTGAACAGGTCGTTCGGTGCAGTGACGAAGGCGGTACCCGAAGCAGAACCCGCCGGAATAGTCACGACCGTGCCGCCAGTCAGGGTCACGGTCACACCGCCGTGGCCAGTCACTGGCAGCTTGGTGTCTTCACTGATCAGGGTCACGGTGTAGGTGATCTTGCCGCCTTCGACGACAGCGGTGTTGTCCACCGACAGGACAGCGGTGACTTTGCTGATGGTATCGGTCACGTTGACAGTGGCCGGGTCGCCGATCTGCAGGTTCTCCAGCGGCGCACCGGTGACGGTGGCCTTGTCGATGCTGACGGTGATGGTGCCTTTATCAACAAAGACGTCATCGCCTTGGGCAGGCGCCGAAATGGTTTTGGTGGTTTCACCAGCGGCGAACACCACGGTTTCACCGGTGCTCAGCAGCACGGTCAGCGGTTTATCGATGGCCTGGTTCAGGGTGAGCTTGAAGGTCGGCGCAGTCGCCTCGTTCACCGTGTCGGTGACTGGAGTGATGCTGACTTTCACCAGGTTATCGCTGCCGTTCGGCTCGTCGCTGATGGTAGTGGTGACCGGGGTCTTGTCGGTCACCAGGTTTTCGAACTTGGTGTCACCCGAGACCGAAATGTCGGTGATCGACTTGGTGATCGCAGGCTGGCCACCGGCATACAGGTCGTTCGGTGCAGTGACGAAGGCGGTACCCGAGGCCGAGCCGGCCGGGATAGTCACGACCGTGCCGCCAGTCAGGGTCACGGTCACACCACCGTGGCCAGTCACTGGCAGCTTGGTGTCTTCACTGATCAGGGTGACGGTGTAGGTGATCTTGCCACCTTCCACCACAGCGGTGTTGTCCACCGACAGGACAGCGGTGACTTTGCTGATGGTGTCGGTCACGTTGACAGTGGCCGGGTCGCCGATCTGCAGGTTCTCCAGCGGCGCACCGGTAACGGTGGCCTTGTCGATGCTAACGGTGATGGTGCCTTTATCAACAAAGACGTCATCGCCCTGGGCAGGCGCCGAAATGGTCTTGGTGGTCTCGCCAGCTGCGAACACCACGGTTTCGCCAGTACTCAGGACAACGGTGAGCGCCTTGTCCAGCGCTTGGTTCAGGGTGACGTTAAAGGTTGGTGCAGTGGCTTCGTTCACCGACTCGGTGACCGGCGTGATGCTGACCTTGACCAGGTTGTCGTTGCCGTTTGGCTCATCGCTGACGGTAGTGGTGACCGGGGTCTTGTCGGTCACCAGGTTCTCGAACTTGGTGTCGCCGGTGACCGAAATGTCGGTGATCGACTTGGTGATCGCAGGCTGGCCACCGGTGAACAGGTCGTTCGGTGCAGTGACGAAGGCGGTACCCGAGGCCGAGCCGGCCGGAATAGTCACGACTGTGCCGCCAGTCAGGGTCACGGTCACACCGCCGTGGCCGGTCACTGGCAGCTTGGTGTCTTCACTGATCAGGGTGACGGTGTAGGTGATCTTGCCACCTTCGACCACAGCGGTGTTGTCCACCGACAGGACGGCGGTGACTTTGCTGATGGTGTCGGTGACCTGAACGGTCGCCGGGGTACCGATCTGCAGGTTTTCCAGCGGCGCACCGGTAACGGTGGCCTTGTCGATGCTGACGGTGATCTGGCCCTTGTCGATGAACACGTCATCGCCCTGGGCTGGCGCCGAAACGGTCTTGGTGGTCTCGCCAGCGGCGAACACCACGGTTTCACCGGTGCTCAGCAGCACGGTCAGCGGCTTATCGATGGCCTGGTTCAGGGTCACCTTGAAGGTCGGGGCAGTCGCTTCGTTCACCGTGTCGGTGACTGGCGTGATGCTGACTTTCACCAGGTTCCCGGCGCCGTTTGGCTCGTCGCTGACGGTAGTGGTCACTGGGGTCTTGTCGGTCACCAGGTTCTCGAACTTGGTGTCGCCGGTGACTTCGATACCGGTGATCGACTTGGTAATTGCGTCCTGGCCGCCCGCGTACAGGTCGTTCGGCGCGGTGATTTCCACAGTGCCGGTGGCCGAGCCTGGGTTGATGGTGACCTGAGTGCCACCGGTCAAGGTAACGGTCACACCACCGTGGCCAGTCACTGGCAGCTTGGTGTCTTCACTGATCAGGGTGACGGTGTAGGTGATCTTGCCGCCTTCGACCACAGCGGTGTTGTCCACCGACAGGACAGCGGTGACTTTGCTGATGGTGTCGGTCACGTTGACAGTGGCCGGGTCGCCGATCTGCAGGTTCTCCAGCGGAGCACCGGTAACGGTGGCCTTGTCGATGCTAACGGTGATGGTGCCTTTATCAACAAAGACGTCATCGCCTTGGGCCGGCGCCGAGATGGTCTTGGTGGTCTCGCCAGCGGCGAACACCACGGTTTCGCCAGTACTCAGGACAACGGTGAGCGCCTTGTCCAGCGCTTGGTTCAGGGTGACATTAAAGGTTGGTGCAGTGGCTTCGTTCACCGTGTCGGTGACTGGCGTGATGCTGACTTTCACCAGGTTCCCGGCGCCGTTTGGCTCGTCGCTGACGGTAGTGGTCACTGGGGTCTTGTCGGTCACCAGGTTCTCGAACTTGGTGTCGCCGGTGACTTCGATACCGGTGATCGACTTGGTAATTGCGTCCTGGCCGCCCGCGTACAGGTCGTTCGGCGCGGTGATTTCCACAGTGCCGGTGGCCGAGCCTGGGTTGATGGTGACCTGAGTGCCACCGGTCAAGGTAACGGTCACACCACCGTGGCCAGTCACTGGCAGCTTGGTGTCTTCACTGATCAGGGTGACGGTGTAGGTGATCTTGCCGCCTTCGACCACAGCGGTGTTGTCCACCGACAGGACAGCGGTGACTTTGCTGATGGTGTCGGTCACGTTGACAGTGGCCGGGTCGCCGATCTGCAGGTTTTCCAGCGGCGCACCGGTGACGGTGGCCTTGTCGATGCTGACGGTGATGGTGCCTTTATCAACAAAGACGTCATCGCCTTGGGCCGGCGCCGAGATGGTCTTGGTGGTCTCGCCAGCGGCGAACACCACGGTTTCGCCAGTACTCAGGACAACGGTGAGCGCCTTGTCCAGCGCTTGGTTCAGGGTGACATTAAAGGTTGGTGCAGTGGCTTCGTTCACCGACTCGGTGACCGGCGTGATGCTGACCTTGACCAGGTTGTCGTTGCCGTTCGGCTCATCGCTGACGGTAGTGGTGACCGGGGTCTTGTCGGTCACCAGGTTCTCGAACTTGGTGTCGCCGGTGACTTCGATACCGGTGATCGACTTGGTAATTGCGTCCTGGCCGCCCGCGTACAGGTCGTTCGGCGCGGTGATTTCCACGGTGCCGGTGGCCGAGCCTGGGTTGATGGTGACCTGAGTGCCACCGGTCAAGGTAACGGTCACACCACCGTGGCCAGTCACTGGCAGCTTGGTGTCTTCACTGATCAGGGTGACGGTGTAGGTGATCTTGCCGCCTTCGACCACAGCGGTGTTGTCCACCGACAGGACAGCGGTGACTTTGCTGATGGTGTCGGTCACGTTGACAGTGGCCGGGTCGCCGATCTGCAGGTTCTCCAGCGGAGCACCGGTAACGGTGGCCTTGTCGATGCTAACGGTGATGGTGCCTTTATCAACAAAGACGTCATCGCCTTGGGCAGGCGCCGAAATGGTTTTGGTGGTCTCGCCAGCAGCGAACACCACGGTTTCACCGGTGCTCAGCAGCACGGTCAGCGGTTTATCGATGGCCTGGTTCAGGGTGAGCTTGAAGGTCGGCGCAGTCGCTTCGTTCACCGTGTCGGTGACCGGCGTGATGCTGACTTTCACCAGGTTCCCGGCGCCGTTTGGCTCGTCGCTGACGGTAGTGGTCACTGGGGTCTTGTCGGTCACCAGGTTCTCGAACTTGGTGTCGCCGGTGACTTCGATACCGGTGATCGACTTGGTAATTGCGTCCTGGCCGCCCGCGTACAGGTCGTTCGGCGCGGTGATTTCCACGGTGCCGGTGGCCGAGCCTGGGTTGATGGTGACCTGAGTGCCACCGGTCAAGGTAACGGTCACACCACCGTGGCCAGTCACTGGCAGCTTGGTGTCTTCACTGATCAGGGTCACGGTGTAGGTGATCTTGCCACCTTCCACCACAGCGGTGTTGTCCACCGACAGGACAGCGGTGACTTTGCTGATGGTGTCGGTCACGTTGACAGTGGCCGGGTCGCCGATCTGCAGGTTTTCCAGCGGCGCACCGGTGACGGTGGCCTTGTCGATGCTAACGGTGATGGTGCCTTTATCAACAAAGACGTCATCGCCTTGGGCCGGCGCCGAGATGGTCTTGGTGGTCTCGCCAGCAGCGAACACCACGGTTTCACCGGTGCTCAGCAGCACGGTCAGCGGTTTATCGATGGCCTGGTTCAGGGTCACCTTGAAGGTCGGCGCAGTCGCTTCGTTCACCGACTCGGTGACCGGCGTGATGCTGACCTTGACCAGGTTGTCGCTGCCGTTCGGCTCGTCGCTGACAGTAGTGGTCACTGGCGTCTTATCGGTCACCAGGTTTTCGAACTTGGTGTCACCGGTGACCGAAATGTCGGTGATCGACTTGGTGATCGCAGGCTGGCCACCGGTGAACAGGTCGTTCGGTGCAGTGACGAAGGCGGTACCCGAAGCAGAACCCGCCGGAATAGTCACGACCGTGCCGCCAGTCAGGGTCACGGTCACACCGCCGTGGCCAGTCACTGGCAGCTTGGTGTCTTCACTGATCAGGGTCACGGTGTAGGTGATCTTGCCGCCTTCGACGACAGCGGTGTTGTCCACCGACAGGACAGCGGTGACTTTGCTGATGGTATCGGTCACGTTGACAGTGGCCGGGTCGCCGATCTGCAGGTTTTCCAGCGGCGCACCGGTGACGGTGGCCTTGTCGATGCTAACGGTGATGGTGCCTTTATCAACAAAGACGTCATCGCCTTGGGCCGGCGCCGAGATGGTCTTGGTGGTCTCGCCAGCAGCGAACACCACGGTTTCACCGGTGCTCAGCAGCACGGTCAGCGGTTTATCGATGGCCTGGTTCAGGGTGAGCTTGAAGGTCGGCGCAGTCGCTTCGTTCACCGTGTCGGTGACCGGCGTAATGCTGACCTTCACCAGGTCACCCTGCCCGGAAGGCTCATCCGTAACGCTGGTGCTGACCTCGGTCTTATCCAGGGTCAGGTTCTCGAACTTCCACGCGTCCGCGCCGCTGACCGCGTCGATGGCGTTGACCACCGGCTCGTTAGCACCGACATAGACGTTATCCGGCGCGGTCGCAGTGGCCGAACCGGTGGTGCTGTTGGCGGGCACGATGACAGTGGTGCCATCGGTCAGCTTGAAGTACAGCTCCGAGTGGTTATTGATCGGCAGGCCATCTTTGTTGGTCAGCGTGATCGTGTAAGTGATCTCGCCGCCTTCGCTGACCGACTGGCTTGCGGTCAACTTGGCGACAACTTCGTCGATGGTGTCGGTCACTTTGACCGAAGCATCACCACCCAACTGCAGGTTTTCGAAGGCAGCACCGGTAGCGTCTACCGCCGACTTGATGCCCAGGGTGATTTCGCCAGCATCCTGGTAAACGTCATCGCCCTGCGCCGCGTGCTCGTACGGTGCACTGGTTTCGCCGGCCTTGATGG
Source organism: Pseudomonas sp. PvP089 (assembly GCF_017875165.1). Lineage (NCBI taxonomy): Bacteria > Pseudomonadati > Pseudomonadota > Gammaproteobacteria > Pseudomonadales > Pseudomonadaceae > Pseudomonas > Pseudomonas sp. PvP089. The sequence continues at coordinate 6,271,209 of NZ_JAGGME010000001.1, forward strand.
TCACCGTGGCATTGTTGCTCAGGGTCACGACCAAGTCGTGGGCCAGGGCGGTGTTGATGTGCACGGTGAAGGTCGGTTTGACGTTCTCGGCCACCGAAGTTTGGTCGGCCGTGATGGTGACCTTGACGATATCGCCTTCGTTGCCTGGGGTGCCTGGCTCGTCGGTAACCTGCGTGCTGACCGGGGTCTTGTCCAGGTTCAGATTTTCAAACTTCCACGCGTCCGCGCCGCTGACCGCGTCGATGGCGTTGACCACTGGCTCGTTAGCACCGACATAGACGTTATCCGGCGCGGTTGCAGTGGCCGAACCGGTGGTGCTGTTGGCGGGCACGATGACAGTGGTGCCATCGGTCAGCTTGAAATACAGCTCCGAGTGGTTATTGATCGGCAGACCGTCTTTGTTGGTCAGCGTGATGGTGTAGGTGATCTCGCCGCCTTCGGTGACCGACTGGCTTGCGGTCAACTTGGCCACAACCTCGTCGATGGTGTCGGTCACTTTGACCGAAGCATCGCCGCCCAACTGCAGGTTCTCGAAGGCAGCACCGGTAGCGTCTACCGCCGACTTGATGCCCAGGGTGATTTCGCCAGCATCCTGGTAAACGTCATCGCCCTGCGCCGCGTGCTCGTACGGTGCACTGGTTTCGCCTGCCTTGATGGTCACCGTGGCATTGTTGCTCAGGGTCACGACCAGGTCGTGGGCCAGGGCGGTGTTGATGTGCACGGTGAAGGTCGGTTTAACGTTCTCGGCCACCGATGCCTGGTCAGCGGTGATGGTGACTTTGACGATGTCACCTTCGTTGCCAGGGGTGCCTGGCTCGTCAGTAACCTGGGTGCTGACCGGAGTCTTGTCCAGATTCAGATTTTCAAACTTCCACGCGTCCGCGCCGCTGACCGCGTCGATGGCGTTGACCACCGGCTCATTAGCACCGACATAGACGTTATCCGGCGCGGTCGCAGTGGCCGAACCGGTGGTGCTGTTGGCGGGCACGATGACAGTGGTGCCATCGGTCAGCTTGAAGTACAGCTCCGAGTGGTTATTGATCGGCAGACCGTCTTTGTTGGTCAGCGTGATGGTGTAGGTGATCTCGCCGCCTTCGGTGACCGACTGGCTTGCGGTCAACTTGGCCACAACCTCGTCGATGGTGTCGGTCACTTTGACCGAAGCATCGCCGCCCAACTGCAGGTTTTCGAAGGTACGACCATCAACGTCCACAGCCGACTTGATGCCCAAGCTGATTTCGCCGCCGTCCAGATAGACGTCGTCGCCCTGCGCCGCGTGCTCGTAAAGCGCGCTGGTTTCGCCGGCCTTGATGGTGACTGTGGCGTTGTTGCTCAAGGTGACGACCAGGTCGTGTGCCAGAGCGGTATTGATGTGCACGGTGAAGGTCGGTTTGACGTTCTCGGCCACCGAAGTCTGGTCGGCAGTGATGGTGACCTTGACCAGATCGCCTTCGTTATTGCCGCCTGGGTTACCGGGGGTACCTGGCTCGTCAGTGACGGTGGTGCTGACCGGGGTCTTGTCCAGTGTCAACTGTTCGAATTTTCCGACGTCAGCGCCAGCAACGGTAGCGATCGACTGCACCACCGGGGTATTGCTGCCGACATAGACGTTGTCCGGAGCAGTGACGGTAATCGAGCCGCTGGTGCCATTGGCCGGCACGGTAATGACGGTTTTGCCGTCGCTCAGCGTGAAGTTCAGGGCGCCGTGGTTGTTGATCGGCAGGCCGTCTTTGTTGGTCAGCGTGATGGTGTAGGTGATCTCGCCGCCTTCGGTGACCGAAGGCGTCGCGGTCAGCTTGGCCACGACTTCGTCGGTGGTGTCTGTCACTTGGACGGTAGCCGCACCGCCCAGCTCCAGGTTCTCGAAGGTAGCACCGGTGGCGTCTACCGCCGACTTGATACCCAGGCTGATTTCGCCCGAATCATTGTAGACGTCATCCCCCTGCGCATCGTGGGTGTACGGCGCGCTGATTTCGCCCGCCTTGATGGTCACGGTCGCGTTGTTGCTCAGGGTCACAACCAGGTCGTGATCCAGCGGCTGGTTGATGTGCACAGTGAACGTCGGTTTGACGTTTTCCGCCACCGAAGTCTGGTCGGCGGTGATGGTGACCTTGACCAGGTCGCCTTCGTTGCCTGGGGTGCCTGGTTCGTCGGTAACCTGGGTGCTGACCGGGGTCTTGTCCAGATTCAGGTTTTCGAACTTCCACGCATCCGCGCCGCTGACAGCATCGATGGCATTGACCACCGGCTGGTTAGTACCGACATACACGTTATCCGGGGCGGTTGCAGTGGCCGAGCCCGTGGTGCTATTGGCCGCGACGACAACAGTGGTGCCATCGGTCAGCTTGAAATATAGCGCCGAATGGTTGTTGATCGGCAGACCGTCTTTGTTGGTCAGCGTGATGGTGTAGGTGATCTCGCCACCTTCGGTAACCGAAGGCGTCGCAGTCAGCTTGGCTACCACTTCGTCGATGGTGTCGGTCACTTTGACCGAAGCATCACCACCCAACTGCAGGTTCTCAAAGGCAGCACCGGTAGCATCTACCGCCGACTTGATGCCCAGGGTGATTTCGCCAGCATCCTGGTAAACGTCATCGCCCTGCGCCGCGTGCTCGTACGGTGCACTGGTTTCGCCTGCCTTGATGGTCACCGTGGCATTGTTGCTCAGGGTCACGATCAGGTCGTGGGCCAGGGCGGTGTTGATGTGCACGGTGAAGGTCGGTTTAACGTTCTCGGCCACCGATACCTGGTCAGCGGTGATGGTGACTTTGACGATGTCACCTTCGTTGCCTGGGGTGCCTGGTTCGTCGATAACCTGGGTGCTGACCGGGGTCTTGTCCAGATTCAGGTTTTCGAACTTCCACGCATCCGCGCCGCTGACAGCATCGATGGCATTGACCACCGGCTGGTTAGTACCGACATACACGTTATCCGGGGCGGTTACAGTGGCCGAGCCCGTGGTGCTGTTGGCCGCGACGACAACGGTGGTGCCATCGGTCAGCTTGAAATACAGCTCCGAGTGGTTATTGATCGGCAGACCGTCTTTGTTGGTCAGCGTGATGGTGTAGGTGATCTCGCCGCCTTCGGTAACCGAAGGCGTCGCAGTCAGCTTGGCTACCACTTCGTCGATGGTGTCGGTCACTTTGACCGAAGCATCACCACCCAACTGCAGGTTCTCAAAGGCAGCACCGGTAGCGTCTACCGCCGACTTGATGCCCAGGGTGATTTCGCCAGCATCCTGGTAAACGTCATCGCCCTGCGCCGCGTGCTCGTACGGTGCACTGGTTTCGCCTGCCTTGATGGTCACCGTGGCATTGTTGCTCAGGGTCACGATCAGGTCGTGGGCCAGGGCGGTGTTGATGTGCACGGTGAAGGTCGGTTTAACGTTCTCGGCCACCGATACCTGGTCAGCGGTGATGGTGACTTTGACGATGTCACCTTCGTTGCCTGGGGTGCCTGGTTCGTCGATAACCTGGGTGCTGACCGGGGTCTTGTCCAGATTGAGGTTTTCGAACTTCCACGCGTCCGCGCCGCTGACCGCGTCGATGGCGTTGACCACCGGCTCGTTAGCGCCGACATAGACGTTATCCGGCGCGGTCGCAGTGGCCGAACCGGTGGTGCTGTTCGCGGGCACGATGACAGTGGTGCCATCGGTCAGCTTGAAATACAGCTCCGAGTGGTTATTGATCGGCAGGCCATCTTTGTTGGTCAGCGTGATCGTGTAAGTGATCTCGCCGCCTTCGGTGACCGACTGGCTTGCGGTCAACTTGGCTACCACTTCGTCGATGGTGTCGGTCACTTTGACCGAAGCATCACCACCCAACTGCAGGTTCTCGAAGGCAGCACCGGTAGCGTCTACCGCCGACTTGATGCCCAGGGTGATTTCGCCAGCATCCTGGTAAACGTCATCGCCCTGCGCCGCGTGCTCGTACGGTGCACTGGTTTCGCCGGCCTTGATGGTCACCGTGGCATTGTTGCTCAGGGTCACGACCAGGTCGTGCTCCAGCGGCTGGTTGATGTGCACGGTGAACGTCGGTTTGACGTTCTCGGCCACCGAAGTCTGGTCGGCAGTGATGGTTACTTTGACCAAGTCACCTTCGTTGTTGCCGCCTGGGTTGCCCGGAGTACCTGGCTCATCGGTAACGGTTGTGCTGACCGGCGTCTTGTCCAGGGTCAGCTGTTCGAACTTGCCGACATCAGCGCCAGCAACAGTTGCGATCGACTGTACCACCGGGGTATTGCTGCCAACGTAAACGTTGTCCGGAGCAGTCACGGTGATCGAACCGCTGGTGCCGTTGGCCGGCACGGTGATGACGGTCTTGCCGTCGCTCAGCGTGAAGGTCAGGGCGCCGTGGTTGTTGATCGGCAGGCCGTCTTTGTTGGTCAGCGTGATCGTGTAGGTGATCTCGCCGCCTTCGGTCACCGAAGGGGTGGCGGTCAGCTTAGCCACAACTTCACTGATAGTGTCCGAGATCTCAACGGTAGCTGGACCACCCAAGGCCAGGTTCTCGAAAGTGGCACCTGGAACGGTAGCGTCGGTAACGCTGAGGGTGATGGAGCCAGCGTCGTGATAGACGTCATCACCCTGAGCCGGAGTCTTGTACTCGACTTCGGTCTTACCGGCTTCGATCGTCACGGTGTCTCCGTTCGACAGAGTGACGGTCAACGGACGATCCAGCGCCTGGCTTACTTTCACAGTAAAGGAAGGTTGCTGGTCTTCGGTCACATTGCCATTGCTGACGATGCTTACGGTGACAGTATCGACGCTGTCATTGATGACAGTCGAGGCTGGAGTCGGATTCGGGGTCAGCTGCTCGAAGTTGCCGCCGGTGGCGTTTTCGATGGTGACGCTAACAGTCGAACCGTTGTTATAGACGTCGTTCGCCGGGGTCTGGAAATCAACGCTGCCTTGGGTCTTGCCCGCTTCAACAGTGATGGTCTGGCCGTTGGACAGGGTCACGGTTACCGGCGTCTGGGCAGGGTTGCTCAGGGTCACGGTGTAGGTGATGACACCGCCTTCGGTCACCGACGGGTTCGCCGTCAGCGTTGCGGTGGTGGTGTCGACCGAATCGTTGATCGTGGTCTGAGCCGGGGTCGGATTCGGGGTCAACTGCTCGAAGTTACCGCCCGTGGCGTTCTCGATAGTGACGCTGACAGTCGAACCGTTGTTGTAGACGTCGTTCGCCGGGGTCTGGAAATCAACGCTGCCTTGGGTCTTGCCCGCTTCAACAGTGATGGTCTGGCCGTTGGACAGGGTCACGGTTACCGGCGTCTGGGCAGGGTTGCTCAGGGTCACGGTGTAGGTGATCACACCACCTTCAGTGACGCTTGGCGAAGCGGTCAGGGTCGCAGTGGTGGTGTCGACCGAATCGTTGATCGTGGTCTGAGCCGGGGTCGGATTCGGGGTCAACTGCTCGAAGTTACCGCCAGTGGCGTTCTCGATGGTGACGCTAACAGTCGAACCGTTGTTGTAGACGTCATTCGCCGGGGTCTGGAAATCAACGCTGCCTTGGGTCTTGCCGGCTTCAACAGTGATGGTCTGGCCGTTGGACAGGGTCACGGTTACCGGTGTCTGGGCAGGGTTGCTCAGGGTCACGGTGTAGGTGATGACGCCACCTTCGGTGACACTTGGCGAAGCAGTCAGAGTCGCAGTGGTGGTGTCGACCGAATCGTTGATCGTGGTCTGAGCCGGGGTCGGATTCGGGGTCAGCTGTTCGAAGTTACCACCGGTAGCGCCAGTAATAGTTGTGCTGACGGTCGAACCGTTGTTGTAGACGTCGTTCGCCGGCGTCTGGAAGTCAACGCTGCCTTGGGTCTTGCCCGCTTCAACAGTGATGGTCTGGCCGTTGGACAGGGTCACAGTCACTGGCGTCTGGGCAGGGTTGCTCAGGGTCACGGTGTAGGTGATTACGCCACCTTCAGTGACGCTTGGCGAAGCGGTCAGGGTCGCAGTGGTAGTGTCGACCGAATCGTTGATCGTGGTCTGAGCCGGGGTCGGATTCGGGGTCAACTGCTCGAAGTTACCGCCCGTGGCGTTCTCGATGGTGACGCTGACAGTCGAACCGTTGTTGTAGACGTCGTTCGCCGGGGTCTGGAAATCAACGCTGCCTTGGGTCTTGCCGGCTTCAACAGTGATGGTCTGGCCATTGGACAGGGTCACGGTTACCGGCGTCTGGGCAGGGTTGCTCAGAGTCACGGTGTAGGTGATGACACCACCTTCGGTCACCGACGGGTTCGCAGTCAGCGTTGCGGTGGTGGCGTCTACTGAATCGTTGATCGTGGTCTGAGCCGGGGTCGGATTCGGGGTCAACTGCTCGAAGTTACCGCCCGTGGCGTTCTCGATGGTGACGCTGACAGTCGAACCGTTGTTGTAGACGTCGTTCGCCGGGGTCTGGAAATCAACGCTGCCCTGGGTTTTGCCGGCTTCAACGGTGATGGTCTGGCCATTGGACAGGGTCACGGTTACCGGCGTCTGGGCAGGGTTGCTCAGGGTCACGGTGTAGGTGATGACACCGCCTTCGGTCACCGACGGGTTCGCCGTCAGCGTTGCGGTGGTGGTGTCTACTGAATCGTTGATCGTGGTCTGAGCCGGGGTCGGATTCGGCGTCAGCTGCTCGAAGTTGCCACCGGAAGCGCCGGTTATGGTTGTGCTTACAGTCGAACCGTTGTTGTAGACGTCGTTCGCCGGGGTCTGGAAATCAACGCTGCCCTGGGTTTTGCCGGCTTCAACGGTGATGGTCTGACCATTGGACAGGGTCACGGTTACCGGCGTCTGGGCAGGGTTGCTCAGGGTCACGGTGTAGGTGATCACGCCACCTTCAGTGACGCTTGGCGAAGCGGTCAGGGTCGCAGTGGTGGTATCGACCGAATCGTTGATCGTGGTCTGAGCCGGGGTCGGATTCGGGGTCAGCTGTTCGAAGTTACCACCGGTAGCGCCAGTAATAGTTGTGCTGACGGTCGAGCCGTTGTTGTAGACGTCGTTCGCCGGGGTCTGGAAGTCAACGCTGCCTTGGGTCTTGCCCGCTTCAACAGTGATGGTCTGGCCGTTGGACAGGGTCACAGTCACTGGCGTCTGGGCAGGGTTGCTCAGGGTCACGGTGTAGGTGATCACGCCACCTTCAGTGACGCTTGGCGAAGCGGTCAGGGTCGCAGTGGTGGTGTCGACCGAATCGTTGATCGTGGTCTGCGCCGGGGTCGGATTCGGGGTCAGCTGTTCGAAGTTACCACCGGTAGCGCCAGTAATAGTTGTGCTGACGGTCGAGCCGTTGTTGTAGACGTCGTTCGCCGGGGTCTGGAAGTCAACGCTGCCTTGGGTCTTGCCCGCTTCAACAGTGATGATCTGGCCGTTGGACAGGGTCACGGTTACCGGTGTCTGGGCAGGGTTGCTCAGGGTCACGGTGTAGGTGATGACGCCACCTTCAGTGACGCTTGGCGAAGCGGTCAGGGTCGCAGTGGTAGTGTCGACCGAATCGTTGATCGTGGTCTGCGCCGGGGTCGGATTCGGGGTCAGCTGTTCGAAGTTACCACCGGTAGCGCCAGTAATAGTTGTGCTGACGGTCGAGCCGTTGTTGTAGACGTCGTTCGCCGGGGTCTGGAAGTCAACGCTGCCTTGGGTCTTGCCCGCTTCAACAGTGATGGTCTGGCCGTTGGACAGGGTCACAGTCACTGGCGTCTGGGCAGGGTTGCTCAGGGTCACGGTGTAGGTGATTACGCCACCTTCAGTGACGCTTGGCGAAGCGGTCAGGGTCGCAGTGGTGTTGTCGACCGAATCGTTGATCGTGGTCTGCGCCGGGGTCGGATTCGGCGTCAGCTGCTCGAAGTTGCCACCGGAAGCGCCGGTTATGGTTGTGCTTACAGTCGAACCGTTGTTGTAGACGTCGTTCGCCGGCGTCTGGAAGTCGACGCTGCCCTGGGTCTTGCCCGCCTCAACGGTGATGGTCTGGCCATTGGACAGAGTAACGGTTACCGGCGTCTGGGCAGGGTTGCTCAGGGTCACGGTGTAGGTAATCACACCGCCCTCGGTCACCGACGGATTCGCCGTCAGTGTCGCAGTGGTGGTGTCGATGGTATCGGTAACCTGGGTAACCGCCGGCGCTTGCGGCACAGTCACCGTCAGGCCGTTGCCACCGGTGGTACCCGTTACAGTTGCCGAGATCTGGCCACCGTCGATATACGGCGTGTCATTTGCCGGAACCACGACATTGACGCTGCCGCTGGTCTGCCCGGCCGGGATGACGATAACGGCACCGTTAGACAGGGTGACGATCAGGTTGGTGGTCGGCGCTTGGCCAACCGTAGCGGTATAGACGATTACGCCACCCGCTTCGCTGATGGAAGGAGTGGCGCCAAGAATAAGGTCGGTAGCAACGTTGGTGCCTGTCGTCGGCGTAGTCACCTGGTTGTTGCTGGTGGTATCCAGCAAGCCAACTTCTTCACTATCGAGCGCGCCAGCAAAGCCCAGCCCTTGCGTCGGGAACCCGACGGTAGCGTCTACCCGGCCCGCGGTTTCCTCCAGCATCACAAAGCTGTGACCACCGCCCAGCGCGCCGCCGCCCGCTGCGGACGGGCCGGCTGCGGTGGCCTCAAGCTCGGTAGTCGGGTCGACACCTGCAGCGATCGCCTGTTGCAGTTCTTCCACCGACGGTGCGGCCTGTGCGGTCGCCTGGCTCAGGTCGGTGCTGCTGTCGGGCGCATCGGCACTCCACTGGCTGTCACGGCCAAGGTCAAGCAGACGGCCATCGGCCAGCTCAAGAGTAACTGCGCCACCCGGGCCAGTGAGTACTTCCTCACCTGCCAACAGGCGGTCCCCTTCGATGAGCACACGGCGAATACCCTCTGGGGATACCGCAATAACCTGGCCGACAATGCTTTTGACGATGGCTACAACGCTGCTCATTGGACTCTCCGTGTGACCCTATGGGTACTTCCCTGCCAGAGCGGCACTCGCAGCCACTTCAGGCGGAACTATGTCGATGATCTCTTGACGCTTTTTTCGTCAATTTTTCGTCTATAACTATTTGGAATTACTTAAATGCCAAACTATTGACCTTATACAGGCCATCCTAAACAATCGGCAATGTAATGTCACATTGATATTTGTACCTTAGCCAACGGTTCATTCAGAACAAATGTCGTACATCATCGAAAGCGCGCTCAACGCTATTTTCGGCAACATTTATTACACCCTGAGTCGGTATTTCATGCTGCTGACAATCCCCCCCTTCAGCAACCGTCAAACCTGCAGACGTCAATTTAAAAGCGCCCGGGCTGCCGCGTTTAGACAAGCACAAACCTTGCCTTAAACCCGACGGGCAGGGGCATCAAAACCCGCAAAACCAGGGATTGTATAGCCGCACGAGCCAACACCAGCCGCTGAGCGCGTGACGTGCAACAACACTTCATCGCAGATCAAAGGGATAGAGAACGATTGCGCAGATAACCACACGGCGATGATGGCAAAACATTGACGATTTCTGAACCAGAACCGAGCGTGCAAACAGACTTACGCCGATGAATTTTAACGATCGATACCTATAAGACCGTCAACAAATCAGCGCCCATTTACTGACGACGAAAAAGATCGATCACCGACGGCAATTCTCACTCGCCCCGCGGGCAGTCTATGCTGCTGAAAATGCTTCAGCCTGCATGCACACTGGATCAAAAATGAAACACCCTTGCTCAGGAGCAGCCTGGTAGCAATGAACGACGTACAATTGTTTACTCAGTATCGATTCGAGGCGACCATTGGCCGTCTGCTCAGCCAAAGGGCCTTGTAGGCCTCACCTACACCGCTTGGCAGTACCATTGAACGCCAGGGCGAGCCGGCCCGACCTTAATGCCGGCACAGCCACCCCACCCACCACAAGGATGAAGAGAGCGCCGCGTGGAATCTGAAGTCAGTCGAGTCCAACTCAACCATGATCCACGCAGTCAGCATGACGATCCCTTGCTGGATAGCCTGCTGAGCCTGTGTGTCCTGCACCAGAAACCCGCCAGTCGGGTCATGCTGACCACCGGGCTGCCGCTACCCGCCCAGCGCCTGAGCCCCGAGCTGCTGCCCCGCGCCGCCGCCCGGGCCGGTCTGCAAGGGCGCCTGTTGCAGCGCAAGCTGGAACAGATCCCGAGCATCGCCATGCCTGCGATGCTGCTGCTAAAGGAAGGCCGCAGTGCCGTCCTGCTGGGCTGGGAGAACGAAGACACCGCGCGCCTGTTGCTCAGCGAGAGCGATGGCGGCGAGGTGCATGTAAGCCGCGAAGCCCTGCAAAGCGACTATAGCGGCCGGGTGTTCTTTGCCCAGCCGCAGCACAAGTTCGACGTCAACCACGGCAACCTCATCCCGCGGGCAAAGTCGTGGTTCCGCGATACCCTGCTGCGCAGCAAGTGGCTGTATATCGACGCCATCGCCGCCAGCCTGGTGATCAACCTGATCGCCCTGGCCGCGCCGCTGTTCGTGATGAACGTGTACGACCGTGTAGTGCCCAACCAGGCAACGTCAACGCTCTGGGTGCTGGCCATCGGTATCGCCGGCGCCTACATCTTCGACCTGATCCTCAAGGGCCTGCGCGGCTTGTGCCTGGACCTGGCCGGCAAGAAGACCGACCTGATCATCTCGGCGACGCTGTTCGAGCGCATCGTCGGCATGTCGATGAAGTACCGCCCGGCCAGGGTCGGCAGCTTTGCCCAGAACATTCACGAGTTCCAGGGCCTACGCGACTTCCTCGCCTCACTGACCCTGACCAGCCTTATCGACCTGCCGTTCACCGTCCTTATCCTGATCGTCATCGCCATCATTGGCGGGCACTTGGTGTGGATCCCGATCATTGCCTTCCCGCTGGCCCTGGGCATCGGCTATGCCTTGCAACGGCCGCTGATGGCGACCATGGAACGGACCATGGCCCTGGCCTCCGAGCGCCAGTCCAGCCTGATCGAGACCCTCGCCGGCCTGGATGCGGTAAAGGTCAACAACGCCGAAAGCGAACGCCAGTACATGTGGGAGCAGACCCTCGGCACCCTCAGCCGCCTGGAACTGCGCGTGAAGGTGCTGTCGAGCCTGGCGATGAACATCACCCTGCTGATCCAGCAGCTGGCTGGCGTGGCGATGATCTGCGTCGGCGTGTACCTGATCATCGACGGCAACCTGAGCATGGGCGGCCTGGTGGCGTGCTACATGCTCAGCGGCCGTGCCCTCGGCCCGCTGGGCCAGCTCAACGGTTTGCTCGCCCGCTACCAGCAGGCCAAGGTAACCATGGTTGCCACCGACCACATGATGGAACTGCCGCAAGAGCGCAACTTCGAGGAGCGCCCACTGAGCCGTAAGGTACTGCAGGGCAGTGTCGAGTTCCGCGGGGTCGATTTCACCTACCCGAACCAGCAGAACATGGCGCTGAAAAACATCAACCTGACCATCCGCCCCGGCGAGAAGGTCGGCATCATCGGGCGCAGTGGTTCGGGCAAGAGCTCGCTGGCCAAGCTCATCGTCGGTCTGTATGAGGCCGATGGCGGCTCGCTGCTGGTCGATGGCGTGGACATTCGCCAAATCGACGTCAGCGAACTGCGCCACAACATCGGCTATGTACCGCAGGACATCCAGCTGCTGGCCGGCACCCTGCGCGACAACCTGGTCAGCGGTGCCCGCTACATCGAGGACGAGCTGATCCTGCAGGCCGCCGAGCTGGCAGGTGTGCATGAATTCGCCCGCTTGCACCCGGACGGTTACGAACTGCAAGTGGGTGAGCGCGGGCAGAACCTGTCCGGCGGCCAGCGGCAGAACGTCGCCCTGGGCCGTGCGCTGCTGCTCAACCCGCAGATCCTGTTGCTAGACGAGCCCACCAGTGCCATGGACAACACCGGCGAAGAGCGCCTCAAGCAGCGCCTGCAAGCGGTGGTGGAAGGCAAGACGGTGCTGTTGGTCACGCACCGCGCCTCCCTGCTGTCGCTGGTGGACCGGCTGATCGTGATCGATCGCGGGCAGATTGTCGCCGACGGCCCGAAAGCCGCGGTCATGGATGCGCTGAAGAAGGGGCAGATCAGTGTTGCATAAGCTGGATATTGGGCAATTCAAGGATGGCCTGCGGCGCTACTTCAAAGGTTCCGATTCACTGGGCGGGCAGCCGCTGCCAGAGGTCAACAAGGCCCTGATCGAAGATGCGCCGCGGGTTGTGCGGCTGACCATCTGGGGCGTGATCCTGTTCTTCGTGTTCTTGATCGTGTGGGCCAGCGTCGCCCCCATCGACGAGGTCACGCGGGGCGAAGGCAAGGCCATTCCGTCTTCCAAAGTGCAGAAGATTCAGAACCTGGAGGGCGGTATCGTCGCCGAAATCTTCGCCAAGGAAGGGCAAATCGTCGAAGTCGGCCAGCCATTGCTGCGTCTGGATGAAACCCGCTTCGCCTCCAACGTTGGTGAAACCGAAGCTGACCGACAGTCCATGGCTCTGCGGGTCGAACGCCTGAGTGCCGAGGTAGAGGACCGCCCGCTGAAGATCGACGAAGAACTGCGCAAAGCGGCACCAAGCCAGGCAGCCAGTGAAGAGTCGCTGTACCAGAGCCGGCGCCAGCAACTGCAGGACGAAATTGGCGGCCTGCAGCAGCAGCTGGTCCAGCGCCAGCAAGAGCTGCGTGAGTACAGCTCCAAACGCGCCCAGTACGCCAACAGCCTTGAGTTGCTGCGCAAAGAAATCGGCATGTCCGAACCGCTGGTGGCAACCGGCGCAATCTCCCAGGTCGAAGTGCTGCGCCTGCGCCGCGCCGAAGTGGAGAACCGTGGGCAGCTGGACTCCACCGCGCTGGCCATCCCCCGTGCCGAGGCGGCCATCCGCGAGGTGCAAAGCAAGATCGAGGAAACCCGAGGCAAATTCCGCAGTGAAGCGCTGACCCAGCTGAACGAAGCACGCACCGAGCTGAACAAGGCCACGGCCACCAGCAAGGCACTGGACGATCGGGTGCACCGCACCATGGTCACTTCGCCTGTACGCGGTATCGTCAAGCAGATGCTGGTCAACACCATTGGTGGGGTGATCCAGCCTGGCAGCGATATCATCGAGGTGGTACCACTGGACGACACGCTGGTCATCGAAGCGAAGATCCTGCCCAAGGACATCGCCTTCCTGCACCCTGGCCAGGAGGCAACCGTCAAGTTCACGGCCTACGACTACACCATCTACGGTGGGCTCAAGGCCAAGCTGGAGCAGATCGGCGCCGACACCATCACCGACGAAGACAAAAAGACCACCTACTACCTGATCAAGCTGCGCACCGACCGCAGCCACCTGGGAACCGACGAGAAGCCGCTGCTGATCATTCCGGGGATGGTGGCGACGGTGGATATCATGACCGGCAAGAAGACCATCATGAGCTACTTGCTCAAGCCGATCATGAAGGCGCGTTCGGAGGCGCTGCGCGAGCGCTGACAGACGAGATATGAATGCCCCAGGGTCAACGCAACACCTGTAGGAGCGGGTTTACCCGCGAAGCAGGCAACGCGATGGGTGGCACGGGCTTCGCCCGTGTTCGCGGGTAAACCCGCTCCCACAGGTACGGCGCTGGTGCCACGGGCAGCGTCGTATCTGCTGGGTTGTCGGTGGTCAAGTGTGATCAGCGCCAGGGCGCAGGTTCACCTACCAGTTGCCCCTGAATGCCGCCTACCCCCATCTCCTGCAACACCCGCCGCTCACCTTCTGTCTCGACCCGCTCAGCAATCAGCGGCAGGTCGATGCTGTGCGCCGCACGCTGGATCGCCTCGATGAACAGCCGCTTGTGCTGCTCATGGTCGATGTTGCGAATGTAGCTACCGTCAATCTTCAGGTACGCCAGGCCCAGGTGGGCCAGGTTGCCGATCATGCTGAAGCGCCCGCCAAAGCGCTGCAACGCTAGCCCGAAGCCCAACCCGTGCAGGCGCCGGGTGAGTTGTTCCAAGGCTGCCTGCTCAGGCAACTGTTCCTCGCCAATTTCAAAAACCAGCCGCGGGCCGAGCGCCGCATTCTGGCCCAGCAGTTCAAAGATGCGGTGCAGGGCCTTGGGGTCGGCCAATGTAGCGGCGGACAGGTTCAGCGCCAGCACCTGGTCATGCCCACGCAGGTGCGTCAATACTTTCTCCAGCACCAGCACGTCCAGTCGCGGCATCCAGCCAAAGCGCTCCAGCCAGGGCAGGAAGCGGCCCGCCGGCAATGCCTCGCCCTGACCATCCTGCAAGCGTGAAATCACCTTGTGGTGCAGTACCCGTTGCACCGAAGTGCAATCCACCACCGGCTGGAAGAACAGCTCGAAATGCCCATTGTTGAACGCCTGATCGAGACGCTCGTGCCAGGCGTGCTGGCTATCGGCAGCAACTGCAGCCACGCCTTGTTCAAGGCATACCCACCCTGGCGTTGGCTGGTTTTCGGCACGGGCCAAAGCCTCATCGGCGAGCTTCAGCAAAGCCTGTGGAGAATCGCCTGGGCTGAACGGCGCGAGGCCAATACAAGCCACCGGGTCGATATCACTGGCGCCCGTTTCGTGCAGGCTCTGCAGCGTTGCCTCCAAGGCCTGGGCAAGGTTCACCGCTTCTTCATGCACCATGCCCGGCGCCAGCACGGCAAACTCGCCACCGCGGCTGCGGGAAATCAGGTCGTTGGTTTCCGGGAAGCTGGCACAGGTGCGGCGCAACTGCTCACCCACGGCCTGCAGCAACTGGTCGGTACGCTGGCCGCCAAGGCGTGCGTTCAGCCCCGCCAGCCCTTGGACACGCAGTAACAGCAGGTAGCCGGCGCGCGCGTCTTCCAGGTTGCTTACCCGGGTGTTCAACTGCATTTCGAAATAGCGGCGGTTCGATAGCCCGGTCAGGCTGTCCTGGTAGGACTCCGCACGCAGCCGTTCGCTGCGCTCGGCCTGCTCGGTGAACAGCGCCTTGAGCTTCTCGACCATCTGGTTCATCGCCTGCACCACACGGCGCAGCTCCGGTGTGCGCGGCAACTCAGGCAGGCTGAGGAATTCACGACGCGCAATGGCGTGGGATTGCTCGACCATATAGTCCAGAGGCCGCAACTGGCGGCGCAGCAGCAAGGCGCCGAGCACGGCGCTGGCCGCTCCGCACAGCAGCAACCAGCCCAAGCTGCCCAAGGCGCTTTGCCAGAGTTTGGCAATGGCAAACATGGGGTGGCTGATCACCTCTACCCGCGCGGCCTGTTGCCAGCCACGGCTGACGATGGCGTCGCCACCAGCGGCCTCAAGGCCAATCAGGTGCACGAACCAGGCAGGTACGCCGCCAGGGTCCGGCTCCGCGTGGCGCTCCACCAGCACGGCATTGGAGCCCAGATCGACGACCTTGATGCTCGCATAGTAACCACTGTCGAAGATCGAGCTGACCATCAGCTCGACCATCGCCGGGTCGTCGATATTCGGCGTCAGCGATAACGCCAGCGCGGTCGCTGCATCCTGGGCGTGCGACCGCAGCTGGTTGACGTACTGGCTGCGTGAGCTTTCCAGGCTGACCATGAAACTGCCACTGAAGGCGACTACCAGGAACAGGCAAATGGCCAACAGCAATTGTTTGAACAGTGACATCTGTGCTCCTTCAGTAAACCGGCTCGGCCGGGAACCCTTCGGCCTGCATTTTCTTCAGCAAATCCTGCCAGCGTGACAGCCGCTTGGTATCGCCGACCTTCTTGTTGCCTGTTGCGCCCGTCAGCCACAAGCCTTCGCCATTGAAAGCGTAAACCGGCAGCAGGTCGGTACG
This sequence comes from Pseudomonas sp. PvP089, assembly GCF_017875165.1. NCBI lineage: Bacteria > Pseudomonadati > Pseudomonadota > Gammaproteobacteria > Pseudomonadales > Pseudomonadaceae > Pseudomonas > Pseudomonas sp. PvP089. The sequence goes on from NZ_JAGGME010000001.1 coordinate 6,286,921, forward strand.
TTGGCTTGCCGGCTTGATGGCATCCATCAGGCTATCGAGCACCAAGGGCTGGGCCTGTGGGTTCGAATAATAAGTCAGGACCATGTGTGCCCGGTTCTGCCGCAACGCCTTGACGTAGGTGATGCGTAGTTTTTCGCTGGGTATACCCATGCGCCGCAGGCTGAAATATTTGGCGATGGCGTAGTCCTCGCAGTCCCCGGCACCTTTGATCAGTGCCTGCACCGGTGTCGCCCAGTAGTCGACCTCGTGCCACAGGTCGATGTCCTCTACATAGCGCAATTGCTGGTTGAAGAAACGGTTGACCACTTGCAGCCGCTCAAGCTCAGTACCCTGCTTCTGCGTGGCCATCAGGTTCTGCCACGCATCGATACGGCCCTGCCCGGCACCCAGAGGGCCATACAGGGCCTGCGACTTGCGGCTGATCTGGGAGAAATCCCAATCCGCGTGCAAGCCGCCCAGCAGCAGACTGCCCAGCAGCGCGGCAAAGCCGACACATCGCACAACGGTTTTGAACATCCAGGATATCGCCACTGCCAAGCCCTGTTCAGGCCAGTCGAAAGCAGCGATGGTGCGGCTTGCTACCGCAAAAAACAATGGCACCCTGCAATCATGCATCCGCCTGTCAGCCCGCCTACACTTTCTGTTTATATCCTTCTATAGCCTGCTTCCTTTGGCACGTGACTTCATCCACCATAGCCGCGCTTTTGGGGCGCCCGTTCCAATCCGGGCCTTGGTTTGACAACTCCCCCAAGCTGTTACTAGTGTCATTGGATCCAACTTTAGTCATCGTTGAGGCAGACGTCGCGTGGCCGAAAAAATCAAATTGAGCAATGTGCTGGTCAGCGAGCAGCTGTCGCCGCACCAGGCCCGTGCCGTGATCGAAGAACGCCTGCGTAGCGCCATCCTCGATGGCCGCCTGCCCCCTGGCACCGCCGTGCGACAACAAGAGCTCGCCACCTTGTTTGGTGTCAGCCGCATGCCCGTGCGCGAAGCCCTGCGCCAGCTTGAAGCGCAATCGCTGCTGAAAGTGGAGATGCACAAAGGTGCGGTGGTTGCGCCGCTGATCGGCGAGGATGCGGTGGATACCTATGCCCTGCGTGTTCTGCTGGAGAGCGAAGCGCTGCGCCAGTCTATCCCGCTGCTGGATGCCAGCGACATCGCCAGCGCACGTGGCTATATCCAGCAACTGGAGAACGAAACCCGCCACGCCGAAATCGGCCGACTGAATCGCTTGCTCCATATGACGTTGTACAGCAAGGCGTCGAACAGGAAGCTGTTGCGACTGATCGAGGACGAACTGAACGAAGAAGAACGCTTCCTGCGTTTTCATCTTTCATCCATGGGCTTGGGCAAGCTGACCCAGGACGATCACAACGCACTGGTAGATGCCGCCAGCGACAAGCTGGTGGACGAGGCGGTAGCGGTGCTGGAACGGCACCTCAATAGCGGGGCTTTGGTGATCCGCAACTATCTTGATACCCAGCGAGGGCGTTAGCCCGTAACTGGCCTTATGTGCGGGGCGAGCAGATGGGTTGCAAATTCAGCTCGCCGCGCCAACAATGAGACTAATTATCATTCATGTCCATTGATGCCAGCACCCTCCCCCTATGCCCAGCAATGACTCCGTGCAAACGCTCTACAGTAACCACCACGGTTGGTTACACGCCTGGCTACGCAGCAAGCTGGGCAATGCCGCCGATGCCGCAGACCTGGCCCATGACACCTTCGTCCGCTTGCTGCAACGCCGCGAACACCTGCAGCTAAACACCCCTAGGGCCTTCTTGCGCACGGTAGCCCGTGGGCTGATCATCGATCACTGGCGCCGCGAGGAGCTGCACCGGGCCTACCTGGAGGCATTGGCCCATGTGCCGGAAGCACAGTCTCCATCAGCCGAAACCCGCGAGCTGCTGCTGGAGTTGCTTGAACGTATTGCGCGCATGCTCGACGGCCTCAAACCCAAGGTACGTCGCGCCTTCCTCCTGGCCCAATGCGAGGGGCTGAAGCATCAGGCCATTGCCGAGCAGATGGGGATCTCAGTGCGTACGGTGGAGCGTTACATCGCTGATGCGCTCTACCATTGCTATGTGCTGCGCTACGAAGACGAGTGTTGAGCCAATGAGTGCCGCACGCCCTGATGCAAAAGCGGTCAAGCAGGCCATCCAGTGGATGCTGCGTCTGCGTGAGAGCGGGCATGAGCCGACCTTGCAGCAACAGTGCGCGCAATGGCGCAGTGCCCACCACGAACATGAGCAAGCCTGGCAACGGGTAGTACACCTGCATCAGGACCTTGACCTGCGCTCGATCCCGGGTGCAGGGCTGGCGTTGCAGACCCTGGAAACCAGCCAGCAGCGCCTGCACCGCCGGCAAGCGCTGAAGCTGCTTGGCGGCGTTGTCATGGCTGGGTCGGCGGCATGGCTGGCCAAGGACCTCGATGCCATCAGTGCGTGGGCGTCGGACTATGCCACCGGCACCGGTGAGCGACGCGTCTTTACCTTGCCTGGTGGCTCACTGCTACAACTCAATACCCGCAGTGCTGTGGACCTGGCCTTCAATGAGCAGCAGCGTATGGTCCGCCTGAAGCAGGGGGAGCTGATGATTACCTGCAACGCCCGGCATCCCGTACTGGTACAAACTCGCGATGCGCTGCTGGAAGGGTTCGAAGGACGCTTTGTAGCCTATCAGGACAACGACTGCACACGTGTCAGCGTCAGCCACGGCAAAGTGGCGATCCACCGACCTGGCAATGGTCAATTGCTGTGGATTGAAAGCGGCCAGAACTGGCGGCTGGATGCTGAGGGGGCGCACCCGCTCGCGCACCTGAACATGGATGCGATGGCCTGGACTGAAGGGCTGATCGTTACCCAGGACATGCGCCTGTCCGACTTCCTCGCGCAGGTCAGCCGTTATCGCCATGGTTACCTGGGCTGCAGCGACGAGATCGCCGATCTGCGCCTGTCGGGGGTGTTCCGCCTCGAAGATCCGGAACGTTTGCTCCAGCTGCTGCCACAGACACTGCCCGTTAGGCTTCGTCACCGTACACGCTGGTGGGTACGTGTAGAGAGCATGACCTGACAACGCCTTGTTGATTTATGGCGGGTTTTCAATCGCGGTCCGGCTAGGACAGTAAGCGACACCTTCTGCCCTCAACTCTTCAACGGACCCTGCATGCCTATCAACCCGGTGGTAACCGACACTTCCAACTTGAATGATTATCGACCTGTCCTGCAATCAGCACGCTTGCGCCACGCTGTCCGGGCGGCTCTGTTTGGTACTGCATTGGGCTTGGCATTTGCTCCGCAACTTTGCGCAGCGGCTGCAACAGCTCAAGTGAGTCATCACTATGCAATCCCGGCCGGTCAACTGGCCGACGTTCTCAATCAGTTTGCCCGCCAGGCCGGCATAACCCTGTCGAGTACACCTCAGCTCACAGATGGCCTGCGGTCTGACGGCCTTCAGGGGCAGTACGCTACCGATCAAGCACTGCGCCAAATGCTCAATGGCAGCGGCCTGGAAGCCGTCAGCCAGGATGGACGTAGCTATGTGCTGCAGGTACAGCCCCAGGACACCGCCCTGTCATTGCCGGACACCGATATCCGTGGCTTCTCCCTCGGTAATGCGCTCGGCAGCATGGAGGGTTACAACGCTACGCACAGCCAAGTGGCGACCAAGACGAGCACACCGTTGGTGGAGACGTCCCAATCCGTCTCGGTCGTTACTCGCCAGCAGATGGACGACCAGGGCTCACAGACCGTTGCCCAGGCCATGCGCTACACGCCTGGGGTGATGACCAATCCTTACGGTGCCACCCATCGCTATGACTATGTCGCGATGCGCGGCTTCAACGACGGCTCTGTGGATAACATCTACGTCGATGGCCTCAAGTCGATGGGCGACAACGGCACCTACAGCACCATGCAGGTAGACCCGTACTTCCTGGAGCGCATCGACATTCTCAAGGGCCCATCTTCGGTACTGTATGGGCGAAGCTCGCCGGGGGGCCTGGTCGCCCTGACCACCAAGAAGCCGCTGTTTACTCCCTACCATCAGGTTCAGGCCACGGTTGGCACCCAAGGCCAGCGTGGCATGGGTTTCGATTTCAGTGGCCCTGTAGATGATGACAAGCGCATTGCTTATCGCCTGACAGGCCTGGCGGATGCATCCGATACCCAGTTCGACCACAACAAGGAAGAACGCTACACCATCGCCCCGGCCATCAGCGTCGACTTTACCGAAGACACCTCGCTCACATTGCAGGCTTACCTCCAGCACGACCCTAACGGCGGGTACCATGGCGGTAACCCTGCAGACGGCATGCTGCACAAACGCAACGGCTTGCGCTTGTCAGACCACTTCTTCGAGGGCGAGCCGGGCATCGACAATTACGAACGTACCCAGCAGTCGTTCAGCTACCAGTTCGAGCACCGCTTCAATGATGTGTTCACCGCGCGGCAGAACTTCCGTTACCAGGATTCCGACGTCTCCATGGACCAGGTGTACTCAGCCGGCTGGACGGATGCCGACAGCAACATCCTCAACCGCGCCTATACCGGCGGCGACGAGCGCCTGCATTCGTACATCATCGACAATATGCTGCAGGCGGAATTCTTCACTGGAGCTGCCAAACATACCCTGCTGCTGGGCGCCGACTACCAGCGGCGCAAAGCCGACGTCGCATGGCGTTATGGCACGGTCGACCCGCTGGACGCAGCTAACCCGCAGTATGGCAATGGCAACCTTGAGGTCCTGGGCGAAAACCGCTACCAGCGGCGCTTGCAGCAAACAGGTGCGTATCTGCAGGATCTGGTGGAGCTGGACCAGTGGCGCTTCTCCTTGGGGCTTCGTCAGGACTGGGTGAAGGTGTCCGAGGAGAATCGCGACAGCGACACCAAGGTCAACGATCAACGCACCAAATTTACTACTCGGGCCGGGGTGCTCTACCTGTTCGAGAACGGCATTGCGCCCTATGTCAGCTACTCGGAGTCGTTCAATCCCAATACCGTGTCCGACCAGGAAGGCCGCCCCCTGGCACCGACCGAAGGCACTCAATGGGAAGCCGGCATCAAGTATCAGCCTCCGGGCAGCGACAACCTGTTCACCGCATCGGTGTTCCGCATCGAGCAGGAAAACCTGGCTTCGAAGCAGCCTGACGAAAATTTCTATCGCCCGGTAGGTGAAGTACGTTCCCAAGGGCTGGAGCTGGAGGCACATGTGCAGGTGACCGACAGCCTCAAACTGCTAGGCGGCTACACCTTCACCGATATCGAATATTCCCGGTCGATGCCGAGCCTGACGTCGGCCAGCCTGGACAACAAGGGCAATTCGCCAACCCAGGCACCGAAACAGATGTTCTCGCTTTGGGCTGACTACAACTTCCACCAAGGGCCTCTGGATGGCCTGAGGCTGGGCGGTGGCGTGCGGTATGTGGGCTACAGCTGGGTAGATGCGGAAAACAGCATGAAGGTGCCTTCCTACACTGTGTTAGACGCTTCGCTCGGCTATGACCTGAGCAAGGTTGGGCTCAGGGGCGTGGATGTGCGCCTTAACGCCAACAACCTTACCAATGAAAGCTACATCACCTCATGTGCCAGCCTGAACTACTGCTACATGGGTGAGGAACGCAATTTGAGCGCCACGGTCAGCTATCAGTTCTGACCGATACAACTACCCAGAAAAGACAAAGCCCCTGTCTGCATTGCAGACAGGGGCTTTGGGTTTGAATCTTGACGATGACCTACTCTCACATGGGGAAACCCCACACTACCATCGGCGATGCATCGTTTCACTGCTGAGTTCGGGATGGGATCAGGTGGTTCCAATGCTCTATGGTCGTCAAGAAATTCTGTGTGCTGGCCCGTCACTCGGACGTGCCTGCGAATCTCTGTAGTTCCTACTTAAAGACAAAACCCCTACCTGCATGCGCAGATAGGGGTTTTGCGAAATGAATCTTGACGATGACCTACTCTCACATGGGGAAACCCCACACTACCATCGGCGATGCATCGTTTCACTGCTGAGTTCGGGATGGGATCAGGTGGTTCCAATGCTCTATGGTCGTCAAGAAATTCTGTAGCCAGAATGTCCAGATGAACAGCCCAGCGAATCCGGATATGTGATGTTTGTGGTTCGTTGCGAACTTTCGGTTCGTATCATCTTCACCACCGCAATCTGCGCGAGCAAATTGCTTGGGTGTTATATGGTCAAGCCTCACGGGCAATTAGTATTGGTTAGCTCAACGCCTCACAGCGCTTACACACCCAACCTATCAACGTCGTAGTCTTCGACGGCCCTTTAGGGGATTCAAGATCCCAGTGAGATCTCATCTTGAGGCAAGTTTCCCGCTTAGATGCTTTCAGCGGTTATCTCTTCCGAACATAGCTACCCGGCAATGCCACTGGCGTGACAACCGGAACACCAGAGGTTCGTCCACTCCGGTCCTCTCGTACTAGGAGCAGCCCCTCTCAAATCTCAAACGTCCACGGCAGATAGGGACCGAACTGTCTCACGACGTTCTAAACCCAGCTCGCGTACCACTTTAAATGGCGAACAGCCATACCCTTGGGACCGGCTTCAGCCCCAGGATGTGATGAGCCGACATCGAGGTGCCAAACACCGCCGTCGATATGAACTCTTGGGCGGTATCAGCCTGTTATCCCCGGAGTACCTTTTATCCGTTGAGCGATGGCCCTTCCATACAGAACCACCGGATCACTAAGACCTACTTTCGTACCTGCTCGACGTGTGTGTCTCGCAGTCAAGCGCGCTTTTGCCTTTATACTCTACGACCGATTTCCGACCGGTCTGAGCGCACCTTCGTACTCCTCCGTTACTCTTTGGGAGGAGACCGCCCCAGTCAAACTACCCACCATACACTGTCCTCGATCCGGATAACGGACCTGAGTTAGAACCTCAAAGTTGCCAGGGTGGTATTTCAAGGATGGCTCCATGAGAACTGGCGTCCCCACTTCAAAGCCTCCCACCTATCCTACACAAGCAAATTCAAAGTCCAGTGCAAAGCTATAGTAAAGGTTCACGGGGTCTTTCCGTCTAGCCGCGGATACACTGCATCTTCACAGCGATTTCAATTTCACTGAGTCTCGGGTGGAGACAGCGCCGCCATCGTTACGCCATTCGTGCAGGTCGGAACTTACCCGACAAGGAATTTCGCTACCTTAGGACCGTTATAGTTACGGCCGCCGTTTACCGGGGCTTCGATCAAGAGCTTCGCTTGCGCTAACCCCATCAATTAACCTTCCGGCACCGGGCAGGCGTCACACCCTATACGTCCACTTTCGTGTTTGCAGAGTGCTGTGTTTTTAATAAACAGTCGCAGCGGCCTGGTATCTTCGACCGGCATGGGCTTACGGAGCAAGTCCTTAACCCTCGCCGGCGCACCTTCTCCCGAAGTTACGGTGCCATTTTGCCTAGTTCCTTCACCCGAGTTCTCTCAAGCGCCTTGGTATTCTCTACCTAACCACCTGTGTCGGTTTGGGGTACGGTTCCCAGTTATCTGAAGCTTAGGAGCTTTTCTTGGAAGCATGGTATCAACCACTTCGTCGCCTAAAGGCAACTCGTCATCAGCTCTCGGCCTTGAAATCCCGGATTTGCCTAAGATTTCAGCCTACCACCTTAAACCTGGACAACCAACGCCAGGCTGGCCTAACCTTCTCCGTCCCTCCATCGCAATAACTGGAAGTACAGGAATATTAACCTGTTTTCCATCGACTACGCTTTTCAGCCTCGCCTTAGGGACCGACTAACCCTGCGTCGATTAACGTTGCGCAGGAAACCTTGGTCTTTCGGCGTGCGAGTTTTTCACTCGCATTGTCGTTACTCATGTCAGCATTCGCACTTCTGATACCTCCAGCAAGCTTCTCAACTCACCTTCACAGGCTTACAGAACGCTCCTCTACCGCATCACCAAAAGGTGATACCCGTAGCTTCGGTGCATGGTTTGAGCCCCGTTACATCTTCCGCGCAGGCCGACTCGACTAGTGAGCTATTACGCTTTCTTTAAAGGGTGGCTGCTTCTAAGCCAACCTCCTAGCTGTCTAAGCCTCCCCACATCGTTTCCCACTTAACCATGACTTTGGGACCTTAGCTGACGGTCTGGGTTGTTTCCCTTTTCACGACGGACGTTAGCACCCGCCGTGTGTCTCCCATGCTCGGCACTTGTAGGTATTCGGAGTTTGCATCGGTTTGGTAAGTCGGGATGACCCCCTAGCCGAAACAGTGCTCTACCCCCTACAGTGATACATGAGGCGCTACCTAAATAGCTTTCGAGGAGAACCAGCTATCTCCGAGCTTGATTAGCCTTTCACTCCGATCCACAGGTCATCCGCTAACTTTTCAACGGTAGTCGGTTCGGTCCTCCAGTCAGTGTTACCTAACCTTCAACCTGCCCATGGATAGATCGCCCGGTTTCGGGTCTATACCCAGCGACTAAACGCCCTATTAAGACTCGCTTTCGCTACGCCTCCCCTATTCGGTTAAGCTCGCCACTGAATATAAGTCGCTGACCCATTATACAAAAGGTACGCAGTCACCTAACAAAGTAGGCTCCCACTGCTTGTACGCATACGGTTTCAGGATCTATTTCACTCCCCTCTCCGGGGTTCTTTTCGCCTTTCCCTCACGGTACTAGTTCACTATCGGTCAGTCAGTAGTATTTAGCCTTGGAGGATGGTCCCCCCATATTCAGACAAAGTTTCTCGTGCTCCGTCCTACTCGATTTCATTGATAAGAGATTTTCGTGTACGGGGCTATCACCCACTATGGCCGCACTTTCCAGAGCGTTCCACTAATCTCAAACCAACTTAAGGGCTGGTCCCCGTTCGCTCGCCACTACTAAGGGAATCTCGGTTGATTTCTTTTCCTCAGGGTACTTAGATGTTTCAGTTCCCCTGGTTCGCCTCTTGCACCTATGTATTCAGTACAAGATAACCAGCTTATGCTGGCTGGGTTCCCCCATTCAGAGATCTCTGGATCACAGTCTGTTTGCCGACTCCCCAAAGCTTTTCGCAGGCTACCACGTCTTTCATCGCCTCTGACTGCCAAGGCATCCACCGTATGCGCTTCTTCACTTGACCATATAACCCCAAGCAATCTGGTTATACTGTGAAGACGACATTCGCCGAAAATTCGCACGTCGCTCTTTCGAGCAGAACTCACAAATTTTACCTTAGCCTGATCCACCAGCAGTGAAACTGGTGTTCAGTCTATTTCTATCACATATCCGAATTTTTAAAGAACGATCTGACAAAAGTCAGAAATCAACATTCATTCACGAATGTTCATTTCTAAGTTCTGACTAGCTACTGCGTACGGCGAAAGTGGTGGAGCCAAGCGGGATCGAACCGCTGACCTCCTGCGTGCAAGGCAGGCGCTCTCCCAGCTGAGCTATGGCCCCGTATTCTACGGCTAAACCATGTAATGGTAGGTCTGGGCAGATTTGAACTGCCGACCTCACCCTTATCAGGGGTGCGCTCTAACCAACTGAGCTACAGACCTATAACAGGGTCGCTTTACAGCATCGTCTTTTACAATGAATCAAGCAATTCGTGTGGGAGCTCATCAGCAGGCTGATGTCGTCGATTAAGGAGGTGATCCAGCCGCAGGTTCCCCTACGGCTACCTTGTTACGACTTCACCCCAGTCATGAATCACACCGTGGTAACCGTCCTCCCGAGGGTTAGACTAGCTACTTCTGGTGCAACCCACTCCCATGGTGTGACGGGCGGTGTGTACAAGGCCCGGGAACGTATTCACCGCGACATTCTGATTCGCGATTACTAGCGATTCCGACTTCACGCAGTCGAGTTGCAGACTGCGATCCGGACTACGATCGGTTTTGTGAGATTAGCTCCACCTCGCGGCTTGGCAACCCTCTGTACCGACCATTGTAGCACGTGTGTAGCCCAGGCCGTAAGGGCCATGATGACTTGACGTCATCCCCACCTTCCTCCGGTTTGTCACCGGCAGTCTCCTTAGAGTGCCCACCATAACGTGCTGGTAACTAAGGACAAGGGTTGCGCTCGTTACGGGACTTAACCCAACATCTCACGACACGAGCTGACGACAGCCATGCAGCACCTGTGTCAGAGTTCCCGAAGGCACCAATCCATCTCTGGAAAGTTCTCTGCATGTCAAGGCCTGGTAAGGTTCTTCGCGTTGCTTCGAATTAAACCACATGCTCCACCGCTTGTGCGGGCCCCCGTCAATTCATTTGAGTTTTAACCTTGCGGCCGTACTCCCCAGGCGGTCAACTTAATGCGTTAGCTGCGCCACTAAAATCTCAAGGATTCCAACGGCTAGTTGACATCGTTTACGGCGTGGACTACCAGGGTATCTAATCCTGTTTGCTCCCCACGCTTTCGCACCTCAGTGTCAGTATCAGTCCAGGTGGTCGCCTTCGCCACTGGTGTTCCTTCCTATATCTACGCATTTCACCGCTACACAGGAAATTCCACCACCCTCTACCGTACTCTAGCTTGCCAGTTTTGGATGCAGTTCCCAGGTTGAGCCCGGGGCTTTCACATCCAACTTAACAAACCACCTACGCGCGCTTTACGCCCAGTAATTCCGATTAACGCTTGCACCCTCTGTATTACCGCGGCTGCTGGCACAGAGTTAGCCGGTGCTTATTCTGTCGGTAACGTCAAAACACTAACGTATTAGGTTAATGCCCTTCCTCCCAACTTAAAGTGCTTTACAATCCGAAGACCTTCTTCACACACGCGGCATGGCTGGATCAGGCTTTCGCCCATTGTCCAATATTCCCCACTGCTGCCTCCCGTAGGAGTCTGGACCGTGTCTCAGTTCCAGTGTGACTGATCATCCTCTCAGACCAGTTACGGATCGTCGCCTTGGTGAGCCATTACCTCACCAACTAGCTAATCCGACCTAGGCTCATCTGATAGCGCAAGGCCCGAAGGTCCCCTGCTTTCTCCCGTAGGACGTATGCGGTATTAGCGTTCCTTTCGAAACGTTGTCCCCCACTACCAGGCAGATTCCTAGGCATTACTCACCCGTCCGCCGCTGAATCGAAGAGCAAGCTCTTCTCATCCGCTCGACTTGCATGTGTTAGGCCTGCCGCCAGCGTTCAATCTGAGCCATGATCAAACTCTTCAGTTCAATACTGCTTGGGTTTTTAAGAAACCCTAAACTTGGCTCAGCAATCTCAAATGACTATGTGATTTCTCGCATGGTCACTTGTGATGCTGATAATCTTTTTGACTATCAGTCCGTACTCACAAGCACCCACACGAATTGCTTGATTCGATTTGTTAAAGAGCGTTTGGTTAAGAGCTTTTCGTCTCAACCGAGGCGCGCATTCTACGCTTTCCTCAGAGCCTGTCAAGCGTTTATTTTGAAGTTTTTTGCGAGAAACTCGTTTAACTTCAAACACTTAACTCGCTTCGATCTCTCGTCGCGGGAGGTGAATAATACAGCATTCAAAAACGCTGTCAACCACCTTTTTGCTGCAGCTGGCTGACCTTGCGGCTTACCAGGAAGAAGCATGAGCTTCTACTTAAAGACAAAACCCCTACCTGCATGCGCAGATAGGGGTTTTGCGAAATGAATCTTGACGATGACCTACTCTCACATGGGGAAACCCCACACTACCATCGGCGATGCATCGTTTCACTGCTGAGTTCGGGATGGGATCAGGTGGTTCCAATGCTCTATGGTCGTCAAGAAATTCTGTAGCCAGAATGTCCAGATGAACAGCCCAGCGAATCCGGATATGTGATGTTTGTGGTTCGTTGCGAACTTTCGGTTCGTATCATCTTCACCACCGCAATCTGCGTCAGCAAATTGCTTGGGTGTTATATGGTCAAGCCTCACGGGCAATTAGTATTGGTTAGCTCAACGCCTCACAGCGCTTACACACCCAACCTATCAACGTCGTAGTCTTCGACGGCCCTTTAGGGGATTCAAGATCCCAGTGAGATCTCATCTTGAGGCAAGTTTCCCGCTTAGATGCTTTCAGCGGTTATCTCTTCCGAACATAGCTACCCGGCAATGCCACTGGCGTGACAACCGGAACACCAGAGGTTCGTCCACTCCGGTCCTCTCGTACTAGGAGCAGCCCCTCTCAAATCTCAAACGTCCACGGCAGATAGGGACCGAACTGTCTCACGACGTTCTAAACCCAGCTCGCGTACCACTTTAAATGGCGAACAGCCATACCCTTGGGACCGGCTTCAGCCCCAGGATGTGATGAGCCGACATCGAGGTGCCAAACACCGCCGTCGATATGAACTCTTGGGCGGTATCAGCCTGTTATCCCCGGAGTACCTTTTATCCGTTGAGCGATGGCCCTTCCATACAGAACCACCGGATCACTAAGACCTACTTTCGTACCTGCTCGACGTGTGTGTCTCGCAGTCAAGCGCGCTTTTGCCTTTATACTCTACGACCGATTTCCGACCGGTCTGAGCGCACCTTCGTACTCCTCCGTTACTCTTTGGGAGGAGACCGCCCCAGTCAAACTACCCACCATACACTGTCCTCGATCCGGATAACGGACCTGAGTTAGAACCTCAAAGTTGCCAGGGTGGTATTTCAAGGATGGCTCCATGAGAACTGGCGTCCCCACTTCAAAGCCTCCCACCTATCCTACACAAGCAAATTCAAAGTCCAGTGCAAAGCTATAGTAAAGGTTCACGGGGTCTTTCCGTCTAGCCGCGGATACACTGCATCTTCACAGCGATTTCAATTTCACTGAGTCTCGGGTGGAGACAGCGCCGCCATCGTTACGCCATTCGTGCAGGTCGGAACTTACCCGACAAGGAATTTCGCTACCTTAGGACCGTTATAGTTACGGCCGCCGTTTACCGGGGCTTCGATCAAGAGCTTCGCTTGCGCTAACCCCATCAATTAACCTTCCGGCACCGGGCAGGCGTCACACCCTATACGTCCACTTTCGTGTTTGCAGAGTGCTGTGTTTTTAATAAACAGTCGCAGCGGCCTGGTATCTTCGACCGGCATGGGCTTACGGAGCAAGTCCTTGACCCTCGCCGGCGCACCTTCTCCCGAAGTTACGGTGCCATTTTGCCTAGTTCCTTCACCCGAGTTCTCTCAAGCGCCTTGGTATTCTCTACCTAACCACCTGTGTCGGTTTGGGGTACGGTTCCCAGTTATCTGAAGCTTAGGAGCTTTTCTTGGAAGCATGGTATCAACCACTTCGTCGCCTAAAGGCAACTCGTCATCAGCTCTCGGCCTTGAAATCCCGGATTTGCCTAAGATTTCAGCCTACCACCTTAAACCTGGACAACCAACGCCAGGCTGGCCTAACCTTCTCCGTCCCTCCATCGCAATAACTGGAAGTACAGGAATATTAACCTGTTTTCCATCGACTACGCTTTTCAGCCTCGCCTTAGGGACCGACTAACCCTGCGTCGATTAACGTTGCGCAGGAAACCTTGGTCTTTCGGCGTGCGAGTTTTTCACTCGCATTGTCGTTACTCATGTCAGCATTCGCACTTCTGATACCTCCAGCAAGCTTCTCAACTCACCTTCACAGGCTTACAGAACGCTCCTCTACCGCATCATCATAAGATGATACCCGTAGCTTCGGTGCATGGTTTGAGCCCCGTTACATCTTCCGCGCAGGCCGACTCGACTAGTGAGCTATTACGCTTTCTTTAAAGGGTGGCTGCTTCTAAGCCAACCTCCTAGCTGTCTAAGCCTTCCCACATCGTTTCCCACTTAACCATGACTTTGGGACCTTAGCTGACGGTCTGGGTTGTTTCCCTTTTCACGACGGACGTTAGCACCCGCCGTGTGTCTCCCATGCTCGGCACTTGTAGGTATTCGGAGTTTGCATCGGTTTGGTAAGTCGGGATGACCCCCTAGCCGAAACAGTGCTCTACCCCCTACAGTGATACATGAGGCGCTACCTAAATAGCTTTCGAGGAGAACCAGCTATCTCCGAGCTTGATTAGCCTTTCACTCCGATCCACAGGTCATCCGCTAACTTTTCAACGGTAGTCGGTTCGGTCCTCCAGTCAGTGTTACCTAACCTTCAACCTGCCCATGGATAGATCGCCCGGTTTCGGGTCTATACCCAGCGACTAAACGCCCTATTAAGACTCGCTTTCGCTACGCCTCCCCTATTCGGTTAAGCTCGCCACTGAATATAAGTCGCTGACCCATTATACAAAAGGTACGCAGTCACCTAACAAGTAGGCTCCCACTGCTTGTACGCATACGGTTTCAGGATCTATTTCACTCCCCTCTCCGGGGTTCTTTTCGCCTTTCCCTCACGGTACTAGTTCACTATCGGTCAGTCAGTAGTATTTAGCCTTGGAGGATGGTCCCCCCATATTCAGACAAAGTTTCTCGTGCTCCGTCCTACTCGATTTCATTGATAAGAGATTTTCGTGTACGGGGCTATCACCCACTATGGCCGCACTTTCCAGAGCGTTCCACTAATCTCAAACCAACTTAAGGGCTGGTCCCCGTTCGCTCGCCACTACTAAGGGAATCTCGGTTGATTTCTTTTCCTCAGGGTACTTAGATGTTTCAGTTCCCCTGGTTCGCCTCTTGCACCTATGTATTCAGTACAAGATAACCAGCTTATGCTGGCTGGGTTCCCCCATTCAGAGATCTCTGGATCACAGTCTGTTTGCCGACTCCCCAAAGCTTTTCGCAGGCTACCACGTCTTTCATCGCCTCTGACTGCCAAGGCATCCACCGTATGCGCTTCTTCACTTGACCATATAACCCCAAGCAATCTGGTTATACTGTGAAGACGACATTCGCCGAAAATTCGCACGTCGCTCTTTCGAGCAGAACTCACAAATTTTACCTTAGCCTGATCCACCAGCAGTGAAACTGGTGTTCAGTCTATTTCTATCACATATCCGAATTTTTAAAGAACGATCTGACAAAAGTCAGAAATCAACATTCGATACAAATGTTCATTTCCAAGTTCTGACCAGGAAAAACGCTAGACCGATACAGGTCTTAATCGCCTTTTTACAATGAATCAAGCAATTCGTGTGGGAGCTCATCAGCAGGCTGATGTCGTCGATTAAGGAGGTGATCCAGCCGCAGGTTCCCCTACGGCTACCTTGTTACGACTTCACCCCAGTCATGAATCACACCGTGGTAACCGTCCTCCCGAAGGTTAGACTAGCTACTTCTGGTGCAACCCACTCCCATGGTGTGACGGGCGGTGTGTACAAGGCCCGGGAACGTATTCACCGCGACATTCTGATTCGCGATTACTAGCGATTCCGACTTCACGCAGTCGAGTTGCAGACTGCGATCCGGACTACGATCGGTTTTGTGAGATTAGCTCCACCTCGCGGCTTGGCAACCCTCTGTACCGACCATTGTAGCACGTGTGTAGCCCAGGCCGTAAGGGCCATGATGACTTGACGTCATCCCCACCTTCCTCCGGTTTGTCACCGGCAGTCTCCTTAGAGTGCCCACCATAACGTGCTGGTAACTAAGGACAAGGGTTGCGCTCGTTACGGGACTTAACCCAACATCTCACGACACGAGCTGACGACAGCCATGCAGCACCTGTGTCAGAGTTCCCGAAGGCACCAATCCATCTCTGGAAAGTTCTCTGCATGTCAAGGCCTGGTAAGGTTCTTCGCGTTGCTTCGAATTAAACCACATGCTCCACCGCTTGTGCGGGCCCCCGTCAATTCATTTGAGTTTTAACCTTGCGGCCGTACTCCCCAGGCGGTCAACTTAATGCGTTAGCTGCGCCACTAAAATCTCAAGGATTCCAACGGCTAGTTGACATCGTTTACGGCGTGGACTACCAGGGTATCTAATCCTGTTTGCTCCCCACGCTTTCGCACCTCAGTGTCAGTATCAGTCCAGGTGGTCGCCTTCGCCACTGGTGTTCCTTCCTATATCTACGCATTTCACCGCTACACAGGAAATTCCACCACCCTCTACCGTACTCTAGCTTGCCAGTTTTGGATGCAGTTCCCAGGTTGAGCCCGGGGCTTTCACATCCAACTTAACAAACCACCTACGCGCGCTTTACGCCCAGTAATTCCGATTAACGCTTGCACCCTCTGTATTACCGCGGCTGCTGGCACAGAGTTAGCCGGTGCTTATTCTGTCGGTAACGTCAAAACACTAACGTATTAGGTTAATGCCCTTCCTCCCAACTTAAAGTGCTTTACAATCCGAAGACCTTCTTCACACACGCGGCATGGCTGGATCAGGCTTTCGCCCATTGTCCAATATTCCCCACTGCTGCCTCCCGTAGGAGTCTGGACCGTGTCTCAGTTCCAGTGTGACTGATCATCCTCTCAGACCAGTTACGGATCGTCGCCTTGGTGAGCCATTACCTCACCAACTAGCTAATCCGACCTAGGCTCATCTGATAGCACAAGGCCCGAAGGTCCCCTGCTTTCTCCCGTAGGACGTATGCGGTATTAGCGTTCCTTTCGAAACGTTGTCCCCCACTACCAGGCAGATTCCTAGGCATTACTCACCCGTCCGCCGCTGAATCGAAGAGCAAGCTCTTCTCATCCGCTCGACTTGCATGTGTTAGGCCTGCCGCCAGCGTTCAATCTGAGCCATGATCAAACTCTTCAGTTCAATACTGCTTGGGTTTTTAAGAAACCCTAAACTTGGCTCAGCAATCTCAAATGACTATGTGATTTCTCGCATGGTCACTTGTGATGCTGATAATCTTTTTGACTATCAGTCCGTACTCACAAGCACCCACACGAATTGCTTGATTCGATTTGTTAAAGAGCGTTTGGTTAAGAGCTTTTCGTCTCAACCGAGGCGCGCATTCTACGCTTTCCTCAGAGCCTGTCAAGCGTTTATTTTGAAGTTTTTTGCGAGAAACTCGTTTAGCTTCAAACACTTGGCTCGCTGCGATCTCTCGTAGCGGGAGGCGAATCATACAGCGTTTAGAAGCGCTGTCAACCACCATTTCAACCGCTTGCGATCTTTCGATCGTAGCCCTTTCAACGCTACCTTAACTACCTAACTCATTGAATCTCAAGGAGTTTGTCGTTCCGATGTCGCTGGAAGTGGGGCGCATTATAAGGGGATTCGAAAGGGCGTCAACCATTAATTTCAAGAAACCGTAATATCGCTGAAAAGCAAAGCAGGGAGGCCTGGCGGCCTCCCTGCTTTTATATAGCACCCGCCGCTTCTACAGCACGCCGGCCTCCCGCAAGCGCTGCACCTCACCTGCCTCCAGCCCCAGCACTTCCCCCAGTACCGCCTCGGTATGCTCACCCAACAGCGGCGGCGCCCGTCGGTACTCCACCGGCGTCTCCGACAACCGTATAGGGCTGGCTACCTGCGGCACGGTACCCGCCAATGGATGCGGAATGTTCACCGCCAACCCACGCGCCAGCACCTGTGGGTCCTGAAACATCTGAGCCAGGTCATTGATAGGCCCGCACGGCACCCCAGCAGCCTCCAGCTGGGCAACCCATTCGGCGGTTGTCTTGAATACTGTGGCCTGGCGGATCAGTGGAATCAGCTCGGCCCTGTTGGCCACCCGCTGCTTATTGGTCAGGAAGCGTGGATCGTCCGCCCATTGTGGCTGCCCGGCCACTTCTGCGAATTTGCGGAACTGGCTGTCGTTGCCCACGGTAAGAATGAAGTCGCCATCCGCCGTCGGGAAGTCCTGGTAGGGCACTATATTGGGATGCGCATTGCCCAGGCGCCGAGGCGGGTTGCCCGTGGTCAGGTAATTCATGGCCTGGTTCGCCAGGCAGGCTACCTGTACATCGAGCAACGCCATGTCGACATGCTGGCCCACCCCGGTCTGCGCCCGATGGGCAAGGGCGGCAAGCATGGCCACCGTTGAGTACAGCCCGGTAAGGATGTCGGTAAGCGCCACACCCACTTTGACCGGCCCCGCGCCTTCCTCACCCTCCGGGCGGCCGGTCAGGCTCATCAGCCCACCCAGCCCCTGGATCATGAAGTCATAACCCGCACGCTTGGCATACGGGCCGGTCTGGCCGAAACCGGTAATGGAGCAATAGATAAGCTGCGGGTTGATCGCCTTCAGGCTCTGGTAGTCCAGCCCATAGGCCGCCAAACCACCCACCTTGAAGTTCTCGATGACAATATCGGACTTCGCCGCCAACTCACGCACCAGGCGCTGCCCTTCAGGCCGGGTGAAGTCGATGGTCACCGAACGCTTGTTACGGTTGGCCGACAGGTAGTAAGCCGCCTCGCTGGTGTTTTCACCCTCGGCATCCTTGAGGAAAGGCGGCCCCCACGCGCGGGTATCGTCACCACTGCCCGGGCGCTCCACCTTTATAACGTCAGCGCCCAGGTCAGCGAGAATCTGGCCAGACCATGGGCCGGCCAACACGCGCGAAAGGTCCAGCACCCGCAGATGTGATAGCGCGCCCATGGGCTGGCTCCTTATTAATAGAAGGCCTGGATACCGGTCTGCGCACGCCCCAGGATCAGTGCATGCACGTCGTGAGTACCTTCATAGGTGTTGACCACCTCCAGGTTTACCAGATGACGGGCCACGCCAAACTCATCGGAAATGCCGTTGCCACCCAGCATGTCGCGCGCCATGCGAGCGATATCCAGCGCCTTGCCGCAGGAATTGCGCTTCATGATCGAGGTAATTTCCACAGCAGCGGTACCTTCATCCTTCATGCGCCCCAGGCGCAGGCAGCCTTGCAGCGCCAGGGTGATTTCGGTCTGCATGTCGGCCAGCTTTTTCTGGATCAGCTGGTTGGCAGCCAGGGGGCGGCCGAACTGCTGACGGTCCAAGGTGTACTGACGCGCGGTGTGCCAGCACGCCTCGGCCGCACCCAACGCCCCCCACGAGATGCCGTAACGGGCAGAGTTGAGACAGGTGAACGGGCCTTTGAGGCCGCGCACATCCGGGAAGATGTTCTCTTCTGGCACGAACACATTGTCCATGACAACTTCACCGGTGATCGAGGCACGCAGGCCGACCTTGCCATGAATGGCCGGGGCACTGAGGCCCTGCCAGCCCTTCTCCAGGACAAAGCCGCGGATATCCCCTGCATCGTCCTTGGCCCACACCACGAACACATCAGCGATCGGGCTGTTGGTGATCCACATCTTGCTGCCGGTCAGACGGTAGCCGCCGTCGACCTTCCTGGCACGTGTGATCATCGAGCCAGGGTCGGAGCCGTGGTTGGGCTCGGTCAGACCAAAACAACCGATCCACTCGCCACTGGCCAGCTTGGGCAAGTACTTCTGCTTTTGGGCCTCGGTACCAAATTCATTGATGGGCACCATCACCAGCGACGACTGCACGCTCATCATCGAACGGTAGCCCGAGTCGATACGCTCGACCTCTCGGGCAATCAGCCCATAGCACACGTAGTTCAGGCCACTGCCACCGTACTGTTCGGGAATGGTGGCACCCAGCAGGCCGACTTCACCCATCTCCCGGAAGATCGCCGGGTCGGTCTGCTCGTGGCGGAAAGCCTCGAGCACACGCGGGGCAAGCTTGTCCTGGGCGAACTGATAAGCGCTGTCACGCACCATGCGCTCTTCTTCAGTGAGCTGTTGATCCAGCAGCAGTGGGTCGATCCAGTGGAAGCTTGCTTTACCGGCCATGAGCGAAATCCTCGTAATAGGGGGCAGTTTCTTGTGCGTTTGAGCCTAGGCCCGATCGGCCGCCGGGACAAACGAGGATTGCGCACCAATTAGTGATAATTTGTCACTTCGTAAATCGGCAAAACACCACAAAGACAGCCTTACGAGTGAGGTTGACGTACATGCGCCGCAAGATCCCCAGTACCACCGCTCTGGTTTGCTTCGAGGCGGCGGCACGCAACGAGAGCTTTACCAAGGCCGCCCAGGAACTCGCCCTGACCCAGGGTGCCGTTTGCCGGCAGATCGGCGGCCTCGAGGCTTTTCTGAATGTGGAACTGTTCCGCCGTTCCCGCCGCGGCGTGAAGCTGACCGAGGCCGGCCTGTCCTACAGTCGTCAGGTTGCCGCTCAACTGGATGCGGTAGAGCGCGACACCCTGTCGGTGATGGGTCAGCAGGGCGCCAGCGTGATCGAGCTGGCCGTAGTGCCTACCTTTGGTACCCAATGGCTGCTTCCGCGCCTCAAGGACTTCCAGCAACGCCACCCAGAGGTGACGGTCAACCTCACCAACCGCACCCGGCCATTCCTGTTCGCCGACACCCCCTTCGATGCCGCAATCTATTTCGGTGATGCCGACTGGTCCGGCACCCAGTCGCACCGGCTGATGGGGGAGAACCCGGTCCCCGTCTGCAGCCCGGCATTGCTGGCCGGGCAGGGCATACTCGAAGCACAGCGCATCGCCCAACTGCCACTGCTGCAGCAAAGCACGCGCCCCTACGCCTGGCGGCAGTGGTTCGGCAGCCTAGGGATGAATGTGCCACGCGACATGACAGGCCCGCGTTATGAACTATTCTCGATGCTCGCCCAGGCGGCCATACATGAAATGGGGGTCGCACTGATCCCACCGTTCCTGATCCAGCGCGAGTTGGGGGAGGGTAGGCTGGTGGTCGCTAACAGGCATGCCCTGATCAGCGACAAGGCCTACTATCTGATGATTCCGGATCGCAAGGTAGAGTCAGCTTCGCTGCGCGCCTTCCGAGACTGGCTGGTGAGCCAGGCCTGGGCCTACACCGCAACAGCTTGATGAAGTGCGACAAATTGACCCTGTAGTTAATTATTTTAAACACCTACAGATATATGTATTTGTCGCATATCCATAAACTGTTATGTCCGCCTGGAAATACCCTTTAACCCTGCTAACCACGCGGCTTTGCGGGTGATTTTGCGACATTCACCGTGCCGTAAGCGTATCAACCCAAATATTTTTGATTTTTTCTCCTAATCTGCCAATAGCCCATGCTTGACGGGCTGGAGCCTTACCGCTGCGACAAGCGGTCACAGGGTGACTTGTAGTTTTAACTTCGTTTCGCTCCATAACCGGTTGAAGGCCCCCGGGTTCGTCTGCAAAATGCTTCGCCCGCCCGGGAATCGGCGGGTCGGCGCTCCACAGCCGCCCCAGCGCACCATCCGAAGTGTGCTGGCTCATACAAAGACAAAAGGTCACCGCAGGAGAAATAGTCGTGCACATTGGTGTTCCTCTCGAGACGCAGACCGGTGAGACAAGGGTCGCTGCGACCCCGGAAACCATCAAGAAACTGATTGGCCAAGGCCATCAGGTCACCGTCCAACGGGGGGCAGGGCTCAACGCCAGCATTCCGGACAGTGCCTATGAGGCCGCAGGCGCTTCCCTAGGGAGCGCAGCCGATGCATACGGCGCCCAATTGGTACTCAAAGTGGTCGCACCCAACGACCAGGAGCTGGCCCTGATCAACAGTGGCAGCCTCCTGGCGGGCATGCTCAACCCCTTCAACAGCGAACTGATCGCCAAGATGGCCGAACGCGGCATCACCGCTTTCGCCCTGGAAGCCGCTCCCCGCACCTCGCGGGCGCAGAGCCTCGACGTGCTGTCGTCACAGGCCAACATCGCGGGTTACAAAGCTGTGTTGCTGGCGGCCCATCACTACCCACGCTTCATGCCCATGCTGATGACCGCTGCAGGCACCGTGAAGGCCGCGCGCGTGCTGATCCTGGGGGCGGGCGTTGCCGGCCTGCAGGCCATCGCCACCGCCAAGCGCCTGGGTGCGGTGATCGAAGCGTCCGACGTACGCCCGGCAGTGAAGGAGCAAATCGAGTCGCTGGGTGCCAAGTTCATCGACGTGCCTTACGAGACCGATGAGGAGCGCGAGTGCGCCGAAGGCGTCGGCGGTTACGCCAGACCGATGCCAGCCAGCTGGATGCAACGCCAGGCCCAAGCCGTGCACGAGCGAGCCAGGCAGGCGGACATCGTCATTACCACCGCACTGATCCCCGGCCGCAAGGCTCCGACCCTGCTCAGTGCCGAGACCGTGGCGCAGATGAAGCCCGGCTCGGTGGTCATCGACCTCGCCGCAGCCCAGGGTGGCAACTGCCCACTCACCGTTGCTGATCAGGTAGTACGGGAGAATGGCGTGACCATCGTCGGCCCGACCAACCTGCCGGCCCAGCTGGGTGCCGATGCCTCGGCGCTGTATGCGCGCAACCTGCTGGACTTCATGAAACTGCTGTTCGACAAGGACGGCGCACTGGTCATCAACCTCGAAGACGACATCGTCGCGGCCTGCCTCATGTGCCGTGATGGTCAAGTCGTCCGCAAGAACGGCTAAGGAGCACGACAATGGAAGACATGCTGATTTCCCATGGCATCTACAACCTGATCATCTTCGTGCTGGCCATCTATGTGGGCTACCACGTGGTGTGGAACGTCACCCCGGCGTTGCACACGCCGCTGATGGCCGTGACCAATGCCATCTCTGCCATCGTAATCGTCGGCGCCATGCTTGCTGCCGCGCTGACTGTGACCCCAGCCGGCAAGCTCATGGGCACTCTCGCCGTAGCCCTGGCTGCGGTCAATGTGTTCGGTGGCTTCCTGGTCACCCGCCGCATGCTTGAGATGTTCAAGAAGAAAGCCAAGAACGAGGGGCAGAAGTAAGCATGAGCATGAATCTGGTAACACTTCTGTACCTGGTCGCTTCGGTGTGCTTCATCCAGGCGCTCAAGGGCCTGTCGCACCCAACCACCTCACGGCGCGGCAACCTGTTCGGCATGATCGGCATGGGCATCGCCATGCTCACCACGGTTGGCCTCATCTATAAGCTGGGCGCCGAGCTGGCCACCGCCGGTATTGGCTATGTCATCGTCGGCCTGCTGGTCGGTGTTACCGCGGGTTCGATCATGGCCAAGCGCGTCGAGATGACCAAGATGCCGGAACTGGTCGCCTTCATGCACAGCATGATCGGCCTGGCTGCGGTGTTCATTGCCATCGCTGCCGTGCTGGAGCCGCAGTCGATGGGCATCGTTGCCGCGATCACCGACCCGATCCCCACCGGTAACCGCCTGGAGCTGTTCCTGGGCGCAGCCATCGGCGCCATTACCTTCTCCGGCTCGGTTATCGCCTTCGGCAAATTGTCGGGCAAGTACAAGTTCCGCCTGTTCCAGGGCGCACCGGTACAGTTCCCCGGCCAGCACAAGCTGAACCTGATCCTGGGTCTGACCACCATCGCCCTGGGCCTGCTGTTCACCTTCACTGGTCATTACAGCGCCTTCACCCTGATGCTGGCCCTGGCCTTCGTCATGGGCGTGCTGATCATCATCCCGATCGGCGGCGCCGACATGCCCGTGGTGGTGTCGATGCTCAACAGCTATTCGGGCTGGGCGGCGGCCGGTATCGGCTTCTCCCTGAACAATTCGATGCTGATCATCGCAGGCTCCCTGGTGGGTTCGTCCGGCGCCATCCTCTCGTACATCATGTGCAAGGCGATGAACCGGTCGTTCTTCAACGTCATCCTTGGGGGCTTTGGCGGCGATACCGACGCCGGCGCGGCGCAAGGCTCGAAAGAGCAGCGCCCCGTGAAGTCCGGTTCGGCCGACGATGCCACCTTCTTGCTCAGCAACGCCGACAGCGTGATCATCGTCCCGGGATACGGCTTGGCGGTGGCCCGTGCCCAGCACGCGCTGAAGGAGCTGACCGAGAAGCTGACCCACAACGGCGTAACCGTGAAGTACGCCATCCACCCCGTGGCGGGCCGCATGCCCGGGCACATGAACGTGCTGCTGGCCGAGGCCGAAGTACCGTACGATCAGGTGTTCGAGATGGACGACATCAACGCCGAATTCGGCCAGGCCGACGTGGTGCTGGTGCTGGGCGCCAACGATGTGGTCAACCCGGCGGCGAAGAACGACCCCAAATCGCCAATTGCCGGTATGCCAATCCTCGAAGCGTTCAAAGCCAAGACCATCATCGTCAACAAGCGCTCCATGGCCAGCGGCTATGCCGGCCTGGACAACGAACTGTTCTACCTGGACAAGACCATGATGGTGTTTGGTGACGCCAAGAAAGTCATCGAGGACATGGTGAAGGCCGTGGAGTGAAAACCACGGCTGCAAACCAACTGATATAAAGGAAGCCCCGGTCAGATTCTGCCGGGGCTTTCCTTTTATTGATCCGGATCAACGGCTCGACTTCAAGGCTTCTCATACGACCATGGTCGTGGGACGGCAATGGGCGAAATCTCTAGACTGCGCTGCAGTAGTTTCAGTAGCCCGAGATAACAATCCATGTACCGTGATCGTATCCGCTTGTCCTCCCTGCACAGCAAGGTAATGAGTGCGGCTGATGCCGCTGGTCTGATCGAGGACGGCATGACCGTCGGCATGAGCGGTTTCACCCGCGCCGGCGAAGCCAAGGCCGTACCGCATGCCCTGGCCGAACGTGCCAAGCAGTCGCCACTGAAAATCAGCCTGATGACCGGCGCCAGCCTGGGCAACGACCTGGACAAGCAGCTGACCGAGGCCGGCGTGCTGGCTCGCCGCATGCCGTTCCAGGTTGACAGCACCCTGCGCAAGGCCATCAACGACGGCCAGGTGATGTTCATCGACCAGCACCTGTCGGAAACTGTCGAACAACTGCGCAACCAGCAGCTAAAGCTTCCGGACATTGCGGTGATCGAGGCCGTGGCCATCACCGAGCAAGGCCACATCGTGCCAACCACTTCGGTAGGCAACTCGGCCAGTTTCGCGATCTTTGCCAAGCAGGTGATTGTCGAGATCAACCTCTCGCACAACCCCAACCTCGAAGGCCTGCACGATATCTACATCCCGACCTACCGCCCGACCCGCACGCCAATCCCACTGGTCAAGGTCGACGACCGCATCGGCAGCACCGCCATCCCGATCGACCCGGCCAAGATTGTCGGCATTGTCATCAGCAACCAGCCGGACTCCCCGTCCACCGTACTGCCGCCGGATGACGAAACCCAAGGCATCGCCGACCACCTGATCAACTTCCTCAAGCAAGAAGTTGAAGCTGGCCGCATGACTAACAAGCTCGGCCCACTGCAAGCCGGTATTGGCAGCATCGCCAACGCGGTGATGTGCGGCCTGATCGAGTCGCCGTTCGAAGACCTGACCATGTACTCCGAAGTACTGCAGGACTCCACCTTCGACCTGATCGACGCCGGCAAGCTGAGCTTCGCGTCGGGCAGCTCGATCACCTTGTCCGGCCGCCGCAATGCCGACGTTTTCGGCAACCTGGAGCGATACAAGGACAAGCTGGTGCTGCGCCCGCAAGAAATCTCCAACCACCCGGAAGTGGTACGTCGTCTGGGGATCATTGGGATCAACACCGCACTGGAGTTCGATATCTACGGCAACGTTAACTCCACCCACGTGTGCGGCACCCGGATGATGAACGGCATCGGCGGCTCGGGTGACTTCGCCCGCAACGCCCACCTGGCCGTATTCGTCACCAAGTCGATTGCCAAGGGCGGCGCGATTTCCAGCGTGGTGCCGATGGTCAGCCATGTCGACCACACCGAGCATGACGTAGACATCCTGGTCACCGAGCAAGGCCTGGCCGACCTGCGTGGCCTGGCGCCTCGCGAGCGGGCACGGGCGATCATCGACAACTGTGTGCACCCGGACTACCGCGCTGCGCTGAACGATTACTTCGAGCGTGCGTGCCAGCGTGGCGGCCATACCCCGCACATCCTGCGCGAAGCGCTGAGCTGGCACGAAAATCTGGAAGAAACTGGTCGTATGCTGGCTAGCTGACCCAAATACCGGACGGAACAGCAGCCCTGCTTCTGCTGTTCCGGCCTCTTCGCGGGCAAACCCGCAAAAGGGCCATGACAGTCAAATCCTTCTACTCGTACACCCATTCACTGCGACCAAATAAAACTGTACTACTGTACTGGTTGCCTTGCCTCGCTATACCTGTAAACGCCGCTATCCAACGTTAAAACGCACCAACAAAGTGCGGACCGGTACAGTTACGCCATTTTCGAGTGCAACAGTAGGGTTACACAGTTAACTGAGCCATCGTCTTACTACAGAACTGTATCTACTGTTATGGACAGCAGAGGAGGATCATTGGCATCAGTTAAATCACTACCTAATCCCGCCATAAGCGGAAGGATGAAGCATCATGGAACGTACCCTCAGTTCCGGTCTGGTTTTTGAAAGCAACGCTCAGCAATCCAACACCTCGATGCCGCTGCGCGCGCTGTCTACCCTGCTGCTGTGGCAGCGCCGTATGGCCAGCCGCCGTCAACTGGCTCGCCTGGACAGCCGTCTGCTGGCCGACGCCGGTATCAGCGAGTCGCAGCGTTACGAAGAGCTGAGCAAGCCTTTCTGGCGCTAAGCACCGGCTTGCCGGCTTAGGCCGGCACCGCGAATTCCCAAACCCGTTGCAGGTGACTGCGACGGGTTTTTTTATGTCCAGGCCGCGCGGCAGAGCGCTTCAAGGTCAATAGGTACAGTTTTTATAAACACAAAACAAGCCAGCACAGTTTACTGGCGTGCCGTTCATTAACTTCCACAAACAACGGCGCGTGATACGCTTGGCTTAACAGTCTGTTGAAAGCCGCTGTTAAACGTACCGTGACGAGCTGTGTCAGCGTCCGATAAGCACCACCACCCGACCCTAGTCCAGGAGTCCACCATCATGTCCCGTAAATACCTGATTGGCGCCGCCCTGATGCTGAGCCTGGCCGGCACCGCAAACGCCACCAGCTTCGTTGTCACCACCGACGCCGTTGTTGGCGCAGTGGCCGCATCCACCGATGCCACTTCCGACGTCACCTCTTCGTTCAAAGACGACAAGATCGTGCAGGCCGCCCGTGACGACGCCGCCAGCTTCGTTGGCAGCCAGGGCGACATCCGTGGGGCCAAGCTGGAAAGCGCTTTTTTGCACATCCGTTCGCAGATGCCTGACCTGCAAGCCAGCGACGCGCAATTGGCCCAGGCTATCCTGGCGCTCTGACCCCGAATAAGCCGTGCAACTGCGCTGCTCAGCACCTGCCCAGTTACACGCGCTTCTGTCACCCACGTTCCCAGCCGTTGTAGAGCCCATGCGTTATCTGTTGCCACTGCTGTTCTCTGTTGCAGGTATGGCCAGTGCCCATGCCATGGATACCACCACGCAAGGCATGGTCATCACTGGCTATGTCACCAGCCAGGTCACCAGCGCACCGTTCGATCGCAAGCTGGTTCGCCAGGCGCGCGATGATGCTGCTGCCTTCGTTGCCAGCGACGGCCAGATCCGCGGTGTTCGGCTGGAAGCCGCGCTGGAATCATTACGCCACAATTGTTCACAGCACGCCGTCGGCGACCTGGAACTGGCGCAGGCAATTCTCGTCCAATAGCTACATCTGACTCCCTGTATTTTTTCGGAGATGCTCCATGCGTAAACCGCTGATTGCCGCTAGCCTCGGCATGTTGCTGCTGGCCGACCTGGCCCATGCACAGACCTTGGTGGCCACCAGCAACATCATCGTGCGTGCCTTTGGCCGCTCGATCGACTTCACCTCAGACACCACCACCTCGATTCGCGACTCCAAAGTAGTCCGCGAAGCGCACGATGACGCCGCCAGCTTCGTCGCCAGCAATGGCGACATTCGCGGTGTCCAGCTTGAGGCCGCCTTCAACACTCTGCGCGAGCGTGTGCCTGAAGCACGTGGCGCCAGCGACCAGGTACTGGCTGAAGCCATCCTCGCGCTGTGAACCGCATGCGTACCTGGCTGCTCGGCTGCGCCCTGACGCTGCTCGGTACGCCCGCATTGGCCGACCTGCAGCTCCAGCTGCAGGCATCGGGCCTCGACCCACAACAAACCCAAGCCACCCAGGCACTGCTTGACGAGGCCATGGGCAAACTGCCCCCTCGCTTCAAGCAGCAGCTGGACCGCCGCGTGCGGGTGAGCTGGAGCGACACCATGCCGGCCGATGCCTACGGCCAGGCATCGCTGGTGTCCACCCTTGAGCTCAACCGTCGCCTGCTGCCCAGCCTCACCGACGGCAGCGCCGCAACCGAGCGTACCAATCGCCCACACGGCACAGTGCGTGAAGAACTGCTGGCCACCGTGTTGCATGAGCTCACCCATATCTACGACCGTGCCCGCCTGTGGCCCGCTGCCGAGAATTCGCTGATTGCCCGCTGCAAGCGCCAGCAAGGCACGCTGGGCAAGATCGGCCTGCCAGAAGCGTGCCGCGGCCAAGCCGAGCGCCGCTTCACCCTTAGCGACGACCCGCGCCTGCTCGACCTGGCTGGCTGGCAGCAGTACGTGGGCCGACGCGGCGAGCGCGAACAGCACAACGGCCAGTTCGTGCGCAGCCCCGACAGTTATGAACTGAGCAGCCCCAAGGAGTACATCGCGGTCAACATGGAGTATTTTCTCCTCGACCCGAGCTACGGTTGTCGCCGCCCGGCGCTGAACCAGTATCTGCGCGAGCACTTCGGTTGGGCCCCCCAACAGGACACTTGCGCCAAGGGCCTGCCGTTCATCAACGCTGGCAGCGACTTCGCTCGCCAGCCGTTGGGTGAAATCGATCCCGAGCGGGTCTATGAAGTGGACTACCTGCTGGCCGAAGCCAACCAGAACCTGGTCAGCCGTTGGGGCCACAGCATGCTGCGCCTGGTGATCTGCAAGCCCGGCCGCCCACGCGGGCCGGACTGCCGCCTTGACCTCGACCAGAGCCTGGTGCTGTCGTACCGCGCCTTCGTCAACGATGTGCAGCTGTCCAGCTGGGACGGCCTGGTCGGTGTCTACCCCTCGCGATTGTTCGTACTGCCGCTGGGGCAGGTGATCGATGAGTACACCAAGACCGAACTGCGTAGCCTGGCCTCGGTACCCTTGAGGCTCAGCCGCGAAGAAGTCGAGAGCCTGGTGCGTCAGGCAGCCGAGATGCACTGGAGCTATGACGGCAACTATTGGTTCCTGTCCAACAACTGTGCGGTGGAGTCGTTGAAACTGCTGCGCAGCGGCACCGCCAACCCACGCCTGAACGACCTCGACAGCATCATGCCCAACGGTTTGCTGGCCGTGCTCAAGGGCAGGGGGCTGGCCGATACCAGCGTGCTGGACAACCCGCGCGAGGCATTACGCCTTGGCTACCGCTTCGATTCCTACCGCGACCGCTACCAGGCGATGTTCGAGGTACTGAGGAAGCAGCTGCCGATCAAGCAGGCCCTGGTGGAAGACTGGCTGGCCCTGGATGCCGAGCAACGCCGCCCCTGGTTCGCCAAAGCCGACCTGCGAACCAGCGCTGCGTTGCTGCTGCTGGAACAGGCCAGCCTGCGCCGGCAGTTGCTGCTGGCCCAGGACGAGGTCAAGCAGCGCTACCTGAATGCAGCGGCGCTGAAAGATGGCAGCATCAACAAAGCTGACGCCACCCTCAAGCAGATGCTCGCGAACAGCGGTTTCCTCAGCCGCCCTGCAGAATTGCTCGATGCCAAAGGCTACGGGCTGCCACAACCCGAGGAGCGTAAGCACCTTGAGCAGGTGAGCAGCGAACGCCAGGCACAGCTGTTGCGCTTGAGTACCAGCCTGGACAAAGAGGTGAGGGCATTGCTGGAGCCATCGCGCGCCAAGGAAATTGCCGCCGTCGAGGCCAATGTGAAACAGATCGGTGAGCATTTGCGGGCGCTGCATAAAGCTGCGGGTGGCCTGCAATTGTAAGGAAGGCTGTACCGGCCCTATCGCCGGCAAGCCAGCTCCCACACATTCTGCACAGGCCTTGAGTACTGCGCAGTCCCTGTAGAAGCTGGCTTGCCGGCGATAGGGCCTGCAGCACCAGCACAATTGCTTACTGGCTTTCGCCATCCTCTTCTGGCAAATCTTCATCCAGATGCAACCAGGGCAGCCGGCTACCCACCCAGATATGCCGGGTGGCCCGCACCCGCTCGGGGTGATCCAGCGTCGCCACCGTCACGTCAACCGTCTCAGGGCTGTGCGTAGTCACCAGCGCCACATGCGCCCCGCAATGCCCGCAGAAGTACCGGTTGCAACTGGCCGGCGCCACATAGCAGTTGGGTTCGCCCGCCAGCCACTTGAACCCCGAACCGGGCAGGGTGAGCCAGGTGACCACCAGCCCGCCGCTTACCCGGCGGCAGATCGTACAATGGCAGTGGGCAACGTCTGTCAGGTCACCCTCCAATCGGTAACGCAAGGCGCCGCAATGACAGCCCCCTTCGGTCACATTCTGCATCACCTACCTCTCGTCGCCTTTGCTTCAGCGAAAGCTGGCTGAAAGCTTGCCCTCATAGGATAGCCCCCACCACCGGCACAAGACCGGTCAGCCAGGGCACCGGTAAAAACCGCGCCCGGCCCAATCAACAACAACAATGGTGATTCTGATGTATTCCTGTGCCCGCCTTCCTGCAGTACCTCTCCGCATGCTCCCCGCGCAGCGCCTGACGCGCTGATCCGCCCGAATCGACTTTCCTTTCGCCGCGCCACGCCTGGAGTATTGCCATGCTGACCTTCCTCGGCTTTGCCATGGTCATCACCTTCATGTACCTGATCATGACCAAGCGCCTGTCGGCCTTGATCGCGTTGATTCTGGTACCCATCCTGTTTGCCCTGTTCGGGGGCTTTTCTGCCAAGATCGGCCCCATGATGCTCGAAGGCATCAGCAAGCTCGCACCTACCGGCGTGATGCTGATGTTCGCCATCCTGTACTTCGCCCTGATGATCGACTCTGGCCTGTTCGACCCGGCCGTGCGCAAGATCCTGAAGCTGGTGAAGGGCGACCCGCTCAAAGTCTCTGTCGGCACTGCCGTGCTGGCCTTGGTGGTCTCCCTCGACGGTGACGGCGCCACGACCTACATGATCTGCTGCGCCGCCATGCTGCCCATGTACAGCCGCCTGGGGATGAGCCCGCGGATCATGGCCGGCCTCATCATTCTCGCCGGCGGGGTCATGAACATGACCCCGTGGGGTGGCCCCACTGCCCGCGCCGCCAGCGCCCTGCACGTCGACCCGTCGGACATCTTCGTGCCAATGATCCCGGCCATGCTGTTCGGCGTGCTGGCGATCCTGGCCATTGCCTACATGTACGGCAAACGGGAACGTGCCCGCCTGGGCGAGCTGCACCTGCCGACCGATGACATCGACCACAGCGAAATCACCGTTTCGCAATTTCCGGAAGCACGTCGGCCCAAACTGCTGTACTTCAACGGTGCGCTGACCGCCGCCCTGATGGTCGCGCTGATCGCCGGTGTGCTGCCGCTGCCAGTGCTGTTCATGATCGCCTTCAGCATCGCCATGATCGTCAACTACCCGTGCCTGCAACAGCAGAAGGACCGTATAGCCGCCCACGCTGGCAGCGTGCTGGCCGTGACCGGGCTGATCTTCGCCGCCGGCATCTTCACCGGCATCCTGTCGGGTACCGGCATGGTCGACGCCATGTCCAAGAGCCTGCTGGCAGTCATCCCAGAAGCGCTGGGCCCATACCTGGCGGTAATCACCGCGATCGTGAGCATGCCGTTCACCTTCTTCATGTCCAATGATGCCTTCTACTACGGCGTACTGCCCGTGCTGGCCGAAGCCGCCAGCCACTACGGCATCACCCCGGTGGAAATGGCCCGTGCGTCGATCGTCGGGCAGCCGGTACACCTGCTCAGCCCGCTGGTACCCTCCACGTACCTGCTGGTGGCCCTGGCCGGTATCGAGTTCGGCGATCATCAGCGCTTCACGCTCAAGTGGGCAGTGCTGGTATGCCTGTGCATAATGCTCGCCGCACTGCTGATGGGGATTTTCCCGCTGTTCAGTAGTCTTTAATACTGACGTATCACCTACGCGACGCGTCCCACCGGGGCGCGTCGCCATTACCGCTCGAAGGAAATTACATGGAATGGCTGACCAGCCCGGAAATCTGGGTTGCCTTTTTTACCCTTACCGCGCTTGAGATCGTCCTCGGTATCGACAACATCATCATGATCTCGATCCTGGTCAGCCGCATGCCCAAGCACATGCAGCCGCGCACCCGGATCTTTGGCCTGGCCCTGGCCATGGTTACCCGCATCATGCTGCTGCTGTCGATTACCTGGGTCATGCGCCTTACTGCCGACCTGTTCGTGGTGTTCGGCCAGGGCATCTCCGGACGTGATCTGATCCTGTTCTTCGGTGGCCTGTTCCTGCTGTGGAAAAGCTCGCAAGAGATTTACCACGGCCTGGAAGGCGAGGACGAAAGCCCGGATGAGCCAAAAGGCGCAGGTGGCAAGTTCTTCTACACCATTATCCAGATCGCCATCATCGACATCGTGTTCTCGCTGGACTCGGTAATCACCGCAGTGGGCATGGTTTCCCACGTACCGGTGATGATCGCCGCCATCGTCGTAGCCGTGCTGGTGATGATGCTGTGCGCCGGTGCGATCAGCAATTTCATCGACAAACACCCGTCGCTGAAAATGCTCGCACTGTCGTTCCTGATCGTGGTCGGTACCGTGCTGATCGCCGAGGCTTTCGAGGTGCACGTACCGAAGGGTTATGTCTACTTCGCCATGGCCTTCTCGCTGGCAGTGGAAGCTATCAACATCCGCATGCGCACTGCCTCGGCCCGCAAGAAAGGCACAGAACAGGAGCCGGTGAAACTGCGCAAGGACATCCCGGGTCAATAAAACCAGGGAGTGCAGGAAAACCAAAGGGCCCTTCGTTCGGGGCCCTTTTTCATGCCCGCTTTCTGAACACGATCCCTGTGGGAGCGGGTTCACCCCGCAAAAAAGCGCGCACAGGCAATCATTCATTTCCATGTGTTTCAAATAAATGACTGCCATGCGAAGCTGGCGACAGCTGCGCAAAACAACTAAAGCTTTGAGTGAGCACCGAAAATTCTTCAAACGCTCACGTTTCTTTTTCTGGGCCCTATGGGCCAGTGCAACAGGGGGCCTTCGCCATGTTGACCCTGCTCAACCTGCTTTCGGCCGTGACGCTGCTGGTCTGGGGCACCCACATCGTGCGTACCGGCATCCTTCGGGTATTCGGTTCGAACCTGCGGCGCATCATCAGCCAGAACATGGACAAGCGTCCGTTGGCTTTCATAGCCGGTATTCTGGTCACCGCCATGGTGCAAAGCAGTAACGCCACCGCCATGTTGGTCACGTCTTTCGTCGGCCAGGGCCTGATGGCCATGACCCCGGCCCTGGCGATCATGCTGGGTGCCGATGTGGGTACCGCGTTGATGGCCCGGGTATTGACCTTCGACCTGTCGTGGCTGTCACCGCTGCTGATCTTCCTGGGCGTTATTTTCTTCCTCTCGCGCAAGCAGACGCGCGCTGGCCAATTAGGTCGGGTAGGTATCGGGCTTGGCCTGATCATTCTGGCGCTGGAGCTGATCGTGCAGGCAGCTGCGCCTATCACCCATGCACAAGGCGTAAAAGTGCTGTTTGCTTCGCTGACCGGCGACATCATGCTGGACGCCCTGGTAGGCGCCATGTTCGCCATGATTTCCTATTCCAGCCTGGCCGCCGTACTGCTCACTGCGACATTGGCCGGCGCCGAAGTCATCAGCCTGCCGGTGGCCATCGGCCTGGTGGTCGGCGCAAACATCGGCAGTGGCTTGCTGGCCTTCATCAGCACCAGCATGCAGAACACCGCCGGGCGCCGGGTAGCTTTGGGCAGCCTGCTGTACAAGCTGTTCGGCCTGGTGCTGATCATCCCGGTGCTGCACCCACTGGTGGAGTGGATGGACTCGCTCAGCTTCAGCCCACAAGAGCTGGTCATCGGCTTTCACCTGCTCTACAACACGCTGCGCTGCCTGCTGATGCTACCCACAGTCAAACTCATGGGCCGGCTGTGCAATACACTGCTGCCTGAGCGCGAAACCGGTAACGGGCAAGTGCGCCCACGCCATCTGGACGCTTCGGCACTGGAAACGCCCAGCCTGGCCTTGGCCAACGCCGCCCGCGAAACCCTGCGCCTGGGCGATATCGTCGACAGCCTGCTCGAAGCCATGCTCGGCGCCCTGCGCGGAACCCAGACCGCCCTGCCACAGCAGGTTCGCGCCTTGGCCGAAGACGCCGAAGCCCTGTACAGCGCGATCAAACTGTACCTGGCGCAGATGTCCCGCGAAGACCTTAGCGAGCAGGACAACCGCCGCTGGGCGGAGATCATCGAACTGGCAATCAACCTCAAGCTGGCCTGCGACCTGATCGAGCGCATGTTGCGCAAGGTCCAGCAGCAAAAAACCAGCCAGCGCCGGGAGTTTTCCCAGACAGGCCTGGAGGAGCTGACCGGCCTGCAGGAGCAATTACTGGCCAACCTGCGCCTGGGCCTGTCGGTGTTTCTCAGCGCCGACCCGGAAAGCGCCCGCTTGCTGCTGCGGGAAAAACGCCGTTTTCGCGCCCAGGAACGGCGCTTGGCGCACGCCCATGTCAGCCGCTTGCAGCGTAAGGTGGTGCAAAGCATCGAGACCAGTTCGCTACACTTGGAACTGATTGCCGACATGAAACGGTTGAACTCTTTGTTCTGCAGCAGTGCCTATGTGGTACTAGGCGGCTCGGACACCGGCGGCCTGATGCTCGACAGCGTACCGGACGAAGCCCGTCTGCCCTGATTCTGCCTACAAAAGGACCCTCGCTCGCCCATGCGTTGCCTGATGTTCGTTTGCCTGCTGATCTGCAGCCTGCCCTCATTGGCCCTCGACCGCTCGCGAGTCGAGGGCTACCTGCTGCCCAATGGCCTGCAGATCATCCTGAAAAACGGCTACGAACGTGACCACGTGGCAATCCGCCTGGTGGTCGGGGTGGGCCTGGACGACTTCGATTGCGAGCAGAAAGAACTGCCTCACTTGCTTGAGCACCTGCTGTTCAGCGGCATTGACGAAACGGGCGAGGGCGGCCTCGAAGAGCGCCTGCAAGCGCTGGGTGGCGAGTGGAACGCCTACACCAGCAGCGCCGACACCACCTTTGTCATCGAAGCCCCGGCGCGCAACCAGCGCAAGGTCCTCGACCTGCTGCTGGCGGTTATCCGCGATACCCGCATCGACGCCAAAGCCCTGACCACTGCCAAGCGCATCATCGAGCGCGAAGATGGCGGCCATTATGGCCACCTGCAGCGCTGGCTCGACCGCCAGGACATCGGCCACCCTGCCAGCGACCAGCTGGCCACCGAGCTGGGCCTGAAATGCCCGGAGCGCTCCAATATCGACGACATGACCCTGGAGCAGGTGCAAGCCTTGCGTGATCGCTGGTACGCCGCCAACAACATGACCCTGATCATGGTCGGTGGCCTTGACCGCCTGTTACCGGCCTATCTGGAGCGCACCTTTGGCGAGCTACCCGCCACTGAACCGGAAGAGCGCCGCAACCTTGAAAGCATCACCCAACAGGCGGAGCAGCGTCGCGACCTGACCCGCGGCTGGCTGGGCGATGGCGTCAAGCTGCACTGGCTGTTCATCGAACCGGTGCTGGACAACGACCACCAGGCCACCCTCGACCTGCTGTCACGCTACCTGGACTGGGCGCTGTACGACCAGCTGCGCCTGCGCAACGGGCTGTCCTACGGACCCACGGTGCAGCGTGAGAGCTTTGGCGACACCGGCCTGCTCAGCCTCAACGCCGACCTGGAGCGCGATGACATCGACAAGGCAGTGAAGGTGATGCAGGCCCTGTTCGAACACCTTCGCAAGGAAGGCCTCGACCCGGACACCTTCGCCCGCATCAAGGACGCCAGCGTGGCCAAGGAAAGCTGGAGCACCCAGGGCAACAGTGCCCTGGCCGACTACTACTGGGGAGCGCTGAACGACTATACCGACGGGCGTTTTGCGAACCCGGTGCGCAAGTTGCGCCAGGTCAGCCTTGAACAGGCCAACGAGGCGCTGAAAGAACTGCTCAAGGAAGATGGCTATGTGCGCATCGAGAAGCCGTTGCTTGGCTATGACGAGCTTTACGGCTTGATCGCCTTGCTTGTGGGGGTGGTCCTGGCAGCAGGGTTGCTGCGCTGGCGGCGGCATGGGCCTGAACGGCCGAGTGGTGCTACACGGCAGCGGTGAATCGGCGGTATCCTTTTGCCAGTACCGCCTCCTTCGCGGGCACGCCCGCTCCCACAGGGACTGCATTATCGCCGAACCCTGTGGGAGCGGGCATGCCCGCGAAGGGGCCCGGACAGCCAACTCATCCTTTCTGTTGTAGCCCCTAATGCCCCAAATTCCCCATATCGTCCAGCGCATCATCGAACTGCTCAAACGCTACCCCGGCATCATCGCGCTCGGCGGTTTTCTCTCCGGTATAGGCAGCTTCATCCTGGTCGACCGCCAAGCCGGCCTGGCCAGCTGGGTTGCCGTGCTCATGCTGGTCAGTTGGGTCTGGCTGATGCTGGAAAACACCCTCACCGGCTTGTTCGCGCGTACTTTCAACCGCGAAATCCCGCAGCCGCTGTTGCGCTACGCGACGCAGATGATCCACCAGGAAACGCTGTTCTTCGTGCTGCCGTTCTTCTTCATCACCACCACCTGGAACAGCGGCCAGCTGGTGTTCACCGGTTTGCTCGGTGCCGCAGGCCTGATTTCGATCATCGATCCGCTGTACTACAAATGGCTGGCACCACGGCGCTGGCTGTTCCTGGCGCTGCATACCCTGACGCTGTTCGCCGCCCTGCTGACCGCGCTGCCGATCATCCTGCACCTGACCACCGCGCAGAGTTTCAAGCTGGCCCTGATCGCGGCCATGGCGCTGTCTTTCCCCAGCCTGGCCAGCAGCTTCCCGATCAACAACTGGCGCCGCGCCGTGGCGCTGGTGCTGGTCACCCTGTCGGTCGGTGCCGGGGGCTGGCTGCTGCGCTCCTGGGTACCGCCAGCAACCCTGTGGATGACCGAGGTGGCGGTGAGTACCGAAGTGCTGAACCGCCAGCCCGGCGAGTCGCTGGACGAAATTGCCGCCAGCCGCATACGCAGCAGCGGCCTGTACGCCTACACCGCCATCAACGCACCACGCGGCCTGAACGAGCGGATCTACCATGTGTGGCAAAAGGACGGCAAAGAGGTGGACCGCATCGCCCTGGACATCCATGGCGGGCGCAAGGAAGGCTACCGGGCCTGGACCCACAAGCAGAACTTCCCGCCAAACCCGGTGGGCAAGTGGCAGGTGAGGGTGCTGACCGAAGATGGCCAGGTGATTGGGGTACTGCGTTTCAAGGTGGTCGACGACACGCCAGCGCAGTAAATGAAAGGGGCGCTATGCGCCCCCGGGGCATCAACACACAGCACATAATCACCTAACAGCCCATGCCGGCTGCGCTATGATCAGCCCTTAAGCCTTAGCGCCGAGTCAATTGCATGGAGCCTATGACCCCACCCAGCGCCACCCTGGATGCCAGCAGCCAACCGGCCTGCCTGCGCATAACCGGTGACTGGACACTGGCGCACTACGCCAGCCTCAGGCGCGAGAGCGAGCAGCTACGCGCGCACTACACTGCTGACACCGTCGCCGACCTCAGCCAGCTGGGCCGCCTGGACACCGCCGGGGCCTCGCTGCTGGCCGAGCTGCTCGGCTCAGAACGCCTGTCACACTGTGCCGAGGACCTGCCCGAAGCCAGCCGCGCACTGCTCAAGAACGTCTACTGCTCGGTCCAGGACTACTGCATCCCGGTCAAGGAGCCCGAGCGCAACGTCCTGCTGATGCTGCTGGAACGCATCGGCCGTGCCGTCGGCACACTGTGGCAAGACTCCATGCAGTTGCTCGGTTTCATCGGTGTCATCCTCGAGACCCTGCTACGCCGCGCCCTGACACCGCACCGCTGGCGCCTCACGCCGGTTGTGGCACATATCGAACAGACCGGGCTGGACGCGGCCCCCATCGTCGCCTTGCTGACCTTCCTGGTGGGCGCGGTGGTGGCCTTCCTCGGTGCCACGGTACTGGCCGCATTCGGCGCGACCATTTTCACCGTGGACCTGGTGGCGTTCTCGTTCCTGCGCGAGTTCGCCGTGCTGCTGACCGCCATCCTCATGGCCGGCCGCACCGCCAGCGCTTTCACCGCGCAGATCGGCTCGATGAAGGCCAACGAGGAAATCGACGCCATCCGTACCCTGGGCCTGAACCCGATGGAGCTGCTGGTGGTGCCACGGGTACTGGCACTGCTGATTTCACTGCCCTTGCTCACCTTCATCGCGATGATCTGCGGCATTGTCGGCGGTGCAGTGGTATGCGCCCTGTCGCTGGGCATCTCGCCGGCGATGTTCCTCTCGCTGCTGCAAACCGATATAGGCGTGCAGCACTTCCTGGTGGGCTTGGCCAAGGCGCCGTTCTTCGCCTTCCTGATCGCCGCCATCGGCTGCCTCGAAGGCTTCAAGGTCAGCGGCAGCGCCGAATCGGTGGGCGCACACACCACCTCTGCGGTGGTGCAGTCGATTTTTGTGGTCATCGTCCTGGACGCCGTGGCCGCCCTGTTCTTCATGGAGATGGGCTGGTGAATGCTCGGGAAAAAGTGATCGAAGCCCGCGGCATCTGCAACCGTTTCGGCCGCCAGGTTGTGCATGAAAACCTCGACCTGGACCTTTACCGTGGCGAAATCCTGGCCGTGGTCGGTGGTTCGGGCAGCGGCAAGTCGGTACTGCTGCGCAGCATCATTGGCCTGCGCCGGCCCAATGAAGGGCTGATCAAGGTGTTCGGCCAGGACCTTGCGGGCCTGCGCGAAGAACAGCGCTCACTGGTCGAACGGCGCTTCGGCGTGCTGTTCCAGAAGGGCGCACTGTTCTCTTCGCTGACCGTCACCGAAAACGTGGCCTTGCCGTTGATCGAACACGCCGGGCTGTCCCGCGCCGATGCCGAGCACCTGGCCGGCGTCAAGCTGGCCTTGGCCGGGTTGCCAATCTCGGCCGCCGACAAGTACCCGTCCTCGCTGTCAGGGGGCATGATCAAGCGTGCAGCGCTGGCTCGCGCCTTGGCACTGGACCCGGACATCCTGTTCCTTGACGAGCCCACCGCCGGCCTGGACCCGATCGGCGCCGCCGCATTCGACCAGCTGATCCTGACGCTGCGCGATGCGCTGGGCCTGTCGGTGTTCCTCATCACCCACGACCTCGACACCCTGTACACCATTACCGACCGCATCGCGGTGCTGTCGCAAAAAAAGGTCCTGGTGGCCGGCCCGCTGGCCGAGGTCGAGCAGACCAACGACGCCTGGATTCAAGAATACTTTCACGGCCCACGCGGGCGCGCAGCCGAGCAGGCTGCCACCCGTGCCAGGCAGGAGCGCTGAGCAATGGAAACCCGAGCCCATCATGTCCTTATCGGCCTGGTCACCGTCCTGGTGGTGGCTGGTGCCATGCTGTTCGGCCTATGGCTGACCAAGTCCAGTGTCGATGACGCCTTCAAGGATTACGAAGTGGTGTTCAACGAAGCCGTTTCCGGCCTGTCGCGCGGCAGCCCGGTGCAGTACAACGGTATCAAGGTGGGTGATGTATCTACCCTGCGGCTGGACCCGAAGGACCCGCGTCGGGTACTGGCCCGGGTGCGCCTGAGCGGCGACACCCCAGTGAAAGAAGACACCCAGGCCAAGCTGACCCTGGCCGGCGTGACAGGCAACTCGTTCATCCAGCTGAGCGGCGGCACTCCGCACAGCCCTGAACTGAAGGGCAAGGACGGCAAGCTGCCAGTGATCATTGCCTCGCCGTCGCCGATCTCGCGCCTGCTCAATGACAGCAGCGATCTCGTCACCAACGTCAACCTGCTGCTGCACAACGCCAACCAGATGTTCTCGGAAGACAACATCGGCCACCTCAGCAACACCCTGGCCAACCTCGACAAGACCACCGGCGCCTTTGCCGGGCAGCACGGTGGCATCGCCGAGGCCATCGAACAGCTGGTGCAGGTGGGCAAGCAGGCCAGCGCGACCCTGGCCGAAACCCAGGCGCTGATGCGCAACGCCAACGGCCTGCTCGGCAGCCAAGGCAAACAGGCGATCGGCAGCGCCGAGCAGGCCATGCAGTCACTGGCTGAAAGTACGGCAACCATCAACAACCTGCTCAAGAACAACAGCGAGGCCCTCGGCGACGGCGCACAAGGCCTGAACCAGCTAACCCCAGCCATTCGCGAGCTGCGCGAAACCCTCAACGCGCTCAAAGGCATTTCCCGGCAACTGGAGGCCGACCCGAGCGGCTACCTGCTCGGCCGCGACAA
Organism: Pseudomonas sp. PvP089; assembly: GCF_017875165.1. NCBI lineage: Bacteria > Pseudomonadati > Pseudomonadota > Gammaproteobacteria > Pseudomonadales > Pseudomonadaceae > Pseudomonas > Pseudomonas sp. PvP089. The sequence goes on from NZ_JAGGME010000001.1 coordinate 6,326,882, forward strand.
CAACAAGGAGTTCCAGCCATGAAACCGTCGTTGCGCCTGCTGGCCCTGGCGGCCTCGCTGAGCCTGGCCAGTGCCTGCTCGATCCTGCCCCAGACCGAGCCCGTCGACCTCTACCGCCTGCCGGTGAACCAGCCCAGCCGCACAGCGGCGCCGCTGGACTGGTCATTGCGCCTGAACAAGCCGCTGGCCAGTGAGGTGTTGGCTGGCCCGCGCATTGCCGTCATTCCCCAAGGCGATGTGGTCAGCAGTTACAAGGGCGCGCGCTGGAGCGATGCGGCCCCGGTACTGCTGCGCAACCGCCTGCTCGATGGTTTCCAGCGTGACGGCCAGGTGCAGCGCTTGAGTGCCGACGACAGCAACCTGCAGGCCGACTACGAGCTGGCTGGCGAGTTGCAGGCGTTTCAGAGTGAATACCGCCCGGGCGGGGCGGTGGAAGTGGTGATCCGCTACGATGCCCGTCTGGTTCAGGGGCGCAACCAGCGCATCCTGGCCAGCAAGCGCTTCGAGATTCGCCAGCCCCTTGCCGACAAACAGGTATCAGCGGTGGTCGCCGGCTTTGGTCAGGCCAGCGACCAGCTGGTGGGGCAGGTGGTGAACTGGACGATTGCCCAGGCCAACCAGGATCAGTTGAAGGTTCAGGCGAAGAACCAGTAGCAGACGAAGATCGCCGCGATCACCCCGGACAACTCGGCCAGCAGTGCGCAGCCTACCGCATGGCGCACGCGCTGGATGCCCACGGCGCCAAAGTACACGGCCAGTACGTAGAAGGTGGTTTCGGTGCTGCCCTGAACCGTTGCCGCCACCAAGGCCGGGAAACTGTCCACGCCTTGGGTCTGCATGGTCTCGATCAGCATGGCCCGTGCTGCGCTGCCAGAGAACGGCTTGACCAGCGCGGTGGGCAAGCCCTCGACAAAGCGGGTGTCCAGGCCCATCCAGTTCACCGCATGACGGATACCGTCCAGGGCCAGCTCCAGGGCACCAGAGGCGCGCAGCACACCCACCGCCACCAGCATCGCCACCAGGTAGGGCAGCAGGTTCTTGGCCACATCGAAGCCTTCCTTCGCGCCTTCGACAAAGGCTTCATACACCTTCACCCGCTTCAGGGCACCTATCACCAGGAACAGCATGATCACGCCAAACAGCGTGAGGTTGCCCAGGATAGACGACAGGCTGGCCAGCGCGGCCGCCGACAAAGTGCCGAGAAAGGCCATGAACCCTCCCAGCAGCAAGGCGCCGGGGATGAAGTAGGCAAGTACCACCGGGTCCCACAGGCGCAAACGCTGCATCACTGCCACCGACAGCAGGCCGACCAGGGTCGAGACGCTGGTCGCCAGCAGGATGGGCAGAAACACCATGGTCGGGTCTGGCGCGCCCTGCTGGGCCCGGTACATGAAGATAGTGACTGGCAGCAGCGTCAGCGACGAGGCGTTGAGCACCAGGAACAGGATCTGCGCGTTACTCGCGGTGGTGCTGCTGGGGTTCAGCTCCTGCAGCGCGCGCATGGCCTTGAGCCCAATCGGCGTGGCGGCGTTGTCCAGGCCCAGACCGTTGGCGGCGAAGTTCATGGTTATCAGGCCAAGAGCCGGGTGGCCGGGCGGCACCTCCGGCATCAGGCGGGCAAACAGCGGGCCCAGCACCTTGGCCAGCCATTCGACGATACCGGCCTTCTCGGCGATCTTCAGAAAGCCCAGCCACAGGGTCAGTGTGCCGAACAGCAGCACCATCACCTCGACCGACAGCTTGGCCATGGCGAAGATGCTTTCGACCATTGCCGCGAAGATGCCAGCGTTCCCGCCTACCAGCCATTGGGCCAGGGCGGACACCGCCGCCACCAGGAAAAAGCCAAGCCAAAGGCCGTTGAGCATCCGCGTGTACCCCCTGAAAAATGCCCGAATGATAGCGTATCGCAGCCCCTGACTGGCGATCGCAGGCGAGGGCTGCCCCCTCGTATCGCGACACAAGGCCGCTCCCACAAAGATCGGTGAACGCCCGCCCTTGTGGGAGCGGCCTTGCGTCGCGATAGGGCCGCAACGCGGCCCAAGATCTCACAGACAACAAAAAGCCCCGACAGGTCGGGGCTCTTTATCAAACAGCGGTAAGGCTCAGCGCTTGGCGGTTTCGCCAGCGACTACAGCTTCCTTTTTGTCGGCCATCAGCGAGGCGTAGTACTGCTCGCCTTTGGCCGCATCGTACATGCCTTCCCAGCGCGCGATGACCAGTGCAGCCAAGGCGTTGCCCACCACGTTCAGTGCAGTACGGGCCATGTCCATGATGCGGTCGACACCTGCGATGAAGGCCAGGCCTTCCAGCGGGATGCCTACGCTGCCCAGGGTGGCCAGCAGGACCACGAACGATACGCCCGGCACGCCGGCGATACCTTTGGAGGTGACCATCAGGGTCAGCACCAGCAGCAACTGCTGGCTCCACGACAGGTCGATACCGTACAGCTGGGCAATAAAGATGGCCGCAATGCTCTGGTACAGGGTCGAACCGTCAAGGTTGAAGGAGTAGCCGGTCGGTACCACGAACGAACAGATCGACTTCGGTGCGCCGTACTTCTCCATCTTCTCGATCACACGCGGCAGCACGGTTTCGGAGCTGGAGGTGGAGTAGGCCAGGATCAGCTCATCTTTCATGATGCGCATGATCTTGATCACCGAGAAGCCGAACACGCGGGCTACCAGGCCCAGCACCATGAAGGCGAAGAAGGCGATGGCGAAGTACACCAGCAGCACCAGCTTGGCCAGCGGCAGCAGCGAGCTGAAGCCGAAGTTGGCCACGGTCACGGCGATCAGGGCGAACACGCCGATCGGGGCGTAGTTCATGATCATGTGGGTGACCTTGAACATGGTTTCCGATACAGCCTGGAAGGTGCGTACCAGCGGGTCACGCAGTTCTGCCTGCAGGCTAGAAAGGCCCAGGCCGAACATTACCGAGAAGAAGATGATCGGCAGCATTTCGCCACGCATCAGCGCTGCGAAGATGTTCGACGGAATCAGGTTGAGCAGGGTTTCGATGAACGCGTGCTCATGCTGCACCTCAGCCGCAGTGGCCTGGTACTTGGAGATGTCCACGGTACCCAGGGTGCTCATGTCGATGCCGGCGCCCGGGTGGAACAGGTTGGCCAGCACCAGACCCACGACGATGGCGATAGTGGTCACCACTTCGAAGTAGATGATGGTCTTCAGGCCGATACTGCCCAGTTTCTTCGCGTCGCCAACCCCGGCGATACCCACGATCAGCGACGAGATCACGATCGGGACGACGATCATCTTGATCAGGCGAATGAAGATGTCACCGGCGGGCTGGAGAACGTTGCTGATCCACCATGCCTTTTCCGCGCTGAAGTGGTTCAGCAGCGCGCCGATTGCAACGCCCAGGACCAGACCGATGACGATCTGCCAGGCGAGGCTCAGTTTTGCCTTCTTCATGTCTTTACCCTTTGTTCTAGTGGTCATGGCACCGGACGAAAACGCCCGTGACAAAGCCATAGGCCAGGTCACGGGCAGCAAATCTTCCTTCCGGCGACTTCATGTAAGGACAGCGCAGGCGAGCGACAGGGCGCTCGTGCCAGCGAAAAAGGCGGCAACTATTGCGATGGCAAAGGGGGAAATCTAATGCCGGAAACGCATACCCCATGCCGTTTACGCATATCGACTTGCACTAAAACAGAGCGTCGGCAAGTGCTTGATTTATAACGTTCGGAATCCCGAACAAGTCCAAACCGCCATATTTCGGCAGATTTGACGGTATGCAAAGCACATGAAAGATGGCCTGTTCGACAATCCGAATGGCGGAAATGACACTTGAAGAAGCGCCATCGAGGTCGAAAAAAAGTTGATGTACGGTCGAGACAAAATGTGTCTTGAGGGAAAAAACGCGCAAGGGAAGGGACGTTTCCTACATGGCTCCTCGGAAGTCAGGTCTGCAAGGTGTCCCTGTGACACCGCCGACCTGATACTTCCGATTCCGCCTTTCCTGACCCGGCCCATTGCTGGAGGCACTCCCTGTACCCCTAGGCCACTCCGGTTCTCTAGCAACCAGAACAGCCCGGCCCCTTGGTCATGTGCTGCCCCTCCTCGGGGCGGCGCATCATAGAAGGCTGAACTATAGAAAGGTTCAGCTTCTATTACGTGACAGTCGATACCCTTTCACCGCAATACCGGCAAAAAAATGCTCAGTACCAGTTAGGGTCACGTTTGAGCTGCTCCTGCAGCATCGCCTTCATGCCGTCATCGGGTTTGCCCAGCCAGCGGTACTGCGCATGGCGAGTGGGCGATTTGTCGCTGGGCAAACCCTCGGGTACCTCCACGAGCATCCCGTAGGCATCATCCTTGTCCCAGCTGAAGGCCACGATCAGCCGCTTGTAGGTACAGTTGTCCTGTTTTTCACACAGGGGGCCGACCAAGTATTTGTCGCCGTCTTCGGTGACGGCAGACATCTGCTGCTGGGCACTACCGGTCAGATTGACTACCCAATCGGGCAGTCGTTCCTCGCCCTTGATCGTGTCCTGCCAGGTATCCCGATACTCCGGGTCCGAGCCGAGCAACTGGTCGACCCGGACCTGGCCGTCATTGGCCGCCATGGCCGCCGCGCTGCCGCCCAGCAACAGGGCGGCGGCAAGGGCCGAACAAAGCTTCCTGCCCATCTTCAACCTCGTCCACGTCCAAAGAAGAAGGAGGCTACGAACAACACCAGGAAGACAATGAACAGGATCTTGGCGATACCCGTCGCAGCGCCCGCTATACCACCGAAGCCCAGTACGGCAGCGACAATGGCGATGATGAGGAAAGTGATAGCCCAGCTCAGCATGGTAGTTCTCCTTTCTTTTTGCGGAATCGATCGGGTCGGCAGGTCAGAAAACCCAGCGGTCCCGGGGTACGACATTTTCCAGGGTGGCCGGTGAGGCAGTGGCCTGGCCCGCTGGCAGGCGGTCAGCCGCCTGGACCAGGGTGTTGGCACGGGTTGCCTGAATTTGCGTCAACAGGGCAGTTTGAGCTGCCACCTGGTCAGCCAGACGCGCTGTCTGCCAGCTGTAATAGAAGAGGCCAGCAGCCAAGGTCAGCAGCAGCGCCATGCCAAGCGTGAGCATCTGGCGCAAAGGCAGTGCGGCGATCTGTGAGCGGTTGACGGATTGGCGGTTCATGCCGGCTCCTCCTGCTGTAATTTTTGTTCAAACCTGAACAGGTAATTGCAGCCTGCATGCCAGCCTTTTGATTTAATTAAAATGCTTATAAATCAATCACTTACATAATCATCGAGTGAACCGCGAGGACGTATCCTGCACGATGTCGCCTACAGGGTCGTGCGAATTGCACGATCACCCCTCAACCTTGGTCGCCACCTTGAGCAGGTCGGCATCTACCCCGCGTACGCCGATGATCTGCCGGGCGATCTCCACGGCGATGGTTTTCTGCTCAGCGCTGACCACCTCACCCGACAGCCTGACCATCCCCGATTCGCTGGCCACCTTCAGGTTCAGGCCATCGAGGTTGCGGCTGAAGCGGTAGCTGCTCTGGATCTTGTCGATGATCCAGCTGTCACTCGGCTGCGGCCCGGTTGGCGCCCCCACCGGCGTTTCCCGCGCTTTGGCCATGGCGGCGGTATCGAGGCTGATCAGGTTATTGACCAAGTGCACGCCGTCGGTGGTACGCGCCACCACGCCTGCCAGCTCCTTGGCTTCGGCACTGTCGACCCTGCCGCGCAACGTCACCACGCCGTCGCTGCTCTGTACTTCTATAGGTGCTTTTTCGGTGGTGCGGCTCCACAACAGCCGGGCGCGGATCACCGCCGCCAGGGTGGCGTCCTCCAGGCGCTGGGCGTAGGCACGCTGCTCCAGCGGGCGCTCGACCAGTTGGGCATTGACCTGCAACTGGTTCTCAACGTGTTCGATGCCCCGGGTGGCCCGGGCCACATCTTCGGCCAGCTGCCGCTCGACCTCGCTCTCCACCTCACCGGAAAGCCGCGCCTGCTTGCCGTCCACTTCAACCTTTATACGGAATGGGTCGAGCATGCGGTTCAGTGCCAGTGCGGTTTGCAGGGCACCTTCCAGGCGCGCGTCCTGCACCGGGTCGGCCACGGCCGGGGTGAAAATTGGCAGCAGGGTGGCTGCCAAAACGGCAGTACGCAGGGAAAAGGGCATGGCTGTTCCTCCTTCGTAGGCAAAATCTGAAAAACATCGCAACCAATGTGCCAGTGCGTGCCTCTAAGTAAATCATTGGCAAATAGCGGTTTTTACGTATCGTTTGGCCGTTGGCTAGCATGCAAAGGACAGAATCCTTCAGAATTGACCATGCAACTTGCCCGATTTTTCCCACACTAAATAAAGATCTATCCCTAAGGAGCACAGGAAATGGAATCAGCCCAGGACAACCAAGGCCGCATTCTGCTGGTGGATGACGAGTCCGCGATCCTGCGCACCTTCCGCTACTGCCTGGAAGACGAGGGATACAGCGTGGCCACGGCCAACAGCGCCGCCCAGGCCGAAACCTTGCTGCAGCGACAGGTATTCGACCTGTGCTTCCTCGATTTACGCCTCGGTGAAGACAACGGCCTCGATGTGCTGGCGCAGATGCGTATCCAGGCCCCGTGGATGCGCGTGGTGATCGTTACCGCGCACTCGGCGATCGACACTGCGGTAGACGCGATTCAGGCCGGCGCTGCCGACTACCTGGTCAAACCGTGCAGCCCCGACCAGTTGCGCCTGGCCACGGCCAAGCAACTGGAGGTGCGCCAGCTTTCAGCGCGCCTGGAAGCCCTGGAAGGTGAAGTCCGCAAACCCAAGGACGGCCTCGACTCCCATAGCCCGGCCATGATGGCGGTGCTTGAAACCGCCCGCCAGGTCGCCACCACCGACGCCAACATCCTCATCCTGGGCGAGTCCGGCACCGGTAAGGGCGAGCTGGCACGGGCGATCCATGGCTGGAGCAAGCGTGCACGCAAAGCCTGCGTGACCATCAACTGCCCGTCGCTTAACGCCGAGCTGATGGAAAGCGAGCTGTTCGGCCATACCCGTGGCGCCTTCACCGGCGCGAGCGAAAGCACCTTGGGGCGGGTCAGCCAGGCAGATGGTGGCACGCTGTTCCTCGACGAGATCGGCGATTTCCCGCTGACCTTGCAGCCCAAACTGCTGCGCTTCATCCAGGACAAGGAATATGAACGCGTAGGCGACCCGGTTACCCGACGTGCAGATGTGCGTATTCTGGCCGCTACCAACCTGAACCTCGAAGAGATGGTGCGCGAAAGCCGCTTCCGTGAAGACCTGCTGTACCGCCTGAACGTCATCACACTGCACCTGCCACCGCTGCGCGAGCGCAGTGAGGACATCCTCACCCTGGCGGACCGGTTCCTTGCCCGCTTCGTCAAGGAATACTCCCGCCCCGCTCGCGGGTTCAGTGACGAGGCACGCTCGGCCCTGCTCAACTACCGATGGCCTGGCAACATTCGCGAACTGCGCAACGTGGTGGAACGGGCCAGCATCATTTGCCCGCAGGAACGCGTGGAAATCAGCCATCTGGGCATGGGCGAACAACCCGCCAGCAATGCCCCGCGCGTGGGCGCCGCCCTGAGCCTGGATGAGCTGGAGCGCGCCCATATCGGCGCCGTGCTGGCCGCCAGCGACACCCTGGACCAAGCCGCCAAGACCTTGGGCATCGATGCTTCAACCCTGTACCGCAAGCGCAAGCAGTACAACCTATGAAGTGGCCACCCATGAAGCTGCGCACGCGGCTTTTCCTCAGCATCTCGGCGCTGGTGACCGTGGCATTGCTAGGGCTCCTGCTGGGCCTGGTCAGCGTGCTGCAGATGGCCACAGTGCAACAGCAGCTGGTGCGTGAAACCACCCATGCCCTGGAAGTGGGCCTGAAGTTGCGCCAGAACCTGGGCGAACAGCTGACCCTGATCCTGGATGAAGACACCGCCCCGGAAAGCCTGCGGCTGCTACAGGAAAACTTCCAGGCCCTGCTCAATCAAGGGCTGGAGCAAGGCGGTGAACGCACCGGTTTCAGCAAGGCCAGCAGCAATTACCAGGCCTTCCTCCAGGCCTATCGCGACAGCGCCGCACCCGCTCGCAGCATGGGTCTCGATCAGCCGTTGGGGGCCGCATTCAACCAGGTCCGCAGCGACCTGATCGATTCCCACAAGCAGGCATTGGACCTGATTACCCGTAGCGAGGAACGCACCCGTGACCGAGCCTTGCTGGTCAGCGGTGTACTGGGCCTGATGGGCCTGGTGGTGCTGGTACTGGGCTTTATCACCGCGCACAACATCGCCCGGCGTTTCGGCCAGCCGATCGAAGCCTTGGCCAAGGCGGCCGACCAGCTGGGCAAAGGCAATTTCGACGTCACCTTGCCGGTCACTCAGGCGTCCGAGCTCAACCAGCTGACCCGTCGCTTTGGCCTGATGGCCGATGCCTTGCGCAAGCACCAGGCCACCAACGTTGACGAACTGCTGGCTGGTCAGCAACGTCTACAGGCCGTGCTCGACAGCATTGACGACGGTCTGCTGATCATCGACCGCCAAGGCCGCCTCGAGCACCTCAACCCGGTAGCGCAGCGCCAGCTGGGCTGGAACGACAGCCGCGTCGGCAGCAGCCTCGCAGAAGCCTTGCAGCGCCCCGAGCTTGAGCAACAGCTGCGCCAGGTGCTACGCGGAGGCAACCTCGACCGCCCACCTGACGATTTGAACATGGAGGTTGATGAGGAATCACGCCTGCTCACCTACAGCCTGACCCCGGTGAGCCACCCGCAGGGGCCAATCCTGGGTGCGGTGATGGTGCTGCACGATGTGACCGAGCAAAGGGCCTTCGAGCGGGTGCGCAGCGAGTTCGTGCTGCGCGCCTCCCACGAACTGCGTACCCCGGTGACTGGCATGCACATGGCCTTCGGCCTGTTGCGCGAGCGGGTAAAATTCCCGCCCGAGGCGCGCGAGAACGACCTGTTGGAAACCATCGGCGAAGAAATGCAGCGCCTGACCCAGCTGATCAACGACCTGCTGAACTTCTCGCGCTACCAGAGCGGGCTGCAGAAGCTGGACCTGGCCCCATGCTCCCTCGACGAGCTGCTTGAGCGGGCGCGACTGCGGTTTGCGGAGCAGGCAGCGCACAAGCAGATCGAATTGACCATGGAACTGGAAGCGCCGCTGCCGCGCATCCAGGCCGATGCCGCCCAGCTGGACCGCGTGCTGGACAACCTGCTGCACAACGCCGTCCGCCATACTGCCAACGGCGGGCGTATCCGCCTGCATGCCCGGCGGCATGCGGAACGGGTCATCATCAGCGTCGAGGACAACGGCGAGGGCATCGCCTATGGGCAGCAGGGGCGCATCTTCGAACCCTTCGTGCAGGTAGGTCGCAAGAAAGGCGGCGCTGGGCTGGGGCTGGCATTGTGCAAGGAGATCGTCCAGCTGCACGGCGGTCGCATGGGTGTATTTTCCCGACCGGGGCAGGGGACCCAGTTCTACATGGCGTTGCCGGTCTGAATGCGGTAACGCGCCTATACCCGCCGCGGGAGGTGCCCGCGGGTCACCAGCTCGGCAAATTGCCGGGCGTTCAGAGGCCGGGCAAACAGCCAGCCCTGGCCATAGTTGACCCCCTCGCTGTTCAGCAGCACCGCCTGGTCCTCGAACTCGATCCCTTCGGCGATCACCCGCAGGTGCAGGTCATGGGCCATGCGGATGATATGGGGGGCAACGCCGCTGCTGGCGGCATCATGGCCCAGGGCATCGATGAACGCCTTGTCGATTTTCAGGCAGTCCACCGGCAAGGTCTGCAGGTAGGCCAGGCTGCAATAACCCGTACCAAAATCGTCGATCAGCACCTGATGCCCGACGGCGCGCAGCGCCTGCAGGTTGTCACGGGCTACCACCACATCGATCAGGCCACGCTCGGTCACCTCAAAGGCAATCTGGCTGGGTGCCACTCGATGCAAGGCCAACAGGCGGGCCGCCACCCGACCAATACGCGGCACCATCACATCGCATGCCGCCAGGTTTATCGATATGTACAGTTTGGGGTGCGAGCGCAGTAGCTGCCCAAGCTGTTCAAGCACCCGTTGCAGGACAAAATCGGTGATCTGGCGAATCTGCCCGGTGTTCTCCGCCAGCGGAATAAACAAGTCCGGGCTGGTCAGGGTGCCGTCCGGTCGACGCCAGCGCACCAGCGCCTCGGCACCCACGCAACGCCGGCTGTCGAGCTCGATGATTGGCTGATAGAGCACCTGCAGCTCGCCACGGCGCAAGGCATTCTGCAACTCCGAGCTCATCGACCGTCGTTGCAGGATCAACTGGAGTACCAGCCAACCGATGCAGCAGGCCGCCAGCACGCTACCGGGGAACAGCAACCAGAGCATGCCGTTCATCCTCAGCGGCAGGCTCGCCCTCGGGGCTATCAGCACCAGCTGGTAATCCGGCGACTTGGTCGGCATTCGGTAGATCAGCCGATCACTGAGTTCCAGCAATGACTTGTGGCCGTTCGACCATGCGGAGGGCGGTGGCCATACCTGGGGCGGGCCGAGTACCGGAATGGCCCGGGCACCGTTGTCCAGCACCACCACCAGGCTGCCGCCCGGGGGCAGATCGACCACGTCGGTCAGGTGCCCGCGCGAGGTGGAGACCACGAACTTGCCCCGGCCCAGCATGAGTGCAGCCAGGTTCTCGTTGGGTTCGGTGGTGGTGTTCAACCAGTAGCTGTAGGTCGGGCCCTGAATATCGGGTGCCCGCAGAGGTTCGAACGCCCGCTCATCGCCACGGTTGGAGCAGGCGACATCACCGTCCACATAAGCCGCTTCATAAATGAAGCGCGAGCTCAGGCCCACTTGTTGCAACGCCGCCAGCATCGCCGGGCTGCAGCCACGCAAGGGCTGCGCCTGTAATAGGTCGACCCCTTCACGCAACTGGCCAAACACTTGTTCGAGGCGGTCGAGAAATCGCTCGCCCTGGGCGTTCATCTGCTCGCTCTCGCTTTGCTTCATCTGTTGCAGGGCAATGCCAATGCTGGCAGAGAGCAACAGGGCGGCGCTGGCCAGCGCTGCCAAGGAGGCCAGCATCCAGGGACGGTAAAAAATTTGGCGCAGCAGGGTGATGATGGCTGACATCAAAGGCATCCAGTTGATAACTAAGGTATAGCAACTGAATCGAGAATCACCCTCACCGTTTGGCGCTTATCCGCAGTTTACGCAGGCCTTTGCAGGAGCGGCCTTGTCGCGAACGGGCTGCAAAGCCCCCGGGATCTCAGCTTTTGCCTGGTCACCGGGGCCGCTTTGGGGCCCGTTCGCGACACAAGGCCGCTCCTGCAGGGCTCAGCGCATGCGGTTAAGCACCTGCAGCATCGCTGCCGTCTGCGCATCCGGCATGCCGTCGAAGCGCTGAGGGCGGAAGCGCATCTGGAACGCGGCAATCACATGCCGGGTGGCCACATCCAGCACCCCGGTCTGCTCGATTTGATAGCCAAACCGCGCCAGCTCCTGCTGGTACCAGCCAATGCCTGGCGGGTTGACGCTGAAGTAGGCCTGCTGCCGCGCCACAGCGTTGGCATCCGGCCAGATACCCAGCCCGGCATCAGCCAGGCGCTTCCACGGGAACAGCGGCCCCGGGTCCAGCTTGCGCAACGGGGCAATATCGCTGTGGCCGATGATGTGCCGCGGCTCGATGTTGTTGCGTTTGACAATGTCCTTGAGCAGCGCGATCAGCGATTGCACCTGCGCTTCGCTGTAAGGGTGCCAGACCCGGCCGTTCGGTGTGTCGGTAAACCCCGGATTGACGATCTCGATCCCAATGGACGAGGAGTTCAGCCAGGTGCGCCCCTGCCACTGGCTGTCACCGGCATGCCAGGCACGGCGGTTCTCATCCACCAGTTGATACACCGTCGCCGGGCCGTCGCCGATCAGGTAATGGCTGCTGACCTCACCATGGGTAAGCAACGCCAGGGAGCGCTCCAGCGAAGCATTGGTGTAATGCAGGACAACGAACTGGATGCGGTTGTCCTGGTTGGCCGAGGGGTGGCTGCGGTCAATGCGCAGGCCCGTCGAGCAACCGGCGATAGACAACAGCAGAAAGGGGATCAGCGTTTTTTTTAGCGTAGAAAGCACGTCAGTGGCCTCAGCGAATCAGCGCTACAGTATAACGTGCTCCCCATGGCCGCGCTTACCGTGGGTCAGTGTTTGCAGGCTAGCCCTGTTCGACCAGGTTGCGGCCCTGCTCCTTGGCCCGGTACAGCGCCGCATCGGCGCGCTTGAGTACCTGATCGGCGCGCTCCCCGGAGCGAAACGCAGCCAGGCCTATGGAGGTGGTAATGACCACCCGCTCGCCCTTGAAGTGGAACGGGCAGGCTTCCACCGTGGCCCGCATGACTTCCGCCACTTGGGCAGCGGCAGCCGGCGACCTCTGAGGGAGCAGCAGGACGAATTCCTCACCACCGAAACGGGCGATGAAGTCACGACCCTGCAGGCGCTTGCGTAACTGGTCCGCAACAATCTTCAGTACCTTGTCACCCGCCAGGTGCCCATAACTGTCGTTGATGCGTTTGAAGTGATCCAGGTCGAGGATAGCCATGGCCAGATGGCCGCCGTTCTCTTGCCATTCGACCATTTCGCGCTCTACCCGCTCACTCCAGGCCGCGCGGTTGGGCAGGCCGGTGAGGGGGTCAAGCAGGGCTTTCTGGCGCTGCTCTTCCAGGTGCTCGCGGTAACCGAGCGCTTCGTGCTCCATGTTTGCCACCCGCTCGGACAGGCCTTGCAGGCGCCCCGCCAGCTCTTGCTCGCGGCGATCCCGTTCGTGCTTGTGCTCGTCCATGGTGACCAGCAGGCCTTCCAGGCGGTTTTCCAGGATGTGCTTGAGGCTATCGACGTCAGCGGCGCCCTGCACACTGGTTTGCAACCCATCGACATGCTCACGCAACTGGGTATCCAGCTCGCGAGCGGCAAAGCTGTTGTCGGCGTGGCCGGCGCTGGCCTCGTGCAGGTGGCTCTGGAACCCTTCCAGGCGCTCATTGAGCTGTTGCAGATAAGTTTCGAATTCGTGCTGGCCACTGTCAGTGATCGCCAGCATGAGCACGGCAAGGTCATCCAGCACCGGGATCAGCTCGTACCAGTTCAGGCCACGGGCAACTCGCTCGCGCATTTCCAGCGCCTGAGCCTTGTGCCGTTCGGGCAGGCTCAGGTCATCGAGCAGGCCGATCAGGGTCTTTTCGATGTGCGCCGCAACCTGGCTGTACGGCGGTTCAACCGCGTAGGGCAGGGCATAGGGGCCGTCTTCGCCGAAGGTTTCTTCGAGCGTGGGTGCCGGCTGTGCTTCTGCCAGAGGTTCGCTGACGTCAGCCCCCAGCTCGGGCGCATCATCCTGGGGCGGCTGGGCGGCTGATGTTTCAATTGTTTCGATCAGCGCCGGGCCAGACACCTCCAGATCCGGTTCGGGCAACCTGATCGCTTCGGCGGCCGAAGCGGAAAGCGGTTGCAGCGCATCCACATCGTCACGCTGCGGGGCTTCGGTACTGGCCTGTACAGCTTGGGGCGCCTCAGCAACAGGCACCGGCACCGGCACCGGCACAGGCTCGCCTTGTGGGTCGTCCTCACGGCTGCCAAACAACCGTTGCAAAAAGCCGGGCCGGGCTTCGTCCGCCTGTTTGCCAAGGGCCGACAGTGCAAGCCCCTGCAGGCCGCTCAGCTCGCCCAACAGCGGCGGCAGATCGCGGGACTGGGCAACCCCACCATCGAGTTTTTTTGCCAGCTTTTTCAACGGCCGCGAGATATCGCTGGGCAGCGGTAAGCCTTGCAGCTGGCCGACCAGCGCGGCCAACGCATCGCTGACCTGATTCATGCGGGTTTCCCGGCGCTGTTCGGAGTCCAGCACCGCTTTTTCCAGGCGCGGAATCAACCCGGCGAGGCCAGCATCCATGTTGTCGCTGCGAATAACCTCGCGCATCTCCTTCATGCACGCGTCCACCACCTTGTCACTGCCTTCGGCAGCCAGGGTGCTGCGCACCAGACCACGACGCAGCAGGTCGAGACGGGCGTCCCAGCGGCGTTCGAGCTTTTCTTGCTGCTCGATGCTTTTAAGGTATTTTTCTTTCCAGCGCTCAGCGTCTTCAGTCATGCCGGGGTCCGCAAACGGTGATGGCAATTAGCTCAAGGCCGGCAGCGTATCCACAGTCAATGCATCAGGCAATCGAATCTCGACAGCAACGGGAAGGTGGTCGGAAATTGGCCGCGCCAACACCTCGACACGCTCCAGCGTGAGGCTTGGGCTGAGCAGGATATGGTCCAGGCAACGCTGCGGACGCCAGCTGGGGAAGGTTGCCTCGACTTGCGGGGCAATCAGGCCCAGATCGCGCAACGGCGAGTGCTCCAGCAGGTCGGCGGCATGGGTATTCATGTCGCCCATCAGCACCTGGTGGCGGTAACCGCCAATCAGCTCGCGGATGTAACCCAGTTGCAGGGCGCGGGTCTTGGCTCCTAGCGCCAGGTGCATCATCACCACGATCAGGGCGTCTTCACCTTCACCAAAACGCACCAGGATCGCCCCACGGCCGGCCGGGCCGGGCAACGGGTGATCTTCGAGCAGTTGCGGCTTCAGCCGGCTGAGAACGCCATTGCTGTGCTGGGCAAAACGCCCAAGGTTGCGGTTGAGCTGCTGATACCAATAAGGGAAGGCCCCCAGTTGGGCAAGGTGTTCGACCTGGTTGACGTAGCCCGAGCGCATGCTGCCACCGTCGGCTTCCTGCAAGGCCACCAGGTCGAAGTCGGCCAGCAATTCACCAATCTTCTGCAGGTTGCCGGCACGCCCGTTGTGCGGCAGCAAGTGCTGCCAGCTGCGGGTCAGGTAATGCCGGTAGCGCTCGGTGCTGATGCCGACCTGAATGTTGAAACTGAGCAGCCGCAGTCGACCATCCTCGGGCAGGCCGGAGGCCTGCAGGTGATGCTCGTTGACCTGCGGCTGGTGCAGGCCAATGCCACGCGTGGTTCTGAAGCGGGGCATGGGTTACGCCGCCTACTTGGCGGCGCGCTCCTTGGCGATCAGTTGGTCGGCGACGTCCAGCACCTCTTTCGGCCCGCCTGCGGTACCCAGGTCGAAGCGGTACTTGCCGTTGACGACCATGCTCGGTACGCCGGTGATTTCATACTTCTTCGCCAGTTCCTTGGCCTGGTTGACCTGGCCCTTGATGGCGAACGAGTTGAAGGTGGCCAGGAACTTGTCCTTGTCCACACCTTGGGTGGCGAGGAAGTCAGCCATGTCCTGCGGGTCGGTCAGGCGCTTTTTCTGGTTCTGGATGGCGTCGAACACCGCGGCGTGCACCTTGTGCTCGACGCCCATGGCTTCGAGGGTCAGGAACATCTGGCCATGAGCGTCCCATGGGCCGCCAAACATGGCCGGTACGCGCTTGAAGTTGACATCCTGTGGCAGTTTTTCAACCCAGGGGTTGATGACCGGCTCGAAGTGGTAGCAATGTGGGCAGCCGTACCAGAACAGCTCGACCACTTCGATCTTGCCAGGCACGGAAACCTGAACAGGGTTGCTCAGCTCGAAGTATTCCTTGCCAGCAACAGGCTCGGCGGCCTGGACGGCAGTCATACCAAATACGCTGGCAGCGACCAGCGCGGCGCTGAGAATCAGTTTACGCATGCTTTACTCCTGAGCAGTCATAGGTCGCCACGACCCTACCTGCACTGAGACAGGCCGGGAAGGGGTCGAGTTCTGTAGTGTAACGGCTGCGGACTGAAAAAAGGGCGGCCCGGCCGCCCTTTCATCATTGGCCTACAACATTAACCGAAAGTTAATGCAGGCCCTGGATGTAGCTGGCCAACGCCTCGATGTCGTGGTTGCTCAGCTTGCCGGCAATGGTGCGCATGGTCATGGCATCACCATCGTTGGTGCGGTTGCCTTCGCGGAAGTCCGTGAGCTGCTTGGTCACGTACTGCGAGTGCTGGCCGCTCAGGTGCGGGAAGCCGGCCAAAGCAATACCTGCGCCGTTGGGGGAGTGGCAACCGGTGCAGGCGGGCATGCCTTTCTCCAGGTCGCCACCATTGAACAGCGCACGGCCACGTTCGACCAGCTTGGGATCGGCGGCACCCACGCTGCCTTTCTGGCTGGAGAAATAGGCGGCGATGTCGGCAAGGTCCTGGTCGTTGAACGCGGCCAGCATGCCGGTCATCTCCAGCACCGTGCGCTTGCCCGACTTGATATCGTGCAGTTGTTTTTCAAGGTAACGCTGGCCTTGGCCGGCCAGTTTAGGGAAGTTCGGTGCCAGGCTATTGCCGTCGGGGTTGTGGCAGGCGCCACAGACGGCCGTCTTGGCCTGACCGGCGGCGGCATCGCCCTTGACAGTTTGCGCAGCAGTGGCCGCACCTGCGACACCCAGGGTCAACAGCAGACTCACGACTAGTTTGTTCATCAGCTAATCCAACACGGCTAAGGGTGAAATGTTATGTATCGGGACTGCCGCTCATCCAAAGGATGACCAAACGGTAGTCCTCGGCACTGCAGTCCATGCACAATCCACGCGGCGGCATAGCCTTGAAACCCTGGGTCACGTGCTTCACCAGTACATCCATGCCTTGCGCCAGCCTTGGCTCCCATGCTGCCCGGTCACCCTGTCTGGGTGCCTGTGGCAACTGCCCGGTGTGACAGGCCGCACACGTGCGGTTGTACAACACCTCGGGATCCTGTGTAGCCTGTGCGCTGAAAACCGGCAGGAACATACCGACAGCAAGCAGCCATTTCGCCATGCGGAACGACCTTCAGGGTTGGGGGCCGCGCTGCGTTCTGATGCGCGAGCTATTGTTCGACACCCCATGCCCGTTCTCCTTCGCTGGGAGAATGAGCACACAAAAACTGGGGCATTATATACTTCCGCCATCCAAACGGAAACGACACCGCTTGCCAGGCTCGGGCCTTCAGAGTCAGGCAACACCCACATCGGATATCCCATGCAAGTCAAGAACCCCATCCTCGGCCTCTGCCAGAAAGCCACATTCGCCCTCAGCGCTGCCAAGGTCGAACAATGCCCGGACGACCAGGGTTACGAGGTGGCTTTTGCCGGCCGCTCCAATGCCGGCAAATCCAGCGCCCTCAACACCCTGACCCATGCCAGCCTGGCGCGCACCTCGAAAACCCCCGGGCGCACCCAACTGCTGAATTTCTTCAGTCTGGACGATGAACGGCGTTTGGTCGACCTGCCGGGCTACGGTTATGCAAAAGTGCCGATCCCGCTCAAGCAACACTGGCAAAAACACCTGGAAGCCTACCTGGGCAGCCGTGAGTGCCTGCGCGGCGTGATCCTGATGATGGACGTGCGCCACCCGATGACCGACTTCGACAAAATGATGCTCGACTGGGCCAAGGCCAGCCATATGCCCATGCATATTCTGCTGACCAAAGCCGACAAGCTGACCCACGGCGCGGGCAAGAACACCCTGCTGAAAGTGCAGTCGGAAATCCGCAAGGGCTGGGGCGATGGCGTGACCATCCAGCTGTTCTCGGCACCCAAGCGCCTGGGCGTGGAAGACGCCTACCGCGTGCTGGCGGGCTGGATGGAGCTGGAAGACAAGCCTGCTGTTTGAGGGCCCTATCGCCGGCAAGCCAGCTCCCACAGGTTCAACACAGGCCTCAAGGGAAGTGATACCCCTGTGGGAGCTGGCTTGCCGGCGATGAGGCCGGTACGGTCGACCCAAATTCCGGGCAAAAAAAACCCCGGACTTCGTATGGGGAGGGGGAAGTTCGGGGTCCAAGTCCGGACCGCTAGGGCGGGGTCCAGATATCTGCCAACACTTAACACAACATAGGAGCATCGAAGGGCTTCACCAGCCATTCAGTTACTCTGAGTTCCGCTTCACCGGTTTAGTTCCGAAGCCCTGAAAACTATTTGCGATAGTTTCATGAAACTTCCGTACCGACGGCACTGAGCCGTGCCAGGATCCGCGTCACTACGCCGCAGATCCTACACAGCTTTCCGCGCTCAATCAGTGAGCTTCGTCCCAATTCGCACCAATTCCTGCCTCCACCAGCAGCGGCACATCCAGTTGTGCGGCCTGGCTCATGTGCTGGCGAATTTCATCTTTCACCTGCTGCACCAGGTCCTCACGCACCTCCAGGACCAATTCGTCGTGTACCTGCAGGATCACCCGGGCATCCAGCCCGCTCTCGCTCAGCCAGTTATCCACATTGACCATGGCCCGCTTGATGATATCGGCGGCAGTGCCCTGCATCGGCGCGTTGATCGCCGTACGCTCCGCGCCTTTGCGCAGGGCCGGGTTCTTGGCGTTGATGTCTGGCAGGTACAGGCGGCGGCCGAACAGGGTTTCGACAAAGCCTTGCTCGGCGGCCTGGGCACGGGTGCGCTCCATGTAGGCCAGCACGCCCGGATAGCGGGCGAAGTAGCGGTCGATGTAGTCCTGCGACTGCTTGCGGTCGACACCGATCTGCTTGGCCAGCCCAAAGGCGCTCATCCCGTAGATAAGGCCGAAGTTGATGGCCTTGGCTTTACGGCGCTGGTCGGTGGTGACGTCTTCCAGGGCCACACCGAACACTTCCGCCGCCGTTGCCCGGTGCACATCGAGGTCGTTGCGGAAGGCGTGCAGCAGGCCTTCGTCCTTGGCCAGATGAGCCATGATGCGCAGTTCGATCTGCGAATAGTCCGCCGCCAGCAGTTTGTAACCCGGGCTGGCAATGAACGCCTGGCGAATACGCCGGCCTTCGGCAGTACGAATCGGGATGTTCTGCAGGTTCGGGTCGCTCGACGACAGCCGGCCGGTGGCTGCCACTGCCTGCTGATAGGAGGTATGGATACGCCCGGTGCGGGGGTTGATCTGGCCCGGCAGCTTGTCGGTGTAGGTGCTCTTGAGCTTGCTCAGGCTGCGGTACTGCATCAGTACCTCAGGCAGTGGATAACCGAGCAAGGCCAGCTCATCGAGCACGGCTTCGGCAGTGGATGGCTGGCCCTTGGCGGTCTTGCTCAGCACCGGCATGCCTAGCTTGTCGTAAAGGATCGCGCCCAGCTGCTTGGGTGAACCGAGGTTGAACTCTTCACCGGCCAGCGCGTAGGCGCGCTGCTCCAGTTCGGCCATCTTCACGCCCAGTTCACCGCTTTGCACATGCAGCAGCGCAGCATCGACCAGCGCTCCCTGGCGTTCGATCTTGGCCAGCACCGGCACCAGCGGCATCTCGATGTCCATCAGCACCGGCTGCAGGCTAGGCGTCTGTGCCAGGCGCGCCTGCAACGCCTGGTGCAGGCGCAGGGTAATGTCGGCGTCTTCGGCAGCGTAGGGGCCGGCCTTGTCCAGGTGGATCTGGTTGAAGGTCAGCTGCTTGGCGCCCTTGCCGGCGATGTCCTCGAAGGCAATGGTGGTGTGGTCGAGGTACTTCTGCGCCAGGCTATCCATGTCATGACGGGTGGCGGTGGAGTTCAGCACGTACGACTCGAGCATGGTGTCGTAGGCCACGCCACGCATTTCGATGGCGGGTGAGCCATTGGCGAGGATGTTGATGTCGTACTTGGCGTTCTGCCCGACCTTGGCCTTGGCCGGGTCTTCCAGCAACGGTTTCAGTGCCAGCAATACGGCCTCACGGTCCAGCTGGGCCGGTGCACCTTCATAGTCGTGGGCCAACGGCACATAAGCCGCCTCATGGGGCGCGACAGCGAAAGACAGGCCAACCAGCTGCGCCTTCTGGGCGTCAAGGCCGGTAGTTTCGGTATCGAAGGCGAACAGCGGCGCCTGGCGCAGCTTTTCCAGCCAGGCTTCAAAACGGGCTTGGTCAAGAATGGTTTCATACTGCGGCTCGACCTTGGCTGCCGGCTCTTCGACCGGCGCAACGTCATCGCCAGCCCTTGCGGCATCACGCTGCACCTCGGCAACCCAGCTCTTGAACTCCATCTCGGTGTACAACGCCAGCAACGCCTCGCGATCAGGCTCACCGCAGACCAACGCCTCGACCTCGACATCCAGTGGCACGTCTACCTTGATGGTAGCCAGCTCGTAGGACAGGAACGCCGCATCGCGGTGTTCCTCCAGCTTGGCCGGCAGGGTCTTGGCACCGCGAATGGCCAGTGCCGGCACCTTGTCCAGATTGGCGTACAGGTCGCTGAGGCCGCCGCCAATACCGGTCAGCAGGCCCACAGCGGTTTTTTCGCCAACGCCGGGTACGCCGGGGATGTTGTCGACCTTGTCGCCCATCAGCGCCAGGAAGTCGATGATATGTTCCGGGCCGACGCCAAATTTCTCGTGCACGCCAGCCACGTCCAGCACGCTACCGGTCATGGTGTTGACCAAGGTAATGTGCCCGTCCACCAGCTGCGCCATGTCCTTGTCGCCGGTCGAGATGATCACCGGGCGGCCCTGGGCGGCGCTGCTGCGCGCCAGGGTGCCAATCACGTCATCAGCTTCGACACCCTCGACGCACAGCAGCGGGTAGCCAAGTGCCCGCACGCTGGCATGCAGCGGCTCGACCTGCACCCGCAGGTCGTCAGGCATGCTTGGGCGGTTTGCCTTGTACTCTGCGAACATGGCATCGCGGAATGTGCCGCCCTTGGCGTCGAATACCACCGCGAACAAGCTGTCCGGGTACTGCTTGCGCAGGCTCTTGAGCATGTTCAGCACACCCTTCACCGCACCGGTCGGCATGCCCTTGGACGTGGTCAGCGGCGGCAGCGCGTGGAAGGCGCGGTACAGGTAGGAGGAACCGTCCACCAGGACGAGGGGGGCTTGGCTCATGAGCAGAATCAACCTTTTCGACGGGTCCGGCGCTAGAATAGCCAGAATCATTGACGACAAAGGGACTAGGTTATCATGCGTACACTCAATCGCCTGTTACTGCTCGGCCTGTTGGCAACCACGCCAGTCGTCACCCTGGCGGCGGACGACGCCCCCTCGGCCGATCCCGAGGTGACCATTCGCACGGAAGGCGACAAAACCATCCAGGAGTACCGGCAGAACGGGTTCCTGTATGCGATCAAGATCACGCCGAAAAACGGCAAGCCTTATTTTCTGGTGCGCGCTGATGGCACTGATGCCAATTTCATTCGATCCGACCAGCCGGACATGCTGATTCCGTCCTGGAAGATTTTCGAGTGGTAATCTGACGCGCACCGTTCACATCAACCCGGCACTTCCCGGCGGAAGTGCCCGTATGGGCAAATTTTCATCATGTCAGTCTTCACCCCCGTGACCCGGCCTGAGCTGGAAACCTTTCTGGCACCGTATGAGCTGGGCCGTCTGCTCGACTTCCAGGGCATTGCCGCCGGCACCGAGAACAGCAATTTCTTCGTCAGCCTCGAACAGGGGGAGTTCGTCCTGACGCTGATCGAGCGTGGGCCAAGCGAAGACATGCCGTTCTTCATAGAACTGCTAGACACCCTGCACGACGCTGACATGCCGGTGCCCTATGCCGTTCGTGACCGCGACGGCAACGGCCTGCGCGAGCTGTGTGGCAAGCCGGCGTTGCTGCAGCCACGGCTGTCGGGCAAGCACATCAAGGCGCCCAACAACCAGCACTGCGCCCAGGTCGGCGAGCTGCTGGCGCACATTCACCTGGCCACCCGCGAGCACATCATCGAGCGCAAGACCGACCGTGGCCTGGACTGGATGCTGGCTTCGGGTGCCGAGTTGTTGCCACGCCTGTCCGCCGAGCAAGCCGCACTGCTGCAGCCGGCACTGCAAGAGATCAGCGCGCACAAGGCGCAGATCCTGGCTTTGCCGCGGTCCAACCTGCATGCCGATCTGTTCCGCGACAACGTGATGTTCGAAGGCACCCACCTGACCGGTGTGATCGACTTCTACAACGCCTGCTCCGGGCCGATGCTGTATGACATCGCCATCACCGTGAACGACTGGTGCCTGGACGAGCAGGGCGCAGTGGATGTACCGCGTGCCCAGGCACTGCTGGCAGCCTATGCGGCGCTGCGGCCGTTCACTGCCGCCGAAGCCGAGCTGTGGCCGGAAATGTTGCGGGTAGGTTGCGTGCGCTTCTGGCTGTCGCGCCTGATCGCGGCCGAATCGTTTGCCGGGATGGATGTGATGATCCACGACCCGAGCGAGTTCGAAGTGCGCCTGGCACAGCGCCAGCAAGTGGCCTTGCACCTCCCGTTCGCCCTCTAGACCCCGTCTGCTTCTTCGCGGGCACGCCCGCTCCCACAGGGATAACACAACCCTGAAAGTTATCGTTGTTCCTGTGGGAGCGGGCATGCCCGCGAAGAGGCCGGTACAGGCTTACAGCTGTTCCAGGCAACCAGCCAGATCACCACCCAGCTTCTCAAGCAAGCGCTCATACCCTTTGCCATCCACCGGGTCGGTACCGCCGAGTGCATCCAGCTCGGCCAGACGCACCGGCAGCCCGGCAGTCAGGGTCTCAGCCAGGCGCGGTCGCAATGGCGGTTCGCTGAACACGCACGTCTTGCCCACTTCCTGCAGGCGCTTGCGCATGGCCGCTACATGTTGCGCCCCAGGCTGCACCTCGGACGCCACGCTGAACACGCCGGCGTGCTTCAAGCCATACTCAGCTTCGAAATAATCGAACGCTTCGTGGAACACGAAGTACGGCTTGTCGGCAATACCGGCCACCCGCGCCTTGATACGCTCATCCAAAGCATCCAGGCGTTCGTCGAAGGCCTTGAGGTTGTTTTGGTAGCGGGCAGCATTAGCCGGGTCGACCTGGGCCAGGTCAGACGCCATTTTTGCCGCGATTACCCGCGCGTTGACCGACGATAGCCACAAATGAGCATCCAGGCTGCCCGGGCGGTGATCGTGGTCATGATCGTCGTGATCCTCTTCCTCATGGGAATGGCTGTCCTCACCAAAGTGGCGCAGCTTCATGCCCGTCAGCGACTGCACAGCCACCGTCGCCTTGCTACGGCTCGCCAGTACCCGAGGCAGGAAATTCTCCATGTCCGGGCCGATCCAGTACAGCAGGTCGGCATCACCTACCCGCCGCACATCGGAGGGGCGCAATGCATAGTGGTGCGGCGAGGCACCTGGCGGCAGCAATACGTCAGGGCTGCCTACGCCATCCTGCACGGCGGCGGCAATCTGCTGCAGGGGCTTGATACTGGTGAGCACACGCACATCGGCGTGAGCGGAAAATGCGATGAAAGCGACAAACAGAGCTAGGAATCGGGACACGGTGGATACTCGAGTCGTCAGAAACAGGTAACATAATAACGTCTCCATCCAGAACCGTCGCTGCCCATGTCCATCACGCCGCTGGCCAACCTTCCTCACGATCACTCCCATTGCGTACACAGCGCACTGGCTGAAGCCGACGCCTTGTGCACCCGCCAGGGCCTGCGCCTGACTGCGCTACGCCGCCGTGTGCTGGAGCTGGTGTGGCAAAGCCACAAGCCGCTGGGCGCCTATGACATTCTCGCCGTGCTCAGCGAGCAGGACGGCCGACGTGCCGCCCCGCCCACGGTATACCGCGCGCTGGATTTCCTGCTGGAAAACGGCCTGGTCCACCGCATCGCCTCGCTCAACGCCTTCATCGGCTGCAGCCACCCCGAGCACGTGCACCAAGGCCAGTTCCTTATTTGCCGGGCCTGCCATGTGGCCATCGAGCTGGAGCAGAGCAGCATCAGCGAGGCCATCATCAGCAGCGCCAAAGGCGTGGGCTTTGCGGTCGAGACCCAGACCGTGGAAGTGGTCGGCCTGTGCGGCAGCTGCCGGAGCGCGGCATGAGCGATGCCCTGATCCGTCTTGAGCAGGTCGGCGTCACCTATGGCGGCGAGGCGGTGCTCGACAGCATCGACCTGTCGGTCGCCCCCGGCCAGATCGTCACCCTGATCGGCCCCAACGGGGCGGGCAAGACGACCTTGGTCCGTGCCGTACTCGGGCTGCTCAAGCCGCACCGCGGCAAGGTATGGCGCAAGCCGAAGCTGCGCATTGGCTACATGCCGCAAAAGATTCAGGTCGATGCCACGCTGCCGCTGTCGGTGCTGCGCTTTTTGCGCCTGGTGCCCGGCGTAGACCGTGCAGCAGCCTTGTCGGCGCTACAGGAGGTAGGCGCCGAACAGGTCATCGACAACCCGATCCAGACCATTTCCGGCGGCGAGATGCAACGCGTGCTGCTGGCCCGCGCCCTGCTGCGCGAACCCCAGTTGCTGGTGCTCGACGAGCCGGTGCAGGGCGTGGATGTGGTCGGCCAGACCGAGCTGTACAACCTCATCACCCGCCTGCGTGATCGTCATGGTTGCGGCGTGCTGATGGTGTCCCACGACCTGCACCTGGTAATGAGCGCCACCGACCAGGTGGTATGCCTGAACCGTCACGTGTGCTGCTCGGGTCACCCCGAGCAAGTCAGCGGCGACCCGGCGTTCGTCGAGCTGTTCGGCCAGACCGCGCCAAGCCTGGCCATTTACCACCATCACCACGACCACAGCCACGACCTGCACGGTTCGGTGGTCGCCCCTGGCACCCATGTTCACGGAGAGCACTGCAAGCATGGCTGATTTTCTTCTCTACGCCCTGCTTGCCGGTTTGTCCCTGGCGCTGGTGGCTGGCCCGCTGGGCTCCTTCGTGGTGTGGCGACGCATGGCCTATTTTGGCGACACGCTGTCCCACGCGGCCCTGCTCGGCGTGGCCCTCGGGTTCGCCCTGGATGTCAGCCCGACGCTGGCAGTTACTATCGGCTGCCTGTTGCTGGCGATCCTGCTGGTCACCTTGCAGCAACGCCAACCGCTGGCCTCCGATACCCTGCTCGGCATTCTCGCCCCCAGCACCCTGTCGCTGGGCCTGGTGGTACTGAGTTTCATGCACGACGTGCGCATCGACCTTATGGCCTACCTGTTCGGCGACCTGCTGGCCATCAGCACCACCGACCTGGCCTGGATCCTCGGCGGCAGTGCGCTGGTGTTGCTGCTACTCGCCGCGCTGTGGCGGCCGCTGCTGGCGGTTACCGTGCACGAAGAACTGGCCATGGTCGAAGGCCTGCCGGTGGCCGGCTTGCGCCTGGCATTGATGCTGCTGATTGCGGTGGTGATTGCCGTGGCCATGAAGATCGTCGGTGTGCTGCTGATCACCTCGCTACTGATCATCCCTGCTGCTGCGGCGCAGCGACACGCCCGCTCCCCCGAGCAGATGGCCCTGGGCGCCAGCTTGCTGGGCGTCACCGCCGTCTGCGGTGGCCTGGCCATGTCCTGGTTCAAGGATACCCCCGCTGGCCCGTCGATCGTGGTCTGCGCGGCGGTGCTATTCTTGCTGAGCCTGGCCCTGCCGAAACGCTGAAAGACAGGGCGTGTGCAGGCACGCCTTGCAACCTTTTGCCGGGTAAAGGGTCTGTAAGACCTGTTTTCGAGCGTGCGCACCTGGGTGTAGACTTGCTCGCTTTTTGCGCAAATAGAGAGTCGCAGGAATGAAGCCGTTCGCCTCCCGTTATCTGCTTGTTGCCGCGTTTTCCCTGTTCCTGGGTGCCTGCTCCAGCGCGCCGGTCGAACAGGCCACCGCACCTGCCCAAGCCGATGCCTGGCAGCAGTTGCAACAAAACATCGCCAGCAACGAACTGGCCACCGCCGAAGACCAGCTTGCAGCCCTGCAGGCTCAGTCGCCCGACGACGCACGCCTGGAGCAATACCAGCGTCAGTTGGCCGAAGCCTACCTGCAACGCAGCCAGATCGTCTTGCAAAAGGGCGATGTGAACGCAGCGGCTACCGCCCTGGCCCGCGCCCGAGCTCTGATGCCACAAGCCCCGGCCGTGACCGGGGGCGACCCCCTGACCCAGGCACGCAAGGCCGAGCTGGAAAAAGCGGAGGCTGCCTTGAAAGCCGCCGAATCCAAGCCCCAGGCACGCCTCATTGATCCAACGGCGCCAAGTACGGTGGTGGCCTTGAAGACCACTGACAGCCGTGCCATGCGCCGCCAGCTCGATGACATTGCCGCCGATGTGGTGAGCTATGACTGCGAAGTGGTGTTTCAGGTGCCGCGTACCGACGATGCGCCGTGGCTGAAGACCTTGCTGGAGAAACGCGTGCGCAAGATCGACAGCGGGTTCGAGCTGAAGCAGAAGCATGAAATCCAGCGCTCGCTGCCGGCGCAGGTGGTTCTGGTTCCGCACCAGCATTGAGAATCTGGGGGCGCTGTACTCCCCATCGCGACACAAGGCCGCCCCTACAGGGAACTGCTATCCCTGTAGGGGCGGCCTTGTGTCGCGATGGGGTGTCGAAGCAGCCCTTAGGCCGGCACAGCCTCCGCGGCAGCTTCACGCTCCCACACCCTATGCCCCTCGACCGCTTTGACGAAAGCGTCCAGCGTCTTCTGGTCATCGCCCAGCAACAGCCCCTTGTCTTCCTTGAGGCCCAGTGCGTCCACCAGCACCTTGCCTTCTTTGGCAAAGCCGATCGCCTTCAGGTGCTTGTAGGCCTCGAGCAGGAAGTGCTTGGCCAACCCACTCGCCCCCAGCGCATCCAGCGCGGCCTTGCCGGCCGGTACCAATACCCCGTCGAACATGATCGAAGGCATGCCCTCCATCGACGCATCCACTGGCAGTGCCTTGCCGTCAGCAGCCTTGACCGGTGCCGAGGTTGGGCCAAGCAGCATGATGCGTGCGCTATGCGCCTCAAGCGCCTTGACCAGCCGGTCGACACTGCCGGCATCCACGCCATCGGCCAGCAGCACGGCTATCTTGCGCCCCTTGATGCCCACAACCCCCGGGTGGTTCATCTGGCTCAGCGCGGGGGACTCGGCCAGTTTGCTGCCCTTCACCTGAACGGTGCCCGCCTTGGGTGCCGGCAACCCCAGGTTGGCGGCCACGGCGGCGGCCAGCTTGAGGTCGATGTTGGCTAGAATTTCATTCACCTCACGGGCACGAATGGCCTCGCGCTCGACCTTGCCCAGTTCGAAGCTGTAGGCCTTGATGATGTGCTGTTGCTCTGTCGGGCTCATGCTCTGGAAGAACAACCGCGCCTGCGAGAAGTGGTCGCCAAACGACTCGCTGCGCTGGCGAATCTTGTGCGCATCAACGCGTTCCTGATAGCTCTCGAAGCCGCCATCCTGCGCCGCAGGTGGCGTTTCCTTCGGCCAGCCGCCGTCGATGGAGTTCGGCTCATACGAGGCACGGCCCCTGTGCACGATGTGCTGGTGCAACGCGTCACGCTGGTTGTTGTGGTTGGGCGCCACCGGGCGGTTGATCGGGATCTGGTGGAAATTCGGCCCACCCAGCCGGCTCAGTTGCGTGTCGGTATAGGAGAACAGCCGGCCCTGCAGCAAGGGGTCATTGGTGAAGTCGATACCCGGCACGATATGGCCAGGGCAGAAGGCAACCTGCTCGACCTCGGCAAAGAAATTGTCCGGGTTGCGGTTCAGGACCATCTTGCCCAGCGGGGTAACCGGTACCAGTTCTTCGGGAATGATCTTGGTCGGGTCCAGCAGGTCGAAGTCGAATTTGTGTTCGTCAGCCTCAGGCACAATCTGCACGCCCAGTTCCCATTCCGGGTAGTCACCGGTTTCAATGGCTTCCCACAGGTCACGGCGCTGGAAGTCTGTATCCTTGCCCGCCAGTTTCTGGGCTTCGTCCCACAGCAGCGAATGCACGCCCTGGCTCGGCTTCCAGTGAAACTTGACGAAGCTGGCCACGCCCTCGGCATTGATCAGCCGGAAGGTGTGCACGCCAAAGCCTTCCATCATGCGCAGGCTGCGCGGGATGGCGCGGTCAGACATGGCCCACATGACCATGTGGGCCGATTCCGGTACCAGCGAGACAAAATCCCAGAAAGTGTCATGCGCCGAGCCGCCGGTAGGTATTTCGTTGTGTGGCTCCGGCTTAACCGCGTGAACAAAATCGGGGAACTTGATGGCATCCTGGATGAAAAACACCGGCATGTTGTTGCCAACCAGGTCGAAATTACCCTCGTCGGTATAAAACTTGACTGCAAAGCCCCGCACATCTCGCACCGTGTCGCCAGAACCACGTGGGCCCTGAACCGTGGAAAAGCGCACAAAAACCGGGGTGATCTTTTCCGGATCCTGCAGGAAACCGGCCTTGGTCAGTTCCGCGTGATTGCCATAGCTCTGGAAGAATCCGTGTGCACCGGTACCGCGTGCGTGCACGATGCGCTCGGAGATCCGCTCATGGTCGAAGTGGGTGATCTTCTCGCGCATGATGAAGTCTTCAAGCAGCGAAGGCCCGCGGTCACCCGCCTTCAGGGTGTTCTGATTGTCCGCGATACGTACGCCTTGGTTGGTGCGCAGCGCATGCCCGGTCGCATCACTGCGGTCGGCCTCCAGGCTTTGCAGCTTGGCATTGGTATTGGCCCGGTCAGGGGTCTGGGTGCCGGCGGCTTCACTCTGCTTGGGCGCGTCCGTTTTCTTGCTGGGCATGATCGGCTCTCCTCATCAGTCTTAAGGCTTGCCCGTTCAGGGCTTGTCCAAGTAGTGACTGGAGGGCGTGGCCGAGCGTTCAATCAGGATTACCAGTTGTCGCGATATGCCCGAAGGATTGGTGCATTACGAAATAAATGCTAAGAACAGCTATTGGAAAAGGCTAAAATGCGCGACCCCAGCTAACCGCTGACCCAAATTTCAATGCGCCCCACAAGGTTCGCTACGTGATCGAGTTCCAACAGGTACATAAAACCTACCGCGTTGCCGGTAGGGAAATCCCCGCACTGAATCCGACCAGCCTGACCATCGAAGATGGCCAGGTGTTCGGCCTGATCGGCCATTCCGGCGCCGGCAAAAGCACCATGCTGCGCCTGATCAACCGCCTGGAAGAACCCTCCGGCGGCAAGATCATCGTCGATGGCGAAGACGTCACCGCGTTCAACGCCAGCCAGCTGCGCGGCTTCCGCCAGCAGGTCGGGATGATTTTCCAGCACTTCAACCTGCTGGCTTCCAAGACCGTCGCCGACAACGTCGCCCTGCCGCTCACCCTGGCCGGCGAGCTATCGCGCAGCGAAATCGACAAGCGCGTTACCGAGCTGCTGGCCCGCGTGGGCCTGTCGGACCACGCCAGAAAGTACCCGGCGCAGCTGTCCGGCGGCCAAAAGCAGCGTGTCGGCATCGCCCGCGCCCTGTCCACCAACCCGAAGATCCTGCTGTGCGACGAGGCCACCAGTGCCCTCGACCCGCAAACCACGGCCTCGGTCCTGCAACTGCTGGCCGAAATCAACCGTGAGCTGAAGCTGACCATCGTGCTGATCACCCACGAGATGGACGTGATCCGCCGTGTCTGCGACTGCGTGGCCGTGATGGACGCCGGCCAGATCGTCGAGCAAGGCTCGGTGGCCGATGTGTTCCTGCACCCGCAGCACCCCACCACCAAGCGCTTCGTCCAGGAAGACGAGCAGGTCGACGAAGGCGAGCAACGCGACGACTTTGCCCACGTGCCGGGCCGCATCGTGCGCCTGACCTTCCAGGGCGACGCCACCTACGCCCCACTGCTGGGCACCGTGGCCCGCGAAACCGGTGTGGACTACAGCATCCTCGCCGGGCGTATCGATCGCATCAAGGATGTCCCCTATGGCCAGCTCACCCTCGCCCTGATCGGCGGTGACATGGAAGCGGCGTTCGCCCGCTTCAAGGCAGCTGACGTACATATGGAGGTACTGCGTTGATGGACGCCCTGAATTTCTTTGCCAACGTCGACTGGGCCGAAATCTGGCTGGCCACCATCGACACCATGATCATGCTGTTCGGCTCGCTGTTCTTCACCGTGCTGCTGGGCCTGCCACTGGGTGTGCTGCTGTTCCTCTGCGGGCCGAAGCAAATGTTCGAACAGAAGGGCGTATATGCGCTGCTTTCGCTGGTGGTCAACATCCTGCGCTCGCTGCCGTTCATCATCCTGCTGATCGTGATGATCCCGTTCACCGTGCTGATCACCGGCACCTCGCTGGGCGTTGCCGGCGCCATCCCGCCGCTGGTGGTGGGTGCAACGCCGTTCTTCGCGCGCCTGGTGGAAACCGCCCTGCGTGAAGTGGACCGCGGCATCATCGAAGCTACCCAGTCGATGGGCGCTACCACCCGCCAGATCATCACCAGCGCGCTGCTGCCGGAGGCCCGCCCGGGTATCTTCGCGGCCATTACCGTCACCGCCATCACCCTCGTTTCGTACACCGCCATGGCCGGTGTGGTGGGTGCCGGTGGCCTGGGCGACCTGGCTATCCGCTTCGGTTACCAGCGTTTCCAGACCGACGTGATGGTCGTGACCGTGGTACTACTGCTGGTACTGGTTCAAGTACTGCAGAGCGTGGGCGACACACTGGTCGTGCATTTTTCCCGTAAGTAACCCCAATGGGGTCGGCCTGGCCGACCCGTTCGGGGGCCGTCGCGGCCCTCACAAGGAGTGATCAATGAAGAAGCTGCTTGCTGTTGCTGCCGCTGTTGCGGCCTTCTCGGCCCACGCCGATACCCTGACCGTTGCCGCCACCCCGGTGCCGCATGCCGAAATCCTCAACTTCGTCAAACCGCAACTCGACAAAGAAGGCGTTGATCTGAAGGTCAAGGAATTCACCGACTACGTCCAGCCGAACGTACAGGTTGCCGAAAAGCGCCTGGACGCCAACTTCTTCCAGCACCAGCCGTACCTGGATGAGTTCAACAAGGCCAAGGGCACCCAACTGGTCAGCGTGGCCGGCGTGCACATCGAGCCGCTGGGGGTGTATTCGGCCAAGATCAAGAAGCTGGACGAGCTGTCCTCCGGCGCCACCGTGGTCATCCCCAACGACGCCACCAACGGCGGCCGCGCCCTGCTGCTGCTGGACAAGGCCGGTGTGATCAAGCTCAAGGACAACAAGAACATCCTGTCCACCGTGAAGGATGTTGCCGAAAACCCGAAAAGCATCAAGTTCCGTGAGCTGGAAGCCGCCACCATCCCGCGTGTGCTGACCCAAGTCGATGCCGCCTTGATCAACACCAACTACGCGCTGGAAGCCAAGCTGAACCCGGAAAAAGACGCCCTGGCCATCGAAGGCAGCGACTCGCCTTACGTGAACATCCTGGTTGCCCGCCCGGACAACAAGGACTCGGAAGACATGAAAAAACTGGCGGCTGCGCTGCACTCGCCAGAGGTGAAGCAGTTCATCATCGAGAAGTACAAGGGCGCTGTGGTTCCGGCGTTCTGATCCAACATCCCCAGGGCCGCTTTGCGGCCCTTTCGCGGCACAAGGCCGCTCCCACCAAGTAAGGCGTACGCCGATCCATGTGGGAGCGGCCTTGTGCCGCGAAAGGCCTGCGCAGCAGGCCCGAAATCTCAATCCCGCTTCAAAAGCCCAGGCAACTGCGCCACCAGCTTCTGGTTGTTGAAGGGCGCCCGAATGAACCCACGCTGACGCCCATCCGGCCCGACAACCGCCAGGTTGCCGCTGTGGTCCACGGTGTACCCCGGCTTGCTGGTATCGGCCGGGATGAACGGAATGCTCAAGGCATTGGCCAGCTTCTGGGTATCTTCGATCGACCCCGCCACCCCGACAAAGTCCTTGTCGAAATAGCCCAGGTACTGCTTCAGCTGGTTCGGCGTATCGCGGTTCGGGTCCACGCTCACCAGCACCACCTGCAGCCGGTCGACGGCTTCCTTGGGCAGCTCGCTCTTCACTTGGCGCAACTGGGCCAGAGTGGTCGGGCAGATGTCCGGGCAGTAGGTGTAGCCGAAGAACAACAGCGACCATTTGCCTTTCAGGTCATCCAGCTGCACGGGCTGGCCGTCCTGGTTGGTCATGGTCACGTCGGCCACGCTGCGGCTCTGCGGCAGCAGGATGATGCCGGCATCAATCAGCTCGGCGGGGTTGGCCTGGTCGCGGCCATTGAGCACCTTGTTGACGGTAAGGCCCAGGATCAACGCGACCAGGGCGACGAGGATGAAGACGGTTTTCTGGGTTCGGGTCATAGGTTCAGCAACAAGTAGTGGTCGAGGAGCAACGCGATGAACAGCGCGAACAGGTAGCCAATAGAGTACTTGAAGGTACCGATCGCCGCGTGCGGCCGGCTGCCACGGTACAGCACCCAGGCCCATTGCAGGAAGCGCAGGCCCAACGCCAGGGCAGAGGCCAGGTACAGCAAACCGCTCATGTGGATGGCATACGGCAGCAGGCTCACCGCCAGCAGTATCAGGGTGTACAGCAGGATATGCAGCTTGGTGTAGCGCTCCCCGTGGGTCACCGGCAGCATCGGGATATCGGCCTTGGCGTATTCTTCCTTGCGGTGAATGGCCAGCGCCCAGAAGTGCGGCGGGGTCCAGGCGAAGATGATCAGCACCAGCAGCAAGGGTTCAGCGCTGACATGGCCGCTTACCGCCACCCAGCCGAGCAGCGGCGGGGCGGCGCCGGCCAGGCCGCCAATGACGATGTTCTGTGGCGTGGCCCGTTTGAGAAAGCCGGTGTAGAGCACCGCATAACCCAGCAGCGAAGCCAGGGTCAGCCAGGCAGTGAGGGCGTTGGTGAACACCAGCAGCAGGGCCATGCCCAGCAGCGCCAGCGCCAGAGCGAACAGCAACGCCGGTAGCGGTTCGACCCGGCCTTGGGCCAGCGGCCGCTTGTGGGTACGGGCCATCAGCGCATCGATGCGCCGGTCCACCACATGGTTGACCACCGCCGCAGCGCCAGCGCACAGGCCGATGCCCAGGTTGCCGAACAGCAGCACGCTCCAGCCGACACCCGCCCGCGTGGCCAGGAACATGCCTGCCAGCGAGGTGATCAGCATCAGAACCACCACCTTGGGCTTGGTCAGCTCCAGGTAATCGCGCCAACTGGCCCGCCGTGCGCTCAGAAGCGTCGCCACGAATCGTTCCTCATGTGATGGGAGATGCCCACACCGGCCACCGGCCGCAGGCGCCAGCCTTGGCCGACGCCCACGCGAACCTTGTCGACCACTCGAATGCGGTAGTTCACCAGCACCATGCTCAGCAGCAACAGCGCCCCGCCGGCATTGTGCGCAACAGCTACCGCCAGCGGCAGGTGAAACACCACGTTGCTGATACCCAGGCCCACTTGCAGGGCCAGCGCCAGCATTACCAGCCGCGCCAGGCCGGGGAGGCCACAGCGGTGCAGCTTCCAGCTGAGCATCAGCAGCACGCAAGTCACCAGTAGCGCGCCCAGGCGGTGGCTGATGTGGATGGCCGTGCGGGCATCACTGTCCAGTTGCCCGCCCAGGTAATTGGGGCCGACGTGCTGCGTCAGGTGGAAGCCATTGCTGAAGTCCGCCGCCGGCCACCACTGGCCGTGACAGGTAGGCAGGTCGATGCAGGCGACTGCTGCGTAGTTGGCACTGACCCAGCCCCCCAAAGCGATCTGGCCGATCACCACCAACAAGGCCAGCGCAGCGATCCGCCGCAGGCTCAACGGCAGTTTCGGCAAAGGCGCAAAGGCACGGGACAGGCGCAAGGACAACAGGAACAACAAGCTCAAGGTAGTAAAGCCACCCAGCAAATGCGCCGTGACCACCTGCGGCCACAGCTTCAGGGTAACCGTCCACATGCCGAAGGCTGCCTGGGCCAGCACCACACCCAGCAGCAGCACCGGCAGGCGATACGGTTGGCCATCGCGGGCATGCCGACGCAGCGCCTGGAAGGCGAGCAGGGCAATCACCATGGCCAAGGTACCTGCGAAATACCGATGGACCATCTCGGCCCAGCCCTTGGCCTCTTCCACCGGGTGATCGGGGAAGTGCAGCTCGGCATGGGCGAGCTGGGCCTCGCTCTTGGGTACGCTGATGAAGCCATAGCAACCCGGCCAGTCAGGGCAGCCAAGGCCGGCATGGGTCAGGCGGGTATAGGCACCGAGCAGGACAACCAGCAGTGCCAGCAGGGTGGCGAACACAGCGATGCGGAATCCAGGTCTGGCCATGGCAGGCTCCTAGCCGATGTTGGACAGCTTGAGCAGGTGGCGCAGGTCATCCAGCACATGCTTGCCGTTGGCCTTGCCGTCGTAACGCAGCACCAGGTTGCCGTGGGGGTCGACGATCCACAGTTGCGGGCCAGGCTCGCCCACCTTCTGCAAATAGCGCGGGGCATCCAGCGGGTAGCGTTGCAGCTGCGGGTACTCGCGGCCCAGCAGCGCCTGGTAGTCGGCGCTCAGCGGCTGGGCTGTGGCCAGTGCATGGCTGGCACGGCTGGCATCGCGGCCCAGGCCCACCTGGATCTGCCGGGCGAGGTACACCAGGCGCTGGCAGGCCTCGGCACAGGCTTCGGGGGCGCTGACCAGCAATTGCCAGCGATCGTCCTCGCCTGACACGCCGATATCAGTACGGCTCTCACCGTTGCCGATCATATCGCCGTGGTAGCTGCGGCCCTCCGGCACCCAGAACTTCAGCTTGTACATGCTGGTGGCCAAAATCATCGGCCCGAGCACTACCAGCAGGATCAGCAAAAGCTGCAAACGCCCGCGGGCTCTGGGTTTGCTACGTTCAGGCACGTCCAGTGGAGTGGCGGTGGCCATGGCGTTTCTCCTTGTTGTGGTGCCAGCCGAAATAGAGGTAAAGCAGAACCAGTGCACCCGCCAGGGCAAACCACTGCATGGCGTAGCCCAGGTGTTTTTCCGGGCCCATGGCGACAACCGGCCAGTCCAGGCGATAGGCCGCCGGGCCGGGCTCCAGGCGCAACTCATGGGCATAGCCTTCGCGGGCTAGCTGCGGCCATAGCTGCGCGGCAGCAACGGCGGTGAGCAGGTGCGGCCATTGGCCGCCTTCAGGGTCGGGATGCAGCTGGAACGTGCTGCCGGGCGACACATACACCGAAGCGTCCAGTGCCAAGGCCTGTGGAGGGGTATTGAAATGCACCGGCACGCGGCGGTCTGGCCATGGCAGCCAGCCGCGGTTGATCAGCAGCCACTGGCCACTGGCCTGGTCATGGAAGGGTTGCAGCAGTTCGACACCGGCCTGGCCATCGCGCATGCGGTTGTCCAGCAGCACGCTGTGCTCGGCATCGAAGCGGCCGTACAGGTGCACGCGGCGGAAGGCGTTGTCGTCGTTTGATGCGAGCTGGGCCGTGGCGATCGGCGCTTCGACCCGCCGTTCGGCATAAGTGGCCAGCAGCACGCGCTTTTCCTCGGCCCGGCCGAGTTGCCAGCAGCCAAGCGCGATCAGCCCTGGCAGCAGTGCAAGCACCACCAGGGTCGGAATCCAGCCTGGGCGAAACCGCCTCACGGGCGCCTCGCTATACTTATCCACATCACCGCATCCCCCCGGAGTAGCGCCATGCTCAAGGCCGCGATTGTCCTGATGCTGTTGGCCACGATTGCCAGCCTGTTCAGTGGCCTGGTGTTTCTGGTCAAGGACGATGAAAACTCGACGCGTCTGCTGAAGGCTCTGACCGTGCGGGTGACCCTGGCGGCCCTGACAATTGCCCTGGTCGCCTGGGGTTTGCTCAGCGGTCAGCTGGTTTCACACGCCCCCTTCTGAAACTGCACTCGTTTTGCCGGCGATTGGCCCTACAGCACATACACAAAAATGAACAACCCCACCCACACCACGTCGACGAAGTGCCAATACCAGCTGGCTGCCTCGAAGCCGAAGTGTTTCTCGGGGTTGAAATGCCCGCGCAAGATGCGCACGAACATCACGATCAGGATGATCGTGCCCAAGGTCACGTGGGCACCGTGGAACCCGGTGAGCATGAAGAACGTCGCGCCATAGATCCCCGACCCCAGCGTCAGCCCCAGCTTGGTATAGGCTTCGTGATACTCGAAGGCTTGCAATGCAATGAAGCTGAGCCCCAGCAGGATGGTCAGGGCCATCCAGAATTTCAGCGGACCACGGTGGTCACGGCGCAGGGCGTGGTGGGCGATGGTGATGGTCACACTGGAACTGACCAGCAAGATCGTGTTGATCAGTGGCAGGTGCCACGGGTCGATTACTTCTTTGGGCGGCGGGAACAGTTTCGGATCCGGCGTGTGCAGCAGCGGCCAGGTGAACTCGAAAGTCGGCCACAGCATGTGTGCAACCCCTTTGGCGCCTTCACCTCCCAGCCACGGCCCGGCAAGCACGCGCACGTAGAACAGCGCACCGAAGAAGGCCAGGAAGAACATGACTTCAGAGAAGATGAACCAGCTCATCCCCCAGCGGAACGAGCGGTCCAGCTGCGGGCTGTACAACCCGGCGCGGCTCTCCTTGACCACCGCCCCAAACCAGCCGAACAGCATGTAGGCCAGGAACAAAGCGCCCACGAAGAAAATCAGCGGCCCGTGCGATTCCGGGTGGCCGGCCTTCATGTCGTTGAACCAGGTGCCCAGGCCAAACACCGTGATGAACATGCCGATGGTGGCGATGATGGGCCACTTGCTCTGCGCCGGAACGTAGTAGTGCTGATGACTTGCCATTGCTGTTCTCCTTCCCTTAACGGGCGCCCTGGACGTCCTGGGCCGCAACATGCGCGACCGGCGGGTGGCGAGCGGTGATGTCGAACAAGGTGTAGGCCAGTGTCAGGTGCTTCACGCTGGCCGGCAGGTCGCGGTCGACGATGAAGCGCACCGGCATCTCGATGCGTTCGCCGGGCTGCAGCACCTGCTGGGTAAAACAGAAGCACTCGGTCTTGTGGAAGTACGCCGCGGCCTCGGCCGGGGTGATGCTGGGTATGGCTTGCGCGCTCATCGGCCGATCGGTCGGGTTGTGCGCAACGAATATCATCTGGTTCACCGCACCCGGGTTGACCTCCAGCTGGTCGGCAGTGGAATAGAAATCCCAGACCATGTCGCTGGCATTGGTCGACATGAACTGCACCCGCACCGAACGCGACGGGTCGCTAACCTGGCTGCCCTCGTATTGCCCACCGGTCTTGCCGTTGATGCCAAAGGCCTTGCACATCACGTCGTAGATCGGCACCAGGGCGAAGCCGAAGGCGAACATCACCACCGTCAGCATCAACAGGCGCGTTACCAGGCGTTTCAGCGACAGGCCGTTCATGACAGGTTTCCTATTTCACTTCCGGTGGGGTCTGGAAGGTGTGGTAAGGCGCAGGGGAGGGGATCGACCACTCCAGGCCCTCGGCGCCATCCCAGGGTTTGGCCGGTGCCGGCGCGCCACCGCGAATGCACTTGATGACAATGAACAGGAAGAAGATTTGCGTGGCGCCGAACATGAAGGCACCGATCGACGACACCATATTGAAGTCGGCGAACTGCAGGTTGTAGTCGGGGATGCGACGCGGCATGCCGGCCAGCCCTACGAAGTGCATCGGGAAGAAGGCCATGTTCATGCCGATGAACGACAGCCAGAAGTGCAACTTGCCGAGGGTTTCGTCGTACATGTGGCCGGTCCATTTCGGTAGCCAGTAGTAAGCCGAGGCAAAGATGCCAAAAATCGCCCCGGGTACCAGCACGTAGTGGAAGTGCGCCACCACGAAGTAGGTGTCGTGGTACTGGAAGTCCGCCGGGGCGATCGCCAGCATCAGCCCGGAGAAACCGCCGATGGTGAACAGGATGACGAAGGCGATGGCGAACAGCATCGGCGTCTCGAAGGTGAGCGAGCCTTCCCACATTGTGCTGACCCAGTTGAACACCTTCACCCCTGTGGGCACGGCAATCAGCATGGTGGCGTACATGAAGAACAGCTCGCCCACTACCGGGATGCCGACCACGAACATGTGGTGGGCCCAGACGATGAACGACAGAAAGGCAATTGCGCCGGTGGCGTACACCATCGAGGTGTAGCCGAACAGCGGCTTGCGCGAGAACGCCGGGATGATCGAGCTGACCGCGCCGAACGCCGGCAGGATCATGATGTACACCTCGGGGTGGCCGAAGAACCAGAACACGTGCTGGAACAGCACCGGGTCACCGCCACCGGCCGCGCTGAAGAAACTGGTGCCGAAGTGAATGTCCATCAGCATCATGGTCACCACGCCGGCCAGCACCGGCATCACCGCGATCAACAGAAAGGCCGTGATCAGCCAGGTCCAGACAAACAGCGGCATCTTCATCAGGGTCATGCCTGGCGCACGCAGATTGAGGATGGTGGCAATCACGTTGATCGCGCCCATGATCGAGCTGATGCCCATCAGGTGGATGGCGAAAATGAAGAAGGTGACGCTGGCGGGTGCATAGGTGGTGGACAGCGGGGCGTAGAAGGTCCAGCCGAAGTTCGGCCCGCCACCCGGGCTGAACAGGGTCGAAACCAGCAGCAGGAACGCCGCCGGCAGCAGCCAGAAGCTGAAGTTGTTCATCCGCGGCAAGGCCATGTCGGGCGCCCCGATCATCAACGGGATCATCCAGTTGGCCAGGCCGACGAAGGCCGGCATCACTGCACCGAACACCATGATCAGGCCATGCATGGTGGTCATCTGGTTGAAGAACGCCGGCTCCACGATCTGCAAGCCTGGCTGGAACAGTTCGGCCCGGATGACCATGGCGAACGAGCCACCCAGCAGGAACATGATGAAGCTGAACCACAGGTACATCGTGCCGATGTCTTTATGGTTGGTGGTCAGCACCCAGCGCATCAGGCCCTTGGCCGGGCCGTGCGCATGGTCATGGCCGTGGGCTTGGTCGTCGATCACTGCACTCATGTCCTGTCTCCTGCAACCCATTGGTTGCCGCGAGTAACCCGGTTCACTTGGCTTCTGCCTGCTTCAGCGCCAGCACGTCCTTCGGCGTGACCATGTCGCCTTTGTTGTTACCCCAGGCATTGCGCTCGTAGGTGACCACAGCAGCGATGTCGACTTCCGACAGTTGCTTGCCAAAGGCGGCCATGGCCGTGCCGGGCTTGCCGTGGAAGACAATGCTCAGATGGCCTTCCTTCGGCCCGGTGGCAATCTTCGAGCCCTTGAGCGCCGGGAACATCGGCGGCAGGCCCTGGCCTTCGGCCTGGTGACAGGCCACGCAGGTGGTGTGGTAGACCTTGTCGCCACGCGCCACCAGCTCTTCCAGGGTCCATTCCTTGCTGGTCAGCTCCTTGAGCTTGGCGGCTTCAGCCTTGCGCTCGCCCAGCCAGGTGTCGTAGTCGGCCTTGGACTTGACCTCGACCACCACCGGCATGAAGCCGTGGTCCTTGCCGCACAACTCGGTGCACTGGCCACGGTAGATGCCGGGCTTCTCGATACGGGTCCAGGCTTCGTTGACGAAGCCGGGGATGGCGTCACGCTTGACCGCAAAAGCCGGCACCCACCAGGAGTGGATGACATCCGCGGCGGTCACCAGGAAGCGCACCTTGGCACCCACCGGCAGCACCAGCGGCTGGTCGACTTCAAGCAGGTAATGCTCGTCCTTGGGGGCCTTGTTGTGAATCTGATCGGCAGGGGTGGCGAGGTTGC
The DNA here is from genome assembly GCF_017875165.1 of Pseudomonas sp. PvP089. Taxonomy (NCBI): domain Bacteria; kingdom Pseudomonadati; phylum Pseudomonadota; class Gammaproteobacteria; order Pseudomonadales; family Pseudomonadaceae; genus Pseudomonas; species Pseudomonas sp. PvP089. The sequence continues at coordinate 6,366,017 of NZ_JAGGME010000001.1, forward strand.
TGAAGAACTCCACGTCCTGACCCAGGTATTTGTAGTGCCACTTCCACTGGTAGCCGGTGACCTGGATGTCGATGTCCGACTCGCTGGCGTCGTAGATGTCGATCAGGGTCTTGGTGGCCGGAATGGCCATCACCACCAGAATCAGGAAGGGCACCACGGTCCAGAGGATTTCCACCCAAGTGTGCTCGTGGAAATGCGCAGCCTGCTGGCCAGTGGAGCGGCGGTGGACGACCATCGACCAGAACATCGCGCCAAACACCACGATGCCAATGATCACGCAGATCCAGAAGATGGTCATGTGCAGGTCGAAGACGGCGTTGGAAACTTCCGTCGCCCCCGGGTGCATGTTCACGGTCCAGGCGGCATTGGCCTGACCAAAAACCGACCACAACAGGAGGCCCATCCAGACATGTGGATGTCGCATCATTGCGGGTTCCCCTTCTAATTCTTGTTGTCCCGGAGGCGTGGCCTGCGGCAAGAGGGAACGGCGGTCAAGACTGCCTGGCTTCGACGACCGAGCCCCTGCTAAAAGCAGTCGGGCCTCATCAACGAATCACGTTCAACGGGAGTATAGACAGCGACCAATGGCACGCAATGAAGCGTGTGAAATGAACTTCACGAAATGGCTGAATGGCCTGAAAGCCGCGTGCTTGATGGGAAATGGCGTAATAATGGCACGGCTATATGCCTGATAGCGCACACGTTTGCGGGACTTATAACAAATACGTCTTAGGTATTCTGTATACCGAGCTAATTTAGTGTCTTCCGTTTGAAACGTAATGTCCCTGGAGTTGTCATGAACATCGCTGCTGTACGCGAGCAGGTAAGCCAAGCCCATCAACATGAAGGCCAGACCGGCCAATTGAAAGAGCGTCTCGAGCTGCAACTGCCCCACCTGCATCCCTCGATCCAACTGCCTGAGCAGGACGCCCAGGGTACTTTGGCGCGCTTCGTCAGCGCCTACATCGATCAGGTTCCGGAACTGCTGGAGGCCGCCCACGCGGTCGCCCGCGAAGCCGGGATCGAATCGCAGATCAAACCCGTACTGAAAATTGCCGAAGCCTACTTCCTGCAGCCGCCCAGCGTGATGCAAGGGCATGTCGGCCTGGACTGCTTGCTGGATGAGGCCTACCTGGCGCACCGCCTGGTGGAAGAGGTGAATGACTTGTACATCCGCCACTTCCAGCAGCCATTGATCCCGGTCGACACCACTGTCGCCAACCTGATTGCCCACCAGTTGGTTGGCGAAAGCTTTGCCAACCAGCTGGATGAAGTGGTGCACCACTCGGTTGACGAAATGCTCAATGACGAAAGCTTTGCGGTGGAGTCGGTGGAGGCGTACCGCGAGAAGCTGAGCAGCCCGGCAACCGGCGAGGCGTGGAAGCGCTGGCCTTGCCTGTCGCGCCAGCTGGGTGTGGAGCTGGGTCAACCAGCCTGATATTCCGGTACCGGCCTCTTCGCGGGCTCGCCCGCTGCCACAGGTACTGCACAGCATTGAGTGTCTGCGCGGTCCCTGTGGCAGCGGGTTCACCCGCGAAGAGGCCAGTTCAGGCGATAGAAGTTTTCAGGCCCCAACCCCCGCCGTAGTGCGCAACCGCCCCTCGATCCGCCGCTTCAGGCGCCGCTGCTCTATCAGCAACCGTGACCCATTGGCCGAATTGCTGCGGCTCCAGTCCTCCAGCAACTCAAGGCACGAGTGATCGATATAGCTCAGGTTACCCAACGGCACATGCAGCGTAGTGCCCGCCGGTACCGTATCCAGCACCTGGGTCAGCGCCGGCACCTTGAGGAACGTCGCCGCGCCACTGAGGCGCAGTTCCATGTGCCCGGCCTTCTCCAGGCTCACCAGGTTGATCTTCAGCCGCGCCGCCTTGAACGCCAGCTTCAGCAGGGTCAGGGCAAAGCCCAGCAGCACGCCGGTCAGCAGGTCGGTGAAGATGATCGCCAGGGCTGTCGCCGCATAGGTGAACATCGGCATGCGGCCATAACGGCCCAGGCCACGAAACGCCTTGAAATCAACCAACTTCACCCCGGTAAACACCAGCACACCCGCCAGGCTCGCCACCGGAATCTGCTGCAGCACGCTGCTCAACACCACCACGAAGGCCAACAGCCACAGCCCGTGGAAGATTGCCGATGCCCGTGTCTGCGCGCCCGCCTGCACATTGGCCGAACTGCGCACGATCACGCCCGTCATCGGCAACGCTCCGAGCACGCCACAGAGCATGTTGCCGATACCTTGGGCCGACAGCTCACGGTCGAAGTCCGAACGCTGGCCGCTGTGCATCCGGTCCACCGCCGCAGCCGACAGCAAGGTTTCGGCGCTGGCGATGAAGGCCAGGGCAAAGGCGGCAACCAGCAGGGTAGGGTCGGCCAGTTGCATCAGGTCACCCGGGCGGATCCAGTCGATGGCCTCGGACAGGTCTGCCGGCACCTGCACCCGGTTTACCGGCAAGGCCAGCCACATACTGATGACGGTCATGGCTGCAACACCCAACAGGGCCCCAGGGACGAAGCGCAGCCGCTGGGGCCGCAGGCGCTCCCAGCCCCACATGATAGCGATGGTACCCAGGCCGAGCGCACCCGCCATCCAGCCGGAGCCTGAGCGTTCCTGTGGCAGGGCTGCGGCCACGGTGGACGGGAATTCCAGCAGGTTCTGCAGCCCCGAAGGCTGCGGCGCTGTATCGAACATCACATGTATCTGCGACAACACGATCAGCACGCCAATGCCCGCCAACATGCCGTACACCACCGCTGGCGCAGTGACGCGAAACCAGCAACCCAGACGCAGGCGCCCAGCCAGCAACTGCAGCAGCCCCGCCAGCAACAAGATCGGCCCGAGCATGGCCACGCCATGCTGGCGCACCAGCTCGAACACCAGTACCGCCAAGCCGGCGGCCGGGCCACTGACCTGCAATGGCGAACCGGCGAGGAAACCCACCACAACCCCGCCGATAATGCCGGTAATCAGGCCCTTGGCCGGCGGCATGCCCGATGCAATCGCGATACCCATGCACAATGGCAGGGCCACCAGAAAGACCACCACCGACGCCAGCAACTCACGCGGCAGGGCCGCTTTCAACTGTGTAATGTTCACCGTGTTTCTCCTTTCTTTGTCACACGGTCATTCCTCTGACCGTGGGCACGTTTGCCCCTGACTAGCGCGCAAGCGCGGGCCGCCAGCGGGCTTGCCGGCAGGGCAGTCAGGGAATTCAAGGCAGCCGAAGGCCGCGCCACACCCCAGCAGGGTGCAGCCGGCTATCAAGGTTCTAGCGGTGGATGGGTCGCTTAGTAGCGGCCTCTCGGAGTAGCGCAGGGGACCGGCTCGCCAGCAGCCAGGGGCAGGAAGCTGTCGCTGATGGCGTCGTAGGCTTCGATCTTGCTGGTTTCGATGTCGTAAACCCAGCCATGAATGAACAGCTCACCGGCTGCAAGGCGCGAAGCAACCGAAGGGTGGGTGCGCAGGTGATGCAATTGGGCGATCACGTTTTCCTTGGTCAGCACCTGCATGGTTTCGTGTTCGGTACCGCACGAGCAGTTGTTCTCGACCACGGTACGCGCCACTTCGGCATGGCGCAGCCAGGCAGAAACAGTCGGCATCTTGGTCAGCGATTGCGGGTTGAGTACCGCACGCATGGCGCCACAGTCGGAGTGGCCACAGACGATGATGTGGTGCACTTTCAGCGCAAGCACGGCGTATTCGATGGCGCTGGAAACGCCGCCGTTCATCTGGCCGTAGGGCGGTACCACGTTACCCACGTTACGGGTTACGAACAGGTCGCCGGGCGAGCTCTGGGTGATCAACTCGGGGACGATGCGCGAGTCGGCGCAGGTGATGAACATGGCACGCGGCGTTTGCGCAGTGGCGAGCTTCTTGAACAGCTCTTGCTGCTCGGGGAAGACGTCATGGTGAAAGCGCAGGAAGCCGTCGACGATGTGCTTCAGGGCGGCATCGGCGCCCTCGGCGGGTACATCCGGAACGACCTTGGATGGGTCCTTGACGGGCATGATTCATCCTCTTGACGGTGTGGTGGTAAATCCATTTTACCGGGGAAAGATTATGGCTATGCAGGGTTTTAGATGACACGCACGGGCCATAGATCACAGTCGGTGTGGACTGATTGCCTACGCTAGCGGGGAAAACTTAACTGAAACTTAATTCGGAGGCTCTAGAACGGGTGTTCCAGATGTAAAAGGCGGGAGCTGGATAATAGCAAAAAAACATCAACTGCCAATATGTATTAGCGCAATTATTAACTCGGATTAGTTGTATTGAGGGCTGGCAATAGGCCCCATTTGGGAACCTGAGACCTCCAAGGTACCTGTGGGAGCGGGCATGCCCGCGAAAAGGGCAACTCGGTATATGGCACCGGCTGCGCCGGTGTTCGCGGGCACGCCCGCTCCCACAAAAACCGTGATCTGTTCAAAGATCAAAATAGGGGCATCTGCCCACCGGGCGGGCAGAAGGCAGAGCAATCCAGCGTCTGCGCCTCGCGCCCTTCAAAATCCAGCCGCTTCATGGCTTTGGCAAAGCGCTGAGTGCGGATTCCACGCTGACTCGGACACCCATTCCACGCGCATCCGGACAGTGATTCCACGCTGATCCGGACACTCATTCCACGAGCATCCGGACACCGACTCCACGGTCATCCGGACACTTTTCTGGCAGGCAGCCACGCAGGATTTATTCACTACCATCGATCTCTTTTTCGAAGCAGAGAGGTCGTTGTGGAGCGTTTATCCATGCGTAAAATCCGAGAGGTGTTACGCCTCAAGTTCGACTGCGGCCTGTCCGTGCGCAAGATCGCCCGCAGCCTGGGCATTGGCCACAGCAGTGCCGGTGATTACCTCTGCCGTTTTGCCGCCAGCGGCCTCACCTGGCCCTGTTCGTTGTCCGATGCCGAGTTGGAGCAGCAACTGTTCCCGCCGGCCCCGGCGGTTGCCAGTGAGAAGCGGCCTTTACCCGATTGGGCATGGGTGCATGCCGAACTGCGCCGCCCCGGGGTGACCCTGGCGCTGCTCTGGCAGGAGTACCGCCTGAGCCAGCCTCAGGGCTTTCAGTACAGCTGGTTCTGTGAGCACTACCGAGCCTGGCAGGGCAAGTTGGACGTGGTGATGCGTCAGGAGCACCGCGTCGGCGAGAAGCTGTTCGTCGACTATGCCGGCCAGACGGTGCCGGTTATCGATCGCCACAGCGGCGAGATCCGCCAGGCGCAGGTGTTCGTCGCGGTGCTCGGCGCGTCCAGCTACACCTTCGCCGAAGCCACCTGGTCGCAGCAGCTGCCGGACTGGCTAGGCTCCCATGCCCGCTGCTTCGCCTTCCTCGGCGGCGTGCCGGAGATCGTGGTGCCGGACAACCTGCGCAGCGCGGTGAGCAAGAGTCACCGCTACGAGCCGGACATCAACCCGAGCTACCGCGATCTGGCCGAGCACTATGGCGTGGCGGTGGTGCCGGCGCGGGCACGCAAACCGCGCGACAAGGCCAAGGCCGAAGTCGGCGTGCAGGTGGTCGAGCGTTGGATCCTCGCCGCACTGAGGAATCGGCAGTTCTTCTCCCTGGATGAACTCAACACGGCCATCGCCGGGCTGCTGGAGCGGCTCAACCAACGCCCGTTCAAGAAGCTGCCGGGCTCCCGGCAGTCGGCCTTCGACAGCCTGGATCGTCCGGCGCTGCGCCCCCTGCCGGAGCAACCCTACGTCTACGCCGAGTGGAAGAAGGCGCGGGTGCACATCGACTACCACGTCGAGGTCGATGGGCATTACTACTCGGTGCCGTATCAACTGGTGAAGAAGCAGCTGGAGGTGCGCCTGACGGCGCGCACCGTCGAGTTTTTCCACGCCAACCAGCGAGTGGCCAGCCACCTGCGCTCAATGCACAAGGGCAGGCACAGCACGCAGGCCGAGCACATGCCCAAGAGCCATCGCGAGCATGCCGAGTGGACGCCGCAACGGCTGATCCGCTGGGCCGAGCAGACCGGGCCGAACACCGCCGGCGTGATCCGGCACATCCTCGAACGGCGCATCCATCCGCAGCAGGGCTACCGGGCCTGCCTGGGCATCCTGCGCCTGGGTAAAACCCACGGTGAGGCGCGTCTGGAGTTGGCCTGCCGTCGCGCCATCAGCCTCGGCACGTGCAGCTACAAGAGCCTCGAATCGATCCTGCGCCAGGGGCTGGAAAACCTGCCGCTAGCTCAAACCAACCTGCCGCTACTACCGGACGACCACGCCAACCTGCGCGGATCCGCCTACTACCACTGACCCCAAGGAATCCCACCATGCTGCCCCATCCGACCCTGGACAAGCTGCAAACCCTGCGCCTGCACGGCATGCTCAAGGCGCTGAATGAACAACTGAAAACCCCGGACATCGACAGCCTGAGCTTCGAAGAACGCCTCGGCCTGCTGGTCGACCGCGAGCTGACCGAACGCGATGACAAGCGCCTGAGCAGCCGCCTGCGCCAGGCCCGGCTCAAGCACAACGCCTGCCTCGAAGACATCGACTACCGCAGCCCGCGCGGACTGGATAAGGCGCTGATCCTGCAACTGAGCAGTGGTCAGTGGCTGCGCGACGGCCTCAACCTGATCATCGGCGGCCCCACCGGTGTCGGTAAAACCTGGCTGGCCTGCGCCCTGGCCCACCAGGCCTGCCGGGAGGGCTACAGCGTGCGCTACCTGCGCCTGCCACGTTTGCTGGAAGAACTGGGTCTGGCCCATGGCGACGGCCGCTTCGCCAAGCTGATGAGCAGCTACGCCAAGACCGACCTGCTGATCCTCGACGACTGGGGCCTGGCCCCGTTCACCGGCGAGCAACGGCGCGACATGCTGGAGCTACTGGACGACCGTTACGGCCAGCGCTCGACCATCGTCACCAGCCAGATGCCGGTGGACAACTGGCACGAACTGATCGGCGATCCGACCCTGGCCGATGCCATCCTCGACCGCCTGGTGCACAACGCTTATCGGATCAATCTGAAGGGTGAATCAATGCGCAAACGGACGCAGAAATTGACGACGCCAGCCAACCCGGACTAACAATGCCACCCCTGCGTCGCTGCGCTCCGACTGCCTGTCCGAATGAGCGTGGAACAGGTGTCCGGATCAGCGTGGGCTGAGTGTCCGAATGGCGTGGAATCCGCACGCTGAGCCAACAACTCGGCAAATACCCCTTCCCCGCGCATGCGCGCACCAAACCGGCTGTCATACAGCTCGCCGCCCCGGCTCTGGCGGATCAGGCTCAACACATGGGCCGCCCGTTGCGGATAATGGTCCTGCAGCCACTGCTCGAACAGCGGCGCCACCTCCAGTGGCAGGCGCAGCATCATGTAGGCCGCGCTCTGTGCGCCAGCTTCCTTGGCAGCCTCCAGCAAGCGCTCCAGCTCACTGTCGTTGATCATCGGAATCATCGGCGAACACAGCACCCCCACTGGCACACCCGCCTCGCGTAGCACGCGGATGGCCCTCAACCGGGCATTGGGTGACGCCGCCCGCGGTTCCAGTACCCGCTTGAGGTCGTCGTCCAGCGTCGTCAGGCTGATCATCACTCGCGCCAGTCGTTGCCGGGCCATTTCGGCCAGCAGGTCGAGGTCACGCAACACCAGCGAGCCCTTGGTCACGATGGTCACCGGGTGACGAAAACGCAGCAACACTTCGAGCAGGCGCCGTGTCAGCAACTGGTCCCGCTCGATCGGCTGGTACGGGTCGGTATTGGAGCCCAGGTTGATCGGCGCGCACACGTAGCCCGGTTTGCTCAACTGCTGCGCGAGTATCTCGGCGGCATTGGTCTTGGCGATCAGCTTGGTTTCGAAGTCCAGGCCGGGGGAGAGGTCCCAATAGGCATGGGAAGGCCGGGCATAGCAGTAGATGCAGCCATGCTCGCAGCCGCGGTAAGGGTTGATGGAGCGGTCAAAGGGCAGGTCGGGCGATGTATTGCGGGTGATGACCGATTTCGCTGTCTCGCTGCGCACTTCGGTGCCTTGGGTCTGCGGCACTTCCTGATACCAGCCGTCGTCCTCGACCACCGAATGGTTGGGGGCAAAGCGGTTATGCGGATTGTGCGCCGTGCCACGGCCCTTTAATGGTGCTGGAGGATTCATGGCTAACCCCTATACTGTATTTACATACAGTATCGCGACTACCATGAATCCACCAGCGCCTCTGATCCGACAGCCAGTGCTTACTCTGTCGGTTTCTTCAGCTTCGGATTAGGGAAGAACTGCACCGTCTGTACTTTGGCCGGCGCCGCCTTGGGTGCCAGGTGGTTAACCCGGGTACCGAGCTCCTTGGGCACCGACAAGCCCTGCTCGTTGAGGGTGTCGGTGAACCCGCAGGCGACGCACTCGCGGTGCGGTACGTCGTCTTCGCTCCACATCATCAGCTTGTCAGGCTCGCTGCATGCGGGGCATACCGCCCCGGCAATGAAGCGCTTCTTGGTCTTGTTCACAGCTACCTCGCTCACGCCGCAGCGCCTTCGGTAAGGCCGCTGTGCCGCAGCAGCGCATCAATGGAAGGCTCACGGCCACGGAAGTCGACAAACAGCACCATCGGCTCGCGCGAACCGCCACGGGCCAGGATAGCCTCGCGGAAGGCGCGGCCGGTCTCGGCATTCAGCACACCTTCTTCCTCGAAGCGCGAGAAGGCGTCAGCCGACAGCACTTCAGCCCACTTGTAGCTGTAGTAGCCCGCCGCATAACCGCCAGCAAAGATGTGCGCGAAGCTATTGGGGAAGCGGTTGTACGCCGGTGGGCGCATGACCGACACCTCGTCGCGCACGCCTTCGAGCACCTGCAGCACGCTGCGGCCGTCGCCATGGCTGGCGTGTAGCTCGAAGTCGAACAGCGAGAATTCAAGCTGGCGCACCATCATCATGCCCGACTGGAAGTTCTTCGCCGCCAGCATTTTGTCCAGCAGGTCCTGAGGCAAGGCCGCGCCGGTTTCGTAATGGCCGGAGATCAGTGCCAGGCCTTCTGGCTCCCAGCACCAGTTTTCCATGAACTGGCTCGGCAGCTCGACCGCGTCCCAGGCCACGCCGTTAATACCCGAAACACCGGCATGCTCGATGCGGGTCAGCAGGTGGTGCAGGCCGTGGCCGAATTCGTGGAACAGGGTGGTGACTTCATCATGGGTCAGCAGTGCCGGCTTGCCGGGTGCGGCCGGAGTGAAGTTGCACACCAGGTTGGCCACCGGGCTCTGCAGTTCGCCACCGGCAGTACGACGACGGTCGCGGGCGCCATCCATCCAGGCCCCGCCGCGCTTGTTGGCGCGGGCGTAAAGGTCGAAGAAGAAGCGGCCGACATGCTGGCCGTTTTCCTTGATCTCGAACAGGCGTACGTCCGGGTGCCAGCTGTCGAAGCCCTTGAGTTCGGCGATTTCGATGCCGTACAGGCGCTGCACAATGCTGAACAGGCCACCCAGCACCTTATCGATCGGGAAATAGGCACGCAGGGCTTCCTGCGACACGCTGTAGCGCTGCTCGCGCAGCTTCTCACCAAAGTAGCCGGCGTCCCAGCTGGCCAGTTCAGGGCAGCCTTGCTCAGCGGCGTAGGCCTTGAGCTGCTCCAGGTCCTGGGCTGCAAAAGGCTTGGAACGCTTGGCCAGGTCACGCAGGAAGCTCAGCACCTGGTCGCTGGACTCAGCCATTTTGGTGGCCAGGCTCAGCTCGGCGTAGTTCTTGTAGCCCAGCAGTTCGGCCAGCTCCTGGCGCAGGTCAAGGATTTGCTGCATGACCGGGCCGTTGTCGAACTGGCCGGCATTCGGGCCCTGGTCCGAGGCGCGGGTGCAGTAGGCGGCGTACACCTCTTCGCGCAGGGCGCGGTCGCTGGCGTAGGTCATCACGGCGTAGTAGCTTGGGAATTCCAGGGTAATCAGCCAGCCTTCAAGGCCCTTGGCCTGGGCCGCAGCGGCCATCTGCGCCTTGGCCGAGTCGGTCAGGCCGGCCAGCGCGGCTTCGTCGGTAACGTGCTTGGTCCAGGCCTGGGTAGCATCGAGCAGCTGGTTGGAGAAGCGGCTGCCCAGCTCGCTGAGCTTGCTTTGCACTTCGGCATAGCGCTGCTGCTTGTCCGCCGGCAGGTCGATACCCGACAGGCGGAAGTCACGCAGCGCATGCTCGAGGATAGTTTTTTGCGCCACGTCGAAACCGGCGGCTTCAGGGCTGTTGATCAACGCCTGGTAGGCGTCGAACAGCGCACGGTTCTGGCCCAGTTCGGTAGAGTAGGCGCTCAGCGCTGGCAGGCACGACTCGTAAGCCTCGCGCAGCTCTGCGCTGTTGCACACTGCGTTGAGGTGGCTGACCGGGCTCCAGGCAGCGCCCAGGCGGTCGTTCAGTTCGTCTATCGCCAGCACCAGGCCAGCCCAGGTAGGGGTCTTGCCCTGCTTTTCGAGGATCTCGGCAATGGCTTTACGGTTGTCGGCCAGGATCGCTTCGATCGCCGGCAACACGTGTTCGGCACGGATTTGCGAGAAGGGCGGCAGATCGTGGGATTGCAAAAGCGGGTTGTTCGCAGTCACGGTTTGGATACCTTGGCAGAAGAAACACTGCCCCATCTTAATTACAATCGACGCCGACCGCAGCAGGCAGCCTGCCTATCGGCACAGATGAGAGACGCTATCATGGCCATCCGAAGCTTCCAGCAACACACTCCGAAAGTGGGAATCCGTGCCTTCGTCGACCGTTCGGCGGTGGTGCTGGGCGACGTGGAGATTGGTGAAGACAGCTCGATCTGGCCCATGACCGTGGTGCGCGGCGACATGCACCGCATCCGCATCGGTGCGCGCACCAGCGTGCAGGACGCCAGCGTGCTGCACATCACCCACGCCGGCCCGTTCAACCCGGACGGCTTCCCGCTGATCATCGGTGACGAGGTGACCATTGGCCATAAGGTGATGCTGCATGGCTGCACCCTGGGCAACCGCATCCTGGTCGGCATGGGCAGCACCATCATGGATGGCGCCATCGTTGAAGACGAAGTGATCATCGGTGCAGGCAGCCTGGTACCACCGGGCAAACGCCTGGTCAGTGGTTACCTGTACATGGGCAGCCCGGTGAAACAGGCCAGGTTGCTGAACGACAAAGAGCGCGCGTTCTTCTCCTACAGCGCCGGCAACTACGTGAAGCTCAAGGACCAGCACCTGGCCGAAGGCTACGACCAACCGGAATAAACCCGACTAACGAGACGAACATGCAACAGCAAAACATCCTCTTCGACCTCGACGGCACCCTGACCGACCCACGCCTGGGCATCACCCGCTCGATCCAGTATGCCCTGGCCAAGCTGGGCATCGACGAGCCGGACCTGACCCGCCTCGAGCACTTCATCGGCCCACCCCTGCTGCAGGCCTTCATGCAGTTCTACAGCTTCGACGAAGCAAAGGCTTGGGACGCGGTCAACTTCTACCGGGAGCGTTTCCGCGTCACCGGCCTTTACGAGAACCTGGTGTTCCAAGGTGTGCCTGAGTTGCTTGAAGCCCTTAACGGGCAGGGCCGCACGCTGTATATCGCCACTTCCAAACCGTGGGAATTCGCCCGCGAAATCGCCCGGCATTTCGCTTTCGACCAACACTTCAAGGTGATCTACGGCAGTGAACTGGACGGCACGCGTACCAACAAGGTCGAGCTGATTCGCCATCTGCTGGATGAAGAAGGACTGGACCCGGCGCAGACCCTGATGATCGGCGACCGCAAACATGACCTGATTGGCGCGCGCAGCAATGGCTTACAGGCGGTGGCGGTGGGGTATGGGTTTGGTAGCCGGGAAGAACTGATGGCAGAAGAGCCGGCCTACCACTTTGCGACCTTGGCCGAGATGCATCAGGCATTCATCAAGGCTTGAGTGCCCTAGGGGGCCGCGTTGCGGCCCCAAAATCTCACAGGCTAACCACCAGACGCTGCAGCGCCGCTTTCCTTTCTTCAATCGGCAACCGCCCCAACTGCTCGACCCGCTGGTAAAACCGAAGCCAGTCCCCACCCACCTCACGAAACACCGCCGCAAACGCCGGCACCCACTGGTCATACAGCCCGAACGGCAACAACTTGGCATTACTCATCGGCCCATACATCCAGGCGTCATAGCGCTTGTCGCCGCCCCACTGGCCATCACGCACCTGCCGGTACTCACGCCTCAAACGCTCAAACTCGGCCTGCTTGGCCAGCCGCTTGTGTGCATCGTCCAGCGGCCCGGCATAAATCGCCTGCAACCGCTCGCGGCTGGCCAGCACCAGGCGGATGAACTGGTCACGCTGGCGCCCCTGGTTTTCGCCAATGGCAGCCAGCCCTCGCGCCGCACGCCATTGGCGTGTGCCTTCCTGCTCTACGAACGAGGCAAACGATTCGTTGAACTCGGTATCGTCCTGCACATAAAAGCGCTGGTGGGCCAGCTCATGAAAAATTAACGTCGCCAGGCGTTCATCACCCCAACCCACCATCGATGACAAGATCGGGTCGTCGAACCAGCCCAGGGTCGAATAAGCCTCCACGCCACCGACATACACATCCAGGCCGTCTTGGCGCATCAATGCCGCCGCCCCGCGTGCTGCACCTTGCTGGTAGTAACCGCGATAAGCCACGCACCCGGCAATCGGGAAACAGTGCGTCACCGGCTGCAGCGACAGTTCGGGCGTGGCGAACACATTCCACACCACATAAGGCCGGGCTATGTCGGCATACACCCGATAGCTACGGTTATCCGGCAGTTTCAACTGCTCGCTGGCGAAAACCCGCGCCTGTTCAGCGTGCGCAAGACGCGAGCGTAATTGCGGTGACGTGGCCGGGTCGGCCACCACCTGCGCAACAGGCTGACGCGCACGCAGCAACTGAAACTGCCCCTCGGCCAGCTGCCCATAGTAGGCGACGCTGCTGCAACCGTTCAGCAGGATCGCCCCCAGCAGGGGAACCAAACGGGTGAAAACGCGGTCGAGTGCCCCAGGGCCTGAGCGCTGCATAAAAAAAAGTCGAAGCATCCGGGCTGTATGACTCGCTCAAGGCCAATTCGCTCCAAGACTATCTCGCCAAGGGGGAGTTTCGCCATGCGTGCATTGCTGGTCGCCGGTTCACTGTTGCTGATATCCGCCTGTTCCACGTTGCCAGCCCCGGACCCGAACCAGGCCTGGATCGACCTCACCCCCTACGACAACACTTCGCTGGACGCCGTGCAGGTCGATGAACGTGACTGGGCCGACAGCCGCTATTTCGAAGTACAGCCCGGCAGCCACGAGCTGACCGTGCGCTATCAGTTCCCGGTCACTCCCAGCAATATCGGCCCGGTCGAAGAGCCGTTGTGGCGCGATTGCCAGGTCAAAGTCACCTTCAAGGACTTCGGCGCCGGCCAGCGCTATCAGTTGCACGCTGGCAGTATCGGCTTCCGTCCCTGGATCAAGCTCTACGACGACCAGCAAAAAATGGTCGGCCAAGGCTTGCCGGCAGGCTGCCAACGCACCTGAACCGTACAAACGACGCTATGCTTGTAACGTGTAAATCGCAAGTGGGAGTTTTGCCATGCGCCAGCCCATGATGCTGATCGCCCTCAGTGCACTGGGGGCTTGCGCCAGCCCCTTGCCACCCGTCGACCCCAAACAGGCCTGGGTCGATCTGTACACCATGACCCCTGGCCGGGTGATCATGGCCGACCGCCTCGATGGCAAGCGCCTGGAGGACGGCCGTTACTTCCAGGTAACGCCGGGCAAGCACGAACTGGTGGTGCGCTTTGATTACGAAATCTATTCAGGCGGCATCATGTCTGAACCCAGGGACCGAACCTGCTACCTGACCGTGCGCTTTGACGACTTCAAGGCCGGCGAGCGTTACCGCCTGGAAGCGCGGGCGCCGGTGATGGAACCGCAGGTGCTGCTGTATGACGCGAGCCGCAAGGTACTGGTGAACGAGCCTAGCAACGTGTTCTGCATTCCGTGAGTCGGGGCTGCTTTGCAGCCCCACAATCCCGAATCTACTGATCATTCTTCTGGTAAATGATCTTCTTCGTGCCGCCATCGCAAGTACCGACGACCATGTTCTGGTCCTTGACCTCACTGTTGGGCACGATCTCCAGGGTGTAGGACGGCACACCCTGAGCCTGGATCTTGGCCTCGATCTCGGCCTTGAGCTCCTCGCACGGCTTGACTGCCGCCAACGTGGATGTGGCGACCAGGGAAGCCAACACGGCGATTGCTACGCGAATCATGGAACGGCTCCTGAAAAGGCAGCGTGCTGCCGACGCTGTTTAGACTACAGCAAACCGCTGCCGTTGCGCCGCTTCAGCCCACGAGCGCCGCATCCAGGCTGATTTTGGCGTTCAGCACCTTGGACACCGGGCACCCTTCCTTGGCCTTTTTGGCAATGTCCAGGAACTGCGCCTCGCTGGCCCCAGGCACCTTGGCCCTGAGCACCAGATGCACGGCCGTAATGGCAAAACCGTCAGGCTGCTTGTCGAGTGTCACCTCGGCAGCGGTGTCGATCCGGTCCGCTGTCAGCCCTGCTTCCCCAAGCATCATCGACAACGCCATCGAGAAACAGCCGGCGTGCGCCGCGCCAATCAGCTCCTCCGGGTTGGTTCCAGGTGTACCCTCGAAACGGGTGTTGAAGCCATACGGGTTCTGCTTGAGCGCCCCGCTTTCGGTAGAGAGCAGGCCCTTGCCATCTTTCAAGCCACCTTGCCAGATCGCCGATGCTGTCTTTTTCATACTGCCTCCTGGTCATTCGGTTATGTGGTTATGGATTCAGAGGCTAGCGGCTTACGGCAAGTTCAGACCAATCGCACAGCAAACATTGAATCCCCCGAATATGCCCATACAGAGTTACAAAGGCCTCTGGCCAACCACCTTTACGGAGGCTCCCATGACGCAGCTGCGTGACCTGAAAATATCCACCCTCGACCTGGTGCCCGTGCGCGCCGATGCAGGCCCGGCGCAATCGCTGCGCAACTCGCTGGACCTGGCGCAACACGTCGAGCGTTTTGGCTACAACCGCTTCTGGGTGGCCGAGCACCACAACATGGACGGCATCGCCAGTTCAGCGACTTCGGTGCTGATCGGCTACCTGGCCGGGGGTACTTCGACCATTCGCGTGGGCTCGGGCGGGGTGATGCTGCCCAACCACGCACCGCTGGTGATCGCCGAGCAATTCGGCACCCTGGCCAGCTTGTACCCGGGGCGTATCGACCTGGGCCTGGGCCGTGCGCCGGGTTCAGACCAGATGACGGCTTATGCTTTGCGCCGCGACCGTGCTGGCGGCCCGGACGACTTCCCGGACGATGTCGAGGAGCTGTCGCGCTACCTCGGCCCACGTACCGACGCTCAAAAAGTGATCGCCGTGCCGGGGCACGACACTGACGTGCCAATGTGGCTGCTGGGTTCCAGCCTGTTCAGCGCCCAGCTGGCAGGCATGCGCGGCATGCCCTATGCCTTCGCTTCGCACTTTGCGCCGCGCTACATGCACGAGGCCATTCGCGTGTACCGCAATCATTTCAAGCCCTCGACCACACTGGACAAGCCGTATGTGATGCTGGGCATCCCCATGGTGGTGGCAGAAACCGACGAAAGGGCCGAATACCTGGCCACCTCGGTGTACCAGCGCATCCTGGCGCTGATTCGCGGCCAGAGCCTGATGCAGAAGCCGCCTGTAGAAAGCATGGATGGGCTGTGGTTGCCCCATGAGCGGGATACAGTAGGCAGTTTCCTCGGCCTGGCGATGATCGGCAGCCCGCAGAAGGTAAGGGCCAAGGTGGAGGTGCTGCTGGAGCAGACCGGGGCGGACGAGCTGATCTTTACCTGTGACCTGTATGAGCATGCGGACCGGATCCGGTCCTATGAGCTGTTGGCGCAGGCCCTCAAGTGACCTTCTTCGCGGGCTCGCCCGCTCCCACAGGACTGCACGGGTGCCTGACCCTGTGTATTACCTGGGGGAGCGGGCGAGCCCGCGAAAAAGCAAACGCATCAACCGCGACGGTACACAATCTCTTTGGTACCCGCCTCGCAGCTGCCAATCACCTTGCCGGCCGGCTCGCCCTTGTTGACGATCTCCAGCTTGTAGCCAGTAACCCCTTTGGCATCGAGCTTGGCGGCAATCTCCGCCTTCAGTTCCTCGCACGGCTTGCCCGCCGCCAGCGCACCACCGGCCAGTGTCATCAGGCCAAGCGCCAGAATCAGTTTATTCATCGATCGCTTTCCTTGTGCAGATGAAATCAGAAAAGGCGCCGCCAAGGCGCCTCTCTTCTAAATACCCCATCAAGCCGGGATCATCCAGTCCCGCAATGTTTCAGCTATTGGCGATACGGAAGCCCACCTTCAACGTGACCTGGAAGTGCGCCGCCTTGTTGTCGCGGATATGCCCACGGGTATCCACCACTTCGAACCATTCCAGGTGCTTGATGCTCTTGCCGGCTTCAGCCAGGGCATTGTTGATTGCGTCTTCGATACTGGTTGGCGAGGAGCCCACCAGCTCGATCTTCTTGTACGTGTGATGGTCAGTCATGTTCACGCTCCTTGGTAACGGTGAAATTCAGCCTAGCAGCGTAGGCCCGGTTTACCTGCGAGCCGTCCGCCAAGGTGAAAGTTCGATCGCACTTTCGCGCAAGCCAAGGGTCGCAACCTTACAGCCCATACTGCAAAGGAGAGTCAACATGCACCGCAACTCGCTGCGTAAATCATCCCTGGAAAGCATGGAAGCAGAGATCGAGAGCCTTCTGAAAAGCCTGGAAAACCTCAAGCATGACGCATCGGAAGAGTCCCAGAAGTCGGTGAAGGCAATCCGCAGCAATGCCGAAAGCGCGCTGAAACATTCGCGTAGCTTGCTCAGCGATGCCTATGAGGAGGTAAAGACCCGCACTCGCCAGACCGGGATCGCCACCCGTGAGTACGCACAGGAGCACCCGGTTACCACAGCGGGCGTGGCGATTGGCGCCCTGGGTCTGCTGGCGGCCTACCTGCTGACCCGTCGCAACTAAGCCGCCTGCCGTTCCAATTCGCGGCGCAGCCACTGCGCCAACTGCTCGGCGCGCCCATCTGCGGCGCGCCGGGGCACCCACAAGGCCAGCGCTGCCCGGGTAGGGGAAAAGCCCCATGGCGCGCTGAGGCGCCCGGCCCGCAAGTCATCAGCCACCAGTGGTTGTGGCGCGATGGCCACCCCAAGGCCAGCAACCGCAGCCTCCAGCAAATAGTACAAATGCTCGAATGCCTGGCCATACTGCAACCCGGCCAGGTCCAACCCCTGTTGCCCTGCCCATGTCGGCCATGCTTGTGGCCGCGAGGTGGTATGCAACAGGGCCTCGTCCAGCAGGGCTTTGGCGGGCGCATCTCGCAAGCGATCGAAGCCGGCAAAATGCGGGCTAAGTACCGGCCCGATACGCTCCTCAGCTAGCACATGCACCTGCATGTCCGCCGGCCACGGGGGTTCAGCGTACACCAGCAATGCATCGAGCCCTGGACGACGTGGGTCGAGATCACCTTCACCGGCGGACAAGTGCAGGCGCAGCTCAGGCAAATCCGCCTTCAGGCGACCAAGCCTTGGGATAAACCAACGCGCCAGCAGGCTCCCCGAGCAGCCCAGCACAAATGGCGCCTCGCTGACATCGCGGCTGAGTTCTGTACACACGCTGCGCAACCGGTCGAAGGCCTCACCGCTGGCATCGCGCAGACGCACACCGGCATCTGTGAGTTTGATGCCACGCCCGTCCTTGACGAAAAGCGCCACCCCCAGGTGCTCCTCCAGCACCTTGATCTGCCGACTGACAGCGCCATGGGTAACATGCAGCGCTTCAGCCGCCTGGCTGACGCTATTAAGCCTGGCGGTAGCCTCGAAGGCGCGCAGAGCATTCAGGGGAGGGAGATCGTGGGCCATTTTACCTGTGAGTTTTTCTGACAAGTTTGCGCAATCTTATCGGTTTTCAGCCGGGCGTGCCGTGGTTACAGTAAAGCCCATCACTCATTCATTACGCCCTGGAGCGCCCCATGACCCAGTCCCAATACCGCCCCGGCCCCGACGCCAATGGCCTGTTCGGCTCGTTCGGCGGCCGCTACGTGGCCGAAACCCTGATGCCACTGGTGCTGGACCTGGCCCGCGAATATGAAGCGGCCAAGGCAGACCCCAAGTTTCTCGAAGAGCTGGCCTACTTCCAGCGTGACTACATCGGCCGCCCCAACCCGCTGTACTTCGCCGAGCGCCTGACCGAGCACTGTGGCGGTGCGAAGATCTTCTTCAAGCGTGAAGAGCTCAACCACACCGGCGCGCACAAGGTGAACAACTGCATCGGCCAGGTGCTGCTGGCCAAGCGCATGGGCAAAAAGCGCCTGATCGCCGAAACCGGCGCCGGCATGCACGGCGTGGCCACCGCCACCGTCGCTGCCCGCTTCGGCCTGCCGTGCGTGATCTACATGGGCGCTACCGACATCGAGCGCCAGCAGGCCAACGTGTTCCGCATGAAACTGCTGGGCGCCGAAATCGTCCCGGTCACGGCCGGTACCGGCACCCTGAAAGACGCCATGAACGAAGCCCTGCGCGACTGGGTCACCAACGTCGAAGACACCTTCTACCTGATCGGCACTGTCGCTGGCCCACACCCGTACCCGGCCATGGTCCGCGACTTCCAGTCGATCATCGGCAAAGAAACCCGCGCCCAGCTGCAAGAGAAGGAAGGCCGCCTGCCAGACAGCCTGGTTGCCTGCGTGGGTGGTGGTTCCAACGCCATGGGCCTGTTCCATGAGTTCCTCGAAGAACCAAGCGTACAGATCATCGGCGTCGAAGCCGGTGGCCACGGCGTGCACACCGACAAGCACGCCGCCAGCCTGAACGGCGGCGTGCCGGGGGTACTGCACGGCAACCGCACCTACCTGCTGCAAGACTCGGACGGCCAGATCACTGACGCCCACTCGATTTCTGCAGGCCTGGACTATCCGGGCATCGGCCCTGAACACGCCTACCTGCACGAAGTGAAACGTGTCGAATACGTCAGCATCACCGATGACGAAGCGCTGGATGCGTTCCACGCCAGCTGCCGCCTGGAAGGCATCATTCCAGCTCTGGAAAGCTCCCACGCCTTGGCCGAAGCCATCAAGCGCGCGCCGAAGCTGCCCAAGGACCACCTGATGGTGGTGTGCCTGTCGGGCCGCGGCGACAAAGACATGCAAACCGTCATGAGCCACATGGCCGCCCAGGAGAAACAGGCATGAGCCGTCTTGAACAACGCTTCGCCGAACTTAAGGCCGAAGGCCGTTCGGCACTGGTCACCTTCGTCACCGCGGGTGACCCGGGCTACGACGCCTCGCTGCAGATCCTCAAGGGCCTGCCAGCAGCCGGCGCCGATGTGATCGAACTGGGCATGCCGTTCACCGACCCGATGGCCGACGGCGTGGCCATCCAGCTGGCCACCTTGCGCGCGCTGGAAGCTGGCCAGACCTTGGCCAAAACCCTGCAGATGGTGCGCGAGTTCCGTGTGGATAACCACACCACGCCAATCGTGCTGATGGGCTACTACAACCCGATCCACCGCTTTGGTGTGGACACGTTCGTGGCAGAAGCCAAGGAAGCGGGCGTCGATGGCCTGATCATCGTCGACCTGCCGCCAGAGCACGACGCCGAACTGGCCACCCCGGCCCAGGCTGCAGGCATCGACTTCATTCGCCTGACCACCCCGACCACCGACGATGCACGCCTGCCGCGCGTGCTGGAGCGCAGCTCCGGGTTCGTCTATTACGTGTCGGTGGCCGGTGTGACCGGTGCCGGCTCAGCGACCACCGAGCACGTGACCGAGGCCATTGCCCGCCTGCGCCGGCATACCGATCTGCCAATCAGCGTGGGTTTCGGCATTCGTACCCCGGAGCAAGCTGCGAACATCGCCCGTCTGGCGGATGGTGTAGTGGTGGGCTCGGCGCTGGTCGACAAGATTGCCCAGGCCAAAAGTGCCGATCAGGCGGTGACTGATGTATTGAGCCTGTGCTCGGCACTGGCTGAAGGCGTGCGCTCAGCTCGCAATTGATCGCGAGGGCTCCGCCCTCGTTCGCGGCACAAGGCCGCTCCTACAGGGTATTGCGATCGCCTTGTAGGAGCGGCCTTGTGCCGCGAAGAGGCCGGCACAGGCAATACACATCTACCCACCAAATATCGACAGCTTCAATGGCCGCACGGCCCCCATCCAGATCGCATGATCCCGGTGGTCCGCCAGTTCATCCCCGGTTTCGGGGTGCATGAATACCACCAAACCCTTGCGGTACAGCGCCAACCAAGGCAAAACCACCCCCACCACTTCAGGCCCGAACGCCAGCTGGCAGCTCCAGTCCGGATGCGGCCCCACCGGCTTTTGATGCATGCGCCCCATGGTCACGGGAAACAGCCGCGTCGCCTCCTCGCACAGCTCCCGCGCCTGCTCCATGGTCGCTGCGTCGTAATAAACGTGGGCGTGGTAACCCTTGATCCTCTGCACGATAACTCCTGATTGCGGTCCAACCATCACCACCTGCAAAGGAAGTGATGCAGTGAAAAACGCCGAAACCCCAGTATTCAAACTGGTCCTGTTCGGGCCTGAAAGCAGCCTGGGCAAAGCCATGATGGCCGAGCTGCTGTCGCGCCAGCACGAAGTCACCGCCGTGGTCGATGACCTCAACCGCCATACCGCACGCCCGGGCCTGCACTTCAAGATAGGCGGGCTGGACGATGCCGACCAGGCAGAGCAGGGCGCGGCAGGCGGCTCGGCGGTAATTGCCCTGTTGTCGGCGCTGGCGCCAGGTGACTTGCCGGGGCAAGCACGCCTGAGCGAGGCGCTGGTGGCGGGGCTTGAGCGTACGACTATACGCCGGCTGTTGCTGGTGGGCGATTTCGCTGTGCTGGATGAGCCGGCCAAGTACAGTGAGGTAGAGCGGGCATATGTGGACCAGGTGGTTGATGGGTTGCAGCGCAGTGCTTTGCACTGGACCTTGATCAATATGCCGCAGGCGTTGCCCGATGAGGGGTGGGCACGCGTGGCGGCGGGGATGGCGGATATGCTGGAACTGGACCTGCACCGGGGCGAGCATCTGAACTTTGTGGTCTAGATCGTCGGGGCTGCTGCGCAGCCCCAAAATCTCAAAGGCTGCGCTCATCCTCCAGCCACCCCACAAACCGCTCGATCAGCGCCCCACGCCGCTTGCGCGGCGGCAGCACCGCGTAATAACCGCGCTGCGAGCGCAAACTCCCCTGCAGCGGCCGGCACAGCAACCCTTGCTCCACCAACCCATCCACCAGGTGCCCCCAACCGATCGCCACCCCTTGCCCGGCAATCGCTGCCTGAATCAGCAACGTATAGTTATCGAACCGCAACTGCCCCGCAGGCGGTGGGCTGGCCACGCCAAACCCGCGAAAAACGCCGGCCCAGTCAAACCAGCGGCTGGCCTGCTCGCCCTTCAAATGCAGCAAGGGCAATCGTTGCAAACCCACGGCTGACAAGGGTTTGCCATCGGTCAGCCGGGGGCTGCACACCGGGAACACTTCCTCATCGAACAGCCAGCGGCTTTCACCCTGATGGAAGCGCCCATCACCAAACAGCACCGCCACATCCACGTCCGGGCGCAACATCCCCTGACTGCGTTCACCGGTCACCAGGCTCACATCCACCTGTGGATAAGCCTCGTGAAAGCGTTGCAGCCTTGGCATCAGCCAGAACGCGGCAAAGGCAAAGTCGGTGGCCACCTGCAGCACTTCGCGCTGACCGCGCCCGCTGGCTTGGGAAATGCCGTCATCCATGGCTTGCAGGCCCTGGTGTACCTGTTCAAACAACAGCTGGCCGGCCTCGGTGAGCTCGATGCCCCGATAAATACGGTCGAATAGGCGCGTGCCCAGCTGGGCTTCCAGGCGTTTCACCTGCTGGCTTACTGCCGGTTGCGTGGTGCCCAGCTCCAGCGCCGCAGCTGTAAACCCCCGCAGGCGGGCCGCGGCTTCGAACACACGCAAGGTATCCAGCGACAGCTCGGCAAGGTGCTCAAACATAAGCTCAGCTAATCCCAGTTATTGCCCGGCATGGGCTTTACCCATGTTATCCGCAGTCGCATCTTGGAAGGCAAGCAAATCGCATAACCCTCAACGATGGAAGCCACCATGACGCGCCCGAATATCCTGTTCATCATGGCCGACCAGATGGCCGCACCCTTGATGCCCATCTACGCCCCTTCGCCCGTCCAGATGCCGCACCTGAGCCGCCTGGCCGAGCAGGCGGTGGTGTTCGATTCAGCCTACTGCAACAGCCCGCTGTGCGCGCCGTCACGCTTCACCCTGGTCAGCGGCCAGCTGCCCAGCCGCATCGGCGCCTACGACAATGCCGCCGATTTCCCCGCCGATATACCGACCTATGCGCACTACCTGCGCCGTCTGGGCTACCGCACTGCGCTGTCAGGCAAGATGCACTTTTGCGGCCCGGACCAGCTGCATGGCTACGAAGAGCGCCTGACCAGCGACATCTACCCGGCCGACTATGGCTGGGCAGTGAACTGGGACGAACCGGATGTGCGCCCAAGCTGGTACCACAATATGTCCTCGGTGCTGCAGGCCGGCCCGTGCGTGCGTACCAACCAGCTGGATTTCGACGAGGAGGTGGTGTTCAAGGCACGCCAGTACCTGTACGACCATGTGCGCGAAAACGACGGTCGGCCGTTCTGCCTGACCGTTTCGATGACTCACCCGCACGATCCGTACACCATTCCCAAACGCTACTGGGACCGGTACGAGGGTGTGGATATCCCCATGCCCCGTGCAGAGTTGAGCCAGACAGAGCTCGACCCGCATTCGCAGCGCCTGCTGAAAGTCTACGACCTGTGGAACAAGCCGCTGCCTGTGGACAAGATCCGCGATGCCCGCCGCGCCTACTTCGGCGCCTGCAGTTACATTGACGACAACATCGGTCAGCTGCTGCAAACCCTGGATGAGTGCAACCTGGCCGACGATACCCTGATCGTGTTCTCAGGCGACCACGGCGACATGCTTGGCGAGCGTGGCCTCTGGTACAAGATGCACTGGTTCGAGATGTCGGCGCGGGTACCGCTGCTGATCCATGCGCCCAAGCACTTTGCGGCGGCTCGGGTCAGTGCCTCGGTATCGACCTGCGACCTGCTGCCAACCTTGGTAGAACTGGCTGGCGGCATTGTGCATAACAACCTGCACCTGGACGGCCGCTCACTGCTTGGCCACCTCCAAGGGCAGGGCGGCCACGATGAAGTGATCGGCGAATACATGGCCGAAGGCACCGTCGGCCCGCTGATGATGATCCGCCGCGGGCCTTACAAGTTCGTGTACAGCGAAGACGACCCATGTCTACTCTATGACCTGAGCCGCGACCCGCACGAGCGGGAGAGCCTCGCCGGCAGCCCGGACCACCAGGCGCTGCTGCAGGCATTTGCCGATGAAGCACGACAGCGTTGGGATATCCCCAGCCTGCGCCAGCAGGTACTCGCCAGCCAGCGGCGCCGCCGCCTGGTGGCCGAGGCGCTGGCTATCGGCACGCTGAAAAGCTGGGACCACCAACCGCTGGTGGACGCCAGCCAACAGTACATGCGCAACCACATCGATCTCGACGACCTCGAGCGCAAGGCACGTTATCCACAGCCCGCACCCCTGGATTGAAAAGAGAGGCCGCCATGCACAAGTTCTCCGCCGCCGTGTTCGCCCTGGCCCTGGGCGCCGCCACGGCCCACGCCGCCGACAGCGACGCGCAATGCAGTACCGTAAAAATGGCCGACCCCGGCTGGAGCGATATCGCCACAACCAATGCCGTGGCGCGGCTGTTACTGGAAAGCCTGGGCTACCAGGTGAAAATCGACAGCCTGGCCGTGCCGATCATCTACGGCGGCCTCAAGGACGGCCGTGTCGACGCCTTCCTCGGCAACTGGATGCCCGCGCATCAAGGCTTCCATGACAAGTTCATCGCCAACGGCGATGTGCAGCAGCTGTCGCGCAACCTGGAGGGAACCGAGTTCACCCTGGCGGTGCCCGATTACGTGTGGAATGCCGGGGTAAAGGATTTTGCCGACCTGCAGAAGCATGCCGACCAGTTCGACAAGAAGCTGTACGGGATCGGCTCCGGCGCACCGGCCAACCTGTCGCTGAAGGCAATCATCGACAAGAATGAATTCAACCTTGGCCAGTGGAAACTGGTGGAGTCCAGCGAGCAGGCGATGCTGGCCCAGGTCGACCGGGCGGCGAAGAAACAGCAGTTCATCACCTTCCTTGGCTGGACCCCGCACCCGATGAACGTGAAGCTGAAAATGCATTACCTGACCGGTGGGGAAAAGTGGTTCGGCACCAAGGGCGAAGTGTACACGCTGACCCGCAAAGGTTATCCACAAGCGTGCCCGAATGCGGCGAAGCTGCTGGGCAACCTGAAATTTACCCTGGACATGGAAAACGCCATCATGGCCGAGGTTGTGGATAACAAGATCAGCTTTGATGACGCGGCCAGGGCTTGGATTAAAACGCATCCCGAGTTGCTGGAAGGGTGGTTGGCTGGGGTGACTACCAAGGCCGATGGCAATGCCCTGGAGGCCGTGAAAGCCAAACTGTAGTTTCAGACACGACGCGCCCCCTGTGGGAGCGGGTTCACCCGCGAATGCTGCATTGCATGTACCGACGCATTCGCGGGTAAACCCGCCCCACAGGGGACAGTGGACCTTTGGAAATGTGAATATCTCATGCATCGCATCATTCACCTGCTGCCCTTCCTCACCTGGCTCCCGCGCCAATCGGGCCGCAGCCTGCGCCAGGACCTGCTGGTCGGCCTGAGCGGTGCCATCCTCGCCCTGCCACAATCCATCGCCTACGCCCTGATTGCCGGCCTGCCCGCCGAATACGGCCTGTACGCCGCCATCGTGCCGGTGCTGATCGCCTGCCTGTGGGGCTCGTCCTGGCACCTGATCTGCGGCCCCACCGCCGCCATTTCCATCGTGCTCTACGCCAGCATCAGCCCGCTGGCCGTGGCCGGCAGCGCCGATTACATCACCCTGGTACTGTTGCTGACCTTGCTCGGCGGCATCTTCCAGTTGCTGCTCGGGCTTATGCGCTTTGGCGCGCTGGTCAATTTCGTCTCCCACTCGGTAGTGCTCGGCTTCACGCTGGGGGCTGCCATCGTCATTGCCCTGGGCCAATTGCCCAACCTGCTGGGCATGGACCTGCCCAGCCAGGCCACGGCACTGAAAACCGTACAGGACCTGGCCAGCCATGCAGGGGAGGTCGACCTGCCTTCCTTTATTCTGGGCCTGGCCACTGTCGTGATCGGCGTAGCCTTCAAACTGTGGCGCCCACGCTGGCCGAGCCTGTTGATAAGCCTGATGCTGGTCAGCCTGCTGGGTTGGCTGTTGCCGGGCTACTTTGGCCATGTGCAAAGGGTGGCGGCGTTTACCGGGCAACTCCCACCCTTCAGCCCGCTGCCTTTGCTGGATCTGGAACTGATGCTGCGCCTGCTGCCCAGCGCCGTGGCGGTAGGCATGCTGGGGCTGGTCACCAGCCTGTCGATTGCCCGCTCCTTGTCGGCACGTTCAGAACAACTGATCGACCCCGACCAGGAAATCCGCGCACAGGGCCTGTCGAACATCGCCGGTGCATTTTTCTCCGGTTACCTGTCTGCCGGTTCCTTCACCCGCTCAGGCCTGAGTTATGAGGCAGGTGCCCGCTCGCCCATGGCTGGGGTGTTCTCGGCGCTGTGGGTGGCGTTGTTTGCCGTTACCGGCGCCGGCCTGATCGCGCACCTGCCGATACCCGCCATGGCTGGCAGCATTCTGCTGATCTGCTGGGGGTTGGTGGACCATCGGGCGATTCGCGCGCTGTTTCGGGTCAGCCGCTCGGAGTTTCTGGTGATGGCGCTGACGGCGGCGGCGACATTGTTGCTGGAGTTGCAGACGGCCATCTATGCAGGCGTGCTGGCTTCGCTGTTCTTTTACCTCAAGCGCACGTCACGGCCACGGGTGCAGCAAAGCCGGGAAGGGGACGCGGATGTGTTGCGGGTGGGCGGGTCGATTTTCTTTGGTGCGGCGCATTACCTGCAGGTGCGCTTGCAGCGCTGCCAGGGGCCGCATGTAGTGATCGATGCCCGGCAGGTGAATTTTATCGATTACTCGGGTGTGGATATGTTGCACCGCGAAGCGCGGCGGTTGCGGAGATTGGGCGGGAGTTTGACCCTGCACCGGGCCAGGCCGCAGGTGATCGAGGAATTGCAGAAGCTGGAAGGGGTGGAGTTGTGTCCGATCCGGTTTGAGGAGTGAGGCTGGGATCCTGGGGCTGCTGCGCAGCCCATTCGCGGCACAAGGCCGCTCCTACAGAGGATCGGCGTACGCAGTACTTTGTGGGAGCGGCCTTGTGCCGCGAATGGGCCGCAAAGCGGCCCCGGCAATTTCAGCCCCGAGCCAGTTGCCGGCGCAGCTCCGCCAACACCGGCGCCGTATCCGGTCGCACCCCACGCCAGATAAAGAACGCTTCAGCCGCCTGCTCAGCCAGCATCCCCAACCCATCGAGCACCTTGGCCGCACCCAGCCGGGTAGCCCACGCGCAAAACGGCGTCGGCTCCTTGCCATACATCATGTCGTAGCAAACCGTGCGCCCCGCCTCGACCAGGCTGTCGGCAATCGGCGGCATTTCTCCGGCCAGGCTTGCCGAAGTGGCGTTGATAATCACATCCACCGGCTCCTGCAACCAGGCAAACCCGCTGGCCACCACCGGCCCCAGCTCATCGAACTCACGCGCCAGCTGCTCGGCTTTCTCCACAGTGCGGTTGGCAACCACAAGGGACTGCGGGTTGTGCGCCAGAATAGGCTCCAGCACGCCTCGCACGGCGCCACCGGCACCGAGGATGAGAATGCGCTTGCCAGCCAGTTCGACCCCGGCATTTACCGTCAGGTCGCGCACCAGGCCAGCGCCATCGGTGTTGTCGCCTTGCAGGGTGCCATCAGCCAGCTTGCTTAGCGTGTTCACTGCACCAGCGCGCTGGGCACGCGGGGTCAGGCTGTCGCACAGGCGGTAGGCCTCTTCCTTGAATGGTACGGTGACATTGCCCCCGCAGCCTTGCTTGAAGAAGCCGCGCGCGCAATCGCTGAACTCGTCCAGCGGCGCCAGCAGGGTGGCGTATTCCAGGTCCTGGCCGGTCTGCTCGGCAAACAGGCGGTGGATCAGCGGCGACTTGCTGTGGCCGATGGGGTTACCAAAAACGACGTACTGGTCCATGACGGCTCCTTGGTTATCCACAGGCTTACTGGCCGAGCCAGTCGCGGTCTTGCAGGAAGTACTCGGTCAGGCGTGCTTCTTCGCTGCCGGGTGCGGCCTTCCAGTCGTAGCCCCAGCGCACCTGAGGCGGCAGCGACATGAGGATGGACTCGGTGCGGCCACCGGATTGCAGGCCGAACAAAGTGCCACGGTCGTAGACCAGGTTGAACTCCACGTAGCGGCCGCGGCGGTATTCCTGGAACTCGCGCTGCTGCGGGGTATAGGGCGTGTCCTTGCGGCGCTGTACGATCGGCAGGTAGGCGTTGATGTAAGCATCGCCGATGGCACGGATGAAGGCGAAGCAAGTGTCGAAGTCCCACTCGTTCAGGTCATCGAAGAACAGGCCGCCGATGCCGCGTGGCTCGCCACGGTGCTTGAGGTGGAAGTAGCGGTCGCACCAGGCCTTGTAACGCGGGTACACGTCGGCGCCGAACGGTGCGCAGGCCTGTTCGGCCACGCGGTGCCAGTGAATGCAGTCTTCTTCGTTGCCATAGTATGGGGTCAGGTCGAAGCCGCCGCCGAACCACCATACGGCCTCTTCACCTTCCTTTTCGGCGATGAAGAACCGCACATTGGCGTGGGAAGTGGGCACATGCGGGTTGTGCGGGTGGATCACCAGCGACACTCCCAGGGCCTCGAAGCCCCGGCCCGCCAGTTCAGGCCGGTGGGCGCTGGCCGAGGGGGGCAGACCGGTACCAAACACATGGGAGAAGTTGACCCCGCCTTTCTCGATCAGCTTGCCGTCGCCAATCACCCGCGTGCGGCCCCCGCCACCGGCTTCGCGCACCCAGGCATCCTCGACGAAACGGGCGCCGCCGTCTTCTGTTTCGAGGGCAGAGCAGATGCGGTCTTGCAGGTCGAGCAGGTAGGCTTTCACGGCCTCGGTGCGGCTAGTCATCGGGTCACCAGGAACGGGCAGGGAAGAATTCGCGCGTAGCATACCACCGCCAGCGCGCGCGCCGCAGTTGACGGCGATCACGCAAAGGCGTCCGATAGAAGGCCTTTTCCCGATCCCGACTACAGGAGTGCGAGATGGCCAAGCGTATCCAGTTCAGCCAGCATGGCGGCCCGGAAGTGCTGCAGTTTGTGGAATTCGAACCCACCCCGCCCGGGCCGCAGCAGGTGCGCGTGCGTAACCACGCCATCGGCCTGAACTTCATCGACACGTACTTTCGCAGCGGTCTGTATGCTCCGCCGTCCCTGCCTTCTGGCCTGGGTACTGAGGCGGCCGGCGTGGTCGAGGCTGTGGGCGAGGGTGTCACACGCCTGAAGGTGGGTGACCGCGTGGCCCATGCCGGCGGCCCGCTGGGTGCCTACAGCGAAGTACATACGCTGCCGGAGGCCAACCTGGTCAAGTTGCCCGACAACATCAGCTTCGAGCAGGCCGCAGCGGTGATGCTCAAGGGTTTGACCGTGCAGTACCTGCTGAAGCAGACCTATGAGGTGAAGGCGGGTGATGTAATCCTGTTCCACGCCGCAGCGGGTGGCGTCGGTTCGCTGGCCTGCCAGTGGGCCAAGGCCCTGGGCGCCAAGCTGATCGGCACCGTGAGTTCTGCCGAGAAGGCCGAGCGGGCCAAGGCGCTGGGGGCATGGGAAACCATCGACTACAGCCACGAAGATGTGGCCAAGCGGGTACTGGAACTGACCGACGGCAAAAAATGCCCGGTGGTGTATGACGGGGTAGGCGCCGATACCTGGCTCACCTCGCTGGACTGCCTGCAGCCACGCGGGTTGATGGTGAGCTTTGGCAATGCCTCGGGCGCGGTGAGCGGGGTGAACCTGGGGATCCTGGCGCAGAAAGGCTCGCTGTACGTCACCCGGCCGACCTTGGCGACCTATGCCAATAATGCCGAGAACACCCAGGCCATGGCCGATGACCTGTTTGCGATGATTGCAAGTGGCAAGCTGGTTGTGGATATCCAGCAGCGGTATCCATTGAGCGAGGCGGCCAAGGCGCAGGCAGAGCTGTCGGCGCGCAGGACTGTGGGGTCGACTGTTTTGTTGCCTTGAGAAAAGCGGGGAATTGCGTCAGGGCGGCCAGGCGCACGCCTTGAGAGTTTCAGCGCCTGTGACATCGAGCGCCGCCCGCGCGGCGCTTCGCGGGGCAAGCCCGCTCCCACATCTGTTTCGGGCCAATTATTCCTGTGTCAGGTGGGTTGCAGCTTTGGTGCATGGCTGCAGATCGAGGAACCGCAGTTGCGCACCCCTCGATATCAAATGGAACAAACAAAGCGGGCAGCGGTGACTTCCCAGGAGGGATTGGCCCGAAACAAATGTGGGAGCGGGCTTGCCCCGCGAAGCGCCGCGCGGGCGGCGCTCGATGTCACAGGCGCTGAAACCCTCAAGGCAGGCACCTGTCAGCCCTCACACCTTCTTTTGCGGCTGCGGTGTCGACTCGATGCCATCGAGTATCGCCTCAATCACACCCTCCGCCATTTCAATCGCATGCAGGTTCGACCAGAACATGCCACGGCCCTCTTCGCGCATGTAGTCCAGGGCTTTGTAGCCGGTTTCGTAGGCGCTGCGCAGGTACAGGGCTACGTGGACCAGAGCGTCCTCGGCGGAAATGTTCGGGTTGACGGTGAAGAGCGGGTCATGGCCGGCGTCGCAGCGGCCGAAGGGGCGGGTGGAGGTGCATGGAAGGGGTGGATCGGGGACTATTTTCTTGCTCATGGGAATTCACCTGATCAGGGCGGCCGCTCAATCCGTTACCACACGAAATGGGTGGCAGCTGCACGCGGGGTGGTAAACCGGACGAATCCCAAACCCGGCAGGCTCGAAAGCCTCCCGCGCACAGCCGCCATGGCTGCCATTCAGAATTCGCACATCCGGGTTACCACACCCGATCGCCAAGTTATTCGGCGACGGTTTAAGCCTAAGGGCAGAGGTTCCCACTGAGAAGGTGATGGCAGAGGACGCGGCTCGTAGGATATTTCCGAAGTGGCCAACTGGACAGCCATTTTGGCAAAAATCAGAAAACCCTGATCCAGTAAAAGCCAACATGAAGCGCATGCACAGCGCGCTAGAAAAAGGTCCCGGCTTGACCGTAAAGATTCGGAAGGGTAGCCTTTGTGCTTGTGGATGTACTGGTGCGCCGGTTGAGTTTCAAGTTATCCGGGCGAGTGCATCCCCACCCTTTAGGCCGCTTAAGCGGCCTTTATTTTTTGGGCTTGTTTCTATCCCCTTTAGGGATGATGGAATAGAGCTCTGCCTTGGGCTTGCGGGCCGTCAGTTCAAAAATCGCCTCATCAAGGACCTCATTGCCATAGCCATCATTGCGGCCAATCGTGCTGCGAAGGGCCGTCATGTGCGTGGCGCCTTTCCAGATCGATGTCACCGCCAATGCTGCCTCAATCTGCAGAACCATGTCATCGATGGCGTAACCATCCCGTAATACCCGGCTCCTGTAGGCATGGCTACCAATAAAGACGATGCCTGGGTCCTCCAGCAGCGGCAAATCCTGCCCTTCTTTCTGCCTATTGATCGCTTCGAACTGATCGGCGGTGAATCTACCGATTTCCACCGCTCTGACCCGATGGTTGGACGCAAGCTGCTCGAGATTCGCCCTTATCAGGTATTCGGCATTTTCGAATAGCGGCATTTGTCCCAGTGCTCCCGCCGAATGACGACGGCCTTTGCTAGCGCAAAGATCGAGCGCCGCCCATGCGACGCATGGCCATCAAGCTAGAGGGAGGGGGTTCTGCAGGGAAGGTGACGACTGACGACGCGGGCAGTAGGAATTTTCCCGAACTACGTGCCGGCCAACCATTCGAGACAAAATCAGAAAAATCTGCAGGGGTTTGCCGCCCAATCGCCGGCAAGCCAGCTCCCACACCGAGCGCACCGGCTTCAAGCCATGTGCAGTACCTGTGGGAGCTGGCTTGCCGGCGATCGAGGGCGAAGCCCTCGCCAGCGGTATCAGCCCGGGCGCACAACCTCGCCGGTTGCCAGGTTGCGAATCACACTCGGGTTCTTCCGCCCGCCCAGCGCCCCGCCAAGCACCAGGTCCAGCTGGCCGTGGAAGTACTGCTCCACCCGCAACCGGGTCTTCGCCGCCGGGCGACCGCCGGGGTTGCACGAGGTGGAAATCAGTGGCCCCACCAGTGCGCACAGTTCACGCACCACCGGGTGGTCACTGACGCGCAGCGCCACCGTGTCATGCTGCCCGGTCACCCACTCGGGCAGCAGGTCCTGGTGCGGCACCAGCCAGGTATTCGGCCCCGGCCAGGTGCTGCCCATGCGGTCGATCCAGTCTTCGGGAAAGTCCTCGAACAAAAAGTCGAACTGGCGGATGTTGTCAGCGATCAGAATCAACCCTTTATCCACAGGCCGCGATTTCAGCGCCAGCAGGCGATACACCGCGTCCTCGTTCCACGGGTCGCAGCCCAGGCCCCAGACCGCTTCCGTCGGGTAGGCGATAACTGCGCCCGCCCGGATCTCACGTGCGGCTTGTTGCACACGAAAACTGCTCACCATTGCTGCTTCTCCGCCTGAATACCTTGCTTATGCGCAGTGTACTTAGCCCGCGCGGGCAAACCAACGCCCTGCTTCATTGCTGACCCGGCCTTCCAGCTCCAGCTCGGTCAGCTGCGCCAACACTTCGGCCAGCGGCAGCTCGCTGCAGTGTGCGAGGCTTTCGCTGGTTTGAGGCGCTGCATGCAGCAGGGCAAGCAGGGGATGGTCGAACCTGTCCACAACTGCAGGCGGCAGGTTCTGCCAACCCTTCAGGCTTTCCAGGATCTGCTCCACACTTTCCACCAGCAGCGCCCCGTCACGGATCAGCTGGTGACAGCCCTTGGCCCCCGGGTGGTGAATGGAACCCGGAATGGCATACACCTCACGGCCTTGCTCGGCCGCCAGGCGCGCCGTGATGAGCGAGCCACTGGCCAAGCTGGCCTCGACCACCAGCACGCCCAGCGACAAGCCGCTGATGATGCGGTTGCGCCGTGGGAAGTTGCCGGGCAGTGGCCCGGCGTCCAGCGGATACTCGGAAACCAGCGCACTGCCGTTGTCGATCATCGCCTGCGCAAGCTCTTGATGGCGCTGTGGATAAAGTTTTTGCAGCCCCGTGCCGAGCACGGCAATCGTGCACCCACCAGCCTGCAACGCAGCCCGATGAGCGGCACCGTCGACGCCTACCGCCAGCCCGCTGGTAATGGTGAAACCTGCCTGCGCAAGGTAGCGGGAAAATGCCCGGGCTGTGTCGAGCGCCGGGGGTGTGGCACGTCTGCTGCCCACGATGGCCAACTGAGGGCGGTCGAGCAAGGCCGGGTCGCCAGCAACAAAAAGCAGCGGCGGGGCATCGTCGATTTCTGCCAGCAAGGCTGGGTAGCCAGGGCCGTCCCACATCAGCAAATGCTGGCCGGGGCGCTCTAACCAGGCCATTGCGGCCAGCGCGCCATCGCGGACCTCGGCACTGCGCCGGGCATCGATGGTGGCTTGGGGGATGCCCAACGCTCGCCAGGCCGAACCGGGAGCGCTAAGCGCGCTAGAGGCGCTGCCGAACGCATCCAGCAAGGTGCGAAAACGTCGCAATCCTGTCTCGGGCAGGCGATGCAGGCGTAATCGCGCCTCCAGTTCGGCAGGCGGGCAGAGCGACGAATGGTAACTGGGCATGGGGATCGTCCTTGATCGAAACAGGGCCATCTACGTGGCACAACCTGTGGATAACTCTGTGAGTAACACTTTGAAAACCTGTCCATTGGCTGGGGGCTATCAAGCCCATAGACACCCTAGACGAGCTTGCCAGGTGCCGAAATCCCCGTTTCCCTTTATTATGTGTGCTCAGTTTTCAACCGAACGCACAGTGACTGCCTGACCTTATGGCCATCTTGAACATTCTCGAATTCCCGGACCCGCGCCTGCGCACTATCGCCAAACCGGTGACGGAGTTCGACGACGCCCTGCGTCAGCTGATCGACGACATGTTTGAAACCATGTACGAAGCCCCTGGTATCGGCCTGGCCGCCACCCAGGTCAACGTGCACCTGCAGGTCGTGGTCATGGACCTCAGCGAAGACCGCAGCGAGCCGCGCGTCTTTATCAACCCCACGGTCGAAGAGCTGACCCACGACATGGGCCAGTACCAGGAAGGCTGCCTGTCGGTGCCTGGCTTCTATGAGAACGTCGACCGCCCGCTGCGTGTACGGGTCAAGGCCCAGGACCGCGACGGAAAGCCGTTCGAGCTGGAATGCGAAGGCCTGCTGGCGGTGTGCGTGCAGCACGAATTCGATCACCTCAACGGCAAGCTGTTCGTTGACTACCTGTCGCAGCTCAAACGCGACCGGATCAAGAAGAAGCTGGAAAAGCAGCACCGCCAGCAAGCCTGATCCCCCCCTTCCTGAAGGCTTGCTCCGGCAAGCCTTTTTCTATTTTGAAGCGAGAACTCCATGCGCATCGTCTTTGCAGGCACTCCAGAGTTTGCCGCCGAACACCTCAAGGCCCTGCTCGACAGCCCGTACGAGATCGTGGCCGTCTACACCCAGCCCGACCGCCCGGCCGGTCGTGGCCAGAAGCTGATGCCAAGTGCGGTCAAGGCACTGGCCGTCGCCCATGACATCCCGGTGTTCCAGCCGCAGACCCTGCGCAACGCCGATGCCCAGGCCGAACTGGCCGCGCTGCAGCCGGACCTGATGGTGGTGGTCGCCTACGGCCTGATCCTGCCGCAGGCAGTGCTGGATATCCCGCGCCTGGGCTGCATCAACAGCCACGCCTCCCTGCTGCCACGCTGGCGCGGTGCGGCGCCGATCCAGCGCGCCGTGGAAGCCGGCGACGCCGAGAGCGGGGTAACCGTGATGCGCATGGAAGCTGGCCTGGACACCGGCCCAATGCTGCTCAAGGTGGTCACCCCGATCAGCGCCGACGACACCGGCGGCACCTTGCATGATCGCCTGGCCGAAATGGGCCCGCCCGCAGTCGTTCAGGCCATCGCTGGCCTCGCCGACGGTTCGCTGCAAGGTGAAACGCAAGACGATGCCCTGGCCACCTACGCCCACAAGCTGAACAAGGACGAGGCGCGCATTGACTGGACCCGCCCGGCCGTCGAGCTGGAGCGCCTGATCCGCGCCTTCAACCCGTGGCCGGTGTGCCACAGCACCCTCGATGGCGAAAGCGTGAAGGTGCTGGCCGCCAACTTGTCCACAGGCAAAGGCGCCCCGGGCGAAATCCTGTCCGCCAGCAAGGACGGCCTGGTCGTTGCGTGCGGCGACCAGGCGCTGAGCCTGACCCGCCTGCAATTGCCCGGCGGCAAGGCGCTGAACTTCAGCGACCTGTTCAACAGCCGCCGCGAGAAGTTCGCCGCTGGCAAGGTGCTGGGCCAATGAACCCACGTCTCGCCGCTGCCCGTGCCCTTGCCGCTGTACTCAGTGGCAAGGCCTCGCTGAACAGCTCGCTGCCAGCACAACTGGACAAGGTCGATGAACGCGACCGTGGCCTGACCCAGGACTTGGCGTTCGGCACCGCACGCTGGCAGCCACGCCTCGACCTGCTGGCCGCGCAACTGCTGCAAAAGCCTTTCAAGGCCGCCGACGCCGATGTGCAGGCGCTGCTGCTGGTCGGCCTTTACCAGTTGTTCTACACCCGCATTCCGGCCCACGCCGCCATCGGCGAAACCGTGGGCTGTGCCGACAAGCTGAAAAAGCCGTGGGCCAAGGGCCTGCTCAATGCCGTGCTGCGCCGCGCCCAGCGCGAAGGCGAAGCACTGCTCGCCGGCATGGAGCGCGACCCAGTGGTACGCACCGCCCACCCGCGCTGGCTGCAGAAGGCACTGAAAGCCTTCTGGCCGGAGCAGTGGGAAGCCATTTGCGCCGCCAACAACGCCCACCCGCCGATGATTCTGCGGGTCAACCGCCGTCACCACAGCCGCGATGCGTACCTTGCACTGCTGGCCGACGCGGGCATTGACGCCAGCGCCTGCCAGTACAGCCGTGACGGCATCGTGCTGGCCGAGGCCTGCGACGTGCGCGGCCTGCCCGGCTTCGCCGAAGGCTGGGTGAGCGTGCAGGACGAAGCCGCGCAGCTGTCTGCCGACTTGCTCGAACTGGCCCCCGGCCAGCGCGTACTGGACGCCTGCTGCGCCCCAGGGGGCAAAACCTGCCACTTGCTGGAGGCCGAAGCCGGCCTGGCGCAGATGGTGGCCATCGACCTTGAAGCCAAGCGCCTGACCCGCGTGCGCGAGAACCTCGACCGCCTGCAACTGGACGCCGAGCTGATCGCCTGCGATGCCCGCGACACCGCCAGCTGGTGGGACGGCAAGCCGTTCCAGCGCATCCTGCTCGACGCGCCGTGTTCGGCCACCGGCGTAATCCGCCGTCACCCGGACATCAAGCTGACCCGCCAGGCCGACGACATCCCGGCCCTGGCAACACTGCAAGGCGAGCTTCTCGACGCCCTGTGGCCGACCCTGGAAGTAGGGGGCATGCTGCTGTACGCCACCTGCTCCAGCCTGCCGACCGAGAATACCGAAGTGATCGGCGCCTTCCTGGCCCGCACCCCGGGCGCCCGTGAACTGGACCTGGCCACCGAGGCCGGCCTGCGCCAGCCCCACGGCCGCCAGTTGCTGGCCCAGGAGGGCGGCCACGACGGCTTCTACTATGCCAAGCTGATCAA
This sequence comes from Pseudomonas sp. PvP089, assembly GCF_017875165.1. Lineage (NCBI taxonomy): Bacteria > Pseudomonadati > Pseudomonadota > Gammaproteobacteria > Pseudomonadales > Pseudomonadaceae > Pseudomonas > Pseudomonas sp. PvP089. The sequence continues at coordinate 6,401,810 of NZ_JAGGME010000001.1, forward strand.
GATCGCCGCCTCACGCGGATAAGACCAAACGGTAGGGAGTAGCGGATGAAGATCATCATCCTCGGCGCAGGGCAGGTAGGCGGTACGCTGGCAGAGCACCTGGCCAGCGAAGCCAACGACATCACCGTGGTCGACACCGATGGCGAGCGCTTGCGCGACCTTGGTGACCGCCTGGACATCCGTACCGTGCAGGGCCGCGGTTCGCTGCCGACGGTGCTGCGCCAGGCCGGTGCCGACGACGCCGACATGCTGGTGGCAGTGACCAACAGCGACGAAACCAACATGGTCGCCTGTCAGGTGGCCTATTCGCTGTTCCACACCCCGACCAAGATCGCCCGGGTGCGTGAATCGTCCTACCTGACACGCGAAGAGCTGTTCGACAACGACCATATCCCGGTCGACGTGCTGATCAGCCCAGAGCAAGTGGTGACCAACTACATCAAGCGCCTGATCGAACACCCAGGCTCACTGCAGGTGATCGACTTCGCCGAAGGCAAGGCCCAGCTTGTGGCGGTGAAGGCTTACTACGGCGGCCCACTGGTCGGCCAGCAGTTGCGCCAGATCCGCGCGCACATGCCCAACGTCGACACCCGCGTGGCGGCGATCTTCCGCCGCGACCGGCCAATCACCCCACGTGGCGACACGGTGATCGAAGCTGACGACGAAGTGTTCTTCATCGCCGCCAAGAAGGACATCCGCGCCGTGATGGGCGAGCTGCGCCGCATCGACGAAACCAATAAACGCATTGTGATCGCCGGCGGTGGGCAGATCGGCGAACGCCTGGCCGAAGCCATCGAGAGCCGCTACCAGGTGAAGATCATCGAGATGAACCCGGCCCGCTGCCGGCACCTCTCCGATACCCTGGAAAGCACTGTGGTGCTGCAGGGCAGCGCCTCGGACAAGGACTTGATGCTCGAAGAGAACATCGCCGACGCCGACATCTTCCTGGCCCTGACCAACGATGACGAAGCCAACATCATGTCGTCGCTGCTGGCCAAGCGCCTGGGCGCGGGCAAGGTAATGACCATCATCAACAACCCGGCCTATGTCGACCTGGTGCAGGGCGGTGATATCGACATTGCCATCAGCCCGCAGCTGGCCACCATCGGCACCCTGCTTGCGCACGTGCGCCGGGGCGACATTGTCAGCGTGCACTCGCTGCGCCGTGGTGCGGCCGAGGCCATCGAGGCGGTGGCGCACGGGGATTCGAAGTCGAGCAAGGTTGTGGGCAAGGCCATCGAAGACATCGCCCTGCCACCGGGTACCACCATCGGCGCCATCATCCGCGACGAAGAGGTGATGATCGCCCACGACGACACCGTGATCGCGTCGGGTGACCATGTGATCCTGTTCGTTGTGGATAAAAAACACATTCGGGATGTGGAGAAGCTGTTCCACGTTGGCTTGAGTTTCTTCTAGGAGAAGAGGGCATGCGCGAATCGCTGGAGAAGATGCTGGCCAAGGGTGTGGATAACCCATTGCTGCGGTTCGGGCTGGGGAAGGCCTGGCTGGATGAAGGCAATGGCGCTGAAGCGGCGGTGCACCTGGCACGGTGTGTGGAGCAGGATCCCAAGTACTCCGCAGCGTGGAAGTTACTGGGCAAAGCGCATCAGTTGCAGGGTGACCTGGCGGCAGCGCGCAGGGCCTGGGAAGACGGGATCGTGGCGGCGCAGGCCCATGGGGACAAGCAGGCCGAGAAGGAGATGGCCGTATTCCTGAAGAAGCTCAACAAGGCCTGAGATTGCCGGGGCTGCTTTGCAGCCCATTCGCGGGGCAAGCCCGCTCCCACAGAGATAGCGTGGGCTGCGCTGAACATCGCGACACAAGGCCGCTCCTTCAGGTGACCGCGATCCCATGTGGGAGCAGGCCGAGAAGGAGATGGCCATGTTCCTGAAGAAGCTCAACAAGGCCTGAGATTGCCGGGGCTGCTTTGCAGCCCATTCGCGGGGCAAGCCCGCTCCCACAGAGATAGCGTGACCTTGTGGGCTGTGCTGAACATCGCGACACAGGGCCGCTCCTTCAGGTGACCGTGACCCCGTGTGAGAGCAGGTCGAGAAGGAGATGGCCGTGTTCCTGAAGAAACTCTACAAGGCCTGAGATTGCCGGGGCTGCTTTGCAGCCCATTCGCGGGGCAAGCCCGCTCCCACAGAGATAGCGTGACCTTGTGGGCTGCGCTGAACATCGCGACACAGGGCCGCTCCTTCAGGTGGCCGTGACCCCGTGTGAGAGCAGGCCGAGAAGGAGATGGCCGTGTTCCTGAAGAAGCTCAACAAGGCCTGAGATTGCCGGGGCTGCTTTGCAGCCCATTCGCGGGGCAAGCCCGCTCCCACAGAGATAGCGTGACCTTGTGGGCTGCGCTGAACATCGCGACACAGGGCCGCTCCTTCAGGTGGCCGTGACCCCGTGTGAGAGCAGGCCGAGAAGGAGATGGCCGTGTTCCTGAAGAAACTCTACAAGGCCTGAGATTGCCGGGGCTGCTTTGCAGCCCATTCGCGGGGCAAGCCCGCTCCCACAGAGATAGCGTGACCATGTGGGCTGCGCTGAACATCGCGACACAGGGCCGCTCCTTCAGGTGACCGTGACCCCGTGTGAGAGCAGGCCGAGAAGGAGATGGCCGTGTTCCTGAAGAAACTCAACAAGGCCTGAGATTGCCGGGGCTGCTTTGCAGCCCATTCGCGGGGCAAGCCCGCTCCCACAGAGATAGCGTGGGCTGCGCTGAACATCGCGACACAAGGCCGCTCGTTCAGGTGACCGCGATCCCATGTGGGAGCGGGCTTGTCCCGCGAAAGGGGCGCAAAGCGCCCCCAGAAATCTCAGTACCAGCGCGGCTCGCCAGCCGGGCGCTTCTTGAAGCGCTTCATGCTCCACATGTATTGGCTCGGGTACTCGCGCACATAGCGCTCGACCACCTTGCTCATCGCCGCCGCCGATTCGGTCACGTCGGTGCTGTACATCGCCTCTGGCGCCGCCTCGAGGAACACCTTGAAGCCCGAGCCATCCGGCAGCCGCAGGGCATGCAGGAACACCCCCACAGCCTTGCCGCCGGCCAGCATGTTCGGCACGAATTTGCTGGTCAGCGCCTGGGTACCCAGGAACGGCACGAACACCCCTGCCGATTCCGCCGGCTCGGGGTCGGCGGGGATGCCTACCTGGCCTCCACGGCGCACTTCCTTGATGATGCTGAGGATGCCTTCCTTGGTCGAAGGCGCCACGCGGTTGCCCATCTGCACACGCTGCTCGCGCAACAGGTCATCCACCGCTTTGAGCTTCGGCGGGCGATAGAAGATGATCGGTTTGCACTGGTTACAGTAAAAGTGGTTCAGCACTTCCCAGTTGCCCAGGTGGCTGGTGATCCCCACCACGCCCTTGCCCGAGGCCAGAGCCTGCTCAAGCACTTCCAGGCCGTGCACTTCCTTGACCAGGTCCAGCGAACGCTGCGGCGGCCAGATCCAGGCACAGGCACTTTCGACAAAGGATTTGCCAATATCCCGCAGCGCCTGGCCAACCAGCTGCTCACGGGCAACCGGGTCCATCTCCGGGAAACACTTGGCCAGGTTGATCCGCACCACGTTGCGCGAACCATTGGGCACTTTCCACATCAGCCAACCGATACCCGCGCCGACGCGCTGTACAGCGCCCCAGGGCAGCTTGGCAAACAGGCGCAGCACCCCGACCATCAGGGCGCCCTTGAACTTTTCCACAGGCGAATTCCTTATTTCAGCAAGGCGCGCATTGTAACCCCTCAGCGCAACAAGGCGGCGTAGCGATCGCAATCGGTGGTGTGGTCCATGACCATGCCGGTGGCCTGCATGAAGGCGTAGCAGATGGTCGGGCCGACAAAGGTGAAGCCGGCTTTCTGCAGGGCCTTGCTCATGGCCTTGGCTTCGTCGGTAACAGCCGGCACGTCGCCGCGCCCTTTGAAGTGGTTGATCTTCGGCTCGCCGCCAACGAACGACCACAGCCATTCGGCCGGGTTATCCACAGCCCGCCAGGCCTGGGCATTGCGCCGCGCAGCCTTGAGCTTGAGGCGGTTGCGGATGATACCCGCATCCTGCATCAGTTCTTCGATACGCTCGTCGCTCATGGCGGCCAGCTTTTCCGGGTCGAAGCCGTACAGCACCTCGCGATAACGCTCGCGTTTGCGCAAAACGGTTATCCACGAAAGCCCGGCCTGGAACCCTTCGAGCAAAAGCATCTCGAAGAGCAACGCCGGGTCACGCTGTGGCGTTCCCCATTCCTGGTCATGGTAGGCCTGGTACAACGGATCGTCGGTACACCAAAAGCAGCGTGGCATAAGGCTCCAATGAGTAGAGGGCGAGGCGAATCAGGTTATACTCCCGCTCTTTACATCCGCATCCCCAGATACAGGTGAATTTCGTGAGCCAGCCTACGCCAGCCGTGCGTACCTTCCAAGACCTGATCCTCGCCCTGCAGAACTACTGGGCAGCTCAAGGTTGTGTGGTGCTTCAGCCCTACGATATGGAAGTAGGCGCCGGCACTTTCCATACCGCCACGTTCCTGCGCGCCGTCGGCCCAGAAACCTGGAACGCCGCCTACGTGCAGCCTAGCCGTCGCCCTGCCGACGGGCGGTATGGCGAAAACCCAAACCGCCTGCAGCACTACTACCAGTTCCAGGTCGTGCTCAAGCCCAACCCGGCCAACTTCCAGGAGCTGTACCTCGGCTCGCTGAAAGCCATCGGCCTGGATCCGCTGGTGCACGACATCCGCTTCGTCGAAGACAACTGGGAATCGCCGACCCTCGGCGCCTGGGGTCTGGGCTGGGAAATCTGGCTCAACGGGATGGAAGTCACCCAGTTCACCTACTTCCAGCAGGTAGGCGGTATCGAGTGCTACCCGGTCACCGGTGAAATCACCTACGGCCTGGAGCGCCTGGCCATGTACATCCAGGGCGTCGACTCGGTGTACGACCTGGTGTGGGCCGACGGCCCGTTTGGCAAAGTCACCTATGGCGACGTGTTCCACCAGAACGAGGTGGAGCAGTCGACCTACAACTTCGAGCACGCCAATGTCGACAAGCTGTTCGAACTGTTCGACTTCTACGAAAGCGAAGCCAACCGCCTGATCAAGCTGGATCTGCCGTTGCCGACCTATGAAATGGTCCTGAAGGCCTCGCACACCTTCAACCTGCTGGACGCCCGCCGCGCCATCTCGGTAACCGAGCGCCAGCGTTACATCTTGCGTGTACGTACCCTGGCCCGGGACGTGGCGCAAAGCTATCTGCAAGCCCGCGCACGCCTGGGCTTCCCGATGGCCACCCCTGAATTGCGTGACGAAGTGTTGGCTAAGCTGGAGGCTGCACAATGAGTGCTCAAGATTTCCTGGTAGAACTGGGCACCGAAGAGCTGCCACCCAAGGCCCTCGCCACCCTCGGCGACGCCTTCCTGGCCGGCATCGAGAAAGGCCTGCAGGCCGCTGGCCTGAACTACACCGGCAAGCAGGTGTACGCCGCGCCGCGCCGCCTGGCCGTGCTGATCCGCCAGCTGGACGTGCAGCAGCCTGACCGCAGCATCAATATCGACGGCCCGCCCCTGCAGGCTGCTTTCAAAGACGGCGAGCCGACCCAGGCTGCTCTTGGCTTTGCCAAGAAATGCGGTGTAGATCTGTCGGAAATCGACCAGAGCGGCGCCAAGCTGCGCTTCTCCCAGCATATCCCAGGCAAGGCCACCGCCGGCTTGCTGCCAACCATCGTCGAAGATTCGCTCAACGACCTGCCGATTCCCAAGCGCATGCGCTGGGCGGCCAGCCGTGAAGAGTTCGTACGCCCGACGCAATGGCTGGTGATGCTGCTGGGCGACCAGGTGGTCGACTGCACCATCCTGTCGCAGAAAGCCGGCCGTGAATCCCGTGGCCACCGCTTCCACCACCCGGAAAACGTCGTCATCACCACCCCGGCCAACTACGTCGAAGACCTGCGCAAAGCCTACGTGCTGGCCGACTTCGCCGAGCGCCGCGAGCTGATCAGCAAGCGTACCGCCGAGCTGGCCATGCAGCAGGAAGGCACCGCCATCGTGCCGCCTGCGCTGCTGGACGAAGTGACTGCCCTGGTCGAGTGGCCAGTGCCGCTGGTGTGCTCGTTCGAGGAGCGTTTCCTTGAAGTGCCACAGGAAGCCCTGATCACCACCATGCAGGACAACCAGAAGTACTTCTGCCTGCTGGACAGCGAAGGCAAGCTGCTGCCGCGCTTCATCACCGTGGCCAACGTCGAGAGCCGCGACCCGAAGCAGATCGTGCAAGGCAACGAGAAGGTCGTGCGCCCACGCCTGACCGACGCCGAGTTCTTCTTCAAGCAGGACAAGAAGCAGCCGCTGGAAACCTTCAACGAGCGCCTGAAAAACGTGGTGTTCCAGGCTCAGCTGGGCACTGTGTACGACAAGGCCGAGCGTGTTTCCAAACTGGCTGCGTTCATCGCCCCGCTGATCGGCGGCGACGCCCAGCGCGCCGGCCGTGCCGGCCTGCTGTCCAAGTGCGACCTGGCCACCGAGATGGTCGGCGAGTTCCCCGAAATGCAGGGTGTTGCCGGTTACTACTACGCGCTCAACGACGGTGAGCCGCAGGACGTCGCCCTGGCTTTGAACGAGCAGTACATGCCGCGCGGTGCTGGCGCCGAGCTGCCGCAGACCCTCACCGGTGCTGCCGTGGCCATCGCCGACAAACTCGACACCCTGGTTGGCATCTTCGGCATCGGCATGCTGCCTACCGGGAGCAAGGACCCGTACGCCCTGCGCCGTGCTGCCTTGGGCGTGCTGCGCATTCTGATCGAGAAGCAGCTCGACCTGAACCTGACCGGTGCGGTCGAGTTCGCAGTCAAGCAGTTCGGCGCCAAGGTCAAGGCCGCTGGCCTGGCCGAACAGGTACTGGAATTCATCTTCGACCGCCTGCGTGCGCGTTACGAAGACGAAGGCATCGACGTGGCCACCTACCTGTCGGTGCGTGCCCTGCAGCCAGGCTCGGCCCTGGACTTCGACCAGCGTGTGCAAGCTGTGCAGGCCTTCCGCAAGCTGCCGGAAGCCGAAGCCCTGGCCGCGGTGAACAAGCGTGTATCGAACTTGCTGAGCAAGGCCGAAGGTGCCATCGCCGAACAGGTCGAGCCAAAGTACTTCGACAACGCCAACGAGTTCTCCCTGTACTCGGCCATCCAGCAGGCCGACCAGGCCGTGCAGCCGATGGCTGCTGCACGCCAGTACAGTGAATCGCTGGCCCGCCTGGCGGCCCTGCGTGACCCGGTCGACGCCTTCTTCGAAGCGGTGATGGTCAACGCTGAAGATGCCAAGGTACGCGCCAACCGTTATGCCCTGCTCAGCCGCCTGCGCGGCCTGTTCCTGGGCGTGGCCGACATTTCGCTGCTGGGGTAAGCCTTGAAACTGCTGATTCTCGACCGTGACGGGGTCATCAACCATGACTCCGACGCCTACATCAAGACGCTGGAAGAATGGGTGCCGATCCCTGGCTCGGTCGAGGCCATCGCGCAGTTGAGCAAAGCGGGCTGGACGGTGGCCGTGGCCACCAACCAGTCCGGCATTGCCCGTGGCTATTACACACTGGCAACCCTGGAAGCCATGCACGCACGCCTGCGCGAGCTGGTGGCGGAGCAGGGGGGCGAGGTGGGCCATATCGTGTATTGCCCGCACGGGCCGGACGATGGCTGCGATTGCCGCAAGCCAAAGCCTGGCATGCTGGTGGCGATTGCCGAGCATTACCGGGTCGCCCTGCAAGGCGTCTGGTTCGTCGGCGACAGCAAAGGTGACCTGGAGGCCGCCCTGGCCGTCGGTGCACAACCCGTGTTGGTAAAAACTGGCAAGGGCGAGCGGACCCTGGAAAAAGGTGTCCCTGAAACTACACTGATTTTCGACGATCTGGCAGCTATCGCCAGAGAACTAATTTAACAGTGCGCCTTCGGGCGCATTTTTCTCAGGCGGGCATGCCCCGCAATGGTACAAGCCACTATGTCGATCCTGCAGGCGATCAGAATCTTTCTTTTTTACCTGCTGCTGGGCACCAGTTCACTGCTGTGGTGCTCGCTGAGCTTCTTCATCGCGCCGTTCCTGTCGTTCCCCAAGCGCTACAGGTTCATCAACGTGTATTGGTGTCGCTGCGCGCTGTTCCTGGTGCGCACCATTCTCGGCATCGACTACAAGGTCACCGGCGCCGAAAACGTGCCGAAAGAGCCCTGTGTGATCCTGTCCAACCACCAAAGCACTTGGGAAACCTTCTTCCTTTCCCAGTACTTTTCGCCGCTGAGCCAAGTGCTCAAGCGCGAGCTGCTGTACGTGCCGTTTTTCGGCTGGGCCATGGCCATGCTGCGGCCGATCGCGATCAACCGCGACAACCCAAAGGAAGCGTTGCGCCAGGTGGCGAGCAAAGGCGACGAGCTGCTCAAGCAGAAGACTTGGGTGCTGATCTTCCCGGAAGGCACCCGCGTGCCCTTCGGCACCGTGGGCAAGTTCTCCCGCGGCGGTACTGCGCTGGCCGTGAATGCCGGGCTGCCGGTGCTGCCGATTGCCCACAATGCCGGCAAGTTCTGGCCGAAGACAGGTTGGGGCAAGCGTGCCGGTACCATCGAAGTGGTGATTGGCGAGCCGATGTACGCCAATGGCACCGGGCCACGTGCCATCGCCGAACTCAATGACCGCGCAGCGGCGTGGAACGAAGCGACTCAACGGGCCTTGGGTTCGCTGCCGCCAGCTGATGAAAAACCCCAACAGCAGATGGCCTGATCATCTGTGGATAACTTGTGAGCAGTTTTTCGATCAAATGCTTGAAATGATCGCTAAGTACTTGAATTAGAAGTTTATTTCCACTTATGAAATTTTTCTGAAAAGCGTGCATAAGTTTTTCCGCGGCATAAAAAAACCGGCTTTTACAGCCGGTTTTTTTATGCCGGATGAACAGGGTCAGACCTTGTCGAGATCCACATCCTTGGTTTCTTTAAGGCAGAAAATCCCCACCACCAGGCTGATCCCGGTCACCAGCACCGGGTACCACAATCCGTAGAAGATATCCCCGGTATACACCACCAGCGCGAACGATACCGTTGGCAGGAAACCGCCGAACCAGCCATTACCAATATGGTAGGGCAGGGACATTGAGGTGTAGCGGATACGGGTCGGGAACAGCTCGACCATTACCGCTGCCAGCGGGCCATAGGTCATGGTCGCGATCAGGATCATCGCCACGATCAGCACCACCACCATTACCTGGTTGACCTGCCCTGGGTCGGCCTTGGCCGGGTAGCCCGCCTGCTCCACTGCGCTGCGCATGGCCGCTTCGTCGTAGCCATTGATGGTCTTTTCACCAATATTCACTACCACATCGCTGCCGGCCACGTTCACTGAGCTATACGGCAGGCCCTGCTTCACCAGGAATGTCTTGACCTTGTCGCACGGGCTGTCAAAACGAGCCTTGCCCACCGGGTCGAACTGGAAGGTGCAATTTTGTGGGTCGGCCGTGACCACGATAGGCGCCTGCCGGCTGGCTGCGTCGATCTGAGGGTTGGCGTAATGGCTTAGCGCCTTGAACAGCGGGAAGTACAGCACCGTGGCCAACAGCAGGCCGAGCATCAGGATCGGCTTGCGGCCAATACGGTCCGACAGCCAACCGAAAAACACGAAGAACGGCGCACCGATCACCACACTGATGATCAGCAGCGTGTTGGCCTGGGCAGGGTCCATCTTCAGCATTTGGGTCATGAAGAACAACACATAGAACTGCGCCGTATAGAAGGTCACGGCTTGCCCGGCGTTGATGCTGAACAAGGCGGTCAGCACCACTTTCAGGTTCGGCCAAGAGGTGAACGACTCACGAATAGGCGACTTGCTGACCTTGCCCTGGGCCTTCATTTTCACGAAGGCCGGCGACTCGTGCATGCTCATGCGGATCCAGGTGGAAATGGCCAGCAGCACGATCGACAACAGGAACGGCAGGCGCCAGCCCCAGGTTTCGAACTGGTCGCCACTGATGTAGCGGCTGCCCAGCACCACCAGCAGCGACAACAACAGGCCAAGGGTGGCCGTAGACTGGATGAAACCGGTGTAAAAGCCCCGTTTGCCATGGGGCGCATGCTCGGCCACATAGGTGGCAGCACCGCCGTACTCCCCCCCCAGCGCCAGCCCTTGGAGCATGCGCAGGATCACCAGGATGATCGGTGCGGCAATGCCGATACTGGCATAAGTGGGCAGCAAGCCCACGGCGAAGGTGGACAAACCCATCAGCACGATGGTGACCAGGAAGGTGTACTTGCGCCCGATCATGTCGCCCAGGCGGCCGAACACCAATGCACCGAACGGCCGCACCAGAAAGCCGGCGGCGAAGGCCATGAGGGCGAAGATGAATGCGGTGGTGTCGTTCACCCCAGCAAAGAACTGCTTGCTGATGACCGCTGCCAGCGCACCATAGAGAAAAAAGTCATACCACTCGAAAACCGTCCCGAGGGATGACGCGAAAATGATCTTGCGTTCTTCACGGCGGCTGGAGCTGCTGGCCGCCGCACCCTGTTCCTGGATGTAATCCGACATCGTTGCTGTCCTCGGCCCGCAGGCCACAGTGATTATTCTTTTTGTTCCACTGTCGGCGGCTTCTGACCGCGAGCCACCGGTGTTGCACGCACCCGGGTCAGGGGGTCGGTATCGCGTCTTCGTTCATGTAGGTCTGGGTAGCAGCTCCTTTGAGGATCAGTTGCGCCGCCTTCTCGGCGATCATCAGGGTCGGTGAACAGGTATTACCGGAGGTGATCTGCGGCATGATCGAGGCATCGGCCACACGCAAACCGGGGATGCCGTGCACGCGCAACTGGTTATCCACAACGTCCAAGGCACCGCTGCCCATACGGCAGGTACCGACCGGGTGGAAGATGGTGGTGCCAATTTTGCCGGCTGCCTCAAACAGCTCTTGCTCGGTTTGCAGGGCTGGGCCTGGCAGGTATTCCTTGGGGTCGAACGCTGCAAGGGCAGGGGCCTGCACGATGCGCCGGGTGAGGCGGATGGCATCGGCGGCCACGCGCAGGTCCTGTGGCTCGCTGAGGTAGTTGGGGTCGATCAGCGGCGTGCTGTTCATGTCGGTGCTGCTGATATCGATACGCCCGCGGCTTACCGGACGCAGGTTGCACACCGATGCGGTAAAGGCCGGGAACGAATGCAGCGGCTCACCGAAGCGCTCCAGTGAAAGCGGCTGAACGTGATACTGCAGGTTGGCGGTGGCCTGGTCCGGGCTCGAGCGCACGAACGCGCCCAGCTGGCTCGGCGCCATCGCCAGTGGGCCGCTGCGGTCATAAAGGTAGCGCAGGCCCATGCCCATCTTGCCCCAGAGGCTATTGGCCATCTGGTTCAAGGTGCGGGTATTGCGGATCTGGTAGATCAGGCGCAGTTGCAGGTGGTCCTGAAGGTTGCCCCCCACGCCCGGCATATCGTGGCGTACACCAATGCCCAGGCTTTCCAGCAGCTGGCGCGGGCCGATGCCGGAGCGTTGCAGAATACCGGGTGAACCAACAGCGCCGGCGCAGAGGATGATTTCGCGACGCGACGCAAACTCGTGCCAGGCGCCTTGCCAAAATGCTTTCACGGCCCGCGCCCGGGTGTTGTTGAGCAGTAGCTGGTCAACCTGAACGCCGGTCAGCACAGTGAGGTTGGCGCGGTCCTTTATCGGCCTCAGGAAAGCTTTGGAGGCGTTCCAGCGTACGCCGCTGCGCTGGTTGACCTGAAAGTATCCACAGCCCTGGTTGTCGCCGGTGTTGAAGTCGTCGACCTTGCCGATGCCGCTTTGCTCGGCGGCATCACGGAAAGCATCGAGGATTGGCCAGCTGTAGCGCTGGCGCTCGACCCGCCATTCGCCGTCACCGCCGTGGTGCTCACTGGCGCCGGCGAAGTGGTTTTCGCTGGCCTTGAACAGCGGCAGCACGTCCTTCCAGGCCCAGCCGTCATTGCCTTGCTCGGCCCAGCGGTCATAGTCCGCCGCCTGGCCACGCATGTAGATCATGCCGTTGATTGAAGAACAGCCACCGAGCACCTTGCCGCGTGGGTAGCCCAGTGCGCGCCCCCCCAGGCCTGGCTGCGCCTCGGTCTTGAAGCACCAGTCAGTGCGCGGGTTGCCGATGCAATAGAGATAGCCGACGGGGATGTGAATCCAGGGATAGTTGTCGCGGCCACCTGCTTCCAGCAGCAAAACGCGGCAGGATGGGTCGGCGGACAAACGGTTGGCCAGAAGGCAACCGGCGGGACCGGCCCCTACGACCACGTAGTCGAAGACAGAATCGGCTGATGGCATTTGCAACTTCGCGCCCGTTTTTTATTCTTGTCCCGATCCATCTTAGTGCGTAATTTCGTGAGTGAAACACGAGATTTCGCGCAGCCGTTGTGCGTTTTAGCACAGGGGTAAGCCTATACCGGCCTCTTAGCGGTAAACCCGCTCCCACAGGTTCGACGCTGCTTCTGAAGGCGGCGCGGTCCCTGTGGGAGCGGGTTTACCCGCGAAAGGGCCGGACGAACAGCCACAAGGATCAGCATGTTCGACTGGAACGATCTGCGGTTTTTCCTCGAGTTGCAGCGCAGCGGCCGCCTGCTTACCGCCGCCAAGCGCCTCAACACAACCCACAGCACCGTGGCCCGGCATATCGAGAGCATCGAGCAAAGCCTGGGCACTGCGCTGTTTGTACAACATGCCCAGGGCTACGAGCTGACCCCCTCGGGCCAAGCCCTGCTCAAGCATGCCGAGGCCATGGAGAACGTCGCGCTGTTGGCGCAGGAAGAAATCACCCAGGCCATCACCCCGTTGGGCAAAATTCGCCTGGGGGTGACCGAAGGCATCGGCATCATGTTCTTCACCCCACGCATGAACGCGTTGTTCGAGCGCTACCCGGGCCTGGAGGTGGAACTGGTGGCGGTGCCGCGCTTTGTCAGCATCCTCAACCGCGAAGCGGAGATCAGCATTCACCTGGAACGCCCCAACGCCGACCTGCTGATAACCCGCAAGCTCACCGACTACCGCCTGGCGCTGTACGCCAGCCAGGACTACCTGGACCGGGCACCGCCGTTGCGCAACCGTGAGGACCTGGCCCGGCACAACTGGATCGGCTACGTCGACGACCTGCTGTTCAGCCAGGAACTGCTGTTTCTCAACAGTTTCTGCCGGGCACCGACCGTGGTGTTTCGCAGCACCAGCGTCATTGCCCAACAGGCTGCCGCCCGCGCCGGGCTGGGCATCGCCGTACTGCCCAACTACATGGCTCACGACGACCCGACGCTGGTGCGCGTACTGCCTGGCGAAACCATCCAGCGCAGCTACTGGATCTGCACCCGCCGCGAGCTGCACAAGTCAGTGCGCCTGCGGGTGGTGTGGGACTACCTGCTGGCGCTGTGCGCCGCAGAACAGGACGCGCTGCTAGCCCAATAGTGCCTTGCCAGCCAGCAGCAATGCCGCCGTCCAACCGGCCACCGCAAACATCTGCTGCAAACGCGGCCCGGCCAGCCTGGCCGCCAATGGCCGCGCCAGCAGCAGGCCGAGCACCGCGCCTGATGCAAACGGGGCTCCAACCTGCCAATGCATCACACCCGCCAGGCTGGCGCTGACCACACTGCCGGTGGACACCAGTGCGATCACCGCCAGCGAGGTGGACACGATGCTGGCCATGCGCAGGTTGGTATAGCGGTTCAGGGCCGGGATGATGACGAAACCACCGCCAACCCCCAGCAGACCAGACAGCAACCCAGACAAGGCACCGGTAAATGCCAGGGCACGCGCGCATGGCAGGGTCCAGCGCAAGCGACCTTGCAACGGGTTCAGCACACAGGGTTCGATATAGCGATGGGCGTCATTGGCTTCACCGCGCAGGTCTTTGGCCGCCTTGCGCCAGATACGCAGGCAGGCGTACACCAGCACCCCGGCAAACACCAACTGCAAAGGTGTATTCGGCAAGCGGTGCGCCAGCATCAGCCCGAACGGCGCCGCTGCTACGCCGATCAGTGCGATAAACAGCGCCGCCCGATAACGCACCAACCCCTGACGCAAACCCAGCACTGCGCCAACCGCCGCCGCCATGCCTACGGCCAACAGGCCGACCGGTGCAGCCTCGACCATCGACAGCCCCAGGCCGAACACCAGCAAGGGCACAGCAAGAATGCCACCGCCGGCGCCGGTCAACGCCAGCACCGCACCGATGATCGCGCCCAGGCCCGCCCCCAACAATTGATGTTCGATCACTGCCCACCCTCGACTACCAACTGCGGGCGCGCCAGCCACTCGCGGCCCTTGAGCATGCCTTGCCAGTACAGCGGCGGCAGCGCCTGCGCCTTGAGCAACCAGGCCAGACGCGTCGGCTTGCGGCCATCCAGCAACCAACTGGGAAAGCTCGGTGCCAGTTTGCCGCCATAGGTGAACTCGGCCAGGACGATCTTCCCGCGCTCTACCGTCAGCGGGCACGAGCCATAGCCATCGTACTGGGCGAGGGTGGGCAGCCGGCCCAGTGCCACCAGCACGTTGTTGGCCACTACCGGCGCCTGCTTGCGGGCCGCTGCGGCGGTCTTGGCATTGCTGGTATTGGCCACGTCACCCAGGGCATGGATGTTGGTGTACTTGCGATGGCGCAGGGTATGCGGATCGACATCGACCCAGCCGGCGTTATCGGCCAACGGGCTTTCGCGAATAAAAGCCGGCGCCACCTGTGGCGGTACCACGTGGAGCATGTCGAACGCCTCGATGCGCGTTTCACTGCTGCCATCGGGCAGCGTGCGTACGAAGGTGGCGCGCTTGTTCGGACCGTCCACAGCGACCAACCTGTGGGAAAAATTGAGGTCCACAGCGTATTTTTCGATGTACTTCATCAACGCAGGCACGTAGTCCGCCACACCGAACAACACTGCCCCGGCATTGAAGAAGCTGGCTTTAACCGCCCCCAGATGGCCGTTGCGCAGCCAATGATCGCAAGACAGGTACAGCGCCTTCTGCGGTGCGCCCGCACATTTGATCGGCATGGGCGGCTGGCTGAATACGGCACGGCCTTGCTTGAGTTTCTGCACCAGCTCCCAAGTGTAGGGCGCCAGGTCGTAACGGTAATTGGAGGTGACCCCGTTGCGGCCCAAGGTTTCACAGAGCCCCTCAATTGCCGCCCAGTCCAGTGTGAGGCCAGGGCACACTATCAGCTGTTCATAGCTGATGGCACGACCGCCCTCGAGCATGACCAACTGGCCCAGAGGGTCGAAACCCTGCACCCGCGCCTTGACCCAGCGCACACCACGCGGGATGGTCGAAGCCATGGTGCGGGCGGTGCTCGGTGCCTTGAACACACCGGCCCCGACCATGGTCCAGCCGGGTTGGTAGTAATGCACATCGGCGGGGTCGATCAAGGCAACGTCCAGCGACGGGTCACGGCTGATCAGGCTGGAAGCGGTGGCGATACCAGCGGCACCGGCACCGACGATGACCACCTTGTGGTGGTCGGTATTGGCAGGGGACAACAAGGCAGGCATGGCGGTAAATCCTGGAAATCTGATTATGGGGCAGGGCGGTTACAGCTTGTTCAGCGGGATTTTCAGATAGCTCACGCCGTTCTCTTCCGGCGCGGGGAAGTGCCCGCTGCGCATGTTCACCTGCACCGAAGGCAGGATCAGCACGGGCATGTCGAGGGTCTTGTCACGGGCTTCGCGCATGGCGACGAAACTGTCCTCGTCGACACCCTGATGAATATGAATGTTGCTGGCGCGCTGCTCGGCCACGGTGGTGACGTACTGCATGTCGCGGCCACCTGGCAGGTAGTCGTGGCACATGAACAGCTGGGTATGGTCAGGGAAAGCCAGAAGACGACGGATCGAACGGTACAGGGTACGGGCATCGGCCCCAGGGAAATCGCAGCGGGCAGTACCGTAGTCGGGCATGAACAGGGTGTCACCGACGAACACTGCAATCTCGCCCGCATCTTCAATCATGAAACTCATGCACGCGGGGGTGTGCCCAGGTGTGTGAAGTGCCCGGGCGTGCAGGTTGCCGATGCGCAAGCCTTCCTCGTCTTCGAGCAGCACGTCGAACTGGCTGCCATCACGGGCGAAGCCAGGCTCTGCATTGAACAAGGCGCCGAATACTTTCTGTACCTGGGTGATGTGAGCGCCGATCGCGGTATGGCCACCCAGCTTTTCCTTCAGGTAGGCGGCCGCTGAAAGATGGTCGGCGTGTACATGAGTTTCCAGCACCCAGCGCACGCTGGCGTTCAGCTCGGTCACGCGCTCGATCAGGCGATCCGCCGAAGCGCTGCAGGTGCGCCCGGACTTGGGGTCGTAATCCAGCACACTGTCGATCAATGCACATTGCCGGGTTTCACGGTCCATGACCAGGTAGCTGATGGTCGAGGTCGCCTCGTCGTAAAAGGCGTCCACGTGAAGGTTGTTGCCGATGATCATCACGTTCTCCAATTTATCTGCCCCGCCTTGCAAGGCGTAGGCAGTGCCAGGAGGTGTATCAAGATGCATGCCAGGCCTTTTACCGCGCTTGCGCCAATGAAACCGGCCCGGTCAAGACGACTGGCAGCGATACTGGCAAGGCAGGTGGCAGTCGACTGTCAGCCAATGGCAGTGTTTGGCAGTCCTTGTTACGCTGCGCCGTTCATCCAAACGGTGCCGTCATGCCTGAAGCCCATCCCCTCATCCTAGCTCTGGTTTCCTACCTTGAGCACGATGCCCTGCCGGCCATCGTGCTGGATACCGACTACAACATCCTGGCCGCCAATGCCGCCTATCGCCGCCAGTTCGGCCAGCATGATCAGGCGCCGCTGGGTGAAAAATGCCATAAGGTCTCGCACCACTATGCCGTACCGTGCGACCAGGCCGGCGAGCATTGCCCAATGCGCAAGGCGTGGGACAGCAAGGTGCCCGAGCGAGTGCTGCATGTGCATCACACACCACGCGGCCCCGAGCATGTGGATGTCGAGCTGCGCCCGATTCTGGATGAGCAGGGCAGGGTGGTGGCGTTTGTCGAACGCCTGACCACCATCACTCTCGCGTCAGCGCAACCTCAGGAGCAGGGCCTGGTGGGCCGCGCACCAGCCTTCAAGGCTGCCTTGGCCAGCCTGCAACGTGCAGCGCCAGCGCAGATCCCGGTGCTGCTGCAGGGTGAGTCCGGTAGCGGTAAAGAGCTGTTCGCGCGTGCAGTGCACATGGGCAGCCCCCGAGCAAACGGCCCGTTGGTGGTAGTCGACTGCACCGGGTTGACCGAGTCGTTGTTCGAAAGCGAGTTGTTCGGTTATGAGAAAGGTGCGTTCACCGGTGCCCACCAGCGCAAGATCGGCCTGGCTGAGGCGGCACATGGCGGTACCCTGTTTCTCGACGAAATCGGCGAAGTACCGCTGGCGATGCAGGTAAAACTGCTACGTCTGATCGAGTCCGGCAGCTTCCGCCCGGTGGGTAGCCTGCGCACGGTGCATTCAGATTTTCGCCTGGTATCCGCTACCCATAAGCCGCTCAAGCAGATGGTTGCGCAGGGCTCCTTCCGTGAAGACCTGTACTACCGCATCAGCGGCTTTCCGATTCGCCTGCCGGCATTGCGCGAGCGGGTAGAAGACCTGCCGCTGCTCGCGCAAAGCCTGCTGCAGCGCATGGCCACGGCCGGTAAACCCACGCCCACGCTGAGTGACGATGCCTTGCAGCAACTTGGGTTGCATCCGTTTCCGGGCAATATCCGCGAGCTGCGCAACATCCTGGAGAGGGCGCGGCTGTTCGCCGATGACGGGCTGATCCGCCCTGAACACTTGCCGGAAGATATCGGGCCGCTGGCAGCGAACACGGCAGGTGGCCGTCGCACCCACCTGGGTGAGCTGGCGCAGGCGCTGGAAGAGTTCAAGGGCTCGCGTAGCGAACTGGCCAGCCACCTTGGCATGAGTGAACGTACACTGTATCGCCGCTTGAAGGCACTCGGACTGAACTGAATAGGCGGCAGACTTTACCGGACCTTTACCTGCGCCCTGACATTAAACGTAAAAAATCGTGGTCTGATCAGTTAACCGCATCTGGCAGTCAGCACTGGCCAGACGATAACAGGCAGAGGACCGCAGCAAATGAAGAAAACCCTAACCGTGATCTGCGCCGCGCTCATGCTCAGCGCACCGTTGGCCGGCTTCGCGCAGCCGGGCCCACCCGATCGACATGATGGCGGTCCATCGCACCAAGGCAACCCGCCACATGGCCAGCCCAAGCAACAGGGCCGACATGACAATGGCCGCGGCCCTGCTTACCGTGACTCGAACTTCCGCCCACAGCCAGGTATGCCTGTACCGCACCAGCAATGGCAGCGTGGTCATGCAGTTGATCCACATTACCGGGGTGACCGTTACTGGGTGACCGACTGGAAAGCCCGCCACCTGTATGCGCCACCGCGTGACCACCGTTGGCTGTACGTGAACGGCGACTATGTGTTGATGTCGATCGCCAGTGGCAGGATCGTGAACATTCTTACCGGCTACTGATTTTTTGCGGACACTAAAAAGCCCGCATCAGCGGGCTTTTTAGTGCCTGGCGAATTACACCTGATCAGAAGTCCAGGTTCGACACAGACAGCGCGTTGCTTTCGATGAACTCACGACGCGGCTCGACTGCATCACCCATCAAGGTGTTGAAGATCTGGTCAGCAGCGATCGCATCTTCAATCGTGACTTTGAGCATACGGCGAACGGTCGGGTCCATGGTGGTTTCCCACAGCTGGTCCGGGTTCATCTCACCCAGCCCTTTGTATCGCTGGATGGTGTGACGCTTGGTGGTCTCATTCATCAGCCAGTCCAGGCCTTCCTTGAACTCGACGATTGCCTTGCGGCGTTCACCACGTTGTACATAAGCGCCTTCACCCAACAGGCTGGAAAGCTTGGCACCAATGTTGACGACGGTCCGGTAGTCATTGCTGCCGAAGAAGTCACGGTTGAACGTGATATAGCTAGCCAGGCCGTGGGAGGTGATTTCCACTTCCGGCAGCCATACATTGCGCTCTTTATCTTCACGCAGGCTGGCGTTGTATGCCAGGCCAGACTTCTGGCTAGAGTTCAGACGCCCCTGAAGCTTGGCCAGCCAGGCCTGCATCACCGCGTGGTCACCCAACTGCTCCAGAGTCACCTCAGGCAGGTAAACGAAGTGCTCGGTCAGCTCTTCCGGGTACAAACGCGACAGGCGCTTGAGGGTCTTCATGACACTACGGAACTCGTTCACCAGGCTTTCCAGTTGCACACCAGAAACCGCTGGGGCTGACTCGTCCAGGTGCAGGCTTGCGTCTTCCAGGGCCGACTGGGTCATGTATTCTTCCATGGCCTCGTCGTCCTTGATGTACTGCTCCTGTTTACCTTTTTTCACTTTGTACAGTGGCGGCTGGGCAATGTAGATGTAGCCGCGCTCGACCAGTTCCGGCAACTGACGGAAGAAGAAGGTCAGCAGCAGAGTACGGATGTGCGAACCGTCAACGTCAGCATCGGTCATGATGATGATGTTGTGATAACGCAGCTTGTCGATGTTGTACTCTTCGCGGCCGATACCGCAGCCAAGCGCAGTGATCAGGGTGCCCACTTCCTGGGACGAGATCATCTTGTCGAAGCGTGCTTTCTCGACGTTGAGGATTTTACCCTTCAGCGGCAAGATCGCCTGGGTGCGACGGTTACGACCTTGCTTGGCCGACCCCCCTGCGGAGTCACCCTCCACCAGGTACAGTTCGGAAAGGGCAGGGTCCTTCTCTTGGCAGTCCGCCAACTTTCCTGGCAGGCCAGCGATATCCAGCGCACCTTTGCGGCGAGTCATCTCACGGGCTTTACGCGCCGCTTCACGCGCACGAGCGGCGTCGATCATCTTGCCAACGACGGCCTTGGCCTCGTTCGGGTTCTCCAGCAGGAAGTCGGAGAAGTATTTGTTCATCTCTTGTTCCACGGCGGTTTTCACCTCCGAGGAGACCAGTTTGTCTTTGGTCTGCGAGCTGAACTTAGGGTCCGGTACCTTTACCGAAATGATTGCGGTCAGGCCTTCACGGGCGTCGTCACCCGTGGTCGCCACCTTGTTCTTCTTGGCCAGGCCTTCCTGTTCGATGTAGCTGTTCAGGCTACGGGTCAGCGAAGAACGGAAGCCCACCAAGTGGGTACCACCGTCGCGCTGTGGAATGTTGTTGGTGAAGCACAGCAGGTTTTCGTTGAAGCTGTCGTTCCACTGGAGAGCCACTTCAACACCCACGCCATCGTCACGCTGAACGTTGAAGTGGAATACCTGGGAGTTGACCGGCGTCTTGTTGGTGTTCAGGTACTCGACGAACGCGCGCAGGCCGCCTTCGTATTTGAAGAACTCTTCCTTACCGCTGCGCTCATCCTTCAGCAAAATACCAACGCCCGAGTTGAGGAATGACAACTCGCGGATACGTTTGGCCAGGATATCCCAGCTGAAGTGGATATTCTTGAACGTTTCAGCCGACGGCTTGAAGTGGATGTGGGTACCGGTGGTTTCGCTTTCACCGACTACCGCCATCGGCGCTTGTGGAACGCCATGAACGTAGGTCTGTTCCCAGATCTTGCCGCTACGGCGAACCGTCAGTACGAGCTTCTCGGACAGGGCGTTTACAACAGAAACACCCACGCCGTGCAGGCCGCCGGATACCTTGTAAGAGTTATCGTCGAACTTACCGCCGGCGTGCAGTACGGTCATGATGACCTCGGCTGCGGAAACGCCTTCTTCTTTGTGCACATCCACCGGAATGCCGCGACCGTTGTCGCGCACGCTGATGGATTCGTCTGGGTGGATGATGACCGTGATGTCATCGCAGTGACCGGCGAGGGCTTCGTCGATCGAGTTGTCGACCACCTCGAAGACCATGTGGTGCAGGCCGCTACCATCATCGGTGTCGCCAATGTACATGCCGGGACGCTTGCGTACGGCATCCAAACCTTTCAGCACTTTGATGCTGGAGGAGTCGTACGTTTGATTTTCGCTCATGCCTTCACTCCCGATGGTCGTGGGTCTGGGTGATACGGCCTTGTTCCACGTGGAACAAAGCAACTGGCGTTTCCGTCTGCCAGCCTTCCCTCAGTAATTCGTGATCTACACAGGTGATGAACACCTGGCAGCGTAATTCTTCTAGCAAGCGACACAGCGCGCGGCGATGCTTGTCGTCCAGCTCGGACGGCAAGTCATCCACGAGATAAATACAGTTACCGCGACGAGCCTGACTGACGAGGTGGCCTTGGGCGATGCGCAACGCGCACACCACAAGCTTTTGTTGACCACGCGACAGGATGTCGGCCGCGTTATTGGCAGCCAGGCGAAGACGCAGATCAGCACGCTGCGGACCGGCCTGGGTATGGCCCATCTGCTGATCGCGAAGGAGAGAGGATGCGAGTACTTCTTGCAGTTCCCGGTCCTTGTCCCAGCCTCGGTAGTAGCTCAGGGTCAACCCGTCCAGCTCGACCAGTTCGCTCAGGGTTCGCTCGAAGACGGGCTTCAAGGCCTTGATGTAGTTGCGACGGTATTCATCTATTTCCGCACTGGCCAGGCACAATTCCCGGTCCCAGGCGGCTTGCGAAGCTGCGTCAAGTGTACCATGACGCAACCATGAGTTCCGCTGCCGCAGCGCCTTCTGCAGCCGTTGCCAGGCTGGCAAAAAGCGAGGTTCCACGTGGAACACCCCCCAATCCAGAAACTGGCGGCGTATTTTCGGGGCACCTTCCAACAGCCGGAAACTGTCTGGGTTGATGAGCTGCAGCGGTAACAGTTCCGCCAGCTGGGCGGCGCTGCGTGCGTTCTGCCCATCGATGCGAATGGTGAATTCTCCCTGCCGCTCTCGGGAAACACCCAGGTTACTGGTGCCACCTTCAGTCAACTGCACTTCACCAAACACGGTACAGGCAGGCTGTTCGTACTGGATGACCGGATTCAGGCGGGTGCTGCGAAATGAGCGCGCCAGCCCAAGCAGGTGCACGGCCTCAAGCACGCTGGTCTTGCCGCTGCCGTTGGCGCCGTAAAGGATATTGATGCGGGGGGAGGGCGAGAGTGTCAACGGGTGCAAGTTGCGCACCGCGGTGACCATGATCCGTCGAAGGGACATTGCGCCTGCTACAGGTTACAGACGCATCGGCATGACAACGTAGGAAGAATCGTCATTGCCAGCTTCCTGCAGCAGCGCACTGCTGTTGGAGTCGGACAGGATCAGACGAACTTGCTCAGTAGTCATCACGCCCAGCACATCGAGCAGGTAGCTGACGTTAAAGCCGATTTCCAACGAGCTACCTTCGTAGTCCACGCTGATCTCTTCTTCAGCTTCTTCCTGCTCGGGGTTGTTGGCCTGGATCTTCAGTTGGCCAGCAGCCAGTTGCAGGCGAATACCGCGGTACTTTTCGTTGGAAAGAATCGCAGTACGGCTGAAGGCTTCACGCAGCGCCTGGCGGTCGCCCACCACCACCTTGTCGCCACCCTTGGGCAGCACACGCTCGTAGTCCGGGAACTTGCCATCCACCAGCTTGGAGGTGAAGGTGAATTCACCGGTAGTGGCGCGAATATGGTGTTGGCCCAAAACAATGCTGACCATGCCTTCAGGGTCGGTCAGCAGACGCGCCAACTCCAGAATACCTTTGCGTGGCACGATGACCTGATGGCGATCTTCCTGCTCGATCGGCGCGGTCATGGAGCACAGCGCCAAGCGGTGGCCGTCAGTGGAGACTGCGCGCAGGGTGTTACGTGAAACCTCCAGCAGCATGCCGTTGAGGTAATAACGCACATCCTGCTGGGCCATGGCGAAGCTGGTGCGCTCGATCAAACGGCGCAGCTTGCTCTGTTCCAGGTTGCAGGTCAGCGAGCCCGGGCCTTCTTCCACAGTCGGGAAGTCATTGGCTGGCAGGGTCGACAGGGTGAAGCGGCTGCGGCCGGCCTTGACCAACAGTTTCTGCTCGTCGACCTTGATATCGATCAGGGCGTCGTTCGGCAGGCTTTTACAAATGTCCATCAGCTTGCGCGCCGGCACAGTGATTTCGCCAGGCTCGGCCGGCTCTTCCAGTTGTACGCGGCCTACCAGCTCGACTTCCAGGTCGGTACCGGTCAACGACAGTTGCTGGCCTTGTACGACCAGCAATACGTTGGACAGGACCGGCAAGGTCTGACGGCGCTCTACGACACCGGCGACCAGTTGCAGGGGTTTCAACAGGGCTTCGCGTTGAATGGTGAAATGCATGGTCTAGTCCCTTGCCTTCAATTAGCTGCGCAGACGGCCATCAGGTCGTCAGCGTCCGCAGCAGGTTCTTGTAGTCCTCGCGGATGTCCGCGTCGGATTCCTTCAATTCGTTGATCTTGCGGCAGGCGTGCAGCACGGTCGTGTGGTCGCGACCACCGAACATGTCGCCGATTTCCGGCAGGCTGTGGTTGGTCAGCTCCTTGGACAGGGCCATGGCCACCTGACGTGGACGCGCGACAGAACGCGAACGACGCTTGGACAACAGATCAGAGATCTTGATCTTGTAGTACTCGGCAACGGTGCGCTGAATGTTATCCACACTGACCAGTTTATCTTGCAGCGCCAGCAGGTCTTTCAGCGACTCACGGATCAGCTCGATGGTGATATCGCGGCCCATGAAGTGCGAGTGGGCAATCACCCGCTTCAGCGCACCTTCCAGCTCACGCACGTTCGAGCGAATGCGCTGGGCAATGAAGAACGCCGCATCATGTGGCAGCTCGACCTTGGCCTGGTCGGCCTTCTTCATCAGGATCGCTACGCGAGTCTCCAGCTCTGGAGGCTCGACAGCCACGGTCAGCCCCCAACCAAAGCGCGATTTCAGGCGCTCTTCCAGGCCTTCGATCTCCTTGGGGTAACGGTCAGAGGTAAGGATTACCTGCTGGCCGCCCTCAAGCAGGGCGTTGAAAGTGTGGAAAAACTCTTCCTGCGAGCGCTCTTTGCGGGCAAAGAACTGAATATCGTCGATCAGCAACGCATCCACCGAACGGTAGAAGCGCTTGAATTCGTTGATGGCGTTGAGCTGCAGCGCCTTGACCATGTCTGCAACGAAGCGCTCCGAGTGCAGGTACACGACCTTGGCGTTCGGATTCTTCCTCAGCAGGTGGTTACCCACAGCATGCATAAGGTGGGTTTTACCCAAGCCAACGCCGCCATAAAGGAACAGCGGGTTATAGCCGTGCTTGGGGTTATCAGCCACCTGCCAGGCAGCCGCGCGCGCCAACTGGTTCGACTTACCTTCGACGAAGGTGTCGAAGGTGAAGGTGCGGTTCAGGTAGCTGGTGTGCTTGAGCGCACCTTCCACCTGTACGGTGCGCTGTTCGGTCCGGGCATTGGCGGCTGGCGGCGAAACGGGCTCGGCCATGGCATCGAAGCTGTCACGCGAGGACGGCTCTGCCAGTTCATTGACCAGCACAGGCTCGTTGGCCGTTACCGCAACGGGTTCGACCGCTGCCGCTACCGGCACAGGCTTTTGTACCTGGCTCTGCGAGCGGGTCTGCGCCAGCGAAGCGGCCACCGCGGCGCTGACAGGCGCGTTGGGCGCGGCGCGTGGGGCCGAGCTGCGGCGGCTGCCTATTAATAAGGAAAGGGCAGGCGCAATGCCGCTGCCGTTTTCACCCAATAGCTCGAGCAAGCGGCCCAGGTACTTTTCATTGACCCAATCGAGAACGAAACGGTTAGGCGCATAAACGCGCAACTCGTCGCCTTCGGCTTCGACCTGTAGCGGACGGATCCAGGTGTTGAATTGCTGGGCAGGCAGTTCATCGCGCAGAAGCTCCACGCACTGCTGCCAAAGTTCCACTGACACGGATATCCCCTGAGTTTGAAAGCCGGATGAGGCAAAAGCAAACCGCCATTGTACCGGTCGAGCGTTCAGTTATCCACATGTGGACACGTTAGGAACCATGACAAAACAGCCATTTATCGACCAAAAAGGCTTTGCCTCACTGTGCATAAGCTCTGTGGATAAGCGACCATGAGGGCTATGCACAACCCTGGGCTCAAATCTGTTGATAACTCCGCTGTGGATAAGCGGCATTTTAATCCACAGGTTTCGACCACGATGAAAACAAGCGCAGCACGGGATGAGAACAAGGTTTTGAAACTCTGTACAGCTCGTGATTACTGGCCTACAGGATGTTATCCACAGAAGGTTATCCACCTAAGATTTATAAGTTATTCAGAAAAGCTTTTTATATGTCTCTTCTTTTTTTTCATGTTGTCCCCGATTCGTGTGTCCGATCAACCACCCTCTGGAGGATGACCGAGCAGGCACCGTCCATCACACGCCCTATAGGGAATAGCTGGTTGGAAATTGACCTATGGGCTTGCTTTCTCTAGAATCGCCGGTCTCTTAAAAAGGGGGCCATCCCGGCCCGTCGTCGACAAACCAGGTAACACGCCATGAAACGTACTTTCCAACCAAGCACCATCAAGCGCGCCCGCACCCACGGTTTCCGTGCCCGTATGGCTACCAAGAACGGCCGTGCTGTTCTGTCGCGTCGTCGTGCCAAAGGCCGTAAGCGTCTGGCCATTTGATTTTTCGGCACAGGTGGTGAGTCAGGACTTCAGTCGGGAAAAGCGACTGCTTACACCCCGACACTTCAAAGCGGTCTTCGACTCCCCAACCGGCAAGGTTCCAGGGAAAAACCTGCTGATCCTTGCTCGCGAGAACGGTCTCGATCACCCACGTCTAGGCCTGGTGATTGGCAAGAAGAGCGTCAAGCTCGCCGTTCAACGCAACCGCCTCAAGCGCTTGATGCGCGATTCCTTTCGTCTGAACCAGCAATTGCTTGCCGGGTTGGACATCGTGATCGTCGCGCGCAAGGGATTGGGGGAGGTAGAAAACCCGGAATTGCACCAACACTTTGGCAAACTCTGGAAACGCCTGGCACGTAGCCGGCCGACCCCAGCAGTCACCGCCAATTCCGTAGGGGTAGACAGCCAAGATGCGTAAACTGGCGCTCGTTCCGATCCAGTTTTACCGTTACGCCATTAGTCCTCTGATGGCCAATCACTGTCGTTTTTTCCCCAGTTGCTCCTGTTACGCGTATGAAGCCATCGAAAACCATGGCCTCTGGCGTGGTGGGTGGCTGGCCGTTCGTCGCCTGGGGCGTTGTCATCCGTGGAATGACGGCGGTTTCGACCCCGTTCCCCCCGCTCCTTCCTCCCGAACTTCTTCGATAGCCGAGTAATCATGGATATTAAACGCACGATCCTGATCGCCGCGCTGGCAGTCGTGTCCTACGTCATGGTCCTGAAGTGGAACGATGACTACGGTCAGGCTGCCCTGCCGACTCAGAATACTGCTGCCAGCACTGTTGCTCCGGGTTTGCCTGATGGCGTGCCGGCTGGTAACAACGGCGCCAGCGCCGATGTACCAAGCGCCAACGCCGAATCGAGCCCCGCCGAACTGGCACCGGTTGCACTCAGCAAGGACCTGATCCGAGTCAAGACCGACGTCCTGGAACTGGCTATCGATCCGGTCGGTGGTGACATTGTCCAGTTGAACCTGCCGAAGTACCCGCGCCGTCAAGACCACCCGAACATTCCATTCCAGTTGTTCGACAACGGTGGTGAGCGCGTTTACCTGGCACAAAGCGGCCTGACCGGTGCCAACGGCCCGGATGCCCGCGCCAGCGGCCGTCCGCTGTATGCCGCCGAACAGAAAAGCTACCAGTTGGCCGACGGCCAGGAACAACTGGTGGTCGATCTGAAGTTCAGCGACAACGGTGTCAACTACATCAAGCGCTTCAGCTTCAAGCGCGGTGAGTACGACCTGAACGTCAGCTACCTGATCGACAACCAGAGCGACCAGGCCTGGAGCGGCAACATGTTTGCCCAGCTCAAGCGCGACGCCAGCGGCGATCCGTCCTCGAGCACTGCCACTGGCACTGCCACCTACCTGGGCGCAGCCCTGTGGACAGCTTCCGAGCCTTACAAAAAGGTCTCGATGAAGGACATCGACAAAGGTAGTTTGAAAGAAAATGTGTCCGGCGGCTGGGTTGCCTGGCTGCAGCACTACTTCGTGACCGCCTGGATTCCGGCCAAGTCGGACAACAACGTTGTCCAGACTCGCAAGGACAGCCAGGGCAACTACATCATCGGCTACACCGGCCCAGCCCTCAGCGTCCCTGCTGGTGGCAAGGTCGAAACCAGCGCCATGCTGTACGCCGGCCCGAAGATCCAGTCCAAGCTCAAAGAGTTGTCCCCAGGCCTGGAACTGACCGTCGACTACGGCTTCCTGTGGTTCATCGCCCAGCCGATCTTCTGGCTGCTGCAACATATCCACAGCCTGCTGGGTAACTGGGGCTGGTCGATCATCGTGCTGACCATGCTGATCAAAGGCCTGTTCTTCCCGCTGTCGGCTGCCAGCTACCGCTCCATGGCGCGCATGCGTGCTGTGGCGCCCAAGCTAGCTGCGCTGAAGGAACGCTTCGGTGACGATCGCCAGAAGATGTCCCAGGCGATGATGGAGCTGTACAAGAAAGAGAAGATCAACCCGCTGGGCGGCTGCCTGCCGATCCTGGTACAGATGCCGGTATTCCTGGCCCTCTACTGGGTACTGCTGGAAAGCGTGGAAATGCGCCAGGCCCCATGGATGCTGTGGATTACCGACCTGTCGATCAAGGATCCGTTCTTCATCCTGCCGATCATCATGGGCGCCACCATGTTCATCCAGCAGCGCCTGAACCCGACGCCGCCGGATCCGATGCAGGCCAAGGTGATGAAAATGATGCCGATCATCTTCACCTTCTTCTTCCTGTGGTTCCCGGCTGGTCTGGTGCTGTACTGGGTTGTGAACAACTGCCTGTCGATTTCGCAGCAGTGGTACATCACTCGCCGTATCGAAGCAGCCACCAAAAAAGCTGCTGCTTGACGGGCTAGTACGCTAGCCTGTGAATAAAAAACGCCCCCTAGTGGGGCGTTTTTGCTATCTGTCGTTTTTGTCGTAGAGGCTTTCGAGCATGAACACTGTGCGTGAAACCATCGCCGCCATCGCTACCGCCCAAGGCCGCGGTGGTGTGGGTATTGTCAGGTTGTCCGGCCCTTTGGCTGGCAAGGCCGGGCAGTTGATCACCGGTCGTACGCTGACCCCTCGCCATGCCCATTACGGCCCGTTCCGCGACGATGAAGGGCTGGTGCTTGACGAGGGGATTGCGTTGTTCTTCCCTGGGCCGAACTCGTTCACCGGCGAAGATGTGCTTGAACTGCAGGGCCACGGTGGCCCGGTGGTCCTGGACATGCTGCTGCAGCGCTGTGTACAAGTTGGCTGTCGCCTGGCCCGCCCAGGTGAATTCAGCGAACGCGCGTTCCTCAACGACAAGCTCGACCTGGCCCAGGCCGAAGCCATTGCCGACCTGATCGAGGCCAGCTCCAGTCAGGCGGCACGCAACGCCCTGCGCTCACTGCAAGGGGAATTCTCCAAGCGTGTGCACAGCCTGACCGAGGCGCTGATCGCCCTGCGCATCTACGTCGAGGCAGCAATCGACTTCCCCGAAGAGGAGATCGACTTCCTCGCCGATGGCCACGTCCTGTCGATGCTCGATGCAGTGCGCGGCGAGTTATCCACCGTGCAACGTGAGGCCGGGCAGGGTGCCTTGCTGCGTGACGGCATGACCGTGGTGATCGCCGGGCGACCGAATGCCGGCAAGTCGAGCCTGCTGAACCAGCTGGCTGGCCGCGAAGCGGCCATTGTCACCGATATCGCCGGCACCACCCGGGACATCCTGCGCGAACATATCCACATCGACGGCATGCCGCTGCACGTGGTCGATACTGCCGGGTTGCGTGACACCGACGATCATGTGGAAAAGATCGGCGTAGAACGCGCCCTGAAGGCCATTGGCGAGGCTGATCGTGTGTTGCTGGTGGTCGACTCCACTGCGCCCGAGGCCAGCGACCCGTTCGCCTTGTGGCCCGAGTTTCTCGCTCAGCGGCCGGACCCGGCCAAGGTCACGCTGATTCGCAACAAAGCCGACCTGAGTGGTGAGCGGGTAGCGCTGGAACAGTGCGAGGATGGCCATGTGACCATTACTCTCAGCGCCAAGGGCGACGACACAGGGTTGCAACTGCTACGTGACCATCTGAAGGCCTGCATGGGTTACGAACAGACCTCAGAGAGCGGTTTCAGCGCCCGCAGGCGCCATTTGGATGCTTTGCGCCAGGCCAGCGAGCACCTGGAGCATGGCCGTGCTCAGCTGACATTGGCGGGCGCAGGGGAGCTTCTGGCTGAGGATTTGCGCCAGGCACAGCATGCGCTGGGGGAAATCACAGGAGCATTCAGCTCGGATGACCTGCTGGGGCGGATTTTCTCCAGCTTCTGCATCGGCAAGTAATCCACAGCCCGGCAAGACCAAGCGCCGCTCCTTCGGGAGCGGCTTTTTTTTGCCTGAAATTCGTTGCAGGAGATGACCTCGGCCAGGCGAACGAAGCACTTGTGGGGAGCGCGCATGCCCGTGAAGAGGCCATTACAAGCCTGACCTCTGTGGATATAACCCCCCTTTAGCGGGCTTGCCCGCTCCGCCTTGACCCTCTCTGGTCGCTGGCTCGACAAAATTTTCCTGCTCAGCCTGAAATGTGTATTCAGGAGCCCTGTGGAAAACTCCCCTTCAGCTCAGTTGATAAACATGCTTTTTTTCTGAGGACAAACCCGCCTGTGGGTAAAAGGCCATTTAATCCACAGGCTAAATGACGTTATCCATAGCCCTCATGGCACTCCAGACACAGGGTTTAATTTCTCTCTACACAGCGATATTCAAGGGATAGAAAGCTTTATCCACAGATATCGTTGTGCATAAGAATAAACATAAAAACAAAGCTTTTATAAATTTCTTCTTGTTGATTTCTGTTGTCTGCCACTCATCCACAGACTGGTCAAAATTTGCTCAGACGGTTTCTTTAAAGGGGGTGAAGTCCCTATACTTGTCGGCTTACCTTCTCTATTCGCAAAAACAGGCACGAGGTGCGTGGTGGATTTCCCTTCCCGTTTTGAAGTGATCGTCATCGGCGGCGGCCATGCCGGTACCGAGGCTGCGCTTGCGTCCGCACGCATGGGTGTGAAAACCCTGCTGCTGACCCATAACGTGGAAACCCTCGGTCACATGAGCTGCAACCCCGCCATCGGCGGTATTGGCAAAAGCCATTTGGTCAAAGAGATCGATGCCCTTGGCGGCGCCATGGCAATGGCTACCGACAAGAGCGGCATCCAGTTCCGCGTTCTGAACAACCGCAAGGGCCCGGCGGTACGTGCCACCCGTGCACAGGCCGACCGCGCCATTTACAAGGCGGTCGTGCGTGAAATCCTGGAAAATCAGCCGAACCTGTGGATATTCCAGCAGTCCTGCGACGACCTGATCGTCGAGCAGGATCAGGTCAAGGGCGTGGTTACCCAGATGGGTTTGCGTTTCTTCGCAGAATCCGTAGTACTGACCACCGGCACCTTCCTGGGCGGGCTTATCCACATTGGCCTGCAAAACCATTCCGGTGGTCGCGCCGGTGATCCGCCTTCGATCGCCCTGGCCCACCGCATGCGTGAACTGCCGCTGCGCGTCGGCCGCCTGAAAACCGGGACGCCGCCACGCATCGATGGCCGCTCGGTGGACTTCTCGGTGATGACCGAACAGCCAGGTGATACGCCGATCCCGGTCATGTCGTTCATGGGCAATGCCCAGATGCACCCACGGCAGGTGAGCTGCTGGATTACCCACACCAATGCGCGTACCCACGAGATCATCGCCTCGAACCTTGACCGCTCGCCGATGTACTCGGGCGTGATCGAAGGCGTCGGCCCGCGCTATTGCCCATCGATCGAAGACAAGATCCACCGCTTCGCCGACAAGGAAAGCCATCAGGTGTTCATCGAGCCGGAAGGCCTGAACACCCATGAGCTGTACCCCAACGGTATTTCCACTTCGCTGCCGTTCGACGTGCAGCTGGAGCTGGTGCGTTCGATCCGCGGCATGGAAAATGCCCACATCGTCCGCCCGGGTTACGCAATCGAGTACGACTACTTCGACCCGCGTGACCTCAAGTACAGCCTCGAGACCAAAGTCATCGGCGGCCTGTTCTTCGCCGGGCAGATCAACGGCACCACCGGTTACGAAGAAGCCGGTGCCCAGGGCCTGCTGGCCGGGACCAACGCCGCATTGCGCGCACAGGGCCGCGACAGCTGGTGCCCGCGCCGCGACGAGGCGTACATCGGTGTGCTGGTCGACGACCTGATCACCCTGGGTACCCAGGAGCCGTACCGCATGTTCACTTCGCGCGCCGAGTACCGCCTGATCCTGCGCGAAGACAACGCCGACCTGCGTCTGACCGAGAAAGGCCGTGAACTGGGCCTGATCGACGACCAGCGCTGGGCCGCTTTCTGCGCCAAGCGTGACGGCATCGAGCGTGAGGAACAGCGCCTGAAGTCGACCTGGGTTCGGCCGAACACCGACCAAGGCCAGGCCATTGTGGATAAGTTCGGCACGCCACTCAGCCACGAGTACAGCCTGCTCAACCTGCTGGCGCGCCCGGAGATCGACTACGCGGGGCTGATCGAGGCGACCGGCGGTGAAGCGATCGATCCACAGGTCGCCGAGCAGGTCGAGATCCGCACCAAGTACGCGGGCTACATCGACCGCCAGCAGGATGAAATCGCTCGCTTGCGCGCCAGTGAAGACACCCGTCTGCCTGTGGATATCGACTATTCGACGATTTCTGGCTTGTCCAAAGAGATCCAGGGCAAGCTTGGCCAGACCCGCCCGGAAACCCTGGGCCAGGCTTCGCGCATTCCCGGCGTGACCCCGGCGGCGATTTCCCTGTTGCTGATTTACTTGAAAAAACGCGGCGCTGGCCGCGAATTGGAGCAAAGCGCTTGAGTTCCCTGGTCACCCCGCAACACGCTGAAGAGTTGTCCACAGGTGCGCGCCAGCTTGGTGTAGAGCTGAGCGCAGAGCATCACGAGAAATTGCTCGGCTACCTGGCCCTGTTGATCAAATGGAACAAAGCCTACAACCTCACTGCGGTGCGCGACCCGGACGAGATGGTGTCGCGCCATCTGCTCGACAGCCTGAGCGTCATGCCGTTTATCCACAGCGAGTGTCAAAACTGGCTGGATGTCGGCAGCGGCGGTGGCATGCCGGGTATCCCGTTGGCTATCCTGCATCCGCACAAGCGCGTGACGGTGTTGGACGCCAACGGCAAGAAGACCCGCTTCCTCACCCAGGTGAAAATGGAACTCAAACTGGACAACCTCACGGTTATCCACAGCAGGGTCGAAGCCTTTCAGCCGGCTCAGCCGTTCGACGGAATCATCTCCCGCGCCTTCAGCAGCATGGAGAACTTCACCAACTGGACCCGCCATCTGGGCGACACCGGGACGCAATGGCTTGCAATGAAGGGGCTGCATCCTGCCGATGAACTGGTAGCATTGCCCGCAGACTTCACAGTGGAAAGCGAACAGGCCCTGACCGTTCCGGGTTGCCAGGGCCAGCGCCATCTGCTGATACTGCGCCGCAAGGCATGACTGGGAACACGCGCATCAATGGCTAAGGTATTCGCAATCGCGAACCAGAAAGGTGGTGTAGGCAAGACCACCACCTGTATCAATCTCGCCGCCTCGCTGGCCGCGACCAAGCGTCGTGTCCTGCTGATCGACCTCGATCCGCAGGGCAACGCCACCATGGGCAGCGGCGTGGACAAGCACGAGCTCGAGCACTCGGTCTACGACCTGCTGATCGGGGAGTGCGACCTGGCTCAGGCCATGCATTACTCCGAGCACGGCGGGTTCCAGTTGCTGCCGGCCAACCGCGACCTGACCGCCGCCGAGGTGGTGCTGCTGGAAATGCAGGTCAAGGAAAGCCGTCTGCGTAACGCCCTGGCGCCAATCCGCGAGAACTACGACTTCATCCTCATCGACTGCCCGCCGTCGCTGTCGATGCTCACGCTAAACGCCCTGGTCGCTTCCGATGGCGTGATCATCCCCATGCAGTGCGAGTACTACGCACTGGAAGGTCTTAGCGACCTTGTGGATAACATCAAGCGCATCGCCGCCCGGTTGAATCCGGAGCTGAAGATCGAGGGCCTGTTGCGGACCATGTACGATCCTCGCCTGAGCCTGAACAATGATGTTTCGGCGCAGCTGAAAGAACACTTTGGCCCGCAGCTGTACGACACGGTCATTCCGCGCAACATTCGCCTGGCCGAGGCCCCCAGCTTTGGCATGCCGGCCCTGGCTTACGACAAGCAATCGCGCGGCGCGCTGGCTTACCTGGCCCTGGCGGGGGAACTGGTTCGCCGTCAACGCCGTCAATCACGCACTGCACAGACAACTTAAGGAATCCGTATGGCCGTCAAGAAACGGGGTCTCGGACGTGGGTTGGATGCACTGCTCAGTGGTCCTTCCGTCAGCGCGCTCGAAGAGCAGGCTGTGAAGATCGACCAGAAAGAACTGCAACACCTGCCGGTCGAGCTGATTCAGCGTGGCAAGTACCAGCCACGTCGGGACATGGATCCGCAGGCGCTGGAAGAGCTCGCGCACTCGATTCGCAGCCATGGCGTGATGCAACCGATCGTGGTCCGCCCGATTGGCGACAACCGCTATGAGATCATCGCCGGTGAGCGCCGCTGGCGCGCGACCCAGCAGGCCGGCCTGGACACGATTCCGGCCATGGTCCGCGAAGTGCCCGATGAAGCCGCCATTGCCATGGCGCTGATCGAGAACATCCAGCGCGAAGACCTCAACCCGTTGGAAGAGGCCATGGCCCTGCAGCGTCTGCAGCAGGAATTCGAACTTACCCAGCAACAGGTGGCCGATGCCGTCGGTAAGTCGCGGGTAACCGTGGCCAACCTGCTGCGCCTGATCACCTTGCCTGAGGCGATCAAGACCATGCTCGCCCACGGCGACCTGGAGATGGGGCACGCACGCGCATTGCTCGGCCTGGACGAGAATCGTCAGGAGGAGGGGGCGCGTCATGTTGTCGCACGTGGCCTCACTGTGCGCCAAACCGAGGCACTGGTTCGTCAGTGGCTCAGTGACAAGCCTGATCCGGTCGAACCGAGCAAACCTGATCCGGATATCGCACGCCTTGAACAGCGGCTCGCAGAGCGCCTGGGCTCGGCCGTTCAGATCCGTCATGGCAACAAGGGCAAGGGGCAGTTGGTTATTCGTTACAACTCGCTTGACGAGTTGCAAGGCGTGCTTGCTCACATCCGCTGAAACAATTCCTGTTGTAGCGCGCAGTCGGAAATCACTACGAAGAGTTGAATAGGGGTTAATCCACCCCTATACTCTGCGCGCATTTTGTCGGCACAAATTATGCCAAGTCATAGCTGACTTGTTGGTCGACTTCCGAGGAGCAGTTGTGATGGAAATCCGCACGCCAAACCGCCTGCCTTTCCATCGCTGGGCGGTTTTTCCGGTACTGCTGGCTCAATTCGTCGTACTGCTGCTGGCAACCCTGGTGTTGTGGCAGTGGAAAGGGGCGGTCAGTGGATATTCAGGCCTTTGCGGAGGTTTGATTGCGTGGCTGCCCAATGTGTATTTCGCCTGGAAGGCTTTTCGCTTCAGCGGAGCTCGGGCAGCACAAGCCATCGTCAAGTCGTTTTACGCTGGCGAGGCAGGCAAGATGATTTTGACGGCAGTGCTTTTTGCACTGACCTTCGCAGGAGTGAAGCCACTGGCGCCGTTAGCAGTATTCGGCGTCTTCGTGTTGACCCTTTTGGTCAGCTGGTTCGCGCCCCTGCTGATGAATAAAAGACTTTCGAGACCTTAGGGCGTTTGAGGCAACCATGGCAGCAGAAACCGCTTCGGGCTATATCCAGCACCACTTGCAGAACCTGACCTACGGTCAACTACCAGACGGCAGCTGGGGCTTTGCCCATTCGGCTGCAGAAGCCAAGGCAATGGGCTTCTGGGCGTTCCACCTGGACACCCTGGGTTGGTCCGTCGCGCTGGGTCTGATCTTCCTGTTCATTTTCCGCATGGCGGCAAAGAAGGCGACTTCCGGCCAGCCTGGCGGTCTGCAGAACTTCGTGGAAGTGATGGTCGATTTCGTCAACGGCAGCGTGAAGGACTCCTTCCACGGCCGTAGCCCGGTAATCGCACCGCTGGCGCTGACCATCTTCGTCTGGGTATTCCTGATGAACGCCGTCGACCTGGTACCGGTCGACTGGATTCCTCAGCTGGCCATCCTGATCTCCGGTGATCCGCACATTCCGTTCCGCGCCGTGTCGACCACCGACCCGAACGCGACCCTGGCCATGGCCTTCAGCGTGTTTGCCCTGATCATCTTCTACAGCATCAAGGTCAAGGGCCTGGGCGGCTTCATCGGTGAGCTGACCCTGCACCCGTTCGGCAGCAAGAACATCTTCGTGCAGATCCTGCTGATTCCGGTCAACTTCCTGCTGGAATTCGTCACCCTGATCGCCAAGCCGATCTCGCTGGCACTGCGTCTGTTCGGCAACATGTATGCCGGCGAACTGGTGTTCATCCTGATCGCTGTGATGTTCGGCTCCGGCCTGCTGTGGCTCAGCGGCCTGGGTGTGGTGCTGCAATGGGCGTGGGCTGTGTTCCACATCCTGATCATCACCCTGCAAGCTTTCATCTTCATGATGCTGACCATCGTCTACCTGTCGATGGCGCACGAAGATAACCATTAAGACCGCCTGGCGTGTCTGATAGCCTTCCCCGCCCGTTCGGGGGGAGGGCTTAAAAAGTCCGCAAGGGCATGCTGTACCAAACGATTTGTTTTACCGCTTCAAACTAAAAACCTAACCAATACGACGTAAAAGTCGGGAGGAAAGATGGAAACTGTAGTTGGTCTGACCGCTATCGCTGTTGCTCTGCTGATCGGCCTGGGTGCTCTGGGTACCGCCATTGGTTTCGGCCTGCTGGGCGGCAAATTCCTGGAAGGCGCTGCTCGTCAACCAGAAATGGTTCCGATGCTGCAGGTTAAAATGTTCATCGTTGCCGGTCTGCTCGACGCCGTAACCATGATCGGTGTTGGTATCGCTCTGTTCTTCACCTTCGCGAATCCGTTCGTTGGTCAGATCGCCGGCTAATCACTCGTCACCACGAGTTGATGGCTGTATGAATTAAGACCGAGCGAGGTGTTGGCGTGAACATTAATGCAACCCTGATTGGCCAATCCGTTGCTTTCCTGATTTTTGTACTCTTCTGCATGAAGTATGTATGGCCTCCGGTCATCACTGCCCTGCAAGAGCGCCAAAAGAAGATTGCCGACGGCTTGGACGCTGCCAACCGCGCAGCTCGCGACCTGGAGCTGGCCCAAGAGAAAGCGGGCCAGCAACTGCGTGAAGCTAAAGCCCAGGCAGCCGAAATCATTGAGCAAAGCAAGAAACGCGCTGCTCAGCTTGTCGAGGAAGCCCGTGAACAGGCCCGCGTCGAAGCTGACCGTGTGAAGGCTCAGGCTCTGGCCGAGATCGAACAGGAACTGAACAGCGCTAAAGACGCCCTGCGTACCCAAGTGGGTGCTCTGGCCGTTGGCGGTGCTGAAAAGATCCTTGGCGCCACAATCGATCAAAACGCGCATGCGGAGCTGGTTAACAAACTGGCCGCTGAAATTTAAGCGAGGGCGATCATGGCAGAACTGACCACGTTGGCCCGACCTTACGCTAAGGCTGCCTTTGAGCATGCCCAGGCCCATCAGCAACTGGCCAATTGGTCAGCCATGCTCGGCCTGGCTGCTGCGGTGTCGCAAGACGACACCATGCAGCGCCTGCTCAAGGCCCCGCGACTGACGAGCGCAGAAAAGGCCGCCACGTTCATTGACGTGTGCGGTGACAAGTTCAATGCACAGGCACAGAATTTCATTCATGTTGCCGCGGAAAACGACCGTCTCCTGCTTCTGCCGGAGATTGCCGCTCTGTTTGACCTGTACAAGGCAGAACAAGAGAAATCCGTGGACGTGGAAGTCACCAGTGCCTTCGCGTTGAACCAAGAACAGCAAGACAAACTCGCCAAGGTTCTCAGTGCACGGTTAGGCCAGGAAGTGCGCCTGCACGCGTCGGAGGATGCCAGCCTGATTGGCGGCGTCGTCATCCGCGCTGGTGACCTGGTAATCGATGGCTCTGTTCGCGGCAAAATCGCGAAACTGGCCGAAGCATTGAAATCTTGAGTTTGAAGGGGCAGCAGAGCAATGCAGCAACTCAATCCTTCCGAAATTAGTGAAATCATCAAGGGCCGCATCGACAACCTCGATGTGAGCTCCCAAGCCCGTAACGAAGGTACCGTCGTTTCGGTTTCCGACGGTATCGTGCGGATCCACGGTCTGGCCGACGTCATGTACGGCGAAATGATCGAGTTCCCGGGCGGCGTCTACGGCATGGCACTGAACCTGGAGCAAGACTCCGTAGGTGCAGTGATCCTGGGTGCCTACGACACCCTCGCCGAAGGCATGAGCGCCAAGTGCACCGGCCGCATCCTGCAAGTTCCGGTTGGTAAGGAACTGCTGGGTCGCGTCGTCGACGCACTGGGTAACCCGATCGACGGCAAAGGTCCTCTGGGCAACACCCAGACCGACGCAGTCGAGAAAGTTGCTCCAGGCGTGATCTGGCGTAAGTCGGTAGACCAGCCTGTACAGACTGGCTACAAATCCGTCGACGCCATGATCCCTGTCGGCCGTGGCCAGCGTGAGCTGATCATTGGCGACCGTCAGATCGGCAAGACCGCCATGGCCATCGACGCCATCATCAACCAGAAAGACTCCGGTATTTTCTGTGTTTATGTAGCTGTCGGCCAGAAGCGTTCCACCGTTGCCAACATCGTTCGCAAGCTGGAAGAAAACGGCGCCCTGGCCAACACCATCGTGGTTGTTGCCAGTGCTTCGGAATCCGCCGCACTGCAATTCCTGGCGCCATACGCCGGTTGCACCATGGGCGAGTTCTTCCGTGACCGCGGTGAAGACGCACTGATCGTTTACGATGACCTGTCCAAGCAGGCCGTTGCCTACCGTCAGATCTCCCTGTTGCTGCGCCGTCCACCAGGACGTGAAGCGTACCCAGGCGACGTGTTCTATCTCCACTCCCGTCTGCTGGAGCGTGCATCGCGCGTTTCGGAAGAGTACGTCGAGAAGTTCACCAACGGTGCTGTCACTGGCAAAACCGGTTCCCTGACCGCTCTGCCGATCATCGAAACCCAGGCAGGCGACGTTTCCGCGTTCGTTCCGACCAACGTGATTTCCATCACCGACGGTCAGATCTTCCTGGAATCGGCCATGTTCAACTCGGGCATCCGCCCTGCAGTGAACGCCGGTGTTTCGGTATCCCGTGTGGGTGGTGCCGCTCAGACCAAGATCATCAAGAAGCTGTCCGGTGGTATTCGTACCGCGCTGGCTCAGTACCGTGAACTGGCTGCATTCGCCCAGTTCGCGTCCGATCTGGACGAGGCGACCCGCAAGCAGCTGGAGCATGGTCAGCGCGTTACCGAGCTGATGAAGCAGAAGCAGTATGCGCCGATGTCCATTGCGGACATGGCTCTGTCGCTGTACGCCGCTGAGCGTGGCTTCCTGACTGACGTAGAAGTCTCCAAGATCGGCAGCTTCGAGCAAGCACTGATCGCCTTCTTCAACCGTGATCACGCTGAACTGATGGCGAAGATCAACGTGAAGGGTGACTTCAACGACGAAATCGACGCAGGCCTGAAAGCCGGTATCGAGAAGTTCAAGGCCACCCAGACCTGGTAAGCCGCAGCGGGGGCTCAGGCCCCCGCTTGCTAACCTGATAGGTGATACATGGCAGGCGCAAAAGAGATTCGCAGTAAGATTGCGAGCATCAAAAGCACGCAAAAAATTACCAGCGCCATGGAGAAAGTGGCGGTCAGCAAGATGCGCAAGGCACAAATGCGCATGGCTGCTAGCCGTCCTTACGCGGAGCGTATCCGCCAGGTGATCGGTCATCTGGCCAACGCCAACCCGGAATACCGCCACCCATTCATGATCGAGCGCCCTGTAAAGCGCACCGGTTATATCGTGGTGAGCAGTGACCGTGGTCTGTGCGGTGGCTTGAACACCAACCTGTTCAAGGCCCTGGTCAAGGACATGAACGCAAACCGCGAACAGGGCGTGGAAATCGACCTGTGCGTGATCGGTAGCAAGGGTGCGACTTTCTTCCGCATCTTTGGCGGTAACGTCGTAGCAGCGATCAGCCACTTGGGTGAAGAGCCATCGATCAACGATCTGATCGGCTCCGTCAAAGTGATGCTGGACGCCTACCTGGACGGCCGTATCGATCGCCTCTCCGTGGTTTCGAACAAGTTCATCAACACCATGACCCAGAAGCCAACGGTCGAGCAATTGGTACCGTTGGTGGCAACCCCGGATCAGGATCTCAAGCATCACTGGGATTACCTGTACGAACCCGACGCAAAAGAGCTGCTGGACGGCTTGATGGTGCGTTACGTGGAGTCGCAGGTGTACCAGGCGGTGGTCGAGAACAACGCTGCTGAACAAGCGGCCCGGATGATCGCGATGAAGAACGCCACAGACAACGCCGGTGATTTGATCAAAGAGCTTCAGTTGATCTACAACAAGGCGCGTCAGGCTGCGATCACCCAGGAGATCTCGGAAATCGTCGGCGGCGCTGCCGCGGTTTAACGGTTCAAATATTCAGAGGATCCAGCTATGAGTAGCGGACGTATCGTTCAAATCATCGGCGCCGTCATCGACGTGGAATTCCCACGTGACGTCGTGCCGAGTGTATACAACGCGCTGAAAGTACAAGGCGCGGAAACCACCCTCGAAGTCCAGCAGCAGCTGGGCGACGGCGTGGTTCGTACCATTGCGATGGGCTCGACCGAAGGCCTGAAGCGCGGTCTGGATGTCGTCGACACCGGTGCTGCCATTTCCGTTCCTGTTGGTAAGGCCACCCTGGGCCGTATCATGGACGTACTGGGCAACCCGATCGACGAAGCCGGCCCGATCGGCGAAGAAGAGCGTCGCGGTATCCACCAGCCAGCGCCTTCGTTCGCTGACCAGGCAGGCGGCAACGACCTGCTGGAAACCGGCATCAAGGTTATCGACCTGGTTTGCCCGTTCGCCAAGGGTGGTAAGGTTGGTCTGTTCGGTGGTGCCGGTGTCGGCAAGACCGTAAACATGATGGAACTGATCCGTAACATCGCCATGGAACACAGCGGTTACTCCGTGTTCGCTGGTGTGGGTGAGCGTACTCGTGAGGGTAACGACTTCTACCACGAGATGAAGGACTCCAACGTTCTCGACAAGGTAGCGCTGGTCTACGGTCAGATGAACGAGCCACCAGGAAACCGTCTGCGCGTAGCGCTGACCGGCCTGACCATGGCTGAGAAGTTCCGTGACGAAGGTAACGACGTTCTGCTGTTCGTCGACAACATCTATCGTTACACCCTGGCCGGTACCGAAGTATCCGCACTGCTGGGCCGTATGCCTTCGGCAGTAGGTTACCAGCCGACCCTGGCTGAAGAGATGGGCGTTCTGCAAGAGCGCATCACCTCCACCAAGGAAGGTTCGATCACCTCCGTACAGGCCGTATACGTACCTGCGGACGACTTGACCGACCCGTCGCCAGCGACCACCTTCGCCCACTTGGACGCCACCGTCGTTCTGTCCCGTGACATCGCCTCCCTGGGTATCTACCCAGCGGTCGACCCACTGGACTCGACTTCGCGCCAGCTGGACCCGAACGTGATCGGCAATGAGCACTACGACACTGCTCGTGGCGTTCAGTATGTTCTGCAGCGCTACAAAGAGCTGAAGGACATCATTGCGATCCTGGGTATGGACGAACTGTCCGAGACCGACAAGCAACTGGTAGCCCGCGCTCGTAAGATCCAGCGCTTCCTGTCGCAGCCGTTCTTCGTGGCCGAAGTCTTCACCGGTTCGCCAGGCAAGTACGTTTCCCTGAAAGACACCATCGCTGGCTTCAGCGGCATCCTCAAAGGTGACTACGACCACCTGCCAGAACAAGCGTTCTACATGGTCGGCAGCATCGACGAAGCGATCGAGAAAGCCAAGAAACTGTAATTCCTGCGCCCCGCAAGGGGCGCTATCAGGTTGAGGCAAGCAGATGGCTATGACAGTCCATTGCGATATCGTCAGCGCGGAAGGAGAAATTTTCTCCGGTCTGGTCGAGATGGTGGTTGCGCACGGTAACCTGGGTGATCTTGGTATCGCTCCAGGCCACGCGCCGCTGATCACCAATCTGAAGCCAGGTCCGATCACGCTGACCAAGCAGGGTGGCGCCCAAGAGGTGTTCTACATCTCTGGTGGCTTCCTCGAGGTTCAGCCGAACATGGTCAAGGTGCTTGCCGATACCGTGCAACGTGCTGCAGACCTGGATGAAGCGCAAGCTCAGGAAGCCCTCAAGGCTGCTGAGAACGCCCTGAATCTGAAAGGCGCGGACTTCGACTACGGTGCCGCCGCCGCACGTCTGGCCGAGGCCGCAGCCCAGCTGCGTACCGTCCAGCAAATGCGCAAAGGCAAGTAATCGGCCTCGGCTGATAACTTCTGTTGCGATTGAGTAAAAGGGTAGCCTCGGCTACCCTTTTTCTTTTTCTGATTTCCCCGGTCATTTCACTGACCACCCAGGATTGGTAGCCAGTAATGTCACTCGATATCGTTATTCTCGCCGCGGGCCAAGGCACTCGCATGCGCTCGGCGCTGCCCAAGGTGCTGCACCCGGTAGCCGGCAACTCCATGCTTGGCCATGTTATCCACAGTGCGCGCCAACTGCAGCCGCAAGGTATCCACGTGGTCATTGGCCATGGTGCGGAGCTGGTTCGCGAGCGTCTGGCCGCTGACGACTTGAACTTCGTCATGCAGGAAAAACAGTTGGGCACCGGCCATGCGGTAGCTCAGGCTCTGCCAGCCGTGACCGCCGACACCGTGCTGGTACTGTACGGCGATGTACCGTTGATCGAAGTGGAGACCTTGCAGCGTCTGTTGGCCAAGGCCAATGCTGAGCAACTGGGTCTGCTTACCGTCGCGCTCGATGACCCGACCGGCTATGGCCGCATCGTGCGTGACGAGCAGGGTAAGGTGACTGCCATCGTTGAGCACAAGGACGCCAACGACGCGCAGAAAGCGATCAAGGAAGGCAACACCGGTATTCTGGCCCTGCCAGCCGCGCGCCTGGCCGACTGGATGGGCCGCCTGTCGAACAACAACGCCCAGGGCGAGTACTACCTGACCGACGTCATCGCCATGGCAGTGGCTGACGGCCTGGTGGTGGCCACTGAACAGCCACACGACCCGATGGAAGTGCAGGGCGCCAACGATCGTCGTCAGCTGTCCGAGCTTGAGCGTCACTACCAGCTGCGTGAAGGCCGCCGCCTGATGGCCCAGGGTGTGACCCTGCGCGATCCGGCCCGCTTCGACGTACGGGGTGAAGTGACCGTTGGTCGTGATGTGCTGATCGACATCAACGTGATTCTCGAAGGCAAAGTGGTCATCGAGGACGATGTGCAGATCGGCCCTAACTGCGTCATCAAGAACACCACCCTGCGCAAAGGCGCGGTGGTCAAAGCCAACAGCCACCTTGAAGGCGCCGTGATGGGCGAGTGCAGCGATGCCGGCCCGTTCGCCCGCCTGCGCCCGGGCAGCGTGCTGGACGCCAAGGCCCATGTGGGTAACTTCGTCGAACTGAAAAACGCCCACCTGGGTGAAGGCGCCAAGGCAGGTCACCTCACCTACCTGGGCGACGCTGAAATCGGTGCACGCACCAATATCGGCGCCGGTACCATCACCTGCAACTACGATGGCGCCAACAAGTTCAAGACGGTGATGGGCGAGGACGTGTTTATCGGTTCGAACAACTCGCTGGTGGCGCCTGTGGAAATCAAGGCCGGTGCGACCACCGCAGCCGGTTCGACCATCACACAGGCCGTCGAAGCCGGCGACCTGGCTGTGGGCCGCGCGCGTCAGCGCAACATCTCGGGCTGGAAGCGGCCGGAGAAAATCAAGAAGAGCTGAGTTACCCACAGCTGTTTCGATCGAAAGCCGACTTATGTAAATAAGTCGGCTTTTTTTATTGGCCGTTCCTACAGAGGGATCGCCCCAAACCTGAAGAAACTATCCACAGGGCAGCCACTGCTTGACGAAACAAGCGTATTAGGTTTTGATTGCAACCATTATCTTTCGAAACGAAACTTAAGCGCTCATGTCGAAACGAAACACACCACAGCGGCGGCACAATATCCTGGCTTTGCTCAGCGAACAGGGTGAGGTGAGCGTGGACGCCTTGGCCAAGCGTTTCGAAACTTCGGAAGTGACCATTCGCAAAGACCTCGCTGCCCTCGAAACCAATGGCCTGTTGCTGCGGCGCTATGGCGGTGCGGTACCGGTGCCGCAAGAACTGCTCGGTGAGCCGGCCCAGCCTGTGTCTTCCTACAAGAAGGCCATTGCGCGTGCCGCCGTCGGGCGTATCCGCGAACATGCGCGCATCATCATCGACAGCGGCAGCACCACGGCAGCCATGATCCCCGAACTGGGGCGCCAGCCCGGCCTGGTGGTGATGACCAATTCGCTGAACGTGGCCCGAGCCATTTGCGACCTCGAACACGAGCCGGTGCTGCTGATGACCGGTGGCACCTGGGACCCCCATTCCGAGTCGTTCCAGGGCCAGGTGGCCGAGCAGGTATTACGCTCTTACGATTTTGATCAGCTGTTCATCGGCGCCGACGGCATCGACCTGGGCCGGGGTACCACCACCTTCAACGAGCTGCTCGGGCTTAGCCGCGTCATGGCCGAAGTCGCCCGTGAAGTGATCGTGATGGTCGAGTCGGACAAGGTGGGGCGCAAGATCCCCAACCTTGAGCTGCCCTGGGGCAGCGTGCACACCCTTATTACAGACGAACGCCTGCCCGCAGCGGCACGCGAACAAATTCAAGCTCGCGGCATCAACCTGATCTGCGCCGCGATCAGCCAGGAGAAATAAAACATGTGTGGAATCGTTGGTGCTGTCGCCGAGCGCAATATCACAGCCATCCTGATCGAGGGCCTCAAGCGTCTTGAGTACCGTGGTTACGACAGCGCCGGCCTGGCCGTTCTGACCCAGGCGGGTGAACTTGAGCGCCGTCGCCGTATCGGCAAGGTGAGCGAGTTGCAAGCTGCTGTCGCCGCTGACCCGCTGGTAGGTCAGCTGGGTATTGCCCACACCCGTTGGGCGACCCACGGTGCGCCGACCGAAGGCAACGCCCACCCGCACTTCTCGGGCGATGAAGTGGCTGTGGTGCACAACGGCATCATCGAAAACCACGAAGAGCTGCGCGAAGAGCTGAAAGGCCTGGGCTACGTCTTCAGTTCGCAGACTGACACCGAGGTCATCGTCCACCTGATCCACCACACCCTGAAGAGCATCCCGGACCTGGCCGATGCCCTGAAAGCCGCGGTGAAACGCCTGCATGGCGCCTATGGCTTGGCACTGATCAGCGCCGGGCAGCCTGACCGCCTGGTAGCTGCACGCAGCGGCAGCCCGCTGGTCATCGGCCTGGGCCTGGGCGAGAACTTCCTGGCCTCCGACCAGCTGGCGCTGCGCCAAGTCACCGACCGCTTCATGTACCTGGAGGAAGGCGATATCGCTGAAATCCGTCGTGACCAGGTCACCATCTGGGACCAGCAAGGCAACAAGGTTCAACGCGAAACCGTGCAGTACCATGAAGGTGCTGAAGCTGCCGACAAGGGCAACTATCGCCACTTCATGCTCAAGGAAATCCACGAGCAGCCAAGCGTGGTCCAGCGCACCCTGGAAGGCCGCCTGGGCAAGGACAACGTGTTGGTACAGGCCTTCGGCCCGCAGGCCGCCGAACTGTTCGCCAAAGTGCGCAACGTGCAGATCGTTGCCTGTGGTACCAGCTACCACGCCGGTATGGTTGCCCGTTACTGGCTGGA
Organism: Pseudomonas sp. PvP089; assembly: GCF_017875165.1. Taxonomy (NCBI): domain Bacteria; kingdom Pseudomonadati; phylum Pseudomonadota; class Gammaproteobacteria; order Pseudomonadales; family Pseudomonadaceae; genus Pseudomonas; species Pseudomonas sp. PvP089. The sequence goes on from NZ_JAGGME010000001.1 coordinate 6,446,620, forward strand.
AAGCCTGGCTGGCATCCCGTGTCAGGTGGAAGTGGCCAGCGAATTCCGTTACCGCAAGGTCGTGGTGCAGCCGGATACCCTGTTCGTCTCCATCTCGCAGTCGGGCGAAACTGCTGACACCCTGGCCGCGCTGCGTAACGCCAAGGAGCTGGGCTTCCTCGGCAGCCTGGCAATCTGCAACGTGGGCATCAGCTCGCTGGTGCGTGAGTCGGACCTGACTCTGCTGACCTTGGCCGGCCCGGAAATCGGTGTGGCCTCGACCAAAGCCTTCACCACTCAGCTGGTGTCGCTGATGCTGCTGACCCTGGCCCTGGGCCAAGTGCGCGGTACTCTGGAAGAGGGCGTCGAAGCCGAGCTGGTTGAAGAGCTGCGTCGCCTGCCGACCCGCCTGGGTGAAGCCCTGGCCATGGACGCTACTGTCGAGAAAATCGCCGAGCTGTTCGCCGACAAGCACCACACCTTATTCCTCGGCCGGGGTGCACAGTACCCGGTGGCGATGGAAGGTGCGCTCAAGCTCAAGGAAATCTCCTACATCCACGCTGAAGCGTACCCGGCAGGCGAGTTGAAGCACGGCCCGTTGGCATTGGTGGATAACGACATGCCGGTGGTTACCGTTGCCCCGAACAACGAACTGCTGGAGAAGCTGAAGTCCAACCTGCAGGAAGTGCGTGCCCGTGGTGGCGAGTTGGTAGTGTTCGCCGACGAGCACGCTGGCATGACCAATGGTGAAGGCACTCACGTGATCAAGGTGCCGCACATCGCCGATGCGCTGGCGCCGATCCTGTACACCATTCCACTGCAACTGCTGTCGTACTACGTGGCCGTGCTCAAAGGCACCGACGTGGATCAGCCGCGTAACCTGGCCAAGTCGGTGACTGTTGAGTAAGAGGCTGTCATGACCGGTAAAAAGTGTGGGATGCAAATAAAGGTTCATCCGTACAAATAAAGTTTCATCCTTATAAATAAAGTTTCATCCTGAGCCTGCATCCGCTATGTTGATGTCATCGACACAGCGGGGGGCAGGCTTTCTCATGTCTGGAACATTCAAGGGGCTGACCCAGGCCCAGATCGATAGAAGGCTCAAGGACGGGCGTGGCCAAGGCCAGGGATCAGACTACAAGCCGTTCATCTACACCAGGGACGTGTCCTCGCTGGGTCGCTCCCACCGCCTGCCTGGCAGCAAGACTCGGCGTTTACACCATCTTCTATCCGATCTTGAACTGGCCATCTTCCTGACCTTGGATCGGTCTCCTCATGTCACCGATATCCGTGAACAGTTTCCGATGAGGGTCGAAGATACGGTGCGCATCGCCGAGGAGCTTGGCCTGCCCCACGGGCGTTACAAGGGCATCCCGCAGGTACTGACCAGCGACTTCTTGGTGGATTTCGAAGAGCCTCAGCGCCCGTCCCTCGCAATTCAGGCCAAGTACAGTGCCGACCTGCAGAAGCCTGAAGTCATCGAGAGGCTTGAGCTTGAAAGGCGCTACTGGCAGGAAAAAGGTATTCCCTGGGTCATCGTCACGGAGCGTGAGGTATCCAAGGTGGCATTTGCCAATATCCAATGGCTCTATCCTGCCAATGCTGAAGACGACATCGCTCAGGACGATCTCGAGCATTACCAGCAGTTGTTTCTGCTCGAGTTTCAGCGTCACCCAGATCGCAAGCTGACCGCTATTGCCCAAGGACTGGATACCTCCGGCCAGCTGGAGGCCGGTCAGGCGCTCTATTGGCTACGCCAGTTGCTGGCCCGGCACTGTTTCCTGTTCGATCTTGACACTCCTTACCGGGAGCTGAAGCCGAAAGACCTGGTTGCCAACGCTCATCAAATGCATCAGGAGCTGAGCAGTGTTTCCCGTTAATCAGGTGTTCCGGATAGGGGAACTGCGAAAGCGCCTGCTGTGGTCCGGCACCGAGCAGGCCATCTGGATTGATATCGATTCGGACACGGCGTTGCCCGAACCGATATCGGTTGCAGAGCTAGAGCGTCTGCTCATGGAGCGGGAGCTGGAGAGCATTGCCGATCCCTTCGAGGAGATAGTCCTACGGGAGGTTGAGGAAGGTTCTCTTGATCAGCAGAAGCGTGATGAAGCTTGGGCAATGCTGGCGGATTTTGTGCACGATCCCCAGCTTTTCGTGCGGCGCCCCAGAGGGCTCATTGTCAGAGGCATCATGGAGCGCCATGGTGTCACTAATCAGACGGTGTATAGGTTACTGAGGCGCTACTGGCAGCGAGGCATGTGCAGGAATGCTCTCTTGCCGGACTATGTCAACTCGGGCGCCCGTGGCAAGCGCAGAAAGCCGAACCAGGCCAAGCTGGGCAGGCCCAGAGTGGTGATGGAGGGGAAAGGGAGCAATGTCACGCCGGACATCGAGCGCATTTTTCGCCGGGTCATCGAGGAACGCTTGCTCAAGGAAAAGCATCCGTCCATTCCTGATGCCTACGCCTCCGGGCTGAACTTGCTCCGTGCTGTTCTGCCGGAGCTGCCGACCTCCGAACTGCCTACATTGGGGCAGTTCCGTTACTTCTATGGGCGCGAATATCACTTCACCGACACCTTGCCATGCAGGGTGTCCGCAGTGGATTTTGCCAAGGACTTTCGACCGCTCAGCAGTACTTCGACGACCGAGGCACTGGGGCCCGGATACCGCTACCAGATCGATGCCACCATCGCCGATATCTATCTGGTTTCAGAACATGATCGCAGCCTTATCGTCGGCAGACCTGTCGTTTACATGGTAATCGACGTGTTCAGCCGCATGGTCGTTGGTATGTACGTCGGATTCGAGGGGCCTTCCTGGGTCAGTGCCATGGTGGCATTGGCCAACACGGTCGCCGACAAGGTTGAGTATTGCCGCCAGTATGGCGTGGAGATCGATGCCAGCGACTGGCCGGTCAAAGGCTTGCCGGATGTGGTGCTGGCCGATAAGGGCGAACTGAATGGCACCAAGGTGGAAGCATTTTCCCAAGCCTTCGGCGTTCGCATCGAGAATGCACCGGCCAGGCGAGGAGATGCCAAGGGGATCGTCGAACGTTATTTCCGGACGGTGCAGGAGCGTTTCAAGCCCTATGCCAGCGGTGTGGTCGAGCACACCACCAGCCGGAAGCGGGGTGGCCACGACTACAGGCTTGATGCCAGTCTGACCTTGCCCGAGTTCACCCAGATCATCATTGCCGGCATCCTCTACCACAACAACTTTCACACCTTGAGCAAATACGACAGGACCTCTGGTATGCCGGGCGATCTGCCAGCCATCCCAGTCATGCTATGGAACTGGGGCTTGGCCAACCTGACCGGCCGGTTACGTACTGCGCCCGAGGAGCTGGTACGGATCAATCTTTTGCCCCATGAGTCGGCCACGGTTTCGGAGCTGGGAATCAGGCTGTTCGGCTGCTTCTACACCTGCCAGGAAGCAATCAGGGAGGGTTGGTTTCACCGAGGTCAGGGGCGCCGGCCGACAGGGGTAACGGTCGCATACGATCCGCGTAGCGCCGACCACATCTACCTGCGGCCATCCAATAGTCTCAAGGACTACTGGGTTTGCGATCTTGCCGACCGCAGTCGACGCTTCAGGGGGATGACCTTCTGGGATGTCTGGATGCTGTCCAAAGAGGAACGGCGTAGCGATACCAACGCGGCGGCGGAAGCTTTGGTAGAGAGAGGCAATCTTCTGAAGCAGATCGAGTCCATCGTTGCCCAGGCAGAGGATGCCAGTCCGGTCAAAACGGGTATGACCACGAAGGATCTGGGAACCCAGATCCGCGAGAACAAGCAGCAGGAAAAGCGCCAGGAACGCCAGAAAACAGCATTCAAACTGGAGAAATCACAGCAGAAAAAGCCAGCCGAGGTGATCCCACTGCGAGGCGAGAAGCAGGAAGATTATGCCTTCCCAGATCTCAGTGACCTGATATTCAAGGAGGAAGAGGATGACTGAAGAATTCCAGCGCGGAGTCATTCCCCTGGCGCGTTACCAGGAGCAGCAGCTTCCTGAGTATCAGGACAATCCGCTCATCAGCGCATTGCCTCCGATTCCTGATCTGCAGGAGGTGGTCGGTCTATTGCAGCAGCTTCCCGGTTTCGAGCCGCAGGAGGCGCTTCTGGATGGTCGGCTCAGGGCACATGCAATTGCCCGCCTGTTGCACGGCTTCTTCCAGCCGCTGAGCCATCACTTGGAGCTGGAGAGCAAGATCAGCCTGATGATCCGTCAAGGGTACATCGGTCGGAATCCGGCCAGTGGTGCCTGGTATGCGCACCTGCAGAATGGCTATCGCCGTGTCGAGGAGGAGGATCTGGATGCGGCGGTGTACCAGAGTGTCTCCTCTACGGCCAACAGCCTGTCGCTGTTCGGCTGCTCCGGTTGCGGCAAGACGCGCACGCTGGAGCGGATTCTGGGCATGTACCCCCAAGCCCTCCATCACCCTGATTACAACATCACTCAACTGGTCTATCTGAAGGTCGACTGCCCAATTGACGGTGACTTGGATGAGCTGTGCCTGAGCTTCTTCAACGAAGTAGACAAGATCCTGGGTACCTACTACAGCCGTAGCCACGGACGCAAGAAGCTGGGTACCAAACGTCTGCTGGCATCCATGTGCCAGGTAGCCAATCTGCACGCGCTCGGAGTGCTGATCATCGACGAGGTTCAGAACCTCAACGAGGCACGCTCCGGTGGTGCCGAAAAAATGCACAATTTCTTCGTGTCGCTGGTGAACACCATCGGTGTTCCGATCATTCAGGTCGGCACCCACCGGGCCAGCAAGTTCTTCCAGCGCACGTTCCGGGCTGCTCGGCGGGTCTCCGGGTTGGGCAGCATCCGCTGGGATAGGTTGCCTCGGGACGAGCATTGGAAGCGTCTGTTGAAGCGGCTCTGGAAGTATCAGTGGCTGCGAAATGCGGCGCCGCTGGATGATGAACTGGAGGCTACGATGTACGACCTCACCCAAGGGGTCATGGACATCATCATCAAGCTGTTCGCGCTGGCGCAGATCCGGGCGATAGTGACAGGTGTCGAGTGCATCAAGCCGCTGTTGCTGCGCAGGGTTTTCGAGGACGAGTTCAAACCGGTCCATCCGATGCTAGCGGCCTTGCGGAGCGGTAGGCCCGAGCTGATCGCCAAATATGACGACCTGCTGATGCCAGAGATCGAGGGACGGTTGCTGGCCCTGACTCGCTCTCTGGATAGCGTCCCCCAACCTAAACCGCCGGCCCCTCCGGCAGATGACAAGGCAAAGCGGCTGGCCGCCCTGCTCGAAGGTATGGAAATCCCGAGGGACATCGCCATTCCCATGGCCGATGAATTGTTGGCGGAGAATCCGGACATCCCGCTGGCGGCCCTGATTCACAAGGCCACGGCCTACCTCGCGCAGGACGCTCCCAAGAGGCCCGGCATTTCCAGAGTTAAGCGGACGGAGTGGGGGTGCCTATCCGAGGAGGATCTGCGCCGACGTTATGCCGATGGGCCTGAAAGCGAGGCCTATGACAGATTCAAGCAGGCTGGCTTGATCCTCGATCTGCGGCCTCTGCTGAGAGCGAGCTGAAATGTACTTCCCCAGGCTCTACCCGGACGAACTGCTTTACAGCGGTATTGCCCGGTGCCGGGTACATCTGGGGATAGGCAACCACAAGACCTTGCTGCACATGCTTTTCGGTGACAGCAAGGTTGCCGCGATTACCGATCTGCCTACACACCTGACTGCGTTGGCGAACAACACGGGCTTGGATGCGGAAGGCATGATCCTGAATCACACGCTGTTCCCGCTCTATGCCCCTTTCATTCCGCCGGAGCGACGTACCGATCTTTTTCAGGCCATGCTTGCTCCCGACCGGCCGACGATTGGTCTGTCTGGGGCCTCGACGGCCTTGGTCAAGTGGCCCGATTGGCTGCGTTACTGCCCGATCTGCTTTGAAGATATGGCTGCGCGCTACGGTGAACCCTACTGGCGGCGTAGCTGGCAGATTCAAGGGATAGATGCCTGTCCCGAGCATGGCTGTCAGCTCCTGAACTCACCTATCCCGTTCCGTCGAGCGCAGCGGCACGAGTTTCATCCAGCCTCTCCACTGTTTCTGCCCCTTGATCTTCGCGTGAGTCCCGTGGGCGAAGAGGCTATCAGGCTCGCCAAGGCTGCTATGCAGCTGCTGGCGCTCGAAGAGGTGCAATCGCCTGGCTACGGACGCTGGACCAACCTGTACCGGTACCTGGCTACAGAGTGCGGCGCCAGGCGCGGCCGTCAGGTCAGGGCTGAAGTCATCTGGGAGAAGATCCTGGCATCCCATCGCAGGGATTGGCTTGCTGCGAACGGTCTGCTGACATCCGGGGACCCTCCGCCCTGGCTGTTGGCGATGTTCAGGAAGCATCGCAAGGGATTCAGTGCGCTGCAGCATCTGATCGTCTGGACCAGTCTGCGCCCCGGCCAGCATGCTGGCGAGCTGATCAGCGAGGCGAAGACTCGCCAGGTCGACCTTGCCTCCGACCGGCCAGTGCAGCTGCTCCCCGCTGAGTTTGAACAAAAGCAGCAATACCGAGCCGTTTGGCTGCAAGCACTGGCTAATCACGGTGGCGCCAAGGCTGCCAGGCAAAACGGAGGAGAGGCATGTTACGCCTGGCTCTATCGTCATGACCGAAGCTGGCTGATGGCTGCGAATCAGGCCAGACCGCGCCGACAGGGCAACAACAGCCATGTTGACTGGCAAGCGCGGGACAGAAAGCTGGTACGCCTGCTGATCCGAATTGGCAGAGACAGCGAAGAAGACCGGAGCCTTCCGCGCAGGAGTCGCAACTGGTTCCTGCAGCAGCTACCCCATCGGGCATCAGTCGAGCATCATCTCGCTCAACTGCCCCTGTGCCGCACTTTCCTGGATCGCTATGCCGAGTCTGTCGGGGAATATCAGATCCGTCGCCTGACTGCAGCAATGCTGGAGGATGTACAGACTGGCATAACGTCCAGGCGCTGGGAGCTGGAAAAGCGTTGTGGGTTAGAAAAGAGCAAGATGGCACCTCTGACCACTGAGTTCATTCGATTGGTAGGAAGTTGGATTGAATAGGACAGTATTTCGTCAGATCCCGAACGGATCCAGGTTGCTGGCCGTTGGAAATTTTTTCAGGGCCCCGACTTCGGCGGCCGAGTGGCGCTTGGCGGCTCTCTTTGAGCGTAACGGTCAGCTGCAGCTGCAGCGGTTCGCACCGGAAATGTCGTGTGTCTTGGCCGTTGGTCGCGAGTTTCTTGGCGAAGAAGGGGCTCCTTATCGTCCCAGTGGTTTCAAGAAGACGGTGGTGCTTCCTGCAATAGATACCTGGCGGGAACGGCAGTTGGGTGAGTGCCCACGTCTGGCCAGAAGGCTTGCTGCAAATCCTGAGATATCTGGACAGCGATGCTTTGTGTTCGAGGTCGATGGTCTGACCGTCTGGTTGCCGAAATTCGAGCTGGCGCGAAAACTGTTCTTCCACGCTGCCTTCATCGTCCGTGCAGCCTTCGCACCGAATGGCTTGGACATGGTCTTCACGCTCTACAGAGAAGGCGATGTTGTTCATATCCATACGCCCCCGAAGACAGGTGCGCCAAGTCAGCTTCTCAAAATCAAGGGATACAGAGACCATTTCAGTTGGCTGCTGCTGAATCAGGATGTGAAGCGATCCTTCGAGTCAATCTGGCAAAGCCTCAATCAAAGGCAAGAGCGGGTACCGCAAGAGTCGGCGTATGCCAGGTGGCAGTTCGACTTCATGGCACCCCCTTCCCTCGTGGGTACCACCATGGATGTGCGAGGCCCCTTTGATCCGGAAAGCAACGAATTGCTGGTCTGGGAGATCGAAAAGCTCCAGGGGCTCCGGTTTAGCCATCGCGGTGATATTTTTTTCCACCATCCTGCTCTCAAGTTACCCGTCAGGGGAGATAGCACAGGCTGTGTATCCGTGCCATCGGGAGCCAAGGAGTTGGAGGTGGATACTGACGAAGAGCCGACTGCTGCCAAGGAGCAGAGGTTGATTCACCTGCCCGTTGAGGGAGTCACGTTTGATGCTCAGCTGCGCACCAAGATCGCCTACAACGGGGAGCGTGCCAACGCTCATGGCAAGAAGGTCGACGACGAGCAATGCCCGAGCAGAGAAAGCCAACTCTTCGGTGTGGCTGATCCTGTGAGCGAGGGCAGCATAGCGTCAGGAGAATTCCAACAATTGGGTGAGGGAGAGGGTGATGGGGACGAGCATGAACGGCTTGCAGATCGTTTCTCGCTGCTCCGAGAGATTCTTGAACAAATCACCCAAGAGTCTGGAGTTGCGCTGGTAGCACTGGAGGTGAGGCCTCTGCCGCCCGTTCCACGTTGCAGCTACCACATGATCGATCACGAAAAATCACGCTGCTATCTGCTGGCAAGGTTCAAACTACAAAACGGCGATCAACGCTACCTTCTAGAAATAGATACCTCAGACAACCGGAAGACCATGTCAACGCGGATCATGGGCTTCAAAGCCGGTGTTGAGGCAGGAAAATGCATAGACAGAATCTTGAGGGAGACAGTGAAAGGCTCGTTGCGCTGGCCAGGCACCATGGCGAAGTACTGTGAGCCTTTGCACTCTGTGCATCACCCGAAAGAAGGTCCGCCTGATGCCTATCAGGCCAGAGTATCTGGCTGGAAGCAGCGGATACGCGCGGCCCTGATCTGATGGCAAAATGATTCACAGGTTGGCTGCTAATGAGGTTGGGCTGAGGCCATGATCGGAGTGGGCAAGCCAAGGATGCATGCCAGGCGCGGTCGAGTTCGGTATTCTCTGTGTCTTTGGTCACGGGCAGGACGCAGCATGGCGTGCTCTGAAAGCAACCGCTTGGGCGTCAACCGTGTTGGCGCTGATGGAAAATTGACCCACCCTGCCGATTGAAATTTGACCCAGGGCGGATTGCTGATTTTGTTACCAGCAACTGTGGATAAGTCTACCAGCGCAGCTGCTGTTGCCCCCACTCCTTCGCTAGCCCAGTTCAGTTGTTTAAGACCTGCCACACGCAGCATGTAGCAGGCCGTCGTCGCCATGAAATCAGAACGGCTCATCGTCCTCCGGTTCCTGGCCGCCCTTACGCTTTCGCTCCCGTGATTTGATCTTGGCCTGGGCCGCCAAGCTACTGTGTTGCAGTCGATAGGACTCGTTACCGGTTTCGACGATGTGGCAGTGGTGGGTCAGCCGATCCAGCAGGGCGGTGGTCATCTTGGCGTCGCCGAACACGCTCGACCATTCGGCGAAGCTCAGGTTGGTGGTGATCACCACGCTGGTGTGTTCGTACAGCTTGGACAGCAGGTGAAACAGCAACGCACCGCCAGCCTGGCTGAACGGCAGATAACCCAGTTCGTCGAGGATGACCAGATCCATGCGCAGCAGTGCCTGGGCGATCCGCCCGGCTTTGCCGTCGTGTTTTTCGCGCTCCAGCAGATTGACCAGATCGACCGTGGAGTAGAAGCGCACGCGCTTACCGTGCCGGGTGATGCCGGACACGGCCAGCGCGGTGGCTAGGTGGGTTTTACCGGTGCCTGGCCCACCGATCAGCACCACGTTCTGCGCGGTGTCGGTAAAGGCCAGGCTGGCCAGCTCGCTGATCAGGCGTGCGTCGGCGCTAGAGGCGTTGAAATCGAAGCTGGCCAGATCGCGGTGCATCGGCAGCTTGGCCATGTTCATCTGGTGGCTCACCGAGCGCATGGCGCGATCTGTGTGCTCTTGTTCCAGCAGGTGTTCGAGCAGCCACTTGGACGAGGCTGTGTTCGACTCACCCTGTGCAGTTAACTCCGCCCAGGCCGTGGCCATGCCGTGCAGGCGCAGCTCCTTGAGTTCCGCCATCAAATCACGCATGACCGACCTCCTCGGCCTGGCCACGCAGGCGGTCGTAGCGCGCCGTGTTAGCGACGGGGGCTTCCTTGAGCGACAAGTGGGTTTCGACGCTGGGTGGTGGTTCGGATGCTGTCAGCCGTGCCACGACATTGAGGATGTGTTCGGCGCTCAGGCTGCCGCTCTCCAGTACCAGCTCAACGGCTACCAGCACGGCATCGAGTCCGGCGACCGGTACGGCAGCCCGGACTTGCGCCATGATCCGGTCACCGCCGGCATGACGCCCCAGACCGTGCTTAAGCTGACGCAGCGGCGCTGGCAGATCAGCAAAGGGCGCTCCGTTGCGCAGCGCACCGGGCTTGCGTTCGATCAGCGGGAGGTAGTGCTGCCAGTCATAGCTGACCTGGTCGCGATCCAGCAAGCGCGCATGGCTGGCTATCAGCGCATCATCGGCCACCACCTCGATGCGGGTCGGATACAAACGGCTGCTGACCCACTTACCCGCGTACTCACACGGCACCGAGTAGCGGTTGCGCCCGACGCTGACCAGGCAGGTGCTGGAGACCCGCGCAGGCCGCTCGACGTAACCGTCGAATGGCGCTGGCACAGGCATCAGTTCAGCGCGCTCCAACTCCAGCACTTCGGCCACACTCAGCCCGCTGTATTGAGGGTGCGTCAGCTCGTTCCAAAGCGCGCGGCAGCGCTGGCCCAGCCAGGCATTGAGTTCCTCGAAGGAGTGAAACTGGCAGTCCTGGGCGTCTAGCCAGATACGCCTGCGGCTGTCTTGCACGTTCTTTTCAACGATGCCCTTTTCCCAACCAGCGGCGACGTTGCAGAAGTCCGGATCGAACAGGTAATGCGCGCACATCACCGCAAAGCGCGCATTCACCGCCCGGCCTTTGCCCTTATTGACCTTGTCGACGGCGGTCTTCATGTTGTCGTAGATGCCCCGGCGCGGCACGCCGCCCAAGGAGCCGAACGAGCGTGTATGGGCGTCAAATAACATCTCATGGCCCTGGCTCGGATACGCCACAAGCCAGAACGCACGGCTGGCACACAGCTTCAGATGTGCCACCTGCATACGCCGGTAAATGCCGCCGACCAGCAAGCCTTCCTCGCTCCAGTCAAACTGAAACGCCTCGCCAAGAGCAAAGGTCAGCGGCACAAAGGCCTGCGACGCCTTGCCCTGTCCCCCTCGCCAGGCACGGATAAACGCGGTGAGCTGGCTGTAGCCACCGTCATAACCTTCGGCTTTGATTTGCGCCAACAGCGCCTTGGCACTGCGCCGCTGTTGCTTGGGCCGCAGCGAATCGGCTTTTAGCGCCTGCTCCAGCGTGGCGTGAAAAGGGCTGAGTTTGTTGAAGATCGCGCGGCGTTGGTAGACCGGCGGCTTGGCCTCAGGTGCTCTGACCCACTTGCGAATCGTGTTGCGCGCCAACCCGGTGCGCTTGGCTATCTCATGCAGCGACAGCTTGTCGCGGAAATACATCCGGCGGATTTTGCCCATCATTTCCATACTGATCACCCTGTGTTCTCCTGCTCAAAAATTGAGCAGAAGCAGTTGAACACCTGGGTCAGTTTTCAGTCGGCAGAACAGCCTCTACTGGGTCAGTTTTCGGTCAGCGGCAACAGGCGTGCACTCATTCCGGTCACATCACGCATCGACCTGATCAGTCGGAGTCGCTCATTTCATACGCAACATGGCTCATCGATGGCGTACGTCAAGGCCCCACGCCCGTATTCATCGCCGTAGCTCACATCGAAGTCGACATCAGGCTCGAGCCGCCACGACTGAGCGAACGCAAACTCTGCAACGCGACAGGCCCCGCTGGCACCAGACTTGCTTGCCTCATCCGATCGATCGCCGATCGCTCGGGCTCGTCGATCGGCAATTCCCCAGCGCTCCCTACCAGATAAGGACCACCATGCGACACTTCATTCCGTACACGATTCCTGCCCCGCTTTTGAGCAGTGCTGCCGCCATTGACGTGGAAGAACTGTCGATATCGGACGTCGGTGAAGCATTCACGCAGCGAACCTTCCTCCCGAGCGAACTCGCGGCAGCATGCCTGATGCGCATCAATCACTTGGAGCCGTATCTCAATGCCTTCATTTGGCTGAATCCCGACGTTCTCGATGACGCACGACGCGCGGATGCTGAGATCGTCGAGGGGAAGCAGCGAGGTCCACTGCACGGTGTCCCGCTCGTACTGAAGGACAACATGGACATCGCTGGCGTTAGAACTACGGCCGGCTACGCAGGGTTCGCCTCTGAGGACCGAGTCGTTGACTCTCAGCTGGGAGCGTTCAACGGTCTTGATCTGATGCCCGGGCATGACGCTGAGTTGGTGAGCCGGCTGAAGGCGGCAGGCGCCATCATTTTGGGCAAAAGCAACCTACCGGACTTCGGGCTTGATGGCCTGCGTGCCGATTCGAGTCATGCGGGAGATACCCTCAACCCTTACGACCGCCGTTACGCTCCGGGCGCATCGAGTTCCGGCAGTGCGGCTGCGGTCGCAACCGGCATGGGCATGGTCGGCATCGGGACCGATACAGCCGGGTCGATACTCTTCCCCGCTTCTGCGCAAAGCCTAGTGGGCCTGAAGCCGTCTTTCAATCTGGTGCCGACGGCAGGCATCTTTCCCGGTCTTGCCAATCACGACGTCGCGGGGCCTATTGCTCGTACTGTGACCGACGCGGCAATCACGCTGGATGTGATAGCGAATGAATCGACGGACGTGTCCGCGTTGAGGTGTGCCGACTCGCTTCGTCGCGGGTCGTTTAAGGGCAAGCGCATAGGCCTGTTCGAAGCCGGGATATGGGCTGGCGCCTTGCACCCTGAAGTTCAGTCGCACTACTCGAAAATGATTCGAATCATCGAGGACCTTGGCGCGGAGACGGTCCCGGTGGTCTTTGGTGATACCGATTGGAAGTCTCGCTGGTCGTCGCGCAAGAGCTTCGTAGACACGAACTGTTATCTCGCTGGGGTAGACGCCTACCTCGCTGCCCTGGGTGGAGACAACCCGAACTCACGCCTCGCTTTCAGGGCTCGAACCGGATTCGACATTGGCCTCGGGACCACTGCGCCTTTGCACGGGTTGCTGGCCAACACCGGAATCAACGTGGCAATTTCCGGTGCAGAGATGGATCGGGTGATCGAGATAGCCAAGAGCCTTCTCCGGCACTATCAAACAATCTTGAAGGACAAGCGTATCGACGCCCTTTTCATGCCTCGCTCGATAAATCCTCTGCCAGACCTCGACGGTGACACACCGAAATACTTGGGCGACCAGTCGGTCGCTACAGAAGTCAACGAACTGGGGCTTCCTGCAATCACAGTTCCCGCCGGATACCTCGACGACGGCCGACCAATCGCCGTCGACATCGTTGGGACAAGCTTAGGAAGCGATCGCGAGATTCTCTCCTTGGCCTTCGATTTCGAGCAGCACACACGATTGCGGAGGCGGCCAGCGATCTGAGTCGGACTGCCACTTCGCACGACAACAAAGACGAAATTTGCCAGGCGTTCTGAGTGCTGAGAAGCGTGCGCAAAGGAAAGTCGGCACGCCAACGCCTTGCGCCGATCCCCTGCAATGCCACGCGCCCATTTTGCGAAATCCACTTGAGTGTGCGTCGTGGGCCCGAGGGCACTTGGAACGGACACCGGGGATCCCAGCAGAGCGCGTTAAGCACCACCCCACAACCGGATCAGATACCTACCGGCTGATCATTGGCAACGTATCAGAAGCAGATACGAGGTTTTGCACATCGAGCGGGACCGCGTACCTGCCATCCCAATTTGGCTGGACCCTTTGCCACTGGGAAGCGCAAGTATTTCTATTTATGGCGGACGGAGCCCATTGCAGTTCAAAGCCGACCAAGGACGGCGCCCTACTTCGTATTGACCTCACGTTTCCGCATGAATGCTCGTATTGTCAAATCAGGTGGACGGTCTGAGATTCAGAAGGTCGAGCAGCGGCTACTTCTCTCCAGAAAAGTGGCAAGATCGAGCGCCGGAAGGGAGACAGACGCATCCGATGCACGGACCCACATCTGAACCGTTTTCAGAATCAACTTGACTTGGGCGGTTCTTTGAAAATGCATATCGACAGTTCTAATAGCACTCAGATTGTCTGTCCGGATCGCGCGTACCGGAAGCTTTCCTCGCCCGAACGCGAACCGGGGATCTCTCAGCCATCGACGTCCAGGCTGATCGCCGCACTCGAAAAGAGCATTGGGGTTTGGGGAGCAATGGAACCAAAAACCAACGTAAGCTCTGAATCCCACCGTAAAGGGGCTTTCCGATCTCCAGCTCACCCGCCAGGCATTACTCTCTGATCAGTGCCTCGATGATCGGGCAGATCGTTCCGCCGTCTCCCGCATCACATTGCTGCACCAGTTCGCCTAACAGTTGCTGCATGACGACCAAGTCGGCCATCTTCTGCTCGATCAACGCGAGCTTGCGTGCAGCCCGTGCTCGCGTTTCGGCACAGGCGCACGACTCATCCAGCGTCAGCAGTCCACCGACTTCCGAGAGCGTGAAACCCAGCGCCTGAGCCCGCTTGATGAAACGCAGTCGCTTCACCATGTCCACCGGATAGCGCCGATGGCCACCCAAGGGTTTGGCTGGTTCATCCAGCAGCCCGCGTCGCTGGTAGTAGCGGATCGTCTCGACGTTCACCCCGGCGGCGTCTGCCAGCTTGCCAATGGTCAGCTCTGTGGCCATCACTTTCTCCTTGATTCCGTACTTTGGTACGGAGTTTAGAATAGCACCTAGGCAATCAGGCTCAGGAGATGGGAATGGGGATGCAACTCACCGGGAAAGGCTCGCTGGTCGCGAGTTCGCTGACCGCCATCGGTGCGTCGGTGTGCTGTGTCGGGCCACTGGTGCTGTTGGCACTCGGTGTCGGCGGTACGTGGGTGGGCGCTCTGACCATGATGGAGCCACTACGCCCCCTCTTCATCGGGTTGACTCTACTGTTCCTGGGATTGGCATTCCGCAAGCTCTACCTGGTGCCACAGGTTTGTACGCCAGGTACACCCTGCGCCGATCCGCGCACGCTCGTGCGACAGCGACTCGTGTTCTGGATCGTCAGCGTGCTGCTGCTCGGCCTATTGGCCGTGCCGTGGCTCGCCCCGCTGTTCTACTGAAGGAGATTAACCATGCGCAAACTGCTGATCGCCGTGCTTTTCGCCTTGCCCTTCGTGGCGCTGGCGGCTCCCCCGAAAACCGTCACGCTCGACGTGCAGAACATGACGTGCGGACTCTGTCCGATCACGGTCAAGAAGTCGCTGGAGAAGGTGTCCGGCGTGAGTGACGTCCAGGTCAATTTCGACCAGAAGACGGCGATCGTCACCTACGATCCCGATAAGGCCCAGCCCGAGGCACTGACTGAGGCGACCGCGAACGCGGGATACCCCTCCACAGTGCAGAAGTGAGGTCACGATGAGCGCCATTGTCCTTGAGTCCGTGCTGACTTGCCCGCGCTGCGGCTTCGCCAAGCCGGAAACCATGCCCACGGACGCCTGCCAGTTCTATTACGAGTGCAGCAACTGCAAGGCGCTGCTGCGCCCCAACCCAGGGGATTGCTGCGTTTTCTGTTCGTTCGGCTCGGTGAAGTGCCCGCCGATCCAGCAGCAGCTTGGGTGTTGCTCATAGCGTTTAGGGGGATCACAGGTCGTCGTCTGGATTACGCAGTGGCCGCAGCTCGCCGCGCGCAACTTCTTCCGGTACCGCAAAGGAATACCGCCCGAGCATGTTGATGTGCTCGTAGATCAGCGGCGATAGCCGGGCCAAATCCTCTTCCAGCACTGGATAGCCGTGCTGCTTGAGCCGTTCCACGGCCGCCGTCATGTAGAGGGTGTTCCACAGCACGATGATGTTCACCACCAGGCCCAGAGCACCGAGCTGGTCTTCCTGGCCTTCGCGGTAGCGCTGGCGGAGCTCGCCGCGTTTGCCGTGGAACACGGCGCGGGCCAGGCTGTGCCGGCCTTCGCCTCGGTTCAACTGGGTCAGGGTGGCGCGGCGCTTGGACTCGTCGTCGATATAGGTCAACGTGTGCAGAGTCTTTTCGATCCGCCCGAATTCGGCCAGCGCCTGGGCCAGCCGGGTGGGTCTATCTCCCGTTTGCAGCGTGCGCATGATGCCAGTCGCCGGCACCCGGCCGAGTTTGAGCGAGCCGGCCAGGCGCAGCAGGTCGTCCCAGTGCTCGGCGATCAGGTCGAGTTTGACCGACTGGCGGGCCAGCCCGTTGAGCTTGCCGTAGTCCGCGTCCGGGCGCGTGCGCCAGAAGCGGGTACCGCCGACATCGGCCAGCCGCGGACTGAAGTGGTAGCCAAGTAGGCGGAAGAGCCCGAACACCACATCGCTGTAGGCCCCGGTGTCGGTCATGATTTGCGTCGGCTGCAACTCGGTCTGCTGTTCCAGCAC
The DNA here is from genome assembly GCF_017875165.1 of Pseudomonas sp. PvP089. NCBI lineage: Bacteria > Pseudomonadati > Pseudomonadota > Gammaproteobacteria > Pseudomonadales > Pseudomonadaceae > Pseudomonas > Pseudomonas sp. PvP089. Next base: position 6,462,851 of record NZ_JAGGME010000001.1, read on the forward strand.
GACCGCCAGCAACACCAGGCTGTCGCGCAGCGTGCCGGGCACGGTGATGGCGTTGAGGCCGGAGAATTGGTCGGAAATCAGGTTGTACCAGGTGACACCCCGGCCGGTGCCGAAATACTTCGGATTGGGGCCGGCATGCACGGTGCGCACCGGTACGACGAAGCGCATGCCATCGGCGGAGGCGACCTCGCCGCCACCCCAGACTTGGGCCAGTTCCAGTTGGCTTTGCGCTCCGACCAGGATGGCGTTAGCCGCTGACAGGGTGTCGTCGCGGATATAATTCTGGCTGACCCAGGACAGCCGGTCACGGCGCAGCGCCGGGTTGTCGGTGCGGATCAAGGGCTCCAGGCCGGTGTTGCAGGCCCCGCCCAACAGCACCGCGCAGAGGCTGGTGACCAGGTTGTCGGCGCGTGCATTGCGTTCGGAGACATGGGTGAAGGCCTCGGAAAAGCCAGTGCGGGCGGCGATTTCCAAGAGGATTTCCGGCAGATCGACACGCGGCATCAGGTCAGACACGGCCGCCCGCAGTTGCAGCAACGAGCAGGGCTCGTCCAGCTTGTCCAGCGCCCCGAGCGACAGTTCGGTCTTGCCCTCGGTGTTCTCGCTCAGTTGAATCGCCGGGTTGTCGGGCAGGCGCGCGGCTACTGCCAGCCAGGTTGCATCCAGCTCGACGGACAAGGCGTCCAGGGTGGTTTTGGCGTCGATGGTCAGGCCCAGTGACCGGCAGATGATCGGTCGCGCCGCCAGCCATTCGGCACCGTCGAGCAGGCCAAGGCGCGGGTCGGCATAGCGCCAACTGGGCGAGACGAAGACATCGCGGCGGCGCAGGGCCGTGCGCAGCGCATCGAGCGTGCAGAACACATAGGCACCCATGTCGAGGGAGCCATCTTCGCGGGTGATGTGCTTCTGCCAAGCCTTGGCCACGATCTCCTGCGGCGCGTCATCCTCTGGCTTCCGGCGCGGCAGGTTCAGTTGCAGCCACTCCAGACTAGCCGCCACGCCCTTGCCGGCCGGGCTGAAGCCGAAGCGGATGTGCTTGAGCAGGTCGGGCAGGAAGCGGCGCACGCTGCGGTAGCGCGCTTCCAATGCAAGAAAATAGACGTCATCTACCGGGCGGATCAGCGCGTTGACCTCTTCCAGGGCCTTTTCCAGGGTGGTCCTCGGCAGGTCGTTGAACAGCCGGGCGCGCACGTTGTCATCGCTGATCGAGCTGTCCAGCACGACCTTGCACGCGGCGGCGAGCGTCGCGGCCGACCGATCCAGGTCTTTCAGGCTGCGCATGCGGGCTTTCTTGTCGGCCTTCTCCGCGTTGCTGAACAGGTCGCGCAGCAAGGCCTCCAGGACTTCCAGTGCGTCGTCGTGCGCAGTCGCCTCCAGGCAGAGTGCGAAGGCCACCAGTGTCGCCATCCGCCGCGACGCCGGCAGCCGATTAATCGCGGTGACCTTGGCCGTGTTGGCGAAGCGGGCCAGGGCGGCGATACGGCTGGGAGGGATGTGCGCCGCCGCCGGCAAGGTGATGCCGATGCCGCGCACGTCATCGAGCCGGCGCAGTGCCCGAATCAACGCGGGGCCACTGACCATGACCGGGCCGGAGCGCAATTGATCCAGCCGGGAGCTGCGGTTGCCTTCGGCCACCGTCAGCAAGTCTTGCAGTTGCAATCGCTGTTCCTCAGTCACGCTGCGGCCCAGCGTAAACCAGAGGCGTTCTTCGACCCGACTGCGCAACTGGGCGATAAAGCGCTCTAGTTGAGACACACCAGGCAGGAGGACTTTCTGTGTGAACAGCCACGAGGTGGCTCGCTCAAACAGCACTCCCGGCCGGTCGGTGCCCGTCCAGCAGAGGGCATACAGCCAGCGGCTCAAGCGAAAGCCGATGCCCGGATCGGTGAAATGACGATAGCCAAAGCGGTTCTGAATATCGGTGGCATGTATCCAGCGGCGATGATCGCTATAGCGCTGGAGGCAGTCGGGGTCTGGAATCGCCAGTTGTCGGCAAAGCACCTGCAGGACTTCCACCGGCACGGCGGCGGGCTTGTCCGGCAGAACGCCAACGAAGCGGACGGTGGTCAGCAGAACGGCATAACCCAGACGGTTATGGTTACCCCGCAGCACCTGGATGGCTTCACGGTCTTCATCGCTCAGGTGGAAGTAACGTTCCAGCTCTTCACGGCTGGGCGAATCAACATAGCGGCCAAAACCGTCGCGTTGCTCTTGAGTCAGAAAACCGACCGGCATTGATCACAGCACCTCGACGCAGAACACGGCGGGCGTGACGATCCGCGTGCGTTCGATGTGCCCGCGTTGCAGCAGGCCGGCGCGGCGATCACCGGTTATCAGGTAGTCCGCATCGCCCGCCAAGGCCATGGCCAGCAAAAACGAGTCATCCGGATCATCGGCTTCGACCTCGATGGTCAGGCGCTCCAGTACCACAGCCCGTTGCAGGTTATTGATCATGGCGCCCACCTTGGCGGGCTGTAGGATGGCCTGAAGCTTGGGATAGCGGCTGGCTCGACGAATTTCATCGAGTTGCATCCGCGAGGTCACCACCTCGAAACGCGCCGCCCGCCAGGCACGGTAGATCGCATCGGGCGCGCCATGTGGCGAGATCAGGGCGCTGAACAGGATGTTGGTATCCAACACGACCCGCATCAGCGCTTACGTGCCCAGTCGAGCGCTTCGTCAACCGCGTTGGTCAATTCTGCCTCACTCAGATGGGCGTTAGCGGCCTTGGCCTGCTCAGCGCTCAGCTCCAGGATGTGTGCCCGTACCGCTTCTTCGATGAAGCGCGACAGGTCGCCCTTACGGCCGCCGCCCTGGCTGGCCAGAAACATCCGAAGCGACTGGTCGGTGTCGGCCGAGACGGCGACATTCCAGCGAATGGTATTCATAGCGTTCTCCGCTAATAGGTGTTTGTGTGTTTATACGCCAATCACAAAGGGCGATGCAATGGTTCGACAAAACGAACGTATATGTGACAGGTACGACATGCTGATAGGCTACATGCGGGTATCGAAGGCGGACGGCTCCCAGGCTACCGATTTGCAGCGCGACGCGCTGATTGCCGCCGGGGTCGATCCAGTACATCTTTACGAGGACCAGGCATCCGGCATGCGCGAGGATCGGCCCGGCTTGACGAGCTGCCTGAAGGCGTTGCGAACTGGCGACACACTGGTCGTGTGGAAACTGGATCGGCTCGGACGCGACCTGCGACATCTCATCAACACCGTGCACGACCTGACTGGGCGCGGCATCGGCTTGAAGGTATTAACCGGGCACGGCGCGGCCATCGACACCACGACCGCCGCCGGCAAGCTGGTCTTTGGCATCTTCGCCGCCCTGGCCGAGTTCGAGCGCGAGTTGATCGCGGAGCGCACGATTGCCGGCCTAGCCTCGGCCCGCGCGCGCGGGCGGAAAGGCGGCCGGCCGTTCAAGATGACCGCCGCCAAGCTGCGGCTGGCGATGGCGGCAATGGGTCAGCCAGAGACCAAGGTCGGCGACCTGTGCCAGGAACTTGGCGTCACGCGGCAGACCCTGTATCGGCATGTTTCACCCAAGGGTGAGCTACGTCCAGATGGCGAGAAGCTACTCAGCCGAATTTGATGCCGGCATGAGGCAACGTAGCGACAGCGTGGTTTGTCTCAATGGGAAGCGCTCATGATCGATCTTTGAAGGCCCGCAGCAGTCGTGTCACAGACAGGACGAACAAACCGGTCAGCGTGAGGGCTGCGATACCCCAGTACTCTCCGATGAACGCGCCGGCCGTCGTGCCGGCCAGCACAATGGCGAGAATCGGCAAATGGCAGGGACAGGTGAGCACGGCCAGCGCGCCCCACAGGTAGCCGGTGATCGGTTTGTGCGTCTCGGACGGCAAGCGCTCGGGGCTGTTCATGGCAGACTCTCCGCGTGCTGTGCCGGCTCGGTCGGCATGGTGGCCAACTGCACCTCCAGATCGGCCAACGCTTCGCGCCGACGCTCGACGAACTGGCGCAGAACGGCAAGCTGCGCGGCCGCTTCATCGCCGTCCGCAGCATCCAGCGCCCGGCACAGCCGCGCCAGCGCGTCCAGGCCGATGCCCGCCTCGAAGGCCGCCCGCACGAAGCACAGCCGTTGCAAGGCGGCATCATCGAACAGGCCATAGCCGCCCGGGGTGCACGCCACCGGACGCAGCAATCCGCGCAGCAGGTAGTCGCGCACGATATGCACGCTCACCCCGGCATCAAGGGCCAGCCGGGACACGGTGTAGGCGCTCATTGAAAACCTCCTTTTTTTATCCAGCGCAGCAGGAAAGCTGCTTCACGTCCTTGTTGAAGGTCTGCGCCGCAAGCTTCAACCCCTCGACCATTGTCAGGTAGGGGAACAACTGGTCGGCCAGTTCCTGCACCGTCATGCGGTTGCGGATGGCGAGCACCGCCGTCTGGATCAGTTCGCCCGCTTCCGGGGCCACCGCCTGCACGCCGATGAGCCGTCCGCTACCTTCCTCGATGACCAGCTTGATGAAGCCGCGTGTGTCGAAGTTGGCAAGCGCTCGCGGAACGTTGTCGAGTGTCAGCGTGCGACTGTCGGTCTCGATGCCATCGTGGTGCGCTTCCGCCTCGCTGTAGCCCACGGTGGCGACTTGCGGGTCGGTGAACACCACTGCCGGCATCGCGGTCAGATTGAGGGCTGCGTCGCCGCCGGTCATGTTGATCGCGGCACGGGTGCCGGCGGCCGCTGCCACGTAGACGAACTGCGGCTGGTCGGTGCAGTCGCCGGCCGCGTAGATGTTCGGGTTGCTCGTGCGCATGCCTTGGTCGATAACGATGGCCCCTTGCGCATTGACAGTGACCCCCGCCGCGTCCAGCGCGAGGCTGCGCGTATTCGGTGCCCGACCGGTGGCAACCAGCAACTTGTCAGCGCGCAATTCACCGTGTCCGGTGGTCAGCACGAATTCGCCGTTCACATGGGCGACCTGGCTGGCTTGCGTGTGCTCCAGCACCTCGATGCCCTCGGCGCGGAAAGCGGCTGTCACGGCCTCGCCGATGGCCGGGTCTTCCCGGAAGAACAAGGTGCTGCGTGCCAGGATCGTGACCTGGCTGCCGAGCCGGGCAAAGGCTTGCGCCAGTTCCAACGCCACCACCGACGAACCGATCACGGCCAGGCGTGCGGGAATGGTGTCGCTGACAAGCGCTTCGGTGGAAGTCCAGTAGGGTGACTCTTTCAGGCCCGGAATCGGCGGCACGGCCGGACTGGCACCGGTGGCGACCAGGCAGCGGTCGAACGTTACCTCGCGCTCGCCACCCTCGTTCAAACGGACGACCAGGCTCTGGTCGTCCTTGAAACGCGCTTCACCGTGCAAAACGGTGATGGCTGGATTGCCGTCCAGGATGCCTTCGTATTTGGCGTGCCGCAGTTCATCGACACGGGCCTGCTGCTGGGCCAGCAGTTTGCTGCGGTCAATCGCAGGCACAGTTGCCGCAATACCGCCGTCGAACGGACTTTCCCGGCGCAGATGGGCAATATGGGCAGCGCGGATCATGATCTTGGACGGCACACAGCCGATATTGACGCAGGTGCCGCCGATGGTGCCGCGTTCGATCAGCGTGACCGTCGCGCCTTGCTCGACGGCCTTCAGCGCCGCCGCCATCGCGGCCCCGCCGCTGCCAATGATGGCGATATGCAAACCGGCGCCCTCAAGTGCATCACGGATTTTTGGTTCATCTTTGAAATCACCAACCCGGATCGAGCCTTGATAACCCAATGCGGCGATGGCGGCCAGCAGTTGGTTGTGGCTCACGGCGGTGTCTGCCATGACTTGCGCGCGGCTTTCTGGATAGGACACCACAGCGGCATTCACGCCGGGAATCTTTTCCAAAGCATCTTTGACATGGGTGGCGCAGGATGTGCAGGTCATGCCATTCACGGTGATTTCGGTCATTTTTTTACTCCATTGAATTTCGGGGTGCAGCAGGCATCGGCTTGGCGTTTTCGTTGGATGGCGTAGATGGTCAAGCCGATGAAAATCGCCAGCGCAGGCAGCAGCACATAGTCCAGATAGCCGGTCAGCGCGGACAAGCCGACCACACCGAGCAAAATGACCAGAACAGGGGTGAAGCAACACAGCGCCACGAGGGTTGTGCCAATGATGCTGACCCGCAGCAGTGTCTTCGGGTCTTTCATGATCAGTTCTTGACTGATGATGGGTAGCCCGCATCCTCGGTAGCCTTGGTCAGTTTCTGCACGCTGGTCTTGGCATCATCGAAGGTGACCACCGCTTCGCGCGTCTCGAAGGTCACGTCAACTTTACTGACGCCATCGACCTTGGAAATCGCCTTCTTGACAGTGATCGGACAGGCCGAGCAGGTCATGCCCGGTACGGACAGCGTAACGGTCTGGGTGGCGGCCCACACGGGGGCAACAACGGCAGCGAGGGCAAGGGCGGAAAGCAGCTTTTTCATGGTGAACTCCTGTGATCAATAGAAAAATGGCACGACGTAGGGAAATCCGAGCGCGACCAAAACCAGCACGGCCACGCCCCAGAAAATGAGCTTGTAAGTAGCTCGCACTTGGGGAATCGCGCAAACCTCACCCGGTTTGCAGGCGGCTGACGGCCGGTAGATGCGCCGCCAGGCGAAGAACAACGCCACCAGCGCCACGCCGATAAAGATGGGGCGATAGGGTTCCAACACCGTCAAGTTGCCGATCCAAGCGCCGCTGAACCCCAAGGCGATCAGAGCCAGCGGCCCGAGGCAGCAAGCCGAGGCGAGGATGGCGGCCAGCCCGCCAGTGAAGAGCGCGCCGCGCCCGTTTTGAGGTTCAGACATACGTTTGTCCTTTCGAATCTGAATTGGATAGCTTAAGCTTACTTCCGTAGTTATGTACGGAGTCAAGCGATATGGAAAACAATTTGGAGAACCTGACCATTGGCGTTTTCGCCAGGACGGCCGGGGTCAATGTGGAGACCATCCGGTTCTATCAGCGCAAGGGCTTGCTCCCGGAACCGGACAAGCCTTACGGCAGCATTCGCCGCTATGGCGAGACGGATGTAACGCGGGTGCGCTTCGTGAAATCAGCCCAGCGGTTGGGCTTCAGCCTGGATGAGATCGCCGAGCTGCTGCGGCTGGAGGATGGCACCCATTGCGAGGAAGCCAGCAGCCTGGCCGAGCACAAGCTCAAGGACGTGCGCGAGAGGATGGCTGACCTGGCGCGCATGGAGGCCGTGCTGTCTGATTTGGTGTGCGCCTGCCATGCGCGGAAGGGGAACGTTTCCTGCCCGCTGATTGCGTCACTGCAAGGGAAGAAAGAACCGCGCAGTGCGGACGCGGTGTAGCCCGAGGGAACTACGCCTTAGCGTGCTTTATTTTCCGTTTTCTGAGGCGACTCCAACGTCAGAAAAGACCGTGCGGTCGACTTTTGATATTTCGTGCTGTCGCCTTCTGAAAGTGACAGGCGCGGCACGGGAATCAAGGCATTGCGATTCTCGAAAATAGTTCTTGAAATTCTATTCTTGATTGCATATCATCTCAACGAGTTTCGATAAGAAAGGATGCCCATGCGACCGTCTGTTGTGCTTGACATGAAGCGAAGCGCAGTGCGTGAAGCGGTAGGCCGCTTTCGCGCCGCGAACCCGCGCGTCTTCGGCTCGGTGCTGCATGGCACCGACCGGGATGGCAGCGACCTCGACCTGTTGGTCGATGCGCTGCCCGGTGCCACGTTGTTGGACTTGGGCGATTTGGAAGAAGAACTGAAATCGCTGCTCGGCGTTGACGTCGATCTGCTGACTCCCGGCGACCTGCCGCCGAAGTTCCGGGCCAAGGTGCTCGCGGAGGCGCAACCGATATGAGCGAGAACCGCCTGCCCGATTACCTCGACCACATTCAGCAGGCCGCAACCGATGCGCGCAGCTTCGTGGAAGGGATGGCCAAGGACGACTTCTTGGCCGACAAGCGCACCCAGCAGGCCGTCATCATGAGCCTGATCGTCATCGGCGAGGCGGCCACAAAGGTGATGGATGGCTACGTCGAGTTCACCCAGGCGCATGCCGACGTGCCGTGGCGCAGCATGCGCAATATGCGTAATCGCATGGCTCACGGCTATTTCGACATCAACCTCGATGTGGTGTGGGAGACGGTACAGGAATGGCTGCCGGCGTTGCTCCAGCAATTGCCCGCCGTGCGTCAGGATGCCGACGATGAAGACCGTAACGACAAAGGCATGGAGCCATGACCAATCAAGCCGCCGATGTTCGGCCCCTCTGGCGTGTTCGATCCCGCGACCTATGAGCCGCGCTCGGGCAAGACCTTCTGGATGGCCGCAACGGACGTGAGTTCGCTGGTGGGCAAGGAGGCAGCAGCCGACACGCTCATCGGCAACTGCACGACCGCACGACCAGCCTCCCGTTCAAATTCGAGTTAGAACTCATATCCAGCCTGTCTGGGGGCACTGTGAAAGAGGGATCTCCGATGACTGTTGAATCGAGAATATTTTCTGTAGCCGAGTATGTTCAGCCGTCCGAAGGCGAGCCTATTCGTTCCGTTGTGCTTGAAACCCGAGACTCAATTATCGTGGTTTGGCATGTCCATCCCGGGCAGGAAATTGCGGCTCACATTCATCCTCACGGCCAAGACACGTGGACTGTTTTGTCGGGAATGGCTGATTACTTTCAGGGCAATGGGATTGTTCGTGCCCTCAGGGAAGGTGAGATAGCCGTGGCAAGACCGGGCCAAGTGCACGGGGCGCGAAATACAGGTACCGAGCCATTTGTGTTCGTCTCGGTTGTGGCATCAGCCAATGCCGGTTTCGTATTGGCTGAGCGATAGAGCCCAATCTCTGGAGTTGGTCCAATGAGCGGTCGGGGAGATAGGTAACAGACATGCAGCGGACACGGCTGCTAAACCAGGTCGCAAACCTCCTTGCGTCGCAGCGTGCCGCAAGCGACGCGATCAATCGAATGGGGTCGGCATGAGACTGAACACCATCCAGTTCCCGACCGCGTAGCCGCCTGTCCTGCCGATCAGGTCTTGACCATCGACGCCTGGGATCAGTCCTGAATGTTCTTGGAGACCACTACGTTATGAGCCGCAGCCGCCGCAAAACACCCATCGTCGGGCACACGACCTGCGGCAGCGAGCGCGAGGACAAGAAGCTCTGGCATCAGCGCTGGCGCACCCGTGAGCGCACGGCGCTGACCAGCGCGTCGCCCGAAGCCCTGAGCGCCCATCTGCCCCTGCTGGAAAACCAGGCCAGCAGCGTCTGGTCGATGGGCAAGGATGGCCGCTCCTACTGGCCCGTCAAGCGCCAGGCCGCCACGGCGGATCGCATCGCCAATCACAAGGGACGCAACCCGCAAGAACGCGCCTCCCTGAAAAAGCGCCTGCTGCGCAAGTGGATGAGCAAATGAAGCTCTCCTTCCATCAGCACATTGCGCTGTTCTGGATGATCGGTGCTCCGGGCGTCTTCGCGCCCGTGATCGAGAACGCCAAGCGGCCCGATGCCGGCGCCGTCATGGCGTGGGGTGTCGCGATCGTGGCGGTGATGATCCTCTTCACCCCTTTGCTGCTGCGCTGTCCACCATTCCGGCGCTGGTATGGCCGGACGGATGCGCTGTCGGAGCGGCAGCGCCAGGCGCTTGCCGAGCGCGGCCTGCGCCGCTACTACCAGACCGCTTTCGATGACGGCTACGTGCCCCGCGTGATGCCCTACGTGTGGCGCATCATCTGGACGGTCGGCGGGTTGATGGCTGTGACCGCCGTACTGCCTACCAACACCGGACGGCCAGCCTTCGATGCCTTGGTGGTCTTCTCGACCTGGTATCCGATAGGCGTGATGCTGCTGGTTTTCGCGTCGAGGCCCCTTGGCCGGTTGATTCGCCAAAGAGCACAGGAGCGGCGGAAATGAGCACGTCAACCATCGAGGCGCTGGCCAGCGCCTGGGCAAGGATTGCCGAGGAAGCGGAATTCCCCGCTGACTACGAGGGGACTGCCACACCACAAGCGCATCGGGCTAGCGAAGCTATTCAGGAGCAGATTCGGGAGCGCATCGTCGCCACCAACGACATGCGGCTGTTCAGCCTGCTGCACCTGCTGGGTCAGGCGTCGCTGCGCATGGAGCAAGCGCTGTGGCCGGAGGATTACGAGCGGATGACGCGCGAGGTTGAGGAAGCCCTGCGGCAAGCCACCGACGCCAACGCCAGATCGTACACCCACGAAGAAGTGATGCAGGCGATGCAGGAACGCATCGACCGGGCGCGAGACAAGCCATGTTGATTGGCTATGCGCGCGTCTCGACGCAGGATCAGAACCTGGAGCTGCAACGCGAAGCCTTGAGCAAGGCCGGATGTAAAAAGGTCTTCGAGGACAAGGTGAGTGGCACGCGGGCAGACCGGCCTGGCTTGGCCAAGACGCTCGAAATGCTGCGCGAAGGCGATACTTTGGTCGTCTGGAAGCTCGACCGGCTGGGCCGGTCGGTCAAGCAACTGGTCGATCTGGTCGGCGATCTGCACAAGCACGGTGTCCAGTTCAGGAGCCTCACCGACTCCATCGACACCGGCACACCATCCGGGCGGTTCTTCTTCCACGTCATGGCGAGCCTTGCCGAAATGGAGCGCGAGCTGACCGTCGAGCGCACCCGCGCCGGGCTGGAAGTCGCCAAGCAGCTCGGCCGCAAAGGCGGCCGCAAGCCGAAGATGACCGACAGCAAGATCGAGTCGGCCAAGAAGCTGCTGGCCAGCGGGGTGCCGCCCAAGGACGTGGCCAAGAACCTCGGCGTGTCCATTCCGACGCTGTACCGCTGGGTGCCAGCCTCCACGCACGCTTAGCGTGCTTTATTTTCCGTTTTCTGAGACGACCCCATCACTGGGAAGTGCTCGACGCACTCAAGCGCCGCGATGGCGCGGCGGCACGGGCGGCCATCTGCCGTGACATTCTCGATGGCAACGAGAAGATGCTCGAGTACATCGAGATGGCGCAGGCGGACTGATTGGCAGTCAATTCGACTGTTGACGAAACATAGATGACCAGTTAGTTTATTAAAACTTTCTCATCACTGGATGTCTCTGTCATGGCTCGCCCGGTCAACCTCGAAGTCAGATCCCGTTTGCTGTCGATTGGCCGCCAGGTGGTTCACAACCGTGGCTTCAACGGCTGCGGCGTCCAGGACATCACCGCCGCTGCCGAGATTCCCAAGGGCTCTTTCTACAACTACTTCGCCAGCAAGGAAGACTTCGCGGCAGAGATCCTCGAGGAATACTGGACCTCGATCGAAACCCGCCACGGGCCGATCTTCTACGACGCCCGGGTCAAGCCGCTGGAGCGCATCGGCCAGTTCTTCCAGGCCCTGGTGCTCGAGCACGGCGAGCATGAATACAGCCTGGGTTGCCTGATTGGCAACCTGTCCCTGGAAATGTCCAATGGCAGCGAACAAACCCGCAAGCGTCTGGCCGATGTGCTGGCGCGCTGGGAAGGTTTGCTCGCGAGCTGCCTGCGTGAAGCGCAGCAGCGCCGCGAACTCTCTGAAACTCACGACGCCGAAGCGCTGGCCAGTGTCATCGTCGAAGGCTGGGAAGGTGCGGTCATGCGCGGCAAGGTCCTGCGCGACGGTGCACCTCTGCAGCGTTTCGTATCGATGGTCTTGCCTCGGCTATTGGAGTGAGTTTTTTTTCCTCATTAATAAGACGACTGGTCATTTATATAAAGCAACATTCACGTCTCATCCACGCAAGCACCCAAGAGGTAAATCGTCATGAGCCATCTGTACGCCGACCCCGCCGAACCCGCACTGCCTGCCACTGGTTTCAAGCTCGACCTGAGCAAAGCCGCCCTGGTGGTCATCGACCCACAGAACGACTTCCTCAGCCCTGCCGGCGCCAGTTGGGCGGTGTTCGGTGAGAGCATCGTCGAGAACAACACCGTCGAAAACCTGGAAAAACTGTTCAAGGCCTTCAAGGCTCACGACCTGCCCGTGGCCGTGTCGCCACACTATTACTACCCGCACGACCACGACTGGCATTTTGGCGGTCCGCTGGAAAAGGTCATGCACAGCATCTGCATGTTCGATCGCAAGGGACCGAACACCCTGGAAAACTTCGAAGGCTCCGGCGCCGATTTCCTCGAGATCTACAAGCCGTACATTCTCGACGGCGAGACCATCATCGCCTCGCCGCACAAGGTCTACGGCCCGGAAACCAACGACCTGGCGCTGCAATTGCGCAAGAAAGGCGTGTCGCAGATCATCCTCGCCGGCATGGCGGCCAACCTTTGCGTGGAATCACACCTGCGCGAACTGCTCGAACAGGGCTTTGAAATAGTCGTGGTACGCGACGCCACCGCCGGCCCGCGCCTGCCGGATGGCGACGGCTACCTGGCGGCCATCATCAATTACCGCTTCCTCGCCCACGGGCTGTGGACCACCGAAGAGACTATCGCGCAACTGCAACCGGCTTGATCGTGCCCGAGCGGCCGGGCATCGCGCCCCCCCGCTCTTTCTCGAGAACCCCCGATGAAAATCCCCGCCCGTTATGAGCATTTCGTTTTCGGCGTCGTTCAATCCGGCCTGACCTGCGCGGTCGCGGCCGCCATCGCCACCACACCCCATGCGCTCGACCTGGCCTTTGCCGGCCGCTGGTTGAACGCGTGGGCGCTGTCGTGGGTATCGATGTTGCCGGTGGTGGTGCTGGCGGCGCCGATGATTCGGCGCGTGGTGAGGCGGATGACGGTGGGCTGAATGACTTGGTTATGACTCACCCAACACACCGCCATCGCGAGCATGCTCGCTCCTACCGGGGGCTTCGGGGCTGCTCGCGACAGGCGCGCAAGCCCGCACCCGACGCACGAAATACTGTGCCCGTTCGCATTTTCGCAATAAACCACTTTTCATCCGCGCATTTGTAGCCGCTTCGTTCACGGACAAGCCGGTACATTAGACCTCCATGGTCCCGCAGAGCGACCGACAACAAAACCTACAGCTCGCCCAAGAAAATCTGCCAACCATTCGGAGTCTTTCCATGAGCACATTGCGCACTACAGCTTTCCAACTCGCGAGTCTGGCCCTGTTCATCGGTAGCGCCACCCAGGCCATGGCCGAGGACATCACGTTCGTATCCCAGGGCGGTGCTTATCAGGAAGCCCAGAGCAAGGCGATCCTGGAGCCTGCGGCGAAAAAGCTCGGTCTGACGCTCAAACAGGACAGCTCGCCCAAGGCCTACCCGATCATCAAGACCCAGGTCGAGAGCGGCAAGGTCACCTGGGACGTGGTGGACCTGCCCACTGGCGACTGCATCCGTGGCGAAGCCGAAGGGCTGTTCGAGAAGCTCGACCTTGCGCTGATTCCCAATGCCGCGCAAATACCCGACAGCCTCAAGGACGAATACAGCGTCGGCTACATCAGCTACTCCACGGTGCTGGCGTATCGCACGGACGCGTTCAAAGGCGCGGACGTACCCAAGACCTGGGCCGACTTCTGGGACACCAAAAAATACCCGGGCCAGCGCTCCCTACGTAACCTGCCACGTCCAACCCTGGAAATCGCGCTGCTGGCCGATGGCGTGCCGATGGACAAGCTCTATCCGCTGGACGTCGATCGCGCCTTCCGCAAGCTTGAGCAGATCAAGCCCGACATCGCCACCTGGTGGACGTCCGGCGGGCAGTCGGCGCAGCTGATCAGCGACGGCGAAGTGGACATGATCCAGGCCTGGAACGGCCGTATCACCGCCGTACAGGCCGCCGGCGCACCCGTGGCATTCGACTACAACCAGGGTGTGCTGGAAACCAACTCGTTGTGCGTCCTCAAAGGCTCGCCGCACAAGGTGGCCGCCATGAAATTCGTCAACGAGGCCATCGATGCCAAACTGCAAGCGGCGTTGCCGATGATCATCGACTACGGCCCGCTCAACCCCGAAGCCTTCAAGACCGGGGTAATCCCGGCCGAGCGCGAGGCCAAGCTGCCTTCCGCACCCGGCAACATCTCGCGCCAGGCCCTGCTCTCGGCGCAATGGTGGGCCTCCGAAGCCGGGGTCAAGGCCGAAGAACGCTGGTTGTCCTTCGTCCAGAAAAAATAGCCATCGGCCGTTGCTGCGCCGCAGGCCAGAGGCCTCGGCGCAGGACATGCCGTCTGCCCCCGCGATTTCGACATAAAGCGCTTGCGCACCGGTCAATTGCGTCCACTTCATTCGTTGGCATCCCGGTACATTAGGCCTGAGGGTCCCGCAGAGTGACCTGTGCAGACAACTCGCGCTCGCCTCAAGTACCTGCCCACCATTGGGAGTTCTTCACATGACATTACCCGAGCACCGCACCCTGCTGTCCGCCAGGACGACTGCCACCGCCAGCGCTACCCGTCAGTGCTGGATACCCTCCAGCACTGCGCAGTGACGAGAGGTCATCATGTCCAACGCCTATCTCGCCAAATCCATGCCCGACTCCAGCGACCAGCAGCACCAGCCGCCCATGACCAGCGAAGACGCCCTGGCCCGTGAAGAACGCAAGGAGCACACCTCCATGCTGTTGCTGCTCACCCCGGCGCTGGTCATGGTCGTGGTGCTGTTGATCATGCCGCTGTGCTGGCTGGCCTTTCAGTCGGTCCAGACCGAGGAAGGGTTTTCCCTGGCCAACTACATCCGGATTTTCCAGGAAAGCATTTACTGGGACACCTTCGCCCTGACCTTCAAGATCAGTTTCCTGGTGACGATCCTGTCGATCGTCATGGGCTTCCCCATTGCCTACGCCGCTTCGCGCCTGCAGGGTTTCTGGGCCAACCTGATTCTGATCTGCGTGATCCTGCCGTTCTGGACCAGCGTGCTGGTGCGGGCCTATGCCTGGCTGGTGCTCCTGCAACGCCGCGGACTGGTCAATCAGACGCTGATGGACCTTGGCATCATCGACCAACCCCTGACGCTGATGCACAACACCACTGGCACGGTAATCGGCACCCTGCACGTCATGCTGCCCTTTATGGTCCTGCCGCTGTATTCGGTGATGAAAAAAATCCCCCAGGACCTCATGCAAGCGTCCGAGAGCCTTGGCGCCAAACCCTTCTACACCTTCCGCCGGGTCTTCCTGCCGATGGCAGCGCCGGGGGTCATGGCCGGTTCCATCCTGGTGTTCGTCATCTGCCTAGGCTTCTTCATCACCCCGGAACTGCTCGGCGGTGGCCGCACGATCCTGGTGTCGATGCTGGTGCAACGCAACGTCGAGCTCTATCACGCCTGGGGCGCAGCCAGCGCAGTCGGCCTGGTGCTGCTGTTTGTGGTGTTCCTGATCTTCTGGGGCATCAATCGCTTCATCCCCATCGAACGCATCCTGGGAGCGCGCTAAATGAACCTGCTTGCCAACCTGCGTCACCTTCGCCTGTCCCACGTGCTGTTCACGGTGCTGGTCGCGGCGATCCTGCTGTACCTGATCATCCCGGTGCTGATCGTGGTACCCATGTCGTTCTCCGAGGCGCGCTTCCTGCAATTCCCTCCCAAGCAATGGTCCTTCCACTGGTACGAGGCGTTCTTCAACAGCGTGGAGTGGATGTCGGCGGCGCGGGTCAGTCTGATCACGGCATTTTTCACCATGGCCATCAGCCTGCCGATTGGTATGGCGGCCGCCTACGCCATCAACAACTCCAGCCTGAAGGTGGTGCGTACGCTGCAGATCATCCTGCTGCTGCCGATGATGGTGCCCATCATCCTGATCGCCGCCGGCGTGTTCTTCGTTTACGCCCGGGTCGGCCTGATCAGCACGCTGACCGGCCTGGTGCTGGCGCACATCATGCTCGCCTTGCCCTACGTGATCATCGCGCTGCTGGCCGGTCTGCGTAACTTCGACATGTCCCAGGAAATGGTGGCGCGCAGCCTGGGCATGAACCGCTTTCGCGCCTTCATGGCCGTGACCCTGCCGCAGATCAAGCCCAGTGTGGTCTCGGCGACACTGTTCGCCTTCATCACCTCGCTGGATGAAACTGTGGTGGCGCTGTTCATCTCCGGCGGCGACAACCAGACTCTGACCAAGCGCATGTTCACGGCGCTGCGCGACGAGATCGATCCGACCATTGCCGCTATCAGTTCGATCCTGATCCTGGCGTCGCTGATCCTGGTGGTGATTGCCGGTCGCAACAAACAATAACCAACAACGCACTCCCCCTCTGCAAACACACTTGCCCGCCATTGCGGGCAAGTGTGTTTTTGCGTCCTGACCACGCACGCCCATGCCGACGTGCAGCCCAGCACAGCCTGCCGTCACACGGCTTAATTCAGCATCTATCACCCGTGTCCAGGCCCATCTCGGGGGAACCGCAGAATTCGGAAAAAATCGTACGCTAAGCTAACGGTGTTCTCGTGACAGCTCTTTGACTAGGCTTTCTAAGGCCATTCTGATAGCCCTGACTTCCTGAAAAGCCATGGCTAAAATTTGTGCGGCTAAAAGGGATAACCGATGGTAAAGTAAGTTATCCCTGTCGAGATACTGAAAAGCGTTATCCTCGTTTTTCCCAAAACTGTTTTGCCAGTTCGCTCAGAGCGCTAGTTAACTGAGCGACAGATTTCGCACTTTGCAAATTATTCTGCCCGGTCTGTACATTGGTATCAGCAGCATCGCGTATATTGATAATACTGCGGTTTATGTCTTCACTTACTGCTCCCTGCTGCTCGACCGCAGTCGCTATTTGCGCGTTCATGTCGGTAATTTCGTTAACGCGTTGGCCAATTCCATCAAGAGCTGTAGCTGCTTCCTCTGCGTGAGCTACACTCGTGTGCGCTTGCCGACTACTTTGCTCCATGACTGTAACAGCGGATTGCGCTCGCTCTTGTAGAGCGCTGATCATGCTTTGAATATCCGTTGTCGATTGCTGTGTGCGAGCAGCAAGACTGCGAACCTCATCGGCGACAACAGCAAAACCACGCCCCTGCTCACCAGCACGCGCGGCCTCAATTGCTGCGTTGAGTGCCAACAAATTCGTTTGCTCGGCGATCCCTCGTATAACGTCAAGAACTTTTGATATCTCGTTACTTTGACCTTCAAGCTCATGAATAACCTGAGCGGCTTGCCTAATTTCACCTTCAGGGGCAGTGATTGACTGGCTTGTGTGGGCTACCAGACGCTGGCCAGATGCCGTCTCAGTGTCTGCTCTTCCGGCCGCATCTGCAGCATGCTGTGCATTGCTCGCAACCTCTTGAATGCTTGCCGCCATTTGGTTTACTGCCGTTGCTATTTGATCTGTCTCTGCCTGCTGCTCAACTGTAAGTACATTGCTTGACTCAATATCCTTTAGTAGGCCTCGGGTGTGTTCGCTAAGCCGATTTGATGCATCACCTATGCGACCTACTATGGCGCCTGTTTCAGCTTGCATCATTCGTAAAGCAAACTCTATTTGGCCAAACTCATCGGTGCGCCCAGTGTAGAGGGATTGACTTAATGGGTTATTGGAAATATTCCTGGCTCTTTCAACCAGTCTTCCAAGAGGAGAGAGAATAGCCAAAACACTAACAGAGCTTAAGCTTCCTGACATTAAAGTGGGCGGTTACAGGAGCTGAGTGCAACACGGTTATTGAATTGAAGCTGGAGCATCATGCCGCATAGCCATAGCTTCCTGCATCACCTCGTCCATAACCTCGATCGGACACTTGAAGTCGAAGCGCTTACGGGGGCGCATGTTCAGTTGCAGTGCGATGGCATCCAGTTCCTCCTGGCTATGCACCGACAAGTCCGTGCCTTTGGGCAGGTACTGGCGGATCAGGCCATTGATGTTTTCGTTACTGCCGCGCTGCCAAGGGCTGTGCGGGTCGCAGAAGTAAATCGCCACCCCGGTCTGCTGGGTGATTTCAGCATGCCGCGCCATTTCTCGGCCCTGGTCGTAGGTCATGCTCTTGCGCATCGCCAGCGGCATGCCATTGAGCGCTGCACTGAAGCCTTCCATCGCCGAGGTCGCCGTCGCGTCGTTCATCTTCACCAGCATCAGGTAGCCACTGGTGCGCTCCACCAGCGTACCTACAGACGAGGCGTTGGCCTTGCCCTTGATCAGGTCGCCTTCCCAATGCCCTGGCATCAGTCGGTCTTCGATCTCCGGCGGACGTACATGAATACTGACCCTCTCAGGGATCTGACCGCGCCGATCCACGCCGCCAGAGCGCGGCCTGCGCATCGTCTTGCTTTGGCGCAGGCAGATGATCAGCTCTTTACGCAGCTCGCCGACTGGCAAGGCATAGATCGCGTTATAGATCGTCTCGCGACAGACGTAGGCATCTCTGAGGCTGGGAATATTCATGCTGCGCAGCTTGCCGGCAATCTGCTCGGGAGACAAACGCTCACGCAGCATATGCGCCACCAATTCGAAGCGCTCGCTACCCGGCAACAGCTTTTGCTTCGGTCGACACACCTGACGGCGGGCCTGCATCTGCTGCTGGGCCACGCGGGCCGAGTAGCCGCCACAGGCATCTCGATTGCGGCGCAGCTCCCGGCTGATGGTCGAAGGGGATCGGTTGATCAAGCAGGCAATCCCGCGCAGGCTGAAACCTTGGGCATGACCGATTTGAATGGTGGCGCGCTCTTCAACGCTGAGTTCGGAATAAGACATAGGGACAGCACCGTACCGGAAAGGTCAGGTGTTGCACTCAGTTTTCGCCGCCGCCCCCTTATTATCACTGCGAGGTGAATAGCTTTTCTGCCAATTGATTATGCCAATGCGATTCTCTTCGCCGAAGATTTCGTCCATGAGCATGCCAAGTCTAAATAGTTCCCTATGATCAATACAGATAGCCATAACCCCGCCTGGGGTTAGCATCTCACGCATCATCCAGATTCTGGGTGTCATGAAGCGCAACCATTTGCTGTGCTTGGACCCATCATCTTTAGGAACTACATCGCCGAGATCTGGATCGTTTGGATCCTTGTCCCACTTGTCGTTATAGCGGAAGTCCTCGCCGGTGTTGTACGGCGGGTCTGTTACTACAAGATCAACTTGACCACGATATTTATAGAGCGTGACCATCGCAGAAAGGTTTTCACCGTCCCAGATCTCATTCTCTGACTGGGCGGTTTCCTCTCCAAAGGATACTTTCTTGATAATACGATGCAGCTTCGGCTTGACCTGGCGGATGATCTGCCAGGGAGCAGCCCGCCCGGTGTAACTCATAACGATGCCATTCTTGCCAGCATCGGCAAGCGCCGCATCATGCTCCTGCAGCATACGGACCAAGGCGGCCCTCGGCAGTTGTTCGTAATCCATGCTTGCCCCTTGAATTCGTGCGGCGGCACCGAAAAGCTGAAAATTCTAGTACCGCTCGTGGATGCTTCACCATCCCTAGGGTGGCGAGTGTACTTGTGAACGTATTGATTTGGCTGTTAAACCGTTGAAAAAGACGGATCAACTGAGTTCCAAACGGGCTGCGTACTGGCTGGCAGATGCGAATCCGGCGCACGCCGCTCCCTTCTGGGCTCAAGCCCGCGAAGCGGGCATAAAGAACCCGGCCGAGGCCGGGATCCTTATGGGCTTATGGGCCGGCGTATTGGTCTGCCCAGTCCAAAGCCGGTGCCACGGGAGCTTGCACCTCCTGAGGCCAGGTTTTGGAGCCCACTGCAAATCGCCCGTAACCCATTAAAAGATAGCTGGGCATCCGACGAAAAGAGCACCAAGGCACCATTACCCTTGAGCTACAGCGCCGCTACGGGGCACCAGTTTGATTTCAACGCGGCGATTTTGGGCGCGACCCTCGGCGGTGTCGTTGGGGGCAATGGGCGAGCTGGAGCCTGCACCAAAGGTTTGCAGGCGCGAAGGATCGACGCCATTGCTGCGCAAAGAGAAAAAGGGGACTGATTTATGTGCGCCAGGCAAAGCTTGGTCGCCTGGGAATGACGGCGCAAGCCGTCACGAAATGGCGTAAGAAACCCAGCGGGTATGACCCCCGCCCGGTAAAGGTTAGCCACCGACCGGAAGCGAGTCTTGCGTGGTGACCGGGTAACCGGCGCTGCGAAGCGTAGACAGCAGAAAAGGGGATTTATTTTCCATCGAAAGGTTAAAACCACCGGCTTTCAGCCGGTGAGCTTTAGCGCCACCATGCGGGGCTGGAGGGCAAGCGCATGGATTACAGATACGGCAGTCATACGGTCTACCAGATCGAGTATCACTTTGTTTGGGTGACTAAGTACCGATACAAGGTGCTCAGCGGTGAGGTTGCTGAGCGAGTGCGAGAGCTGGTGAGACAGACGTGCGAAGCATTTGAAATTCGGATTGTGAAAGGTGTGGTGAGCAAGGATCACGTGCATATTCTGGTGAGCAGTCCGCCGAATTTGGCGCCGAGTGAGATCATGAGGCGGATCAAGGGGCGTACGGCGAGCAAGCTTTTCGAGGAGTTTCCCCATCTGAAAAAGCGCTATTGGGGGCAGCATTTTTGGGCTCGCGGGTACTTTTGCGCGACGGTTGGGCAGATGACGGAAGAGATGATCAAGCAGTATCTGGAGCATCATTTTGAGCCGAGCCCGAACGATAATTTCAGGATGGAGCCTGACTGATCCGACGCGTCGTTCAGTCGACGCGTATCCGGACTTTCAGTCCGTAAGTCACTAACCCACCGACTTCAGTCGGTGGTTGTTGAGTTTCCCTACTCTAAAACGGCCGCTGTTGGCCGATTGCTGCCTGTCGTGGACGACCGTTTAACTTCAAAGCCTGACTGGATTGCAAACTGCTGACACGCGTAGATTCTGTTTTCGACTCGTTTAATGCCGTCGATGCCAGGCCATAAACAGAGAGGAAACAACCGCTCGAAAATTCGAGCCATAGACTCTAGAGCCAGTGGGTAGTCGGAGTCATGTTCCTGCAACCATCAAATCCAGATTCTGCACCGCCGCTCCAGCGGCTCCCTTCCCAAGATTGTCAAACACCGCAGCCAACAAAACCTGCCCCGTCTCATCATTTTCACACACCACCAATCGCAAACTATCAGTCCCGTTAAGCGCCTGAGGATCAAGGCACGTCAACCCTTTGGCCTCCTGCATCGACATCACCTGTACATGGTCCGCATCGACGTAGTGCTGCATAAGACACGCATGCAACCGCACCGCATCCACGCCCGGCGCCAACAAGCGAAGTTGCAACGGTATGGTCAGCACGATCCCCTGCCGAAAAGCCCCATAAGCCGGCACAAACATCGGCCGCTCCATCAGACCGCTTTGCTGCTGAATCTCCGGAATATGTTTGTGTGCCAGCCCCAGACCATAAACCTGAAACGCGGGCGCCTGTGATGCGCCCTCTCCCTCATGCTCTTGCACGCCAACGCGCCCTTTTCCGGAATAGCCCGACACAGCATGAATGTTCGTCGGATAGTCCCTGGGCAGCAACCCGGCCTCCAGCAATGGGCGCAGCAGCCCTATCGCCCCCGTGGGATAGCAACCGGGATTGCTGACCCGCCGTGCCGTGGCGATGCGTTGGGCCTGCTGCGAGTTCATCTCCGCGAAACCATAGGTCCAGTCTGGATGGGTGCGGTGCGCCGAACTCGCATCGATCACCCGAACGGCGGGGTTTTCGATGCTCGCTACAGCGTCGCGTGCGGCTTGGTCGGGCAAGCAGAGAATCGCGATGTCGCAGGCGTTGATGATTTCGGCGCGACGTTGCGGATCCTTGCGATGTTCGGGGCTGAGCGTGATAAGCCGCAGATCGGTCCGGTCGCGTAGACGTTGATGGATTTGCAACCCGGTGGTGCCTTGGTCGCCGTCGATGAATATAAGAGGACTTGCCATGGAATGCTCTCGGACATAGGAAATCAGGAGTTCCAATCTTCAGTGAGGGGCTAAGATAGGAAAAGTTGAATTTCTAAACGATGAAATTCAGCTTTTCTGAACAAGGAGTGACTCATGCGCGAAATCAGCCTGGACCGTCTGCGCACGTTGGTGGCCATTGCCGACCTGGGTTCGTTTGCCGAGGCGGCCCGTGTGCTGCACCTCGCGCCACCCACGGTCAGTTTGCATATTGCCGACCTGGAGTCGCGGGTTGGCGGAAAGCTGTTGTCGCGCACACGTGGGCGCATTCAGCCTTCGGCGATTGGAGAAACGCTGGTGGAGCGCGCGCGGCGCCTGTTGGCGGATGCGGAGCAGGCGCTTGAGGACGTGGAGCGTCAGGTGCAGGGCTTGGCCGGGCGTGTGCGGCTGGGTGCCTCCACAGGGGCCATCGCACAGTTGATGCCGCAAGCTTTGGAGACGTTGGGCCAACGCCATCCCGCTATCGATGTGCAGGTCGCGGTGCTCACGTCGCAGGAAACTTTGAAGAAGCTTGCCGAGGGCTCTTTGGAGATCGGTCTGGTCGCGCTGCCACAGACCCCGGTGAAGGAATTGCGGATCGAGCCATGGCGGCGGGACCCGGTCATGGCCTTCTTGCCGGCTCGCTGGGAATGCCCGGATGTTGTGACCCCCGGTTGGCTGG
This sequence comes from Pseudomonas sp. PvP089, assembly GCF_017875165.1. Taxonomy (NCBI): domain Bacteria; kingdom Pseudomonadati; phylum Pseudomonadota; class Gammaproteobacteria; order Pseudomonadales; family Pseudomonadaceae; genus Pseudomonas; species Pseudomonas sp. PvP089. Next base: position 6,485,213 of record NZ_JAGGME010000001.1, read on the forward strand.
CCGCCCAGCCATTAATTCTGAATGACAAAACTACTCGGCTTTCGCGCTTGACCTCGGAGTGGTTCGCCAGTGATGGACGGCAGCCCACGCCGCGTATTCAACTGAACTACAACGATGCGATCAAAAGCCTAGTGGCGGCCGGTTATGGTGCGACGTTGTTGCCGCATGAAGCCTCCACGCCATTGCCCGATACCAGGATCGTCATGCGGCCATTACAGCCCTTATTGTGGCGTCAACTTGGTATTGCCCACCGTGGTGGGGACGTCGAGCGGCCTACGCAACATGTGCTGGATGTGTTGTGGGGGTTGAGTGCGGGCTAGGGCGATGTTGTCAGAGAAAGGACCGCTTTCGACCCGGTCATACGGTGATTGAGGTCCCAGGCGTCAGCTACCGCACCTGAAGCCGTCGTTCATCGCTCCAAAGCCGGTGCCTGTCTCCGTTCGCCCAGGCCAGGGTGTCGTAGTACTTGTGCAGCAGCTCGGTAATGGCGGCGGTGTCGTCGGTCATGGGGTTTCCTTGGGGTTGGCGGTGAGGACTGCCTGGACGCGTGCTTGCAGCGCGGGCAGCACGTCTTGTTGGAACCAGGGGTTGCGCACCAGCCAGCGATTGTTGCGCGGGCTAGGGTGAGGCAGGGGGAACGCTTGCGGCCAGTGCTCGCGCCAGGCTTCGACCACCCGGGTGAGCGGCGTCTTGCCAGTACCGAGGTGGTAGTCCATGGCGTAGCTGCCCAGCACGATGACCAGCGACAGGCGCTCGAAACGCTGCATGAAGGCTTCGCGCCAGGCGGGGGGCGCACTCCGGGCGTAGCGGCAGGTCACCGCTTTTGCCGGTGCCCGGATAACAGAAGCCCATGGGCAGAATGGCGATGCGGGTAGGGTCGTAGAAGGTGTCGCGGTCCACGCCCAGCCAGGCGCGCAGACGCGCGCCGCTGGCGTCGTCGAAGGGCACGCCTGAGGCATGGACCCGGGCCCCCGGTGCTTGGCCGGCGATGAGGATGGGCGCACTCGGGTGAAACTGGAAGACCGGCTGCACGCCGTGTGGCAGATGCGGTGCGCAGCGCGTGCAGGCGCGGACGTCGGTCAGAAAGGCGTCGAGTGTCGGCATGGCGCGCTTCCGGAAAGGGTGGCTCGCGCAGGACGGAGGTGCCATCCTGCGCGAAGCGTAACCCGGCAGCAAGTCAGTGCTGGGTCAGTGTCGGATAGCCCTGGATGAATACGCGGTCGGTCTTGGCCGCCGGCACATGGCAGCCCATGCAGTCGGCTTCGTAGCTGACGGCGACATTCTTGGCGGGGGCGTCGGCCTTGAACAGCGCCCAGCCCCAGCCGTCGCCCCACAAGGGGTTGCTGGCGAAACGGCCTTTGGCGTCCTTGACCATCACGAACCACACGGCCGCATCGGAACCCCAGACCACAGGGTTGCCAGTGGTCATGGCGCTGGTTTCGAGCTTGCGGATCTCTTTCACCAGCGTGGCGCCGTCCAAGAACTTGCCGGTCTTGCGGTAGTGCTCGGCCGAGGCCTTTTCGGTGTACACATCGTGCAAGCCGCGAGAGGCGGATTTTTCGTCCAACACCGCATATGAGCCCAGGTGGACGAAGTTTGTGCGGAAGTCTGTGGGGCGGCTGATGCCGCCCTGGCTGTCCACATAGGGCGAAAAGTCGCCGGCCGTGACGGCCAGTGGCAGGACGAGGGCGCTGGCGAGCAGAGCGCCGGTGAGTGCGATTTTCATCGTGTTCTCCTTATATGCCTATGGAGATCAGACGGCGACCACGGGGAAATCCACCGTGGTGTCGGCGATGTGGTTGGTGTAGTTGGTGAGCGTGTTCAGCGCGACGTTGGCGATCACTTCCAGTATCAGGCCGTCGTCGAGCCCCGCGCGGCGGTAGTTGGCCATGGCGTCGGCCGACACCACGCCGCGTTGCTCGACCAGCGCGCGGGCAAAGCCGGCGATTGCATCGTCAAGTGCGTTGGCCGCCTGGCCGGTGCGGGCCGCGGCGATGGCCTCTGCCGACAGTCCGGCACCTTTGCCGATCAGGGTGTGTGCGCTCAGGCAATACTGGCAGCGATTGGCTTGACCGGCAGCGAGCGCAACGATCTCGCGCTGGGAGGCATTCAGGCGGCCGGTGCCCAGCGTTTCGGACAAGCCGAGGTAGCCATTGAGCGCCGCCGGCGCGTGGGCCAGCGTGGCGAACAGGTTCGGCACCATGCCAAGCTTGGCTTTGACGGCCTTGAGTGTGGCAGCGGTAGCGGCGTCAGCGGTGTCGATGGTCAGGGGGGCGATTTGGGTCATGTCTATCTCCGTAGTGGGTGAGGTGCAAGAGCACGTGGGCATGATCGCCCTTTGTTTGGTACGATATGGCACGTAAAGTATCAAATACGTAACCTATCGTCTTATATGGAGAGTGGAATGGCGGATCGACTGGCCGGCTTGCTCCGGCACTACTCGCTTTCGGCGCGCGTTTTTCACAGCGGCGCCTTCTGTGGGCAGCATCATTACGCGGCGCCGCATGGCTATATCCATCTGGTGCGGCGCGGCCCGATTACGGCGCGTTCGCCCGTGCATGAAGATCTGCTGGTTACCGAGCCGAGCCTGCTGTTTTATCCGCGCGTGGCGTCGCATCGTTTTGTCGCCGCCCCCGGCGATACCGCTGAGCGGTTGTGTGCGGAGGTCGACCTGGGCGCTTCGACGGGCAATCCGTTGGCCATGGCCTTGCCGTCGATGCTGCTGATTCCGTTGGCGGACTTGCCCGGCCTCGGGCCGACGCTAGAGTTGCTGTTTGCCGAAGCCGAGCGCGACCAGTGCGGTCGGCAGGCCGCCATCGACCGCTTGTGCGAGTTGCTACTGATCCAGTTGCTGCGTTATCTGATGGATGGGCGGCTTGGCGCCACCGGACTGCTGGCGGGCCTGGCCGACCCGAAACTCGCGCGCGCCATAACCGCCATGCACGATGCGCCGCAGACCGCGTGGTCGCTCGAGGCGCTGGCGGCGAAGGCGGGCATGTCACGCGCGCGCTTCGCCGCCGCGTTCAAGGACGCGGTGGGCGTCACGCCGGGCGACTATCTGGCCGACTGGCGGATGAACGTCAGTTGCACCCTGCTCAAGCAGGGGCGGCCGGTGGCGGTGGTGGCCGACCGCGTCGGCTACGGCAGCCCGAACGCTCTGGCGCGCGCCTTCCGCGTGCGCATGGGCTGCGCCCCGCGCGACTGGCTGGCGCAGCAGCGCGGTGACGCGGCGCTCAGCGGTTCGTGAGTTTGAGTTCGATTCGCCGGTTCTTGGCGTAGGCGGCGCCGGTGTTGCGCTCGTCGAGCGGGTGAAATTCGCATCACGCCGGAACAACTGGCGGAACTCCAGGTGGCGATCCGTCAACGGCTGGTCAGTCTGTTCGTGCGGCGCGGCCGGCTGGACAAGGCTGAGTCAGTGGCGCAGGTAGCTGGATGACGCTGTCCCGCCCTGAGCCGACGCTCACAGGCGGGGATTTCCAGTGTCGTCATTGTCGGCTATTGGCCGGCAGCAGCCCGTCGTTGCCTGATGGATCCAACCCCTCCGCTGCTATAGTGCAGTCGGCTTCTGACGTTCAGTGCAGCCGTCTTCTGAAAACGACAGGTTGAACGCCAAAGAGGGGGCGGGAGCGCTGCAACCGGAGCAGCGTCAGAGCCTCCAGAATCGCCCACACAACGCGGAAGCTGTCAGTCAGGGGGCAAGCCTACCTTGGCACCAGAAACGCGCCCAGGAGGCCGCAGGGGGCGATTTTGGCCGCTGCAACTGTCCAACCTTGGCCGGGCCTCGCCGGGCCGAGTGGGGCGGCCTTCGACCAGGGCGGGCCGGCGACCGTCCGTCGGGCATGGAGGGGACGATAGAGAAAACGGACAAAATCGTACGCTAAGCGTGCGGCCTGTCAGGTTGAGGCCCTAGAGGTTGCAGGCGAGTCGTCAGAAAATGCTGGAATCGGCCCTATTCTGACACTGCCCAAGGTTCCGGCCTGACGCCCAGTTAGGGCATGCCTTAAATTGACGCTCCGACATGAGTTGTGTATTAGATATAACTTATTGTAGTATTTGTAACATTAATCATCTTTTTGACGAAGGAGCCCGTGTACTGTAAAATAGAAGAGTGAGCACTTGATTTGCTGGTGCTTTCAAACAACGGTGTTGTTTTTTTAACAGCCGAACTGGAAAGGGAGGCTGAGCTGCTCAGTGATCACTTTATCCGTTGGCTGATTTACGCCGGCATGTTCGCTACAGGCACTGAACGACAACGCAGATGGTATGGTCTGTGCGTTCTGACTCGTCAAGGATCGGCCAATGGATCGTTTGTCTAATTTGCTCTCGCGGTTCGGCGTGCGGGCCAATCTGTTCTATGACGGCGACCTATGCGGCTCTGCATCTTACGATGGCGCCGAGCGGCGAGGTTATATCCATCTGCTTCAGGCCGGCAGCGTGACGTTGCTTGGTCCCGATCGCAAGGATTTGCAGCTCACTCGCCCTAGCTTGATTTTTATGCCACGCCCCGCCAAGCATCAATTGTTTGCGGGTGAGTCCGATGGCGCAAAGTTGTTGTGTGCTTCCATGGAGTTTGAGGGCGGAATTGATAATCCTTTGTCGGCTTCATTACCGGACTGTTTGGTGCTCGCACTCGATGATCTGCCCATGCTGGCAGACACGTTGGAGTGGATGTTTGCCGAGGCGGCAAATGTGCATTGTGGAAGGGAAGCCGCGCTTGAGCGCTTATTTGAGCTCCTAATCATTCTGTTGCTCCGTTACCTGCTCGATCATCACCAGTTGCGCACCGGAATGATGGCTGGACTGGCCGACATGCGGCTTGCCCGATCGCTTTTACAGATGCACAACTCCCCGGAACATGCCTGGTCAATAGCAGAGCTGGCCAGTGAGTCAAATATGTCACGCGCTGCGTATGCCGTGCATTTCAAGAGTGTCATCGGACAGACGCCTGCTGATTATTTGTTGAGTTGGCGAGTTAGCCTGGCTCAGAAGCTGATGCGAGAAGGGCGCTCGATTACGCTGATTGCAGCTCAAGTCGGCTACGAAAGTCCTTCGGCGCTGTCTCGCGCATTTAGACGCAAGACGGGGTTGAGCCCTCGTGACTGGTTGAAAGATCTGGCGGGGGAAAATGATGGCAAAAAGGCCTAAGGCATTACTGCCTTAAGCCATTGAAAAAATTATGCATTAATTTTACGTTTTTCCAGTTCAACCAGCGAATGGCCTGCCACAAATATCGAAACAGCAAGCAACCCTAAGTCTTTAAGCAGAAACTGACCTGGCGCAACGGAAATCGCCGGAAACCCTAAACTAGGCTCAATGACGCCCGGAGTGGAAAACATAAAGCTAAGGGTTGTGAAGAACAGGCCTGCAGACAGAGCGCCTCCTACCACGGATAGTTTGGGCGACAGCATGCGGCCTGCGATCAGAGTGCCGATCGAAATCTCTAGTATGCCGAGCAGGCTGGAGAACATGTCGACCGAAAAAATGCTATACACCCATCCCAAAAGCGGGCTGTTGCTCACCAGTGGAACCAGGCCCTCGGCCTCGTAGTGGGTAAATTTCATGCCGCCGAACCAGAAGTAAATAATAGCGAGAGCCAAGTACGCGCCATAGATACCTAGCCCCATAGTTTTGGTTCCAAGCGTTAAGTGGGCCTGTACGCTGGACTTCGAGTTTTCAATGCCTATGGTTTTCATGTCTGAGCTTCCAGTAGTGAGTGAGAGTGTGTTGGCTGCCGAACGCCGTATGCGTTGGCGATGAGATGATTATGGCTGGCATCTCTAATCAAGAGGCATCAGAAAGTATTGATTTCAGTGCAGATCGTCTTGGGCGGTGCAATTCGCGATGAAGGGATCGCCGTGGAGAGCGATGAGTGCACTATTTCGATAAAGAAGTCGTTTTACATAGGTCGATGAAGCGCGTTGCGGCATCGCCTACTGTCATTTCTCAAATCTGACTATGGGGCTTGGGGCGAAGGGCGGCACTGACTAGGCTTAGAACAGCTACCAACTAGCCGCGCGGCCGCGATGCACAAAGAATGGTAACTGAGCCGTGAGTGCGGTGGGCGCCCGCATTTATTTCCAAACCCTACAGATACATCGATCTTCGACTTCAACCGGGCAGATAGCTGTTGCAGCAAGCCTATCAATCGACTTTGACGTGTTAAAGAGGATAGGTTTTCCAGGGTTGGGGAACAGCATGCCCTGCAGAACGACACACGTCACTTTTGTTAAATTAATAAGCTAGCTACCTATTGGGCATAACCTTGCAATTTGCTTCAATTTACGCACATGCACTTGCGACCTCAAAATGCAACGTAAGCCCCGAATATCTCCATTATTGTCGCCGCCAGCCTTAGTTACAGCTGCTATGATGAATGAGATCGAAAACTGAAATCCCCCACTAGAATTGTTGACTGGAGTCAAAATGAATAAAAAGCGGCCGGTTAATCTTGATATTCGAACCATTCAGCTTCCTCTCACGGCGCTTACATCGATTCTGCACCGGATTTCAGGAATTATGCTCTTTATTTTTCTGGGACTGATACTGTATATGCTGAGCAAATCGTTGGAGTCAGAAAAGGGTTTTAATGAAGTCAAGGAGATTTTTTCTTCACCTTTCGGCAAAGTTAGTTTCTGGTTGGTATACTCTTCATTTATTTATCATCTCGTAGCCGGAATTCGACACCTAGTTATGGATGTGGGTGTTGGTCATACTTTGAAAGGCAGCAATCGCGCCTCTACTATTGTTTTAGTAGTGTCGGGTGTTTTAATGGTTGCTGGCGCCGTATGGATTTGGTAGCTGTGGAGTCGTAATGCGTATTTACAAGGACTAAAAGCGTCCTTTAAAGCTAACTTACGAAAGTATTTATAATCGACGGTTCACGCTTAAACGGTTGAATCCTTTCGGGCTTCCGAATAGCTGTTAGCTGAAAGCTATCATGAGCTAAGTTTTCTGTGCATCATCAAATGTGTTAATGGGAGCGCCATAGTACTAGGTACAAATATGGCTCTAGGACAATGTTAGATGTTTTGGATTTTGAGGCGGATCGCTCTTATCGAAGATCGTCTAATTCGCTCTGAAGCGCAGGTTTTTTGAAACTATCACCTGGTTGGCACACTGTGCGAATCAACATCAGATATGAGAAAGCCAATCAGGTGAACACTACCCTCGAGGGCTCATCTGTCCAGTTAAAGCCTCGAGTCTTTCTGGGTGCGCAAAAGACAAGAAGGTTATATGGGAAAATTATGAGGCCTGGATACCATGCGTCATGGGCGTGCCGATGCTGTGAGTGACAGAGCGAGAAGCAAGTGAAAGTCCCTGAAGTAGGGGCGGGATGCGCCCGAGTGGCATTTTTTGTCTTAAGGTAGATCGCGTAGCTGTTCTTCAGAATAATCTTCAGAGCGTTGACGACAGCCATCGCTGTGCATTCCTCAAGAATAGAATGTGTCGGAAGGGTGGCGTCATTGGTGTTAGTCATCGCTTAGGATTTCTCAATCTGGCTTACACGGGCGCCTGTACCGATATCCCCGCGGATGGCGACGTATCGATGTTGAATTCCTCGCCAGACGAAGTGCAATGAGCTGCGGCTATAGGCTTGCGCAGCCTTAGATAGCCGGCCGTCGCAGGCGCGCCGGTTGGCCGGGATCTTCTTCTGCCCGTCAGGTGTCCGGTCGGAACTCCAGCACGAACGCTACGACCTTTTCGGCGGACATTTCGCACGGCTTCAACAATGTCCTATCTGATGTAACGCGGAAGAGGTTGAAGCTGACAATGTCAGTCCCGTCCAACTCCCTGGCGAACAGACTGTTGCGACGTCCGTCCCCAGATCGCCGGACGATCAAGCTGAAACGCCGGCCTTCATAAGTCCCTTCTCTGTATCCCTCCGCAAGCTTCGCGAAAGCGGCATCGAACTCGGAATGCTCCATGTCATCCATCCTTATTGATAGAACAGAGGCGCGGCGGGTGCGAGACCGCCAGTGCCGGGTCGCGCTAAGGTGCCGGGCAGATTCCTGCAGCCGACGAGGCCCGGGGTGGGCAGGATAATTGAGATGTCGGCGCCCGCATGGCTATCAGCGAAGTCGTCCGTCCAGTCTGCTAGGCAACGTCCACGCCTTTCCAGAAAGCGATGTAATCCCGGATACCCTCGGCATCCGGAGTGGGGGCGGGATAGGTCCAAGCGGCGTTCACGTTGAGCGCGTCACCCGCGCGAACATGAAAGAAGCGCGCGGCGCCTTTGATCGGACAGACAGATGTGTGCGGGCTCATCTCAAGCAGGCTCAGGTCGACTCCTGACGGTGGGAAGTAGTGATTTCCCTCGACGATGACTGTTTCGTCGCTTGTGGCGATAGTAGTGTCTTTCCAGATGGCTGAGACCAACGGACTCTCCTTTTGTATTCATCAACCGGCGAAGGCTCGCGGGCTGGCTGCCCCAAGCCGCACCTCCTCAGGTGGCAGGCGGGTTGCGCCCGAGAAGTTTGTCGAGCTCGCCTCTGACATCGAGCGCGAATAGCTCATCGGAGCCACCGATAAGGGTGCCATTGATGAAGATCTGCGGCACGGAGCTTCGCCCCGACGCTTCCGCCATGGCCTGCCGGTGAGCCGGATCCGCCTCAATATCGAGCTCCTTCCATCGCACGCCCTTTTCCTTGAGGAGCGCCTTCGCTCGGCGGCAGAACGGGCACCAATTCGTGGTGTACAGCAATACATCAGTTGTCATATTGCATCTCCGGCAGTTGCACGCGGATCGCTGTCATGGCGTTGATCTCCAATTCGCGGCGTTCAAAGATGGCGACTGCACCTTGGCCGACATCGGAGCAGATGCTGACGATTGGCCGCTATCCAGGCGACATGGCCCAAAGTGCTTTCACCGCCAGGCAGAGGCCGCACGCGCCTCCTGTAGCGCCGAGCCGATGCTCTAAGGTAACCGAGCCTCGATTGGGACGGAAGCGGTCCCGCTCGAATCGCCCATCATGCTGGTCGAGCATATCAGGACGACGGATAGTGCAGGAACTTTCAAATTGAGCTTGATGTCGAGCCAGGTATCGCGAGCGAAGGCGTTCTAGAGGCCGGGGGGTACGAAGACTGTGTTCGGCAAAACGGTTCACGTTGATCGCCAAAGCTTCCCAGGGCGCACGTCTACGATCGGCGCGACGTGAGATAGCTCGCGCCGCTAGCCCCCGTAGCGCTCCGTCTTGATGATGGAGGCGTCCAAGCCCGCCAGCAGCGCGCTATCGGTTGCGATGTTGACGAATCCGTTAGACCCGCAGACGAACACTTGCGTCGGCTTTCCCTGAAGCCTGGTTAGAATTTCTTGGACCATCATGCCGTCGATCCGTCGCGCAAAGTCCGATGCGCGAACCGGTTTCTCGCGCGTAATCGCGAGCGCCAGGACGAACGCCGGATCGCTGATTTCGATGCAATGAAGTTCTTCTGAGAAGAGAACGTCCTCGGCGGTTCGTGCGGACAGGAGCAACGCTGTCGGAACGGCTTGGGCCAATGCGCGGCGCTGCCGGATCATTGCCATCAACGGCACGAGGCCGGAGCCTCCCCCGATCAACAGAACCGGATCTATGGCAGGCTCAGGCCAAAGGAAATGGCCACCGAGCGGACCGCGAACTTCGATTTCGTCACCAATCGCCGCGATGTCGTGAAAAAACGGCGAAACTTCGGCATCCGGCATGCGCTCGATAGCTATCTCGACGATCGGGGTCGAAACTGCCGATGACGCGATCGAGTAGCTGCGCATTGCACTGTAGCCGTCGGGCGCGGTCAGCCGGATATCGACGTGCTGACCTGCGGTGTGCGCGAACGGCTTGCTCAACCGAAGGAAGAAGCTCTTGATACTCGGTGTTTGCTGGATGATGTCGTCGATCACGCATGATTGCCACGAACGGACTTGCGCTTCGTTTTCAGTCATGGGTGTATCGTTGTTCGCGCCACGGATCGCCGTAGATGTGATAGCCGTGCAGCTCCCAAAAGCCGGCCTCGTCACGCGTCGTGAATTGCAGCGCATTCACCCATTTGGCGGATTTCCAGAAGTAAAGGTGCGGCACTAGAAGACGCGCCGGCCCCCCATGATCGCGGGAAAGTGGCTTGCCCGCATAACTGAGGGCGACCATCGCTTTCCCGGAAAGCAGATCCGTCAGAGGGACGTTTGTCGAATAATTATCGTAGCAGTGCGCCAAGACGAAATCGGTAGGCCGATCAAGCTCTGCATCTGCAAGGATGTCTTCAATGAGTACACCCTCCCAAACGGTATCCAGTTTGGACCAAGAGGTGACGCAGTGAATATCCTTTGTCACCTGGGTCTTTGGTAGAGTGTTGAATTCGCCCCAATTCCACGTTTTGACGGGCTTCGGACCAATTTTGACTGTGAATTTCCAGTCGGAGGGCTCTACCCTCGGCGTAGGGCCGGCCGACAGAACAGGGAAATCCTCCACCAGATGCTGACCTGGCGGAATCCGATCGGACTGGTCGCCTGAACCGCGACCGGTGAAACCTCTGGTGACCATAGTGACCCCTCTTGCTCGATACGGCAGACCGAAGCCGGCCTTCATTTCAGTACTCTGCGTAAAGCATTTGCCCGCACATCCGCCGAATAAGCCAATCGACTAAAAATCAGATACAGATGCTCTATCATCGTAAAAAATCGCGTATCGAACATAGCGTCAGGCCAGCATGATTCCCAATACCCAATGGCTATAGGGTAGATAACCCCAAGGCTGCGTACGCTGATCTGCGGTATGCGGAGCGGAAGTTGCAGGTTCGCTCTCAAACGGATGGGCAGCGTGCAAAGCTCAAGGCTCACCAGCGCATGGTTGCCCAGTTCGCGCTCGCCGGCAGCTTGAGTATATTAAGGACGAAATGTCGATCTGATCTATTCTGGCTTCAGGAAATAGGGAAAATAAGGTCGGACGTTCGCGCACCGTCGCGACGCGCGATCATCCACTAAGCTTCTGTATCGGGGTTGGAGGATCAGATGAACGAGATCGAACGACAAGCGCCTGAGCTGCGGGTGCAAAAATGGATTGGCAAAGATGGGGAAAGTATCGCGCCGTTCAAACTGTCAGATATCGGGCCCGGCCCGAAAATCTTGTTTGCCTTCCAGCATTGGTGCCAAGGTTGCCATTTGCATGGGTTTCCGACGCTACAAAAGTTGCATGCAGCGTTGAGCTCAAAAGACGTGGGGTTCGCAGTGATCCAGACCGTCTTCGAAGGAACGCATGAGAATACCTTCGAGAAGTTGCGCGTGAACCAGCTCAAGTATGAGCTTCCTATCGTTTTCGGTCACGACGAGCAACCGACCGGCTCGCCGTTTCCAACCTTCATGGAAGACTACCGCACACGAGGAACTCCGTGGTTTACGGTTATCGACGCTGGCGGTAGCATTGTTTTCTCGGACTTCCATCTCGACGCGGAGCGACTAGTGAAGCAACTTGAGCAAGGTTAATCGTTGGAAGGTGGGCAATCATCCTGATTGCCACCCATCCCCTGATGCCCACTACAGGCGTTGCGCGCTGTAACTCTGTTGATCAGCGTGCGAAAACCCGGATCCGGATAGGAGGAGCGTCAACGATTGAATCAATCCGTTGGGAGAGGGCGGCTCCGCTCCGTCAGCTCGGCAATAGATAACCCATTCTCGCCGAGCAACTCTCTGATCCGATCGACGATATGAGCCCCTAGCGCCGCTGTCTTGGTCCCCCCCACAGATTCCCAAGATGCGAGTTCACACGCCGATACCTCGTGGTCAGCGCCGAAGTGCTTCTGTCGGTATGTCACCGCCGCCCTTCAATGATAAAGGCGCGGTAACGGGAACCGGCAAAGCGATGAGCAGCGATGGTTTGGTAGGCGGGACTGTCATACCAGTCGCGAGCGGCCTGCATCGTCGGGAAACGCAAGATTACGGCCCCTTCGATGGGCGGCCCCTCCAAATGCTGGATCGCGCCATAAGCGGCGAGAAAGGTAACGTCGTGACCATCGAACGATGGTCCGACGCCTGCAGAATAGGTTGCGAGTGCATGTGGGTCGCTGGTTTCTTCCCGCGTAAAGACGACGAACGCTTCCATCATTAGGCCTCTCAAAGGTTGGATCTGTTGGCCATTACCACCGGTGATGGCCTCACAGTCGTCAGGCTGGCAACTGGAACCCGATTTTCATGAGTGCCTCGACGCACGCATCCTGATCCTGCTGATAGTTGCCTCCGGAGATGCCTATGCCGCCGATCAACTTCCCATCCTCCAGAATCGGATAACCGCCGCCGACAGCGACCATCCGAGGGCGATAGGCTAGCGGCGCCACTTTTGGATCGTTGGTCACATAGTCGTTCCAGACATGGGTCGGGAACCCAAACGAGGCGGAACTCCAGGCCTTGTCGATGGCAACATCGACGGTAAGGAACGGCGCATCGTCGGTGCGCTCGAACGCGCGCAGGTTACCGGTGGCGTCGACGACGGCGACGGCAGCCGGGATGCCGATGGCACGGGCCGCAGCGAGCGCCGCGTCGATGAGGGCGACTGCGGTTTCGCGGTTGATCGAGGCGGTGGCAATAGATTTGGTCATGGGATTCTCATCGCTGGGGTGCGGATTCCACGCCATCCGGCCACCCAGTCCACGCTCATCTGGCCAGGCATTCCACGGCCATCTGGCCACCTGTTCCACGGCCATCCGGCCGGGCAGTCGGAGCGCAGCGACGCAGGGGTGGCATTGTTAGTCTGAGGTGCCCGGCGTCGTCAATTTCTGCGTCCGTTTGCGCATTGATTCACCCTTCAGATTGATCCGATAAGCGTTGTGCACCAGGCGGTCGAGGATGGCGTCGGCCAGGGTCGGGTCGCCGATCAGCTCGTGCCAGTTGTCCACCGGCATCTGGCTGGTGACGATGGTCGAGCGCTGGCCGTAGCGGTCGTCCAGTAGCTCCAGCATGTCGCGCCGCTGTTCGGCGGTGAACGGGGCCAGGCCCCAGTCATCGAGGATCAGCAGGTCGGTCTTGGCGTAGCTGCTCATCAGCTTGGCGAAGCGCCCGTCGCCATGGGCCAGGCCCAGCTCTTCCAACAGGCGCGGCAAGCGCAGGTAACGCACGCTGTAGCCCTCTCGGCAGGCCTGGTGGGCCAGGGCGCAGGCCAGCCAGGTTTTACCGACACCGGTGGGGCCGCCGATGATCAGGTTGAGGCCGTCGCGCAGCCACTGGCCACTGCTCAGTTGCAGGATCAGCGCCTTATCCAGTCCGCGCGGGCTACGGTAGTCGATGTCTTCGAGGCAGGCGTTGTGCTTGAGCCGGGCCTGGCGCAGGCGGCTGCTCAGGCGCTTGTCATCGCGTTCGGTCAGCTCGCGGTCGACCAGCAGGCCGAGGCGTTCCTCGAAGCTCAGGCTGTCGATGTCTGGGGTTTTCAGTTGTTCGTTCAGCGCCTTGAGCATGCCGTGCAGGCGCAGGGTTTGCAGCTTGTCCAGGGTCGGATGGGGCAGCATGGTGAGTTTCCTTGTGTTCAGTGGTAGTAGCCGGGGCCGCGCAGGTTGGCGTGGTCGTCCGGCAGCAGCGGCAGGTTGGCTTGAGCCAGCGGCAGGCTTTCCAGGCCCTGGCGCAGGATCGATTCGAGGCTCTTGTAGCTGCACGCGCCGAGGCTGAGGGCGCGTCGGCAGGCCAGCTCCAAGCGCACTTCGCCATGAGTCTTGCCCAGGCGCAGGATGCCCAGGCAGGCCCGGTAACCCTGCTGCGGATGGATGCACCGCTCGAGGATGTGGCTGATCACGCCGGCGGTGTTCGGCCCGGTCTGCTCGGCCCAGCGGATCAGCCGCTGCGGCGTCCACTCGGCATGCTCGCGATGGCTCTTGGGCATGTGCTCGGCCTGCGTGCTGTGCCGGCCCTTGTGCATTGAGCGCAGGTGGCTGGCCACTCGCTGGTTGGCGTGGAAAAACTCGACGGTGCGCGCCGTCAGGCGCACCTCCAGCTGCTTCTTCACCAGTTGATACGGCACCGAGTAGTAATGCCCATCGACCTCGACGTGGTAGTCGATGTGCACCCGCGCCTTCTTCCACTCGGCGTAGACGTAGGGTTGCTCCGGCAGGGGGCGCAGCGCCGGACGATCCAGAGCTTCGAAGGCCGACTGCCGGGAGCCCGGCAGCTTGCGAAACGGTCGTCGGTTGAGCCTGTCCAGCAGCGCCGCGATGGCTGTGTTGAGTTCGTCCAGGGAGAAGAACTGGCGGTTCCTCAGCGCGGCGAGGATCCAGCGCTCGACCACCTGCACGCCGACCTCGGCCTTAGCCTTGTCGCGCGGCTTACGCGCCCGCGCCGGCACCACCGCCACGCCATAATGCTCGGCCAGATCGCGGTAGCTCGGGTTGATGTCCGGCTCGTAGCGATGGCTCTTGCTCACCGCGCTGCGCAGGTTGTCCGGCACCACGATCTCCGGCACGCCGCCGAGGAAGGCGAAGCAACGGGTATGCGAGCCTAGCCAGTCCGGCAGCTGCTGCGACCAGGTGGCTTCGGCGAAGGTGTAGCTGGACGCGCCAAGCACCGCGACGAACACCTGCGCCTGGCGGATCTCGCCGCTGTGGCGGTCGATAACCGGCACCGTCTGGCCGGCATAGTCGACGAACAGCTTCTCGCCGACGCGGTGCTCCTGACGCATCACCACGTCCAGCTTGCCCTGCCAGGCTCGGTAGTGCTCACAGAACCAGCTGTACTGAAAGCCCTGAGGCTGGCTCAGGCGGTACTCCTGCCAGAGCAGCGCCAGGGTTACGCCGGGGCGGCGCAGTTCGGCATGCACCCATGCCCAATCGGGTAAAGGCCGCTTCTCACTGGCAACCGCCGGGGCCGGCGGGAACAGTTGCTGCTCCAACTCGGCATCGGACAACGAACAGGGCCAACTGAGACCGCTGGCGGCAAAACGATTGAGGTAGTCGCCGACGGTGACACGACCGACCTGCACGCTGACCGCAATCTGGCGAGCCGATAGTCCGACCTCGAACTTGAGACGTAGTACTTCGCGAATCTTACGCATGGATAAACGCTCCACGACGACCTCTCTGCTTCGAAAAAGAGGTCGATGGTAGTGAAGAAATCCTGCGTTACTGCCTGCCCGGTTGAGTGGCCGGATGGCCGTGGAATCAGTGGCCGGATGCGCGTGGAATGGGTGGCCGGATCACCGTGGAATCGGTGGTCAGATGCTCATGGAATGGGTGGCCAGATGACCGTGGAATCCGCATCGCTGGGGCATAACCCGTTCGGCTTTTTGAGGTTGGACAAGATGTTTGGCGATCGCGGTCGTTAGAAGCCTTCGAGGACGATCTTGCCTTTAGCCGCGCCACTTTCGATCAGTGCATGCACCGTCTTCAGATTGGCGGCATTGATCGGCGACAGTCGCCGGGTCAGCGTCGTGCGGATTTTGCCGTCGTCAACCAGCGCTGCCATCGCATCCAGAATCTCGCCCTGCTCATTCATGTCGGGCGTGCCGTAGATCGACCGCGTGAACATCAGCTCGTGGTGGATCGACACCGCCTTGCGCTTGAAAACCATGATATCGAATGCCTTGGGATCGTCGATCAGTCCGAACCGTCCTTGTGGGGCGATCAGTTCGGCGATGTCGGCGACATGTTGCTCGGTATGTGTGGTCGAAAAGACGAAAGCGGGAGCACCGATGCCGAGTTCGGCGATCTGTGGCGCGAGCGGACGAGAATGGTCGATGACGTGGTGAGCTCCAAGCCCTCTTACCCACTCTTGGGTTTCCGGTCGAGAGGCTGTGGCGATGACGGTGAGGTCCGTGCGCTGTCGCGCGATCTGGACGGCGATCGACCCAACCCCGCCCGCGCCACCGATGATGAGGATCGCCTCCGCCGCACCGGGTACGGGCTTCGCCACGTCCAGGCGGTCGAACATCGCCTCCCAGGCCGTCAACGTCGTCAGCGGCAGCGCCGCCGCTTCCGCCCAGGAGAGCGACGCAGGTTTGTGACCGACAATCCGGGCGTCGACGAGATGGAACTCCGCATTGGTACCGGGCCGTGTGATCGATCCGGCATAATAGACCTCGTCGCCTAACTCGAACTGCGTGACGTCGGGGCCGACCTCGCGCACAATCCCGGCGGCATCCCATCCCAGCACCTTCCAATCGCCATCTGCCGGCGGCGTGCTGTTGCGGACCTTGTAGTCGACCGGGTTGACCGAGACGGCCTTCACCTCAACCAGGATATCGTATCCTGCAGCGACAGGCCGAGGCAGATTGATGTCGACCAGCGCGGCATCCGCGGCGATGGGTCCCGGAACCTTGTAACCAATGGCTTTCATAAATGTCTCCAGCTTGCTTGATCGGATGACGCGAATGCTCGTTAGTCAACTTCTTCTACATTGAGGTCCCGACTCTTGAACTGGGTCGCGGTAGCAGATTTCATCGAACACGTCGATCAACAGGCCCTTATGCTCGGTCGCCGGATCGGTGATCGCGTAGAGGGTGGAGGCGTTATCGCCATCATCACCGCTTCCGAGGCGAAACGCCGCGTCGACGCAGATGCCGCACGGACCGATGGTTGATCCTGGCTCGAGATCGACGAGATTGCTGTCCTTGACGCGCTATTCGCGGTCTTAGCCCTTGGCGATGAAGGACTGAACTGCTTGTAGAGCGTCGGTCAGCTGCTATGTCATGGACGCACCTTCATCTTGAGTTGGATTGGACAAGCTTCCGTATAAGGCCCGCTGTAACCGTCAGATGACGGCGAAGAAAACGATGGGCAGTATTCACAGCCACTTAGCCTTCTTGAAGCGCACAAATAGGAAAACGCACGATATCGCTATCACTCCGAGCACGACAAAGTATCCGTAGGCCGTGTCCAGCTCCGGCATGTGCTTAAAGTTCATGCCGTATATTCCAGCGATCGCCGTCGGGACTGCCAGTATTGCCGCCCAAGCCGCCAGCTGGCGGGTGATCACCCCCGTCCTTTGCGCTTCAAGAAGGCTGCTGGCCTCAAAGACCGTGGACAGGACAAGCAGGAGGCCGTCGACCATGGACTGCACGCGGTGGACATGGTCCGCGACGTCGTGGAAATATGGTGTCATTTCGGCGCTGATGCAGGGAAAGTGGCCGCGAACGAGCTTTCGCACCAGCTCGGCCATAGCCCCGAGCGTGCGCTGGAACCGCGTGAGTTCGGACCTTAGTTCGAAGATTCGCGCCACCTCTTCTGGCCCGAGGAAATCGTGCAGCGACCGTCGCTCCATCGCCAGGACGTCGTCCTCGATCATTTCGAAGATGGGCAGATACTGGTCGACCACGCGATGCAAGATCGCGTGCAGCACATAGTCGACACCCTTGCCGAACTGCGTCGGCGATGCCTCGAGTTGCTCCCGAAGTTTGCCCAGCGCTCCGGCATTGCCGTGCCGCACGGTGATAAGGTGATTGTGACCGGTGAAGATCGCCATCTTGCCGTAGCTGATCCGGTCGCCGACCAGCTCGGCGGTCTGCGCGACGACGTACAACTCATCGTTGTAGACCTCGAGCTTGGGCGGGCACAGCGGGTGCATCGCGTTGTCGATCGCCAACGGATGAAGATTATATGTCCTTTGGATCGCGAGTAGTTCCTCGGGGGTGGGTTCGCTAAGCGCGATCCAGCAGAAGCCCGAGCGACTCTCGCCCAACTTGACGTGCTCATCGAGCGCGATTTCGCGAACTCGCTTGCCTTCGTTGTAATAATAGGCGGCGATGATGCTCATGCTGGCCTCGCGGGAATGTGGAGGCCACGCTGGACGGCCGGTCGAGCCAGCCCGCGTCCAAGCCATGCGCGGACGTTCGAAAAGCTGCTGAGGCCAAGGATGTCACCCGCAGCGTAGAATTCCACCAGCGCATTCACCCAGCCGAGCGTCGCGATGTCCGCGATCGAATAGTCGTCGACGATCCAGTCGCGGCCTTCCAGCCGGCGATCCAGAATCCCCAGCAGACGCGTGGATTCGTCGATAAAGCGCTGTTGCGGCCGCTTGTCCTCATAGTCCTTGCCGCCAAATCGCAGGAAGAAGCCGAGCTGACCGAACATCGGCCCGATGGCCGACATCTGAAAGAACACCCACGCTAGGGTCTCGTAACGCTGGCCTGGTTCGGTGGAGATGAACTGACCCGTCTTGTCGGCCAGATAGAGGAGGATCGCACCGGATTCCCATAAGGCGATGGGTCTACCGTCAGGGCCAGCCGGATCGATGATCGCCGGTATGCGTCCGTTCGGGTTCAGCGACACGAACGCCGGATCCTTCGACTCGTTGTTCGAGATGTCGATCAGGTGGGGCTCGTACGCCAGGCCAGTCTCCTCAAGCATGATCGAGACCTTGACGCCATTGGGCGTAGGGGCTGCGTAGAGTTGCAGGCGATCGGGATGAGATGCCGGCCAGCGCTGCGTGATCGGAAAGGACGAGAGGTCTGGCATAAATCTGCGATCCTGGTGTTGCGATGGCGACTGACTGGAACGAGCCGTCACTCTGAAGTAGGGTTCGATGACCGCGTCGCTGAACGACGCGGTCACGAAGATTGCGGACCGGACCGGCGCAGTGGCAACGGCAGTGAAGCCTATTCCGCCGCGGTCCCGGCCGCTGGCTGTACGTCGTCAACCTTTTGGCGCTTCGGAAGCACCCAGCCGGGACGGACGAAGTGGCAGGTGTAGCCGCCCGGGCGCTTCTCCAGATAATCCTGGTGATCGGGCTCGGCCTCCCAGAACTCGCCGACCGGCTGGACCTCGGTCACCACTTTGCCATCCCACAGCCCCGAGGCATCCACATCGGCGATCGTATCCTCGGCGACGCGCTTCTGCTCCTCGTCGACATAATAGATGCCCGACCGGTAGGAGAGCCCACGATCATTGCCCTGGCGGTTCAGCGTCGTCGGATCGTGGATCTGGAAGAAGAATTCCAGGATGTTCCGGTAGCTCGTCACTGTCGGGTCGAAGACAATCTCGATCCCCTCGGCATGCGTGCCGTGATTACGATACGTGGCGTTCGGAATATCGCCGCCCGTGTAACCCACACGGGTCGAGATGATGCCGGGCCGCTTGCGGATCAGATCCTGCATGCCCCAGAAACATCCTCCTGCGAGAACAGCGCGCTGATGCATGTTAAGCCTCCTCTACTTGATCGAGATATTCACCGTATCCCTCGGACTCCATCTCGTCGCGCGGGATGAAGCGAAGGGACGCTGAGTTGATGCAGTACCGCAGACCGCCGCGGTCGGAAGGACCATCGGGGAACACATGGCCGAGATGACTGTCTGCGTGTACTGACCTGACCTCCGTCCGGACCATGCCGTGTGCGCTGTCCCGCACCTCGTTCACGTTTGCCGAAACGATCGGCTTGGTGAAGCTGGGCCAGCCAGTACCCGAATCGAACTTGTCCGTCGAAGCGAACAGTGGCTCTCCCGACACTATGTCGACGTAGATGCCAGGCTCCTTGTTGTCGTTGTACTCGCCCGTGAAGGGCCTTTCGGTGCCCGCCTCCTGGGTAATTCGGTGTTGCTCGGGAGTCAGGTGGTCGATTGCTGTCTGTGACTTTTCAAACTTCATTACAGTCTCCAATACTTATCTAGAGGGCCAGGCACGCTACCGCTAATTTTTTATGTCTCCTGATTTGCTCCTACAATGGTAGTGGGATGGCAAACGAGGTTTTACTAAGTGTTGGAAAATTAGAGATTTAAATTTCGCGTCTATTAATTCTAGCGCAACTGAGTGGTTAAGCAAGTACGTAATCAGTAAATATTAAAAAAATAACACAAAAGCACGATTATATAATACAGTGTCAGTGTTTTATGATAATCAACAACGCCTGTTTAGATGCTGGTAGATGCGAATTTTTTGGCGTACAGTCAAAATTTTCTGATGGTTGCTTAGTGTGTTGGCGCTGATGGAAAATTGACCCACCCTGCCGATTGAAATTTGACCCAGGGCGGATTGCTGATTTTGTTACCAGCAACTGTGGATAAGTCTACCAGCGCAGCTGCTGTTGCCCCCACTCCTTCGCTAGCCCAGTTCAGTTGTTTAAGACCTGCCACACGCAGCCATGTAGCAGGCCGTCGTCGCCATGAAATCAGAACGGCTCATCGTCCTCCGGTTCCTGGCCGCCCTTACGCTTTCGCTCCCGTGATTTGATCTTGGCCTGGGCCGCCAAGCTACTGTGTTGCAGGCGATAGGACTCGTTACCGGTTTCGACGATGTGGCAGTGGTGGGTCAGCCGATCCAGCAGGGCGGTGGTCATCTTGGCGTCGCCGAACACGCTCGACCATTCGGCGAAGCTCAGGTTGGTGGTGATCACCACGCTGGTGTGTTCGTACAGCTTGGACAGCAGGTGAAACAGCAACGCACCGCCAGCCTGGCTGAACGGCAGATAACCCAGTTCGTCGAGGATGACCAGATCCATGCGCAGCAGTGCCTGGGCGATCCGCCCGGCTTTGCCGTCGTGTTTTTCGCGCTCCAGCAGATTGACCAGATCGACCGTGGAGTAGAAGCGCACGCGCTTACCGTGCCGGGTGATGCCGGACAC
Organism: Pseudomonas sp. PvP089; assembly: GCF_017875165.1. Taxonomy (NCBI): domain Bacteria; kingdom Pseudomonadati; phylum Pseudomonadota; class Gammaproteobacteria; order Pseudomonadales; family Pseudomonadaceae; genus Pseudomonas; species Pseudomonas sp. PvP089. The sequence continues at coordinate 6,505,701 of NZ_JAGGME010000001.1, forward strand.
GGCCAGCGCGGTGGCTAGCAGCCTGTTGAAATTCGCCTACGGCCTGTCTGACTTTGCCGTGTAAGGTTTACGATATCGGCTCCAATCTGCCGGGAACCCCGATTTCCATGCGTGGCGCCGATATCACTCAGGAATCCTTGTTCACTGTCGCCAAGCTCGATGACTTCGTGCCAGCGACTCACCCCCTGCGCGCCATCCGCAAGCTGGCAGACACCGCTCTGCAGCGGATGAGCGCCCTGTTCGACACCTTGTATGCCGACACCGGCCGCGCCTCGATCGCCCGAGAAG